>NZ_JARQZP010000001.1 GCF_029589055.1 Vibrio hannami
ACTCTTGACATCCAGAGAAGCCAGCGGAGACGCAGGTGTGCCTTCGGGAGCTCTGAGACAGGTGCTGCATGGCTGTCGTCAGCTCGTGTTGTGAAATGTTGGGTTAAGTCCCGCAACGAGCGCAACCCTTATCCTTAATTGCCAGCACTTCGGGTGGGAACTTTGGGGAGACTGCCGGTGATAAACCGGAGGAAGGTGGGGACGACGTCAAGTCATCATGGCCCTTACGAGTAGGGCTACACACGTGCTACAATGGCGCATACAGAGGGCGGCTAACTTGCGAGAGTAAGCGAATCCCAAAAAGTGCGTCGTAGTCCGGATTGGAGTCTGCAACTCGACTCCATGAAGTCGGAATCGCTAGTAATCGTAGATCAGAATGCTACGGTGAATACGTTCCCGGGCCTTGTACACACCGCCCGTCACACCATGGGAGTGGGCTGCAAAAGAAGTAGGTAGTTTAACCTTCTGGGGGACGCTTACCACTTTGTGGTTCATGACTGGGGTGAAGTCGTAACAAGGTAGCCCTAGGGGAACCTGGGGCTGGATCACCTCCTTAACGATAAGATTGTTGTTGATTAGTGTCCACACAGATTGATTAGGTTTAGAATAGTTTAAAGAAGCAAAGCGTGGGTCTGTAGCTCAGGTGGTTAGAGCGTTCGCCTGATAAGCGAGAGGTCGGTGGTTCAAGTCCACTCAGACCCACCAATTTCTCTTCGTAGAAAATACAGATGGGGCTATAGCTCAGCTGGGAGAGCGCCTGCCTTGCACGCAGGAGGTCTGCGGTTCGATCCCGCATAGCTCCACCATCTTTAAGTGTTTTCACTGAGAATATTTAAAAATGGTTCATTCTTAATGAATCTTTGCTCTTTAACAATTTGGAAAGCTGACGAATAACAACAATCCCCATATCAATTGATATGCGTTGTTATTCAATTAAAAGTTCTCAAATCCTATGTCTTTTAAAGATGTAGGTACCAACACACATTCAAGTGTTCTTGGGAATCTTACTTTTTAAGTAAGTATTCATATTTGAGTCCGGCAAAATCGTGTCTGCATCATGTATAAAAATGGCAGACAACTTTGGTTGTTTGATTAAACAATCTAAAGTCCGAAACTCTTTGGGGTTGTATGGTTAAGTGACTAAGCGTACACGGTGGATGCCTTGGCAGTCAGAGGCGATGAAAGGCGTATTAACTTGCGATAAGCGCAGATGAGGTAGTAAAAACCACTTGAGTCTGCGATTCCTGAATGGGGAAACCCAATTGCATAAGCAATTATCATTAACTGAATACATAGGTTAATGAGGCGAACCGGGGGAACTGAAACATCTAAGTACCCCGAGGAAAAGAAATCAACCGAGATTCCGAAAGTAGCGGCGAGCGAAATTGGACTAGCCCTTAAGCGTTTAATGGTTCAGGTGAACAAGCTGGAAAGCTTGGCGATACAGGGTGATAGCCCCGTAACCGACAAACCCTTTTACGTGAAATCGAGTAAGGCGGGACACGTGATATCCTGTCTGAATATGGGGGGACCATCCTCCAAGGCTAAATACTACTGACTGACCGATAGTGAACCAGTACCGTGAGGGAAAGGCGAAAAGAACCCCTGTGAGGGGAGTGAAATAGAACCTGAAACCGTGTACGTACAAGCAGTAGGAGCCTCCTTGTGGGGTGACTGCGTACCTTTTGTATAATGGGTCAGCGACTTATATTCAGTGGCAAGGTTAACCGTTTAGGGGAGCCGTAGGGAAACCGAGTCTTAACTGGGCGCTCAGTCTCTGGATATAGACCCGAAACCAGGTGATCTAGCCATGGGCAGGTTGAAGGTTGAGTAACATCAACTGGAGGACCGAACCGACTAATGTTGAAAAATTAGCGGATGACTTGTGGCTAGGGGTGAAAGGCCAATCAAACCTGGAGATAGCTGGTTCTCCCCGAAAGCTATTTAGGTAGCGCCTCGGACGAATACTACTGGGGGTAGAGCACTGTTAAGGCTAGGGGGTCATCCCGACTTACCAACCCTTTGCAAACTCCGAATACCAGTAAGTACTATCCGGGAGACACACGGCGGGTGCTAACGTCCGTCGTGGAGAGGGAAACAACCCAGACCGCCAGCTAAGGTCCCAAATTATTACTAAGTGGGAAACGATGTGGGAAGGCTAAAACAGCTAGGATGTTGGCTTAGAAGCAGCCATCATTTAAAGAAAGCGTAATAGCTCACTAGTCGAGTCGGCCTGCGCGGAAGATGTAACGGGGCTAAGTAATAAACCGAAGCTGCGGCTGCTAGCATTTGCTAGCGGGGTAGGGGAGCGTTCTGTAAGCCGTTGAAGGTGGTCTGTAAGGGCTGCTGGAGGTATCAGAAGTGCGAATGCTGACATGAGTAACGATAAAGGGGGTGAAAAACCTCCTCGCCGGAAGACCAAGGGTTCCTGTCCAACGTTAATCGGGGCAGGGTAAGTCGACCCCTAAGGCGAGGCCGAAAGGCGTAGTCGATGGGAAACGGGTTAATATTCCCGTACTTCTTACAATTGCGATGGGGGGACGGAGAAGGCTAGGTGGGCCTGGCGACGGTTGTCCAGGTTCAAGTGCGTAGGCTTGAGAGTTAGGTAAATCCGGCTCTCTTTAAGGCTGAGACACGATGTCGAGCACCTACGGGTGTGAAGTCATTGATGCCATGCTTCCAGGAAAAGCCTCTAAGCTTCAGATTGTAAGGAATCGTACCCCAAACCGACACAGGTGGTCGGGTAGAGAATACCAAGGCGCTTGAGAGAACTCGGGTGAAGGAACTAGGCAAAATGGTACCGTAACTTCGGGAGAAGGTACGCTCTCGACGGTGAAGAGATTTACTCTTGGAGCTATTGAGAGTCGCAGATACCAGGTGGCTGCAACTGTTTATTAAAAACACAGCACTGTGCAAAATCGTAAGATGACGTATACGGTGTGACGCCTGCCCGGTGCCGGAAGGTTAATTGATGGGGTTAGACCTTGTGTCGAAGCTCTTGATCGAAGCCCCGGTAAACGGCGGCCGTAACTATAACGGTCCTAAGGTAGCGAAATTCCTTGTCGGGTAAGTTCCGACCTGCACGAATGGCGTAATGATGGCCACGCTGTCTCCACCCGAGACTCAGTGAAATTGAAATCGCTGTGAAGATGCAGTGTACCCGCGGCTAGACGGAAAGACCCCGTGAACCTTTACTACAGCTTGGCACTGAACATTGAGCCTACATGTGTAGGATAGGTGGGAGGCTTTGAAACACTGTCGCCAGATAGTGTGGAGCCATCCTTGAAATACCACCCTTGTATGTTTGATGTTCTAACTTAGCCCCGTTATCCGGGGTGAGGACAGTGCCTGGTGGGTAGTTTGACTGGGGCGGTCTCCTCCCAAAGCGTAACGGAGGAGCACGAAGGTGGGCTAATCACGGTTGGACATCGTGAGGTTAGTGCAATGGCATAAGCCCGCTTGACTGCGAGAATGACAATTCGAGCAGGTGCGAAAGCAGGTCATAGTGATCCGGTGGTTCTGAATGGAAGGGCCATCGCTCAACGGATAAAAGGTACTCCGGGGATAACAGGCTGATACCGCCCAAGAGTTCATATCGACGGCGGTGTTTGGCACCTCGATGTCGGCTCATCACATCCTGGGGCTGAAGTCGGTCCCAAGGGTATGGCTGTTCGCCATTTAAAGTGGTACGCGAGCTGGGTTTAGAACGTCGTGAGACAGTTCGGTCCCTATCTGCCGTGGGCGTTGGAGAATTGAAAGGGGCTGCTCCTAGTACGAGAGGACCGGAGTGGACGAACCTCTGGTGTTCGGGTTGTCATGCCAATGGCATTGCCCGGTAGCTAAGTTCGGAATCGATAACCGCTGAAAGCATCTAAGCGGGAAGCGAGCCTTGAGATGAGTTCTCCCTGGCGCTTAAAGCGTCCTAAAGGGTTGTCGTAGACTACGACGTTGATAGGCAGGGTGTGTAAGCGTTGTGAGGCGTTGAGCTAACCTGTACTAATTGCCCGTGAGGCTTAACCATACAACACCCAAAGGGTTTTGTGGGCTCAGAGCCAAGAACAGAATTGAATGTGTAGAGAACATAGAAACAGCTTTCCGAATTAAAGAATTTGCTTGGCGACCATAGCGTTGTGGACCCACCTGATTCCATGCCGAACTCAGAAGTGAAACGCAATAGCGCCGATGGTAGTGTGGGGCTTCCCCATGTGAGAGTAGGACATCGCCAGGCTTTAAATCTGTACTTGCTTAGTCATTAAGCAAGTCACCATAAAGTTTTAAAGAAATTTAGAATTTTATGTTGACTTTCAAAGTGGAAAGCGTATTATACGCGTCCTGCCTAAGTGCTAACGCACTGAAAGCATTGCTCTTTAACAATATAAACCTATCAATCTGTGTGGGCACTCGTTGATGATAATCAAAACTGATTCTTCGGAATCACAATGATTTCAATGATACAGAGTGACCAAACGAAGTAACTTATAGTTACATCGGCACAGTCAATTCAAACATTACTTAGCTATTTATTAGCAAAAGAATGTTCAGTATTCATTGAGTCACCAAAATCTTAAATTGAAGAGTTTGATCATGGCTCAGATTGAACGCTGGCGGCAGGCCTAACACATGCAAGTCGAGCGGAAACGACAACATTGACTCTTCGGACGATTTGTTGGGCGTCGAGCGGCGGACGGGTGAGTAATGCTTAGGAATTTGCCCAGTCGAGGGGGATAACTATTGGAAACGATAGCTAATACCGCATACGCCCTATGGGGGAAAGGAGGGGATCTTCGGACCTTTCGCGATTGGATAAGCCTAAGTGAGATTAGCTAGTTGGTGAGGTAAGAGCTCACCAAGGCGACGATCTCTAGCTGGTCTGAGAGGATGATCAGCCACACTGGAACTGAGACACGGTCCAGACTCCTACGGGAGGCAGCAGTGGGGAATATTGCACAATGGGCGCAAGCCTGATGCAGCCATGCCGCGTGTGTGAAGAAGGCCTTCGGGTTGTAAAGCACTTTCAGCAGTGAGGAAGGTGGTGAGCTTAATACGTTCATCATTTGACGTTAGCTGCAGAAGAAGCACCGGCTAACTCCGTGCCAGCAGCCGCGGTAATACGGAGGGTGCGAGCGTTAATCGGAATTACTGGGCGTAAAGCGCATGCAGGTGGTTAATTAAGTCAGATGTGAAAGCCCGGGGCTCAACCTCGGAAGGCCATTTGAAACTGGTTAACTAGAGTACTGTAGAGGGGGGTAGAATTTCAGGTGTAGCGGTGAAATGCGTAGAGATCTGAAGGAATACCGGTGGCGAAGGCGGCCCCCTGGACAGATACTGACACTCAGATGCGAAAGCGTGGGGAGCAAACAGGATTAGATACCCTGGTAGTCCACGCCGTAAACGATGTCTACTTGGAGGTTGTTCCCTTGAGGAGTGGCTTTCGGAGCTAACGCGTTAAGTAGACCGCCTGGGGAGTACGGTCGCAAGATTAAAACTCAAATGAATTGACGGGGGCCCGCACAAGCGGTGGAGCATGTGGTTTAATTCGATGCAACGCGAAGAACCTTACCTACTCTTGACATCCAGAGAAGCCAGCGGAGACGCAGGTGTGCCTTCGGGAGCTCTGAGACAGGTGCTGCATGGCTGTCGTCAGCTCGTGTTGTGAAATGTTGGGTTAAGTCCCGCAACGAGCGCAACCCTTATCCTTAATTGCCAGCACTTCGGGTGGGAACTTTGGGGAGACTGCCGGTGATAAACCGGAGGAAGGTGGGGACGACGTCAAGTCATCATGGCCCTTACGAGTAGGGCTACACACGTGCTACAATGGCGCATACAGAGGGCGGCTAACTTGCGAGAGTAAGCGAATCCCAAAAAGTGCGTCGTAGTCCGGATTGGAGTCTGCAACTCGACTCCATGAAGTCGGAATCGCTAGTAATCGTAGATCAGAATGCTACGGTGAATACGTTCCCGGGCCTTGTACACACCGCCCGTCACACCATGGGAGTGGGCTGCAAAAGAAGTAGGTAGTTTAACCTTCGGGGGGACGCTTACCACTTTGTGGTTCATGACTGGGGTGAAGTCGTAACAAGGTAGCCCTAGGGGAACCTGGGGCTGGATCACCTCCTTAACGATAAGATTGTTGTTGATTAGTGTCCACACAGATTGATGGTTTATGTAGTTTAGAGTATGAAGGTGCCCAACACCTTCGCGATTTGGTTCTGCTTTTTAAAGTGGAAATCAAAAGCAGTGTCCCGTTCGTCTAGAGGCCTAGGACACCGCCCTTTCACGGCGGTAACAGGGGTTCGACTCCCCTACGGGATACCATTGGGTCGTTAGCTCAGTTGGTAGAGCAGTTGACTTTTAATCAATTGGTCGCAGGTTCGAATCCTGCACGACCCACCATTCTCTTCCACGAGAATAAAAACAATGTGGGCGATTAGCTCAGTTGGGAGAGCACCTGCCTTACAAGCAGGGGGTCACTGGTTCGAGCCCGGTATCGCCCACCACTCTCTAAGTATTTTTGGTGTTGTATCCAAACCAATAGTGTTCATTGTTGGTTGCTTTTACGACTTGAGAATCTTTAGAAAGTGTTTTGTACACTTTTGCTCTTTAACAATTTGGAAAGCTGACGAATAACAACAATCCCCATATCTATTGATATGCGTTGTTATTCAATTAAAAGTTCTCAAATCCTATGTCTTTTAAAGATGTAGGTACCAACACACATTCAAGTATTCTTGGGAACAACATTTTATGTTGTTCATATTTGAGTCCGGCAAAATCGTGTCTGCATCATGTTTAAATAATTGCAGACAACTTTGGTTGTTTGATTAAACAATCTTAAAGGTTTCTTCGAAACTCTTTGGGGTTGTATGGTTAAGTGACTAAGCGTACACGGTGGATGCCTTGGCAGTCAGAGGCGATGAAAGGCGTATTAACTTGCGATAAGCGCAGATGAGGTAGTAAAAACCACTTGAGTCTGCGATTCCTGAATGGGGAAACCCAATTGCATAAGCAATTATCATTAACTGAATACATAGGTTAATGAGGCGAACCGGGGGAACTGAAACATCTAAGTACCCCGAGGAAAAGAAATCAACCGAGATTCCGAAAGTAGCGGCGAGCGAAATTGGACTAGCCCTTAAGCGTTTAATGGTTCAGGTGAACAAGCTGGAAAGCTTGGCGATACAGGGTGATAGCCCCGTAACCGACAAACCCTTTTACGTGAAATCGAGTAAGGCGGGACACGTGATATCCTGTCTGAATATGGGGGGACCATCCTCCAAGGCTAAATACTACTGACTGACCGATAGTGAACCAGTACCGTGAGGGAAAGGCGAAAAGAACCCCTGTGAGGGGAGTGAAATAGAACCTGAAACCGTGTACGTACAAGCAGTAGGAGCCTCCTTGTGGGGTGACTGCGTACCTTTTGTATAATGGGTCAGCGACTTATATTCAGTGGCAAGGTTAACCGTTTAGGGGAGCCGTAGGGAAACCGAGTCTTAACTGGGCGCTCAGTCTCTGGATATAGACCCGAAACCAGGTGATCTAGCCATGGGCAGGTTGAAGGTTGAGTAACATCAACTGGAGGACCGAACCGACTAATGTTGAAAAATTAGCGGATGACTTGTGGCTAGGGGTGAAAGGCCAATCAAACCTGGAGATAGCTGGTTCTCCCCGAAAGCTATTTAGGTAGCGCCTCGGACGAATACTACTGGGGGTAGAGCACTGTTAAGGCTAGGGGGTCATCCCGACTTACCAACCCTTTGCAAACTCCGAATACCAGTAAGTACTATCCGGGAGACACACGGCGGGTGCTAACGTCCGTCGTGGAGAGGGAAACAACCCAGACCGCCAGCTAAGGTCCCAAATTATTACTAAGTGGGAAACGATGTGGGAAGGCTAAAACAGCTAGGATGTTGGCTTAGAAGCAGCCATCATTTAAAGAAAGCGTAATAGCTCACTAGTCGAGTCGGCCTGCGCGGAAGATGTAACGGGGCTAAGTAATAAACCGAAGCTGCGGCTGCTAGCATTTGCTAGCGGGGTAGGGGAGCGTTCTGTAAGCCGTTGAAGGTGGTCTGTAAGGGCTGCTGGAGGTATCAGAAGTGCGAATGCTGACATGAGTAACGATAAAGGGGGTGAAAAACCTCCTCGCCGGAAGACCAAGGGTTCCTGTCCAACGTTAATCGGGGCAGGGTAAGTCGACCCCTAAGGCGAGGCCGAAAGGCGTAGTCGATGGGAAACGGGTTAATATTCCCGTACTTCTTACAATTGCGATGGGGGGACGGAGAAGGCTAGGTGGGCCTGGCGACGGTTGTCCAGGTTCAAGTGCGTAGGCTTGAGAGTTAGGTAAATCCGGCTCTCTTTAAGGCTGAGACACGATGTCGAGCACCTACGGGTGTGAAGTCATTGATGCCATGCTTCCAGGAAAAGCCTCTAAGCTTCAGATTGTAAGGAATCGTACCCCAAACCGACACAGGTGGTCGGGTAGAGAATACCAAGGCGCTTGAGAGAACTCGGGTGAAGGAACTAGGCAAAATGGTACCGTAACTTCGGGAGAAGGTACGCTCTCGACGGTGAAGAGATTTACTCTTGGAGCTATTGAGAGTCGCAGATACCAGGTGGCTGCAACTGTTTATTAAAAACACAGCACTGTGCAAAATCGTAAGATGACGTATACGGTGTGACGCCTGCCCGGTGCCGGAAGGTTAATTGATGGGGTTAGACCTTGTGTCGAAGCTCTTGATCGAAGCCCCGGTAAACGGCGGCCGTAACTATAACGGTCCTAAGGTAGCGAAATTCCTTGTCGGGTAAGTTCCGACCTGCACGAATGGCGTAATGATGGCCACGCTGTCTCCACCCGAGACTCAGTGAAATTGAAATCGCTGTGAAGATGCAGTGTACCCGCGGCTAGACGGAAAGACCCCGTGAACCTTTACTACAGCTTGGCACTGAACATTGAGCCTACATGTGTAGGATAGGTGGGAGGCTTTGAAACACTGTCGCCAGATAGTGTGGAGCCATCCTTGAAATACCACCCTTGTATGTTTGATGTTCTAACTTAGCCCCGTTATCCGGGGTGAGGACAGTGCCTGGTGGGTAGTTTGACTGGGGCGGTCTCCTCCCAAAGCGTAACGGAGGAGCACGAAGGTGGGCTAATCACGGTTGGACATCGTGAGGTTAGTGCAATGGCATAAGCCCGCTTGACTGCGAGAATGACAATTCGAGCAGGTGCGAAAGCAGGTCATAGTGATCCGGTGGTTCTGAATGGAAGGGCCATCGCTCAACGGATAAAAGGTACTCCGGGGATAACAGGCTGATACCGCCCAAGAGTTCATATCGACGGCGGTGTTTGGCACCTCGATGTCGGCTCATCACATCCTGGGGCTGAAGTCGGTCCCAAGGGTATGGCTGTTCGCCATTTAAAGTGGTACGCGAGCTGGGTTTAGAACGTCGTGAGACAGTTCGGTCCCTATCTGCCGTGGGCGTTGGAGAATTGAAAGGGGCTGCTCCTAGTACGAGAGGACCGGAGTGGACGAACCTCTGGTGTTCGGGTTGTCATGCCAATGGCATTGCCCGGTAGCTAAGTTCGGAATCGATAACCGCTGAAAGCATCTAAGCGGGAAGCGAGCCTTGAGATGAGTTCTCCCTGGCGCTTAAAGCGTCCTAAAGGGTTGTCGTAGACTACGACGTTGATAGGCAGGGTGTGTAAGCGTTGTGAGGCGTTGAGCTAACCTGTACTAATTGCCCGTGAGGCTTAACCATACAACACCCAAAGGGTTTTGTGGGCTCAGAGCCAAGAACAGAATTGAATGTGTAGAGAACATAGAAACAGCTTTCCGAATTAAAGAATTTGCTTGGCGACCATAGCGTTGTGGACCCACCTGATTCCATGCCGAACTCAGAAGTGAAACGCAATAGCGCCGATGGTAGTGTGGGGCTTCCCCATGTGAGAGTAGGACATCGCCAGGCTTTAAATTTAGACTCTTATAGTCTAACCAGTGCGGAGCGGTAGTTCAGTTGGTTAGAATACCGGCCTGTCACGCCGGGGGTCGCGGGTTCGAGTCCCGTCCGCTCCGCCACTTATTTCAACCCGATGCGAAAGCGTCGGGTTTTTTAATGTCTGAAATTTACGCCCTTCGGTCGTACGAGTCCCGCAGGAAGGCCAGCCCGATGACCGCAATCCCGAACTAGGCGTTCCCACCGTTCCGCCACTTCTTCTAAAGCCTTAACTAGGTGTCCCCGACGTAAGACAAGGCTTTTTTGCGTTTGAAGAAAACGAAAGAGATAGAGATAGCATTGTGTTCTCCACAATATGTTCTATATTGGCGATACACAAAAAAAGAAAAGCCCCCTGATTTGGGGCTTCTAGACTTCGTCGTGTTCAGTAGCTAGCTACTTTTTTTTCCATAAGTAGTAGGCACTTGCAGCTGCTACTAACAAGATCAAACCACCAGTTAGTTCTTCTGGGTGCGAATGTGCCGCTCCTGGGTGAGCCAGTGCAAGCGTTGGGAATAACGTAATTAGAGTTAGTAGTTTTTTCATTTTTCTTTCCTTTATTGTTTAGCTATTTCCCTGTTGGGATACTTGTTCTGATTTAGTGCGATAGCGACCTGACCTAATGCTAGGCCTCCATCACCACATGAAAATTGTTGGTGCTTTAAGAGTTCTAACTGACCATCTAAGTGCTTTTCGAGAAGTGTGATCAAGAGCTTATTGTGAAAAACACCTCCAGTAAGGACTAAGTGATCTAGTTGATACCGTTTTTTAGCTTTCAGTACAATTTGTACCAAGCCTAGAGCAAGAGCATTATGAAATCCCCAAGCTTTGGACTTAGGCTCAGCGTCGTTTGATAACCAATGATTCCAGAATGAACCAAAATCCAGTTCTAGCCCTTCTGTTGGTATCTCGAAGACAGAGCCGAACTCAATGCTTCTGGAGGCTAGAGCTTCAAGCTGACAAGCTGCTTGTCCCTCGTACTCGATACAATCAAATCCAATACCAAGAGATGCCGCGACTGCATCGAATAATCGTCCGGCAGATCTTGTTGGATGGCAATTCAGGTTTTGAGCGACGGCTTTTTCAATAAGATCCAAAGGTTTGTTTGGAAACAGCTTGTCCATTTCATCTCTAGAAAGGCTACAGAACTTATGCAGATGCGCATGTAGGCTTCGCCAGGGTTGTTTAGCAGCAACGTCCCCTCCGACAAGCTCAATAGATGGAATGCCACCAATTCTCTGACATTCAGAGTAGTCAGCGATCATCAGCTCTGCCCCCCATAGCTCCCCATCATCTCCGTAACCTAAGCCATCAAGGGCAAGTGCCATGACTTTACCTTGTTCTGGTTGCCAGCCGTTCTCTAGGAGACAGCTAGCGATATGAGCATGGTGGTGCTGAATCTCTATGTGAGATCCTTTACGAGACTTAGCATACTGATGACTAAAGTATCCAGGATGTTTGTCAAAGACGTGGTTGTCTATGTTGACCTGATACAAAGATTCAAAGTGGTTAATCGCCTCTTTGTATTGA
The DNA here is from genome assembly GCF_029589055.1 of Vibrio hannami. Classification (GTDB taxonomy): domain Bacteria; phylum Pseudomonadota; class Gammaproteobacteria; order Enterobacterales; family Vibrionaceae; genus Vibrio; species Vibrio hannami. The sequence goes on from NZ_JARQZP010000001.1 coordinate 11,521, forward strand.
GTCTGGGTTTCTATGTTAGACAGGTCTCCAAGGTATTGGCTTACTATGATCTGATTGCCTTTCCCGATAGCAAACGCATTCTTAAGATCGCCTCCATAAGCCAGATAGCCATCCGCATTTGGAAAACCTTCTGGTAGACTCACTGCGTCAGGTACACAGCCTCTGGCGCGTCTGAGAGTCTCGTAGGAGTCTTTATTAACACGGATGAGGGAGTCATCACAGCGTTGAACGATTTCTCTGTTATGAAGCACAAAGATATCGACAACTGGTGCAAGGTTCCGTATTGCTTCTTCGTTAGATAGTGCCGGTGGTAGCCCTGTCGCATTGCCGGATGTCATAACCAGTGGTTTCTTGAATGCGTCTGCTATCAAATGCTGGACTGGGTTAGAAGGAAGCATAACACCTATTTCATTCAGCTCTGGTGCAATGTTTTCGGCGATGTAGCTATTGTCTTTTTTACCCAAGAGCGTGATTGGTGCTATACGGCTCTCAAGCAACTCCTGCTCTTGCTCATTGAAGTAAGCAATCTCGTTTATGCTGGAAAACTCGTTCACCATAATAGCGAACGGCTTATATTGCCGGTGTTTACGGTCTCTCAATAACTGAATAGAGGTTTGATTGGTAGCGTCACAAGCGAGGTGGAAACCTCCTACTGACTTAATCGCAATAGTGTTCCCATCAGTTAATGCGCTAACCACATGACTTAACCAATTACCTACTAGCTTGTCGCCACTTGAGTTACATACCCATACCTCAGGACCACACTCGTCGCATGCTACGGGTTGGGCGTGGTAACGTCGATCACCGGGATTCTCATACTCTGATAAACAATCTGGACAGAGAGGAAAATCTTTCATCACCGTCTTTGGACGATCATAAGGTAGTTCTTTGATGATGGTGAACCTTGGGCCGCAGTGAGTACAATTGATAAATGGGTACTGATAGCGTCTGTCTTTATTGTCGTGAAGCTCCTGAATACATTCCGGGCAGGTAGCAGCGTCAGGCACAACCTGAGTATCCATTGCTGTAGCTTCTGACTTGGCGATACTGAAATTATTAGGAACGGTATCCCACTCAAAATCTTGAGAATGCACTGAATCTATCTGAGCTAGTGGGGGTAGTTCACTAACAAGCTTAGTTTGAAACGTATGCAGATTATCGCTGTTTACAAAGCGTATCAGCACACCTTCACCGTCATTAAGAACTTCACCGCATAGTGATAGTTCATGAGCTAATTGCCAGACAAAGGGTCTGAAGCCAACGCCCTGAACCTTTCCTTTTACTCTTAGCTCAACACCATTCATAACCAATACCCTTAGCAGATTCTTGGCATAGGCTCACTGGAAGGAAGATCCAGCCAGCGGCTTCCGCCAAACAGGTTTTTGATGGTCACTTGCTTCGAATCATTTGCGCTGCCGATGATGGCTGCGCTCTCACCTCCAGGCGTTTTTTGTAATGCTTCTACTGCGGCTTGAGCATCCTCTTCCGATACGATGGCAATCAGCTTACCTTCATTAGCAAAGTTAATAGCTTCAAGGCCAAGTAGTTCACAGATACCTCTCACCTGAGGTGTTAGGGGAACAGCGTCTTCATCTAGCTCAAGGCCACAGCCTGAGCTTTGCATAAACTCGTGTAGAACAGCGTTAACACCACCTCGGGTTGCGTCTCTCAGGCATCTGACGCCTTTTAATGGAACGAGAGATTCAACAAGCGGATAAAGGTGCTGACAGTCGCTTTCTAGCTGACCATCGAGTCCTAGGTTTTCCCGAAGGTTAAGTATGGTTGCCCCGTGATCACCGATGGTTCCGGAAACAATAATCTTGTCGCCAGGTTGTATGGTGTCTGCTCCCCACTCGATACCCAGAGGTACCGCGCCAAGCCCACTAGTGTTAATGAAAACTTTATCAGCTGCGCCTTTTGGAACTACCTTAGTATCGCCGGTTACTATTGTGATTCCAGCTTCACTTGCAGCTTTGGCCATAGAAGCGACGATTTGCTCAAGTTCATCAATCGCCAGACCTTCTTCAAGAATAAACGCAGCAGATAGGAACAAAGGCTTAGCACCACTCATAGCAACATCATTCGCGGTACCATAAACCGCCAGTTTGCCGATATTACCGCCGGGGAAAAAGATTGGGTCTATTACAAATGAATCCGTGGAATACGCAATTTGTTCTCCTACAACTGAAAACTGGCTGATAGGTAGTCTTGCCTGATCTTCTTGTTTATCCAGTGTGTCATTAGAAAAGTGCTTAACAAACATTTGAGCGATAAGTTGTTGCATCGCTTTACCGCCGCTACCGTGTGCAAGGGTGATTCTGTCAGTCATTACGCTTCTCCCTCTTTCTCTGGGTGCTTAGCCCCGTAGTTATAGTAAGCGGCACATGCACCTTCAGATGAAACCATCAATGCACCGATAGCTGTTTCAGGCTTACAGCTTGTGCCAAATAGTGGACAATCTGTTGGCTTACAACGGCCTGCTAGTATTTCACCACAGCGACTACCTTCAGGATCTTTGGAGTCTGATTTCTTAGTATCGAAGAATAGTTCTGCATCGTATTCAGAGAACAGCTCTGTCAGCTTAACGCCTGACTCATTGATAACGCCTAGCCCGCGCCATTCGCTCTCTTCTTTGACTTCGAAAACCTCAGAGACAGCATTTAGAGCATTTGGGTTGCCATGATCCGAAACCACTCTGGAGTACTGATTTTCAATTTCACACTTAGCATCTCGGATCTGAGTGATGACCATTAACAGGGCTTGAAGCATGTCGAGTGGTTCGAACCCGGTAATAACAGACGGCTTGTGATATTTGGTCGCCAGAGGTTGATATGGGTTCTTACCGATAACCATACTAAGGTGACCCGGAAGGAGGAAGCCATCGATACGAACATCATCTTGATCGAGTAGCGCTTCTAAGGTCGGCATTATGGTGATGTGCTGACAGAAGATTCTGAAATTAGGAATTTGCTTTCTTTTCGCTTCCAGAAGAGTCATTGCCGTTGCTGGCATTGTTGTTTCAAAACCAAGTGCAAAGAAAACAACTTGTTTATCGGGGTGCTTTTCTGCCAGTAGCAGAGCATCCATTGGAGAATATACGATTCTTACGTCACAGCCTCTAGCTCTGGCATCAAGAAGGGAACCATTAGAGCCGGGTACCCTCATGGCATCACCAAAGGTGCAAAGAATAGTATCGGGCTGATCGGCTATCGAAATACATTCGTCTAAGCGCGACTTAGGCAAAACGCATACAGGGCAACCCGGGCCATGAACAAACTCAAGGCTGTCAGAGATAAGCTGTACGATTCCGAACTTGAACAAGGTATGGGTGTGACCACCACAGACTTCCATAATCTGCAGAGGTTTCTTTTCTTGTGGGATTTCTGCTAGTACTTCTTCTATCTTTCTAACCAGTGTTTTTGCGAGCTCCGGATCGCGAAATTCATCTACATACTGCATCTCTAATCACCTACTGCTTGTCTCTGACTAAAGTCATCGATTTCATGATCCAGCGCCTGCATAGACTCCAGCGCTGCCAGTGTTTCTTTAGCTTGTGCGTCATCAATAATGCACATAGCAAAGCCAACGTGTACTAATGCCCATTTGTCGATGAGTACATTTGGGTCACCATCGACTACGCATGAAAGATTTACTTCGCGTTTAATTCCGCTTACTTCTACTGTACCGAGCATGCCTTCCGCATCAGTGATAGCGACGATTTTTCCGGGGATACCTAAGCACATAATTAACGAGCCTCCAGCCAGTCTAACCAGCTCTGCATACCTTCTCCTGTTGTCGCAGAAAGTGTCATATGTTTGATGTTTGGATTAACACGCTGAGCATTCTGAATACATGCTTCCACATCGAAGTTTACATAGGGTAGAAGGTCTATTTTGTTTACTACCATCAGTTCTGCATTGGCAAAAATATCAGGGTACTTAAGAGGTTTGTCTGCGCCTTCGGTTACCGAGATAATAGCTACCTTGTGTGTTTCACCTAAATCAAATGCGGCAGGGCAAACCAGATTGCCTACGTTTTCAATAAACAGTGTTGTACCTGTTTCAGGTGCCAGATTCGCGATAGCTTCCGAAACCATTGCAGCATCCAGATGGCATCCTTTACCAGTATTTACCTGAATGGCTTTTGCCCCGGTTTCACGAATCCTGTCCGCATCATTTGTGGTTTGCTGATCACCTTCGATGACTGCACATTTGGTATGATCAAGTTTCTTCAGCGTTTCCGTAAGAAGGGTGGTTTTACCTGAACCCGGGCTTGATACCATATTCAGGCTTTTGATCTGTCTGTGCGCCAGAAAAGAACGGTTCTTTTCCGCTATTTCATCGTTTTTAGCCAGAATATCCTGTTCGATCTGCACCATTCTGCTCTGAGTCATGCCTGGTGCATGAGAGTGTGCTGGCCCTTGTCCATAATGCAGGTCATCACCGTCTTTCTCAGGTTTAAAAGCCTCGTGAGTGTGTTCGTGCTGGTGATCATGTGTATGGTCATCATGTGAATGATGATGGTCATGGCTATGCTCATGGTTATGGTGATGTGGTTCATGTTGATGCGAATGGTCGTGAGAATGAGGTTCCTGACCATTGACGTGATAATGAATATGAACCGGTCCGTGATAGTGATGATGGTGAACTATCTGTACCTGATGAGAGTGATCATGATGGTGATGATCGTGTGAGTGCTCATGTGAATGATCATGATCGTGGTCATGGCTATGACCACCTTCAATTTTAACGTTGCCCGCAGCGCAACCGCATGTAGTACACATCAGATTACCTCCAATTCACGAATCTTCATTTCATCCCCACCCTTGGTTTGAAGGCTAAAGCCAGCACAGTCAGGGCAGGGGTCTAATCTGTCACTGATACTGACTTCTTTCTGGCAGTCAAAGCACCATGCTTTGCCAGAAAGTTCGTTAATCTCTAGTTTTGCGTTATTGGCAACTGTGCCTCTGCAAACAACATCGAAGCAGAAATGCATCGCATCAGTTTCGATTCCTGCGAAAGGACCGACATCAAGGTACACAGTTTTTACTTGTTTATATCCTTGAGCGGTTGCCTGCTCTTCGATTACCTGAACCAGACTTTCACAAAGAGACATCTCATGCATAGTCTGTTACTCCTTAACTTCTATCTGAAACTCGACGCAAGGGTCGATTGCCCAGATAAGCTGTCGAATCCAGCTAGGGTCGCTGGTTTCCAACTGTTGATTCATTAATGCCTGTTCAACCACGCCGCCTTTGTCGAAGTAACGATCGGTTGGGGCATCGATTTCATAAGATTGAATAACTCCATCAGAGCTTAGTTTCACGGTATGTGCTAAAACACCGCGAGAAGCGTGTGCCATACCGGGCTCTGGCATTCTGGCTAACCTAGGGTTTTCTGTTAGCCGACTGATTTCGATAAACCGAGCCAACATACGGGTAGCTAAACCTGAACCCCAGCAGTCTAGAGCTTGCAGGATTAATGGATGGTTCTTCTGCCTCACCAAACTTCCGGACTCAAGATCTTCTGACCAGTTATCATCCGATCCCAGTGAAGCCGCATTATGTAAGTTCACTGAAAAGTGGTGCGCATAAGGTGCATCTGTATGCGTCCAGTCTATAAACTCAGACCATTTTAGAGAGCGAAACTTAGATGGATGAGTTCCAAATAACGGCTCAAGTTGAGCTTCGATCTGAGTCCACTTATCCGCAGAAACCATAGAACAGCCCTGCTCATCTAGTGTTGCAGGTGGAAGTGCCTGTAGTGATTGCAGCAACAGCCTGTTTAGGCTAATGCTCTCTTTCATCGCATACTCACCACCAAACAGTTCTCTTTGCATCTGCCACGTCTGCCAGCAATGCTCTTTCAGCCACTCCAATGCACATCTCTCAGCCAGAGATCCACTCATTTCAGGTGATAGCTCACGAGACTGAGCTTTAAAGATAGCACCTATAGCTGCAGCTAGTTGTGCCTGAGAACAGAGTAGGAAAACTCTAGGTATCAGCTGGATCGCCTGCTCTGGAGTTTTACCGCAGAGTAGTTGTCCTATTTTCGTCGGGCGAGAGTTATCGATTGAGACGTTGGTAGTTTTACATGTCTCATCGAGATCAATAGTGAGCACTAACTTTCCGACGAAATTAGCTGAAGAACCTACTGCCATTATTCACTCTCGAGTGCAGCCTGACCGCTGGCCAGTTTTCTAAACAGGCCTCGCTTGGATTTATCGGCAATATCTGTGGTTTGAATCGCGGTGATCAGCTTTCGAACATCTCCGGCCACTCTTAGAGCATCTTCCTGACTAGTAAAGTCCTGAACAGGGGATTGGACGGAACAGGATAAATAGTGCCCAAGGTTTTCATGTTCACCATAGATGAAGTTATAGTCTCCAGCGGGTAACCGGATTCCGACTTTCTCACCGATATCAAACTCACGCCAATCTCTGTTTTCACTAGGAAGTAGCATGATGCTTAAAGTCCAGGGAGTAAGAAGAACGCCAAGCCAGTCACCTTCGTACTCAGAAAACCCAACCGCTTTGACCTGTAGTTTCTCATTTACAAATGGCATTTCGCTCATCTGATTCTGATGAATTTGTCCAAATACTTCCTCAATTACGGAGGAGGGGTTATCAATATAATTCTGCGGCACGTTCAAAATCTCCTTCGGCTAACGCTTTCTGTAGTTCGATTGCTTTTACGGCCTCATCGGGCTCTACTTTTTCTACAGCAAAACCACCTACCTGAATCAGCAAGTAGTCACCCACATGGACTTCGTCATCCATCATCAGAAGGCTTATTGGATAGTCTTTGTTTTCAGCATCAACAATGGCCGAATTACCATCTTCCGATATGCTGATGACCTTAGCGGGTACACCTATACACATACAGCGTCTTCTTTGATTTCTGGCTGAACACCGATCTTATCGAGATAGGTAAGAACTCGCTGGCTCATGTTTTCCAGTTGTCCTGACACGGTGTCTGTCATTTCGAGCCCAGGTTCGACTGACTCTGGGATGATGCCAACAAGATAAATGTTTTCTGGTGATTCGCCTGTCAGTTTTAGGGCACCAAGAAGATCGGATAAACCAAGCTGGTGGGGGGAAACTTTGTTGTTGAACAGTGCTGGTACTTCATCATCATACAGGTCAACGACGGTACCCGGAGCATCCCCTGTCAGGACTGCATCGATGATGATTACATGCTCTCTGCTGGCAATGTAATCCAGTAGTTCCATTCCGGCGGTACCTCCATCCAATAGCTCCACTCCTTCAGGGAACTGGTATTTTTGCTCAAGATGATTGACGACGTGCACACCGATAGATTCATCACTCAAGAGAAGGTTGCCTACACCTAATATCAATACATTCACATCTTTCTCCTTGTATCGCTATTTACTTCTCTGACGGAAGTTAAAAATAAGAGAGGTATATGGGGATACCTCTCTTAATACTGTGCTCGGGTCTATAGCACTTTTACTTTGGTAATACCCTCTCCGCGTGTATCCACAATATGCACCGCACAGGACATACATGGGTCGAATGAGTGAATAGTACGGATAACCTCAAGCGGGTTTTCAGGATCGGCAATCGGTGTACCAATCAAAGACTGCTCATATGGTCCCATCAAGTCCTCATTGTTTCGAGGACCAGAGTTCCATGTTGACGGTACAACAGCCTGATAGTTCTCAATCTTGCCATCGTTGATAACGATCCAGTGTGAAAGCAGACCACGAGGCGCTTCGTGGAAACCAACACCTTTAACTACGCCATACGGGAATACTGGCTTCACATAGGTTGTGGTATCGCCTGCGGCGATATTATCTATCAGCGCTTGCCATTGCTGGCTTAGGTGATCCTTAAGTACTGCACAACGAACCGCTCGCGTAGCGTGACGACCTAATGTTGAGTGAAGGTGTTTAATCTCTGGAGTGATACCTGTCAGAGTTTCGAATGCTCCCAGTACATCATTAAGGTGTTTGGTTGTCTTTTCATCACCGGCAGCAACAGCACAAAGTACTTGGGCCAGAGGGCCTACCTGAGCTGGTTTACCGTTGAAGGTTGGAGACTTAACCCATGAGTACTTACCTTCATCTTCAAAGCCAGTGTAGTTAGGGTTTGTCATTCCATCCCAAGGGTGGAACGGACCTTCTTCCTGATACCATGAGTGCTTGCTACTTTCTGCAACACCATTGATCAGGAACGGGTCTTTATGACCAGTAATTGGTTTAAAGGTAGAAAGGTCACCGTTTTCGATGTAACCACCAGGCATCAGGAAGCTACCGTTTTTACCATCGGTTGGTAAATCAGGCACAGCAATATAGTTAGTTACCCCTTCGCCAATAGATAACCACTCAGGGTAGTGAGCTGCCACGATAGCAACATCCAGCTTGTAAACCTGCTCGATAAACTCTTCAAGTTCGTCGATAAAGGTTTTGATGTACATCAGGCGTTCCTGGTTTAGAACAGCAGGAGCATCAAGGTTGATTGGGTTAGCTACGCCACCAACTGCCAAGTTTTGGATGTGCGGGCTCTTACCACCAAGAATCGCAACAATACGGTTAGCGTTGCGCTGATATTCCAAAGCCTGAAGGTAGTGTGCCACGGCGATCAGGTTGATTTCTGGTGGAAGCTTCATCTCCCTATGACCCCAGTAGCCATTAGCGAAGATACCAAGCTGCCCACTGTCTACCAAGCCTTTCAGCTTATCTTTCACTTTCTGGAACTCAGCAGCTGAGTTCAGCGACCACGTAGAAAGTGGACGACAGATCTCTTCACATTTAATTGGGTCAGCTTCAAGAGCAGATACTACGTCAACCCAGTCCAGAGCAGAGAGTTGATAGAAGTGAACCACGTTATCGTGAATGCCGTGTGCAGCAACGATCATATTACGAATGTACTGAGCGTTTACCGGGATATCTAAATCCAGCGCGCTCTCTACAGAACGAACAGATGCAATTGCGTGAACAGTGGTACATACACCACATATACGCTGAGTGAACACCCATGCGTCTCTAGGGTCCTGACCTTTTAAGATCTCTTCCATGCCTCGCCACATGGTGCCCGATGACCAGGCGTTAGTGACGACACCATTTTCGATTTCGCAGTCGATACGCAAGTGGCCTTCGATGCGGGTGATTGGATCAATTGTAATGCGTTGACTCATTGTTAAACCATCCCTTATTTATTTTCTGAGCCACTCAGGCTTTCTTGTTGAATACGGTTTGTAGTTGCTGCACCAGGTAATACAGGCAGTAGTTTAATAATCACGATATAACCCACGACTTCGATAGCCACCAGGCCGAAGGAAAGCAGGATTTCCTGAATCGATGGGAAATAGGCGTAGCCATCTCCTGGATCATACGCGACAAGTGCTAAGTCAATTCGATACATAGCAGCACCGATTAGCAGTGACGTTGCCGCTGCGAACATTGCAGGTGCGTTGTTTCGGATATGTTTGATAAAGATAACAGGTAGTGCCAGTAATGCTGTTTCAGCAATAAACAACCAGCTATACAGATCTCCGGCGAATACGTATTCCCATTTATCAGTCAGGTTAATGGCATGGAATCGCAGAATGACGAACATACCAACCAGCACCTGAATAAAGGTGAACAGGCGGTTGAATAGCGGTACTTCATCCGGCATACGCCCTTTCATACCAGCAGCTACGATTGCCCCTTCAAACACCACGATGGAGAAGCCCATAATCAGAGCACCTAGTAGTGAGAAGAAAGGCAGGAACTCATAGGTTTGCCATAGCGGGTGGATCTTATGTCCAGCCGTAATGAACAGTGAGCCCATCGAAGACTGGTGCATCGCAGGTAGCAGAGCACCCAGAGCGATTACCGCAAACAGAATCTTGTTGAGTACCTTCAAAGGTACCTTTAGACCGACCTTCTCTAACAGCGCCGGAGCAAACTCCATCACCAGTACAGCGAGATAGATAGTCATACAGACCGCTGTCTCGAAGAGTACCGAGTTGGGATTAAAGTGCCCGGGTATAAAGAAGTAAGGCATGTTCCACCAACGGCCGATATCCATTGTGATGGACAGACCACCAAGCGCGTAACCGAATAGACTGGCTAATAGCGCTGGTCGAACTAACGGGTGGTATTCACCTTTGTTAAATACGTAAACAGCCCAGGCTAGCGCCCAGCCACCACACGCGAAGCCAGTACCAACTAGCAGATCGAATGCGATCCAGATACCCCAAGGGTATCCACCATTCAGGTTGGTAACCGGTCCTAAGCCAAGTACCAAACGCTTGATGATGACGATGACACAAACAAAGGCAAAGAATCCAAAGAAGACGACAGGCCAGTTTATCAGGCGGCCACCGACCGGTTTCAGGTCACTATGATCATTCATGGTGGTCTCCTTTATCCTTGCTATTGTTTTCTTCACTGTCTGGATACATGCTCTTACGAGTCGCATACATCAGACCAACAAAGGCTGCGAACGGAAGCATCATGCCTTGATACAGAGTGTGCTGAACGGTTTCTGAACGAGCACCGTATGACTGTTCAGGCATGTCGTGCAGATCCAGCTTGTCAAATGGAACACCTGCAAGTACTAGCACCTGCGTACCACCACCTTCAGTTTCACCATAAACATGAGGGTAATACTCAGGAATATCTTTTTCGTGCGTTAAACCAGCATCAATTCTCTCGCGAGGATAGTCATAGTTATCGCCCGCTTTCATTGCCAGACGCTTCTTCGCTTCTACTAGTAACTCTTCACGAGTACCGTACAGAATTGCACCGGTAGGGCATACTTCAACACAACCAGGAAGTAATCCTTGATCAATTCGCTCAACGCCTTTCTGGTTACACAGTTGGCATTTTTGAATCTGACCAAATGGGTCATGGTATTCGTACTTAGGAATGTTGTAAGGGCAGGCGATCATACAGTAACGACAACCCGTACAAGTATCCGGGTTGTTGGTTACGATGCCAGTAACAGGGTCTTTCTGCATTGCGCTAACCGGACAAGCAGATACGCAGTTAGGGTCGACACAGTGCATACATTGACGCTTAACGTAGGAGAAGCCATTTTCTAGCTTATCTTTCTCTGTACCGTCACCATTGCTGTAGCGACGGATTACGTTCAGCGCATAAGCACTAAGATGGCTATTCTGCTCCCATTGAGCATCGCCATTTGGGTTTGGCTCCATGTTGTTTACGTCTTTACACTTAACAACACATGCCTGACAACCAATACATAACGTGGCGTCGTAAAGCATTCCGACGCCATCTGGTAGAGGTGGGTGAGATTCCCTCGCCATTGAGGGGCAGCTACTGGTCGCGATAACTGCGCCACTAGCTGACAGTTTCAAAAAGTCCCGGCGGTCCATTTAAGCCTCCTCGTTACTCTTTGATTTATAGTTGTCTTTCTTCTGACGTGTAAGTTCGCGTACCGTCATGATACTTACACCAGCAGCCAGACCTGCGACACCACCTAGTAGTGCCGAAGCACCCGGAGAAGCAGACTCGCCAACCTTTGTCCCTACTTCTGGAAGCTGTGCTGGTGGCGTTGGTTGGCGGACACTTGCGAGCTGGTGGATGCCTTTAGTAAAGCCAATATCTTTTTCATTACAGCCGATACATGGGTGACCAATACCAACTGGCCAGATACCACCACCTACATCGCAGAACTCAAGCGTTGAGCAGTTACCGTAAGTTTCCGGCCCTTTACAACCAAGTTTATAAAGACACCAACCTTCACGGTGTCCTTCATCTCCGAACTCAATAGCGAAGCGACCAGCATCGAAGTGCGGACGGCGTTCACAATGCTCATGGATACGGCGACCATATGCGAATACAGGGCGACCTTTGTCGTCCAGCGCTGGGAGGCTGTTGTAAGTAAGAAGGTGTGCGACGACAGCCAGGAAATTATGAGGATTAGGAGGACATCCCGGAATGTTCACTATGGTTTTGTCTGGCAGAATTTCATGCAGTGCTTTAGCTTCAGTTGGGTTAGGGCCAATAGATGCGACACCACCCCATGCTGAACATGAACCAATCGCAACAATAGCAGCAGCGCCTTCCGCTGCTTCCTTGATATGATCAACAATTGGTTTTCCTGCCACCATACAGTACACGCCACCGTCTTTGACGGGGATTGAACCATCTACAACCAGTACGTATTTACCTTTGTACTTCTCCATTGCATGGTGCTTATTCTCTTCTACTTTATGCCCTGCAGCGGCAGAAAGCACTTCATGGTATTCAAGAGAGATCATATCCAGAATGAGGTTTTCAACAGTAGGGTGTGTCGATCTCAAAAGGGATTCTGTACAGCCAGTACATTCCTGGGCGCCGATCCAGATTACAGGGGGTCTCTGCTTTCTGGCTATAGCATCGGCAACTTTCTGACCTGCGTTAGCACCAGTAATTCCCATTGTTGCAGCTAATCCGGAGCAAAACTTCATAAAGGAGCGGCGCGATACACCTTGTCGTTCTAAAAGATCATAGCCATCCATTTCAGACCATCCTTTGTTTTTTATTGTTTAGTTTTATGAATAGAGCTAAATATAATTATTCTTTATTAGCTTTTGTTAATATATGCAAGTGTAAGGAAATGTAAAATTTTTGATAAGATGCATGCTTGATCTAAATCAATTTGAAAACACTTAGTAATAGTGTGTATTTAAATATATGCGCTGGGTTTGTATTTTGGCTGATGCTAATAGCCATAAGGGGTTATATGTATTTTGTAAGGGGCGTTATCTATCTAGAAACAATTGATAAAAAGATGAAATATATAGACAAATAATACTAAATGGTTAATTAAATGTTGTAAATGAGAATTGTTAATGCCTATTTTGAAAGTGACTGTTAACAATGTTTAATGATTAATAATAGGAAAAAATAACGATGAAGAAGAGCACATGGCGTGCTCTTCTTCATCGTTATTTTTGAACGGTACGGTTTAAAGAATTCGTTGAAGTACTCGATCAGCTCTTACACGAGTAATTTTCTTAAGTAACTTACGAACTTCAACTGGATATGTTTCCACTTTTTCTAATTGTCGGTAGCTTCCAATAACAGTGGTGTGTTGAAGTATGTTTTCTACTTCTTGCTCAAACTTTTCCGTTAGCTGATGCATGTGATCATGAATCAGTAGGCCATTTTCAAGATCCAGGCTCCATGCCCTAGGATTTAAGTTGTTACCAGTAAGGAGCATATAGCGTTTGTCGATCCAGAGGCCCTTTAGGTGGTAGCTGTTGCTATCGTGTTTCCAGAGATGGATTGATAGCTTGCGACTAGCAATATGAGCTTCATTTACTTTAGCGAATCGGCGTAAATTCATCTCATAGAGGTAAGGGAGGCCACCTATGGTCTTAAATCCTTCTTCTGGTGGAATATAGAAGTCGTTGGCCGTTTTATCGCCAACCACAATAGTCACCTTCACCCCTCGTTTTATGGCTTTTTTAACTTCCTTCGCCACAGATTTTGGAAAGTTAAAGTAAGGAGTGCAGATGAATATTTCATCTTTAGCTTTGGCCAGAAGCTGATTTATTGTCTGATTTAGACGGTTCCGGCGTTTGCCTAGTCCCACAAGCGGGGTTAGGGGAACCTGGTCGCTCTGAAGCTTTTCGGGTTGGAATATATATTTGGACTGAGCCAGTGTTGAGCGAAACTGCCTGATTGCTTGTTTCAGCTCTTTGGTTTCTGGCTTATCGGGATCACAGAGAGAATTTACTGCCGGGTGAGCCAGCATTACGGATTCGATAAAGTGAACCATGCTATTCGCTAACGTTTTATTGGTAATAACGTGGTATCTGTCAAAACGGTAGCGATCTTTATAGCCCAGGTAAACGTTGTTTAAGCTGGCACCACTGTAAATAACGGTATCGTCAAAGATAAAGCCTTTAAGGTGTAATACACCAAATACTTCACGTCCCCTTACAGGTACGCCATATACAGGAATCTTGTGTTCGTGTGTTTCCGAGTATTTTTTGTAAAGAGCAGCATTTCCATCAGATTGTTCGGCACCAATTAAGCCTCTCTGTGCACGGTGCCAATCAACACAAACCTTTATATCCAGCTCAGGGTTATTCTGTTTAGCCTGATAGAGCTCATCAAAGATCAGCCTGCCAGCATCATCATCTTCTAGATACAGAGCTGCGATATAGATACGCTCTTGAGCGTTTCTTATCTCGTGAATTAATCGGTTTCGAAAGGCTTCTGCTGAAAGCAATATTTCAAACTTGTCCGGATCGATTGCGATAGTAGGCATCTGTTCAAATGGGTTGTTTAACGCCATCATATGGGATGAATCACCTCGGTTACTGCAAAAGTGCGAATTTTGAATTTTACCAAATATCGTTGAAAGATTACTATCCTTACGTGTCTCTTTCATCAGATTTTGTAAACTTCATTGGAATGAGTTGCTTACCGCTACGAGAATATCGTTCATAAAGTGAACGAAGTGGATTGGGAAGTTTATCAAGTTCTATTGTAACGAAGCTTTTTTGCGTATAAAAATCTTCCAGGTGTGAATATGCAAAACAGTAGTCGCCTTCGGAAAGAACATGTTGAGAGCAATAATCTAAAATTGTTAATCCCACCCCACGATGCCTGAATTCAGGTACAACCATCATTCCGGTGAGAAGTCGGTAAGAATCGATTGGTCTGATTCTTACAACACCACACATACTTTTTTCTGCGTAGCTAACATAAATAAGCTCATTGCTTTTGGCTTTGCCTGATGGGTAGTGTTGTTTATACAGCTTTTGGACAATAGGAAGCTTTATAGGGTCGAGCTTTTCAATATGAATTTGAGTCATTTGCTGGTGTTTTTGTAAGTCCGGTATAATATGACAACTTTTATTCTACCGCTAAGTATCATGCAGATATACCAAAACGCCAGCCTTAAGCCTTTTCACACATTCTCCATTGAAACTAGCTGTGAGTTTTTAGTCATTGTTGAATCTGTTGACGAACTGATTTCAGTCTATAAAAACAGTGACTGGAAGCACTTACCTAAACTTGTATTAGGTAAAGGAAGTAACGTTCTTTTTACTGAGCACTACGAAGGTGTGGTAGTCATTAATCGGATTAACGGCAAAAAGGTTGTTGAGTCGGAGCAAGCGTTCCATCTTCATATTAAAGGCGGTGAAGATTGGCCTGAACTCGTAAAATGGAGCACAGAAAATGGCTACTCCGGTCTGGAGAACCTGGCTCTAATACCAGGGTGCGCCGGCTCTGCACCAATCCAGAATATTGGTGCTTATGGAAATGAGTTTAAAGATTTCTGTGAGTATGTGGATGTACTCTGGCTGGAAGATTTTGCTCAGCAAAGGCTAACAGCAGAGGAGTGCCAGTTTGGGTACCGCGACTCTATCTTTAAACGAGAATATCAGGATAAGTGCGTGATCGTTGCAGTGGGGCTTAAGTTATCAAAAACGTGGAGCCCTAATACTTCGTATGGTCCGTTACAAGCTATACCGCAATCCGAATTAACGCCTAAGCGTATATTTGATGAAGTATGTAAGGTTCGAATGGAGAAGCTACCTGACCCAGCGAAGACGGGTAATGCAGGAAGTTTCTTTAAGAACCCGGTTATAGAAAAGGACCACTTTGAACGCCTAAAGCAGAGTTTCCCGAATATTGTGGGTTATGCTAACAATGAGAAAGTAAAAGTGGCTGCTGGATGGTTGATAGATCAATGTGGGTTTAAAGGCGTTAGTCAAAACGGAGCTCAGGTTCATCCAAATCAGGCTTTGGTTCTAGTTAACAAAGATAATGCGTCTGCTAAGGATGTAATCGAGTTAGCAGGAAGGATTGTCTCCGAGGTTTCTCGTAGATATGGCATTAACCTTGAGCATGAAGTGCGCTTTATGAACTCATCCAGAGAAACAAAACTATCTGAGTGCATGGGACGTAAATGATATGAGAGATTACAGCGTTAAACTGTCCATTATCAAAATGCTAAGTGACGGTGAGTTTGTTTCTGGTTCTGATATTGGAGACTCCCTGGGAATGTCCCGGGCGGCGGTGAGTAAGCATGTAAAAAGTCTCAATGACTGGGGGCTTGATATCTACAGTGTTCAGGGAAAAGGCTATAAGCTTTCAGAGCCATTTACCATGTTGGATGAGTCTGAGCTTGAGAAAAGAGTAAATGTTCCGGTCACTCTTATTCCTGTCATTGATTCCACCAATCAATATTTACTCGATCGTGTCGAACAGCTCGAATCTGGTTCGGTATGTCTTGCTGAATATCAGGAAAAAGGTCGGGGTAGGAGAGGGCGAGACTGGATTTCTCCGTTTGGTTCGAATTTATATATGTCAATGTACTGGCGTCTTGATGCTGGAATGGCTGCTGCAATGGGCTTAAGCCTGATTGTTGGCGTGGCGATCGTTGAAGCCCTGGAAAAATTAGGTGCGGAAGGGATCAAGCTCAAGTGGCCGAATGATCTTTATTATAATGATAAAAAACTCGCTGGTATTTTGGTTGAAATGTCCGGTCAGGCTGGTGGCGCTGCACACCTGGTTATTGGCATGGGACTCAATATCTCGATGCCTGAGGGCATTGAAGGGATTACCCAGCCATGGG
The DNA here is from genome assembly GCF_029589055.1 of Vibrio hannami. Taxonomy (GTDB): domain Bacteria; phylum Pseudomonadota; class Gammaproteobacteria; order Enterobacterales; family Vibrionaceae; genus Vibrio; species Vibrio hannami. The sequence continues at coordinate 28,075 of NZ_JARQZP010000001.1, forward strand.
TATCGTTAAAAGAAGTGTGCAAAACACTTCCGGATAGAAATATTCTTGCATCAGAACTAGTTAATGCTTGGGATAAAGCATTGGAAGAATATGAGTTGTATGGGATGAAAGGTTTTGTGGAGCGCTGGAATCGATACGACAACTTTAAAGAACGCCCAGCGAGACTCATCATGGGTAAGCGAGAGATTGAGGGCATTATTAAAGGTATAGACGAGCAGGGTGCGGTTCTTATTGAAACAGAAAATGGCGTGGAGGCCTTTATTGGAGGGGAAATTTCTCTTCGCGGATAAATTTAGGTTTTTATGGTCATTTCAACGCAGTGAGTTGGAATGACCATAATTTACTTTCTCAATAACACTTCTTCTACAGTATGATTTTCCCCTTTCTTAAGAATCAACTGTGCTCTTTCTCTTGTCGGTAGGATATTTTCCTGCAGGTTTTTTCCGTTAATTGATTGCCAGATAGATTTCGCTTTATCAATGGATTGCTGCTCGTTCATTTGTGTGTAATGCGAAAAATAGGAGCCAGGCTTTTTAAATGCGCTTTCTCTGAACTTTAAGAAACGATTTACATACCACTCCTCAATAAGAGAAGTCTCCGCGTCGACATATATAGAAAAATCGACAAAGTCAGAAACAAATACACGGTGTGGGTCATGAGGATAATCCATACCACTTTGTAGTACGTTCAGGCCTTCGATAATAAGAATGTCAGGGAGGTCTACAACTTTTTCTTCTTTAGTAATGTCATAAGTAATATGTGAGTAAACAGGTGCGGTGACATTACGTTTGCAAGCTTTAACATCAGAGACAAATTTTACCAGGCGTCTCATATCATAAGATTCTGGAAATCCTTTTTTGACCATCAGATCTCGTTCGTTAAGGACTTTATTTGGCAAAAGAAAACCGTCGGTTGTCACCAGCTCGACTTTTGGGTGTTTATCCCAGCGTGACAACAAAGCTTTGAGTAATCGAGCTGTTGTGCTCTTGCCGACAGCGACGCTTCCTGCAATTCCAATAATAAAAGGAGGCGCATGCTCACTTTTGCTGAGGAATTTATGCAATACGGTGTTGCGTCCCTGGCGAGCCGAAACATAGAGATTAAGGAGTCTCGTCAGAGGCAGATAGATCTCTTCTGCTTCCTTCATTGTCAGGTTCTCATTAATACCTTGAAGTTCAATCAGATCTTGCTCTGACAGGGTCATAGGTACGGAATTTCGTAAATCCGCCCATTTTTTCCTGTCGAAAGACATGTAAGGACTCATAGCACACGACGTCGTTTTTATTAGAAGTGCAGCGAAAATACATCATGTCGAAAATAAATCAAACGACATAAGCGACAGATTAGCCGAAAAGCTGGCAAAAATGAGTAATTTATAACCGATTGGGAATTATATTAAGGAAAAAGAAGTTTTTTTTAAATTTCCTATTGCAAGGTGCAAGATCATCCCATAGAATGCGCCCCACTTATGTGCCGACTTAGCTCAGTAGGTAGAGCAACTGACTTGTAATCAGTAGGTCACCAGTTCGATTCCGGTAGTCGGCACCACTTTCTCCTTTATGAGAGATTGTGCTAAAAAATTTTGGAGGGGTTCCCGAGTGGCCAAAGGGAGCAGACTGTAAATCTGCCGGCTCCGCCTTCGATGGTTCGAATCCGTCCCCCTCCACCATATTCTTTAGGAAATAGCTCACAGAGTTACTACGTGTTGCGGGCATCGTATAATGGCTATTACCTCAGCCTTCCAAGCTGATGATGCGGGTTCGATTCCCGCTGCCCGCTCCAACTCATTATGAGTGCTGATATAGCTCAGGTGGTAGAGCGCATCCTTGGTAAGGATGAGGTCGGCAGTTCGAGTCTGCCTATCAGCACCAGCTCTGTAAGCAATTATTTCCTTTTGATACTTTCTTCTAACTAAACTATGTTTAGTGATTGAGAATAAGTTAACTACCAAATGATTTGGTTGCGTGGTCATCAAAGCCACCTTAAATCCGTACCTAGAGGGACAACTCATGTCTAAAGAAAAATTTGAACGTACGAAACCGCACGTAAACGTTGGTACTATCGGCCACGTTGACCACGGTAAAACAACTCTAACTGCAGCTATCTGTACTACTCTTTCAAAAGTATACGGCGGTGAAGCGAAAGACTTCGCATCAATCGATAACGCTCCAGAAGAGCGTGAGCGCGGTATCACAATCGCAACTTCACACGTAGAATACGATACTCCAACTCGTCACTACGCACACGTAGACTGCCCAGGACACGCTGACTATGTTAAAAACATGATCACTGGTGCTGCGCAGATGGACGGTGGTATCCTTGTAGTAGCTGCGACTGATGGCCCAATGCCACAGACTCGTGAGCACATCCTACTAGGCCGTCAGGTTGGTATCCCATACATCATCGTATTCATGAACAAGTGTGACATGGTTGACGATGAAGAGCTTCTAGAGCTAGTAGAAATGGAAGTTCGTGAACTTCTATCTGAGTACGACTTCCCAGGTGATGACCTACCAGTAATCCAGGGTTCAGCTCTAGGTGCACTAAACGGTGAAGAGCAGTGGGAAGCGAAGGTTGTAGAGCTTGCAGAAGCACTAGACTCTTACATCCCAGAGCCAGAGCGTGCTGTAGACCAGCCGTTCCTAATGCCAATCGAAGACGTATTCTCAATCCAGGGTCGTGGTACAGTAGTAACTGGCCGTATCGAGCGTGGTATCCTAACTGTAGGTGACGAAGTTGCTATCGTTGGTATCAAAGAGACTACTACTACTACATGTACTGGTGTAGAAATGTTCCGTAAGCTGCTTGACGAAGGTCGTGCAGGTGAGAACGTTGGTGCACTACTACGTGGTACTAAGCGTGACGAAGTTGAGCGCGGTCAGGTTCTTGCTGCACCAGGTTCAATCACTCCTCACACTAAGTTTGAGTCAGAAGTATACGTACTATCTAAAGATGAAGGTGGTCGTCACACTCCATTCTTCAAAGGCTACCGTCCACAGTTCTACTTCCGTACAACTGACGTAACTGGTGACATCCAGCTACCAGAAGGCGTAGAAATGGTAATGCCAGGTGATAACGTACAGATGACTGTAGAGCTAATCGCTCCAATCGCGATGGACGAAGGTCTACGCTTCGCAATCCGTGAAGGTGGCCGTACAGTTGGTGCTGGTGTTGTTGCTAAAATCTTCGATTAAGATTTGACTAACAGCTAGTAAAAAGGGCATCATTTGATGCCCTTTTTCTTCACTGTTTTAAATTGAATACATGTAATTTGTGTATCTCAATGAAAAGTAAAGAATTTTTAATTGAGAGTAATCTTGATTAGCATGAATACGTTGATAGTTGAGTCGCGTATTTAGAATGAGCCCTGCAACAGCGGGGTTGTTGTCGTCTATATTTAAGACTTGGACAGGTTAGTTTTATGAAAGCAAATGCTGAAGCGCCTGACAGCTCAAACGCAGCAGATATTTTTAAATGGATTGTTGCTTTTGCTCTAGCTGCCGCCGCTGTTGTTGGTAATCACCTATACGGTGAAATGTCTGTTGTTATTCGCGCAGCTGCGGCTGTAGTATTGATTGCTGCTGCACTTGGTGTTGCCGCTACAACAACAAAAGGTAAGCAAGCGATTAACTTTGCACGCGAATCTCGTATGGAAGTTCGCAAAGTGGTTTGGCCGACTCGTCAGGAAACCATGCAAACAACTTTAATCGTTTTGGCTGTAAGTATTGTTATGGCTCTGGCACTTTGGGGCATCGACGGCATTATGGTGCGTCTGATCAACCTTGTGACTGGAGTGTGAGGGTTCTAATTCATGAGTGAAGCTCCAAAAAAACGTTGGTATGTGGTTCAGGCCTTTTCTGGTTTTGAAGGCCGTGTAGCTCAGTCTCTTCGCGAGCACATCAAGATGCACGCAATGGAAGAGCTGTTCGGTGAAGTTCTGGTTCCTACTGAAGAAGTAGTTGAAATGCGCGCGGGTCAACGCCGCAAGAGTGAGCGCAAGTTCTTCCCTGGATACGTTCTGGTTCAGATGATCATGAACGATGAATCATGGCACTTAGTGCGTAGTGTCCCACGTGTAATGGGCTTCATCGGCGGTACATCTGATCGTCCGGCTCCTATCACAGACAAAGAAGCAGACGCTATCCTTAACCGCCTGGAGCAGGCGAGCGAAGCGCCACGTCCACGTACTATGTACGAAGCGGGTGAAGTGGTTCGTGTTAACGATGGTCCGTTTGCGGACTTCAACGGTACTGTTGAAGAAGTTGATTACGAGAAGAGCCGCCTGAAAGTGTCTGTATCGATCTTTGGTCGTGCAACACCAGTTGAGCTCGAATTTGGTCAGGTTGAAAAACTTGATTAAAAAAACACCTTTTTAGGGTTGTATAAGGCGCGAATTATGAATATAATTTCGCGCCTTTTTACAGCAAGCGCTGTAAAAAAGAAGATTATTTAAACCGGGGAGCTGATCAGCTGATTAGCGTTACTACCCAAACTTAGGAAATATCATGGCTAAGAAAGTTGAAGCTTATATCAAGCTGCAAGTTGCAGCGGGTATGGCTAACCCAAGTCCACCAGTTGGTCCTGCTCTAGGTCAGCACGGTGTGAACATCATGGAATTCTGTAAAGCGTTCAACGCAAAAACAGAATCTGTTGAGAAAGGTCTACCAATCCCAGTTGTAATCGCTGTTTACAACGACCGTTCTTTCACTTTTGAAACTAAGACTCCACCTGCTGCTGTTCTTCTTAAGAAAGCTGCTGGTATCAAGTCTGGTTCTGGTCGTCCAAACACTGAAAAAGTGGGTACTGTAACTGACGCTCAGCTACAAGAAATTGCTGAGACTAAAGCTGCAGACATGACTGGTGCTGACGTAGAAGCTATGAAGCGTTCTATCGCAGGTACTGCTCGTTCAATGGGCCTAGTGGTAGAGGGTTAAGATCATGGCAAAACTTACTAAGCGTATGCGTGTAATCCGCGAAAAAGTTGACGTAACTAAAGAGTACGAAATCAACGAAGCTATCGCTCTTCTTAAAGAACTAGCAACTGCTAAGTTCGTAGAGAGTGTAGATGTTGCTGTAAACCTAGGTATCGATGCACGTAAATCTGACCAGAACGTACGTGGTGCAACAGTTCTTCCTCACGGTACTGGCCGTGAAATCCGCGTTGCAGTGTTCACTCAAGGTGCTAACGCTGAAGCTGCGAAAGAAGCTGGTGCAGACATCGTAGGTATGGAAGATTCTAGCGGCTCAGGTTAAGAAAGGCGAAATGAACTTCGACGTAGTTGTTGCTTCTCCAGATGCAATGCGTGTTGTTGGTCAGCTTGGTACTATCCTTGGTCCACGTGGTCTTATGCCAAACCCTAAAGTTGGTACTGTAACTCCTAACGTTGCTGAAGCGGTTAAGAACGCTAAAGCTGGTCAGGTTCGTTACCGTAACGACAAGAACGGCATCGTACACACTACTATCGGTAAAGCTAACTTTGAAGCTGCTCAACTACAAGAGAACCTAGAAGCTCTTCTAGTGGCAATCAAGAAAGCTAAGCCATCTTCAGCGAAAGGTACTTTCCTGAAGAAAGTAAGCATCTCTACTACTATGGGTGCTGGTGTTGCTGTTGATCAGGGTAGCCTGAACACTCAAGCAAACTAATTTGCAAAGGCGAGAAGTTAGTGTATAATTTCGCGCCTAAATATTTGTGGTTGGGACTGCCGTCACATTTTTAAAATGAGATGACAGTCTCCGTCCAAGACCGTAGGCGTTCTGATTCTTTTTAGATGATGAACTTAATAAAAACCTACGTAGACGGTGCCTGAACCGACAGAAAGCCAAACTATTTTAGATTGTCTTTCTTCTGGGAATGCACCGTATGAACTCTCAGTATCTTTTAAAGCGAGGATATTGAGTGGTGTAACGACAACCAGGAGTAAATCCAAGATGGCTTTAAATCTTCAAGACAAAAAAGCAATTGTTGCTGAAGTCAACGAAGCTGCCAGTGGTGCACTTTCTGCAGTTGTTGCTGACTCTCGTGGCGTTGAAGTAGGCGCAATGACTTCTCTACGTAAACAAGCTCGTGAAGCTGGTGTTTACGTGAAAGTTGTTCGTAATACACTTGCACGTCGCGCTGTAGAAGGCACAGACTACGAATGTCTAAAAGACCAATTCGTAGGTCCAACTTTGATCGCATTCTCTAACGAGCACCCAGGTGCTGCTGCGCGTATCTTTAAAGATTTCGCGAAAGAGAACAAAGAATTTGAGATCAGAGCTGCTGCATTTGAAGGCGCTATTACTGACGCTGAAGTACTAGCAACTCTACCAACTTACGACGAAGCTATCGCACGCCTAATGATGTGCATGAAAGAAGCTTCTGCTGGCAAGCTGGTACGTACTATCGCTGCACTACGCGATCAGAAAGAAGAAGCTGCGGCATAAGCCTTGCTTTTTACTGGTTGCTTAATAAACTAATTGTTGACTTAAAAGAGAATTGTTATGTCTATTACTAACGAACAAATCCTAGACGCAGTTGCAGAAATGTCTGTAATGCAAGTTGTAGAGCTTATTGAAGCTATGGAAGAAAAATTCGGCGTATCTGCTGCAGCAGCTGTTGTTGCTGGCGGCGCTGCTGGCGGTGAAGCTGCTGCTGAGCAAACTGAATTTGACGTAATCCTAACTGCTGCTGGCGGTAACAAAGTTGCTGTAATCAAAGCAGTACGTGGTGCTACTGGCCTAGGTCTTAAAGAAGCTAAAGGTCTAGTTGACAGCGCTCCAGCTCCTCTGAAAGAAGGCATCGCTAAAGATGAAGCTGAAGCTCTTAAAGCACAACTAGAAGAAGCTGGTGCTTCTGTTGAAGTTAAGTAATTATTACTTAATTTCTTAGCCGATTCGGCTAATGGCTGGTGGTTTATTGACCACCGGCCTTTTTGCGCTGTAGGGCAAGGGCGAAATTTCCGCTGTTTAGTCGTTCATGTCCATGCAAAAAACCGCTAAGTCTGATCTATAGGGCTTAGGGTCTACAGTAAACAGTCGTTAGTCACTACCCCTCTCAGAGGAATGGGTAGTTTGGGTCACTTATCAGCGAGCTGAGGAACCCCATGGTTTACTCTTATACCGAGAAAAAGCGCATCCGAAAGGACTTTGGTACTCGTCCACAAGTGTTGGACATTCCATATCTGCTGTCAATCCAGCTCGATTCGTTCGACAAGTTCATCGAACAGGATCCTGAGGGACAATACGGTCTTGAGGCTGCTTTCCGTTCTGTATTCCCAATTCAGAGCTATAATGGCAATTCAGAGCTGCAATACGTTAGCTACCGTCTTGGTGAGCCAGTTTTTGACGTTAAAGAATGTCAAATCCGTGGTGTAACTTATTCAAAACCACTACGCGTAAAACTACGCCTTGTTGTATTTGATAAAGATGCACCAGCAGGTACAGTAAAAGACATTAAAGAACAAGAAGTCTACATGGGTGAAATTCCACTCATGACAGACAATGGTACCTTCGTAATCAATGGTACCGAGAGGGTTATCGTATCCCAGCTGCATCGAAGCCCAGGCGTGTTCTTCGACAGCGATAAGGGTAAAACCCACTCTTCAGGTAAAGTATTATATAACGCACGTGTTATTCCTTACCGTGGCTCATGGTTAGACTTTGAGTTCGATCCTAAGGATAACCTGTACGTACGTATCGACCGCCGTCGTAAGCTTCCTGCGTCAATCATCCTTCGTGCTCTTAGCAAGACCACTGAAGAGATCCTGGATATCTTCTTCGAAAAAGTTAACTTCGAAGTTAAAGACCAGACTCTGATGATGGAGCTTGTTCCTGAGCGTCTACGTGGTGAAACAGCTACTTTTGATATCGTAGCTGAAGGCAAGACTTACGTTGAAACAGGTCGCCGTGTTACTGCTCGTCATATCCGTCAGCTTGAAAAAGATGGCGTTGAGTTCATCGAAGTACCAGTTGAGTACATCGTTGGTAAAGTTGCTTCTAAAGATTACATCAATGAAGAAACTGGCGAGATCATTGTAGGTGCTAACCAGGAAATCAGCCTGGAAGCTCTGGCGAACCTATCTCAGGCAGGTCACAAAAATCTACAGGTGCTGTTCACCAACGATCTGGACCACGGTCCATTCATGTCAGATACACTACGTATCGACAGCACAACAGATCGTATCTCTGCGCTAGTTGAAATCTACCGCATGATGCGTCCTGGTGAGCCACCAACAAAAGAAGCGGCAGAAGCGCTATTCGAAAGCTTGTTCTTCTCTGAAGAACGTTACGACCTATCTACTGTTGGTCGTATGAAGTTCAACAGCTCAATCATGCGCGAAGATGCTGGTGATCAAGGTATTCTTGATGAAACTGACATCGTCGAAGTAATGAAGAAGCTTATCGCTATTCGTAACGGTAAAGGTGAAGTGGATGATATCGACCACCTTGGTAACCGTCGTATCCGTAGCGTAGGTGAAATGGCTGAAAACCAGTTCCGCGTAGGTCTGGTACGTGTTGAACGTGCTGTGAAAGAGCGTCTGAGCCTTGGTGATCTTGACAATATCATGCCTCAGGATCTGATCAACGCTAAGCCGATCTCTGCTGCAGTTAAAGAATTCTTCGGTTCTTCTCAGCTGTCTCAGTTTATGGACCAGAACAACCCACTATCAGAAGTAACGCACAAGCGTCGTATTTCTGCATTGGGTCCTGGCGGTCTGACTCGTGAGCGTGCTGGCTTCGAAGTTCGAGACGTACACGTAACTCACTACGGCCGTCTATGTCCTATCGAAACGCCTGAAGGTCCGAACATCGGTCTAATCAACTCACTTTCTGCGTTTGCTCGCTGTAACGAATTTGGTTTCCTTGAGACTCCATACCGTCGCGTTGTAGATGGTGTTGTAACTGACGAAGTAGATTACCTATCTGCTATTGAAGAAGGTCAGTTCATCATCGCTCAGGCAAACTCAGCACTAACTGGTGAAGGTTCTTTCGAAGAAGAACTAGTTACTGCTCGTCAGAAAGGTGAATCTGGTCTGCACCCACGCGATCAAGTTAACTACATGGACGTTGCAACCAACCAGGTTGTATCTGTCGCTGCTTCTCTAATCCCATTCCTAGAGCACGATGATGCGAACCGTGCATTGATGGGTGCGAACATGCAACGTCAGGCAGTTCCAACACTACGCGCTGATAAGCCTCTTGTAGGTACTGGTATTGAGCGTAACGTTGCAGTTGACTCTGGTGTTACAGCAGTAGCGAAACGTGGCGGTATGATTCAGTCGGTAGACGCTTCTCGTATCGTAGTTAAGGTTAACGAAGATGAGCTGGTTCCAGGTGAAGCTGGTATCGACATCTACAACCTGACTAAGTACACGCGTTCTAACCAGAACACTTGTATCAACCAGCGCCCAACAGTACTTCCTGGTGAACCTGTATCGAAAGGTGACGTTCTTGCGGACGGTCCTTCTACAGACCTAGGTGAACTGGCGCTTGGTCAGAACATCCGTCTGGCATTCATGCCTTGGAATGGTTACAACTTCGAGGATTCAATCCTTGTATCTGAGCGTGTAGTTCAGGAAGACCGTTTCACTACGATCCACATTCAGGAACTGTCTTGTGTTGCTCGTGACACTAAACTGGGTTCTGAAGAGATCACTGCGGACATTCCAAACGTAGGTGAATCTGCTCTGTCTAAACTAGACGAGTCAGGTATCGTTTACATCGGTGCTGAAGTTAAGGGTGGCGACATCCTGGTTGGTAAAGTAACACCTAAGGGTGAAACTCAGCTAACTCCTGAAGAGAAGCTACTACGTGCTATCTTCGGTGAAAAAGCATCTGACGTTAAAGATACTTCACTACGTGTACCAAACTCTGTTTCAGGTACTATCATCGACGTTCAGGTCTTCACTCGCGATGGCGTAGAGAAAGACAAGCGTGCGCTTGAAATTGAGCAGATGCAGCTTAAAGAAGCTAAGAAAGACCTTACAGAAGAATTTGAAATTCTGGAAGGCGGTCTGCTTAACCGTGTTAAAGCGGTACTTATTTCTGGCGGTTACTCTGAAGCACAACTTGACTCTATCGGTCGTAAGAAGTGGCTAGAGCAGTCTCTTGCTGATGACGAGCTACAAGCACAGCTTGAGCAGCTTGCAGAGCAGTGGGACGAGCTAAAAGCTGACTTCGATAAGAAGTTCGAAAGCAAGCGTCGTAAGATCACTCAGGGTGATGACCTAGCTCCTGGCGTACTGAAGATCGTTAAGGTTTACCTGGCGGTTAAACGTCGTATCCAGCCTGGTGATAAGATGGCGGGTCGTCACGGTAACAAGGGTGTTATCTCTAAGATCAACCCTGTTGAAGACATGCCTTACGATGAAAAAGGTCAGCCTGTAGACATCGTACTAAACCCACTGGGTGTACCGTCTCGTATGAACATCGGTCAGATCCTTGAAGTTCATATGGGTCTGGCGGCTAAAGGTATCGGTGACAAGATCAACCAGATGCTTAAGGAACAGCAGGAACTGCATAAGTTCCGTGACTTCCTGCAGAAGGTTTACGACTTGGGCGATACTCGCCAGAAAGTTGATGTTGCAGCACTGTCTGATGACGAAGTTCGTACACCGATTAAGAACCTGCGTGGCGGTCTGCCAATTGCAACTCCAGTATTTGATGGTGCTCCAGAAGCATCTATCAAAGAGCTACTGAAGTTGGGTGACCTACCAGAATCTGGTCAGCTACGTCTGTTTGATGGTCGTACCGGTGATGAGTTTGAGCGTCCTGTAACTGTTGGTTACATGTACATGCTTAAGCTGAACCACCTGGTTGATGACAAGATGCATGCTCGTTCAACTGGTTCTTACAGCCTTGTAACTCAGCAACCACTTGGTGGTAAAGCTCAGTTCGGTGGTCAGCGTTTCGGTGAGATGGAAGTATGGGCACTTGAAGCATACGGTGCTGCTTACACTCTACAGGAAATGCTAACTGTTAAGTCCGATGACGTGAACGGCCGTACTAAGATGTATAAGAACATCGTAGACGGTAACCACAGCATGGAACCTGGTATGCCAGAATCGTTCAACGTATTGTTGAAAGAGATTCGCTCGCTAGGTATCAACATCGAGCTAGAAGACGAAGAGTAATTCCATCACTCATTAGAGTATTGGGATTATCGGTAGAAAGGCGCTTGCCGTTATCTAACAGGTAATCGGTGAGCTCCTTTTAACTCCTCACAGGAGCTGATTGTGAAAGACTTATTAAACTTTCTAAAAGCACAGCATAAGACCGAAGAATTTGATGCAATCAAGATCGGTCTTTCTTCACCAGACATGATTCGTTCATGGTCTTTCGGTGAAGTTAAAAAACCTGAAACGATCAACTATCGTACGTTCAAACCAGAGCGCGATGGTCTGTTCTGTGCGCGTATCTTTGGCCCGGTAAAAGACTACGAATGTCTTTGTGGTAAGTACAAGCGCCTTAAGCACCGTGGTGTTATCTGTGAAAAGTGTGGCGTAGAAGTTACACAAACTAAAGTTCGTCGTGACCGTATGGGCCACATCGAGCTAGCATCACCAGTTGCACACATCTGGTTCCTAAAATCACTACCGTCTCGTATCGGTCTGTTAATGGATATCCCTCTACGTGATATCGAACGCGTACTTTACTTTGAAATGTACGTAGTAACAGAGCCAGGCATGACAGATTCTAGAAAAAGGTCAGATGCTGACTGAAGAAGAGTATCTGGATCGTCTGGAAGAGTGGGGTGATGAGTTCACTGCTAAAATGGGTGCAGAAGCGATCAAAGATCTGCTTTCTACCATGGACATGCAAGCAGAAGCTGAACAAATGCGCGAAGAGCTTGAGTCTACTAACTCAGAAACTAAGCGTAAGAAAATCACTAAGCGTCTGAAGCTTGTTGAAGCGTTCATCTCATCTGGTAACAACCCAGAGTGGATGATTCTGACAGTGCTTCCGGTACTTCCGCCAGATCTACGTCCTCTAGTACCGCTAGATGGCGGTCGTTTTGCGACTTCAGATCTGAACGACCTATACCGTCGCGTAATCAACCGTAACAACCGTTTGAAGCGTCTACTAGAGCTAGCGGCTCCGGACATCATCGTACGTAACGAAAAACGTATGCTGCAAGAGTCTGTTGATGCACTTCTGGATAACGGTCGTCGCGGTCGTGCGATCACTGGTTCTAACAAGCGCCCTCTGAAATCTCTTGCTGATATGATCAAGGGTAAACAAGGTCGTTTCCGTCAGAACCTACTAGGTAAGCGTGTAGACTACTCTGGCCGTTCTGTAATCACAGTAGGTCCATACCTTCGTCTGCACCAGTGTGGTCTTCCTAAGAAGATGGCACTTGAGCTATTCAAACCATTTATCTACAGCAAGCTAGAAACTCGTGGCATGGCTACGACAATCAAAGCAGCTAAGAAGATGGTAGAGCGCGAAGAGCCTATCGTTTGGGATATCCTGGACGAAGTAATCCGCGAACACCCAGTACTACTGAACCGTGCACCTACACTTCACCGTCTAGGTATCCAGGCGTTCGAACCAGTACTGATCGAAGGTAAAGCTATCCAGCTACATCCACTAGTGTGTGCTGCGTATAACGCCGACTTCGATGGTGACCAGATGGCGGTACACGTACCTCTTACTCTGGAAGCTCAGCTAGAAGCTCGTACTCTGATGATGTCGACAAACAACATTCTGTCGCCAGCGTCAGGTGATCCGATCATCGTACCTTCTCAGGACGTTGTATTGGGTCTTTACTACATGACTCGTGACAAGATCAACGTGAAAGGTGAAGGTATGTACCTTGCTGGCCCTGAAGAGGCTGAGAAGGCATACCGTACTAAGACTGCTGAGCTACACGCTCGCGTTAAAGTACGTATCACTGAAACGATTCGTGACGAAGATGGTGAAGAGACAACTGAAACCAAGCTTGTTGATACGACTATCGGTCGTGCAATGCTTTGGCAGATCGTTCCATCAGGCCTACCGTTTGCACTAGTAAACCAGAAGCTTGGTAAGAAGCAGATCTCTAACCTTCTTAACGAGGCATACCGTAAGCTTGGTCTTAAAGATACGGTAATCTTCGCTGACCAAATCATGTACGCTGGTTTCGCATATGCGGCACTTTCTGGTGTATCTGTTGGTATCGACGATATGGTTGTACCGGCAGCTAAGTACACTGAGATCGCAGAAGCTGAAGAAGAAGTTCGTGAAATCCAGGATCAATTCCAGTCAGGTCTTGTAACTGCTGGTGAGCGATACAACAAAGTTATCGATATCTGGGCATCTACCAACGACCGTGTAGCAAAAGCTATGATGGACAACCTGTCTTCTGAAACTGTTGTTAACCGCGACGGTGAAGAAGAGCAGCAAGAGTCTTTCAACAGCATCTACATGATGGCCGACTCCGGTGCTCGTGGTTCTGCGGCACAGATTCGTCAGCTAGCTGGTATGCGTGGTCTGATGGCTCGTCCGGACGGTTCAATCATCGAGACGCCAATCACCGCGAACTTTAAAGAAGGTCTGAACGTACTTCAGTACTTTATCTCAACCCACGGTGCTCGTAAGGGTCTTGCGGATACCGCACTTAAGACTGCGAACTCCGGTTACCTGACTCGTCGTCTTGTAGACGTTGCACAGGACGTTGTTGTTACTGAACACGACTGTGGCACTCACGAGGGTGTCGATATGATGCCTCATATCGAGGGTGGTGACGTTAAAGTACCACTAACTGAGCTAGCGCTTGGTCGTGTAGTTGCAGAAGACGTACTTAAGCCGGGTACAGAAGATGTTCTTATTCCACGTAACACCCTGATCGATGAGAAGTGGTGTCAGATCATGGAAGAGAACTCTGTAGATAAGATCAAAGTTCGTTCTGTTGTAACGTGTGACTCTGACTTCGGTTGTTGTGCACAGTGTTACGGTCGTGACCTTGCTCGTGGTCACCTTGTTAACCAGGGTGAAGCAGTGGGTGTTATCGCAGCACAGTCAATCGGTGAACCTGGTACACAGCTAACCATGCGTACGTTCCACATCGGTGGTGCGGCATCGACAGCTGCAGCGGAAAACAGCATTCAGGCGAAGAACACTGGTTCTATCAAGCTACACAATGCTAAGTACGTTACCAACAAAGACGGTAAGCTGGTAATTACTTCTCGTGCATCTGAACTAACCATCATCGATGAGTTCGGCCGTACTAAAGAGAAGCACAAACTACCTTACGGTTCGATGCTGAACAAAGGTCATGACGACGCAGTTGAAGCTGGTGAAACAGTAGCTAACTGGGAAGCGCACACCATGCCAATCATCACTGAAGTGGCAGGTCGCATCCAGTACGTAGATATGATCGATGGCGTAACTGTATCTCGCCAAACTGATGATCTGACTGGTCTGTCTTCAAGTGAAGTAACAGAAGCAGCAGCTCGTCCGGCAGCAGGTAAAGATATGCGTCCAGCTATCAAACTTGTTGATGCAGCAGGTAACGATGTAATGATTCCTGGTACTGATATGCCAGCTCACTACTTCCTGCCTGGTAAAGCGATTGTAAACATCGAAGATGGCGCTGAAGTTGGTATCGGTGACACGCTAGCTCGTATTCCTCAGAAGTCTGGTGGTAACAAAGATATCACCGGTGGTCTTCCACGAGTTGCTGACCTGTTCGAAGCACGTAAGCCTAAAGAGCCTGCGATCCTTGCTGAGCACACTGGTACAGTAAGCTTTGGTAAAAGAGACTAAAGGTAAGCGTCGTCTGGTAATCACTCGCGAGGGTGGTGATACTTACGAAGAGATGATTCCTAAGCATCGTCAGCTTAACGTGTTCGAAGGTGAGAAGATCGAACGCGGTGATGTAATCGCTGATGGCCCTGAAACTCCGCATGACATCCTACGTCTGCGTGGTATTCATGCTGTAACTTCTTACATTGCTAATGAAGTTCAGGAAGTTTACCGCCTACAGGGTGTAAAGATTAACGATAAGCACATTGAAACTATCGTTCGTCAGATGCTACGTAAGTGTACTATCACATTTGCTGGTGACTCTGAGTTCCTACCTGGTGAGCAGGTTGAATACTCTCAGGTTAAGATTGCTAACCGTGCACTAGAAGCTGAAGGCAAAGAGCCTGCACGTTTTGAACGTGAACTTCTGGGTATCACTAAAGCATCTCTTGCAACTGAGTCGTTCATCTCTGCGGCATCGTTCCAGGAGACAACTCGCGTACTAACAGAAGCTGCGGTTTCTGGTAAGCGTGATGAGCTACGTGGTCTGAAAGAGAACGTAATCGTTGGTCGTCTAATCCCGGCTGGTACTGGTTTTGCGTACCATCAGGATCGTCAGGCTAAACGTGAAGAGCAACTAGAAGGTCCGTCAGCTGAACAAGCGACAGATAACCTGGCTGCACTGCTTAATGCAGGCTTCTCTTCTGACGAGTAATATCGTAAGCGTATGATAAAAGGCACCTTCGGGTGCCTTTTTTGTCGCTGTTATAAGTTACATTTAACTGTATTTCTAACAAGGACCTAATATGACCAGTCGAGTTTATGTTATCGCACAGTTTAAGCCTAAAGACGGAAAAGAAGCTGAACTGTTTGAAGTGCTTAAGGCTTTGGAGCCGGATGCAAACCGCGAGGAAGGTTGTGTACAGTACATTCTGACGCGCCAAATTGATCACCCAAGTGCAACGCGAAATGATTATCCGATCGTCTTCAACGAGATTTGGAAAGATGGTGAAGCCTGGGCTGCTCATGGCCGAAGAAAGCAAATTCAGAACTTTTTTGATACACAAGTTGCGGACGAAAATGGACTTGTGGAGGATGCGATAGTTACAGCTTATACGGACGAAGGGCATAACTACGACGCCCCGGTATTTGAGTAACGGCTATAAAACCAGAAAAGACCGCTTTGAAAGTGGTCTTTTCGATATTGACTGTTTATGCACCAGGAGGAACAGCAAGACTTTCGGCTATTAAGCTTATCAGCTGATCTTCAACGGCAAATCTGGTTTCCAGTATCTCACCAATTAACGAGTAGTCACTGTCGAAAGTATCGAGCGTATCATCCGCATCAACTTCAGCGTACTTATCAGTAAAGTTCAATAGTGGATCAGTAGTGAGTACTATTTTTCCATAAGTCTGATTAATCTCGTCCGTGGGGGAGAAACCTGTGGCTTTCCACTTATCCATAACCATTTCGTAGATTTTGAAATGGCCTTCCGAAATGTAGTCTACTAGTACCTGGCAAAAATATTGGAGCTCTGTAGGTGAAGGCAGCGCTGTTGACGTTGCGTGTTTACAATATTCGACAACCAGAGTTTGACGAGTATCTAGCCAATGATCGATAACATCATTGGAACCACCTAACTGCTCTTGAGTCTGTTTAAATTTATTAAGCATGACCATGTCCCTCATGATCAGATTACTCATTGATGAGCAATCAAAAGCCCTTGAAAGGGCGGTCCATTAAGAATAATTTTAATTGTGATACCAAGTTAGAGTAACAATTGATAGTTTATCTCTTTCGTTGGTATGAAATTAGATTGCCAGTAAAATGAGCCAACTTCAAGTGATGAGGTCAAAGGATGTTAAAAAATAGTGACAAAAAAGGAAGCATTTTGGCCTATTGGGTTGTTGTTGATAATAGTGATATTTGGTTGGTGAATGGAGAGCTTCCCAAGGGACGTGCTACAGATTTTGATTTACCAGAAGAGAAGGCAACAAAGGTCGGACAGTACAACAGCTTACCGGTTATGTGGGTCAATGAGAGTGACGTAGAGCGCTCGTTTGAGCTTGTCTCATTGAGAGAGTTATTGTTAATAGAGCAGGAATTGTTTTTGCTGGTCAGCAAAGCGGTTCAATATGGTCATATGACGCAGACTCAACGCTTCTGTTCGAAGTGTGGCGGGAGAAATTTTCTTAATCATATCGAAATTGCAATGCAGTGCGGTGAGTGCCGCAGCATACACTATCCACGCATTTACCCATGTATTATTGTTGCCGTACGGAAGGATGACAAAATCCTTTTAGCGCAACACGCTAAGCACAAGAATGGTATGTACACCGTTATTGCTGGTTTTACCGAGGTTGGAGAAACCCTTGAACAGTGCGTAGCTCGTGAAGTGATAGAAGAAACGGGCATCAACGTAAAGAACATCCGTTATTTTGCTAGTCAGCCATGGGCGTTTCCTTCAAGCATGATGGTTGGATACCTTGCTGATTATGACTCCGGAAGCATTTCTGTGGACAAAACAGAGCTTGCTGATGCTCAGTGGTTTTCCATCGATGATATGCCCGAAGTGGCGCCTGTAGGTACGATAGCAAGGACGTTGATTGAACATACGGTAAGTGAGATAAAAGCTGGATAAAAAAACCCCTCCGGTTAGGGAGGGGGTAAGTAAGATGTCGTTATGAGATGCTGGGTTACAAAACCCAGTTATTATAGTTTTCGCTAGCGTGCAAATTTGTATCACGCTCAAAATTGAGACGCAATGTAATAGCGAATATTATCGCTGAGAACATGATCCAGGTTGCAAAGCGTGCACTACTGCACCCCTACCTGTTAAAGAATGTTAATATGACTGCTTCATATAATAAGAAGCCGATGTGGATTAATACGGAATGACAGAACTAAAAAATGACCGCTACCTACGCGCTCTTTTGAAGGAGCCAGTGGATTACACCCCAGTATGGATGATGCGCCAGGCTGGTCGATACCTACCGGAATACAGGGAAACAAGAAGTGTTGCCGGAGATTTTATGTCTCTGTGTCGCAATGCTGAACTCGCTTCAGAAGTTACTCTACAACCTTTACGCCGTTATCCTTTGGATGCTGCAATACTTTTCTCCGACATTTTGACTATCCCGGATGCAATGGGGTTAGGTCTTCGATTCGCAGCTGGTGAAGGTCCGGTGTTTGATAAGCCGATTACCTGTAAAGCAGATGTAGACAAGATTGGCCTTCCAGATCCAGAAGGCGAGCTCCAGTACGTGATGAATGCAGTTCGTCAGATACGTAAAGACCTTCAGGGTGAAGTACCTCTCATCGGTTTCTCTGGTAGCCCGTGGACTTTGGCTACCTATATGGTTGAAGGTGGCAGCTCTAAAGCGTTCACCAAGATTAAAAAGATGATGTATGCAGAGCCTGCAACCCTGCATGCACTGTTAGACAAGCTAGCTGACAGCGTAATTGAGTACCTTAATGCTCAAATTAAAGCTGGTGCGCAATCGGTAATGGTATTTGATACCTGGGGTGGTGTACTAACACCTCGTGATTACAACGAGTTCTCTTTGCAATACATGCATAAGATCGTAGATGGCCTGATTCGTGAAAACGAAGGTCGTCGCGTACCAGTTACACTATTTACTAAGAATGGTGGCATGTGGCTTGAGAAGATTGCAGCTACAGGCTGTGACGGTGTTGGCCTTGACTGGACTATCGACATTGCAGATGCGGTAGCGCGTGTAGGTGACAAAGTTGCTCTGCAAGGCAACATGGATCCTTCGATGCTATATGCTTCTCCAGATCGTATTCGCCAGGAAGTTGGTTCAATACTGGAGGGCTTTGGTAACGCAGGCACTGGTCACGTATTTAACCTTGGTCACGGCATTCACCTTGACGTTCCACCAGAGAATGCAGGTGTGTTCGTAGAAGCAGTACACGAGCTTTCTAAGCCATACCATAAGTAAATCAATAAACCTCTGTCATTCCGTATAGCGAGGAACGAGCGTAGTACGGAATCTGGTCTTAGCTAGATCCCGGTTTTCGCTTCGGCTCATCCGGGATGACGAGGTTGTTTTTCTGCGAGAAAGCGCTGTACATGCTCTCTCATATAAGGCACTACATCTCTTTCGAACCACTCATTTCTTCTTAACCATAGAGTATTCCTCGGTGAGGGGTGAGGTAGTGGTATGTACTTAGGGGCCCACTTATCCCATGCTTTGACAGTTTCTGTCAGTGTTTCAGGCTTGTCCTTTAGGTAGTAGTTTTGTGCGTACTGACCAATAAGAAGTGTCATTTCTATATTCGGTAATAACTCCAGTACTTTTGTATGCCACAAAGGAGCGCACTCTTTTCTTGGGGGCAAGTCGCCACTCTTCCCTTTTCCGGGATAGCACAAGCCCATAGGCATAATCGCGATCTGTGTAGGGTCGTAGAATATATCTTTGTCTATTTCGAGCCAGTTACGAAGCCTGTCACCGCTCGGATCATTCCACGGAATTGAGGTTTTGTGCACCCGTGTACCTGGAGCCTGGCCAACGATCAAAAGGCGGGCTTCCTGGTTGGCCTGAATAACCGGATTCGCTCCTAGCTCAAGCTCTGGTTCGCATAACTTACAGGAGCGAATTTCGCTTAACAGCTTTTCGAGCATCAGTAGCCTTTATCAAAGTCAATCTGGTGCTTCAGTTGGAACCCGTCACGCCAGAGCAGGTAGTTTTCCTTAAATATTTCGAACACCTGCTCAGGGAAGCTATATGCAGCAATATGCGGTGTTACAGTAACCTTCGGGTTATGCCAGTATGGGCATTGCTGCGATATTGGCTCGTTTATAAATACATCAAGAAAAGCGTGCTCAATATTTTCCTGTTCAAGTGCATCGAGCAAGGCCTGAGTTACAACTGAGTTACCGCGCCCTACGTTAAAGAACAGAGCCTTTTGGCAGTGAGAGAAGAAATTTGTGTCAAACATACCTTCAGTTTTCGGTGTGCTAGGAAGCGTCGATACAATTACATCGGCTTCTACAAGTCGTAAACTGAGTTGTTCTATGTGAACGACCTCGGTAAATGATGAGTCTTTTGGTGGTATACCTGTCCGGTTAACACCAATGGTATGTATATTGAGTGCTTTCGCTGAACCTGCAAGATAGTTTCCCAGCGCGCCGGTACCGAGGATGATCATCTTCTTCTCAGCTAGTGTGGAATATCTGTGCGGCTTCCAGATCTTGTCTTGCTGCTGTTTTTTGTACGTTTCGAAGTGGCGAAAGTGAGAAATAGTGTATCCCAGCACATACTCTGATATCTGTTGACCGAATATGCCTTTTACATTGGTAAGGTCGTAATCTTGTCTTAATCCTTCTTTCATCAAAGGATCCACGCCAGCGTATGTTGATTGTACCCAGCTAACGTTGATGAACTCATCCAGGCATTCGGCTAAGACTGGTGGAGCTGCAAGAATGATATCGGCATCTTCATTGTTTTCGGTCAGTTCGAGATCCGGAAGGTTAGCGCTGTTGAATAGTTCCAGATACTTATTATCAGTTTGAGTTAATATTCTTAACTTATTAGTGAAATTATCCATATGCTTTCTTTTTTCCTTGTGGCGGATCAAGTACACTTCCGCTGTTATTAATAACCCCAACCTCGAGATCCTATGTTACAGAATCCGCTTCAAGTTCGCCTGGAAAAATTTGAGCCGTGGCAACAAATCACTTTTATGGCTTGCCTTTGTGAGCGTATGTACCCTAACTACGCTATGTTCTGTGAACAGACTGAGTTTGCAGAAGCTCGGGTTTATAGAGAGATCCTTGATGCAATCTGGGAACTTCAGACGGTTAAAACCGCCAAGATCAACTTTGAAAAGCAACTAGAGAAGTTGGAAGAGCTTATTCCGAGTTCAGAAGATTTTGAGTTTTACGGCGTATATCCTGCGATCGACGCTTGTGTAGGTCTTTCAACTCTAATCCATGGCTTACTGGACAGAGATTATCTGTTTGAAAACATGATTAAGCTAAGCCAGCAGTCTGTAAGCACGGTAGCTCAACTTGAGCAGGCAGAGACTGGTATTGAAATCACCAACGAGAACCAGAAAGAGAACGAAGCGGTTTGTGAGGAGTGGGATGTTCAGTGGGCGATTTTCCGACCACTGCGTGAAGCTAAAGAACGCGATATTGATTTGATTAAGGATTTACGTAATGAGTTACGTGAAGAGGGTATTAGTAATATCGGGGTTAGTTTGTAAGGTAACAGCTGGTTAAAGGTAACGGGACGGACGTTGTCCTACAGGTTACAGGTTGATACCACCTGTAACCCGCTTACCTTATTCTTCTTCGTCGCGGCTTTCTATTACGCCGTGAGCTTTCTTCCAGGTTTCCCAGCGCTGAAAAGCTAGTTGCTGCATGTCGGTTGCTTTGTCTGCCTCGTCGACAATCTCTTCTCCCAGTAAGTGCTCGAACACATCTTCAAGGGTCACAATACCCTGAATAGTTCCGTACTCATCGACAATTAGTACTAACTGAAGACGCTGCTTCATCATAGTATCGAAAGCTTTCGGTAAAGAGACATTGTTCAGTAACACGCTGATAGGACGCATTACTGCGCCAAGCTGTTTGTGTCCTTCGCCAGCTTGTTTCAGGCGATATAGCTCCAGCCTGTGAACAAAACCGATGATATTGTCTTTCTGCTGGCTGTATACCAGTGGACGGGAGAAAGGAATATCCTGGTGTTCCTCAAGAAACTCATCAATGCTCTGCTCTGCTTCAACCCGGAATACAACAGGTCTTGGAGTCATAACCTGCGTAACCGGTACGTCCTGCAAGGTTAGTAGGTTACTTAGAATCTTAGATTCACCTTCATCAAGTTCACCGCTGTCTTTTGCCAGCAATGCCATTGCAGAGAGCTCGTCTCTTAGTTTTGGCTGAACTGAGCCATGAGAAAGACGCTTAGTAATTTGATTAGACATCCACACAAACGGTGTAAGTGCCCATACCATCCAGTTTAATGCTGTCGTGGCTGATGGAGCTAACTGACGCCAGTAAGTTGCGCCAATTGTTTTTGGTACGATTTCTGACAGCAGCAGAATACCTAGCGTTAATAGCGCCGAGAACAAACCAAGCCATTCGCTACCGAATACGACAGTTGCCTGAGCACCGGCACCAGCTGCACCAATGGTATGGGCGATGGTATTCAGTGTAAGAATCGAAGCAAGCGGCCTGTCGATATCTGATTTTAGTTTATCCAGCTTGTCTGCTGCCGGGTGATTCTCTTGTTTCAGCTGAGCGATATAGCTAGGAGTAATGCTCAGAAGAATGGCTTCAAGCACGGAACAAATGAACGAAACACCAATCGAAATGGTGATATAAACAGTGAGTAAAAACATAAGCCTCTAGTTAGGAATTAGGTGAGGATTTCACCACTGATGCAAGACGTTATCTAGCATCAAGTACGGTATTTATTTGGTTTTATCGCTTGGTTTACAAGACTTTTGGTGGTTAAAAGTGTATCAAATTGTGAGTTAATGCGCATAAATCGTGTAATTGTTCGACATTAAAAGAAAAGTTCACAGACAAACCTTTGCCAGATGGGGTATTTATGCTTTACAGTGACGTAGATTTCGATAACACATGAGAAGGGAAACCTAATGAACAAGACCCAATTAATCGACTTTATCGCTGAAAAAGCGGATTTGTCTAAAGCACAGGCGAAAGCTGCTCTTGAAGCTACTCTTGACAGTGTGACAGATACACTAAAAGAGGGTGACCAGGTTCAACTAATTGGTTTTGGTACATTCAAAGTAAATCACCGTGCAGCTCGCACTGGTCGTAATCCAAAAACTGGTGATGAGATCCAGATTGCAGCAGCTAACGTTCCTGCGTTCGTTGCTGGTAAAGCACTGAAAGATGCAGTGAAGTAACACAATTGCGTCGGGCGAAAGCTCGGCGCATTTTTAACGCTTGCAACCAATGAAAAAAAAACTTCTTCTTGCCCTAGTTCCGATAATTCTCGTTGGATGTTCTTCTAGTGCTCCAACCGTTGCTCCTGAACAAATAGTTACCATGACTGGCGGCCAGTCTGTTGGCGACACAACTAGCCTCTATTGGTATACAGAAAAAATATCTCAGCCTTTCTCCGCATCTGACTTTGTTGCTTCAGGTGACTATGGCTGGTATCGGTCAGATTATCGGTGGAACAGCTTTAAGCTCAAGGAAGTTATCCGGAAAGGGGAGCTTCTAGAAGAGAACTTTGAGCTGATACCTTACGAAACACACCTAAGATTCAACGACGATGGCGAAGCAGTTTATCAGCGATATCGTCTGGATGGTAAAATACTACCGCTTACCCCAGAGCAAATAGCGCACATTCAGCGAGAAGCAAAAGCGCTGCGTACAGTGACTGCGGAACAAAACAAAAAAGGTGAGAGGCTGTTCCAAGAGATACTGGGATGGTGAAAAGTTTACAACCTGTGAAGGTACAACGTATAAAACCCTGGAATTTAACCAGACACTCCCGACATTTGTGATTAAACGCCTGGCTAATCTGGACAGCTATGCGGCGTTTCTTGGGAAGCGTAGTCCGGGTAAGTTGACGGTGTCTGATATTTATATGCTGCACGAAGATAGTTTCGACTGCATTGAACCGGTCAACTATATCGATGATTAACGAATAATTAAAAAACAAATACTAAAAAGGCGCTGAACATTCAGCGCCTTTTTGCATCAAGCTACTCTAGGCAGTAGATTATTTTTCCTGCTCTCTTGCAATCGCTCTGTAGCCAATATCGTTACGGTGGAACACGCCATCCCAGCTAATTTGTTTCGCAAGCTCGTAAGCGCGCTGCTGAGCCTCAGAGACGCTGTTTCCTAGTGCGGTAGCACATAGTACGCGACCACCGTTTGTAACCACGTTACCGTTGCTCTCAGACGTTCCTGCGTGGAATACCTTCTCACCTTCAGTCTCAGTTTGAGGTAGGCCAGAAATTACATCGCCTTTGTTGTAGCTGCCAGGGTAACCACCTGCCGCAAGAACGATGCCGATAGATGCACGAGGATCCCAGTGAGATTCACACTGGTCCAGTTTTTCATCGATAGCGTCCAGACAAAGGTCTACCAGGTCAGATTCCATACGCATCATGATTGGTTGAGTTTCCGGGTCGCCGAAACGACAGTTGTATTCGATAACCTTTGGTGTACCTTCAGCATCAATCATCAGGCCGGCATACAGGAAGCCAGTGTATGGGTGACCTTCCGCATCCATTCCCTGTACAGTCGGGTAGATAACTTCTTCAAGAATACGCTCATGGATCTCTGGAGTCACAACTGGTGCAGGAGAGTACGCACCCATACCACCAGTGTTAGGACCTGTGTCCTTATCACCAACACGCTTGTGATCCTGGCTGGTGGCCATTGGAAGTACACTCTTGCCATCAACCATTACGATAAAGCTCGCTTCTTCGCCTTCAAGGAATTCCTCGATTACAACGCGGCTACCTGCTTCACCAAATGCATTACCAGCAAGCATGTCTTTGATTGCGTCTTCAGCTTCTTCAAGCGTCATAGCAACGATAACGCCTTTACCCGCTGCAAGACCATCAGCCTTAACTACAATTGGAGCGCCTTTTTCACGAACGTAAGCCAGAGCTGGCTCGATTTCAGTGAAGTTCTCGTATTCAGCTGTAGGGATTTTATGGCGAGCAAGGAAGTCTTTAGTGAAAGCTTTAGAGCCTTCAAGCTGTGCTGCAGCCTTAGTCGGGCCAAAGATAGATAGACCTGCTTCACGGAAAGCATCTACAACACCGATAACCAGTGGGGCTTCCGGGCCAACAATAGTCAACTCGATTGCTTTTTCTTTCGCAAAGGCAACAAGCGCATCGATGTCTTCAACACCGATCGCTACGTTTTCCAGTTTAGGTTCCAGTGCAGTACCAGCGTTACCAGGGGCAACGTATACTGTTTCTACATCTGGGTTCTGTGCTGCTTTCCAGCCTAGAGCGTGCTCACGGCCGCCGGCGCCAATAATTAAAACATTCATGTTTTTTAAATCCTTATAGCGGCGTCAGAGCGTCTATTTCTGCGTCAAAAGTGCTCATTTACTATCGTAAACTCCGCGCTTTTTCCTTGAACTAGAAGCGCTGACTTGCTCTAACGTTTAAAAGTTATTTATAGCTTTGCCGTCTTCCTTAGGCTAAGGAAAATGGCTTTGCTCTAAAATGAAAAATATCTCGTTCCCACGCTCCGCGTGGTAATGCATATCTGACTTATTAAGACCCTCTTAGTAAGCCGGGTTAAATATTTCTTTTAATGCATACCAGACTCAATGAAGTAGTCAGAGAGTCTGGTCGTGTGCTTCTTAGTGGCGGAAGTGGCGCATTCCAGTGAAGATCATCGCCATATCGTGCTCGTCAGCTGCATCGATAACTTCCTGATCGCGCATTGAACCGCCTGGCTGGATTACGCACTTGATACCAGCTTCTGCTGCTGCATCGATACCGTCGCGGAACGGGAAGAATGCATCTGATGCCATTACGCTGCCTGCAACTTCAAGACCTTCGTCAGCGGCTTTGATGCCCGCGATTTTAGCAGAGTAAACACGGCTCATCTGGCCTGCGCCAACACCGATAGTCATATCACCTTTTGCGTACACGATAGCGTTAGATTTAACGAACTTCGCTACCTTCCAGCAGAATAGCGCATCTTTCAGCTCTTCTTTTGTTGGCTGGCGCTTAGAAACAACTTTCAGGTCATCAAGAGTTACCATGCCCTGATCGCGGTCCTGAACAAGAAGGCCGCCGTTAACGCGCTTAACGTCAAAGCTAGTTGTCTTAGTTGACCACTCGCCACACTCAAGTAGGCGAACGTTCTTCTTAGCTGCTACTACTTCAACCGCTGCTTCAGATACTTTAGGAGCAATGATGACTTCTACGAACTGACGCTCAACAATTGCTTGTGCTGTTTCAGCATCTAGCTCCTGGTTGAATGCAATGATGCCACCAAATGCAGAAGTAGGATCTGTCTTATATGCGCGGTTGTAGGCCTCAAGGATGTCTTTACCAAGAGCAACACCACATGGGTTAGCGTGCTTCACAATTACACATGCTGGCTCATCGAACTCTTTAACACATTCAAGCGCTGCGTCTGTATCAGCGATGTTGTTGTAAGAAAGAGCCTTGCCCTGAATCTGACGTGCAGTAGAAACAGAAGCTTCTTCTGGGTTAGCTTCTACATAGAAAGCCGCTGCCTGATGGCTGTTTTCGCCATAGCGCATGTCTTGCTTCTTCTCGAACTGCTGGTTGAAAGTGCGAGGGAACTTGCTTTCTTCGTCACCTTCTTTGTTCTCTCCGTAAGAAGGAACCATAGTACCGAAGTAGTTTGCGATCATACCGTCGTATGCAGCAGTGTGTTCGAACGCTGCGATAGCCAGGTCAAAGCGAGTCTCAAGAGTCAGAGATTTTTCGTTCTGATCCATTTCAGCGATAACACGGTCGTAATCAGATGCGTTTACAACAATCGTTACGTCTTTGTGGTTTTTCGCTGCAGAACGAACCATAGTTGGACCACCGATATCGATGTTTTCAACTGCGTCTTCAAGCGTACAGCCTTCTTTAGCTACAGTTGCTGCAAATGGGTATAGGTTAACAACAACCATATCGATAGGGTTGATGCCGTGCTTGTCCATTACTTCGTCATCCTGACCGCGACGACCTAAAACACCACCGTGTACTTTCGGGTGAAGAGTTTTAACACGACCATCCATCATTTCTGGGAAACCAGTGTAATCTGATACTTCCGTTACATTGATACCTTTTTCAGCAAGCAGGCGAGCAGTTCCACCTGTAGAAAGAATGTCTACACCACGCTCAGCAAGAGCTTGTGCAAATTCTACAATACCAGTTTTGTCCGATACGCTGATAAGCGCGCGACGAATTGGGCGTGCGTTGTTCATTACTTCGGTTTTCCTTTAAAGTCACAGGGCCTAAAATTGATCGCGCGTATTCTAACGAATTTGTAATAAAAATGCTCGCGCAATCGTTTGGCATCACAAAAATAATTATTTTTCACTACTTTTTATACCATTTTGCAGTGTTGAACGATAAGCAGGTTGTGAGCACCAGAGTTAAGGTTAGTTATGTTTCTTATTGGTGAATTATAAAAAAATACCGATAAGCGTCTGTAATGCAAAATAATGGGTTGATAACTGCGCCAATATACAGTCAACTATACATAACGAGATAAATTAAGAAATTAGTCAAGGAAAGGCCATGAGCAACGGTAACATTCTTACTCAGTCACAGATCGAGAGCGGTAGAGATATTCCACTTAAAGAGCTTCTATACGCAAAAAGAGTATTTGATAACTATTTGCTGATTGCTAAAGGAAGCCGTCCGGTAGAACTGCTTGCTGAAATGAAAGAAGCAGTAAAAGGTGTTGAATACTTTAAAACTGACAGCGATCCTTGCGAAGCAAGAAATGTATTAAGCGCTATGTTTGCTGAAGTTGAAACTTCTGAATCTTTTGAGCAGTTTAATGAGTTAGCCAAGAATCCATGTGCGGCTTTAGATGTGCTTATTGAGGACAGAGTTCTTCTTATTAAAAAGGAACGTGAGTTACTGGTGAAGTACGGCTACGACGTATCAAAGATTTAATTATCTGCTTATAGTGAATAGATCGAAGGCTGGTGGGGCTAACCTACCAGCCTTTTTTAGTAGGGAAGTCTATAGCTTTCGCTTCTTACTGATATCGACGGCACCAATATAGTCTTCTTTAAAATCGGCAGATGTCAGCATCTTCTCTGGAACCTGAATTCTGATAATTGTGCCAGCTTCAACTACCGTTTTTGTCGGGTGGCTGACCATATGTACGATATTCCCGCTCACCAGTCGAATGCCCTTATTAAGGATTGCCTGATAATTCACATCAACTCGCTGAACCAACTCAAATCCGAACAAGGTTAGAGGTTTTTCGGTGACACTGATGTTTTCACGAAACTCTGCCTGTATAACCACGCTTTTAGAAAGAATGATCTCTTCAAGATCTCTGACCTTATTTTCTAAAGAGGCTGAAAATACCCACTCATTTAAAATCGGCTCCCATTTTCCGCCAAGCCTCATGCATGCCGCGTAAGTGAAACGGTTTTTTCTTCCGGGCTTCATGGTGCAGATAGCGATGGAGTTTTGCTCCGCATAAGGCAGTGTCAGGCGGAACACTGCATCAGCTGCGTAATGTTCATATTTATTGGTTATCTCTTCTACATGCAGAGTTACCTCACCAAGAGGGAGGTCAGCACTAAAATCGTCGATTAATATACGACAAAAATAGCCGTTTTTAGTGCACTTAAAATAATCTTTCTCGCGAGATAGAACGGTAAATGTCTGCATCTTTAATCTTCTGATCCGCTATTAAGTATTTGTTGAGCGAGGCGGTGCTGCTCTATGCGTACCTGCTCTTCCGGAGAAAGTTCTTCCACCTCGTGTTTGTGCTGGATTTCATTCAGGATCTTGTCGAGCTTTTCCCCAACTTTTCCCTGACTCTTAAGCGAGCTCAGATCGAAGTCGTTTCGCATCTTATCGATAGGTGTTTCAATATCAGGCTGACTATTGATATTGACCTGAACCAGACTCTCTTTCTCATCCAGAATTACATCGAGGTTGTTAATCATCACCTCGGTGAAAGCCTCACGGTATAGGGCTGCGAATTCTACTTCTAGATATCGCTCAGACAGGTTTCTAATCGCCCCTGAACGACGTTTTTTAATAAACTTTTCTACACGGTTAATTGGTTTGTCTTCAACCAGCAGACGCTGCCTTGCTTTAATGATTTCCGATTTAGTTGGGGTATCGATTAGCATCTCAAGCAGCTTCATTGCTGGTGGCCATTCATTACCTGAAGCAAGGCGTTCGTATATGTTGTTCATTAAGCGCTCGTACTGCTCTTTAGTTAGTTCAGAGGCAAACGACATAAAGCGCATATCCGGTTCATCACCAAATTCCTGCCTTACTTTAGGCTTACTGAACAGATCCATCATTTCTTGCCATAAGCGGTGGATCTTAACTTGTTGCTCATTACTAAAACCCGAGAGGCGCTCAACGGTTCTGTCGGTGAACTGAGCTTTCGGAGCATTGGTTTTAGGGTTAATCTCGGCAGGGCGATACGACTGCGGTGAAGATGGCTTACTGACGTTCGCGACCATATTGCTTTTCTGGTTCTCTTTCAGCTCTTTCCCTCTGCGTTGAAGGTATTCGCTGAAGTCCTCGCCGCCCATAACTTCATGCATCGGTTTCGGTGAATTCTTATTGTCGTTGTTGCTCATAATTTGTTACCTGCACAAGAAATTAAAATGGCCGAATATACGTTGATTTTTTAATCATCCCAGTCACATTTTGACTGCTGGTATAGATTTTTGAGTTTCTCTTCGTACTCATCACGAGACGATTGCTTCACCATTGGCTGGCTCGTACGTGATGTTTTGAAAGCATCATTCTTAAAGTGGAAGATTTTCTGGGTCAGGCGGTCATTTAACATCGACTGAGGGAACAATTGCTCCCCGGTATTCTGGACATCTTCAACAAATGATTTCCAGATCTCGGTCTGCCCACGCACGCCGTTGGTATACATAGTGGTCTCTGCCCATGAAGGGATTTCATTAGGCGTAATCTCTATGATGTTAATCATCTTCTCATTTTTGTTTGCTCTTAGTGGTTTTTGATAGGCAAACTGTGAGCGGTTAAGCCTGGCTTTTGATTGCTTGGGTGCGGCTTGTTGGTTGCTACCGCTATAGTAGTTTGTCATGGTAGCTAGGTTCTGTTGCTCCTCTCGGCTGATATCCTCTCGAGTATTTAGCCTTTCTAGTAGCAGTTGACCTGAAATAGTCCCTTCACTATGAGATGTCTGAATATTGATGGTTCCGCCTCTCTGAGTCTGCTTCTGAAGACAGTTAGCTATCAGGCTATTAGATACAGACATCATCTGTGAAAGCTCAGTATAGGTAGTACTAAAGTGGCCCTTTCGATCTGCAAGATCGGCTAGGGCAACGAGAAGCAGCTTTTCTTCCGCAGTAACAGTTTTGTAGTTCCAGGCTAATTCTAGAAACCTTGAAGACATATGACACTCAGTAAGGGGTTAGCAATAGTAATATTATGGATGTGTGAAGGGTTTGAATCAATCTTGCTGTCCCGCAAGAAAGAAAAAGCCCAAGCAAATTGCCTGGGCTTTAAATTTAGTATCGAACTATGTCGAATTAGTTCATGCCGTATTTCTTTAGCTTCTTGCGAAGAGTACCGCGGTTGATACCCATCATGTTTGCTGCACGAGTCTGGTTGCCGCGAGTGTATTGCATGATTGTGTCTAGTAGAGGTTGTTCAACTTCAGCCAATACTAGTTCGTACAACTCGTTGACGTCCTGACCGTTTAACTGTGCAAGATAGTTCTTAAGAGAAGCTTTTACAGAGTCACGTAGTGGCTTCTGAGTGATTTGATCTTGTGAAGTTACAGTAGTTACTGTTAGTGGCTCTGAAGTCAGATTTTGTTCGAACATATTCGGTCTAGCTCTTCTATGTTTATGATACGGTTTTATCAAAATAACCTTCTAGCACATCTAGCTGCTCATTAGCGGCTTCGATGGCATTGAAGGTACGGCGAAACTCATTTGCCTGCTCATGCTCTTTTAGATACCACCCCACATGCTTTCTTGCGATGCGAGGGCCTAAATAGTCACCATAAAACTGGTGAAGCTCCTGAACGTGACCAAGCAAAATTGCTTTCACTTCCTCAATAGGAAGTTCAGGCATAGTTGTGCCGTTTTCCAAATAGTGTTGGATTTCCTGGAAAATCCAAGGACGTCCCTGGGCCGGGCGTCCAATCATCAAAGCGTCTGCACCAGTATAATCCAGTACATGTTTTGCTTTTTCCGGGCTGTCTATATCACCATTGGCAATGACAGGGATGGAAATCGCTTCCTTTACCGCTTTGATGCTGTCGTATTCTGCCTCTCCTTTGTACATACACGCTTTAGTCCGCCCGTGAAGAGCGAGAGCTTGTATGCCACAATCTTCGGCCATTTTAGCGATTTGGACACAGTTTTTATTGTCTGTATCCCAGCCAGTACGAGTTTTCAATGTCACAGGGACATCTACAGCAATTACTACCGCCGTCAAAATCTCTTTAATGATTTCCGGATATTGAAGTAGTGCCGAACCCGCTAGCTTTTTATTCACTTTTTTAGCAGGGCAACCCATGTTGATATCGATGATTTGAGCACCGTTTTCAACACTGTATTGAGCTGCATCTGCCATAAGCTGTGGATCTGCGCCCGCAATCTGTACAGAGCGAATGCCCGATTCGCCCTCATGTACCATGCGTTGTTGGGATTTTGATGTTTTCCACATGCGAGGGTTAGACGACATCATTTCACTGACAGCCATACCCGCACCGTATCGAAGACATAACTCTCGAAATGGTCTATCGGTGACACCAGCCATTGGAGCAACGATAAGGTTATTCTTAAGTTGATAGTTTCCGATTCTCAAAACGTCAATCACAGTTCTACAGCAGCAAGGGCGCGCATTTTACGCATTTTTTCGAGGCGTGAAAAGACTAATTTTTGAGCGTTTACAATTTAATTTCTTAAATTGCCTGTTTTTCAGGCAATTAAAAAATTTAAAAGTGTGAGCTATGCCTTTTTCTGGCCTGAGATGCGACACCATTCTTGCATCTCAACGATAGGTTCTACTGTTAGCTCATCACGGTAGTAGTTTGCAACATCTTCTGCCTGAGTATCTAACACGCCAGACATCGCCAGCAGACCATTTGGTTTGATTAAGCCTTTGATGACACCTGAAAGCTCCCTTAACGGCCCTGCCAGAATGTTAGCCACGACTACATCGGCTTCCAGGTTCTCAGGTTGATTCTGTGGAAGGTAAAGTTCTAGCTTATCAGCAACGCCATTTCTTTCAGCGTTCGCGGTAGAAGCAATAATCGCCTGAGGATCGATATCAACACCGATTACCTTAGCTGCGCCAAGTTTGATTGCTGCGATTGCAAGAATGCCAGAGCCACAACCGAAGTCGATAACAGTTTTGCCTTCAAGATCCAATCCTTCAAGCCACTCGAGGCAAAGTGAAGTGGTAGGGTGGGTACCTGTACCAAATGCCAGACCGGGATCGAGCATAACGTTTACAGCGTCAGGCTCAGGGATCTCACGCCAGCTTGGACATACCCATAGTCGCTCGCCAAACCTCATTGGGTGGAAGTTCTCCATCCACTCACGTTCCCAGTCTTTGTCTTCAAGCTGCTCTACTTTATGTGCAAAGCCCTCTTCTAGCATATTAGAGCCTTTGATTTGCTCCAGAACTTGCTCTGTATCGATTTCTGCGTCGTAAAGGGCAACGATATCCGTTTCACCCCAAAGACGCGTCTCGCCCGGAAGAGGTTCGAAAACAGGGGTATCTTTGGCATCAAGGAAAGTTACGGACAATGCGCCAGTCTGCTCCATCAGCATATCGCCAATCTGTTCTGCGTTCTGATCAGTAGCATTGAGTTTGATTTGAATCCAGGGCATGGGAATACTCGGTTAGATAAGTGGAATTTGCGTGAATTTTAGCAGAATTCGGGGCAATAAAAAGGGAAGCCGCAGCTTCCCTTCCTTTATGTATGCAATCAGCGATTACTGAAGGCCAAGTTTCTTCTCAAGATAGTGGATGTTAGCTCCACCGTGCTGGAAGTTCTCGTCGTTCATGATCTCTTGTTGCAGAGGTACGTTTGTCTTAATACCTTCAACGATCATTTCACCAAGTGCGTTCTTCATACGTGCAATAGCTACGTCGCGGTTCTCACCGAAAGTGATCAGTTTGCCGATCATTGAATCGTAGTGAGGTGGAACTGTGTAGCCAGTGTAGATGTGAGATTCCCAACGAACACCCATACCACCAGGAGCATGGAAACGTTCGATCTTACCCGGGCAAGGTAGGAATCGCTCTGGATCTTCTGCGTTGATACGACATTCAACAGCATGGCCGCGAATCTTGATATCGTCTTGAGTGAAAGAAAGCGGCTGACCAGCAGCAACACGAAGCTGCTCTTTAATTAGGTCTACGCCAGTTACCATTTCAGTAACAGGGTGCTCAACCTGAATACGAGTGTTCATCTCGATAAAGTAGAACTCACCGTTTTCATATAGGAACTCGAAAGTACCTGCGCCACGGTAGCCGATCTCGATACATGCACGAGTACAACGTTCACCGATGTACTTACGCATTTCAGCAGTGATACCCGGAGCTGGAGCTTCTTCAACAACCTTTTGGTGACGACGTTGCATTGAGCAATCACGCTCACCAAGGTGGATAGCGCCGCCTTGACCGTCAGCAATAACCTGAACTTCAACGTGACGGGGGTTTTCAAGGAACTTCTCCATGTAAACCATGTCATTGTTGAACGCAGCTTTTGCTTCTGCACGAGTCATTGCGATAGCTTCTACAAGATCAGCCTCGCTACGTACAACACGCATACCACGACCACCGCCGCCGCCAGAAGCTTTGATGATTACCGGGTAGCCAATACGCTTAGCGTGTGCTTTGTTTTTGCCTTCATCATCGTCCAGCGGGCCGTCAGAACCTGGTACACAAGGTACACCCGCTTTTTTCATTGCGGTGATAGCGGAAACTTTGTCACCCATCATGCGGATAGTTTCTGCTTTAGGGCCAACAAAGATAAAGCCGCTACGCTCTACCTGTTCAGCGAAGTCTGCATTTTCAGACAGGAAGCCATAACCTGGGTGGATTGCAATCGCACCAGTTACTTCTGCCGCAGAAATGATACGTGGAATATTAAGGTAGCTGTCGATACCACGAGCTGGACCAATACAGATAGCTTCGTCAGCCAGTAGTACGTGTTTCAGGTCGCGGTCTGCTGTTGAGTGAACAGCTACAGTTTTGATGCCCAGCTCTTTACATGCGCGAAGGATACGAAGTGCAATTTCACCTCGGTTCGCGATGACTAATTTATCTAACATAGTGTCGGCCTCAATTATTCGATAACAACTAGCGGCTGATCGAATTCAATTGGGTCACCGTCTTCAGCCAGAATTGCAACAACAGTACCAGACTTGTCTGCTTCGATCTGGTTCATCATCTTCATTGCTTCAACGATACATAGAGTGTCACCAGCGTTAACTTGCTGACCTACTTCTACAAACGCTTTTGCTTCTGGGCTTGGAGCACGGTAGAAAGTACCAACCATTGGAGAAAGAACTTTATGACCTGCTGGTTCTGCTGATGCCGCTGGAGCAGCCGGTGCCGCTTCAGCTGCTGCAGGAGCAGCTACCGGAGCTGGTGCCGCAACAGGCGCAGGCGCCGCTGCATATTGAACTGGTGCTGCTACTGGTGCAGTGCCAGAGCGGCTGATGCGTACGGACTCTTCACCTTCGGAAATTTCCAGTTCAGCAATGCCAGACTCTTCAACTAATTCAATAAGCTTTTTGATTTTACGGATATCCATTTTTCTTTCTCTTTTATTAAGACTTGCACTCTGAGACAGAGCGAAGTGATTAAAGTTCGTTAAGATTTAGAGCGCAGCTGTTTAATTGCTGCATTCAACGCAAATTCGTACCCTTGTGCGCCAAGGCCACATATAACGCCAACCGCTTTATCTGATAGATAAGAGTGGTGACGGAATGGCTCTCTGGCATGTACATTTGATAAATGTACTTCAATAAAAGGGATGTTAACGCCTAACAGCGCGTCTCTTAACGCGACACTGGTATGTGTAAATGCTGCCGGGTTAATAATGATGAAATCTACTTTTTCAAACGCGTCGTGTATGGTTTCTAGTAGCTCATACTCGCGGTTGGATTGCAGGTGGGTAAGTTCAACATCAGCCAGATTGGCTTGCTCTATAAGGTTCTCAACTATCTGATCCAAAGTTTGTGAGCCGTAGTGGCCGGGCTCGCGAACACCAAGTAGGTTAAGATTTGGACCGTTTAAGAGTAGAATGCGCGATTTTGCAGTCATCTTGGGGTCATCTTCCTTTAAATTGAATGTAAGTGAAATTACCGACCATTATTTGAACTTTTACTGCAAATTTCCAGTAAAAAAGTAGTCACCGATCATTTTAGACCAAGATTATAGTTAATTCACAGCAAATAGCAGCAATTTACTGGTCTAATCTCCATGTCTGATAGTGCTAAAGTGTAGAGCAGTTAACACTTTCAACGACAGAGCGCTGTTAATACTATGAAAATAAATTGATCAATTTGAGTCAAAATGGCTGGTTTGACTCAATAAAAAACCGCCGCTTTGATTAAGCGGCGGAAAGGAAGCGATGTGAATTTTCTGGGTTTGACCCGAAATGTCGAATTAAGACATTTCGGCTTTTTCTGCGATTAGCTTATCAACTACGCTTGGATCGGCCAGAGTAGATGTATCTCCAAGGTTACTGGTATCCCCAGTCGCGATCTTACGCAGAATTCGGCGCATAATCTTACCTGAACGAGTTTTCGGTAGAGAATCTGTCCAATGCAGTACATCTGGCGTGGCTATTGGGCCAATCTCTTTTCTTACCCAGTCTTTAACTTCTTTGTGAAGTTCGGCGCTTGGGTACTCTCCAGCGTTTAAAGTGATATAAGCGTAAATTGCCTGACCTTTAATGTCATGAGGCACACCTACAATCGCTGCCTCTGCAATCTTATCAAACGCTACCAGTGCAGACTCAATTTCAGCCGTCCCCATGCGGTGGCCTGATACGTTTAGTACGTCATCCACTCGGCCTGTAATCCAGTAGTAACCGTCTTCATCACGACGAGCACCATCGCCAGTAAAGTACATACCGCGGAATGTTGAGAAGTAAGTCTGCTCGAAACGTTCATGGTCACCATATACGGTACGCATTTGTCCTGGCCATGAGTCAAGGATAACAAGGTTACCTTCGGCCGCCTGATCTTCAATGATATTACCCATATTGTCGACTAGTGCAGGTTGAACGCCAAAGAATGGACGAGTCGCAGAACCTGGCTTCAATGTAGTCGCACCAGGAAGTGGTGTAATCAGGATGCCGCCGGTTTCTGTTTGCCACCATGTATCAACGATAGGAGACTTTTCATTACCGATGGTCTTGTAGTACCACTCCCACGCCTCTGGGTTAATTGGTTCACCTACCGAACCCATAATGCGCAAGCTGTCACGAGTTGTGCCTTCAACAGCTTCGTTACCTTTTGCCATCAGAGCACGAATTGCTGTTGGAGCCGTATAAAGGATATTAACCTGATGCTTGTCGACAACTTCACTCATACGAGCTGTAGTAGGGTAGTTAGGTACACCTTCGAATAGAATAGTTTTAGCGCCGTTGGAGAGCGGACCATAGATCAGATAAGTGTGTCCGGTAATCCAGCCAACGTCTGCGGTACACCAGAATGTCTCGCCAGGTTGATAGTCGAATACATACTTAAAGGTCATAGTGGCATAAACCAGATAACCACCAGTAGTGTGTAGTACACCTTTAGGCTTACCTGTTGAGCCTGAAGTATAAAGAATGAATAGCGGGTCTTCTGCTTTCATCTCTTCTGGTGGGCAATCATCAGATACATTTGCTGTTGCTTCGTGCCACCAGACATCGCGATGTTCGTGCCACGCAACATCTCCTCCGGTACGCTTAAGAACAAGTACCTTCTCAATGGTCTTAACTTCTGGGTTGGTAAGTGCCTCATCAACGTTCTTTTTCAGTGGAACAGCGCGACCACCGCGAACACCTTCATCAGCGGTGATTACGACTTTAGCATCAGAGTCGATGATACGGCCTGATAGCGCTTCAGGAGAGAAGCCACCAAATACAACCGTATGAACAGCACCAACGCGGGTACATGCAAGCATTGCAACAGCAGCTTCAGGTACCATTGGCATATAAAGACAGACTACATCGCCCTTGCGGACGCCATTCTCTTTTAGCGCATTAGAAAAACGACATACTTCTTTGTGCAGCTCATTGAAAGTTAGGGTCTTATCGTCATTCGGGTCATCGCCTTCCCAGATAATGGCAACATCGTCGCCTCGCTCAGCAAGGTGGCGGTCAATACAGTTTGCAGAGACGTTAAGCGTTCCATCTTCGAACCAACGGATATCTACGTGACCAGTATCGAAGGAGGTGCTTTTTACTTCAGTAAAGGGCTTTATCCAGTCAACAATCTTGCCGTGTTCACCCCAGAATCCCTGAGGATCACTGACTGACTGTTGGTACATAGTAAGGTATGTGTCGTTATCAATGTGAGTCTCTGCTTTTATATTTTCTTTGACCGGATACACGCTCATTGCTTCTCTCCTTGTGAATTCAGCAATTTTCCATTTGATGGGCTGACAGGAACAACTGATGTTGAGTTTGTAGGGTACAGTTGCCTCTGTTAATACAATGTTATAACTCTCGGTGAATACGGATCTTTTCTCAATTAGACTTTAGATTAATATTGTCGACAATCTGCCTTATGAGGCTGAAAATTATCGTAAATATGCAGAAGTAAGAGCGGGTAAGTCGCCATACCTAAGCCGAACATAGACTAAAGCTGCTGATATGGCATCCTGAAGGGCGTCGTGTTTGTTGTCTTGAGGCGGGAGATCAAGGTGCTTACAGATGGCGTCCAGGCTCAGGTCAAAATAGGCATTTGGTAGATGCTTTTCTAGCATTTCATGATAAATATGGCTCACCTCGATCAACTCATTTGGCATAGGGAAACCAAAGTGTTTCTGGCAGGCGATATCAAGGATCGTCTTATCGTAGTGGATATGGTAGCCAACCATAGGTCGGTTCCCGGTGAACTCAAGTAGCGCTTTGATCGCTTCTTTTTCGCTCATGCCATCGACTAAATCCTGATGGCGAATACGATGAATGCGCACCGAGCCTGAGTCCAAAGATTGTGGTGCCCGTAAGCGTACATAAAACGGTTCGCTAGTTATGATTCTATTGTCGATGATCTTGGTTGCGGCGATGGTGACTAACTCCGCCCGGTGGGGATCCAGGCTAGTGGTCTCACAATCCAGCGATACATACTCTTTATGTTTGCAAGGCGTAAAGAGGTGTCGATGAGGAGAATCCTTCAATCGGTAGTACCAGAGTTTACGCTTAAGCCAGTTCATTATTCTCTAATCTGATAGTGATAGCCAAGCCACTGTTTGAACTTCTTAACAACATGCAAGCTGTGGCGAAGAAGATCTCGTTCTGTGCGATCCAGTAGTTTGAGATCAATGCTGTTATGACTGTGCTGCTGAGAAAGCTGTTGCGCTAGGCGTAATTTGAAAAACTGTTTAAGTGCTTCAGTCAGGTTATCTGCGGTCTCTTTTTCCAGTACCTTTCTTCTCATTAGTGTTTCAATACGCTCGAAGGTATTGTTCTCCATGATTTGGTACTCAAGGCTAAGTGCCCGAACGCCATGTACGATAGGGAAGATCCCGCCTTGTTTAAGGTCGACACCCTCTTTAGAGCTTTTAACATTGCCGAATAAGGTCAGCGGCACCGAGAAGTTTAGGGCTGGGCGGGTAAACTCGGTCAGTATCAGTTCCTGATCGGCCATTAAGTTACTCAGGTGCTGTTTTATCGGTTCAAGCAGCGCTTTGTTCCCTGCAACGGCATGAGCATCGGCTACGATGGCTAGCTTCATCACTTGTTCTGGTCGCGCGGCTTCAACCCACTCAGTTATAGTTTGTTTCCATTCAGATTCGCTTTGGACCCACTCAGGATTGTTGACCATTACTTTACCGGGACAAAGCGGGTATCCCAGTTGCTGAAGAGTATGAGTAAAAATATCCAGAATAGGTCGATGATCCGGCCAGCGAAATCCATCTTTCATAATGATGGCGTTGTCCTGATCGGTTTTTAGAATCTGTTCGCCACGTCCCTCAGACCCAAGAACCATCAAGCAGATATCGTCGTGCAGCGCTGGTGGAACGACTAGCTCAAATGCTTTCTCAATGATCTGTTCGTTGACCGCTGATATCAGCTCCATAATAAAGCGGGTGCGGATACCGTTAGTCAGCAAACTATCGACCAGATTCCGTTGTCGGTTTGCGGCTAGTGCTAACTCATCTATTGTTGTCGCACGCGCAATACTTAGCGTCAGTACATGAGAATGGGTTGAGAAGGCACTTAGAATTTGGGTCATATCCAACATGCCGACCGCTTTATTGCCTTCACATACCATGACCCGTTTCATGCGTTTTTTGGTCATGGTAATCATGGCGTTAAACAGGAAGTCACCATCATCAACATGAAATACTGGGAAGGTGGCGATATCTCCGACCTTAGTATCCAGTGGATGACCTTCCAGCATAACCGCATGCAGCATGTTGGTTCGTGTCACAATGCCGTATGGGTGCTCGTTTGGTTTTTCTTCAAGTCTGCTATCGTCTTCATTTAACTCAATTAACGCAGCATCAATCCCTTTCTCTTTCAAATAACGAGTGACTTCGATGAGGGACATATCTGAAGGCAGGGTTACAGCTGGGTGATAGATAGAGTTATCTACCTTGGTTAGTATGAACTCAGCGAGGTTTTGCTGCTGCTGTGCCGCTTCAATAAGTTCTTGTCTCTTCGCGAGGTTGTTGTCGAAATAGGCGGCGAACTCGCCATTCTCATTATATAACTCGAGAAAGACTGACCTGGGCATCATGTAAGAGAGTGTATCTTCCAGCGCTACATATCGGTGTTTTACGGTGTTTTCAAACTGAGAGCGGACATCGAATATGTCGTCATTAGCATAGTGAGCAAATATCTCCGACTCGTCAGCTGAACGTTCCTCAACAGCCCCTTTGATAAGAATGTATAAGTGCTGACTCTCTTCACCAGACTTAAGAATAACATCCTTGGCACGATAATATGCGACATCCAGAGATGAACGTAATCGCTGCTGCTGACCTTCAGACAGGCGATTAAAAGGCGGGGATTGCATGTTGAACTTATCAGGCATAGGAGCGTCTTTTTCTTGCCGAAAAACTTACCTTAAGTGTGACAAATATATGGCTTTCCTCCAGACTACTTTGGTCTAATGTTTACGTAGTAATTTCCTCTCGTTAGGTCAGTCAAATACGGTATGTCGCATATGAATTAGGGAACAAAAAAATGACAAATGTTCCCTTTTTAATCCCGGGTAACAAGAGCATAATACGCGCAATTTTATAACCGTATTTTAGGCTTAGTCTAAATTAGGCTTTAACATTTTTGGGCATTATTTATGTTTTCACCGTCACCTTATGGCTGGATTTCACAATACTTTCTAGGGGCATTCTTTGCTTATGGCGTTTACCTGCCTTTTTGGGCGCTATGGTTTGAAGGGCAAGGAATATCTGCTTCGGATATTGGCTTTCTTCTAGGGTTAGCTTTTGCAACCCGATTTATCGCCAACCTATTTATTACTCCTAGATTGCACAAGGTTGAGCACTTACTTCCAGCGATTCGTCTAATTAGCCTTTTATCCGCTGTATTTATTGGATTTCATCTGATTGCTGGTGGTAATTTCTGGATGCTGGTTGTCGCTACGATTTTGTTTAATATGTGCTACGGACCGATGATTCCACTTAGTGACGGTTTGGCGAACTACTACTCGAAGCTTAAGTTATTAGACTATGGGCGCACTCGTCTATGGGGATCCATTGCGTTTATCGCCGGCTCAAGCGTAGTAGGTTATCTGGTTGCACAGTTTGGCTCAGATATGATCATCTATACGGCTCTGTTCGGTATGGCTATTGGCTTTGTTTTCTCTATGCGAAAAATCGATCCAATGCCAGTCTCGGAGTCTTCGGCTGACTCTGAGAGGCCTAAGTTACTTTCTCTATTAAAAGACAGAGAAGTGTTAGCATTTCTGATTGTTATTTCTCTGATACACGGTAGCCATTCTGCATATTACAGCTTTAGCTCAATTCATTGGAAAGCAGCAGGGCACGCAGAAAGTATTATCGGCTATCTGTGGAGCTTAGGAGTAATTGCTGAGATTACTGTATTCGCGACTGCGAAGCGTCTATTCGCTGGCTGGAGCTTGCAGAGAATGTTCTTTATTGCATCGTTAGGTTGCTTAGCGCGCTGGTGTTTAACTGCGGGTACAACCGAAATTTGGGCGTTAGTTCTGATACAGCTTCTGCATGGCGTAACATTCGCAATGGCTCACCTGGCAGCAATCCAGTTTATCCAGAAAGCTCCGACCAATCAGATGGTGCCTTTGCAAGCTTTGTATAACGCAATTCCAATGGGAGCGGTTATCGCAGTAATGACCACCGTTAGTGGCTGGGGTTACGAAAACTATGGTGCAAATGTGTTCTGGGCGATGGCGGTTATGGGACTTATAGCCTGCTTTATTCGTGTCGAGTCAAAGAAACCTGCACAGGAGCCACAAATTCAGAGCTAACTGGCTGAATTATTAAGATCTTTGTCTACACTTAGAACCGGGGTTGATACCCCGGTTTTTGTTTATCAGGGAAGGTAAATATGCAAGGGTGGATTGTTGTTCCGGTATCTTTAGCTTATTTGGGGATACTGTTTTTAGTTGCATGGTACGGCGACAGACAGACTAAGTGGCTGTCTAATTGGCGTCCGTGGATTTATAGCCTTTCCATTGCAGTTTATTGTACTTCCTGGACTTTTTACGGAACAGTCGGTCAGGCGAGTAATAACCCTTGGTCCTTTCTTCCTATCTATATCGCTCCCATCGTCGTCTTTGTATTCGGCTGGCGGATTCTCGCCCGAATGATACTGATTGCCAAGCGCGAGCATATTACTTCAATTGCGGACTTTATTGCTGCCAGATATGGCAAGTCTCAGGGGCTTGCGGTGATGGTTACCTTGATTGCAGTGGTGGGTATCTTACCGTATATCGCGCTCCAACTTCGGGGGATTACCATGGGGCTGGATATTATTGCTCCTGGATTGAACACGCACCTGGGATATGGGGAAAGCAATATCTCATGGTTTGTTGTTGGCGCATTAGCTATTTTTACCATGCTGTTCGGTACCCGACATATCGACAATACAGAACACCATCGCGGTATGATGATGGCGGTTGCCTTCGAATCTATCGTTAAGCTGGTTGCCTTTCTCATTGTGGGGATTTTCATCCTCTTTCTTCTGGCCGACAACCCTGAAATCTCGTTATTTTCAGTCGCCAGAGAGACTTATCAACCCCTAATATGCCGGGTCTTGTGGTTCATACCCTGTTGACTATGGCTGCGATTATTTGTCTTCCAAGGCAGTTTCATACCATGGTTGTGGAGAACGAAAGAGCCCAGGATCTGCATGTTGCGCGAAAAGTGTTCCCAACGTATCTGATATTAATGAGCTTGTTTGTTCTGCCTATCGCATGGGCAGGCCAGAGTTTGCTGGCAAACAGCCCGGCAGATACCTATGTTATTAGCCTGCCATTGTCTGTTGGCGCAAATGATATCGCTCTGCTTGCGTATTTGGGGGGAACTTCAGCGGCGAGTGGAATGGTAATAGTTTCTACCATAGCGCTAGCGATAATGATGTCAAATGACCTTGTTCTCCCGCTTCTGTTAAGACGAATGCGCCTGGCTCAAAGAACTCACAAGCATCTATCAGGCTTGCTGCTGAACATACGCCGGGCTTTGATTTTGCTGATTCTTTTTGGAGCGTGGGGCTTTTATCTGGCTTTGGATAATATCCAGTCTCTTTCCGTAATTGGTCTGCTTTCCTTTGCTGCTATCGCTCAGTTTGCTCCGGCACTGGTTGGTGGTATGTATTGGCGTGCGGGAAATCGAAAGGGTGTCTATGTTGGTCTGCTCGCAGGCTTCACCGTTTGGCTTATTACCTTGATGGATCAAACCGGAATGCTTGCGGGAACGGAAGATACTAACTTTCTGATTTGGGTTAC
Organism: Vibrio hannami; assembly: GCF_029589055.1. Taxonomy (GTDB): domain Bacteria; phylum Pseudomonadota; class Gammaproteobacteria; order Enterobacterales; family Vibrionaceae; genus Vibrio; species Vibrio hannami. Next base: position 70,607 of record NZ_JARQZP010000001.1, read on the forward strand.
TTCACCTCCCGAACCTTTTGCCAGTTGGAATATGTCTTCCGCCGACTGGGGGATGGCGTTAAGCGGACTGGTAAATTTCAGTGGTTATATCATCGTCTCACTGCTTACACGTTCAAACCTAAGTGAGCGCTTACAGTCGGCAGCATTTGTCGGTGCACCTCTGCCTGAAAGTGAAAACGTCAGTTTATATCAAAGCCGGGTAACGGTAAGTGAACTGGAGTTACTAGCTTCAAGGTTTGTTGGCAGAACCAGAGCAAGAAGTGCATTCAATAACTTTGGCCGTCAGAATGGGGCTACCTTGCTCCCTAACCAACAGGCATCATCAGCACTTATTCGTCATACCGAACGGCTTCTTGCCGGTGTGTTTGGAGCTTCATCCGCTAAATTGGTACTCACTTCAGCGTTGCAAGGCAAAAAGATGCAGTTGGAAGAAGTGGCTACCATTGTGGACGAAGCTTCTGAACTGTATGACTTTAGTCGGGGTTTGTTACAGGGGGCTATCGAGCATATTAGCCAGGGAATTACGGTCGTTGATAAACAGCTCCGGCTGGTAGCATGGAACCAGCGGTATCTTGAGCTGTTTGAATTTCCCCCTGGGCTCATACAGGTGGGGCGGCCGATTGCTGATGTGATTCGCCATAACGCGCAAATAGGTTTATGTGGTCCGGGAGACCCGGAAGAGCATGTCAGAAAACGGGTTTATTATCTTGAAAAGGGCTCTCAACACACATCTTCACGAGTCTATCCGGATGGTCGTCATATAGAGGTGCAAGGGAATCCTATGCCTGGTGGCGGCTTTGTAATGAGTTTTACGGATATCACGGTATTCCGGCAGACAGAGCAGGCACTGAAGGAAGCAAATGAAAATCTGGAGTCCAGAGTCCGGGAAAGAACCAAAGAACTTGAAGAGCTTAACGCACGATTAGTCAATGCTACTACAAGGGCAGAAACTGAGTCTCAGTCTAAATCACGTTTCTTAGCTGCGGTTAGTCACGACCTGATGCAGCCTCTAAACGCTGCTCGCCTGTTTGCTTCGTCCTTATCTGAAACAGCAACAGAGCCGGAGAGTAAGAAGTTTTCTAACCATATTGAAAGTGCGCTTGGTGCTGCTGAAGAGTTAATTGGAGACTTGCTGGATATATCACGTCTGGAGTCGGGAAAACTGGATGTGAATGTTAAAAGCTTCGAACTGAATGACGTACTAAATAATCTGAATGCTGAGTTCAGTGCCTTGGCTGGTGGGCAATCCGTTGAGTTTAAAACGGTATCTAGCAACTTAATCGTACATTCTGATCCCAAACTATTGCGACGGATATTGCAGAACTTCCTGACCAATGCGTTTAGATATAATCCTAGAGGGAAGGTGTTACTTGGAGCCCGAAGAGTTAAAGGGGCTGTGAGAATCGAGGTATGGGATAACGGAATGGGTATTGTTCCTGAGAAGCAGGAAGCGATATTTGACGAGTTTACTCGTGGGGATGCTAATCATATATCTCAGGGACTTGGGATAGGGCTTGCTATCGCAAAAGGTATTTCAAATGTGTTGGGGCATGATATTGGATTAAGATCTTGGCCGGATGAAGGTACGGTTTTTTCCGTTACTGTAGAGCGAAGTGAAGTTGCAGAGAAGGTTGTCCAGCTAAAAACAGCAGTTGTTGATGATGCGCTGCAAAGTGTCAGAGTGCTGTGTGTAGACAATGAATCGGACATCCTGGTCGGAATGAATGAACTTTTGACCCGTTGGGGCTGTGAAGTGAAAACCGCTCATGATCTGGTTGAGAGTATGAAATGTCTGGAAGATGGCTGGAAGCCGGATGTGATTTTTTCTGATTATCGTTTGGACAACGACCGCACCGGGCTAGAGGTACTTCAACAGTGTAGACTGCGTTTAGGTGACAACTTTGAAGGCGTGGTGATAAGTGCTGACAGAGGCGATGATATGCTGGCTGCGATAAAAACGAACGGGTTTAATTTTATAGCTAAACCCGTAAAACCTCTGAAACTGAGAGCGATACTCAATCGAGTCAAAGGCTCTGTTTAATCTACATGGACCTTAATGGTGGATTGATTGAATGCTCTAAAGCCCGCTTCAATATCCTCATACAGCACTCTGTCTATGGAAAGTTCAGGTAAATCGTCTGGCGAGAAAAAGCCTATTTCGGATATTTCAGTGTTTTCACTGAAGTCACCTTCAACAGCCTCCGCAACGAAGAATAGCTTATAGATGGTATAAGGAAACTTCGGCGAATAAGGATTGCGGTCTCGATCTTTGATAGCGTACAAGCGGCAATTTTTGACTTTATATCCGGCTTCTTCCTCTACCTCTCGAATAACACCTTCTAGCGGGGCTTCGTTTTGGTCTGCCCATCCACCTGGCATTGTCCATTTACCATCAGATTTTTCTTTGACTAGTAATACATTATCGTTTTTGATTACGCAGCAACGTAAGTCTACCTTAGGTGTTGCATAACCATTTTCAGGGAAGAAAAACTTCTCGATAGTCGCAATATCTGCATCACTATACATCGCATATAGTTCATGACTAATTGCTTCAAGGCGCTGGTAGCGCTCTCTGTCAAAGGGATCTTTGACGTAATGCAGGCCAGTCTGGGCAATTGCCCGAATTTCTTTGATCAGAGAGTGCATAGGGGCTTCCTTATTGTTTTGATTTTAGATTCAGGCTATCAGAAGCGATTCTGGTACTGAAATAAAGCCAACTTGCAGCACCAACAAACTTAAAGCCTTCTTCCATTATCTGAATTGCATCGTATGTAAGGTGAAGGTGCGTTTCAAGGTGCCAGGTAACAACATCGGTAGCAATGGAAGCAGCCAGAAAACCGCCTGCACACATAAATGCAAAACCATCTATTTCCAGAATGGTTTTAAATTGTCTTAGCATCAATAAACCACCGCAAACCGCATACACAGCATAGCAGATGTTTTCATTGATATAGCGATCATGGATTAAGAAGAAGTCATCAACAGCAATCACTGAAAGCAGCATACCAACCAGAATAAGCAGTTCTTTTCTGTTTTTGTCGAAATTGCTACCAACATTGAAAGCGGTGAAATAGCAGATAGCGACGCTGGATACCCAAATCCAACTACCTATGTTAGAAAGAAAGCCCAGAAAACTTGAAGCATCAAGTTGCTGAAGTGGATCTCGCACTATTTCAATTGTTTCAAATCCTTCGTTTGATAATGTACTGAAAGAAAAGCCATAAAAAAGAGTGGCCGGGATAGCTGCACATAGGATGTAGCGGATTATTTTGGGCCAGTTAAAGGTCTGCTGAAAAGCGAGCGTTATAAAAGACATGGAATGCTCCGGAAAGAAAATTTACAAAGGATATACCGCAAGCGATTCTATGGTTAAACTTAACCCAATCAATGAGTTGGAGTTTATTTTTCGGTCAGAATTCTGTTAGATCGAAAAAAGGCCAGCGTATGAATGCTGGCCTTTGTAGAGATTGTATCAATTAGTGGTTATGAGCTTCACCTGCACCCTTCGGATAACGGATGGATTCAACCATATCCTGTACATCTTCTGGTACTTCAGCAGTAAACTTGTTAACAACGATTGATACAGTGAAGTTTACACACATACCTAGAGTACCGATGCCTTCTGGGCTGATACCGAACCACCAGTTATCAGGTGTATTTGCAGCTGGGTTTACAAACTTGAAGTAGATGATGTAAGCCGCTGTAAATGCGATACCTGAAAGCATACCTGCGATTGCGCCTTCTTTGTTCATCTTCTTATAGAAGATACCCAGGATGATTGCAGGGAAGAAGGACGATGCTGCCAGTCCAAACGCAAATGCTACTACCTGTGCTACGAAGCCCGGTGGGTTGATACCCAGATAACCTGCACACACTATGGCGAAGAATGCTGCCAGTCGGGCTGCGAGCAGTTCCTGTTTATCCGTCATATCTGGTTTAAACCCTTTCTTCAACAGGTCGTGGGATATGGATGTCGAGATTACCAGTAGCAGACCCGCGGCTGTTGATAGTGCCGCTGCCAAGCCACCCGCTGCTAGTAGTGCTACTACCCAGTTAGGAAGTTTAGCCAGTTCTGGTGAAGCCAGTACGATGATGTCTCGGTTGATCTTCATTTCGTTACGGTCATCGCCAGAGTAGAACATCTTGCCGTCACCGTTCTTATCATCCCACGCTACAAGACCCGTGCTTTCCCAGTTCTTATACCAGCTTGGTGCTTCTGCCGCTGCTACACCTTTCATGTCAGGGCCGTTGATAGTATCGATCATGTTTACACGAGCAAATGCTGCTACTGCTGGTGCAGTTGTGTATAGGAACGCGATAAATACCAGTGCCCAGCCTGCAGAGATACGTGCATCAGATACTTTAGGTACGGTAAAGAAGCGGATAATTACGTGTGGAAGACCCGCAGTACCAACCATTAGAGCCGCACAGATAAAGAATACGTCAACCATACTCTTTGACCCGTCGGTATAGGCGGTAAAGCCGAGCTCCTGAGTCAGTCCGTCTAGTTTATCCAGTAGGTAAACATCGGTGCCAGCCATGGTAGAACCAAAGCCTAATTGTGGAACAGGAGTGCCAGTCATCATCAAAGATGTGAAGATTGCAGGAACCATGAATGCGAAGATAAGTACACAGTACTGAGCTACCTGAGTATAGGTAATGCCTTTCATACCACCAAGTACAGCGTAGAAGAACACAACACCCATACCGATGATGATGCCCATGTTGATATCAACTTCCAGGAATCGTGCGAATACCACGCCAACCCCACGCATTTGACCCGCAACGTAAGTAAAGGATACGAAGATGGCACAGAATACCGCTACCATACGAGCTGTTTTAGAGTAGTAACGGTCACCGATAAAATCAGGCACGGTGAACTTACCAAACTTACGCAAGTAAGGAGCAAGACAAAGAGCAAGTAGTACATAACCACCTGTCCAACCCATTAGGTAAACACCGCCATCGTAACCGATGAAAGAGATGATACCTGCCATTGAGATGAACGATGCTGCCGACATCCAGTCAGCGGCTGTCGCCATACCGTTCGCTACAGGGTGTACACCACCACCTGCAACGTAGAACTCACTTGTTGAGCCAGCGCGAGCCCAGATTGCAATGCCGATATACAGTGCGAATGTAATACCAACAAGAATAAACGTCCAAGTTTGAATATCCATTTCTATAACCTCTTAGTCTTCCTGTACGTTGTACTTCTTGTCGAGCGCGTTCATGCGCCAAACGTAAACAAAGATCAAAGCAACAAATGTGTATATTGCGCCTTGCTGTGCAAACCAGAATCCAAGTTTAAAACCACCGATTTGGATTGCGTTTAGTGCGTCGACAAATAAGATCCCTGCTCCGTAAGAAACAATGAACCAGATTGCCAGTAGAGTACCCATTATGGTCAGGTTTTCCTTCCAGTAGGCTTGTGCGTGATCCGAGGATTCGAATGACATGGCCTTCTCCTTCCGTTTCGTTATTTGGTGTTAACAAACTGTTACGGAATTTAGATTAGCAGGCCTTATAAAAGATCTCAGTCCAACTTTAGTCGGGGACAAAAATAGAAAAACGCCCTGAAAACGGGCGTTTTTGATAGGTTTGTTGTAAAAACGAAGTGTTAAATAAATGTTAACTTAGCCTAAGGTCTAACTTTCAGGCTCTAGTTGCTGAAGAAGAATGACTGCCTGAGTACGATTTTGTACCCCTAACTTGCGAAAGATTGCTGTCATATGAGCTTTGATCGTGGCTTCAGAGACATTTAGCTCATAGGCAATCTGTTTATTGAGCAGGCCATCGGACAGCATACCGAGCACCTTGTATTGTTGTGGTGTCAAAGATGCGATTTTTTCTGCTAAGTCATTACATGCCTGGCTATTCTTCAACAGTTCTTCTGGGAAGAATGGGTCTCCGTTGAGTACCTGGTTTAGCGCGCTGATCAGTGCACGCATATCGCTGGATTTTGGAATAAAGCCAAAAGCGCCATGGCTCTTGACTTGACTGACCACGCTAGGTTCTTCACTGGCAGAGATAACAACAATAGGTAAATCCGGGTATTCTGCACGTAAGTGAATCAGGCCGGACATGCCGTTTGCACCAGGCATTTTTAAATCAAGTAGCAGGAGATCGGGTTCATCTTCTTTTTGTAGCAAAGCCAATAGGGCATCAAGGGAATCTGCTTCAAGTAAGTTAGCTCCGCTGATTGCCATATGTACTGACTGAAAAAGCGCATTTCTAAATAGCGGATGATCGTCAGCAATTATAATTGTATGGGTCGAATCCATGACGTTATAACCTTAGTTTCTGGGGCTAAAATAGCACTTCACTAAGTATTGTATGGTTTTGAAAAATGGACAATATTTGAGCGCGAAAAGTCTGAGAGGGGTCTAGTTTTATTTACAACTTATTAACGTTGCTGATAGGTGAAGGTGTAGGACAATATTTCAAAGTCGCATGAACCCGTCCATGGGGCTCCGACTTGCCGTCCTGGCAAGTAGGCTTTGAAATATCATCCCACACCCTCACTTCAAAGATGGATGATACTAGTTAATTTGTTGATTCTTTATATGATCTAAGAAAGGCTCAGCTTCCATAAAACCAGTCAGGCGGGCGTTGGAGTGATAGTTACCCTTGCTATCCCAGAAGTCGATAGTTGGTAGCCCCATCACTTTTAGTTTTTTGAAGATCTCCACATCTTGTGGGCTGTTTTTTGTTACGTCGGCCTGTAGAAGAATAAAGTTCTTCAGCTTAGCCTCCACTTCCGGGGTATGGAAGGTGTACTTTTCAAACTCTTTACACGCGACGCACCAGTCGGCATAGAGATCCAGCATAACGGGTTTGTTTGCTTTATTGGCTAGCACTAGTTGCTCTTCCAGTTCATCAAGAGATGCAACCCGGATAAACTCTACTTGTGGCTCATAGGTGTTTGTTTGGCCTGTCCAATGGTTGTATACCGGAACAGCAGAACCAACGATACCGAGAACAGCGATGATACCGACAAGGCTCTGTCTCCAACCGCCAAATTCGAGGCTGTTTTTAACATGGTATAGCCAGCCGCATGTTGCCACACCGAGCGCACCCCATAGGGTTATTGCCCAGCTTTCAGGAATGAGTCTTTCAAGGAAGAAGATCGGTGCCGCAAGAAGGATAAAGCCAAACAGGATTTTTACTCTGTCCATCCATGCTCCGGCCTTAGGAAGTAACTTATTGCCGAACACAGCAACAATCATCAAAGGAATACCCATTCCCAGCCCCAGTGCGTATAAAGCGACGCCGCCAGTAACCAGATCGCCACTTTGTGCAACATAGAGAAGTGCACCGGAAAGTGGGGCGGTTGTGCATGGTGAACAAACCAGGCCTGAAATAGCGCCCATTGCAAACACACCGGTCATGCTACCGCCAGTCTGTTTGTTGCTTTGATTATTTAGCCAGGTCTGTACTGAGCTTGGAAGTTGAATGGTATATACACCAAACATCGACAATGCCAGAAGGACAAACATAACGCTGATACCAACCAAAACATACGGATGCTGTAGAGCAGCCTGGAACTGTAGGCCCGCAGAAGCAACTACCAGGCCCAGGAGTGTGTAGGTCAGTGCCATTCCTTGAACATAAACAAAAGAGAGGGTCAGAGCTCTGGATTGACTTAATTTGCCACCGCCCAAAACAATTCCGGTAAGAATTGGGTACATAGGGAAAACACAAGGTGTAAAGGCAAGCCCGATACCTAACGCAAGAAACAGGAATGGAGTCCACCAGTTATCTTCTAACTGACCTGCAAGCGATGATTCTTGTGTTTTTGGCGTTGAATTATTTGTCGGTGAAGCTAGGGTCGCAGCTTTAACTGATGAACCTGATGCAGGGGTTCCAGATGCAGTAATAGCTGTTAATGGAATTACTTTAGTTTCAGGAGGGTAGCAGAATCCCGCCTTGGCGCATCCCTGATACTGAACAATTAGCTTGCCGTTTTCTGAGACAGAAGTAAGTGGTACCTGAATATGCAAAGGTTGGTTGTAGATATTTACCGCACCAAAAAACTCGTCTTTGTAGGGTTCGCCATCTTCAAGTACAAACTCTCCAATAGCACCGTTTTCAATGGATATGGAAAGTCTATGCTGATAAAGGTAGTAACCGTCCAGAACATCCCAGTCAACGAATACCTTGTCATTGACCTGAGCCGCGGCAAAGGGGAAAGCCTGATCGACAGTCACAAACTCTGACTTGCTATTACCGAATGCGGTTGAGTCGTTGTTTCCAAACAGTGCATAGGAAGGGAAAGAAAAACTGATTAACCCTAACAATAAAATCGAGATAAATGCGCGCATAAGTTACTACATATTTACAGAGATGCTTATAAGACCACTAAGAGCCGGAAATTCTTTCCATCATACTAGAAAGAATACGGAAAAATAGTGAACAGGACGCAAAAAGGGGAAGCGATACTTCCCCTTTAGTGTTAATGCCAGAAACTTTAGTTGTAACGTTTCGCTTTGTACTGTGGTTTCATCAGGTTCTCGGTTGAGAATATGCTATCTAACTCTTCTGCTGTAAGCAGTCCTCGTTCAAGAACGACTTCCCGTACACTCTTGCCTGTTTCGGCACAAATTTTACCGACGATATCGCCTTCATGGTGGCCGATATACGGATTCAGATATGTAACAATACCGATGGAGTTAAATACATAAGACTCGCAAACCTCTTTGTTTACGGTAATGCCATCAATGCACTTATCACGCAGATTTACGCACGCATTTGCCAGAATATCCAGAGACTCAAACATACACTGGGCAATCACTGGTTCCATAACATTTAGTTGCAGTTGTCCACCTTCGGCGGCGAATGAGATGGATGTGTCGTTACCAAGCACCTTAAAACAAACCTGATTCACCACTTCAGGTACAACCGGGTTTACTTTAGCGGGCATAATCGATGAGCCAGCCTGTAGTTCAGGCAGGTTGATTTCGTTCAGGCCAGCACGCGGACCAGATGATAGTAGACGCAGATCGTTACAGATCTTGGAAAGCTTAACGGCAAGGCGTTTTAATGCACCATGAACCATCACATAAGCACCGCAGTCGGAGGTTGCTTCGATCAGGTTTTCAGCAGGAACACAGTCAAGCCCTGTTACTTGCGCGAGACGTTTCACAGCGAGCTCCTGATATCCTTCGGCCGCATTAAGGCCAGTACCGATAGCGGTAGCACCCAGGTTTACTTCGAGGAGAAGTTTGGCTGTGTAATTGAGGTTTCTTATCTCTTCTTCAATGGTTACCGCATAAGCTTTAAATTCTTGACCAACCGTCATTGGAACCGCATCTTGCAACTGGGTTCGTCCCATCTTCAGAACTGTAGAAAACTCGTCGCTTTTCTGATCAAGCGACCCTTTCAGGTATTCCACAGAATCAATCAGAGTTTGAATGCTGTTATATACCGCAATACGGAAACCAGTGGGGTAGGCACAGTTTGTGGACTGGCTTTTATTTACGTGATCATTTGGGTTTATAAGTTCGTACTGACCTTTTTCTTTCCCCATCAACTCAAGAGCGAGGTTTGATATCACTTCGTTGGCATTCATGTTCACTGAAGTTCCGGCACCACCCTGAAATACATCAGACGGAAACTGATCCATGCATTTCCCTGTTTCAAGGATGACATCACAAGCCTTGATAATGTAGTCTGCAATATCAGCGGGAATGACATTTAACTCCTTATTCGCCATAGCTGCGGCCTTTTTGGTCATAACCATACCGCGAACAAATTCGGGCACATCTGAGATGCTTTTATCTGAGATATTAAAGTTCTCAATAGCTCGCAGAGTATGAATACCGTAATAAGCATTTACCGGAACATGACGTTCGCCTAACAAGTCATGTTCGATGCGCGTTGCATTATTATTTGAAGTAGATTTAGTCATACGGGTAACCTTGTGATAATAAAATCTCGTTATTTCAGACAGATAATAGCTAATAATTTGGATGGAAATAGCAAAAGGATCACTATTTTTGTCAGCGTTTAGCTATTTTCCCGATAGATCGTAAATTTAAGTAATATTTGTGTTTGATCCTCGAGTTTCGCGTAGACTAAGAGAGACAACGACTATATTGGTTTATTGAAGGAGAGCTCGTGTTTCCTGTTTTATTGCTGCTGTTTATCTTTGTTCCAATTATTGAAATTGGATTGTTTATTCAAGTTGGTGGTTTTCTTGGGTTGTGGCCTACCGTCGGCCTAGTATTGCTTACCGCATTTGTTGGTGCGTCGCTGGTCCGTAGCCAGGGATTGCAGACTTTAATGTCTGTTCAAAGCAGACTTCAGGAAGGTGAGTTACCTGCTCAGCAAATTCTGGAAGGTGTTATGTTAGCCGTTTCCGGGGTGCTTCTTCTTACTCCGGGCTTTATGACCGACGCTTTTGGTATGATTGTATTGCTGCCAGCACCAAGGGCGGCTTTGGCAAAACAGATTATGGCTCGGGTAAAAGTGAATACCATATCTGGCGGCGGTTTCCAGAGTGGGGGCTTTCATGCACACGGTGGTTTTGGCCAAAACCCGTTTGAACAGAATGATCCGTTCAGAAATCCTAATGATGATGGAAATACCTTTGAAGGTGAGTTCGAACGTAAAGACGGTGAAGACAAGAACGGTGATAACAACAGGCTGAATTAGTTTCGCTAATTCCATCGTCATCCCGGAAATTGCCAAAGCAATTGTCCGGGATCTCTTAAGAGCAGTTATACAGCACCTTCAAATCCCAGCTGTCTCCATGCTTCAAAAGCGATAATTGCTACAGCATTAGACAGGTTCAGGCTGCGGCTATCTGGAACCATAGGAATTCGAATACGTTGATCCATTGGCAGGCTTTCGATCAGTTCAGCGGGTAAACCTCGCGTTTCCGGACCAAAAAGCAATACATCACTCTCTTTAAAATCTGCATCGATATGATGGCCGGTTGTCTTCGTTGTACAGGCAATCAGTCTATACTCACCATCACGCTCATTTTCCAGATACTCAATAAATGCCTCTAAGCTTTTATGGCGCTTTACTCTTGCCAGGTCATGGTAGTCAAGTCCGGCGCGTCGTACCTTTTTTCTTCAAGATCAAAGCCCAGAGGCTCAATCAAGTGCAGGTTAGCCCCGCAGTTTGCACATAATCTTATGATGTTTCCGGTATTCGGCGCTATTTCAGGTTCGTATAAAGCAATATCTAGCATGAGAGTGTTTTTGTATTTGAGAAAGTTGAAGAAGTATATAGCAAGACGATCCGGCTGAACATATGCCGGATCACTCAATAAGAAGGGGTTAGTGTTGTTGAGTAGGCAGCTGAATCTCGACTTTCAATCCGCCTAGTTCGCTTCTTGATGCTTCGATAGAACCGTTGTGTTGCCTAATGGCACTCTCTGTAATCGCTAGCCCTAAACCAGCGCCGCCAGAGTTTCTGTCTCGGGCAAAAGAGACGCGATAAAAAGGTCGGAATATCTCTGTTAGTTCCGTTTCAGGAACACCTTCTCCATTATCTTCAACTGTCACTTTCAATGAGTTTTCCTGATGCTCAAAGGTAACTCTTATCTGGCTTTCACTGTAATGAATAGCGTTTCGAATAATATTCTCGACCGCGCTCATCAGAAGATTAGGATTACCAACTATGGTGCAGTTAGGAATGGAACTATAAGTGAGTTTTTTCCCTACCTGTTCTGCTTCAAACTCTGCATCTTTTACCAGCTCCTCCCATAGTTCAGTGGCCGTATGTGCCTCTCTCACCTGGTGGCTGTTGACCTGCATTCTGGATAGTTCTAGCAGTTCGGCGATCATCTTTTCTAATCGCTCGGCTTCTGTGTCAATGCGATTAAGTTCATCACTTTCGCCAAGTTTTCTTTTTGCTAGCGCATTTGCCATTCTCAGGCGAGTCAGAGGAGAGCGAAGCTCATGAGAAATATCCGACAGCAATCTCTGGTTACCTGAAATCATGCCATTTACAGCAAGCACCATCTGGTTAAATGCAGCACCTGCTTGTTTGAACTCTGTACTGCCGACTTCAAGAGAAGGATCTTCTACAAATTCACCATTAGCGACTCTTCGAGCAGCGCTTTCTAGTTTTCTTGCTGGTTTGCTTAGTGCCCACGCTAACCACAGTAGAAAGGGAGTACTAATCAGCATAACAGTAAGCAAAAGTTTAAACGGGCTGTCTAATAGTTGAATCAAAAAGGGTGCAGGCAGCTCTTGCTTATCACCAACAAACATGTACAGATCGGTATTTGCTATACGGACAGCAACTGGGCCTGCAACCATGAAACGTCCGTATTGTCGCTGTTGAGGTTTACTGAACGTATCCATACTGGTGATGAAATTTTGTATCGCCCTTGATTTCATCTTTCCATAATCGCCCACCAGATTTCCGTATTGGTCGGTGAAGTAGATAACGGGTTTATCATCGTCTTTGCGGCGATTATTGTTAATTCGGGATAAGACATAATCTAGGTTTTGTTCGTGAGCGAACTTTGACTCTAAAAAATGAGCTATCTCTTCGAGTTTTCGAATATTGTTTTTATGCGCAGAGTGGGTTTCTCTGGGATCTAAATTGGAAGTGACAACAACACCAATGAGCACTACAAACATGGTAAACCAGAAAATAGCGAAGATTCGCCCGTAAAGATTTGAAAACTTGGGTAACCGCATCAGTTTTCCTCAATTAATAGATAACCACGACCTCGCAGGGTTTTGATTCTGGGTTTTCCATCGCTACGTTCCGGGAGTTTTTTACGTAGGTTAGATACATGCATATCTATGGCTCGATCAAATGGTGCCAGACGCTTTCCAAGAACATCCAGGCTCAATTGCTCTTTTGTTAACGTTTCTCCTGGATTCTGAATAAAGTGCGCCAGTAGTGAAAATTCAGTGGTAGTAAGTTCTATCAGTGCATCTGCGCAGTAAGCTTCCTGTTTGCCTGGGTACACTTTTATATCCTGATATTGAATGCAATCTCCCGACTTTGAACCGTTACCTGCCTGAGTACGACGCAAAATCGCTTTTATTCGGGCAAGAAGTTCTCTGTCACTGAACGGTTTAGGCAGGTAATCGTCTGCCCCAAGCTCTAGCCCGATTACACGATCGATCTCTTCCCCTTTTGCTGTCAGCATAAGAACCGGAGTTTCCCAGTGTTCTCTTAGCTTTTTCAGCATGTCGGTTCCGCTCATTCTGGGCATCATGACGTCCAGCAAAATTAAATCGATATCTTCATTGACTGCTTTTAGCCCTGCTTCACCATCATTAGCTTCTGTTACCGTAAAGCCTTCAAAGGTAAGCACCTCTTTAAGCAGACTGGTTAGTTCTGTATCGTCATCCACTAATAATATATTTGCCATGGTAAAGCTTACTCCGCCAGATTCTCTTGATTTCAGTATTACTGATCTTAATGAGAAAATTAACCACTTCTTCTCTCTTTACGTATCTTTACGATCTCTATACGTTGCTTTACTCAGGAAATCGTAATCTATGCTCAACCGCTGTGAAGACAGCATCAACAAAGCGAAATAGTGAATAAGGGTTTAGATTATGAGAACTGTAAAAAAATTAGTATTAGCTGCCGCTGCTCTTCCTCTGGTATTTGGTACTGCAAGTGCGTATGCATTTGGTGGTAAAGATGGCGGTAAAGATTTCAGAGGTAAATGTGGTGGTTTCGACAAGGGCGTTATGCGCCAGTTAGATCTGACCGATGAACAAGAAGCCCAGCTTGAAGCAATGCGCGATGCAAAGCGTGAAGAAAGAAAAACTCAGCGCACAGCAAATATGGCTGAGCGTCAGGCGGAAATGCAGGCATATCAGTCAAAGGTTCAGGATCTTGTATTAGCGGATACTTTTGATGAGGCTCAGGCACAGGAACTGGCAAAAGAGATGGTTGAGAAGCGTGCTGAGCGCCGTGCGGAAATGCTGAAAATGAAGCACGAAATGTTGAGTATCCTGACTCCTGAGCAGAAAGAGCAGTTTAAAGAACTTCAGACTGAACGCATGGAAAAATGCTCTGAAAAAATGGCTAAGCGTATGGAAAAACGCAACAATTAAAGATAAGTCATTAAATTGCACTGCCTATCTTTTGAGAGCAGCCTTCGGGCTGCTTTTGTCGTTATAACCACCAGAGTATGAGATAAACTGATACCCAAGTCACAATTTCGAGGTTATAATCTGCGCAAATTATTCTCGCTTAAACATAATGATGAAAGACGAATATTCACGATTAGTCTCTACCGCAGCATGGCTGGCAACGGGTGTAGCAACCATTCTTTTGGTCGCTAAAGTTGTTGTATGGTGGATCACTGGGTCAGTCAGCCTGCTGGCATCGTTAATAGATTCTCTTCTTGATATTGGAGCTTCGCTGGTTAACCTGATCGTTGTTCGATATTCATTGCAGCCTGCAGATAAAGACCATACTTTCGGTCACGGTAAAGCGGAATCCTTAGCTGCACTAGCTCAAACCATGTTTATATCTGGCTCCGCCTGTTTTCTTATTTTAAATGGTGTCGACCGTTTCTTCCGGCCTCATGAACTTGTTTCTCCTGAATATGGTATTTATGTCAGTGCGTTTGCAATGGTAATGACAGGCGGCTTAGTGGCTTTCCAGAAGCATGTGGTACGAAAAACCGGAAGTCAGGCGATTGCAGCAGACTCTTTGCACTATCAAACCGACTTATATATGAATGTTGCGATTATGATTGCGCTGGCTTTGAGTTACTTTGGAATAAAGCAAGCTGATGCGGTGTTTGCTATTGGTATTGGTTGCTTCATTTTGTTTAGTGCGTATCAGATGGTAAGGGATGCGATTCAGTCACTTCTGGACAGGCAACTGCCGGAAGAAGAGCTGGAACAAATAAGACATACGGCGAATGCAGTTGAAGGCGTTAGAGGTGTGCATCAGCTGAGAACAAGAAAATCAGGACCAGTGAGATTTATACAGCTTCATCTTGAGTTAGACGACCAGCTGCCTCTTATCCAGGCACATCAGATAGCGGATGATGTCGAAGAAGCGCTGGAGAATCTGTTTCCACAATCTGATGTGTTGATTCATCAGGATCCGGTATCTGTAGTTTATGGTACTGAGAAAGGACAAAAAGAACTGGGTTGGTAGGAAGCTATCAGGCAATTAAAGACAAAAATATCATAATAGTCTATTTTTTGTTCAAAAGGTTTATACTCAGGATGATTCTGATATGAATCAACAAAGTTTTTTAGCAGAATTGTAATACTCTTACATAAGTAAAAAAGTTTCAGTATTTCGAAAAAATGTTATAAGAAATGACATAAACTAATCAAACGGAATACCTTAATAATTTCGCCAAATTTGGCACATAAAATTTGTAATTTAGATTTAAAAAATCGAGGGTGAGCATGATTAAGAAGATCGGTGTTTTGACAAGTGGCGGTGACGCACCAGGAATGAACGCTGCAATTCGCGGCGTGGTTCGTACTGCACTTTCAGCAGGTCTGGAGGTATATGGTGTATACGACGGTTATCAGGGTCTGTATGAAGACCGTATCGAAAAGCTAGATCGTTCAAGCGTTTCTGACGTAATTAACCGTGGTGGTACCTTCCTGGGTTCTGCACGCTTCCCTGAGTTCAAGGAAGTTGAAACTCGTGAGAAAGCTATTGAAAACCTGAAAAAACACGGCATCGAAGCACTTGTTGTTATTGGTGGTGACGGTTCATACATGGGTGCTAAGAAGCTGACTGAAATGGGTTACCCATGTATCGGTCTGCCGGGTACAATCGATAATGATATTGCGGGTACGGATTACACTATCGGTTACCTGACTGCACTAAACACAGTTATCGAAAATATTGACCGTCTACGTGATACTTCATCTTCACACCAGCGTATCTCTATTGTTGAGATCATGGGTCGTCACTGTGGTGACCTGACTCTGATGTCTTCTATCGCTGGTGGTTGTGAGTACATCATCACTCCAGAACGTTCATGGAGTAAAGAAGAGCTTATTAAAAGCCTTTTAGCTGGTCTGGAGAAAGGTAAGAAGCACGCAATTATCGCTCTTACTGAGCTAATGATGGACGCTAACGAGCTAGCGAAAGATATCGAAGAAGCGACAGGTCGTGAAACACGCGCAACTGTGCTTGGTCACATCCAGCGCGGTGGTCGTCCAACGGCATTTGACCGTGTTCTGGCTTCTCGTATGGGTAACTACGCTGTTCACCTACTAATGGAAGGTCACGGTGGCCGCTGTGTAGGTATCCAGAAGGAAGAGCTTGTTCACCACGATATTATCGATGCAATTGAAAATATGCGTCGTCCAGTTCGTGATGACCTATACCAGGTAGCTGAAGAGCTGTTCTAAGGATAGCTTAACAGGGCATAGGACGGACTTCGTCCTACAGGTTACAGATATAAAAGCGTGAGGTTTATAATCTCGCGCTTTTTTGTTTGTGTCATCTGTAACCCGTAACCCGTAACCCGTAACCCGTAACCCGCAACCCAAGATCAAAAAAGGCCGACTAATGTCGACCTTCCATCAATACTTTTTCTAGCAGGTTGCTAAAAATTAAGCTTTCATCTTAGCTGCTGCTTTAGCGATAGCTGCAAAGCTCTTAGCGTCTAGAGAAGCACCGCCAACTAGAGCGCCATCGATGTCTGGCTGTGCGAAGTAAGCTTCAGCGTTTTCAGGCTTAACAGAACCGCCGTACTGGATGATTACCTGCTCAGCCACAGTTGCATCTTTTTCTGCGATCATTGCACGGATAGAAGCGTGGATACGCTGTGCATCTTCAGCAGTTGCTGCTTTACCAGTACCGATTGCCCAGATTGGTTCGTAAGCGATGATAGCGCCGTTAAGAGCTTCAACGCCGTATGCATCGATAACTGCGTTGATTTGACGTGCACATACTGCTTCAGTTTCACCAGCTTCGTTCTGAGCTTCAGATTCACCGATACAGAAAACTGGCTTCAGGCCGTTCTCTTTTAGGAATGCGAATTTCTTAGCAACAAACTCGTCTGATTCGTTATGGTAGTCACGACGCTCAGAGTGACCGATGATGATGTGAGTCGCACCGAAGTCTTTTAGCATCTCAGGAGACATGTCGCCAGTGAACGCGCCTTTGTTGTTAAGGTCAGTGTTCTGAGCACCAAGGATGATGTCGCTGCCTTCTAGAGTGCGTTCTGCAAGGTCGATGTATAGTGCTGGTGGAGCAACTGCAACGTCAACGCCAGTAACGCCAGCTAGTTCTGCTTTAAGTCCATTTAACAGCTCAGTTACCATTGCTTTGCTGCCGTTTAGTTTCCAGTTACCCATAACTACAGGTTGACGCATAGGAATATCTCCAAAATAAATTAAATGTAAAAAACAAACGTAATTGCGAAAGAATATAACAGATAAATACTGCCAGATCATGACGGGAATCATGACTTTCGCTGATCTTTGTCGGTCGCTGCTGAAGGAATCAGTTCCTTAAGTGACTCCGCAAGCAAAATCATAGCTAATTTATCAGATTCTGCGAATCATGCGGTATGTTTAAAAGAAATAATTAAAGATGAGAATCGAATGCCAAATTTAGTAATGGAATACACCAGCTCTGTAGAGGAACGAGTGAATATTCAGGGGCTTTTGGAGGACCTGCACCAGGTTGCTTTGGATTGTGGGTTGTTTGCCGCTGACGATGTGAAAACAAGGGGGCTTCGCTGCCATCATTGGTTGATTGGCGAAAAGGGAGATAGTGAGGACTTTATTCATATCAGCTTTGAGTTACTGTCCGGAAGAACGATAGAGCAAAAAAAGAAACTTGCAGATGATTTAATGGATGTTCTGAAAAGTCAGGCTTCAGCTGTATCCAGCTTAAGCCTGAATATGCGGGATATGGAAAGAGAGACATTTGTTAAAGTTCTAAATAACTAACTGGTGGTACTCAGCGTGCACAGTGATTTGGATGATTAAAGGGGATGACTTCTGCAGTTTCATTTAAATCTATATCACCATCCAGGACTTCTTTGAATTTCCCCATCTGGCTGCTGAGTTCCTGCATAAGTACTACATTGGTGTGGTGTGGGTTCTTGCAGCGCTTAATCACTCTATCAATATGACTTTGTTGCGCTCTGAGTCTGGGGCGCATCTCTTCAGACGCAAAAGTAATAGCTTGCTCACACATCTCCTGCTTGAACAGCTCAAAAGCTTTTGGGTTGTTTTCTGCAAGCTCTACCAGTTCATCAAATGGAGGCAATGTTTGCTCAATTTCAGCGTACTCCATGGTATCTCCTTTCTTTCCCTTCTCCGTGGGACTTACTAAAAGTGTAGTAGAGATGCTGAAAATGCAATCTCAAGAATGAGACAAATTGCGGAGGTTTCTCTGAGAATGGAACTAACTAACTGTTTTTATGATGTATGAGCATCTTCGTTCATTATTAATAATATGCTCAGTGCGTTCGATTTTTGTGTCATTACCTAATAAATTTTCAAAAACATTGAGTTCTGACTGGCACAATGTGGGGCAGCTTTTAGCGGCTTTACAGATGGGACAATGGTTCTCGGTGAAGAGGAAACCTTCTTCGAGTTCGGTTAATTCAGCCATGTATCCATCTTGCTCCCTTAGTGAGACTAAACGGACAAGCTTTTCGCCGAGTGGTAGGTCTGGCGTAATGACTGCCGAATACCTGGCCAGTGTTTTTGATTCTCTTTCTGCGGCAACTTTCTCAAGCCCTTCCTGACCGAAAATATGCTCAACCGCTTCAATAACCTGAACCGTTAAGTCATCATGGCGATCTGCAAATTGTGCATGTCCTTCTTCAGTCAGTGACCAGTGGCGAGTTGGCCTGCCAACCTTTACCTTTACATCGAAATGCTTAACCAGATTGTTATCTTCTAAAGCCTGTAAATGTTGCCGTGCACCCATCGACGTCATTTCAAGGTCTTCAGACAACTTCTTAGCTGTAATCGCACCTTCACGCTTTATTTTTTCAAGAATTATGTCGATGGTCTTCACTGAGTTATCCAGAGTTAAGAAATTGAATCGCTAAAACAGTGTCATTATGGAGGATATGTTTAGTAAAGTAAATTATTTACTAAGTTGTTGTTAAATTGAAGTAATATAACAGGCATAAAAAAGCGCAGCCGAAGCTGCGCTCATCATTCAGTGTTTCTCTCTTAGAGAATAATATCCCGAACCTCGGCGTCTTTACGTTCCAGATAATGGATAGACTTGATACGACGGATAGTGCGACACTTGCCACGGATTAGCAGAGTTTCTGTTGTCGCGATATTTCCTTTACGAGTAATGCCTTCAAGCAGGTCACCTTTAGTAATACCTGTTGCAGAGAATACAACGTTGTCGCTCTTTGCCATGTCAGACATTTCCAGAACGATATTTGCTTCAACGCCCATCTCTTTACAGCGTGCCAGCTCCAGCTCACCGTGCTTACGGTTTTCTTCTGTATCGCCTTTAACTTCATGACGAGGAAGTAAACGACCGTGCATGTCGCCGTCCAGAGCACGAATAACAGCAGCAGAAACTACACCTTCAGGCGCACCACCAATGCAGTACATCACATCAACTTCGCTATCTGGCATACAGGTCAGGATAGAAGCAGCAACATCACCATCTGGCACAGCAAATACGCGAACACCCATAGATTGCATCTTTGCAATTACGTCATCATGCCGTGGCTTCGCCAGCGTAATAACAACTAGTGTATCCAGAGTTTTACCAAGCGCCTTAGCGATGTTTTCCAGGTTTTCTTCAAGAGGAAGGTTTAGATCAATACAGCCTTTAGCACCAGGACCTACAACCAGCTTTTCCATGTACATGTCAGGTGCTTTAAGGAAGCTACTTTTTCGCCAGCTGCAAGTACAGCCAGTGCGTTAGCCTGACCCATTGCGGTCATGCGAGTACCTTCAATAGGGTCTACCGCAATATCAACCTGATCACCGCCAACGCCAACATGTTCGCCAATGTATAGCATTGGTGCATCATCAATCTCACCTTCGCCAATTACAATTTCACCACTGATGTCGGTTTTGTTTAGCAAGCTACGCATCACTTCTACAGCTGCACCGTCTGCTGCGTTTTTGTCGCCACGTCCAAGCCATTTGTAACCTGCCAGTGCTGCACCTTCAGTTACACGAGAAAAAGCCATCGCTAAATCGCGTTTCATGTCTACTCCAGTTGAAAAAGTAAGAGGGATAAAAATTCGGCGGGATTCTATCACAACGTAATCGAAAACGTTTGCCTTTTGCACAGATTTTTTGTTTCTCAGAGCTTCTCACCAGAAGAACATAAGGTTCCCGATAAAAAAGTCATGCTCAAAAGTCAGCGAAAGGTCAGAATGTGATTTAAAGTTGAGCAACTAACAAGATTTCTACAATTTAAGGAGTGCTATCCGCTCGCGGCTGAGTAGAATAAAGGCATTCAGGGTGAGAGCAACTCATCACAATGGTCACATATAAGGTAGATTAATATGTCGTTAGAAGTGCTAGAACAGTTAGAAGCAAAAGTACAAACCGCAGTAGATACAATTACACTTCTTCAAATGGAACTAGATGAGCTAAAAGAAAAGAACAGCCAGCTAGAAGCTGAAGCGAATGCTCTGAAAGAAGGCCGTGAAGAGTTAGAAAGACAAAACCAACAGGTTCGTGAAGAGCATGATGCATGGCAAGAGCGCATCAGGACTCTATTAGGTAAGATGGAAAACGTGGAATAATTAGTTTCTATCGTCGTGAATGTTGCTAACTCTGCGGCGTCGATGCTCACTTACTATCGTAAGCTCCGCGTCTCCTTCTTGATTTAGTAACATTCACTTAGATATAAAGCTAATTATTAAATCACTAGATTCCTCGTTACCACGCTCCTGCGTGGTAATGCATGTTTAGGCTAATAGCCGTACAGTGTAGAAAGCAGCCGTTGTGGCTGCTTTTTTAATGCATATCTGAGTTAATAATTACTCTTCTTCGTAATCGTCATCGGTCTCTTCGATGTCGAGTTTTGCATCGAGAGGTTCCTGAGAGATGATAATGCCGGTGTTGTCGGCATAGAGGTAGTCTTCTGGCAGGAAGGTGACGCCGCCGAAGTTCACAGGTACGTCGATTTCACCAATATCTTGAGAGGTTGCGCCTACAGGGATAGAAGCCAACGCTTGAATGCCGACATTCATATCTTCCAGGTCATCTACTTCACGGATACATCCGTAAACAACAATACCTTCCCACTCGTTTTCTTCCGCTAAAGCTGCAATCTCTGCATCGATAAGTGCTTTTCTCAGTGAGCCGCCGCCATCGATCAGAAGAACCCGACCATTACCGTCTTCTTCAAGGATGGAACGGATAAGGCCATTGTCCTCAAAACATTTGACTGTGGTTACTTGGCCGGCAAAAGATGCGCTACCGCCAAAGTTACTAAACATGGGCTCTACGACATCAACCTGGTCTAAGTAAATATCACATAGTGCAGAAGTATTGTATTCCATACGAGAGGTCTTCTATTGGTGAACACTAAATCTGAGTATATCCAGTCATTAAGTCAATGCAATGACAAGGCTCAATTATCTCGCCAGAGTTTGAGCTACAACCATTAGTGAAAACAAAATGTTAGTGATTACGGCGCATTTAACGATAACCGGCAACATAGGCGCGATTTGTACCGGAGATTCTGACGCCAGAACCGCTTTGCCGTGTTTGCCTATTACCGCAGCAGACAATAAAAACGGTACGACAAACCATAGCTGTGCCGAGTTAAATAGCAGGTAGCCAGCAAAAGCAACGAACGCAGCCCAGATTAGCGTCAGGTGGTATACCTTAGCGCATTGTTCGCCGAGTCTGACTGCTACTGTACGTTTCCCACACTCACGGTCGTTGTCTATATCACGCATATTGTTGACGTTGAGTACAGCAACAGCTAAAAGCCCACAACCAAGTGCTGGCGCTGCAATAGTCCAGTCTACAGAGCCTGTGTGCAGGAAGTAAGTACCACCTACACCAAGTAAACCAAAGAAGATAAATACAGACAGGTCACCAAGGCCGACATAGCCATAAGGTTTGTCACCTACGGTATAAGCAATAGCGCTAACAATCGCTAACAGGCCTAATCCAAGAAAAGCAATAATATTGGTGAGGCTGTCCAGAGAATAGAATATAAGAGCGATACCGGCAGCGATAGTAAATACGATATTCAGGATGATGGCTTTTTTCATCTCTTCCTGAGTAACCGCACCTGACTGCATGGCCCTCATTGGGCCGAGGCGATTTTCATTGTCGGTACCCTTCTGAGCATCACCATAGTCATTCGCCAGATTAGACAGAATTTGAAGCAGAGTGGCAGTAAGGAGCGCCAGCAACATAACAGGAAATGAAAATCGGCCATCAGAGTGAGCAAGGCTGCTACCAGTGAGAATGGATACCAGTGCCAGAGGAAGCGTTTTTGGTCTGGCTGCATCCAGCCAGATTGAGAGCGATTTATTCATTTAACTAATCTATTAACTGCCTAATGCGAGAAGTATATCAACTGTTTGCGGAATAAAAAGCCCACCTAAAGAGGTAGGTGGGCTTTTTGTTGATGCGGGTACTATTTTGCGCTTACAGGATAAATCTACTTAGGTCTTCATCCTCAACAAGTTCACCAAGATGAGCTTTTACATAAGCAGCATCAATTGTTAGTGTACTGCCCGGCTTATCCGTAGCTTCAAACGAGATCTCATCCATCAGTCTTTCCATCACAGTGTGCAGACGACGAGCACCGATATTCTCAGTTGTTTCGTTTACACGCCATGCAGCTTCAGCAATCTGGTTGATGCCATCTTCAGTAAACTCAATGTCGACTTCTTCAGTTTTCATCAACGCAATGTACTGCTCGGTTAATGATGCGCGAGGTTCGGTAAGAATACGCTTGAAGTCATCGCTAGATAGAGCTTCAAGCTCTACGCGGATTGGCAGGCGACCTTGTAGTTCCGGGATCAGATCAGAAGGTTTAGCTACCTGGAATGCACCAGAAGTAATAAACAGGATATGGTCTGTTTTTACCATACCATGCTTAGTTGAAACCGTGCTGCCTTCGATCAGAGGAAGCAAGTCACGCTGTACACCTTCACGAGAAACGTCCGGGCCGGAGCTTTCACCACGCTTACAGATCTTGTCGATCTCATCGATAAACACGATGCCGTGGTTTTCCACGTTTTCGATGGCATTTTCTTTCAACTCTTCCTGATTTACCAGCTTCGCCGCTTCTTCTTCAGTTAGTGCTTTAAATGCATCTTTGATCTTAAGCTTGCGATTCTTCTTGGTGTTGCCGGCAAGGTTCTGGAACATACCCTGAAGCTGGTTTGTCATCTCTTCCATACCTGGAGGAGCCATAATTTCCACACCCATCTGCGGTGCAGCTACGTCGATTTCAATCTCTTTATCGTCTAGCTTGCCTTCACGTAGTTTCTTGCGGAAAATCTGACGGGTATTCGAGTTGTCATCGCCAGATTCCTGGTCTTTTTGTCCCCAGGCATCGCGCGCTGGTGGCAGCAGAGCATCAAGGATACGCTCTTCAGCCTGCTCTTCAGCGCGGAACTTAACTTTTTCCATCGCCTGCTGGCTTGTCATTTTAGCTGCAACATCTGTCAGGTCGCGGATGATAGTTTCTACTTCCTTACCAACGTAACCAACTTCAGTAAACTTGGTCGCTTCAACCTTGATAAACGGCGCGTTGGCGAGCTTTGCCAGACGACGGGCGATTTCGGTTTTACCAACACCCGTTGGACCGATCATTAGAATGTTCTTTGGTGTTACTTCTGGACGCAAACTTTCATCAAGCTGCATACGACGCCAGCGGTTACGAAGTGCGATCGCCACTGAGCGTTTTGCTTTGTCCTGGCCGATAATGTGGCGATTTAGTTCGTGAACAATCTCACGAGGTGTCATTTCAGACATATTGTTTACCTCAATTCTTTATTCAGCCGCGATTTCAAGTTCTTCAACAGTGTGATGATGGTTGGTAAATACACAAATATCACCTGCAATGGTTAGCGACTTTTCTGCAATTTCTCGAGCGTCTAATTCTGTGTTTTCCAGTAGAGCAGTTGCTGCTGCCTGAGCAAAGTTACCGCCAGAACCGATGGCAATAAGATCGTTTTCAGGCTGAACAACGTCACCGTTACCAGTGATAATCAGTGAAGCCGTTTCGTCTGCCACTGCCAGCAATGCTTCTAGTTTTCGTAATGCTCTGTCGCTTCTCCAGTCTTTTGCCAGCTCAACGGCTGCTTTAGTCAGATGCCCCTGATGCATCTGGAGCTTAGACTCGAAGCGTTCAAATAGGGTGAAGGCGTCAGCCGTACCACCAGCAAACCCCGCAAGCACTTTATTGTTATACAGGCGGCGTACTTTCTTCGCATTGCCTTTCATTACTGTGTTACCAAGGGATACTTGTCCATCACCAGCTATAACAACTTTGTTGCCACGGCGTACAGATACTATGGTAGTCACGAGATAGACCTCTTTGTTTTCTTAATATGATAAAAGTTATATGAGGTTATAAAACTGGAATTCAAGGGAAGAAGAGCGAGATGAATTATCTCACTCTTTTGGAATGGGGGATGTTACTGCGCTTCTTTCCAGATCGCGCATGGTTCAATTTTAGCGCGCTGAAGCTTATGTTTATCTTTTTCAGCGTCCCTTTTGAATTTGTATGGTCCTAAGACGACCTTAAACCAGCTGCTTCCTTCTTTTTTGCGAATTTGGCTATTTATCCCTTGAAACGCGATATCAACCTTCCGGTTTTCGGCTTGTTTAAGGGTTTTGAAAGCACCGCACTGCATAATGTACGGTATTTCCGAAACAACCAGATCTTTTGCCTCTACCTCTATCTCTTTTTGTGGCAGAGACTTAACATACTCCCACTCTTCTGTTGGCGGTGGTGGTATTTGTTCTGCTTTCTTTGCTTCAGGTTTTGGTTTGCTAGCAACAGGAGCTGGCTTAGGTGGTTCAGGGTCTGTGCTAAGAATATACAGGCCATAGCCAAAGCCACCAGTTAGTAATATGGCAGCAATTGCAGCTTTCCATGGGAAGCGTTTTTGCGGTTTCTTGCGCGAAGGGCTTTTTCTCTTGCCTTGTCCGCGTCGTACGTAGTCTCTGTTTGCCACTCTTTTTTACTTCAAAGCAGGTTATTAAACGGCTTACATGTTAATCCAGTTTGTAGCTCAATGACAAATGTCTCTTTAAAAAAGAAACGGTGCATATCCAGCACCGTTTTCGTGAGTAAATTTTGATTAAATTCTTGGTGGAGCTGCGCTATTTCGCACAACCAACTTGGTTTCAAGTAGTCTGGAGCCAGCTCTTACATCTCTCCCTTTAAGCAGTTCCAGCATCATCAACATAGCCTGACGGCCTATTTCGTAACGAGGCTGAGAGATGGTGGTTAACGGTGGATCGCAGTACTGAGCAAATTGAATGTCATCAAACCCAACAATAGAAAGATCCTGAGGCACTCGTAAACCTAGTTTTTTGGCTTCCTGAATTGCTCCAATCGCCATAGTGTCGTTGTGGCAGAAGATAGCTGTTGGTGGCTCAGGCAAAGAAAGCAGTTTTCGCAGCGCTTTTGCACCGCCAGCAAAGGTAAAGTCCGCGTTTGCACAATAAGTGGTGTTCATGGTGATACCTGCACGTCTGAGTGCCTGCTGGTATCCTTGATGGCGAAACTCACATAACGGTGCGTTTTCCGGGCCAGAGATCTGAGCAACCTTTTTATGCCCCATCTGAGTCAGGTAGTTTACCGCTTCAAATGCAGACGTGAGGTTATCGATATGGACAGTAGGAAGTTCAAGCTCAGGCGCATACTCACAAGCCATAACTAGCGGTGGTAGGTTCTTCTGCTCTGGTTTACTTACGTCGAATGGAAGGTCGGTGCCAAGCAATAACATGCCGTCGGCCTGCTTGGTGAATACCAGATTTACAAAAGAGCTTTCGCGCTTTTGTTGCTGCCCGCTGTCTCCAAGAAGTACCAGGTAGCCATTTTCCATTGCAGCATCTTCAATACCACGAATAATTTCGGTGAAATAGGGATCACAGATATCGGGAACAATGGTGACAATGGTTTTTGATTCATTTCGACGCAGATTTCTTGCCAGAGAGTTTGGAGAGTAACCTGCTTCAAGTACCGCATCTTCCACCCTTTTTCTGGTGGATGATGAAACCTTTTCCGGATTCATTAATGCTCTGGATACGGTAGCAGTAGAAACCCCAGCCAACTGGGCAACATCCTTCATTGTCGCCATATTAGAATAACCTCTTTCCTATAAATAATTCTTGGTGTCAGGCAATGAGCATAAACACATATCGTTTTTTCTAAGTGTATGCTTTTGTGATAGTACTGTTTACGGCAAGATTAACATATTTTGCATAGCGTTCGTGATATTTGTCACATCAATGTAACTCGGCCATTTAATTAAGATCTTGTGGTTCTATATCCATGGACCACCGTACTTTTTTTGCTGAAGGAAGTAGGGCGATCACAGGCTTAGCTGAGTAAAGCAACTTTTGCAGTACAGTGCGATTCGGTGTCTGCAAGATCAGTTGCCAGCGAGATTTACCTGCTCTTTTGGCTAAAGGTGCAGGAGTAGGGCCAAGCACCATGCAGAGGTCGTCAAAAAGAGGGTGGGCCTCTAGGGTATGCCGAACCTGACGCAAAAACTCTTCTGCGAAGTCTCCGTTATTTGCTTCAGCTCTGAAAAGGGTAAGAAAGCTAAAAGGTGGCAACATGGCCTGCTTTCTCTCTTGCAGTGCAGTTTGTGCAAAGTGTCTGTAGTCGTTGTTTAACAGTGATTGCAGTAATGTGTGCTCTGGGTGGTGCGTCTGGAGCAGCACTTCACCTGGCTTACTCGCTCGTCCAGCCCGTCCGGCTACTTGCACAAATAGTTGAGCAAGGCGTTCGGATGCCCTGAAATCGCTACTGTAGAGAGAACCGTCAACATCAAGCAGGCTGACTAAAGTGACATTTGGAAAATGGTGGCCTTTAGCCAGCATTTGAGTGCCTATAAGAATCTGGTATTCGTTGTTTCTTATAGATTCAAGCGCGCTTTCTAGGCTACCTTTTCTGCGTGTGCTATCCCGGTCGATACGTATGGTTTTATATTCAGGAAACAGTTCAGAAAGCTGTTTTTCTAATTGTTCGGTCCCGACACCAACAGTTACTAACTGGTGTGAGCCACACTCCTGACAGTTGTGAATAACAGGGCGCTGTGAACCACAGTGATGGCATCTTATTTCATTGCTGTTCTGATGGTAGGTGTAGTAGGCATCACATCTCTGACACTCAGCAATCCAGCCGCACTCGTGACACATTAAAGCTGGTGAAAACCCTCTTCTGTTCAAAAATAGCAGCACCTGACTGCCTGAATCCAGATGAAGGCGCATCTCTGCGATTAATGGCGCGGAAAGGCCGCTCTCAAGATACTGTCCTTTTACGTCAATCACTTTGTTTGTTGTAGGAACAGCAGAGCCAGCTCTCTGTGAAAGTGTTAGGTGGTGATACTTTCCTGAAAGCGCGTTGTATAACGTCTCTAATGATGGCGTTGCTGAGCCGAGTACGACAGGGATGTTCTCCCTGTGAGCGCGCATAATAGCAACGTCACGCGCATGGTATCTAAGGCTGTCCTGCTGTTTATAAGAGGCGTCATGCTCCTCATCGACAATTATGATGCCCAGCTTGTGAAAAGGAGTGAATAATGCCGAGCGTGTACCTATAACAATACCCGCATGTTTGTCGCGTGCAGATAGCCAAGCGTTGAGGCGTTCGGTGTCATTTAACCCGGAATGAATAACGGTTACAGGTACATCAAAGCGTTTTTTAAAGCGATTGATAGTCTGTGGTGTTAAGCCAATCTCTGGCACCAGAACCAGCGCCTGTTCGCCTTTTTCTAGCACAGGTTTAATAAGATTCAGATAAACTTCGGTTTTGCCTGATCCAGTAACACCTTCGAGTAGATAACAACCAAAATCTGAGCCGCTGTTTACTGTTGCGATAGCAACTGCCTGTTCAGCATTGATCTTAGGCTTGTCCTGTTCAGACTCTATAAGCTCAGGCCAGCGACCCGGAGTAGGTTTTTGCTCGGTTGATACGATCCAGCCTTTTTCTGTCAGTGTTTTTAAAACGCTTGACGAGACATCTTCGTCCAACATTTGTTGATGTGAGACAGAACCCGACTCTAGCATATGCATGACGCGAGCTTGTTGGACTGCCCGGCCGAAACCAACCATCAATTGATTTTTACCTGACTCAGTAAGTTGCCATTCAACCAGAGAGGCGAATTCGGCCGCTTTGCCTTTTCTTAATGCAGAAGGCAGGGCATTAGACAGCGTGTCTCCCAAAGGATACTGATAGTACTGGCTCGCCCAATTAAGCAGTTCGTAGAGCTTCTTCGGCCATACCGGCTCTATATCCAGAACTTCTTTTATCGGCTTTAGCTTGTCGATAGAAAATGCGGATTTGTGCACCATAGCTGTAACGATGCCCACAAGTGTCTGTCTTCCAAATGGAACAGATACTCTCCCGCCAACGACCGGAAACTGGTGGGGCTGGATTAAATAATCAAACCTTTTGTCCAGTGGTACAGGAAGGGCAACTTGAGCTATGGATGGGCGCATAGATAACTACGGAAACGAATAATAAACAGAGGGATAGTTTATACCCTGAAGCAGAATCTGCACACCCAGAAATATGGGAGGGTTATTTATAAGAAAAAAATGGCGAAAAAACTACCAAATAGGTTGATCCTGGGGGCACTATTCTTTACTATACGCGCCCTGACGGTGTGACCTGTGGTTGCACTATTATTTAAATTACGTGTGGTGTCCGGCATAGAATCGGATGGCGACGCGGCCTATAGATGAGGTTTTCCCATGAAAACAGGTATCCACCCTGAATACAAAGCTGTAACAGCTACTTGCTCTTGCGGCAACACTTTTGAGTTCAACTCAACTCTTGCTAAAGACTCTATCCACCTAGACGTGTGTGACAAGTGTCACCCATTCTACACTGGTAAGCAGCGTATCGTTGATACTGGTGGCCGTGTTGATCGCTTCAACAAGCGTTTCGGTGCTCTATCTAGCAAGAAGTAATGATTGCTTAGCAATACCGAATTTGAAAAAGGACGCACTCGCGTCCTTTTTTGCATCTAACGTATGCCAAATTCGTATATAAATTAAATGGTTTTAATCGCTTGCTGGCTATTAACACAGTTAGGTATCCAGTAAAATCAGCCCCCGTTCATTCCCCATAATCAAACCAAGGTAAACCAAGATGTCTGACGACAATAAACAAGACGATTTTCGTCAACAAGCCCTTCATTATCATGCGTATCCAACCGCTGGCAAAATCTCCGTTGAACTAACAAAACCAGCAGACTCAGCGGAAGATCTGGCACTGGCATACAGCCCGGGTGTTGCTGAGCCAGTACGTGAAATCGCTCAGAATGTCGATAATGTTTATAAGTACACTGGTAAAGGTAACATGGTTGCAGTTATCTCTAACGGTACGGCGATTCTTGGTCTGGGTAACCTTGGCCCAATGGCTTCTAAGCCAGTAATGGAAGGTAAAGCACTGCTGTTTAAGCGCTTTGCTGGTCTGGATTCTATCGATATCGAAGTTAAGCACCGCACTATCGATGAGTTCGTTGATACGGTTGCTAATATTGCTGACACTTTCGGTGGTATCAACCTTGAAGATATTAAAGCGCCAGACTGCTTTGAGATTGAACAGCGCCTGATTGAACGTTGCGACGTGCCTGTATTCCATGATGACCAGCACGGTACAGCAATTGTGACGGCGGCAGGTATGTTGAATGCTATCGAGCTACAGGATAAAGAGCTGTCTGAGTCGACTATTGTTTGTCTTGGTGCAGGTGCAGCAGCCGTAGCATGCATGGAGCTTCTGATTAAGTGTGGCGCGCAGCGTGAAAAGATCTACATGCTTGACCGTAAAGGTGTGATTCATACTCGTCGTGAAGATCTAACCGAACACAAGAAGCACTTTGCTAACAACACAGACAAGAGAACGCTGGAAGATGTTATTACTGGTGCCGATCTATTCCTTGGTGTGTCTGGCCCGGATCTTCTGCCTCAGGAAGCGCTTAAACTAATGGCGGATAAGCCAGTAGTATTCGCATGTTCTAACCCTGATCCTGAAATTAAGCCAGAGCTGGCGCATCAGGTTCGTGATGATCTGATTATGGGTACAGGTCGCTCTGACTATCCAAACCAGGTGAACAATGTTATCTGTTTCCCGTTCATTTTCCGTGGTGCGCTTGACGTTCGTGCAAGTGAAATCAATATCGAAATGAAACTAGCGGCAGTAGAGGCGATTCGTCAGCTAGCTAAAGAGCCAGTGCCAGAAGAAGTGAAGAAGGCGGCTGGTGTGACTGAGCTTGAGTTTGGTAATGAGTACATCATTCCTAAGCCAATGGATCCACGCTTACTTCCACGTGTAGCTAAAGCCGTTGCTCAGGCAGCAGTTGATTCTGGCGTAGCGCGTATAGAAATGCCTAAAGGGTACATGGAGAACTGATAGGTTAAAGGTTGTGGGACGGACTTCGTCCTACTGGTCACAGGTAAGTTAAAAGCGCAAAAGGTTGAATCCTTGCGCTTTTAGTTTATTTTTCCGTAACCCGTAACCCGTAACCCGTAACCCGTAACCCGTAACCCGTAACCCGTAACCCGTAACCCGTAACCCGTAACCCGTAACCCGTAACCCGTAACCCGTAACCTACCTCAACCATCTTTTCGGATTTTGAGTCTTACTATTCCGACGGATCTCAAAATAGAGTGAAGCCTGTGGCTGACCGCCTGTGTCACCAGCAAGCGCAATAGTCTCACCAGCTTTTACTTTATCGCCTTCAAGCTTCATTAGTGTCTGATTAAAGCCATAAAGCGTCATATCGCCTTTGCCATGGTCTAGAAGCACCACAAGACCATAACCGCGCAGGTAATCGGCAAATACCACAGTACCCGAATATACAGCTTTAACTGGTTGTTCGTAGTTAGCGTCAATCACCATGCCTTTCCAGTTAACCTGACCACTTTGGCGAGTACCGTAGTTATGCAGAACACGGCCTTTCAATGGCCATGGTAGTTTGCCTTTCTGTTTGGCCAGACCGTCCATTGGCACGGTATTACGTTTTGCTGCTTTTGCTATCTCTGACTTCAGACGGGTTTCATTGCGCTGCAACTCTGCCAGATAGTGTTTATTGCTGGAGATATTGCGCTGGATCTTTCCAACGGTACTTTTACGTTTCTTTTGTGAGCCAGTAAGTTCAGTTTGCTTCTTCTTTTGCTGAGCTAGCAGAGCCTCTATTTGATGTTGTTCATTTAGTAGCTGCTGGTTTTTGGCGTCTAACTGCTTACTAGTATTATCCAGCTCCTCTATCGCTTTCGCTCTGGCTTTAGCCAGGTGCTGAAAATAATGAGCGATTCGGGCTTCTTCTTCGCTGTTTGAAGAATTCAGCAGTGCTTTAGCATCATTATCCCGTTTTGTTACATAGTAGGTTTTGATAAGCGCTTTAAGTGTTTCTGTCTGGGCTGCTTTCTGAGATTCTAAATCCGCTTTTTGCTTATTGAAGATAGAGAGGTTTTTGTTAGCTGTTTTTAACTTGGCCTCTGTTTTTCTGATTTCTTGTCCCAGAGATGATATAGAAAGCTCGTGCTGCTTCAGAGATTTTTGCAGGTTGTTCAGCTCTTTTTGCTGAGAAGTTAGAGAGTTTTTTTGACGAGATATTTCGTTCTTAACCCCTGTTAACTCTTCCTGGCTGGCCATTGAATATACAGAAAGCATCAGTGAAGATAACGCAGCTAAACAGGTCACAGATAGAATGCGAAGCCCTGACAGGGATGGTTGTGATTGTTTTGATGTATAAAGCTTCATCCGTTGAATATCTCTGATGCCTGTAGCGGTATGAAGAGCCAGTATACTCAAATTCAGAAATAAAAAAACGCCAGCGCTAGAAAACGCTGACGTCTGCTTATTCAAATAAATTTTCTATATCAAAAACTTATTTAAGTAGAGATGAACCTGTCATTTCAGCAGGAACTTCCATATCTGTTAGCTGAAGCATAGTTGGAGCCAGGTCAGATAGCTTACCGCCTTCTACAAACTCAACTTCTTTGTTACCAACATAAATTAGTGGAACAGGTAGGTTTGTGTGTGCAGTGTGAGTACCGCCAGTTGCAGGGTCTACCATCATTTCTGCGTTACCGTGGTCCGCAGTAAGAAGAAGTTGACCATCAACGTCTTTGATTGCATCAACAACTTTACCAACACACTCATCTACAGCTTCGATAGCTTTAACAGCAGCTTCGTATACGCCAGTGTGACCAACCATGTCCGGGTTAGGGTAGTTACAGATGATAGCGTCGTACTTACCAGATTTAACAGCAGCAACCATCTTCTCTGTAAGTTCTTCAGAGCTCATTTCTGGTTGTAGGTCGTAAGTTGCAACTTTTGGAGAAGCAATCAGGCTACGCTCTTCGCCGTCGAACTCAGTCTCAACACCACCGTTGAAGAAGAAAGTAACGTGTGCGTATTTTTCAGTTTCAGAGATACGAAGCTGAGTTTTACCTTGCTTAGATAGCCACTCACCGTATGTGTTCTCAAGAGAAGCTGGTGGGAACGCGATAGCTAGTGGGATATCCGCTGCGTATTGAGTCAACATTACAAACTCAACTGCTGGGAACTTAGCACGCTCGAAGCCTTCGAATGCAGGAACAAAAGTACGTGTGATCTGACGAGCACGGTCCGCACGGTAGTTCATGAAGATAACTGCATCGCCATCTTCGATAGCAGCAGATTCCTGCTCTGCAGTTTTGATTGCTGTAGGCTTAACAAACTCATCGTTTTCATCGCGAGAGTATGCAGCTTCAAGTGCTTCAACAGCAGAATCGAAAGTGAAGTCTGCTTTTTCTTCTGTTAGAAGTTCGTAAGCTTTCTGAACGCGATCCCAGTTGTTATCACGGTCCATTGCGTAGTAACGACCTACAAGAGAAGCAACACGGCCTTTACCTAGTTCAGCGAATAGTTCGTCAAAACGCTTTAGTGAACCTTCAGCGCTACGTGGTGGAGTATCACGTCCGTCAAGGAAGCAGTGTAGGTAGATTTTTTCAGCGCCACGTGCAGCAGCCATTTTAACTGCAGCGTAGATGTGGTCTTCGTGGCTGTGTACGCCACCTGGAGACATAAGGCCCATCAGGTGAACAGCTTTACCTGCGCTTACAGCTTTATCAATTGCTTCAACAAATGCTGGAGTGTTTTCGAACTCACCGTCAGCGATTGATTTAGTGATGCGAGTAAGATCCTGGTATACAACACGACCAGCACCAATGTTAGTATGACCAACTTCAGAGTTACCCATCTGACCGTCAGGCAGGCCAACATCCATGCCAGAACCAGAAATCAGAGTGTTTGGTTGGTTAGCAAACAGGCCGTCCAGTACAGGAGTATTTGCGTTTGCAACTGCGTTGTTTGCGTTATCTTCACGGTATCCCCAACCGTCAAGAATCACTAGAGCCATAGGCTTCTTAGCTGACATAGTTTTGACCTCGTCGAATCATATTGAAACTTCAAAAATAAAATTAGCGTAACTTTACTACACTTTTAGGGTAAAACTGTAGGGTAAGATCAAATAATAATCGCTCTAAGTTGTTACTCCCTTACATTTCTCCTCTGAGATAGTGCATTAAGTGTAGCCCTATTTCTACGTTATAGAAGCATTGTTGCGAATTGTTCTCAATAAATAAAGCCAATTTTAGCGATTGTATTGATAGGTATTGTTAACTTTCAAAGATCATTTCCTCATTTATCGTCAAGAAACGCTTTCCCCACTCGCTTCGATTGACCTTCCTCGCTATACTCACTGCTTAAATTTAGACAGGCCGCCCACTTATGGGCTTATTAGTAAGAGTGCAGGACATGCAAGAATATATCGATTTTGTGCAAAACAATATGCTTCTCTCAGTACTGTGGATTGGTATTGTTGTCGCTTTAATCATGAATATCTTTAAAACATCAACCGCTGGATACAAGACAATTATGCCAGCTCAGCTAACTCACCTAATCAATAAAGAAGAAGGTGTAGTGGTTGATATTCGTACCAGAGATGAGTTCAAACAGGGCCATATTGCGGGTGCACTTCACGTTTTACCAGCTGACATTAAAAAGGGAGCCTTTGGTGCCCTTGAAAAACATAAAGCTAACCCAATCATTGTGGTATGTAAGACAGGTACTACGGCTCAAGAGAGCGCAAATCTACTTGCAAAAGCAGAATTTGAGAACGTCAATGTTCTGAAAAACGGTCTGATCTCATGGGATGAGGCGAAGATGCCACTTGTTCGTGGCAAGAAGTAAGACTGACGAATCAACAGTTTCAAAATAAAGATTAAGATTTTTAAGGAAAACCAAAATGGCTGAAGCAGCACCTCAAGATAACCAACAGAACTTCACTATCCAGCGTATCTACCTAAAAGACGTTTCATTTGAAGCGCCAAACTCACCTGACATGTTCCAGAAAGAGTGGAACCCAGATGTGAAACTTGATCTTGATACTCAGAGCCGCGAACTAGGCCAGAACGTATACGAAGTGGTTCTTCGCCTGACTGTTACAGTTAAGAACGAAGAAGAAACTGCATTCCTATGTGAAGTTCAGCAAGCTGGTATCTTCACTGCTGAGCAAATGGAAGCTGGTCAACTTGCACACTGCCTGGGTGCATTCTGCCCGAACATTCTGTTCCCATACGCACGTGAAACTATTTCAAGCCTTGTTGTTAAGGGTACATTCCCTCAACTAAACCTGGCTCCGGTTAACTTTGACGCTCTATTCATGAACTACCTGCAGAACCAGGCTGGTCAAGAGCAAGAAGCACCACAAGCTGACGCTTAATAGTATTAATCTGAGCATCTAGCTCAGACTACAATAAATGCACAAAGCATCTAAAATCATTGATGCGATGTGCATTTTTTATTTCTCTTAATCAGGAAGCAATATGACAAGTTCGATAGGTAAAGACGTTTACGGCAAAGAGATTGAAATGACAGTAATTGGTGCCGGTTCTTACGGTACATCATTAGCCATTTCTCTGGCTCGTAATGGTTCCAACGTGGTTATCTGGGGTCATGAAAAAGATCATATGGAAAGGCTGGAAGCTGCTCGTTGCAATGAAGAGTTTCTGCCTGGCGTAGATTTTCCGGACACCTTAATTGTAGAGACTGATTTAGAGAAAGCAGTAAAAGCTTGTAAGGATATTCTTGTGGTTGTGCCGAGCCACGTGTTTGGTATCGTCCTTAATAGTCTGAAACCACACTTGAGAGATGACTCAAGAATTTGTTGGGCAACGAAAGGTTTGGAGCCGGAAACCGGTCGACTGTTACAAGAAGTGGCTTACGACACTATTGGTGACAGCTACCCACTTGCGGTTCTTTCTGGGCCAACATTCGCTAAAGAGCTGGCAATGGGGATGCCAACTGCTATCTCTGTAGCCTCTCCAAACGATGAATTTGTGCAGGATCTGCAGGAAAAAATTCACTGCAGCAAAACGTTCCGTGTGTACGCCAATAACGATTTTATCGGTATGCAGCTCGGTGGTGCGGTGAAGAACGTTATCGCGATTGGCGCGGGGATGTCTGACGGTATCGGCTTTGGTGCCAATGCCCGTACTGCATTGATTACTCGTGGCTTGGCAGAAATGACCCGCCTGGGTGTTGCGCTTGGTGCACAACAGGAGACCTTTATGGGAATGGCGGGTCTGGGCGATTTAGTTCTAACCTGTACCGATAATCAGTCTCGTAACCGCCGCTTTGGCCTTGCTTTGGGGCAGGGTAAAGATGTACAACTTGCACAGGATGAGATTGGTCAGGTGGTAGAAGGGTATCGAAACACTAAAGAGGTATGGCTACTGGCAAACCGCATGGGGGTTGAAATGCCAATTGTTGACCAAATTTATCAGGTATTGTATCAAGACAAAAACGCACGACTGGCAGCACAAGATCTGCTGGCTCGCGATAAAAAAGCGGAAGCATAAAAAGACAAAAGGTTACGACAATGAGCGAATGCACACCTTGCACGGTATGGCAAAGGATAGTCAAAGAAGCGAAGGAACAAGCTGAGCAAGAACCCATGCTTGCCAGTTTCTACCACGCCACTATTATAAAACACGATAGTTTAGGCGCAGCACTCAGCTATATTCTTGCCAATAAGCTAAAAACATCTTCAATGCCAGCAATGGCGGTGAGAGAAGTAGTAGAAGAAGCTTTTGAAAAAGATCCTTCTATTACCAACTCTGCAGCGTGTGATATTTGTGCAACGGTAAGTCGTGACCCGGCTGTCCAACTTTACTCTATACCTCTGCTTTATCTGAAGGGTTTCCATGCCCTTCAGGGATACCGAGTTGCTAACTACCTTTGGAAACAAGGGCGTGTTGCATTGGCGACCTACTTACAGAATCAGATATCCGTAGCGTGCCAGGTGGATGTTCACCCGGCAGCAAGAATTGGCAAAGGCATCATGCTTGACCACGCAACGGGTATTGTTATCGGTGAAACAGCCGTTGTTGAAAATGACGTATCGATTCTTCAGAACGTAACT
This sequence comes from Vibrio hannami, assembly GCF_029589055.1. Lineage (GTDB taxonomy): Bacteria > Pseudomonadota > Gammaproteobacteria > Enterobacterales > Vibrionaceae > Vibrio > Vibrio hannami. The sequence goes on from NZ_JARQZP010000001.1 coordinate 107,172, forward strand.
CTGGGTGGTACAGGTAAAGAGTGCGGCGATCGACATCCGAAGATTCGCGAGGGCGTAATGATTGGCGCGGGCTCTAAGATTCTGGGTAACATTGAAGTTGGTGTCGGCGCTAAGATTGGTTCCGGTTCTGTGGTTCTTCAGCCTGTTCCTGAACATACAACAGTTGCAGGTGTTCCTGCTAAAATTGTTGGCAGACCAACATCAGCTAAGCCTTCGGAAGATATGGATCAGGCGTTTAACGGTAAGACTGAAAAGCTTATTGATGGTGGTGGTATCTAGATCTTGTTGATAGCTGAATAACTATTTTGGTTCCGGAGTCGCGAACTCCGGAACAGCTTCCTTTCTCAGCTTTAAAGCGTGCAAGTATCCCAGAATACCGCCAAGAATGTTCCCCGCAGCAATACCAATAAATAGCCCCTGAATATCGTTCATCATGCTTCCAAGCCAGGCAAACGGTATGGTGAATACAAACAGGCGAAGTAAGCTCCAGTAAAATGCATTTAGCGGTTTGTGCATGGCGTTGAGGCAACTGATTAGCAGCATGATAACTCCCTGAAAACCGTAGCTTACCGGAACAATCACCAGATATAACCAAATCAGATCATTTACTGCCTGCTCTTTACCAAAAAGAGCGGCTAACGGGATGCTGAGCGGGACCATCATAATAAAGATCAGCATCTGGAATAAGATCGAAAAACGCATACTCAGGAAGAGTGCCTGAAAGCTGCGTTTTGGGTTATCAGCACCAAGGTTTTGCGCCATAAATGGAGTCAAAATCGAAGCCAACGACATTACAACCAGTATCAGTAATGACTCTATTCTTTGAGCTGCTCCATACGCTGCAACAGCTTCTGTGCCATGGGTGGCCAAAAGCTTCATAAGAATAGCTCCGGATAGCGGAGTCATTGCGCTGGAAAGGCCCGCAGGAGTGCCAATTTTAAGTACTTTCCCCCAATCTGGAATTATGGTCTTCATATTTGGCAAAGAGAGAAGTTTTTCTCGTTTTGCCAGTAAGTTTAGCGACCAGCATAATGCAGCCAGCCAGCTTACCGCACTGGCCATTGCAGCTCCTTTAATTCCTAACTCAGGAAATGGCCCGTAGCCAAAGATGAGCAGCGGATCGAGTATCCCGTTAATCACCCCAGCGAACATCATTATTTTTGCCGGGGTCTTTGTATCACCTGTTGCTCGTATTGCGGCATTGCCTGCCATTGGAATAACTAGCAATGGAATAGTGAGATACCAGATCACCATGTAGTCACTGATCAGTGGGATTAACTCTGGTTCTGCACCTAGAGCTAGAAATAGAGGTTCGATGGAGGTCAGCCCCAGTAACGAGGCTAGGATAACGAGTAATACAGCCAGAAGAAGCCCATGAGTAGCTAGTGCTGCTGCGTGTTTTACCTCTTGCTGGCCAAGTAATCTACCTATGCTGGTGGATAGCCCAACACCAATCCCCATAGTGATACAGTTGACTCCGAAGGTTACCGGAAAAGTAAAACTAATTGCCGCCAGTGCTTCTGTACCAAGTAATGAAATAAAGAAGGTATCAACAACGTTAAAGAGCAAAATAGCCACCATGCCGAAGACCATAGGTATGGTCATCTGGCGTAACACCTGGGGAATAGGATTGGAAAGAAGGCCGTGCTTATCTTGCATTCATGTACGTTATTTTAAGGACAAGGGTTCAAGGATAACGCTTTTTGGGTCGGACGAGTAGATAAAAAAATCCCCCTTCAGAGTGAAGGGGGAGGGATGCTGCTACTTAGCTAAATATACATCTAGCTCTTCGCTACCACCGATGTGTTTACCACCGATAAATATCTGTGGAACAGTAGAGCGGCCTGTTACAGCGCGTAGTGATACTGTTGTTGCGTCTTTACCTAGTATGACTTCTTCGTAAGACAGGTTTGCATCAATTAGTGCTTGTTTTGCTTTTGCACAGAATGGGCAGCCAGGCTTAGAGAAAACGGTTATTGATTCCTGGACTCGGTAATCTGGTGCTACATAGCCAAGCATAGTGTCTGCATCAGAAACCTTAAATGGGTCACCAGGTTCATTTGGCTCGATAAACATCTTGTTTACCACACCATCTTTGACCAGCATGCTGTAGCGCCATGAACGCTTTCCAAAGCCAAGCTCTGCTTTGTCGACTAACATACCCATGCCGTCAGTAAACTCACCATTACCATCAGGGATAAAGCTAATGTTCTCTGCTTCCTGGTCGTCTTTCCATGCATTCATTACAAAAGTATCGTTGACAGATACACATAGAATTTCATCTACGCCATGTTCTTTAAACACAGGGAATAGTTCGTTGTAACGTGGCAAGTGACTAGATGAACAAGTTGGTGTAAATGCACCCGGTAAGCTGAATACAATTACAGTTTTACCTTTAAATAGTTCATCAGTAGTTACGTTAACCCATGAGTCACCCTGACGAGTTGGGAAGGTTACTTGTGGTACTGCTTGACCTTCTTTAGATGTAAACATATAAATTTCCTTTATTTTTGTATGAGCCAACTGGCTACTGAAATCAGTGTAGAGGAGTTAACTCCTTTTTGTTGAGATCATTATTGAAAAATTACATTGATAGCTCCAATCATTTAATACTATAGTAATGATAGCTATTTTCTATTTAAGAGGCGTGTATGAACATTCGGGATTTCGAGTATCTGGTTGCTTTGGCTGAACATAAGCATTTTAGAAAAGCAGCAGAAGCTTGCTTTGTCAGTCAGCCTACACTGAGTGGTCAGATTCGTAAGTTAGAAGATGAGTTGGGCACCGCACTTTTAGAGCGAAGCAGCAGGCGCGTTTTGTTTACAGAGTCAGGATTGCTGTTGGTTGAGCAGGCCAAGCGAATCCTTAGTGAAGTAAAGACATTCGTTGACATGGCGAGTTTGCAGGGAAAAGAGATGAGCGGTCCGCTGCATATTGGTTTTATTCCTACTGTTGGCCCTTATCTTTTACCCAAAATTGTTCCGAGCCTAAAAGACGACTTCCCGGATTTAGAGCTGTTCCTTCATGAAGATCAAACTCATAAACTGGTAAGGCAGCTTGAAGAGGGGAAACTGGATTGCATTGTACTGGCTTCAGTGGCTGAAACAGAGCCGTTTATCGAGCTCGATTTGTACGATGAGCCACTGTGTCTCGCAGTTCCATGTGATCATTTATGGGCAGACAAAGATACACTGCAAATGAGTGAGCTAAATGGTAAGACGGTGCTCTCACTGGGAGATGGGCATTGTTTGAGAGATCAGGCGCTGGGCTTCTGTTTTGCTGCAGGCGCTAAAGATGACGAGCGTTTTAAAGCAACCAGTCTTGAGACGCTTCGAAATATGGTTGCTGCTGGAAGTGGGATTACGCTATTGCCACAACTTTCTGTCCCTAAAGAGAAAAACAAAGATGGGGTTTGTTATATTCAGGCTCAGGATCCGGTACCTTCAAGGAAAATTGTACTGGCGTATCGTCCGGGGTCTCCATTAAGAAAGCGCTTTGAAGACCTGGCTAAAACCATTTCAGGTTACATAGTGGATGATGCTTAATTGTAGCCAATTAAACGCCTGAAACAGTAAGCCCCTCAAGTAGAGGGGCTTACTATTAAAGGAACATTGATTCTGGTATCAAAACAGAGATTCACTCTCTCCGCTGCCACCACCAGAGAATAGATCCAGCTCATCAGCTGCATTATCCTCAGCGTATGTAGTCGGTTCCGTGCCTGATACAAAGTATTCAAACATAGCGTTTGAGCCTGATTGCTTGGTTAGAAGGCCACTATCTCTATCGATGCGAACTCTTACGATATCTGATGGAATTGACTTTCTCTGGGTTGGTACGCCGTCCAAAGCGACTCTCATAAAGTCTACCCAGGCAGGTTGAGCGGTTTTTGCACCTGCTTCGCCACCTGGATTTTGCTGATCTTTAGACAGGTTAGCATTTCTGCTGGTTCGTCCCAGTTTACGTTCATGACTATCGAAGCCTACCCATGAAGTAGCAACAATGCCTGGCCCATAACCGTTGTACCATGCATCCTTAGATTCGTTAGTTGTACCTGTTTTACCACCAATATCGCGGCGTTTAAGAGTCTGAGCACGCCAGCCAGTACCATTCCAGCCAGTACCTTCACGCCAGTTACCTCCACCCCATACGTTGCTGTACATCATCTCTCGGACAAGGAATGCTGTCTGTTCTGAGATGACTTGAGTCGCATAATGGATAGCATTTTCGTTCTGCACAGCAGTTTCAATTACATCGTCTTCATTTGCTGCGATAGTGTCCTCGAGGTTTTGTTCAACAACAGACTCCGCCATGTTGTCGTCAGTGTCTTTCTGAACCTTGTTGGTCAGATACGATTTCATTGAATCATCACAGTTCTGTCGGCAGATAATCGCTGGATTCGCCTTAAATTCAGTATCGCCATATGGTGTCTCTACATGATCGATATAGTATGGTTCAACGTAAAAACCACCGTTAGCAAATACTGAGTAGCCCTGAGCCAGTTTTACTGGAGTCAGGCTGCCAGCACCTAAAGCAATGGTTTCCGAGCGTGGAAGCTCATTTAGATCAAAGCCAAAGCGGGTTAGGTATTCACGAGTATTGTCTAGACCAACCTGACGCAACACTCTTACTGCCATTACGTTCTTCGAGGTCGCTAGTCCGATACGTAGGCGGGTAGGGCCGATATAAGTTGGTGGAGAGTTCTTTGGTCTCCACGCCGTACCCATGCTTGAATCCCATTGATTGATAGGTGCATCGTTAACCAAAGATGCCAGAGTCATACCACTATCAACTGCAGCAGAATAGATAAATGGTTTGATACCTGAGCCCACCTGCCGAACAGACTGAGTTGCGCGGTTAAACTTGCTGTGAACAAAGTTAAAGCCACCAACCAGTGACAATACAGCGCCATCTTCAGGATTCATTGCAACAAATGCAGTATTTGCGTTAGGAACCTGACTTAGCTTCCATGTATAAGTGAATTGAGGCTCATCTTCTAATGCACCTTCAATAGGTGTTTTAGTTAATGGACGCACCCAAATCTGTTGGCCTTCTGCAATGATATCTGATGCTGTTTTAGGAGCTGGTCCTTGTTTGTCATCAGTAATGAACTTACGAGCCCACTTCATTCCGTCCCATTCAACCTGAGCCTCACCCTGATTTTTAATGTATACGGTTGCTGATTGATCTTGCACAGAAGTTACGATAGCCGGAGAAAGTTCACCGTAGCTCGGTTGCTTTCTCAGGTGCTTTTTCATTTCATCAACAGTCAGGGCTGGCTTACCAGGCGTCCATAGCTCTTTTTCTTCGCCCCGGTAACCGTGTCTCTCATCGTAGTTTAGAAGGTTAGATACTGCGGCAGTTGTCGCGGCATTTTGCAACTTGGAATCCACTGTTGTGTAGATCTTCATACCCGATGTATAAGCATCTTCCCCGTAGCGTTCTACCATCCACGAGCGGGCAATTTCTGCAATGTACGGCGCTCTTAGTTCGATCTCCGCACCATGGTAACGGCCATCAAGAGGCTCCGATTTTGCTTGTTCGAACTCTTCCTGCGTAATGTACTTCTCGGCCAACATTCGGCCCAGAACAACGTTGCGTCGGGATGTTGCTCTATCAATGGAGTAAATCGGGTTCATGGTTGAAGGTGCTTTTGGCATACCTGCCAGTGTGGCCACTTCACTCAGAGTTAGCTGGTTTAGCTCTTTGCCAAAGTATACCTGTGCGGCAGCACCAAAACCGTAAGAGCGATAACCAAGGAAAATCTTGTTGATATAGAGTTCTAGAATCTCTTCTTTAGAAAGCAGTTGCTCTATGTGTACAGCGATAAAAATCTCTTTGATTTTTCGCATAATTTTCTTCTCATTAGACAAGAAGAAGTTTCGTGCCAACTGCTGTGTAATGGTACTTGCCCCTTGTTTTGCTGAACCGGAAACTGCAACGACAACTGCAGCTCGGACGATGCCGATTGGGTCGATACCAGGGTGGCTGTAGAAACGGCTATCTTCCGTTGCTATTAGGGCTTCTATTAGTTCTTTCGGGATCTCGTCATAGGTCACTGGTACGCGACGCTTTTCACCAAATTGCGATATAAGCTTACCGTCGCGACTATATACCTGCATAGGAGTCTGAAGCTGGACATCTTTTAATGTTGCAACATCTGGCAACTCGGGTTTGACGTAATAATAAAATCCAACAATTGTTCCCACTCCAAGAACAATGCAAACCACTGAAAAAACAAACAAGTACTTTATGAACTTCACCGGATAATCCCTGATTAATAGAGGTGTTAGGTTACCTAATGTGCAAGCTTAACATATTTAAGCCTTTACAGAATAAGTTCAATTTCTTATTAGATTGTTAGGAGACTGCGAAAATGTTTCGGTCAGAGGTTACTGGTATCGATATTAGTCCCCAAAGCATTAAAGTGGTTTCAGTGAAGTCCGCTGCCAGTGGATATGTAATTACCAGAGCCAGGAGCTTTGCAAGCGGTGCTGTGAATGACGATCACTCTATGGATTATCATCTGCTGGTAAAGGGACTCGGCGAGCTAAAGAAGGAGTTGCCCTTATTTAGCCGAAAAGTCGCTATTTCGGTTCCCGATTCAGCGGTTGTCTGCCGTTCTCTCCAAATCGACAGCGGCATACAGGAAGTTGAGCGTGAGTTTGCGATTTACGAAGCTTTTTCTAGTGTTTCTCCAGTTGCACATCAACAACTGAGAATAGATTTTGTCGAAAAAACTCAATCGGTACAGGAGGATAAAGTCGGATATCAGGTCTATGCAGCTAAAAAAGAGGTGGTTGATGAGCGGGTTAATGCGGTCAAGCGCGCAAAATTAACGCCAGTACTTGTCGATACCCAGTCTCATGGCTTGTTAAAAGTATGGGAAGTCATATCGAAAAGGTTGAATCAGGCAAATTGGTTATTGCTCTATATTGGCCCTAATCAAACGACTATCTGCTCGGGAGCTGTTTCTGATTCGGTATTTTGTCAGTCGATACAAAAGGGGCTAGGTTGTAAGGTTACTGATTTCAAAATGCAGCAAAAGGCTTGTGATGAGTTGGCTGATAGTGTGGCTTTGCAAATCCAGATTTACGCATCTGCAACGGAGCCAGTGGAAGGTGTATGGGTTACAGGAGATACAGAGTCTCTTGAACCATTTCGAGTGACATTGGAGCGAATAACATCACTCCAATGTCAGCTACTTAACCCACTGGAGTTTATACCAGGCTGTAATTCAGTCACGGGTAAATATGATTCAGGATATGCATATAGCCTTGCGGTGGGGATCGCCATCAAAGGGCTCTGCTGGGTGGAGTCAGCCTGATGCCAGATATCAATCTACTTCCATGGCGAGAGAAAAAGCGAGCGCAGTATCGGCGTGTTTTCTGGCTGCTGCTTGGACTGGTATTGCTCATTACCGTTGCTGTTCACCTTCTTATTTTAAGCACTATCGAAAAGCAGATACTGACTGAAGCGACAGTTGAGCAAGAGCTTACCCTTGCATTAAATAAAATGCTTCAGAATGAAAAGCAGCTAGAGTTACTGACCGATACTATTTCAGAACTGGATAAAAGGATTATTCTGCTCGATAGGATGAGTCAAAACCAGAGTATGCCAGTTAGCCAATTACATCTCTTTGTTGAGCATGTACCAAAAACTCTGCTTTTCACTAGGGTGTTGATTGCAGAAGGCACTATAGAGATTTCAGGTGTTGCCCAACAGACTGAGTCGATAACCATGCTGTCGCAGCGGCTGGAGTCCGAATCGAAAGTCACAGATATAAATGTACATGCGGTCTCAAAAATAAAAGAGGGAGAGCATCAAGGCTTTCACGAATTTTTATTGAAGTTCCCTCTTAACGAGGAGGCGAGCCATTGAGAGGAATGCCTGAATTAGATTTGAATGATATTGCGGAGTGGCCGCGAAAGTTTCAAATGTTGGGGCTGATGCTACTGTTTTTGATTATTCAGTTGCTGCTTTACTGGTTAGTAATATTGCCAAAGCAGGAACAAAGGAGTGAGCGTTTAAAACTGATAGCTCAGAAGCAGAATATCCTAGTCATGAAATCTGGAAGTGCTTCTCAGAAAATGGACTTGGAAGAGACGTTGAGAGATAAACACCGACGTTTGGTTAACATGAGCCACTCTTCCTCTGGCGGGAAATCACAAGTAGATATTCTTTCCGTTGTTAACCGATTTGCTTCTGCTAATCGTCTTACAGTGCATCAAATAGATAAAAAACAACCGTTAGGGAACAATGTTTACGTTCAACATCTTTTCGATATCCAGATTTCAGGGAGGTTTGAGGATCTTGGGCGATTTTTTGGCTTTATCGCCTATGTGAAACCCTACATTGGCTTCGAGCGTATTGAGTTTCTTAAGGATAGTGCGGACAGCTCAGAGATTAGCGTCAGAATAAGTGCAGTGACCTATTCTCTGGATGATAACTGGCAGAGGATGGCGTTAGAAGCTATATCTGGTTTAAACCAAACGCCAGAACCTGAGCAAGGATTGTCGCGATATAACACATCTTTTAACCCTGTATCCCCAAGAGATATTTTTGAGTTTGCAGCCCTGGAGTCAAACTCAGGAATTGCTCAACAAAAATGTACAAAAAGCAGCGTGCCTGGAGATCTAACTGAGATTGAGAAATTCAAGCTAGGCGAGTTATCGCTGAAAGGCTTCCTTCGCGCAGATAATAAAAAAGCAGCATTAATCCAGACTCCTGATGGAAAAGTTGTTTCTGTAAAGGAAGGAGACTCCCTCGGAGATGAAGGTGGATATGTGTTAAGTATCAATCAGCATGATCTACTGATTTATGAAACAGCTGGTGGATGTGAATCTCATAAGCCGGTCTACTGGCCAAAAAGGAGTATTAATATTGAAGTTAGACCATAGTTTTGTGATTACTTTACTCTTGCTCTCATTTGCTGTTAGTGGGGCGGAGAATGAAGGTTCCGTTAATCGGTCAGAAGAAAACCGGATTTCCCTTAATGCTCAAGATATGCCAGTAAGAAACCTGCTCCAGGCCGTCGCCGATTTTAAAGGGCTGGATCTGGTGGTTTCCGATTCGGTTGAAGGAAATATCTCTTTAAATTTTGAAAATGTTCCATGGGAACAGGCTCTTGAAGTCATTCTGCATGCTAAAGGTTTGGACAAACATATTACGGGCAACATTATACTCATTGCTCCTAAAGAGGATTTTGGAAAAAGGACACAATACGAAGCGGAGCAAACCAAGTTAACGCAGCAGTTTGAGCTCTTGCATTCACGGGTGATAAGAGTTCATTTTGCAAATGCTGTTGAACTGGCTGAAACCTTATCATCAGGCAGTAACGTAATGTCGTCCAGAGGTGCTCTTTTTGTCGATAGCCGAACCAATTCAATCATTGTCAGAGATATGCAAAGCAATCTGGAAGAGGTTAGTAAGATGATTGCGCAGTTAGATATCCCAATTGATCAGGTTCAGATCGAAGCACGACTCGTTACCATCAGCGAAGGCGATTTAGAAGAGCTCGGTGTTAGGTGGGGCGTATCTGGAAGCCACGGAGATACCGCCTTTGGTGGCTCTTTAGAAGGGATTCACTTACAGGGCGATGAATTGTCACTGGATGATATGCTCAACGTCAATCTGGGAGCGTCAAGCCCCAATGCCTCAGGCATTGCTTTCTCAATAGGTACGCTAGAAGGCATGCTTTTGGATCTTGAACTATCTGCACTGCAGTCGGAGTCCAGAGCCGAAATAATATCCAGTCCCAGGCTGATTACTGCCAACAAGAAAACGGCTTATATAGAGCAGGGTACAGAAATCCCTTACCTGGAAGCGGCGTCTAGCGGTGCCACATCGGTCTCATTTAAAAAAGCGGTATTAAGTTTAGAAGTCACTCCACAAATTACGCCCAACCACCAAATTGTTCTTGATCTGAAGGTGACACAAAATAGCCCAGGTGAAACCGTGCGGACTGGTTTTGGAGAGTCGGTATCTATCGATACTCAAAGAATTGGCACTCAGGTACTGGTTAATAACGGCGAAACCATCGTTTTGGGAGGTATTTATCAGTACGACCTGCGCACATCTGTAGATAAGGTCCCTTTGCTGGGAGATTTACCATTATTAGGAAATTTATTTCGTCGAAGCTATGAAGTCAGGCGCAAAAAAGAGTTGATGATCTTTGTTACTCCTAAGGTTATTTCCGAACAAGTTATGTAAAAAAGTTCGGTCTTTGCCTTGAGCCTATAACCTACTAATTATCAATGTAATTTCCATGAATTGTCTGCGGTATAGTGGCTAGTAGCTCAATTATGTTGAGGTGAATTAGTATCACCAGACAAAATATAGTTGCATTACAGCCATCAGATCTAGATAATTTCGGGTCTTATCACGAAATAATTGTGAGGAATCGGTGCTGCAAGCCGATCAGTGAAGTATAAAAATCGATCTGATTTGTAGCAATTTCATTGAATTAACGCTGTAAATTAATGCTGAACATGGCTGAGAAACGTAACATATTTTTAGTTGGCCCAATGGGGGCTGGCAAAAGCACAATCGGTAGACACCTTGCCCAACAACTTCATATGGAGTTCCTGGATTCTGATACTGTAATCGAAGAGCGCACTGGCGCAGATATCGCATGGGTATTTGATGTTGAAGGTGAAGAAGGTTTCCGTAAGCGCGAAGAAACAGTAATCAATGACCTGACTGAAAAGCAAGGCATTGTATTAGCTACTGGTGGTGGCTCGGTTAAGAGTAAAGATAGCCGCAATCGCCTTTCTGCAAGGGGTATTGTTGTTTACCTTGAAACCACGATTGAAAAGCAACTTGCGCGTACCAACCGCGACAAGAAGCGCCCACTACTTCAGACTGATAACCCTCGTGAAGTTCTTGAAGGGTTAGCTGGTGAAAGAAACTCGCTGTACGAAGAAGTTGCTGATTACACAGTGCGTACAGACGATCAAAGTGCAAAAGTAGTAGCCAACCAGATCATAAAAATGATAGAAGAACGTTAAGTTCAATTATTTGGAGAGCCACCCATGGAACGGATAAACGTTGATCTTGGTGAGCGTAGCTACCCTATCTCTATAGGCGCCGGGTTATTCGATAACTCGGCGCACTTTTCTTCTCTAGGTCTTAAGAAAAAAGCGGTAGTCATTAGTAATGTGACTGTTGCGCCGCTGTACGCCGAGAAAGTCATTTCTCAAATTACCTCTTTAGGCTGTGAAGCTACTCTGCTTGAATTGCCTGATGGCGAACAACACAAGAGCTTAAAGGTTTTTGATGACATTATGAGCTTCCTGCTCGAAGGTAACTATGCACGCGATGTGGTATTAGTTGCGCTGGGTGGAGGAGTTATTGGTGATATTGTTGGCTTTGCTGCTGCATGTTACCAGCGAGGTGTCGATTTCATTCAGGTTCCGACAACGTTGCTTTCTCAAGTGGATTCCTCTGTTGGTGGTAAAACCGCGGTTAACCACCCTCTTGGTAAAAACATGATTGGTGCGTTTTACCAGCCTAAATCAGTCACTATAGATATCGACTGCCTGAAGACGTTACCTGAAAGAGAGTTCGCTGCGGGTATCGCAGAAGTTATCAAGTACGGCATCATTTATGATGAAGCTTTCTTTGTTTGGCTAGAAGACAATCTGGACAAGCTATACGCTTTAGATGAGTCGGCGCTGATCTACGCAATTGCCCGATGCTGTGAAATCAAAGCAGAAGTCGTTAATCTAGATGAAAAAGAGTCTGGAATTAGGGCGTTATTGAACCTGGGTCATACTTTTGGTCATGCTATCGAAGCTGAACTGGGGTATGGTAAATGGTTGCATGGTGAAGCAGTTTCAGCAGGAACGGTAATGGCAGCAAAAACTGCCCAACTTCAGGGACTCATTACTGAAGAACAGGTTGAACGTATTCAAGCCATACTTGAACGTTCTAAGCTTCCGATACATACCCCTGAATCTATGTCTTTTGATGATTTCATGAAGCATATGATGCGGGATAAAAAAGTGCTGTCGGGACAACTTCGCCTGGTGCTTCCAACGGGTATTGGTCGAGCTGGTGTGTTTGCAGACGTTTCAACGGAACTGATTCAACAAGCGATCGACTTTTACCGTAAATAACCATATTTTGCAGATAACAGTATTTCGCAGATAACAGTCTGGTAGGTTTCGATGAGTTTAGCTCATGAATTGCGCGTCCTTGATTTAGATTCTCAGATAGAGTTACTTGAGCGGGTCAGACTTCTTACTCGCTTTGGATCCAATCTTATCTCTATTGCGGGACAACCCGGAGCAGGAAAAACCTGGATCGCCCAAAGATACCTTGAAGCCTACGCTCAGGACAAAAACCAGTCACTGTTAATGTGTCACCCCAACCAAACTGATGAGCAGAAGAAGGCCATACTTCTCAATCAGGTGGTTGCCAACCCTATGTTTAATGAACATGACCAGTTTATCGATAGCTTTGCACGCCTTATAGGTGATGAAAGCTGTGATCTGGTCATTGTTGTTGATGACGCACACCTGCTAACTGACACTCTACTTGCTGAACTTTGGACACTTGTACTTGAAGCGCAGACAAATCCTAATTGGAATGTAAACGTCGTCTTGTTTTCCAATGGTTCCACTTTAGAGCCGGTAATAAGCCGGATAAGCTATGGTCAGGAACACAAACCTATTTCATTGGAGATCGAACAGCTAAGGCCCAATGAAGCGCAAACTTTTCTTGAAGTAATGGTACTCAAGTTTGTGCATGGTGAAGCAGAGAAGAAAAAAGTTCGTAAACAAGCGACCAAAACATTAGCCTTGCCAGGTGCTCTTATGGCGTTAGGGGAACGTAAAATGGAGAAGAAGATTATCATCCGTTCAATTATTGGGTCACCTTTTAAAATCTTGCTGTTGGTCCTGATATTACTGGCTCTGATTGCTGGTGGTTACTTGTGGCTATTCGCCCAACCAGGACCTATGGATAAGTCTGAGGCAGATACCCAGGAACAGACTACCGAACAACTTACTACGGCAGAGAATAATACAGAAGATGGCTCTGATCAGATGGTTCTTTCACCAGACGGTAAAAGTAACCTTAACTCTGCAGTTAACACTACAGAGAGTAGCAATAATCCGGCTGGTGCAACGGATGATGCTGAAGACCTGCCGCCATCAGTAACAGAAAGTGTCGTTAGCGTAGGTAATAACGATGATGGTCAACGCGTAGTTGTACCTTCAAATGTAGTTGATGCCCTGCTTCAGGGGGAACCTGTATTAGAGTCAACGGTTATCGAAGATGCGGTTGATGATGCCAGAGAGCAGGCAACCATTTCAGACAATACTTCTGAGCCAGCTCCACCACTGATTACGTTCTCATTTTCTAAAGACGAGCTTCTGGGTGTGTCAGACAGAAACTATACTCTTCAGTTAGCTGCTATGCGTTCACTGGAAGAAGTGCAGGACTTCTTGCTGGTACACGAGATGGAAAATAAAGTTCGCATCTATCCAACAATTCGGTCTGGTGAAAGCTGGTATATCATCACATACAAAGATTTTCCTACTATTCAGCAGGCTAGAAATGCCAGAGATGAGCTTCCACAATCAGTACAGATCCTACAACCTTGGGCAAAATCTATGCTTCAGGTACATAGGGAGATTGAGCGTGCAAATTAACGCTGAGTCAGCCTTGAAAATGTGGTACAGTCCGCTCCCTCGAATTGAAGTTGGTAGTTAAAGAGCGGTAGATGAAAAAGCAACGTGCCTTTCTTAAATGGGCTGGTGGTAAGTATGGTCTTGTTGAAGATATACAGCGTCATCTACCTGAAGCAAAGAAACTGGTGGAGCCATTTGTTGGTGCCGGTTCTGTGTTTCTTAATACCGACTACGAAGAGTACTTGCTTGCCGATATTAATCAGGATCTGATTAATATATACAACCTTCTTAAGAAAGAACCTGAGAAATACATTGCAGAAACCAGAAGGTTGTTTAAGCCTGAGTGTAACCGCAAAGAATTTTACCTCGATATCAGAAAGCAGTTTAACGAGACCGACGATATCTGGTTCCGTTCTGTAGCATTTCTTTATATGAACCGCTTTGGCTTTAACGGCTTATGTCGCTATAACAAAAAAGGTGGTTTCAATGTTCCTTTTGGTTCTTATAAAAAGCCCTACTTTCCTGAAGCAGAGATGATTCATTTCTCTGAAAAGGCTCAGAAAGCGACGTTTGTTTGTGAAAGCTATGTAGACACCTTTAAGAAGGCAAAAAAGGGCAGTGTTATTTACTGCGATCCACCGTATGCGCCGCTTTCTAATACCGCAAACTTTACTTCCTATGCAGGGAACGGTTTTACGCTTGATGATCAGGCTGAGCTGGCAAATATTGCCGAACGTACGGCCAAAAAACGTGGTATCCCGGTTCTTATCTCAAACCACGATACCAGCCTTACTCAACGATTGTATAAAGGGGCCAAGCTGGATACGGTTCAGGTTAAACGAACTATCAGTCGAAATGGTGCCGGGCGCAATAAAGTCAACGAGCTGTTTGCCCTGTTTGAGTCAAAGGTTGAAGCAAAAGTTAGTACCAAATCTCAGGAACGCATCAAAAAGAGCCTGGTCTGATTTCCCATTAGGAAAATCTTCACTCCTTAGGTAGAATTGCGGCCAGATTCTGAACACTACAATAACCCTGAGGTCTGGTATGAAAGATTTTTTAATTGCGCCGTCAATTCTGTCTGCTGATTTTGCTCGTCTTGGTGAAGACGTTGAGAACGTGCTAAACGCTGGCGCTGATGTTATCCACTTCGATGTAATGGATAACCACTTTGTACCTAATCTTTCTTTTGGCGCTCCAATCTGTAAAGCGCTTCGTGACTACGGCATCACAGCCCCTATCGATGTTCACCTGATGGTGAAGCCTGTTGACCGTATTATTCCAGACTTCGCAAAAGCGGGCGCATCTATGATCACAATCCATGCAGAAGCGACCGATCACCTTGACCGTAGTCTTCAGCTAATCAAAGAGTGTGGTTGTAAAGCGGGTGTAGTATTTAACCCGGCAACACCGCTTCATTACCTTGATTACACAATGGATAAAATTGACATGATTCTGCTTATGTCAGTTAACCCTGGTTTTGGTGGTCAATCGTTTATCCCTTCTTCTCTTGATAAGCTGCGTGATATTCGTAAGCGCATTGATGCTTCTGGCCGCGATATCCGTCTTGAAATCGACGGTGGCGTAAAAGTTGAAAATATTCGCGAAATAGCGGAAGCTGGTGCGGATATGTTTGTTGCTGGTTCTGCGATTTTTGACAAGCCAGACTACAAAGCGGTTATCGATCAGATGCGTGAAGAACTGGCAAAAGTTCAGCGCTAATCAAGCTTTAATGAAGAGGGGCAGGGGCTTAAATGCCCCTCTTTTATAATTAGGGGAAAGTATGTCGCTAGAAAAAATTAAACTCATTGCCTTTGATCTGGATGGAACCTTGCTTGATAGCGTGCCAGACCTTTTTGTCGCGGTAGATCAGTCGGTACAAGCACTAGGATATCCGGCAATTACTGAAGAGCAGGTAAGAGAGTGGGTTGGTAACGGTGCAGATGTGTTGCTAGGCAGAGCGATGAGTCGAAGCCTAGAGGTTTCTGAGGACCTTGACCCAGAGTTAAGAAAAAAGCTCGCAGTCTATTTAATGACTTTTACGCTTCATGCGGTCACACCCGTAGTCCTTTGTATCCAACCGTGTTTGAAACCCTTATCAAGTTGCATGATGCTGGCTATAAACTGGCACTGGTAACCAATAAGCCTGGTGTTTTTGTGCCAGAGATTATGGAGCAGCATAAAATTGATCACCTGTTTGTAGAAGTGATTGGTGGAGAAGATTTTCCAACCCGCAAACCTGATCCAATTGCGCTGAACTGGCTGTTGGAGAAGTACGAGCTTTCTGCTGATGAAATGCTGATGGTTGGTGACTCTAAGAACGACATTCTGGCGGCGAAAAATGCAAATTGCCCTTCGTTTGCACTGACGTATGGCTATAACCATGGCGAGCCAATTTCAGACTCTAAACCGGACTTTATTGCCGATGAGTTAGCTGAGTTGCTGGATATCCTGTCTATCTCAAAATAATTAAGATAAGGCTCTGGAAAAATACTCGTTAATGAGTACACTGCTCTATTCGAGATAAAAATATCTCTTTCAAAGAAGTCTCTATTTAAGAAGTAATTAAGGAAATCATAATCATGAGCAAACCTATTGTATTAAGTGGCGTGCAGCCATCAGGTGAACTAAGTATCGGTAACTACTTAGGTGCTCTTCGTCAGTGGCAACAGATGCAGGATGATTATGATTGCCAGTACTGTATTGTTGACCTTCACGCGATTACTGTTCGTCAGGATCCAAAAGCTCTTTATGACGCAACGCTAGATGCGTTAGCTATTTGTCTGGCTGTTGGTGTGACTCCTGAGAAAAGTACTCTGTTCGTTCAGTCTCACGTTCCTGAGCATGCTCAGCTAGGTTGGGTTCTTAACTGTTACACCCAAATGGGTGAACTGAATCGTATGACTCAGTTCAAAGATAAGTCTCAGCGCTACGCGAACGATATTAACGTTGGTCTTTACGATTACCCGGTGCTAATGGCTGCGGATATTCTTGCGTATCAGGCACAACAGGTTCCTGTAGGTAGCGACCAGAAACAGCACCTTGAGTTGGCGCGTGATATCGCAAACCGTTTCAACAACCTGTACGGTGAAACGTTCGCGGTTCCAGAACCATACATCCCTACAGTAAACGCTCGCGTAATGAGCCTTCAGGATGCGACTAAGAAGATGTCTAAGTCGGATGATAACCGTAAGAACGTTATCACTCTGCTGGAGGAGCCTAAGTCGATCACTAAGAAGATTAAGAGCGCAGTAACTGACCCTGAAGATCCACCGCGTGTAATCTACGATGTGGAAAACAAGCCAGGTATCGCAAACCTTATGGGGCTAATGCATGCCGCTACAGGCCAGAGCTTCGAAGAGATTGAGAAAGACTTCGAAGGTAAGATGTATGGCCACTTTAAGGTAGCAGTAGCAGAAGCGGTAGTTGCAATGCTTGAGCCTGTTCAGGCTGAGTATAAGCGTATCCGTGAAGACCGCGCATACCTTGACTCAGTAATGAAGACAGGTGCAGAGAAAGCATCTGCTCGAGCAGAGATCACACTGAAGAAAGTATACGAAGCAGTAGGCTTTGTTGCTCGTCCATAATCAGTGGGTGTAAAAGATTCGCTCAACGCGAATTTGTTGGTTTAAAGTCAAATATCGGGCAGCTCACGAGAGCTGCTTATTTTTTCTTGCCTTTCAGTGCTCAGTCGGCACAATACCGCACTTAAACAACCAATACCGCTTAAATACACGCAGGCACCAATGCTTCTTATCATCGATAATTACGACTCCTTTAGTTATAACCTCTACCAGTACTTTTGTGAACTGGGCGCAGAGGTAAAAGTGGTGCGTAATGATGAAATAGATATTGCAGGCATTGAATCACTAGGTCCTACGCACCTTGTTATCTCTCCGGGGCCATGCACACCAAATGAAGCGGGCATCTCCCTTGAGGCAATAAAACATTTTGCCGGAAAACTACCTTTGATGGGGGTTTGCCTTGGTCATCAGGCCATAGCGCAAGCTTTCGGTGCAGAGGTGGTTCGGGCAAAGAAGGTGATGCATGGAAAAACATCGCCAATTCGCCACAACAACAAAAGTGTGTTTGAAGGGCTAAACAATCCTCTGACGGTAACTCGTTATCACTCGTTAGTAGTGAGCAAAGAGTCACTTCCCGACTGCTTTGAAATTACCTCCTGGACAGAGAGTTCAGACGGTAACTTTGACGAGATAATGGGATTCCAACATAAAACCTTGCCTATTGATGCGGTTCAGTTTCATCCAGAATCGATCAAAACCGAGCAGGGTCATGAGCTACTTGCTAACTTTCTAAAGCGTTAAAATCAGGCTTTCCTGTTTCTGATAGCTTGAACTTGATCACTATTCTTAACAATACCCATCATTCTCTGTTATAACTGAATAATGAAAATTTATGCGGGGAAGAACACCCTCCTATTCCCCCTTTCTGTTGTTTTGCTGAAATATTCCAGTTCTTCAGTGAATCTTCGGGAAATTTTCATAATTACAGTGATAAAGCGATGCATAGATAGTCAATAATTATGCTTTCTCGCTATTGTGTTAGCAGTTATTAAGACGATCTCTCTATTGAATTGGTTAATAAATTGTAAATACAATGCAGAAGTAGAACAAAATACCAACAGTTTGAAAATAGACTCAAGCTGAAGCATTGGTACCGATATGGAGTATTGAGACGATGGGAAATAAAGTCGAACGTAGCTTGTTCAATGACGTGATGGTGCCGTGTTACAGCCCTCTCGAAATGATCCCGGTAAAAGGACAAGGATCACGAGTATGGGATCAGGATGACAACGAATACATAGACTTCGCTGGTGGCATTGCCGTTAGCTGCCTTGGTCATTGTCATCCGGCAATGGTAAATGCCATTACCGAGCAGGCAAGTAAGATTTGGCACCTTAGTAATGTGATGACCAATGAGCCAGCACTTCGTCTGGCAAAAAAACTGACAGAGCTTTCTTTTGCCGATAAAGTATTCTTTGCCAACTCTGGTGCAGAAGCGAATGAAGCAGCTCTGAAACTTGCACGTCGCGTAGCAGCCGACAAATATGGCACAGATAAGTCAGAAATCATTGCCTTTAAACAGGGCTTCCACGGTCGTATATCTCTTTACAGTAACCGTAGGTGGACAAGCGGCGTATTCCGACGGATTTGGTCCTAAACCAGGTGATGTGACGCACCTGGACTACAATGATATCGAAGCATTCAAAGCACATATCTCAGATAAAACCTGTGCTGTGATGATGGAGCCTCTCCAGGGCGAAGGTGGCATTGTTTCACCAACACCTGAGTTTGCTAAAGCTGTCCGCGAACTGTGTGACCAGCACAATGCGCTACTTATTTTTGATGAAGTGCAAACAGGTAATGGCCGTACAGGTACTTTCTATGCTTATGAAGGTCTTGGGGTAACGCCGGATATCCTAAGTACAGCAAAATCTCTGGGTGGTGGTATTCCTATCGGGGCAATGCTGACAACGGATGAATTTGCTCCACACCTAAAAGTGGGTACTCACGGTTCTACTTATGGTGGTAACCCGCTTGCATGTGCAGTGGCTGAAGCGGTCGTTGATATAGTAAGCCAACCTGAAACTCTGGCTGGCGTTGCAGAAAGAGAAGCGCTGTTTCGAGATGGATTGACTAAAATTAACGATAAGTACGGCATCTTCAGCGAAATTCGCGGAAAAGGGTTATTGATTGGTGCTGCCCTGAACGAAGAGTGGCAAGGAAGAGCGCGTGAAGTGTTAGTTGCAGCAGAAAAGCAGGGGCTGATGGTTCTGGTTGCTGGCGCTAATGTGGTTCGATTTACTCCATCGCTGGTAATTCCTAAGCAAGATATTGAGGAAGGCTTAGCGCGTCTCGATAAAGCAATCGCAAGTATTGTTTAAATAAAAACTGGTAGTCACTTCTCCACCTCCGTGGGGAAGTGACAAGCTCAGCAGAACTGGAACTGCAGAGCAATTGTCAAATTAGCATCTGGAGGGAGTTGTGATGCTGGTTGTTAGACCTATAAAAAAAACAGATTACGAAGCACTGAGAGTTTGTGCGGAAGAATCTGGACATGGATTTACTTCGCTTCCGGTTAACGAAGAACTGTTAACCAATCGTATTAATCACTCTGTAGCAAGCTTTGAAAAGCGGGATGTCACTGAACCTGGTGATGAAGGCTATCTGATGGTTGGCTTTGACTCTGAAACCGGGGAAGTTGCTGGCACAACAGCGATCGAAGCATCAATAGGCTGGGATGTGCCTTTCTACACCTACCACATCAGTAAGATTGTTCATTCTTCTCCTAAACTGGGGGTGAACAATGTCGTTAAATTGCTGACTTTTGGTAACAACTACACTGGCTGCAGTGAAGTTTGTACTCTGTTCTTAAGGCCCACTTTCCGTGGCGGCTTTAACGGTAAGCTTATGTCTAAGTGCCGCTTTCTGATGATGGCAGAGCACCCTGAACGTTTCTCTAAAGTGGTATTTGCTGAGATGCGTGGTGTATCTGATGAGAATGGAGAGTCTCCATTCTGGCAGTGGCTGCAAGAACATTTCTTCTCGATAGATTTCACATTGGCTGACTACCTGACAGGCATTGGTAAAAAAGGCTTTATCGCTGATCTTATGCCCAAGTTGCCAATTTATATCAATCTTCTTAGCAAAGAAGCTCAAGCGGTAATAGGCAAAGTGCATGAAAACACGGTTCCTGCACTGAAGCTTTTAGAAAAAGAGGGCTTCGTTTGTCGGGACTACGTTGATATTTTCGATGCAGGACCAACGGTTGAGTGTGATCTGCAAAATATTCACTCGGTACGTGATTCGTTTCGTGCAAAAGCTCAGGTCAGTGAGCACTCAAGTTCTCAGGACTATTTGATCATCAATACTTCTTTTGACAATTTCCGGGCGGTTGCGGCTAAAGCAGCATATGACAATGAGTCTGGCAGCGTTATTTTGAATGAAGAAACAGCTGGCGCACTTGAAATAAAAAGCGGCGACAACGTTCGTATGCTGGCGATTTAAGGTGAGGGTATAAGTATGACTCAGTGGATTTCAGGTCAATGGGTTGCAGGGCAGGGTGAAGTAATGACGTCATCAAGCCCGTATAACGATGAAGTTATCTGGACAGGGGATAGTGCTACGCCTGCACAGGTTGAGCAAGCCGTTAAAGCCGCAAGAAAAGCTTATCTAGAGTGGAAAAAGCTTAGCTATGAAGAGCGGGAAAAAGTGGTTCTGGCGTTTGCTGATGAGGTAAAGGCAAACAGCGAAGGTATCGCTGAAATCATCGCAAAAGAAACAGGTAAGCCATTCTGGGAAACCAAAACCGAAGCCGGAGCTGTTGCGGGCAAAATTGCGATTTCCATTCGTGCTTACCACGAAAGAACGGGCGAAACGCAACGTGAAGCTGCAGGTAACCAGATCGTATTGCGCCACAGACCTCTTGGAGTGATGGCGATATTTGGTCCTTATAACTTCCCGGCGCACCTGCCAAACGGTCATATGGTTCCTGCTTTGTTAGCAGGTAACACAGTGGTTTATAAACCATCGGAACAAACTCCGGCTACCGCTGAGTTTATTATGAAGTTATGGCAGAAAGCCGGACTTCCTGAAGGTGTAATTAATCTGGTTCAGGGAGCCAAAGAGACTGGTATCGCTCTGGCTGAATCTAAAGGCATCGACGGGCTATTGTTTACTGGTAGTGCGAACACAGGACATATCCTTCATCGCCAGTTTGCTGGTCAGCCGGATAAGATGCTGGCTCTGGAGATGGGCGGTAACAACCCTATGGTTATCTCTGAAAACTATGGTGAAGTGGACGCTACGGTTTATACCATTCTGCAATCTGCATTTATCAGTGCAGGGCAGCGTTGTACCTGTGCAAGAAGACTGTATGTGCCGGAAGGTGAGAAGGGAGATGTTCTGATTGAGAGGCTTGTGCAGGCAACTCAGAACATAGTGGTTGATGAGCCATTTGCTGATCCTCAACCATTTATGGGGCCACAAATTTCAGCTCAGGCTGCTGAGATTATTCTCAATGCTCAGGCTCAGTTGCTCACAATGGGGGCAGAGTCTTTGGTAGAGGCTAAACATACAAAGGCGGCTTTTGTTACTCCGGGATTGATTGATGTAACTAAGGTAGAAGAGCTTCCGGATGAAGAGTACTTCGGTCCACTACTTCAGATTATTCGCTATACAGGCCTGGAGAATGCTGTCGAGATGGCTAACGATACTCGCTTTGGTTTATCAGCGGGCCTGGTTTCCACTGATGATGGTGAGTGGGATTACTTTGTTGAACATATCCGTGCTGGCATCGTAAACCGGAACCGTCAGCTTACGGGGGCAAGTGGTGATGCGCCATTTGGTGGTCCGGGTGCATCTGGCAACTTACGCCCGAGTGCTTACTATGCTGCTGATTACTGTGCTTACCCGATGGCTTCAATGGAAGGTAGCGAAACTTTATTGCCTGAGACGTTAAGCCCGGGAGTTAAGTTGTAGTTGTTACTCGTTCCCACGGTCCCGTGGGAATGCATATCTGACAAGAAGAGCTGTATTAATATCGATGTTATTTGGTGTTATTGACTCAGATCTGCATATCCAATGATTTGATGTTTCCGGCTCCGGTATGCGTTACTACGCAGGAGCGTAGTAACGAGGGCGATAAGCCTACCAATTTTCAAGGAGGAACCATGTCACCTGATTTACTATTCCAGTCACTATGGCAGGACTACATTGCTCGCTTATGTCCGTCAGCAGAGAAAGTTCATAGCTTACTTGAAGAGGACGAAGCTCTAATCAACGATCATATTGCATTGCGAACCTTCGGAGTTGAGCTATTAGGTATCGATGTGCTGTCTAAGCCATTTATCGAATTGGGCTATAAAGAGTGCGGCGATTATATCTTTGAAAGTAAGAAGTTAACCGCCAAACACTTTGAGCATCCTGACCCTAAACAGCCAAAAGTCTTTATTAGTCAACTAGAGGTTGGGCTATGCTCACCTGAACTAGGTGCCATAGTTAACCGCTTAGTCGGGCAGGTAGATGCTGAAAAACTAACCAGTAGTGACTTTCTTTCCCATGGCCGACTTTGGGAAACAAGTCACGAAGAGTATGAGTTGCTGGCTAAAGAGAGTGAGTATGCTGCATGGTTGTCTGCTCATGGGTACGGCGCTAACCACTTTACGGTCAGTGTTAACCAGCTGAAGGCATTTGATGAAGTTAAGGCAGTAAATGACCACTTACGAGAGTCAGGCTTCAGAATTAACGAGTCAGGTGGCGAAGTAAAAGGCTCACCTGACGTGTTGCTGGAACAATCATCAACCATGGCAGATAAGGTTCCGGTTCAGTTTAGTGATGGTGAATATGTTATTTCTGGTGGATTCTATGAGTTCGCCAAGCGCTACCCGACGGCTGACGGCACGCTATATCCGGGATTCGTGGCCGCCTCTGCTGACAAGATATTTGAAAGTACCGATAGCTAGGTTACGGGAGCAGGGGACTTACCTACTCCAGATTAAGGTCTAGCGGTGTTTTGCTAGGCCTACCGCCAATCTCTCTGGTTAGCTTAGGCACAAGGTAGCCAGAGGTCTCTTCCATCACGCCTCGCATAATGTTTTTGGCTTCCTCATCACTAACATAGAAGTGAGCTGCGCCTTGTACCTTATCCAACACATGAAGGTAGTATGGCTGAATGCCTGCATCGAATAGACTTTCATTCAGTTCAACCTGAGTATCAACAGAGTTATTGGCTCCCTTAAGAAGCACGCCCTGATTCAGCAGAGTGGCACCAGCAAATTTTAGTTTAGCAAACGCAGCTTTTAGTGAGTCATCAATCTCATTTGGATGGTTGATATGAGAGACAAAAACAACCTGCAAGCGAGTTGAACGAATTAGGTGGCATAGCTCGTCAGTTATACGGGAAGGTATCACCACAGGTAAACGAGAATGGATTCTGAGTCTCTTGATATGAGAGATTTCCCCTAGTTGTTCAAATAACCACTGCAACTCGTGATCCTTGGCCATTAGCGGATCACCACCTGAAAGAATCACTTCATTCAGTTCTTTATGTTCTGCAATATAGTCAATGCTTTGCTGCCAAACAGCTTTAGAGCCTTTGTTTTCACTATAAGGAAAGTGTCTGCGAAAGCAGTACCGACAATTGATGGCACATCCACCTTTAAGGATTAGCAGAGCCCGGTTTTTATATTTATGCAGTAATCCAGGTTGTTCATTATCCTGTTCTTCAAGAGGATCGGAGGAATAACCCGGGTGGATTTCAAGCTCCTCAGTGACAGGAAGAACCTGTTTCAGAAGAGGATCATTGATATCTTTGTGCTTCATTCGGGCAACAAAAGAGCGAGGAACTCGTTGTGCAAACTGCTTTTTTGCTTCGAAGCAGGTTTCACCTTCGCTGTTTTTCGGCCAGTCAGATTCAGGAATGTGAAGCAATTTAAGCAAAGTAACAGGATCTGAGATCCCATTCGCTAGTTCATTGATCCAGTTTTGCTCAACAGAAACTGATTTTCGGGTTATGATATGCGACATTAAATTTTGACTCGAAAAATACGATAAGAGGAAATAATGGCTACAGTTAGCACTAATGAATTCAAAGGCGGCCTTAAACTAATGCTTGATAACGAGCCTTGCGTAATTCTTGAAAACGAATACGTAAAGCCGGGTAAAGGTCAGGCGTTCAACCGCGTTAAAATTCGTAAACTACTTTCTGGTAAAGTGCTAGAGAAAACATTCAAGTCTGGCGAAACGTGTGAAGTTGCTGACGTAATGGATATCGATCTAGATTATCTATACACAGACGGCGAATTCTACCACTTTATGAACGCAGAAACATTCGAACAAATTGCTGCGGATGCAAAAGCGGTTGGTGACAATGCTAAGTGGTTGGTAGAAAACAATACTTGTATGATCACTCTTTGGAACGGTAACCCAATCACGGTTACTCCACCGAATTTCGTTGAGCTTGAAGTAACTGAAACTGACCCAGGCCTTAAAGGTGATACTCAGGGTACGGGTGGCAAGCCAGCAACTCTGACTACTGGCGCTGTTGTTCGTGTACCTCTGTTTATCCAGATAGGCGAAGTAATCAAAGTAGATACTCGTTCAGCTGAATACGTAGGTCGTGTGAAGTAATTTATATGGTTCCAGGTTACGGGACGGACATAGTCCTACAGAACTGATAATTAAAAGGGGTTGATGCAAATGCATCAGCCCCTTTTATTCAGTGTGGGATAAGCTCTTGCAGAGCTTAGATCATATAGATAAACACAACCGCCAGCACAGTAATAAAGCCAGCCACAAAGTAACAAGCGATTTTACCTGCGGTACCCACATGCAGTTTCAGGTCGTGCATACCGTGATGTAGACGGTGCATCGCATGCCACATTGGCAGTGCCAGTGTGCCGATGATAAACAGGGCACCGATAAAGCTGGTGGCAAAGTCAGCCACACGCTCATAGCTCAGTGCTTCCGCATCAATGATGCCTAGTGGCGCAAGAATACCCAGTACCAATACGGTGATTGGGGTAATCATCGCAAACCAGGTGCCGCCAGCACCGAACAGTCCCCACCATACCGGCTCGTCTGAACGTTTTGGATTTTTATCAACCACAATAGACTCCTTACACGATGATGAGAACAATCAGGGAAATCGCCGCCACAGCGCCCCATTGAGACAAGACAATCAGTTTCTTATCCAGCAGTTTGCCCTTGATGCGGATTGGCATCACCTGAGGCATCATGCTGAAGAAGGTCTGAGCGTGGAACAAGCTGCCCAGTAACGCCAGAATGTTGATGATAATCACCAGCGGGTTACCCATGAAAGACAACCATGCTTCCCAGGACTCTGGTCCCTTCACTAAACTGCCCAGACCCCAGGTCAGAAACAGGGTGAAGAAAATCAACGGCAGTACCGTTGCTTCACGCAACATGTACATACGGTAGAACTTGCTCTTCTGCCACCAGGTGGCCTTCATTTCACGAACATAAGGTTTACGGTTACTCATGTCTTACGCCTCCTGTGGTTTCATCATCGCAATGACAAAGTCTTTTGAAGACTCGACCTTGCCCTGGTTCACCGCTGCTGCCGGGTCTACGTTCTTCGGACACACCTCAGAGCAGAAGCCCACAAAGGTACAGCCCCATACGCCGTTTTCACCGTTCAGTAGCTTCATACGCTCGTCTTTACCGTTGTCACGGCTATCAAGGTTGTAGCGGTGCGCAAGGGTAATGGCTGCAGGGCCTAAGAATTCCGGGTTCAGGCCAAACTGAGGGCAGGCTGCGTAACACAGACCACAGTTGATACAGGCAGAGAACTGCTTGTATTTGGCTAGTTGCTCAGGGGTCTGGTTGTTCGGCCCATCTTCTGGTGTACGGTCGTTACCTAAGATGTATGGCTTCAGCGCTTCTAAGCGTTCAATGAACGGCGTCATGTCCACAATCAGGTCTTTCTCAATCGGGAAGTTCGCCAGAGGCTCGATGAGCATGCCATCCGGGTAGTCACGCAAGAAGGTCTTACACGCCAGCTTCGGATAGTTGTTCACCATCATGCCGCAAGAGCCACAAATCGCCATACGGCAAGACCAGCGGAACGACAGGTTTTTATCCAGGTTGTCTTTGATGTAACCCAGTGCATCCAAAAGAGACATGGTCTCATCAAACGGCACTTCAAAGGTTTGTACGTACGGCTCTGCATCTTTCTCAGGGTCATAACGCAGAATGTCGATTTTTTGTACTCGGTTCGCCATTATTTCTGCTCCTCTGGTTCGCCAGCCGCTGCCGCTTCCGCCGCTTCTTTTGCTGCTGCCTCTTCCGCCGCTGCGCCATACAGACGTGCTTTGGGCTGAGACTTAGTGATGATGACATCGCTGTAATCAATCGATGGCGCCGCATCTTCATTGAAGTGCGCCAGTGAGTGCTTCAGGAAGTCCTTATCGTCACGTTCAGTACAACCCTCATCTAAACGCTGGTGCGCCCCACGGGATTCACGACGAAGGATAGCCGAGTGCGCCATCGCTTCCGCCACTTCCAGGCCATAGCCCACTTCAATGGCGTACAGAAGGTCTGTGTTAAACACCTTACCTTTGTCTTTAATGCCGATGTTCTTATAACGCTGCTTCAGCTCAGCCAGTTTGTTGATGGTCTCTTCCAGCAGGTCTTCACGGCGGTAGATACCACAACCTGACTCCATGGTTTTACCCATTTCAGTGCGAATCTCTGCCCAGTTCTCATCGCCTTGCTGATTCAGCAGAGCATTGATGCGCTCTTCTACCGCTTGCACTTGCTTCTCAATCGATGCGTCGTTCCAGCCTTTGAACTCTTCGGCACGTTTCACCGCGTTCTCACCCGCTACGCGGCCAAACACCACAAACTCTGCCAGAGAGTTAGAGCCCAGGCGGTTAGCACCGTGCAGACCAGAGGATGCACATTCACCCACCGCAAACAGACCTTTAATCTTGGTCTCACAGTTCGGGTCACACTCAATGCCGCCCATGGTGTAGTGCACCGTTGGACGAATTGGAATCGGCTCTTTGGCAGGGTCTACGTTCACGTACGCTTTTGCCAGCTCACAGATGAACGGCAGACGCTCTTGCAGGTACTCTTCACCTAAGTGTGTCAGGTCAAGATGCACCACATCACCAAGAGGATGCTCAATGGTGTTGCCTTTTTGCTGCTCATGCCAGAATGCCTGAGACACTTTGTCACGAGGGCCCAGTTCCATGTATTTGTTCTTAGGCTCGCCAACCGGGGTCTCCGGTCCCATGCCATAATCCTGGAGGTAACGGTAGCCGTTCTTGTTAACGATGATACCGCCTTCACCACGACAGCCTTCGGTCATCAGGATACCTGTGCCCGGCAGACCGGTTGGGTGATACTGAACGAACTCCATATCACGCAGTGGCACGCCATGACGATACGCCATCGCCATACCATCACCGGTTACGATACCGCCGTTGGTGTTGGTGTTGTACACACGACCTGCGCCGCCCGTTGCCAATACTACCGACTTAGCTTTAATCGTCACCAGCTCGCCTTCGGACATATGAATCGCCACCAGACCCTGCACTTCGTCGTCTTCAACCAGAAGGTCGACCACGAAGTATTCGTCAAAGCGTTTAATGGAATCGTACTTGATAGACGTCTGGAACAGGGTATGCAGCATGTGGAAGCCGGTCTTATCGGCCGCAAACCAGGTGCGTTCGACCTTCATACCACCAAAACGGCGCACGTTGACGTCACCATTTTCTTTACGGCTCCATGGGCAACCCCATTGCTCCATCTGAATCATTTCGCGGGTGGCGTTTTCCACGAAATATTCTACGACATTCTGCTCACACAGCCAGTCGCCACCGCCAACGGTATCGTTGAAGTGGTTATCTAAGCTGTCTTCATCTTTGATGACCGCTGCCGACCCACCTTCTGCGGCCACGGTGTGTGAACGCATTGGGTAGACTTTAGAAATCAGAGCAACTTCTAAGTCAGGGTTGGCTTCAGCCGCTGCGATTGCAGTACGAAGACCAGCGCCGCCAGCGCCGATGACTGCGATATCTGTGGTTATAGTTTTCACAGTTATCCTCCAGTGTTTTTAAACTGACAAGGGATGACACCAAGGTGTGCATCCCATAGTTAGTGTTTAAAGTTTTATAATTAATGTTTCACCTAAGACCAGTTTACGGCAGCAAAGTCATGAAAACATTGATGTCATTGGATTTTCTGTCATAGAAATGTGGTTTTTATGCTTTAAAAGTGAATTTGTGATTAGTATCACCACATCGTAAAATTAGATAAGAAATATAGAATTTAACTAATTGCTTATATGAATAAACTGACATCAAACTGGCGGCCAAGCGCTACTATTTTACAGTTAAAAAAACGCGCTGAATTAGTCGCAAAAATAAGGGATTTCTTCTGCCGAAGAGATGTTCTGGAGGTGGATACTCCATTGATGAGTCATGCCACTGTCACCGATGTGCATTTACATACTTTCAAAACAGATTTTGTTGGACCTGGCTATGCGGAAGGCCGAAAGTTATATCTGATGACTAGCCCCGAATTTCATATGAAGAGACTACTTGCCGCTGGTAGTGGCTCTATTTACCAGATCTGCAAATCCTTTAGAAATGAAGAGAATGGTAGGCATCACAATCCAGAATTCACCATGCTGGAGTGGTATCGCGTCGGCTTTAACCATCATGATTTGATGGATGAAATGGATGAGCTTTTGCAATTGATTTTAGGTTGCGGGAAAGCGGTGAGAACAACATATCAGCAAGCATTTTTGAGTGTTCTGGAAGTATGCCCACTGGAAGCCTCAATGGAGGAGCTGAAGGAGTCGGCATATGAGCTTGGCTTAAGAGATATTGCTGAAAAAGAGGATAACCGTGATACCTTGCTGCAGTTACTATTCAGTGTTGGTGTTGAGCCACATATAGGTCAGCAGGCACCCGCTTTTGTCTTTGACTTTCCAGCGTCACAGGCGGCTTTGGCTAAGATCAATCAGACCGATCTGAGAGTGGCTGACCGTTTTGAGGTTTATTACAAAGGGATAGAGTTAGCTAACGGTTTCCATGAGCTTGATGATTCAGCAGAGCAGCTCGCCCGTTTTGTTGAAGACAATCAGCAAAGGCATAAGATGGGATTGGAAATGCAACCTATAGACTACAACCTGATAGACGCTTTAAAAGAGGGGTTGCCAGCTTGCGCAGGTGTTGCCCTTGGGATCGACAGGTTGATTATGCTGGCTTTAGGTTGTGAGCATATTGATGAGGTTACGGCTTTTTCTTTCCCAAGAGCTTAGGGGAGTCTAGGTCAATCCGTTAGGAAACCAGAATACCTGTCCCAGCAACTGCGATTACCGCACCAAACCAGGCAAAGCGATTTGGCCTTTGTCTGGTTATCAACCATAGGATTGGTAGTACCATGATTGGTGTTGTTGAAGATAGCAGAGCAACCATACCAACATTACCTTCTCTTAAGGCATACAGAATCAAGGTCATACCAACAGCCATCGCCAGAAAACCGTTGATAAAAGTTATTCCGAATACTCTTCGTGTCATCGGTTTGATTGGCTTAGCCAGTTTTGTCCCCGTCATTCTAAACAGGCTATGGGCAATAAAGGCTGCGATCATACGGATTGCTGAAGCGGCAATAGGATCGACAGAAGTCTGCATCACTGGTTTTGCGATGATTCCTCCGAGTGCCTGGCAAAGTGCTGCGAGTAATCCAAGAGCAATTCCAACCCAGACATTTCCTTTTACTTCTTCCCAGTCGTGTTGGCCTTCTTTTCTTTTTCCGAAAAAGATAGCAGTTAAAACCCCGGAAAATACCAGCGTCGATCCCAGTAGTTCAATACCACTCATGGTTTCACTAAATAGGAAGTAACCGAGAACGGTAGAAAATACAGCGTGGCAGGAAAACAGTAGTCCGGCTTGTCTTGGACCCATCCGGTTCATACAGGCGAAAAGGGCGGTATCACCAATAAAAATACCTATCAGACCGGAAGCAACCATAGGTGTGATATGAGAAACATGTACAGTGAACCAACCACCACTGATAAGTGCCATGGTCGAGAGAATAACGGCGGTACAGCCCATTCTCCATCGACTATAGGAGAAAGAACCTAAGTGTCTGGCCGGGGTTACAGAGATGATGCTGGAAATCGCCCATAAAAAGGCAGCGGCGAGGGCAAGCCACTCAAATGACATAAGAAATCGTTACTGTTTACAAAGGAATGGAATAACTATGCACCAATTATTAGGGGAGAGCTACAAAAGAACGCCTCCATATCGATAGGGATATGGAGGCGTTCTAACCAAACAGTGTCGGCTTACTAAGTAATAATTAGCGCTGCAGCGTAAACAATCAGCAGACCGATAACACCAATGATAATACCTGTCTTCGCCATATCTTTACTTTCAATAAGGCCAGTAGAGTAAGCCAGCGAGTTAGGTGGCGTAGAAACCGGAAGAATCATGCCCAGAGAAGCGGAGAATGCGACCACAACCATCAAGCCTTGCAGGCCACCGATTGCTGAAAGGCTTTGCATTGATGCGCCGATGGCAGCTGCAATTGGCATTAGCAAGTTTGCTGTTGCGGTATTCGACATAAAGTTTGCCATTACCCAGCAGACAAGAGACATGGTGATTACAACAGCAACCGGAGATAGTGATTCATAGTCGATTGCGTGTGCCAATGCAGACGCTAACCCAGTTTTATCCAGGCCAATACCAATCGCGATACCACCGGCAACCAGCCACAGTACATCCCAGTTGATCAACTTAAGTTCATCTTTGCCCATTATGCCTGTAAGCGTAAATACAGCCAGAGGAATGATAGACACGACATAAGTGTTCATACCGTGAACTTTGGTTGTCATCCACAATAAGATAGTGGCGGCAAAGGTGATGTAAACAACGATAGCTCTCCAGCTCTTTTTAAACTTACCATCGAGTTTAAGAACCATACTTTCTTGTGCTGATGGGAATAACTTTTGCAGTAGGAACCATGCGATAGTCAGCTGCACAATCACAAAAGGCAGACCCATCATCATCCAGGTCAGGAAGTCGATGCTGTTTTCTCCAGTTAGATACTGAAGTGCGATGGCGTTTGGTGGCGTACCAATTGGCGTTGCAATACCACCGGTATTTGCTGCAATTGGAATGCAAAGCACTAAAGCCTTAATACCAAGGTCGCCCTTAGGAGCAGAAGCGACAATAGGGCCAAGCAAAGCAAGCATCATTACTGTTGTTGCGGTGTTCGACATAAACATCGAGAACACCGCAGTAATAAGCATCAAGCCAAGCATGATGAACTTGGGCTTAGTACCAAATGGCTTTAGGAGTACTCTGGCAAGGTTGTTGTCCAGTTCATATTTAGAAGCTGCAATAGCGAGCGCAAAACCACCCATAAATAGAATGATGATCGGAGAAGAGAATGCACTGAAAATATCTGTGTAATTCATCATCTCGCCAAAATCATGACCTTCCGGAGGACTCCTGAACAAGTGCAGGCCCTTATTCGAAATCATGATGAGCTCAAGGGAGATGATAAGTATGGAAGTAGCGAATACCGGAACAGGCTCCAACACCCATAACAATGCAGCAAGCAAAAAGATAGCTAACAATCTATGCTGAACTACTGTGAGATCATCTATTGGTATTAGATCAATGGGAAGGAAAAGGACTATGGTGGGGATAGCAAAACAGATCAGCAGCCTGATCAGTATCCCTATATCGATTTTTTTCTTCTTCATTTTCAACTCGACCTTGTCTCCGAATATGACTCGGATTTAAATTTAAAATAATGACTGTGAGTTAGCTTAAAGTAGTTAAAATCTGGTTACTTAGATCCGTATTTAATTTTCGCAATCGAAAACTAAATTTGTTGAAATGGTTTGTTTTTGGTCAATTTTTACCAAATGAAAGGCGATAAAAAGCCGACGAAGCGCCGGCTTTCAAGAAAATTAAATACAGTTTATTCAGTGCCTTCTGAACTTTGTTCTTTAGAAAAATGCGCATACGGTGTTCCAAGTACCGTTTTTTCACCATTGCTCATGCTTTCATCAAACTTAATTTGGTCTTTTGCGAACAAATTGATTACGGTCGAACCCAGCTTGAAGCGCCCCATCTCTTCGCCTTTTTTCAGTTTAACCGCTTTGCTACCTTCTGCCGGATAATCCCAGCGATAGACAGTATTTCCGCGAGGAGGGGTAATAGTGCCAGACCAAATTACTTCGATGCTGCCAACAATTGTTGCGCCTACCAGAATGTGAGCCACTGGGCCAAATTCTGTGTCGAAGATGCACACAACGCGTTCGTTTTTGGCAAATAGCCCTGGTACATTTTCTGCGGTTAACGGGTTTACAGAATATAGTTCGCCCGGAATATAGATCATCTGACGAAGTGTACCGTCACATGGCATATGAACGCGGTGGTAGTCGCTAGGAGAAAGGTAAAGTGTAGCAAAATCACCGTCTTCAAACTCTTTATACAGCTCGGCATCTCCACCAAGCAGTTCCTGAGCTGAAAAATCGTGGTTTTTTGCCTGAATGATTCGGCCGTCTTTGATTGGGCCAAACTGACTTGTACGAGCGTCAGCCGGATGAACGATAGTTTGTTCATCTTCATTGATTGGCCTTGCTCCTTCTTTCAGTTCACGAACGAAAAAGTCATTAAAAGTTTTGAAATAGGCAGGATCTGAGTGAAGTGCTTCGCTCATGTTAATTTTATACTGCTTGATAAATAGTTTGATTATTGCAGTTGTGAAGCCGCCAAGGCGAGCTGAAGCCAGTAAGCCTACCAGTCTGGTGATGGCATGTTTTGGAGCCCACAGTTGGAACCAAATTTTTATCTTATCTGTAAGTGTCATATCTGCTTATTACCAAAATATCATTACTTTATGCGGCGCGAATGTTACTCAATCTGCTTGAGTTTGTATACTCACGCTATGAAGCATCTGTTGTAGTATCACAAATCCGCTTTTTTGCTTCTGGAATACTGCCTGTTGGCTTTGTTTTCACTCATGCTTTCGATAATACGGTGATAATTTTCAAAGCGGGTTTTATCTATTTGACCTTTCTCTACCTCTTCACGAAGAGCGCAGCCTGGGTCATCAAGGTGCTTACAGTCTCGGAACTTACACCCGCCAAGGTGTGGACGGAACTCAACAAAGGCTTCAGTTACTTCATCTGGCTCAAGGTGCCATAGACCAAACTCTCGTACTCCAGGAGAGTCGATTAAGTCGCCCCCTCTAGGGAAGTGATATAGGCGGGCAGCTGTGGTGGTATGTTGTCCAAGACCTGAGTTCTCAGATACTAAACCTTCTTCAGCGTTTACTTCGGGAAGCAGGGCGTTTACCAAACTGGATTTACCAACACCAGATTGACCTACGAAGATGTTTATTCGATCTTTCAGTTCCGCTTCGAGTTGCTCGATACCTTCCCCGGTCTCTTTACTTACAAACAGAACTTTATAACCAATCGACTCATAAACCTTAAGTTGGTTCTGATATTTTTCTGAGTCTTCGTTAGAAATAAGGTCTATCTTATTGAGCACGATTAACGGAGCGATATGTAGTGTTTCGGATGCAACCAGATATCTGTCGATGATGTTCAGAGATAGTTCAGGCAATACAGAAGAAACGATCACCATCTGATCAACATTTGCAGCAACAGGTTTAAGGCCATCGTAATAATCGGGGCGAGTAAGAACAGAAGTTCTTGGTTCTACAGCCTCCACTACACCAGAAATACCAGCCATAGACTCTAATCCCGGCCGCCAGATTACTCTGTCACCAGAAACCAGGCTTTCGATGCCTCTGCGCAAGTTACAGCGATGAATCTCTCCGCTTTCACTGTCTTCGATATCGGCATGCTGACCAAAGCGAGTGATAACAAGGCCACCCTTGGTGGAGCCTAGCATGTTCTCATCCCACTGAATGGTGTCTTCTTGCTTTAGTCTTTTCTTCTGGTTGCTGCGTACGCGTCGCACCTGACCTTTTGTGAGCTTCTTCTTTTTCGCCACGTTATTCCTATTTGCCTGTAAGCACTTTGCTATGGTTGTTTATTGCTAGGAGGGGTATCATAACTCTTTTAAGAGCAAAATAGGCAATTCATCTATGTCATTCAGCGATCAAA
This sequence comes from Vibrio hannami, assembly GCF_029589055.1. Lineage (GTDB taxonomy): Bacteria > Pseudomonadota > Gammaproteobacteria > Enterobacterales > Vibrionaceae > Vibrio > Vibrio hannami. The sequence goes on from NZ_JARQZP010000001.1 coordinate 141,452, forward strand.
ACTTAATTTGGGTCGATCTTGAGATGACGGGGTTAGATCCCGAAACACACAAGATCATTGAAATAGCGACCATAGTTACCGATAGCGAACTAAATATTTTAGCGGAAGGCCCGGTACTAGCTATTCATCAGCCTAAGGAAGAGCTGGATAAAATGGATGAGTGGTGCACCACAACTCACACTGGGAGTGGTTTAGTTAAGCGTGTTCAGGAAAGTTCAGTTGATGAACAAGAAGCTATTCGCCAGACAGTTGCCTTCCTTGAGAAGTGGGTTCCTAAAGGTAAATCTCCAATTTGTGGAAATAGCATAGGCCAGGATAGGCGTTTCCTTTACAAGCATATGCCCGAGTTGGAAGAGTATTTCCACTATCGCTATTTGGACGTTAGCACTCTGAAAGAGTTGACTCGTCGTTGGAAGCCAGAAGTACTAAATGGCTTCTCAAAAACAGGAAGTCATCTTGCATTGGATGATATTCGTGAATCTATTGCAGAGTTAAAGTACTACCGAGAAACCATCTTTACTATCTAATTTATGGATAGAACCAGCCTCTTAAATATTAATATTAAGGGGTTAATTGCGTTGTTTGGCGTTTTTTTCATCAAACTGTAAAAAAAATCAATTTTTTCGATAGAAAGACTTGCATCACAAAAAATGCTCTTATAATTCGCAGCCCTAAACGACGAAAGACGTTTAAAGCGACACTAGCTCAGTTGGTAGAGCGCAACCTTGCCAAGGTTGAGGTCACGAGTTCGAACCTCGTGTGTCGCTCCAAATTACAGTTCTCATCGTACTTAACGGTGACACAATACGGACGCGGGGTGGAGCAGCTTGGTAGCTCGTCGGGCTCATAACCCGAAGGTCGTCGGTTCAAATCCGGCCCCCGCAACCAATTTCTCATTAAGAGAACATGCGACACTAGCTCAGTTGGTAGAGCGCAACCTTGCCAAGGTTGAGGTCACGAGTTCGAACCTCGTGTGTCGCTCCAAATAAAAAGCCTTCATCGTGCTTAACGATGACACAATACGGACGCGGGGTGGAGCAGCCTGGTAGCTCGTCGGGCTCATAACCCGAAGGTCGTCGGTTCAAATCCGGCCCCCGCAACCAATTTCTCTCAAGAGAATATGCGACACTAGCTCAGTTGGTAGAGCGCAACCTTGCCAAGGTTGAGGTCACGAGTTCGAACCTCGTGTGTCGCTCCAAATAAAAAGCCTTCATCGTGCTTAACGGTGACACAATACGGACGCGGGGTGGAGCAGCTTGGTAGCTCGTCGGGCTCATAACCCGAAGGTCGTCGGTTCAAATCCGGCCCCCGCAACCAAATTTACGGTATTATGACTCGCTAGCTCGTCGGGCTCAGCCATTCATAAAACCCAGCGAAGGTCATCGGTTTAAATCCGGCCTCGCAACCAAATGCGACACTAGCTCAGTTGGTAGAGCGCAACCTTGCCAAGGTTGAGGTCACGAGTTCGAACCTCGTGTGTCGCTCCAAATTTATAGTTGTCATCGTACTCAACGGTGGAAAATGCGACACTAGCTCAGTTTATCGAGCGCAACCTTGCCAAGGTTGAGGTCACGCCTTTCTGTTTATGAATAGGGAACCTCGTGTGTCGCTCCAAATTTTAGGAATATTGTGGTATCGAAACACGAGGAACCTCGTGTACCTAACCGGCCACGACGTTCCAAATTTCTTCTTCTACTGTCATTTATGACGATAGATTTGACCATTGAAGGTCACCGCTCTTTTTCATGCTGTGAAGCATAATCCCCCAAAGCTTGAGCTGAATATGATTACTCAGTAAAGGCTCATATACATCGTTATTAGCATCTTCTGCTGCTAATTTTTCCACCGCTCCATCTTATGTAGAGTGGTAGCTATCTGCTATTTAAAATTTTTATTCAACAGACTTATCCACATTATCCATTCTGTGGATAACTTGGTGTATACTTTTTTATTATGCTGATCTGGTGAGCTATTTATATAAGATCCTGCTTTATAGTTAAGAATGACATTAGAACACAAATGCCATGTAAGTTGTTGATTTTATGTTTTTATTGGATTTGTATCCCCATAACCCAAAAGCAAAAAAAGGATCAATAACTCCTTGTTTTTTGATCTTTATCATTTCTTTGTGGTGTGTTTAACTTTTTGGGAAGTGTTAGAAATTTGACAGGAATTTTTTTTGTCCACATCACATATTTGGGAGCTATATCAAACAACGTGCGGTTAATTGATGAGTATATACATCCGGTCTAAGCATCTCGGGGTAAGCCCTTTTGGATTATTCTAATAAGGCGTTCTGTCTTATTGTTGCGCGCAGGTATTTGCTCCAACTGTTGAGATATAGCCCATTCAATATGTTCATCCAGCACTTCACTAAGTCTTTTTCTAGAGTTTAAAGCCTCAATATAGTCTTGTGAGTATGGTGCATTGCCAATGGCAATTGAGATATTTCTTAGCCATTGAATGTAGCCGACTCGGCGGATAGCGGAACCTTCCATTTCTTTTAAGAACTTGTTTTCATCCCATTCCCACAGCTCGAGAAGGCTTGCACTTTTTAGTGCATCTCTTCGATGGAAGTCAGTTCGATCTGTAATATTTGAATGTCTGTTCCATGGGCATACCAGCTGACAATCATCACAGCCATATATTCTGTTACCCATTAGCTTTCTATATTCCTCTGGAATTACGCCGTCGTATTCGATGGTGAGATAGGAAATGCATTTTCTGGAATCAACCACTCCCTCTTCAACGATTGCACCTGTTGGGCACGAAGTGATACAAGCAGTACATTTTCCGCATTCGTCTTCGGATGAGGTATCTACTGGTAATGGAAGGTCTACTAGCAACTCGCCTAGAAAAAACCATGATCCAGCATTTTGGTTGATAAGGAGTGAGTGTTTACCGACCCAGCCAAGCCCGGCTTTTTCTGCAAGAGGGCGTTCTAATATTGGAGCTGAATCAACGAATGGCCTTGCTCCGAGGGTACTAACTTCAGCTTCGATTTTCTGTGCGAGCTTCTTCAGCTGGTTTCTCACCAGTTTGTGGTAATCACGGCCTAGTGCGTATCGGCTGATATAGGCCTGATTTCTTTCCTGTAAGTTGGAAGCAAAGCCAGCTTCAGGCGGCAGGTAATCCATTCTGGCGCTGATGACTCTTAATGTGCCGGGAAGTAACTCTTCCGGTCGGGCTCGCATCATTCCATGTCGGGACATCCACTCCATTTCTCCGTGGTATCCGTTATCTAGCCAACGTTGCAATGATTTTTCGTGCTTAGAAAGGTCGATATCACAGATACCAACTTGTTGGAAACCGAGCTCGTTTCCCCAGACTTTAATATCTTTTGCAAGTTGATCGTAGTTCATAATATCAGCCATTCTAAAATTGGAGCGCGATTGTAAACCTTCCTTATCGTCAGGAAAAGCTGCACTAATCATTAGAGTATAAAGGTTATAAACTAAAATTTATCGCATTCTGACAACTGTTTGTTTTTATTTGATTTAATGCCGAATACATTCTGGTGTATTAAAATTCAATTACCCTGAAGTCTTGTATCTCAAAACAGACACAGTTTACTATGCGACCTTTGCAGATTTTTATATAGTCGAAAAAGTAATGGCTGAAATGAATACAAAACTATTTTCTCTTGAAAACGAAGCTTCTACAGTTGCACTTGGTACGTCTTTAGCTGGTATCTGTTCGCAGCAAACGACTATTTATCTGCACGGTGATCTGGGAGCAGGTAAAACAACGTTTAGTCGTGGTTTTGTTAAGGCTTTAGGGCATTCAGGCAATGTAAAAAGTCCGACCTATACCCTGGTAGAACCATATCAGCTAGCTGATTGGCAGGTATATCATTTTGACTTATATCGCCTGGCTGACCCCGAAGAGCTCGAGTATATGGGCATTCGTGATTACTTTACACCAGATGCAATTTGCCTGGTGGAATGGCCAGAGAAAGGCGAAGGTTTATTACCTGCTGCTGATCTTGATATTGAAATTCGCTATGTGGGCGAGCAGAGAGAAGCTTGTCTGGTTGCTAATAGCGAGTATGGAAAGAATTTGCTTAGTCGTTTGGAGTTAAGTTGAGTTATAAGCGAGTCAGAGCTCTTTTTTACCCGCTCATTTTATTAATTAGTTTGTTTTCTACCAGCGCATTAGCAAATGTGCTGGAAGGGGTTCGTGTCTGGCCTTCACCTGACGAAACCCGCGTTGTTATTGATCTTAAGTCAGAGGCCGAGTACAGCTATTTTACGCTGACGAGCCCATATAGAGTCGTCGTAGATTTAAAAAACACTTCGATCAACGCGAAGCTGCCTATGACGGTTTCCAATAGCAAGGTTCTTAAAAAAATTCGCAAGAGCTCTCCTCCGCAAAAAGGTACATATAGATTGGTCTTCGAAATGAAGACTAAAGTAACTCCTAAGTTATTTAAGCTTAGTCCTACCCCTGGTGGTCAATACGGGCACCGCCTGGTGGTTGATATTCCGCATTCGGAGAAAGCAACAACACCTGCTGTTACTGCTTCTTCAAGCAAACCTTCGGCCAGTAAACATGCTTCTCAACTGTCTGGCAATGCAGATATCGTCATTGCTATTGATGCCGGACATGGCGGGGAAGACCCTGGTTCAATCGGCCCTACGCGCAAATATGAAAAGCATGCGACTTTAGCTATATCCCGTAAACTGGCAGATCAGATCAATCGTATTGATGGCATGAAAGCAGTTCTTACCAGAAATGGTGATTACTTCGTTAACCTGAACAAGCGCTCTGAAATTGCCAGAAGGAAAAAGGCGCATATGTTGGTATCCATTCACGCGGATGCCTTTACCTCTCCTCAGCCACGAGGTGGTTCAGTATTTGTACTGAATACTCGCCGTGCAAATACTGAGATCGCCCGCTGGGTTGAAAACCATGAAGCTCAATCTGAGCTGTTAGGTGGTGCTGGCGATGTACTGGCGAAGAATACCAATGATAAAAACGTAAGCCAGACCTTACTGGATCTTCAGTTTGCTAACTCGCAGAAGGAAGGTTACAAGGTTGCTACTAAGATGCTGGCTGAAATGGGTAAAGTCACTCGACTGCACAAGAAAAAGCCTGTGAATGCGAGCCTTGCTGTTCTTAAGTCACCAGATATTCCTTCTGTTCTTGTTGAAACTGGATTTATCTCCAATCCTACGGAAGAGAAGCTACTGTTCCAGCGCTCCCATCAAAATAAGCTAGCTCAGGCTCTGGCCAAAGCACTGGTTCAGTATTTTGAAGCTAATCCACCTGAAGGAACGAAGTTCGCTCAACGTAGAACACTTAAAAAGCATAAAGTGACAAGAGGGCAATCGCTTTCTGTCATTGCGAAGAAGTATGGTGTATCTACCAAATCGATAATAGATGCCAACAATCTTAAAAGCACTAGCCTGGCTATTGGGCAGGTTCTGACAATTCCAGGCAGTAAGCCGATAGTTGTTAGCCAACCTAAAAATCCGGTGGAAACGGAAGTTATCACTCACGTTGTTAAGTCTGGTGAGTATCTTGGAAAGATTGCATCCAGATATAAAGTTTCGGTAGAGAGTATCAGACGACAGAATAAGCTAAAACGTGATACCTTGTGGGTTGGACAAAAACTTAAGATCACAGTAAAGATGAAGGATAAACCGCCTCGAGTTCATGTCGTAAAACGCGGTGAGTTTCTTGTCAAAATAGCGAATAAATATGGCGTAACTGTTAGCAGCATCAGGCAAGCGAACAAACTAAAATCTGATAGCCTGGCTATTGGGCAAAAGCTCGTTATTCCATATAAGTAGCATATAAAATTTAAGATAAATTAGTGACCATTAAAATATTGCCAGCTCGTCTGGCAAACCAGATCGCCGCAGGTGAGGTTGTCGAAAGACCTGCGTCGGTCGTTAAAGAGCTTGTAGAAAATAGTTTGGACTCTGGCGCTACCAGAATCGATATCGATATCGAGAAAGGTGGCGCTAAGCTTATCCGTGTCCGTGACAATGGCAAAGGTATTGTCAAAGACGAACTTGGACTAGCGTTAAGCCGCCATGCGACCTCTAAAATTCATACTCTGGACGATCTCGAAGCTATTTTGAGCCTCGGATTCAGAGGTGAAGCGCTTGCCAGTATCAGCTCTGTTTCCCGTTTAACTATCACTTCCCGTACTGCCACTCAGGAACAAGCCTGGTCGGCATACAGTGAGGGACGGGATATGGCTGTGAAGCTCCAGCCCTCAGCACACCCGGTTGGTACAACCGTTGAAGTACTGGATCTGTTCTTTAATACGCCCGCCAGACGTAAGTTTCTACGAACGGAAAAGACAGAGTTTTCTCATATTGATGAGCTGCTGAAAAAGATTGCTCTGAGCCGGTTCGATGTCACTATAAATTTGCGTCACAACGGTAAATCCGTTCGCCAGTATCGTGCTGCCAAAACAGAAATTCAGACTGAGAAGCGTCTGGCTTCAGTTTGTGGTGCTGCTTTTGTTCGTAATATGCTGAGAATAGAGCTTGAGCACAACGGGCTTAAATTAAGTGGTTGGATTACGACTCCGGACGGAGCCCGGCAGCAGAGTGACTTGCAGTACTGTTATGTTAATGGTCGCATGATGAGAGATAAACTGATCAATCATGCTATCCGGCAGAGTTATGAAACCACATTAAGACCAGAACAGTTTGCCGCTTATGTGTTGTTTATTGAGTTAGACCCACATCAGGTCGATGTGAATGTACATCCAGCCAAGCATGAGGTTCGTTTCCATCAGGCTCGACTGGTTCATGATTTTATTTATCAGGCGCTTTCGGATGCGTTAGTTCAGAGTAACTTTATTGATGCACCTCAACACTCTGAAGCGGCTTATGAGACACCGACAAATACCTACCAATCTGGTGAGCAAGTGAGTTCTCCTGTCCCGGAGCAGGTTATGGAGGCAATTGCCAAAACCCCTGCATATCCCGGACAAACACACTATAAGAGTGACGAAAACAAATCAGAAGAGGCGAAGGCTTACCAGCAAAGTGTTCCAAGTAACTCCTGGGTAGAGTCATCTCCTGCTCAACGTTCTACAAATAATAAGAGTAACAAGAGGGAACTGGAAGCTCCTCCGAGCAAAGGCGAGGTTCGTGCTTATCAGGAGCTTTTAAAAACACCGGATATAAAGCCTTTTGAGCCAGAAGATCCAAAGTCTGTAGTGCCTGAACAAAACGTAGAAGAGTGTCCGATTGAAAAGCTTAGCAAAGCACTGTCCGTTACTAATCATCGTTATCTGGTAATGAGTTCAAATAGTGGAGCTGCACTGGTGTCTCTTGCAAGAGCGGAATGGTATCGATGCTTAGGTCAGCTTCAGACTAATAAGGGAGCTCTTAAACCTCAACCATTACTAGTTCCGCTTTCAATTAAGATGGAAAAAGAGCTGATTTCAAGCCTTGAAAGCATTCAGCCACTTTTAAGTAAGTTTGGAATTGAGATCAAAGCTAAAAAATACACTAGTATTATGGCGATGGCAGTTCCTCAGCCTTTAAGGCAACAAAACCTACAAAAACTATTGCCGGATCTGTTATCTTACGCGGCTCAAAATTTAAATGAGCCTGGAGAACAAGCTTTGGCCTATTGGCTGGCAAAACATATTACTCAGGTTAAAAGTGACTACACTTTATCTGAGGGGATTCAGCTAATCGCTGAACTTGAGCAGTTATGGGAAGGAACGCTTCCTCTTAATGATCGGTTGTTTGTGCAGCCTGTTGATTTCACCGCCACGATAGCAAAATTTAACCATGAATAATGAATTACCATTGGCTCTGTTTTTGATGGGCCCCACAGCATCGGGCAAAACGGATTTAGCGATTAAACTTCGTCAAAAGTATCCTGTTGAGATAATCAGTGTTGATTCAGCATTGATCTACAAAGGAATGGATATAGGAACAGCGAAGCCCGATGAGCAGGAACTTAGTTTAGCTCCTCATCGATTGATCGATATTCTGGATCCGGCAGAGTCATACTCAGCTGCTGATTTTCGTCGTGATGCTTTGAAGGAAATGTCTGATATTGTGGCCGATGGCAAAATTCCGCTACTTGTTGGTGGAACTATGCTGTATTACAAGGCTCTACTAGAAGGGCTATCGCCATTACCTGCGGCAGATCCAGAGATTAGAAAGCAGATAGAAGTTGAAGCAGAAACTCATGGGTGGGCGAAACTGCATGATGAATTAAAGCAGATTGATCCAGTTTCAGCGGAAAGAATTCACCCTAATGATCCACAAAGATTGTCTAGGGCATTGGAAGTTTATCGAATTTCAGGTAAAACACTAACTGAGCTGACAAAAACTCAAGGGGAGCCAATTCCCTACCGGGTTAAGCAGTTCGCAATTGCGCCTAAGGAAAGGGCAGAGCTACATCGTCGAATTGAATTCAGATTCGATAAGATGATCCAGGCTGGTTTTGAAGATGAAATGAAGGCACTCTATGCCAGAAAGGATCTTCATCCAGATCTTCCATCAATAAGATGTGTGGGTTATCGACAGATGTGGGATTATTTGGACGGGAATTGTTCTTTGGACGAAGCGGTATTCCGTGGTGTCTGTGCAACCCGCCAATTGGCCAAGCGACAAATTACCTGGTTACGCAGCTGGGATAATTTAACTTGGTTAGATAGCGAGAACATTGAAGACGCTCTAAAGTTAATGTCGAATGCAATAGAATCGAAATAACTTTGCTGTGTATAATGTGATCGTTTTTGCGTAAAAGTGTGCTATAGGTTAATAGGTGCGCTTATTTTTGATTCATTTAGCTCGATGCAAAAGCAGCTTTAAAATTGCCATGCAACAAAATAGCTAAATAACTACAACTACAAACAAATAAGGAAAATAAAAATGGCTAAGGGGCAATCTCTACAAGACCCATTTCTAAACGCGCTACGTCGTGAACGTGTGCCTGTTTCAATTTACCTGGTTAACGGTATTAAGCTGCAAGGTCAGATCGAGTCTTTTGATCAGTTTGTGATCCTTCTGAAAAACACTGTAAATCAAATGGTATACAAGCATGCGATTTCTACAGTTGTTCCTGCTCGTGCAGTAACACACCACAGCAACTCAGAGCGTCCTCAATCGGATCGCCCACAAGAGAAATCGGAAGATTAATATCAATATAACGAATTTGTTAGTAAGGAGTTGATTGCTTGTTTGACCGTTACGAAGCCGGTGAACAGGCTATTCTTGTTCATATCAACTTCACGCAAGAGGGTGAATGGGAAGATCTCAGCGAATTTGAAATGCTGGTTTCTTCATCCGGAGTCAACACGCTGCAAGTAATTACTGGTAGCCGACAGGCTCCGCACCCTAAGTATTATGTTGGAGAGGGTAAAGCGGAAGAGATCGCGCAGGCTGTGCGACTTGCTGAAGCTGAGATAGTGATTTTCAATCACTCCCTCTCTCCTGCCCAGGAAAGAAACCTAGAAAAACTGTGTAAATGTCGCGTTTTGGATCGAACTGGTTTGATCCTCGATATTTTCGCTCAGCGAGCAAGAACCCACGAAGGTAAGTTGCAAGTTGAGCTGGCACAGCTCCGCCATTTATCCACCCGATTAATTCGTGGTTGGACTCACTTAGAGAGACAAAAAGGTGGTATTGGTTTACGAGGGCCGGGTGAAACTCAGTTAGAAACTGACCGACGTTTATTGCGTGATCGTATTAAAGCAATTTTGCGTCGCTTGGAAAAAGTAGCAAAGCAGCGTGAGCAGGGAAGGAGAGCTCGTAACAGAGCTGAAATTCCTACCATTTCATTGGTTGGTTACACCAATGCCGGTAAATCTACGTTGTTCAACCGTATTACCGAAGCTGGTGTGTATGCTGCCGATCAGCTTTTTGCTACCTTGGATCCAACTTTGCGAAAAATAGAGTTGGCTGATGTCGGCCCTGCTATCTTAGCTGATACAGTAGGGTTTATCCGTCACCTGCCACATGACCTTGTAGCGGCGTTTAAAGCAACGCTACAGGAAACTCAGGAAGCAGATATTCTGTTACATGTTGTTGATGCCAGTGATGAGCGTTTTCGAGACAATATCGAAGCCGTTGATGTCGTTCTGGAAGAAATCGATGCTAATGAAGTCCCTTCGTTAGTAGTGATGAATAAAATCGACAATATGGAAGATCAGAAGCCTCGTATTGAACGAGATGACGAGGGTATACCTCGAACTGTCTGGGTTTCTGCAATGGAAGGTCAGGGTATAGATTTGTTGTTTGAAGCACTGACAGAGCGCTTAGCTAGTCAGATGGTTCAGTACCGTCTTCGCATACCGCCACAATTTCAGGGGCGCCTGCGTAGCACTTTTTTCGAGATGAAGTCGATTCAGGGCGAAGAATATGATACAGATGGTAACTTATTGATCGATATCCGAATGCAGCAGGTAGATTGGTCTAGACTTGAAAAAGAGAAGGGGCAGCCTTAGGTGACTTTATCGTTCACTAAAGGACTGCTACAGTATAACGTCATATAAATGATGGAGCTTTCTGATGGCGTGGAATGAGCCTGGTAATAATAACGGCAATAATAATGGCCGCGATAATGACCCTTGGGGCAACAATGATCGCGGTGGAAAAGGTGGCCGTGATCAAGGACCGCCAGACTTAGACGAGGTTTTTAACAAACTGAGTCAAAAACTGGGTGGAAAGTTTGGTAAGAAAGGTGGAATCCCATCTGTTGGTGGTGGCGGTGGTGCAATTGGCTTTGGCCTGATTGCTATCGTTGCAATCGCGATTTGGGTGTTCTCTGGTTTCTATACCATAGGTGAAGCGGAAAGAGGGGTGGTACTTAGACTCGGCAAGTACGACCGTATTGTTGACCCAGGTCTGAACTGGCGTCCTCGCTTTATCGATGAAGTCACTCCTGTTAACGTTCAGGCAATTCGTGCATTGCGTGCATCTGGTACAATGCTTACGAAAGATGAAAACGTTGTTACGGTAGAAATGGGTGTTCAATACCGAGTATCTGATCCGTACAAGTACCTGTTCCGTGTAACCAATGCAGATGACAGCTTGCGTCAGGCAACTGACTCGGCACTGCGTGCGGTAATCGGTGACTCCCTGATGGATGCCATCCTGACAAGTGGTCGTCAGCAGATTCGTCAGAGCACTCAGGAAACATTGAATCGTATTATCGATAACTACGATATGGGCCTTATCATTGTTGACGTTAACTTCCAGTCAGCACGTCCGCCAGAGCAAGTTAAAGATGCTTTCGATGATGCTATCGCAGCTCGAGAGGATGAGGAGCGTTTCATTCGTGAAGCAGAAGCCTATAAGAACGAAATCCTTCCTAAAGCAACTGGTCGTGCAGAACGTCTGAAGAAAGAAGCACAGGGTTATACAGAGCGTACGGTGAACGAAGCGCTTGGTCAGGTAGCTCAGTTTGAAAAACTGCTTCCTGAATATCAGGCTGCTCCTGATGTAACTCGTGATCGTCTGTACCTTGATACAATGGAAGAAGTATACACAAGCACTTCTAAGGTTCTTATTGATTCAGAATCTAGCGGTAACCTGCTGTACCTTCCAATTGATAAGCTGGGTCAGTCGAGCGGTGAAACTGCGACTAAACGTAAGGCGAAAACAACATCTGCTTATGATGACATTGAACTTGAGTCTCAGCGTACTGACACTCAAACAACTACAACGCCGTCTCGTTCAACTACACGTCAAGGGAGATACTAAGAATGCGTAAGTTAATGATCCCTGTACTTGTCGTTGCTTTGGCTTTAATGCTGATGTCGATGTTCGTTATACCTGAAGGTGAACGCGGTATTGTTATTCGATTCGGTCGAGTACTGAAAGATAGCAATGATGTTTCTCGCATCTACGAGCCGGGTCTTCACTTCAAGATGCCTTTGTTCGATCGAGTTAAAACGCTGAACGCTCTTATCCAGACTATGGATGGTCGTGCCGACCGTTTTGTAACGTCTGAGAAAAAAGACGTTATCATCGATTCATACGTTAAGTGGCGTATCGAAGATTTCGGTCAGTACTACCTGGCAACAGGTGGCGGTGATACTTTGACTGCTCAGGCACTTCTTGAGCGTAAAGTAACAGACGTTCTTCGTTCTGAAATCGGTTCGCGCGAAATCAAGCAGATTGTATCTGGTCCACGTAGTGGTCAGATTGATCCTGTCGTTGACCCTGAAAATGGTGAAGCGATTCCAGAAGCAAGCCTTGAAGCGCTTGAGATTGAAGGTCAGCGTGACGTAATCATGGCTGAAGTACTGAATGATACTCGTGAAAGCGCCATGAATGACCTTGGTGTTCGTGTAGTTGACTTCCGTATGAAGAAGATCAACCTGCCGGATGAAATCAGTGAGTCTATCTATAAGCGTATGCGTGCGGAGCGTGAAACTGTAGCTCGTAAGCACCGTTCACAAGGTAGAGAGAAAGCGGAAGTTATCCGTGCTCAGGCTGAGCTTGAAGTGGCAACCGTTCTTGCAGAAGCAGACAAAACAGCTCGTGTAACACGAGGTGATGCAGATGCGAAAGCTGCTGCTATCTACTCTGATGCGTACAACAAAGATCCTGAATTCTTTAGCTTCCTTCGTTCACTGAGAGCGTATGAGCGTTCATTCAGTGATAAGAGCGATATTCTGGTTCTGGATCCGAAGAGTGACTTCTTTAAGTACATGAATCAGTCTGACGGTTCTAAGGCTGCTAACTAAGTTACGCCAAACATTATGTAGAGAGGCTCCTGTTGTGGAGCCTCTTTTTTTATGAAGCCATAAAAGCGATCACTGCTCCCGCAACCACCAAACAGCCTCCCACTCGCCTTAAATCGTTATCTGGCTGCTGGCTTAACTGAGCTACCATCTTTCTCCAGCCATTAGGGGCAACTAGGGGGCCAATACCTTCGACAACTAAAACCAGACCTAAAGCGACTAAAATAGAACTGCTCATCACCAACCTTCAAAAAAATTAATATTATCAATGTACTTGCGAAGTAGTACGCTAAAAACGTATGGTATTCACGGTTTGAAGCTATGGGTTTGTCACCATAACTTTTCTCAATTATGACATTTTTATGCTTAAAAAATGACTGCAAGAATCAAAGTAAGGTGCTAGAATCCATTTTTAACTAGCAATCAGATTTGGAAAGATGGGAAATAACGTAGTCGTTCTTGGCACCCAGTGGGGTGATGAAGGTAAAGGTAAAATCGTTGACCTTTTAACAGAAGATGCAAAGTATACTGTTCGCTATCAGGGTGGACACAATGCAGGTCATACTCTAGTCATTGACGGTGAAAAAACCGTTCTTCACTTAATTCCATCCGGTATTCTACGCGATAATGTTAAGTGCGTTATCGGTAACGGTGTTGTTCTTTCTCCGGATGCTCTAATCAAAGAAATGACTCCTCTAGAAGAGCGTGGCATTCCAGTTCGTGAGCGCCTATTCATTTCTGAAGCTTGTCCACTAATTCTTCCATACCATGTTGCACTGGACCAGGCTCGTGAAGCAGCGCTTGGCAAGAAAGCTATCGGTACAACTGGTCGTGGTATCGGTCCTTGTTATGAAGATAAAGTAGCGCGTCGTGGTCTGCGTGTTGGCGATCTATTCGATAAAGAATCATTCGCGGCGAAGCTAAAAGAAGTAATGGATTTCCATAACTTCCAGCTACAGCATTTCTACAAAGCAGAGCCAGTGAGTTACGAAGAAGTTCTTGAGCAAGCAATGGGCTATGCAGATCTTCTGACTTCAATGGTTATCGACGTAACTGATGAACTTGATGCAGCACGTAAGCGTGGCGACAAGATCATGTTCGAAGGTGCGCAAGGTACTCTGCTTGATATCGACCACGGTACGTACCCATATGTAACTTCTTCAAACACTACAGCTGGTGGTGTTGCAGCAGGTTCTGGTTTTGGTCCTCGCCATATTGGTTACATTCTAGGTATTGCTAAAGCTTACTGTACTCGTGTTGGTTCTGGTCCTTTCCCGACTGAACTATACGATGGTCTGGACAAGCAAGATCCAGTAGGTAAGCACCTGGGTGAAGTTGGCCATGAGTTTGGTGCTACAACTGGCCGTCTACGTCGTACTGGTTGGTTCGATGCTGTTGCTATGCGTCGTGCAGTTCAGCTTAACTCAATCTCTGGTTTCTGTCTGACTAAGCTAGATGTTTTAGATGGTCTTGAAGAGCTTAAAATCTGTACTGGCTACAAAATGGAAGATGGTACGGTAGCAGAAGTGTCGCCATTGGCTGCAGATGAGTTTGAGAAAGCAACGCCAATCTACGAAACGCTTCCTGGCTGGTCTGAGAATACATTCGGTGCTAAGTCTATTGAAGACCTACCTCAGACCGCTCTTGATTACATCAAGCGTATTGAAGAACTAACAGGTGTACCGGTAGATATTATCTCTACTGGTCCAGACCGTAATGAGACTATCATTAAGGTTCATCCGTTCAATTCTTAATTGAATCTGAATGAAAAAATAGCCAGCTAATGCTGGCTATTTTTGTATCTGAGAATCAGTTTTTTAAGTCGCAGGAACTTCGCTTACATCAGGTGATGAAGTTAGTATTTCGGCGATAAACTGAGCCTTCGCTCCAAGTATTATCTGGACTCCATTGGTGCCAACTTTTACGACTCCCATGGCTCCAAGTTCTTTAATTTTGTCTTCGTTGACCAGAGATACATCCGTAACTTCTAAGCGTAAACGAGTGATGCAGGCGGCAATAGATGTTACGTTTTGACGGCCACCAACCTGTTCCAAAATAGCTACAGCCAGGTCTTCATCACTTAACGTAATTTCATTGATTTGCTCTTCTCGACCTACGGTCTGGTAGTTAAATTTACGAATTACAAATCGGAATACAGTGTAGTAGATTACAGCGTTAATTGGTCCCCAAATAAATAGATTTAACCAGTTAGTATCGAAGCCTTTCAAAGACGGCATGATACCGAAGACGATGTAGTCAATAACACCAGCAGAGAAGGTTTTACCTACCTGAATATCTAGCGCATATGACACTGTGTAGGAAACACCAGCCATTACCGCATTGAACAAATAAAGTACTGGAGCTACGAACACAAAGGCAAATTCTACTGGTTCGGTTATACCTGTTACAAATGAGGTCAATGCAGCAGAACCCAGCAGACCAGCTGCGATCTTCTTATTCTTAGTATTTGCTTCGTGGTACATGGCAAGACATGCAGCCGGGAAAGCAAACATATAGATAGCGAAGTTACCGGAGATAAACGCTCCCGCATTCTCATAACCGCCACCAGTGAATGACGTAACACCATCAGAAAGCATACGGTGCCAAATAGTATAAGCGCCATTGATCACTTCGCCGTTTACCGCTGTATATTCATAGAAAGAAAACCAATATGGTGTATAGAAGATATGATGCAGGCCAACAGGGATTAGAGCTCGCTCCATAAAGCCATAGATAAATGTTGAGACATACATGTTACCTTCACTAGTCATTACGGACAGGGCATCGATTCCGCTCTGAATGAATTGCCAGAAGAATGGTAGTATCAAGCCGATAAAGAAAGCACTAAAAGCGGTAACAATAGGAACGAAGCGCTTGCCTGCGAAGAAGCCCAGGAATTCAGGTAGTCTGATATTGAAAAAGCGGTTATACATAAACGCGGCCAGAAGACCGACTAGCATACCGCCAAGGGGGCCTGTTTGAAGGGTTGGAATACCCAAAACCATGGCATATTTTCTATCCGCTGCTACTAAATCTGGGGTGATTTCTAAGCCGACATTCATAGTCATATTCATTACCAACAAGCCAACAACGGCTGCCAGAGCTGCAACACCAGATTCTTTAGTTAAGCCAACGGCTACACCAACAGCAAATAATAGAGTCAGATTGTCGAAAATAACTTGCCCGGACATCTGCATCATAGGTGAATTTAACTGAACACCAAATGCCAGCAGAAGACCTGCGGCGGGTAACAGCGCTATGGGGAGCATCAAGGCTTTACCGAGAAGAGAAAGCTTTGAGAGGCCATGCTTAAGATGTGCAATCATAAGTTGTGTCCTTTCTAAATAGTATTTATATGATTCAGCTCGTAGGGTTAAAGAGCCTTAAAAAAATCATACGGAAAAAGACACTCGTGAAGGTTAAATATGATTATGGATTCGTAAGCAGGTGCTTACAAAGGCGGTACACTATGAGCTTTCTGCTATCGCGAGCAACCGCTTAATGAGTAGCTCATTATCTACTCTCGTATCGGTGTAGAAGCGGAATAACTCGTTGGTAATTGCATTTTGTTTGACGGGATTGACTGCCATGGAGTCTATCATGCTGGGTACGGCATTGTTCCCCTTGAGTGCTTCATGTAGATAGCTAACAGCCGCTTTTTGACAAGGATTAAATCCTTCTAGGGGAACACCTTTGTGCACAGGGATGGAGCCTTTTACCTGATTAAATTTAACCTGAAAGTTACTATCTGCCAAAGCATCTGCGATTAGTAGTGCAGATGCTTGCGAGAATCCTGGTTTGTTCATAAAGATAAAACTATCCATGTTGTAAACAAATACGTTCTCGGTGCCAGGAGTTGGAGTGCAGGTTATCTTATCGGGGATAGAGACTCCCAGAGACATTAGCTCACCGAGGATCCAGTCCCCTCCCATCAGGAAAAGTGCTTGCTCATTGGCAAGTAATCTAGCCGCTTCGTCCCAGCTTCTCTTGGGGGTCTTTTTGCCAGTTATCGAGCTTAGCTCCCTAAACCGGCTCACTACCTTATTCATCTGGGCCGAATTTAGTGCCTGGGTATCAAGGTCGACTAATGCCTGTTGATAGAACGTTGTTCCTCCAATTGAGATAGCGATATGTTCAAATAGCTGAGCGATCTGCCATGGTTGTCGGCCGATTGCTAATGGTACTACGCCCTGAGACTTTGCTGTTCTCATTGCTTTGATAAGCTCATCCCAGTTAGTTGGTACCTTTAAATCCAGTTGGTTTAAAAGGTTGCGGTTACTCCAGAGCCAGTTCATTTTGTGTAAGGTGATTGGCAATGCGACGTAACCATTATCAGTTTTGTTAAACTGTATAGCTAACGGAGTCAGAGTGTTATCCCAGTTATGCTTTTCTGCTATTGGGTTGATGTCGTGTAATATTCCAATCGCGTCCCAGGCTTTTATGCTAGCCCCTTCTATCTGTGCAAAATGAGGAGTATTTCCTGCGAGCGCTCTGGCTTGAAGAACCATCAATGAACTATCTCCCCCGCCGCCTTTAACCGGAGATGTATCTACATCGATATTGTTTTTCTTTAGGTGAGTAACTAAAACCTGAAGGGCAGCTTGTTCACCTTTAGATGTCCACCAGTGTTGAAGTTCAACCTCGGCGTAAGACGAGTATGCATATAGCGTAACGCACATTAGGAGTAGATTTCTCATCGCATTATTCTCTAGGTAGTTCCAGGGTCGCGCAGAGTCCGCCAGTTTTAGCCCTTTGAAGAGTTAGCTTACCTCCATGAGCTTTCGCTATGCTTCTTGAGATGGTTAATCCCAGGCCGTTTCCTTCGGTATTGTGTTGAGGTGACAAACGGAAATAAGGTTCGAACAACTTATCCAGAAGAGAGTCGTCAACACCATCACCATAATCTGAAATGGAAATGATAAAAGCATCTTCTGTTTCCACTAGGTCAACATCGACCTCTGTTCCATATTTAATGCCGTTATCGATCAGGTTTTGGACGCAACGCTTAATGGCTAATGGTTTACCCGCAAACGTCTTTTCAAATTGACCAAATATCGAGATATTCGAGCTATGCTTACCATAGGCATTTCGGCATTGTTCAATCACCGCCATGAGATCAATTCCTTCGATCTCTTCGTGAATATCAGTCTCTTTTATACATTGCAGTGAACCTTTAACCATTAAGTCTAGTTCATTGATGATGCGGAAAAAGTTTTCTCTTTCGGTTGGGTTTTCAAGCATTTCTGCTCTTAGTTTTAGGCTGGCAATTGGCGTTTTAAGGTCGTGTGAAATTGACCCAAACAACATTTCGCGGTCATGAATGTGACTGTTGATCCTGCGATTCATCTTATTGAATGCTCTTACTGCAGCTCTTAACTCTGCACTTCCTTCCTCTTTTACTTCCGGAACCTTGAGTTTGCTTGTCATCATTGTCGCTGCTTTTGCCAGTTGGCGTACTGGTCGAATTTCTCCGCGCACAATGTACCAGGTGCAAATCATCAAAAGTATCGCGGATAGTATGATGCTGACCCACTCTTTGACCTCGAAGTAAGTGGTTTCCAAATTCACATATGGAGCAGGTAAAACGGCAGCGAGATAGAACCACTCATCATCTGCAACTTCAATTTGGATAACGAGAATAGGAGGGTTAATGTCACCGTAAGAGAGTGAATAATGTGCCCATAACAGAGGGAGCTCATCAATTTTTAATTCGTTGTTGAATACTTTGAGCTTCTCTCGGCGAGTGAAATCTACCTTGATATTAAGCTCTGTGCCCAGCTCGGAATGAAGAATACTTTTTACCTCAGATACTACCAGTTGTTTTCTATTGCTATCTGGTAGTGCATCAAGTGGCAGTTCATGGTTATTGAGAGATACAAAGAAGCGTGTGCCTCCTATATTTCTTAACTGATTGAGCACCAGATGCCGGTATTCTGTTGGAAGGGTTTTAAAAAAAGATATGGTTGAAGATGCACTTCTAGCCAGGCTTTGAGCTGTGGTCACCAAACCCTGTTGATCTCTTGCACTGGTATGCTGATACCAGAACACTCCCGACATAAACTGTGCCGCGAGAATCACGAGCAAAAGAAGCAGACTGGTTCTGGCAGCAAGGCTTTGTGGCCAGAGTTTAAAATTCATATTTAACATCGGTGGTGAGCATGTAGCCCTTATTTCTTACGGTTAATATCAGGGTTCTCTCTTTGTCATCCAAATGGTGCCGCAGGCGGCTGATTTGTACGTCGATTCCTCTTTCTAGCGGTTCAGCATCGCGGCCCCAGATTTCTCTGGCGATATCATCTCTGGAAAGAATGCTTTTGGCTTTGAATAGGAATAACGCAAGTAGGGAAAGGTCAGCGCCAGAAAGTTGTTTAACCTCTTTGGATCTATGATCAACTAACTGACGGGTTAATGTATCTAACGTCCAGTCAGAAAAATGAACTTTTCTGGCTAGTTTTCCAGAGCTGTTTGTTTGACTTCTGCGTAATATTGTTTTGATCCGGGCAAGGAGCTCCCGAGGGCTAAAGGACTTTGTGATGTAATCGTCGGCGCCCATTTCCAGACCCGCAACTCTATCTGCCTCTTCTGCCACTGCCGTGAGCATGATTATGGGGACTTCTGATTCGCGGCGTAGCTGTCTGCAAAGGCTAAAGCCATCTTCGCCGGGAAGCATGATATCCAGGATAATAAGATCTGGCTGGATCTTCTCTAGATGTTTCCACATTTGTGTGCCATTTTCAGCGCAATAAACACTGAATCCCGAGCGGGTAAGATAGTCGTTTAATGCACTGATTAACTCTTTATTATCATCAACAATAAGGATCTGCTTCTGTTCCATTTTAATCTTGGATACCCTCATTTCGGCATGCTGAATCTGTTTATTATGTATACGCCAGTACTGATAGTATTACGAATAGAATGGTTCCAAAATTCAGTCCGGCTAACGATAAATTTTGTAAGTAGATGCTTACAATCTGGTTGCTATTTTTAACCTAAAAAGACTCATGACAGGTAAAATATCAGAGTTGCTAATCCTTATTGATTTTTGTGGTAATGGGTTAGCCAGACAACCATTTCCCCCGTATGTAACTTTTCTAGTATGTAATATAGGCGCTTAGGCCAGCTCAGTAGTAATAGTAGCTGGCCTTTTTTCTCTTCAATTTCTGAACTAATGCGATCTTTTACGCTTGTTATGGCAAATTATTGCCGTCCTTGTGCGCTTTTTGAGCTAAAGTACAGACAGGTATTGCCGATAACAAAGCACGGTATGAGTAAAGAGTGCAGGTATGAAGCTGAAATCGATAGCAGCTTCGCTGTTATTGGTTCTTAGTTCGTCATATACATTCGCGATGGAGGATGTAGGCGAGCCAGTTCCGATATACACCGAAGCTGAGTTGATCAATCTAATCAACAAAAATAAGCATCTTGAACAGGTAAAAGCAGATAAGTGTCAGATTGTGGAAGATATCGTTGCCCGTGCGACGCGTATTAACCTGCCTGCTTATGAATACCTCTATGGTGACATGCTTTCCTGGGGGGTGTGTGTCGATCAGGACGTTGAACTTGGACTCTACTATATCGAGAATGCTGCTCATCAGGGCTTGCCTGCTGCTTTGGAAAAGCTAGGAAGCTACTATTCACGCGGTACTCTGGTACAACAGGATAAAGAGCGTGCGATTCCTTATCTGCGTGAAGCTGCTTCTATGGGCAACCTGAACGCTAGGGTTCATCTGGCGGAGTTGTTATTAAGAGATTATGGTAGCCCGCTCGATTACGAAGATGCCTACCGCTGGCTCTATAATTCAGTGACTGCTGATAAGCGAATGCATACCAGAATCAAAGTACTGCGTGACGGTTTAGAGCAACGAATGCCTCAGAACATCATTGCCAGAGCAAAACGCCGGGAAGTGTTCTGGTAAGCAACGAATTTCTTCCTCATACCAATAAAAATAACCATCGCCTCGCAAATGCGGGGCGTTTTGTTTTCTATGGTTGCTTGGGTATAGTCATTTAGTTCTATATACTTACAGCATATCCCCTTGCCTATAAGCAGGTATAGCAATGTCTGAAAAGATCACTAAAGATAAGTTCGCTGATCGAGAATCTCGTAATTACGAAAATCCGATACCAAGCCGGGAATTCATTATTGAGTTCTTAACGGAGGCCAATGTGCCAATGAACAGAAATGATCTGTTCGAGGTTCTTGGGCTTTTTGGTGAAGAACAATATGAAGGTTTGCGTCGTCGCTTAAGAGCCATGGAGCGCGATGGTCAGTTGGTGTTTACCCGCAGGCAGTGCTACGCGTTACCTGACAAACTTGAACTGGTTAAAGGTTATGTCATCGGCCATAAAGATGGTCACGGATGGGTAAGGCCGGATGGTTCTGTTGGTAAAGACAACGATTTGCTGCTGCCACACCACCAGATGAGAACTATCCTGCACGGCGATTATATTCTTGCTCAACCAGCAGGAACCGATAAGCGTGGCCGCAAAGAGGGCAGGCTGGTCCGCGTACTGGAAGAGCGAAAAACTCAGATAGTTGGCCGCTTCTTTATGGAGCAAGGCTTTGGTTATGTTGTTTCGGACGACTCGCGTATCAGTCAGGATATTCTAATCCCGGACGAGCACAGAGCCGGTGCACGCATGGGTAACGTTGTGGTTATTGAAATTACAGATCGTGCCAGCCGTACCCGTGGCATGATGGGTAAAGTTGTTGAAGTGCTTGGCGAGAATATGGCTCCTGGCATGGAGACTCAGATAGCTATTCGCACCCACCAGATCCCACAAGACTGGCCGGAAGAGGTTGAGAAACAGATTCAGGACTTAGGTGAAGAAGTTCCTGAAGAAGCGAAAACCGGCCGCGTTGATCTGCGTGAACTGCCATTGGTGACTATTGACGGTGAGGATGCACGGGACTTTGATGACGCAGTTTACTGTGAAGCTAAACCTAGTGGTGGTTGGCGCTTATGGGTAGCTATTGCAGACGTTAGCTACTATGTTCGTCCTGATACTGCTCTGGACAAAGAAGCGATCAATCGAGGTAACTCGGTATACTTCCCGTCTCAAGTAGTGCCAATGTTGCCGGAAGTGTTGTCTAACGGCTTATGTTCTCTTAACCCGCAAGTAGATCGTCTGTGTATGGTGTGTGAGATGACCGTTTCAGCAGCGGGTAAGCTTTCTGGTTATAAGCATTACGAAGCGGTAATGAACTCTCATGCCCGCCTAACTTACAATAAGGTTGATGCCATTCTGAATGGTGACGAGGAACTTCGTGAACGATATGACTCACTGGTTCCACACCTCGAAGAGCTGCACAACATGTACAAAGTGCTTAAACATTCGCGTGATCATCGCGGTGCGATTGAGTTCGAAACGGTAGAAACCAAATTTATCTTCAACGCTGAAAGAAAGATTGATCGTATTGAGCCGTTAATTCGAAACGATGCTCACAAGCTGATTGAAGAATGCATGATTTTGGCGAACATCGCATCTGCATCATTTGTAGAAAAACTAAAAGAACCTGCACTATATCGAATTCACGAATCTCCGGGTGAAGAGCGCTTATCAGGATTCAGAGATTTTCTTGGAGAGCTTGGACTCGATCTGGCTGGTGGCCTAGAGCCCGCTCCGACAGACTACGCTAATCTGATGAAAGCCATTAGTGAGCGTCCTGACAAAGAGCTTATCCAGATTATGCTTCTGCGTTCCATGAAGCAGGCGGTATACAACGCTGACAATGCCGGGCACTTTGGACTGGCGCTGAAACGTTATGCTCACTTTACCTCTCCGATTCGTCGTTATCCGGATCTATTGCTGCACAGAGCGATTAAATACCTGATCGCCAAGCAACACGGTACTCACAAGGATCGTTGGACACCAACTGGCGGCTATCACTATTCCTTTGACGATATGGATTTCTATGGTGAGCAGTGTTCGATGACTGAGCGCCGCGCTGACGATGCGACCAGAGAAGTGTCTGACTGGTTGAAGTGTGAGTACATGCAAGATCATGTTGGCGAAGAGCTGGGTGGTGTTATCGCTAATGTAACCGGATTTGGTTTCTTTGTGAGACTGACTGAGTTGCATATTGATGGTCTGGTGCATATATCAACGCTGGCTAACGACTACTACCAGTTTGATCCAATCGGTCAGAGACTTATTGGTGAGAGTTTCGGTCACATTTACCGACTGGGTGATCAGGTTAAGGTAAAAGTTTTGTCGGTAAATCTGGATGATCGACAAATTGACTTTGAATTAATCGAAACAAGTCGTAAGCTACGCGGTAAAGGAAAAACGGCTAAGAAACGAGCCGCTCAGGCTGAGAAAAAAGCAGCTGAAAATAAGAAGGCTGCGGTTAAGTCGCGTAAGCGTGGTGTAAAGGCGAAAGCCAAAGCTATGGTTGAACCAACCAAGAGACCAGATGGTTCAACAGAAGAGGCAGGCAGAAACCCTGCTCGTAAAAAAACAAAGCAGAGAAAGCGCGTAAGAATAAGTCGCGCTCTAAAGCAAATAAGGCAAAGGGAAAGCGTAAAACCCGATAGAGTATATAAAGTTTAATTGATGTCATCCCGCTAGCCGCGCGCCAGCGAAGGCTGGAATCTAATAGACTTTGTTGGAATTAATAACTAGATCCCTGCCTTCGCAGGGATGACGATTTAAGGCTAGGTACTTGTAAGACGAAGTATCAGGCATAAATTGTCTAGAACATGAAAATAAAAAATGAGCAACGAATTTATTTACGGTATTCATGCCGTCAAAGCCGTACTGGAAAGAGATCCGGTTCGCTTCATTGAAGCATTTGTGTTGAAAGGTCGTCAGGATGATCGTCTTCTTCCAATTCTTAACGACCTACAGCAATGTGGTGTTTCTATCCAGCAGATGGGGCGTAAAGCTCTTGATGATAAAGCTAAAGGTGCAAACCATCAGGGTATTATTGCTCGTGTAAAACCTGCTAAGCAGCTAAATGAACACGACCTTGATGCTATTATTGCGCAGCATGATCAGCCGCTATTTTTAGTATTGGATGGTGTTACAGACCCGCACAACCTTGGTGCTTGTCTGCGTAATGCAGATGCCGCTGGTGTTGCTGCTGTTATCGTTCCTAAGGATAAGTCAGCGCCAATGACTGCAACTGTAAGTAAAGTTGCATGCGGTGCAGCGGAGACGGTTCCTCTTGTACGTGTAACAAATCTGGCTCGCACAATGAGAGCAATGCAGGAGCAAGGTGTATGGTTTGTAGGTACTGCGGGTGAAGCAACTCATGATATCTATCAGTCCAAACTCAAAGGTTCACTGGCGATTGTTATGGGGGCTGAAGGTGATGGTATGCGTCGCCTGACTCGTGAAACCTGTGATGATTTAATTAAGATTCCAATGGCAGGAGCTGTATCTAGCCTGAACGTTTCGGTTGCTTCCGGTATCTGCTTGTTTGAAGCAGTCAGACAAAGAAGCCTTTAATCTCATTTTCTTTAATTAGGGGCTAACTTAGTCCCTAATTTTTGTCTATAAAAAGCCCTTGCGATCCCTGTCTCATTTCTATACAATTTGCCGTCCTTAATTCTCGGTCATTTTTTATTAGTTCCTTGCTTCCTCTGGACGACCGGGCCAAACGTGGAAGCTAATAATCCGTAAGGAGCAACCAATGCGTCATTACGAAATCGTATTCATGGTGCACCCTGATCAAAGCGAGCAAGTTGCTGGCATGATCGAGCGTTACACTGGTTCTATCACTGAAGCTGGCGGTACTATCCACCGTCTAGAAGACTGGGGTCGTCGTCAAATGGCTTACCCAATCAACAAGCTTCACAAAGCTCACTACGTTCTAATGAACGTTGAAGCTGACCAGGCTGTAATCGATGAACTAGAAACTGCTTTCCGTTTCAACGATGCAGTTCTACGTAACATGATCATGCGTACTAAAGCTGCAGTTACTGAGCAATCTATCATGCTTAAGCAAAAAGAAGAGCGTGCAGAGCGTGCTCCTCGTCGTGAAGAGCGTACAGAAGCTAAGCCAGAAGCAGCTGCTGAGTAATTTAAACTCAGTTTTTACTTCTTAACTCAAATTTAAGATCAGGAGATAGCCCATGGCTCGTTTCTTCCGTCGTCGTAAATTCTGCCGTTTCACTGCAGAAGGCGTACAAGAGATTGATTACAAAGACGTAGCAACTCTTAAAAACTACATCACTGAAGCTGGTAAAATCGTACCTAGCCGTATCACTGGCACAAGCGCTAAATACCAGCGTCAACTAGCTCGCGCTATCAAGCGTGCTCGCTACCTAGCACTACTACCGTACACTGATAAGCATCAGTAATCGGTCGTTTTATTAAGAAAGAGGATTAAACAATGCAAGTTATTCTACTTGATAAAATCGGTAACCTAGGTGGTCTTGGCGATACTGTTAACGTTAAATCTGGTTACGCTCGTAACTTCCTTATCCCTCAGAATAAGGCAGTAATGGCTACTAAAGCTAACGTTGAAATGTTCGAAGCTCGTCGCGCTGAACTAGAAGCTAAAGTTGCTGAGCAACTAACTGCTGCTGAAGCTCGTGCTGAGAAAGTTAACGCTCTTGAAGCTGTTGTTATCGCTTCTAAAGCTGGTGACGAAGGCAAACTGTTCGGTTCTATCGGTACTCGTGACATCGCTGACGCAGTTACTGCTGCTGGCGTTGAAGTTGTTAAGAGCGAAGTTCGCCTTCCTGAAGGTGCACTACGTACAACTGGTGAGTTCGAAATTAGCATCCAGCTTCACTCTGAAGTATTTGCTACTATCAACCTACAGGTTGTTGCTGCTGAGTAATTTCAGCATCGAAAAGATTTCTTTTAGAAGAAAGTAAAAACACCAGCTTCGGCTGGTGTTTTTTTATATCTGTTACTTGAGTAAAGACGTCACTTTTAGAACAAGAATAGTAAATTGACGGTAAAGATGCTGTCGGTATTACTTAGTCCTTCCGGAACCTTGTCGTGATATTGACGAGAGTGAGTAAGTTTTAACGCGATATCGTCGGTGACATTATTTATAACGCTCACTTCTGAATCAAGGTTGGAGTTACTGCTACCAGCTGTCATTGTTAAATCTGCAGATAAAGCAAGCGAATCCAGTATCTGCCAGCTGAGATTTACGTTGCTACGTACAATTGGCTCTTTCACCACGTTGGGGAAAATGATGTCATCGTCATCGATTTCATCAAGGTTGGGTTCCTGATAGCGATAACCCGGACCGAGTTCTAATTCTATAACCATGTTACTGGAAAAAGAAGTTTGGTAACCCAAACCACCTGACAATGTGTAGTCTTTAAAATATGCGCTGTACTTAGAGTCTACGCCTTTGAAGTTGCCGTAGAGGTAAAGGTTTGAGCCCAACTTATAGTCGGTCTGAGCCTGATAGCTTGCTTGGCGCTTATCCTCCACCCCATCTTTATCCAGCTTGTACAGTTTGAGTTCGCCAGAGTATCGGTGTCTCCCCGAAATATATTCTAGGTCACCCCTTGCGTTGAGAGATTCGGTATCAGAATTCCCTGAGTGTGACTGGTAACCAAACTCTATTTCAGTACTTAAAGGTGAGTTTTCTCCTTTATCCTCTGCTGTTTCTTCCGCATACGCTAGTGGGCTAATTAAAATAGTTAGCAACAACAAACGGATAGACACTTAAACCTCTCTATTAGGACGCAATGATAGCTGTATGATAAGTATGTCTGGCTTTTATTCGTCATAAGAATGTTAATTATTGGGCGCTAGCCCATTGTGTATATGGGATACTAATAAATTCTTGTTGAATATGCATCTTTAAGCGACTTGAGTATAATACCGGGCTACGCACAAATTTAATGAGAGTCGTCATGGCTGAAGTCCGAAATATTAACAAAGCAGATCCGCAAGTCGATGCTATTAAGGTTCCACCGCATTCTCTTGAAGCAGAGCAATCCGTAATAGGCGGCCTGCTGCTTGATAATGAGCGTTGGGATACAGTGGCAGAGAAGGTGCTTAGTACAGACTTCTATAGCCGACCTCATAGAATGATCTTTGAAGGCGTCAAATCGCTTCTTGAAGAAAGTAAGCCTCTCGATCTTATCACTCTATCCGAGCATCTTGAGCTGAGAGAAGAGCTTGAGGATGTTGGTGGCTTTGCTTATTTAGCAGACCTTGTAAAAAATACGCCAAGTGCAGCGAATATCAATGCCTATGCCGATATCGTGGCAGAAAGAGCCCTGGTAAGAAACCTTATTGGCGTAGCCAATGAAATTGCCGATGCTGGTTATGATCCTCAAGGCCGTTCATCCGAAGACCTTTTGGATATGGCGGAAACTAAGGTTTTCAAAATAGCGGAAGAGAGAACCAGCGAAAGTGAAGGACCACAGAATGTAGACAGTATTCTAGAGAAGACGTTAGAGCGAATCGAGATTCTCTATAAAACCCCACAAGACGGTGTGACGGGTGTAAATACTGGATTTACTGATCTAAACAAAAAGACCGCAGGTCTTCAAGGCTCGGATCTGGTTATCGTTGCTGCGCGTCCTTCGATGGGTAAAACAACCTTTGCAATGAACCTATGTGAAAATGCTGCTATGGATCAGGATAAGCCTGTTCTGATCTTCTCTCTGGAGATGCCCTCAGAACAGATCATGATGCGTATGTTGGCATCCCTTTCTCGTGTTGATCAGACAAAGATTCGTACTGGCCAGCTGGACGATGAAGATTGGGCTCGTATATCTGCCACCATGGGTATTCTTATGGAGAAGAAGAACATGTTTATTGATGACAGTTCTGGTCTTACTCCTACTGAGCTTCGCTCTCGTGCTCGTCGTATTGCACGTGAGCATGGTGGCCTTAGCATGATTATGGTCGACTACCTTCAGTTGATGCGAGTTCCTTCTCTATCTGATAACCGTACACTTGAGATAGCAGAAATTTCGCGCTCTCTTAAAGCGTTGGCAAAAGAATTAAATGTTCCGGTTGTTGCACTTTCTCAGCTTAACCGATCGCTTGAACAGCGAGCTGATAAGCGCCCAGTAAACTCTGACCTTCGTGAATCAGGTTCCATCGAGCAGGATGCTGACTTGATCATGTTTATCTATCGCGATGAAGTGTACAACCCAGACAGCTCAATGAAAGGCACGGCCGAAATCATCATTGGTAAGCAACGTAACGGCCCTATTGGTTCGGTACGCTTGACATTCCAGGGGCAGTTCTCAAGGTTTGATAACTACGCTGGCCCGGCATTTGATGATGAATAAGGCAGTGTCAGCAATATGAGTAAATTGAAAGCAGCAACAGCGTTTGTAGACAAGCAAGCACTGCAACATAACCTGGCTCTTATTAAATCCAAAGCTCCAGCGAGCCGTGTTCTGGCGGTTATCAAAGCGAATGCTTATGGTCATGGTGTCATTCAGGTAGCACGTAGTCTGGAAAATGCTGATGCATTTGGTGTAGCCAGAATTGAAGAAGCAGTAAAACTACGTGAGAGTGGGATTGATAAACCTATTTTGTTGCTCGAAGGCTTTTATGATGCAGACGAGTTGCGACTATTAAGCCGATATAACCTTGAGACAGTTATTCACAACGTTGAACAGCTGTTGGCTATTGATGAGCAGTCTGGTCTGTCAGAACCATTAAAAGTATGGCTCAAGATAGATTCTGGAATGCACCGGCTTGGTATTGACCCAGAGCAATTACCTTACTTCTTAGAACGTATCGAAATTTGTGACAAGGTACAGAAGCCAATCAGATTTATTAGCCATTTTGCTTGCGCAGATGAGTTGGATAACCCAGCAACCAGCGAGCAGGTTCAACGTTTTTTAACTTCTATTAAAGGACTTGAGGGTGAGCGTTCTATTGCCGCTTCGGCTGGTATTCTTAAATGGCCGGAAAGCCATATGGAGTGGAACCGACCGGGTATTATTCTTTATGGTGTATCGCCTTTCGATTTTGCCAATGCGGAAGAGCTTGGTTTTCTCCCGGTGATGACCCTTAAATCAAAAATCATTTCAATTAAAACAGTACGAAAAGGTGAGCCTGTTGGATATGGTGCGTCATGGATAACAGAGCGAGATACCAATGTAGCGGTTATTGCTATTGGCTATGGGGATGGGTATCCAAGAACAGCTCCGTACGGAACTCCAGTGTGGATTAATGGACGAAAGGTGCCAGTTGCCGGACGTGTATCTATGGATATGCTGACTGTTGATCTAGGGCCGGACTCGCAAGATAAAGTTGGCGACGAAGCTACGCTATGGGGCAGGGAACTACCAGTAGAAGAAGTAGCTAAGCATGTAGGCACCATAGGATATGAACTGGTTACAAGACTAACATCCAGGGTTGAACTGTCATATGTTGAATGCGATTAAAGCTTTATATAATAAGCTTTTAGTTGTATTGCTTTCATTTACCGCAATTTTAAGCTCAGGCGCTGTTGCTGATGGCTGGCCTTCCTGGAACCACGAAACGGCGTTTGTTCCCTTCTTCTATTCAACAGAAAGTATGGGCTTTACGCTAGGCGCTGCTGGCCTAATTAAAGGTGTTGGACAAGATCAGGCTGGCCTTCTCGGTGTTGGATTGCGGTCAGAGAAGGGCAGCTACATTACCTACTTATCGGGAGTTAACTACCAGTTTGGAGATAACTTGTTGGTAGGTGCCGATGGCTATAATGCCAAATATGTAGATTTCGATTATTTTCTTGGTGAGCAAGGAAATAATAGTTCAGAACAATCGTCTGCAACACGGACAGATGGCAGGGAGTCAAATTACAGGCTTTCTCTTCGTTATATCCTACCCATTGGTCACGCAGAATCATTGGGTGCGCAAGCTGCTTTGCATAATTCCCGCGACATTTCAGGCAAAACTCCCTTTGATAGTGGTGTATCGACAATTGAGCTTCAACCGTTTTACTCTTCTCGTGAACTTGAAGTTAATTACAATGAAGCGGAAGAAACATGGGGAATGGCGTTAAAGCTGGATTGGGATAACCGCAATGATGTCCGCAACCCTACCGAGGGCTCAAGAACCAGTCTGGATGTGACTTATTCACCTGAGTTCAAGCAAGATAGTGAATGGGTAAAGCTGGAATTTGAAAATAACCTTTATTGGGATCTTGGTAACCTAAAAGACGTTTTTGATAAACAGGTTCTGGCTTTCAGTTTTTATACGGCGGATACACCAAACTGGAGTGACTGCGGCAACGATGATTGCCATAGACCGCCAGAATATGAACAAGTGGCCTTAGGGGGGCTATATCGCCTAAGGAGCTATGGTTCTAACCGTTTTCATGGCCGCTCTGCCATACATTACAGCGCGGAGTATAGAGTGATGCCAGAGTGGCAGCCACTTGGAGACTGGCCGGTATTCAACTTTTACGATGTACCCTGGTGGCAGTGGGTGGCCTTCGTAGATGTTGGCCGGGTTGCAGATGAGTACAACCTGAAAACATTGCACACAGACATGAAGTGGAGTGCTGGTGGTGCAATTCGATTTCAGGTTGAAGGTATCGTTGTTCGAACAGAGCTAGCCTGGGGGAAAGAGGATAGTGCTTTCTGGGTTATGGTAAACCAGCCTTTTTAGTGCTGCGTGAAATATCATTCCCCTTGTATAGTCACTACGATATTTCTTGAACCACCATAATCCCTGTGTTCGCCAAGGTAGATTCCTTGCCATGTGCCTAATGCGAGTCTACCGTTAGTGATGGGAATAGTAACACTATTACCGAGAGTCGATGCTTTGATATGAGCGGGCATATCGTCATCACCTTCATAAGTATGTTGGTAGTACGGGGCTCTCTCTGGTACTGAGTGATTAAAGTGTCTCTCAAGATCAGAACGGACAGTAGGGTCAGCATTTTCGTTAATTGTCAGGCTTGCTGATGTGTGTTGAATAAAAATATGCACCAGACCTACAGATAGATTGTGGATTTCTGGAAGTTGACGCTCCACTTCATCTGTAATTAAGTGAAAGCCACGTTTTCTGCTTTTGAGTGTAATTAATTTCTGTGTCCACATGATGATTGCTCGTTAGTATTGGTTGGCAAAAGGTAGCTAAGACGGTATGGTCTTCAGTAAAAATTGCCTGATTATTGTTTTTTAAGCGATATCAGAGAACATTTTAACCAAGTGTTCTCTGATATAACTCAAAATCCGAATATATGAGTTAAGAGATAATCTTATCTTAGGGCGTGTTGATAATGCATCAACACGCCCAAAATTATAATAAGGGTATTACCACCGGATGGGTACAACCAACTAATTTTAAGTCTTCGGTCAATGTGGAGTCGTTACCGCATTTGACTGAAAAAAATTTACTGTCATATCGGGATGAACACCATGTTGAAAAACGTCAATCCAACTCAAACTAAAGCTTGGAAAGAACTGACTGCTCACTTTGAGTCAGCTCAGGATATGGAACTTAAATCGCTGTTTGCTCAGGACGAAAACCGCTTTGATACGTTTTCTGCTAAGTTTGGTTCAGACATTCTTGTCGACTACTCAAAGAACCTTATCAGCCAGGAAACCATGGAAAAGCTTTTCGCCTTAGCTGATGAAACTGAGCTGAAAGCGGCAATCAAAGCTATGTTCAGTGGTGAGAGCATCAACCAGACTGAGGGTCGTGCAGTTCTTCACACAGCACTTCGTAACCGCAGTAACACACCTGTGATTGTTGATGGCGAAGATGTAATGCCAGCAGTAAACGCTGTGCTAGAGAAAATGAAGTCATTCACCGACCGTGTTGTTTCTGGTGACTGGAAAGGTTACACAGGTAAAGAAATCACCGATGTTGTTAACATCGGTATCGGTGGTTCAGACCTTGGTCCATACATGGTGACTGAAGCTCTGGCGCCATACAAGACTCGTCTGAATATGCACTTTGTGTCAAACGTAGACGGCACACACATTGCTGAAACGCTAAAAAAAGTAGATCCTGAAACTACACTGTTCCTTGTAGCTTCTAAGACATTTACCACTCAGGAAACAATGACTAACGCGCATACTGCTCGTGACTGGTTCCTAGAGTCAGCATCTGATGAAGCTCATGTTGCTAAGCACTTTGCTGCGCTTTCAACTAATGGTGAAGCGGTATCTGAGTTTGGTATCGACACTGAAAACATGTTCGAGTTCTGGAACTGGGTTGGTGGTCGTTACTCACTATGGTCAGCAATTGGTCTTTCAATCGCGCTAAGCATTGGTTATGACAACTACATTGAGTTGCTATCTGGTGCACACGACATGGATAAGCACTTCACTGAAACTCCGTTCGAAAGCAACATCCCGGTAATCCTTGCGCTTATCGGTATTTGGTACAACAACTTCCACGGCGCTGAGTCTGAAGCGATTCTTCCTTACGATCAGTACATGCACCGCTTTGCAGCTTACTTCCAGCAAGGCAACATGGAATCTAACGGTAAGTACACTGACCGTGAAGGCAATGCTGTAGATTACCAGACAGGCCCAATCATCTGGGGTGAGCCAGGAACGAACGGTCAGCACGCGTTCTACCAGCTAATTCACCAGGGCACTAAGATGATCCCTTGTGATTTTATTGCACCTGCAATCAGCCACAACAAAGTAGGCGATCACCACCAGAAGCTGATGTCTAACTTCTTCGCTCAAACAGAAGCTCTTGCATTTGGTAAGACTAAAGAGCAGGTAGAAGCAGAATTTGCTGCTGCTGGTAAATCAGCTGAAGAAGTGAAAGATCTGGTTCCATTCAAAGTGTTTGAAGGTAACCGTCCAACTAACTCAATCCTTGTTAAACAAGTGACTCCAGCGACTCTGGGTGCATTGATTGCAATGTATGAGCACAAGATCTTTGTTCAGGGTGTTATCTGGAACATCTTCTCATTTGATCAGTGGGGCGTGGAACTTGGTAAGCAGCTAGCTAACCAGATCCTACCAGAGCTGGCTGATGAGTCTCCGGTTGATACTCATGATAGCTCTACTAACGGTCTGATCAACGCGTTTAAGACTTTCAAAGCTTAATTGAAAATTAATCAGCAGAGTGAGAAAGCTCTGCTGAATTTTCAGACTTTAAGTACAAAAAAAAGCTGATGCATACTGTTATGCATCAGCTTTTTTATATTCGTCAGCGTCAGATTTGTTTATTCGAAACAAATCTCAATAAATGCGTTACCCCATTCAGAAGTGAAAGGCATGATAATGATTGCCCCTTCGCACTTATGACGGATGGTATGGCCTTTACCTGATACAACGATTGGTGTCGCCATATCAAATTCAAATCCGCTATCTGAAAGAATACGCTTAGCGCCACCAGTAACCATATTGGTGATTTCACCGACCATATCGGTAACTTCTTCATTGATACCGTTTGGCCTTTCACCCAACATGTTCTGCATGATCTCCAGTGCAAGACCTTCGTCAAACGTAATAGACATTGAACCTTTAGTTTGATCGCCAACCATACCAATTAGCCCTGATACATCACCACGGGCAATTTCGTCTTTTTTAACTCTTGGTTTTTGTGGTTTCAACTCTAGTGAAGCCATTGTTTTTAGCACGTTCATCAGAGAAGCTAAAAACGGGTTTACAAATTCAGCGCGCATATCACTCTATCTATCTTTTTTTCTATGTCTGATTGGCATTTACTACAAATGCCATGAGTCTCTATGACATTATTTGTGATGTTAAAGCCATGTTTTTTAGCATTGCTTTCTAACAAGGCTACAAGGTTATCATCTAGAAGTTCTATGACGTTACCACATTGGTCACAAATAAGCAGCTGAGAATGGTGTTTGTTTGCGCCACATGAACAACAAGATATAAAACTGTTTTCCGACTCTACTTTATGAATAAAACCCTGTTCAAGTAAAAAATCCAACGCACGGTACACAGTTGGAGGTTTTGCTTGTGGTTCACTCTCTTTTAACTGTTCTAATAAGTCGTAAGCACTAGAAGCACTAGGGCTTGAACAAATTAACTCAAATACGCGTCGTCTTTGAGGGGTAAATCTAACGCCTCTTGCTTCGCATATCTCTGTTACTTGCTCAAGTAATGAATTGTCCAATGTGCTCACCTTAAATAAAAGGACAGTTGTCGAAATTCCCGCAATAATGCGAGATATCCGCATACACTAAGCTAAAAGTGTATGTTGAATCAAGTAAATAGAGTTTACTAAGTCCGCATAAAATAGTATCGCTGTATCTAAGAGTAGCATGAACTGAGTGGTTTTATGCATGCCCGACAAATATATATAGAAGATTTTAGAGCTGGTTAAATGATAATTAAGGCTTTATATCAGTGTGTTGAAACCAAAGAGGTGTGAATAGAGCGGAGTTTTATCAGTTTATAGGTGCCTTGATTAGTTTAGTTGCTTGGGCATTACCACGTGTTGATGTAGAATCTGCGCTCCTTTTGGTAAGTAAGTTTATTTCCGAATAGCTATAAATTGGATTTAGTCATGTCAAATAGTGGTACCCAAAATGTAAACTCTGCAAACGCGCTTTCTGGTGAAGAGAAGAGGTTTGCTAGTTCTCGATTTTCCGTCGCGCCAATGCTCGATAGTAGCAACTTATGGCTAACTTATTGAAATGTATCTATTTAAGGGTTGATTTGTGCCCATTCTGTGTCCAACTTATTGATTAAGTCCTTTGAGGGGACACTTAACCTCTAAATAAAGCTTTCTTATTGCAATAAGAATTTCGAATATCCTGTCATAGTATAGCTGTCTATCAAATGGAGATCGATGCTATGAGAAAAGTTTCCACTTTTGATTTGCTACTGAAGCAGCACGGTAGGGTACTAATTCCGCTCTCAGAGCTCTGTGAGACGTATTTAGGCGTTACATACCGCGTAGCTAGGCGCCACTACCTTTCAGGCAAACTAATGATTCCAGTGGTCCCTATGGGTAAAGGTCAAAAGGCTAAGCTGATGATTCACATTGAGGATCTTGCTAAGTTTGTTGATTCAGCACGGCGATAGTTATTGAAACTCGCTGATCAGTGCAAAACTGCTGAAAAAAGTTCCAAAACTGTGGAAGATTTTATATGTAACAGTC
Source organism: Vibrio hannami (assembly GCF_029589055.1). Classification (GTDB taxonomy): domain Bacteria; phylum Pseudomonadota; class Gammaproteobacteria; order Enterobacterales; family Vibrionaceae; genus Vibrio; species Vibrio hannami. Next base: position 176,118 of record NZ_JARQZP010000001.1, read on the forward strand.
ACTTTCAACATCAGCAGGACAAGCTTAGTGATTTTCGTTGACGTGTTTTTGCACCTTATCATGCTTAATTACTCTAATTTTGAAGCGGACATACTGGTCAAGTGCGCTCAATATCTTTTTCTAAAATCCAGCACTCGTTCATATAGCTTAGCCTTGGATAGCATCCGGTTATAAAAACTTCTGTATCACAGTTTGAGCATTTATGTGGGTATTGCTTTAATCCATATGTAGAAAGAATCTCCCTAGTAGGATCAAAGCGATAAACACCTCTACACCCTTTTTTATCACAAAGCATTTCTATAAATTCTGTGCCATATGCTGGCTTAGCTCGTAGGTTATTCGGCAATTTTCTCGGGAGACTCGACATTATTAAAAAGACAGCAATTGGCTATTCAATAATAATAGCAAAGCACTGTATTTATATCCAGTAGTTATCTTTCCATAAATGTTACGACCTATGTTTGCTATGGTTTAAGTTTAGGATCTTGCAGGAGGGCTATATTATCCGAAATGTAATAGAGGAAATTGCAAAAGAAGCAGCTCCCCAGTTAGGTATCGATTTCGATCCGAGAAACGGACAGTGTAAGGGCATGACTATTGAGCAGGTGTCAGAATTAGACTGGGACTTAATCGATTTGTCAGAGTGGGAAATGATGGTGATGGCGTCAGGGGTGGCGGTTGATCACAACGATTTGGATTTAGATACGCTTTCTACTCAGCCCTGGATGCCGAACAATGAATCCGCACTGAATCCCGTGGATCTAAATCAGGCGAGGTTCGTGGAGAGCAATATCGCGGAAAACCTGAAAGAAACCCACGATTCGGCCACGGCGGACAATTTGGATTGTTCGGTTTATCCAAGACCACCTGCGTGTGAGTCTCCGCTGAGCTTAGTTGAATAAAGAATATCGGCTTCCAGTTGTAGGCCGATATCTTAATAGAAGAGAAATTGGGTTTTAGGTTACCGTTTTTTACTCTGTATTTGAAACCATCTTTACATACTGTTCATGGAAGTCCGCAATGGGGGATTTCAATTGTTTCTTATTAATAGGCTCTGCGAAATAATACACATTGTTGTTATCTCGTATAGCAGAGATGTATGGAAGATATTTTGTTTCCGACAAAATGAACTTTTCTGGAAAGCTAATAAAAGTTGATTCTGGTAACCTGAACTCCGGACTGCTTGGATAGGACGAATCAGTTCTGTTTATAGTCTCATTATTCTTGGAAGTTACGTATACACTCTGATAATGGCTATTGAAATAATAGAACCTTACCGCAATAACAGAACTTGAAGGCATCAAATCTTGAAGCTCATCGCTAAACAGAGAAATATCTATCGGTTTTGAGGTTTTAACAATATTTAACCATGAGCCTATGACACATTTATCCCTACTATAACGAATACAAGCTGGCGTTTTCTCATAACTTATTCCGTTATAACCACGTACGAATAGACGTTGACCACCATTGTTACGATTCAAATCTATATAATCATTTTCGGATATATTTAAAGGAGTTAAAGACTTAGCCAATTCTAAGCTATTTGGATAGATATCAACCATCCTAGACATGACTGTGTTTCCTACGGCTTCAATGTCGCTGGGGTCGTACTTATCTGCGTCCAGGTACATAATATAATTCATACCATCCCAGCCGAATTTCTGGTCTCCCAGTAGCGCCAAACCAAAGCCAAGAACACCATTGCTTAAAGCGACACCAAGAGCGCTATACCCTACATACCCTGCTGCAGAAACATCGTTCAGTGCACTTTCAGGAACTTTACGGTCTTCAAAAACAGTCCCACTTCCTGCTGATTTGGTAATTTGCAAAGCAATACTTGCGGTGCCTTTTTCGGGTATTTTCATTTTATCCCCGACAGTACTACACGCGGTAATAAGAGCCACACCACTAATTATTGATGTCATCTTCAACATATTCATGCCAACCATCCCTTGAGTAACAAAGTATTGATAATGCGTATTAATATATATACATCCTTGTGGTTATTAATTTAGCAAAGTTAGAACAAAAATTAACTTACCCATAACGTTGAGCCTCACAGAAAAGAGTGAAATTCTTGCCATGACATCGAATTTCTCATTAAAAACCATAACTCTCGAAAACTTTCTGCTTAATTCAAGAATCTAGGTTTGAGATGTATATCTTGTTTACTTTTATCAAATATGTGTTTTTTAAATAATGGAAAGTCGTATTATTTGGCAAATTAATTGATAAGGTGAAGATTTTTGACAAAATTCAAAAAGAATTTTAATTACACACTATCAATTGCAATTCAAAGAGGTTTTAATTTTTGGGCTAGCTGTTTTGTTGTGACTCCAGAAGCAATTCGAAAAGTCAGATTGCTTTGTGGATCACAATTCAAATATGTCCAGACACGCGCCAGTACGGATCATCGCTAGCACGTTTATGCCCCATTTCCTTTTACGAAATAATTAATTTAGGTATTTGCCTAAACATAATCCTATAATTCAGGTAATGATTTAATACTGGCGTCGTTGCATAATAGTGATGAGTAAGCCTTAAGAGGCTATCAGTTAAGACATTGTCGGTATTTGTGATGCCTTATTGAATAAAGTTTTCATTTCCACATGTAAATCAATGTGTTGACGGTGTTTAATAAAGTAGCATTTACATTAGGTGGACAATGTCATGTGGACACTGTCCACCTAAGAACTGTTAGCACACTAGTGGAATGTTTATGAATACAACAGATTTGATTACACATGGCCTAGCTTTCATTATTGGTGCTTTATCACTGTACTTTACCGCCTATACAAAGGCAAAAGGCGCGAATAAAGCGTTAAAAGAAGATATAGAAGTTCTAGAAAATGCCAAACAAGAAATTATAACCAAGCATGCAGCGGAGCTAGAAAGTATCAAGAAAGATCATGTATTAGATATTGAAAAACGTAAATACCAATATGAAGCTAAGAGAGCACAGTTTTCTAAATTTTTCCAATTAATAGATGAGTTCAATTCTAAATGTAACTCAGTTTTTGTTGAACGATTTCCGCCAATGTTCCAGAGATTACTTGCGGGACAATTATCTGAATGTGCGGAAGTTTCAAATAACAGTGTTTTGGAATTCAATGCTGAGATTATGCAATTGTTTAACGAACTAAATGAGGAACAACTAAAAGTTACTCATGAGTCTAACAGCATAAGGCTAATTGCAACTCCTGAAATTGATACGTTGCTAGATCAGCTAGCGTTAGATATAAAGTCATCTTATGACGACTCAGTCTCTATGCTTAAATTTATGGGAACACCTGAGTATTTCATTGATAATTCGACTATAGCTCCATATCAAACTCGCTTGACTGAAAGTGGCTATAAGGTAATAAGTAGCCGTGAAGCATTGAAGGCTCAAATGAAAATGGAGCTCAACGAAATATAGTGTGCTAACAAACAACTTAAAGGGACAAAAACACGTGACACTTTTGGTTCGGTTTATTTTTGAGGTTATGGCTGGTTCAGTTGGGTGTATTGGCTTGGTTTCTGCCCTTTAGTTGGGCGTTATGTGTCTGTGTAAACGACAATTCTAATTAACAAAAAAGGAAATTCTAAATGTCTGAAATAGAAAAGTGTTCAGCCTGTAATAAAAAATACGAAGTATCTGAAATTGGTGGCCAGATGCCTGGATCGAAGGAGCCGGAAGAGATCTCTTGCCCGTATTGTGGTAATACAATTACGCGTCGTAGCAATGGGGCTTTTCGAACCCATGCGTTACCTGAAGATAAGCAGTAAACACATAACAAGAAATTGCAATGGATGCATGTAACGTCTGGCATTCTTGGTTTGAGGTTACTTGTTTTTTGCAATAATGGTGTTCATGCACCATTGAATTAGACGTTGTACGTACAGGTAAAATATGGAAACCGATATTAAAAAAGTGTGGCGGGCATTGAGGCCAACCGTTAAAGATGGTTTTACCTTCAATGAAACTAAGGATGTAGTGGCGGCGGCTGCGTTACCAGTGGAAGACCTGGCGCATCTACAACAGAAATCGTTACCTGCGAAAGGAGCATCAAAGGGAGAGCTTCTTGATGCGCTTGATGGATTAATTTCTAGAGAACCTGATTCTGGAAAAGCAATACAGAATCTTATAGCCGCAATGCTTGAACAGAAAAGTTATCTTGAAATTCGCATATCTGATTGTGCTGAAAGGTTCGGCTGGAAAGTGGTTGATGGACAGCTTCGACCTTTGGATTTTCAAGTGGAGGACGCCGTCCACGATCTTTCTGAAGATGTGAAGACCCTTCTAAAGAATGCATATCGGAGGTTTAGCGAAAGTGACTATTCAGGAGCAATGACAGCTATATGTAGTGCACTTGACGCGGTCACAAACCACCTGTACGCAGTTCACAATCTTGGAAATCCTCATGATGACTCATATCAGCAAAGGGTATCTCGTTCTTTTGCAGTACTAGAGGATGTTTATCGCAAAAGATTTAGTCAGATGACGAATGATAGCTCCGAAGTCAATAAGCTATGGCAAAACTATCGAGGTTCTATTAATCAAGCTGCTTACGTCATGGGTTCGTTTCGAAGAAATGCGAGTGATGTACATGGTGTATCTGGATGCCCGCCAGAGTTAATTAGACACGCCATTGATAGTGGTACTTTTATTATTAGAAGTATTACTTCAGAAACTACGAAAAACGTACAACAAGAAGAACCACTCGACTTTTAAAAGCTGACGCTTTCAAAAGCGAGTGATCTTGGCGTTGATGTGGGAAACACATCGAGTATTCATTTTAGTCTTTGCAATATTAAAAGTAATTCGAAAGCTGGTAATTTACTTCTTCTGCTAAAACGAAATTGTCCAGAGGTTTCTCAGAACTATCATCGCTAGCAAAGTTCTGCCCCTTTTCGCGTTACAAAAAACTGCCCTCGAAAAATCCACTTTAAGAAGTTTCGATAGGTTTTCTAATGCCAAAACGTGACGTACGCAGAAATGCCCCATTTTGTCGTTTATTATCATTCTCGCTTTAGGTGCACTTCGTGATATCCTCATAAAAACATGCGTTTACGCCAGATCTGAGCGTTCATTAGATGCATGAAAAATCCCCAAATGGGGTGTTTAATTACCCCACTTTGGGATCTAATAAATTGTTATACGGCTAGAAATCGCGTCTACTCTCCAACTCATTCTGGCCAAAAAGATTAAATAATTTGAATTCATGATTAACGCTCACGAAAAGGAATAACAATGGCTGGATGGCATGTCACGGAGAATGATATAAAAAACTGGACTGCGACAGATAAGCGCAGATCAGAAGAGTTGCTTCCTCAGCTTATTTATAAACTTATCTTAGCTTCATGCAGTCCGAATAAAATCGACTTCCCCTTTGGGGACTCAGTATCTACAGGTGGTTGGGATGGAGAGTTGGAAGTTGATCAGGGTAATTTATTTGTGCCATCGGGAGTGTCGGCTTGGGAGTTTGGAACCGACAAAAGCGTCAACTCAAAAGCAAATGATGATTATGAAAAGCGAACCAAGGATCCTGACCCATTTGATAAAAATAACACTACCTACGTTTTTGTAACATCGAGACATTGGAAAGATAGATCCAAGTGGGAAGCCGAGAAGAACCTTGAAGAAGAATGGGGTAGCGTAAAAGCAATCAATGCAAAAGTTCTGTGTGACTGGCTGGAGCAGTGCCCGGCGGTACATCGTTGGTTTGCAGAGTTAATAGGTAAACGGTGTCCTAATTTATGGGATATTGAACAGAGCTGGTCAAAGTTTTCCAATATCACAGAGATTTCACTCACTGGTGATTTTTTCCTCCACAACAGGGATGAGCAAGCTGATCGCTTAAAAGATTCTTTAACGGGCAACTCCGCCAGTTATACAGTATGTGCCAAGTCTATCAATGAATCTCAAGGGTTTATTCTTTCGGTCATTTTAAATGATGATTCACTAAGCTCTAAATTTCTAACAGTGCTCAACCAGCCGGCTTGGGACGATATTGCATCATCTAAATCTCCGCTCATACTAATGCCAATTAATTTCCAGCCAAACGGGATCGGTGATGCAGTTAGTAATGGGCATACTGTGATATTGCCTACAGATGAATCAAGCCAGAAAACCCCTCTTATCCGTTTAGATAAGCGGCCTAGGTTGATTCAGCAGGAGGCGATACAAAAACTCGGCTTTAATGATAGTCAGGCCTCTAAGTTATATTCTGATACTAAAGGCTATTTGGAGCCACTTCTGAGACATGAAATTTTAAGGCCTAGAGAATATATTGCACCAAAGTGGCCAACAGAGATTGACGCAGATGTATTATTTGCAGCCTTTTTTGCCACGGAGTGGAATTCGAATAATGACAGTGACAAAGATATTTTGTCCGCTTTATCGGGAATGGATTACGACCAGCTTGAAAAGCAACTAGATAAGCTATCCACTTATTCTGATGCGCCTATCAGAAGAGTTGGTGCAGCTTGGCAAGTGATATCTAAGATTGACGTTTGGTTGAACATTAGAAGCTTAATGTCAGTGTCCCATATCGATAGGCTTGGTGACATTTGTGGCAAGGTGTTAGGAGATACTGATCCATCGTTTAACCTAGATCCAGATGAAAGATGGATGGCGTCTGTTAACGGAAATATACCCAAATATTCTGGGCTATTGAAAAGAGATATAGCTGATACTTTAGCCTTACTGTCAACTTATAGTGATGATTATGTATCTCAGCTTGGTGGGATGTCGGTTAAGATTAAGATTGATACTTGGTTGAATCATCTTTTCAAAGATAATAACACGACGGAGTTCTGGTATTCACTTGGTAGATCTACATCACCTTTAGCGGAAGCTGCGCCAGAAGTTTTTCTAGATGCGGTAGATAGATCCTCTCTAGGTGAAAACTCACCTTTGCTTGGCCTATTTAATTCGGAAGCCGAAGATAGTTTTACTGGAGGGTGTTACCACTCTGATCTTTTGTGGGCTTTAGAAAGCATATCCTGGAATAAAAACTACCTCACTAGAGTATGCCAGACTTTAGCAAGGCTTTCGGAAATAGATCCTGGCGGAAGATACGGTAATAGGCCATTTTCTTCGTTAGTCGACATATTTATTGGATGGGTTACACATAGCTCCGCTACGCATGATGAGCGGGTTAACCTTATTAAACAAGTCCTCTTAAAACAGTATCCCGAAGTTGCCTGGAGGTTGATGCGTGAATTATTGGTCGGTAATACCAGAACGACAAGTGGGATAGCTAGTCCAGATTATCAACATTGGGCTGAGGGGGTTGATAAAACTACTAAGCAAAGCGACTACTTTTCATATGTCGGAAAAATTGTTGATATGATGATCGCTGAAGCCGACAAAGACCCAGATAACAGATACATCGATTTAGCGAGTAACTTCGATTCCTATACCGTTGCTCAGCGCGAAATAATCATTGATAAATTGCTATCAGTTGATATCGATAAGTTGTCTGAAGATTCTCGTAAAAAATTACTTAAGCGTTTAAGGGACTTAATCTCTAGGCATAGAGAGTTCTCAGATTCCGATTGGGTATGGCCAGATGAAGTGATAACCAAATTAGAAGAGGTTTATCTGCACCTTGATTTTGATAGCCCCGTACTCAATGCGAAGTATCTTTTTGATGATCATTGGCCTGATCTGATTGACCCTGTCAAAAGAAGAAAAGTGCCCTATGATGAAAGGCAGGAATACTTAGAATCTTTGCGAGTTGAAAAACTAGAAGAATTATATGATAAGTCTGGGTTTGAGGGCTTTAAAGACCTATTGGAAAACTGTCAGTTTCCTCGACTGGTGGGTTTTTCATTATATAAGTCTAAACTAAAAGATTTATTCGTTGATGATTTGGTTGCCTGGTTAGGACAAGATGACTGTTATAAAGAGTGCTCAAATGGATATTTTTCAGCAATGGCACATTCCGACTTTACTAGTACCAAGAAAATAATTAGCGAACATCATTTGGTTGATGAAAACATTAAAAGCCAAATGCTAGTGAATTTCCCTGCTACCCAAGAAACATTCGATATACTTGATGAGTGTGAAGAGTCCGTACAAGAGAGTTATTGGCACAAGATCGCATATTACTTTGTTCAAGATAAAGATTCCTCCTTGGTAGAGTATATTTCTAGGAACCTATTGAAGAATGGCAGACCTCTAGCTGCCATTGATGCATTTGCCCAATATCTCCACCGTGGAAAAAGTGCTGGAGATCTAGATGCCAAACTTGCTCATCAAATACTTATAAAGGTCGCTACTAACCCTGAAGATATAGATAGGGTTTCAATACAGACTGTAAGCCACGATATTACTCAGGCAATAAAGTTTATTCAGGATTCTGGCCAGTGCAGTGACGAAGAGGTATTGCAGGTTGAATGGCTGTATGCAAAAGCTTTTCGTCATCATGATTTCTCACCAACTTTTATTCATAAGTCAATTGCAAAAGATCCATCGAACTTTGTGCAATTAATAAAGTGGGTCTTTGTAAGAAAAGACTGTGTTGAAGAAGAGGAAACCATGCCTAAGGAACAGGCGAAACAAGTTGCTAGTGCAGCGTGGGATATACTTGATACTTTGCACCTTTTGCCAGAAGATGACTTTATTGGTGAGTGGGTTTCATTGGCTAGGGAGCAGTTAGTTGAATGTGGCAGGTTAGATATTGGCGACCTATACATAGGAAAATACCTCTCCAAATGTCAGCCAGATGAAGAGGATAAAATTTGGCCGAAAAAGTCTGTTAGGGACACTATCGAATCTCTAAAAACGGAGTCTTTTGAAGACGGTATAATCAACGGAAAGCTAAATTCTAGGGGTGTTACTACTAGGCATCCACACGCAGGTGGAGATCAAGAAAGGAAGCTGGCTGAGGGGTATCAAAAGGATTCAGAGTCTTTACAGTTGATATACCCGCGCACAGCTAAAATATTAAGGGAACTTGCAGATCATTATCGTTCAGATGCAAATCGTCATGATCAAACTGTAGATTTGAATTAGCTAAAATCTTAAGTGCTATTTTCTATGGTTCCTCCGGGTGTCTAGCGACTAGAACCTAAGTACCGTATAACACATATGAGGCCTTTCTCCGGTCAATAGGCAATAGCATTCTTTTGGCTGCGTTAGCAGCCAATGCTCTCGAACAACAAAGTCATCTACTTCGCTTTTCCCAAAGTCAACTAATCCGAATTAAATCGCTTAGAGTGCTAACTCTAAGCCATTTCTGTCCAAAAGTTACTTAGAGCTGGTTTATTTCTCTTGGTTTAACATGTTCAAAATGAGGTGGATTGGAGCTCCTTTCTAATATTTCATTCCAAATGAACTTTATAGCGTAGTAGTAAGCTATTTTGGTTGAGGGTGAAAGAGCTACTTTTCGTCTCCAGAAATCGGCTACCTGTTTCCGTCCGATTTGGTTTAAGGATTTTATTTTTGGATTGTGCTCTAGTATATCCCGGCAAAATCTCTTCATATTTCCAGATTGATTTACTCGGTTTTGTTTTCCCCCAGTCCTTCTATATAGATGTAACGCCCTATTTAGCTCATATTCCATTCTAGTCATATTTCACCCCAAATAAGAGTTGGTGATATCCATTCGATGATGGCCTAGTTCTTCAGCAACCTGTATGCGAGCATAGTTGTCTAAAGCTTTCGCGTTTTCTACTGTTAAACCTGCTTTTTCTGCAATGTAATTAATGTGTTGTGTACCATGGCTTATTCCGGCTGCGACAGGACAAAGTATATTCTGAACCCCTGTTTTTTGTTGGATATGGTTGCTATAGCTTTGTTGAGCATAGGAGTGCCGCTCACTATGGGTGTGATAACTTAGTCTTCCAAACTCCCTATAAGACTGGGAATGGAACTGTGCATAGGTTTGACCATTTGGAATCATCGAGTGATGATTTCCTTGAAAGACACTGGCAGTTCTAAGTATATCAATCTGCACCTGCGATCTGATAGGAACCTCTCTTGATTGACCCCCTTTGGTACCCTCAGAGACAGTAATTGCTTGCTTTTGTAATGCCTCTTTGAGCATCACAGAGGGATTAGCTTTGCTTGCTTCCTCAAACCGTAGCCCAAAAGCTCTTTGCATGTCGCTCATAATGGCATGTCTTTCTGATAATTGACTCTTGATATTGTTGTGTTCTGTATTCGTAATGGCTTTGTTTTGTGTCGCAACTCCTGATCGGCTTGGTAATCCAGCTTCAGAACCAGTGACTCTCAGTGAAGCATTTCCAATGGCCTGGCTCAGTATTGAGTTAACAGCAGACAAATAATCATGCCCGGTTTTCACAGATATATCGTCTGCTACAATTTTTGCGTTAAGTTGCTCCGCATATTGGATAACGTGATCTCTGGTAATGTTCCTTATATCTCCAACATTGAAGTTTTCTCGGATGAAACCTGAAAATTGTGTAAACCTAGTTGATTGCTCTATGACAGTTTGAAAGCCTACTTGTCCTGCATTAAATTTTTCCCACATGGCATTTTTGCCTGCCTGATTTATGTCTCGCGAGCGTAGCCCACAATTACGAGAGTTCGGGTTTTGACGTTCTTGTCTGCATGTCGAGCTGATACCTTTTTTCATAATATTTTTCCGTTGATGTTTATAAAATTCCGCACGCAGCTAGATGTGTTAAGTGTTTATGCGCATTTAAAATGTGCGCGACATTTGCAGAGGTTAGGAAGATAAGAGCGCTCCTTACGCTTTTTTTAGCCGTCTCGTAAAGACAATATTCATCACGTTAACTAGGAATTGGCTGAATGCGTCACTTATGAAGTGAAAGAAAATTATCCTCAAAAGTGGTGAATATCAGTTTTTGCGAAGGTGCTATTAATGTGTTTGTCCTTGAAGTTCAGAGGCTGCTTGGTGGCTGCTATCACATACAAGTGATTTACGATCACGAGTTCCGGCAGTAACTGATGGACGAATTGAATGCATTTCATGCATTTTCATGATTTTTATATCTCATTAAATCCTGTTTAAGGCACGAGATATCAATGATTTAACTGTTCGTGTAGTCTCCGTCTATTTTTGTCTACCGTCCAAAATAGACGGAGACATATTGACTCATACATCGAATTTAAATCGCGTTTAAATGTTGCAAAACATAATATCTATAGCTTTGTCTTAGCGTTAATGAGCACATACAGGCTCTATAGTGACATCTAACTAGATGAGAGCATTACGCATGCGCTCTAACATGTTTGAAATGTACAACGCATCAACGATGTATTGGACATTTCTTAGGTATACACTAAGCATATTCTGTTCGATGGCGGAGTAAGTGCATTAAGAAGAGCGTTTTTTAGAGTTATGGTACCCAAGATATTATATGCAGGTCGGACCCGGATGTTGGATAACGCTAATGTTGCTACGTGAGTCCTTTGGAGTAGTTTATCATTGTCCCGAATCTAGACATTGTAAGGGCCTAGTCGATTAGCCGGTATCGAAGTTGCCACTGAGTTTGTCGTTGTGTAAATAAAAAGCCGACAATGCTATCAACGAATGCCCGTTCGGAGATCAGTTTTTCGCATTAGAATCCTTTTTCTTTAGTATTTCATCTTGTTTTTTATCGCACCAATCACTTAAGTTATCTGAAAAGATGAGAAGAAAAGAAAAAGCCAGACCGATCCCAATCACAATATAGATCCCGTAAATATCGATAGAGTTCATTATCTTCTCCCCATTTGCTCTTGTTTTATTAATTATCAAACATCAAAAAATATCGATGTTTCCACCTCGATGCATGCACCTTAAATGACAGGACGCACAGGTTTATTTTTCAATCGGTTAGGGTAAAGCTCCGTATAAACTTGCCATAGAGTATTTAAAGAGCGATGTCCTGTTACTTGAGCCACTTCTTCAATTGTGAATCCCGCTTCAAATAAACGGCTTGCACCTTCTCTTCTAAGATCATGGTAACGTAGGTCTTCTATACCTAGTTTATTTCGAACTCTCCGAAAGCCTGCTGTTACTGAACGAGGATTGTAAGGAAAAATCCTTTCATCGTTGCGTGGCTGTCTTTGAATTATTTTCCAAGAATCACCTAACAAGGGTACCCACTGGTGATTGCCGTTTTTCTTCCGAGGATCTTTCCGGTCTCTTACCTTAACAGCAAGTTGTGTTTCATTCAGATCTACCCATCGAATATCGCATACTTCTCCTATTCGCATACAAGTCAACACAGATATAATAAATATGTCGCTATAGGGAATGGATGAGCCCGATGATTTCTCCCTGTCTTTTAGGCCTGTAATCAGTTTCTGAATTTCTAGTTCATTTGGCCGTCTGCTGCGGCGAGCACTCTTGCCTACTAAGCCCATAAACACCAAAGTGTGGTGTGCTGACTTAAATACATCATCGTTTACAGCAATTTGCCACATTGGTTTTGCTTGTTTAAATATAGAACGAAGATTAGAAATTTCTACAGAGAGAGTTTGCGGTAATACGCCATCATTGTCTTTTCTATACTGGCAGTGCTGAATGAGATCATGATCTTTAAAGTCGACAAGTGGCACATGTGCAATTGGATAGCGAAGTAGAAGCCTGAGATTAAAATTCATGGTGCGCTTGCTGATAAATTCGGGAGCTTTCAGAGCTTTTTCTATTAAGAATCCAATAGTTTGCTTGGTGGGAATGACTCCACCGTGTCGAACACTTTCTATTTTTTCCACTTCCTGTTCAGCCCAGGCGACAGCAGATGTTTTCTTAGCAAAAGTCTTAGTCTTATCGACGGTAGTGACGCCGGACTGTCTTTCGCGTACCCGGCATTTGAATTTAGTAATGCCAGATTGTGTTTTTACTTTCTGAATATGGTAAGACGCCATAGTACACCTCTATACTTGGGCACAGATTCAACTTGATGTAGAATCTGCCCTCTTTTTTATAAAACCACGATCCGAAAAGGTTTCTGTGCATTAAGAGAGCTTTTTTATCGGTTAAATGAACCTAGTTAATGTTCACTGTTCGTGCCCAATATGTGCCCACGAATGGTGAAAATTGGTTGGGAATGGGCACAAATGGGGTTAAATGATGCAAGATAGTGTTAGCGTGAAATTAGATAAATCTAATGAAAATCAAGATGATAAAGGTAGATTTCACAGTTCTCGATTTTCCGTCGCTCCGATGCTCGATTGGACTGACAGGCATTGCCGCTATTTTCATCGTCTGATGACTTCGGAGTCTTTGCTATATACGGAGATGGTAACAACAGGTGCCATCATTCACGGCAAAGGCGATTTTCTTGCTTACAGCGAACAGGAGCATCCAGTGTCTCTTCAGCTTGGTGGTTCTAATCCTGAAGATCTGGCAACCTGCGCTAAGTTAGCGGAACAGCGCGGATATGATGAAATCAACCTGAACGTGGGCTGCCCATCTGACCGAGTGCAGAACGGTCGTTTTGGCGCTTGCTTAATGGCAGAGCCTCAGTTGGTGGCGGACTGTGTAAAAGCAATGAAAGACGTTGTGGATATTCCAGTCACAGTAAAAACACGTATTGGTATCGATGATCAGGACTCATATGAGTTTCTGACGACCTTTATTTCAACCGTTCATGAGCAGAGTGGGTGTGACGATTTTACCATTCACGCCCGTAAAGCGTGGTTGAGTGGTCTTAGCCCTAAAGAAAACAGAGAGATTCCGCCTCTTGATTACCCTAGAGCCTACCAACTGAAAAAAGATTTCCCTCATTTAACGATTGGTTTAAATGGTGGAATCAAAACACTGGAAGAGAGTCTGGAGCACCTTAAACATCTTGATGGCGTTATGGTAGGAAGAGAAGCGTATCAAAGCCCTTATCTGTTATCTCAGGTTGATCAGGTTATCTTTGGGTTGGATAAGCCAGTTAAAAAACGCCGTCAGATCGTAGAAGAGATGTACCCGTATATAGAGGGTGAACTTTCTAAGGGGGCTTACCTCGGTCATATTACCCGACATATGCTGGGCCTGTTCCAGGCTATGCCGGGGGCAAGACAGTGGCGTCGTTATATTAGTGAGAATGCACATAAGAAAGGCGCAGGTATTGAAGTTGTTGAAACCGCACTGGCAAAAATTCCCGCTGAACTAGATGTGTAAAATTAGCCACTAGTTAGCAATAATTACCATATTTATAATTTTAGCCGAAGTGATTATTGCTTCGGCTTTTTTAATTGATTGAAAAATAAAAAATTTATTGATTTCAATAGTTGGCTCGCATCCTGCAATTATCGAACTAAAAGAGGAGATGATTTATGTTTGAGTTTATTTTCTTATTAGTTTTTCTGGGGATGTTGCTGTTTACGGGGATTTCTTTTATAGCCGTATTCGGAGCTATAGCTATCTCGTTCCTGGTAATGTTTATGGCAGGAATGGTAGGGTTCGTATTTAAGTTACTACCCTGGCTAATTGTAATAGGTCTTGGGGTCTGGTTTTACAAGAGCCAGTCTGGAAGCCACAGACGGTACCGATAAATGAATTAAATATATAGAACACTCGGATATCACTGGGTGTTTTTTTATATCTAAATGAAATAAAAAGTAGCGTATTGTTGTAAATGAGCCATGCTTACTAGATAAATCATAAAGTAGTGGTCGTGGTGGTCGGTCTACGCATGAGGGAATAATTATGACTCTAACAGAGCTAAGGACGCTATATAGAGACGAACAGTTGCTCGAAGCAATCATCGAGCCTTCTATACAGGATGGTGGCTGGGTTGTAGAGTTTCGCCACGCAAAAGGAGGCTTCGTTCCCTTAACTGATGCCCGTGGTGAAGAGTGTCAGTATTACGACCTTGACCTTGCCTCGAAGTCGGCGATGGCCGTCGGATTTAAACAAGTTCGAGTAGAGGAAAAATAGCCTTTTCCAGGAACTTTCAAAGTTTCTATTACCAAAAAGTTATAAAACATAACCTTCTATTCTTTTTTGTTATTAACGAGAGTGGTTAATCTATCGTCACGCAATTAACAGGAATATCGTGACATGGTACTTAAGGAACTCTCTGCTTTAGCAAGTCCTCTGAACGACCAGCAAATTGGTCAGCTTCAGCAGGCTGTCTCAGAATTATCGCCTCAGCAACTCGCATGGGTAAGCGGATACTTTTGGGGAGTCAGTCAATCTCAATCTATAGCGGCGGGCGCTCCTATCGCTCAAGCTGCGGCTTCTGTTTCAGCTGCTCCAGCGGGCAAGCTTTCTATTATCTTTGCATCCCAAACTGGTAACGCAAAGGGAGTGGCTGAGTCGTTGAAAGAGCAAGCTCAGTCCCAGGGAATTGACGTTGCCTTGTTTGATGCCAGTGATTATAAAGGCAAGAACCTGGCGAAAGAGTCCCACGTTATTTTCGTTGCTTCTACCAACGGAGAGGGTGAGCCGCCTGATAATGCGATAGAGTTACATGAGTTTTTGCAATCTAAGAAAGCTCCGAAACTGGATAACCTTAAGTATGCTGTGATTGGGCTTGGTGATTCAAGCTACGAGTTTTTCTGTCAGACAGGTAAAGATTTTGATGCGTTTTTATCGAAGCTAGGAGCAAAATCCTTTATCGACCGTATCGATTGCGATGTGGACTACGAAGAGTCTGCTGCTAAATGGGTCGAAGAGGCATTAGCAAAAGCAAAAGATGATCTTGCTGCACCAGTCAACGCTGATGTTGTACAGCTACCAGTGACTAAATCGGCTCATTCTCAGTACACAAAGCAAAACCCATATACTGCCACTCTTCTGACAAGTCAGAAGATCACTGGTCGTGATTCAGGTAAAGACGTTCGTCATATTGAAATTGATCTGGAAGATTCAGGCTTAACATACCAACCTGGTGATGCGTTGGGAGTGTGGTACGAAAACAGTAGCGAATTGGTGGACCAGATCCTGGCTAAAGTTGAGCTTTCTGGAGCTGAAAGTGTGGAAATCGACGGTGAAAGCCTCTCTGTCAGAAATGCTCTGATTACTAAGTTTGAGATTACTACTTCTAACCTTCAGCAAATCACTAAGTACGCTGAACTTTCAGGCAGTAAAAAACTTGAAAAGCTGGTGGCTGATAAAGACAAACTTCGTGAGTATTCAACAAATACTCAGCTGATTGATGTTCTGTCTGAAAAGAAAACCAAGCTATCGGCGGAAGAGCTTATCGGCCTTTTACGAAAACTGACTCCTCGTCTTTACTCAATAGCATCAAGTCAGTCTGAAGTGGATGAAGAAGTGCACTTGACGGTAGGTGTTGTTGAATATGAAAAGGGTGATGAAACTCGTTTTGGTGGAGCGTCTAGTTTCCTTTCTCACCGTCTAGAAGAGGGTGAGCAAGTAAAAGTATTTGTTGAAAATAACAATAATTTCAAACTTCCAGCTGATGACAAGACTCCTGTGATCATGATTGGTCCGGGTACAGGTATCGCGCCATTCAGAAGTTTTGTTCAGGAGAGGGATAACCGTGATGCTGAAGGCAAAAACTGGTTGTTCTTCGGTGACAGAACTTTTACTCAAGATTTTCTGTATCAGGTTGAGTGGCAGAAGTACCTGAAATCAGGTTTGTTAACAAAACTGGATGTTGCATTCAGTCGAGACCAGAAAGAAAAGGTCTATGTGCAGGACAGGCTGCTGGAAAATGCAGCAGAAGTATGGAGCTGGATTGAAGAAGGCGCACACATCTATGTATGTGGCGATGCCAACAGAATGGCCAAAGATGTTAATGCAGCACTGATTAACATTGCACAAGAGCAAGGCCAGCTTTCACAAGAAAGTGCAGAAGAATTTATAAACACACTTCGTAAAGAAAAACGTTACCAAAGGGATGTCTACTAATGAGCAAGCAAGAAGTATTGGGTCAGGTGCTAGGTCCTCTTTCGGATAACGAACGCCTGAAAAAAGAGAGCAACTTTCTGCGTGGTACGATCGAGCAAGATCTTCAGGATCGCATCACAGGTGGTTTTACAGCTGACAACTTCCAGCTGATCCGTTTCCATGGAATGTATCAGCAGGACGATCGTGATATTCGTCCTGAACGAGCCAAGCAAAAATTGGAGCCACTGCATAATGTGATGCTTCGTGCCCGTATGCCGGGTGGGATCATTACTCCTAAACAATGGCTTGCGATTGATAAGTTTGCAGATGAACACACTATGTATGGAAGTATTCGTTTGACTACTCGTCAGACATTCCAGTTTCATGGTGTATTGAAGCCAAACATTAAGCTGATGCATCAGACATTGAATAGTATAGGTATAGATTCCATTGCTACAGCTGGCGATGTAAACCGAAATGTCCTGTGTACTACTAATCCGGTAGAGTCGGAACTGCATCAGGAAGCTTACGAATGGGCTAAAAAGATCAGTGAGCACCTGCTTCCTAAAACGCGAGCTTATGCTGAAATATGGCTGAATGGTGAGAAGTTAGAAACAACAGATGAAGAACCTATTCTTGGTAGCACTTATCTACCTCGTAAGTTCAAAACCACTGTTGTGATACCTCCGCAGAATGATGTCGATGTACACGCAAACGACCTTAACTTTGTTGCTATTGCCGAAAATGGCAAGCTGGTTGGCTTCAATGTGTTGGTTGGTGGTGGTCTGGCGATGACTCATGGTGATACATCTACCTATCCACGCAGAGCGGATGACTTTGGTTTTGTTCCACTGGAGAAAACATTAGATGTAGCGGCTGCGGTTGTAACAACGCAGCGTGACTGGGGTAACCGTTCCAATCGTAAAAATGCAAAAACAAAATACACACTGGACCGAGTTGGGATAGATGTATTTAAAGCAGAAGTAGAGAAACGCGCCGGTATAGAATTTGCGGAAAGCCGTCCATATGAATTTACTGGCCGTGGTGATCGTATCGGTTGGGCTGAAGGTATCGATGGAAAACATCATTTAGCTCTGTTTATTGAAAATGGTCGCCTGCTGGATTACCCAGGAAAGCCTCTTAAAACAGGGGTTGCGGAGATAGCTAAGATCCACAAAGGCGATTTTCGAATGACGGCAAACCAGAACCTTATTGTTGCTGGTGTACCATCTGAGCAAAAAGATCAGATAGAAAAAATTGCTCGTGAACATGGCCTAATTGATGATGGAGTAAGTGAACAGCGCAAGAACTCGATGGCCTGTGTCGCTTTCCCTACATGTCCACTTGCGATGGCAGAAGCTGAGCGCTTCCTCCCCGAGTTTGTTACGGATGTCGAGCAGATCCTGAAAAAGCACGAGCTACCAGAAGACGACAACATCATTCTTCGAGTAACAGGCTGCCCGAATGGTTGTGGTCGTGCAATGCTGGCAGAAATTGGTCTGGTTGGTAAAGCGCCTGGTCGTTATAACTTGCATCTTGGAGGCAATAGAGCGGGAACGCGAGTACCTAAGATGTACAAAGAAAATATTACAGATAAGCAGATCCTGGAAGAAATTGACTCATTAGCTGGTCGCTGGGCTAAAGAGCGTGAAAAGGGAGAAGCTTTTGGTGACTTTGTTATTCGAGCAGGAATTATAGAAGAGGTCATCGTATCTAAGAGGGATTTCTATGCTTGATACAACGAAAGTTAGACTCGATTTGTCTGAGCTGCTTAAGCTTAATAAAGCTGAGCAAAGTCTCCAGCTAGCAGAAATAAATGCGAAACTAGAAAACATGAATGCGGCAGAGAGAGTCCAATGGGCACTTAATAACTTACCAGGTGAGCATGCATTATCTTCAAGTTTTGGTATTCAGGCCGCAGTTATGCTGCGCCTGGTTACTAAAGAGAAAGCAGATATTCCTGTTATTTTGACAGATACAGGCTACTTGTTTCCTGAAACCTATCAGTTTATTGATTCTTTAAAAGAGAAGTTAGATCTGAACTTAAAGATCTATCAGTCTCAAATTAGCCCGGCATGGCAGGAAGCAAAGTTTGGTAAATTGTGGGAACAGGGTGTAGAAGGCATTGAGAAGTACAATAAGCTAAATAAAGTAGAGCCTATGAAACGTGCCCTTGCTGAGTTAAATGTTTCTACCTGGTTCTCTGGGTTACGAAGAGAGCAATCAAACTCGAGAAACAATCTGCCGGTGCTTGCGATTCAGAATGGTGTGTTTAAGTTCTTACCTATTGTTGATTGGACAAATAAAGACGTTCACTACTATCTGGAAGAAAGTGACCTTTCTTATCACCCCTTGTGGGATGAAGGCTACCTTTCTGTCGGTGACACTCACACTACAGTAAAATGGGAACCAGGTATGAAAGAAGAAGATACTCGATTCTTTGGGTTGAAGAGAGAGTGTGGTCTTCATGAAGATGATACTGAAATTGATGGCTCCGGAATATAAAGCTGCAATTGCAGCTTTTTTATTCGAATTTTAATAAATCTGTGGATAAGTTGTTATTTAGTACTTAGTAAACTGGTACAAATAAGGCTTTCGATTAACATCCTTAAAAAACTCACTTTTTTTAGAAAAAAACTAAAAAAAGTCTTGCCAAGAATAATTCGATCTCTATAATCCCCCCTCGCTGACACGGCAAGGCTCACAAGGGTTGAGTCGTAGAAGCAGAAGGTCAATTTGAAAAAGATAATCGCTTCTCTTTCTACTTTTGCAAGGTAAAAAGAAAAAGCAAAAAGTGTTTGACACGAAAGATTATCTCGCTAAAATGGCCGTCCGTTTTGAGACTTCTGTAACAAGAATGAAATCAAAACACTGCTCTTTAACAATATAAACCTATCAATCTGTGTGGGCACTCGTTGATGATAATCAAAACTGATTCTTCGGAATCACAATGATTTCAATGATACAGAGTGACCAAACGAAGTAACTTATAGTTACATCGGCACAGTCAATTCAAACATTACTTAGCTGTTTATTAGCAAAAGAATGTTCAGTATTCATTGAGTCGACCAAAATCTTAAATTGAAGAGTTTGATCATGGCTCAGATTGAACGCTGGCGGCAGGCCTAACACATGCAAGTCGAGCGGAAACGACAACATTGACTCTTCGGACGATTTGTTGGGCGTCGAGCGGCGGACGGGTGAGTAATGCTTAGGAATTTGCCCAGTCGAGGGGGATAACTATTGGAAACGATAGCTAATACCGCATACGCCCTATGGGGGAAAGGAGGGGATCTTCGGACCTTTCGCGATTGGATAAGCCTAAGTGAGATTAGCTAGTTGGTGAGGTAAGAGCTCACCAAGGCGACGATCTCTAGCTGGTCTGAGAGGATGATCAGCCACACTGGAACTGAGACACGGTCCAGACTCCTACGGGAGGCAGCAGTGGGGAATATTGCACAATGGGCGCAAGCCTGATGCAGCCATGCCGCGTGTGTGAAGAAGGCCTTCGGGTTGTAAAGCACTTTCAGCAGTGAGGAAGGTGGTGAGCTTAATACGTTCATCATTTGACGTTAGCTGCAGAAGAAGCACCGGCTAACTCCGTGCCAGCAGCCGCGGTAATACGGAGGGTGCGAGCGTTAATCGGAATTACTGGGCGTAAAGCGCATGCAGGTGGTTAATTAAGTCAGATGTGAAAGCCCGGGGCTCAACCTCGGAAGGCCATTTGAAACTGGTTAACTAGAGTACTGTAGAGGGGGTAGAATTTCAGGTGTAGCGGTGAAATGCGTAGAGATCTGAAGGAATACCGGTGGCGAAGGCGGCCCCCTGGACAGATACTGACACTCAGATGCGAAAGCGTGGGGAGCAAACAGGATTAGATACCCTGGTAGTCCACGCCGTAAACGATGTCTACTTGGAGGTTGTTCCCTTGAGGAGTGGCTTTCGGAGCTAACGCGTTAAGTAGACCGCCTGGGGAGTACGGTCGCAAGATTAAAACTCAAATGAATTGACGGGGGCCCGCACAAGCGGTGGAGCATGTGGTTTAATTCGATGCAACGCGAAGAACCTTACCTACTCTTGACATCCAGAGAAGCCAGCGGAGACGCAGGTGTGCCTTCGGGAGCTCTGAGACAGGTGCTGCATGGCTGTCGTCAGCTCGTGTTGTGAAATGTTGGGTTAAGTCCCGCAACGAGCGCAACCCTTATCCTTAATTGCCAGCACTTCGGGTGGGAACTTTGGGGAGACTGCCGGTGATAAACCGGAGGAAGGTGGGGACGACGTCAAGTCATCATGGCCCTTACGAGTAGGGCTACACACGTGCTACAATGGCGCATACAGAGGGCGGCTAACTTGCGAGAGTAAGCGAATCCCAAAAAGTGCGTCGTAGTCCGGATTGGAGTCTGCAACTCGACTCCATGAAGTCGGAATCGCTAGTAATCGTAGATCAGAATGCTACGGTGAATACGTTCCCGGGCCTTGTACACACCGCCCGTCACACCATGGGAGTGGGCTGCAAAAGAAGTAGGTAGTTTAACCTTCTGGGGGACGCTTACCACTTTGTGGTTCATGACTGGGGTGAAGTCGTAACAAGGTAGCCCTAGGGGAACCTGGGGCTGGATCACCTCCTTAACGATAAGATTGTTGTTGATTAGTGTCCACACAGATTGATGGTTTATGTAGTTTAGAGTATGAAGGTGCCCAACACCTTCGCGATTTGGTTCTGCTTTTTAAAGTGGAAATCAAAAGCAGTGTCCCGTTCGTCTAGAGGCCTAGGACACCGCCCTTTCACGGCGGTAACAGGGGTTCGACTCCCCTACGGGATACCATTGGGTCGTTAGCTCAGTTGGTAGAGCAGTTGACTTTTAATCAATTGGTCGCAGGTTCGAATCCTGCACGACCCACCATTC
>NZ_JARQZP010000002.1:0-90000 GCF_029589055.1 Vibrio hannami
GCAATTTAATTAACAAGTCTCTATGTCTTGCTAATTCCATACACTTGGTGATTTGCATCACACTCCGTGTCGGTGGATGCGCATTATAGGGAGCTCTCGAGATTGCACAAGCCTTTTTTTGAATATTTTTTTCAACCGCGCAATTATTAAACAAACAGCATATTTATTGGGCAAAAACATCTATATAAAGCATAAAATTAGGCTTAGGCCGTGATATCAATTGCCTTTTCATCTGTTCAAATAGACCTCTCACAACAACTTATCTGATTTGATATTGCCTAATCAGGCTGATCATTAGACTCTTGCATCGACTCATGTACTTTACCTTTAAAACATTAAAATTGCACACAATATAATTGATTGCAATTTTATTTAAGCATTGTTAGAGTAAATACATATCCCATTATTAAAAGGTCAGCTAATGATTACTCTACACCACCTCAATAAATCACGTTCAAAACGCATTATATGGTTACTGGAAGAGCTACAGGTTCCTTATCAGGTTAAGGCTTATCAAAGAGTCCCGGAGACTAATCTGGCTCCACCAGAATTAAAGGAAATTCACCCATTAGGTAAATCTCCGGTTATAGAAGAAGGTGGGAATGTATTAGCAGAGTCAGGAGCTATCACAGAGTACCTTGCAGATAGATTTGCATCGGAATCTCTGGTTCCGGCGAAAGACTCAGATCAGTATCAGCTTTACTTGCAGTGGCTACACTTTGCTGAAAGCTCAGCAGCGCTTCCTCTTTTATTGCATTACTTCCTGAAAATAGACGGCAGTGAAACACGTTTTCTGGATGGTTACAGCAAGCAGGAATTGGCCCTGATTTTAGGTTACCTGAATAACCACTTAGCGGAAAACAAATGGCTTGTTGGCGAACAGTTTACTGCGGCGGATATTCTTCTTTCCTTCATTATTGAAATGTCAGCAGCACTTGGCTTGCTTGAAGAGTACCCGGCACTTCAGTCCTACTTGAAGGCACTAAACGAAAGGCCAGCAGCACAAAAAGCGGCTGAACTTGAAGCTGAGTATGACAAATCAACTAGCTAAGAAAGCTATTCAGTTAAAAATCAATGTGAATAGGGGCTCAATGTGGAAGTGCATTGCGCCCTGAGCACTAGAAGTTACCTTCAATCTCTATGACTTTTGCTTCAACAAGAGCAAATGGATAAGCTTCTAACTTACTGAATCCTTCCATTTTACTGGCTTTTAACTTTGTACTAAGTGGTGTTGCAATACCACATAGATAACGAGTAATTGCTTTTGACGATAGTTCTAAGTCACTTGCCTGCTTGTAAGGCCGAACCCATTGCACCAACAGTTCATTATTTATAGTTGGCAGCTCTATATCTGTGAGACTGGCAATCCTTCCCTTACAGACAGAGCAGTGACCACACTGCTGAGGCGCTTGGTTATCTGAAAAATAATTCGCAAGTGAATAACTAAGGCATTGCTTGCTCTGGAAGAAATCAACCATCGCATGAATTCGGTTTATCTCGTTTCGCTCCTTCTGTGAGAAAAGCTGATAAATAGAATCCACCAGTTGCTGCTTTTCTATAGTTCTGTTTACTACCTTATAGACATCCGTAATCTGCTTGCTTTCTAACTCAATCCAACCTTTTTCGTTAAAGTAGTCGATAGCTGCAACTACTCTTTTTCTATCTGCACCGTAAGTCATCCAAAGTGCATCGAAATCCAAACTGTACCAGGTTCTCGCCTTTTTGGAACACTGAAAGATGGCTTCAACAAAAGAACGTCTCTCATCAGAAAAACGACTTACGATTTCCTGCTCACTACTAATAAGCTTAAATCGATAGTCTGCGAAGTAGCTGTACTGGGATTGAATAATGTTATGCAGTTCGAGATACACCAGCAAAGTTTTTAACGGTAGCTGCCGTATGTTGCTATCACGGGAAAGCTTACTGAGCATCACCTCCCAGTCACTCTCGCATGCATAGATCTGTTCGATAACATAAGCTATTGCCGATTTGTCTGGAGTATCTCCATAAATAAAGTTTTCCAGCGTGTTTAATCCATTGGTATTCGCCAGAATCGTGCACTCAGAATGCAATCCATCACGACCTGCCCGTCCGATTTCCTGGGAATAGTTTTCTATCGATTTAGGTAAATCAAAATGGATAACTCGGCGAATATCAGACTTATCAATCCCCATTCCAAATGCGATGGTTGCTACAATGCACGGCGTGTTGCCCTGCATAAATTGTTGTTGTATTGATTCTCGAATATCACTGGAAAGCCCGGCATGATAAGCCGATGCGTTTATCCCTGACCTTTGTAGTGATTGAGCAACCTGTTCTGCCGTTTTTTGCAAAGTCACGTAGACAACCGTTGGAGCCAAAGGGTCATGCTGAATCAATTCAAGTAGTTTAGATGCTTTCTGTTCTTCACTGCTTGGAATCACTTTTAATTCCAGATTACTGCGATAAAAGCCTGTAACTGTCACCGCATCCCGATCGATATTAAACTTGCTCGACATATCAGATATGACTTCTGGCGTAGCAGTAGCAGTGAGTAAAAGCACCTGAGGAATGTTCAGACTTTGACGGTAAAAAGGCAGCTTAAGATAGTCTGGGCGAAAATTATGTCCCCACTCAGAAATACAGTGTGCTTCATCGACCACCAGCAGAGAGATAGGTACTTGTGAGATAAACTGCCGGAAACGCTCATTCTTGAGGCGCTCTACTGAGATCATCAATATCTTAAGCTCACCATTTCTGGCTTGTTGCATGATTCTTTGAGTTGTTTCCCTGTCCTGAGAGGAATCAATACTGGCGGCAGCAATTCCTTTGCTCTGCAGAAAGTCCACCTGATCTTTTATCAAAGCCAGAAGTGGAGATATAACCAGTGTCAGATGCGGCAATTGTAAGGCGGGTAGCTGATAGCATAAGGACTTCCCTGAACCTGTTGGAAAGATAGCCGCAGCAGAGCGTCCATTCAGAACATCAGTGATCACCTTTTCCTGTCCGGTTCTTAGCGTATCAAATCCAAAATACTGCTTTAATGTCTGCTCTATCATAACCTTATGTGCCTCAATACCTTAGTCAACGACCAGAAGCCTATATTAATACAGATCGCTCAGGAGCTTTAGCTTATTAGGCGTATTACTTTTTGGAGATGTGCAGCTTTACTAGCATTTGGATCATGATGATCCAAATGCTAGTAAAGCTGCACATCGTGAGAAAATATCTTTGACGCAGCCCAGTCAAAAAAGCCTGTGTGATAAGCACAGGCTTTGATTAGTTATCTGGGTTCTCCAACTTCGACCGGGTTAGCGTCATCCATACTCCATTCATACCAGCCACCATCGAATACGCTGACGCTTTTCCATCCCATTACATGGGCGTAGAAAAATGCTTCTGATGCACGCCATCCTGTTCCGCAGAAAAAGGCAACATTCTGGCTTTCGTGAATCCCCCATTCCGACCAGTTCTTGCTGATCAGATCAGCACTTAACATTGTACCGTCCGGATTATGGAAGTCTTCCATATGATAAGGATCCGAACCTGCGTGCCCCCAGCGTGAACCTTTAATACGGCCAGCTTTTTCGATATAGCTATAACCGCTGGTTGTTCCGGTAAACTCATCCCAGCTGCGAATGCTCACAAGTGAAGATTTTTCTGGGTCAACTAAAAGCTGCTTAGCTTCTGGAATATCAATCGCGTATTCCGGTTTAGCTGGTACATCGATACCAAAATCAACAGGCGAAGCCTCATCATTCATCAGGGGTTCTGTAGGATTACCATTTTGATTCCAGGCACTCCATCCACCATCAAGGACACGCACATCCTTAACGCCAGCATACATAAACAGATTTGCAGCACGAAAAGCCGCTATAGTATTTCTGTCGTAAAGAATAACCGTTGTGTCGTGGCGAATACCCATCTCTTCAAGAAGGCTCTTAAGCTTATCCGCTGATACCCTGTTCCAGTTATTCTCTTCGGTTTCAAGCAAGTTCGTATTCAGGTAAAGTGCTCCAGGAACATGGGAAACCAAATGCTTGGTAGGCGGTCCCCAGGCAACCGCCACCACTTTAAAACCACCAGCAGGTTGAGCGACGACATCTTTTCCACTAATGAGGTTAGCTAACCAGCTCGCAGAGACAAGTTGCTCATAGTTATCAAGTGCTACCAACTTTTTGGAGTATTCAGAGACAGGTTGTTCAATGGTCTGTACATTTTTAAAACCTAACTGAGCCAGCTTATTTTTGAGTTCATTCTGAGATTCCGGGCAACCATACAGATACGTCACTTTATCTGCTATCAGGCCACGCATATTCAGCTGATGAGAGATTGCTTCATCTGATAACATAGGTAACCAGCTTGCTGAAAAATTAGCAGCTCCGGGAATATGCCCACCTACTTTTTCACCCTGCTCTGGCCATCCGTTGTAAAATTCACTAGCACGGCAATCAATCACCTGAGGATTCGATTTGTCCATTGCAAGCTGTTCAAAACTCGCAGCCATGGTCGAAAAAGGGATATTTAAAACAGTAGCCATCAATAGTAATAAACGCTTATTCATAACTTATGGCTTAACGCCCCACTCTACTACATTCCATTTTTCATCCTCAGTTTTTTCAATTACAACTACGCCGCCGGTAGGCACTTTTAGTTCCAGTTCGGAATAGTCGCAATCAATTACAAATGGAAGAAAACGGAGTAGCCCGTTACTGGTTACCACCAGCACGTCTTCACCACTATGGTTTGCACTTACTTCCTGAAGAAATGTATGCCAGTCGTTTTTAATCTGCTCTACATCGACATCCCATGCAGTGGGTACTGTCGCATCTTTATCCCAGGCCGCTAACGCGTCTTTTCCGACAGCTTCAACAATGTCTGCTTCAGGCATTCCATCGTGCTCACCATAATCGAGCTCGTTAAATCGCCCATCGATGGTAATCCTGGTTTTATCGACATTCAGAACATTGTTGATTAAGTCTGTACTCTGAATGTGTCTTTTTAGTGGGCCACTGAATATGTGGGAAACCTGGTAGCCATGATCTTTGATGTACTGACCTGCTCTGGTGCCTTTTTCAGTCTCGACAAGGTCAAGATCTGTACGTTTACCTACGCGAAGTAACGTATCGCCTTTTTTAAAGGTGTTGCCATGTCTGACTGCTATCACTCGTGTTGAAGTTAAGCTCATGTTGTGAATAAACCTTAATAGTAAAATGCTGTTGATACTTGTTTAGCATGCTCTGCAGCAACTTATAGCGTTGCTCAATATACTCGGGTGGCGTGTATCTCTCTCCATCCCGTTTCATGTTTTCTGTTTGTGCTCTGTTTAATGCAGTCTCGAGAGAGCAATCAATAAAAATAAACTCTATCTGATAGCCATATGCTTTCTGTATTAAGAGATACAGGTCTAAGTGCTGTGAGGGAGTTGAACTATGCTCAAGAACTACGTTCACACCTTTATCTGCTGCGCGATTTAGCAACTCATATCCAATAACCCTAGCAAGCAACTCACACTTTTCGAAGGCTCGCCTGGGATCGCTTTGGGCTATACGATGATAAAAGCTCATTCGCTGCATGATGTTATCAAAGGCGATATCAAGACTGTCGACAAAGAGATGGCTATGCGCCTTAAAAAAGGTACTTTTTCCTGAGTATGGAATACCAGAAATAACAGTCAACTTTGGTGACTTAACTGGCTTAACCCCACTTAATTCCCGGTCGATAAGTTGATTGAATTCATGCTTGGCCTCCCTCAAAGACCAGTCCGAATCAGCGATATTAAGAGAATAAAACAGGCTATCCAATTCAGAAAAATGATAGCCTGCAACACTCTTAGTTATCTCTGAGAACTTATCCGGCAAGGAACTCAAACTCCCCGCACTGTTCAATGATTGCCTCAGCTCTTGCTATGTCTTCAGGACTATCGACACCACTCATGCCAACTCGCCCTTGATAGCCTACTTCTACCATTTTTATTGGTGTTTCATTTTCAATAAAGCGCATCTGCTCAAGACCTTCGCAAGCTTCATATACACCTTCGTCCCAGGTGAAGAAGTTTTCCAAAGCTTCATATGTGTAAGCATATAAACCTATATGTCTTTTAACCGGCGACAGAGTCATTTTATCGCGTAGAGATTCTTCTTTACGCAACACCGGAAGAATACTTTTACTGAAGGTAAGCGCATAACCACTGCGATCGATCTGAACCGTTGTACCGCTGTAAGGTGTAACCTTTTTCACTTCACGAAGCTTATCCAGCTCTTCCCAGTTTAGAGGAACATAAGCGGTATAAACGCCTGTAGTTTTACTCTCTAACCATTCATCAATCAGCGCTGTAATAAACCATGGAGGACAAAGTGGGTTATCGCCCTGAAGATTGATAACAAACTCTGGCTTTTGCTCTAGATGCTTAACCGCATCCCAGCTGCGATCAGTACCGCTTTTACAGCTTTCTGAAGTCATTACAGAAGCAATGCCATTTTCGTGACAGAAGCTTTCAATTCGAGCGTCATCTGTCGCTACTACATAACTACAGCTCTCATATTGGCTGCTGACATAATTCGCAATAGCTGCTACCCGCTTAATCATCTCAATACCGCCAATCTTCAGCAAAGGTTTGCCCGGTAATCTTGTACTACCGTATCTGGCTGGAATTACTATTAAAATCTGGCTCATTTCGGTGCCGCTCTGTCTATTTGAATGAGCGCTATATTATCACAGCTCATCACTCATGTAGCCGTTGAAAGGTATTTGCATAAAGAAGGACTAAATCCTGCTTAGTTACTCAGATATTGCGCACAACCAAAGTTTAATTATTTGACTATACTGACAATAGCATCTGCGAAAGTGGAAGCTACTGTCTTTTAATCAAATTGCTCTGGAAGACTCATCATGAAACAAGATCTAAACCATGAAAGACGCCAGTTTTACAGGTTACGTTATCCTAAGGCAGAGAGACCTTCTATAGAGCTATCAGGTCAAATATTCCAGGTGTGTGAGATTTCAGAGCTTGGAATGCGCTTACTATTCCGTAGTGAAGACCCTGTCCCATTGGGCGTGAAGATCAATGGAGTGATCCATTTTTCAGACAGTAAAGACGTAGAAATAGAAGGCATTGCCCTAAGGCAACATAGTGGTGAGGTTGCCGTAAAACTCTCCAAAGGTATCTCATTGAAAAGAATGACCGACGAGCAATTAAGGCTTCTCAGAGAAGATCCCGGTTATTACTCTGGTCTTCAGATGCACACTCATAAAATAAACTAGCCTGGTTGTCCTGGACCATCAACACACTTCCGTCATCTGATTTAGTTCATTGGTTTTCTCTATTGAATTAATAATTCAATTTTCTCTTTACTTAATGAGAATAATTATCAATACTATTTGCATCAAGTAAACGAAATAGAGAACACCGTTATGATCAAGACAATTACTTTTGCAGCTATCCACTTCACTATAGCAACTGCTGTCGCTTATATCTTAACTGGTGACATACTAATTGGCAGCTTGATAGCGATGATAGAGCCATCAATCAACACTGTTGCTTTCTACTTCCATGAAAAAGTTTGGCAAAAAGTTCCTTTCTTGAAACGCAATGAAAGAAACACTCAGGTAAAAACAGCAAGCTTTGCCGTAATCCATTTTAGCGTAGCTTTTACGGTGACTTATTTATTAACTGGTGATGCATTTATCGGTGGTGTAATGGCTACGATTGAACCTACTATCAACTCATTCGCTTACTACTTTCATGAGAAAGTCTGGATGCGCAGCAAAGCAGTACCAGCACATGGTGCCATTGCTTAGTACCGGCCGCTCTCTTGACTTCGGTGCCAGCCAGGACTAACTTGGTTGGCATCACCCAATGCAAGAGATAACAATGGATTCCATCTCCCCTTCCAATCTAACCATTCGCCCAATAGAACGCTCTGACAATGCTGCTGTTGCTTCTGTGATAAGAGAAGTTTCTGCAGAATATGGATTGACCGCAGACAAAGGATACAGCGTTTCTGATCCAACTCTGGATTCTCTTTATGAGGTCTACAATCAACCAGATTCTCGCTACTGGGTAATAGAGTTCTCAGGTAAGGTAGTTGGTGGGGCAGGTATCGCACCACTAGCAGGTGAAGATGGTGTATGTGAATTGCAGAAAATGTACTTTCTTCCAGAGGCCAGAGGAAAAGGCATAGCAAGTAAATTAGCTGAATTATGCTTTGAGTTTGCTCGCGGCTCCGGTTTCACACAGTGTTATCTTGAAACAACCAATGAGCTAACAGAGGCAATAATGCTCTATCGCAAGCTTGGCTTTCAACTAGTTTCAAAGCCCATGGGCAATACCGGTCATACAGACTGTGAAATACGCATGCTTAAACAACTCTAAAGGGATTAAACCGGATAGTGACTGACGCTCTTTTCTGGATTCAGTTCGACCTGAAGAGTTCGCTTCTCTCCATCTAACTCAACTTCAAGAAAATAGAAATTACTTTCCTCTTTATCACTTCCTGTTATTGGAGCTTCTACCTGAAAAAGTGCACTACATTGATTTGATCTGATATCCATCGGGATCTGTAACGTCATACCATTAAAAGTCACCGATGCAGAAACAAGCCCAGCGTTGTATACCTGATAAAACAGGTCGACTTTAAATTCACAGCCACCGCCGTGATGCCAGATCTGTTCAGTTGCAATATGATCCAGCCTTACATTACGAACAAACTGGAGGTAAGGCGCTTCCCATATTCCCATTCGACGATCTCGTTTATCTGGAATAGCCGCACCTAACGGACAGGCAAGATCTTCTTCTAACAGTAAATCGTCCTCTTGCTCCAGAAACAAGATTTCAAATCGATTTCTTCCCGGATTCAGATATCGCTTGATCTCTTTTTTGTAGATCAACTGAGTACCATCACAATCCAACACCGCCTCACCGTTTACTCTCACTTCACTGAAATAGTCAATCCCCCCCACTAAAAGATCAATGGCAGGAAAATTCAGCATGGCATCATCCACCTCAATATCGTGCATTAAATGCCATTCCTGCTGAGTAATTTGATCTTCATTCATTGATGCCGGTAAAACAGAGCTCAAAGGTGCTGGAACAAATATGTCATCTTGAGGAATAGAAAGGTCGGTAAGAGGTGAAAGTTGCCAGTAACCGGCAAGAGATAACTGCATATTAGATTGATCTGAATCAAATTTGTTTAATTATACGGGCAATTATACAAATTGATCCAGATCATTTTTGTTTTCTGGCTAAAGACTTTTAGCTTACAAGTCAGAGTTTAAATTGCGATACCAACTCCGATTGTTCCGTTGATAACTTATTCAGAGATTCACTGTTACGAGCAACTTCCTGCGAGTCTCTGGAAATATTTGTCGCCATATCAGATATACCAACAATATTCTGTGCAACGTCTTTCGCTACCGCGCTTTGCTCTTCTGATGCAGTTGCGATTGAACGGCTCATATCATTGATAACACTTAGTTTTGCGACCATATCCTGTAGCGTATCAAAAGTCTGGTTTGTCTGCTCTACAGACTGCTCAGCATGACTCATATTGGACTCAACAATGGTTACGGCTTGCTTCGACTTCTCTTGCAAGCTCACAATCATGGTGTTGATTTCATCAGCTGACTGCTGGGTACGAGTCGCCAGAGATCGTACTTCATCCGCAACAACAGCAAATCCTCGGCCATGCTCTCCTGCCCTCGCCGCTTCAATAGCCGCATTCAATGCCAGTAAGTTAGTTTGCTCAGAGATAGCCTGAATCACTGTCAGAATCTCACCTATCTGAACAGATTCACTAGATAAACCCTGAATAACTGTTGTCGCTTCAGACAGAGATGACTGAAGTTCGTTCACAAACTCCTGGTTTTTCTGCATGTTTTGCATATTCCCATTGGCAAGCTGAACAACATTGTCTACTTCGGAACTGGTCTCTACAGCATGTGAAGCAACTTCATGTACCACATGCTCCATTTCCGTCACCGCGGTAGCAATTGAATCAGTCTGTTTTTGTTGCTGATCCACATCGTTACTGGTTTGCTCACTCATTGTCTGACTTTCGCTAGCAACATCACTTAAGGTGTTAGCCGACTGTTGAATCTGGGCGATTAAAGTACTTAACTGGTCGGCAAGTTGATTAACATGCAAACCTATCTTGCCTAACTCAGATCGGAAATCGATATCAATTCGGTGGGTAAGATCGCCGTTTTCTAACTGTTTCAGGTTTTTAATAATTTCGATAAGAGGCTTGCGAACCGCAAGTACTACAGTATATGCAACACCAATTGCGATGAATGCCGATACCAAAACTAATACAGCATTAAGAGTCAAAGAATCAGAAGAGTCTTGTTTTGCCGAACTTACCGCGTTCTGCGCGATACTTCTTATCTCTGCAATCAAAGCTGTTGAGTCAGCAATCACTTCATCCAACTCAAGAGCGATATGAGAAAGTCGTTCATGGCTTTCATCATTCATAGCAATATATTTCAAATGCAGCTGTAACAACCCGTCAGGCTCAACGACAGCTTTTTCGAGTAGAGACTCGTAAAAGCCCACAGTTTCTTTACTAAATGGCAGCTCCTTTATAATTCGGGCTGACTTCTCTTTGAATCTCTCCAAATATGCGTTGAGTTCTTTTTGAATCGCGATTGCTTGCTCTTGGTTCGAAGCTGCTAGAACTTTCTGGATATAGCTTTCCGCCCCTTTACCCTGAGTCTGAATAAACTCAATATCCCAGCTAGCCTGCTGGTTACCTTCGGCATCGAATAGCAGATCTTTCATATCTTGTTGGAAAAATAGGAATTCTTCCTCAAACTTATAAAGCTCTTCAGTGGACAGTCGACGGGCTTCGATACGTTGGTCATGCAAAGAGAGGTGCGCTTCTGCATCATTTAAAATATTTACCGCGACATCCTGAATCTCCATCAGAACACCTTGCAATTCCTGATAGCCTGCAAGGCTCTCTGTCAGCTCCGTTATAACCTGATAATAAGAGAGAGATGCTTGTTCAAACGCATTACGTAACTCACTTCTTCTCTCTTCAGATTGGCTGTTAGCATGCACTAACATCGCACGATTGGCATTTTGGATGTGCTGAACCAGCACATTGGACTCATCAAGAATCTCAGTCAAAGTAGAGGCAGTTAAGTCAAGCTGTTTTGCCATCTTAGATTGGGAGTAATAGGAAGAAACACCTATGGTGATAACAAAGACAATAACAACTGAGAATCCTAAGATTATTCTCTGTATTAAAGATAGGTACATAGTTACCTCAACGCAGCGCGAAAAATAAGCTAATAATTTATAAGGTTATTTTATAACTCTTAGTGAACATATACAGTATAGCATCTATGTCTGACACTACTGTTTCGGCATCTGTTCACTTTACTTTAGCGCACTGACGTTAAGGTTAATTGATATTTAGATTTGTTATAATTTTAACGTTAACCGAAGATTACTCTTCTTCATCTTCGTCTTCTTCATTATAGATGGCATCCTCACCTTCGTAGTAAGTACCCCAACCATCATAAATAATGTCGTATTTTTCAGCCAGGTGAACCAGCTTTTCAACCTGAGCATCTATCACTTCTGCATCCAGAGCAGATTCCATTGTGGCATCACAACACAGAAGTTTATTGCCATCTTCATCTTCAGTTTCTTCTGCTTCAAGAACCTCGAAGCCCATCTTAAACGCTTCCACAACCGCTTTCTCGAGTTGTTCAAAGCTTTCAGCAAACAGATGATGCTCTATCTCATAAAGCGAATCCGGCTCACTACCATCTTCAAGAAGCGCCGCAATAATATCGCGAGTTTCTTCTTTCTGGATTTCAATTAATTCTTCAACCGTTAGGTACTCATCTTGCTGAGACATACTATGCTCCGGAGTTCTGCAAAATTGTTAGAGGAAAGTCGCGGTGAAATATCGCATGTATTGCACCAAATTTCCACCAGCAATGAGCTTATCGCTTATCTGATTTCTATGACTTCGAGGATTTACGTTGCTCGATTGAAACAACTAACGAGAGAGCAAGCTAACTTTAGAACAATATCGTTTTTGAGCCTTTGTATAAGTAGATAGCAAAAATGACAGAATATCCCTTGTTGATGAATAGAATTTGAGCTTTCAATTCGGTCTGTTAGCTTTTATTTACGGCAAATCATTTGGTTAGCCCTTAATAATCTCCATAAAACAAAAAAACTCTCAAAAGCATAAAAACTCAGTTCACCTATATTCACTCACGAACGTCACATCGAAGTAAAAACCAAATAAAGAAAATAAATTAGAACAATTAACGAAATAACACAATATATGCAGATAAAAATATCACCAGGTGCGCTTGATAAATAGTTTCATACTTGCCATAAAGTAGAAAAGGAAACGTTGTAAGGAAACATAATGAGTAAATTGTACGTAGGCTCAGAAGTCGGCCAGCTTAGGCGCGTTCTGCTTAATAGGCCAGAAAGAGCACTAACCCACCTGACCCCCTCTAACTGCCAGGAACTGCTATTTGATGATGTTCTCGCAGTTGAAGCGGCGGGAGAGGAGCACGATAAATTTGCTCAGACCCTCCGGGATCAGGATGTCGAAGTTTTTTTGCTTCATGACTTACTTGTTGAAACACTAGCAGTCCCTGATGCAAAAGAGTGGTTATTGATTAATCAGATATCTGACTTCAGATACGGCCCTACTTTCGCAAGAGACCTACGCAACTATCTTTCGGAAATGGATAACGAGCATCTCGCTACTGTGTTGTTAGGTGGCCTGGCATATTCCGAGTTAAAACTAGAGTCTTCCTCGATGCTGCCCAAAATGCATCGACCTCTGGATTTCGTTATCGAACCACTTCCAAATCACCTGTTTACCCGAGATACGTCATGCTGGGTTTATGGTGGCGTATCATTGAACCCTATGATGAAGCCAGCTCGTCAACGAGAAACCAATCATCTAAGAGCAATCTACCGTTGGCATCCGACATTTGCCGGAAGTGATTTTATTAAGTATTTCGGCGACGAAGACCTTCATTACGACAATGCAAATATCGAAGGTGGTGATGTATTGGTTATCGGTAAAGGTGCTGTACTCATTGGTATGTCAGAAAGAACAACACCACAAGGAGTAGAAAACCTCGCTGCTAGCTTATTCAAAGCAGGTCAGGCATCTCAGGTTATCGCACTAAACCTGCCTAAACATCGATCCTGTATGCACCTGGATACTGTGATGACACACATTGATATTGACACCTTCTCTGTATACCCCGAAATCATGACCAGTGAGCTGGACACATGGAGGCTCACTCCTGATAAAGAGGGTGGTATCAACGCAAAACAGCTACCAAACTACGTGAAAGCCATAGAGTCTGCTCTTGATGTCGACCAGCTAAAACTTATTACTACTGGTGGTGATAACTATGAAGCGGAACGCGAGCAATGGAATGATGCAAACAATGTTCTGACTGTTAAACCGGGCGTTGTTATTGGTTATGAGCGCAACGTATATACCAATGAAAAGTATGACAAAGCCGGTATTAAAGTGCTTCCTATCCCAGGGAATGAACTAGGAAGAGGACGAGGTGGAGCTCGTTGCATGAGCTGCCCCATCGAAAGAGATGGTATTTAACAATCTATTTGAAATTTAACAAGCTATTTGATAGTTAAAATACGAATACGCCGCTGGCTCATTGCCGGCGGTTTTCGATCTGGCTCAAAATTTTGATAATTACTACCCGTTTCCATACCAAAGAAAAAATATGCATAGTTTTTCCATTATCTGCATCCCCCCAAAAAGCTTGGTGGTTATTTTTCGCAAATCTCTGCATAACTAAAAATAATCTTTATTTGGATATAACCCAAATCCCTTATGGGGACTGAACTGTTACAACTCAATCCTGAATAACTTGTTAAAAATCATCGCATATAATAAAAAGCATATTCACCCATCTATAACAAAAACAAACCCAAACAAAACCACCATATGAACCAACTGTAAAATTAATATCTAATTTTTATGTGATAAACAGCAAAGTTAACTAATTAATATCTAATTATGATCTTCTCATAGCACCAAAACTTATTTCTTTTAATTCACATTTTTACGCTGATCTAACTGGTTGGCGCGGCGTTTTACACCCTGAATTTTTCCACCCTGAAGAATGTCAAGGTGCAAGGAGATAACGATGACCACACAAGCAATAGATAAACAGGAAAAAGGTGGCTTCCTCGCCAACTTTAAATTCCCTTCCGCTTATACCATTTTATTTTTCTTAATCGCAGTTGTAGCACTGTTAACCTGGATCGTTCCTGCTGGTCAGTACGACAGACAGTTAAACGAAGAGTTGGGAAGAGAAGTTCCAGTAGCTGGAACTTATCAGCCAGTAGAGAGCAACCCTCAGGGGATTGTTGATGTGTTACTCGCACCAATAGATGGCTTTTACGACCACAACTCATATGAAGCAGCGGCAATTGATGTATCGCTATTTATTCTTATCATTGGCGGCTTCCTAGGCCTAGTGACAAAAACCGGAGCGATAGACGCTGGTATAGAAAGAGTTACCCATAAGCTAGAAGGGCGGGAGGAATTAATGATCCCTATTCTTATGGCACTCTTTGCAGCGGGAGGTACTGTCTATGGTATGGCGGAAGAATCGCTACCTTTCTATACGTTACTTGTACCTGTAATGATGGCAGCCAGATTTGACCCGGTGGTCGCAGCTGCAACGGTGTTGTTAGGCGCAGGTATCGGTACGCTGGGCTCTACGATTAACCCATTTGCAACAGTAATAGCAGCAAACGCCGCTGGTATCCCGTTTACTGATGGCATGATTCTACGCGTAATTATCCTTGCTGTAGGCTGGGCTCTTTGTGTCGGTTATGTAATGCGTTATGCCAAAATGGTTCGCGCAGATAAAACTAAATCCATTGTTTACGATAAGTATGAAGAAAACAAAAAACACTTCCTTGGAGATAAGTCAGATGAGGCTCTTGAGTTCACAACAACAAGAAAAGTGATTCTATGCCTGTTTGCTGCTTCATTCGGAATCATGATCTACGGCGTAGCTATTGCTGGTTGGTGGATGGCTGAGATCTCGGCAATGTTCCTTGGTTCAACCATTGTAATTGGACTTGTTGCTCGCATGAGTGAAGAAGAGTTCACTACCAGCTTTATTGATGGCGCTCGCGACCTTCTTGGCGTTGCGTTAATCATTGGTATTGCTCGCGGTATCGTTGTAGTGATGGATAGAGGAATGATCACAGATACTATATTGCACTCCGCAGAGCATATTGTGTCTGGACTGTCTTCAATCATGTTTATCAACGTGATGTACTGGCTTGAAATTCTATTATCATTCCTGGTTCCATCTTCTTCTGGTTTGGCAGTTCTAACTATGCCAATCATGGCACCGCTTGCTGATTTTGCAGGTGTAGGACGTGAGCTTGTTGTTACCGCTTACCAGTCAGCATCCGGCATCGTTAATCTGATGACTCCAACTTCCGCAGTGGTTATGGGAGGGCTAGCTATAGCCCGAGTACCTTATGTTCGCTGGTTAAAATGGGTTGCTCCCCTGTTAGGAATGCTAACTGTATTAATTATGGCACTGCTGAGTGTTGGTGTAATGATGTAAGCAGTTGCAATCCTCCCTTCTGCACAATATTTAATTGCCACCTTCGGGTGGCTTTTTTGCGTCCAGACTCTTCTAATAAAGCCATCATAATTAATTTATTACTAGTGACCTCCGTAAATAACCAGTGAATACATTCGCATTAAATTCAATTAAAAATCTAATTAATTATAAACTTTAAGTTTTAAAAACAAGCACTAAAAAAAACGAAAAATATAAGATCCAGTTCAAACTTTAAAAAATAAACAAGATTGAAAAATCAAATAAAACTCGATATTCAACATAGGAAAACATTAATACTGCATACATTTATACAGATAGAATTCCGGTCGCAAAACCAACAATGAATAATATTCCAAGTATAGTTATTCACACATTAAAAATCAATAACTTAGGAAGCTTCAAATTCTAATAAAGCGCATATAGATGTGTGCAAGCACTATAATAGGAACTGCATAAAAAACCTCGCAACATATTAATAAACAAAGAAATTATAGTGTGACAAAGATCTATTTTACTAACGGATAGATAAGTAAAATTAGTTTTAAAGCTAAGTAGCTAATTATTTAAACCCTACTAGTCGGCAACTAAATATAATCAAACATGCCGATATAATATAGAGAGATAGAAAATGAGCAGATTTTATGTTGGTTCTGAAATAGGTCAGTTACGCCGCGTTTTATTACATCGTCCCGAAAGAGCACTAAATCATTTAACGCCCTCTAACTGCCATGAGCTATTGTTTGATGACGTCCTTGCTGTAGAGCAAGCCGGTAAAGAGCATGATGTATTTGCCAAAACTTTGAGAGATCAAGGCGTAGAAGTTCTGCTTCTGCAGGATCTTTTAGCTGAAACACTGGCTGTTCCAGAAGCAAAAGAATGGTTACTACATACTCAAGTATCGAACTATCGCTTTGGTGAAAGATTTGCCAATGATGTACGTTGCTTCCTTGGAGATCAGACAAATCATGAGCTGGCAGAAATCCTATTAGGCGGCCTTAGCTATGGTGATATGCCTCTGCCTTCTTCTTCGATGATGCGCGGCATGCATGATTCAAATGACTTCATTATCAAACCTCTGCCAAATCACTTATTCACTCGTGATACATCTTGCTGGGTATACGGTGGTGTATCAATTAATCCAATGGCAAAACGAGCTCGCCAACGTGAAACGAACCATCTAAGAGCTATCTATCGATGGCACCCGGAGTTCGCTGGTCAAGACTTTATCAAATACTTCGGCGATGAAGAACGTAACTACGACTATTCAACAATCGAAGGCGGTGATGTTCTGGTTATCGGTAAGGGCTCTGTCCTTATTGGTATGTCCGAACGTACAACGCCTCAGGGTGTAGAGCAGTTGGCTTCAGGCCTATTTAAACATGGTCAGGCAAAACAAGTTATTGCGATGGAGCTGCCTAAACATCGTTCATGTATGCACCTGGATACAGTAATGACACATATGCGTGAAGACACTTTCTCTATCTATCCGGAAGTGATTCGTAAAGATGTTAAATGTTGGAGTCTAACCGGTGATGAAAGTGGCCGGGTAGATGTGAAAGAAGAGGGCTACTTCGTAACGGCTATTGAAAAAGCATTGGGAGTTGGTCAGCTAAATCTGATTACAACTGGTGGTGATAGCTTCGAAGCAGAACGTGAACAATGGAATGACGCTAACAACGTACTAACCGTTAAACCAGGGGTTGTTGTTGGTTACGAACGCAATGTTTATACCAACGAAAAATATGACAAAGCAGGTATCACTGTATTGCCAATCCCAGGGGATGAGTTAGGTCGCGGTCGTGGCGGTGCTCGCTGCATGAGCTGCCCGATTGAACGAGACGGTATTTAAAAAATATGCAAGGTCGTCTATGTAACGGCCTTATATAAAGAGAGATAGAACAATGACAAAACAAACTGTTGTAGTTGCCCTTGGCGGAAACGCCCTACTACGCCGTGGCGAACCATTAGAAGCTGAAACACAGCGTCAGAATATAGCGGTTGCTGCTAAAACAATTGCCGACATAGCTCAGGAATACAATGTCGTACTGGTTCACGGAAATGGACCGCAAGTTGGCCTACTAGCACTTCAGGGGCTTGAATATAAAAAAGTAAATCCATATCCGTTAGACGTACTGGGCTCTGAAACTCAGGGGATGATTGGTTACATGCTGATGCAAGAGCTAAAGAATATTCTTCCTAAGCAAGATGTGACCTGCATGCTTACTCAGATGACGGTTGATCCGGAAGATCCTGCGTTTGCTGACCCAACAAAACCAATTGGTCCAATCTATGAAGAAGCCGAAGCGAAAGCAATGGCAGAAAAACACCACTGGACGGTGAAGCCCGATGGACAACATTACCGCAGAGTGGTGCCAAGCCCATTGCCAACAGGTATTGTCGAACACGATGCAATCACTTCACTGATTGCTCAAAACCACCTGGTGATCTGTACTGGCGGTGGCGGTATACCGGTAAAAATTGAAAATGGCAAACTTGTTGGTGTAGAAGCAGTTATCGACAAAGATATGTCTGCAGCCTTCCTGGCAAAGCAGCTTGGCGCTGACGCACTTCTTATTCTGACAGACGCAGACGCTGTATATCTTGACTGGGGTAAACCAACTCAGGAAGCTATCAGACAAACAACACCTGCAGCACTAAGTAAGATTGAATTTGATGCTGGCTCTATGGGGCCAAAGGTTGACGCATCCTGTGAGTTCATAAAATCAGGAGGAAAATTAGTCGGTATAGGCGCACTTTCCGACGGTCTCAACATCCTGAAAGGTGAGGCTGGCACAAATATTATTTCAAAATAAAAGAATACTTATTCACTTTTAACCAATAATAAGTTAAACATAGGTAATAGCGCTGATCACTTCATCTGATAAATTAAATGAGTGATCAGCCAGACAAGATTAAACAAGGGGATCTTAATATGGCTTTTAACCTTCGCAACCGTAACTTCCTGAAACTACTTGATTTTACTCCACGTGAAATTCAGCACCTCCTTGAGCTGTCTGCTGAGCTGAAAAAAGCGAAGTATAACGGTTACGAGCAACCACGCCTGACCGGCAAAAACATCGCGCTAATCTTTGAGAAAGCATCAACTCGTACGCGTTGTGCATTTGAAGTGGCAGCATTCGATCAGGGCGCTCAGGTATCTTACATCGGTCCTTCTGGCTCTCAGATTGGTCATAAAGAATCCATGAAAGATACGGCACGAGTTCTTGGTCGCATGTACGACGGTATTGAGTATCGTGGTTTTGGGCAGGATATCGTAGAAGAATTGGGTAAATATGCAGGCGTACCTGTATGGAATGGCCTGACTAATGAGTTCCACCCGACACAGATTCTGGCGGACTTCTTAACCATGCTGGAGCACGGCCGTGGAAAGCAACTGCACGAGATTACTTTTGCTTATCTGGGTGATGCTCGCAACAACATGGGTAACTCACTACTTGTAGGTGCAGCGAAGATGGGTATGGATATTCGTCTTGTTGCTCCAAAACAGTTCTGGCCAGAAGAAGAACTAGTAGCAAGCTGTAAAGAGATCGCAGAACAGACTGGTGCGAAGATCACTATGACTGAAGATGTTCAGGAAGGTGTTCAAGGTTGTGATTTCCTATACACCGACGTGTGGGTATCTATGGGTGAATCTCAGGAAGCATGGGACGAGCGCGTTAAGCTAATGACGCCATACCAGGTGAACATGGACACCATCAAAGCAACTGGCAACCCTCATGTGAAATTCATGCACTGTTTACCTGCATTCCACAATGATGAAACAACAGTAGGTGCGGAAGTTGCAGAGAAATACGGAATGTCTGGCCTTGAAGTAACAGAAGATGTATTCGAGTCAGAGCACTCTATCGTTTTCGACGAAGCCGAGAACCGTATGCACACAATCAAAGCGGTGATGGTAGCAACTCTGGGTCACTAATCTCTAGGATCTGTAAGACTTATATTTCACGTCGTATCGCCAGCCCTTAAGGGCTGGCATTTTTATTCATAAGCAGCACAAATACCACCAGTAACCAACTGTTTTACATAAAATTAATACAACCTTCTCCTCAAACAAAAAATGCATAAACTTCCATCTATAGAATAGTTGACGCAATCGCTTGCGTTCACAATAAATGGGCGTATAATCCTCCGCAATTTGTCTGAGAAGAGATAGGAAATGAACCATCAGGTGTTAGAAAAATCTGCACTATGCCGACTACTACTAGCGGCATCCGTTTTATTTTCTATTGTTATTATTTTTAAAAAGAGCCTCCTTAATTAGGGGGCTTTTTTTGGTCTTTTAGCATAAGAGGGAAGAGAGCCATGGCGCATTCGCTATATAATAAGCACATCATTTCTATTCCAGAACTAAGCAGAAGTGAACTAGAACTGATAGTGGAAACAGCAGGTACACTGAAGGCAACTCCAAATCCAGAACTACTAAAAAACAAAGTGGTTGCTAGTTGCTTCTTCGAACCTTCGACCCGTACACGACTGTCATTTGAAACGGCAATTCAACGCCTTGGCGGAACAGTTATCGGGTTTGACAACGGCGGTAACACTTCACTGGCTAAAAAAGGTGAAACACTGGCTGACTCAGTTCAGGTAATTTCATCTTATGTTGACGCATTTGTTATGCGCCATCCACAGGAAGGTGCTGCAAGGCTTGCTTCTGAATTTTCTAAAGGCGTGCCAGTAGTTAATGGTGGCGACGGTGCAAACCAGCATCCAACACAAACACTATTGGATCTATTCTCTATCTACGAGACTCAAGGACGTCTGGATAATCTGAATGTTGCTCTTGTAGGTGATTTAAAGTATGGCCGTACCGTTCACTCTCTGACACAAGCTCTTGCGAAGTTCGATAACAACCGTTTCTTCTTTATCGCCCCTGACGCACTAGCAATGCCAGACTACATCTGCGAAGAGCTGGATGACGCTGGTATTCCTTATAGCCTGCACAAAGACATTGAACAGGTTGTACCTGAGCTGGATATCCTTTACATGACTCGTGTACAGAAAGAGAGATTCGACGAGTCTGAGTACGCACACA
The DNA here is from genome assembly GCF_029589055.1 of Vibrio hannami. Classification (GTDB taxonomy): domain Bacteria; phylum Pseudomonadota; class Gammaproteobacteria; order Enterobacterales; family Vibrionaceae; genus Vibrio; species Vibrio hannami. Next base: position 20,651 of record NZ_JARQZP010000002.1, read on the forward strand.
TCAAGTCAGCATTTATTCTGTCTGCGCCTCAGCTAAAAGAAGCTCGTGAAAATATGAAAGTTCTTCACCCTCTTCCACGAGTCGATGAAATCACAACAGATGTTGATAAAACTCAGCACGCATACTACTTCGAGCAGGCTGAAAACGGCGTGTATGCCCGTGAAGCACTGTTGGCACTTGTTTTGAACGAAGAACTATAAGCAGGAGAGAAAAATGGCTAAGACAAAACTACAAGTAGAAGCAATTCGCAATGGTACTGTTATCGACCATATCCCTGCTAACGTGGGCATTAAAGTACTGCGTTTGTTCAGCGAAGATCAGCGTAATCAGCGTATCACCATCGGTCTGAACCTTCCTTCTTCAGAATTAGGTGGCAAGGATCTGATTAAGATTGAGAACGTTTATATCACTGAAGAACAGGCAAACCAGCTAGCATTGTATGCACCAAAGGCGACTGTAAACCAGATCGAAGAGTATGATGTAACTAAGAAGATGAATCTATCTTTGCCGGAAACTATCGAAGCGGTATTCGCTTGTCCAAACTCAAACTGTATCTCTCATGGCGAACCGGTAGACAGCAGCTTCCACGTAATCAAAAAGAACGAAGATGTTCAATTGAAGTGTAAGTACTGCGAAAAAGTATTCTCAAGAGAAATCATGACTGAAACTCGCTGCTAATTCAGCAACATAAGTGTTTAAATAGAGAAACTGCCCGCATTTTTAACGCGGGCTTTTTTTGCTATAAGCTCCCTCTGAAGCATAACAATATCCGCCCTTTCTAACCTCTTCCATCTAACTCACTGTGTTAACTCGCTTTAATTTAGAATTAGAAAAGCATTACGGATAATTACTCCAGCTATACGCATAAATATCGTACTTTTATGCCAGAAATACTTAATTTATTGGTTTTTTATTTGGTGAGCGCCTTCAAACAAATGGTATAGCCAAGATGTTAATATTGCCACCCAGGTAAAAAATAAAAATATAACAATAAGTTACCGGATGAGTCCTAAATATTAATTTTTAAATCGATTGATTAACTAAGGAGCTGGCCGTGAATAATTTTTATGCTTCTGATTCACTGAACACGCATACTGATGAAAACATCACAGCAGCTTGCAAACGTCTGTTGCAACAACAAAGTTTCCACACACAAGATGATATCCGCACCAGCTTAATTGAGTTGGGCTATGAAGATGTCAGCCAGTCTACGGTATCGCGACTCCTTACCCGCCTGGGGGTTGCTAAAGTCCCCAACGCATACGGAAAAAAAGTATATTGCCTGACTATTGAAAATGAAGGTATCGAGGTCGACTCAGCGATTGCTTCTCAAATTGAATTTGTCACTCATAACCAGCTTGTGGTTGTAGTACGCACCCACCCTGGTAGGTGCTCAGCTGGTAGCAAGAATCATCGACATGCAGCCGCATTCTGAAATATTGGGTACAGTGGGAGGCAACGATACAGTTATGATTGCTCCACGAGATATAACAAAAATAGACGAATGCGAAAAAATTGTCAGAACCCGCCTCGGAGTTCATTGAGAGATTGACCTGATACCGAATGGATAGCAAACTGATAGCTGCTTCCGCCGTAATACAGGCAATAATAAAAAAGGTAATCTAATGACTAAAGTGCTTCACACAGAAAATGCTCCTGCTGCTATCGGTCCATACGTTCAAGGTGTCGACCTTGGCAATATGGTAATGACATCTGGTCAGATCCCTGTGATCCCGGCAACTGGTGAGATTGTTTCTGAAGATGTAGCTAAGCAGGCTCGTCAGTCTCTTGATAATGTAAAAGCCGTAGTTGAATCATCTGGTCTTAGCGTTTCTGACATCGTAAAAATGACAGTGTTTGTAAAAGACCTTAATGACTTTGGAACAGTGAACGAGGTTTATGGCAAGTTCTTTGACGAGCATAAAGTTGAAAACTACCCTGCTCGCTCATGTGTTGAGGTAGCTCGCTTACCGAAAGATGTGAAGATTGAAATCGAAGCTATCGCTGTAAGGAAATAGTACAGGTTACGGGTTACGGGTTACGGGTTACGGGTTACGGGTTACGGGTTACGCAAGCAGATAAGAAAAAGCGCGAAGGTTAAACCTATGCGCGCTTTTTATATTATCTGTAGAACGAAGTTCGTCCTGTAACCTTTTACCTACTTTGCTTCGTTCGCCGTTTTTGTTCCAGCATTAAGCGCATCCACTTCAGCGTCTAATTCGGCCAGCTTCTGCTCCATTTGGTCTCGACATACTTTCGCTAGCTCACGAACATTTTCCTTGCCATAACCTTCGGTACTGATCGGTGGAAGCATCTCAATGATAACATGGCCGTTATCCCACTTGTTTAGTTTCAGCTTGTCCTGAGTCGTACTGCAAACGATAGGGATGATTGGTACACCAGCACCAATAGCAGTGTGAAATGCGCCGGTTTTAAACGGCAGCAGACCACGTCCACGAGAGCGCGTGCCTTCAGGGAACATCCAGATTGAAGCATCTCCGGACTTCATTTTTTCAACGACTTGATCGATAGTACCTTTCGCCTTTGTTTTATTAAAGCGATCAATCAGGATGTTACCTGTAATCCAATAAAGCTGACCAAAAAGAGGAATCCATACCAGGCTTTTTTTACCTACGGTCACCGTTTTTGGCGTGATTGCAGCCGAAACAGTAAACAGATCCCAGGTATTCTGATGGTTTGCGATATAAACGTGCTGGCCACGAGTGTAGACATCTTCCGGCACCCTAAGCTCGACTTTATATCCGAATATCTTTGCCATTCGATGGAACGGGCGAGCAACCAGAAATACATTTTTAGGATTGCGTGGGCTCAACAAACTGTAGCCGACACCGAATACGAACATGAAAATAGCAAATACCGCAACGGCAATAATGCGCAGTAAGGCAATCATTGAAATTCCTCTGTAAAACTAAAAAAGCCGAAATCAAAGCTGATTCCGGCTCTCATTTGGGGTGCAATTCTAACTCGACTCTCTGAATCGCTCAATATTTGCACCGAGTGCTGTTAACTTGTCTTCGATTCTGTCATAACCACGGTCGATGTGGTAAATACGATCAACGATAGTTTCGCCATTTGCAATACAACCAGCAATAACAAGGCTGGCAGAAGCTCGAAGATCAGTTGCCATAACCTGAGCACCACTCAAACGCTCAACATCACCACAAATAACCGTGTTACCTTCAATCTCAGCTTTAGCCCCCATACGCTGCAGCTCTGGTACGTGCATAAAGCGGTTTTCGAAGATAGTCTCCGTGATATGACCACCACCTTCAGCAATCATATTAAGAAGGGTAAACTGTGCCTGCATATCCGTTGGGAAACCCGGATGAGGTGCAGTTCTGATGCCTACTGCTTTTAGCTCTCGACCAGTCATATCCAGACTAATCCAGTCGTCACCTGTCTCGATCTTAGCGCCAGCTTCTTCAAGCTTAGCTAATACGGCTTCAAGCAAAGACGACTTGGTATTTCTACAAACAATTTTGCCTTTTGATACTGCTGCTGCGACAAGGAAAGTACCGGTCTCTATACGGTCAGCAACTACACTGTGTTTGCCACCACCCAGACGCTCAACACCTTCAATAGTAATGGTATCTGAACCTGCTCCTGAGATTTTCGCGCCCAACTTATTCAGGAAGTCAGCCGTATCGACAATTTCTGGTTCGCGAGCAGCGTTATCTAGGGTTGTAGTGCCTTCAGCAAGAGCAGCCGCACACATAATTGTGATAGTGGCACCAACACTCACTTTGTCCATTACAATGTGAGCGCCTTGCAGGCGACCTTCAACTTCAGCTTTAACGTAACCTTCATCTAAGGTGATTGTTGCGCCTAATTGCTCTAGACCCGTAATATGCAGGTCTACTGGTCGGGCACCGATTGCACATCCACCAGGAAGAGAAACCTGCCCCTTACCAAAACGAGCAACAAGTGGGCCAAGCGCCCAGATAGATGCACGCATGGTTTTTACAAGGTCATACGGAGCGCAATACTCATTAATCGAGCTACCATCAACATGCACAGAACCATTACGCTCTACTTTTGCACCTAAACGTTTAAGCAGCTCCATCGTAGTATCGATATCACGTAGCTTAGGCACGTTTGCCACTTCTACTGGCTCTTCAGCAAGAATTGAGGCGAAAAGAATTGGCAGAGCCGCGTTTTTAGCACCAGAAATAAATACTTCACCGTTTAAAGGGCTGGTTGACCCTTTAACTCTAAATTTTTCCATTGTTAAACCTTTATAGCGACATTAGTTTTTTGTCGCGAGCCCACTCTTCGGGAGTAAATGTTTTTATAGATACCGCGTGTATATCATTTCTCTGAATGTATTCCATCAGAGGAGCGTAAATTGTTTGTTGTTTTTTTACGCGACCCATCCCTTCGAAGCAGCTATCAATAGCAATCACTTCAAACTGGCTACCTTCACCCTTCACATGAACTTCTTGAAGATCCAGCGCATCTTCTATGATTTTTTTAACGTCGCTACTTTCCACGATTTGTCCCGTTTTAACTTTTAATGTTCTTTGCCAGCATACCGTCAACATTACTGAGTTGAAAAAGTGTATGCAGTTCTTTTGGCACGAAGCTGAGCATTATATGACAGTTTAATTTTTTTGCATGCTCTATTAACTGAATTAATAGTGCCATTCCGGCGGAATCGATACGTCCAGCTTTCGCTAATGATAATTCTAATTCAGATTGTTCTGGTTTCCATTGCAGGATTGTTTTCCAAATATCTGGCACAGTATCACGAGTTAACTCACCTACAAGTTGGTATTGCCCTTCTTCGTGCAACCACTGTGGGTGACTCATTTCTGTTCACCTTCAAAACGAATTGGCTGGGATGCGAGCCTTTGAAGCTCTTCGCTGACCGCTGGAATACCGTCCTTTCTTATCTTGCCATTCCATTCAGACTGCTTGCTTGAAAGTAAACTGATTCCTTCTGCAACCATATCAAATGCCTTCCACTCACCCGATTTCTTGTCCTTTCTTAACTTGAACTCAAGTTTGATATTCGGTCGAGGAGCATCGATTACATCTAGCTTAATCGAAGCTATTCTTTTACCTGCTGGAATTGGCTTTTCAGGTGCAAATTCTATGGTTTGATCTGAGTAAAGTGTCAAAACCTGAGCGTAAGACGTCACTAGGTACTGGTGGAACGCTTCTATAAATGCAGGAATATCTTCTTTCTTAGCCTTCTTCAGGTTAGGCCCCAGAACCTTAAGCGCAGCATAGCGGTAGTTAACGTATGGCATTAACTCTTGTTCAACCACCTCTTTTAAAATATCGGGCTGTTGACGGATCTGCTCTTTCTCTGCTTTTAACCTGGCAAACGTGCTCTCCGAAACTGACTTCATCATCTCATACGGCTTGGTTTTATCAATTTCTTGTGCTAAGGAAACCGATGTAAACAGAGATAATGTCAGAAGTGCCTGAGCACTAACACGGACTAAACGTGAAATATCTTTAACAATGCTCATAACTTACTCCTCTGAGTCTTTAGAGCTATAGAGGAACTGACCTATCAAATCTTCCAGCACCAGTGCCGATTTTGTATCTTCGATAAAATCGCCGTCACCCAACATTTCTATATCATCAAATACAAATCCTGGAACCAGCCCAATATATTGTTCCCCGATAAGACCCGATGTTAGAATCTGAGCACTTGATGTCTCAGGAAAATGTCCGTAGCTCTCATCAATAGAGAGGGTCACTACCGGGATATATTGTTCCTTATCCAGATCAATGGCGCTAACGCGGCCAACAACCACACCACCAATCTTTACCGGTGAACGAACTTTAAGGCTACCTATATTGTCGAACGATGCTTTTAATTCGTAGGTACTACCAGAGCCAAGTCCGGTTACGTTCGCAATTTTAAATATCATGATTAAAATCGCGATAACTCCTGTAAGTATGAAAGCTCCTACCCATAATTCCAATTTACGTGTTTGCTGCATTTTTAGTTCCCGAACATCAAGGCAGTCAGAACAAAATCCAGTCCCAGTACTGCTAAAGAAGAATGAACAACGGTACGCGTCGTTGCTTTGCTGATACCCTCGGAAGTTGGTACCGCGTCGTAACCGTTAAACAACGCTATCCAGGTAACTGTGATAGCGAAAACCATACATTTGATAAAGCTGTTACCAATATCTTTACCAAGTTCTACTGACGACTGCATTGCAGACCAGAAACTGCCATGGTCAATGCCCTTCCAGTCTACACCTACAAGTTGTCCACCCCAGATCCCGACCGCCATAAATATCATCGCAAGCAGAGGCATAGAGATAAGCCCCGCCCACAGCCTTGGGGCAATGACTCGCTTGAGAGGATCTACAGCCATCATTTCCAGACTGGATAACTGCTCAGTCGCTTTCATCAGGCCAATTTCAGCTGTTAACGCCGATCCGGCACGACCAGCAAATAGCAAGGCAGTAACTACAGGCCCTAATTCCCTAAGAAGTGAAAGCGCGACCATCTGGCCAAGGCTTCCTTCTGCGCCGTAATCGACCAGAACCACAAAACCTTGCAGGCTCAGCACCATTCCTATAAACAGGCCAGAAACGACAATAATCGCCAGTGACTGCACACCGACGCTATACAACTGTTTGACAAGAAGCGGAAAGTTCTTAATTGGCTGTGGCTTATTAGCGACAGCTCCAAACAACATAAGACTTGCCCGACCCCATGCGCTAACAAGACGGAAAGTTCTCTGTCCAATACCAGCAACGAAATCTAATAACGTATCAAGCATTGTTGAATAGTCCTTTTGAAATATCTGATGCCGGGAATCGAAAAGGCACCGGACCGTCAGCCTGTCCCTGTAGGAATTGCTGGACCATAGGGTTAGGGTTTTCACGTAGTTCCTGTGGCGTACCGGATGCAATGATGCGTCCATCAGCTAATAGGTATACATGGTCAGCAATACTCATAACCTCCGGTACATCGTGTGAAACAACGATAGATGTTAACCCCAGAGCTTGGTTCAGATTTCGGATTAACTCCACCAACACACCCATGGTTATTGGATCTTGTCCTACGAACGGCTCATCGTACATGATCATTTCAGGGTCAAGTGCAATTGCCCTTGCCAATGCCGCCCTTCTTGCCATACCACCAGAAAGTTCGCTAGGCATTAATCCTTCAGCTCCGCGCAAACCAACCGCTTCCAGCTTTAGTAAAACCATTGTACGAATGATCTCTTCCGGAAGTTCAGTGTGCTCTCGCAATGGAAACGCGACATTATCGAACACGTTTATATCGGTAAAAAGAGCTCCCGACTGAAATAGCATGCTCATTTTCTTTCTGGCTTTATAGAGCTTAGAGCGTGTCAAAGTAGGTATATCCTGGCCATCAAACCAGATTTCGCCCTGTTCTGGCAGAATCTGTCCGCCAATCAACCTCAGCAGGGTTGTCTTGCCGATACCGGAAGGCCCCATAATAGCAGTCACTTTACCTTTAGGGACTTTTAAGCTGACATCATTAAATATCGCCCGATCGCCGCGATAAAAGCTGAGGTTATTTATTGTGACTAGATCCGTTGTCGACATACTTCTACTTATTTGATTATTTCGAAACAATGCTCTTTGAAGAGCCTCAATGATAAGTAATATCAATCGAGTGTAAAGTAAAACTATTTTCAGGTGGAATTTGACATCTTTATCAGCGTATAATTCACAAAATTTTTTGACTGAAGTCGAATTTAGCTTTGGGGAAACAGGTACAAGGCCATTTCATAAGTGGTACCATATGCGAATTCGATACTGATTTTCTTCAAACTTAAACTTCCTTTTTTATACGCTTAACGTCAGAATTAGCGGCCCAATGTTTAATAGTGGAACTTTGTAGGAATCATCATGATTGAAGCAGTAGCCTTGCTGATTTTGGGCTTGATACTTTTAGTGTGGAGCGCAGATAAGCTTGTTTACGGTGCCGCGGCATTAGCTCGAAACTTTGGCGTCTCTCCTCTTGTTATCGGTATGACCATCTTAGCGATGGGATCATCCGCACCAGAAATGATGGTTTCTGCAACCGCAGCGTTAGCGGGAAAAACAGATACCGCCGTAGGTAATGTACTTGGCTCAAATATCGCCAATATTGCCCTAATTCTTGGTATTACAGCTCTCATCAAGCCACTTTCCATCAGTTCAGCGGTTATTCGTCGTGAACTACCTTTGATGATTGTGGTCACTCTATTAGCGGGGTTAATCCTATGGGACAACCATTTAGGTTTCCATGAAGGGGTTCTGCTATTTGTCCTTTTTGCAATTTTTATCATAGCGATGCTAAGAATCAGCCAAAAAGAAAAACAAAAAGGTGACGCATTTATTGATGAGCAAGAATCAGAGATTCCTGACGATGTAAGCACAACCAAAGCATCTGTGTGGGTCATTGTTGGTTTGGTATTACTACCTCTAGCCGCAGATTTACTGGTAGAAAATGCCGTTCATATCGCGAAGTACTTTGGCATGAGTGACCTGGTTATCGGACTGACCATCATTGCTATCGGTACTAGCCTGCCTGAACTCGCCGCTTCACTGGCAGGCGTTCTAAAAGGCGAAGACGATATGGCTGTAGGTAATATTATTGGCTCTAACGTTTTCAATATTCTTGCTGTAATGGGTATTCCAGGAATCCTGAATCCATCAACACTTAGCGCTCATGCTATGGGACGTGACTTCTGGGTAATGCTAGTTGTTTCGTTATTACTGGTACTGTTTGCTCTTGGTAAGTCACGCAGTATAAACCGCATAGAGGCCGGTATATTTTTTATAAGCTTTGTTGCGTACCAAATTTATTTATTTATTAACATGACGGCCTAAAATTCGGGAGCCAATTCAGATGACAGACTTTGACTTTAAAAGTGCAGCTTTAGACGTACTTAATATTGAAATTAAAGGTCTCCAACAACTTTCTCAATATATAAATCAAAGCTTTGTTGATGCTTGTGAACTTATCTTAAATAACAAAGGTAAGGTTATTGTGATGGGTATGGGCAAGTCTGGTCATATTGGCAAGAAGATAGCTGCAACACTTGCGAGCACTGGTACATCCTCGTTTTTTGTTCATCCTGGCGAAGCATCGCACGGTGATCTGGGCATGATTGAACCAGGCGATATTGTTATTGCCATTTCTAACTCCGGTGAATCCTCTGAGATTCTTGGCCTCTACCCTGTTCTGAAGCGATTAAACATCAAAATTATCAGTATGACAGGTAAGCCAATGTCTAGCATGGCTAAACTTTCAGATATTCACTTGCAGATCACCGTTCCGGAAGAAGCATGCTTTCTGGGGCTTGCGCCAACAGCAAGCACTACTGCAACTCTGGTTATGGGTGATGCTCTTGCTGTATCGCTAATGAAAGCTCGTGGCTTTACGTCTGACGACTTCGCACTTTCTCACCCGGGAGGGGCCTTAGGTAGAAAGCTTCTTCTTAAGCTTAACGATATCATGCACTCGGGCGATGCTCTTCCTAAAGTAACGCCAGATGCATCTATCAAGGACGCATTACTGGAGATTTCCAAAAAAGGTTTGGGAATGACTGCTATTGTTGATGATGAAGATGCGGTAATCGGCATATTCACTGATGGTGATCTGCGTAGAATGTTGGATAAGCAAGTTGATATTCATGAAACTGCAATATCTGAAGTAATGACGCATGGCCCGAAAGTAGCTTCTCCGAACTTATTGGCAGTAGAAGGTGTAAACCTTATGCAGGAAAAAAGCATTACAGCATTGTTGCTATGCGAGAATGATAAGCTAGTCGGCGCTGTGCATATGCACGATTTACTGAAAGCTGGTGTCATGTAATGACAATGAATATTGAATCGGTCATAGGTTAATATGAACTTCGCTCGAATAATCTACTCACTGCTGATCATTATTTCTGCATACTCTGCCTATTACCTTTATCTGGGCAGACAGGAGCAGAATATCCAGATCACGCCCGATCTGGAGCTACCCACTTTAAGCGGCAAAAATGTAGAAAACATCAGCTACAACGACAAAGGTATCCGTAGCTATCGAGTTACTGCAAAAAACCTAGATCATTTCGCTAAAAGTGGTGACACCGTTTTTGAATACCCGGTTTTATATGTATTTAAAGAAGGAAAAGTTGAAGAGTGGGAAATAAACGCAGATCGTGGTGTACTAGATAAAAAACACGTATTGCGATTATATGGTAATGTGTTAGCGAAAAACCTGTTACCAGATGCCAGCTTTGATACCATGGCAACAGACGAATTGCTAATTCATCTAGACAACCGGGATTTTTGGGCAGACAACCCTGTGTTACTTGTGGGCCCACAGTTTGAAACAAAAGGGCAGGCGATGAAAGGAAACTTCGGTGAAAACGTCGCAACCCTATATAACAATGTACAAGGTAGATATGAAACTCTCACACCTTAGTCTTATTGCTTGTCTATTCACAGCAACGAATGCGTTCGCACTTTCGAGCGATTCAGAGCAACCTATTTATATTGATTCAGACTCACAACATCTGGATATGAAAAGTAATAAAGTCACCTTTATAGGTGATGTAAAGCTTAAACAAGGCAGTATTAACATCAATGCTGATAAGGTCATTGTTATCCGTAGCCCGGTTGATGACACGCTTAAAGAGATTGAAGGCTACGGCGAACCAGCCACATTTTCTCAGTTGACCGACGAAGGCAAAACATTGAAAGGCAGAGCGAAAGAGCTCTACTACAACGTTGATGACGATCAGCTAACCATGCTCAAAGAGGCGGTTCTTGCCCAAGATGAAAGTACCATCCAGGGCGAAAAGATTACTTATAAGATTACATCTCAGAAGCTGACTGCTGACGGCGGTCAGGGAGAAACGAAGAAGCGAGTATCGACCGTTCTTCAACCAACACAAAAGCAGTGATATGGCAGTACTAAAAGCAGAACATTTAGCTAAGAGCTACAAAAACCGAAAAGTCGTTGCTGATGTAAGCCTGAAAGTTGAGTCAGGCCAGATTGTTGGCCTTCTAGGCCCAAACGGAGCAGGTAAAACCACCTCTTTTTACATGATTGTTGGCCTGGTTGCCCGAGATGAAGGGAAGATCCTTATCGATGATAACGATATCAGTGTTCTTCCTATGCATAGCCGATCCCGAATGGGGATTGGTTATCTTCCTCAGGAAGCATCGATCTTCAGAAAGCTATCGGTTGAAGATAATATCATGGCGGTTCTGCAGACCCGTAGCGAGTTGAGCAGAGAAGATCGTCAGGACAGAATGGAAGACCTGCTGGACGAGTTTAACATTCAACATATTCGTAAAAGTAATGGTATGGCACTTTCTGGTGGTGAGCGACGCCGCGTAGAAATTGCAAGGGCACTGGCAGCAAACCCACAGTTTATCTTGCTGGATGAACCATTTGCAGGTGTTGACCCGATATCCGTTATTGATATAAAAAAGATCATCGAGCACTTAAGAGATCGCGGACTTGGCGTACTGATCACCGACCACAATGTAAGGGAGACCCTGGATGTATGTGAAAGAGCGTACATTGTAAGTCAGGGACATTTGATCGCAGAAGGCACTCCAGAGCAGGTGCTTGCTAACGAGCAGGTGAAACAGGTTTATCTGGGTGAACAGTTCCGACTATGATTCGAAAATGAAACAATACTAAGTTGCTCTCAGTTTGTTAGCTGAAAATGCATAATACGAGAACTTAGTTATATACTTAAAGTGTAAACACGGAAAAAGAAGAACAAGGTAGTACATACTGAATGAAACCTTCATTACAACTCAAGCTAGGTCAACAATTAGCGATGACTCCGCAGTTACAGCAAGCGATACGTCTGCTGCAACTGTCCACACTGGATCTACAACAAGAGATTCAGGAAGCACTTGAGTCAAACCCACTACTTGATGTCGATGAAGGTCAAGAAGACACGCCTGCTGACGAATCTGCAAAATCAAAAGAAGAAACCGCTTCTGCAGAGCAAGCAGATGAACATGCGTCTGAGCCGGATGCGCCTGATAGCTCAGAAGTTATCGAGAAATCTGAATTAAGTGACGACCTGGAAATAGATGCGTCATGGGATGATGTTTATAGCGCTAACACTGGCAATACGGGCATTGCTCTTGATGATGATATGCCTGTTTATCAGGGCGAAACCACCCAAAGCCTGCAAGATTACCTTCTATGGCAACTTGATTTAACACCTTTCTCAGATACCGATCGTACCATCGCCACGGCTATTATCGATGCTGTAGATAACTTTGGTTACCTTACTCTTTCGGCAGAAGATATCCTTGAAAGCCTCAATATAGAAGATGTCGAGCTTGATGAAGTCGAAGCCGTTCTGAAGCGTATTCAGCAGTTTGACCCATTGGGTGTAGCCTCTCGCAACCTGCAAGAGTGCCTGCTATTGCAACTCGCTACGTTCCCGGAAGATACACCATGGCTACAGGAAGCAAAACTGATCCTTGAGAACCATATCGATCAACTGGGTAACCGTGACTACAAGCTAATCATCAAAGAAAGCAAAATTAAAGAAGCAGAGTTAAAAGAAGTGATGACTCTGATTCAGCAGCTTGATCCAAGGCCAGGAAGCAGCATCACACCCGATGAAACCGAGTACGTTATTCCTGACGTTTCCGTATTTAAAGATAAGGGTAAATGGACGGTTGCTATCAACCCAGACAGCGTTCCAAGACTAAAAGTAAATCAGCACTACGCCTCACTCGGAAAAGGAAATAGTGCCGATAGCCAGTTTATTAAGAGCAACCTTCAGGAAGCTAAGTGGCTAATCAAAAGTCTGGAAAGCAGAAATGAGACTTTACTCAAAGTTGCTCGTTGCATTGTTGAACATCAACAGGATTTCTTTGAATATGGTGAGGAAGCGATGAAACCGATGGTGCTCAACGACATCGCTTTGGCAGTAGATATGCACGAGTCGACTATTTCAAGGGTAACGACTCAGAAATTTATGCACACACCAAGAGGTATTTTCGAGCTTAAGTATTTCTTCTCTAGCCATGTAAGCACGGATAATGGCGGGGAATGTTCATCAACAGCAATTCGAGCCTTGATCAAGAAGTTAGTGGCAGCAGAGAACACTGCTAAACCACTTAGTGATAGCAAGATTGCTGCATTATTGGCTGACCAGGGGATAAAGGTCGCACGTCGTACTATTGCGAAATACAGAGAGTCTCTGGGCATTGCCCCTTCCAGCCAGCGTAAACGCCTGCTTTAGGCAGCACAACAAGAAGGAAAGTCTATGCAAATCAATATTAAAGGCCATAACGTTGATCTTACAGATTCAATGCAGGACTACGTTCATTCTAAGTTTCAGAAGCTTGAACGATTTTTTGATCATATCACCAACGTCCATGTGATTTTACGCGTAGAAAAAATGAACCAAATTGCCGAAGCAACGCTTCATGTTAGTCAGGGAGACATCCACGCAACAGCTCAAGACGAGAATATGTATGCATCTATTGATGCACTTGTTGATAAACTCGTACGTCAACTTAGCAAACACAAAGAAAAATTAAATAGTCATTAGTTATGCAAATTAGCGATGTACTGACACTGGACTGCACGAAGAGTGCGGTCCAATGTTCTAGTAAAAAACGTGCTCTGGAAATCATCAGTCAAATAGCTGCAGAGCATAGTGGGCAGAGTTCAACAGAACTGTTTGAATGTATGCTCAACCGTGAAAAAATGGGTAGCACTGGTATTGGCAACGGCATTGCCATTCCCCACGCACGAATGTTCTCATGTGACCAGGCAATCGCCGTTCTACTCCAATGTGAAGAACCAATCGAGTTCGACGCTATCGATAACAAGCCCGTAGACCTACTCTTTGCTCTTCTGGTACCTGATGCTCAATGCAAAGAACACCTGAAAACCCTTTCCTCTATGGCTGAACGCCTTAATGATAAACAGACTCTGAAGATGCTTAGAAAAGCCAAAAGCGACAAAGAGCTGTTCGACATCATGACAAACTAAGATGAGCTAAACAATGCAACTAAGTGAGAAGACCAGGCTTATTATCGTAAGCGGGCAGTCCGGAGCCGGTAAAAGTGTCGCCTTACGCGTACTGGAAGACCTTGGTTACTACTGCGTTGATAATCTTCCAGTAGATTTGCTGCAACAATTTCTTGCTTCGATAAAGGGAAGTAAGCAAAACGTTGCGGTTAGCATTGATATTCGCAACCTCCCAAATAACCCAGATCTGCTTCAAGGCACAATATCACAACTGAAGAACTTGTCTGATTTAACGGTTATCTTTCTGGATGCAAGTCAGGAAACCCTTTTAAAACGGTACAGTGAGACCCGACGCCTTCACCCTTTGTCACAAGGGGACGACAAATTAACCCTTCAACAAGCTATTGAGAAAGAACGGCAACTGCTTGAAGAGTTAAAAGAGCAAGCTGATCTGGTACTGGATAGCAGTAATCAGTCTCTTCACGATCTTAGCGAAACCGTTCGGATGAGAGTTCTGGGAAAAGAAAGCAAAGAGCTGGTTATGGTCTTTGAATCCTTTGGATTTAAATACGGTATTCCAACAGATGCAGACTACGTATTCGACGTGCGTTTTCTACCAAATCCTCACTGGGAGCCATCACTCAGACCTTTAACCGGTCTTGACGGTCCTATAAAAAACTTCCTCTCTTCACATAACTCCGTTGTCGATTTTCAGAGTGATATACAAAAGTTTGTTGAAAAATGGTTACCTCTGTTGGAGAAAAACAATCGTAGCTATCTTACGATAGCGATAGGTTGTACCGGAGGTAAACACCGCTCTGTGTATCTTACTCAGCAGATTGGGCAATACTTCCGGGATAAAGGAAACCAGGTACTTATCAGGCATAAGTCTCTGGAAAAGCACCATAAGTAGTAGGTCTAATCTATGCAACGCAGTAAAAAGGTTCTTATTCAGAACCGGTTGGGTTTACACGCCCGGGCGGCAGTAAAACTTGTTGAACTAGCACAAAGCTTCGATGCAGAAGTCACCGTAAGCAACGAAGAAAATAGAGAAATGGGTGCCGATAGCGTCATGGGTTTAATTATGCTTGAATCAGCCCAGGGGCAGCATGTCACAGTCACAGCCAAGGGTTCGCAGGCAGAAGAAGCATTAGAGGCGGTTTGCCACCTGATTGAAGACAAATTTGAAGAAGCTGAATAGCTTATCTTTGTCCTATTCCTGACTTTATTTAGTATATCGTCATAAGATTTTATTAAACTGGGTATAGAATTAAGATATTATTCAAACCATTAGTGAAATCGTAAAGGTAGGTGGGCATGCTTGATCAGGTACAGGAAATCGAACAAACACCTGAAACCCATCAGATCCTTCAGGAAGTCACTGAAGCGTTAGATAACGGCCGCTTTGTACACGTTAGACGCCAACTTCAGGATATGGAACCTGAAGATATCGCACACCTCCTTGAAGCATCTCCCCGAAAATCACGTGATGTCCTCTGGCAGTTAACCGACCCGGAAGATTACGGTGATATCCTCGATGAACTGAATGAAGACGTAAAAGACAGTCTTGTATCCAAAATGGCTCCGGAAAAGCTGGTCGAAGCTACCGAAGGCATGGATACCGATGACCTGGCGTCTGTCATTCGTAGCCTTCCTGACGATGTTTCTAGAGAAGTCCTTTCACAAATGGACATTGCCGATAGAAACCGCGTAGAGGAAGCCCTGTCTTATCCAGAAGATACCGCTGGCGGAATTATGAATACCGACGTGACCACGATTCGTGGTGACGTCGATGTAGATGTAGTTCTTCGCTATCTAAGAATGAAAGGCGAGCTGCCTGACGTAACGGATGCTCTTTACGTTATCGATGAAGATAGTCGCCTGATTGGTCACCTTTCCCTAACCACTTTGATAACCACTCAGCCGGATGTTCAGGTCAGCGAAGTGATGGACGATGCCGATGAAGCGATTGCGGTTGATACTCCTGAATCAGATGTAGCAAGCCTGTTTGAACGTCGTGACTGGGTATCTGCTCCGGTAGTAGACGAAAACCAACACCTTGTAGGCAGAATAACCATCGACGACGTGGTAGATATCATCCGTGAGGAAGGTGACCACTCGATGATGAGTATGGCGGGTATGGACGATGACGAAGATACCTTTGCGCCTGTATTCAAATCAGCGAGACGAAGAAGTGTCTGGCTTGGCGCGAACGTTCTTGCGGCTCTAGCTGCGGCCTCTGTTTCCAATATGTTTGAAGCAACGCTTGATCAGATGGCAGCGATTGCTGTTTTGATGACTATTGTTCCTTCTATGGGGGGCGTTGCCGGCAACCAGACCGTTGCACTGGTAATACGTGGCCTGGCACTTGGTCAGATTGGTGACAGTAACAAGAGAGAGCTTCTTCTGAAAGAAGCCGGAATCGGCCTTCTGAACGGTATCCTGTGGGCCTGTATTATTGGCGGTATTGTTGTGGTCTGGAAAGGTAACTGGCTTCTGGGTGGCATCATTTCAGCCGCTATGCTGACCAACCTTCTTGTCGCAGGTATTGCTGGCGTTGTTATACCGGTTATGCTTAAGAAGATGAATATCGACCCTGCACTTGCTGGAGGTATGGCGTTAACTACGGTTACTGACGTAATTGGCCTGTCTGTCTTCCTCGGGCTTGCGACGATATTTATCTAAACTCGTTCCAGCTAACACTCATTACCACGCTCCTGCGTGGTAATGCATACAGAAGTTGCATCTTATCCGCTGTTTTTTTTAAAGAAAAATATGCATTCCCACGGGGACCGTGGGAACGAGGTAAGTAGACACTCCCACGGAAAACCTTGGGAGATTCGAAACGAAGTTACTCGCCAGCTACCTTCATTGATTCAAGCAGAATAGAACCTGTCTGAATCTGAGAACGTGTTTCTACATCGTTGCCCACAGCAACAATTTGCTGGAACATATCTTTTAGGTTACCTGCGATAGTTACCTCAGAAACAGGGTATTTAATCTCTCCGTTTTCAACCCAGAAACCAGCCGCGCCGCGAGAATAGTCACCAGTCACGACATTTACACCCTGCCCCATCAACTCAGTTACTAGGAAGCCAGTATTCAACCCTTTCAGCATCTGTTCAAAGCTTTGACCTGTCGACTGTACAAACCAGTTGTGGATGCCACCAGCGTGCCCTGTAGGCGTCATATTCATTTTTCTTGCAGCATAGCTGGTCAGAAGGTAGGTAGAAAGAACACCGCTGTCGATGATCTGGCGGTCCTGAGTGGCTACACCTTCACTATCAAATGGGCTAGATGCTAATCCTCTAAGTACATGGGGCTTTTCTTGAATGTTGAACCAGTCTGGTAGAATTTTTTGTCCCAGATGATCCAGCAAGAAGGATGACTTCCTATATAGATTGCCACCACTGATAGCCATCACCAGGTGTCCCATCAGGCCTGTAGCGACGTCAGCAGCAAACATCACCGGAAGTTGTCCGGTTTTAAGTTTTTGCGCATCAAGACGGCTTACTGTTTTTTCTGCCGCTTTCAAGCCAACTGCTTCCGGAGTCCACAGGTCTTCTACCCGGCGAGAAACGGTGTAGCTGTAATCTCTTTCCATTACACCATTTTCACCTTCACCGATTACACAGCAGCTGACGCTGTGACGGCTGGACGGATAGCTAGCCAGCAAGCCATGACTATTACCGTAAACCTTAACGCCATAGTGACTGTCGTAACTAGCACCGTCGCTCTGTTTAATTTTGTCACTAAACTCTAATGCTGCTTTTTCTGCCGCGATTGCAACTTCTGCAGCATGGTCCGGCTCTGGTTCATCAGGGTGAAACAGATCTAAATCTGGAATATTCTGAACCATCAACTCTTTAGGAGCAGGCCCCGCATAAGGGTCTTCCGACGTATATTTGGCAATGTCCAGCGCGGCTTCAACTGTCTGAGTGATAGCTTTTTCGCTTAAATCAGATGTGGATGCACTGCCCTTTCGGTTTCCACGGTAAACCGTAATACCAAGCGCACCATCACTGTTAAACTCAACGTTTTCCACTTCACACATACGAGTAGAAACACTTAGCCCTGTTGTTTTTGTAATAGCGACTTCTGCTGCATCTGCGCTACCGGTAGCCAACTTAAGTGCTTTTTCGACTGCCGCTTCAAGCTCGACTCTCTGATGAGCAACCTGCTGTTTTACGTCCATAATAACTTCTATTCTTCGATATATTTCCTTTAGGATAACAAGCTTTTCGCATTCTCCCCATAAATCTTGCTAAAATAGTGGAATATCTCTCCACATAAGTTGAAGAAAGAAGATAAATGGCCAGAAAAAACCAAAAAGCCCCTTGGGAAGAGGAAGAAGAGATCATCTGGGTAAGTAAGACCGAGATGAAGAACGATATGGAAGACCTGCAGAAACTAGGTGAAGAGCTGGTAACGCTCAGACCTGCTGCACTTGAAAAGTTTCCGTTGACAGATGATCTGCGAGAAGCGATTGCTGATGCACAGCGCTTTAAGAATGAAGCGAAACGCCGTCAACTTCAGTATATCGGCAAGCTGATGCGTAACATCGATCCAGAACCGATTCAGGCTGCGTTGGACAAGTTCCGCAATAAGCACTCGCAAGCTACTGCTGAGCTACATAAGCTGGAACAGTTACGTGACAAACTAGTTGAAGAGGGTGATTCAGTAATCAATGAGATTCTTGAAACGTACCCTTCAGCAGACAGACAGCGACTACGTCAGCTATATCTGCAAGCGAATCGTGAGAAGAAGGCGAATAAACCACCAAAAGCGTATCGTGAAATCTTCCAGATGCTTAAAGAGTTGAGTGACGAAGAGAGCTAATTGAAGCCTGATATGCATTCCCACGGGGACAGTGGGAACGAATAATGCTCACCTTAATCTAGTTCCCACGCTCCTGCGTGGGAATTCATACTGATCTGAAAAGAATAATCAATAAGACTAACTATTACAGTGAGATAGGCATTCCCACTGGGACCGTGGGAACGAGATATTGATTGCAAACACAATCACTCCGTGCCACCCACGGTAATTGAATCCAGCTTCAGTGTCGGCTGACCAACGCCCACAGGAACACTCTGTCCTGCTTTGCCACAAACACCTACACCACGGTCTATACTAAGGTCATTACCAACCATTGACACCTGCTGCATCGCTTCGATACCAGAGCCAATCAACGTAGCCCCTTTCACCGGACGTGTCACTTTACCATCTTCGATTAAGTAAGCTTCAGAAGTTGAGAACACAAACTTACCGGAAGTGATATCTACCTGACCGCCGCCAAAGTTCGGTGCATACAATCCCTTTTTAACGGTTGAGATTATTTCCTCCGGAGAGTGCTCACCCGGAAGCATATAAGTATTGGTCATGCGAGGCATAGGAAGATGTGCGTATGACTCTCTACGGCCGTTACCGGTAGGATTCACACCCATCAGACGAGCATTCATTTTATCTTGCATGTAGCCTTTCAGAACGCCATTTTCGATAAGCGTATTGTAGTTGCCTTCAACACCCTCATCATCGATGTTCATAGAACCACGGCGATCAGACATAGTGCCATCATCAACAATGGTACATAGTTCAGACGTCACCTTCTCACCGACTTTTCCTGAGAAGACAGAAGATCCTTTGCGGTTAAAATCACCTTCAAGGCCATGCCCTACCGCTTCATGCAATAAAACGCCCGGCCAGCCAGAGCCTAATACCACTGGCATTGCACCTGCCGGAGCAGCATCTGCCTCAAGGTTTACTAAAGCCTGTCTTATTGCTTCATCAGCATAGAAGAATGCGACCTTCTTACCATCCTGCTCTTCAAGGAATCTTTCGTAGGTGTATCGGCCACCACCACCAGAACTTCCTCGTTCACGTCGTTCACCTTTTGTTGCAAGCACAGTGATCGACAATCTTACTAATGGACGAATATCTGCGGCATAAGTACCATCGGTTGCTGCAACCAGTACCTGTTCGTAAACACCGCTTAAGCTGACGGAAACTTCCTGCACTAACGGCTCTTTGGTACGAATGTACACATCAAGCTCTTTAAGAAGGTCTATTTTTTGTTGCTTCTCCAGGCTCTCAAGTGGGTTGTCTGCACTGTAGATAGTCTGATTTGAATTACGAGAAAACGCCTTAACCTGAGCATTTTGTCCTGCCTTCGCAATACCTCTGGCTGCTACGGCACTTTGCATCAGACTCTCTGACTCAATCTGATCTGAGTAAGCAAAACCTGTTTTTTCTCCGGCAACAGCTCGTACACCAACGCCCTGGTCAATGTTGAAAGAGCCATCTTTGATGATGCTATCTTCAAGAACCAGAGACTCGTGCCAGCTAGACTGAAAATAGATATCTGCGTAATCAATCTGGCGGGTAGCAATAGCAGAAAGTGTATCCGCAACATTTTGCTCCGTTAAGCCAGTTGGTGAAAGAAGTGCCTGTTCTACACGAGTTATGGTCATTGTATACCTTATTAACTTTTTAGAATTGAGGTGAAACGAGCGTGCTCTGCTAATGGCATATTGGCACGAACAGTCTTTGTTATATTGTGATCAATGTCAGCTACGAGAACTCCTGACTTCTGATCAAGTTTCATTACTACATTTCCCCACGGGTCGATAATCATCGAATGCCCCCAGGTTTCTCTATTGCATGGGTGAACACCACCTTGTCCGCTGGCAATAATCCAGCATTGGGTTTCTATCGCTCTTGATCTTAGTAGGGTTTCCCAATGTGCTTTTCCTGTAGTCGCGGTAAAAGCAGCAGGAACCAGAATAACATTGGCTCCCTGTTTACGTAGCTCAGAGTACATATGTGGAAAACGGACATCATAGCAAATAGATAGTCCTACCCGGCCAATATCAGTGTCTACCAGCGAAAGACGATTCCCAGCGGCAAATGTTTCGGACTCACGATACCTTGAATGATTATCCGCCACATCTACATCAAACATATGCAGCTTATCGTAATAATCGACGAGCTCACCGTCCGGACTGTAAACCAGTGTAGTCGTGGTGACTCTTTGCTCCTGACGAATTGGCATACTTCCTATAACTAACCAGAGCTGATACTTTTTTGCCAGTTGAGATAAAGAGCGTTGGATGACTCCCTCACCGAAAATTTCAGCATGCTTATGGTAGTCAATTTTGTTTCCAAAAACGATAGAGTTCTCAGGAGTGAGTACTAACTTAACACCCGACTTAGAAAGCACATCGAGCTGTTTATCAATATAGGCAAGGTTGTCCTTGGGGTCAGGCCCCGAAGTCATCTGAATAATTCCGACTTTACTCATAGGGCTCCCTCCCTAATTTCTCTTTTTTTCATCGAGTCAGGTACTTTGTACTCACCCGTCAATCTGGAAACCTCTTTAACAACCGGAGAGTCCAGGGGACCTTTTACTTCGTACTGAACTTTAGTAAATACGTCAACCACTGGTGACAATACCGTAGAAATCGCGAAGACCAGCACGGCGGTCTGTGGTGTTACCGCAAAAGCCGTTAAAACAGGAATACCGGAAGTCAGATCAGGAATAAATTCCACTTTTGCATCAACGGTCTGTTGATTCAAGTCAGCAATGCCTTTGATTGTCATGTTCCCGGCAATGGCATCCATCTCAATATCATCAGTCTTAAAGACACCAGCGTCAATCTTACCTGTACCGGTAATTGAGTTAAACGCTAACCCTTTGTCGAATACATCTGTAAAGTCTAGCTGCATTCGGCGAATGATGGAATCAAGACTAAATAAGCCCAATAGCTTAGCCGCTCCACTCACATCACTGATTATTCCTTTACCGAACCTGGTACTGACATCGCCATTCATAGTGTCAATCTGTGCCGCCCAGGGAGAGCCTTGCCAGTTCACGTTGCTAGATAACTCAAATGGTGCTCTCTGAATGCCAGAACTAATACCAAACCTCTCCATAAGCTCGGTATTATCATCACCTTGAACAAATAAGGTTAGATCTGTTTTGCTCGTATCCTCAGTAAGTTCCCACCAACCTTTGATCTTTACCTGGTTGCTGCCGCTGTTGAATTCAAGATTATTCCAAACCAGCCTGTCTTTCTTCCTCTGCAGATCCATATTCGCCTGGCCGACCTTATATCCCTGAAGCCAGAAGTCATCGATGGTTAACGTTAAGTTTGGCATCTGTTGATGGAAGGCTCGATCAAATTCAGAAATCAAAGGCTGAGCACTATCAGCTTCCATGATTGGTCTGTCTGGGGACTTATCATCTAATCCAGGAATAAAGATATGGAGTCGATTTAACGCTACGCTCAAGTCATAAGGTTCAAGATAAGTGGCCTTACCTTCTACTTCAGAACTATTTATATCCATCAGCCAGGAGACTCCTTTCTTTCTG
Source organism: Vibrio hannami (assembly GCF_029589055.1). Classification (GTDB taxonomy): domain Bacteria; phylum Pseudomonadota; class Gammaproteobacteria; order Enterobacterales; family Vibrionaceae; genus Vibrio; species Vibrio hannami. The sequence goes on from NZ_JARQZP010000002.1 coordinate 42,987, forward strand.
GCTGAAAAGTTCACACTATTCCAGTCAATTGAAGCGAGCTTCAAACTATCTACTGCAATGTTTACACGTTCAGGAGATGGTAGCTCAGGCGTGTTCATCTGGCTCAGAACAGCGCTACTCTCAACCCCGTTAGCCTGATTTAGAAATGAAAACCACTGATCCAGGTTCAGCTCATCTGTTCTTACCATCAGCTGATGCCCCACTACCGGACTCACCTTAAAGCTGCCTTTTCCAAGTAACAGGTAAGTGGCATCTAGAACAGGGCGATTTCCTGTTATATCGATTTCTGTCTGGTACTTAGCATTGGGTAACTGTAGCCTTGCAGAAATGCTTTCCTGATTACCAGAAGCCTGCATACTGGCCGTCCATTTTTCGCCTAGCGCTTTTGATAAAGGATTAGGATACTGGCTGGACAAGAACTCTAGATTCGCCCTGGTGTCTATCTGGTAAGTGAACCCGACATCATCAAGTTGAAGATCAATGTCCATTGCCCAAAGCGCATGTCCACCAATAGGATCAAGCCACTGCTTACCCAAATACGGTGCCAGCGGTTTAGCATCCCAGTCTCCAACTAATTCGATATCGACACCGTAACCCCTGTTCTGGTTCTCTCCCTTGAAATCTACAGAAATAGGCTGGTCAAGCAGCACAGCAGAAAGGCCGGATGTGCTTACAGCATCGTTATCGAAACGAATCCTGCCAGTCGCCTCGCTTAGCTTCATCGCGGGCGTCTTAATATCAATGATATTTTTATTTAGGTCCGCATAACCCCAGGCTCGGGTTTCTTTATCTGATGAGAATGGGATGTGCAACTGGAATTCTGAATGAACATCGCCTTTTACCTGAACCGCGGTCAGAGCTGCACCAACTGAATCCACTAATGGTGTAGCCATCATATAGTCGCGGACAGCGTTACCCTTTGCTGATGCAGATGCTTCAATTTCGATATGACCACTCGGCCCAAGGTGTGGAATTCGCCCTGTTATTTTGTCAGCTTTTACATTCATCAGGGTTGCTTGATTAGAGCTTAAATACATGGATTCATTTTCAAATAGCAGATCCAATTTTAAGTCTTCAATCGTTGGCCAGCTGGTAAGGAAACTAAAACGTGCGTCTCTCAGGCCAACTTTTGCCTGAAATACACCTTCATTCTTTTCGTATGGAAAATCGTTGACCTCACCATGCCAGAGAATTTGAGCGGTTTTGGCCTTACCACCCTGAATAGCTGCTGATAGATAGTCCGTTAAATCCTGTCCTAATGCTAGTGTCGGTAAATAGCGCCATGTTTGACCAGCATTGTATACATCAGCCTCAGCATAAATTGACAAGAAGGGAGAAGCGCCAATAGGGAAATCTAGCCGAAACTCACCGACAGCCTGTATATCAGGAGTGGCAACCGTCACCCTGTCAGACCACAACTTCCAGCCATCTTCATCACGCTCCCAGACAATATCGACAGCGCCTTGTTTAATCGCCATAGGTGCCTGGAACACATCGCCGAATGGTAAAATATCGTCGATTAGATTCAGATTTGCCTGAAGCTTATCCTTATTGCCGGAAATTGTTGCAGACAGCTCATGCACTTCAGGTAGAAGGTACCATTGCTTCATTCCCCCTCGGTTCAGAGATGCCGAATACAACAGATCGCCATTAGCAATACTGTTAGAAACCCGGATATCTTCTATCAAACCGCTTGGGCCTAATTTGTTGATCCATTCTGAAGCCGCTTCTGAGTCTGGAGCTAAATGCACCAGAGGTAACAGCGAACTGATGTCCAATTGAGATATATTGAGTAACCAGTTATCTTTTTCCCACTCAAAAGCCACATCAAACTCGGGCCATGGTTCATCATCAGTTCTCGCCAGAAGCGAGTGACCACTTACCTTCCAGCCATACTCTGTATCTGAAGGTGTTAACCTGAAAACCCCTTCCTCCAGAAATAGAGTGTGTTTGTTTTGCTCCTGAGCCCAATTAAGCTCCGAAGGTAACAGCTCAACATACGCATCGACCGGATTATTATGCTCAAGAGTCAGCCAACTCCTGAAACTCACGTTACCACTGCTAATACCAGTTTCGTTTTTCAGGTATTTCGTTAGCCAGGGAACAACTCTGATTTGCTCAGCTTCAGCATAGAAATCACCGGAAATATCGTAGATCGAACCGTGGTCGTAAAAATCAGCAACAACCGAAAGGCTATTAATATGGCTATCCGTGATACTTACAACACCATCAAGCCGATGACGATTTTTTGAATTACTCCAAACCAGATTTTCTATATCCAGCTTGCGAATTTCTCCAGTGAAGGACTGATATCGGATATGAGAATCAACCAGATTAAAGTCTCGCAGTTGCCGAAACAGTAGCTTTTCTATCTGATCAATGATGGGCTTAGTATCTGTAGAGTCGGCTTGCGTCTCCGGAGCCGATTCCGAATTACCTAGCAAATTGTATTTACTGATATCCAGCTCAAGCCCGTGACCGGTCAGCACTGCAATTTGTGGTCTGAGGGTACGAATAGATTCGATTAAATCGATTTCTAGCTGAACCTCATTAACGGAAAAGGAAATTTCACTCTCACCTTCAAATTCTGCTTCTAGGTTCTGCAGGGCAAGCGATGGGTGAGTATTGCGCCAATAGCCTTTTACACTACTAACTTTAAAGGGGATACCCGTTTGGGTATTAACCCAGGACTGAATTTCATCCTGAAAAGAATCTAGACGAGGCAGTGCGACACGCAATGCGGTAACTGCAATGGCAAGGGCGACCAATGACATTACAATTATCCACAATACAAATCGCCCGAGGCGAGTCATCCAGTTGGCCACAAAGGCTCCATTACATCATGACGACGTCAAACTGTTCCTGCATATACAGAGGTTCAGCCTGAATCTTAACTTGCTTACCAATAAACACTTCCAGTTCTGCCAGTGCATGTGACTCTTCACCTTCCAGCGTTTCCGCCACAAATGGGGAAGCATACACAACGAACTTATCAGCATCGTAGGCTCGGTTTACACGGGTAATCTCTCGAAGAATCTCATAACAGACAGACTCCACGGTTTTTACTGTTCCCCGGCCTTCACAAGTTGGACACTCATTACATAGAACATGTTCAATACTTTCACGGGTTCTTTTGCGGGTCATTTCAACCAAGCCTAGCTGGGTAAAGCCGTTGATATTGGTTTTCACCCTATCTGCCGCTAACGCTTGCTCCAGAGAAGCAAGCACACGGCTGCGATGATCTTCCGACGCCATATCGATAAAGTCGATAATAATAATACCGCCCAGATTTCTCAGACGGAGCTGGCTCGCAATTGCCTGCGTTGCTTCAACATTGGTATTAAATATGGTTTCTTCGAGATTGCGACGGCCGACAAATGCACCGGTATTAATATCAATGGTGGTCATCGCTTCTGTCTGATCGATGATCAGATAACCGCCAGATTTAAGCTCAACTTTTCTGTCCAGAGAGCGCTGAATCTCGTTTTCAGCATCAAACATATCAAAGATAGGCTTGTCACCTTCGTACAGCTCCAGTTTGTCTGTTAGCTCCGGTACAAACTCTGAAGTGAACTCTTTCAGGGTCTCAAATGCCAAACGCGAGTCAACCTGAATTCTTTTTAATTCGATACCAACAAAATCTCTCAGAATGCGCTGAGCTAGACCTAGCTCACCATAAAGTGTTGAGCGAGTTTTGTATTTGGCTCTTCGTTCCTGAACTTTTTGCCACAGCCTTTTCAGATAGCGAGCATCCTGAGACAGCTCGACATCATCCGCACCTTCTGCTGCAGTCCGGATAATAAAGCCGCCATTCTCGTCACAGTAATCAACGACGTTCTTTTTCAGCCTTTCCCGCTCTTTTTCACTATCAATTCGCTGAGAAACACCAACATGGCTAGCCCCCGGCATAAACACCAGGTAACGGGATGGAAGGGTAATATCAGTAGTCAGGCGAGCGCCTTTGGTACCCAAAGGATCTTTAACTACCTGAACAACAATGTCTTGCCCTTGACGAACAAGCTCTGAAATATCTCGAACCTGAAACTGTTGTTTCTCGTTTTCAGCGACACATTCTGTATGAGGAACAATATCAGAGGCGTGCAGAAAAGCGGCCTTCTCCAGACCGATATCAACAAAGGCCGCCTGCATGCCGGGCAAAACCCTAGACACGCGTCCTTTATAAATGTTACCAACAATTCCCCGGCGAGCTTCACGTTCAATGTGAACTTCTTTAAGGATCCCACCTTCAATCATCGCAACCCGAGTTTCACTCGGGGTTACGTTTATCAATAACTCTGCACTCATGAGCGCCTCTCATTAAACTAGATGAATTCGTGCAAGAGCTGGTCGGTTTCCATTAAGGGCAGGCCGACTACCGCGTGGTAGCTTCCTTCTATTCTCGAGACAAAACGCCCGCCAATTCCCTGGATTCCATAACTACCAGCCTTGTCGCATGGCTCACCAGACGCCCAGTAGGCTCTGATTTCTTGTTCTGTTATTTCTCTGAACCATACGTCTGTAATAACCAGGCATGTCTTGGCTTTATTTCTATTTGTGACAGTCACTGCTGTCATCACCTGATGCTGACTACCTGAAAGAGAAGAGAGCATCCGAATCGAGTCTTCTATCTTCTCTGGTTTTTCTAAAACCAGTCCATCATGAACCACAATAGTATCGGAACCGATGACGACACAATCAGCTTCAGAAACCAGCTCAATTCCTGCTTGCGCTTTTTCTAACGAAAGCCTTCTCACATACTCTTCAGGCGTTTCTTCTTCCAGCTTACACTCAGGAATATCTGGTTTTACAATACTGAACTCATTCCCTAGAAGAGCTAACAACTCTTTTCTTCTTGGCGAACCAGAAGCCAGATAAAGTACTCGATTCTTATCTTTGTCTGACATGCTTTTACCTTATATGCCAGTGACGACGAACTCTTCTAAGTAGTAAGAATAACCAAGGCCATAAGATACAGTTTACTAAACCAGCCCAGTATGACATCGGGTTAAAGGTCACATCCTGAATAAGATATTCGCCACCAAACTCTAAAAGTTTTGCTGCTATGGTAAAACAGCCCACCAGAATGGCCTGCTGCCATAACGCCATGTTACGCAGTACCAGAAAATTACTCGCCACAATGTAAGTGACAACGGACATAACAATGCCACGAATACCAAGGGTTGAACCTAATAAAAGGTCCCACAACAAGCCCAGAAGAAATGCCGTACCAACATTAACTCGGTGAGGTAATGCCAAAACCCAGTAGAATGTCACCAACAATAGCCATGAAGGACGAAATAGATCCATTTCTCCCGGCCATGGGATTGTCTGAAATACGAGAGCGATCAGGAAGGTCACCCATATGACACCTCTGCCCCCTAAACTATTACTCTTCACCAGACGCTCCAACCTGTTGATTTTCAATAGTGTCCTGAGACTCTATTACTTGCTCTTGTCTGTCTCCGTTAGGCCAAATCAGAAGAAGGTACCTTAGTCGATCGAACTGCACTGCAGGCTTTGCCTTAATATATGCAAACTGACGACTATTGTCGTTATTCACTTCTTCAACGTAACCAACCGGATACCCTTCTGGATAAATGCCTCCCAGGCCAGAAGAGATCAACATATCGCCGACCTGTATATCTGTACTTAACGGAATGTGTTCCAGGTATATAGAGCCAATATCTCCGTTGCCCGAAGCAATTACCCGAATATCATTTCGAACAACCTGAACAGGTATTGAGTTATTTGAGTCCACCAGCAACAGAACACGAGCATTATGTGCGGCAACAAACGTCACCTGACCTACAATACCGCTCTCATTGATAACAGGCTGACCAATGTAAACACCATCAACGTGCCCCTTATCAATAACTACCTGGTGACGATATGGTGAAGAGTCAACCGCCATTACTTCAGTAACGACTTTCTTCTCGTCTCTGACAAACGAAGAACCAAGTAGCTTTCTTAGCCGCTTATTTTCTTCTTTGTATTGCTGCAGCAGAGAAACATCACTTTTCAGGCGCAACATTTCACGCTTCATTGCGTTATTGCTTTCCAATAGTGATTGCCTGTCATTCAATCTTTGGTAGAGACCATCGAACATGGTTCTTGGTAAGTCTGCCAGGTATTGAATAGGCGACACAGCACTGTTAAGCACATAACGAACATTATGGAAAGCATCAAGACGACTATCAGCCAGCATAAGGCTGGCTGATAAGACTACTGAGATTAGCAGACGTAATTCGAGGGAAGGGCCCCGGCCGAATATTGGTTTCATTCCTCTTCACCCCAAACTGGATTGTGAATGGAATTACTCTTCACTGAACAGATCACCACCGTGCATGTCGATCATTTCCAGAGCCTTACCGCCGCCTCTCGCAACACAGGTCAGAGGATCTTCAGCGATAACAACAGGAATGCCTGTTTCTTCCATTAGCAGACGATCCAGATCTTTTAGTAGTGCACCACCACCAGTCAGAACCATACCGTTTTCGGAGATATCTGCTGCCAGTTCTGGTGGACACTGTTCTAGTGCAACCATTACTGCAGAAACGATACCAGTCAGAGGCTCCTGAAGTGCTTCAAGAATCTCATTTGAGTTCAGAGTAAAGCTGCGTGGCACACCTTCAGCAAGGTTACGACCGCGAACTTCAATCTCTTCAACTTCATCACCAGGGTAAGCAGAACCGATCTCGTGTTTGATCTTTTCAGCTGTCGCTTCACCAATAAGGCTTCCGTAGTTACGGCGAACGTAGTTGATGATCGCTTCATCAAAACGGTCACCACCGATACGAACCGATGATGAGTAAACAACATCGTTTAGTGAGATAACAGCAACTTCTGTTGTACCACCACCGATATCGATCACCATTGAGCCTGTTGGCTCTGATACACGCAGGCCTGCACCAATAGCCGCTGCCATTGGCTCATCAATGAGGTAAACCTCACGAGCACCAGCACCTAGTGCTGATTCTTTAATTGCACGACGTTCTACCTGCGTTGAACCGCATGGAACACAAACGAGAACGCGTGGGCTTGGTTTCAGAACACTATTGTCATGCACTTGTTTGATAAAGTGCTGAAGCATTTTTTCAGTCACATAAAAGTCAGCAATTACACCATCTTTCATTGGACGGATTGCTGAGATAGAGCCTGGAGTACGGCCCAGCATCTGCTTAGCTTCATGACCAACAGCAGCTACGCTTTTCTGGCCACCAGCTCGTTTTTGGCTAATTGCTACAACAGATGGTTCGTCAAGGACAATTCCCTGACCTTTCACATAAATAAGGGTGTTGGCTGTACCTAAGTCGATTGACAGGTCATTTGAGAACATGCCACGAAGTTTCTTAAACATACTCTTCGCTCATTGGATAATATTAGAAGACAAAATTGCACTAAATGTACCAATGCCTTGCCATTACAGCAAGGCATTCAAGCATAAACATGGGCTTAATCTCGCTTTTTTTTCATTATCCTTTCAGAAAGCGGTTTTATTAAAGTTTTCTTAAAAAGCGAATAGATATGCCTCAGTTATCAGTTAACCTAGGTTCGCCACGGAAAATAATTCTGTCATTGCCCCGATAGATACCAAAAACAACAACTGCGGAAGGATCTTCGTCCCCTACCCCACGCCAGTTATAACGGAGCCAGGGTTGTTCGGTAATACTTCCAGAGCTAAAGCAATCTGACGAGCTTAAGCCATCTGGTTCAGTGCTTTGCTGACGAAGCCATAACCGTATTTGTTCTCTACTGTCTCCACCATGGGTTGCAACAAGCGAGTCAAATGCTCCTTCATCGACTATCTCAGTTTCTGAAGTACTCAATCTTGCGGAAGATGTTCCTGTTTCATCACGCCATATAGTCTGACGGCAATAATCGTCGACATCGAATTCACTTCCATCATCATCTGGGTTGGTGATAAAAGCATCGGCCGTCCAGTATTCGGTTGTCAGTGGAACGGTTATCTCGGTGTCAATATTGCCCCCAACATCAGATAGCTTCATTCTTCCATATCGGAAATCAGGTTGATTACCAAACACAGATATATCCGCATGATTGACCCTATCACTACTGAAAGAGACAACATCCTCAGTTCTGTCAGTTATTTCTATTCCAAATTCAGAGTTACTAGAATCATATGGGCCGTCGGGAACCGTTGTATAATTGGTGGCACCAGCGTCAGGGTTTTTCACAAAAGTGAAGTCTGAAGAGTTGATGTTCATCTGTGCTAACTCTGTGCCATCGGTATCCGTTACCAACTCCCAGTCGGAACTTCCCCCCCAGGTCGCTTTGATACTGTTGTTATTTTGATCTGTTCCATCTATCCGGCCAATTAAATCGGTAACCCCTTGAACAGAGTAGTACCTCATATCAACAATCAGGCTATCGGAGAATAATCGATAGTTGGCAACAGGCTCACCACCGGCATTCATCGCTTCCACAGTAAAGCTGTGTTCTATCGGTTGGCTCATATAGGCAAAGCCATCATGCCCGCTTGCGTATGTCCAGCTATGATCTTCTACTGATAGGTGATTTGGATAGAACCTTCCGACCTCACGATATCCGCGGTTAATATCCATTCCAAAATAGTTAGCGACCGTATCTGCACCGATTTCCAGACTACCAACTTCATCCCAGCTAAGATTGGTATATTGATACTGTTCACTATTGTGATCTGTATTAACTTTGTCATAACCGACTGTAACGAGTGCACTCTCTCCAGCCAAGCCCCCGGATGGTGTACTAAGTCCCCCTAAGAGGTTAATTGTGGCGGTTGGAGAGTAGCTATTGAAAAAGTTCTTTGTTACATAGGAAGAGTCACAGTAACTGTCATCTACAAGAATATCCCCAGACGTGCTTCCCCCTGATAACGAATTGGTAGCACGTTCAAAGTGAAGTTTTCGCCAGCAGCAACAAAACCGCCACCACTACTAGCTGTACCATTCATCGAATGGCTATTAGGCTCACAGATAGCAAAAGTCCATGGTCGGGCATTGACATTCACGACGCCTTGTAGCGAATCCCAACTCTCACCATCATCGGTTTCACAATCAAAGCCTGTCGGGCAGCTAAATGTAGAATCAGATAGGATAAAGCTGATGGCGCCAGATTCATCATAATTCAGGCTAGAAGAGGCCGCACCATTGTTAAAATCAAATGATATTGAAGTGGAAGAGGTTCCTGCTACGGTCAAATTCCCTGTAACCCCTCCTTGAGCGCTAGTAGGCTGTTCAAGTGTTATATCACTTCGAGCCAGTGTCTTAGAACCATCATAATCACTAACTTTGGTCGCAGAGCCATCGTTACAGGCAAGAACTGTTAACGAAAAAGCAGTGTCATTACCAGCGATTGCAGACACAGTATCCGAATCGAATTTATATGGCGCAACATAAAGCTCACTAGAGTCATCTTTTGACGAATCGGTACTTAACTCACCTTCAATAGTATAAGTACCATACGATGACGCACTAAGACTTAATATTAACTCGCCATCTACCGGAGTATACGAACCGTTACTACCTGAGCCTTTTACAACCGAATCGACAGATATACCCGAAGGTAGAGTAACTTCTATAGAGCCAGCATAATCAGTATCGATTTCATTATTATTTCCAGCATCACGAACGGTAAAGGTAAACTCAGGGTTCTCACACAACAGAGCAAACTCTTTCTCTTCTGTTATTTCTAGATAAAGATCTTCCTCATTACCTGCACTAAAGCAATCACTTGTCCCAACCACAGTACCAGTATTAGTCGTTAAACCGTTTGTGGTTAAAGCACCGTGGAGCGTAAAACTCGGATTAGTCATAGTATCTACCAAGACATGAGCATATAGTGGTGGTTGTGCGGGTCCGGCTGTAAAATACGCCCCATTATTAGGCGCGTAAATAGTAAAGTTGTTGGGATTCGGTACAGAGCCGCTAGGAGTGGTATGGGTAACCGCTCCACTAAGTGTAATACCACTGTTAACTTGCCAAACAATGTTCCCTGAAGTAACCAAGTTTTGAGGGTTTGAAAAAGTGATTGTATTGAAGGTATAGGTTCCGGTATTAAGGAACTCAGTGCTAACATCCGCCGTCGCTTGATAACTTCCAATTAACCGTCCGTATTGACCTGAACCAGCTTCAAAACGGAGTTTCAACGTTCGATTTGAGAGACCTTGTGCTGTCAGGCTTTGTAAATCACTTTTTATTGTAACAGTATCGTTTCCTTCATAACGACAGTAGCTACCAGAATCATCTTCAGGACATAAGACAAGTAAGTCACCTGATTCTCCATTACCAAAATTACTAAACGAAAGATCCAAGCTTCCACTCGTTGGAAAAGTGGGCGAGATAGTTGGAGGTTTAAAAAATAGCTTGTCCGCTCCAGCAATACAGCCACCAACGTCACAACTCTGGTAATTAGGATCATTGTTACCCCAGCCAGTAACGCTATCGAACCCTACAGCAAGCTTGTTGAGTATTGTAGTATTCCCAGGGTAGTCGGGGTGATTGACCTGACTTAAGTTGTTGTCAATATATTCCTGAGACCAGCCTCCAAAGTGATACCCATCTGTTCCCGCCTTTGAATTACTCACATGCAACGATGTTCCACTGTCTTCCCATGATTGAATCGGTTGAGGAAAATAAGGGCAAAAATCGGTAATAATAGGCTCTTCTGGTTCTATCTCATCATCAGAACACGTTAACGTGTCGTCTATCAACCCATCGTTATTATCTCCAGTAGCATCATGTTCGCCAGAAAATGACGCTACAGCCCAATCACTTTCCCACTCAGAGTAAGCAGGAGCAATAGTTCTTATTTTGTAGGTAATTAAGTCTGAATTAGCTGATTTTTCATTGTAGAGCAGGATTTCATAAGTGACTCCGTCAACAAGCGTTTCTTCAAAAATAAACGGCTCGAATAAAGAGGAGTTATCACTTTTCGCAGCCCAAAGATTAACGTAGTGCTGGCTGTTTTTAGTCAGAATTAAATACTGATCATTATTCCCGCCTTTTACCTGAAAATTGATAGAGAAGTTCTGGCTAAAATTTAACTTAGAACAATCTGAATACGCCAATGAAGAAAAAAACAAACTTAACGGGAGAATCAGATAAATCCACGGCATATTATTTAACCCCTTTCGCCCATACTTCTTGCATTCGCTGAACCTGAAAAATAGTTGAATCACCACAAACTGCTGTTGTCGTTACATTATAGTACTGAAGCTCTGCGGGAATTGAGCCATCATCCAACGGCGCTGTACAAGTTATCGTTGGAGCAGCGCAAGGCATATCGGCAGCCAAAGCCGTCGCCGCATCTATTCCTGTTTGTCCGTTGATCGCTGTACACCTACTGGCTAAATCAGCTGTTGAATCCGTTTCATTGATAGGAAACAGAGTGGTAAGTGCCCATTCATTTCCTGAGTGCGCCAAAAACCAGGCCTGAGCACCAAGATATTCTCTTGTTAACGTATCCTGATTTGACCAGCCAATTCTGGACATATTGGCAGCCAACATTCCCATCACCACCAGAACAAACACGACCACTATAATCATGTTTCCTCGCTGTTTTTTCTTAGGCGAAATCAGTCTACGGAACATTAAGCACCTGCACATCATGTTTATAGTTACTCACTTCACCGTCATTGGTAAAAGTTAAGCTCATATGAATTAAGCCGCCTCGTTGCAGGGATGCGGGCTCATAACCAAAACTAGACTCTGTATCATCCAGGCTATCAGCAACCGTAAATGTTGTTCCATTTTGCTCACGCGTTACCACACCAGAACTAACACAGTAGGTAACCTGGTTATTCGAATTATAAATATAATGTCGATTAGCAATAGAGTAGCTAGGGAAGTCATCGTCAATGGTATACACCCCAGCAGAGGTAACACTACAACTGGTAGCACAGTCTTCCACCGATGAAGAAGCATCACTAGTGACAGATAAATCTGCACTCTGACTCGGGTTTATCACTATTCTATCACCCGCACTGAAAGTAACTGTGTTTCCCTGATTGTCTGCAATAAACTGAACTGTACCGTTAAGTTCATCCTGGGTATAAAAGCCCGAGTACTTAATAGGATAAAACGAGAGACATTTATCGCCACTGGATAATGCAAAGCTATTCGGAACCCCATGACGCACTTCCCGTGACATTTTCTCTATAGTAAAGCGTGCCTGGTTCTGTACATATTGCCTGTCTATGGTATCGGTATAACCGCGAAAGCCCAACTCAATATAACCCGTAATCCCCAGCACAATAATCCCGGTGATAATAATGGTCATCACCATTTCAACAAGAGTAAAACCACGACTGTTCATCAGTAGTTCCCCCTGTATGCAGAAAAGGTGTAATTGCCATATTTTCCCGCAGTAATCACGATCTGGATTCGCTTAATTACGTTACTTATACCGTTGGTTAAATCGTTGTCATCATCGTATTCAACCGTAATATTCGCAGTAAAATTGGCGTAATCTGAGGATATATCATTACCAAAGATATCACTTAGGTTTCCGGCCTGGTTTTCGGTGCAATAGGTTGTACTGTGACTATTGGTAATCCAGCAACCAATATAGTCATCTACGTCATTATAACTGCCTGCACCGTTTGTCACCTCACTACCATCAGGACCAAAGCTACTTTCCAACGTACAAACTCTTGCGCCTTCTCCACAGCGCTCAACACCGCCATCATGATCGCTATTCTCATCAAACGCTTTTGAAAGCACTTCGGTCATCAGGCTTTGTGCCAATGCTGATGCTCTGACTTCATAGTGTGGCCGTGCAGAATCCTCGACCTGAGGGAAAAAGAAAGTAACCAGTGAGAGCATGGCAAACGCCATCACTACAATAGCGATAATGCTTTCAATCAGGGTAAATCCCCGGCTTATCTTAGCAGCCATAAACATACCCTTGTGGATTTATGCACACCCGGTTAGATTCAGAGCCATTACTGATAGTGATTGTCACAGGTGCACTCAGTAACTCACCAGCCGCACTTAAAGGGTTACCTAATAGATCAAAGGTGACCGGAGATAGTGTCGAGGAGAATGAAAGGTTACCGTCATCGACCGTTAAACGATTACTACTATCACTTGCGCCAGATGCACAACTGCTTACCGACCCCAAACAATCTGAAGAGACGCTTAAACGATAATTACTCTCTGATACAGCTGTTGCATCTGAAACATTGGAATACATTCTGCCAAGCTGAATCTGACGGATAATAGAGATGGCTTGCTCTTGAGCAGCAAAGGTAGAAAAGCTGGATTTACCGATATAACGGCTGGCGGCGTAGGTAGAAATAATTCCCAGTAGAATTATCACTACTACGAGTTCGATTAGTGTGAAACCAGACTGTCGGTATGAAGCTTTCATCTGGCGGAACACCTCATCAATCGTGAGAGAATAAGACTAGTTGCCCTACACTAACTTCAGGCTTCAGGTAGACAACACACCTAAGTATCTTCATTCCCGCACTAGCCTTACGCTTTGGCGGGAATCTAGAAAATAAGAGCTTTAGATCCCTGCCTTCGCAGGGATGACGAACTATCTTAATATGTTAACAGCCGCTTGTTTCCGTTACGGACGCTGTTGCTTCTTCACCAGCATCAGTTCCTTCGGCTGCAGTATAAGTAACATAACAATTGGTAGCGATTACATCGTCAGCATCATCTAAGTCATCCGCAGCAAAAGTTGCTACTAATGTACCAGCAGTGTCGTCTGCGTCTGCGTCGTCAGAGTACGCTACCCATTGGTCTGTATCATCCAAACCAGTAACCGCAGCTACTATGCCATCTTCATCTGAAGTAGGGTAACCATAATGTGTAGTAACACCACCAGCACTCTTATTTGCTGTTACACTATCAGTTTCTACACCATCTATAGCAGCTTTACCATAAACAATTCCCGCCGCTCCTTGCATAGCACCTACTAATCCCTGCAATGACGCTTCACGAGCATCAGATTGCAAATTCAAAAACCTCGGCGCAGCTGTTACCGCTAAAATACCAAGGATAACAATCACTACCACCAGCTCAATAAGGGTGAAACCACCTTGTCTTCTCATAATGTTACTCTCTTAATTATTGACTCTATGAATATGAATGCACAACCACCGATGGCGATTAATTAACTATTTGTATATTCAGCAATTATAATGAAATTCATTATAAAAAGATGAATATATTTAGCAATAAGTCTTAACAATAATTTTAATAAACTTATCAGCTAAATTTTTACTAATTTTACTGCAGCGAAACCGTTACCCTTCCAGTCGTAATATCGTAAGTAAAGTAGTGTCCCGTTGTTCCTTCTAACTGGGTATATTGACATTCACCACTGCCAGTTGCTTCAGCGGAATAACTGGTATCACTTGTTGTACTGCCCGATACTTCCACCTGAGGTGGATTCTGCAATAGCTCATCCATTAAATCCCGGCAATCAGTACTAGTTACAGAGGAGTCTGAAGCGGTTCCATCATCCAACGCTATAGGGTAACCATCCCTGAAACCAGAGTTCGAAGAGCTTGTCAGCAAGAAGTCAGTTCCATCATAATCAACAGAATTGTCACCACTTACATTCGTTGGCCTTGCCTCAGCCTCCCACTGTGCCCTTGCAGAAAGAACTGCAGTAGCAAAGCCCCCCGCAACACCTTCTATACTGGCTTTTTTTGCCTCATCCGTAACATCTAAAAACTTTGGTAACGCAGCTACAGCAAGCAGTCCTACTATTACGATAACAACAACCAGTTCAACTAATGTGAAACCTGACGTTTTTTTCATACTATTTGACCTTAAACGTTTTGTTTTTACTTCGAAGCGCCTGCTTCTTTAACTCTTAATCTCTACCGAAAACTGTTCACCTTCAAGTGTGACCACAATTTTCCTTCGTTCTGTAAATATATATCGACACTGGTAGCCGTTTTCTAAAGATGCATCTTCTATGGCAAAATAGCGATACCCCAAAACATCCTGTTCAGGATGCAGTAAACGGAACCATTGTCCGCAATCCGGCTGAGACTCACTTCCAGGTAACACCCAGCCATATTGGTTAAAGTTAACTTGTTGATCTTCTATAACCGAAGATTCAGGATACTTACGTACAATCCAAACCTGTCGATAATGATTTGCCCAGTCCAGCATTCTTCGCTTTGCGACGGAATAGGCCGTTAACTCCGCTTCAGGCTCAACCTTGTTCCAGTAGAAGAGAAAAGCAAAGATCAGCAACAACACAACTAATAACCATACTGCAAATCTTGGCTTAAGACTCATTTTAACCCTTTATCACATCCAGCATTCCCCACATAGGCAGGAAGATACCCAATGCTAGAACAAGAACCATACTCGCTACGATAACAAGAAGAATAGGTTCAATTCTCGCAGTTAGCGTTTTTAAGTCATAATCCACTTCGCGTTCATAGAAGTCTGCTACTTCCATCAATAACTCATCGATACGACCCGTTTCTTCCCCGACAGCAATCATCTGAATAACCAGAGGCGTAAAGATCCCCGAATTGATCGCCGTTGCCGAAACGCTTCCCCCCGCCTCAATCGCACTTTTCATCTCTAGCAATCTAAGCTCGAGGTACTTGTTGCCCATTGACTCGGCAGAAAGTGCTATCGACTGGTTTAACGGAACACCAGAACGTAACATCAAAGCAAAAGTTCTGGAGAATCGTCCTAACTGGGCACGATTAACAATATCGCCAACTATCGGCATTCTTAACCGGAACTTATCCCATTGCTCTCTGCCTGCCACACCGGCAATCCAAACCTTAAATCCGATAAAACTGGCTGCTATCGCTACTAACATAAAAGGCCAGTAAGCCACAAAAAATTCGGATGTTGTAATCAAAATTCGCGTTGGTAAGGGTAGTTCCACACCAAAACGACCAAACATAGAGGCGAACTGCGGGATCACCATTATGTTCAATACAAACAAAGCTCCAACAACAAACGTAATTACAAATGTTGGATAACGCATTGCTGTTTTAATACGTTTACGGGTTTCAACCTCTTGCTCATAGTACTGACTTAACTGCAGCAGTACTTCATCCAGGCGACCCGTGTTTTCCCCCACATTGACCATAGAAACAAACAGCGGGCTAAAAACCTTAGAGTGCATTTTCATTGACGCAGACAGGCTTCGGCCATTTGTCAGCTCCGCACCTACCTCTTCAAGTGCTTGCTTCAAATGCTTATTTGTACTGTTTACTGTCAGACCTTTTATCGCCCTCAGCAGTGGCACACCAGCTTTTGTCAGGCTGTACATCTGGCGGCAAAATATCACCAGGGCTTCAAGAGGAATGCTGGGTGTAAGGTACCTTGCCAGATCAAAATCAAACGCAGACCCAGCTTGGGATACCGGAATTATAGACGTAGGTATAATTCCTTTATTGATCAGGGATTCTGCAGCCAACTCTTCGGTAGCAGCATCCACTACTCCTGCCGATTTACTGCCATCTGAACTTCTACCCTGATACTTAAAATTTGGCATCTTACTTCCTTACAGGTAAATCGGATCGGTGTTACCCGACGAATCACCCTCACCAAGCGTCATCACCTCATCAATACTGATAACCCCCTGGAGTGCCAGCTCCATAGCGGAAGCCAGCAGTGGTTTGTATTCCTTTGCCTGACGAGCTTTTGTTGCAAAACCAACCGCATCATTTGCCCGCAGTGCATCCATCATATTGTCATCCAGCTCTAGGAACTCAAAAACACCAATACGACCACGATACCCTGTCAGGTTACAGCGCTGACATCCTCTACCTTTGGTAAAGCTAGAACTAACCTGATTAGGGAACCGGCTTTCAATCCAACTTCTCTTAGCACCATCAAACTCATCCGGTATACAGCAATCGGTACAGACTTTCCTAACCAAACGCTGTGCTAAAACCGCACGAACCGCACTAGCCACCAGATAACCCGGAGCGCCCATATCCATCATCCGCAGCGCACTATCAACGGCATCATTGGTATGTAAGGTACTTAATACAAGGTGACCAGTAAGAGCGGCTCTCAAACCGATTTCCACCGTTTCCTGATCTCGCATCTCACCGACTAGAATAATATCAGGATCCTGACGTAGGAATGTTCTCAAAACAGTGGAGAAATCGAGGTCAATTTTGGGGTTAATCTGAACCTGGTTAACTCGTGATAGACGATATTCAACCGGATCTTCCGCTGTAATGATCTTCTTAGACGGTTCGTTAAGTTCCGACAACGCGCCATAAAGCGTTGTGGTTTTACCAGAACCAGTAGGACCCGTAACAAGAATCATCCCATGAGGGCGTCGAAGCTGCCTTCTGAAACGCACTAACAACTCATCAGGCAAACCAGATTCCTCTAGTTTCCTTACACCCGCTGACTGATTTAGCAAACGCATTACAACCGACTCACCGTGCTGAACTGGCATTGTCGACATACGAATATCGATAGACTGACCTTTTACCCGGATATTGAAGCGACCATCCTGCGGAAGGCGCTTTTCAGAAATATCCAGATTAGCCATTAACTTAAGGCGCAAAACCAGAGCAGAAGCAATGTTCACTTCATTAAGTATGGTCTCGTGGAGTACACCATCAACACGCTGACGAAGCCGGAGAATACTCGCATCCGGCTCAATATGGATATCTGAAGCGCCAACCTGAACCGCATCTTCAAACAATGAGTTAATCAGTTTTACAACTGTAACCTCATCACTATCGGCCTCTTCAGTAATACCAAAATCAAATGTCTCTGAGGACTGGTGCTCTGCTTGCAACTGCTCCGCAAATGAAGCGATCTCTTTTGTACGGCGGTAATAGCGGTCAAAGCTATCGACCAGTTGCCCTTCAGAAGCGATAACAAACTCAACCTGATATTGGGCTAAACGGCTTAATACTGTCTCCTGAGCACTAAGGTCAGCAGGGTCACTCATTGCAACCCTGACAACATCTCCATTTCGGCTTATGACCAGAGCACGTAGCCTGCGAGCATGTACTTCAGGAAGAAGCTGAACCGCATCAATATCGACATTTGCCAGAGCCAAATCGATAAGAGGGAGCGATAGCTGCTGAGACAGAAAGTCCAGCATTTGTCCTTCGGTAAGAAAGCCAAGCTGAATTAGAGTAGCACCGAGCTTGCGTCCGGTTTGCTTCTGAGCATGCAAGGCCGACTCTACCTGCTCTTCTGTAATGATGCCTTCTTCAACCAGTAGGTCACCAAGACGTTTTTTTAGCTTAATTTGCATTCTTGTTTCCTACCAGATTATTCAGAAGCGATAAGCGATCACGTATAAAGGCTTGCGTGTTATTCGAAACACCAACTCTTGTCTGAGCCTGGGTGTATGAATAAATGGCTTCCTGATATTGCAACGCCCTCTCTTGTTGAATAGCTAACCCAAGCCACCAGCGACCATTATCACCCTCTTTGTTTACCAGCAGTTGATAAGTTTCCAGCGCAATATCGTTGATCTTAGCCTGTTGTGCTAACCCCGCCCTGAGAGATAAATAATCAATAGTCGGCGATTCTGGTAGATGTATTAGCGGGCTTAACGCGGCTTCTTGCTGCCCTTCCCGAACCAGAATCTTACTCAATGCTATCCGAAGCGACTGATTATCCTCATCCAGACGAATCCCCTGTCGTAATACATCTACAGATTTTCTGACATTCTGTTTGCCGTAATAGAGTGCAGCTAGCTTCCTTCGACTGTTGTCATCCGAGGGTTTGTATTTAAGTGCCTTTTCGTACTCTTTAATCGCCGTCTCCAGATCGTTGCTATCGAGTGCACGTTTGGCACGCTCAACAGCTTTCTGAGATATCTGCTCTGGTGTCAGCTCTACTTGTTTTACCTGTAACGACCCCGGCTCTGTCACTATTGTTTTTGGGTTACTGGCTACCTGTGCAACAGCAAATGGTTCTTCCTGAGTAACTTTCTTAGGTTTAGCTACCTCAGAAGCAGGCTCAGGTGCAGCCACTACTTTTTTCGGCTGCTTAGGCTTTGCTGCCGTTTCTGATTTTGCTGTTTTTTTACTTACTGGAGCTGGTTTACGCTCTTCTTTTTTAACAACTGCTTTCTTAACTGCCGGTTTCTGAGTTTGCTTTTCAACTTCATACACAGGGACAGCAGCATTCTGAGCAAGTTTAGTGGTAGGAGACTCAATCTCAACTTTTTCCGTTACCACTGGTTTTTTTGGTGCTACTGTTTTATTTGATGTCGCCGTTTTTTCTGGCACCACATTTTGCTCTGTCAGTGGCACTTCAGGCACAGGTAATGGTTCCACTTCAACCGTAGTTTTTGCAGAAGCCACTCGCTCTGAATTGGAATCTTCTATCTGCGTAGATACAGCCCAGCCTCCCAAAGCCAAACTTAATGTAAAACCACCAATTGCCCACGCCAACTTCCCTGAGCGTTTTTGCTGAGGTATTTCTGCTCGCTTAAGTGTCGATGACTCACCATTTTCTTTCTTGGCTATATTGGTAAGTGCATTGTTTATAACACTCATGGCTAACTCCATCCCCAAAGGTAAGGGGTTTTATACTTCGGTTTTCGGGCATCATATGTATCTTGTAATGCATCGAAAAGGTGTTTGTTATTTACCTGAACGCTTCTGTCATTAAATGCCAGCAACAGCGATTTAT
Source organism: Vibrio hannami (assembly GCF_029589055.1). Lineage (GTDB taxonomy): Bacteria > Pseudomonadota > Gammaproteobacteria > Enterobacterales > Vibrionaceae > Vibrio > Vibrio hannami. Next base: position 62,603 of record NZ_JARQZP010000002.1, read on the forward strand.
GGCATATCTGATTGATTAGCCTCGGGATGCCTCCGCTTGCCTTCCAGATCGATTTTTTGATACCGGAGCTAAAGATATCGTCTCTGGCACCGCAAACATGAATCCTGTGGCTGATATAAGCATACGTTTCATCCAATGTAAGCGAGCGAAGCCCAGCATTAAAGGTGATGCGTTGTCTGAACTGGCGAAGATGATTAGCCTGTAAACGGATATCAAGTTCAGGCTGACCAAGAATAACCAACTGAAGCAGCTTACTATTTTCTGTCTCGAAATTGCCAAACAACCTTAGTGTTTCAAGCGCTTCATCGCTTAAAGCCTGAGCTTCGTCAATCAGAGCTACTGTAGATTTACCGGCTTTGTGATTCTCGAGCAAACGCATCTGAATCGCATCGACAACGGTTTCACCTTCCTGGACCTCAATCTTTAACTCTTTTGCTATCGCTTGTTTTAGTTCTTCCGCCGACAAAACCGGATTGGGTAGATAGACCAGCTCCACCTTATCCTTTAGCTCGTTTAACAGCATCCGGCAAACCATGGTCTTTCCCGTTCCAACCTCACCAGTAACCTTTATGACACCTTCCCCCATATCAATCGCAGAAAGCACAGTCTGGATTGCCTCGTAATGCGGAGGCAGGCCATGAAACAAACCTGTATTGGGGGTCAGGCTAAACGGAGCCTGAGTAAAGCTGAAAAATGTCTGATACATTTTTACTCCGAGTCAGGGAACCATTCTTGTAGTAAATCTCTGGAACGCTCAACTTCCTGCTGCCAGGTATGAACTCCGACAACTGTTGGTTTAAGCAGAATGACCAGCTCAGTCTTTTCCGTGTAGTTATTGATGTTTCTGAATAGGTTACCAAGCCCTGGGATATCACCCAGAAAAGGTACTTTAGATACCTGATTTTTGGTATTCGACTTCATCAAACCACCAATAACAACCACATCCCCATCTTTGGCTCTGATTACCGAGTCAGATTCGCGAACCGTACTGCTGGCAAAAGGAGCGTTCTCAAGGAAATCATAGTTTTTCTCTGTCACTTCAATAACGGCCGGGTGCACGTGAAGCAGTACATTCCCTTTATCGTCAATCTGCGGTGTAACATCCAAAGATATGCCCGAGAAGAATGGCGTCATGGTATATTCAGGATTGCTGATAACTGTATCGCCAACCTCTTCGTAGTTGTACTCCACTCCGGTCACAAAATACTCATCCGTACCAACTTTAATCACCGCTTTCTGGTTGTTGGTCGCTGTAATACGTGGACTGGAAAGAATGTTCAGATCACCCTGTGTACCCATAAAACTAAGCACGCCTTCAAAGCTACCGTCTGAAATGGTGATATTGGTTTGACCGCCTAATAATTCCCCAATTTCATTCATTCCAGGAAGCGTAGAAGAAACCGCTGTTCGGGCAATTGAAACATTGTCACCGAACGTCATGTTTGACCAGTTAATACCCTGCTGATAACCGTCACTCAAGGTTACTTCCAGAATCTTAGCCTCAAGAATAACCTGACGTTGCAGGCGCTCACTTGAAGCATTAAGGAATTGCTTTATTTCTCTAATCTCATCTGGATAAGCGCGCACCATTAACAAGCCCGCCTGAGGAGATACAACCACGCTTCTGCCATCTCCAGAGCCAATCAGTGAAGCCATTGAGGTCTGAAGTTGGTTCCAGAAATCACTCTCACTATTAGTCTCAATTGTTGTGCCGCCTGTAGTGGTAGAGTTATTCGACGAATTGTTATTATTGTTGTTGCGGTTGTTATTATTGTTCGAAGATGAGCTCGAACTGTTGGAGTTATTAGACGACGAATTGCTGTTATTATCATCGCGAGTCGTTACCGTACTAGTAGTGATTGAGGTAAGCGAGCGACCGTTTCGAGTGAACTGGATATAATCCACAGGGATGGTTTCTGTTCTGATACCAGCCGGAAATACCTGCAGGATTTTGCCCGATTTAACAACGTCATAGCCGTACATGTTTTTTAGTACATCAAGCAGCTCATCAAGAGTGACATCTGAAAGGTTTAATGTGATGTTGCCTGATACATTGGGATGGATAACCGCACTATACTCAGTATCCTTAACAATACTGGCGAAAAACAGTTGAGCATCAACGTCTTTCGCCTGAACCCGAAAGCGTTTTAGTAACCTGTCGTTAATGCCATTTCCTGCATCTAAATCCGGCATTAGATCAGCCTGCACCGATGCCGGTAAATCATCGAGAGCTCGACTATTTGCATTATTTACGGCTTCATTCAGAGCTTGCTTAGCTTCAACAGGATCTCTGTGTCCCATCGAGCAACCAACCAATGTAAAAATCAATAGACCAGTTAAAACTTTATGCATTGTTGTGAAACCTTTATTGCTTTATATCCAGAGGGAACATATTTAGCTCCCACTGTTTACCACTCCGGGTAACATCTACTTTTTCTGAAGTAATGTTTTTAATTCTATATCCACTGATAACTTCTCCACGATTGACAACTTTGTTGTTCACAATCGCGTAGCAGTTACTTTTTCTCTCTTCACAAACGATGCTTTGCAGTGAAGGAAGTGGGTAATTATTTTTTACCTTAGCCTGGTTATGAATTTTAGGCTTGGTCCAGTTCAAAGGAGCGGTAGGATCCTCTGCTGCACTAGCCGTTAACCTCAGTCCACAAAGAAGAAATATCAAACAAGACAAATCGAGCGCTTTTCTAACCACCAATAAACTCCTGTCTTGTTCCTAATGTATACACTTCCAGAATCAATCTGGCTTGTGGATACTCTTCAACCTGATACTGAAACTTGCTCCAGTAATACTTTACGTCCATCGCTTCTAAAGATTTTAGGTAATCCTTAAGCTGAAAATAGGTTCCTGTGAGTTCTATTCTTACAGGATGAACATAGTAGTTTTCCATACCGGCATCTTCACCCGAAAGCACAGGACGAGCAGCCTGAGACTCCATTGAAACTAATTTTAACCCCTTACTGCCCGCTAGTACGTTCTGTAATAGGTAAGCCATTTGTTCAGGAGATAACAAACTCTCTATTTTTTTGGAGAGTTCCTCAGATAATTTCTGGCTCTCTTCCATTAGTTGTTTTAGCTCTGTATTCAGTTCTTTATCCGGATCCTGACGGAGCTTGTTTTTCATGCTCTGAATTTCACCTTTCAGAACAATAGCTTGATTTGAATCGGTTCGAATCCGGCTTTTCAGCGAATCACTGGTCTTGATGACAGGTTCAACAATGAACGTCAGCAATAAGAAAAACAACCCTACCGCACCACCAATCATCAATAGCCATTTTTCCCGCTGTGACAGTGCTAGGAACTTTTCGCTGTAACTATCCCAAGAGCCCATATTACTGCCCCTCACTGACTTTCTTAGGTGATATTTGAGTTTTACTATCAACACTGGTTGTTAACTGAAAAGTCACTATATCGTTCTCATTTCGTCCAATTGTTAACTGTTCAAAGCTTCTTCCTATCAGTTCAACCTCATTCTTAAACTGTGCAACAAACCTCGGCACACTATCAGGCGTTCTAGCCAAACCGCTCAAACTCAGCTTCTGCTTTTCCAGTGCGATAGAAGAAATAGAGATATCGTTGGTATCAAGCTCTGAAAGCGATGTCATCACACCGGAATAGCCAACCTTCTCAGCCGTATCAAATTTGCTTATTGCATCGAGAGCGTTCTTTTTCCCTTCTACCTCTATCTTTATTCTCTCTATTGCAGAAATCTTTGAAGGTGTTGGTTTATGCGCCGCAACCTGACCTTGTACTACCTTCAGTTCCTGATTCAACTGATTGACTTCTCGAGTGATATCTGCCGCTTGTTTCTGATGATTTGTGTTCTGAACGGTGTAATAACCATAGACAGAAAGCATGATAACCGTCATTGAGCCCCATAAAATAGCGGTATTATTTAGGGTAAGTAGCTCTTTCTTGGGTTTTAGGTATGAAGGAAATAGGTTAATTCCTTCAGAAGGCAGCGAAGACGCTAACTGAATAAGTATCTCGCCACAAACCACGTTATCTTGATCGGTCGCAGCGTATACCTGAATACCTAATCGTTCAGATAGAGCAGTAACCAGTTCCAATTGCATCTCTTCATCACAACATACAAACAGATGGTTAATACTTACATCTCTGAATTGTGATGAAAGAAAGTCGGTAGAGCGTTGGATCTCCAGAGCCAGGCTATCCAGCTGTAGATCCCCCATTGCTGTTCCTGTAATAGGAGAAACAACACCGCGTATCGCTCGCTGGAAACGAATTTTTCTTTCTACATAAGCACCGATTTTGAAATTAGATTTTTGTGAACGATGAAGCAACATGAAGTTGGGATAGTCATTTTGTAGATAACCCCAAACTTCGTCTTCAGGCACTATACGGTTAAGAACACCACCAGCATTACCAACAATGCCATTAATACTTGCCAAAACCGCTTTATTGAGGACGTATGCCTGAGCTTTTTTCCCATCAGACAAAGGATAACCATCTGCGACAATATCAGTCACCCTTTCCGTAATAAGATCTTTCAACAAGAAAGGTAAAGCGCTTGACCACTCTTCCTCAGGAATTTCCGGCTTATCAATTTGATAGCTTTGATAAAACTGAGAAGAAATAACAACCGTTAACTGGCTTCCCTTAATATCGATCGTAGCAAGAGCGGCATCCAGTGTTTGCTCCCAATTAGAATCAATAGGGAATCGATTCACCTCAGAAGAACTGTTTTCAGGATCAGAAAAATAAACAGCATCTGCCTGAATAACAATAAAGTACTGATTGTCAGTTTTGCTACCTGAAGCAAACTTAGCAAGCAAAGCTTTTAAGCTCATTCTTTCTTACTTTCCTTTAATATTTCTTTCGCCAACGATTTCTTCGACCTATTTGAACCAAAGGGGCTTCCGGCTTTGGAATAATTTGCTTCTCAACCTGAAACAGCCTTCCCTGCCCGCCATCGACGCCTAATTCAACTAAAGCTCTCCACTCTCGACCGGTTTCAACACCGACAGCAATAACTTTAGTCTTAGATTTATCACAAGCACCAACAATGCTTCTTATAAATAACTGATTTTCTTGACGTTGCTCTATTTTTTTTACTAGACTCCGATGCAGTTTTAAATAATCGACATTGAGATCTTTTATATAGTGAGTACTGGTGATCGTTCTACCAGCCTGGCCAACAATGACAGTACAGCCAGAACCTGAAATCATTTTAACTACAGGTCGCATAAAATCGAGGTGTTTAACCAGCGTACCCTCTGTAAATTCAAAACTGAGAGACTGACGCATTTCTGAAGTTAACTGAAGCAGCTCATCCCTTAGCCAACGAAAGTGGTTTTTATCTTTGAATGGCAAAACATTCATGTTGATAGAGTAACATGAGAGAAGTTGTGATTCTTTTAATTGCTTAAAAATAGTTTTAAAAACTAGCCTATCTAGCTGCATCTCGTAACCAACTAGCTCGACCGCCGCCATAAAACGCGACGCTTTTAAAATTCCGACGCCATCATCATTTATTCTGCTAAAGAGCTCACTGTGCAGAAAACTGGTCTCATTTGTTTTGGGATCAATTAAATAGCAAGGTTGTTCAAAAATAAGTAAGTCTTCTTTTTGAAATGACTTATCAAATAGCGTACGCCAACGCACAGTACCTCTGGAGTCACTAGATTTAACTTTTTTCTGGAAGCGACTCCAGGTATTTATATTTTGCAACTGAGCACTTTTTAACGCGGTTTCTGCTTCACCCAGTATATGTCCACGTCGCTCACCTTCTGAATAATAAGTGATACCGATATGACACCAATTGTCTTTTTCGAGCGGTTCAATAGGCTTAATTTTCTCAAGCTGGCGAATACACTGATTGGCAAGAACAGAGATATCCTTCTCCGTTTGATGCGGAATTAAAACTGCAAAATCAGACTCGTAATAACGAGAAAACACTACATCGGGGAAACGTTGGGCAATATTAGAAATTATGCGACCAACTTCAATAATAAATTCATCTGCTATCGTTTTTTCAGAATTTTCGTACGCGTTGTCCCAGTCATTTATCCGGAACAACATCATCCCACCCGTTGCACCGCTTTCCTGAAGGGCTGATTCCAGTTTACTGTCAAATAACACCCGGTTCGCCGCCCCGGTCAATTGGTCAAGGAAGGTGTGTGATCGAATAAAGGTATCGAACCGACTACGCTCTTGCCTAGCATCTCTTAGCTCTTCAATAAGCACATCCAATGCCTGGCTGGCTGTATATGGCCACTCTTGTTCATCGCCTTTGGCATGCTCTTCAACTCTTCCGGCCAGCAGCATCCTTCCCCTTTCCTCGAGAAGTTCACTCCCTTTCAACTGCCGTTTTAACCATCTAACACCTTGAATCAAGAATAAGATAACAATCGCTACAGCTAGTGATATCGACGAAAGCGTACTCAGAGAGTAGCCTGACTCCAAATAAGGAGGAAGTACCATCATCTCCAGCGTAATTCCCTGAGACTTTTCTAATGAATATTGTTTTGAAATCAGGCGGGATTTTTCAATCGTAGGCTGCTCATCTCTGAAGTGATATAAATGGCCTTCATCCGAAGTTACGATCAGCTCAGTAATATGGTTGGACTGCAATAATTTAGGGAGCCAAATATCAATATTATCCGCGGTAGATTTATTGGCCAGCTCCTTATCGATGACGCTAACCAGGCTTTCTAGGCTGTTGTTTAAGTACTCTTGCCCCACGCGCTTAAAAGAAAGCGTTCCACCTACAAATAACACAAACATGGCGCTTATCACCATAACCGTGATAAATGCCGTTAGGCGCGTGCTTAGCTTTAGAGTTGGGGTATATCTCATGACTGACAAATTCCTTTTGTCACACAATGCATATAGGTAATTATTGCCGCTTATTGGCAAAATATGAATAGTATCAACGGATAATGTCGATACTTTTCTCCCAAACTACAAAAAAAGCTCCTTATTTGGAGCTTTTTATAATAATTAGATCTGATTAAACGGAATCATCAGAACGGAATATCGTCATCAAAATCCATTGGAGGCTCGTTATACTGTGGCTGAGCTTGCTGCGGTGGTTGCTGTTGTGCAGGCTGCTGCGTTTGTTGCATAGGCTGTTGCTGAACAGGCTGCTGCGGCTGTCCCCAACCACCTTGTTGCTGCTGACCACCCATAGCCGGGGCGCCTTGCCCCTGCTGGCCACGGCCACCAAGCATCTGCATAGTGCCGTTAAAACCTTGTACTACAACTTCTGTAGTGTAACGATCCTGTCCACTTTGATCTTGCCACTTACGAGTCTGTAACTGACCTTCAATGTAAACCTGAGAGCCTTTGCGAAGGTATTCACCAGCGACTTCCGCTAGCTTTCCAAACAGAGCAACACGGTGCCATTCCGTTTTTTCACGTTGTTCACCTGTTGCTTTATCGCGCCAGGTTTCAGATGTAGCAACAGTGATATTTGCTACCGCACCGCCACTAGGCATATAGCGAACTTCAGGATCTCCGCCCAAGTTGCCTACTAAAATTACTTTGTTCACGCCGCGACTAGCCACGTTCACCACCTTTTAATTTAATTTCAAACACTTAAACAATGAGTACAACATTGTTCTCTTTATCGATAAGACAAGAATACTCATTTCCGTCGATTCTAACAAATCTTGCGGTCACATTGGAGCTGATATTTTAGTTTCATTATTTATAGATTACAGCCTTTATATCACTCTTTTCAATTGCAGCTCTCATCCTCTAATGATCGTTATCTGAAATCCATTGCTTCATCTGGTTATCTCCTTCGCAATCTTAGATTTCATTGCTAAATAGTGTGACATTCACAGGTATATAATGTCCGCCAAACAGCTAACAACACTTAATCTATCATTATGATTTAATTCATAAATATCACAAATTAATTATATGTGAATCATGAGTATCTAAGATAGCGATGACATGAAACCAAAAAGAGGCAATCATGAAAAAGATATATATTTCGACACTCTGTTTATTAGCTATGGCAGGGTGCAGCAACGTGAACAATAAGGCTAATGTTTCTGCGAGTGATATTAAAAGCGCTGTGTGCAGCAATCAAAATCTTGCGGGTGGATGGGCACAGAGCAAGCTCAATTCAGAATCAAAAGAAGCTTTGAACTTTGCCCTGAAATCAGTAGGAATCGATCCTTCACTGGTCAAAGTTCTTTCTGTGCGTTCTCAAGTAGTCAATGGCATGAACTACGCTATTGATTTTAAAGATCAGAACGATGAAATCTATCATGCTGTGGTTTACCGCTCCCTGAAAGGAAAGATGAACCTGAACCAGCCAGTGCAGCAAGGAAAAATCTGTCCATAGTTCTAAGGCTTTTAATTGCAAACCGCCTTGTGACATTGTCGGAGGCGGTTCTTTTTCTAATAAATAAATGCTTCTTTAGCTAAATGTGAGTTTCAACAAAAATGCGAACAACGACATCAACACAAATGTCTGTTTAGCAATTAATTACTTAGAATCTGGAAACACAACGCAGATTTCACTTTCTTCCACCTAATCACATTTCACCCATACACAATTCCGTTTCTAATAACACGATAAATAACTAGTGCTGTGAGAATCTGCCAATGCTTAACGGAAACAAAATTGTCTATCTGCAACCTCACCCTTCAAAAGAGATTACAGAGTCTGATATCGACATTCTTGCCAGAAAGCATTTTGAAACTGTACTTTCCAGTACACTTCCAGATGTAGGAGAAACAGAAAAGGTCGCTGATAGTCTTCTTATTGTCAATTATCTTGCTATTCAAGACTCTGAAATCAAAGAAGCTGTACTGCCTAAAATCAGAAATAGCAGGACAATTATTATAAATGCACCAGAGTCAGAACAAACATCCAGGCTGCTGAGCCTTGGACATATCCGAGGCTTTTTTCTTAGAGGTGAGAAACCAGACACATTTTTGGCCGGTATAGAAACCATAAAAGGCGGTGGATTTCATATGCCTGAGCCAATATGCGCCCAATTACTCCGCTATTATCAATCCGTTTTACTTCGCCACACAGAGCCTCTGTTTACCAATTTAACGCAAAGAGAGATAGAAGTTTTGCAATACCTGAAGGAAGGTGTATCCAATAACAACCTTGCAGATCAACTATTTGTAAGTGAACACACCGTAAAGTCTCACCTGTACAAAATATTCCGAAAACTGAAGGTTAAAAACAGAACTCAGGCGATAGAGTGGGCACATAAGTTTCTTCCATGAGCTAAAGGAAAAAAACACGTTAAGTTTTCGAAAGATGTGCACACCTTAATTTCCCCTGTCATATTATTATGCTACCGTTTAGATACTTACGGAGAACAACACATAATAAATCAAGGGTTTAAAAAATGATCAAAAAATGTCTTTTCCCTGCAGCTGGTTATGGCACACGATTCCTGCCAGCTACAAAATCTATGCCTAAAGAAATGATGCCAGTGGTAAACAAGCCTCTAATCGAATACGGCGTAGAAGAAGCTATTGAAGCAGGTCTAGACGGTATGTGTATCGTTACTGGTCGAGGCAAGAACTCTCTGTTCGACCACTTTGATATCAACTTTGAACTTGAACACCAAATCAGTGGTACTAACAAAGAAGATTTGTTGGTTGATATTCGAAATATCATGCACTCATCGCAATTCACCTATATTCGTCAAAGAGAGATGAAAGGTCTGGGTCATGCGATTCTTATGGGCCGTGAACTGATTGGTGAAGAACCATTTGCAGTAGTTCTTGCAGATGACCTTTGCATCAACGAAGACGGCGATGGTGTACTGGCTCAAATGGCAGCACTATATAAGCAGTTCCGTTGTTCAATCGTCGCGGTCGAAGAAGTACCTGAAGATGAAACCCATAAGTACGGTGTTATAGCTGGCGAAATGATCAAAGACAATATCATCCGTGTAGATGATATGGTGGAGAAACCAGAAAAAGGTACTGCACCAAGCAACCTTGCGATTATCGGTCGTTATATTCTGACTCCAGATATCTTTGAGCTGATTGAAAATACCGAACCTGGTAAAGGCGGTGAAATCCAAATCACTGACGCGCTACTAAAACAAGCTAAGTCTGGTTGTGTTCTAGCGTATAAGTTCAAAGGTAAACGCTTCGACTGTGGTAGTGTTGATGGTTATATTGAAGCAACGAACTACTGCTACGAAAACATCTACAAAAAAGATGCTCAAAAAACTGAACTTGATAAGCACTCAACAGTAAAAAACTGATGCTTTTCGACTAATACACTAGGATAAGCTGCCAGATGGTAGCTTATTTTTTACTGTTTTTTTATCCAGTATTTTCTTTGCTCTTATTTCAAGCTGTGCGATACTTAGCTCACTGATTGTAAAGTGAGCATAGAGAATGGAACAAATAGAAGTTAGAGGCGCTCGTACTCATAACCTTAAAAATATAAATCTAACGATACCTCGCGACAAACTTATTGTAATTACAGGCCTTTCAGGCTCTGGTAAGTCATCACTCGCATTCGATACTCTCTATGCTGAAGGTCAGAGGCGTTACGTAGAATCACTTTCTGCTTACGCAAGACAATTTCTATCCTTAATGGAAAAACCGGATGTAGACCATATTGAAGGTCTTTCACCTGCTATATCTATCGAGCAGAAATCCACCTCTCATAACCCGCGTTCTACTGTGGGCACAATTACTGAAGTCTACGATTACCTGAGACTACTATATGCTCGTGTGGGTGAACCTCGATGTCCAACTCATCATGTACCGCTGGCAGCACAGACTATCAGCCAAATGGTAGACAAAGTTCTGGAACTATCAGAAGGTTCAAAGATGATGTTGCTCGCTCCTATTGTGAAAGAACGAAAAGGGGAGCACGTAAAAACACTGGAAAACCTGGCTGCACAAGGATTTATCCGCGCAAGAATCGATGGTGAAACCTGCGATCTGTCCGATCCACCAACTCTGGAATTACACAAAAAACATACTATAGAAGTGGTCGTCGATCGCTTTAAAGTCCGAAGCGATCTGCAACAGCGATTAGCAGAGTCCTTTGAAACAGCAATCGAGCTATCTGGTGGAATAGCTGCCGTATGTTGGATGGATGATAAAGAGAAAGAAGATATTATCTTCTCGGCTAACTTTGCATGTCCACACTGTGGATACAGCATGCAGGAGCTAGAACCACGGCTATTCTCGTTCAATAACCCAGCGGGGGCTTGCCCTACCTGTGACGGATTGGGTGTTCAGCAGTATTTTGATGCTGACCGAATTGTTGTTGATGAAAATCTAAGCATCGCCGAAGGTGCCATCAAAGGCTGGGATCAGAAAAACTACTACTATTTCCAAATGCTCTCTTCCCTTGCAGAGCATTACGGATTTGACCTATTTGCTCCCTATAAAAGCTTACCGAAAAAAATTAAAGACGTGGTCATGAAAGGCTCAGGCAGAACTGAAGTCGAGTTTAAATACGTCAATGATCGTGGCGATATGCGAGTTAAGCGTCACCCGTTTGAAGGAATTCTTAACACACTCGAGCGTAGATATCGTGATACTGAATCTAACGCTGTACGTGAAGATCTGGTTAAGTACATTTCTACAAAAACCTGTGCTACGTGTGATGGAACCCGCCTTAGAACAGAAGCACGAAATGTGTTTATTGGTGAGACCGCGCTACCTTCCATTGTAGAAATGAGCATCAGTGATGCGATGGACTTTTTCCAGACTCTGGAGCTTACTGGTCAGAAAGCTCAGATCGCTGAAAAAGTCATGAAAGAGATCAATGATCGTCTGCACTTCCTTGTCAACGTAGGTCTTAATTATCTTAACCTATCCCGTAGTGCAGAAACGCTATCTGGTGGTGAAGCTCAGCGTATCCGACTAGCTAGTCAGATAGGTGCAGGACTGGTGGGTGTAATGTATGTACTGGATGAACCATCTATTGGTCTCCACCAGCGTGATAACGAGCGGCTTCTAAAAACTCTGAATCACTTAAGAGATCTTGGCAATACTGTGCTGGTTGTTGAACATGATGAAGACGCTATTCGCTCTGCCGATTACGTCATTGATATCGGTCCTGGAGCTGGTGTTCATGGGGGAACTGTTGTTGCAGAAGGAACAATGGATGAAATAATCAGTAACCCAGATTCACTTACAGGACAGTATCTTAGTGGTAAACAGGCGATTGAGATACCACAAGAACGCACACCGATTAACCCCAAGAAAATGGTTGAACTTGTGGGCGCATCAGGTAATAACCTAAAAGATGTAAATTTATCGCTACCAGTTGGCTTGTTCAGCTGTATTACCGGCGTATCCGGCTCAGGTAAATCAACCCTGATAAACGATACCTTCTATAAGATCGCGCATACAGAACTGAACGGCGCGACAACGGCAGAAGCTTCACCTTATAAAGCAATAAAAGGGCTGGAGCACTTCGATAAAGTTATCGATATTGACCAGAGCCCGATAGGTAGAACGCCACGATCTAATCCTGCCACATACACGGGGATCTTTACTCCAATTAGAGAACTGTTTGCTGGCACACAAGAATCTCGCTCGAGAGGCTACAAACCAGGTCGATTCAGCTTCAATGTCAGAGGCGGCCGATGTGAGGCGTGTCAGGGTGACGGTGTGATAAAGGTAGAGATGCACTTCTTACCGGATGTATACGTTCCATGTGATGTTTGTAAAGGTAAACGCTACAACCGCGAGACATTAGAAGTACGCTACAAAGGCAAATCCATTGACGAAGTGCTGGAAATGACGGTTGAAGATGCAAGAGAGTTCTTCGATCCGGTTCCAGTTATAGCTCGAAAGCTACAAACACTAATGGATGTTGGCCTATCTTACATTCGTCTGGGCCAGGCAGCGACCACACTTTCCGGGGGTGAGGCTCAACGAGTAAAACTCTCGAGAGAGCTATCCAAAAGGGATACAGGTAAAACACTTTATATCCTGGATGAGCCTACAACAGGTCTGCACTTCCACGACATCAAACAGTTACTCGCAGTGCTACACAGACTACGTGATCATGGCAATACTGTTGTGGTTATCGAACATAACCTTGATGTAGTAAAAACTGCCGACTGGATTGTTGACCTGGGACCAGAAGGTGGAGATGGTGGCGGGCAAATCATTGCACAAGGAACTCCTGAAGAAGTATCAAAAATTGAAGGTTCTCATACCGCTAGATTCCTGAAACCTATGCTGAAATAGGAAAAAAAGGTAAAGTAAGGGCTTAACACAGATATTAAATAAGGATATTTCCACACCCATGGCTATTGTGCATTTAAGCGGGACTAAACTGGAAGCTCAAAGAGTTAAAGCTCCCTTAAACAAGCGATTCATGTACGCCATGGGATTAACCTTCGCCCTTGCGATGCACTTTTACATGCCAAACCCTGGAGGGTTGGGACTTGAGCTACCATTTAACAATGTTACCTGGTTGGCGCTAAGTTTCGCTCTTGGGCTTGGCTTATATCAGACAGCCAGAAATAAAGTTTTCAGATACACAAAGCTTACCATTGCCTTTTTGGTAAGCTGCATAGTCCTTACTCTTCCCGTTATCTATACAAACGCATACCCGGCAGGAGCAATTGAAAGAATCATTGGTTTGTGGGCAGGCTGGTTGCTGTTTTTTGTTTTACAACAGTTCTCTCTAAGTAACAGGCACAGACAACGACTACTCTGGTTTATTGTACTGGCTGTTGTTATCCAATCTGGAGTTGGATATGTACAGTATTTTAGTACGCAGATTGGTAACTTGATTGGCTTTAACCTAAGCAGTACACCTCCTACTGGTATCTTCAATCAACCGGATGTTATGGGAAGCTTTTTAGCAACAGGGCTGGTTTTATCGGGGTATCTGTTAGCTAGACAACAACAGAAGTACGGGCAAAGGCTCTCTCGAACAACGCTGCTTTATTTAATGCCAGCCATTACAGCTCCGTTAATCGTTGTGTTGGCATCCTTAGCAAGCTGGATAGGCGCGTTAATTGGAGCCATTCTGATACTCCCCTATTTGTATAGATTTTCAACTAAAAGGCGTTTGTTTGGCTGGTCTGTATCTGCATTGACGGGGGTTGCTACTGGTATTCTTCTTAGTATATCGACCGGAAGCACTGACAAAATATTAGATGGCACGGACTTGAGTCAGGGAAAAAGTACTTCTTTTGCTCAGTCTATGGATATGCTCATAGAAAAGCCGTTTACCGGCTATGGTTACGGGCGATTTGAATCGGAATACATCATATATACAGCCAGGCAACATCAGTTAAATTCTTCATATCCTCCTGGTGAAGCTTCTCTAACTCATCCGAACAATGAGGTTTTTTATTGGGGAATTGAGGGTGGAATCCTTGCTTTGTTTGGAATAGCCGTAACCATTATTTTTGTAGTAGCCAAACTATATTCAGTCAGAAAAGGGACTCGTTTAGCGATTTTAGGCCTGTTTGTCCCAATAGTTATCCATTCTCTATTTGGTGGCCCATTTTATTATTCGGCAATTCACTGGATAACTTTTATCGTCATGCTGTATTGGCTTGACCAACGCTCCGCTAACTACAAGAACTATCATTTTTCCAGACTAGCTAGATTCAGCTTAAGGCTAAACAGTATTGCTTTACCGCTCCTAACAACAATTTTTATGTGCACTACGCTTCATAGCAATTATATTCTGACAAAATTTGAAAACTCTTCTCCGAAAGACACGGAGAAACTTGAGAGCGTGACTAATAAGGTTGTTTGGAAAGAAAGGCTTGAGTCCGATATCTACCACTCGTACCTTAAGTTAGGTCTTGTTAACTTCGACCCAAAGATGATTCAGCCTTACATCGATTGGTCTATTACACTAATCAAACACAAACCTCGAATTGACCTGTATAAGAACCTTATTCTGGCTTATCTAGGAATAGGGGAAGATATTAAAGCAGAACAAATTAGAACCGAAGCCCAATACCTATTCCCAGAGGTTGATTTTTCAGAAGTTGAATTAAGTCATCGTCCAGATAATGCTGCCGATCTTAATCAAACTACAGAAATACTCATTGAACAGTAGGAGGTAAAGTTACCTCCTACGCTCAAATTAGTTACTGTGTCAGTACCTCTTCCAATGCTTTTAAACACAGTGATACGTTTTCGTTTCTGGCAGCATACCCCATAAGCCCAATACGCCAGGCTTTACCAGCTAATGCTCCTAACCCAGCCCCAATCTCAAGATTGTATTCATTTAACAAACGGGCTCTAACAGCGGCGTCATCGGCACCTTCAGGAAGATATACTGCGTTTAGTTGTGGCAAACGATACGGCTCTTCCACAACGAACTTCATTCCAAGACGCTCAAGACCTGCTTTTAGTTTATCGTGCATTTCCGCATGTCGGGCCCAGGCATTCTCTAAACCCTCATTTTTTAGCATAAGCAGAGCTTCATGAAGCGCATAAAGGCTGTTTACTGGAGCTGTATGGTGGTAACTACGCTTACCTTCGCCGCTCCAATACCCTAATACTAGGCTTTGATCCAGGAACCAGCTTTGCACGGGAGACTGTCGGCTTTTTATTTTCTCTACTGCTTTTTGCGAAAAAGTCAGTGGTGACAAACCAGGAACACAGGAAAGACACTTCTGACTCCCCGAATACACAGCATCTAGCCCCCACTCATCAACTTTGAGCGGCACACCCCCTAGTGAGGTTACAGTATCAACTATGGTCAAAACACCTCTCTCTTGTGCCAGAGCTGCGAGTGCTTGCGCATCGCTCTGCGCCCCCGTCGATGTTTCTGCATGAACGAAAGCAAGAACCTTTGCATCAGGGTTAGCATCTAATGCTTCTTTTACTTTGGCGACTGAAACAGGAGCTCCCCACTCGTCATCAACAACGACAGCTTCTCCACTGCAGCGCACAACATTTTCACGCATACGTTCGCCGAAAACACCATTACGGCAAACAATGACCTTATCTTCAGCTTCAACCAAATTCACAAAGCACGCTTCCATACCAGCGCTACCCGGAGCTGAAACAGCAATTGTAAATTCGTTCTCCGTCTGAAATACATACTTTAGCAACTGCTTTAGCTCATCCATCATATTGATGAATAGCGGGTCTAAGTGACCTACAGTTGGTCTGCTAAGGGCTTGTAAAACCTGTGGCGAAATATCTGACGGACCAGGGCCCATCAGGGTTCTTCTTGGAGGGTTAAAACTTTGAATTGTCATTGGTGATCCTTGTTTATTATATTTTCTGTAGAGCCTAGTTAGATTAGAACATTTCTACCACCACCACAATTCAGCTCAGATATAGTGAATATTTTTTAGCTAAATATTCATTTTATCGATTGACTTTTATGCACTAAAAACGTTCAATAAAAAGGCATTTATGCAGAAGAGGAGCATTGCCCAGGCAGGTGTTTAGTGGAGCCACAACTCCAAGACTATTCACTCAGGGGGAGCAATGCCGAGATAAGTAATTCGTTGTTGGCGAGTATTTGTCGGGTAGTCAGGCTGAATCCTGCTAACTGTCACCACACATGGTGAAGAGCTTCTGAGGTATACGCATCATATCTTTGCCTTCCTCTGCTCTGTGACTCTCTCTTCAAAATGTTATCGCTATTTAGGTCCTATTATTTCGGGTCCGGTAGCTCGAGTTTTGTATTAAAAGTTTTGGAGAAATGCCTGTGAGCGCATTCAATGTTGCTAAATTTGGTGGTACCAGCGTTGCAAACTATGAAGCAATGAGCCGCTGTGCCGCTATTATCGAATCAAACCCGGACACTAAGCTTGTCGTTATTAGTGCCTGTTCTGGCGTAACAAATCTATTGGTTGAGCTGGCTAATGGCGTTCAGGAAGAAGAGCGTCGCCAGGAAATCGTTGCTCAGCTAGAACAAATTCACTATTCAATTATCAAGGAGTTGAAGGATCCTGCTGAGACAAAAGAAGCCGTTGCTTCACTTTTAAAAAGTGTCGCATCAGCAGCAGAAGCTGCTTCATTCCAGAGCAGTGAGAAGCTGACTGACCACATCGTTGCTTACGGTGAGCGCATGTCTACTCATATCCTTACTCAGATTATGAACGAGAAAGGATTAGAAACTGTTCGCTTTAATATCCGCGATATCATGCGTACTAACAGCGCATTTGGTAAGGCTGAGCCAGAGCTGGAAACCATCTCAAAGTTAGCTGCAGAAAAGCTTACTCCCCTATGTCAGGAGAAGTTTGTTGTGACTCAAGGGTTTATCGGCTCTGATGAAGAAGGGGCGATCACAACCTTTGGTCGTGGCGGCAGTGACTACAGTGCTGCGCTAATTGCAGAAGCTGTTGAGGCCGCTGGTTTGCAAATCTGGACGGATGTTCCAGGTATCTATACAACAGATCCAAGAATAGCGCCAAAAGCTTCTCCTATCCCGGAAATTAGCTTTAGTGAAGCATCAGAAATGGCAAACTTCGGTGCAAAAATTCTACACCCTTCAACTCTTGTTCCTGCTCTTCGTCATGGTATCCCAGTATTTGTAGGCTCCTCTAAAGAACCAGAAAAAGGCGGAACATGGGTTAGACAAGAAGCTGAAAGCTCACCGCTTTTCCGTGCTGTAGCACTTCGTGGTAACCAGACGATGATTACCCTTCGCAGTGCGAATATGTTCCAGACCTACGGCTTCCTGGCTAACGTTTTCCAGATTCTTTCTGACCATAAGATTTCAGTAGACCTAATTACCACATCCGAAATCAGTGTTTCTTTAACACTAGATCAGACCAACACTGCAGGCGGAGCTCCTGAACTACCGAAAGAAGTTCAGCAGGAACTAGAAGAGCTATGTACTGTAGAAGTTGAGCAAGGCTTATCTCTGATTGCTCTTATTGGTAACAATATGAGCCAGGCAAGAGGTTATGCTAAGAAGGTATTCGGTACACTTGAAGACTTTAACCTGAAGATGATTTGTTATGGAGCAAGTGCTCATAACCTATGCTTCCTTCTTGAGGAGTCTGAGGCAAGAAGAGCTGTTCAGAGGCTTCATTTGGAGTTGTTTGAGGGGTAAATTAACACTTTGATCGTCATCCCGGAAATTGCCTAAGCAATTATCCGGGATCTATCTATACCATATAACGAGATGAGATATTAGCGATCACCTAACTACACACGTAAATCAGATTCCTGCCTTCGCAGGAATGACAGACACTTCGTTATTCTTCTACAAATTAGGCGTTAACCATTTCTCAGCTTCTTCTACACTCCAGCCTTTTCGCTGCGCATAGTCTTCTAGCTGATCTTGCTGAATCTGAGCAACCGCAAAGTACTTAGACTCCGGATGAGAGAAATACCAACCGGACACAGATGCCCCAGGCCACATTGCGTAGCTGGAGGTTAGCTGCATTCCGATCTTATTTTCCACATCGAGAAGATCCCAGATAGCTTGCTTTTCCGTGTGTTCAGGACACGCTGCATAACCCGGAGCCGGGCGCATACCCTGATAGTTTTCTCTTATCAGTTCTTCATTGGTAAATGACTCATCAGGAGCATAGCCCCAGTACTCTTTACGAACTTTCTCGTGTAAATACTCAGCGAATGCCTCTGCTAATCTGTCTGCAACAGCTTGAACCATTATGGCATTGTAGTCGTCACCTTTGGCTTTAAACTCATCAGCAAGCTCACGCTCACCAATTCCTCCAGTTACCGCGAAACAGCCCACCCAGTCTTGTTTATTGCTTGATTTAGGAGCTACAAAGTCCGATAAACAGTAGTTGTAGCCTTTAGGCTTAAGAGTTTGCTGGCGTAAATTGAACAGCACATTTGATACCTCTGTACGAGACTCATCTGTGTACACTTCAATATCATCACCAATATTTGCCGCCGGGAACAATCCACAAATACCGCTAGCTTTGAACAGCTTTTCAGACTCTACTTTATCCAGCCAGTCATTGGCGTCTCTAAATAGCTTCTTCGCTTCTTCACCAACCTCTTCATGATCCAAAATCGCAGGATATTTACCCATCAGCGACCATGTCATAAAGAAAGGTGTCCAGTCGATATAGTTTCTCAGCGTCCCGATATCCATATCTTCGATAATATGTACACCTGGCTTAGCTGGTTGTGGTGGAGTATAAGCTTCCCAGTCTATTGCTACTTTATTGTCACGAGCCTGATCAAGCATTACAGGCTTACTGCGTGGTTTCTTACGGTTGTGCTGTTCGCGAACTTTTTCATAGTCGCGATCCAGTCGCTCAACGAATGCAGGGCGTAATTCATCAGATAGTAGCGAGGTACATACACCAACGGCTCTTGATGCGTTATTCACGTATACCACTGGCTTAGAGTAGTTCTGTTCAATCTTAACCGCGGTATGCGCTTTAGACGTGGTTGCTCCACCAATCATCAGCGGAATATCAAAGCCCTGGCGCTCCATCTCTTTAGCGACATGGACCATCTCATCAAGAGAAGGGGTAATAAGACCGGATAAACCGATAATATCTACATTCTCTTCTTTAGCAACTTTCAGAATCTGTTCACAAGGAACCATTACGCCAAGATCGATGATTTCGAAGTTGTTACATTGAAGAACAACCCCTACGATGTTTTTGCCAATATCGTGAACATCGCCTTTCACTGTCGCCAAAAGAATCTTACCGTTCGAGCTGCCTGATTGTTTTTCAGCATTGATATACGGCTCGAGGTGAGCAACCGCCTGCTTCATCACTCGGGCAGACTTAACCACCTGAGGAAGGAACATCTTACCTTCGCCAAACAGATCGCCTACTACGTTCATACCATCCATCAGAGGGCCTTCAATTACCTCTAGTGGTCTGGACGCTTTTTGGCGAGCTTCTTCAGTATCTTCGGTGATAAATTCGGTAATGCCTTTTACAAGTGCATGCTCCAGTCGCTTTTCAACCGGCCAGGTACGCCACTCAAGGGCTGATGCATCATCTTGTTTTCCTACCGCTTTCTCAAGATACTCTGCCGCTATCTCAAGCAGATTTTCAGTTGAGTCATTGTGGCGGTTAAGAACGACATCTTCTACCGCATCACGTAATTTTTCAGGAACGTTATCGTAGATCTCTAACTGACCCGCATTAACGATACCCATATCCATACCATTCTTAAAACAGTGGTAAAGGAATACGGCATGAATCGCTTCGCGAACATAGTTGTTCCCACGGAAGGAGAAGGATACGTTGGAAACACCACCAGAAATCATCGCATGTGGAAGGTCTCGTTTAATATCCGCAACCGCGTTGATAAAGTCGACAGCGTAGTTGTTATGCTCTTCGATACCTGTTGCTACCGCAAAGATATTGGGGTCAAAAATGATATCTTCTGGTGGGAAACCAACTTCGTCAACCAGGATATTGTATGCATTGGTACAGATCTCGAGCTTACGCTCACGCGTATCTGCCTGACCGACTTCGTCAAAGGCCATCACGATAACCGCAGCACCATAGCGGCGAATCAGTTTTGCCTGCTCAATAAACTTCTCTTTCCCTTCTTTTAAAGAGATAGAGTTAACGATACCTTTGCCCTGGATACATTTCAGGCCAGCTTCTATCACTTCCCATTTGGAAGAGTCCACCATAATAGGGACTTTCGATATCTCTGGTTCAGAAGCACAAAGGTTGAGGAATCGAACCATACAGGCTTCAGCATCCAACATCCCTTCATCCATGTTGATATCGATGATTTGGGCACCATTTTCAACCTGCTGTCGGGCGACTTCTAGCGCTTCATCATAAAGCTCTTCTTTGATAAGACGCTTAAAACGAGCGGAACCTGTTACGTTTGTTCTCTCACCGACGTTAATAAACAGAGAGTCTTTGGAAATGCTTAGTGGCTCAAGTCCTGATAAACGGCATTCAACCGGAAGCTCCGGTAACTGGCGAGGCTTTTTGCCATCAACAATTTCGGCAATTGCGCGAATATGATCCGGAGTTGTACCACAGCACCCCCCGACAATATTTAGGAAACCACTATCAGCCCACTCACCAATGTGTTCCGCCATATCTTCCGGAGAAAGGTCATATTCACCAAAAGCATTTGGTAAACCTGCGTTAGGGTGCGTAGATACATAGGTTTCAGAGATACGCGACATTTCTGCGACATATTGACGCAGTTCATCAGGGCCCAAAGCACAGTTGAGGCCAAACGAAATAGGATTCACGTGACGCAGAGCGTTATAGAATGCTTCTGTAGTTTGACCAGAAAGAGTACGTCCAGATGCATCTGTAATGGTACCCGAGATCATAACAGGGAGCTTAATGCCAAGCTCCTCAAATACGCTATCTACTGCAAACGCACACGCTTTCGCATTAAGCGTATCGAAAATGGTTTCTATAAGTATAAGGTCTGAGCCACCTTTGATAAGAGCACGAGTCGACTCAGAGTACGCCTCAACAAGCTGGTCAAAAGAGACATTACGATACCCGGGATCATTAACATCTGGCGAAATTGAACAAGTACGATTAGTCGGGCCAAGCACACCCGCAACAAAACGCGGCTTCTCGGGAGTTTTTGCCGTCCATTCATCTGCAATCTTTCGCGCTAGCTTTGCTGACTCATAGTTAATCTCTTCACTAAGGCTTTCCATTTCATAGTCAGCCATAGCGATAGTTGTAGCGTTAAAGGTGTTGGTTTCAAGAATATCTGCACCCGCTTCGAGATAAGCATCGTAGATCTCTTCAATGACCTTAGGTTGCGTTAAAGAGAGCAGGTCATTGTTACCTTTAAGGTCACATTGCCAATCGGCAAAACGTTCACCTCTGTAGTCGGCTTCTTCCAGCTTATACCCTTGAATCATGGTACCCATAGCACCATCTATTATCAGGATTCTTTGTTTAAGCTGCTCTTCTATTATTTGTCGGATGTTGCTTGCGGCCACAGTGTCTACTTCCTAAATATATTTATTCTCTGGGCATCCTATCACAAGGAGTAAAAGCCCAGATGTTGATTATTCTGCATGTCTTAGTTGAAGAAATTTAATAGTAAATATTAAATCACTCATCAACTGTAAAGTTATCTTCAGAGAAATGTTCCAGATCGTATGGTGTCTGCTGGTAAACGCAGTAGTTTAACCAGTTTGAGAATAGCAGATGCCCGTGGCTTCGCCAGCTGGCTATAGGCCTGTTATCTGGATTGTCATTAGGATAGTAGTTAACCGGAATTGCCGGATCCATGCCTTCGCCAAGATCTCTGACATATTCATTGTGCAATGTATGAGAATCATATTCAGGATGGCCGGTTACAAACACATTACGCTTATCTTTAGTCGCTGCCAGATAAACTCCCGCCACATCAGAAACAGCAAGAATATCTAAGTCTGTATGCTCTTCCAGAAACTCCGGTGAAAAATCGGCGTAACGGGAATGAGGAGCCAGGAAGGTATCATCAAAACCTCGAAGAATTGGATGATACTGATGCTGAATCTGATGATAGTAAACCCCTGATAGCTTTTCCTTTCTGGTCTTCTTTGGCAAATCATAGAGAAGCTTGAGGCCTGCTTGAGCAGCCCAGCAAACAAAAAGGGTAGAAGTAACATGCTTCTTAGCCCAGTTCATTATCGTCTCGAGATGATCCCAGTACAGCACATCTTCAAACTGCACCAAACCAAGAGGCGCACCAGTAATAATCAAACCATCGAAGTTACGATCCTTCACCATCTCAAATTGACGATAAAAGGTATCCAGGTGTTCTGTCGGCGTATTCTTACTAGGGCGGTTATCAATCCGTAAAAGCTCAACATCAATCTGCAAAGGACTGTTTGATAACAAGCGTAAGAACTGAGTCTCTGTCTCAATCTTTTTAGGCATCAAGTTGAGAATTAAGACCTTTAGTGGACGAATTTCCTGTGTAGAGGCTCGCGACTCTGGCATAACGAAGATATTTTCATTACGCAATACATCGGATGCAGGTAATTGATCGGGAATCTTAATAGGCACAACTCTTCTCCATAAGCTATCTAGACGTCTATACACCCAATTTAGCTTATGAAGAGAACCATGTCGAGTAAAATGTGATCTATATTGTAGGTGTTCTCAAATCTATTATTTTCGACAGACGAAAAAAAGCCTTGTCTTTCGACAAGGCTTTAGAAGAAGTGGCGGAGCGGACGGGACTCGAACCCGCGACCCCCGGCGTGACAGGCCGGTATTCTAACCAACTGAACTACCGCTCCGCACTGGTTAGACTATAAGAGTCTAAATTTAAAGCCTGGCGATGTCCTACTCTCACATGGGGAAGCCCCACACTACCATCGGCGCTATTGCGTTTCACTTCTGAGTTCGGCATGGAATCAGGTGGGTCCACAACGCTATGGTCGCCAAGCAAATTCTTTAATTCGGAAAGCTGTTTCTATGTTCTCTACACATTCAATTCTGTTCTTGGCTCTGAGTCCACAAAACCCTTTGGGTGTTGTATGGTTAAGCCTCACGGGCAATTAGTACAGGTTAGCTCAACGCCTCACAACGCTTACACACCCTGCCTATCAACGTCGTAGTCTACGACAACCCTTTAGGACGCTTTAAGCGCCAGGGAGAACTCATCTCAAGGCTCGCTTCCCGCTTAGATGCTTTCAGCGGTTATCGATTCCGAACTTAGCTACCGGGCAATGCCATTGGCATGACAACCCGAACACCAGAGGTTCGTCCACTCCGGTCCTCTCGTACTAGGAGCAGCCCCTTTCAATTCTCCAACGCCCACGGCAGATAGGGACCGAACTGTCTCACGACGTTCTAAACCCAGCTCGCGTACCACTTTAAATGGCGAACAGCCATACCCTTGGGACCGACTTCAGCCCCAGGATGTGATGAGCCGACATCGAGGTGCCAAACACCGCCGTCGATATGAACTCTTGGGCGGTATCAGCCTGTTATCCCCGGAGTACCTTTTATCCGTTGAGCGATGGCCCTTCCATTCAGAACCACCGGATCACTATGACCTGCTTTCGCACCTGCTCGAATTGTCATTCTCGCAGTCAAGCGGGCTTATGCCATTGCACTAACCTCACGATGTCCAACCGTGATTAGCCCACCTTCGTGCTCCTCCGTTACGCTTTGGGAGGAGACCGCCCCAGTCAAACTACCCACCAGGCACTGTCCTCACCCCAGATAATGGGGCTAAGTTAGAACATCAAACATACAAGGGTGGTATTTCAAGGATGGCTCCACACTATCTGGCGACAGTGTTTCAAAGCCTCCCACCTATCCTACACATGTAGGCTCAATGTTCAGTGCCAAGCTGTAGTAAAGGTTCACGGGGTCTTTCCGTCTAGCCGCGGGTACACTGCATCTTCACAGCGATTTCAATTTCACTGAGTCTCGGGTGGAGACAGCGTGGCCATCATTACGCCATTCGTGCAGGTCGGAACTTACCCGACAAGGAATTTCGCTACCTTAGGACCGTTATAGTTACGGCCGCCGTTTACCGGGGCTTCGATCAAGAGCTTCGACACAAGGTCTAACCCCATCAATTAACCTTCCGGCACCGGGCAGGCGTCACACCGTATACGTCATCTTACGATTTTGCACAGTGCTGTGTTTTTAATAAACAGTTGCAGCCACCTGGTATCTGCGACTCTCAATAGCTCCAAGAGTAAATCTCTTCACCGTCGAGAGCGTACCTTCTCCCGAAGTTACGGTACCATTTTGCCTAGTTCCTTCACCCGAGTTCTCTCAAGCGCCTTGGTATTCTCTACCCGACCACCTGTGTCGGTTTGGGGTACGATTCCTTACAATCTGAAGCTTAGAGGCTTTTCCTGGAAGCATGGCATCAATGACTTCACACCCGTAGGTGCTCGACATCGTGTCTCAGCCTTAAAGAGAGCCGGATTTACCTAACTCTCAAGCCTACGCACTTGAACCTGGACAACCGTCGCCAGGCCCACCTAGCCTTCTCCGTCCCCCCATCGCAATTGTAAGAAGTACGGGAATATTAACCCGTTTCCCATCGACTACGCCTTTCGGCCTCGCCTTAGGGGTCGACTTACCCTGCCCCGATTAACGTTGGACAGGAACCCTTGGTCTTCCGGCGAGGAGGTTTTTCACCCCCTTTATCGTTACTCATGTCAGCATTCGCACTTCTGATACCTCCAGCAGCCCTTACAGACCACCTTCAACGGCTTACAGAACGCTCCCCTACCCCGCTAGCAAATGCTAGCAGCCGCAGCTTCGGTTTATTACTTAGCCCCGTTACATCTTCCGCGCAGGCCGACTCGACTAGTGAGCTATTACGCTTTCTTTAAATGATGGCTGCTTCTAAGCCAACATCCTAGCTGTTTTAGCCTTCCCACATCGTTTCCCACTTAGTAATAATTTGGGACCTTAGCTGGCGGTCTGGGTTGTTTCCCTCTCCACGACGGACGTTAGCACCCGCCGTGTGTCTCCCGGATAGTACTTACTGGTATTCGGAGTTTGCAAAGGGTTGGTAAGTCGGGATGACCCCCTAGCCTTAACAGTGCTCTACCCCCAGTAGTATTCGTCCGAGGCGCTACCTAAATAGCTTTCGGGGAGAACCAGCTATCTCCAGGTTTGATTGGCCTTTCACCCCTAGCCACAAGTCATCCGCTAATTTTTCAACATTAGTCGGTTCGGTCCTCCAGTTGATGTTACTCAACCTTCAACCTGCCCATGGCTAGATCACCTGGTTTCGGGTCTATATCCAGAGACTGAGCGCCCAGTTAAGACTCGGTTTCCCTACGGCTCCCCTAAACGGTTAACCTTGCCACTGAATATAAGTCGCTGACCCATTATACAAAAGGTACGCAGTCACCCCACAAGGAGGCTCCTACTGCTTGTACGTACACGGTTTCAGGTTCTATTTCACTCCCCTCACAGGGGTTCTTTTCGCCTTTCCCTCACGGTACTGGTTCACTATCGGTCAGTCAGTAGTATTTAGCCTTGGAGGATGGTCCCCCCATATTCAGACAGGATATCACGTGTCCCGCCTTACTCGATTTCACGTAAAAGGGTTTGTCGGTTACGGGGCTATCACCCTGTATCGCCAAGCTTTCCAGCTTGTTCACCTGAACCATTAAACGCTTAAGGGCTAGTCCAATTTCGCTCGCCGCTACTTTCGGAATCTCGGTTGATTTCTTTTCCTCGGGGTACTTAGATGTTTCAGTTCCCCCGGTTCGCCTCATTAACCTATGTATTCAGTTAATGATAATTGCTTATGCAATTGGGTTTCCCCATTCAGGAATCGCTAGACTCAAGTGGTTTTTACTACCTCATCTAGCGCTTATCGCAAGTTAATACGCCTTTCATCGCCTCTGACTGCCAAGGCATCCACCGTGTACGCTTAGTCACTTAACCATACAACCCCAAAGAGTTTCGAAGAAACCTTTAAGATTGTTTAATCAAACAACCAAAGTTGTCTGCAATTATTTAAACATGATGCAGACACGATTTTGCCGGACTCAAATATGAATACTTACTTAAAAAGTAAGATTCCCAAGAACACTTGAATGTGTGTTGGTACCTACATCTTTAAAAGACATAGGATTTGAGAACTTTTAATTGAATAACAACGCATATCAATTGATATGGGGATTGTTGTTATTCGTCAGCTTTCCAAATTGTTAAAGAGCAAAGATGTCATAAACAATGAAACCATTTTTAAATATTCTCATGTGAAAACACTTCAAGATGATGGTGGAGCTATGCGGGATCGAACCGCAGACCTCCTGCGTGCAAGGCAGGCGCTCTCCCAGCTGAGCTATAGCCCCATCTGTATTTTCTATGAAGAAAAATTGGTGGGTCTGAGTGGACTCGAACCACCGACCTCTCGCTTATCAGGCGAACGCTCTAACCACCTGAGCTACAGACCCACGTTTGCTTCTTTACTTTCTAAACCTAATCAATCTGTGTGGACACTAATCAACAACAATCTTATCGTTAAGGAGGTGATCCAGCCCCAGGTTCCCCTAGGGCTACCTTGTTACGACTTCACCCCAGTCATGAACCACAAAGTGGTAAGCGTCCCCCAGAAGGTTAAACTACCTACTTCTTTTGCAGCCCACTCCCATGGTGTGACGGGCGGTGTGTACAAGGCCCGGGAACGTATTCACCGTAGCATTCTGATCTACGATTACTAGCGATTCCGACTTCATGGAGTCGAGTTGCAGACTCCAATCCGGACTACGACGCACTTTTTGGGATTCGCTTACTCTCGCAAGTTAGCCGCCCTCTGTATGCGCCATTGTAGCACGTGTGTAGCCCTACTCGTAAGGGCCATGATGACTTGACGTCGTCCCCACCTTCCTCCGGTTTATCACCGGCAGTCTCCCCAAAGTTCCCACCCGAAGTGCTGGCAATTAAGGATAAGGGTTGCGCTCGTTGCGGGACTTAACCCAACATTTCACAACACGAGCTGACGACAGCCATGCAGCACCTGTCTCAGAGCTCCCGAAGGCACACCTGCGTCTCCGCTGGCTTCTCTGGATGTCAAGAGTAGG
>NZ_JARQZP010000003.1 GCF_029589055.1 Vibrio hannami
CAAGAGCAAAGCTTTTCTGCTGCGGCAAGAAACCTGGGTATATCCACTCCCGCCGTGAGCAAAGCCATCAACAAACTGGAAGACCAGTGGAAACTTAAATTGTTCCATCGCTCTTCACACTCGTTAAGCCTGACCTCTGTAGGACAAACGTTACTCACTGATCTGCAGCCCGCTGTAGAAGGGATATTTTCCGCTATAGCTTCCAGTCAGGAAGTGAACAACGAACTTTCTGGCATTGTTAAGATCAACCTGCCCGGAACATCTCTTGGTGTCGATGTCATATTGCCCCATTTAATGGCATTTTCTGAGCTAAACCCTAACGTCGAATTTGATCTTCATTTTAGTGATGCGAGTGTGGATTTAGTGGCAAACGGCTTCGATCTTGGTATTGGTACTTATATCAACCAGGACTCCCGGTTAATCGCCCGCCGCCTTTTTTCCAGCAAAATTGGCCTGTATGCCTCAGCTCAGTATGCGGAGAAAAACGGATTACCAACAGCGCCAGCCGATCTGACGTGCCACCAATGTCTGCCTATTCGCTCAATAGAGCGAGGGAAAATACGCAGTGTTAACCTCTATGATGACGACCAGGAGCTTATATTCACGCCACAGGGTAAGGTAACAGTAGATAGTTTTATTGCCGCCAAAGGCATGTTACGTGCTCACTGGGGAATCGTTGGCTTAGGCGAATGGATGATAAGAAGTGAGCTGAAAGCTGAAACCGTGGTTCCTGTTCTGCAGAAATACTGGGGGCCTTCTATCCCTGTATATCTATACTTCTCTTCTCGAGACTACATCCCGCAAAGTGTCAGAGCATTGATAGACTATTTATCCGATATAGATTTTTCTGAGTAATAACAAAAACATAGAAAATGTACACTAGTTTGCGCTTCTTACACGTAAAAACCGCATTCCTGTAGCCAGCACAACGCTTCCCTTTCCGCTTCAAACTGTTTTCGGCAAAGTTTGGGGTTTTCAGTTGTGACCATTTTATCAAGTTGAAACTTCAGGATTGCTTTGCCAAATACCTGAGCAACGTGAACACCACCATGAGCAACACCCCAATCCACTAACTCCTCAATAACCGGCTCTACTTCCGGAGTTCCCATCTCCCATCTATCCAGATAGACAACATGAGCCCACTTATCAGGCAGGTCATTATCCACCAGCCTTTTAAACTCCTTAACATAATGAATTGCGGTTTCTTCATTCCACGTACCGCTTAGTCGGGCATACAGAATATCCTTGGTTACCCATATTTTGAACTCGCCGTGCTCTTTAAACATCTCTCTATCTTGACTCCCTCGCTCTTCATATTTCTAGTATAGAAGCAAAAACATCACACATAGATTAAAAAAACATACCTGCTTTCATTAACCAATGGTTAAAGGCAACTTAACTTATCAGGATCAACCAAGGTCAACCACGGCAGGTACTATAAGGAGAACTAACAAACGAAATTAACTCAGGTAATCAGTTATGAAAAAAGCCACAATTATCCTGGCACATCCAAATATGGATGCATCATTAGCCAATAAGTCTATTGTCAACGTAGTAAAAGAAAAAGCATCGGATGTAGAAATAAGGGACATCTATTCTCTGTATCCGGACTTTAAAATCGATGTAGAAAGTGAGCAGGCTGCACTAGAGCAGTCGGATGTCATTGTTTTTCAGTTCCCGTGGTTCTGGTACAGCGCACCATCACTGCTTAAAGAGTACATTGATGCCGTATTCGCTTTCAATTGGGCATATGGTCCGCTAGGTGACAAACTGGAAGGAAAGCAGTTCATTATTTCAACTACCGTTGGTGCCGCTGAGGATTTTTATCAGCCTGGCGGGGGCAATAACTTCCATATGTCTCAGCTACTCTACCCGTATGAGCAGACCGCACTAAAAACCCGTATGCGCTGGCAAAAACCTGTCCTGGCCTATGGTTCAGTTTATATTCCTGATATCTATCAGAGTAAGAAGATCGTCAAAAGGCGTGCTCAAGGATATGGTGAAGAGCTGGTGGAACGCATTCAGGCTCTTACTCAGTTCTCAGAAGAGAAGCATATCAAAGAGTTTTTCATCAACGAATGGTTACCAGCATTTGATGAGCTGGAAGAAAATGGTTACTTTACGGCGCACTGCATTGCTGATACGGCTCTGAAAATAAACGATAAAGTTTATACCGGACATGAAGGCTTTATTGAGTGGATGAACAGCTTCCGTGAACAATACCAGCCAAACTTAACGCATAACGTTGCGGAATTTAGCGTAACTAAAGCCGACGCGAAAAATGAATTCCTGGTCAGGATGCGCGTTGATATTGATGGGCGAACAACCTCTGGAACCAACAAGGCTATCAGTGCACAAGTAAACTGCAAAGTAGCAATAGCGCCAAACAACACCGTGCTGCTACTGAATGTGGACATCCAAACACGGTAATAAACAAGCGGGCCTTCAGAAGGACCCGCTTTCTTTTTGCTTAAAAGTTAGACGGTGTGAACGCTAAGAACATTTATTCACCAAATCAAGCTACGATTTCGGCTTAGCCCTCAATCTGTAAAACGTGCCTGATGATATCCCCATGTCACGACAAATATCGTCTACTTTAGCACCAGCCTCATGCTGCTCTATCGCCTTAATGATCTGTTCTTCCGTGTACCGTTTTTTCATTTTGAGATCTCCGTTATTTCTAGTGTATTAGAAATCTCATCAAAGTCATGGTGTTAATTTAGGGGGAAAGGGGCTTTGTTTCCTAATTCTTCTAAGCGATTACGTAGCCTTCTAAGAGTGGCAGCATTATTTTATTAAAATTGTTTCAGGCATACTAAGCTCAGTCATCTTGTTCAACGCTTTAACCATTGCGTATGCTTCTCCAACTTGAGCGTTGTAACATCTTAAACTCAAAGAGTTACCCAATAGCTTTTTGAAACGATGCATCGCTGTCTCTGACAGCGAACGCTTGTGGTAGCCATACTTCTTTTTCCAATATTTGTTGGAGCCATATAGCTCCTGACACGCAACGGCAAGATTACATGGATGATACCTTTCCCAGTAAGCGGCATTAGCTCTGGGTGGGATAAGGGGCACCGCTCGTTTAACACGAATTGCGTTGTAGCAGTCTCGTGTGTCATAAGCACCGTCTGCCGATATTTCAATTATCTTTCGGTAGGTTTGTTTGAGTAATGTAGGAAGAACTTCAGCGTCAGTTACATTGGATAGGCTCAACTCAGCCGCAACAATGTCATGGGTATCTGCATCAACTGCTAAGTGGAGTTTGCGCCACGTCCTGCGTTTGCCGTCAGTACCGTGCTTCTTAACTTTCCACTCCCCCTCACCGTAGACTTTTAGCCCAGTAGCATCGATGGCCAACAAGCGGTACTTTAGCTAGCTGAAATACTGAGTTGATAAAACCTTGCAATGCCCTCAAGGGCATTGAGAATACGCGCTTCATCATCAATGCAGTCGTAATGGCGATATCACTAAATAACCGAGGTCTTCCTCGTTTAGGTTGCTTGGCTTGGTGATTCCATTGCTTGATAGCAGCCTCATCAATCCAGAATGTAAGAGAGCCTCTATTAACAAGTGATTGATTGTATTGTGGCCAGTTTTTCGTTTTGTACTTGGGCTTAGGCATATTGTGAGCTAGGTAGTGGACTTCCCAGATCAGATCCCAGAGTTAACGTTTAGTTCCATTGAATTAGGAAACAAAGCCTGTTGATAGCTAAAAGTTGGTGACTTTAGTCACAGCAAAATAAAACG
Organism: Vibrio hannami; assembly: GCF_029589055.1. Taxonomy (GTDB): domain Bacteria; phylum Pseudomonadota; class Gammaproteobacteria; order Enterobacterales; family Vibrionaceae; genus Vibrio; species Vibrio hannami. The sequence goes on from NZ_JARQZP010000003.1 coordinate 3,751, forward strand.
ATAATCAGATAATACGCTTTTGCTATTTTTTATATTTTTAACGGGGAAAAAATGAGAACAGAAAAAGAAAAAATGTTGGCGGGTGAACCTTATCAGGCATGGGATGATGAGCTTTATACAGAACGAGTAAACTGCCGTAAAGTGATGCGGAAGCTAAACAATAGCCTGCCGGATTCCGATGAGTGGAAAGAGGCGATGCAGGAACTGATACCAAATGCTGGTGAAGGTTTGTATCTGGAACTACCTTTCCGCTGCGATTATGGTAGCAATATCATTGCGGGTAAGAACTTCTATACCAACTTCAACTGTGTGATTCTTGATGTAAATACCGTTGAGATTGGCGACAACGTGCTGTTTGCTCCAAATGTTCAGGTTTATACCGCTGGTCATCCATTGGATGTTAAAGGTCGTGTTGAAGAGGGCGTTGAGTTCGGTTTACCAATTAAGATTGGTAACAATGTTTGGGTAGGTGGCGGAGCTATTATCTGTCCAGGTGTGACCATCGGCGATAACTCTGTCATTGGTGCGGGTGCTGTGGTGACGAAAGATGTACCAGCAAACGTTTTGGCTGCAGGTAATCCATGTCGTGTGATTCGAGCTATAGAAAACTAAAAATACCGTACTCTAAATATCCGTAATAGTGATAGAATTATTAGATAGCGAGGTCGATAAGCCCTCGCTATTTTGTTTTCCGGAGAAATAGAAATTATCGGCTGATAAATCTATGTTGTAATGGATTAGTTGTAATGAAAAAAATCATCAGTACTCTGCTTTGCTGTTTTTCTGCATTTAGTGTTAATGCCAACCCTATGATCGATGCCTCGATTTACCAGCAGGCACAACAAACCAAAGAATTGAACTGCGAAAACTGCGCTGAGATCGCCTCTGCTATTTTGTCCATGCATGAAAGGTTATGCGGAGTCGCGTTGGAGAAGTCCAGCTATGTTGAGGTAAAGGAAAGCCATATTTACGAGTATGCGCTGAAAGAGGTGAGTGAACTAACTGGAGATAAAAAAGAGACTTTTATTCTCGCTGTTCAAAAAGGCGCAAACTGTGTAGATGAACAAAACTGGGAAGAGCGAACGGATTTTTACTACAGGCAGCTTTCAAGAGCCAAGCACAAGCCAAAACGTTCACTCTTATTCTGGAAGGATGATGAGAATGAAGGATAAGTGTCTGTGTGACGCTTATTTCTTCAGTTCTATATTGTTATCTTCCGACCAGATACGTAGCTGCTCAAGAATATCTAAAGCAGAGCGACCAAAGTCAGTTAATTCATAGCTAACCGCAATCGGGCGGTCGCTTATTACTTTTCGGATCACCATATTTTCCGACTCCAGCTCTTTCAGGCGCTGGTCAATCATCTTTTTACTGGCTCCACCCAGCATTCTCGCCAGGTCGTTAAATCTTACCGGACCATCTTTTAGGTGGTAAACGATGGATCCTTTCCATTTTCCACCGATTAAACGCATTCCTTTTTCAATAGCGCAAGGTTCGCTACAGACATTAAGTACGGATTTTCGCCCTCTAGGATCGACAACAACTTCGCTCTCCATAGGAACTCCTATAAATCTTATTTACGGTAACTAAAAGTATACTGGTTGAATATTCTTATAAGGTTACCATAATATACCAGTGTGATAAATATTCCTTTATGAGGTTCGTGATGAGTTCAAAATTAAAGATCGATCTAGTTTCCGATGTTGTGTGTCCGTGGTGTGTTATCGGATACAAGCGACTAGAGCAGGCAATTAAAGAGCTTGGTGTATCAGATAAAATTGAAATTGAATGGCATCCGTTCGAACTGAATCCCAATATGGCAGCAGAGGGAGAGAACTTACGAGAGCACCTTGCCAACAAATACGGGACAACGCTCGAGGACAGCATCCGAGCTCGCGACAATCTGACGCATTTAGGAAAAGAGTTAGGTTTTACATTCGACTATTTTGATGACATGAGAATGTACAACACAAACAAAGCTCATCTATTACTTCAGTATGCTAAAGAGTTTGGTAAACAGACCGAGCTTAAACTGGCACTGTTTTCTGCTTTCTTTAGTGAACGGAAAGACGTATCAGATAAAGAAGTACTTGCGGATGCAGCAGAAAAGGTGGGGCTGAACGTAAAAGAGGCACTTGAATATCTGGATAAAACCGAAGCACAAAGTGCATTAGAACTGGAACAAATGCGTTGGCGAAATTTAGGCATCAACTCGGTTCCTACCGTCGTGTTTAATATGACTTCGGCATTGACAGGTGCCCAACCTGTGGATGTCTATAAGCAGGTTGTAGCGGAGCTACTTGATGAGCAATCCTTATAATTTCATTCTGCCAATGGCACTAAAAGTTCCTCATTCAGCTTCAGTTCATATTCACTATTGCATACTAGTTCTATAGACGGTTCTAACCACAAATAGGATATGTAATGACAGAAATAAAGAGATTTGTATTGGCTTGTGCGACAGCGATAATTGCTCTGTTTACTATGCTGGTGGGTTTTATTATTGCTATTCCACTATCAATTGCAGCGGCAGTTTTTGGCAATCGCATGGTTAAGAAAATGCAACAGGAAGTCTCTGCGCGTTCTCACGGACAGACGATAGAAGGTGAGTTTAGCTATATCGATGAAGGCGAAAGCAAAAATGAAGGTAGGGAGGAGTGACCTCCCTACCTATTGTTTTAAGTGCTTAGCCCCAAAGATAGTTGTAGATAAAGCCTGCACCTATCGCCATTCCTAGAATGACAGTCAAAAACGCTGCAATCATCTGGTTTTTGAAGATAGATTTCAGAAGAATCACTTCTGTTAAACTTGCCCCGGCGCTACCAATAATCAATGCCATGACTGACCCTAAAGCCATCCCCTTCTGAACAAGTGCTGCACATAGTGGGATAACTGCTTCCGCTCGGATATACAGTGGAATCCCAATTACTGCTGCGATTGGTATGGCATACCAGACCCCAGTACCGGCATATTTTGCAATAAGATCGGTAGGCATAAAACCGTAGATAAACGCACCGATGGTGATACCTAACATCAGATAAGGGAACACCTGCTTAAAGTCTTTCCAGGTAGATAACCAGACCTTCATCCAGCGATTTGGTTTGCTTTCAGCCAGAGTTGCAGTTGCACCGCCATCAGCCGAACAACAGGATACTTCTACTTTTGGCTCTTCTGTTTTGGTACAACAAGAGGTGTTTTTCGCAACTACTGGCTCAGGTGCTCCACATGCAGAAGTGCCACAAGATGAAGCGCTGTTCGAACCACAACCTGAGCTCTCAGCGGCCTGATAAGCTTCAGGTTTTACATAGCGCTCGAAGCCGAGCTTTTCAAGAACATACCCGGCGGTAACAGAAACCACCATGGCAACAGTGAAGTAAAATACTGCTACTTTCAGGCCAAATGTCACAACAAATAATCCAATTATCACTGGATTAAGCAGTGGGGAGGCAAAAAGGAACACCATCATAGGGCCAAAGCCCGCTCTTGCCCTCAATAGTCCCTTCAAGAAAGGAATGGTAGAACAGGAGCAGAAAGGAGTAATCGACCCAAGCAGCGCTGCTACCACGTAACCTTTTCCATTGCGTGAACTCAATACTGATTGGATTTTTTCCGGAGTGATAAACTCCTGAAGCATTCCTACAAAATAGCTGATTGCCAAAAATAGAATGATTAGCTCTGCAGCCAGAAACAGAAACATATCCCATGTCTCTTTAGCCATTTGAATAAACTCAGGACTCATAGTTAATCTCGCTTGTTAAGTAATTTAATATTTCGATGATTCTGGAATTATAGATCCATGTACCGGGTGCTGGTCAAGACATATTTCGGTGCCTGTCGAAATAAAATTAATTTTTCTTTACTAACAAAGAGATAGAAACAAAAGGGTTGGAAGGCTTGAATTAGCCATTTATTTCTAATAATATCGAAATATAATTTATAGGAGTTACCATGGATATCGAAAGCGTCGCAAAAGCACTAAAAGAACTAGGCCATACAACACGGTTAGCTATCTATAAAACAGTGGTAAAGGCGGGTTATCAAGGAATCGCTGTTGGTCAGATTCAGGAGAAGTTAGGGGTTCCGAACTCAACGCTTTCCCATCATATTTCAAGTCTGGTATCTGCGAATCTGATCACTCAGAGAAGAGAAGGGCGTACGCTGTATTGCGTTGCAGAGTATAAGAGCCTAGAAGGTGTGATCAGCTACTTGCAAGATGAATGTTGTATTGATGAGCAACCTTAAAGCGACTAGATTTGACTGACTCAACATATTTGTATCGATGCTGAGCCAGTTTGAGCAATAGAAAAGCTAAAAGTTGTCGTTGATATGATCTTCAAATCGTTTGAAATCGTTTTCGATATCAGCGTTTTTCATCACATCGTAACAAGCAAATGTCGGCATTGCTTCCATACCAAAGAAACGGAAGTTCGCATGCATATGGAACATCAAATCGTCAACACTCTTGCCTTGAAATAGATATTCGCTTTCGTCGTTAAACGACTCTTTTGGTGCATTGAACGTCAGAGACAGCATGTACTTGGTGTTAGTTTTTGTACCGCCAGTACCATAGTTTTTCTTCGGCTCTTCCGGTGTGCGTCCGTCAAATGCACATAGTGCACCGCCCATGCCTGCGGTGAAAACCTCATCCATGTACTTTTTAAATGACCATGGAATTGTCATCCAGTTTACTGGAGATTGAAGAATGACACGGTCTGCCCACTCAAAATGTGCCAGTTGCTCATCAACGACAATCTCATCTTGCATGGTTACAACTCGAACGCTGTGGCCTTTTGCTTCGAGTAATGTGGCTGCTTTATCTACTAGCGAAGCATTTAGCTTACCTGCGGAAAAAGGAGATGGTTCATGTGCATTGATAATTAAAACGTTGCTCATTGTATTGATCCTGTTACCCATAGAATAAAATTGAGGCAATCACACTGTGCCTCTCGATGGGGGTATTATGGATCTTAGGTTACCATAGTCAATTAGTTAACTTTTGGTAACCTGGCTCTGGATTTATTCCAATGTTCGGGAATTTAAGAAATATAGCATCAAGATGAGCGCACAGGCTGCCCCGGTCAGGCAGAAGAAGAAGGCACTGTGATAACTGAAATATTCGCCTGCAATACCAATAGACATACTGGCTACTAACATACTGACCTGCAGCATATTGGTGAAAAGTGTTGAGGCAAAGCCAAGACGATCTTTCATTAGGTTTTGCAATACCACCATACCTAGGGTGGCACTTAAACCAATAAAGATACCATTAAACAACTGAGCGATAGCAAGCATCCAGAACTCTGTCGCACTAAGTACCACAATATAAAACAAGCATGCAAAACCTAACCCGATGGAAAGCATTTTCGCTGCTCCAAATCTGGCGGCCAGCGTCCCGGCATTCATCATAACGGGTATTTCGCAAAGTGCTGCAAGGCCAAAAAGGAAGCCAAGTTTACTCGCATCAATCAAAAGCTCTTTCGAAAGGTATAGCGGCATGCTGTTGATGTATAGATTGTTTGCAGAAAACATCAGAACCAAAGCGATGCAATATAAAACGATGTTGCGATTTAGCTTGTTGCTTCCCGCGCTTTTTTCTTTGGAGAGGTCGTTTGACTTGTCCTGTCTGCTATTAGGGATAAACAGCGCTACGATTGTCATACACAGGCTGGTCATTGCTGCTGAAGTCAGAAACGAAATACTGAAGCCGAAACTGCCTTTCAGCATAAATGCGACTGGAGGACCAAATACCCAGGCTATGGCTATTCCTGCTCTCATCGTTGCTACAAATGAAGTGCTGTTCTTTAGGTGCTTATCACCGTATTCCCGGCCTAGAGCAAATAGTTGCCCGGATGCTGCGCCACTTACACTGCCAAACAATACAGCAATGGCTACTGCCACATAATAGTCACGAACCCATGAAAAACTGCTTACGGTGATCAGGTAGCACCCTAGTGCGACCAAAAGAATCTTCTTTCGTGGCCATCCTTTATCTGAATGGCTGGCAATAAACTGTGAGACGATAACAGAACTGCACACTGCAAGAGCCATATATAAGCTGAGCATAGCGGGCTTAGCATCTAGCGCTTCAATGATAAATAGGCTAGATAGAGGGTAGAAAAAAGAGCTAGAAGCTCCAGATAAAAACGCTGTAAAGATAAATAACAGCGCTGTTTTGTCTCTGTACACGATACTCACCAAAAACCGGATCGAATCCGGTTGAACAAAAAAAGAGCGCATAGTGTACAGAACTCTATTAAGAAATGAAGAGGACATTTTTTAATGCCCGGTTCGGTTCCAAAATTTTATGTAAGGCGAAGAAGTCTAAAGGTACGATATTGAAAGCTTGGCTCCAACTCACCAATCATACTATAGGCAGTAATTTTGTATCTCTTCTTCAGTTAGTCTTCGCAGCTCTGGCATATCGTCAATGAAGTTGAACAATTCAGAAATCGTATATCTAAGTCGCTCTGTAATGTATTCCTTATCCCGGTAAGCAATATAAACCGTTTGCTCATTGTATGCTGTGCCGTTAAACAAGACGCTACATTTGTCTGGAGATAGTAAACGGATGCTACCTGCAGGCAGAAGGGATATTCCAGCCCCCTGTTCGGTGAGTGTTGCAGCTAAATCAAATGAATCAACAGACATGCGGCATATCACCTGACAATGACCATCTTTTCCATCTTCTGTTGTCCATGAGCAGTTTGCTTCAACACCGTGGTGACGAGAGGAAGCATTATCTATTCCGGTATAATTTCTTAGTTGGTATGGATTTTTAGGTGAACCACCATTCGCTGCAAGATACTGTTTTGATGCCACAAAATATCGCTTTAATGTAACTAGTTTTCTGGCTATCAGGGATTGATCCTGTATCTCCATAGGCGTAATTAGAATGTCGAAATCACCCATTGTGTAGGTAAGTGCGGGATTGATGGTAATGATCTGGATATCAATCTCAGGTTGATCCTCAATAATTCGAGGGATCACGTGAGTACAGAGGTGACGTGCAAATGTATGCGATATCCCCAGCTTAATTACGCCTTTGAGCCTTGAGCGCTTGCAGCTCAGCTGTTCAATTGAGAACTCCAACTTATTTACAATTTGTTTTGCGGTTGACTTGAATGTCGCCCCATCTGGTGTAATGCGAATAGCGCTACCATATTTCTGTATAAGCTTTATACCGAGGTCCTTCTCCAGGGCTTTAACTCGGCGACTTACGGTTGAAGAACTTGTATTGCAAGCGACCGCTGCCTGAGTGATGCTACGGGTTTTACAGACAGCAAGGAAAATCCTCAAATCATCAATATTGACGCTCATAGTTGTCTCCTAAGGACGGCATCATTGCAATTTTTGCAATACGGCTTTGCATGATCTGTGTAGCTAACAAATTACCAATAGATAAACTGAGTGAATAAGTTGGCTAATATCTATCCAAATAAAATAACAAGGATGTGCCACTTATGAAACAAAAATGTTTACGCAATCAAATTTAATGGAAAAGAAGAAACAGTAATATGCAAACACAACAAAGCATGTCAAAAATAGCCGCATACACTCCGGTAGTGGCAATGTTGCTCCTTTTGGGGGTAGGTTATGGGTACTTTCACTGGAGACCAGAGCCATTGCTGCTAATAGCAACAATGATAGCAGGATTTATAGCCTTGTCTGTCGGTTATAAATGGGAAGACCTTCATGAAGGCATTCTTGAAAAAATAAATCAGGGAATGCCAGCTATCCTGATTCTTATCTCTGTTGGTATCTTGATAGCAACCTGGATGTTTTCAGGAACAATTCCTATGGTTATTTACTTTGGAATGCAGTATATCGAACCAGAATATATATTGGTTGTGGCCTGTATTGGATCAGCTATTGTCGCGACAATGACAGGTACAAGCTGGGGGGCGGTTGGTACAGTTGGTGTAGCCTTTATGGGCATTGCAACCGGCTTAGGTGTTTCACTTCCTGCAACTGCTGGCGCTGTTGTAGCAGGAGCATACTTTGGTGACAAGCTCTCACTCTCTCTGATACTACAAACCTTGCTCCGCTTTCAGCAGGTTCGTCCCTTTATGAACATATCGGACATATGCTGTATACAACTATTCCTGCTTTTGCAATTTCTCTTATTATCTACTTTTTTGCTGGCAATAGTGACCTGGTTGGAACTACAGTTGCGACACCTGAGAAGATGGAAATTATGCTCTCCACATTAGACACTATGTTTGAGTGGAACTTCTCACTTATTATTCCGGTTCTTGTTGTTTTGGTTGGCGCACTTAAGAAGTGGCCATCGCTTGTTGTAATGCTGGGTGCTTCTGTCCTAGCGTTTGCAATGGGTATAATCTTTCAGGGATTTGACGCAAAAGACGGTTTTCACGCCATGGTGAAAGGGTTCAATGTAACCATGGTTCATAAGGATGGTTTCGATAGCAGTAGCGTTACCTGGGAAGTAACTCGACTGATAAACCGTGGCGGGATGATGAGCATGATGGGAACCTGCCTTATTGCTTTTTGTGCATTTGCTTTTGCTGGTGTAATGTCGAAATCTGGTGCTTTGGAAGTGATCCTAACCAGCCTATTAAAAGGTGTTAAAACAACTGGCGGGTTGATTACAACAACGGTAGCATCCTGTATCACTATGGCGATTGTTACTGGTTCTTCTTACCTTTCAATCCTTGTTCCTGGTGAGATGTATCGCGATGAATATAAGCGTCGTAATTTGGCGGCTCGAAACTTGTCCAGAACACTAGAAGACTCGGGCACTGTAACCGTTCCTCTGGTTCCATGGTCTATGGCAGGTGTTTATATGGCGTCTACACTAGGTGTGCCTGTTTTGGACTTCGCTCCATGGGCGGTATTCTGTTATATCGGTTGGGTTTTCGCAATAGTTTACGGTTACACTGGATTTGGTATTGCTAAAGCAGACAACGAAGAAACTGCTGAAAGCGTAAATACCGTAGCAACGGAAAACGTTTAAGAATGTTTACATTACTAAAAAACGCCCGGATTTTTGCTCCTGAGGAGTTGGGCGTTCAAGATATCCTAATTGCTGGAGGGAAAATCGCAGCAATAGGGTTGCTTTCAGATTCGGTATCTTTACCGAATCTGAAAACTGAAGACCTTGAGGGTCGAACTGTAACTCCAGGTATTATTGACCAACATGTCCACCTAATTGGTGGCGGTGGTGAGGCAGGGTTTGCCAGCAGAACGCCTGAAATAGAAGTGTCCACTATAGTTAAGTACGGTGTAACTTCCGTGCTTGGTTTAATTGGGACAGATTGTGACGCAAGGCATCCATCAACCCTTTTCGCAAAAGCGAAAGCGTTAAATGAAGAGGGGATTAGTGCTTGGATGCTCACTGGTGGATACAATGTTCCATCTCCCACCATTACGGGCTCAGTTCGTAATGACATCCTCTATGCAGACTTATGTATTGGTGGAAAACTAGCGATATCAGATCACCGCTCTCCACATATCAGTTACGACGAGTTTATTCGCTATGCTTCGGATTGCCGTGTTGCGGGTATGCTGTCTGGTAAGGCTGGTACACTTACTGTTCATTTGGGAGATGCCCCGCAGCACCTTGAGCTTTTATTTAGAGCAAGTAAGGAGTCTGCTATCCCTAGGCAGCAATTTATTCCTACCCATATTAACCGTCATAAGAGCCTGTATGATGAAGTGATTAAGTGGGGAAGCCTGGGAGGCAGGATGGACATTACTACTGGCTTTGAAGTAGGCGACCATATTGTATCGACACTGGATGCCGTAGTAACTGCTCGTGAAAACGGTATTGCTGAAGAATGTATATCTGTGTCTACTGATGCTCAGGGTTCGATGCCGATATTTAACGATAGCGGTGAACTTATGGGTATGGGAGTTGGTGAACAGGATGGTTTACTAAAGGTAATTAAAGATCAAGTTAGGCTCGGATACTCTTTATCAGAGGCACTTATGCCTGTTACTTCAACCGTTGCAGATTGGCTAAAACTGGACTCGAAAGGAAAAATAGAGACTGGCAAAGATGCTGACTTTGTTATCTTTGGTGATGACCTTGAAATAGAACAGACATGGGCAAAAGGTCAGTGTGTTTTTCGAGATAGTGAATCCTTGATACGAGGCTTATTTACAAAGCAGTAAACGATCAATAGTCCAAGGCTACTGGCAAGTGTTTGCTTGCCAGTACACATTATTTATCCCACTCTTTTCGTGTCGGTTGCCCGTACATTTCTGCAAATCCGGGAATGTTTTGCTCCCAGACTGGAACATCTTCTCCGATGTACTCACGTACAGCATCGAGGAAGAGGCGGGTTCGGATTGGCATATCTCTGTGCGGGTATACAGCATAAATCGGGTTGAAGTTTGGGATCTTCAAATCAGTCATAATAGGCACCAGTTTACCCGACGTTATCTCATCGGTGACATGGGCGGCCATGTTTGCACAGAACACTTCACCACTTAACGCTCTATGCATCACTAGGTCGATATCGTTGCTGTAGAAAGTTAAGTTCATTGGTACACTTTGTCGCTGACCATCATCATCTACATACGTTAGTGCTTTGGATCTGAAATTGTCCGCAGCGTACCCACCGGCAGGTAGTTTTTGCAGGTCTTCTACAGTTATAGGTTCACCATGCTTCTTTATAAACTCGGGTGAGGCTAACAGTATCGGGCGGTTTCTTGCGATCTCTCTTGCGATAAGAGAAGAGTCCTGCATATCCCCCGAGCGAAAAGCGATGTCAAAGCCTTCGCCAACGATGTCGACAATTCGGTTGTCTGCTCTAAGTTCGATAATCACTTCAGGATATTTTTTTTGGAAATCGTCTATCACATTCCGAAGAACGTTGCGTGCAACGGACGTCGTGGTGGTAATCTTCAGCAACCCTTTGGGTTTTTCGTGGAAGTTGTGAGCGGCTTGAATGGTATCTCTAAGATTCTCTCTTAGCACTTCTGCTTTTCTCTTAACTTCAACCCCGGCAGATGTCAGAGAAAAACTGCGTGTAGTTCTGTTTAGCAGCCTAACGTCTAACTCTTCTTCCAGCTTTGAAACCTGTTTAGATACAACAGAGCGATCCATTAATCGCAACTCAGCGGCCTTCGCGTAGGAGCCTCTCTCAACGACATCAAGAAACAGCAACAATCGACTAGTGAGATCCATAAGAATATTTCTCGCTTATATTTAGTGGTGCGAAATTGATATTACTAATATATGGGCTCTATGGAGTAACTTAAACCCTGGATCACATATGATTATATCGAAGCTGGATCCAACATCCAGGCGGCAAACTCGGCGGCAGGCATTGGCTTGGCAAAGTAGTATCCCTGCATCGAGGTGATATTTTTCTGTTCCAGATAGTCGACCTGTTCTTTCTCTTCCACGCCTTCTGCGACCACTTCATAGTTCATATGCTTTGCTAATGCGAGAATGGTGTCTACGATTCCAGTCCCTACTTTTTTGGAACATGTTATCGACAAAGCTCTTGTCTATTTTAAGTTCGTCTATCGGGAATGTTTGCAGATACGCTAAAGATGAGTAGCCAGTACCAAAATCATCAATGGATAGATTAAAGCCTAAAGACTTGAGATCTTCCATCTGCTTAACCGCTTGTTCTATGTCTGTAACCAGCATACTTTCTGTCAGTTCAAGGGTTATCCTTTCTGGCGGAACTTGCTGTTCATTGAACAATTGGCGTATTTCGCTAACAAAAGCAGGGAGTTTGAACTGTTCTGCACTCACGTTAATAGAAAGCTTAAACTGTTCAGAAGGCGAGATACGGTTAAGTAACCAACATGAATCTTCCATTACTATCTTTTGCAGAGGGGCAATTAAACCAGATTCTTCAGCGATAGAGATGAACTCAACGGGTGAAATTGGCCCTTTAACAGGATGAAACCAACGAACCAGTGCCTCTGCGCCAACAATGGCACCATCCGGGGCTATTTTGGGTTGGAAAAATGTTTCTATTTCTCTGTTCTCAATGGCCGTACTGAGCTCAGTTGTCAGCTCCAACCGTCTTCTCAAGGTTTCATGCAGCTTTGGATCGAAGAAACAGTAGTCGTGTTCGCTGTTTCTTTTGGCTGAATACATGGCGGTATCTGCTCGGGTAAGTATATTGTCCGCATGGGTATCATTAGAGTCGATGATGGTTATTCCGATACTGGCTTTAATATACATTTCCCGATGTTCGATTCTAAAAGGCTTTTTTAGTCTGCCGAGTAACTCGGTCGCGATCTGAGTGGCATACTCTTCGATATTTAGCTTTTTATTTGGAGTTTTAGAAAGAAGTACAACAAACTCATCTCCACCGATTCGGGCAATGGTATCTTTGGGGTGAAGTTTGATGCTTAATCGTTCACCAATCTCGGCAAGTAATACATCTCCGGTAGAGTGTCCCAGAGAGTCATTGATGCCTTTGAAGTTATCTAAATCCAGGTATAACAGTGCGCCGATTTTCTCTAGCCTGGTTTCCTCACCCATTAGGTTTAAGAGTTTTTCTAACAGGTAACGTCGGTTAGGAAGCCCGGTTAGAGAGTCACTGTAGGCCAATTTCTGAATTTCTGTTTCGGCATGTATACGCTCTGTTATGTCTCTGGCCATCCAAAGCACATAAGATGTTGAACGGTTGCATGAGAGGTACTCATTTAATGGCGTCACCCGGCTTTCAAAATAGCGATACCCATCTTCAGTGTGGATTTTGTACTCGAATACATGCACCTTACTACTTCTTAAGGTTCTGGTTATCACCTCTAGCACAGTTAGAGTTTCTTCTGAGCTATGGTGTTCAATTTTTAGCTTTCCTTTAAGAGTTGCTGTCGGAGCGAGGTGCCATTGATGATTTGTACCGTAAGAGTCGATATAGTTTGCATGATCGTCAAAGATTAACGCTAAATCAGGCAATACTTTGGTAATAGCCTGCATTTTATCCAGGTTGTATTTCAGTCTGGAATTGAGTTCTCTCTCCCTGCGGGAGGCTCGCTCTTTCTCAATTGCCAGCCCCGTTAAATGAGTAAAACGATCGATGACTTTGAGCTCAGAATCACTCGGTGCCTGTGGGATGTCATAGTAAACAGCGAATGTACCTAGTACTTCACTATCGCTGGAAATAATCGGAGTAGACCAACACGCTTTGAGATTAAAATTGTTTACTAGAGATTGATACGCCTGCCAGTTGGGGTCGGTTAAGGTGTTTGATGCAATATACCTCTTCTTTAAGTAAGCTGCCGTACCGCACGAGCCCACATTCGGGCCAATCTCTATTCCGTCGATAAGCTGAACATAAGCCTCTGGCAGGCTGGGCGCAGCCCCATCTTTGAGGTGTGCGCCTTCAAGTAATAGAACGGAGCTTTTTGCTCCCTTCTCAGCAAATATTAACTCTATTCCAGAGCAAATAAGATTAAGTGTATCTTTTAGATTGGCTCCTAATGCAATCTTTTCTAATACGTCTTGTTGGATAGATAAAAGTTCAGAAAGGTAGTGAGTAGATTCGAAAAGATGATCTTTGTACTGAAGCATCGACACGACCTTAAGTTATAACATTGATTAAAACGCAATCTCTAAAGCGAATAAGAGTAATACGCAATTCCCGATATAACTTAGCTTAGTATTCAGTATCATATTCGTCTAGTTCGACTAAATAGGTAAATAGTCTTACACCGAAGGCGCTTACTATTTGGTAGGGATATGGGGTGTATTGAATAGGAGTTATGCGGGGATGAACGGGACAGATGTTTCGACAAGTGTCCCGTAAAAGTCGATTAGTAATCCAGTGTGCCGCGAATCGGGTAGTTGTTATCCGGATTACGGATCCAGTTCAGGCCATTTGCAAGAGCACCTAGCTCGGGGCGTACAAACGGGTTGTTTGATATATCAACCACGTGTAGCTGACCTTTTTCGTTTACTACATACAGACCTGGTTCTGCAAAGTTATGGTCGGTTTCTTGCTCTGACCGAGGAAGGGAGATATATACACCCAGCTCTTTCATCTGTTCTTCGGTCAGGCCATAGGCGATAGGGAAGCTGATGTTCAGCTTTTCACTGTGCATTTCTAGTTGCTCTTTGGAGTCAGCCGATACTGCCAGAATATCAACGCCTGCATCTGCGAATGCTTGTTTATAGTTTTCCAGATCATTCAGGTATCGGGTACAAAGAGGGCAGTGCTTACCACGGTAGACGAAAACCGCCTGCCACGTCGCATCACCTTGTGGTTCTCCAAGCTTAACGGTTGAGCCATCTAGCAATGTTGCTGTTAAGGCTGGAAAAGTATCGCCAGCTTTCAGTTTTTGTGAATATGCCATTTAAGTTACCTATCGACTGTGTTGGTTAGGATGTAAAACGTTGCTAATACACTTTGTGGTTTATTATGGTAACCATGTACGATAAGTCAATTAGTATACTTTTGGTAACCTGCCAATAAATGACAGTTTTAAAACTGTCTAGTGGTAGTAATATTCAACACACTTATTTGCCAGCAGATCTAGCGAATCCAAAGATATCGATTTTTTGTAATCAGCGATGGTATCGAAAGCCAGTGGAATCTCGGTACAGCCGAGAATAACGCCATCTGCTCCTTGTTTAACCAGCTGGTCCAAAACAGGTTCCATTAAATCCTTTCCTTCCAGAATTCGGCCTGCTTTTACTGCATAGATGCCATCCATAACTTGCTGTTGATCGATTTCATCTGGAAGCAAATAATCCATACCCGCCTGTGTTATCGCTTCAGAGTAGATGCCCGTTTTTGCTGTTGCTGTGGTTGCCAATATGCCGATTTTTTTCATCTTTCTGCGACTGGCTTCCTGAATCACTGCATCGATAATGCTGATAAAAGGAACATCTGTTTTACTAAGTTTGTTCAACCAGTAGTGTGCCGTGTTGCAGGGGATGACCATTCTGGTTGCGCCAGACTGCTTTAACGACATCAGGTTGTTAAGCATGGTGTTAAGTGGATCTTCACCCTGCTCAAGAATACATTTGGTTCTGTCTGGGATAATTGGGTTATTCGAAATTATCATGGGAATATGTTCCTGATCACTTTGAGCAGGACTTTTTTCTACTATGCGCTTAACAAAGTCGACGGTAGCCATTGGCCCCATTCCACCCAATACACCTAACATTTTGCTCATGATAACTCCTTTGTTTCGACAGAATTTATCAAATGTAGGTTATGTGTAGAAATGAATTATCTGGCATGGTTATGCATGAATCGCATAGCTATGTATAATCTGTCTGATTGTGGACAGTTACGGGTACGACAAAATGACGAACATAGAAACCAAATGGCTGTTGGACTTTTTAAAGCTGGCAGAGTTGAGAAATTTTTCCAAAGCAGCGATAGAGCGTAACGTGACTCAATCAGCGTTTAGCCGCCGTATACAAGCTCTGGAAAATGCTGTGGGCTGCCAGCTATTTGATCGCGATAAAACGCCGATTGCATTAACAGAAAATGGAAAGGCATTTCGTACCAGTGCCAGAAGTCTGGTGACTCAACTTGAATATGACCTGGAAAAACTCAATGACCTATCTGTGCTTGGAAATCAAAAAGTAAGTTTGGTCGCAGGTCATTCTATCGCTACGGATATTCTACCTCGAATCCCTCTTAACCTTTTCACTGAACAAAAAGAGATTATTCTGGATGTTCGGGCTATCGATATTGATGATGCTGTGGATGCGCTGCAAGAAGGCGAATGTGACATCGTAATGAGCTATAAGAATATCCAGTTGCACGCTCGTTCATACCTATCCCACAAGCTTGGTGAATCGAAGCTTTATTGTGTTACCGGTTTAGATGCAAATCAAAAGCCCAGGTATCAGCTATCTAGAGACAACATCACCCCATGGGTTATGCACTCCACCCGCAGCTATATGGGGAGATTAACCAAAGAAGTGAGCAACGAATATGCCTTGAAGCCTATATTCTCATCTTCAATGACTGAGTTAGTTAAGGCCCTGATTGTTCGTGGTGAAGGGATAGGTTGGCTACCGGAACACTCGATACATGATCAACTGGCCTCTGGTGAGCTGGTTATTCTGGATGAGGTGGAGAACTCTATGATAGCAGAGATTTTCGCCTACCGTTCCCAAACTAAACTGCACCCAGCAGCAGAACGAGTTTGGCAGAAGTTATGCGAATATACTCACGTTGAATGGTGATGAGTAACTGTCTGAACTATGACTAACATGCATTTTATTTATGCGTTTTAATCATGTTTGTTATGAGTACAATGTTCACTATGCATTTTATCCCTTTCATGACAGAATAGCGCCCCTTGTACGGTTATCAGCCAAATGGCTTGATGCCATGACAGTGTTATTTTGTAAGAGGATCGTTTTGAAAAGCTTATTTGAAGAGTCCTATATCGGGGCAATGAAAGTAAAAAACCGTTTTATCAGAAGTGCCACGTGGGAAAACATGACCACGGAAGACGGGCATATGACAGATAAGCTTTACGATATTTATCAAGAGCTAGCCGAAGGTGAGGTTGGCCTGATTATCACCGGGTATGCCAATATCGTTGAAGAAGAGCAGCCAAACCCGGGAATGATGGGTATCTATGACGACTCTTTTATAAATGAGTACAAAAAGCTGACTAGCATCGTCCACGATAGTGATTCGAAAATCGTCATGCAGCTTGCTTATGGTGGCACTAAAACAACTCATAATGTCGGTTCGAGGATCATTTTTGCGCCAAGTGAAGTACCAGAAAGAGGGACTCAGACACTCGGCAAAGCAATGACTAAAGAAGAGATCGACTACATTGTTGATGCATTCGCAAAAGCCGCTGGCAGGGCAAAAGATGCAGGTTTTGATGGTGTGGAAATTCATGGTGCGCACACTTATCTGATTAACCAGTTCTTGAGTCCTTACTATAATCAGCGTGAAGACGAATATGGTGGCAGTCTGGAAAACAGAATACGCTTTTTGCTGGAGATCTACACCCAAATGAGAAGTGTCGTTGGTGATGATTTCCCTATTCTGGTAAAACTAACGGCTTCTGAGTTTTTTGAGGGTGGTTTAACCTTCGAGGAAACTCGCTCCATATGTAAAACGTTGGAACGCATTGGTGTGGATGGTATTGAAATCTCGGGCAACATCCACGGTAAAGCGAAGGAGATGGTTGGTGAAAGCTATGATGGTTACACCATTCAGGAAGAAGGCTATTTTCTTGAATATGGTAAAGTGATTAGTAATGAGGTCAGCGTACCTGTGATTACGGTAGGTGGCCTTTCTGATATCAATACCATAGAAGATATTGCCAACGATACAAATATTCAGTACTTCGCAATCGCTAGGCCGCTTCTTTCTGAGCCGGGTTTAATCAAGCGCTGGAAAGAAGGCGACAGAACCCCTGGCCAATGTGAAAGGTGCTCAAAATGCCGTACGCGCAGAGGCAACTTCTGCGTCGTTTACAATAAGCGATAATCAACAAATTCCCTCCATACAACATAGCAGCGAGCCGATAGCTAATCGGGTCGCTGCACAATGCTTTTGCTCAATTTGTTACTCTTTAACCGCCCCTTCATCACTACAATTAGTGAGTAGAGTCTCGCCATGTTGTCAATATGTGAATGAAAGCAATTATTCTAATTTCCATTTCGAAAACATGTTCTATCCTTGATTATGTAAGACGTTAAATAATAGTTAAACAAAAAAATAATTGGCTAGGAACACAATGTGGCTTGGTTAGGAAACTTATCGATAAAGCGTAAGCTTCATCTGTTGGTTGTTATTTCTTGTGTCATCATGACTGCAATCGCGTTGTATGGTTTGATGGAGCAAAGAAATAGTGCCCTGAAGGATAGGAAGGCGAAACTCGAATCTCAGGTTGAGCAAACAGTCGCTCTTGTAGATTATTACCATACATTGATTCCGCAATTGGGCGAGGAAGCAGCTAAAGCTCATGCGTTAGATGCAATCAAAGCGCTTAGGTATGATGGTAAAAATTACTTCTGGATTACATCCCAGAGTCTTGAAGTATTGATGCACCCGATAAAGCCCGCACTTATTGGCAAAGATGCCACCAATTTTAAAGACGGTAACGGTAAATACCATTGGCAGGAAATGGCCAGGATCAGTCGCTCGACACAGCATGGTTTTCTCGACTACAGTTGGAAATCTCCCGATGGTGAGATTCTGGATAAAGTTTCTTACGTTTACTATGTAAAAGATTGGGATTGGATTATCGGCTCAGGCGTATTGGTGTCTGATATCAATGAGGCTTTTTTCTCAAATATCTTCAAAACAGCGATGGCGATCCTGATTGGCACCATTTTGCTTGGTGCGGTCAGTATGCTGATTGGTAAAAATATCGTAAACCCTATCGAATATCTGCTGAATAAGGTTCATTCGATATCAAACGGTGACATGACTATCCGTTTCCACACCAAACGTAAAGATGAGATAGGCGATATCAGCAGAGATATGAACCATATGCTGGAAAGGCTTCAGTCTGCTCTGGTTCTGGCTAGTAGTTCCGCTAATGATTCGGTCGATATGGTGAGTAGTATTGCCTCCTCGAGTGAACAGACGGCGCATAGTACAAACGCCCAACATACCCAGCTAGAGCTTCTGGCGACAGCTATGAACCAGATGAGTACAGCAAATGCCGAAGTGTCACGTAACGCCGGTGATGCTTCAGCGACAACGGAATCCGTTGCCGGACTTGCCGATAAAAGCAGTAAAGATATGGAAATCGTGGTTCAGAGTATTGAGGATGCCGATAACCAAATGGCACTTACTTCTGAGCTTGTTGAAGAGTTGAATTCTGGCGTGTTAGCTATTGCAGAAGTGGTTGATGTTATCCGAGGAATTTCTGAGCAAACAAACTTGCTGGCACTAAATGCAGCAATTGAAGCCGCACGAGCTGGTGAGTATGGAAGAGGTTTCGCCGTGGTTGCGGATGAAGTCAGAACGCTGGCGACTAACACCAATAACTCGACCGAGCAGATTCAGGAGTCTATCAGCAAGCTTACATCCAGTGCTTCAAATGCCTCTCAGGCGGTTAGCTCTGGTCGGGAAAAGGTTCGTGAGTGTGTGGCTAAATCGGAACGTACACGTAATGAGCTGATCTCAATGATTGAAATCCTGACTATGGCAAATGACATGGTGACTCAGATTGCTTCTTCATCCGAAGAGCAACACGCGGTCTCAAATGAGATAAACGAGAATATTGTCGCAATCAGTCAGTCGGCACATGAAGTTCGAGAAGCGGCCACGGGTGTAGCAGGTCAGACTCAAGTGCTGGTGGGCAATGCAGATCAACTCAACCAGAGCCTCCGTTATTTTAGCGTTTGATGTCGCCAATATTAGCAACGCTACCACTGGAGTTTAAAGCGCACACCCTAGATGTGCGCTTTCACTTTCCCCGGAAATCTAACATTCTAAATTGTCGAATACCGGTTGATTCTTGCCTTTACGAGAACTGTTAGCATCCCAAACCGCATTTAAGCTGTGAACTCAAGTTTGTTCGCTTAATGAGATGCCCTTTTAGTCAGAAATGCAAATGAAATGCCGTTTTATAAAAATATCTAGCGCATTTTATTATTTAAAGGTTTTGTGTTGTGTTTTTTGCTATTAGTCACACTTGGGGGTATTCATATGTGATTTAAATTGATCATATATGAATTGTTCGTATTATAAACACATCCAACAGGAGTATTAGCATGTTTATCAATTACAACAGCAATCCCGTTGATGCGAAGTCTTATGACACGCAGAGACTAAGGGATGAGTTCTTAACAGAAGAGTTATTTACAACTGGTAGCGTCAATATGGTTTACAGCCACATCGACCGCGTAGTCGCTATCGGTATTTGCCCTAAAGAGCAAGCCATTCGGCTTGATGAGTATGTCGATAAAAAGGCATTTGGTACCGACTTTTTCTTACAAAGAAGAGAAATGGGGATAGTTAATCTCGGTGGTAAAACAGAAGTTCGAACACAGTCTGGTTCGTACACCCTAGAGTACCTTGATGCGCTATATTTGGGAAAAGGTGAGCAAGAAGTTGAGTTCACATTGCTAGACGCTGAACATGATTCTGCACTCTATTGCCTAAGTGCACCAGCACATAAAACATATCCTTCGAAACTGATTACTCAGGAAGATGCGCGCAAAGTGGACCTTGGTTCAGTTGAAAACGCAAACGTAAGAACTATTAATCAATACCTGCATCCAGATGTTCTGCCTACATGTCAATTGTGTATGGGGGTCACTCACCTTCAACCAGGCAGTGTTTGGAATACCATGCCTGCTCATACGCATGAACGACGAATGGAAGCTTATCTTTACTTTAATGTGAAACCTTCTCAAGTCGTGTCTCATTTTATGGGCGAACCAGAAGAGACGCGCCACATTATTGTGCGTGATAAACAACTGGTCTTGTCACCAAGTTGGTCTATTCATTCTGGCTGCGGAACACAGAACTACAGCTTTATATGGGGAATGTTAGGAGAAAACCAGACATTCGACGATATGGACTTTATACCAATGGATAAATTGGCTTAGATAACAATAGGAAATTAACATGAACAAAACTCTAAAAACTGTACTTACTACAACTGCTGCTGGTGTAGCACTTTCAATTTCATCAATGACTTATGCTGCGACGGAAATCAAGGCTGCTTTCAACCAGTCTGATAGCCATCCACAATATCTGGCGTTGGAAGAATTTGGTAAGCAACTAGAAGCTGCGACTGATGGTCGTTACAAGGTTAATATCTTCCCTAATGCGCTATTAGGTGATCAAAGAGCGGCATTAGAATTGGTTCAGGCCGGTGCGGTTCAAATGGCAGTGGTAGCTAACCCACTTATTGAAAACTATGACAATACCTTCACAGCTATCGGTATGCCTTTCGCGTACACAGGTATTGAACACCAGGAGAAAGTATTCACTTCAGGTGTTCTGGACGAACTGTTTGCGTCAACCAAGAAATTTGGTTTTGAAGTGCTAGCTGCTTATACCGCTGGTTCACGTAACATCTATACAAAAGGAAGTAATGTTCAGTCTGTAGCGGATATGAAAGGTCAGAAAATTCGCGTGATGCAATCTAACACCATGGTTGAGATGTTGGGCTGTATGGGAGGAACTGGTGTTCCGATGAGCCAGGGTGAAGTATACACAGCGGTACAACAGGGCGTGCTTGATGGCGGTGAAAACAACGAGATCACCTATGCAGACATGAAGCATTATGAAGTTGCTCCTTACTTTAGCAAAACATCTCACCTAATGGTGCCTGACCTGGTGGTTATTAGTGATGATTTTATTAACTCAATGTCTGAAGAAGACCAGGCGACAATCCGCCGCCTTGCCAAAGAGTCAACAGTTGATGAATTCGCGAAATGGAATGCGACCATTGGTAAAGCACGTGCTGTTGCAGAAGAAAACGGTGCGAAGTTTATGGATGTAGATGTGAAGCAGTTCCAGGAAAGTTGTAAGCCGCTTAAGCAGAAACTTATCAAAACTGATGCACAAAAAGAACTAACTAAAGTGATCGGCGATCTAAGCTAAAGCTTTCGGAGCCGGGCTTCTGGCCTGGCTCTGTACTTAGTGTTAAGGAAAGAGTCTAGTGGAAAAATTATTTATCTGGACAGAAAAAGTGAAAAAAGTCATGGATTGGTGCGTCGAGCGGGCATGCATTGCAATCATGGTTTTATTAACGGTTCTTGTTACTTACCAGGTAGTCACTCGTTACGTGTTCGATAGTCCGAGTGCAGTAAGTGAAGTGTTGTCCCGTTACTTATTTGTCTGGCTTGTTTTGATCGGCGGGGCATATGTGTTTGGCTTGAGAGAACATATGGCGATTACCTATGTTCGAGACAAGTTCTCGCCTAAAGTAGGGGTTGTGGTTGATATTGCTGTTGAGTGGGCAATCGCTTACTTCGCTTATATCGTGATGTGGCAAGGTGGATACAAGGCGTCGGTTCGCCAAATGTGGCAACTCGATTCAGCGTTGGAAATACCAATGGGAGTCATCTATTCGGCATTGCCAATAGCTGCAGTGCTTATGTTGATCTATTTCTTCATCAATCAAATTAAGCTCATTAATAAATATCAGCAACTTAGTGTGAGAGGGTAATTGTATGGATGCTGCTTCACTCGCTGCTTTGATTATGTTCGGCGGCGCGATCTTTTTACTTATTGTAGGCGCTCCTATTGGTATAAGTATTGGTTTACCTTCTTTTGCTGCAATGGTTAGCATCTTGCCAATGGCTGGAGCAACAACAACCGCTGCTCAGCGTATGTTTACGGGGCTAGACAGTTTTGCCTTACTTGCTATACCGTTCTTTATTCTTGCGGGCAACATAATGAACAATGGTGGTATCGCCATACGTTTAATCAACTGTTCGCGTATTGTTACGGGTTATTTTCCGGGCGCATTGGCGCAAACGAATGTTGTGTCAAACATGCTTTTTGGTTCTATCAGTGGTTCAGGGGTTGCTTCTGCCGCAGCAATTGGCGGCATCATGAATCCTATTCAAAAGAAAGAAGGCTATGATTCTGCATTTAGGACTGCGGTAAACATCGCATCAGCCCCTACAGGAATGCTTATTCCGCCAAGTAACACACTTATTGTATACGCCACTGTTGCTGGTTCTGTATCCATCTCTGCGCTATTTATGGGGGGTATCTGCCAGGACTTCTCTGGGGAGGCGGTGTTATGTTGATAGCTGGAATCATGGCGTATCGCCGAGGCTATATGACTAAGCATATGCTGAGTATGTCAGAACGTTTCAAGCTTTTGGTAGACGCCTTACCTAGTCTCTCATTAGTTGTCGTTGTTATTGGTGGTATTCTGGCGGGGATATTTACTCCTACAGAAGCGTCGGCAATAGCGGTGGTGTATTCGTTGATACTTGGTTTTATATACAGAGCCCTGAAAGTAGAGCAGTTACCGAATATCCTTTTATCGACAGCTAAGTTGACGGCAATTGTCATCTTTATGATTGCAGCTTCATCTATTATGTCGTGGGTGATGGCATTCACTCAGATTCCCGGCGTTATCGCTGATACTTTACTTGCGATGACAGACAACCCAATCGTCATTTTATTAATCATCAATGTGATATTACTGTTTGTCGGCACATTTATGGACCCGACTCCCGCGGTATTGATCTTCACTCCAATCTTCTTACCGATCTGTGTGAATCTCGGTATGGATCCGGTTCAGTTTGGTATTTTACTGGTATTTAACCTTTCACTAGGTACAATTACTCCACCTGTTGGTCCGATATTATTTACTGGTTGTAAGGTTAGTGATGTAAAGATCGACCATGTAATTAAAACGCTGTTGCCGTTCTTCGCAGTTATCTTCCTGGTGTTGATGGCTGTGACCTATATTCCGGCGATTTCGATGACGATTCCACAAATGATGGGGTTAGTTAAGTAAGGAGTAAGTACTTGGAAAAGGTAGTCAGGCAGGAGTATAACGCTCCTGCTCTTGAAAAAGGGTTGGATATTCTAGAGTTGCTAGCAAGTTCAACTGAGCCCATGTCTAAGAAGCAAATCGCGGTAACGGTTGGTCGAAGCGTGGGTGAAATTTTCCGAGTACTTTCCGTTCTTGTACGACGTGGTTATATTTCATTTGACGAAGATACTGGTCAGTATATGTTCGCAATGAAAATGTTCAGTGTTGCCAATCAGTACCCACCTCAGTCTCAGCTGCTTAATATCGCTAAGCCATTGATGAAAAAGCTGAGCGAAAAAGTCAATCAGTCTTGCCATATTTCCTGGTATGACAATCAACACCTCGTTGTTATTGGTCGAGAAGAGAGCCCGTATAAAATGGGTTTTAGCCTAAAAGTTGGTGCCAAACACGATGTTTGTTCTTCAGGTTCAGGTATTGTGTTGCTCAGTTTCTGTGAGCCAGACGCAAAGGCGGATATTCTTGAGAGTAGCGGTGCAACGGAAAGTGAAAAGCAGCAAGCAGAATCACTACTAGCGCAAACAAGAAAGCAAGGTTACTTTATCGGACCAAGCCCACAGATATCAGGGATAACAAACGTCAGTGTGCCTATATTTTCAGGAAAAAAATGGCTGGCTGTCCTTACCGTCCCTTATGTCACCATTGACTCAGATGCCGTTCACCATGCTGTCGACAGTATAGAAACGACGAAGGACGAGCTTGTAGAAATTTGTGCTTCAATTAGTCGACAACTTACCCCTTAACTCATCTAATGCTCAAGCTAGCTCTGAATTTTGCGTTCACGTAAATATAAGGTCTGCTAAGGTCGCCTTTTCAAGCTGCGTTAGCTTTTTCTGCTGTACCAGGAAAAGCTCTGCGCAAGAGGCTGCATCGCTCGCGGCCGAGTGTTCCTGGTATTTGGGTAGTTTGTAGTGAGTGCGCAGGTCATTGAGCTGATAGCTGGTGTGCTGCCTCATTCTTGCCCTGTAACTGAAGCGTTTTTCTAACTCTAGCGTATCGACAAAGAGGCAAGGTAGCTCGTCGATGCGGTAATGTTCGCGCATAAAGCTGTCTATAAAACCTTTCTCAATCATAGCACCATGTGCAAGAACCACTTTACCTGCGATGGACTGGAGAAGTTCTTCCATCGCAACTTTAATGTCGTGTCCATTCGCAAGCTGTTTCGGTGTCAACTTATTTACGCAAGCGCTAGAAGGCTTTACATATTGCCCATGATTAACATAGACCTCACTACTCGTTGAGTAATAGATTTCATTGCTGCTTAGTTCGACGCTGCCAATGGATAGGATCTTATCGTGTTCGAAATTGAGTCCCGTTGTTTCAAAGTCTATTGCGATAAACTTAGCCTGAGATTTATCCATGCAGGTAGATGGCAAAGGAGTATCCATATACTTATGTAGTGCAGGACTCCAAAGCTCATTTGGAGCGTATGAACGCTGGCTTTTCTTTCTTGATGTGTTTTTAAAGCGATTTAGAAAGTCGAACATGCTATGCCTTATGAAAACTTCAACTTTGCAAGATCTTGCATTTGGGAGATTATTTTAAATGCTTCCTTTAGATGCTTGCGTTCAAAACTGCTGATGTCATCTGGAGAGATGTGGTTGTTGGGTGTTGTTCCCTGTTGAATTGACTTCAGTTGGTGTCTGAAACGAACCTGAGTAATAAATCGGAAGGCTTCGATTATGTTATCACAACTGTCTTGAGACATAGCGCCGTTCTTGGCGGCATACCGGAAACGTTCTTCTGTGCCAGTTATGTTCCCTTTCGCAGACAAGCTGAATATACGAGCAAGGTCGATAATTAAATTAAGGGCGAATTTTTTAATATTTAGAGTATTTGAATGCTCACCGCCTCTTTCTAGTACAAGGCTGTTAAAAATACCTAATGGTGGGTTGGTATTTATAGCGTCTCTCACTAGTGCGGGTATAAATCCGGGACTTTCGTGTATCGCTTCGTGCATGGAGCTATGAATCTGATCTACATAATCTGAGTTGCCATGAATAGCTCGAATCTCTAGAAAGACAGTAATACTTAGTAGGTGGTTGTATTCTGGGCTGGCAACCCATTTTCGGTAGTATTCTTTCCAACGAGAGATAGGCTGACACCACTTTGGTGTAGCTGCCATATATTTTCCATCACACAACGGATAACCACAGGCTGCCAGGCCATTACAAACCTTTATGGCAAGGTGAAGAAAATACATCTTATCTTCTTCTGTTGCGTCGTCGGAGAGAACGATAGCGCTGTCCTGGTCAGATAACATATGTACTTCATTGCGTGCATGGGAACCGGCGACTAGCCAGGCATAATCACAAGGAGGTTTGCCTAGAGTCTCTTCCGTGAGCTGGATAATTCGCCTTGTGAACGCATCCATGATCATAGACATGACATGCCCTTGTATCTCGGCGCTTACCCCGCTTTCTACCAGGGCCTGAAAGATTGTCTGTTTCTCTTCTTTCAGTGCTGAAAGGTCATCAATACTATTGGCGTACTTAATTTTTTCAATCAGGAAAAGTGATTGTGTTTTGTGGTTATGAACCAGATGAGAAGTAGTTAATAGTCCAACTACCTGCTTTTCTTTTAGCACCGGCAGTACACGAATGTTGTATTGAAGCATCATTGAGATGGCTTGTATTACCTTATCATCTTGCTGTATGACGACGGGTGAACGCGTCATCACGCTGGATATTGGGCTAGAACTATTCGCGCACGCTGCAACGACCTTTTTGGTCATATCTCTGTCGGTTACGATGCCAACAATATCATCACCACGTAAAACAACCGCACATGAACTTGGTCGTTTACCACACATCTGCTTCGCCACATCATGAATCGGAGTGTCTTCCTCCACGATAGTAATTTTGTCGCTCGCGACATCTCCTACATCAAGAAAGAACAGGCTCTTGTCACGCTTGTCTACGGAATGGTTGATAGCACTTTTTAATCGTTGCTTGCTCGCGGAAGCAAAATAGTCACTGAACTCAGGGTGTTCGTCACAGACACTTTTAAGTTGAGTATGAGGAATCAAGTAAAGCAGGGAGTCTTCAATTGCAACGGCTCGATAGCCATCTTCTTTATCCTTAAGAGGCTCAAGAAAGGTAAATCCAAATTGATCTTCTTCACCAAGTCGGGCTTTTAACTCTCCCGAGGGCGAAAGTTGTTCAATGGCACCAGTGCGGACAATGTAGAGATAACGGGTTGAACACAAAGAGCTGAACTCTATTGTCTCCGATTTAGATAAGTACTTAACAATGATGGAGTCCGAAAGTGTGTCTACCAAATCTACTGGCAGCTTATCGAAAGGATCTATTGTGTTTAAGAAATCACTTACGTTAGTGGTTATCGACGTCCCCATGCCTTGTCCTTATGTTGAAATTTGAAACGATGTTTCATTTGCTGTAATTTAGCACAAAAAAAGCAGCTGGGGAAGCTGCTTTTCGACTATTTTACCGGGTACTCTTTAAACCCTAATTGCTCGGAGATATTTCTACCGGCATTATGCAGTAACTCCACATAGCGGTTTTTCATATCTTCGCTAAATCGAATGGTTGGGAATGAAATAGAAACACCGGCAATAACATTGCCAAATCTATCGTATACAGGAGCTGCGATACATCGTAAACCAGGCTCTTGTTCTTCGTTGTCTTCACCAAAATGCTGCTGTTTAACAGTAACCAGTTCTTCTAAAAACAATTCGATACTCTCAATGGTATTAGGGGTGCTTTTAATAAACTCAGCACCTTCGAGTTGTTTACGAACATAGTCTTCATCGTGTTCAGCCAGCAATACCTTGCCGATTGCTGTGGTATGCAGTGGGTTTCGTCTTCCCACCCTTGAATGCATTCTCAAAGCGAAGCTAGAGTCAATTTTATGAATATAGATGATAGAGTTTTGATCGAGTGCACCCAGGTGAGTTGTTTCGTTGGTCTCTTCTGCGATAATACGCATCTCTTTTTCTGCGATAGAGACCAAATCTACCCACTCTAAAGATTTAGAACCGAGTTCAAACATCTTAAGCGTTAGTGAATATTTGTCCGCTTCACCTTGTTGGGATACATAACCTAACATCTTCATTGTTTGTAGGAAGCGGTAGGTCGTTGCCTTGGACATCATCAATCGTTGGGATAGCTCGGAAACGCCAATTTCTTTTTGTTCCCCTAGTGATTCGAGGATGTTGAATACCTTTAAAACCGAAGATACAGCTTCCGGTTGAGTGGATTTCTCCATGATTCCCTCTCTTTAGTTTTTGTGATCTTGCAAAGTTAACACTCCCTACTTTTTTTAAAAAGCCATTTCAATAAAAAAGAACCGAATAAGGATCTATCTCACATTTGTAGTGCAAATCTCAGTTAAAAATGAAATGTTGTTTTAAAAATATTGCCATGGTTGTTTTGATGCTTTATTGTATGACTAATTGAGAGGTGAGACAGTTGTTCACCAAAGCCATACACTATCGAGGAAAATGAAATGCTTGAGTCATTCAATCTAGAAGGAAAGGTAGCCATTGTTACTGGTTGTGACACTGGTTTAGGTCAGGGGATGGCAATTGGCTTAGCCGAAGCCGGATGTAAAGTTGTAGGTGTTAACTATGTTGAACCAACAGAAACCATCGAAATGATGAATGCTGCTGGCCATACGTTTTTGGATGTCCGAGCAAATCTATTAAAACAGGATGAGATACCTGAGATTTTAGACAAAGCGATTACTGAGTTCGGTAAAGTAGATGTACTAGTAAACAACGCTGGTATTATCCGCCGTGAAGATGCGATTGAGTTTTCAGAGCAAAACTGGGATGACGTAATGAACATCAACTCAAAGACGGTATTCTTTATGTCTCAGGCTGTAGCTAAACAATTTATTGCGCAAGGTACTGGTGGCAAGATCGTTAACATCGCATCAATGCTTTCTTACCAGGGAGGTATTCGAGTTCCTTCTTATACTGCGTCTAAAAGTGCTGTTATGGGTATCACCAGAGCGATGGCAAATGAATGGGCTCGCCATAACATCAATGTGAACGCAATTGCGCCTGGATACATGGCCACAAACAATACGCAGGCGCTACGTGAGGATGCTGAGCGTAATCAAGCTATTTTGGAGCGCATTCCAGCCGATCGTTGGGGTACTCCTAAGGATGTAGCAGGCCCATGTGTATTTTTAGCATCTTCTGCATCCGACTATATTAATGGCTACACAATTGCTGTTGATGGTGGTTGGCTAGCACGTTAATTGAGGGTGTCCTTGTGATGGTTGATGCTTTTATTGCTCAGGCGTTTGGCATCTTAAGTTTAGTTTTGGGTCTTTCTACTTTTTATCAGAAAGACGACAAAAAACTTAAGTTAGTGATGTTGGCATTAAATGTCAGCCATCTAATACACTTTTTACTTCTGGGTTCCATTGTTTCAGCTATTGGTGCGCTGCTTTCCGCCTTTCGCACCGGGATAGCGATCTACAGTAAGTCTGTTTGGGTTGCACTTATATTTATCTGCATAAGCCTGGTTAGTGGTTTAATGTTTGCGGAAAATATATCAGAACTCTGGCCAATCGCCGGAACGATAATCGGAACCTTCTCTATTTTTATGCTTAAAGGCATCGCGCTCAGGTTTGGTTTTTTATTTGGTGCAACCTGTTGGTTAATCAACAATATTCTGGTGGGTTCTATCGGGGGAACGCTACTGGAAATATCAGTGATGACTATGAATACCATTACGATATTCAGGTTGTATCGTGATAAACGACAAGCGATGGCTTTAGCAAACCAGTAAGGTATTTGCATGTTTGTATACAATAATAATGTTGAACTAGAAGATCTGGGCGATGGTATTTCACGCAAGATTCTGGCTCATAGTGACAACATGATGGCTGTAGAAGTGCACTTTGAAAAAGGCGCCGTTGGGGCTATGCACAATCACCCTCACGAGCAACTTACTTACGTGTTGTCTGGCTCGTTTGAGTTCACGATTGGGGATGAAACAAAGGTCGTGAATGCGGGTGACACCATGTATAAAGAGCCGGGAATTGAACATGGCTGTGTTTGCCTTGAAGCTGGCGTACTAATTGATAACTTTACGCCTATGCGTAAAGACTTTGTTTAAGAAATTTAGATATTAAAAAATGATAGCGCAGCAATAACGCTGCAGGAGAGAACAATGAAAATCGCACTAATGATGGAAAACAGCCAGGCAGGCAAAAACGCAATGGTTGCTGGTGAGCTGGAAAGTGTTGCCGGTTCGCTAGGCCATGAAGTGTTTAACCTTGGCATGACAGACGAAAATGACCATCACCTGACTTACATCCATCTAGGCATTATGGCGAGCATTCTAATTAACTCAAAAGCAGTTGATTTCGTTGTAACTGGTTGTGGTACAGGCCAAGGGGCAATGATGTCTCTAAACCTACATCCTGGGGTTACATGTGGTTACTGTCTAGAGCCATCTGATGCGTTCCTGTTCAATCAGATCAACAACGGAAATGCTCTTGCACTGGCGTTTGCAAAAGGTTTTGGTTGGGCAGGTGAACTTAACGTTCGCTATATCTTCGAGAAGGCATTTACAGGCGAGCGTGGCCAGGGTTACCCGTTAGAACGTGCTGAACCACAACAACGTAACGCAGCTCTTCTTAATGATGTAAAAGCTGCGGTTGCGAAGGACAACGTGGTTGATTCTCTTCGTGCTATTGACCAGGAGCTAGTGAAAACAGCGGTAGGTAGTGCCCGTTTCCAACAGTGTTTCTTCGACCACTGTCAGGTGCCAGAGATTGAAGAGTATGTCCGTTCTATTCTGGACTAAAGAATAAGTTGCTAAACGAAAAGCCAGCCATACCGGCTGGTTTTTTTAACACTTTTCAGGAGCAGACACATGACGATAAACATCCGTATTGCCGTGATTGGCGAGTGTATGGTTGAACTGCGCAAAATAAATGGCGCGTTAGATCAGAGTTTTGGTGGCGATACTCTTAATACCGCAGCGTACATTTCCCGCCTGGTTAACGACCACAATGTAGAAACTAGTTATGTCACCGGGTTAGGAAAAGACCCTTTCAGTCGTGACATGCTTACCGCCTGGCAGCAAGAGCAGATAAATACTGATCTGGTTCATATCTCTGACAAGAAAACACCTGGTATTTACGCGATAGAAACCGCTGAAGACGGAGAAAGAAGCTTTTACTACTGGCGTTCTGAATCTGCTGCAAAATATTGGTTGCGCGAGTACAGCGTTGAGGAGCTAGTTAGTAAATTGTCCCCTCAGGATTGGATTTATCTAAGCGGGATTAGTTTAGCTATTTTGCCACAAGATTGCTTACATAAGCTGCTCGACGTTATTCAAATTTGCCGTGAAAACGGAACTAAAATTGCGTTCGATAACAATTACAGAAGTGTATTGTGGGAATCCACACAAGACGCTCAAAAAGCATACGAAAGTATTCTAAAACTAACGGACATTGCCTTTCTCACCTATGACGATGAGGTGGAGCTTTGGTCTGATACTGATGAACAGCAGGCAATTGATCGTACGCGCAAACTTGGTGTGGAAGAGATCGTAGTAAAGCGCGGAGCAAACGCTTGTTATGTCGCAACAGCAGATAACATTGAAATTGTTGCTGCTAATAAGGTTGAACGCGTTGTTGATACCACCGCAGCTGGGGATTCTTTCAGTGCTGGTTATCTAGCCAAAAGGCTAACCGGTGGTGATTTGGTTCAGTCTGCTCAGGCTGGTCACCTGCTCGCTGGAACTGTGATTCAATATCCGGGTGCGATCATCCAACTAGATTGCATGCCCAACATTTAAAGGAGTTAGAAAGATGAGTTTAGAACAAAGACTGGCGGAGATTAAAGTTGTTCCTGTCATTGCGATTAAAGACGCCTCAAAAGCAGCAAAACTGGCAGAGGTGTTAATTGAAAATGGGCTTCCCTGTGCTGAAGTGACGTTTCGAACCGAGCAAGCTGCAGATGCAATAAGAGCGATGAGAAAAGCCTACCCGGAGATGTTGATTGGCGCGGGTACTGTACTGACAAAAGAACAAGTGGATGAATCGATTGATGCCGGCGTTGATTTTATTGTTAGCCCTGGTCTGAACCCAACGACTGTAAAGTATTGTCAAAGTAAAAGTATTACAATAGTTCCAGGGGTGAACTGCCCAAGTCATGTTGAACAAGCAATGGAACTAGGTTTGAAAACCCTGAAGTTCTTCCCAGCAGAACCTTCTGGTGGTACCGCAATGCTTAAGGCACTTACCGCAGTTTACCCGGTTCGTTTTATGCCAACCGGAGGCGTTACACCGTCCAATGTAAATAGTTATTTAAATATACCAAGCGTGTTTGCATGCGGTGGTACCTGGATGGTTCCTGGCTCACTTATTGATGAAAATAAATGGGATGAGCTTGCGAAACTGGTTAAGGAAGTTGCTTCAATCATTGAGGCGTAAGTACTTTTCTAAGATTACACCTAACCTTCTCCCCATATGTTTACCAAGCCTTTTGGCTTGGTTTTTTTGGACAATTTTCTATCGAATATAGTCAATTTTTTACTAGGGTTATTGTATGACTATTTTGGTGGGGCGGATCACAAATTTCATGCCGCACGCTTTAATAAAACGTTATTAGTGTAATAATAAAACTGTGTTTTAAAAAATATTAAATCGGGGAATAAAAAATGAAAAGGAGTATGAGATGAACATCGACATGCTGGTAGTAGGGGTCTACTTTATCTTCATGATAGCGATAGGCGTTATTTTTAAACGTTTTGCCGGTAACTCTACCAGCGACTACTTCCATGGGGGCGGTAAGATGTTGTGGTGGATGGTAGGCTCAACAGCCTTTATGACACAGTTCAGTGCCTGGACATTCACAGGAGCGGCAGGTAAAGCCTTTACTGATGGTTTTCCAATTATGGTTGTCTTCATGGCAAACGCATTTGGCTTC
Source organism: Vibrio hannami (assembly GCF_029589055.1). Lineage (GTDB taxonomy): Bacteria > Pseudomonadota > Gammaproteobacteria > Enterobacterales > Vibrionaceae > Vibrio > Vibrio hannami. Next base: position 36,077 of record NZ_JARQZP010000003.1, read on the forward strand.
CTCCTTTCCTGGCTGTTCTTCTCATACCGTTTCCGCCAGATGCGTGTTGTAACTCCTATTGAAGGCGTGCGTCGTCGCTTTGGTGCGACCAACGAGCAGGTGTTTACCTGGGCAACCATGCCAACCAGCATTGTTTATACTGGTATCTGGCTAAACGGTCTGGCGCTGTTTGTGAGTGCAGTGTTCAAAATTGACATTGAAACCACAATCGTCGTGACGGGCTTAATCGTACTGTTTATTTCAGTGATTGGCGGCGCATGGGGTGTTGTGGCATCCGACTTCGTACAGATGGTCGTTATCATGGCGGTAACGGTTGTGTGTGCGGTTGCTGCACTGATTAAGATTGGTGGCCCATCGAACCTGATTGAACAGTTCCCGGCGGATAGCATTATGGGTTCAAACATGAACTATCCACTGCTGTTTGTTGCCTGGTTTATCTTTATGTTCGTTAAACAGCTGCAGAACATCAACAACATGCAGGACTCTTATCGTTTCCTAACGGCGAAAGACTCTATCAACGCACGTAAAGCAGCCCTACTGGCGTTTGTTCTGATGTTGATTGGTCCGGCAATCTGGTTCTTACCACCTTGGGTTACGGCAGTGATTTACCCAGAGGCAGCAACCGCGCATGCGGCAGAGCTTGGTGGTAAAGCAGCGGATGCGGTTTATCTTGTGTTTGTAGAAAATGCGATGCCAGTGGGTATGGTTGGTCTGTTAATGTCAGCTGTATTTGCGGCAACCATGTCTTCAATGGACTCAGGTCTTAACCGTAACGCGGGTGTATTTGTTCGTAACTTCTATGCTCCAATCGTTGATAAGAATGCTGACGATAAGAAGCTGATGCGCGTTAGTCAGTTGGTGACTCTGGTGTTTGGTGCTCTGATTATCATGGTAGCGCTGTTTATCAACTCACTACGTGGTCTGAGCCTGTTTGATGCGATGATGTATGTAAGTACGCTTCTGCAGATGCCAATTCTGGTACCACTGTTCTTCGGTATGTTCATTAAGAAGACACCGGACTGGGCGGCATGGGCAACGCTAGCAGTAGGTATGGTGGTCTCTTATCTGGTGAGCTTCGTGTTTACGGCGGATGTAATTGCAGACATGTTGAACCTGGAATCAGGCTTTACAGGCCGAGAAGCGAAAGACTTGAAAGTACTGCTTGGTATTGTTGGTCATCTATTTATTACAGGTGGTTTCTTCTGTCTGACGACGAAGTTCTACAAAGCGCCGGAACAAGCACGAGCGAAAGAGCTGACAGCGTTCTGGAACGATGTAGATACGCCAGTAATTGAAGAGGCAGGTCAGGACGAGATGGACCGTCAGCAGCGTAACATGCTGGGTAAACTAATCCTGGTATTTGGTTGCCTTGTATTTGCAATGATGCTGATACCGAATCCATTCTGGGGACGTATGGCGTTCTTGTTCTGTGGTGCGGTTATTGTGACAGTGGGTAGTTTACTCCTTAAGAGTGCGAAAGAAACCCCGCAACTCGCGACTTCGAACGCAGAATAATTAATAACTGGTCAGAGAGGGGCATTCCTCTCTGACTATTTCCCTCCATATAGAATCACTAGCAAAAGCCTTTCAAAGTAGAGTTTTTTCCTATTTTTTCTAATTGTGGTTTGTTACATGTCTACATTTATACATTCAGACTTTTTACTACAAGGAGACACTGCAAAGCGTCTTTATCACGACTATGCATCGATTTTGCCAATTGTAGATTTTCACAATCACCTTAGTGCAGAGGAAATATATCTTAATAAGCAATACGAGAATATTACCCAGGCATGGCTGAGTTGTGACCATTACCTCTGGAGAGCAATGAGGAGCAATGGAGTTGATGAGCATTACATTACGGGGGCGGCTTCTGATCATGAGAAGTTTCAAAAGTGGTGTGAAACCGTTCCTTATCTGATTGGCAATCCTATTTATCATTGGTGTCATCTGGAACTAAAAAAATATTTTGATCTCGATTTAGTCATCAAACCAGAGAATTGCGAAAAGATCTGGCTACATTGCAACGAGAAGCTTAAACAAGATTCTCATCGATTCCAACAACTTCTAATGGATAGTAATGCGCAATCGCTCTGCACAACGGACGATCCTCTATGCGACCTGACTTTTCATGAAAAGCTAAAAGCATCCGGCTTTGCGGTTCAGGTTTTGCCGACGTTCCGTGCTGACAGCTTGTTAGAAGTTGAAGATACTTATAGCTTCAACAACTTATTAGATAAGTTAACACTTAAAACCAATACAGAGATTAAGTGCTTTGCCTCCTATGCAAATGCGCTAAGTTTACGGGTAGCCTATTTTGCGAAACATGGCTGTCGATTATCCGATCTGGGATTAAAAACGGTAGAGTTCGCGAACTACACTTCAGCAGAACTAAACAATACTTTTGACAAAATAAAATCCAACCGACCTTTGAGTGCGATTGAGATAGCGCAGTTTAAAACAGCCACTTTTAAGGTGTTGGGTGAGTTATATCATCAGAATAATTGGTCGATGCAGCTACATATTGGTGTTCTTACTAACGTCAACAAGCGCAGGCTGGAGGCTCTTGGAGGTGGTACTGGTTTTAGCGTTATGAGTGATAATGGTATTGCTAAGAATCTTAGCCAGTTGTTAAGCATGTTAGATGAACAAAGACAGCTTCCACAAACCATTGTTTACTGCTTAAATCCAAAAGATAGTCCGGTACTTGGCTCTATTATTGGCGCATTTCAAGATAGTGACGCTCAGCCAGGAAAAATTCAGCTAGGTTCGGCGTGGTGGTTTAACGATCATAAAGCTGGAATGGAAAAGCAGCTACAAGATCTTGCTAGTTTGGGAGCATTGGGTCGTTTTGTTGGTATGCTAACCGACTCAAGAAGTGTGTTGTCTTTTTCGAGGCATGATTATTTTCGCCGCATTTTGTGCAATCTGATTGGCTCATGGGTGGATTGCGGTGAGCTCCCTCAGGATGAGCAGCTATTAAAGCAGTCCATCGAAAACATCTGTTATTTAAATGCCAAAAAGTATTTTCAATTTTCAAAGTCGGTATAGGTAGTCCGTTATGTTGCAATTTTCCTCAAATGAAATGTCTAACATTCGAAAGAATGCCAGTGAAGATATCATTAACCAAATTCTGGAAGACAATCATGTCGTTTTGAACTCAGACACACTAGTTCCACCTGATGCGCGTGCAACCTGGAATCTATACTATTTTTGCCCAACTCATGGTGTTCGCCTGACATGGGATAGAAACAAACCAGAAGAGCATGTTTGTCCAGTAGATGGCGAAGTTCTTACTGGCGAACCGTACGATGGTGCCTGGTGGCGCTGGTTAAATGGTTTGAATGCTAAAGCGTGTAATGATCTGGGTTTGTTATGGCAAATTACCCAGGACGACAAATATCTTCATAAGGTGAGAGATATTTTGATGGGTTACGCAAAATACTATCCAGACTACGAGGAGCACGGAGGCATTCCTTATAACGGTCCTGGTAAGGCAAATGCGCAGACGCTATGTGAAGCTAACTGTAACATTGATTTTGCGCGAGGGTATGACTTCGTTAAGGAAGCATTAACTGCAGAAGAACAAAGTTATATCGAAGAGAGACTACTGCGCGAAGGAGCAGAGTTTCTTATGCAGCACCGTAGTGACCAACTGCATAATCACGAGATGAAGATAAGTGCCACTATCGGTGTTATAGGCATCATTTTAAACGAGACTAAGTTCATAGATTTTGCTGTAGACACGCCTTATGGGTTGATTTACCAGCTAGAAAACGGCGTGAAAGGTGAAGGGCTATGGTTCGAAGGCTCGATCCATTACCACTATTATGCTCTGCAAGCGTTACTAAACTTTGAAAAAATCGCCTGCAAAACAGAGCACTCGCTGAAGTCGCATCCGAACTTCCATACCATGCTGGCATTTCCGTTAAAGCTTCTTATGAATAACGGCAACTTCCCTCGCTTAAACGATTGTATCGCTGGTCAGGAGAAGCTGACTCATAGCCATTTGTTCGAATTTGCGTATCGAGAGTTTAACGATCCGCTATTTGCCAGAGCGTTATCTAGCATCTATCAGTCGGTGGAGCGGAACAATATTGAAGCCTTGTTGTATGGTGTGGAAAGGTTGCCTGAAGAACTACCATTAACATGTCACGCTATTCATGCTGAACAATCGGGGGTCACCATCATGCTCGAACCAGAGCAAAACAATATGCTGTTGGTGAAGCATTCCCCATTTGGCGGTGAGCACGATCATTATGACCGATTAGGGCTGATCATTACCCGATATGGACAGGAAATCGTTCCTGATCTTGGCACAACGGGTTACGGGGCAGAGCTCCATTACGGTTATTACAAGAACACGCTAACTCACAATACTTTGTCGGTTGAACAAAAGAATCAGGCTCCGGCGAATCCAAGAGTTAACGCTTTTGCCGAGACAGAATCTTATACCTGGCTGGATACAGAGGTTGACTGGTGCGGAGAACTACCACAAGTTGACAGTCACACTATTGTGCAGTGGGATGAGGAAGCCTACAGGGGTATTACGTACCGTCGACAGTTCCTTTGGCTGGGAGATGCTGTGATTGAGTTTAACCATGTTCAAAACCCTCATGGCAACCAACTTGATCTTGTATGTCATGTGCGCGGGAAGCATATCGGGCTGAATGCTGACAATCAATGTGAAAATCCAATGTCAGGACCTCTGGCGAGAATGAGTAATTGTCATATTGAGGTTGTTAAAAATAGCCACCAATTAACTTATGCGATTGAGGGACAAGAAGACTTCACTCAACAAATTGTGACTAATAATGATGTCTCAATATTGAAAGGTTACGCGCCAGATAATCCTGCGACTAGCGATTTAGCATACTCGATTGTGCGTTCCACAGATAAGGAACTCAATGTGGCGATATTGCATGATTTAAGTTCTAAAGAACAGATTCAATTGCAGAATTTTGAGTGGTCACCGAATGGTGTTCGTTTTGTCTTAGTTAGGGGGAAGATAAGCAAGAATATCAGGTAGACAGCGGTGGCTTAGTTGCTTTTTGACCGACTAACATTAAGCGACGTGGTATTTGGACAAATCAATCGCCGAACTGTTTTCGAAAATGTTTATCATATCAAAGCGTGGAATACTCCTTAATTAACCAATTTAACAACGCCGACTTAACTAAGTCGGCGTTTATGTTTCAATCTTTTTGATTAATATATGCTTTACTTGTTTTCGGGTGATTTTTTATAGAGCATTATTCATTCTGTATAGTTCACAAAAATAGATTTTCTATATTTATAAAATTCTCAATCGTGCAATAATAAAACTGCGTTTTAAAAAATTATTAAATCGGGGAATAAAAAGGAGTATGAGATGAACATCGACATGCTTGTAGTAGGGGTCTACTTTATCTTCATGATAGCGATAGGCGTTATTTTTAAACGTTTTGCCGGTAACTCTACCAGCGACTACTTCCAGTGGGGGCGGTAAGATGTTGTGGTGGATGGTAGGCTCAACAGCTTTTATGACACAGTTCAGTGCCTGGACGTTCACTGGTGCGGCAGGTAAAGCCTTTACTGATGGTTTTCCAATTATGGTTGTCTTCATGGCAAACGCATTTGGCTTCCTCCTTTCCTGGCTATTCTTCTCTTACCGTTTCCGCCAGATGCGTGTTGTCACTCCTATTGAAGGCGTGCGTCGCCGCTTTGGTGCGACCAACGAACAAGTGTTTACCTGGGCAACCATGCCAACCAGCATCGTGTATACCGGTATCTGGCTAAACGGTCTGGCGCTGTTTGTGAGTGCGGTGTTCAAAATTGACATTGAAACCACAATCGTCGTGACGGGCTTAATCGTACTGTTTATTTCAGTGATTGGCGGCGCATGGGGTGTTGTGGCATCCGACTTCGTACAGATGGTCGTTATCATGGCGGTAACGGTTGTGTGTGCGGTTGCTGCACTGATTAAGATTGGTGGCCCATCGAACCTGATTGAACAGTTCCCGGCGGACAGCATTATGGGTTCAAACATGAACTACCCACTGCTGTTTGTTGCCTGGTTTATCTTTATGTTCGTTAAACAGCTGCAGAACATCAACAACATGCAGGACTCTTATCGTTTCCTAACGGCGAAAGACTCTATCAACGCACGTAAAGCAGCCCTACTGGCGTTTGTTCTGATGTTGATTGGTCCGGCAATCTGGTTCTTACCACCTTGGGTTACAGCAGTGATTTACCCAGAGGCAGCAACCGCGCATGCGGCAGAGCTTGGTGGTAAAGCAGCGGATGCGGTTTATCTTGTGTTTGTAGAAAATGCGATGCCAGTGGGTATGGTCGGTCTGTTAATGTCAGCTGTATTTGCGGCAACCATGTCTTCAATGGACTCAGGTCTTAACCGTAACGCGGGTGTATTTGTTCGTAACTTCTATGCCCCAATCATTGATAAGAACGCTGACGATAAGAAGCTGATGCGCGTTAGTCAGTTGGTGACTTTGGTGTTTGGTGCTCTGATTATCATGGTAGCGTTGTTTATCAACTCACTACGTGGTCTGAGCCTGTTTGATGCGATGATGTATGTAAGTACGCTTCTGCAGATGCCAATTCTGGTACCACTGTTCTTCGGTATGTTCATTAAGAAGACACCGGACTGGGCGGCATGGGCAACGCTAGCAGTAGGTATGGTGGTTTCTTATCTGGTGAGCTTTGTGTTTACGGCGGATGTGATTGCAGACATGTTGAACCTGGAATCGGGCTTTACAGGTCGAGAAGCGAAAGACCTGAAAGTACTGCTTGGTATTGTTGGTCATCTATTTATTACTGGTGGTTTCTTCTGTCTGACGACGAAGTTCTACAAAGCGCCGGAACAAGCACGAGCGAAAGAGCTGACAGCGTTCTGGAACGATGTAGATACACCGGTAATTGAAGAGGCAGGTCAGGACGAGATGGACCGTCAGCAGCGTAACATGCTGGGTAAACTAATCCTGGTATTTGGTTGCCTTGTATTTGCAATGATGCTGATACCGAATCCATTCTGGGGACGTATGGCGTTCTTGTTCTGTGGTGCGGTTATTGTGACAGTGGGTAGTTTACTCCTTAAGAGTGCGAAAGAGACGAAACATCTCTGTGCGCAATCCTCATAAATAAATCTTGCCTTAACTATATGTGTATTTCCTTTTCTCTCATTTCTATGAGGGAAAAGGGTTTACCTTCCATTTCATCATAACGTAAGTAAAAGTTAGCTGTTCCTTATAGCAGTTACTCCTGATCGTACGAGGTATAAAATGTCTTTGTTCAAAAAAGGTGTCATGCTCTTTCTTATTATTGCTATCGGTATATGTAGTGTAGTGGCGTTTAGCCTTAACTCCATCAAAAACGCTGTTGTAACCGCTCAAAAGCATGAGGTTGAATCGATACTGACCTTCGCTAAAAATCAGGCTGTCGAACTTATACGAGAAGGGGGAAATACCCCTGAAACCGAAGCGAAGGTAGTGGCGTTGCTGTCGTCATACCGGGAAGGGAATACATACATTTGGTCAAATGATAATAATGCCATTGCCAGAGTTCACGTTAAAAATGAAAAACTAGGTCAGTTTCAGGAATCCTACGCTAGGCATACCAAGCTTTTAAAGGATAAAGAGTTCAACTTTGTAGTAGGAAAAGTCAATAAGCCAGGAACAAATATAAGCACAACCAAAGTGAGCGCTATCACATTGATACCAGGTTGGAACTGGGTTATCGGGTTGGGCATCTATATGGATGACGTTGATAAAACATTCAATGAGCTGGCGAGAAATCTAATCATTATATGCGGTCTGATTTTTGTCATTATCGTTATTTCCTGTCTGATTATTGCCCGTAGTATCTATCAATCCGTTGGTGGTGAACCAAACCAAGTTGTTTCGATTACCAAAAAAATCTCAGATGGTGACCTTACTGAGGAAGTAAAAGAAAATATCAGTGAAGGGAGTATCTTGCATTCGGTTGTGTTGATGAAATCTTCTCTCCAAACCATCATCAATCGAATTGGGTCGGTGACTCATAAACTAGGTGAAGCGACAGAGTCTATCGAAAGTCAGGCAACGCATATCATTCAGTCTCTTGATAATACAAAGATGATTTCAGACGAAGCGAACCAGGCTATCATCGAATTGAAATCTGATATCAAGGAGATTGGGAACGGTGCTGACTTAACCAACGAAAAAAGCCAACAATCGTTAAATGTTTCTCAAGAAGGGTCAGAACTTATTGTAGAAATGGGTAGCTCCATTAGTGGGATCAAGTCGAATATCGAAAACTCGCTCAGTAGCTTTGATGGTCTTAAAAAGAGATACGAGAGCATTGGAGGGGTTGTTGAGGTTATTCAAAGTATTGCCGAGCAAACGAACTTACTTGCCTTAAACGCAGCTATTGAGGCTGCCAGAGCTGGTGAACAAGGAAGAGGCTTTGCAGTGGTGGCTGACGAAGTAAGGCAACTGGCAGCGAAGACCTCGGTAGCTACGATTGAAATAACCGAAATGAATGATGCCATTCTTAAAGAGTCGCAACAGGTTTCTGATGAACTTAAACTCTTACTGCCAAAAGCGCAGGAAAGTGAGGTTCGTTCAACTGAAGTAGCCGATATTTTCAATAAAGTTGCATCTGGTGCGCGAGATACACAGGCTATGGTATTAAACATGAAGGAAACGACAGAGAGAGAAGAGAGTGTTGCTACGCATGTCGAGGCGTGTATGGAGAAACTACTGGCGCTACAAAATGATAGTTTAAGCCAGGTATCCGTATTTATTGAAACTTCCCAAAGTTTAAAAGATTTGTCAGAAGAGTTATTGGAAAACTCGAACCACTTTAAAAGGAACCCAAACTAATTTAAAGCTTATTCATATGGGAAGATAAAATAGACAAGCCATTACTCTAGTAATTTATTGAGAATAATGGCTTATAACGGTTTTCTGATAACTTACTTTCCACTAGATTTTGTCTACACTCTATTCAAGGAAAACAATCAGGTATTTCAACGTACATGATCCCACACTTGGCTAAGCTGCTAACTAGATTCGGAGTTCTTATCTTTTGCTTGATCTGCTCGCTGCAAAGCCAGTCAGTGAAAGCCGTAGATATAATTCGTTTTGAATCAGGTCAGTACGACTCTGACCAAAGGCTTCGTTATAAAAAAGAAGTACTTACACTCGCGATGGAACGTACTAAAGATACCTATGGACCTTATGAAATAAGGACAAATGCACCCAGAATGAACTCACTAAGAGCGATACAGGAGCTTGAAACTGGTGAGTTAATCAACGTTTTTATTGCCCTGACGAACGAAGATTGGGAGAAACGTACCATCCCGATACGTATACCGGTTAGAAGAGGAATTCTAAATTACAGGTTATTGCTGATTCATAAGGATAGTCTACCGTATTTTACTAATATAGAAACAGTGGATGAGCTTAAGGCGCTGAATGTCGGATTAAGGCGAAGTTGGATGACCTGGAGAGTGTTAAACCACCTAGGATTTACTATAGTTTCAAGTTCGCATTATGACAGTTTGATTTCGATGTTACAGCATCAACGGTTTCATTATATTCCACGTGGTATTAATGAAATATATGATGAGCTAAACCGTCATAAAACGACCAGGTCTAATCTCATGGTCGCTCCTAATATAGCTCTATATATCCCAGCGCCTGCCTATATATTTGTATCTCACAATGAACCTCGATTGGCGAAGCGTTTGTCACTAGGTATGACTGAATTAGTGGAAGATGGATCATTAGAGCAACTTTTTAACGAGTATTACGGTGATTTAATCAAACGAGCCAACCTTCAACAGCGGGTCATCATTGATGTGGGAAATCATCTTTTACCTGATACAGTGCCATTAAATGAGTCTAAGCTGTGGTGGAACCCCGGACTTATTGAGATGCGTTAATTTTGATTTTGTTCTCAATGCGGAGAAATCAATCACCATATTTTCTTCGGATATCACTGGGTTTTTTATTTATAGCTTGCTTAAACTTAGTAGAGAAATAATTGCTATCAGAGTAACCAACATCAAAGGCAATATCCGTAACTGATTTATCGGTATTAATTAGCAGTGCCATTGCATTTTTTGCCCGAATAAAGTGCAAATATTGACTGAAGTTCATCCCTGTTGCTCTTTTAATATCTTTAGCTAGGGTCCTGGCTGGCAGTGCAACTTGTTCTGCTAATAACTCAATGTTTATATTCTTATCTGAGTTTTTATTTATATAAACAATGGATGCAATAATTTTGTCATCGTGGGACAAAAAAGTTGTATCATTTATTTTTCCTCGCCAAAGTTCTACAACTAATTGCTGAAAAAGAAGTTCTGACATCGCTCGGGATGTAATGGTATTGGAATGAGTTTCAAAATTAAGTCTCTCTATAATGTAGTTAACACGAATAGCCGTTTCATCCTCGATAAACCAATCCACTGGACCGTGGTTGCTATTTGGAAGATAGTCTTTCAATTGTACAGAAGAACTGAATTTATCTTGTTGGTATAAAACATTGCTAAGGTAGAGTTTATTAACATTATCAAATAGATGTCGGTCATTTTTTCCGACAAAGCAGACATAATTTTTACTTAAAGTCATTGGGATATCGTTAATGACGTGGATGCCTGTGCCCTTAGAAACAATAACTATTTCTTCAAATGTATGATAGTGCTCAGGAAAATTTTCCTGTGGCTCTCTAAGTTCGGTTGTTATTGGTATATCTGAATTAATAAAAAACTCATTAGATTTCAAATAGATCATTTACTCACATTCCGTTGGCATCGAATTATACTTTCTCGCGTAATTGCTATCGATGTAAATAATATTAGCAATAGGTTTAGACAAAAAGTTGTCTATTTGATGAAAATGTGAAATGGCTAACGAGTAACTTCAAAAAAACACATCGGTAGTGTGATATCTAGTGTTTTTTTAAAGGAGCGCTAATTAACCAACCCCTAAGATGGATACATCAGACAAAGGGGTTTGCTGAAATGAAAAAAATAGTTGCAGTAGATATTGGAGCATCGAGTGGTCGCGTTATCCTTGGGACCTATGATGGCAAGAAGTTAAAACTTGATGAGTTACATAGGTTTGAAAATGGACCTGTTTTAAGAAACGGCAAAGCCTGCTGGAATTTAGACTATCTATTGATGGAAATAAAACATGGTATCGAACTGGTGATTGAGGGTGGACACACGATAGATAGTATTGGAATAGATACTTGGGGTGTAGATTTTGTGCTCCTTGATAAACAGGGTGAGCGCTTAGGGGAGTCGGTTTCTTATCGAGATAAGCGTACCGAAGGGCAGTTAGAAGTTGTCGCAAATAAGGTTTCGCAAGAGTATATATATAGCTCTACTGGCATTCAGTTTTTACCGTTCAACACGCTTTATCAATTGAATGCACTAAGAGATGAAGAACCTGACTGGTTAAATAACGTTGCTCGTCTGCTATTGATCCCGGACTACTTGAACTATCAGCTAACAGGGAGTCAGGTTTGTGAATACACCAATGCATCGACAACCCAGTTGTTAAATTGCACTACAGGTACTTGGGATCGCCAGCTACTGAAGGCGATAGGTATTCCAGAGCACTGGTTCTTAGAACCAAGTGACCCAAATAAGTTGATCGGATCTTATTACTCTAAATCAGGCGAAAAAATCCCGGTTGCTTCCATTGCTAGCCATGATACGGCATCTGCGGTTTTGGCTATGCCAGTAACCAATTCTAATGTCGTTTATATAAGCTCCGGAACATGGTCGTTGATGGGCATTGAAAGTGAATCCCCAATAACCTCTTCGCTTGCTCAGTCATTAAATATCACAAACGAAGGTGGCGCAGAATCTCGCTTTCGAGTTTTGAAAAACATTATGGGCTTGTGGCTCATCCAGAACGTTCAAAAGGAACTGGGTGAACACAGCTTTGGAGAGCTGGTAGAGCTAGCTAAAGAATCCGAGCCATTTAAGTGCTTAATAGCACCGGATCATGAGAGCTTTCTGAATCCCTCGTCCATGATAGATGCCATCTGTACCTATTGCAGCCAGACCGACCAACCCATTCCTGAAACTCCGGGAGAACTGGCTCGATGTGTTTTCGAAAGCCTTGCCTTCCAGTACCGAAGAGTTTGGTTGGAGCTTAATCAGCTTAGCAGCGAACCATTAGAGCAGATTCATATCTTTGGCGGTGGTATTCAGAATGAGTTCCTCAACCAACTTTGCTCAGATGCATGTGGTGTCCCGGTGCGTACAGGGCCTGTAGAGGCTTCTGCAATCGGCAATTTATGTGGACAGCTTATTGCACTGAATGAACTTTCTGGCGTTCAACACGCACGAAATACAATTTCCCGTTCTTTTCCTATAAAAGCTTACTTGCCAAAAAGGACCGATGAGTTTCTGGCTCGTTGGGAGGAATTTGAACGTATTAGCCAATTAGATCCGAGGGGATAGAAAATGAGTACAAAAGAGCAGGTAAAAGCTAACTACGAAAACGCTAAACAGGTTTTCGCTAAGTTGGGTATAAATACTGACGAAGCGATGAAACAGTTAAATGATATTCCGGTATCCATGCACTGCTGGCAGGGAGACGACGTCTCTGGATTTGAGAACCCGGAAGGAGAGTTGACAGGCGGTATTCAAGCAACAGGTAACTACCCTGGAAAGGCTACAACGCCGGAACAATTAAGAGCCGATATCGATGTGGCAATGAGCATGATCCCAGGAGCGCTTCGCTTAAATTTGCACGCAATTTACCTTGAATGTGAAGAGTTTGTCGATCGTGATGAGATCAAACCTGAGCACTTTAAGAACTGGGTAAGCTGGGCAAAACAAAAAGGCATCGGTCTGGACTTCAACCCGTCTTGTTTTTCTCATGCTCTGAGTGCAGACAATATGACCCTGACTCACCCGGATGTAGAGGTACGTGAGTTTTGGATTCGCCACTGTATCGCAAGTCGAAAAGTATCGGAATACTTTGGTAAAGAACTTGGCACGCCTTCAGTGATGAATATCTGGATTCCGGATGGTTATAAAGATGTTCCTGCAGATCGTCTGGCTCCTCGTAAACGCTTGATGGAGTCACTAGACAAGATTATTGCAGATCCAATTTCTAAGGAATTCCACAAAGATGCGGTTGAATCTAAGTTGTTTGGCATTGGTACAGAGTCATACACTGCGGGCTCTAATGAATTCTATCTGGGATATGCCGCATCAAGAGACATCATGTTGTGCCTAGACTCCGGTCACTTCCATCCTACAGAGGTTATCTCTGACAAGATCTCTTCTGCTTCACTATTTGTTGATGAAATGCTTCTTCATGTAAGTAGACCTATTCGATGGGATAGCGACCATGTAGTGATGCTTGATGATGAAACGCAGGCAATTGCGAACGAGATCATTCGTCACGACTTGGTCGATAGGGTCAATATTGGTCTGGATTTCTTTGATGCCTCAATAAACCGAATCGCAGCATGGGTTATCGGTACAAGAAATATGAAAAAAGCGCTGTTGAGGGCTCTGCTTGAACCGGTACAGCAACTTAGAGATTTTGAAAAAGAGGGTGATTTCACGAGTCGACTAGCGATGTTGGAAGAGAGCAAATCTCTGCCATGGGCAGCCGTTTGGGACTACTACTGCGAGCAGCAGGAAGTGCCTGTTGGTGCAAGTTGGCTTGGTCAGGTTAAACAATATGAGGAAGAGGTCTTACTTAAACGATAAATTAAAAACAGGTTGAAACGAATTATACGAAATGGAATGAACGCTGGTGGGATAAATCAGCCAGAGACGTGAAACAAAAATTACTCTAAAAACGGAGTTTAGACATGAAAATAGTAAAAATTCTTAAATCTACCCTATTAGCTACAGGTCTGCTTGCAACTGCGATGGCACAAGCTGCAGATTATCGAATTGGTCTCGTTGTAAAAGCACAAGGTATCGGCTTCTTTGAAGCGGCTTACGAAGGTGCAAAAGAGGCATCAGCGGAAATCAAAGATAACGTAGAAATTATCTATACCGGTCCGGTAACACCAACCGCAGAAGGTCAAATCGAGATTGTTAATTCGCTTATTTCTCAGCGAGTCGATGCGATTGTTATCTCTGCTAATGATACCGATGCATTAGTTCCAATCCTTAAGAAAGCACAAAAGCGCGGCATCAAAGTGGTTTCATTTGACTCTGGCGTTGCAGCACCAGGTCGCGCGGTTCACCTAAATCCTTCTAGTAACGCTCTGATTGGTCAAATTAACGTGGATCTTGCAGCAGAAGCGGTAAAAGCGGCAAACAGTGAAAAAGGCGATATCGCGATATTGAGTGCAACACCAACGGCTACCAACCAAAATATCTGGATTGGTGAAATGAAAAAGGTCCTACCTCAGCATCCTGAGTTGAATCTTGTTGCAACGGTTTATGGTGATGATCTGGCAGACAAAAGCTACCGAGAAACTCAAGGTCTTATCAAGACTTACCCTAACCTGAAGGCGATTGTGGCACCGACTTCAGTAGGCATCGTTGCCGCTGCTCAGGCTGTTACTGATATGGGCAAAACAGGCGAAATTTATGTGACAGGTCTTGGCTTACCTTCTGAGCTAGCAGGTCACGTAGAGTCTGGTGCTGTTAAGAGTTTCGCTATCTGGAACCCTATTGACCTTGGTTATGCCGCAACAACCATTGCTTACAACCTGGTTACGGGTAATGCAACTAAGACTGAAGTGGATATGGGACGCATGGGTACTGCTCAGCTGGCCGAGGATGGAAGTGCTGCAATGGCGAAACCATTTATCTACAACAGCAGTAATGTAGCTAAATTTGCGAAAATTTTCTAAATCCTCTTAGTGATTTAGTAGGAATAGGCTGGTACTGAGTACCGCGTGCCAGCCTGGTTTTCGTAGGGAAAGTATCCATAGAAGAAGGCATAGTTATGTCAGAAGTAAAACCTATTTTTTCATTGCGGAATATAAGCAAGCATTTTCCTGGTGTTAAAGCGCTTGATGAAGTTCAGCTAGACCTCTATCCGGGTGAAGTAACCGCTCTTGTCGGAGAGAACGGGGCAGGCAAGTCGACACTTGTGAAAGTGATGACCGGAATACATCAACCAACATCAGGCAGTCTTATTTTAGATGGGAAAGAGATTGATCTAGCTACGCCAGATGACGCGCGAAAGTTAGGTATCACAGCGATCCATCAGGAAACGGTATTGTTTGATGAGCTTAGTGTTGCTGAAAATATATTTGCAGGTCATTACTTAAGCTTTTCTTCCGGTCGACTAGACTGGAAACGCATGGAGCAGGAAGCAACAAGAATTCTGAAAGAGATCGATGCGCCACTTGATCCTAAAAAGCTTTTGAAAGAGCTGAGTATCGGTCAAAGACATATGGTGGCTATTGCACGGGCACTCTCTTTTGACGCAAGAGTCGTTATCCTTGATGAGCCAACCGCTGCCTTATCACACCGTGAAATTGAAGATTTCTACAATATCGTACGACGCCTACAGGCGAAAGGCTGTGCGATCATGTTCATTAGCCACAAGTTCGATGAAATTTACACCATAGCTGATCGTTTTACGGTTTTCCGGGACGGTTGCTATATCGGCAACGGCAAGATAGCTGAAGTGCAAGAGTCAGAGCTGGTCACAATGATGGTTGGCAGAACCATCGAGAACGCGTACCCGAAAACCGATGTTCCACTAGGTGATCAAATACTGCAAGTCAGAGATTTTAGCCATCCAACAGAATTTGAAGGGATTAACTTCGACCTTCGTAAAGGGGAAATCCTAGGTTTTTATGGTTTAGTTGGAGCCGGCCGTACTGAGCTAATGCAATCCCTGTTTGGGGTGACCAATATCGCAACAGGTCAGATTAAAGTTGAAAAGCAAGAGATCAATATCACCTCCCCAAGTGACGCGATAAAAGCAGGCATCGTGTATGTCCCGGAAGAGCGTCAAAGTCAGGGAACCGTATTGGAATTCCCGATATATCAGAATATCGGATTACCTCAGCTAGACAAAATTAACCCTAGCGGCATGTTAAACAACGAGTCCGAATATGAGCTTGCGGATGAGTATGCCAAGCGACTTCGTGTCAAGGCACCTGACTGGAATGAGAAGGTGGAGAACCTTTCTGGCGGTAATCAGCAAAAAGTAGTTATCGGTAAATGGCTGGCTACTAAGCCGAAGGTCATCATTCTGGACGAGCCAACTAAAGGTATCGATATCGGTTCGAAAGCTGCTGTAC
This sequence comes from Vibrio hannami, assembly GCF_029589055.1. Taxonomy (GTDB): domain Bacteria; phylum Pseudomonadota; class Gammaproteobacteria; order Enterobacterales; family Vibrionaceae; genus Vibrio; species Vibrio hannami. Next base: position 52,307 of record NZ_JARQZP010000003.1, read on the forward strand.
ATGAATTTATGTCTGAGCTAACGGGTCAGGGGCTTGCTGTCATTATGGTTTCATCAGAGCTGCCGGAGGTGATGGGTATGGCTGATCGCGCCATCGTCATGAGAGAAGGGCTGATGGTTAAAGAGTTTGACAGAAGCGAGTTCACAGCAGAACGACTCGTTAGTGCGGCGACGGGCGTGACAGGAGAAGTTGCATGAAGGATTTAATTAAAAACCGCGAAGCGCAGTTAGGAATGGTGATTGCTTTGTTGCTATTGCTGATTGGATTTATCACTCCAGATTTTCTGGCTTTCTCCAATCTTCTTGGTGTGTACAACGATACCTCGATTCTGATTATCCTCGCTTTGGGGCAAATGCTGGTTATCGTGACCCGGTGTATCGACTTATCTGTCGCTGCCAATGTTGCTCTTACAGGAATGGTCGTTGCTACCCTAAACAATCTTTACCCAGAACTGCCAGTATTTGTGATCATCTTAACTGGCGCGATGTTGGGAACCTTACTTGGCATGATCAACGGCTGGTTAGTATGGAAGATGAACATTCCAGCTATCGTTGTCACACTAGGCACGATGAGTATTTATCGTGGCACCGTCTTTCTTATAAGCAAAGGAGCCTGGATTAACGCCCATCAGATGAGTGAGTCGTTTTTGCAAGTACCAAGATTCGAGCTACTTGGTCTTCCTGTACTCGGTTGGTGCTCAGTCGTTGCGGTGGCAGTGATGTATTACTTCACGCGACACAGACAGCTTGGCAGAAAGATTTTTGCAGCAGGCAATAACCCTACTGCAGCCTATTACATTGGTGTCGATGTGGGTAAAAAACAGTTCCTGGCTTTCACTATATCGGGCTTGTGTGCAGGAATAGCCAGTTACTTGTGGATCTCTCGCTATGCAGTGGCATATGTCGATATAGCCAATGGGTTCGAGCTACAAGTGATTGCGGCTTGTGTTATCGGTGGTGTGAGTATTGCTGGGGGAACAGGTACCGTTCTGGGCTGCCTTCTTGGTGCGTTGTTCTTAGGCATTATCAGTAACGCTTTGCCCGTTATTGGAGTTTCTCCTTTCTGGCAAATGGCGATTTCAGGTTCAGTCATTATTCTTGCGGTGATTGCGAACTCACGTTCTGAACGCAAGCTGGGTCGAATCATTCTTCGAAAAGCAGTTCAAAATGCATCTTGATAATTGCTTAAGGATAAGAAAATGGAAAAAGTAAGCAACCAAACTTTTAAAAGCCCAGGCTCAAAGTCCAAGGGTCTGGAACTACCTCAGTGGTTCTTTAGCTGGGAAACATTTTTATTAGGTACAGCAATCTGTGTTTTTATTATTAACTCATTTGCGTCGCCATATTTCTTAGACCCATGGTCTTTGTCTGATGCAACGTTTAACTTTACCGAAAAAGCGATAATAGCTTTGCCACTTGCTCTGGTTATTATCGTTCGAGAAATAGATATATCTGTTGCATCTATTATTGCTCTAAGCTCAACCGCTATGGGTTTTATGGCGGAAGTGAGTAGTAGTCTACCCCTTATATGCTTTACTGGGATTGTGGTAGCAACCTTATGTGGTGCAATTAATGGTTTGTTAGTTACCAGGCTAAACATTCCTTCGATTGTTGTAACAATAGGTACGATGAGTTTGTTTCGTGGTATTACCTATATTCTATTGGGCGATGAAGCTTTAAAAAACTATCCTGAAGAGTTTGCATATTTTGGACAGGGATACGTATTTTGGGTATTTAGTTTTGAATTTATCGTTTTTCTAATGCTTGCCGTAGTGTTTTATTTCTTATTACAAAGATCTAACTTTGGCAGACGTACCTACGCAATAGGTAATAACCCAACAGCTGCTTATTATTCTGGAATTAATGTCGCTCGTCATAAGTTGATTTTATTTACTTTAGTAGGCTTCTTCTGCGGTATTGCATCTATCATGTTGACGTCCAGGTTAGGCAGTACCAGACCTACAATCGCTTTCGGTTGGGAGTTAAGCATCATTACCATGGTGGTATTAGGCGGTGTGAGCATTTTGGGTGGCTCAGGTACGATCATAGGTGTTGTCATTTCAGTGTTTTTAATGGGGCTGGTTACCGTTGGCTTAGGGTTGGTAAACGTTCCAGGTATTGTAATGTCGATAATTATAGGCCTGATGTTAATCAGTGTAATTGCCCTTCCTAAAGTATTTGGGATGCTAAAAACTCGCTCAGCGAAATGAGGTCTATATGAGTGATGAATATATAAGAAAAGCATTTTTAATGTCTGTAAATCCAGATTGCTATGATGAGTATAAAACAAGGCATGATGATATCTGGTCGGAATTAGTCGATACGCTTCGTAATCATGGAGCTAGAAACTACTCCATTTTTTTAGACGAAGATACAGGAAATTTATTTGCTTATGTTGAGATAAAAAATCAACAGTCTTGGGATGAAGTTGCAGATACCGAAATATGCCAAAGATGGTGGCGTTTTATGAAAGATATCATGCCAACTAATGATGACTTTTCTCCAATCTCAAAAGAGTTAAAAGATGTTTTCTTTATGAAGTAGAGAAAGTGAATATATAGGATTTTAATGTTGTGAAAAAAGTAAATTTGAACGAAAAAGTGTTAGAGGAAATAGAAAAAGTTTCTGAAGCTGGATCATATTTATGGCGTAGAGAATGGGCGGAAAGAAATGGAGGAAATATCTCTGTTGATCTAACGGAAATATACGGTGAGTTTAACGAAGATTTAAGTGAATTCCCTCATTGCTTCCTGCAAAGTGTTGGCGAGTTTGCTTTTCCGAAAGAGAGTGCGGGCCATATCTTTTTTGTAAAAGGAACTGGCGAGCGCATTAGAGAATTAAATCAGCCTGAAAAAGCAGGTTGTGTACTGCGGATAGATGATGAAGCGAAAGGTTATCACCTACTTTGGGGCGGACGAGATGCAGATGATTACGCACCAACCAGCGAGTTTATTTCTCACGTAGAGATCATTATTGCTAAACAACTAGCAGGATCGAGCGACAGATGTGTGGTGCACACTCATCCGCTTGAATTGATCATGTTGTCACATCATCCAGATTACGCCCACAACGAGCAAGCATATACCAACGCATGTTGGAAAATGTTACCTGAAGTACGAGCATTTGTGCCACGAGGTATAGGGGTTGTGCCGTACTGCATGCCTGGCAGTCAGGATATGGCAAACAGTACTACAGAGAAGCTGATGCTTCATGACGTAGCTATCTGGGAGAAACATGGAGCTGTTGCTACGGGCAGCGACGCTTTAGAAGCCTTTGATTACATCGATGTGGCAAATAAAGGTGCAAAATTATTTCTAGGTTGTTTAGCCAGTGGCTTTGAGCCAGAAGGTGTAAGCGACTCTGATATGCAGGATCTAAAGGAAACATTTAATTTATAGGAGAACAACGATGGCATTTGCATTAAATCTACCAAAACTAAGTTTTGCCGGCGCTGGAGCCGTAAAGGATGCAATTGAGGTACTGAGTCAGCAGCCTCTGAAAAAAATATTGCTGGTGACCGATGGAAATCTGGTTAAGCTTGGCATTCTGGATGAGGTGTTTGCACAACTTAAAGCTCATAGCATCGATTACGCACTGTTCGATAAAGTGACTCCAAACCCAACAGCAACACTGGTAAGAGAAGGTTATAAAACTTATCTCGAAAATGGCTGTGACGGTTTTGTCGCGGTTGGTGGCGGTAGCCCAATGGATTGCTGTAAAGCGATTCGTATTCTGGCTTCTAACCCTGACCAAGATATCTGTGAGTTCAACGGTGTAGGCAAAGTAACGAATCCAGGCCAGTTTTTTGTTGCGATCAATACAACAGCAGGTACTGCGGCTGAAATGACTTCTAACTCGGTAATTACCGACGAGGAAAATCAAGTCAAAATGGTTATCATCGATGCGAAACAAATACCTGATGTAACGGTAAATGATGCAGAGTTGATGGTAGGACTACCTGCAAGCGTAACAGCAGCAACAGGTATGGATGCACTTACACATGCTGTAGAAGCCTATGTAACGCCAGGTGCTCACACATTAACCGATCCAACTGCATTAGAATCGATTAAGTTAATCACTAAATGGTTGCCTATTGCGGTTGCAGACGGTTCTAATGTCGAGGCACGAGATAAGCTGGCCTGTGCTCAGTTCTTAGCGGGTATGGCATTTAACAGTGCAGGCTTAGGCTTAGTTCATGCAATGGCACACCAACCAGGCGCAACTCACGACTTGCCGCACGGAGTATGTAACGCGATCCTTCTTCCTCATATCTGTGAGTATAACGCTCAGTATGTTCCTGAAAGATTTGCAGCAGTTGCGGAAGCGATGCTTGATACTAAGTTGAACGTTACTCCGGAAGAAGGCGCGCAGCGCGCAGTAGAACTTATCAAGGAGCTTTCGGCTAGAGTTGCTATTCCTAAAGGTTTCTCAGAGCTTGGTGTTACTGAAGCGGATATCGGCCCATGGATTGATAAAGCGATGGCGGACCCATGTTTACCTGGAAACCCACACTTACCAAGCCCTGAAGAAGTGATGTCTCTATATAAAGCTGCGTTGTAATATAAGTAGCCTTTTAATGAGCTGATGCCCACCTTCCCACAACTCAGGCACAGCAATACGCTGTGCCTGATTATGTTTGGAGCTCCAACAGGTATCAACAAAAACGTTAAGCTTGCTGACGTGTCGCACAAACCAGCGGCGTTGTTCGCTATGCAGTCTGTAGGGCTATAAACCACTTTAGTGTTCGTTATTGCTTCACCAATACTAGTACTCTAGATACTACTCCGTATCTTTAGGTGTTGGCATTTTGCAGAATCCCTGAGCAGGCACGTCCAGCGCAGCATTAAATTTGCTTGAGAGGTTCTGGAAAGCAATTAAACCTGTCAGTTCAACAACGCCATCGTCGTCAAAGTACTTTTTAACTTCCGCCATGATGTCATCTGTCACCTGCTGATCGGAGTATGTCACTGCTTCTGTATAAGCGAGAACGGCGCGCTCTTTTTCATCGAACAGCTCACTCTCTTTCCAGTGATCGAGTGCTTCCACTTTGTCCATGGAGCCAGCTCGGTTTGCTAGCGTCATCGAGTTGATATCGACACAAAATTCACACCAGTTGATCTGGGAGACTCTGACGGTAACAAGCGATCTTAAAGAGGGAGAAAGAGGCGAACTTTTTCTGTCCAACGCGCCATACAGTAGTGCGACGGTAGAAAACAGTTTAGGTACTCTACCCCAAACTAAGCCAGGCATTAGTACTTCACCGTAGCGTTTTTTCTGGCTCCAGAAAAATGGCTTTAGGAACAATGGGTATTCTTTTAATGACTTTACAGAAACTCTCATGAATGGCCTTTTGAGTATGATTATTGGCAACGGGCTCTAAGCTATTAAACAACAAGACCGACTGCAAACAGAATCTTATTCAAATTAGTTAACCTTGTGAGCTATATCGCTTGCATTTTATACAATAGGACTCGTAAACTAGCGGCATCTTTTCTTCAGGAGTCTTCGCCATAATGAATAACTAATACCTGTTATCCAATCTTATTCACATTTTATTTGGTACACAGGGTTAGTAGGCGTAGCTTCTTCTCTCTATATGCTAGTTATTTAGAACTGGTTATTGTTGATAAACACCTATCTATTTGAATTTCAGTGCTTTATCTGAGGTCTGTTGATATCGCTGCGTTTAGTGCCCCTGCAAGACAGGAGGCAAATTATGCCACTTTTACAAGCAAACAATATTAGCTTTCGCTTCGACAATGGCGATACGCTTTTCAAAAATATTTCCTGCTCTCTGACAGATCGCAGAACCGCTTTAATTGGTCGCAATGGCATTGGGAAGTCACTTTTAGCCTCGTTGCTAATGGGTGAACTTAAACCGACCGATGGCAGTGTTGTGATAAACGCGTCTCTGGCTAAGTACAGCCAACTTCCATCGCAGTTGCGCGATGGTGAATGTACTGTCGCTGAATATCTGCAAATTGATGAAATACTAAAAGCCATTGAACAGATAGAAGCGGGGAGTTGTGATAACCATTGGTTCGAGTTAGTTGGTGACCAGTGGGATCTAAATAACTCGATCAGTAAGGAGCTGATTGAAATGGGATTACCAGGCGATGTTTATACCCAATGTAAGCAATTAAGTGGCGGGCAACTGGCCAGACTCCAGCTATGGCAACTGTTTCAAAGTGATGCAGAGTTATTGGCTTTGGATGAACCATCAAATCACCTTGATAGTGAAGGTAGGCTTTGGCTGATGGAGGAAATGCGTAAATACAGTGGAAGTATATTTCTGATAAGTCACGACAGACAACTTCTGAACCAGATGGATCAAATTTGGGAGTTAAGCAACCTGGGGCTGAAGCGATATGGTGGGAACTATGATTTTTACTATAGGCAGAAGTCTCAGGATACTCTGGCACTCGAACGACAGATTAAGAATGTGCAACAGCAGCAGCGTTTTCTTGAAGAGCAGGCCCAAAAGAACAAGGAAAAAGCAGAGCAACGAGCAAGCAAAGGTACCAAGGCGAGAAAAGAGGGGAGTCAGGCAAAGATCATTCTGGATGGCATGAGAGACAGCGCTACTGCCTCGGCCGCAAACCAGTCAAAAAACGAACGAGGGAGGCGTGAGTTCCTTAAACAGCAGTCAGAGTCGCTAAATGAACAGTATGAACAGGTAAAAACACAGAAAATGTACCTAACTGGTAGTGAAATGACGGGGAAGAGGCTGGTTAATTTCATTCAAGCTCAGCTGCCGTTTGGTTCATCCACACCTATCAATATGCAAGTGGACAGCAACACAAAGCTGCACCTCCAGGGTAGAAACGGATGCGGTAAATCAACGCTATTGAGAGTTTTACTGGGGCAAGAACGGCTTATCGGCGGGGAGAGCAATATAAATACCAGTGTTGTCTATCTGGACCAGCACTTTAGCTTACTTGAACCGAGGCTAAGCATGCTTGAGTGTCTGATGTCATTGTGTGATGGATTACTGGAAACAGATGCTCGTATCTTACTGGCGGGAATTGGATTTAGAAAGGATACGATTTATCGATGCGTGGACCACTTAAGCGGAGGAGAAAAAATGAAGCTCTCGATGCTTATTGTGAGTAACCAGCCCGAGCAACCACTGCTGCTATTGGATGAGCCAGATAACCATCTGGATATCGATTCTAAGTGTTTATTAGCAAGCACGCTCAATCAATACAAAGGTGCTTTTATTTTGGTTAGCCATGATGAGGATTTTGTAGAGGAGTCAGGGGTGAAGCAAAAGCTATTGCTAAGTAGGTAATATCCTATAAAGGCAATATGTTAGTGAGTTTTCCACATTATGACTGAGAATGCGGTATCGGCCCTTACGATGCCGCAAGAATGATTTCATTGAATCATCGTATTGGATAAAGCTCTTACTCAAAATACTCGCTTACGGATTAATAAACGGGTTAGAGCGTAAACGCTCAGCAGCTAAATCAATAAATGAACGTATTTTGGCATTTACACGGCGGCCTTCTAGGTGAACCACGTTTACAGGTATAGGTGCTTCTTCGTAATCTGTGAGTATGGCTTTCAAATTGCCTTTTTCCAACTCTTCAGCTACCTGATATGACAGCAAGCTAGTAATTCCGTGACCAAGCACTGTTGCCTTAAGCGCAGATCCAATTTGATTGCAGCGCAATCGTGGATTTAGTTTGATGACTTCTTTTTTCCCATGATTGTTGAACGACCATTGGCTTATGTTTCCGGTGGTTAAAGGGAAGACAATACTATGCTTGCGTAAATCCGCAGGCACTATTGGTGTGCCATACTTCTCGAAGTAACCGGGTGAGCCACATACAATACGCCTTAATCCACCAACATTAATTGCATACAGACCAGAATCTTTGAGGTGTCCGATACGTATAGCAACATCAAACTCTTCTTCTACAAGGCTGGTTATTCGGTCATAAAACATGGCTTTGACAGAAACTTCCTGATTGCGTTCCAGGTATTCTGTCACGATAGGCATAACGTGCTTTTCGCCAAATAGAACTGGGGCGGTAACAGATAATGTACCACTGGGTTTGGTGTACACTCCTTTCACAGCTGCTTCTGCTTCTTGCAGGTCTTCAACAATACGTTTAGCATCCTGCAAAAAGCGTGTACCGGCTTCCGTTAAACGCACATGTCGTGTGGTCCGATTAAACAACTTTGCACCTAGGCGACCTTCCAGTTCAGCAATTGAACGAGTAACTACGGGTGCTGAAAGGCCCAGTTTATCTGCGGCTGCGGAAAAACCTTTTAGATTGGCTACTTCAATAAATACCTGAATAGTGTGAAGCTTATCCATGTGTTAGATCCAGCTGAAAACATGTGAATTAATTATTGCACAAATGGGAATAATTAATTGTAAATATCGATAATTATTTTCAGATTCTCTTCATCTAAAGTAGTTCTAAGACTGGAACAACAAGCTAAAACCAACCTTAAGGATAGAAAGATGAATGCTAAATTTGACTCCTCCAATGCTCCGATAAGACTGTATCGCAACCCTAAATCCGGGCACTGCCATCGTGTTGAACTAATGTTGTCTTTACTTGATCTCCCATACGAGACGATCGATTTAGATATGACTAACGGTGCCCATAAAGCTCCCGAATATCTTCAGATAAATCCTTTTGGGCAAGTACCTGCGATTGATGACAACGGTGTTGTCTTGTCCGACTCCAATGCGATTCTTATTTACCTGGAGAAAAAATACAATGATGGTTATAACTGGTTACCACAAGACCCCTTTAAAGCAGCAGAGGTGCAACGGTGGCTATCGGTCGCCGCTGGTGAGATTGCTTCCGGGCCTTGTGCTGTCCGCCTTGTTAAAGTATTCGGTGCTCCGTTGGATTACGACGCAGCAAAACAAAAAACAGTATCGCTGTTAGCTTTATTAGAACCACACCTAGGCAATCAGGAATACCTGACCGGCGAGAAAATCACTCTGGCTGACGTTGCGGGTTACAGCTACATTTCGCATGTTCCTGAAGGTGGTGTAAGTCTTGAGCCTTATCCCGCTATTCGCGCCTGGTTAGCATGCATTGAAGCGCACCCACGTTTTGTTGGCATGGCACGTTCGCCTTTGCCTGAGTCTAAATAGAAAAATTAGGTCGGTTCTCAAAGGGGGCAGGGTAAACTATGAATACTCGTCATGTACATGCATTACACTCAGGTGAACTCACTGTTCAAAAACGGCGAAATACGCCTAATGAACTGACTCAAAAAATACCGAATTTCGTTGATGCAGATATGCCACAGCAACACGCGGAGTTTTATGCTGACTTACCGTACTTGCCCCTAGCGACCCTGGACGCTAACGGTCGGCCTTGGGTGGGTTTATTGGTTACACGAGAGAAAGACGATCCTTCTATTGGTATCAAAGTTACTGAGCGCAATCGCCTATTGGTAGTGACTGACGCAGTTGCATATGATCCATTTGTAAGAGCGTTAGAGCATATGAAGGTTGATACTCCGAGAGGTAAAACGTTGTTCGCAGGTGTTGGCATCGATTTCTCAAATCGTCGTCGTAATAAGTTTGCTGGAACAATTGATAGTGTGGACATAGAACCTTCGGGCAAGATCCATCTAAACCTTTCATCCAATCAACACTTAGGAAATTGCCCTAAATATATTACGGTTCGATCATTGGAGCATTACAGGCGCAATGCCGAAATACTATTCGATTGTTTTGAATCGATTAATGTCAGACTACCCGATATTAGTAAGGAGCTGATTAACCAGGCCAGTACGGTCTTTTTAGCTACGAAACATACAGTGGATAATGATTCAGTTAGCGATGACCAGCCAGATATGGGGCTAAATCATCGCGGTGGCGCACCCGGGTTTGTACGCCTTTACGAAGAGATCATGGGTGATGAAGTTACAACCTACATAGTCATGCCGGATCATTCAGGTAACCGGTTCTATCAATCACTTGGAAATATCCAAATCAATAAACAGGTTGGTTTGATATTTCCAGATTTCATTTCTGGCAGCCTACTATATATAACCGGTGAGGCGGAAAACCTGTTTGATGAAGAGGCTGAGGAGTTGATGCCTCGGGTTAGTTTATTAACACGAATCCGTGTAACTGGTGCTGTACACATTAAGCAAGGCTTAAATCTCAAAATGGTATCGGCAGAGCGATTTTCTCCCTATAACCCGCCCATCAGATACTTAAAGCATGAACTAGAACAAATGGGACGTTATGGAGAGGCTGCCCCTGATTCTGACAATTCAATCTCTGCAACGTTAGTGTCGGTTAAACAGCTTACAACTAGTGTAAGTACATTCACGTTCCAATTGTCAAAAGCGGTAGTGTTACCTTCTCCGGGAGGATTTGGTGTGTTTGATTTTTCAGGAGTTATTGATTCTGGTTACCGACATATGGATGACGACAATCCGCAGTTGGTGAACGACGATTATATTCGTACCTGGACACTCTCAAGCTCAGCTGACTTTGATGTAGAAGCAAAGAAGTTTAGCTCGGTGAGTGAAATCAATGTAACGGTTAAACGCAAACCCGGTGGATTAATTTCCAATCTTTTACATGAAAATGCTGAGCAGAGAATTCAAAATACAAATCAAAAGCCTAGCAGTGTTATACGCTCTGGTTTTAAAGGCGCTGGTGCTGGTTTTAGCTGCTTTAACAACAAGGCTTACAGTGGCCTGCCTGCTATTCCACCGTATATGCTTTGGGTAGCAGGTGGTGTAGGTATTACGCCGTTTATGGCTATGTGGGACGGTATTTTGAATGTGTCTCGCGCACTCCCAGACCGAACAGAATTAACGACGGATATTATACTGCTGTTTGCTGGACGCGATGATGATATGAATCTGCTGAAACCTTTTCTGGAAAAAACGTCTTCACTTCCCAGCAATGTGCGTATAAAGGTATTTGGGTACCAGAGTATCAGCACTAACGAGTCAAATGGAAACAAAACGTTTTTCGAGCTCAAGCAAGGGTTTTCAGACTCAACTCTTGAAATAGAACAAAGGCGACTACAACAAAGTGACTTTGAGAGCATAGATCACTTGTCCGCTAGAGAAGTGTTTCTATGTGGTCCCAACGCACTTATGGAGATGGCTACAACGTCGTTGCAAAGCCTTGGTGGAACTGATTTGAAAATTCATCGGGAATCATACTTTTATTAGAATCGCTTGTTTGTCTCAATCGCTAAATGGTGAATGAGGAGAGTTACAAGTTCCAAAGACCCATCTGAAAGGGCACTGCCATCGCAATGGTAGGTTATATAATATTGTTTCGTACTAATCCCCGCTTCACATTGGTACAGAGCTTTCCAAACTTACGAATGTCATCGAATCCGGGGGAGATACCCCGGTTTATGGTGTTTTCCCAGTAGGTTAGCTCTGAATCAACCAGTTCCATCAATTTTTTGGGACAACCAATGCAATTATTGTCTGTACCACAAACGAAGGTGTCTTCTTCATAAAGAGGAAATTCTTCTTTCGCTTGTTCGATGATGTAGCGCATTGCGGTAATACGATCAGGCTTCATGGTGGTGAGGGACATGGTTGAATTATGGTGAGCAAGGGTACCATCTGATTTGCTAATTTAGAAATAGCTCACAAGAAGTATCTTTACTGCCCAGACCTAGACTAAAGTCATGCATGGGTACACGGAATATCAACTATGTTTAAAGGGATATTAAAAACACAATACATTCAGGTGACCCAAAATGCCCCACACTTACGATCGCCATATCAGTAATCTCACCAAAAACACATATGCGGTAATTCTTGCTGGAGGGCGAGGTAGTCGACTTCACGAGTTAACTCAATGGCGGGCCAAACCCGCAGTGTCATTTGGGGGAAAGTTTCGCATTATTGATTTTCCTTTATCGAACTGTTTTAACTCGGGAGTCTGTAAGGTAGGAGTGGCTACTCAGTATAAATCTCATTCTCTGATCCAGCATATCAGCAGAGGTTGGGGGCAGTTTAAAGCGGATTTATCGGAGTTTGTTGAGATTCTGCCTGCATCACAGAGGCATGGAGAGGACTGGTACTCGGGCACGGCGGACGCCGTGCGGCAAAACCTGGATATTATTCGAAACACGGGCGCAAAGTATGTATTGGTTTTGTCTGGTGATCATGTTTACAGAATGGACTACGGAACATTAATTGCTCAACATGTAGAGAACAACGCCGATATGACGGTTTGTTGTGTTGAGACTACAGTAACCGAAGCACGCGGTGCTTTTGGTGTTATGGCTGTAGACGAATCTAACCGTGTTCAGGCTTTTGATGAAAAACCCGAAGAGCCAAAAGTGTTGCCAGGAAAACCGGGGTACTGTCTGGCTTCTATGGGGAACTACGTATTCGATATTGAGTTTCTTACTGAGCAACTGGAAAAAGACTGCATAAACGAAAGCTCAAGCCATGATTTTGGGCATGACATTATCCCTTCTATTATCGATACACATAACATTTTCGCATTTGCATTTACTGACCCTGATACAAGTAAAAAGCCATATTGGAGGGACGTTGGGACGCTGGATTCGTTCTGGGAAGCAAATATGGAGCTGGTGGAGCCCGAGCCGCAATTTGATCTCTACGACCGTACCTGGCCAATAATGACATATCAGGAGCAGTTACCTCCGGCAAAATTCATATTTGATAATGATTTTCGTCGAGGAACCGCTTTGGATTCGACAGTCTCAAGTGGCTGCATTATCTCGGGTTCAACGATTAGAAAATCGCTGCTTTATTCCCGCGTTCATACTCATTCCCATAGCCTAATCGAATTTTCGGTTTTGATGCGAGGCTGTGATATTGGTGAGCACTGCAAGTTACTTAGAGTGATCGTTGATGCGGAGTGCCGCATACCAGCGGGGCTGACCATAGGTTACGATAGGGAACAGGATATCGCTAACGGCTTTCGGGTCTCTGAAAATGGGATTACGCTGGTGACAAAAGATATGCTCGATGCACTGTCAAATAGACAATAGTTTGTCTATTTGACAACGCGTTATGTTGTCATAATTACATCTTGCAAAGAGCATTTATTTCTAATGCATTGATTTTTATAGGATAAAAAACGGTATATTTCCTGCTATTTCACTTAGTGATAATGGTGAGTTAGCCATAGTCACTATTTGATTTACTCTGCGTGGGGAAATATAGATGAAATACGTAACTTCGATGTTGAAAATCGTGCTTGGTGCTGGCGGCGTTTATTACTCAGCAATGCTTTTAGCCTATCTTCCAGATCTTATTTACCAGTTTTTGTTTAACTTAAGTATGATGTGACGGCAACGAGTAAAATACGACTTTAAAGGTATATATTTTATTGAATATGCTCATTATTATTAACTTAAGATTTGTCTAATGAGCGCGAGAAATATATGCCAACAATTCAGAATTTTATGACCCAGCACCATAAAACGTGCGACGAGTTACTCATTAAAGCTGAGGGAAAACTGGCTATTGGAGAGTGGGAACAGTTCAGTGAAGATTGGAATGAGTTTGAACTAGAAACGCTTCATCACTTTCAGCTAGAAGAAGACATTTTATTCCCGGAGTTTGAGACCCAAACAGGTATGACTGGCGGACCGACAATGGTTATGCGTCAGGAGCACGCGCAAGCAAGGGCCCTTATGGAACAAATGACGGTGGCAGTTGCAGATAAAAATACCGATAAAGCGATGGGTATTCTTGAAAGCCTGATGATCCTTATTCAGCAACACAACATGAAAGAAGAGCAAATTCTCTATCCTATGTCGGACAACCACCTGCAAAATAACGAAGAGGTTGTCGCTAAGATGGAAAATATGACCAGAGATTAATAAGAGTATGGTTTATATCGTTAATCTCGATGTCAGTTTAATGGAACCTCCTCAACCTATGAGAGAAATATGTAAGAAACTCGAATCGATTAAAACGGGTGAGGTTCTGCATGTTACACACAGACGAAAGCCGGTTCCTCTGTTTGAGATGCTTGACCCTAGATTTGCCTTCGACCACCAGGAGTTTGCGCCGGATGATCATCACATCTGGTTCTGGCTTAAGGATGATTCGGACGCCGAACAGTACATTAGGGGCAATAAAAAATGAGAATGGCGGGGCTGAATTTCGACTCTATACCGGTGATTGATGTACCTTTCCGTTTTTACCTGACAGCACCTATATTTGCGATTCTTGCATCACTGTTATTGCTCGATCAGGGAAGTAATATATGGCTCACTCGCTGGATGCCCGGAACCCTTGCAATAACACACCTAATCGCCCTTGGGGTGATGGGAATGGTAATGATTGGTTCCCTGTTCCAGGTGATGCCTGTGTTGTGTGGGGCACCGATTCCTATAACGGGTATTCGTGTGTCCCTTCTCCACATTGCATTTTCAGCTGGCGCATTTTTTTTATGTGCGGCCTTTGTTGGGTGGGTGAGTTTTGACATAGGGTTTGGTTTGCTCGGCTTGAGTCTTGGCTATTTCGTCTTTGCGCTCATGAAGGTGCTTATTGTACAGGCAAGCGGTGAACAGACTCGTTTACCTATTTTATTCGCTATTGCTGCGCTTGGTATCGTGATGTTCGCTGGACTCATGCTGCTGTCTGGTTATCTATGGGGGTGGCAACTAGCTTCTGGAAAAAGCCTGACCAACTTGCATGCAGGTACTGCTTTGTTTGGCTGGGTAATGTTGTTGGTAATGGCAGTCAGTTTCCAGGTTATCCCAATGTTTCACGTAACTCCTGTTTTTCCTCGTTACTGGCAGGTAGGGCTTGTTCTTGCTACTTTGGTTGGTTTGTGGCTTATTATCGCAGACACGTTAGCAGGAACTAACATAAGTCAGATTGGAAGTTTAAATGCATTGGTGGCTATCCTATATGCAGGGCTTGGGCTCAATCGGATAAGTAAGCGCAAGCGCAAACTGCCAGATGTAGTCATCTCTTATTGGCAGGTTGCGTTTGTCAGTTTAATCGCAGGTTGTACATTGCTTATCGCTTTACCGTTTTTATCCACTGAGTGGCAATCAAAAACTGAAGTGTTTATGGCGATGATTATTGGATGTGGATTCATTCTTGGTATTATCCAGGGGATGTTGCTAAAGATAGTTCCGTTTCTTATCAGCCTTCATTTGCAATCAGTCGCGATGAAAAATCCGGCGTCCATGATGCTATTACCCGATCACTATAGCCTGATTAGTCGTAGTCAAGGGAAAGCTCAGTTCTGGTTATATATAGCTGTGCTTGTTTCAATTAGTATTGCTTTTCTGCACCCTGAATTCACACAATTTTTGGGGCTGATATTTATGGCAAACTGGCTGTGTGTCGGGTACAACATCGTTACCGCAGCAACCAGATACTCACGAGTGAGAAATGAGATGCTGGAATACAATGCTTAACTCTTTATCCATTCGTTCTTATAGCCATCAAAGGAAAGGACATGCTCATGATTACCATCAGCTAGTATTGCCTTTGCGTGGTGCGATTAATATCGAAGTAGAGACGTTTAAAGGAAAAGTGGTGCCAGGTGAATGCGTCATCGTGAAGTCTGGAGAGATGCATTACTTCAATGCAGAATCAGAAGCAAAATTTGTTGTCGCTGATTTGGATACGCTTCCTGACTCTCTAGGCTATTCAGATACAGTGGTGTTTTCAGTTTCACCTCCCTTGTTTCACTTCCTAGGATTTGTAGAAGCTCAACTCAAACATCAGCTAAATAATCAGGTAGAAAGGCTGATGTTTGACACATTTTATAGTGTTCTCGCTGAGCAAAGATTAATAAGAAAACGAGACCCTAGGGTTCGTGAGGTGATGGACTACATAGAAAACCATTTAGCTGAGCCTTTGTCTGTTCCAGGCCTGGCAAGTGTGGCGTGTCTAAGTCCTACTCAGTTTAAGAAGGTTTTTAAACAGCAAACTGAGTATACCGTTTCCGATTATATTACTAAGTTACGTATGGAAAGGGCGCAGGCTCTATTGATACATACTGATTATCCAATGCAAATAGTCGCGGAGTCGGTTGGTTACTCGGACCTTTCTGCATTCAGTCGTCGTTTCTCCAAATTTTATGGTATGCCGCCGTCGAAGATTTCACGCTAAAGATTATTAATCCAATTACATTTATACAGCAATAAAAAGCGTCCGATCTGCAAAATAAAAATCAAGCTAACCATTTAAGCTTTCTGTTATTCGAGAAACATCAATGACAGATTATGCAAATAAAAGATGAACCAACCCTTGGAGTAATGGCGGTAGTCGCAGCAAGTTTCCTATGGGGAACAACCGGCACCGCTGCAAGTTTTACTCTGGACGTAAGTCCACTCGCGACTGGCGCGTTTGCGATGGGAGTCGCGGGTATCCTACTCGTGTTACGCTCTTTTAGAACACTACGTGAAGATCTTCCTCGTTTGCGAGATAATTTGCCCTTACTATGTGTAGGCGGCTTATCTGTTGCTGCATACCCGCTGGCTTTTTATTCCTCCATGAGGTTGTCTGGAGTTGCGATTGGTACGGTTATCTCGATTGCAAGTGCTCCCCTTTTCACTGTGTTACTTGAAAAAATCATTAATAGAAAGCCGATAGCGTCTAAGTGGGTATGGAGCTTCTGTATTGGTAGCCTTGGTGTGATATTGCTTTCGGTTGGGAAGCAAAGTGGCTCCATACAATATAGCGACTCTCCTTATCAACTTTATGGCATTTTACTTGGAATATTAGCGGCACTGAGTTATGCCGTGTATTCGTGGTCAGCTCGTGAATTAATTGTAAAAGGTGTAGGCTCCTCCTCGGCGGTGTCCGCACAATTTGGTATAGCTGCTTTTATCTTACTCCCTTCACTCTACTTAACAGGAGAGAATTTATTTGCAGGAGTGCAAAATACAGTCGTCGCTATTTACATGGCAACAGTACCAATGTTTTTGGGCTATCTGGCTTTTGGGTATGCGTTAAAAAAGATAGAAGCCAGTATGGTGACACTTATCACTCTTCTCGAGCCTGCAGTGGCAGTGGTTTTTGCTGTGTTGATAGTAGGAGAAAGGTTCAACTTGCTTGCGTTGATAGGAATACTTCTCATCAGTGTTGCACTGTTGATCCAAATTATTAAACCCAATTTGGTGTTTGGAGTTTTGAATTCACGTGGGTAATGTTATTCTTCAATGAACTATCTTTTAGTTCAGTCAATTATGATTTCCAAAGTCCTTCAAAGACGATTTATTAGTATGTTCAACACCGCAGTCGAAGGACTGTGGATAATGACTCCTGACGGAAAACTCTCCTATTACAACCACTCTTTTTATCAACAATTTGATATCAGTATAGAGAACGCTACGCTAGAGGATTGGATCAATCTTATACACCCAGAAGATCGTATCCAGTTTGATGAGCGGGTCGATGAGCACCTCAATGAAGAAGAGAAGAGTTCGGAGAGAGTTTATAGCCAGTACAGAGTGCTAAAAAAAGATGGTAACTATTGCTGGATTGAAGCGGTAGGCGTGATGCAAGAGGATGCTGATGGCGAGTTTATGGTGGGTAACCACCGTGACATCAGTGAACAAAAGGTGTTGGAGTCATCAATACGTCGCCTTGCCTATTTCGATCAAAGTACTGGTTTGCCAAATAGTGATCAGCTAAAAATAGATCTCGAGAACCGACATTCTAACGTTACTCTGTTTAGTATCCACCTTGATGGTATACGCTCTTTTATCAATCAGTACGGTACTGATAGTGTTAAGGAAATTGTTAACAGCATTATTGAATGCTCAGAGATTTTTTCGTCTTTCAACAGCAAATTCTACCGGACTGATATCGATACTTTTGCGGTTCTGCTTACTAGTGAAGTAACCGAGCAGTACCTGGCAAAGTTGTGTCAAAAATTCATCTCAAAGTTTACCAGCATATCCACTGGCAGTGGTGTTTTATACGCAGGCAGAGTCTTTGTTGGAGCCTTTCCTTGCAGTGATAAGGGGCTCTCTCCAGAGTCAATTATCGCCTGGGCCGATCAAACCGCAGAGTACGCATTGCGACATGAACCAGCGCATTGGGCGGTATGCAATGCTTCTATCCAGATAAAAGTTGAACGCTATTTCTACATAGAGAGAAACTTAAAGAGTGCGATTGAAAACGATGAGATATCTATCCGTTTTCAACCCATTGTATGCTCAAGTACAAATCAGATAAGAAGCTTTGAAGCACTTGCTCGTTGGGAGAAAAGTGAAATTGGTGAAATCTACCCGGATGAGTTTATTCCAGCAGCCGAGCGCAAAAGCCTGATAAGTGCATTAGGAGAGAAGG
Source organism: Vibrio hannami (assembly GCF_029589055.1). Taxonomy (GTDB): domain Bacteria; phylum Pseudomonadota; class Gammaproteobacteria; order Enterobacterales; family Vibrionaceae; genus Vibrio; species Vibrio hannami. Next base: position 70,579 of record NZ_JARQZP010000003.1, read on the forward strand.
TATTTGCCCAGGCAGCAAGTTTCATCGCTTACTACGACAAGATATGGAATTGTAGCATTAAGATAAACGTGAATATATCGGTGCTCCAGTTGTTGGCGAGCGACTTTCCGCAACAACTCATTCGTATCGCTCAAGAAGAAGGTGCCCGACCTGAAAGTATCGTTATCGAGTTAACGGAGTCAGTACTACTGGAAGGGCAGCATCAAGCGATGACTCAGTTGAGGGAGTTAGATAAAGCTGGATTTGAGCTAGCCATGGATGATTTTGGTTCTGGTCATAGCTCTGTAACCGGCTTCTTTAAACTGCCATTCAACTGTTTGAAGATTGATCGAGAGTTAGCTAATGAGTCTATGAAAGAGATAGAACCGTTAGCCTATTTGGAGTTTTTAACCATGCTATGCTCCATGAAGGGAATCAAGGTTACCGTAGAGGGTATAGAATCAACTGAGATGGTAGAGAAGTTTACAAACATGGATGTGACCCATTTTCAAGGCTATTTCTATTCTCGACCAATGACGCTGGAAAACGCACTATCGATAAAACCGAGTACGGTTTTTCCAATCTAAAACAAAATCTGTATCTAAAAATCACTCGACTATAGAAAGCCTGCTGTTTAAAGCAGGCTTTCTTTATTTACCCAGACTCTGCCGTTAAAATAGTCCGCTAAAGTTTATAGTTGGAAATAAAAATGGCGAAACTATCCCTACAAGAACAGATGTTGAAAGCAGGTCTGGTCAACGAGAAAAAGTTAAAAAAAGCGAAGAAAGGCTCCAAGAAATCACGAGTGCAGGCACGAGAGGTGAAGGCTGCGGTAGAGGCGAATAAAAACGCTCAGCTTGAAAAAGATCAGGCATTAAACCAGCAAAGTAAAGAGCAGCAGTTATCTAAAGAGATTAAAGCACAGGTTAAGCAACTTATAGAGCTTAACAAGCTGGAATTAAAAGAAGGTGATATCAAGTATAACTTTACCGATGGTACCTTCGTTAAGTCGATTTACGTAGAGTCATTGATCCGTGATCAGCTTGCTAATGGTGTACTGGCCATCGCCCGCTATGAAGATAGCTATGTTGTGATTCCTGGGGCAGTAGCCAAGAAAATCGCGATGCGGGATGAAGATACCGTAATTGAGATTCAAGTTACCGAAGAAGTTCCAGCAGAAGATGACCCATACGCTGACTTTGTCGTACCAGACGATTTGATGTGGTAAATAAAAAAAGAGCCAACCGCAATAAATGCGATTGGCTTATAGATAGTGTGAACAATTAATATTCACTAACAACGTCAGTTGGCTAGGTGACCCTCGGCTTTAAGAAGGGTCACTCTTAGTAATGCACTATGTGTGCCAACTTTTACGAAAACGTTTGCCTTGTCATTTTGATGAAATTTGAGCTTATTTATAGAGTCTTAGTTGCATTTTGCAAATGCATATTGCAAATTATTCTTTAAATAAAATCCAGTTTCCCAATTTACCTTTCTAACAACAGTATTCACTGCATTTTTTACAGTCGATTCCCTATTCTTCACGGTGATCGTTAAGTCCCTTTACAGCGTAAAAGTTTCTAAGTTTGTTGAAACAAAAAATACTTATAGAGGGAGAAGAAATTGAATCAGAACATTGTAGATAAGGTAAACCTGGAAACTGATCCTCGTTCACCAGTGTTTCCTCTACCGATTTTTCTACTATCTGGCGGAATGCAGAGGCTGCGGATATTTGAGCCTAAATATGTTTCCATGATTGCTAATGCTCACAATACAGATGGGTTTGTGATATCGCTTTATCAGGATAAGGCTACTTTCAAGGCATCTTCATGGGGAACTCATGTCCAGCTGGTTGATTTTGATAAGGGCGAAGATGGGATCTTAACGGTAGATGTTCTGGCCGACCGATTGGTTTCATTAACTGAGTTTGACTATCAGAAAGATGGCTTATTAGTCGCATCAGCAAAAACGCTAAATCATTGGTCTTCTGGTTCATCAAACTTCGAAAATTCGGCATATTTTGAAGCGAATGAAATCATTTACCAGCGCTTGTCAAATATCTTGAGGGAGTTATTTGAAGCGCATCCTGAACTGAGAAAATTATATCAAAATAATTACTTCGACTATGCTGAATGGGTATGCGCCCGAATGTTGGAAATCGTTCCAATCCCAATGACTGAAAAAGAAAAGTTCGTTCAACGGTTAGATTTTACCCAATTGACGACTCTCTTAGGTACGCTTTGTGAAATAGAAGCTGAAAGTAGGTGATCCAATACCTAATCGACAACGTAAACAATAGTATGTTGGGAAAACGGGTGTAGTTGAAATGCATCAGACAGAAGGCAATACAGAATTGATAACGGAAGTTAATAATAAGCGAGAGCCATCGACTTACCCGGAGCTGAGTCAATGGTTGACACTTGTTGGAAAGAATCAGGACAAGGTTGCATTTACTCAGTTATTCAAGTTTTTTGCTCCTAAGATTAAGCGTTTTGGTATTAAAAAGTTCAGCAACGAGAGTCAGGCAAACGAGTTGGTTCAGGAAACCATGACTAATGTCTGGCGTAAAGCCAGGCTTTACGATGCAAGTAAGGGAGCCGCAACCACCTGGGTTTATACTGTCATGAGAAACGCCTCATTTGATCAATACAGAAGCATTAAGAGTAAGCCTGAACAGAACATTGGAGATGATATCTGGCCATTGGAACAAGCAATGGCTGAACATAACGATGATTCAATGATGACTCACGACCACTGGGCATCTGAGAAACTGGAGCGTTTGGTTGAAGGGCTACCCATGGCACAACGTGTGGTTGTTCAGGGTGTTTACTTTCAGGAGTTGTCCCAGGAGCAAATGGCGCAGCAGCTCGGTATACCTATAGGAACAGTAAAATCAAGATTGAGATTAGCACTCGCCAAGATTCGACAGCATATGGGGGATTTAGACAAATGATTAAACACCACCCGAGCAGGGCTGTACTGGAACAGTTTGTTGCAGGTGAACTGCACGATTCAGTGTCTGTTATTGTAGCCAGCCATATAGAGATGTGCCCTGATTGTCAGGAGTTAGTTTTTCAATTAACGGAACAAGCTGCGCTTGATGCATTCGAACTATCAGATGTTTGCCTTAGTTCCGATAATTTCGACTTTTATAGTGCGGATTTTGACGAATCGAAAGCCATTCAACTGGCAAATTTGATAACGGAAACACAAGACGAGTTTTTGGTTGAACAGCCTGTTAAATCGACAGAGATAAAGTTTGAAAACAAGAAGATCGAGCTGCCCAGAGCGATGAGTTCCATTGTATTAAAAGAGTGGCAGGGATTAGGAAAGGTTTCACGCGCCAGGCTGCAGCTAGACGACGATGAGAGGAGGATGAGCTTGCTTCATATTGCAGAAGGCGGAAACATACCGTCTCATTCGCATAATGGTTTTGAAATAACATTGCTCCTCCAGGGAAGTTTTGAAGACGAAATGGGCCACTATCAAGCTGGCGATTTTATCTGGCTTGATGGGGAGCATACGCATACTCCCGCAACGAAAGAAGGTTGTGTATGTTTAACCGTATCGAGCGATGCCATTCACTTTACGCAAGGGGTTAGCCAGATTTTTAATCCATTAGGTAAGTTAATCTACTAGAATACTTTTAAGCTAAGGTTCGGTTAAAAAGGTCATTTATCCTGAACGGATAAATGACTTTTTGTTTATCGTAATAGAACCTTTTGTAGCGCGGAACGGGAGATCCCCCATATGAGAAGAAGCGACACCATGGTTGCGCCAAAGGTAACCAGAACATCCTTGGAGTAGCCTGTTAATTCCAACACCCCGGCAAGGTTGAGGAACAGAATCATTATTGGTAAGTGAGCTACGTAGACACCAAGTACCATATTTGCCAACGTTAAAATAATTGGCTTGTTACCAAACGTTGGGTTCGCAAGTAATAACATGAATAAGCCTGTACCCCATAGAGATGTACCCAGCAGGAAATCATGGGTGTTGAAAGGCACGCCGTGGTTATATAGCCAGGTAGCTTCACCAAAGTGAATTAACATTCCAGCACAGGCTAGTATCGCCGCTGTCACTGGCTTTATGGAATATTCCTGACGGCGGATCTCAAATCCAACCCATACCATTAATGTATTGAAGAAAGGCCCATTCCGGGTGAAAAACGGCGTCCATATCTCAGTCAATGAAACATAGCTGCCACCTGCTACACCATATAGATACAGGCCGATAGCTATATAAGGAAGTGCCTTTGTAGCTTTGTATTTTAGGGCAACAGCGATAATACCTACAGCACATATCAGGCCTGGTATAAACCATAAATGTATAAGGCCACCTTCCATCAAGGTGTTTATTGGTGTTTCTAATAACCAGTCCCAGTAACCGAACCTTTCTGCCAGATACCCCTCGGTTGCTACAACTCCTAAGTTGAACGGTATAAGTAGACAGATAACACTCCATATAAACCATATCTTTAAAAGAGGCTTGCTATAACTACTGAACGTAGATAGTGGTGATGCTGTCAGCTTCGGCTGTACTAAGTAGCCAGACAGGATAAAGAAAAAAGGCACACCAAATCGCGCTAGTTGGTTCACAACGTATCCGATCCACGGCACATCATTAATAAGAGGTAACTCGTGCAGTATGTGGCAGTGCAAAAGGATTATTGCGAACATTGCTATTACCCGGCCGAGTTCGAGGCTGGCAATTTTATTAGAATTCATGATGATTCCTGAAAATGCATTGATACCAACAGGTTAATGCTATGAATAGACGGGAAAAAGAGTGACTTTGCTCTTTTGAGAACTCTGCATGTTACAAAGTGTAACTTCTCATAACGTAAAGTTATGAACGATTGTTCAAATTAATATTGAACGTTCGTTCATGTTGTGTTTGAATGCTTTTAAATCACGTAAGGAGACAACCATGATTCGATTCTATTATCACGCAACACCAAACCCGTCAAAAGTAGCCCTATATCTAGAAGAAACAGGTTTGCCGTATGAGTTAATACCCGTAGACACAGCAAAAGGAGAGCAGCACACACCAGAATATCGCACAATTAATCCGAATGGGAAGACGCCGGCTATCGTGGATGATGGTGTGCGTGTTTTTGATTCAAACGCGATTCTTATCTATCTGGCAGAGAAAACGGGAGAGTTGACTGGTGCTCCTGAAAACAGAGCGGAGTTACTTTCCTGGATGATGTTTATTGGTACAGGTCTGGGGCCTTTTTCTGGTCAGGCGGTACATTTTCAGCGAGCTGCGCCAGAGAAAGTTCCTTACGCGATAAACAGATACTTAAGAGAAGCCCAGCGCCATTATGAGGTTTTGGACAACCACCTGGCTGATCGCACTTATATTGTAGGTGATGAATTTACCATTGCCGATGTATCAGCGTGGGGTTGGATTGACAAAGCTAAAGTAGTACTAGGCGAGAGTGGTCTAGAACCCTACACAAATCTGAAGCGTTGGTTTGAAAATATTGATAGTAGACCAGCGGTTAAGCGAGCGAGAGAAGTCGGTAAGGATATTGAGTTTAAAGCTCCCGCCGACGAGGAAGCGAGAAAAGCGCTTTATCCGTCCAATTATCCGGTTGATTCATAGTCAGTATTTTTGTTGTTAGTAGTCTATATTTTTAGTTACCGAATGTGATACTAGTAGCTATATACGTGAGCATACAACGAATAACTAAGTGAGAAAGTGTAATGAGCAACGAATACGTACCACCCAAAATCTGGGTTAACGAAGACAATGGCGGTAACCAATGGGCAAATATCAATCGTCCCGAAGCGGGAGCCAGATTTGAACGAGAGCTGCCTGTCGGTGAGCATCCATTTCAATTGTACTCGCTAGGAACACCTAATGGTCAAAAGGTTACTATCATGTTTGAAGAGCTTTTGGCTCTTGGCATAAAGGAAGCTGAATACGATGCTTTCCTAATAAGAATTGGCGAGTCCGATCAGTTTTCATCTGGATTTGTGGGAGTGAATCCTAACTCAAAAATTCCAGCTTTGGTGGATAAGTCTGGTGAAAGCGATGTGAATGTATTTGAATCGGCTTCGATTCTGGTCCATCTTGCAGAAAAATTTGATAAGTTTCTTCCTAAAGAAGGTAGCGCCAGAACACAAACCTTTAACTGGTTATTCTGGGCGCAAGGTTCAGCCCCATTCTTAGGTGGTGGATTTGGTCATTTCTATGCTTATGCTGATGAAAAACAAGAGTATCCAATAAACCGATTCGCAATGGAAGCAAAGCGTCAGCTAGATGTTTTAGATAAGCAACTGGCTGAGAACACTTATGTATCCGGTGAGGAGTATACCATTGCAGATATGGCTATCTGGCCATGGTACGGTAACCTTGTATTAGGCAACCTATACAACGCAGCAGAATTTCTTCAGGTAGAAAGTTATACCAATGTGGTTCGCTGGGCTAAAGCTATTGAGTCTCGCGAAGTTGTACAGCGTGGCCGTTTGGTAAACCGCCCATTTGGAGAAGAGTGGGAACAAGTGCTAGAACGCCACAGTGCTGAAGACATAACTGAAAAATTAAAAATGAAGCCATAGAGTTTATTGAATATCTCTAAGAGTCACGCAAATAAGCAGCCCTATACGTATATGGGGCTGTTGTGTATCTATGTAATGTAGTTTTCATATGTACCCTCAATACTTAATACTGAAAGACAAATGGTCACTCTCATTTCTACGTTGTAAATAGTAACAAAATGGTCAATTTTTGTTAATATCCGCCGTGGGTAATTTTAGAACATGGTAGTCGGATGACAATTAACGCTCACGACTTTGTTGCTGATAAACTTATCAACATTGTTGAAGATAAACATAAAAGAATGCAATTGATGGTGAACTCATTCACCATTTTTGGCCTTATTTTTCTTATCTTGCTTTTTATAAATAGCTTAGTTAACACCGATGACACACTTTTAAGTAGCATCTTAGGCGTTTTTTCACTTGCAGCGCTCGTAAACGTGTTTGTAATGAATCGCAATCGGGAAGCGGGACGAATTGGTCTCACTATCATCAATTACTCTCTGGCTCTACTGCTTTTATACTCTGGCGGATATGAATCCACTGGTATGCTTTGGAGTTATCTCCTGGTTGCAGTGGGGATTTTTATCAACTCATTTCGCACAGGGTTAATATTAAACATAGCATTTCTGGTTATCGCTTCTGCGATACTTCTGGTTGGTTATGACTATGGCTTTAGTAGAGTCGAGTATGCCGAAGTGCTTGCATTTAGGGTGATTCTTACGCTTTTTGCACTAAGCGGTATGTGCCATATATTGATATTCTTCCAAAGCCGGGCTGATGAACAAATCTTAAGTATGCATGAAGGTGGTATAGCTTCATTAGCTTACCTGGATTCGTTAACCATGCTCTCCAACCGAGTTACTTTTCGTTCTGTGCTCTATCATGAAGTGCAATTAGGACATAACAAGAAGACCGCTTTGGTTTATATTGACCTGGATAACTTTAAACCTATTAACGATTTAAACGGACACGACTTTGGTGATTTGGTGTTGGCTGAGTATGCAAAAGCACTCAAAAAAGTAGTACACGACACTTTGGGAGAAGAGAATGTCGGTGAATATGACGTAGGTCGTTTAGGTGGCGACGAGTTCGCAGTTTTTGTCAGGGATGCTTCTGATGAAGAAAAAGTACGAAAACTTTCTGAGCGTATTTTGACAATGACAAACCACAATCAGATGCCTGTGCTGAAAAATATTGAACACAACTTAGGTAGTAGTATCGGGGTCGTTTTTGTAAATACCGAACACCAAAACTTAACAGATAGCTTATCTATTGCTGATAAAGGAATGTACGAAGCCAAAAAAGCAGGAAAAGGTGCGGTTCGTTATATCAACATGACGCAAAGCCTTGCGTAGTTACCATGACCTATTTAACGCGCTTTAGCGGACCTGTTTCAAAAATATCATTTAACAGATCTAACGCATCCTGTTCATTATTGTTAGCGCGAACGTAAGTACGCAGTCCAATGACCTGAACCTGTAGGTATCTTGCCAGTTTGATAGGATCAGAAGCACTATCCAACTCGCCTCTCTCTATCGACATTCTTATTACTCGTGAAAACTGAGTCTCAACATTTTTTAGTAAACGCTGAGCTTCTGATAATAGCTCTTTGTTTTCATCGGTTAACTCGGCAACAGTTTTCACCAGCATACACATACCGCTAGGCGCAGAATGTCGAGAATCTATAACCGAAGCTTTGACGAACAACTTGAGTGCTTCAAGAGGTGACTGTTCTTCGTTGCAGCATAGTTCTATTCTTTGATCAAAATCAGAGGAATAGCGTAGGAGAGCTTCTTTAAACAGGTTTTCTTTACTGCCAAATGTTGAGTAGATACTTCCCGGGCGCATGTCTATCACGTCTTGAAGGTTTCGCATAGATGTTGCGTGAAAGCCTTTTTCCCAATAGAGGTTTTTTGCTTTTTCTACTACATCATCTCGGTCAAACTTTGCGTGATTTGCCATTAATATCTGCCCTAATACTTATTTATGAACGTTCGTTCATAATACTATTGATACTTTCAAACGTCTACTGATGCGGTAAGTAGTCACCATGTGAATAGTTCCTTATTGAGAATTGATGAAATGGTCTCAAGAATTTCATGCTAGAGATCACCATTGATGAATTTAACGGTAATCCATACGGGTTAATCCTCGCTCTAAATTGATCTGGATCATTTCTAAGTTCCGGGATAGTGCGATATGTTGCAAGAGTGTTATGAAGTGGTTTAAAAGAGGTAAGCGCATGGAACTTAAAAAAGACCCAAGATGTTATACGGACGTTTGTATTAATGGTAAGTGGTTTCATCATGATCACTTAACCACGAAAGCTTACATGCTAAAGGGTGGTGCGTCACCTGAGTTTGATTTGGCTAAAGTGCCTACGACAGAAGATGAGTTGATCGAGATGTTAAATAACGTCGAAATTAAATAACTAGAATCGTTAACGACAAAAGGATATGTGATAAGGGGAAGCTTACGCTTCCCCTTATTATTTTGTTTTGAAGTCGGTTTACTTAAACAACAGTAACAACGTCTTCTTGAGCCAAGCGAGCTTTTGGTGGACCGAAGTTCCAGTCTTCAGCATCTTTGCGGTAACCCATCGCTAGTGCAACGTCACATACATGACCGTCAAGCTCTTCACCGAACAGCTCAGTTAGCATTGCAGCGTCAACACCTTCCATTGGAGTAGAGTCGATACCAAGGCGAGCAAGTACGTGTAGGATGTTACCCAGAGCAATATATACCTGAGCCTTAGTCCAGCCACCGTTGTAGCCGCTCTCATCAGTGTTCATTTCGGCAAAAGCATATGCACCCATAAATTGATCGTACATGTCTGCAGGCAGGTGACCTGAGCTTACTTCTGCATCAACACGCTTGCTGAACTTCTCTTTAGTGAACTTAGGATCGTAAGCCAGAAGAAGAGTGTGAGAAGCTTCTTTTGCGTGTGGCTGGTTGAACTGAAAGTTATTAGCGTAAGAATCGTGCATGCGCTGTTTTGCTTCGTCACTTTCAACGATTACGAATTTCCAAGGCTGAGAGTTGATAGAAGAAGCAGAAAGACGAAGAGCTTCCTTGATTACTTCCATATCTTCAGCTGAGATACGCTTGTCAGCGTCGTATTTTTTAGCGGTGTAACGGCTATGCAGATCTTTAATGATTTGATGAGACACTGTCTTCTCCTGGTTATGCTGTTTGGCTAAAAAGAGTAAATACTCTGTTATCTTTTAAAGCCATTATAGGAGCTTAGAAGAGATGAAAAAGATGCTAATGGTTGAATGACTTTCTCCTTTTCATTGATAATTGGCCGTAAATGAAATCAGGGAAGCAAATAATGCTTCCCTGTTTACGTTGTATTAGCGGATTGCTGCTTATGCAGACATTGGCACCAATACCAGAGTTCCGAATATCACGGTGATCAAGCCAGCCAAAACAGGAACAGATGTACGTTTAACCACTTCAAATGGAGAAATCTTACCCATTCCTGATGTTGCTACGATAACACCGGAAACCGGAGAAATTGTGCGACCCAGATTTGAAGCCTGAAGCATAGGAATAATCAGGAACGCAGGGTTTAAGCCCATTTTCGCTGCTAGTGATGGTGCAAGCTCTACGAACGCATAGAATGGAGCATTACCAGAACCTGTTGCGATTGCAGCGGCAACCGTTAAACCAGTCAGAATCAGCATAAGTGCCACACCGCCTGCACCCGCTTTGTCTGCAAGGTGAAGAAGGTTGTCAATTGCACCAATAGACATCAAGCCTTGTGCGAACACGCCAGCTGCGACTAACAACATTACTACGCCTTTAAAAGCGTCCGCCATTCCCTGATAGCAGGATTCAAGATCTTCCAGTGATTGTTTGCCGTTAAATCGTTTAGTAACGAAGTTTACCAAGGCGCCCAGGAAGATAGAGCAAACTACAATGGTGTAGATGTCTAACGACAGTCCAGGAATAGTGCGGCCATTGAAAAGGAATACACCGATGATTGGAAGGAATGGAAGTATGCAGTAGAACGCCGGTGCATCGACTTTAATCGTAGACACATCGACACGCTCCATTGGAGAACTATCTTTTTTGTCCAGATACTTGTTCCAGAAGAATGCCGCAGCTGCCATGACAATAATGGCACAAATAGAGACAGGCAAAACCGTCTGAACAGCGAATACGTCCAATGCCAATCCTGATTTTTCAGCGGCAATAACAACGTCGCCGGAGGTTGGAGAAAGGATAATAGCGGCAGGGGAAGCACATACTGCAACCGCAGCCGGGCGCGAAATTCCCATCGCAGTCATCATTGGGAATAAAGTCGCCATTAGAAGCACACCAAGACCGGTAGCAGAGCTCACGGCCAGAGACATTAGGCAGGCAACAATGTATGCGGCAACAAGAAGTACATAAGGAGACTTAATGAAAGAGAGAGGCTTCGAAAACTGTTTAACTACAACATTGTTTGCACCAATGTGCGTCATATAAGAAGCGAAACCACAAAGTAGCATGATCTGCATACCCAGACCGCCACCACGATACTGCAGCATATATTTCACGTACTCCAGCGCATCTGTAACCATGTTACCTGTAGAAGCGACTTTAGCTGGCAAAACGGTGTGACCAAGAATGCCGGTTAGAAGAAGAAGAAAAATACCAGCTGTTAATAAAGTGCCAGCAGGCCTATAACCTTTGACGATAAAATAGCCGACCGCAATGGTAACGGCTAATCCTATGAATAGTTCCAACATGTTAATTTACTCTTAGTGTGAGATTGTATTTGCATAAAACGCCAAGAGCTTACCGAATAATTCACGGCTATACGATTTGATAATAGTCGATTCATGATCTGTGACAAAATGTCGATTAAAATAAATTAGACAGTTTATTACTCTGCTAATTGGCTAATGTGTGGTTGTTAATATTGAATCACGGTGACTTTAATAAGCATGAGCCTTGTGAATATTTTAATTAGAAGCATTCATTGCAAGAGTGTATCTCCATGAGATATTACTTATCTGGTGTGTGATTTTGCATCAGTTTAGCAAGGTAATGGGTATGTCACTTGTGGTGTTATATTGGCAAATTAATCAATTCAACAATCAAAAAGTATATATTGCGTTAATGAGTGTTGGCCTGGTGTGCTTGTTGTTAATTTTCTGTTTGTTGAATGGTTTTTATTGTGTAAATACATATAAGATTAAGGTGATTTAGATCACGTTTATTATTTTGAGGTGACAAATATCCTTTTTTTACAGGTGTTTCTGCTGATAGCCTCCTGACCTCCTTGAATTGAACTCAAGGGAAAAACTATAAGGAGTGTTCACAATGAATACCAAGAAACCTATGTCGCTAACCAGCCGTGTCATCATTGGTATGGTAGCGGGTATCTTGACAGGATTTGCTATACGCAGCCTCTTTGGCGACAACGGATTTGTCGACGAATATATTGTTAATGGACTATTTGAAGTTGGCGGAAAAATCTTCGTTGCCAGCTTAAAAATGCTTGTTGTTCCACTGGTGTTTGTTTCACTGGTTTGTGGAACCAGTTCACTAAAAGACTTATCAACCCTAGGCCGAATGGGTGGTAAGACACTGGCATTTTACATCGCCACTACAGCTATCGCTATTACGCTAGCGCTGACTATGGGTAACCTATTCCAGCCGGGCGCTGGTGCTGACCTAACAGCTGCTAGCTCATTTAAGTCAACTGAAGCACCTTCGTTGGGACAAGTAATCATTGATATGTTCCCAACTAACCCAATTAACGCAATGGCGGAAGGTAACACGCTACAGGTTATCGTTTTTGCTGTGCTGTTTGGTATCGCAATCAGCGCAGCTGGAAAGCCGGGAGAGCGAGTTGCAGCCATGTTCTCTGACCTGAACGATGTGATCATGAAGCTTGTTGCTTTGCTAATGAACATTGCTCCGTACGGTGTGTTCTTCCTAATGGCTAAGCTCTTCACTGGCCTGGGACTGGGTGCAATTCTTAATCTGGCGGAGTACTTCCTGGTACTGGCTGGTACATTGCTTTTGCATGGCCTGGTGACATACAGCCTGATGCTGAAAGGTCTTACTGGTCTAAACCCGATCACCTTCCTGAAGAAGATGGAAGATGCAATTATGTTTGCGTTTTCAACCGCTTCTTCTGCTGCGACAATCCCAGTTACGATGGAAACAGCGAAGAACCGTATGGGTGTCGCTAACCGTATCTCATCTTTTACTGTACCTCTAGGCGCAACTGTGAACATGGACGGTACTGCTATCATGCAGGGTGTGGCGACAGCATTTATTGCTCAGGCGTTTAACATTGACCTGACCATGACTGACTATCTAATGGTTATTATGACTGCAACTCTGGCATCTATCGGTACTGCTGGTGTTCCTGGTGTTGGTCTGATCATGCTTGCAATGGTTCTTAATCAGGTTGGTCTGCCGCTGGAAGGTATTGCACTGATTATGGGTGTTGACCGCTTGTTGGATATGATCCGTACTGCAGTAAACATCACGGGTGACTGTGCGGTTTCTATTATCGTTGCCAAGTCTGAAGGTGCGTTGGATATGGAAAGATTCAATGATCCTCAGGCGGGTGAAAAGGAAGAAGAGATCCACTTGCACGAGGCAGAAGCCTAGCATTAGAAACTATACTCTTCTATGGAAAAACGGGGCTTTGTAGCCCCGTTTTTGGTTTCAGTTATCTCTATGTGCCTACCAGGCGAAGGTCTGAATAACATTTTGCTTTGTCACTGGGTTTGTTGCGATATCACGGTTGATCTTATTCAGAAACGGCTCACGGGCTGCTGGCATCATGCCACGCATTGGCGAGATGTTGTTACCATGGTCGCCCCAGTAATAGCATGGAAAGTCATCCATGTTTTCCAGCAAATACTTTTCTTCTTCTAAAATCTGCAATGGAGTGGGTAGGGTAAACTCTCCTCGTGCTATTTCACGCTCCAGCTCGCTGCCAGGTTGAACAGCCAAAGCCATTGGCGCAATAGCATCAGGCCTAATAATGTTCAGCAGGCTGGTAGTATTAACAGCGTGTTCCTTCGAGCGCTCTTTGCCACCAAGGCCGAAAATGAACGATGCTAACACTTTGATTCCTGCTTCGCGTGCCATTGCCATACCTTCGATAGCATGTTCTCGCGTCATTTTCTTTTTGATTTTTTCCAGTACAACGGGATCTCCAGATTCCAGACCAGTGTATGCCATAGTGACACCAGCTTCACGAATCTCTTTAAGTTCTGAGATGCTTTTACGTCTGAAATCATTGAATCCTGAGTAAAGCGACAGATTCTTAAGTTCTGGGAACGTTGCTTTCACCTTCTCAACAACTTTTAGTAAATTTTCTGTTCTCATCGCCATTACGTTGCCATCGATAAGAAAGATCGACTCTACAAACGGGTATATGATTCGTGCTTCTTCGATATCTTTAAATACGTCTTCGATGTCGCGTACCTTAAAACGCTTGTCATCGAACATAGTGCAGAAGGTGCATTGATTGTTACTACATCCCAGTGTTGTCTGGATTAGTACACTTTCTGCCTCCATCCATGGGCGATAGATTTTACCTTCATAATGCATAAGAATTTTCCTCAACTATTTGACGAAGAGAGTCTAACAATAGGAACTAATGTTGATAATTGGGGTTGAACCTAAATCAGTTTATAGAACTCGTTGATAATAAAATGGCATTCAGCTACGAGCTGACTCGTAGCTGAATAGTTGGAACGTGTTAGTTTTGTTAGTTAATTTCCTGAACGTTCATCACCAGATCATTCCAATTACGTTGGTTTTCAATGTCGTGTTCCAGACCTTTTTCATCAGCGATGGTAAAACGCTTGATAGCAGGAGTTTTGCTTGTAGCTTGATATAGCCAGTACGCTTCTGCTTTTAATGCTTCATCAATTGGTTTGTCGATTGACTCATATACCGCTTGCTTACATGCATTGATAGATTCCGCCGGGAACTGAGAAATACGCTTCGCCAGTGCATCAACGTATGGACCGATCTCGTCTGGGTCTAGTGCCTTGTTGATAGTGCCGTACGCTTCAGCTTCGTCTGCTGTAAAGTCACGAGCGCTAAGAATGATTTCAAGAGCACGACCAAGACCTGTCTGACGAGCCATACGAGATGCACCACCGCCACATGGAAGAATGCCCATACCAACTTCCATCTGCATGAACTTATATTTGCCGCGAGCAGCAAAACGCATATCACAAGCCAGTGCGAACTCATGGCCGCCCCCACGAGCGAAACCTTCAAGTTTAGCAATCGTTGCCTGAGGAAGCTTGCTGATGCGCTCAAGTACAGACTGAAGATCAAGAAGTTGAGCCTCTTCACGAGATACTGCTTCAGTAGACATATCTTTTAGAAGGTTAGTGTCGTAGTGGCACACCCAGATTTCAGGATTTGCAGATTGGAATACAACCACTTTAACTGAGCGATCACGCTCCAGGCGCATTGCTAGGCCGTTCAGGTCAGCCAGCATCTCTTGACCCTGAACGTTCACAGAGCCGAAATCAAAAGTTACTGTCAAAATTGCATTTTCTTGTTCTGCTGTAAATGTTGTGTAGCCTTCGTAAGCCATTTCTATATTCCTTGTACCTTGTTGATTTAATGTTTTTCTGAGGAGCTCCTCAGGTTCGGGAAAAAGATTAGCAACGTTTCGAATGGGTGATAATTGAGCAACTAACTAAATGAGTTTTTAGAAAGTGTTGATAGTTTTAACGTGTCAGAGAGGTAGGTTAACTTGTAATTGGAGCACAAAGACGTTTATTTTCAATGATAACTATAAACTGTTTCGTTTCTGGTCTTATTGTTTTGTTTTTATTGAATAATATACTCGGACGAGTCATAGACGTTATCAACAATTATAAAGGTAATAGATAGCGTCTTCTTTCTAGTTTACTCGTTTCAAATACCTACAACTGGACCGGAAAATGAACATAGAGCACCTGAAACTTTTTGTACGTATAGCCTCCACACACAACATTAGTCAGGCTGGACAGGAGTTAGGCCTGTCTCCGGCTGTATCGAGCGCGCATATCAACAAGCTGGAAGAAAACTTGGGTGTTCGACTTGTGCATCGTACTACTCGAAAGGTATCTCTAACTGAAGAAGGGATGAACTTTCTGCCTCATGCGGAAGAGGTCATTGCAAGTATTGATGCGGCCAAAGCGTCGGTTGGAAGTGGTAGTCTGCAACCTCAAGGCACTCTAAGAATCACCGCACCTGCTTCGTTTGGCCGTATGCACCTGATACCCGCATTGAATGGATTTATGGAGAAGTTTCCCGATATATCTGTTGATATTCGACTCACTGATTCTATTGTGGATATGATCCAGGGTGGATTTGATGTCGCGATACGTAATGCTGAGCTAAAAGATTCTACACTGATAGCGAGGAAGATCGCCCCGGACAATAGGGTAATATGCGCCTCTCCGAAGTATCTAAAGGAATATGGTGAGCCGAGAAAACCTGAAGACTTGCATCATCATAAATGTTTAAAACTGACCGGACTTGAAACCTGGACATTTGATACTCCAGACGGTGCATACCATCTTAAAAACAAGGGTAATTTTAGAGTGGATCATGGCGAAGCCGCGAGGGATGCATGTGTTAATGGCCTTGGCATCACACTGTGTGCGTCCTGGATTGCTTCTGAGCAATTAAAGAGTGGTGAGCTTGTCCCTATATTAAAAGATTACCCACTAATCAGCGATGCAGCACTTTGGATTGTCTACCCTAGCTCTAGGTTACTTGCGCCAAAGGTTCGGGCATTTATCGACTATTTTGCCAGTTACTACGGCAATCCTCCGTATTGGGATAGCGATATTGAACACCTAAATTAAGAAAGGCTGTTTAACTTTCTCGCCGCTCTGAATAACGTACTTTACTGCGAAGATATATTCCTGGATAAAAAGTCTAGCAGCAATCTAACCTTAGGTGATAGATTTCTGTTCTCCGGGTAAAGTGCCCAGATACCTTCGCGTTCAGCCCGAAACGGCTTTAATACTTCAATCAAAGAGCCCGAGTTTATATCATCTGCGACGTAATAGTCGGGTAGTTGAACCAGACCAAGACCACATTTAGCGGCGTCATCCAAAGCAACGCCGCTATTGCACTTCACTCGACCGGATACGCGCACTGATGTTTCTTTCTTATCAACGATAAAACGCCAGTAGTCAATGGAGCCACTCAAGCACTGATGGTTGTTCAGTTCTGATAGGGTGTGAGGTTCACCATATTTTCTAAGGTAGTCTGGACTTGCGCAGACATGTAACTGGCGAGTGGTTAGTCGCCTGGCGATCATTCGAGAATCTTCTAGCTGACCAAGTCGAATCGCTACGTCTATGCCGCTTTCCAGCAAATCCAGCTTTTGGTTAGTCAGAATTAACTCCAGTTCAACCTCAGGGTAGGTTTGAAGAAATTTATGAACCAAAGGTGCGATCTGTTTTTCTCCATAGGTAACCGGCGCCGTCATCTTCAATAAGCCTTTTGGATAAGACTGCATTTGCGTGACGGCAAGTTCAGCCAGCTCTAAGCCTTCAACCAGATGTTTACATTGGTTGAAATAGAGTTGCCCAGCTTCCGTTAAGGTGACCTTACGAGTGGTGCGGTTTAGCAGTTTGACAGCAAGCCGTTCTTCAAGAGCCGATACACGGCGGCTTACCTGCGCAACAGATGTAGAGAGTTTTTCTGCAGCTGCGGTAAAGCTGTTTATTTCTGCTACAGCGACGAACTCGGTAACACCTTCCCAATTAGCCATGCTTTGTGCCTTTTACAGTTTTACACCATCAACAATAGAACGCTCTATTTTAGTCTATTATTACATATTCGTAAAAATGATTTTCAAAATGATGGGATTATCAGATAAATCGAAATATTTATACTAGTTTTATATCAATCGAGTGAACGAATAACGCTGTTGGTTAACTGTCATTCGGAGCTCATCTATTAATGAAACAGGAAAAGCACATGGCAATTTCAATCAAACCTGGTCAAGAGTCTATTAAATCTAAAGCAGCAGTGGCGTGGGCGGCTGGTGAACCATTAAAAATGGAAGAAGTGGATGTTCAGCTTCCTAAGAAAGGTGAAGTTTTAGTTCGTATCGTAGCAACAGGTGTTTGTCATACAGATGCTTTTACACTGTCAGGTGATGATCCAGAAGGTATCTTTCCTTCCATATTAGGTCATGAAGGTGGCGGTATTGTAGAAATGGTGGGTGACGGTGTCACTAGTGTTGAAGTTGGTGACCATGTCATTCCTCTTTATACCGCAGAATGTGGAGAGTGTAAGTTTTGCAAATCTGGCAAGACGAACCTTTGTCAGGCCGTTCGTGAAACTCAAGGTAAAGGGTTAATGCCGGACGGAACATCACGTTTCTCGATTAATGGTGAGCCTATCTATCACTACATGGGGTGTTCAACATTCTCTGAATACACTGTGCTGCCTGAAATCTCTTTAGCGAAAGTAAACAAGGAAGCACCGCTTGAAGAAGTATGTCTGCTTGGCTGTGGTGTTACTACTGGTATGGGCGCAGTGTTGAACACGGCAAAAGTGGAAGAAGGTGATACGGTTGCAATCTTTGGTTTAGGTGGGATAGGCCTTTCAGCGATTATTGGTGCTCGGATGGCTGGCGCGAGTCGAATTATCGGTATTGATATCAATGAGAGTAAGTTTGATCTTGCTAAGCAGTTAGGCGCAACAGATGTGATCAACCCACAAACATTCGATAAGCCTATTCAGGAAGTGATCGTTGAGATGACAGATGGCGGTGTGGATTACTCGTTCGAATGTATCGGTAACGTTAACGTAATGCGTCAGGCTCTGGAGTGCTGTCATAAAGGTTGGGGTGAATCGGTGATTATCGGCGTTGCTGGCGCAGGTCAGGAGATATCAACTCGTCCGTTCCAGCTGGTAACCGGTCGAGTATGGCGTGGCAGTGCTTTTGGTGGTGTGAAAGGACGCTCTGAACTTCCTGAGATCGTGAACCGATATATGGCGGGTGAGTTTGGTTTGCAAGAGTTTATTACCCATACAATGGGGCTTGAAGACGTGAACGATGCCTTCGATTTAATGCATGAGGGTAAGAGCATCCGTACCGTTATTCATATGGATAAGTAACTCCATACGGATAAATAACATAGCTATCGCCGCATCTAGAGGCAACATTACATAGATGCGGCACTCTCAGGAGTAAAAAATGACCCTTGAAAATATCAGCCAGAACAAGGCTTCTGGTGGCTGGCATAAACAGTACTCTCACTATTCGTCGGTACTTAATTGTAAGATGCGATTTGCCATTTATACGCCGCCAAAGGCAACGTCAGAAAGCCCGGTTCCGGTTTTGTATTGGCTATCCGGACTTACCTGTACTGATGAAAACTTTATGCAGAAAGCGGGTGCATTCCGCAAGGCAGCGGAGCTTGGGATTGCTATTGTTGCTATGGATACCAGCCCGCGAGGCGATGACGTTGCGGATGATGATAATTACGACCTTGGTCAGGGAGCCGGGTTTTATCTGAATGCTACTCAGCACCCCTGGTCTAGCCATTATCACATGTACGATTATGTCATTCAGGAGCTTCCGGATTTAATTGAGAGCAACTTTCCAGTTTCGTCAATTAAGGCTATTTCTGGTCATAGCATGGGTGGGCACGGTGCGCTAACGATTGGATTAAAAAATCCGAATACGTATCGGTCGATATCGGCATTTAGTCCTATCAGCAATCCAATGCAGTGCCCATGGGGACAAAAAGCATTTAGTAGCTATCTTGGAACTAATACGGATGACTGGAAACAGTATGATTCCAGCAAGCTATTAAAGAGTTCGGATTCTAAGTTGCCTATTTTGGTTGATCAGGGCGATGCTGATAATTTTCTTACTGAACAGCTGAAACCAGAAATGCTCGTAGCGGCAGCGAAAGAGTATGGGGCAGAGTTTGAACTTCGCATTCAGACTGGGTATGACCACAGCTATTACTTTATTTCCAGCTTTATTGAGGAACACCTGGAGTTTCACTCGCGTTATCTGTTTTCGTAATTCAGTTCTTATGTCGCCTTTCTATAGCTAGAAAAGCGACATATTTAACCTCTAGTTGAAACAAACATCTGCCCATCGTGCAAGCCCGGCGGTAACAGAGCCAAAGTAGCTGCCACTGACAATTTCGATATCAGGTAAAACGGATTGTATCGCTGCTCGCAGTATTGGAGAGCGAGCTGAACCACCTGTCATATAGATAACATCTGGCTTTGTTTGTGCCAGTTTTTCCGCTTCCAGAACGATACGAATTATCTTGTTTACCGGTTCTGTAATGGCTTGTGACATTTGTTCCTTACTTACTATTGTATCGAATACTTCTTCCAGCAAGTTGATTGAAACGCTGTGAGTTTCCGCTTCACCGAGTGCTATTTTGGTTGTCTCTGCAGAGCGGACAATACTGTGACCAAGTGTTCCGTTGTAGGTATGGATAAGACGTACAAGCTTTTCAGGGCTTTCAGCGCCTTTATATAGTTCTTTTAACAACTTCAGATTTTCTGGTCGGTAGAAATCTCTCTGAGCAATAACGTCGTTGATTGCGATGCTATTCCAGAATTGCGCAATCGGTACTGGTAAACCGGAACCTTGGTTTGTGCCAAGACCAAACTCCTGCATAAAGCGTTTGAAGGCGATAGCAATATCAAGATCGTTACCACCAACACGGATACCTGTATGGGCCAGAAGGGAGTCCGAACGATCTTTTTTGCCTCTCCAGCTTGGTCCCATTTGAATAACTGAGCAGTCGGATGTACCACCACCTATATCCACCACAAGAACTGTTTTATTCGAGGTTAATGTAGATTCATATTCTAAACCTGCTGCAACAGGTTCAAACTGGAATTCGATGTTCTTAAATCCTGCACGAGCGGCAGCTTTACGAAGTATGTTTTCCGCTTGCTGGTTCGAACGCTCCCCACCGCGGCCATGAAAGTTAATTGGTCGTCCAATGACAACGTCTGTTGCCGAGTCTCCAAGATAGCTTTCGGTACGACCTTTGATGTTTGCCATCATAGCGCATACCAGATCTTCAAAAAACGAAAGCTGAACGTCTCTTAACCCTAGTGTACCAAGGAAGGATTTTGGTGATTTTACGTAGTAGACGTACTTAGGATCATCGAGATAGAGATCGAGTGCTGTCTGACCAAATTGAATATCATCAGCTCTGATTTCCAACCCTTCTTCGTTGTTCTCTTTTATTGCTCGCCTGAGAACCGTTTCACCGGTTTCATCTGAAGGTTTGATGTTCAGGCAACGAAACAGGTATTCAGAGACAGATTCTGGATTTGGTGCACTTAATGTCGAAGGAACGTAAAAGCCTTCTCCAGAAAGGGGAATATGCGTCAGTTCGTTATCCTTACACTGGGCAACCGAGCAATTTGAAGTACCAAAATCAAAACCAATAGCCATGTGAGAGCCTCTCAGAATAAAAACGGCCGCACACTATATAGGGAGTTTAGGAATTTGGCTACCTGTCTGCGTGGGAAACAACTATTTTTATGCGTTAAGGTGTTCAAGTAAAGCCAGTACCGCTTTTGCCAGGTCGTGCTGTATTTCTCTTTTTTGATGCTCTATAGATTCCAAATAAAAGTTTTCGTTTAAACTCAGATCTTTATCAATGAGCGGGAAGTCCATCAGATTTAGTGATTGCACTATGTTCATTTCGCTGATGGTATTGAATAGAACTTCATCGTTGAACTCGGTTGTATGTTTAGCGTGTCGGTATTTCTTAGAAAGAAAAAAATAGTCGTGATGTCTTGTATATCTTGATCACTAATCTGACCGAGGTTCGTTAGTATTCGTAACTTAACAATTGTTTCTTCAATAGGACCGTCATCTGTATCTAATAGAGTGCCTACTAACGGAACAGAAAAGAGATCGGATGCGAAGGAGTTGTGCGCAAGCTCATTAGTTGCTTTGGTTATCTCTGACGTGCTTATAGCGAAAAAACTGGCTACATCTGAACACTGATCCAGTTTGAGAAAGAGAGCTTGCCTATGTATTGAGTCGTCCATTAACCGATGATTGTACTAACCGAAGAGTTTTAATTAGTATATTTGATTATGGTCGCTCTTCTTTGAAAATTCTAATTCCTTGCGCAAACCAGTTCTAATTCCTTGCGCAAACCAGTTCTAATTTTGATCAAAATAGCTCCTAAGCTTATCTCTCAGCCACATATTGGCAGGGCTATGTTTCATTCTGTTATGGGTCATGAGTTGGTATCGAATAGGAATGGTCGTAAATGGAGGCTCAATTATTTGAATATCAAACTTATCTTTGTACATTTTTGCGATGCTAATAGCGGTCGCTGAAATACAATCACTGCTTGAAACCATAGAAAGCTGCGATAGTAAAGACTCACATTCAGCGGCGACTATACGCTCATTCATTCTTTCTTTTGTATAGTAGTCTGCTAGATAGGCGTCTTCCCTACGTAGTTTCAGTGTGATGTGTTTCTCCTGGTAAAACTGCTCCCCGGAAATAGCACCATTAACCCTTGGATGCCCCTTTCTGGCGATTAAACAAATCTGATCTTCGAACAGGTATTCTGAGAAAAAAGACGGCGTTGAATAGTTTGAAAATTCGATGGCCAAATCGGCCTGTTGCTGGTTCAGGCTCTGTATCAGCGACTCCTCGTCTGCCAGGGTTGGGTGCAACTCTATCGATACATTACCCAGTGATTCATCTTTTTCAATTAGAGGTAACAGCATCAGCATGGTGGGTTCTGAAGAGTAAACAATAAACTTTCTTGGTTGTTCTGTACTAAACGTATCGATACTCTCTATCGCATTTTGAATTTGGGTAAACGCAGGGCTGACTTGCCTTATTAACTCATGAGCCTGGTGCGTAGGTACAATTCCTCGGCCAGAACGGACAAACAACTGAACTCCCAGTTGTTGCTGTAATCGCTTTATTAATCCGCTGACACCAGGCTGGGTCATATCCAACTCATCAGCGGTGAGTGTAATAGAACGATTTTCATAGACGGCTATAAAAACTTTCAACAGGTTGAGGTCTAAATCTCTAAGCATAAAGCACCATACATAACAAAACATGATGTGTTGTATATATTCTCATTTATGTTTTGTTATGTGTCAAACGGGTACATTAGTCACAGTTTAATACTGAGACAGAATGAGGCACTACATGAAAACCCGTTTCGCACCTTCACTTATCTCCCTGGCTGTTGTTTTTTCTTTTAGCGCACAAGCTGATTATGCCAGCCTTGAAACCTATCAGGGTAAGCCAGCAAGCGACCACACTATCGCAGTAAATAAAGAGTTGGCGAAGCAACTACCATGGGAAGATACGAGCGCATTTGAGCGCACGCAAAAAGGACTTATTGCGGAATTTGGTACACATGAAGCCGGTGAACTGAAGAATCGATTTGAGTATATGTCAGACATGACCGTCGATGAGTTGCCAGCATCCGTGAACCCTTCTATCTGGCGTCAGGGTATGCTCAATTATGCGGCAGGTGGTTTGTATGAAGTGACTGACGGTGTGTACCAGATTCGTGGTTCAGACCTATCAAATATGACCATCTATCGTACCGATAATGGCTATGTAATTCACGATCCATTGTTGTCTAAAGAAGCGGCAGCGGCATCGTGGGAGTTCGCGAAACTGCACCTGCCAGCAATCAACGGTGAACACAAGATTACAGGCATGATTTACTCTCATATGCATGCCGACCACTTTGGTGGTTCACGAGGTATCGTTGAATCTGGCGATTTCGCAGAAGATGCAGAAATCTATGCACCAAAAGATTTCATTAAAGAGCTGGCAGATGAAAATGTGATCGCTGGTACTGCGATGGGACGTAGAGCGAACTACCAGTACGGTACAACGCTAGATAACAACACCAAAGGTATTGTGGATAACGCATTGGGCCTTGGGACTTCTCGCGGGGAGGTAACTTTGGTTGCTCCTACTCATGAAATTCAGGAACGCGAGAAAGTGATTGTTATTGATGGACTGGAGTTTCACGCGATAAACATGCCTGGTGCCGAAGCCCCTGCTGAAATCGTGCTATATGTGCCGGAGTATCGTTCTCTGAACACGGCTGAACTGACCTATGACGGTATGCATAATATTTATACTTTCCGAGGTGCAAAAGTACGTGATTCACTGGTTTGGACTAAATATCTGACAGAGCTGAAACTACGTTATGTAGACAGTGGATTGGTTGACAATATCCATGCAGCACACTCTGCGCCAGTATGGAACGACCCAAATACAGCTGTGAATGAAATCTCAGAATATATGGCGCTTCAGCGTGATAACTACGGCTTTATTCACAATCAAGCAATGCGATTGGCTAATCATGGCGTAAGCATCAATGATGTAGGCAGAGAAATTGAAACATTGGTTCCTCAGTCTCAGAAAGATACCTGGCACACCAATGGATACCACGGCTCATACAGCCACAATGCCCGTGCGGTAGTGAACTTGTACCTTGGTTACCATGACCTGAATCCGGTGAATACAAACCCGCTACAAACGAAAGATAAGTCTTGCGTTTATGTAGAAGCGGCAGGGGCGGAAACGTTATACAACGCGGGTATGGTACACTTCAATAATGGAGAGTATCAGGAGGCTTCGCAGTTGTTTAATGACCTTGTCCAGTGCGACCCGAATAACATTCAGTACCGTTTTGCGTTAGCAGATAGTTTTGAGCAGCAAGGGTATCAGTCTGAAACAATGGCATGGCGTAATTCATACCTTCAGGGTGCGGTGGAGCTTCGAACGGGTGAGATTCAGCCTTCTATCAAGTTAGCGTCGGCTGATGTAATAGCGAACACTCCAACAGGTATGTTTCTTGACTTTGTGGCGGTGATGTTGAATGCAGAAAAAGCAGAAGCGGAGGCACTGAACTTTAACTTTGCAGTTGTGCATCCAGAGCTTAATGAAAAGTTCTATGGTGAGGTTTCAAACGCTAATATGGCTAATATTCAGGTTGACGAGTTGCCTAATACCGATTTCAGGATTGATATCGCTAAAGAGGATCTGACCAAAGTCGTTTTAGGTCAGGCGACACTTGAGTCACTCGCTGAAGCTGGTGCGGTTAAAGTGACAGGTGATGCTGAGTTATTACAGAAGTTAGCTGGCACCCTGGACGAGTTTGATGGCTTGTTCGAGATACTGCCAATGCCAACCAAGTAAATAGTTACTATGCATTGAAGCCGAAGCCTCACATCATGTGGGGCTTCTTTCGTAAGAAACACCATGACAAGAGAACACTCATCCGATCTCTGATACAAGCCGATTAACTATACTCTACATATTGCAATTAAGGGCAATTGACCACCGTATGGTGTGGAGGCAGTTATGATTCCAGTCAATGAAGCCTTATGGACACAAAGTAAGGCGAATCGGCTTTCTCCCCGTTTTGAACAAAAATATAACAATATTGTTCAGCAGTTTTTTTCTCGGGATCCACGTCACTGGCCTATTTTTCAAATCGCAGAGCTTGGCGATCTTGTTACCCGTCGGCGCTCACTTCATCCTCATTCAAATGTTTCTATGGCGGACAGGCTAGAGACAGAAGCAACCATCCCTTTAACCAGTAGTGATGCAGCGACTCCTTTTGATCCGCTCGCGCTTTATGCCGCGAATATGTCGAAAAACTGGGAAGATCCAGCATCAGTAGAGAATGTGGTGTCCACACCAAGCGATCCTGCTATTCATGGTGCGTTATTAGCAACTATCGCCAATCCAAACCTTGTCTCTCGCCAGTATGCGGGGGGAGCAGTTGAACTAGAGCAGGTTGTCATCCGGCAAATAGCCAATCTTGTTGGGTATGATGATAAAAAAGCGACCGGACTTTTTACTCAGGGCGGAACCTTCTGCAACCTCTATGGCTATCTGTTAGGTATTCGAAAAGCGTTTCCCGATTCGTCTGTAAACGGGCTGTCAAATCACTCGTTTTGCATGATGAACTCGGAAGCCGGGCACTACTCGAACATGACCGATCTTGCATTAATGGGGATCAGTATTAACAAGCAGGTAATGAGAGTTCGGGTGAATCGTGATAACCAGATAGACGTCGAAGATTTTGAACGTCGCATGAAAGAGTGCATTCAAAAAGGGATTAAAGTACCAACGATATTGCTGACCTGCGGAACGACGGACACATTTGCCATCGATGATGTAGAAGCTATTTATCGAATAAAAGAAGAGCTCTGCTACAGATACAATTTGAGCTACAAGCCTCACATTCATGTTGATGCAGCGGTGGGTTGGAGCTTAATGTTTTTCAATAGCTACAATTTTGAAGCAAACCCTCTTGATATCAACCCAGCGACACTTCATGGACTGGACTCGATCATGCCAAAGGTTCGGGCACTGAAGTACGCAGATTCTATCACCATCGATTTCCAAAAATGGGGTTATGTGCCGTATACATCGAGCATGATCATTATAAAAAATGGCAAAGATATGGAGGCGCTGAAGCAGGATCCTAACTATTTCTCTTACTTCGAACCAAGGATGAAAGAAGCGTCTCATTTACAGTCAACAATAGAGTGTTCAAGAAGCGCGGTCGGTGTTTTTTCTGCGTATTCGGCACTGTCTTATATCGGTATTGAAGGGTTTCAGTTGCTGATTTCAAACTGTATGCAAAACGCTAATTACCTGAGGTATCTGCTTTCGACGCAGGATCACTGCCGTGTGGTTTCGGCGAGTAATCAAGGGCCAAGTGTGACTTTCCGCTTGTATCATCCGCAGTCAAAAGAGGACCCGTATGAACTGTTTGACGAGGAACGCAGAGTGGTGAACGATGAGTTTTTTGATAGTGAAGCTAACCACGCGGCCTATCATCGAAAGAACTTTATTGCGCGCAAAGGACGATGCCTGCACACCAATTGGGTAGAGTCTATCGCTCATACGGATTACAACAGCTTTGGTAATTGCCTATATCTGCCTGGCGAAAAAGCGGTGTTCTTTAATCCACATACGACCAGAGATCAAATTCAGGAGTTTGTGGAGCATTTGTATTTTCACAGGCACCGGATTTAGGAGTTGTATTTCACCGAAAATAGAATATTCTCAGCATCTTGTCACGTGAGTATATATGGAATAACTTCGGAACCGAAATGCGAGTAAAGCCTTCATTGCTTGCGCTGTTATTGTAACAGCGCAAGCCCATTCATCCTCTCTCGAACAGTCCGCTAATATAGAACGAAGCATCATTTTTGATGCTCAGGCAAGCCAACAGGTTGTTAGCAAAAGCTCAGATATAGCTTTTGAGCTTCAAGCAGAGATAAAAGCACTGGAGGCGGAATTAAACAGGCTGAATGTTTATGAGAAGCACCTGAAAGAAGTGGTAGAAAACCAGAACCAGGAAGTGAAAAGTCTAGATTCACAGCTGGTAGAGATCGCCGAAACCCGCCAGAGTATCGTTCCTTTAATGTATGAAATGCTGGATGGCTTATCCGTTTATATCAGCCGTGATATGCCTATCCGAAAACAGGCTCGATTAGAGAGGGTGGAAAAGCTTCGTAATTTAATGGTACAGGCTGATATTAGTGACGCCGAAAAGTTTCGTCGTATTTTAGAGGCTTACCAGATAGAACTCGATTACGTCATGAAGATAGGAACCTATACAGGAATCATAGAGATCAACGGAATGAAACGGCAAGCAGAGCAGCTCTACGTTGGTCGCCTTTCATACCTGGCCAGGAGCACTGATAAGCAACAATACTGGGTATGGAGCAGTAACTCGAAAAGCTGGAACGAACTTGATACATCCTTCTACCCAGAACTCGGAAAGGCCTATTCGGTAGCAAACAAACTTGCGCCACCTTCTATCCTTCAGCTTCCTCTGTCGCAAGCGGAGGTGAGTCAATGAAACAAGTTAAATTCATCCTTGGCAGCGTGCTATTGACGATCCTATTTGTGCTGAGCGCTCCGGCTTCCGCCGGGCCGGAGTTACTGAGTTCGACTAAACAGGTACAAACTGAAGAACGGATTAAAAACGAGCAACGGGAAGAACAGTTTCATACAAAAGAAGAGGAACTGCGACAGATACGTGACCGTCTTCTTGCAGAGAAACAGAGCCTTGAAGCCAGCATTGATAACCTGAGTCATAACTTTAGCGAGAACGAACAGTTACTAGCAGATAAAGAGAAGGCACTGCACCTGGAGTCGGGCAGTCTGGGAGAGCTTTTTGGTGTGGTTCACCAGGTAGCAAAAGAGCTACAGAGTGAGTTAAACGGTTCTGTTACGGCTATCGGGCAGGATAAAAGTATTGAACAACTAAACGAAATTGTTCGAGCAAAGGTGCTTCCTTCAAAAGAAGAGTTATACGCACTTTGGGAAACCCTTAACGCACAGTTAAAAGTCGCCTCCGGTATTGAAGATATTACCGTTCCCGTTGTTCATAGTGATGGCGTGATAGGGGACGAGCATGTTCTCAGGCTTGGCGCTTTTGGGATAGCAAACGAAAGTGGCTATTTAAAATGGTCAGGGGATAACTTAGGTGCTGTTACCTACAAGGTTCAGCCTATAAATACCCCATTAAAAACGAGTTTAACTGACCAGAATTCGTTGGTTTCTATCGACCCGAGCAAAGGTCAGCTGCTTGAGCAACTAGCTTTGACTCCAACTCTGTCAGAGCGTGTTGAGCAGGGTGGTGTAGTTGGGATAATCATCCTTGGACTTCTGGCTACGGGCCTATTGATTGGATTGGTTCAGGGCGCTTTTCTTCTGAATAGCCGCATTAAAATAAACGCTCAACTCAAAGATACAGGAAACATAGGTAATAACGCATTGGGTCGTGTTCTTAGTGTCTATAAATATGATGAATCGCCGAATGTTGAAGCGCTTGAGCTGAGGCTTTTTGAAGCGGTTCTGGATGAGCTGCAAACGCTGGAGCGTGGACTTTCGATGATTAAGCTTATCGCGGCACTTTCGCCTATGTTGGGTCTTCTCGGAACGGTTACCGGTATGATCGAGACTTTTCAAGTGATTACTCAGTATGGCAATGCTGACCCGCGTGTGATGGCTGGTGGTATCTCTACTGCTCTGATAACCACAGTACTTGGCCTGGTTGCGGCTATGCCTCTTTTGTTTATTCACAATATTCTGAGCTCTCAAGCGGAAAGTATACGTACCATTCTGGAAAAACAGGGAGTGGGGCTAGTGGCACAACGAGCAGAACTCACGGCAGCGGAGCAAAATTAATAGTGGAATGGTATAGCTTGTTGCCCGAGTTTAATTTAGGTGCTGGCATTGAGCAGTTTATGTCTCGTGGGGGGCCTATTCTGTGGTGGCTGGCAGCACTAATGCTAGTTTTCTGGTTAGTGGCAGTTGAGCGTTTGATATTTCTATATTTTGTTTTTCCCAACAGGCAAAAAAATGGATGTCCGCCTGGAATGCCAGAGCAGATCATCAGTCGTGGTTTGCCAGAAAGCAGCGGGATTCATGGTTGAGTCAGGCGCATTTAGAGCTGTTCCAGAATGTTAGTTTCCTGAAGATGCTGATCGGTCTGTTTCCAATGCTAGGGTTGCTTGGCACAGTAACCGGTATGATTTCCGTGTTTGACGTTTTGGCGACAGAAGGCTCTTCTCAGCCCCGGCTTATGGCATCTGGTATTTCAATGGCGACAATTCCAACCATGGCGGGAATGGTTGCTGCGTTAGCCGGTGTTTTTTCATTCTCCCGTCTGACGGCGCTTATTGAGAGAAGAGAAGTGCATTTAGAAAAAATGATGAGGAGCCGAAAATGAGACTGGGGAACCGAAGAAAAAACAGAGAAGAAGCCCAAATAGATATGACATCCATGTTAGATATCGTATTTATCATGCTGATCTTTTTTATCGTGACCAGTTCTTTTGTTAATGAGTCTGGTGTAGAGGTGAATCGTCCAAAAGCGGCGAACTCAGTCAACCAGAAACAGGCAACTATTTTTATAGCCATCACGGCCCAAAATGAAATATACATAGACAAAAGAGTCGTCGATAAAGAGCGGGTGCAGGCAACGCTGGAACATCTGGTGACCGAGCAACCCGACGCGTCGGTTGTTATACAGGCTGACGAATTTGCATTTAATGGCGCCGTTGTCTCGGTTATGGATTCTGCAAAAGGGGCTGGTATAGCCAATATCGCGTTAGCAACGGAGCAGAAGTAAATGCTACGTTTTTTGCTCGCCTTACCGGTCGCAGCCTTTGTTTGTTCAGGCCTGATCGCGGCGATGGCCTGGATGGTAGATTTGAATACCAACCCAGATAAGCCAAAGCGTGAGCCACTTAGATTTGACGTGATAATTGCAGAGCAAGAACAATCAAGTGAAAGACGGAAACGTACCTTACCAGAACCACCAGTACCGGCTCCGGCGACACCGGTACAATCAGCCCCCTTATCTAAACAAACATCGAAGGTCTCTTTAGAAGTGTTAAATTTGCAGGCGCTTCCTGAGGTGAGTATTGATTTGTCCGTTTCCGGTTTAAATATCACGGCTCCGGCGCAATCTATCTCGGTTACAGAAAAAAACGCCACACCGGATGTAATAGAAGCACTGCCGGCTATGTCAGGACAGACTCAGCAGGTGATGCCTATTAGGCGTGTCGAACCTATATACCCAAGAAAAGCGCAGCAAAGAAAGATCGAAGGTTACGTGTTGCTCAGATTTGATATTGACCGCTCTGGTAAGCCAACTCAGATCGAAGTAACGGAGGCTAGCCCTGCACGTATTTTTAATCGGGAAGCGATAAAAGCACTGAAGAAATGGCGCTATCAACCGCAAATGGTCAATGGCATAGCGCAAGAGCGTATAGGGCAGGAAGTCAAACTTGAGTTTAGGATCCGCTGATGATTAAGAGTCGTTTTTCCTGCCTGATATTGCTCATTACTGCGTTAGCTGGAGCCTCTTTACCATACAACGGGTTGGCGCAGGAGCTATCGAGTTATACAGTTCGCAAGGTGCAGCGAGCTTATCAATTGCAACAAGAAGGTAGTCTGAAGCAGGCTATCGATATGTTGGAGAGCATCGAATCAAGCCGCAAATTCGACGTTGCGTATGTGAATCGTATGCTTGGAAGCCTGTACTGGCAAACCGAAAAAAACATCAGGCGATAGAACATCTGAAGCAGGCCGTTGATTCTAAAGCTCTGCCTGAATCGCAACAAAAAGATACGACCAGAATGCTGGCAGATATCCTTTTATCAGAAGGAAGGTATCAACAGGCGGAAGACAGCTATAAAAGTTTGTTGGCACTTTATAGCAAACCAGATGATTTAGAGTGGATCTGGTTGCGAATAGCCCAAGCACAATATCAACAGAATAAGTGGACTTCTGTTGAGCAGTCTGTGGATAACCAGCAAAAATACCAGAACCAAGCTGGCTTCAACCCCAAAATATCTCCACTAAACATGAAGTTATATTCACAGGTCGCGTTGGGTAAGTATACGAGCGCAATTTATACAACTAAGGCCATTCGAGAGCTGGAACCGAATAACCTGCTGTGGTGGAAGCAGCTAACATCACTGTATATGCATACTCAAAATTATAACCTGGCGCTGGTGACTTTGCAGCAATCAGAACGTGCCGGATTTGAGCTTAGTAAACAGTATCTCGAACTACTAGCACAGCTATATGGCCAGCTTGGTGTACCAGAAAAAGCAGCGGAAACTTTTCAGCGGCTTGCCGTCAAATATGGCGAATTATATTTTACTGTTCAGGCGGCACGCTATTGGCAAACTGCAAGAGAGTGGGTTAAAGCTGAGAGTGTTTGGAAGCAAGCAGCCATTCATGATGGCAAATACTACTGGCAGCTTGCTCAGCTAAAAATTCAGTTACATCAATACCAGGGTGCGCTTGATGCGATAGAAAAAATGCCTGATATGAGTTCAACGGTATTGTTAGCAAAGACCAGAGCTTTAAATGCTTTGGGAAAGCACAACAAAGCATTGGAAAGTGCTAAACTGGCGCACCAGCAGTCGCCATCAGAAGAAAGTCTAAGCTGGATTAGGTATTTGTCTGTGTTGAGTCAGTAGGAGTTTGAGATAAATTTTAGTGGCCTGCACGCTACCTAACTTATTACCGAGCATAACGCAGAAATTTCTCAAGCTTATGCAAAGCAATATTATACCCCACCTCGTTCCCACGCTCCGCGTGGTAATGCATATTGCTGTTAGATATATCCACATAAGTTAATCAAAATAAAGAAAATAAGTTCAGTGAAAGTTTATACACCTAATTATAGTGTTGAATCTGATATGCATTCCCACAGAAGACTGTGGGAACGAGGATTACGTGTAACTATTCAAGTTTAAATCACTGCTAGCACCACAAGGGTCAATTGCGCTCGATGTCTATACAGCGACACGTTTTACTAAGCAGAGTGAATACTTGAACCTTGATAAAAACGCCATGAATGGCTTTTGGAGCGCAGAAGATTACTGGTGTATCCAGTCTTCTTTCAAATATGAAGATGACTCTGTAACGCTAGATAAATATGTTATCTGCGAAGATAAAAGAGAATGGACGGTGTATAACTGGTTGCAACACTTCACCATAAAAATGCTAAGTAATGAACTTGACGCACACGGGCTCGAAATAAAAGCGACTTATAGCGACCTGAGAGGCTCACCATATAAAGATGGTGATGAAATGGCGGTAGTCATTAGCCATAAGTAACTAAAGTAGTGATATTCAAGGGGCGAAATGTTCGCCCTTTTATTGATTCTAAAGCCTACCTGAGTGTTAGTCTATTGATGAAGAGCTGTAGGTTGTGCTTATCCAGCACGACTCCCATTTGGAACGTCGCATTCAGGCATAGCTAGACATGGCGTTAGTTTATCTTCATAGCCAATATCAAAAAGCATCCCTTGCGGAAGTTCCCCAGCCATTTTTCGCTCTGGTAGATTCATGACAAATAGTGCCTGTTTTCCTTCTATTTCTTGAGGGTTCTCTCGTTCCTGCTTTATACCTGCAAGGATTGAGCGTTCATGGTCACCAAAATCCACAATTAGTTTCATTAGCTTATCTGATTTGGCTACTTCAACGACTTGAGTGATTCTCCCAACACGGATATCAAGCTTTGCAAAGTCATCATATGAGATAAGATCTTTAATTGGAGCTGGAGTCATTGTTTGTCGTTAAACCAGGTTATATGAATGTCATAGACGAGACTATAAGACACGAAATACTCAGTAAAGCTAATATTATTTATCACCCATAAGATTGACTGATATGAGCAACAAACTTATATGGAAGCCTTTCAACTCACTGACCAACAGCAACTTTTTGCTCCAAAAATCTCATGAAATCAGAGTGACAAACTGCCTCAGAATAGTAGTGCCCCTGACCATATAGATATCCGTAGCTAACGAGTCGATCTCTTTGTATGGCGGTTTCAATACCTTCCGCCACCACATTCATGTTCAAACCCTGTGCCATGGGTAAAAAAGTTCTGCACAAAGTATTACTTGCCTGATCGCTATCAATCGATTGTACGAAGCTTTTATCAACTTTAAGAATATCAGCATCCAGCTTATGAAGATAAGAAAGCGATGAGTAGCCAACACCGAAGTCATCGATAGCAATATGTACACCTTTGGACTTAAGAGTTTTGAGCTTCATCAGTGTTGATTCATCACTGGTCATCAACACATTTTCGGTAATCTCTATGAATACAGGGCACTCTTCTTCACCAAGTTTATCAAGACATTGATTAAAGTGAGCGAACCAGTTTTTGCTGTTATCGAACAAAATTGGCGAAACGTTGATCGACAGGTTTATTGGTTTGCCAGAAAATTCTCGGAATTGTCTTACTGCTGAAAACGCTTGTTCGTTGATTAAGCAACTGATTTCGTCCACCAGCCCACTCTCTTCTGCCAGATATATAAATTCATCTGGAAAGATAATGCCTTTATCGGGATGGTTCCAACGAATAAGGGCTTCAGCTTTTTGAATTTCTCCGGTGAGTAGATTTACGATCGGCTGATAGTGCAGCTCAAATTCTCGGTTTTGAATTGCTTCTCTCAGGTCGTTTATTGTTTGTCTCTTATATTGAAGCTTTTGTAGCATTGGAGTAGCAAAAAAGTTGACTGTGTTTCTACCCGCTGCTTTAGATTCGTACATGGCAATATCAGCATTCTTGAGTACTTCTTCGGTGGTTTTTCCTCCATGGGGGTATTGGCAAATCCCTATACTCGCAGAAATTCGTATCGATTCTCCTTTTAAGTTAAATGGCTTTGCAAGTTCCTTAAGAATGCCTTTGGAGATACGATCCAGAACGAAGGTTTCAGGAGTGCCATCCATTAGTACGGTAAACTCATCACCACCTAAGCGCGCTAACGTATCTTGCCTTCTGATGACGCTTTCAATCCGCTTGGAAGCGTAACGAAGTAATTCGTCTCCAACGTCATGGCCCAGATTATCATTCACATCTTTAAATCCATCCAAATCAAGATACATCAAGGTGAACTCATCGACACTTTCGCTCTCGACCAGGCTATTCATTTGCTCAAGTATATACCGGCGATTTGGTAGGCCAGATAAGGGATCACGATATACCTGTGTCTTTAACTCTTTGGTTCGTTCCTGAACCTGGGATTCCAAAAACAGATCTCGATGTTCCACTTCTTCCAACATTGTGTTGAAACAGTGAGTTAATACGCCAAGCTCATCCCCTCGTTGAGTTTCAGTTACTCTTAACTTGTAGTTATTACTTTTTGTCACTTGCTCTGCAACGTCAACCAGGCCAATAATTGGTTTTGTAAAAATACGGCTGAGATAGAGTGATACCCAGAAGCTAACCGCGAGAGACAGCAGTAGCATGACAAATAATATGCGTATGTATGAGTTAGCCTGATTGTCTAAACGAGTATTATCTGTCCAGATAACCAGGTCACCATAGTCAGTCCCTTCAAGGCTTAGCTGAGTCGAAAATCGAGTAAGCTCACCGTATATATCCTTAGTATTTTGTGTCCCGGGATCTGATCTTAAAAATACGTCACCATTAGCATCGTAGATAATCACTGCAGCAACATCTTGCAAGCCAATCAAAGGTGTAATCAACTCTTTTACCGTATCTGTATCCTGGAAGAGTATGGATGCAGTAAGGTTAGGAGCCAGAATTTCACTAATAGAGTGAATACGGTCAGCTTCTGACTCTTTTGTTGAATTTAGTTCATAGACTGTGAACACTAGTGAGGTGACAAGTGTTAATAGTGCTGCCAACAACATCAAATAGAAGAATAGTTTTCCCCTTAAAGACTTTTTAGCAGAAAGCGACTGCATCATGGTGTTTTACTCCCGTCGACTATTCTCCCTAATCTCAACACTTTAGAACTAAGCTTTATTCCCGCATTAGATAGATTTTCAGGACTGACTTCGAATCTTATTTTTCCTCCTGCCAGGAAGAAGCTTATGTGTCCGCCGTCTGCTATAAACGAACTTTGTTGGCCTACAATCATTGAGTTTTTAAATTCTGTACTATTAATAAAATTATTTGATACTGCTTTAGTTACAAACAGCGTATGGCATCCCGATTCTGGTGCCGTGATTTGTCTGGTTTTTATTGGGCGCGATTTCACTATCTGCTTCTTAAGAGTATTGCCCGCCACTTCTACAAAATCTGGGTCTAAGCTGCAAATAACGTATTGATCATCTACGTTTTCATCGAACCACTCACCGGTACTGTATCTTGCAAAGTTATATAAAAAGCCTGCTTTAAGCGCGAACTCCCGCTCTCCTGCGTAACTGTATACAGGAGAAAAGTATGCTAGCAATGTCAAAAACAACGTTAAGAGCTTGCTTAAGTTAGACATGTTATCTGCTAGAAGTTAACTAACACGGCAGCGGTGAAAGAGGGTTCTATATATGTTGGTAGGGTATACATTTCGTCTGTATTTCCAAATTCCACTTTATCACCATGAAGAAGGTTGTTAGCTGCAATTCCTAGCTGTAGGTTTTGCGACGCTTGCCATTGCCAACTTACGTCCAGAGCGAAGAAGTCGTCTACGTCATAGGCCTCACCATCTTCGTATCTAAGTTTGGTGAATAGACTATGTGAATCAGTAAGAAACGCTGATGCTTTAATCATTACTTGCTGCTGTGTAGAACTGTAACCTATGGCACTTTTCATGGAGTCAGATAATTTATAGTCTTGATCTACATAGCTGTAGGCAACTTCACCTTTGAGCCCCGGAAGTATCTGCTTGCCAATGACAAGTTCGCCACCATAGCTTTCGATTTCGGCACCCGTGACAAACAGTGAGTTCACATAAGTTGATGCGAGGGCGCTAGCAAAATTCGCTGGATTGGTAAGATACAGAGAGATCAACTGATCTACGCTTGTGCTCGAGCTTGTTTCAATTGACATGACATCTTTGGTATCGGTATGAAAAAGGGATACATCAATATTCCATTGGTTCGCCATATAGCGATAACCGATTTCTTTTGATGTGGATGTTTCAGGCTCTATATCTTCGTTGCCGGTGAGATAATGATTAAAGTTGTAGCTATACAATTCTTGTGGCAATGAGGCGGCCAGTGCGGGGTCGTATTTTTCTGCCAGAGAGCCAAGAGTCGGCCCGCCGATACGATATTGTGCGCTATTTTCGGTTATCGAAGGAATGCGTACGCCCCTTGATATGGATGTCCAAACTGTGCTTTGCTCATCCACAAGCCATAGGAGTTTTGCAGCGGGCTGATGTTCCCAACCAGTAAAGTCATTGTGTTCTGATTTATTTCCGACGATAAATTTTACAGTATCAGAAATCAGATCCCATTGAACTTGAGCGAATGCACCATATTGTTCGTACTTATCTACATCGGAAATCAGAGAATAGATGTCTGTTTCCTCGAGTTCCAAATCGATATAACGGTAGTTTAGCCCCCAATCGAACTGATAATGGTCGACTACGATATTCATCTGATAATCAGCATCTGCAGTCCGTTTTATTTCGTGGTAATAGTCACTTTTGTCCTGAGTAAATGAGTAGGCGAGCTGCATCATCTGAGTTGTATTGGGATTGATGACATGCTCAGTTCTGGACATCAAATTAAATGAGTCCCATTTATCCTTAGTATTACTAGGGAAAGGATCGTTTGTAGCGAGATCGACATAGTAAACATCGCTATTAATGGATGCTGTCAGGTAATCTATCTTCAGCAAGGTGAATAGACTTTCACTTAAGTTGAAATCCAGTCGCCCACCAACACTTTGGCTTTGACTGCTATCGTCTGGAGTAGAGATTCGGTTACTTTTTAATGATGAATCAAGGTCGTCACTCATCGCATAAACACGATAAGAGCCGTGTATCCCCAGATCATCACCGTATCGTGCAGTAACGTCGTGATTTAGTGTCGTGCCAGTGTTCGCTTGTAGTGCAAGAGACCGCGTATCTTCACTATGTTTGGTGATTATATTGATGACACCATTTGTGGCGTTACTTCCCCATAACAGGCTGCCTTGACCTCTGATAACTTCAATTTTTTCGATATCAATAAGAGGAACCTTAAGTACTTCCCAGTTTACACCAGCATGTATTGGGTCATAAACACTCTGTCCGTCGACCATTACCAGGAGTTTATTAGAGTATCGGCTTGCAGATGCTCTTGAAGTAATCGCCCAGAGATTCTGGTTAATTTGTCTTACCTGTAAACCCGGAACTAACTTTAACGCTTGTGGAACAGAAGTTGAGCCTGACCGAAGAATCTCTTCCCCAGTTAATACATAGACAGATGCAGCAGTATCTTTTGTTGACTGGAGCCGTCTC
Organism: Vibrio hannami; assembly: GCF_029589055.1. GTDB lineage: Bacteria > Pseudomonadota > Gammaproteobacteria > Enterobacterales > Vibrionaceae > Vibrio > Vibrio hannami. The sequence continues at coordinate 107,864 of NZ_JARQZP010000003.1, forward strand.
ATTACTGACGAAAGTTGTACGTCAGAACTCATCAGTGATTCGAGATCAAATGAGTTCACCTCAGAATCATTGCCAAAGGCAAATAGAGGCATAAATAATGCAAAAGGGACTATTGTCTTTATTTTGAAAGGCATATAACTAGGTCCATACTACAAGCTGGTGTTATTACACTCGTGAATTATTAAGCCCACATTTTAAATGGGGTTTATGTGGCATAAATGGAACGAGTTTAACATTTACACAATTCAAATGAATGCTAAATCAGTCTTGTATTTGACACTTTTATAATTTCGTTCTTCTAGAAATGTTTTAGATCACACTTTCTAACTTATATTTACTATTTGAGGTAACTAATTGATGTAATGACGTCATGGTGTCATAAGCTGAAGGATAATTTATGGCAAAAGACAAAGACAAAGACAAAGACAAAGACAAAGACAAAAGCAGCAAGAAAAATACCTCATTACGGCTAGAGGCAAAAACGCTTAAAGCACTTAAGCTTAGAGCAATAGAAGAAGATACATCGGTACAAAAAATTATTGAGAAGTTAATCAAGAATTTTCTCGATCAGGATAAAGCAAAGAAATAGCGAGAGAGAGTTTACGTATGAGTTCAGTGACTAAAAGAATTGGTGTATTGACTGCTGGTGGAGATGCACCGGGTCTGAACGCAGCCATGAGAGGACTGGCAAAAGCAGCTCAGGATAACTATGGCATTGAAATTGTGGGTTTTTATGACGGTTATAAAGGCCTGGTAGAAAACAATGCCAGACTGATGGAGCACGCAGACTTCTCCGGTATCCTGCATGAAGGTGGTTCTTTCTTGAGAAACTCCCGGGAGCGGCCTTTTAAAGACGAAGCTAAAGTTCAAAAAATGGTAGATAACTACCATGCGTGGAATCTGGATTGTTTAGTCGTACTTGGTGGTGGTGGCACCAATAAACGGGGTTACTGGCTAACAGAAAGAGGCCTGAATGTTATTGGCCTCCCCAAAACGATAGACAACGACATATTCGGTACCGATATTACCTTCGGTTTCCATTCTGCTTTGGAGTTTTGCACAGACGCCGTAGACCGCTTACACACGACAGCAGCTTCGCACAAGCGCGTAATTTTAGCTGAGATTATGGGTAATTCAGCAGGCTGGCTGGCTCTTTACGCTGGTATTGCCGGTGGTGCGGATGCGATTATTCTTCCGGAAATTCCTTACGATGTTCACAAACTCAAAGAGCATGTTGATAAGCGAATGAAGAATTCCAAATCACAGTTCTGCGTGATTGTGGTTGCTGAAGGTGCGCGTACGTTAGAAGAAGCTCATTTAACTAAGAAGAAGTTTAAGAAAAAACGAGCTGCAGAAGGTATCGGTGCTGCAGACAGGCTATCGAAGGAGCTTAATGCAATTTCAGATTATGAATCGAGAGTGTCTGTTTTGGGTTACTTGCAAAGAGGGGGCAGCCCGACAGGCTATGACAGGGTACTGGCAACCCAGTTTGGAGCTAAAGCGGCGGAGCTGTTGTACAAAGGCGAATATAACAAAATCGTTGCGGCAAAAGGGTTAGAAGTGGTTGCAGTTCCGCTTGAGGATATCGCTGGTAAAACAAAGTTTGTACCTAAAGATCATCTAGCCGTTCAGTCCGCGAAGCTGACAGGAATCTGTTTTGCTGATTAAGTTATAGCTTTTGGTGATAAATAACTCATTTGACCAACTAACTCCAGCATATACACTATGATCTATGAAATGGAGTAGGGGATGTTGAGCTTGCTCGATGTTCCCGGTTTTTTCTAGAGGTAAAAATGAAGTTTGTAGGATACAGCTTAAAACTATTCACCCTTACATCGGCCATTTTGTTTTCTCATCTCAGCGTTGCTGAAACATTGAAAGTGATGCTTCATACAGGATCTTTCCCGCCCTATTTCTTTGAAGAGAGCGATTCACGAACCGGAACGATAAAGGATATATTCTCTGCTCTATCTGAAGAAACAGGGGACAAGATTGAATATGTTCGAGTTCCGTTTAACCGTGCTTTATATATGTTCGAAGCTGGAGAAATCCATATTGAACCTATGACCAACCCGGCTTATCGGGGAGAATCTAAAGTTCCTGGTATTTACAGTGAGCCGTTTACCGTTGCCGATGAAACGCTTCTTTTTAACAAAAAGTACGTTAAACAAGTGGAATCTCAGGACGACTTATTAGGTGAGAGTATCGGTGTTGTGAAAGGGTATTACTATCCGAAATATACACCTTATTTTGAAGACAACCGCATTGAAGCTTATCCAACGCAAAGTGAAAACAAGCTAATCCAATTACTACTATCTGAACGAATTCACCAGGCACTTATTAATAAGGATTTCGCCCAGTACCAGATTAGGGAGCAAAATTTGAGTGACAAGCTTGTCGTAGGTGAGCCTTACCACTCTTTGGATATGATGATCCGATTTCATCCTTCTAAACAAGATGCTGTTGAGCGCTTTAATCATGCGATCCTAAAGCTCAAGGAGAAAGGGGCTATTGACGAGATCTACGATAAGTATCGATGAGTTAATTTGAAAGCTAACTAGCCATACCTAACCGTGAGTTGCTGTCAACAGCATCGAGTATTATCGATGCTTACTCTCAATCAGAGATAAAAACAGATTGGAAGCGGTCGTTAGAATTTGGTCAGGGAAATCGTAATCGGGATTGTGAAGTTCGGCATGATCTATCCCGCTGCCTATGCCAAATAATGCGCCGGGGGACTTGAGAAGGAATTCGGCGAAGTCTTCCGACCAGCGGAGGGGTTCATCAAGTTCCGTTACCGACAAATCCAGTTTTTGCGCCTGTTGAATCAATTGCTCGACGTGAACATTTGAGTTACTCGCAGCATTGAACGGTTCATGCCAGCTATACTGAATTTTTAGCTTACTTTGTTGCTGCATCAGATTAATTTTATCTAGGATTTGATTTTGCATATCCACAAACGTGGCATTACATTCACTACGAAGTGTAGCCATGACCTTCGCACTCCCTGCTGAAACGCCGAAGGCTTCCTCTCCAAGGATTGCATGTACGATCGTAACCAGGCTAAAAGTGTCGGCGTATTTCTGAGGTAAATCCTGTAAGAAATTTATAAGTTCTATCATCTCATTTACAGGGCTGATCCCTCTGGAAGGGTAGGCGGCATGAGATGTCTTTCCTTGCAGTTCTATAGATATACCGGTAGATGCACATGCGAAAGTGCCTTTTTTGACCACGACCTCGTGCAAGGGGTAACCCGGTAAATTGTGATAAGCAAATACATTTTCTACCGGTAATCCCGATAGATTATGATCTGCTAACATTTCTTTGGCTCCAGTACCAGTTTCCTCTGCTGGTTGAAACAGTAAAATGACTTTCCCTTTGTGTGGAGGATATTTGCTTAGCTGTTCAGCCACGCTTAACAAAGAGGTGGTATGCCCATCATGGCCGCAACCATGCATGACGCCATCGTTAAGGGATGCATGGTTGTGTTCAGCTTTTTCCTTAACCTGAATAGCATCGAAGTCTGCTCGTATCAGCGTTGTTTCACCTTCTTCTGTTCCCTCAAACACACAAATAATCCCATGACCACCGATCTTTGTTATCGGGCTAAGGCCAAAAGCTTGCAATTGCGTAGCTATGGCAAGCGCGGTCTCTTCCTCTTGGTTCGAAAGCTCTGGGTTGCGGTGCAATTGTTTTCTAAACTCGGGAGCGTTAAAAGTGGCCATGCTGCATCCTTGTTCTTTTAGTATCTATCCTAGTTTGCCAATAGGGCAACAGTATCACAGAGAAAAATAAATGGGGTTTCTATCTGAGGATTAGATAAACTAACCTCTCAAACTCATTCCCGTAAGGAAGCGTAATGACCTCGCATAATGTTGGAGAGCTGACTGCTCAGTTTCCTCTTCTAAATGAACTTATTGAGCTGAAGGAAATATCCTGGTTTAACCCGTCAGTTACTTCGTTGGAGAAGGCTTTGCCGTATGTTGGATTAGATTCCGAAGATATCCGTGATGCCAGTATGCGCCTGAAAAGGTTTGCTCCATATTTGAGCAAGGTTTTTCCGGAGACAGCGTCTTTGAAAGGGATGATTGAATCGGAGTTAGTGGATATCCCTGATATGCAAAAGCGTGTTGAGGCTGAAGCCGGTTGTTCAATACCGGGAAGGCTGATGCTTAAAAAGGACAGTCACTTACCAATATCCGGTTCCATAAAAGCTAGAGGCGGGATTTATGAGGTGCTTGCTCATGCTGAAAAGCTCGCGCTTGCTGCTGGGTTGCTCTCCATAGAAGATGACTACAGTAAATTGGCAGGAGACGATTTTAAACAGTTCTTTAGCCAATACAGCATAGCGGTAGGGTCAACGGGTAACCTTGGACTGTCTATTGGCATAATGAGTGCAAAACTTGGCTTTTCAGTTTCGGTGCATATGTCTGCTGACGCCAGGGACTGGAAAAAGCAGATGCTACGAGCTCATGGCGTTAACGTTGTGGAGTATGAGCAAGATTATAGTGTCGCCGTTGAGCAAGGTAGGAAAGAAGCAGAAAAAGACCCGAATTGCTTTTTTATCGATGACGAGAACTCTAAAACACTGTTTTTAGGTTATTCGGTAGCGGGAGAGCGTTTAAAAGCACAGCTAGATCAATTAGGTATCGCTGTTGATGAAGAACATCCACTTTTTGTTTATCTGCCTTGTGGTGTCGGTGGTGGCCCTGGTGGTGTGGCATTTGGATTGAAGATGGCACTAGGTGATCATGTGCACTGCATATTTGCAGAGCCTACGCATTCGCCGTGCATGTTGTTGGGAGTGCATACCGGATTGCATGATGAAATAGCCGTTCAGGATATTGGCATCGACAACGTGACCACGGCTGATGGTTTGGCTGTCGGAAGAGCTTCTGGGTTTGTAGGTAGGGCAATGGAGCGGCTATTGGATGGCTATTACACCATCTCTGATGAGAGCATGCTGCGCTATCTCTGGGAATTGAATGACGCCGAAGGAATACTTTTGGAACCGTCGGCCTTGGCGGGAATGCTTGGCCCTCAGACAGTGATTCGAGGATCTGATTATTTGCAGCGATTTGGTTTGAGCCCGTCAGTTATGAATAATGCCACTCATATAATCTGGGCAACCGGAGGTGGAATGGTACCTGAGTCAGAAATGCAGAAATACCTAAACGCAAGTCTGTGAGTAGTTTCTCTGTATCCACTTAAAAATTATGGTCTTATGATTGTTTTAGAAATGGTAAGGGATGTACGCATGAAGTTGGTAGCAAAAAGAGATGATGGCTGGCAGTTATATAAAGCGGCAGAGCAATATTTTGAGTCGCAGATAGAGCTTACTGATGAGCAACTCGCCACAGATGGTGAAGAACAGTTGATGAGCTCAGGTAATCTCAAACAGCTGGCTTTCAGTGACTCCTCGATTAAAGGCTGGTTCAACAACGAAGTTAAAGACGAAGATTTCCAGAAAGTACTTGAAACGCTAGAACCAATCATTGTCGGGTTCTGGCAACAGAAAAAAATCGAATCTTGGATAATGGAGATTTATTAAGTTTTAATTGGACTTGTTGTCTCTCAAAGTATAACGGCACCAATGCAGGTGCCGTTTTTAATAGAGATAAAAAATTGCTTAATTGATTAGTTCAATCTTATTGAAGTCAATTTTGTTCGCTTTTGGAGAGCGTTCGATAACGGAAACCCGGCGATAACTTGTCGCCATAATGTACATAAAGCACCCAAGAATCAATCCAATTGCTAACGCGCCAACCCACTGAATTTGTAAGAAGTCCAGCTTAAACAACAACGTTAAGCCAGAAAGTAAGATCAGATTACCGACAAAGTAACGGGTTTTACCGAAGCGCTGCACGGTCAAGTCCAGATTGTCTGTATAGAGCCTTACTAAAGAATCTAAAGAGTTGACGACAAAAGTCATGCCTACGAAAACCATCGCCAGGTTATAGAATCCGTCTACCGGAATAGCGTTTGCGCTGTAGTAGTATAGAACCGTAAACCATATTGCAATTGGAATAGATGGGAACACCATCATCGCAGCCAGTACCTGATAGGTTCTTAATCCACCGACAAAGCGCGACGTAAACTGACCAATCATAATGCTCCATGCGAACCACCAGTAAAGGTAAAACTCGTGGTAGTCGTTGATTGGCAAAATAAACTGATGAAGGTTTGCAAAGTAATCCCCAAGCAGAGAGAAGGTGACAAAAAACTCACCAACACTTGAGCTTTCGGCTAAGAACGCGTTACCCCACATCATTGTAATCAATATGAAAAACAGCCAGCTACTGCCAAGGCTAAGTACTTTTACATAACGGATACTGGTGCTTGAATAAACAGCGATAGCAATAACGGCAAACACTATGAGGTAGAAGCTGCCGATAACCGTTTCGCCGTCACCTAATTCAGGCAGATACCAAGGCAAGTTAACCAGCAGCAAATATGCGGTAAATGCACATGTGCCAATAATTACAATGTTATTAATAAATTTTATTAATGGAATTTCGAAAAACTTAACTCTAGGCTCAATGACACAAAAATAGAAGCAAGTTAAGAAATAAAAAGCCCAGATAAAGAATGCCCAGAACCCAAACTCAATAGATAACGGGTTGCTAAATGCATATTCTGGACTTGCGATGACATCAGCGTAGCCAGAAAACTCGGTTAGAGGGAACATTATCAGCCCGACATCTAAACCGGATGTAAATAGAATCGCGATAAAAGTAAATTTACGTACTGGAGTAACGCCGATGCATTGCATATTACCCCAGCGATAGAGAATGAATATGATAGCGGCGAATGTAAATAAAATACCAGTTGATAACCAGGTGGTCATTACTTGACCTCCATGTTGTAGCTATAAAACACAATGAAATCCTTATTATGTTTTGCTGAGCTCGCTACAGTCGTTTGATAGCAGATGCCATCAGGTCTTAAGTATCGTGCTGACGATAGTTAAAACCTGATCAACCGTTTCGGAGCCAGATGAAACCATTTGCGAGTATCGCGTAGGCTGGTTAGATGCCTTCAAAGACGTTTTTAGTAAGTCACCTCTCTTTTAGGGGAGTGTGATCTCTGGTTCGTTTCCCACTGTTCGGCAACCATTACTTCTGCATGCTCTGCCGCAAGTAATTCTTCACCAAGAATCATATCTGCTGCACGTTCAGCAACCATGATGGTAGGAGCATTCAGGTTGCCATTTGGAATGGTCGGAAAAATAGAAGAGTCGACGACTCGTAGGTTCTCTACCCCGTGAACCTTTGTCTCGGAATCGACAACTGACATCTGATCCTCTCCCATCTTGCATGAACAGGAAGGATGGTAAGCGCTCTCAACCGAGCTCCTTACGAACTTGTCTATCTCTTCATCGGTCTGGACATCTAAGCCAGGTTGAATCTCCTCACCACGATACTCGTCCAGAGCCGGTTGGTTGATAATTTCCCGAGTAAGGCGGACACATGCGCGAAAGCCTTCGATATCTTCCTGGTGAGACAAATAATTAAACTGAATTTTTGGGGCTATCTTCGCGTCATTGGAGACAACTTTTACAGAGCCTCGACTTTTAGGTTTGTTGTGCCCAATATGTACCTGGAATCCATGCCCGGCAAAAGCTTCTCTACCGTCGTACCTCATGGCTGCAGGCAAAAAGTGGTACTGTAGATCTGGCCATTCTAGATCTGCTTTAGAACGAATAAAGCCGCACGACTCAAAATGGTTGGTTGCACCAAGCCCCGATTTGTTCAGTATCCAACGAGTGCCAATAAGCAGCTTATTGAATGGGTCAAGTTTGCCATTCAAAGAAATAGGCTTCAGACACTTGAACTGAAAGTAAAATTCCAGGTGGTCTTGTAAATTTTCACCAACACCTGGAAGCTCATGTACAAGGTCAATTCCGGCTTCTGCTAGAATGTCAGCATTGCCAATACCAGACAACTGTAATAGGTGCGGAGAGCCGATTGAACCCGCAGAAAGAATCACTTCTTTTTGGCAGTGTTCGTCAATAATATTTCCTTTTATTTCATAGCGAACACCGACCACTTTTTTGCCCTCAAGTAATACTTTATGTACCTGAGCGTGAGTCACTACAGTCAGATTGCTACGTGACATTGCTGGCCTCAAATAGGCATTTGCTGTCGACCAGCGCACACCATCTTTAATGGTCATATGCATAGGTCCAAAACCTTCCTGTTGGGCTGCATTATAGTCTTCGGTATGCATGTAACCTGCATCGCTACCAGCATCTACAAATGCCTGATATAAAGGGTTCTTCATGTTGTTGCCGTTGTTCACAGCAAGCGGACCTTCTCCACCTCGATATTCGTTGCCTCCAGATATCCAGTTTTCCGCTTTCTTAAAGTAAGGTAGGCAATGAGCGTAATCCCACTGGTTAGCGCCTTCCTGTTGCCATTCATCAAAGTCTCTTGCATGCCCCCGAACATAAACCATACCGTTAATCGATGAGGATCCCCCTAAAACCTTACCGCGAGGGCAGTGCATGCGACGATTATCCAAAAAAGGTTCTGGTTCGGTTTCAAACTGCCAGGCGTACTTTTCAGTGTTCATAGGAATGGACAGTGCGGTAGGCATCTGGATAAATATACTCTTATCACTGCCGCCTGTTTCCAGAAGCAATACTCTATGTAAAGGATTGGCCGATAACCGGTTTGCAAGCACGCAACCTGCGCTGCCTGCACCAACTATAATGTAGTCATATTTTCCTTGGTTCATAGGAGTTCCTAAAAGGGGCTTTCAAGAGGTTGCATACCAACGTAGACGGCTTTGGTCTGAGTATAGGCTTTCAGTGTTTCTGAACCATTTTCCCGACCAATCCCAGACATTTTATAGCCCCCAACCGGCATCTCGGCAGGAGAAGCGCCATAAGCATTTATCCAACATATTCCTGCTTGCATCTGGCTTATTACTCTGTGCGCACGAGTGATGTCCTGCGTAAATACGCCAGCGGCCAGCCCCAGGTGAGTATTATTTGCACGACGTATCACCTCGTCTTCATCTGAAAAGGTAAGTACAGACATTACTGGTCCGAAAATCTCCTCTCGGGTAATGGTCATATCGTCAGTACAATCAGTGAAAATTGTGGGTGCGACAAAAAATCCGTCTGGGGAATCTTTGGGTTGCAGGGCAAAACCACCTGTAAGTAATTTTGCTCCTTCGACTTTGCCCTGATTAATATATGTGAGTACTTTCTCTTGGTGTTGTTTTGATATTAATGCGCCAAAATTTGTCTCGGGATTCATTGGATTACCGCAGATGATGTTTTGTTCGGTGCGCTCAATGAGTCGTTCGATAAACTGTGAGTAGATATCCTGATGAACAAACACTCGCGTACCGTTGGTGCAAATCTCTCCTTGGGTGTAGAAATTGCCTAACATCGCGGCAGAAACCGCGTTTTCGATATCTGCATCATCAAAAATAATTAAAGGTGATTTGCCACCAAGCTCCATTGTGACTTCTTTGAGAGATGCCGAAGCTGAAGCCATAACTTTGCAACCGGTACCCACTTCCCCGGTAAAAGATACCTTATCAATATCTTGATGCGCGGTTAGCCAAGCACCAACCTTACCGTCACCATGTATGACGTTAAATACCCCATCGGGTACGCCTGCTTCAGTAAAAATTTCGGCCAGCAACATTGCTCCACGCGGTGTTTCTTCTGAAGGTTTAAACAACATTGCGTTGCCACATGCCAGAGCAGGAGCTGACTTCCAGCAAGCTATTTGTAACGGATAATTCCATGCGCCTATTCCAGCACAAATGCCAAGAGGTTCGCGTCGTGTGTAATAAAAATCGTCGCCAATGGGTTGTTGCGTACCTTCGATACCAGGCGCTAACCCAGCAAAATATTCGATAGAATCAGCGCCTGTAACCACATCCACTACCGAAGCTTCCTGCCAGGGTTTACCGGTATCAATAACTTCTATTTCAGCAAGTTCGTCGTTACGTTCGCGTAGTAAAGCAACAGCGTTAAGAAGAATTCGGCAGCGCTCGGTTGCTGTCATTTTAGACCATATTAAAAAACCTGATTTTGCGCTTTCGATAGCTGCACTCTGAACACTCTCGTCCGCAACCTCAACCAAATAACTTACCTTACCAGTAGCTGGATTTATCACCTCAAATGTTTCGCCCGTATCGTTAGGTACGTACCGACCATGCACATAGTTTTGGTAAGTCGTTAACGGTGACATAAATTAATTTCCTTTGATGGTTACTATTTGAGCAAGCGCTCTACGTTGCATTTTTATCCTAATCATTTGAGTTCTAATGATCAAGGGGTAACAAAATAATAACAACATATAAAATATAAATATATTAGGCAATAAATTGATCTAAACACATTAAAATATCAGATGTTTATTGCCTTTTAATTAATGTGAGTTTATATAGTTAGCCCTCAAATGATTAGAGTTAAAACTAATTTTGTAAATAGCGCTCAATTATTGAATGCTTACCTGTTTAGTTATAAGGCTACGAAGTAATGGAAAACACATTTAGTCACCAGTCGAAGCTGCCAGAAATGCCAGTGCCAGAGTTAACAATAACCTTTAAAAAACTGATTGAGTGGGCAGAACCATTACTAACTGAAAGTGAGCTAAATGAAGCAAAGATAGAGGTGGATAAATTCCTGGAACCAGGAGGAGAAGGCGAAAAGCTACAGAAAAATTTGATCGAATGGGCTCAGGAAAGCACGGTTAGCAATTGGTCGGCACCAGTGTGGAAGAATATTTATTTGGATGCTCGTCATTCCCTGACTATTAACAGCAATGTGTTTTACTACCTAAAAAGCAAACTCGATGAAAAATCGAATTCTCAAGCACATATTGCAGCAGCATTAACCGCGACGGTTTATGATTTTATTGGCTCAGTTGACAACGAGCTATTGAGCGTTGACATGCAAAAAGATCGCTACCTATGCATGAATCAATATAAGAACATCTTTTCTTCGGTCAGAATTCCTTGCGTAGGTAGTGACCAGTTCAAAGTGTCAAAGTGCCGTAAGTCCATTATTGTTCTGCACAATCAAAAGATGTTTCAGGTCGACATTCTTGATGAGAGTGGTCGCCGCAGGGTGGTCCCGGACATCGAGCATGATTTGCAATTGATTCTATCTATAGGGGATAAAGGACAAAACTTCGGATTACTGACAACCACTCCTCGGGAATCATGGGCTTTTGACAGGAAGCATCTACTGGATATATCAGAGAACAATCAGCGTGCCATGCAGATAATAGAAGATGCTGCATTTGTTCTCTGTTTAGACAACGGCAACCCTGATGCAATAACAGATATATCAAAACAACTATTGCATGGTGGTGGAGAAGATCGTTATTTCGATAAGGCATTGCAGTTTGTCGTATTTAACAATGGAAAAACAGGAATTAACTTCGAACACACAGGTGTAGATGGATCTGTAATGCTTCGCATGATAGGGCATATCTACAACTCTATCGATAAAGTGTCCGTACAAGAAGGCCAAGTAAACAAACTTGTCGCTAAATCAGATGCTCGTTTGCAGGAAATAGAGTTTTACCTTGATGAGACATTGGTTGATGCTATTCAAAATGCAAAAAACGCGTTCCATCAACATGTTGAGAATACTCAAACTCGAGTGCTGAGCTTCTCTCATTTTGGTAAAGATAGAATCAAGCAGTTTGGTGTTAGTCCTGATGCATTTGTACAGCTAGCCTTGCAGCTGGCTGAATTCAAACTCTACGGGAAGTTTTTTAGCGCCTATGAAGCGGTGATGACAAGAACGTTTTTAGATGGACGTATTGATGTGCTTTATACCGTTTCCCCAGAATCTTCGGCTTTTGTAAAGTCTCTGGTTGTGGAAGATCAAAATGTTGAAATCAGCCAGGATTTGCTTCGAAAAGCGGCACAACAGCACGTAAATCGAGCAAAAGAGTGCCGGTTTGGCGAGGGCGTTTACTCTCATTGTCTAGCGTTGCAACATCGATATAAAAAAGCCGGAAAAGAGTTGGGCATTGATGCTATGCCATCCATATTTAACTCTCATGTGTACAAAGCGCTGACGAACAGTGTGGTATGCACCAGCACAACCTCCGATTACGGTGTCGAACTGGCAGGATATGGACCAATTGTCGATAATGGGTATGGTATTCGTTACTTTATACGTAACGATTCTATCTGTTTCAATATGACTAGCCGAACAGCACTTTCTGAGAACTTAGATAAAATGCATCGCTATATTGAGCAGTCATTAGTCGAAATGGGAGAACTCATGGAGACAGGCGATACATAGTAAGTGCGTACTATGAGTTGTTGAAACGAGCCACTTCGTTACTAGGCATTAATGTTTTTTAGTAAAACGTCGCTGATTCGTTTTAACTCCAGTGCTTCTTCTCTTGCAATGTTGATCTTACATGAGAGCTTTTCTGGTATAGAAACAGCCTCTTTTTTTAGCTTCTCGCCTTTTTGTGTCAGGCTGATTTCCATTACTCTTTCATCTTCACGACTACGATTGCGGCTTATTAATTCTTTTTGTTCTAAACGCTTTAGAAGGGGAGTTAATGTTCCTGAATCCAGATACATTTTTTTCCGATCTCTTTTACGTTAAGCGGAGCATGTTTCCAAAGGACGATCATGGTCATATATTGAAGGTATGTGAGGTCAAGCTCATCTAAAAGCGGACGATAGGCTCGTAATACTGCGTTGCTGGCACTATAGAGAGAAAACAGATTTGGTTTTCTATATCGATTATCTGGTCAGAATCACTCATGTTTAATATTCACCGTGCTTAACTAAATTGTGCTCAATATACTTAACTTGAGATTAGAAAACCAGATGAACGAGGCCCTTATTGAAAAACTGCCATCTTTTGATGGCAGTTTTTCAATCAAGGTCAATAGACCCTAGTACGCTCCTGTCCAGCAACTAAAGTCGCTTTCAGTCAATTGGTCATGAGTTCCGGATATCAAAGGAAGCAGCCAAAGGGCATTATTAGTTTCAAAAGGATAATCTGTAATAATAGCACTTCCCTGAACAATACATTTGCCCCCTAAACCATCAATAAACGCATGGATCATATTTGCGTAGTGTTCGTTTAGGGCTTCTATTTTGTATACATTACTCATAATACACTGCCGGACATACATTTTTCTTATAGGTTAATCATCATACAAATAAACTAGGAAAATACTAGCCTTGAGAAGTCTTAAATGTGAGATCGCTCAATAGCTAGTACGAATTACATGATCTACGACAAAAAGCTGAGTATTTCTTCGGTCTTCGACGTCATTAACTGATGGTTTCCTCGACTTTCGACATTTAGCCTTATTACTGGTTCGGTATTCGATGCCCTTAGGTTAAACCGCCATTCCTCAAACTCCATGCTGAGTCCATCTGTTGTATCTATGGAGGTTGCATCAGCTTCAAACATATTGCGAATCAACGCGATCGTTACTTCTGTATCGGCAACTTTTCTGTTTATTTCACCCGATGATGGGTATTTCTGAATTCTGTCTTCAACAAGTTGAGACAGTGGCTTATTACGCAAGCTGACCAGTTCTGCTACCAGCAACCATGGAATCATTCCACTGTCACAGTAGGCAAAGTCACGAAAATAGTGGTGAGCACTCATTTCACCACCGTAAACCGCATCTTTCTCTCGCATTATTTGCTTTATAAAAGCGTGACCTGTTTTCGACTGGATTGCAGTGCCGCCGTTTTCTTCTACGGTGTCAATCGTATTCCAGGTCAGGCGAGGGTCGTGGATAATTTTTGCGCCTTTATCTTTCTTCAGAAATGCTTCGGCCAAAAGACCCACGATATAGTAGCCCTCGATAAAGGCACCGTTTTCATCAAAGAAGAAACAACGGTCAAAGTCGCCGTCCCAGGCAATACCCATATCAGCATTATGTTCCTGTACGGCATTAGATGTGTCTGCTCGGTTTTCGGGTAGTATCGGGTTAGGGATACCGTTCGGAAATGTAAAGTCAGGTTCATTATGAATCTTGATAAACTCGATTGGAGCATTCAGTTTACTAAGCTTGCGTTCGAGTATATCTACCACATGTCCTGCAGCGCCGTTACCTGCATTAACCACTAACTTTAATGGTTTAATGTTGTTTGGATTGATGTAGGTAAGTAAGTGGTCACTATAGTCATCTATCATAGAAACATTAAGAAGATTTCCTTTGTGATAGCTACTCTCGAACTGGTTTGCTTCTGCTAGTTTTTTGATCTCAAGCAGGCCGGTATCATTACTGATAGGCTTAGAGTTCTCCCTTACCAGCTTCATTCCATTGTAATTAATTGGGTTGTGACTAGCGGTGATAGCAATGCCACCGTCTACCTGAGTGTTGCTTGCTGCGTAGTAAATTTCTTCGGTTCCGGCTAAACCGATGTCGAGTACGTCAGTGCCTCCGTCCATAAGCCCGCGAGCAACCGCTGCCTTTAATGTTGGTGACGTTTCGCGTGCGTCGCCACCCACAGCAACTACTTTAGGGTTCAGATATTGGGCATAAGCTCTGCCAATTCGGTATGCAATATCTTCGTTAAGTTCATCGCCGAGCTTGCCCCGGATATCGTATGATTTGAAACAGGTCAATGAGCTCATTTTTTTCCTCGGCAGTGCCAAAAATTGAGCCCAGCAACTCTCTAAGCGCAGGGTAAGAGAAGTTCTTCTCACCTATCTGATAGTTAAGTGACATATCTTTTTCACGAAGATTTTTATCCAGCAGATAAGTGAGAGTCTGATCTACCGCTTTATCTAATGTCTGTTCGTTAACAACAGCAAGACCATCTTCGTCAAGCTCATGTTTGTTACCCAGGTCAATGATATTGAACTTATAGTCAGCAATATCCAGGTCATAAACCGGGTAGCGATAAGTTGCCATCGGAACTTTGGCGATCAATCCTTCAAGGAACTGATTACCCCAACCTTCCAACAGACTCGGGTAAGTGATGATGTCTGCATGACAATATACGTCCCAGAGAGAGTAGGTTTTTATCTCATTTTCCAGGTGTCTTGAGTGGCCTACTGACTCGTTGATGAAAAGCAGCTCGACATCGCAAGAAGCAGCTTTATTTTTCAACAGTTCAAGATAAGGTTCATCTTCATTCATACCTGCAAACACAAGTATGATGCGGCTATCTTCAGTGAATATTCGGCCATTGTAGAGTGTTTTGCCGATAAGTTGTTCGCGTCTGTCTTGCAGCCTTTTCAACAGATCAAGGGCAATTTCGATGCCTTTACGTGCAACAATTCTTGTTGCCTGAAGGAAAAACAGATCGTTTTCTTTGATACCAAATTTTTCACGAAGATCCTGGTTGAAGTTATCAATTTTCCACTGGTTACCATGAAAATCGAACACGTTCGGCACAACAGTAGAGTCAATGTCTCTTCGTTGTTTCAGTTCAGTCTGTGCAATTCGGTTTATTACGCAGTGCTTAATTAGCGGGTGTTTTGGTGGGAAGTAGGTTTCCAGCAGAGACTGTATGCTTGCAGATGTTGGTTTGGAGTACTTCTCGCGCTCCCAATGAAAGTCGTGGTGGTGGCATATTACTTTGGTCTGGGTTGATTCTATTGCTTTCATTAAGCCAATAGCTGCTGGCAGATGGTAACCCAGAGACCAGATGTTGTTAGGGACAACGACATCAATATCATAAGAATCTATAACTTCGGCTACCTTGATTGCAATGTTGTCAGCAATGCGTTCTATATCATTTATCAAAACCGATTCTGATGCGTAATCTGTTAATTCTACATACGCGTTATGTATGATTTTATCGTTGACTGGGTTTAGGTAATGAAGCTCCGGAATCAGTAGTGCCTGGCAGCTTCCAGAAGATCCAGCCAGGTAATATACATTGTGTCCAAGTGCTTCAAGTGCTTGTTTCCACTTGTCCATTTCAAGAGAAACCCCGTCAGTTTCTCCAACTCTAAAGTGTGCTAGTAATATGTTCATCTCTCGTTCATCCAACGCAAACTATCTATCAATCACGCGCTAATCTAACGGAAGTTCAACCTGTATAGACAGGCTTTTTGTTGATTTATTCGTCAATAATTGATCTTGTTCACGTTTCATCAAAACCGGTTTTGATTGGGGAGTAAAATGAGATTTAGTTCAAATATTGATTCAATTTATCGTTCTATACTTGTTTGCAATTGAGTATTGGCAGTGACATTTTCGATAGTCACTTTTTTTTGAAAGTTAATCAAAACCGGTTTTGTTGTTTTGAGTTAACAATTTGTAAGTCAAAGTAATGGAAAGAAAAATGGGCCACGAGCAAACAAAATTTTCAGGTGTTAAAAAGGATCTCCAACAGATTCTGGCTGGCGTCTACTCCCCAGAACAGCTAAGTGTTCTTATTCCGAACCTGATGAAAGTAATAGAAGCTCAGCCTTCATATGAAGGTAAAAAGCAGTGGGTTGATCAAAGTGATGTGATGCTGATTACTTACGGTGACTCAATCAAAGAAGAAGGCAAAGCACCTCTTCAGACTTTGAACGAGTTTCTAAATGACAATGCGAAAGACATTCTGTCTGCTGTGCATCTGCTGCCTTGTTTCCCATATACATCAGATGACGGTTTCTCAGTGGTTGATTACTGGAAAATTAATCCGGATCTGGGTGACTGGGACAACGTTCAGAAGTTGTCTGGTGACTACAATCTGATGTTTGATGGTGTGATTAACCATATTTCACAAGCAAGTGACTGGTTCCAGGGTTACCTAAAGGGTGAAGAGCAATATCGCAACTTCTTTACTGAAGCAAACCCTGACCGCGATTACAGCTCAGTAACTCGTCCTCGAGCACTTCCACTACTGACTACATTTGAAACGGCACACGGTACAAAGCATATCTGGACAACATTCAGTGAAGACCAGATTGACCTTAACTTCCGTTGCCCTGAAGTTTTCCAGAAGATTGTTGAGCTTCTACTATTCTATGCAGAGCAGGGCGCTTCATTTGTTCGTCTTGATGCGATCGGCTTCATGTGGAAAGAGCTCGATACACCTTGTATTCACCAGCCTCAGACTCATGCTTTGGTGCAGGCTATGCGAGCGGTAATCGATGCAGTGGCTCCACACGTTAAATTGATTACGGAAACCAACGTACCGCACAAAGATAACATCAGTTACTTCGGTAACGGTGAGAACGAAGCGCACCTTGTTTATCAGTTCCCGCTACCACCACTAACACTGCACACCATTCAAACCGGTAACAGTGAGAAGATCGTCGACTGGATGGCGAGCTTAGAACCATGCTCTGACAAAACGACTTTCTTTAACTTCCTGGCATCACACGACGGTATCGGTGTTCGCCCTGTTGAAGGCATTCTGAGCAAAGATCAGGTAGACCACCTGCTAAATGTTGTTCAAACCAATGGTGGCCGCGTTTCATACAAAGATAACGGTGATGGTACTCAAAGTCCTTATGAGCTGAACATCAACTATTTTGATGCAGTTAGCGCAATTGATGCCGATGACGAGACCAATCTAAACCGCTTTATGGCAGCACAGTCTATTCTTATTTCTATGGCTGGTGTTCCGGGAATCTATGTACATAGTCTTCTGGGTTCCGGGAATGACCTGGAAGGTCTTGAGAAACTTGGATACAACCGAGCGATTAACCGTGAAAAGCTGGTAAGAAGTGAAGTAGAGGCTGACCTTGCTAATCCAGAATCTCGTCGTACTCAGGTTCTGAATCGCTTCAAGAAACTACTTACTATTCGCAAACAGGAAGAGGCGTTTACACCATTTGCTTCTCAGCGTGTTGTGAAATCTGGTGAGCAACTAATTACCTTTGTCCGCGGCGAAAAAGTCGCCGTGGTCATCAACATCTCCAATCAGGTTGTTGAATTAGATACTGACGCTTTACTTGATGGTATCAGTCAAGACTTGATTAGCGGTGAAGCTGCTTCTGGCAAGCTTTCCGTTCAGCCATATCAGGTAATGTGGTTGAGCAAATAATGGCACCGGCTATTTCGGTAGCCCGGTTTATAACAATATGAATCCTAATCGTAAGGGATAACACGATGAAACTAAAAACTCTGACTCTTGGACTCGCTGCTGCGGGCTTATCAATGTCAAGTGTTGCCAATGCAACTACCGTTGAATTTTGGACAACACTGACTCAGTCTGACCGTATGCAGACTATCGAAGTGATGGCGGATGTGTTTGAAGCACTGAACCCTGGCATCGACGTGAAAGTTGTGGGTGTAGATGAAAACGACATTCCTAAGCAGATCGCAGCGGCAGCAGCATCAAACACGCTACCTGACATGATTGAAGTGGGTTCAAACCTGTCTTTGGCGTTTGCTGAGCAAGGTATCGTAGACCTGGATGCAACAACGGATGTTGTAAACAAGCTGGGTCAAGAGCGAATCTATAAAGGCGCGCTTAAGATGATTGAAAACCCTGAAAACGGTAAGTTTGTTGCAATTCCATACCGTGGCTGGGTACAAGGTATCTGGTATCGTGCTGACTGGTTTAAAGACGCAGGTCTTGAGCCACCAACAACATGGGAAAATATTGAAAAAGCAGCTAAGTACTTCAATAAGCCAGAAGAAAACCAGTACGGTATCTTGATTGGTACAAAAGCAGATAGCTTTGCTGAGCAGGTTTACACACAGTTTGCACTTTCTAACGATGCAGCTCAGTTCAATAAAGATGGTGAGCTAGTATTTAACTCTGATGCTCAGAAAGAAACACTGGATTTCTATAAGCAGCTTTCTGAATACACGCCACCGGGCCCACAAACCTGGCGTGCTCGTGACTACTACCTTCAGGGTAAGCTAGCGATGTTCTTCTACTCGACGTACATCATGGATGACATCGCACTGGCAGAAGCGGCAGCAAGTTCCTTAGGTACAGATAACTTTAAAGACCTGAAAGGCGCGACATTCGATCCTGAACTGGCACAGAACACTCGTCTTGCTACAACGATTACCAAATCGTCACCTTCTACATTCGGTACTTTGGTTGGCTTCTCTATCATGAAGAATGACAACAAAGAAGAAGTGGATGCAACGAAAGCGTTTATCGAGTACCTGAACGAGAAAGATCAGGTGGTAGCATATTCTCATATGGCACCGGGTGGTCACCTGCCAATGCTACGTGATATCGCAGAAGATGATGACTTCCTGAACGATCCAAAAGGTATCTTTAACCGTTACGGTAAAGAGTCTATTAAAGAGATCATTGCTGGTTTCGACAACATCAAGAACTTCTCTGTGGTTGATGGTAAAGCGTTCCCTAAATCTGGTGAGATTTTCTCTAAGCAAATCATCCCTCGTATGGTTTACAGCGCAGTAATCGAAGACCAGGACACAGCTAAGTCTCTAGATTGGGCTGAAACAGAGATGCAGAAAGTTATCGCTGAGTAAGATCGTTCGTATAACAGGCAGGCAGATATCGAACACAGACACGCATGAATACATCCATGTAGCTCTGCCTCGCCATCCATGGCGAGGAAGGTCTGCTTATCGATATCAGCCTACCTAATTTGATGAATACATACGAATAATCTAATAAGTACTTAACGAGGAATGCGGGGTAAGTGCATTCCAAATTAAGAAAGGAAATACCCATGACTCCATTAGAGAGAGCAGAAGCTCGGTTTGGTTGGAAACTAGTGGCACCGACACTAGGTATTATCGGCCTGCTAATACTCTATCCAATTGTTTTTAACGTCTACCTCAGCTTTTTTGATGTCAAGCTGAATGGTGACAAGCTTTTCGTAGGGTTGGAGAACTACTCAAGACTGTTGTCTAACCCTGATTATTACGCATCCATTGCAACAACAGGCGTTTACCTGTTTGGTACCGTGGCTGGTACTACGCTTTTAGGCCTTGCTGTTGCGCTATTAATGCGTGAACCCTTTAAAGGTCGCGGCTTGGTAAGTGCGGCAATCTTAATGCCTTATTTTGCACCGGTTATCTCGGTTGTATTCGGTTGGCAGTTCCTGTTCGATCCAGTGAACGGTGTATTTAACTGGTTGATGGTGGATGTACTTCATCTGTTAGATGCCCGAACCAACTTGATTGGTGAGCCGGATTCAGCCGTTTGGGTAGTGATTATCTTCGATGTGTGGAAACACTTCCCGATTGCGTACTTGCTGATTTTGTCAAAACTGACGTCTATTCCGAAAGATCAGTATGAAGCGGCAGCGATTGATGGTTATGGCCCAATTGGACGCTTCTTCCATGTAACGCTTCCGGAAATCTACTTTGTACTGGCGACGGTGGTTATTCTGCGCCTTATTTGGAACCTGAACCGATTTGAAGATGTGTTCCTGTTGGCGCCAAACGTAGAGACATTACCTGTATTTACCTATTACCAGGCATTTACCGGTGTTATCGACCAGGGGCTTGCTGCGGCAACCTCGGTTATCCAGTTCGGTGTGCTCTGTGTGCTGATTTGGTTCTATGTGAAGAAAATTCTTAAGTGGTAAGTGATTATGTTAGGTAAAAAAACTATTAAGGGACGTATCGGGTTCGTACTGGCCATCCTGCTACTAGTAAGCTTCTGCCTGCTACCATTTGCTCAGATTCTGTCTACATCATTGAAGCATCAGTTTGATTGGGGCAATCCATCATTGATCCCTCAGGTTGTTAACCTGGACGCGTATAAGGAACTACTTGGTTTAGCTGAAAAGAAGGTCGTTGAAGTTCCTCCTGCTATCCAGAAGGTGCTGAATAACCCGAAGCTGCCACAAGCGAAGAAAGACGCTATTTTGGCAAAGTTCACCAACAATGAGGATGTGTTTCCTTTTGGTCGCTTTATGTTAAACAGTTTTGGTTTATCAGCTGGTGCCGCGTTGATATCCATGGTGTTCGCTGTAATGGGTGCATACTCTATCAGTCGACTAAGGTTCTCAGGTCAGGTTGTGGTGCAGCGCTCTGTACTGTTTGTCTACATGGTAGGTGGTGTTCTGTTGATGGTTCCACTCTACCAGATGGCGGTGAACGTGGGTCTTGCAAGCAGCATGTGGGGGAGTGTGCTCTGTCTGTTTGCTATCTATATCGTACAGACACTACCAGTAGCACTGTACATGCTGGGTAACTACTTCCGTACCATCCCGTTTGCCCTTGAAGAGGCAGCAATGATGGATGGCTACTCTCGTAAAGAGGCCATCTGGAAAGTGGTTCTGCCACTCTCACTACCGATGCTAGCGACAGTATTTATGTACTGCTTCATCATCGGCTGGAACGAATACCTGTTTGCTTCGGTATTCCTGAAACAATTTAAAGAGTTCTATACATTGCCGCTGGCTCTGCAAGAGCTGTTTGTATCGAAAAACGCAATCTGGGACCGCATCATGGCAGCTTCTATGCTGACGCTGGCTCCGGTAATTATCTGCTTCTTGTTCGCAATGCGTCATATGGATGGCGGTAAAACTGATGGCGGTGTGAAAGGTTAATATTATGGCTTCTATTTCTCTAAAAAATATCGTGAAAAACTATGGTGATACTAAGGTTGTTAAGAACATCAGCCTGGATATCGAAGATGGTGAATTTGTAGTACTTGTAGGCCCATCTGGCTGTGGTAAATCAACGACTCTGCGTATGATAGCCGGCCTTGAGCAAGCAACTTCCGGTGAGATCACCATTGGTGATCGCGTGGTGAACGATGTTGAACCACAAAACCGTAACATTGCGATGGTGTTCCAGAACTATGCGCTGTATCCACATAAGACAGTAGAAGAGAACATTGTTTTCGCGCTGCGTCGTCTGAAAATGGATGAAGCTGAGATTCAGCGTCGTCTTGAAGAAGTATCCAAGATGCTGAAGCTTGAGGAATACCTTAAGCGTAAGCCAGCGGACCTGTCTGGTGGTCAGCGTCAGCGTGTTGCTATGGGACGTGCAATTGTGCGTGACGCCGACTGCTTCCTATTCGATGAACCACTATCGAACCTGGATGCGAAGCTACGTAACCACATGCGTATTGAGATTGCTCAGATCCACAATAAGTTTGGACGCACCAGTGTTTACGTAACGCACGATCAGGTTGAAGCGATGACACTGGCTGACAAAGTTGTCGTTCTGCGTGACGGTATCATTGAGCAGGTTGGTTCTCCTATGGATATCTTCCTGAACCCGAACAACATCTTTGTAGCGACGTTTATCGGTTCACCATCAATGAACATTCTTGATGGCCGCCTGTATCCGGATTATCTGGAATTGGGTGATTACAAGTTACCACGTAACCTGTTATCAAGCGTTCACTTTAGCGATGATGTAGCACAAGAAGGTATGCCTGTGAAAGTGGGTATCCGCCCAGACTTCTTTAACGATAAAGAGTTCTTCGCTGAGAGTGACACAACGTTCAACTTCGACCATATCGAGATAGATCTTGTTGAGCCAATGGGTTTCGACAAAGAAGTGCTGTTCTCTCTTGGAGAAGAAAAAGTGAAGGCTCGTCTTGACCTTCGTTCTGAGGTTGAGCGTGGTAACAAGATGGAGCTACTGGTAGATCTTTCTCGCGTGTTGCTATTTGATGCACAGACAGAAGAAAGAATCTAAGCGGGTATAGCTCACAGGTTTTCAGGCGGTATAAATAATAAGTATTCATTTGGTTGAAATTTATACCGCTTGTTATAACTCAATGTGATAAATTCGTTGGCTGGTCAACAACCTTTTGGTGTTGCCTTTATAATAAAGGTTTAAACAAGAACAATGTCTATCAAAAAACTAGCCGAGCATCTAGGGCTCTCTAAGTCGACCGTATCCAGAGCATTGAACGGTTATCATGACGTTAATCCAGATACCCGTAAAAAGGTACTGAAGGCCGCTAAAGAAATAGGATATAAACCTAACCCTACAGCAAAACGGCTGGCATCAGGCAAGTCCCGTAATGTTGGTATCCTCCTTCCTGCTAACTCCCGCATGTTCGTATCTCCGGCATTCTCCAAGGTACTAACCGGTGCTTCAGCTTTTTTGGCAAGACACGATTATCAACTTATCGTAACGACAGTAGCTGAATGGCAGGATGAGTCTAAAGTTTATTCTGATTTTATAAAAAGCGGTCTTGTTGATGGCTTGTTTATTGTTCGTACCCGAAACAACGATGAACGAATTGCCATGATGAAAGAGAGCAGCTTTCCCTATGTTTGCCTAGGACATGATGAAGGGTTTCCTGAAGATAGTTTTGTGGACGTAGACAACGAACAAGCGTTATATCACCTGACCAAGCGCCAGATAAAAAACGGGCACAAGCGTGTTGCATTCCTGGATGCGCCAATAGAGCTGACATTTTCTCAGGCACGTAAGCGCGGGTATCAAAAAGCGCTGGAAGAAGCTGGAATAGAGTTTGACTCAAGATTGCTACTTAACGGCGATCTAAGTGAAGAGCATGCCATTAAAATGGCTCGCCAGGTTTTATCATTGGCAGAGCGGCCAACATCTATCCTTTGTGCGGATGATACGATGGCGCTTGGTACGATAGCCGCCTGTGAGGAGTTGGGCTATCAGCCAGGTAGTAATATAGCCATAGCCGGGTATGGTGATTATGAGTTGAGCCGTTATAGCAAACCTTCAATTACATCACTTTGGTACGACACGGTGAGTGTGGGCGAAGAGATGGCAAAGCTCATGCTTAATAAGCTAGAGAACAAAAAATTCGAAACTAAGAATTGGTACTTTGCAGAGATTGTTGCCAGACAATCTGATGATGTAATCCTTTAACCTTTCCCTTCCAATATATTCGAGTGAACTTGGGGTGCTGTTTAACCAGCTGCATCCTGAGGTTATTTGAGTAGATAGATCTATACTGATAATTAAGAATTATAGTTTATCGGGTATCGGTCGATATTCTATATGTAATAACTTCAACCAACAGGTTAGTAATTAAAAGTAAGTCTTCGAGTCTAATTTTACAGGGAGTTAAAATGAAGTTTGCTCATAAGATTGTAATTGCGTCAGCAGCTCTGTTTCTTATCAGTGCATTTGCTGTATCCGCTTTTCAGTTCTTTTCTATAAAGAGCGAAATAGAGGAATCACTGGAAGTCAGCCTGAGTGATATCATGAACAGCGTCGATGATAATATCGTTGCGGAAATGAAAGGACGAAGTGACTTAGCCCGTTATACCACCGAAATGGCCGACAGGTATGATTCGCCTGAAGGCATCCAAGCGATTTTGGATCAACCCTCTTTGAAGAATCCATTTGTACTTGTTGGCGGTGGCCTGGAAACAAATGGTAAAGCGATCAGTGGCGACAGGAGCTGGGATCCTGGCCCTACATGGGACGCGAGAGTTCGCCCATGGTATGTTGATGCTAAAGCGGCAAATGATCTTATTATTACTTCCCCATATGCGGATGCCGTTACCAAAGAAATACTTATATCAATCGCTACGCCACTTAAAGAAAACGGTCGCTTTAGAGGTGCATTATTTTTTGACGTTAGCCTTGTCGGCCTAGCTGAGATTGTAAATAAAGTCGATCTTTTTAATGCAGGTAATCTGTTTATCGTCGCAAACGATGGCACCTATATTGCCCACCCTGACGAAGAGAGAAATGGGCAGGAATTTTCTAAGTACCACCCTGATATTAATTTGCGTGAGGGAGTTCAGTACGTCGAGCTTGACGGCGATGAATATCAATTCCGTTTTGTTGAAGTAGAAGAATATGGCTGGTATATCGGTGCGGCGTTAGATCAGTCGGTTCTTCTTCAAGCCGTCACAGATACACGTAACAGTTCCGCAGTGTTCTCTTTTGTATCTGTACTGATTAGTATAGTGATTCTGCTAGGCTTAATTGCGAGATTGATGAAACCTCTGGATAGCCTGAATGATGCCATCCAGGATGTTGCTTCCGGTCAGGGAGACTTAACCCAAAGGTTGAGTACCGATACTGATAAAGAGTTTTCAACGTTAGCTTCTGGTTTTAATACCTTCACAGAGAACCTGCAAAGCCGAATACAAAACCTGAAAGGCATTAGTGAAGAGATTCTTCGAGGCGCGGAAGCTACCTCTGAAGGTGCCAATCAGTCGGTTAATGCAATGAGTGAGCAGCTACAGGAGCTTGAACAGTTGGCAACGGCGATGAACGAAATGTCTGCAACCGCAAATACTATTGCTGGTAATGCACAAAACGCGGCAGCAGCGGCGCAGGAAGCCAATAACGCTACAAAAGAAGGTAGTGATGTCGTTGCGAGCACTACATCATCGATATCTGAGCTTTCAACCAACGTATCTGACGCTGTAGAACAAGTTAAAAATCTGGAGCAGGCGACAGGTAGCATAGAAACGGTTCTGGAAGTAATTAACGATATCGCTGAGCAAACCAACCTACTCGCACTAAATGCTGCTATCGAAGCCGCGCGTGCTGGAGAACAAGGTAGAGGCTTTGCTGTCGTTGCAGACGAAGTGCGTAACCTGGCACAGCGAACTCAGGAGTCGACTACCGAGATCAGAACCATGATAGAGCAGTTACAGGCTGGTGCAGCGTCGGTTGCGAATGCAATGGGTAAAAGTAACGAGACTGCTGTTAATACGGTAGAGTACGCTCAGGAAGCGACACTCGCATTAGAAAAAATCCGTAATGCTATCGAACAGATCTCAGACATGAACCTGCAAATAGCCTCCGCAGCAGAAGAGCAGAGCCTGGTTGCTGAAGAGATTAATACCAATACCCTCAAGATTAAAGACCTGTCGGTAATGGTTTCTGAAGGAGCGAACAACGCAAGCGTTGCAATGCAAGTACAGACAGAAAACGTAAAAGATCAGGCCAATATCCTGAATCAGTTTGTTGTCTAGCAATCAGTTAAGCGTGTTAACACAATTAACGCCAGGCATTGATGCCTGGCGTTTTTTTAATCTGGTGATCGGGTTGATGCAATGCCATTGCAGGGGCTCTAAGGAGCTTTTGGACATTAGTTAGCAAGCGTCTATTGGGAAGGTAGCAGCAAATACCTACTCAATTAACATAGAAAGCTTCTGAGAAGCCTTCGTAGGTAGGAACTCCGTAATATCGTATTCAGCTAACTTATTTATATAGAAAGGATCTTCCTTTAGGATTGCTTCTAAACTCTCTGGTGTATCAGCTTTGGCCAGTATAATCCCTCCTGTACGGGGAACTTTTCTTCCTGAAGCCAGAAAAACTCCTGACTCATAATACTTATCTAAAAACATCATATGAGCTGATAGATGCTTTTCAATTTCTTCGATTTTAGATACATATGTTAATGACACTATAAACATAGTTTTCTCTCACTTAAGCTCAACTAATTGTATATACAGTACTTCTTAGTGAAGATAAAAGTCTACAAACACCTTTGAAAGCAATGCTTCCAATTCTGATCTGCCCGTTCAGTTGAGGCTGATAACCATAAGTTCTATTTCTTTATTATAAGTTTTCGGATGTAGTAACCCTCTATACATTGTTTTATATAACTTCTCATAATGCAGTTACATTACAGATCATCGTTAATAACGGTGGTTAACTTGCTTAGTTCTGGGCAAAACTTGTCACCAGCGATCTGTCGCATCAGACTGACTTTATGCATTGGTTTCTAGAAAGTATGCAATACCTCAGCAGTCCCCGAAGCGAAAATGCCCCAAGATGCGTTTCGCTAGGCTAATACTTGACCGAGTTTTTACAATGAATCAAAGTAACCGAATATCTTATGTTACCAATAGAGTAAATAAATATGCTTGAACCCGATAATCTGATAATCACTGGCCTTATGGGTACTGGGAAAACCACAGTTGGTAAGTTGGTTGCAGCCAAACTTGGCCGAGAGTTTATCGATACAGATGAATATATAAATGAGAATGTAGGGTCTGCAAGTCATATTTTAAGCCAGCCAAATGGAGACGTGCAATTTCGTTTGGTAGAAGAACAAGTTGCCTCTGAGTTAGCTTCATAGAAAGGCCTTGTCATATCAACTGGCGGTAGATTCTTGACAAGCCAGAGCAACATTGATGTTATGAGTCAGACTGGTCACATTATTTGCCTGGTTGCTAACCTAGATGAAATCGTAATCAGGCTTCTTTCTTCTAGCACAGACACGTACAGGCCACGCTTCGAGGCTGCTAAAAATAAAATAGAGCTTATGATAAAGCTCCAAGAACAGAGCAGGCCATTTTATAACCAGTTTCATCAGTTCAGTACAGGTGGTGTTAAGCCAGAAGAAGTTGCTGATGACATTGTGAGATCGGTGCTATCTATGCAGACAGAGATTTGAGCTACACTTACCGAAAATGTAGTAACTCGCACTCTATTCAAGTGTGCCAATCTCAAAAAGTACGGATGGTTTACTCCTGGTGAAATAAAACCAATTTAGTGGTTTCCTGACAATATTGGGCGGTTAGATTCCACTAATTCTACAAGAAAGTCTGCTACCGCGCGTACTCTTCGTGAGTGTG
Source organism: Vibrio hannami (assembly GCF_029589055.1). Taxonomy (GTDB): domain Bacteria; phylum Pseudomonadota; class Gammaproteobacteria; order Enterobacterales; family Vibrionaceae; genus Vibrio; species Vibrio hannami. The sequence goes on from NZ_JARQZP010000003.1 coordinate 135,225, forward strand.
ATAAATCAGAATGCATAACCAAGTAAATGGTTTGATTGATGCCAATGTCTTTTTCAACACAGACAAAATTATATAGATTTCCAAGCAGATGCGGTAATACAGCTAGTCCAAGACCTGCTTTTGTTGCCGCAACTTGCGAGGCAAGCGAGGTTGTTGTTAGAACGGGCTCTCTGCCTTGTAGTACGCTTTCTAGCCAATGTGCTGCGGGTAGTTGTGTCTGCATTTCACCCCAGCTAATAAAATCATCGGCATCAAAGGTGGCTGAATCTACGAGTTTTTGCCGTTGATCTACATAGTGTGCACTGCCATACAAACCATAACCTAACTCTCCAACCCTACGCAGAGTAACATTACCCCGTACGGGTCGAACCATTCGTAAAGCTAAGTCGGCGTCACGTCGGTGTAGATTGGCTGTAGAGATATCGGTAACGAATTCAATCGTAATTGCAGGGTATTGACGCTGAAACTCAGGCAGTGCTGGGATGATCAGATGATTTGCCAGGTTCTCAGCAGTTGCCAGTCGTACTCGGCCGCTAAGTTGAGATTGTAATGAGGCATTTGATTCGAAAACTATTGTAGCAGCTTCAATGGCTTCAGCTTTCTCTATCAAGCTCGCTCCATCTTCAGTTAGTTGATAACCTGATTGAAAGCGTACAAACAATGGAAGGTTTAATGCGGTTTCTAACCGTTCGATACGGCGAGATAAAGTGGCAATACCAAGGTTTAATTCTGAGGCGGCACCGCTTAAGGTTCCTGAACGGGCGATCGCTAGGAATGTTCTGACATCATCCCATACCCAGTCTCTAGGTATTTGTTTTCCGATATCGGAAGGCTCTTTCTCTATTTTGTTTGTATTTTTCATTAGTGGATAGTGTCACACTGTCTTTAAATTAATCAAGGAGACGCACTATGGAAACTCGAGAACTGGTACCTGGCTTCCAAGTTTCAGCAATAGGTATTGGCTGTATGGGCATGAGTGAGTTTTATGGGCCACGGGATGATGAAGTGTCATTAAAGGTATTGGCGAAGGCGTATGATCTCGGTATTACTTTTTATGATACAGCTGACACATACGGGCCGAACCATAATGAAGAGTTGATCGGCAAGTTTTTAAAGCAAACAAATGCAAGTGTCCGTATTGCCACTAAGTTTGGCATAGTGCGTAAGCCAGGTGAATATGCCCGCTCTATCAACAATAGCCCCAGTTATGTTCGCTTAGCCTGCGAAGCATCACTCAAGCGACTTGGTGTTGAGCAGATCGATCTATATTACGTCCACCGGGTAAACCCAGCCCAACCTATAGAAGAAACAATTGCGACGCTTTCTGATTTAGTTAAAGAGGGAAAAATCGCCCACATAGGCCTAAGCGAGGTTAGTGCATCAACACTTAAGAAAGCTCATGCAATCCATCCCATATCTGCTGTTCAAAGTGAGTATTCGTTATGGACTCGTGAAGTTGAGGAAAGCATTCTGCCTGCCTGTAAAGCTTTGGGCATTGGATTTGTGCCTTACTCACCGTTAGGGCGTGGTTTTCTGGCTGGCAGGTTCCAGGGTAGTGAAGGATTTACTGAGGGGGATTTCCGAGAGGCTTTACCACGCTTTGAAAAAGATGCTATGGCGAAAAATCAAAGAATTACGGATGTCATTGCTGAATTTGCGGTTGAAAAAGGATGTACACCAGCACAGTTATCTTTGGCTTGGTTGCTATCGAAAGGAGATAACATTGTACCTATACCCGGCACAAAAAAATTAAAGTATATCCAGGAAAATTCTGAGGCTGCAGGAATTGTGCTAAGCCCAGCAGAACTAAAACGCCTAGAGAGTCTGGTCGAAAAGCTTCCAGTTATTGGTGAGCGGTATACGCCTGAAGGAATGAAGGGACTGAACGCATAAGCACTACATCAGCAGGCTTTCCCATGTTTGTAGTGCTTGTAAAAGCATCTGGGAGGCGCTACTCATGACAACTTCGCTACCTTAGCAGCAATGCATAAGTGATTTCTTAAGTTGTTTATAAATCACTCATTGCAATTACCACGAGCTATCACCTCCAAATAAACTGCAGAAACTGCCAGTTTTAGCGGTCTTAAATAATCCAAAAATTTTTTCAGCCGCTTCTTCTGGTGTTCGATCAACATCTGGAGAAGCCATACTCGTACCTTAATTCGCGTTTCAATATTTTTACATATCAGTTTGAAAAGTACTGGAATCGCTGCGGATATAGCTATCAACAAGCTGCTGCCACTCATCAGGCTTGCCATAAAACTCAGTATGAGGAAGTACTATAAACTTATTCGCAACTTCAAGGATCAGCGTCGGATACCCATAAACCTGTAACTTCTGCATTAACAGTCGGCTTCTCTGTATTTCTTCCTGCTCGATACCTAGATTTGCATTCATAGTTTTATGCCACTGTGCGCCTTCTAATCCTAATTTTACTGATAGCTCCTCGAGTACTTTGGGATGATTGACCTGCTTACCATCAACATAGTGGGCATGCTGAATGGCTTTCAACATATCTAATGGGGCGATACCCAATTGCTTTGCTGTTAGAATTGCGCGTGCTGTGATGAAAGAGTCCAAAATCATTTTATCGTCGCTTTTCACTCGCTGGATATATTCATCTCCAAACTGTGCTCCGGTCATTTTGGCTATACGCTCGTCATTGACGAGGATATGGCTCCGAAAATCGGGCTCGATAGCCTTATTGTCAATCATACCGCCGGGGTGAAGCGCCAACTCAATCTCAGTGTTAGCTGCAATTGCAACTAACAGAGAAGTAGCACCGTAACACCAACCACACATCGGGTCGAAAAAGTAGTGTACTTTTACCATTTTATTTCACCCATATGTACCTTAGCACCAATACTTAGAGCCATAGACAGTTGTGCATCAGGATAGCTTTCAGACATTTTTCCTATCACTTCAGCGCTATTCTGGCTGCTACTTTTCGCCTGCTGGAAGTCTGCCAGATACTGCTGAGAATAACTTATAGTGCTTGCATCAAGCTTAGTTCCGACTTTCATGTGTCCCGGAATGACTATCTCCGGATTTAGCTCCTGTAGTTCTTCCAACTGCTTAACCCAGGCTTTCAGACTACCCTCAGACTGCGCGTCAGCCATCCAAAGGTGCAAATTGCCGTAAACGGCGACATTACCCAGAACCGTTTTGCTAGAAGGAATCCACAAGTAAGGACGATGAGCCAATTCTCCTTGAGTGCCACGAATCTCAATTTTGTGTCCTTCAATTGTCAACGCATTGCCTTCGATAGCTTGTGGTAGATACGGTTCAACCGGAGCATTATTCCCCATTTTAGGCCCCCAAAATGCTAGTTTTCCTGCAAGCTTTTTCTCTATAACCTCAATAACTGCTGGAGTACTCAGAACTTGTGCTTTCGGGAATAGTGAATGTAGTACTTCTGCTCCAAAGTAATAATCTGGGTCAGCCTGACTGATAAAAATAGTTTTCAGCTCTTTGCCACTATCAAGAACTTTTGCGGCAATGCGCAGAGCATCTGCTTTGGTAAAGCCCGTATCGACTACCATGACTTCACTTTCACCGATTACTAATGTTGAATTTACGTGGAAGCTGTTCTTGTCAGCGTTATAAACATCAAGAGTAAGTGGTGTATTTTCCGCTGCGGTTACGTTTGTGGCCAGTAAGACAGATGTGGCGATTAGAGTTAATTTTTTCATACCGTTCTCCTTCAATGTGTTTGGGTATGGGGAGGATAATAAAGAATTGACGTGCTCAGAAAAACACACCAAACTGAGCATTATTGTTTCTTTATTCGATCGAATGTATGGATAGGCTAACAGCCGCAAAAGTATTTTTTGATGTTGCAACGACTGGCAGTTTTACCGCCACAGCAGACAGGCTGAATATGTCTCGTCCCATGGTGACGAGATACATTGAGACGATGGAAGCTTGGCTGAATACACGCCTGTTACATCGAACCACACGAAAAGTTTCTTTGACAACATCGGGCGAAACATGTCTGGAGGAAGTTAAACAATGGCTTAGGCAAGCAGAAAGCCTAAGCAGGCTGGCAGACACCAGTGGTGAATTGTCGGGTACAGTTCGGTTAGCAACCAGCATGTCTTTTGGTTATTCTCAATTGGTGCCAGCTATTCAAGAGTTTATGGCAGAGAACCCCAAAGTAAATGTCGATATCGACTTGCAAGACTCAGTAACCGACCTGACTGAAAGGCAGATAGATCTTGCTATCCGAATCGCGTCGGCACCTGATCCGGCTCTGATAGGCAAGCCTATATCGGTATGTGAGTCAGTTGTGGTAGCTTCGCCACAGTATTTGACTAGAAATAGTACTATTTCTGAACCGAGCGATTTAACCAATCATACTTGTCTTGGGTATAAAAATTTCCAACAACATATCTGGCATTTGACAAAAGACAACTCGCAACAATCGGTAGAAGTTAAGTGTAATCTGACAGCAAATGAAACGACAACCTTACTGCACGCAGCATTGTGTGGCGCAGGCATAGCTATTCAGCCAACTTATCTCGCAAACCAATACGTTAAAAGTGGTCAGCTTCAGCAGGTTTTGCCAAGCTGGAAACCAGACGACCTTACCATTTATGCTCTCTATACTTCCAGAAAATATATGTCATCAACTGTTCGTACACTGATTGATTATTTATCAAACTATTTTGCCGAAGCTCGTTGGTAATGTTTTGCCTGATTTTTGCCATTACAAAAGCTAAACTGCTCCATTCAAACTGGACACCCCCGCCAGACAATGCATCCAAGCAAATTATTACGCGAAAGTGGTGTAGAGATTGAAATGTTAAAAAGTGACATCTTCTGGAAGTTTGCTGTCACGGCGTCTCAACTGGTAACCATGAGTAACAGTACGGTGATTTCAGTGGCACGATCCGCCACTGAGTAATTACGTTAAGCCGAAATGGGGCACTTTCACGTTATAAAGCACCAATTGTAACGGATCTATACATGGTGAGTTACAGCACACCCATAGAATCAACGACGTTCAATTTGCAACCTTTCAACAAAGTGAATGAAATTATCTTTTGCAGCGCTCTGTAACTGCTCATTCCAAATTAGGCCGACATCCCATGAACTGCTTTCCCCGGACAGTTCCCAAAAAGCGACATGCTCATTCGCAATATGCCTTGCACTTGCTGGAACAATAGTGAAACCCAAATTTGCGGAGACTAGTGCTAACAATGTTTGAATATCATCTGCCTCCTGAACTACATTCAGTTTTATTTCATGCTCCTCTAATACCATGTTTATTTGTTGGCTTAGGCCCATACCTCGCTCAGGATTAAGCTGTAAATAATCGATTGAATCTAACGAAAACCACAATTTGTTTATGTTTATGCTTTGGCTTCGATGTGTCGCAAGTACTAGGTGATCTGTGCAGAGCTTCACGCCCTTCAGCGGAGCTAAAGCTGGTAGACGACTAAAACTGAGGTGAAGATCTCCTCGAAGTAAGAGCTCTGACTGCTTTTGAGATGGTATATCGTTGAGCGTAATGTGGATCTCTGGATAATGTTTTTTAAACTTAGCGATGTAATCTGGTGCAAGTTGATAAGAAGATATACCAAAACCTATATTGAGGTTTCCTGCAATGCCCTTGGCTACTCGCTGGGTTAGACATTTATAAGATTCAAAACTTGAAACAATTCGCTGCGCTTCAGGTAAAAGAGCAACCCCTGCCGCCGTCAAACTGGCCCCTTGTCTTCCTCTTTCAAATAACACCACGCCACAAAAAGCCTCAAGACGTTGAATCTTCTTGGTTAAAGCTGACTGAGTAATGTGTAAGTGCTCCGAAGCTACTCGATAATTACCGTCTTCCGCTAATTGACAGAATGTGCGTAAATCACCTAAATCCATTCCATTTTCTCATCGTTAATGGGAAGTTTATTCATTATACGGAATTGAATGAGGTTTTTAAAATGGAGGATATTCACTGAGTAAAAAGGAACGATCATGAAAGATATCCGTGTTGCCACTGTGCAATTTAATCACCATGCGAACGATAAAAATTACAATTTATCGATCATTCAAAGTTATGTAGTAAAGGCTGCTAAAGAAGGAGCCAAAATCATTGTCTTCCCTGAAATGTGTGTTACTGGTTACTGGCATGTTTCAACACTGCAAAAGTCGGAGATCGATGATTTGTCTGAGTTCATCCCGCAAGGAGAAACATCTCAACGCTTACTAGAAATGTCTGAAAAATATCAAATCAGCATCGGAGCAGGTTTAATTGAAAAAGACAAGAACGGAGATCTTTACAATTCTTATGTAATGGCAATGCCTGATGGTCAGATAGCCAAACACAGAAAGCTGCATACGTTTGTAAGCGAACACATGAGAAGTGGCAGTGAATACACGGTATTTGATACGCCACATGGATGCCGTGTAGGAATCCTGATTTGTTGGGATAATAATTTAGTCGAGAATGTTCGAATAACGGCATTAAAGGGGGCAGAAATTCTGGTCGCCCCTCATCAAACAGGTGGCACGAACTCTCGCAGCCCTAATGCGATGGGATTGATTGAGCCTCAGCTTTGGCATCATTGTAAACAAGACCCAGAGTCGATTCGTTCTGAAATGCAAGGTTCTAAAGGAAGAAAGTGGTTAATGCGTTGGCTACCCGCGCGTGCCCATGACAATGGCATGTTCCTGATCTTTAGTAACGGTGTTGGAGTTGATATGGATGAAGTTAGAACAGGGAATGCGATGGTACTCAATCCCTATGGAGAAATTATCGCTGAAACTGACTGCGTCGATAATGATATGGTAATTGCCGATCTCAATGCGAAAGATCTAAACATGTGTACAGGCAGACGCTGGATCAGAGGTCGTAGACCTAATCTCTACGCTCCCTTAACGATGGAAGGGAATGAATTGACGCCTTATCAAGCAAGATTCTCTACGCAAAAATAGATGGCGTATCTTATCGAACAGCCGCCAACGAATTATACGCTGGTGATTATATTGTGTCAGTATTACCTCGTTCCCACGCTCTGCGTGGTAATGCATACCATGGTTGAAAATGTATCCTTAAAATATTAATTAAAACATGGTGTTACTCAGGATTTGGTTTATATTCTGACTGATAACTTTGAATCTCATATGCATTCCCACGGAGACCGTGGGAACGAGATCCCGGTATAATTATGCAGTTCTGGAGGCAATGATTAATATATCACCTATACGCTTGCGTAGGTGTTTTCTTGTACAAAAAAACCTCCTACTCAATGAGCAGGAGGCAATGTTTTTTGCGTTACTATTAATCTTGATACTGGTCGTGAGATACATCCAGTTGGTAGAAAGTCGCCTGTGAGTAGTCGTCTAGATCTCCGCTGATGTTTTGGTTGTATACACCCGCTTTGAAATACATGTATTTGCCGCCTACGTCATAGCCGCTTTCACTCATATCAACCACTTGTACAACGTCGTCTTTATCTTCACGCATTAACGTCACTGTCATCGTGTTGCCTTTAACGGCAATGCGGTAGCTAAATACTTCACCAAGTGCGATACCATCTTCACCCACTTCAGCAGTCATGTCGCCTACTAACGGATAGAAATCCTCTTTTGTAGCGTCCTGGCTTTCGTGTGCGAAGTATACCGCTCCCGTTGCATGGTTTGGCAGTTTACGGTAGTACAAGCGAATAGGCTCATCGTTTTGATCGTGAATCTGACCAATGATGAAGCGACCTACTTCATTCGCGTTTCCTGTTGTTGTCGCATGGTCGATTTTCAACGTCGCTTCTAGAACGCCGTCGATACCACCTGCCGCTTTTAGATCGGCTTCAGGTGCGCTTGAGAATACCCAGTTATTCTTGTTAACACCCTTTGTGCTAATGGATTCGTCGCCACGACGCATCATCTCACGAAGCTCGGTACGTGCATACTTGGTGTTTTTAGAAGTACGTACACCTTTCACGTAAGACTTGAATACTAAACCACCATCGTCAGCGGTATAGAATATTTCCGGGTGTTGGTATCCGTTTGCAAGGTTCCACTCAGAAACGTCATCAGGTCTGCCGTTTTTGTCATGGTCGAATGGTTGAGATAGATACCAGTGTGTGAGGTCAAAGTTTTCGCTTGGTGCATTATCAGCACGCGGTGTAGCTGGCAGGTCTGTTGGTACTGGCAGTGCGGTACGTGTGTTACATTTTACTGTGGTTTCGCAAGGGTAAACCGCTGGTGCGCCGAAGTCACCAGAGCGCAGATTTTTGCGCGCTTCTTTACGTGCTTTTTCCGCAGCTTTCATTTCAGCGATCATTGTTGCCTCTGCAGCAACCACCTCGGGAGTGATAATGTGGCTAGCAGGGCAAGCATTAACATTACAGTTAACCGCTGCCAATTCAGTTACACTGTTCCAGCCACTTTTAGTGTTACCGTGACCAACGTATTTTACGTAGCGAGCTTTAACTGCTGGTGTAAACTGGAAACGTTCTATGCCGATTGCCTTACCTGAGCTCATCTGATCCTCAAGCACGGTTGTCCAGTTTTCACCATCAACGCTCACTTGAATATCGAATTTAGACTGGCGCTCATTGCCTTTACTGAAGGCTGCTTGAACAGCGTCAAACTCATGCACTGAACCATAGTCCAGCATTGCCCATTCGCCGTCACCAGCGGAAGACCAGCGTGTTGTTAAATCCTGATCAAACAGTCGATCAGGACCATTACCATCATGGCTACTGGCAGTGATAGCTACCGGCGTCAGAATCGGCTCACCAGTTTCTTTGTTATTTGGAAAATCAGCAGTCGTTGCGTTCGAGCAACCCATCGCTAGTAATACGGAAGAGGCAATCAAGCTCTTTACAATCGTTTGTTTCATACTAAACCTATTATTGTCTTACAAATTCGACACCTTCAAGCACTCAAGATGCTCACAACCACCTACATTATGGGAGGTTACCTTATGGTGCTTTGCCGTTGCTGGTGACAATACATAATCTTATATTACAAATAATTATTTGGTTGAAAAAATGGGACTAGTGACACTTTCTGTGCTTTTCATACTTTAACTAGATCACATTGTTATTAATAAAAACTTTAGGGTGGGTAGGTTCTCAAAGAGGCTCTAGATTATTTTCTAACGGGAGCTAGGCATCGTTCTCTCCGAGTTCTGAGTTAAGCCAATTCTCAAAATCGTATACTTTTCTTAACCCTCTTTTATAGCTCGGAACGATAACGTAATAACCGAATAGGCTTGTCATGCTCATTTGCAGAGGGTTTACCAGCTGCCCTTTTTTCTGCATTGGTTTCACCATAAAGTCCGGTAACAAGGCAAGACCACGGTTGTCCATTACCGCAGTTAAAGACATGAAAAAATGTTCATAACCGACTTTGCGATAGTCCGGCTCTGAATCGAGCTTCAACTCGCTTTTAAACTGCTCCCATAGCTGAGGCCGTGTAACCTGAGGGATAAAATCATGGCGGGCTAAATCCTCTTGCTTTCGAATCGGATTTTTTTTCATAAGCGAGGGAGATGCAACGAGTAAAAGTATCTCTTTCTGCAAAAGCCGCGCGTGTTCATAATGTTGAGAAAGCGGGAGACAGCGAATAAACACATCGTGATCGCTGTTGCTGTTTTTTACAGGGCCATCGCCTGTTTTTATGCTGATCTGAATGTGTGGGTATAGCTTCGTAAACTCTTCTATTTTTTCAATCAACCATAAACTGGCAAAAGAGGGGGTGACATTGATAGTTAATAAATCCCTCTCCTTGTCTGACTGAAGTACATTGGCGGTCGAAGATTGGATGATCTGGAGTGCTTCGGACACTTTGGGCAAATACCGTTTTCCTGCATTAGTCAGTTCTATTCCGTTTATATGGCGGTGAAACAGCGGTTGCCCTAATTGTCGTTCAAGGGTCGCTATTTGTTTGCTAACTGCACCCTGAGAAATCGCCAGTTCATCGGCTGCTTTTGAGAAGTTCATGGTGCTGGCGACCGCCATAAAAGTACGTAACGCTTTTATTGAGGGGAGCTCGCTTCCTTTGACCATTGACTTGTCCTTGTCTATTTACTCTGCTGTTATGAGTCTATTCCTTTTATTCATGATTATCTACGATATATGTTTTTAAGTACGTTTATTACCTGTTTATTGCTCTTAATATGCTGATTATTGGTGCGTCACTATAAGAAAATGCACAGTTTTGGTGATACCCATTCCTTTTGCTCATGCCGTCGGAAAACTATTCATTTGTTTACAGACTCGTACAGGGGTATCAATAGCCGAAAACAAGCAATCACAAAGGAATCCGGTATGACTCATGTATTTCATCGTCACTGCCACAGTCAGTTGCCAACGGTTGTTCGTGGAGAAGGCGTTTATTTATACGATAGCGATGGTAAGCGTTATCTGGATGGTTGTGGAGGTGCTGCGGTTTCGAACCTGGGCCATAACCATGCAGCGGTAAAGCATGCAGTAATGGCGCAGCTTGAAGCTGTTCCGTTTGCGCATACCGGCTTTTTTACTTCGAGCAGTAGTGAACAACTTGCAAGCCTGCTCGCGAGTCTGGCCCCAGCCCCCTCAATCATGTGTACTTCGTAAGCGGAGGTTCAGAAGCGGTAGAGTCAGCCTTAAAGATGGCACGGCAATACTTCGTCGAAATTGGTCAGCCTGAGAGAACACAGTTTATTGCGCGTCGGCAAAGCTATCATGGAAACACGTTAGGGGCTCTGGCTGTTGGAGGAAATCAGTGGCGAAGAACTCAGTTTGAACCATTGCTTTCAGATGTTCACCACGTTTCACCTTGCAACGCATATCGCGATATGCGTGTTGATGAAACGGAAATCGAATACTCGAAAAGGTTGGCTGACGAACTGGAACAAACCATTCTGGATATTGGTGCTGATAATGTAATGGCATTTGTAGCAGAGCCTGTAGTTGGTGCGACTGCCGGAGCTGTCCCTGCTACTAAACACTATTTTAAGCTTGTGCGTGAAGTTTGCGATAGGTATGGCGTACTGCTGATTCTTGATGAAGTGATGTGTGGCGTAGGCAGAACGGGTAGCTTTTATGCTTTTGAACAAGAAGAAGTGGTTCCGGACTTAGTAACGATTGCCAAAGGGCTGGGGGCGGGTTATCAGCCTATAGGGGCTGTGATCGCAAGTAATAAAATTTTCGAAAAAATTGCCAGTGGAAGTGGTTTTTTCCAGCATGGGCATACCTTTATGGCGCACCCGATGGCGTGTGCAGCCGCGTTAGCAACGGTGCGAACCATTATTTCAGATGGTCTACTCAAAAAAGTGCAAGAACAGGGCAAGAAGCTAAAAAGTTTGTTGCAAAGAGATTTATCGTCACTTCCTTATATCGGAGATATCCGGGGGAAAGGGATGTTTCTGGGAATTGAGCTTGTATCTGACAAGAGTGCCAAGCGTCCTTTACATAGCTCAACGCTGGCGCATAAAAAAATCAAATCGAAGGCTATGGAGTTGGGATTAATGTGTTATCCAATGTCCGGCACCATTGATGGCTCTTCAGGCCACCATATCTTGCTCGCGCCACCTTTTATTATCAGTGACAACGAACTGGAAGAGCTTGTATATAAACTAACAATTGCCATTAAAGAGTGTGCCGCACATTGGGAAGTTAAGGAGAGCCTGAATGAGAAACAGGATAGCTATTATCGCTGCGCCTAATGGGGCGAGAAAACAAAAGTCGGACCATCCCGCGTTGCCTGTTACTGTTGACGAGATAGTCAATGATGTTCTTGACTGCCGCGATGCGGGAGCGGCAATGGTGCATGTCCATGCCAGAGACAAAAACGGTAACCATAGCCTTGCTGTTGACGATAATCAGGTGCTGTTTAACGAGCTGAAAGATAGGGTGGGCGACAGTGTTATAATTCAACTCACAACAGAGGCTATTGGTATCTATTCTCCGGAGCAACAGATGGAACTGATTCGGGAGATATGCCCCCCTGCGGCATCTTTTGCTCTTAAGGAGCTAGTCCCCGATGAAAAGTATTTAGTTAAAGCTGAACAGTTTTTTCACTGGGTCGCCGATCAGAACATATTAGCTCAATATATTCTTTATGATCGTGAGGATGTGGATAGATATCTTTCACTGTGTAGAGACGGAGTCTTGCCTGTTAGGGGGCGCCATGCATTGCTAGTGTTAGGACGCTATCAGAAAGATCAGTTCTCGGAGCCATCAGATCTGATTCCATTCTTGTCCAGAGAGTTGCTTGATAACGAACGTTGGGGAGTGTGTGCATTTGGTCCCAAAGAACATCAGTGCCTTACTGCGGCCATGCTACTTGGTGGGGATATCAGGGTTGGGTTTGAGAATAATCACCTGGATAAATTTGGTAACCCTGCAAAAAACAATGCCACGCAAATAACCAATCTTTCGGAGCAGGCAAGAATGTTAAATATAGAGCTAGATGACGCGATAAGTTACCAAAATTACTTCAGAACAGGTGGATAAATTCAATAGCTGATTAGCATGTAGTTTCTTAGAATTGCTTTCTAAGCCTGAGCTTTCCGCTTGGGCTTTGCTTTAACTAAACTGATAAGCATCCATCGCCAGTACCTCGTACTGGACCGCATTATGTAACCGGGTTACCTCTGATAAATTGCTGCTACCCATCGCATTAAACAAAGGAATAAAATGTTCCTGAGTCGGATGGTTATAGAACACATGAGGTGCTTCTTTTAAGTAGTTCAGTAATGAGTCAATATTACCTGAGAGCAGTTTCTCATTTACCCACGAAGTAAAAGAGTCAACTTTATTCCGGCTACCCTGGTCAGGGGTTGCGTTGAACACTTCACGTAAGTTGTGACTTATTCCGCCAGAACCGAGCAACAGTACACCCTCATCGCGTAAAGGAGCGAGAAGCTGGCCTAACTTGTAATTCAATTCAGCGCCAAGGCGACTGTTAATTGAAACTTGTACTACAGGTATGTCTGCATGCGGGAACATCAAAAGCAATGGCATCCATACGCCATGATCCCACCCTAGTTGTGTATCCAGTGTTGCATACACCCCGGCGGAAGAAAGCAGTTCAGCAACCTTAGTCGCTAAATCCGGGTTACCAGGTGCAGGGTACTCGAGTTGATAAAGTGGTTCGGGAAAACCATAAAAGTCATAGATTAAAGAAGGCCTTTCACCTGCGGTAATAACAATGTCGTTGGGAATATCCAGGTGAGCTGAGAATACAATGATCGCTTTCGGTTGTTCTAATCTTTGCCCAAGCTGCTTCAAGAAGCGTGAAGTTTCAGAGTCTTCCATAGCCAACATAGGAGAGCCATGAGAGATAAAAAGTGCGGGTTGTTTATTAGTATTCATGCTTTGGGCTCCTTACTTTCAAACCACAGTTTTCTGTGTATAAGACTAAGAATACTAATCGTGGATATGTTTATAAATAATGCTACTATTGAATTATTATAAACATTACGTTTCAAAAAAGGTGTGGCATGGATAAGCTGGATATGATGAAAACTTTTGTGACAGTGGCGCAAGAGGGCTCTTTTTCAAAGGCGGCAGACAAGCTTGATATGTCTCCTCAACTTGTCAGCAAATACGTTTCCAATCTGGAAAAGAAAATCCAGGCCAGACTCCTAAACAGAACCACCAGAAAAGTGACGCTGACGGAAGCGGGGCGTCAATATACGATACGTTGTAATCAAGTACTGAATGATATTGATGAGATGGAAAATGCGCTAATCGACTGGCATCAAAAGGTTGCAGGCGTTCTTACAATCAATGCGCCAATGTCTTTTGGTCATCGTCATCTTCCCCGAGTACTGGTTGACTTTCAGGCCAAATATCCCGATGTAGAAGTGAGATTGAATCTGACTGATTCCAAGGTAGATATTGTGGCAGAAGGAGTCGATATCGCTCTTCGTATTGGTAGCTTAAAAAGCGAAAGTGTTATCGCACGAAAAATTACCACCAGCCGAATCGCGATCCTGGCGTCACCGGAATATCTAGAAAAAAATGGTACACCGTCAAAGCCTGAAGAGTTAGCAGGACATGATTTTTTAAACTACTCCTATGCTGATCAGGATCAACTGACCGCATTGCTAGGAGTTAATGCTAGTGAACAGAACATCCGCTATAGCGTGTGTGCCAACAATGGAGATATGCTGGTGAGCTCTGCCATACTAGGTGCAGGGGTTACCATTCAGCCTACGTTTATTGCCGGAGATTACGTGAGAGAAGGAAAATTAGTCCGTATCCTCGAAGAGTATGAGCCTGATCCTGTGGGGCTATATTTGATCTATGCGAACCGCCAGTTTCTTCCAAGCAAAACCAGAGCATTTATTGACTTTCTCAGTAATTATTATGATGACGTTCCTTACTGGGATCAGTGCTAATTAGCGGATGTGATATCCAACATTCTTAACTTAAGCTCTTCAAATGCTTTCGTTATCTTCTATAAATAACGAAACTATTTTATTGCTTAATTTGTCAGTAAGAGCCCTTTTCGTAACAGGGTTTGCGTGTGATTTTGTTCACAATTTAAACATACCTCTTTAGTGTAGTTTTTTTTCAAAATTGATTTACATCAGTAATTGTGTGACCTGCCTCACTAATACTCTAGCTAATTTTGATTACTACATTCAGGTAACCCAATGAGCAAAAAGATGCGTCTGGTCGTTATTGGCAACGGTATGGTAGGGCATCGCTATATCGAGGAACTGGTAGACAAAGCGGATATTCAGAATTTGGATGTCACGGTATTCTGCGAAGAACCTCGGGTAGCGTATGACCGAGTCCACCTATCTTCTTACTTTTCTCACCACACGGCGGAAGAACTCTCGCTCGTTAAAGAAGGTTTTTACGAAAAGCATGGCATTAATGTTTTGATTGGAGAACGTGCAATCAACGTTAATCGTAAAAGCCAGATCATCTACTCTAGCAGCGGTCGTGAAGTAAAATACGACAAACTAGTGATTGCGACTGGCTCTTTCCCTTGGGTTCCACCGATCAAAGGCAACGAAGGTCCTGATTGTTTTGTTTACCGTACCATCGAAGATCTTAAAGCGATTGAAGCGACGGCGAAGAAGAGCAAAAGTGGCGTAGTTGTTGGTGGTGGTCTTCTTGGACTAGAAGCCGCAGGTGCACTTAAAGCTCTCGGTGTGGAAACGCATGTTATCGAATTTGCGCCAGTACTGATGGCAGAGCAGCTTGACCTTCAAGGCGGCCAGCAGCTTCGCAACAAAATCGAACGTATGGGTGTTCAGGTTCATACCAGCAAGAATACTCAGGAAATCGTCGCTGAAGGTGAGTCTGCCCGAAACACAATGAAGTTTGCAGATGGCACTGACCTTGAAGTTGACTTTATCGTGTTCTCTACCGGTATCCGTCCTCAGGACAAGCTTGCACGTCAGGCTGAGCTGGAGATTGCACCTCGTGGTGGGGTAGCTATCAACGATTTCTGCCAGACATCTGATGAAAACATCTATGCTATTGGCGAATGTGCTTCGTGGAATGAGACCTTCTTCGGCCTTGTTGCTCCTGGTTACAAAATGGCTCAGGTAGCGGTTGACCATCTTATTGGCAACGAGAACAGTTTCGAAGGTGCCGATATGAGTGCAAAACTGAAGCTGCTAGGTGTTAAGGTTGGCAGTATCGGTGACGCAAATGGCCGCACACCAAACTGCAAAAGTTATGTTTACCTGAACGAAGACGAAGAAGTTTATAAGCGTCTTATTGTTTCTGAAGATGGTAAGAAATTACTGGGTGCAGTACTGGTTGGAGACACATCTGATTACGGTAATCTTCTCCAGCTTAAGCTGAATGATATCGACCTTCCTGAAAAGCCGGATACCTTGATTCTACCAGCTCATGCAGGTGCTGAAAAACCTGCACTAGGTGCCGACTCTCTGCCTGAAAGCGCTGTGATCTGTTCATGCTTTGATGTGACCAAGGGAAAGATTGCTCAGGCGGTTGCAGATGGTCACCACACTTTGGCGGATGTTAAAGCGGCTACAAATGCAGGTACTGGCTGTGGTGGTTGCCTTCCTTTGGTCACCGATGTACTGAATGCAGAGCTTTCAAAATCGGGTATTGAGGTAAACAATCACATTTGTGAACACTTTGAATACTCTCGCCAGGAGCTATTCCACCTGATTAGAATCGAAGGCATTAAGACATTTGACGCGCTTATAGAGAAATACGGTAAAGGCTACGGCTGCGAAGTATGTAAACCTGCCGTGGGTTCTATTCTGGCTTCATGCTGGGGTGAACATATCCTGAAACCAAAACTGGTTTCTCTGCATGATACCAACGATAACTTCCTTGGCAATATGCAAAAGGATGGTACTTACTCGGTTATTCCTCGTATGGCGGGTGGTGAAGTAACACCAAAAGCGCTGGCTGTTCTGGCAAGCGTTGCAGAAGAGTACAACCTGTATACCAAAGTTACTGGTGCGCAGCGTATTGGTCTGTTTGGCGCTCAGAAGGATGACCTTCCTGCTATTTGGAGCAAGCTAATTGATGCTGGTTACGAAACAGGTCAGGCATATGGCAAATCTCTACGCATGGTGAAAACCTGTGTGGGTAGTACCTGGTGTCGCTACGGTGTTCAAGACAGTGTTGGCCTAGGTGTTGAGCTGGAGAACCGCTACAAAGGTATTCGTGCTCCTCACAAAATGAAGTTTGGTGTATCTGGTTGTACCCGTGAATGTGCGGAAGCGCAGGGCAAAGATCTGGGTATCATCGCGACCGATGCAGGCTGGAATATGTATGTTTGTGGTAACGGCGGTATGAAACCACGTCACGCAGACTTACTTGCTTCTGACCTGGACAAAGAAACCCTAATCAAATACGTCGACCGCTTTATGATGTTCTACGTTCGTACCGCAGATAAACTTCAGCGTACATCTGTGTGGATGGAGAACCTTGAAGGCGGCATCGATTATCTGCGCGAGGTGATCATCGACGACAAGCTCGGCATCAATGACCAACTTGAAGCAGACGTTCAGAAGCTGGTGGAAAACTTCAGCTGTGAATGGAAAGACACCATCAGTGACGAGTCTCAGCTGAAGCGCTTCTCTCACTTTGTTAACTCGAAAGAGCGCGACAACAACGTCATGTTTGTTCAGGCTCGTGAGCAACACCGTCCGGCAACATTTGCTGAGAAACACCCTGAAGCGAAAGGGGACATCCTGCATGTTTCTTTAAACGTAGGTTCATCAGCTAAATCGGAGGAAATGGTATGAGCAACTGGACAAAAATCTGTCAGCTAGATGACATCATTCCGGGTACTGGCGTTTGCGCTTTGGTTGAAGGTGAGCAGGTAGCGGTGTTTCGCCCAAGAGCGACTGAAGAAGTATTTGCCATCAGCAATATGGATCCGTTCTTTCAGGCTAACGTGTTGTCACGTGGTCTGACGGTAGAACATAAGGGCGAGCTTTGGGTAGCTAGCCCGCTGAAAAAACAGCGCTTTAATTTAAAGACTGGCGTTTGTATGGAAGACGAACAGTTTAACATCAAGGCGTTTCAGGTTCGCACCATCGACGGGCAGGTAGAAGTTTCTGCTTAATCGATAAGTATTAATAGCAAAGGGCTTTCGGTGAGCCTGTTTCGGTATCAATCGAGAGCCTTTGACTATTCATTCTTAACTTTTAAATTTTAACTTTTGAATAGGGACATAAGATGTCAGATCTAAAACCTGCAGAATTTGTACAAACCATGATAGATGTTGGCGAAGCGAAAGTGAAAACCAGCACTCGTGATCTCTTATTACGTGGCACCATGGCGGGTGTTATATTGTCGTTAGCTGTGGTAGTTGCTATCACGACAATCGTTCAAACCGGCATGGGTGTTGTTGGCGCATTGGTATTCCCAGTAGGCTTTTGTATTCTTAGCCTGATGGGTTATGATCTGGTAACAGGCGTATTTGGCCTCGCTCCTCTGGCAAAATTTGAAAATCGTCCGGGCATCACCTGGGGCCGAATTCTTCGTTGCTGGGGCCTTGTTGGTCTGGGTAACCTGATTGGTTCACTTATTGTGGCATTTCTGATTGCGCTATCTCTAACGAAAAACTTCACTATCGACCCCAATGCGGTAGCTCAGAAGATTATCGCGGTTGCAACTGCCCGTACTGTTGGTTTTGAAACTCTTGGAACCGATGGTTGGATTACTTGTTTTGTACGTGGCATTTTCTGTAACCTGATGGTGTGCCTGGGCGTTATCGGTAATATGACCGCACGTACAGTTGCAGGCAAGATTGCGGCGATGTGGCTACCTATCTTTATCTTCTTCGCACTTGTATTTGAGCACACTGTTGTGAACATGTTCCTGTTCCCACTAGGTATGATGCTAGGTGCTGACTTCGGTATTGCAACGTGGCTGAACTTCAACCTTATCCCAACTATTTTGGGTAACATTGTAGGTGGTCTTGTTTGTACCTGTATCCCTCTATACCTGACTCACGCTAAAACAGCGCCTGCTATTGACGCTGAGCAAACAGAAAAAGTAAATGCGGAACCTGCATTTGGTACTAACTAAGTAATTCAGCATATCATCTATTATTAAAGGGAGCTTAACCTCAGCGAGGCAAAGCTCCTTTTTTGTTCTTTTTATCTATCGGGTTTATACCTTATGACAGTTAATACATTTTCGAATCAATCTGGTGGCTTTGTTTCTCTTGTCGGTGCTGGACCCGGAGATCCAGATTTGCTTACAGTTAAAGGTCACCGGGTCATTCAACAAGCAGAAGTTGTGGTCTACGACCGGCTGGTTTCCCCTGAGATAATTGCACTCGCCAGTGATGACGCGGAGATGATCTATGTTGGGAAAAAGCTCGATTTTCACAGCGTTCCTCAGGAACAGATAAATCAGATTCTGGTAGATAAGGCTCAGGAAGGAAAAAAAGTCGTTCGTTTGAAGGGGGGCGATCCCTTTATCTTTGGTCGTGGCGGTGAAGAAATAGAAGCTCTGGCTGAAAACGGTGTCGCCTACGAAATCGTACCGGGCATTACGGCCGCTGCTGGAGCGACTGCCTACGCTGGTATTCCTTTAACGCACAGAGAACATGCCCAGGGAGTACAGTTTGTGACCGGGCATATCCAGAAAGATGGTCAGGAAATCGACTGGAATGCACTGGCGAATTCTAATCAAACCTTGGTGTTTTATATGGGGCTCAAGCAAAGCGCTTATATTGCATCAAAGTTGATAGAGAACGGGTTAAACCCCGAATTAGCTTGTGCAGTGATTGAGAAGGGGACGACCCGATCTCAGAGAGTGTTGAGCTGCGATTTAAGCTCGCTTCAAGAAACCGCTGCCGGGGCAGAAAGCCCTGCTTTGATTGTGATCGGTTCGGTGACATCTTTTCACCAAAAACTTAGTTGGTTTAAGCCGGAATAACATTTTTTGAATAACAATCAGTTGCCAGACAAATAAAAAGCCACATCACTAAATGATGTGGCTTTCTAAACTGAAATCTAGCTTTTTGGGAATTAAATACCCAGAGCCTGACCACCACCGATCTGAATGGTTTCAGCGGTCATGAAAGAAGCATCAGTGCTAACTAAGAAAGCAATAACTGAAGCAACTTCTTCTGGCTGACCAAGACGGCCAAGCATGATGCTGTTTGCCCATGAAGCAAATACTTCTGGCTTCGTTTCTTTGATCTGCTTGTGGAAAGGTGTATCGATTGTACCTGGAGATACACAGTTTACACGGATGCCAGCCGGTGCTAGTTCTTTAGCAAGCGCACGAGTTAGTGTGTGTACCGCAGCTTTAGAAGTACCGTAAATACCAGCACCAGGGCCGCCAGCGTTCCACGCTGCATTTGAAGTGAAGTTGATGATTGACGCGTTGTCAGACTTCTTCAAAAACGGGATAGCAGCACGAGATACGAAGAATGCGCTGTCTAGGTTCAGAGCCATTACTTTACGGAAGAAATCTGTTGTCATCTCTTCGATAGGGCTACGACCACCAAGGCCACCAGCGTTGTTTACAACAACGTCGATTTTGCCGAATTTGTTGCCGATTGCCTGTACATTTTCTGTTACTGCGTGCTCATCAGTAACGTCGAAACCGTAGTATTCTGCTTCGATACCAGCTTCATTTAGTTCTGCAACTCGTGCAGCACCGTTTTCATCTTCAATACCGTTAAGGATAACTGTGTAACCATCTTTACCAAGGCGTTTCGCTACCTGGAAACCGATACCGCCAGTGGCGCCTGTAATCAGTGCAATTTTATTAGACATAATCGTACTCTTGCCGTTGAGTGAACTTAATTAATTGGTTTTAGATTATCATAAAATTGCATTAATGCAATATAATAATACAAATAAACCCTAAGGAGTCGTGTTGATGAGATATACGTTCAGAAAATCGGTCTAAATGAGTATTTAAGACCCTACGTTTGCCAGCACAAAGTCTCTGAATGCCTGATTAGCACTAGACAAGAAACGATCTTTTTTCCAGGCAAGGCTCAACTCGATATAGAAGGGTTTGCTAAACCGCCTTGTTACTATGCTGTCATCGTCCTGAATGGCGACTTTCCACATGGGTGAGATTCCGTATCCCTGCCGTATGATGCTTTTGATAAGTGGGAGCAGGTTGCTAGAGAAGGCGATTTTGGGCGAGAGTTTTTCTTCGCGGCTAATTCGGTTTATAAGCGAGTGATGGTAATAACCTTTGCGAAACAGCACCAGTTCATGCGCCAGAAAATCTTTGTATTCTATCCGCTCTTTTTGGGCTAGTGGGTGGTCTGCAGCCATACAAACCACCATCTCTTCTTTAACTAATGTGCCGCTATCCAACTCTGGAGTGAGGTACTGGTCGGCGATAACGCCTAGCTCAATCTCGTCGTTTAACAGCATTTGCTGGATATTATGAGTACCATCGTCAATCACATTCAGCTGTAATCCA
This sequence comes from Vibrio hannami, assembly GCF_029589055.1. Taxonomy (GTDB): domain Bacteria; phylum Pseudomonadota; class Gammaproteobacteria; order Enterobacterales; family Vibrionaceae; genus Vibrio; species Vibrio hannami. Next base: position 156,071 of record NZ_JARQZP010000003.1, read on the forward strand.
GGGTATTGGTGTTTAAACGCCATAAGAATGGGGGGAAAATAGTACGAGCCGATCATGCTGGGAACGCCTATCTCGACAACACCAGTATCAAGACCGCTTAGGTTTTTCATGGAGAGCTGAGCATCGGCGGTTTGCTTCAGAATTTGGCGGGCATGAACTAGAAACTCTTCTCCGGCAATAGTAAGGCTAACCCCTCTCTCCTGTCGATAAAACAGCGCGGTTTCTAGCTCTGTCTCCAGCTTTTTTATCGCAGAACTAATTGCAGGTTGTGCCAGGTTAAGCTTGCGAGAAGCTGCGGATATAGATCCCTGTTCTGCAACGGAAAGAAAGTACTTAAGTTGTCTGAGTTCCAAAGAATAGCTCCTCTTATCTTCAGGATTCGGTTTAAGTTAAAGGGTATAAAAAAAATATATGACATAGATAAATATATTATATTTTATTTATTGGCAATGAATTTTTATGCTACGCGTTATACATCCGATTAATCATGCCACCGCTCGTAGTATAGAAGTCATAAAAAGTGAAAAAAGTAACTCGTTATCAAAGATATATTCTCTGTGTTTGCCTCTGTTCAGTTATCACGTTTGCCAATATTTATTGGTTGCAGCCTTTGCTGCCTCTACTTAAAGAAAGCTTTAATATAACCAGCATTGAAGCCAACTTGGCGATGTCTGCTCCGCTACTGGGTATGGGGCTGGGGTTAATTGTTTGTGCAACTATTTCGGACTCACTTGGTAGATGTTCTGTACTGCTGGTCGGCATAGGGCTTGGTCTTTGTGTATCGTTGTTGCTTCCTTTGGCTGAAAGCTACACCACCTTTTTGATCTTACGCTTTTTTCAAGGTGGGTTTCTTGCTGTGTGTCCTGCTGTTGCGGTTCCTCTATTAGCCGATGAACTAAGAAAAAGCTGGCTACCAACCGCGGTAGGTTTTTACATCGCATCAAACACCCTCGGTGGACTATGTAGTCGACTAATTGGTGGTTTTGGTGCAGAAATGTTTGGTGGTTGGGCATCAGGGGGATACCTGGTCGCTGCAATTAGCACGGTGATGTTCTTTGCTATTTATGCACTATTACCCAAGCAAAAGCATTTTACTCCTGCAAAATTCAGTTTGAATAACAGCGTGAGAACGTATGCCCGCCATATGGGCAAGTTAAGGTTGGTACTAATTTATTTGACTATAGGTATTGGCTTTGGTTGCTTTGTAAATATTACTAATTATTTGATGTTGGTACTGGAACAAGCCCCTTATAGCATGCCAAGCGATCTTAGAAGCATGATGTTTTTAACGCTCTTAGGAGGAACAACTAGCTCATCATTAGCGGGTAAATTTTCCCAAAAACACAGTCAGGTCGCTGGAATTGGGTTGGGAATTGTTATCATGACTTTTTCCGTGCTACTCCTGCATCTCAATGAGCTTTTCTTCATGATCGTAGGAATGATTTTGCTTGCTGTCGGCTTTTTCTTTTGCCACGCTAACGCGAGTACGCTTATTGGTAAATCTGTGAAAAAAGCCCGAGGGAGTGCACAGGCGCTGTACAGTCTGTTTTATTACTCGGGTGCAAGTTTGGGAGTCTTGTACTATGAGCCAGCATTTATGCTTTCTGGCTGGCAAGGTGTATTAGTGGCGAGTGGCATTGCACTAAGTTGTGCAGCGATATTACTTTCTATGTACCAGATATTGCTGATGAAGAAAAAGCATTCATCTCAGCAATTTATCTAGCTGTGTTGACTGTTTTTAATAGTAAATTAGTTTCTTATTTTTTAAAAGGTAAGGTTTTAGTGCATTAAAATTAATAAAATAGCTCATAAAGATCATATTTTTAGCTGCAATTTAGTGACACTCTTCATAATAAATATAGTTATTTATAGCTAAAATGATGCGTCAATCTCCAAGGAAGTGTAATAAAAATGAAAAAGGTGTCATTCAAAGCTAAGATGTATGGTCTGGTTATTTCTATAATAACAGTGACCGTATTAACTTCATTCCTTAGCGCAAATTACTTTATCAACAACTATATTTCGTCTAGCGATACTAAAACCATCACTAACAAAGTAGGGATGGTAAAAGAGTTGCTGGAAAGTACGGTTACCAGTGGCGTGCAGTTAGCTGAAGCATCTAATTTCAGTTTGAACGAAATGAAGCAAACCATCGAAAAAACAGGGTTTGCTGACATTGTAAAAGTTACCTACGGTACGGTTGTGACCAGGGATGGCATTCTTGACCCAGGATCGGATGCTCAGGCTTATTTAGATATTATCGGTTCATATCCTGGACAAACTTATGTCAGTGACGTCTACATAGAAAACGATAAACCAATGGTTTATATCTCTGTTTCGGAAGACGATAAAGCGGGTAATATTTTTTACGCCGATCTCAGCTCTGTCGTTCAGTTGTTGGCAGAGTCTTCTGGAGAGGGCAGTTACTTTGAGCTACTAGATGAAAAGAAAACGGTCGTATTCAGTAATAAAATCGATGGCGACTTAATGCCGATTTCTGAAGCAATCAGCTTTGGTGGAAAGGAGTGGCTACTTACTGGTTATGTGGACAATGGTTATATTCAATCAAATACAGATAGCTTGAACGGTTCCATTACAATCGCATTGCTAATAGCCGCCGCAGTTATAATTCCCATTAGTATTGTTTTAATTAATTTGGCTTTCAGACCAATCGTGACGTTACGAGAACTTATTACTGACTTGGCCAGTGGTAGTGGTGATTTAACTCGTAGACTGAAAGTTGAAACAAAAGACGACCTTGGACAGATAGCATTGAGCATCAACCGCTTTATTGAAAACCTCCAGATGATGATGAAGGATGTATCTGGCTCAAGTCAGAGTATCAGTTCGGAAATCGTTCAACTAGAAGCGCAGACCGGCTCGAACCAGGATTTGCTGACTGCTCACCGTTCTGAAATGGAAATGGCTGCAACCTCAGTAACCGAAATGAGTGCAACGGCTGAATCGGTTGCTGAAAGCGCATCAGAAGCTGCTAAATATACTCAGAGCACAAGCGAGCAGGCGAATATATCTAAACAAGCGGTTCAGGGGGCTATGTCTAGTGTTAATGAGTTGATGGACGAAGTTGATAATATGGCTTCTTCGGTTATCGCCCGAAAAGCAGATGTTGATGAAATCAGCAGCGTTTTGGAAGTGATTGGAGCGATTGCAGAGCAAACCAACTTACTGGCATTAAACGCAGCGATAGAAGCTGCGAGGGCGGGTGAACAAGGTCGAGGTTTTGCAGTGGTGGCTGATGAAGTGCGCGCATTGGCATCTCGTACTCACACAAGTACTGCTGAAATATCCTCAATGCTGGACAAGTTGAAGTCTGGCAATGACGAGTTGGTTTCCCGCATGGACACTACTAAAAATAGTTGTCAGCAGACAGTTGAAATTACTTCGCAGGTCATGGATTCTCTTGATACTGTTAACACTGCTGTACTAGAAATCAATGATCTGACTGCTCAGATAGCTACTTCCGCCGAAGAGCAAAGCTCGGTTGCTGAAGAGATTAACCGCAACATGAATGCGATACAGGGAATGATAGAAACGCTTAACAGCAATGGTAGAGCGAGTGTAGAAAGTACGCTTCAGCTGACAGACACAAATCAGCAACTGGTTAATATTGTTGGGAAGTTTAAGATTTAAGTCAGTTTAGGGCCAGTTAGTTGATAACTGGCCCTTGGCTTTTTGTCTCTTTTAACTTAGTAGTGCGGCATCACTGACAAAGTGTCGCAGGACAGCTCGACAGTTAACCGCCCCATTGCTTTTCTTACCGAGTAATTTTCAGTCCATTCGGGTAATAAAGGTTTGATCGTCATCGACAAAAGCCACAAAGCCGCCATGATAGATAAACACCCGACCACGCCCCGCAACTAAACAGGCAAGTTGTGGGTGCAAATCTTCTTCGTTATTCCGGCTTTGAAATGTGCCGGTATCGGTAATTACGCCGCTGAATGTGGGCAAAAAACCATAAGCTCGCTTGGCTTGATCAATCAGGCTCAATTCGCTGGTAGTAGAGAAGTAAGATGGGATCGTACCAGCTTCTTCGACAAATAGAGTTTTCAGTTCTTCAAAAGCGGTAATCACCAGCCAGTCGATGCCGTTAACATGATGGATAAACATGGAGTTTCTCGATAATTCTGATGTGGAGACTTTATCACTATCAGGGGAGAACATAGTAGACATTTAGTTGATAAAGGTGGTACATCAGGGCTGTTTCTAGGCATTCACTAGACAAAATCAATGGATACCGACCCAAATTACTTGAAGGTTGACGATGCTGGTTGTCGTGTTGAAGGAAACGTTGTTTTACCTATTTTGATGCATTTCATCCAGATTCAAACTACATCACTCACTTGAAGGAACATTACCAACGAGGCGGACTTGGTGCTCGAGTGGATTTAGCGAACTTTTCCCTTTTTTAAATGACTCAACATCATAAAATTTTGACTTTATATGGACGTCAGTTCTGGAGTCCCATGCCTTTTTGTTTAATTTTAAGTAGTTTGTCTTATTACTCGCATTGCCTTGTGTTTTTGTTGATATCATTTATCTAAGAGGTAGAGTTTTCGAAAGTGTTCGGCCAGTTTTTTGTTCCCACTCGGGGGAGCTATCATATCTCCTGCACTGACAGCAAGAAAAAATTCTGCGGGTCCTCCTATGCGCTCAGGTAGAGAAGCCGCAATAAACAACGCTGTTTTTCGTACCCAGTCCGGCAAATGTGTCACTTTTGCGATTCTGTTCTGAGATTCAAATGCTAATTCTGCTATCTGGCTTACAGATAATGTCTCAGGTCCGCCCACACTTAATTCACGATCATTCTTGTCGATGGCTTTTACGCAAAAATCCGCAAGATCTTCGCCATGGATAGGGTTTAGTTGAGTTTCTCCGCTTCCAAATACATACGCTCGGCCCGATTGCGCCATTTTGTAATATTCTTCCAGGTCGGAAAAAATCCGTTCGGTCTTATGACACAGGGGATTAACTGATGTGTGGAGAGCAGCTTGTCAGCAAATGTCTCTTTGGCATTGAGCAAACGAACATGTCTGTACTCAGGTGCGTTGAATGCCGAAATATAGATAAATTTTTTTACTCCGGCCCGCAGCGCTTCTTCCAGTAAATTACAGTTGCCTTGATAATCGACACCCATATATTTGAGGCCATCTTTTTGCCTTGTGATACCAACACATGAAATAACAATATCTACTTCTTCACAACTTCCCTTTAGGCTATCAGGGCTGGTAACTTCTGCTATTCTAATTTGTGTATCACTAAGCCCGGTTTGCCTGAGTTTTTCTGCATTTCTTGCTAAAGCAAAAAACTCCTCACCTGAGTTTTTTAATTGGTTAACGATATGGCGGCCTAGGTATCCAGTTGCTCCTGCAACCAGAACTTTTCTTGTTTTATTCTTCACTTGTTTGTCTCCCCAACTGAATTAAGTTCTGAAAGCTTACACCGAAATCTTAGCCATTAAATCACCATATGTGGTGATTATGTTTTCCATGGTTATTGGTAGTGTGAGCCGTTGTTTTGTTTACTCAGGAATCACTGCTATGAACTCAATAAACCAGGCTAGATCCGCATTTCTTGTCACTGCTCCATCTGACCATTACCTTGTTTTTTTGCAGTTAAGCGAGCAACACCGTAAACCGTGACTCTTTTGGGGCTGTGTACCTTGTTAGAATCTTATAAAACCTTCTCTAGTCTGTTTGGAGTTGCCTTGATACTCTGGTTTTTACTATTGTATATAGTACTTCCAACCTCTTTTCAGACTTGGAAAGGGCGAGAATAACGTTCCAGAGCATGTGAATGATTATTAAAACGAAACTTTACATTCCTGAGCCTAAATCAAACTATGTGTTGAGACAGGCTCTATCGGATAAACTAAAGCAAATTTTTAATACTAAACTTACGCTTGTATCCGCTCCCGCAGGTTTTGGTAAATCAAACCTGGTTGCGGATTGGTGTTCCCGAAAGGAAGAAAAGCTTGCCTGGTTATCTTTGGACAGTAATGACAAAAACACTGACACCTTTTTGAGTTACCTTATCGCAGCTTTCAGAGAGGCGGACATTACCCTTGCGCAAGAAGCATGGGATCTCGTTCAGGTGCAGAAAGAGATCAATGCAGACCACGTAATTACCAGCCTGATAAATGAGTTAGCCTATTATCAGAAAGAGCTAACTTTGATACTGGATGATTATCATTTAGCTAGCTCCGCTGTGACAGATTCTGTTATCAATAACTTTCTAGACAGAATGCCTGAAAACATTCACCTGGTTCTTATCACGCGCTCAGATCCGTCAATTTCTCTCGCCAGACTAAGGGCGGAAGGAGAGCTTATTGAAATTCGCGCATCCGACTTAAAATTTACGGATGAAGAAGCCGGGAGGCTGTTGAGTTACACCTGTTATGCGCAGTTGGAAAAAAGTGATGTGGCCGCTGTAAATAGAATAACGGAAGGTTGGGCAGTTGGTTTGCAACTCTCTTCTTTGGCACTCAATAGTAGTGCTCATCCTGAAGATATAATCACTCGGCTCTCAGGTACGCATACCTATATTCTCGATTACCTGACAGAGCAAGTACTCTCTGGTATGAACGAAAAGGTGCGACACTTTTTACGTGAAACTTTCTTCCTGAAAGTGCTTTCTGTCGAGTTTTGCAATCATGTACTAAACAGGGAAGACTGTGGTGAAATACTCACTTACCTAGAGTCAAACAACATCTTTCTTATCTCTCTGGATAATGAGAGAAACTGGTATCGTTATCATCACCTCTTTGCTGATGTTTTACGCATTCACGCCCATATCACAGAGGAGAGAATGCGTGAGCTGAATATGCGTGCGGTGGCATGGATGGCCGACAAGGATCGCCTCGCTGATGCGGTTCAATATATTCGTTGCTGTGGGGAAAAAGAGCTGCTGAGGCTATTAGAAAACCATTGGCCAACCGCACGTACATATTCACATGATTCTCAACTGATAGAGTGGCTTGCATCGGTCGATATAGAAAGCATTCAAGCATTTCCAGTTTTATCAGGCTACTACAGTTTGGTGCTTTTGCCTCACAACCCCGAGCAAGGAATGTTTTTGCTTGATGCAACAAAGGAACATTTCGAGCGATGTGTCACACCATTAAACGACCAGGAAAAAACAGCTCTGGGTATAGTCAATATCGGGCAAGCCTATATATATGCGGCTCAAAGCAATACCAGAGAAGTACTTGAGCGGGTTCGTAATGCTTTGAATGTGTTACCAACAAATGAACAGGTTTGGCGTGGCTCTTCCCGAGCCTTAGAAGGTATTGCGTTATGGCGGGATGGCGAGATTTCTGCTGCGGAACGTAGCCTTAAAGCCGCTGTGGCCAATATGGACCGCTCTGAAGATATCAGCGCTAAAATCACAAGCCGTTTTTTACTGGGAGATTTCTATTACCAGTTTGGCTGGTTGACTAAGGCTAGGTCTGTTGTCGAATCGGCGATTGATAGGGTTGATCAAAGTAGAAGCTACACTGTCGAAGGTAGTGCTGATGTATATCTGTTGCTTTCAGAAATTGAATTTGAGCAAGGCAACATTGAGAGCGCATTAAGTTTGCTTGATACTGCTCAGCAGTTTGGTGCTTCAGGCTCTATGCAGGAAACAAAATACCGTTATCCGCTAATTTCTGGAAGGATTGCTTCCGTAGAGAACCGTATTGAAGATGCTTTAAAGTACATCAGTGATGCAGAGGCCCTGTATGTTGAGACGCCCAATCCATGCCATCGACCACCCTCGCTCTGGAAAGGTATTATCCTGCTTAACCAAGGCAGCCGTGAATTACTCACAAAACAGACTCTTTGTTCCACGCCTCTTCATATCAATAGCTTAGCCTATTTAACTTATCTCATTACACAGCCAAACGAGCGAAGGGAAGTCTCGTCGACTCAGGATAATGCCTTCTCTGAGGATACACCGCCTACATTACAGTTTGTTCAGAAAGTGGCTTGTGCTATCGACGCTGAAGCTAACAAAGATAAAAAATCTGCAGAGCATGCACTTAGGCAGGCGGTATTGCTAATGGCAGAGAATGGCGCCGATGTATGGCGTATAGAGATCAAAGCTGTACATGAGCTATTTACAAGATATGATTTAGCACCGAAAAAGCTCTCACCAATGATAATAGCAGATTCACTGGTTGAGACTTTAAGTGCAAAAGAGACGCAAGTCCTGCAGTGGCTAGACACTGAACTCAGCGGCCCTCAAATTGCGTCAAAGCTTTTCGTTAGCCTCAATACGCTCAGAACTCACACAAAAAACATCTATTCAAAGCTTGGTGTCAGCAACCGCCGCGCCGCCATAAATAAAGCGAAGTTACATAAGTTACTTTCTTGAACCAAACTATGATAATTCACATCATCTGGTGATGTGTGTAAAGAGCCCTGTGGGTAATCTAGCCATTAAGCAAATCCGCTTAACCTCTCAATAAAATAAGGGCTTATTATGAACTCAAAACTCAATTTTCTGGCAATGTCTGGCTTAATATTATTTTTTGGTACAGTCGCTAACGCCGCAGAAAAGCTCAATGGAGAAACACGTGATGCCGGCGGAATTGGTTGGGGAGCAAATATCGGATACCGTTTTTAGTTAGCAGGGGAGATGGATTATGCATAATGTGCACAATGAAGAGTTCGGTCTCTTTAACGTATATGTAGAAGAGAATTTATCTCCAGACTGGCAACAAACTTTTTCAGAAGTAACCGTACAAAAAGTAGCAAGTGGAACCTGTATTGTGGTTTATTGTAAAGATATGTCAGAGCTTCACGGCATCGTGAATTTGGTTTTCAATATGGGGCTGAAGTTGCAAGCAGTGATAAAACAAGGGTTTTCTGTAGATGTTTAAATTGGAAACGGAGCGGCTGATACTACGAGATATGCTGCATGAGGATGAGGCGACCTTCGTCACTATTTCTCAAGATGCGAAATATCAGCGTTTCTATGATGAGTCGGATTGTGAACCGAATAAATATCGCGAACTAACAAAGTTGTTTATTGAACAAGCAAACGAAATTCCGCGGAAATCTTATCAATTAGCTATTGAGCATAAAATGACCGGGCAATTTGTTGGAACAATCTGTTTACGCCTTGAAAACGATAATCAAGCTTCAGTGGGGGCTGGGCTATCCAGGGAGTACCAGGGTAGTGGACTGATACAGGAAGCTGCTCAGGCATTGGCACATTATGGATTTTCAAACCTTGGAGTTCACCGTATTTACGCAGAAACCATCAGTCAAAACCGGGCAGCAATTAGGCTTTGCCAAGCTCTAGGCATGAGAAAAGAGGCACACTTTAGAGAAAATCGTTACTTCAAAGGCCAATGGTGGGATACGGTCGTGTTGGCTATCCTGCGAGATGAGTGGGGTGGTAGTTAGAAAACTAAAAGTCACTCAATTACTATTTTAATCTGAGGATAAACACGGACGGAAAATATGGTTCAATTGGCTGCTACTACTTATATATTCATTATTCTGGGAGTGATTGTTTTTCAGTTCTGCCTTATTGCGGGAGCGCCTTGGGGAAGAATGACTCAAGGCGGCCGCCACGAAGGTGCGTTGCCTGTCTCCGGGCGAATAGCCGCTGGCATCTCTGCCGTGTTACTCGTCTTTATGGCGACAGGTGTCGCCTCCGAGGCTAAGCTGATTACAAGTTTACCGAAGTGGGTTCCCTATACTGGGTTGACCATACAGGCTTTAAGTGCCCTTTTAAACTGGATTACTCCCTCCCGAAAAGAGAGACTCATATGGGCACCTACTACCACACTAATGCTAGCATTGGCAGCTTATGTGGTGTTAATGTAAGTCTTAACATTCGTTCTTGTCAGGGACTTGGGTAATGTCATGTCCATATGAATTATCGATACAGCACAAGCTGAAGTGGTAGATACTTTCATTGAGAACACCTCTCTAATGAACACCGCAGAGCAATGGCAAATGGATAACGATGGCTCCACCTGTACTCTAAAGCTAACTCTTCATCAATGTGACGAGTACCCTATGGTGGCTATCGAAAGAAGTATGAGTGCAATGGTTGCTTGGGCTAACTTACTAAGCGTTTAAAAGGTGGTTTGGAGTTACACCAACACAGTACAGGTTGCAAAGTCGAAAGGACGGCAAACGTGTGCAATGATGTCTATCGGTGACAATCGATTGTCCTTTGGTTTCAGTTTAATTTACGGGCTTGTGTTCGAAGCTTATTCTTTAGTATCGTCATGGCGTGACGTGGTGTTAGCTGTTGAGGGGAAGAAATCATGGACAGATTACAAAAATTTGTAGGAGCTGCAGCTTGGATTGAAGCACTAATTTATATCCATGCCTTTGTATACTTTGGTGCTTTCTGGGCATTTCCCTCGGAAGGTAGTGCATCAGAAAAAATGGCCTATTTAGCAGAAAATCAGCTTTCTTTTTCAATGATGTATTTCCTGATGTATGTCGTGTTTGGAGTTTTTCTATCCGTTCTCGTCGTGGGATTATTTGAAAAACTAGAATCGACAAATGATCCACTTGTCAAAGTCGGTTCAGTCTTCGGCTTTGTTTGGGTTGTTCTGGTTATTGCAAGTGGTATGTTCGCGAATATTGGGCTTGCACATGCTATTGAACTAATGGACGTATCCGCAGAGAAAGCCTTTGATATATGGAGAGTGATTACAGTATTAATCGAAAGCCTTGGAGGAGGAAACGAACTCGTTGGTGGACTCTGGGTTCTGTTACTTAGTCTAGCAGCTTTAAAGGCGAAAATACTTCCACGAGGGCTCAATTACCTTGGTGTGACGGTAGGATTTGCTGGAATTTCTACAATATATCCCGCTGAAGTCTTAACCGAAATTTTTGGTATCACTCAGATTCTATGGTTTATCTGGCTGGGGGGATCCTTACGAAGTCAGCGTTGAATTAACAGATTAGTTGATAGCTAACGTGTGGAATAATTAAACCGACTTAATATAAGGATATAAAATGAGCAAACTTTAACTCTGCTATTTTTGTGCGAAAACCCTGTGTGCGGCATCTTTTATAATTTCCCCTAGAAGATTGCAGTCATCAAGGGTAAAAGTCAGGGGGATTCTCATATCACACATTGAAAAAAGGATACGTTTTGTATTGGGAAGATCTGGTAAGTTTTCAAAATACTCCCAACTGTCATAAGAACTTGTAAAACCAACAGGCTCTTTATTTCCAAACCACTTCAGCTCTACCCCTTGTTCAAGGCAGGCAGCTAAAAACTCTTTGACCGTTGATTCATTCTGTCCGATGAGTGAAAACTGTATGGAGCTTCCAACATAACCTTCTTTTGGGTTCCGCTCAGGGCAGCTAAGGCCATCAACCCGATTAATAGCCTGCTCCAGTATTTTATATCGCTCATTCCAGCGTTGGCACTGATCATCAATATTGCGTAATTGTGGGCGTAAGATAGCCGCTCTGAGATGGTCCATGCGACAAGAATAGTTTGGAGTTAAAGTATTGATGTCTTCGAAAGCTTTCAGGTTAGGACGCGAAGAGTGGCGTTCATAGAGCATATAAGATCCCGAATGAATGATGGCACGAGCGATAAGCTCAGCATCGTCGGTTACCAACAATCCACCTTCTCCAGAGTTTATGTGTTTATATGTCTGGGTGCTAAAGCAGGCAGCCTTGCCAAACGATCCTGATTTTTTGTTGTCCCATGTTGCTCCCATTGTGTGGGCACAATCTTCAATCAGAGTTAGGTCATATTTTTCGCAGATAGCGGTAATTCGGTCCATATCTGCTATGTGGCCGCGCATGTGAGAGAGCAAGAACCATTTGCTTATGCCTGAAGCAGCCTTTTTCTCAAGGTCTTCCAAATCGATAGTATAATCGTCGGTGATTTCTACAAGCTCTATGGTTGCTCCGGTATTTTCGATTGCTCCGGGAACGGGGGCGAGGGTGTATGCATTGCAAAGAACCTTGTCGCCTGCTTTTACACCAGCACTTTTCATTGCAAGATACATGGCGCTGCCACAGGAAGCACAAGCAAGGCAGTATTTTTTGCCCATATATGCCGCAAATTCTTCTTCAAGAAGCCCAACTTCTCCCTTCTCTTGTGGGGCAAGGTTATACCGATGAAGCTTACCACTTCTCATGATCTCTACCGCTTTTTCAATGCCTTCTTCGCAGATAGGCTCTTGTTGGGTAAAGTCTTTTGTAAATCTTTTCATTGGTATTCCTTGTTGTTTTATCGAAAATATCTTCCTGTATCCATTATCCATCCTCGCTTGCTTAAAGTTAGCCCCAGAACAGAATATGTTTGGGGCCAAAGCTTTATAATTAGCTGCTTCACCCAACCATATTTTCAGGTGCTAATACACTATCCAGTTGCTCTTTAGTTAAGAGTTCCTTTTCAAGAACCAGATCATAAACGCTGCTTGCGCTCTCGAGTGCTTCTTTTGCAACTCGAGTACAAACCTCATAACCCAGGTAAGGGTTGAGGGCGGTGACAACACCAATGGAGTTTCTTATGTTTGCTGAACAAACTTCTCTGTTTGCAGTGATACCTTGTATACAGCGCACTCCAAGCGTATTCATACCATTTTTTAAGATCTCAATGGATTCGAATAGGCTTTCAACCATCACTGGTTCCATTACGTTTAGCTCTAGCTGCCCAGCTTCTGCGGCCATGGTAATGGTCAAATCATTACCGGTAACTTTGTAAGCAATCTGGTTCACCACTTCAGGAATTACCGGGTTAACTTTACCAGGCATAATGGAAGAACCGGGCTGCATAGCGGGCAGGTTAATCTCATTTAGTCCGGCTCTTGGGCCAGAAGATAACAGGCGAAGGTCATTACAGATCTTCGATAATTTCACCGCCAACTGTTTCAGTGCCGACGAATACATAACCAAGGAGCCTGTATCATGGGTTGCTTCTATGAGATCATCCGCGAGAACGATGTTACGCCCCGTAATGTTACAAAGGTGCGGAATGACCTTATCTCGGTAACCTGGGTCTGCATTTAGCCCGGTGCCGATAGCTGTACCGCCCAGGTTTACGGTAAGGAATGGAACACTACAGGTTTTCAGACGCCCTGCTTCATTGCGTAAACTTGAGGCGAACGCCTGGAAGCTCTGGCCAAGTGTCATAGGTACTGCATCTTGCAGCTGAGTTCGACCCATCTTGAGCACATCTGAAAACTCATCTGCTTTTGCATCGATGTACTCAATGAGGTTATCGACCTCTTGCAGCAGCTCATCGTTTGCTTCCAAAAGGGCGATTTTTATCGCTGTGGGATACGCATCGTTGGTGGATTGTGAGCAGTTAACATGGTTGTTAGGGCTACAGTATTGATACTCACCGCGCCGGTGGCCCAGAATTTCTAGTGCTCGGTTGGCGATCACTTCATTTGCATTCATGTTGGTCGATGTGCCCGCACCACCTTGAATCATATCGACGATAAAGTGATTATGGAGCATACCCATAGATATTTCGTCACAAGCCTGACAAATAGCGTGAGTGATGCTGTCGGGAAGGTTATCCAATTCGTGGTTTGCTAGCGCAGCGGCTTTTTTAACTCTGGCTAAACCGCGAATAAAGCTTGGGTAGAAGTTAAGGTTGATACCACTGATATCGAAGTTTTCTAGTGCCCTCAGAGTCTGAATTCCATAATAAGCGGTATCTGGTATCGCTTTGTCTCCAAGTAGGTCATGCTCCGTTCGTTGACCATTAGTTCGATAAAGTTGGGCAATATTTTCATAGCGGTTGTTGGCATGTTCCATACGACGGATAATTATTTGTGAGATCGTCGCATAAACTTTCGTCGCAAGTTCACCGTGGGAGTTAAAAAGCGTAAGTAACTGCTCTTTATTAAACCGGAAAATAGTGGTGTTCATAAGTGCTCTGGCACTTAAATCTTGCTTATATGCTGGGGCAATCAATATGTTTTCGCCAATAAATTCATGGTGGGAAAATACGGTGACGCTTTGTTCAGAACCATGTTTATCATCAAAAAGCTGTACGCTACCTGCAGCAATAATAAATAGTGTCTCAGCGCTGTCTCCTTTATGAAAAAGTGCCTGCCCCGCACTTAATTGTTGCTGCTCAGCACACTCAGCAAACAGCTGTAGCGCGTGCTCAGGAATATCTTGAAATAATTCAATATGGCGGAGACATTCAGTAATGGCTTGTATGTTCATGGTTCTTCGGTTTCTCATGCAAAGATAATAGAAAAAGCTCCCGGAAAGGAGCTTTGGTTACAGTTAAATAAGGAACCCATCAGCTAGAACTGCCTTTTACAACTTTAAAGTTGTCCCATGCTTGACTGGTAGGCATGACTTCAAGGCTGTTGATGTTGATGTGGGCTGGTTGTTCAGCGATCCAAAAAATAATATCAGCGATATCTTCAGGCTGGAGCGCATTCGTATCTTCGTAGATGGCGTTGTACTTTTCCTGATCGCCGTTAAAACGTACCAGGCTAAATTCACTTTCTGATAGGCCAGGTTCAAGGCTGGTTACTCTGATCCCGGTACCCGCAAAGTCACTTCTCAGGTTACGGGAGAACTGCTGGACAAAAGCCTTACTGGCACCATAAACGTGTGCGCCGGGATATGACCAGTTTGAGGCGATACTCGCAAGGTTGATGATGCTTGCTTTAGGCTGTGCTTTCAAAATAGGGAGTAGTGTATGAGTAACATTGACCAAACCGGTGACATTGGTGTCAATCATGGTGTGCCAGTCTTTAAGGTCGGCTTGATCCGCTGGCGATGCTCCTAACGCCAGGCCTGCATTGTTCACCAGTACTTCTATACGCTTAAACTCTGGTGGAAGTACTGCCATAAACTTGCATACCTGCTCCGAGTCACGCACGTCCAGCTGATATGTAAACACAGGGGTTAATTGAGCAAGCTCATCGGCAAGTGCGCTAAGTCGCTCGGCACGGCGGCCAGTCAGAATTAGAGGGTACCCGCTATCAGCGAATTTTCTTGCAGTGGCCAGGCCAAAGCCAGAGGTTGCTCCAGTTATCAGTACGGTAGGTAGAGAAAAATCAGGCATTCATTGCTCCTTGCATGTCTTTTATTCCTTATCGAATCAAAGCCTACAGCAAGTAACACATGCGTGGTTAGAGCCAGTTTTTATTAAATTAAGCATGTTCTGGCTCTAAAATTGAGGCCAGTTTCTCTATGCCCGCTGGTATCATCGCTATATCAATAGCAGAGAAGCCCATTCGGATATAAGCATGGCTCTCTCTTTCCGGATGCATAAAATGAATATCACCAGGTTCAACCAGCACACCCATTTCCCGAGCTTTAAGAGCGAAGGCTTCGGCTTTTACACCCTTTGGCAGCTTTAGCCAAAAGGAGCTTCCACCCAGAGTTTCATCTGTCACGCATTGTGGCATGTGCTGCTCCAACATCTTGCGTATCAGAGTCCACTTATCTTTGTAACTGTTCTTAAGCTTACGTACGTATGAATCGTAGTGACCAAGTGAAATGAATAGCGCACAAGTTCGTTGGTTGTTCGAAGGCGGGTGACGATACATTAAACGGCGTAGTTTCCGGACTTCTCGAATCAGGTTGGCATCGGCGACCATAAAGCCAATTCTCAGCCCTGGGGATAAAGATTTAGATAAACTGCCAACATAAATCACTCGTCCGTTGCTATCCAAACTCTTGAGTGCAGGTGAGGGCTGGCTAAGTACATTCACTTCACTCTCAAAGTCATCTTCGATGATGATAAAATCGTTTTTCTCTGCTGATTCAAGCAGCGCGTTGCGCCTGTCC
Source organism: Vibrio hannami (assembly GCF_029589055.1). Taxonomy (GTDB): domain Bacteria; phylum Pseudomonadota; class Gammaproteobacteria; order Enterobacterales; family Vibrionaceae; genus Vibrio; species Vibrio hannami. The sequence continues at coordinate 171,835 of NZ_JARQZP010000003.1, forward strand.
ATAGACATGGTGACGTTGGTCGGAACCTGATGGCTTGGCGTAGTATAAACATATTCACAGCTTGCCATTTTCGACGTTACCTCTACGCCTTGATGATCAACACTTAGTGGTTCTATCTCTGCGCCGTGGTAACTGAAGATATTTCTTGCGTCAGGATAACCCGGGTCTTCCAGCCCGACTTTGGTACCATTCTCTACAAGTAGATCAGCAAGAAGGTAGAGTGAGTTTTGTGTTCCCACGGTAATCAGGATCTCTTCAGGTTTTGCTGTTATCCCTCTTTTACTTAGCACATTAATCTGTAGCTGCTTCACCAGCATTGGGTCGTCACAATCAACGGAATCAGAAATCCAGTCTTTGATAACACTACTGCGTTGCGCCAATCGTCCACACTCTCGCCAGTGGGCAAGGGGGAATAGTGAGTGTTCAGGTTGCGCAAATAAGAATGGGTAAGGATATTGCTGCCAGTTTGTTGCTTTTACAACATTTCGCTGGCTATCGAGATCCGTTTTGACACGGTTGCGCCAGAATTGTGCAGGCTTAATGTTCGCAGGACTATCTGCTAGATCTGGTGCATCTACCGATATATCACGATTTTTGCGCGCGTCATCAGTCGCGTAGTAGCCGCTCCTTTCCTGAGAATAGAGGTAACCTTCGTCGACCAGACGTTCATAGACAAGAACGACGGTATTGCGCGAAACCCTTAGCATTGCTGCCATTTTGCGGCATGAAGGGAGTGCGTTTGTACCAAACATCCCACGCTGAATACTATCAATAACATGTTCGCGGATCTGTTCCTGAAGGCTTCGTTCAGGGGTGAACTGAATATGCATTAGGTGGTCTGTTTTCATCGTCTGGCTCACATCAGGTTGGTGATACCAGCGCTACAGCATAATTTGTGCCAGCCAATTTCGCTGACTGTCCCCATAAATATTTATTACTGGTTCTATCGGATAAATATCTCTCCCCCTATGGTGAAAAGAAAAAGCAGGGAGGCTGTTATGAACAATCTGACTACTGAGCAAGTCGTAGAGCTGGACAAGGGTTCTGTCTGGCACCATTTAACTCAGCACGCAATATTTGAATCTCAGGATCCACTTATCGTGGATCGTGGAGAAGGGCTGGATGTTTGGGATATCAATGGTAACCAATATCTGGATGCTACGTCGGGTGGCGTATGGTGCGTGAACGTAGGGTACGGCCGTACAAGTATCGCCGATGCCGTTCGGGAACAGTTAGTTAAATTGAACTACTTTGCTGGTTCTGCAGGTACACCTGTCGCAGCTCAATTTGCAGCAAAGCTTTTAGAAAAAATGCCGGGAATGAGTCGCGTCTACTATTCAAGTTCAGGCTCTGAGGCAAATGAAAAAGCGTACAAGATGGTACGCCAGATCGCCCACAAAAAGTATGGTGGGAAAAAACACAAAATACTCTATCGTGAAAGGGATTATCACGGTACGACAATCGCTTGTCTGAGTTCAACCGGACAGGAACAAAGAAGAGAACAGTATGGCCCATTTGTACCAGGGTTTGTTGAGTTCCCTCATTGCTGCGAATACCGTAGCCAGTATGGTGAAGTCGAAAACTATGGCATCAAGGCCGCTCAGGCTTTTGAAGAGGTAATTCTTCAAGAAGGCCCTGATACAGTTGGGGCAGTAGTTATTGAACCGATCACTGCTGGTGGTGGCGTTATTACTCCATCTGAGGGTTATCTGAAAGAGGTGGAGCGTATCTGTCGTAAGTACGACATTCTTATCCATATTGATGAAGTGGTTTGTGGTCTGGGCCGGACGGGCAAGTGGTTTGGCTACCAGCATTACGATATAAAGCCAGATATCGTCACAATGGCGAAAGGAGTGGCATCCAGTTATGCGGCTATCTCCTGTACGGTGACGACCGAAGAGGTGTTCAAGCTGCTAAATGATGACCCCGCTGATACAGAGGGTTATTTCCGAGACATTAGTACCTTCGGTGGGTGTACCGCGGGACCAGCAGCAGCGCTGGAAAATATGCGTATTATCGAACAAGAGCATCTGGTAGAAAATTGCGCCCATATGGGGGAATACTTGTATGCAAGGCTAATGGAACTGAAAGAACGTTTTCCTGTCATAGGTGACGTGCGTGGAAAAGGGCTCTTCCTGGGTCTTGAGCTGGTAAAGGACAGGGAGAGCCGAGAACCTGTCCACGAGTCGGTCACTGCGAAGATAGCTGGCCTTTGTATGCAGCAAGGATTGATCATTGGCAGAACTAACCGTTCATTCAAAGAGTATAACAATACTCTGTGCTTTAGCCCTGCGCTAACTATTACCCAAAAACAAGCTGATACTATTATCGAAAAACTTTCGGAAGCTTTTGAAAGTTTAGGCGAAATTTAGCAAATCAAGTTTAGTTACAGACATTCCTTCTGTTTTGCCCGCTTTTGAAGCGGGCTTTTTTTGTCTCTGGAATGTCCAAACAGTTTATTTGATGGAGATCACGAAATTTACTTGGGAAAGTATGGGGCTTGCACCGAACTGGTGCGCTATTTTGGGGCAAATCTGGCCCAATAATGATTTAGTTTGGCTCTATTTCTGGCCCTATAGCCAGGGTTATTGTGTAGATACCCAAGCGAGGATTGGTCCAGAACATTAAGGATAGTGTGAACTGGCACCATGACTTCAATTGGACATCAATGCAAATCAAGCTCAAAGAGGACGTGACAATGATTACCAACAAATTCAAGAAATCAACGCTAGTTAAAACAATTGCTCTGGCATCAACTCTGCTTTGCTCTGTAGCAACTCAGGCTGCTGAGCAGGTAACCATCGGTTATCAAGGGATGTACAACCCAATGAAGTACGCCATTGATACCAAGTTATTTGAAGAAAAAACCGGTTACGAGATCAAATGGCGTAAGTTTGATTCAGGTGCAAAAGCGATTACAGCGATGGCTGCAGGTGCCGTCGATATGACTGTAGCTGGCTCTAGCCCAATTGCCAGTGCTGCAAGTAAAGGCATCGAGATGGAACTGATATGGATTATGGAGAATATCGCCGATGCAGAAGCGTTGGTTGTTAAAGATGGTAGTGGTATCTCATCTCCATCAGACCTTAAAGGCAAGAAAATAGCGGTTCCTTTTGTTTCTACAACTCACTTCCACATGCTATTCGCGCTAGAACAGTTTGGTCTATCTGAAAAAGATCTGAAGCTAATAAACATGCAGCCAAACGCAATTATGGCAGCATGGCAGCGTGGTGACATTGATGGTGCGTTCATCTGGGATCCTGCACTGGGCAAAATCAAACAAGATGGTTCGGTACTTATTACTTCAAAGCAACTGGGTGCCTGGGGTAAGCCAACGTTTGACGGCATGATCGCCAGCAAAGAATTTACCGCTGAAAACGAAGAATTTGTTGTTAAGTTCCTTTCTACACTGGCATCGGTTGACCGTGAATACGTAGCTGGTCGCGATGCTATGACAGCTGAAAGCCCAATGGCGAAATCAGTAGCTAAAGTGGTTGGTGGTGACCCAGAAGGCGTGGTCGCAGCAATGAAACTGTATGAATTCCTTGACTTCGACGGTCAGCTTTCTTGCCAGTGGCTGGGTTGTGGTGATGAAGGTGGTGCGACAAAAGCACTGAAGTCTACATCTGAGTTCCTGTTGAAAGAGAAAAAGATCACCGAGTTACAACCTGACTACAGCATGTATGTGAACCCAGCGTTTGCGGAAAAAGCGAAAGCAGCACTGTAATCAGAGTTAAAACGACACATGGAGAGCGTCAGTATGACAACAGATAAAGTTCTAAAGATACAGGATGTATCAGTGATATATGAAGACCGCCAGGGTGGTGACCCGGTGACCGCACTGTCGGGAGTCAATCTGGAAATCGAACAGGGAGATCTTGTTGTCGCACTTGGCGCTTCTGGCTGCGGTAAAACAACACTTCTAAACCTAATGGCTGGATTTATCCAGCCTACGGATGGCTACCTGACACTTGGAAATTCACAAGTAGAAGGTTTACCAAGGGTTCAGATGGGTAAAGATATTGGTGACCAGATTCTTGGGCCTGGTGCTGAACGTGGAGTCGTGTTCCAAAAGCATGCGCTGTTTCCATGGCTGAATGTGTTAGAAAACACAGCATTTGGTCTCAAGCTCCAAGGTGTTAGTAAAGAAGAGCGTAATGAACGCGCAGCTAAATATCTGAAGTTAGTGGGGTTGGAAGACTTTCACGACCATAAGATTTACCAGTTATCTGGTGGTATGCAGCAGAGGGTTGGTATTGCACGTGCATTAACCAACGACCCAAGTATCCTTCTGCTTGACGAGCCTTTGGGAGCGCTTGATGCTCTAACTCGCGAAGTGTTGCAGGAACTACTGTTAGATGCCTGGCAGGCAACTAACAAGATGATGTTCTTTATTACCCACAGTGTGGAAGAGGCGCTGTTTATGGCTTCCCGCCTGATCGTAATGTCACCTCGACCTGGAAGGATTACTCACAGTTTTGAGTTGGATTTCAATAAGCGTTTTCTGGAGTGCCGCGACGCACGTAAGGTGAAGTCAATGCCGGACTTTATCGAAATGCGGGAGAAGATCCTCTCGATTATTCATCAGGACGAGCAACCGGAGGTAGCAGCATGAGCATGAGTCAACAGTCAGTTATTATCTCCAGAGATTCAGACTCGCCAGCCGAGCTGAAAGAAGTAGAGTACAAGCCAGTGAAAAGTTATACCGAACAAGAAACTTACTCTCCGGAGCCTCACCTGATTAGGCTATTCGGCAAAATAAAAGCCTATACGCTAACACCAGGTGAGTACTACGGCGAGCCGGGGCAGGGTAACTCACGCCTGATTTCAATCCTCTCTTCAATTTGCTTTGTCATGCTTTGGGCACTGGTTACGGAAGCGGGTTGGGTTAAACCGCTATTCTTGCCATCTCCCTTTGCAGTAGCAGAACGTTTTGTTGACCTTTGGGTAGATGGTTTTGCTGGTGTTTCATTGGCGGACCACCTGACCGCAAGTTTGACTCGAGTATTTGGTGCCTTTTTATTCGCCGTTCTTACCGCTATTCCGGTAGGTATTTTGATTGGTTGTAATGTTTGGGTACGAGGTATCTTTGATCCTCTGATTGAGTTCTATCGTCCGTTACCGCCATTGGCTTATCTACCGCTAGTTATTATTTGGCTTGGCATTGATGAAACCAGCAAGATAACCCTGATTTATCTGGCGATGTTTGCGCCTATCGCGCTGAGTGCAAGAGCTGGTGTCTCTTCAGCCAAGAGTGAGCAAATTCAGGCAGCATATTCCATGGGAGCAAGTAAGGCTCAGGTGCTTTATCACGTGATTATTAAAAGCGCGATGCCGGAAATACTGACTGGCCTGAGAATTGGTATCGGATTTGGATGGACGACTTTGGTTGCAAGTGAAATGGTGGCTGCCGAGGCGGGTATTGGTTACATGGTACTGAACGCTGCTGAGTTTCTGGTTACCGACGTGGTTATCGCAGGCATTGTCATCATCGGCCTGATCGCTTATTCGTTTGACTTATTCATGCGTTACCTGGAACAGAAATTGGTTCCATGGAAAGGATACTAATGCGATAGGTCTGCTTCAATTTACTTAAATTAACGGGAGAGTCTCTCCCGTTTTTTAATCCTAGAGAAACCTTCAGTATTAACACCTGATATTGGTACCAAAGATATTCATATTTGGTGCTAATGACGTTATGTGCGAGTTCATATACTGATTTCAGTCTCCAGAAAAAAGATAAGGTAAACGATTTTGTTTGAGTCTTTTCTGATTATATTGCCTGTAGTTATGTTGGCGGCATTAGTTCGAGGATATGCAGGCTTCGGCTTTACTGCAATTGCTGTGGTTGGTATGAACTTTTTTCTTTCTCCGCAACAGAGTATTCCCGTAGTACTAGGGTTAGATGTACTTTGCAGTGTCGGCTTGTTGCGTCAGGCACGCCGTCAGGCCGATATAAGCACTTTTAAAGTTCTGACATTTGGCTCTGTTTTGGGCATACCAATCGGTCTCAGCCTATTATTTTTAATCCCCGAAGAGGTTTTGAAGCTACTTATCTGTATCGCGATCTTGCTCTTCTCTATGGCACTTATCTTTGATTTTCGCCTTCGCAGTGCAGAAGGGATGGCGGCAAAGCTAAGTTTTGGAATGGCTAGCGGTGTCGGTACAGCTGGTGCATCTGTAGGTGGCCCAGTAATTGTCTGCTACATGCTCTCGAGCCCCCTTACGCCAAGCGCGCAACGCGCCACCATGATCCTGTTTTTTATTGTCAGCGAACTACTTGCACTGGTGGCATTGTTTGCTGGAGGTCTGGTAGATGTGCAAATTTTAACAATGCTAGCCAGCTTGCTTGTACCGACTATGTTGGTTGTTCGTATGGGGCAGTGGTTGTTTAACCGATACCCGCCTAAATCCCTAAAACATTTTGCTCTACCTATTATGGTGATGGTTTCCGTCCTTGGGATCAGCGCCTCTATTAAACAACTTATCTAGAGTTCAGGTGAGCTTTAAAGAATCTGGTTAAAAAGGAATTTTAATATGGAAATTGAATGTAAAACTGATATTCACCCTGCATTAGTTGGTTCGCTGAGTAAATCCCCATCGGCGGAACGGATAATCAACTTTGGTCCCGGTCCAACATCCTTACCTAGAGAAGTTGAACAAAAGATTGCAGATAGTTTTAATAAGCCGGAGCTAACCTCTCTTGCTTTGTCCCATCGGGCTCCAGAATTTCAGGTGATACTCGATAATGTTGTAGCGACCACTAGAAGAGTGATGAACATACCTGATGATTATGAGGTACTGTTTACACACGGAGGAGGGCATGGCCAGTTCGCAGCCGTTCCTCTTAACCTATGTCATGAAGAGTCTGATGTTGCTACCTATATTGTAAACGGTACATGGTCGGCTAGAGGAAGAGACGAGGCGCAAAAATATTGTCAGGTTGAAACCATCGATGGTAGTGACCCTGATACTGGTGCTTTTACCACTTTCCCTACGCTGAAGGAAGAGGATATCAATCCTGAGAGTAAGTATATCTACCTTTGCTCTAATGAAACGGTAAACGGTATCGAGCTACATCGATTGCCGAAACTTCCACAATCACGCAGGCATATTCCCCTTATTGTTGATGCAAGCTCAGACTTTACCAGCAAACCTATTGACTGGCATGGCAACGGTGTTGGTGTGCTCTTTGCGTGTGCATCTAAGAACATTGGTCATCCGGGTCTAACTATGACCGTTATTCGTAAAGACCTAATTGGCCAGGGGAAAGCATCTCCTCTATGTCCGGGAGTTTTCAACTACACCACAAATAGTGAGGCTGGAAACTTATGGAATACACCGGCAACTTTCAACATTGAAGTTGTTGGCATCCTTATGAATTGGTTAGAGCAGAATGGTGGTGTGGAGACGAATGAGGCACGATCAATCGCAAAAGCACAGGCTCTATATGATGTTATCGATAGCTCTTTAGGCTTTTATGGTACACCAATCGAAGAGAAATCACTTCGAAGCAGGATGAATATCCCTTTTAATGTAAATGGGGGCAATGAAGAGCTGACAAATAAATTTTTGATCCAGTGTTGGGAGAAGGGGCTTGTGGGCTTGCGTACTCTAACGCCATTTGGCGTGGGTGATTACCTAAGAGCAAGCTTGTACAACGGTGTTACTCAAGAAGACGTATCTGTTTTGGCTGACTTGATGATTGGTTTTGCTAAGGAATACGCTTAGATTAGAAGCTTTAGTTTCTATAAAACTGTCCCTGCGCTCAGCAGGGACAGAATAAAGTGACACTGGCTATTGATTAACCCGTTAACCCTTGTTTCGCTAAATACTCATCGTAAGTGCCGTGGAAGTCATGGATGCCGTCTTCCTTAATCTCAAGGATACGTGTAGCGATAGACGAAACGAACTGGCGGTCGTGAGATACGAAGAACAAAGTACCCTTGTAGTTTTCAAGCGCAAGGTTCAGCGATTCAATCGATTCCATATCCATGTGGTTTGTCGGCTCATCCATCAGCAGTATGTTTGGTCTTTGCATAATCAGCTTACCGAAGAGCATTCTACCTTGCTCACCACCAGAGATAACTTTCACTGACTTCTTGATATCGTTTTGTGAAAACAGCATGCGACCAAGGATACCGCGCACTACCTGCTCATCTTCACCTTCGTTTTTCCACTGACCCATCCAGTCCAGTAGATTCATATCCATATCAAACTCATCGGCATGATCCTGAGCATAGAAACCGATATTGCTGTTTTCAGACCACTTAACCATGCCGCCCATTGGTTCCATTGCACCAGCAAGCGTATTCAGAAAAGTGGATTTACCGATCCCGTTTTCACCGATAATCGCAATACGCTCACCAACTTCTACCATAAGATCAACGCCATTGATCAGGATATTTTCGCCGTAACCTTGCTTCAGTCCTTCTACTTCAAGCGCATTTCGGAACAGTTCTTTTTCCTGCTCAAAACGGATAAACGGGGACTGGCGGCTTGATGGTTTCACTTCATCTAGCTGGATCTTATCCAGTTGCTTCTGGCGAGATGTCGCTTGTTTTGCTTTCGATGCGTTAGCAGAGAATCGGCTCACGAAGGTCTGAAGTTCCGCAATCTGAGCCTTTTTCTTCGCATTGTCTGCATGCAGGCGCTCACGAGCTTGCTCTGCTGCCGTCATGTATTCATCGTAATTACCCGTGAACATACGAAGCTCACCATAATCAAGGTCGGCCATGTGAGTACATACTGAGTTCAGGAAGTGACGGTCGTGCGAGATGATGATCATAGTACAGTTACGCGCCAACAGGGTATCTTCCAGCCAGGCGATAGTATGCATATCCAGGTTGTTGGTTGGTTCGTCCAGAAGCATAATTTCCGGTTCGGCAAACAGTACCTGCGCCAATAGGACACGAACCTTAAGGCCAGGTGCTACTTCACTCATTAGCCCGAAATGCTGCTCTTCAGGGATACCAAGACCAAGTAACAGTTCACCTGCACGAGCTTCAGCAGAGTAGCCATCCATCTCCGCAAACTCGGTTTCAAGATCACCGACACGCATGCCGTCTTCGTCGGACATTTCTGGTAGAGAGTAGATGCGGTCACGTTCTTCTTTAATCGCCCACAACTCTTTATGGCCCATGATCACCGTATCAACAACGGTGTACTCTTCGAATGCAAACTGGTCCTGACCAAGTTTTGCCATACGTTCATTAGGATCGCTTGATACTGTTCCAGCGGAAGGTTCAAGTTCACCACCTAGAATCTTCATAAAAGTGGATTTACCACTACCATTTGCGCCAATTAGACCGTAACGGTTTCCGTTACCAAATTTGACAGAAATGTTCTCAAACAGTGGCTTGTCGCCAAATTGCATGGTGATATTAGCTGTAGTTAACACGAGCGTTCCTAATAAAAGTTATCCGGAAAATGTGACTGACTAACTGTCAGTACAAAAATGGAGCGGCATAGTAACAGTTTTCGTGATTTGCATCACGTAATAGTTACTGTGACAGGCAGTTTTTTTGCTCAAGCCACTTCTTGCGTTGAGCAGAGTCCTTAAATGTCCAGGCGATAAAGCGGCTCTTCTTCTGTCCTTGGCTCATCTCTTCGATGTGAACTTCAGTTGCCCCGGCTTTTTCAAGGTTTTTACGCATCCAACGCACGTTCTCTTTCTTAGATACTAAAGTTGAAAACCAAAGGACTTGCTCGGCAAAGACTTTGCTTTCAAAAGCCATATTTTTAATGAATGCAGCTTCTCCGCCGGGACACCAAAGCTCCGCTTTTTGACCGCCGAAGTTCAATTTCGCTTGTTTTCCTTTCATGTCTTGAACCGCACTTTGTCCTTTTTTCTTTTTGTTGGCGTTTAGGTTTTTGAGCTTACGGTCAGTGCCCTGCTGCGCTTCTTGAAGAGATTTATGAAAAGGAGGGTTACAAGTAGTGATGTGGTAGTACTCGCCTGGCTTGATGATGTTTTTAAACAGGTAGCGGCTTTCACTTTGTAAACGGCATTCAATTTTGTTTTTTAGAACCGGGTTTCCTTTGGCAATAGTATTCGCAGTTTTTACCGATATAGGATCAATATCACTACCGATGTAATTCCAGCCGTAATCAACTGCACCAACAATGGGATAAATACAGTTCGCGCCAACACCGATATCTAACGCATTGACCTTTTTATGAGCCAGTTTACTGGATTCGTTTTCCAACAGAGAGGCAACACGATGGACATAGTCGGCACGTCCAGGTATAGGTGGGCAAAGGTAACCTCTAGGTATATCCCACTCTTTAATCATATAGTGGTGTGCAAGCAGGGCTTTATTGAGCATCTTCACAGACTCAGGATCAGAAAAGTTAATGCTCTTCTCGCCCTTTGGATTTTTAATGATGTGTTTTTTTAACTCGGGTAACGAAGTCACTAAGGCATCAAAGTTGTATCGTCCACGATGCTTATTACTTTTGTGCAATCCAACCGGTGTTTTCTTCGTAACTACCTTGGTTTGAGATTTGCTATTAGGCTTGTTTTGTGAAGTTGTCTGTGAACGATTCATAGATAGATAATGGGGCTAAAAAAGTGTTCTTGAGAGTGATTTGGAGGAGGAGTCTAGCAGATTTACAGAAAGAAAGGAGGCTTAGTTCGCCTCCTTGTCGTGTGTGAATAGGGTTAATTAGTTTGAAGATACTGAAGCGACGATCTTGCCTACCGTTTTTTGTTCTCTCATCGCTTTAAGCGCGTCACCAACCTGTTCCAGTTTAATGACTTCTAACTGAGGTATGGTGATTTTTCCTTTTTCTATCAGTTCAGATACCTTTGTTCCTGCAATGGTGATAGAGGATAAGCCTTTCTGACCGTTTACGTGTCCGGAACCTAAGCTTAGCTGGTGGAAGCTTAAGCCTTTAAGAAATGCATCCGGATAGTTGGTTGGGTTCACTGTTGATACCAGTTCTACCATCTCACCTTCAAAACCTAATACAGAAGCACAAATAACATCGTTCTCGCCACCCACGCAATCAAGAGAAACTTCTACACCCTGACCGTCAGTAATTTCTAGCACTTTGTTGATTACATCTTCGTTCCGGTAATCAATAACGTGTGTGGCGCCAAGGCCTGTTACATATTCATGTTTGGCCGCAGAACTAGTAGTGATGATGGTTTTTACACCGGCGATTTTGGCCATTTGAATTGCAAAGCTGCCAACGCCACCTGCGCCACCTGCGATAAAGATAGAATCACGCTTCTCTATAGACAGTTTTCCAAATAGAGCCCGGTAAGCCGTCCAGGCTGCACAAGGTGTTGCAGCAGCAATTACTGCGCTCACATTTGGCTGCGCGGTGAGTGTTCTGGCATCTTGAATCGCGTATTCAGCAAAACCACCGTGTGCTCTGCGCATATTGCCGTGGTAAAGCACCTTGTCACCTACCTTCCACTGGGAAACCTTACCACCTACTGCGACAATCTCACCTGTGACATCAAGGCCACCAACGAAATTATCATCCATATTGCTAACCATTCCGGTCCAAAAGTTAACTTTGGCATCGACTGGATTTAGACCAACCGCATTTACTTTCACCAGTACGTCGAATTCGGTTTCCAGTTCTGGAACGGGCAATTCTGCATATGTGAAGGTGTCTGACGCTTTCTGGTATGTGATTGCTTTCATTTTTATTTTCCTAACATTTATACGACAGAGCTAAAAGCTTTCTGGTTTCATGTGAATGGCTGAATATTACATTGTCTATGGTGAAAACAAAAATTATCAATTATTCTAAAGATAATAATTTTTAGTTATCAATTGCGATTATGTTAAACCCAAACTGGCTAACCACTTTCAGGACTCTAATCGAAACGGGTCACTTTACAAAGACTGCAGAGAAGCTGTTTATGACTCAGCCGGGAGTGAGTCAGCATATCCGTAAGCTGGAGCAGGCATGTGGTCATGACTTAATCCGGCGCGATAAAAAGAGCTTTGAAATAACCGAGCAGGGGAGATTGGTGTATGAATATGCCAGTCAACTTGAACAGGCGGAAGCAGATTTACTCGAGAATTTAAACTTTGACGATCCTCATTCTGGTCATTGCAGGCTTTCCTGCTCGGGTTCGTTAGCACTACTGCTATACTCTGGCTTATTGGAGTTGCAGTGTGAGCATTTAGGATTAGTTGTGCACTTAGAAGCTGCCCCTAATAAGAAGATTCTTAATGAAATCATAGATGGTGATATCGACTTAGGGATTGTGACGCATGTTCCTAATCCGAGCCTCTTCGATATCGAAAAAATAGGAAGTGAGGTGCTTTGTCTCGTGTATCCATCTAACAAAAATATTGGAGAGGATATATCTGAGTCATTAGTTAATATGGGGCTGATAAGGCACCCGGATGTTATGCACTACTTATCGCTATATGCTGCCCAGTGTGGAGTGGAGGGCATCAAAGCGATGGAGCTAGATGATGTGCCTGCCTCTGGTTATGTGAATCAGCTTAATCAAATATTGCTTCCTGTATCCAAAGGATTAGGGTTTACGGTATTACCCCAAAGTGCGATTGAGAAGTTTGAGCACAATGAAAAGCTAAAGGTGTACCAGCCAAATCGTGAAGTGAGTGAGACGTTGTATCTGGTTAGGAAGCGCAACCGGGAGTTACCAGCACGCTTTGCAACGATAATTCAGAAGTTAAAAGCAATATTGTGTTAAAACGGTAACGCATAATAAAATTTATTACTTGATACACGCCTTGGCCGCATGGATCAACTGATTGAATATCAATAAGCTTTATTCTCATCAAGTAGCCAAATCAAATATATATTCTTGACACAACATCTGCCTTAATAGATATTTACAGTGTTTTGCAGAATTTAAGAGTTTGTGATGCGACAAAAAATGCGCACAATTTGGGTAACAGTACTGACGTTAGTGGCTATCATGCTCTCTAACGTGGTAAATAGTGCTCCTCTTATGCCTTTGCAAATGCTCGCAGGCTCTCAAATGAGCATGTCAACGAACATTGGTGATTCACACTGCACCTCCTCCCATGAAAGTGTCTCTAATGAACAGCAAGAGTGTTGTGATGGAGACAGTATGACCTCCGAACATCAATGTTGTTACAGCAGTTGCGTCACCAGCTATTCAGTTATCACCACACCAAACTATGAGTTGTCGCAAACCTCAGATCTCGTTCTTATCTCAAAAGATCCAATAAGTCGCGTCAGTTCTATCGCCAGCGCTCTATTTCGGCCACCCATCGCTTAAATTCCATCGGATGACCTAAGGTCATCATTTTCGTTTCACGCGGTTTTTCCGTGTGCCTTGTTCTATTTGCAAACTATTGGTTTCGGCTAACTGTTTGCATCAGTAAACGATTGGAATTAAAAGTGAAAATTAAACCAGTTGCGTTAGCACTTGTATTGAATGCGGTGTTGACACCTTCCTATGCCAGTGAAGGTCAATTTACTTTAAATAACATTATTGAGCTCGCGGTTGCCCGTGATCAGGGACTCATTCAGCTCAACTCACAAGCCCTTTCACTCAAGGAAACCGGTGTTGCCAGCGCAACCTTGATGGACCCGAAGGTAAAGTTTGGTGTAGGTGGCCTACCTGTCGACAGTTTTAAGTTCGATGAAGATGCCATGACCAACATTTCTGTTGGTCTGTCTCAGCAGTTCAGCCGTGGCGCGACACTCGATTTATCCAAAAAACAATATGAACAGCAAGCTCAGGTTATCAGTTATCAGGCGGAGCTGCGAAAGCTTGATATCGCTAGAGGCATTACTCAGCTGTGGATAGAGCTTAAATACTTGATTCGAGCAAAAGAGCTTACTGAAGAAATACGTGGACTCATGCTGGAAATGAGCCAGTTCATAGAGACCAACTACTCCCTCGGCAAAAGTGAAACGCAAGACTTGCTTTATGCAGAGCTTCAGGTCAGTCAACTCGACGAGAAGCTCCAGAAAAATCGGCAAATGCAGCAGCGTATTCGTGCTCAACTCTCTGAGTGGGTAGAACCAAAATACGTTCAAGAAGCTAAGCTAGATGCCTCTCTTGAAAGCCACTGGCAGTCATTGCTCGATATCGACAAGGTGACTGACTCTAACTCGACGGAGTATTTTGATTTGCTTGTCTCTCACCCAAGAGTTAAAGCCGCAGAACAAAATATACAAAGTAAGGAAACTCAAGTGTCTATCGCTGAGCAATCTTACACTCCTCAATTCGGTGTTGAAGTGGCGTATGCCTACAGACAGGCGAATGGAATGGATGGTCAGCCAGCATCGGATTTAGTCAGCGCTTATCTGACCATGGATATTCCCCTGTTCACCAATAAAAAACAAGACCGAAAATACGCAGCGGCTCAACATCAGGTTGGCGCAGCTAAGTCTCAAAAAGATCTCCTTCTGGTTCAGATGAATGCCAGAGTCAATACCCTGATTTCCGATAAACATAATCTGGAAGAGCGTATTCAGCGCTACCAAAAAGTACTTGTCAAACAAGCGAAAGAGCGCACTCAGGCAACCGAACGTGGATATGAAAACAATACAGCTCCGTTTGGTGAACTCATAACCGCAGCCAGAGATGAGCTCATGATCGCCAAAGAACAGGCGCGGCTAATGGCCGATCTGAATAGCACCCAAAATGAACTTGCCTATGTTCTTAACCAATATGACCAGAATATCATCGAACTAAGCGCAGCTTATGAGCTTGAGGAGAACAATTAATGAAATCACTACCTGTAGCCACACTGGCACTGCTTATCGGTGGCGTTTTAGGTTTTGCCGGAAATCAGTATTTGATGGGTGGACATGAGATGTCGTCAGGCTTTATGTCCGAGTCAGGAGAAAAAGAACCACTTTATTGGGTTGCACCAATGGATCCTAACTATCGCAGAGATGCTCCGGGCAAATCTCCGATGGGGATGGACCTAATCCCGGTTTATGAAGAAGAGTCCGGAGGCAGTGCAAAGAAAGGCACAGTTAAGATTGACCCGGCAGTAGAAAATAACCTTGGGGTTAAAACCGCCAGCGCCTCTTTCAATAAATTGGCACCGCAGATTGATACCGTGGGATACATCAATTTTGATGAAAGTCGTTTGTGGCAAACCAACAGCCGGGTGAGTGGTTGGGTGGAAACACTGAATGTAGATGCGGTTGGAGAGAAGGTATCTAAAGGTGATGTGCTTTTTACCCTCTACTCCCCTGAGCTGGTGAAAGCGCAGGAAGAATTGCTCAACGCCTACCGCTCTGGCCGCAAAGGGCTGGTTAATGGGGCAAGAGAGCGCCTGATTGCTCTGGGGCTGGATAAAAGCCAGATTAACCAAATTGCAAAACGAGGGCGAGCAAGCCAGAACGTTGCCATAAAAGCCCCGACTGATGGGGTGATTGCTCAGCTGAATATTCGTGAAGGGGGCTATATTTCCCCGGCTCAAACAGTTATCAGTGCGGGGCCCCTCGATGAAGTGTGGATAGATGTCGAAGTGTTTGAACGTCAGTCTCACTGGGTCGATGTGGGCAGCAATGCCACTATGACTTTGAGCGCCTTTCCGGGGCGCAGTTGGCAAGGGAAAGTTGATTTTATTTATCCCATTCTGGATGCAAAAACACGAACCCTGCGAGTGCGTTTAAAGTTTGCAAACGAAGATGAAGCCCTTAAGCCAAACATGTTCGCCAACGTGGTACTTCAGACAGAATCTGAAGCACCAGTACTGACTATCCCAAGAGAATCGGTCATTCGCTCTGGAGGCATGACCCGAGTTGTATTGTCTGAGGGCGAGGGTAAATATCGCTCTGCACGAATTGAAGTGGGCAGAGAAGCGGGAGAAGTTATTGAGGTGCTGGCCGGACTCACTGAAGACGATCAGGTCGTGACCTCTGCTCAGTTTATGCTCGACTCTGAATCCAGTCAGAGCGCAGATCTTGCCCGAATCAATGGGGTGGAAGCCGATAATCCGAGTGTCTGGGTCAAGGGGCAGGTCACCGACATGATGGCCGGACATCGCATGGCGACGATTAATCACCAACCTGTGGAAGAGTGGCAGTGGCCGGGTATGGTCATGAACTTTACCTTTGCAGAAGGGTTGGATATCGAAACCGTTCAATCAGGTCAGTCTATCGAATTTGAAATCCAGAAAACTGACTCTGGTCAATATGAAATTCTGGACTTTACCGTCGATGATTCTGTTGTTGCTAACGAGCTATGGGTCACTGGTGAGATAAGCATGCTCATGGCAGACTTTGGTATGTTGACCGTCAATCACGAGCCAGTCGCAGAATGGAACTGGGATGCGGGAGAGATGAATTTCTCGGTAGATGAGGCCGTTGATTTGTCCCCCTTTTCCGAAGGGCAACAGGTTCGTTTTCTAATCAACAAATCAGGTAATGAACCCAAATTGATCGCGCTTGAGCCGGCAGGAGGTAAACAATGATCCCTGCCATTATCAGATGGTCTCTGAACAATCGATTTATTGTTTTGGTGTTTACGTTGTTTTTAGTATTTGCCGGGTTGTTTAGTGTTAAGAACACGCCCGTTGATGCACTGCCGGATCTTTCGGATGTTCAGGTCATCATCAAGACAAGTTATCCGGGACAAGCGCCACAAGTTGTTGAAGATCAAGTGACATACCCGCTAACGACAGCCATGCTGGCCGTACCGGGTGCAGAGACGGTTCGTGGTTACTCCTTCTTTGGAGATTCCTATGTTTACATCATCTTCAATGATGATACAGACATGTACTGGGCCCGCTCCAGAGTACTGGAGTATCTAAGCCAGGTTGCACCGAACCTTCCTGCCAATGCTAAACCGACACTGGGGCCAGATGCCACAGGTGTGGGCTGGGTATACAGCTATGTACTTCAGGACAAAACGGGGCAGCACGATTTGTCTGAGCTTCGTAGCTATCAAGACTGGTTTTTAAAATATGAACTGCAAACGGTCGATGGGGTATCTGAGGTGGCGACCGTTGGCGGCATGGTTAAGCAATACCAGATACAGATAGACCCTGCCAGATTGCGAGCTTACGACCTGACGCTACAGCAAGTTAATAACGCGATTAAGATGGGTAATCAAGAGACAGGTGCATCAGTAATCGAAGTCGCTGAAGCTGAACATATGGTGCGAACAACAGGTTACTTGTCCGGTATTGAAGATATCAAAGCACTCCCACTCAAGGTAACAGAGAAAGGTACACCACTGCTATTGGGCGATATTGCCGACATCAACTTGGGGCCACAGATGCGTCGAGGTATCTCCGAGTTTAATGGTGAAGGTGAAGCTGTCGGTGGTGTTATCGTGATGCGTTTTGGCGAAAATGCCAGTGAGGTTATCGCCAATGCAAAACAAAAGCTTTCTGAGCTCCAATCCAGCCTGCCTGAAGGGGTTGAGATTGTTGCTACTTATGACCGTTCAACACTTATCAATAAAGCGGTCGAAAACCTGTGGGAGAAGCTGGCGGAAGAGTTTATCGTGGTCGCCATTGTGTGTGCGCTCTTCCTGTTCCATATCCGCTCGTCATTGGTCATTGCACTCAGCTTGCCAGTGGGTATTCTGTCTGCCTTTATCGTCATGCATTGGCAGGGCATCAACGCCAACATCATGTCACTCGGTGGTATCGCTATCGCCATTGGCGCCATGGTTGACGGGGCTATCGTGATGATAGAAAACGTGCATAAGCATATTGAACGAACCCCGCTAACAGACAAAAACCGATGGCAGGTAATTGGTAAAGCAGCTGAAGAAGTGGGGGCTCCGCTGTTCTTCTCGTTGCTTATCATTACGCTGAGCTTTGTCCCGGTATTCGCGCTCGAAGGGCAAGAAGGCAAAATGTTCTCGCCACTGGCATTTACCAAGACCTATGCCATGGTCGCTGCCGCTGGCTTATCTATCACTCTGGTGCCCGTATTGATGGGGTATCTGGTTCGGGGAAAAATTCTACCTGAGCACAAGAACCCGGTTAACCGACTTCTTATCGCTTTGTACAAACCTGTGCTCAATGTCAGTCTCAAGTACCCCAAGAGCATGGTACTTATCGCGCTTACCCTGATGTCATCTGCGTACGTCCCTATCACTAAGATGGGTAGTGAGTTTATCCCTCCTCTGGACGAGGGAGATCTGATGTACATGCCAACAACCTATCCAGGCATCTCCATCGGTAAGGCTCGTGAGCTCTTGCAGCAGACCAACAAGCTTATTAAAACCGTACCTGAAGTGACGACAGTTTGGGGCAAAGTTGGACGGGCAGAAAGTGCGACAGACCCGGCTCCGTTGACCATGATTGAGACGGTTATTCAGCTAAAACCGAAAGAGGAGTGGCGTGAGGGCGTCACAACTGATTCTCTACGACAGGAGTTTGACAGCCTCATCCAGTTCCCAGGTTTAACCAATGCCTGGGTAATGCCGATCAAAACTCGTATCGATATGTTGTCTACGGGTATCAAAACACCTATCGGGATAAAAATCGCGGGTCCTGACCTGAAAGTTATTGAAGACATTGGTGCGGAGCTCGAACCGATTCTCAATAACATTGAAGGCACAGCTTCAGTCTATGCTGAGCGCGTCGCCGGTGGCCGATATGTGACCATTGATATCAAACGCAGACAGGCCGCCCGTTATGGCCTGAGTATCAATCAAATCCAACAAGTTATCTCAACCGCGATAGGTGGTATGAACGTAGGCGAAACAACCGAAGGTCTGGAGCGTTATCCGATTAATGTTCGCTACCCTCAGGTATACCGAGATTCAATTGAGAAGCTGCAAAGCCTTCCACTAGTGACACCAAACGGTGCACGCATCGCGCTCGCGGATGTGGCAGATGTCCGTTTTGAAGATGGCCCACCCATGATTAAAACCGAAAATGCACGTCCTAACGGGTGGGTGTTTGTCGATATTGCCGAGCGGGATCTTGGTTCATACGTCGCTGAAGCAAGGCAAGCGGTATCAGAGCAGCTGTCTTTGCCAGCCGGTTATTCCCTTGCTTGGTCTGGGCAATATGAATATATGGAGCGAGCAAAAGCGCGGCTTAGCATCGTCACACCAGTGACTATCGCCATCATCATGTTGCTTTTGTATTTCAGCTTCAGACGCGTTGGCGAAGTCATGATCATCATGCTCACTTTACCTCTGGCGATGGTGGGCGGACTCTGGTTGATGCACTACCTGAACTACAACTTCTCTATAGCGGTCGGAGTGGGCTTTATCGCTCTGTCTGGTGTGGCGGTAGAGATAGGCGTCATCATGCTGGTTTATCTCAATCAGGCATGGCATCACCGAAAACTTAATTTGATGGAAGACAAACAGCCTTTGACTTCAGAAGACTTAAAAGAGTCGATTATCGAAGGGGCTGGTTTGCGCGTTCGTCCCATCATGATGACAGTTCTTACGGTCATTATCGGTTTAATCCCAATTATGCAGGGCTCCGGAACGGGCTCTGAAGTGATGCAACGTATCGCAGCACCCATGATTGGGGGAATGGCTTCGGCCATTGTACTCACCCTGCTGGTTCTTCCAGCCATCTTCAAGCTCTGGAAACAGCGCGAAGTTAACAAGCACTCTAATTAACAATATGAACGGACAGCATGCGCCTGATCGCAGGCGCTAAATTAACGAATACAAAACTGAGGTTTATTATGAAAAAGACACTAATCACTCTGGCACTAGTAGCACTTTCTGGCACTGCAATTGCGGATGAAAAACACAACCATTCCGAAATGAACAATATGAAAATGGACCACTCTGGGATGTCGATGGAAGGCATGTCTGATGTGGGTATGCCTGCGATGGGAGCGAAACCAGATAAGGTGGTTCATGTCCTTTTGTCCGATGACATGAAAATCCGTTTTAAAAAAGAGGTAAAAATCGAATCTAATGATGTGGTTCAGTTTGTAGTGATGAACACCGGGAAAATTGACCATGAGTTCTCAATCGGCAGTGCTGCTGAGCAATTAAAGCATCGTGAGATGATGAAAACCATGGGTAATCATGAGCACGACAGCGGTAGCGCTGTAACGGTTAAACCGGGTAAAGCGAAACAACTGCTGTGGCACTTTCATGGTGACAAAAATGTAGAGTTCTCATGCAACATACCTGGACATGCGGAAGCTGGAATGGTTAAGAGCGTAACGCTTTAGATTTAGCGCTTTAAAAATAATATTGCTATCTAAGCTTTGAGCCACGATGTATTCGAATGACAACGTGGCTCAGTATTTAAAAATCTCAATAATGGTTCATAGGTTTTGTTTAATGTTATCCAGTTCCTCAAGGGTAATTTCACCTTTGGCATAACGTTTTTTAGCAATATCCAAAGGGGTTTCTTGTTGTACTTGCGAAGCACCTTTCGGAGAAAATATCACCCAAAGAACAAATCCAATAATCACGATCCATAACAGCATCATAGGCATATGTCCTATACCAAACCCGAAGTCATAGTATCCATGCATAATAACCTCACAAACTACTCTGATACAGGTTCTTGTCCATTGTTAAATCGATTGCCACGGCATCCAAAACCACGTTTCTGGTTTGCAAAGTCATCACCGTGCATTTGGCTCATCCATTCTCTCATAGCTTCTGGATCGTCATGCATACTTTGCATCCAGGCTCGCATAGCCTCAGGATCTTTTCGTAGTTCAAGCATTGCCTGATATTGAGGGCTTTCTGTATTCATCATTGCATGCATAAATCCAGGTCCGCCTTTTCCTCCACCCATGTGTGCAAATACGCTGACAGAAATAGCAAGAGAGGTAGCTGCTGCTAGTATTTTGGTTAATGTTTTCATGATTCATCCCTCAGTTGTCTTCTTCACTTTTATTACAGCAATTTTTACATTCGAATGTGTGTCGCAAATCCATTTGTTTCTGACAAATGATGGCAAAGCCTCAGATTGACACACTTTGTCACACATTCGCTAACAAACTGGTTATATTGAATAATGTATAGAGAATATTGAGGATTCTTAATGGATCAGACATATAGGATCTTGGTAGTTGATGATCACGCTGAGATTAGAGAATTACTAAAACGCTTTTTGACGCCTCATGGCTTTCATGTTGTCACAGCTGAAGATGGTGACAGCATGGAAAGAGCCATGCGTCAGCAGTCGTTTGATCTCATCATCCTCGATCTAATGTTACCAGGGAAAGATGGTGTGACGTTGTGCCGGGAAGTTCGCATGACATCAAATATCCCTATCATTATGCTGACAGCTCTGGGAGAAGAGATCGACCGAATTATTGGTCTTGAAGTCGGGGCGGATGATTATCTTGCTAAGCCTTTTAATCCAAGGGAGTTGCTCGCCCGCATTAAGTCTGTGTTAAGGCGACATTTCTCTATCCCAGGTGTCAGTGAACAAGCCTCTACCACAAACTCAAATTACAGTTTTGCTGGATGGAAACTAAATACAACCACAAGAGAGTTATTTGATGGTAGTGGCGTCTTAGTCTCTTTAACATCGACGGAATTTGAGTTGCTCGTTGCTTTTTTAACTCATCCTAATGTTGTGCTGTCTAGAGAGGACTTGTTGAAACTGGTTCAAGGCAGAGGTGCCGATGTTTACGACAGAGCAATTGATACATTAATTAGCAGGCTAAGACGCAAAATCGAGGTAAACCCCAAAGAACCAAAACTCATCAAGACAATTTGGGGAGGTGGTTATCAGCTTAGTTGTGAGGTAAATCATGATTAAGTGGGTTCGCAGCCTTAGTCTGATACATCAAATTGGAGCTGTTGTTTTACTTGGCTTTGTCATCAGTTTTTATCTCTCGCTTAATTTGCTCTCTTCTGAGAGTACAAGAACACTAAACCTGCTCTCCTCGTCTTCTGCTGTGCAAAGAGTGACGACAATGATTGAGCTATTAGGTCAAACACCTGAGTCTCTTCATCCCACAGTTTTAGAAGCAAGTAGTAGCTACGACTTAACGCTGTCTATTACAACGCAGCCTCATATAAAAGAAACTAAAAACCTTTCGAAAGCAACCAATCAGCTCATCGCTAAGTTTAAAGCCAAAGAAATAGACAATGTAAACCTATTGCTCGTTGAACGAGCACGCCCTCTTACGGATATGCATGATATGCGCAATGCGATGATGTCGGGGATATCTATGCAGGAAAGACGGGCGCTTCGAATGGGATATCTTGCCACTATTGATGGTTCAGTTCAGTTGCAAAATGGTAAGTGGCTGAACTTCTCATCAGGTATTCGAGAAGACGTCACTCACTGGTCCACTTCTGTTGTTTTTGCTTTATGCATGGTGATGTTAGTAACCATTACTCTTGCCATATCAATCATTCATCGTGCTCTAAAACCTATTCAAACGCTGCGTGAAGCCGCATCTGATTTTGCTATTAGTCGCAAGGTAACGTCGATTGAAGCCGATGGTCCAAAAGACCTAGTCCCAACCATAGAAGCATTCAATAAAATGCAGGTCGATATTTCTGATTTCATTCAAGAGCGTACACGACTGATTGCGGCCATCTCTCATGATTTGAGAACACCTTTAACCAGCCTAAGGCTTCGGCTGGAGTTTGCAGAAGAAAGTAACGATAAAGAGCAGATGCTCAACTCAGTTTCCATTATGGAAAAAATGCTGAAAGCAACAATGAGCTTTGCTAAAAACGACAGTGATATTGAAGAAAGGCAACAAACCAATATCGATAGCTTATTACAGACCATCGTAGACGAATACAGTGATAGGTCAGTAGTAGTCAAGTATCAAAGTACAGGCTGCATAGCAGAAAACATTCCCCCCATTACTGTTAGAAGAATGATTGAAAACCTGGTAAACAATGCGGTTCAGTATGGGGGGAATATTGCGAGATTTCATTAAGTGCAACCAAGCATACAAACGATATCGAGTTTACTGTTTCGGATACGGGTGTCGGTATTGATAGCACAAAACTAGACGAGGTAATCAAACCCTTTATCCGCCTGGATTCGGCAAGAAGCACAGATAGCTCCAATGTTGGCTTGGGCCTTTCAATCACAAAGGCGTTGGCCAACAATTATGGAGGTAACTTACAGTTAAGTAACAATAAACCTCATGGTTTGACGTGTACATTTACGATTGCCATTTACTAATACATCTACGGATTTTACAAGTACGACGTGTTGTATAAGCCTGCATTGATTTTGATCATCTTATTGACACATATACATAAAATATATTTTGTGATCTATTTAAAACCTCTTCTATTTACTCCAGCAATGCGCGAGATTAATAGCTAAATAAGGCGTATATTAGCAAATAGTACTTTAGAGTTATATATAACACGTATAACTAAAAAAGCGTGAGCTTAATTACATGGAGAGGTACCCACGATGAAAAAGCTATTGCTAGGCCTAATGGTTGCGATGATGTCTTTTGGTGCGTTTGCTGACGCAGCAAAGGGACAAAAGTACTACCTCAAGTACCTGAGACCATATTTTGAATACAACGGGCAAGAATTTGCTTCCCAACACCTTAAAGTGGAATGGAAGCGTTACTTTAAAAAGGACGCGAAGAAATTCATTAAAACCTATAGCAAAAAGCACCCGGAAGCTTCGGATTATCTGGCAAGCGAGGATTTCCAAAAAATCGCCCCTCATATAAAAGATTTTGCGATTAAATATGCAGCAGATAGCGGAGAGTTAGCAAGCTGTAACTAACAGAATGTAAATGATTTTATAAATAACGCTGACTTAAAGACACATTAGATCTCCTTCATGTGGGATTGCTCAGGGGCTTCTGCGTGCCTGAAAAAGTCAGGCAACAAAATAGCGAGAAAAATTATGAGCAAACTATTACCTATTTCAGCAGCAGTGATGATGGCTTTAGCGGCAAACGCTCAAGCAAATGATGATTTACAAGAACAGATAGACGAGTTGAAATCCCAAATCCGGGAACTAAAAATTGATAGTGCAGGCCAGAATCTGAAATTCGGTGTGGATTACCGGGTTACCATGGATTCCATTGAATACAAAATGGCAGATGGCTCTAAGGCAAAAAACAATGATTTACTGATAAATCGCCTATGGATCAACATGGGGTATAACTACAACGAAAACCTCACTTTTGTGGGACAGCTAGCTTATAACAAAGCATTTGGTGAATCCTGGAGTGAGGATGGGTACGCTGATTTTGATTGGGTAGTTAACGAAAACCCGACCAACGACAACTCATTAAAGGTTCGTCAGGCATATTTTCTCTATACAGGGCAAGAGTTTATCGGTATTGATGACATGGGGTGGTCATTTAGTTTAGGGCGAAGACCATCAACGGATGGCTTTTTGGTTAACAACCGTGAAGGGTTCGACGAAGCTCAGTCTCCTTTAGGACATTCAATCAATGTTGAATTCGATGGCTTAAGTTTAAATACCAAGTGGGATGAATTAACGGGTATACCTGGTGCTGCGATTAAACTCTGTGCTGGACGAGGATTGAGTAATACAACAACCCGATTCACCGCAGCAGGAACAGACTATAGTGTCGATGAGTCCCAAACAGACGATATTGACTTTGTAGGCTTTATATTTACCCCATATAACGATGGTCAGTACGATCTTAAGGCCATGGTTTATACAGCAAATAATCTTATCGGGTACGACTCAACTGAAATAATGATGAATAACAACTATTCATTTTATGATTTCGGAGACCTAAACAACGCTACGGTTTCTCTTGAAGTTAACGGAATAGGCGAGTTTATCAATGATTTTCTTGATAACACCAGAGTATTTGCTTCTTACTCCGTATCACAAACCGATCCGGCCACAGGTATGGCGATGCTCGGCTCTACAGATAAAGAAACCGGATATTCATACTGGATAGGAGCAAATTTCCCAGGCTTTATGGAGGATGACTCGTTTGGGGTAGAGTATAATCATGGCTCGAAGTACTGGCGCTCGTTTACATACGGTGAAGACACTGTCATTGGCTCTAAACTCGCTGCTCGTGGTGATGCTTTTGAAGTCTATTACAACCTACCAATTGTTGATGACGTATGGGTAGCACAGATTCGTTATACACACATTAAGTACGATTACACTGGTAGCAACGGGTTCTTTGGAAGTGCTTCTGCACCAATGACAATGTCTGAGGCTCAGGGCTTTGGAATGAACCCTGTTAAAGAAGCGAATGATATTCGCCTACTTTTAAGATATAAATATTAAGATTTATAAAGTTACGACAATAACCAGCCGAGCGAGTCGGCTGGTTATTGTAGCCACGGAATATAACTTACGCCTGTTGCCACGCGCTATCAGGCTTCCACTGCTTAGCCCATCCCAGGAAGCTTTCCGCTTCCATAGGCTTAGCTATTCCATATCCCTGAGCTAGCTCACATCCCATGGATAAAAGTTGTACACCATGGTCGATACTTTCTACCCCTTCAGCTGTGACTTTTCGGTTAAATGCTGATGCCAGACTAATCACACCTCTGACAATGGCTCTGTCTTCCGGATCATCTAGCATATCCCGAACAAAGCTCTGATCGATTTTAAGTAATTCTACTGGTAGGCGCTTGAGGTAAGTCAGCGAGGAAAACCCGGTACCAAAATCATCTAATGCGAACTCAACGCCAAGTTCTATGCAACTATTCATGGTTGACAGTACTTCAGTTAAATCTCCCAAAGCACTGGTTTCCAGTATTTCTAGCTGTAGCATTTTTGGCGATACCATTGGTTTGGCATCCAGAGCTAGTGATAGCTTCGCTGCAAAATCTATATCTTGTAGCTGGAACGCGTCGACGTTCACACTTACAGGGATGTTCAAGCCGGCAGCCTGCCATTTATCTATCTGACTAACAGCAGTTTCGATAACCCAGCCCCCTAACTCCAGACTGATGGGATGGTTCTCAATGACAGGTAAGAAATCATTCGGGAAAACCAACCCACGCTCAGGGTGTTGCCAGCGGATAAGAGCCTCAGTGCCAACGATATCACCAGTTCTCATGTTGACTTTAGGCTGGTAATGAAGCACAAACTCCCGCTGTTCCAAACCTCGCTGGATGTGCTCAATAGTTTCGCGTTGGGTCTGAATCGACTTATCCTTATGGACATCAAACAAGTGGTAACGGTTTTTGCCCGTCTGCTTTGCGATGTACATCGCCTGATCAGCGTGACGAATTAATTGTTCTCCATCCACGCCGTCGTGTGGATAGAGGGTAACACCGATACTGGTAGAAACCTGATGCGAGTTTCCTTTTATAGTCACGGGTTTCATTGCGGCTTCGAGCAGTCTACCCAAAATATGTTCGCAGTCGCTCATCTGTTCTATGTCCGCGAGGATAGCGACAAACTCATCACCACCGATTCTAGCCAGTGTATCTCCTTCCCTTAAACAGCCATTCATTTGATTTGAAAGTACGACTAATAGGTCATCCCCGACACTGTGACCATAGGCGTCGTTAACCGCCTTAAAACCATCGAGGTCTAGATAGGCTACCGCCAGTGACTGTCCTCTTCGTTCGCACTGGCTCATGGCATGATTGAGCCGGTCTGCTAACAACATTCGGTTTGGCAGGCCTGTCAGTGCATCGAAATGAGCAACATGTTCCAATTGTTGTTGGTGGTGCTTTTTCTGGGTAATGTCTGAAAACAGGGCGACATAGTTCTGCACCTTGTCCTGGGTATCTGTAACAGCACTGATTGTTAGTAGCTCCGCAAATAGCGAGCCATCTCTATGCTTATTCCAGAGTTCTCCGCTCCACTGCTTTGTGTTTGTCAAAGATGACCACATCTCGTGATAAAATTCTGATTCATGAACCCCAGATTTAAATATTCTGGGGTTGCTCCCTAGTGCTTCGTCACGGGTATAACCCGTTATCTGACTAAAGGTTTCGTTTACCTCAATGATTGTCCCGTCTTTGTCCGTGATCATTATTCCCTCACGGGCATGGGTAAATACACTTGCTGCCAATTTGAGTTGCTCTTCCGCATTTTTACGTTCGGTAATATCGACAAATTCGGTGACTCGGGCATCCATTCCTTTAAAGGAGATATTTTTGCCAGTAACCATAAGAGGGTAACGAGAACCATCACGTCTCAAGCCAATGACCTCGTAGCTTTCTGTGATATCTTCTTCAATCTTTTCTTCGAGAATGTGATGGAATTCAGGGGCGATCAACTCAAAGCCATTCATGCCGATAAGCTCTTTATAACAAAAGCCCGTTAATGTAGACACAGCATCGTTACATTCTAAAAGCGTACCTCCCTTATGAATGACGATTCCGCTATGAGTAGCTGAACTCAATGCTTTGAATCTTTCTTCACTTTGCATCAGGCTTTTCTGAGCCACTGTCATTTGGCGATTAAAACGATGTAAGTAGAAAGTAATCGATGAAGCAACTATCGCGATTATCAAAGAAGCGATGAGTACCGGAAATACCCAGGGAGCGAGTGGGCGAGGGCTGTTATCGTAGACAAATCCCTTTAAGTACTTATCATTTTCTATCTGCCCAGCTCTGATAAATGTTGCTGTCATGTGTTGCCAGCGCTCAGAATTCATATGACCAATTTTAATCAGATCCGGCAGTATCAGCTTGCGCATCTCAGCCGCTTCGAACTCCAGGTGAGCGCGTGATTTTCCGACTTTATATTTATCTATCAGAAGGTCAATGATTTCATTAGGGTTGTCCATCGCATAGCGCCAGCCTTTTAATGTCGCTCGTATCATGGCATCAACACGCTCAGGGTTGTCACGCACTTCCTGCTCAGTGGTAAACAAAATATCACTATAAAAATCGACACGATAATTCATTGGGTCGATGATGTTATACGGTAGCCCAAGTTGGCGTAAGACAAAGGGTTCGTTGGTCGTATATGAATTAAATGCATCGACTTTGCCTTCGATCAAATCGTTGAGCTGATAACTACTTGGAAGAATATTCAGTTGTGATTTGTCGATTCCTTCATTAAGAAACATGGTAAGAAAGTCGGCGTCTTCATCCTCGTTCGCCAGCATCACTTTTTTACCAATAAGATCATGTACGGAACGGATACCTGAACTTTCTAGTGTAAGCAGCACGGAAGGGGAGTGTTGAAAAATAGCTGCGAGCGCGACAAGTGGTTTACCTTTTAATCTTTCATATAAGACTTCGCTGTTGCCTTCCGCATATTGGGCTCTGCCTGATAGTACTTCAGATACTGGCTGGTGGTCTGGGTCTCCCGCATTTATATAAACGTTTAACCCTTCGTCTTTATAGTAACCTTTTTCTAATGCCGCATAGTAACCAGCGAACTGAAACTGATGATGCCAACGGAGCTGAATGGTAATAAGTTCATCTTGCGTATTCTGAGCGGCACCAGATGTTGCTGAATAACTAAGAAGAGATAGCAGGAAACAAAGAATAACCTTATCAACAGTAATCTTAAGCAGCATTTTTATCCTTGTAGATCAGTCTCACAGACCAGTATTCATACCATCGGTCAATATATCGTGTTGTATCTAGTAAGGGAATAGCTGTCAGCTTTAGAAAGTAGTTTTCATAAGGTACATTTTTTGGTCGGCTAACATTAAAAGTTCATCAATATTTAATGTTTCATCTGGGTAAGTTGCCATGCCTATACTTGTTGTTACTTTTAATTTGTTATTATTGTAATTGAAGGCTTCTTCAAATAGATACATTAACTCCTGCTTAAATAACGATGTACAATCTGCGTCGGTAATGTTCAAAATGATTGCGAACTCATCGCCCCCTAGCCGATAAGGTGCACAGTCATAATTTGTAAGCGATTGTAGTCGGGATGCGACTTCTATTAACACTTCATCACCAGCGATGTGGCCATGTACGTCATTCACTTCTTTAAAGCCATTCAGGTCGAGTAGAAAAAGCACAAACCTCTGATTTTCAGCTGTTAATCTGTTGGTGTTTTCAAACAAAGCGAATCGATTGCTGAGGTTAGTCAGTGAGTCTGTCATTGCCAGTGAACGACTGTGTTTTAGTTCCTGGTAATAAATAAACCAGATAAGAAGAAGGCAAATGATGAAAAGGCTAAGCAAAACCATCTGTAATACATTTAGTGTGTTAGCTTGTTGTTGCTTCTCCAGTAGCAGTGGGTTGCTTACACGGAATATCTGATTAATGTAGTCTGATACCTCCTGATGAAGACGCTCAGTGGCTATATAGAAAACGTCTATTGAGTTCTGATCGTTTTCAGAGAGATTTTGTAACTTAGGTTCCAGCTCTTTGAAACGATCAAACTTTGCTTCAAGTTGCGCTTTTTCCTGCGTAACCGACATAAAATCATCGGACTCTCGGCTGGAAAGCATGGTATCAAAACGGCTCCAGGTCAGGTCATAGTGGAGGTTCACAGCGTCGATGGTGCCATGCCCATCTCTTAAATTTCGAGCTTCGAACATGAGTTCTCGATACTCTTTGGCCAGATGGAATAAAAACCAGGTAGCCTGATTCTTCTGACTTGAGTAAAGGTCAGCGAGTTTGTTTGTTTCGTTGAGTATCAGTGTATTGGCGACCAAAATAAAGAATGCCAGTAAGCTGAGCAGCCACTTAGCCGGTCGTGAGTACAGATGAACTTTTCTCTCACGAGTTCTATTTCTCATTGTTTGTAATAATAATTCTCTCTAGTTGCCAAACCATTTGCCCCTGCGCTTTTGGATTATCGAGCTCTGGATATTTTTCAAGAGAGTAAATTAGCCAGAACGGCCCTTTATCTCTAATTTTCATTGCTTTTCCATCACGTAAATAGGCGACAATAGGATCGTATTTTTCAATTTCCGATTTAGAAATAGTTGCTGAATAGTCGTTTAGTGCTCTTAACTTAAGTGTATCTGGTATTGAACCTGCTACATGATTAATCAGATAGCCTAGGCTTACACCAGTAAAAGTAGCATCACCTTTAATCCAGGGGAGTGGAGTGGTATAGGACAACTCCGGCATTTTTTGGAGGTCGTTTATTGTGTATGTCGCCAGAGTATTTTCGCCCTCCTCTATGAAAAGTGTACTGGCATTCCCAGCTAATGGGCTGCTTAAGGCTATCAATAGTAAAAATAATAAACGCATTCAAGAACACCAAAATTAATCATGTATTGAAAAATTATATAGTCTTAACATGTTGTTTACAAATGAGCTTGTGGATTTAGTGCTCATATTTTTATAACTGTTTTCCAGCGCACTGCAAAATCAACTGTGTTCCTTTATTATCGAGTTAAATAAAAACTATCAAATTGTTATTTAATGAATCCTATCGAACTAACCCCAGAACAATACCTTCAGCAGCTAATTTCTGATTACTCTGGTTTTCCAAAAAATATTGGTAAAACAATCTTTGCCAGTAATTTACCTGAGCCACCTGAACTAGCCTATCAGGTGCATTTTCAGCGCCTTGAGATCGTGGTTGAAGGTGAAGTGGTGATGGAAGTTGGGAATGACATTGGGGTCGATACAAAGAATATCCTAACCAAAGGGGATGCGCTCTATATCCCTACAGACTGCTGGAATAAGCCTCATTGGGAAAAGCCTGCGGTTATGCTTAATTTACTGGTGGGAAAACAAAGCTTTGGTATTAGTTTACTTAAGTGGGATGGAGAACGCTTTTCAACCCTGGTTAAAGACAATGTTCAGCGCAGGGGACCTCGAACCGGTAGCTTTATCCTTCAGTCTCTTGAAGAGCTGCGCTCTCACGCTGAAGATCAACATACGGCAAGGCTGTTGGTGGCATCACTATTGAGCCACGTAAACGACCTGATGCAAAACCCTCCGGAAACTCCTTCGCGTAGTAAGGCGTTATTCGAAGCCGTAAGAGATTATATTGAGCAAAATTACCATGAGCCACTTACGCGGGAATCTGTAGCAGAGCATTTTTACGTATCACCCAACTATCTGTCTCAGCTTTTTCAGAAAGAGGGAAAGATCAAGTTCAATGAGCACTTGAACCATATTCGTTTAGAAAGGGCGAAATATCTGCTTAAAGAGTACGATATGAAAGTAAAGGAAGTAGCGCACCGTTGTGGCTTTAGCGACAGCAACTATTTCTGTCGAGTGTTCCGAAATCAGACGGCTCGTTCACCTTCTGAATATAGGACTCACTATCGAAGTCATAGCTAGAAAGAACTTGTATGTTTTGAGCGAGAGTTGAATATTAATAGTAGCAAATCAAATCTCAGCGTTTAGAATGCGTGAACTTAAATTAGCAACCAACAATAGTGATTTTATGCTTCGTGATTACACCTTTGAATGTCTTGTAACTATGCCTCGTCATGAACTCGAAGAGTTTAGTGCTCGCATGATCAGTAAAATGGTACCGGAAGATGTGATGAGTGAACTGTTTACTTTTGAGCAGGAAGAGGTAGATAGTGAAGAGCGTATGTTGTCGGCACGTCTTGATGCAATGTTGCGTATGACGGCTATCGCGTTGAGTGAAATCCAACAGGCTTTTGAAGACTCTGAAAACGCGAAGCAAAATAGCGAAAGGATGACACGATTAGTTCTTTGGCATTTTTATGCCATTTCATTTCGCCTGGAACAAGCTATACCGCTTGAAACTCATTGTGAGCAGGTTGAAGCACTACTGAAAAACACACCTGTAGACGTATTTAACTGGGTAAATACTCTCACGGATCTTCTACACCGATATGCGGATATCAGTGCAAAACAAAATCCTCAGGGTTAATTTCCAATCATCGGCTAGTTCAGTGCTCGCTTTAACCCAGACACGTAGTCAGGATACTCTGAAATAGTGTTGTGGCCTGCGCTTCTAATGACAAACACCTCCGACAGCTGGTCACCAAATTCAGCGATTAGCTGGTCGGTTCTGGTACGCGTGATAACCTGATCTTCTTCTGCTATGAAGATATAGGTTGTAGAGGTAATCTCTTTAACTCTATCCAAAGAGCGGAATCTGTCTTTTATCATTGTGGATACAGGGAACATCCAGTAAACATCTTTTGCGACATTCTCAATGCTATCGAATGGCGTCACCAGGATAAGCTTATCCACTGGCTGGTGGGCTGCAACAAATGTGGCAACACCCGAGCCAAGACTCCGTCCCATTATAGATACAGAATCATGTTTACTTTTCACTGATTGAAATATCTGTATAGCGTCGCTATATAAAACATCCTCACTAGGAGTGCCGGGGTTGTTGCCGTAGCCCCGATAGGGAATAAGGTAGACCGTATAATTTGGGGTTACCGCTTTGAAGAATGGAATGTTGGCTTCGATGCTTTCTGCGTTTCCACCGTAATAGATTAAGGCTTCAGATTGTCCTTCGTTGAGTACCCAACCAGAAAGCGGTATATCGTCTACAACGAAATGGATGTTCATTTCCCCAAAAACATTACTCGCGTGTTGGGGATAGTATAGGAACTGACGCTGAAGAAAATAAAGAGTACTGAGAACAATGACGTAGAGTACAGCTAAATTAACTATAATACTTTTCATTCCCAGTACCTGCTTCGTCTAAATAATTTCTACACTTAGTACTTTTTATATAGACTCATCTTGCCTGATTTATCAAAAGCGATGACGTTAAAGTCTTTGTATTCCTGACCTGGTGCTGCCATCCCCGGTGAATGTTGAGGCATACCCGGAGCAGCCAATCCAGATATATTATCCGGGCGCTCTTTTAACAGGCGGGCGATGTCGGACTCCGGGACATGCCCTTCAACCATATAACCGTCGATAACCGCTGTATGGCAGGACATTAATTGTCCTGGCATGCCGAATTCCTGTTTGACGTCTGTCCAGTCCTTACGGTGGTGAACATTCACCTCGTAACCCTTGTCTTCCATAATGGCTGCCCATTCAGTGCAGCAGCCGCACGTCGGTGATTTATAGAGTTCAATCGTGGATTTTGCAAAAGTTGAAGCACTAAAAAATAGTGCCGACATCATTATAGCTTTCTGTAATTTGTTCATATGAACACCTTTGGTTACTTGATTTCTATATCAAGAATATTCTGTTGATAGCTGAGTTGGATTTGCCCGATTTCAGGAACCCAACGTATAGCTTTTGTTTCGTAGGGGTTGATAGTCAAAGGGTCAGTGGAAATATTCGGCAGTGACAAACTGAGAGTTTGCAATACCTTATTAAAGACCACTAATTCACTTTCTTTCCCTTGTTCTATTGAGACAGTCAATGTTGTTGGCTTATCTTCTATAACCCACTCTATAGATGGAATTCCACCGAGATCACCTAGATAGAGAGCCAACAACTGTCTGTCTTGCTCATCCAGTGCTTCACTGAGTAGTTTCATCGTCGGTTCAGTATCAAGAACCGTATTGATTTCTTTGAGCGTTTTGCCTCTGATATTACCTCCGACATTACCACTGCCGGTTGCAAACAAACCATGGCAGGTCGAACAACCATAGCCGCCTGCGGTTCGAAATAGCTCTTCACCTTGACTAAAAGATAACGGGCTTTCGGCTCCGCTTATGTTGCTGAAGGTGAGAGCAGCTAAGGCGATGTATACCTTAAAATATGGCATTATTGTATTTCCTGGCCGTCGCTGACTTCTTTTAAATATGAGTACGAAAATCAGCAATAATAGAGATTACACGGGCCACCCGTGTGTAATGTTTTTATTTCTCAGGAGGTGCTAAGCAATAGGAGGGCGAAATGGTGGATTAGTCAGCGCCCAGGAATGTGCGACTGGTTCACTAGAAATGAGATTTCTTCTATAAGGAGGCTGATAGATTTCTAAGGAATGAGATAGAATCGAGTAGTTTGCTACACCGCTTCCCGCACAGCAACGAAGCTCTAACGTTATACCTTCAGTCTCACAGCATTGTTCTGAACTGTTTTCGTCAATATGTTTGGTTGGTACGCAGTGAGTGTCATGGTGGTCCATCGCGACTATTGTTTGGGAAATGCCAGACATTTGAGAATCAACGGTTAATTGCAGCGGCATAAATTGAGCACTAACCGTCATACTGGAGGTTAGCAAAGCTAATACCATTACAGTTGTTACCCAATATGTGTGCAATCTTCCGAACATTAAACACTCTTATTCTTAAATCTATCAAATCGACTATCTGTCAGTAGCGGAATGCTGTCAAGTATGGAGGTCAAAACTCACGACTATTTCAAATCTTCTAGCAGTTGTTCGTATAGTTGATCCTGATAAATATTTGTGACTACAGATTTCAAGCTGTCTTTAAGGTCTTGGTTCATCCCTTTTCTAACTATTATCCATTGTTCCAGGCCTGATTCTAGGGTGATAAGGTCTCCGAAATCTTCGGGTGTTAGTCCAATTTGCTTTGCAAAATAATAAAACGCGGGTTCAGATACAACCCCTGCGTCGTAGTTTGGTCGGTGGTGAAGCATTTTTAGCATTTGTTCGTAATTTGGAACATAGGTAATAGATTCAGGCACACCTTCAAGCTTGGAATAAGAAGCAAGATCATGGTAGAGGAGGTGAGTATTCTTTAAATCACTTAGGGTTTTAATTCCAGAGTCTTTCTTTGTTACTACTATTACGTTTACCAGATGTTGAACTGCCAGTTTTTCTCCGGCAGCTAGTATCTCTTTATGAGGCTGAGATGAAATGAGGTCAACGCTTTCTAACTTAAGCAACTCTGCCATTCGTTTGAACGGCATGATGGTGTTGGTAAACGCTAATCCTGAACGAGCTCCAATCTCGTGGTTCATCGTATAGATTAATCCGTGCTGTTTTCCTTCTTCATCAATCCACCCATAAGGCTTCAGATCCATTGTTCCGATAATTAAGTTGTTTCTATGTTCATGGTTATGATCTGCAAACGTGCTCGATGGAACCCATATAAGAAGCATTAAACTAATTATTGTTGGTATTATTTCGCGTCGACACATCAATAAATCACCCTCAGTTACAGATACAGTCTAATTATAGAGTGCTAGTACCGCTAAATCCGCTTATAAGTCGGTATTTTGTTTACAACCATTGGGAAAATGGCGGAATTAATTACTAAACAGTATCATGTGATACTACTATGCTTAAAACCAAAGGGAATTTTGCGCTTAGGTGAGTAATGGAATATTTGCGGGTTAGTACGTTTCTGGTGAACATATTAATATCAGGCTCATTGTATGCTGAAGTCAAAAACTACTGGCAGTTTGATAGTGATAATAATGGAATAACCATCCATTCCCGTGAACACAAAGAGGGGCTGGTAGAGATTCGTGTCCGGATGTTTACGCCAACCAGCTACGGCGCTTTCTTAACGTTGTTAGAAGACAGCGAAAATGTGCCTAACTGGATTGATAAAGCGAGTCACAGCAGGGTTCTAAGGCAGATTTCAGCTACTGAGAATATCGTCTACACGCAGTTTTCTGCCCCTTGGCCAGCGAGAAATAGAGATATGGTGACCTACTCTAAGTATTGGGTTGATGAATTAGGGTTTAATTTAACGATCACCGATGCGCCTGAATCGGCCCTTACCAAGCAAAAAGGCTACGTCCGCATCCGCTCCGTCAAAGCTAGCTGGATGCTACAGAAGCTCACCAATGGTACTACCTTAATTGAGTACAAGGCGTTTGCTGATCCGGGAGGTATGTTGCCAAATTGGCTGATTAACAAGCTCTCCAGACAGGGAGCTCAATCAACATTCGAAGGTTTGCGGGAACAGCTTCCTAAGTACCAAGAGTTCTCTCATCCCCAAATAGAGGAGTAACTATATTCAGTGAGTTGAGGCTTAACAGCATTCTTGTTCAAGTTGATATAACAATGCTAGTGCTGCTTCGTCATTACAATCTTTGAGATACGAATATAATGTATTGATTTGATTACCTATGAAGTGGAGATTATCGTGCGACATTCGCTGCTGTTCACTTCGTTTTGAAGAAAAGTAATGCTGCCATTTTTCGTGTCCGTTTCCGCATTCAATATGCTTGTCGAGAATCTCGATGAGCTTGTCGGCATTCTTGTCACAATCTATATCGCAAAATGAAATGTATCGATCCGTTTGAGATTGTTCCATAACGTCCTCGGTCCAAAAAATAAAAGAACTAATAAGGCAATTAAAGTGCCAGATATAACATTATGATTTATAGTCAGTTTATAAATGGTCGATGAATGTTTGTCGGTGAAATGTCGTCAATATGACATTGACTCGTTGGTTGCAAAAAAAGGTTCACCGAGCAACCAGCGAACCTCTTTCTGTATTTTTTAATGAAGCTTGAAGTTAAGCAGTAGCTTCTTCAGCAACTACTGGTGCAGGGTTACGAATTAGGTAATCAAATGCCCCAAGGCTTGCTTTCGCACCTTCACCCATAGCGATGATGATCTGCTTGTATGGGACTGTCGTAACATCACCTGCTGCAAAGACACCATTTACTGTTGTACTTCCGTGAGCGTCAACTACGATTTCGCCGCGTGGAGATAGTTCAACTTTTGAATCTTTCAGCCATTCGCTATTCGGTACCAGACCAATCTGTACAAAGATTCCAGAAAGCTCTATCTGCTTAATTTCATCTGTATTTCTATCTTTGTACTCGATTCCAGTTACTCGAGTTCCGTCACCTACCACTTCAGTCGTTTGAGCCATAGTGATGATGTCAATATTTGGCATGCTGTTCGCTTTGTCGATCAACACCTGATCGGCGCGTAGCGTGTCCATAAACTCTAGTACAGTGACGTGCTCAACAATACCTGCAAGGTCAATAGCCGCTTCAATGCCTGAGTTACCACCACCGATTACAGCGGTACGTTTGCCTTTAAATAAAGGACCGTCACAGTGAGGGCAGTAAGCAACGCCTTTGTTGCGATACTCTTGCTCACCCGGAACATTCATCTCACGCCAGCGAGCACCGGTAGAGTTAATTACTGTACGCGCTTTAAGTACAGCGCCACTTTCAAGCTCGACATGAATGTAACCATCATCAGTGTTTTCTGCATCGATAATGTTGGCAGCTCGCTGCTCAGTGATGATATCAACACCGTATTCCTTCACGTGCTCTTCAAGGCTTGCAACCAGTTTTGGACCTGTTGTCTCTTTTACAGAGATAAAGTTTTCAATTGCCATGGTATCCATTACCTGACCACCAAAACGTTCTGCAACAACACCTGTACGAATACCTTTACGTGCAGCGTAGATAGCGGCTGAAGAGCCAGCAGGGCCACCACCAACAACTAACACATCGAAAGGCTCTTTTTTGCTTAGTTTAGCTTTTTGCTTTTCAACTGCGCCTGTGTCTACTTTGTTCAGGATTTCAGCCAATGACATACGCCCTTGCCCAAATAGCTCTCCATTAACAAATACGCTTGGTACCGCCATGATATCGCGCTGTTTTACTTCATCTTGGAATACCGCTCCATCAATCATCGTAGTTTTGATTAGTGGGTTAATCGCAGACATCATGTTGAATGCCTGAACGACTTCCGGACAGTTTTGACAAGACAAAGAGATAAATACCTCTACGTTTAGCTCCTGATCTAACTCAGAAATCTGATCGATAACTTCCTGTTCCAGTTTGATCGGGTGACCACCCGAATGAAGCAGAGCAAGAACCAGAGAAGTAAATTCATGTCCCATCGGCAAACCAGCGAATTTGATAGAGGTGCCTTTTTCTGGATTAACCACTTGCATTACTGGTTTTCTTTCACTTGCATTGTCTTCTCTAACAACCTCAATTTTATCATTCAGTGATGCGATATCTTTTGCTAGCGCATCTAGCTTGCTAGCAGTTTCACTACTATCAAGGCTAAGTACCAATTGGATACCCGTTTTAAGGTTGTCTAAATACGCTTTTAATTGTTGCTTCATTGCTTGATCTAACATGGCGTTACCTATCAATTTTTACTGTGGTTCTTACATCAGTGGGATTCAAAAGGGGGTGTAGAAAAAGGGGGTCCACATGATGTTACTGGTTTTGGGGTGTCCCCCCCACCCATAGGAGCGAGGCAGGGGAGACTGTCGAAGCGTTATTACGGCTTAGATCTTGCCAACTAGGTCAAGAGATGGTGCTAGAGTTTCTTCACCTTCTTTCCACTTAGCTGGGCAAACTTCACCTGGGTTGTTTGCAACGTATTGTGCTGCTTTAACCTTACGCATTAGGTCTTCTGCTTCACGACCGATACCTTCAGCTGTGATTTCCATCGCCTGGATAACACCTTCTGGGTCGATAAGGAATGTTGCACGGTCTGCAAGGCCTTGGCCTTCACGCATAACACCGAAGTTGTTAGTGATTGTGCCAGTCTGATCACCTACCATGAAGTAATCGATTTTGCCGATAGTGTCAGAAGTATCGTGCCATGCTTTGTGTGTAAAGTGTGTGTCTGTTGAAACTGAGTAAACCTCAACACCACGACTCTGAAGTTCTTCATAGTGGTCAGCCAGGTCACCTAGCTCTGTAGGACATACGAAAGTGAAGTCAGCTGGGTAGAAGAAAAATACTGCCCACTTTCCTAGTACGTCTTGCTCAGTAATTTCTACAAACTCACCTTTTTTGAATGCTGTTGCTGTGAATGGCTTAATAGTCGTGTTGATCATAACTTTTCTCTCTCAGTTGTTAGTATTTAACGCTTCATTGCGTTGATGGGTCTATCATGCCCCGATGACTGAGATTAGAAAAATCGATTGCTACTATAGATTTGATAGGTAAAAGTTATCTTGATGTCCGTTAACAGAGGATTCTTGCAAGAAAAACAAGTCATATCTTAACAAGACAAGTTTGTACATTAGCTGACAAAACCAGTTTGTTTGTTTGGTTTTATTTGTTTGGCTGCTAATTTTATTTCTTTAAATACAGATAGATACGTATAATTTTTGAATTGGCTTACTTTTCGCACTAACCATGATGAATTGTTTTTTCACATATCCTATGGAGGGAACCATTATGGCAATTCGTCAATGTGCTATTTACGGAAAAGGTGGTATCGGTAAATCAACCACAACTCAGAACCTAGTTGCTGCTCTAGCAGAAGCCGGTAAAAAAGTGATGATCATCGGCTGTGACCCAAAAGCGGACTCAACTCGTCTGATCCTGCATACAAAAATGCAGAACACCATCATGGAGATGGCAGCAGAAGCGGGTACGGTAGAAGATATCGAGCTGGAAGATGTACTACTGACCGGTTACGGGGACGTGAAATGTGTGGAGTCAGGTGGTCCTGAGCCAGGCGTTGGTTGTGCGGGTCGTGGTGTAATCACAGCGATCAACTTCCTAGAAGAAGAAGGTGCGTACGAAGAAGACCTAGACTTTGTATTCTATGACGTACTGGGTGACGTTGTATGTGGTGGTTTCGCGATGCCAATTCGTGAAAACAAAGCAGAAGAAATCTACATCGTTGTATCAGGTGAGATGATGGCGATGTACGCTGCAAACAACATCTCTAAAGGTATTTGTAAGTATGCGACATCTGGTAGCGTGCGTCTTGCAGGTCTTATCTGTAACTCTCGTAACACAGACCGTGAAGATGAGCTGATCGTCGCTCTTGCAGAGAAAATCGGTACACAAATGATTCACTTTGTACCACGTGACAACATCGTTCAGCGCGCAGAAATCCGCCGTATGACGGTTATCGAATATGATCCAACTTGTAACCAGGCTGACGAGTATCGCGCACTGGCTCAGAAAGTGATCGCTAACGAAATGTTTGTTATTCCAAACCCAGCCACTATGGATGAGCTTGAAGACCTACTGATGGAATTCGGCATCATGGAAGTGGAAGACGAAAGCATCATTGGTAAGTCTGCAGCAGAAGTTGCGTAAGTCCTTACGTCTGGCCTTCGGGCTAGAAAAGATAATGAGCTAAAGCTAGGAAGCAATTTGGAGGCAGCAATGTCTATGAATAAAGAAGAATCCCAAGCGTTGATCGACGAGGTACTGGAAGTTTATCCGGAAGTCGCGCGTGAAGACCGTGCGAAACACCTTGGCGTCAATGATCAAGAGGCGGGTGGTAAATGCATCACCTCAAACCGTAAATCCTTACCGGGTGTAATGACCGTTCGTGGTTGTGCATACGCAGGTTCTAAGGGTGTGGTATGGGGACCGGTGAAAGATATGATCCATATTTCTCATGGTCCAGTTGGTTGCGGTCAATACTCTCGTGCAGGCCGTCGTAACTACTACACGGGTACAACAGGAGTCGATTCATTCGGCACGTTAAACATCACAACCGATTTCCAGGAACGTGATATCGTTTTTGGTGGTGATAAGAAACTTTCTGCGGCTATTGATGAGCTGGAGATGTTGTTCCCACTATCAAAAGGTATCTCAGTACAGTCTGAGTGTCCGGTTGGTCTGATTGGTGATGATATTGAAGCGGTAGCGAAAATCAAAGGTGAAGAGATCGGTAAAACGATTGTTCCGGTTCGCTGTGAAGGTTTCCGTGGTGTATCTCAGTCGCTGGGTCACCATAT
The DNA here is from genome assembly GCF_029589055.1 of Vibrio hannami. Taxonomy (GTDB): domain Bacteria; phylum Pseudomonadota; class Gammaproteobacteria; order Enterobacterales; family Vibrionaceae; genus Vibrio; species Vibrio hannami. The sequence continues at coordinate 212,080 of NZ_JARQZP010000003.1, forward strand.
CGCGAACGACACCATCCGTGACCATGTTCTCTCTAAATCTGATGAGCGTGAGTTTGAGGCGGGTGATTACGATGTCGCAATCATTGGTGACTACAACATCGGTGGTGATGCATGGTCTTCACGTATCATTCTGGAAGATATGGGGCTTAACGTAGTAGCTCAGTGGTCTGGTGACGGTACGCTTCCTGAGATGGAAAACACACCGAAAGTGAAACTGAACCTGGTTCACTGTTATCGTTCCATGAACTACATCGTACGCCATATGGAAGAAAAACACGGCGTACCTTGGGTGGAATACAACCTGTTTGGTCCAACCAAAATCGAAGAGTCAATGCGTAAGATCGCAGGATACTTCGATGACAAGATCAAGGCTCAAACTGAAGAAGTGATTAAGCGCTATAAAGAGCAGTGGCAAGCGGTTATCGATAAGTACCGTCCTCGCCTTGAAGGAAAGAGCGTGATGCTTTATGTCGGTGGTCTGCGTCCACGTCACATCATTGGTGCGTATGAAGATCTGGGTATGGAAATCGTGGGTGCAGGTTATGAGTTCGCTCACAACGATGACTACGTGAAGACGACCCCGGAAGTGAAAGACGCCACCTTGCTGTTTGATGATGCGACCGCTTATGAACTGGAAGAGTTTGTTAAGAAACTAAATCCGGATCTAGTCGGCTCTGGTATCAAAGAGAAGTATGTATTCCAGAAGATGGGTTATCCATTCCGTCAAATGCACAGCTGGGATTACTCAGGCCCTTACCACGGTGTTGATGGCTTTGCGATCTTTGCTCGTGATATGGATTTGACCATTAACAACCCATGCTGGACAGCTGTTAAAGCGCCATGGCTAAAAGATGACGCATCAGAAGAAGTTCTGGCGAAGTCTGCTTAATTTAGCAATGCAATGTGAGATGGATTTTACATTAAAGAAAGCCATCAGAAGTTAACCGAACCGGAGTTCACAGATTAGTGGCACGGTAGGAGAATATCTATGAGCCAGAAAATTGATGATATCAAGACTGGTTATGACTTGTTCAAACAGCCTGAATATCAGGAGATGTTTAAGAGCAAGCGTAATACCCATGAAGATGCGGTTGAAGCTGCAAAGGTAAAAGAGACCTTTGAGTGGACAACAACCGAAGAATACAAAGAGTTAAACTTTCAACGTAAGCACATTACGATTGACCCTGCTAAGGCGTGTCAACCGCTTGGCGCAGTACTTTGCTCGCTAGGTTTTGAAAAAACACTACCTTATGTGCATGGTTCACAAGGTTGTGTTGCTTACTTCAGAAGCTACTTTAACCGTCATTTTAAAGAGCCGGTGGCGTGTGTTTCCGACTCCATGACAGAAGATGCCGCGGTATTCGGTGGTCAGGACAACATGTTCTATGGCTTGCAGAATGCTTACGCACTATACAAACCAGAAGTGATTGCGATTTCTACAACTTGTATGGCAGAGGTTATCGGTGATGACTTGAACGCCTTTACCGGAAACGCAAAAGCGGGCGGTTATCTTCCTGAAGACGTACCAACCCCTCACGCAAACACTCCGAGTTTCGTGGGTAGTCATCTGACAGGTTGGGACAACATGTTTGAAGGCTTCCTTGGTTACTTTACTCGTAGCGACATGGAAGGTAAGGAAGTAGGTAGCAACGGCAAGATCAATATCGTTCCTGGGTTTGAAACATATCTTGGTAACTATCGCGTAATTCAGCGTATGTTGGATGATATGGGTATTGAATATTCATACCTGTGTGACCCATCAGAAGTGCTGGATACACCGGCTGATGGTGAATACCGCATGTACTCAGGTGGTACGCCAATCGACGCGATTAAAGACGCGCCAAATGCGAAAGCCACCGTCCTGCTTCAACCACAGCATCTGATTAAAACGAAGAAATTCGTCTCAGGTACATGGAAACAGGAAGTGCCTGAACTAGAGATCCCTATGGGTCTAGAGTGGACGGATAACTTTGTCATGAAGATGGCTGAGCTGGCAGGTACAGAGATCCCTGAAGTGATCACTAAAGAACGTGGTCGTCTGGTGGACATGATGACCGACTCCCATTCATGGTTACACGGTGTGTCTATTTCTCTCTACGGGGATCCGGATTACTTACTAGGCATGTGTAAGTTCCTGACAGAGCTGGGTTGTGAAATCAAACATGTGCTTTGTAACAATGGTAACAAACGCTGGCGTAAGAAGATGGAAGCGCAGATGGCGGAGTCTCCATATAGTGAAAACGCTGAGATTCACGTAGGTAAAGACTTGTGGCACTTCCGTTCACTGGTACTAACAGACAAACCTGATCTGATGATTGGTAACTCGTACGGTAAGTTTATTGAACGTGATACCAAGGCAAAAGGTGCAGAGTTTGAGGTTCCGTTAGTTCGTATTGGTTTCCCTATCTTTGACCGTCACCACCTGCATCGCAGCACCACTCTTGGGTACGAAGGTGCTATGTACATCTTGACTACTCTGGTCAATGAAGTGCTGGCTAAGCTGGATCGTGACACGAGCGATTTAGGTAAAACAGACTTTGGCTTCGACCTTGTTCGATAGATAAATAAGCCGACAGCGAAAGCTGTTGGCTTATCGTCATTCCCGCGCAGGCGGGAATCTAAGAAGCAATAAGATTCCTGCCTTCGCAGGCGTGCGGCTAGTGGAATGACAGTCTTTGGTTCTGTGAATCGCGGTCTGTCTGGAAACAGTTAACCGAGGAAAACACTATGGCAAATGTAATGATTCAGTACAACGAGGAAGGTAACCTCTCTTTGTATTTACCGAAAAAGGATTCTGAAGAAGTAATCACTCACTTTGAGTTTGACGAAGAGGATAAATGGGGAGGAGAAGTTCACCTCCCTAGTGGTGCCATTTACTACATAGAACCCATATCGAAACCTCGTCTTCCCATCACTATCAGAGCAAGGCGACTTCAGGCGGCATAATAAGGAGTTAAGCGTATGGATGCGAATATTTCAAATGAGGCAGCATTGCGAGTAGCGATGGCTGCGAAATCTCTGCCAAATGTAGATATTAAATCTTTGCTTGGACTGCTTGTACAACATCTGGGTGAACCCCTATCAGAGCAGACGTTAAGCAGAATTTCTCCCAAGTCCTTTAGAATTCTGGTCTCTTCTTTAGATGACAGTATATCTCGCAGAGATGTTACATCGGCTTTAGCTGTATTAACCAATCAGGAATTAGAGGCACTAGAGATACCGGATATCCCGGATCTTCCTCCACTTATGGGGCCAAAGCTGCGTATTGCTATTACCTCAAACCAGGGGGAAATGTTAAACGGTCATTATGGCTCTTGTATGCGGGTATTAGTTTACGAAGTAAATGAAACAGCTTACCAGTTGGTAGACGTGAGGTCGGTTGATAATAGCTTGAAAGGAGAGTCGCGCTCTGACTATATGCTTTCACTGCTGCGTGAATGTCAAATTCTATTTACGCTTTCAATTGGTGGCCCTGCTGCAGCGAAAGTGACGCGTGCCAACATTCATCCTGTGAAGAAACTTGCTCCAGTTAACGCTGAAGAGGTATTGAGTGAGCTGAGTAAGGTAATTGCCGGTTCGCCTCCTCCATGGATGAAGAAACTACTTTCAGAATAGGGCTTTCAGCGTAAAGCAGTAAGAGTAAGGATTTGTTATGGATAGAACTCCAGAGCTTATTGGAGAAGTACAGATAGCGTATATCGGACAGTTGCTCGAATCACGTAACATTATCGATGAAGAGGCCATTAGCAAGCTACGGGAAGCTTTCCCTTCGCTTCGGTTCACCTTGTCCAGTGAAGATGAAGTAGGGGAGCGGGAAGCTTACGAGTGTTTCAGTAACTTTGATATCCATCTGGTTGCGTCCCATCCCGGTGGTTGTAGTCACCTCACCTACAACGCAGAACAGTGCAATGGTATTCTGATAGCGCTTCACGAAGAGTGATATCATTAATAAGACCCGTCATCGCTAATAAAGCCCGTCATCCCTGCGAAGGCAGGGATCTATTCAACTTAATGTACCAAAATTTATTAGATTTCCGCTGAGACACCCAGAAAGTGAGTACTTTCGTTCCAAATGCCCTAGTGTCACAAAAATTGTCTGCTTTATGACAATTGTCTTTCAATTCTCTTCTTTCTATCCAAAAAAGTTCAATAAAACAATTGGTTATATTCTGGTTTCCAAATTGCAACAGAGTACAAAAGGATTCTGTCGCAGGAGGCGCAATGAAACGATCCGATATTCGATTACTTCAGGATGAACCCGCATGTGAGCACAATGATGGGGAAAAATCAGGATGCTCGCGTCCAACCCCAGGGGCTACTGCGGGTGGCTGTACGTTTGATGGTGCTCAGATAAGCCTTCTTCCTATTGCCGATGTAGGCCATATCGTTCACGGTCCAATTGGTTGTGCGGGTAATAGCTGGAATAACCGTGGAACACGAGCGACAGGAAAAAATCTGTTTCGGCTTGGGTTTACTACCGATCTTAATGAGCAAGACGTCATCATGGGGAGGTCTGAAAAGCGTCTCCTACATGCGATAAAACAGCTGGTGGAAGAACATCAACCACCGGCTGTATTTGTGTATATGACTTGTGTACCGGCGTTAGAAGGTGATGATGTAGAAGCGATCTGTGAGTTAGCTCAAAAGAGATTTGGTATTCCAGTTGTCAACGTCGATGCCGCGGGTTTCTACGGCAATAAAAACCTGGGCAACCGAATTGCGGGTGAGGTGATGGTGGAAAAGGTGATTGGTAGTGCCGAGCCACCAGAAAAGCCACTGATGAAACATGACTCCTCTCGGAAAGTGCACGATATCGTGCTGATTGGTGAATACAACATTGCTGGAGAGTTTTGGCATGTGTCTCCCTTGTTTGAAGAGCTAGGGCTTAGGGTTCTTTGTTGTATGGCTGGTGATACCCAGTTCCACCAAATTCAGACCATGCACCGCGCCGATGCCTCTATGGTGGTGTGTTCACGTGCACAGATAAATGTCGCCCGAAAGCTTCAGGAGAACTGGGGTATTCCGTGGTTTGAGGGGAGTTTTTACGGTATTGAAGACACATCAGATGCGTTGAGGCAATTTGCCCGTTTGTTGAATGATGAAAAACTTACTCAGCATACCGAAGAGGTGATTGCCCGAGAAGAGCAGCGGGTACGTGATGCTCTAAAGCCGTATAGGGAAAAGTTGCAAGGCAAAAAAGCGTTGCTCTACACAGGTGGTGTTAAATCCTGGTCGGTGATCTCTGCTCTTGCTGAGTTGGGTATACATACTGTGGCTACAGGAACAAGAAAGTCCACTCAATCGGATAAAAATCGTATTACCCAAATCATGGGCGAGGATGCGGTCATGTTGGACGAAGGGGGAGCGAGAAGGCTACTGGATGTGTACTACGAACACGATGCAGATGTGATGATTGCGGGTGGCCGGAATATGTACACCGCCCTAAAAGCTCCGATTCCTTTCCTGCATATCAATCAGGAGAGAGAACTCGCTTACGCTGGTTATGAAGGGATGATCACCATGGCTAAAGAGCTCTGTCGTACCATTGAAAGCCCTGTGTGGGAAGCGGCGAGAAGTTCAGCTCCATGGGATTCAAAGCCAGAAGCTGATTTATTTGAAGATAACGCTGTGGCGTCGAACATAAAAGCGTAAGGGGATCATCATGAAGAAAGCCAAATTTTCAAAAACCAACAGCCCTTTAGCGACACAGCCTCTAAAAACCAGTGCGGCTACAGGGGCTACAGTCGCAACACTCGGGTTTCGCGGGAGTATTCCTCTGTTACACGGCGCTCAAGGGTGTGCTGCTTTTAGTAAGATCTACCTGATTTCCCATTTTCGCGAACCGATTCCAACTCAAAACACAGCAATCGATCATATCTCCGCAGTAATGGGAGGTGACGAAAGCCTCTTTCAGGCACTGGCTTTATTGTGCGAAAAACATTCGCCTGAGCTAATTTCTGTCATGACTACAGGTTTAACAGAAATGCAGGGTACAGATCTAGTCAGGGTAATAAAAGACTTTAAATTGGCTCATCCGGAATACGCATCGACAACGGTGGTAAATATGAATACTCCCGACTTTACTGGATCGATGCAAACCGGATTCGCGCACGCAGTAGACCGTATTGTGCGTCAGAACGTGAAAGCGGCTACTGGCCGACCAATTGAAAAGAAGCAGGTCAACGTTCTCTGTTCCGTAGCGATGACGTCAGCGGATATCGAAACATTGAAAAAGTATATAGAGGCATTTCAACTTAACGCGGTAGTGGTTCCTGATATATCTCTATCACTGGATGGGCATATGGATGACGAAGATTACTCACCAACCAGTACAGGGGGAACATCCATACTCGAAGTTGAAATGATGTCAGAGAGCTCTGCGACTATTGTTCTGGGCGAATCTATGCTTCCGACGGCGAAGTGGCTGCAAAAACGCTTCGAAATTCCGGTGATTAAAGCAGACATGGGTATGGGACTGGAAGCTGTAGACCAGTTGATCATGGCTCTTAGTGAATTAAGTGGCATGCCTGTTCCTAAATGGATAACCAGAGAGAGAAAGCGACTTCAGGATGCAATGGTAGATACTCATTTCTTCCTCACCACAGCAAACATTTCATTGGGACTAGAGCCTGATCTGGCGATTGGCTACGGCGCGTTACTCAATAGTGTTGGCGCTAATATCGTTCGGGTTGTTTCAACATTAGAAACTCGTGGTCTTAAACGTATAGAAGCCGATGAGGTGATTGTGGGAGACCTATCCATGTTGTTGCCTTCGGCGACAAAAATATCTGCAGTTATCAGCAATACCCATGCGGCGCATATTTGTGAGCCGGAAATTCCTGTCATCCGAGCAGGATATCCTTGCCATGATCAGTTTGGCAATATGGATATGCGCCAATTTGGTTATGAGGGAAGTAGAGAACGATTGTTCGCGCTGGCAAACCGATTGGTTCATGCCCATGAAGAAGTTCCACCTCATGTCAGTAGTTACCGCTTTGAGCCTTCGGAGGTCATTCAACAGGAGACGCCATGTAATGAGACGCCCCGTAAGGAGACACAATGTTAAGAAGCGAAAGAAAGCTGCATGTAGAGCCGCGCCCAGATGAATCGCTATTTAACCTTAAGGTAGCTTTTACTACTCAGGATCGACATCACGTAGACCAACACTTCGGTACAGCGAAATGTGTTTTGGTCTATGGAGTCGGCAAAGATAATTGGTCTTTAATTGAAGCGATTGAGTATCCGGACAGTGATGAACGAAGACACGACAAGTTACCGGGGCGGATTCAGGATCTGGCTGAACTCAAGTGTTCGGCTATCTATTGTAATGCCTGTGGTGTATCGGCGATTCGTAAGTTGTTGGAGAACGATATAAACCCGGTAAAGGTTCATGAAGGAGCCGATATTCACGATTTGATTTGTGAGCTTCAGGACAAGCTGAAGGGTACGCCGACAGGTTGGGTTAACAGGGCAATAAAGTCGATCAATAAGCCATTGAATAGTGATGTTTCATCTGAGAAAAGACTTGCTCAGATGATGGAAGAAGATTGGTAAATTACTTGAGTATATTAACTTAAAACAAGGAATGTTATATGAGCATGATAATGGGGTACACCCATGGTGGAGCGTTATGGGAGCCAAAATTTATAAGTGAATTGAACCAGGACAGCTGCATTGGTTGTGGCCGTTGTTACAAGGTTTGCTCCAGAGATGTGTTTGATCTGGTTGAAAAGGAGATCTCCGATGAAGATGATGATCTATACGACGATTACGATGACGACGAAGTAATGATGGTTATGGCTGTGAAAGATCAAATGGATTGTGTGGGTTGTGGCTCGTGCGCCAAAGTTTGCCCTAAGAACTGCCATAGCTTTGAATCGGCAGCTATGCCAGCGTAATTATAATGAGTTCAGATAAAGCATTAGACAGATCAAAAGGTTGCCTTGCAGGGTTAGCCGTTGGTGATGCTATTGGTACTACGCTAGAGTTCAAACCCAGAGGGACGTTCAAGCCTCTGACTGATATGAAGGGAGGAGGCCATTTTAGCCTTAAAAAAGGGTACTGGACGGATGATACTTCGATGGCACTTTGCTTAGGTCACAGTCTGGTAGAGTGCCAGGGTTTCAACCCGAAAGATCAGATAGAAAAATACTGTGACTGGATGGATAACGGTTACATGAGCAGTATCGGCGTCTGTTTTGATGTCGGAATAACCGTTTCATCCGCTTTGAGGCGCTATCAAAAAACCGGAGAGCCATATTCTGGGTCTAAAGCAAAAATGAGCTCGGGTAATGGGTCGATCATGCGTCTTGCTCCTATTCCTATCTATTTCCACCGTGATATAGAGCAAGCTGAGTTTTTCGGAGGAGAAAGTTCACGAACGACCCATGGTTCTGAGCAGTGTGTGGATAGTTGCCGCTATCTTTCGAAGATTCTATCTTTGCTTATCAATGGATCAGATAAACAGGTCGTGTTCGATAGCGGTTATGCCCCAACCACACAAACACTCGAGAGAATAGTGTTAGGCTCCGTGAATAGCCTGAGCTATGATGATCTTACGGGTAGTGGTTATGTGATTGAAAGTCTTGAATCAGCGTTATGGTGTTTTCTGAACACAGACTGTTTTGACTCTTGTGTTCTATCCGCTGCAAACCTTGGAAATGACGCAGATACGACTGCAGCGATTGCAGGTCAGCTCGCGGGAGCCTATTATGGACATAGCGGGATCAGAAAAGAGTGGCGGGAAGCTCTCTATCTGCATAGCGATATAATGGAACTCGCTAACCGTCTTTATCTACAAGGAGGAGAGATCTGATTCGATGGGTAGTTTTCAATATGTATCCGGTAAAACCGAAGAGGCGTTATTAAAAGAGATAACGCTTGCCTTTAGCCACTGCAATATTCCCCCCGAATATTAGCCAGTTTGTCCTACCAACAGCGACCGATTCCTATCGACATCGATAATTTGCAGGTGTGGAATAAAGAGCTTTTTCAAGCGCTGGACATTTCTCATAGTATCGATGAACGTGTTGCTACTTTTCAGGAATATATGCAGGTACGTTTTCGTCTATCGAAAGAGGATGACCGCTTTAATGATGATCCACCAACAAGAGCTAAGGTAGACTACAAAAAACTACTGCTCGGTTGGTTGTTTGACTCAGATAACGAGCAAGGAGCAGCCTGGCGTAGTTGGGTAGAGTCTCGCTTTGGATTGATTACTCGCTATCATGGCGAGCCAATAGGCCCTCCTGATAGTGAGTCAGAATTGCGCTTTCGACAGTTGTGTGCGAAAGCAATACACAACACTAATGAACTTTACTCTCAACTGGACGCGCTGTACCAGTTTTGTCAGCACGAACTCAATTTCAGATTCCCTTCAGCCAGTCATTTAACTTTGTATCGCGGCTGCGCCGACCTACCAGAGTATTCGATAGAGGATAAAGAGGTTCACCTATTTAACAACTTGAGCTCTTTAACTTCTGACCCTGAATCCGCGCTTCGCTTTGGTACAAAAGTCTACGAGGTGAGAGTACCGAAATTCAAGGTTGTTTGCTTTGACTCACTTCTTCCCGGTTCCCTGAATGGTGAGCAGGAATATATGGTACTCGGTGGTTTATACCAGGGGCGCAAAGTCAATTTTTAGCGTGCATACTTCTAAGTATATCAATCTAGAACACTACCTTAACAGCGTTAGGGTAGTGTGACTCTCGATCCCATTGTTGCAATTCTGGCACCAGTGAATGGAGATTACATTTGTTTTTCCTATATAAGAATCTGCTTATAATCTACTCCATCAATCGCCAACACTCATCAGGAGTACGTTATGACAATCGCTAAATATTCACTGCTTCTTTCCACTATCGGTGGTGCGTTGTTAGCTAGCTTAAGCAACTATCAAATTTGGTACATCCTTACTGCACTTATGTAATATGCCCGCTTTTGGGCATATAAAACATCATCCACCTGCGAAAGGTTAACTAACTTAAACTCGCCCTGACATCGGCAATAGTAATGAAGAGCTTGTTTTCAGAATTTTGAAACGCTTGAAACCCATAGCGTTCATAGAAATACTTCGCGCCGTCTTTGGCGTCAACGATGATTACAGGGAACGCTACGCTGTCACTAGCAGTCAAAAGTTTTCGGAGCGCGTCGATAAGTAGCCACTCACCAAAGCCTTTTTCTTTGTATCGATCATCAACAGCTAAGCGAGCAATGAGACCACCTGAAGTAGATGACTGGTGTTTCTTCTGTAACTTATCAGGCAAAGCCTTCAAGTCAATTGGTGCCATTGTTAGCGTGTAAAAACCGATGATATGTGAGTTGTTGTTATTGTCTTCCAATACGAAAGTTCTGGTGTTGTCTTTCTTTGCCTGCTGACTCGCCATCGCTTTTAAGTAATTATTAAGAGCTTCGATGCCACAGTTGAATCGGTTTCTATCGTGCTTGGCTTTATCCAGAAGTACCGTATTCATCATTGAGTTTTGTTCTCGTAACGTTCAGACGCAGCTTTCAGTTTTGAATTTGGTTTTGCAGGACTGTCTAAAGCCTCCATTAATAGCATAGCGTCAGCTTGGCTTAGTTTTAGAGCCTGCTCGCGCTCGATCACTTGTTTAGCTTTTTCAATAGCAGCACTTAGAACAAATGAGTTGATACTCGACATGCCAGCAATTGCGGCAGCTTTTGTTAGTAAATCTTGTGTATCGACATCAACTCTAGCCGTGATGCGAGGTAAACTAGTAGCCATAATGTGATCTCCTATTGTGTCAAAGTGTCACATGGCTATTATGGTCGTAAAGTGTGTAATAAGCAATCATTGTGTCATTTTGGCACGCATATCAACATAAGACGATGATTTACTTTCAAACTAAACTACCGGTAGCTTTAGGGGGATAGTTCTAACTGTTGTTAAAAAACGGACAAACCATCTTGCCCCCTTTGTTTTAAACACGACAAAGCATTATCCGTTTTACGACAAAATAGATAAATTTGTTGTTCGTCACACTTTTCAATCAGCTATTACTCCCTCTTTTATCCATTTAAAACAGCCAGATATGTGATCTTCGTCTTGTGGTGTGATGATTGCAGAAGCCACTCATATGTTTGAATTCTCTGTTTTGGAGAAAGTACACGGCAAGGAGTGCTTATGTGGGACTACTCAGAAAAGGTGAAGGAACATTTCTTTCAGCCCAGAAATGCGAAACTACTAGAAAATGCGAGCGCAAAAGGTGATGTAGGCTCTTTAAGTTGCGGGGATGCACTCAGCTTAAGTTTAAATATTGACTCAGAAACTGAGGTGATCACCGACGCTGGCTTTCAAACATTTGGTTGCGGGAGCGCGATAGCGTCGTCGTCCGCGCTTACCGAGATCATTATCGGTAAAACCATAGATGAAGCGTTAAAAGTCACCAACCAGGAGATTGCAGATTTTCTTGATGGTCTTCCGCCAGAAAAAATGCACTGTTCGGTAATGGGTATGGAAGCATTACATGCTGCTATAGCGGATTACCGTGGAGAAGAGGTCGAAGATGATCACGAAGAAGGTGAGTTGATTTGTAAGTGCTTTGCCATCGATGACCTGATGATCAAACGCGTGGTTTCAGCCAATAACTTAACCACTTTAGAAGAAGTTGTTAACTACACCAAAGCAGGTGGTGCTTGTGCTTCTTGTCACGAAAAAATCGAGTGGGTTTTAGAGGAATGTCTGGAAGCAAAAGAATCAGCTGAAGTCCTTCCTGTGGCCGCCGTATCAAAAGCAGATATGGCTAAAGTGGATAAAGAGGCAGAGGCGGCGGAACTGTTCGCCAATAAGAAAAGACGGGTAGAAGTCATCGAATCGGTGATTGAAGAGGTGCGCCCTGGTATCTTGCTAGATGGCGGCGATATTTCATTGGTCGATATTGAGGAAGATATCGTATTCATTAGCCTTACCGGAGCATGTACTGGTTGTGGTTTGTCCGGGCTTACTTTGGCTAGTGTTGAAACAAAAATCTCAGAATCACTGGGCGAGAATATTACAGTGTTCCCGGTTCAAAGTGCAGCTCCAAAAAAGGAGGCGACCTATGACTCTTGATTCAAAACCATCAGAGGTAGCTTACCTCGATACAGCTTATCTAGATAACAATGCAACCACCTGTATCGACCCATTAGTCCTGGAGACCATGTTGCCGTATCTAACGGAGTTTTACGGCAATCCCTCCTCTATTCACCGTTTAGGTGCGACTGTAGGTAAAGCACTGGAAGTTGCCCGTGAACAGGTTCAATCGCTTGTTGGGGCAGAGCATAGCTCCGAAATTATCTTCACTTCGTCGGCTACAGAGGCAACGTCGACAGCGATTCATTCTGCTCTCGAAGCACTTCCGGATAGGAAAGAGGTCATAACCTCGGTCATTGAGCACCCTGCCACCTTAGAGTTGTGTCAGAACCTTGAGCGAAAGGGGTACAAGGTGCATTGGATTGGGGTAGACAATAAAGGCCGATTTGATATCGAGTCATACAAACAAGCGCTGAGTGAAAATGTCGCAGTGGTGTCGGTGATGTGGGCAAACAACGAAACAGGAACACTTTTCCCGGCCGCTCAGATCGCCAGTCTGGCAAAAAAGGTTGGAGCGCAGGTTCATGTGGATGCTGTTCAGGTTATCGGCAAATACCCAATCGAGGTCAAGTTAACTGATATCGATATGATCTCGTTATCTGGTCATAAGTTTCATGCACCGAAAGGTGTGGGTGCGCTTTATCTAAGAAGGGGAACGCGGTTCCGTCCTCTTTTACGAGGAGGTCATCAGGAACGAGGAAGACGTGCAGGTACTGAAAATGCCGCGTCTATTATCGCGATGGGAAAAGCAGCAGAACTGGCTGAAATCTCACTGGAAAATGATATCAGTCGCATAGCGGTGATGCGTGATCGACTTGAGCAGGGGATACTGGCGAGAGTTCCAAATACTTTTGTGACCGGAAACCCTAGAGAACGTGTTCCGAACACAACAAACATTGCTGTTGAATATATTGAAGGTGAAGCCTTACTTCTTATGATGAACCACGTCGGAATTGCAGCGTCTTCTGGCTCAGCATGTACTTCAGGATCACTGGAGCCATCACATGTAATGAAAGCGATGGACATCCCTTTTACTGCTGCACATGGCACGCTTCGTTTTTCACTTTCACGCTTTACTAAAGATTCGGATATCGACCTTGTACTTGAGCACTTGCCTCCAATTGTTGAACGTCTGAGGGCAATGTCTCCGTATTGGGATAGCGCGACGAATAAGGGCTCGGAAAGCAGTTTTACTCCCGCCTACGCGTAAACGGAATATCAAAGAGGTTGGTGATGGAAAGGAATCAAATACCTGTAGTAACCATTAACGATACCACGTTGCGGGATGGGGAACAGAGCCCGGGTGTTGCGTTTAACACGGAAGAAAAACTGGCGATTGCCCTAAACCTGGAATCTGTTGGCGTCCAGGAACTTGAAATTGGTGTTCCGGCGATGGGTGAAGCAGAGCAAGAAACAATGTCTGTAATAGCCGCTTCTTTAACTAGAGCGAAGACGATGGGTTGGTGCCGAATGACGGATCAGGACCTGAACTCGGCATCCGGACTCGGGCTCGATTGGGTGGACGTGTCTATTCCGGTCTCAAAACAGCAAATCAGAAGCAAGCTCGGCTTTGATTCAGATAAGGCGTATTTTGCTCACGGTGAAAGATACCTGAAACAAGCTGTTGAGTTAGGTGTGGATGTTTGTGTAGGCATGGAAGATGCGTCCAGAGCCGACCTAGACTTTATGCTCCGATTGACTGAATTAGCGCAAGAGTGCGGTGCGAAACGTGTTCGGTTCGCCGATACAGTTGGCATTTTAGATGGCGACAAGACTCGGTCTTATATCTCTTCTTTGCGAGCCAATACCGACTTACAGATTGAGATGCACGCCCATAACGATCTGGGACTTGCGACCGCAAATACCCTGGCTGCCATTGATGCTGGTGCAACATCGATAAATACCACAGTGGTTGGTTTAGGAGAGAGAGCAGGGAATGCCGCATTGGAAGAGGTAGCGGTTGCGCTTTCTGTGTTGAACAAAGGCTTTACAGGAATTGACCTACAGGCGCTTCCCCAATTGTGCCAGTTAGTTCAAAACGCATCTGGTCGTCCAGAGTGGTTACAAAAAGCCATTGTCGGGGGAAGTGTGTTTACTCATGAATCCGGAGTTCATGTTGATGGTTTGATGAAAGATAGTAATAACTATCAGGGTTTTCCCCCGAATTGGTTGGCCGTCAGCACGAGTTTGTTCTTGGAAAGCATTCGGGTCTTAAGGCCATCAGAGCGGTATATCAAAACCTCGGGGTGCATCTGTCTACGGCTCAGTGTGAACAACTGCGATTAGAGCTTAGACACTGGTCTGAAAGGTATAAATGTATGCCAACAACAGACGATCTTTTCAAACTTGTCCAGGGCAATGCCGCCTAATTGAGAGGGAATAGATGAGCCAGAATATGGAATCTGAATTATCAGCGTTAACCAGTGCTGAAGATTTTCTTAATTACTTTCAAGTGGACTACAACCCAACGCTTGTACAAACCAAACGCATACAGTTACTCCGACTGTTCCATTCGGTGTTGGAGGCTTTGAACAAAGCCCCGGAACGCCAGGACTATAAAAGAGCGTTAAAAATAGCGTACAAACAGCTGGAGAACGGTAATGAATTAGCGTTTCCAGAACGGAGTTGTGAAGGCTGTACTGAGTGTGATGATTAGGGAGGGGGACAATGGATTGTTCCAGCGCTAGGTTTTTGAGTGGCTCAGAGGTGCGAGTCGTAAGAAATGTCCGTAATGATGGAAGCTTTACGGGGCTAGAAAAAGGTGAGCTTTTGGTGACTCAGGGAGAGACAGGCATTGTCAGAAGTTCAGGTTACTTCTTGCAAGATCAGGTGATATACCAGGTCTATTTCCCGGCTGTCGAACGCACTATAGGTGTCAGAGATCAGGAAGTTATCCACGCCTCACTAGCCTGGTCTCCCTGCCTTTTTCGTTCTCTCGATAAAGCTGCGTTAACGGTCGCTCTTAAGATGAAGGATGAAATCGTCGCAATGAAGGGGGATCTGGTAGAGGTTCAAAGAGTTTACAGAGATCTGGAAACTGGGCGGTTAGATTACGAAATCGAGGTTGCAGGGTCATTAGTCAGGGTCGATTCTCGTTTCTTAGTCTCGCCCAAAGAGAGCAGTGTTCAGAGAGAGGTAGCGGCAAATGGATAAACAGAAGAAGCGATATTTGCGAATAAAGCTATCGACAGAAAAGCACAAACTTAATCCAGAGTATTTATCAGCGGAACAATTAAAAGAGCTGGATGAAGAAGTCAACAAACTTCAGGCATTACAAGCGAAAATCATCTCATCTAAAGAGGCTTCCAAAATAAAGGTTTCTTCAGGTGAAGTTGTAGAGTCTTATTGCAAGTGTATTGAACAGTTTGACTCTAAAGATGAGTTTTACGCGGTTCTCAAAAAACAAGGTATTACGCAGGAAGGATTTAAGCATGCGTTGCGCGAAGAGCTGTGGTGCGACAAGGTTTTAGATAGCGTGGCTCAGGACGTCCCTAAATTGGATAAGCAACAAGCTATTGATTACTACAATAAAAACAAACTCAATTTCTCTCGTGCTAAAACCTGGAAACTTAGTCAAATACTGATAACCGTGAATGATGAGTTCGTAGAGAATAGACATGAAAGCGTTCTCCGAAGAATCGAAGAGGCCTATCAAAAAACAAAGCGAGAACCATTTGAAGAGTTGGCTTTACGCTACTCAGAGTGCCCAAGTGCACTTGAAAAAGGACAGTTGGGTTGGTGTGAAGAAGGAAAACTTTTTCCCGAGATTACAAAGGCGCTTCAAACATTACAGCAAGGTGAAGTGAGCTTACCGATTGAAACAGAAGTTGGCTTTCACCTGGTTCAATGGCATGAGCAAAAGCCCGCTTATATTGCACCTTTCGAAGAAGTTCTTCCATATCTGGAGGAAAAGCATACTTCGAGAGCAAAAGCCTTTCTTCAACGTCAGTGGCTTAGTTCCTTAGTGGCATAGTTCCTTAGTGGCATAGTTCCTTAGTGTCTTAAATGAATCGGAGGTTGTATGAAAAGATTCAGTCTGTTTTGTATGTTTTTTCTTTTAGGAGCCTTTCAGGCCTCAGCTACGGAAGTTAGGGTCGCTGTCGCGAATAACTTTTATGGCCCTCTTAAAGAGCTTGCTAGGGACTACCAGCAACAATCTGGGGACAGCGTTGTCATAAGCACGGGCTCCACCGGTCAACTCTATGCTCAGATAATCAATGGTGCACCGTTTGATATCTTTTTGTCAGCGGATGCTGCACGTCCAGCTAAGTTAGTGGAAGCAGGATTAGCCTCTGAGCCGTTTACCTATGCTTTAGGAAGGCTTGTACTCTGGTCCTCAGATAGCCAACTGCTGAAAAAAGGCGCTGCGTCATTAACGATAAACAACTTTAAACATCTGGCTTTGGCTAACCCTAAACTTGCTCCATACGGTTACGCTTCTGTACAGGTTATGGAAAAAGCAGGAGTGTATTCTGAGTTGAAATCGACGCTTGTTGAGGGCAAGAATTTAAGTGTTGTCTATCAGTTTGTTGTTACTGGAAACGCTCAGGCGGGGTTTCTGGCTATGTCTCAAATCTACAAAGATTCCGAGTTTATTGATGGCTCTTACTGGATAATTCCTGAGCAGATGTATGACCCCATCAGGCAAAACGCCGTATTGCTCAAATCGGCCCAAAATAAAAATGCTTCGAATTCATTTATTGAGTACTTAAAGAGTGAAAGAGCCCGAAAAATTATCGTTGATTTTGGATATCTGTAAGCGGCATTCCTATGATGGGTTTAGATATCACAGTAATCACCACAACACTTAAACTGGCCTTCGTGGTAACACTGTGGCTGCTGCTGATATCAATCCCGGTTGCCTGGTGGATAGCGAATACCAACTCAAGACTAAAAGGTATTGTTGTCTCTGTTTGTACGCTCCCTATGGTACTACCACCCACCGTACTTGGTTTTTATCTGTTGATACTAATGGGACCGAATGGGCCGGTGGGTCAATTAACTCAAGCTTTAGGTTTACAACAGCTACCATTCTCTTTTGCCGGGATTGCCATTGCTTGTATCGTGCATTCACTTCCGTTTGTTATTCAGCCATTGCAGAACGCGTTTGAATCCATCGGTAAACGCCCGATAGAAGTTGCGGCTACGCTTAGAGCTTCTCCGGTTGATACTTTCTTCTCAGTCACATTCCCGCTTGCTTGGCCTGGAATATTCTCAGCTATGGTTATGGGCTTTTGTCATACCCTGGGTGAGTTCGGCATCGTGCTGATGATTGGTGGCAATATCCCTGGGAAGACAAGGGTAGTTTCCGTAGAGATCTACAATCATGCTGAGGCACTAGAGTATGGCAAGGCGCATTTGCTTGCTGGTGGAATGGTGGCTTTTTCATTCGCAGCCCTGCTGGTTATGTATTGGTTAAACAGTAGATATCAGTCAAAAATGGGATAAGGGAGGCTGATGTCTGATATGAACCAGGAAGTGAATATCGTTGCTCGATTTAATATCGAGTTTGAAAATTTTTCCCTTAAGGCGGATCTTACGCTGCCTAGTACAGGAGTCACTGTATTGTTCGGGCATTCTGGTTCTGGAAAAACCACTTGTTTAAGAGCCATGGCTGGATTGGAAAAGTTGAGTAGTGGTTATTTCTCGGTTGGTGAGACCACCTGGCAAGATAGTGCGAACGATTTTTTTGTACCAACGTACCAAAGAGACATTGGCTACGTATTTCAGGAAGCGGGGCTATTTCCTCATTTATCTGTCCGTAAGAATTTAGAGTACGGTTTTAAGCGAGTAGCTGAAGAACGCAGGGTTTTAAAGTTGAGGGATGTATGCGAGTTATTGGGCATTACTCACCTTCTGGAACGATCACCTGAAAAGCTTTCAGGAGGAGAGATGCAAAGAGTTGCGATTGCCAGAGCGCTACTTACTTCACCTAAAATGCTCCTTATGGATGAACCTCTAGCAGCTTTAGATAGTGCCAGAAAAGCAGAAATCCTTCCCTATCTGGAGAAGCTCCACAAGAAGCTCTCTATCCCAATTATCTACGTCACTCATTCTGTGGAAGAATTGGCACGCCTGGCAGACCATATAGTGCTGTTTTATCAGGGAAACATTTTAACGTCAGGAGGGGCTGTGGAAGTGATGTCTGATCCTGCCTATAGTCGAATATTTAATCATGAGACCGGCGCTATATTCGACACGATTATCAGCGATGTTTCTCCTGATCATCTCACACAGTTAGAAGTGGGGAGACGGCTTTACTTCTATGTTCCCGAGATACAAGGCCAAATCGGTGACTATGTAAGATGCAGAATTCTCGCTTCCGACGTGAGTATATGTCTTACGAAACCAGCACAGACTTCGATTTTGAATGTGGTAAAAGGAAAACTATGCAAAATTGAAGACTCGGTACATGGTGGAGAAAAAATATTGGTAATAACGCTGAGTAATGGACAATCTTTACTATCAGTGATTACTGAGCGCTCCCTGAGTCAACTCGGCATACAAATCGGAATGGAGCTGTGGTGTCAGATAAAAGCGGTAGCGATTTGCTAGTTTCGCATAGAGTGGCTGCTATCTAAGCCCTATGACGTCGCAGGGCTTAGACATCGTCGGAACATCGGAATGGAATTAAACAGGTGGAGTACCTTCTTTAAACTCCTTCATGATATTTTCACGAAATTCTGGTGTATCTTCATAACCATGTACCTTGCATCCATGTTCTACAACGGCTTGAAGCAACTCTTCCTTAGAGTCTGCAGCCAAAGCCACTGAACACTTCACATCACCCGGATAATCTCTGCAATCGATGTAATATCTGGACATAATTTACTTACCTTCTATGGATTAAAAGTGAGACAACTTGTTTCGGATAAACAAATCGCCTACCAAATGAGAGCAACTTCCTTCAGCTCTCGCCCTCATATCTGTAGCCAGTGCCTCTGACGGATTGAATGACGGTTGATTTTTCTTGTAGCTTTTTTCTAAGAGAGAGAACAATAGTATCGACAACATTGCTGGAGCCTTCGTACTCTATTCCCCATACATCTTTAAGAAGTGTCTTTCTTGAAACGGCAGCTCCTTCGTTTTTTATCAATAGATCGAGCGTCTCGAACTCCAGTGGTGTCAGGTCTACACGATCTTTATTAACACATAGCTGTCGTGCCTTAGAATCAAACCAGGTTGGGAATATGTTGTGCTCTGATTTGTGCTCGATTTCCTGAAGTAGCCGGGTGGAAACCCAACCATCTACGGAGTTTGGCCCCATGTCCAGTACCGCAGAGAAGTACTGGGTATCGTCAATTTCGGTTACTTTTTCCAGGACCTGAAAGCCAAGTTCTGTAGCTATCGATGCGTAAGGCTTCAGGTTATTTAAAGTCAGATAGACCTTTCTAAGATTTGGCCGCATTTCGAGGTAATTTCTCTTGATGTCCAGCCAACACGCAGCCTGAATACCACATAAGCCTTCTCCTTCCTTCTGAGATAACCACCGACGGATAAATAAATTTTGTTCTGTAGGAGAGTTTTTCTCGTTATTGGAGGAAATGTCCTCTAACCAGTCAGCGGTAACGGGGTCAGCATTCAGTAGCTGATCAGATACGTCAGAGGGCTTTATCAGACAATAAAATCCAACCGTTTTATTGCTTTGATCCTTAACACAATGAAAAGTGTTAAGCTGTCTGTCCCACCAGTGTGAATAAGTATCAAGAGTAGAGTGTGGTTCATGTGAGGCAATAATTCTCATCACTTCCGGTTTATCTTCATCCTGAGCGGGAAGCACACTGTATTCTCTGAAGTCGTCTGGTGGGAAAAAGCACTTCTGATCACGCTGTTATCAACCAGATATAATATATCCGCGGTATAACGCCATAATTGACCAGCAGACGCGTGTTTCACTTCTTCCAGCAAGATTTGGGTCGCACGCTTGCGGTATATGGCATATCTTTCTGGAGAACGTGCTTTCAGATTGGAAGATAGTACTGTTCTTAGTACTTCATGTAAGACAAGTCCGTCTTCCCTAGCCTCAACTAGCTCCATTTTTTCTAATCCTGAATACAGGGCTTTTCCTGTTCGGGAGTCAGCTTTCAGCATCGCGCTTAACACCGACTCGCTGACCCGGCGAACGATAGACGCGGCTTCTAACGCATCACGTAACTCTGGTTGTTTAATGTCATCCACAAAGAACTGCACCAGAGTGTTAATCACAGCGTTTGAAGGGATCTGGTGTAAATTTCTTTCTGGTTGTTCCAACATGGCCGCGCTAGCGAGTTTTAGGGCAACAGGATGACCATGAGCGAACTGATTAACACCCATGGCCTGAACTTTAGAAAGCCCCTGGGTTTCAAGAAAATCGATGGCAAAAGTAAACGGCAGGCATTCAAGTTTAAGAGGGCAGTACTTAGAGTTAGCTGGTGGATCTATGATCCATTGATTGTCCGGGTGCAACCTTCCTGACAGAAGCAACTTGAGCGTTCCAGACATTTTCGGCAGGAACTCTTTTCTTAACCATGTCTCGATTAAACCGAATGATTCAAATTGATCAAGGATGAGAATAGTGCCTGGATTGATGGTGCTTTTAATCAATGCCAGATCTTCGCCTTCTGAATTTAATAACGAATTCAATTTTCGGATAAATGCTATTGGTGTCGGCTCGACGGTTTGGCAGTCTATAGTGATGCAAACTTCTTTATGAATCGTTTCAAAATGGCGCACCAGAGTACTTTTTCCAACACCAGCAATGCCATAAAGCCCCACAATATCCGGACCTTCTTCGCTTAGCACCTGCTCAAGAAATTTTAGTTCAGGTGCTCTCGAGTTTTCTATGAATCCATTCATAACAGTAACCTGACTATTAATACTGTTATTGATAATAGTTTAGATAAACGTTTGCAGAAGCGATTCTCATTAAAATCTCATTAATAAAACTATCAGCAGTAACTATGTTTACTATTGTTCATTCACTAAGCAAACGGAGGAGCTATGAATTCGCTTCGTGTATTAACCGGAACCATGTTACTTGTTCTGATTGGTTGTTCATCGACAACCGAGATGAGCAAGGTAGAGCGAGCTGAAAGTGCCGCACATCATGACTTGAGTAGCAAAGCGACCATTATAGATATTGATGGAAATGTTCTAAGAGAGGGCAGTCCTCATTGGCATTGTGTTCCTGGTATACCTGTAATGCCTGGGGATACCCACCCAATGTGTAACGACGAAGTGTGGGAGAAGTTACTTAAGTCGGCTGCGGAAGGGAAGCCTTTTGAAACAGACCGAATCGGCATCTCTTATATGATGCAAGGTGACGCTTACGTAAGTAATTCCAACCCGGCGGCAACCGATCCTAATAATGGAGACGTTTGGGTTAAAGAGGGGCCTCATTTGATGATAGTTGTTCCCTCTGAATTATTAGAGGGAATCAGTGATGACCCGTTTAATGGTGGCCCATATGTTATGTGGAAGGGGACACCTTACGCACACATCATGGTACCGATTGGAAGTAAACCTCAACAAAAGTAGATAAGGATATGAGCTATGAGCGCGACGTTATTTGAAAGACTTGGCGGAACGGAAAAAATCACGCAGATCTCGGCAGATATAGTTGACTTGCACCTGAGTAACAGTGCTATCGCCAATAGATTTGCTGACTCAGATATCAATAAGTTGAAAAAAACCGTATCGGAGTTTTTTATTACGGGTACTGGAGGTCCAAACCTGTATAAAGGTGAGGATATGAGGGCGGTGCATAAGGGCATGAATATTTCAGCAATAGAGTTTGTGGCTGTGCTAGATGATGCGCTGGAAGCGATGCAGAAAAATGGTGTAGCTCAACGCGAACAGGAAGAAGTTTTATTTGTACTCTACAGTATGCGTAACGACGTTATTCTTGTTTAGTGTAGATAAGTTGCAGAGTTGCTTTTTGAAGTAGCGCTGCAGCTTATGATTAATCATATTGACTCTCTTTCCAGCGAGTAAAATTCCTATGCTACACATTAAATCGGAACGGAGCTCTGTTATGAAAATAGTAGACGCGATTAAAGAAGATGCTGCAGACCTGGCATATTTGATCAATTTGGCGGGAGAAGGTATACCTGAATATCTCTGGTCAGGTATGGTCGAAGACTCAGAATCTCCTTTCGATGTAGGCAAACGACGAGCTGCAAGAGAGGAGGGCGGATTTAGCTATAAGAACGCAAGGGTGATAAAACTACAGGATTCTGTAGCGGGAATGATTATTTCTTATCAGCTGGATGATCCATATATCATAGATAACATTGAAGAATTTCCTGATGTTGTAAGGCCTCTGGTTTTGTTGGAAGAGAAAGTACCGGGAAGTTGGTACATAAATGCAATTGCCACAAAGGAAGAGTTTCGGGGGCGGGGAGTCGCTCATCAGTTAATGATAGAAGCTGAATCCAAAGCTAAGTCCTTTAAGGCGAGATCAATGAGTCTCATCGTAGCCTCTGAAAATGTAGCGGCAAAAAATCTATATCTGAAACTAGGCTATGAAAAAGTGCATTCGTTGCCTGTGGTGGAATATCCTAATTCGATCCATGGGGGCGATTGGGATTTGATGATCAAAAAACTTGAGTCTAGCTAGTTTAAAATTTGCCTACGGGTTCAATATTTTATCTTTCTTGATAACTATTTAGCTGGTTATTTAGGTGGTTTCGACAAGGAAAGGAGACAATCAGCATGTGATATAAAATCACTGATGTATCTACCCGTCAGATTGGGAGGCGTTATGAAAAATAGAAAGCTTGGCCATGTAATGTCATTCAGCAGAATGTTTTCATTTATTGCGTTTCTAACCGCTACATGTGCATGGATTTTAAACATGTATGTGTTATTTGCTGTTTCCACTGTATCACTTATTGTAAGCGCTGTTCTCCACATTAAAAACAAGTTCACTTAACACCAAAGCAACCTGGATAAAGGTAATAAGCACCCTAGCTCGCTCCAGCCTACAAGCGCGAGGAGCGAGAAGGATATAGTTAATTTTTCTAGTTCTAAACGATATCTAAACCTTTTAACTCTCAGCAGGTATATACTGGACGGAGCCAGTTACTTGTAGAGAATAACAATGACTCAAACGATCCTTATCGTTGACGACAAACTCAATGTACAAACACTGCTTTCGGAAGTACTTATCAGTAGAGGGTATAATGCTCTGTGTGCTTCCAACGGGCGTGACGCACAATTAGTTTTGAAGAAACATACTCCAAACCTGATACTTCTTGATGTCATGATGCCGCAGATGAATGGCTATGAGTTTATTAGCGAGCTGCGAAAAACAAGCGACTTGCCGGTTATCATGATCACAGCAAAGCAACAAGAACAAGATATCGTTAAAGGTTTTGAGCTGGGAGCGGATGACTATATCAGCAAACCATTCAAGATGAGCGAACTGATCGTGCGTGTTCAGGCGGTTTTGAAAAGAACCACCCGACAACTTTTGACAGACCCACTCCTTAGGGTTGGAAACCTTTCGCTAAGCACTGTGACCAATGAACTTTGGATCGATGATGAATTAAATCCGGTTGATCTGACATTGGCTGAACTTGCGTTACTAAGTTTCTTGATGAAGTCAGTAGAGCATACGGTTAATAAGGCCGAAATATGCAGTCATCTTATTGAAGAGGGGTATAGTGGTTCCGAGTCGACGCTGAAGATTCATATCCGAAATCTTAGAAATAAACTTGAACTTCGGCTCAAAGGACACGTTGAGATTGAGTCGGTTTTTGGTGTTGGATATAGATTAAGGACGATACATCAGTGAGAGTTCCGGTACGTAACAAACTTATAGCGACTTATCTCTTAATAAGTGTGCTGACTGCACTTACTATTTACGTACTTACCTATTTTACGTCTGCACAACGTGTAGAGAAGTTAGCTCAGGACTATTTGACGAAAGAAATGATCCAGGAAGTTCGCCACTGGTATGCAGCGGAGAAAAGTTGGGAAGGTTTTCCTGAGTACTTTAAATCACTTCATCCTCCAATTCCTGATAATAAGCGAGCCGAAAGGAGTAGCGGACGAGAGAAAAAAGCGGGCATAGTGACCGCAGATCGGCGAGCGTTATTAAAATACCTCGAGTTTCAGCCCGGAGATATTCTTTCTGAAGCGTATCTTTCCAGAGCACGTCCTGTAAGGTATCGAGGAGAAGTTATAGCCTGGGTTATCCCCCGGAAGCTACAGGGATAAACCTAAGCTCACAACTTCAGTTATTTTTAGAAAATACGCTGGATGTCCTACTCATCTCCGTTGCTGTTAGTATTCTGCTCTCTCTTATTCTAGGGGTTATAATTGCTAAACGTGCCTTAAAGCCTATCGAGTCTTTGACCAAAGCTAGCGCGGCTATAGCTTCTGGAGATCTTCGTCAGGAAGTTTCAACTCACAGTGATGATGAGTTCGGTGATCTCTCTAATACCTTTAACAAAATGAGCAAAGATCTTTCTAATGCGGATAAACAAAGACGTCAGTTAACTGCAGATATAGCTCATGATCTTGGTACTCCTGTTCAAGTTATTTCTGGATATATAGAGATGGCTCAAGACGGAAGTCTTGAACTCAATCAAGAGCGGGTGAATACGATAGCAGACGAGCTTGAACATGTTCAGAGGCTTCTAAAAGATATGAGCCTGCTAGCCAAAACCGATGCCAAAACGCTTTCTATTTACACCTCGCCGACGGAGATATCGTCTCTTCTAGAAAGAGTTACCCGTATGCATCAGCTGATGTGCCAAAAAAAACAGATTACGCTGAACTTTAATTGTTCGGCGGCGATGCCCCAACCTCAGTTAGATGAAGAACGGATGGTGCAGGTTTTAGGAAATCTTATAAGTAATGCGGTACGTTATGTTCCAGAAGGCGGCAAAATAGAACTCTCTTCATACTGCAACGAAAGCTATCTGACCATCAAGGTAAGCGATACTGGGTGTGGTATTCACCCCGATGATTTACTGTTTGTCTTTGACCGCTTTTACCGATCAGATTCATCCAGAAGTGGGAAGTCAGGCAAGATGGGGCTGGGACTTAGTATTTCTAAAGGATTAATAGAGATGCAGGGCGGGACTATCAGAGTAGAAAGTGATGGTAAATCCGGTACCCAATTTATCATCGAGTTTCCGGTTAATTGATAACAGCCCAATGCATACCTGAATAAATCAGGTTATGTCAGGAAACTCATGGGCTGTTTATCGAACTATTTAATATGTTGCCGAACAACAAGCAGAAAGGGGAATCCCTAGAAAAACTCTATTTTTTTATTAAGGAACAACCGGAAAGTCTAGATTATGCTCTTTTGTTGGCTCAAGGATAACTTCTGAAACCTGATCACTAGGGTTTGCAATCTCGATTTGGTCATACTGAACCGGGTCATCTTCATAAGCACTACAAGTAAAGGCTACGGTGTAATTTCCAGCAGGTATAAATCCAAATTGGTAGTCGCCGTTTTCTTCTGCCTCGACTGACGCATATGGTTCGACGTAGTTCTCTGGGAGTTCAATATTGTCATCGTAATCAGCATCAGTTGGATCAAAGTTATCAATCAGAGTATTGCCATTGTGGCCGTGTCCCTGATATAGGTAAACTACGTTACCACCATCCTCAGAACATGAACTTCCCTGATAGAATAACGAGGGTTCAATATTACCTCGAAGAGATGCTGCAGAACGATTATCTACGATTTTAACCCCGTGTGGTTTCAGGTTATAACCATTGTTATTCCAATCATTACCTCGTAATACAAGAGACTTGCGCAAGTCGAATTCTATTGTAAATGATTGAACCGAGTCTGTTGTTACTTCAAAACCTCCTAGTTTTAACTTATTACTTGGCACCTTCAGATCATGCACTCCATTATTCGTTACCCAGTTCAGATAAGACTCTGGCTTAATGTGAACAATTAACTCACGATACGTACCTGTTAGAATAGGCTCATCTGACAGTATTAACTTTGAATCGCTTCCTTGATATTCAAGTAAATCTATCTGCTGATAATCTTGACTCTCATCGGTATCAACAACGTTTAACTGATATCGTTGACCGCTCTCGTGTATTAATTCCAGAGCATCAAAAGCTACTACTACTTCCTCTGCTTCTTCTACGGGAGCGTCGGATACATAGAATGATACTGATGCGGTTTTATTATTGTCAGAGCCACTATTGCAGCCTGCCAGCAATAAAACGGCAGAACTAATGGTCGCCAACTGCGTTTTCATATTTACTTCCATTACTAGTGAAAAAATCCACGTGATTGTATTCACCCTATGTCAGGGTGGCGTCATCAGAATGTATGGATGGCAATATAAAACGCAGGGTTATAGATACGGTCGTCCGGTTTATTTTACGTATGTAGTCAAGGCAGATATCGCTAAGCGATAGGAATACCCGTCAAGCTTCCTTTCGGGTTAACAGGTATCTGCTTCTCATTTAAGATTGCCTCTTCTATTGGGCAGATACTCGCACATTGCGGGTGGTCGAACTGCTCAACACAACCATTACAACGCTTGCTGTGTATCTCAAACCTATCTTTAGATGTGGTTTCGATTTTATATATCGCGTTGTTAGGGCATACCGATTTACACGCGTGACATCCCGTACACTTATCAGTAATTGAATACGTCATTTTCAGCCTCCGCTATACTCGTGTCTAAACCCATCGCGATGGTTTCAAGTGCCTGATTAACGCTGGCATAGGCAAAATCTATGTTGGGTGTGACGCCTTGTTTCTCTAGCTCTCGCCAGGGCGTGATACCAATTCTGGAGCATAGTAATTCATCTACATCGGAAATTGCGTCGATAAGTGTCTGCTTATACGACTCGTCATCTCCACATTCGCTAGCTCCGGAGCAATACCTTGATGCAATTCGCGACTCGACATGCTTAAAACTCTGTGTCGAATGAACAAATTCGTAAATTTCGAATTGTTCAGCGTATCCGAAGTGAGTATTAATGATGTCTCCGTGCGAGTCGCTTGTGGCAGCTACTGCGACGCGGTAGATAGCGGCCTGGTCGTTAGATTCAGTCTCTGCGCCAGAGGAGCATCCTCCTCCAAGTGTACCTACAGCATCTGCCCGACATTGTTGGCAATGCGTCATCTGAGGCATAAAGCTTCCGGAATCTTTTCTTGCTAGCTCTATTTCATCGTCTGTGGGACCTCGTTGCCCCGTCAGTCCATAAAAGGTTCCATGTTCTGGCTCCGAAATAAGTGGCATAACATTGTGCAGCATAGCGCCCAGGCTTCGGACTTTTTCTGATACCGCTGAAATATGAAAGTCATTTACTCCCGGAATTAATACGGTGTTCACTTTCACCAGCATACCGGCTTCAGATGCCAGCTTTAATCCTTCTAACTGACGCTTAATCAATATCTTTGCTGCCTCAACACCGCGATATCTTTGGTGATTGAAAAAGATCCAGGGATAGATGTTTTTGCCTACCTCGGGGTCGATACAGTTGATAGTAATGGTTAAGTGATTCACCCCAACTTCAATCAGATTATCAATATGTTCCGCGAGAGCCAGGCCGTTGGTGGAAATGCAAAGTTGTACATCCGGGTTTTCTTCCCGGATTAGCTTTAGCGTCGCGAAGGTACTTTGGGGGTTGGCTAATGCATCTCCGGGACCTGCGATTCCGACAACAGATAAAGCGTCGGTTCTTTTGGTTACCGCCTGAAATTGTCTAAGAGCACCATGTGGGTCTGATAATTTCGAAACAACACCTGGTCTGGATTCGTTGCTACAGTCATATTTGCGGTTGCAATAGTTACATTGGATATTACAAGCAGGCGCAACGGGTAAATGCATGCGAGCATACTTACTAGCATCCTTCGAATAGCAAGGGTGTTTTTCTATCTTATCCCTAACTTCTTTGCGAAAAAAATGAGTAACTTTACCGCCATCCATAGACTCGGTTCTTGTCTCATTCAGTGACTTGTCCATTGATTACCTCTTCCATAAGGGATTTTAGAGGTATTGTTGCAATAGCTGTTCCCAGGTTTTGTATCAATAAAAACAATAAGTTAATTGTGTGTGCTGATGCGAGGGAGCGACAATTGTCATAAATGTAACAATTGTCGCTCTGGTGCTTGTGTCAGATTTGCTTCATCTCAATATTCATTATTTGAATACGATAAGCTATCTGTCTTGGGGTCATATTGAGCAACCTTGCTGCTTTGGCTTTCACCCATCCTGACTGCTCGAGAGCATCTATTACCGTCTGACGTTCATCGGCTATTTTTTGCTCTTTTGAAATCGGTTCTGCAACGGTAGAAGTTGGCTTGATTGCGCTCCTTACCGGAGGAGAGAAATCAAACTGTGGGAAGGAGATTAGATCCGGTGTAATGGTTCCTGACTCGCTCATTATAGAAGCCCTCTCTAGGGTGTTTTCCAACTCCCTAACGTTACCTGGCCAGGAGTATTCCATTAAGTAGCGAATAGCAGATTCGGATATAGACAGTTTTCGATGCTGCTTTTTGCCCAGCTTTTTCATCATAAAGTCAGCGAGCTCAGGAATATCACCAAGACGTTCTCTTAAAGCAGGAAGATACATTGGCATCACGTTCAGCCGGTAATAGAGGTCTTCTCTAAACTGCTCAGAAGAGACTTCGGCCTCGAGATTTCGGTTTGTTGCTGCGATTACCCTAACGTCTACTGAAATGGTATCGGTGCCACCAACTCGCTCAAACTCTTGCTCCTGGAGAACGCGTAATAACTTAGCCTGAAACGCCGGGCTGGTTTCACCAATCTCATCGAGAAAGATGGTGCCTTTATGCGCCATTTCGAAACGACCTTTTCGCTGCTTAACCGCGCCTGTAAATGCGCCTTTTTCATGACCAAAAAGTTCAGATTCAAGAAGATTATCAGGCAGAGCAGCACAATTTAGTTTTACGAAAGGGAAGTTTGCTCTGGGAGAGTTATAATGTATTGCGTTTGCTATCACTTCCTTACCAGTACCGGACTCGCCTCGTAGAAGTACGGTTGAATCCCAGGGAGATACAAGCCTAATCTGGTCGAAAATACGCCTCATAACCTTAGTGTGACCCACCAAATTATCGAAGCTGTAGTTATTTCTGACTTTACGCTTTAAGCCATCTCTCTCTTGAACCAGTTGTTTCTGCTTGTTTTCAACCTGATGAGCCAATTGGACATTTTTTGCTATCAGGCTTGCGACCATTTCCAGAAACTGGCTAAGAATGCTGATTTCCTGATCTGACTGACAGTTAGGCTGAGCCGATAATGCACCAATGATTTCTGAGTTGGCATTTTTCAGGGGTACGCAGATAAATGGTTTATCGTAATCGTAGATGGCGAGCTTATCGGTAAAGCGCATGTCGTCACCCAAATTTCGAATCACGATGGAATCGCCCTGCTTAAGCAGGTCACCAATAATACCTTCACCGGCTTTATAGCTGATTTGCTTATCCATTGTTCCATTCTCGTAATCCGGGGAATGGAATGATTTAACCAACATGGTCTCTTTTTCGTGGTCTTTTATGGTCAGTAATCCACATAACAGATTGCACTCTTCATGGAGTATCTCAAGCACACGCTTAGCTGATTCTCCATAGTTCAAACTGACATTGAGCTGGCTACTTATACGGTACATCGCTGCAAGTAACCTTCTTTCCAGTTCAGCGATTGAATATTCGATCGTCATAGTCACCGCCTTTATTCTGTTATTTTAGGAAAGATGAGCTGGATACTCGCGCCGCCTAACTTCTCACTGTTGCCCACTTCAAACATCGCTGCGTGCTCATTCAGAACCTGATTGACAATAGCTAGGCCAACCCCTCTGCATCCAATATGAGCTTTAGGTTTGGTGCTGAAGAAAGGTTGAAACATCTTAATTCGTATATCGTCGCTGATACCGTTTCCGCTGTCTTCGATGCAGACAATGGTCTCGTCACCTTTATCGAGTGTTGATACGACAATTGCCCGGTCTGGGTTGTGGGAACAGTGGATGGCGTCCAGAGAGTTATCGATTAACTGCTTAATTGCCAACAGTAGTCGGTGTGGTTTACCGTTAATTGAACGTAATGTCGGATCGAGATGTAATTCGATTCTGGTGGAACGGTTGAGTAACTCGTTGGTAGAAATTGAAATTACATCCCGAACGGTTTGGTTCAGATTTACTGGCTGCGCAGATTCATGTGTTCTCTCTGGTATTGCATCCTGAACCTGTTCTAGTGCTTGATTAGCGTTCAGCATGGCTTCATCCATCGCCTGTAAACCAGGGCATGAATGGTTGCTTTGTTTTAGAATAGTCACCGCCGAATCAATCATGTTGAGCGGGCCCTGAAGCTGATGCAGAGTTGCCATCATCACTTCTTGCATAGAATGAACAAACTTGTTGTCGTTTGTCATTAAGGTAATGGTGTTTAAGCGCCTCTCTTCCATAAAGAGTTTTTCTTTGGTGCGGTCCTGAACGCCTATGAGGGTATAGTACTCGTCACTCTTCTGAAAATAGGCTTCTGCTTTCGTATCGGTGACCGGTATTTTTACCAAAGAAAAATCAAACCACTTTTCACCACTAGCTTCTCTTTCATCGATATGTATGTTTTTCGAACGATGTGTTTTTTCCCCTAAGAAATCCTCTATCGAGTCGCAGTCATAATCTTCTTTTAGGTTTTTCACAAGTAAGGTTAAAGGAGAGGTTTCAAGCTGCTTTTCCAGAACCTCGCACCTTTGATTACTAAACAGAACCTGACTATTTTTATCTATCAAAGCCATCGCTATTGGGGCGGAATTCAGAACCGCTTGAAATAGAGCAGACTGATTTTTTTGATGGGTCTGGAGTCTGTGGGTCTCAGTAATGTCTTTCTGTATGGCGTAATAAAAGTGTTTACCTGATTCATTCTCTATGCGTGAGATTGAAATTTCGGCGACGTAAAAAGATCCATTCTTACGTCGGTTTATCAGGCGACCCTGCCATAGTTGTCCTGAAGATATTGTCTCCCAAAGGTTTTTATACACGCTTTTTGGTGTCATTTTATAAGAAAGGATCGAGCTGTTTTTTCCGATCAGCTCTTGCTCCATGTAGCCGGTAATGTCTAAGAAGCTTTGATTTACTAATAAAATGTTCCCTTGCGCATCTGTAATGCTGATTGCAACAGGTGCATTAAGCAGTATCTGCTCATACGCTCCTGAACCGAAACTGTATCTTGACTCTTTCGATACTAAGCCATCCGTTTGCTCCATATCTTTCTTCCTTGTTCGATACACATAAACAGGCATATGCACGAATTATTCCATATAAAAAATGAGGTTTAAGTAGGGTTACAAAATTGAATTTTGTTTGATTTAAGACAATTCATGACAATCAAATAGAGATTGTCCGGTTTATTACAAGGCCAATACACGCCGTATTGAACCGTTAAAGCGCCTTATTTTATCAGCGTTTATGCCATTCTCGCCCCGCTTTGGTGCAACGAATTCTCAGTGGCATACCTTGTGCAGTTATGTAGCTATCTGCACTGTTCAAGGATGAAAAACATGTCAGAAGGAATACTGATTTTATTAAGTGCGGCATTCGTAAACAACGTTGTGCTGGCTAAGTTTTTGGGCCTTTGCCCGTTTATGGGAGTGTCAGGGAAAATTGGAAGTGCGCTTGGAATGGGAATAGCCACGACCTTTGTGTTGACTCTGGCATCAATCACAACCTGGTTAATTGATACCTTTTTTCTCGTTCCGTTGGGAATGGAGTTTATGCGCATTATTGCGTTTATTCTGGTAATTGCTGCGGTTGTTCAGCTCACAGAGCTTTATGTCAAAAAACACGATCCATCACTGTACCAATCCTTAGGAGTTTTTCTTCCTCTAATTACCACTAACTGTGCGGTTCTTGGTGTCGCACTACTGGCGATACAGGATGGTTTGTCCTTTATCCATACTCTGATGTTCAGTGTGGGCTCTGCTATTGGGTTTACGGTAGTCATTGTTTTGTTTGCAGGACTTCGTAATCAATTAAGCATTAATCGTGTTCCAGCTGCATTACAGGGTTCGCCAATAGCCTTTATTACTGCCGGGCTTCTTTCTATGGCCTTTATGGGCTTTTCTGGAATGGTGTAAAAGGAGGTTCGTTTTGATTTCAGTTATCTTTTTCATTTTGCTTGGCGCGTTTCTAGGGGCAGCGCTTGGCTATGCAGCAAAAGTATTCAGTGTTGAAAGTAACCCTCTGGTGGACAAGATTGAGGCGTTAATGCCCGGCGGTCAATGCGGTCAATGCGGGGAAGCCGGATGTCGACAGGCCGCTGAGGCGATGGTTAGAGGGGAACTTAACCCAACATCATGTCCACCGGGGGGAGCGGCGTTATCGGGTGCAATCGCTGAGATGCTAGGCGTTTCCCTTGAAATGGATGAAGCAGATATTCAGTGGGTTGCTCAGATAGATGAAGCAATGTGTTCAGGATGCACCCGCTGTTATAAGGCTTGTCCGTTTGATGCCATTGTCGGTGCGTCGAAACAAATTCATACCGTAGTCCAGGATGTGTGTACTGGATGCCAGCTATGCTCCAAGGTTTGTCCTCAGGATTGCCTGACGATCGTCCAGCAAGTGCCGGATGTTTCGACCTGGTACTGGCCAAAACCTGCGCAAATCAAGCCTACCGAATTGGCGAGTTAAAGGAGGAGTTATGAGATCGATATTTAACGCTCCGTTTAGCGGAGGAATCCACCCAAAAACTTATAAATCAATGTCTAATAACGGGGGTATTGCAAAGGATTTTTGGCCGAAAAATGTGTATTTGCCCCTCCAACTTCGAAATGGGGCACTACTCCAGTCACTGGTTAAGCCGGGGGATCATGTTAAGCGTGGACAAAAAATCGCGGTTGGCAAAACGCCCATGATTGCTCCAATGCACTCGCCAGTAAATGGCATAGTGACAGCCATAACAAAGCACATAACCGCACACCCTTCGAAAGTGAAATGCGACACCATCATCATTCGTGCGAATCAGGATAAATCGTGGGTGACAGAAACAACGAAAGGGAATTTCTACCGGTTTAGCAGCGAAGAGATTATCAACAAGATTGAAGAGGCTGGTATTGTGGGGCTGGGTGGGGCTGGGTTTCCAACCGCGTCAAAGCTGAAGTTTGCTCGTCAGGCTAAGGTGCATACTTTAGTGATAAATGGCGGTGAGTGTGAACCGTATTTAACCTGTGATGACTTAACTATGCGAGAAGCGGCCTCAGAAGTGGTTGCAGGTATACGTTTGATGTTAAAGGCTAGCGGTGCTGAGAGAGCAATCGTTGGTGTTGAAGACAACAAAGCGGAAGCATTTGAACAACTGAGTTCATTGGCGTCAGATGACGAGAACATCGAGGTAATGAGTGTTCCAAGTATCTACCCGATGGGATCTGAAAGACATCTTGTAAAAGCAGTTACTGGAGTCACTGTTCCACTCGGTAAGCTATCTACATCTATAGGTATTCTGGTTAACAATATCGCTACTGCACAAGCGGTATATAACGCGGTTCGTTTCAATCGACCACTGGTTTCCAGAGTAATCACCGTTTCAGGAAAAGGCATTACTAAACCTGGAAATATCGAAGTGCCTGTGGGGACGCCAGTGCATGAAATTCTGACTTACTGCGATGGCTTTAGCGAAGATACGGAGCGTCTTATCTTTGGTGGCCCTATGATGGGACAGGTTATTTTGTCTCCCCAAATTCCAGTCGATAAATGTGTCGGTGGCATTCTCGCGTTAACTGCAGACGAGGTCAAAGAGCGTCCTCATCAGGATTGTATCCGCTGCGGACAGTGTGTTCGTGCTTGTCCAATGGGGTTGATGCCTTTTCAGATGGCGTCCTATTCACGAATGTCAGACTTCAAAATGACAGAGAAGCTCGGTGTGAACTTCTGTCTTTCATGCGGTGCCTGTAGCTACGTGTGTCCTTCAAGTATCCCGCTTGTTCAGTATTTCCAGCATGCCAAAGGCGCAATTAACGCGAACAAAATGAAAGAGAAGCGCTCAGCACAAGCCAAAGCATTAACAGAAGCCAGAACCATTAGATTAGCTAAAGAAGCAGAAGCGAAACGGGCAGCTAAAGCAGCAAAAGCGGCAGGCCGCAAGAAAAGAGCGCCTCGTGCTTCCGCAAAAAAGAAAGAGGAGGTCATGAATGATTAATTATGAATCAGCAGTAGGGCCGTTTTCACACAGTGAGAATTCAAGTGTCCGAATTATGTATACGGTCATCCTGACCTTGCTACCTGCAGTGGTTTTCGGAATTTACCAGTTTGGTCAAAACAGTGCGCTAGTCATACTGACCTGCTGTTTGTCAGCAGTAGTAACGGAGTATCTGTGTCTTAAAGTTATGGCTCGAAACACTATGGCATGCCTCGACGGGTCGGCATTTCTTACCGCAGTATTGCTGGCTATGAGCCTGCCTCCAACCACTCCGGTTTGGGTTGCTGTTCTGGGTTCGGTTTTTGCTATTGTACTTGGGAAGCAAATATACGGTGGTCTGGGTCAGAATCTCTTTAATCCTGCCATGCTTGCCAGAGTGATGTTGTTGATCTGCTTTCCGGTAGAAATGACAGATTGGGCGGCACCTACTCCTATCGATTTCAGCAACAACCAAATAGTAATTCCAGAGCAGTGGTTCCTAGTGGACGGGGTAACGTCTGCAACCGCTTTGGGTGAATCCGCTCAGTCGCTTTATGTTCAAAATCTGTTTTTTGGTCGTCAGGCTGGTAGTTTGGGTGAAACCAGTGCTTTCCTAATTCTATTGGGAGGTTTGTATATGATTCGAAAAGGGATTATCCACTGGGTTATTCCCATGTTTTTCTTTTTAGGATTAGGTCTTCCTGCTTTCTTCGCTTCACTTTTTTCTCCTGAACAGTTTCTTCCTTTAGCTACGCACCTGTTTGGTGGAGCTGCCATGCTGGGGGCTTTCTATATTGCAACCGATCTCGTTACATCGCCGACGAGTATTAAGGGACAGATGGTATATGGCGCTTGTTGCGGGCTTTTAGTCTGGTTGATAAGAAGCTTTGGCAGTTATCCCGAAGGCGTCGCTTTTGCTGTGCTGATAATGAACTCTGCTACGCCTTTAATCGACCACTATTTAAGACCCGACATATTTGGTAGCCGGGTAGCGACTGTGGAGGAAAAATGATGGAACTTACGTTTGATAAATTGAAGGACCAGATTCCATACCAGAGCTTGCTTTTGTCCACCTGTGCAGGTGTAGCAGCAATACTGTTAGTGGTTATGCAAGCAGTGACCTCTCCTGTAATCGATCAACGAATGCAAGAGGACCAAAATGCACTGCTGTCGGAAGTATTAAACGGCAAGTCATTCGCTAATAGGGTGTTTGATGAGGGGAGTATCGCTGAGTTCAAAGGGCGAACTTACCAGATCTACCCGGTCAAAAATGAGTCGGGACTGCTAACTCATTATGTGATTAGTGGCGGTGAGGATGGCTACAGCGGCGAAATTCGATTTTTGATAGGTGTCGATACACCCGGCAAGATAGAGGGCGTTCGTATTCTAAGCCATACAGAAACGCCAGGGCTAGGGGATAAGGTTGAACTCGCCAAAAGTGATTGGGTGCTGAGTTTTAATGATCGTTCGCTTTCAAACACTCCGGTATGGAAAGTTAAAAAAGATGGCGGTGATTTTGACCAGTTCACAGGGGCAACTATCACGCCTAGAAGCGTAGTAAAAGGCGTCCACAACGCTTTACTTGCATTAGAGTCAGAGAAGGAAAAGTAATATGGCCAGTTATCCTGATATTGTAAAAGATGGCGTTTGGAAAAATAATATTGTTCTTAACCAGTCACTTGCTTTATGCCCTTTAATGGCTGTGACGAGCAGTGCAACAAACGGTTTAGGCCTGGGACTAGCAACAACTGCTGTCATGATTGCATCGAACTTGCTGGTCTCTCTAGGAAAGAATTTTATTAGTAAAGCCGTTCGTATTCCCGTCAATGTCATAATCATCGCTACATTAGTGACTCTAACCGATTTCATATTAAACGCCTGGCTACATCCATTACATAAAGTACTTGGGCTATTTATTCCTCTTATTGTTACCAACTGCGCCATATTAGGGCGGGTTGAGTCATTTGCCAGTCGGTCTGCATTGGTGCCATCTGTTGTTGATGGCGCTGCTATGGGATTTGGTTTTACCTGGGTACTGGTACTTCTTGGCGGTATACGAGAAGTACTTGGTAGTGGGACGCTGTTTGCCAACGCAAGTCTACTTATAGGGGAGTCATTTTCATTTATGGAGCTGACGGTAATCCCTGAATATCGAGGTTTGTTACTGGTTATCTTGCCTCCTGGAGGGTTCCTTATTCTAGGAGCGATGCTGGGCATTAAGCAGAAAGCAGAGCAAATTATCGCACACCGTAAACAGGCAACCCCTGAGCCGATGGCTGGATAGTGTGGATTCTGAGGTGATTTTATGAAAGTGAGTGTTGTATATGCATTATCAAACGAACAAGCATGGATACCTGTCGAGGTTGAAGAAAGCGCGACTCTGATGACCGCCATACATATGTCAGGACTACTGAGTATGTTTCCTACTATCGATCTCGATAAACAGAAGGTTGGTGTATTTGGAAAGTTGTCAGCGCTAGAAGCTGTGCTGAGTGAAGGTGATCGAGTCGAGATATATCGCCCAATAACCTGGCAACCAGACGAAGATGACGATGACTAAGGTAAACCGACCTTCATTGTCGGGTTTATTACAAAGTGTCGTTAGTGAGTTGTGTTGCTTTAATAAAGTCCAGCAAATACAGTTGGTTATATCTGGAATGGGGTTTGCAGTAGCTATAAGGAACATACAAGTTTTCAAGGAGTTGAAGATGTCAAAAGTTGGAATTTTTTTCGGAACAGATTCTGGAAGCACCAGAAAAGTCGCTAAGCAGATTTATCAAAAACTGGGTGATGAACTCGCAGATAAGCCGTTAAACATAAATAGAGTGGAAGCATCTGCGTTTGATGAGTATGACTACCTTATTATGGGTACACCTACCTATGGTGAGGGGTTACTACCTGGCTTATCTTCAGAGTGTCAGGCAGAAAGTTGGGAAGAGTTTGTTCCCAATTTCGACGATATCGACTTATCTGGTAAAAAAGTGGGTTTGTTTGGACTAGGTGATCAGGTGAACTACCCGGATGAGTTCGTCGACGGGCTAGGAGAGCTTTATGACTGTGTTGTAGAGAGTGGAGCTGAGATAGTTGGCAGTTGGCCAACTGATGGGTATGAGTTCAATGAATCAACAGCAGTGGATGAAGACAGTTTTGTTGGCTTGGTGATAGACAAAGACAATCAGGCAAGCCTGAGTGATGATCGTGTCGCCACCTGGGTTGAGCAAATAAGAAGCGAAATGGGATTATAATAAAACACTGCGTTTACAGGCATTTGACGCTCTAAAGGCCATACTTTAGAGCGTCTTTTTTAATTTGTAGCCGCTGTCTTGAAACGGTTACTTTTTACCTTTATTCATCATATTAGCCAAATCGGCGAATGGGTTGTGAGTTGCACTTTGATGGTCGTCTGGGCGTGCTACCGGATCTGCGCCGTATAGATCGTGGTCTGTGTATTTGGAATGTTCATGATCATGACAGTAGAGACATAAAAGTTCCCAATTGCTGCCATCTTCCGGATTGTTGGTGTGGTCATGGTCTTTGTGGTGTACCGTCAATTCGCGTAAGTTTGAATAAACAAACTCTCTGGCACAATTTCCACATACCCAGGGATACATTTTTAGCGCCTTCTCTCTATATCCGCTCTCTTTACGCGCATAAGCGGCGCTGGTGCCGTTGTAGTCTGAAGCCATGATATTTTCCTAACTGTTCATATTTGACGTATCTACAAGGAATTTATCATAGCGATTATCAGGAGATAAAAGTATTTTGCATGCGGGAGTATGATGGAAGTCAGAGTTTCGGTAAAAACACTAATTTGAAGATGCTCAGAGTGAGGTCTAGTTTTACTGATGTGTGCTACCTGGTACGGCGAAAATCTACCAGAGTTGCGGTTTGAAAATTGTGTGTTGTTAAGACTCTCTTATCGCCTGATCCAGCTCTTCAATCGCAGTGTTTATCTGCTTTAGAAACTCATCTTCATCTAAGTTCAAGTCGCCTATTTCAAAATCAATCATGTTACTAGCCATCTAACTGTTGTATTTGGTGTGATTTATATCACATAAATAAACAGTATAGTAGCTGTTTATAGTATTACAACTCCAAATATTGATTTATGGAAGCGCAGAATCAGATATCAAAGTCAAGTTAACCCGAATAAATTCACTTTAGATAAATTATATTATTATCAACAGAATGAGGAGGCACATAACCTAGTTCGTTTGTTATGTCTTCAGCTGGCATTGGTTTTGCGAACAGATAACCTTGTCCATAATCGCAATTTGCCTGGGTTAGAAAACTAGACTGTGACACCGTTTCTATACCTTCTGCCACGACTTTAATACCGAGCTGATGAGCCATTGATACAACAGCGGCACATAAGGCGCGATCATTCGCATCATTGTCAATATCATTAACAAAACTTCGGTCTATTTTTAATCCGTCAATATTAAATTCTCTTAAGAAACCAAGCGAAGAATATCCCGTGCCAAAGTCGTCCAACCAAACCTCAACTCCCATAGTTCGCAGGCTATCTAACGTATTCTTAGCGCTGACTTTATCAAACATTAAAGCGGTCTCAGTAACTTCAATATGCAATCTATTAGCGTCAATGCCATATGCCTTTATTTGATCTCTAAAGGCTTTGAGCGTTTTGTCTCCATAGAGCTGTTTTGCCGACAAGTTGATACCTACGTGAAAGTCGGGGTGAAGAACCATTGTAGATACCCATTTTTGTATATCTTTACAGGCTTGCTCTACTACCCACTCACCGAGAACATGAATGATGTCAGTTGCTTCTGCAATAGGAATAAACTCATCGGGCGAAATATAGCCCTTCGTTGGATGATTCCAGCGCAGCAAAGCTTCGGAACCTATTATTTTGCTCGTCTTCAACTCAACTTTCGGCTGATAAACAAGCTGAAATTGGGAGAAGTCCTCTATAGCAATTCTAAGCTCTTTTTCGATGAGTCCCTTCGCCAATATTTTCTGTTCAATTTCGTAATTAAAATAACAATATCCGTTTTTCCCACTATCCTTGGCACGGTACATTGCCATGTCCGCGCTCTTTACAATATCTTCAGGAGTTTGTCCTGAGTAGGGGTATAGGGCGATTCCGATACTCGCCCCAACCACAACAGATTCACCTACTGTACTGAGATAAATCGGCTGCTTGAATGTATTTACAATATCAGAAGCAAATTTCGAGACAGCTTCCTTATTCGAAATTCCGGAAAGGCGGAGCAAAAACTCATCGCCGCCAACTCTTGCTACCTGGCATTGAGGCTGTCCCATACTAGCTGCTTGCTCAGTTTTTCGAATGGCATTTTTCAGTGTGCTAGCGACTTCGCATAACAGTTCATCACCCGCTTGATGACCAAGATTATCGTTTACTCGCTTAAACTCGTCCAAATCTAGAAAGAGAATGGCAAACATTTCATTGGAAAGCTCACATCTATTCACTTCTAGCTCGAGAGATTTAAGAAATTGGGTACGATTTGGTAAGTGCGTAAGCGGGTCGTTGTAGGCTAAAAATTCGACTTCTTCACTTCGTTGTTTGAGACTTGAATCCATCTTATCAAACGCTAGAGCAAGTTCTCCCAACTCATCGCTTCGCTGAATATTGTTTGATATCTGGTAGTTCCCTCTACTGATGCGTTTTGAATGTTTTAAGAGTTTATAGATGGGACGAATCATCGTCTTAGCTATCAATACCGAAAAGAACAAGCTGACTAAGCACATAAGTACCGTCAACATCAAGCTAAATGCTGCGCTGTAGTTTCGGCTTGTCTCAGTGATATCCCCAATGATGGTACTATTCTTCTCGATATCTTCTTGTACTGCCGTTAGGGAGTAGCTCATCACGATACCGCCTAGCTGTGTTTTATTTATCGAGAGCGGGCGGGCAACAATAAGGCTCGATGACGTGATTTCAGAGTAAGCTTCTTGGTTATCCAATACACTCATTTGTACCTTTGGCATATCCAAAGCTGTACCATAATCGAGAACCAAATCCTTTCCTGTATGGACGATAAGACCGTCAGCGTCAAAGACTTTTATAAAGAGTAAATCTTCGTTCTTTAGTGCTGGTTCCAGGATAGATTGAATGGTGTCAATATCATAAAAGAACATCGGGTTAAAAAGGGCTTCCGAAAGGTAGGTTACCGTTTGTTCTGCTTGTATTAGCGCATGAGCATTGAAGTTATCTGAAATGTTGTTAGCCGTTTCTTCCAGAATTTCGTCGCTATAGTATGAAGATATCAGCCACTGAGACAAGGAAAGGCAACCCATGGTCAATACAACCATAAGCATGTTTCCTAGTACCAGTTTACTTTTTAACTTCATAGGTCTCGATTCTCTCAGCTAGCGGGATATGTGCTCATCAACCAGAGTTTTTTGCATTTCCGCCCACACAATACTTTGTTCAATTTCTGGTGTGATAGGGTCAAACTTCTTTGTCTTTTTGTAAGCTTTCAAAGCCTGTTTACCTTGTTCGCTTTCATGAGCTGAAAGCAGTACCTTAAGGATGCTTTGCTTAAAATCTGAAGACAAATTGGGACGTGTCAGAACTAGTGAGCGCGGGATCGCCTGCGATGTATGGATGACCTGTAACTGGTGTTTTATCTGCTCAGGAATCTCTTTATCCCAGTCAAGATTGCTAAAGGTAGCTGCCGCTACAATATTGCGATGAACCCAGCTCATCATATTGGCTTCACCCCCGGACTTTGAATACTCGTCTGAGAAAAAATAGCCGATCTTGTCTGCTGGTGGATGCTCCCTTGGTGAACTCAACTCATATAGCTCGTACCCCTGTTCAAGTAATATTGCTGCGGGGATAAGAAACGCACTGGTTGAGCCAGTGTCCTCAAAGACAACGGTTTTGCCTAATAAGTCATCTAATGAGTCCACACCATTATTTAGTCTGGAGAAAAATATTGAATGGTATTCGGCTACACCACTTTTCCATCGTCTTGCTAAAAGTTCTGCATTCGAAAGTTGGATCAACTCTTGTGCAGCAAAAACTGTCTCCGACACCAGGTCGACTTGACCGCTATTTATCCATCGGGCCATTTGACGAGCATTTCGAGCGACGATAACTTGTCCGTTGTTGATGCCGTGGTTTGATAAACTGTGGGCTAAGTAATCAGCAAAGGGTTGAGCACGCTTAAACGCTTTTTTGGGGTTTGAGCTAATAACGCCTATGACTACTGTTTCCTCTCGCACAGTCGTTTTCGTGTCTGCATTGGCAGATATTGTAAAAAGCGGACCAATAATAACTGTCAGCAGTAAAACGGTAAGCCTACAAATTGATTGATAATGGTGCATACTCTTGCCCGAAATGTGATGCGTATTCCAAATTAAAGGCAATCATATGCTAAACACATCGTTTCTACCAATCTGTATTAGCTATTAGTGATGTACGCACGGCGTTGTAAAATGCTTGATCGTAACGTGTTAATAACTAGGAGTTATGCGGTACTTATAAAGTTAACATTTAGAGTAAATAGTCTTTATCGAATCATCACTCGGCTAGTTGCCAGCCGGGTAAAATAGCTTTCCAGTTTTCCTTGTGGCATTCGGAGCAGGTAAATCTTGAGCGTCGATGCACTCTGTGGCAGCTTGCACATTCGATTCGAGAATTATGTATTCGGTGAGGGTTAATCAACTGCTTTTCTTCAAATGGAGCTGTCTGCTCTATCAACCCTTCATAGTCATCGTGGCACTCTAAACAGAACTGGTTTCCGAAATCTCTTGGGTAAAATGGGTACTCATATTCTCCTGAGTGGAATTTATCGGCTTCTCGGTTTTTAT
This sequence comes from Vibrio hannami, assembly GCF_029589055.1. GTDB lineage: Bacteria > Pseudomonadota > Gammaproteobacteria > Enterobacterales > Vibrionaceae > Vibrio > Vibrio hannami. The sequence goes on from NZ_JARQZP010000003.1 coordinate 254,079, forward strand.
CATCCTCCGTTTGTTCATGGCAATCAACACAAGATAAATCACCATTGTGCTGGTGCTTATATGAAAGCAAATGCTGCTGGTTTGCTGCCGTATCAACATATGGTTTGATGATATGACAACTTTCCCCACAGTTGTCTGAGGTTTCATCAGCATAAACCACAGAAGAAACAATAATAAATAGGATTAACAGAAGTGATTTTCGAGCCAAAGTTTTGCCAAAGATTAGAATAGATTTTGTGTGATGGTAACATAGATGGTCTGCTGCTACCGAGTAACTATTCAAGCGCCATTACAGGTTTTCTTTATAGGTTCAGTACGTCAATGATATCGTTTAAACGGTTGATAGTGACTGAACCGCTTGGAAGAGATATCTCTTTGTGAAAGCCCCTTAACCACACTGCTTTTAACCCTGCATTGCTAGCACCGTGCACATCATTGATGGGGTGATCTCCGATATATACGCACTCATGTGCCTTGTAGTTAGCGAGTGACAAAGTATGTTCAAATATGGAAGAGTCGGGCTTACTTATTCCAAACTTTTCAGAACTTACTATTTGCGAGAACAGGTGGCCGAATGGCGTCGCTTTAATCGTTGATACCCTACTATTTTCTGCTCCATTGGAAATAACACCAAGGTGATATCCTTTCTGGTGCAGGTAGTTGACTAAAGTCGTTGCACCTTCCATTTCAATACTACATTTGGGGAACTCTTCCTTCCAAAAGTCACTTAACACAGCATCGGGTTTGCTTCTTGCCCAATTCAATTGAGAAGATAATTCGCTGCCAATCGCTTGAAAGATCTTGTTATATTTAGAGTTGTGAGGAAGGTACCCACCATTATCTTGCTTTTTGATAATGCTGCTTACCCGGGAGGGAGTTATTTCTTTAAGCTCTGCTGAGAATGTTTTAACAAAACGACGAGCAAACTTATCAATACTCGCATTTCTGTTTACCAATGTATTGTCAAGATCGAAATATATAGCTCTGATCATCTGAAATTGAATTGTTTTATGTCATAAAGCCAATCTACTTAATAAGTATTACTATTTTGTGTCCACACATTCCAAAAAGAATAAACAGCATACTTTAATCAGCGCAATGAGGGCTTTATTTACATTCGCCATTTCTGGATAGTCTTCCGCTCCAATAAACTCCTCTTTTGTCATTTCTTGTCCGGTGGTTTCCGGTATTTGCTCTTTTACCTAAGGAAGTGGACTTGCACTAACGATGGCTTTGTACTTCTTGTCTTCGTCAAGTTTACCTAGATATCAACTTTTCATCTTGATGTGCCTAGCTGATTCAAGCAGTAAAGATAATGTCAGAATAGTGTCATTCGAGACTCTTTATTGATTCATCTCACATAACAGTCCTGTTCCTTATGTCATAAGGAGTGTTCGCTTGTAAAAGAATGAGAGAAGCTCACATGACACAAATTAATCAGCAGCGCCTGGTTGAACATTTCTGCCAGCTGGTTCATATTGATAGCGAATCGGCTAACGAGAAGAAAATTGCAGAAATATTGGCTGAACAGTTAGGGGAGCTTGGTTTTACCGTTCACAAGTTGCCAGTACCTGAGCAGTATACAAATGGCTTTAATGTGTACGCCCGCCTGGAAGGTAAGAAAGAGGGCTCCATTTTGTTGAGTGCTCATATGGATACCGTGACACCGGGAATCGGTATTGAGCCGATTATTGAAGACGGAGTTATTCGCTCTAAGGGTGACACTATCCTAGGTGGTGATGACAAGTCAGGAATAGCAGCTGTAATGGAAGCTGTTCGTAGTATTCAGGAACAAAACCTTGAGCACAAAACTCTTGAACTGGCTTTCACCGTTCACGAAGAAGGTGGTCTATTTGGTTCGCAGTACTTCGATATGTCATATGTAACATCGAAAGAAGCAATTGTTCTGGATACTGGCGGCCCAATCGGAACCATCATTACTGCGGCTCCAGGTCAGCAAAAAATCGTTGCGACTATTAAAGGACGCCCTGCACACGCTGGCCTGGCTCCGGAAGAAGGTATCAGCGCAATCATGGTTGCAGCGGACGCGATCAATCAAATGAAGCTTCTTCGTATTGATGAAGAGACGACAGCGAATATCGGTATGGTTAACGGCGGTCAGGCAACCAATATTGTCATGCCTGAAATCAAGATTGTTGCAGAAGCCCGTTCTCTTAACGGTGATAAGCTGGAAGCACAAATTGAGCACATGATTTCTACCTTTGAAACTGTTGCTGAAAAGCACGGTGCGGAAGTTGAAATCGAATCAAGCAGAGCTTATGACTCTTTCGTTATTGCAGACGACAACACACACGTGATTGCTATCAAAGAAACCTTTTCTGATATGGGTATTGAAGCTTTCACTACAGGTACTGGTGGTGGTAGTGATGCTAACAACTTCTACAAGAAAGGCTTAACAACGGTTAACCTATCTACTGGTATGTCTAAGGTTCACACTACTGAAGAGTTTATCGCAGTAGACGATATGGCGAAGATCACTGAGTTTGTGAAGCTTTACCTTACTAAGTAATTTTCTCCTGATACAAAACGCCCAGCTAATATCTAGATTGCTGGGCGTTTATTATTTTCTATTCCTGCTCTTCTAGCAGAGCCCTTAAGTGATCCGGTAGCTTACCTTCAAGCGATGGCTCTTGCTCTAGGAGTTTTTGTAACTCAATACGAGCTTCGTCGCGTTTACCCATTTCGATAAGTCTTTCGATTACGACAAATGGTCCAGGTATCGGGCGCAGTTCTGGGGAGCTCTTGGCTTTTAACGCGCGCTCTACTGACCGGGCTTCTTTAGCCTTTTTCACTCGTTCTTTGATGAGTTCTTCGTCAGGCATAATACTCATCAGCTGAAGTTCGTCAGAAAACTCGACCTGCTGCGGTTGAGCTTGTTCCTGCCATTGCCAGGGAGCCAGCAAACTTACTAGTCCTATGGATGCTGCTATTCCCACGTAGGGCCACCACCGCCTTCTATTCACCCTGTCAGTTTTGGCGTAATCCAGAATGCGGTTATCTAGTGAATCTGAAGGCTCTTCAGTTGCCCCTTTTTTATACAAGGAGATTAGCTCTTTATCATCAAATTGTGTCGTCATGTTCTATCTCCCAGCTTTCGGGTCAGGCATTGCCTGAGCTGATCCAGCGCGTATCGAAGCCTTGTTTTAACCGTTTCCTTTTTACTGTCTACGATGGAACTTATTTGTGTCATTTCGAAGCCAGCTTCATGCTTAAGTAAAAATGCTTCACGTTGGACGGCTGGCAGTGAGTTAACACAGGCTTTTAATGCTCCGACTTTTCTTTGCTCTGGGTCATCGGGTACCTCAGGTTCTATTTCGGTAACGATCGTTAGGTGCGAATTTCGGACTTTTTCTTTCCGGTACTCATCGACTATCAGGTTATGTCCCATCTGATAAAGCCATGTCGTAAACTTAGCAGAAGGAGCATAAGATTTACGGTTATCGACCACCCGAAACCAGGTGTCCTGAAACAGCTCTTCCGCCCGAGCTTGATTTCCGGGCAGTTGCCGGATGAAATATCGAAATAAGGGCGATTTATGTCGCTGATATAGTTCGGCAAAGGCGCTTTCATCACCTTTGCCATACGCTATCATCAGTTGCTCATCGGTTTGGTTCATAAGCTCTGCGCGATTTCTACAAGTGAGACAAATTCTCCACGATAATTATATGGGTCGCTACCTTTATTTTGTCGGGCGATAGTGGCGATTTGCTGATATGAGAAGTCATCCATGTAGTGGTTATTTTTAAGCTTTTGCGCGAACGCAGCAACAGATGCTGCGAACTGAAATTCTTCACTCGCCTTTTCAAAATCGGGTTGTATCTCTTTTGACAAAACACCACGTGTAACGCGGCTACTCTTATCTTCTCCCAGAAGCTTATATTTGACTTTCACCTGAGCTAATTCTCCCGAATGGGCATTTGCTAGCTTTGAATCGGTTTTATAGCGAAGATCGTCAATTTGCCCCTGATTTCCTGCTAGCGTTAATTCATAGAGTGCGGTAACAGAGTGTCCAGCACCAATTTCTCCAGCGTCAACTTTGTCGTTGTTAAAGTCTTCATCTTTCAGAAGGCGATTTTGATAGCCTATCAGACGGTACTCTTTAACGGTTGCAGGATTAAATTCAACCTGAATTTTAACGTCGGAAGCGATAGTCTGAAGTGTACCGCTCATCTGGCGAAGGAGAACTTTTTTGGCTTCATGAAGCGTATCGATATAAGCATGGTTGCCATCACCCGTATTTGCTAATTGTTCCATTAACGCATCGTTATAGTTTCCGCGACCAAAACCCAGAGTGGTCAGTGAAATGCCTTTTTTCCTTTTATCTTTAATAAGCTGTTTGAGCTGATCGATGTTACTAACACCAATATTGAAATCGCCGTCGGTTGCCAGCAGGATTCTGTTAATGCCATCTTCTTTGAAACCCAGGTCAGCTTGTTGATAAGCCAGATTGATGCCGCCTTCCCCATTAGTGCCACCGTTCGCGGTAAGGTTCTCTAATGCATTTAGTATGGTCTTCTTGTTGTCACCACTGGTTGCTTCTAATACTACCTGAGTACTGCCAGCGTAGGTGACTAAGCTAATGGTGTCATCTTTGGTTAGTTCGTTGGTTAGCATGGCAAGGCTTCTTTTCAGCAACGGCAGCTTGTTCTGCTGATTCATCGAACCGGAGACATCTATCAGAAACACTAGATTAGAAGGTTTCCGTTCAGTTTTAGGAATGTCGTAACCCTGTAGGCCAATTTTCAACAGCGTCCTGTTTTTATTCCAGGGCGCAGTCGCTACCTCAGTGAGTATATTGAATGGAATATCCTTATTTTGTGGTTCCTGATAATCATACGGAAAGTAGTTAATAAAGGCTTCTTCACGAATCGCGTCTGCTGGTGGTTTTTCTCCCATATTTAAATAGCTTCGTACATTCGCGTAGCTTCCTGTATCCACATCGATACTGAATGTTGAGAGTGGGGTAGTAGCAACCTGTTGAACGCCATTACTCGGATTGTCCAGGTAGTTATCACGGTTTTCCGCATGATAGGAAAAGTCGGCAATAACAGGCATAGCCATCGACTTAGCCATACGTGGTTGATGCATTAACCGAACAGACTGTAGTTCCATGCGTTGCGTTAGCTCTGCTTCTTTAGCTTGCTCTGTTTTTTTGCTCTGCACGTTTTCCTGACCAGTACATCCGTAAACGGTCATAAGTGTTACCGCGATTGACGCGGAGATGGTTTTCTTAAGCATTTTTTGAGTCCTTGTTCTTGTATGTACTCCTATAAACGAACTAGGGAAGAGGATGGGGTGAAAATTTTTATCAAAATTATGTTTGCTTACGCATTCTTATCTTTACTTTCGTTTAATTGTGATCAAAAATAATTAACAGGATTATTTGAAAGGTATTCGAAAGATGAAAGGCATCGTTGAAAGGCATAAGAATGGAGAGCATATCGGTATCTATTCTGTATGTTCTGCTCACCCACTAGTTATTGAAGCAACTCTGAAGTTTGAATTAGAAACTGGAAACAAGGTACTAATTGAGGCTACGTCTAATCAGGTTAATCAGTTTGGTGGGTATACAGGAATGAAACCTGCTGACTTTGTTCGATTTGTAGAAGGCATTGCTAAGAGTATTGGTTTTCCAATGGATAGGGTAATACTAGGTGGTGACCATCTAGGACCAAATTGTTGGCAGAAAGAGCCTGCTGCAGAAGCTATGGAAAAGTCAAAAACGCTTATACATGAATACGTTAAGGCTGGATTTAGTAAGATTCACCTTGATGCTTCCATGTCGTGCGCTGACGATGAAGTGCCTCTTGACCCTGTGATTGTCGCGGAACGGGCTGCCATTTTGTGTCAGGTAGCAGAGAATGCAGCTTCATCAGAACAAAAAGAGAACCTTACGTACGTGATTGGTACTGAAGTACCTGTACCTGGGGGAGAAAAAGGAAGCAATAAATACGGTACACGTAACAACAGTACCTGACGCAGCACGTACCATTTCTACTCATGTTGAGGCTTTTACAAAACTAGGAATAGAAGAAGCGTTGCAAAGGATAGTTGGCGTGGTGGTTCAGCCTGGTGTGGAGTTCGACCACTCCAGCGTTATTCACTATAAATCTGACGAAGCGAAATTGCTTTCGGAATATATCGAAAGTACTGATTATGTGTACGAAGCTCATTCGACTGATTATCAGACGAAAGAGGCTTTTAGAGAGTTGGTTCGCGATCACTATGCAATCTTAAAAGTTGGTCCGGCGTTAACCTTTGCCTTACGTGAGGCGGTATTTGCTCTTGCAGACATCGAAAATGAACTTGTTCCGTCAGAACAGAAAAGCCATGTTAAAGACGTTATTCATGAAGTTCTATTAGATGATCAAACGTACTGGAAAGCTTACTACAGTGAGCGTCACTCTGAAGCGATGGTTGACCTGAACTACAGCCTGTCTGATAGAGTGCGGTACTATTGGACTCATGAAAGAATTGCCTCTTCTATGGATAAGTTATTAACTAATCTGGAGATGAAGAGCATACCACTTGGCATGTTGAGCCAGTATTTGCCTGAACAGTACAAAAACGTAGTGGCAGGACAGATGGAAGCAACACCAAAAGATCTTATGATTAGCAAAATTCAAGGGGTGTTGAGCGACTACGCGTATGGCTGCAACCCAGTTTAATCTCTAGTCCTTTAACTCACTTTTCAGTAGAGGGTTTGACCTGCAATAAGCAGGTCTTTTTTCGTTATGAAGGGATTAAAATCCCTTCACATATTGTTCAACTTCCTGATGGTATTGCGTATAAAGTTCTTGATAGCGCGAATGTGCTTCTAGATCAGGTGCTGCGGCTAATAAAGGGTTAAGCTTAATTCCTATTGAACAGATATCTGCAATGCTGATAGGGGAAGAGTCGACTCGGTGACTGTATGCCCATTTTGCTTGCATTGCTGCACCTAATGCAGCTGCTTCGCCAGAGTCTGGCACATTCACTGTAAGCCCGGTTACGTTTGAAATCATCTGACGCCAGGTAGCACTATTTGAGCCTCCACCGATAAGAATTACAGAATCAAAACTCAATCCTGCTTGGGAAAGAACATCAACACCCTTCGCAAGGTTATAAGTCACTCCTTCTACCGCGGCACGAAGCAGGTTTTCCTGGTTCAGGTTATCTGAAGTTAAACCGAAAATGGCCCCTTTCGCTTTGGGTACGTTTGGTAGGCGTGCACCAGCTAAGTATGGCATTACGGTTATTCCGTTTGAACCAACAGGTACCCTAGATATCATCTGTTCAAAAGTAGGTATATCAGTGTTTAACAGGTTTCGAAAGGCAGTGGTAGCACTGGTTACGTTCATTGTACTTGCTAGTGGTAGATAGCCATTCGTCGAAGAACAAAATGCGTTCAGATCTGGGTAAGTTGTACTATCAACTTGTTCCAAGGTGTGAGAGTAAACCGTTCCAGATGTGCCCAGGCTCATAGTGAGTAAACCTTTTGATACGTTACCTGTACCTATTGCTGCCATCATATTGTCACCACCACCACTGGATACCACAACAGATTCTGATAACCCAAGTTGTTTAGCTAGTTTGGGGCGAATGGTTCCGTGGCATTGCTCCGAACTGATGAGCTCAGGTAAAACGAAAGAGTCCGGCATTCCAATTAATTCGAAAAGTTTAGTACTCCACTTTTTGCTGTAGGTATCAAAGTAACCAGTGCCAGAAGAATCCCCAGCTTCGGCGAAATAGTTTCCAGTTAGCCAGTAATTTATATATTCGTGAGGCAACATTATTTTCGAAATTTTTCCGAAGTCTTCCGGTTTGTGTTTTTTTGTCCACAGTAACTTGGCTATTGTGAAAGCAACGGGAACATTAATACCAATGGTGTTGCTATAATCGAGAGCATTTTCAGATGTGAAATTCTTCAAAATATCTGTTGGCTGGGTATCACACCATAGCTTTGCAGGGCGAATTATTTCGTTATTATTGTCTAGCAGTACAAGGCCATGCTGCTGTCCTGAAACACCGATTCCTTTAATTTCTGTTCGAGCTATCTGAGCTTTGTTGAAAGCTTCATCCATTGCTGTTATTAGGCTTTCAAGCCACCAGGAGGGCTCCTGCTCTTTCAACCCCGTATCATCACTTATTAAGGGGTAGGTGTTATAACCAACCCCAAGTATGTCTGTTTCACCATTCCAAATTGCGACCTTTATTCCTTGTGTTCCACAATCTATACCGATATACACTTTTGACTCCTTACGAGTAGAAAATATTAGAAAGCACACGAAAAGTGTGACCGACATTTCAAAACCGTAAACTTTCGTTGGTTATCGAAATCTTTCGTTATTATACTTGGAACCAGTTAAATTGATACTAAGAAATTATTCGAAAGAATATGATTAAGCACGAAAACGTAAGTTGCCGTGATGGGAGTAGCAAAATGCAACAAAACATGGTGCAGGTGATTGTAGAAAGTAACGATCAACTTGCAATCGAAGAAACTGAAGTGCCAGAAGTTTCGTCCACAGACGTATTGGTCAAAGTTTTCTATTCAGGTCTATGCGGCTCTGATTTGCCAAGAATTTTTAACGATGGAGCGCATTACTACCCAATTACTTTAGGGCATGAGTTCTCTGGCGAAGTGGTTGATTTGGGAGGCGATGTTACGTCTATCAAGAAAGGAGATGTTATTTCCTGTGCTCCACTGGTTCCTTGCTTCAATTGCGTACGTTGTGAAAAAGGACAGTTTTCTCTCTGTAAGAATTACAGCTTTGTCGGTTCTCGTAAGCCGGGAGGAAATGCTGAGTATGTAGCAGTACCGGAAAAAAGTTGCTTTGTGTTACCTGAAGGAATCTCTGCCAAACAGGGTGCTTTTTTTGAACCCGTTACAGTTGGCATTCATCCGATACTGATGGCTGGAGGTTGTCAGGACAAAAACGTTGTTGTTATCGGTGTAGGTACTATTGGATTACTGGCACTTCAGTCGGCGAAAGCTTTGGGTGCTAAGACAGTAACGGCAGTAGATATAAACGACGCGAAACTGGATAAAGCAAAGCAGCTAGGAGCTGATATTTGCATCAACTCTTTAAATGCAGATGAAATTGATTCGTTTCTTGCGAATGTAACCGTTTTGGAAGAACAACTGATACTGGAAACAGCCGGTACACCTATAACGGTAAAACTGGCAACCCAACTGGCGGGACCTAGAGCACAAGTTGGTCTTGTAGGTACGCTGCATAAAGACCTCCATATGACCTACAAAGAGTTTGAAATCATTCTGAGAAAAGAACTGACACTGTTTGGTAGTTGGATGAATTACTCAGCACCTTATCCAGGGAAAGAGTGGGAACTAACTGCTGAGTTATTCCAGAAGAATTTAATTGATATTGACATGCTAACCGAAGGGAGCTTTGCACCGGCAGAGTACATCGAAAAAGTTAGCAAACTTCAGGGCGCCCCTTCAGAAGGGAAAATACTACTTGCTTGGGGAGAAGAGAAATGAACAACCTGATTAACAGTAACTACCTACTAAAAGATGCTCAAAAGAACGGTTATGCGATACCTGCATTTAATGTTCACAACCTGGAAACCGTACACGTTGTGCTGGACACAGCTAAAAGACTCGGATCGCCAGTTATCGTTGCTGGAACCCCTGGTACATATAAGTACGGTGGTATTCCTGAGATGATCAGTATTGTAGATACGGCGGCGCGTGACAGGGATATGCAAGTGGTGCTTCACCTGGATCATCATCATGACCTTGGCGACATTGAATATAAAGTTCGTAGTGGTATTCGCTCGGCCATGATTGACGGTAGTGGTTTACCGCTGGAGGAAAACATTGCGCTTACAAAACAGGCTGTCGAACTATGCCACCGCTTTGGTTGCAGTGTTGAAGCTGAAATCGGGCAGTTGGTTGGACAGGAAGACGACCTGATTGTTGAAGTCGCAAACGATCCATACACCGTACCAGAAGATGCATTAAAACTGGTTCAGGATACCAATATTGACTCTTTGGCTATCGCTATAGGCACGGCACACGGAATGTACAAAGAAACGCCGAAACTGGACTTCGAGCGTCTTAAGAAAATACGTGATCTGATTGATATTCCTTTAGTTCTACACGGAGCTTCTGGGGTACCACATGAAGATGTTTCACGCTGTATTGATATGGGTATATGTAAAGTGAACGTGGCGACTGAACTGAAAATTGCATATGCGGACACCCTGAAACAGGTATTCAGTGATAACCCTAAAGTAAATGACCCACGAGAATACAACGTGGCAGCGAAAGCGGCTATGGCAGAAGTGATAGAGCAAAAGATATTAGTCTGCAAAAGCCAGGGACGAATTTAATAATAGAAAATAATGGGCAAAGAGCAATGTTGAAAAATATCAGTCCACTTATATCTCCCGATTTATTAAGGGAGCTACATAAAATGGGACACGGTGATGAAATAGTATTCAGTGATGCGCACTTTCCAGCATATAGCTGTAACGAGAATATATTTAGAGCCGATGGAATTGAAGTTTCTCAAATGTTAAATGCAGTTATTCCTTTATTTGAACTGGATCAATATGTCGATGACAAAGTCGTGATGATGGCACCAGTTGAAGGTGATGAATTACCAGAAGGCTTAGTGGAAGAGTACTCTAGTGAGCTACCAGATGAAGTGAATATTACGTATATAGATAGATTTGATTTTTATAAGAGAGCCAAATCTGCAACTTGTGTTGTTGTAACAGGAACAACAAGAAAATACGGAAATATCATTCTTAAAAAAGGTGTTACACCTTTAGATTGAAGCAAGAACGGGTAGCTCGGAGGCTACGTATGACGAACACATTATTGACAATGCGCAATATCTCCAAAGCCTTTACGGGGGTTCAGGCTTTGAGCAACGTTAATTTCTCGCTACGAAAAGGAGAAGTACACGCGTTGATGGGAGAAAACGGTGCAGGAAAATCTACGCTGATGAAGGTGTTGATAGGCGTACATGAAGCAGATGAAGGAACCATCTTCTATAAAGGTGAAGAGCGAACATTTTCATCCGTACTAGAAGCGCAACAAAACGGAATCAGTATGATATTCCAGGAGTTGAATTTAATTCCTCATTTATCCGTTGCTGAAAACATATTTTTTGCCAGAGAGCCCCTGGTGAATGGCATTATCGACAAAAAGAAGATGGTTAAAGAGGCAGGTGAACTACTTAAAATATTTGATATAGACGTTGATCCAAATGATATCGTAAATACATTGTCTGTTGCCAAACAACAAATGGTAGAAATTGCCAAAGCGCTATCATTTGATGTTGAAGTATTAATAATGGATGAACCTACTTCTGCGCTAACAGAAAAAGAGATAGAAAAGTTATTTGAACTAGTAAATAAGCTTAAATCTCAAGGTGTATGCATTGTTTATATTTCACATAGGATGAATGAGTTAAAGAGAATATGTGACCATATCACTATTTTCCGCGATGGAACTTACGTCTCTGACCATAAATTCGCAGATGTCACTATGGACGAAATTATCGCGCGTATGGTTGGACGCTCACTGGACAACCACTTCCCTCCCAAAACTGCAGAGGTTCAGGATGAGATCATCATGTCCGTGATGAATGCTGAGCGAACTGGAGTGTTTAAACCACTTAATTTCGATGTCCTTAAGGGTGAAATATTAGGCATCACAGGTCTGGTTGGTGCAAAGAGGACAGAGCTAGCTCGTTCAATCTTTGGTGCGGATCCGCTTGATGGTGGAGACATCTATATCCACGGCGAACAGATTTCGATCAAATCACCCGCCGACTCTATCAAGGCCGGTATTGCGTATCTTTCGGAAGACCGGAAGCTAAATGGCGTCGCAGTAAAAATGTCCATTAAAGAAAATATCACTATGGCTTCGATGGACAAAGTCTCTAACCAGTTTGGCGTTATTTCCTCAGAGAGAGAGCGAACAGCATCAAAGACCTTTATCGATAAGATGGAGATCAAAACTCCAACTATCGAGCAGTTGGTTAGTAATTTGAGCGGAGGTAACCAACAGAAAGTCGTTATTGGGAAATGGTTATTCCGCGACGCGCGCGTGATGATTTTCGATGAGCCAACAAGGGGTATCGATGTTGGAGCGAAATATGCCATATACCAACTACTAGACGAGCTGGCTAAACAAGGAGTTGGCGTAATCATGATTTCTTCGGAATTGCCCGAGGTTCTGGGTATGTCTGACCGGGTACTGGTAATGAAAGAAGGTGAGATGACAGGATTACTCGACACCAGAAAAACCGATCAGGAAGAAATAATGCACTACGCGACGGGTGTAAAACATATGTTCAAGCATGAATACGAGGTGGCTTAAATGACTGATAAGCAAAAAATGATGCTGCAAAAACTGGCTGCATTGGGAGGGCTGATCTGTCTGTTTATCGCCTTCACGATTACTAATGAGTTTTTCTTTACGCTAAACAACTTAATGACAATTGGTCTGCAGACCTCAACCATCGCCTTTATTGGTATCGGTGTAACCTGCGTAATTCTAACGGGCGGTATCGACTTGAGTATCGGTTCTGTTGTCGCGCTCGCTGGTGTAGCTGCAGGCATGGCCGTTAAAGCTGGAGTTCCAGTTCCTATTGGTATGTTACTAGGCCTTGCAACGGGTGCGGCTTGCGGCGCGGTAAACGGGTTCTTTGTTACTAAGTTACGTCTTCCTCCTTTTATCGCAACTCTTGGAATGATGATGATTGCGCGCGGTATCGCCCTTTACGTAACAAATGCTGCACCAGTATCCGGTATGCCTGAGTCATTCTCTAACCTAGGTAATGGAGCTCTATTTAGAGTGGTTGAAGTGGGTGCGAATGGTCTACCGCTAGTGAAGTTTCCTGGTATTCCTTACCCGGTCATTCTGATGGTTGTTATTGCTGCGATGTTTACATTTGCTCTGACTAAGCTACGCGTAGGTCGCTACCTATATGCTATCGGTTCAAATGAAGAAGCAGCACGTTTGTCAGGAATTAAAACTGACAGAGTCAAGGTATACGCATACACCGCTAGTGGTTTGATGGCAGGTCTGACAGGTGTCGTACTTGCATCAAGGCTGGTTACCGCTCAGCCAAACGGTGGTGTTATGTATGAACTTGATGCTATCGCCAGTGCGGTTGTTGGCGGTACGTCATTAATGGGTGGTGTCGGTACTATCCCTGGAACATTGATTGGTGCGTTCATTATGGGTGTGCTGAGAAATGGTCTGAACATGAATGGCGTTTCCTTCTTTGTACAACAAATCATTATAGGAAGCGTGATTATCATGACCGTAGCTTTTGATCAGCTACGTCAAAACCAAGTAAATAAACCAAAAGCTGTACCTACAAAGAATAAAGCGCCTAACAAGGAGGGCGAAACAATGAAAAAACTCGCAATGGTTGCAATGATAGGTCTTACCACAGTATTTGCGGTACCGGGTGTAATGGCGAAAACAAATGAAATCGCTGTTATCGTAAAAACTGCGAACTCTAACTTCTGGCAAAACGTTCGTGGCGGTGCAGAGGATGCAGACAAAGCGCTTCCTCAGTACAGTGTTACGTTCCAGGGACCTGAAGCTGAAACTAACGTAGCAGAGCAGGTAAACATGGTCGATAACGCTATAAACCGTGGTGTATCTGGTATTGTTCTTGCGCCATCGGATCCAAACGCGTTAATCCCTTCAGTTAAAAAAGCGTGGGAATCAGGCATTCCAGTCGTGCTAATCGACTCAAGTCTTGCGAGTGATGGCAAATACTATCAATCATTCCTTGCTACAGACAACCGTGCAGCAGGTGCGCTGGCGGCTCAGCGACTACTTGCAGACCTGAAAGCATCCGGCAAGAAAGTAGATAAAGTAGCAATGATGTCATTCACTCCTGGTGCGGGTTCTGCTATCGACCGTGATGGTGGTTTTATGGATGAAGTTAAGAAAGCGGGTGCAGATGTAATTGGTCCATTCTACTCTCAGGCTGACATGGTAACTGCGCTTAACCAGACTATCGACGTACTTGCTTCTAACCAGGATCTTGTTGCTATCTTCGGTTCAAATGAGCCAACTGCGATTGGTATGGGTCGTGCACTTAAGCAGCAAGGCTACTCAGGTAAAGTAGTTGCGGTAGGTTTCGATGGTAACGCTGACCTTCAGGAGTTCGTTAAGGACGGTACTCTTAACGGCATCGTAGTTCAGTCTTCTTATGCCATGGGTAACAAAGGCGTGATGGCAATCGACAAGATTCTTAAAGGTGAAAAAGTTGAGAAGTTTATCGATACAGGTGTTGTTTTCGTAACTAAAGACAACATCGGTACTAAAGAAGCGAAAGCAGTACTTTACTAATAGATATTAACTAGAAAGCAAGAGATGCCCCTTTTGGTGATGAAAGGGGCATAGCTTGAAAAAGGATTTAAACATGTCTCAATTCAAAATCTCAGAGAACGCAGTTGAACAGAGCTCAATCCCATATAAGGTTCTGGCAAATGGTCAGAAGATGCCTGCGATAGGTATGGGTACGTTTGGTTCAGACCGTTTTTCAGCAGGAGAAGTATCACAAGCGGTATTAGGCGCAGCGTCAATTGGTTTCCGTTTCTTTGATTGCGCATCCGTATACGGTAACGAAAAACTTATCGGTGAAATGTTTAAGCAGATGATGGACGGAGGCATTCCAAGGGAAGAGCTGTTTATCGATTCAAAAGTATGGAATGACCAACACGATGATGTTATCGAGGCGTGCAAACAGACTCTAGCGGATCTGCAATTAGATTATCTTGATTTGTATTTGGTTCACTGGCCGTTCCCTAATTATCATGCGCCAGGCTGTGATGTTGATTCGCGTAGCGCTGATGCTAAACCATATATTCATGAAAACTTTATGAATACATGGCGTCAGATGGAGCAACTGGTCGATATGGGACTGGTGAAAAGCATCGGCACATCAAATATGACCCAGGCAAAAATGGAGCTGCTTCTTCAGGATGCTCGTATTAAGCCAGTTGTAAATGAGTTCGAATGTCATCCTCATTTTCAGCAGACAGAGTTTTATAACTATCTAATATCAAAAGAAGTGTTGCCAATTGGCTTTTGCCCGATAGGTTCTCCGACTCGTCCAGATCGTGATACGACAGAAGACGACACTGTTGATATCGAAGATCCAGTAATTGTTGCGGCGGCAAAACGCCTGGGTGTTCATCCAGCGGTTGTCTGCATTAAATGGGCTGCACAACGTGGTCATGTTCCTATTCCGTTCTCTGTTCGTGAAAATGAGTACTACACCAATCTGAAATGCATTACCGAAAATCCTCTAACGGACGAGGAAATGGAAGCTATCTCCAAGATCGATAAAAACTGTCGACTGATTAAAGGACAGGTATTCCTGTGGGAAGGTGCAAAAGGGTGGGAAGACCTTTGGGATCTTGACGGGCAAATCGCCTCTTAACCCCTGGGGAAACCTGTTATTAGGCACATGGGGGATAGCAGGTTTCCTGTTTTTTAGCGTGCCGGAGGGCGAATCAAATGAATGTGCTGGAACGACATGAAAGCATTCTTGAGTTGCTCGAAGAACGAGGACGTATAGAAGTAAAAGATTTAGTTGAGATTTTTGATACGTCTGAAGTGACGATTCGAGGTGATTTAAGAAAACTGGAACAA
The DNA here is from genome assembly GCF_029589055.1 of Vibrio hannami. GTDB lineage: Bacteria > Pseudomonadota > Gammaproteobacteria > Enterobacterales > Vibrionaceae > Vibrio > Vibrio hannami. Next base: position 269,743 of record NZ_JARQZP010000003.1, read on the forward strand.
ACTAACAAGCTACGCCGATATCATGGCGGAGCTCAGGCACTGCAAACTTTACCGTTGGTTACCAACAGCAATAATTATATTTCCCTTAACGAAGTGACTCTGGAAAGTCGGTACGAAATTAACACTAGTGCAAAAGAGCGTATCGCCAAAAAAGCGGCGGAGTTTGCAAGAACTGGCGACTCAATCATTATAGACAGCGGCAGTACAACTCATCTTGTAGCCGAGGAACTTGCACAAAACGGTGGGATTATTGCCATTACTAATAACCTTGCCGCGGCAGATGCTTTAAAAGAGGCTCCGGATACGACCTTAGTGATTTGTGGAGGAACTTACCGAAGTAAAACGAAGTCTCTCCATGGCTCAAAAACCGAACAGTGTTTAGATGGTGTCTCGGCTGATATGCTGTTTTTGGGAGCAGATGGTATTGATCCAGATAAAGGAATTACAACGTTTAACGAAGGCTACACGATTAGTGCGGTGATGGCCGCATGCGCCAACAAAATAGTCGCCGTTGTCGATTCGTCTAAGATGGGGCGGGTTGGTTTTAACCGTGTGCTGGATATTGAACTCATAGACGTATTGGTTACTGATACCAATATATCGAAAGAGTACATTAAAAAGTTTCAGGCAAAAGGAATCGAAGTCGTTCTAGTTTAGGGTTGGTTCATATTTTGAAGAGTTACGACTCTTTACGTAAGGCTTTTCAAAATGCATAATCGCTTTGTGAATAAAAACAAAACGAAAATGCAAGGCTACGTATAGAATGAACGTTCTAGAGAGACACGAATACATATTGCAGCAACTCAGTCTACACGGCAGAGTTGAAGTGAAAGCACTGGTTGATTACTTTAATACTTCAGAAGTGACTGTTCGCGCAGACCTTCGTAAGCTTGAGAAAGAAAACAAACTTAAACGATTTCACGGTGGGGCACAGTCATTAGACTCATTGCCTCATACCATTAAAGAGCCTGAAAGCGAAATTAAGCTCGAAAGTCGATACAAGATTAATGCGAGTGCTAAAGAACGCATTGCCGTCGCTGCTGCTGATATGGTATCACCGGGCAGCTCAGTAATACTTGACAGCGGTAGTACAACACATCTCGTAGCGAATCACATCGCTGAACATGGTGGTGTGATTGCCATTACCAATAATCTACCTGCTGCGCAGGCTCTTGCTGATGCACCTAATACCACCCTCGTTATTTGTGGTGGTACCTATCGTGCCAAGACTAAATCTCTTCACGGTACTAAGGCTGAACAGTGTCTCGATGGTGTTTCTGCTGACATGCTATTTATCGGTGCAGATGGCATCGAGCCCGACAAAGGCATTACTACGTTTAATGAAGGGTACTCCATCAGTGCGGTAATGGCGGCTTGCGCACGAAGCATTGTTGCCGTTGTCGATTCAACGAAGGTGGGGCGTGTTGGTTTTAACAGAGTGTTAGCGACAGAAACCATCGACATTTTGGTTACGGATGATGGCATCAAAGGCGAGCAGGTTCAGGCATTTGAAGAGAAAGGTGTAAAGGTTGTTATAGCTTAACTTGAGGTTGCTCCTCAGATAACTTTAGGTATTCGAAAAGATCGATGACCACCGTTTCTAAAGGTGGTCAATCCAACTGAAACTGAACAACTCCCCCTATTTCTGAATCAAGATATCAGATCTGTTTTATGTAGAGCTAACTGAGAAGCTGCAGCTTATCGCTTATTTATTAATGGATTGCTTTTTCATCTTACTTACCTTCTAAATTCATTTTTAATGGGGTGAGCGAGCGCGGCTACTGCCACCCCTATCATGAGAATAAATATCTAAGCTATTTAATATTGCGACTTAATTTTTTAGCGCTGCGTAACAGAGCTTATTTTTTTGTAAGTGAATCGAGTACAGGGAACAGGTCGCTCGGCTCTGGTCGTTGCGTGTAATCTGGATTTACTTCCGCATAGGCAATTGTTCCGTCTGTGTCTATCACATAACGCGCAGGCATCGGTAGATTCCATTGACCATCACCATGGATATCAGGAAGAACAACATTGAACATTTTCTTAAACTCGATGACATAATCCTGAACCTGCCAACGAATACCGAACTTGTTCGCTAGTTCTCCAGCATTGTCAGTCAGAATTGGGAAGCTAAGGTTATTGTCACGTTGAGACTTACGGCTGTCCGCAGCACCCTGCATAGAAATAGCAACAAGGGTTGCCCCTTTGGCTGCAATATCCTTTGCAGCCGCTTCCAGAGCTTGCAACTCGATGTTGCAGTATGGGCACCACACGCCGCGATAGAAGCTAATTACAACAGGACCGTTAGCCAATAGTGTTTTAAGGGCGACGTCATTACCTTCAGAGTCACTTAATACAAAATCAGGGGCTTCGTTTCCGACCTTTAGGGCATTATCTGCTTGGCCACTTTCAATCAGCTCTTGTGTTGAGCGATTGAATGCTTCATAAGCGGGTGCAGGAGCTTGCTTCTTGAATTGTTCTTTAAAAGTATCTAGTTGTTTTTGTAGAGACATGTTTCTTCCTCAAGTTGATTTCATATTCGGTTAAGTTCAGAACACACATACTCTGTTTAATTCTGAGCACCGTATTGAAGCGTATTGCTTGTATAAGCTTGTGCTTCGAACCAGTGAGGTAAGATTATTGGTTTTTATTTAAGGGGTAAACATGCTATTTTGATATTCATAGTATCCTAATTGGACACAATTATGTTTAAAAACGCACTCATGAATGAAATGGTTGCATTTGTTGCTGTCGCTGAGTTTAGTAGCTTTACCTTAGCAGCAGCTTCCCTTAACTCAACGAAATCAGGAACTGGGAAAGCCGTTAGAAAGCTTGAAGCGGAGCTAGGGTTAAAGCTGTTTAATCGCACAACGCGCTCAGTTAGTTTGACGGAAGAAGGAAGGATTTATTTTGAGGCCGCGAAGCACGCGCTAGATACCATTAATGAAACGAGGCTCTTATTAGAAGCAAGAAAAGACGAGCCGACAGGTAAACTGCGAGTGAATCTTCCTAACGCAATTGGGCGCAATATCGTTAATACATTGAGAGAATTTACCGATAATTTCCCTAAAGTGACGGTTGAGCTATCTCTTACAGACCGATTTGAGGATGCTGTTCAAGGAGAATGGGATGTTGTAGTTCGGATTGGAGAACTGGATGATAGCTCTTTTGTTGCTAAAAGCTTAGGTCAGGCCAAAAGAATACTTTGCGCCTCTCCAAGATACATAGAAGAATTTGGTGCCCCCAAAGACTTAAATGCGTTGCGCAATCATAACTCCGTAGCCTTTCGAGCTCCAACTGGGAAAATCCGCCCGTGGCTTTTTAAAGACGCTAGCGGAAAAACCTCTGAAATATCAATATCACCAATAGCGGTATTTAATGATGGAAGGGCGTTAGTTGATGCCGTTGTATCAGGCTTAGGCATTGCGCAAGTGTATGACAAAGCGGTTAGCCAAGCGCTAAAAAGTGGAGACATGGTAGAACTTCTCCCTAGCACATCAATATCTGGCCCCCCTGTGAATGCATTAATACCAAGCGGTAGAGTGATGCCTGCAAAAACAAAAGTGTTTATTGAGTTCTTGAAGACGCATCTAAGTTAGATTAAAGCTGATCAAAAACTCATAACCTTGTTACAACTCAACACATAATACACATACTCAAAAATGAAGCCCTTTGTAAAAAGAAATAGATTAGCTAATATAAGCTAACTTATTCAAATAAGCATTAGACTGTCTTGTTTGGTTAACTCATCTAAAAATATCTGAATTGCACGCGTGCGAAGTCGGCTTGGAGGACTTACGACGTGTATTCCTCCAGTCTTAAGTTTCCAGTCTGGCAGAATTTCAATTAACTTCCCCTTAACTATATCTTGTTGAATAGTAAAATCAGGGAGAATAGCAAAATGTTGACCGGAATAGAGCGCTTCTTTTACCGCAACAGTTACATTGAACGTAACATTTGAGTTAAGAGCGACGTCATGTTCTTGGCTATCCCTTGTAAACACACGATGACTGGATTCAATCCCATTGTACGAAACAAACGGTAGCTTGGATAAATCGGAAGGGTTAGTGGGTTGCCATTTATCTACAAAAGTGGTTGAGCCTACTGCGACTTCCCTAAAGGTTCCAATTTTTCGGGCCCTGTTGCTAGAATCTTCAAGCCAACCGATACGAAATGACAGATCAAAGCGGTGAGCAACGATATCGAGTCGATCATCGCTCAGTTGTGCTTCGATTTCAATATTCGGGTAACGTTGGCTGAATTCGGAAATAAAAGGTGCAAGTTTGTTGATGCCAAAATCTACCGGAGCCGTTAACCGTATCACGCCTGAAGGCTCTTTACTTCTTTCAATGACAGATTCAAATGTAGCACGAGCCTGATTGAGTAGATCTTTACTGTGAAGATAAAATGCCTGCCCTACATCCGTTGTATGCATATGACGGGTATTACGGACCAATAGAGTCGCGCCCAGTTCTTCTTCAAGTAATTGTAACTGCTTACTCACTACAGCCTTACTGAGGTTTAGTCTCTTGGCAGCTGCTGTGATTGTTTTTTCTTCAACAATAGCAACAAAATAGGCGAGACGATTTAAGTTAAAGCGTAATTCAGAAATCATTGTCAGTTAAAAGCGAATAGTTATTCCACATTATCTGTGTATACCATACAAAATGGAGCCTGTATATTTTCCTTTGTAGATACTATTAAGTGAAGCAAGAGGAGGCAGTTGTGGCCGATAGTAAATTTATCATCATCTATGACACGTACTGTGGTTGGTGCTACGGCGCAGCTCCAGTATTTGACGCTCTAATCAGATACGGTGCGGAAGTGGAATTGTTACACCGCCATCTATTTGAGGGGGAAAATGCGCCTCGAATGACTGAAGGAAAAGGAGAATACGTTTTGAAAGCAGACGCGAAAATTAAAGAGTTAACAGGTCAAACTTTCAGTAAGGCGTATAACGAGAATATCGTGCGCTCAGATTCCGAGATATTAGATTCTACCTATTCTGCACAAGCCGCTGCTTTGGTTCGTGAGCTAGGTCCTGAGAAGGAGCTTTCCATTTGCAAACGCTTGGAAGAAAAAGGCTTTGTTGAAGGAATTTCAGCTCAAAATCGCCAGCATGTTGTTGATACCCTGATTGCAGAGGGAGTGCCGAAAGAAAAAGCAGAGCTCGTTGGTAGTGAGGTAATGGCCGACAAAGTGAAAGCTGCTTCAAGCAAGGCGATTGAATTGATGCAACGAGTTGGCTCCATCGGAGTGCCAACCATTTTAAAAGTGATAGGCGACAGCATTGAACAGGTTGACCATACAGAGTTTTACAACAATCCAGAAGCAGCCAGATTACTGATTTAGTTACTTTAATATCTAATTGTTTAATTGAATTTATTACTTAAGGAGATTTTTGATGAAAATATTGCTAATTGGAGCGAGTGGTATGATCGGTAGCCGTATTCTGGACGAAGCGACATCGCGTAAACATAACGTTATCGCAGTTGCCCGTAACACAGACAAAATAAAAAATAACGACCAGGTTGATTGTGTTAAAGCCGATGTATATGACATTCCTTCTGTCATAGAGCTTGCGACGCATGCCGATGTGATTGTATCTGCCCTAAGCCCGCGTAACACAGATGATGCGGTCAAAGAAGCGGAAGCTTTTACTCAGCTACTTATTGATATTCAAATAAAGGCGGGAAAACGCTTGTTGACGGTGGGTGGTGGAAGCTCACTACAAATGCCAGATGGAACCAGCGCGTTAGAGTTGACTCCAGCGAGCATTCTGCCAGAAGCAACAGGTATGCGTCGCGCCTATGCTCAAATGCTCTCTGCAGATATCGACTTTACGGTGTTGGCACCAGGAGGAATGATAGCACCAGGAGAGCGTACCGGAAGTTTTCGGCTAGCCGGAAGAACAATGCTGGCCAATAAAGATGGCAGTAAAAGTAACATCAGTGCTGAAGACTTTGCTGTTGCTATGCTTGATGAGATTGAACAGCCCAAACACTTCCGAACTATTTTCAACGTAGCTTACTAAAACTTTGTCTTTCAGCTTTTTCACCTTCAACTGGAGTTAAATCTTATGATTCCGCCTTACGATCACACAATTTCCGACAATAACTAATGGATATGAGTTATTAGAAATTGGATTTGTATCTCTACTAGGACGTTGATAAGTTTATCTGAACGATTGTTCAATTTCTATTTGTAGGCTTAAAATGTATATCAATAAGTTTCTAAAATCGGCAGTAGAACACGCGATATTTAAGCGAGTTTTGACAGTTTCATTGGTTGTGGCGGGGCTATTAGTGGCGTTTAACCATGGCGAAAAGTTCTTATCCAATAACTTAGAAAGTGTAATGGGTGCAAATTTTCTCCTAACATATTGTGTACCTTTCTGTGTTTCGGAACAAGAAAGTGTTTCTACCGTCCTGAAGTCTCGCTTTAACTAGGGAAAGGTATCAAGAACACCTTGATTGGGTTTTTGATATACGAGCCCTGTAAGGATAACATCATGCGCTCACGGTCTATTTTTATTCTCCTCTTAATTGTGGTTGCAACAGTTATAGCAATTGTACCTGACCCCGATAGAACTCCAACTAACGACCTGTTGATTAGCTTACCCAATGGCAGCATCTCAAACGATCACTACTCTTATTCAAATGCGGCCGCCAAACATGACAACGGCAATTACACAATAATATTAGCAATGTCCGGTGGAGGCAGTAGAGCTTCGGCGTTCTCTTATGGTGTGCTAAAAGCTTTAAAAGAACAAATCGTAACTCATGATGGCATAGATGAATCGTTGTTAAGTGAAGTGGACGTAATTAGCGCTGTTTCTGGAGGGAGCTTTACTGCTGCATATTATGGTTTGTATGGGGATAAAATATTCACCAACTTTGAGGAGGATTTTCTTTCTCACGACGTAGGCACGGATCTGTTTTGGCGAGCATTTAGCCCAAGACAGTGGCTATCTTTTAATGGACGAACTGATGAGGTGGTAGGCTATTATCGAGAAAAGTTATTTGCAGATGCTACTTTTGCCGATTTCAATCAAGAAGAGAGTCCCTTAATCATAATTAATGCTACCGATATGGGTGGTGGAGTCCACTTTCCATTTATTCAAGAATACTTTGATTTATTGTGTACAGATCTATCAAGCTATTCGGTGGCAAGCGCTGTTGCTGCTTCTTCTGCTGTTCCCGTTTTGTTCAGCCCTATTCTCTTAAAGAACCACGAAGGCTGTGATCCCCCAAACTTGCTTGATTTAGAGTCGAGCGAGTACGCGAGCAGTATCGAGAAATCGACAGTTGAAGGGTTAAAAAGCTACAGTGAAAAATCGAAGCGACAATATGTACACTTGGTAGATGGTGGGATTACGGATAACCTGGGGTTAGTCGCTATTCGCGATTTATTGACTGCAAAGAAAGATAGCCACCTAAAATTTAATCGTTCAGATATTAAATCTCACATAATGGTTATATCTATTGATGCTTCGGTTAAGCCATTTTCAAAATTGGATAGCTCCTCTTTCGAGCCTAACCTAGCGACTACAATAGATTCAATGACGGATATACAGATTCATCGCTATAATGATGTTTCTAAAAGTTTGATTAAAGAAACGATTAAACAAGCTGGCCAAAGAAATTCTAGTCCTGGAACACCTGTATCTTCTTATTTTGTTGATATCAATTTGAAAGAAATATCGGACAAGAGCGAAAAAGATTTTTTTAATAATATACCGACTGATTTATGCTTGCCGCCTGAAACTATAGATGCACTTATTGCTCAGGGGATTAGCCAACTTGCCAATAATGAGGAATATCGTCGCTTCTTAAGCGATATCAGGCAATAAAACTCCCCTTCGGGAGCTCATCTTGAGCTCGTTTGAGTATAATGGCTGCATTTACGCAGCCATTACTAGGCCGAACACTATATTAACTTTGCCTTAAGCAGCTTAGATACCCGTGTATTAAAGAAGTAGTTAGCTTCTTCAGCCAGAGCCAATATAAACGATGCGCAGTTTGCCATTTCACTTTCTAGCTGGTAACTATTGATTTCGTCAATATCATACCCCTGGCTTACTAGGTAGCTGTAACACAATGTCTCTTTCGCCGGGCGGGCATGGTCACTTCTTCTGTCCAGACGTTGTTCAAGATCGCTTAGATTATAGTAAAGCTTCACTTTTCTGATGCGTTTGGCTCGTTTTAGCAGCCTGCTGTCTCCTTTGGCTTCTATTGCATCTAACAGCGCATCGCTTATATCTGGTAAGGGCTCAGGGTCTGCCGTTCTGCGAAGAAATGGTGGTATATCCAGATAAGAGGCCTCTTGTTCACACTTCAAGGTTGATGATGCTTGTGAGTAACTCCTCTTCTCCATTTGAGGTACGGCAGCAAGTTCAGGTAGGCCATCAGCCAGAGCAACCGTTTCATCGCTGACCATGCTATAGCTAGTGTAGCGTGAAATAATATTGGCTTGTGTAGCGAGTTTTATTGCATCGGTCTCCTGTTCATTCTCCATCTGATCGATAAGTAACTTTGCGACTAGTTGGGACACGGGTTCGTGCATAGATTCAGGAGCCAGTAACACAGAGACCGTATCCGAATCATTGGCTGACACTGAATCTGGTTGATCGTCGGTCAACATCGCAACTGGGCTACTCTGCTTTGAATAGAAGTAACCTGGGCGGTGTATCTTGTCGCGCGCTGGCATTGCCGGAGATACTTTGATTGTTCCGGGCTGACTGATCTTGCTAGATTGCATGATTACCCGATAGAGGGCATTAGCCATGTTCTCGTGGGGATTAACCAGCGTTAATGTTCCACCAGTTTTACCTGATAGCCGCTGAAGTACTGACTCAGATATTGCAAACCCAACGCCAATCGAGAATATACGAATACCAAGAATCTTTGCTTTGGACGTCAACGCTTTAATTCGCTCGTCTTCCCATACCTGACCATCGGTCAGAAGAACAATATCACCGTCCATTTTTGAGTGTTGTAGTTGGTCGATAGCCAATTTAAGTGCGTCTTCGATGTTAGTTCCGCCTAAGTCTGCGTCGAGAGAATTAACGGCTTCAAGTATATCTTCAGTTAAGGGAAGAGGTTGGTTATGGACACTGTTAGGTTCTGAACCATACTCAATAAGGTTTACTGGCCTGCTTGTCGGAAATTCTGTAAATATTTCCTGCAAACCCGATGACACATGCTCAATGGATACGCCTGACATCGACCCTGAACAATCCACCAGAAGCTGAATCGCGCGGTTTGAGTACGAGTCAAAGTGGCTTTCTTTTTTGGGAATGATACTACCTAGAGTCGCGAATTGGTCACCAAATGCCGCTGTGATAAAGTTTGAGGTTACCTCTTCGCATTTCAGATAGAATTTGATGTCTTGATTTAGGTAGCCAGAAAAACGGATGTTGCTGTTTTCATCCACCTTAATGGCATGAGATGAATTGCAAATCTTGGTTTGCTTAGGTGTCTCGACTTGGGCGGTAAAAGGGTAATTAACGAGAGCATTGGCAACAGGTTCTGGGGAGCTAAAGAAATCTTTCTCACCATAGTGAGGAGCAATAACAGTAGGCAGGTAATAACGTATTTGATCACTTTCGACATGGCAGAGCTGGTGGATAGTGAGAGTTATTTCAGCTTTCTCTTCAGGAGCAAGGTTTCCCAGATTGAGTTCGTACAGTCCGTCGCCAATGTCTTTGACTAAAACCGTGCGTTTGCCTTCTGCTATGCCTTCTTCATAACGTTCTTCGGCTTCGGATTTTTCTAATACCTGCCCTTTATAGAGTTTGTCGTTGATAAGAACTTCAACATTTCCGACAACAGCTTCACGGGGAATAGGGAACTGATAACACGCTTCTATAACAGTATCACTGTCATTAAAAAATCGCTGCACCAGCTCTGTGGTTACCATTGGCAGTGTGAATTTAATATTAATATTGACACCAGTCAGGGGCGAGCTGGTAAATCCCTTTAAATGATTAGTCATCTTTGCTCTCCAGAGTTTTAAGTATGGATTCAGCGATTAATTGGATGGTGGTGTGTTCGAGGCGAGCTATGCTTTGATCTATCTGCAGCTCAATGCCCTGAGCAATATGAATGGACGTAAGCATGTTGATTTCCCCTGGCTTTCTTTTAGGTTCAGGGATATCGGAGGGTGGTTCTTTTAAAGCGAGTGCGATTTTATCTAAAGACAAACCTGCCTGGCTCCACTTCTTGACCTGCAGGCATTGTTCGACGTGCTGTTCGCTGTACTTCGCGGCTTTTCTTTCACCTATCGGGCGATCGACCAGTTGCTTCTGGATATAAAACCGTATTGTTCTGACAGGCAGTTCTACCAGCTCGCTTAACTGGTTTATTGAATAGAAGTTCATATGCTCACCATTTAATTGACAGTTAAAGTGTAATATAAGGTGTTTTTAACTGTCAAATAAAGGTGAGCAAAATAGTGGTGAGTCGCTCAGGTTACGCTTGATTTCCAGATGGACGGCGAGACTTATTTTTTGGACGTGGGTTTCTACGTTTTTCGGTGCTTCCAGTGTTAGAAGTTGACGACCCTCCTTTACTAAAATGGCGCTTGTTTTTGCCTGCAGGCTTATGGCCTTTTGCATTCTCTCCTGAACGTTGTCCGTTTGTGTGGTCTGCTTTAGGCTTTTTCGGTTTTTTAGGCTTTTTAGGTTTCATTGGACGGGTATCCAGTTTTGATTCCGGTAGGGTGTTGGTTACCGGGTAACCTTTTAGCTCTAACCTAGGTAGAACTTTTTGAATCAACCGTTCAATACCGAACAGCTCGGCTGCTTCATCTTTGCATACCAGAGAGTAGGCCATACCAACTTCACCAGCTCGACCGGTTCTTCCTATTCTATGAACATAGTCTTCAGCGACATGAGGCAGCTCAAAGTTCACCACCTGTGGAAGCTGTGGAATATCGATACCTCGAGCTGCAATGTCCGTTGCTACCAGAACCCGGATATCTCCTGATTTAAAATCTGCCAGTGCTTTGGTTCGTGCGCCCTGACTTTTGTTGCCATGAATAGGGGCTGCAGTGATGCCTTGATCATTCAGGTAATAAGAAAGGCGGTTAGCACCATGTTTAGTTCGACAAAATACCAGTGTCTGCTGCCAGTCACCTTGTTGTATCAGCTCTTTGAGCATGGGAGCTTTTTTGCGCTTATCTGCTGGATAAATGCATTGCTCAACGGTTCTTGCAGTAGAGTTAGCCGGGTTTACCGAAACCTCTATCGGGTTATTTACCAGTCCTTTCGCTAGTTCACGAATCTCGGCGGAGAAGGTGGCCGAAAACAGCAGGTTTTGTCGCTTAGCAGGTAATAACTCCAGGATCTTCTTAATATCCCGGATGAACCCCATATCCAGCATTCTGTCCGCTTCATCGAGTACCAACACCTCAAGCTGAGAAAACTTAATTGCATTTTGTTGGTACAGATCCAATAAGCGGCCCGGTGTCGCAACCAGTACATCACTGCCTTTGCGAAGGTTCATCATTTGCGGATTTATCTTTACGCCACCAAAGACAACGTTTGAACGTAGTGGTAGGTACTTGCTGTATTTCACTACACTGTCGTTAACCTGTGCTGCCAGTTCTCGGGTCGGTGTGAGTACAAGTGCTCGAATATGGTTACCTTTAACTCTTGGTCCACTACTCAGTTTTTCCAGTATTGGCAGCGTAAAACCTGCAGTTTTTCCTGTGCCAGTTTGGGCTGCGGCCATAACATCTTTACCCTCCAATACAGCAGGAATCGCCTGCAGTTGAATCGGGGATGGTGTGTCATAACCTTGTTCTTTGATGGCTTTTAAGATTTCTAAAGAAAGGCCCAGTTGGGAAAAACTCATAGTTTGGATACTCAGTTAGAAGGTAGCCGCGCATTCTGCGCCTTTTGCTGGCTTAACTCAAGTGAATTAGTGGTTTTGTAACCAACCGACCTGACAAAGCTTTTCGATAAACCACTCAAATGCTTTACCTTGCTGGTCTTTGTGCCATGCGATATAGATATCCTGATCCGGGCGAGGGATTGCACACTGTTTTTCGACTAGTTCACCAGAATCCAGCATTGGTTTTGCTATGTGTAGTGGCAAAAAACCTATGCCTAAGCCCTGGCGCTGTCCTTCCAATTTGCTATCCATGGAACTGACTCTGAGTACCTGCTTACTTTGGAAGAGTCCACTATCGCGTACAGGCAATATCTGCGAAGTGTCGGCGACAACAACGGAAGGGTATTTTCTCAATTGTTCATTATCAATCACACCTTTGAAGCCTGCTAGCGGGTGTTGGCTTGATACCGCAAACACAAAGGAGAGTGTCCCAATTTTGTGGGTTTTAAACAGCCCTTTTGGTAGCTCTCCGGATACGCCAATAACAATATCGGCTCTTCTGCTGTGCAGAGCATCCCAGCCGCCGCCTAGTACTTCGACGCCTAATGTAACGTCGACATTGTGTTCAAGTTGATTGAACTGAGTGACCAAATCAAACAGTGGCGCTTGGCATATTGTGGTATCGCGCGCGATACGAATTTCTCGCTCCCAGCCAGAATCCAGTTGCTTAACTGAATCAATGAGCCTATTCGTCGCGAGCAAGATTTCTCGGCCCTGTTCCAGTACTAATCGCCCTGCGGGCGTTAACTGTGCTCTTTGCTTACTTCGGTCAAATAGCGTTATATCAAGGTCTTCTTCAAGCTTTTTAATCGTATAACTGAGTGCTGAAGGTACTTTAAACAAAGACTCTGCAGCAGCGGCAAAGCTGCCCTTTTTGTCGATAGCGTCTAACGCCTGAAGTGCTTCAATTGTGATGGCCTGATGCATCTGCTTCCATGTTCAAATAATTTGAATTAATAATTCAAAATGTTCCGATTTTTAAATGAATCTAGCACAACTAAACTTAGATTCAATATCAAGAAGCAATACAATTAGATGGTGTTGTACTTTGATTAAAAAAATTGAAGATGAAGAGGTAAACATGATTACTGTACGGTACGCACAAGATAGAGGACAGGCAAATTACGGTTGGCTCGATACCAAATACTCATTTTCGTTTGCTGACTACTACGACCCTGCTCATATGGGTTTTTCTTCCCTAAGGGTTATCAATGATGATCTCATTTATCCGGGCGCGGGTTTCGATACTCACGGCCACCGTGATATGGAAATTATTACTTACATCACCGATGGAAGTATTGAACACAAAGATAGCGAGGGGAATGTACGGGTATTGCCCGCAGGGGAATTTCAATTGATGTCCGCTGGCAAAGGTATCTATCACAGTGAATACAATGCATCTCAGGTCGACAAGCTGGCTCTTTTGCAAATCTGGATAGAACCAAACGAATTTGGTGGAACACCGGGTTATCAGCAGAAAGATTTTGGTCACGATCAAGGCATTACTACTATAGCAACACCAACGGGTGAAAATGGAACACTACAAATTAAACAGGACGCTAAGTTGCATCAGCTTATCCTTGAGCCTGGCTCAACAATAGACTTTGATATTGAGCTAGGAAGAAACGTGTATGTTCATCAGGTTACTGGGACGCTCTTAGTTGATGCAACAAGCCTGAGTCCTGGAGATGGAGCGAAAGTTGAAAATCAAGATAGCTTAGAGCTAAAAAACAGCGGTGACGACACCGTTACTGCACTTATATTCGATTTACCTTAGTATCAGCAAAACCTGGGACAGGAGAGTAAAGATGGGCTTACTAGTTAACGGTGTATGGCATGACAAGTGGTATGACACCAAATCAAGCAAAGGGACTTTTCAGCGCGAAGATGCACAGTTGAGAAACTGGATTACGGTTGATGGTTCTGCAGGGCCGACAGGAGAGGGTGGTTTTAAGGCTGAATCAGGCCGTTACCATTTGTACGTATCTCTTGCTTGTCCCTGGGCACACCGAACTTTGATATTCAGAAAAATCAAGGGGCTTGAAGAGCATATAACGGTATCAGTTGTAAGCCCGGATATGCTGGAAAACGGTTGGACTTTTGATAAATCTAATCACAGTACAGGCGATCATTTATTTGACTACGACTTTCTTCATCAGGTCTATACCCGAAATAAGTCTGACTATTCCGGTCGAGTAACAGTGCCCGTTTTATGGGACAAAAAACTGAACCGGATTGTGAGCAATGAATCGTCGGAAATCATTCGTATGTTTAACTCTGCATTTGATGAAGTCACAGGGAACACACTGGATTTCTATCCGGCTGAGTTGGCTAGTGAAATAGAAGAGGTTAATAACTTCGTTTATCACAATATCAACAATGGTGTTTATAAAGCGGGATTTGCTACCAGTCAGGAAGCCTATGTAGATGCTTACACAGCGCTTTTTGATGCACTGGGTCAGTTAGAGGAAAAATTAGCGGATCAAAGATACCTGATTGGAGATCAAATCACCGAAGCCGATTGGCGCCTGTTTACCACTTTGATTCGGTTTGACGCTGTTTACGTTGGTCATTTCAAGTGCAATCAAAAGCAAATAGAACAGTATAAAAATATCCGTGGGTATATGAGGGAGTTATATCAGTACGTGGGCGTTGCTGAAACAGTCGATTTTTACCATATTAAACGTCACTACTATTTCAGCCATACGATGATAAACCCGACACAAGTGGTACCGTTAGGGCCGGACATCGATTATATGTCTGAGCATGGAAGGAGCTAGGGCTAGCAGACCCTAGCGACTATTAACTAAAGCCTTGTCATCTGCTTCAGCGTCCAGAAATTGCTGTTGGAAACTTTCCACAGCAATTGCCTGAGACCAGTAATATCCCTGCCCAACACAACCACCCAATTCACGAATCATGGCTAGCTCTTCTTTTGTCTCTATCCCCTCAACTACGACCCTAGCTCCTAAAATATCAGCCATGTTGAGCAGGGTTTTAACGATTGCCTGATTGGTGACATTATTCTGTATCTCTTTAACAAACATCATATCTACTTTAACTTCATCGACTGCCAATTGGCTGAGGTAAGCCATTGAGGAATACCCTGTACCAAAGTCATCTAGCGAAATAGCAAAGCCGAGTTGTTTTATCGCGCCTATTTTCTTTATTAGTTGTTTCGAATTATCCAGTTCCTGAGACTCCGTTATTTCCAATGTAATGCGGGCAGGGTCAACTGCATACTGGGTGCTGGCATGTTCGAGGTGATTGATAAAATCCTCTTGCATCAGATCGATAGCGGATATGTTTATGGACAAACTAAAGTGTTTTGGTGTGTTCACAATCCAGGCAAACATCTTGTTGATAGCGATAAGAGTCAGGCTGTGAATGAGTCCACTTTGTTCTGCCAACGGAATAAACACGTTGGGAGGCACCATACCGAGTTGTTTATGAGGCCAACGCATCAAAGCTTCGCCACCGATGACTTTGTTACTCGTAATATCTACCTTAGGTTGAACAAAAATATCAATTTCCTGATTTGCGATAGCTAGCCGTAACTCGTGCAAAATATGAATATGAGTTTCTACTTTCTCAATCATTTGCTTGTTGTACGGTAGCCATGGCATTCCACTTTTTTGCGCCTCTAACAGTGCCATATATGCTTTTTGGTGAAGGTTTGTGATATCGTCGTCGCCACACTCAACACTTGCAGCTCTCACGTGAATATCTGAAAAATAGAGGGTATCCGCTAATTCAACCCGCCAGATTTCAAGCAACGTTTTAACCTGTTGTTCAACACTAACTTCATTATCTACAAATACCATGGTCTGCATAGGTGGAATAGAAATGCCGAAGTGGCTTTTGTTTAGGTGAATATTAAGCTGCCAGGGTAGCCTGGATACTTTTTTGCCGACCTTCAGCATTACACTTCTGGTTTCAGTGGCTACCTTATCGGTACCTAATGCACTAATAAGGTGATCCAAACCTTCCATGTAAATCAAAATAAGCCGAATTTTTGTTGTGTCGACTTCTTGTTCTCGGAATTGCTTTTTAAGAGCATATTGGTAAAAGTTCTGATTTGGCATGTTCAGGGTTTGATCCAGAAGGCGATGCTGTCTGTCTTGTAGCTCATGATATTGCAGGCGTTTGGCAAGGCCAATAGACAGCAGGTACAGTTCACCTAAAACGCCAAGCATAAAGGCGTGCATTGTCACCATGTTTTGTGGAATCAGATTACTGTAGGTAAGAAAGCCAACACTAGCTCCAAAACAGGTGCTCAACCACGATAGAAGATAGTATGAAGCGGGATAGTATTTATGTTTAATAGCAACGATGGCAGAGCTAATACATACGTAACTGACAATGATGAGCATTACAGTGGTGACGTACATTCTTTGTAGCTCAGTTATTTGAAAATTGACAACAAGCAGAAACAAGAATATCCAGACACTTTTATTGAGCGCCATACCAAGCCTTGGACGATATTTTTTGATATCAAGAAAATGTTTGGCAAACATAAGTGCACACCATAACAACATTAGGTGCATGGTACCCATGTTGTTGGCCAACAAGCGCACAAACTGGTCTGGAAATAGCAGATACCCAAACCCGTGCAAAGGTGCAAAGTTCAGGAACATGAGTAACTGAAACAGCAAGTACCAGCCATATTGTGCGCTGTTAAAGTTGAGAGAGAAAACAACGGCATTGTATATTGCCAGGGCCAGAAATATGCCGATGGTTGCCCCCCAAAACAGGAGCGTTTGCGTCTGAGTGTCTTCGAATGTCTGCGTATCCATCAGGCTAAGCGGTAAAATCGCAGGGCCATCGCTTTGCTTTCGTATTAGCAACGTAATTTGCTCTTTGGGTGCCATAGTAAATTTGAATACCACCCCCTGATAGAGCTCGTTTGTAGCCGGTCGGCTATGGATGCCAAGCAGCTTCGATTGAATTAACTCCCCATCTCTAAACAAATAAATATCAAGGTGTTGTAACAGGTGATTTTGAGACACCAGAGCTAGATCTTTGGGATTACTGAGTTGTGAGGCGAACAGTTCGATTTTATACCAGTAATTATCGGTATTTGGATTGATGGAGGTTTGATATAACTTGGAATTAAAGGTTGTCAGCTCAAAAATTTGTTCTGCGTTGCGGTCGTTGTGATCGACTAGCGTTGCCAGAGGAGGCGGCAGATTTAAGTGTTTAAAGTCGTCATCAATCCTCAGACCTGAAGCTGATAAAGAGTGGCTCAATAGAACTAAAACAACCCAAAGATATCTGATCATATCCTGACTCTAGCCAATGACATTTATTTACTATTCTTTTTTCTATAGGAATTTTTATTCCCTTATTAGAAAGCATATGTCACAGCTGGGATATTTCAAATATGAAGGAAGATACAGAGGGTGAAACGACTTACACCCTCTGTTGATTTTATATTATGAAGCTTGAAGAGGGGATGGCTTACCAGTTAAACGGAAGCCTCGTCCGATTGTCCACTTGAAGTATCTGTTAATGATAGTAACAGGTAGCATCAAAATAATGGCTGTCAGAATAGTAATGGTAAAACCAAGCGCTAATTGTATTGCCGGAGTGATCTCCAGCTGTAGCTGATTGAATACGGTGTAAATAATTTTCTGTTGTATAGAAAACACTTTTCCGTGCAAGCAAAAATAAAGCAGCGAATTTGAACCAATAAAGGTTAGAAATCCACTTAGTTTGTCTACTTTCTTAGAAACATAGATACAGATAATCAGGCCAAGCAAGGTGATGACTAAACCATCTAACACATAGTTCGTGGTCGTAAAGCTTACATGTTCTGCAAAATTTCGATAATGAGCAGTAACTAGCGGAAGATAAACTAAGGCAGATATTATCGCTACTTTGGCTGTTATTATACGAGCCAAAACTTGTTCATATTGTTTATAAACAAAACCCAGCGACATATAAAACACAGAGGGTGCGATTAGCTCAATATGCCAGGGGATTGGTGCCGAGTTTATATAATGATTTACCGCCATAAAAAGCGTCGAAAGTGCGATTAAAGCAACGCCTTTTGTGTACTTGACCATAAAATAAAACGGTATTGTAGACACAAACAGGCTCGCCAGGAACCAAAGACCATCGTCATGCCCGCGTATTTGCATAAAGAAGTTGTAAAACGCTTCTGCAATTGGTGGCTTGTCTCCAAAAGTTAATATCTGTGTAAGAACTATATTGATAACGCCATAAATAAAAAATGGGATCAGAATGGTTCGGAATCTCTGTTCGATAACTTCAATAAAGCTGTATTTTGTGTTGAACAAGTAACCAGAAACAAAAAAGAAAGTGGTTAAGAACATTGGCGTGAAATACGCCATGAGTGTTTCATTGGTAAAATCGAGATGTGAGTAAATAATCATGAGGAAAGCCATTCCTCTTGATATATCCACCCAGGCTATTCTTTCTTTCATATATCTTGCTCCATACATCCGGAGGATGAGCTGGTGAGAGTTTGGGAGCGGAATATAAACGGTTTATGTCATTGAAAAGTTATGGGTTGGTCACTTTGTCGGAAGTATTGTGCTGGACATTCTCAGTGTTTTTGTTCGGATTGGATCTATAGCTACTGTCAATGTATTTGGAGTCAGGTAGGCTTTGCAGAAGAAAAAAGCCCGTTGAAAAATCAACGGGCAACATCATCAAACGGGAAGTTCTCTTTGAGTTATTGTATTAAGCGGCTGCTTTTTGAAGTTTTGCTTCTTTAGTTTTCTGACGAGCGCCAAGCACAATAGTCAGACCAAAAGAAAGCGCGAATGAAACCAGCATGCCAATCACGTAAACGCTAATGCTGTCAGGGCGGATAGAGATAATACCCGGCAGACCTGCTGCACCCAGTGCTTGAGCTTTAACATTGAACATTGTCAGGAACGCACTTGATACCGCTGCTGCACAGATTGCTGCGATGAACGGGTATCGTAGCTTAAGGTTTACACCGAACATTGCTGGCTCAGTAATACCTAGTAGGGCAGTGACACCTGATGGCATCGCAACACCTTTGGTTTTAAGGTCTTTGGTTGTAA
Source organism: Vibrio hannami (assembly GCF_029589055.1). Classification (GTDB taxonomy): domain Bacteria; phylum Pseudomonadota; class Gammaproteobacteria; order Enterobacterales; family Vibrionaceae; genus Vibrio; species Vibrio hannami. Next base: position 288,698 of record NZ_JARQZP010000003.1, read on the forward strand.
AGCCAACCGCTAGCGCTGCACCACCCTGAGCAATGTTAGACATTGCAGCAATAGGGAAGATGAAAGTACCACCTGTGATTGCGATGTCTGCCAGTAGCTGAGTTTCGATAGCAATGAAGCTGTGGTGCATGCCTGTAATTACGAACGGAGCGTAGATAAAGCCAAACAGTGCGCCACCAACGAAGCCAGCTGAATCGTATAGCCAGTTCAGACCGTCACCAAGCAGGAAGCCGATATCACGTGTAGCCGGGCCAACAAGTGTAAACGTCAGGAAGCCAGTGATAAAGATTGCCAGCATTGGAGTCAATAGGTTATCCAGTACCGATGGGATAAACTTGCGAAGGCCGTTTTCGACTTTAGCCAGAATAAATGCTGATACAAGTACTGGTAGTACAGAGCCCTGGTAACCGACTTTTTGAATCTCAAACCCGAAGATGTTCCAGGTAGGAATGGTTCCAGCAACACTTGCGCCACCGAAGCCCCAACCGTTCAACAGGTCTGGGTGAACCATCAACATCCCCAGCGCTGCACCAAGGAATGGGTTACCGCCGAATTTTTTAGAAGCAGAGAAGGCTAACAGAACAGGTAGATAAACAAATGGGGCATTAGCAAATGTGTTGATCATGCTCGCTAGATCTGCCATACCTGGGTATGCTTCGATCAGCGATTGACCTTCAATAAACAGTCCAGAAGCCGTTAGTAGGTTGAAGATACCCATCAACAGGCCACCCGCAACGATAGCAGGAATAATAGGTACGAAGATATCTGACAAACCTTTAACTGCACGTTGAACCACGTTCTGCTTTTCCGCGCCCGCAGCTGCTACGTCACGGGTAGACATGTCGGCTAGGCCAGTAAGTTTGGCCAGCTCTGCATGAACCTGATTCACGATGCCTGAACCAAAAATAATTTGGTACTGCCCGGCAACCTTGAACTGACCTTTCACGCCTTCTAGATCTTCGATTGCCTTTTCATCGACTAGAGATTCATCTTTAAGAGCCAGGCGCAGACGCGTTGCACAGTGAGCCAGCGCTTGGATGTTATCTTTACCGCCAATCAGCGATAACAGTTCTTTTGCTACAGCAGGGTAATTCATATCTTACTCCGGTTGTCTTTTATCGAGTATTCGAATTCAATCTTAAGTGTATCGGGAACGTTTGCAAACCGAATTCTCTATTTATTTTATAATTAGTCAAAAGGCGGTGCGGTAAAGTGTGATGGAGCGCTCAGTATTTCTGTATCGATTAAGAGCCTTGTAATAAGGGTGTTGTGAGGTTTTATTACAGGTTTCTGGGGGAGGTATGAAGAGAAACGGCCAATAAGCACTTGAAAAAGCACAGAGTTCAATGCGTTATGTTTAGATGATATTTTCTATTTTAATTGAGAACGTTCCCGCTTGTAGGGCGAGATGGTTAGATCGAACTAGAACAGAATGAAATTGAGATAAATTGGAAATGATGAGCCGGAGAAGAAATATGGACATCACATGTTACAAATAGAATGGTGATTAGTTCAATAAATCGGGCACAGATCTCAGAAGTTAGGAAGAATAATAGGTAAAAATGGAGGCAATTAATTCAAGGGGTAAAAAATATGTATAAAAAAACTGCAGTAATCACAGCTGAAAATGGTCTACACACTCGTCCTGCTGCACAGTTCGTTAAAGAAGCGAAGAAGTTTGCGGAAGATGTAGAAGTTGTATCTGGTGGTAAAGCTGCGTCTGCAAAAAGCTTGTTTAAACTTCAAACATTAGGTCTAGTTAAAGGAACTGAAGTAACGGTTCAGTCTCCTAACCAGCAAGCGGTTAATGAGCTAGCTAAATTCCTAGAGAATGTTGAAGGCTAATCAAGCTAATACATTTTGAGTTATTTCTGAAAAAGTGCAGTTCCTCCTGCACTTTTTTAATTTCTGTTTCCAATAGTAAACACCCCTATACAGCATTCTGCTAACCATTCTTCCTTGTTTCAATAAAATTTATCGTTGTATCTCTTGTTATTTGTAGATAAAGTTTCGTATAGGAAACTATATATGCGCGAGTATACGTAGCGTATTAAATTTAAGGACAAATAATGACAGAATTAATTAGTGTAGATGTATCCGTACTTGGCGGTGGGCCAGGTGGCTATACAGCGGCGTTTAGAGCAGCAGATTTAGGGATGAGTGTTTGCCTTATCGAGCAACAAGCTACATTAGGCGGTGTTTGTGTCAATGTTGGGTGTATCCCGTCAAAAACACTTCTGCATGCCAGCAGCTTTATCGAAGAGGCTAAAGAATCGAATAAGATGGGCATCTCTGTTGGTGAGGTTGATATCGATATTGAACAACTACGATCTCATAAAGAGCAAACTGTTAGCAAACTGACATCAGGGCTAGCTTCACTATGTAAAGCGCGTAAGGTTGTTCGTGTTCAGGGACGCGGAGAATTCAGGGACAGGAATACACTTACGGTTAATAATGGCGAACAGACGATCGAGTTTAAGCATGCGATTATCGCGACTGGTTCTCGTCCTGTATCCCTTCCTTTTGCTCCTGAAGATAAGCGAATCTGGAACTCTACCGATGCTTTGGCGTTAAAAGAAATTCCAAGCAAATTGCTCATTATTGGCGGCGGTATCATCGGAATGGAAATGGCGCAGGTTTATTCGGCACTGGGCTCTGACATCACAATCGTCGAAGCTTTAGAGCAAGTGATTCCTCCGGCAGATAAAGATGTTGTTATGCCGCTGAATAAAACGCTAAAGAAAAAATACCAGATCTACACCAAAACGCTTGTTACAGATATGGAGTCAGATGATTCAGGAGTTAAAGTCTGTTTCGAAGGTTCCAAAGCACCAGAATCCGATACATTTGATGCTGTGCTGGTGGCAATCGGCCGTACTCCTAATACGCAAAATATTGGTCTCGAAGCTTTAGATATTGCCGTTGATGAGAAAGGTTTGATCGCTGTTGATAGTCAGATGAAAACGGCTGTTTCGAATATCTTTGCTATTGGCGATATTGTCGCCGGACCAATGTTAGCCCACAAAGCGACACATGAGGCAAAAGTAGCATCGGAAGCTATCTCTGGGTTGGATTCTCACTTCAAACCATCCTCAATTCCGTCGGTCGCTTATACCTCTCCAGAAGTGGCATGGACGGGATTAACTGAAAAAGAAGCGAAGGCGAAAGGCGTAGAGTATAACGTTGGCAAAGTACCCTGGATGGTGAGTGGCAGAGCGCTGAGCGTTGGCGCAGAAAATGGTGTCACCAAGGTGTTGTTTGATAAAGATTCAGGGAAAATAGTTGGTGCAGGAATTTGCGGTGCTAATGCAGGTGAAATGATTCACGAAATCTCTGTTGCGATAGAAAGTGGAGCAACGTTGAAAACTCTGGCTCACACAGTACACGCTCACCCGACACTTGCTGAAACCGTTGCAATGGCGGCTGAATTGGTTGACGGTTCGGTGACGGACATGCTTCCACAAAGAAGGCGATAATGATGCGAAACAGTAAATTATTAGTACATTTTGCCCAATTTGATGATCTCATCTACGATATCGTGCATGGAATCTGCCTTAATATCAGGTTGGATGTAGAGCGGGTTGTATGGTGAATTAAGGCGGTCGATATAAGCCGCCTTTAGTCCGACAGAAAGCGCACCGTGAATGTCCCAGTCGTGTGTTGCGACAAGGCGGAGTTGCTCTTTTGGCTGGCCTAACTTCTTAGCAACATACTCATATACTCTCGGGTCGGGCTTGAAGCTCCCCGTCGCTTCAACCGATACAATTTCATCAAAATAATCAACTAAACCCGCATTGTTGATCTGCGATGTTATAAGTCGCTGTGATGAATTAGAGAACGCCACAGTTTTATAACCAGCTGTTCGCAATTTGCTCAGTGCGCCTATGATGTCACAGTGCGGTTGCAAATTAGCAAAGCTCCCCAAAATGTTCTGGCTTTTCTCATCTGACAAGTTTACGCCGAGTCGGGAAGCAACATCTTTGAGTGCGATTTTTGCCAGTTCTGCAAAGTTGGTTTCTACCCCAGTAACGACACATACTGTCGAGCTGTGTAACAAAGTCGAAAACCAGATACTGGCAACTTTCTCATCTCCAAATGCATCTTTAAATTTAGATTTTAATGAATCAAGATTTAAGACGGTTTCGTTGATATCAAAAAGGATAGTGTCTAAAGCCATAAACCACCTGGGGTACTGGTGTTTACTCTGATAGAAATCAGCTTACTTGCTTGTTATGGAAAGGGCAAAGCTTTAACAACCTAGCTGATGAGTTTTATATCTAGTGACAGGTTTCTCTATACATACCAGGAGAAACACCTTTCCATGAGCTGTACGCCCGGATAAAAGAATTGGACTCGCTGAATCCCAGCAGGAATGAGATTTCTGCCAGAGACATGGCTGACTTTTCCAGATAGTGATCGGCGAGTTCTGCCCGCACGGATTGGAGAACCGACTGGTAAGTTTCTGCTTCTGATGTCAGCTTTCTCTGAAGCGTTCGCTTACTCATAGCGAGCTTTTCTGCGACATACTCAATGGAGCTCTGGCCACTCGGCAGCGCTTCGATCAAAACTGCCCTTACTCTGTCCGAGGTGTCTGCGCCGGATGTCATGTCAGCCAACTTCTGGTTTAACTTGGCCTCGAAAAACTCCCACATTGGCGCGTTTTGAGTCATAAAAGGTCTGCTCGCATCCTCTGCTGAAAAGCGCATTCCCACATGCTTGGCTAACTTGATACGACAGCCAAAATACTCTTCGTATTCTTTTATGTTTTCTGGTAGTTCCGTCAACTGAACTTCAAGCGGTACTATATGTTCGCGCGTTGCTAAGCGGGACAACTGAGTGAAAAACACCATCTCACATAGACTCAGGGAGCTAGGCAATTTCCCCTGATATCCATAACAACTAATCTGAAGAGAAGTTTGTTTATCTGTTTGCTCAATATCTAACAGCATGGGTCCGATTAACGGTTTGTACTGCTTTAAACGAGCCAATGCTGTGTTCAGATCCGGGCTACAGATAGAAGCAAAGATTGGTGCGTCAAAAGACTCTGCTTTCATATGCTTTGCGAATAGCAACGGGGTACTTTGCTCTCCCGCTGCTTTATCAATACCTTGCCAGAGCTGAAAATATTCCAGCGGAGTAAGCGTAGGCTGTCCTCTGTTAAAAAGATCTGCGGGCAGTTTGGAGTGCGCTAGAACCGCGTTGATGTCTATCTGCATATCTGTAAGTAGCAGCTTCCATGATGGAGCTAATACAAATCTGTTGGCTCTTTTCATCGCGCACCTCTTATTATTTTTTAAGTTAAGCCGACTTTTCCATTGCCTGACGAGATATCTTCAACACCATTTTTCTTGGTAAGAAAGGAATAACCCAGTTAAGCATAAACTTCAGGCTTCCTTCGTTAAAGGCGACCAGTTCGCCTTTTTCCATTGCATGATAACCACATTTTGCTACGGACTCTGGGGATTTGGCATTCTTCCAGATATCAACACCATCCAAATCACCAGCAGAAACAAAACCGGTTGCTACTGCTCCGGGGCATAATGCTGTCGCGGTAACGTTGTACTCTTTTACTTCTTCAGCAATAGCTTGGGTAAATGAAGTTACATAAGCCTTGGTGGCATAGTATACCGCCTGTAGTGGGCCTGGTATAAACGAAGCTGTGGATGACACATTCAGGATCTGTCCTTTATTTCTCGCCACCATCCCTTTCAAATAATAGTGAGTCAGGTTGGTTAACGAAACCATATTTACCTGCATCATCGACTGATCTGCTTCAAGTTCACGTTCATGAAACAGGCCATGGCCACCAAAACCTGCATTGTTAATCAGTGTGTCGATCTGCAAGCCAAGCTGTTCAGTTTTATCAAAAATGCGCTTTGCGGATTCAGGTTGAGAAAGGTCTTCAGCCAATACAGTGACGTTGACTTTGTATTGAGATTCCAGCTCAGACTTTAGTTCAAGCAGTTTGTTTTCAGAACGAGCAACAAGAACCATGTCACCGCCTTTCGTTGCGTGAATGCGAGCCAGTTCAAGACCGATGCCACCAGATGCGCCAGTAATAAGTGCCGTGTTTGAAGTTGCCATTGTAAGTTCCTCACCGTATTGATTTGATGAGCGTATTTTAAGCAATCCGATTGTGTCACACACTAGCCAATAGTGACAGCATGCTAGCAAAGTGTGCCATTCAGTCTTAATCGATAGGGTTGAGGCTTTCCAGATAGTTGCGGATAACAGTTAATACACCGTAATCTTTATTCGATGGGGCGATGTGACGGGCGTATTTCTTTACTTCTTCATGAGCGTTTTCTACCGCGTACGAGTGGTAACTCTGCTGTAGCATTTCTATATCATTAAAGTAGTCGCCAAAGCTCATGGTTTGTTCGAAAGTAAAACCAAGAGAGTCCTGAAGATGTTTTATCGCTGCCCCTTTAGACGCCACCGCACTCATGACATCAAGCCAGATCTTGGCACTCACCACAACTTTGTGGTTATGTCCGAACTTAGGATCTACAACCGAGTGGATATGTTTTTCTGCGCCATCAAAATGACAGATTGCGACCTTAATAAACTCATCCTCAACTTCAAGAAGGTTTTCTACATATCGACACTGCGCATAATATTTTGCGAACTCCTCAAGCGCCTGAGGGTTTTCAGTTTCAACATAAGCAGACTTTTTACCGCAAAGCACAATATGAGCACCTTCTATCGAGCGAGCTGTGTTCACTATGTCGGCGATAGACTCATTACCCATGGTACAGCTATATAGTTCATTCCCCTGGTGCATTACCATAGTGCCGTTCTCTGCGATAAACATCATTCGATCCTGAACTGGTCCAAATGTCTTAATCAGGCTGTAGTACTGGCGTCCGGATGCAGCTGCAAAGATGATGTCGTTGCTTTCCATTTCTGAAAACAGGTCGAAAAAATCGGGATTCAACTCACCGTTTGTATCCAGCAATGTTCCGTCCATGTCTGTGGCAATAAACTTTACTCTATCTGATGTCATGACTCTTACTCGAATATAAGAAGGGGAAGCAGTATCAGGGCTACTCTTAAGTTGCGGGTAAAATATAGGAATTTGGGATAGTTTAAAAGGAAACTTTGCCTCTAAGCGATTTTGTTGCTCCATTTCTTTTTTTGCATCAACCCTTCGACGCTGAGAGGCTTTTGTTGGCTTAGTCGGTCTGCGTTTTTTTACCGTTACCATAGAAGAAACTATTAATTCCTTTAGCCGATTTAGTGCGTCCTCGCGATTTTGTTCCTGCGTACGATAAGTCTGGGCTTTGATCACGATAACACCTTCTTTAGATATACGATTGTCAGATAGCGCGAGCAGCTTCTGTTTATATATATCTGGAAGGGTGGAGTGCTTAATATCAAACCTTAAATGGATGGCGCTGGAGACTTTATTGACATTCTGGCCACCGCTTCCCATAGCACGGATAGCAGTGAGCTGGATTTCCCAGTCTGCAAGTTCAACATTATTCGATATTTTAAGCATTTTTTGTAAATCTAAATCAGGAGGCGGGTAGAATCTCTTTCATAACATGGTTGAGAACATTAACCCAATAAGGGCAGAACTGGCTACCGCTTTTACTGTTTATTTCTTCAAGTGCCAGCGTCATTGGACGTTTTGTATGGTCACTATTTGGCCTGTTGTGAGTCATTGCCTCAAAAGCGTCGACTATCGCGATGACTCTTGCTCCATGAGAGATTTCATCATTGGACAAACCTTCCGGATACCCCTGACCATTAGGTTGTTCGTGATGTTGATAAATAAAGAGTTGGGCCTGTTCCCAATGAGGCATTTCACGCAGAAATCCCGCGCTTCGGATGACATGTCCTCTGACTCTGTTTACCTCAGACTCCAACAGCGAGCCCTTTTGGCGGAAAAGGCTGATAGGGATGATAGACATGCCAATATCGTGTAAATAAACCGCAGCCCTTAATTGGCTTTCGTCTATGGGTTTGCCTGCATACTGATTGAGTAACAATGCGAGTTTTAGTTGCCGGTTGCTACGGCCGTTCCAGTTATCTAAACGGCGTTCAACTGTCTGGGCTATTTCATTAAAAAAGACCAGATCTGGTTCCAGCTCGTCAGCCCAGTCTACTCTTAGTTCCTCGGGGTTGTAGGCTAACAGTTCGCTACTATTTCTTGCATCCAAAGGTGGATCGAGTGCATCTATTGCTTGTCTAAAAAACTTGCTGTGTTTAGCTACATTGTATGTTCTGACCTTTGCTATAGACTCTGTCGCGTTGTCGAACATGTCTGCATCGTAGTGGGCTTTACCGTATCTTGCACAGTCGTCAGCAAAGGATTTTACGTGATCGAAAATAGAGAGCAGGAGTTCAGATATGGGGCTGGTATATTCTAGCTGGCCTTCTCTCACCATCTGAAGTAGGTCTTCGAAGGCCATTAACAGCGGCATCAACGGCTCAAATTGAGCAATGCCAACATCGCCCTTGATGGTATGAACGTATCTGAAAAGTTTGTCTAACAGATCTCGATTTTTCGGATCGTTAGCGATGAGTGGCAGCGTTGCCTCACTCTCTTCACATAAAAGGCTTACTTCATCTACTACATCGTTTAGCACATCTTGATCTAGTTCTGGCGGTGTAAAGATACTCATCCCTTGCTCTCATTTATGGATGGCTTTATGTGCATGTCGCTGCAAAGCTATCTGTCGAACTCATTGTTAGCGTGAATATACTGTAGGTCATACTTATAAATAGTAAGTCAATATGTATGTAAGGGCGAACATAATCGACGCAAATTACTAATCGTTTATATTGTCGAGTAATTGTTCATTAGACAGTTTGTTAATAAACTGCCAACTTCTATGCAGCAAGAAACTACCAATCAATATACCGATAAAATTCATTGTGATACAAAACGCGAGTAACTCCTCGTATAGGGAGGCTTCTGCTTTTTTTCTGCAACTTCAGCTGCGGTTCGTTTATCGAGTGTATGTAAAAACTCGTCGATTGGTTTCATTATCGATGCCTTATCATGGTGATACTTAGCATCATGCATAATGCGCAGGGCATAATCTGAATCAGGTGTTCTTTTGACAACGAAGTTCCCTTTCTCGTCTCTAAAGAGGCCTTTCACCGCATTCATGGCAATTCATTCCGTTTTGACCAATTCATCCGAATTGCGTTGCGCAAGATCGAGCATGAGAAGTTCATGTTGAGAAAATCCAGCTTGTTTCATTAATTCCCGAAGAGGAACTGCCCGGGTATCTTTCTTGGGTTTATCCCCATATTCAAGAACCAGATCCCAGTATATTCGTTCCATATTCTCAGGGCGGGGCTTTTCACCATTTCTGATGGCTAAGATATCCCAGTACATTTTCTCGTACTTGTCATCGTTGGTGGTGACGTAAGTCCTTGCCATTCGGGTGAGGTCATCAGAGCTCTGCCTGAGCTGATCGGCCAGAATATAAGAGTAATAACGTTTTAACTGGCTCTGATAGAGTTCATCGTTTTTTACATGGGGTAACTTGAGCATTGCGAATGTTATCAGCGACGAAAAAACAACTAGCACAATCCCCGGAGATAATTTCTTGCTTAGCCTCATTATGTTCCTATCTGACGTCTGTATATTTCTGATGTATGTATTTGTGCTTATGTAATCAGAATTTATATAAAACATCATATGCTAATGTTTTTATAACTCAAAGGACATTAGTAACAAATTCAGATATATCTCCGCTCGGTATATGAAGCAATTGAATCTGGTTTATCAGTTTGATATTTATGATGTCATTATGACATCGTTAAGCCTATTGTTTTAACAACATCAGATTCCACAGCGAACAAATAATATTAAATTGCTTTAAATTAACTCCAGGGATGTAGATTTAAATTACAGCATTTACAATGTCTTATGTTTGTTTTTTGGTTTTGTTGTTTGAATTGTTCTCAGATCGATCCGGTCTGGCATAGATACTGCTAATACTGAGTATCGAATTAAATTTCCAGGAACATATTTTGCTAAATATTACCGATAAAGCAGCCGAAGACCGTATTCATCCACTATTCCGTTTAGGCTTCAGGCCATTTTTTCTTTTTGGTACTCTCTATTCCATTATCTCTGTCGTTATATGGGTTTATGCGTATCAGGCAGGTCAGCCAACCGCTTTGCGTGTTCCCGCTATCTGGTGGCATGTTCACGAAATGTTCTTCGCCTTTGCCATGGCGATTGTTGCTGGCTTCGTATTGACAGCGGTTCAGACCTGGACGGGGGTGAACGGCACAAAAAGTTATCGCTTAGCTTTAATTGTCGCGCTCTGGGCATTACCACGAGTTCTGTTTTGGACGGATACACCTTTGTGGATCACGTCAATAATAGAGTCCCTGTTCATCCTTTCTGTTACTTATGAAGTTGGTTTCAGGGTTGTCCAATCAAAAGGGTGGAAGAACCTGTTTTTTGTTCCTTTGTTTATTCTGGCGATCATTGCAAATTTCGCCAGCTACGCGACCATCAAAGGAATGGCTCCTTTCCCACCATCTGCAGTATGGCAGGCAATGTTATGGTGGTTTGTATTACTGCTGTCTGTGATGGGAAATCGTGTTATCCCGTTCTTTACTTCAAGACGATTTAATAGCGAAAAACCTCAGCCGATCCTATGGCTAGATTACGCAGTGAATCTCTCTCTTGTGCTGCTGTTTGCTCTGAGCTTTTTTCCAATAGCCTCTTTGGAGTTTTCTACACCATTGATGCTGGTCGCTGGTGCGTTACAGCTTGCTCGTTTTGTACGCTGGAAGCCATGGCAGACATTGAGTGAGCCACTTGTCTGGTCTCTACATGTATCGTACGGCTGTATACCAGTAGGGTTGTTGGTTAGCGGTTTAACCGATGGCTTTATTAAGCACTCAATGACTCACCTTTTTGCTGTTGGTGCACTTGGTGGCCTGATTCTTGCAATGATTGCTCGCGTAACAATGGGTCATACCGGGCGTATGATTTATAAAGGGCCTGCGTTTTGGTACGGTTTTGCGGCGCTTTTTGTGGCAGCCGTTATCCGTAGCTTTGCAGTGGCCTTTCAGCCAGAGAATATGATCGCCTATGTGAATGTTGCTGCTGCTCTTTGGGTTTTCTCTTTTGGTCTATATCTACTGAAGTTTGGCTATATGCTTGCAACTCCCCGTGCTGATGGTCATCCTGGTTGATGTGCAAATAACAACAAGATACTATTTTCTATTAATACGTTGTTAAAAAGAGACAATATGAAAGCATCCGTTGAAAGAGTGCTGCTTCAGATAGCGCTGGATTTAAGTAGGGATCTATCTAAAGGTCACCACTATCAGAAATTGATTGATTCGGTGCAGCAGGTTCTGCCTTGTGATGCGAGTGCACTGTTTGTACTGGATGAGCAGGGGTTTCTTACCCCTGTTGCGGTCAATGGGCTCTCTCGTGCGGTACTTGGGCAAAAGTTCTATCCAGATAACCACCCACGGCTAAAAACCATTCTTGAAAGCAAAAAGCCAGTCAGATTTAGTGCCGATTCAGAGCTTCCAGATCCATTTGATGGTTTGCTTTTAGGGGCTCCAAACGAAGCGATTGATGTGCACGACTGCATGGGATGCAGTCTTTATGTTGAAGATAAACTGGTTGGCCTACTTACACTGGATGCTATGGAAATCGAGGCATTCAGCAAAATCGATTCCATCACTATTGAAACCTTCGCCGCATTAGCTGCTGCAACCCTTCGGAACAATACCTTGTTTGAAGCGCTCCAGGAGTCGAATCGACAGCAAAAAACCGTGAATCAGATGCTGATAGAACAGGCACGTTCCAAAGGCGGCAAGCTGGTTGGAATAAGCCCTCAGATAGATCGTCTGCGCGAAAATATCTCTATGGTGGCCAAATCAAACTACGCGGTGTTGATTAGTGGTGAAACCGGAACAGGTAAAGAGCTTGTCGCCCATGCTCTTCATGAGCAATCGGCCCGGTCAGACAAACCGATGATCTACGTAAACTGCGCAGCACTACCAGAAAGCATCGCAGAAAGTGAGCTGTTTGGTCATGTTAAAGGCGCGTTTACTGGTGCTAATTCTAACCGTGCCGGTAAGTTCGAAATGGCTGATGGCGGTACACTGTTTCTGGATGAAATTGGCGAACTTCCTTTACTACTTCAGGCGAAATTGCTTCGAGTGATCCAGCAAGGTGAGGTTCAGCGGGTTGGTGCGGACAAAAACTTGCTGGTGGATGTCAGAATCATTGTTGCTACCAACCGGAACCTAGAGCAAGAGGTGATTGAGGGCAGGTTTAGGGCCGATCTTTATCATCGCCTGAATGTTTTTCCTATCTTCGTCCCTCCGCTACGAGAAAGGGAGGGGGATATCTCAGTTCTGGCAGGTCATATACTCGACCAGGTTCGAAGTCAGTTTAATATCCATGATCTCCATCTCCATCCTACCTGTCTTGCTACCATGGAGTCCCTTCAGTGGCCTGGGAATGTTCGGGAGCTAGAACATACCTTAATGCGTGCGGGGCTTAGAGTCATTCAAAGAGGAGAGAGCCTGATTCGTATGTCTCACCTTGGTGTCGAAGAAACAGCGCAACTAAGTGATAAACAACAATCTAATAAGCTGCCTGACGAGCCGGTCGCGATGAGAGAAATGGTAGAGTCATACCAGAAAGAACTCATAGAGCACGCCTTAAATCAATGTGATGGTGTATGGGCTAAGGCTGCTGAGTTTTTGCAGATGGACAGGGGAAACCTGTACAGGATGGGTAAGCGTTTAGGGATCAAATAGTTATTTAATTTTAGCTGTGATGTATATTTAACAACGAAGTGATGTTAAATGCACATCACGACATCTCAGTTGACTTATATAATATTCTTTAAAAACAATAAGATACAAATTGGCACGGTTAGTGCAGTATGGCTACCGGAAAATCGTTACAGGCTATGAACCTGTAATATCGAATAATTAACTGGAGCTCATATATGTTCTGTATTCAATGTGAACAAACAATTCAAACCCCTGCGTCTAAAGGCTGTAGCTTTGCTCAGGGTATGTGTGGCAAAACGTCAGAAGTGTCTGACTTGCAAGACGTACTTGTATATTCTCTACAAGGTGTTTCTTTCTGGGCTAATCTTGGACGCCAGTTTGGTGTTATCGATTCTGAAATCGATCAGTGGGCGCCAAAAGCATTCTTCGCTACTCTGACGAACGTTAACTTCGATCCAGAACGCATCATTGAGTTCACTAAAACTTCTAACGAGTTCAAGCAACGTCTTGAAGAGCAGGTTCGTGCAGCTGCGCTGGTTTCTGATAAAGAGATCCCAGAGCTTTCACCAGCAGCTAAATTTGAACTTCCTGCAGACGCAACTGAGCTACTAGGCGTTGCGCCACAAGCGGCTGTAAACCGTGGTCACGAAACTGAAAATGAAGATGTAATTGGTCTTCGCCTTCTTTGCCTGTACGGTTTGAAAGGTGCGGCAGCTTATATGGAGCATGCGCGTGTTCTTGAGCAGACTGATAATGCGGTTTATGCCGAGTATCACGAAATCATGAGCTGGTTGGGTACGGATCCAACAGACCTTCAGGCTCTGCTTGAAACGTCTATGAAGATTGGTCTGATGAACTACCGTGTAATGGAGATGTTGGACAAAGGTGAAACTGATACATTCGGTCATCCAGAGCCAAGCCAGGTTAACGTTAAGCCAGTTAAAGGTAAGTGTATCCTTGTATCTGGTCACGATCTTCACGACCTTGAAAAGATTCTTCAGCAAACAGAAGGTAAAGGCATCAATGTATACACCAACGGTGAAATGCTTCCTGCTCACTCTTACCCAGAGCTTAAGAAGTACCCGCACCTTGTTGGTAACTACGGTAGCGCATGGCAGAACCAACAGAAAGAATTTGCTAACTTCCCTGGCGCAATAGTAATGACGTCTAACTGTCTGCTTAACCCGAACGTTGGTCAGTATGCTGATCGTATCTTTACTCGCAGCATCGTAGGCTGGCCGGGTGTATCGCACATTGAAGGCGATGATTTCAGTGAAGTAATCAAGTGCGCTGAGTCACTAGAAGGCTTTAAGCACGATGAAATCGAGCACATGATCACTGTTGGCTTCGGTCGCAACGCGCTAATGGCTGCCGCACCTGCAGTGGTTGAGCAGGTTAAAGAAGGCAATATCAAGCACTTCTTCCTTGTTGGTGGTTGTGACGGTGATAAAGCGGAACGTAGTTACTACACTGACTTCACCGCTGAAGCTCCTGAAGACAGCGTAATCCTGACTCTTGCGTGTGGTAAGTTCCGTTTCAACAAGAATGAGTTTGGCGACATCAACGGTATCCCTCGTCTTCTTGATGTGGGCCAGTGTAATGATGCGTACTCAGCAATTCAGTTGGCACTTGCTCTATCTAAAGAGTTCGACTGTGACATCAACGAGCTTCCGCTAACACTGGTTCTTAGCTGGTTCGAGCAGAAAGCGATCGTTATCTTGCTGACTCTGTTTGCTCTTGGCGTGAAAGGTATCTACACAGGTCCTACAGCACCAGCATTCCTGACAGACAATCTAATCAAGATCATTCAGGAACAGTTCGATATGCGTAGCATCTCAACACCTGAAGCTGATCTTAAAACTATTCTGGCAGCATAAGTTCATCCTGCTGTTTGCTCCGGTCTAATACCTCAATCATTGTTTAGACCGGAGTTTTTTTGATTCTTAGAAAAGGTGTTGAATATGTTTGAGTGGACACATTCAGATTCAGTCCAACTAATTTGTCGTAAAAAATGGTTTGAAACACCAGACTCAGTCAGCTTTGAACTAGAAGCGGAACAAGAAGATCTGCAATTTAACTTTAAGCCAGGTCAGTTTGCGTCTTTAGGGTTTGAAATAGACGGTAAAACAGAATATCGCGCATATTCAATAAATTCACTTCCAGGTGATTCGACGCTGAAGTTTACGGTTAAGAAAGTAGAAAATGGTCTTGTTTCAAACTTTATCCTGGATGAGCTAAACGTAGATCAATCGGTGATGTTGCTAAAGCCAACTGGGGCGTTTAATAATATCGATTGTGCTCATAATGGAAAAGTGACTATGGTCAGCGCTGGTTGCGGTATTACGCCGGTGATGTCTATGGTCAAGTATTGGCTGGAACATAACAGCGAAGTGGATATCGATTTTATTCATATGGCTCGAAATAAAGAGAATACAATTTATTTTGATGAGCTGGAGTTGCTTGCTACGCAACATGATAACTTCAATCTGCGCCTTTTGCTTAAAGACAGCAGCGGAACCGAGCATCCGCAAGGTCGTCTTGATAAGGAATGGCTGTATAAGTTGAGCCCTGATCTTTCGGAAAGGACAGTTTATCTCTGTGGTCCGGTTGGATTTATGGAAGATATCAAACAGTATCTGACAGAAGAGAACTTCGACCTGGGACGCTTCTATCAGGAAAGCTATACCCCGAAAGCCTCTGTGGAGGTTGAAGAAGAAGGTAAGTCTTCAGCTAATGTTGGTATATCTGTCCCATCATTTGGTACTAGTGTAGAAGCGGAGCACGGCAGTGTATTAGTCGATTCACTAGAAAGTGCGGGGTTACCGATTATAGCTGCTTGCCGAAGCGGTATCTGTGGTTCTTGTAAATGTAAGGTTGAAAAGGGTGAGGTTGAATCAACCAGCAAAGAAACCTTAACAGAACAAGAGATTGAAGACGGCTATGTATTGGCCTGTTCCACAGTCGTTAAGTCGGATGTCGAAGTTTCTCTTAATTAATGAGATCTTAAGCTAATAATTACCTCTGATTGGGCCAACGATCAGAGGTTAGAATAGTGGTTTGAAACGTTCTACGATTGCGAGCCAACAATGAGTGACCTGGACAACCTCCATAGCCAACAAATCTACTTTCACAGCGAAGAAATCCAGCAAGCACAAGATGAGTGCCTGGAGTACCTGTACGATTTCAACCAAACACGGCCTTCTGAATCCGACAGAAGACAATCGTTACTGCAACAAATTTTCGCCGAGGTAGGTGAGGGTACTTATATTGAGCCTCCCTTGCGAGCAAACTGGGGAAAACATACCCATCTTGGCAAGAATGTATATGCCAACTTTAACCTGACTCTGGTCGATGATACTCATATCTATATAGGTGACCATGTCATGATTGGTCCCAACGTAACACTGGCAACAGCCGGACACCCAATTGATCCGCAAATGCGCATTGATGTTGCTCAGTTCAATATCCCCATTCATATCGGCAAAAACGTATGGCTTGGCGCTCACACAGTCGTACTTCCTGGAGTGACAATAGGTGAAAACAGCGTCATAGGCGCAGGAAGTGTCGTGACCAAGGATATTCCCGCTAACGTGGTTGCTGTAGGGAATCCATGTAAAGTGTTAAGGCCTATCAATGAGCGAGATAAAGAGTTCTACTTTAAAAATCTGAGATTTGACAACAAATCAACTTCCTAGTCGCATGAAAATCCGATAACTTCTTCAAGACGGAAATCAAGATTTAACAAGGAAGAATATAAGTGGAAGGTTATTCTATTAGCGATAAGTTTGAAGATATGGATCTCGACGTAATTTATTCGTACATATCTCAAAGTTATTGGGCTGCGGGTATCCCAAGAACAACGTTGGAAAAAGCGGTTTCCAACTCGTTTTGTTTTGGCGTATTTGCCCCATCAGGTGAACAGATTGGTTTTGCCCGGTTAATTACCGACCGAGCAACCTTTGCTTATCTGGCGGATGTATTTATCCTGGAACAGCATCGTGGCCACGGATTGAGTAAATGGCTGGTTGAAACCATTATTCAACATCCCGATCTGCAAGGGTTGCGACGCGTCATGTTAGCTACTAAAGATGCTCACAATCTCTACGCCCGTTATGGGTTTAAACCCATTGAAAATCCAGAAATGCTCATGCAAATCTGGCAACCGGGTATCTATCAAAATAACAATTGATTAAGCCCGACTACGTGTACTTAGAAGTTTTAGTACGCTACTTGCAATTAAGCAGCGTGCTTAGCAACTTCGTGAGGGTACACTCTCATTCCTGTTGAAGTATTTTCATACACAGATAGTTCTTTTAGGTAAGACCATGAGAACGTGTCGGTACCTGTTTGAAGAGCCAAACGGTGAATCACGTTATCGATGTTACGGCCCGCATAGTCTTTCTGAGGAACAAATAATTCTTTAATTACTGACAACATAGTATGTCTCCTGTTTGTAATAAAATTACATAATCTATGGTTTGTATAATAGATCAAAACAAAAGTGTGATCAATGTCTCGTAATAAAATTTCATAAATTTGTCACTTAAAGACAATTTGCGCCTTTGAATAAGGAGGCCTACCAGGCTCAGAGAGTGTTCTATACTAATGATAATGTGGAAAAAAAGACTAAATTGAAAATATAGATGGGAAATAATAATGAATCTAATAGAAGCCGTGATTGCTGAATAATTTGAGTAACTTTAATGCTACGGTTTCAGTTTAGGTTTTCGAATATACTTTTATTGACGCTTATTTCGATAGGTGCGGTGCCCTATGGGTATAGCAAGATTCTTATCGTTGGTGATTCCCAGCATCCGCCTTTTTCATACCTGGAAAATGGTGAAAACAAAGGTATTTACACGGAAATTGTACAGCAGACACTGAGTCGCATGAGCGATAGCTCTGCTGTCATTGAACTTTACCCCTGGAAACGTTCACTATCCATGGTAGAACGAGGCGAGGCTCAAGCGATATTTCCACCACACTATTTTCCGGAGATGAGGCCTTATCTTATCGATTATTCAGCGGCAATGATGACGGAATACGCATCCGTTTTTTGTAATGCTGACATATTGGAAGAAAAGGGTGTCAGCTCGGATAAAGGATCAACCTGGCCTTCAGATTATCGCCAACTTTCCTTTGCACTTAGCCGAGGCGTAAAGATGGGAGGAGACGAGTTCTGGAGTGCTGTTGAAACCAGAACAATCAGTGCTGAAGAGGTTAACGGACCGGAAAATGCCCTCAATATGGTGTTAACAGGCAGGAAAGACTGTCATATCAACGATAAAGTAACGGTTCTTTGGTATTTGAAGAATGTCTTTTCCGAAGATAAGGTGAACAACGTGGTTTTATCGACTGTGATCGCTGAGGAAGCAGGTTATCTGGCTGTCGGATCTATGTGGGAAGAGGTTGAGAGAAGTGCATTTTTGAGCGAGTTTAATCACCACCTCAACCTGTTAATCAATGATGGTACTGTAGAAGAGATTATCCATCGATACATTCAATAGAGAGGCAGGCAACGCTACCTCTTGAATCTACAGGCTAGGCAATAACCGGCTCACTAGTTGCGTTATGTTTGTCGAGCCTTGCGCTTAGTCGAGTTAGTAGCAATGCGGCAAGCACGACAACTGCACCAATCCAGGGAGTGTTCATCAGTCCTGCTTCCTGTACTACTATTCCACCTCCCCATGAACCCAGAGCTATACCTACATTGAATGCCGCGATGTTCAAGCCGGAAGCTACGTCAACCGCATCAGGTGCATACCTTTCTGCCAGTTTTACTACATAGACCTGTAAACCAGGAACATTACCAAATGCAAACGCACCCCAGATCAAAATAGTGGCAACGGCAGCGAACTTGCTTACTGCAGTCACATTGAAAACCAACAAGATGATAGCAAGGGCCAAAAATATGAATGTTAAAGCTTTAGTTGGTCCCATTTTGTCTGCCATCTTGCCACCCCAGATGTTTCCAACTGCGACCGAAACTCCGTATACAAGCATAATAAGACTAATGGCACTCGATTCGAAACCGGTAATGTTTTCAAGTATCGGTGCCAGATAAGTAAATGCCGTAAATGTTCCGCCATACCCAAGAGCGGTAATCGCATATACAAGGAGCAAGCGTGGTTTTGTCAGGACTTTCAGCTGAGAAGATAGTTTTGTTGCTGGCGGCTGTTTCAGGTTTCCAGGAACCAGGAATGCACTACCAATAAGAGCGATAAGCCCAAGAATAGCAACGATAAGGAAGGTAGCCTGCCAGCCAAACGACTGACCAATCCAGGTGCCTAATGGAACCCCTGTAACCAAAGCTACCGTCAGGCCTGTAAACATGATTGCGATAGCACTTGCTGCTTTGTCTTTAGATACCAGCCCGGTAGCGATAGTCGATCCTATGGAAAAGAACACGCCATGAGCCAGGCCAGTAAGGATTCGGGCGGTAACCAATGTGCTATATCCCGGAGCCTGCCAGGCCAGAAGGTTTCCAAGAACAAAAAGAGCCATAACAGAAAGAAGAACAGTTTTTCGTTTCCAGTTTCCAGTTAAAGCGGTTAGAACGGGTGCGCCAATAGCAACACCTAAGGCGTACAGGCTCACTAGTAATCCTGCAGAAGGCAGTGAGACATTAAGGTCTGCTGCCATTGTTGGAATTAATCCAACAATAACGAACTCTGTTGTACCAATGGCAAAGGCGCTAAGCGTCAATGCGAATAATGCTATAGGCATATATTTCCCTCGTTTAAATAGCGATGTTATTTAGTTCGAGGGCTATTATTCATGAATTGATTTTTGCAAAAACCGTGCTTTTTACAAATGACTTTTGCAGAAAATACAATTTTAATTTTTGATGTTAGCTCAGAACTCATTCGCCCGAATCTGAAATTTGGTTATACTGAGCTGCTAAATTTTATTGAGAATATTGTATGACTAATTCTAGGCGTGCTGGAATTGTAGCGCTTATAGGTGTTCTGTTCCTAGCGATGAATCTGAGAGGTCCTTTCACCAGTCTGGCACCAGTGCTAGGGCAAATAATGGAGGATTTGTCACTTTCAGCTTCTTCTGCGGGTTTTCTTACCGCTTTACCACTGCTTTCATTTGCTGTTTTTTCTCCTGTAGCGGCATGGCTTTCTAACAGGCTTGGTCTATATCCAAGCTTGCTAATTGCACTGTTCTCGATTGCTGGAGGTATCCTACTACGTTCTTCCGGAGTTGAATTATTCTTGTACCTTGGAACGGTATTTATTGGGGCGGGTATCGCGACTGGTAATGTGTTGTTACCTGTAGTGGTTAAAGTCAACTTTCCCGCTCGAATTTCAACGATTACTTCGCTCTATATTTTTACTATGGGGATAGGGTCTACACTGAGTTCTAGCCTTATGGTGCCTATTTCTAACCTTCAGCTAGGCAGTATCTCCGGCTGGCAGACAGCTTTGTTGTTTAATATCATTTTTCCTATCTTGGCTTTGCTGATCTGGTTCCCCAAGGTTGTAAAGGAGAAACAAGGCATCCGGAAAGAAAAGCATACTGAACACAATACTCGTATGCGTGATTTGCTTAGATGTCCGGTAGCATGGCAAGTGACATTAGGTATTGGGTTGAACTCGTTTACTTTCTATTCACTGGCGGGCTGGTTACCAAAGATGCTGAATGATCTACATTTCAGTGAGATAGATGCGGGTTATATTTATGGCTTTCTTCAATTCTCAACGATGGTTCCCGGACTTCTTTTGTTGCCAATATTGTCCAAAACGAACAACCAACGAAGCTTAATATCTCTTTGCGCGCTTTCAGTATCCGTTGCGGCGTTTGGATTAGTTGTCTTGTCTGAATATGCCATTTTCTGGGTCGGGTTGTTCGGTCTGGCGAATTGCTCAACGTTTATTATTGGGATGTCTTTGATCGGGCTTAGAACCGAGAATCCGGGTCAGGCCGCTGCGCTTTCGGGATTATCTCAGAGTATTGGTTATGCGTTAGCGGCTGCCGGGCCTACCCTGATAGGTTATTTACATACCGCGACAAACGCGTGGACGGTACCGCTTTTACTCATCACTTCGATTGGATTGATTTGTATGTGTTTTGCAAACCTGGCTGCGCGAGATAAAAAAATACTGTCATAAAGATAAAGATCACTGAACCTCAACCACCTGATTTCGCCCTCTGTGTTTTGCAACGTAGAGGGCGCCGTCAGCCCGGCTTAATAGCGAGTCGATGTTGTCATTCTCTCGTAGTTCTGCAGCTCCGATACTAACGGTAAACTCCGGGCCGCTCATCTCTTGGCTCATTTTTTCTACTTTTTCACGGATACGTTCGGCGATCATTTTGGCATTTTCGATATCGGTTTCAGAAAACAAGATAGCAAACTCTTCCCCCCAGACGTCCAAGAATATCCTCATGTCTCAGGCTGTCCTGGCAAATATCTGAAAGCATACAGATGGACTGGTCGCCAACCGCATGTCCGTAACTATCGTTAACCGCTTTGAAGTTATCAATATCCAGCATAAGTACAGACAAGGTTCTTTTGTTTCTGGCGTGAAAGCTGATTTGTTTTGATGCAGTAAGGAAGAAGTGGCGTCGATTGCTGATTCCGGTCAGGTAGTCGGTATTAGATTCCTGAGTGAGTTTTTCTTCTACCTGCTTCCTTGATGATATATCAACAAGTGTCCAGACAACCCCTTTGCTTAAATCTGGCTCTTCTCCAGCATCTATCGCTATCGCCGAAATACTCAACCAAACGGTGTCTCCATCCTTCTTTAAAAAAGGAAAGTCCACAACGATGGGTTTTCCCTTAAGCAGGCTTTTTTCAATATAGAAGTTAAATAATTCCTGGTGGGACGAGTTGATGTGGTAGGAATCAATCTGCAGTTGGTCGATATCTTCGAAGTTGCTGTAACCCAGAAGTTCACAAGCGGATTGGTTCGCCTGTGTGATATTCATGTCTTTATCAGTAAGAAGAATTCCGGCTAAGCACTTTTCGTATAAACATCTGAAGTCAATCTGTCCACCCATGTTCACCCACCAGATAATTAGATTATTTATTACAGAAGTTATTAATAAGTCTAATCCAAAATGGTGAGGTGACACGGAAGAAATTGAACTGATTTACACCTTACTCTAGAAACCTTTTGTTCATCTCAAGTGCGAGAGAAAAAGAATGCGTTGTTGCTCTTGAAAACTCTAACTGATCAACTTTTACGATCTTGCTATCAAGAATGTTGAAGTTGGGGCGTGATAGTGGTGGGGTCGGGTTTTTATTCATTGGCCCGACCTGATATAGGTAGAAGTCAGGATTTTCAAACAACACGCTCTCTACATTGAACTTAACCACTTTTCTATTTCCGGGAGCGAGTAGTTCTCCGCCTGCTGCGGTAACAATACCATTTACGATACTGCGTTGCCCTGCCACCATAAATGGGCTTTCGGTAACTTCAAAAACAACTTTTGGTTTATTTGGCAGCGATTTGATCTGCTGCTGAATAGCGGTGAGCTTAGATACGAGCTGTTTTGCTTCTGCTTGCTTATCAACCAGTTGCCCAAGAGTCTCTACCTCTTCCAGGATTTGCTTTAGGGTGTGTGGGTCGTATTTAACGACATCGGCCTCGATTTGACCTGCCATCTGGTCGGAAAAAAAACGATTAGAACTAATAATTAGCAGGTCAGGTTCTAACCCTTTGATGAGTTCTACGTTAGGTTTGATATGAGAACCTATCTTAAGGGCATCAGGAAAATCGTGATTACTGCGTGTGACACCAACCACTTTATCCTGAGCTCCCAACTTAATAAGGATATCTCCGGCGGCAGGGGCTAACAGTACGATTTTGTCGTACGCGTAACTAGTTGGGGCAAAAGCTAAAGCTAGTAGTATCAGTAGATACCGAAACATCGTAGACCTCGGATAATAGTTGTGGGGTGACTTCACTTCTAGGGACATCGTAAATCAGGTTGCCCTGCTTAAAAAACAGGAATCGGTCAAAGTACTGGTATGCGAGGTTGATATCGTGTACCGATGTGATCACCGTTTGCGGTTGCTGGCTCATATGCTCGAATATTTCCAGAGTATGGCGTATGTCCAGACTGGAGTTAGGTTCATCCATAAAGATAATGGGAGCTTCCTGATTGAGTACTCTGGCTATCATCACCCTGCGTTTTTCACCGCCGGAAAGGTCTGAATAACTTTTCTCTTTATATTGTTCAATATCAAGCAGCTTCAGAAGTTCCAGCGTTTTGTCTCTGTCTTCCTGCTGAAACTCATTGGTTGTTAAGTGAACATATCTTCCAAGCAGTGCTACTTCCATCACGCTGAACGGGAAAGAAATATCAGAGAACTGAGCCAGTACTGAAAACAGCCTTGCCCGTTTGGAGTGTGAGATTTTTTCTATCGCTTTGTCGTTATAATAAACAGAGCTTTTGGGTACATCAATCAAACTTGTAGCAAGGTTTATCAGGGTACTTTTTCCGCACCCGTTTTCTCCCATCAGGGCTACTTTCTCGCCGTGTTTTATCTCAAGGGCAGGAACATTAAGCCTGAAATCACCCCGGCTGAATTTAAGAGATTTAATGGTTATATCAGCCATTCCAGAAGTGCTCCCTACGATGTTTCAGCAGGTAGAAGAAGAACATACCGCCAAATATAGCGGTCATGATACCGACGGGCAGTTCTGCACCTCCAGGTATGATAACTCGCGATAGAGTGTCCGAAGTCATAAGCAAAAATGCACCAAACAGGCTTGAATAAAAGATGTTGTGTTTCATATCACTTCCGAACAGGCTTCTGGAAATGTGCGGTACTATCAGGCCAACAAACCCGATAATACCGGAAAAGCTTACTGCGACAGAAACTAAAAGAGTTGAAGCGATAAACACCAGTGAACGGAGTCTGTGAACATTGACTCCCAGACTCTGAGCGGAGTGTTCGTCTAACGCTAGAATATTTAGCTTCATAGCATTGCGATGTAAATAGGTAAACACGATAGCAAACAGCACAAAGCAAACTATGAGCCTTTCCGCATTAACCATAAATATTCCCCCCATCAGCCAATAGACGATAGAGTTAAGAGAGTCTTCAAAATAGTATTTGGAAAAACTAATAACGGCGGATGAAACCACGTTCATTACCACGCCTGCCAGAATCATAGTGATAGGGTTAATTTTGCCACCAGTGAGTGACATTTTATAAACCATCCCCAATCCACCAATGCCGGTAATAAAAGCAAAAACAGATATAAGGTGAACGGGCATACCAAGGGAAATTGCCAGAACCGCACCTAACGCTGAGGATGAGGCCGCTCCGGTCGTAAAACTGTCAGCTAGTGGGTTTTTCAGGGTGAGCTGATATATGCTCCCGCTAAGCCCTAGCATAGCTCCGATAATCGCTGAAAAAAGTACCCGGGGTATTCTAAGCTCAGTAAGAATTTTGTACTCGATTTGAGACATATCGAGCGGGTTGATTAAGTTGGGGCCAATAAGCGTGGAAACCAAAAGCGTTACAACAAAGAGACTGACTAGACCCCACTTCATGCTTCAACCTTATATACGATTCTTGTTGCGATGAATACCAGAGCAATATTCAGAACCAACAATATTCCCAGAGAGGAGTAATTGTAAGGTGCGTCCAGCAGTGATGAGCGAATCAAATCAGCGCTATAAGTCAGTGGAGATAGCTTAGCGAGCCACTGGATAAACACTGGCATCTGGTCAACCGGAAAAAATGTACCAGATAAGAACATCATAGGTGTAATCACGAATGAGTTCATTGTTGCCTGATCTCTATGGTTTTTCATCTTAAGAGATACAATTAAACCAATAAGCGCAAAAGCAATTAGGTGTAGCACTAAAGCAAGCAGAAACTGGATACCAAAGTGCAGGGAGATACCGCATATTACGCTATAAACAGAAACGACCACCACGGGAATCATGCCTTTGGTCACGCCATAGGCGACTTCACCCAAAACAATTTGCCAGCGCTGATTTGGTGATAATAAGTACTCTTCGAATATCTTGAGATAGAAGCGGCTGATGTTAATTTCAGTCGCAATATTGTAGCTGTGATTCATGCTCGACATGGCTAATAAGCCGGGAAGCAGGAAGGTAAGGTAGTCGATTCCCTCAACGCTGGTTCCTTTCCCTACACCATAGCCGAATGCCATCAGATACAAAAATGGAGGCACAGCGGCAGCCAGAACCACCCGAACCAGTTTTTTTCTAAGAACTGTGCATTCGCGGTAATAAATACCAACAACACCATCAAGCATTTTTTGCTAACCTCTTTCCTGTTAAATGAAGGAATACATCTTCAAGTGTTGTTTCTCTGATACTGACAGGTGCATGCGTAATTTGAGAAAGCCTTTCCAGAGCTTGCTCTCTGTCGTCAAAAAATTCCTGTTTCAACTCTTCGGTTTCAATATCGAGTACGCACTGTCCAAGTTGTTGTTTTAGCGTCTCGGCGGTGCCTTCGGTTACTATTTTACCGCTATCGATAAAAATCACTCGCTCAGAGAGGCGTTCTGCCTCTTCGATATAGTGAGTAGTCAGAAAGATAGTACATTTATGTTCCTGATTGATCTTATTCAGGAATGACCACATCTTGCGTCGGCTATGAGGGTCAAGGCCAACCGTTGGTTCGTCGAGGAAGAGGATTTTCGGTTTATGCATAAGTGCGCGTGCGATAACCAGCTTGCGCTTCATACCACCGGATAATTTTCCCGAAGGTTTTTGTTTGTGTTCTTGCAGGCCTGCAAATTCCAGACTCTCCTCGATCGCCTGTTCAAGCGCTTTTCCTCGCATTTTATACAGAAGACCATGTACTCGAAGGTTTTCGGCGGGGGTGAGTTCTCTGTCGATATTGTTGTGTTGAGGCACAACACCAATTAAACGTCGGAGTTCGTGTCTGTCTGATCGATTTTCCAGGTTATCGTAAAAGATCTGGCCGGAATCCGGTTCCAGCAGGCCTGTTAACATTTTAATTGTGGTTGTTTTCCCGGCACCGTTTGGGCCAAGAAAGGCGCAAATTTCCCCTCTTTGCAGGGTGAAGCTCATATTATCTACCGCCCGGCTCTTACCAAAACTGCGGGTAAGAGACCGGACTTCAATAAACGCGTCTTGTTTTAAACCTGCGTCTTGAGTTGAGTCCACTACTTTTTTGAATTTAACGGTGCGTTCACGAAACTACCCTTTACTTAAGCGCTAACTTGGCATCGTTTGCCGCGTCAACAAGGTGCTGAAGATAGATTTTCTGGATAGCATCTTTGCTTCCCAGGCCTTCTAATACAGGTATTACTTCAATACCTTCTTTGGTCAGCATTACCTTCCATGAATCGTCTTCATCGCCGGCCATATCATTGGTTGCGTGGTCGCCTGCAACTACCATCAGAGGCTTAGCCGTTACTTTATTAACGCCATCTTTTTTCATATCTGCCAGCACTTTATCGAAACCAGGGTGGCCTTCAACCAGACCTACGTAGGTTTTCACTTCAGGGTAGGCTTCGTTCATCAATTCGCCTAACTCGTAGTACAAGCCTGTTGAAAGGTGATCGTTGCCATGTCCCATGTAAACAAGAGCCGAGTTATTTTTCTTAGCCAATTCGACGTCATCTTTTAAGGCAACAGTGAGTTTTTCAAGATCCTGACGGTATTCATGACCTTTTCCCCAGGTACCCATCAGTGGACGACCTACAGCGATGGTGTTGAATGGCTTCCACTTTTCTTTGATCGTTTCAATAGAACGCAATCCGTTGATATAAGCGTTAAGGTCGATGAACTCCTCACCATGTGTCAACAAAGTCGTCTGAACAACGATGTTTTTGTAACCTTCATTCTGAAGGTCTGCGAGAGTACCAAGAATGTTCTTCACTTCGTAGAAGTTTTCTGGGATCTCCGGGTGAGCGTCTTTATACTGCTGATCAGAGTCTCTTTCGTGCCAGATCTTACGAATGATGTTTGATGTAAACGCAAACTTAACCGGAATGTCTGGATAGGCGTTCTGTACCTCTTCCTGAATACCGATAAGAGAACCCACTGCAGTATTGTAAGTTGTTCCGAAAGCAGCAAGTACAATAGCCGTTTCTCCTTCGCTAGCGGCATTATCTGAAGCCTGTGCCAGAGGAGTTGCCGCTATTGCGCACATTAAAAGAGAGGTTGAAAATTGTTTTAGCATTGTTATGTACCGTAAGTTATATCCATTAATAAAGTACTTACGGGGTTGATAGTCGGGTATTAGCAAAGAAAGCTTATGTACCACGAGTAACCCGCTCGTATTGTGAAATCTATTCACATTTATTCAGGCAGGTCTCCTGGCTCTTGGGTCACTATCTGACAGATTCCCTTCCCGGTATTACCCAGTGGTTTTAGTTCTGTAGACTCGCCAATTACAGTTGCGGGCACAGCTCAAGAATTTAACTTGATTCCCTATTAAGCGAATGCAAAAATCATTGCACCTGAAGTGTATTTATAATGCCCCAATAAAACATTAATTAACTGTGATTAAAATCAATTAATTGATGCTTTATCAAAAAATTGCCATAAATGGATAAATTTTTGTCATTGATAGATAAATTTTTGCTTGATATAAGCTGATAGATAATTCATTAGTGTGTAGTTCAAATATATTATTGTTGATGCCATTGCTGACAATGTTTTTTTACAAGATACACTGTGGTTGATGGTGGTGTGATTTTAATTTATCTTATTGTTTATAATAAGTATTATATCAATTTGTTTGTTGGTTTGGATGACAAGAAAATCGTATGTTTATTAATTTATTGCTACCGTAATTAGATATGGTTGTCGATATTTTTTCATCAATCACTGATATATTCGATATTATATTTAGACAAGAAGTATATAACTTTATTAACGATTGGTTTAATTCGAGGGATCGATGAATAATATAGTAATGGCTGTGAATGCTGGCAGCTCAACAATTAAATTTCAGCTGTTTGAAATGCCTTCAGAACAGGTGGTCGCGAAGGGTTTAATTGACAAAATAGGGAAGCAGGACGCGGTATTCTCAATCACTTATGGTGAAGGTAAGAAGTTCAGTCTAGAAGAACCTATTTCTGATTATAAGAGCGCGATTGAAAACCTGCTGACATCGTTGACTGAGCTTGGTGTTGTTTCGGATCTTGGTGAGATTATTGGTGTCGGGCATAGGGTAGCTCATGGTGGGGAGCGTTTTAGCCAGGCGACGGTTGTAACAGAAGAAGTCCTGCAAGAAATTGTAGCTCAAACAGAGCTTGCTCCTTTGCATAATCCCGCCAATGTGACAGGTATAAAAACTGTTATGAACACACTGCCTGATGTGTGTAATGTTGCTGTCTTTGACACCGCTTTTCATCAGACAATGAAACCCGAATATTATTTATATGCGATTCCATATGAGTTGTACCAAAAATATGGCGTACGTAGATATGGGTTCCACGGAACCAGTCATGCGTATGTAGCAGAACTTTGCGCTGAAGAGTTGGGTAAGCCTCTATCAGACCTTAAGGTCATAAGTTGTCATCTGGGAAGTGGCGCAAGCATTTGTGCTATTGATAGTGGTGAATCTGTGAATACTTCGATGGGCTTTACGCCACTGGCTGGCTTAATGATGGGTACCCGATGTGGGGACATCGATCCGTCTATATCTGGTTACTTACAGGACAAATTGAATACCGATTCATCACAAGTTCAGGAAATCTATAATAAAGAGTCTGGTCTGCTGGGTATTTCTCAGCTTTCTAACGATTGCCGAGAAATAGAACTTGCTATGGAGTCTGGTAATTTACAGGCACAGCTTGCTCTGGACATGTTTGTCGAGCGAATTCGTCATTTTATCGGCAGTTACATGGTTCAAATGGGAGGCCTAGATGCATTGATTTTCACGGGCGGTATTGGTGAAAACTCTCGAACAGTAAGAAGCAAAGTCACAGCAGGACTTTCTCGCCTGGGCATTGAGATGGATGACGAAAGAAACAAGGCGAACGATACGTTAATTCATAGTGATACGTCGAAAGTTTCTGTGCTGGTACTAAATACTAACGAAGAATTAATGATAGCTCGAGAGGTCTATCAAAAGCTGTAACTTTTATTCACGAGGCCTTAAGGTGCTGTTAATTAGTACAGTACCTTGAGTATCGGTGGCGGTAAGACTCTGGATACTGCAAAAACAGTAGCGTACTACGCTTAACTTTCAGCTGTTATGGTACCTACTAGCGCGTCTAACGATGCGCCATGTAGCGTACTTCAGTTCTATACACTGAAGGTGGCGTGTTTGACGAGTACGCGCTTCTACCAACTAACCTGGCTGAAATGGGCGTAAAAGAGACCGATAAAGAGAAGCTTTACGAACAAGCGGCAATTCTTGCCGCTGACCGTCTGGGTTCTTAATATTGCTTCTTAAGACCAAATCTCAGTATCTTATTGAAAAATAAGCACCCAAAAGGCTCAGAACAACCTGGGCCTTTTTCTTGCATCAAAAATCCCGATTTCATTTCAACTAGATGCTGCGCGGATATACAGAAACGCGGTGGTGTTAAGGGAGGATTGAGAATGAACGGTGCAGAAGCCAGACAAGAGTTTAGAAAAGTTGTCGACGACTTAAAATCTCGCGGTACCTATGCAGGAGAGATAGAGTTTGGCCCTGAAGGCGATTGGCTGGGAATGGTTTACGAGAAAAACTATGACTACAGTGATTTCCGTGAACAGGTACAGTATGCGAGATTAGTTTATAACGGCAGGACATCACTGAAGTGATGTCCATACCTGGATTTGTGTAAGTAACGAGGGAGACTGACAGATTAATCTATCCCAGTTTTCGATCTTGCATATCTATTCCAAAACACCCGATGTGAAGGTTGGTAAGGTATGGTAATAGACCTTGCCTCAAGCGCTCCTAAGTTTTCTTCCGTAGTGATTATAGAAAACTCGCGAATTCTAGCGATGATTTGTTGGAAGTATCTGTCTGCTGCTACCTTTAGCGAATCATCTTGGGTGCTGTAGTAATTATGTAGTGAGCTAAGGGTAGTGTGTTCACAAGGCAGGGTAAAGTAGCTTTACATTAATTGAGTGTTCATCAATCAATGTAAATACTTTTGGTCGAATAACGGTAATCCACCAATCATTATAAGTTTCTTTATAGATACGTTGACGAGCATCTTCACTTTCAAATTCTCGAAGCCACACAAAAAAGTCAACCCCGTTGTCATCAGTTCGCAGATACGTATCTATAATCAACATTCCTTTCGAGTGCTGATATGGAAGGAGTTCATCATTCATCCACTGAATCCACTCCTCTGTTTTCCCCGGTTTAATTTTATACTCACGCAATTCTATGATTTTCAACTATTTTTCCATTTTTTAATTCGATTCATTTTAAATCAATCAAGTAAACAACTAATTTAGCAAAATCACTGAACCGTTTCTATCGAGCAGAAGACAGTAACTTAACCGACCTATTTCGAATCACCGCATTTGACCACGAATTTTTGATGTAAGGCATAAAACTAACATGACAACCAAATGTTTTCACAATGTTACCATTTGGTGATCTTGAACGTTTGATTCTTTAGATATTGACGTTAATTTTTAGATATAGCGAAAAAACTCGAAGGTAGAGTGGGTGTTGTAACATTACTATTCATGCGTGGTAACAAATAAGCAACATCTTATAACCACCTACACCTAATAAAGAGGAGAACGCTACATGCAAACTCAACGACATTACAATAACTATATCAATGGCGCCTTTACAGACACTAGTGAACGTATTGACGTATATAATCCCGCAACAGAGGAGCTAATTTCTACTGTACCGGCTTCGAATGAAAGTGAAGTAGAACAGGCTTTAAATGCTGCGACAAAAGCAAAGAGTCAGTGGGCAGGAACGCCAGCAGTTGAGAGAGCGAAATATTTGCGAGCTATCGCAGAGAAAGTGCGTGAGAACACGGAATATTTAGCTACAGTTATTAGCGAAGAGCAAGGTAAAACTCTTGATTTGGCAAAAGTTGAAGTGGGTTTTACCGCCGAATACATTGACTATATGTCAGAGTGGGCCAGAAGAATTGAAGGTGAAATTATCACCAGTGACAGACGCGGTGAAAATATCTTTTTATTTAGAAAGCCTATTGGTGTTGTCGCGGGTATTCTACCTTGGAATTTCCCATTTTTCCTCATCGCTCGTAAAATGGCTCCTGCATTAGTAACCGGAAACACCATTGTTATTAAGCCGAGTGAAGAGACTCCCAATAACTGTTTTGAATTTGCCAAGTTAGTTGCAGAGACAGACCTACCCGAAGGGGTGTTTAATGTAGTATCGGGGCGAGGTAATGTTGGTGCACAGTTATCGATGAGCAGTAAAGTCGATATGATAAGTTTTACTGGTAGCGTCAAGACGGGGGAGAATATTATGGCAGCAGCTGCCCCTAATATTACTAAGCTGAACCTAGAACTTGGGGGTAAAGCTCCGGCTATAGTTCTTGATGATGCTGATGTAGGTTTAGCGGTTAAAGCGATTAGAGACTCAAGAGTCATCAATTCAGGGCAAGTATGTAACTGTGCTGAGAGGGTCTATGTGCAGCGAGGGGTCGCAGAAGAGTTTATTGCGCGTATTACTAAAGAGATGCAATCGACTCGCTTTGGTAACCCTTTAATTGACCCAAATATAGAGATGGGACCACTCATAAATCGTCAAGGTTTGCAGAAAGTCCAAGATTCGGTTAATACGGCCCTAGCTCAAGGAGCGAAGTTGGAGTGCGGGGGAACCGTTGCTGATAACGAAAAAGGTTATTATTTCCTACCGACAGTGTTAAGCGGCTGCAATATGTCCATGGATATCATGAAGCTGGAAACTTTTGGCCCAGTATTACCGATTCAGATAGTGGACTCTTTAGACGAAGCAATTGGTTATGCTAATGATTGTGAATATGGGTTAACGTCTTCCATATATACCAAAGATCTCTCCAAAGCTCTACATGCGGTAAAAATGCTTGAATTTGGCGAAACGTATATTAACCGAGAAAACTTTGAAGCAATGCAAGGCTTCCATGCTGGTGTTAGAAAATCAGGTATTGGTGGTGCAGACGGGAAACATGGCTTATATGAATTTTTAAGTACTCAAGTCGTATACATGCAATCATAAGTCGTATGAACTACTGTGAATACTCTTTTCGAGGATAGTTACACCCACTTAACTTGAAATCTGGATAAGAATCGAAGAAGACTAAAAGCTGGTTCTGTGAGCAATGTTTCGACCAAATAGAACTCACTATAAATGAACCAGCTATGCAAAAATTAGCTCATGCATCTATGTCCAAACGATTGATTACGTTATATATCGACAACTAATAAACCCCAATGTTACCCAGTTTCATCAGAATAATTCTCGCTTTAGAATCATCGATTATCTAGGCTCCTAATAGAGTAGCAATTAATCAATAAACAAAACTAAGTCAAACGAAGATATCAGCAGGTATCTTTATAATCGCCTTTCTGACCCTACCTGTTGAATCAACGGCACAAAGGGGGCGATGCACCTGATTAGGAAAATAAAGTACAAAATCTCCCGATTTCAAATCAACAAAATTTTCATTCACTACATCTTCGATAATAAGCAAATCGTTTTCTACTTGATCAATTATTTGAATATCTTCCTCTAATACATTTGAGTATCCTATTCTCTCACAACCCTCAAGCAGAACTTGAACATCTATATATTTTTTATGAATTTCAGCCGCTCTTTGACTGCTATGCTCTGTTAGTGCTGAAATTAGGTTCACAAAGATTCGCTCATCTGATAGAGAATACACACCATCTGGATTACGTTCAGCAATTGCTACCGCCTCGTCAATCACGTTCCTTAACATAGTATAAGTGTAGGGAAGAAGGTCCAATTGAGTAATATTTCCGAATAACATGGGGTTACCTTAACAATTTAATTAACTTTAAGTAATTATTATTTACACACATAATACAATTAAAAAAAAAGCCAGCCAAAATGACTGGCAAGGGTGTGCTAATAGTTAGGCTTTAGTCACTACCAGCAAGTGCAAAATTTAATATACAAGGTCTTTCGTCATATCGCAATAAGTAAAACACTGTTTCATTAAAAAGAACATGCCGTTCCATATGGTGTTGTTCTCAATACCATATGTACTTTTGACTAAGATTTTTTGAAACAATATGCCGGATCATCTATATAAACTAGTTCGTCTGTTACAGACGAGTGAGCGCACTCTTAACACCATAGCGCACGCGCCTCTTTAGCGACAAGCTGGCAACCATTAGCTCGTAAGTTCATTGTTTAGATCTACTGGATTCCGTATTAAGCCATTTCAACGGCAATAAATCAGCTCTCATATGAACGCTTAAGATCTTCATATTTTTATGTCAAGTTTATTTTTTCAAGTTGCGATACAAAGTCTCATTATTAATATTATTAGACACTTATATGAAACTTCCTGATATCGATCACTTTAATGAACCAGCATTTCAATATTATAAGTACGGTGTTTTGTATGGGGGTTTTTATGATTTTTAGAAAAAGTACAATATTGGTAAGCATGGTTTTGTCGTGGGGTGCTTACGCGAATGACGTTGATTTTATTTCTTACGATCAAGTAGCGTTAGAGCACAACAAACAACACTTGGATGAGAAGAAAGCATCTCTTGAAAGCTTATTGAGTCTGGCTGATAAGGCACTAGTGGCGGAGGTTGATCCAGTCACGAACAAGACTCTTCTGCCTGCAAGCGGGAATAAGCAGGACTACTTTAGTTTTGGTCCTTATTGGTGGCCTAACCCAGATACCAAAGATGGTTTACCATATATTCGTCGTGACGGCGAATACAATATGGCAACCAAAAGCACAGCTACCGACAAGCAGCGTTTTATTCGATTTGCTAAAGATGTGACTAATTTGGGTCTTGCCTATTACTTTACTGATGATAAAGCCTACGCAGAAAAAGCGATCGCACAATTGGATGCATGGCTTGTCAATACTGATACCCGCATGAATCCACACCTGAAGTATGCACAAGCAATTCCTGGCATCGTAGATGGTCGTGGTATAGGCATTATCGAAAGCAGGCTGCTAATCCCGGTTCTTGATAGTGCTAATGTTCTGAAAGAAGTGATGAAGCCAGAGCAGTATAACGCGATTGTAGAGTGGTTTTCAGAGTTTAATGAGTGGCTTCTAACCAGCAATCATGGCTTTGAGGAAGACAACTGGCATAACAACCATGGAACATGGTACGACGCTCAGGTAGCGGCTTTTTCTATTTTTGTTGGACAAGATGATATTGCCAAAAAGCGTCTCAGGATTGCGCAAATGCGCCGCATTGGTAGCCAATTTGATATGAATGGACGTCAGCATGGAGAGCTTGAACGTACTCGTCCCTGGCACTATTCGAACTTCAATTTGGAGGCGTATAACCACTTAGGTCACTTTGGCGACAGATTAGGTGTAGATGTTTGGAACTATGAAGTCGACAAACACTCTCTCGAAAAAGGCTATCAATATATCGCTAAGTTCGCTAACAACCCAGACGGTTGGCTATACAAAGAACTAAAGGGCTTCGATGGTTCAAAAGCTTATGTGAATTTGCTGTATGCACAAAAAGCTTATGGAGGAGAAGTATTTACTGATGCTCTCAAAGAGCTAAAAAAAGAAGAAATAAACAATAAAAAAGTAGCCAATCTACTGTTCAAATAAAAGGGAATCATGTATGCCTAAAATATTTAAATTAGCGACTACAGCAGCAATAGTATTAATTGCTAGTGCTTCCGTTTCAGCCGCTTCTCTTGATTTTCGTCAAGAGTATAAACACGACAGCGAAGACTATTCTAGCCGTGTAAAAATCGGGTCCGGAATAGGTAACATTTATTTTGGTGTCGAAGCAATGCAAAAAGGGAAACCGTTTTCTGAGTGGGAATCAAAAGGGAATGAATTTGACATTGGTTACAAATATAAAATCAATGATAAGTGGATGCTAATTCCTGGTATGCCAGTTACTTTTTTCCCAGGCAGTGTAAGCTACAAACCCCAGATTCGAGTACAATATAAGTTTGATTCAGGTCTTGTGACTAAGCTGCGCTATCGTCACCAGTTCAGAGAGTTCTCTGATGACCGTGATAGCGAAACACTCAGTTATGTCACTGCTAACGTTGACTATCAATATGATCATTTCCAGTTTGGTCTTGAAGGTAACTATACTAAAGGTCATGATGATCAAGTGTTTTTCGACAATGGGGACACTAATTGGGATCTGGGTGTAAAAATCGGCTATAAGGGCGAAGATTGGAACTGGAGACCATATGTTGAGTTTGCCAATGTCTCGGTAAGCGGCACAAAAGCAGATCGGCAGTTACGCAGTCGTGTTGGCATTACTTACAGTTTCTAACTAGCCCAAAGCCTCGTGTGAATGATTAGTTCATACGAGGCTGTGAATAAAAGGCAACACCAAGCTTATTAGCCGTAATAAATAGGACGGCGCTCCAATCAAACTTTACCTACCAGACTCAGTTATCTAAAACAGGCAATAAGTCACATTCGCTATACCTATGGATAGTCCTTAAATTGATGGCTGTTTATAATGATTGCAATATTTGACCGTTCTTTTCTATATATCAAAATGAGTTAAGTACACAGATTGCCACTGTGGCAGAAGAGCAGGGTAGTGTCACTCAGGAAGTAAGTCGTAACATGTCAGTAATTAGAGATATTGTATTAGAACTCGAACGGAACAGTAAAGGCGCGCTGACCGATGCGGAAAGCATATCAGACGTTAGCTCTGAGTTATCCGATATCGTTAGTCGATTTAAGTTGTAGCGAGGATCCGAGATTTTGCGATTATTCCACGAAGGTAGAGCTCAGTCATAAGTTTTGCTAACTGACAATGTTACCGAAGGTGATCCTCAGAATATTGTGCGTTCAATCAAAAGGTAGTATTTGATGACCAAATTTAACAAATGCGTGACTAAGTTATTTTGTTTTCTTTTTACTACGATATCATGCGTAAGTGTAGCGTCAGATGAAGCCGACAGAATGCACGTGGTTTTTCTAAACCCAGCACATCCAAATGATTGGTTTTGGTCAATGACAACTGATTTTATGCAGGCTTCAGCCGAAGACCTTGGTATTGAATTTGAAGTTATTTACTCAAATCGCAACCACAAAAAAGTTGTTCGACAGGCAAAAGAAGTGGTTAACCGTGAAACCCCTCCTGACTATATACTTACAGGAAATGAAAAGGGAAGTGCTGGCGGAGTTATTGAAGTCGCAGAATCTGCTGGTGTTAAGGTATTTCTTTTCAATAATCCATTTGTAAGCAAAAGCGATCGTGCCCACTTTGGCCAGCCACGTGATAAATACGTTATGTGGATTGGGCAATATTCGGTGAATAATTTCTTTGCGGGCTATAAGATGGGAGAGGCGCTTATTAAGCAAGGTATTGAAAAGAACCTTTTCGCTCCTGATAAAACTTTGCACATTGTTGCTATATCCGGAAGCCGCAATACACACGCGTCTTCAGCTCGTGTAGCAGGATTAGAGGCGGTAATCGGTGCTTATTCGGAAAGAGCGAAATTACTTCAAGTAGTATCAAGTGATTGGAGTGAAAAAAATGCTTATGACAAAACAAAACGCTTACTAACTCGATATAAGCATATTGGTGCTGTTTGGGGTGCGAACGACAGTATAGCACTCGGCGCAATAAAAGCTGCTGAAGAATTTGGAAAAGTCCCCGGCAAAGATATGATTTTTGCCGGATGCGGTTGGTCTGAAAAAGGCATTAACAAAGTAAAAGAAGGAGTGCTAGCGACGACTGTCGGAGGGCACTTTATGGATGGTGCTTGGTCATTGGTGATGTTGTACGATTATCATTATGGATATGACTTTACTAGGAATACGATGAACTCTGATATGCATTCTATTGAGAGGCATAACGCAGAAAGCTTTATTGAATACTTTGGGTTTCGAGATTGGAGCCGGATAGATTTCTTAAGATTTTCGAAAAAGCACAACCCTACTATGAAGAGATATGATTTCAGCTTAGAGACGGTTTTGGAACAACTAAACTGACTTCAAATACTTCTACTTTAGCGTTGTCACTGCTATATGCAAATGTCCTATTACTATAGGACACAGCCAGTAGAAGAATCATATAGGCGTATATGAAAAAACACCGGCTATGAAGGTGGATACTCTTTAGCCTTAGCTAAAAGCTAAGACATGAACTGACCACCATTGACATGCAGAATTTGCCCAGTGACATACCCGGACATCAGGTGAGAGGCGAGGTACGCAAATGTTGGTGCCATCTCATCAGGTGTACCTAAACGGCTCATGGGTATACCCTTGCTCATTCTCTCCTTTGCCTCATCGTCTTTGTCTGCATGGAATGCTGTATCGACAGTGCCTGGAGCAATAACATTGAACCTAATATTATCGGCAGCATACTTCTTTGCCCATGAACGATTAATCGTATGTAACCAAGCTTTAGATGCTGCATACAAAGATGCACCAGGTCCACCACCGGAGTATGCAGCAATAGATCCAACACTGATGACTGAAGCTGACCAGTTTTTGTTTTTTGCTGACTCTTTGAGGAAAGGTAGGCACAGTCTCACCATTGTATGTGCAGAGCGCATATTAAGATAAGCGACATCATCAAAAAGCTCAGCGTCGATATCTTCAGTCTGTCTTCGTTCTACTAGTCCACCAACATTATTGACTAGTACATCGATACGACCGCGCTCACGGACAAAGTTTTCAACAAACGTTTCACATGCTTCATCGTTACAGAAATCTACCTGATGAAAACTCGCAGAGCCGCCCAAATTATTTATTGTTTCAATAGTGTCAGCAATGTTTTCGTGCTGACGATAAGATGTGAGTGACACGTGTGCACCGCTAGAGGCCAAGAATTTTGCAGCTGCTAAACCGATACCGTTGGTTGAGCCAGTTATCAGAATATTTTTGTTTTTTAAATCGTTAAACAATTTCCATCCCCACTAGTATTTAAGCTTTGGGAACACTTTATACGATATTTGGGTGCAAATAAACTGAAATGATGTTTTGATTATCTAGGGAAAGTTTGAGTGCTGAGCAAATTGAGAAAAATCATTAACGAGGTGAACTATGACAAGAAAATAACGTGGTTGATTCGCATAGGTAACTGTCCAGTTTGATAGGTGTAGAACACATTCGTATGTAATATTGTTCCTAGTGGATACATAAAGTCAGTCGACGTGATGCAAAATGACGACAAGTACAAATATTGTTGCAATGTATTAGAAGGTATATTCTCTGATGATTTGGTCTAACCTACCATTTTGTTCTATTTTTCTTATGCCGTTATTAAATTGACGAACTAGCTCTTCAGCATTCTTGATCTTTTTTGATATTACTAAATACATAGGTACACTGCGAACAGGTGTATTGGAGTAAGTGATTTTATTTTGTTCTTCTTTTGATAATTTGCTTAAATAGTAGAGACCCACATTTTTCGTTATTAAAACACCGTCAAGTGATCGATATAAAAGCCTGTTTAGTGAAACGTCATCATCAGCAACACGCTCAATACGTATAACTCCGTCTTTCTCAAGTTTATCTAAGAGTGGGGTTGGAGCCAGCTCATTCACACCTATATTAAGCTTCTGTTTGCTTGGTTCGTCACTTAAATCAATAGGGTTTGACTTGAGGTGAAAAACCACACTTTCAGTTGCGACAACGGGCAAGCTATATATTAGTTCTTTGGCTCTTTCATCCGAATATAGCCAGAGGGTAGATGCATGCCATTCTTTTTTTTGTCATCTTGTCCATTTTTAACATATAAGTAGGAACGTCGCCACGGGAAGAAACCAAAATTTGTTTTGATACCGACGGCAGAGAAAGCTTCAGACACAATATGGTTAGCCAACCCTCCATGCGGTAGGTTTTGTGAAGTGTAAGGAGCCCACTCTCCAGTGGTTACATTGACAATTCGCCAGTCGACCTGAGCATTTACCATGAACGACATCAAAGATATGATAATGAAAAATAGAGAAATTTTCATCAGTAGCCTATTAGCAAAATAAGTACATCAACAACTCGGCTATATGTTTAGGGAGTATCCTATTTCTTAGCTGCGTATAGTAAGCCATGAAAACAATATGAGTAACGTGCTTTGCTTGGGAAGCCCATTAAGATAGCTTTTCTGAGAAGCCTATGACTGAACTTGAAGACTGTCAATCCCTTTATGGAAATCTTTCATCGTTACGAATACTGCTATTACTCTGACATTTTAACTTTCTAATGCTATTTGTCTTATTGTTAGTATAGTGCAGGCTCGCCAAACTGCACAAGCAACCGTGATAGCTTGCCGAGTTACCTCCGCTCGAACAAATCTGTCCTGTTGGAAGAACTCAATTTGAGAAAGGGAGAATTAGCGATTCCTGATCGCGTTTTGGGACACCGATAGAATATGACTACTCTTGAACCTTTAAATATCGGTGCCAGTTGTTGCTGATTTGCTGGTAATTAAATTCGCAGTAATCTTTTCTGTTATCAAGATAATCGCTTTCTACTTCATCCAGTAAGTACTCGAACTTCTCCGGGTTGCTGCCGTACACAAGACAGAGGGTAGCGAAGTAACGTTGCATGTCAAAGCTATGTTCACCTGCATACTCGGACATAGCATAATATTCCGGTTTGTCTTCCGACTCGTAAGCAAACATATCGGCGGCACTGATCGCTACATCAGACCCTTTATCAACGTACTCTAATAACAATACTGTCGCAAAGTTATCAACGGCGTCTTCCTCTTTCCCCAGAATTGCAATGTCCTGGTCTGCTACATAGGCGTGTCCTGCTTCATGAAGCAAAGTATGCATTAACGTATCTAGTGCAGCGTATTGAGCCGATCTACCGTGTTCTTTTTCGTAGTTGTTTTTAGCAAAATATGCCTTCGCCTGAAGGTAGAAATCATAAGGGATAAAAACGGCGTGTTGTTGAGAGTCATAATATGGCCCATCGTTTTGACCATAGATGATTGTGAGCTTGTTGTTGAATGGGAATACACTATCTGCCAGCTCAGAAAATATAGGATTGATTCCACTTTCGATGATTTCGTCCCGAGCTTGTTTTTGTTGGGCATTGTTTGCTTTTTCTAACTCAACGGTCACGCTTTCACTAGCGAGCACGGGGACAAAAAGGGTGCTGGTCAGCAGAAGAGACAGTATTCGATTCATTATTTTACTCCTTGCTATTAAAAAGGGGATTATATAGTCACTAACTATATAACCCCCTTCAATATAAGCAAAGTAACCAATTGAGTTTTATAGAATGCTGGCAAGAAATTTCTGCAATCGAGGATGCTTAGGTTGGTCAAAGAAGTTTTCCGGGCTGTCATCTACCAGAAGTTCACCGTCTTCCATAAACAACACTCTGTCAGCAACTTCTTTAGCGAAACCCATTTCGTGAGTAACAACCACCATGGTCATCCCTTCCTGAGCGAGAGACTTCATTACATCCAGTACCTCGCCCACCATTTCTGGATCTAGTGCTGATGTAGGTTCATCGAACAGCATAATGTCTGGCTTCATCGCCAGTGAACGAGCGATAGCAACACGCTGCTGTTGACCACCGGATAACTGGCTCGGAAATACTTCCTTTTTATCTCCCAGTCCAACGCGAGCTAACAGACCTTCGGCTTCCGATTTGACCTCTGATTTATCACGGTTAGACACTTTCTGAGGGGCTAGCATTACGTTGTCGCGAACAGAAAGGTGAGGGAACAGGTTAAACGACTGGAATACCATACCGACGTTTTCACGCAGTACGTTG
The DNA here is from genome assembly GCF_029589055.1 of Vibrio hannami. GTDB lineage: Bacteria > Pseudomonadota > Gammaproteobacteria > Enterobacterales > Vibrionaceae > Vibrio > Vibrio hannami. The sequence goes on from NZ_JARQZP010000003.1 coordinate 329,233, forward strand.
ATATCAGTATTTTTGTGGTACATGTTGATACCATCGATGATGATATCGCCACTACTGATCTCTTCCAGTTGGTTCAGTGTACGAAGAAAGGTCGATTTACCTGAGCCAGATGGACCAATGATAACCACTACTTCACCGCGTTTTACTGTCGCTGAAACATTTTTTAGTGCATGACATTGGTTTGGATAAATTTTTTCTATATTAGTTGCGATGATCATGTCATCGCCTCTGAATTCGGGTCTAGTCACTGCTTGCTAACCTCTTCTCGATTTTTTGAACACCAAACGACAACGTAGAGGTAAGTACCAGATAAAGCGCTGCTACTACAAACCACACTTCAAATGACGCGAAGCTTCCACTCACGACTTCACGACCTGCTTTCGTTAAATCGGTAATAGAGATAACAGAAACAAGAGAAGAGTCTTTAATCAGGTTGATTAACTGCCCGGCCATAGGAGGAAGGGTACGTTTAAATGCCTGAGGTAAAATAACGTAGATCATCGCTTTCGGATAAGTCATACCCAAAGAGCGTGCAGCTTCCATTTGGCCTGGAGGAATAGATTGAATACCAGAGCGAATAATTTCGGCTATGTAGGCACCGGTAAAAATAGAAAGGGCTGCAATACCAGCCGTATAGCGGTCTAAATCGAAAACAGTACCAAGGAAGAAGTAAACAATGAATATCTGCACCAGCAGTGGTGTGCCCCGGATAATCTCTACATAAAGCAGAGCAAGGTTTTTACTCATTGGATTGGCCGATATTCTCATCAAGGCAGCGACAAGGCCAATCAATATGGCAAAAAACAGAGAGATAACGGAAAGCTTCAGAGTCATTATCAACCCTTGAATTAACACTCCCGGCTTACGCTGTTCCACGCTAGAGATCAAATCGCCTTCAAACAACAGGTCGCCTTCGGCTACCATTACTTTGTTGGTCGTATCAATAACCTGGGAAGGATCACCATCGTCAAATTCGATAACGAGTTGGCCTTCAGCGTTGAGTGCAACAGTACCGTCGCCCTCTGCATATGTTTCTAGAGGCGAGTTATCGATGATATAAGGGAGAATTCTACCCCACTGCCATGTGTAGTTGATTTTCTGGGAAGCGGTATAGATACCATATCCAATGACAATCAAAGCTAAACAGAACAGCAGATGCCAAATCCACGAATTTGTTTTCTTTTGCATAAACACACCAAAAAGGAGGTCAGGGAAGCTCCCTGACCCAAATAGAAATTACTTAATTTGTTTTTGCCAAGCGTCGCTCTTGAACCACTTGTTATAGATGCGATCGTAAGTACCGTCGCCTTTAATCTGGCGAAGGAAGTTATTCAGGAAATTCACCATATCAAGGTCACCCTGTTTAACGGCAATACCCAGTGGCTCGTAAGTAAATGGTTCCAGAATAGCGGCAGTTTTATCTGCGTTCTGAGCTGTAAAGATTGAAACATATGGCATGTCGTATACCATTGCATCCGCTTTACCGTTAATAACCTCCATAGCCGCATCGGTTTCTGTTTCAAATGCGTTGTACTGAGCTTTATTAACCATACGTTTAGCAACCTGTTCGCCTGTTGTACCAAGCTTACTGGTGATAACGTACTTAGGATCGTTTAAGTCCTTGTAGCTTTTGATCTTACCTTCGTGTTTAGGGTTAAGAATCAATGACTGACCTATAACGATATATGGGTCTGAGAAGTTCACTTTCATGTTACGTTGAGCATTGATAGTCATACCAGCAAGAATCATGTCGCACTTACCTGTTACTAACGCTGGGATAATGCCATCCCATGCAGTATTTACAGGAACATACTTAACGCCCATCTGCTTAGCCATCACCTTACCAAGGTCGATATCAAAGCCAATGTAGTTACCGTTTTTAGCCTTCATTTCAAAAGGCATATAACCTGCATCGAAACAAGCACGTAGCTCGCCTGACTCCGCGATACCATCCAGAACTTCACCTGCTGAAACATTTGCTGAAAGCAATGCTGCTGCACCTACTGCTAATAATTTACCTGTCATTTTTTTCATCTGATCACACGTCCATATTGTTTTAAGTCTGTATGAATTGAATTGTAATTCATGTTTACCGCATGATTATGCCATAATAATTCAGTTTGGCTATATTTATATTCTGAATAATAAAAACTAGAGCAAATTATGTTCGAAGTTGGCGCATAAAATTAGTACAAATTAACATTGGTATAACAATTTAACGGTTGTCTACAGAGATTCGAAACAATTAGACTTAAAACAAAAATACAAACGAGAAAAGTAATGAGTGAGAAGAAAGTCAAAATCCTTGATGGTGGGATGGGAAGAGAACTAGAGAAGCGAGGCGCGCCATTTCGTCAACCAGAGTGGTCGGCGTTGGCCATGATGGAAACTCCTGAAGTTGTATGTGATGCGCACAGAGCTTTTATTCAGAGTGGAGCTGAAATAATAATTACCAACAGCTACGCCTTAGTACCTTTCCATATAGGTGAAGAAAAATTTAAACAGCAAGGATTATCGCTGGCGGCTAGCGCCGGTGAAATGGCAAAAAAAGCTTCAAAACTTGAAGATAACGGAACCCTAGTCGCTGCATCGATACCACCGTTATTTGGTTCGTATCGCGCGGATCTTTATCAGCCTGAACGAGCCGAAGAGGTGGTCACATCACTTATTAAAGGCCAGGCACCCTACGCAGATATTTGGCTTGCAGAAACACAAAGCCTGATGGCTGAAACCTTCGCTGTACATGAATATGTACGTAAACTTGATGGTGACGAAAAGCCATTTTGGGTCGCGTTCACTATTGAAGACAGTGTTCCAACAGTTCAACCTCAACTGCGTTCTGGTGAAACAGTTAAGCAGGCGGTAGAGGCAATGTTGCAGTTGAATGTTGCAGCTATTCTATTTAACTGCAGTCAACCTGAGGTGATGGAAAGCGCTTTAAAGGTGGCTAAAAAGGTGTTGAGTTCGTCAGGTAATAATGAGGTTGAGCTAGGGGTATATGCCAATGCATTCCCTCCAACGACACAAGATGAAGCAGCGAATGATGGCTTGAGTGAAATGCGTGAAGATCTCAACTTATCTACCTATACTGGATATGGCGGTTAAGTGGTCTGAATGTGGCGCTACGATTATTGGTGGGTGTTGTGGAATAGGACCAGAGTATATTGCTGCTCTTGCCAAGCAGTTTCAATAAACAATGGAGACTCGGTAACATATAATTTAAATAGTAACTAGACTTATAGATATGTTGCGAGCTCGCTGCTATTTGGGATCATTACCAACTTATTTTTGCTGGAGGCAACGCCCACATGAGAAATCTTTTTATGATCGTATTGGCTGTGGTGTTAACGGGTTGCCTTGGTATGCCAGAAAACATCCAGCCAGTAGGGGAGTTTAATGCTCAGCGCTATATGGGGAAATGGTATGAGGTTGCTAGGCTCGACCACAGCTTTGAACGCGGATTAACGAAAGTCACAGCTGAGTATGCAATTAAGGAAAGCGGTAAAATTTCAGTTATCAACAGAGGGTATTTAGCTGAGCAGGACGAATGGAAACAAGCAGAAGGCAAAGCCTATTTTGTCGACTCTGAGCAAGAAGGCTATCTAAAGGTGTCGTTCTTTGGACCTTTTTATGGCTCTTATGTGGTTTTTGAATTAGGAGAGAAGTATGAGTACGCTTTTGTTTCTGGTCCAAATAATGATTATTTGTGGCTATTATCCAGAACTCCAAGTGTAGATAACGAACTTAAAGATAAGTTCATAAACAAATCAAAGGTACTTGGTTTTGATGTGAACAATGTTATTTGGGTAGAGCATTAGTTAGTTAAAGTTTTAGCGGTCACTTTAGTATACCTAAGACCACTTACGTTGTTTATTCTGTTCTTCTTTTGCTAAAAACGCTTTTTCAAGATCAATATTATATCGATTAGCTATGGAGCAAAGATAGATAAAAATATCAACGAGTTCGCCGCTCAATTCGCCAACTTTCGAATTTGCGTCAATAGCTATCCCTTCGGCTTTTCGGACGGCTTTAAATAGTTCTCCCACTTCCTCGCCAAGTAATAGGCACTTGTCTTTGGCATTTTGATCTGCAAAACCTCGTTCTGTTTCTAGCTCTGAGACGTATTTTTGAAAATCAGTCAGTGTGGGGCTTTTCTTTAACTCAGGCACAATAATTCCTTATCCACTAGCTAATTGAAGTGTCATAAAGCAGCTATTTGGGTCTGGTTTATAAGCAGCAAAAGGTTCGCAGTAGCTAAAGCCAAACTTTTCATATAAAGATCTTGCTGGGCCGAAGTAATCTTCTGCGCCTGTTTCCAAACTAATTTGCTTATAACCTCGCGTCGATGACTCCTTGATAACATGCTGAAGTAGCTTACTGCCAACGCCAGTTTTTCGTGCATTGGTAGAGGTTCGCATCGATTTGATCTCAGCGAGCTCTTGGGAATGTTGTTTAATAGCCACACAGCCCATTAGTTCATCATTCATCCAAGCGCTAAAAAAAGTGATCTCAGGTGATTTAAGTTCATCGATATCTAGAGCATGAACACTCTCGGGTGGTGATGTCGCATACATGTCGGCAAGGTGCTCTTCAAGAAGTGCAAGCACTTCTCCTCCCGATAGATCGTCAACTTTAATCTTCACTTTTACTCCCTTTTAGCGCTTATTTTACGACATTATAGCCACTGATTAACGCGTTAAGATATGTTTTTTACTTAACTACCTCAAACGATAACTTCGAAAAAATAGAAGTGTTACTTCTAAATAATCGTTTTTATCGAACCATAAATAAATAATAAAGTTGAGCTTATTACATATAAACAAGCTGTGTTTAATAAGTTTATTGTTTTAATCTCTCCCCCGCCAGACAAAGGATGTCGGTGTATATAGGTACTAAAGATATGAAGGAATTTACAACACGCTACGCTGTATTTAAAACAAATTTAGGGTATGCACTTAAGTTAAAGAAACTTCCTAATGGTTCTTATGTTAGTCAGGATGGCATGACTTTAACGTCGATTTCAGCGTTTAATCAAAACTTTAACCATCAATTACCGGTATCGGAAACGAGTATGGCGCTAGTAAACTCAGATGTTGTTAGTGTTCGGGTACCAGCACATACTGATGACGAAGGTTATAAAAAAGAGCGCGCATTCCCTTTAGAAGAAATCAAATATTATCTGAATGTGAAAGCAGCGAGCTAACGGTAACTCGCTACTCCCAACCTAAATAAGATCTTAAAGGTTCAATTCCTATTCCTTCGATTGCCGAGGTAGTAAATATCTCGCTTACCCCAGCAGCATGGAGGAACTCGCAAGCTCTTTCTGAACGGGTTTGTTGCATGTCCGACTTGGTCACTACACCAATAACCGGGCGGTTAAATACCTGTGCAAATAGAGGGGCAAAGATACTATAGTCTGTATCAGCACTTTGCACCAAAGCCACAATATCTGAATCGTATGACGTGTTAATTAGTGCACTGTAGAGGCGAGGATTTTCCAGATATTCACCGGGAGTATCAATCGCGGAAAAACAGAATTCCAGCGACTGAGTTTTTTGATATTGAATAGGTTGGTGGGTTAGGGATTGTATGAGCGTTGTCTTACCACACTCGCTTTGACCCACCAACATGACGCGCTTACTACTCATAGGCTATATGTGACCAAATAAAACGTATTACGTTCTCGTTAACTGACAAGAGCTAAATTTCATCATATCGCCCAGTGTATAAATAACCTGTTTAAGTGCGTACTCCACAGCAGATACATCGCCAGTGATAACCACTGAGCCTGTAAAGCGGTCCACAAAGCCTAGGTCAACGGCACCTGATTTGGTTGCGATATCACCTGCAATAATGGATGCCTCACTTGGAGTAATGGTCATAATGCCAATCGCATTACCCGAGTTGCCATTTTCAGTGGTTAATCCCAGCTTTTTAAACAGGTTTTTATTAGGGTTGGCAATCAGGTGTACCAGGGTAATCTGTTTACCCGGTACGTATTCCTGAATCACTCTTTCTTTGTCATCACTATGCATGTGTAACCTCTGATTACATCAATTGCTGCCAAAGTGCGGCATCTGGTTTTGCAATCACACTGTTCTGTACCAACAGACCTTTCTCGCCAGCATCCTGAGAGGCGTTAGCTACCGCGGCTTTCACATCGGCAATATCACCGTTTAGCACCATGTAACATTTACCACCGATACCAAACGCCATATGTATGCGAACCAATTGAACATTTGCCGATTTAACTGCACGATCCGCTGCCGTAATACACGCACCAACACTGTAGGTTTCTACCACACCAATAGATTGTTTCTTTGGTACCTCGTTAACGCCGCTTAATGCAGGAAGAATGGAGGCGTGTACATTCGGGATAACAAAGTGATCCACCGTCATATGTTCACCGGCTTTTCGACCATTTTCTACTGCTTGTTTTACTGCACCAATTTCACCGCCAATCATCACAATATACTTACCAGGACAGATTGTTTTTGTCACAAGCAGACTAACATTGGCACTTTTAAGCATTACATCGCTTACCTCTATGCCGCGGGCAATACTGGTTAGCTCTACCAGACCAATTGCGTGATACATAATTTACTCCCTGATAATTGTGATAGCGGAATCGCTGATATTGCTAACAGTGCCATTGATACTGGCGTGAATAGAGACACCTAGAGCTTCGTCATCTGGCTGGGCAATACATTGTCCGAGAGAGACCTTATCACCAATAGATACAACCGGTTTTGAAGGTGCCCCGATATGTTGTTGAACCGGAATAACGATCTGATCTGGTTGCCAATCCAGAGGTTCTAGTGGTGCCGCTTTTGCGTAGTTTTCTATATTCAACTTAGCAACCAGGCGTTTTACCGGCACCATACGATACTCTGCCATAGGATCTGCAGGTCTAAGTTCTCCTTCGTATCGTGCTCCCTGTTCGCGAAGTTTTTTCTTTAGTATCTTATTTACTCGCATAGGGGAGATATCTACTGGGCAGGCATAAGCTTCACAGACACCACACTCTGAACAGGTTAGGGCAGACATAAGCACCGACGGTTTCGCTACGTTTTCGTAGCTGATTGCTTTAACGAGTTCACTTGGTGGAAGTTCATGACCAACCAAATGACGAGGACAAAGCTCAGTACATAGACGGCATTGTTCGCATACGGTTTTCGCCATATTGATGACGCTTTGGTCAGACTGTTTTTGTCTTCTTATTAGAATATGGTCATCCGGGAACACTAACAGACCACCCGTTGTTTTGGTTACTGGAGTCGAAAGGTCTTCAACCAGTTTGCCCATCATAGGACCACCGGAGATAAATGCCGGATTTAGAATCGTCGTTCCACCGGCTAAGTCCAGTGCTTCCTGCAGTGATATACCGATTGGTACAGTCAGTGTTACGGGTTTAGCGACGGCACCGTTTATCGTTAGTGTGCGATGAGTAACAGAGGCCTCACTTTCAAGTGCATCAGCAACCTGAATCAAAGTCTGAACGTTGTTTACCATCACGCCAACAGAAGCGGGTAGCGCGCCTGCGGCTACTCGGCGTCCTGTCGCCATCCAGATAGTAATAACTTCATCACCCGCAGGATAGACGTCAGGCAAAATATGAATTCTAACGTTTTCGGGAAGTAGAGAGTCAGCGCATCAATCGCTGGCTGGTATTTCTGCTTAAGTGCTATCACGCCTTCTTTGGCGTTGGTCATCATCATGCCATAGAGTAGGCCGCGGATTAGTTTATCCGGAGTTTGTGCCATAAGCTGCTGGTCGACTTTGAGCATGGGTTCGCATTCAGCCGCGTTAACCAGATAGATCTCTGCTTCTGCCTGCATTTTTACGTAAGTTGGAAAACCCGCGCCACCTGCTCCCACGATGCCAGCGTCGCGGATTTTCCGTAAGAGGGTCGGCTTGTCATGCTGGACAAAAGTCTGGTTTGCCAGTTCAACATTTCGGTCTGCCGTGTCTAAAAATGGAGTCATACTACTGCCTCAAATAACTTGCGGATTTCATTTTCGGAAGCCCGGTATGGATTAGTTTCAAAAGTTTTATCAGCTTGCGTTGCTTTTACCATCTCAGGCAGCTTTTCTCTCAATTGCCTATGATCGACACCGTTGGCACGCATAGTACCCTTGATGTTGATTTCCTTGAGCAGTTGTCGAATTTGATAAACAAGCTGGTTTACCGCCACATTATCGTTTACCCCTTTTGGGCATAACTGACAGAATTTAGCCAATCGAGCATAGCGTTTACGAGCACGGATATCTTTTGCGTTTAACTTAATTGTATGGGGTAACAATAGGGCGTTCGCCAGTCCATGTGGCATATGGTATTGAGCACCTAGCTGATGAGCCAGTGCGTGGTTTATACCCAAACCTGACTGTGTGAACGCCATGCCCGCCATAGCTGAGGCGTTGTGCATTTTTTCCCGTGTAGAAACACACTTCCCATTCCGGAAAGCAATGGGAAGGTACTTAAAGACAATGTAAGTTGCTTTCTCTGCCAGAGCATCCGTAAAGTCATCAGCTCCAGTTGATACATAAGCTTCAATAGCGTGTGTTAGCACATCCATTCCAGTATTTGCCGTGATGTTGTCAGGCAGGGTTACAGTCAGTTCTGGATCGAGTATGGCGACATCTGGGAAAATATCAGGGTGGAAGATCGGATGTTTTTTGCCCTGCTGCTTGTCACTTATGACCGTTGCTGATGAGACTTCAGAGCCTGTACCACTAGTTGTCGGAATTGCAATACAGTACTCAAGACCTAAATCTTGATGCTGTGATGCGATAAAATTCATTGCTTTGGCGGCGTCAATAGCTGAACCACCCCCAAACCCGATGATTACCTGAGGTTTTATCTTATGCAGTTGCTCAATGCCTTTTACGACAGTTTCAATGTCTGGATCTGGCGAGATATCTGAAAAAAGATAGACCTCATTTTTTTCTTTAAGCTGATTTTCAAGTCGCGCAAAAAGAGGACTGCTTGCTAAAAAGCCATCGCACACTATCCAGATCTTTTTACCGCTGAACTTATTTAAGTAGCTCAAACTGCCAACGCCACTATATACCTTTGTTTTGACTGAAAAATGGGTCATATCTTTTCCTTGTCCTGATGTTAACGGATAGAGAATCCGTTATGCAGTACACAGCGTCGTGTGCGTGCGAACGATCGAGCTGATGTTGTGCCTTCCCCTGTTGGAGTTGCGATAGTAAATGTGTTGAAGCTTTCCGCGCCTACACCGATACCGCCATATGAAGGGCCGTTCTTAACAAAAATAGAGGTTTGCATTAGCTGGGCCACTTTGTTGAGGCGAGACACGTTCTGAGAGTGCATGATTGCTGTGTGGTGCAGGTTGTTTTCTATCTTAAGAGAAAGCTCAAGGCCTTCTTCAAAGTCTTTAACTCGCACAACAGGAATTACTGGCATAAGCTGCTCTTCAATAACAAACAAGTCGTCTTTGTCTGCTTCGAAAATAATCAGTTTTGGTTCGTTTTCTGGAACATGTAGGCCAGCTGCTTCTAGGATAGTTGCAGGGCTACGACCAACCATATTCTTATTAACAGTGGTGCCGTTGAAGCAAGCGTTGCGAAGCTTCTCAATGTCAGCCGGATCAGTAAGCAGATGCGCGCCAAACACTTTCATCTGTTCAATAAGACGAACAGCGACGCTTTCTACAACAACAACAGATTTTTCTGCGATACAAGGCACGTTGTAGTCCAGCGATGCGCCTGCAACGATGCTTTGAGCAGCCGTTGTGATTTCGGCAGTTTCGTCAACCAGACATGGTGGGTTACCAGCACCGGCACCGATCACTTTTTTACCGGTTTTCATTGCTGCGTCTACGATACCCGGGCCACCAGTTACTGCAAGAAGTGCAATTCCCGGATGGACCATCATTTCCTGAGTAGACTCAAATGTAGGCTTATCTAATGTAACGATCAGGTTACGAATACCACTCGCTTTAAAGGCGATCTCTTCCAGCTTTTCGATTAGCCAAATCGAAATCATTTTAGCGCCAGGGTGAGGGCAGAAGTAAACGGTGTTACCTGCTGCTAGCATTGAGATTGAGTTGTTGATGATAGTCTCTGTCGGGTTAGTACTTGGCGAGATAGAGCCGATAACACCAAATGGAGAGTATTCAAACAAAACCATACCATCATCGCCGGTTAGGGCTTCTGTCGTCAAGTCTTCAACGCCAGGTGTATTTTCCAATGCAGCTGTGTTTTTCAAGATCTTGTGTTCTGTGTTGCCCATTCCTGTTTCGGCCGCTGCATCAGCAGAAAGCTTAGGAATGAGTGGTGCAACTTCTTTTCGTATAGCAGAAATGATTGCCATACGTGTTTTTAGAGGACTTTGGAAATAACGCTGATACGCCTTTTGTGCTGCTTTAACTGCACTGTCCACATCACTGAAAATCGCCACTTGTTCAGATGCATCACATGCTGGTGTTGAAGTATCTGATGATAGCTTCTCTACCAGTATGTTACGAACAATGGTCTCTAGTTCGGTTGTATTCATGTTTATTTTTCCTCTAACTCTAATCCGGCAATAGCGGCGGTGGCGATATTGATATCTTGTTCAACAGAGCCCCCACTGATTCCTATTGCACCAATTATTTTGTTGTTGTGATAAAGAGGAAGACCCCCACCGAATGTGACTAGCTGTCCTTCGCTGATGGCTTCCAACTGATAAAGATCGCTGCCTGGTTGAATCAAGCCGGGTAGCTGGTGTGTCGCACATTTAAGTGCAATAGCTGTGTATGCTTTCTTAGGTGCCAGTTCGATGCTAGCTAGCAGAGAATCTGGCATACGATAAGTGATGATGAGGTGACCGTGTTCATCCATCACTGAGATAACCATAGGTACGTTAATTTTTAATGCGGCATCAACAGCCTGTTGTAACATTTTGTGCACGCGTATAAACCCAAGTGATGACGGGTCTTCTTTTAATGTATTCATGTTTGTTTCACTTGTTTTTGAACTGTTGTCGGAAACCGCTTGTTGATATTTTTCGACAACGGTTTTAACGATGCCTTCTTTGTATGCAATGTGATCTTCTAATCTAGATACTGCATAAAGAAAATCTGACATTCGATTCAGATACTTAAGGGCAACTGAACGAACATTAGTGGTTTGACTTAGCTCTACAAGGCGACGTTCAGCTCGACGAGCGATGGTTCTCGCCAGATGCAGACGGCTACCTGATTCGGTAGCGCCAGGCAATACAAAACTCGTTACTGGAGGCAGTGCAGACATACAGCGATCTACTGCTTTTTCTAGTGCCTCTATGTCCTGTATTTCTACAAATCGTTCTTGTTTGTTTTTGCCGTTGCCAGAGTCTGCGATTTCAGCGCCTAGATAGAAAAGCTGATGTTGAATATCTTCAAGAAGCTGGCGGTTGTACTCATCTTTTACCGCTTTAGCAGCGAAACTAAGGCATGAGTTTAATTCGTCAATCGTGCCGTATGTATCGACTCGTTCATCAGATTTCGAAACTCTTACGCCACCAATCAGAGAAGTTTGTCCTGCGTCGCCTTTTTTAGTGTAGATAGCCATGACTTACATCTCCTCCTGATAGGTTAGCGAGTCAACAATGCCGACAATGGCAGCATCAACCGCATCGCCCATGCCATCGATAGCATGGCGTGCCGAAGAACCGCGTGTAACAAAAACCAGTTCACCTTCACCTGCACCTACTGAATCAACAGCGATTTCATCGGAGAGGTGTGCATCTTCAGGATAAGAACCGTCACCACGAATAGGGCGGATGATCAGTAGCTTTTTGCCAACCAATGATGGTGTTTTTTGAGTGGAAACAACGGACCCAACTACTTTTGCTAATTGCATAATTTACTCCGCCTTGATCAATTTTATTTGTCTCTGGTTCAGCATTTCAGTTGCTAACGCGGTAATCAGAGAGCGGGAAGGGGCTACCAACCAACGTCCCTTTAGAACCACGGCAAGGGAGTAATCAATCACTTTGGATGTAGTGACATTAATCTCTTGCCCTAGCTGGTCAAAATAGGCGATGGGCAGCCCTGACAAACTGGTTATCGGAATGCGTGCCAGTAAATTTTCGTGAATACTTATTTGAAGAGTCATGCCATACGAAACTGCATCCATCACGGTTTTAACCGCTGGATTACTGTCATCTGAAGAGGCGAGTTTGCATAGGAACGACAGGTCAGCAAGTGTTATGGATAACACGCTATATCCGGTAAAAATGGATGGCGATAAACCTTCTCCAAGCGTGGTGACATTGGTCTTATAAACGGCACCTTCTCGCTTTTCCAACATCTTTATGACTGCTTCGACAATCATCGAGATATCGGGAGCATTCTTACTTTGGTCGGGGCTATAACTCACACTCAGGCTCCTTACTCAACAGAATTAAGCAATATGGCAAACGCTGAATTGTTTCCTACATCAGCCGCATTCGCTTCATCGGTATCTATGTGCATTTCCAGAACTAATTCGGGAGCAACACGAATAGCGACATCGTCAAATACTGTTTTACGTTGGGTTCCCTGAATCGAAACTTTTACCGTATCACCATGCTTAACGTTGTAGACAAGTGCGTCTAATGGAGACATATGGATATGTCTTACTGCAACGATGGCTCCCTGAGACAGTTCTATCTCACCAAATTCACTAATTAAGGTTACACCTGGAGTTCCATCAAGTGCCCCGGACATACGTAGTGGCGCTTTTACACCCAAAATTCGCGCGTCTGTTGCAGAAAGCTCTACTTGAGTAGCACTGCGAAGAGGGCCAAGTACCCGTACACGTTCCAGTTGTCCTTTAGGACCTTTTACTGTTACGGTCTCTTCAGCTGCGTAGTGCCCTGGTTGAAGCAGCATTTTCTTTACCGTCAAATCATTACCAGGAAACAGTGCCTTAAAGTCGGGCTCTGAAAGATGGATATGACGATTAGAAATACCAACCGGAATAGGGCGATGACGCATCTCTTCAAATACAGTTTCTATGGAATCGCGAACCTTTTGTTCGCTGATCGTTGTTTCTGAGGTCATCTTTTCTTACCTTCGTGAATACAGTCTACGTGTGGTTCGCCTTTCATACGCGGACACTCTGGGTCCTGACATAAGTTGCAAGTTGCCTTTTTGGGCTCTTCTTGGGCAGAAGGCAGTTCAGCGCTCTCTGAGAAAGGTGTTTCTTCTTGTGCTTCTTCGATATCTTCCGCTACGCTAACTTCAGATTCAGATTCAGATTCAGATTCAGATTCAGATTCAGATTCAGATTCCTCTAAAACAGCTTCAGGCTCAGGATCTTCGTCTTCTTGTTCGGGCTGCTCTTCTTCCGAAGACTCTGGGGCGATAGGAGCTTCTACTTCAGAAATTGGATCCGGCTTATCCTGTGGGACAATAGTGGCTAGCAGTTTTGCGTCTGGGCGTGAGAGCACTTTTTGTGCGACAAACCCGTTGCTTTGCTCTGCTAGTGCTGCGCCGGTTGCAACCGCAGCTTGAACTGCCGCAACATCTCCAGTGACTTTGATGGTCATCCAACCACCACCTTTTGCAGTATCGATACCAACCATGTTGATTGCTGCGCACTTGGCCATTGCATCAGCGGTATTAATCGCTAGTGCCAGCCCTTTTACTTCTAATAAACCTAGAGAAACTTTCACGTCTATTCTCCTGTCTGGTCAAATGTGTTTTTAAATGGAATGCCTTTTACTAAACGGGCGGCGTTGTTCCCAAGTGCTCTAAGTGCAGCACTGTTATGAATTGTTCTTGTATTTGCAGTAAATAGAGGTGCTTCTTCGGGCAGATTCTTTTGATGAATCACCATCTCTTGTTCTGTACATGCAATGCCGACCGAAAGAGCTGAAAGCTGAGAAGCTTCATAGGCCTGACTGATGAGCTCTTGGTTTGCGATCTCCTCAAGTTGAAAAGGGATGCTCTCTTCTTCGATGCCAAACAGTACTTCCTGCCACTCAGAGGGAAACTCACTACTGTTGTAGCGAATGTGGATCGAAGGTTTATTGTCGACAAAAAGGTTCATTATTTGTCTCCTTTAATGTGAGACAAGATCAAGCCTGTTGCTACAGCATTACGTGGACCTTCACAGCCGCGAACATTACCCTGTCCTGCTACCAGGTTGTAATGTGCTAATGAGTCGGTAACTAACTGTGGTATTTCAAAATCAAGCGATGAACCACCAACCAGAACCACAAACGGAATATCTCGGATATTGCCTGTTGGGCTTACGGACTTCAGTGCACGTATAGAGTTTTTCACGAAAACACGGGACTTAGCTGAACGTCGAATGGCTTTAATTCGCTCTAGCGGTAGGTCACCACTTAGCGGGATAAACTTGTCCTCCTTCACCACTACCACGCGAGCAAATACATCTGCGGGAAGTGGTTTTTCAAAGAACTGTACCGTGCCGTCTTCGTGGCGAATGTGGAAAAGGCTTTCAACTTTCGCAAGAGGGTAACGCTTTATATCTTCAGCCAGATAACGGTCTTCTAGTCCCAGTTCAGCGGCGATAATCATGGTGACCATCTCACCGGCGCCTGCAAGGTGGATAGCAATGATATCGCCGCTGGAATTAATAATAGATGCGTCGGTAGAACCTGCTCCGAGATCCAGGATCGCCATCGGCTTATCGGTTCCTGGTGTAGTTAATGCGCCCAAAATTGCGGCTTCGGCTTCCGCACCACCAATTTGTACGTCTATGTTTAGTGTGTTGTGTATTTCTTCGGCGATGCGCGCCATTTGTAGGTGGTCTGATTTCACCATTGATGCGATGCCAACAGCGTGTTCCAGCGAGAACTCACCCGCAAGACCGCCTTTTACAGTCACAGGAACAAAGGTATCTACAGCAAGAAGGTCCTGAATAAAGACTTCATTGGTTGGCTTGTTGGTAAGCTCAGCCATCGTTTGGCGAACGTTTTCCAGCATACCGCCAATATTAGTACCAGTTTCTCCGGTTACGTTATCTATCTTGCTGCAAGAGCCGACAGCATCCATTATTGCGTCACTACCGGCGGTGATCTCTACAGTGAGTGTTTTATTTTCACTGAATATAGACAGTGCTCCCGCGGGTATAGTGCGGGCTTTTACATCACCTTCTGGTGTTTTTACTACTACAGCAGAGCGTGTACCAATTAATGCACGAGCGATAGGAACAACACTTTTGGTTTCATCGGAGGTTAGGTCGAACATTGTAGCTATGCCATATGGGTTCGACAGGGACTTAATCACTTGCCCCGGAGCTGCTACTTCAATCGCAGCATTCATTCCCATTGGAATTTTGTCGATATAACTCACTTCATCAATAATCGGAATGACTTTATCCAGGCGGTTGTTTACCAGTACACCATCGTCTTTTTGTAAGATAGCGCCGACAATCTGATAGCCAGCGTTTGAAGAGGCATTAATCATTGCCGCAACATCGGCAAAGTCGACCTCTTTTGGCACGACCAAAATGTATGGTTTGGAGTTGTCTTTTGTAAGCAGGTCACTGATTGAGATGGTTTCGCCTGCACCTATGCCTAATCCGCCTGGTGTCTTAGGGTTGTGACCAATCATTGTTGATTCGGTGATGATGGTTTCTGTAATCATCTCCATAGCAACGTCGCCAATAACCGGCGTTGCCTCGTTAATTCTTATTAGGTCAAGATCGTTGACCGTAAGTCCGGCTTTCTCTACAACCAGATTTAATGATTTGTATATACCCACCAGGTTCTGTTTAGTTCCTTTGATCCCCGTGGTTTCTGTTAGTGCACTGGCAACAAATTCTTGTAATCCGTTTTGTTCAACTCGGGCTAAAGCCACTTCTGTTGAAGAGTTACCTATGTCTACACCAACGATATATTTCATAATACTTCCAGTTTTCAGTCATTGTCTGCAAAAAAACTCTCCCCCTTAAAGTAGGAAAAAGGGGAGAGTTAAGGTGGCTTAGTTATCGCCTTTTAGTTTCTTTCTTTGCTCATAAAGCTCGGCAGCTTCTTTTACGTAACCAGCACAAACTGTTGCCTGATATTTGCTTTGAAGTTCCTGGGCAATATCTAACAACTCTTGTTTACTTGAGCGGTAAGGGCGAAGAGCGTTATATATTTCAAGAACACGTTCATCAGGAACTTGCGTTAGTTCTGCAGCACGCTCGAAGTTAACCGCAAGCAACTCACGACCAGCACTACGCGCGATATCAGCCTGAATTCTTAAAATTTCAGGGGTGATACGCATGTCCTGGTTAGTAACAGTGCCGTTAATTACGCCTTCAAGCGTGATATCGTCTGCTGTTTTACCTGTAGGAGTTTTAACCCAATCAGGGTGTTTACTTGCCAAAGGGTAATCGCTGACGGTTGCGCCCGATTTGCTTTGAGGCTTTGCGCTAGCAGAAGATGGTGCAGCACCTTGCTGACCATTCATTTTATCCAGCACCTCGCGAACCATAGATTCAATTGCTTCTGAGTTCATTTTTATAATCCTTCTTAAATGGCAACCTGTAGCTCTACTGCATTCTTACCAACCACAACGTGTTTGGTTTCTTTAATATGCAGAACCGCTGATTTAGCTTGATACTTAGGTCTAGCCATCTGGTCATTCAGTGTTGGAACTGGCTGAGGCGTTTCACCTTTTGCATACTTAGCAGCGTTCTTACCGATTTGGCGGTAAGTATCCAGGGTAAGTAGCGGTGCCTGAGGGAACAGTTCTAGGTTAGATAGTGGTGGTAAGCCTTTCTGGTGGATTACCGTCGTACCTTTTGACTGAATTCCGATACAGATGCCGCTGCCACAAAGGTTTTCCCCTTCCACAGCAACAAACGCTACGTCAGAAGATTTAAAACAACGAACAACACGAGCGCTTAAACCTTCTTCTTCAATACCTGCGATCATTTCACGCAAAATATTTTGGTGAGGTACGCCTACGATGCTTTCTGTTTGTGAAAGCCCGAATGCAGGACCAACAGCGATAACAACTTCGTCTTTCTTAGTGCTTACTTTTGCTTCACCAAGGTCGGTTAAAAAGCTCTTTCCGCTTGGCTTATCTGCAAACGAAACCGCTTTACTTTCGCCCTGAGTAGGCATGTTAGTGATCACGTCTTCAATGATCTGTCTAAGTAGTTTTTCATTAATTTCCATGGTCACTCCCCCTTAACCCAACTCGTTCGGATCTAATGCGTTTGGAATATTCTTAACCTGTTCCCAACGTTCACCTTCTAGTCGGTAACCAGTCGCAGGACCGGCATAATCGTTCAGGTGGTTCACCGCTGACACTACTTCGTTATCACCAAGGATAATTGCGGAAGTGTGTAGGTAGTCTCCGGAAATTTTTGCTTTTTGAATGTTAAGCATGTCTTGCGCAATATCGTCAAAACCACCTTTCACAAGCGCTTGAACAACCTCAAGACCTGTTCTGTTTTCATCGATGATTTCTTGCGCTGCTTTAATATCTTCAACCATGTTACGTTCAGGCATATCTTTCGAACCGTGAGCGTAGGTTGCAGCAGTTACTTCTTCATCTGTGATTTCTGGTAGCCCCATGCCAGCAAAGATAGCTTGCATTGCGCGGGCTGCTTTGTTTCGGGTTGCAACAACGGCTTCTTCGGTTACAGGGTTCAGACCACCGTCAACACGAAGGTCACGCTGAAGTACGGTGTAATCGTCAAAGTCTTCTGCGTCTTCGTTTGAACCTGCAAACATGTTGTCGTAGTTAGGAGTCGCTGAGTAACCAGAAGAGATAAAGTCGGTACCAGGCAAGAACTGCATTAGCATTCGAGCAGTACGACGCATATCAGAGTGCGTGAACGTCTGGTCATTACTTGATGCACATTCAAGGTCAATAGTTGTACAGATCAAGTTTTCAGCAAGGATTGCACGAACACCAGATGGAACAGCTGTTGGAACGCCAACACAACTAACAGAACCGTTCTGCAATCCCTGTACACCAGCTGCTTTAGTGATGAAAATACAACGAGCTTCCAGGTAAAGCATCGACTTACCTTCCGCATAACCCATTTGTACTTCAGAGCCACTACCAGAGGTAAAGCGCATTTTCAGACCACGAGACGCATATGAAGATGCAAGGAAGCCTTTAGACCAAGGCGTATCATCACCATCGGTAAATACTGGCTCAGTACCATAAACAGAAATCGTTTCTGCATAGCACGTGTGGCCTAGCATACCTAGCTTAAGCTCAGTCGCTTCTTCTAGTGCGCACTGAGTCAGTACGCCGGGACGACCAACCTGAGAACCAACAAGCAGAGCAATAGCGTTGAATGGCGCGTAACGTGCTACTGCAACGGTAGTTTCTTGCTCATCGAATCCGCGAAGTGCACCTTCAGCAGCATCAGCTGCGATTTGCACCGGGTTGTCCTTAATGTTGGTTACGTGAGCCTGTTGAGAAGGTGACTTTCTTGGACGCATTTTTTGCATCGCCATCATCATTTCAACAACGTTCATCTGTGACATAACTTCTACAAGTTTCGCAGGAGTCATCGCTGTAGACAGAGGAACAATCTCAGAACGCGGTACATTAGGGTCACAAAGCATATTGGCAAACTTCACAGAGTCTATAGCCATTGCTTTTTCTGCGTTTTCCAGATTAATACCGTAGCGCGCAATAAAGTGGTCGATTAGATCGAACTCAGATTTTGGTTTGCTGTCTAGTTCGACAACCTCACCGTTTACAATCTTAATCGAAGGTTTTGGGTCGTTCGGGCTTTCCATCGCGATAAAGCCTTCTTCTACCCACTCTTTAACAAAACCATCCTTGTTAACAGGGCGCTTTGCTAATGCTTCAAATCGTTTTGATTTCATGGAGCAACCTCTGTTAAATGTTAAATATAAGAAGGACGGGTATTTACTGGCTCGTCACCCATAGTTGACAGTAAGGTTTTACCTACTTCGCGAGCGGAAGTAACAGCTTGTCTTACAGCGCCAGAGTCGCCAGAGATGATTAGGATCACTTCGTTACTAAAGGAAGTACCGTTAGAAGGAGAGCTATAAGCTACAGTTTCTACGTTTGCAGATTTAACTGCTGTATCTGCCATTAGTACGCCTACAGCAGCAGGTGCACCAACGATTACGCCACACGCTTTACCTAGAGGAGCACCAAATGCTTTTTCCAGTGCGTAGCTTGCGCGAGCACTGTATTGAAGTTCGATGTGACCAGCATCGTTCGCGTATACGTCACCAAACGTACGATCAATCTCTTTTAGAGCGACTTCTACTGCGCGGCGAACGTCAGAAACGTCATCACCGCCAAACACGATAAGAGAACCATGGCCAGCACCACCTTTTGTATCGCGTGGAAGCTCAATTGAAACCACTTCGGTGTTAGTGCCTTTTACGGCTTCATCCGCAGCCATAATATGTGGACCTGCACCTACGCGTGCCCCCATGATGCCGATAGAGCGGTAGCGCTTTTCAAGCTTCATTGCGTCTAGTACTTCGCTATCTACGTTTGCGATAACCAGACCGATAGTGTCACCCATCGCTGTACCAACGAATTCAGTTAAACCACACGTCTTTTCCATTATTTTGCCTCGTTGTTTTTCATTCTGGTCAGATGTTGCATCTGCTTTGTCGTTGACCTTAGCCATAACCTGAGCCATGACTGCGTCGACCAGGTTGCTATCCATTACTCAATTCCTTTAGGTAAAATTTTCTCTACATCAGTGTGTGGGCGTGGAATTACGTGAGTTGCTACGATTTCGCCAACGTTAGCTGCAGCAGATGCGCCAGCGTCTGTCGCTGCTTTAACTGCACCTACGTCTCCACGAACGATAACTGTTACCAGACCAGAGCCGATTTTTTCGTAACCTACTAGATCTACGTTTGCTGATTTAACCATGGTGTCCGCCGCTTCAATCGCTGCTGTTAGACCTTTAGTTTCAACCATTCCTAGTGCTTCTTGTTGCATAACTACCTCGATATTTAATTTGGTGTTTGTTTTTTCGAACATGAGAACTCGGAGTTAAATCTATACGGTGTTGAGGAAAAAAATTGTGTACTTACAGGGCAGTATTTGGCAAAAAAACATCAATGGGATGTGAAATAATTGTTCTTGATGTTATTAAACCCCACGAGCACAGGGCTTTAGAGGCGAGGGTGAGGATATAAAAATTTTCTCAGCGGATATTTTCACAATCGAGATCTAGAGCAAATTATTGGCATATTTATGAGCTTGCTAACACTTTGAGATATTTAAAAAGACAAAAATATATTGCTGTTTAAATATTGGGCAATGCTATTAAATACAATGACATATCTGTTGTAATCAAGAGTAAAATGACAATATAGTTGCATGGCATGAAGACAAAAAAGTGCTATACAGCGTACCGAATGACAATTTATTGCTATGAGAATGGCGTATAGTAAAAGTCAGGAAAAAGATGACTTATTTCCAAAAGAACAATTATCAGAGAACTCAATTAATTATCTATTTACATTAACAATAACACCATTTCGTCACATTTCTTGGATCGATGTATGACGGAACTAACTGGAAGAAATGATATGAAAGATACATTAAAAGGACAGTGTATTTCTGAGTTCTTGGGTACAGGGCTGTTTCTGTTTTTTGGCGCTAGCTGTTTAGCAGCCATAAAAGTCGCAGGTGCTAGCTTTGGTTTGTGGGAAATTTGTATTACGTGGGGTTTGGGTATCTCACTTGCTGTTTATTTGAGTGCAGGTATCTCCGGCGCGCACCTAAATCCAGCGGTAACGGTGGGGCTTTGGTTATTTGCGAATTTTGATAAAAGAAAGGTTATCCCCTACGCACTATCCCAAACAGCAGGCGCATGTTTCGGTGTTGCTATGTGTTACTTGATATATGCAGATTTGTTTATCGCGTACGAGCAAGCTGAAGGTATGGTTCGCGGTAGTGAAGAGAGCCTTTACCTGGCAAGTATATTTAGTACCTATGCAAATGGCGCGATTCCACTTTGGCGCGCATTCCTAGTTGAGATAGTTATTACAGCAACTCTGATGGCGTTGATTCTAGCGTTAACAGATGATGGAAATGGCGTTCCTAAAGGTGCAATGGCTCCACTACTTATTGGTATTTTAGTTGCAGTAATCGGCGCAGCCACAGGTCCATTAACTGGCTTTGCAATGAATCCTGCCAGGGACTTTGGTCCTAAGCTGTTTGCATGGATGGCGGGTTGGGGTGAAGTAGCCTTTACAGGAGGGAGAGATATCCCTTACTTCATTGTTCCAATTGTTGCGCCTTTAATTGGTGCGATTATTGGCGGTGCTGGCTATAGGGCACTTATCACCAATAATTTGCCCGGAACAGCAACGGATTAAATCAATATTGATTTAATTGGTGGTAATAGTTCCCCATTTTGATATCTTTCATCAGAGATGGCGTAGGTGATGTTGTGAACTTGATACTGTTATCACTTTAGAAATCAAAGTTAAAAGGAAATTCTAATGAATCGACCAGAAAGCTTCCTGGAATCTCAGGGAATAAACAAGGTTTTACAAGACTTTGCTAATGCAACAGGGCTTGCAGTGGTTCTGGTCGATATCGATGGCAAAGAAGTATCGGCTTGCTTTAACTTTACTAGCTTTTGTCAGAAAATCAGGAAAAAGCCTGAGTTGTACGCAAGATGCATAGAAAGTGATCGATGTGGGGGGCTAGAGGCATCAAAATCAAATAAGCCGTGTGTGTATCGTTGTCATGCTGGATTAGTTGATTTCTCTATACCTTTAATTGTAAGTGGTCATCTAATTGGCTTTGTACTCTGTGGTCAGATTAGAGTCGAAAGTGGTACGAAGGTCGGAGATATCCAGCTGGTTGATATGAAATGGATGAAAGACGCGGAGCTAATAGAGGATTACAACAACATAGCTGTTGCAGATTATTCCAAAGTTTTTTCTGCCGCGGATTTACTTAAAACGTTAGTTGATGACTCAATTAAAAAACATATGGATTTTGTTGTTATTAACGATAAATATGATGTTAGAACTTTATTTAAAGTAAATGATAATAGTCAGCCTCATGACAGCAAAATTAAAAAAGCATTGAGATATATAGAGGCACATTTCTTTGAAGATGTTGGACTTGAAGAAGTTGCGGATCATGTTTATTTAAGTCCCCACTATTTCAGTAAGCTATTCAAAAAAGAGATGAAAATCGGTTTTAATGCCTACGTTAATCAGCAAAGAATGATTGGCGCTAAGAAGATGCTGCAATATAGTGATTGGTCAATTTCAAGAATTGCGCATAACCTAGGTTTTTCGGGGGCAAGCTATTTTTGTAAAGTGTTCAAGAATGCGTACAAAATAACACCGCAAGAATTTAGGGAATCGTTAAAAGATGAAGAAGAAATATTAGTGGATGTTTAATTATTTTTCGGATAAATAATTTGCTATATAAACATGATGGATGTATTTATTAAATTTGTTATTGGTCGGCAATTTTTGTATTACTGAGTGGTCGGAATTTATCATGGACGCAAAACTTAATCGAAACTTCTATCTTTTTGTATAAATTGATAAGTATCAATTTAGATAAGTTAACCATGTGAGAACATTCTCACAAGCTATTTAGTGCTTGGCGATTATACGAAATTGATTCGTAGCCAAAGTTAAAAGTGAATCAGGTGAGAATCCTGGACTGTACCCGCAACTGTAAGCGGATAGTTTGTATCGGTAGATTTGCAAGTTATCCGTAAGTCAGAACCTGCTAAATTGCGATACCCGAATAATTCGGGAACAGATCAAATAGAACAATCTGGGCGGGAGCACTCAGAGTCGTCTTGTCACACGATTTCTCCTGCCCTTGCTGTAAATAAAATTTGAAATGTATATACATTTTGGAGTGGTGTAAGTGGGAAAACTGAAACGTTCAAAAAGCAATACAGAACTGCGCTGGGGCTATACCACAGGCGCATGTGCTGCTGCGGCCGCGAGGGCTGCGGTGAGAGCGTTAATTGCCAAAGAGTTGTTCACCGATATCGAGATCAAGTTACCTAACCGAGATTTGGTGACTTTCCCTCTTGCGCGCCTAGAAACTGGTAAATCTGAAGGATTTGAAGAAGTTATCGCTGGCGTTATCAAAGACGCCGGAGATGACCCAGATTGTACTCACGGCCTGGAAATTCAATGCACCGCTCGTTGGGATGGCGAAACTGGCATCCACCTTAAGGGTGGTGAAGGTGTCGCAACAGTAACGCTTCCAGGGCTGGAGCTTCCGGTCGGAGAGCCCGCTATTAACCCGGTGCCAAAAGCCAATATTTTAGAAATGGCTGAGCTGGAGTGGGCTAAGGCGCCAGACAAACTGCGGGACGAAAAGGGGCTGGAACTGACAATTTCGGTTCCGGGTGGTGAAGAAGCCGCCAAACAGACAATAAGCGAAAGGTTGGGGCTTATTGGTGGCATATCAATTTTAGGTACACGCGGAACAGTAAAACCCTACTCAACATCGGCTTATGCAGCGTCAGTAAGGCAGTCGGTGCAGATTGCTCAGGCTAATGGGCTGGATCATTTGGTGTTAACTACAGGCAGCCGTTCAGAAAAAGCAGCAATGGCGCAGTTCCCTGAACTTGGGGAAATGGCATTTATACAAGCTGGGGACTTTATTGGCGTGGGCCTTCGCGCGGCAAAACGTTACGGCATAAACAGAGTGACACTTGTCACCATGATAGGAAAGCTGGGCAAATTAACATCTGGTCGAATGATGACTCATGTTTCTGGCCATGCGATCGACTTTAAGCATTTAAGTGAACTAGCTTCTGAGTCGAATATCCCAAAAGAGTTATGCCAACAAATTACAGAAGCTAATACGGGACGACATGTATTAGATCTGGTTCGTGAACACAACCCGACAGATTATTTTAATCGACTATGTGAAGAGGCACAGAAACATGCCAGCGAGTATGTTACTGACGCAGTAGCAGTCGATGTCCTTTTTATCGACTTTGATGGTTCTCCACTGGGTCGGTTTTCGGGAGAAGTGCAGGCGCACGAACAGAGAGAATTAGAAGAACTTTCAGGTGGAATTACCATGGATTCAATGCAACAAATGACTCGTCAGGGACGGGTAATAGAAAACGACTCGTTTTCTATCATAGACAATGAAATCGAACAGTTTCACGGTGGTCACAACTTTGACGAAATGCAGTGGCCAGTTGTGAGAAGGGCTATTCATACCACTGGCGACTTCGAGTTTGCTAAGCTTTTCAAATTTAGTCCGGGCGCTGTTCAGGCTGGTATCAGTGCGTTGAAAGCGGGTTCACCAATCATCAGCGATGTCACAATGATCACAAGTGGAATCAGTGCTCAGCGCCTTTCTGTTAATAACAATCAGGCCTACTGCTTTATTAGTGATAAAGGTGTTATCGCTGCCGCAAAAGAGAGCGGCGATACTCGCGCTATCTGGGCAATGCGTAAAGCTCGTGACCTTGGTTTACTTGATGGTGCCATCATCGGTGTCGGCAATGCCCCAACGGCCCTGTATGAAATTCTGAGAATGGTAGAAGCTGACGAAATTAAACCAGCGCTGGTTATCGGTATTCCGGTTGGCTTTGTGAAAGCGGAAGAGTCAAAGCAGGCACTACTGGAACAGAAGAAGGTGCCATATATTTTGAGCACTGGTCGTAAAGGCGGCAGTCCAATCGTTGTTTCAACGATTCATGCTCTTTTGTATCAGACGGTAGAAAATGATGGCTAATATTGTTGTTGTCGGTGTTCCAGAAGATGGTTGCCTGAGTTTAACGAGCCGGGCGGTAAGTGTGGTGTCGGAAGCACGAGTTGTTGCCGGACACCCCCGTCACATCGAATGGTTCCCACAGTTTAATGGTACCTTTCTGGATATGACGCAGGGCTTTTCAGAATGGCTTAGCGAAGTTATTGATGAGAGTGAAGAGGGTGATGTGGTTGTTCTTGCATCCGGTGACCCGCTGTTTTTTGGTATCGGAACAACGTTACTTAAAAGGCTTCCTGCCAGCGAACTATCGTTTATTCCAACCCAAAGCTCCGCCCAACTGGCATTCTCAAAATTGGGCTTACCATGGAATGAAGCGAGCTACCTTTCTGTTCACGGAAGAGAGCTTGCCGGATTGGTAGCACAGATGCAGCAGGGTAGCTTGTTTGCCATACTTACCGACTACAAAAATACGCCGCAGGTTATTGCGCGTCATATGCAGGCGTTTTATGAAACCAACTGGCAGCTTTCTGTTTGTGAGCAATTGGGTGGAACCTCAGAACGAGTCAGAACATTCACGGTTGATGAGTTGGTCGAGTGTGATATCGAGTTTGATAAGCTAAATGTCCTTGTCGCCCAGCGCGAAAGTAAGGCGTTGTGGGGTGGCAATGGTCAGTTTGCATCAGACGAAAGCTTCCTTAAACGTATGCCGCAAAACGGTTTAATCACCAAGCAGCCGATAAGAAATCTGGCGCTGACAACAATGAAAATCGGCCAGGAGGATATTGTCTGGGATATTGGTGCAGGCTCTGGTTCTATCTCTATTGAAAGCGCGAAGTTTGCTTTTAAAGGTAAGGTTTACGCCATCGAATGTAACGATGCTTGCTTTGACAGTATTCAGGCAAATATCTGTGCTCACGGCACCGATAATGTCGAGCTGATTACAGAACCTGCTCCAATTGCTCTGACTGAGCTGCCTAAGCCAAATGCGGTTTTTGTAGGTGGTAGCAGAGGTGCTATGGATGCCATTCTTTCCTATTCATGGACATCTTTAAAAGAGCGCGGTCGTCTGGTGGTTTCAGCCGTTACCATGGATACCGTTGCTGAAGTTTACCAATGGGCAAAAAACAACGAACTTCGTTTTGATGCTCAGCTAATCAATATTTCAAATACCCAGCCTTTGGCGCACTACCAACGCTATCAGGCAGAAAACCCCATTCATCTTTTTTCGTTTGTAAAAAATCAACAGTCTCCGGGAGATACACATGAATAATAATAAATGCGGTCAGCTATACGCAGTAGGCGTAGGTACGGGAGACAGTGAGCTACTTACTCTTAAAGCTGCACGCCTGATTCAGGAAGCGGACGTCGTTGCCATTCCCGAGAAAAACAAAGGCAAAGCAGATTCGTTTGCATGGGAGATCGTTACTGGTGCTATCGATGAAGAAAATATCAAAGGCGAGCACTGTTTCTTGCATTTCCCAATGACTCGCGATGCGTCGGTCAATGTACCGGCATGGCAATCCGCTGCGTTAACGATTCTCGACCGATTAAAGCAGGGTAAATCCGTTGTGTTCGTAACAGAAGGCGACCCATCGGTATTTAGCACCTGGGCATATATTCAGGAAGAACTAGAAGAAATCGCGCCTGAAGTGGTTCCAGTTATCGTCCCTGGTGTAACTTCCATTACCGCCGTTCCTGCTGCTACCAAGATACCTTTGGCCGATGGCAAAGAGCGTTTTTGTGTTGTACCCGCGACGTATGGAATCGACTGTCTGGAGTCGTTAGTGAAAGAGTTTGACACCATTATGTTGATCAAAGCAGGACGTATGATCGAGGCACTTTCAGCGAAGTTAAAAGAGCTTGGTCTTGAAGACACTGCAACCTATGTATCTCATGCGAGCACTGACAAGGAAGAGATCTATCGAAATTTGGATGACGTTCCGCAAGAGCACCGCTACTTCTCAATGGTTCAGCTTTCTATCCGTACGCGACGTGGTGTGCTTCGTGGCAAGCAGTCAGCAGCGTAACTGGTACTTATAATGAAACTGGCTATTTACGCTATTACCGCAACGGGAGCAAAACAGGGCGAAAAGCTTAAACGAGCGTTACCTTTTGCTGACCTGTTTGTTGCACCTGTTGCTTTTGATGATATTGAAAGGGCGCTGCTATTAAACCTACCACTGTCTGGTTTTATCGCGGAACACTTTAATCAGTATGACGGACATATTTTCATTTGTGCGACTGGCATTGTCAGCCGGATGATAGCGCCGCTGATTGACGATAAACGTACCGATCCTGCAGTGATCTGCATGGATGAGCAGGGGCAGTTTGTTATTTCTATGCTGTCTGGTCATCGTGGTGGAGCAAATGAGCTGACTCAGCGAGTTGCGCACATTGTGAAAGCAACACCTGTGATTACTACGGCATCCGATGTTTCAGAAAACATCTCAACCGATATGTTAGGCGCGCCATTTGGCTGGAAGTTAGATCCAATTTCGGAGCCGTCAATCACTAAAGTTTCTGCCGCCGTTGTGAATGATGAAGCTGTAATTGTGGCTCAAGAGACTGGCGAGAGAAACTGGTGGAAATACGAAAAACGTATGCCCGCCAATATCCTTACCCATACCTCTTTGGAAGGTATTCGAAGCAAAGATTTTAAAGGCGCGATACTAATCAGTGACCGAAAGAATCCGGGAATCTCGGACTGGGATAACAAGTTGGTATTATGGCGTCCTAAGTCTCTGGTTCTTGGACTGGGGTGTGACCGTAACACACCTATTTCTACTCTAAAAGCCGGATTAGAAGCCTTTAGTGAGAAGTTTAATCTCACTTTGGATTCAGTACAGGCAATTGCAAGTATCGAGCTTAAAGCGGATGAAGTCGGGCTTAACGAGTTATCTGCGGAAATGCAGTGGCCGTTTGTCACCTTTGCCGCAGATCAGCTTGATGGAATCGAAGGTATTGAAAACCCTTCGGACTACGTGAAGAAAGTGACTGGCAGCAATTCAGTCGCTGAAGCCGCTGCGCTTAAGTTAAGCAATACCAACCAGTTAGTTGTTGCTAAATGGGCGTTTAAGCAAGATGGCTTCAATATGACAGTGGCTTGCTGTCGTAAAGAATTCAGCGAACCTTTGGTAAGGCATAAGCGCAAAAATTGGTTTGGGGCAAAGAAACATGGCAGCGAAGAGCGCCATGGCGATAAATCTTTGCCTGCGTCTTCAACTGAAATCGAAACCAAAGAGATCAAAGTAAATGCACATGGTAGCGAAGTGGTTGAAGGCTATCAGTGCAAGCCGAAACACGTTGATTTAGACAGGCCAATGCTGTTCCACAAGCACCATATCCTGCTTTGCGAAGGCAAGCGTTGTGCAAAAGCCGGAAGCAAGAATCTGGCTCATGATCTACGAGGCATTCTAAAAGAACTTGGGCTGTCGAAAGGCGATAAGCGCATCAAGATCAGCCGCACCATGTGTGCGGGTGCATGCAGGAATCGTTCGACTATGGTGATTTACGAACGCTCAGAACAACCATCAGAAAACCATGCACAGTGGTTGCGTGGAGTAGAAGAGTTTACCGAACAACGATGGCGCGAAGTATTCACAGCGCTTGCTGAAGGTAAGCCGTTAACCCAAATTATTGAAAACAAGTACTTCGCGGCAGTAGACGCGGCGGAATGATAAGAAAGACATGAAAAGATTAAGACATTACACAAAAGGCACCGCGATTGTACTGAGCTGTTTTGGCTCAGTGGTAGAGCAGGGGCGCTATCAGGAACTTCAAGAAAAGGTTCAGGCTCGCTACCCGCAATGTACCGTGCGGGTGGCTGTGAGTTCTCGTATGGTGATTAAAAAGCTGGCAGCGAAAGGTGAGCAACATCAGCACTTACCATCGGTACTGGCGTCTCTTGATATGGAAGGCTACCAGCGCATTCTGGTGGTTTCCTGCTACCTTTTCCCGACCGATGAGCACAAGCAGGTGGAAATGATTGTAGAAGGGTTTAAAAACTTCTCCCTATCTGCAATTGACTATACTCCTGCGATTATCCACCACACCCACAGAGCAAATGATTTGCTGTCTACTCTCAACTCCCGTTTTCAGTCCGGCAGTGATATCAATCTCTTTGTTCATCACGGTGCGCCATATCTGGATAACCCGGGGCATCAGGCTATCAGCTACTGCGATACGTTGTTGTCACAACTTTCGCCCAAAAACATCTCCTGCTCACTGGAAGGTGCAATGCCATTTGACCTGCTGCAAACCACTATTAAGGGCAAGTTCGAAGGCGATACTAAGCCTGTGCTACGAATCATTCCGCTTCTGCTGGTATCCGGCAACCATTTTGTGAAAGACATGGTGGAAATCATGCTCAGCTATCTGAACAGTGCGATGTTCAGATAGCTGAAGGTGACAACGGAGAATCATTTAATCTTCTCTCATTGGATGCGGTAACAGACATTATATTCACCCAGATTGAACAGGGTCTGGTTCGACTAAAAGCGCCAGCTGAGGAGGCGAACGTTGGCTAAATTATATCTAGTGGGACTTGGTCCCGGCAGTCTGGACCTGATGTCCGTTCGTGCACAAGAAGTGATTAAAAGCGTAGATGTGGTAGTGGGTTATGGCTTGTACGTAAAGCTCATCGCATCACTTATTGATACGCAAACCCTGGTCAGAACCGGGATGACCAAAGAGTGGCAGCGCGCTGATGCGGCAATCAAACATGTGCAGGAAGGTAAAGACGTCGCGCTTGTCTGTTCTGGTGATGCTGGCATGTATGCTATGTCGCCATTGGTATTTGAGCTGCTTTCATCTCAGGATATTGATATCGAAGTAGAAACCGTACCAGGCATTACGGCTGCTAACGCTTGTGCATCGCTGGTGGGTGCGCCACTTGGCCACGATAGTTGTACGATTTCTTTGTCTGATCTGCTGACTCCATGGGAAGTGATTATCAGAAGAATTGAAGCCGCAGCAATGGCCGATTTCGCAATTACCTTCTATAACCCACGCTCTAAAAAGCGTCAGAATCATATTATCGAAGCGCAGCAAATCCTGCTAAAGCACAGACCAGCAGACACGCCAGTCGCGGTAGTTAACGCAGCTTATCGTGAAGAACAAAGCGTACAGCTTTCTACACTGGATAAATTTACCGAGCTTGAGTTTGGTATGAATGCCGCCGTAATTGTGGGTAACGAAAGCAGTTATCGCTTTAACGATTTGATCGTGACACCGCGTGGATACAAAAACAAATACACACTGGAAGATGGAGAAACTCGAGAAGGGCAAACTCCAGGGCGCTCTCTAAAACAAGAATCAGAAAAAAGTGAGGATGTAGCATGACCGTTTATTTTATTGGTGCCGGACCGGGCGACCCGGATTTAATTACCGTTAAAGGCGCAAAGTTGGTAGAAACCTGCCCGGTGATCCTGTACGCAGGAAGCCTTGTACCAAAAGCCGTTATTGAACGTGCTCGTCCTGATGCGAAAGTTTACGATTCCGCTAGTATGGATTTGGATGACATTACTAAGGTTTACACCGATGCGCATGCAAAGGGCGAAGACGTTGCCCGTGTGCAAACGGGCGATCTTTCCATTTACTCTTCACTTGCCGAGCAGACTCGTCGCTTAAACGACTTAGGCATCGACTGGAAAGTGATTCCGGGTGTTTCGTCGTTCCAGGCATCTGCTGCAGCGCTTGGTCAGGAGCTCACGTTACCTGAAGAGTGCCAGACTATTATCCTATCCCGCGCATCTGGTAGAACACCAGTGCCTGAAAAAGAGAATCTGAAAGCACTGGCGAGTCACGAAGCGACATTGTGTTTGTTCCTGAGTGCAACTCTAATCCGAAAAGTGGTGCGTGAACTCAGCGATGTTTATCCGCAAAACTGGCCGGTTTGTGTGGTTGAGAAAGCATCCCACCCTGAGCAGCGCATTATCCGGGGAACACTAGCGGATATCGCAGAAAAAATGCATGAAGCGAACATTAAATCTACTGCGATGATCATCGTGAGTAAGGTATTTGCTATCGATGATTTTGTTGATTCTAAACTTTATGACCCGACTTTCTCCCACGCTTGCCGAAAAGCCAAAGTCGTTGAAGCAGAGCCGGTAACAGAAGGAGAAAGCCATGAATAAGGGAAAAGTCTATCTTATCGGCGCGGGTCCTGGTGATCCGGGTTTGCTGACTTGCCGTGCGAAACAACTGCTGGCGGATTGTGATGTGGTTTGTTATGACAAACTGGTGAGTGCAGCGATCTTATCCACTATTCCGGAAGGCGTTCAGATTCATCAGGTTGGTTACCTTGGTTATCAGGGCACTCATATCGATTATGGTATGCACCCGGATGTGCTTGAGTTTGCATTGGCTGGTAAGTCAGTGGCTCGCCTGAAAGCGGGTGACCCTTGTATTTTTGGTCGCACAACAGAAGAGTGCCGTGACCTGAAAGAGAAGGGCATTCCATACGAAATCATTCCTGGAATCACTGCAGCATTAGGTGCTGCGTCATACTCAGGTTTCCCGCTAACAAGTGGTGGTGTCGCGTCAAGCGTGACTTTTGTTAGTGGTCATAAGAATACCAAAGCACTTAACTCATGGAGCCGTCTTGGTCCTGATGGCGGTACGTTAGTGCTGTATATGGGCGCGAAGAAGCTTTCTGAACATACAAAAAATCTGATTGAGAACGGCAAAGACAAAAACACACCAATTGCTTTGATCAGTTCTGCAACAAGTGCGGATCATGGCTGCATCACTGGCACGCTGGAAACCATAGCGGATAACGTAGAGAAGGCTGGATATAAAGGGCCAGCGTTAGTGATTATCGGAGAAGTGGTTGAGCAGGCGGATGAACTGGACTGGCGAAATCAGTTACCGCTGACTGGCGTAAGAATGCTTACCTGTGGTCAGTATGAGGAGCTGAAATCACTTCGGAATGCTGGTGCGGAAGTGATAGCGGTTGAAAACTTGCCGGTTAACTCTCTGCTTGATAACGAAGACCTTGAGTATCTAACTTCTCTGTCAGAGCTTAACTTCAGTGACCT
Organism: Vibrio hannami; assembly: GCF_029589055.1. Classification (GTDB taxonomy): domain Bacteria; phylum Pseudomonadota; class Gammaproteobacteria; order Enterobacterales; family Vibrionaceae; genus Vibrio; species Vibrio hannami. The sequence goes on from NZ_JARQZP010000003.1 coordinate 360,898, forward strand.
GCCGTCCTTTAAAGTGTGGTGGCGCGCAGTGAAAGTGAATCATTGGGACATTCGTAAGTTCAGTATGCCTATGGGCAGTGACAACCGCTACGTAAGGCAAGCGCTGAGTGATATTGGAATCCGACCGGAAAACCTTTCTGATAAGGCAGTAACGCTAACGCTTAGCGAAGAAAAAGCTTTTGGTGAAAAAGAGAAATTCTATTTAGCTGGCCGAATGGAAAGTGAGCCTCAACACTATGCATTGCCAGAGGTAGAGTGGGTATTGGTTGAAAATATAGCGGTGTTCCAGTCTATTGCTCAGCATCACCCGGATGTAATCGAAAATGCTCAGCTAGTACCGCTGAACGAAGAAGTAAGAGAGTGGGCAATAGCGAATGATTACTTAGCTGAGAGCAACGACATTCCAGAGTTTGTTGATATTACCGATCTGGAACAATCATGCGAGCGAGCAGATGTTGCCTGAATACACGCTATCGGATGACCTAAGCCTGCTGGCAAGTGCGTTGGCAGTTGTTTTCGCGCTATGGATTGATAAGTGTTTGGGCGAGCCCCGCCGCTTTCATCCTTTGGTAGGTTTCGGTTATCTGGTTAAACGTATTGAAACATTTTGTCGAAGCATTTCGTTTCTCAGTGAGGAACAGCAAGGTTTGTTTGCCTGGTTGTTAGCGGTGGTTCCACTGGTCATCGGAACGGAGTATCTGGTTGTGTTTGCACTGGAACTCAATATAGTGTTCTGGTTTGTACTCAATGTAGTGATTCTTTATCTCACTATCGGTGGGCGAAGTTTGATTCAACATGCGGACAATATTTATCAGCCGCTTAAAGTTGGTGATATTGAGGGTGCGCGCTATCAGGTATCCATGATCGTAAGCCGGAATACTGAAAAAATGGAAGTGAAAGATATCACCTCTTCTGCTATTGAGTCGGTATTAGAAAATGGTAATGATGCCGTGTTCGCTCCGATGATCTGGTTCTTGATCTTAGGTGCTCCAGGTGCAGTATTGTTAAGGCTTGCCAATACTCTGGATGCCATGTGGGGTTACAAAAACGAAAAGTACATAAATTTTGGCTTTATTAGCGCCAAGGTAGATGATTTCTTAGGTTGGTTACCTGCCAGAGCTACCGCTTTGGCTTATGCCTTTCAGGGGATTTCAGTAATGCAATTACCTGCTGGAGGACACAAGCCAAAGAGTGTAGTAGTCCAAATGGTGGCGTTGTCATGACGAGTGGTGCCGGTGCGCTGAATGTCACTATAGGTGGCCCTACCTATTATCACGGGGTACTGCATGACAAAAAAACGATGGGAACAGGAGAGTATGCCAATGCTGACTCTATTCCTGCCGCGAATAAACTGGTTGAACGCGGAAGCTTTATGCTGAGTTATCTATGGTTAGCTTTCGCTTGCGTCATTGTAGGAGTAATTTAATGACGATTAAACATGGTGGCAATTTGATAGAGATTGCTGCCCGATATGGCACAGAGCCCACAGAGTGGCTCGACCTTTCAACAGGAGTGAGCCCGTTTACCTACCCTGTAGGTGACATTCCAACATCCGTTTGGAACCGACTTCCTGAAACTAATGATGGATTAGAACCAGCAGCGAAAGTGTATTACGACGCGGCGTTTGAACCGATAGCCGTATCTGGTTCTCAGGCTGCAATTATGGCTCTTCCAGGGGGCATCACCCTTGAGCTAGGGCGCTGTGGAACCATTGCGTTGCCAAGAGTGGGGTACAAAGAGCATCAGCACGCATGGAGTAGTTTTGAACAGGATGGCAACGAGTGGGAAATCGAGTTCTATGACGACTTTCCAACGGCGCAGCAGATAGAAACCTGCGATGTTATTCTGATAATCAATCCAAATAACCCAAGCGGAAAGTTTACCGAGCAGGAACAGTTGCACAAAGTTTTAAGCAACAAAGAGCAAAAAGGCGGTTATCTGATAGTAGATGAGGCGTTTGCGGATTGCACTCCAGAAATCTCTATGCTGAACCCTTACAAACATAGCGACAACCTGATTGTTCTACGTTCAGTAGGAAAGTTCTTTGGCCTTGCCGGAGCAAGAGTTGGATTTGTATTTGCTAAGTCGGTCATAAAATCTTTGCTTGAAGAAACACTCGGCCCATGGACAGTAACAGGGCCTGCCCGTTGGGTGATGAAAAACGCGCTTCAGGATATGAAATGGCAAGAAGCGACAGCAAAGAGAATTGCAGACGATTCTGAACGGTTAAATCAGCTACTCGATAGCAAACTCGATTGCAAGCGAGCCGGGACGCAGCTATTCACTACGGTATATATGCCAGATGCACAAGCGTGCCACGAGTTGCTATGTCGCCAACAGGTGCTGACAAGACTGTGTGATGAGAAAAATGCCATTCGCTTTGGATTGCCTGAAACTGAGGCTCAGTGGCAGCAACTAGAGTGTGCTTTAAATTCGCTACATAAAAGCCTAGTTCGTCATTCCTGCGAAGGCAGGAATCTCTCAAAAAATAGTGAGGTTTAAATTCAATGAGTAATGTAGAACTTATCCTCGGTGGAGCCAGATCGGGTAAAAGCAGCTATGCCGAACGCGTTGCAAAAGAGTCTGGCAAAAGCGTTATTTATATCGCGACATCTGAAGTGCGTGATGAAGAGATGGCAAAGCGCGTCGAGCTGCATAAAGCGCAAAGACCATCAGAATGGCTGGCGGTAGAAGAGCCGTTTGCCCTTTCTGACGCACTAAAACAGCACAGCACGCCAGATAACTGCATCTTGGTCGATTGTTTAACACTATGGTTAAGCAACTCACTCTTTGGAGATACTGATAAAGAGTGGGCAGATGCAAAAGCCGAGTTTTTACAGACACTGACGGAACTACCCGGACAGGTACTGTTGGTCAGCAACGAAGTGGGTTGCGGCATTGTACCTATGGGTGAAATAAACCGCCGATACGTGGATGAAGCAGGGTGGCTACATCAGGCAATTGCTGCACAGGTCTCTAAGGTCACACTAGTGACAGCGGGACTGCCATTAACTCTTAAAGGAGAATAATTATGAGTTGGTTGAACTACATTACCCTAAACTCCGTGGCACCTGTTCCTAACCTGCATCAGATTAGTGATGCAGGAGCGGGAGAGGGGTTAATGCAGCTTCACCCAACGCGTGACACTGAACATATCGCTTGTGGTAAAGCAAACACCTTGTTAAAAGGCGAATACCTTCCTTCTCCTGTTCTTGGTAATGGCTCTGTTACCCCTGCTATTCTCGTTCATGGATTGTTTAAAGCGCTTCAGAAAAAGGGTTTTAAGATTCGCCTTCACTGTTATCAATTAGGACTGGACAACACCCCTGATTTTACGGATTGCCAACTGGATGATGTTGTGGTTCATCAGTGTGATACTGGCGAAGAAGCAAAACTGATTCAGGAAACGCTCATTCCTGAATTAAAAAGACAGGCCAACAACAAAGAAGAGCACCTGATTGCAGAATCGGGCATTGGCGGAACAACCTTTGCCACACTATGGCTTCGGCGCTGGATAGATGAGTCACTCTGGTTCGCAGGTAGTACAAAAGATCCTCAAAAGCTCGCCATAAAATCAGAACTGCTAAACTCTTTGTGGAAAAAATCTTCAGACCACCCTTTAGATGTTGCAAGCTATCGCCAAAGCTTTGAACTTTCAGACCCTGTCCAGCGCGCATGCTGCGCGTTGTTAGAGGCTCCGTTTAAGAAACTTAACCTGGCTGGTGGCGCGATGATATTCGCACCCGTGATCGCGATGAACGGCGGCTCACCGGTTAAGGAAGTCTCCATTTCAACAACCAAATGGGTGCTTGATTCTAACGACTCAAGAGTCGCGGCATACTCGCTGCCGGATAACTGCCATTTATCTACTCCTAAAGCTAACTTTTTGCTTTCGGAGCACGAAGCGATCCGCATGTATGAAAAAGGCTATGTAATCGAAGGGTGTGGTTTAGGTGCATGTCTCTATTTTGCAGAGCAGCATGGGCTGTTAGAGCATGAAATCATCGCTAGCTTAGATAGTGCTGTGAAGCATTGGTTGGTGTGACAGCTATGTAGATAGTAAAGAAAGCGGGCTGGTGACATTGCTTGCACCTCGGTTAAGTACGTGAGTATATATTTGGGTCGTTTTTACATCTTTGTGACCTAACTGCTCTTGGACTGTTCGTATGTCGGCTCTCGATTCTAATAGATGAGTCGCGAAACTGTGCCTTAATGTATGGCAGGTAACGTGTTTGGATATTTTTGCTTTTCTGGATGCTTGCTTAATTGCTTTGCTCAGTGCTGTAGAGTCGATGTGGTGACGTCTAATCAAGCCTGTTTCAGGATCGCCAGATAGTTTTCTTGAAGGGAATAGAAATTGCCATTGAAGCTCCTTTGCCTTGCCAGACCCTAACGACACCATAATCGAAGTCGATATCTTGATACCGCAATCGCAGGAGTTCCATTTGCCTTAGGCCGCTACCATATAGCATTTGTACATGGAGTTTATATATGGGGTTTATGGCCTGGAAAAGTCTGCCTAGTTCTTTACGCGTAAGGACTACAGGAATCTTTCTTTCAATGGCAGAACGTTGAAACCTTAATTCCATTGAGAGTGGACGCTTAACAATCTCTTTGTACAAAAAGTTTATAGAATTTAAGGCAATAGCTTGTGTCTTCTGTGAAGAGTTTCTAGATGTAGCAAGGTAGGTGAGAAATGCCTCAACGTGAGATTCGTCCAGTTTGTCAGGGTGCTGTTTCTGATTGTAGTAAATAAACTGTTTAATCCAATAAACGTAGCTTTGTACCGTCTTGAGCGCATAATGCCGGGCTAACATATACTCGATGATATATTGAATAAACGGTGAATTTGACTTCATGTTCGTTGCTCGTTTTAACTGGTTTTATGAACAGTATCTGATTCTTGGCAAAATTTAGTGTGATATAAGGATGATTTCCGTATTTTAGAGTTGTTAGTTAAACTGAACTGTTTACTATTGAGTTATTAATCAAATGGTTAACTGGCTCTTTAGTTCGTGCTATAAACGGACAAACCAGTGTGAGATAGACGGAAAGAAACCGTTTAGAAAGCGTTATGTAGCTGTTTTAGTTCATGTTTTCTAGCTTTGTTCGGCGCAAGGATACTGAGTTCTACGTCAGTGCTTTTCACCTTTCAGTCATCATGATTCTATGTGTTCAAGCACGCTGTTTCTTTGTAGTGGGATGCCTGTCCACAAACCGAAATTTCTGTGCTCGCTGTGGTTAGCTTCAGTGAAAGTATCCTTTGCCATGTGAGCACAGCTGGTGCGGGAACCTCCTCAAATGTCGCTTCATTGCCAAGTGCGTTAATCGAGTCAGTTCAACTTGGGCAGCTGTCCGTTTTACTCAGTGGTAGGGTCTAGTAATGATATTCCAAATCAACACTTTGCCACCAAGCCTTTAGGTTCATCGTACTGTCTCGCCACATAACAAACTGTTCAAATGGACTGCAAACCTTGGGCACTTTTGGTTCGGTTGAGTTTCGTGATTACGGTGGCCTTGTTAGGTTTTGTGGCGGTTTGCAGCCAGTTAACAGGGCGTTAATAGGCTACTGAAAAACATAAAGTTTGTGGTTAGGTGATTCTGTGTTTGTGGTGAGTATTTGGGCTTTTAGGTAGCCAAGCAATCGCTTTGGTTCAGGTTGGTTCTTTGGTGCTTTCGCCATTTTAGGTCATCGAAAGGGCTAATATGCCACCAACCATTTTCGGTCTTTCAACATCACTGAGTGGCAATTAGTTTTGCCGTTACTTCTGTGGGCGGCGTCTCCTCGGAAAATTTAGTTTTTGCGCGAGCTTCAATTCGGTTTCTGGTTATTTCAGGTGGTCAGTAGCCTGCATGTATTTAGCTTCTCCGCCGTTTCGGGTGTTGTGCAGTAGTGAACACCAGTAGCGAGGTAAGTCCTTTATTAACAAGGCGCTTAACGGGACAAAAAACGTTTGGCATTTTTGGTTCTGGTTGGTTTTGGTGTTATCGTTGTTTTTATTGAGGTTATTGGGTGTTTTTTGCCCATTAGCTAAGCGTTAAGCGCAAAGGAGGTATTGTGCCAAAGAAGAAAAGGGTTAGTCGTACCAAAGATGATCTGAAAAAGGAACTCAAGGAGCAAATTTCTCTACTAGAGCATGCTTGTACAAGCTTTGACTTGGGTCTTGATGCTATAGGAAAGCATATCGCTCTAACACTCAGGGTTCTTCTACATCATAGAGGGCAGTCGAGATCTTTACTTGAACAGCTAGGTTTAAGAAGTAAGAGGTTTTACGATACCGCTGGACCACTTAATCCAGGCAATTTACTTACTGAATGTAATTTGGTTGGAATGAGAGTATCTGGAGAAGGTGGGGAATACATGCCAATGGTTCAAATGGGCGGATCACCTATAACGCCCCAAAAAATAAAGTTCGTTGATTGGTGGAACAACGATGTGCTCAAAGATAATAAAGGTAGAACTTATTGTCGCAGAGAACTTGTTGAAAATGTAGCTAATACAGACGGGGGCGCTCATGTTGATCCAGACCTTGAGGAAGCCTATATGGATTTATCTCGCAATAATTCATTAGGTTGGCAGTTTTCTGATGGCAATATCGAAGAGGCTTTAGCAGGCAGACCAGAACTGGCCTGCATGAGGCAAATTGCTCATGAAGTGCTATTAACTTTAAAAGATACTGCGCCTGAGTATGTCGGCGCTTAACAAGTGCTTAAAGGCGGACAGCCAACGCTTGGCATTTTTAGTTTGAATTGAGTTTAGTGATTACGGTGTTTTGCTTGAGTGCAGTGTAAGTTGGCTGCCACTTAAGCAGGCGTTAAATGCACTTGAGAAATAGAGTGCGGTATTTTGGAAAGCCTGGTAGTTGCGTTTTGTTACGGGCTTGCTTGGCACCGACATCTGCAAGTGGTATTTGAACCATGAAAATCATTGCTTTCGTACTGTGTTGCGGAAGCACTTTGAAAGTTTGAAAAAGGAATTTGGCTTTCGGCTCTCCCGTATTGTCGCATCCACTATTTCTTTGAATTTTATTTGCATGGAAGTGCATTTAACAAGCCAAGTCAGGGGACAATTTTAAGCAGGCTCTCGCCGCTTGGCGTCGATTTTAGCCTGCTTTAAAAATTGCCTCTGCTTGGGGCGTTATGTACTTATTAGTTATCAAACGAGTCGTAGGAGTTGATAATGACAACAATTGGTTCACTGTTTAGTGGGGTTAAATTCCCATATGTTTCACCTATTCAATTTACTGACATCATGATGGACTCTTTTGTCATCCAGACTGAAAATGTAATTGAATCGGAAGTCGCAAAATTTAAGGAAAATGGGCCAGAAGAACAAGTAATTGAGATATGCGCTGAAGAAGGGATCTCATGAGTATATTGAACATTATTGCGGCTTAACCAGCCAAGAAGTCATGTTAGATGAGATCTTTACTGAGTACTTTCCTAGTTTGAATCGTCGGTCTGCCTTTCAGACGATTTACAGCACTTACGAAGTTGAATTACAGGCTCTATGTAGGCGCTATCACAAAGATTTGGGCGGCAAGAAGTTCGACCGATATGAAGGCTCAGGTATTGTAAAAGTACATAATTTCATTAAGCACCACTTTCCAAACTTGGAAAATACCGCTGAATGGGAGGCTATTGATCAATTACGCATACTAAGAAATAACTGCGTTCATAACGATGGTCGTGCATTCAAGTCTAATAGTAAACCAGTCAAAGAGATAGAAAGCTTAATTCAAAAGCACTCGAATCTATTCCATCATGATGGCATAAGGGATGTTGATGCTAGCGGGAATGCTATCAGGTATGTTAGTGGGGGTGAACGCCGAAAAGGGCGCTATGTGTTGTTTGAAAAAGGTAGTTTGCAATATGTGATTGGTGCTTTCGAAGAATACGTAAAAGCTATTGTTGGTGAGTTTTCCAAACAGCAAAAACGTACATAACAAACGCTTCAACCTGACTGCCAACCTATGGCATTTTTGGTTCGGTTTGGCTTTTGTGATTACGGTGGCCTGCTTGAGTGTGGTGCAGTTGGCAGCAAGTTAAGCGGGCGTTATATTTATAATTTAGTAAGGTATTTAAGATGTTTATTAATAATAATGAAAATATTCCAGATGAGTTTTTTGTGTTTGTGAATTTTTCGTCTCCTTTAGCCGCGAATAATTATAAGGTAGGGGCGTATACATCAGGCGCTTGTAGTACATGGCTTCATGAAGAAACACGTGCTAAGTATGAAGATGGCAGCCTAAATTACTTACCATTTGAACCTAGCCAAAGAGATCCTATGGCAGTGTCACCGTACTGCTTAAGTGCTATCAATGATTATAGAATTGAATATGATGCGGAAGTTTATAGAAAGGAACATCATCCACTGTATCCATCTCGATTATCTGCAACATATGCTTTTGGTGATTTTGAAACATGCCAAGAGGTGAGCAGAAAATATGGGTGGGATCTGAAAACGGTTCGTAAGTTCAAGCTTTTGGAGTCGCCGCTAAATCGGGTTGCTAAAGTTAACATGGAGCATGTTTCTTTGGCTCGTCATGCTTATCGAACTGCTACAATACAAAATGTTGAGGATATTTGGCGTGCTTATTGGACTGGCGAGGGCAACATTCAAATGGAGCTACCAGATGGTCCAGAATTTACCCGTAATACTTATGACTCTGGTGAAATTTGGGAGTATTTAGTCGAGGGATGCTTACAACCCGTGGAAAAATAAATATAACAAAGCATTTAAGAGTGATTCTCAACGCATGGCATTTTTCATTCCATCGTTGGGTTTTGTGTTTATGGTGGTAAGGTTAAGTTTCGTGGTAGCGTTGCTCACACCTTAATGCGGCTACATGGATTCCCCCGGTTGTCAAACGTCCGCTAAACTTCAAGTGATGGGTTTTGGACTGCCGCTCTACATTCGACCTACTTATCGACGATTTGCATACGTCGTGGCCCTGATGACTTTGCGCGACTGCGGTGCCTTATTCGTTAGATGACATCAAAATGTGTCCGCCGCATTAACAGGCTCTCCGCTAGTGGTCTTAACCTATCTCCATCCATTGCGTCCGCTATGACCCGGTGGGTGTGACTTTTGTTACGCTGCTTAAGACGTAAAGCGCTTAGGCAGCGCAATTTTTATACTCTGTTTGATTGTGTAGCAGTGACCAGATGATACGAGCATTTTTAGCTGCAAGTGCCACAATGGCTCGATTCATCCCCCTTCGCTCTAATACGCCTCTGCACCATTGGCTTAACCTGTCTTGTTTATCTCCCAGATTGGAGATAACTGTTCTCGCTCCATGAACTAAAAGTGTTCGAAGGTACTTGTCGCCATGTTTGGTTATTCTGCCAAGTCGTGGTTTTCCGCCTGTGGAGTATTGCTTGGGCACTAAACCTAACCATGCAGAGAAGTCCCGACTTTTATCGAACTGGGATCCATTGCCGATTGATGCCAATATTGCGGTTGCTGTTTGAGGGCCAATACCTCTGACTTTCATTATTCGTTGAACGTTGTCACTGGCTTTAGCAAAGGTATCAAAAGTATGTTCAGTATCAGCAATACGCTGATTGAGCATATCGAGATGCTGAGAGGCATCATGAAGTACAGCTCTTGCCAGTTGAGGAAGTTCATTTTCAGCATCTTCAAGCATTAGCGGTACTTGTTTCATTAAAGATGAACGACCGACAGGTATAACTAAGCCGAACTCAGAAAGCAGTGCTCTAATACGATTCATGATAGCGGTTCGTTCACGAACCCAATGCTCCCGCATTCGGTGAACGGACAATATGGCTTGTTGCTCGGGCGATTTAATCGGAACAAATCGGGTAGAAGGTCGCTGAACCGCTTCGCAGATAGCAACGGCATCATCGAGGTCGTTCTTGCCTTTAGTTCGATATGGTGCGACATACTTAGCTGCCATGATGCGTGGGTCATGTCCGAGTTTTTGAAGTGTCCTCGCCCAATAGTGTGCACCGCCACACGCTTCAAGTCCTATACGCATAGGTGGCATATTTGCTATTGTAGTCAGCAAGTTAGAGCGGTTAACGGATTTGTGGATTAGAACTTTACCATTCTGGTCGACAGCATGAAGACTGAAGTGGTTTTTAGCTAAGTCGATACCGCAGAAAAAAGAATAATCAGACATGGTGCCTCCGGTTTTAATAATGACCACATAAGTGTGGCTGATCCTCGGGAGGGGGAGTCCATGTCATTCGTTAGTTGCCCAGCGCCTGAAGTTAGCTTGTCGGGAACTTCTGCTTTTGATGGAGTACACGCATGATACGAATGATTTCACCCTCAACCCAGTACGAGACAATCATCGAAATTTCAGGAATGATCAGCAGCCTACCTCGTATTCCATCACGCTGAACTCCCATTAAAGGTTGCTCTAACAGGCACTCAACTTTTGACTCAATGAGGTCATCAGTTTTTTCGGCTGCTGCTGGGTTAAAGTCGTATAGAAATTCAAAGATCTTCTCACGATCATTTAGAGATTCTTCTTCCCAGACAATCATTGGTTGCCTCGGTTACGAATTCTTGCTTTACGCTCTTCCATTCGAGACTTTGCTGTATCGTGGTCAACAAAAACGGCTTTACCTGAGTCATACTTCTCAAATGCTAGGTTTACCTGTTCTGTTAACCAAGCATCATGCGATAATGTTTTTCTTTGCTGTTCAGCTAGTTGCTCAGTGAGTTCACGGCAAGCATCACTAAGTGTTCGGCCTTGGCTCTCTGCCATTTGCTGGGCTAGACGTTTGGTTTCTTCGTCAACACGAAATTGAATTCTAGTGTCCATAATGCATTCCTCTTGTGTGTGTACAAATGTTAGCACTACACATTGGGTCGGGCAACTAACAAATTGCTTAAGAGTGACGGCTAACCTTGGGCATTTTCGGTTCGGTTGGCTTTAGTGTTTATGGTGGCATTGTTTGGGTCTAGTGGTGTTAACCGCACCTTAGCAAGGCTACATGGACTCCCTCTTTTGTCAACAATAGCTACCGCTGACAACAGTGGATCGGACAGCAGCTCTACATTCGGTGCTTCATCGGATTTTACCCGTCACCCTGATGATATTCGCTTGATGCTGGCCTCATTCGTTAGACAGTGTTTTCCACTTTCTTGCTAAACAGGCTTTAGCATCTCGGTCTGAACATATTGTCATCAATGGCTATTGCTTTGATTCGGTAAGGGCTAACCGCTTATATAGTTAGCGTTATACTCGTTGTCTGTTGTTAATAGTGCCCAAATTATTCGAGCGTTTTTGGCTGCTAGGGCGACAGCCGCTCGTTTGTATCCTCGTCTTTCAACGAGCTGTTGTATCCATAAACTGTTTCTATCGGTTTTCTCTTTACAGCGGGCAATGACAGCTCTCGCACCATGAATAAGCAGAGTACGAATGTGCTTTTCGCCTCTTTTACTGATACGACCAAGATGTACATTACCACCTGTCGAATATTGCCTTGGTACTAATCCTATCCACGCCGCGAATTGGCGACTGGTACCAAACTGTTTGCCATCACTGACGGTTGCGACTATAGCTGTTGCGCTGTGCTCCCCAACCCCAGGGACGGCCATGAGCTTGGCTGCTTGCTTCATTTCCTTACTCAGGTGATAGACTTTTCTATCATAGCGAAGGATTTCTTCGTTAAGGTGGCGGATGTTGTTTACTAAATCACTCAGTAGTTCCCGAGCAAGAAAAGGAATGCCATTTTCGGCATCTTCGAGAATATCGGGCACCATTTTCTGAAGTGGATAGCGACCTTGAGGAATGATGATGCCAAACTCGGACAGTAAGCCACGAAGTTGATTAATGGTCGCGGTTCGACTTTTTACTAGACTATGCCGTATTCGATGTAGGCAAAGTACGGCTTGCTGCTCTTCGCTTTTAACCGAGACAAATCGAGTTTTTGGCCTAGAGACAGCTTCACAAATGGCTTCTGCATCATTCGGGTCGTTCTTCTCGTTTTGTCGGTATGGAATGACAAACTTAGACGCCATAATTTTAGGCGTATGACCCAGCTTTTTAAGTTCTCGTGACCAGTGATGAGCACCTGAGCAGGCTTCCATCCCAATAATACACGGTGGAATATTGGCTAATGTGTCTAAGAGTTTGTTTCTTTTAACAGTTTTGCGTAAGACGCACTTGCCATATGCATCTACGCCATGAATACTGAATACATTCTTGGCAAGATCAACGCCAATAGTTTGAATGGTGGACATAGTAACCTCCAGATTCTAAGCGTATCCATAGTTAACTATGGCACGCTGCGGCTCGGGTAGAGGGAGTCCATATCATTCGTTATATGCCAGTGATTAAGAAGTCAATCGCTGCAATGATCTCATCCCGAAAAGTACTTAGCTCATTCACAGGGTCACGTAGGATTTTCGTTGGAACACTAGCCATTTGGTGTGTCAGGATCACGAAGTCACCTTCGTCAATGTGAATCACAGGACAAAGATGAGTAGGGGCTTTCTTGTCAAGAAATTCGACAGGAGTTAGTGGGATGACTAGTCGTGTATTAAGTGTATCCAAAAGTTCACTTTGTACATCGACAAAGTATGGGTAAGCCTTAGCGGTGTTTTTATCGTTGTTTGGGTATAAAGCAAATTGTGACATTAGAATACTCGGTAAGAATCAGAGAATAGTCCGTGGTTTTCAGCCAGTTCGTTACAAGCATTAATGGCTTCCGAATTTTGCTCTAACCATTCCTTTTTTAGCAGTTGACTAACTTCTTTCTCTAAAGCTTTCTCCATAGTCGCAGATAGATTGACGTTAAGGCGTTTTGCTTCAGCAAGTAATTCACTGTTTAAGCTTAAGTTTGCTGCTTTTTTGGGGGCTTGTGTATTGTATGTATTTCTCATTGTAGTAACCTATGCGCATTATATGTACGCATCAAGTATAGGTGGGAGCATGGCATATAACAAGTGCTTTAAGACGGACTGCCAACCTGTGGTATTTTTGGTTAGAGTTGAGTTTAGTGATTACGGTGGTCTGTTTGGGGGGCGTGTATTGGTAGCCGCTTAAGCAGGCGACATGGATTCCCCAGGTTGTCAAACGCCCGCTAAACTTCAGGTGATGGGTTTTGGACTGCCGCTCTACATTCGGCCTTCTTATCGATGGTTCGCAACATCGTGGCCCTGATAACTTTGCGCGACTGCGGTGCCTTATTCGTTAGATGACATCATAATGTGTCCGCCGCATTAACAGGCTCTCCGCTAGTGGTTTTTAGCGAAGTCGATACCGCAGAAAAAAGAATAATCAGACATGGTGCCTCCGGTTTTAATAATGACCACTTAAGTGTGGTTGATCCTCGGGAGGGGGAATCCATGTCATTCGTTAGGTACTTCGGGGAAATAGATGATCATTCGAAAACATTTGAGTGGGCTAGTTTCTGGAATGCTGACGGTCAACTCAGCATATATATTGGCTAATGCAACGAAGTTAATTGACGTGACTTCATTTCAATTAATCCCACTATCACTTTCAGTCATATCTTTGGGCTTACTCTTATGCCACCGAGTATTTTACGTTTACTTTGAAAGGCAGGAAGCTCTCTCTAGCCTATTTGCTACTGGTATAGTTAGTGGATGTCTCGCTTATTTATTTATCCTTGCTAGCATACACTTATGGCTAATGGTGTTAGTAATGACAACTTTGCTTGTAGGTTCCTACATGCTGAAAGGGAGCTTTCATCCGCATTCGAATCGATATTTAGAAACAAGAAAACGCTACTACAAAAAGTCGAGATAACATCATTCTGTTGGCTGCGACAGCATCCAATACCTTTCGCACAACAAAGTTATCTGATTCGCTTTGTCATTTCGGCATTATAACTATATTGCAATTAAAAACCTCTGGTCATGACTTATAATAAGGTCTAAAATTAGCACTTATTTATGTGCTTAATTGGTGTTGTTATGAGACAGGTTTTAGCTGATTGTTCAGCAAGTATTTCTGAGTTAAAGAAAAATCCCACCGCTTTGCTAAACGAAGCTGATGGTTCTGCTATTGCTATCCTGAACCACAATAAGCCAGCAGCTTATCTTGTCCCAGCAGAAACTTATGAGTTTCTGATGGATTTGCTCGATGATTACGAGCTTGCAAAACTAGTTGAAAGTCGCCGTGGTGAGTTATCTGAAGCGGTGGAAGTAGATATCGATGACTTATAAGCTTAAATTTCTACCTGCCGCCAAGAAAGAGTGGAGCAAGTTAGCTCCACCGATTCAAAGTCAGTTCAAAAAGAAGCTTAAAGAGCGTCTCGAAAATCCGCATGTTCCTTCATCTAAGCTTCGTGGCTATGACTCAGTTTACAAGATTAAACTGCGCACTGCGGGCTATCGCTTAGCCTACGAAGTCATCGATGATGAAATTGTGGTGTATGTGTTGGCTATTGGTAAAAGGGATAAAGATGCAGTGTACAAAAAGCTAGCATCGAGGTTCTCGTAACAGCAGCATACAAATTGCTTAAGAGTGAGGGCTAACCTTTGGCATCTCGGTCTGATCATATTGTTATCAATGGCTTCTGTATCATTCGGGTCGTTCTTCTCGTTTTGTCGGCATGGAATGACAAACTTAGAAGCCCTAATCTTAGGCGTATGATCCAGCTTTTTAAGTTCTCGTGATCAGTGATGAGCAACAGAGCAGGCTTCCATCCCAATAATACATGGTGGAATATTGACGAGTGTGTCTAAGAGTTTGTTTCTTTTAACAGTTTTGCGCAAGACGTACTTGCCATATGCATCTACGCCATGAATACTGAACACATTTTTCGCAAGATTAACGCCAATAATTTGAATGGTGGACATAGTAGCCTCCAGTTTCTATGCGTAGTCAAAGTTAACTGTGGCACGCTTTGGCTCAGGGAGAGGGAGTCCATATCATTCGTTAGGTGTCATCATGAGTCGAGCCACCACTTGTTAGATAAGTTATTGAAGTTGGGTCGGCTCCTATGGCGGTTCTGGAACATTAATCGCGTTACAATGAGCAAATTTCGTATAAGTGTATTTTGGCTACGAAGATAGAGTCAAAATTGAATATTTTGGTTGTTGAAAGAAGGATTCAGCATGACGAGAAGTAAAAAAACTGGTTTGCTATTCATACTTGGTGGTTTGTTATTTTTGATCGGGGGACTACTCGGAGACCAAATCGCTTTTTATGGCGTTTCACTTATGTTTATAGTCTTAGGTTTCGTAAATATTTCAAAAGACAAGAGCGACAACTAACCTTTGGCATTTTTGCCAATTAGCTAATCGGTATACCAATGTATTTGGTGGTCAGCATTTTGGAGGGGTTTAGTATGGATTCCATAGGGCTTATTGAACAAGAGTTAAGAGAAATTGGCTATCCAACACAAGGTGTTCGTACTAGCCAAATTCGCAGTATATCCGCGAAAGTCTTTAGAGCTCTTGAAAGTAAAGAGATATATGATGTCTTTGAAATTTGCGAAAATTTGCTTAAGCGTAGAGACTGGGCTCTGGGTGTAATAGCTTATGATTGGGCGTTTCGAGTAAAGAAACAATACACAATAGAAACGTTTACTACTTTCGAAAATTGGTTGTTTGAGTATGTTACCGATTGGGGCGATTGTGATGACTTTTGTACTCATGCTTTTGGTGAATTAATCCGGCAGCATAATGAGTTATTCGAAAGAGTCCTTAACTGGGTTCATCATGATAATTATGCTGTTCAAAGGGCAGCTGCTGTTATCTTAATATATCCGATAAATAAAGGGTTTTATGATGGATTGCGTCCTTTACAAATTGCTGATCTTTTGCTCAAAAATGAGCATCATTTAGTTCAAAAGGGTTATGGGTGGTTACTGAAAGTACTTTCTAAAAAAGAGCTTCAACTAGTTGTGGATTATTTGAGAAGAAATTATACAAAAATGCCAAGAACAGCTTTTCGCTATGCACTGGAAAATTTAGATAAACAGACACGGCAAGAGTTGATGTCACTTTGAGTATTGGCATGCTAGCATTTAAGAGTGATTCCTAACGCTTTTCGAAAATAGGAGATTTCGTGGGTAACAACATAGTAGAGCTAGCTATTGAGAATATCCGCATGAAGTCTAAAGGTGAGTATTACCCCTTGAAATGTGCGGTTACAATTAACTTCCACCCAGATCGTTACACTTT
Organism: Vibrio hannami; assembly: GCF_029589055.1. Classification (GTDB taxonomy): domain Bacteria; phylum Pseudomonadota; class Gammaproteobacteria; order Enterobacterales; family Vibrionaceae; genus Vibrio; species Vibrio hannami. Next base: position 377,033 of record NZ_JARQZP010000003.1, read on the forward strand.
GGATAATAAGCCTCTACTCCAGGCTATCGCAGAAGATGGCTACTTGAAATCCCAATTTGAAACTGGCACTAGTAATGGTGGTTTGACGGCTTATTCCGGTGGCGAACGATGGTCCTGGGAAAAGCGTGCCTTCGATGGAGCATACGACAATGCTCCAGATAACCTTAGACCCAAATATGGTGCTCTAAATTTCCGCAATTATGAAGCAGGAGCTTCACCTCGTTTTGGTTCTTCGTATTTTAAACTGAAATCGCATATTCTTGAGCGAACCACATTTTGTTATCCGGATAGCTTCTTTGAACCAGAAGATTTTGCGATTTCGAACCGTGTAAAGCGACTCATAGATAAAGCTTCTTCATCAAAAATCGATTTGCTTGATGACTATATTGAAGCTCATATTCATGGTGTTATTCGCTTACATGATGATGTCGAATGTCTAGTATTAGACCCGGTTTTCCGCGCAACAAAAGTGGAACAGGATGCTTCGAAACTCGGTATCCCTGTAAATTGGCACAATGGTTATGAGCTAACTATTGAAGATATGAGTCGTTATCCTGACTATCGCGGCCAGCAGTTCATTGATCTAGCCGAAGAACTGGCACTAAACGGTACGATCAATGCAAGAATCCTTGGCTCGGCTGTGACAGAACTGGAGTATGATGAACAAGATGTAAAAAAGGTATGGCACTACCTGGCTAGGTTTGGATATCAGCCCGCACGAGTATAAAAGCGCATTTATGAGTGGCTTCTTACGCCTGGTGGTTTCGCCCGTTAGCTGTCTGTCGCATACATGTTCGTGTTACTGTACAACTTGAGTTTGTAAGTTTATACTTGTCTTGTTTATTGTACATGTGAGGTTTCTATGAGAATTGTATCGTTTACTGAAGCTAGGAATAGTTTAAAGGCAGTGTTGGACGGGGTCGTTAACGACGCTGATACAACGATCATTACTCGTCGTGACTCAGAAGACGCAGTTGTAATGTCTCTGGAGTACTACAACAGCTTAATGGAAACTGTACATCTACTGCGCTCACCAGAGAATGCGGAGCATTTGAACCGTTCCATCGCTCAGTATCGTGCAGGTCAAGCGACACCACGAGATCTAATTGATGAGTAGTCAGCGTTTATTATCGTGGACAGATGAATCTTGGAGTGACTACTTATATTGGCAAACCCAAGACAAGAAGACACTTAAGCGTATCAATAAGCTTATTAATGATGTTAAGCGTTCTCCATTTGAAGGCATAGGTAAGCCAGAGGCTTTGAAGGAAAATCTCTCGGGCTTTTGGTCTCGCCGTATTGACGACACAAATCGCTTGGTTTACGCCGTAGATAATCAAGCGATTACTATCATTTCTTGCCGCTATCATTACTAGCGCACTTGTTGAGTGCGTTAGCTAACAAGCCACTAAATAGAGACCGCTCACCTTTGGCATTTTTGGTTTAGGCAGAGTTTAGTGTTATCGTTTTTTATAATATATCGTGTCTATTAGCTTAGCGATGTGGTTCTGCAATATTCAGTACAAGGGATTTAATGAGCAAGAAAGTAACAGCAGCCTTGAAATGGCTCAAAGGCGTTTTAGATTCAGAGGATGTGGAGTACCAAATTGTCGGTGGGTTAGCGGCGACTATTCATGGTGGTGGTCGAGAAATCGCTGACATAGACCTTTACATTCGTAATTCTGACGCTAATAAAGTACTGAAACATGTAGCGGAATATATATCTAAACCTCTAACCCACTACGCTGAATACGGATGGGATCTTGAGTATTTTCAGCTGATTCATCACGGTCAGAAAATTGAAATCGGCTTGTCTAAAAATACCAGGATACAATCGGCAGAAGATGGCTCCTGGCATCAGCTTGAAATCGACTTTTCAGAGTCTGTGATTAAGGATTATCAAGGTATCGAATTGCCGGTAATCCCGGTTCATCGATTAGTTGAATACAAACGGATATTGGCCAGGGAAGTTGATTTAGTTGACATACAAGAGCTAGTACGAGTCAAGAAATAGCCGCAAAAGCCGTTTCGTTATGGGGGTCTCACTTGTTTGAGATTCATGAAAAGAGCGAGTAGGTATGACAACCTGGTCTGGAAATCCAAGGGTGATGTCTCTTGCAGTAAAGTTAGGATTTAAACAAGAAGCGCGATTACGTAGAGTTCGTTATTTCCAGGGTGAGTATTACGATTCAGTCAAGTACGGAGTACTGCGCTCTGAGTGGCAGCTGTAGAGAAAAATTGTATATTGCTTCGCAGATTTAGCAGAATCAAAATTGATTTTTTTGCCAGTGTGTTACCCATGCATACCTTGTTTGGAGTTATGCAGAGGAAGTGTATGGGCATTTTGATAATTATTACCGCAGTGGCTTTAGCCAGACTTTTAGAAGCAAAGGCAGGTTTTACGTATAACATTTTCTCCGATCCATTTGATTTTAAATTGGCGATGATTGATCTTGCTTTGTTCTTCTCAATTTATGTCGGTTTATCCGTGGCTTACGCGAAAATCAAGCAAGTCGTGACCAGAATTAAATCTAAGCGTACTTAACGAGTATATGAGGTTGTTAGCTGTATGATGACAACCTTAATCTGTTACACTGCGTCCAAATCGATTTTTATTAAGGATATGCCATGAGTCAGGAGCAACCGAATAACCCTTTGCATGGTTTGACTCTAGAGAAGATACTTGTTCGCCTTCAGGAGCATTATGGCTGGAAGGGTTTGGACGAACGTATACAGATCAACTGCTTTTACAATAACCCTTCTATCAAGTCATCTTTAAAATTTTTACGCCGCACTCAGTGGGCACGAGACAAGGTTGAAGCGCTTTATATAGAAACGTTTTGCCAGTAAGTTTTAAATAAAACAATGGGGTAGACATTCAAATCTGGGAAGACCTGTGATGGAGATAGTTGTTGAGCTAGTCAAGCTCTCTGATACAAACGACTTGTTAGATTTCGAGTTGGAAAACCGGGAATGGTTTGAGAAGCATATTCCTCCACGCTTAAGCAGTTTCTATTCTCTGACTGGCGTTCGAGTCCAGATAGAACAGTTTCTGGAAAATTATGAAAACCAAACGATGGTGCCTATGCTGATAAAGACGTTAGATGGCCAGATTTGTGGACGCCTAAATTTGAGTATCGATGAATCAGAATCAACAGTGGGTACGGTAGGATATAGAGTCGGAGAGCTATACACACGTAAAGGTGTTGCTACTCAAGCAGTGAAATATCTCCAGAAATATGTGGTTGAAAATACTGAGATAAGAGTATTAAAAGCAATAGCGTTGACTACCAATATAGGCTCGTGTAGAACTCTGGAAAATAACGGCTTTAAATCTAAGAGATATATTAAAGATTTTACATTGCTAAATGGGCGCCATGAAAGTGCGCAAGAATATGTCTGGGCTAAGTGAATTTAGGTATTAAAAGGAAAATAAAATGAAATTAAAAGCGGATGTTGCCATTCTCGATATTCTGGGTCATCTAATTATTTGGCTACTTCTTAGTCTGGTGACACTGGGTATTGCGATGTTCTTTTTCCTTACTCGTTCTCGAAGTTTATTATCAATAGAACCTCAGTGATTGATGAGAATGGTGTGGAGAGAAGAATGGACTGCAACATCAACATGTTCAGTGATTTAGGCCACGTACTTCTTTGGTTTGTTATTTCAATACTAACTCTTGGTATTGGTTATATATTCTACTTCTATCGAGTGTGGAACTACGCTTTGAATAACACGACGGTGAACTAAATAACTGGTAGTATGCGCGTCCGTATCAGAACCCACATAACTTTTATATATTGAGCTCATTAATGAAAAAATTACTTGCATTCACCTTGGCGTTTTTTTCTGTTGCCGGTCATGCCGAAATTGTGGAAAAGGTATATAAAGGCTTATACGTATACGGACATGAAGTGCATAGCTTTCGTGCTTGTAATACTGAAGAGGAATATTGGGTAAGCTACAACTGGGCGGGCTTAGAAATGAATGATTTCTATAAAGCCAACCAGAAAGAAAACTATCAGCCAATGTACATTGAGTTCCGTGGACAAATACTCAATGAACAAGTAGACGGATTTGCGAGTGACTTTGATGGTTTGATTAGAGTGAGTGAAGTGAAGCAATACACCTTTATACTACCTGAATCATGTAAATAACCAGTCGAATTGGATCAATAGATGTTAGTTAAACATCTATTGATCCCCCACCTTGAGTAAATCAAAAATATTTATTTCCGTTGTTACCAATTCAAAGAATTGCAATGACAGCAATTTATTACCATCACAAGCCCATTTTTTATCTGTTAAACATCTAAGACTTATTGATAGGATGGTTACGGTCAAAGAATTATTGGAGTTCAGACAGTGATTAGTGCTTCAAAAGCTTTAATGGTGCAGGGCACCACCTCTGACGCAGGGAAAAGCGTCCTCGTTGCGGGCCTCTGCCGCGTATTGGCACGAAAAGGCATAAAGGTAGCGCCATTTAAACCACAGAATATGGCGCTTAACAGTGCGGTTACCGTCGATGGTGGCGAGATTGGTCGAGCTCAGGCGGTTCAGGCGTATGCTTGTGGCGTTGAGCCAACGACAGATATGAATCCGGTGCTGCTAAAGCCGAATACTGATATTGGTGCTCAGGTGATCATTCACGGTAAAGCACTTGAAGATATGGATGCGGTGTCGTATCACGCATTTAAACCGCAGGTGATGAAGTACGTTATCGAATCGTTTGAGCGCCTGAAAGACGAATACGAAAGCGTGATGATAGAAGGAGCTGGTAGTCCGGCTGAGATAAACCTTCGTGACCACGATATTGCCAATATGGGATTCGCTGAAGAGGCCGATACTCCAGTTATTATTGTGGCGGATATTGACCGCGGTGGTGTATTTGCTCATCTGTACGGAACGTTAGCACTGCTAAGTGAGTCGGAGCAAAACCGCGTGGCTGGTTTTGTTATTAACCGATTCCGTGGTGATATCAAGTTGCTAGAGAACGGTCTTGATTGGCTGGAAGAAAAACTGGCAAACCAGTCATCGGAGTTTTGCCCTATCTACATGGGTTAATGCTTGAAGCTGAAGATGCGATAAACATCAGCCAATTAAATAATGATGAACCACAACTCAAAGTGGTGGTTCCGGTTCTGCAACGCATCAGTAACCACACCGATTTTGATCCATTGCGTATGCATCCAAATGTTGATCTGGTGTTTGTTGGTAAAAACCAACCACTTCCTCCCGCTGATTTAATTATTCTTCCAGGCTCGAAGAGTGTTCGTAGTGATCTGGCATTTGTGCATGAACAGGGGTGGGATAAGCAGATAGAACGCCATCTACGCTTTGGTGGCAAGTTGATGGGTATATGTGGCGGCTATCAGATGCTGGGCGAGCTGGTAGCGGATCCTCTAGGGCTTGAAGGACCAGCAGGAGAAAGCGTTGGTCTCGGTTACTTGCCTCTGGAAACCGAACTTAAAGACAACAAACAGCTTAAGCGGACCAAAGGTACATTGACGTTACCTGAGCAGGGTACTGTTGATGTCTTTGGATACGAAATCCATGCGGGTATTACTAAAGGTGTAGCAAAAGACGCACCTCTTTCTTTAAGCGAAGGAAAAGATGGCGCAATAGGTATGGATGGGCAGGTATTTGGTAGTTATCTACACGGTATCTTTGAATCTCCGAATGCTTGTAGATCTATTTTACGCTGGGCTGGTTTACGTGAAGCTCAGGGTGTTGATTTTGCGCAAATGCGTGAAGATGGTATCAACCGAGTGGCTGATGCCATTGAAGAGCACCTTGATTTACAGAAACTGTGGCCGGATTTAAAGGAGTTTCAAAAGTAATGGGTTCAGTGAGTTGTCCGGCGCTGGTGGTTGCGGCTCCCAGTTCCGGAAGCGGTAAAACAACCATTGTTGCTGCTATTGCCAGATACTTTACCAATCAGGGAAAGAAGGTAAGGGTATTTAAAACCGGGCCTGATTTTATCGACCCGAATTTTCTTTCCTTTGCTTCAAAGCAGCCTGTGTATCAGCTCGATTTCTGGATGTGTGGGGAAGCACATTGCAAACAGCTTGTGGCTGAAGCGGCAAAGGATGCGGATCTTATCCTCATCGAAGGTGTTATGGGCATGTTCGATGGGCAGTGTTCTAGTGCTGATATTGCCGCAACGCTGGGTATTCCGGTAATGGCCATCATCGATGCAGGAAAAATGGCTCAGACCTTTGGTGCGCTGGCATACGGTCTGGCGAACTATCGTGACGATATTGAAATGTACGGTGTCTTTGCCAACCGGGTTGGCTCTTCCGGGCATGCAGAAATGTTGAAAGAATCTCTTCCAATACCCTTAGAATTTTGTGGCTATATGCCAAAAGATGCGGGGTTAACATTGCCTGAACGGCACCTTGGATTGGTACAGGCTCAGGAATTGGAAGATCTGGACGATAGGCTAAACCTTGCTGCGGAACTTATCGGAAAGAGCGGTGATATCTCACTACCGCCAGTTGTATCTTTTGAGCTTGGTGATGCTCCTGTATATGAGAAGTCTTTAGCTGGTGTGAACATTGCAGTTGCGTCTGACACCGCCTTCAGCTTTATCTATCAGGCTAACCTTGATTTGTTGCAAGCGCAGGGTGCGGATATAATCACTTTTTCTCCGATTAAGGGAGAGCCGCTGCCAGAGTGCGACGCTCTGTATTTACCAGGAGGATACCCGGAGCTTTATCTGGATGAGTTGTCCGAGAATGCCGAATTGAAGCAGCAGATCCACAATCATGTTGATCAGGGTAAGCCGGTGCTCGCTGAATGTGGCGGGATGCTCTATCTCAACAAGACACTGACTGGAGTCGAAGGCGATGACAAAGAGATGTGTGGTGTTCTTGATGCACATTCGACGATGCAAAAGAAACTCGCGGCACTCGGATTAGTTGAAGGTGAGCTCGCGGGAAATGAGCAATTAAGAGGTCACACGTTCCACTACTCGAAAACGGAATCGCAAGAGCATGAGCTTTGTATGCCAATTTCCCAAAGAGGTAGAAAGTTGGATCCTGTCTGGAAACATAAGAATGTTATCGCATCTTATGTTCACTGGTACTTTCCTTATAACCCTGAACTCACCGCTAAGATATTTCGGGGCGAGCTTTGAAAATAGTACTTATCAGGCACGGACAAACCGAGTGGAATCTGGATCGTAGAATTCAGGGGTGGCACAACAGTCCGCTGACATCAGAGGCTGAAGAGCTATTGCGCCAATTACCGCTCCCTGAATTGGTTTCTCCGATTATCTACTCAAGCGATTTGGGTCGTTCTCATCAATCAGCTCAAATTCTTGCAGATCGTCTTGGTCTAAGTGTAATCACTGATACTCGCTTGAGAGAAAGAAAGCTTGGTGTGCTGGAAGGAAAGGTTATCGATCAGGATCATGAGTTAACCTCGTTTTGGAATGCCTATCATCGACGCTACGAATATAAAATGGACGCCGTTTTTGGCGCAGAGTCGGAGCAGGACTTTGAATCACGCATCCTAAGTTTTCTGCACGACATAGTTCAAATGAATGAGCAATATCTGGGAGATGAAAAAGAGGTTGTTGTTGTTTCTCATGGCGAGTGGATTCGGGCGTTTATCAATATCCTAAGCGGTGTTCCGTCCTGGCGTAAGGGAAGAGGGATAGAAAACAACGGTACTCCATTTGTACTGGAGTATTCAGGTCAACCTTATGGATTATCTGAAAGCAGTGATGTTGCTGAAAATAAGGAAACTGCATGACCACTACTCGAATTGAACTGCTCAGGCATGGCTTGCCTGAAGGTGACGATTGCTTTAGAGGCCATACTGACTTTGCAATAACCGAGACCGGGTTTCAGCAAATGCATGATTCAGCATCAGGCTGTCAAAATATCGATTTAGTTGTAACCTCACCATTAAGTCGCTGCAAAGATTTTGCTCTGGAATACGCAGATAAATACGATTTAGAAGTAATCGAAGAGCCCGCTTTTAAGGAGCTTAACTTTGGTGATTGGGATGGGGTGCCCAAGCAAAAGGTTTGGGAAACTAACCAAGAGCTGTTGATGAAATTTTGGTCCCATCCTTGGGAGACCTTACCGCCAAATGGTGAGGGTTTAAAAGCTTATGACCAGCGTATTCAACAAGCTTGGTTGCACTTACTGGAACAGCATCAGGGAAAATCTATTCTGTTAGTTACTCATGGTGGTGTAATCAAACAATTGTTGCGGCAAATACTGGAAATACCTGAAACTGCGACTTATCTCCAGCGTCTAAATATTCCTTATGCGGCAAGAGTCACCATTACTGTATATCATGATGACCAGGGCAAACTGTGGCCAGAAGTGCACTGGTCATAACAAATGAACAGATCAAGAACCTTAAAATGAAAGAAAAACTCATCAAGGAAAGCCAGATTTTTCTCCTCGCTGTTGCGATTTTTACCCGTATACCGGTTTCTGCCTCAGTGCCTTATAGTGAAGAGCTCAAAAACGAATCTTATAAGTATTGCGGGTTAGTTGGGCTTCTAATCGGCTGCCTTACAGCAATTGTATTTAGTGCAGCGAACGCAATTTGGCCGGTTGAAGTGTCGGTTGTTATCTCTATGGCATTCTCAATTTATGCAACTGGTGCTTTCCATGAAGATGGTTTTGCGGACACCTGTGATGGCTTTGGTGGTGGGTTCACACCCGAGAAAAAACTTGAAATCATGAAGGATTCCCGAATCGGTGCCTATGCGCTTTTGGGGATGATCATGATCCTATTGTTAAAGTACACGAGCCTTGTTTCTTTGGAACAAATACCTCTGGCACTTATTATCGCTCATGTGCTCAGTCGCTCTATGGCGGTGAGCTTTATTTATACCCATGGATATGTGCGTCAAACTGAGCAATCAAAACTTAAAGTCGCCAAAAGTCCAAGCAGTAAAAGTGACTTTGTTACCTTACTGGTTGTAGCTGCTTTAACGACCTTATTAATTCCGACATTCAAACTAGCGGTACTGTTAATTGTTACATTAATAGCGGCTCGGCTGTGGTTTAGCCGCTGGATGGTTAAACAGGTTGGTGGCTACACGGGTGACGCTCTAGGCGCCGTTCAGCAGATGTCTGAAGTGCTTTGTTATCTGGTGTTTTTAGCCGTTTAAATTGTTACAAATTCAAGTTGGAGCCCACAACCTCTTCTTTTTATACTCAAGTAACCTATATTTAAGTTAGTCCTTATGTTCAAAAGGGTTAAAACGAAGTAAATAATAAGGGGTGACTAAAGAGGTGAATAGCGTTGCTAAATAGATTTCGGAATATTGAAACTATCTATGAAAGTCCGCTTTCGAAGGTATGTCGCGCAATCGAAGCGGCAAGCTTTAAACCTGTTATCTTAAAAATACTGAATAAAGACTTTCCTAGCCCGGAAGAGCTATTGAGATTTAGAAATGAGTTTGAGATAAATAACTCCCTAACAGAGATACCCGGAATACTTCCGTATGATGGGATATATGAGTATGAAAATACGCTCTATTTGAGCAGAGAAGACACCCAGGCGATACCGTTAAAAGAGTACTTAAAAGACGGTAAACCTCCATTTTTAACAAAGCTTAATATTGCCCTCCAGCTAACGAAGATGGTGACGAGTGTCCATCAGAAGCAAATCATTCATAAAGATATTAATCCAACAAATTTACTCTGGGATCAGGAAACTTCGCAATTATATCTGATTGATTTTGGCCTCGCCTCGAAACTGATTCAGGAAGTCCAGGGTTTTATCAACACGAATGAGCTGGAAGGAACGCTTCACTATATCTCTCCAGAGCAAACTGGGCGTGTAAATAGGCCAGTTGACTCCCGCAGTGATCTTTATTCTCTTGGGGTAACACTGTATGAACTATTTGTTGGGGCACCGGCTTTTGATGACTTATCAGGCATTCAACTTGTTCATGCGCACATTGCCATTCCCCCGGAAGATCCTTCGAAATTAAGTCGCGATATACCTGCAGTTCTGGCCAGGATTATCTTAAAACTAATGTCTAAGTCTGCAGATGATAGGTACCAGTGTGCGTCAGGTGTCCTAGCGGATCTGGAGCTTTGCTACAAGCAGTATAAGAAGCAAGGTTCTGTACAGGACTTTCTCTTAGCTCAATACGATTCTTCTGATAAGTTCCATATAGTTAATCAGCTTTATGGCAGGGAAAAAGAAGTTCGGACAATTCTGGATGCGTTTGGCAGAACCAGTCAGGGAAGTAAAGAACTTACGCTGGTATACGGTTATTCTGGTACGGGCAAGAGTGCTCTGGTGCATGAGTTATATAAACCACTTACTGAAAAGCTAGGTATTTTTATTTCCGGTAAGTTCGACCAATATCAATCGGACGTGCCTTATAGTGGTTGGATTGCGGTTATTGATGAGTACGTAGATCTCATGTTAAGGAACGATGAGGTAGCGTTGCTTAAATGCAGACAGCATCTTACAAATGTACTGGGTAACCTTAGTGGGGTCGTTACAGAGTTGGCTCCCAGATTAGCCTTGATTATTGGCTCGCAATCAAAAGCGCCAAGACTTGAAGGTGAGAAGGCTAAAAATCGGTTTAATCAGGCTATTCGGGCATTTTTCCGGGCCATTTGTAGCAACGAATGTCCGGTTGTCATTTTCATCGACGACTGGCAATGGGCAGATTCCGGTTCAATAAATTTGCTGCACTACTTAATGTTGGACTCCGAACTTAACCATCTTTTGATGATTTGCGCCTGGCGCGATAACGAAGTTAGTAACGCCCATCCTTTTTCGTTGGCACTTAATGAACTAAGTTTCTCCAACCTGTTTATCAATAAAATACAAGTCACTAATCTTACTTATGAAGATGTTGAGCAATTAGTTAAAGACTCACTTAAGTCCCAAGTAAATCATACACAACTGGCTGAGAGCATCTACGAGAAAACAGCCGGAAATGCGTTTTTTGTTTATCAGTTTCTCTTGAACTTACATAAAGAAGGCATCCTGACTTACGATTACGACAAAAGAAGCTGGGAGTATGACATTCGTTCAATTGAAGGGTTGGCAGTTAGCGATAATGTTGTCGACCTAATGACACACAAGCTGCGCAGATTTAGTGATGCTTGTATAGAAGCAATGACATTTGCGGCATGTATTGGCAACAGGTTTGAGTTACAAATACTCTCCACATTATTAGGTTCGTCGACGGATAAAGTAGCATTGCTCCTTGAGCCTGTCATTGATGAAGGTCTTTTAAGGCCGTTAAGCCAAAACTGGAGATTGGCTCAGAACGATAGTGCGATTGACGAAATTCAGTATGTATTTGTTCATGATAAGGTTCAGGAAGCGGCGTATGAGCTGTTGAACAAGAAGTCAGCAGCAAAGATTCATCTCACCATTTATTCAATACTTTCTGAATACTATGATCCCGACGATACTGAGAAACACGTATTTGAACTGGTTAAACACCTTAATCTGGCATGTGAGACGACCAGTTCAAAATCGCTATTGCATACTCTTATTACTCTAAATATTTCTGCCGGTAAAAGAGCTAAACAAGCAACCGCATTCGGAGCCGCTAAGTATTACTTTGAAAAGGCAGTATCCTTCATGCCGGGGAGCTACTGGGACAAATACAAGGAGTTGGCATCAGAATTATACTTACTTTCTGCGGAAGCGGCGTTTCTGACTAAGGATTATGATTTAAAAACGGCCAGGCTGAATATACTGTTGGATAGTCAGGAATCGTCCATCTGGAAAGGCAAGGCGTACCTTATTCGTATACAAGCGTACACGGCTCAAAACAGACTGCCTGAAGCTGTTGATTGCGCTTTAGAGGCATTGTCTATTCTTGGTGTAAAGTTACCAGCCAGGCCGAAAGAGTGGTATTTGCTGATTCAATTATGGATGACTAAGCTTGTTGTTACTAAAAAAAGTGCTAAAAAACAGCTTCTTAATCAAAAACGAATCGAAGATGAGAAAGTACTACTTATCGTTGATCTCATTAGCAATACGATCCCCGCAACCTACTGGGCGAACCCTTATCTGACAGTATTGTTAATTTTGCATATTACCCGGATTCTGGTTAAACATGGGTACTGCAGTATCGCTGGACTTGGTTACTCATGGTGGGGGATTCTGGAGTGTTCAGTGATCGGCAATTTAAAAGCCGGGCTAGAATTTGGAGCATTAGGCCTTGAGATAGCCAAAAAGAACAACCTTCCCGTTCATCAGGCTCAGTTCAACTGGGGTTGGGTGATAAAGAACTTTGGTTATCATATCCGGGAATCGATACCAGAGCTGCGCCTCGCATATCGTCAGGCTCTGGAACTAGGGGACTTTGAGTACGCGGCTTATTCGCTAAATAATGAGTGTCAGGCAAAGTTTCATGTCGCATTACCGTTAGATGATGTGATTGACGATATGCGTATTGCCGCTGAAGACCTTGGCTTTTATGAAAATATCTCTTCGATTTACTGGAATTCAATTTGGCATCAAACCGCCTTAAATTTCGTGCAAGAAGTCGACAATCCTCATGTACTAGAAGGGGGCGTATATCGCGAAAGCGTTAATCTTCCGATTCATATCGATAAATCGGATGGCACAACACTATTCAACTACTATTGTGCAAAACTGATGTTGGCGGTTTATTTTAACTGTAGCTCGCCTGCTTTGGATTATGCTCAGAAAGGGAAGGCGTTTATCAAAGCCGCTTCGGGTACGTACAACGTACCATTGTTTATTTTCTATGAATCACTGGCGTTGTTATCAAAGGATCATTTAGATATCGCTTCTCTGTTTGCAGTTAAACGCAATTTGAAACAGCTTGAGAAATGGGCGATGCACTCGCCAAATAATCATATTCATCGTATTGCATTGGTTAAGGCTAAACTTAACTCGAAACAAAAAAAGTATGCGCTGGCAGCAGATCTGTTTGATCGCGCGATAGAAGGCGCGAAAGCTGAGGGATTTAATCAAGAGTGTGGCTTAGCCTGGGAAATGGCAGCGGAGTTTTATTTTGAGCGGGGAAGGCAAAATCTTGGAGTCTACTATCTGAAGCAGGCTCGGCATTTTTACCAGTTGTGGCAGGCAAGAAATAAACTACGTCATCTTCTGGTTAAGTTTAAGAGTTACTTACCATTAATTAGTCAGAGTGAATCGTATTCTCAATCTGAGCTACAGTCGGATATCAAGGTTACGGAAAGTGTATCTAAGTTTGATTTATCCACTATTCTAAAAGCGACTCAAACTATTTCAAAAGAGATTGTGTTTGATGATTTGATAAAGCAACTTCTTACTATCGCAGTTGAAAACGCAGGTGCTGAGAAAGGTGTACTCTTTTTCAAAAAAGAGCGGGGTATTGTAGCTGTAGCTGGTTCTGAAGTGATTGATAAAGAGATACGGCATTTTACGCCATTGAACCAAAGTGACTGTCAGAGCTATTCAAACGCTATTTTCAACATGGTTGTTAGAACTGAATCGTCAATTATTATCCCAGACGCTAAAACAGAGCAGCGTTACAGCCAGGAGCGTTATGTTAAGCAGAATAATGTCCGTTCCTTGTTCTGTATGCCAATACATCACCAGGGCATAATGATTGGTGCGCTTTATTTAGAGAATAATCAGGTATCAGGCGCCTTTACGCCAATGCGTGTGGAATTGTTGAAACTGTTGTCAGGCCAGGCAGCTATCTCCCTAATTAACGCAAATAACTATTCGAATCTTGAAGCCGAAGTAAGAGCAAGAACGGCTGAACTTGAGCGCGCGAGTGTCATAGATAAGCTTACCCAGGTATACAATCGGTACAAACTTGATGCACAACTTGATATCGAGCTGGAAACTGCCCCCCAACAACACTCTACGTTTAGTGTGATTTTACTAGATGTTGACCACTTCAAATCGATAAACGATACGTTTGGTCATAATATCGGTGATGTAGTGCTAGAAAAATTAGGCGCAACAATGAAAAATCAACTTAAAACGGGGTGTACGCTGGGTCGCTGGGGCGGAGAGGAGTTTTTGATCATATGTTCCGGAATGCCATTAATTGAAGCAATGAAATACTCTGAACAACTACGTAAAACAGTTCGCGATATTGATTTTGATTTTGGTAAGCGGGTATCCGCAAGTTTTGGTGTTGCTGAATATCAGGGAGAGCGCCAAAGTAGGGCGTTGATAAAGCGTGCAGACGCTGCTCTTTATAAAGCAAAAAACCAGGGACGAGATCGGGTAGTCAGTGAGCCTTAAATAAATCTATTCTCAGATAAACTTACCTTCGGTACAATCCTCTGATTACTATTACAGAATACTGTTTGATTGCAGTAGGATTGAGAACTTTTATGACGTCTAAAACCGCACCAAAGCAAATGATCTCTTTTGGCAGTGACAATGTCGCTGGAGTGTCTCCTAAAATTCTTGAAGCGCTGATTAGCGATAGCTCCGGTGGCGCAATGCCTTATGGTGCAGATGAGATTTCTCAGCAGCTACAGCAGAAAATGAGCGGGCTGTTTGAAACAGAAGTGTCAGTACTTTTGGTGCCTACAGGAACAGCTGCGAATAGCTTGTGCCTTGCGTCAATGTCACCCGCGTGGGGGGCAGTACTTTGTCACCCGGACAGCCATATCAATAACGATGAATGTGGTGCGCCTGAATTCTTTAGTAATGGTGTGAAACTGATATCGATTGATGGTGCAGATTGCAAGATTGACCCTATAAAGCTTTCCGCCCGTGCATCCGTTAAAGCTGGAGATGTTCATTCTGTTCAGCCTTCTGCGGTAAGCGTTACACAAGCTACAGAAACTGGCAGTATTTATTCACTGGAAGAGTTGCAAGCCATTGGTGATGTCTGTAAGAAGCACAATATGAAGCTCCATATGGATGGCGCTCGCTTTGCCAATGCTATAGCTGCGCTTGGTTGTTCTCCTGCAGAAATGACCTGGAAGGCAGGGGTAGATGCACTCTCTTTTGGTGCAACTAAAAATGGTGCGTTTGGAGTAGAAGCCGTTGTACTGTTTGATAAAAGCCTGGCGACAGAACTGGAATATCGTCGTAAGCGTTCCGGTCACCTGATGTCAAAGATGCGTTTCTTGTCTTCTCAGATAGATGCCTATATCACTGACAACTTGTGGCTCGATAACGCGAATCACGCAAATGCTATGGCGTCCAAAATGAGAAAGGGACTTAGCGATATTGATGGTGTTGAGCTGATAAACCCATCGGAAACGAATATTATTTTCTGCAAGTTGCCGTTAAAGACAATTGCAGTCTTAGATGAAGCAGGATTTCAGTTCTACCACGGACGCTGGGAAGAGGGTGTTGTTCGCCTTGTGACGAGTTTTTCTACTACTGAAGATGAAGTTGATGCTTTTGTTGGGTGTGCGGCTTCAATCTCTGGTTAATACTAGGGTATATACCCCGCAGCGGTGCGGGGTATACAAAAACTTATCTAGCTGGTGGAGGTGGCGGTAGTTCTTCTTCTGAAAGTCCGCCACTTGAATCTTTATCAAACTCATCAAAGTGATCGGCTAGTGGCCCTCTTACTTCATCTGCTTGAAGCTCTCCGTCACCGTTTGTATCCATCTCTTCAAACGAAGGTGGCTGCCCTTGAGGTGGCTGGTCATTTGCCATGGTTTGGACGGAAAAGAACGATGCAAGAACAAGTGATAAAGGAATGATTTTTTTCATAGTCTGTACCCATTAAATACGAATCGCATGATGCGTAGTACGTTATTTGATGGTTACAGACTACTCGCTGATTGAGGAGAAATGATGGAGTAATTCAGGAGTTATCGAACATCCTGAACTGACCCGGTTTTAGATACGTTCATTAGGGCTTTGGCTATATCCTGAAGAGGTATCTTTAAAGCTTGATCGATGGCTTCTTCACTGACTTTATCCCCAGCGTATTGCATGACCAGTTTCTTAAAAGAAGCTGGGTTTGATGAGCTGTCATCACCATCATATCTCGGTTGTGCGCCAGCGCGAACCACATCATCAATAGCCAGTAAAATCAAACGATAAGCTTTTAATTGTTCTTGGGTTTCGTTACTCATATTTATACCAAAGTTGACTATACGTATTAATAATAGAATTCTGTAGAAAACATGGTCAAATAACGAATCCAATAATTGAGAGTTGGGTTAACTTACGTGACTATAGATATGTTCAGCAATTCTGTGTGTCAGTAAATTTCGGTTTACAACTTCTGGATTCATCGCACCTTTTTCTATCACCGAAATCCAATCTCTAAGCATATGAACAAATCCCTTTGATTCCAGCATAGGTGTCCAGTCTTTGAGCTTTATCTCTGTCGCTACGTTTTGACTCAGGTGCTTACCCTGAATAAAAGAATCAAACTCATAGGTCTGGTTCTCATAACAAGCAGATACTCTTTCGAAAGTTGCACCACTCATTCGATTCATTGAGGCCTCAACAATGCAGCCGTTTATCATCCACTGAACATCGATGCGGGCAATTTGATTATCTTTTTTCTGCGTAACGATATGAATATCGTCCAAGGAGATATTTGAAGATAAGTTGATACTATCGAGAGGGTGAATAAAGTCGTCAAAGATAAAGGTGCGACTTTCACCGGTTAGGTTGTATCTGTGCTTTTCCCATCTTAAAGAAGTTAGCTCGCCAACATTACCTTCAGCTAACTCTGGTAGGTTCTGGTTATAAAGCGGGATATGCCGACGATTAAAACCAACGTATAAAGGGGTGGAGTAGCGCTCAGCCATCTCATAGAGATTTTCAGCTTGTTCGTAACTATCAACCAGCGGTTTATCCACAAACGTAGCGATTCTGTTTTGTAGAAAGAAAGATGCTATTTCATTGTGCGCTGAAGTAGTTGCGTGAATCATCACGGCGTCAGGCTGGTGCTTGATAAGGCTTTTATAGTCGGTTTCAGTAGAAAATATTCGATACTGTTGGGCTAACTGTGTTAGTGAATGTTGATTTCGGGTACAGAATATCAGCTCAACATTACTGAGTTGAGTGATCACTGGTAAGTAAGCCTTACATGCAATATCCCCTAAACCAATAACGGCAATTTTCATATCTACCCCCAACTAAAAAAGCGAACTTCTTTCCCTCTGGCTGGCTTTTCGGGAATGTTGAGTGAAAGCAGTAGAGAGATTACACACATAAATGACCCAATATAGAATACCGCCGCCGGAGACACTAACCAGATAAAGCCAAAGGTGACGGGTATCACTACTGCGGCGATATGGTTGATGGTAAAGCTTACGCCTGCTGTCGACGCCATATCCGCTGGGTCTGCAATTTTCTGGAAGTAGGTTTTAATAGCCAGAGCGATGGCAAAGAACAGATGGTCGATAACATAAAGCGTTGCGGCCCATTCTGCTGATTCAACAATTGCATAACCGAAAAAGACTATAAAGAGTCCGACATACTCGAAGACCAGCGCCTTGCGTTCACCAACTCTACCGATAAATCTGCCAATCTTCTTGGCAAATAAGAAGTTGAACAAGTAGTTGATTAGAAATAGTAGCGTGATATCTGAAACCGAGTAGCCAAACTTCTCTACCAGCAAAAATCCGGCAAATACGGTGAAAATCTGTCTTCTTGCTCCGCTCATAAAAGTGAGCGCGTAGTACAACCAGTAACGCTTACGCAGAACGAGTTTAGTGTTTTGCTGGGTATGGGTTTCAAACTGAGGGAAATAGAGCGCTATAACAAGCACCAACAGGAACCCAGCGCCACCAGAGATCAAGTAGACCCATTTATAATCCAACGCAAACTGTTCCAACAGCAGCCACAAGCAGCCATAGGTAAACAAGGAGGCCAATGCACCAACGGAGATCATCTTTCCCAACATTTCCGGGGCTTCATCTTTACTTAACCATTGCAAAGAAAGGGACTGTTTTAAGGTTTCAAAGTAGTGAAAACCTATCGACATAATGGATGTAGTAACCAGAAGTCCGAAAAGCGACGGGAAAAAGCCAGTGATCGCAACACCGATGCTGAGCAGGAAAAGCGAAATAATCATAAATCGCTGTTCCCTAATAAACGCTAACAAGAAGATAACGGAGAAAGCGAGGAACCCAGGTATCTCGCGTACGGTTTGCAGTAATCCAATATCTGCACCGTCGAACTGCGCCCTTTCAACGACAAAATTATTCAGTAACGCCATCCAACTGGAAAAGGTAATAGGCACAATAATAGAAATAATAAGCAGAAAATTCTGCGGTGTTTTCCAGGTTGAAGCTATTTTCCTTTCTTCTGGTGTGTTCTGTACCTGGGTGAATTCTGGATCTTGTGACATCAATTACCGTCCATGGAGTGTTGCTAGTTTCATTACTTAGAGGGTGCCATTCTGGTTTAATGTGACGTGACATTCAAGCATAACCACTACATATGATATAAAGTCTAGTTATGCCATTTAGATTTGGCGAACTTCAACTGGAAGCGTTATGAATAAGAATAAAAACAAAAATTTATCGATATTACTTAACTTAATTACCTTTGTTCGACCATACAAACTACGAGCCTTTTTTGCTTTGATTGCTCTTATTGCGACGGCAGCGCTCACGCTGTCTATTGGGCAAGGAGTCAGGTTGCTCATTGACTCTGGGTTTGCAGAGCGTTCACCTGAACAACTGCGATTAGCGGTGATATTTATACTGGCGGTAACGGTTATGATTGCTGCCGGTACCTATGCCCGGTTTTATCTGGTTTCCTGGCTGGGTGAGCGAGTCAGTGCTGATATACGGCTTGCCGTTTTCAATCACACTATCACGCTTCCACCTGACTATTTTGAAGCCAAAGGCAGTGGTGATGTGATGTCTCGCCTGACCACAGATACCACCTTGCTTCAGAGCATTATTGGTTCGTCATTTTCTATGGCGATGCGAAGTGCTCTGATGTTTGTAGGTGCATTGATAATGCTGTTTGCCACAAATATAAAACTGACATTAATTGTGCTGATTTCAGTACCTTTTATCCTGGTGCCAATATTAGTGTATGGCCGCAGGGTGAGGGCGTTGTCGCGTCAGAGTCAGGACTCCATGTCAGATGTCGGCAGCTATGCCGGAGAAGCGATTGAGCACATCAAAACTGTTCAGAGTTATACCAGAGAAGAACAGGAAAGAGCCGGGTTTTCTGTTGAGGTTGAGAAGGCGTTTCAGGTTGGTCGTAAACGTGTTCAGCAAAGAGCAACCCTTATCGCTGGTGTTATCATTATCGTATTTGGCGCTATTACAGGCATGCTTTATATCGGTGGTAGTGACGTAATTTCCGGTGTGATGAGTGGGGGAGAGCTAGGGGCTTTTGTTTTTTACGCCATTCTTGTTGCTTCTTCTCTTGCCACTATTTCTGAAGTGCTAGGAGAACTGCAAAGAGCTGCAGGAGCAATGGAAAGGTTGATCGAACTTCTTGAAGTAAAAAGTAATATTACTCCACCAAAGTCGGGAGGTTTATCGACAGAAAACTTACCTGCAGAAGTCGAATTTAAGGATGTTACGTTCCATTATCCTTCGCGCCCAGATCAAGCTGCAACCGATGGCCTAACATTGAAAGCTGAACAAGGAAAAGTATTAGCACTCGTAGGACCTTCAGGTGCAGGTAAGTCGACATTGTTTGAGCTTTTACAGCGCTTTTATGATCCACAGTCGGGTAACTTGTTGTTTGGTGGCGTAGACATTAAAGAGTTCAAACCAGAAGCACTAAGAGGCAAAATGGCTTTAGTACCTCAACAACCAGCTCTGTTTAGTAGCGACGTTTTCCACAATATACGTTATGGCAACCCGACAGCAACTGATGAGGATGTGATAGAAGCAGCAAAAAAAGCTAACGCGCACGAGTTTATTGTTAATCTGCCTGAGGGGTACAATAGTTTTCTGGGGGATAAAGGTGTTCGTCTGTCTGGTGGGCAAAAGCAGCGGATAGCGATCGCCAGAGCGATACTAAAAGACCCTGAAGTGCTTCTTCTGGATGAAGCGACCAGCGCGCTTGATAGCGAAAGTGAACACAAGGTACAAAAAGCGTTAGAAGTATTGATGGAGAATCGTACCACTTTGATTATTGCGCATCGTCTTTCTACCATTCAGCATGCGGATAAAATAGCCGTGCTAGAAAATGGAAGATTGATGGATGTCGGAGACCATAACTCTTTGCTTCAAAGCAGTGAGTTATACAGTCGACTGGTAGAGCTTCAGTTTAAAAACTTACAATAACCAGATTACATTAGTGACGTTAGTTGAGTATATGCTATACTCCGCGCCCCTTAACAAACATAGAGTTGATTGCCATGAGTATGAAAACTGATATCCAGAAGCAACAAAACCGCCTGGATAACTGTAAGCGTAAGCTTGATGCGGCGAAATCTCGTGGCGATCAGCCAATGATTTCAAAGTTTACTGATGAAATTGATCAGGTAACTAAAAAGATTAACCAACTGAAGCACAAGCAACAGTATGACCTGAACAAAGAGCGTAAAAGCTTGTTAGATATGCCTTTCTCTCGCGAAATCACTAAAGCAGAGCAGGCGGATATGGGTAAATTGAAGCGTTCAGTTAAAGGTCTGGTGGTTGTTCACCCAATGACTAAGCTAGGAAAAGAGCTTCGTCTGGATGTAATGACAGGTTTTGCTCCTAAGAAGTTTTAATAGCCTCTGTCCAGAATTAAAAAAGCCTCTGTCAGTATTCACTGGCAGAGGCTTTTTTGTATCAATTGCGCGCCTAGCTGTCGCGTAACTCTCGTCGAAGAATTTTACCTACGTTCGTTTTAGGCAGCTCATCTCTAAACTCAATGATTTTCGGGATCTTGTATCCGGTCAGATGGTTTCTGCAGTGCTTTTTAATATCATCCGGAGTAACAGGACCGCTAGTGACAACCACGAGTTTCACTCGCTCACCTGCAACGTCATCTGGTACACCAATAGCTGCTGCTTCAACCACTTTAGGGTGAAGTGTTGCTACTTCTTCTATCTCAGTAGGGAATACATTGAAGCCAGACACCAGAATCATGTCTTTCTTACGGTCTTCGATATAGAAGAAACCCTGCTCGTCCATGCGGCCAATATCGCCAGAGTTAATCCAGCCACCTTCCTGCATGACTTCTTTGGTTTCTAGTTCTTGCTGCCAGTAGCCTTTCATCACCTGAGGGCCGCGAATCTGGATTTCACCCACTTCGCCGGCGTCCAACTCATTACCTTCCGGATTGACGATCCTTAGGTCTGTCCCGGGCATTGGTACACCGATTGAAGGTACAAATGACTGTTGAGTATGAACGCCACCTGCAACAACCGGGGAGCATTCTGTTAAACCGTAACCTTCGACAATCGGCATACCCGTTATCTTCTGCCACTCTTCAGCTACATGCTTTTGGGTAGCCATACCTCCTGCAATGGTGAAGTTAGCGGTACTAAAATCCAGAGCACGGAAACCTGAGTGGTTGTTCAGTCCGTTAAACAGGGTATTCAGACCAAAGATCATTGTAAAAGGGTACTTACGCAGATCACTGACGAATCCATCTAAGTCACGAGGGTTTGTAATTAATAGGTTCGTGCCTCCAAAGAACATAATCAGCATCATGCTTACTGAGTTAGCGAAGATATGGTACAGCGGAAGTGGAGTTACCGCGTGTTCGTTCTCTAATGATGTTCTTGGCGCAAAATGGCCGTATACCTGCAGAACGTTAGCAATGATGTTGCGGTGAGTAAGCATTGCACCTTTTGCCAAACCGGTAGTGCCACCTGTGTACTGTAGGTATGCGAGATCATCGCTATTTATCACTGGTTCATTAAACGTCAGGTTTTTACCCTGTGTTAGCGCTCTTCTAAGTGAAATTGCACCAGGCAAATTATATTTTGGCACCATCTTCTTAACGTACTTAACCACAAAGTTTACCAATGTACGTTTGTGCGGGGCTAGCTCGTCGCCAATGCGAGTGAGAATAACGTGCTTAATGCTGGTCTTCCCGATCACTTGTTGGAGGTTGTTGCCAAAATTAGTCACAGCAACAATCGCCGTAGCGCCGGAATCTCGAAGCTGATGCTGGAGTTCTCTTGGTGTGTAAAGTGGGTTTACGTTTACAACGACTAAGCCAGCTTTAAGAGCACCAAGGATAGTAATTGGGTATTGCAGAAGGTTTGGCATCATTAAAGCGATGCGATCACCTTTCTTCATATGAAGCTCTTTTTGCAAATAGGCTGCAAAAGCGGTGCTTTTTTCTTCGAGCTCACGATAGCTTAACGAGTGCCCCATATTGACGAATGCCGCTTTATTAGCATTTTTTGAGAAAGACTCTCTAAATAGCTCAGATATATTTTGGTATTGATCGACATCGATAGTTTCAGGCACATCGGAAGGGTAGCTTTTTAGCCAGGGTTTATCAGTAGAGTTCATAGATTGGATTAATTGATTAAAACACCGCATTAAGATAACGGATTGACAATAAAAACAATAGTTAATTTGCTCTAATTGCCACAAGCAAACGTTTGCTTGTGGCGGCTGTTAACAATTTGGCACTATTTGAACCACCTGCCGGAGTATGCAGAGCTATAGTCGGGTGTGTTGATACCTTCGGTTAAATCTGAAACAGGTTCAAGAGGTCCAACTTGAGTTCGGTAAGGTAAAATCCCAACCCAGACATCCAGCTCAAGATCATCCTTATCATCATTGACACCGTGCTTACCTATTTTCACAGACGCTTCCGTAAGCGGCATGCCAAGTAGGACGGTAGCGGATAACTCCTTTTCATTACTCAGCCTGATATCTTCGGTACGTCCTGGTGCTATTTGTTCAATAAAGTGGTTTAACAATCGATCTTTTTTAACATTGTCGTTGATGTCTTCAAAGCTACCGAACACCACGGCAGAGCGGTAATGCGCGCTATGATGGAAGGCAGAGCGAGCCAATACCCAACCATCAAATAGCGTAAATGTTAAGCAAGTCTGGACTCCGTTTTTCAGGCTTTTCATCAGACGGCTATTCTTAGCTCCGTGTATATACACATAGTCGTCTACACGCCAGGCTAGCATCGGGATAACTACCGGTCCTGATTCTTCCATGATAGCGATATGTGCGATTAAACTTTCATCAATTATTTGATGCAGTTTCTCTGTATCGAATACGGCTTTGTGGCTACTTTTATTAATTTCTGTTCTTTTTGTTTGCGAAAGCATTGTCTCTTTTCCCTGATATCCATTTATGTGCTTTCAATATAATGAGCAACTGGTATGGTGATTAGGTCCAAAATTAATATTTACATGGTGCCAGTATGCAGCCGTTAGACAGTGGCGATTTATCCTTAGCTTATACTGTTGGGTCGAAACAGGAAGCACTGTTTCAGGCAATAAGAGATAAAATAGTTAGCGGGCTGTGGCACAAAGGAGGAAAGCTTCCTTCTTCTAGGCAGTTGGCGGAAGAACTCTCTGTGAGCCGAAATACGGTGACTCTGGTCTATGAACAGCTTGTAGCAGAAGGCTATATAGAAAGCAAAAGAGGATCTGGTTTTTATATTACTCTTGAGCTTCCAGAACATTTTATCGGTTCTGAGTCTAAGAAAGCGCATAGCAGAGGTCAGTTGAATGTAACCAGAATTAACGCGCCGTTTGCTCCCGGAGTCCCGGATTTAGAGCAGTTTCCATATGCTATCTGGCAGCGATTACTACAACGACACCTTTCTCGTACGTCTTTGTTAGGTAATCAGGATCTTCAAGGTGACCATAACCTTCGAGTTGCTTTGTCTAATTATCTGGCTGGTAGTCGGTCAGTAAAATGCTCCCCCGAACGAATTATCATTACTGCTGGTGCTCAACAGGCTCTATCAATCGCCTTAATGGTGACCACTCATGAATCGGGCTCTGTTTTAATGGAGCAACCAGGGTATGCTCAGATGACTAAAGTGATGAAATTACTGGGGTTAAATTACGTTCCTGTCAAAGTAGAAGAGCGGATAGGGTTGAATGTAGAACAAGCTATTCGAAGCGCAGCCAAAGCGTTATATATAACACCTAGTAATCAGTACCCTATGGGGACAACGCTAGATACTGAACAAAGGCTAAAGCTTATTGATTGGGCAACCAGAACACGAAGCTGGATCATCGAAGATGACTACGACAGTGAATTTCAGTTTGCTCATAGGCCTTACACCAGCTTGCAAGGGCTAGCAGGTCAAATTAGTCAGGATGACCGTGTTATCTATATCGGTTCCTTTAGTAAAGTGATGTTTAACGGATTAAGATTGGGTTATATGGTTGTGCCAGAGCCGCTGCTTCCGAAGTGCCTGGAAATAAAAGATGCGCTTTCTGGTGATTCACCAACTCATACTCAAGCAGCATTGGCGGATTTTATTAGTGAGGGATATTTGCTAAGGCATATCAGGAAGATGAGACGCCTATATAAGAGCAAGTATGAGCATATGGTGGAGTCGGTGGCGACTCATTTTGGTGATGCGGTTGAGGTGGTTAGTCAGCCAGCCGGGATGCACTTAACGCTTAAATGGGTTCAGGGCATTAATGAAGACGAGTTTGTTGAATTGGCTGAGAAAGAGGAGCTCATTGTAAGAGCTTTGGGATATTACGAATTTGGCAGTAACACAGACAGAAAATGGAATGGGGCGGTTCTTGGTTTTGGCAATATAGCGTTAGATCAAATTGATAGTAAAGTATCACAGTTGGCTAAACTGTTTTATCGGTAAACGTTTTTAATGGCTGCCAATGCTAATCGTTGAACTGGATAGGCATCAGCAGCAATAAAATAACTCTGTGTTAAGCAATATAATCCAATAAATCAGCTTGTGTTGGCAGAGCTGTCATCGCGCCTTTTTGGGTGGTTGCTAGTGCACCGCAGCCATTTGCCCATTGAACCGCAGACTTAATGTATTTTTCTGTATTCCAGTCGTTACTTTGTGCAAGCTTTGCCAGCATACCACCAACAAAAGCATCACCGGCACCTGTAGTATCAACAGGCTTAACCGCTTTACCGGCGATAAGCTCTTGTGAGTCTTCACGAACAACCAGAGCACCTTTCGCTCCTTGAGTGATCAGAACCAATGGGTTGTTGTATTTTTTGACTGCATCCAGACCTGATTCCAGTGAATCTGTTTCTGTAAGGAATAACAGCTCGTCGTCAGAGAATTTCACAACATCTGCCAGTGATACAGCTTTTAGTACAACATCTTTAATTTCAGTGTGATCGGCCCATACTTCATCACGAAGGTTTGGGTCAAAGCTAACAAATCCGCCAGCTGCTTTAATCTGCTCCATAGCAGCGAACGTGCTACTGCGGCTAGGTTCGTTTGCCAGTGCAATTGAGCAAACATGCAGCCACTCGTTGGCTTTGAACTCAGGGATATCAGATGTTTGCATAAACTGATCAGCACTTGGCTTAACCATAAAGGTAAAGCTACGTTCACCAGAGTCATCAAGATCGACAATCACAGTTGAAGTACGTTGAGCTTCGTCAAGTAACATGAATTCAGTATTCACACCTTCGCCTGATAGGGTTGATTCCATAAAACGGCCCAGAGGATCCTGACCAACGCGACCAAAGAAACCTGTATTTCCGCCAAGTCTTGATACCGCTACAGCAACATTTGCCGGAGCACCACCCGGACATTTCAGATACGTATCTGTACCTTCTGGAATCAAATCTACAACGGCATCACCGGTAACCCATACTCTGTTCATTCTGTAATTCCTGATTAGTTACGATAGTTGAAGTTTACTAAATCGGTTTAGCAATGCAATATGAAGGTAGGATATTTTATTTGGAAGGTGAAAATTTGTGATCCGCACACGCTCGTTAATTCGACAGAAATTAGATACACTCAGGCGGTAACCAGAGGTTTTTAATGAATAAAAAGAAGGTGACACTTGCTGATATTGCTCGCTACGCAGGTGTATCAAAATCTACAGTCAGTTTTGTACTGAATGGGCATGCTAAGAAACACAGAATCACTGAGGAGACAGTACAGAAAGTCAGAGATGTGGTTGAACAGCATCAATATGCGCCAAGTGTGTACGCCCGGGCTCTTAAATCGAAAAAGACTTATACGGTAGGGTTAGTCATTCCCGATCTGCTTAATATGGGATTTGCCACCATAGCTAAAGAGTTGGAAGGTCTATGCTTAGGGGCAGGCTATCAACTGTTAATCGCTTCGTCAGACGATAATGTAGAGAAAGAAAAGCGAGCGGTGCACAACCTGATCGAGCGTCAGGTTGATCTTATTATGGTTGCTTCGGCTATCACCGAAAAAGAGTTTTATTGTGAATTAAACAGTAAGTTGCCTGTCATTCTATTTGACCGAAGAATCGAAGGTTCGGAACTACCAACTGTTGTTACTGACGCGAGAAGTGCGACGCGCAAACTGGTTGGTTCGATGATTGAAGAATCTACAAGAGAATGCTTATTCTTCGGTGGCTTAATGCAGTTATCCCCGAGTATTGATCGTATATCGGGTTATAGAGATGCGTTGGAAAATTCCGTGATAGGTATTAACTCTGAGTGGGAATACCAGGAGGATTACCAGCCAGAGTCGGGATTTTGCATGATGCAGGAAAGTGTCGAGAACCTTGGGCGAATGCCCGATGCGGTATTCACCGCCTCTTACTCGATACTTGAAGGCGTGCTTCGTTATCTGTCGCAAAATGATCTTATGGATAGCGGTTTAATGTTAGGCACATTCGATAACTACTCCATTCTCGATTGCTTACCTATAGGAATAAGTT
This sequence comes from Vibrio hannami, assembly GCF_029589055.1. Lineage (GTDB taxonomy): Bacteria > Pseudomonadota > Gammaproteobacteria > Enterobacterales > Vibrionaceae > Vibrio > Vibrio hannami. Next base: position 403,707 of record NZ_JARQZP010000003.1, read on the forward strand.
CAATAGAGCAAGATTGTGCAAGTATCTCCCAAACTCTGTTTGAGATGATGAGTGCAAAATTGAACAATCAGGTTGTTGATAGTCAGGTTACCGTTTTGCCTGCCTTGCATCATATAAGGATTAAGAAATGAAAACGATTGGACTGATTGGTGGAATGAGTTGGGAGTCTACAGCGAGCTACTATTCCGTATTAAACGAAGGCATTAAACACGAACTTGGTGGTCTGCATTCTGCAAAGATTGCACTCTATAGTGTCGACTTTGCTGAGATCGAAGAGATGCAGCACAAGGGGGAGTGGGACAAAACAGCCGCCGTATTGTCAGATGCAGCCAAAGCCGTCGAAGCTGGCGGAGCTGATTTCTTTTTAATCTGTACCAACACCATGCATAAAGTTGCGACTGAGGTTCAGTCTGCAGTAAATATTCCTCTACTGCATATTGCTGATGCGACCGCGAACAAGCTTAAGGCCGATGGAATTACAAAGGTTGGTTTGCTTGGTACTAGGTTCACCATGGAGCAGGAGTTCTATAAGTCCCGATTAGTAGAAAACTTCGGTATTGATGTGGTTATCCCGAATCAGCAGCAAAGAGATATCGTTCATGATGTTATTTACAACGAACTGTGTCTTGGCGAAATAAAAGAAAACTCTCGAAATGAGTATCTAAAAATTATTCAGGAACTACACTCACAAGGCGCGCAAGCAGTGATTCTTGGGTGTACAGAAATTGCTCTGCTTGTTCAACCAGAACATACCGATGTCGCGTTGTACGACACCACAGCAATTCATGCTCAAGCGGCTGTAAAATATGCCATTAGCTAACATTCTAATTAGAGAAGCGCGACCAGAGGATGCCGAAGCCATGGTTGCTCTTCTTCAGCCAATTATCGATGCAGGTCTTACTGCTATTGAGAGTACCTCTGTCGAAGAACAACTCGCATTTATCCAATTGTTCCCTGAGAACGGCATAATTTTAGTAGCAGTTGACGCTGAAACAGGCCGGTTGCTTGGTATGCAGGATGTTATGTTTACTGAAGATCCAGATGTTGGCGAGATTGGTACTTTTGTCGATCTTGATTTTCGCGGAAAGGGAGTAGGAAACAAGCTATTTTTTAAGATGGTAAACTATCTAAAAGGCACTGAAATTAAGTTGATTAAAGCTGTTATCCAACCTACCAACATTGGGGCACAGTCGTTCTACAGTAAGTTAGGGTTTAGCAGTTTCACTATTTTTGATCAGAAAGCAGTTTATCGATTTTATCTACCCAGCAAGTATTTATAGATTTCAAGAATATATCTCTGTTAAGTCACTCGAAAATTTGTTTCGTACAATTAGTCTGATGTGACGAATAATATATTGTTCTCGTTTGTCTCAATTCGCTATCTCACTGTTTTATCGGAATAAAACATGAGGTTCTGTTTGGGATTGTTTTGCTTTTTTCAAAGATGGGAACGAGAATGAAAACAAAATCTTCAGTAATAATATTAGCAGCGTTATTGCCTACAACGTCATGGGTTCAAGCTGCCCCTCTAACTGAAACCGTAGATTATGAACCTAGAATCATAAATGGTAGTGCAGCAGTACCTGGTGACTGGCCGTTTATTGTACCGCTGGTGTATAAAGGAGCAAATGCTTATAACGGTCAATTCTGTGGCGGCAGCCTAATCGCCAGTAAGTACGTTTTAACGGCTGCGCATTGTTTAGACGATCTGAAGGCGAGTGATATAGAGGTTATTACTAGGATTTACGATTTGAATGATGAGTCATCAGCGACTCGTTCGGCAATAAAACAAGTTTATATACACAAAAGTTATAATATTAACGGAGCTAATAACAATGATATCGCCTTGTTAGAACTCGAACAGGAGGTAGCGCAGAATACGATAGAACTTGCAACGACAAGTGTGTTAGCCACGGTTGGTGCCGGAGATGTTGTTTCTGTCGCGGGGTGGGGAAATACCTCAACTATATCTGATGACTACCCAAGTGTCTTACAATCTGTTGATCTTGCGTTTGTAGATCGTAATACGTGCAAAGCATCGCCTTATCCAAGTTATGGACATATCGACGAGAGTACCATATGTGCTGGTTTTTCATACGGTTTTCAAGATAGTTGCCAGGGAGACAGCGGCGGACCACTAGTCTTCAACGACAATGGGACTAATAAACTACTTGGTGTGGTTAGCTGGGGAATAGGCTGTGCTCAACCAAATGCCTATGGTGTGTATGCCAATGTTGCTCATTTTACTGCGAATGGCTGGATAAACGGACATACACAAATTAGTTATCCGCAAGAATTGGATCTGGGTTATATAGAGGTTGGCGGTGAGACTCTCAAAACGGTGACAATCAACAACAACCAAAACTCGGAAGCATTCAGCATTTTGTCTGTTAATCCATCTTCGGGGGTTACTCTGGTGGATAATGGATGTGCAGCTACTCTCGGAGTATCTCAATCCTGTGAACTTACTTTTGCACTTAATCCTGACACGAACAGCACATCAGAAAATGTTAGTTATATTACTGATCATTCAATAATGAACTCTTTTCAACTGATTTCTCATTTGTTTCAGTTGAACTAGCCGCCCCAGAACTTAGCAACAAAATCGCCATATCAAATGCGGATGTATACTCAAATAATAACCCTTGGAGAATAACATCAGAAGGAATACAGGCCGGACAGATCAATGATAATGAAAAATCTGTCGTTGTATTGAAAAATCTACCCGAAGGAATGCTGTCATTTGACTTCAAAGTTTCATCTGAAAACCATTACGATATTGCTACTATTGAGGTAAATGGTGATGTTGTGAATACCTATTCAGGCAACACTGATTATATTTCTCGTTCAGTTTCGTTGACTCAGAATGTAAATACCGTCGCGTTTATATATGAGAAAGATGACCGTAACAGTCAATATCACGATACCTTTTATATCCGGAACATCAGGTACTCGGCTGCATCTCCGACACCATCCCCAAGCCCAACGCCAGTGAACTCTACGTCATCAGGTGGTGCAGTTTCACTTGGTATATTTATCTTGTTACTTGTTGGTATTGGATTCAGAAAGGAATCAGGAAAATGAAGTTTAATTTAAAAACATGTCTATTGATTTTTTCGTTGTTTCTGGTTGCAGCGTGTACAGCAAACGAAGTAAATAGTTATAAAGGTGAGCCCTTAACGAAGTTTAAGGTTGTTGATGATGTAATAGTGTTTTCTGCTAAGTCTACAGGTTGTAGTAGCAATGAGGACTTTATTCTGGTTAAAGATGATGATTCTGAATCTAAGGTTTATGTGAAGCGAGCCAAGCCGGATATGTGTAGACGTTCTCCATATATCAAGAAATTTCAACTTTCACTGGATCAAGAATTAAGGGGAAAACCGCTTATTATTCTCAACCCTCATTTGGATGTGGATAGTTTCAAAAAATAAACAGACATTTATAAAAAACTAATGAGAGGCCTGCAATAGCGGCCTCTCTTAAAGCAGTACAGCTATTAAGCCAGTACTTCTTTCGCTTTCTCTACTGCGTTTTCAACAGTGAAGCCAAACATCTTGAATAGCTCACCCGCTGGTGCAGATTCACCGAAGGTTGTCATACCGATGATACGGCCGTCGAAACCAACGTACTTGTACCAGTAGTCTGCGATACCCGCTTCGATAGCAACGCGAGCCGTCACGTCAGAAGGCAGTACAGATTCACGGTACTCAGCGTCTTGCGCGTCGAATACGTCAGTTGCAGGCATAGATACTACGCGTACCTTCTTACCTTCTGCCGTTAGTACTGCTGCAGCTTCAACAGCTAACTCAACTTCAGAACCCGTTGCGATAAAGATAAGCTCTGGCTTGCCATCACAATCTTTCAGTACGTATGCACCTTTAGCAATGTTTGCTACCTGCTCTGCATCACGCTCTTGCTGTGCAAGGTTCTGACGAGAGAAGATAAGAGAAGTAGGACCATCTTTACGCTCAATCGCGTATTTCCATGCTACTGCAGATTCAACCTGGTCACATGGACGCCATGTGCTCATGTTTGGCGTTACACGCAGTGAAGCGATTTGCTCAACAGGCTGGTGCGTAGGACCATCTTCACCCAGACCTATTGAGTCGTGAGTGTAAACCTGGATGTTCTGCACCTTCATCAGTGCCGCCATACGCATTGCGTTACGCGCGTATTCCATAAACATCAGGAAGGTTGCACCGTAAGGAACAAAACCGCCGTGAAGGGCAATACCGTTCATGATAGCGGTCATACCAAATTCACGTACACCGTAGTGGATGTAGTTACCAGAGAAGTCTTCGCGAGTTAGCGACTTAGAGCCAGACCACATAGTCAGGTTTGAAGGCGCAAGATCAGCAGAGCCACCCATGAATTCTGGCAGCATTGCACCGAACGCTTCTAGTGCGTTCTGAGATGCTTTACGTGATGCGATGTTTGCTGGGTTTGCCTGAAGGTCTGCAATGATTGCCGATGCTTTCTCTTCCCACTCAGCAGGAAGTTCACCGTTTACACGACGTTTAAACTCAGCTGCAAGCTCTGGGTAAGCCGCTGCGTATGCTTCAAATTTCGCATTCCAGTCTGCTTCTTTTGCTGCGCCCGCTTCTTTTGCATCCCACGCTTCTGCGATATCAGCAGGGATTTCAAATGGACCGTGCTCCCAACCAAGGAATTCACGCGCTGCTGCGATTTCTTCATGGCCTAGTGGTGCGCCGTGACAATCGTGAGAGCCAGACTTGTTAGGAGAACCAAAACCGATGATAGTCTTAGTACAGATAAGTGTTGGACGTGGGTCTGCTTTCGCTGCGATGATAGCGGCATCGATAGCTGCTGCATCGTGGCCGTCAACGGCTGGGATTACATGCCAGCCGTACGCTTCAAAACGCTTAGGTGTGTCATCAGCAAACCAGCCTTCAACGTGACCATCGATAGAGATACCGTTGTCATCCCAGAATGCGATTAGCTTACCAAGGCCTAGAGTACCAGCCAGAGAACATGCTTCGTGAGAAACACCTTCCATCAGACAGCCGTCACCCATAAATGCATAGGTGTAGTGGTCTACGATGTCGTGACCTTCTTTGTTGAACTGCTCAGCAAGAGAACGCTCAGCCATCGCCATACCAACAGCGTTAGTAATACCCTGGCCTAGTGGACCAGTTGTTGTTTCAACACCAGGGGCGTAACCATATTCTGGGTGGCCCGGAGTTTTGGAGTGTAGCTGACGGAAGTTCTTCAGGTCATCAATAGACAGCTCGTAGCCAGTCAGGTGAAGCAGAGGTAAATCAGCATTGAGCCGTGGCCGTTTGACAGAATAAAGCGGTCGCGGTCAGCCCACTCTGGGTTTTGTGGATTGTGGTTCATGTGGCCGCGCCATAGTACTTCGGCGATATCAGCCATACCCATAGGTGCACCTGGGTGACCAGAGTTTGCTTGTTGAACACCATCCATGCTTAGTGCGCGGATTGCATTGGCAAGTTGTTTACGTTCCATAATGAAATTTTTCCGATAGGATTAAATTGAACAAATTTGTTTGGTTAAAGGTAACAGAACGAGCTTCGCTCTACAGGTTACAGGAAGATCGCCCGTAACCCGTAACCCGTAACCCGTAACCCGTAACCTAAAACCTTAAAGCTTAGCTTCGATCATGTCTTCCAGCTTGCCTTGGTCGATAGCGAAGTTGCGGATACCTTCAGCAAGCTTTTCTACAGCCATCGCGTCCTGGTTGTGTTCCCACAGGAATTCTGCCTGAGTCATCGCCGCTGGGCGCTCTTTCTTATCTGTTGCTGCTACTAGTTTGGTTTCTACTTCACCTTCAGCCGCTTCAAGGTCAGCCAGTAACTGAGGAGCGATAGTTAGGCGGTCACAACCTGCAAGTTCAAGGATCTCACCAATGTTACGGAAGCTCGCGCCCATAACAACAGTGTCATAACCGTGCTCTTTGTAGTAGTTGTAAATAGTCGTTACAGATAGCACACCTGGATCTTCAGCTGCTTCAAAATCACGACCTTCTTTCGCTTTATACCAGTCCATAATACGGCCAACGAAAGGAGAGATTAGGAATGCGCCAGCTTCAGCACATGCGCGAGCCTGAGCAAATGAGAATAGAAGAGTCAGGTTACAGTTAATGCCTTCTTTTTCCAGGATCTCCGCAGCACGAATACCTTCCCAGGTAGAAGCAAGCTTGATAAGGATGCGATCGTTCGCAATGCCTGCATCGTTGTACATTTTTACAAGCTTACGCGCTTTTTCAACACTTGCTTCAGTGTTGTAAGAAAGACGTGCATCGACCTCAGTTGAAATTCGGCCAGGAATTGTGGTCAGGATCTCTTTACCAATGTTTACCGCTAGCATGTCACAAGCGTTTTGTACTTGTGTCGCCTTGTCGCCGCTCTGAGCTTTAGCGTACTCAACAGCGTTATCGATAAGTGGGGCGTAATCTGCAATTTGAGCAGCCTTTAGAATCAGAGAAGGGTTAGTTGTAGCATCTTCTGGCTGGTACTTACGGATTGCTTCGATATCACCGGTGTCTGCCACTACGGTTGTTACTTTGCGAAGCTGGGCTAGTTTGTTGCTCATTGTGATGATCCTATTTCGTTGGGTGCTAATTCCTGCTCATTTGTTTCGTAACCAGACATTCGCTTACTAGATTTAGTGAAAGAATTTCTGCCCTAAACAAATGTAACGTGAACATATGACTCATGCTTGAGTAATTGATGCATCCAAATTAGCGTATTTAGATAGGAAGTCAATCATCAAAAGTCATTAAAGGTGACATTTATCAACTTTCTGCAAAATTTGATAAAGCCATACCAAATATAAACGTTTGCAGTGTTTTGTCTTACTTATATTTCAGACATAATAAGAGAAAATGAAGTGCGAGCATATGTGTTTACCATGATCAAATGTAATGGTGGTGAGCGGGTAATACAAATGTAATAATCGTGAGCAACTGAACAATATGCAGGGTACTTGAGTATATTAATATGGAAAAGAGCGAAATTATGAGTAATGTGCCTAGCAATATCTCGCAAGAAGACTCCGATTTACTAACTGAGATCTCAGTGGCTTATTACCAAGATGGTGCGACGCAGGAAGAGATCTCTAAGAAGTTTGCAATATCCCGGGCGAAAGTTGGGCGTATGCTAAAGCAGGCTCGTGACGAAGGTATTGTTGAAATCACCGTTAAATACCACCCGGTATTCAGTGCGAAGATCGAGCAACGTTTGATCGAGAGGTTTGGGGTAAAAAGAGCACTTATCGCTTTAGATCAGCCAAATGAAGAACTGCAAAGAAGCCAGGTGTCAGGATTGGTTTCTAATTATTTATCCAGCACCTTAAAAGACGGCATGGTGGTCACAGTTGGGCAAGGCCGGAATGTTTCTTCAGTTGCTCACTACGTTGGAGTGATCCCCCTAGAGATTGTAAGTTTGTTTGTGGTATTGGCGGAATACACCCTAGGGGAGGGATGTTTAATGCTGATCATATCTGCCGTCAGTTAGCAAAAAAATATGGCGGCACTTCAGAAACGCTATACGCGCCTGCTTATGCTGAGAACAGAGAGCAGAAAGAAGTATTTATGCAGAATACCACGGTGAAACAAACCTTAGATCTGGCGCGCAAAGCGGATATGGCTCTAGTGGGAATAGGCGATATGAGTGAAAACAGCTACATGGTTGATTTAGGCTGGTTCACTCCAGACGAGGTAGTTCAATCCCGTCTCCATCAAGGAGTTGTAGGTGACTTCGCTGGATACGACTTTTTTGATATTAAAGGTCAGACCGCTAATACGGTAATGAGCGACAGAGTTATTGGATTGAGTATCGAAGAGTTTCGACCTATTTCTGAGGTGATAGCTATCGCAGCAGAAAACAGCAAACCTTTGGCTTTACTGGGAGCTCTAAGAACAGGGGTGATCGATGTGTTGGCGACTAGCGTAAGTAACGCACTAACAGTGTTAAACCTGGATGAGCAAATGCGTTAGTACTGCTCAACTAAGTTATGCATTAACATTTTTTTGTTTCCAGACAGCAAGCTGGATCCATACCGATTCTAGCTCTGACAACTCTTCCCTCGTTAAAATTGCCACACCAGAGTCGTTTGCTTTGGTGTAGGCATCACCTAACTTTGAGTAAAAATCTTTTTTTAACTGAGAAACTACGGCATCCATCTTTAGTACTCAATAAATGATTGAATTCACGAATACAGTTAGGATGCCACCCATGAAAGATCAATCAAACTCTTAGCGAAAATACATGGCATGGATCACATAAATAATTCTAAAGTGTATCAACTTTAAGAAAGTAGCTCAGTTAAATTGATTGTTAGTATAAATATTAACCACCACAAATCACGCAGGAGCTATTTTTCATTAGATTCATCTCCCGCCAACTCATCGTCATAGCGTCAAGAATTAGAAGCTTTCCAGATACCGTTGTTCCTAGATCTGAAATGATCTTTATTGCTTCCATAGCCTGGGTCGCGCCTACGATACCTACAACGGGCGCCATTATGCCTGCTTCTACACAAGTTAGCGCATTTGAACCAAATAGAGCACTTAAGCACTCATAGCACGGTTCATCATCTTTATAGGTAAAGACGCTAATTTGCCCCTCCATTCGAATAGCTGCGCCTGATACTAGAGGCGTTTTAGTCGAATAGCATAGTTTGTTCAGTTGGTTTCTTGTATCCACATTATCAGTAGCATCCAAAACAACGGTATGTTTAGCGATTAACTGGGCAAGTTCGTCGTCGTTCAACCTTTTGTCTATGGTGTTGATAGTAATGTTTGGATTGAGATTTCTAAGAGATAGAGCTGCAGACTCCACTTTTTTCATGCCAATGGTTGAATCTGAATGGAGCACTTGTCTTTGAAGGTTGGACAGTTCAACAATATCAAAGTCTACAAGAGTGATTGTTCCAACTCCGGCTGTTGCGAGATATTGGCTGGAAGCGCAACCAAGTCCACCTGCACCAATTATTAGAACTGATCCTTGTTTGAGGGCCTCCTGGCCCTCAAAGTCGAACTCTTTAAGTATGATCTGCCTGTTGTATCTCAGCATCTCTTTATCAGAGAGAATATCCACGTTTATACCTCGTTTAATAAAGAGTGGATTTAAATAGTTCGATTTGAACGGTTTCGCCCACTTCAACGCGGCCACGATCTTGTTCCAGTACCACGAAGCAGTTTGCCAGACTCATTGAGCGGAATGCGCCAGAACTCTGGTTGCCTGTTGTTTCAACAACCAGTTGGCCGTTCTCTACGGAAAAAACTCCGCGCTGATAGTCTGTTCGGCCGGTTTTTTTCTTGAATGCCGATTTGGTAATCGCTGGCAGTGATACTGGTGCCGTCCACTCAGTTTCACCAGATAATTTCGCTAGTAGTGGTTGGACAAATACATAGTTAGTAATGGCAGCCGAAACAGGGTTGCCCGGTAGACCGCAGAAAATTGCGTCTTCAAGCTTACCAAAAGCAAAAGGTTTACCAGGCTTAATGGCTATTTTCCAAAAACCTATTTCGCCTATCTCTTCTAATATATCTTTAGTGTAATCGGCTTCACCTACACTCACGCCACCAGAAGTGATCACAACATCGGCTAGGTCCTGTGCATTTAAGAAGGTTTCCTTTAGTTTTTCTGGTATATCAGGAATAACGCCAAGATCGATGCCTTCGCAACCAAACTTCTCAACAAGTACTTTTAACCCATATCGATTGCTGTCATAGATTTGTCCTTCTTCAAGTGATTCGCCAAGCTTTCTTAGCTCATCACCTGTCGAGAAAAATGCGACTTTAGGTTTTTCAAACACTGATACGTGACTGACGCCCAAAGAGGCAATCATAGGAATATCACGAGGAGTCAACCGGCTACCTTTTTTGAGTACCAAATCACCTTTGCTGATATCATCACCAGTTGGACGGATATTGTTGCCAGGCTTAACATCTGTTTTATTGAACTGAATACCTTCATCAGTCACGGTTGTGTCTTCTTGCATGATGACAGCGTCACATTGATCTGGAATTTTAGCACCAGTCATTATTCTGATGCATGTTCCTTCAGGCCATTCTCCATCAAAAGGTTGACCTGCGAAAGATTTACCCGCTAGCGGTAATACGTTGTTTCTAGCCAAATCACTGCGACGAACCGCATAGCCATCCATCGCGGAGTTATCAAAAGGAGGGACAAATAGCGGAGACAAAATGTCTTCTGCTAACACGTATCCAGTTGCGTGTTCTAACGGGGTTGATTTAGAAGTTAGTTTTGGCTCAACGCTTGAAAGCATCTTTTCCAATGCATCTTTTATTGGCATCAATCCTGGAGTATCACAGCAACCCATAGTTCTTCCTTTCGTTCAAATCGTTATTTTGATCATAGATAAATCGGGGTAAAGAACAATAACACACATTTATGGGGGACCGTATGTTGTATGATTCACAGATCCAGACGACCGGTTATAAATCCACCGGGAGATGCAATAAAAAGGTCAATTGCTACCGGAAATAGATGTATTTCTCATAGAATGCGAGTATTCTTGTCAGCCGCTCTGAGCGAATACGAAAAAAGCAACAAGGGGAATTATTGATGTCGGAAATTAGCGAATCAGCGAAGTTGGTTAAAGATGCGCTAGAAACATGTGGCCTTGAAACGCCAATGAGTCCTAACGACATTAGCCGTGAAGATAAAAAACTCAAAATAGAACACCACATGCGAGAGGTGTTAAAACTGCTTGAGTTGGACCTAACAGACGACAGTCTGGAAGAAACACCAGGGCGTATAGCAAAAATGTATGTCGATGAAGTGTTTTCCGGTCTAGATTACAAGAACTTCCCTAAGATCACGGTTATCGAAAATAAGATGAATGTGAGTGAGATGGTTCGCGTTAAAGATATCACCGTAACAAGTACGTGTGAGCACCATCTTGTGACAATCGATGGCAAAGCAGCAGTTGCCTATATTCCGAGAGGAAAAATTATCGGTCTGTCGAAGATCAATCGTATCGTGCGCTTTTTTGCTCAGAGACCGCAGGTTCAGGAAAGGATGACACAGCAAATTTTGGTAGCGTTGCAGGCTCTATTAGAGTCAGATGATGTTGCGGTGACCATTGACGCTACTCATTATTGTGTGAAATCACGTGGTGTCATGGATGCAACCAGTGAAACGACAACAACAGCCTTAGGTGGGATTTTTAAATCGAATCCTGCTACCAGACATGAGTTTTTGCACGGTCTTAGATAACGTATTCCTTGATAAGAAAGAGCCCCGCTAAAATGCGGGGCTCTTATTTAGAAACGGCTCAAATTACTTTTTACCTTGAGCTTGCTTATCTTCTTCCGTTAGTTCGCGAATGCGACGGCTAATGTCACGGCGAGCTTTAGAAATCTCAGCACTCTTGATGATGTGATCATCAACACGATCTTCGTAATCGGCTTTCATGTTTTTGATGATAAGTACGATTTCGTCATGAGACATTTCAGGCTTGATATAGTCAAGCAGGTTTTCCAGAAGTTCAACACGCTTAGTGTTGTCACGAACCTTCTTATCATTGTCTTGTAGTTCACGCTTAAGTTTGTTTTTACGGCGTGCCTGATTAACGATTTCAAATACGTTTTTCATTTTACTTTCCTAATTCAATAGCTCTACTTTGATTAAAGCACATCACTTGTTGGGAATACAGCATAAAGATCAATTGCTTCTCGGTGTCGCTACATTTTTAACCAGATAAATCAAATTGCTCTTTTTCAGCGTGTGTTGCAAAAGGAGTGTGAGACACTCAAATGACATTAAAGTGATAAGGTTTATAATTATTTATAATTACTCAAAAAATAAAAAGGAAAAGAGTATGAATATTGAACTAACAGCGGTTGAAGCACGTGTCATCGGTTGCCTGATGGAAAAAGAAGTAACAACCCCCGACCAGTACCCATTAACTCTGAACGCGTTGACCAACGCATCCAACCAAAAGAGTAACCGCGAACCAGTTATGGCACTTTCTGAGGCGGAGGTGCTGGATTCTGTAGAAGCACTCATTCAACGTCGTTTGCTCAGTGATGAAAGTAGCTTTAATAGCCGGGTATCGAAATATCAGCATCGTTTCTGTAATACCGAGTTTGGTGATTTAAAATTTACTCAACAGGAAAAGGGCATCGTTTGTTGCATGTTACTGCGAGGCGCTCAGACTCCCGGTGAGCTTAGAACAAGAACAAATCGACTATGTCAGTTCTCTGATGTGAAAGAAGTTGAAGCTGTGCTTGATAAGTTGGCCGAAGATGGTTTTGTCGTGAAACTGCCACGCGAAGCTGGTAAACGAGAAAGTCGTTATATGCATCTGTTTTGCGGTGAAGTTGATGTTGAACAGGTGGCTTCCGTTCCTTTAAGTCCAGCCAGCCAGCAAGGCAATGAACGTATTGAACAGCTAGAAATGGAAGTGGCCGAGCTAAAAGCTCAGTTGGCGGAGATAAAAAGCATTGTTGATCAATTAGTTTAATTAATGGCTCAAATGACAAGTGAAAGTCCAGTTTGGTGGGTATACCTCATAAGGACAAATTATGGTGCTCTTTATTGTGGTATCACAACCAATTTAGAGCGCCGATTTGCTATGCACCAGAAAGGCACTGGCGCGAAGGCCCTAAGAGGGAAGGGGCCTTTAAAAATGGTATGGTGGGAGCATGCCGGTTCAAAGAGTGATGCACTAAAACGTGAGATAAGCATTAAAAAATTAAACAAGTCTGAAAAAGAAGTTATGGTCTCACAGTTTGAACTCGAAACTAAGGATGTTGAAAATTACATTTAAAGCTCGAATTTGGTCACATAAATATTCATTTCAATAATATTGATATGGAAAATGTGCGGCCTCTGTAGTATTTGTTAGGTGAATAACATAATAAGTGCACTAAACTGTTTGTTAAAGAGCAGAGCATATAACAAATACCATCAGAGGTTGTCATGATTCAAAAACGAAAAATTGCAGTGGCTATGGGCTTGGCCATGTGTTCTACATTGGCTGTGTCCGCAACAAAAGTAGCAGATGGTCGCGGTAACGGTATGGGTAACACGGGTGTTGCTTCCTCCGACTATCTGGTAGCTCCTTTCTATAACCCAGCAATGGGTGCTTTTTATCGAGACAGCGATGATGTAGGTATCCTGCTCCCCGCTATTGGCGCAAATTTAAGAGATTCTGATGAGTCTGTTGATACCATTGACGATTTTCAAGATACCTATAAAGGGTTTGATGAATCTACGGCAAGTGTTTCAACGTTGGATAAGCTAAATGGCTATCTGGATGATTTACAGAATAATAAGCCGTTAACCGCCACCGGTGGTGCTGGTATTGCTGTTGCTATCCCTTCCGATACTGTATCAACCAACATTTTCGCACGAGGTTTTGTTGAGATCATTGGTGTTACTACGGGCGTTGCGGATTTAAGTGTTGGTTCAAGTCCTACTCGTCAGGAATATGCAGAGGCGACAAAAACACGTGTAGAGGCTTCAAATGTAGAGCTTGTTGCCTTTGGTTACAGTGAGTTTGGTGTGTCCTTTTCAAAGTTGCTTGAGGCTAAGGGACAAACGTTTAGCCTGGGTGTCTCTCCTAAGTATCAGGAACTGAAAACGTATTACCAAAATGTAAACGTTAATGATTTTGATCTGGATGATTATGACGAAAGTGAAATCTCTGATACTGCATTTAATCTGGATCTTGGTGCGGTTTGGTATAAGGATGCCTGGAAAGTAGGTTTCGCCCTCAAAGATATCTTTAAGCAGGAAATTTCTACTCAGTTTAATAACTATACCTATGAGCTAAAACCACAGGCAACGGTTGCTGCCGCTTATACCACTCGGTTCTTTACAGCAGCGATTGATGCAGATTTGACCAAGCAGACTCGTTATACAAATGTGGATGACGACACTCAGTTTATTCGTTTTGGTATTGAAGGTAACGCGTGGGATTGGTTGCAACTTAGAGCTGGTTACGAGATAGATACTCAAGATACACTAGATGAGTCTGTGACGGCTGGTATTGGTATTAGCCCTTTCGATGTGTTGAATATCGATGTCGCGGGATCTTACGCGGGTGATAACCAGTTTGGTGGCTCCGCCAACCTTGCCTTCACATTCTGATAAATCGACTGCCTCTGGAATAAGCCGCTTCATTATATGAGGCGGCTTTTTAGTTAGACTGTGTTGAAAAAATAGTGCTAAATCCCAAAGCGTCCTTTATATTTAAGGCATTATGAATATAAATCTCCAATGCATGTGGAGGTAAAGTGAACCTGACGAAAAAAGTATTAGTAGCTGTTACCATTCTATGCTCATCCTTGAGTGTCAATGCTAAACAAATAAGTAGTTACTGGAGTTATCAGTCTTATCTGGAAGAGTTTCCACACCAGGAGTTGCTTACTCAGGCTTTTGATGAAGTTGTTCGTAGTGAGTCAGTGCCAATTTCAACGGCGAATGACGATTCCGTTACTATCTCGGTGGTATACCCCGGTGAACAGGTTTCAGATTATTGGCGCAGAAATATAAAAGCGTTTGAGCTTAGGTTAAAAGAACTAAACATAAATTATGAGTTAGTACAGGTTTTCACGCGACCAAACGCGGATACAAGACAACAAAGTATCTCGTTAAACAATGCACTAAATAATAATACTGACTACCTGATTTTTACTTTAGATACCAGCAGGCATAAAAAGTTTATTGAACATGTTTTGCATACATCGAAGACCAAGCTAATTCTCCAGAACATCACCACTCCGGTGAAAGGGTGGAAAGATAAACAGCCATTTTTCTATGTGGGCTTTGATCATGAAACGGGAACGCTGGCACTAGCTGAGTATTTTAAATCGGTACTACCGCAATCCTCAGAATATTCAGTATTGTACTTTTCTCAGGGCTATATCAGTGATCTCAGAGGAGACACTTTTATCAACGAAATGAGTTCTAAAGGAGGTTATACGCTTAATTCTTCTTTTTATACCAAAGCGACAAAGTTTAGCGGGTATACCACGACTAAGCTAATGCTGGAGAAAGATCCTGGGATTAAACTGCTGTACGCTTGCTCTACTGACGTTGCATTAGGTGCAGCAGACGCGCTTAAGGAGTTGGGCCGAACAGATATTAAAATTAATGGATGGGGTGGTGGTTCTGCAGAGCTAAAGGCGATAGAAAAAGGAGAATTGAATGTAACCGTTATGCGTATGAACGATGATACTGGAGTGGCTATGGCTGAAGCTATTAAATGGGACCTGGAAGGTAAAGCCACGCCAACCGTGTACTCAGGCAGTTTTGAGCTAGTGACGAGTGAAGATAGCCAGGACAAAGTTGAACGTTTAAAACAATACGCATTCAGGTATTCGGACAGATAATGATATTCGGGAATAAAAACTCCAGGTCAACGATGGCGAACTTAACCGTTCGCTTACTTATCGTCGTTTTTTCGACGCTGATGGCGTTGTCACTCTTGTTTAGCTATCAGTTCAGTACTTCTGCTATTAATCAGGAAGTGGAAAGAAACTTGCAACAGACCGCTTCGCTTATTCAGAACTTGTTTGATTATAAGCTAGGGTCGGTACAGGCATTGCAGGATAATCAGAGCAAAAGTGCCACGTTACTCAGTTATGTCGAGTCAGGTTCGGTAAGAAAAACAGACGACTATTTTGTAGCTTCAGAAAGAGCGGTACTGAACAGCACACCTGATTTCCGTTTTATTACTACTGGTAGCCATGTTTTTTGGGACGACGGTAATTCCCCGTTTTTTGGCGTGACTCAGGACAAGTTAATCGAGTTTTCCCAGAGCGTTATTTTTCATAACAGTTGGTATTACACTACGGTAGATACAGAAATAGGGGACGTGCAGGTTCTATTCCGTAAATCGCCTATTGTAAATGATGCATCAGGTGAAGTTGTTGGCACACTGTATATTGGAATTGTTCTGGATAATAACTATGCATTGGTAGAGCACCTTAAAACAGCAAGTAATACTCAGGATATTGTTCTTACTATCAATAATAAACCGGTAGCATCGACAGTCCACCTTGGTAGTGAATTATATAAAAGAATTTTTAACGCTGCTGATTTTGGTGAAACGCTTATTGATGATCATCTCTATGGAAAGGTGAATCTGAAAATTAGTGGGGTTGATACTCCATTATCGGTATACAGTATTCAAACCAACCAGAATATCCTGACACTGGAAAAGAATTTTAGGTTAAGTTTTATATTCTCTGCTTTATCGATAATACTTGCTGCGGTACTTGCCAGAGTACTTATACAAAGAAGGATAAATGGTGAGCTCAACAAATTGATGGCCTATGCACAAGGCGCTAGGGAAAACAGGGATATAAAGCCATTTCAAGGCTCTGTTGTTTATGAATTTGACCATATTGGTCTGACTTTGGAGCATACTTTCGAAGAGCTTATCGAAAAAGAAAAATCTTTTCAGGATCTGTTCCGTTTTGCTGTGTCACCCATATTAGTTTGGGACAAAGACTTGAATATAATCAGGATGAACCCTGCGGCAGAAAAGGCCTTTACCGAAAATAACAGATTTAACGAGGACGCATTTCAGCAGTTCCAAAAATCAGTATACAAAAAACTGGTTACTGTAAAAGCTGGTGCAACACTTTCAGGCACTAATATTGATATTGCCGCTACCGTGTATCGTTGGAACATATCTCCTGTGATTATGGAAAATGGTGTGCACTCCATAATTGGACAGGGTCAGGATATTACTACTCTTATTGAGGCTGAGAATCAGAGTAACCTTGCTAGGTTGGAGGCAGAAAAATCCGCTAGGGAAAGAGCTGATTTTCTTGCCAGAATGAGCCATGAAATTCGTACGCCACTCAATGGAATACTTGGGATATCATCAATTCTGAAGAAGACATTAAAAGAGCCGGAGCAAGAAGAAAAGGTAGATGTACTGGTTCAAAGTGGAGAGCACTTGCTAGCTGTACTTAATGATATCCTGGACTTCTCTAAAATAGAAAAAGGCAAGTTTAAAATTGTTCATAATGACTTCTTATTTGATAATGTCCTTGAATCTATTGAAAACATATACCTTCCTCTCTGCCAGGAAAAAGGCATCCAGCTTAAAGTGCAAACAAATCAGGATTCCGGTATCTATCTAAGAACTGATCAAGTCAGATTAAATCAGATACTTTTCAATCTGTTGAGTAATGCGGTGAAGTTTACTCACATAGGCCATATCAAAGTCACTATCGATATAAACAACACAGCTTCAGGATACTCTGATCTTATTGTAATCGTAGAAGACACAGGTATAGGTATTTCGAAACAAAACTTAAGTCATATCTTCGAACCATTTGTTCAGTCAGAAAAAACGTCTACCCGTGAGTATGGCGGGAGTGGCTTGGGTCTGGCTATCGTGAAAAACCTGGTGGAACTGATGGACGGAACAATAGAGATAGACAGTACAGAAGGGTTTGGTACCAGGATAAGGGTGAACCTTCCAGTTGAAATGGTCGATGAAAACATAGCCTTGAAGGTTGACGACTACTCCGATACATACGCTGATTTCCTAGGAAAATCTTTAAAAGCCCTTATAGTTGAAGACAATCAAACGAACGCCTTTATCGCGAAGACATTCTGTGAAAAATATGGAATGGAAGTAGAGTGGGCAACAGATGGTTATAAAGCATTAGAAAGCCTTAAAGAAAACGCTTTTGATATTATTTTGATGGACAACCAGATGCCAAACCTAGATGGTATTGATGCGACGGCCCGCATCCGTAGCATGGGGATTGATACGCCGATAGTAGCCTGCACAGCTGATGGTTTTGACAGCACCAGACAGGCATTTCTAAAGGCTGGCGCCGATTATGTCCTGGTTAAGCCGATCAAGGAGGCGCATTTTGCTGAAGCACTACGCTATTACAAGAACAAGTTTCTAGATTAAACGCTTTTATCCTGGGTGGTTTCTTGGGTTATTAGGTTATTTGGTTTCTGCGCCTTACGAACCGAAAATAGCCTTGTCGATTATCTCGTACTTCAGGCTATCAGACATTTTAAGTTCTGGGTCAAACTTGATACCTAAAAAGGTTTGATTGGCATATTTACGAAAGTTAGCAACAATGCATTTAGGAGACTCTTCAGGGTAGTGTTCAAAATAGGTATTAATGTTTATCTCTTCGTCTTTAGCAATATCTATTGATTTTTTAACGACAATTCCGCAGCCAGACATTGAGAGATCTCTTAACGTTGCTTTATGTTCTTCGTCTGCGTGATCAATTGTGATGGGAAGATTAACTTTTATTCTTTTGTTTGACCTAATCGGCTTACTTTCAAAACTATAGGGTAATTTTAAATACATCAACCACGTAGGGCGTGAAGTGACAGTAATTATCTCCGTTTTAAATGCAATAATATCACCGAGCTCAGTATCAGTGACTCCCCTTATAACAATCCGGGCGTTATTGGTTTTGCGGGTGATGAGATCTTCAACTGTTTTAGCGGGGAGATCGAGAATTAAAAATTGTCCTTCTTTTAAACCAACCAGGTTGCACTGAAATGAATAATCGTCTTTGGGGCCGAATTTAATTACAGCAGCCAGCTTCATGCCAAATTCAAGATAGTCTTTTATCTTGTCTGTTTGATTAACCGTTAATTCCATATAAAGCCATCATTTTTTATTTTAGAGATAGATTAGACGGTATCAAAGATATACTCAAGTGAATCGATTAATTGAAGGGGGTTATACATGGGTATCGAGTAACGTACCGATCATTTCGTTTGATCTTTGTACGACATTCACACCAGCTTGATTGTACGTTTTTGCCTGATTTAATTTGACCATAGATTCTTCGTAAGAGACATTTTTTTCTTTTCATTCTCTTTACTTGTTTCCAGCTCTCGCTCTTTTTCTACATCAGAGGGCTGTTCAAGCTTGTTAAATTCTAGGTCTTCGCGAGAGTTTTGTTGAGCGATTTCGTTCGCAGCTTCTTTGGTAAGATTCTGTGACTGTTGTATTAAGGAGTAACCTGACTGGACAGATGATACAGGCATAGACATATTCCTCATCGCTATACCTTAAGCCTAATATTATTTGCCCAAGAACTCAAATTTAGTTGAACAGGCTTGAAATCATATCCATCTCTTCATCAGTCACAAGAGGGGAGCTTTCTTGTTCTTTAGCTAACTTTGAAGCGATTTGGCTTTGTAGAGCCATTAGCTGTTCAGGATTAAGTTTAACGATTTGGGATTGTAGTTGCTCAAATTGTTGTAGACTCATCGCAATGCCCTGTGAGCAGTTGAACTTACTTGATTTCACAAATGATAAATAAAATATCAAAAACGATTGTAAGGGCAATGTCAGGAAATTTACCTGGTAGTGTCAGAATGTCCCTACATTAATTGTGCCTGTTTAATACATATATTAATGGGCCTTACTTGCTGCAAACATGTTCGCTAGCTTATGCATTTCGGGCATGACTCTGACAATCAGATGCAGTTGTTGTAGAACAAACTCAGCAGAAGCTTCATTAGCACTACGCCATTCATTAAGTCTTGCCTCTACACCATAACTATCAGGAATGAGTTCGAAGTTCTCGCAATCATTATTGAGCTGATTACTAAGTATCTCTAAACGTTGATGAATATTTCGATGTGCATCCAAGATTAATTGGTGTGTTTGTTCATCCAGAATACGAGAGCGGTGTGCTCCCATCGCTGATATATAGCTGAGTAATGCATGGTTTAACGTAAGAAAACGAAAGCTTTCTTCTATAGCAGACTGATATCTGCCTGGTTCTGAAAGCATATTATTGATGGCTGAGCTCAGGTTTGCAGAGTAGGTATGGGCGTTACGCCGTGCTACCCGATATTTAAGGTCGTTTTGTTTTCCTACTCTGTATTGAGCAATGATTTCAGCCAGATACAGCTTGTTAGCATTCACAGAATCGGCCATAACTTTATGCAAGCGCTTTGAATGCCAATCGGGCAGAATAAACGTCACCGCCAGCACCGACAAAACACAGCCAATAAGGGTGTCTGCAAGTCTTGGCAGGATAACCGCGTATCCAGCACCAAGCTGGTTGAAACACAGCAGAACTAGTATGGTAATAAAAGCAGTTGCGTAGCTATAGTTATTAACTCTGAATACAAAGAATGCGACCCCTGATATGACAACAAACAACAGTTGTGATATCTCGGAAGGGAACAAACTCAATAGAAGTACACCGATCAAAAGCCCCGCAATGGTACCGACAACCCGGGAAATGAGCTTTTGCTTGGTTGCACTATAGTTTGGCTGACAAACAAACAGTATAGTCAGTAGAATCCAGTAACCATTCTCAAGGTTAAGCTGCTGAATAATTGCGTATCCTGCCACCAACGCCGTAGAAAGTCTCAGGGCATGTCTGAATAGTAATGAACCTGGATTCAGGTTTGAACGAATTCTCTCCCACATAGCACTGACAGTATGCGCTTCAGTGTCTTCCAAAGTCACCTCATCCTGAACCGTGAGCGTGTCTGGGTTACTAATGTTCACTAGCTGTTTTTCAACCATCGTTAGGTTTTCGAACAGGTGCCGAATCTGCATTAATGCGATTTGTCGCTCTTTGTCTTCACTGTCATCGAGGTTTTCAATCGAATGCTGTAACTCTTTTAGAGCTATCGTGTTTTGCCCTGAGTGAGTATAAGCCTTACCTTCCATGATAGATTTAGATATCTCTTTACATGATTTGGCCTGGAGCTCGATCAGGTGTTTAAAACGAAACAGAACATCAGCGCGCATAAAGAGTTTTGCCAGTTCCTGATAACGGTAATGACTTGAACTGATCCTTTCGTGGATATCCTGGGCAATAAAATATGTCTTTAAAAAACGGTCGGACGTGCTGTCAACGTGTCCACGTCTTGAACGGGACAGAAAGGTTGCTTTGCATTCATTTAGTGCTTCAACAGTTTTCGCATTGAGGTTGGCTTCTTTGATTCTTAAGGGCTGCGGAATCAGCTGTTCGGCCGGATGGAAAAGCTGCCGTTTAACTTCCATGTAATTTGAAATCTGGGTAAAAATATTAGCCAGGCTCTGTTGTACAGGTTTAAGTGGCGAAAGTGTTAGCCAGACAAGGGATAACACAAAATACCAAATCGCACCGGTTATTAGCAGTAAAGGTTGGAACCAGTAATTGGTGCTTTGGTGCGCGCCTAACATGGTGTAAATCGCAATCAATAATGACCCGAACGCTATCCGTGCATAGCGTGGTCCTATTGCTCCCAACATGATGAAGCCGATAGTCGATAAAAACAGACCGGAGGCAAACAGAACTGGATGGTTGAATAAGACTTCAATTGAGACAGTAGCTATCAGAAAACAGATAGCGGTGATGGTTTGAGCGCGAATCCGGCCTGAAAAATTGTCATCCGATTCAGCTAACGCCGCGGCAATAACGCCAAGTATCAACGGCGTCATATAATCAGAGCCTTCGAAATACCAGCAAGGGATGATGATACCAACGAGTGAAAAGAGTATCAGAGCACCATAATGCAGCGCCTGGCTATTCCAATAACGGCGTAAATGGATGTACAAGGGAAGTCACTTATTTGAATCATAATTGGTTGAGACGTAATTTATCAAATTTGCTTAATCAAAACAGAAAAATTTACGAATAACAGTTGGTTGTTGGTCTTATTTGTCGGTATTCATACTTCAATTAAGATGAATTATTACGTATTCTCGTTATCTGGAATTGTATAACTAGTTTTTCAGAGAACCCATATGCGCTTGTGTGCGAAAGACCTGGCCTGTTTTTTTATTCAGAAAGAGTATAGAGAAGTAGAAATCTTGCCTGAGTGGCTTGTTGTTTCTTCTGTTACGAGTGAAGAGCGCATACCATTTTCTATCTGGGATGGCAGTGTCGAAGTGCAACGAGGTTTGCTATGGGGCACGCTAACCTTTTTTTCCCACATCAGTGATGGAAAACGATACGCATGGTCGGTACAGGGCCTGCCGTGGAAAGAGTGTAAACAGTTTGCCAGAGACGCCATCGAGTTATACGAAAAATGGCACAAACAGCAGTGTGAACAACTGAACCAAAAGCTTCCAGGGTGGCAGTCCTCACTTGAATTACTTGTTAAACAACCTTCTTATCTTACCCACTCAAGTCTTGAACATTGGGTTACAAAAGTCCGAAACGAACTGGACGACATTAACACCACTTTGGCGGAAGCTTGCCATAGACAACCTGCTCAACTAGAACAAATCTCGGATTGGCTTGAGAACGGTAGCGAGAACCTCAACCGCCGAAACCACGAATGGCTAGAGCGCGAACGAGACAACTGGGCGGTTTTGTTTGCTCAGGTTGAAAGCTCACCGCTAAACGACTCCCAACAGCAAGCAGTATTAATTAACGATGACCACAACCTGATACTTGCGGGTGCAGGTACGGGTAAAACCAGTGTGTTAACCGCTCGAATCGCTTATTTATTGCAAAGCCATCTTGCACAGGCAGAGCAGTTATTAATGCTGGCTTTTGGTTCAGAAGCATCAAAAGAGATGAGAGAACGCCTTGATGACAAGGTCGGTTTAGCTGCGGAAAAAGTAACGGTGAGTACCTTTCATCAACTTGGCCTAAAGATCCTCAATACAGTGGAAGCAACTAAGGTCGAAATATGCCCGCAAGCTACCGATTCGAAGTTAAAACAAGTTTGGTGTAGTGAATGGCTTAAACAACACTGGGCTCACCCCGCGAACTTTAAGCGTTGGCAAAAACACCTTACAAAATGGCCTATTGCATACCTGAAAGGTGACGATGAGCTAGGAGGTCAGGCTGAAAACCCTAAATTGATAGCCTGGTTAGAATCTCAGCTCGACCAGTTATGTATGCTTCATCTGAGTAAAAAGCAACTACAGGAAAAAATCGTTTCCCATGACGAGTATACCCGCTTGAATAGCGAGTTAGCGCTAGTCTGGCCATGCTATCAGGCGTGGCAGCATATGTTAAAAGATCAAAATCAGATCGATTTCCACTCTATGATCACCAGGGCCACGGCGTATGTACAGAAAGGTAAATTCAGAACACCGTGGAAGTACATCATGGTCGATGAGTATCAGGATATATCACCAGACAGGCAGGCTCTGCTAGAGGCGCTTTGTAGCCAAACAATTATCGAGGCCGGTGCTGAGGAAACAAACCCATCGCTCTTTGCCGTTGGTGATGACTGGCAGTCGATATATCAATTTACAGGCTCAGATGTAGACCTGACAACTGAGTTTTCTAGTCGTTATCCGAATTCAACGGTTCATTATCTGGATATTACCTATCGATTTAATAACCAGATTTGTGATGTTGCCAGTCAGTTTGTTCAAAGCAACCCAAAACAGATCAAGAAGCAGCTACGTAGCTATCGGGAGCAAAAGCAGAAAGCGGTGTATGTTATGCCTGCGAAGCGCATTGAAAGAGAGTTAAAAGCGTTAAATGAAAAAGCGCCACAGGTGAAGAATGTACTAATGCTTGGACGCAACCATTACCATAAGCCTGAGCAGTTGAAACAATGGAAGAAGCAGTTTACCGATCTGAACATCCATTTTATGACTTGTCATGGAAGTAAAGGAAAGGAAGCCGACTATGTTTTCATTCTCAATGTCGATGAAGGGCAGTTTCCCGCGGTTTCAAGACAACCGCATCTCAACTCGGTGCTGGTTACTTCTTCTGATACCTATCCTAATGCTGAAGAACGAAGGCTCTTTTACGTTGCACTAACCCGCGCTAAAGAAAAAGTATGGATAACCTATGAAACCCGAGAATCTGCGTTTGTGAATGAGTTACTTAGTCAGGACTACGCTATAGTTAAAAAGAGATAGAAAATCATTGGAGTATAGCAATGTCTGATCAAATACATCCTGAACATGGTTCAATCAATTATATTGAATACCCAGCGTCGGATTTTGAAAGAACCAAGGCTTTTTTCTCTCAGGTTTTCGACTGGAAATTCACGGACTACGGCACGGAATATACTGCGTTTCACGCAAATGGGCTAATGGGTGGATTTTATTTATCCGAGTGTTGTTCTGTGCAGGAGCACGGTGGCGCACTATTGGTTTTTTATAGTGAGAATCTGGAAGAAACCATGTCGCAGATTCAGTATTCCGGAGGGACTATCAGCCGGGATACCTTTGCTTTTCCTGGTGGAAGAAGATTCCACTTTGTTGAACCAAGTGGCAATGAAATGGCGGTTTGGAGCGATAGGTAGAACTCTTACCTTCTTGAAATAGAAAAGGGAGCTGA
Organism: Vibrio hannami; assembly: GCF_029589055.1. Taxonomy (GTDB): domain Bacteria; phylum Pseudomonadota; class Gammaproteobacteria; order Enterobacterales; family Vibrionaceae; genus Vibrio; species Vibrio hannami. The sequence continues at coordinate 427,936 of NZ_JARQZP010000003.1, forward strand.
GAAGCTCCCTTTCTTATATCTTCAGGTTATATACGCTCTTCCAGATAAGCGTTGTAGTCAGGAATTTCTACATCAGTTTCTTTGTCGAGCAGGGAAGACTCAAACAGGAAGTTAGCAGTAGCGCGGTTTGTTGCTACCGGGATATTCCATACACTCGCAATACGCAGCAGTGCTTTTACATCAGGGTCGTGCGGTACGGCGTTTAATGGGTCCCAGAAGAAAATCATCATATCGATTTTCCCTTCAGAGATAAGAGCGCCAAGCTGTTGGTCACCACCCATTGGGCCGCTGATCATGCTCTTAATAGCCAGACCGGTACTTTTGCTTAGCATGTTACCCGTTGTACCTGTTGCATATAGGAAGTGGCTTTGCAGTTTGGTCTTGTTCTCTGTTACCCAGCGAAGAAGGTCTGGTTTGCAGTTGTCGTGCGCCACCAGCGCTATGTGTTTATGGGCTGGTAAGGTGCGTGTCGTTTTTTTCATTATTTAAGTTCCATCAAAATTTCCGGCATATTCTGCCAGTGTTAAGTCCTTGTTTACTAGTTTGATATCAAATTTCTGGTACTAAGATTGTTTAGTTGACCAGAGTTTACTCAATCACTACTTTTTACACTAAAAACCGGCCTATAGCCAAGAGGAGAAAGTGAATCGTTGATATTTGTTAATCGAACATTATCTGGAGTGAGTTGCTCAATAACCGGAGACAGAGAGATTTCATACGGCTGATCTTCAAAGTAACTGATGACCTGTTGAATGGAGTAACGTCCCTGAAGCACCATTTTATCTGTCGAGGCAAACTCAACCTTATTTCTTAATAACCCTCGGTATACGCCGTGGCTGAGGTAAGTCGAAATAAGACCGATGCTTCTGTGATTCGGCGCTTTTCTGATTTCGCTGATGGCGGCTTCAATCGACACCGCGCCACCGACAATATAGTCGATGTTTGGCAACTCAAGCACCTGCTGTGCTAGGTTTCGCTGGATCTCTTTGTCATTATCACCCCAGTAGGTACTTATGATATTAACATCTGAATCTTGCAATGAGTCATAGAACCCTTGAGTCGCGGGCTTGGTTCCACCTCGAAACCTTGGGCCCAAAAGCCAGGCAACATTGACCTTACCAGTGTCTTTTGGATGCTTCATGGCAAGATACTGGCCGGCATTGTATCCCATCCAGTACCAGTCGACGCCAACCTCACCTTCAAACTGAGGTCGGTCTTTAATGCCGATATTGAGATGGTTGACGGTTGCGAATAAAGGAGTGTCGCCAATAAGGTGATTAACCTGATCAACATAAGCATCCGGAGATACGGTTCCGAGTATGATAGCGTCTGCTCCCCACTCATAACATGCGGTGAGCTGCTGCCTCTGCTTATTCACATTTGGGTAACCGCCAGATTCCAAGACCTTAAGCTCCAAGTTGGCAGACTGAGCTTCCATCACCATGCCATAATTTACGGAAAGCCAGTAGGAGTCCTTAAGATGAGGGTAGATGGTGCAAACCTTTTTCCAGCCAGCGCTACGCTGCTGAACAGAAAAAAGCTGCTCAACAAGGCAACTGAAAAGATATTTCTCACTCTTTTTGCATTCATTTCCACGAGATCATTGGTTTCATATTCAATACCCTGCAAAATATACCGTATAAGATCCATAGTTGTCAGGTATTTAATCATGCTGCTTGCTCCCGCCAGTATTGGCCGAAAATTACTATTCTCGTTTACGGCGATGGCTGGCCTTTTGATTCTTGCGGTTACAATTGGTACATCCGGTTTTAACTTTGTTGCCAAGACAGAAAAAAAGGTAGTGGATTCAGCTATTCCGGCCATGCTTGAAGCCAGAGAAGTAGCGGGGTTAAGCTCGCGTATCATCTCATCGGTTCAGGTTCTTTCGAATGCTGAATCTGAACTGGAAAGACGCCAATCGGGACAACAACTCTTTACGCTGTTAGAAAAGCTGCTAAATCATATTGAGTTGCTTGGAAATGGTGGATTTGACGACCTGTTACTGGCAGCTCTTGAACGCGATGTACAAACTATTATCGATACGATTGCAAAGCTTGGTGTTTCTGTTGAAAAGAAACTGGCGTTAGACAGAGATCTTATTCTGCGCGTTAACGAAATGCGGACACTGGCTGATGAACTCGAGGAGCTAACCCGAACACAGGTAAGAAATACTAGTACCATCACAGTAGCTAATGTCACTCAACTCTATGGATTGGTTGAGGAGCAGGAAACGGATACGGTTTTTGATGCGCTCGATACTCTGGTTGAAGTGGATCTCGATCTATCAGAGCGGCTCCACGAACTACATCTACTGGCATTTCAGATGCTTGCTCACATTGAAGAGTCCCAAACCGTTACCGATTACAACCGTATCCAACAAATAGGAACTGAGTTCGAGTCGAACCTAAAAATTATGGAACGGAGGGTACGCTCCGTTGAAGATCCTACTCGTTCTGAGCAAATGGGAGCGCTGCTTAGCGAGCTCCGTAAACGGATTGTCATGTTCGATATTCTAAACCAGAGGTTTGAGATCAGACAATCATCCCAGGCGCTGGAAGATAAAACATTAGAGGTTTTCGAAAGCCTTAACGAAACCGTTAACAAGCTGGTCGATGAGTCGAATCGAGTTACCGCAAAAGCGGTTTCTGATGTAACTCAAACCCTAAGTTATGCCAAATGGTCGCTGGTTCTTCTCTCGTTGGTCGGTTTGATAGCAATCAGTATTATCATCTGGCGAATTGTTTATCAGTCGGTCGTTAAGAGGCTCCATGCCTACTCAGATGCACTAGTTTCCATTGCCAGTGGTGAAGTGAATTTTGATCTTTCTGTAAAAGGCAAAGATGAAATTGCTCAGATGGGCAGGGCAATCATCACCGCCAGAGACACCGCTAAACAGTTACAGATTGTCGCTAAAAGCGAAAAAGAGGCGAAGCTTGAGATACAACAACACAAGGCGCAGTTAGAAGATACTATCAAGGAACGAACAATGCAGCTGAGCCTTGCTAACGATCAGCTTAATGAAGAGGTGGCTCAACACGCCAAAGCTAGAGATGAAGCTGAGCAGGCAAACCGAGCTAAAAGTGCATTTCTTTCTACTATGAGCCATGAAATTCGTACACCAATGAATGGAGTACTAGGAACGGCAACTCTGCTTAAATCTACGGGGCTTAATAGCCAGCAAAGCTATTACGTGGACGTGATTAACCGAAGTGGTTCAAACTTACTCGCTATTCTAAACGATGTTCTTGATTACTCAAAAATTGAAGCTGGAAGGCTTGAAATCAGGCCCTCACCGTTTGAGCTTTGTGACTTAATCAATGATACATTTCGGTTACTTGAAAGTAGGGCGAAAGAAAAAGGGCTTGGTTTTCACCGCCAGATAGAAAGTGATATCAGCGGTTACTGGCTGGGAGATGCAACACGTATCGGACAGGTATTAAATAACCTCCTTGGAAATGCAATTAAGTTTACTCACCAGGGGGATATTGATCTGTACGTGAGTGAAGATCCGGAACTCCCCGGAAACTTGTTATTTGAAGTTACCGATACAGGTATCGGTATTGATCCGGAAGAAGCCGATAAACTGTTTAAAGTATTCTCTCAGCTTGGTAGTGAAGCTGCAAAAGCGGGTGGAACAGGACTTGGCTTGGCAATTAGCCAAAAATTGGTCGAAGCGATGGATGGATACATTTCTGTTGAATCGGAAAGCGGGCAGGGCAGTCGGTTCTGGTTCTCAATTCCACTGGAAAAAACAGAAAAACCAACCGTACTAAAGTCCGAACTACAGAGGACAACAACCTATAAAGCCAAAATACTGATGGTCGAAGACAACCCGGTTAACTGCCTGGTTGCAGAGGGCTTTTTATCAGTTGAAGGCCATCAGATTGTCATCGCAGAAGATGGTGTATCTGGAGAAAAGGCATTCCGGGAAGAGGGTTTTGACATTGCATTGTTGGATATTAACTTACCGGATTGCAACGGTGTTGAACTACTTTCAAGGCTGCGGCAGATAGAGTCCGATAAAGGGAATGAGCCTATACCTATGGTTGCGGTTTCAGCGCACGTTTTTAATGAGGAAGTCGAAAACTACTTAAATGCTGGCTTTGATAGTTTTCTACCCAAACCTTTAGATAAGAAACAGTTATCCGATGTAGTGCAAGCCTCGTTGGAGGGGAGAACGTTATTGCTACAGCAGACAAGTGCTCAGGGTACTAAGCAAGAAAACGTAGTAGTAGACTTTTCAGTGATAGAAGCTGATTTAGAAGTGCTAGGCGCTGAAAAAATTCAAAACCTGCTTGAGCTGTTCAAAGAGAGTAGCTCTGACCTCATTAGCCAGTTAGATAAGGCAGCGGAAGAAAATAACAGAGGAGTGATAAAACAGCTTGCGCATAAGCTAAAGGGCTCTGCAGGCACCATGGGGATGACCTGGCTATACAATGTTTGCCTGGAAGTAGAGTCAGATTCGAATCCATTAGAAAAATATCGCGAACAAAAGAATGAGCTTGTAGATGCGTTGAACATTTCGCTGAAGCTGATAAACAAGAAGCTAAACTAATTTTTAGGCTTACATCTTGTTGGCATGAACGGCCTGAGAGCGTCCTTGATCTTTCGCTTTGTATAATGCATTGTCTGCAAGTGTAAGCAGCTTATCGCTTGTAACGTCGCTATCTGGGTAGGTGGATATTCCCACAGATATACCAAGCTGCCCAAGTGAAAGACCTTTTAGATCGAGGTGCAGTTCTCGAACGCACTCTATGATGTGCTCAGCTAAAGTTATGGCTTTTTCTGCAGAAAAATTTGAACAAATAATTGCAAATTCTTCACCACCAAGTCGGCAGACTGGACAATGATTATTTGTAGAACGGTTGAGTAATGTGGCTATCTCTTTAAGAACGTAATCTCCAGCATCATGTCCAAAGTTATCGTTGAAGCGCTTAAAATGATCCAGGTCGAGTATAAGTAACGAAAGCGGATCTGCATTTTGATGAGCGGAGGCCCAATCCTCTTCAAGTTTCTGTTCAAAATATCTTCTGTTATAAAGACTAGTTAGCGGATCCCGCATTGCTTGAGCTCTTAGCTTTTCCTGTAAGCGAAGGTTTGCTAACGCAAGCCCCAAATGTTCCGCTAGAGTAAAAGCCAGATTTCTTGTTTCGGGGGATACAAGTTTATCGGTGCCTGTAAAGTAGAGGTGGAACAAGCCCACGGTGTTTCCGTGAGCCGTTAATGGGATGCACATTGTGGTGTTGTTTGCACCTGAATCAATCATATGATTGCAGCTCAAACTTTGGCTATCTTCATGTGAAATATGGAATTTGCCTCTGCGCATTGCCCAGCAATCGTGAGGTGAGAAAGTAGTTGCTCCTGGCCAAGCTTGTCCCCATTTTATTTCGACCTCGAGGAGATTCTGAGACTCTCGCATAATTGAGATGCAACCGGCCACGTTACCCATTATTCGCGGAACGATATCTTCGACGACCAGTTGTGCTTCGTTAAGGTTTTTACAGGCTGCCAGCAAATTAGCTAACTGGCGAAGTAGCTCAATCTCTCGGGTACTTTGGTCTATTCGTACCTGTTGTAACTGCTTCTCTTGAACAATTGCCTGGGTGATTTTTCGCTGACTAAACCATGAAGATGTAGCTAAAACACCCATAGAGCATGCCATTAACAGATAAAGAATGACCCGGAGATCGTGAGACATGTTGTGCAGAGAGGTCATTGGCATAGCCAGCCTGAGAATGTATACATTGCTATGGGGCTCATGCTCTTCCACATTAGTGTCATGGTCATCTGTATGAGATTCTGGGGCAACCTCTTCATGATCATGAGAATGGTTTGACTCGTCATCATGGCTGTGATGATCCACTTCCTCACCATGTTCGTGTTCAATCTCTTTCTGGTCGTGCTCAATAGCATGCTCTTGTTCGTTTAACTCGTCGTGGCTGTGATGATGGTCAGCGTGATCCTCGAAATATAAGGCATCATGTTCGTGATCGAATATTTCCAAACGTATTGCGGCATATAAATACTCCAAATTGGTATTCATACTTAAACGTTTAGCGATACCTTTTCCTGAGTTTAAGGCGGCGATAACTTCTGGTCGTGTGGAGTGGTCATCCAGATGGGTAATTTCATGTTTTGTCAGATTAGAGTCACCGAGGACTTTTCCGGATTCGTGGATAATGGTAAATCGTCGCTGTGTCGAGGATTGAGATAAATTATCCAGAAAGTCGTCTATTTCGTCGGGGGTGAAGTCGTAAAAATGGAGTTTGTCATCGACGACCTGGTGATTTACATCCATTAGCAGATCTAGCATGTAGTTACTGACGATGTCGGTTAGCCATTCGTCTAGAGTCCGGTTGTACAGGTAGCCTCCGAAGACAAAAGACAAGGCTAACGCAATGATTGGGAAGTAATGAAATCTGCTTACCCGGTTATTAGACATAACTCTACCTATGCAACAGTATTAGTTAATATCATAGTTGACGAATTGCTACATTTGCCACTTTGTTTTGTTACTGATGTGATAGCTATATAACCCATTACTGTAACAGTGATGCATATTCATAAAAAAAGTGCAGTACTGAAGTCTATTGAGTAACCAACAGAATGTGATACTGTCTTTTTAGATATATAACTGCAGGATTAAAGAGAATGACTATTGACCTATCGAAGTATAAAGGTCTGATTTTTGATATGGATGGAACGCTACTGGATACCATGCCGTTTCACCTGGATGCCTGGGAGCTAACCGCAAAAGCCTTTGATATACCTTTCGATCGAACCTGGATTCATAGCATGGGGGGCATGCCAAGCCCGAAGATTACCCTTGAAGTGAACGCGCGTTACGATCTTGATTTAGACCCTCAAGAAGTTGCTGGCTATAAGATGGCTCGTTTTGCCGAAATGGACGGCAGTGGAGAGGTGATTCCACACACATACGAAGTGCTTAAATCGGCACAAGGGAATTATAAGACAGCAATAGGCACCGGAAGTCCGCGCCAGAATGCGATGCGCCTATTGGAAGGACAAAACCTTGTACCTATGTTCAATACCATTGTTACGTCCTCAGATGTAGAGAATCACAAACCTAACCCAGATACTTTCTTGCTAGCTGCAAATAGGATGGATATAGCACCGTCAGAATGTGTTGTATTTGAAGATACAGAGCTAGGTAAGCAAGCTGCACACTCAGCTGGTATGGACTGTATTATGGTTGTTGGCAACGAATTTGAGTTCTACCCATTACCAAACTGAGAAATAGTTTAATTAATGAACGAAATACAAGGACGTATAAGATGAAAAACATATTGTTGTTTGATTGGGGAGATACCTTAATGGTCGACTTTCCAGATCAAAAAGGCAAAATGTGCAACTGGGATAGCGTAGAGGCAGTTGAAGGGGCTATGGAAACGCTAAAAGCTTTGTATCCTTCTAATTTAATCTATGTTGCTACAGGTGCCGCAGACTCAACGCCAGAAGATATTAAAGCGGCATTTGAACGCGTTGATTTAAACCGATTTATCTCGGGTTATTTTTGTCAGGATAATTTGGGATTACCGAAGGGAACATCGAATTTCTACCAGGCGATCATCGATAGGTTGGGTGTAAAGCCCGATAGAGTGACTATGATTGGTGATAATTGTACTAAGGATATTCTGTCAGCACTGGAGGCCGGTCTAAATGCAATCTGGTTTAATCCTGGTGGGAAAAATAGCGATACCGATCAGCGAGTGGAGCAGGTTGGCCACCTGAAAGAACTACGGTTTTTGTTTACAGAAACGGGGCAACCATAAGGTCACCCCACTCAGACAATATAGCGAAATGTGATTACTTCACTTTCCAGCTAATGGTTTCACCCGCTTTAATCGGAACAACGGTTTCAGAGCCGAAAGGCATCTCTTTATCTACTGACCATTCTTCTTTTACCAGTGTTATGGTGTCTGTGTTACGAGGTAGACCATAGAAGTCTGGACCATTGAAACTTGCAAACGCCTCAAGGTTTTCAAGTTTACCTGCAAGTTCGAATACTTCCGCATATAGCTCTAGTGACGCGTGGGCGGTGTATGAGCCTGCGCAGCCGCAAGACGTTTCTTTCTTTCCTTTCCCGTGAGGAGCAGAGTCTGTACCAAGGAAGAATTTTTTGCTACCGCTCGTAGCGGCTTTAACAAGTGCATCCTGGTGGGTATTTCTCTTCAGGATAGGAAGACAGTAGAAGTGAGGGCGAATACCACCAACCAGCATATGGTTACGGTTAAACATCAGGTGGTGGGCTGTGATAGTAGCCGCTACGTTATCACCAGCTTCCATTACAAACTTAACGGCATCTCCTGTAGTGATATGTTCTACGACAATCTTAAGCTTGCTAAAGCTATTTACGATAGGTGCTAAAACCGTATCCAGGAACACTTTTTCCCTGTCGAAGATATCAATTTCGTTGGTGGTTACTTCACCGTGGATAAGCAACAACATGCCAACTTCTTCCATCGCCTCAAAAACCGGATACATATCAGGAATAGAGGTAACGCCAGAATCGGAGTTGGTTGTTGCGCCTGCTGGGTATAGTTTTGCAGCGTAGACCTTACCGCTCGCTTTCGCCTTTCGGATCTCTTCTGGAGTGGTTTTATCCGTCAGATAAAGCGTCATCAGTGGTTCGAAATGAGGAGCTGGGTTTGCGGACATAATACGCTGGTGATAAGCCAGGGCTAATTCGGTATCAGTAGTAGGAGGAACGGTATTTGGCATAACAATCGCTCGGCCATTATATCTGCTGATATCACGGACTGTATCATTTAACACGTCTCCATCACGCAGATGTACATGCCAGTCGTCAGGTCGAGTAATCGTGAGAGTAGTCATTTAAGGAGCTCCTACATTAATTTAATTCTATCGGAGCCTAAGCGAAACGTGATTGGAGAGTATAAAACGCAAACGTTTACGCTTAGGCGACAGGATGATAGTGGAAAAACTTTACTATTGCATCACATTTATATGAGTGTTTTTCAAAAAAATCAGCCATAATCTTTAAAAAACAACACCCTCGGAGCAATCATGTCTGAATCAAGGTTATCTCAAATTCACGTGTACCCTGTTAAATCTACTAAAGGGGTCTCGCTTTCTAACTGTTGGACAGAAAAACAGGGGCTGGCGTTCGACAGGCGTTTTATGCTGGCAACTCCGGATGGCAGGATGGTGACGGCAAGAACACACCCTAAATTGGTATTGGTTCAGGTAAGCCTCGTTTCTAACGGTATTGTTTTGTCATATCCGAATAAGCCATCTCTAAGGTTAACGTACTCCGATTTTACAAAAACAGATGTAGAAGCAACGGTGTGGAGCGATACGTTTTCGGCTTATTCAACAACCATTGATGCAGACAGATGGTTTGGAGAGGTTTTAGGAGAAGAGGTTCAGTTCCTTTTTGCTGGAGAACAGTCAAACCGCTATCGTGAGAAACTAGGGCACAACGTTAGTTTTGCTGATGGCTATCCGCTTTTGGTTATCAGTAAGCAATCTTTAGAAGAGCTAAACCGACGTTGCCCGGAAGAACAGTTAATGTCTCAGTTCAGGCCAAATCTGGTTGTCGATGGGCCTGAGCCATTTATCGAGGATAGCTGGAAAAAAATTAAAATAGGTGAGGTGCTGTTCGAGGTACGAAAGCCTTGCGAGCGTTGTGTTCTTACAACTGTAGATCCTGCAACCGGAAAACCATCTGAATCAAAAGAGCCACTAGCGACGCTTTCAACGTTTCGCGCTAATGAGTCTGGCGGTACTTTCTTTGGACAGAATCTGGTCGCATTAAACGAAGGCATGATCAGCGTTGACGACAAGGTTGAAGTTCTTGAAACAAAAGTGAAAGAACAATACGTTGACAAGTCGCTAGATAAGCTCAAGTTAACGTGCGTCGATATCGAAGAAGTAGCGAAAGACTTTGCTACATACTGGTTAGAGCCCGTTCACGGGGTACTGCCTCCATACTTACCGGGTCAGCACTTACCTGTCGAGATTCAGGATGGCGAAGAGGTGATCGCGCGTCACTACACACTCTCTTCTAGTCCATCAAGGCCGGGGCGCTATGCCATTTCAGTTAAGCGAGTGAATGGCGGCCGTGTATCGAACTGGATATTAGACAACATTAGAGTGGGGGATGTGCTAGTCGCTGATACACCTCAGGGGGCGTTTTATCTTAATGAAAAGAGCGATGCACCTCTACTATTAATGTCGGCGGGTAGCGGCGTGACGCCAATGCTGTCGATGTTGCGTTATCTTGCTGATCATAATCAGATAAACAATGTGGTTTTCTACCATCAATGCAGTACCGCAGAAGATATCCCTTATCAGTCGGAGTTGGATGAGCTAAACCGCAAATTTGAGGGGTTAAAGGTTATTATCTCTCTTAGCCAGGCTCACCAGGAATGGGATGGTTTGAAGGGAAGGGTAGCGTTAAGTCATATCAAACAGATAACCGACCTGGAGCATCGTCAGGCGTTTGTATGTGGCCCTAGTGGATTTATGCAGAAGGCGAAAAACCTGTTGCTGAAACTAGGCCTAGATAAATCCAATTATCATCAGGAGATGTTTGGTGTCGAAGCTGGTCACTCAGTTCAAGAACCTAAATCAGTAACGCTAACGATAAATGGTGCTACCTTTACCGGAGATAACCAGACTCCCTTACTACTTCAAGCGGAGAAAGAAGGTATCTCGGTCGCCAATAGTTGCCGTGCTGGATTCTGTGGCGCTTGCTCTATGACATTGGAAGAAGGTGAGGTATCTCAGCCAGATGTGCCAGCGTTAACTGATTCAGACAGAATTAACGGTAAGGTTCTGGCGTGTTGCTGTGTACCAAAAACGGATGTCTCCGTAGTGTCTTAGGGTTGAAACGAGCTAATAATACGATTAGAAGCTACCTGATTACTTGAGGATATTAAGCAATCAGGTAGTACTCTTTAAAGTTTATGATCTCCACACTGCGTGAGGCGCTGACAATATAATCTGTCACACAGGTAATTACGTAGGAGTGATTGTTAGAAATAATGTCCCCAGCTTTAAGTAAACGAAGCGGCTTATCGCTGGTGGAACATATCCATTCTTTATGGGCGTTATCGTTCACCACCACTAGTACAATGTTATCTACTGCTGTCACTCTGGTTCCGTTATTTGCGGTCACGACAAATCGCTGACCAGACAAAATATGCTCGACGGTAGAACCAACTTTTAGCTGGGTTAGGGAGTGTGGGGTAATTGGGGCGCGTTGGTTGTTCATGTGTTATTGATATTAAAAAATTTTGGTTGAGAGTAGCAGTAGTAAGCCAATAAGTAAATCGGTGCTATACTAATGCGCTTACACAAATCTATTCGGTTAACTATCTCCTCAAATGACTAAGACCACAACGTCTCAAGAGAAAATCGCTGTCTTCGGCAGTGCATTTAATCCACCTAGTGCTGGCCATCAAAGCGTTATTGAATTACTTACGCATTTTGACAAAATCCTTTTAATTCCAAGTATTGCCCATGCCTGGGGAAAAGAGATGCTTTGTTATAAACATAGGTGTGAACTGGTAGATTGTTTTATTGCTGATCTTAAGTTAGATGGCGTAGAACGCTCTAGGGTGGAAGAGCAGATACACTCTCCAGGTGACAGTGTCACCACATTTGCCGTGCTGCAACAGTTAGAAAAAGAGAACCCGAATAGCGAACTTACATTTGTTATCGGTCCTGATAACTTTTTCAACTTTTCGAAATTCTATAAAGCGGATGAAATCGTTCAGCGCTGGTCGGTAGTGGCGTGCCCTGAAAAAGTAAAAATCAGAAGCACGGATATCAGGGTAAAAATTCAGGCCGGAGAAGATGTATCAGAGCTAACAACGCCAGGTGTTGCTGCATATCTGAAATCAAATGCGCTATACACCTAATCTCTCCCTGAACCTAGAGCATTAGTGCGGGATGCCTCGTTACCACGCTCTGCGTGGTAACGCATACCGTAGTTGAAATAATAGACTTAACGCACTAAAAAACTGAAAATTATTCCGGTGAAGGTTTGTATTCCGACTGATAACTTTAAATCTGATATGCATTCCCACGGGGACCGTGGGAACGAGTCGAGTTAAAGGCTATTACCTAAAATCAGTTTAGTGATCTGCTCGAACTGTTCATCAGAACCTGCGAAATAGTCTCGAATCACCTGTTCACGTTTTGTTCCTGACAGGATAAGTTTACGCGCTTCTCTTACCTTCATTGACAAGTTAAGTTCCTGCGAAAGTCCGGAACCAGACTCGTTATTCCACTGGCTAAATCTCTTCCCTAGAGGGGAGAGTTCAAGCCGGGGTTAAGCTCAACAATTTCATCACGAACAACTTGTAATAGGTTAGCGGTATGTTCAGGGCTGGCCGTTTTGGCTGCCAGCTTGTTCAAAATAGCACCAGATACGTTGCCCAGAGATACATAACCCGCCTGGCTAGAAAACGCGTCGGTTAATCTCACCGATAATTCAATCTTAGATAGAACCGAGTTTGGAAATATGGTCAGGGAAGTGAGGCAGTCTGCAGGGATCCAGAATGATTGGCCTTTTTCTATCGCATATTCGAACTTTTTGAGTTTAAAAAGCACTAAACCTTCATGTACGTGCAGCAGGCAATTTTTCAGTACCTTTTTACGAGGGGTTACTACGAGGTTTGTAGACTGCTCTTTGGTATATTCGATAGCGTAATTCATTCTGGCTCTCTTTACTTACAATCCCGAAACCCGGGGGCGCATAGAGTAACTTTTTTCCCGATAATTGCAACGGGGTCGATTTTATTTAGAAGAATAACACTATTAGAATTAGGGTTTCTGGTCTGACCTTGTAACATAAACGTAATCATTAGCTGCGTTGTTTACAAAGAGCGCGTAATATTGTGCCGATTTTGAAATACGAAGATTAAAATGACTGAAGTAAAAGACATATATAAAGAGATCCGTCCATATAATGACGACGAGATCCGTCCGGCCATTGAGAGACTGATCAATGACAGTGAGTTTATCAATGCCATCATCAAGCACAAGTTTTCAAACTACCCAACTTTGTTAAGAGCTTTGCTTTCTCCGGCAATAAAAGTATATCTGCGCTCTAAATGGGGAAAACTGTCTTCAGTACATGATGTGCAATTAGAGATAGAAAAATACCTGAGTCGTATTCTTGATACCACAACGGATGGTGTGACTTATTCTGGTCTTGATAGTCTCGATACTGGTGTCCCTTATCTTTTTGTCTCTAACCACCGCGATATCGCGATGGATCCTGCGTTGGTTAACTTTGGGTTGCACCACAGTAAACACAAGACGGTGCGTATCGCTATCGGCGATAACCTGCTGAAGAAGCCTTGCGCTACCGAGTTAATGAAAATTAACAAAAGCTTTATTGTGAAGCGTTCGGCTAAAGCGCCACGAGAGCTGATGAAAGCACTCGGTCAATTATCCGGCTACATTAAGCACTCCCTTGATACTGGTAACTCCATCTGGATTGCACATAAAGAAGGCCGCGCAAAAGACGGTAATGACGTTACCGACCCAGCGATTCTTAAGATGTTCCATGTCGAAGGGCGTAAGCAGAAAATCAGCTTCGCGGAATATATCAAGATGCTAAGAATAGTTCCTGTTGCTATCTCCTATGAAAACGATCCATGTGATTTAGCGAAAGCAAATGAGCTATTTCAAAAAGAGACCAAGGGCAGTTACGAAAAGTCTGAGTTTGAAGATATCGACAGTATTGTTAACGGTATTCTTGGCTACAAAGGCAAAGTACACGTAGCGTTTGGTGATGTTATTGATGGTGATTTCGAAACGCCTGAACTACTTGCCGATGAAATAGATAAGCAAATTCATGCGTTATATAAGCTTTATCCTATTAACCTGCTTGCGGCGGAAGAATCTAACGATTCCATTACCGAAGCAACCAAAGCGGCTTTGGATGAGAAGTTAGCTGTTTTGCCTGAAGCGGCTCGCGACTACCTGATGGATATGTACGCAAATCCGGTTCGCCGAAAGATGGAGCTGGAAAGCGGAATCTAATTGGCTGTGCTCTGGATCTAGGATCAAGGGGTGAAGCATTGAATAGAAAAAGCCTGACTTAGAAAACTGAGTCAGGCCTTTTTTGTCTTAACAGGTTATTTTAACGGCTTAGATGTTGTTTTAACTGCAACCTCTCTTCATCCGTCATCTCAGTTTTGTTTAAGAACGGCATATCACTGCTCTCTACTGAACGGGCAAGTATTCTTGGTGCCCAGCGTTGAATATCTTCCCATGTATCAAATATTGCACCGCTCGGTGCAACGGTGAATACATCATCGGTTGGAGACTGACTATGGCAGCTTACACAACGTTTATCGATAATCTCCGCGACAACAGTCTGAGCCATATCGCTATGAGCGTTTACAGTGGATTCCGCTGATTCTACTTTTACTTCCGCAATAGCAGGTGTTTCCTTGGTTGAAGGCCAGCTTAGAATACCTGCTAATATAAACATCGCAACGCCACCAGAGACCAGAACAGATGGTTTGGTTTGTCCTGAATGTTTTAGGTTAAAGTAATGTCTAATCCAGGCACTGATAACCATCACCAGCATGGCAACCAGCCAATTATGGGCATGCTGATAAATCATCGGGTAATGATTACTAATCATCAGGAAGATTATCGGCAACGTAAAATAGTTGTTATGTATTGAACGTCGTTTCCCTTCCAAACCCGGTGCTGGGTCAACCGCTTCGCCAGCGGCGACTTGAGCGACCATCTTCCTTTGACCCGGAATTATCTTATGCCAGACGTTGTTGACCATAATCGAACCGATCAGAACGCCCATATGAATAAATGCACCGCGGCCACTAAAGGCCTGGGTGAAACCATAAAAGAAAACGGCTCCAGACAGGATAATTGCTGTCAGAAATAGCGCTTTGGATTGTGCTAGAGGAGAACGTAAAAGCAATTCATACACCACAACACCAAGAACTACTCCGCCAATCCCAATACCTATAGCCTGAGAGGTGGTTAACTCCATTATTCTCGGGTCTATCAGGTACGCCTGAGCATTGAAGTAATACATCCAGATAAGCAGGACAGTACCGGTAATCCAGGTGGTGTAAGCCTCCCATTTAAACCAGTGTAGTTTTTCGGGCATCTGTTCAGGGCCAACCTGATACTTAGCAACTTCATAGAAACCGCCGCCATGAACGGCCCACAGGTCTCCTTTAATTCCTTTATCTTTTTTCCATTTTGGTGGTGTCTCTAAGCTATTGTCTAACCATGTAAAGTAGAAGCTGGCACCAATCCACGCGATTCCACAAATTACATGGAACCATTTGATAAATAGCGCAATCCATTCGTAGAAGTGTGGCCACATACTTTAGCTTCCTTTGAGTAAACGAGTTTTCCATTAACATACGTGCGTTCAATCGCACGGTCATCGCTGAGTGTTGAGATAGCAAATAATTGCTCTTTTAGTGTTTTACAGCGAAGTAAACGCTGTTGAAGAATGGGCGAACCCATAAAGTCCAGTTCGACAAAATCGGCTTCTGTCCCCGGATTCAGGTTACCAACCAGGTGATCTATGCCCATTGACGCTGCTGCACCTTGAGTACATAGATATAGCGACTCAAAAGGATCCAGGCTGGTGTGTTGTAGCTGACAAATCTTGTAAGCATCTGCCTGATTAGCAAATAGACTCAGGCTGGTGCCGGCACCAACATCGCTCGCCAGAGATAGGTTGATGCCGCGCTCTTTGGCTTTTGCGTAGTTAAACAGCCCACTACCCAAAAAAAGGTTAGAAGAAGGACAGAAACTTATAGTCGCTCCACTCGATGAAAGCACATCGTATTCTCTCTCTTCCAGGTGGATCGCATGACCAAATAGCGCTCGGTCACGAACCAGGCCGTTGTTCTCATATACACCAAGGTAGTCCGGACTGTCAGGATAAAGCTCTTTAATCCACTCAACCTCGCCAAGGTTTTCGCTCAAGTGAGTCTGAATGAAGGTGTCCGGGTGTTCATTTGCTAATTTACCAGCCAGAGCAAGTTGTTCCGGCGTACTGGTTGGAGCAAACCTTGGGGTAATGGCATACATGGCTCGGCCGTTGTTGTGCCACTTTTCAATAAGCTCTTTACTTTCTCTATAGCCCGATTCTGGTGTGTCTCGCAGATATTCTGGGCAGAAACGATCCATCAATACCTTGCCGCAAATCATCCTTGCGTTAATGGCTTGAGAAGCGTTGAAAAACGCATCAACAGATTGAGGATGAACGGTCGCAAATACGCTAGCGGTTGTTGTGCCGTGAGCCATCAACTGATTGACGAAAAACTCCGCCTGAACTTTGGCGTATTCCTCACTAGCGAACTGTTTTTCCGTCGGAAACGTGTATTCATTTAACCAGTCGAGTAGCTGTTTGCCAAAACTGGCGATCATCTCTATTTGAGGGAAATGCACATGGCTATCGATCATACCGGGTATGATCAAACCTTTATGTTGCTCTACGCCTCCATAGTTTAAAAGTTGTTGGTTGTGAGGGTGTTTAAAAAACTCCGCAGCTTCACCAATGTGGGCTACTTTCCCCTTTTCTACTACCAGTACGCCGTCACTATAGTAGCTGTAGTTTTTCTCCGGCGAAGACGTGGTTTTAGGGAAGTGAAGAATACTTCCTCTGTGAATCTGTCTGTCCATCTTAACTTCCCCTGTATGTTGAATATGAGTACGGGGAAAGCAGAAGTGGAACATGGTAGTGACGAGCTTCTTCATCCACATGGAAATGAACCTCTACCAGAGGAAAAAATGCGCATCCGTATGTCTGTTCGCAATAAGGCTTAGTTAAAAATCTTGAAAGTATAATCACCGCAAACTAACTCTGTGCTTTCAAAACGGACTCGGCCATCTTCGTTAGTTTCTCCTTTAATTATAGTGTCTCTGGTATCAAACTTTATAAGTTCTACAGCGATACCTGAGGCAGGTGTTCCTTGAGTAGTGTCCAGAATATGGCAACTTAAACTGCTCATTTATAAGCCTCCATTCGAATTTGACTGATTTTTCGCTGTTCTACTGACGCGTTTACCAACTCTGTTGTTCTAGAGTTTTGGTAGCGCTCGTTAAGAATATTCAGCATCTCCTGTGCGGATTTCCCTGTGGCACAGACAATAAAAATAAATCCATACTTCTTTAGGTATGCGTGATTCATATTGAGTAATTGTTTCAGAACTTCGTCCGGTGCTTCCGAGACTTGAGATTGTTCTGATTCACTTAGAAGCTTTTCCTTGCGAATACTTCTCCTTGAGGGTGTCAAGGTCACCAATCATTGGATGACCTGAGAATGCTTCTAACCAGTCGTCTTCTTGAAGCTGACTGAACGCCTTGTCAGCAAGGTTTATGAAATCGGAAAAGCTCTCAAAGGGCGATGCCAACTGCATTGCTCTTATCCACTTATGGCTGGTACAGATCTGGGCAAGTTGATTCTTATCCAGTGTGATACTGTTCTCCTGAGTTAAAGTCATTCAGCACCTTCCCTTAACGATTTACGCAACTGATTTGCTGAGTTCCATTTAGCATCTCTATTGTCAGGTTTTGCTTCGTGCTGTTGAAAGTAACTCATAAGCTGAGCGGAGACAGACACGGCTACCTGCATTGGTAGCTTGCCCAGGATATCTGGATGCCCGATAGGGCAGGTAAGTTGATTCAGTAACTCAGGGTGAGAGAGCTCTTCGCCCAACCTAAACTCAAAGCGTTTTTTCTTACCAGCAGAGCCGATTAAACCGATAAATGGATAACAAGCTTTTTCAAGTGCCTTAAACGTAATCCGGTAATCAAGAGCATGATCCTGAGTCATGATAACCAGGTGCGACTCTTCAGATATAGTATCCAAAACAACCTCTGGTTCTTGATGAAGCAATGTGTTGATTCCTGCGTCTTTTAAAGGCTTCAGCCACTCTGAACGATTGTCTACGACAGTGAGATGACAAGGCAGCTCTTTAAGGATACTGCTTAAGGACTGGCATACGTGTCCGGCGCCAAATATCACTACGCGCGGTAGGTTCGTCTGCATAAACTCAAACAAAACCTGCACAGCTCCGCCACAGCATTGGCCTAAGTCAGCGGCAAGAGAGAATCTTTCTACTAAAACACTCTGGGAAGAAGAAGTGAGTCCTTCGCGTGCTTTTTTGATGACTTCAAACTCCAGGTTACCGCCTCCCAATGTCGCATACTGGTGTGTTGCACTAATCACCATTTTGCTACCGGCAGAGCGGGGTACAGAACCAACATCAGCTAAAACCGTGGCGATACAATACGGTTCACCTTGCTGAGTCAGCCACTTGCAAGCACTTAGCCAGTCTTGTCCCGGGTTGCTGAATAGCTCACTTGTTCTAAACGACATCTTCAACCTCCTCTGAGTCTTCCGCCCGGGTATAACCAATCGCGTCAAACTGCGCGGCACATGCGTTAAGGATCTGCTCACCGGTTGCAGGAGCCTGTAGCTTCGGAATGATCTTGTGTTCGCTGATTGAAGCGATGGCGTCGTAAATGGCGCACCAGACACTAATCGCGTGCATAAATGGTGGCTCTCCAACTGCTTTTGAACGGTATATGCTGTGTTCTGGATTGGCTTTATCGTAAAGAGCGATATTCATCTCTTTCGGATAATCACCAATAGTCGGGATCTTGTAGTTCATTGGGCTATTGCTAAGCAGAGCACCATCTTTGTTCCAGACAAGCTCTTCGGTTGTTAGCCAACCCATGCCCTGAATAAATGCCCCTTCAATCTGACCAATGTCTATGGCTGGATTGAGGCTGTTACCGACATCATGAAGAATATCGACACGATCTATTCTCATCTCTCCGGTTAGCGTATCGATAGTAACCTCAGAGCACGACGCACCGATTGAAAAGTAGAAGAATGGACGACCGCAGGACTTCTCCATATCAAACCAAATCTTCGGAGTTTTATAGAAACCGCTGGATGAAAGTGAAACGCGGGCAAGATAAGCTTTTTGAACCAGTTCGGTCCAGTCAATTTCATTCTCTCCTAGAGTTACCTTTCCGTTAGTAATTTCAGGGTTGGTATCTAGACTGTAGTTCTCTTTGGCAAACTCAAGCAAGCGTTCTTTAATTGCTTTAGCTGCATTATGAGCCGCCATACCGTTAAGGTCCGCACCTGATGAAGCTGCCGTTGGGGATGTGTTTGGAACCTTGTCAGTACGGGTCGATGTAACCAGGACTAGCGACATCGGGATACCTAACGTTTGAGCAACGATTTGCTGCACTTTAGTATGCAGACCCTGACCCATCTCAATACCACCATGGGATACCTGTACACTACCGTCGGTATAGACGTGAACTAAAGCACCAGCCTGATTCAGGTGAGTTGCTGTGAACGAAATACCAAATTTAACGGGTGTTAAGGCAAGACCTTTCTTAAGCACCATGTTGGATTTGTTCCAGCGCTTAATCTCTTCCCGACGTTTGCGGTACTTAGAGCTTTCTTCTAGCTGTTTAATAACTGCTTCTATGGTGTCTGTTTGCTCGACTTCCATTCCATAAGGCGTGACATTTTTCCCTTCGCGATATAGGTTTATTAGCCTGATATCTAACGGATCGATACTAGTTTTGATGCCAAGATCCTGCATGGCTTTCTCAATAGCGATCATTCCCTGAGGCCCACCAAATCCACGGAATGCGGTATGAGTAACGGTGTCAGTTTGTAGCCTGTTACCGATGATATGAGACTGGCCAAGATAGTATGCGTTGTCGCTATGGAACATGGCTCTATCGACGATAGCTCCGGATAGGTCGGGGGAGTGACCGCACAGGCCATTCACTTCCATCACCGCTTTTTCAATGACACCATCTTTTGTGGCTGCAATTTGATAGTGGTTGTGGAATGGGTGGCGTTTGCCGGTAACCGACATATCTACTGAACGTGGAAGTCTGATTTTTACCGATTTACCCGTTAGCTTAGCGCCAAGACTAGCGAGACACGCCCACTGAGCTGCCTGTGACTCTTTGCCACCAAAACCGCCTCCCATGCGACGCATATCAACCGTAACCTGATTAAAAGGGATATCGAGAACCTCAGCTACCAAAGTTTGTATCTCTGTTGGGTGCTGGCTAGAAGTTCTAAGATAAATACCACCATCTTCTGTTTGTTCAGCTAGGCTAATCTGACCTTCAAGGTAGAAGTGCTCCTGTCCACCAACCGTCATTTCTTGTTCGATAAGCACATCTGATGCTTCGAGTTCAGAGCGTGCAATCTTTTTACCGAACTGGTTTTGTGGCAATAGGTGTGGTTTGTCCTTAGCTTGTTCGAACTCAACGATGGCATGGGAATTCGTATATTTCACAGATGCTTTTTGAGCTGCCTGCCACGCCTGACGGTGTGTTTTGGCAAGTATCAGTACGATTGGTTGTTTATGAAACTTAATATTGCCGTCTGCTAGCAGAGGATCGCCCTTAAAAATCGGACCAATATCCTTTTCTCCGGGGATATCGTTGTAACCGATAACTTTGACCACGCCTTTCGATTTTTCGACTTCACTTAGATCAATCGAATCAATACTGCCTTTTACAACATCACTGAGTACGACTGCGCCATGCAGGCAGCCTTTTGGCGTAGGATAATCGTCCAGGAACAGAGCTTCGCCAGTAGACTGCTTTTCAGCACTTTCGTGTTTATGTGAGCGTCCAACAACTTGAAAATCAACATCGGTTGATTGTGAGGTAATATGATTTACCTGAGTTAATCTACGCATTTTCAGTCAGCCTCGTGTTTATCTGGTTACACTCAAAGTAAAAGCGCTGTATCAGGTTCTGAACGAGCCTCACCCGATATTCTGCACTACCACGCACGTCAGAAAGGGGATGAACAACTTTTGGTACGTGGGCTTTAACTTTATTCACTAGCAACTGGGTGAATGTGCGGCCTACGATAAGCTCTTCAAGCTCGGTAAGACGTACGGATTTAGCGGCAATGCCTCCCGCAGAGATGATGCATTGTTTGATGCGTTTATCTGACCCAAGGGTAAAGTTAAGGGCTAATACCACGGTGGCTATGTCGTCTTCAAATCGCTTACTTACTTTGTAAATCGCGTGTTTCTGATTTGGAGCTAACTGTGGGATGTGTACCGCGCTAATCCATTGGTCTGGCTTGATTACGGTTTCACGATAACCAGTGATGTAATCCTCCGGAGCGTACAAGCGTTTTTCTGTGCCGTTGTCGACTTCGATTTTGCCGTTGAGGCTGATCAGTAGCGGAGCAATGTCTCCAATTGGAGATGCGTGACCTAAACTGCCTCCAAGTGTTGCGCGATTTCGTATTGTCAGGCTGCCTAATCTTTCAATCACTTCATCTGTTGAAGGGAACTGTTTACGCATAAACTCATGGACTTTATATAAAGGCACAGAAGCACCAAGTCGCCAGCCGGATTTAGTTTTGGTAATGTCTAGCAGGTCCTGAACTTCGGACAGGTCGATTAACTGTTTAACATCTTTAAGTTGTTGAGTGATTTCGAGTGCCAGGTCAGTACCGCCTGCAATCATGGTCGCTTGAGGCATCGCTCTTTTTGCTTTCGCGAGTTCTTTTCGGTTTGTTGGCTTTAAATAGTTAAGTGTTTCTTGTTTGTCACAACCTTCTATCCAGCTTTTAACTTCTTCTTCATTTGGTTGTGCAGGATCCCAATATTCAACACCCGCTAGTTCTTCTGCTGCTTCAATAAGTGGTCCGTATCCGGTGCAGCGACATAGGTTGCCAGCCAGAAAATCCATCGGTTTTTCTGGTTTTTGTTTTTGCTTGGACAGGGCGTAAAGAGACATAACAAAGCCCGGTGTACAAAATCCACATTGAGTGCCGTGCTTGTCTACCACCGCTTTTTGCACAGGGTGCAGCTCGCTGCCTTGTTTAAGCTGCTCCACAGTAATTATTTGCTTACCATGCAGCGCATTTAGTGGGGTAATACAGGCGTTAATCTGGCGGTAGCGAAGTGTATTTGTATCATCTGTGTCGACCATAACAACGGTACAAGCACCGCAATCTCCGCTGGCGCATCCTTCCTTGGTTCCTGTCAGCCCCTGCTGTTCACGCAAATAGTTGAGTAGCATGGTGCTTGGTGCTGCATGCTCTATTTCGACTATTTCGTCATTGATCATCAGTTCTAACATCTACTTCCTCTATTGTTATATTTATTAGTTGATCTGTTTTTAAGTATAGTTGTTAAATAAACCTGTCCACATGGTCAGGTATTGAGTTAAAAAAAGACTCGCTGGGCTGTTGAGTGCACAGCGAGTCAGTTGAATGGCTCTTAGTTTGGAATCGTTGCGTCGATACCTTCTACATACCAGTTGATACCAGCCAGCTCTGCATCCGTCATAGTGTGTCCTGCTGCAATAACTTCTTTGCCAGAGTTATCCTTTAAAGGACCAGTAAATGGATGGAACTCTCCAGATTTGATTTTTGCGTGAGTTGATGTAATCGCCTCTTTTAAATCTTCTGGAAGACTTGGGTTGATAGATACGATTTGCAGAATGTCATCTTTAAAACCACCCCAGTAATCTTCTGGTTTCCAGCTTTTATCCATCACTTCCTGCACAGTTCGGATATAGTGCGGTGCCCAAACATCACGAACTGAGAACATGTGTGATTTAGGCGCAAAATGACTCATATCTGACGCCTGACCAATACCCATAACGCCGCGTTTTTCTGCTGCAATGAGAGGTGCTGGGCTATCAGTATGCTGAAGAATAATATCTACACCCTGATCCATTAGAGCGTTAGCAGCGTCCGATTCTTTTCCTGGGTCGTACCAGGTATTGACCCACACAATCTTTATTTTCACATCTGGGTTTACGCTTTTCGCGCCCAGGTATACAGAGTTGATATCACGAATAACTTCCGGGATTGGGAAAGAAGCGATATAACCGATGGTGTTTGTTTTGGTTGCCATACCCGCCGCAACACCTGAAACATAGCGACCTTCATAAGTTCGCAGGATGTAAGTTGAAACGTTTTTCGAACGCTTATATCCGGTTGCATGCTCAAATGTTACTTTAGGGAAACGCTTTGCTGCCTTCAGCGTAGGGTTCATAAAACCAAAAGAGGTAGTGAAAATGATGTCGTGGCCTGATTTAGCCAACTGAGTGATTACACGCTCGGCATCGGCACCTTCAGGGACATTTTCTACATAAGTAGTTTCAACTTTCCCTTTAAAGTATTGTTCCATCTCAATACGGCCTTGATCGTGCTCGTAGCTCCATCCATGGTCGCCTACTGGCCCAACATAGACAAAGCCCACCTTCATAGGGTCGTCGGCCATTACTCCGGTTGAAAACAAGGCTGAGGCAGTAATTGCCGCAGTTGTCATCCATTTGTTTAACTTCATGAAAATCTCCATATTATTTCGCATACTTTTTCAATGAGCTGAGAAGCTACGAATGGGTTAGTGCAAAAACCTGACCAACTGGTCGTATTTTTGCAAAAATACATTTCATAAATGGTTGAAGCCTTATATGACGGGCTTCTGAATGGATAGAAAAAGGAATAGGTACTTTAAGCTGATTGGTGCACAGGCGGAGAATGTACCCTAACGGTGCGTTTACAATTTGTTAACGCACCGAAATGGTGCATTGTGCATTTTTGAAAGGGCTGTCGTATGTAGCGTTAACTTGCGAGTGATTACATTTCTAATGTGATAGATGTCAGTATTTGAGACATTCATTTTTGATTAAACTGTCATATGTAATACAATAGTACATATGTCCAATTGTTGTTATTTTGTTTGCTAGGAGGAAAGAATGATAGCAGCTGATACCGTCATTAGTGTCGTAAGGAAAACCCAAAATTTAAGCAAGTTACATAAAATGTATAAGAAAGCGTTAGGGTTTAATGTACTTGCGGAATATGAAGATAAAGATGGTTACGATGGTGTCGTTCTGGGTCATAAAGATTGTGGGTACCACCTTGAGTTTACCAACCACCCAGGAAGCGAACCTAAGAAATACGAAACAGCGGATAGTTACCTTGTTTTTTATTTAGCAGATACCCGTAAATGGGAGTGGACCTGCCGGGCAATGATCGAAGCTGGATTTAAGTACGTCAACGCAAGAAACCCTTATTGGAAAAGAATCGGAAAAACATTTGAAGATCCAGATGGGTATCGAATTGTAATTCAGAATGGTGAGTGTGGAGTAACAAACTGATAGCTCCATTATTTTGAAAAGCGCTCTACGTAGAATTTGCGTAGAGCGATTTTTTGTTAGTCTAACTATATGATCTTAACCAACTTTTGGATCGAATGGCTTCGCTAAACTCATTGGTGTTGCGAGCTTTTGCTTTAATGATTTTGAACTAATAACGACCATAACGGCGATAGTTGCCACATACGGTGTCATGGCGAGCAGGTTTGGCGAGATATCAAAGCCAAATCCTTGCATGACCAGATGCAAAATAGACGCAAAGCCAAACAAATAAGCACCTAACATCAAATAGCCAATTCTCCATGATGCAAATACAACAAGGGCAAGTGCTATCCAACCACGTCCTGCTGTCATATTTTCCATCCACATTGGGGTATAAGCTAAAGACATATAAGCTCCCGCTATCCCAGCCATTGCTCCACCGAAAAGTGTTGCCAGAAACCGCACCTTAATCACCTTGATACCTAGTGCATTAGCAGAATGCGGGTTTTCGCCAACCGCCCTGATGGTTAATCCGATTCGAGTTTTCTGAATAGTCCACCATGCGACACCAGCGATAACGAAGCTAATGTAGACCAAAATATCCTGGTTGAAGAGCAATGGCCCAAAAAATGGAATAGCGCTTAACACAGGGATCTCTATTGGAGTAAAACCCGAGATAGTCGAGCCAACTAGGTCTCCTCCAAGGAAAGAGCTAAGGCCAGTACCAAATATAGTGAGAGCTAATCCAGTTGCTACCTGGTTACTATTGAGCTTTAGGGCTAAAACTCCAAACAAGCTTGCCATCATCACTCCAGCAACAATCGCAAGGCAAATCCCTAAAAACAGGCTGCCGCTGTAAAACGCACCGGCGAAACCGGCCATCGCACCCATAAGCATCATGCCTTCCTGACCTAAGTTTAATACACCTGATTTTTCACAAACAAGTTCGCCGAGCGCAATCAATAGGAGTGGTGTGCCTGTTTTTAGTGCCGCGATCAGTATTTGTTGAATTAATAGAACATCCATTACGCGACTCCTTCTGGCGTTTCGTCCATTTTTTGTTTTTGAGATGCTTGTTTTTGAGTTTCAAACTCCCTTTCTGCTTTTTTCCTTGAACGTCTGGGAGCAATTTTGATCTGGTAAAATATTAGGAAATCACAAGCTAACAGGAAGAAAAGCAGAGTTCCTTGGAACAATCCGGTAATGGCTGTTGGTAGTCCTAATTCTATCTGGGCGAGATCACTGCCCATATAAAGTGTTCCCATAAACAGAGCTGAAAGTATGATGCCTATTGGGTTTAGTCTGCCCAAGTAAGCAACAATGATGGCGGCATAGCCATATCCCGGAGAGACAGAAGGGATCAGCTGGCCAATAGGGCCTGTAACTTCAGAGGCTCCCGCGAAACCAGCTAACGCGCCAGAAAATAGCATTACACCCCAGACAATTTTATTACTACTAAAGCCTGCATATCTGGCGGCTGCCTGATCTTCTCCATAAACTCTTAACTTAAACCCTGGGAGAGTTTTAAAGAGCGCAATCCCGGAAAGTATTGCCAGCAATATGGCAAAAAGTATGCTGACCGTTGCGCGTCCTTCTTCCTGGATTATTGGCAATAGTACAGGATCAGAGAACATCACCGATTCGGGAAATCCGAACCCTTGTGGATCGGCAAGAGGGCCGTGTACTGCCCAAAGAAGAGCATATAGACCAATATAGTTAAGCATGATGGTGCTGAGTATGATGTTGGTGCTAAATACTCTATCGAGCAATGTTGGAATTGCAGACCACGCCATGCCAGCGACAACTCCGGCCAATATGGCGAAGATTAACATGATACTGCTGCTATTCTCAGTGGCATGGATGGCGACAGCACTGGCTGCAACAGCACCTATTAGCAGCTGACCATCAGCGCCTATATTCCAGATGTTTGCTCTGTAACAAAGAGCCAGGCCAGTAGCGCATAAGAGTAGTGGCGTCGCTTTAACCATAAGTTCGCCAAGGTTGTAGGCATCACTTACCGGTTGAATGATAAATACCTCAAAAGCCTTTAACGGGCTAACATCCAAAGATATAAACATCAGGCTCGAAACTAACATAGTTAAAATGATGGCAATGATAGGAGAGAGCAACGCCATGCGTTTTGAGCTTTCAATCCGAGGTTGGACTTTAAGCATTGGCTGCCTCCTTGTGCTCTATAAAGCCGCCGGCAATCCACTTGCCGATCTCTTCGATATTGGTTTTTTCTGTTTCAACGATAGGGGCGACTCTTCCTTCATATAGTGCAGTCATGCGGTCACAGATTACGAATAGTTCGTCAATGTCTTCCGAAATTACAAGGACAGCCGCGCCGGCATCTCTAAGTGCGATCAACTGCCGGTGGATGGCGCTGGCAGCGCCTATGTCGACTCCCCATGTTGGATGGGCACAAATCAGTACTTGGGGTTTTTGATCCACTTCGCGGCCAATAATAAATTTCTGAAGATTACCTCCGGAAAGGCTTTTTGCCTGAGAAAGCTGATTGTGACACTTAACATTGTTGTCAGAGATAATCTGGTCGACCAACTCCGATAGCTTGTTGGATAAAACGAACCCATTTCGAACCAGTGAATTTGAGTTTGTTAATAACGTATTTTCCCTTAAGCTCATTTCGGGTACCGCGCCTTGACCAAGTCGATCGGCAGGAACATAAGCCATTCCTAAGTTGCGTCGCTGGCCAGCATTCAAGTTACCAATGGGGTTACCATTAAAAGTGATGCTATTACTCTTAGCGCGCGTATCTTCGCCACTCAGAGCTTCAAGTAGGTCTTCTTGTCCGTTGCCTGCAACGCCAGCGACCCCCAATATTTCACCGGCACGCAACTGCAAGTTAACGTCAGTTAATCCACAACCAAAGGGATGGGTTGGTGGTAGTGTAAGGAAATGGGTTTCAAAAATTACGCTCTCGGAGAGCTTCTTGTTGTAGCTTTCTGAAAGTTCAGCATCGCTACCAACCATCATTCTTGCTATAGAATCTGGAGTTTCCTCTGCAGGAGTACATTCACCGGTAACAACGCCGCCTCTTAGAATTACCGCCCGATCGCACAGTTCGGTGACCTCTTTTAGTTTGTGGCTGATGAACATGATAGCGCAGCCTTCTGACGATAACTTCTTCAGTACTCGGAATAATCCTGATACTTCCTGAGGAGTGAGCACCGATGTTGGTTCGTCCAATATAAGCAGCTTAACTTCCTGAATCAGACACCGAAGAATTTCGACGCGTTGGCGCTCACCAATACTGAGGCTATGAACATAACGATCGGGATCCACGTGAAGGTCGTATTTTTTGCTGATATCTATGATTGACTGGCGGAGATCATCTAACTGTTCCACAAATGTTTTGTCTAAACCCAGCTCAATATTTTCCTGTACTGTGAGAGTTTCAAATACAGAGAAGTGCTGGAATACCATGCCAATTCCCATACTACGGGCCTGATTTGGAGAGCGGATGTCGATTTCACGGTTATTCCATAGGATAGCGCCTTTATCTGGGCGGTTAACACCGTAGATCATCTTAACCAGCGTGGATTTTCCTGCACCATTTTCACCTAGCAGCGCGAGTATCTCTCCCTCATTTAACTTCAGGTTCACGTTATCGTTCGCGATAACGCCTGGGTATATCTTGCTGACATTCCAGAGTTCTAGAAGAGGTGGTTTTGTCATGTTGAGCTTATTCCTTCTTATTATGTTTATATATTCCTTCTGGTAATAAAAAGTCTTAATGCAATAACCTGACCAACTGTTCAACAAATGAAAATACTGGTTATTTCTGTTTTTTAGCGTAGATATTTGCTCTGTGGCACGTATTTATATGGTGCAGTGGCACTAAGATGGTGCATTGATTTGTTAAATTTATGTGCTTGACATAAGAGTAGAAAGTAGGGAATAAAATAAAAAGCATGATAAAAAATGGAAACAAATTAACTATGTCAGAAATTAAGGAACAGCCTAAAACACCGGTTGGTGACGATGTACGCCAAGGGGCAATAAGAAAGAAAAATCAAACTCTTATACTAAATGCAGCAGCGGAAGAGTTTGTGAAGCATGGATTTAAAGGCACATCGGTACAAGCTGTTGCGGATAGGGTCAACCTTCCAAAGGCGAATATCCTCTACTACTTCAAGTCCAAAACCGGCCTTTATAAAGCACTATTGAGTGACATTCTAGACATGTGGAATGAAGGTTTTACGGACGGTGATTCTAATCAGGAACCTGCCGAAGTAATACGAAATTATATTATCGAGAAGATGCGTTACAGCTGCTCGCACCCCAAAGAATCAAAGATTTTTGCTATGGAGATAATCCAGGGGGCGCCAATAATCAGAGACGTTATAGAGCGGCCAATGATCAATTGGACCAAAGATAAATCAAACGTCATTCAGTCGTGGGTAGCGCAGGGAAAATTAAAGCCAATCGAACCACTTTATTTACTGTTCATGATTTGGGGAACAACTCAGTTCTATGCTGATTTTGACACAGAAATTGCTTTATTAAAGGGAAGACCGCTTACGAATAAAGAGTTTATTGACGCGCAAGAGTTCACGGTAAACACAGTGTTAGGAGGGTTGGGATTAGCTTAAAATTTAAAAAACCTGAACAATTGGTCAGATTTTTGCTTAACAAAAATCATTCTAATTATTAACATCAGTAAAAGTCGTCTAACAAGGATAGTAAATGACCAAAGATTACCCCCGTGACTTAATAGGGTATGGAGATAGCCCTCCTAATCCGCATTGGCCTGAAAAATCGCGTATTGCGCTGCAATTTGTTGTTAACTACGAGGAAGGTGGCGAAAACTGTGTGTTGCACGGTGATGGTGGTTCCGAACAATTTTTATCTGAGATCGTCGGTGCGGAATCTTATCAGGACCGACATTTAAGCATGGAGTCCATCTACGAATACGGAAGTCGATCCGGCTTCTGGCGTTTACACAGACTCTTTAACGAACATCAAATACCAGTAACGGTTTTTGGTGTTGCTACTGCATTAGAGAAACACCCCGACGCGGTGAAAGCTATGCTGGACTCTAACTGGGAGATCGCCAGTCATGGGCTTAGATGGATTCACTACCAGCATTTCACTGAAGAGCAAGAGCGTGAACACATTGAGCATGCGATAGAGATTCATCAAAAGGTAACGGGTTCAAAGCCTAAGGGATGGTATACGGGGAGAACTAGCCCTCATACGTTAAAACTGATCGCCGAGCGTGATGATATCCTTTATTGCGCTGATAGCTATGCCGACGACTTACCATATTGGGACACTAATTACTCGAAGCCGCTTCTAATGGTTCCTTATACACTGGATACCAATGATATGCGCTTCGCTACTCCTCAGGGGTTTAACAGCGGTGAACAGTTCTTCCAGTACTTGAAGGATGCATTTGATGAGTTATATCGTGAAGGTGCAACTCAGCCCAAGATGTTAAGTATTGGCTTGCACTGTCGCCTGGTTGGGCGGCCTGCAAGGCTAGCTGCACTTCGCCGTTTTATTGAATATACAAAACAGTATAACGATGTCTGGTACGCAACACGAGAACAGATAGCCGAGCATTGGCTCGCCATCGAAAAGGAAAAAAATGACGAACTTGTCACTCAAGAGGCTGATGTTTGCGATATCCGGGATGCAAACACCGAAGAATACTACGGCCTGCTTGATGGTGTTAAGTTGTCGGTTAAAGACCTGTTTGATGTAAAAGGCTACAAAACTGGAGCGGGTTTACCAAAATGGCTCGATTCTGCGCCAGTAGCGACCGAACACGCTAAAGCTATCTCTCTGCTACTAGAGGACGGAGCTTACCTCATCAGCAAAACTCAGCTAGATGAACTCGCGTATTCTCTCGCAGGCATAAACTCGCATTATGGCGTATCAAGAAATCCGTTCGACTCCACCCGGGTGAGTGGTGGGTCAAGTTCTGGTGCCGCGGTGTCCGTCGCGACTGGAAAGTCAGATATTGGGCTCGCTACCGATACTGGCGGATCCATAAGAGTTCCAGCAAGTTATTGCGGGCTTTACGGATTGCGCCCAACTTATGGAAGAGTGCCTATTGAAGGGTTGGTACCGTTAGCTCCTCGCTTTGATACTGCAGGTTTGTTAACCCGTGATATTAAGTTGATGGAAACGGCGTTTAACGCTTTGTTTGCAGACGAGGAAAACGAAAAAGAACACGTTGAAATTGATACCTTGCTATGGTGCGAAGCGCTTTGGGAAGGAGTAGACCAGAACGCAAAACGTTATGCGAAAGATTTATTCGAAAAGTATCCAGGTAACAAGGGGACAATTAGCTCGCCAGTGTTGGATGCTGAACAGAGAAGAAAGTGTTTTTCTATCTTGCAGGCACAGTCAATTTGGGACACCCATGGAAAATGGTTGAAAGGAAGTATTACTGAGTTTGGTCAGGATATTCAAATTCGCCTCGAGTGGGGAAGACAGTTAACAGAATCTGATATAGCTTCGGCAGAGACGCTTTTGCAAAAGTGGCAGTCAGATGAAGAAAACTGGCTTCCCAAAGGTTCGGTCCTATTAATACCGACAGTTCCGAGTGTAGCACCTAAGATTAATGTAAAGGACGATGAGCAGGTAGAGCAGAGAAATACTCTATTAGGGCTTACTTCAATTGCGGGACTCAGTGGCTGGCCTCAGCTTCAATGCCCGGCTATTACTGTTGATGGCCTTCCGGTAGGAATTAGCTTTCTTGGAAGGGAAAACAGTGACATACAAATAATAAAGTTCGCACAAGAAGTGCTAAGAGACGTGTAACAACGGCTCAAAGAGCGAGAATAGAAGGAATTAATATGTCATATCAAGCTGCGGTTACATCTCCTCATCATTTGGCATCTAAAGCCGGAGAGGCCATTTTAAATCAGGGCGGCAACGCAATAGAGGCCTGCATAGCCATTGCAAGTACATTGACGGTAGTTTATCCCCACATGACTAGTTTAGGTGGAGATGGTTTTTGGTTAATACATAAACCAGGTGAGAAGCCAATCGCCCTAAATGCAGCAGGTAAAGCCGCAAGGGATCTACGTCGTATGGGGTTTGGCGAACATCTTCGTGGTCCAAATGTCGCTTTGACGACCGCGGGTGTGGTTTCCGGTTGGGAAGAAGCACTTAAAAAGTTTCCCGGAAAGCTCTCTTTGAGTGATATTTTTGTACCAGCAATCAAGCTTGCTTCTGATGGTTTTGAGGTAACGGAAACCCTTCACAATGCGATGGTAAAACTGAAAGAAGAGTATCCAAACCACGATTTTGCGTCTGTGTTTTTGAATGAGGGTGAACCTCATAAAATGGGTGATACGTTAACGTTGAAAGCTTTAGCGGCTACATACCGCAAGCTCGCTGAAAATGGTCTTAGCGACTGGACAACAGGCGAGCTGGCTCATGAAAATGCAACATACCTGGCTAAACAGGGCAGCCCTATATTGTTTGAAGATCTAGAAGATACCGTTGCGAAATGGTGTGAGCCTTTGTCATGCAATACCCAGTGGGGTAAGTTCTACAATTTTGGAGCGCCAACACAGGGCGGGGCCTCTTTAAATATTATTGCTCTGTTAGATAAGTTCGTTCTGGATGCAAAGAAGCCAAAAGAGTACTGGCAAACTGATGAGGGTGAAGAGCAAGTTCTTCACCTGCTTGTAGAAGCAGTAAAAGTGGCTTTCAACTGGCGAAACGAAAATCTATGTGACTCTCCTGAATGTTCTCAAGAAATGCAAGATCGTTTGTCCGAAGATTCTATATCGAAACAGTTTTCTTCTATCACTGAACAAGCGACCGAATGGCCGAATCCGGGGCCAACAGGCGATACAGTATGGATGGGGGTGGTCGATAGTGATGGATTGGCTGTGAGCTATATTCAGAGCATATACTGGGAATTTGGCTCCGGCGTGGTTAACCCTGAAACTGGAGTGGTATGGAACAACCGCTGTCTAGGCTTTCACACGGATCCTGAACACCCTAATCATCTGGCACCGATGCACCAACCAATGCATACCCTCAATCCTCCAATCGCGCTGCTCAATAGCGGAGACAGGTTATTGTACGGAACAATGGGAGGAGAGGGGCAACCGCAGACTCAAGCGGCAATTATCTGGCGATACCTGGTTCAGAAAAAGGCGTTGGCAGCATCAATAGCAGAGCCGCGTTGGTTACTTGGTAAGACCTGGGGGAAATCCAGCGAAGACCTGAAACTGGAAGCTCCATTGTTCAATAAGCATGGTGAAAAGATGAAGGAGAGAGGACATGATGTCGTGTCGGCTCCTCAATATGCAGAATTCTTTGGTCATGCTGGTGGCATTTATATAGATAGTAATAGCTCAACTGCTGCCAGCGATCCTAGAAGTGATGGCGAAGCCATCATATTAAAATCATAAATATAATTTAAGAAGGAAAAGAAAAGCAGTATGGAACATGTTATGGACTATTTGCCTTTAGCGTTTGCATTAATGGCAACAGGAACAGTTGCCGGTATTTTGGCCGGATTATTGGGTGTAGGTGGTGGAATTATTATTGTTCCTGTACTTTTTTATCTGTTCCAATCTTTAGGTGTCAGTGCAATTTCAGCCATGATGATAGCAACGGCGACTTCTCTGGCAACGATGGTGCCAACGTCTCTCAGCTCAATTAAAGCCCATCATAAAAATGGGAATATAGACTGGACACTATTTCAGTGGCTAGCACCTTTTGTCGTTTTTGGAGTGATAGCCGGCAGTCTGTTGGTTACTAGAGTTGGTGGTCCCTGGTTGTCTGGTATGTTCGGTCTTATCGCGACCCTTTCAGCATTCAATATGTTGTTCAGAGGCAATGCTGCTCCCATTTCAGATTCTCTACCTTCAAAAGCTGGGCAAGGCGTTATTGGATCGAGTATTGGATGTTTAAGTGTCATGGTCGGTATTGGCGGAGGGACGTTAACCGTTCCCACACTTACGGCATTTAATTACCCAGCCCATAAAGCTGTGGGTACAGCCGCTTCGATTGGATTGATCATCGCATTGCCAGGGGTCGCGACAATGTTGCTTACGGGATATACGCCTGAAGATGCTCCTATGGGGAACGTTGGGATGGTGAACTGGCTTGGCTTCGCCTTTATTGTTCCTTTAACCGTGGTGTTCTCACCTATTGGCGCAAAAATCGGTAAAAAATTAGATAGTAAAAAGTTAAAGAAAGTCTTTGCAGTGGTTTTAGCATTCACCGGCATTCGAATGCTACTGCAAGTGCTATAAGGAAGTTGTAAATGGAATTATTTGAAAGATTATCTACCCCAGCAAGAATATTAATGGGGCCAGGGCCTATTACCGTCTATCCGCGAGTATTACAGGCGATGAGCAACCAGTTGATTGGTCAGTATGATCCTGTGATGACGGGCTACATGAATCAGACGATGTCGCTCTATCGGGAAATTTTTAAAACAAAGAATGAAGCGACGATGCTTGTGGACGGTACTGCTCGAGCGGGGATCGAAGCGGTACTGGTTTCACTCATAGAGCCAGGTGATAAGGTGTTAGTTCCTATCTTTGGCCGCTTTGGACATCTATTAGCTGAAATCTCTGAACGTGCAGGTGCTGACGTAATCAGATTCGAGGTGGAATGGGGTACCGTAGTTCCTGATTCGCTAATCGAAGAAGCGATTATTAAGCATAAACCTAAGGTGCTTGCTTTAGTCCAGGGCGATACCTCTACAACAATACTTCAGCCTCTGGATGAAATTGGTGAAGTGTGTAAAAAGCACGGGGTATTTTTCTATAGCGATGCTACCGCATCGATCATTGGCAATGCATTTGAAACGGATAAATGGCAGCTCGATGCGGTTTCTGTAGGCCTGCAAAAATGTCTCGGCGGGCCTTCGGGTTCTGCCCCTGTCACATTAAGTGATAAAGCTGTGGAATATATTCGCCGTCGCAAACACATAGAAGCCGGTATTCGTGTTGATAGTCATGAGACTGGCTCATTAAGTCGCATTCGATCTAACTATTTTGATCTCGGTATGATTCTCGATTACTGGGGTGAAGAGCGGCTTAATCACCATACTGAAGCTACTTCTATGTTATTTGCGGCTAGAGAATGTGCGCAGTTAAACCTGGAAGAAGGGTTAGACAACGTCATTGCTCGCCATAAAAAGGCGGGTGATGCCATGGCAAAAGGTCTCGCAGCCATGGGACTAACGCTGTTTGGTGATCAGTCACATAAAATGAATAACGTTGTAGGTGTTGTTATCCCTTCTGGAGTGAATGGAGACGCGATACGTATGGCGATGCTTGAGCAATTTAACATCGAAATTGGAACCTCGTTTGGTCCACTGCATGGGAAAATCTGGCGGATAGGAACTATGGGTTATAACGCTCGGTTGGATACTGTTTTATTGACGTTGGTCGCGCTTGAAGCTCTCTTAGTACAAGCTGGTGTAAAGGTCAAACAAGGCGCAGCTTATCAAACAGCGGTAGAAACCTATAACGTAGGAGCGTGATATGACGGCAAAGATCATGGATGTAGATCTGTCGATTGATACATCAAAACAGCTGGCGAAGCAGGTAATGGACTACTGCGAACAACTTGCTGAGTTCACACAAACTATAGGTATTATGGACAGGCGTTATTTAACACCTGAACATCGCGAAACCAATGATCAACTTACTCGTTGGGCAGCAGAAAGTGGTTTAGAACATTGGCAGGATTTAGCGGGTAATCAATGGGTACGCCTGACAAGTGCAAATGAAAATGCCAAGAGAATAATTCTTGGTTCTCACACTGACACTGTTCCGAATGGTGGTAAATATGATGGCATCTTGGGCGTTGTGGCACCACTTGTTCTATTAAAGTGGCTGGCAGAATTAGGCAAACAGTTTGAATTTCATATTGACGTTGTAGGATTTGGTGACGAAGAAGGTACTCGTTTTGGCGCAACATTGTTAGGCAGTAGCGCCATTGCTGGCAAATGGCAGAGTCGCTGGCGTGAGTTAAAAGATGAAGATGGTATCACTCTTGCTCAGGCGATGTATGATTTTGGCCTGGATGTATCTAAGATATCTGAGACTCAGATAGATAGCAGTAAGGTTCTGGCTTATCTAGAAGCGCATATTGAGCAAGGGCCTATTCTGGAAGAGAAGGGTTTACCTATCTCGGCTGTACAAGGTATATCGGGAGCCAGGCGTTTTGAGATTACGATAGAAGGGCATGCAGGTCACGCGGGTACGGTACCTATGATACTTAGGGCGGATCCTTTAGTTGTTGCAAGTCAGTGGGTGACGGATGTAAGCCGAATGGCTGCTCAAACAAGTGAATCAACTCACCCGGTTGTAGCAACTGTAGGTAAGTTGGAAGTATCTCCAGGGGCAGTAAATGTGATTCCTGGCGGCGTTTCATTGACCCTGGATATTCGAAGTATAAGTAACGATGCTAGGGATTCCCTTACGGAAACTCTGTTCGGAATGCTAGAGGAAAGTGCATCAGAAAACGGATTAGTATTAAAGGTATTTCAAACCCACGACGCGAGTTCTGTGGTATGTGACGCTGGATTGACTGATAGGTTAAAAAGTATCGTTGATGATCTAACCGGAGATCCAACCGTGCTCGTTTCCGGGGCTGGGCATGATGCGATGGCAATGGCTGATATCGTACCAACAACTATGATGTTTGTTCGCTGTGAGGGCGGCATTAGCCACCATCCCGACGAGTCAATTCAACAAGATGATGTTTCAGTTGCTCTGACGGCGTTATATCAGTTTATCAACAGTCAATAATTATACTAAATAATAAGCCCAGCCATATAGTTTGCTGGGCCTGGTAAATATAATTTGTTTTTAACCTAAGCTGCTTTTAACTGGCCGAGGAGATCGTCGAATACTTTCTCAAATACAACCAATAAGTCATCAATCTGCGATTTAGTAATGACTAGAGGTGGGCGTACCTTAACCGTAGTGCCTGTTTTACCCGTTAAGCCAATTAGAACGCCATGGGATTTCAAAGCATCCGGGATCAGTTTCGCCAGTTCAAAAGCAGGCTGACCATCGATGACTAGATCAAACCCATAGTAAAGCCCTCGTCCTCGAATATTGGTGATATGGCAAAACCGCTTAGCTAACTCTGTTAATCCCGTATGCAGGTATTCATCCATTTCTGCTGCGTGTGCAACCAGCGATTTCTGTTCGATTTGAGTTAGCACGGCTTTTGCAGCGGAGCAAGCAACCGCATTACCGCCAAATGTATTGAAGTACACGGTACTCTTCATGAATTTTTCTGCGATCTCTTTTGACGTTACGACAGCGCCTATAGGGAATCCATTACCCATTGGTTTACCTAATGTCACCATGTCCGGAACTACATCATAGTGTTCAAAGCCCCACATTTTGCCTGTACGTCCAAAACCAGCTTGGACTTCATCTGCAATGGTATAGCCACCGAATGCACGAACTCTCTTGTATACTCGTTCAAAGAACTCTTTTGGCGCAAGGTGTCCGCCGTAAGAATCAAAAATTGCATCACACATAAATGCGGCTATTTTATGATTCTTACTTTCAAGTAGCTCGAATGCACTGTCTAAATCTGACTCTATCTGATTGCTCTCGGTCGGCAAGGGTAGTGTCGTTACCTGGGGTGCAAGAGGTGCGCCTGTGATTTGATTGACCGCCGTTGAAAGCTGATTTACCAGGTAGCTGTTACCATGGTATGCCGCATCCATCACGATCGCTCCGGTTTGCTGTGAGAGGCTAGAAGCAATTCGATAGGCAAGATCGTTTGCTTCGGTACCAGAGTTTGTGAAAAACACCACATCTAAGCCTTCAGGCATGGTTGCGGTTAATTGTTTTGCGTAGTCAGCTAACTTAGGCTCAAGGTAACGTGTATGGGTATTCAGTTCACCCATCTGTGAATAAACGGCTTCTCTCACTTCTGGGTTGGCATGACCTACACTTTGTACGTTATTGTAGCAATCAAGGTATGGTCGCTGGTGTTGGTCATAGACGTAACTGCCTTTCGCACGACTAACTGCCAAAGGCTCTTTGTAAAAAAGCATGCTACCGCCGACAGTAGATTTTCTTTCATTTATAAGAGCCGCTAGAGAATCATCTTCTATCTGCAAACTGTTGAGATCAGTAGTTGCACTGCCAAGCATTGAACCTGTTTGCTCATTTGTCGCAGGAGCTTCTACAATCGACAAATATTGTTCAGCCAGAGCTGTTGCACCTTCTACCACAATATCAGTGAGTTCTTGTGCCGTTGTAGACTCTTTTCGAGTATGCATCCATCCGAGGTACGTAACAGAACGGATGAAAAGAAATAGCGGGAGTTTTTCCAGATCTTCTGCTTTTAATGGCAAAATCTCTGAATAACCCTGAATCAATGCTTCCAGTGTTTGGTCAAAGTGTTCCTCACCAAGATAAGGGAAAACAGCAGTAGCGATATCAAATAACAACCAACCAAAACCAGCATCATCGAAATCGATTAAACAGATGCCTTCTTCTGTTTGGAGTAGGTTTTCGGGTAAAAAGTCCGCATGGATCAGACCGTAACGCTCTTCATTTTTTCCAAATTCAGCAAGATCCTTGCGAGCATAAACTATTGCCTTGTCTATAAGCGCTATTTGCTCTGCGTTTAGCTGCGCCAATTCATGATAGTCTCCCCACAGTGACCCAGGGCCAAAAATACCTTTTTCATCCCAATTATGACGGCTGAAATTCTCAGGCAAATCCCACTCTCTGGAGTGTATGTGCGACATAGCCATGAGTCTTCCTACCTTGTAGTAAGTACTTTCTACATGTGCGATATCATCAAATCCATTCTCTATAGTGGCGATAGGAACGCCATTAGCCCACTCTAGCAAATCTATTTGCAGTGCTTGTTTATCATCGTCAAGGGCCAGGCTTAGGAATAATTCTCCATTCTGAGTGGGTAATACATCCGCGGTAAACAGCTCTCCGGATGGTATTGCTTGTATCCAATCCAACTCAGAACGCAACTCCTGGTCGGTATGATAACCAAAACGGTGGATGCGCATCGCGTAATCTCCGTGGGAACTTTGAATTTTAAATACCGCGTTTTCACGGTGCTTTATCAAAGTCACTTCGGTAAATTCTCCTAAACCCCAGTATGTTAATGATTTGTGAGCTAGTTGGATGAGTTCGTCAGTTGTGTATTCCACAGTTTTAGTTGAATGAGTCATAAAAGTCCCTTTATGTATTACTGTCTACTTAGTGACTTTAGTAAGAGCATATGTCATGCCAAACTCGAACTAATTCGAGTTAAAAGTCGAAAAAAGTCGAGTTAGCAAGGATTCAGAGATAGTTAAAGAGACTATTTGAAAGGAACTGTCACGGGGTTGTCGGCGTGCTCAAAGCACGCAAACAGTGCAAAAACTAGGTTTAAGCACTGTTTTGGGTCATTAAGGTGGGGTAAGAGTATGGAGCTATTAAACGAGCTAAATTTACCGCCTGGACGGAATGTCTAATGGCACATAGCAACCTAAATAGGCTTTCGCGGCCTGCTTGGCTTCTAGCTCCATGCTTTTTGTGATCATGCCGTATTTCATTTGAGATATGGTAAAAATCGTATCTACTAATTCGACCCAAATGTAGAAGATGTCTGACTGCTCTTTAATGCTGGGTAGTTCGAAAAAGTGGTCTAATATTCTATAGGTAGCTCGAGCAATCAGTTGATCATTTGCCCGGTCTTTCTGTTTGATTACAGCCGATGTCTTGCCTGAAATAAATAACTGCCGTGCTGCGGTTTCTTCTTCGTAAAAAAGAACGGCGCGATCGATTATTATGTCTACAATGCTATGCCAGTCTTTGACATCGCCTCTACTCGGGAGTTTGCTTAATACTTCTAGCAATTGTTCACCGTATTGACTGGCCACTTCTGTATACAGTTCATCAAGATTCGCGTAAAAATGATAGGCAGAGCTTTTTGGGATTTGGGCATGCTTTGCTATGTCGGCGTAGGTGATGTCAGAAATGTCATTTTTGTTGAGTAGGTACTTGGCTGATTGTTGTAACAGTTCTCTTCTTTTTAGGCCACGGCTCTGCATGATTTATCATTCCTGCTTATTGTGTGTAAGCTTAAATATAGATACTAAAAATAACACGTAAGTTGTTGAAGTAAGTTCATTGTATTCTTTTTATTTAAATTAATAAATTCGCTTGAGTTATTTGATGGGTGATTTTAGATTAATTAACGCTCTCACAAACAAGCTAATAAATTTATAAGAGATAAATAATGATAAATTCAGGGACAGATACAACGCATCAACTTCATAAAGATTTTGCGATATTGAAGGCTTTTACGACAAAGAAAAATCACCTAGCTATGAGCAAAGAATTGATGTATTGAAAACACTCAAGTGTTCGTTGATCGAGAACGAGCAGGCTATATATGATGCTATAAAACTTGATTATGGTTACCGTAGCGAATTTGATACCTTGCTCGCAGATGTTTTACCTAGCATTGCAGGTATAAACTATGCCATAAAAAACCTTAAAAAATGGATGAAGCCTTCGAAGCGTCATTCGGGGCTTATGCTATTCCCTTCAAGTGTTACAGTTCACTACCAGCCCCTTGGTGTAGTGGGTATTATTACGCCTTGGAATTTCCCGTTTTTCTTAGCATTGGGTCCGGCGGCACAGGCTATTGCTGCTGGTAACCGCGTATTGATAAAAATGAGTGAGTTCACCCCCCACTCAAACAAAATACTGCGTAAAGTTGTAGAAGGTATTTCAGAGCACATAAAAATCGTTGAGGGTGAAGCGGAAGTAGGAGCAGCTTTTTCGGCTTTACCTTTTGATCATCTGATCTTTACCGGTTCATCAGCTGTTGGAAAACTGGTAGCAACATCGGCGGCACAAAACCTAACCCCTATTACGTTAGAGCTGGGAGGAAAATCTCCTACGGTAATAGATGACAGTATAGATATGAATATTGCTGTAGATGCGGTGATTCTTGGTAAATCTATTAATTCTGGTCAAATTTGTGTCGCACCTGATTATATTTTTGTACCTAAAAACCGAGAACAAGAGTTTATTTCTACCTTCTTAAAGCGTTATGCTAAATACCATCTGACTAATTCTTCAAGTTACACACAAACTCATATCGTAACAGATAGACAGTATTCGCGACTTATGGATTTGCTTGAAGATGCAAGGGATAAAGGAGCAAAGATTCAACCAGTTAAAGAGATAGAATCGGAGCAGGGAAGGCGAGTTTACCCTCATCTGGTGACGAACGTTACGCAGGAAATGAAGCTATTGAGCGAAGAAATTTTCGGTTCTATCTTGCCAGTGATGACCTACGATAACGTTGAAGAAGCCATCTCTTACATAAATGAGAGGCCAAGACCATTAGCCCTTTACATCATGTCTAAAGAGCAGTCATTTATAGATAAACTGCTCCACCAAACTCATAGTGGTGGTGTCTGTATCAACGATACGGTTTTACATGCGTCTGCTGATGATGCTCCGTTTGGTGGCGTTGGTAATTCAGGAATTGGTCACTACCATGGTTACGAAGGATTTTTGACCTTTTCTAAAGCCAAAACGGTGTTACGTTCTAGTTCGTGGCTGCCAAAAAACAGGTTTATTTTGAGTCATCGGAACTTAGTTTTTAAGGTGATGAGAAAAGTTTTTTTGAACTGATTTGAGTAAGTTCGGCTTCATCAATCCCTGATGAAGCCATCGTCCAGCCCCTTTCTTCAATACTGAACACACCTTAGATTCGAGTTAATTTGCAGGAATCATAATTGGTATGCTGCATGCTGTTCTGATAGGGGTAATGTCTACACTGTTCTTAATGTGATATTTTTTGGTATTCTTAAGTGTCATATATGATGTTTATTTACATTGGTCTGACTTATTGAATAGGAGCCAAATCTATAATGTAGGCTCAAAAGCAAACTAGTTTGAATATATGATCTTTAAACAACATAGCCACGCTCGTCTGATTCCTCTTGATAGTAAAGGTATTCTGTTACTCGACTTTGGAAAGACCTATGAAACCCGAAAGTCGCGGTTTAAAACTTTTATAAAAGCTTCGTTTGTTTCATGGTGGAAAGTTTCCTTGATAGCGATTGTAGTGAACCTGGTAGGGATATATCTGAATCTATTCGTTTTTGGTAATGAAATTGTACTTGGTGTACCGCTACTATTTGGGTTGTATCTTGGCTGGTGTTCGGCTGTTTCGGTGAATGATGACGTTGAAAGTTGCATAAACTGTCAGGGAACACGGTTTTATTTATCACAAGAAGAGTGTTTAGGTCACACAGTGCTTCATACCGAGAATAAACCAGATGGTGATAGTCGCGATGAAACCAACCACATGGTTTCACGTTCGGTTATTTCTTGTCGTTGTAGTGAATGCGATTTAATTCAATCGTCAGGCGAAGTGCTGCATCACTAGTATTCAGACAAATAGCGTTAGCTTGGTTTGGTTCCCTCCACAACACCAAGCCAGGCTGACCCCCTTTCAAAAAATAAAACTCTCTCGATGAGCTCATCATAAATGTATTTCCTCATAAAATATTGTTGAGATGAAATACATTCATACAGATTTTAGAATGATAATATCAAACAAAGAGATATTGTTAATTAAAGGTATTTAAATAGTAAACTCGATGATTTTTAATATACTGTTATTATGTGGTTAAGATGGTTAATATATTATTAATCTGTGTTCTGTTTAGTATTTATTGTCAATGAGAGAATAGTCACCACCTTACTCTATTATGTAATTCAACAATAAAAATATGTTTGAGCTGAATCACGTTAATCGCTATCGCGTGTTTATTGAAGTTACGGTGCGTGTCACATTATGCATGTATCGTTTAATCTTAATCACGTTTCTTGGGTATGTTTTTCCGTCATCGCATCTCCTCTGGATTTGAACAGGGTTTCCTGAATATAAATAAGGAGAGTTATAAGGAATATTTATATTATTACCTGGTTCTTATTTGAAAATAATGGTGTAACTTATGCTAGGTATCACGGGTTGTTCCTGGTGGAGGATATCTATTGTCCTATTCATACAGGTAATATTCTCATCTTCGATAATTATATTATCTCATTCTTATCTCTCAATAGAACTAGGGAATGGGCTCAGTATTCTTGTAACCATCCTATCTTGCTTTTTGGGTTCATATACATTTTTACTCTATTTAAAGAATGAAAATGATAAACATATAAAAATAGTAAGAGATATCCTCGATACAATTACTGATGTTATTGTTATAAAAGATTACGACGGTAATTTTGTGTTTTGCAATGATACGGTTGCAAAACTATACGGTAGCACGCCGGAAGACATGGTTGGGAAAGACGATTTCTATTTTACCAAAAACAAAGAGCAGGCAGACTTTTTCAGAGAGAACGTGCGGTCAATAATGCGGCGCTTTGTGAAGCAAGAAGTTTACGAAAACTCTACAGATGCAAACACTGGGGAGGTTCGCCACTTTCAGTCAATTAAGATTCCATTTCGTGATAGTCAGAATCAGCTAAAGATAGTTGTAATTGCAAAAGATATTACCGATATAACAAGGCTAAAAGAAGAAGCAGATAGGAATAAAGCGCGTCTGGAGCATGTATTAGAGGTGTCTCAAGAAGGTCTCTGGGAATGGAATACAAAAACCAACCAGGTGTTACACAATGAGCAATGGGAAACCATTACAGGGATTAAAAGAAGCGATAACTCTTTTAAGGAATTTGAGGGATGCATACTAGAAGAAGATAAGCCAAAGGTTTTTCAGGCTTTGGATAAGCTTGTAAAGCAAAACCATCCTTACGATATCGAGTTTCGTATGAAAAGGCCTGATGGCAAAATTATCTGGATATGGGATCGTGGACAGGTCGCAGAGTATGATCATGAGAGAAATCCACTCTGGCTTGTTGGCATTGCCCAAGATATTACCTCTGAAAAGACAAATCAAATTAAAATAAATAACTTAGCATACAAAGATCAGCTTACGGGCTTGATGAATCGTACTCAGCTAGAAGTTAAATTAAGAGAAATTACAGACTCAAACGTATGCCGGAATGCATTCAGCGCTGTACTGTTTTTAGATTTGGATAGATTCAAGTTGCTCAATGATAGTTATGGCCACCATATGGGCGATGTGCTATTAAAAACCGTAGCAGAACGATTAAAAATGATAGCCCAGGAGAAGGAAATCGTTTCAAGGTTTGGTGGGGACGAATTTGTGATCATCTTACCTTGTATCGACAAAAAACAGACGAATGCGTTTCGTATTGCTAAGCAGCGTGCAGATGCCATTATTAACGAAATTTCGGATGCTTTCACACTTCAAAGCGAACTGCAGGATATAAAAATAGAATATGCAATTACCGGAAGTATTGGTGGTGTTGTATTTCAGTCTGGAAAGATAACAGCGGGTAAAGTATTGCAACTAGCAGATACAGCCCTGTATCGTACCAAGGCCGCAGGCGGACACTCATCTCAAATCTATGATGTAAGTATGCATGATGATCTAAGGTACACAAGCGAGCTTCAAAAGGCTATGCATCACTCTATAATCGAGCGGGACTTCTGTATTTACCTTCAACCAAAATACGATATTAGCGAGAAAATTGTAGGTGCAGAAGCACTGGTTAGATGGAACCACCCTGAGTTAGGTTTACTTGGGCCAGCTTCGTTTATCGATATAGCAGAAGAGAGTAATATGATCTTACCTATTGGCAAGATTGTGCTCGAACAGGCTTGCCAACAGTTGAAGCTTTGGCAGTCGGATGATTCGACAAAAGAGTTTGAAATTTCGATCAATTTAAGTGCTAAACAGATTTGGCAAAACCTGTTTGTTGATGACTTTATTGATACGGTGGAATCTTATCAAATTGACCATGCAAAGCTTGTTGCTGAAGTTACAGAGTCAGTTTTAATACAAGATATCAGTGATGCCACTGAAAAATTAACAAAGCTACGTGAGTATGGTGTCTCTATCTCGTTAGATGACTTTGGTACGGGCTATTCATCATTAAGTTATTTGCGATCACTTCCTATCGATGAAATTAAAATTGATAAATCTTTTATTAAGGACGTGACGACAAATAAACAAGACTTGTTAATGGTTAAATCTATCATTGAGTTGGCGGAAAATTTTGAGATTGACCTGGTGTCGGAGGGAGTAGAGCGGGAAGAGCAGTTAGAACTGTTAAAATCACTAGGGGTTGAAAAGTATCAAGGATTTTATTTCAGCAAGCCGTTATCGACTAATGCTATGAAGGATTTAATTGCGTCCAGGTGCTCTAATAAAAACGAATAAAATATGAGTTGTGAAGTTGAAAGCGGCTAATTCTCAAAGTAAGAAAGAGGCGTGACTTTTCCTGATTAATTGGTAGCTCGGCAAGAATGTCTTGCCGAGCCCCCTAGTAATAGCATTCTAGTTCCACCATGTACTCAAGGATCAGATAATACCAGCGCTTAATACTTTCGCGATTTTAGATACATCTGTGCCTTTAAGGAAGTTGATTTCCAGTTCACCAACACCCGATGCCCAGATTTTAAACTCTGCATCAAGATCAAAGGTTCCGGCGCTTTCTATAGAAAATGCAGTGATTTTACTGAAAGGTAAAACGAAGAATTCTTTCTTTTTGCCACGA
Organism: Vibrio hannami; assembly: GCF_029589055.1. Taxonomy (GTDB): domain Bacteria; phylum Pseudomonadota; class Gammaproteobacteria; order Enterobacterales; family Vibrionaceae; genus Vibrio; species Vibrio hannami. The sequence continues at coordinate 472,722 of NZ_JARQZP010000003.1, forward strand.
ATGCCCTGAACGTCAACGGTGATTAGACGTTTGTTAGTCAGAACGACCATATCTCGAACCGTTTTGTATTCGCACTTAACTTGTTCACCTTCGGTCATCATAAACCCGTAGGTTTCTATACCTGCACCAACTTCTTGCTCGGTTAATCCTGCGATTTTCAATCCCTTAAACATGTATCCACCTTTGATTTGTAATGAGAGTCTATATGATAAAGGTAAATTAATTATTCTAGATAACAGTTATTTGTAAAACTGTAAGATATTTCAAAATGTTAGTTAATTACCTGTAATAATCTATAGAATAGTCATTCAGAATTTTTTTATACTCTTCTGTCTTTTTAAATTTGGCCATTTCATTGGCAAACAGCTTAGCTAGTCCATTGTCATTTATTCGCGCGAAAACGAGATAATTATCAAGCGAGCTTTGCAGCAGGGGCTGAAGAAAGCTTATTTTATCTAATACACCTAGTTGATTGGCTGCGTTAGTGACATCCGTAATATTTCCTATCGCTATAGGAAGGCGTTTATGTACTATTTTTAATACGAGTTGTCTTTCGTGAATGGAGGTTTCATCTTTACTTAGATAGTCAGCATGGTCAAACTCATGGTCATATAAAAATGCTTTAACGTTGCCTATCGTATATCCTTCAAGATCACGCAAGTTACCAGTGTATTTAAATTTATCTGCATTTTCTTTCAAACAAAAGAAGGCGATATGTGAGCTGGACATAATATTATCTTTGACGAAAATTCCAAACTCATTCCTTTCTTCGGTATAAGCCATATAGGTAATCGCATTAGCTTTTCCTGTCTTCAGCATGTCTATGGCTCTTTTCCATGGGTAACTTTCAAACCGAACAGAGATATTTAGTCTTTCCGCAACCGCGGTGACCAAGTCAACATGTAACCCTGAATGCTTTCCTTCAATTTCCATTTCATAGGGGGGCCATTGCCCATGCGCACGAACTACCAGAATATCGCGATTCACATTCTCTTGAGCCCATAAGAGAGGGCTAATAGAAATTAATATAGAGAACAGAATAATAGAGAAAGCTTTCATATCGCCTTAGGAAATGAAGGTGAACAATTTATATCGGCAAGGCTCATGGGTAGCGACGAGATTGTGTCACTACATGATATATGCTGATAAACCATCTACCATAAAGGTTGGGTTACGAGCATAGAGTTGTCAATGTTTGATGAAATATGGCCTTATATTAACCATCTATTAATCATTGAAAAAACTATCTACCACGTGCTTTATCTCATTCTCAGTTACATCACCGTTTAATGGTTCTTTGTATAACGGATCTGTGACAACAAATGTCAGTCCGGCTGTTATTCCGACGATCTGAATAAGTATGTTTCTTGTCGTCTCGTCTGAGCGCCAAACTTTAACCTGGACTTCAACGATTAAGTTATGTTGTATTTGAGAATAATCTTTAACCTTATTGATTAGTGACTCATTTGCATGGCGCATAACATCTCTGTTGCGCAAGATTAGGTGATGGGCGGGATTTCTCAAATACACTCCATGGTTTTTTTGATGGCATGCAACTGAGTGTTTTCCGTAAAGGCGATGATCAGATTCCAATCGTGTTACGAGGGGCACCAAATGAGCAATCTGCGTGTAACAATAAATTAACATTTAATGCTGGGTTGTAAATCATAGCAATTTTTTACTCATTGATAGTTTGCACCTTTCTTTTCGAGTTATGCAGGTGTAACAAATTACGTACATACTGACAGGTTTTCACCGCGCTCGTTCATTTCCTTCCATACATTCCATTATCTCCGCTTGTGGGCCAATTTTAATTGAGGGCAAAAAAACAACTAAATGCCGATAGATACGAGGAGACAGTTCATGGTGGATACACACAACCCACTTGGCACGGATGGATTCGAGTTTGTTGAATACACTGCTGTTGACCACAAGGGAATTGAGCAGCTTAAAACGCTGTTTGTGTCACTTGGTTTTGCTGAGATCGCTAAGCATCGCTCAAAAGAGGCTTGGTTGTACCGGCAAGGTGATATCAACTTTATCGTTAATGAACAGCCACACAGTCAGGCAGAGTCGTTCGCTAAGGTTCATGGCCCGTCGGTTTGCGGTATGGCATTCCGTGTTAAAGAATCAACTACTGCCATGGAGCAAGCGCTCAAGAGCGGAGGTGAAGAGTACAAAACAGAAATCGGGCCAATGGAGCTGAGTATACCTGCCATTTATGGTATCGGTGAAAGCCTGCTTTATTTTGTAGATCGCTATGGCAAACAGAGCATCTATGACGTGGATTTCCGATTCTATGATGATGCTGAAGAACGCATGGCGAAAGCTGATGTTGGCCTCTATGAAATCGACCACCTTACGCACAATGTTAAGCAAGGCAATATGGACGTATGGTCCGGGTTTTATGAGCGTATCGGTAACTTCCGAGAGATTCGCTATTTCGACATTGAAGGGAAATTGACAGGCCTTGTGAGCCGTGCCATGACATCTCCATGTGGCAAAATCCGAATTCCTATCAATGAGTCTTCAGACGATAAATCACAGATTGAAGAGTTCATTCGTGAGTACAACGGTGAGGGGATTCAACATATTGCACTCTCAACTGATGACATCTACACAACCGTGAAAACTCTGCGTGATCGCGGCATGGATTTTATGCCAACCCCAGACACCTATTACGAGAAAGTGGATCAGCGTGTGAAAGGCCACAGTGAAGACACGAATAGGCTGCGCGACCTGCGTGTACTGATTGACGGTGCACCAGACAAAGATGGCATTTTACTGCAAATTTTCACACAGACTGTAATCGGGCCTGTGTTCTTCGAAATTATCCAGCGTAAAGGCAACGAAGGTTTTGGCGAAGGTAACTTCAAGGCGTTGTTTGAATCGATTGAAGAGGACCAGATTCGTCGAGGAGTATTAGGCGATGCATAAATGGATCTCGTTTCCCCATCGGGAGGGGGTATGTTCTAGACAAGCGCATGCTGATTTCCCTGAAGAGGCAATTTACGAAAGAGAAGCGGGACGAAGTGGTTTTTTTGGCCCTGCCGCTCACTTTCATCACCAACATGCCCCTACAGGTTGGTCTGAGTGGGAAGGGAACTTACGCCCTCGCGCTTTTGATTTTAGCCTGGTGGAGAAAGCCAGCCAGATAACGCCTTGGGCCGTGCCTCATCTTCTCCACAACGCCGACTGCAAAATCCGTGTGTGGCGAATGGATGAGAAGATGGATTTCCTGGTGCGAAATTCTGATGGAGATGAGTTGTTGTTCATTCATCAGGGCAGTGCTGAACTCTATTGTGATTATGGTCATTTAGCGGTGAGTGAAGGTGACTACGTGATGATACCGCGCTCAACCAATTGGCGCCTGGAGCCTAGTGAGTCAATGTTCATTCTGATGATCGAGAATACCGATGCCGCGTATTCTTTGCCAGAAAAAGGCATGGTAGGCAATCATGCGGTGTTTGATCCTGCGGTACTTGAAATACCTTCAATCAACGATCAGTTCCGCGCTCAGTATTCTGAAAGCCAAACTCAGGTTCAGGTGAAGCGCCACGATAAAGTCAGCGTGATCAGTTATCCATTCAACCCGCTGGATGCAATTGGTTGGCATGGAGATTTATCCGTGGTGAAAGTTAACTGGCGTGATATTCGACCGCTGATGTCGCATCGTTATCACTTGCCACCTTCGGCACACACAACGTTTGTAGGAGCAGGGTTTGTGGTTTGCACATTTGTACCTCGTCCCATTGAGAGCGACCCCGGCGCTTTGAAGGTGCCGTTTTATCATAATAACGATGACTTCGATGAAGTGCTGTTCTACCACGCAGGGGACTTCTTCAGCCGTGATAACATTGAAGCTGGCATGGTGACTTTCCATCCAGCTGGGTTCACTCATGGGCCTCATCCAAAAGCCTTTAAGGCGGGTCGGGCACACAAGAAGAAGTTTACCGATGAAGTGGCAGTGATGATCGATACTCGCCATGCACTGCAGTTTTCTGATGAACTCGATAGTGTCGAGAACAAAGAATATGTCTATAGCTGGCAAGAAGCTGCTGATGATAAGAAATAAGGGGCAAGGATGAAACTAGCAACCAGGAAAAATGGTACTCGCGATGGTTTGTTGATGGTTGTGAGCAAAGATTTAAAACAATGTGTGGCCGCGACAGAAATTTTTCACGCGATGCACCTTGCGCCAACCATGCAAGTGGCTTTGGATAACTGGGAAAAAGTCGTCCCTCAACTAGAAGAGCTGTATAACGCTTTAAACAAGGGAGAAGTTTCGGAGGGCGAGGAGTTTGACCCCCACCACCTGGAATCACCTTTGCCACGGGCTTATCAATGGGCAGATGGCAGTGCGTATGTCAATCACGTCGAACTTGTGCGTAAAGCGCGTGGTGCTGAAATCCCAGAGAGCTTCTGGGTTGATCCTTTAATGTATCAGGGAGGTTCAGATGCGTTTATAGGCCCTTGTGACAATATCGAATTTGCGAGCGATGAATGGGGAATCGATTTCGAGGGTGAGGTAGCGATTGTCACCGGAGATGTCCCAATGGGAGTGAGTGCCAAGCAGGCGCAAAACTCGATTCGCTTGTTGATGCTGGTGAATGATGTATCACTTCGAGGGTTGATTCCTGCTGAGCTGGCAAAAGGATTTGGCTTCTTTCAGTCCAAACCTTCTTCAGCATTTTCTCCGGTCGCAGTAACACCGGATGAACTTGGTGAACAATGGCAAGACAGCAAGGTGCATTTGCCGCTTATATCGACCTATAACGATACGCCTTTTGGTTGCCCAAATGCGGGAGTCGATATGACCTTCAACTTTACCGAGCTGATTATGCATGCTGCGAAGACTCGTCCATTGTCAGCGGGCACCATCATTGGCTCAGGTACAGTTTCAAATAAGCAAGGCACAGACCACGGAACCTCAATTGCCGAAGGTGGTGTCGGATATTCATGCATTGCTGAGGTACGCATGATTGAGACCATTCGTGATGGCAAGCCATCTACCCAGTTTATGTCGTTTGGTGACTCAATTCGTTTAGAAATGCTCGATGCAGAGGGTGACTCTATTTTTGGTGCTATTGACCAAAAGGTTAGCCAATATCGCGAATCATAACTGGAGAAGCAGTTAACCAGACAATTATGGGTACAGAGAGGGACTATGAACGATAGCATTACACTTTATGGTTATTGGCGATCTTCAGCGGCTTATCGGGTGCGTATTGGCTTGAATCTAAAGCAGCTCAACTATGAATCTAAATCGGTGCATTTGGTTCGTAATGGTGGAGAGCAACACGATTCACAATATCATGAGCTTAATGCCAGTGAATTGGTGCCAGTGTTAGTGGATGGCGAGCTTCGGCTTAATCAGTCGCTAGCTATTCTGCAATATCTAGATGAAAGATACACTGACATTTCGATTATTCCAGAGCATACACCGCAACGTTATCAAGCGTTGGCGCTGGCTCAGGATATTGCGATAGAAATTCACCCACTGAACAATCTACGAGTGTTGCAGTACTTGGAGGGGAGCTATCGTGCAATCAGAAAGATAAACAGGATTGGATTCAATATTGGGTACATAAGGGGTTCAGCGCGATAGAAGAGAAGTTAGCGAAACACCGAAAGTTATATGGTGATTCGGTGTATAGCCTGACGGATTCGCCCTGTATTGTAGATATCTGCCTGGTGCCACAAGTCTACAACGCGCTGCGGTTTTATGTAGATATGTCCTCTTATCCATTGATTAACTCGATTGTCGGAGCGTGTAATCAATTGCCAGCTTTTATCCATGCCATACCTGAGAACCAAGCGGATGCCAACGTATAGATTTAAACGCACTAAGAATTAAGGTCTGACTAGCCCTCACGGATTTCTATCCTTGGAGGGCTTTTTGCGTTTGAGGAGCAACACGCTCTATCTCTTCCAAAACTTCAGCGTTTGCAATCGCACCAAGATTTTCGACCTTCTGGCCATTGATGATCTTCTTCACTGCTAACTCTACTAGCTTTCCAGAACGTGTTTTTGGCACGTCACTTATCGCAATTATTTGGCTTGGAACGTGCCTCGGTGAGCAAGAGGACCTGAGTTTATTTTTGATGTTTGCCTCCAAGTGCTCATCTAAAGTAGTGTTTTGCTGCAATTGAACAAACAGCCATATCTGCTCATCACGGTCGACCTCTTTTCCTACAGCTATAGAGTCGACAATGCCCATGATAGTGTTCACTTGCTGATATATTTCGGCAGTACCAATTCTTACCCCTCCGGGATTGAGCGTGGTGTCACCTCGCCCGTAAAACAGGTAGCCACCATTGATGCTTTGTTCGACTTCGTCACCGTGATGCCACACGTTATCGAACTTGTCCCAATAAGCGCTGTGATAGCGTTCACCAGTGTCATCCCAAAACCCTTTTGGGAAATTTGGCAGAGAATTGGTGCACACAAGCTCACCTCGCTCTTGAATGACCGTTTGACCTGATGCGTTGAACACCCTGATATCTACTCCAAGGCCAGTCCCTTGGCACTCTCCTCGATAAACGGGTGAGATAGGGTTACCCAATACAAAGCAACCACAAATATCCGTACCACCAGAAATAGACGCTAAATGCAGGTCTTGCTTGATGTGTTTATAAACATAGTCGAACTGCTCTGGATAGAGTACTGAGCCGGTCGAACAGAGTGTTTTTAATTGAGGTAGAGAGTAACTTTCGATGGGAGAGAGCTCCGCTTTCTCAATCGCTTCTAAATACTTGGCAGAGGTGCCAAAAACCGATAGTTCCGCTCGTTGTGCTAAATCCCAAAGAACATCGGGATGTGGATAAAGCGGGTTCCCATCAAATATCACCAGGCTAGCGCCGCTAGCGAGTGTAGAAACGTGCCAGTTCCACATCATCCAACCACAGGTGGTGTAGTAGAACACGCGGTCTCTTGGCTTAATATCGCAATGAAGCTGATGTTCTTTTAGATGATTGATAGTGGTGCCACCGACTGAATGAATAATACATTTTGGTTTACCTGTCGTTCCAGAAGAATAAAGAACAAATAAAGGGCTATTGAACTCTACACGAGTAAACTTCAAAGGTTGAGGTTGAAAATGATTGATAATGTCTTGCCAGTTTTGGAACGGTACGTTCGGTTCTACGCTGTGCGAGTTTAAATCGTCCTCTTGATTCATATAATTAATGGAGCACACCCGTTCAAGCCCATCTAAGTGTTCAATGACTTTGTGGTTCTTGTCTGTCATATCGAACGTCTTGCCATTGAATGTATAGCCATCACAGGTAAACAAGACCTTGGGTTTTACTTGACCAAAGCGTTCAATCACACTTTCCACACCAAAGTCTGGTGACGTGGACGTCCAAATAGCCCCTAGGCTGGTGGTGGCAAGCATAGCGATAACGGTTTGGGGTAGGTAAGGGGTGTAGGCCGCGACTACATCGCCTTGTTGCACACCACAATCTATAAGCCACTGCTGAATGCTAGAGACTTCTTCACATAAATTTTGCCAGGTGTAGATCTGTTGCTCCCCACGCTCGTTTTCAAACCAAATTGCCTGTTCCTTTGATAACGACTTGGCAGAACACAATAAGTTTTCTGCATAGTTGACTTGTGATTCTGGGAACCAAACAGCGTCCCGATGAGATTTTGTCTGCTGCCAGCGGCTCTCGCCTAGTCGTAATACCTGGCTGCCTTGTGAACCTACCATCCCACAATACTGCCATACGTTTTGCCAAAACGACTCGGGGTGCTCCACCGACCATTGTTGGAGATCTGCGTAGTTATTTAGCTTCCTGTCACATTGAGTGAGGCTATCCATAAATCGGGTTATGTTTGCCTGTGCGATGCGCTGATCGCTTGGTTGCCAAATTGGCGTACTGTTTTCGTTCATTATTTGTCTGTAACATGTGGTTAACATATTTAGTCTGGTATCTAGGTTTTACAAAGTCAAAAGATCAACAAAATAAGTATTTAACAGAAAAGTGTAAACGAAATGTTACATCACAGCCATCTTCGAAAAGTAACGTAAACTGGCACTAATCAAGAGTGGAAGTAGGCTTAAAGAAAGAGATTTTTTAGGAAGTGTATCATGACTCAATATCATTCGAAGCCCGTTAGTCAAGAGGGCTGGGTTGAGTGGAGCCTCGAAGAAGATGCGATTTGGCACGACTTGGTGACAAGGCAACTGAGCGTAATCACCGGTCGCGCTTGTGATGCATATTTACATGGTTTGAGCCTGCTTAATCTGCCATTAGACAGGGTTCCTCAGCTCCCCGAGATAAATAAAGTGCTCAAGCAAACAACAGGTTGGCAGGTACAGCCAGTTCCTGCATTGATTGATTTCGACCGCTTCTTCGATTTACTCGCCAACAAGCGATTTCCGGTTGCAACGTTTTTAAGAACGCGGGATGAATTCGATTATTTACAAGAGCCGGATTTTTTCCATGAAATATTTGGCCACTGTGCAATGCTGACCAATGCTGATTTCGCGGCTTTCACCGAACGCTATGGAAAACTGGGAAAGATAGCGAGCCCAAAGCAACGCGTTTATCTTGCTCGATTGTATTGGTTTACGGTTGAGTTTGGCTTAGTCAAGGAAGGACAGAAACTAAAAATCTATGGCGGTGGTATTCTTTCGTCTCCTGCAGAAACCATTTATGCGTTGGAAGGGGGTGTAGCGATTCATGAAGAGTTTGATATACAAACTGTCCTAAGAACGCCTTATCGTATTGACATCATGCAGCCTAAATACTACGTGATTGAGGGGCTGTCTGAACTCTTTAAAATTGGCCAAAAAACCTATTACAGCAAGCAGATCTCGCGATAGAAGCGGGATTACTACCACCACTTTTTGAACCTAAGGAACCAGTACATGTTGAATAAACAACAATGCGAAGCCTGCAGTGTCGATGCAATTGCTCTTAATAATGATGATCAACAGTCATTGTTATTAGAGTTAACTGGCTGGCAGATCATGGAAAGAAGCGGCATCCCTCAGCTTGAGAAGGCGTATAAATTTAAGAACTTCAAGCAGGCCTGGACGTTCAGCAATAAAGTCGCAGAGTTGGCGGAAGAACAGTTCCATCATCCTTCTATCTTATTGGAATGGGGTAAAGTAACCGTGACATGGTGGAGCCACTCTATAAAAGGCCTGCACAAAAATGATTTCATATGTGCTTCACGCTGTGATGTCCTGGCTGAAGGCGAGTGATTTATTGGCGACTAATTTCGTGGTCTTTTAATAATGGGGATTGATCTTTAAGTATCGAAAAATCATAGAAACACAAAAACACGCAATAAAGCGTTTAATTTTTAAAGATTTGAGAAATTCCTAAGTAGAAGGGCAACTTGGAGCGTGCAGCGGGAATCGAACCCGCATCATCAGCTTGGAAGGCTGTAACCATACCGAACTCAACATCAATAATATCAGCCAAATTCAATGATATCAATAGTTAATGGCATCAAGAGATTGACGGTGAGGTCATATTACAACATACTACACCGACACGTAGCCACAAACGGCATGTTTTAAAGGGCTACTTATGGTACCTTGTGTTTTAGTGTAGGAGTTGAAATTGGCTAGATTTCTGTCCCAACTTAAGAAGAAAAACTTATCCGTGGACATCCATCCTCGGGCTATAGATGCCTATCGCTTTTATCATTCTCAGGCCTTCTTGTTTGACAAGACCCACTTCAAAATAGATGCGCTGAAATCACTTCAACATGGTCAAATTTTCTCTGCGATACATTCGTCATCTAGTAAGTGTTTTCTCTTTGGTGGATTTGAAGTATTGGGCTTTTCTGTCCATCAGTTTGATATCATGAGTCACACAGTGATTGTTTATGATGATTTGGAGGATGATGAAATTGAGTTGATTGCTTGGATGGGAGTGATGAGAAGTTTAACTTCGACCGTTCAAAATAGTCAGTTGGAGCTTCTTCGAAAGTCTATCAATGTGTCTGCACCAGATACTGTTCTACAAAAGATATTTACTGCAAAGAAACTCACTCAAAGAAAACTGGCCGAGTGTACGGCACTTACCGTGTCGGGTTTGAAAAAGCAGCACAAGATTAATCCTGTTGATCAACAAGTTCCCGACGTCAATTTAAATATATTCGAGAAAGTGATTAATGGCATTGGTAGTGAATGATAAGAATAAGGCTTCTTTTTTTCAAAGACTGTTCTCTTGCTCACCAACACAAAACAGTGCGATAGCCTATGAAGTTTTGAGATTATGTAAAATTCTTTTCCCCCAGTATCGGGAGCATTTTCTGGGGGAGTACGAATCATTAGTTGAAGAAGCTAACAAATACATAAATGAGAATCCACAGGCTTTATCTGCTGTTTATAGTGATTTATCCAGTAAACATTTATTGACTCAGCGGTACACCGCAGCATTCATCACTGTTGAGGCAAAACGAACAATTTCTTCTGATAATCAATTTGACAACTACAAAGCTATCACTCTGTTGGTCATTACTTATTTAAGTTTCCGCGGTAATCATGAACACAAAGAGTTATGTAATGATGTACGTCAGTGGGCTCTTGGCAGAAGAGAAAAGTCATACTTAAATTTACCTGATATAGAGGGCTTTGATTTTGACGCACTAATTAAAGCTCTTATGTCACTAAGAAATAATGCGGGGTCAGAAAAGTACCAGCGGGAAATAGGTCATTTGGTAACGTCTTTTCAATATGCGCATTTGGATAAAGAAAGAGCTACTCGTACCGTAACATCGCGGAAATTTAATAAGGACAGTCAACTTCAACAAACGAAAAAGCATGCAGAGGATGAATATGGTGTATCGGTCTCGGTGATTGAAGAGCAGGAGTTTGATGAAAAAGATGGAGTTAATGCTTCTTGGGAGGGAGAGGAGGAACGGTCCGGGAACATAAGGTCGCTGTCTGTAGTCTCATCTAACGATGGTATACGTGAAGAATACGCATCGCAGGCAATACAAGCCAAAGCTATCACTGAGCGTATTCGTAGAAAAAGTATGATGCTTAGTTGTGATATATCAACAATGACAATGTTTGAGTTACACCATCTAATATCAGGTTGTATTAAATTGATGAAGTACAACAACCAATACTTAGAAAGTGCAAGGGTACTCCTGTTAATGTTATTGACAGGAAATTCTTTTAGTGAAGTGCGGAGTTGGAGTGCAATCAAAAGAGATGACCGAGGTATTATTGGCATAAAAAGGGAGTTTCAGCTTCCTAGCCACTCACAACGCGAGCAAATAAAGCCGATGCTCAAAGATGTAGTACAAGAATACCCCTGTTTCTCCCTCTTAGTCTGGTGTCTGGTATCCACAATTTCAAGTTTCATGGAACAACTGACGCAGACTTAAAACATGTATTATCTGCTCTGAATAAAGAGCATGGAACTAGACTCAGCCTTGGTAAAGTATCATCGTACTTTGTTCAAGTAATGATGGCTGTTGGACAAGATCATACTCTTGTGGATCTTATCACAGGTTATGACGCGAAAAATAAGCCAGCTCGCTTTTACACTCATATTCCATACCAGACATTGTATTTTACCTATAAGCGGTATCTAGGTTACATTGACAGGGCAGGGAAAACTGACTTTCGCTCCGAGTTGGCAGAAGTTGAACAAGTGTTTCTTGAACAGAATGTAGGCTCACCATTGTACGTAGATGATAGTCTTCTTCAGGAAATTTTCTCCGGACTAATAACTGCAATTGATACCTTATCCGCTACTCAAAAGGGGCTTTACTCAGAAACAACGCACAACTTGAAAGTCATATATCTTCAGCTTATTCTAAGCTTGGGTAGTGGTTATCGACCGGTTGATGCCTGGTTCGGCACAATCGATGACATACACTTCCTTTCAGGAGAGTATCGAATCGCTGAAAAGGAACGCTCAGTTGGATATAGTGGTAGAACAGTATTGCTGCCTCACATTGTGCTGGAGCATATTCGGCAATATATAGACTATTGCGAGCAGTTAGTGATCTATTATGCACAATCCGATATAGAACTATCTGACCGATATCAGCAAGCCATAAATGGAGATATGCCGTTTTGCTTTTATCGTTATCAGGAGGCGATACAAGAAGTTAAACCGTCAACATATATGCAACATGTTGATTTGATACTTCCTTTGCCAGCGAATTGGGCTCGCCACTATCTACGTTCTTTCCTGTTTAGCAAAAATGTCGGAGATGAGCTGATAGATGCATGGATGGGGCATATCCATACTAACCAATTACCGTTTGCTCAGTTTAGTAGTTTAACCCGGAAAGATTTGCATGTGATTCGTGATCTATTAGAAGAACACATAGTCATGTTGTTATCAGAGGGACGAAAATGAGTGGCAAGAAGTTTGGTGAGGAAGGAAGGCACAAAGCGCGTATAGAGCATATAGAGAGGGTAACGAAGGAGTCAATAAAACTGTTGGCGAATCAGTTCCCAGATCCCGCTATACGTCCATCAGAATCTGATTTTATCTCGGGCTGGGAAGCTTTTTTTCAGAGCTTAATAAAAACTTTTGGTAGACAAAATGATTTTCGTCAGGCCTTTAATGTAGGCGTTCGTCAAATCAAAAAGTATCAAGTACAACACGGTTGGGATTTCTCACCACCACATCATATCTTTACCAATAGACCATCCCCACAACTTCGGAATCCGAGTTGGCAAAAAGGTGCCTGGGCTCTCCATGATGCCTACCAGCAATGGAATGGTACATACAGTAAACTAGAGTCTCGGGACATCCAGTATAGGTATCAGTCACTATTACTTTCGTTGCTGATGGATTCTGGTCAGTGCAATATCGATGTGCTTAAGGCATTTAATCTAAAGCTTAAGTCATCAGAGGCGTTGCCGGTGCAAAGTTTTTCTGGTTACACTTTCATCACACTGGTTCTTAATAACGATAATCTTAATAGTAATGCCGAGCATGACGGCGAGAGGTTAACCATTTATCAATGCTATTTGTCTTTAAAAACGTTGGGACAACTCAAACTCTGGCAGAAGCTAGACAAAAAGGACTGGCAATATCCTGAAGATGCAAATGCTATCTTAGCTAAAATGAAAGAGAACTTTCCTAACCATAAAGATCTTCCGACGAAAGCTCAGATGTTTTGCTCGTGCGCATCTTTTTGGTATGAAAGGCATAGTAACCCTACCCTAAGTGAAGCTCTTCTGGAGTTCAGGATTGGAAGAACTCATTCATACTCACTTCCAACATCGAACTTAATCAGGTTAATTGCTCCAACGGTGCAACCTGTTCAACCTGCTTCGTTCTATGATTTTTCGACTAAAACTTCAGCTAATTATAGACGAACAGAATGTGTAAATACTCTGGGCTTACCTCTCAAGCACAATCAATTCATCAGCAAGCTAAAAGAAGCCTGCAAGCCTAGTATTGATGGGAATAAGGTTTCCCCAAAAACAGTTCGAGCTAAGTTAGAAACTGTATTAGGTGAGTTTGAACTTGTGGGCTGGCAGCAGGTGTTTGTCCAATGGTTAATATATAAGACACATGACTGCAAGGCGAGTACCGTTAACGGATATATGCTAAACCAAGCCAAATATTGGTATAAGATGAATACTGAGCGACCACTTCTTGATGTCACATCTACCGTGGAGTTGGAAGAGATTTATCAGGAGCACATTAATTTCCACATGACCCCCAAGGCTAAGGGGTTCTATGCCAAGCGATTAAAAGACTTACATGTTTTCGCCGCAGCTTTATTGAACTTGCCTGCTGTAAATGACATTTTCTTCAGGGTTGATGTAGGCAAGCGACATACTCGAGCGGGTCTAATTGATGAGCGGCTTTTCAAAGGGCTGCTGAAGCATATCGAAACTTTAAAAGATCTTAATGATACCGACCAAGAAGCATTGCAATGTATCTGTATAATCGCATATCGCTGTGGTCTACGAATGAATGAGCTGTATAAACTTACAATTGACAGTGTCGAGGCTTCGAGGAGTGGATGGATTGAAATACGTCCGAATCGGTTTGGGAATAATAAAACAGCCAGTAGCCTTCGTAAAGTTCCTCTATGGCCTTTGCTTCTGGAGAATGAAGTAGAGATTGTTTCAAATTACATTCAGTCCAAAAGGCGACAAAGTCTAGCAAAGTCAGCACCATTATTGACCATGGGAGAGGATGTTCATCGTCCTTTTAATATGTTTACGGTTTCAAACTACGTGGGGAGGGCATTGAGAGCTCACTCCGGTGAACCGCATTTTGTGTTTTATCACCTAAGACATAGCTGTTTCAGCCGTCTTCAGGTAATGTTGGAGCACCGTGAACCCCATACGATACTACCTCATTTTTATCCATACTCGGACGAGCAAACCAAAGATATTAAAAAGCGACTATTTAAGCAGACGTATTGCAACAAGTATTGGGAAATAGCTGCACTTGCCGGCCATGAAAGCCCTAGAACAACCTTCGAACACTATTTCCATTTAAGTGATTTGCTGAGTGCTCCTGTAACTGAGGAAAACCATAGACCTTTATCGCAAACAGATGCACAAAAAAATGGACTCTTTTCGCGGAGGCAATATCAGGCATTAGCTAATCAGAAGGGTGAAGCTAACTTCGGAGATAGCTTTCCTATGCTGGCCAGTTCACTTGATATTGAAGACATCGTCAGCTCTACGGTAGATGATGATTTCAATGAAGTTAATATTGATGTTCCAACACGAAAGAAAAGAATCCCTATAGATGTGTGCTATCAGGTGCTTGAGGCAGTCTCAGGAGGTGAGGGTGTAGAATCATTGGCATATAAATACCAGTTGAAGTCAGAAGATATAAACAGGTGGTTGGATCATGCTCGGGCACTTAAATCTTTGAGCACAAACTACAATGCCGGCGTTAAAGGATCTCGATTTTTTACGGAAAAGCGAGCACACACTTTAGTACCGGGAAAATATAAAACAATAGAGGAAAAAGAGTATGCCAACCGGTTCCTTGCCAGATTAAGGGATCATTACGGGAACGATAGAGAGAATATTCAAAGCATGATAGCTTATGCTTTGCAGCATACTTACGTAAGCAAATCAGGGATAACATTCAGCTCTCCTTCCACTCTCAGGTTATTCATTAAGACCTTCCAATTTGCAATTCCAAAATCCGACTGGAGGGCAGTAAAACTAGGTATTAACAATAGCATCATTAAAGATGAGTGGCTGGAGGTCTTATGTGATATTTCTACGGCCGAAGAAAAAAGAGGGACATTAACGGGACGCTCAGGTAAAGGTTCTGTTAGACTTGAGCTAAAAAGTCCCAGCGAAGATAAGTACACCAAAAATGAATACAAAAAGTATTCGTCTCATATTCTAATCTACGTATTCTATATGGCTTATATCATGTTTGAAAATCCACCACCTATAGGAAGTCACAAGTAATTACAAGATTACTAATATATGCATATATTTGACTGCGAAAGGTTACTTTCAAAATGATGAAAGACAGCCCCTTCTTTCAGCTAATATTAGATATTTTCAACATTCTTATCGGTTTTTATATCTACATATCCATCAGGCAATGCCCTGCTTTCTTGATGGGGCTCGTGTCACCCCCCATTTTTTGTTCGCCAGTATTAGAGAGAAGTCCTTCTATCACTTTCTCGCGGGATGGAACCGGAACTGGGTTTACTGGAAGCAACGGGATTTCAGTGGTGTACTCAAGCGGCTTCTCTGATGCGCTGCGATAGTAGTTACCACCGATATACATCTCATGCCATGTGTTACGCGCCCGTCCATGAAACAGGTTGTTGGTATTATAGATTAGACGTGCCATATCCCGGTAGATATGATATTTAATCAAGATATCAAACGGGGAGTTATAGATCCCTTTCGTATTTGAATAGCTATGGTCTGAATAGAACTCTACAGCATAGCCATGAATATACTGGCTTACCCATTTTACTTCAGCACCGATGAATTCTGACATTATAACCTTATCAGCTTCAGTAGGCTCTACAAATTCTTTAACCTTAACTCTAACTAGGATAGGGGTAGGGCGGTAAATATATTGGCCCATTTCTGGTTTGCCAACACCTTCCATGCGCCAAACTTGATTTTGAATTTTATCATCACAGTCGAACTCACAGGTTAGTGTCAGACCATAAGTGTCAGCTATTAGCTGTAATTTGGTCAGTGTTTCATCCAATAGTACAGTACGGGCAGTGTCTGCTGTATCTAGCTTTACCCCGTTGTATACCTCTGGCAGATAAGCGCCGGAAACGAAGGTGTGGCTACCATCGTCGGTAAGGAACGCATCTGCGATAGCAAGCCCAACTCCCATACCAAAGCCAAGCGTAGAGCCCAACCCACCGGATATCGCATCACCAATCAATGCCACATCTCCATGATAAAACGCTCCACCACTTTTTTGGGCTTTCTCCACTTCCTGATCTAACGCTTCTGCAATCGCCATTCGTCGAATGCTTTTGTCATAAAGAAAGCGGCGAACATAACGCAGTGTGACCTTTTGACTGTGGGCAATGTCTTGACTGTAGTGCTGGTTAGCAATTTGATCGTCAATTTTAGGACCGGATATGCAGCCGGATAGAGCGATAGCTGAGAACAAGACAGGGGGTAGTATGTTTAGAATAAACTTAGACAACGGTCGTTTCCTTTCAATGCACTAGAATGTTTGAGTAGAACACGGCTGACAAATCAGTGAATTACAAAATGATTTTACTATCACTTGGTTAGCTTCCCAGCACTACTTTTTTGTGTGCACCTTTATGGGTGCACACAGGTGGCGCATTATAGATAAAACTAGTTGCACCCACAATGGTGCAGCTAAATTATGATAAGTAATACAAAGTCAAAGAACATTACCGGATCTAATATTAGAAGAGTAAGGATTGCACAAGAGCTATCTCAACAAGACGTTGAGCGTATTTCAAGCTTACAGGGTAAAAGTATGACCCGAAGTAAGTTGGCCAAGATTGAGTCTGGAATGATCAGAGTCACAGATGAGATTTTGCGAGATTTGGCCAGCGTTTTGAATGTTGATATTAATGAGTTTTTTGAAGAAAAGTAGTCCGAAAAATAGGTTACTAACCGGAAGGAGCCAGGTATACACAACTAATGGGTTTCGTTCAGAAAAAGATGTAAAAAAGCGGCTCTGTTTTGAACCGCTGATTTGATCATAGCAGGCTATTCGTTCACTACTGCTTCAAGATCTTTATTCAGGTCTTCAAAGGAAGAAGCATAATCAAAGGTGACCACATTGCCTTCCATTGTTACCTGAGGGTAGACATCTGCAGTTATTACCACTTTGCTTCCGTTACGATAGGGAGAAAATTCTGGTTCAAGAAGGACGCGTCCCTGCTTTTCTCCCGCTTTCGCAAGGTATCCGGTACCAATACCGAAAACAACGTCCTGCTTACCCCATTTACGTTCAAATGCCGCTTTTACAGCATCTTCTTTGTAAGGGGAATTGTGCTCAAACCGAAAGTCAATTGCCCCACGTTTGATTCGATTTACCAGGCCAACCATGGTTGGGCGAGATCTATTATCATAGCTGCCCATGCCCATTAGCTCGCTGGTATGAGTAGAGGTGATGCTTTCAGGACTAAGAGTCAGGACGCTGAGATTTGTTTCAGAATTGCGTGTGAAGCTGTACGTGCCTAGGGTCTGACCTGAAAAATAGCGTTCACGTATACCGGAATCCTTATCCATTATGCAGCCATTTTTATCATAGCTGTAATAGTCTTTAAGTTGCTCCTGCTCTGTCTCTGTATCGTAGTCACACTTGTAAACATCCGATGTGAAACGATTATCGCTAAAATGCCAGGTGACCTCTTTTCTGGTGCGAATGTCGGTGTCTCTCGATCTTTTCTTCTCTATTTCTTCCATTCCAATCAATTTAGTGACTTCGTTTGGCGTGCCTGCCATATCGGCAGGCAGGATCAATTTTAATGTGTAGTTCGTGTCTGTATCTGTATATGTCACTGGCTCTGTGGAAGTAGTGACACAGCCTGACAGTGTAAGTATGGCTGACGCGGAAATTAGGGTTTTAACCTTCAACATCATTTTTCCTTATTTTTAGTAAATAATCGATCATATGCACCCTTATTGGTGCAATGGATTTGCATAATATATACAAAACTCATAGCACCGAAAAGGGTGCATTAAAATGATGATCAATATCACGAAATAAGAGGATGTCAGGGTTAGTAATAGTAAAAGAGTAAGGCTGGTAAGAAGGCTTTTGATCAAATCTTTGGTCTAGATGGATTGCCAACGGTTAGGGATAACCTATGGATGTTCATGACGAAAAAGCAAGATGAACCCTTAGCTTCAACCGTAATGAATATTTATCAGAGCCGTTCGGTATCAATTGGTGCTGAACAACAGGTTTGAACTTCTGTTAAAAAAGGAACAATAAATGACGATTCAATTTTCCGGGGAAACTGAAACGAATGAAACGTTTCAGGAGACGATTTGTTCACGGTTTGATTTGAAGAGGACTTCAGAGGTAAGGGAAAAGCTTAAGAGTGATCCAACGTTAACCGCGACCATGCAGGTAAGTATTCTTTCTTCCATGGATGGGAAAAGAACGATCACTCTGCTAACTACTGAGATAAATGAAAGTATATACACACCGTTCAATATAAAGGTACGGGCAGTAAATGGCGAGAGCATAGATAAGACGATAGAAGAGCTTTTATGTTGCAGCGCTCTGGCCGAAAAGATGGAGGCGTTAGAGCGGTGTGACTATCCATCTGATCTGGACTTTTCATCATTGTTGTTACAGGCGGGGTTTTTAGAAGTGGTAGAGGAGCCGAAAAAGTTCTTTGCTTTGTTTGATACGACACCGGAACAAATGGCACTGAGGGATGACACCAGCTCAGTCAATGAGATATTGGCAAAGAGCCTATCTCATGACGGCTGGGAGCCGGCAATCACGGTTAGCGTGAAAGAAATCCTTGAATACCTTCGAAAAACGACAGCGTAAAAGGAAGCCGATATGAATATAGGTTTATTGCTTGAAACGTTGTGTCTGGACTACTTCGAAAGAAATATAGAATCAACGACACTCACAGCGTTAGCGGTAGAGGGGACTGTTGATCTTACGAAGTTATTTATATCAGTACCTAATCTTCGGGGAGGACTGATCAAAGAGCTGATTATATCGGAATTTCAGGGTTGCAGCGCGATGCTGGCAAAACAGAATAAGCTTGATGCCCATGCTCTCATGAGACTGGTAAGAAGAGAGTGCTTTCCTTCTGCGCGGTTGGCGCTGGACAACAATCCAGAGTTGTTTAACCAGTTGTTTGGGATGCAGTCTGCAGTTTCAAAAGACTATTACCTGACTCCGGACGTTGAAATTGAGTTCAGAGCCTATTGCATGTCATTGGCGAGGAAGGTTCCCGTACATCAAGCCCTGAGACCGGGAAAACCCGATATTGATGGGGTACTGCTAGTGGCTTATGTTGGGCACTCTGTATGTCATCGTCCATGTGAAGGTATAGTCGTTTGACTTATAGCCTGATAGGCACGCCATCTATTGATTAATAAATGATAGGGATCCCTGCTTTCAACAGAATTGCGGGCAGGGGTTGTTATACCCTAAATAAGGAGTTGCTTGTGTTTAAGCAAATTTCGTTTTTTATTCTGGTCGTATTTTCTACGACATTATACGCAAGTGTCGAACTGGTGAGTGAAGATAAGAACTTTATCAACTTGTCGGTTAAGGAGCACTTTGTTCTTGGGGATAATGACACGCTAACCAGTGCGCGTTCAATGAACCTCGAGCAGGCAAAAAAGTCGGCGGCTGACTACGCCGGCTCATACACGGAAACTGAGCTGGTGGTGGCCGGAAATAAGATCACTAAACAGCAGGTAAGAACACTGACGGCGGCTTATGTCGAGGTGGTTAACTCCAGAGACTCCAGAGCTCTCAGTCAGTCCGGCAGTATGGTTTTGACAACTAAAGCGGACATTCGCCTGTCTAAAGAATCGATTCTTAAAGGTCTTGAGAAATTAAGAAACGATCCGGAGCGGCGTAAGAAAATGGCGGCGCTTGAGAAAGACAATCAGCAATTGCGAAATCAGCTGTTTGAGCTAAGCAGAAAAATCAATATTGGTCCGTCCCGTACTGATCTTATGGCGCAAAGAGAGGCGATTTTCCAGAGCCTTGATAAAAACCGAAAAACCTCTAAGCAGGTATTTGAAGAGGGCACACTATTTCAACTGGCTATCTTAGGCAGAGATGAATATGAACTGGCCCGGAAAGATATCGAAGAGAATGTGTTTGGTTATATTCGCCGTGAGGCAAAAGTCAGAACGGGTAAGCCTCAGTTCATCAAAAACGACAACGGTACATATAACATAACAGTGCCGGTGAGTTGGCGCTTTGACCGTACAGGAATAAATAAAGTGTTTAGCCGGTATATGAAAACAACAGACAGGCACAGAGATATGCCACCGGCTACGCTTGCCGTGAAGGGTTACCACAACACCAGAGACAGGCAGAAGTTACCCTATACGGAAAAGCTGTTTGGGTATTTGTCCAACAGCGTCATCGTCATCAGGATAAATGCGGGAAAGTACAAAGGCTACCTCCCAATAGGAAATACCGGCAGTTTTTCCCATCATCGTGATTACTTTATCCAGTCTTCAGGCTCAGCGGGACAGGAAATGATACGGATTAGTTACCGAAACCCGGTGATTATCCAGAATGTCAGTGAGACAAGCCTGAAGTCGATGACCGCGCTGTCAGCCAGTATCGAGGTACTGAATAAAGACGCGCTAAGGAGATGGCATTATGAATAAGGCGATTTCTTTGGCGGTTGCCGTATTGATGGAGTCTCCAGTTGTATCTGCGACTCAACCTCTCACCGTAATGGAGTGTATCCCTTCAACCGGAAATCCATCAAAGGATATCACTATCGCAAAGGCGAAAGCGAAAGGCCAACTGGTAAGAGAGTTAAGCGGTGTCGTCACGAGTAAGGCTGAACTGGAAAGTAGGGTGACCGAGACGCATCATAGCTTTGATGAGCAGGACGATATGACAGAGCGAACCGTTATCACCGGACGCATGCAGCTTGGTCGCGTTCAAACTACGGCGTCTTACTATCAGGAAATTAATGGCGTAAAGCATTACTGCATTGAACTAAAAATTTAGGAATTTATGATGAAAAAGATATACATGCTTCTTGTAGCTTCAGTTATGGTTCTGTCTGGTTGTGCGTCTTCGCCGGATCCAACAGAAATAGCAACAGAGCAGTTAGAAAGGGAAGCTGCTTTTGCTGACCGGGCACAGGAAAAGGCACAAGAAAAACTTGAGTCTGTTCCGGCCTGGTTCCTCCAGCCACCACGAAACGACAGCTCCGGCGTATATGGTGTTGGCTCCGGAGAAAGCCGAAAGCTAGGGCTTGCGATGAAAAAATCTGGCATGAATGCCCAGTATGAACTGGCAAAGTCTTTCTCTCAGGTGCTTTCCGGTAATGAGCAAAGCTATCAGAAAGAGGGGAGTGCACAACTTACGGAGCAATATACCCGACTGGTTGATAGCCTCGTTGCTTCGGTACCGGTTAACGGTTACGAAACTGTCCGGCAGAAAGTCGTTACTGTTGACGGGAAGTTCACCGCTTACAAACTTCTCCGGCTTTCCTACGAGCGATTTGCTCAGTCGCTGGAAGAAATGAACTCAGAGGGTGTTCAGGGAGAAATCAGGACAGCCTTTTCAGAGCTTCAGAAAAGGTTAACGCATGAGGAAAAGAGCAATGAAAAATAGGCTGTGTTTATTGACACTGTTAGTCGCCATCGGGCTTGTGCTCTCTGGACATACCCGGTTACTGATTGTATTGAATGTCTTACTGATCCTGGTGGTTGGTTTGTGTTTATTTGTCACCAGAAAAAATGCTGATGATGCTCAGAACAAGCACGATTAATGGTTAATCATCTTTCTTACCGGATGGGGTGACATCCGGTAAGTTAATCTCAGAAAAGATGTTTTAAGGATGCCGATAATATGAAAGTTTATCTTGATGACGAACGCAATACACCGAAAGGGTGGGTACGTGTCTATTGGCCTGATGAGGCGATTGAGCTGTTAAAAACCGGAGAGGTTACTGAGATTAGCCTTGATCATGATTTGGGGGATGATGAGCGCGGTACCGGGTATGATGTTGTCCTTTGGATTGAAGAGGCTGTTGCGACTCAGGGCTTCAAGCCTCCGGTAATCAGAGTTCATAGCGCTAATTCTTCAGCCCGCTCGAAGATGGAACAAGGGATTTTAAATATATTAAGGTTATCAGCCAATTGGTAACCTACTTTCACTAGAAAACGACTTATTTTAAAGGGATTACTATCTATGAAAATAGTATCTGTCGCGCAGTATACTTGTGAGCAAGCGCCCTGTGGAAAAGCCATAACCATCTACGAATCGGAAGGTGGGTGGCTTTGGCTAAAAGCCCTGGTCGATGTAGAGGGATTCAAAACAGCGTTTGGCAGTATCGATGAAATTGCATTGTCCCAAGGCTTTGTGAATATGCGTTTGATACACTCTAAAAAGTATCATTAATCTAAATTGGTTATGAAAGATTCCTTTCAAAATGATGAATATCAGCCCCTTCTTTCAGTCGATACTGAGTTGCGGGCCGTCGTCCTGTCTGCACTTTTTCCTCAACAGCCTCAAACATTGAAGAAGCCTCTATCCGGCGAATAAGCGTCTTACGTTGAATCGGTTTATCGATAATGGCTTCGATAGTCGATTTGAGCTCAGCAACAGTAAACTGCTCTGACAAGCAGAACACCGGAACCATGGAATAGAGCGCTTTCTGGCGCAGCCTTTCCACTGCAATACTCACGATTTCTTCATGATCAAACGCAAGCTGATACTCGGAAAGTTGTTTCACCGGCAACCAGGTCGCTTCGCTAACGGTATCTATGTACGTCTTTGCATCCTGGTAACCGATCAGGGCGTAATAGGCGAGGGTAACACTGAATCCCCGGGGATCACGCTCAGTTCCGGAAAATGTCTGAAGTTGCTCAAGATAGGCTGGGTGAATACCCGTTTTATCTTTTAGTTTCCGAAGTGCGGTATCTTCAACATTGCTATCAAGATTCATGTCTACATATCCACCGGGTAACGCCCAGCTTCCCTGATAGGGGTTAATCGCCCTTCGTACCGCCAATACCTGCAGCTGACCTTCATGCACGGTAAATAGTGCGCTATCAACAGTAAACAACGGGGATTCAAAGTGTTTCATTGGTAAGTCTTACATTTGTGTCTTTGTGACATTTATTTTTATACAAGATTCAGGATCTTACAAGTGCTACTGAAAAAAGTTGTGAAATCGTGTTTGACAATATGTGTCACTGGGACATATATTAAAAGTGTCTCAGAGACATATAATGCCAAAAAGGAGGTAAACCATGCTAGGTATCAACTATTTCAAAGCTGATCCATCCACTGTATGTAATGCTGTTTAAAAACGGCAACGTACAGAAACAAGGGGCGGGAACCAGTTTTTACTATTACTCGCCAACAAGCTCATTGGTTGCGGTGCCACTTAGCAGCAAAGAGGTGCCTTTTGCATTTCGCATGAACACAAAGGATTTTCAGGTGGTGACCGTCCAGGGGCAGGTGACATTTCGGATCTCAGAGCCTGAACAAGCCGCAAAAATGCTTAATCTTACGGTCAATGCCAAAGGAAAATACGAGACAGAGGACCCGGAAAAAATAGAGGAGCGGGTAATACGGAGCGTTCAAGTGGTTGTCCGAAATGAAATGGAAAAACAATCGCTACAGGCTGCATTGATGTCCGCTCAGGCGTTATCTTCACTTTTACAATCTGAGCTGGCTAAACAGCCCTCTTTGGAAAGCCTTGGCATTGAGATTAATCAAGCCTCTCTTACTGCGATTTCTCCTACGCCGGAAACGGGTAAGGCGCTGGAGGCGGATATCCTGGAATCACTGCTCAAAGAAGCCGACTCTGCAATCTACTCCCGCCGTTTGGCCAGTATCGACCAGGAAAAACAAGTTAAACAGCGCGAGTTAGAAACGGAAAAAGCCATAACTAAACAGCAGCAGGAGCTGGAGCAACAAAAGTTAGAGGCAGAGCGGGAGCAGATGCAGCAACGGTTTGAAATGAACCAGGAGAGCATCGGTGCCCAGACGCAGGATGAACGTAAGCGAGCTGAACTGGTGGAGTTAGAAAGCAGTAACGCCAGAGCCCGTGCCGACGCAAAGGCGTATGAAATTAAGAGTCAGCTTGAAGCCTATGAACAGATAGACATCGAATGTTTGAAGGTGATGAGCATGGGAAGTTTGAAGCCAGAGCAGTTAATCGCACAAGCGATTGAGAACCTTACCCAGGGTGAAAACCGGGTTGGTAATCTTAATATATCACCAGAGCTGCTGCAGTCGCTCACCAAGCCGGAGCAATACAATGATTACCGATAGAAAACTGGTGCTGGTGACCCGCAAGACAAGATTGCAGGAGCTGAAAGACAAATACTGCACCATAGGACAGGCCAGATTTTACCTGGAGCACCTGGGGGAGTCCTTTGCTGAGTATGAAGATGAACACTCGCACTTTGAGGCATGCAAAACCAGTATTGTGAAGTCCCTAGGAACGATTGGCCGTGTTCAGCATTTAGACCGCAGTATGTTGCCAACCTACTTGTTTGACAGCGATGATATTGTCATTGTTTTGGGGCAGGATGGCTTAGTCGCCAATACATTGAAATATCTGGACGGGCAATCGGTCATCGGGGTGAACCCGTTACCGGACCGATTTGATGGTGTGCTTTTGCCATTTGTAGAAAAAGAGCTGTTAACCGTGCTTACAGAAGTGCTCAGGGGAGCCGTAAACAATAAGCAGGTCAGCTTTGCTGAGGTGACGACGAATCTTGGTGAGTCACTGCTTGGGGTAAACGATTTGTTTATCGGTCCTAAGTCCCATACCTCAGCC
Organism: Vibrio hannami; assembly: GCF_029589055.1. Taxonomy (GTDB): domain Bacteria; phylum Pseudomonadota; class Gammaproteobacteria; order Enterobacterales; family Vibrionaceae; genus Vibrio; species Vibrio hannami. Next base: position 497,652 of record NZ_JARQZP010000003.1, read on the forward strand.
CGGTATCAGCTTAATCAAGGTCAATACAGTGAGGAGCAGTCTTCCAGCGGGATAATCGTCTCAACAGGTCTGGGCTCAACCGGATGGTTAAAAAGCATCATTGCCGGCGCATCTGGCATTGCTAACACCCAGGTCAGACAAGAGTTGGTGGATGGATTTTCCTGGGATAGTGGGTATCTTTACTATTCAGTACGTGAGCCTTTTCCATCAGCCACCACCCGATGTGAGAGTGTATTTGGCAAAATCAGCGCCGGGAGTGAGCTGAAGCTGGTATCGAGAATGCCGGAGAATGGGGTGATTTTTTCTGATGGTATTGAAAGTGATGCTATCGATTTCTGTGCCGGTACTATAGCGACGGTTGGGCTTAGCAGTAAAGTCGGCAACCTGATTGTGTAGTGAATATGGCGTTATTGAACACCAACACCATGAATAATGGTATTTGTTTTACAGACTGAGCAAAACAACAAACCTGGGAGAGAACATGTTAAGAGTTTACATCGATATGGATGATGTCCTGTGTGAATACACCCGTGCGTTTGAGGAAAAACAAAGAACTTTCCCTAGTGTGAGATACCCGCAGAGCCAATATGGCTTTTTCGCTAACCTCGAACCTGTTGAGGATGCCGTAGAAAGCGCAAAGAAACTCATAGCGTCCGAACAATTTGACCCTTATATTCTCACCGCCCCAAGTGTCTACAACCCTATGTCCTATACAGAAAAACGCATCTGGATAGAAAAGCACTTCGGTCTGGCATTCTGTGAAAAACTCATCATCTGCTCAAACAAAGGACTGCTGATGGGCGATGTACTTATTGATGACAGAGCAGAGGGGAAAGGGCAGGAGCTGTTTCAGGGTGAGTTGATGCAGTTTGGCACAGCAACGTATCCGAATTGGCGAGCGGTGATGGAGCGGTTAAACGGAAAGGCGGCTACATATAATTAGCTGTCGTTTTGCCGCGAATATTTGGCTTAAAACGAGCATGTATGCCTATCACCCCGGATAACTCAAATGATCAGGGTAGCTTACAATATACTGGGTGTGTCTATCCCAGAAGCGGCACTACGGCTTTAACACTTATCGGTGACATGCAGTCCATTGTCAGGTTATAAAACTTTTGGAGAAACTTCATGCTGAAGAAAGAAAAAGAGGCAATATTAGAGCGCTACCTGCCAGGTATAACAAGGCTGCCTGAGGAAGAAGCTGATACACGGTGGCGTGATGCTTCTGCCGATATTACGTATAAAATTAACTCTGAGCTTCAGAGATTGCGTGGCAAAGGGAAGGACTATTTATCTGTTAACGAACTAAGCCGCGCCGAACGGAATATCTGCGATTATCCAGACCTGCTGAGCTATGATGTTCCCCACTGGCGTTTTCAACAGTATTGCATTCAGTCATGGGAGAATCGTGATGAAGCCGAAGAGAAAAGATTAACTGATGCGATGGAAGTTCCCGCATTTGTCCGAAAAGCACCTGAAGGTTATATCAGCGAATACAAGGGAGAGTGGATCCGCCTGTTTGTCGATAAGCGATTTGTTTACGGCAATCTATATTCTGCTGTCCATTACATCTTCGATAAAGTAGAAGAAATAGTAGAGCAGTGGATTGAGCAGCGCTATCCCTATGAAACGCAGGCGAACTCCTACCTGAACCAGCAGGAAAAGCCATGTCCTGATACTTACCGGGTTGAGTTCACCCATAATCACCCTGAAAACCATGAACGTGCTTTTGCAGCAAGAGCTGAATTTAGAAAACTGTACTGGAAATTGCTGCCGGAATTAAATGCGCAATTAAATCGTCAGGCTCCGGCAACATACCGAATGGATAGCACCGACTACGATGGCAGTCCGATGACAGACTTTGTTTGCAGAAATACATCAACACTATCCCTGATAAGGCCGAAAACCTTTCTTGATGATTTTATGGCTTTAACCCGAAACCCCGAAGAGCTCGACTTTATAGCAAATAAGTACGCAAAGAGGGTAACAAATCATTTATTGAGCGTAGGATTTTAAGGGGCAGTTTATGAAAGAAAAGAAAGGTTCAAAATGTAGTAGTAGACATAAATGCATTAAAAAGGATTGCATACACGCCAACAATCAGCTAGGGATTGATGCTGAACAGGTAGCACTTCAATTATTAGGTGTTATAAAAGGTTTCAAAAAACGTGGCATGAACGAACTGGAAATTCCAGATTTTGCGAATGAGCTTGGCATTATTATGGGTAAGGAAATACGGGATCATAAAAGTTTATTGTCTGGATTTCGCATGGGATTTGAGCACGGTGTGGAGCTTGTTGCTGAGCATAAATAATGTGATGACTCCCAAACTCCTGAGTGAGACATAAATATTGATGAGTATAGTTAATATGTACCTACCAACGGCTGGATAAAGGAGAGTCTATGAAAGTGACAATTGAACAGCTTGATACAGGAGAGCATTACTTTATTCTTCCTGAAAAATTTCAGCAAGAACTGGAATGGAAAGAGGGTGATACCATTGAATGGATAGATAACCATGATGGTTCTTATTTGCTTTCTAACGTAAATAAGAACCGTACTTTCAAAGAGAAGGCTGATTCGACTTCAGATGTACCAGAAGAGAAAAAATAACTGGACGGATATAAATTAATAAACGTTTTAGGTTTTAAAACACTTTTCCTTATCTAGCAGAGTGACTTTTTAGAAACAGGCCCGTACTTTTGTCCGGAGATGTGCTTACGGAGCATGTGATTACGGAGCATGAAACACGAAAGTGCTCCAAAGCGCGTTAACGTAATTACTCAGTGACGGACCGTGCCACTGGAATCACCGTAATTTTACTCATGGTTACCAGTTGAGAGACCGTGACAGAAAACTTCCAAAAGCGCTCAACACACCCCATATCTTCTTGTTTCTCATGATTGCATAATTAGTCTTCCAATACCAAGTATCTACTTTTTATTATATAAGCTGATTTTTCAGAATGGGATGTAGACTATTGGTGATAATAATGTTTAACATCATAATCTTGTATGAATGAACTGGTTTACTGAGAAACGTAAAAATGAAGAATTTATCTATGGCTGTAGTGACTAAAAATGGTACGGCGCTTGTCCAGAAACGCTTTCGCCGAAATCAAGGTATGGTTCTAGAGTTTCCTGGAGGTTCTGTAGATGAAGGTGAATCAGGAGCCGAAGCAGCAATTAGGGAGTTGCGGGAGGAAACTGGTATAAAAATTTTTAAAATTTCTGAATGTGTCACTCTTACCAATAAATTCGGGGGAGACATTCATTACGCTGTATTAAAACTAGTTGATGATGCGGAACCAGTAACTGTTGATCCAATTAGACATTTTATTGGTTGAAACCTGAAGAAATTCCGCTGGATGATTTTTACGAAGCAGATCGAGAGTTTATTACGCAGTACTTACCAAGGCTTATTGTGTGACTGATGTAAAGTCAGGCTAATGCTTTCGTTAGTTCATAAACATATTTACCTATGTACAGTGTGAACTATTTCACTCCGCAATAGATGCAGAGCAAATTGTGCGCTACTTCAGTGAGTATCCGGTATACAGAAACTTGGTAAAAGACCGTTTCAGTTGATTCAGGCAGTCAGGAGAGCTGAACTGAAAGGATGAATCGAATCATAATTATTTTCCCGCTTAAGTTTCTTCAATTTGCTTGGAGATATAGCCATATGTTTTGCAAATACCGTACTAAAGTTAGACGAGCTGTAGCCGTAATCCAGAGCTATATCTGTGATACTATGATTGGTATGTAATCCAAGCCGAAAGGCACTAGTCTCGATTCTTAACTTTTTCACAAACGCATAAATGCTTTCTCCGGTTTGTTCTCTAAAAATACGGTTAAAGTGGTATTTTGAATTATTACAATAGTTGGCTACATGCTCTACGCTAAATTGGTTGTGAAGGTTTAATAGGATATAATCTATTGCTTGGATTACTTTAACGTTAGTGATTTTTCTTAGCATATTTATCGTTTAATTGAGTCTGATTCAGCTTAATTACTCTTAGTTTTAATATAAATTGAAGCGAATAATCGAGGAATGTAGAAATAAATTATACAAACATCGTTGGTGTAACTTCTGAGTTGGTGCTATTCCGAGTTATTTAATATTGTTTAGGTGGAATACATAAGTGCTGGTTAAAGAAGAACCCTCAATAACATTACAATGATCCAATTCGAAACCTAGCTTAGATAAAACAGCATTACTTTGAGCATTCCAGTTGTATTGAGGCAGCTAGTGTTGTTACTACCAACTCATTGAACGAAATTAAGCGTTCAATCGTCCACCAATCAAAGTTATTCAGTTTTATTGATAAATACGAGACGACATACAAAGAAGGACGTTCGACAAAACCTCTCAGTGACAGGATAGTGGATTTGTACAAAAGTTTGGTGGTCGAAGCTCTAAAACTTCCTGTTTATCTTTACGTAAAATCGATGGAAGCCAAGATAAAAAACTATGACCTTAGCAAAAGGTTGGGGAAGATGCCTGAACTAGAATTTTTGTCAAAAGTTAAAAACAAGGTTTTGGGAAACTCAGTTGATCTATAGTGGTTGTACACTGGTTAGCCTACTAAAGAGAAGTACGACCTTCGCTATAAGTTCAGATGAGTGGTTTCTGCGTTATCTAGTCATAATCTGTTCTAGTGGTACTGGGTATCATCTTAGTAGATTGATTACTTAGAGTTGTTTCTAAAACCTCGGGACAAGCCTCTTCTTTTGCTAATAACCAGCATGAAATAAAAAAGGTGAGCAGCTCGGTGGTCGGCGCGATTAACCATATAGCCTTTACTCCGCAAAATTTAGGAAGAATAAGTATACATGCAAGTAAAATAACCAGCCCACGAGCAGCTGAAATAGCGGTCGATGCAAGCACATTCCCCACTGATGTATAGTAGAACGAAGTGATGATGTTGGTGCCGACAAATAGGAACATTATTGAATAGTAAGGAATACCAGATCTTGCTACTTCTCCAACATGATTGTTGTCTATAAATAGGAGGCTATATCTATCGACGTTAAGCAAAAGAAAGAGCATTGAAAGCAAACCCAAAATAGTGACATATATTATACTAAAATTTCGCACTTTCTTTGCCAGCCCATAATCACTTGCTCCGTATGAGTAACCAACCAAAGTCGCAGAGGCTTGAGCAAGCCCAATCACTATCATAGTAAATAGGTATCCCGAATAATTTACCAATGTGTATGCAGTCAAACTGTCTACCCCACCAGTTGTTACAATTGTGTGGTTTAGGGTGATGGTTGTAATACATATTGAAAACTGTCCAATGAACTCAGATGACCCATTTTTGAAAGTATCGACTAATACAGCTCGAGAAAGTACAAATCGCTGAATGTTGAAGATTCGAGATTTTGTCCGGATATAAGAGAACAAGTAGATAGAGTTAACAAGTACCGAGATGACGGAAGCAATTGCAATTCCTTTTACTCCAAAGTTGAAATGCACAACCAACGTATAATCTAAAGATGCGTTTAATACTACAGATATAATTGACAAGACCAGAGGTATGTTAGGGTTTCCTTCAGCCCGGACAAACATTCCCCCAATAACATTAAGCATTGCTAACGGATAAGCGAAAATTATCAAAGAGTAATAATCAATAAAGTGTTGTCTTACTGCAACTTCTAGTTTGATCTGTTCCGATATAGGAGAGATCAATACACTAGATAACATAGCGGATATGACTAATAGAACTAAGCCGGTTAGCAGTGTTTGATTAAAAATACAGTTGCTCAGTTTATGCTTATTGGCTCCTATTAGTTGAGATGCCTGTGATACACCGCCAACTCCGACCATAATACCGATGGCTAAATTAAAAAAGGAGAAAGGTAACCCTATATTTACAGCTGAAAGAGCAGATTTACCAATGAAGTTACCAATAAAATAACCATCAATAATCGAGAGAGAAGAGGTTAATATCATTGAAAAGATTGAAGGTATAGCGAACTTTATGATTGTCAGAGGTAACTGTTGCCGAATTAGTCTAAGCTCCATTATTCATATCCCATAGAATAGTTTTGCTTACTTTACATTGGCCTTACCACGAAAACTTCTCAATCCATGCTTGTTTTTATGGCAACATTTATATCAATCTCAACATCACCGGTTCTTGGACAACAACCAATATAAAAGTCATGAGCAGGGCGCCCTAGCGGAAGGTAGGGGGACTGTGGTAACCAAACATTCACTAGGCCTTTATAGGCTTCATTTATGTTTGGAGCCGGTCCTTTGAAGGAAAATGTAGCAACTTTACAGCCTTTGATGAGTTTGTTGGTGGGTACTACGTTGTTTTGATCAACGGATATACATAAATCGAACAAGCAACGATTGTGATCCGTAATGTTGGGGTCATTCCATGTAATTTCTATAAAGCGGGTGTTGTCCGTACACAGAAGACTATGCTCTTGGATAAATTGAGGCCAGAGCAGTCTTAAATCTTTATAGCTACCAATATATCGATTAAATACGACATTTACGTTCTCTAGGTTATTGATAACAATTCGATCATTGTAGTAATGGTAGTTTTGATATTGAATGACTGATGAATCAAAAGGACTCGTCGTATCATAATTATTTTCTCGCTTAAGTTTCTTCAATTTGCTTGGAGATATAGCCATATGTTTTGCAAATACCGTACTAAAGTTAGACGAGCTGTAGCCGTAATCCAAAGCTATATCTGTGATTCTATGATTGGTATGTAATCCAAGCCGAAAGGCACTAGTCTCTATTCTTAACCTTTTCACAAATGCATAAATGCTTTCTCCGGTTTGTTCTCTAAAAATACGGTTAAAGTGGTATTTTGAACTATTACAATAGTTGGCTACATGCTCTACGCTAAGTTGGTTGTGAAGGTTTAATAGGATATAATCTATTGCTTTGATTACTTTAACGTTAGTGATTTTTCTTAACATATTTATCGTTTAATTGAGTCTGGTTCAGCTTAATTACTCTTAGTTTTTAATATAAATTGAAGCGAATAATCGAGGAATGTAGAAATATATTATACAAACATCGTTGGTGTAACTTCTGAATTGGTGCTATTCAGAGTTATTTATTATTGTTTAGGTGGAATACATAAGTTCTGGTTAAAGAAGAACCCTCAATAACATTACAATGATCCAATTCAAAACCTAGCTTAGATAAAACAGCATTACTTTGAGCATTCCAGTTGTGAACACTGGCCCATATAGGTTTGTCTATTTCGCACAATCTTAGTTGTTCTATTAGAGTTGAGCACATTTCTGTTGCGATGCCACAATTCCAATAATCAGGGTTGACCCAATAAGCTAGAAAATACCCTTTTTTATTTGGTGTTAAAGTTACTTGACCAAGAATCTTATTGGTCGTTTTGTCTCTACCTGTCCAAACAAATCGAGTATTTTGTTTCCAAAAATCGATTCCTTCCTTGCACCATGTATCTGTTGCATCTTTAGTTTTATACTGGGCCAAAGGCAATTGCGGCGGAAAGTTTGGGTGCGAAATAGCATCGAAAACACCGTTACTATCTTCTAGTTGGATAGGAGAAAATGAGATTCGATTACTTACAAAACTTTTTTGAAATTCATCCAATACTACCTAATAACTAAGCGGATATTACGAGTTGGCCTTTAACCCGTTGATGACAGTACATGAAAGAAGCGCATCAAACATCTTCTTGCATTACTCGATGCCAAACGACACTTTAATCGATATATTGTTGTTATTGGCTTTCATTCTTATGAAAACTATGGAAATATGACACATATATTCAGTTAATAGAAGTATTTTCATGAAGAATGAAATTGAGAACCACGCAAAACACAGTAAATCTTCAGTTGTACCTTGCGGCTTAAGTACTCAAGATGAAAAAACTTCACTAATAAAGACAGAAAAGAAGATGGCAACAATCAACGATGTTTCTTTACTTGCAAATGTATCTAATGCAACTGTGTCAAGAGTGTTCAATGGAAATGCTACTGTAAAAAAAGAAACTAAAGAATTAGTTCTCAAGGCCGCAATGAAGTTAGGGTATAACCCGGAGGCAGTTGATGACTTGCTGGGTAAGCTTGTTGTAGATGACGTAACAGTTGCCAACACAAAAATAGGCATGGTTGTTTCTCAGATTTCTACAGCCAGTTTTGGTCATTTTTATGTGGCTGCGCAGCAACGAGCTATTCAAGAGGGCAAACAGCTAATGATTTTTAACGGCGAAGGTATACGTAGTCGGGAGAAAGAGTATGTGAAGTTGTTATGCGATCAAGGCTGTAAAATCATACTACTTGTTGAAACTGAACTCAGAGATATAGATGTAGATGAGTTTATACATACAGAACAAGTTATCATAAGGTTTGATAGTAAAAATAAAGGATTAAGTAATTCTCTTGGATATGATCATGCATCAGCATGTGCCTCCGCATGCCAATATTTGATTGCGAAAAATCATAAAGAAATAGCTTTGTTTACTGGAAAGGGGCAGCTTGGAGAGCAGAGAGTAGAAGGCTACAAAGCTGTATTTGAACAGTATAAATTACCGATGGACTCAAGGTTGGTCATAGATCAAACTGAAGAGGGAAGTGTTGCTTCTATGGAGCTTTGCCGTAAAGCTGTGCGTTTTAGCGCGATAATTGCAGCCAACGATAAAATGGCGGCAGAAGCGATGGCTACACTGAGGCAGTTCGGCTACGAAATACCTGAAGACGTTTCAGTTGTTAGCCTTGAAGGTTCAGAATTGGCGGAGTTTACCTACCCTAGGCTAACTACCGTTGAAATGCCCATGAACGAAATAGCAAGTGAATTAATTTCTTTGTCGATTGAAATGACGGAAGATGAGAGTTGGGGTAATTTAAAAGGAAAGAGGTTACCTGGAAAACTGATTGCACGAGAGTCCGTAGTCTTTTTTAAACCCACAAGCGAGATGGATATGCGAGACATATCCCGTTCATGAATCTCCCAAAATGTTAGTTGCTAACCCATATTAACTAGCCTAAAACACCTCGAGACAAATTGTCTATTGAGAACACGAGTCATAAATTCGTGACGTTTATTCCATAAGCCATTAGCTCCCCACCGAGCACTTTGTTCGAACATGATTTTCATGGTTATGAAAAATACGTTCATTTTTCATAAAATCCCGAATCCGTCGACATGCGTGTAAAGTATTGATAAATAGGAAATAAGCTTACCTCTCAAAACTATATGCTTTTGATGGTGATCACATATATGTAATTTCATGAAAATGTTCGTTCACATGAAAGGAGTGCGGGTGCTAGTATCTAATCGATGAATAAATACCCTACAATTTCAACTCATAGTGAACGATATGAAATATTTAGAAAACTTTTTTAATAAACACGGAACAAAGATAAACACCTTTGCGACCAACAAATATGTGTCTTCGATTAGAGATACATTTATTAGTACCTTGCCGTTAATAATGCCAGCTTCATTCTTTATTTTGTTTAGTCAGTTGGTACTCAATCCTTTATTTGGTCTACCGGCTTGGGTAGGGCAGGAACATATTTCTATACGTTTTATGTCAAAGGTGTCGGATTTATTAATTGGTGGCACTCTGAACATGTTTGCTTTATTTGCTTGCTTTAAACTAGCTTCACTTTTAGCTGCAAAAGAAGGAAAAGACCCTATGAGTACGGGGCTGGTTGCTCTGGCTGCATTCTATATCATTACTCCCGATTTTTCTGTTGCGAACGTCAGTTCAAAAGGACTATTCGCAGGCGTGCTAGTATCCATCTTAGCTACTCGATTATTTCATTACTTTACAGCCAGTGAACGACTCAAAGTCAAGATGCCTGATCAGGTGCCTCCAGCAGTAGCTAAGTCCTTTGCCGAGCTGCTTCCTGCTACATTTACTTTAGTAATTTTTTCTGCTTTAGCAGCGGTACTGAACTTGTATGGTACGTCTGTTCCAGCAATCATCACTCAGCTTATTCAGGCTCCGTTGGCAAATCTAGCCGGTAATATATGGGGCTTAATGACTGTTGATATTATTCAAAATATGTTGTGGATATTTGGTATTCACGGTGGGGCAGTGTTGGGTGGCGTTAAATCTATGTTATTTGCCCCAATGCAAGATGATAATCTAAGAGCTGTGGCTGAAGGTGTTTCGATGTGGGACCTACCTCATGATGTAACTTGGTTATCCTATGATCTCTATGCGAACGTCGGTGGCGCAGGGGCATCTTTAGCCCTACTTATCGCTATCTTAATTTCTTCTCGTCGTGTTCATTATCGTAAAGTCGCTCAGTTAGCGCTACTACCATGCTTATTCAATATTTGTGAAACGATGGTTTTCGGTTTACCAATCATCCTTAATCCAATCTTCGCAATTCCTTTTGTCATCGCGCCGACAGTTATGCTTGGATTCGCAGGGCTAATAACATATTTAGGTTTAGTTCCACCATTAGGAATTCTAGTTCCTTGGACTACGCCAGTTGGTCTTGGAGCATTTCTCGCTTCTGGTGGTGCTTGGCAAGCGGGACTGCTCGCAATTAGTACCTTATCGATCGGTGTGTTGATTTACCTTCCATTTGTGAAACTGGCCAACAAAGCTGCGGAGCCAGGTGAATTGATAAATGAGAAAGAAGAAAGTGAAGAAGCACCTGAGTTAACAACATCGAATCAAAATAGTTAGGAGAAACAAAATGTTAAAACGCCCTAATATACTTTTACTGTTTACCGACCAGCAACGTAAAAAGTCATTGGGGTGTTACGGCAATTCTTATGCTGTAACGCCAAATATCGATGTTCTTGCAGAAAAAGGAGCAAAGTTTGAGCGATATTTTACACAGAGCCCCATTTGCACGCCGAGCAGGGTTTCATTGTTAACAGGGCGATACTGTAGCTCTCATGGAGTCGGTACAAATGGTCCTGAAGTCTCAACAGACATGATGACAATCCAAAAGCGATTAAAGCCATACGGATACAGAACCGCGAACTTTGGCAAGTTGCATTTCCTACCACATTCATTTCGGAACCATTTAGACCATCATCCAGATTATGGCTTTGATGAATACGTAATTTCAGATGAACCTGGTTGTTATGATGATCCATATACCGAATGGGTAAAACAAAAAGCACCAGAACAGTTGGACTCCATTAGGACAGCATTACCATCACAAGCAAGACGTTTTGGTAAGCCGGAATACAGTGACAGAAAACGAGATCCGGAAACTCCATTTGTTTTTGAAGGTGATGAAAGCCTTACCCACAGCGGATTTGTCACTGAGCTAACACGAGATTTTATTCAAAGGCAGGCAAATGACAGCAATCCTTTTTTTGTGTTGCAGGATTTTACGCGCCGCATGCTCCAGTAAATCCACCTAAGAGATTTTTAGATTTATATAATTTAGAGGACATGCCCTTACCAAAGGTTGGTAAAGATGAGCAAGTGATGCAAAAGCTACAAGGCATCTCTGATACTGAATGGAGGGAAATTCATCGACATTATATGGCACTAGTAAGCCATGTTGATGATTGTGTAGGTCAGCTAATTGAATCACTAAAGGAAACCAATCAGTACGAAGACACGATAATCGTTTTTGTCTCTGATCATGGAGAGTATTTAGGAGATCACGGTCGGGTGCAAAAAGGTATGCCGGGTGAAGACATTATCACCAATGTACCTTTTATTATTCATTACCCTAAATCAGTAGACAGCTCCAGCTATAACCAGTTGGTAGAGAGTGTGGATTGGTTGCCAACAATGCTGGAAATGGCAGGTGTTCCTTTGGCTAAGGACTTACAAGGAAAATCGTTAGTTGGGTTAATGGAGGGTAAGGCCGAAGAACATAAAGATCTTATTATCACCGAGCATTTCGAACCATTTGGTGCTCGTGAGGTAAGTGTCAGAGATGTTCGCTATAGATATTACTGCGATAGTAAAGGGAAAGAGCTGTTGTTTGACCTCGAGCAAGACCCCGATGAACTGTCATCGGTTCATGATAAGAACAGCTATCAAGATGTATTGTCAAATATGCGCTTTAAGATGCTGAAAAAGATCCAACAAGTAGCGTATCCAAATGTAGAAAAAGTATTTGCTTATTAAAAATTATTTAGGATTGAATAATGAAAAAAATTGCTACTTTGGCATTGATAGTGTCAAGTTTAACGTCGCTTTACACTTTCGCTAATAGCCAACTGATTAACCCAGAGTCAACAGAAGAAACAAAAGCGTTGTATAAAAATTTAGCCAAACTTAATGGGAAAGTTATGTTTGGGCATGAAGATTCTCTAGCGTATGGAGCTAAATGGTGGGGGTATAACAGTGATGGTTCCTTTAACTCTGACATTAAAGAGGTTACTGGGTCACTTCCGGCTGTATTTGGTTTGGATATTGGGGGAATTGGTCTTGGAAATGAAAAGAATCTCGATGAAGTAAAGTTCTCAGACTATAAACGCTACATAAAAGAAGTGTTTCGTCTAGGGGGAGTGAATACCATTTCTTGGCATATGTATAGCCCTATAGATCAACACCATTCGTGGGTCAAAAACTCGTACGTTAAAGAGTTGATTCCAGGTGGTAAACACAATACTGAATTAAAGTCGTACCTTGATGCATTTGTCGCATTTAATGAAGATCTAAAGGTGACGATAGATGGAAAAAAGTATGGATACCTATCATATTTCGCCCATGGCACGAGCATAATGGTGACTGGTTTTGGTGGGGGAAAGGACACACTACAGAGGATGATTATATTGCACTTTGGAAATTCACGGTTGATTACTTAAAAGACAAAAATCAGAACAATTTAATCTTCGCGTTTTCTCCGGATCGATCTCGTATGGATATTGACGATTTTGATAAATCTTATCAGTACGGCTATGCGGGCGATGACTATGTAGACATTCTAGGGTATGACAATTACTGGGACTTAGGACATAAAGCCAATACTCTATCTGTTTCAGAACAACAGAAACAGTTCGTAAAAAGCCTTGAGAAATTAACAGACTTAGCTGAGAGCAAGAACAAAGTTTCAGCATTAACAGAAGGTGGGCAAGAAGGTGTTACGGAAGATCGTTTTTGGAGTGAACGCTTTTGGGCTGGCGTGTTTGCAAACCACAAAACTTCTCGAATTTCATATGCTTTAGTATGGAGAAACAACAACGAAGATAATGGTAAAAAAGGGCACTACTTTGCAACGTTTGCTCAAGAGAAAAATGCTCCTGATTTTTTAAAGTCATATCAGAATAGCAAAACGGTCTTTATAAAAAATATACCTAATCTTTATAAATAGAAAGTGTTAAAAGGTCGCTTACTTTAGCGACCTTTTTTTCACGTTTAGAACGATCATCTCACGACTTAATAGAATGCTCTTGCCAACTTACCTTTAGTGGTTACAGTTAGTTGACCACAGTAATGAGGAATAAAAACGGACTCGCCTTTCGTTAACAAGACCTCTTCATTAGAAGCCGTAACAAATGTAGCGTCGCTGTCTATCGCGAACCAAATCTCAGCACCTTTTGGCTCAATAACGTGCTGAAATGGATTCTCGTAGATGGCGAAATTAAAGTCATCAACTGGAATGTAAAATATAGATTCACAGCCTTCAGTTGATGGTTCTGTGAGAATATCCCAATTGTTTAACGGCTTGAATTTGCAACAGGAGATGAGCTCATCAGTATCAATGAACTTAGGTGTTAATCCTGCTCTTAGAACGTTGTCCGAGTTGGCCATAATCTCAAGAGCTGTGCCTCTTAGGTAAGCGTGTGGTGTGCCTGCATCCAGGAACATGGCTTCACCTGGTTTAAGTTCGATAACGTTAAGTAATAATGGTGCAAACAAGCCTGCATCGTTAGGGTATTGATCGTTGAGTTCCAATATGAGTTTTCCTACAGGGTCTTTTTCTGTTTCTGCCCAGGCTAGCAACTCAGAAATAGCAGATTGTTTTTTTGTGCCACTCAATTCTAATAGTGTTTTAAATAGTTTCGCCAGACCATCTGAATCTAGTGATTTGGAAAACTCATTAACGTCCTCTCGAAGCGCGGTACTGTTTAATCCTTCAAATTGGGAAAGTATATCTACGAATGGGCGAAAGCCGTTCATAGCCAGATATGAAGTTAAAGCGTAAACCAGTTCTGGTTTGTGGTTACTGTCTTTATAGTTTCGATCTGATGCTGTAAGGGAAATACCGAGAGAATTCTCTTTTTTATATCCAGATTCTGCTTGAGACTTTGATGGATGAACCTGAATTGATAGCGCTTTTTCCGCCGCTAGTACTTTAAATAGAAATGGGAGTTCGCCAAATTGTTTTGCGGCGGTTTCTCCGAGAACGTTGACTTTATGTTCTTCAATAAAATTAGAGAGAAGAGTTGTCCTTTCTTGAACCTTAATGGCAGAACTTGCTTTAGGGTGTGCACCCATCCAAATTTCTGCAATAGGTTGGTTTTCATCGTTATTTATGCAAAACAGCTGAGGAATGGATGTTGTGCTACCCCATGGGTAGTTTTGAACCTCGTTTTTTAGTTTAAAAATCGATTGTGATGGTTTCATAGTAATACCTTATTTGAGATAAATAAAAAAAGACCCTTTCATAAGAAAGGGCAAGCGCGAAATGTTTAGGAGATAAAAAAGCGCCAAAAGTCGGGAGTTTTCAATAAGTCTATGTCCTACATCCTTACGAAGCTTGTTGAGAGTCGGTACTTCTCGCATACATGTTTAACGTTTGAGTACTCAAAAATATCACCGTTGTCTAAGTAAGCTACTTGCTCAACGTTGACAATTTTGTCCTCCTTACTAAGTCCAAGATGCTTCGCATCATTTTCCTCTGCATCAGTTATCGTTACTTCTATCATCGAGCTGTGTATTTTCAGCTGAAGAACCTGCGTAATGTACTCGTATATTGAATTTTCGATATGTTTTTTGCTTAGCCCAGTGACTATGTCTATAGGCATGTAAATATCTTCAATAGCAATAGGTTCATCATCAATGTATCTGGCTCGAATAACGTGATAGAGCATGTCGCTATCTTCGCAGTTGAGTTTTTCTGCGAGAAAAGCAGTTGCGGGTTCGACACTGTAGTTAACGATATGAGTATTCAGGTTCCAGCCTTCTGATTCGGCTTTATACTTTGTTCCATAGAGATTTTTGGTGCCGTCTTTGCTAAGAGGTCTCTTCACAAAGCTACCGACGCCACGCTTTCTAACGACAAAACCCTCTTTAACTAAGATATCTAAAGCTTTTTTAATAGTTAACTCGCTGCACTCAAATTCTCGGGCAAATGACTTACCGTCAGGCAATTTGTCGTTACATTTATATGCACCATCGGCAATACGAGTTCTGATGGTCTGATAAATCTCTAGATACTTAACCATTTTTTCCTCATGCCGATTTTGTCGTAGTGTTGTATGTAAATATTATAATAACTATATGGTTATTATGTCTATAACTATATCTGTACAAACAATATACCATATAAAATAATGTGATCATGCTTATAGTTTTAAAACCATATACTTTTACTTTGTAAGTTGATCTGCTTTATTACATGGCGAACAGGTGAGAATCAGAACTCCCTAAATGTTTTTATGATACGAGGTAACTCAAATGGCTACAAAAATTTTCCTAGTTTGTTCTGCAGGTATGTCGACTTCTATGGTTGTTAACAAGATGCGCGAGGCGGGTACAGCAAAAGGTGTTGAAGTCGAAATAAAAGCTTATTCACAATCAGAATTTAATGACGTTGTTGATAAATATGATGTTTGCATGGTTGCTCCGCAAATCGCATACCAGTTCGATAGCTTCAGCAAAGTTTGTGCTGAAAAAGGTTTAGGTTGCGGCAAAATTGAAATGATGGATTACGGTATGCAACGTGGTGACGTCATCTTGGACCAAGCACTTGCTTTGGCTAAGTAACCTGAACTTGGTGTTAGATTGTAAAAAATTCTAGAAATACATGATTGGAGAACTCCAAATGTCTGTTAAAGATACATTTTTTAATTTCCTACAAAGTACCGTTGCACCGGTTGCAGGGAAAATAGGTTCGCAACGGCACGTTCAAGCTATTCGAGATGCCTTTATTGGTGCAATTCCGTTTATTATTGTCGGCTCCTTCTTACTAGTTATCGCATTCCCTCCATTTGGCGATGAAGCGAATAATATTTGGTCCAATTTTGCTCGCGATTATCGTAGTGAAATTCTACATCCATTTACTTTCACAATGGGTATTATGACTCTTTGGATTGTAACGGGTTTAGGCTATAACCTCGCTCGCTTTTACCCGACATTAAACCCATTCATGGCTGGCCTGTTGTCACTCTCCACATTTTTGATGGTCGCAGCACCAGTTACAGATGGGGCGCTATCCATGTCCTTTATGGGGGGTACAGGTATTTTCACTGCGATGTTGATTGGTATATTTGTCCCTGAGATGATGAATTTCCTTCACAAACACAATATAGGTATTAAATTACCGCCTCAGGTACCAGAAAAAATTCGTGACTCATTTGATCTGTTGATTCCTATTGCCATCGTTATTGTAACTATTTATCCGCTTAACTTGTTTGTTCATGCACAGACTGGCTTTATTATTCCAGCGGCTATCATGGAAGCCTTTAAGCCACTAGTTTCTGCATCTGACTCGCTTCCGGCTCTGTTAATGATTTCATTTATTGCACAAGTTTTGTGGTGGGCAGGTGTACACGGTTCAGCGATTACTGGCGGTATTATTGCTCCATTTGTTCTTTCGAACCTGACGGTTAACCAAGAAGCACTCGCAAATGGAGTAGAAGGTACACAGCTACCGACTATTTTTGCTCAGCCGTTACTAGACTTCTTTATCCAATTTGGTGGTTCTGGTGCAACAATGGCTTTGGTTCTGATGTTCCTACGTTCTCGAGCAACGCACCTTAAAGCGATTGGTCGTATGTCTATCGTACCTGGTTGTTTCAATATTAACGAACCAGTTTCATTTGGTACACCGATTGTAATGAACCCAACTTACTTTATCCCATGGATTGTAGCTCCACAGCTTTGCGGTATCTTCACATGGTGTATGTTTAAGTTTGAGTTGATGCACCGTATCGTTGCTATTCCACCATGGACTGCTCCAGCACCTATCGGCGCCATGTGGGCAACTAACTGGTCACTTGTTGCATTGTTCACCGTAATGGTAAACCTGGTGATCGCTAGTGTTGTTTACTATCCGTTCTTTAAGTTGCATGAAAAAGAACTTTTGGAACAAGAAGCGGCAATGGCTTCAGAAGAAAGCACACAAGAACAGCCAGTTACGGCTTAATAACTAATCGACCTAATATTCTCCCCCACGTTTTGGGGGAGTTTTCTGAACAAAAATTAGAGGTAAGGAAAATGTCAGAGTACATTGAAATTAATTCAGCTGAAGATATTACTGAAGAGTTTTTAATGATGTTGCTAACGCAAGCGGCTATGGGTGAGTCTGCATCTAAAGAAGCAATGCTCAAAGCAAGAGCGGGTGAGTTTGAAGCAGCAAAACAGTTAATTGAACAAGCTGAAGAAGCTTTTACCGAAGTACATAAGACTCAGACTGCGCTTATCGGTTTTGATGAAGGAGAGGGTAAGGTTCAAATGACTCTTATTCTGACCCATATTCAAGATCATATTATGACTGGTATGTTGGCGAAAGAAATGGCTGAAGAAGTAATTTTCCTTCGTGAAGAGTTAGCAGATCTCAAATCTAAGCTACTTGAGGCTTAACGGGAAAATCGTTCTATTGGGGTAGATATATGATTGTTGGTTTAGATATCGGTGGTACAAAAGTTGAAGGTGTAGGGTTAGATAGTAATAGCTACGAAATGTTAATCAAACATCGTGAACCTACCAATAAGGAAAGCTATTCTGGTTTTTTGCAGTCAGTAATGAGTGTAATAAACAAAGTTGCTGAGTTTGGTACTGTTGAATCTATAGGTATTGGTTGTTGTGGCTCTGTTGGTATTGATGGTCTTATGCAGGGCGCCAACGTTTCCGTTCTTAATGGACAGGACTTCATTGGAGATATCCAAAAGCAGATAGATGTCCCTGTTGCTATTGCAAATGATGCGGATTGTCTTGCTCTTTCAGAGTTTAAAGATGGTGCCGCCAAATATGCCCAGCATTCATGTGTCGCAGTGATTATTGGTACGGGATGTGGTTCTGGCGTAGTGATAAATAATGGATTAGTCACTGGTCTGAACAAGCTTGGGGGCGAGCTTGGACACAACCCGTTACCAAACTTCTGCCCAGAAAAAGATGGTGAACCAATTGAATGCTATTGCGGTTCGTTAAATTGTACAGAGTCTTTTGTTTCTGGTACTGGATTTGAGCGTACTTTCTCTGAACGTCACTTTCCAGCGAACTCAAAGGAAATAGTTGCACTAATGGAGCAAGGCAACGAAGATGCAATTACGCACTTCGAGCTATATTGTGACCAGTTAGCAAGGACTCTCGCTGCAGTCGTTAACTTCGTAGATCCAGAGGTGATTGTACTGGGAGGGGGAATGTCAAATGTTGACGCTATATATCCTAAGGTTCAATCCTATCTAAACCGCTATACCTTTACCAAAACCGCAAAAACGAGAGTTGTGAAGAATGTTCATGGTGACTCTTCCGGTGTTCGTGGTGCAGCATTTCTACATACGTTATAAAAGGTTTCAAAGTGTATTACTTGGCTTTAGATTTTGGTGGTAGTTCCGTTAAATGCGCTGTAATGACAGAAAACGCTCACATCGTGGAGCAGTTTAGCGTTGATAGCAAAGCGGAAAGTTATGCTCATTGGATAGAAAGTTTTGCTCCTGTATTTGGGCTTTGTGACGAAAAATATGGGATTGAAGGTATAGCAATTAGTACCTGTGGTGCAGTTGATGTGGAGTCCGGCGTCATTAATGGTTCTAGTGCTTTGCCTTATATCCACGGATTTGATGTAAGAACTCTTTATCAGACTAAGTTTCGTGTTCCGGTAGAGTTAGAAAATGACGCGTGTTGTGCAGCCCTAGCCGAAGCCTGGTTAGGGGAGGGGAATCGATCTGAACACTTCTGTACTTTAGTGATTGGTACCGGCATCGGTGGGGCAATAGTGACGAACAAGCTTGTTCAAAAAGGACACAATCTTCATGGCGGAGAGTTTGGTTTCTCAATAGCGGGATTCCAGGATGGACATCCCTTAATTTTTGGGCATGTTGCATCCACTCAAGCGCTCGTCGCCAATGCAGCAAAAATTTTAAACCAGTCCTCAGAAACTATAACTGGTTTTGATGTTTTCAAAGAATATGAAGAGAACAATGAAGTTATTAGACAGTTAGTTGATGATTGGTTCATGAAACTTGCTATCGGGATTTTCAATATTCAATACCACATAGATCCAGAAATGATTTTACTCGGTGGTGCAATTAGCAAACGCAAAGGGTTTGTTGAACAGATAAATATCAAGTTGGATAAGCTGTTGAACGACCTACCTATGGCCAAAATCCGCCCGGTTGTAAAGGCTTCCCGTTTTGGCAACGACGCCAACTTAGTTGGCGCACTTAGACATTATTTAAACAGACAAGGTAAGTAAGATGACAACTTATACTTTCCCAGAAAATTTTCTGTGGGGTGCAGCAGCATCTGGTATTCAAACAGAAGGCGTAACGAACAAGGCGAATGAATCTATTTGGGATTTGTGGCACCGTGAATCTCCAGAACGCTTTTATAAAGGTATCGGCTCACAGGTAGTAACTGATACATACAATCGCTATAAAGAAGATGTGCAGTTAATGAAACAAGTTGGATTTAACTCTTTCCGAACTTCGATTCAATGGTCACGTCTAATCAAGGACTTTGAAACCGGTGAAGTTTGTCCTGATGCAGTGGAGTTTTACAACAACTATCTGGATGAAATGATTGCTAATGGCATCGAGCCAATGATCAATCTATATCACTTTGATATGCCAGCACAGCTTCAAGAGAAGTTTGGTGGTTTTGAATCTAAGAAAGTGGTGGAACTGTATGTAGACTATGCGGTTAAAGCATTCAAACTGTTTGGTAGAAAAGTAAAATATTGGATCACTTTCAACGAACCAATTGTGCCAACAGAAGGTGGGTATTTATACGATTTCCATTACCCATGTAAGAAAGATGGTAAACTAGCCGTTCAGGTAGCATACAACACTATTTTGGCTCACGCCAAAGCGGTTCATGCATTTAACCAACTGTCTATCGAAGACTCTAAGATCGGTGTAGTACTCAACCTAACTCCATCATATACCCGCAACGATAGCGAAGAGGACAAACAAGCGGCTTGGTATGCAGACTTATTGTTTAACCGCAGTTTTCTAGACCCTATGGTTAAAAACGAAATCCCTCAGGAACTTTGTGATGTGCTAAAAGAGCAAAACGTTTTGCCTGAAACAACTGCTGAAGAAATTGAAGCGATTACGAGCGCGAAAATAGAATTTTTGGGTGTGAATTACTACGTACCTCGACGTGTTAAAGCTCGCGAAGCTGAATATGATTTAGACTACTTCACTCCAGAAGTGTACTTCGAGAACTATGTAAACCCAAATGGGCGCTTTAATCCTTATCGCGATAACAACGAAATCCTACCAACAGCAGTTCATGATATTGCAATGAACGTCAAGGACAATTACGGGAATGTGCCTTGGTTCTTGGCTGAGATTGGTATCGCTATGGACGAAGTATCCGAAGGTAAGCCAGACGAAGATGGTTATATTGATGATACATTCCGAACTGACTTGATGAAAGAACATCTGGCGCAACTACATCGCGCTATTGAAGATGGGGCAAATTGTTTCGGTGTTCACCAATGGACGTTTATCGACAACTGGTCCTGGACAAACTCTTTTAAGCGTAGGTATGGTTTCTATCGTTTGGATTTGGAAACAGGAAACAGAATACCTAAGAAGCACGGCATCTGGTTTAAAGAGCTTACTGCAACGGGGACCTTTGTCGATTAACTAGAATAGTTCAACTTTTGACATGGAACCCTAAGGTTAAAGCCCGGTTAAACAAGCCGGGCTTTTCATCTTGGGTATTAATTTAAGATGGATTAATCTGGATTCAACCTGCCAATTTCCAATTCACGATGCTATCAGATCGTACTGGTAGGGCCACTTCGCTATACCTCAAGCGTGCCAGTAACGTTCTAGGCCGATAAATTTCGTCACCTGTTAGCGGCAAGCACCGCTTGTAGCGAACAGCCAAGAAATTGTGCTCGGTTTCTCCCAGAACCTTGCACTTTTTAACATTTCTAGCCCAAATTTAGATTGGAATAATTATGCGCATTCACATAGAGCACTAAGTTGGTTTGAGTCGATTCAGTACATATAACCTAGCCAATCCACATGACCAGTTGCCCAAGTTTTACCACTAACTTTTTTTACGTACAAATCATCTACCTGATCAACCGCGACACCGTAGTTTCTATGTTCATGAAGCCTTAACCAGGAGTGAAGAGAGTCAACGCGCTCGTAACCATTTTTAACATAAAAGTCATGTGATTCAGATATTAATATTATGAAGTCGACATCCCTTGTTGAGGCATAGTTACTGAGTTGAGAAAGCATAGCGGTGCCAATGCCCAGTCCTCGATGAGCTTCATCAACACAGAAGTCAATGACTCCCAATACCTTATAGGTTTCTGTACCGACACTCACAACACGATAGTCTAAACCCATATAACCAACCAATTGGCCTTCTTGGTAACTCAGGGCTCTCATATGAGGAAGCTGCTTATAATAAGATTTGGCGACTTGATGCTATGGAAACGACTGGTTTCGGAGCAGCTCTATCTCATCATGTTGGCTTCTCGACAGTTCTATTTCAGGATAAATTTTCATATTTTGACCTTTATAGTTTTAGTGATATTTCTCGATACACAGGAAGGGCTATCTATAGCCTTTCGTCATGAGAACTGTTTTTCAAGCCAAACAGAACTAATGTAGTTACCATGTTTCTTTGCGTATTGATCAAAAATTCCAACTTGCTTAAACCCAAACTTTCTATGTAATGCAAGAGAAGTGTCATTTGGTAAAGCAATCTCAGATAGTGCTCTATGTACAGCCTGCTTTTTCAACTCAGAAAGCAAGTGACCGTATAGCATAGAACCTATGCCTTTATCTTTCACTGCTTTGGAAAGGTAGATCGTCACTTCTACAGTGTCATAGAAGACCTATACTGTTGAGAGAAAGCAAAACCAAGCAGCTTTTCATTTTCAACCGCAACATACAGTTGGTACTTCGAACTGCGACAGAATTGAGCAAACAATTGAGTTCGATTTTCATAGGAAAACACTTGCTCCTCAAATCTGGCATTGGTGTTCAAAATGTAATAATTGAATAAGTCTGTGATTTCAGGCACGTCGCTCAACTTTCCGAATTTTATTTCTATCATAATCAAACTTCTACTTGTCGCTACTTAGGCCTGAAGCGCGATATCTACAATTGCTTCACAGTGAATTTTTGTTGTGGAAAACAGGGGAATACCCTGCCAAAAAGATTCAGTAACCAGAAGAGGGATCTCTGTACAGCCCAGAATGATACCCTGTGCTCCGTTATTAATTAGCTGCTCTATGACAGTGAAAAATTCTTTCTTAGTCTCCTCAGTAAACGTCCCCAGAACTAATTCAGAAATAATTTTCTCGTGTACATAGTTACGGGCTGAAATTTTGGGGATTACTGAAGTGATACCATTGTTCAAAAGCTGCTTTTTATAAAAGATACCTTCCATCGTTGCTTGCACACCCAATAAACCAGCCTGAGTTATGTTTTGCTCATACAGCACACTCGCAGTAGCTTCTGCGATGTTAACCAATTCTATTCCATGTGCTTTTTTTATTGCGGCTTCGAATCGATGTAACCCATTGGCGCCTAAGGCGATAACTTCTGCACCAGCATTTAGCAGGTTTCCTACTGCCTTGACGATCATATCTTCACACGCCTTTTCCGACGGATCGTCTTTCTGTTTATCTAAAAACTCTTTTTCGTCCAAACTTTCAACGACGATACGTGCGGAGGAGTGTCCACCTAATTCTGCTCTAACTAGTTCATTAATAAGTCGGTAATATTCAAGAGTAGAGACGAAACTAAGTCCCCCAACCAGTCCAATTTTTTTCATAGGTAATCCTAAAGATTTTATTTCTTTGGTTTATGTTGATTACTTAACTGTGTTATACGGGGTTCAACTGAGTCCTGTTTCTCAAAATTGGCGTAAAAATAGAGTGTTATCAGGCATAACATCAGGCAAAGACAGAATAGCCACATTGCATCTGACGAGTCTATAATCATGCCGCCGACGATAGGAGCGAGTACAAAGCCAAGAGTGTGTAATGAGGCCGCGCCAAAATATGCCCCCGCAGTTTAGGTGGTGCCAATCTGTCTATCTGAACATTGATGGTTGGAAATGCAATCACTTCTCCAAGGCTCAAAACAAAACATGCTGCAAACAAGCCATGCACTGAGTCAACAGGGCTTGCGATAAAAATGAGTTGGGAGGCCCCCATCAGACAGACCCCTAACTTGGCCCGAAAAGTTAGAGAAAATCTTTGCAATAACTTCAACAACGGAAACTGAAACAGAATAACGGTCAGGGTATTTATCAGTACCATCCCTGCGATGAGCATCTCTGTGTCTGTACTGCCTGAACGGGCAACAATCTGAGGAATGGTTGAGCTGTAATGCGCGTAGACAAACATCATGAGGACATTCGCTGCAACTAACTTAATGAACCGCGAGTCGTTTTTGATTCCCTGTAAAACCGTCGCCATCGGTTGAGGTTTCTTACTGTGGCTGATTTTATTGTCGATGTAGTATTGAAAAGCAAACAGCAGGGTCATGGCATAGCCCAGATAGGCTACTGAGGCAATCAGAAATAAGCTTTCGGGGTGTGACACCGCAAGTTTCACACCGAGTAGCGGGCCAAGTGCTCCCCCTACATTGATAGCAAAATAGCGCATATTCATTGCCAGCTCTCGCCGTGTAAGATCATTGATGCTGTCGCTGATGAGTGCTTTACTTGGCTCTTCAATCATTGGTCGCATAAGGCCGCACGCGACAATTAAAAAATAGAATTGATTGAGCTGGTTAGCCTGAGAGATCCCAAGGTATGTGAGTGAAGAAACTAAGCAGCCTGCAATGATTATTCGCTTGCGGCCAATGATGTCCGACAGGTGCC
Organism: Vibrio hannami; assembly: GCF_029589055.1. Classification (GTDB taxonomy): domain Bacteria; phylum Pseudomonadota; class Gammaproteobacteria; order Enterobacterales; family Vibrionaceae; genus Vibrio; species Vibrio hannami. Next base: position 521,797 of record NZ_JARQZP010000003.1, read on the forward strand.
CTGTGTAAAAGCCAGCAATTACCCCAACAAGAGCAGACATCGCGAGCATAAAACCAACTTCAGTCGCCGTAGCACCGTATTCACGATATAAAGTGATCACTAAAAAGGGCCAGGCCATAAAGTAACTAGTTCGGACAATCAAGGTTCCAATCAATACACACCAGACAATAAAGGGCATCTGCTTGATGTGTGTTTTCTGAAACATGCTAGAGTTTGTTTGCTGCATTCTGTTAACCTAAATAATACTGGCTTATGATTTATCTAACGATATGAGTTTGCTTATATCAGTACTCAACGTCATTAGTATCTCGCAAAGCCTGATAACGGGCCTTTTTCGGGTATTGTGAGCAATTGTTTGTGGTAACACGAACAACAATTCATTACAGGATATATAAGCAGGGTTTATGGATAAAAGACTTCAATACCTTAGCGGTCTTCGTTACTTTGAAGCTGCCGCCCGATTAGGGAGCTATAGCAAAGCAGGGCAAGAATTGTTTGTTACTCAGGCAGCTGTCAGTCAGAAACTAAGGCAGCTTGAAGATGAACTTGGCTGTAAGCTTTTTATCCGCAAGGGTCGCGATATGGTGCTTACTACAGAGGGCAAGAGGCTTTATGGAAAAGTCTCTCAGGCATTTGAATTCATTGTAGAAGGGCTAAATGCAACCCAAAATGAACCTGTAGAGGGAGTTTTATCGGTCGCTACTACCCCATCTTTTGCATCACGTTGGTTAATGCCCAAATTGTGGAAATTTTCAAAGGAATACCCAGAAACACTGATACGAATCAGCTCCAATATTAATCCTAGAGAAGCACTTCTTGGGGAGGCGGACATCGCCATAGGGGAGATTTCGCTTGAAACCAGTGATGAGTCTTTGGTATCCGAGTTCTTATTTGATGAGCCAGTGTTTCCAGTGTGTTCCCCAGAGCTTGCGAAAAGTATGAAACTCATGTACCCAGCTCAAATTACTCAATGCTGGTTAATACGAGGTATTCATAATCATCACTTCTCGTGGGAGCAATGGTTTAAAAAGGCCAATGTAAAGCTTGAAGGAGAAGTATTCCAATGGATGGAAGTTGAAACGCTTGATATGGGGTTAAACGCAGTTATTGCTGGCCATGGTGTTTGTCCTGGCACGGATAGCTTAGCTGGTGACTTTATTGAAAGAGGCTTGCTCGTAAAGCCATTTGATATCAGCTTGTCTCCTGGTATTGAATACTCTGCGATTTACCATGCAAATTCTATAAGAAGAGCTCGTATCGCGGTGTTTACAAAGTGGCTAAAGCAAGAAGCGTTGATACAACAACAGAAGTAGGTGAGTGATATGCAGTCACCAATAGGGCCAAATCTAGTCACTAAACATTTGTACTGGAGATGCTTTGACTTCAGCCAATCTCTTTCTTGTGAATAATAATTCAGTTTGTCAAGATACTATTCAGTTTGGTGTAGGAGTTATAGAACTGAAGGGTGACAAAAATTGTCCAAAAGTATCCATTTTCGGCACCTTGAGATGTAGTGCCGGGTAATGTTCTGACGGCGAAAAGTGCGCTGAGAGGTAGAATTCGACCGATATACCAAAGCGGCTACTTTAATGCTTCTGAAAGCGGTGACTGCTAGCTCAGGACAAGTTACACCACCCCCATCGTCAGATCGAGTCTGAGTCACTACATTTAAGATCACTACATCTAAGATCCTACCAAAACAAACCTCGCCGCGATGTAGCCGACTAATGAATCTCTTTTAACCATTGGGCATTTTTGATGCGTGCAGCATAGCAGCAATCAGGTTGTAAAGTCGAAATGGATTTTGTTCGTAACGTTGCGATAGCTTCTTCATTTTTTAATATCTATTACCAAAGATGAAATACAAAGAGCATGTGTGCCTAAAACAAAGCCAAGTAATCATTAATTGATCTCTTTCACACTATCACTCTATTAAGTAAGGTTTATGTTGATGGTGATAAATCGTAACGTTAAGATTCTTGCTAGATGTCAGTTGAGTGTTCTCTGGATGCTCTTCTGTCAGAAGCAATCCCTGGAGTCTTTATGTTTACTTATTCATTAAAACAACAGCAGCGAATGATAGTGTTTGCATTTCTTGCGATACCACTCACGTTGCTATTCACCTTATCCTATTATCCCGCAAGCCAACTGTTCTATATGAGTGTCACTGACTGGGATGGCTATGCGCCAGTCAAAAATTTTATTGGTTTGGACAACTACACCTATTTGTGGGAAGAACCCGATCAGATGAACCCACTGCTTGTGACGTTGTACTATTTTGTTGGTGCAGTGATACAGCTGACCTTATCGTTATGGTTTGCAGTATTGGTCAACTCGAAGCTTGCCGGACGCAATCTTTTTAAAACTTTACTATTTATTCCATTTGTACTGAATGCCGTTGCCGCTTCGATGGTTTTCCAAATTTTCTATCAGGTTGATGGTGCTCTAGACAGCTTTTTAATCCTTATAGGGTTGGAAGATTGGATTAAACCCTGGTTGATGGATAGAGAAGTCGTCAACTGGGCACTGGTTGCAGCATCTATTTGGCGCTACCTTGGGTTTAACCTGATTCTGTTTTTTGGCGTACTCCAATCTATTCCTCAGGATCAGTATGAAGCGGCCAAAATTGAAGGTGCCTCTGAATGGCAACAGTTCCGCTTTATCACCCTGCCTTCTATCAAATTAGTTATTGGCTTGCAGGTTTTACTTGCGTTTGTTGGCTCTTTGTCGGTGTTTGAAATCCCAATGATCATTACGAAGGGTGCAAATGGCACGAAGACATTCGTAATGGCAACTTTAGAAACCGCATTCAACTTCAATGACTTCGGATTAGCGTCAGCAATGGCTGTAGTGCTTCTGATGATAGTCATATTGTTTATGATTTTGCAAAAAGTGCTGTTTAAAGAGGAGCGATAAGATGTCCGTAACTAATAACAATGTAGCTTCGCTAACACACGAAGAGCGACAGCTTCTTGCAAAAGTAGATGCATCAAAGAAAGCAATTAAGAAGGCGCGCCTAAAGAAAAACCTGTCAAACCCAAGCTGGATTTTCTGGTCGTCATTCAAATACCTTACGTTGGTGCTGGCTGCCATAGCCGTATTGGTTCCACCTTACTCGGTGTTAATGGCGTCCTTTAAGTCATTGGATGAGTATTACAATACCAGCAAGGTTGGTTTGCCGGAAAGCTTCGCTAACTTTAGCAACTACATAAAAGTGTTTACCGATGGCGATCTTGGGCTAGCGTTTTTGAACACTGGAACCATTTTGTTAGTATCGCTTTTTTTGACAGTATTATTTGGTACTCAGGTTGCCTATGTACTGTCGAGATTTAATTTTCGTGGCAAAAAGCTAGTATTGCTTGCGTACGTCATTGCGATGGTTATCCCGCCAGTAACTACTCAGGTTGCGACATTTGAGGTAATTAAGGGGTTAGGTCTAATTAATCATAAAGCCTCAGTAGTTCTACTGTATATTGGTGCTGATGTAGTAATGATTTATGTTTTCCTTCAATTCATGAAAGGTATTCCAGTTGAATTGGATGAAGCGGCCAAAATTGAAGGCGCATCATACTTTCTCATCTACCGGAAGATTATATTGCCTCTTCTAAAGCCGGCTATTGCGACGATCATTATTCTAAGAACGATATTTATTTATAATGACTTCTACTTCCCTTTACTATATTTACCTGAGTCATCTCAAGTTACTGTATCGACAGCGTTGTACAAATTTACGTCTGTTTTTGGTACTGAGTGGACAACAATATCTGCAGGGATAGTGATTATTTTAATACCTTCAATTGTTATATTTTTGCTGCTACAAAAGCAAATCTATGCTGGTGTTACCAACGGTGCGGTTAAAGGGTAGAAAACGATGGAAGCAAACTCTCCGCTTATTCTTGCCTGCCGTTGGCTATCACGTCTTGCCACAATGAATTTGTGTTGGATAGCTTTGACACTTGCAGGTGGCTTAGTATTCGGTGTATTTCCCGCGACCGTTGTTGTGTGTATCTTACTTCGGCGTTATCTCAATGGCGCTGGTAGTATTTCATTCAGCGAAATATGGTCTACTTTCAGAGCTGAATTTATATTATCAAATATAGTTGGGTGGGCGATTCTGCTTCCAGTCTATTCCCTAAGTTGGTTTATAAATAAAGGTGTTATGCAGTTTGAAGGGCTACTAGCCATAGTTTTTATTGCAATGATTCCAGGAGTTGTGTTCGGAATAGTATTGTTATTAGCGACAGTAATACAAATGAGTTTTTATAAAACGTCGATAGTGAATAGTATTCAAAACGGACTGCTGCTTTTAGTGAAAGAGATTAAAGTGTTGATGATAAGTGTTCTGGTGTTGTTAGCGTGTGTTTTCGTTAGCTACCTTCTACCTATTTTCAGCCTGTTTTATTTGGTTACTCCAGCCTTAATAGCAGCAATCGCGATGCTTTGGCTGGATAAAGATGAATTTTCAATTGAGGGGGTGTAGTCGAATGGAACTGCATGACTTTAAACAACAGCTTCGCAGTGAAGTGACCAGAAACATTCTTGATTTTTGGTTGGAGTATAAAGATATCGATAATGGTGGCTTTTACTGTTATTCAGATTTTAATGGGGTTGTCGATAAAGAACACGACAAATCCGTTTTGTTGCATTCGAGAATTTTATGGACGTTCTCTTATGCCTATCGAGTTTTGGCAGAGAAAAAATACCTGGACGCTGCAAGGCACTGTTATGACTTTCTTGTCGAAAAGGCGCTGGATCGCGAGCACGGCGGCGTGTATTGGATTTTGGATAAAAATGGTAACGTTGCGGATTCGCAGAAGCATGTCTATAACCAAGGGTTTGCTATTTATGCGCTAAGCGAGTATTTCCTGGCCAGCGGTGACGAAGCTGCTCTGGAGAAGGCAACCGACCTTTTTGGTTTAATCGAAAAGCACGCCTTCGATGATGTAAATGGTGGCTATATCGAAGCATTTGATCGCGAATGGAATGAAATAGACAACCATTTGGTTTGTGATACCGCTGAAGAGGTACTGGCTGAAAAATCGATGAACACGCATTTACACATCATGGAGGCCTACACAACGCTGAATAAAGCTTGGAAATCACCCTTGGTAGAAAGTAGGATTCAGCACTTGCTTGAGTTGATGTGTGACAAAGTTGTTGATGAAAAACTTCACTATGGACTGTTTTTTAGCCGTGATTGGCAGTGTGTTTCGAAGGATGTCTCTTACGGACATGACATTGAAGGAACATGGCTCATGGACGAAGCCGCAGGCGAGTTGAGTGACCGTGAGTTTGCAGCGAAAGTGTTTAGCCTAACCACTCGTATGGCTGATATTACTTTAGAGGAAGGGATCGATGCAGACGGTGCCGTTTTCAATGAGCTCAGAGAAGGCCATCTGATAGATACAGACAGAATTTGGTGGGTACAGGGAGAAGCGATGGTTGGCTTTTTCAATGCCTACCAAAAAGAACCAAAACCAGAGTTTCTGGAGGCTGGACTTCGTTGCTGGAATATCATCCAGACTCAATTAGTCGATAAAGTCAACAGAGAATGGTATTGGAAAACTTACCGAGATGGCAGGCCGTACACCGATACGCCAAAAGTCGAGCCATGGAAATGTCCATATCACAATGGAAGAGCTTGTTTAGAGCTGTATAACCGAATCACTTTACCTGAAAACGCGCTATAACGAGGATCAGATAATGCACGCTGTAGAAGTAAAAAAACTGAATAAAACATTTGGCAAAACCGTTATTCTGAATGACATTGACCTCGAAATGGAGGCTGGTGGTTTTACCGTTCTTTTAGGTCCATCTGGTTGTGGTAAGTCAACTTTGCTCAGACTTATTGCAGGACTAGAGGATGTGACAACTGGTAAAGTTGTTATTGGTGGTAAAGATGTAACCATAGCAGATCCTAAAGACAGGGACATTGCCATGGTGTTTCAGTCATACGCTTTGTTCCCGCACATGACGGTCCGCGAAAATATTGGATTTGGGATGCTCATCAACAAAAAACCTAAAGCAGAGATTGAAGCGAGAGTTCAAGATGTCGCTGACTTGCTGCAAATTGGGCAGCTTTTAGATCGTACCCCTGCGCAGCTATCTGGTGGTCAGCGTCAGCGCGTTGCTATTGGACGGGCGTTGATGCGCGAACCTAAGGTATTTTTGTTTGACGAGCCGCTTTCAAACCTAGACGCTAAGCTTCGTGCTGAGATGCGTTTGGAGCTCAAGAAGCTACACAACAAATTGGACTCAACGATTGTGTACGTTACCCATGACCAAATAGAGGCGATGACTCTAGCGACAAAAATAATCCTTCTGAACAAAGGGGTTCCTCAACAAATCGGTACGCCATATGAAATCTATAATAAACCAGCAAATGTGTTTGTCGCTAAGTTTGTAGGTGCGCCTCAGATAAACCTTCTTAAGGGCCAGCTGCATCAAGAAGGTGAAGAGTGGGGGGTTATGGTAGGTGAAAGTTGGATTCCAGTTAACGGCTATGAGTTTGCTGAACAACCGACACAAGGCAGAAAAGTGTTGCTTGGTATCCGACCAGAGCATGTTACTCAGTCAACTCTCAACAGTCATTACCAAGTAAAGCTTAAAGTAAATGCATTTGAAATGACGGGCTCTGAAACGTTAGCTGAACTGAATATGTCCGATCAGCCTCTTCGAGCGAAACTTGACGCTAATATTCAGATTGAAAACGGCTCGTCACTTCCGCTTCATCTCAATCTTCAGAACGTGTCATTGTTCTGTGCAGCGACGGAAGAACGTATTTAATCTAAGTCACTTTGCCTTTCTTTAAGCTTAACCCTGTTTCAACTCAGATTGACAGGGTTTTTTTATGTCACAAAAAATTGTCATTTTATTCATTTCACTGGGTTCAATTGTTTCAATTGCCTGATATATTTGATTTAGTTAAAACCAACGCAAATAAAATCTTGTGAAATGTTAGGATGAATGAGAGACTTTTTGCAACGTTACGAATTGACTAGGTAAGAGTACGAGATGGCAAAGGCGACACTGAAAACGATAGCGGAGTACACAGGGCTTTCTGTAACGACGGTATCTCGAGCCCTAAAAGATGGGGATGATGTTAAACAACCAACTAAAGATAAAGTTAAAGCTGCTGCTGAAAAACTAGGTTACAGGCCAAACATATCAGGACTTGGCTTAAGAACAGGGATTAACTACAACATATGTGCAGTGTTACCTGTAACAAAACCGGGAGATATTGTTGGTGATGTGGGGACGTTAGCGCTTATCGAAGGGTTAACTGCTGGAATTGCTGGATCGCCTTATCATCTGACTGTATTGCCCCTCGAGCCTGGTGTGGACCCTCTTGCTTCGGTGAAATATGCCGTAGAAAATAGTTCAGCTGGAGGCGTCATTTTCAACCTTACTCAAACTAAAGATGAAAGGGTAACTTATCTTACGGAGCAAGATATACCGTTCGTAACTTTTGGTCAGACGGAAATGACAATAGAACACCCTTATGCTGATATTGATAACTACGATGTCGGTTATCAGGCAGCTACCTACTTATATGAAAGAAAGAGACAGAACATTCGCTTGCTGAGTTCCTCCCAGATATATACGTATTCGTGGCATAAGTATTATGGTGTAAAAAGGGCATCAATGGAGCATGGGTTAGAGTTCTCAAAGCAGAGTATTATCTTTGACACTGATGTGGTCGATTATCGCAAAATGGCTTATGAGCTCATGAAAGGAGATAACTCGCCTGACGGGGTTATTTGTGGATCTGAGATTTCGGCTCTCGGTATTATCGCTGGTATTCAGGATGCTGGGAAAATGATCGGCGTTGACATCGATGTTATTGTTGTTGAAACGTGTGATCTTCCAAGTTTCTTTATGCCTCCGGTTCCTGGCTTAAGACAAGATTTCCATAGTATCGGCCGTAAGCTTTCAAATTTCTTAGTCCGGAGAATTGAAGGGGAAGAAAATATTGAGAGTTTGCAATATCTAGAAAAAACAACATTCCATGCTCGTTGAGGCTTGGCAAGTATTTCAAACGACTTCCTTGGACTTGGTCTTCAACAGTGAAGGGGGCTTGTTAGCGCTCTTCACGTCAAATGATAGTTTCGCTCCAAAATACAACTGATATCACAGTTATTGATCGCTTTCTTTATTAATACTTGAAAATAAAGTTGCTTAACATAAAAATGGTAACGTTACGATTTTATAGGAAGGCACAAATGAGGATTACGACTACGGCGTTTAAAGCCTATGATATCCGCGGAAAATTACCCGATGAACTGAACGCTACTGTAGCGTATAGCATAGGAAGAGCTTTTGCCGATTACATCAAACCAAAAAAGGTGGCGGTGGGGTATGACATACGCTTGAGCAGTGAAGGGTTAGCCGAAGCTTTATCGCAAGGGCTTATTGATGGTGGAGCTGAAGTTCTGGATTTGGGTCTTGTAGGTACTGAAGAGGTTTACTTCGCTACTGACTATCTAGAGCTTGATGGTGGCATTATGGTAACGGCTAGCCACAACCCAAAAGAATACAATGGCATGAAGCTGGTAAGGGAAAATGCGAAACCTATTAGTGGTGATACCGGTCTAAATGAAATCAAAGACCTTGTTGAATCTAGGAACTATGAGCCTTCAAACGATACTCTTTTATACGGGAATAAATCGCAACGTTACGATGTGTCGGGCGAATATACGAAGCACCTCATGAGTTTTCTGGATAAGCAGGCTTTGTCACCTCTTCGAGTTGTGGTGAATGCAGGGAACGGTGCGGCAGGGCATATGGTAGATAACTTAGAACCTTACTTACCATTCGAGTTTATCAAGATTAACCACAATCCTGACGGTAACTTCCCGAATGGAATCCCTAATCCTCTTTTGCCTGACAACAGACAGGTTACGATTGATGCTGTGATCGAACACAACGCAGATTTTGGTGTCGCTTGGGATGGCGATGTTGACCGTTGTTTCTTATTCGACGAAAAAGGGGCGTTCATTGAGGGTTATTACATTGTTGGATTGCTTGCGCAAGCGTTCTTGAATAAAAATCCTGGGGCTAAAATCATCCATGATCCTCGTTTGACCTGGAACACTATCGATTTAGTCGAAAGTATGGGTGGAACCGCTATTCAAAGTAAAACGGGACATGCTTTCATAAAAGAGAGAATGAGAAGTGAAGATGCAGTCTATGGTGGAGAAATGAGTGCTCACCATTACTTCAGAGACTTCGCGTACTGTGATTCAGGCATGTTGCCGTGGCTTTTGATTGCCGAGTTAGTGGCGAACAAAGGAGTACCTCTTTCTCACTTTGTTAAAGCGCAGCAAGAAAACTTCCCTATTTCCGGAGAGATTAATAGAAAGATCGATAATGCCACTGTAGCTGTAGAAAAGGTTTGGAGCTTCTACTTTGAGAGTGCGTTAGAAACCGAAACCGTCGATGGGATCAGCATGAGTTTTGCTGACTGGCGTTTCAACTTACGTTCATCGAATACCGAGCCAGTAGTACGCCTAAATGTAGAGTCAAAAAACAACCCATCGCTTGTAAAAGAAAAAACTAAGGAGATTCTGGACCTTCTGGAGTCTTAATTAATTTGAAGCTTAGGTGGCCGAGTGTGGCTGCATATAAAGAATATCACGACTGGAGAAAAATAATGTCTGTAAAAATTATTGGTGAATCAATCCCAAACATGCCTTGGCAGGACCGTCCTCAAGGTGAAGAGGGTGTCATGTGGCGTCACAGTGAAAACCCAATCATTGGTTGGAACCCTTTCCCGGCAGCTGCCCGAGTATATAACTCTGCGGTAGTGCCTTTTGAAGGTGCTTTCATTGGTGTTTTCCGTTGCGATTACAAAAATGGTCGTCCACATCTTCATGTAGGTCGTTCGGGTGATGCACTTAATTGGGAGTTCGACCATAAGCCTATCGAGTGGAAAGATCAGAACGGAAATGACTTCCAGCCATCATATGCTTATGACCCACGTGTCGTTAAGATTGAAGATACGTACTATGTAACCTGGTGTACGGATGATCATGGTGCGACACTCGGTGTTGGTATGACCAAAGATTTTAAAACCTTTACAAGACTTGAGAACGCTTGTGTGCCGTTTAACCGAAACGGCGTTATGTTCCCTCGTAAGATAAACGGTCAATTTGTAATGTTAAATCGTCCTTCTGATTCAGGGCATACTCCTTTTGGTGATGTGTTCCTGAGTCACTCGAATGATATGGAGTACTGGGGCAAGCACAGACATGTCATGGGTAAGGGTGGCAACGGTTGGTGGCAGGGCACTAAGATTGGCGCTGGACCTATCCCAATTGAAACTTCGGAAGGTTGGTTAATGATTTATCATGGCGTGTCTGGAACATGTAATGGGTACGTGTATAGCTTTGGTGCCGCGCTACTAGATATCGATGAGCCATGGAAAGTCTTGTATCGTACTCGTGACTACATATTAACACCTGAAAAAGATTACGAAACAACAGGGTTTGTGCCTAATGTGGCATTCCCATGTGCTGCACTTGCGGATGCAGATACAGGTCGAATTGCGGTTTATTACGGTGCTGCAGATACTTATTCAGCTGTTGCTTATACGACAGTCGATGAACTAATGACTGAGTTAAAAACAAAGTCAGAAGTATTTTAATAGCATCTTAAAAACGTAACGATACGCTTTTGGTTTAAATAATCTAAAATCATTGAGGGTAAGGTTAAAACCTTACAAAAAATATGACGATATTTAATGATCGATTAAAGTTACTTAAAGAAAACTTTAATTTAAATGCTTCGAAAAAGAATGAAGCCGTTGTTCCTGGAAATGGAATATTTCTTCGCTACAAGAACCCTGTTCTGACAACAGAGCATGCTCCAATTTCATGGCGTTATGACCTGAATCCTGAAACGAATCCGTATCTGATGGAAAGGCTAGGGATCAATGCAGTTTTGAATCCTGGTGCGATTGAGCTCAATGGGAAATTTTATCTGGTTGCTCGTGTCGAAGGGCATGACAGGAAATCGTTTTTTGCTGTGGCGGAAAGTGATAACGGGATTGATGGTTTCGCTTTTTGGGATAAGCCTTGTGTGATTCCAGAGACAGAGAATCCAGATACCAATGTTTATGATATGCGTTTGGTAAAACATGAAGACGGCTACATTTATGGTTTGTTCTGTACAGAACGAAAAGATCCGTCAGCAGCGCCTGGCGATGAGTCAGCAGCTGTTGCTCAATGTGGAATTGTTCGTACTAAAGACCTATTAAACTGGGAGCGTTTACCCGATCTGAAAACTCAATCGGCTCAGCAGCGCAACGTGGTACTTCATCCAGAGTTTATTGAAGGTAAGTATGCTCTTTACACCAGGCCGCAAGACAGCTTCATAGAAGCTGGTTCTGGTGGTGGTATAGGTATGGGCTTCACTGAGTCTATGGATAACGCTGTGGTAGATATGGAATATGTTATCGATCCTAAGACTTACCACACGATCAAAGAGTCTAAAAATGGACAAGGACCGGCTCCAATTAAGACGGAGAAGGGCTGGCTGCATGTGGCTCATGGGGTTCGTAATACCGCTGCTGGTTTGAGGTATGTCCTATACTGCTTCATGACCTCATTAGATAACCCAATGGAAGTGACTCATAGACCTAGTGGCTACTTCCTAGCTCCTGAAGGTGAAGAGCGTGTTGGTGATGTTTCAAATGTAGTGTTCAGTAACGGATTGATTGCAAGGGACGATGGTCAGGTATTTATTTACTATGCTTCATCGGACACCCGATGCCATGTTTTAACGACCACAGTGGAACAGATGGTTGATTATGTCGTCAATACTCCTGAAGATCCGTTAACGAGTGCAGGTTGTGTATCTCAGCGGATTGAGCTGATAGATAAAAACAAAAAGTTTTTGTAAAAATAATATTAAAGGAGCAGGTGTAAACCTGCTCTTTTTGTTTGAATTTCGTGATGAGTTTCTTATTAATTAAAGATCTGTACGAATAATCCTCATTAAATTCTCCGTTATTTATCAATAAAAAGATCCACGTCTCAAATTAGTAAACAGAATTGAAAAAGCTCGTTCAAATACGATCTTGATCGTAACGTTACGATAAAAATGGATCTACAATGAGTTCGTTGTCATCGAGAGGCCAATTGAATTGGGTTTCGGGCAAACGTAAATGGAAATCTCTCAATCTTAACGATAAGAAGAATGCAAATATGAAAAAATCAATCTTTGTGAAATCTACCTTAGCAGCACTCGTTCTTTCTTCTATGTCTGCAATGGCTGCAGACCAGGATTTTGAAATGCATGGCTATGCAAAAAGTGGCCTTCTGCTGAACAGTGATGGAAATCGTTCTAACTCATTAGGCTTGTTTACTAACTATGGTAAGTTCCGTTTGGGTAACGAGCAGAACACGAAAATCGAGCTTCTACCTACTATGAAGTTCACGACTGATTCAGGTACGTGGGCAAAGTTCAGAGCAAACCTTACACATGAAACAAACTGTACCGCTGATTGGAACTGTACTGACGCTGATGGTCATGATGCTCAGTTCCGCGAAGGTTATGTTGAAATGGGTAACTTACCGTTTGCTCCAGACGCGGTTTTCTGGGCGGGTAAACGTTACAGCAGCTCAAATACATCTAACCACCAGTATGACTGGGAATATGTTCAGTACAACGGTACCGGTGGTGGTGTTGATAAAATCGATGTTGGTTTTGCAAAAATGGATGTAGGCCTATATGCCTTCATGCCAAGTGACAGAAACAACGAAGCGCCGGTTGATGATGCACAGCAAGGCTACCCAGACGACCTTTCTCTTAACTTATGGCTTAAAGGCATTGCTGGAACGGGTTTAGATCTTCAGTTTGTGGCTCACAAAATGAACGAGCATAGTTGGCACGCAGGTGCTGCAGAAGATGGTATTGGCCTAACGGCGATGTATAACTTCGATGGGTTTTACGGCATTACAGGTGGTTACTCTCGAATTGTTGCTCAGTATGGTCAGGGTCTAGCGGCGGGTGATTCCCTCGGCAAAAACGGTTGGGGCTTTGCGAACACTGAAGATACAACCTCTTCACGTATCGTGTTTGATGGCCTAGCAAATGTTGCTCAAAACTGGGAAGTGTCGACGTTCGCATTCTATCAGACTGACTCTGATTATGCTCCTTGGTCAGATTGGTCATCTCCTTCGACAAAAGGTTCTGACCGTAACATCTGGGCTGTTGGTGTTCGTCCTCACAACCAAATCACTGAAAACTTTGCGATGCAATATGAAGTTGGTTATGAGTACATTGATGAGAAGAAAGATGGTGGCGCCGAAGGTGGCCTGTTTAAGGCAACTATTGCACCAACAATTATGCTCGAAACCGGATTCTGGGCTCGTCCTCAAATCCGAGTATTCGCTACTTATGCTCAATGGGATGACGATGCAGCAGCAAAACTGGACTCGGGTTATACACGTGACGGTGCAACGGACGTGTTGAACTTCGGTGTTCAGGCTGAAGTTTGGTTCTAAGAATAATTCATCATTTAGGCGGGAGCATTTGCTCCCCCTAATTGTATCAGGAGAAGCTTATGAGACTTGTAGTTCAAATAGTCTCAGCATTTGTCACCATCTTAGTTACTTTTGCAATAGCAAACGGAGTTACACTTGTATACACGGACAGTGCAGAAAACGAGATAGAGACTGCATTTGCTGAGAGTCAATCACTGACTGAAATGATTGGTGATCTCAGAGAAGAGGTTAAAACAACACAATTACTTATTTCAGAAGCCTTGCGGGAGAAAAATCTTAGTGAAGCTACAATAGCGCAACAACTCGCTACTGCGGAACTTGCACGCGTTACCAACCTTTTTTATCAATCGATAGAATCTGTTTCTCTTCCTGCCTCTAGGGTGAACGAGCTAAAACAAGATTTATCTGATTTTTCTCAGTCATCAAACTCAATTTTTTCACGTCATCTACAGTCGATAGAGCTTAAGCAGCAGCTTTACCAACTTCGTAATGAACTTAACAATCAAACAGAAACATCTGACTCTATATTATCTAGGGTAACAAAGCGTGCAGATGAGTTTTTACGCAAGGACATCGATACCTTTATCGAGAAGCGGGATGCTTCTCTCGATGTACTAACCAGGACGTTTTTTGTGACTACAAAGCAAGAAGTCGAGGCGAATGTCGCGTTTTTAATGCAGCAGAAAACAGATATCGTGGAGGAACATTCCTATTTGTTGGAAGACGTGCCTGAACTTAGCTCAGAACCTGACTACCTAGAGGCAACTAAGTTGTTTGAGACTCTGATGTACGGTCAAAACAATTTACCTCAACTTTTGCTTGCTCAGCAGAGCCTCGAGAGTGAGATATCTAGTCTTCTTGAAGAGAATCGCGAACTTAACATGCGACTGAATCAACATGTTTCTACGTTATTAGATTTAGGACGCTCGATAAGCACCGGTAAGCAAGAGAGCATTATTAAAGCACTGGATACAATCATTCAAATCCAGGTGGCCGCTCTACTTTTCTGTTCATTATTGGTTGTTGTTGTCGCTGTCTATCTGACAAGAAAGATTAAAAAACCACTTAATTACAGCCTTAAGGTTATTAATGGGTTGGCAGAGGGAGATTACAGCCAGTCTGTCGAGAAAAAGGGGTGGTCTGCTGAGTTCTCTCAATTGACAGCAAGACTCGACAATGTCATTGCAACAAACCGCTCATTGATCAGAGGAGTCAAGCTAAATAGCGATGAAATATATAGTCAGAGCAATCAAAACTCAGCGTTAGCGGATCAGGTAAAAGAGCTTAACGATGAACAGATGTTCGCTATTGAGTCTATTTCTGGTGCTGTTGAGCAGCTAGAGGTCGTGAGTCAGCAAGTTCAAGGTGCGACCCAGTCCAGTCTCGAGCATTCTCTTGAAATAGACAGTTTAACTGAGAGTGGAAATCACTACCTCGAACTAAACACTCAAGGTAGTGAGAAGCTGAAACAGACACTAGAGAAAAGTAGCAACGTTATAGGCATGGCTTCTGAGAGAAGTGAAGAAATCAGTCAAATAATCTCGGTTATTAGTGATATTGCCAGTCAGACCAACTTACTTGCGTTAAATGCAACAATCGAAGCCGCTCGGGCTGGTGATGCCGGAAAAGGATTTGCTGTAGTTGCGCAAGAAGTGAGTAACTTAGCAAAGCGTACCACTCAGGCGACGGAGCAGATTCATTCAATGATTACAGATTTACAGTCTGTGAGTCGCAGTGCTGTTGAGCACATGAATGAGTGCGAATCAAAAATGACTGAGAATATGGAGTTTGTAGGAGCTTCAAGAAAGAGCATGGATACCATCCGTGGATACATCGAAAAACTCACTCAGGAGTCGGGCGTTATTTCCCAGTCTGCAACAGAGCAGTATCAGGCTTGTTCAGATATTTCGTCGTCTTTATCAAATATCGCAATAACTTTTAGATCGAGTCTGGAAAAACTGGATGAGGTCAGTCAGAACAGTCAAAAGCTCACGCAGCTCTCTACAGAGCAGCAAGGTGAGTTAGAACAATTCAAAACAGAAAAAACAGCGACAGTACAAATAAATAATAAGCCTATCGACAATGGGCTAGTCGCGTGAGGAGATATTTATGTTAGAAATCAAAGGTGTTACTCAGAATTTTGATTGGGGTGGCTATCACTATATCCCAATGTTAACCAACGCCAGGGCCCTGAATAACAAGCCTTCGGCAGAGTTTTGGCTTGGAGATCACCAAAACGGTTCGTCTCGCCTGGTGGATGGCTCGTTATTATCAGAGTGGATAAAGCTCAATCCGGAGTCTAGGCTAGGTGCTGCGTCAATAAAAAAATTTGGAGAGCGACTTCCTTTCTTGTTTAAGGTGCTTGATGTTCGACAACCACTATCAATACAGGTTCATCCTAGTCTTCAACAGGCCAGGGATGGGTTCGCTTACGAAATCAAGAATAATGTGCCAGCAGATGAGCGAAACTACCGAGATGACAATCACAAGCCAGAGTTGATGCTGGCGTTATCGGATTTTTATTTACTACACGGGTTTCGTTCCGAGGAAAAGGTTGTTGAACAGTTTAATAGAATCATAGAGTTAGAACCTTTGGTTCACATTTACCAAGAGAAAGGTATTGAACGATTTGTGTCGTTTATTTTTGATTTGTCTGAAAGAGAGTTAAGCATCATCGTTGAACCGGTAGTTGAACGCTATCGGGAGGCTTATCTTCAAAATGAAATATCAAAATCAGAGCCGTTATTTTGGTTTATGCGTTCCGCTATTCGGGCGGAAAACGAAGGGCAACCTCGCGAGGCAGGCTTGCTGATGATATTCGTGCTGAATTTAATGTATGTACCTAAAGGCAAAGTGGTGTATCAGGATGCCGGTATACCTCATGCGTACCTTGAAGGGCAAAATATTGAATTGATGGCAAATTCAGACAATGTGTTGCGTGCAGGGTTGACAGCTAAGCGGGTCGATGTTCGAGAGTTGATAAAAGTATGCAGTTTTGAACCAATCACCCCCGAAACAGTGACTCCGGTTGAAATTGGTAATAATGCAACCGATTTCCCCGTGCCATCAGATGACTTTCAGTTAAGAGAGTATCGATTGGAGGCTGGAGAATCACTTACAACCCCCCCGGATAATGGGCCTTGTATATGGTTTGTACTGAGTGGGGAATTGAAGTTTCATAACCAGCAACATTTCTCTGGTTCGGCTAGTGCCTTTTATCAGCGTCCTGGTGAAGTAAATGAGTTGACGGCAAAAACCAGTGTTTTGGTTTATCGCGCTTCATGTCGCTTATACGATCAATAAAAGAGGTATGAAATGAGCATGAAATCAAATATACAGCTCGGTATATCGCAGTGGAGTTTTCATCGTTCAATTCTCGGAAACAGCAGAGATAACTATGAACAGTACCTTGCGGAATTACATTCTGATAATCCAGATACTGTATTACGTGGTGATTTTGACCACATTCAGCTTTTAGACGCTGCCGAAGCGTTAGATGTAAAGGTTATTGACTTGGTCAATATACTATTTTACTCCAAAGTTGATGATGATTCCTGGCTTAAAGGCTGGAAAAAACAGGCAGAAGAGAGGCAGATCGAGTTCAACTGCCTTATGTGTGATGAGTTAGGAAATCTGGCGGCATCCGACCCGGAAGAGAGACATGTCGCCATAGAAAAACACCTACGCTGGTTAAAGGTTGCAGAAACACTGGGGTGCCGACTCTTTCGTGTTAATGCTTATGGAGATGGCAGCTATTTGCTACAGATGCATAATATGGCAAAAAGCATGCGGATACTGGCAGAGCGATCAGAACCTTTAGGGATTCAGATAGTGGTTGAAAATCACGGACACCCTTCTAGTAATGCAGCATGGTTGGCGATGTTAATCGAGGTAGTAGGTAAAAAGAATGTTGGGGTGTACTTGGATTTCGACAACTTTTTCATGGGAGGTTGGCATCACGAACCGAAAAGATTTTACGATCGAACTCAAGGATTGGAGGATTTAGCGCCATATACGCTTGGTGTCAGTGCTAAATCCTATGAGTTTTCCACGGCAGGGGAAGAGACCACAGTTGATTATCCTGAATGCGTAAAGATCCTAAGTGAGCACGGATTTGAAGGGGTCATAGCTGCGGAGTACGAAGGCGATGCACACAGCGAGATGGACGGGACTAAAAAGACGTTGGAGCTACTTAGAAAAATAGGCAAAATTTCTAGGTGATAAAAGTGAGTTGTGTGGCGAAGCCATACAACTTCTTGTTCTGTTGCTGACAATCGGGGTAATACTCGGAAAATCGATGGGTTTGCGACCGTTCTATTCTTAGTTGCCAAGGCCGGATTTCATGGATGGGTTTCTAACCAGAGTCGAGATATATGCGAATGCCGATGAGATGTAAGTTTATGCTGAAGCATCAAAAAACATATCAAGAGTAAGAAGAAATTGCCCAAATAACAACTCAAGCATATGATTTGGTGCAGCAAAATG
Source organism: Vibrio hannami (assembly GCF_029589055.1). Classification (GTDB taxonomy): domain Bacteria; phylum Pseudomonadota; class Gammaproteobacteria; order Enterobacterales; family Vibrionaceae; genus Vibrio; species Vibrio hannami. The sequence continues at coordinate 539,790 of NZ_JARQZP010000003.1, forward strand.
TATCAGGTAGCAACGATGCGTTTGAGGCTTCGACTGAGTTAGCAGAACTGGCTGAGAACCAAAAAAGTGAACTGGATGTATTTAGATGTAACTGATAAAAAGCACAGTACTCGAGTCAGCGACTACAAATTTGGTCAGTTCATTAATCCGGCATCTGTATTTTGTCTTTATTTTCTCAATATGAAGGTAAGGTCATCCTGCTATAGCTATCAAATAAACCCTTAAAACGTTTTCAAAAGTATTGAGGAAGAGGAAACAATCATGAGTTAGCAAAGCTTTATTAATGGAACTATCATCATAATATCCTACGCTTTAATGAAGCATTTTTGTGAGCGAATAGCATGACAGTGGGGAAAGCATGAACACGTATTATCGTATCGCATTAGGGTTAACTCTTGTTTCTATTTTGGCAGCGCTGATGTTAGGGGTGCAGGATTTTAGGGTGTTAGTTGTGGGCGTTCTGCTTGTTGGGGTATTGGCTCTCCAGATTATTTTAAACCGCCAGGTCCTTGAGCGGTTTAATTTTTACGAGCAAATCATCGATTCAATACCCAACCCCTTGTCGGTCACAGATATGGACATGAAGTGGACGTTTGTCAACAGAGCCGCGACTGAGCCACTTGGCGTCACCAGAGAGGATGTTCTTGGGCAACACTGTTCGAACTGGGGGCAAACATCTGCAACACCGAAGATTGTGGTGTGCACTGTTTACGAAAGGGGCAACCGACGACAGCGTTTCATCAATGGGATAAAGATTTTCGTGTCGATACGTGTTATATCCATGGTTTGGATGGTAACCCCATCGGACATGTGGAATACGTTCAGGAGGTTTCTGAGAAAGTGGCATTGGTGAGGGTGTATAACGACGTGGATGCCATCAGTGAAAACCTTTCGACTGGTGCAAACAACCTCAATGATGCTAGTCATGCGCTGACTGTCGGTTCCACTCAGCAAGCCGCCTCCATTACTCAGATTGGTAGTTCTCTCAACGAAATTCTTACTCAGGCCAACGACAATGCAGAGAGGGCTTCCAGAGCCACCCACACTTCCTTAGAGGCGCAGCGAGCGGCCACCACGGCTTCTGATGAAATCAGAGAGCTTGAGCATGCAATGCAGGAGATTAATCGTTCAAGCGACTCCATTCGAGAAATCATTGATGTGATTAACGACATTGCCTCGCAAACCAACCTGTTGGCGCTCAATGCCTCCATTGAGGCCGCCAGAGCGGGGGAGATGGGACGCGGATTTGCGGTGGTGGCCGATGAGGTAAGAAAACTGGCCGAGCGAAGCACGACGGCGGCCAGCGAATCGGCGCAATACATTCAGACCTCGATAGAAAACGTGGAGAAAGGCAACGCCATCTCGCAGCAGTGCGTCAGTGCTCTGGGGGAAATCATTGAGCATGTCACGGCGATATCTGACACCATTGAGGAGATTGACAACGCCTCGCAGAGCCAGGCGACAGGACTCAGTCAGGTCAATCAGGGTATGTCTGAAATTGACGAAGTGGTGCACTCGACAGCGGCCTCTGCTGAGGAAACCTCGCTGTCTGCGGTCGAGCTCAACGAATTGTCTCATAAGCTGCAAGCACAATTGGAGAACATGAGAAAGATAGAGGGGCTGATTGACGTACCTGATGATAAAGACGACCACGTAATTGAGGTTAAAAACGTTTCATAAGTTCAGGTTGACCAGTTTGTTGTGAGTAAGCAGGAGCTTTCGTTTTGATGAAAAAGACGCTCATTTCTTTCGTTGTTGTGCTGTTTGCGATTGCCTTAGGGGCAGGGTATTTGATGGCCTCCTCAGAAAAGTGGCTGCTTTATATCCTGCTTGCCTTATCTGCCCTCATTGCGTTGCTTATTGTCATTAAAAAAATCGATGATGACATTGAAGATAAGTATTTTTGGTACGAGCAGTTACTGGACGCGGTTCCAACACCGCTGTCGGTCACAGACATCAACATGAACTGGACATTCATCAACAAGCCTGTGGAGAATCTGTTTGATGAGCCTAAGCGAGACTTTATTGGTCGTCAGTGCAACAACTGGGGAGCTGCCATCTGTCAGACTGAAAAGTGTGGCGTATGGCGGCTAAGAAAGGGTGAGACCGAAACGTTTTTTTCTCAGTTCGACAGAGAGTTTCGAGTTGATACCAGTTATCTTTATAGCCGTAAGGGTGAAATAGTGGGACATGTAGAAGTGTGCTCCGATATTACAGCAATCAACGCTATGGTTAAGGCTGCGCAGTTTGAAAAAGAGAGCAAAAACAAGCTAGAAGAAGCTTATCAAGAGTTAAAGCAAACCCAGGAAACTTTACTTGAATCAGAAAAAATGGCTTCACTGGGGGGACTTGTGGCGGGGGTGTCACATGAGATCAATACACCTGTAGGTATCTGTGTTATGGCCTCATCTGTTGTTGAGGAGAGGATTCAACAGATAACTGCACTGGATGATAGTGCTAGCCACGAACGGGCTGAACTTATCGAAATGATTGCTGAATCCAACAAGTTAATCAGCGATAATTTGACTCGTACAGTCGAACTAGTAAAGAGCTTTAAGCAAGTAGCGGTTGATCAGAGTTCATTAGCTAAGTATCGATTTAAGGTTGAAGAGAACCTTCGTCACGCTCTGAACTCGCTCAAGCATGAGCTCAAGAAAAAGCAAGTATCGCTGGCGCTGAGCTGTTCTCCCGAGATAGAGATACACAGCTATCCTGGTGTGTTTACACAAATTTATACTAACCTTGTGCTCAACTCAATTATTCACGGCTTTGAAAATAAAGAAGAGGCCTGCAACATTGATGTCCACATAGAATGTGATGGTGAGTATCTTATCATCCACTACAGCGACAATGGAAAGGGTGTTCCTCCAGACATTTTGCCGAAAGTGTTTGAGCCATTTGTAACCACCAAGCGGGGGCAAGGCGGTTCTGGTCTTGGAACGTCGATAATCTATAATCTAGTGCGGCATAAGCTCAATGGTGAGATTCAATGTGTTAGCAAGCAAGGTAAAGGGTGTCGTTTCTACATACGTATTCCATTAAGAGAGGATATTGTTGTCGTGCAAGTGACGTAATGATTACTGTGCGTATTTCACGCTGTCTCATATGAGTACATAAACATCGTATCGATACCGTTATGATGCTTTAAAATAAGTAATAATAGAAAGGTGCGATATGAAATTAAGTTTCTTGCTTTCGGCAACTACAACGATAATGTTGGCAGTAGGTTGTAGCTCGACCTCTGAAAAGAATGTTTCACAAAATTAAAATGCAGTTTTAAGTAATAAATCTGCTTCGATTGAGACTCGTGTATTATATGAAAAATTACTACAAGGTAATGATCGAAACATTTAATAAACCTTATGCACTAACAGAGACTGGGCCTCGTTCAAACTGGAATCCAATTGGTCGTTGGTTACTTAAAACACCTTTTGATCTCGAACATCTTATTAATGAGATTGAAAAAGAAATGCCTAAAACAGCTTTTTTATTACCTGGAATACTGGTTTCGGCCTTGCGTGGAACCTTAAAGCTAAAGAAGCTTATGCTCACCCGTGGGTAGCAACGTTAGGAGGGTTTTGATTTGTTATTACCGAGGGGGAAATTATTCCTCCTTGTTTAAACTCTATTCATGAGTCATATTTCATTTTTTGAAGTTTATCCTTATATATGTTTAAAGTTGAACTAGACTTAGAGTGGTAACGATACGATTTGGCTATTGTTGCGCCTCTAAGTATATTTTTAATTAATATGATGAACGGAGTATTATATATTAGGTGTAAAAGGAAGTTGCTAACTTCATTAGTGATTACGACACAATGTTTGCCACCTGGATTTCAGTATAGACCAGAAACTCATTCCTTTGTGATGTAAAGTATAACCCTGTAATAACACCAGCATGTTGTTGACGTGCTAGTGCAAAAATTCTAGGCCATGTGTAGGGGTAAGGTTTTTACAATACCAGGTCCTACTCTAACTAAAGAATCATTTTGCTCGCAGCTTATAGGTGCGTATTCGAAGTGAGCGGAATAGGCGAGATAGTCTTTAGCGTAAGAGAAGTGACAAACGAACAAAAACAAAGCGTAAAGCAATCGCGTTGAAAATATTGTTTAGCCTGATGGATTTATCAATAAATGTAATTATAGCATCAGGCAGAAAATAAAAACGAAAGAAACCGAGAGCTGTTTATGCTCCCGGTATCTTTTCCAAGTTTAGTTCTGGGGGAAGGTTATGGGTTGATGACCACCTCATCGATATATACTTCACCATCAGTTATTGCGGTACCAGCTCCAGCGTAGATTTGTATGCCAAGCTCTTTAAGATCTGACAATGGCACCGTCCATGTGAACTCAGTCCAAGTATCGCTGCTCATGTTAACCCAGTCACCCTCTTGCCAGGCCCATCCATCGCCAGTTTTTGCAAAAGGCTTTCCGCCTGTAAAACCAGCGGCCGATACTTCTGGTGAAAGCTTTATTTGCGCACTAACAGAGCCAACGGTTGAGATAGATAGTTGTGATGTTGGGAACTTGATGTAAACACCATTTGCTCCGGCCGTCTCGGTAACGGTTGCCATGAGGGCTTTTGTTCCATCTGTGGCTTGTGAATCTATTACTGACAGGTTTCCTTTGGTTCCTCTATCGGTAGCTAGGTCGAAGCCAGCAGGAACTAAGTCATCTTCAAACGAGAATTGGTCACCTGATAGATCGGTATCTTCTTCGTCTTTAACATCTACTGGCGAGTTCCCCAGATATAGATTATCGATAAAGGCAGACGCATCAAGGGCAGCGCCGCCAGCATCTCCATAGATCTGAAAACCAAATTCATTAAGGTCAGAAATTTGGACTGCTGACGGTAGCGACCAGCTTACAAGTGTCCATTCTCCTGGAGTGACATTTACCCAGTTTCCTTCAGACCAGACGTAGTCTTTGTCCTTGGCATAGAGCTTCCCACCATTAACAGAAGATGTTGCCATATCTGCTGAAAACTTAACCCAAAGACTAACTTCTGAAATTTCTGTTGCTTCGAGGGTAGAAATTGGAAGCTGTAAGTAAAGTTTCTTTTCTCCTTCCGGCTCTTGAATTTTAACCTCAAGGGAGTTAATGCCTTGATAGGCTTCCGCAGTTGAAATCGATAGTGATGCACTGCCTCCTGTTTCAGAAACAGCCATAATTGAAGGGATATTACCGTCCTCAAAGTCAAATAAACCAGCGGATGGTGTTACTTGCTGATTGGCCGCTGCTGCAACACAGTTTAGGGTAGATTGTCTATACTGATTAGTCCACTGCCAACTAAAGGCACCTGCATAATTGTTGTCCATGAGACGGACACATAGTTCCTCTTCCCCAACGGCATTGCCAAAATATTCGAATGAGGCAGGTTTGTAAGCATTGTCATCAGCAAAGAATTCAGCGACAACTACAGGCTTATCAAGCTCCCAATAGCTAGCCTGGAAATAGAACGGTGACCATGCCCCATTTTTCCCCATGTCGTCATAATAGTGAGGGGAGTAAAAATCGAGGGCTGCGTTATTTCCCCCAAGGTTAATCATATTGGAGTCGGAATAGTAGTTTGTTCCACCGAAGCCGTCGGCGTTATACATCCCTATAGATTTTGGTCCAGTTGTAACAAGTACTTCTTTGCTCAAGTTGTCAGCGATATCATGGATCGCATTACTTAATACGGCTGTTGTAGTGTGAATATCATTTAAAGTGACGGGGTAGTTTGTTCCTAAGCCTTCTCTATCTATAAACCAAGATTCAGTCATGTTTTCAGGTTCATTGAAAAGGTCTATAGCAATTAAAGCAGGGTGACCAGCGATGCGAGTTAGAAGTGGGGTAAGGAAATTTTGTATATAGCTTTCTCTCATCGACTGGTCAGTAAGAAAACGGTAGTTTGAATTTATCACGTCCGTCACACCACCTTGCTTAATTGCAAGCATATCGAACGACCAAAGAGACAGCATGATATACATGTCTCTGTCGCTGGCGAGGTCAAGTGCGGTTTCTATGTCGTCGATAATAGCCTGCTGTTCAACTTCAGTTGCAACTTCTGTTCCATCAGGTGTCCAAACAGGGCTTTGTGTACCATTGGTGTGCAACCACCAACGGACAGAATTACCACCACTCTGTTTCACTTGGTCCAGAACCTGAGCAGTTCCATCTATATCAAGACCAGAACCAAAGTCCTTGGCGAAGTCCAACCAAGCTACATTGACTCCGTTGAGATAGATGTCTTTATTCTGATAGCGAATGTAATTAGTTGATGTGCCATTACCGCCTGGAGATTGATAACCATCGTCTTGAGTGTCTCTTGAGTTTTCTCCAGTACCGTCACCAATGTTGCAGCCAGATAAAATAACTGCGGTTAAAGCGACGGCTAATAGCTTCTTTCCCTTCATTATATATCCTCTTGATTTTTGCCACTGTATATCAATCATAACGTTACGATTGAAAGTGTTTGCTAATGAAATTTCACTTGTTGTTAGTTGGTTCGGAAGCAGGGAGAAGCTCAAACAAGGGTGTCTGAGCTTCATTCGGTTGTGATGCTAGTTGGTTTGGATTAATAAACTGGTTTGAGGAACTCAATATTATCCAGGTATACGGAACCATCTAGTGGTAACTTGTCTCCGACAACACAGATAAATACATCGGGTAGTTTGCCGTCGATGTTACCTAGGTTTATTTCGACATGTTGTTTGTAGAAATCTTTTCCGTTCATGGTCACTTTTTCAAGTTCGCTGACTTTTTGTCGGTGCTTGTCCGAGTCTAGTTTAACCCAGCCATCACCAAGAGCGGCATAAGGTCTGACACCACCCTTATCGCCCTCATTTACCGGTACGTAAAGGTCATAAGCGAGTTTGGCGTGTTGCGTAAATTTGTTGATTCGCATATTACGCATTTTTAGCTCTTCCCAGTCATTTTTACCGGACCAGACTAAGTTGAGTTTAAGCATTGGTGAGCCTAGGTCGGTACTGACTTCAATTGCAGGGTTCTTCCATGCAGCCTGCCATGTCCCTTCTTTTTCCCAACCTTGTGTATTGCCATCGCTAAAGTCGAAGAATGTACCACGTTCATAACCTTTAATTGGTCTGTCAAACGTTACACTAATCTTATCTGTGATGCGTTTTCCGTTATCCAATGTTGTTACCGTGATGAGCTTTTGTTCTCCGTAACCGATATTTTCGGTAATCAAGTCAGCCTCGTAGTAACCGTCGCCATCTGTGTCCAACATTTCGACATTTCCTGTCGGTGTTCTGAGGATGACGCTTTCAACATCGTGGTTGTAGTTCATCACATAGCTTTTGGCAGTGAAGCTATCGTCTGATACTTTCATTCCATCTACTGGGTAGGTGATATACGCTTTATCAGGTTTTTCGACACTTAAACCGCGCATTTCTTTAGAATGGCGTTTTAGAATTTGATTTGTACGACCACCATCGTTAATGATCCGGAAACCATCATAGTCTGGGTATAAGTTATCTGGCGAGCCTTGCTCATAACTCGTTAAAATCCAAAACATGCTGCCATCATAGCCATGTTCAAACGCAGTATTTGTCCATTTTTCGTAAATGAAGTCCCTGTTCTGTGGCTCGTTTGCCCCAATTCCGTATTCTTCGAGAACTACGGGTTTATTGGCTTTTTTTGCAGCTTTTGCATGATCAATCAACCACTGCGTACCCCACTGTTCCGCGTTGTGTTTCCCCCAGTGTTCCGGATATAAGTGAACTGTTCCATAGTTGATATTTGGAAGGGTGATGATGCGTTCCCAGTCGACACCTTCATTTCCGTTGTATGCCCAATCTTCATGCCCTGGACGGGTGAAAAAACCTTCTGTGCCCAGTGCAATGAGCTGTTTTGGTGCCAGGGTTCTTACGTACGAGCTCATTTCAGACGCCCAGTTGTAAAGCAACTCGCCTGACTTGTCCGATTGGGCTCGTGGTTCGTTACCTAGTTCCCAAGTCATGACCGTAGGATCTTCGTTTAGTGGTACTCCGGTATATGAGTTCGTGTGAGTTATCAGGTGACTGACAAACTGTTTATACGCATTCTTAATGTCTTCGTTACGATAGAAATCATCATGATGATCGCCGTTAAACCATTCCACATATTGAGGCATGCCACCAAAATCACCCCAATTATTGGTTAATACAACCACAACACGAATTCCGCGCTTTTGCGCTTCTGCAATAGTGAAGTCCAGCCGTTCCAAAGAGCTTTTCACACTGGTTGGTGGTTCAAAGTTTCCTGGTTCAGCTTGCATTGTGTGGTTGTGGCTAACACCTTCCATGAAGCCCCACACTCTAATAGCGTTAAGACCAAGCGACTGGGCATCATCAAGTACTGATGTGATCATGTCATTTGATTTGTAATGCATGTAGTAATTGTTAGTGCCGGAGAAACGAAATGGTACTCCATTCAAATAAAGTGATGTTCCTTCTTGTTTGACAAAATCACTCATCGAATCGTTAGTAATGAATGGTGTAGTTTGTGATGTTGAGTTTGTGCTTTGACATCCTACTACTGCAGCTGCAAATGAAGTGGCGATTGCTACCTTTATGAATTTATTGTTCATTTTTGATTGACCCCAAAGTGGTAAATTTCACGCGTTTATGTTGTAAGAAAATCCACATTTTATAAATGGCAACGTTATTATTTTGTGGTTCTGATCAATTTACGCGAATCTGTGTGATGCAAATCACAAAGTGTTGAAGGTGTTTTTGTGGAACCTGTTAAAGTTTAATTTATGTTCATATCTGCATGATATTAAAGAACTATATGTAATTATTTTAAAGTGTTAATGTTGATTTTAGTTGCTCTTTGAGTGATCCTATTCACGAAATTGTAACTTGCACATCGTTATTTTTAAATCGTAACGATATCATTGGTTGCGTTCGATATTTGCGATTAGTACTCATTCGATGCTTTTCCCTAACAGAATAAAGGAATAACGATGAAAAGATTTGTACCTACTCTGACCAAAACTCTACTAGCTTCATCAGTTTTAATTGGAGCGACTGGCATTGCACAGGCTGGTGTGATAGACGGAATTAATAAGAGTGAAGTAAAAGGAAGTATTACCTTTTATACAAACCGTACTGACTTAGTTCAGGCTGGCGTGTACGACCGTTACGAGAAAGAGTTTAAAGAGCTTTATCCTAATGTAGAAAATGTGAAAGTAGTGGCCTTTGCAGATTATCAAGGTGGTTTGCGTCCTCGTATGAATACTGGTGACTACGGTGATTTGGTGCTGATTCTTCCGTCAGTTCCTTCTGAACAATATCCAAACTTCTATGAGCCATTGAACGACATTTATTCGGAGGAAGAAGTATACTTTTTCGATGCATGGGAGAACGATGGAAAATCTTATGGTATTGCTATGGGTAATGCCGTTGAAGGTTTGGTATACAACAAAGATGTTCTAAAAAATGCCGGTGTAGAAGTGCCTATTAAATCACTGAGCGATTTCTATGCGGCGGCAGAAAAGATTAAAACCAAGGGGCAAATTCCACTTTACGTAAACTTTGGTGCTCAGTGGCCTCTTCAACAATGGGATAAATTTCCTATAGTTGTTGAAGGTAACGATAATGTCTATGAGAAAATGCTTGATCAAGACAAGCCATTTTCTGGAGACACTGCTTATAATAAGTCTTTGTCGGTTCTTAAGACGTTTATTGACAATGAATGGACAGAAAAAGATCTTATCACCAACTCATGGGAAGATTCTAAGAACTCAATTGCAAATGGACAAGCTGCAATGTACTACCTAGGAAACTGGGTTATTCCTCAAGTCATTGAGCGTGGTGCAGATCCGGAAAATATTGGTTTTATGCCAATTCCGTCTGACGACTCAGGAGTTTTAAAAGCGCAGATGAACCATGACTGGGGCTACGCGGTTAGCAAGCATTCTGAAAATAAAGAGACTGCAAAAGCTTATATGAAGTTCCTGCTTGAAGGTTCAGATTTTGATGAAATTGCTGGTTTTATACCAACAATTAAAACAAAACAACCTGCGCTCGCACAGTTGAACGAGTACATGAGCTATGAACCGAAAGTTATTCAATCACCAACCAATTCTTCAACGTTTATTGAGGTAACAAACCGTTCGAAAATTGATTTTTATTCTGGTGGCTATATCCAAGATGTGATTATGTCGGGAGATTTTGAAGGGGCTCTTGAAAAATTAGACTCCCGGTGGAACAGAGCGAAAAAGCGTGTAATGAAAAAATAGGGGGACGCGCGCAGGATTAGCTTGTTTCATTTTTGGCCGTTCTTTAGTTGGAACGGCCTTTTTTCGTATTTTAGCTTTATGTTTTGAAAAACTGGCCAAGTGAGTTCTAAACTAAAAATGGTTTTCTTGATGTTCTATCCAGATTCAAGAATATAGTTCTTTACTTTTGGAAACGTGTTAACTGGATAAATGTATCGATGACTAAAGTTTTGTAGCACGAAAATATAAGTGTGATTTATCCACTAGTACGAAACTTCACTTTAAATATATATTGGAACCAGTGGTTTTTAGAGATACACAAATATGATGTTTCATGATCTAGTTTCAGCAATATTAGAAGATCGGAGGCCCTCGCATAATATTTGGTTCGCTGGTGATTTTCATACTCCGGCACCATTTAGTTATCAGGTTAATTTTCCGCGCTTAGAGTTAGTTCTGGAAGGCTGCTATATCAATAAAATGGAGTCTTCGGAAAATCGTGTCACAAAAATTAACGCAACGGCGGGTGATGCTATTTTTATCCCACCTAACTGCTGGAACTACCCATACTGGAATACCGACTGTTCGGTTTTAAGTATATTGTTTGGTCGCCGCCAGCTAGGGTTAAGCCTAGTAAGCAAACGTAAAGATGAAAAGACTTTTTTTGATGTTCAAAAACATAGTATTCGTACCAACTCAGGGGCCGCTCTGGATAATGTTTTGATGGCCTTAAACTCACTTTCAAGTGAGCACGATAAAAAGCCTATGGATGAATTACTCCTACAAACATTGCTACAGTATTGCAAAAAGATGCTTGAGCACTCTGAAGAGCCTTCTCGTGATAGAGTGAGGGACCTATATCAACAAATTTGTGTCTATATTCAGGAGAATTACCACCACGCCATCAGCCGAGAAAACATTTCAGAACGTTTTAATATCTCTGCTAACCACCTTTCACGAATGTTTCGCCAACAAGGGCATATGACACTGGCTGACTATATAATATGGGTAAGAATTGATCGTGCGAAGTTTATGCTTAAGAAGTACAACTTCAAGTTAAGTGAAGTTGCGCATCGTTGTGGCTTTAAAGATGTGAACTATTTTTGTCGGGTATTTAAGAAACGTACTGGTCATACACCAACGGCGTATCGTAACTCGAACTAAAGAACTACCATCATCTAGGGGATTACTTAAAAAGAGTAGATGTTGCATGCATTAATATCGCTTGTAGATCGACGGGTTTTTTGGTTTTCACTAACCGCTCATTGGTTTCATCACTAAGTAAGTTTCGGGTGAGGTTAGTGATTGAGTTAAGCTGACTCATTGTTGGCTTTTGAGGAATTACAAGGCCGATTGCGATATTTACCCTGCCTAACTTTGATTCCCAATCCATGGACTTATCATTTGTAATTACAGCAATAGAAATCTGTTTTGTCTTTTCAAACATAACGTGTGGCAATGCAACGCCAGACGTCAAACAGGTAGGTGAAGACTTTTCTCTTGATAGGAATGCTGACAGTAGTTGTTCTGAATGTGAAGGGTTAATGAGTCGCGCTAATCCTCTCAGGCATTCATACTTAGTCAGTTCGGTTTGTGACTTTGCATAGTGCCAACGAATATCGGACCTCGTTTTGAGCTGGGGTAAACGTAAGCTAAGACTGTCTGAAAACCGGTAGCTGATTTCAGAACCAACCAACACATAATACTCTGCTATGAGATTCTTCATCACAAAGCATGTTAATTCTGCGTCTACTCCATTAGCTGTGATTTGACAAACATCGCCTCTTTGAAACACCGCCTGATATACGGATATAGCTTTGGATAACTCGGTACTACGATTCTGAGTGATATTGATAATGGAGATAGTACTCTTGAATTTCTTTGCAAGGCGAATCAAAGGCAAAGCTATGTATGTACTAGCATCAATATTCTCAACAATGAAGGTAATTTGGTGTTCTTCCATTGATGACTATTTTCTACAGTGTTTCAGAAATATTTTATCTACATTGAGCAGGATATCTTCGATGGTGAGGTGTATCACTTTTAACCCTTCAAAACGTTCAGAGTTCTCAATCTCAAGCTCTGAAACGATAAACACTAAGTCTGATTGTGCGATGTTTATGCTACTTAACCTATCCTCTATACCCATAGCCCCCTGAGTTTCGACCTTGATATGAACGTCGTGCCTCAATGCGGCTTTTTTGAGGGCATCTGCTGCCATATACGTATGTGCAATGCCTGTAGGGCACGCTGTGACTGCAACAACTTTCATTGGAGCTCTCTGTTTTTTGTTGAAATTGTATCACTAGTTTTGTGAAAGAAGAGGAACTGAGTCACACTTCATGTGGAGTGCTACATTAGTCCAGTTGTACGTAAAGTTTGTGCTATTCATCCGAAGGTAATTATTAACTAACCTATAATTATTCTGTAGTAAAGGGATGCAAAATGAATCTTTCACATTTGGTAGAACCCAATATCGTATGTTTAGCACTAGATGCCTTAACAAAGGATGACGTTTTTCTTGAGCTCTCAGGAATGCTAGAAAAAGCAGGTAAGCTAAACGATCAAGATAAATTTCTTTCGGATATCAAAAAGCGCGAAGAAATCGGTAATACAGGATTTGAAGATGGTATTGCGATACCTCATGCAAAAAGTGATTCGGTTTCTGAACCAGCAATCGCTATTGGAATAAGCCGTAAGGGTATCGCTTATGGCGTAGAAGACGGAGAGTTATCTTATGTGTTTTTTATGCTCGCATCTCCCGATAACGACGATATAAGGCATATTGAAGCATTAGCTCAGCTGTCGAAAAAAATTCTAGAACCCAGCTTTATCAATGAGCTGAAATCAGTAGCGACAGTTCAGGCAGCTATAGAAATCATAACTGCGGACAATGCCTGCTCTAAGAGGCAACCCAACGCTGACACCTATGATTTGCTTCTACAGACCCACAGTCCACTGAAGCAAAAACTCAGAAGATTCAAAGAGCACTTACTATTCGGTACGTCTCACATGATCCCGTTTATTGTAGTGGGAGGGGTCTTATTATCGATATCGATTATGGTATCCGGACAAGCGCAAGTCCCAAGAAACGGAATATTAGCAGATATAGCACAAATGGGTGTTGCTGGTCTGGCTCTGTTCACTGTTGTATTAGGGGGATTCATTGCTTTTTCCATCGCAGACAAACCGGGTTTTGCTCCTGGAATGATCGGCTCCTGGATCGCGGTTAATCATAATCAAACCGGCTTTATAGGTGCAATCTTTGTTGGTTTCTTTGCTGGTTTTATAATTCGAATGCTCAAGAAAATTCCTCTCAAAGAGAGCATGATCTCTCTTGGTTCTATCTTTATTTATCCTTTAGTCGGAACTTTCCTTACTTGTGGTTTTGTTATGTGGGGGATTGGGAAACCAATTGCTGAAGCAATGATAATGATGGACGAAGCACTTGCTGGGATGGCAGGCTCGGGCAAAGTCTTATTAGGTAGTGTGTTAGGCGCGATGACGGCGCTAGATATGGGAGGTCCAATAAATAAAGTTGCTACGCTGTTTGCTCAAACGCAAATCGGAACTCAGCCATGGTTAATGGGTGGGGTTGGAATTGCGATTTGTACTCCTCCTCTAGGTATGGCTCTCGCGACTTATTTAGCGCCTAGAAAGTTTAAAAGTGAAGAGCGTGAAGCTGGAAAAGCGGCAGGTCTGATGGGAATAATAGGTATTACAGAGGGCGCTATTCCATTTGCAACTTTAGATCCATTGCGAGTTCTACCTGCAATAGTTTCAGGCGCTATCGTTGGTAACGTGATCGGCTTTATGTATCACGTGATTAACCATGCGCCTTGGGGAGGCTGGATTGTACTGCCAGTGATTGATGGAAAATTGGGATATATTGTTGGTACTATCGCTGGCAGTCTAACTACGGCCATCATTGTCATTCTGTTGAAGAAGACCGTAAACGAAGAGTTTCCACAAGACAGTGAGGCGCCCTTTTCTTCCCTTGTTCATAAACATGGTGAGGCGGATATAGTTGCCATTACATCCTGTCCTTCAGGTGTATCTCATACCTTTCTTGCCGCACGAGCTCTAGAGAAAGCAGCCCAAAAGCATGGTATAAAAATCAAGGTAGAAACCCAGGGTGCAAACGGTATAAATAACCAGCTGACAGCCCTGGATATCGAAAAAGCTGAATTAGTGATTCTAGCCCATGATATAGGTATTAAAGGGTTAGAGCGATTTGAAAACATGCCAACTATCGATATAAGCACAAAAGAAGCGTTATATAACGCTGAAAAATTTGTAAAGCTAAAATCCTAAACCACTTCTTTTGTTTTTCCTCCTTATTAAATAATTCCTCCTCTCGATTCTGGGTAAAATTTATATGTCCACTAAATTTCACATGTGATAAATAAGTGATGTTCGTCACGTACAAATATGGGTGATACAAAAATGCTATTTCGGAAATAATATTGCTATTTTCATATTTATTAATCGGGATATAGTGAATAAGAATTTTATTAGAGTATAAGTGTCATGATTGGTAACATTGTAAATTTAAACTTAATTAAAACAGATTTATCGGCCAAAAATAAGGAAGAATTGTTTCAGGAGTTAGCTGGTCTTCTTTATGTGAATGATTCAATAACAAGCGTAGATGAGTTTTTGACGGATATTAAAATACGCGAGGAGTTAGGAGTTACTTCAACAGATGGAATTGCCTACCCACACGCTAAAAGCAAAGCAGTTATTAAGCCAGCAATTGCCGTAGGTGTAAAAAAAGACGGCTTAGAATATGGTGATGAAGACAATATTAAGCCCACTATATTTTTTATGATCGCATCGCCAGATGGCGGATCGGACCAACATATTTATATTCTTCAGGAACTTTTTGGAAAGTTCGGTGAGGAGTTTATTGAAAATATGCATAGCGCCCAAAATAAAACTCAGGTTTTAGACGTTTTATTGAATTCTTAACTAGGAGTATAACTATATGACAACCTTAACTTCCCAAGCACCTATTGGTGGTAGAGATACCAAAAAGTCTCTCAGCATCTTAAAAGGACACCTACTCTTTGGAACATCCCATATGCTGCCTTTTATTGTTGCTGGTGGTGTATTACTAGCCTTAGCCGTGATGATATCTGGTAAAGGTGCCGTTCCTGACAGCGGTATATTGGCTGGTATCTCGCAAATAGGTATCAAAGGCCTTGTTTTGTTTCCAATAATTCTCGGCGGATATATTGGTTACTCTATCGCTGATAAACCTGGCCTTGCACCAGCGATGATCGCATCAGGAATTATGTCCGATATGGGGGGAGGCTTCCTGGGTTGTATAGTTTCTGGTTTTATTGCAGGCTTTACCGTTCTGCAACTGAAAAAAATACAGATTCCACCAACAATGACGGCTCTTGGTGCATATTTCTTATATCCATTGGGCGGAACCCTTATTGCAGCAGGGATCGTTTACTGGGGAATTGGGGAGCCAATTAAGCTGTTTATGGAATCGATGAATTTATTCTTAAACAGTATGGCGGACTCAGGGAAAGTCGTGTTGGGCGCGATTCTAGGTGGTATGACTGCATTTGATATGGGTGGACCAATCAACAAAGTTGCTACTCTGTTTGCTCAAACTCAGGTTGATACGCAGCCGTGGTTAATGGGTGGTGTGGGTATTGCGATCTGTACACCGCCACTTGGTATGGCTTTAGCGACATTTATTTTCCCTTCTAAGTTTAAAAAATCTGAAAAAGAAGCTGGCAAAGCAGCGGTGATCATGGGTTCGATTGGTATTTCTGAAGGTGCAATCCCATTTGCTGCAAACGACCCTCTACGTGTACTTCCAGCAATCGTTGCAGGTGGTATTATAGGTAACATTGTTGGGTTTATGTCGAATGTACTTCTTCACGCTCCTTGGGGTGGGTTAATTGTACTGCCTGTTGTTGAAGGGAAACTTTCCTACATCATCGGTATTGCGGCTGGTGCTTTAACTACAGCAGTTATTGTTGGTTTCTGGAAGCCAAAGGCTACAGAAGATGAGGAAGATGAAACTGATGTCTCTATAGAATCTAGTAACTCAGTTGTTGTAAATGAGGGCGAGTTTGATGTGGTAGCTGTAACTTGCTGCCCATCTGGAGTTGCACACACATTTATGGCAGCTAAGTCGATAGAGAAAGCGGGTGCAAAATTGGGCATTAAAGTTCGTGTGGAAACGCAAGGTCAAAATGGTCAACAAAATACAATAACAGAGGCGGATGTGAGTAATGCTAAATTAGTTATTTTGGCGCACGATATTCCAGTAAAAGATATTCAACGTTTTCAGACTGCAAATGTGTTCGAATGTTCAACCAAAGAAGCAATGCGTAGCGCTGAACAGATTATAAAAGAAAGACTAAATCTATAATTTTCTCGATAACTCGTTATGTTGCGTTTATATTATAGATACCTTATCAGCTATATTCTATTTCTTTGAATAGGCAATTCAACAAAGAGTGCAGTGGATATAGATGTATGCGGAGTATGGTCGGTTCAGTTTTCAACTCAGGCCATACTCCCTCATTATTTCAGGTGTCAATATTACTGACTAATTTAGAGTGTCGCTGCTATAAGTGAGCGAGAAACTTAATTTAAGTGTTCACCAATACGGCGTGGATGAAAGATTTTGGACTTTAGTTTCAATTGCATAACACAATTTACCATATTTCAAACCGCATTTTGATACTCAAATAGAACATACTTTCAAAGTTGCTCGATGTGTAACTAGTGTCTATTGGTTGGGTAGCAGAAAATTACCTACTCAATTAGTATAGAAAGCTCCTGAGAAACCTTCGTAGGTAGGAACTCAGTAATATCGTATTCAGCTAACTTATTTATATAGAAAGGATCTTCCTTTAGAATTGCTTCTAAACTCTCAGGAGTATCAGATTTGGCGAGTATAACTCCTCCTGTACGGGGAACTTTTCTTCCTGATGCCAGAAAAACTCCTGACTCATAATGCTTATCTAAATACATTACATGGGCTGATAGGTACTTTTCAATTTCCTCGATTTTAGATACATAAGTTAATGACACTATAAACATAGTTTTCTCTCATTTAAATAAAACGTCAGCGCATACAGTACTCCTTAGTAAAGATAAAAGTCTACAAACACCTTTGAAAGCAATGCTTCCAATTTTGACCTCAGCGCCATAGGCATAAAAATACAAATGTAAGAAGCGTTTAATTTATCTTTAAATGAAGGAAATTAGGAGAAATAGGGGAACCGTTCACTCTAATAGCTTCGGCAAATGCAGTGTAATAAACTCACGATCTGCTTCATAAAAATCATTTAATGGTATGTTGTCAGATTTTAGCCAGTAAAAAGTCTGTTTCCGAATAGGATCAACTACTTTTGGTTCCGAGTTATCGAGAAGGTTTAGGACAATATAATGAATATCGCCTCCAAACTCATTGGTTAGCGTGACACAATCAAAGTGTTTAACAGACGTAAGGCCAGTTTCCTCCCGCAGTTCTCTAATCGCAGCTTCGAACCTTGACTCTCCTATATCTACCGAACCTCCGGGAAATTCGATAACCATACCCTTTGAGCGACGAAACCTCTCTTGAATTAGAATCAAGCCGTTTCTAATCACAACAGCCATTGATAAGTTTTTCATCTACACCTCCTCAAAATGAAAAGACATAATTTCCCCACAGCTGATGCCATTTTCCTGATACCCAATTAGGCTTTCGAGTACATTGAAATGAGCCACGACCACTATTTTATTACAGTTCCTATATTTCTTGAGTACATTGATAACTCTAGATCTGAGATTGTTTGTTGTTTCATATGTAACCGTTGTAGGGTTCTCACCGCCTTTTAAAAAAGAACGATACTCCTTCCACCGCCTATCTCTTTCCTTCAGCTCGATATAACCACCTGATAAATCCGCGATCCATTCCCGGAGGTCATGCTCTACAAATAGCTCAAGTCGATGGCGTCTGTTAATTATTTCTGCTGTTTGTAGTGCTCGTGTATAGGGGGAAGAAATGATGATATCGGCACCAGAAAATGCAGGCAGCTCAGACTGAGACTTTATGAATGGAATACATTCGCGTGTGATAGGTGCGTAGTCTTTTTCTAGTTGTGTCATTTTACGTTCATCGGAGAGTCTATAATCTGGAACGCCATGACGAACAAATACTATTTCCATTTAAATTCAATCCATTACATTGTTATCGTATCAAACACAAGCTACTGACGTACCGGGGATATGTCAAATACAATAAACATCCGTTTAAACTGAAATTTAAGCCTGTGCAAGGTAAGACTAACGCATGGTCAAACTGTAAAAGGGGTAAGTTCATTTCATATTTTCACGTAATGGATTTAAGTCGTTCACACAATTCCCATAAAGCTATTCGATTTGAATCGTACTTGAGAAGTTTGCTCGCATCAGATGCCTTACACCAACGGAACTTTGTGTGTTCTGGAGTTAACTTGGGCTCACCCGAAACCTGCACTGAAAATGAGTATTCTGGTATCACATAAGGGTGATCGTTCCATTTTTCATGGCAAGAAAAAAAAACTTTAGGTAGCATACACATAGAATCTAGTTGAGCCCAATCAATACCTGTTAACGACGTCTCTTCATATAATTCTCTTTTTGCAGCATCGAACAAAGACTCTTGACCTTCGCCACCGCCACAAATTGCCTGCCATTCACCATTATCTGTTCGGCAAGCAATCAGGAATAGGGGTTCGGCTATTTCAAATTTATATGGGAATATCAGTACCTGAAATGGTGCTCTCATCGAATTAGGTTCACTATTGTTACTCACCAATTGATATTACAGTCATTAGGAAATATTGGGCAATTATCAGATGATATTTTTCACGGTTTTGTTGCGCGAACTCGGAACGGTGCATAAACGATTTAGGACAACCTGTCAGTTCTGAATACGTCCGGGTTTAGAAGCTGACAGATTGAGTATTAACGAACTTAATTTAGGGGCGCATCATCTACTATCACAATTAATCTTTAGATTTGCTCCTCTGGAAGTAATCACATTTTTGTACCAATGAAATGAGGATTTTTTCTTCCGTTTTAGTGCATCTGCATGGTCAACGTAAATAAAACCATACTGCTTTTTATAGCCGTTCAGCCAACTGAGTAGATCAATAGCAGACCAGGCATAATATCCTCGGATGTTTACACCAGAATCTATGGCCTTCTTCACGGCGACAAGATGATCATTGATAAAGTTGATTCTTGGTATGTCGCATACCTCTCCTTCAACGATTGGGTCTTCGTCACCCAAGCCATTTTCAGTTATGTATATTTTGACGTCGCCGTAATATCTCTTTAGTTGGAGCAAACCACTGACAAAACCCTCTGGAGATATTTCCCATCCCCACTTGGTGTAACGTTTGTCTGTCATCTTTACGGTTCGATAAACGCCATCAAAGCTTGGGTTCCCGGGAGCACCGGTAGAGTTTTCTCGTGTTGGTTCTATGGAGTCAAATGGTTCGGTGATCTTTTCAACGCGTATTGGTTGATAGTAGTTCAAGCCTATAAAGTCATTTAGCGGAGCTGCTATTTGCAATTGCTCTAGCTCAGAACTTGTTATGTCGAGCGTAATACCCTGTGTATCCAACTGTTCTAGTACATACGTTGGATAGTGACCTAGTAGTATTGGGTCATAATACCAATTGATACCAAACTGGTTAGCATGCATCTCTGCATATTTATTGTCTTCTGTATTGTCTATTGAAAAGGCAGGAGAAAATACGTGGCTGAGACCAATCTCGCCGAATTGTTTGAGCGCTCTATACTCAATAACAGTTTTGGCGTGTGCGACAAAAACATTATGTGTTGCTTGAAAGTATTTTTGAGGATCATTCATAATACCTGGTGGATGCGCACCAGTCAGGTAACCCATTCCGCAAAATACGATAGTTTCATTGAAAGTAATAAAGTGTTTTACACGATCTCCAAATGCTTCAAAGCAAACTTTTGCATAACGTACAAAAGCATCGATAGTGTTTTTGTTTAACCAACCACCGTCTTTTTCTAAGGGGAGAGGGAGGTCCCAGTGGTAGAGTGTTACGAAAGGGACGATGCCATATTTTAAACATTCGTCTATCAGATTGTTGTAAAACTGGATACCTTTTTTATTTATTTCACCGGTTCCATTTGGGATGATTCGCGCCCATGAGATTGAAAATCGATACGACTCAAGTCCCATCTCTGACATTAATTTGATATCTTCCTTATATCGGTGATAGTGATCCACTGCTACTTCTCCGGTCGTACCTTCGAAGGTTTTTCCCGGAATTTTTACAAATTCATCCCAGTTAGTAGCACCTTTACCATCTTCAGCTATAGCGCCTTCTACCTGATATGCTGCAGAGGCAGCACCGAAGAAAAAATTATTTGAGAATTTCATATGCTATCTAACCTTGTATGCTTTGCTGAACATTTGTGAGGGTTGTGTATTCATATTGTATATAAACAATATTTATTCATAGCTAATACTATATGGTAATAGTGACTTTAGCACAAAAAAATCCTGATGTTTTAGAGTCATCAGGAATTTGAATTAAAGGTAACGATATCAGTTTACATTTTGATAAAGTTAGTTGAAAAACTGTAAGTTTCACAAACATGCTTTGAGTTTGAATACTCGAAAATCTCACCGTTATCTAAATAGACGACCTGTTCGACATTCACTACTTTATCGCCACTAGAAAGCCTCAGGTGTTTTGCCTCTTCATCAGTTGAGTTTTTAACCGTTATCTCCATCATCGAGCTGTGGATTTTTAAGCCCAGGTTTTGAGTAATATGCTCATATATAGATGCCTCAATATGCTGTTTTTTTAAGCCAGTAATTACGTTTATCGGCATATAAGTATCTTCAATAGCATAGGGTTGTTCATCGAGGTGTCGCACACGAATAACGTGATAGAGCATATCTCCCTCTTCACAGTTGAGTCGTTCCGAGAGAAAATCTGTTGCAGGCTCTACAGAGTAATTGATAACAAAAGTATCTAGTTTTTTCCCCAACGCTTCCGCATTTTCCTTTGTACCGTGAAGATGAGGCCAGTGTTTTTGACTTAGTGGACGTTTGACATACGAACCAGAACCACGTTTTCTTACAACGAGACCATCTTTAACAAGGATATCTAGCGCTTTCTTTATTGTTAATTCACTGCAATCGAACTCTTTTGCTAGAGAAGTACCATCAGGAAGTTTTTGGTTGGATTCATAGTATCCATCATTGATTCTTGACTTGAACGTTTCATATATATCTAGGTACTTAACCATATAGTATCCAATGCAGTTTAAATAATAGTTTCTCTAATTCAGATCTACGCATAGTAACACAATTGATATAACTTTGACTAAGTAACAATATAGTTTTGTGGTGTCTATCTTTGGCCTCGTGTGAACTGATTTCAATCATTCATCTTCAAGCGCTTTGTTTTTTATATAGTTGGTTTTGAAAGTGAATCCTTTGGAAAGGTGTGTAATTGTCGCGTATTCGAGTACATCGCCACTGTCTAGGAATACTTCTTGTGTAACTTGTACCAACGGCTCCATTATAGGTACATTTAAATATTGTGAGAACACTTCATCAGCTAGAATAACCTGTAATGCGATATCTGAGCTGTGGATATTGAGTTTTAACTCTTGTGTCAAATAGCGATAGATAGATGTTTCCGCATGCATTTTTTTAAGACCAGGGATTTTGCAGATCGGCATGTAAGTCTCTTCAAACGTTGTTGGGGTATCATTAATGATCCTAATTCGTTGGATCTTATACACTAAGTCATCGGTTTCTATGTTCAGAGCACTAGCAATCACTTTAGTTGGTGAGGTTACTTCATAACAAACTAGTTTGGTTTCTAAATTTTGACCACACCTTTCGACGTTAGTAGTTGTACCAAACAAGTGCGTAAACTCCGTATCACCATGGCAAAATTTTGTTTCACAGGGCTTGTTCTTAATGAACGACCCTGATCCACGCTTGCGAATGACTAAACCTTCTTTAACAAGTAAGTCCAGCGCTTTTTTTATCGTAGCTTCACTACAAAGGTATTGACTCGCCAAACTTATGCCGTCGGGTAGTTTGCCACTTTCTCCAAATCGATTGTTTAAAATCATACTTTTAATGTCTTGATATATGGATACGTATTTCATAGTAGAGTTATTTTGTTAAACATTACCGTGAAGATATTAAAACAAGGCGGTATATAATACAAAACCATATGGTTTTTATGATCTGTGTCTTAGTTTTAAGCAAACATGCTTCGTTTTTTTTAGAAGGCGTTTTAATGGCGCCAAGTTCAAAACACGCAATTATGTGTAAGCATTGAAGGATTCGAGGTATGACATTTAAAAAGTTTCCAGAAGGTTTCTGGTGGGGTTCTGCGACATCAGGGCCGCAGTCTGAAGGCGCAGCTTTAAAAGATGGTAAGTCTGCAAACATTTGGGATCTATGGTTTCAACAACAGCCAGAGTGTTTCCATAATCAAGTTGGTCCACAAGACACTTCAACTTTCTATGAGAATTGGAAAGATGATATTGCTTTAATGAAGGAGATTGGTCACAACAGTTTTCGTACATCTATTCAATGGAGCCGCTTAATTCCTGATGGGACTGGAGAAGTGAACCCAAAGGCAGTTGAGTTTTATAGCAACGTTATAGACGAACTTCTTCGCTATGAAATTGAACCGTTTATCAATTTATACCATTTCGATATGCCAGTTTGTATGCAAGAACTTGGTGGGTGGGAAAGCAGAGAGGTTGTTGATGCTTTTGCACGCTATGCAAAAATTTGTTTCGAGCTGTTTGGAGATAGGGTATCTAAATGGTTCACATTTAATGAGCCGATCGTGCCGGTTAAGCAGGGTTACGTATATGCCAATCACTACCCTCAACAGCACGATTTCAAAAAGGCGGCGACGGTAGCTCATCATACTTTGCTGGCCCATTCAAAGGCAGTGGTAGAGTTCCGCAAACTGGGCTTAGATAGTGAAATAGGAATCATTCTAAATCTTACGCCGGCTTATGCCCGTTCAGAATTGGCGGCAGACCAGGAAGCGGCTAACATCGTTGATCTTTTCTTCAACCGCTCTTTCCTCGACCCGGTAACGTTAGGGCACTACCCACAACCACTACTCGATTTACTTTCTGAGCATGATCAATTGCCAAAATGTGACCCAGAAGACGAGGCACTAATTAAGCAAGGAGTGGTTGATATTTTGGGAGTGAACTATTACGAGCCACGACGTGTTCAGGCGAAGTTACATCTGGTAAATCCAAAAGCACCATTTATGCCAGAACGGTTCTATGACCCTTATGTTAAACCCGGTCGAAAGATGAACGTTCACCGTGGATGGGAAATATATGAGAAAGGCATCTATGACATTCTGACGAACCTAAAAGAAAACTACGGAAATATTCCGTGCTTTATCTCAGAAAA
Organism: Vibrio hannami; assembly: GCF_029589055.1. Taxonomy (GTDB): domain Bacteria; phylum Pseudomonadota; class Gammaproteobacteria; order Enterobacterales; family Vibrionaceae; genus Vibrio; species Vibrio hannami. Next base: position 563,458 of record NZ_JARQZP010000003.1, read on the forward strand.
CGGCATGGGTGTAGAAGGTGAAGATAGATTCTTAGTAGATGGACAAATACAAGATGACTACAGAATTGATTTTATAAAAGGTCATTTAGATTATATTCACCAGGCAATCGAAGAGGGTTGCAACTGTATGGGTTACCATCTCTGGACCTTCATTGATTGTTGGTCTTGGATCAACTCGTACAAGAACCGATATGGGTTCATCTCACTAGATCTAGCTACTCAAAGGAAAACCGTCAAAAAATCAGGTGAATGGATTAAGCAGGTTTCTGAAGTTAACGGCTATTAAGTATTTAGTGAGGACAAAAGATGAATTATAAAACTATTGGAGACTTAAAAGTCTCGGCTCTGGGTGTTGGATGTTGGGCAATGGGTGGTACCTGGAATAATATCCTTGAGATTGATTCCCTCGACACAGTACATAAAGCCTTAGATTTAGGCATTAACTTTTTTGATACAGCACCTATTTATGGCAAAGGTCACTCTGAGACTGTGATGGGTAAAGCTTTGAAAGGCATTCCCCGCGACAAAGTGGTTATTGCTACTAAATGTGGTTTACCCTGGCATCCGGAAACGCGTAAATCACGTAAAGATCTTTCTGCAGAAAGTATTTTCAAAGAAATTGACGACTCGTTAAGGCGCCTAAGAGTCGATCATATCGACCTTTATCAAGTGCACTGGCCAGACCCTAATACACCTATTCAGGAAACGGCTGAAGCTCTAAAAGAAATTCAGAAGCAGGGTAAGGTACGTCATATTGGTGTGTCCAACTATTCATTAGATATGACTCGAGAGATGATGAAAACGGTTGAGGTTGTTTCATTCCAAGGGCTATACAACCTCATAGAGCAGAATCCAGAGCACTATCATAACATTCCGTTGGAGTACCGAGCTCGCGAAGAGGTGTTGCCATTTTGCCGAACAAATAACATGAAATATGTTCCATACAGCCCACTAATGCAGGGGCTATTAACTGGAGCGTTCAATGAGAAAAATAACTTCGACGAAAATGATGACCGAAAAGCCAATCCCAAATTAAATGGCGAAGCGTTCAAAGTGTATTATGAATGCGCTCAAAAACTGAAAAGCCTTGCGAGTCAGTACGACGTTTCTTTGGCTCACCTAGCCATTCAGTGGTTGGTAGCGCAAGACGACGTTGGTCCAGTTATTGCCGGGGCTCATCACCCTTCACATGTTATGCATAATGTCGAGTTTGCAAGTAAGGTTCTTCCCGAAGAAGCTTTGCGTAAGGCTGAAAATATTGTCTTAGAATCAGGGGTTTCATAGTCCCTTTTGGAGCATGCTGATAAAGCCCGGCATGCTCCCTTTTTACAAGCTGCAATTCGGTAAATAAGTAAAAATACATCTACTACGGAGCTATAGATGACCCCCGTAAAGTTTAAAGCAGTCTTATTTGATTTAGATGGGACACTGATTGATTCACATGCCTCGGTGGAACGTGCTTGGCGCAAGTGGAGTACGTACAACGGCATTGATTTTAACGATGCTAACAGAGTTCTACATGGACGCCCTGCTGGTGAAACAATGAGATTGCTTCTCCCTGATGCTTCAGAAGAAGAGATCCAACTGCAAAAGCAGAGGCATGAGCTCGCGGAAAGTAAAGATGTTGAAGATACCAAACTAATTCCTGGTGCCAAAGAGTTAATCGAGACCCTGACAAGGTTCGATATCCCTTGGGCAATAGTAACATCGGGAGCTTACATCATCGCGAGTGCAAGAATACGTGCAGCAGGCCTGCCGGTGCCTGAGGTATTCATAACGCCTGAAAAAGTGACTAAGGGTAAACCTGATCCTGAACCTTTTCTGCTAGGCGCGGAGTTACTAGGTGTAAGCGCAGAAGATTGCGTGGTATTTGAGGACTCGCATGCGGGTTTAATTTCAGGTGAAGCTGCCATGTGTCGTTTAGTTGGAGTACTTAGCCAATATTCAGCCGAGCAACTTCCAAAAGCTGATTGTTATGTGAAAGAGTTAAGCGAGTTGATAGTCACCCCGAGCGAAGATGGTTACTACGAACTAGAGCCAAACATTATATAAACTAAAGGATTTAAAAATGAATAATGTATGTAAAAACTTAGCCCGAATGATTGATTTGAGTGCGGTTCAGGCTCAAAACACAAAAGAAGACATTCTGGCATGCGCAGAAGTGGCAAAAAAATATAATATTATATCTATTCATGTACTTCCGAACTGGACATCTTTTTTACGCGAACAGATAAAAGATTACCCAGAAATATTGATTGGTGGACCAGTTGGCTTCCCATCAGGTGGAGTAGCGACTTCTACTAAGGTAGCTGAGATACATCAACTTATCGCTGATGGTGCGAGTGAAGTAGATATGGTCGTGAACGTCGGGCGTGTACTATCGGGTGATTTTGACTACGTAAGAAAAGAACTAGAAGCGGCTGTTCATGCAGCTCACCCGGTCGAAGCGAAGACCATCCTGGAAACACATTACCTAAATGAAGAACAAATTAGGAAAGTATGTGATATTGCGGTGGAAAGTGGTATGGCGTGGATAAAAACGGCAACAGGATGGACGCCTTCAGGAGCAACTGTAGAAAACATTTCCATTATCGCAGATCAGCTAGACGGGAAAATTGGAATTAAAGCCTCGGGCGGAATACGTTCCCTTGAACTGATTAAAGAGCTTTACTCATTGGGTGTAAGACGTTTTGGTTTAAGCATTGGTACAACAAAAACAGTTCTCGAGCAATTAGAAGCTCAACCTGAACTGTTTTCTGAGCTTGATTTTTAGTCAACAACTTCAAGGAACTCAACAAACCAAATAGGCGATCGCATGAAAGACATTGTACTAGCCATTGATATTGGCACGGGTAGCACTAGAGCTGCACTTGTTAGTTCTAGCGCAGAAATAATAGACATTGTGCAAACGGAATATGATCAATTCTCTCCGAAAGTCGGTTGGTCTGAACAACAGCCTTCTGAGTGGTGGCTTAGCACGTTGATGTGTATAAATGAGCTGTTTAATAAACACCCTGATATGGCAAAACGTATCGCCGTGGTAAGTGCATGTGGTCAAATGCACGGGACTGTTTTATTAGACGTCAATGGCGAGTTAGTTGTCGACACAGCGATTTTATGGAACGACAAAAGAGCAGAAGACATTACAGAGCGTTTTAAAGCCGAATTTGCATCAGAAGAATTAGTAGAAGTTGTCAATAATCCTCCTACCTCAGCATGGCCAGCTTTCAAGTTGAAGTGGATCAAGGAAAATCAACCTGAGGTGTGGAGCAAAGTCGACAAAGTTCTGATGCCCAAGGATTATATCAACTATAGATTAACAGGTGTGTGTGCTACTGACTTAAGTGAAGCATCTTGTTTTTATCTGATGAACAGCACGGACAAGAGTTATGATACTCACATGTTGAATCTGTTTGGTTTCAGTGAAGGCATGTTCCCCGAGATTCGATCTGCGAGTGACATAATTGGGTCTACAACTGCCGAGGTTGAAGCGGTCACATCTCTTCCAGAAGGAACTCCGGTTATTGCGGGCACTGCTGATATGGCTGCTACTCTTCTCGGCTCCGGGGTATATAAACCAGGACAAGCATCGGACAGTACGGGAACTTCGACTTTGTTAACCTTGGTCTCTGATCGACCGAGCAGTAATTTACATATGAACAACCTACATCTTGCTAATGAAAAATGGGGTACGTTTTCCATTTTAGATGCTGGTGGAGATGCAATGCGTTGGGTCCGACTAGTACTAAAGGACAATCAAGTTAGTTACCCAGAGCTAGCTAAACAAGCCCAAAATGCTCCAATTGGCTCAAACGCTCTGATGTTTCTTCCTTACCTGACAGGAGAAAGAAACTCAGAGAAATGCAACTCTAAAGCTCAATGGTTTGGATTATCAAGAATGCACCGAATAGGGGATATATATCGCTCTGTCATGGAGGGAGTTGCTTTCGCAGCCAAAAGAAATCTGGACGCTATGAAGACTTCTGAAAAGATAAGTCAGATTATTGCTTCCGGTGGTGGAGCAAAAGATGATTTTTGGTTGCGTATAAAAGCCTCGGTTTACAACGTTCCTATAGTAAAAACTAAAGGGGATGAAAACGGGATCTTAGGGTGTGCAATGCTGGGTTGTCTGGCTATTGGAGCGTATGACGACCTAGACAAGACTGTAGAAAAGTTTGTTCTAGTGGATAAAGTTATTAACCCTGTTCCAGAGTGGGTTGAATACTATGAGCGAGCATACGTTCTATACAACCAACTCTATAAATCTTCGCAACAATACTATGACCAGCTAGATGATCTTACTGGTGTCTCTATTCAATAAAATCGATTTAAACATCATTACATAGGGATAGATGATGAAAATACTGGAAAATTACGCGGGACATATAGGTGTTCCGGTACGCAACCTGGCTACAACAGTCAGCTTCTACCAAGACCTAGGTTTTGAAATGGTCATGGAAAGCACACTTGAACCAAATTCTATGGAACCAATACATGTGGCATTTATGGGTTTCAATGAGTTACTTATTGAGTTCTATCAAACGAAGCAACATAAAGAGTTATGTGAGCCTGGTCCTGTAAATCATATCGCTGTTCGAATAGAGGATATGGAAGAGATTTACGCGTGTTTGGAGTCGAAAAAAGTCCCATTGATTAAGGGACCGACGCGTGTTCCTTTTGGTAGCAAAGGTATGACGTTTGTCATGATTGAAGGACCAGACAAGGAACGTATCGAATTCGATCAGTTTCATTGAGTGAAGCAACTATATAAGAGGAGATGGCAGATGAAAGCTATCACATATCAAGCGAAGACAGATACCTTCAAGCTTGAGCATCTACCCATTCCACGCCTAAAGAATGAGTATGATGTTGTAGTAAAGGTATATTGTGTTGGACTTAATCCGGTCGATGCAAAGGTTAATTTTTGGTACAGCGATGTTGATGGTGCCGATGAGACATTTGTTGGAGGGTTGGATGTTGCAGGGGAAATTGTAGAACTCGGCAATAAGGTTACAGGCTGGAGCGTGGGAGACAAAGTGCTATACCACGGAAATATGTTTAGGACCAGTGGAGGGTTCGCTGAATACGCAATCCAGGATAGCAGAACGCTCATTCATCATCCGAAGACTAGTTCTGAGTTAGCTGCCTCAACCCCATGTGCTGCATGGACAGCATATAGAGCAGTGGTGAGCAAGCTTCGCATAGGTGATCGAAAAAGTATCTTTATAGCTGGTGGTTCAGGAGGAGTAGGGAGCTTTGCTATACAACTAGCGAAATTGGCTGGTGTAGAAACAATCATCACTACTTGCTCAACCAAAAACCATGAGTACGTTAAGAGCCTAGGTGCGACACATGTAATTGATTACCGAGATACAGATGTACTCGAAAAAGTTATGAACATTACTGAGCAACTTGGTGTTGAAGTTTCCGTAGATTGTGTTGGAAGGGAGAATGATGTCTTGTCTGCTTCAGTACTAGGTTATGAAGGCCAAATGGTCGAACTAGTAAAAACACTAGTGCCGACGAACTATCCAGGAGCATTTATGAAAGGGCTGAGTTTTCATCAGCTTAGTTTAGGCTCAGGGCATAGTTACGGTGATTATGGAAGAGAGACTCTAACCGACGCGGGTTCAGCGATTTCAAACATGTTAGAGCAGGGCGAGTTAATCGTTCCGGAATTAAAAGTGATCGATTTCGAGGAAATCGGTGAAGCGCTCATCGCTATGCGCAATGAACGTACAGTAGGAAAAATAGTAGCCAGAGTGGCTAGTTAATTATTAGAAGGGAATATTAATGAAGAACATTCCAATGCTTGGTGCTGGTACTTTTCGACTTAAAGGTCAAGTAGCGTTTGATTCAGTGATGATGGCACTTGAAGCGGGATATCGCCACATAGATACAGCACAGGTTTACCGCAATGAGAAAGAAGTCGGTGATGCTATCATCGCTTCCGGTATCAATCGTGAAGATATCTATCTAACAACAAAAGTTTGGATAGATCAGTTCTCTAAGGATAAGTTTGCGCGTAGTGTAGAGGAAAGCCTTGAGAAGTTACAAACAAGCTACGTAGATTTACTGCTAATTCATTGGCCCTTGAAGAACAACGAAGTGCCGATGGAAGAGTACCTAATGGAACTGAAGGCAGTGAAAGACGCTGGACTTGCGAAACAGATAGGCGTTTCAAATTTCACTAATGCACAGCTAGCGCAGGCTATTCGTATATTAGGGGAGGGCGAAATATTTACCAACCAAGTCGAAGTACACCCTTATTTACAAAATAATAAAGTCGTAGAGTTTTGTGCGAAGAACAACGTCGTTGTTACTGGGTACATGCCTTTCGCATACGGTGATGTACTCAAGGACGGTTGTATTCAGGAAATAGCAGATAAGCATAATGCCTCTGCTGCCCAAGTGGTTCTAGCCTGGATGCGTCAAAGAGGCCATGTGACAATTCCTTCTTCTACTAAAAAGAAAAATGTTGAAAGTAACTTAGCTTCAGACAAAATTGAACTAGACACCGCTGATATGAAAAGGATTTCGACTCTTGATAGAGGGTATCGTCTCGCGAATGAGGATAAACTCGCTCCAGAATGGGATTAAATATCTAGTGAATTAAGAACAAACTATAGGCGCCTGACCCCTAGTAGGGTGCCTATAGTTTTTATCTAAACATGAAAGTAATGCAAATAATTGTCCTGATTAGTTGTGTTTCATGCATGTATTCTATGCGATCGTTTCATTTTACTCACAAAAATTTCCCATGATATTTTATACGGCATGTCCAGTCTCGGACCTTTAGTTGTTATACGAAAGCTCCTTCACAAGCCTCTTTGTTAGATGAGAAGTGTTTTGTATAAAAATCAATTTAGGTAAGGAATTATTACCAATGGGTAAGTTAGTCAAAGAGATAACGCTTGGGTTATCAGAAGCTAAACTAAAAAACCGTATTGTCATGGCACCAATGACGATTCAATCCGCTTTTTTCGACGGCGGTGTCACACAAGAAATGATTGATTATTACGCTTCGCGTTCGGGCGATGCTGGAGCAATCATTGTTGAAAGTGCCTTCGTAGAAAATTATGGTCGAGCATTCCCCGGTGCATTAGGGATCAATGACGACTGTAAGATTGCCGGGTTAAAAAAACTAGCAACAGCAATAAAATCAAAAGGCTCTAAAGCTATAATCCAAATTTACCATGCTGGCCGAATGGCAAGTGGCGAGTACAATGGTGGTCATCAGCCCATTTCTGCAAGTCCAGTCGCTGCACTTCGCGACAATGCGGAAACTCCTCTCGAAATGACCGAGCAACAGGTCGAAGATATGATCGAGAACTTTAGTAATGCCGTAAATCGAGCAATACTAGCTGGGTTTGATGGCGTCGAGATCCATGGTGCAAACACATATCTTATCCAACAATTCTTCTCTCCGCATTCAAACCGCCGTACTGACAAATGGGGTGGCGATATTGAAAAACGAGCAGCATTCCCTGTCGCAGTTCTGGAAGAAACTAAAAAAGTGGTTTCCTCTCACGGACTAACAGACTTCATTGTAGGTTATCGTTTTTCACCAGAAGAAATCGAAGAGCCAGGAATTCGTTTTGAAGAAAGTATGTTCCTACTTGATAAACTTGCTGAGTGTGGTCTGGATTACTTCCACTTCTCAATGGGCAATTATGCTCGAAGCTCTATCGTAAATACCGAAGATAAAGAGCTTCTAATCACCAAGTTTCACGCTTTGAAATCTGAAAATGTAGCGAAGATTCCAGTCATTGGTGTAGGCGGTATTGCTCAACGTAAAGATGCTGATGTGGCAATCGAACAAGGTTATGACATGGTGAGCATTGGTAAAGGCTTCCTGGTTGAACCAACATGGGCATCTAAAGCTATAAATAATGAAAACTGCGCCGAATTTGCTGATATTGCACAACAAGAAGAGCTTATGATCCCTACTCCGCTATGGGACATCATGGACTACATGATTGTTGATAGTGCAGCCGAAGCATTGAAACACCAGCGTATCAAAGAGCTTCAGAATGTAGAGATTGCGTTCGAACCTGGGGAATATACTGCTTATGGTCATGGTCACAATGGCAAGTTACCAGTAACCGTTACATTCTCTGAAGATAAAATTCTTGATGTGTTAGTTGACTCATCACAAGAATCCGACGGCATCGCAAACCCGGCGTTTGAACGTATTCCCCAGCAAATTCTTGACGGACAGACGTTAAATATCGACGTTATCTCAGGCGCAACAGTAAGTAGTCAGGCTGTTATTGATGGTGTATCTAATGCTGTAGACTTAGCAGGAGGCAATTCAGAAGCACTTCGTTGTAAGGCTCGTGCAGCTGTAGAATGGTCAACAGAAACCATTGAAGAATCCGTCGATGTTGTTGTTGTCGGTGGCGGTGGTGCTGGCTTAAGTGCCGCCCTTACTGCTCTGGATAATGGCAAGTCCGTCGTAATTCTTGAGAAATTCCCGGCAATTGGTGGTAACACGGTTCGTACAGGTGGCTGGGTTAACGCAGCAGAAGCCAAGTGGCAAAAGAACTTTCCAGCCATTGCCGGTGAAGCCGACTATTTAAAGGCTATTGCAGACACCCCTGAGTCTGACATTGCAGAAGAGTACCTATCAGATTTTCGTAGACTTAAGGATCAACTGGCTAACTACTTCCTGGATATTGATGGTGGCAAAAACTACCTATTCGATTCTACCGAATTACATTTAATTCAAACGTACCTTGGTGGTAAGCGAACTAACCTGGATGGCGTCCCCACTCATGGCCAGTATGAGCTTGTTAATACGCTTACTAGTCGAGCGATGGAGTCTATCGACTGGCTTACAGAGAAAGGCATCGATTTTAATCGCGATATGGTCGATATTGCTGTTGGAGCGCTATGGCGTCGTGCACACAAGCCAAACCGTCCAAAAGGAGTTGAGTTTGTAGAGAAGCTACAGAAGCACATTATTGCCCAGGGTGGACGCATCATCACCGATACACGCGCGGAAGAACTCATTATTGAAGATGGAAAAGTCATTGGTATTGAAGCGCGCCACTCAAATGGTACACAGTACAAATTGATGGCTAACTATGGTGTGGTACTGGCTTCTGGTGGCTTTGGTGCAAATACAAAAATGCTTCAAAAGTACAACAACTATTGGAATGAAATCGCTGATGATATCAAAACAACCAACTCTCCAGCTTTAACTGGTGATGGTATTGGAATTGGTGAAAAAGTGGGAGCCGAGTTGGTTGGTATGGAATACATTCAGCTGATGCCGATTGGAGACCCTAAATCCGGTGCGCTTCTAACAGGTCTGATTGTACCTCCAGAGAATTTTGTCTTTGTTAACAAGCAAGGGAAGCGGTTCGTTGACGAATGCGAGAGCCGAGATGTTCTGTCCAACTCATTTTTTGAAAATGGTGGGGTGATTTACATGATTGCAGACGAAGAAATTCGTCAAACTGCAGCCAATACTAATTACGAAACAATTGAGCGTGAAATAGAGGAAGGAATCATCGTCAAAGCCGATTCAATCGAAGAGCTGGCCGACAAGCTTGATATTCCAGCCCAGGAGCTTTCGAAAACGATTCGTCGCTACAACTTTTATGTTGATGAAGGACGTGACCCTGAGTTCCATAAAGGAGCACTTGGTTTAAAAGTTGAGAAAGCGCCTTTCTACGCTACACCTCGTAAACCCTCTGTCCACCATACGATGGGTGGTTTAAAAATCGATACTAAGGCTTGCGTGCTGAACAAACAGGGCTTACCAATTCCTGGCTTATATGCTGCAGGTGAGGTAGCTGGTGGTATTCACGCAGGAAATCGCTTAGGTGGTAATGCTTTGATTGATATATTCACTTATGGTCGTATTGCTGGTGAAAGTGTCTCTCACCAGGCATAGAAAAATAAAGGGAAGCGATAAGCTTCCCTCTTTTCACTTAGATATAAAGTTACAAAATGCCAAGCTACAAAACTCGTTTTCAAATGATGGGGACCTTCATTGATCTTGTCATCCATCATGACAATGGCGAACAGTTAATTAGAGATTGTTACCTTCAGCTCCAACAATTTGCGCAACGCTTTACTGTCAATCAATCTCAATCCGAACTCATGCATGTTAATAACAACGCAGGTGTTCGTCCTGTTCGTGTTAAAGCTGACTTGTACGAGTTAATAAAGAAAGCCCAAAAAATTAGCATTGATAAAGCCAATCCATTTAATATCGTAATTGGTCCGCTGGTTAAAGCGTGGCGGATTGGCTTTGATGACGCAAAGTTACCTACCAATATCGAACTTGAAGATAAACTCTGCATAGTTGACCCAACAAAAGTCGTTTTTGACGACTTGTATCAGACCGTATATTTAGCCCAGGCCGGCATGCAGATAGATTTGGGTGCTATTGCCAAAGGTTATTTTGCCGATCAGATCAAAGAGTATCTAATAAGTCAAAAAGTTGAACATGGATATATTAACCTGGGCGGAAACGTACTAACCATAGGTGGATCACCTGACAACAATCCAAAAGCCTGGAATGTTGGCATCCAAAACCCTTTGTCTTCGCGTGGTGAAATTAGCCGCGTCGTACCTCTTACAAATCAGTCAATGGTCACCTCAGGAGTCAACGAACGTTACTTTGAGAGCAATGGACAACGTTACCATCACTTACTTGACGCAAAAACAGGCAAACCGATTGCAACAAATATTGCCAGTGTCACTATTATCTCAAATCACTCTGTTGATGGTGAAATCTGGAGCACAGCAGGTTTTTTATCATCAACCGAACAAGCACTAGCTTACCTGAACAGACAAGTCGGTATCGAAGCTGTTTTGATATCAAATCAAGGTCAGGTTTATGTCACAAAAGGACTTTCTGACAACGGCCAATTTATTCAAAAAGTAGAACCCACTACGAAGTGACGTCGGGTTAATAAAGGAGTTACAAATGAATGATGCATTGTTAATCATAGATATGCAAAATGGTTGCTTCAATAAAACGAAATATAATGAAGGTGAAATAAGAGACAGAATAAATTTGGTTGCTAAGAATTTTAGGGACAACGATAAAGCAGTAATATTTATTCAGCATAATGGTTCAAAGGAAGGGTACTTTTACCCCGGAACAGATGACCATAAAATACATGAAGGCCTATATGTCGATAAAAAAGACCTTATCGTGGAAAAAGAGGCTAATGATGCTTTTTACAATACAAATCTGGATAGTCTTCTAAAAGAGAAAAACATTAGCAATTTATATGTTAGTGGCTACGCAACTGATTTTTGTGTTAACGCAACCGTACACTCAGCATTGGTTAAAGACTATAACCTAATTGTCGTTTCCGATTGCCACACTACTAAAGATAGACCACAGATGGAGGCAAAGAATATAATCGATTATCACAATTCAATCTGGGGAACCCTCACACCTACGAAAGGTAAAGTCACAGTTAAGCAACACAATGAAATCCTTACTTATAACGATATAAGGTCTACCTCTCAGGGGGCAATCCAGCCCTAGGATATTCTGAATGAGTATGGGCTTACCCCCTATTCAAAAATGTAAGTTTCCTTGCTTCCATCTTAGTATACGAATTTTCGGAACAAGCTTTGATGATGGCTCTCGTTTTTATGTAATATATATCAATGATTTAGGAGGGTTATTAATCAGATTGCCATTACGTGATCAGCCACACAATAGTAAAACTATATGCTATTAAATCATAAACGACTTTGTTTTCATGTGAGGAGTTTATTAGCATAGGAATATAAGAGAATGAAATCGTTTCCAAAAGGTTTTTGGTGGGGGTCTGCGAGTTCAGCCCCTCAGGCTGAAGGTGCGGCCTTAGAAGGAGGGAAGTCTGAAACTATATGGGATTATTGGTCAAAAAAGGAACCCGGACGCTTTCACAAAAAAATTGGTAGTGAAGATACGTCAACGTTTTATAAAAACTGGAAGGAAGACATCAAACTGATGAAGCAGTTGGGTCACAATTCCTTCCGCACCTCTATCAGCTGGGCACGCCTAATTCCGAATGGAACAGGAGTGGTTAATCCAGAAGCTGTAGAGTTTTATAACAACGTTATCGATGAGCTTATTCTCAATGATATCGAACCATTCATAAATCTGTTTCATTTTGATATGCCGATGAAAATGCAAGATATAGGTGGATGGGAATCACAAGAAGTCATTGATGCATATGTAATATATGCGAAGACCTGCTTTGAATTGTTTGGCGATCGTGTTTCTAAGTGGTTTACTTTCAATGAACCCCTGTCAAACGCTATTGGTGGATACTTATGGGACCTTGCTTATCCAAATGTAGTCGATTTCAAAAGAACCGTAACTGTTATGTACAATACGGTTCTGGCTCATTCACGAGCTGTCACCGAGTATAGACCGCTCAACTTATCTGGTGAAATTGGTATAATTTTAGACCACCTGCCTGTATATCCTCGCACGATTAGTGAGGATGATTCCTTAGCTGCGAAGCATGCAGAGCTCTTTTTAAATCGATTTTTTTGGATCCGGTAACCAAGGGTTCTATACCTGAAGAGTTGATTCAGATATTAGTAAAACATGGCCAGTTTCCAGAACCTAAAGTTGATGATAGCGATATAATAAAAGACGGCATAGTCGACTTGGTTGGTATCAACTACTACTATCCTTTTAGAGTGCAAGCACCAGACGTTGATTCTATTTCAGAAAACTCTTTCACACCGGAATGTCTTTTTCAAGAGTATGAAATGCCTGAAAGAAAGTTCAATCCTCACAGAGGTTGGGAGATATATGAAAAAGGTATTTATGACATCGCTATAAAACTAAAAGAACAATATGCCAATATACCTTGGTTTATATCAGAAAACGGTATGGGTGTAGAAGGCGAAGACAAGTTCCGAAATGCAAAAGGTCAGATACAGGACGACTATCGTATTGATTTCGTGAAAGAACACTTAAACTGGCTCCACAGAGCCATAGAAGAAGGTTCAAACTGCAAAGGTTATCATCTGTGGACTTTTATAGATTGCTGGTCATGGACTAATGCATATAAAAACCGTTATGGGTGGTATGAACTAGACATTGAAACTCAAGAGCGTCGAATAAAAAAATCGGGTGAGTGGTTTACCCGAGTAGTCACTAATAATGGTATTGAGTAAATAACCTCACGATGGTGGCCTTTTTACTTTTAGCCTCCATCATTGCCGATTCTGAGGGAACATTAAATACTGTGTGAGTAAAGACGGGCAAAAAAGCTATGAGTAAACTACAAAATATATGATGAAACTAAGTAAACTAGAGGAGTAACAGACATAATAAGTGAAAGCGCTTTTTTTACGCTGATATCTTTTCTTACTACGGTTTCTTTATTGCTCATAAAGTTAGAGAACCGCGCCTTTCCATAAATCAAAAAGTATGCAATGTAGCTAATAATCAAGCATGCGTTAACTTTCAATAAAGTTGCTATATTGTGATACTCACTCACTCGAAATAGCAATAAAGCCACTGCGAACAGAACTAAAAGTGTTCTCAACCACGATAGAGACGTACGCTCAGGTTGCAGCCCTGGGTCTCTTTGATTTGAATTCATAAAGCAATAGCCAATATAACGGATGCTGTTAAAAATATTAGAAATGCACTTACCAATTTGATAAAGCTAGTGTAAGGGAGCTCTTTTTCGTGCCTCATAGCTTGTTCATTTATGGACCAGCGTTTGTACGCAAAAAAAGATAATAATCCAGAGCACAAACAAAGGAATATAGAGAGGAAGATGCGTATAAGAGGATCTGCTAGGTCTGGTGTCAACTGATCAATTGCGATAGCGCCTGCGAGTAGTGCAATTGCGGTTCTCATCCAGGCTAAATATGTTCTTTCATTGGCTAGAGAAAAACGATAGTCAGGCGCTTTGCCCTGGTGTCGCCAATTAGAGTCTCTGTTCTTTATTCTTAATTTCATTGTTCTTCGCTTGCGTAAAGTATTAATTCAAAGCAATTGCCTAATTATCCTACAAAAAAAGAGAGTACCGTGGTTTTTGAGCATTTTCAGCTGAGAACAGGGCTCCCCTGAAGCATGCTATCTGTTCGTTTACTTAGAAAATGCACGTAAACGGGTTAGGTCTAATGGTGCTATATGTAGTGCTCTTAATCAAGTAGTGAATGCTACATTTTAATTGGTATTCGTAGTTAATGGTTTGAAAATTTGTTTCTTATGCCCATCAAATACGAGGGGGGAGTAAAGAAAATGGTACTTAGTTGGATGGTGTTGCTACATTGATCACGAATGCTACACTTAAATATATGTAGATGTAGCATATGCTACATTTGTGTGTATTATTAATTCACCTCTTAATACATGGAACGGTAATTTATGAAACAACAATTATTTTCGAAAGCTCAAAACTTGGGCAAGGCATTTATGTTGCCTATAGCGGTCCTCCCGGCTGCGGGATTATTGCTAGGTATCGGCGGTGTTTTTTCGAACCCGATGACAATACAAACATATCCAATTCTGGATATAGCTTTGTTACAAGCAATATTTATATTGATGAAAAATGCGGGCGCGATCGTCTTTGGAAACTTGTCTCTTTTGTTTGCAGTCGGTGTTGCGGTTGGTCTAGCTAAATCTGATAGAGGTACTGCAGGTTTAGCTGCCGTACTAGCATTTCTGATAATGAATGTAACTATCAAAGTTTGTTTAATGCTCTCTGGTCAGTTAGCTACAGGTAACCTCAAAGAAGCTGGTCAGGCGATGGTTCTGGGCATACAGACCTTACAAACTGGGGTCTTAGGCGGTATCTTGACTGGCATAATGACATCGGTCATGCATAGCAAGTACCACAAAGTAGAGCTACACAATTTGTTGGCGTTTTTTAGCGGCTCTCGTTTTGTCCCAATCGTAACTTCTTTTGCTGCTATATTTCTGGGGGTTTTCCTATACTTCTTCTGGCCTTTTTTTCAAGCAGGTATTTCCGGGTTAGGGTCTCTGGTTGATGGCACAGGGTATTTTGGTAGCTTCGCGTTCGGTGTGACCTTGAAAACCTTATTGCCACTTGGCTTGCACCACATATTTTATATGCCTTTCTGGTTTACTTCTGTTGGTGGCGAAATGGTTATCAATGGAGAGTTGTATCAAGGTGCTCAGAAAATCTTTTTTGCTCAGCTAAGTGACCCAAATACTACAAAATACTTTGAAGGTGTTGCTCGGTTTATGTCTGGCCGTTTTGCGGACTTCATGTTCGGTCTTCCAGGTGCCGCATTGGCAATGTATCACTGTGCTAAGCCTAGCCAGAAGAAAAAAGTAGCGGGTATTCTTCTTTCGGGAGCGTTAACGTCATTCATTACTGGTATTACTGAACCATTAGAATTTTTATTCTTGTTCTCCGCTCCACTACTTTATGTAATGCATGCAATCGGCCTTGGTATTTCTTTTGCGCTTTGCCACATGTTTGACGTCACGGTAGGACAAACGTTTTCTGGTGGTGTCATTGACTTTATTTTGTTTGGAATACTGCAAGGAAATGCAAAAACCAACTGGATCACAATGATTCCGATTGGCTGTGCAATGTTCTGTTATTACTACTTTGGTTTCCGGTTCTTAATCACATGGAAAAACCTAAAAACACCAGGTCGCGAGGATGTTGAATCAGAACTAGATGTACTAGAAATAGAGGGTACTGAGAGACTCGCTGGGATCATCGCTGCATTTGGAGGGAAGCAAAATATTTTGGACCTTGATTGTTGTGCGACTCGTCTACGAGTTAATGTGCAAGATCCTGCCCTAATTAGTAAAGATGAATTCACAAAGTATGGGGCAATCGCCACTGTAGTGAAAGGTAGTGGTGTCCAGGTTGTTATTGGCCCAGGTGTAACGGTTCTTAAAAATGAGTTGTCGGATTATTTGGTAACTGTCTAGTTAAGTATGCGGAGGCGCTTGCCTCCCATTGTTTTTGAAATAGGTAATATATGAAAGCAGTAGTAGTGATGTTTGACACGCTAACCAAAAACTTCATCTCAACATATGGGGGAGATGCAATTACGCCAAATTTTTCACGTCTGGCTGAAAAAACGGTACAGTTTAATAGATTTTATATCGGTAGCGCACCTTGCATGCCAGCACGAAGAGAAATGCATACGGGCCGTTACAATTTTTTGCATAGAAGTTGGGGCCCAATAGAACCCTTTGATTTTTCAATGCCTGAGTTTCTTTCAAAAAACTGTGTTCATACGCATTTAGTTACTGATCATAAGCACTACTGGCGAGATGGTGGTGCCACTTATCACACCAGATATTCAACTTGTGAGTTCGTTAGAGGGCAGGAAGGCGATCGTTGGAAAGGACATGTTGAAAAGCCCAAAGTCGAATATACCGGCAATGAAGAACAAGCTGTCATTGATCGTAGGGTCAGAAGGATAGAGCAAGATTTCATTAATCGTAACTATATGCAGGAAGAACATCAGCATACTTTAGCTAGAACAATGAGTGCTGGGCTTGAGTTTATACATAAAAACGCAAAGCAAGATAATTGGTTTCTTCAGTTAGAGTGCTTTGACCCACATGAGCCTTTCTTTGTTCCGGATAAGTACTTGAAGATGTACGGATGTACGCAATCCGATTTCGATGGATGGATGTACTACAACGCAAATACCGATAGTCCCGAAAAGCAACGTTTAATAAGAATATTCTACAAAGCTTTGATTACTATGTGTGATGACTACCTGGGGAAGGTACTGGATACATTCGATGAGCATAGCCTATGGGAAGATACGCTACTTATTGTAAATACTGATCATGGATTTCTTTTAGGCGAGCATGAGTGGTGGGGCAAAAATATCATGCCAGTTTACAATGAAATAGCGAATATACCGTTTTATATTTATGACCCTGTGTCTAGGCGTCAAGGAGAACAGTGCGAAGCCTTAGCGCAGACAATTGATATACCCGCCACGTTGATGGACTTTTTTGGGCATGACGTTCCAAAGGTAATGGAAGGGCGCCCGATAACTAAGTATTTAAGAGCGGATGAAAAAATTAGAGATTATGCGCTTTTTGGTTACTTTGGAGCACATATAAACGTTACTGATGGTGAGTCCGTTTATATGAGAGCTCCGCGAGAAAAGGAGAACTCTCAGTTTGAGTATACTTTGATGCCCACAGCGATAGACTCGCGTTTTAGTGTTAAACAATTAAGAAAAGCAGAGCTCGTTCGTGGTTTTGACTTTTGCCAGGGATGTAACCTTTTGAAAGTTCCTTCAGAAATAAACTACACGAATGCGTATCGGTTTTGGGACAAGCTATACAATGTGGACGCCGATCCGACCCAAATGACCCCTCTTTTTAATTGGAATAAAGAGCTTGAGTTAGCAGAAAAGATAGTGGGTCTCATGAAAAGTAATGATGCACCTACAGAACTGTTATCTCGCTATTCGCTCGAAGACGTATCAAAAGAGCAACTGCAATATGAACGTATGAGCTACGAAGAATATAGCGCCAGTCGCTTTAGTCGTTTTCAATTGCAACATAGCTGTGTAGCTGAAGGATTAGAGCTACTGTGCGTGCTTGAAGGAAATGATAGCGATATATATGACTCAATATGTTGCGAACTTAAGTACTTAGATAAGCAGGTAGCGGCTAAAGATGTCTTTGACATCGCAAGGGGTTTATTTTCGGGAGAGTTGCTAAAGAAAGCGATATACCAATTAAATATGGTAATGAGGTATGAATAAATGAGTACCTTGGTTTCAATATCTAAAAATGGAATATCTGCGACTATTAACTCTTTAGGGGCGGAACTAATTACTCTTAGGCGAGGCAAGAACCCAAGCATTATATGGTCTGGTGAGGAGTGGCGTTGTTCCGCTCCTTGGCTATTTCCTATTGTTGGAAACTTACCTGAGTCATGCTACACCTATAAGGGTAACTCATATGAAATGGAGAGACATGGTTTTGCAAGAAACAAAGCATTTTTAGTTACGCAACAAACAGATAGTTCTGTTTCTCTGATGCTAGAGTCGGACAGTGAAACTATATTGACGTACCCGTTCCAGTTTCGTTTTTTAGTAACGTATTCGATTGAAAACGAGGGTATTAATATATCAGCGAAGATTGAAAACTCGGGTAATGAGGATATGCTTTTTTCTCTAGGGTACCATCCTGGTTTTGTATGCGATCAGGAAGGGGAACTTGTTTTTGGTACACCTCCGAGTAGTTACTTTTATGGAGAAAATGGTTTTGTCAGTTTTGACAACAACAAACAAAGGCCGATCAAGAATAACCTCCTAGCATTGGATATGATTAATTTTTCTCGTGGGGCCATATACATAAAAAATATAGAAAAACAGCTTATTAAGCTTAAAACAGGTGGTCAAGTTATCGCTTTAAGGGTTCCTTCCTGCCCATATTTAATGATTTGGCGCGAACCAGGGGCAAAGTTCATTTGTATCGAGCCTTGTTTTGGAATTACCGAACCTTATGTAGACAGCCAAATAAGCTTTGAGAATAAGCCGGGTCTGAGAGAACTTGGCAGAGGCTCATGCTTTAGGACAGAATATGAGATAAATTTAATGTAGTGCTTACAATAATAATTTAGTAGCATGATGTAGCGTTGAATTACATTATGCTACTAAAGAACATGAAAAGTGCCATATTACTCAAGTTAAGAACCTCCCGCTCATCAATGACCAAGTCCGAATTAGTTATTGTCGATAAGATTATCGAAGATCCAAATTTCTTTGTTTGTTCATCGGCAAGAGATTTTTCTAAAGCAATAGGCTTGAGCGACGCGACTGTGATCAGATTTTGTCAGAAGTATAGCGATCTGAAATATATCGAACTCAAGGAGCGCTTGAATGCTGAGCTTATAGAAGAGACAAATAGAGCTCCTAGGGAGGTCAGTCCCAATATCTATGCCGATGATGATCTTGAAACAACAATAGATAAAGTTCAGTCAGCTGTGTTAGCCAGTCTCGAAGATACGAAAAAAATAATTGACCTTGAAGAGCTAAACAATGTTATTCGCTGTATTGAGGATGCTCGTAGAGTATTTTTTGTTGGGCTTGGAGGCTCGGGACTTACAGCAATCGAAGCCGAACATAAGTTCGCGAGAATCGGTGTGGATGTCAGCGGATTTCACGAAAAACACAGGATGTTTTATACGCTTCAATATATAAAACCACATGACTTACTTATTACCATATCTCACTCGGGTGAAACAGTAGGTATTGTACAAGCGGCTCAAACAGCTAAGCAAAATGGGGCATCTGTTGTTGCGATTACTCACAACAAGAAATCAAACTTGGGTGTTTTATCTGATGTAGTACTACAGAACTGTAGCCAAGGTGGGTTTTATGAAGGTGATTCTATTGGTATCAGAACTTCACAAATGTATTTGATTGAGGTGATATACACCGAGCTTCTTAAGAAGAATTTTGACCGGGTGAAGTCTTCAAAAATTAAAATTAAGAACAAAATTTATTAAAAAGAAGAACTATGGAAAGAACACCATCAATGCGTGAGTCATGCCACGTAATGGCAAAACCAACAGGTTCAGTATGTAACTTGGACTGCAAATACTGTTTTTATCTCGAGAAAGAAAAACTATATCCCGAACGAAACAGTAACTGGAAAATGAGCGATGAGACTCTAGAGCTGTATATCAAGCAATTTATTGATGCTCAAATAACTCATGAGGTGGTGTTTTCATGGCAAGGAGGAGAGCCAACTCTCGCTGGTATTGATTTTTTCCGCAAAGCCGTCGCTCTTCAGAACAAATACCGAGGAAGCAAGAGTATCCTAAACGCCTTCCAGACAAACGCAATTTTGTTGGATGACGAGTGGTGTGAGTTTTTTAATGCAAATAACTTTTTGATTGGTGTTTCTATTGATGGGACAGAACAGCTGCATAATCACTATCGTGTAAACCGCTCGGGCAAGCCAACTTTTGACAAGGTTATGAAGGGTATTAGTTACCTACGTAAACATGGAATAGAGTTCAACACACTTACTGTTGTAAACGACGTTAATGTAAAACAGCCACTGGCGGTCTACGAGTTTCTAAAGAGTCTTGGCACTGATTATTTCCAGTTTATTCCTTTGGTTGAACGTAAATCAAACACAAAATCCAATGAAGAATTACAGCTTGTATCTCCTGATTATGATTTTTCCGCAAGCGTCACATCTTGGTCGGTTAAACCTGACGAATTTGGTAGATTCTTAGTTGATATATTCGATGAGTGGGTACGTAACGATGTAGGGAAGTACTCTGTACAAATGTTTGATTCAACTTTGTCTTCTTGGCTAGGAATACCCGCCTCATTGTGTATTTTCTCGGAAACTTGCGGTTCGGCATTTGCGATGGAAGCCAATGGTGATATGTACGCGTGTGATCACTACGTCTATCCCGATTACAAACTTGGCAATATCCACGATATATCAATCCGTGAAATTAATAATGGTGCCAAAGCTATAGAGTTTGGGGACGATAAGCGCGATCAAATAAGCAATGAATGTCATAGTTGTAAATTTAGATTTGCCTGTCACGGTGGATGTCCCAAGCATCGATTTTCTCAAACCAAATCAACAAAAAAGTATGATTTAAGTTATTTCTGCAAAAGCTACAAAATGTTTTTTAAGCATTCAGAAGAGCCGATGAAGTTAATGAGTAGCCTTGCAAGAAATAATATGTCCATTTCAGAAGTAATGAATATTATGCAAAAACACGATATGGCCAGCATGAAGAAGTCTATTGGCCGAAATGACAGTTGTTATTGTGGTAGTGGTAAAAAGTATAAAAATTGTTGTATGAAGTGACTTAGGGTTGAAACTAATCAGTATCAGTTAGTGATTCACATGTTTCAGCCTGTTCTACTCCCAGGTTTTCTATGCAGTATTTCTTTATTTTTCCGCTAGTTTTAAGCTGCAATAGTTGTTGTTCAATTCTAGGGGCCAAATCCCTATGCTTTATATTGACGTAATGATATATGTTTACCGACTCGAGTTTACCTGCAGAGACGATGTCGTTACTAAACTCCGGTGATCTAAGATAAGGAACGACTCCATTGTTAGCCTGAACAAATACATCTGTTCTCGCATGTTTTAATTTTAATAGCCCTTGGTGAATATAAGTTACAGTGTTTAGGTTAGATGGCTTCACTACTCGTTCAAGGTTTTGCTTACAAATGAGTACTCCTCGTCGATAATCTACATGATGTTTGGTGCCTCTAAAGCTATCCCAGCCGGAGGTTAACCTGATGCCTGAGTCAGAACGAACATAAGCCTCTAATGTAATCTTAATCAATGGCACATTAATCCTAATTTGATCAGGGTAAACATCCTGGTATTCATAAATGCGACCAAACTGTCCATCAATTTTGCCAGTTTCAGCCTTAATTGAAGCACGAGCTTCTGGAATAGATACAACTTCAATTTGTTTCCCTATTTCGGAATACAGCTCTCGATATACTTTTGTGAGCCACGCATCGATTGCAGAACCTTTTGCTTGGTTAGAATAAAGTACAAAACGGTTTTCTTGATTCGCATATGTAATTTCGGCGCTAGTGAGAAGCAACACCAGAAAAACAGCTCTATGTTTCATTGCGTCTTTAACCCTGTATTGATAGTTCTACTATTACAAGGTTAGCGTATGCCTTGATATTTGTATGTAGGTTCGAAACTCGTATATACATGGAGAAAGAGCTCAGAGAACACTATCTGTGGCAGTTCGTTAATCACCAATGAGTCGTACCTGAGCTTAGAGATAAAACCTGCGCTTCTAGTGTTATTTTGAAAAATAACCATATAGTAGTATTCTCGCCTTCAACCAATACAACTCAAACATTCCGAGATTCCTGAGCGCACGGTTAACCCACTGATATTTCGGGATATTAAACGAGTGTGTATTTTGCGTTAAAACCACATGTATATCCGTAATGTATTCTATGCATATAATTCATTATATGAATGCATATTGGCTGTAATATGATTATTGAGTCAATGGTTAGTTATCGTTCGCTTACACATATAAGTAAAAAATGTAAGCGTATTTAGTAACTATAAATCAAAGTGAACTCTTTATGACAAAGCCGTTTTATACAGTCCAGAGCTCGAACTCGTCTTACTGCGCAACCAATCAACGAATCAAAGGAGATAAATCGTTTGCACGTAGTGATAAGTGCGAACAGGTATCTGCTATCGATATTGCTGAACTATGGTTAGCGATCGAACGAAATGAACTTGAACTCTTCTTTCAGCCTCAATTGAACTTAGATACCGGTAAAATACGAGGAGCGGAAGCGTTAGTGCGTTGGAATCATCCTTCAAGAGGATTGTTGGCGCCGGATCAATTTCTATATCTTATAGGAGAGAGCTCAATCAACGTGAAGCTCGGAGAATGGGTTTTAGAAACAGCGATAAGAATTCAGTCTGAAAGAAAAGACGATTTATCTATAAGCATAAACATTACTCCCTATCACCTTCAGCAAGAAACGTTTTTCACCAGTTTGGTTAATACCTTACTAAAATACCCTGATAGCAATCCTGAGATGTTAACTATCGAGTTAACAGAGACAACGTGTATATCCGATTTTTCTAATCTAGAACGTTCGATGAAGAATTGCCGTAAATTAGGTGTAAAGTTTTCGTTGGATGATTTTGGAACCGGATACTCTACTTTTAGTCAACTAGGCTTATTACCAATATCTGAATTGAAGGTTGATAAAAGTTTTGTACAGGCGTTAGACGCTGATGTGAAAATAGAAAAAATGGTAGAGGGGGTAGTACTTCTTGCCGATTTTTATGGTGTTGATGTGGTTGCTGAAGGTATTGAAACAAGTGAAACCTTGCTTCTGGTAAAAGGCAAAAAGTGTACTATCGGGCAAGGCTACTTTTATTCTAAACCGATGCCATACCAAAGGTTTAATTCCTGGGTAAAGCAACATTCAAGCAAGTATTTTGTGAATAGCTATGCCTAGCAAATCGCTAAAAATATCTATATGGAGAGTACAATGAGCGCTAGAAATAAGCTGCTAATATCCATAGGCTTTCTTACCTTTATCATTGTGTTGGTACTGTCATTAGTTGGCTACAAATTGATTAATAAGTCTTCAACTAGTGACTATCGTGATAAATTGCTAAACAAGTCATTTTTAATATCTAAGGCCCTCGAAGAGAGGATGGATAATTATTTTAGTATCTTAGATACAGTATCACCATTGATTATTTCAGAAAATGGTCATGTTGATATCAGTGGCCAAGTTCTAAATTTGATGGTTGATATAAAGAGTCGACTTAAGGTGAACAATGTTTTTATTGGTCTACCTGACGGCTCGACCTATGCAGCGTCAACACGAGGCTTGATCCCAAATTTTAATGCAAAGAATAAACAGCGAGAGTGGTTTGTAAAGGGTATGGCTGGGGAGGATAAAATTGTCACTAAGCCATTCAAAGGCTCGACCGGAAATTCGAGTATGGCAGTTGTAAGAACTGTTAAGAAAAATAATGAAATTATCGCTGTTGTTGGTATTAGTTTAAATGTCAGTGATATTACTGCCTACATAAATGAGCTGTCTTTGGTTCCCAATATATTTGTTGCGCGGGAAGATGGTCACACAATGGCTGCAAGTTATCCAGAGTTTGTTGGCAAGAACCTATTTGAGTTACGTCCAAGTTATCAAGCATTCGCTAAAGAAGAAAGTAGCGAGCATTCATACACGGTCAAGGATAAAGGTGATTTTTTAGTCGTTTCTTCCAAGATAGAATCTCTACATTGGACGGTGTGGGCATGGGCTAGTTGGGAAGATATTAATAGTACATCTGATTCCGCAGTTAAGAACAACGTGTTAATTGGTGGGATACTACTTTTTACCGGTATCGTAGGAGTTTATGTTCTTGTTACAAAGCTAATATACGTTCCAGTCGGAGGAGAACCTGCGCAAATCGAAGCTATAGTTAGTAAAATCGCAAAAGGTGATTTAACTGGTATACCGGATGTGACTAGTGACACTACGGGGGTATATCTTTCTATCTTAGGTATGGCAAGCTATTTGAGAGAGGTTGTATTTAATTTGGACAACGCTTCCACTCAACTGTTAGAAGTATCGAGTCAGGTAGATAGGTCATCTAACGATGTAGGTAGTGCTTCAGAGTCTCAGGTTCTGGGGTTAGAACAGGTTGTTACTGCAATGAATCAAATGGTTGCAGCAGTTTCAGAGGTTTCAAATAGTGCTGTAGAAGCCTCTAGCTCTTCAAGTTATGCTAGCGAACAAGCTACTGAAGGCATGGTCATTGTGAAAAATATGAATGAAAGTATTTCAGACGTTGCCAATAATATCCGAGAAATTCAAACAGTTATTACTGGGGTTCATAGAGAAACAATAAATGTTGGTAGCATTTTAGATGTAATTAGTGGAATCGCGGATCAAACTAATCTGTTAGCTCTAAATGCTGCTATAGAAGCTGCAAGGGCTGGTGAGCATGGTCGAGGGTTTGCAGTAGTTGCAGACGAAGTTCGAACATTAGCAAATAAGACGCAACAGAGCACTGACGAAATTCAAAAGATGATAGAAGTTCTCCAACTCCAAGCGAATAGTTCGGTAGAGCTTATTGCAAAGAATACTGTCAAGGTAGATCAAACGCTAGATATGGCCAATGAGGCGAATGATTCTCTGATACAAATAGAGAATAAAATACATACGACTCAAGCTATGAACGACCAAATTGCTACGGCTGTAGAGGAGCAATCCACTGTCGCTGAGGATATTAATAAAACAGTTGTCAAAGTAAATACGATGGCACTTAATACAAAGAGCAGTATCCAAGAGAACGTTTCAATTGCTACAAAACTTAACGGGATGGCTGACGACCTAAATCAGACGGTAAGACGGTTTAAATTGCGATAAAGTTTTTATGTATGTTTTTCAAAAGAGAGCATGTTTCTTGTGAAACTGGAATGAACTATGCCTAAGCTTCGTATTGATTCTTCATATGGTATTGTGATCATCCAAGATCTAAATATCGTCTATTTAGATGACCACTACGCTAATATCTATGGGTATGACTCAGCTAACGAGCTAATGAGTCATATAACTTCTTTTCTAGATCTAGTGGAACCTAAACATCACAAGGCTGCGCGAGAAAACTACTACAACCAGATTCGAGGGAATGTTATTCCTCGGGGACGTACCTTTAACAACATAGATCGGAATGGCCAAAGCTTTACTGTATTTACTATTGATCATGTAATCGAATGGAAAAGTAAGCCTGCTATTCAAGTCACTGTTATCGATCTGACTGCAACAGTAAAAGCCCAGGATAAACTGATAGAGAGTGAGCGTAAATACAAAAGGTTAATTACTGCTTCAAAGCAAGGGATTGCTGTACACAAGCGCTTTAAGCCAGTATTGGTCAATCAGG
Source organism: Vibrio hannami (assembly GCF_029589055.1). Classification (GTDB taxonomy): domain Bacteria; phylum Pseudomonadota; class Gammaproteobacteria; order Enterobacterales; family Vibrionaceae; genus Vibrio; species Vibrio hannami. The sequence goes on from NZ_JARQZP010000003.1 coordinate 588,857, forward strand.
CTTGGGTCGATTTGATGCATGCGCCTTCAATAGAGTATGTAATTGAGAATATTAACATATTAGATTTTTTACCCGTCAGTCAGCACAAGACAGCTAAACAGCAGTACCAAGATATAATTGAAGGAAAGATAGATGGTGCAAAAACGGTAGTCGAAAACATATGTTTTGATGGAAAAAAGCGTTATTTCAGTGTTTATGACAACTTAATTGAATGGGACGGTGAGCCTGCCATGCAAGCCGTTATAGAAGATGTAACAAAACAGGTTCTGTTAGAAAAAGAACTGAAGAGGCAGTCCATCACTGACGCTCTAACTCAGATAGCCAATCGATATGAACTCAATAGAGTTTTGAATGAAGAAACTAGTCGTTTTGCTCGTTATCAACACAAGTTTTCTATCATCCTTCTTGACTTAGATTACTTTAAAACTATCAATGATAAATGGGGTCATCAAGCTGGTGACAAGGCGCTTGTTGAAGTTGCTAAAGTTATTAAGAGCACAGTCAGGAAAGTTGATTGCGTGGGTCGATGGGGAGGGGAGGAGTTTCTAGTTATTTGCCCCAATACGAAATTGTGTGGAGCGGTTCAATTAGCCGAAAAACTGCGAAAAGCTATTGAGGTGCATGATATGGGCGAGCCGTATTCAATTACTGCTAGCCTGGGTGTGGCATCTTCTAAACCAGACGAGAAGATCGGTAAGCTACTTAAACGTGCTGATGACGCGTTATACGAATCAAAACGAAATGGAAGAAATACAGTTACAAGTGAACCGTTTTCCTGAGGCTCTGTACTAACAAAAATTTAAATAAATAGATTGGAAAATCGAATTTAATATATATCTGGTTGGTAAAACTCTCTGGTTCCCCCCTTAGCACGAACTACTGTCATATTAATGCAGTGTTCCAAATCACACAAATACATTAACACGTACAAAAAAAATGGACATTTGTCACGTAAGGCTGATTGAAAAACGATCAGTGATTGACAAATTATGCTCTGAGATTAATGTATCTATTATAGATACAAGGTGTCGATATGAAATTGAGAGCATTCCGTTTAAAGCATCCAACTGGGGTTCATGCCACCATTGTGAATTATGGGGCTAGGCTTCATAAGCTTGGTATTTCTGAGAACCATAACGTCGTGGTAGCTGCGGAAAAAGTGGAGGACTACCTCACATGTACCGCTTTTCAGGGAGCAACAATTGGACCGATAGCTAATCTAGTTAGAAATGGGGAAATCTCTACCGATAAGGCGGTTGCTTCATTTCATAAAAATCATGGGTCTCATAGCCTACATAGCGGAAATGATGCATATGACAAAAGATACTGGTCTGTAGTTTTATTAAACGAAAATTCAGTCAAGCTATCCCTCGAAGACGAGCATAGTTTTGCTAATTGCAAGATAAACGTATCAGTACTTTTTGAGCTGACTCCATTTGGACTAGATATAACCTATGAAGCTAGCTCTGATTCAGATTTTTGGATGAATATGACTAATCATAGTTATTTCAATCTGGTTCAGGATAAAGATATCTATGGGCATTCAATGTCGATCAACTCTAACAAAGTCGTCGCGACAGACGAGAGTAACATACCTACTTCCATGACTGTTGACATAGAGAATGAAAGAGATTGCTTTATTAGATCCAAGGAGTTGTCGCTACTGAGGGAGGATCTTTCGACAGAAAGGCTCAAAAAAAATAACGGAATAAATACCTGTTATTTACTGCAAAGGTCTAGAAATTACGCCGCTTTAGTTTCTCACCCGGAGGCAAGGGTGAATTTGTTAATAACGACAACTAAGCCTGCATTACAAGTTTATACGACAAACAATCCTATCAAGTTATGCGAAAGAAACTCTTTGCATGGGGCTGTTTGCCTAGAGCCTATGTACCCAACTAGTGATTATTTTGAAAAGGAAAACGCTCGTTCATATATAACTTGCGATCGAATATACAAAGAAACTGATAGTTATAATTTTGTTTGAAGAGAGATGAAGAATGAAAAGCATTATTGAGCCAGTAAGAGAAATACCAGTCAGTGAAGAGTGTGATGTACTGGTATGTGGTGGAGGACCAGCTGGTTTTGGAGCTGCCATAGGCGCCGCTAAAGCCGGGCAAGCTGTTATTTTGATTGAGCGTAACAACATAATCGGCGGTATGGCTACCGCGGGGTTAATGAGCCATTGGACAGGTGATAGTGAAGGTCCTGTACTTGACGACATGTTGAGTAGAGCAAAGGTTTCAGAGAAAGATTACAACTATTATGGAGAGAAAGTACTCAAATCTAAATTTATCATCGACCACGAAAAACTTAGCCTCACAATGCTAAAGATGCTAACTGAACATGATGTGAAAATTATGTTTTATACACAGGTTTGTGACGTTGTAATGGAGGAGCAAGAGCTCAATGGTGTCATTGTTGAGAACAAGTCTGGTCGGCACGTTGTATTAGCTAAGAAAATTATAGATGCAACCGGTGATGGGGACGTTGCCGCTAAGGCCGGTGTTACATATCAAATAGGGAGGGACGGGGATAACGCCATGCAACCGGTAACGCTGATGCTACAAGTTGCAGGGGTTGACTACAACAAAGCTATTTTCCCTGGCGAGTTCGAAGACAATATAAAAGTACCAAAAGGATTTATTCAAGACCTAGCACATGACTATTTCGAAAATCCAATGGGACATGTACTACTTTATCCATCAACGATAGATGGTGTAGTTACTGTAAACATGACGAACTTAACGGGAGTTGACGGTACTGATGATAAACAGGTTTCTAGCTCAGAAGTCAAACTCCGACTCCAAATTGATAAGGTAATTGATTTTCTCCGAGAGTATGCACCTGGTTACGAGGATTGTCGGCTGTACCGAACTGCGTCGATGATTGGTGTTAGAGAAACGCGTCACTTCGCGTGCGAATACACTGTAACGGAACAAGATATATCTGAGGCTAGAGTATTTGATGACTGGATCGCTACTCGTTGTTACTTCAACTTTGACATTCACAATATTGAGGGAGCCGGCCTTGACAAAAACGGGAAACAAAATGAGTTCCAACAGAAGAAAAAGTACACCATCCCCATGGGAGCGGTTATTCCATTGTCAGTTGAAAACTTACTGCTTGCAGGTCGCTCTATAGGCGGTACTCATGTTGCTCATTCCAATTACAGAGCTATGGCAATTTGCTTGAATGTAGGTCAGGGGGCTGGTGTCTGCGCCGCGATAGCAAATAAGAATAATTCACCGGTTCGAAAAACCCCATATGAAAAAATACAACAGGAGCTTATAGAACAAGGTGTTGAAGTTTAGTTAATTTTTTGATCATAAAGATATGTACCTAACTACGAGAAACAAAAGGAATTACAAATGAAAAACACGTTATTAGCAACAGCACTTATAGCATCGCTGATTCCATCACTCGCACAGGCTGAGAAACTGGTTATAGCGGGTTCCGAAGCGGTTGGTTCTCTCTTGGATAGAATGTCTGTACAACTAGCCGAGGGTATCAAAAAGCATTCCAATGGCAACTTAGAGGTAAACTTAATTCGGGGTAATGCTATGGGGACAGCCCCTCAAGTTATTCAACAACAAATGATGGGAACAGTAGATATAAACTTTACACGCCCCGAATATTACAGTGAGTATGTTCCAGAGTTTGGCATCCTAAGTTGGGGATTAACCTTTGAGGACAGACAGCACATGGACAAGTTCTTCGCTAGTAATTCCTTCGAACGGTGGAATGAAGAGCTTATCTCTGCTGTAAGTATCCGTATTTTAGCGGCAGGACCTGATCAGGCTAGAGTTATGTTTTCGACAAAGAAAATTGAGAACGCACAAACGATAAATAACCTTAAAATGCGTGTTCCCCAAATAACAACGTACCTTAAATTTTGGCAAGCAGCTGGAGCAAGACCGACCCAAGTAGATTGGTCGGAAGTATTTTTATCTTTAAATAGTGGTCTGGTAGAAGCTGCTGAAGCTGATTACAGCGGTGCGATGTCTCAAAAATTCCATGTAGCAGCTCCTTATATTATTGAAACCAATCACGTATTTTCTGCTGCAGACATATCAATAAATGAACAGACATATCAGTCATTGTCTAACGAGAACCAAGAAGCCGTTAAAAAAGCAGCTCAAGAAGCTATTGTGTGGCTGCGAAACGAGGCACAAGTCGACAGCAATAAGGTAAAACAGAAGATGATCAGTGAGGGTGCAAAAGTTAGCACAATGAGATCGAACTCCTCTGATAGCTCTGTCAGCTGCAGCCGCACATGAGATGGAAAAAGAAGGTCTGTGGCCGAAAGGTACATGGGATGAGATTAAGGCGGTACGTTAAGTTATTTGATAGATGGTAGCGCTGCTACCATCTATCCACTTTGGTGAAATTATGTTTATAGCTGTTCTAAATAAGCTAGTCAAAAGCATTGGCATTCTAGAAATCTCATTTGCTTTAGTTTGCTTAGCTTTTACTGTCATTGGGATATTGTGTCAGGTTGTACTAAGGACTGTGTTCGATTCCCCTATAGCCTGGATGGAAGAGGCGTTAACCTACGCTTTTATTTGGTTAGTATTTATATCTGCGTCTTATGCTTGGAAAAAAATAGCCATATCAGAATTGACGCAATATTTCTTCTTTTTAATGGTAAGCCACGGATAGTGATAGCGATTGAAATTGTAGTAAATATTCTAATGATTGTACTACTTTCAGTTATGGCTCTAACGCTTCTGGATATCATTCCCATAGAGTCTAGGATGAAAACCATCGCACTCCCTATAAGACTTCCAAAATCATATTTTTACTCTATTCCGTTATTTATTTCGACGATTTCATTGCTGATAACTAGTGTAGTGAACATAACGAATGAAGTTAGAAAGTTATATATAGGCACGGATAAGGTGGCAGCATGTCAATAATCTTACTTTTTTTAATTCTCCTAGCCTTTGGGTTACTAGGAGTGCCAATCGCATTTGCATTAGTGTTGTCGGCAGTCACTTTTATCGCTATAGAGCCTTCATTGCCGTTGTCCATAGTTGTACAAGCGTATGAGTGTGGGTATTGATAGTTACGTATTGTTGGCTATTCCTCTTTTTATTTTTGCCGGCAACCTGTTAAATTTTGGTGGGTTAGCAGAAAGAATATTTAATTTTGCACTTGCATTAGTTGGACATATCAGGGGTAGTTTAGCTCATGTGAACGTTATCGCGAGTGTGATCTTTTCGGGGATGTCAGGTGTGGCACAAGCGGATGCTGCAGGACTAGGCACAGTGGAAGTCAAAGCAATGACTAAGTCAGGCTTCTCCCCTGAATTTAGTGCTGCCATCACTGCCGCTTCATCTATTATCGGGCCGATAATTCCACCGAGCGGAATCATGATCATTTATTCTGTCTTGTCAGGTACCTCTATTCCCGAGTTGTTCGTTGCAGGTATCATTCCTGGCCTCACAATGGCACTGGTGTTGATGGTGACGATATATTACTTAGCGCGAACAGGAAAAGTTCACTGTCCCGAGTTCGAAAGAAAACCAGTAAAAGAAATATGGAGCGCATTTAAAGATGGATTTTTACCTTTGATGGCTCCAGTGTTACTGATTACGGGCATACTGACAGGGGTCGCTACTCCAACAGAGTTGGGGGCTCTAACGGTAATATATTCAATTATTCTTGGGGTGGTATACAAAGAGCTAGATGGTCAGGGCTTACTTGAAGCAGCCAAACAGACTTGCGTCACATGCGGAGCATTAGTCTTTATAATTGCAGCAGCAGTACCATTTAGTGCGATATTAGCTCTTTTAGGTGTGCCTCATGCTTTAGCGGAATTTCTAACAGGTATTAGTGATAATCCAATGATCATACTGCTTTTGATAAACATAGCGTTGATCATATTGGGCTGTCTACTAGATACCACAGCTATACTTCTAATAACCGTACCTATTTTGATGCCAGTCGTATTGTCGCTTGGTATCGACCCAGTACATTTTGGGTTAATTGTCATCATCAACCTATTGATAGGTACAATTACCCCACCGTTTGGCGTGCTATTGTTTGTTATGATGGGGGTTGCGGGGGTGAGCTACAACAAGATGTTTTCTGGCATTAAAGTATTTTACATTCCTTTATTCTTATTTCTTCTTATATTAACCTACGTACCAGCTTTTTCATTGTGGCTACCTAGCAAAGTCTTTTAAACTTTATGGGAACCGTAAAGGTTCCCTTCTTCCCTAAATCAACGAAGGAAACCTTGTGTCATCTCAACCGAATAAGAGCATCATAGACGGAATTACCTGTTTGCAGACACTGGCATCAAGTAGTGAGCCTATTGGAGTGCGTGAACTAGCAAGGCAATTAGACCTTCAACCTATGAAAGCAAATAGAGTCTTGATGACGTTGATGTCCATGGGGCTTGTGACTCAAAATGAAAAAAAGGCATATATGCCAGGTCCTGGTATACACGTGTTGGCGGCCCAAGCTATTCATGGTTCGACACTATTAAGCAAAGCGCTACCTGTTATAGAAGAGCAGTTACCCTGTGATCACATTATCTCTATTGGGGTTCTATGGGGGGATAAAGTAAGTTATCTAGTGCACGCGGAGCCAAATCAGTCTTTTTCCCAAAGTATCATTCACAACCATTTATACGATGCGAGTAAGTCAACCATAGGTTTGTTGCTACTTTCTCGTATGCAAGACGAAAAGGTGATGGCCATTTTGGGTGACCAAAAGTTTGAGAAAATCAAAGATAAACTTAGTTTTGCGCGAGAACATGGGTATTCGAAACAACATCATACCGATCCACTTGAAGTAACCATCGCAATCCCCCTCGATGAAAAAAGCGATGTGGCGATAGCATTTTCACGCTTTAAAAATTCTAGCCCCAATAGCGTACCATTAAAGCTAGAGGCGCTTAAAAAATTAGGAAATCAGATTAACGGAGAAACAACCTAATCTTATTTAGTCAGAAACTAAACCAAGCCTAAAATAGTAGACAGCCTGTTTTTTTGTTGTTAGGACTAAAAAATACTCACTCCTTTTGCCAATGCGTCTTTATTTTCTAAAACTAGGCTGGTTAAGAACTCCGCAACGGTTCTTATCCTTCGGGAATAAGAAAGATCTGAGTGAATAGCCAACCAAACTGGTTGATCGCAACCTATATTGCTTTGGACGCAGACTAACCCTTTTTGTTGCGCTATATAGTGAGGAAGCACTGCAACTCCGATTCCTGCTTCAACCGCACTAATTTGAGCTGACATGTTGGATGTAATCAATTTGCAGGGCTTTCCTCGTAAGGTGCTTTCTAGCCATCGCGCTGCTGGTAAATGTTGCTGAGTTTCAGACCATCCAATGAAACTATAATGTTCAAGTGAACCGTCGTGCTCTTTTTCTGAGCTTAGAACAAGATAGTCCTTAGAAGCGTAAACTCCAAAGCCCAACTCACCTAACTTACGTATACTAATATTTCCTCGTTCTGGCCTAACCATTCTTAACGCCATGTCTGCATCCCGCCTGTGTAAGTTAACGGTTGACACACTGGTGTTTATTTCCAATGTCAGATTAGGGTGAGCTTCTATTAATTTAGGTAAAGCAGGAACGATAAGATTATCAGCAAGACCCTGAGCGGTAGCTAGACGAACGTGTCCCGAAACAGTTATGTCATTTCCTTGAGCCGCCGAACTAAATGCGTAGCCCGCTGATTCAAGTGCTTCGGCCTGTGGAAGTAATGTGACTCCTTCATCAGTTAATTTATAACCAAGCTGATCTCTAGTAAAAAGCCGCACACCTAAAGCACTTTCAAGTCGCTCCAGTCTCCTTGATGCTGTTGCTATCCCTATTTTAAGAGCTTTTGAAGCTCCGCTTAAAGTTCCTTCCCGGGCGATAGCTAAAAATATTTTAGCGTCGTCCCAATTTAAATTGCTCGTTCTTTTCCTTCCATTATCGGAAAGCTGATTGTAATTTTTATTCATACAAACATTCGTTACTGGAAAATATACTGAAAAAAATACAATAAACACAGCAGGAATAAAAATGGAAAAACGAATATTAGGGGATAACTTAAATGTATCAGCGATTGGGCTCGGCTGCATGGGTATGAGTGAATTTTATGGCCCAAGAAACGATAGTGAATCAATGGAAGTGCTTTACGAAGCGATAAATTTGGGCTGTAACTTCTTTGATACCGCAGATACATATGGAAATCATCACAATGAAGCATTGATAGGAGATTTTTTAAAAAGGAATCAATTTGAAGTAAAAGTGGCAACTAAATGTGGAATTGTTCGTCGCCCAGGTGAGTATAAGAGACGCATTGACAACAGTTCCGAATATATTCGCCAAGCATGTGAAAACTCGCTTCGCCGATTAGGTATTGAGTGTATAGACCTTTATTATATTCATCGTCAAGACTCTGATGTGCCAATTGAAGAGACGATGGAAACTCTTTCAAAGCTAGTATCCGAAGGCAAAATAGCTCATATAGGGCTGTCAGAGGTCAGTTCATCGACACTTAGAAAAGCTCACTTAGTGCATCCAGTAACGGCTTTGCAAACGGAGTATTCGCTCTGGACCAGAGATGTAGAAACAGAAATTCTACCGACGTGCCGAGAGCTAGGTATTGGTTTCGTTCCTTATTCTCCATTGGGTCGTGGATTTCTTACTGGTCGTTTTAATTCAGAAACAGTTTTTGACAAAGATGATTCCAGAAGGGCTTTACCACGGTTCAGTGAGAAAAACCTAGAAGCTAACCTTCATTTGTCTAATGCAGTAGTAGAGTTGTCAAAATCTAAACTATGCAGTCCTGCTCAAATTGCTCTCGCGTGGTTATTAGCCCAAGGGAGCGATATTGTACCTATTCCAGGCACGAAGAATAAGAAACACCTATCAGATAACCTCAACGCAACCAGTATTAACCTTACTCCAAAAGATATAACTAAATTAGAATTGGCGATTGGAGAATTTCAACCCGCAGGAGAACGATATACCCCTGAAGGAATGAAGGGTGTTAACTTGTAAGTCGTTTAATCATCCGTGTTGCTGCTAGAGAACAACTTGTTAAAACTAGAAAATGTAAAGCCATCGCCAGCACTCTTAATTAGAGTGCTAGCGATGACAGGGGTAATTGTTCGTGAAATAGTTTTTAACAGCTAAGCTTTACCAATCTTTTGCTTATATCTATCAAAGATAACGGCGGCAAGTAAGATGCAGCCACGCACCACATATTGAGCAAATGGTGACATGTTCAATAGATTCATCGCATTTTCCACTGTTCCCAAAATTAGAACGCCAGCGATGACATAGGATACCTTACCAATACCACCTTTTAGCGATACTCCCCCTAAAACACACGCCGAAATAACGACTAGTTCAAAGCCCACGGATGTCATTGGCTGTCCGCTAGTCATGCGTGCAGCCAGAATTACACCTGCAAGCGCAGAAATAAAACCTGATACTGTGAAAATAATAAGTTTAGTTTTCATTACGTTCACACCTGCGAGGCGTGCTGCTTCTTCATTGCCTCCTATTGCAAGAGTGTTTCGACCGTAGACTGTACGATTTAGCAGAAAACCAAAAACAGCGAAGGTAACGATGGTTAGCCAGACCGGAGTTGGGATACCAAATAGGGAAGAGTTACCCAACGCAAAGAAATTTTCCTCTGTTATTCCTACAGCCTTACCATCCGAGATGATGTAACCCAGACCACGAGCAATCTGCATCGTCGCTAAAGTTGTAATCAACGCATTTATCTGTAGTTGTGCGATAACAAAACCATTTAATAGGCCGAATGCAGCTCCCGATAACAGACCAGCTCCAATTCCGAGAACCACACTACCAGTAGCATTAATGGCGACAGCAGTGACGACACCTGAGCAAGCGATAACAGAGGCAACAGACAAGTCTAGATCCCCACAGGCCAGACAAAAAGCATGGCACAGGCAACCATCCCACTCATAGAAATGGCCAGGCCTAAGCCTTTCATATTAATGAAGGTTGCAAAGTAGGGAACAAAAAACAGCACAGAAGGAACAGAACAGCAAATACCATAAGCATGCCGAACTTATCCCATACTTGAGCCAAATTCATCGAAGGTTTCTTCTCCGAACCAACATTTTTTGTTGAACTAATTACAGACATATTTATATTCCTTTCATTTATGCTACTGCTGGTTCGTTACCAAGCATGGCAAGCCGCAGGGCTGTTTGTTCATCAAATTCGTTTCGCTGAAGCTCTCCGGTTACAGCTCCGTCTTTCATTACGAGTAATCGGTCACTGATACCTAACACCTCAGGTAGATCACTTGATATGACTAGAACAGTGACGCCATTTTCTGCAAGTTTGAATATCAGCTCGTAGATTTCTGATTTTGCTCCCACATCGATCCCCCGAGTTGGTTCATCCAGAAGAATGACCTTCATGTCGGTAGAGAGCCAGCGACCAAGTATTACTTTCTGTTGATTGCCTCCAGAAAGGTTGCCAATGAGCTGTTCAATTGATGGAGTTTTTATGTTTAAGGTCTTAACTTGTTCGTCGGCATTGGCTTTTTTCCCAGGAGAAATCAATCAAACTACCTAGTTTCAAATTCCACGGACGAGCACTGACGTTTGTGTTTTCCTGTACAGATAGTATCGGTACAATGCCATCGGCTTTTCTGTCCTCTGGACATAAAGTAATGCCTGCCTTTATTGCATCACCTGGGCAACGGATTTTCTTGTCTGTACCATTTACTTTAATTGTCCCTTCAATAGCCTTCTCAGCACCGAAGATTAGTCGAGTTAACTCTGTTCTACCTGCCCCAACTAAGCCGAATAGCCCTAAAATCTCGCCTTGTTTTATGGAAAAAGATAGTGGGGAGGCTAAACCGGACCCCTGTAAATTGGTTACCTCCAATCCACTTGCTCCATGAGGGCGGGAGCGATAATTGAAAATGTCGTTAATCTCTCTTCCCACCATTAGTTCGACTAATCGATCGTGAGTAAGTTGAGACATGTCATAAAAGGTTTGGACATGAGTACCGTCTTTAAATATTGTGATAGCGTCGCAAAGCTCAAATATCTCTTCCATACGATGAGATACATAAAGAATGATTTTGCCGTCGTCCCGCAATTCTCGAATCACCTTAAATAGATTCTCAATTTCTCTTTGTGACAAACTGCTTGTTGGTTCATCGAACGCGATGATTTGAGCATTGCGGCTTAATGCTTTAGCTATCTCTACCATCTGCCATTGACCGATGGAAAACTCTTTTAATGGTCTGGATGGGTCGAAGTCTTCCCCTAGTCTTAATAATTGTTTACGTGCATTATTATTAAGGGTTTCTGCATCTACCTTTCCACCTTTCGTTGGAAGTTGTCCAAGGAAGATGTTCTCAGCAACGCTGAGTTCAGGAACAAGATTTAATTCTTGATAAATTATTGCAATGCCTTGCTCTAGTGCATCAACAGCTGAGGAAAAAGAAATAGGCTCCCCGTCAATGACAAGCTCTCCTTCAGTGGGTTGGTGCAAACCACTTAACGTTTTTAATAGCGTAGATTTACCTGCGCCGTTTTCCCCCATCAATGCGTGAACGCTTCCTGCATTAGTACGAAAGCTAATATTTGAAAGTGCTTTGACGCCCGGAAACTGCTTAGATATATTGTTAAATTCTAAATAAGAGGGTGAAGTTGTCATACCCTGGTCTCCCACTATGCCAACACAAAGGCAGGATGACTCCCGCCAATGTGTTGCCTTTACTACTTAAAGTCCTTTTTTCGCCAACTCTTCTTTAAAGTTGTCCCGAGTAATAAGCACTACGTCTGTAACTTCTACGAATTTCTTTGGTTGTACGTCATCTTTAACCCACTTATAGAGAGATTCGATACTTTTGAAACCATGCACATCGGGACTAGGAAGCAGTGAACCATAGAAACCTGTCGCTTTTGATTTAGCTAATTCATTGACCGCATCCACACCATTGATACCAATTCCGATAATGTTTTCTGCTGCAAAACCTTGGCCTTCTGTCGCGCGGATACCACCTAGTACAGTGTTGTCGTTCATACCTACCACCAACCAGTTTTTTACTTTTGGATATTGGACCAGCAGGGAGTTGGCGGCATCAAGGGCGCCGGGGATATCATTGGTCTTAGTTGGTACTTTGTAGATCTGGTCACTTGGGAAGCCACTCTCATTTAGCGCCTTTATGGAGCCTTCTACACGGCGACGAGCTGTGTCCAGTTCATCTGCTGTTATTGCCATCACACCTGTTTGAGATGCATCCCAGCCTCGTTTGGTCATCTCCTTGTAGAGCTCACTACCTTGTCGATAGCCGATTTCGCTTGCTGCCATCATGACGAGAGGGACATCTGTCATCGGTTCACCTTTGGCGTTTAAAAACTGGTCGTCAACAGTAACAACCTTGAGATCATAGCTTTTTGCTTTGGCCATAATGGCAGGACCAAGTTTAGGATCTGGTGTACAAATAACAAAACCTTTGGCACCACTAGCGGCTAGGGTGTCTATCGCATTCAAAGTTTTTTCACCATCTGGTACCGCCATTTTAATCACTTCGAAGTCGAATTGTTCGCCGGCCTTTTCAGCAAAACTCCATTCTGTTTGGAACCATGGCTCTTCTGGTTGTTTGACCAGATATCCAAGTTTAATGGAGTCGTCGTCACTACCAAAAAAGGCACTGGCTGATGTACTTAGTAGGGTGGTTCCTGCCAAAGCTACCGTAGCAAGTGTTGTTTTTAGTTTAATCATTTTGTTTTTCCATCCACTGGTTTGGTTGATGTTCGTATTTAGTTTTAATGACAAATTGGCGAGAATGAAGTGATGTGTGTCACGCTAAAAAAGAGCAGCTAAATAATCCATGTATTCAGCGTTCCAAGCTATGAGGTGGGTCTCATTTTGTTAGAATTAATAATAAAAAATGTCTTATTGAGGTGTATTACAGCTGATTATTTGACTGTTTTAAAGAAAATACGCTTTTGTAGAGGTTTGTCTCATACGGCACAAATATTATTGACTGACCAAAAAATCCATATAAATAGCCAGAGAGTTCATGGTGGTGATGTGAGTTTGGCTGCTATAACGTAAAAGTAATCGCAGACTTTTATGTGGAGTTTACATGAACAATACTATAAATAATCAGGCATATACTATTGGGTTAGATTTTGGTTCTGATTCAGTAAGAGCTCTGATAGTTAATGCCGAAACAGGGACAGAGCTAGCAACGGCTGTCACCTATTACCCAAGATGGATGGAAGGTAAATACTGTATCCCGTCACAATCACAATTTCGACATCACCCTCGAGACTATTTAGAGGCGATGACACAAGCGATTCAAGAAGCCGTCTCTAAAGTTTCGGTAGACATTGCTGATGCGGTGGTAGGAATTGGTGTAGATTCCACTGGTTCAACACCGGCGCCAATAGATGCAAAAGGTAATGTACTTGCCTTGCTACCTGAGTTTGAGAACAACCCAAATGCTATGTTCATTCTATGGAAAGATCATACGTCTGTAGAAAAGGCAGAGCTGATTAATAGCCTTGCACATTCTAATGAACACCTTGATTACACGAGATATATAGGTGGAATATATTCATCTGAATGGTTCTGGGCTAAAGCTGCATGGATTTCAGAGAAAGATTCTAAGGTTGCCCAAAATGCCTATAGCTGGGTGGAACTTTGTGACTGGATACCAGCGATATTGTCAGGTAATCAACACCCAGAGAAAATAAGAAGGGGGATATGTGCAGCTGGTCATAAAGCTATGTGGCATGAAAGCTGGGGTGGCTTACCTTCGCAAAGATTTCTATCTGCTATTTCCCCAACCCTAGACGGCATCCGAGATCGCATGTTCACCGAAGTATATACCGCTGATCAACAAGCAGGGAAACTAACTAAAGAGTGGGCGGATAAACTAGGCCTTCCAGAAGGTATAGCGGTTGCAATAGGAGAGTTTGACTGTCACATGGGCGCGGTTGGTGCTGGTGCAGAGAAGTATGATCTGGTTAAGGTCATTGGTACCTCCACCTGCGACATTCTTATGGTCGAAGAGCAAGATGTTGGTGACAAGACTATTTTTGGTATTTGTGGTCAGGTAAAGGGAAGTGCCACCCCCGGTTTACTGGCATTAGAAGCGGGACAGTCTGCTTTTGGTGATATTTATGCTTGGTATAAGCGATTGTTGATGTGGCCAATCGAGCAGTACAACAATCTCAACCCTGACGCTGCCATTCCCGTTGATAAAATAGAGAAATCTATCATTCCCATGTTGACAGATGCTAGCTGTTCGACGGTAGCGGACAGTGCTATTGCAGTAGACTGGCATAACGGCCGAAGAACACCTTATGCTAACCAACGTCTGCAAGGAGCTATCGGGGGGTTAAACCTGGGCACAGATGCACCTGAGTTATTTAGTGCGCTGGTTGAATCAACAGCACATGGCGCAAAAGCCATTGTCGATAGCTTCGTCGAGCAGGGAGTAAAAGTTGACAGAGTCGTAGCAATTGGTGGTATATCGAAAAAATCGCCTTTTGTAATGCAAACTTGCGCAGACGTGATTGGACGGGAGATCGTAGTTGCAGAATCTGAGCAGAGTTGTGCTTTAGGCGCTGCAATCTTTGCTGCTGTTGCTGCTGGTCAATACGCCAATACCGAGGAAGCACAGAAAGTGATGGCAAGCCCTATATGTCATACCTACAAACCTCAACCCGGAGTCGAGAAACTCAGAAAAAGCAGGGCAGAAGCCTATCGATATTTAGGGCTTCAAGTTGAAGGTCTTGCTGAGTTTAAGCTAGCTCAGGAGCGAGAAATCTCATGAACGTGCAATCAAAATTACTCTCTGACAAATCACTAAATAAGCGCCTTGCGATACTAAAGTATCAGGTCTGGCAGGCAAATTTGGCTCTTCAAAAGCATAACCTTGTCACTTTCACATGGGGGAATGTTTCGGGAATAGATCGGGAATCAGGTTTGGTGGTGATAAAGCCAAGTGGTGTGACTTATGAAAAGCTTAGCGCTGAGAACATGGTTGTTGTCGACCTCAATGGAGAGATAGTTGAGGGAACGTTAAAACCTTCCTCTGACACAGCGACTCACGTTGCGCTATATAGGGCTTATCCCGATGTTGGTGGAGTTGTGCATACTCACTCTCAGAATGCAACTTCGTGGGCACAAGCTGGAAGTGCCATCCCGGCGCTCGGTACGACTCACGCAGATTATTTCTATGGAAGCATTCCGTGCGCTCGAGCCCTCACGGATGAAGAAATTGCATCAGATTACGAAGCAAATACTGGCAAAGTGATCATTGAGGCTATTGCCGAAAGTGATCCATTGGAAAAGCCGGGTATCCTGGTTAAAGAGCATGGTCCTTTTAGCTGGGGGAAAACTCCGGACGACGCAGTACATAACTCAGTAGTCATGGAAGTGGTTGCAGGAATGGCACTGCAAACACTAACTATCAATCCTCAGGTTAGCTATATCAATCCTGCTCTACTAGACAAGCACTACCTGAGAAAGCATGGCAAAAATGCTTACTACGGACAATCAGAATCAGTAGGAAAATAAGAGGTTACTATGAAAACATATGGAGACAAAGAAGTCTGGTTTGTTACGGGGTCACAGAGCCTGTACGGTCCGGAAGTTCTTAAAACGGTTGCCCTGAATAGCAGTCAGATTGTGGAAGGTCTGAATCAATCACCAGCTATATCCGTTCCTTTGATAGAAAAGGGAACGGTGAAAACGCCTGATGAAATATCGGAAGTTTGTCGTCGGGCGAACAATGATAGTAAGTGTATTGGTCTAGTCTTGTGGATGCATACCTTCTCTCCGGCAAAAATGTGGATTGCAGGTCTGAGTTTGTTGAATAAGCCCTTCTTGCATTTACATACCCAGTTTAACGCTGCGCTGCCGTGGGATGCTATCGACATGAATTTCATGAACACGAACCAAAGTGCTCATGGGTGCAGAGAGTTTGGCTTTATTGGCACTAGAATGGGCATTGACCGAAAAGTGGTAGTTGGCCACTGGGAGAGTCGGGTTGTTCACGAGCAAGTTGATGATTGGTGCCGGGCTGCTATTGGGATTCATGAAGGCAAAAGTTTAAAAGTTGCTCGCTTTGGTGACAATATGCGTCAGGTGGCGGTGACTGAAGGTAACAAGGTTTCTGCTCAAATCCAGTTTGGGTATGAAGTGAATGCCTACGGATTGGGTGAACTCGCTGACAGCGTGAACCAGGTTTCAGACAACGATGTAAATGCGCTCTTGGATGAGTATGCCTCTACGTACATTTTGTCTCCCTCACTTTTCGATGATATTGATAGCCGAAAAATTCTGTGTCAGGAAGCGCGATTGGAACTAGGAATGGAACGATTTTTAGATTCTGTCAATGCCCGTGCATTTAGTAACACCTTTGAAAACTTGACTGGCATTTCCAATCTACCAGGTCTAGCTACTCAGCGCCTGATGGAAAAAGGTTACGGTTTTGGTGGTGAAGGGGACTGGAAAACCGCAGCAATGACCCGGATTATGAAGGTGATGGGCCAGGGTAAAGAAGGTGGCACTTCTTTTATGGAGGACTATACCTACAACTTTGGCGAAAAGAGTCAGGTTCTAGGTGCACATATGCTGGAAGTATGCCCGACCATTTCCTCGGGCAAACCACGTATCGAAATTCATAGGCATACCATAGGTTGTAATTGCGATATTCCTCGTTTGATGTTCTCCGCTCAGCCGGGATTCGGGCTAAACGTTTCTGTAGTAGATTTAGGCAGTCACTACCGATTGTTGGTGAATACTGTTAATACAGTAAAGCCACCAAAGGCTTTGCCACACTTACCAGTTGCCCATGCCCTATGGACACCTCAACCAAGTCTTGAAGTTGCGGCTGCGGCCTGGATACACGCAGGCGGTGCGCATCATACCGTTTATAGTCAGGCAGTTACTGTCGATATGCTTAGTGATTACGCGGATATTGCAGGTATAGAAATGGTCGTAATTGACGAAGATACCAGAATTAGACAGTTTAAAACTGAGTTAAGAAACAACGTGATCTATTATCGCTAGGCTTGGATCTACGTTTATGAGGGGCTCCCCACAGGGGAGCCTTGACAGGTATAATTTTGAACAAAGAAGTGAAGAATACAGAGCAAGCCTCGAACTATTCTCTTAAGAATGGTGATTGGTGTTTGAGTATATCCGGTGGTAGAGCCGTTGAATTTTTTCTATTTAAAAGCAATACATTAGTTTTTCGCGGTAACCTTAACCTCAAAAACAACAATTTGCCAATAAACATTAGCTCTGGAAAGTGGTCATTTCGTTCCGGAGAGGATAGGTTAGAGCAATGGTGCAATATTCGGGATGAAACATCCTTGTCTGTGAGTATTACCTATAGATTCGACGAGAAGACGCTCTGTATCGAATATCTAGCGAGAAGTAGTATACCTACTCTTCTTGATATCGTGCACAGTATTGAGTTAGTTGACCTAAATTATCATTCAGGAATTTTACCTGAAGAATTTACGACATTGCTCACTGGGTTACAGCATGAAGAGAAAACACGTTCTCATTTAAGTTCAACGAAACAAGGGCAAAGTGCTTTTCGTGAAGCTTTTTATTGTACACAGTGGATCATGTTGGAGAAGTGTGAGTCTGCTGCTTGAGCCTATAAAATTATTAGTTTAACTTCTCCTTGAATTATCAATTAAGTATCTGTCTTTATGCAAAACGACGACCCTCTAAAACCCGGATATAATTTTGACGCCCATTTGGTAGCGGGATTGACCCCAATTATTGAGGGTGATGAGCTTGATATTCCAATTGATAGACCAAATGGTATGAAAGGGTATATCGTAAATATAACTACAAAAGGTGAAGGTACCGTTTTCTTCGGTGGGCATGCGTTTGATGTTTCTCCGGGAGACTTGCTATTGTTTCCTCCAACCGCTTCTCACTACTACCATAGAAAACCCGACTGCTCATCTTGGTTTCATCGCTGGGTCTATTTTCGACCAAGAGCTTATTGGAATGACTGGTTAAGTTGGCATGAGGAAAGGAACGGTGTTTATGTTACTAAAGGTCTTGATGATGAAAGTATTCGTCAGATAGAAAAGTTATTTATTGATATAGAATTTACAGCTAAATCAGACGTACCATATAAAAATGATCTGGCGATCAACTTACTTGAACAATTACTTATCCGGTGCAAAACTACGCAGCCTGACATTATAAGTAAGCCTATCGATCCTCGTATAATTGACGCTACAAATTATATGACGCAGCAGTTAAACCAAGACTTCTCAATTGAAGATGTTTCAGATCATGTATGCCTTTCCCCATCCCGCCTCGGGCATTTGTTCCGTGAAGAAATGAATATGTCCATTACTCAATGGCGAGACGATCAACGTATAAGTCGGGCTAAACATCTTCTTGTTACGACCAACTATTCGGTCAATCATATCGGTCGCATAGTGGGATATACCGATCCGCTTTATTTTTCAAGAGTCTTTAAAAGAAAAGCGGGAGTAAGTCCCAAACACTATCGAGAGCAGATTATTTGAGTTAGATATGGGGTTTTCTGTATCGTACGGCCTACGCATTAAACGCTGCAGGTTATGGTGTTAGGTTGTCAACCGACTTTTCCGGCAATTTTGTCATTGTGGGGTTTAATAAAAGCTACTCGAGAGTACATCTTTTGAGAAGATAACTATTCAAACCAAAGGGGCTCTCGTCTTTCACCTGCGTGAAACAATCAATATATCGTTTAGGAGGATGTTAAATGGAGGTCATGCCCGAAGACACACTGGAGGAGTTTACTCTGCGGTTAAAATGGGCAATATCCAGTCTTGAATCTATAAATCCGGACAGGGCGATACCAGAGAGAAAAGCCTTCTCATATCTTGGTCGGGGGGGAACATGTCTTATGATCGGGAGACTCCTTCATCTGCTTCGTCGCAGTGATGAAGCCGGTGCATATTATGAGCGTGTAATACCTGATATCCGACTGGCAATAGCATCAAGTCTTCGCGTTGAAGAAGAAATTGAAAATCAATATGCTTTATTCAACTATGCATTAACCACAGGCAATAAAGAGCAAGCCACTGAATCGGCCAACATCATTGTGGCTCAAGGTGTGCAACAAGTTCGTATGTTTACCGAGTCGGTTTATCATGTGGCGATGGCCCATCTTTATCCGGGCAAGATTGAGCGCGTCCTCCCATTGATACCAGCATTAAAAAAGCTTGAAGAAAAGAAAAGTGAAAAATTCATAAAACCCGGTTTTATCAAAGCTGTTACAGCATTGTGCGCAAAAGATGTGGGCGAAATGGCAATCGGCGTGACAGAGATGCTTGAAGGGCATTGCCATGAAGCTCGTTATCAACGGTGGGCATTAAATACGGATAACTTAATTTGTATGCCGGTTACGGTGCTCGCTATCATGGCCTTGCGCAATGGAGTAGATGTTAAACCCTTACTCACCAACTCACAAACCAGTTTAAAAACGAGAACCTGGTCTCCAGCCGACCGACCTGAACTGCCTTCGACAGCTAGGTTCATTGTGCCAGTGGACTTGGTACCTGAGTTTATTTTATGTCACTGGAAAGAAGAGCCTGTCAGGGCTCGATAATAAACGTTTTAAGTCATTTGGCTATTGAATCAGTTTTCTGGAAACCACTGTATAATGATATGTATTAGAGTGATACTAGTCGTCACAGTTCTCTGAAAACGTCAATGCATCCTCTATTTCAACACCCAAATGCTTGACAGTACTTTCTAACTTTACTTGTCCTACCAGTAGCTGAATGGCTCTTAATTTCTTGGTTTTGGTATAAATCAATAAAGCCTTGTGTCGGCACAATGAAAGCGCACCGTACTGGTTGATATCTAGTCCAATTCCCCGACCACCTGCCCATAAGAGTTAAGTAGCTATGGTATGAGATATGTTGATCTGCTTTTCAAAAACTTAGAAAAAGGTAGTTTTCCGCTAGTAGCTTATTGGAAAGTTCAACTGTGAATTTGGTTGTTGAGTTTTCGGTGTAATTTCAAACTAAACATGCCTCTTTGTCTTTAGTAGCCGGATAGTCGCCCCTGATAGTGTAAGGTCACTCCGGTCAACGTCTCGATCCTTAAGGCTGTGTAAATACATGAGCGTAATTTGCTGTCTACGCAAGATTGAAGAGTACTAAATCTTTTAAATGCTCCTCTAACTCTTGGCAGAACGGTATCCGCCAGATTTCTTCTAGTCTTTACGTTTTTTCTGTCCTACCCGCAATCCTTTGTTCCGTCGACCAACCATTGTATGCCCCTTTTAACATTACAAGACACATTAAAGTAACACTTAAACAATGATTTATGGGCTGAAGGTAAGAGCAATAAAAATAGGACCGATAAATTGCTTTCCGGCGAAAGCGAGTCAGAAAGACCTGTGCGCTGCACAATCATTCTCTTTGTTTAACTATTTGTCGAACCAACAAACGCGTCCATGGCTTTCCGTCCGGAGTATATTTTTCCATCTGATTCAACCTATCAGCAATCTGCTGGTGGAACATTCCTTGAGAGTGCCATTGTATTGCAAGGTAGGCCGCGGTTTCTTCAAGCTTCTGGGTTTCTGTGCGCACCGAAGAATCAACGTTTGTGCGCACACCTATGCTCTCTTCCCCGAGAGAATGTACGCACAGGGTAGTAGCGTTATTAGTGTTCGCTACTTTCTCTCGGCAAGCATTTTTCACCCATTCAGAAAAGCTCATATCAGCTGGTTTAACTTCTTCAATTTCTACCAGTAGCTCGTGTTCAAAGCGAATGTTCTTTTTCGCTGATTGGCGGTTGGTATTGCTGTTTAATACTACGACTATTTTTTTCATGGGCGTAGACAAATATTAATAAGTTGTAGGTAAGTGTGCGCACATATGGAATTGTAGCTGTGCGCACAGCCGGGTGGTTAATGTAGGATAGTTTTTATAGAGATATTAATTCGTGACTCTAGGGCTGCTAGTATCCAAACGGAATCTCTCGCCTCTGGGTTATTTAAGCACTGCTGTAATACGCGGATAACGCCATCAGTGACGTGACATAAAAACAGGTGTTCGCGTTTGTGTCTGGTTGGAAGTAACGAAGTTCTTTCTCGAATGAGTAAATAGATGTCACTGCGAAAGCCTTCGATATCAGTGCGGGTCATCGATTTGAATGACGACTTCTGAATTACATCAAAGCAGAGACTAGTGCAATGAACCGCTAAAGGTGAATATTTCATGCTTCCCCTCCTTTTTGTAGAAAATGTTCGAAAGCACTACCGTCGCGTCTGGTCAAGTTAGGCACGTAACGTGAGTAAACCCGGAATAACATAGTGGTTGTAGTGTGCCCCATTTGATTAGCAATCCATTCAGGAGCCTCTCCGGACGCAAGCAGTAATGTTGCATAGGTATGCCGTGTTTGGTACGGATTACGTGGCCTCAACTTAGCTCTACGAAGGGTAGGGTACCAAATGGACTTAGACAAAGTTTGATAGTTTAAAGGGAGTCGCTTATCGTTAGTAAAGACGTATTTATCTTTAAGATAAGCCGTCTTTTTGTGCTCGCGAAGCGCTTCGGTGACTCGGTCTGTCAGCATCACAACACGGTATGAACCTTCAGTTTTAACATCTGAAAGCTCACCGCGAACAAGGCTTTGGTTAACCGTAATTGTTTTGTTGTCCAGATTAACGTCTTTCCACATTAGTCCGTCGATCTCACCAGTTCTAAGACCAGTGAAGAATCGAGTTATGTAGTACGGTTTGTACTTGTCCGGTGCATGGGCAATAACCTGTTCAACTTCTTGTAAGTTAAATGGGTCAACTTCTGTACGACCTACTTTTAATGCTTTGATATTCTTCCACGGCGAAGTAAAATCATATCGATCAGCGGCTTCATTCAACATAACTCTTAGTGGTGTCATGATATGATTGATGCGTGAAGGGCTTAACTCTTTACCTTTTCGACCTGGGACTTTGGCGAGTGTAGATCGAAAGCTTAAGATTTGCTGTTTAGTGATGGCGCTGATCTTCTTATTACCGAACATCGGAATGATGTACTTGTTCAGAATGCCTTCCACATCTTGATAATGGCCTTTACGCCATTCGATTTTCTTCTCAGATAGCCATATTTCAGAAAAATCCTTTACCTTAGGTGAATCAACAGAATCAAAGTACTGTTGGGCGGTTTGTTTTTTTGTCTCTAGATCTTTAAAACGAGTAACAGCTTTACTGTTAGGGAAGTACTTTTCATAATCGAACGTATCAATGATGATCTCCGCTTCAATTCTCTTCAGTAGATTTGTAAGCCGTTTGCGATTTGCAGCTGTATCAAGCAATTGAGTTTGTTCGCGACAGCGTTGGCCTTTATAACGAAATTGCAGCACCAGTTTGTTGTTTCTAACGTTAATTACACCCATAGTTCATTCCTATAGTCCGGTTAACAGGGATTGTGAGGAAATACCATTTAGCATTTCTTCTTCAACTCGTTCCCATATGAATAAAATCTTTCTTCCACCAAACGGGCGGATGTAATGGATTCCTTCGAATAGGACTGAGTCCTTTAATTGCTCACGAATAACACGAGAGTCATACTTGATACGTTCAGAGAGTTCTGAAGTTGTCAGATAGGTATGGTTCATCGTAGAATCTCCTATAACACTATTTGCTTTTTAATCGGTCTAAATGACCTCCTGTGGAACAAAATGTATCACAATAATCACCTATTGCAACCATTTTTAACCTGCAGGAGCACATTTTATGTAGGAGAAGAACATGTTGAAGTGCCATTTATCCAAAATAATGGGTGAAAAGCGGCTGAAAATTTCTGATGTAGCGAGGGATACAGACATCAACCGAGGCACAATTACCCGGCTATATAATGAAACAGCAACCCGAGTTGATCTGGAAGTAATAGATAGCTTGTGTGAGTATCTACAAGTTAGCGTTGGAGACCTCTTTGAACACAAGAGTGAGAGTTTGGATTAGTAGAACTTATATTGGGCTGATGAATTTTGAATTTTGGCAGTTCGGAATTTGAAAGACACTAAAATCAAGCATGGACACCGTTATAGCCACCATTTGGCCACAGTGTCCATTTTAGCATCTTTGGAATAGGTGTTTTGAAAGTAGCAGATACACAAAAACACGCCGTAAAGCGTTTAATTTCAATACGTTGGGAGTTTTAAAACAAGAAAGGAAACTTGGAGCGTGCAGCGGGAATCGAACCCGCATCATCAGCTTGGAAGGCTGAGGTAATAGCCATTATACGATGCACGCATCTCGTTGTTGGAATTTATAATGCCACAGGGATTTTAAAATGGAACCCCTAAAAGTAGATAATTTCGAATAAACTCAACTGTTTGAACGTATTTTGCCCAAAGTGCTCTAATTGCAATCAATTGAATGGCTGTAACCTGTATGTAACCTGTAGCCCAGCCATTCAATTGGTATTTTATTAAAGATATTCGTTTTTCTGTTTGATCGCAGCTCTGTATACCGCATCAGCGACTTTATTGTGCATATCTTTATCCAGAGCAGCAGGAACCAAGTCGTCGTTTGGGGCAAGGGCGGATAGTGTTTCTGATACCGCTATCTTCATTTGATGGGAAATATGGGACACATCGGCAGCGAGGGTGCCTTTAAATAACCCCGGGAACGCGAGCATATTGTTAACTACCTTACCGCAAGTCGCGAATGACGCGCCGTGTTCAATAGCCAGACTAGGTTCAATTTCAGGATCGGGGTTACTTAACGCCATAATGATCTGACCTTCTCGAACCATTTCCGGTTTTATCAAACCTTTCACACCGGTAGTCGCAACTACAACGTCTGCGGTAGACATAACATCGTTTAGACTCATTGGGTTACCGCCCATACCGCGCAATTTTTTCTGTGCATCTTCGTCCAGATCACAACCAACGACTTCTTTTACTCCATACTCAAGCAATAGGCTGCAAATACCCATTCCAGCGGCACCCAAACCAATTTGGCCAAATGTCGTCTCTTTTAAATCCACGTTTGCTTGTTTGGTTGCAGAGAGCAGGGCGGCGAGAACAACCATTGCAGTGCCGTGTTGATCGTCATGAAAAACTGGTTTACCTACACGATCAATGAGTTCATCTTCGATAGTAAAACACTCTGGCGCTTTAATATCTTCAAGCAAAATCGCACCAAAAGAAGGGGAGATCGCTTCTACTACCTCAATGATTTTTAGAGGGTCTTTTTCTTTTAAAAGGATGGGCACACCAGAAAGGCCAACCATTTCAGATAGAATAGCCGCTTTGCCTTCCATTACTGGCAAACCTGCTTCGGGGCCAATATCGCCTAATCCAAGTATCGCAGTGCCGTTTGTAACAATGGCTACTGTATTCTGTAGATTTGTGAAGTCCTTTATTTTATCAGGTTTCTGTTGGATCGCTTCGCATACTCTGGCAACACCAGGAGTATACACGTCACGAAGTATCTCAAGAGAATCGATGCTTACTGAAGAAATTGTTTTTATCTTACCTTGCTTGTGACGGTTGAAAACACGATCAGATTTACCGATGATCGATGTATCAGGTAATTGATTAATTTGATCAAATAGCTCGTGAATATTCAGAGAATCGTCGTATTCAAGGGTGACTTCCCACACGGTTTCTTTGTCTAACCTCTGAACGGCATTTAACCCTTCGACTGTGGCACCAAATGCGCCAATAACCCCAAGCACCTTTGCCATGTAACCTGGTTTATGGGGAGCTTCTACGAGCAAAATCTCTACAATATACATGTACACCTCAATTTATAATGTTTTTAGTTACTTCCTTGCGGTATTAAGTGTAGAAGCTTTGAGGTATGGCGGGTATTAATGTAAACAAAATGTGATCAGGAGGATGTAATTAGTATTAATGCTCTAAAAAATTCTGAGTTAAATTAAAAAGCCCTATTCAAACCCAACGTTAAGCTGCTTTTGAATAGGGCTCTTTGCCTCTATGCTTTGCTTTCCTTTGGAAGCTACCTTTGCCTTTTTTGGCTTTTTCGATCTTTGATGTAAACAGTTTACTTGTAACCAGCGCTTTTAGCGCGTTATCGTTAATGGTGCCTCTGCCTGTATCAACGCTACTCTCGTTTTCTTGATTGAGCGAAACGTTGTTTATTACAGGAGGTTTGCGGCGTTTATTCTTGCCCATACTGGTCTCCTTATAAAACAAAGCGATTATTTGCTAGAACTGCGATTAAGTCAAATTGAGCACAAAACTAACGTTTTAGCAGCTCCTCGATACTCACGCCCACCTCGGAACCATTGAACAGAGAGCCAGTTTTCCTCTTATTAAAGTTATCGAGTGCGATTTCATACGCATTCGGAGGTAAAGGGACATAACCAGCGTCACGAACAATATCTGGTGTTCGTTTTTTGTCCAAATAGTATTGAACAAAACGTTCTACAAATTTTCTTCTGTCGACAGCCTTTCGGTTTACATAGATGAATATTGGTCTGGATAGTGGTTGATAAAGTCCTGTACGAGCATTGTAGATATTTGGTGCGACAGGGGTGCTGCCTTTCCATGAAACCGAAACCGCCTTCAACTTGTCCTGGTTTTCCTCGTAATACGCCAGGCCAAAAAACGCCATCGCATTAATGTCTTTAGCCACACCTTCGACGATGACATTATCATCTTCATTAGGGTTGTAGTCTCTACGGGCGTATTTCTGCCCTACAACAGCATTTACAAAATAATCGTAGGTTCCAGAGTCGGTGCCCGGGCCATATAGCACCAGCGGTTTGTCCGGAAAGTCGGAGTTCAGCTGTTTCCATGAAGTAACCTTACCTTCAGACACGGGATGCCTCGCTTTGCTTAGCTCTGCTACCGTCAAAGACTCAGCCTAGCTATTATCTTTATTTATGACAACGGTGAGTGCATCAAGTGCAACAGGCAGCTCAATAAAATCAATGCCGTTTTCAGAGCATAGCTTCTTTTCTTGCTCTTTTATCGGGCGTGATGCGTTTGATATATCCGTATCACCTCGACAAAACTTTTTAAAGCCGCCTCCTGTGCCGGTAATTCCAACGGCTATTTGGGTTTTCCCTTTTTCTAGACGAGTAAAGTTGTCTGAAACAGTGCGAGTAATAGGAAATACGGTGCTAGAGCCATCAATTTTTATAAGATCACGTGCTAGTACGTTATTTGGAACAACAGAAAGTGTTGCTGATAAACCTATCAGGCTGGTTAACGTAATTATGTTAGTAATGGCTATCGAGCGCTTCATATCAACCTTTATTACATTATTTAGAATTACTGTAAGAACTTTAAAGCGAAATTAATATAGGGATTATCTGAATGGGTGACAATGGGAGAGCTACAAAATTCACTGCATTGTAATATTGTTTTCATATCGGTCAGTAATAATCGGCGGCTTAATAAATACCAGAATAATTATATAGGCTAGTTGGTGACTGTAGTATCTTTGGAGTTTTCACTATGACGGCAAAACGCCTGTTTTTATTGACATTTGCCCTTGCCGGAATGGCAATTACCCTCACTGTATTACTTTTTGTTCAAGGCAACCGACTTCTTGTTGAAAAAGCCCCTCTTATTGAAGCGTCTGAAGAAATTAAAGTAAACGGCACTCTCGCGCATCTCTGGTTTGAAGAAGTCCTTTCCGGAGACACAACACAGTCTATTCAGGAAGTATGGTATTACCTTGAAATTGCGGATTGGTATGCACTCGCGTTGCTTGAAGGTGGGGAAAGTATTAAGGGGAGCTATAAACCCTTAAAAGATCCGGAGTTAAGAGCGATCTTAAAATCGATGCGGGAAACACTGGCCGATTTTCATGAAAAAGCAGAACTTCGATACCGATTTAAATCGATCTCAAGTCCCGGTTCTGATATTGACATTCGCTCGGACAAAATGTTTATGGAGTTTATCCGAAAAGCAGATGACGTTCAAAGAGCGGTAAAAAACCATTTGGAAACCGGGATATCAAGCTACCAAATTATTAGTCTTACGCTCATCCTTATCTCAATAATTATTGCGGTATATCTTAACTCTACACTTTATCGAATTGAAAAACATCGTGAAGGCTTGTTTCGTTCGCTTTCGCACGCCAATGAGTCTATCGAAGCGAAGAACAGGCAGTTACATACACAAGCGCACTACGACTCGCTTACCAATTTACCTAACCGGGTACTGTTTATTGACCGCCTTGGTAAAACAATACTTAACGCCGATAGGCTTGATATGGCGTTTTCGGTACTGTTTATTGACCTGGACCATTTTAAATCGGTCAACGACCAGTACGGTCATGAGGTAGGGGATAAGTTACTCCAGAATGTGGCGAAAAGAATCAATCACTGTATCAGAGTTTCCGATACTGCGGCGCGTATTAGTGGTGATGAGTTTATTGTTGTCTTAGAGCACTTAAATGACGTTTCAAAAGCGATGAACACCGCCAATAAAATTGCAAACAATCTTATTAAATCGCTTCAACAACCATTTAAGATTGGCGATGTGAGCGTCACTATTTCTGCGAGTATTGGTGTTTCTATTAATCCCGAAGATAGTGCAGATCGGGATGCTCTTATTCGATACGCAGATAATGCTATGTATCACGCCAAAGCGCTGGGGAAAAATAACTTTCAGTTTTATTCCGAAGAGCTTAACCGTATTTCTATGTCGCAATTGGAAACAGAAAGGGATTTAAACGAAGCAATTACAAAAGATGAGTTTGAACTTCATTACTTACCTAAGTGGCATTTAGCCACAGGCGAAATCTCGGGTGTAGAAGCGTTAGTGCGTTGGAAGCATCCAATAAAAGGAATGATTTATCCAGATTCGTTTATACCAGTAGCCGAATCATCTGGTCTTATTCGAAAGATGGATCTTTTAGTTGCCAAAAAAGCGATTGAGCAAAACTCAGTATGGCTGAAACAAGGTGTTGATATTGGATTAATGTGCATTAATATCTCGGCAAAAAGTATTAAAAACCATGAATTTTATGAGCAACTTAAGCGTGTAATTATTGAATCGGAAATCCCTGCAGAGAGGTTGGAAATTGAAATAACCGAAAGCGTACTGGTTGAAAATGATCAGTTTGCACAAACGATTTTCAAAGAGTTGTCTCAGTTGGGTATTCGCATTGCGCTGGATGATTTTGGTACTGGGTTTTCATCTCTCTCTTACCTGAAAGATTTTGATTTTCATACGTTAAAGATAGACCGAAGCTTTGTTTCAGATTATCAGGACAACCATGCATCTAAAGTTTTACTTAAGCACATTGTACAAATAGGGAACGAACTTGGATTAGATGTGGTCGCTGAAGGTGTAGAAAACATCCAGCAACAAAGAGATCTGATGATGTTTGGCTGTAAAATTGGCCAGGGGTATTTTAAAACACCGCCACTGCCGGCAAAACCTCTAATCGAAAAGCTATTTTCTGAGCGAGTTGATAATGTTGTACCCCTATGCGCCGTTTAATCGGCGCATAAGAGTCTTTTTTATAAGTTATTAGAATGTTTTACCGATGATAAAGTAGACGGAACGGTATCCCTGTTCCGTCGCACCAACTGCGAGTACGACCGGACCTATCGAAGAGTCTACACCGGTAAACAAAGAGCCAGCATGATAGAGTGGGGCGTCACTAATCGATGTATCTACATCATTCCAGACCCCACCATATTCTAGAGACGCGCCAACATACACAGGCAAGCCACCGACGTCGTCAAATAGTCGATGTCGAACCATCAAACTACTAAAGAACAGGTTTTGCCCTATCAAACTATCGCGAGGTATTCCCGATAACCGCAGGAATCCACCTAGTTCCTTAGGCTGAATAGGGGCATTCTCTGATGATTTGCTCTCGACAGTACCAAACTCAACGTTGCCAACCAATGTAGTAGGCCCGAAGGATTCAGCCCCTCGCAGACTAACATCAAATTCATGGACGACCTCGTCAGTAAAATCATAGTCGATCGCATCAAAGGACGCAGATCCCGCGAGCGAATCATCGGATGCGAAGTATTCAACATTTAGTAGCACACCATGGCGTGGCATAGAGTAGTCATCGAGTGTGTCAATCCGATATCTCCCAAAAACGCCTTTCCGTTTGTAGTCTATGCTTCCAATGGAAGGTGTTAAGCTACCGCTGATGTAACGAAGGCCGACCCTTGCTTCTTGCCATAAAGTAGGTTGTATACCTATCGCGCCTTCAAACTCGACTTCTTCGATATCACTCTTGTTAGAGCTTTCGTGCATACCTAAGTCAACTTCTCCATCGAGGTAATTTTCCTGAGTATATCTATCCTCTTTAATATAAGAGACGCCTAAAGAATTAAACCACTTCTGGCTCAAATAAAAGGGTGATGAATAGTTTAGTGAAGCTCTGCGTTCAGTACCAAGTTCTACGTTGGCTTTAAGCTCACCACCATAATCGTTTAGGCCTGTAAAGTTGGTAGATACACCTAGTGCGACATTACTGTCAGAGTCAAAGTCTTCTTCTACAATAAAACGGAAATTGAGGTAGTTTGGTCCCCAACTTTTTTCGTCAACATTGATGTATAACGTGTTTTCCTCTTCTCCATTTTCGTCAGATCCGGTTTCGAATTTATAATAGATATTCTCAAATCTGTCTAAGGCATAGAGTCTTTTGACTCTCTCTTCTATATGTTCTGAAGAAGGTGTAACGCTGAATTTAGTCTCTCCATCTAAAACTCTTGGATCTATTCCAAGATAGTCGAGCAACATATCATCGCGGTAATGCGAATTATTGTTCAGGACGAGTTTATTAACGACCATTTCGTCACTATGGAGGACTTTTTTCTTCTGTTTCTCATCTATGTATCGTTGATAATCTGCAGAAGAGAGTGAATAACGAGAAAGTGAGGTTTCAATGCTCGTAGCAGCGTTGTAGCCCCACTGAAGGGCTTGAGGCATTTTATGAAAATCGGTGGTTCCAATATCACCTACGTGAGGAATCAGTAGTATATCTTTATCTTCATCCAGTAGCTCTTTTTGTTCTTCTGTCGTCCTACGAACCAGATAATTTGACAGTTGAGAGGCTACATCGAGAACATTTGATATCTGATCTTTTTCCAGATAGTTACTACTGATGTCGACGGCAATAATAATATCTGCGCCCATCGTCTGAGCGACATTAACCGGCATGTTATTGGTCACACCGCCATCAATTAACAGCATTCCGTCAAGTTCATAAGGTGGAAGTGCACCAGGTACAGACATACTGGCCATCATGGCATCTGCCAACCATCCGTCTTCTAAAACGATCTCTTCGAAATTTTCGATATCGGTAGCAATAGCGCGATAAGGAATTGGAAAATCATCGAATGACTTCATTTGTGGAATATTGCCACTGGTCATTCGAACAATACTCATCATTGTCTGACCTTGAACTACGCCAACAGGAGAACGCAGCCCTTCGGGTCCTATGCCGATGTCAGGATTTAGATTAAAATAATCTTCATACTCCTTCGTTCTTACTTGTCTTTCGCTTCGGCTTATTTTGTCTACATATCCTTCTTGCCAGTCGACAGTTTCAAATAACACCTCTATTTCATCAGCGCTCATACCTGTTGCATAAAGGCCGCCAACATAGGCGCCCATGCTGGTTCCCGTAATGTAATCTACAGGGATCTTCATTTCTTCAAGCTTTTTTAACACACCGATATGAGCAGCACCTTTAGCACCTCCACCCGCCAGCACAACACCTATTTTAGGTCTTTCTGGCTGTTGGGTATCGAAAGTGGTTATGGCAGCAGCAGAAGGTAGGGCTATGGTTATAAATCCGAGTAAGCAAGATAGCAACGTTCCTAGTTTCCGGAGTTGAATCATGATAAATCCTTGTAATTACTGAACGGAAATAGATATACAGTATGAATGAAGATTACTACAACTGAAATTACATCACCATTTATGACGGTGTTTTTTGAACTACAGAGTGATCGAGGGTTAATAACGGCGTGGAATTTTGTTAAGACCAAACGTACCAAACAAAGAGAGAAAAAGGAGAGCAACCGAGGCTCTCCTTATACTTTTAAGTGATTAACTTGTTTAGCTTTTAGTGCGTTCTATCGCATCAAGCCAGCCGTCATAAGCTTCCTGACGTGCTTGTTTATCCATATTTGGCTGGAATACACGGTCAATTTCTTTTTTATCACTTAGCTCGTCAAAACTGTTCCAGAACCCAACGGCTAAACCTGCCAGCATCGCTGCACCTAATGCAGTAGATTCGCGAACGATAGGACGAACAACCTTAGAACCTACGATGTCGGCCTGGAACTGCATGAGGAAATCATTTGCGACAGCACCACCATCAACTCTGATTTGGTTTAGCATTAGTCCTGAGTCTTCCTGCATTGCTTCGAGAACATCGCGACTCTGGAAAGCAATAGATTCAAGTGCAGCTCGAATAATATGGTTACGGTTGGTCCCACGAGTTAACCCAGTAAGCGTGCCGCGCGCGCGAGGATCCCAGTATGGAGCGCCTAAACCAACAAAAGCGGGAACCAGATAAACGCCATTTGTATCGTCCTCTTTTTCTGCAAAGTATTGCGTATCGGATGCGTCTCGAATTAAGCCAAGTTCATCTCTAAGCCACTGAATGGTCGCACCCCCCATAAACACACTTCCTTCCAATGCATACGCTACTTCTTCTCCGATTTGGTATGCGATCGTCGTTAACAAGCCATGCTTTGAGCGAATGGCTTTTGAACCCGTATTCATCAGTAGGAAGCAACCTGTGCCGTAGGTGTTTTTCGCCAGGCCTTTGGTAATACATTGTTGACCAACCATCGCTGCTTGCTGATCGCCAGCGATACCTGCAATAGGGATTTTTGTTCCGCCACCAATATTTGCGTAACCGAAAATTTCACTGCTCGACTTCACTTCCGGTAGCATAGATCGAGGTATGTTGAATATGTCTAAGAGCTTTTCGTCCCATTCCAAAGTATGGATATTAAACAGCATTGTACGAGAAGCGTTACTGACATCTGTAACGTGAGAAGCACCATTAGTAAGTTTCCATACTAACCAGGTATCGACAGTACCGAACAGAAGTTCGCCGCGTTCTGCTTTGTCGCGTGCACCTTCTACGTTATCAAGAATCCACTCGATCTTTGATCCAGAAAAGTAAGCATCTGCTACAAGACCTGTTTTCTCACGAATGTATTCGTCATGGCCTTCTTCGACTAAACGGTCACAACGGTCAGCTGTACGGCGGCACTGCCACACAATAGCGTTGTATATAGGGTGGCCAGTTTCCTTGTCCCAAACGATGGTTGTTTCGCGCTGATTGGTAATACCTATAGCAGCAACATCCGAGTTTTCAACATCAGATTGCGCGAGTACTTCGGTTAAAGACGAACGTTGCGTCGCCCATATTTCCATAGGATCGTGCTCAACCCAGCCTGCTTTAGGATAAATTTGACTAAACTCTCTTTGAGTTGAGCTCAGTATATTAGCGTCATGTCCAAAAATAATCGCTCTTGAGCTTGTTGTTCCCTGGTCGAGTGCGACAACGACTTTCTGCTTCTCTTCCATTTTTTTATGTTCTCCTGGTGGAATTTATGGTCAAAGGGGGAAATAAACTATGCGCGAAGTTGTACCACTAAATGTCATTTATTGTAAGTTAAACAACATTAATGTGTGACATTTGTTATCTGATATACCTCTTTGTGATAACAGGGGTTGAGTTTGTTATATATAAATTATAAAAAATGCTCGATCTATTGTTTTTATTGTGCTTGAATTATCGTAAATGAGCGTTATCGAGCAATATCGAAATCAAAGAGGGTGGTCATGAGTAATAGCCAGGTGCAAAAAAAAGAAACTGATTATGATGTAGTGGTAATTGGTGGGGGAATTAATGGCGTGGCAACCGCTTCTGATGCAGCAGGAAGAGGTTTAAAAGTAGCTCTATATGAAATGAACGATCTGGCTTCTGCCACGTCTTCTGCTAGCAGTAAGCTTATTCATGGTGGTTTGCGCTACTTAGAACACTACGAGTTCAGATTAGTAAGTGAAGCGCTAGCCGAGCGAGAAGTGTTACTAAAAAATGCGCCACATCTAGTCTCTGAACTGAGGTTTCGATTACCACACAGGCCACATCTAAGACCGGCATGGATGATTCGTGCGGGTTTATTTTTATACGATAATCTTGGTAAACGAGTTTCAATTAAGGGCAGCCGTGGATTAAAGTTCGCTGAAAGTGATCCTCTTTTACCGGAAATGAAAAAGGGCTTCGAATACTCGGACTGCGCAGTAGACGATTCGCGCCTTGTTGTAATTAATGCGAAGCTAGCAGAGCAAAAAGGTGCTGATATTTTTACGCGACATAAATGCGTAGGTGCTGAGCGTTTAGATGACGGCTGGAATATTCAAATTGAGGATACTCGCAGCGGCGAAATTAAATCAGTAAAAGCGCGAGCGCTTGTAAACGCGGCTGGACCATGGGTAGATAAGTTTTATGACAAACAACTTAAATTGCGAGCTCCACGAGGTATCCGCCTGGTTAAAGGAAGCCATGTGATCGTTCCTAAAATGTACGAAGGGGAGTACGCATTTATACTTCAGAACCAGGATGGTCGGATTGTATTTGTACTTCCTTATCTCGACAAATACTCGGTGATTGGTACAACCGATGTTGAGTACAAAGGAGATCCTTCAAAAGTTGCCATAGATAACGATGAGATTGAATATCTATGCGATATCGTCAATCAACATTTTGTTGAAAAAGTCTCTCCTCAAGATGTTATCTCAACCTGGTCGGGTGTTCGCCCACTTTGTGAGGATGAATCTTCGGACGCTCAAGCCGTTACACGAGATTACACTATCGAATTAGAAGACGAATACGACGATGCACCATTGCTGTCGATATTTGGTGGCAAGCTAACGACGTATCGTAAACTGGGACAAGCAGCGGTAGACAAACTTGCCCCATTCTTCCCCAATATGAGCGAGCAGTGGACCAAAGAAGCGACATTGCCAGGGGAGATTTCACTAGCAGAGAAAACCTTAAAAAAGCATTAGGCAACCAATATCCGTGGGTTGAAGATGAAACGATTTGGCGCTGGGTAAAAGCCTATGGAACGTTAAGTTCTGAGTTCCTGGATGAATCCAATAGCTTAGACGATTTAGGGCAGGACTTTGGACACGGTCTCTATCAGGCTGAAGTTGACTATCTTATCGAGCGAGAGTGGGCGATTAGCGCGGAAGATATTTTGTGGAGGCGTTCGAAGCTTGGACTAGAATTCACTCAGGAGCAGGCGGCGACTCTTACTCATTACCTAAACGAGAAATTTTCTATTGAGGACGCGTTAAAAAACGCTAGCTAACCCAAAAAGAGAAGCGTGAGCTTCTCTTTTACTTACTGCTCTTGCTATTTCGATCAAATTCTTTGTGTAGCCAGGTACGGAGTGCAAGAACACTCTCCATTTTTAAATTTCCGGTAGGACAGGCAAAGTAAAAGCTTTGATTAGGATTGAGAACGGGTTTGCCGACCTCGGCAAGTAAACCGTGTTCAACATCGTCCTTAACAAAAAGTCGGTGGGTGACGAAAACACCAAGTTTTCGCTTTGCTGCCTGAAGCCCTTGCAAAGAAGAGGTAAAACTCAGGCTGTTTCGCCTGTTTGGAACGTATACCTTGTTCTCGCGACACCAGTTCTTCCAGTCTTCTTTCCGCCTTTCATTGTTAGCGTAAATAGCAGGGTAAGTTTTTAGCAGTTCGTTAAGTGAAATATCGTTGGTTACTATATCGGGGTGACACACCAGTACTAACTCATCGTCACCAAGCTTATCACAGTAATAGTTCTCCCATTCGTCCGGAACACCATGTACAAGAGTGACATCTACGTCTTCTTTTTCCATGTTAAAAGGTCCAATTATATTTGATATCCGTATATCAAGGTTTGGAGCCATTTCCTGAAAGTGTTGTACTCTTGGGATCCACCAGTGCATGGCAAGAGATGCGACCATATTAACATTCAAACGATTTGGGTTGGCTGGTTGTTGAAGCTCTTCGCTGGCGCCAACAATTTGTTCAAGAGCAGGGGCAACTTTCCGGTAGTATTTTCTACCCACAGTATTAAGTTCCACTCGTCTACCAACACGCCTAAAAAGTGAAGTGCCGAGTTGATTTTCCAGACTCTTGATCGACTGACTTACTGCTGAATGACTGACATTTAGTACAGCAGCAGCTTCGGTCATGCTTCCTGTTTCAGCTACCGCAACAAACGCGTATATCGATTTTAAAGGGACGAGTGTTCTCATATGTTAGATATTCTTACAGGTTTGTTTAATATTACTCGTTTTTTTTCCTCTAGTCATTCCCATACAATAGCCCTATCTAAGGAGGAGAAAATGTCGTCTGAAATCCGTCCCATACTATTTATGTTAATGTCTACGCTGAGCCTGTCCTTTAATGGTTTAGCCGCAAAATATCTAGCAAATTCAGTCAGTATCCAATGGTTGAGCTTCATTCGATTCTTACTACCTGCAATCATGGTATTCGGAATATTGAGCATTTCTAAGATTAACTTGCCTACAAAAGAGATGTGGAAGCCCCTAGTAACGCGTGGTATTTCTATTGCTACCTGCCAGATATGTTTCTTAGTCGCTTTAGAAAAACTAACACTTGTCGAAAGTGTTGTATTATTTGCAACAGGGCCGTTATTTATCCCGGTGTTTGAAAAACTGTT
The DNA here is from genome assembly GCF_029589055.1 of Vibrio hannami. GTDB lineage: Bacteria > Pseudomonadota > Gammaproteobacteria > Enterobacterales > Vibrionaceae > Vibrio > Vibrio hannami. Next base: position 624,526 of record NZ_JARQZP010000003.1, read on the forward strand.
TTTTGGTGTTTCTATAAATGGGTGACAAAATTGGGTTGTCGCTGACATTTATAGGTGTCATTTTTCTTGCCGGAGATACGTCAGGTATTACATTGAAACCAGAGTTATTTTGGGGGGTGGCAGCGGGATTATGTAACGCAGGTTCGCAACTCAGTTTATTCCGTTCGACAAAAACCACGATGACGCCACTGGAGATTAACGCGTGGGGATTTACGGTTGCTACAATTTGTCTGATACCGGTATTAGCACTAAAAGGCTTTTCAGCGCAGGACATCGCTACGTTTGCCGAACCGCAGAACCATGTCGGTGTTTGGCTCGCTATAGTTGCTCTAGCACTGTTAATTATGAACACTCAATTTTTCAGGGCGAAAGCGTATCAGCTGGCATCAAGCAATTCTCAATTAGCCCCCTTGATTTTTACTAACTTGATTTTCACCGCAGTGTGGCAAAAACTGTTCTTCGACGATAGCTTCAGTTTTCATCAGCTTTTGGGAATCACACTAATTATATCTGCGAGTATGCTTCAGGTGCTTATACCTTCGATAGCTAAACTGAAACAGGAGCAACCGCTCGCACATAGGTAATCAGCTATTTTCAGCAATATAGGACTTAATTGCTTTTATATGAGCATTTCGATCAAACTCAACAATCTGAGAAGACTTGAGGTGTTCACCTGCATATGTTTGGTCGATTTTGTTAGTCAAAAACAGCAGATATAACTTGGGATCTATATGACCAGAGGTAGCCAAGTGACTCATAATCTCGATAGCTTCTTCAAGAGTGTGCGCCTTCTTATAAGGTCGGTCACTAGAGGTTATTGCCTCAAATATGTCTGCAATTGCCATTACTCTTTCTTGAACGGTAAGCTGGTCAATTGTCAGACCTCGCGGGTAACCCTGACCATCAATTCGTTCGTGATGATTTCCGGCGATATCAGGGACATTCTTCATATGTTCCTGATACGGCAACTGTCTGAGAAGTTTTATGGTCTGGATGATATGATCGTTAATCATAAAACGCTCTTCAGCTGTTAACGTCCCATTTTTAACGGATAAGTTATATAGCTCCCCACGATTGTACTGAACATGCGAAGGTTTAAGGTTATATTCTTCGTCCCAGTTTTTTCGTGGATCTAAAGTCTCGTCCCAAGGGACGAGGTGTGAATCTTTATCGCTGAGTAGTTTCTCTTCTGTAGGCAAGGGCATTTTTTCACCTGCTCGCTCGAGCTCGACCCAGGAGACTCCAAGTTGATCGTCTAGAGTTCTTGTCCAGGTTCTTGAAGCTATTTGCTCTATTTTAGAATTCAGTTCTGAAGTAATGGTTTTGTTCCCCAGGTTACAACTGGCGATAAACTCGAACTCCTCATCAAGTTGTTGATGAGCTTCCTCAAGAAGTAACTGCGCTTTTTGTTTATCTTCACCCCGGTTTATTGACTTCCAAAACTCTGTCTCTGCGTTTGCCTTTAATAGCTCGAAACGCATTCTGACCTCATGAATTCTGTCATAAATGGTTTCAAGTTTCGTCGCTTTATCAACAATGTATTCTGGAGTGGTTACTTTTCCGCAGTCATGCAGCCAGGCGGCTAAATTGAGTTCTTCCCAGTTTTCAGGGGTCATTGAGAAATCGGCAAAATCGGATTTATCTTTTACTGCGGCTTCTGTTAATAGTTGTGCTATCTGTGGCACCCGGTGACAGTGGCTTCCTGTGTATGGTGATTTAGTGTCTATTGCGGTGGCCATTAGCTCAATAAAGGAAGAAACCATCTTCTTCTGTCTTTCTATTTGATCTATGTTTTCTTTTGATATTTGAGCGAAGTTAAGCAACTCTCGTAAAAATGCATGCTTGTCTTTCTGTATGTTGTTACACGTACGTTCGTAACCTACGATAAGAACTCCCACCAGTTTTTTACGCCTGTTTAACATAGGGAAAAGATAGGCTTCACTGTTGTAAAAAATATTTTGATAGTTTTTAATTAAGTTGTCGTGTTTGCTGATCTTTACGATTTCACCTTTTAAAAGTTCTGACTTTAACCATGGTGTATTTTCCAGTATTTCATTGATTCCTATTTTAAAAGGAATAATTGAATGGTTTACCTCGACGGTGAATTGATTGTCCTGCTCTTTATCGATAGCAAGCACAATAGTTTCTGCTTTTGTTATTAAATAGGTTTGCTTTGTTATGGTTTTGGCCAGTTGTTCAAAATCATGTTTGGAAGCAGTGTCCTGAAGCAAGGTCAACAAATCGTATAAGGTGTGCTCCATTAGCTCAATAGAGTAGGTAAGTTCGTTAACTTCTCGAATAATACTTTTTGGATATCTGGTCTTTTTAAACCTGAAGCTCCTTATGTTCTCAGTCATAACGCTAAGAATTTTTAAAGGCTTGGTTAATCTGGTGACGGTCACCCAAATCACGACAAAGCTTGCTATTAGCATGAGTAGAGCAGCAAATATCTGTTTGTCCCTCATCGAGTAGAGATCGAACAGTAATTCGCTTTCGGGCGTCGCTTCAGCAAGAATTAAATTAATATGGTTAGTGAGTGTTACCGGAGTCAGTGTCACGGACCAGTACTCATCTTCATAGAACACTTTTTCGTAAATTATATTACTACTGGTGCGGTTCAGTACTGGTTCAAACAGCTCGGAAGTCGAAGGAATACTAGGGTTATCAGATTCCGGTACGTACTGGTACCCGGCGATAAGGTTGAATTTGGTATCAAAGAGAGCAAGCTTTGTATCGCCAGAAATCGCAATATCACTGAGCTGTCTGGACAGTTGGTCCAGAGTGATATCCGCTGCAACTACGGTATCGTTATCCATAGAAACACGAGATAGCGTCACTCCCATCGTTTTAAGAAAATAAAAATCGTACGGCTCGGTTAACGCTATTTCCCCATCTGGTCGCGCATTTATATACCAGGGGCGTTTTCTTGGGTCATATTGATTATTGTCGCCAGATTGAGTGGTAACGTGTTTTAACTCATCGTCAAAAAACAGAAAGTCATTTTTACCGGATATAGCGGTGTAATTAAGCATAATACTGGCATCTGTCTCCTGGACCGAAAATAACTCTTTGGTAAATTGGTCGTTTAACGGCCTAAATTGAGTAGAGTTTCCAGCATTATCACCATAAAAAAGCGCCACGAGATCTGGGTTTCTGGAAAATATCATTTGAATTGACTTTAGCCAGCGTCGTCGATCCTCCTCTGACTCAGGCGCTGGAGGTAGCGCTCTGGTCGCCATTAGATCCAAAGTCGTTAAGATAGGAGATATTTTTCTTTGGAAGGTATTTTCTAACTTAGTTGCATTCTCCTTACTTAGTGCTTTTGAAATCTGTGAGAGTAACTGCTGAGAATGTAAGTAGCTGATAGTAATCAATCCCCCTCCCAACATAATTGCCAGTATCAGGAAGAGTGTAGTGATATGAATATTTAGCGAGTACCTATGTTTAATCATTACGTATTTCTTTAGATCAGCTTAATACCAAGTATCGTCTATATAATTCGCGTTGCCAGAAAACTATCGAAATATTAGTTTCTTGAATGCTTTATTATTGATATCTGTGATGTAAATCGGTGTGTTAGATGAAAGGTTAATTTTCGTTGATAACAGCAAAGAAAGTCTGTCCTTGATCACAATAATTGGTAAACTAATCTTTTTTATAGATAGAGTTACCGGGGCTATATGAAACTTGAGGTAGATACGCACACTCACACGCTGGCTAGTGGTCATGCATACAGCACTATTATCGAAAATGCTAAGGCTGCCAAAGAAAATGGGCTAAAGATGTTCTGTACTACGGATCACGCAGATTCAATGCCAGGAGCGCCTCACTATTGGTTTTTTATGAACCAAACTGTCTTACCTCGATTTCTTTCTGATGTGGCGGTGATTCGCGGTATCGAGTCCAACATTCTTAATGAACTTGGAGAAGTTGATATCAATCCTCGCGCGGGTGAAAAGCTTGACTGGGCAATTGCAAGTTTCCACGAACCGGTATTTGCCCCGAAAAATAAAGCGGTTCATACAAGAACGCTTATAAATGTGATTAAAAGTGGAAGAGTTGATGCTTTAGGTCATCTGGGTAATCCAAGTTTTGACTTCGATTTTGAAGAGGTTATTGGTTGTGCCAAAGAGCACAATGTTGCCATTGAAATCAACGCCAGTTCATTAAAGGGTCATAGCCGGGTTGGCAGCATTGAACGTTGCTACAAAATTGCAGAAGTAGTAAGAGACTTAGGGGCGTATATCACAACGGGTAGTGATGCACACTTCTGTGATGCGATAGGGAAGCTTGAGCTAGCCGAAAAATTGCTCGAGTCGGTAGACATGCCGTCCGAACAAATTATTACGACCAGCCCTCGTCAGTTCCTTGATTTTTTAGAGTTACGGGGTCACAAAGAAATCGAAGAATATTCGAACTTCTAATACTAATATTAGCTTTGGCTGTACTATTCCTCATATAGCTCTAACGGTAGATTGTCAGGATCTTTGAAGAAGGTGAACTTTTTGCCCGTGTATTCATCGATCCTGATATCTTCAACCTCGATCTCTTTTGACTCAAGGTATGTTTTCATTTTCTCAACCGACTCAACGACAAATGCCAGATGTCGTAACCCCTGAGCTTCTGGGCTAGTAGGGCGTGTTGGTGCTCCGGGAAATGAAAATAGCTCAATTTGACCACCATCCGGTAACTCGAGATCAAGCTTATATGAATCTCGGTTCTCTCTATAGTTTTCCGCAACTACCTTCAAACCTAGGACTTCAATGTAAAACTCTTTAGAACGAGGATAATCAGAACAGATGATTGCGGTGTGATGGATACGTTTTAGCATGAGGTTCCTTATTAATGGGCGAGCGTCTGAGGTAGTTGTTTCATTACATATTCAATAAATACCTTGATGCGCGCTGGTAGGTATTTCGTTTGTGCATATTGAAGCGCAATGATTCCATGGTAATTCCCTTTGACAGTCCAGTCAGCTAAAACTTCAACCACTTCACCTTTTTCTATGGCGCTCTTTACAACAAAGTCATGAAAAATACCTATACCTAGGCCGTTTTTGACACCATTGAGCCGCATTTGTGAATGGTTTACAGCGTATCGACCAGTCACCGGAACGGAGACTAATGAATCTTCTTTTAAGAAACTCCAGATATGGTCTGTGTCGGTTTCGGCCAGATAGAGACAGTCATGGTTCATAAGATCATTAGGGTGAGTTGGAGTACCGTTGATTTCGAGGTATTCCGCACTGGCGCATAACACTAGTTTTGTCACTCCAACATTGCGTAGTACCAGATTCTCATCGGGTTTATCAGTGAGCCTAAAAGCGACATCTATCTTGTTTGCAAATATATCAATGGCACCATCTGCCGCCCTTAATTTGAGCTGTATATCTGGGTATTGTTTTAAAAAGGGTATCACCAACGGTTGTAATACGTCATTCAGGAAGGCTTCTGGGGCGGCAATAGTGATAGGCCCTGCGGCTAAGTCATGGTCTTTATTGCTGATATCAATCACTTGCTGAGCTGAGTTCACCATACTGACGCACTGTTGGTATATTTTTTCCCCCGCATCGGTAACCAATAATTTACGCGTGGTTCTTTCTAACAGCTTTACCGAGAGCGCTTTTTCTAGTCTGGTGATTGTTTTACTAAGTGCAGATGGTGTCACACCAAGCTTTTTGGCAGCAGCGGTAAAACTTTTTTCCTGAACAACTAAAATATAAGCAGCGAGGTCGGGCATCATGGCGATGAGTCTGTTTGAAGCCAAGTGTGATCATCCTTATTAGTTATTATTGCCTGTGATTCATTAATGTTTTTCCATCTATGGGGATAATAGTATTAAACGGAATGAATTAAAATAGTTTTACACTGTAAATATTTTTATATGTCTGAAAGAAATCACCCCTAACTTACTGTTTCGAATAACTTTAATTAAAACTGAGGAATGCTTGTATGAGCACTGCATTTTATAACCAAATTAATCAGCAATTAGAAGAAGTTAAAGCTGAAGGTCTTTATAAATCCGAACGTATCATTACTTCACAGCAGCAGGCAGCAGTGTCTATCTCTACTGGTGAAGAGGTACTAAATTTTTGTGCTAACAACTACCTTGGTTTAGCGAATCACCCGGCGCTTATTGACGCAGCGAAAGAAGGTATGGATAAACACGGCTTTGGTATGGCATCTGTACGCTTCATTTGTGGTACGCAGGATGCGCATAAAGAGCTGGAGCAGAAGTTATCTGATTTCCTGGGTATGGAAGATACGATTCTTTATACCTCATGCTTTGATGCGAATGCAGGGTTATTTGAAACAATCCTGGACAAAGAAGATGCCATCATCTCTGATGCCCTGAACCACGCCTCTATCATTGATGGTGTTCGTCTTTGTAAAGCGATGCGTTTCCGTTACGCAAACAACAATATGGCAGAACTGGAGCAACAACTTATTGCTGCAAACGAAGCGGGTGCACGTCATAAACTGATCGTTACCGATGGTGTATTCTCGATGGACGGTGTAGTAGCCAATCTTCCGGCTATTTGTGATCTCGCTGATAAATACAATGCATTAGTTATGGTAGACGACTCTCATGCTGTTGGCTTTATGGGTGAAAACGGTAAAGGCACCCATGAATATCATGATGTTATTGATCGTATCGACATCATTACCGGCACCCTAGGTAAAGCAATGGGTGGCGCTTCTGGTGGTTACACATCTGGTAAAAAAGAAGTTATCGACTGGCTTCGTCAGCGTTCGCGCCCATATTTATTCTCAAACTCAGTAGCACCATCTATTGTCTCTGCATCAATCAGAGTGCTTGATCTGCTAAAAGAAAGTGGTGAGCTTCGCGAGCGCCTATGGGAAAACGCTTCACACTTCCGTACTCGTATGGAAGCTGCTGGCTTCACTATGGGCGGAGCTGACCATGCAATCATTCCAATTATGCTTGGTGATGCAAAAGTGGCGGCAGAATTTGCAGAACGCGCACTAGCGAAGGGCATTTACGTAATTGGTTTCTCTTTCCCTGTTGTTCCAAAAGGCCAGGCTCGTATTCGTACTCAAATGTCGGCAGCTCACAGCCGCGAACAACTTGATAAAGCCATTAATGCGTTTATCGAGGTAGGTAAAGACATGGGCATTATTAAGTAAGCGGGAACAGAGCTATGACGATTAAAGCACTTTCTAAGTTAAAACCTGAAGAAGGTATCTGGCTTACCGAAGTAGAAATGCCAGAAGTAGGCCATAACGACTTGCTGATCAAAATTAAGAAGACAGCAATTTGTGGTACAGACGTTCATATCTATAACTGGGATGAGTGGTCGCAAAACACAATCCCTGTACCAATGGTTGTTGGTCACGAGTATGTGGGCGAGGTTGTTGGTATCGGCCAGGAAGTACGCGGATTTGAAATTGGCGACCGTGTATCTGGTGAAGGACATATCACCTGTGGACACTGCCGTAACTGTCGTGGGGGGCGTACACACCTATGCCGTAATACGGTAGGTGTAGGCGTAAACCGTACAGGCGCTTTCTCTGAGTATCTGGTTATCCCTGCCTTTAACGCATTTAAAATCCCGGCAGAGATCTCAGATGATTTGGCATCAATCTTCGACCCGTTTGGTAATGCGGTTCATACCGCACTCTCTTTTGACCTTGTTGGCGAAGATGTACTAATCACTGGTGCTGGTCCGATTGGCATCATGGCTGTCGCAGTAGCAAAACACGTAGGTGCTCGCCATGTGGTTATTACAGATGTTAACGAATATAGGCTTGATCTAGCGAAAAAGATGGGTGTTACCCGCGCAGTAAACGTTGCTAAAGAAAGCCTAGAAGATGTTATGGCTGAACTGGGCATGACTGAAGGTTTTGATGTTGGTCTGGAAATGTCCGGTAACCCTTCTGCGTTTAATAGCATGTTGCAAGAGATGAACCACGGTGGTCGTATTGCGCTGTTAGGTATTCCACCTTCAGATATGGGTATCGACTGGAATCAGGTGATTTTCAAAGGTCTGATTATTAAGGGTATCTATGGCCGTGAGATGTTCGAAACATGGTACAAGATGGCAAGCCTTATCCAATCTGGCTTAGATCTTACACCAATCATCACTCACCACTACAAGATTGATGACTTCCAAAAAGGCTTCGACGTCATGCGTAGCGGGGCTTCCGGTAAGGTTATTCTCGATTGGGAATAAAAACAGAAATAAGCATAACTAAATAATCAAAAGGCTCTAATTTCGATTGGAGCCTTTTGTTTTATATGAAAAACGTTACTATTACGCTTACCAATATATTGCTAACTATAGGATCCGGGGTGATCAGACATATTCTGCTTATTAAGTTTAAAGAAACGGCACCACAACAAGAGATAGAAAAACTGGAAGGTCTATTTATCGATATGCCTGACAAGGTTGAAGGTGTTGTATCTGTAGAGTGGGGGATTAATGATAGCCCCGAAAACAAAAATAAAGACTATACACATACAGTATTCATGACGTTTGCCGATGAAGCAGGTAGACAAAACTACTTACCTCATCCAGAACATAATGCACTAAAGCAGGTTTTTCGCCCGCTACTTGAAGATATTATCGTTTTTGATTATCAGGTGTAACTCGGAAGGGGCTTAGACAAAGCCCCTTTTCGGGGAAAGTCTTAATCGAAAACGTAAGACTCAGGTACAACGACAATTCCCTCCTCAGAGATCTTAAAACGTTTCGCATCTTCAGTTGAATTAATGCCAATTTTGGTACCAGCAGGGATCTTAACGTGCTTGTCGATAATACAGTTTCTTAGCTGGCACTCTTCCCCAACTTCAACGTGATCAAACAGGATACTGTCAGAAACAGTTGAACCATTCTCTATTCGTACATTAGAAGAGAGCACCGAGTTCTGAACAGAGCCGCCAGAAATAATCACGCCACTGGAGATAATAGAATTAATAAAGATGCCTTCGTTACCTGTTACAGAGGATACGGTTCGCGCTGGTGGTAGCTGAGGTTCATAGGTTCGGATTGCCCAGTCCTGCTGATAAAGATTCATTGGTGGTACGGGTTTTAGCAGGTCCATATTTGCCTGGTAAAAAGAGTCGATGGTTCCTACATCGCGCCAGTATGCATCTCGGGAAACACGACCCGCTGCCTCACCAAATCGATGTGCGTAGACGCCTTCTTTGTCGATAAGCTTTGGAATTATGTCTTTACCAAAGTCATTACTCGAGTTTGGATCTTCGGCATCTGCTTCGAGGGCATCTATCAGGGCCTCTGTTGTAAAGATATAAATCCCCATGGAAGCGAGGCTTTTCGTAGGATCAGATGGTACAGGTTCTGGGCTATCTGGTTTCTCCGCAAATGCTACAATTTTTTGGGTTTCATCAATAGACATAACACCGAACGACTTAGCCTCTTCTACAGGTACTTCCATGCATGCAATGGTAAGGTCAGCGCTATTTTCCTTATGTTTTTTTAGCATAGGCTCGTAGTCCATACGATAAATATGGTCACCGGATAGAACAACGACATACTTAGCTTCACTTCGGGATAATAGCCAAAGGTTTTGGTAAATCGCATCGGCAGTACCACTATACCATTTATCACCTTTTCTCATTTGTGGTGGCACAACGGTTACATATTCTCCGAGTTCTGGATTGAATACAGACCACCCGTCTCGTAAGTGCTTTTGAAGCGAGTGAGACTTGTACTGAGTAAGGACCAAAATTCGTCTTAGCCCTGAATGAAGGCAATTGGTCAGCGTAAAATCGATGATTCTGTATTTGCCCCCAAATGGAACAGCGGGCTTTGCTCTGTTGTCTGTTAATGGTGAAAGCCTTGATCCCATTCCGCCTGCGAGTACTACCGTTAGTGTTTCCTGCATCGTTCTATTCCCTGATGATGTGCGTTTGTGAAAAGGTTGTTACAAGAATTGAGCCATAAAAAAATTAGATAAATAACAGATAGATAGCAAATAGACTATAAAGCGATGAACTAAAATGGTGAGCACTGATTTAGGTCATGCATCATTTTGGTGCTTAGGCCAATTATAAGCAGTAAAAATGAGAGCGGGCACAAACACAAATCGAATAAATACCCTAAATTGACTGCTATGCTTAGTTTATAAAAGTGATTGATATTATGGGAAGATTCATGCGAAGACTCATAACGTTAATAGTGTGCCTTTACGCTATCCAACTAAGCTCATCTTATGCGCAGAGTGCAAAAGATATCGTTGAAAAATCAGATCAACAGATGCGGGGGGATTCCAGCTATACACAGATGACGATGAAAATTGTGCGCCCCGACTGGACCCGGAGTATGAGTATGAAGAGCTGGACAAAAGGCAAAGAGCTCTCCATGGTTTTAGTTACATCGCCAGCAAAGGATAAAGGTAGCGCATCGTTAAAACGCGATCGCGAGATGTGGAACTGGGTTCCTAATATCGAACGAATAATCAAGATAGCGCCATCCATGCTAAGCCAATCCTGGATGGGGTCTGATTTTACCAATGACGACCTGATTAACCAATCGTCGATAGTCGTAGATTACACACACAAACTCCAGGGGGAGGAGAAGTTCGACGACGAAGTAACCTATGTCGTTGATGCTTTTGCTAAGCCTGATGCGCCTGTGGTTTGGAGCAAAGTAAGATTATGGATTTCGTCAACTAACTATCTGCAAAGAAAAGTTGAGTTTTATGATGAATTTGACGAACTGGTAAATCAATTACAAACCTTCGATATAAAAAAAGTAGGAGGTAGATTTATTGCCACTCGCATGGAGATGATTCCGGTCGACGAACCTGGAAACCGAACCGAAATTATCACTCATGACGCTAGCTTCAACTTTGAAATTAGCGATGAGTTTTTCTCGCAAGCACAAATGAAATCGTTACGGGATTAGGTGTTCTAATGTTATTCAGACTTTCGTGGAGAAACATTTGGCGTCAGAAGCGAAGAACGCTAATCACGGCCATGTCAGTCGCACTTGCCTTATGCCTTTCATTATTTACTCGATCACTACAGGAAGGTACTTACTCTTCGAATATTGATAATGCAGCCCGGTTTTATACAGGGTTGATACAGGTTCAGCACCCAGATTTTAGCGAAAGTATGAGCATTGATGATCTGATAGAAGAGTCGGGAACACTAGTTGATGTACTAAAAAGTGAACAAGCGATTACCACTATGCTCCCGCGTATAGAATCTGTGGCACTTGGCGCTCATGGTGAAAAATCAAAAGGCGTTTTGGTATTAGGTGTAAATCCTGAGCTAGAGAATCATTACTCGGGCATTGAGTCCAAGGTTAAATCCGGGAACTACCTTTCTTCAAACGATAACGCGGTTCTCGTTGGTGAAGGACTTGCTCGTTACCTGGAATTGACGGTAGGTGATGAACTGATTCTCTACGGCCAGGGCTACCGAGGCCAGACGGCATCGGGACTTTACGAGGTGAAAGGTGTCATACATTATCCATTATCTGACTTAGATAGTCAGATTGTGTATATGCCACTTAACGCGGCTCAGAAACTTTATTCAACAGAAGGGAATATTACATCCTGGGTACTGCACACCGAAAAATTAAACGGGTTAGCTGAAATTGTAGATGATCTTGAAAAAAGAATTAATCAGGACGTTAACATCAGGTTATGGGAAGATTTAGCGCCTGAACTAGCACAGCAAATCGCAATGGATAAAGCTGGCGGTATATTTTTGATTTATGTCCTTTACGGTGTTGTAGGATTCGGCCTCTTTGCAACAATCATGATGATGACGCTGGAAAGACGACGTGAGTTTTCCGTGATGCTTGCAACGGGAATGCACCGGTTAAAAATAGTCCAGCTTTTGTTACTCGAGTCTTTCTATATAGGCTTTATCGGCATTTGTATGGGTATTATTTTAGCCAGTCCGGTACTCATCTACTTTTATTATCACCCGATCACTCTTACCGGCGAAACAGCACAGCTGATGATTGATTCGGGGTTTGAACCGGTAATGCCGGTTTCACTGTCACCACATTTACTGCTCGATCAGATCTGGGCAGTATCCTTATTGTTACTCCTGAGTCTCTTGTACCCCTTATATTTTTTATGGAAGTTGGACCTTGTCTCGGGTTTAAAAGGGGGAAGGCATGCTGGTTAAACTTGGTTGGAAAAACTTGTGGCGAAACAAATTGCGCACTGGAGTTATGCTTGCGGCAATGGCTTTCGGCCTTATAGGCGTTATCCTAATGATTGGGTTTATGAATGGCATGGTGAATAACATGATAAACAATGCCATCTCATGGCAGACCAGCCATATCCAGGTTCACAACCCTAAGCAACTCGACAACCCAACTGTCGAAGATACCATTTCTAACTCTGAAGAATTCTTACGTTTTTTGTCTAATCAGCCAGATATCGAGGCTTATAGCGGTCGCTTTATTGTTAACGGGATGATCGGTACAGCCAAAAGTAGCAGGGGCGTACAAATCAACGGTGTAAATCCAGAAAAGGAAAAAATGATCACCCCCATTGATAGCGGTATAACCAATGGAGAGTGGCTATCTGATAAAGGACGCAATCCTGTACTTATCTCGGAAAAAACAGCAAAACGCTTACGTGCGCGTCCTGGTTCCAAAGTAGTTATTACTTTTGCAGACAGCTCTGGGGAGGTGGTTGGGGCTGCTTTTAGGGTAAAGGGGATATTTAAGACTCCTTCAACCGCCTTCGATGATAGAAATATATATGTTCGTATTAACGATCTACAAAAATTAGCTAACAACACAGGACTACATGAAATAGCGATACGTTATCAACAGGAGAAAGTGGATGGTAATGTTGATTACTTACTTTCCCGAGTTGCTGCGTTGAAATCCGTAACCGACGAAAATGTTTTAGTCAGAGATTGGAAGTCGATACAACCACTTTTGGCATCGATGATTTCAACCATGGCTACCAGCAACGCCATTATTTTGGGCATTTTTGTTTTAGCTATGTGCCTGGGGATAGTCAATATCATGCTAATGGCCGTGTATGAAAGGAAGCAGGAGTTCGGAGTGCTAATGGCTGTTGGAATGCAAAAAAATCAGGTACTAACATTGATCATTTTCGAAAGTGCCTGGCTTGGCATCTGTGGTGGGGCGATTGGTATTATCGTCAGTGAAGTTATGATGTTACTGCTGGGTTATACAGGACTTAATTTGGGCTCGATGGCTGAAGGGCTAGGAGCCTATGGCATAGACACCTTATTGTTCCCAAGCATAGCTTATTCAGATTATATATTTATATTTACCTCGGTTGTGTTTGCCTCTGTTATTGCAGCGATTTATCCGGCGAGACAAGTCCTTAAGTTAAAGCCAGTTGACGCAATGGCCGTTTAAAAAGGAGGGGAACGATATGACGATAAAAGTAAGCAACCTGAACAAGGTTTATGAATCACAGAGTGACTATCCCGTACATGCGGTAAACAACGTCGATCTGACTATAGAGAAAGGAGAATTTGTTGCAATCATGGGACCTTCCGGATCGGGCAAAACGACGCTGCTTAATATGATAGGTGGTATAGATATGCCTAGCTCTGGTTCGGTCGAAATTGATGGTTGTAATATCTGCAATTTAAGTGAAAAAGAAAAAATTGTCTTTCGTAGAGATAATATTGGCTTTATTTTTCAGGACTACAGTTTACTTCCTGTTTTAACCGCATTGGAAAATGTAGAGTTTGTGATGCAACTACAAGGGCGCTCTGAACGTGAATCTAACACTAGAGCATCAGACTTGCTCGAAATGGTGGGCCTTAAACAGCAGATGAACAAAGTGCCTCCTTCCTTATCGGGGGGACAGCAACAAAGAGTGGCTGTTGCAAGAGCGCTTGCACCATCGCCTAGATTTGTTATCGCGGACGAGCCTACAGCGAATTTGGATGCACAAAGTACCACTGAGCTTCTCGATATTATGCAAAAGCTCAATCAAAAGGAGGGTACAACGTTTATCTTTTCGACTCATGATCCCAGAGTCATTGCCAGAGCTAGAAGGGTTATCGTATTTGAAGATGGAACGCTAAAAGAAGATAAAACTAATGCAGTTAGTTAATAATCAAATCAAGCGTTGCCTTGTTAGCGTGTTATTAGTTGTATCGCCCTGTGCTGTCTCTCAAATACCGGGGCTTGAGCCTGAAAAACAATGGGCCTTAAATGGGTATGTAAAATATATGCCTAGCTACACGATTAATGACGCAGGTGATAACTACTTAGATCATTTGATACACCAACGGTTTAATTTTGAATATAGATTTTCATCGGAAACACGAGTTAATTTAGGATTACGAAACAGAGTTATTAAAGGTGACTCCGTTGATCAGCCACTTTATAGTGAGCTTGTTTCCACCGATTTTGGTTATTTCGACTTGTCGAAAATGTGGCACTCGAAAAATGACGTGCTAGCGGTAAGCCAACTGGATCGACTTTCAATAAATCACGATACGACTTTATGGAACAGCCGATTAGGCCGATTTCGTATCAACTGGAGTATGAACAGTATCTGGAACCCTAATGATATCTTTAATGCATACTCAATTTACGACTTTGATTACGAGGAGAAGCCCGGAACCGATGCTGTGGCGATAACCAGAAAGCTTGATTACGCGGCTCAACTTGATTTTGTTTATAGCCCGGTAAAGTCAGATGCTTACGACAATAGAGATAGCTGGGCGTTTAGGTATCTGTTTAATCAAAATGGATGGGATGCGCAGTTAATTTCAGGACGCGCTTCCTATGATAATGTTTATGGCGTTGGCATTGCTGGTGATCACATGGGGGCGGGCATTAGAGCGGAAATAAGCTATTTCGATCGCACAGAGGCAGGCCCGGATAACGAAACACAGAGCAATACTGTGGTTGCAAGCGTTGAGGCTGACTATAATATGGGCAGTGAAAACAATATCGTTATTCGCTCGGCTTATCTATTTGTCTCCGAACCGCAAGAACCGCTTAACGCTAATACGTATTTGAACTTGCCACTTACAGCAAAAACGTTGAGCTTTACCCACCATACTTTTTATGCCGACCTGGGTTTTGATACCTCTCCATTAAACAGAGTTGTGTTGTCTGGCGTTTACTATCAAGACAACTCTTATTATTTATCTTTAACTGATACCTACTCTTTGTCCAACGAATGGCAGTTATACTCCATAGTCCAAAGGTACTCTGGTAGGGGGGATAGCCTGTTTTCTTTCAATAAAAACACGAGTTTTTACCTTCAGGTAAGGTGGGATTATTAGAGATGTAGGCCTTAGGCCCTATTGTTTATGTTAATTTCCTGGATAAATGTAAGTCACTTTTACTATTTGCGAATTAAATGCATGAATTTTAAATGACAGTTTTATTTCTAACGCTTGGTTTAAGGAGTATTAAAGATGTCATTTATCCCTTTGTTATTATTGAATATTATTTCAAATCCATATTGTATCTATTGATGATATCCCCCTTACTGATAACAAAATTGTCTACTACGCCCCCTTAAATCACCCCCTTCAATCAATAAAAAGGGTGATCTGAGACCCATTTTTGTTTGTATAATGAACGCATCTCTAAAAAGTTACACGCTTGAGTGATCTGCCGATAATGGAATGTGATCCTCGCTATTAACTCAACCAGGCCTGCTTTTTCCTGATTATATTTGCATTCGTCAGCAGGCCTCTCAGGAGAATAAAAATGACTGACTATATTAATACACGCATCGCTGAGACTGAACTGACAGATAAAAGCGCTGCGACTATCTACCGCTCAAACGAACAAGAAGCTGTAGAAAAGCTCATCTCAAAAAACAAAACAGACGTGATCTTGCACGCTTTTGATTGGCCTTATGCGGACATTACTGCTAAAGCAGAGGAAATCAGTGGGCTGGGTTATCGTTCGGTTCTTGTCTCTCCACCAATGAAATCCTTCAAGCACAAGGAAGGCACGGAATGGTGGCAAAGATATCAACCACAGGATTATCGAGTCATTGATAATCAGCTGGGAAATACTCAGGATTTTGCAGAGATGATATCTGCTCTGCAGAGAGTCGGTGTTCGTGTCTATGCCGATATTGTGTTTAACCATATGGCCAACGAATCCTATAAGAGGGCAGATCTGCAATACCCGGCGGATAAAGATATTGAACAGTATCTCAACGATTGGGAAGGGTATCAGTCACAGGTTTTATTTGGCGATTTATCAAAGCCTCTGTTCGATGAGGAACACTTTGTAACTGCCTTTGGTATTTCTGACTGGAAAGATCGCTGGGAAGTACAAAACGGGCGTATAACAGGCGGGCCTGATGATCCGGGGTTACCAACATTAAAGGTTTGTAAGCATGTTGTCGAGCAGCAACAGCAGTACCTTCGCTCTTTAAAGCAATTGGGCGTTAAGGGTTTTAGAATAGACGCTGCCAAACACATGAGCATGGACCATCTAAAGATGGTATGGACGAATGAAATCACCGAAGGCATGCATATTTTTGGTGAGATAATCACTGATGGTGGGGCTACAAAAGAAGAGTATGAGATTTTTCTAAAGCCTTACCTGGAACAAACTCGCCTCGGTGCGTACGATTTTCCGCTTTTTAACACGGTATTCGAAGCATTCCAAAAAGAAGGAAGTATGGCTTCGCTGATAGATCCATATTGTTTTGGTCAAGCGTTATCTAATCACAGAGCCATTACCTTTGTGATTACACACGATATACCAAATAACGATGTATTTTTGGATCTTGTTCTTGATGAAGAGGATGAGTGGCTCGCTTATAGTTATATTTTGGGTAGAGATGGTGGCGTGCCTTTAATATATACCGACCTTGATACCAGCGGTATAAAAGGGAGAGATAACAAACCACGCTGGATGAATGCCTGGAAGGATCAGAGAATGATGAAAATGATTGATTTTCACAATCAGGTTCATGGCGAAACAATGATTCCTATCGTCTCTGATAAAGATATATTAGTTTTCTCCAGGGGTGAAAAAGGGCTAGTTGCTATCAATAAGTCAGACACTCCGCTGGTGGTTGATTTCGAATGGCATAGGGAGATGACCGATTTATTTAGTGAACAATACTATCCGGTAGAAGATGGCGAGCTAAATCTAGTTTTAGATGCAAAGTCAGCGATGATGTTGGTTTAAATTATCGGTGAGACTATCGTAAATGATACTATCGTCAAAATAAGAAGGGGGAAGTCAAAGACTTCCCCCTTCTTATTTCTTTAGCTGGGCTTATTTAGTGACAAATTTTTTTGCTGGGGACAGTTTTATCCGTCGAAAAATGAAGTATTAACAGAACCAAAATTGCGTAAACTGCAGACCAGCTTAGACATAAAAATACTATCGCAGTGATGACGAGTGAAATGAACGCTAGAACCCGACTTGAACCCTTTAACAAACGTGTTGCTGCCAACATTGCCAGCAAATAGATAAGTATAAACACCCCATTTGCTAGTTTGACTAGATCATCCAGATGAAGACCTAACAACTCTCCGATCACGGAGCAGACAGCAAGGATAACTGCAATGGTAATGGTGGCATTCGCAGGAACGCCTTTTACTGACAGGTTAGCCAATCTGCTATTAGGTTTATTTTCTTTAGCCATTGCCCATGCCATCCTAGCAAGACTTTGCATGTATAAATTTAGGCTTGAAAAACAGGCGAGATAGCCAATTAAGCTGATAAATACAGAAATTTGTGAACCAAATAACTGGCTACTTATCCAGGGAATGGACCCTTTTTCGAGCTCCGGCGCTCCATACGCATGATATTTCAGGACGACTACGGTACAGGCCCAATAGACAATTCCGGCAACTAGACAACCGACAATAATGGCGATTGGGAAGTCTCTCTGAGGGTTTTTAAATTCCTCTCCCATATGAGCAAACGCTTCTATACCAACGAAGCACCAGAACATAACGGCCAGTGCTGCCCCAATATTAGGCACGTCACCTGAAGTTAGTTCCGGGAAAGATACATCAGAGATCCCGACGTTACCTTTAATCCAAAAAAGGCTGATTAAGGTAAGAATGCCCAAAGCAATCAATGTTTGCAGCTTTGCAGACGATTTACTTCCGGTGAGATTAACAATCACAAGTAACAAAATCGTCAGCACCTCTGCGAAAATAGGAGAGCTCATGGATACCGGTAAGAGTTTGGTACCGAAGCTGCCTGCTAAAACAATACCTGCTGGAATGCCAACTGGTATAACACTTAAGAAAAGCCAGGCTACATTCCTTTCGAGTTTTGGGTTGAAGGCTTTTCGAACGAAATAAGCCGTCCCTCCGGCACTAGGGTAGCGTTTCCCCAATGCTGCAAATGTCAGTGCAATTGGTACGACAGCGATAAACAATATTACCCAGGCCCATAATGATACTTCACCTGCAATCCCCGCTGCTAACGCAGGTATCATGAATAATCCGGTACCTAGTAAAGTAGTAGATAATTGACCAATGCCGGATAGGAGGGTGATCTCCTTTTTTAACTCGCTCAAACTCAACCCCAACGCGCTCTAAATGTATATGCAAACCCTGACTATTATCAGTTTTTATTATGTAACTAGGCGAGTAGCATACTCCTATTGCAGGGCTGATACCATTAGAAGTGAAATTTTATTCAGTTAGAGTCAATACATTTAAGGAGGCGTTCTGAAACGAAAAAAGCCCCGAAAATTCGAGGCTTTGAAGGGAATACTAACGGGTTAGAATATTAAGTGTGCGACACCTGCAATAACCGGAAGTGTAATAAGCGTACGCAGAATAAAAATTATGAATAGTTCTGCAATGTTTACCGGTATTTTACTGCCGAGTAGTAGTGCGCCAACTTCTGACATATAGATAAGCTGAGTTACCGACATGGCAGCGATAACAAAACGCGTAAGCTCGCTATCAATTGACGCTGCAATAATTGCTGGGATAAACATATCAGCAAACCCAACAACCATGGTTTCTGATGCAGCTGCTGCTTCTGGAATAGCTAATAGCTCAAGGAACGGAATAAACGGTTTACCAAGAATAGCGAATACTGATGTGTATTCCGCTACGACAAGTGCAATCGTGCCTAATCCCATAACGACAGGAAGTACACCGAAAACCATATCTACAGCGTTTTCGATGCCTTCTGAGAACACTTTTTTTGTGCTCTTAATGTTAGATGCTTTGTCTAAAGCGAGTTTAAAGCCCCAGCCGAAAGTTGTGTAGCCTTGAGGGAGCAGATCTTGTTCGCTGGATGGCGAAGTGCCATCAATGAAAGTATCTTTTTTACGACTTAATGGCGGAAGGCGAGGGATAATAATCGCAGCGACAATACCAGCAAGACAGATTGCACCGTAAAACGCTAAAAAGTGCTGCTCAAGGTTTACCTGAGCCAAAACCACCAGGCTAAAAGTAATAGATACAGCAGAAAAGGTTGTACCCACCACCGCGGCTTCGCGCTGCGTATAAAATTTACTTTCATATTGCTTGGAAGTGAGAAGAATACCTACGCTACCATCACCAAGCCAAGATGCCATACAGTCGATAGCGGAGCGTCCCGGTAGGTTGAAAACCGGACGCATAATCTTACTTAGTAGCGTGCCGATAAACTCCAATAAGCCGAAGTTAAGTAGTAGTGGAAGTAGCAAACCAGCAAAAATAAATACAGAGAAAAGGGTTGGTAAAAGCCCTTCAAGTACCAGACCGCCGGTGTTCTCTTCCCATATCGCTTTTGGTCCAACCTGGAGGTATGTCATCACTACAGCAATACCACCAATAATGCGAACGGTTAGCCAAAGGGGAGACGGTGATAAAAGCCCGTTCAAAAAGCGATGGTTAGCAATTACTGCTGGCTTTACAAAGTGGTAGGCAATGGAAGCTACAGCAGTAATAGCAATGACGGCTGTTACTATTGGAACAATAGCATCACCTATAAGGCTAAGAAGGGATTTAGCGAGTACTGCTACAGGAATCGTTATATCGCCTTGATAATTGATAGGCGCCATAAAAAGGAATAGGCCAATTATCGATGGAATAAGGAAAATCCACAGTGCGTTAGCTTTTACTGGCTTTTCCAAAGACTGGGTGTTGTTTTGCATTAGAATCTCAATAATTTTAGTTATCACACCATCCTTGGATAACCATGCACTAAAACTCCTGTTTTAGTCATTGATGTGGATAATACCAGAATTAAGGTTTTGTGCAATACTATTCACTAATATCAAGGTTATATGCAGATAAAGCGATAAGCGAGTGTCGGTTCTTTGGTTATGTGTACTCACTGTTATATTTGTTAATAATTACTCCTTGGGACTTTTAGTCGTAGTGCTCTACCTCGCAGTCAAAAGCAACCCACCCATGTTTTCTTTCTTCGTAGACAGAGAACGTCGGCGCAGGAAAGTCTTGCTCGCTGAAAATACCTAGTGGGATGATTGAGTGACCTGGTGCAGCACTTAGCTTAAGTAATAAAGTAGTGCCGCAGCTCGGGCAAAAATTGTATGACACTTCATTTCCGGAATCGGCGACACGCGTGTAGCTGGATACATCACCTTCGATAGAGACCTGCTCTTTATAAAAACGTGCTTGTACTCCAAAAACGCTACCGGTGCGCTTTTGACATTCAAAGCAATGACATGCTGATGTTCGAATAGGTTCACCTTTACAGGTTAAAGTCACCAATTTGCAAGAACAGGTTGCGGTTCTTATTTTGCTCATCTCATAAAACTCCATCGAAAAGCTCTTCTATCTACACACTAGCATTTAAAATGCAGAACTCAAGAACATCGTTTGTATACACATGAGTATGCTTATATATGTTATGAAACAAAGGTATATCCCGAACACGGATGAACCAATAAAATACTTTAAAGTATTTACGCAAATAATGCGATGATTATTTATATTGATAACATTAATATTTGGCGCTTATGCCATCGTATGAGTAAGGTTTTAGAGTGTTTTTTGTTAGCGGGGTAGAGCACAAATATGTTTAATTTTACCAACAAAACGGTTGGATTTCAGTTAAGGCTAATCCTATCTCTATGTTTATTAATAGCATTTAGTGCCATTGGATACATGGCATATAAAAACGCTTCTGAAACCTTGCTAAATAAAACAATGGAAGAGCACCAGAGTAGTATTGAAGCTTTAGCTAGTGTTGTAGAAGGCGAGTTCAATACTTTATTGGATAGTGCAGAAAAACTTGAATCCGCTTTTCGTAACGGTTATATCGCAGGAATTCAGACAGAAGAATCAACCGTAAATTTTTTGGGTCATGATGTAAAAATCCTGTCTCAATATGGCGAATCATTAATTGGTGATACTAAGCTAGTAGACGCCTTTACCCGAGATACGGGCGCTGTCGCCACTCTTTTTGCCGCGTCTGGCGATGATTTTCTACGAGTTTCTACATCACTGAAAAAACAATCCGGCGATAGAGCAGTTGGCACTCTTTTAGGTAGAAACCATCCTGGCTACAATAGTTTAATCAATGGCCAACCTTATTATGCCCAGGTAGAACTCTTTGGCAGAAGTTATTTAACTTACTATCAACCGATTTTGAATTTCGACAGAAAAGTCACCGGACTTTCTTTTATCGGTTTACCTGTAGGCAGCGCCACGGAAGAGTTATTTACTAAACTAGGAAACATGGTTTGGGGAGATACCGGATATACCTTTATTGTAAGTAACAAAGAAAATAATCTAGGAATACACTTACTCCACCCAACCAGAAATCAACAAGATAAGCCTATTCAGGATCTTACTGACTATAATGGCGAGTATGTTTACAAGCCAATATTTCAAAATGACAGTGGTGTTATCAGATATCAACATCAATATCAGGGGATTATTGGCGAAAAATACGTAGCTTACGCCACGATACCGGGTTGGAACTGGAAAATACTTGGTGGCACCTTTATCGATGAAGTAACAAAAGAGAGCAAAGAACTGCTCAACATTATCGCTATTATGTCATTGGTTGTAGGTATTTTGACTTTCGCTGTTATTAGTATTTTGGTCAGCAGAATTACGAAACCTCTTATTGCTTTAACCGGGTATATGGAACGTGTAGGTAAAGGTGAAGTAAGCATCGAAATCAAACGAGATCAAGAAGACTCTAATAATGAAGTTGCTCGTTTGACCAATGGCCTGGACACTATGGCTTCCCAATTAAATGGCCTGGTAACGCAAATAAGAGAAACCAGCGACGCTGTATTTGAACAGGCAAATAATGTGTCGGGAGATGCGCATCAAAACCTTGAGCAGTCTGAAGAACAGCAGGCGAGGATTGAACATATCGTCGCTGCTATCGAAGAGATGGCTACATCGGCGCAAGATGTTGCTACTCAGGTAGAGCACATTGCTTCTAATGTTCAACAAGCAGATTCTAACAGCCAGGAAGGTCTTGGTAGGGTAGAGAAAGTAAGCATAGATATCGCCGAACTCAACGAGTTATTAGACCGATCCGCTGATGCGATTGAAAACGTAGCAAAAGAAAGCGACAGCATCCAGCAAGTCACAAAAATGATCGACGAGATTGCCGAGCAAACCAATTTACTTGCTCTGAACGCTGCGATTGAAGCCGCTCGTGCAGGAGAACAGGGGAGAGGATTCGCTGTGGTTGCTGACGAAGTTCGCACGCTTGCCCACAGGACACAAACGTCTGTTCAGGAAGTGGTCGTTATCATAAGCAAGCTTAGAGAAGCGACTAGCGGCGCAGTAGATTTGATGAAAACAAGCCAGGAAAATGCAAATGAAGTACTGGAACAAGCCGCGCACGCGGGGATGTCATTAGAAGCGATTGCTACCCAGATTGGTTCTATATCAGACCAGGCTCAGACCATTGCGACAACCTCAGAACAACAGGCTCAGGTTTCACGAGAGGTAGCAGAAAGTGTCAGTGATATCAGTAAGCTCAACGCAGAAACGAAGGAAGTGACAAGTCAGACAGCGCGTAGCGCTGATAGCTTACAGTCTCAATCGACCGAGCTAAAACAGCAGGTAGAATTTTTTCACTAGGCCTCTATGTATTTCTGAACCATATCTAGCCAACGCTTCTTCAGTGTTGGCTTTTTTGTAAATCAGCTTGTACCACAAGTTATAAGTGTTATAGAGTGATCAGCGTTTTTGTTAGTTAATCAGAGCTATATAGCTAGTCATAAAGATTTGCTATAATCCACAAGTTTCATCTTGATGCTCCAACTGTATTAATCTGGGTACTTTTGTGTTTAAAAAGTCATTATTTTCATTACTCCCGTTGATGGGAGTGGCCGTTGCATTTCACTCTTTTGCAACTACAGCCGAGAGGAAGGAAATCCCACTTTCCTTTCATGAGCTACCAAACTACCTCTCTTCAGTTAAATCAGATTCAGAATTTGTTTTCGATACTATCCCTAGTTACTCTTATGTCATTCAAAAAGGCGATAATTTAAGTGGCATATTTAGCCGTCTTGGCTTTCCTTATAGTGATCTGACTAAGATTATGGAAGTCGATATTAACTATCTGATGCTGGATACTTTAAAACCAGGAAATAAGCTGCTTTTCTGGCCAAGTGAAGATGGGAAGAACCTTAAGAAAATGGTGTTAGAGTTTAATGCCGCTGATCGAGTTTCGTATACGCGACTAGATGACGGGGATTATGCTTATAACGACATATCTATTCCCGGTGATTGGCAGCTAACACCGTTTGTTGGTGAAGTTCACGGTAATTTTTCCGTTTCCGCCAATAAAGCCGGCCTAGGCAATCTTCAAATTGAACAGATAAATAATCTACTGAAAAACAAACTTAATTTTTCTCGTGATTTAAGAGCTGGAGACAAATTTGAAGTTATTCAACGTGAGCAGTTTGTGAACTCTCAGCCAACCGGTAAAATTGAACTCCAGGCTATCAAAATCCATAATCGTGGGCGTGTAATCAATGCTTATCTGCATACCGATGGTCAGTTTTATGACAGTAATGGCGAGAGCTTACAAAGGGCATTCCAGCGTCTCCCGACATCAAAGAGATATCGTATATCTTCACCGTTTAACCCAAAGCGTAAACACCCAGTAACAGGGCGTACTTCCCCCCACAATGGTACAGACTTCGCTACGCCGATGGGTACGCCAGTATATTCGACTGGTGATGGAAAGGTTGAGTTAACGCGAAATCATCCATACGCGGGTAAATATGTTGTGATTGATCATGGTGGTACATACAAAACCCGTTATCTTCATTTAGGTCGAATCCTGGTTAAAAAAGGGCAGAAGATCTCCAGAGGTCAGAAAATTGCACTCTCTGGTAACACAGGACGTTCAACTGGACCACACTTACACTATGAGTTCATTATAAGAGGCCGTCCGGTGAATGCGATGACAGCGAAAATCCCGATGGCCAGCTCAGTTCCAAAAAAAGAACTAGCACAATTTAAAGCCAAGATTGCTCAGTATGATGCGCTTTTGGTTAACGTCGAAGAAGAACAGCTGCTAGCGAAAGCAGAAAGTAAACAACAATAAACCTATCGGATAATAAGATGGTACAGAACGAGTTTGAAGCTCTGGTAAAAGAGCTATGTCAGAAAGAAACGCTTCCAGAAGCTTTAGCGTTATTAAAGTCATGCGAAGATACTGATGTCGCAGAAGTAGCAGAATCATTAACAGGTCAATTTGCACTTGCCGAAGTAGAAGGTGAAAAAAGAATTTATCATGTCACTCTTCAGGAAAATGATAACGGTGAGCAAGAAGAATACGTAGAGCACATCATGAACGAAGGAGAGGACATTATTTACTTTGTCGCATGGTTCTTCTCCAGTATGTTTGACCTTAAGCAGAAAGATGTATACCAGGCAGCTGGTAAGACATTCAAACAGCGGAAAAAAAGCTAGATTTAATAAGGAAGCATATTGCTTCCTTTTTTATACTCATACAACCTCAAGATGCAGCTTTGAATACTGCATCTTGAGGTCACTTGAGTATATTAACTAAAGAACTTACAGACTAGGCCGATTACTAATAAAAGAAATGGCCTAAGATAAACGATATGAAAAAGTTGGTTATTATCATTGTTGTGCTTCTTATTCTCGCAGGAGGGGGGGCGTACTATTACTTCTTCATGATGAATGACGAGGAAGTTGTTGAAGCAGCAGAACCCACAGAACCAACACCGATAGAAGAACCAATTCCTGTAACCGAAGAAGCCGTTATACAAAACTCAGATTATTACGTAATTAGTGAGCGGCTTAATGTGCGGTCGTATCCGGATGAGTCCTCCTTGATTCGTTCTGTATTAAGGAAGGGGACAAAAATCAAAGCCCTTGAGGTAGCAGGAGAGTGGATTCGAATATCTGACTATATGGTCCACGATAGCGGAAATGATGTAGCTGATTGGATTAACCTCGAGTTTTTATCTGAAACTCCACCAGTTATCACTGCGGAGGAGAAGCGTAAAACGATGGTTAAGCTAATTAAAAAATCGGATGATTATGCAGACCACGAAGACCAGTTTGTTATAGCGACACAAAAACTTATCGATGATGGCGTATGCACCTTCGAAGATTTTGAAGTATTAGGTGGTTGGTTGGCTTCTGTCGCCAATAAGCCCGATCCAGTCTACTTTGTGTATTGCGGAGGCATAGATAGAGAGGATAAGGTCTACTTGAATGTTGAAACCGGGAAGATATTTTATCCCTAATACATTAATGAATTGGGAACGTTTGCTAAATGTTTCGCACAAACGCTAAACGTTAATCAACATTAAGTAGAAATCGTGATTTAAGTCACTACAAACGCCGAAAAATGAAACGTTGTTCACCTCATATCGCTTTATTTATCTTCCCGAAAGAGACAAAATTGCAAAATCCGATAACTAATCGAGTTAGAACTATAAATAATGGCCAGCCTTCATGACGTCGCACGCCTGGCAGGTGTATCAAAGTCCACCGTTTCGCGTGTCGTGAACGATGAATATGGAGTTAAGAACTCTACTAAAGAAAAAGTCCGTAAAGCGATTGAAGAGTGCGGATATGTTGTTAACCAGGTAGCGAAAGACCTGAAGTCTCAAAAAACCAACCTTATTGGGGTAATAGTCCCAACCATGTCGTCAAATGCGACGTCCTTAGGTGTCGATGGTTTGACAAAAGTTTTTGAAGAGCAAGGGAAACATGTGCTCCTGGCAAACAGTCAGCACCGTTACGAAAAAGAGCTGGAATACATCCGACTGTTCAATCAAAAGCGAGTTGAGGGCATCATTCTATATGCGACGCATCTCGACAAAACGCTTACCGATGCAATAGCTCAGTCCTCTGCGCCGGTCGTACTAGTCGGACAGGATGGCTCCTTTTTTAATATTCCAAGTATTGTTCACGATGATCAGCGCGTAGGTTTTATTGCAGGGCAGACGCTCGTTGAAAAAGGGGCTTCAAAGGTAGGCTTCATTGGTGTTTCCAGTAAAGATATCGCTGTAGATATTATGCGTTATAGTGGCCTGGAACAGGCTTTGTCACACAATGATTTGGGTGCGCCGCTTTTCCATAGTCGGGGCGAGTTCACTATAGAGTCTGGTTATGAACAGACTGTAAGCTTATTGACACAGTATCCCGATATTGAAGGGCTATTTTGCGCTACAGATAAAATTGCTATTGGTGCAATTAAAGCAATCAATGAATCGGGAAAAACAGCAGGAACAGATATTAAAGTTATTGGTGTAGGTAACGACGAACTAGGGTTTGTAGTTACGCCGTCACTAACCACCTTTGCCTATGCCTTTGAATACGCGGGAGAAACCGCTGCGAACACGGTTTTAGACCTGATTAATGAAAAACCGCACTCATCCTCGAAGGTCGTATTGGGCTTTGAACCTATTAAACGCGAAACCTGCTAAGTCCTGTTCCCATTGGTTTGTTTGATTACTAAACCAGTGGGGATTAAGCCACCAATTATCACACAACTATCAATAAAAACTTGCTTTCATCTCTTGTTTACCATAAATTGCAAACGTTCCCAATAATTCAGAGTCAGATTATGTTACTAGAACGTTATGTCGAAGAATGCGGCGGTTTTTCAAACTTAAACCGAGTACTCGCCCCGGACAATAGGCTAATCCTAGAGTATGTGAATCCAGAGCTACTCAAGCTAAACGGGCAAAGAGGCGAGTTAAACTCCATGCTTCGTCAGGTAGCGTATTCCAGAACTGAAGAAATTTCTGATCAGTCGTTAACTGATTTGTGTGCAAGAATTGACACTGAACAGAAAAACGATGCAGAGAATCATCTAACTGAATTACCTTGTGAATATCGTCCTCTCTGGCATGTGTCGCCACCACAGGGACTATTGAATGATCCAAATGGTTTTATTTTTCATGAGGGCAAATATCATCTGTTTTATCAGTGGTACCCTTATAGATGTGAGCATAAAGATAAGTACTGGGCTCATTTAACGAGTAAAGACCTGATTCATTGGGATTGGAACCCATTAGCCCTCACACCTTCGAGTTGGTTTGATAGCCATGGTGTGTTTTCTGGTCACGCCTTAAGTCATGGTAATGAACTTCTACTTTTTTACACCGGGAATGTAAGGATTGGTGAGGCGAGGGATCGCCATACAACGCAGTGTATTGCCAAATCTAAAGACGGAATCAACTTTGAAAA
The DNA here is from genome assembly GCF_029589055.1 of Vibrio hannami. Classification (GTDB taxonomy): domain Bacteria; phylum Pseudomonadota; class Gammaproteobacteria; order Enterobacterales; family Vibrionaceae; genus Vibrio; species Vibrio hannami. The sequence continues at coordinate 652,102 of NZ_JARQZP010000003.1, forward strand.
AGTTGGGCCGGTAATCGGAGAGTTACCACCAGGTGTTACACCACATTGCCGCGATCCCAAGGTATTCAAACATGGTGATGAATGGGTAATGTTACTTGGTGCTCAGACTGAAGATTTGAAAGGTAGAGTAGCCGTATATAAATCTGATGATTTATATCATTGGGATTTTTTCAAACTGTGCGGAGAGGAATATGGTGACTTTGGCTACATGTGGGAGTGTCCGGATTTCTTCGAGTTAAATGGGCAGAGCTACACGGTTATTGGTCCTCAAGGAATAGACGCTCTGGGCAAGCACCACACCATTCCACACCACAACGGCATTGCAAAGGTCGAAATAGATACTGACGCCAATATTGAATTTGGCGAGTTTGAACATCTCGATTATGGGTTTGACTTCTACGCACCTCAAACAGCGTTAAGCGAAGACGGGCGGAGGTTAATGGTTGGTTGGATGGGCTTGCCTGATGAAACAGATCACCCAAGTGTAGATAATGGTTGGATACATCAGCTAACATCGGTTAGAGAACTGATCCAGTCTGATGGAAAGCTTATTCAGCGGCCAATTAAAGAGTTAGAAGCATTACGCGGCAACCAACAGAGTATTGTTCTTCAAGACTCTGAGTTTGACACTGGTTCTAATCAATATGAACTTGTTACGGAGCTGAGTTGGGGCCAATCACTTCAACTGTTTAAAGGTAATGAGTACCAGGTAAATATTGAGTTGGACGCAGATCTTAAGGTATTAAGACTGGACAGAAGCTGTACCCTGATTAGGGAAGGGGACACCATACGCGAAGTTGAGCTTGGTTCCAGTACAGTAAGCCTGCAAATTCTTGTGGATACCTCTTCGATAGAAGTATTTATAAATAATGGAGAGAAAGTACTGACAGGACGTATATTTGTGCCAACTGATTCAACGAATATTTCTGTTAAAGGAAAAGCAGAGTTGCAACTAATTAATTTAAAACAGAAATAACCGTCACAGAGTATACCTCTAAAGAGTTAATTAAACGGGTTCGGAATTATAGTATCCTTGATGTATGCATTCATGAATAGAGTATGAAAAGCATGGAAAAACCGAAAACTGTTTTAGAAGGCGAGCTTGAAACTGAATTTAGAACAGTTACCGCAATGATGCAGATATATTGCCGGAAACAACATAAATCAAAACAACTTTGCAATGATTGCGAAAGCCTTCTTTCTTATGCGGAGACAAAACTTGACCGTTGCCCCTATGGTCAGGACAAACCTACGTGCAACAATTGCCCGATTCATTGCTACAAACCTGAGCCAAAAGAACAAATGAAAGTAGTAATGCGTTTTTCCGGCCCTCGAATGTTGTTATCGCATCCAATACTCGCAATCAGGCATTTAAGGCATGAGAAAATAGCTGCGCCCGATGTAGTGCCAAAAAACATGTCTAATCGATACATTCGGCTAAACAGAAATAAAATAAGCTAGGTGTATAAGCCTAGCTTATTTTTTAGCTTAGATTAATTATGAGATAGGGTTAAGTTTCTGACCCAGGTCAACTTCAGGTAACGTGTGAAGCAGAGAGTAAACTTCACTATCTCTTCAGCAATTAATAGCAGATAGACTGTTGTAAAACTCCAACCCGCGATATGAGCAGCAAAGAAAGCTAGCGGAATACCGGTCACCCACATAGCGATAAAATCCATTCGAAGGCAAAATGAGGTCTCTCCGCCCGCTCTCAGTATGCCGTTAATGATGATAAGGTTAAGCATTCTTAGCCAGATACCACAGCATAAAATCGAAATCGCGGGTAGCGCCATCGGGTAAAATTCCTGAGCATTTAAGCCAAGCCATTCCAGTAGTACTTCTCTCTGTAGCAGTAAAAACGCGCCTAGAACAATGCCGATACCAAACACTAGTCGTATAAACACTTTCGACATGGCTATCGCTTGTTCAAATCTTTCTTGTCCAAGCGTCTGACCCGTTAAAACAGAGCAGGCGACTGAAACACCGAAGAACACCGAATAGCATAACGATTCGAACGGGCCAAGCATGCTATATACCGCGAGCTCGGTTGTTCCCATATGACCGAAAATCATTTGGTAAGTCAGAGTCCCCATTGCCCAAAGTAATGAGTTACACGCATTTGGCACCGCCAACGTTTTAAATGACCGGTATAACTTTTTCCCGTCGTCCAGCTTGTGAGCCGAGAGCAACCAGTGGCGTTTCATATATATATAGCCAAGCATCATCATCACCTGTATAAATCGTGATAATGTCGTTGCTAACGCTGCACCAGCAACCCCCATCGCTTCGATGCCAACCCCACCTTTAATCAACCATAGATTTAGGCCAATATTAATGGCGATAGTAATTGCTCCCAGGTAAAGGGGTGTCATCGCATCGCTGCTCGAACGCATGCTCGACTCAATCACAATAATAACGTGAGTGAGTAGTAATACAGGAAACCCATACCAAAGATACTGAGAACCATATTCGATGACTGTTGCGTCACCGGTTTGTAGTTGCATAATCCACGGAGATAACACAGTTATCAACAGCGTTACCGGTACAATAATTTTAATACCGAGTTTAATTGCCTGTAGTGTTACCGTCTTTGCAGAAGACGCATCTTTGATCCCCCAATACTGGGAAACCAGAATTCCATTTGCTGTACTTAATCCTGCCATGATCATAATGGCGACGAAATGCCATTTTGATGCAATTCCCACAGCTGCAGTGGCTTCCTTTCCGAAGTCACTAACCATGAGAACATCTGCCAGCGCAAGAATTGCGACCAGTGCGCTCTGAATCGCAACGGGTAGCGCAAGCTTTGCCACCCTTGTTATCAAACGGGGTGGAGTAGTTTTAGATTGTGATTGAAATGTCATAACTGCTCCTGTAATTTGGTGGGTAATATAGTGTGAGCTCTAGATTTATTACATGTTCAAAAATAACAAAAACCTGTTCAAATCCGTCATTAGTGATTTTGAACCTCCAGTGATTTGGCAAGATCACACTTACCTTGCACCCGCGTGCAAAGAGCGATTCTTAACCTTGTCAGATATCCCAGAACTAGAGGCTCAGCAGTTCTTTATGGCAGGCTTGTCTGAGCTAAGAGATGGCTACGAAGTTGAACGACTTGGCGCTGACTTGCATACGTTGCTTTTTACTCTGGAAGGAGAAGGACAGCTCACCACATCTAATACCAGAGTTCCATTGAAGCAGGACACATTGACAATATTGCCTGCAAATATACCGTTTAGATTTGAGCTACCCGAACATGACACCCATTGGAAGATGGTGTGGGTATTATTGCCAGCCGGATCTAAATGGGACTATTTAGCCGAATTTGGCCAAAGTGTTGTCCCATTTCAGGAGTGTGAACAGATATGGTCGATGCTCGTTTTACTTCACTCTGAGATTGGGAAACGCAGCAGTTATCGAAAACTGTTGATTAGTGAGATTTCAAGACTATTGACAGGTGTTGAAGCCAAGCCAATGACGTCGGTAATGCGAGTACAGGTGTTGTTTAATCAAATAGAGTCACAACTGCAGATGCCCTGGACAGTGAAAGATATGGCGGCCAGGTGTTTTATCAGCGAAGAGCAACTTAACCGAATTTCCAAATCACTTTACGGCTGTTCCCCACGAAGCCGCCTGATTTCCCTCCGGATGGAAAAGGCAGTGGATCTGTTACACAACAAAGACTGGACTGTTGGTATGATAGCGCAACGTCTTGGTTATAATGATCCCTATAATTTTACTCACAGGTTCAGAGCCCATTTCGGCTGTTCACCCAGAGAGTACCGTAAAAAACACATAAATAATGTTTAAAGAGAATACAATGACAAATGTTGCCGTATTTGTAGATGTGCAAAATGTCTATTACACCACTAGAGACGGCTTTAACCGTCGTTTTGACTACAACGCGTTTTGGAGAAAAATCGATAATAGTTATAACATCCTTTGCGCCAATGCGTATGCTATCGCCAGCAATAACGAAAAGCAGCGACAGTTTCATCACATATTGAGAGGAATCGGTTTTCAAGTAAAACTGAAACCCTATATTCAAAGATCTGATGGCACCGCGAAGGGGGATTGGGACGTCGGAATTACGCTAGATGTTATAGAAGCTGCAGCAAATAATGAAGTGGATGAGATAATTCTGCTCTCTGGAGACGGCGACTTCGATTTGCTCGCAGAAAGAGTGATAGAAAAATATGGCAAGGTTTTTACCGTATACAGCGTTGAGTCTCTTACCGCACAGAGCCTGATATCGAAAGCGAGTTATTACCACGCAATAGAAGACGATTTATTGCTCTAAACCGTGGCAGCTAATGCTGCCACTCCAGTATGGCGTACAATTGAATGTATTTTCGAACCAGTTGTTGATCAGTGGAGCGTACTAGTGGATGCCCAAACCTAAGATAACAGGGGCGGATCTTAAATCTCTCATCCAGCTCAAAAGTTAATTGAGACTCGCTTTTGTAAAGGGTTATACCTTGCTGGCTATACTCATTAACATCATCCGGTAGTTCTCCCATCCACCATGAAAGCAGTTCTCGGCTGAGCTTACTTCTCGAGATCCAGTGATCACTTAATAGAACCAACATATCGTTGGGTTGAATGGCGAAACCATACTCGGCCTGCCATTCACTGATATCCGCAAGCAACTTTTCTCTACAACTATGACTTGCACTCGCCATATGATGAGTAATAACCCAGACTGTACCAAGCTCAGAAGCAATCTGATAGTGGTGTGGGTGGTCAGTTGCTTTTACCGTTTCTATTGGCTCAAACTGATTATGGTAGCCGAAGTCGTCGAATGTAGAGCTAAGCCTGCGTGCAAACGCGCGCCCAAGGTGGTGTTCGCTCATTCCTCTGTTGTGTACAGTAGGGTAGTGATTCTCACACAGCTTAAGACAGTCTTTTTGGAAATTTTGAATGCACTTAATGACCAGATCCCTTAACAAGGTCCTTCTCCCGGATAATTTATGAATCCTAGTTTTTCCCTAAGATACAGTGTTTTGTGTTTGGTTGTGAAGTATTATCAAAATACTGATTCGATTCTATGATGTAGTAACAAAAATGAGCGATATAAAACTGGATACCATACAAAAAGAGGCGATGATCTCTTTGCTACAAGACTACTTTGACCAGGAGCTAAATACTGAGCTAGGTCAGTTTGATGCGGATTTTCTCATCGATTTTATCAGCAAAAAAATGGGTTCTATCTATTATAACCAGGGCGTAAAGGATGCTCAGGCAGTCATTGAAAGGAAAGTAATCGATATTGCGGATGAGCTATACGAGATAGAAAAAGAGACTGATTTGTAGCTATATTCGAGTAAATGGTGCCCGGAGTGTCCGGGCACCATTTGGATTTAAGCCGTTTCCAGCACTTGTTCTTTTTCAACAAGGTTCAGCGTATCGCCGTAGATAGGTCTCAGAGCACTTGCTACTTCGATTCTTGAAACAACACCGATAAGCTCGCCGTTATCCAATACTGGCATCATATGTGGTTTTGTTACCTTCATACTTTTCGCTCGTTCTTCCAGCGACAGTGTATTTAGTCTCATCGCGATACCAGAGTCAGAAACTGGGTATAGCTGTTCCTTGTCGATGCAGAGGTACTCTGAAATATCAAGTAGCGTATCGTCGGCATTAACTGCGAGCACATCACGAGTCATTAGGTCTACGACTTTCTGACCTTTTTCCGGGATGTAATCCTGACACCAAAGTTCCACCATTACATCATGAAGTGACAAAAAGCCTACCAATTTACCACTTACATCCGTTACCGGAGCACCTTGTTGGTCGCTTTTTAATAGTGTGTCCATCGCGATTTCAACCGGCATATCAGCAACTAATACAGGTGCATTTGTATTGACGATGTCTCTTACTAAAATATTGGTATTCATAGTTATATCCTTGACGTTGTTAGTATTGATTGTTGTTGTTACCGGTCTTAATTCGGCAGCTTTAATTTCTGGCATGCGAAAAACCGCCCAGTTGAATAGTCCAACTAGCACAGAGCCTCCTAGGATGTTACCCAGAGTGACGGGAATTAAGTTCGCAGTGATAAAGTTAGAGATAGTTAAATCAGAGTATTGAGAAGCTTCTACACCTAAGTGTGTCCAAAATGCATCGGGTGCAGTTGCCTTGATAGTGATACCCAGTGGAACCATGAACATATTCGCTACGCAGTGCTCAAAGCCACTACTTACGAACATTGCAACGGGTAGCATTACCATAAATGCCTTAGCCATTGCATTTTGACTGCTGAAGGTCAGCCATATAGCAAGGCATACAAGCAAGTTACATAAGATCCCTAGCGAAAAAGCCTGTACAGGAGTGTGGTGCAATTTATGTTGTGCAATATTTAATGCATTCAGCCCCCAACTACCGTGATCCATCTGATACAACCCGGCAGCACTAACCAATACCAGTAGTACGGTCGCACCGATAAAGTTACCGATATAAACCTTGCCCCAGATGGTTAGCATTTTATTAAAGCTAATTTCTTTATTAGCCCAAGCGATACTCGATAGTACTGAACTAGTAAAAAGCTCTCCCCGCAAAGTACGATCAGTATCAGCCCCATGCTAAATGCCAGTCCGCCAAGAAAGCGGCTGATTCCCCAGCCTGCTTCAGGATTTCCGGTAGTTACTGTTATATAAAACAAAAATGCCAATCCAATAAATGCGCCAGCCATAATGGCAAGGCTAATTGTCATGCTGGTAGTTTTACTGGTTTTTCCTAAAGCGAATTTCTCTGCTTCTGACATCATCTCTTTTGGTGAAAAGAACTGTCGTAAGTCTATCGAGTTTGTAGTCGACATGACGTGTATATCCTCCTATGACGCAGGGACCAATAGTCCTGATTTATAACCGCCCTTTGTATTTCGGGCATATCCACATTACGACGAAAAATATGTAGAGGTAAAATTGATAATAATTAGGTTGCTAATCAAAAAAATTGATATTGTTCTTTGGACTAAAAAAGGGTTTTTGTTACGATATACAAAACGTTAAAAACGAGATTTATTAATGCGTTACTCATTAAAACAGTTGGCTGTTTTCGATGCGGTTGCTGATACCGGAAGCGTTAGTCAGGCTGCTGATAACTTGGCTTTAACCCAATCGGCCACTAGTATGTCGCTGTCTCAACTTGAAAAAGTGCTGGGTCGTCCTTTGTTTGAAAGACAAGGGAAGAGAATGTCTTTGACTCACTGGGGTATGTGGTTAAGACCCAAGGCTAAACGGCTATTACAGGATGCTCAACAAATTCAACTCGGTTTCTATGATCAGCATTTAGTTAGCGGTGAGATAAGAATCGGTGCTAGCCAAACACCAGCCGAACACCTTGTTCCTGAGCTTATCAGCATCATTGATAATGACTTTCCTGAGATTCGAATGAATCTAAAAGTAAAGAGTACGCGTGGGGTGATAGACGGAGTATTGAATTATCGCTATGACCTTGGAATCATCGAAGGTCGCTGTGATGACAACCGTATTAATCAAGAGGTTTGGTGCAGGGATCATTTAATTGTCGTAGCTTCTGCCCATCATCCGTTTGCTAACCGAGAAAGAGTCAGTCTGGCTCAACTAGAGCAGGCAAAATGGGTATTGAGAGAAATTGGTTCTGGTACCAGAAAAATTTTTGATAGTTCGATTCATCACTTAATTTCTGATTTGGACGTTTGGCGTGAGTACGAACACGTTCCGGTTTTGAGAAGTATGGTTGAAAATGGCCCTTATCTCTCTTGCCTCCCATATCTGGATGTGGAAAACCATATTAAGAGTGGTCAGTTAGTGGCACTAAATGTACCGGAACTTGAAATGGAGCGTACGCTCTCTTTTATCTGGAGAGCCGATATGTCCGAAAGTCCATTAGCTGATTGCATCATTCGGGAAGGCTTAAGGATGGCACAAGGAAAACCGAGTGTTTTATAATTGATGGTCAGTTTAAGTTAATTTGATAGTTTAACCATATCTGTTGATTAATCGATTGCATCACATTATCTATGTAATAAAATGTATTGAGCAATGCATTAAGTGACGTGTATCACATTAAATTCTCGATATAACACTATTATTGCGCTTTAAATCACCACTATAGGTATTTGGAGCAATCATGAGTCCACTTTTTGCTATCGCACTTACAACCGGGATTTTGTCCGGGTTCTGGGGATGGGTATCAATATCGTTAGGTTTAATCACATGGGCTGGTTTCTTAGGGTGTACCAGCTACTTTGCGTCTCCTACAGATGGACTAAAAGGCCTTGGATTAAGCATGGTTGCAAATATCTCAGGTGTATTCTGGGCAATGATGATCATAAAAGGCGGCAGTATTATTCCTTTAGAGATAATGGGATTTGTTCTCACTGGGCTAGTATCGTTTCTAATGTGTATTCAGGCTAAATCCTCTTTGCTGGCCTATATACCAGGCACTTTCATCGGTTGCTGCGCCACGTTTGCTTCTGGTGGTGACTGGTCATTGGTTATTCCTTCAATCATCGTTGGTGGTGTGTTTGGGTATCTGATGAAATTTACCGGTTTATCCCTTAAAGCATGGGCGGAAAACCGTCAGTCGAACAGAGCAGGTGCTGCGCTTCAAAGTAACTGATAACAAGGTTCAATAACTTTTACATGGCAAGCGACAACTTTGTTAAGTATTACCGTTTGCCATAGTGATGACTCGTTTTAATGTTGTACGTATTAGCTTAGGTACACATTCAGGACCGCATTCATCACAGTAAGACACAATAGCTAATGCTAAGTCTGGCTTAGCAAATTTCTTTAAGGCCCTCGTGATCACTTTCTTCGGCGGTATAGGATGATCATGAGGGATCTTAATCAAATCCTTAAAGAAGTATTCAAATCCATTCAGATAGAGAAAGTGTTCAATGTCTTTCTCTGGTAACTCTGTCAATCGATGTTGTTTCAGATCGCTTCCCAACATATTTGAAACTGTTGCTGCATATTTTTTGCCGGCGGTATCTCCGTCGGTTACAACATGCCAATCTATTTCGAATGCTTTTGCCACTTTTAGCAGTGACTTTAATCCTGACTGAGCAAACTCAATAATGTGAACACCTTCTGCGGCCAGGTTGTAGCCGTATAATTTAGCCAGTTCGTTAAATAACCATACTTCGGTTTCCCCCTCAACTAAAAGCCAGCATCTTGCATATAAAGCGCTAGAGCGATGAAAGCGGATATGGAATCCTACACGTCTTAACTCATCCCGGCTCAACAGCTTATCTGGTAGTTGTTTTGCAACAGTACGATCTGATTTTCTAACCAGCCTTCTTATAGAATGAAGTGGAACTGAGCCAAGCAAATCGGCGCTGTTAGTGGTCAGGATTTTTTGCATTGGTATCAAACTAACCAGGTTCCAGGCTCTTAACAAGTGGGTAGGGTGAAGTCGCCCCTCGGGATCTTCGATAATAAATATTGGCCTAGCACATTTGCGCAAGTTGTTCGGACCTTTTGCCTGTAGGTAGTTATTAAGCAAAATAAGAATTAGCAGTCTGGTTTGGCTATTTTTTGTCTGTTCTATCTCCTGCAAAAGGTTTTTAGAGTTGCCAGTATGGGAAGTGAAAGAAAGACTATCACGAGCTCTGTTTGTTGGTACCTTACGTCGTTGTTTAAAAGAGAAATAGTGCTCAACAAGGTCGTACATTGAGTTAAGGCTACTTTTGACCTCTCCTTTATTTACATGTCCTGGCATATCTATTAAGCGTCGGCATGTGTTTTGGATTCTACGTTCAAGACGCGAACTTATTGCTTCTTGCTCTGTACCATTTCCATTATTACCATTTCTCAAACGACGTGAATCCCTCAATCGGATAACCGGATGCAGAGACATTAGTTCTGTCGCGAGTTTCTCTGGATGGTGAAGTGCTTTGGTTGTCCCATCACTGTTTAAAAATGAAAACTTTTGGGTAATCTTATATAAGTCTCTGTCGGCACTTACCCGATAGATCAGCTTCTTATTACCTTGTCCATCCTCTACCCATACAGGGCCTAGTTTTCTGTATCGGCCGGAACGTTCTTCACCGGCGAAGTTAGGGACAAAGGTAAGTATGATTTGAAGGTGCTGTGTTTGTGGGTGGGCAATGGCGTAATCAACATGAAAATCCTGCATTTCGAACTCATAGGGTTCTCCATCTGCAGGAAGGGCAATCGAAAGCGCATCCAACAAAGACGATTTACCCCAGGTATTTTCTCCGATGAGTGTGGTTAGTTCATCGCAGGTTAGAGAAAGGCGTTTAATGCCCCGGAAGCCAGAAATATCAATACGACTCAACTGCATAACTTACTCCTCAACTTATGTTAATCATAATTCATAAAGTTAAGGTTTGCCTAGTTTATTGTATGGCTTCGCTTTGATTTAAAAAGAAAAAAGTATAAAGGCAGAAACGAGATAAAAGTTTTCATGACATTGTCACATGGTTTGGCTTACTATTGCGGCGAATTAGAGAGAAAAGAAGATATGAATAAAAAGAATAAGCCCGTAAAACTAACCGTGGCTCATATAAATGACACCCATTCGTACTTTGAACCGCAGTCACTTCAGCTTTCATTAAACATAGACGGCTATCAGGTGACACCATTTGTCAGTAATGGCGGTTTCGCACGTATCGCGACTCGGGCAAAACAACTAAAAGCGCATGCACAAGAAGAAAATAGAGACTTCTTATTTTTCCATGCAGGGGATTGTTTTCAGGGAACGTTATATTTCTCGCTTTTTAAGGGCAAAGCTAACGCTGAAATGTTGAACGCCCTGGGAATTGACGCAATGACACTCGGTAACCATGAACTCGATATGGGTAACGATCCTGTTGCGGAATTTCTCGGCCGTATAGATTTTCCATTAATGTCTGGAAACTGGGACATCTCAAATGAGAGTAAAGAAAAGAAATTACGCCTTCAAAATAGCCCCAATCTCATCAGTTACAATCCCGCGTCTCATTGTGCAAACTGGATAACGAAAAACGTTCAGGATGAGGAGATTGCTATATTCGGGCTGTCGATAGATAAGATGAAAGACATTGCGAATGTCGACCCTGATACACCGTTTATGGACAGCATTATTACCGCCCGAAACACAGTAGAAGCAATCAGAAATAATGGGATTAATAAAATAATCCTGGTCAGTCATTTAGGTTTTGACGTTGATAAGCAGTTGGCTCAGCAAGTTGAAGGGATTAGCCTTATTATCGGCGGCCACACTCATACTCTTCAGGGTGATTTTTCTTCACTAGGTTTGGCTAAAGAAGAAGAATACGGTATTAACATCAACAATACTCATATTGTACAAGCGGGTATGCATACACAAGGCATTGGGCATTGTCATATCGATCTCAACGCAGAGGGAGAGTTACTTCGTTTGTTGGAAAGAACGAGCTACTTGTTGGGCGTAGATTATGTATCGATGCCACCTTGCAACAAGCTCACGATGATGATTTGCATAGTAAAGCCGCATCTTATCTTCGTTGCCATCAAAACGTTGTTGTCTGTAAAAAAGATCCCGATTTGCACGCGTTGTTGGAAGATAAGTACATACCTAGAGTTCGAAAGCTTCAGCAGGAAAAGATTGGCGTGGTGCCAGACAACTTACGCCATGTTCGGTTGCCAGATTCACAAGGTGCCAGTGAGATTGCACCTCTGGTAGCGGAGTCCTTTATCATATGATGACAGAAGTGGGCTTTTCACCAGAATTTGCCATCCATAATGCTGGCGGTGTCCGTACCGATTTAAAACAAGGTCCGGTATCCGTCGCGGATATAGCCGGCAAGCTGCTACCTTTTGCCGTTCCAATTGGCGTTTATCAGCTTAAGGGGAAAGATCTTGCCCTTACGCTCGAGGAGCAATAAACAACGCCTTCAATATCGGTGTCATTGGAACAGGGTCGGGAAGCTATCCCTATACCTATAATCTGGACTTCACTTACGATGAGAAGAAGGCCCCAGGGGAACGAATACAAAACCTTAAAATATACCGTTCATCAACTGGCTGGGAGGAAGTTCATCCCGATCAGCTGTATACCGGAACTTCTTCAGCTTATACGATGAAAGGTAAGGAAGGGTACGACGCTATTACCAATATGATTGGGGTAGGTACTGTAACTAATTATTCTATGGCCGATTGTTTTGTTTCGTTTGTTCGAAGTTGTCCGGAGCGACTTAGAGTGCCTCGTACAATTACTGAGCAGATTGGTTAATATTGGTACAACTATTGCTATAGATTCTCTGAAGCTCATGAAGAGCAGCCTAATCCTGGTGTTAACCCTGATATGGGAGAGAGTCAAATGTGGATTAAAGATTGGTTAGATACTGCGGTCGTCGTTGTGTGGATCGCAGCCTGGTCAGCATTGGTTTATTTTGTACCTCTAGCCGGCATATAAAAGTCACTCTAAGTGAATAGCGCCAGTCATGAATTTTGACTGGCGTTTTTATATTTATAACTATCATTCATCAATAACAAGAACTGTTTTAAGAGTGTAGATGACGCACTCAATTCTTCAATGTGATTTGGATAATAATATTTTACCCGAGACCTGGCTTTGGTTAGGGCGTTTTCCGCATAGAAATTATTATGAAGTGCGCAATAGAAGAATACTACCGTCAACGATAAAGCCCATTTATACAATGATTTATGCGTAAATGCCCAATCAACCATTCAACCGAGTTATGGGTTTTGTTGCCTCTCACGAACTTTACTTTTTTCGCATAAATATTTCTAATCTGAAAATTCAATTTTTGTCATTTTTTAATAAAGCAAATTTTGGCTAATATAATACCCATAAAATCTAGTAATCAAATTTTCAAGAGAGGTGCTTATGGCTCAGGTAATGCATGCAAACGTAGTAACCGCTACAACCTCTATGGATAAGAAAACCTACTCGGTAAACATCAAAGGATTGATTGCTCATTTTCTGGATATCTTGTTTGTTTCTAATGAATCAGAAAAGACATATTATTCAGGCGAACTTTCAACACATATGCAAAAAGATATCGGCATGATGCGTTGATTGATAAATGAATTCTAAAACCCCGGCTTTGTTAGCCGGGGTTTTTCTTTTTGGTAGATATGTAATCATTTCGCTACTAAATCAATCAGGCAATTAGATGGCAGTTCAACTTATCCTACTTAGGGGCTTACCTGGGTCCGGCAAATCAACATTAGCCAGAGAGTTAATAAAAACACTCAATGCAGAGCATTACGAAGCCGATATGTATTTTGAAGATAAGCGTGGCAACTATACCTATGACGCTTCAAGGGTTGGTGATGCTCACCGCTGGTGTCAGACCTGTACCGAAGGAGCTCTTAAGAGGGGAGTGTCCGTAATTGTGGCTAATACGTTTGTAAAACAGTGGGAAATGGAGCCGTATAAGAAGATGGCTTCTGAGTTAGGTGTACAGCTGTCAGTTAGGGTATGTGTTGGCGAATACCGCAATATTCATGATGTACCTAATCATGTGATCGAAAACATGCGGAAAAATTGGGAAGAGTAAAAAGGCGCCGGAAAAGCGCCTTTATAAGTTTGGAAGAGTTTGACTTACTTCTTACGACAAAACTCACAGCGCAGCCACATAGACTGGCCTTCAACTTTGCCTGAGAACAGTTCGAAGTCATCCTTCGCAAGGCCAATGTTTCTAACCATAGTGCCTTGTTTTACTACCATGCTTGAACCTTTAACCGGCAGGTCTTTAATGATAGTCACGTTGTCACCAGCTTTTAGCTCAGCACCGTGACAGTCAACGTGTTTTAGACCGTCCTGATCCATACCAATTTCAGCCCACTGTGCTACTTCTTCTTCCATGTACATCATATCTAGCAGGTCAGTGGCCCAGCTTTCCTTCGCAGATAGACGCTTCAATTGTCTCCATGCCATAACTTGCACTGGAGGAACCTGGCTCCACATGCTGTCATTAAGGCAACGCCAGTGGTTCGCATCCATTGTCTCCGGGTTTTCTACCTGAGTTTTGCAGGTATCACAGATCATCACAGCGTGATCAACAGTTACTTGTGTGTGCGGAGAAACAATAAAAGGGGAAAGCGCAGAATCCGAACCACAAAGTTCACATTTTGAGCCACAGCGTTCTAGCATGGTTGCTTCAGTTGCCATTGTACTTACCTTTGATAGGGTTAATTTGCGCAGTATTATGCACTTTATAACGGATAATAAAAGGGTTTCATGTCAGCGCTTTATCAATATTTCGGCAAACTTAAAATTCACAATTAGGCTTACCTGCATTTGCGTTGGGCAATTGTTTAATCTTGTTCGTTAGATCGTCGATTCTGGTGCTGTGAGATGGATGAGTGGACAACAATTCCGGAGGCTGGCTTCCACCTGAGGCTTTCGCCATGTTCTTCCACAGGTCAATGCTGGCATTTGGATTGAACCCTGCTTTTGCCATCAACTCAAGCCCCACAATATCCGCTTCCGATTCCTGGGTTCGCCCATAAGGTAACAACACACCATATTGCACACCTAAACCCAATGCCGCCATAGTCATGTCGCGGTATTCATTGTTATCCATCGCTACGTTTGTAATCTGTAATCCGGCATTAGCGAGCTGTGCCTGAGAGATTCGTTCATTACTATGATTTGCGAGTACATGCGCAATCTCATGACCGATAACGGTAGCGAGTTGATCTGGCGTAGATGCGACATTCAGCAGACCGGTATAAACACCTATCTTACCTCCGGGCAGCGCAAAAGCATTGACCTGATCGCTATCAAAAACAACGACTTCCCATTCGTCAAAGCCCGGCTGCTTAGGAACATAAGGGAGTATGGAATCCGTGACGCAATGAACGTAATCAATGGTATTCTGGTCTGTACTTACCTTTTGCTCTTTCTTCATTTGTTCAAAAGATTGGCTTCCCAGGCTGACCATCTGTTGGTCTGAGAACATAATGAGCTGTTTTCTGCCTGTTGGAGAAGAACTGCAAGCCGTTATTGAGGTAATAGCAGCAGAAAGAAGAGCCATTTTCCATTTCATTCGGTTAGAATCCTTACTTTGTAGTGGTTTAGCAAATAGGTCACTTGAGTATAATAATAACACCAACCTATAAGGACGACTTATGACGATTTGGAAAAAAGAGATTGATCTCGATAAACTGAACGCCACATCCAAAAATACCCTTATCGAACATCTACAAATTGAATACACCGAAATTACTTCTGACTCACTGTCAGCCAGGATGCCTGTTTGTAGTTTTACCCATCAGCCTTTGGGAATGCTGCACGGCGGAGCATCGGTAGTATTAGCAGAAACACTGGGCTCATTAGCTGCAAACTATTGTGTTGACGAAAATTATTACTGTGTTGGTCTGGATATCAATGCAAATCATATCAGAGCAATGCGTAGCGGCTTCGTGATAGGTACTGCAAAACCGATACATCTCGGCGCGACTACCCAGGTATGGCAAATTGAAATAAATGATGAGAGGGGAAGGTTGGTGTGCTCTAGCAGGCTGACTATTGCAGTGCAGCGTAAGAAAAAGGTAACCGAGTGATTATTGAGTTTAAAAATGGCAAAGTTATCGCTAACCAGTTTGAAGTTGTTGTCCGATTAAATGGCGAAAATATGGTTACGATGCAATCTCAAGTCGATGCTATTGAACTTATTTCTGGTGCTAACGTTATCACGGCGAATGGTTCCGAATGCAAATGGTCGGTAAAGCTCGACAATGAAAACCAACTCCAACAACTGTCTCAAGAAGTCGGTATAGATATTCGATAAAAATTGCCGACGTGTATATTCTATGTGCTAAAATAGGAAATCTTCTTCATTTAGTGAATAAGGAAATTTCCTCTTTATGAGCAGTCCTCGATTACGAGCCCAGTTCGAAAAGCTGTTTGAACACTTTGACGGTAAAGACAGCGGCATACAGCTTGACGAAATTACAGAAATTTTGTTCTGTACACGTCGTAATGCCAGAATCGTTTTAAACAAGCTCGAAGAGGAAGGATGGATTGAATGGCACCCTGCTGCAGGAAGAGGAAACCTATCCAGGTTAGTCTTTAAGCGAAATAGGCAGGATGTCAGTGAGAACCTGGCTAAGCGTTACCTTGAAGAGGGAAAAATAGGGCAGGCTCTTAACGTTCTGGACAGAGACAGCGGAAAACTTGCGAAGGTAATTGAAGGCTACCTTGGTGTACAACATGTCGAGGGCGCTCAGGTAATTCGATTGCCTTACTATCGCGCTCTCTCAATGCTTAATCCCATCAAACACCACAGGCGCTCTGAACAACATATTATTCATCAGGTTTTTAGTGGTTTAACCCGGCTCGATGAAAAAGAACAAATCCAGCCTGATTTAGCAC
The DNA here is from genome assembly GCF_029589055.1 of Vibrio hannami. Taxonomy (GTDB): domain Bacteria; phylum Pseudomonadota; class Gammaproteobacteria; order Enterobacterales; family Vibrionaceae; genus Vibrio; species Vibrio hannami. The sequence continues at coordinate 668,422 of NZ_JARQZP010000003.1, forward strand.
ATACATGGGAAGCGCTGAGTTCTACTCACTGGCGTTTTTATCTCCGTAAGGGGATTCGGTTTCATAATGGCAACAATCTGCAGACATCCCACGTAGTTGAAAGCCTGGCTTTGTTAAGCAAGCAAAAAACGTTGTTTTCACATATAGAGAGAGTTTCTAGCCCAGCACCATTAATAGTGGATATTGAGCTTAACAAACCTGATTGGTATCTTCCGCTATTCCTTTGTGAAGCCTCGGCGAAGATAATGCCTCCTGAGGAATGGCGCTCTGACAGTTTTGACCTTTTGCCGATCGGTACAGGCCCATACAGGGTTGCATTGAACAACGACAAAAAACTGGTACTTGAAGTATTCGACGGCTATTACGGTTTCAGACCTTTGGTAGACAAGGTAGAAGTTTGGGTCATTGATGATGCTTATTCTGCCATGGTATTCCCAAGTTTATCTAATCCTATCGCACCACATAACAGTTCAGCAGATGATGTAGAGTTGGATCCTGGGTGCACATATCTGCTGCTTAACCGAAAAAATGGGCTGTTCAAGGATGAACAATGGGCGAAGTATATCGTTTCGCGACTTAACTCCTTCAATTTGTTTAAAAGCTTACCTGAACAAACCATCATCGACATGGGGCTACTGCCAGCGACGGGGCTTAAGCCTGGCTGGCAACATATGTATCATGGTGGAACGGTAGCCGAGAAGCCAGGAACGAGCAGAATAACTTTGGCTTATCATGCACAACATCCGGTATTTCCAGCTATGGTTAAGTCTATTTCAAAGCTCCTGGAGTCAGACGGTCATCATGTAGAGTTGGTTAGATACGATTATCATCTCGACAGGCCAGAAAATGTCGATATCTGGTTTAAACCAATGGGGATTGGTACAAACAGAGATGATGCGCTTGCTGCTTGGTTACTTGACTACAGTGATATTAGCAAACTGAGCAACCGCGAAACATTTGCCCATTGGCACAATATAATTGATGAGTGGCGCTCCCAAAGTGATGCTCCGTTTCCTTCAAAACAAATTGGGCTCTCGCTTTCAGAACATTGCCAGATAATACCGATGTTTCATTGTTGGTTGGGAGTAAGTAAGGATCATTGCGGTACATTGCAAAACGCTCGTTGTAATGCACTTGGCTGGTTTGATTTTAGTTCAGTTTGGATAAAGCCTGACTTAAGCGTATAGATATAAAAAACCAGCGATATGCTGGTTTTTTTTAGTGAGATAAAAAGTGTTTTTATTCGGCGCTCTCTTTATGTTCTGCGACAAATCTTTTAATAAAGTGTCTTATCTCACGTGCTGCAGATGTGTCTAAGTCTTCACACAACGCAACAAATTCATCTCGCTGCTGACCATTGATTCTGATAATCAGCTGACTATCTTTTTTATTCTGGTCATTCTTTTTCTTACTAGTAGTAGAAGCCACGATAATATCTCAAGTATATACAACGGCTATCACTTTACAGTTTTATGACGTCTAGTCAACTGGAAAAGGTCTCAATTGAGCGAATTATCGCCACTTACAAGCAAGTTAGTGACTCAGCCTTTGTTCTTGATTTAAAAGTACTCTTAACTTGGGTGACCTTTTCGTCGTATACTCCAGTACATATAAATAATAATGAATATAGAGGCGGTCAATGACTAAGTACTATGCTGAGATTACAGGTTGGGGAAAATGTGTTCCTCCTGCGGTTTTATCTAACGAAGATTTAAGTACATTTTTAGAAACGTCGGATGAATGGATCAAAAACCCGAACCGGCATAGAAAACAGACGCATAAGCCACGTTAACACATCCGATATGGCGACGGTTGCTGCAAAAAAAGCGCTTGCAGCCGCTGGCATCGAAGCAAAAGACCTGGACGTAATTATAGTGGCAACATGTTCTCCGGACTCTTTGATCCCGAACACTGCTTCTAAAGTACAGCAAAACCTTGGCGTCGCCGGAGCTGCTGCGTTCGATCTTAATGCTGCTTGTACAGGATTTGTTTACGGCCTTGAAACCGCAACTCGCTTGATTCAGGCTGGTTCATACAAGCACGCACTGATTATTGGTGCGGAAAGGCTTTCGTTCTATATAGACTGGACTAAACGCGACACCGCCGTACTTTTTGGAGATGGTGCTGGCGCGGTCGTAGTGAGTAAAACAGAAGAGAAGCTAGGACTACAGGAAGCTCTGATTGGCTGTGATTCTGACGGACGCGATATTTTATCTGTACCTAAGTTTGGTACGTGTATGGATCGTTTTGCTGCAGACAATGGCTATTGGGACTTTAACTTTGTCGGTAGAGACATCTTCAAACGTGCAGTCAAAGGGATGGGGGTAGCCGCTCAAACGGTACTCCAAAGAGCCCAAATCACTACCGACCAGATAGACCTTCTTATTCCGCATCAGGCAAATATACGGATTATCCAGACACTTGCTGATCTAGCTGGTATTGGCCAGGATCGGGCGTTTGTAAATATCCAGAACTACGGTAATACCTCTGCGGCAACTGTACCTATTGCTATTTGCGAAGCGGTGGAGCAGGGAAGGGTAAAACCAAACGATACTATTTTACTGGCAGCATTCGGAGCAGGTTTTGACCTGGGGCGCTGGTCTTCTAAAATGGGGTGAGAGAGTTGAACCAATCAACACCTCTGACGCAGCTTTGCCTGAATGTGATAAGACCGCACTTGAACTTCTTGATAACGCAATAAAACATTGCCAAAGCCGAAAAGGCTAAGAAGTAATCGTTAGTAGTGAAACTAGGGAGCCATTGGCTCCCTATATATTTTTAAGCTTTCGAGAACATATAGGTTCTGTAACCACCTACAATATTGCGGGCGTTATATCCTCGGTTTGTAAGTTGACGACACGCTACGTTACCACGTAATCCTACTGCGCAGAGCACGAGAATCTCTTTATCTTTAGGAAGTTCTTCCATACGGTTTCTTAGATCGTCCACAGGAATGTTCACTGAATTTGGAAGCGTGCCAAACTTTTGAATTTCTCCCGGTGTACGAACATCTAGAACAAGCTGATCAGCTTTTAGCGCATCCAGCTCTTCAAAATGAATCGCTTTAATATCACCGTTTTCGATATTGTTTGCGACAAAAGCAGCCTGATTAATCACATCCTTTGCACTACCGAATGGTGGAGCATAAGTTAGCTCAAGATGTTGTAGCTGATCTATAGTCATTCCGGCTCTCTGCGCCACTGCCATGATATCGATACGCTTATCGACACCATCTTTACCGGCAGCTTGTGCTCCCAGAATTTTTTAGTCTCGGGACAATACAGCATCTTAAACGAAACGATTTCTGCTCCAGGATAGTAGCTTGCATGGCTAGCGGTATGCACATAAATCTTTTTGTATGGGATACCTTCACGCTTTAGCGACTTTTCATTCTTACCAGTGGACGCAATTGCAAGGTCGAAAATCTTACAGATCGCGGTTCCCTGAGTCCCCTGATAAGTTTCTTCACGTCCAAGCATGTTATCGGCAGCCATTCTTCCCTGACGGTTAGCCGGACCCGCTAATGGAACAAGGGTCGGATTACCCGTCACAAAATCAACTTCTTCAACCGCATCACCTACCGCGTATATAGAAGGGTCGCTGGTTTGCATACTTGGGTTTGTCCAGATACCGCCAAGATCACCAACTTTAAGTCCTGCTTCCTGAGCCAGTTTGGTTTCAGGGCGAACACCGATAGCCATAACGAGAATTTCTGTCTCTATTTTATCGCCGTTACTAAGCGTCAGGTTCAGGTGACCTTCAATGTGCGAATGCTCATTGGACTCACCACTCTCCAGATTAGGTACATGAGGTTCCTGAACATACTCAACCGCTTCTAGTGCAACCCCCAACCTTAAATCGACACCACGCTCTTTGATTTCAGCATGTGCAAAACCTGCCATTTCACGGTCTACCGGAGTCATTACCTGATCAGCAAGTTCAACCAATGTCGTTTTAATGCCTAACTGATGAAAAGCTTCCATCATCTCCAGACCAATAAATCCACCACCAACGACAGTCGCGTGTTCTGGGCGGTTCATCTTAATAGTGTTAAGAATCTTATCCATATCAGGGATATTACGCAGCGAATGCGTTAATGGATTATCTATTCCAGGGATAAGCGGCACAATAGGGCCTGCACCAGGGCTTAAAAGTAAGAAATCGTAAGACTCAGTGTATTCAGAGCCGTCAAGTACGTTTCTGATCGTCACCTCTTTTTGTTCTTTGTTCACGCTGATCACTTCACTCATGATTCTAACGTCTACATTAAATCGGGCTAAGAAGCTTTGTGGTGTTTGCAAAAGCAGGTTAGAACGCTCGGTAATATCTCCACCGATATGATAGGGAAGGCCACAGTTAGCAAACGATACGAACTCTCCACGTTCGAACATGATAATCTCTGCGTCTTCGCTTAGGCGACGTGCACGTGCCGCCGCAGAAGCTCCGCCTGCAACACCACCGACTATTACGATTTTGGTCATTTTTATCTCCAACTAACAATCTGTTGTAACCACAAACATAAAAAACAAAAAAGCACACACGCCATGAAAATGTATTGGGTCTGTTGACCTTATATACATGGCTAGTGCATGCAATGCTTTTTTGTGTTCTATATTACTATTGCAGCCCGAGCTTTTTCAGGAAAAAGTTTGCAGGGCAAATACCAGTGAAGGCACTTTGAATTAAGTTCAGTCCAACAAACACTGTAAGCCAAACGAAATTAGGGTGCACCGTAACTGTGAGAATTACTGAGAGCAATATCATGCTTCCGGCTAATACTCTTACTCCATTTTCGAGTGTCATCGCTTTCTCCTTGAGTGGTCGTCTCTTCTATTAGATGTAGTTAATATAAACCCCTAAATTAGATATGTCTAATATTATTTTGGTTCATTTAAAATTACTAATTAAGCATTGACTAATTAATCTATATTAGTATTATCTAAACAATACATACGATATCGAGGTGCCTGATGGATATTGAAAAAATGCAGATAAATGCTGAAGAAGTGTCAGATCTTTTAAAAACAATGGCACATCCAGACAGGTTACTCGTGTTATGTCAGTTAACAAAAGGTGAGGTAGGTGCAGGGAAGTTACAGGCATGTTCGAGCTTAAGCCAGTCGGCGTTTTCGCAACATCTTACCGTATTAAAAAAACACAAGTTGGTTAGTGTAAGGAAAGAGTCTCAACAAGTTTTCTATTCATTAGCGGATCATCGAGTTTCTGATCTTATCAAAAGTTTACACACTATTTATTGTAATTAACGTAGTAAAAGAGGTTTACGTATGGGCTTTAGCATTCCCTGGGAGTCACTATTTGGAGGAATACTACTGGGTATTTCGGCGACAATTTTGTTGCTGTTTAACGGTAAAATTGCAGGGATAAGTGGGGTTTTAACAGGGTTACTTACTCCAAAATCAAATGACTACTCATGGCGTTTCTTATTTTTTGCAGGAATGATCCTGGGTGGATTTATTAGTACTGCATTTTTGGGCGCACATATTCCAACTGAGTTTGCAGCAACTCCTATGATGATTGCTGTAGCAGGATTACTGGTTGGTATCGGAACCAAATTGGGTAACGGATGTACAAGTGGACACGGTATATGCGGCATTGGCCGATTATCTCATCGCTCAATTATCGCGACCTGTGTATTCATGTTGACTGCGGGTATCACCGTATTTTTCCGCCTTCACTTGCTGTAACCCGGAGAGTCTTATGTTTCGTTTGATTGCGTTATTTTCAGGTATTTTATTTGGTATTGGTATGGGGGTTTCCGGAATGGCAGACCCTGCTAATGTAATAGGCTTTTTGGATGTTGCAGGAAGTTGGGTTCCTAATTTGGCTTTTGTAATGGGCGGTGCGCTGATGGTATTTATGCCTGCTTATTTCTTCATTATAAAACCAAGGGAGACCCCAGTTGTTGCTGGCGAGTTTTGTATGGCAAACAGTAAAAAGGTGGATACAAGGCTTATTACAGGAGCATCACTGTTTGGTATTGGCTGGGGATTGGTTGGAATTTGCCCCGGACCTGCGGTGGCTTCATTAGCAGCAGGCAATGGAGGTGTTATTTTGTTTTTCGCTTTCATGATGGTTGGGTTGGGAATAACTAATTTACTGATTTGCATCAATAAAAATAGAGAATCAAAAACACAAGTTGTGTCTAGCAACTAGTTTTAATAGATAACTCTACATAAAGGACTATTAAGGAGGGAAAATGGAAAAGGAATTAAAATCTGGCCTGGTGTACAAGGTGATGAACAGTTTTTTCCCTCCTATTCTCATTATTTTTGCGTTGCTGGTTGGGGCCGTATCTCTTTGGTTAACACCCAAGGAAGAAGATCCCCAGATTGTCGTACCAATGGCGGACGTAATCATTCAGGCTCCGGGGCTAAGTGCCAAACAGGTAGAAAAGCAAGTTACAGAACCACTTGAAAAGCTACTTAGCCAAATTGACGGCGTAGAATACGTTTACTCATCCTCGATGAAAGGAGCCGCGCAGGTTATTGTGCGTTATTTTGTCGGAGAAGGGCGAGAAGACGCGTTAATCAAACTTTACAACAAACTCTACTCTAACCAGGATAAAATCCCTTCATCTGTTACAAGCTGGATCGTTAAACCAGTTGAAATCGATGATGTTCCTATTGTAGTTGCTTCAATCTATTCAACCAAACCGGGCATCGTTTCTTCCTACGAGCTAAGAAGAATTGCGCAGCAGGCGACACAAAGGCTAAAAGCACTCGATAGCACAAACGTGGTAGAAGTGGTTGGCGGCCAATCACGAATCGTGGAGGTTGCGCTCGATACCGCCTCTATGGCAAGCCGAAGAACGACGATTGACGATCTACAAAACGCGTTCAAATTAAGCCATACCAAACAGGATTCCGGTCTAATACACCTTTCCGGTAAAGTTTACCAGTTGGACTCTGGTCAGTTCTTTACTAGTTCAGAAGAACTTGGTTCTTTGGTCGTCAATGTTGTCGATGGTAAACCTGTTTACTTACAAGACATCGCCACTATTACCGATGGACCCGAGGAACCGTGGAACGACACCTGGTTTCAATACGGACCGGCAGATCAAGAGATAAGTGATGTATATCCAGCCGTATTTATTTCGGTTGCCAAGCAAAAAGGCGCTAACGCTGTTGGTGTTGCCGAGAGTGTACTTGAAGAGCTAAATCATATACAGCGGACTCAATTTCCCGACTCAGTGGAAGTGAGCATCATTAGGAATTATGGCCAGACAGCCAGCGATAAAGTTTCGAATCTGGTTTCGAGCCTCGGTATCGCGATTCTTACTGTTGTCGTGTTTGTAGGGCTGTTCCTAAATTGGAGAAGCGCGTTAGTTGTTGGTATCGCAATCCCTATTAGCTATGGTGCTGCATTGGGAATGGATTTGCTGTTTGGATATTCCATAAACAGAGTAACCCTGTTTGCCTTGATTCTGGCGCTTGGCTTGATTGTAGACGACCCAATCGCGAGTATTGATAACATCGAGCGCTACCTGAAACGAAAAGACCTTACTCGCACTAAAGCCATTGTTTTTGCTATGGCTGAAATCCGCAACGCGCTGCTGATGTCGACAGTTGCTATCGTTATTGTATTTACCCCTATGTTCTTTATCACCGGAATGATGGGGCCATATATGGGGCCGCTGGCATTTAACGTCCCGATTAGTGTTATTTTTAGTACCTTCGTTGCGTTCATGATTACCCCCTGGCTGGCGAAAAAGATCCTTAGAGCTGCGGATGAAAAAGGTGTTTATGATGTAAAAACCACACTGCTTTATAAGTGGTATCAGAAATTGCTTCTTCCACTGCTATCAAGTCGCAGTAAGAGTTGGATGTTTCTTGGCCTGGTTGCGGTATTGTTTTTTTCAGCAGCGCTACTACCGGCTTTAAGGCTGGTACCGCTAAAACTGCTACCGTACGACAACAAAAATGAGTTCCAACTGGTGCTGAACATGCCTGAGCAGAGCAGTTTTGTTCGTACATCTAATGTGCTTCGAGAGTTTTCGGATTATCTGATTACCGTTCCTGAAGTAAGTTCTGTATCAGCATTCTCTGGTGTGGCATCGCCAATGGACTTTAACGGAATGGTTCGTCACTACTTTATGCGTAACTTACCAAGTCAGGGTGAACTAAGAATCGTATTGGCGGATAAAGATCGTCGACATCATCAGTCTCATGAAGTGGTCACCAGATTACGAAACGATCTGCAGTCCATCGCCAATAAACATAACGCTGATATACAACTGGTTGAAATGCCACCAGGGCCACCAGTAATTGCCACCATTACTGCAGAAGTCTATGGCGAAGAGACGACATCATATTCCCGTCTGCAAGAGCAGGCCAATGTGCTGGCAGACAGGCTAAAGCGCGAAGAGTTCGTCACCGAAGTAGACACCAGTATTCAGGGTACCTACGAAACCTGGCAGTTTATCGTCGATAGGGAAAAAGCCGCATTATCAGGTGTGTCTGTATATGACGTAAACCAGACTATACGCGCCGCAAATAAAGGTTTTGTTTTGGCGAATCTGAATGCAGAACGAGAAATCAATGAGCTACCGATTTTCGTGCGATTACCCGAAACCAATCGTGATGATATCCATCAGCTGATGTCACTGTATGTTAAAGGGAGGCCGGGTATCAGTAAACAGGTCGTACAAGGTTCTCTTGTTGACGCGCCGCAACCATTAGTGCAGTTGTCCGAGATTGGTCAGTTCGTTAAACACGATACCAATCAGCCAATTTTTCACAAAAACCTTAAGCCTGTAGTTTATGTCTACGCGGAAACAGTAGGGCGAGTTCCAGGCGAAATTGTTGCAGATGTGATTTCCGATCAAGGTGAAGAAAGTTTGCAATCAAGACGCTCTCTGGCAGAACGTCACTATTTTAACAATGGCGCAGGAGATGGGTGGTCACTTGATAAAGATATACATGTCGTCTGGAGTGGCGAAGGGGAGTGGAAGATTACCGTTGATGTATTTCGGGATCTGGGTATCGCCTACGGTGCCGCACTGCTGGGTGTATTTATCGTAATGTTGATACAAACGGGTTTACCAGCAGTATCGGGCATTATTATGTTAGCCATCCCACTGACCGTCATCGGAATAATGCCCGGATTCTGGCTACTTAATGCGTTAAGTGAACCCATAGAAGGGTATCCAAATCCGGCGCTTTTCACTGCAACAGCGATGATAGGCATGATAGCACTTGCAGGTATAGTGGTTCGCAACTCTCTGGTGCTAATAGAGTTTATTCAACAGTCACTTAAAGATGGAATACCACTACAAGAAGCGCTTATTCAGTCAGGCGCGGTAAGGATGAGACCCATACTTCTGACCGCTGGTACGACGTTACTGGGTAACATAGTTATCACTCTTGACCCAATTTTTAATGGACTAGCGTGGGCAATCATTTTTGGTATTGCAGCATCTACCGTATTTACACTGTTTGTAATTCCGGTTGTATACAACCTTGCATATCAGAATACAGAAGGGCATGGACTACCTGTTCAGGAGGAAGAAATATGAAAATGTCAAAATTGATTCTAGGAGTCGTTCTGTTCTCCATACTGGGTGTCTTATTTCTGCATATGGCGGGATATTTTACCGAGAAATTGCCAGAACAACGTATTGTCAGGCTGGCTGATCTGAGCAATGCACAAACGGTCACGATAAAAGAGAGCAATGTTCCGGTTGATAGGACATACACAGGTACAGTGATCTCCGATCAACAGGCCACCTTGTCAGCCAGGCTAACAGCGAAGGTTGCTGAAGTGCTATTTGATGTTGGAGACCGGGTTGAAAAAGGTGATGTGATAATGCGCCTTGAAAGTGGCGATCTGGACGCGAGAGTTTTACAAACTCAGGAAGCGTTATCTTCAGCCCAGGCTAGACTAAACGCTGCTCGTAAAGAGTATAAACGTGTCAAAGAACTAGTAGGCCGTAAGCTACTGTCGCAATCCGAGTTTGATCGAGCAGAAAGTGAACTAAAAACAAGCGAGGCAGACTTCAGGCAAGCTCAGGCTGCGGTAACAGAAGCGCAAACAACGTCGTCTTACAGCATCATTACCGCGCCCTTCGACGGTCTTATCACTCAACGCCCAATTAACCAGGGAGACACGGCTACACCAGGTATGGCATTGCTTAGTCTTTATAACCCAAAAACAATGCAGTTAGAGTCGAGCATTTCCGAGAGTCTGATTTCAAATATAACGCTCGGAAGTAAGTTAAGTTATCAACTACCTACTTACGATGTTCAAGGTGTTGGCGAAGTCGTAGAAATCGCCCCAGCCGCAGACCACAACTCTCGCAGCTTTACCGTAAAAGTCGCTTTAGATAGTAAACTCGGAGTTTATCCCGGTATCTTTGGCCGGATAATAGTAGAAGAGGGGACACACAATATAATCCAACTTCCGGAGGATGCGGTTTTTCATGTGGGCCAGCTCGACTATGTAAAAGTCGTTGATGAAGGTATCGTTAAACACCGGTTAGTACAGCTTGGTGCCGATAACCGCGTTAGGAAGGGGATAAACGCAGGCGACGTCGTGCTATTAAACCCACTTTCTTATTAAGTGGGTTCTAAAAGCCGTGTTTTTTATTCTATATTCTTGAGGCGACACGGCTTATCCATCAAATATCAAATGCGGAAACCAAAGGACAGTGGTCACTCAACTGATACCGGTGTAGGTCAGATTCATCATATAGAAACTGGTAAGGCAGATTCATTTCCAGATCCTTACTAGAGATAATATGGTCGATTAGGCTACGGTAAGAATGCAACTTTCTTTTTTGTTTGTTCGAGCGCACATAACAATGGGATTTAGTATTTCGAGTCTTAAGTTCAGTTTGAGACGAAACGCCTTTACTGATCACATTGAACAGCCAGTCATTTTTGTAACTCAGATTGTGGTTAAAATCCCCGACCACAATAAATTTCTGTTTACGCTTTATGCGCTCACTAATCCATTGATTAATTCCTTCAGCCTCCGACTTTAGAGATCGGCAACTACGATTGTTCTTATATTTTCCCCTGCAGCCTGCCTTAAGGTGCACTGAAAGCAGGTGAACTTCTCCCTGCTCTGTCCTAACTGAAAGGTGGCTAGCAAACCTTAGCTTCGTTGATGGTGTTGATGCTAAATGCAGGCTAGGGTAACTTTTGATGATTAGAGAAGAGCGATAAGCAAACCCTGTGTATTGGTTAATATCGCTGAACTGGTGTGAGCTATATGTGGTTTCCGATCGCTCGGATAACATTATCTTGTAGTCTAAACCAACTAATTTTTTGATTGATTCAACGTCATTCACCTCTTGAAAGGCCAAAATATCCGGAGACATCCGAGTAAAGTAGCTTTGTAATGCCTGAAAGTCTTGCCTACTTCGTTGAGATTGAGGGAATCGTTCAATTGGTGAAGAAGTGAGCCATTCTAAATTCCATGATGCAATTGAAAGCTGTCCGGCATAAACCGTGCCGATTGACAGTAAATAGATACAAAATAGTGAAGTCCATCGAGTAATTTTTAGTAATATTGTATTTCTCATATCTGATACATCTCTCTAAGTCTTGCAGCTAAAGACTATCAAAAAAATCAAGTTTCAAACGACACTTTTTACATGAAATTTATGTTTATTTTTATAACGAGATCTCATGCATTAAGATCGATTTGATCTTAGTCAGCTCTCATTGTTTTTTGATCTCGATCAATACTATTCGTCAGTTAAATGCGTTTAATACGCCACAATATATTGTGTCTGTTCATCGAAAAGTAGCCCTATATGGTGTGTTTGTGTATACGCTGTGCATAACGTTGGGGTAAGGAGTATAAATTGAAATTGGTCGTTATTAAGAGAGATGGTTCTCGTGCCCCTTTTACAAAGGATCGCATCATTGCAGCAGTGGAAAGCTCAGCGACTTATATTGACTCAGAAGTAACCGCATATGCACACACTGTAGCTCAAAAAGTAGAGTCACTTCTCGCCGACCGATACGAAGTTGATATTCGTGATATTCAAATGTTGGTTGAAAACGAAATGATGCAGGGTCCATACAAAGGTATGGCACGCTCATATATCGAGTACAGACACGACCGAGATATTGCACGGGAGAAAAAGAGTGCACTAAGCCAGGAAATTCAGGGCCTGATCGAACAGAGCAATGCAGATCTGCTAAATGAAAATGCCAACAAAGACGGTAAAGTAATCCCTACACAACGAGATTTGCTTGCCGGAATCGTTGCAAAACACTACGCGAAGACACATATTTTACCTCGTGACGTTGTTCAAGCACACGACAATGGTGACATTCATTACCACGACCTGGATTACGCACCGTTTTTCCCAATGTTTAACTGTATGCTTATCGACCTTCGAGGCATGCTGACGCACGGGTTTAAAATGGGTAACGCGGAGATCGATACGCCGAAATCTATCTCTACCGCGACTGCAGTAACCGCTCAAATCATCGCTCAGGTTGCGTCTCATATTTACGGCGGAACCACAATTAACGCTATCGATGAGATCCTGGAACCATATGTAATGGCTAGCTACGAAAAACACCTGGAAGTAGCTAAAGAGTGGGATATCCACGATCCAAAAGCGTTCGCAAAAGCGCGTACAGAAAAAGAGTGTTACGACGCATTCCAGTCTCTGGAATATGAAGTAAATACCCTTCATACAGCAAATGGTCAAACACCGTTTGTGACATTCGGTTTTGGTCTGGGAACAAGCTGGGCTTCAAAGCTAATCCAGGCATCCATTTTGAAAAACCGTATTGCTGGTCTGGGTAAAAACCGTAAAACAGCTGTATTCCCTAAATTGGTATTTGCGATTAAAGATGGTTTGAACCATGCACCAAGCGATCCAAACTATGATATCAAGCAGCTTGCTCTTCAGTGTGCGTCTAAGCGTATGTATCCTGATATCCTGAACTACGACAAGGTTGTAGAAGTGACTGGATCATTCAAAACGCCTATGGGATGTCGCAGTTTCTTGAACCCATACGAAGAAGCGGGTGAAATCGTCCACGATGGTCGTAATAACCTTGGTGTTGTAAGTCTGAACCTGCCAAGAATCGCTATCAAGTCAAACGGTGATGAGCGTAAGTTCTACAAACTTCTGGACGAAGGACTACAACTAGCAAGAAGGGCACTTGAAACCCGTATTTCTCGTTTAGAAACCGTAAAAGCACGTGTTGCTCCTATTCTTTATATGGAAGGCGCATGTGGCGTTCGCTTACAACCTGACGACTCTATCGCTGAGATCTTCAAGAACGGTCGTGCGTCTATTTCACTTGGCTACATTGGTATTCACGAAACAATCAACGCACTTTACAAAAATAGTGCACACGTTTACGACGATCCTAATCTGGCTGAGAAAGCGGTTGAGATTGTTAGCTTTATGAAGCGTGCGGTTGATTCCTGGAAAAATGAAACAGGTTATGCATTCAGCCTGTATGGAACGCCTAGTGAGAACCTATGTAACCGTTTTTGCCGAATCGATGCAAAAGATTTTGGCGTTATTGAGGGTGTTACAGATAAAGGTTACTACACAAACAGTTTCCATTTAGATGTCGAAAAGAAAGTTAACCCATACGACAAGATCGATTTCGAAATGGATTATCCTGCTGTGTCTAATGGTGGTTTTATCTGTTACGGCGAGTTCCCTAACATGCAACAGAACATCGAAGCGCTTGAAAATGTGTGGGATTACAGCTACAGCCGAGTACCTTATTACGGCACGAATACACCAATTGACGAATGTTATGAGTGCGGATTTGAAGGCGAATTCGAATGTACAAGTAAGGGTTTTACTTGCCCTAAATGCGGTAACCATGACTCAACTAAAGTATCTGTAACCCGACGCGTGTGTGGTTACCTTGGCAGCCCTGACGCTCGCCCATTCAACCTGGGCAAACAGGAAGAAGTTAAGCGTCGAGTGAAGCACTTATAATCGATGAATTACAGCCAATATTATCCTATTGATGTTGTAAACGGCCAGGGCACGCGTTGCGTGCTCTTTGTTTCTGGCTGCATTCATCAGTGCAAAGGATGTTACAACAAAAAAACCTGGTCGCTCGATTCTGGCCTTCCGTTTACACAAGAAATGGAAGACCAGATCATTAATGACCTGAACGATACTCGTATTAAAAGGAGAGGGCTCTCATTATCGGGAGGTGACCCACTTCACCCTGACAATCTGACAGCGGTTCTTCAATTGGTAAAACGTGTGCGTAGTGAATGTCCGGGGAAAGATATCTGGGCATGGACTGGCTATATTCTGGACGAGTTAACTGCTGTTCAAAAGGAAGTTGTAGAACAGATTGATGTGCTAATAGACGGCAAATTTGAGCAAGAAAAAGCTGATCCAAGTCTCAAATGGCGTGGAAGTTCCAATCAGGTGATTCATTATTTCAACACCCCTACATAAGCTGACCCGCTTCTCGTTTCCCATACTAAAAGTGTGTTTATTCGCTCAATAGCTCGAAGATAACCAGCTACTTAATTATTATTACATACATAAATATTCCTAAAAATATTTGGTAATAATAAGAAGAGCATTTAATGAACGAGTGTCGTCGGTTGAGTGAACTACCCCAACATCTGTCTGCCGGGCAGATAGAGCATATCCTTGAAGAAGAACTCAATGGTATCGGGCTAGAACACTATGTACTGATGATCCTCAACAACCACAAGTTACCAGTGTTTCAATATGTCGGTGGATTCACCGCTCAACAGATCAACATCTACGAACAGCATAGAGAACATGACCAGTTTCTTAACCACTATATGAGAAATAATATGCAGGGGCAGTTTGTTTATTTACAGGACATGCTGCCTATGAGCAGGATTCGGGATCAGATTTTTAACGAAGTACTGGTACCTACCGTGCAATATAGCCATTCCTATAGTGGGCTGATACCACTTCTTGATGAACACTACTTAATTCTGAGCAGCCACAGCGAAAGCCGATTAAGTTTTAAGGCGACAAAAAAAGCTCAAACTCTATGGCGCTTTTTACGGACATGGGGGAATTACTGGGTAGCGCAACAGAACATGTCCCGCCAGCTTTCGGAACTAAATGTACCTCATGAGACCGCCATTCAATTGTCATCGCTTACCACAGCCGAAATCGAAGTATTAAAGCTGCTCGTGCAGGGCTTTGACGGCAGTGAAGTGGCACAGCGTCGTAATGTATCTAAAGAGACCATAAAATCTCAGATTAAGCAGATATTGCATAAAACGGGATGTCGGCACCAAAACCAACTACTGTCTCGTTACTTTAGTTCTGGTGCACATGTGCATCCCAACTCTATGTCACTATCCGTTTAATTTTCTTACTAAGGGCAGTCTCCTGGGAAGCTGTTGTGAGCAGTAGTACTCCAACCTAACACTGGACCAGATTGGTCAGTGTTGCCGCATAGAGAGCCCATATCAAATGCTGCTTCCATATAACAGAATCCCCATAGGTCTTTTGTGGTGGAAGTAAAACTAACATCGTTATACAGGCTAGAAGTACGGCAGAAAAAGTTACCAACATCTATGGTGCGAACATCTGCAGAAGATGAATGCTGCATCGCAAATGTGGTACTCGCTGTTACGCTGTCTGCCCGCAAATTACTACTATTATGTGCTCCTACATCCGGAGAGGTTATCGCACCATCAACCGTCAACGAAGACGCTGAGCGAGCCTCAACCAAGCCAGTCGCCGCAATATCACCGTCTACCTGAGCGCTGCTAGAATTGTGAACTTTAAAATCGCTTGCATTCACATCGCCACGTACAACTAACGAACTCGCGTGAGTAGTTATAACTTCACCGCCTACCACTGCATTTCCTTCGATAACAAGGTGTCCTTTTTCTTCAACAACAACACTATTACTATCAAGCATTCCCGAATTATTCAGATTATCGTCTTGCCAGACAAAGATCGATGAGGCTTCAATATAGACTTCATTGACGCCTGTCACCTGCGGTACGGCAACAGAGCTCATCGCAACAGCTTCAAGTACCGAAGAGCTAATTGGATCATTGGTTTGCAGCGATGATCCATCCTGTACCGATATTTCGGCGAATCCCGTGTTATTAGAACCTAGCCATACTCTAGAACCGCCATGAACAGTTAACTCTGTACTACCGTTTCCGGTAACGCCTTCAAGCCAACCGTTAGCATTTCCGCTATAGGTAATACCGCCATTTACCGCTACATTCACAAACCCTACGCGCTGAAGACTATCGATGAAGATATCGCCATTAATGGAACCGTTTCTAATCATTATTCCAGGGCGATTCAGGTTTACACCTTGCCAATCACAACTCCCGGTTAGTTCGACAATTAAAAAATCAACGTTTTTAGAGGTATTAAAATACTGAGCCAGCGCAGTAGAGTCTGATGTACAATCTACGCTGTCTGTTACGCTAACTCCTCTGTTACTAGTCTCAGCCAGATTTTTTAGGTAGGTAAAGTTACTATTCATTGTTGAAGCCTGGATAACATCTCCGCTTTGGAACTCAACAAGTTCACCGGCTGCTCCGGCAGAAAGCGCTATCGTTATAGCGGCTGTTAAAAGTTGTTTTTTACACATAACTCTTCTTCCTTAAATTGCTATTGCCAAGTGGCTTCACCAAACTTAGCGGTACCAAATTTTGAGACCGTGACGCTTTCGCACACATCACCAATACCATCGTTATCGAAATCTTCCTGAACAGGGTTACTGTCCCACGGACAGTTATCTACTGTGTCATTAACGCCGTCGTTATCATCGTCCAGATCCGCGTTATCTCCCTGACCATCATTGTCAAAATCACTTGTTTCATTAGGATCATCCGGGAACTTATCTACGTCGTTGTTGGAGCCGTCGTTATCGGTATCATTCGGATATTGGTCGTCAATAACATCAATACCGTCTCCATCGAAGTCACCAGCCTTATCTGGATCAGTAGGATACTGGTCTACGCCGTCAAGATAGGTATCGTTATCATCATCAGGGTCAGCATTGTTTCCCATACCGTCACCGTCAGTATCTACAGACTCACCTGAGTCGTTAGGGAAAGCATCATCGACACTATCAACACTGTCGCCGTCGTGATCACCAGCTTTAGTTTTGTCCAGCGCAAACTGGTCTATATCATCGTTAAAGCCATCACCATCATCGTCATTATCAATAAGACTGTCGGATCCATCTCCATCATGGTCACCAGCCCGAAACTTATCCGTTGGATAACTATCTACTGTGTCCAGAAACCCATCGTTGTCATCGTCGTCATCTGCGTTGTTGCCAGTGCCATCTCTGTCAGAATCCAAATACTCATCGGCGTCATCTGGAAAACTATCTAACTCATCTGGTACACCATCTGTGTCAGTGTCGGTAGACATATCTGTACCGGATGAAACCGGGCTATCTGTTGTAGCAAGCTGATCTGCTGGCGTAGCAGCAACGACCGTTTTAATCTCTTCATTAATGCTTTCAATTACCTTTAGTACCGTTGCGTCTTCCGCTTGTTCTTCTACCTGCTGTAACATTGAGTCAAACTCTTCAGAGCTTGTCGGCAATACGTGACCAGATTCAACGACCGCCCTGGCAGCAAAAACCGCTTCTTCTTGCTCGTCGGCGACAAAATCTCCCAGGACACTATCCGGATCGATACCTAATTGATCGGCAACCTCCATCACCGCTTGCTGCTTTAACTGCGCTGCCTGGTCGGGGTCAGACATTGCATCAGGGTTCTTATGCATTAAAACGTTGACCATCGTAGAGAGAGGAGTGACTTCAGCCTCACCGGCTGGTGCAGACATCATAAACGCGCTCTGTACAGCAACGCCTTCCGGATTTGCTTCACTAATAGTCGCTTCATCTATGGTTTCGCCAGGTATGGCCTGAACGAACAACGAGTATTGTTCGTAGTCGGTTATTCCCGTCACATCTAATACGCCTACACCACCGGCACCCGTGGTTGTGTTTGGCTCTGAGTCTGTGTCTAACTGGTTATTCTGATTAACATCAAGCCAGATAACTGCATTCCTTAAATAGCCATCAATGGCCTTTACCGAATACGTTGTTTGTGGAGCCAGCGAGGTAGAATCTGTGACAGGGTCTGAATCACTACACCCCGAAAGACTGATTATTCCTGCGGCTCCAAAGGCGAGAACTAGTTGATTTAAATTCATCACTCCCTCCAAAGTACTAACATCCTTCCATTCGTCTAACGCTAGAATAGGAATCGGAAAGAGGGAATCATCACCCTAAAGGGTGATGCGCATGGTTAATTTTGATTGGATTTGACTTGTATCAATCAATTAGTGCTAGCGCTCTATTCGTTAATGAAAGAGGGCAGATTTATTTTATTTTTGCGATAGCTGTCAAAAAGCCCTTTTGAATTCTTAGAACAAGTGATAACTTGGTTTCATTAATACAGTATTTCAAAGGGTTGCGATTTTCATGCTTTCACATCTACCAACTCCTGAAAAGGATCCAATACTTTCTCTAATGACGGCCTACAGGGAAGACCCACGCTCCGAGAAAGTGGACCTTGGCATAGGCGTCTATAAAAATAGCCAGGGTGACACGCCCATAATGCAGGCGGTTCAACAGGCCCAGATCAAGGTACAGGAAACTGAAACCACGAAATCTTATATTGGGCTAGCCGGTAATGAGCTGTTTAATCAGCAAATTACAAACCTTCTGTTGGAAGGTACATCTGCCATCGGCAGAGTTTCCGCTATCCAAACGCCAGGGGCGAGTGGGGCGTTACGTATGTTAGGTGACCTTATGAAAGTCGCACAGCCAGATACCACGGTTTGGTTAAGTAATCCTAGCTACATTAACCACCAACCTGTTATGGAGTCTGCCGGATTAAAAGTCAGGCATTATCGCTATTTCAGCCCGAAAACAAAGACCGTTGATATTGAGTTGATGCTTGAAGATATTTCACAGGCAGGCCCCAATGATGTGGTTCTGTTGCACGGCTGTTGCCACAACCCTACCGGCGCAGATATTGATTTTGATACCTGGAAGGCAATTACTGAACTGTCTCACAAAAACGGCTTCACGCCATTTGTAGACATTGCCTATCAGGGGTTTGGAGATGGGCTGGAGCAAGATGCTCTAGGGCTGCGATATATGGCAGATAATCTTGAAGAAGTCCTGATCGCCACATCTTGCTCTAAGAACTTTGGTTTATATAGGGAGCGTACGGGAGCCGCGATTGTAGTCGGTAAAACCCAAGCCGATACCATTAACGCCAAAGGCAAGCTTTTGAAATTGGCAAGATCGACTTACACCATGCCACCAGCGCACGGGGCAGCACTTGTTTCTGCGATCCTGGATGACGAAGCATTAACGGCCACCTGGAAGAACGAATTAGTTGAAATGCAGCAGAGACTGGTCACTCTGCGTCAGAAGCTTTGCGAAGAGTTGAGACTAGTTCACAATTCCCAACAGTTTGATTTTATTGAGTCTCACAAAGGCATGTTTACTGTGCTAGGATTCTCTCAGGAACAGATGCAAGCACTGAATAAGCAATTTGGTATCTATGGGGTTGGTGACGGACGTATCAATATTGCAGGACTCAAAGAGAGCGACATTCCTTATGTTGCCCTTGCCATTTCGCAGGTTGCTGCATCTTGATATTTTTTACCAGGAGGAACAATGCTTAACAAAAAGACTCTATTCGCTCTTACATTGTGTGTTGGATTAGCCGCTTGTTCAACAACCCAAGAGGTAGAAGAAACAGAGTCCAACCAAATTGAAAAGCCCGCAGAAGTAGAGCCAGTGAAACCTGTAGTAGATGAATCTACAGATGATGAAAACAAGGTTGTACCGATACCTGAGCCCGAAGTTAAACCCGAGCCCAAGCCTGAACCTAAGCCTGAACCATTGCCGACTAAAACCGAGGAAGGTAAATATATCTTTGGTCAGGAAGAGTGGGTTTTTATCCCTGGAATAAGCAAGTATTTTGTCGCGAAAGTCGATACCGGGGCAACAACCTCATCAATTAGCGCCACCGATATTGTTAAATTTGAGCGAGATGGTAAAGACTGGGTTAAGTTTAAGATTAACCATAAAGAAATGAGTTCTGATGAAATAAGTCTTCCTGTACTTCGTTGGGCAAAGGTAAAGCAGTCAAACAGTGAGGAATCGCAAAAACGCCCAGTAGTCACTTCCTGGGTCCAAATTGGCGAATTTAAAGATAAAACCGAATTCACTTTGGCAGACAGAACCCATATGAAAACGCCGGTGATTCTTGGGCAGAGCTTTTTTAGGGATGTTGCAATAGTCGATATCAGTAGAAAGTACGTTCAACCAAAAAGTAAAAAATAAGTTTAAGGCCCGGTTATCCGGGTCTTTTTTTAACTTCATATACCGATTGGGGCAGAAATGAATAATAAATACTGTATGGTATTAACCACCGTTAATAGTGACTCGATAAAAAAGACAATTATAGAATCAGTGCTAGAACAAAAACTTGCCGCATGCATCCAGTCTATACCGATCCATAGTCACTATATTTGGGATGGGAGTGTGCAAGAAGATCACGAACAAATATTAATTTTAAAAACCCAAAAAGCGCTCTATAGCAAAATAGAGTCCTTGATTTGCGACCTACACAATTACGACGTACCACAGATAGTGCAAGTCCCGTTTACTGACGGGTTTAATCCTTACTTAAGCTGGATCGAACAATCTACTCAGCAAGATTAATCCTGATAAAGGTAAACATACATGATGGATAACCCCTTAATATTGCCAATTTTTCAATACTTAAAGCAAAATAAGGGGGATAAGCCCAAGCCGAATTGGAAAGTACATGAAATTCTGGATAGTTTAGTAAAAGAGAACCTACTCCCGAAATTAGACAGTTCGCCTAATAAAGATCTGTTTAAAAAGAATTTTCTAATAATGAACGCCTTGTACGAATTGCAAAGCTCATTACCGGAAGATAAGTATCTGCAAGTTCATTCCATGGATATTCGTTTATTCAGCTCAACACAGACACAAGCTCAACTCCCTGATCCCACAGATCCGCTTCGAGACTACTACCTAGACTGGAGTAACTACGATACATCCGAAGACAAGATCCAGCAGTTATTCGATCAATTTTGGTTAAAATACAGCCAGTATGTTGGGGGGACAAAAGAGGGTTTATCGTATAAAGAAGCGTTGGATGTATTCGAACTACCCGAAGGCGCAACTCAGCCTGAAATCAAGCGTAAATGGCGTAAACTAGCTTTAAAATGGCACCCGGACAGAGAAGAGGGCGATAAAGATAAGTTTCGTATCTACTATATGGCCTGGTCTACGCTCAGAGCTAAAGCAACCCAGTAAACAAAAAGGCCAGAATAAATCTGGCCTCTCGCTCGTTACTAAATAAATTTAGCTTTACGTAAGCGATTAAGCGCTGCTAACACATCAATCGGTCTGGGCTTCGCCAGATCTCCGTGTGGAGGAAGCAACTGAAACAAATTACCTTCAACCAGTTTTGTGATCTCAGCAGAAAGATCACCAGCGTTATTCTGTTGCTGAACAAGCAAGAACCATAACCAACCAATGCCATTCACTTCACTGCTGGACTCCAGTTGCTCCAGAGCTGTTAAATCGACATACTCTTTACCGAAGCGAAGAGAGTCCACACCTTTGGCTGTTACCCTGAACTTTCCTTCAGCTAAAATCGACTGTAACGAAGTCGTGTTCAGTTTACGAGGTTTGAATTGTGTTAACTGAGCCCCAGATTCGTTCTGTCGCTTATTAGGGTGCTGTAAAATTACCTGTTTTGCTTTATCAGTAATATCCAGCGCCTGGTAGTCGTGCATCTGTATTACGGTATCTGCAACATCAAGATAATCACCGGAGCCACCCATAACAATAATAGTAGAGACCCCTTGCTC
This sequence comes from Vibrio hannami, assembly GCF_029589055.1. Classification (GTDB taxonomy): domain Bacteria; phylum Pseudomonadota; class Gammaproteobacteria; order Enterobacterales; family Vibrionaceae; genus Vibrio; species Vibrio hannami. The sequence continues at coordinate 690,305 of NZ_JARQZP010000003.1, forward strand.
ATCTCGTAGATGGTCAATGCTGTCTACCAACGGTGTGATAGGTTCTTCTCCCTTCGAAACCAGCGCCTGCATTCGTTCATCCCGAATAAGAAAGTTAGTTGCTGACGTATCTTCATCGATAAGAAGGGTAGATGTACCAACTTCAAGAGACTCTTGTAACCAGGCCGCTTGTGAGGTTGAGCCGGAGGCATCCTGAGTAGAGAAGCAAGAAGTATCTTTCCCCATCGGTAGGTTATTGATGTAGTTAGATAAGTTTAACTTGTGTACACAACGACCATCCTCAGCTTTGATTTTCATTGCATCTGAGTTAGCAACAACAAATTCTCGGCCATCTCCTGGGATATGGTTGTATATAGAGCGTTCTATCGCATTCAGCAATGTCGACTTACCGTGGAAACCACCACCAACAATCAAGGTGACACCTTTTTTGATGCCCATACCTTTGATCAAACCACGGTTGGGGGTGCTCATCTCAATTTCCAGCGAATCCGGTGATGTAAATGCAACGGCATCTTTCATCGCTATATCCTGATTCCCTGCAAATCTTGGTAATACGGCACCGTTTGCAACGAAGGCAACAAGATTATTCTGTTCTAACTGGGATCTTAGCGATTCCTGATCTTCAATAACCTCACAATGATGTTTCAACGCAGGGATATCCAGCTCTCTTTCCAGAGTCGACTTTCGAACCATCTTTGGCAGGTGAAAGGTTAAAAGATTCAGGGCCTTTTTAGCTAAAATATTTCTACCTTCCGCAGGAAGGTTAACTCTGAACCTTAACTCAATCCCTTCTTCGGTAAATAATACCGAAGTATGATCGAGTACCGTTTGTCCGGTAACAGCGATAGAAATTGCAGAATCATGCTTAGCATATTCCGCAAATGTTCGGGTAATAAAGTCTCGTGCTGCGATTTGATAAGTATTGGACTTTTCGCGTAACCACAACAGCCCGGTAGGAGCCCATGGTCTTACTGCACGAATCCTGGAAGCAGAGGCATATGGATCCCCCTGTACATGATCAATATAGAGATCAAAGTCCTCGAACGAGTGTTTGCCCTTAATCTGCTGGTAAGCCTTGTAATTCTGTTTCTCTAGCTTTTTAAGTTTTGCAGTGAGTTGATCCATATTATCCGCTGTGTGAACTGTATCTTATTTCAAGAGGGCGAGGATTATAGTTAAACCTAAGGCATTAATCAAAAATACCAACCAATTAGTGCTTGTGTGATGGCTGGTTTGAAAACTCTATAGTATGCCGGGCTTGTTGTATAAACACTTCGCTAAACTGCTGACAGTCCATTGGTTTTCCATAGAGATAACCTTGTGCATAGTCGCAACCTTCGCTAACAACGAAAAGCTCCTGATCTAAATCTTCGATACCTTCGACCATCACTTCGATATTCATCTTTTTGGCCACTCTGATCATAGAGCGCATGATTTCTTTATCGTTGTCTTCATGGGTTATGTTTTGTGTGAAACTCTTATCGATTTTGATGATAGAGAAGGGGTATTTTTTTAGATAACTGAATGACGCATACCCGGTACCGAAGTCATCCAGTGACAGGGTCACCCCCAAGTCCCTTAATTGATGCAGGGTTTGATTCGCTAATATTTCGTTATGAATCAGGGAGTTCTCGGTAATTTCTATCTCCAGGCACGAAGAAGGTAATTGATAGGTGTTCAGCAGGTGTTTAACTTGTTCTATAAAATCTTTGTTCTGTAATTGAACTGCCGAAACATTCACCGCAATCTTAAAGTCCTTTGTGTGGTTGTACCATTCACTCGCCTGCTCAATAGACGCTCTCAAGACAAAGCTGCCAACCTCAAAAATCAAACCATTCTGTTCGGCCATCTGAATCAGTGTTTCGTTAGAAATAACTCCAAGCTTTGGATGGCTCCAGCGGATAAGCGCTTCAGCCCCAATCCAGCGGCCAGTTTTCAATTCAACCTTGGGCTGAAAATAGAGCACAAGGTCATCATTTCTGACCGCCTGCAACAGGTAGCTCTCAAGTTTACTTGCGTTAGTTTCTTCTCTTGAAAACTGCATTGAATAGAGCATATATTTCTGACCTGACTCTTTACACGCCAGCATTGCCTCCCTTGCATGCTTACTCATCATTGACGCAGTTTCAGAAGTTTCGTTTGAAGCCGCCCCCAAGAAAGCATGCAGGTGTACTCTTTCACTATCTAACATAAATTCCGAATGACTCAACTCAGAAAGGCGGGCACAAAAAGCATCAATAAACGCCTGATTTTTATTCACTTCTACGACAATACCCAGATCAGCGACGCCAATACGCCCACTAAACGAGTCCATTGTGTCTATATTCCCGATTCGTTCTCGGTAAGCCACAATAAGGTCACTAAGCGCTTGTTCACCATACCTTGCCTGCAGGCGTCTCCCATTGGTAAAACCAATTTGCACCAGATACAAAGCAGAATCAGGATGTAACGTTTGAAGTTTACTATCAATTTTCTGCTTAAATGAGTCTAAATTATACAGTCCAGTCGCTGTATCATGACGCTTTTGATAGTCGATTTCCTGCTCAGCAGCCTTACGTTTATCTATCTCAAGACTGAGTGAATAATTCAGATTAGCGAGATCCCGTGTGCGATTTTTTACCCGTTTTTTCAGCTCTTTATTTAAACGCATTAACTTCGCTTGCTGATAAATAATGGTCAACTGAGACTCAATTGAGTTTTTAAAGGTATCAAGGAGTGCTCGGTAAGTCTCAGAGTAGTGGTTTGGCTTGTTATCAAGGATACACATGGTGCCAAACACTGAACCATCGGGCCAGTTAACTGGCAAGCCAAGGTAGGAAACCATCCCTAGTTTAATATCTGGATTGTTGTCCCATTGAGGGTCATCCAGAGCATTAGGGATAAGCAGTTCTTGCTGATTTTTTATTACCGTCTCACAATAGAGGCCCTGAGGGATGGATTCGGTATCTCCCTTATTGTAAGGGTTATTTTCGCGATTACTGCTGACAAAAACCTCGATATTATTCTCATGCACCCTCATTATTAGTGTACTTGGTACAGCGGTGATCTCCGCTAAGATATCAAGCGTACTCTGCCAACTACTTAGGATTTCATCCGGGATCGATAGGGTGCTTGTGTCAATTCGATTCATACTACAACTATCCATGTTGAAATGATTAACTTCCTTAGGTTATCTGGATCATCCTGATCTCAAACTACCTATTGTTCAGTATATGCTGTTTATGCGGCGAATAATAAAAAACCTCCGAAATCAGAGGTTTTTATCATAAATATTTTAGACCTGAGACAAACTAGGGCTTTAACGATACTAACTCTTCGAAGTCAAACTCCTGGTTATAATCAACCCCTTCAATGTCGAAGCCATTCAATTGCAGAAACTCTTGTTTGTATCCTGCATAATCACCCACTGATTTAAAGTTCTCTTCGTTCATCTGTCCCATCAGCGTAGACACCTGTTCCTGAACGTCACTAGCTAATTCATATTCATCAATACGAAGAAGACGCTCACCATCGACTGGTACGCCTTGCGGGTTGTAGAGTTTGTCAGAGAATAGACGCTGCATCTGTTCAATGCAGGTTTCGTGAGTTCCTTGAGCCTTCATTACTTTGTATAACGCCAGGATGTAGGGAGTAAACGCAGGGATAAACACACTTGCTTTGGTAACTAATGCTTTACAGACCGTTGCGTAAGCGCCGCCACCGTAGTTAGCCAGTTTAAGATTCAAAGCATGGCTGGTCTGGTGCAAATCTACTTTAGCTCTGCCCAATGTACCTTCAGTGGTAAATAGGATGAGTACATTCTGGTCCGATATAAGAGAACGCGATAGTTTTGCAACTTGGAGCAATGGAATCCGAATTGATTAGAGTATCTATCCATGACTCCCAATCCTCTCCACCCATCACTTTTATTGTTGATTCGATCTCTTCTTTAGAGGCGGGCTCAACGGTGGTTTGCTGCCAGCTGTCATTTTCAAGAACGATTGTTGCACCTGTGGCGCTTTCACCGATGGTTTTGATTGAAGATCGCCACATCCCGTCGCCGTAAGGCTTTGGTCGTACACCCGTTGCGAGGCTGTATATGATAAGGTCGACTTCTCCATCAAAATGCGTCTCTATGGCTTCAATGACCTGCTCGCGAACCTTATCAGAAAAGGCATCGCCGACAATGTTGATCGCTTTACTACCTTCACGCTCTGCTTTCTGTTTAAAGAAAATGTTATTGTACCAGCCCGCGCTACCAACGCCTTTTTCTGATGGGCCACGCTCAAAAGAAACCCCAATAGTATCCGCCTGGCTCCCACCAAAGGTCAGTGCAATTCTGGCTGCAAGCCCAAATCCGGATGATGATCCTAGAATAAGCACTCTTTTCGGACCATTTTTGATTGGCTTGGCACTTTTAACGTAATCAATTTGTTTTTGTACCGAAGCTTCACATCCTATAGGGTGGGCCGAGCGCGCAACCACTCCCTGAATTTCAGGTTTGATAATCATCTACTTAATCCTTTTTAAGCACAGTAGCTATCGAATATATATTTGTAATACTTAACTTGACTTGAGCTAAAGCAACATTACTCCAGATAAAGTGCCATGTTGTCAGCCATATATTCAGCAATCCATGGTTGAGCTTTTGCGTTAGGGTGAAGACCATCTTGCATCATCCAGTCCTCATTAAGAATGATGTGTTCAAGGAAAAAAGGAATCAAAGGCAAATCGGCATCCCTAGCAATGGCGGGATAAATATTACTAAAAGCTTGACTATATCTTTTACCATAGTTAGGCGGTATTTGAATCTGCATAAGAATAACATTTGAACCTGCATTCTGAGCTTTTAATACCATCTGTGTTAGATTGTTTTTTATCGTATTTGGGTGAAAGCCCCGCAACCCATCATTGGCACCAAGCTCAATTAACAATACATCTGGGGAATGCTGAGAGAGCAGGTCCGGTAACCTTTGAAGGCCATTTCCAGTGGTATCGCCAGAAATACTGGCATTTATAACCTCATAATCGAAACCGCGCTCTTTCAGCTCATTTGGTAGAATGGATGGCCAACTTTGATCTAAAGACATTTGATAACCGGCGCTTAAACTATCACCAAGTACCAAAATTGTGTTACTACTAACAGATGAAGAAAAAAGAATAACTAACAGGGAAATAAGTCGAATCATGCCACAGTCCGTAATTAAAGCTGAATCAATTGCTAAATTAGTTTCTACCAACAAAGAGCATTTAACAATCCTTGAAGATGTAAATCTAGATATTTTTGAAGGAGAGTCGGTTGCAATCGTCGGGACTTCCGGCGCTGGTAAATCAACACTTATGACCTTACTTGCTGGCTTAGATGTCCCCACCAAAGGTGAAGTGACGCTCCTGGGTGAAGCTTTGTCTACCATGAACGACGAAGAGAGAGCCTCGCTTAGAAGTGAGTCTATCGGATTCGTTTTTCAGAGCTTTCTGTTAATTCCAAGCCTTACTGCTCTTGAGAACGTGACATTACCTTGTTTACTAAAGGGCAATGAAGAAGATAGAGAGCGAGCAGTAGAACTGCTTGAATCAGTTGGGTTAAGTAAACGGATAGATCACCTGCCATCGCAATTATCAGGGGAGAGCAACAGCGGGTGGCACTTGCCAGAGCCTTTATGATCAAACCCAGGATACTGTTTGCCGACGAACCAACAGGTAACCTGGATCAGCATACCGCGGAAAAAATCGTTGAGCTTCTGTTTGAACTCAACAAAACTCACGGCACGACACTTGTCCTTGTTACACACGATCAGACACTTGCTGAACAGTGCGATCGCGTATTTCACATGCACGCTGGCAGTCTCGAGGAGGCTCAGTGATGACAGACATAAAAAATCAGTCGGTTAATACGCGGCTCTTTCGCTGGAGCGTTGAAGAGATAAGGCATGGACAACTTTGGCCTGTAGCTGTAGCGTTAACACTTATTATTGCCTGCGTGTTTGCTCTGTCTGCTCTCGCAGAGCGTATGGAGCAGGTTATCGTTAAGCAGGGAAGAGACGCGCTTACCGCCGACCTCGTTTATTCTTCCTCGAATCCAGTACCTGAACAACTCACTCTAACAGCTTCTAATACACCTTCTGTTCAGATTTCATCGATGACACGTTTTGGCACTATGTCATTTAGTGACACCGATATGCAGTTAGTAACGGTTAAAGCTGTGGATGATAATTATCCCCTCAGAGGTGATCTTTCCCTGGATAATGGCAGCCAGAGAAAAGGTTTTGTCGCTCCAGGTGAACTGTGGCTTGATGAGCGTGTATTTTCATTGTTGAATGTTGAAATGGGTGACAGTGTCACTGTGGGCGATGCTGATTTTGTTATATCTGGCCGGGTTGCTGAAGAACCAGGATTGAGTTTTAATCCCTTTCAACAAATGCCTGCGGTTTATATTCACAACTCAGATATTGAAAAAACAGGCGCTCTTCAGCTAGGAAGCCGCGTACGTTTTCATCTCTACCTACAGGGTGATGACTCCTCACTAAGAAATATAAAAGATTCCATAGAGCTTACACCTAGTGATCGTTGGCGAGACCAAGAGAGTGCCTCTCGAAGCAACGAGTTGTTCAATACAACCACTCAATACCTATCGTTGACTGTTGCTATCGTCATCATAATGGCAGCAACGACATTAGTGCTTACCTGTCAAAGTTACGTTGCGAGCAGGCAACAAACGGTCGCAATGTTAAAAAGTTTAGGAGCAACGAAACCGTGGCTGATTCACTGGCTCAGTCTACAAGTGCTACTTCTTTTTGCTGTGGGAGTAACATTCGGATTGCTTCTTGGCATCGGACTGGAAGTTTTATTAAGAGTGCCATTAGACGGCCTTCTTCCAGACCCACTCCCGGGTTATGGATTTATACCAGCGTTAGTTGCGGTATTATCATGTGCGCTTATTGGTATTCCTGCGCTTGGGATTCCACTCTATTCGCTCATTAGCACGTCTGCAGTGAACGTTATGCAGCCAGCTGAACGCAAAAGCAGCAAAAAAGCTTTGTGGCTTATTCTAGTACCTTTATTTCCTATGATGGCGGTCTATAGAGAGAACATTCTCGTATGGTTGGTCCTGGGGGGAATTATCGGGTTATTCGCTCTGCTTGCGGTAATAAGCATCTTCCTGATTCGGGTTGTAAGTAAGCTTCCGCTTTCAACATCTTTAAAGCTCGCGGTTAGCAGAATCAGTCGTTCCTCCGTTTCAAGTGGTATACAGTTTGGCGCGTTAGCGCTATCTCTAATGCTTTTAGCGGTGATTTGGCTGGTCAGAACCGATTTGCTTGCTGACTGGCAGCAAACCATCCCAAATAATGCACCGAACGTGTTTTCAATTAATATTGCACCTTATGAAAAGGACTCATATCTGGAAGCGCTGGACCAAAGTAACATCGAGCGTTCTCAAGCGTATCCAATTATCAGAGGTCGTGTTAGCTCGATTAACGGGAATGAAGCAAAAGAGTATGAGGGTGTAGATAAACAAAGTGACTCACTGCAAAGAGAAATCAACTTCACGTGGGCAGAGAGTATTCCGGAAAGAAATCCGATAATTGAAGGAGCTTGGACAACAACAGCCGGGGTTTCTGTAGAATCGGAGATAGCAACTGAGCTTAACCTTAAGATAGGCGACAAACTGGGCTTTGTTATAAACAGCCAGAATGTAACCGCGACGGTAAACTCTATTCGCCAGGTTGAATGGCGAGAAATGAAGCCAAACTTCTATTTTGTGTTTACACCCGATGTGCTTGAACAACTTCCTGCGACCTGGATGGTCAGTTACAGAATTGCTGATGGACAGAATCGTTTTCTCGGCGAGTTATCGCGTTCGTTCCCAACGGTCAGCATACTGGATATACGTACAATGGGTAGTAAAATTCAGGCACTATTGGCCCAGATTATTTGGTCTGTGACCGTACTAGCTGGTCTGGGTGTTATAGCAGGGATATTACTTATCTTCACACTCCTGAGGTTAAGCTTGAGCCAACGGCAGGACGAAATCCGCCTGTACCGAACTCTAGGAGCGAGTAAGAAAAGGATCAAACAAACTATCTGGAGTGAATATGGATTGATGGCACTTGTGGCAGGTTTAGTGTCCAGCATTGGTGCTGAAGCAAGCGTAGCAGGGCTAATGATCTGGGGGTTTGAACTGGAAAGCAATCTCCACCCTACGCTTTGGTTTATGCTGCCAATTCTTGCTTTTGCAGTACTGGCCTTAACCCTTAATACACTGATAAAGAAGTTATTAAATCCAATTTATCAGTGATATGTATCAATCTATCAAAAACAATTTACCTTAGATATTCAAATAGCTAGCACTAACATGTAACATAGGGCACTACTAATGAAAATGATTCCTATCATCAGGGAGTGTTAGCATGAATGCCAACATCCAGGGAAAAAGTGGAAAATTGTTTTAATGGAACTCAACAAACAGGCAATCAAGAAACACACAAAACGTAACTTTAGAGAGATCATTGCGTCGAGTCGCTGCGGTTGCCTTAGTTGCCTTCGTATATTCAAACCTGCAATGGTTGTTGAATGGGTAGGGCACAGCAGTACCGCTATTTGTCCCTACTGTGAAGAGAGCGAGGTTATTGGGTCGGCATCGGGTTATCCAATCACTGAAGAGTATATCGCTCACTATGCAGCTGCAACGAACCAGCGACAGCAGGCGGTACATATCAGCTCTAAATATCGAAGCTCGTTCTCTCTCCCATCTATGCTAGATAAGTCGGTTGCTTTCAGACGTATTACCGATCAGAAATAAAGTACTGGTCATAATGACCAGCTCCCATCAATCCTCGCGTTTTCCAATACCTTTTTAAGTTATCCACAAAAACAGTGGATAACATTTGGGATAAGTAATATTTCTGAATTAGGTTAATCTTTGCAGGGCAGAGTATGCCTGTCATTGGGACGTGTACTGTGTTTATTCCATCATATCAGACTTATACACCGAATCCCGGTCAAGTAAATTTTAATACGTTTTAACTATATAACGAGAGCTGGTTAAAATGTAATCTTATATACGCCTTAATAGCCGAACCTGAGCGCCCATGCATTCCAAATGGCTTGTAAATGATGTCGGTTACCTTTTATAAACCGGACTGACTGGCCGGGTTTAGCCTGAGCCAGACGAGGTTGATCGATTCGTGCCAATACACCGATTTTTGGGTATCCGCCAAGTGTTTGTCTGTCGCTGAGTAGCACAATCGGTTGCCCATCTGGCGGTATCTGGATCGCCCCCAATGCAATGCCTTCAGAAATGACACCGCTATAAGGTGGTGCGATAGGTTGCCCCGTCAAGCGATAACCCATTCTGTCGCTAGACTGACTGACGCTGTACATATTTCTGTAAAAAGCTCGCCGAGTTTCTTTAGGGAAATCCTGCGCCTGATATGACTCTATAACTCTTAGCCTTAAAGGAAGGTTATAATCGGGGATAAATCTAAACGAAACCTGCTGTGCGTCTTTTTTGTGTTCGGACAGGCCAATTCGAATCTCATCCCCTTCAATTAATGGCGTTCCGTCTTGATGCAACCCACCTAATCGCTCTCTCATCACTGTTGAAGTACTGCCTAGATGGGGTTCGACGATAAAACCACCGGCGACAGCAAGATATGCCCTCAGTCCATTTTTAGGCAATCCAAACTTTAACGTTTGCCCTTTGGCAATATAAAAGGAGGACCAATTGACAATCGGTTTATCATCGAGTTTAACCTGAAGATCTCCGCCACAAATAGCCGCCATGCATCCTTTGGTAAAAGTAAACTCTGCCTGCCCTAAAGTAATTTCTAATACCGGACAACCCGGTGTATTACCCAATAACAAATTTGACCAGCAATACGCATACTCATCTAAAGGTCCTCCTTGAGTCACACCGAGCGGAGAGATACCAAAGCGTCCAATATCCTGGATCAGGCTCAACTGGCCGGGTTTTACTACTTTCATTATCGCCATAATTTGCCACCCAGTTCTTTATATTCATACTTATCGATAGACTGAAAACGCACTTTTTCGCCAACACGAAAAGGAGAGAGCTGATCACTATCAGGGTCAAAAAGTTCAACCGGGCAATTCCCGATGATATTCCACCCCCGGGAGTGTCACTTGGATAAACAGCGGTCTGGGTATCGGCGATACCGACACTTCCTTTTAAAACCTTAAGTCTAGGTGTAGCCAATCTTGGCGTTGCGAGTACTTGATCCACGTGAGCGAGGAAAGCAAACCCCGGGGCAAAGCCGATCGCACAAACGGTATACTCTCTGCCAGTGTGTAGCTCTATTAATTGCTCGAGTGTCAGCTTTTTATCTTCCATTACGCTAATAAGATCCGGCGCAACAGACTCATGATAATAAACTGGTAAAACAATACTTTGCTGCCGGTCTTCTTCGGGATATAACTCAATACTATGAAGAAGATTTGCAATACTGGTAAGTAACTCTTGTTCTGATATCCGAAATGGCAGGTAATCAATCAGAAGCGTGGTGTACGATGGAGTTACGCTCATAATTACATCCTGATGTTCAGACACAATAACTTCCGCAATCGCACTAATATATTTGGGTAACTGTGTATCAATTTCGTTGGAGAAACGGATTAGGATTGAAGACTCACACACAGCTTCTATTGAAAGTTGATCCCACTTCATATCACTTATAATCCTTCCAATGATTCATACAATCTTCTTACGACGGCTATTGAAAGTGAATTGTCACCGTGAATACAAACCGTGTCGGCTTCAATAGGAATTTTTTGGCCAGTCACTGAAGTGACACTTCCGTACTCTGCCAATTGCATTACTTGATAAAAAATATCCTCACTGTTTTTTAATACTGCTTTGTAGTGACTTCTGGGTGTTAACAACCCATTGTCCTGATAAGTTCTATCGGCAAACGCTTCGAACAAAAGAGGGACATTATATTCATCGGCTAACTCGAGATATTTTTCATTTTGCTTAGTCGCGAGGATCATCAGAGGTAGAGAGAAAGATTCACAAGCACTTACAACAGCTTTAAACACCGATGGATCTTTCATCATATCGTTATAAAGCGCACCATGAGGTTTTACGTAGTGCAATTCAGCATTGTGGTAGTGACACAACGCCTTTATGGCGCCAATTTGGTATACCATTATCTGACTTATTTCGTCATTTTTAAGCGCTACTGTTCTGCGTCCAAATCCTTGTAGGTCGGGGTAGCCAGGATGCGCGCCTATCTTAACTCCATGCCGAGTCGCCAGTTGTATGGTCGTAGACATTACTGAAGGGTCAGAAGCGTGAAAGCCACACGCAATATTGGCCATATCAATCCAGGGCATAACTTCCTCGTCATTCCCCATCTTCCAGGCGCCGAAACTTTCACCCATATCGCAGTTAATCATTAAACGTTCGTTAAGTTTCATAAATATCCAGCCAAAATATTATTTATTTAAAATGCATCAACTTAGCTAAATAATCAGTGATCCATTTCATCTAATCATTAACGTAGACGCAACATTTATATTAATTAACTTCTAAAGACAAATGTTGATGAAAAAACAAACTACACATTCACCTCGATTATTGTTTCCGCCAATTCATTTGACTCAGCTCAACCTTTATACAAAAAATACTATTTACCGTATATAATCCAGTCAACCATGTTAAACTTTAATTGGTTTTAACAATTTTATAATTGAAAAAGGGGGATTTGGTGGAGCTTGCGCTTATTTGTACCTTTATCGTCGCTGCGGTGATAATGGTTAGAAAAGAGATGAAACAAAAATAATTCAGACATCTTTTATTTTTCATTTTATTCTGAATATTTTGATTTTTACGATTAAGGGCCATTTTTTATGGCCCTTTCGCATTTCTGAGCTTAATTGAGAGGTAACAACATATCTGCCGTACCATCTTCAAACTGAATATCCAGCTCAAAACCCAACTTCTGAGCCAGTGTTAACATGCCGCGGTTTGTCGGCATGGTCATTCCGGACATCTGCTTCGTCCCTCTAATGCGGCAATAATCAATGATCTTAGCCATCAGGATTCTTCCTAATCCCTGACCTTTAAGATCAGAACGGATTAATATGGCAAACTCTGCATCGATGTTTTCAGGGTCAATAGAAGCTCTGGATACGCCCAAAATTTGTCCCTGATTATCTACAGCGACAAACGCCATTTCTCTGTCAAAATCTATTTGAGTGAGATTAGCCAGCGCTTCATGGTTAAACTCACCCACATCAGTAAAGAAACGCTTGTAAAGGTCTTCTTTCGATACGTTTTTAATAAACTCTGCATGCGTAGGCTCATCTTCGGGTAGGATAGGGCGTAACAGTATTTCCTGACCATTTCTCAGCTTGACACTTTCTTCAAACTCGACAGGATAGGGGCGGATAGCCAGTCGTTGATGCGCATCACCTTCAAATGGCTTGAGCATCAAGTCTGCGTCCAGGATTGTCAGTGAGTTTTCTCCGACCAGTAAAGGATGAATATCAAGCTGATCGATTTCAGGGTTATCGATAACCATTTGGGAAATACGAACCAAAAACTCACACAATGTTTCGATATTCAGAAATGAAGTCTGTTGAGGTCGAATTTTGTGTCCTTTAATAGCACGGATTATCAGATATCTGGCCAGTGCCATATTTAAAGGTAGCAAAGCCGCAGCAGCATCTATATTTTCATCCCATTGCGAACCACATTCACCTAAAAAAATCGCTGGGCCAAATGTTTCGTCTGTTGCGACTTTAACTCTTAACTCATATCCACCAATCCGGCTCGCCATCTCCTGAACTATCAGTCCATGGATGCGGGCATTAGGAAATTCCAGCTGAACGTTATCATAGACTGACTGAGCAGCGTTCTGTACCTCTGTCGCCGTTTTCAGATTAAGGAAAACACCATGAACATCAGACTTATGTGCGATGTCGGGAGAACGCAGCTTAACCGCTACAGGGTAACTTATTTTCTCAGCAATCTGTACCGCTTCACTCGGTTCCTGGGCAATCCATGTATCCAAAACACCAAAATGATACTGTTTAAGTAAAGGGGTGACCTGGTGAGTGTCGAGAGTTACCTTACCTTCGCTAACTTGATCTTTTACCCAATCACGAGCGGCCTTGACCTGCATTCGCGTTAGTTGTTCGGCCGTAGTAGGCGTTTCCATAAGCTGTTTCTGGTTTCGTCTATACTCTACCAGGTGCATGTAGGCAACCACAGCGCTTTCAGGCGTTCTGTAAGTAGGGATACCAGCATGAGTAAACAGAGCTCGCGCTTCACGAGTCGTTTTTTCTCCACTCCAGTTAGTTAATATATTAAAGCGCTTATGCCTCGGGTGGTTTTTAATACAGTCTATTACTGCCTGTGCGGTTTCTGTTGAATGCGCTACAGCAGATGGGCTGTGCATTATTAGAAGTGCATCGATATCATCACTGTCTAGCATTGCATTGATGGTTTTTACATATCTGTCTTTGTCAGCATCACCAACCATGTCAACAGGATTACTTTGAGACCATGAAGCTGGCAATACGGCACTTAGCTTGTCCTTAGTTGAGACATCCAATTTCGCCAATTTTCCACCTCGCTGTAACAAAGTATCGACAGCCATAATGGAAGGACCACCACCATTGGTAATGATACCAAGTCGCTCGCCGCGCAGAGGAACAGCATGAGTAAGCGTCTCAACCGCAGCAAATAGCTCATGAGTGTTGTTCACGCGAAGCATCCCCGTTCTTCGAATCGCGGAATCATAGATGATGTCTATCGTGTCACCGCCTCCGGTATGACGTTTGGCAGCTTGTCTACCTGCGTGTGTTCGCCCACCTTTGAGCACCAGAATTCTTCTATTACGTGAAGCAGCACGGGCGGCAGACATAAACCTTCTCGCGTCTTTGATAGAGTCTAAATAAAGTAGAATAGCGCTGGTTTTGCTGTCTGTACAAAGATGATCTAATAGCTCAGCAAAATCGATATCGCTCCCGTTACCAATAGAAATAAACGCAGAGAAGCCTATATCTTTATCGTTTGCCCAATCTAGTACCGTTGTACAGACTGCGGCTGATTGCGAAACAAAGGCAATGTTTCCTTTTTGGGCGGTAACCGGTGAAAAAGATGCATTAAAATTAAGCCAGGGTAGTATTAATCCCAAAGAGTTTGAGCCAAGGATTCGAATACCGTTTTGCTTTGCTATCTCTACACATTCTTGTTCAATAGTAAGATCGTTTGCTCCCGTATTGTGCATATCGGAGGAGAGTATGATTACCGAAGGCACTTTACGTGCTGCTAAGTCTAGAAACAGCGATTTGTTATGGCGGGCATTGGTACAAAGAATAGCGACATCAGGAACAATTGGCATCGACTGTACATCGGGGTAAGCCAACACACCACAAACAGACTTGTACTTAGGTGTAACCGGAATAATCGCCCCCTGAAAACCGCCCTGAAGCAAATTTTTCATTATCACTTCGCCGGCACGAAACGGTTTGTTTGAGGCACCAATAACGGCTACGGAAGAAGGTTTCAGTAACTTAGTGATATTATTCATGTTTGCTCCTGTATTCTGCACCTATTAATCATAATTCATCTATCTAACAATGAACGATTTACTGCCATGCTTTGTGGAGCGCCGAACCTTCTGACGCTGACTTTGTGCCTTGGGTCACACCAAATTTGTTTCTTGATTAAATCGCCACTTGATTCTGAGGTTGTGTATAGGCATGATTCTAGTAGTGTTTTATTACTACTAGTTATTCCATGAAAAAGATTTCGATTATAGGGCTTACGACTTTACTGGCAGCTTGTTCAAGTGGCTCCTATACCACAGACGTAACGTCAGAAAGTTACAAGGAAGATTTCAAGCCGCAAGTGGTTGCTTCAACCGTTCCGAGCAATGAAGCGATGACTGAAACGTCAATGACCCAGCCAAAACCTCAAGCTAAACCAAACACGACTATGTTGGTTGCGCCAGAGGAAAGTACAGTAAGGGCTCAGGCCAAACCACAATCTAAGAAAGTTAAGATTGTCGCAGCCGAGCAGAAACACCGAGATAAAGTACAACGATTTGGTTACACACTTCAGGTTATAGCTGTAGATAGCGCCCAGAAGGCGCAAACTCTTGCCAATCAGCTACCTTCAGGAACTTCTGTCTGGGAACACTATAAACGTGTGAACGGGACTGACTGGTATGCGCTGCTATATGGCGACTACGAAACAAAATCCGAAGCCAAAGCCGCAATTAGTACATTGCCAGTTTACTTCAGAGAGCTGAAACCGTTCGTAAAAAGCCTGGATGATGTAAAAAACTCAGAATATCCAAAGCTTAAAAAACTGAAATAATGCATAAAAGGGCCCTAAGGCCCTTTTTTAAGGCGCTTTTCTAACCAAATGAAATGAATTGTCATAATATTTACCTATTTGGGCTGTACCTATCTGGTCAGTTAGATATGATTAGTCCATATTACTTTTCGTTGTTCATGGAATGATTTCTTAATGACTATGTCTACAATTCTTCTTCTTTGTGGCGGTAATTCGTCCGAGCATGAAGTTTCTCTGGTTTCTGCTACTTACCTATTAGATCAACTTAAAAAACAACCCGATTTTAAAGTGATCAGAGTAGAGATTAAGGCCGACGTCTGGGTAACAGACGAAGGGAAAGAGGTCATCCTTGATATTAACAAGAAGTCTCTGATTTCTGATTCTTGCGAAACCCAAATAGACTATATCATTCCTTGTGTTCACGGTTACCCTGGTGAAACCGGAGATCTTCAGTCACTATTCGAGCTTTCAGGTATCCCATATTTTGGCTGTGGCCCAGAGGCAAGTGTTGTTTGTTTCAATAAAATCACATCCAAGCTCTGGTATGACGCATTAGGCATCCCAAACACACCATATCTTTATCTGACAGAAAACAGTCCTCTTGAAACAACAAAAGCCGAACAAGCCTTTGAAAAGTGGGATAAAGTATTTGTAAAAGCAGCAAGTCAGGGTTCTTCAGTTGGCTGTTACAGTGTAACTTTTAAAGAAGGTTTATCTACAGCTATTGAATCTGCATTTAAGTATTCGAGTCAGGTTCTCGTTGAAAAGTCAGTTAAACCAAGAGAACTCGAAGTAGCAGCGTATGAAATTGATGGTGAGTTATACGTTACAAAGCCTGGAGAAGTTATCGCACCAGAGGGAGATTTCTACAGTTATGACGAAAAATACAGTGCTGACAGTCATTCTATAACCGAAATAGAAGCTAAAAATCTTCCGGAAGAGATCTTAGCTAAAATTGAACAATACTCGGCTAAAGCGTTTAGACAGTTACACCTTAAAGACTTGTCACGTATAGACTTCTTCTACACTCAGGATGGTGAACTTTATCTGAATGAAATCAATACATTCCCTGGAATGACGCCTATTTCAATGTTCCCTAAAATGCTTGAAAATAATGGCCACGATGTGAGTGAATTTCTAGCGTCTGCGGTGAGAAAAGCTATTAAATCCAAGGCCTGATTGTTTTAAACTTAGATTTTTCCGTATCAGAAGTACTCTGAAAGTTTAGATATTGCGCTGGCATAGCAGGGCTAAGCCAGCGACCAAACTCCTGTATACCCTTTAAATCATGACCCTGTAACTTTAATGCCCTCGCAGCACCAACTCTGGGCGATTGTGCCGTAAATCGCATCTCTTCAGACAAGCCTAACTTATCACTAGCCCGGCGCATCACCCGATATATTGAAGAGTCATCCAGCGCATCTTCGCCAATATTACCGTGCTTATCGATCCGCCTGAAACAAATCCCTTTGCCTGGTAGCAGGTCAAGCCATCTGCATAGTGCGTTTGAAGCGTTGCCTGACAAAGCATATCGATTGTCGCCGACAGAAACTACTGCCTGGCCGTGATCGAATTTAACGCTTTCTAATTCTAGATATCGCAATTCGGAGCGCTTTAACGCACATTCGAACATCAAATAGTAAATAGCGAGATCCCGATAAGCCTGGGGAGAGTTATCTCTCTTCATCAGGTTGTCCAACTGAGATAAATGCTCATTGGTAAAAGCATTGGCTTGCCTTGCATCTCCGTTTTTCTCTAACTCTAGCTGCTTAATTACCAACCGTAACTGCTTATTAGTTCCAGGATCACGGAAGCCATGTACTTTGTGGACAACACCGATCGATACACTGTAACGTTTTATTGAAGAGAACTTTCTTATACTGGATTCTTTTTCGAGAAATAACCTAACGGCAGTGAAAGAAGCAGGTAAAGGTGTAACATTATACTTACTGCAAAATAAAGCGAATCGATTCCAATCTGAAGCTATGGCTAACTCAGAACTTTTTGAATAAACGCCTCGTGTCACATTGCAAACTACAGCGTAGTCTACTGAATGCTTAAATCGCTTGATACTTAGCTCAAGTTCTTTGCTATTTTCAATGGGTTGAAGATTTTTTTACTCACGACTTAGCTCTTTATTCATGTATTTTTGGCTTGAATATCACTCAAATGTAATTATCATTAAAAGATTCCTACTAAAAAGATAATCAAGCGGTATGGCTACTACATTTCATAGAGGATATTGCATACAGTCAAGTTCAGATAGAGAAGTTTGGCACGTGCGAATCAAAAACCAGGTTCTTTCTGGGAATCTTCCCGCTGTAAAAAAGTCCATTGATTGGTGGTGTGATACAGCAACAGTTATCGACCCTAAAGAGTTTGCTTCACTGGCACCCAAGTCAACAGAAGAAGCAAATGAGCAACTCGAAG
This sequence comes from Vibrio hannami, assembly GCF_029589055.1. Taxonomy (GTDB): domain Bacteria; phylum Pseudomonadota; class Gammaproteobacteria; order Enterobacterales; family Vibrionaceae; genus Vibrio; species Vibrio hannami. The sequence continues at coordinate 708,042 of NZ_JARQZP010000003.1, forward strand.
AGTATAATGGCTTCACGATAAAAAGCGATACAGGCACTAAAAATAGCTGGTACTGCATGTTTCAAGGCAAACTAGTGAAAGGTTCAAAAGAAGCCATTAAGAAGCACATCGACAAACATCTTGCAGTTAATGCGAGCAGAAAGAAGAAGTAATAATGAGTTTAGTATATTCCACAGAATCCGGCCGTATTAAGCCAGAGCAAGACAAACCTCAACGAGAGAAAGGTGACGGTATTGTTCGAATTCAGCGCCAAACTAAAGGTCGTAAAGGTAAAGGCGTTTGTATTGTTTCCGGCCTGGATCTCGATGATGCACCACTAAAATTGATGGCTGCCGAACTAAAGAAAGTTTGTGGCTGTGGTGGCTCTGTAAAAGATGGAACAATCGAAATACAGGGTGATAATAGAGACAAAATCAAAACACATCTCGAAAAGAAAGGATACACCGTAAAGCTAGCAGGTGGATAAGCTATCTATCGTTCTATAGTTAATAAGCAGAAAGCCAGCGTTAAAGCTGGCTTTTTCGTATAGGTAGTATGGGAGTAGAAGTAACAAATTAACTTCCTTTGCAATCCACATAATTTAACATAACACACATAATACGCAGTAAGGTATAGTTTCGTGCATCATCATATCACCTATGGTTAATACGGTATAACCTGCTGAAATCTTAGATAAATCTCTTGGGTTTGCGAACTTCGCAAGACGTTCCCAAATAGCCTTAATTCTTGGGTCATCATTCTGATCTGCATGACAACCCAGTAATGCAACCTCTGGTGAGATATTTGCACCCTCGGCTAAGATAAGTGCTTCTTTATCCGAGATTTTTCGGATTCCTCTGCGCATTTCATAGATTCTAGTCGGGTTTACACCTAAGTCATGTGCAACTTGCTTGTCTTGTACGTAGTTTTGCGCCTTTTTATAGGCATCTAACAGGTTACTTTGGTACATAGCTTGACCTCCATTTTCAATCATTTTAGCGTATATCGAACGTTTTTTCGCACCTTGTGCCTACGAATATTCGGGTTTAGACTCACGAAAAATCGAACTGAGATTCGTGATTTTACCGTATTAATGTCATGAATTTGTTGGGATTATTTAATAAGTCCCCTTGTGCTTTTGACCTTGACTCAAGGCACTTGGGGCATCAATCAGTCAGGTGGTTGTCATGTTCACAAGTAATCAAATTTATTTCGACTACGAGCCAAATATTGGTGTGAATGCGTATTTCATCTGGGGTCACCATTTCTTCAACTCTATGACTGATTTACAGCTGTACGTTGATGACCGTTTCGGGAAAGACTTCGAACTTATCGAAATCACCAACGGCAACTATGAAGAATGTGTGCGTATGGGGGTATTTTCTGGTGTTCTCTAAGCCTAATTTCAAAGTTGAAGCAGAAAAACGCCAGCCTGTGATTGTGGATCATTTAGCGTTCACTTTCCCTATACGCGATCTTAGGCACCTGGCTACGCATCCAGATTTCAGAAAACGTTATCGGTTTGACATACCACAACACCCTGAAAAAATCCCAATGATGCCTTTAGATATCTACAACACACTTGTAGAACGTTATGAAGCTGAAGTGGTTAATCATCTTGAGGTTTTGTTCGAAAACTTCATTTACTGGGAGTTTGGAATGACGCTCTCAGCCCCAAGAGGTCGTGGGCTTCATGGCTATACTGAGTCGTTCTGTCTGTTTGATAAAACAGGTAATCATGAGCTTGGTTTGGTTGGCTATGGTGGTAATAACGACACTATTTTTATTCAGCTTTCTGGCCTTGGTTGTAAGTACCTTTTTGACCATAAATCCTACCTGCATATCCATAAAGTGCTATCCAGCGCGTTAGGTGTTACTACCCTATCCCGCCTTGATTTAGCGGTTGATGACTACACCGGAAATTTCGATATTGGTTATGCGTCTATCGCGTATTTTGACGGTGCATTTAGAACATCATCCAGGGGAAACTACCCAAAAATGCGTCCGTTTGTGGAGTATGACGGCAATGGAAATGAAAACATTACCGCTATATCCGTTGGCTCTCGTACCTCAAAAGTCTACTGGCGCATCTATGACAAAGCCCAAGAGCAAAACATCAAAGACCGTTCTGTTATCTGGTACAGAAACGAAGTTGAACTTAAGAAAATTTCTATCGATGCATTGATGTCACCCGCTGCGTTCTTCGCTGGCCTTTGTGACTTTTCAGCAAGTATCGAACCTACCGATGGTATTCGTTTCAAGACAATCAAGAAAAAAGCCTGTCTGGAATTGAAAGCCAAAACAGCCTGGGCGCGCCAACAAGTTGGCAAAACGCTCTCTGAACTCGTTGATTTTTATGATGGGGATTTGATGCAAGTCTTTGGACTCTTAATCCCTTCAAAACATCGGGGTCGAACTATCGACTTACCTGAAACCAACAAACATCTTTCACAAGCATTGTTAGGAGTTAAGGAATGTCCGTTTTAATCGCTAATATCACCAGACGTAAGTTCGCTAAAAGCAACGCATTCGAATCGTTCGTTAAATTGATGCACCCAGTTAGCAACGTAGAGAATGACAAGATCACTATTCAGGCTATTGGTGTTACGACTGATTTGCCTTTTGGCAGACAAGAAATTTTTATCAATGATGCCTACGCCGCCAAGTTAATTGAGCGTCGATGCTTCGCACCTCTTAGGAACTACGAGGTTAAGACCGCACTCAACCCAGAAACCCTACAGAACGAAATCGTAGAACTCATTCCTGTTGATGACGATGTAAAGAAACTTTTTGCCGAGTCTCTTAAAGGTTAATCACCGTCCGTTTATTGATTGTCGGAGGTAAGAAATATGCCGAAATGCTTAGGTGATTATGGTGGTTATCTATACGTAAATAGCCAAACTCCGATTGAATATTGTAATGGGTATATAGCGTTAACTGCTGCTGACTACAACGAGTTGATGGATTACACGCAAGTTACCGCTGAAGAAATTACCTCTTACTTTAGCCTGGGTTTTGCTCTGGTTTTTGTGGGGGGTTATTTAATGACGTTTGCCATACGTGCAGCGTTACAAGTCGTAAGGCTTATTTAATCTCAACTTAGTAAGGAACTATCTTATGAAACAGTCTATCCGTAAAGTTGTAATCTCGTCCCTTGTTCTCGTCACTGGCGTAGCGAACGCAAGTACTACCGCTGCTACCGTTGACACATCCAGCCTGTTCAACGCTATCGACCTTTCTGGCATTGCTACCAATGTTATCGGTATTGGTGTTGTTGCCATTGGTATAGCCGTTGCCCTTAAAGCTATCAGCCTGGCTAAACGTGCTGTTAATAAAGCCTGATCATGTTGGTCGCACTGCATGATATTCAGCTAATTATATTTACTCTGCTTGGGGGGCTTGCTGGCTTTATAGCTTCTCTGAACATGAGATAAGTATTTATTGAGGGCTTAACTGCCCTCTTTTTATACTCTTTCAGGAGTGATACATGAAATTCATCCTGTTATTAACACTACTCATTACTTCGTTAAACGTTCACGCCCAGTTTATTAATATCAGTCCTTTTGAGGATCATCGCGGTTATTGTCCGATAGAGTCCATTCATATCGGCGTTGCAACGGAAGGATACTTACAATCTTTAATCGGTAGAACTTGTGAAAACTGGGCTTCTGATGGTCACGACTTAGCACCCTATTACATAGATACGTTAGTCGTTGATGTCGTAAAGAAAAATGGTAAAGCTTATTTAGACTATGAGTGGGAGATATCTGAATATTATGAGAGTGGCAGAGACCTGATATACGTAGGTACGTTATCAGATGCAACAGGCTGTCCGGCCAATCAGTATTTAACCGACAAAGGCACATGTGAAACCTACTACTGTGATAGTTCAGAAGCATTTTTGCAGTTTAGTAATGACCTAAAGTTGTGTATAGAGACTCATGAATTTTATGAAGTTACCCATTCATGCCCTACCAACACCCATAACTATCATTTTAGTTGCACCGCTGATACCTCCATCCCCGATCAACCTAATCCCGATGATACAGGCACAGATACAGGTACAGGCGATGGTGGAACAACGGATACCGGAAGCACTGACACGCCAATTACAAGTATACCGGATACTGGAACTGGTGATACTGGTAGCGGGGACATTGGAAATACTGATAATACCGATAACACTGGGGGTAATGGTGACAGCGTAACAGATACAGGTGGATCTACTGGCTCTCGTTGTCAGTTTGGGGAAGTTTTTCAAACCGATCTGCAAATGTGTGTCCCCATTGATAAAGACATTACGCCACCTGATGGAGACACCACACCGCCTGACGGAGACACCACACCGCCTGACGGAGATACCACTCCGCCTGACGGAAATACCACTACGCCGGATTGTGCTCAAGGCGAAACATATGATTCAACCTTAAATACTTGTCTCAAGCCAGTAACCGATAAGCCACAACCGGATATTGGCAACCACCCTAACTGCTCCCCTCAAAGTACAACTTACTACTATCCTGAATGCAAAAACTGGCCTTCAGATTGGTGGCCTAGTGACACTGTTGACGGAGGTACACCACCAGATTTAACGTCTGACTCTGACATCAAAGCCTTAGCAAACCAAATTCAGGATATGCAAACCGACCTGAACACTTCGCTTGATGCAATGGCGTTACAGCAACAAATTGATAAAACCGAGCTGTCCAATAATATCCAGGCGTTAAACACCTCGGTTAATGAGAACGGTACAAAAGTCGATGCCGGTTTCGATAAAATGCAAACAGAAATCACGACACTCAATGACAGCATTACCACCCTAGATACCAACACCACAAACTCTATGGCTTCGATGGAAACCTCGATAGCTGGCATACAAGAATCCGCGGCAAAAATAGAAAGTAACCTGGATAAAATCGCTAATGCCGATGTTTCTAATGCTGGCTCTGGTGCGTGTATCAATACCGGAACGTGTAAAGGTTTCTATGAATCAAAGTATCCAAACGGCATTAACGGTGTATTAGATAAAAGTATTAACACCATCACCACCCAGACCTTCAAACCCATAGTTGATGGGTTCAGTAATATCGAGTTTTCCGGTGATGCTCCTTCTTTCGTGCTCGATATGTCCGGTTTTGGTTTTGGTCAGTACGACTTAAATGATTATGTGGACTTTAGTTATGTCTGGGCTTTTGTACGTTTCTGCATGATCTTCAGCACGATCTTTCTGTGCAGACAATTAGTGTTTGGTGGTTAATATGGAATGGATAATTAATCTCTTTGATAAGCTACTTAGCTTCTTATACAACCTGCTGTTGTCTTTGGTTACCGTCCTGCAAGACATGTTTTATTGGATTCTTGAGCAAGTAATGAAAGCAATAGAATTCCTCTTGTCGGGTATCGCTGCCTTATTTGCACCAATGGATATATCACAATACCTCACTGGCCTTCCCTCTGAGGTTGGCTGGATGCTTGGTCAGATTGGACTCCCCCAATGTTTAGCCATGATAACCGCTGCCATCCTTATCAGACTGACGCTTCAACTCATACCATTTACACGATTGGGGTCTTAATATGATTAACGCTATTACTGGTAGACCTGGAGGGGGCAAAAGTTATGAAGCTGTCGCCTTTCACGTTATCCCTGCCATAGAATCTGGTCGTAAAGTGGTAACCAACCTACCCCTTAACCTGGATCATTTCGTTAAAGTGTTCGGTGCTGAAGTTGATGAACTTATCCACGTTGTCGATGGCAAGCTGGATGACTTTGGTTCGTTGGAACGTCCTTTTTCAAAGATTGATGACTACAATGATGAATGGCGAGACGAACAAGGCAAAGCACCACTTTACGTAATAGACGAAGCACATATGGTGTTACCTGCCCGGTCTTGTTCTCCTGAGATTTTGGAATGGTACTCCATGCACAGACATCGAGGGATAGACATACTCTTGATGACTCAGAACCTTCGAAAGATCCATCGTGATATTAAAGACATGATTGAGGTCTCTTACTATTGCGCTAAAAATACGGCAATTGGTTCTAGTAAGTCATACACCAGGAAGGTTAAGAACGGTGCAAATGGTGAGGTCGTTTCTCAGTCGGTCAGAACCTACAAAAAAGGTTTCTTTCCTTTTTACCAAAGTCATACCGCATCAAACAAAGCTGTCGAAGAAGCAATGGCCTCTGACATTACGCCTATATGGAAGAAGTGGTATGTGTGGCTATCTATATTGATGATTATTGGGGGCTTGTACTTTGTACTTAGTAATGGCTTCTTAGGCCATGTTTCCAAACCGGAACCAACAACAATAAACCAGGGAGAAACCATATCAACATCCGTTTCTGAACAGCTTCCCCAACACCACCAAAGCAACCTTTCGGCGTTCTTGAACAGTTCGAACTATTCGGAGCCGGACAAATAAGGCAAGTCACTTTCTACCGAGAAGCAAACAACAACAAGCTGAAGATAAACAACCAACTCACTTTTGACAAAGTGATGATAGATGTATATCTGGATAGAAAGCTTCTATTCACCACTAATAACTTCGAGCTAGAACGGCTTGGGTATGGCTTTGAAATACTCGCTGAGTGTTTTTACCTTGTCACATGGGAAGGAACTGAGAATATGGTAACGTGTGGTGAAATTAAAGAAGATCAACAAGAAGCAGATGTTACAGAATTAAACCCCACACCTATCTTATAAAATGTAGTATTAAGAAGCTAAAGTAATTGATTTCTCAAAAATCTAAGATACTCATAAGTAAAAAAACAAAGACATATCGTCACACTTGCTTTATCATTTTTCTAAATATCATTTGTTATTAGGTGCATATAATGGACGGCCACAAACTTGAAGACTCTAAAATTAATTGTTTATCCATACTCCAGACAATAAACGTAAAGGATTATTTAGATCTAGTCGAAGACATTTATAAGCATCATACCGGAGGCATCAAAGGCCAAAGAGCACCTTTGCGAACTAAAACAGCTCAAACGATACGAGCTCGAATGGTAAAAGATATTGAAGATGGTGCTGTATTGCCGCCGTTAGTTATTGGTGCCGAAGTTAGCCAAAGTGGGTATGACAAAATTAGGGACTCAGATAGCTTTATAACGCTACTAACACAACAACTAGAACAAGGCTCAGCTCTCGAAACAAACCATGCGTTATATCAAGCAAACTTTTCAATTATTGACGGTATGCAGAGAACTACCGCGATTATGGAAGCGATTGAAACAGCCAAAAAGTCTAACGATGAAAATAAACTGGATGAAATATTAGCGCGTCACATTAGAGTTGAATTTTGGATTTCAACCTCTTTGAATAGTCTTATTTATCGCATGTTGGTATTGAATACAGGGCAAGTACCATGGGATATGAAGCGACAGTTAAACACTATCTATGAACCTATAATCAGAAGCCTTAATGATTCTGTAGATGACCTAGACATTAAGTTATTAGATGATAGTGGCCGAAGGGCTGAGCCGGGTCAGCATCAAAGTAGTAAGCTAATAGAATACTTTTTGTGTTTTACATCTAGAAAGCCAGAAGTTGATATCAAGGAAAAAGTTGCAGAAGACTTTGCAAGAATGGACGCTATAGCAGCTACTTCAAATGGTGAACTACTAAATGATTTTATCAGGGTCATAAGCTGGTTTGTAAAACTTGATCATGCTGTATCAAAAACTGATACATTATTCGAAGGTGGCAAGTTTAAAAAAGGCAAGGATCTGTTTACCAGCGTCACTGCTGGTGCAGGCTTTGTTGCCGCTGCTGCTGAGTTCATTTTTGGCCCACCCGGTTTTGAGTTAGATTTCGAAGAAGCTAAAGCCAATCTTGATACTTGGTGTCATGATATGCAGGTTCTAATTTCTAAAATCGAAATACTAGACAACCATCTCTTGGACGATTTTCTACAACTTGAACTATTGAATGAAAAGGTGTCATCCCGTTCTGGTAAAGTGGGTACCTTTGAAAGGGATTTTTTCCACAAAGCATTCAGTGCGATGTTTAAATACAATGAAAAGCTACAAGATCTCAAACCTTGCTGGATGGCTAGATAGTATATGGCGAATATCCATGACCATGTTGATTATGTGTTTGATGAGATCGTGTCTTACGCTGGACACGATTTCGCTTTACCAACCGACACTAGATCTAAAATGAAACCAGCCCCTCCAGGCGATAAAGAACAACTTGATCTTTTCAAGACACTATCTAAATCACAAAAGACTAATATCTTACCCGGGGTCTTTGTCGGTGAGTTTTATGGAGATAATACTAGGTATTTAATTGTAAACCTTCCCCGGGAGGAGGAAAGAGACGACAGTTTCAATGGTGCTTTTGAAGATGCAGATTTTAGTGCTCCAATGGAGGCAGAAAGCCTTTATTGTGTCAAAGAGTTTGGATTGAAAGTCAATCGTAGAAATTCAAAATCGCTCGTCATGAATAACCTACTTTATCAACAAGAAGAGGAGGAGTATGCCGGACATAATCTTCTTGAGGTTTTTGAGTACTTTGAAACTTTTTCCTTATGTAGAATAGATAATAGTCACATATTGTATGATATTTCATTCGATTCACTTACGTATTTAATAACCATGCAGTTTGAGGAGCTAATCCCATTACCCCTAGATCAAACTTTGAGCCAATATGCTGAAGTCTTCGCAAAAAAAGAACTTCGACCTATCGCAAATATCTTTTTATCGCTTACATCAACGCACTGGAAACATGCATTTTTGGAGCTCTACCGATGCTTTGAAGGACTATTTGTTATACCTTCTGCTCTCTGTTTAAAACAATCTATTGACTACGAAGGAAAGGCTATTGAGTTAGCGGACAAATGTATTGATTCTTTGGATTGGCGAAGAAAGGAAGAAATATCTCTCCGTAAACTTCTACAAGAGTGTATGAAATCCGAACTCTTCAACACTAAGCTAGATGAAACCAGTTTTTTTGGGGATCTCGAAAGCAAATCCCCAGAAAAAGTTGCTAATAAGCTGTATAAACTTCGAAACATAAACGTTCATCAAGCAAAAGAGACTTCAGACCTGCAAGATAACGACTGGGTACAACTATTATCGCTTATGCTTGTTGGTATAGAACACCTATACGAAAGTTATAGTGAAGACTTATAAGCTTATTTACAAGCATCGTATTAATGGGCAATGTAGTACAACTTAACCTAAATATTACTTAGGAACTTGTTTTTCCTATTCCGTCCTGCTTAGCTCCTCGCAGAGCATTACAACGACTAAGGGTATCAATGCTACAGCAACCCACTTCATTCATAAGGTGGGTTCTGCGACTTCGGGAGGGGCTCGTTTCGTCGGGAGGGCACCGAAGGTGCAGAACCCCCGTTCTGTATTACGGGGTAAATTCCCTCATAACTCAAAGGATTCGAACTACCTTTTTATAATTCGGTTATCTAGGCGGGCGATGTTTCGGGCTGTTCTTAGCATGGTAGTTAAGATTTTTTTATCACAAGGTGTTTTTGCTACATCCCACTTGAGTATTAAATTACCTGATAAAATTTGTGTAGAAGTTAGGCGTTCTCCGTTTGGGAGTCTTAAGGTATCACCTTCGATCCAAAAGCCATCCCATTCTTTTGAATGATGCAATTCTCGCCCTTTCACCATTCTCATTAGCCGTTTACATATGGGCGGGATGGTTTTTCCTTCATCCCATTTTTTGATCTCGCTCTCAGATTCTAAACATAATTTTGCTGTGTCTTTGACACTCAAACCACATACGAATTTTCGGAAAACTAGGTTTTTCGTGAGTTCTGTACGATTCATGCATAATCTCCAAGTTTAAGAAAACTTTTCATTATGCACACCGTACACCGTTCAAAAAATCCCTATTTAACATAGAGTTACATAATGCGCAGTATATATGTATGTAAGAGCTATTTAGCCATATCATTAGCATTATGGCAATAACCACCTAGAAAACATCGGTTTTTCTAGGTGGTTTATTAACTTTATGTATGGCCAACTACCAAAGTTCGAAGTTTGACTTAAATGTATCCTTTAGTGGTCCAAAAATTCCATTTAGAACAGATCCATTTATAGTTACCCCGTCCTCAATCTTATCGATATACGCTTCCACACTACTTTTAACTAACTCCTGAACAGCGACAATTACCTGAGCTGGATAATAAGGGTATGGAATAATGGATGGAGCGAACATACTATTTAGATACGCCGCGACCGATATCATGTGAATGTTGGGTATTCTCGCTATATCGAGGTCGTCGGCTAAACTTCCTGCTTTTACACATCGTATCAGTAGAGTGAGTCCTAACGAGTTCCCATTCCCATTGCCATTAGATGGCAACACATCAATAAATGATGGATTATCACTGGTTGGCGAAATAGAACACAACCAACCTCTGTAAGAATGGCTAAACCCATTTAAAAAGAATGTATTGAATGCCAACGTCGGATAGATGCTCGGGTTACTGTTTGCCAACGCTTGTTTTACAACATAGTGCGTACTTCCTGGCTCCGAGCCTAAAACAGCATGCCAATAACCTGGAGATTTGATTTCTGCCGTACAGGTGGGATTTGATGCATTAGCCGACAAAAGCACGGTCACACTGCAATTACCATCCCCAAATGATTGGCCTCTTCCCCATGCAACCGGTGTTTTCAGAGCAAACAAAAGTGGTGACGCGCCTGCTCCTGCCTGAATGAACCGCCTTCTACTAAAGCGGGATTTATCTTCACTGAATTCAACTGTATCCAAACTGTCGTTTTTTTGATCTTCCATACCATGGTCTCCGAGTTAATCACGGCTTAATTAAAGTTTAGCTGAGCTAAGTTAAGGAGACTTATCATTATTGAGAAAACTACTAATACATTCGTTTATTAACGATTTAATTGCTGTAGCTTGCCATTGACTCAGTTCTAAAGATTTTTGAGTGTCATCACAGGGGAAAAAACATCCTCATATTACTAAAACTTCATTAACTGAAGTCATATTAACCATAAGTTAATATCAATAAGCCAAGCTTCCTTAAGTTTCAGGCTAAGTGAATGCTTACATTACGCTTTGTCACTTTTACCTCTCTGGCAGCATAAAACTCCGGAGCGCAGCTCATGCTTTGTAATTAAGTTACACCACATTATATTTGTATCTTGATTTGTATTATCGACCTGTTATTTAGCTAACATTTAAATAGACTACCCTTTAGTTAGTTAATAATTGGGTCTTATGATTTGAAGTTTTTAATTGTAGTTTTTGTGGGATTCTAGGAATGGTGAAATTTTTAGAAAGGCATTTAGTTATATTGCATTAAGGTATTAAAGAAAGGAGAGCATTGCTCCCCTATCCCTTTATTCCGACTTTTCTTGTTGTTCTTTACGAATCTGATTAGCCACGATCTGAATGGCTTCTGCAGTACTCACTCCTTCAGCCATTAATTTCTGGATTTTTTCTACTGCTTCTTGTTGCTCTTGGTGAATTAAGTTAGGAAGGTCGTTAAACATATTCGGCTCCTTTTATCAGGAGCCGAATATTAGCAGGATTTTAGTAGGTAGCAAGGAAGTTTACGTAGCCACCCATCGCATCTTCATTTGTGTAGCTAACCGCAACATCCATCTCAAATAGCCCTAATGGCGAGAGACCAATACCGGCAGTTACTGTGTCATCTAAATCATCGTAAGCTAAGTTTCTCTTATATCCAGCTCGCAGAGCTAGCTGCCTGAAAATATCTATTTCAATACCAGCCCTCAGCCACTGTGTGTTGTCATCGAATGAAGTATAACGTTCATCTTCATTCAAATCGTAATCCACACTCAGCGCGAAGTAGTCATCCACATAACCAATACCAACGGTATACTGTGGTTTCATTTGGTATTTGTAGTCTGTAGTAATCGTTCGCGACTGATTTGTGTTCTGACTTTCCAGAGTAGTCGTTACGACTTTAGTTTCAATATCTCTACCGATTAAATTTGTTCCAGTGAATCCAATTCGTAGCGGACCATAGAACCAAAGCGCACCGACATCAATATTAAAAATTGTTTCTCCAGTACCATTTTCCCTAATGTCATCAATTTCATAACTATCTGCTGAAGCGGTATACACATAGGTATACATTCTTTGCAATTTAGGAGAAATACCAAATGACATGTGCTGACCAAACACAGTCGAGTAGCGAGCAATAGATAAACCAGCTTCTGCTACACCAATTGAAACTGCATTGACCGCTGTTAGTTCTGCTGTTTCGGCTATTCTAACGGCTTCATTGGATTCACTACTCGACCACACATCCGGCGCCACATAAGACTCTGTATAAGCTTTGCCGAAAATGGTCATCGACATATAAGGATTGGGAATACCAAATGCAACAGCGCCACCCAACTCAAGCTTTGCTTCACTACCCTGCAAGTTTTTTAAAGCAGTATCAACTTCGGTTAATGTAGCGGCATCAGCCGTGCCGCCCCTTATCGCTTCAATATTATCTGAAATTGTATCGAGGTTATCGACCATTTGATTGGAATCGTCATACATGAGTCCGAAACTCGGCAACAACATGCCGGCGTCATCATTACGGCGGTAAATTGCTGCCAGTGCTGGATTATAAAATGGGGCTGTCAGATAAGTGGCGGAAACGACACCAGTACCGCCCATCGCATCGCCGCGTGCATCAACGGCATAGTTAGCGGCAAAAGTAGAAAAAGAAGTTAAAGAAATCGCACTAACTACAGCTAAACGTAGTTTATTCATATGGTTACACCTAAATCATCCTTTACAGTGTATCGGCAATCAGGGCCGAAGCTCTAAATATCACATCACTCTTCAGATATATCGTGAGTTTTACTGATGACTTGTTGCTCTTCAATGGTGATCGCACCTTGCCATCTTTTGTGAGTGATAGATACAGCTAGCACATATCGATCCGCTTTTATGTTTTCTAGTGGTAAAGTTTTCGGATAATCACTTTCGTATGATCTTTTCCAGATTTGCTTATACTGTTCATCGACATAATCATATAGTCCAATGTCCATTACGGGTAAAGCACAATAAGGATTTAATAAGCCAAAAGTATCAACCGTCCACTTGTCTTTCGTTTCCCATCGAACGACTTGCTTTGCAGCGGCTTCGCCCATTACAATCCAGGACTCCCACACCCCGTTGCTTGCCGAACGAATAATAACTTTATATAGCCCTTTTCCTAAGCGTTGATTTAATGAAAAAATGTTACTGTGTATTGTCTCATCGGATTCTTCAATTATCTTGTATTCGCTATCATCGGATACAGCGTCATTTGGCCACTTAACTAAGCTGACCTTTTCTATGTCTGCTTTCGTAACCACATCAACAATTACTCGTTCGGTTCTTCTACCCGGACTTTGAATCGATTGTCTTCGAATGACAACTTCATCTAACCACTCAGCTAATGGCGTTGAACTAAGACTTTTACCACAATCCGTTTCTAGTGCTTTTAACAGCAACTGATTAAGGTGGCTTTCCATATAGGCGTCGTTTTTGTTTTGCCAGACTTGAATTAAAGAAGAAAAACTTTCTTCTAGATTCCCATCGAGCAACATCTGATGAGCCTTAATAAGTGGCGACGACCCTTCAAACCAGTTTTCCGCAGTATTTGCGGAAAATGGCGTGAATAATAATAATGCCGTGAGTAGTTTATTTCGCATCAAGATTTCATCTTGTAGCCAACGCCACGAAGGGTTTCGATATCAACACCAGGTAATTTCTGACGCAACTGAAGAACATGTGTATCGACTGTACGTGTTGTAGGAAAATGATTGTAACCCCATACATGATCCAGTAGTTCATCACGAGTAAATACGCGCCCAAGGTTACTTGCAAGGAACAGCAAAAGATCGAATTCCGTCCGGGTTAGAGTTACAGGGTCACCATTATAGAATACATCACGTGTACTTTTATCAATAACCAAGTGTTCTGTAGTGACTTTGTTTCCATCACTACCTTCATCACCATCTGGCTGACGCAATTGGGCACGAATACGAGCGAACAATTCAGCTTCAGCAAATGGTTTCGTTAAGTAGTCATTTGCTCCCGCATCTAACCCTGAAACTTTATCTTTGATTGTCACTAGCGCCGTCAGCAATATTACAGGTACTTGCTTGATCTCTTTCCAACCAGGTATATGCTCTACAGAGTCACCATCTGGTAGTTGGCGATCAAGAATCACGAGGTCTGCCTTTTCCCACAGTGGCGCAACTTCTGCAATTGTTTCTGCGTGAAAGCATTCGTAACCCGCTTGCTCCAGGCTCACTAATAAGCCATCTGCCAAATTTTTGTCATCTTCAACGAGTAGCAATGTCTGTTTCACAAGGTATCTCCAAGGTAAATGTAGTCGGTGGTCCATCAAGAGACATTTTGCCTCCCATCCGAGCGACCATCGATTCTACTATAGTTAATCCTAGCCCTAATCCGGCTTTGCTAACAAACGGCTTCTTAAGTGTCTTCCAATCTTTGCTCGTAAGCTGCCCTTGATCTATGACGTTGAATCTAACTCTATTCGACTTAATTTCAACTTCCAGTTCAACAGGAGCGACACCGTACTTAACCGCATTATTAACCAGGTTGTCTAAACACGTGCCTAACCAGTACACGTTTACTTTTACGGATCTATCGTTTTCTATCCGTAGTGTTGGTGGATTAGCACTTTCTTCATAGCGATAATCCAACCACTCTTCAATAGAAGGGATCCATTCCGTAGCTAAAGGTTGCTTGTCTGACTGCAAATAGTCTTTACTTGCTTCAGCTAATTGTCTCAACCTTCGACTGTCTTCACATAATCTTCTAAATTCGTCATATACTGTTTCAGGAAGCCTTTCAAATTCCCTCCCTAAACCCCTCCACAGTCAGCGCCAGGCTCGCAATTGGAGTTCGCAGCTCATGAGTAAGAATTTGCAAAACCAGCATTCTGTTTTTGAGTTCTCTGCGCTTTATTTCCCAGCGATAGATTGCCCAACCGATGATTAAAGCAACGTTTGCGATGATCAACGCGACCATAATCCTCAATAAGAGGTTAGATTGATCCTGAACTTCTATACACAAGTTCCCTCGCTGAACAAAACAGTTGCTATTTTTGTCCGTTCGCCACACTGATATTTCGGCTGTTTCTACATTTTTCTGCCATATGTCACTTTCGTATAAGAAATAGTTGTTCCCCCTGCGCAACCATAACTCTCCATCATCAACAAACATTTTCTCGCCGGCAATTAGCGCAGTTAACGCACTGTATGACATTCGCTGGAGACGACCCAGTAATGTTTGTTTTTCGGCTTTGGGTCTTTCCTGAATATGCATATAACTTTGGAGCTCATCAAAGCTATCCGGATGACTTTTAGCATAGCGTGCCGCATACGTTCCCCCCGGGTGAATCAGGCCTGTGCGAGCAAACCATTTTTTTGAAAGAGGTGTACCTTTACAAAGCGCCCTAACAAACACTAGTGGTTCAGTAACCGTTGGACTCAACGGAAGCTTACCAGAACAAGTTTGGGAAAGGTGATATAACTGCTGTATGTCTTTTAGTGGATACTTCCCCGTTTGAGGAAGCATAAATTCTGGTGAAATTAACTTCGTAGGAAAGTCTGTTTGCAGAATACGAATATCGTACTTTGAACTCGCCGTATTCTTATCGAATAAGTCGACAAACAATTCTATTCGCTCTGGTAATGTTTCTGCAAAAACCTTAAAAGGCAGCAAAAATATTATAAATAGTAGTAATTGTTTAGACTTCAAATCTGATTTCCAGCGCGATTGATATGTCCTTTAATATAACTGATAAATCAGCAAAATCCTACGTTACTAAGCAGGTTAAAAGCTATTAACATCAAGACTTTTCGATGAATTGTAAACAAAAGAAAGGCCCGCATATGCGAGCCTTATAGGTGTTACGCTTTGTATTATATATGCTGAGATATCGCGAGACACGACTCTTTAGCATCACCGAATAGCATTTGTGTATTCTCTTTAAAGAAAAGAGGGTTTTGTACACCAGCATAACCAGTATTCATTGATCGCTTAAATACAATAACGTTTTGAGCGTTCCATACTTCAAGTACCGGCATTCCCGCGATAGGGCTGTTAGGGTCGTCTTGTGCTGCTGGGTTTACTGTATCGTTCGCACCGATTACCAGTACCGTATCAGTCTCGGTGAAATCATCATTGATCTCATCCATTTCCAGTACGATGTCATATGGTACTTTCGCTTCAGCCAATAGAACGTTCATGTGACCCGGTAACCTTCCGGCAACAGGGTGAATACCAAAGCGTACTTCTATACCCATATTGCGAAGTTTTTCAGTGATTTCATACACTGGGTACTGAGCCTGTGCTACCGCCATACCGTATCCCGGAGTAATGATTACAGACTTAGAGTTCTTCAGCATTTCTGCAACTTCTTCAGCACTTGCTTCACGATGTTCGCCGTACTCTGTATCGCTGCTTACCACTACTTCCTGGCCAAAGCCACCAGCAATAACAGAGATAAACGAACGGTTCATTGCCT
This sequence comes from Vibrio hannami, assembly GCF_029589055.1. GTDB lineage: Bacteria > Pseudomonadota > Gammaproteobacteria > Enterobacterales > Vibrionaceae > Vibrio > Vibrio hannami. The sequence continues at coordinate 724,533 of NZ_JARQZP010000003.1, forward strand.
TACACATGATGTATGAAAGGATCGCACCTGACGAACCAACCAACGCACCTGTAACGATTAGAAGATCGTTTGCCAGCATGAAACCTGCCGCTGCCGCTGCCCAACCAGAGTATGAGTTAAGCATCGAAACAACAACTGGCATATCCGCGCCACCGATAGAAGCAACCAGGTGATAACCAAAAGCAAATGCGATAAGTGTCATTACGATAAGTGCAAACATGCTTCCATCGACATTGACGAAGTAGATCATCAGTAGTGTCGAAACAACCACTGCCAGAAGATTCCACTTATGTTTATGTGGAATACTCAGCGGTGACGATGAAATAACACCACGCAATTTACCAAATGCCACGATAGAACCGGTAAAGGTTACCGCACCGATAAATACGCCCAGGAATACTTCAACCAGATGGATCACGTGTTCAGCGTGTACTTCCGATGGAATTATAGAAACTGGGGCTGGTGGAGCAAGGTAACTGTTATAACCAACCAATACTGCCGCTAAACCTACAAAGCTATGTAGAATAGCGACCAGTTCAGGCATTTCGGTCATTTCAACTTTCTTCGCGTAGTGGATACCAATCGCCCCACCGATCACCATTGCTACAATGACCCACGCAAAACCTTCAGCGCTTGGCGAGAAGATCGTCGCGATCAACGCGATTGCCATACCAACGATACCGTAGTAGTTACCGGCACGTGCAGACTCTTGCTTTGAAAGCCCAGCCAGGCTCATGATAAATAAGACCGCAGCAACAATGTATGCGGCTGTTACTAATCCTGCAGACATCTGTTACTCCTTAGTCTTTACGGAACATTTCAAGCATACGTCTCGTAACGGTAAAACCGCCGAAGATATTGATGCTTGCAATTAACACAGCGATAAACGCCAACACAGACACTGCAGTATTGCCCTGCCCAATCTGTAGTAACGCACCCACGACGATAATGCCGGAAATCGCATTGGTTACAGACATTAGAGGTGTATGCAGCGCGTGAGTGACATTCCATACCACGTAGTAACCAACAATACATGCCAGTACAAATACCGTGAAATGCGCTAGGAATGCTGAAGGTGCAACACTTGCCACCCATGCAAACGCGCCAATACCAGCTGCCAAAGCAACTGCTTTTTTAACTGGAGAAGCTGGTTCTTCTTCCTTAACTTCAACTGGCGCTTCTGTTTCAGCTTTCGCCTGAGGTTGTGCTGAAACCTGAATTGGCGGTGCAGGCCAGGTTACTTCGCCTTCTTTAACTACTGTTACACCACGAAGAACGACATCTTCAAAGTCGATATCGATGTTACCGTCTTTTTCTTTACAAAGTAGCTTAAGAAGGTTTACAAGGTTTGTTGCGTAAAGCTGAGAAGATTGAGTTGGCAAGCGGCCAACCATATCTGTGTAACCAACGATTTTCACACCGTTGTCAGTAGTGATAACTTTATCCGCTACCGTGTATTCGCAGTTACCGCCGTTTGCAGCAGCCAGATCCACTATTACACTGCCCGCTTTCATGCTATCTACCATCTCTTTGGTAATTAGCTTAGGAGCAGGACGCCCTGGGATTAATGCAGTGGTGATGATGATATCAACGTCTTTAGCCTGAGCTGCGTACAGCTCTTCCGCTTTCTTGTTGAACTCGTCAGACATCTCTTTTGCATAGCCATCACCTGCACCAGTGTCTTCCTCAAAATCAACTTCAAGGAACTCTGCGCCCATGGACTGTACCTGCTCTTTTACTTCAGGACGTACGTCAAATGCGCGAACAACAGCACCAAGGCTACCAGCGGCACCGATTGCAGCAAGGCCAGCAACACCTGCACCTGCAACAAGAACTTTCGCTGGTGGAACTTTACCAGCGGCGGTGATCTGTCCGGTAAAGAAGCGACCAAACTCATGTGCAGCTTCAACTACAGCACGGTAGCCTGCAATGTTTGCCATAGAGCTCAATGCATCCAGTGCCTGAGCACGTGAAATACGCGGAACAGCATCCATCGCCATTACGTTAATATTCTTAGAAGATAGCTTCTCCATTAATTCAGGGTTTTGCGCAGGCCAAACAAAACTAACCAGGCTTGCTCCCTCTTTAATAGAGTCGATTTCTTTGTCTGATGGTGCGTTCACCTTCAAAATAAGGTCTGACTGCCAAATCTCTTCGTTTGAAGCGATTTTTGCACCAGCACTTTCAAAAGCGACGTCATCAAAGCTGGCTAACACACCAGCTCCTGATTCGATAGCTACATCGAATCCCATTTTTATTAGCTGCTCTACCGACTTAGGCGTTGCAGCAACTCGTGTTTCACCCGCGAGTATCTCTTTAGGCACACCAATCTGCATAGTTATTCCCTACTATTGGCACAATGAATTTCTGATTTTTATACTACTCATATACTAAAAACACGATGTCCTCAGGTTTTTAGCTTAAGTTTTGAGCACTTTGTAGAAAAAGCACGTAAAACCGTCATAATTTACAAGTATGTTCTCAAGCATACCTATAAATCTCTTGTAAAAAAACCACATTATGTAATTACAGCTATCAGGTCGAACCTCCCTTTTGCTAAAGGCTCGGTTTCTAACTTGATAGATTTTATTACCGATGCAGCTATAACGCGCTTTTCATTAAAAGGAGCCAACAGCTTAAATGCTATTGACTCCCATATATATGACGAACATCAACAAGTTGCTTCCAATTTTGAAAGGGCGATTTTTATTGATTGAACAAAAACAACCTATTTAAAAATATCGCCGTTCATCTGATCGATAAACATCTTTGCTTTGGACAGCATCAACTCATTTGCGTCTGTTTCTGACGTCACCACATCAGAACGGATAAAATGATGAATCTTTAGCTCACCATCTATTTCTTTTGTTATACGACCAGCAATTCGATACTGGCCGGACTCAGCTTTGGACTCCTGATATATAAGGAAGCCTTTATGCTCGACAGGCTCGACCTCTTTAGCTGACGCTTGCGATTTACCGCCCCCAAATAGTTTTGAGAAAAATCCCACGCTAAAACTCCTGTAATAAAATTTGTTTGCTCTGAATTAATTGGTCTTTGGCGGAATAATGGGCTTCTCAAACCATTCTAATTCTGGATCTTCTTCCTCAGAAAGATCTTTATAGATGACATCAATGTCATCTTCGCCACGCTCCCGCCTTCTGTCATCTTTAATCATCGTTTCAGCAGCTTCAAGAGCAATCGTTGCTTGAATCCGTAATTGATTAATCTTTTCTTCCTGTACACTGGATAAGAAATCTACGTCATGACGTATATATACCGGGCGCAGTTGGTTGAGTGCAATACAAGCTAAGTCGGCTAGTTGCTCACTGTCATACTTGTCCGCATATTCAGGTCCGGCCAATTTTCTACCGACCAGCGTTTCCATATAGTTATGAACTTCAACACTGATTTGCATGTCTCTACTCCATTAATCGTTCATATAGACAAATTGTATACTCAAGTAACCTAAGCTTAACCTAATACTTATAAAGGTAAATCCGCGAAGATTGTCAATGCGCATCATTTATAGCAAATCTGATAGTTTAGCCACACTTTTCATGTTTTTATTGTTCCCTGATAGATTTATTGGCATTATGCTCATTTATTGAAAATCTTAGTTTTATTTGATTATCAACTAAGGCGCTGGTGTTTTATACAACTAGTAAGCAGGCTGTAGACTCGCGATGTCACTTTTTAGTCCTAATCTGATTAAATTCTTTCTACCATTGTTTTTTGTTTTGGTATTGCAATTCGCGATGCAGCCCATTTCAGGGACTATCGAAACAAATATCCACCTCGCCGCTAATTTGCCATACTTGCTCTTCCTTATTTGCATCTTATTGTGTCAGCTGTTTAATCAGGGGCGCATCGGTATGGTCACGTTTGCCATGTGTGTGACCTACTATGTCATTCAGGAACGTCTGCAGTCTCCTCTTTCCACTGGCACAACTAAATTGGAATATCTGCTCCTCGCTTTTATCTTCCCTGTCGCCTGTATTACTGCAAGTCTTTATAAAGAGTGTAAGCTTTTCACTACCAAAGGCTTAAGTTACCTCGTAATTTTGGCGATGCTAATTACCTGGGGCGTTATTACCGTTGTCCATGTACAGGAAACTGGCTTAAATGAGTTTTGGCAAAATGCGCTCTTTACCGTCCCTGAGCTATCAAAACTTCCGGTACTGATCTTTCTTTACAGCACGTTTGTCACTGGTTGGTACGGCATACGTGTTCTTAAGTTTAACAAATCAATTGATGCTGCTATCTATACCTGCCAGGTGTTGACGCTGTTAACTTTCGTCCTTTTTGACACCAATTACATCTCTGCGACGCTCTTCTCTTTAACCGGTGTGATGCTTATTGTCATTGTTATTACAACCAGCCATGAGCTCGCTTATGTTGATCAGTTAACCGGAATACCCGGTCGAAGAGCGCTTGAAACTGAAATGCGTCATCTTGGCCGTAAATACACCATCGCAATGCTGGATGTAGATCACTTTAAAAAGTTTAACGATACCTATGGTCACGATACTGGCGATGATGTACTTAAACTGGTTGCTAGCAAAATGATGAATACCCGTGGAAAAGCGAAAGTGTATCGATACGGTGGTGAAGAATTTACGGTGTTGTTCAAAGGAAAATATACCGATGATTCGCATCCGTTCCTTGAAGAACTAAGAGAAAACATCGCCGATTACCAAATGACGATCCGAAACATGAACAACCGCCCTAAGAACAACAAGGTCGGCTCTAAACAACGTAAAAAGCAAAGTGAAAATGATACCGTCAGCGTCACAATAAGCATCGGTATGGCAGACAGTTACGACACCAAAAATCCAGAGTCTGTGCTTAAAGCTGCAGATGAGGCGTTATACCGGGCCAAACAATCTGGACGAAATCGTGTTTCCGACTAGTTCTAATCCTGTTAATATTTTGTTCATTCAATAAAATAGAAATCAAAACAGGAACTCAACATGTTACTTAAACTAATTGCTGCGATTATTATTCTTGGTGGCGGCTTTATGGGATATAAAAATAACACTTTGCCAGATTATCTCGGCGTCGTAGATGGCAAGTTTTCACCCGTTCCATCATCCCCTAATGCCGTTTCTTCCCAATCGGATGACCCGGAAAAGCTTGTAGACCCTTTTCCTTTTACTGAGCTAGATAAAGCCAAGCAAGCTGTTTACAGTGTGCTCGAGAAGATGGGCGGAAATAACATAGTCACCGATGAAAACGTTTATATGCATATCGTTTTTACAACGCCAACCATGCAATACAAAGATGATGTTGAGCTCTATTTCGATACAACCAGTCAACGCATAGAATACCGTTCTCAATCACGTGTTGGATATAGCGATCGTGGGCTGAACAGAGAGCGTTACTACACTTTTTCTAAGCTATATTTTGCTTCGGAATAGGCTAATTTCATCGTTCAACAGGCATAGATCACATCCTTCAAAAATTCATCATACTTTAACTGGCGCACTAATAACCAATATTGTACGGTAACTTTGTTGATGTGCTTTTGCATCAATCAGTTATATGGATAGAGAACAGGTATGAGTGATAAAATCAATGGCACTGTAAAGTGGTTTAATCAAGATAAAGGGTTCGGCTTCATCACACCAGAAAACGGCGGCAAAGATGTGTTCGTACACTTTTCAGCAATCAATGGTACGGGTCGTCGTAACCTTCAGGATGGTCAACAGGTATCATTCGTGGTGACTAACGGCCAGAAAGGCCCTCAAGCAGAAGACGTCAGCGCCATCTGATCAGTAAAACCAGCTTTATCAAAGCCGTCACCCGTTGACGGCTTTTTAGTTTGTTGACATTTAAATTATTCAACTTAGCATGTGCGTTTTTACATTAAAGAGAATGTCCTATGTCAGAAGAGACAACACAAGAACCAATTAAGGTCGATTTATCTACAGTTTCGGCAGAGCTACGCAAAGTGATTGAATATGATGAAGTTCCTGAAGAAATGCATCATATGGTTGTATCAATTCACGAAGTCTCGGAAGACGCAGTGAGAGAAGCATGGGATCAGATGCCAGCTAGTGCGCAGAACATTCTGGACAACTTCGAGCAATTCCACGCTCTAATTACCGTGAGCCAGTCATTTGCCGGAGTTAACTTTATGGAAGAGTATCAAACGCTTAACCTTCCTAAAGAGATGAGTGATGAAGAACAAGAAGAGTATCGTGCGCAGCTGTTAGATCAAGTTCTGCATAACTGTGTAAAAGATATGGTCAAACAAGTGAAAAAAGCTCGTCGTGACCCTATCTTGAAAAAAGAGTTTATCGACGTGTTCGCTAAATAACTTACTAGCTGATAAAAAATGCCGCAAAAGTAATCTGCTTTGCGGCATTTTTTATTATTCGTGCACGGGTATAGGCGCCATATCTTTTTGCGTGACGCTCACGCCTTTTATCTGCAAATACACTTGTGTTCCTTTGTTCAACTTAAGCTCATCCATTGCCCATTGAGTAATCGTTGCCTCAAGACGGCAATTGCTTCCTAAATCCAGTTTTAAGGCAATACTTAGATTACCATGCTGATTTCGTACCTCTTCCGAGCTCAGCACTTTCGCAGGAATGATGTTTCGGATAGAAGTGTTTACGGGTTTCTCTGTCGTCACAGATACATCGTTAGAGCGAATCTGCAGTCGAATCTGGCTTCCTGGCTCTTCGTCTATCTTCTGAACCCAAAGGCGAGCCTGATCATTCAGCTTAACAAGCGTCAATGCATAATCGTTATGATGTTCAATAACAACACCCTCAAGTAAAGTGCTTCGTTCAGAGAATGATTGCCATGGCTTCATCGCTTCTGAACCCCATACCTCTTCCAATGGACCGCTAGCGATTACACTCCCCTGATCGATCAGCAAGATATGGTCAGCAAGACGCAAGATTTCGTTTAAACTGTGCGTGACGTAGAGAATCGGAATTTTCACTTCTTTAGCCAGTTTTTCCAGGAACGGCATTACTTCCTTTTTACGAGGAAGATCGAGAGACGCAAGAGGCTCATCCATCAAAAGTAACTGTGGACTGGATAGTAACGCCCTGGCAATAGCGACGCGTTGTTTTTCACCACCTGACAGATCTGAGGGGTAGCGCTTAAGAAGGTGTTCTAAACTCAATAATTGAATAATGTGCTCAAACGAGTGAACATCCAGCTCCCCTTTCACACCGTATAAAAGGTTTCCTTTAACTGAATAATGGGGAAATAACCGTGCGTCCTGAAAAACATAGCCGATATTACGTTTTTCGATAGGTACGTTGATCTTCTGCTGATCGTTGTAAAGGGTATGCTCCCCTACTTTTATTTGGCCCGAATCCGGTTGGAGCAAACCACTTATCACATTGATGATTGACGTTTTCCCTGAGCCTGAGCGACCAAAAATTGCCGTGATTCCTTTTGAGGGAAGCTCTGTTTCCACATCCAGCAAAATATTACCGAGTGTACGTTTCACCGATACTGAAATCACCTGGCTACACTCCCGTTCAACTGACGCTGTGCTTTTCGATTAAGCAACTCCGAGACAAATAAAGAAGTCAAAGCTACAACTATCGAGATAGCGCATAACCTGGCTGCTTCGAATTCAGCCCCCGGAGTCTCGATAAAACTAAACATAGCTAAAGGAATAGTCTGGGTTTCACCTGGGATGTTGGAAACAAACGTAATTGTGGCACCAAACTCCCCAAGACTTCTGGCAAAAGCAAGCATTGTTCCAGTTACAATGCCAGGCAGAATCAAGGGCAGTGTAATAGTAAAAAACACCTTTATAGGTGATGCTCCTAGTGTGCGTGCCGCATGTTCTAGGCGGGTATCTACCGACTCCAGACTGAGTCGTATAGCCCTTACCATTAAAGGAAGCGCGACTACCGCAGAGGCTAATGCAGCCCCTTTCCAACTGAAGCTAAAACTGATGCCAAACACATCATTCAAGAACTTTCCTACAACCCCTTGTCTACCCATCAGGATCAGTAACAGATAGCCAATAACAACAGGAGGTAAAACTAATGGCAGATGAATCAGGCTATCGAGAAGACTTTTACCGAGGAAGTTTTTACGAGCTAAAAGCCAGGCGAGCACTATCCCAATCGGGACAAGCCACAATACGGCAAAAAACGCTACTTTAATACTTAAAAGTAACGCCTCAGCTTCGAGTTCGGTCAACATTAAATGGTTCCCTACCAGTTTATTCAAAAACGTTGTGTCAGTTCGAGTTTATGGTTTGAAAACCATACTTATTCAACACTTGTTTCGCGTCGTTACGCATAAGGAATTTAAAGAACATTTGTGCATCTTCACTCTCATTGACCAACGCAGCTGGGTACACAATAGGATCATGGCTACTTTCTGGTAGCTCCGTGATTATTGTTACCGCGTCACTATACAGAGCGTCTGTTCGATATACGATCCCAATATCGGTCTCGCCTCTTTCAACTAGAGCCAATGCAAACCTAACATTGTTTGCGCTTGCTAAACGCGATTTTAACACCTCCCATACTCCGAGAGTTTGAAGTGATTGTTTTGCGTAGATGCCAGCCGGTACTGAGTCAGTTTGCCCGACAGCAATCCTGCTATTTTGAGTTAAGCTAACCCAGGATTGTTTGTTTGACGAATCAAAAGGCTCATCACTTAAATTAGCACCTGCAACAACCACTAGTCTGTTTCTGGCAATATCAGTCGCGTTTTCACTGGTTATAGTGCCCTTCTGGATCAGATACTCCATCCATTTTTTATTGGCGGAAATATATATGTCTGCAGGTGCTCCCTTGTCAATTTGTCTTGCTAAGGAAGCCGAACCACCAAACACAGTAACCACTTTTATCCCGGTTTGATCGTAAAACCGCTTACTTATGTCTTGAATCGCATTGGTCATAGAAGAAGCAGCGTAAACTTTTAAACTGTCTGCTGCTGAAGACGCGGAGAAAAAAACAACCAGGGCTATAAACAAACTACGAATCAACTTTAACATCCTGAGACTATCATTTTGGCCTGATACAATACCTTAATTTTACCGTATTCGTTGTGCTCTGCGTAAAGTTTTTATCACAACATACGATTAAGTCAGGTTAATGGCTCTTTTGTTGGCGTGCTAATTGCATTAACAGATTAAGATTTAAATTAACCTTTTTCGGAGTCTCCATGCAAGGAAAAGCTCGCTCACTAAGCCTGTTAATTTCAACGCTGTTGGTATCAGGTGCTGCTAACGCTAACAATTTCAGTTACAACAACTTTGACTTCAACATAGGTTCAAGCCCGACTTCTTTTGGGATGGGCTTCAGTACTCAGTTTACCGAAAACAGTCATTTTATCGTCAGTGGCGAAAGTCAGTTTGAAGGCGATTGGATTCTTACTGGTGGTGTTGGCTTTAATGGCCCAGTCAACCAATTTGCGGATATCTACGGACACCTGCTGCTTAACAATGTTAAAGAAGGCAGTGACGAACTTGTTGGTGAAGATTTTCTACCTGAATTTGGCCTTGGAGCAAGAGTATGGCTGTTGCAGAATGTTGAGGTATATGGCGATATTGGTCAATTAATTGACGGTGACGAAACCCATACATCTTATAATGCAGGTGCCCGATTCCATTCAACCCAACAACTGGTACTTGGCGCAGGGTTACGCAACAACGGTATCTATGGTGGCCAATTTATGATGAACGTACGGTTCCAATACTGATTTTCATTTCAAGGCTCTCGCTTAATTAGGACAGAGTTATCAGCTCTGTCCTAATTAAATTGTTGTAAAAGCTACTACTACTCTTTACGCATCCACCAGCTTAAACCTGGTCCAGATCTTTGAGCGCCATCTGACCGCCATGATTAGGCCACGTATCCATTCATCTAGCGCTACCGCTATCCACGCCCCTGCGACGCCATATCCAAGATGAATTCCCAGAACATAGGCCATAAAAACCCCAATGCCCCACATACTCAATATCCCCATCTGGACCGGAAATTTGACATCACCCGCTCCCTTCAATGCTGAAATGAAGATCAGGTTAAATACCCTTCCACCTTCAAGAAATATGGATGCTAATAACAGAGAAACGGTTAACACAAGCACTTCTGAATCATGAGTGAAAAGGCTCAATATTGGTTCTCTAAACAGGTAGATCATCGAAGCGACAGCAATGGATACAGCAAAACCGACATAAAAATATTTTTGCACTTTACTATGTATCGAATCTATCCATCCTTTTCCAACGTAATATCCAGTTTGGATCTGCGCTGCTTGCCCCAGGGCCACTGAGAACGCAAACGAAAATCGGGCAATATTTTGGGCATAAGTATACGCAGCCAGGGAAGCAGTACCCATCTGAACCACAAAATAGACGATAATGATCTGAGCCACGTTATAAAACAGAATTTCGCCAGCATTCATACTGCCAATTTTTAAGATCTTTGCGTATATATCGCGGCTAACCATTAAAAAAGCTCGGTATGGCAGTTTAATATCCGCTCGAACTAAGATAACCCATAGCACAATTGTTCCCAGTATCTGACTAAAGACAGTCGCAATAGCAACACCCTGGACGCCAAAAACAGGTAAACCGAATGGTTGGTAAAGGGCAATGTAATTACCGATAACATTAATAACACCAGTCGCTAAGTTCACCACCATGGGTGCCCGAGAATAACCGTGACTACGTAAAATCGTAGAAAAAACGATTCCTAAAGTAACGGTAAATGTAAATGCGCCAGCAATAGACAGGTAATCTCGTGCATACACTTCTACCTGATGCTCTAACCCATATAACGGTATAAAGTAGAAAGCGCCAAAAACAGCCAGCCCGCTCAAAAACAACCCTACAATGATTGAAAGAAATACACTAGCGACACCAACGTCTGCCGCTAGTTGTGATTTACCGGCGCCATTAAACTGAGTAATCAATATCGCGGTACCGCTACTGACCATGGAAGACACAATCATAAGGAAGAAGGTGAGCTGTGTAATAACCCCGACCGCGGACACCGCTTTGTCTGAATAGCTACTTAGCATGAATACGTCGCTTGTTCCCAAAACGGTTCGAAGTAGAACTTCAACCAGTATTGGCCAGCCGATCGCAATGATGGACATTCGTTGGTCCATACTTTTAATTTTTGTCATTATTTACCTATGAAACCGTTTAACAAAAGTCTGTTAAAGGCATGCATATATTATTAAATATTACGGAATATCATACGCCTATATTAGGGAAGCGTTCTACAAAGTTTCCGACATAAAACAATAAAAAAACGACACCCTGCCTATGGGCTACATACCATTGCCGGATGATGATAGAATCCCTCGCAAATTCGCTGCTTAGATTAATAACAGTAAGGCACATTTCGAATGATCAATAATTCAATTCAATGGTTTCCAGGTCTACTGAATTGAAATACAATAACGTCTAATTAAATGCATTTTATTCTTTATAAACATACATATAATCAAACATCCCTATTTAATAACGTCCTAAGTCGTTTCACTAAATCCATAATTTTTTGTACCCCATTTTGTACCCCATAAATATAACTGCTGTATAATAGAGGAACAACCATCAAGGAGTTCCCATGCCTAAGCCAACAATAAGATTGACCGACCGACAGATCAAAAACACTCCTGTTAAAGATAAAGAATATGTCCTTGCTGATGGAAATGGATTGAACATTCGTATCAGACCAAATGGTACTAAATCTTGGCAATTCCGATACTGCGACCCCATGACTGGCAAAGTTAAGAAAATTTCTCTTGGCTCATACCCTAAACTAACCCTCGCTAATGCGAGAAAAATCGCACAAGAACACCGCGACCAAGTAGCAAATGGAGTAAATCCAAAGCAACAACTAAAAGAAATAAAGCAAGAAGCAAAAAGAAGAGAATCCAGCATCTTCCTTTCTGTTGCTAAGCAATGGTTCGAAAGAAAAAAGAAAACCATCAGTGCAGCTCACGCGGAGAGGACATGGCGTACACTAGAAAAATATGCCCTACCTAAGCTTGGGAATGTCCCAATTGGGGAAATTACTCGCAGAGATACGATCTTAATTCTTCGACCTTTAGAAGTAGATCAAAAGCTCTCAACTATTAAACGTATTTGTCAGTCACTAAATCAGATTATGGAATATGGTGTCGATAGCGGAGTTATCAACGCAAATCCACTAACTCGAATGATCAATGCGTTTGAAAGACATGATGTCAAGCATATGGCTACAATACGCCCCGAATTGCTTGAGACATTTCTTTCTAGATTAGAAAGTAACAACAAAATTCAAGATAAAACTAAGTGTTTATTACTATGGCAACTACACACTATAGCAAGACCCAAGGAAGCAGCTAGAACACGTTGGAAAGACATTGATTTAGTATCTAAATGTTGGACTATTCCTGCAACTGAGATGAAACGCAGAAAAAAACATAGGATTCCTCTGACTGAGGAATGTATTGATATTCTGGATAAAATGAAGCCACAAAGTGAAGGAAGAGAATTTGTTTTTCCGGGAGAGCGAGATCCAAATAGTCATGTAAGTGTCTTTACCGCGAATGCTGCACTTAAGCGCAGCTTAGGCTTTCAAGGCAAGCTTGTTGCTCATGGACTACGAGCAATTGCTTCAACCGCACTACATGAAGAAGGTTTCGATACCCTTCATATTGAAGCATGCTTATCTCATTCAGACCAAAATGAAACACGCGCAAGTTACAACCGCTCAGATTTCTTTGAGCAAAGGAAACAAATTATGCAGTGGTGGAGCACATATATTGATAGTGCGAGTAAAAGAGATTGAGGGCGTAACCTACACCGAACTCAAGCACACTATCTAGATTGCGACAAACATATGTACAAACAAACCACAAACAAACCACAACTCCGCATAAGAAGCTTTTGGACAAAGACGAGTTTGGCTTTATGGAACGAATCTACCCGCCGGATAACTTTTAGTATCGCAAAACACATTTAGGCACCGCTTATCGCAGTGCCTGAGATGGAAGGAAATGGACAAATCCGCTCATCTTGATTTTTATACCTCTACCCGTTTCATGCAGTACTAATGATAGTCCATGCATTGTAACCATTTATCTCCGCAAGCTTTGAACACCAGCTAGCTCGCAATGATCGGAACCAATTCAAATTCATGATTGCCTTTATGCGAAGGAAATGATGACACGTGAAATCGTACACTACGTACAAAAAAATGTTCGACGATGAAATCTGAAGTGACTGACGCTGTAGTGGAGCAAGTAATCAATAAATCAGTTTTTTTGCTCTCTGTGTCAATATGATAGGCCAGAAAGAGCTGCTTCTGTTAGGTCATATTTTTAAACCGTATTAGTCTAAAATTATAAATGGTGTGCTGATATGGAGAAAAGTATGAACAAGTTTACTAATTTGCTGGTGGCGTTATTGACCACTGTCTCTTTCCTTGCTGTTTCGGCGGAGGAAGTAGAGGATGAGAATAATCGAACTAAAGTCGCCCCTATTGTTGAGGAAATGGACAGCGATGGTGATGGATTAGTGTCAAAGGAGGAGTTTAATCAGTTTCGTCTTGGGGGCTCAGGGACGGTTTCACAGCAAGAAGGCGAACAAGAGGGTGATGATGATGAAAGTCAGATCGGTTTAAGTGCATTCGCCTCATTCGATAAAAATAAAGATGGCTTCGTCAGCCAAGATGAACTCAATGCACACGCGAAATACTCTAATCCAGGCAATGGAACCGGAGAGCTAAAAGCTCAGAAACAACAGTTGCTTTCAACCAATCAAGCAAGTAGTCAATCCAAATCGAGTAAAAAAAGCGGTGGAAACAGCAATAAAGGTGGCGGGAATAGTAATCGAGGCGGCGGCAGTAACAAGGGTGGCAAAGGAAAAGATAAGTAAAAGAAAAGCCTCATAGAGTTGAGGCTTACTCATCGTAACCGTTCAGCCAGGCATCATGACTTACCAGGTTTCAGAACACAGAGATAGTTTATCGGGCAAAACTTTGGGATTGCGTACTCTGGGCTCTGGCACACTTCTAGACAGAAAGTATTTAGCGCTTCGGACGAAATTGACCCTTAAAATAACTTCTGCCAGCCCAAATAGCAAAACTGCATCACTTTATATGATGCAGTTCGTGAACGAAAATGGACATTTTCATTAGTGGTCTTATACAAAAAAGTACTCAATAAAAATTGTGTTGGTACTCTTGGATTGGCAAAGTCGTTATTTCCGCTGACTGCTCATTCGGATTAGCAATCTTAATCTGGTCGTATTGGATGGGGTCATCAACATAGGCGCTGCATGTAAAGGCAATGGTGTAGTTACCCGATGGAATAAAACCGAAATAATAGTCACCATTTTCCATGACCGAGACAGACGCATAAGGAACTACAAAACCCTCTGGTAGTTCTGAGTTATTAAGATAATCGTCATCAAGAGTATCAATATTATCAACTAACGCTGCTGCATTGTGGTCATGACCTTGGTATAGGTAAACAACATTACCACCATCATCACTACACGCTTCACCCTCACTAAATAAGGCAGGTTCGACATTGCCCCATATGGATGTAGCAGAGCCATTATCTACTATCTTCACACCCTGTGGCTTCAGGTTATAACCACTATTATTTGTGTTGTTACCACGTAAAACCAAGGACTGCCGTAGATCAAATTCAATAGTGAAAGATTGAACAGTTTCCTCGGTGACTTCGAAACTGCCAAGCTGAAGTTTATTGCTTGGTACTTTTAAATCATGTTGTCCATTAGCCATCACCCAATTTAGATCTGCGTTTGGTTTGATGTGAATGATTAAGTTCTTGTAATGGCCTTTGGCAATACGTTCGTCAGAAAGAATTAACTTTGAATTACTACCTTGATGTTCGAGTAAATCAATCTGCTGGTAGTCGCTGTGTTCATTGGTATCCACTACATTGAGGAAATAGCGATGGCCGTTTTCGTGGATTAGCTCTAAGGCATCAAAGGCGACAACAACTTCGGTGGTGTCTTCTACAGGAGCATCTGAAACACTGAAAGAAACTAAGGCGGTGTTGTCTGAACCATCACTGCTATTGCACCCTAAAAGGGTCATCAGAAAAGTACCAAGTGCCAGCCATTTCAATTTCATAGTTATTTACCAATCAGCATAAAATTGATCCGTAATATAGAGAGGTAATGTCAGCTCTAAATTAGCGAAATGTGTATTTCAGGAAAATAAACGAGGTGCAAATTCAACCAGTGAGAGAAAAAGTCTCAGAAAGTTCAAAATCAGTTAGATAAAGGCTCAGAAAAGGGGCAGGAAAAAATAGCTGAAAATAGCAAGAAACAGTGGAAATTTTGGGAGTAACGGCGTTTCTGCCGGAAAGATACAAAATACTTGTTATTTACTCTGTATCATTTGGGGTTTAGTTCGGCCACTGCCTGAACCGAACAGTGGTCGTATAAATAGTCGAATACTTAGAGGCTCATTCCATATGAACGCACTAGTTACTCAGTAGCTTCATGCACAGCTTCTTTTGTGTCATTCCAAATTTTTGATGAATCGTCTTTGACCCCATCCCAAGTATTAGAGCAACCGGCAAAAAACAACGTGGTAGTGATCAATAACAGGATTTTTTTCATCTATATAACCTCAGAAAACGCATTTAAGTAAAATGATATCAAAATTCGGTCTTGATTCCACGATCGCTGAATCGCGTTTCAAAAGAAAGCTTCAACACTATTTGTTGAGGTAAGTCTCAACTCTACAAAATGAGATTGATAGTTATATTTCCGAGTCGACAAACTCTACTATTTGGACATTTTTGAGCTTACGGCTTTGATAATGAAGGTGTATGCAGGCAACTTTTAGTACTGCTAATCACCGAACGAGACAACTTGATAAGGTGCCGTCAGTGAACGGAATTGGACATGAGCTTTCACGAACACCGTACGCTACCAGAAGTGATTTATGCAGAAAGTACGACTAAGAATTCAAAACTGACTTTACATTACTAAGCGATATGAAGACTAGCCTTAAACTTCTCGAACTCAATCAAGGCTGCCTCATTTTCGTATGCTGAATCGACCAACCTACTTCTGGTACGTATCAGTTGGACACCATAAAGTTAGTAGACTTTTATCTCTCAAATTCGTTGCTCTCTAGCATTAATTTCTCAGTATCCAATTTGCATTTAGAACTACGGATTGAAAAAGTTTAAGACTAGTGCATAAAACTGAATCCAGTATCAAAACAAATGTTTTTTTGCATAATCATTAATGACCTCCTTCAGCAATGTGATGATAGGGTTTCTCTCGCCTGATGGCGTATGAAAAGTACATATATTAACGTTGTAGTTGCTAACGAGCTCTTTTACCTCTATCCGTTGAATGTCAGACACAGCTTCATACTGCCTAGCTGTTTCTTCCGGTAACACTGCCCACCCCTGCCTTTTTAGTAGACAGATAAGGACATCATTGCTGCTAACCAAGTGATAATGCGGTGATACCTTACTGTTGGGTAGCTCTGCTAGATAGTGATTTTCAACAATATACTGTTTTTCTAATTGCAAATCGCTGAGCTGTACTTGAGTTTTATTGGCAAGAGGGCTTTGCGTTCCCACGTACACACCAAAGCGCATTGCGCCCAAATTGGTAAAAATCACAGGGCCTTCGGGCAATACGCGGTTGAGCACAGGCATCAAAGCAAGATGCGCCTTATTATTGCTCAGGTCGGTAATGGCTTCCTGGCGATTTCTCAGTAGCCAGTGAAACCGGACATGCGGGAAAACATCAGCAACTTTAGTTTCGACTTCTGCAATCAAACTCGTTGGGATCATTGCATCATAGTAAATATTTACGGACGATAACTCATCATCAAACGAGGTAGCGGCTTCGGCACTAAACTCTCTCAGTTGATGGTTTATAACCAGTGCCCTGGGATACAGCTTATGTGCGGTTTCTGTTGGGGTAGCGCTTTTACCAACAATATCAAATAACGGAACACCAATCGTATCTTCCATCGCTGCGATATGCTCACGTACTGTTGAACGATCGCGCCGTAGTTTTCTTGCCCCAGCACTATACGAACCGTTCTCGTAAACGGCGCAGAAACAGCAAACTTGGTCGTATGTGAACATAGTAACTTCCAGGGTTTCTTTCATCGATTAAGGCAACAAGCTATTTTGTTTAGAGCCTTATTGCCGTGAAATCTGTGAACTTTGGCTCAATTATAGCGTGAAAATGATAAAAGCCTCCTATTGGAGGCTAAAAGACAATCACTTGCGTTTAAGTACTTCATTGAGAAACTCGATCGAGCGTTGCTCAACTGACATTTGACTGCCGTCAGATCCTAGGCTAGTTACTCCCGACGGATAGAAATGGCCATGGCTCGGAATCCAGTTAAATGAGTAGTCAGCATTGAGCGAACTCAGCTTTTTGATAAATGGTTTTAGTTCCATATCTACAACTGGATAGTCATTTTGTGCGAGGAAAAATAGGCCTGGAGGCAGTTCACTCTCTTCATCAATTAGCTTATCCATATTAAATACCGACGGATAACCAGAGTTGGCAATTACTGCTGCAACGTCTTCTTGCATGCCATAGGCCACATTAATGGAGGTCACAGCACCTGCAGAAAACCCACCCAACGCAATAAGGTCAGGGTCGATATTGTACGTCGCGTTCTCTGCTTTTACATGATGTAGTGCTGTTCGGAGATCTTCAGCGGCGGCTACCACCGCATTTCTCATGATCTCCACCACATTGTCCTCCGTAAACAGCTCTAATCCCATTTGTGAGCGAATAACATTGCCCTGATGGATGGCCTCAGGTGTTTGGAAGAAGTCGAGTAACAGATCATTACTATAGTGTTCGTTCATATCGATAACAGGGTTGTCTGGGGCAACACGGTACTTGATAGTGAATACTACATAGCCTTCTTCAGCATAACGCATCGCATACTGACTCATGGTTGTCGTTTGTCCGCCAATTCCAACATAAGGAATACGCGGATTTCCGCGGTGAAAAGAACCACCGTGAGTTAGGATAATTGCAGGCAATGGTTCATCTGTCATTTCTACCGGAGAGTAGACATCCATAGTCAGGTCCATCATGGTATTTTCATTCTCAGCCATCACTGCACCTTGGCCATAAGTTACATCAGTAATGACGTCATACCGCACGACGTCGACAGTACCTTCAGTGTAATAAGAAGCCTGAGCAGTGACTGCATATACGGTACATCCGAGCATCAACGTTGCTATAAGTTTGTTTTTCATATCTTGTTTCCTGAATTTGGGGTTCTGTGTAGAGTTGGCAGTACACTCTGTCTCATCGATTCACTACAGAACTTGGTAATTGCGTCAAATATGCTCCCTACGGATTTAAATGCCTCATCAATGTCCCTTGATGAAATACCAGTATAGAGCGACCTTTTCCCCACAAAAAATCACATATGGGGGGAATTACCCCGATTAATTTAAAGGTAGCCTAGTAAAGCCTAAGACATGTAGACGCTCTTTATGGTGATTATGCGACTGAACCATAAAGAGAAAACATGATTAAAGGGAGTTGCGATACCGACGAGTTTAAACTAGAGGCGGGCAAACATGTCATACAACACGGCTACTCCTCATCAAGGATACCGCTCGAACAGGGATATCAAGAAAGATAGAGTATCGAAGCTTGTGATGATCCAGCTTATTTTAGACAACCTAAGCCCCTAATGCATAGGCTTCAGCAGGGGTTTTCATCTTAAGCGCCTGGTGTGGGTATCGACTTCCGCTTGACCAGAACACCTCACTCCATTGCGAGTGAGGATTTTGTTTTCACCTGACAAAAACTTCTTGTCTCGGGCAATGTATTGCCATCACTGAACATAGTGTGCATAAATTACGTACCGCTAGAGCTCAAAACAGAATGGCGAATATATAAGCATGGTGGCAGAAAATAGTCCAAAATCTTTCACGGAAGGCAACTTGTGTATCGGTGCAGTTCTTCTTTTTGCGGTACAAAAGTTATTCGAAGGGTAGATTGCAACCTATGTTCCCAAATCATTTGTATCCCTTTGCGATTTATCTCCTAAAGGAAGCTGCATAATTATGCGAGCATGGCTCAGGGTTAGAAATGTTAATGGGTAAACGTTTTTGGGAGATTCCGTTCACCACACAGCTAGTTGCAACCATGAGCAAAAGTACGGTGATTTCAGTGGCACGATTTGCCACTGAGTAATTGCGTTAACACCGAATGGGGCAAAACTTACTTAGAGTGGAAGCACTAAATTGCTAATGTCCCACTGTGTGCCAGAAAGCTTGGTAATTAAGGTACGACAGAATCGCTTGGTGATCACAAGCCTTAGAGCCATCGTTCTAAAACGCTTCTGAAAAAATATAGCGTTATGAGATCGTTCTCTGGGATAGATGCTTTTTTTAATTGGCATAAAGCCGGTTCTTAGTAGTAAATAGCAAAAAATGCCCGTGACGCTCTCCGGCATAATCACGGGCTTTAAGGCTATTTTCTGTTTCAGTTAAACCAGAGTCGCTCTTATAAACGCGCCAATTGGGGCAATTTCATCCAGTGTACTCATACTGAACCGCAGAGATTAGAACGGTTTGCGATGAATGGATTTATACCGCAGCCACCTCATAACTATGAATAGTAAACTTACCCTCTTCATCAATCGATACCGTCCAGTTTTCGTTGAGCAGCTGATTGATACTCTCACCATTAGTCATGTCACCCTGAGCACGGATACGTATTTCAGCGTCAAACTTGTCACCAGCTGACTTAATAGACGTTTGCTCAATAAGGTGTTTAACACCCGGTTTAAATATGGTCAGCAGAGACTTATACCAGTCATTAAATCCTGCGCTCCCCATATATGAACCGTTTGGATCGGTAAGTTCGATATTTTCTGCAATATGACCTAAGAAATAACTGTTATCTTCAGGAAGTTGATCAAACTGACTAAACCACTGCTTCACGAACAGATCGAACTTCGCTTCGGTTGAGTTTGAAAGTTCATCAATCTTAGCTAGCAGACGATCAGCGTGATCGGCTGCACGTCCTTCTACATCTTCCTGAGTATTGTAAACACCAGGAATATAAACCATTCTGTGAGTATAAACCGGTGGCTGATACACCATACCTGCAAGGTAGCAAAGTTGCTGAAGCGGACGCGCCAGTTCCTCGATGGTAAAGTGGTTATAGCCTAGTGGATCATAAGACTCTTCCGGACCACCAACAGTGAAAGAAAGGATAAAATGTTTGTTCTTCAGCTTGTCACCTTCCGGGCCGAATGCGAAGTTAAATGCAAACACATCATCAATCCACTTTTTAAGTAACGCCGGGACTGAGTACCAGTAGTATGGATACTGGAAAACAATAACGTCAGCATCAACCAGCGCGTTTTGCTCAGCTTCGATATCGATCTTGTAATCAGGGTACAGCGTATCCAGACGGCGAATATCAATGCTTTCTACACTTTGCTGTAGCTTGTTCAGAATAACTTTATTTGTCCAGGACTCATCCAGATTAGGGTGACCGGAAATAACAACGACTTTGCTCATATTAACTCCAGAGGTAAATGTATAATCTCAACCTATGCGCACATTCTAGTCCTTCAACTGATTAAAACTAGATGATACAGACCTAATAGACTGTTAGGATAAATCTAACAATAAATGGAGAGGTCAATATGAAAGGTGCCGGAGCAAGCTATAACCAGATCGTCATTTTCCACACGATTGCAAATGAAGGCAGCATTCGTGGTGCGGCAAGAAAACTGGAAATGGCAGCGCCTTCAATTAGCCAATCGCTAAAGCTGCTGGAAAGCAAACTTGATGTCCCTCTGTTCAACCGATCTACCCGCCAAATGAGTCTGACCGAAGCCGGTAAGTTTCTGCTGAAGAATACTACCGAAGCAATAGCAACACTGGACTACGCTCTTGAAGGGGTACATGACCTATCCCACGCCCCGTCTGGCAAGGTGAGTATGACGGTTCCCCGCTTTGTTTATCAGAGTGTCTTACGTCCGATTTTTCCTGAGTTCTGTCGGCTATACCCTGAAATCGAACTGGAGATATCTGTCTCGGATTCCGCCATCGATATCATCAAAGAAGGTATCGATATTGGTATCCGTTTTGGAAATCTGATTGAAGAGGGTGTTGTCGCCCGCAAACTGACACCACCAATCCCAGAAGCGCTGTTTGTATCACCAGAATATATGGAGCAGAACGGTATTCCTGAAACCCCTCAGGATCTGGAGCAGCACCGGCTAATCCAGTATCGCTTTGGAACCTCAAACCGACTTGCACCGCTGTATCTAAAGCAGGATAACAGCACCATCACCGTTGAGATGCCTCTGGCTATGATAGTAAACGACACTGATATTAGCGTTGATGCCGCACTGGAAGGCATTGGTATGGGACGATTTCTCGCCCCGCTGGTGGAAAACCATTTTCAGGAAGGTAATTTAATTCCGGTTCTAAAGCCTTATTGGCATGAAGTGCCTGGCTTATATGTCTACTTCTCACAAAATAGTCAAAAAGCCCGAAGGATTCGGGTACTGGTCGACTTCCTTCTGGAAAAGGCAAAGCTCAATCCTATATAGAGCTTTACAAATTGCCTCGGCGTCACACCGTTTTACCTTTCCAATCGATAACGGAATATTATCAATTTCATTATTAATACTAATTTACTGAGATATTAATAAACGAGTATTGTGGGGGGAGTTAATTATCACCATCGTAGGTACAAAGCTAAACATGAAATTTCTGCACACTATGGTTCGCGTAGGCGATCTGGAAAAATCTATTGAATTTTATACCAAAGTACTTGGTATGAGCGTTCTGGATAAATTTGAAAATCCTGAATATCGTTACTCATTGGTATTTGTCGGTTATGAAGATCAGCCAGTAACACTGGAGCTGACATATAACTGGGATACAAATGAATACGACCTGGGTAACGGATTTGGTCACCTTGCTCTGGGCGTAGAAGACATCTACGTTACCTGCGATAAGATTAAAACACTTGGCGGCAAAGTCACCCGCGAACCTGGTCCCATGAAAGGCGGTACAACTCATATTGCATTTGTAACCGACCCTGATGGCTATCAAATTGAACTCATTCAAGTTAGCAAGTAATTGAGGAAATGGTTATCTGATAAACCAATTTATCGACTCAGAGGCTAACAACCGTACCGATGAATACGGTGGCTCTATAGAAAACCGGCTGCGCTTCCTTGCTGAACTCTTTGGAACAGTCTGTTGAGCTTGCATTTCCCTGCCAGCCCGAGCCTGGACGTTTACAGAAAATAACATGAGTGAGAAGTTGTTTCAGCCCAATACGCAACTAACCGTTGATGACTTAGAGCTGGCTTATCATGCTGTAAAAGGCGGACGCTTTATCGGTAAGCGCCATACCATCAGCCAGATATGGCACATTGTTGAATATATCAAGCAGCAGAGAAATCAGGAAAAAGCTTCAAGCTAACCCAGGCTTGCTCTCACATCAGAGATGGCAATGAACAGTTTGTTCTCTGCCTCCTGAAAAGCTTGAAATCCATAGTGTTCATAGAAGTGTTTTGCGCCATCTTTGGCATCAACAATTACTACCGGAAATGCCACGCTATCACTGGCGTTCAAAAGCTTACGCAGAGCATCAATAAGCATCCATTCACCAAATCCTTTTCCTTTGTAACGCTGATCTATAGCCAAACGGGCAATAAGACCACCAGAGGTTGATGACTGGTGCTTTTTCTTTAACTTATCGGGCAAAGCCTCCAGATCAATCGGTGTCATTGTTAATGTATATGCTGACAAATAAAATCAATAAACACCCGCACCTTTGCAGGTAGTTGCTGTCGGGAAGGATAATAAATTCTTACCGGAACGGCGCTATGTGTATAAGATTTCAGTACCTGAATCAGCTGTCCTGATTTTAAATGAGGCTCCGCATCCCAAGGAACAACCATAGCAAGCCCCAGCCCCTGAACAGCAAAGTCACAGACAGCTTCCACTGTAGTCACAGAGATGACCGAATTAACAGGATCAATAACTTGCTGACCCGCATTCTGATCGATAAATTTCCAGGGAAGGTTCTTATTCGATGTAGATGTCCGGTAGCGGATACAAGGACGGTTACCGATATCAGAAGGTGTCTCTGGTATACCGTATTGTTCAATATACTCAGCACTTGCCACGCAAATAGGTTTAAACTCTGTCAGATATCTGGACACAATCCGGCTGTCTTCATCTGCCCGGTTGCCAAGCGTGATATCGTAGCCCTCTTCCACCAGATCGACATACCTGTCCTCATAACGTATATCCAGACTGATTCCCGGATAAGCCTTCATAAAGGGACTGATTAGAGGCTGAATCCACTTCTTACCAAACCCATAAGAAAGGCTTACTTTCAGCCTGCCTTTGGGAATGGACGAAAGGTTACGTGCACCTTCAAAGGTATCGCTAAGCTGCTCAGCAAGGGGGGTGATACTGGCGAGAAACTGTTCCCCCTCATCGGTAAGAGAGAGCGCGTGAGTAGAGCGATGAAACAAGCGCAGATTCAGCTGCTCTTCCAGACTCTTTACATTTTTACTTACCGCCGCCGGAGTTACTCCCAGATTTCTGGCAGCCTGAGAAAAATTCAGTGTTGTGGCAGCATGTATAAATGAAGGCAGATACTTAGTCAATTCCAGGTTCATTTCTTTAACTTTGAGTAACAATAGTTTTAATTTATTTGATACTACCAGTAATTAAAGCAGAGGTTAATATAGCCTTCATACCCAAATGCATAATAAGGTAATTAATATGAATCCAACATTAGAACAGATGCTTAACCGCCGCTCAGTACGTAACTTTACCGGTGAAGCGGTTAAAGATGAGGATCTTGAACTAATTCTTAAAGCAGCTCAGCAGGCACCGACATCCATCAATGGTCAGCAGGTTTCTCTGGTTGTAACCCGCGATAAAGAAACGATAAAGAAAATTGCTGAAATAGCAGGTGGTCAGCCACAGGTTGCAACGGCTGATGTATTTGTAACTGTTGTCATTGACTACCACCGTGCAGAAACGGCAATGAAAGAAATTGATCAGGAAATGGTTATTTCACGCTCAGCGGAAGGTATTGTTGTAGGTGCGGTTGATGCGGGCATTGCCGTTAATGCTCTTCAGACCGCAGCGGCGTCATTTGGATACGGCACAACCGTTATTGGCGGTATCCGAAATAACCCTGAAGCAATGATCGAACTGCTTGGACTACCGAAGAACACATTCCCAGCTTTAGGTTCAACCATTGGTGTTCCTGATAAGGACATCCTGTCAGCAGTAAAACCACGTGTTGCTCTGGATAGTTTTGCAATGTCAGAAAAATACGACGCTGAAAAAGTGGCAGAAGGTGCCAAGCAATACGATGCCGATCTGCGTCAGTGGTGGGATAACATTGGTATGAAAGAGATGCCGAGCTACACTGCTCAGACAGCTCAATTCTACAGCAAGATTTACTTCCCTCAGGTAGCTAAGACACTTGAACAGCAAGGTTTTGTCTTTACTGATAAAGAATAACTACCAGAAGAGCCTGGCTGCTGAGAATTAACTCCGGTTTAATTCTCCGATACTTATTTGAGGGGGGACATGATGTCTCCCTCTTTTTTTCAGATAAATCATCTATACAATCAACATATCAAACGGTTAGGAATAAGAACAATGATAGATTTTACAAGAGGCGAATGGATATTTGAGCCTAAGCAGCATAATGTCACACCTGAACTTGTTTCAATCACCACTGAACCTGAAACCGACTTCTGGCAACGTTCGTACTATGGATTCAGAAACGACAACGCCCCTGCACTGCAACTGGAGTCAGGAGAAAACTTCACTTTTACAGCAAAGGTCAGTTTTAACTATCAGGCTCAATTTGATCAGTGTGGTTTAATTATTTATCTCGATAACGAAAACTGGTTTAAAGCATCCATTGAATACGAGAATGAACAGTTCTCGCGTTTGGGTAGTGTGGTGACAAATCTGGGTTACTCCGACTGGGCAACAACGGATATTCAACTTCCGAGTCACATCTGGTATCGCTTAAGCCGCAGAGGTCCGGATTTTCTTATCGAGTATTCCTTAGATGGTCAGGATTTCAAACAGATGCGGATTTTCCACCTTCATTCGCTGGGTAAAACTACTGCAGAAATGGGTAAATGCAATCCTCCGCTACCAGCGACTAACAAAGTGAAGTTTGGTGTTTATGCCTGTAGTCCGCTGAAGTCATCTTTCACAGCGACTTTTTCAGATATGAGCATAGAACCATGTAAATGGCTGGCGCATGCGGTTTGATCAAACACTATGATTTCTCGTTAGAGAAGTTGTCACCACAACAAGGGCGACCTTTTCTTAAAAAGGTCTCCCTTTCCAGGTTTAAACATAAAGTCACGTCTGGAAATATCATCACGAAGCAGAATCCTCCCCTTCTGTTCCGCCATCAATGAAGATTAAAATTTCACTTTGTGCAAACCAGCATTATCCTTGCCACCAAACAGCAGACCACCATCGTTAGTGATATAAAAGATCCCGGCTTCTTTTCTACTCATCTGGATAGCGGTATTGCCTGCAATACCATGATTCAACACCACAGATTTCTCTTTGTCAGCGGTCAGTTTAATGATTTCGTGATGATGAGTGGTAATAAACCAGGTACCGTCACCGTCGATAACAAAATCATCAGCCTGAATACCGGATTCTATGATTTCGATAGCACCGGCTTTTTGATCCTGCAGGTTTATTTTCCCGAGTAACTGTTTCGCAGAATTCGTGAAATAGAGCGCTCCCTTATATAGCTGAATACCATTAACACCTGGTAGCCCTGGACGATCCTGCATCGGTTGTAATATCGCGTTATCAAGCCAGGTAGTCAGCTGGTTGGTTTTCATATCAAACTGGTAGATTTTTCCATTAATAGCATCCGCAATCAGGTACTTACTATTGCCGAGGTAAGCCATGCCATTTAAGAAAGCTGGCGACCCAATACCCAGTAGTCTGGTCAGCTCGCCAGTTTTATTAACCTTGTACAGTGCCATACTATTTAGAAAGCCTTTGCCTTCTAGTATGGACGTTTCATGTACCGATAGCAGACCTTCTCCCTTCTCATCGAAGCGGATAGAAACTGGGTGACCGTCTACTTTAGACCATAGTGTTGCCTGACCATCTTCATGATACTTGTACAGCGACATCCCGGTATAATCGGTCGCAACCAGCTCTTCCTTGTTTTGAAACGTCAGGTTCTCAAAAAAGTGACCTGCAGGTAATGAAATGACAGACTCAATCATTGTTTCAGCAGACTGGGCTTTGGCTTCTGACACATTTGTGAATACCAAAACGGATAGTGCTAACGTGGTTAATGTGTGCTTAAACATAAAAATCTCTCGCTCTCTTGTTGTGTTGCGAAGAATAGTAGTCTAAGTTTTATTAACCATCTATAAACCATAAATAACACCAGAGTTAACTTAAAGTTTATGAAGTCACTTCCAAGCCAGTTACCTATTTTTATTGAGGTTGCCAAAGAGCAAAGCTTTTCTGCTGCGGCAAGAAACCTGGGGATATCCACTCCCGCCGTGAGCAAAGCCATCAACAAACTGGAAGACCAGTGGAAAC
Organism: Vibrio hannami; assembly: GCF_029589055.1. Classification (GTDB taxonomy): domain Bacteria; phylum Pseudomonadota; class Gammaproteobacteria; order Enterobacterales; family Vibrionaceae; genus Vibrio; species Vibrio hannami. The sequence goes on from NZ_JARQZP010000003.1 coordinate 751,128, forward strand.
TTAAATTGTTCCATCGCTCTTCACACTCGTTAAGCCTGACCTCTGTAGGACAAACGTTACTCACTGATCTGCAGCCCGCGGTAGAAGGGATATTTTCCGCTATTGCTTCCAGTCAGGAAGTGAACAACGAACTTTCTGGCATTGTTAAGATCAACCTGCCCGGAACCTCTCTTGGTGTCGATGTCATATTACCCCATTTAATGGCATTTTCTGAGCTAAACCCTAACGTCGAATTTGATCTTCATTTTAGTGATGCGAGTGTGGATTTAGTGGCAAACGGCTTCGATCTTGGTATTGGTACCTATATCAACCAGGACTCCCGGTTAATCGCCCGTCGCCTCTTTTCCAGCAAAATTGGTCTGTATGCCTCAGCTCAGTATGCGGAGAAAAACGGATTACCAACAGCGCCAGCCGATCTGACGCGCCACCAATGTCTGCCTATTCGCTCAATAGAGCGAGGGAAAATACGCGGCGTAGAACTTTATGATGGTGACCAGGAGTTTTTGTTTACACCACAGGGCAAGGTAACGGTAGATAGTTTTGTTGCAGCCAAAAGCATGTTATGTGCACACTGGGGAATCGTGGGTTTAGGAGAATGGATGATTAAAAGTGAGTTGGAGAACGGAGGTGTTGTCCCAGTTCTTCAAAAGTACTGGGGGCCTTCAATACCGGTATACCTCTATTTCTCTTCTCGTGAATATATCCCGCAAAGTGTCAGGGCATTGATCGACTATTTATCCGGTTTAGATTTTTCTCAGTCATAGGGCAAATAAAGGGGGGAACAATTACTGTTTTTTCCTTCTTACACGCTAAAGCCACATTCTTGTAACCAGAACAATGCTTCTGTTTCGGTTCTGAACTGTTTTCGACAAAGCTTGGGGTTCTTAGCTATGACCATTTTGTCAAGTTGAAACTTCATGATTTCTTTGCCAAATACCTGGGCGACATGAACGCCACCATTAGCGACACCCCATTCGACCAACTTTTCAATAACCGGTTCTATGTCTGGGGTTCCCATGCCCCAACCATCCACATATACAACATGAGCCCACTGAGCAGGTAAATCATTGTAAACTAATCTTTTAAACTCTTTGACATAATGAATGGCAGTTTCTTCATTCCACGCTCCACTGAGTCGGGCATAAAGAATATCTTTGCTGGCCCATATTTCGAATCCACCGTGCTCTTGAAACATCTCTTTGCCTTTCCCCTTAATTTTCCCTAAGCCTAGTATAGAAGCAAAACCGACGCACTAATAGAAAGATTGGAGCTTTTTATAAACCAACGGTTAAAGTCAATTTAACTAATCAGTATCTACCAAGACCCTACATGCCAGGTACTATAAAGAAAATTCACAAACGAAATTTAACTCAGGTAATCAGTAATGAAAAAAGCCACAATCGTTCTGGCGCATCCCAATATGGATGCATCTTTAGCTAATAAATCCATTGTCGACGTAGTAAAAAAAGCGGCGGATGTAGAAATCAGGGACATCTATTCTCTGTATCCGGACTTTAAGATCGACGTAGAAAGTGAGCAGGCTGCACTAGAGCAGTCGGATGTCATTGTTTTTCAGTTCCCGTGGTTCTGGTACAGCGCACCATCTCTGCTTAAAGAGTACATTGATGCTGTATTCGCTTTCAATTGGGCATACGGTCCGTTAGGCGACAAACTGGAAGGAAAGCAGTTCATCATTTCAACTACCGTTGGTGCCGCCGAGGAATTCTACCAACCTGGTGGAGGCAACAATTTCTATATGTCGCAGCTACTCTACCCGTTTGAGCAGACCGCACTAAAAACCCGTATGCGCTGGCAAAAACCTGTCCTGGCCTATGGTTCAGTTTATATTCCTGATATCTACCAGAGTAAGAAGATCGTAAAAAGACGTGCTCAAGGATACGGTGAAGAGCTGGTAGAACGTATTCAGTCTCTTACTCAGTTCTCAGAAGAGAAACATATCAAAGAGTTTTTCATCAACGAATGGTTACCAGCATTTGATGAGCTGGAAGAAAATGGTTACTTTACGGCGCACTGCATTGCTGATACGGCTCTGAAAATAAACGATAAAGCTTATACCGGACATGAAGGCTTTATTGAGTGGATGAACAGCTTCCGTGAACAATACCAGCCAAACTTAACGCATAACGTTGTGGAATTTAGCGTAACAAAAGCCGACGCGAAAAATGAATTCCTGGTCAGTATGCGCGTTGATCTTGCTGGGCAAACAACCTCTGGAACCAACAAGACTATCAGTGCACAAGTAAACTGCAAAGTAGCAATAGCGCCAAACAACACCGTGCTGCTCCTGAATGTGGACATCCAAACACAGTAATAAACAAGCGGGCCTTCAGAAGGACCCGCTTTTTTTTGCTTAAAAGTTAGACGGTGTGAACGCTAAGAACATTTATTTACCAAACCAAGCTACGATTTCGGCTTAGCCCTCAATCTGTAAAACGCTTTCTAGAGTACTTTAAGCATGTTGGTTCGGTTTAGCCTTTGTGCGAAATCAATCGGTGTATGCCCATTGATCTGCTCCAGCCAGACTGGACACTTCATTAAGCGACATTTTGCTTTTCAAAGTTAACTGGGCTTAGATACACAAGAACACTGTGCCTTCTCGTCCGATTATAATCAACCTCAATGTATTCGAAGATCGTTTGACGCATCTCTTCTCTTGTCATTATTGGCTCATATTGTATCGCTTCCACCTTCATGGAATGGAAGAAGCTCTCTACACAGGCGTTGTCCCAACAATTTCCTTTTCGAATCATACTTTGCCTTAAATTATAGGCACTTATCAGATCTCGATAGTCCTTAGAGCAGTACTGGCTACCACGATCACTATGGACGATAACTTGCTCAGGGAAGCCACGGCGGAATAAAGCCATCGAAAGTGCATCGCTTACCAATGTAGCTGTCATTCTCGTATCCATCGACCAGCCCACGACTTGTCGTGAGTAAAGGTCAATGATTACAGCCAAGTACAACCAGCCCTCGCTGGTCGCTAAGTAGGTAATATCACCCGCCCACTTCTGGTTCGGGGCAGTTGCAGTAAAGTCCTGCTCTAACAAGTTGGGAGCGACTGGTAACCTGTGATTACTGTCCGTTGTACATTTAAACTTACGAGCCGCTTTAGCTACTAGGCTTTGGCGTTTCATGCTGTTGGCGATGGTCTTCACATCGTGATGATCACCGTTATCAGCTAACTCTGCCTGAATACGTCTAGCTCCATCTCTACCTTTACTGTTATCGAACGCTTCTTTTACCTTTCCATCTCAGACTTGGCGGGCTTGTTCCCGCAGGCAATCCTTATGGCGATTTTTAATCCAGTAATAAAACCCACTTCGCGATATGCCGAACACCTTAGCCATCCGTGAAACGCGGAAGAACAGTAGGTGTTCAAGCATAAATTCATAGCAATTTACTTTATATTCTTCGCGAAGTAGGTGGCTGTTTTTACTATTTCTAGCTCTTCTGCTTGTTCCGCCAACTGCCTTTTGAGCTTTGCGACTTCTGCTGCTAATTCTTTTTCCCGTTCAGTAGTGCTGGAGTTTTTATTTGCAGCTTTACGCCAGCCATAGATCTGAGACTCATGCAGAGATAGCTGTCTAGCGGCAGCATCTACACCCACTTTTTCAGCAAGCTTGAGAGTTTCTGTTTTGAATTCAGGAGAATGGATAATACGTTTTTTCTTGTTTGTCATAGTTCACCTCGTTAGTGATTTTACTCACTTAACTCAGTGTCCAAAACTAATGGTGCGGATCAACTAAGAACGACTGACTATGTCTGTACAGCCCCTGCCAGACTAGCAGAACGATTTTCGCAGTCATTAGATGCGCTTGAGTTGCCCTTTCAAGCCCAAAGCTTTTCCATGTACCTTGCGTGGCATCCTCGTAACGATGTCGACCCTGCAATTAAGTGGCTACGAAATCAAATCAAAAGTAGTATTGGGTATAGCACCAAACATACTGGCGGCCGCCAATAAATTGCCCGGGTTATCCCGGGCTTTTTTTTAGAGTATCTATCGGTGGTCCCAGCCTGGTTCTACGGTTTGTTCGTACCAGAGTTCACGAATTTAACCAAGTGAATCCTTACCGAAAACCAGAACTTTCATTGATTAAAGGTGAAAACTGATTATTACTTCGCCGCAACCACAATATCACCGCTATTACTCGAATCAATAAGATCAACGTAGTACTGAGCGACATCTTTCGCAGGAAGGCCCGGTTCTGGATCCATACCCATAGCCACCATAGTTTCCGCAACCCAGCCTGGCGATACTGCATTGATACGGATACCTTCAATTTCAGTAACCGATGCTTTGATAGCAGCTTCTACCGCTGCATTAACTGTGGTCAGAACTCCGCTGCCTGGCATTGGGTATTGTGCTAAAACACCAGTAGAAAGAACGATTGCACCACCATCATTTACATACTTTTCACCAAAGCGGATAGTGTTGATCTGGCCCATCATCTTATTCTTAATACCAAAGTCCCACTGCGCATCCGTTGCCTGCTCCCAAGGAACAAATTCCGCCATACCTGCTGTACAAACGATAGCGTCCACTTTACCTACTTTCTCAAACAGCGCCTTCAATGATTCTGGTTCAGATATGTCAACCTTATTTTCTGGGTGACTGAATGAAGCTTTAATAACTTCTGCTTTACCTTCAAGTAGTTCAGAAATTGCGTTTCCAATAAGGCCGGTGGCGCCAAGAATAAGTACCTTTTTCATGTTTTTTCTCCGTTTGTTTTGAGTCAGGTACATTATTCATAAAGCGATTCCTTTCCGGTAGATGGGTAAAAGTTGATTTACTTTAAACCTTAGGTTGAAACTGGCTCACAATAAAATCGATAAACAGCCGGATTCGTTTTGGCAGGTTTTCCCGTGAAGAGTAATAAATCCAGACCGGTTTTGGTCCAATCCAGCAAGACTCTAAAACGGGTACAACATCCCCCCTCTCCAGATCTTTTTCCACATGCCAGCTCCCCATATACGCAAGGCCCAGATTCTGCTGCATTGCTATTTTCGCGGCGCTTATATTGGAGACGCTCAGGTTTCCTCTGGGGATAAACTGGATATGTTCACCAGCGGGATCCATCAGGGGCCAGGAAAATCTCCGTCCGGAAGAGAGCGGCCTGTATGTAATGCAGTTGTGTTCCGAAAGCTCCTCAATTGACTGAGGTAGTCCGAATAATTCCTGATAATCTCTGCTGGCAAAAATACCTCCCTGCATCAGATACAGGGGGCGGGCTACCAACCGGCTGTCCTCGTTGATCTGGTTACCGACACCAATATCGAAGCCTTCTTCAATAATATCCAGCACCTGATCATCAAACACCAGATCCAACTGAATATCCGGATAAAGCTGAAGAAACTCGGGGATATGGGGCATGATAAATTGACGGCCAAAGCTGTCTGGCAAGTTTATCCGTATTTTCCCTGCCGGGTTTCTGTTCTGCTCAGCCAGACCATCGATACTGCTTTCAATCTCAGACAATAATGGAGATACCTGCTGATACAGAGTTGCACCATCTTCAGTAAGAGAGAACTGGCGGGTATTACGGTGGAATAGTCTTACACCGGTCTGCTTTTCAAGTACCGCAACCCCCTTACTCACCGCTGCGGCAGAAATTCCTAACCTTCTTCCTGCTGCAGAAAAACTGCCTTCCTGAGCAGCAACAATAAAGAGCGGTAGTTGTGAAGGAATCATACTGTTTTCTCCAGAAGTTAACAGAAAAAGGTGATACTAGTCCAAATCACACTGTCGGTATTCAACTTTTAGTTATAGCTTAATTAACCACTTACCATCTACTGGTTACAACTAAAAAGCGTAAGATGCATTATTTAATGTGCTGTCAGCGATAGTGATTAAAAAACCGTGACGGCTCTAAACTCATACCCCCCAGGGACATAGTATGCAAACAGTATATTTATATATTCAGTTTAAAATAAAAGATATGCAGGCATTCAAGCGCTACACAGAACAGGTGGCTGAAACCACCAAGATTTACGGAGGAAAGACTATTGCCGTAAATCAGGCTCCATCAGCCATGTGTGGTGAAGTAGCTGCAGATGTCTGTGTAATTCAAGAGTGGCCTTCCATTGAAGCGGCACAAACCTGGCATGATTCTCCGGAATATTCACCCCTTAAAAAGCTGCGTGATGAAGAAGCGATGGGCGATCTGAAGATGATACCTGTTCCCGCAATAAACTAACTGTTAGTAACATAAAAGCCTGACAAGTTGTCAGGCTTAACGTTTATCTAGCGATTAAAGTACTAGGATCTGATCTTAGCAACGATCTTGCCCATAGTACGTTGTGAGCGCATATCCCTGAGCGCCTGACCGATCTCTTCCAAATCAATAATCTTCAGCTCAGGAACGACCAACTCTCCACGCTCCAGCATTTCTGAAACCACTTTCCCTGAACGGATAATGCTATCCCTGCCCTGCAAGCCGTGTACATGACCAGAGCCAAGACTTAACTGATGGAAACTCAAACCTTTCATGAAAGCATCCTGATACAGCGTTGGGTTAACCGTATCCACCAACTCTACCATTTCACCTTCAAAAGCCAGAACCCGGGCACTGAGCACTGCATTCTCACCACCCACACAATCCAGCGAGCATTCCACTCCCTGACCTTGAGTGATCTTCATGATTTCCGTGGCCACATCTTGTTTACGGTAATCAATTGCGTGAGTCGCGCCTAGCGATTTCACATAGTTATGCTTTGGCTCTGAACTTGAAGTAATAATCGTTTTTACACCTGCCAGTTTTGCAAGTTGAATGGCAAAGCTGCCAACACCACCAGCACCGCCTGCGATAAATAGGCTTTTGCGCTCCGATATTCTCAGCTTATCGTGTAATGCGCGGTATGCCGTCCAGGCTGCACATGGTGTCGCAGCGGCCACCTCATGGCTGACACAGGGTTTGGCAACCAGAGTTCTGCTATCCTGAAGGGCATATTCGGCAAACCCTCCACAATGACGCCTCATATTACCGTGATAAAGAACCTCATCACCGACTTTCCACTCAGTTACCGCTTCTCCGACTTCAACAATTTTACCGGACACATCAAGGCCACCGACAAAATTATCATCCATCTCTTCTACCATGTCCGCCCAGAAGTTAACTTTAGCATCGACTGGATTCAGTCCGATAGCAGACACTTTGATTACCACATCAAGTTCGGTTTTCGGTTTCGGCCGTGCAAGCTCTTTTAGCACAAATGTGTCTGAAGACTTCTGGTAAGTTATTGCTTTCACGCTTTTATTTTCCTCTCTTCGTTCCGTTTCTTAATATAATCTACAATGTGTTTAATCTGACTCATAGTGTGGCGCTTTCCCATATAGTACGCAAACATCGTTCTGGTTCTTGGTACTAATTCAGGTATTGAAAGGCGCACCACATCATCATCTAAAATCATCTCATCAGGTATCATTCCAATAAAATTGGCGCTCACGACCGCGTGATACGCCATACTCAGATCGTCAACCACTAATTTAGCTTCAGGCTGTACATTCAGCTCCTTTATGTCCTTGCCAACAAATGTCCAAACCTTTGATGGCATCGATATGACACAAGGTAATTGCTGAAGCTGTTCTAGAGAAACATCATCTGGGTTAATACCACTGGCAGACACAAAACTGCGACTAGCGCAGAGAGAGTACGGTATATCCCAAAGTCGCAGAGCAATTGCAGAAGAGTCAACCAGGGGGCCAACGCGAAATGCCAGATCGATATTCTCTTGCACCAGGTTTAAATTTTGATTTGATAACGACAATTCAAGCTTCAACGCCTCATGAAGTGAAGCAAAGTCTATTAACCAGTTTCCCAAAAAATCAAGTCCAGCGCGCACCGGCATTGACACGGTAAGGTTTCCTTTAAACGCAATCTCATTGTCTATCGCAAGATCAACAGTCTGGCTGAGAGAGGCTAGTAAAGGCTCACAATCGTCATATAGTTTCTGGCCTTTGTGGGTTACCTTTACTTCTCTGGTCGTGCGGTGCAGCAAGTGTAGCCCGAGAGCCTCTTCTAACGCGTCAATTCTGCGGCTTACCGTACTGTGCGGAACCTTAAGTAGTTCAGAAGCTTTTTTCATGCTTCCAGCTTCAACTACTGAGATAAAAATATTCAGATCATCAAATACTCTTTTCATAGAATCTCTTCCACTAATCAGGACACACAACGCCTTTGCTTAAGTTCGGACAGAACAGCACCCTTGGGCGGATTTGAATAATAGCAGCCAATAACACATCTTAGTGATTGATTATTTAGATTTCAGGTATAGATATCAACGATAGCTAAATATCCCATTTCCGCAATTCTCAATTCCCATATTGCTTATGTTTTCTGAGTTTCCTCAGAGATAACATTTCCCTATTCAATTAGCGATAACGCTATATCTTTACGGGAGACGAAAATGAAAGCGATTGTATTAACGCAAACTGGCGGTAGCGATAAACTGGAATATAAAGATATTCCAAAACCGGAACTCAAGGCTGGACAAGTCTTGGTTCAGATGAAAGCGGCCCCAATCAATTTTATCGATACTATGATTCGTGAAGGGAAAATGCCTCCGGGAATGATGCCTGATCTGCCTTTTATACCGGGAGTTGAAGGTAGCGGTATTGTTGTTGACTCCAACGACAGTGATCTGAAAGTGGGTCAAAAGGTGGCATTTCTTGGCTCTATTGGTGATTCTACCTATGCCGAGTATGTAGCTGTCGATGCTGACAAATTATTTTTACTTTCAGACTCCACGGATTTGCTAAAAGCTGGCGCAATGCCGGTGACTTATTTCACTGCGTACCACATGTTACATAACGTTGTACGTGCAGAAGAGGATAAATTTGCCCTGATCTATGCGGGTTCGGGTGGTGTTGGCACTGCACTTATTCAACTGGCTAAACTTGCAGGATTAAAGGTCATTACCTTAGACCGACGTGATGAAAAAGTAGAACAGTCGAAAAATGTGGGAGCTGACTACGCCTTAAACTCTACAGAAAATTGGGTGGAGCAAGTTAAAGCTATCACTGATGGCCAGGGTGTAAATTATATCTTCAACCCGGTAGCTGGCGACACAATAGTTCAAGATCTGGACGTACTTGCTTCGTTGGGACATATTGTGATATTTGGTATGTTAGCCGGAATAGGTGAGACAAACCTTCAGGCAGAAGCAGTAAAAAACTTTACCAAAGCCCCTACCATTACATACTCAGAAATTTATGCGACGTTCTTTAGCAATTTCCCGTTAGTGAAGAAATCTATGGACGAGATATACGCACTACTTGATGAGGGCAAAATCGAACCAGTTTATTCACAGCTCCCCCTAGCACAGGCTGCTGAAGCGCATGACAGGCTGGAAAGCGGCAAGGTTGTAGGCAAGCTTCTGCTTACGCCTGAAGCCGAATAAATTTACAAATATCATGAGCAGGCTTGCCGAAAAGCCTGCTCTTTTTTTAATTTGAGCAGAAAAGAGTCGGTGATATGATGCATGTAAAAATGATCGAGGATTTTTTCATCAATGATTGGTTTCCAAACGCAGATAAAATGGCGGATAACAGCTATTTTTTGGGTTTTGTCGCAAAGTTATGCTGAAGTACAAGCGCACTGGTTTCCAGATGCAATTAGGCTGCAAGCGCGTAGAATTCATCCCAAACCGATAAACCATCAGGGTTGCCAAGCTGTCCATTTTTAATCATCGACCACAGTTCCACACCAGCGAGTTTGGCCTTTGCCCCTTCGTCTGATTTCCATCCTAAACATTGATGCATCTTACCTTTCACTTTCCGGTGGCTTTGCTCGACTAGGTTGTTCAAATACTTAACTTGAAGCACTTCAATCAGGTTGAGCATCCTCCCCATCAGCCAGAGTTGGACGTTGATATTATGCAGCGCTAACGCATTGGAACCACTCTTATCAAGCACCACCTTTTCAGGTAATCCGTTGTGGCCTATTGCCTTAATGAAGAAGGCGCGAGCGGCTTTCTCATCACGGCGATCGCATAGTAAAAAATCAATAACATTGCCGTACCTATCAACGGCCCGGTAATAGTATTTCCACTGACCTTTGACGTTAATATAGGTCTCGTCCATCCGCCACGAAGAGGTGACAGGCTTCTTTCTTCGACGAGCCTGATGTTCCAGTAAGGGAGCATATTTGATGACCCACCGATTGATGGTTGAGTGATCAACATGGATACCCCGCTCAGCCATAATCTCTTCGATTTCACGGTAGCTGAGTTTATAAGAAACATAATAGCGAACAACCTGTAGGATGATGTCGGAAGGAAAGTGGCGACCAGAAAAGTTGATAGTCATAATGCTAAAGGTAATGAGTGCAGAGGAGAGCATAACTCAGCACTCCAGGTTGCGACAAAACCAAAAGGTTGGGGGGTTCAGATTACCGCTAAATAACTTCCTACACCACCAAAGCTTGTGACAAAATCGCTTGGTGGTCACAAGCCTTAGAGCCATCGTTCTGAAACGATTCTGGAAAGAAGTTTGTCAGCGCATTTGCTAAATTAGCTATTCACGGATAACTTTTGGTATTACAAAAGATTGAGTGGCAACGTTTGATATGGTGCCGTCCAAGCAAGGAATTGGATAGAAGTGTTCATCCGTAAGTTATAGTGCGAAATTCACTTTATGCAATATTTCTCTGAGAGCATGCAAATCAAGGCTAACCCCTAAAGCGCTTCTCCCCCAAAACGATTAATCAGATTTCTAACACGTCGATTTGCTCTTCAGCTGCCATTAATTTTCCTAACTTGGCACTAGGGCAAGGCTATGTTTACTAGTGGAAAAAGTGTAGCCAACACCTGCTATATCTTGTTATTTTCATGTAGGGTTTTCACCTTAAAATGCTAAATTCGACAATCCAAAAGCCAGGAAAATTTTCAAAAGATCGTCCATGCTTGATAAAGATGCTTGCTCTTGGAGGGTAACTCAAACCCTATGGATACGTCTGAAACATTCATTCCTGTTATTTTCGCTATAATGGCTTTTATGGTGATATCGATTACCGCTTTTTTAGCCGCAAAAATCGCACGTATCCCATTTCCAATCATGCTGGTTTTTTCCGGTGTTATTTTGTCTCAGACCCCAATACCGAGCGGTATTAATCTCTTTCTCAGTGCAGAAGTAGCACAGCAAACGATTATTTTTGTTTTACTGCCGATACTGATCTTTGATGCTGCATATCGCTTCGACGTATCAAAGTTTGCGGCAAACTGGGTGCCTATTGTCTTGATGGCTTTCCCGGGCGTACTTTTTTCTATGTTAGTGATCACATGCAGTTTGATATTCCTGGCGGGGCTGACTCCGGAAGTTGCGTTATTACTGGGGATCATTCTAAGTGCGACAGATCCTAGCGCAACTATCGCCATTTTTAAGGAGTTGGGTGCTCCAAAAGACTTGGTCACTATCGTAGAGGGTGAAAGCCTACTCAATGATGCAACGGTTATCGCATTGTACAAAGTAGCTGCTGTGGTATTAGCGGTCAACCTCACACCATATGAAATGGCTTTGACCAGTTCTTGGAAGATATTATGGCTATTTGGCGCAGGGGCAATTTCGGGATGGATAGCAGGGAATCTGCTAATCTGGTTAATGAGAACATTGCCGGACGAGCCCTATATTGAAATCAGTATTAGCCTGATTATTGCTGTTGGTTGTTTCGTTGCGATTGAAGAGTACATGGGAGCGAGTGGTATTGTTGCCTTAACGGTATGCGGATTGGTCTTGTCTCAAAACACTCCTCTTCCTATCAGTAATAATTCAAGCCATTATCTGGAAAACTTCTGGACTTACTTATCTGATGTATCAAAGGCATTTGTGTTTATACTGGTTGGAATGTGGCTGGACATCAGTCTTATTGCTTCACATTGGTTAAGTTCTCTGCTGGCTGTGATCTGTATGTTGTTGGCCCGCAGCATACTGGTATACGGCGTATTACCTTTTTTGGACAGCTACGTCAGCATTCGTATTTGCTGCCTAAAGCCTATCAGCATATTTGCCTGTGGGGAGGGTTAAGAGGAGCGGTTACGTTGGCTCTTGCCATGCTGGCTATAACCCACACTGCCGTACTTAACTTAGAGCAAAAAGAAACACTATTAGCCATAGCGATGGGAGCGGTTGCTTTCATTATTATCATTCAAGGGTTAACTTTATCGCCTCTAGCCCGTTACCTGACGTTAGATGACATTAGCTTGGACAATCAAATCACGAAAAAAGAGTTACTGCTTTCAGCGATGAGCGCCAGTAAACATGCGTTGTCCCAGTTTATTCAAACCCCGTTATCAAGCAGTGGTGCTCCGCAAGAGTTGATGCTATCCCTGAAGTCCTGTCTATCTGAAGAGCAGAAACAGCTCGAGCACCTTTACAGTGAACAGGTCGGTACTGAGGGGTTATATCGAAGGCTTATCATGAGAGGGCTTAGCATCGAAGCTGGTTATTTATACATACTTTACGAACAAGGTATAATTTCAAGTGAGATATATCAATTTCAGAGAGAATCGTTTGATCGGCAAATGGACGCAGCCAGGCATAAATACCGTCAACCAAAGAGTCTTTTAATCGCAGGTTATTGGAAAAGCAAGCTTTTCGGTCATCCAGGCAGCAGAAAGCAGGGTATAGTCTTCCAATACGAAGTGTCTTGGGCCCGATTGTTAACCTCAGAGTTTGCGTTAACTGAACTTGAATCACTCCTTGCTGAACAGCCAGTTAATAAGCTTTTTACAGATCAGGTGTTTTCTATCTGGCGTAGTTGGCATCAACAAAGCGAAGCGATGATTCGGAGACTTGAAAAAGAGCACCCGGTTTTAACAGCACAAGCTCAGAGGAGATGGCTACATCAAATGCTAAACACAATACATAGCTCACACCTTAATAAGTTCGTCCGGCAGCGCCTGATTAATGCATCAGAACGAGATGTTATTCGGGAAGAGCTCATGAAAATGATGTCTAACAAAATACAAAAAGATAGTGGTCGATAAATATTCAAAAAAGGGAGAGTCAGCAGGTTTTTCTGATTCTCCCTTCGAATTGATTTTCCCAACGTAATAGCCTGCACCTAAAGCTGAGTTGAGCGCAGCTATAACCACGTTACGTGATGTTAAATTTAGCCCAAAGTGTCCTTATGTATAGCTTCAGGTCCTCAGATGCCTGAATAGTAAGCTGGGCGGTACAATGTAAGTCATTATCATCGCCGGAAATTAAGATCCACTCTTCATCTTTAATTGACTCGATTCTAGGGCCGAGCATTGCAGTCAAGGACTCAAAAGAGTTTGTAATGTGCACAATGGCTCCATACTGACTAAAATCAATGTCTTGAAAGTTGTCATGGCGGATCTCCACTGAAAAATCATAGCTGTCGAACAGACGTGTGAAGCCTTCTATATTCGTACTTGCCTTACAAATCAGCAGTACATTATTCAACGACTTGGTTTTGCAACTATTTGTAGCCATGGGTAACCTCCATAAGACATGTTTATTGAATCACGATAAAAAGTGATCCCATCCCCCTATTGACCTGAAGTAGCAGGGTTTTGCTCTCAGTCAAAGCTTTTGTCAGAGTGTGGACGCTCCTAACTTTCTGCCGGTTCACTGCAATAATAATGTCTCCCTGGCGCAATCCGCTGTATACTGCTTTTGAATGTGAAACAATGCCAGATACCTTTACACCATAGCCATCATCTGTCTCTTTTAGTTGCAAGCCTTGAAGAGAATCAGGTAAATGACCGTCGTGAGAAGCGGTTAAAGTTTGCTCTCCTACTATTACTAGTTTACGAAGCTCTTTTCCGTCTCGAATTAGCGTTAGGGTGACTCTATCCCCAACTTCTTTCATTCCAATTTGAGCTCGCAGTTGGCTTGTGGAGGAGGTATTTTGTCCATCGACGCTCAAAATAATGTCTCCAGGCATCAATTGGGCGTTATCCGCTGGTGAATTCTCCTTAACACGGGTGACGAGTACACCACTAAGACCATTTTCCAGCTCAAATGCCTGACGAAGCTCCTGAGTGATATCCTGAATCCCCACACCGATTTGTCTACGCCTGACCTCACCATGTTCAATGATTTGATTCATCGCGGAATAGGCCATATTAGAAGGGATGGCGAAACCTATTCCTACATTCCCTCCCGCAGGCGAAATAATAGCGGTATTGATACCGATAAGTTCTCCAGCCAGGTTCACCAACGCGCCACCTGAGTTACCTGGGTTTATTGACGCATCTGTCTGGATAAAGTTCTCGTAGCCTTCAATACCCAACCCTGTACGGCCTAAGGCACTGACCACACCCGTTGTTACTGTTTGTCCTAGCCCAAATGGATTACCAATCGCCACAACAAAATCACCAACTTCTAAATTATCGGAGTTTGCAAATGTCACTTCCGCTAGGTCGTGGGTAGCTACCTTCAAAATAGCAATATCTAACTCAGGGTCTTGCCCGAGTACCTTGGCGTTATAGGTTCGGCCATCAACAAGCGATACCTGGATTTCGTTCGCCCCTTTTATCACGTGATAGTTGGTCATGACGATACCGTTTTTTGCGTTAACCACGACACCTGACCCCGCACTTTGCTGGCGTTTTTGAAGGGGTTGGTCTAGCCGTTGGTCAGGAACGCTAAAAAATCGCCGGAAGAAAGGGTCATTTAACAGAGGGTTATCGATATGTTGCTGAGTTGAAAACGTGGATATGTTTACCACGGCAGGGTGAACTTCTTTGATCATTGGTGCAATTGACGGAAAGGGTTTACCTTCAGTCGTAACATTAGGCAATGCCGCCTGAGCAGAACTCAAAGCTAGTGCTGCAACAACATATGTCGTAAAGATAACTTTTTTTATCATTTAAGTCTCTCCCTAAGAATACATTACTAACAAAGGAGGCAGATTTGACTGCCTCCACGCTTATTCATGACGAAATAGATATACGCTTAATGTTATCGCTCGTTGTTGTTATTCTTGGGATCTGAATGACCAGAAGACCGTTTTTCATTGTTGCCGAGATAGCATTTTTATCTATATCTTCTGGCAAAGATAAGGTACGTTGAAATGTACCCATACTGCGTTCAACGCAGTAATACTGTTTATCTTCAGACTCTTTTTCCTCCTGCATTTGTCCCTTCACAACCAGCGTGTTTGCACTCAATTCAACTTGAATGTCATTTTCTGATAGACCAGGTAGCTCGACTGAAATTTCGTATTGTTTCTCACTGCCGGAAACATCGAGTTTTGCTCGGTTTGCATTGTGGACTCTATTGCTTAGTAAATTACCACCGAGCAATGAATTTTCGCGGGATAGATGTGAAGAGCCTGCTTCACCAAAAGAGTGCCATACGTCATCAAACAAACGGTCCATTTCCCGGTGTAGTTGAAGAAGCGAATTTACAGAACTTTGTTGTGGTGATACGTAGGTATTGCCACCAGTACGAACTTCAGAAAATGCTTCATCTTTAGATACTGGAATTTGGTTTTTAGAGTTATCTTCATGTTTAAACCAATTCCAGGGATTTAGTTTTTCAATGTTCATAAAATACCCTCCCAAATATGGGTGCAATTCATGGCTAATAATTAGAGGGTGCGTTAAACACCCTCTAATTATTTACTCATCATTAACCTTACCGTCATTAACACCTTCAGATTTATGCTCTAAAATATTACCACCTTTATTTATAGCAATAGATTTAGGCTTCATTTCCTCAGGAATTTCTTTAACCAAAGTAATAGTTAACAGGCCATTAGAGAGATCGGCATCGGTAACTTCAACATAGTCTGCTAAGTTAAATTTACGCTCAAATGTACGATTGGCGATACCCTGATATAGATATTTACTTTCTTGATCAGAGCTCTTATTACCGCGCACAGTGAGCACGCCTTTCTCGACTTGAATATCAAGTTCTTCTTCAACAAACCCCGCTACAGCCAAAGTAATGGCATAACGATGCTCGCTAAGAACTTCTATATTGTATGGGGGGTAGCCGCCAACCGTTGTTTCACTGGTCAACGCATGATCCAATAATGATGCGAGGCGGTCAAATCCTACACTATTTCTATATAGTGGAGTTAGGTCGATTGAGTTCATAATATATCCTCCATAAGAAGCAATACAAAATAAAAACAATGTATGTAAAGAGTTTCTATATAGACAACCCTTACATTAATTTTATAGTGTTTTAACGAACCATTTTCAAGTGTATTTTTATAAATTTTATTTATAAAAAACACATGCTAATCATCATCCATAATAAGGTTGATATTTATTGGTTTGTCATATTCAAAAAGTTAAGCGAGCTTCCCTTCCCGCTTTAATATCTTATTAAATATGCTCCATTGGTTGCTTGTCTGTTATTTTTTCGGAAATCATCGCTTCAGTAGTGATCATTAACCCGGCTACAGACGCTGCATATTGAAGTGCTGAGCGCGTGACTTTTGTCGGATCAAGAATACCCATTTCAAACATATCGCCGTATTCTCCTGTAGCCGCATTAAAACCATGGTTCACACCACCTGCTTTGACATTGTTCGCAACGACAGAGGCTTCATCGCCCGCATTAGTGACAATTTGACGGAGCGGTTCTTCCATCGCACGTAACGCCACTCTAATACCAACATCTTGGTCTTCGTTGTCACCAGAAAGGTCAACCAACTCCTTACCTATCTTCGCCAAAGCGACGCCTCCCCCGGCAACGATGCCTTCCTCAACGGCAGCTCTAGTGGCATGCAGTGCGTCATCGACACGATCTTTCTTCTCCTTCATCGCAACTTCAGTCGCAGCACCAATTTTAATGACTGCGACCCCACCAGCGAGTTTCGCTATTCGCTGTTGGAGCTTTTCTTTATCATATTGAGAGGTTGATGATTCGATTTGATTTTCTATCGATTTAACGCGGTCTTTGATAACCTGCTCATTCTCTAAACCACCAACAACAGTGGTTGTATCTTTTGTCACTGTGACTTTCTTTGCACTACCCAATTGCTCTAACGTGGTTTGTTCAAGCTCATGCCCCAGATCCTCGCAAATCACAGTGCCACCAGTAAGAATCGCAATATCTTCCATCATTGCTTTGCGGTTGTCACCGAACCCTGGTGCTTTAACGGCAGCAGTTCGCACAATACCACGCATATTATTCACTACGAGTGTTGCCAGTGCTTCACCTTCAATATCTTCTGCCAGAATCAATAAAGATCTAGACTGCTTAGCAACTTCTTCAAGAATAGGCAGTAATTCACGAATATTGCTTACCTTTTTATCCACCAAAAGAACGTAAGGGCTGTCTAGTTCTACGGAGCCACTCTCCTGATTGGTGATGAAGTACGGAGAAAGATACCCGCGATCAAACTGCATACCCTCGACGACCGCAAGCTCATTATCTAAACCCTGACCTTCTTCAACGGTAATGACACCATTACGGCCTACCTTGTCCATCGCTTCCGCTATGATGTCACCAATCGACTTATCACTGTTTGCTGAAATGCTTCCTACTTGTGTAATCGATTCTTTGTCACTGCAAGGTCGAGACATTTCACGAAGTTTCTCGACGGCAGCTTCCGTTGCTTTATCTATACCTCGCTTCAAATCCATTGGATTCATACCCGATGCGACAGCCTTTAATCCCTCATTGATCAAAGATTGCGCCAACACTGTTGCCGTTGTAGTTCCATCACCCGCTTCATCATTAGCCTTCGATGCGACTTGCTTTACCATTTGTGCGCCCATGTTCTCGAACTTATCTTCAAGCTCGATTTCTTTTGCGACAGAGACACCATCTTTTGTGATGGCTGGAGCGCCAAATGATTTATCCAGTACAACGTTTCGACCTTTAGGTCCTAAAGTAACTTTAACTGCATCAGCTAGCAGATTGACGCCATTAAGCATCTTTTGACGTGATTCATCAGCAAATATAACTTCTTTTGCGGTCATGATTATCTCCTCAAAAAATAATGAAAAATCAATTACTCAACGATTGCTAACACATCTGATTCGGAGAGGATAAGGTACTCTGAACCATCGATTTTTTCTGTTTTGACACCATAGCCATCATTAAAAATGACGATGTCGTCGACTTTAACGTCCATCGCGGCCCTTTTTCCATTGTCCAGTCGCTGACCTAAACCAACAGCAACGACTTTCCCTCGATTGGATTTTTGGACTGATTGGGACGTAAGTACAATTCCTCCTTCAGATAGGGGTTCTGCTTCGAGTCTCTCAACTATCAGCCGATCATTTAAAGGACGAATATTCATGAGGTTAGCCTCCTACAATTGTTAAACATAAAAGACATATTAGTGACGGATAGAGCCAAGTAATGCTCTACCAAACAGGAAAATAGGGACAAAGAAAGGTAAGTTCAAGGGAAAATAAAAAAATTTTATATTCTATTTTCCGATAGAAATAATGATTGATTATTTCTTTCTGTTATATACTGTTTTATAGAAAATTGCCTATCCAGTCAGCTTGCAATCGTTAAGTTTCTTCGGTACAAAGTGGACGATTATGCCCGTTACAAGCATGATCTTCTTCTAGTTAGGCATTAGAAAACGGGTTCTTCTCCGCTTAGATGAGCTTGATCTTTGGATAAAAGGTTGAGTGAGTGTCAGGGACTGAGGTCTGTCTGATCTTTAATTTGAAGTAATCAGTGTCCCGAACACCACGAGCTCTTCTTCTAAGCAAGCCGATAGACACGTTCCCTGCTTCTACTCGGGCGTTGGTTAGCTTGTATTTGGCGTAGTTACAGATACCCACTTTTCTTTCTAGCAAAGCGTCAGCAAAGTTATTTAACGATAAGATTCCTGTCGATTTGGCAAGTTGGCACCATGCCTCAAGAGCTGTGGTCATTGCTTCGTAGTTATGTTCATCCCATACCGCCTGAAGCTGCTCTTTCAGCATGTAAATGATGCACAGTGTCTTGTTATTTTCGAGTAGATCGTCGAGCCTATCAGATTGTCGTTCGTCCAGTTTCACCGCGTTTTTCAGAAGGAGAAAGAGCGTCCCTTTGAGCATTTTCCTCTCCTCATGAGAGCCTTTTCTAAAAGCTCTCGCTCTCTCTTTCCTAATTAAGATGCAGTAATTTTGCATTACATGAAACCGGTCAAAAACAATATCGGCATTGGGTAACATCTTTCTTACGGCCGATTGATACGCCTGACCCATATCCATTGAAACAGCTTTGATACCTTCTCTTGTCTTGACGGACAGTTGCTCGAAGAAGGCGATGAGAACCTCTGCTCGTCGACCATGCTCAACCCAAATTAAATGGCCTGATACTAGGTCGTATACCACCGTCATGTAGTCATGCCTTTTAGCTCTAGCGACTTCATCAACACCTATGTGCATTAAGTTTTTTAGTTTCTCTGGCTCCAATGCAGGTAGGTTTTCACGCAAGTACTCTCTATCGATATTCTTCACCGTTTCCCAACGAATACCTAAGTGCTGAGACACCGCATGGATACTCATATGACGACATAAGCCACTAATGAACTGACAAAAACGAGCCGTATACCGGCCTCCTTTGGCAACATACTCCGTTGCTTCAATAAGCCTTCGTCCTTCTTTATCTCGAGTCTGAGCTAGTTCAATTTCTATCGTACATGGCCGCCCGCTAACAGGGAGATCCTGAAGGCGTCTCCGGATGTAGTGGTCGACAGTACAAGGTGAGCCGTTCAATGGGTCCTTGACCTTAAACCGTCTATCTCGACGACACTGAACCAAAACTGATTGAGAGTCATCTTCTACTGAAAAAGATTCGACACATTGGCCTTTAAAGTTAAATAACGTGGAAGATAATGATGGCAAGGTATGTCACTGCTCTACAGAATAAATAAGTATTGTAAATCAGCGCTTTACTTGTAGTGAGTTTATATATGCAGACTCATGCAAGCGGAGAAGAGCCGAAAACGTAGGGCAAATCCTGATTGGATTTATCGGTTCCAAATCAAGCAGACAAACATTGGGGCATAAATGAGTCAACCTGTCTCAAACTGCGTCTGCAATCTATATTAGATCTGGTTACATCGTTGTTTCCGCTCTTATAGATTCAGTCCAGACTAATCCGAAACACATTCAGAACAGTCACAGACCTTTAAAAACCGTGATCCCAATAAGCTCCTTAATCCTTTACTCAATTGTGCGTCAATCTTCTCTCATAGCCTCTAAACAATTAACAACTAGCACTTATCCTTTGGCCCATTTTTGGTCATCGACTCTGCCCTAAACAAAGACTAGCGTTTATAGATACCTCATTAGCCAACCTTATGGAAAACTCTATCAACGTAACCAAATTTCCCTCTTTCAAACCCTAGCCATTCATCGATATCACTTTCCAACCAACATACCATTCTGCCCTCAAGCTGGATCTGCTTTGGAAAACGACCTTGTTTGATAAAACTATAGATACTTGAACGGCTAAGACCCGTCTTTTCTTTTACTTCTTCAATTCGAATAAACCGCATAGTTGTTTCTCGCAACTGATTAAATACTGTCAAACGTCGAGCCGGGGAAAAGCGACGCCTTTCCCTCAGCGACTATAGAAATGGCGTAGCATATTGCCTCGTCGGAGACTGATTGATGCGTGTACGATGATGCTGGAAGGTCGAGTACTGAGATAAAGTCCCCGTGTACTGTCGTTCAGTTAACTGACTAAGGTAATAAAAAGCTATTTGCTTATTAGCGTGACCCTCAAGTGTATTTTCATCCAGGATAATAAAGTTATCGACGTCTGAAAATGCCACATAGTTGTGTATCATACTAATCCATTGTTTTACTACTTGTGACCAAGATTCTCCCATCCAATACCGGATTCTTTCCGAAAGACCTTCCATATCATCGTCATCAAAGGCTTTCAGATCAAAAAGCACCGCAACCCGATAACAAGCCCCCACATCTTCAAGTTCTTCATACTTTGAAAACGCAGTTAATTTGCACTCTTTTTTATTTAAAGGCGGACTGCCTAACTCAACATTCACTCTCCTCTGCAGTAGATACATCCAACGATTGATATGTTCTGTTTCTGATATCCCTCCTTGAGGTACTCCTGCCAAACTTACCCTAACCATTAGAACCTTTGGTCGTTGATGATGATATCGCCTTAACCTCTCAGATAATCGAAGCAAAGCAGCATGACTTAATTCATAAAGGTCAGTAGCCACGGGAAGGCTATCAAATACCGGCGCGGTATAACCTTTGGCACTGCTGTGTTCTGGCTTAGTTGAAACGATACGGTAGTCCATACAACCTCCTTAAGATCCACGCTGGTGGATTTTAGATAACATCCACTGGTTAACTTCTTCCTCTACCCATGCACTCGCTCTCGGACCAAGCTTCATTGGTTTGGGAAAGGAGCCTTTTCTGCACATCTTATAAACCTGCGATTTAGATAAGCCTATGCGGCTTGTTAGTTCCGGCAATCGTATTACTTTCATAAACACCACATGTCTTTCGATTCATAACAATAGGCATTTTTTGTCCACAAACGTCTCCCGAGTTCCATATCAGCCATGAGAGCAACTCCCACTTAAAATAAAAGCATTTCAGACACTTAATATCCTGGTGAGTACTACTGATATTAAGGAGCCCGACTACACAACTTCACTTCACCATACCGCATCCGGCATCCAGCTCCGGTTCATCTGCGAACCTGTCCCTAATCAATTCCGTGCATAGCATTTCATACCCTGCCTACAAGGCTCGTGGGTAGAGCCTTGCTTTGCCTGAAATAAGTGAAAGAACAACAATTGCAAAACATAGAAAACCCAGTATTGCTGATGGCATCTTGTTTGCCTTCGAGCTGTATAAACGAATCCCAGTCCGACGCAAAATAACCGCATCCGAACTGCAGGCTCAGCTAAAAGAGATAAACCTGGAGCGGGATATCCGTACCATCCAGCGTAACCTAGATGTGTTAGTGCGTTATTTTGACGTGGAGAAAGATACGAGAGACAAGCCGTATGGCTATTCACGCAGAAGCAACAACAAGCGCACGGTAGGAGCTAGAGAAGCGATCATACTGTCACTGGCCGAAGAGCAGTTAAGGCAGGTGTTACCAAAAGAAATCATGAGTGCGGTTGAGTCCACCTTCACTGAGGCCATGATTCAATATGCGCCACTTAATGATGAAATGGATTTGCTCACACCAACAAAGGTCCATATCCATTCCACCAGCACCACGCCCTTACAGGAGATACAAAGCAGCGTTTTCGAAAACCTGTGTATTGCTCTGTATCACAGTCGTAAGGTCAGTCTCACCATTGAAACCACGACTGAGATGAAGAACGAACCCTTTGAGGCGATGCCACTTGGTCTACTGGCGTTTGAAAATATCTTGTATTTGGTTTATCAGAGCAAATCAAAACCGGAAATAGAACATATTCCACTAAACCAGATTCAGCGATTGCATGTTTCTACCTACAGTTTCACCTACCCAACCAATTTCGACCTCAAACGATACAACATAAACGAAGCGAATCCGTTGAATAACCATACCTACCTGAATCGTTCAATGGACTCTTCCATCAATCTCCGTTGAGCAATCTTCCGGCAGGTATTGCCTTTATAAGTGCTAGCATCAATGTGCTTGTACAGGCATATCCTTTTGCCTCTTGTTCGGTAAAGCACGTCATGAATGCTATATCGACAAAGGTGTTGATTTAGCGATTCTCT
The DNA here is from genome assembly GCF_029589055.1 of Vibrio hannami. Lineage (GTDB taxonomy): Bacteria > Pseudomonadota > Gammaproteobacteria > Enterobacterales > Vibrionaceae > Vibrio > Vibrio hannami. The sequence goes on from NZ_JARQZP010000003.1 coordinate 773,790, forward strand.
GTGCTGAAATTTACCATCGCGCTATTTTGCTTATTAACTCCAAAGCGAAAAGTGACACGGTGATAGGGGAAGGCAGCCCCGCTCAGCTGGCATTCGTTATATCACGAACAGCCCCAGGTTCTATTTCAGCCTGGAGCATAAGGGAGGGGAGACGACGGTCTCCCCTTTTCTTTTAAGTTGTTCATTCGATTTAAAACTTTTTCACATACATATCATTCTGGTGCATTGCCCTACAGATAAGAAGGAGGACGCATGCCCAACAATGATTATGAATTTGCACTACCAACCTGCGCTAAGCAGATACTAGAAAAAGCCGCTGAAATTCTTGCAGATACCTATCTGCGTGGCGACACCTATTCTAGCCCTGAGAAGGTAAAAGAGTTTCTACGGTACAAATTAGGAGGCCTGGAAAGGGAAACTTTTGCCGTCATGTTACTGGATAATCAGAACCGATTAATCGAGTACAACGAACTGTTCTACGGCACGATAGATGCGGCCAGTATCTATCCAAGAGAAGTGGTTAAGTTAGCCTTAACAACCAATGCGGCTTCGGTCATCTTTGCTCACAATCATCCCTCTGGAGAAGCTGAGCCTTCTACACAAGACAAACGCATCACCCAACGGCTATCCGACGCCCTTGCTCTGGTGGATATCCGGGTACTGGACCACTTTGTTGTTGGGGAAACCTGTGTCTCGTTTGCAGAGCGAGGTCTGATATGAGTGAGACAACACCACATAGCACCCTGGTTAATTATCTTCAGCAACTCATTAGCCTGCTGGATATTCCAGAGCACGCCAAACGTATCGCATTGAACTTTCGTATCACCAGTTACTACCAAACCAGAGCCGGATTTCACCCAGTCGAAATCCAGATGGAAAGAGTAGCCAGTGAGTCAAAAGCGATGCAATGGCGAATCGTGTTTATCGCCAGCTTTTCGTATCCAGATGAATCGGCAGAACACGTTGATGTAGAGCTTTACTTCAACTTTCTACGAAGCTGGTTTTATCAACCAGATATAAAGCGGTGCGAGCTCCACCAGCCAAAGGTTAAGGAGCTCTATCAGGCATACGAACGAACACTGATGCAGCAGTTCAAACAACGAAGCTTCGATGATATCCAGGCAACCCTTGTTAGCATCAACAATAGTTCGGTTAAGACCGCTTAACCACTTCTCATAACATAGGATCAATTTATGGACAAAAATATCCCGGCGGAACAGAGCCTGCAGTTTCAGACCTGTGCCCTACCCGTCTCTTCGAGATTTCACGATGCCATCAGCCAACAGGTCATCCAGACTGAACTCGCTGCGGCTCATTCATTAACACTCAACTTCAGAGATACCAGCTACAGTGCGCAAGAGGGTGGCTTTCATCCGGTAGAAGTCTCCATCCTCAAAGGAGCTAAAGATAAGTGGTGTATCAGCTACATCACCGACTTTGCGTACTTTGGTTTGGGTTACCCAGAGCTTGAGCGAGATATTGATTTCGATATTGGGAACAACATGGCTTTTGCGACAGGAATTGGTTGGCAAAGCCTGGGCAGCTCAGGATTTATCGAACTTTACCGAACCTGGGAACAGAACTTCCTGACTTACCTGGATATGGAGGCATTTGATGAAATCAAAGTGACCGTCAACTGACCCAATCTGATTCAACTGTATTTGAAATACATATTATAGAGAAAAAGGCCTTTTTTGCCGAATCTCTCAACTCCCTGACATCACCTCTTTCAAACGGCAGCTACTGCCACATCAACCATTACATTTTCTGAAATCACACAGCGAGCTTCAACATCGCTGGTTTTAATCAATAAGGAAACGACTATGAAACTTTCAACCATCATCTCTTCGGCACTACTGATGTTATCCACCAACGTGTCTGCTGCGGATCCGATTACTCAGTTGAGTGTTGCTAGCATCAAACAAACGTTGACTCAGTCGCAGATCAACATCGTACTGGATACCTGGTACAAGGAAGAGCTAAGCCACATTGAACAGCAGGCTCACAGGCTTAGTGATCGTGCGCCAATCGAAGCACGTAGACAGCTGGTGAAACAGTCTATTGAAAGTGAATACAAGGCACTCAAGACTGAATTTGGTCTTTAATGCCTAACGCATACAGGTGCCCATGATGGCACCTGTTTTTTTTGCCGTTTAAAATCAACATTACGACTTTTGATGTTTACACCATTCTTACTTAATAACGACTCCCAACAAAATTTTTCCCTTTGTTACCGTAGGGTTTGGTTTCCAGTTTGCATAGGTAGCTTAATCGCCTAAACACCATATTAAGTTGCTGCTGGAACTCAGGAGAATTCTTATCCAGGTAATACACTGGTGGATCGTCATTCTCATTGCGCTCGTCCCGGCTACTACCCGTTGCAAAATTAACAAGCTGACCAATCTCTTCTGCTGGACGTTGCAAAGCTCGTGCATAAGCTTCAATAATCATTCCTCCTAAGCTCTCTTTATCCGATAAATAATTACCAAACCCTCGATAGACATCTTTATTGACCAACAAAGCAACATGGTAATGGGGTTGATTAGAATGATGGATTTCCCTTGCCCATACGTAACGTATGTTGCTCTCATGCAACAACTTCCCTTCTTTTTTTGCGCTTACACCTTGCACGGTTTTGGCTTTTAAGTGAAAGAATGAACTCCGTTATAAGCCCTGTATCATACTCAGAAGGAAAGTCAGGACAATCCAGCCGCTCGGGTAATCGAAGGTCAAATCGTAAGACACACACTCTGGTATAGTGGCTGGTGGCCAACTCTAGCACACGCAAAGTCGTGGCCAAGTACTCTTCGACCATTAAGTATCCAGGCAATACATCTAGTCCTTGATACTCCAAACATTCGTAAGCTTCAGGGAAATATTGCTTATTGATATTGTCCATACGATACAACCAATAAATATCACTAATACAGTCACTCTATTCATCTAATATATTATTAATACTATACTCTCTTATAGTTAATACATCTCTATTACTATACATTAAACATGTATTATATTAATACATATTAATTACACATAAATAAATCACTATTACTTCATATATTACCAAACCGAAATTAATAAAATGAAAAAAGCAATAAAAATAAAGTGTATTCTTAGCAACAAAGAAATGAAATCATTAATTCAACGTTAAAAACCACTCACATAAAAACTTTATAGAACAACGAGAATTAACCTATAAAACAACCTCACATAACAAATCTTTTCTCAATCTATCTGTGTCCATATCCTGATCTGGATATAAATCAATAATCCTGGTTCGATTTATAACAATTTCTTTGACATTGACCCCTGTTTTTAAATACTCAAATGCCAGCTCAAGATCTGCTTTTTTCTTGTACCAGATGGGCCAAATTGCAAGATGTTGTTTCTTTTGATATACCTAACCCCCGAGTTGGCGTACGTGGTGAACCACCGGAATAGATTCTCTGCGTCTGTTTTATATTTGGGTGGACAGGCGAACACCTTCATAAATTCATCAGAAAAGTAAGCCACCAGCTCGGTTGCTTCAACCAGCGTATCTAAGGAAATCTTTTCTTGAGATGACTCATCAAAGTAATGAATTAAAGCAGCCAGCCTTACAATGTTTTCACCAAGCTTGGATGCATGATCTCTGGCATATTCGTAAATCCCCCCGGGTTTCATTTTATCTTCGATGTCATTTGCTATGGCATACCAATACTTTTTTGCCTCGTCACTCAAACTTACCGTTATTTTATCCTTATAGTCTGATAGTTCAGCGGCCTGAGATAAGAGCTCATAAATCCTATCGTTAAAGATCTCCAGATTATCCTCACTGTAGTTTATGCCATGGTTATACCTAAAACCGCAGTTTGAATCTGGCGCACAGACCAAGTAACGAGATAGGTGGCCATTTCCCCGAACATTTCCATTTGTTTTCTTAATATAGTCTTCGACGACATTTGGCTGCGCCATGACATTCATCGTGAGTCTAGGCTCGATTATAGTGAACGACTCCGACGATTTTCTGTTGACGGTGACATCATCTCCACTCCAAATAGAATTGAGGGCCGGTGTACGAGACATGACTCTACCATTTAGCAGCACACCGCCTTCACTCGACCCCAGATACCCATTGGGAGTATGTTCATTCATGGCGCTAACTAGGGCTTCAGAAGTGCTGTCTTCGAATGTAAGTAAAGGGAGTTTTGGTTTTTTTGGTGCTCGCTCTTCATGCTGAAGTATTCTCACCAACATTTCGTCAACTTGATCTTCATCATCCTGGTTGATCGATTTCTTTAGTTGAGCTGTTTTCTTTTCATGAAGCTCAGACCTGATTTCATACTCCTTTCGTTGCTTTTGATACCTTTTTTGACTGTCCCTATAAAATGATTTGATTCCCTTCGTAAGTTTGTTTTCGACAGATGATTTTCTTTCTCCAGAGCCTGCTATAGACAGTGCCATAATTGAAGTTGGGACGACTTTTCCCGTGGGCATCTCTGCGTTGAGGATACCTTGTACCGCTACTGCAACAGCGCTTAGGGTAGTGAGATAAACCATTGGCTCAGGGGCTTGTGTCGACATTACAACTTCATTGTAAGCGGCAGTTATTTTTTTGGATTGTGATATGGTTGGCGAAACATTACAGCCAACCGGAAATTGATGATTGATACTACTCATAGACAAATCCTATGCTTATCTTTTGACAATATAATTGAGCTTTCTGATCACTCACCTCCCTTGATAGGTTGTGCTCTCATTGCATCCACCCATGCGATGATTTCATCGCCCATCCAGCCAACAGCCCTAGCTCCTAGATGAATTTTCTTGGGAAAGCTTGGGTCATAACGCGGTGAGTCGGTGTTTTGCTTATCATAAATGGTAGAGCGAGAAAGACCGGTAACAGACATGACATCTCTGAGTCGAAAAACCCGAGATGTAAAAAGTTGGGATTGGGTATGTTGCATAAACTTCTCCTTTGTTTGGTTTCAAGGAGAAGTAAACAATGATGTGATGACAAAAAAAAACGAGAAAATAGAGAAAACAAGTTTGAATCAGCCTCAAAGGCTTTAGACACAGGGGATTGAACTCGTTTAAACTATTTGAACCTATCTGGTCGTATTATCTTTTCCACTGCTTTTGCATAAGTCGAGTTGAGCTTTAATTCTGACTCAATTACACCTAATACAGCTTGAACATTGCTCTTATACGCTTGTTTGTGCTCAGCCTTAAAACCCAACCAGTAATCAGCAAATATCTTTTTTAACTTTATGAAGTTACAACCTAACTCTTCTCCTTCAACTGGTTTAATGACTCGTGCTGCAGCGTTGGCTAAGTACCCTTTGTCTAGGTTTGAGTAATGTCTTTGGATATAACCAGATTGCCCACCAGAGATAGACGATACCTTGTTAATATGTAGGTCGTATCCTGCATGGGACAAATCCAGAAAAGAAGAAGATATGTGATACTCAGGTTCCAAATGAAAAGGTGACACATGGTACTCCTTTTCATTGAACCCTATCTTTGCCACATCACATTCTCTTATATAACAAGATGAAGCTTGAATTGAATTTTTCTTTATATGGTCAACTGGAAACTTGTAGTCACGTTCATCTTTAACAGCCAAGTCACACAAAACAAAAATAGCGTTTTCAGCATTAGCTTTTCCACGCAAGGTTAAGATGCCGCTGTTTGCTGGCCTCTGTTCAAATTTTTCCGGAAGCTCATAATTATACCCTTGCACTTCTACAGTGTTTTTTAGTTGAAGTGTTTCACTATTCTCATCATAAATAACAACTCCTTTATACGCATCAACTAAAATACCATCAGACAAAACCAGCTTTTTTATATCCTTATCGGTCAACTGTAAAAAATCAACATCCTCTACTAAAGTAGAAGAAATTAAATTATACGTTGACAACTTTGGCTGACCAAAAATAATGTCAAATGGAGGTTCTTCGAAGAAATAATTTTTGAAAGCACACTTTTTCAAAAAATCATATTGACTTAAAACTACATCTTCTTTTGTTAATTTATTTAAGTTTCTGTCAATGGCCCATACATTTAGGTTATCAGAAATACGTACTAGAACCGGCACATTCAATTTTACGCATGTGTTAAGTTTTTCTTGAGTTTTTATATTAGGTTGAACATCAGCTAGTCTATAGAATAGTTTTTGATGACCGTTCACAATCCCTCCCATCGCGTTAAATCTTGTGATTTCTGCTATTAATAGCAAAAATAGCATGCACATTATGTTATTCAGTTCATAATTTTATCTATTTCTGTCAATAGGTTACCCAGTTAACTTTGTAACATGGCATCACTCTGATATCGAAGTTTACTATTCTCTAACCAAAATCATAATTCATAAAATAAATAACCACCGGTTACCCCGGTGGTTATTTTCTTCAAAACATTACTATATTTTATAACATATCATGGTTAGCATCATCATTATATAGGTAATTCTATTTGTGAGTTATAGTTAGGTTTTTGAAGTAAGCATCAGAACCAACGCCTGTGAGCAAGCCTACAGTACCTATTTGATCTTTACCTAGTTTAAGGTCTGTAACAATAAAAGAAGGAGATTCTGAATAATTAATATATAACTTCATCTCTTCATCTTTAACTTCTATCTTCATATGAGTCCATTCACCAGATTTCAAAGGGGCATAAGTTTCATAGTGACCAGGAAATTCATCTCTAAGCCTTTTCCACTCAAAATTTGGATAGGAGAAGTATTGAACCGAATGATTTCTCATAAGCTGATTGTCTAACTCAGCATTTACTGGTCTCAGGTACACACCTTCATAATGTTGCTCTTTGGTATTAGCTCTAAAAATTACACCAATAAAACCTTTTGCCCATGCCGGAGCACCTTCTTGAGGCTTACCTGCTACATCAACCTCGATTGTACCATTTGAAAAAATCACGTCTGTTAGGGATAAGTATGTACAGTTATCACACCCTCCGTCTTCAATACTTTTATGATTAGTTAAAACTGTGGCATGGATTGCCTTAAAACCTTTATATGTTACCACAGACGCATTCACTGAATTTTTTTGTAACGACTCAAGCGAAGTTAGCGGATGATTATATACTTCATCAGCAAAGCAAGAATATGAAAAGATCTGCGTTAATATAACAGCAGATAAAATTTTAAAACATTTCATTTATTTACCTTAAATACATTGACTAAATTACTCTTAATTTTTACTCTAAATTTATAAACATATTAACAACCAAAAATTCAAGTAGTAGCGATAAGAATTTCGGATTATTTTTTATTGAAGGCACTGTTCTTTATCGAATTTACAACAGCTCTAGCAGAGCTCTTCAGGTGCTTCTTAGACCCATATACAAGATAAATATCATAGGAATAAGTTTGAAGAGCTGGAACCTTGATATACCTATCATTTATATTATTTAATTGGTAAGAGAGCCATCTATCGGATAAATATGCTATGTGGGAATGATTATCCACCAACTCCTTAAGAACCTTCATCGAAGAACTTATGATTCCATACCTACCATTTGGAATATATAATCCATCTGGCGCTGCTATAGGTAGCTCATCAGAAAGCTCAACATTATGATGATAATATGCAGAAATCGTATCAGCACCTATTTTACATGCCTTGATATTTTCATCCTTAGGTTCACCAACCCTTATTGCGAAATCAACGCTTTTATAATCTACATCTATTAGATCAGTAGACAATAAAAACTCTAACTCGATAAAAGGGTTATCCTTTTTTATAATATTTAACAAAGGTAGGACATATACTTCTACCAACTCAGACATTGTTGCTACTACAATTTTATTCCTAGTCTCATGACTATTACTCAATTGAAACCTCAGTAGCTCATCAAGTCCGGACACTTTTTCTTTTACGCTATCGTAAAATACTTCACCGTCCTCAGTAAGAGTTGCCCCATGTGAATTTCGGTAAAATAATATAGTACCCAAAGAATCCTCTAACTTCCCGACTTTTCTCGTTAGGGTAGCTACAGAAATATTAAGATTCAAAGCAGATTTAGTAAAATTTTTATTTTTGGCAACTTCACAAAAATAAAATACACTATTCCAATCAATAATCAAAACACTGCGTCTCGAGGGTTAACATTGTCGACAGGAATAGAACTCAAACCATCCCAATGTTCAACTATTTTATATTTTTCATCGAACCGTAATAGGTCTGTTACGGCATATACACCATCATTGTCACTCCATTTCGCATGAACAGCAGCAAAATCACCTGTTACAATTACCTTTGATATCTCGATATTAGCGTTATACCCATTTTTACGCATTGAGTTGATCATATCTATGAGCGCTACCTTATCCGATTTTCCAGTAACGATACCACTTGGATTATGTTGGATAAAATTGTCTGCTACGTGTTTTTCAATTGCTTGAGTACTCATTTTATCCCATGTTTCATAAAAGTAATCTAGTGCTATTGATCGAATTTTTTCCTTATCTAAACAAATCTCTAGATTTACATTAGGGCCAGATGTATATATGGAAGCGTCAATGTTTTTATCGTATTCGGATATCACATCCCAATGTTCAGTTATCTTTCCATCATTAACCCGATACCAATCGAAACTTACTTCAACTGCTTCATTATCAATATAATCAACGCTCTGAGTTAATACAAAATCATTTTCCGCTAGTGCTCTAACTGTTTCCATTTGAAATGATGGGAGATCATTCTTCATATACTCAATTAAACTAACGATGTTTTCCACACCATCAGTAACCCCAGGCGAGTGCTGGATATAGCGCTTAGAACTAAAATATTCATAAACGTGTTCTGACTTTTTTTTGTTGAAACTTGTATCACTAGATTCAATTACAAGATTTATATTTTTTCTTAGATTTTTTGAATAATCATTGCAGTTAATTGCATAAGCACTACTACAGAATCCCACTAAAGCAACCCCTACCAAAAAGAAGCTCTGTACATGTTTCATTTTGTTTCCTCAACTATGTTTAGACTAAATGTTATTCTTATACATTCTTTGATCTATTGGTATTAACAATGTCGCTGAACGGCATTTCATTTCTGAAACGCATAAGCACTAGTTTTCTTGCGCCTTCAAATGAGAGCAGTCAAAAACACAACATATTTCGAATTGATTCGTATGTAATTTCAATATCTTCGTTAGAACCTCTTAAAATAATTTCAAGCGGTGATCTTCCTTTAAAGTAAGATTGGTTGCTAGGATTAGACATAAATCTACGTATAGATTTTTCGTCTTCAAAAAGTAACTTTAAGCACTCATGAATTGAACAAATGTTTCTTTGATTTTGCTCTATATGATTGCCTTTATCATACTCAAGAACTGCATTTAACTGTGCTGTACTTGCACCCCACATCAACAAAATTTGTTCTACTTTTTTCTCGCTTAGTTGCATAATTAAACCCTTTCTCGGTATATCCTAAAGAATATAAAACCATCTCAACAAAAAATGGGCTTTAGGACTGGTGGTTCTAGTCCCTTCATAAGGCTTATTTATCCCACAAGTTAATTTAAACGCGTTTAAGTTAATAGATTCATAACTTCACTTTGTGTAAACCAGCATTATCCCTGCCACCAAACATCAAACCACCATCATTAGTGATATAAAAGGTCCCCGTTTCTTTTCTACTCATCTGGATAGCGGTATTACCATCAATACCATGCTCAAATACTGTAGATTTCTCTTTGTCAGCAGTCAGTTTTATGATCTCGTGATGATGAGTGGTAATAAACCAGGTACCGTCACCATCGATGATAAAATCATCCGCCTGAATACCGGATTCCACGATTTCGGTAGAAACGGCTTTCTGGTCCTGCAGGCTTATTTTACCTAGTATCCGTTTGGCTGAGTTAGTGAAGTAGAGCGCTCCCTTATATAGTTGGATACCATTGATGCCGGGTAAGCCTGGGCGCTCTGCCTCCGGCTGGAAAATTGCGTCATCTAACCAAATCGACAGCTCGGTAGTACTCATATCAAACTGGTAGATTTTTCCATTCAAAGCATCAGCAATCAGGTACTTTTTGTTACCAAGATAGGCCATACCATTTAAGAAAGCCGGTGACTTGATACCCAGTAGTCTGGTCAGTTCCCCAGTTTTATTAACTTTGTACAAGGCCATACTCTTGAGAAAGCTTTTACCTTCTAGTATGGACCTTTCGTGTACCGATAGCAGACCTTCCCCATCCTCATCAAAACGGATTGAAACGGGATGACCGTCTACTTTAGACCATAGTGTTGCCTGACCATCTTCATGATATTTATAAAGTGACATTCCAGTGTAATCAGTCGCAACCAGCTCTTCCTTGTTTTGAAACGTCAGGTTCTCAAAAAAGTGACCTGCAGGTAATGAAATGACAGACTCAATCATTGTTTCAGCAGACTGGGCTTTGGCTTCTGACACATTTGTGAATACCAAAACGGATAGTGCTAATGTGGTTAATGTGTGCTTAAACATAAAAATCTCTCGCTCTCTGTTGTGTTGCAGAGAATAATAAGCTAAGTTTTATTAACCATCTATAAACCATGAATAACACTAGTGTTAACCTAAAGTTTATGAAGTCACTTCCAAGCCAGCTTCCCATTTTTATTGAGGTTGCTAAAGAGCAAAGCTTTTCTGCTGCGGCAAGAAATCTTGGGATATCCACTCCCGCCGTGAGCAAAGCCATCAACAAACTGGAAGACCAGTGGAAACTTAAATTGTTCCATCGCTCTTCACACTCGTTAAGCCTGACCTCTGTAGGACAAACGTTATTCACTGATCTGCAGCCTGCTGTAGAAGGGATATTTTCCGCTATTGCTTCCAGTCAGGAAGTGAACAACGAGCTTTCAGGTATTGTTAAGATCAACCTGCCCGGAACCTCTCTTGGTGTCGATGTCATATTGCCCCATTTAATGGCATTTTCTGAGCTAAACCCTAACGTCGAATTTGATCTTCATTTTAGTGATGCGAGTGTGGATTTAGTGGCAAACGGCTTCGATCTTGGTATTGGTACCTATATCAACCAGGACTCCCGGTTAATCGCCCGTCGCCTCTTTTCCAGCAAAATTGGTCTGTATGCCTCAGCTCAGTATGCGGAGAAAAACGGATTACCAACAACGCCAGTCGATCTGACGCGCCACCAATGTCTGCCTATTCGCTCAATAGAGCGAGGGAAAATACGCAGTGTTAACCTCTATGATGACGACCAGGAGCTTATATTCACTCCACAGGGTAAGGTAACAGTAGATAGTTTTATTGCCGCCAAAGGCATGCTATGTGCTCACTGGGGAATCGTTGGCTTAGGCGAATGGATGATAAGAAGTGAGTTGGAAGCTGAAAGCGTAGTCCCGGTTCTGCAGAAATACTGGGGGCCTTCTATCCCCGTATATCTATACTTCTCTTCTCGAGACTATATCCCGCAAAGTGTCAGAGCATTGATAGACTATTTATCCGATATAGATTTTTCTAACTAATAACAAAACATAGCAAATGTATACTGGTTTGCGCTTCTTACACGTTAAAACCACATTCCTGTAGCCAGCACAACGCTTCCCTTTCCGCTTCAAACTGTTTTCGGCAAAGTTTGGGGTTTTCAGCTATGACCATTTTATCAAGTTGAAACTTCAGGATTTCTTTGCCAAATACCTGAGCAACGTGAACACCACCATGAGCAACACCCCAATCCACTAACTCCTCAATAACCGGCTCTATTTCCGGAGTTCCCATCTCCCATCTATCCAGATAGACAACATGAGCCCACTTATCGGGCAGGTCACTATCCACCAGCCTTTTAAACTCCTTAACATAATGAATTGCGGTTTCTTCATTCCACGCTCCGCTTAATCGGGCGTACAGAATATCCTTGGTTACCCATATTTCGAACTCGCCGTGCTCTTTAAACATCTCTCTATCTTGACTCCCTCGCTCTTCATATCTCTAGTATATGAAGTAAAAACATCACACATAGATTAAAAAAACATACCTGTTTTCATTAACCAATGGTTAAAGTCAACTTAACTTATCAGAATCTACCAAGGTCATCCACGCCAGGTACTATAAGGAGAACTAACAAACGAAATTAACTCAGGTAATAAGTTATGAAAAAAGCCACAATTATCCTGGCGCATCCGAATATGGATGCCTCATTAGCCAATAAATCCATTGTCGACGTAGTAAAAGAAAAAGCAGCAGATGTAGAAATCAGAGACATCTATTCTCTGTATCCGGACTTTAAGATCGATGTAGAAAGTGAGCAGGCTGCACTAGAGCAGTCGGATGTCATTGTTTTTCAGTTCCCGTGGTTCTGGTACAGCGCACCATCACTGCTTAAAGAGTACATTGATGCCGTATTCGCTTTCAATTGGGCATATGGTCCGCTAGGTGACAAACTGGAAGGAAAGCAGTTCATTATTTCAACTACCGTTGGTGCCGCTGAGGAATTCTACCAACCTGGTGGAGGCAACAATTTCTATATGTCGCAGCTACTCTACCCGTTTGAGCAGACCGCACTAAAAACCCGTATGCGCTGGCAAAAACCTGTCCTGGCCTATGGTTCAGTTTATATTCCTGATATCTACCAGAGTAAGAAGATCGTCAAAAAACGTGCTCAGGGATATGGTGAAGAGCTGGTGGAACGTATTCAGTCTCTTACTCAGTTCTCAGAAGAGAAGCATATCAAAGAGTTTTTCATCAACGAATGGTTACCAGCATTTGATGAGCTGGAAGAAAATGGTTACTTTACGGCGCACTGCATTGCTGATACAGCTCTGAAAATAAACGATAAAGCTTATACCGGACATGAAGGCTTTATTGAGTGGATGAACAGCTTCCGTGAACAATACCAGCCAAACTTAACGCATAACGTTGTGGAATTTAGCGTAACAAAAGCCGGCGCGAAAAATGAATTCCTGGTCAATATGCATGTTGAAATTGATGGGCAAACTACCTCCGGAACTAACAAGGCTATCAGCGCACAAGTAAACTGCAAAGTAGCAATAGCGCCAAACAACACAGTACTGTTACTGACTGTGGACATCCAAACACAGTAATAAAAAATGGGTCCTCCGATGGACCCATTTTCTCCTGAAACGTTCAAAAGTGATGTTGTAAACTAACGTATTTCATATGCATAGTTAGCAATTACTCAAAAAAGCAAAAAAACAGTTTGTTACCACACAAACTAGCGGCGTAATCACTCAGTTGTATATGTTAAAGGTTCATAGATTAGTAGTTATGAACCGCAGTCAAACCACCGTCAATGAGAATGTCCTGACCATTTACATAGCTAGCCTCATTTGATGCCAGAAAGTAAACCATGTCTGCAATCTCGCTTGATTTACCAAAGCGCTGCTGTAGTACCTGTACCTTTCTTGCTTTGGATTCTTCTTCGCTGAGAATCCCTTCGTTAAATTGCTCAGTATTAATATTGGACTAAAGAGACTCCAAATAAGCTATGATTTCTTGTTTGTTTTCTGCTCTGGCTTTACCCAATGGTGTATTTCCATCCTGACCTTTAATTGTGAGATCACCACCATTTGCTACCAATATTTTTAGCGCCGGCAGGTTGTTTGCCCAGACCGCATCATGTAATGGTGTATAGCCATTACTTGGGCCCACAGCGTTGACGTCAAATCCAGCATCAATCAGATGCTGTACAATTTTCACATTCTTTTGGAACATTGCAGCATGTAGGGCAGTACCACCATATGAATCCCGTGCGTCGGGGTCAGGATTTAATCTCAGTAATTCAATGACTTTTGCTTCATTGCCATGATATGCCGCTAAGTGAATCGTATCGATGCCCACAGCCTGATATGAAACAGTCAGAGCGGTTATCAAAATTACTGTTACCGCAACAAGTTTTTTCATTGTAAACCTCGTTACTAAAAAATGTTTGCTTCAAGTTCTGTCAATTTATGCTGCTCACAGATACGTATCACTCGTAGCTCCTGGTGAACCATACCGTCGTAACTTTGGTTGTCTTTGAATTTAGCTTTCCAGTTAATGTTATAGAAACGTTCCAACCATTTTGTTGGTCGCGAGTTGCCTTCATAGCGACGGTGCTGTGTGCATTTCAAGCAATGTTATTCGTTACGCTTTTCATAATGTGCTACAGCATCATAGGTGTTGCATAAAGTGTTGAGGCTCTCATCTACCTGAACATTTTATGACTAAGATTAGCACGCAAGTAACATAGCCGTTATGTCTGCTAATCACCGGATGAAGTCTCTAGTAATTTGATAATTGATTGATAGTGATATTCTTTTGCAAGATCTAGAGGTGTTTTACCATCGTAGCCTCGTAGATCGGTTCTTGCTCCAGCGGCTATGAGTTTTTCTACTGCCAATTTGTGACCATGCCAAACTGCGTCATGCAGCGGTGTATAACCATTGTTTGGCCCTTGCGCATTCAGTGCTTCGCAAAAGCCTGAATATTCAGATAAGATCTCTATAATTTGGGCATGCCCGTTATAAGCGGCTTTGTGTAATGGAATCGCTTTCATGTAATGATCAGGGATAGTCTGATCGCCACCTAGTTTCATTAGTGTGTCTAATGTCATGTTAAGCCCATCACGTGCAGCCACCATCACAGCCGTATGCTCGTCATTACCCGAACAAGTTACATCAGATGGCTGATTAATCGATTCAAAAACGGCCATAGAAGCAATTTGGGATGCTTTTTCTTTATCATTTAATGCTTCATCTGCTGTGATTGAAAATGCTCTTAACATGCCTTGCTTCGCTTCTAGTCTCTTTCGGTATTCAGCAAAATAGCCGTTTATCTCTTCGACTTGCTCTTGAGCGTATACATCGTCTTCAGAAGCACCGAAATCTACCAACTGCTCTGCTTTTAAGCCAAAGGTAGAGACAATCTCTGTGTTGATATCTTGTTGCTTTAGTAGCTCCCGAACCATCTCAGGTTTACGATGCCATACAGCAATCATTAGCGGCGTTGCACCATGTTTTGGTGTTTGTAGGTTCACAAAAGCTCCACCTTCAATAAGGCGCAGCAACCATCGTGTTGAGCTTTGTTGCGCAGCAATATGCAATGGTGAGTTGCCCATAACAGGATCAAGCTGGTTACAATCTGCATTACCTGCGATTGCCTTATCAAATTCTTTATAATCGTTTTCGATAATCAGTGTATGTAAGCGGGGTAACATCATTGTCAAATTACTCTTCGTTTGTTTTGTACTCTAAAGATGGCAGTAGTATTGACCAAAACACCAATAACTTGTAGTGTGAATTAAATTACTTCTAAGATAACCATTAGTTAATGAAATCATTCCCTTCACAGTTGCCTGTATTTATTCAAGTCGCTAAATTTGGTAGTTTCGCTAAAACTGCAAGAGAGTTAGGTATTTCTGCACCGGCGGTAAGCAAAGCCATTGCCAAGTTAGAGCAAGAGTGGCAAACCAAGCTGTTTTTCAGATCGTCGCATTCACTTAGCCTCACCCCTGTTGGTGAGAAGCTATACAAGAAACTAACGCCTTCAGTGGAGTCCATCCAAGGTCAGATTGAACAACTAACGGACGATAGCCAAAAGGTATCTGGCCGAATAAAAGTTAATCTTCCCGCCAGCTCTATCGGGCAAGATATTGTTTTGCCGCATATTGTAAATTTCATGAGTCTCTACCCAGAAGTAGATTGTGACTTAAGCTTTGATGACAGGACGGTGGGCTTGATAGAGAACGGTTTTGATTTAGGTATTGGCGCATCAATAAACGAAGACTCTCGCTTGGTTGGCCGCCCTTTATTTTCCACGTCAGTTGGACTCTATGCCTCTTCCGGTTACCTCGCTCGACATGGAGAGCCTCAAACAATTGCAGAGCTAAGCCAGCATATTTGCCTACCTGTGCGCTCTCTTACTACAGGTCGTACGCATAAATGGCGTTTAAACGACAAAGGCAACACATTGATGTATGAGCCAGAAGGCTCGCTTACTGTAAATAATTTTGGAGCCGCCAAGGAGGCAACATTGCTTGGAGCTGGTATCTCTTGCTTAGGGGATTGGATGTTTAAACAGGAATTAAGAGAAAAGCGTGTAATACCCGTTTTAGAACAATGTTGCGGGGAGCGTATCCCAATCTGGCTGTATTACTCTTCTCGGGAGTATTTACCAGCGAGGGTGAAGTTATTAATTTCCTATCTGATAGAACATATAAACGATCA
Organism: Vibrio hannami; assembly: GCF_029589055.1. Classification (GTDB taxonomy): domain Bacteria; phylum Pseudomonadota; class Gammaproteobacteria; order Enterobacterales; family Vibrionaceae; genus Vibrio; species Vibrio hannami. The sequence goes on from NZ_JARQZP010000003.1 coordinate 789,955, forward strand.
AACAATATAATTTCTTGATCATCATAGCTTTGTACCCAGCTTTCTCAAACGTGGCGAGACTGAGTCCACCTGAGACATTCACCTTATATAGCGCGATGCCACTACTAAAATTGTCACAGTCCCTGATTGAAAGGTAATGAACTATCTATAATCCATTACCTTTTTTATCGAAACGAATAGAAACAGGATGTCCTTTCACCTTTGACAATAATTAGACTCACCATTTTCATTGTACTTGTATAACGACATACCCGTATAATCCGTCGCGATAAATTCATTGCCAATCAGGTATATCAAGTTTTCTGAAAATGGCCGGGCGAAAACGCAATTAATGATTCGACCATAGGTTCCACAGCTTTTGCATAACCAGCTGAACTTACAGCGGCTAGTAGGAGTGCCATTTTTGATAAATAGCGAAGTTTCATACGTTAGTACTCACCAATTTCAATAACTTTTTCTTTTTCAATATTTTCTAGTCGTTTCGCGTATCGTTTAAGCTCCTCTATCCGCGCTTCTTCACCGATACGTGCTGGGCTATAAACAACATGCGGTTCTAATACATCAAAGCCAGGGAACTGCAGCATGCCTCGTTGAATAGGCTTCAACACACCTTTTAAGTCACCATTTAGACCCTCTGGTTGAAACATCTCTTCAGAGGCTCCACAAGTAAGGGAAAGCAATGCTTTCTTTCCTTTAAATGCTCCTTGGTAATATCCTCGTCCACCACCGTAGACGCGTTTCATCGCAAACACACGATCCACCCAGCCTTTGAGGGTGGCAGGCAAGCTAAACCACCAAAGAGGGAACTGCCAGATCATAAGATCACACCACTCTACCTTTTGCAGCTCAGCTTCAACCTCACTCGAAAACGTATTGTTTTCAGTTGCGTAGATCTCTTCTATTTGCTGCTTAAAATAATCAGGATCATTCGTTGAGTCGAAATTGTGACGACCTGATACCGGGTTGAAGTTCATTTCATGCAAATTTGAAACTCTGACCTCATGGCCACCTTCTTCAAGCGTTTCCTGTGCTTGGCGCAACATTGCGCCGTTAAAACTTTTTGGCTCTGGGTGCCAGTAGACTATAAGAATTTTCATAAACCCTCCAAGTTGTATTGGTGTGAATACTAATTTAGAATTCATTTACCAACAACGCACCCAAAGTAAACCTAGATTTAACTAAAAGTATATGAATAAAATTCCATCCCAGATTCCGGTTTTCTTCGAAGTCAGCAAAGAGCTGAGTTTTTCATCAGCGGCAAGAAATTTAGGTGTAACGACAGCGGCTGTAAGCAAAGCTATTACAAAGCTTGAAGAGGAATGGGGGCTCAAACTGTTTCAACGCTCTTCCCATTCCCTGAGTCTCACGCATGCGGGACAAGAGCTTTTGCATAACCTCCAGCCGACGGTAAATGATTTGTTTTCGGTGATAACCGCTGCTCAAAGAAACAATCAGGAGTTATTGGGTCAAGTAAAAATCAATCTTCCAAGTACCTCATTGGGAGTTGATACTATTCTCCCACACCTGAAAAAGTTTTCGGATGAACACCCCGGAATAAAACTAGACTTAAGGTTTAACGATAATTTGGTTGATTTGGTTTCAAATGGCTTTGATTTGGGAATTGGAACTTATGTCAATCAAGACTCGCGACTGATAGCGAAAAAGCTCATGTTAAGCCGATTAGGGTTGTTTGCATCTAAAGAGTTCATCGCTAAGCATGGTCAGCCTCACCATCCTACAGATTTAAGTGGATACCCATGCATACCTATTCGTTCAACCTCCAGCGGAAAAGTGAGGACTATCTTCCTATATGATGGTGAGACAGAGATATCTTTCACTCCTACAGGACCGTTGGTAGTCGATAGTTTCTTAGCAGCAAGAGCACTGATGATGTCCGGAGGTGGTATTGCAGCCATTACAGAATGGGCTATAAGAGAAGAGCTATTAAGTGGTGATGTAGTACCAGTATTAGAGCCGTTTTGGGGGCCGAAAATTCCGGTCTACTTATACTTTTCTTCACGGGAGTACATGCCTCACACAACCCGAACCTTGATTAATTACTTAGCCTCCATAACGCTGTAAAATCAGTCAACGTAAGGAACTTCTTCAGCAGTTCTAGCAAGTAGCTTAATGTTTCATTGTTTAAGATAACTTTAGTTAAAAAATTACACTGGGCAGTCCAGGCTCTCACTCTGTACTGCCCAGACTCCTCTAGACAAATCTCATCTATTTATGGACGCTGCCATTCAATTACTCGTTTGTAAGAGTTGAGCGCTTTTGACAAAGTTATGTCCCTCATGTACCGCACTCAGAATATTTCTCGGCTTGTTGCAATCGCCAACCGACGCATAAGGTATTCCCAGATCGTTACATATGTTGTTCAGGCTGTTCTGTGAACGATAACCGGTGGCAAATACCACGGTATCAGCCTGAAGAATATGCGTTCCATCCTGATTCTGGACATGCAGCTTACCATCACTCACCTTTACTACCGTGGTCTTCAACCAGATATTCACATCAAGGTCTATCAGGCTATTACTCAGAATAGCCTTGGCAGAAGGACTCATATCAACAGCAATGTCATCTTGCATCTCTATAATATGTACTTCACTAGCTGAGTCTCGCTGTCTGATATACTCGGCAGTCTCACATCCCACTAATCCTCCACCAATAATCACAGTGCTGCCGGAAACTGATTTTTCCTGCATCAGGATATCATCGGCAGTGATGTAGTCTTTCAATCCCTCTATTTCAGGAATAAAGTTGGATGTACCGGAAGCAATAACAACAGCATCCGGCAGCTCTTGTTGCAAGTAAAGCTTATCTACCGACTGGTTAAGCACAAATTCAACATCAGATTTTTTACAGGCATTGACCAGGAAACTCAAAAACTCAGCTATCTCACCTTTATGCGGTGGACGAGATGCCAGCTCCATCTGACCACCCAGATAACCTCGCTGCTCAACCACTTTTACTACGTTACCATTTTCGGCCAGTGTACGTGCTGCTTCCAGCCCTGCAGGCCCTGCACCGACAACCACAATGTTTAACCCCTGCACGGGCTCAGCCTGCTCGTCAAACTCTATCTCCTTGCCTACCTTCAGGTTACCAATACAGCTAATAGACTGACCGGAATTAATGTTATCAACACAGCCCTGATTGCAGGCGATGCATGGTCTGATCAGATCGAACTGCCTGTTTCTAATCTTGAGGATAAACTCAGGATCGGCCAGCAGAGTTCGCCCGAGCGCGATACCGTCAGCATTCCCTTTATCAAGGATCTCCTCTATCATTGCCGGTTTTTTAATTCTGCCTACTACAATAACCGGCACGGCAGAGTTAATTGCTTCCTTGATAGCTCTGGCGTTATCCCGGTATAGGCCCTGGCCGACAATCGATGGCTGAATAATCCGATGAGCAGACTGGTACACACCTCCTGTCACGTGCAGGCAGTCAATGCCATATTCGACCGCAAGCCTGGCTATCTCTATTGCCTGTTCAAGTTTGATACCACCCTCAACAAATTCATCGCTGGGCAGACGCAGAGAAAGTGGCAAAGTGCAACCCACAGCACGAATTTCTGCAAGAATCTCTTTCAAAAAACGGGTGCGATTATTAATCGAACCACCGTATTGGTCTTGCCGCTTATTGCTATACTCGGACAAAAACTGATTCACCAGATATCCGTGTGCTCCATGGATCTCTACGGCATCATAACCTGCCTGCTCCGCTCTTAATGCAGCTTGAGCATAAGCAGTAACAATCACCCTGATCTCGTCGGTATCAAGTACCTTTGGCACTTCTTTGAAAATAGGGCAAGGTATTGCTGAGGCTGAAACAATCGCCTGTCCGGTGATCTGTGAGCTGGTTTGTCGGCCACTATGATGTAACTGTAAAGCGATTCGTCCACCGTGCTGATGCACGGCTTCCGTTAGTCTTTTATGGCTTTCTATCAACATATCACTATCGATTCCCAAACCACGGGTAAAACCTCTGCCCGCCTGCATAATATGAGCACCTTCAGTGATCACCAGGCCGACATCTCCTTTCACCCGAGCAAGTATGTACTCAATATAGCGATCTGTTACCGAGCCGTCTTCTTGCATAAAGTTGGTAAGCATTGGCGCCATGATAATACGGTTTTTTAGCTGCAGAGAGCCAATATTCATAGGTTCAAACATCTTCATCGATACCATCTCCCTTAGATCTCTTTGCCTATTTCATAACCGTCATGCACCGCATCATAAATCTTACGAGCTTTGGTCGCATCACCAATCAAGTAAACTTCATCAACCATGCTCTGGATATCAAAATAAAGCTCGTCATCAGGAATAAAGCCAGCTGCAAGTACTATACTGTCAGCGTTCAGCACTTTTTCCTCACCCGCGCTAACAACCACAATTCCTTCTCCAGCAACCTTGCTGACCATTGAATCGGTATGTACTTTTACATTGAGCGCTTCCAGCTCACCAATCATCTCAAAGCGATTAAATACCGATACGTCGGTGACGATATCATCACGAAGTTCGACAATTTCAACCTCTACACCCCGCTTCGCCAGGAAATATGCAGTTTCGCAGCCAACCAGCCCACCGCCGATCACGACAGTCTTGCCTGTTACTGTCACTTTTTCATTAAGAATATCTACACCATGGAATGCTTTCTCTATCCCTTCAATTTTGGGTACAAACGGCTTGGCTCCGGTCGCTAACACCACCGTATCTGGATTGTGCTGTTCTACATAAGCAGCATCGATATCGATACCTATCTTAATTTCGATATCCATTTTAGACATCGCATTCGCTTGCCAGTCTTTGAATTTGCCAACCAGATACTTGTAGTCCGGTGCAGCAGCTTCATTCAGGCGTCCACCCAACTTTTGAGCTTTATCAGCAATCGTTACTCTATGGCCTCTTTGTGCGGCGATACGTGCAGCTTCCATCCCAGCAGGACCGGCACCAATTACCAGAACATCCTTTTGAGCAATCGCTGGCATTACCGGCAGAGAGCGTTCCTGGCCTACCTTGGCGTTAACTGAACAGCCCATATATTTGCCTTTTAATACCCGATCAAAGCACTCCATGCAGCGAATACATGGTCGTATCTCTTCCACACGGCCCTGTCTTACCTTGTTCGGCCACTCCGGGTCGCTCAGAAGTGCCCGGGCCATACCAACGACATCGGTAAGTCCGGACTCAACTACTTCAGTCGTCAGATCCGGCTCACCAAACTTACCGTCAATGATGATCGGTGTCTTAATCTCTTTACGGAAAATCTTGGCATTATCAACTACGGTGCCATCAGGGTAGTGCGCGTTCGGTGAAAGAGAGCTGAATCCGTCATAGCAACCGTTGCGCATGTGGAAAGCATCAATATGATATTTAGATTCCATATATCTGGCGATCTGCAGGGTTTCATCCATCTTTCTCCCTCCTTCAAAACCATGGTCTAACGCAAGGCCAACAAAGATAGGGAAGTCATCACCCACGGCAGCTTTAGCTGCTGTAAAACATTCATCGAAAAAACGCATTCGGTTTTCAAAGCTTCCGCCGTACTCATCGGTACGCTGGTTCCAACAGGATGAAATAAATTGATCAATCAGATAAGCGTCGGCATGAAAGTAAAGGCCGTCGAAGCCTGCTTGTTTTACCTTACCAGCAGCTTTGCCAAAAGCAGCAATCAACCCTTTGATCTCATCTAACTCTAATGAGCGAGTCTTTAGATCCGGGTTATAAAACATGGATAGCTCAGAAGGAGCGGCTGGCCATTGTTCTTCTCGCGGATAATCCGCAAGACGCCCGGCACCGGCCGAAAGCTGGGCGATAATCTTGGTGCCGTAACGATGCACTACCTCAGTCAGCTCTGCAAACTCTTTGACCTTTTCTTCGCTATCCAGCACCGGAAAACAGGCATTAGTCGGATACGGGTCAATATTCTTCTCAGCTTTAATCTGCCCGGTAATGATCAGACCAACCCCACCTTTTGCACGTTCTTTAAAATAGTCAACATACCATTTGGAAAACGTTGCGTCCTGATGTGTTCCCTCAACGAAGCGAGGTTGCATCGGCGACATAGCTATTCGGTTTTTAAGCTTTAGTCTGCCAAGTTGTACGGATTCAAATAGTTTGGAATGAGCACCTTTCATCCTGTTGTCTCCACATATTTAAGATAATTAAACACTGCTGAGACTATAACCACACGACTTTTACAGGTAAATAAAGTGTAGTTAGATCAAAGAAATACGGACATGTCGGCATGTACATGTCTGAATATCGGACATGTAACCAAGTAGACTTTGTTGAACTATCACATTTTAGAGACAGAAACAATCACGCCCTACTTTTTAATGTCATACTTTTTCATTTTTTCGTATAGCGTGCTTCTGGCTATCCCTAGCTCAATAGCAGCCTGGCGAATATTGCCCTTTTTGCTCCTCAACATATCAACAATAAGAGACTTTTCTTTGGTATCGATATAGTTAAACCTTCTAGACTCGTTTACACTGCGGCTGTTACGAATATACTGAGGTAAATCGCCATACTTCAGGATGCTACCACCAGCATTGTTAACCATGGTCCTGAGTACATTCTCTATCTCTCTGACGTTACCTTTCCACTCATAATTAATCAAAGTATCACGCACATCAGGTGCCAGGTCGAGGTTACTTGCGGTGCTGGTAAGTTTACTGAGCAAATGGTTGATAATGCTGTCTATATCGTCTTGTCTCTCCCTCACCGGAGGAAGGTAGATACTGATTGCACTCAACCGATAATACAGATCGGAACGAAATAGTCCGTTGGACAGCTTTTCCTGGATTACGTCGCCAGAGGCGGCAATGATCCTTACGTCAACTTTACGTAGCTCGTTACTGCCCTGTCGTGAAACCACTTTATCCTCAACTACTCTCTGAACCACATTTTGCATCTCTAGCGACATATTACTGATATCATCGAGGAACAACGTACCGCCTTCAGCCAATTCGATCTTGCCTGGTTTACCATCTAAGTTGTTTTCTGCTGCGATGCCAAACAGCTCTTCGCTGATGGCATTTGAAGCCACACCACCACAATTGATAGCGATAAAAGGGCCATTACGTCTACCACTATGTGTATGTATAGCATGGGCGATAACTTCTTTTCCCGTCCCACTTTCACCAGTGATAAGCACATTATCCCGACAATCTGCCGCTCGCCGGGTAAGGTCTTTTATGTGTGCAGTATCGGCGCTTTTTCCGACAAAATCAGCAAGAGAGTAGTATGCTTTGGCTGATATAACTTTGTGCACCAACTGATTTACAGTCTGTGTTGTTCTAACCGAAATAATTGAACCCGCTTTTCGTCCACCGACATCAGATAACCTCTTGATGCAGAGGTACATGCTAATGAAACTGCTTTTTATCGGGATACTTAGCTCTACATTGCTGATGTCATAATCTTTGTAGATCAGATTATCCAGCTGTTTCAAGGTGGGTAAATCACTTAACCGCTTAGCCAGTAGTTGTTCTCTGCTTATCGCAAAAAAATCGCAGAAAGCTGAGTTACACTCATTAATTACACCGTAGGGATCTACTACTAACAAGCCTTCAGAGATTGTTTGAAAGATAGCATTTTTTTCATCGAGTAATCTTTGCTTTTCCTGATAAAGAACATCTATCTGAAGGGCACGACTGATGGCATCAGCAACGGCAATGCTCATACCTAAAGTATGAGCGTGAACTTCGGACTTATTCCCCGCAAGGGTTATTGTCCCTACCAGGTTTCCGTATTTATCCTTAATAGGTGCAGTTGAGCCTGCGAGAACTTGATAATGTTGACAAAAATGTTCTTCCGCCCATACCTGTATTGGTGCGTTGATAGCTATGCATGTACCAATACTGTTAGTTCCAATAACATCTTCACTGTATATCGTACCAGGTACCGGCTCTGCCAACTCACCAACTAAGACATCATCGCCAATGCAGTGTAAAACACATCCTAACGTGTCAGACAACATTACCCGAAATCCGGTGCCTTCAACAATCTGGTATAGCTTGTTGATATATGGCTTTGCAATCTGCAGCAGCTCTTGATTTACCTTAATTCTATCGTTTAACGCCTTCCGGGATAAAACAGGAGATATTGCGTTTAATGGATCGACATCATAATTTTTCGAGCGCTGCCAGGATAAAAGAATTTCATCTTGAGCTTGCAGATGATAATGACTCATTATGAACTCTTAGTAAGGGAGTATTCCGACGCCCTATTCCTTCCTCTTTCTTTTGAATTATACATAGCCATATCAGCCCTTCTAAGTACATCCAACACGTTTAAGTCTGTTCTACTAAACTCGGTCACACCTACGCTAATAGTTGTATATATATACTTATCATTTACTATAAAGGGGGTTTCTTTTACTTTTTTAAGCAACCTGTTAGCTAAAAGATGGGCTTGTTTAGAGTCTGTATCTTTTAGCATTATTGCAAACTCTTCACCGCCAAGCCTACCAAAAACGTCTTGTAAACGAAGCTCAGATAAACATACTTGGCAGATATGTTGAATAACTTTGTCTCCCATTAAGTGTCCGTGTTCATCATTTATTTTTTTGAAGTAGTCTATATCTAACATTAATATACTAAATTTGGATTTTTTCGAATATAACTTGCATTGTTCAAACTCAATAGAAAGCTGATTCATAAATGCTCTTCTATTATATATACTCGTCAATTCATCCATTGAGGCCAAGTTGAGCAATCTCTTATCGCCACATACCCTCCTAGTTATATTTCTTACTATCCAAATAAATATAACTTCTTTACTACCATCACGTCTAAGCGCTTTTACCCTACCCTCAAACCACTGCTTTTCGTTTATTTTATTATTAGTAGAATCTATAAAAAGTTCTTTGCAATCTATAAAATAGCTAAAAAACAAATATCCATCAGAATTAATAGAGCTACGCAAGCACTCTTTAAAAAACGTAGCAAGATGAGGGGAGTATATTTCACGTATATTTTTTCCGATAATTTTACTGACATCAAATTCAAATGGTACTTCCTCACCCTCATATGCATCAACTATGTCACCTAGAAGTGACACTATAAAAATGTGATCAGGAAGATTATTAACAATCACTTCAGTACGCATATTTACATCCACCAACTGTACAATTTAAATTTTATTTATTATTTATTATTTATTATTTATTATTTATTATTTATTATTAGCTATAAACATAAGACAAAATAAAAAATTAAAGACGTAATTAAAAATCTAGAGAATCAAATTTAAACCCTAATTCATTCAATAAACCTAACCTCATTTTTTATTTCATCAGGCAAATTTATATCCCATTTTTTAAGTTGACTTCGACTAAAAACATACTCACCTCGATTTAACATATACGGTCGAACTCGCTCCCCTTCAGTAAGGACTCGTTCAACCATCTCACCCGCCGCCTTACCTTGCTCGTAACCAGAAACTACATAACCGCCAATGTTTGCACTATTTCCAATAGAAAAGTCCCAAAAACCAAAAGGTGGAATAGGGGTATTTCTAGATGTCCATTGAATAATTTTTTCGGCATCAATGTGATTTCCGCTACCATCGGATAACGTATGATAAAGTGCAGCGATTAACACATCGTAGCCATGTTTTTTGGCACCAAGTACAAGCTCATGCCATTGATCAAGATTGTCGACTAGTTTTATATCAACATGGGTTTCTCCTAGCTTGATTTCATCATTTCCGTAAAAGATTTCCTCTTTAATTACTCTGCTGGTTTCTGAAGAATCCATAAGCAACAAAGCTTTATCTATAGGCATAATTTTGTTTAGCATCAATATCGAACGACGAAGTAAAGGCCTCTCTAAAACGCCGGATACATTCGTTGCTCTTGCCACACCATATTCTCTGGGGTTAGCATTTATACCCAAGTAAACAACCGGTGTTTTTATACCTACAAACCTCGGCCCCAAAAGCTTCAGAGCATTATCATCCGCAAGTACTACCAAGTCCGGAGATCGTTCTTTGTATAACTCCCAAGCCTTATCTGCGCGGTTCGAAAATTCGGTTTGTGGAAGTCGTTTCGTGTCCATCTCAAAGTACATAAGAACATGTTTCTCTCCCAAAGAATCTTCCAATCCCTTCTTGTAGCTTTTGTCCCAAGAATTATTAGAATTGTAACTTTGTACGACTAGAACAGTTTCAGCATCTCCGTGAAATGAAACAATCCAGAAAAAAAGGTTACAAACAAGAGAAAGAATGAAATACGTCTCATAACGTCACCAGCCTACACTCGTAAATTTCAATAGCGAATCAGTCATACAATTTAGCGTGAATGCTATTGTAGATTAGTAAATATAAGCACATACCCGAGAGTGAGTCCCCATTTGGGGTGCTTTGATTGCTATTGAACCTTATATTGGCAAACACCATCTCCCAACCTTAAATTTTGAAGAAACTTAGTTCGCTTTTTTGTGTTTCAGCAAGCCTAGACAGTTCTTCTGACGCTTGCAATGTCTCATCTATACCCGCCACATTTTGCTGCACGAGATCAAACGCTTGCGTTGTATTTCTTGAGATATCTTCCGTCACATTGAACTGCTCTTGCGCTGCGGTAGCCACTAATGTATTAATTTCAGATATTGACTCGACTGCTTTTGATATGTCTTCGAAAGATGCCTTAACACCATCAGCAAGTTGAACCGACTGCTCTATCAACTCAACATTGTGAACCATGTTTTTCTGTGCCTTTTCTGACTGATTTTGCAATTTCTCAATGATCTCTTGAATACTCACCGTAGACTCCTGAGTTTTTGACGCCAAACTTCTTACCTCATCAGCAACCACAGCAAAGCCCCTGCCGTGGTCACCCGCACGCGCAGCCTCAATAGCAGCATTAAGGGCGAGCAGATTTGTTTGTTCAGAGATAGAGTTGATCACTTCCGTCACCGAACCAATTTCTAGTGCGAATTGTCTGAGTTCGTCTACGATATCTGCGCTCTCATTCACAGAGATGCTGATGGAATCGGTCAGCGTTATGTTTTCCTCAAGCGTTCGTTTACCATCGTCAACATTTTGCATTGCACCTTTGGCTTCTTCTTCTGCGCTGACAGCTTGTTGACTTACTTCCTGAGAAGTAGATGAAAGCTCATTGATTGCTGTCGATATTTGTTCAACCTGAGATAGTTCATCTTGTGCATTAGACTTAGTATCGTTCATTATTACCGTCAATTGCTGGGAGGCTGACGATACACTTTCAGATATACCGTGAGAATTCTTAATAAGCTCAGTTAATTTGCTGGACTGCTTGATAAGCGAACGATAGATCCCTGTCTCACTCCCCGTTTCTTGAAGGCTCGTAGAAAAGTCACCATCTGCCATTTTTTCCATCAAAGCAGCTATATCATTGGGCGTTCCCCCAACAGGTTTAAGTACTAATCTTTCCATCGCAAAGAGTACGACCCCTAATGCGACAATCAAGCTTGATACTCCTATCGCCAAAGACGTCAACAGTTGGTTATCGACACTTTCTTCAATAGTCTCATCTTTGATAAACGTGACTAGGCTCCAATCGATAAGATCCATATAGGACCAAAACGCGGTAAAACTCACTTCTTCAGCACCCACTTGCGCACTATAGCTCAACTCATGACGATTCGTGTTGAACTGTGAATAGAGTGGGCGTACATCAAAAATGTTTTCTCCAAGTAGATCTCGATAGGGAGAAACCAAAATCGTACCGTCTTGGCTGTAAAGAAACAGGTTTTTGCTACCAGATAGGGATTCTAGAAGCGCATCTAGGTAAATAGAGGTCATAACGGCTACCTGACCGTTAAGTTTATAAGCCATAACTACCACTTCCTTATCGGTAACAGCGGAAGTAAACGGCTGTGATACATAAAAGGTCAGTCCCTGATTAAACACCGCCTTATGATACGATCTACCAAGGTCTTTAACGTTAAAATCTAATAGCTGTCCTTTGACGTTAAAAATTCTCCCATCGACATCAATAACATATGCCCCTTCAATAAAATCCCGTTGGGTACGAAAGAGCATTTCTAACTGTGCAATGGCCTTTGGAGACAAGCTATTTTCAAGGAGATCTTCTGAACCAACATTTACACCAGAAAGCACATTTTTATAACCGTGAAACTTCTCACTCAATCCCGCAATAACTACAGAGTTTTGACCTTGAAGTATGCTTTTGTTTAATCTGACACTTTCATCTTTAAACGAAATAAAACTGGTTGTCACCAGTAAAACTACGATAGCAACAATGATAACCGCCAACGTAAAAGCAATTCTTACTTTAAACCTGTTCACTATGCTCCCCCCATATATAAGCATGTAATATTAGTCCAAGCCTCTAGTTTTCATCGCGGGTACGTTTATACTGATGCCTACCCCCTTAATAAAAAATAGAAACGACAACCGGTGAAAATATTTGGTTGCCTATAACTCTCTTCAAACCGTGTCTACTAATACATTTAATAGAAAGGTTCTTAAAATTTAATCATTCTTTTCATGTGCATTTCATAAACTTTTGGTTAAAAGCAACTTAAACCAAAGTTAATAACTCTTTTGAGTCTAGACAATAAAATCTTGTATTTGTCATGCCGCTAAAGGGCAAGATAAACTTTGTTTCGCGTCTTTTTATTATGAAGCTTTTATGACCCTAAGTTGATAACTTACCAACTAAATGGTAATTTATGAAATCGATAACAAGCATATGTGGCATTGATATGATTGATTACAAAAGTATTGACCTGAACTTACTACTCTCTTTAAACATTCTTCTAGAAACAAAAAATGTAACTAGAGCATCTGAGAAGCTAGGTGTTCGGCAGTCCACAGTGTCGGCTCAGTTATCACGTTTACGAAAAGCATTTAATGACCCGCTATTGATTCCTTCAGACACCGGAAGAGGAATGATAGTGACCAAAAGAGCAGAAGAGATCTTTCCGGAAATCAAAAATGTGCTCAAAACGGTTGAGCAAATAGTCGCAAACAAACCCTCTTTCAACCCCAAAGAAGATTCTCGAACATACAATATCACTTCCAGTGATAACGGGGTCATAAGCATTGGCCTTCCACTAGTAGAAACAATATCAAAAATTGTAAATCCAAATATTCAAGTGGCTTTTCATAACTTTAGTAGCGAAAAAATTGCTTCTCAGATGGAACGGGGTGAAATAGATATATTGATCGGCTCTAAGCGAATGGTTCCTGAAACCATGAAAGCCCGAAAACTCTATAACGAGCGTTTTGTGCTGCTGCAACGCAAAAACCATCCTCGTGGGTTAAGAACATTAGATATCGATGAGTACTGTGAACTACAACATGTACTGGTTTCCATTGATGGCGGGGGGTTCTATGGTTGTATGGACGAGCATCTTGAAGCACTAGGAAAAAAAGAAACGTTGTATTGTCAACTCAACAGTTTACCTTGATCCCAGAAATACTAAGAACGACTGACTATGTCTGTACAGCCCCTGCCAGACTAGCAGAACGATTTTCGCAGTCATTAGATGCGCTTGAGTTGCCCTTTCAAGCCCAAAGCTTTTCCATGTACCTTGCGTGGCATCCTCGTAACGATGTCGACCCTGCAATTAAGTGGCTACGAAATCAAATCAAAAGTAGTATTGGGTATAGTATGCCACCCTCTTCTTGAGTACCATATTCTAGCAATCAAAATAGCTTCGCATTGACATCAAACCTTGAGAAGTACAAATACTAAGTAAAGAAGGTGCTCTTGTGAGCACCTTCTTTTCGGGGTGAAATGTACTATTTAGTTTTGGCTAAGCTGTCGCATTGCACCTGCCCAGTCTTCTATGTGGTAAGACTCACTGATTTTACCGTCTTTAACTGTGTGGATGTCTATACTCATTATTTCAAATGACTTACCTGACATTGGTATACCCAAGAACGTAGATGACTTAGGGGTTCCATTCGCTTTTCCTCGAACAATAATTTTATCATCAGATACATACACTTGCATCATCGTCCACTCAAGATCGGGTACGTTAGCGCGCATAACACCACTTACATAACCAACGGTTTCGTCCAGCGTGTTAGAATAAGTATTACTAGCGTAGTTTTTCCAATCAGGAGAAAACACTTTTTTAACCTCATTTGCGGAAATTTTACCACTCAAGAAGTCGTAAAATGGTCCTACGATTAATTTAGCTTCATCATTGGTCAAAGCGTGCGCAGGCGCAGAGATGCCTAACATTAGGCCCGATAACAGTAGTATTACGCGTATGTGATTTTTCATATTCATCTCCCAAAAGTATTAGTTAAGCTATTAGAACACTAGTATTACTCGTTGGATATAAACCTGTGGTTAAAATAGTTTTAACCACAGCGTCACATGTTTAGCTAGTTTTTAACCTTCAGAAACATAAAATATCTAAACAATAAGGGTTTAAAAACACCAAGTGATATTTCTATGGAATCGATAGTATAAACTTAGCGATTTACACTGATTCTTTTCCCTGTAAAGTATGTAAAAAAGTAGATCATCTAGACAATGAAAAACATCCCCACACAGCTACCTATCTATATAGAAGTATGCAAAGAATTAAGTTTCTCCGCGGCAGCAAGAAATTTGGGCATTAGCACGCCAGCAGTGAGCAAAGCCATCTCTCGACTTGAAAAAGATTTAGGTGTTAAATTGGTCAATCGATCTCCACACTCACTTAGCCTAACTTCAGCAGGAGAAGTGTTTTACCAAAATTTACAACCTACTCTGAAAGATTTATTTGCTTCGATAAATATCGCACAACAAAGCAAAAACACACTTTCTGGTACCATTAAAATCAATCTACCGAGTACTTCACTGGGAGTAGACACAGTTCTGCCTCATTTGGAGTCTTTTGCATACAATTATCCAGATATCAAACTAGACCTTCGCTTTAATGATGACGTTGTAGATTTGATAACACATGGGTTTGACATTGGTATTGGTACCTACATAAATCACGATTCTCGAATTATTGCTAAAAAGATCTTCATGGGCCAAGGAGGCTTATTTGCGTCTACTGACTATCTCAAGAAGTATGGATCACCTGAAAACATTGGTGAATTGCAGCAACATCGGTGTATTCCAATACGTTCTCTTTCTAATGGTAAAACTCGAAGTATCAAATTAGTCGACGACGGAAACGAAAAACTGTTTGTCCCAGAAGGGTCGATCACAGTGGACAGTTTTTTGGCGGGAAAACAATTATTACTTTCTGGATGGGGTATTTTAGGAATCGGAGAATGGGCCGTCAAAAAAGAACTACTAGACCAAAATATCGTTCCAGTACTGAAAGACTATTGGGGAAGTAAAATCCCGATCTACCTATATTTTTCCTCAAGAGATCACATGCCTTTATCTACTAGAACTTTAATTGATCACTTAAGTAGTATCGAAGCTTAGATGTCATTTTTGTCTAGTACTGATGTTATATACTAAGTTGGGTTCTGCTCCGTTTGCATGACTCGTAAGCATATAAAAGAATTAGAAGTAAAATACTGTTTTACAATATTTCTTTATCCAAAGAAGGTAAACCCCTGAGACACGTATTGGTAAGAGCTGCTAGATAACACCAGGAAGTGTGCATGTGCCTCCTTCTTGACTATCCCATTTCTGCAATTCTCAATTCCCAAATTGCTTATATTTTCAAAGTTTCCTCAGCGGTAGCATTTCCCTATTCAATTAGCGATATAGCTATGTTTTTGCAGGAG
Organism: Vibrio hannami; assembly: GCF_029589055.1. Classification (GTDB taxonomy): domain Bacteria; phylum Pseudomonadota; class Gammaproteobacteria; order Enterobacterales; family Vibrionaceae; genus Vibrio; species Vibrio hannami. The sequence goes on from NZ_JARQZP010000003.1 coordinate 805,665, forward strand.
AAGAAAATGAAAGCGGTAGTACTAGCGCAAACAGGTGGCAGCGATAAACTGGAATATAAAGATATTCCAAAGCCGGAACTAAAAGCTGGACAAGTCCTAATTCAGATGAGAGCGGCACCAATCAATTTTATCGATACCATGATCCGTGAAGGGAAAATGCCTCCGGGAATGATGCCTGATCTGCCTTTTATACCGGGAGTTGAAGGTAGCGGTATTGTTGTTGACTCCAACGACAGTGATCTGAAAGTGGGTCAAAAGGTGGCATTTCTTGGCTCTATTGGTGATTCTACCTATGCCGAGTATGTAGCTGTCGATGCTGACAAATTATTTTTACTTTCAGACTCCACGGATTTGCTAAAAGCTGGCGCAATGCCGGTGACTTATTTCACTGCGTACCACATGTTACATAACGTTGTACGTGCAGAAGAGGATAAATTTGCCCTGATCTATGCGGGTTCGGGTGGTGTTGGCACTGCACTTATTCAACTGGCTAAACTTGCAGGATTAAAGGTCATTACCTTAGACCGACGTGATGAAAAAGTAGAACAGTCGAAAAATGTGGGAGCTGACTACGCCTTAAACTCTACAGAAAATTGGGTGGAGCAAGTTAAAGCTATCACTGATGGTCAGGGTGTAAACTACATATTCAACCCGGTAGCTGGCGACACGATAGTGCAAGATCTTGAGGTACTAGCAACGTTAGGTCATGTCGTGATATTCGGATTGTTAGCTGGTATTGGTGAGACAAACCTTCAGGCAGAGGCTGTAAAACACTTCACTAAAGCTCCAACCATTACTTACTCAGAAATTTATGCGACCTTCTTTAGCAACTTCCCGTTAGTTAAGAAGTCTATGGAAGAAATATACTCGCTTCTCGATCAGGGAAAAATTGATCCTGTTTTTTCACAGCTACCTCTAAACCAGGCTTCAGAAGCGCATGACAGGCTAGAAGACGGCAAAGTTTTAGGCAAGCTTCTACTCACTCCTGAAGCTAAGTAAACAATACTAGAAATCACGAGAGCAGGCTTTTGACGGGCCTGCTCTTTTTATTACATACATAATAGTTAATACAACCAACAAAGAGCGGCTGATATGACACATAAAGAGTTAATAGAGAATTTTTTTATCAATGAATGGTTTCCTAACGTAGATAAAATGGTGGATAACAGCTATTTCTTATCTTATTGCGCTGATGACATCGAACTTAGCATTGATGACGGACACTATCTCGGTCATCAGGGTTTCATTGAGTGGATGAAAGGCCCCAGAAGTACCCTAAAACCAGACATAAAGCATACCGTAGAATCAATAGACGTCATTCAGCTCGGCAAAGACAAGATATTTGATGTGCAAATGGTTGTTTCCGTAGATGCAACTACGTTAACGAACGAGCCAGTTTCATTCCGTGCAAACGATAGTTGGAAAGTGTCGCTCAACGAGCAAAATGAGATAGTTATAAAAGGACGGGTAGCTAAAACTATAACCTGATGCTCCTATTTCTTTCCGCACTCTTGATGATAATTGCTTCTATAGCCATTGAGTCCCATCAATATTGAAAAACAGCTCATCAACCTTGGTTATAGTGTAACGATTGGGAATGAATAAGAATGAACTGGCTTTGACAAATATCTAAGGATTTAAACATGAATACCCTTCGTAAATCACTGCTGGTTTTTCCAATTGCACTTGCTTTCGGCTCTTTTAGCTATGCTAGCGATTCCATGGGACTGGGTGAGGTTCAGGAACAAAACATCCAGCTTGCAATCAACTCTAGCATCAGCAACTTCAATAAAAAATCGGTAGAAAACATCTACGATTATCTGAGTGAAGATCGTTACATCCAACATACTCCGAACGGGAAAGACGGAGCGCAAGGATTAGTTGGGTTTATCGTGTTTATGAAAGAGAAAATGCCGACGTTTAAGGTTGAAAACGTTCGTTCGTTTGCAGAGAACGATATCGTTTTGACACAAAGTGTCGATTACCTTGAAGGCAACGCCATTGAAGTAAGCTACGACTGGTATCGAGTAAACGATGGCAAGATCACCGAACACTGGGATGTTGTTGCCGAATATAAAAAAGACGTTGAGCCTGCGCTTTATACTGCTGGCCCTGATGTTAACTACAACAGCCCATTAGATAAAGAGAAGATCCGCTCAATCGCTCTGGACTACTTCTACACCACATGGGATAACATGGATGCCAGCGCTGCTCAAAAGTATCTTGCCGAGAACTTCGTACAGCATAATCCTAGCGCCCTTACAGAAGGGAAGTCTGACAAGAAAGCACTGGTTGACCTAGTGTCGCATCTTGGAAAATCTGGCTATGAGGTTCAGATTGATATTTCGAAAATCATCGTTACGGGTGATTTCGCAGCCATCCACGCAAAATGGACTGATAGCTCAGAAACGCTTGCAGTAACTGACATTTTGCGCTTTGATGAAAATTACAAAATAGTGGAACACTGGGATGGCCTGCAGGCGATTCCTACTGATAACTCAAACCCAAGAGATCCTGTTTTCTAAATGCTCGATTGGAATTCGATAATCTGTTTTTGTGAAGTTGCCCGTAGCGGCAACTTTTCTGCATCTGCCAAAACCCAAAATATGTCAGTAGCTACTCTGACTCGCAAGATCAACAGTCTGGAAAAACAGATCGGTGTTGACCTTTTTTATAGAAATACCAGAAAACTGGTACTGACAGATGAAGGTAATAAGCTTTATCAGAAGGTTTACAATAAAGTCGCTTCGCTTCAGGAGGAACTGCTTATTTACCAGGAAGAAAAATCGATAGTTCAAGCGAAGGTAAAGATTGCGACTTTACCGGAGCTTGCTGACGTTTATCTTGCTCCTGCAATAAATCAATTAACAAACTCCAATCCTGAAGTTCAGGTAGAAATGCTCTTATCTCCTGACTTAGTTGACGTAGACTTCGAAAATATTGATTTTGCACTTAGAGCAGGAGAACCAGGAGGTGAAGGAGTAAAAGCTTGTAAAGTGGGTACCGAAACACTATCAGCTTATCGATATTACGAGTATGAACAGGAACCTACATTACCGTTAGGCACTTATGACAATACCTTCATTCACGATAAACGGACACCCATTGTTATCGCCCCATCCATGCAAGTGTTGAAAAATATGGCCAAGTCACAACCTATGGAAGTCTATCTTTCAAATAAATGGCTTGCGACAACGAGTCAGAAATCAGAGTTTATTGTGAATAATGAGCTTGAACCCTATAGCTACGATATCTTTTTGGTTTACGGTTCCAAAAGAGTGTTGAAACCTGCTGCCCGTAAGGTTCTTGATATTATGAAAAATCAGGTATTCGGCTAACAGCATGTAAGCGAGTTTTGGTCAGTCAAGAACACCTTGAGAAAAGCGTAAGTCTTTCTCTGGGGTGCTTGTATTAAATCCAGGCGGCTTCTTGTGCCAAAGCATATCAGCTAACATCAGGGTATAACCATGATGATGGAGTTTTTTCATCAGTTCAGGGTCAAAAATTTTGTCTTGTGCCAGCGCCTGGCTTAGAGACTCATCAACAAAGGCAAAATTAAAGTTGTTCCCGGACTTTGAGGCTTCATCGTATATTCTAAGTACATCACTTCGACCTTGATATTTGAGCAACGTGGCGATGGAGCGTCTAACCAAATAAACCAGATCAAGCTCTGTTGTCTTCCATTGAGGGTAAAACTCACCATTCGTGATGACATACATGTTGGATTTAGCATCACCGTTCGTCCAATCTCCATCATATGTCATGACATCGTTGTAGAAGAAAACCTGTCGGGATAAGCCACCATCAACATGAACTTCATGATAGGTTTGCCCATCTATTTCAACTTCAATTAAAACAGGAGGAAAGGCTCCTGGAATAGCTGCAGAAGCAAGAATGACATCCTCGAACAACTTTTCAGCTTTAGCACCTCCAGTTAGGGCTATCTCCCCCATGTTCCAGATGGTAAGTCGCTGACTTTCTAAATGCGTGGTACCTATATGTAAAAGCCGACCTTTCTTGTATTCTTCGGCCACTTTACTTATGACGTTAGGAGTAATTGTTTTGCGGAGCATTTCTTGAAATGGCGTTGTGTCAAACAGCGCATTTCGACTGAAAATAGAAAAGACACTGTTCTTGGTGTATATATCCTGCTCAGTCGTTTCGGTATAAAGCTCAGTCAGAACGTCATCATATTCTGAGCCTAAGTAGGCAAACACTGCGACGATGGCTCCTGTACTGATGCCTGTCGTGGAGTCAAATTGAGGACGATCCCCTGAGTCGGTCCAGGCACTCAAAATGCCACTGGAAAAAGCGCCATTACCTCCACCTCCAGATAGAGCCAGAAAGTTAAACACTTTTCCCTCAGAGCTTCGTCTCTCACGCATATACTCGATAACATCCCAAATGCCTTCGTCGGAATCTCCCCAATAACGGATGCGCTCGTTGTCGAACAAGTTTACTTGTGAATGCAGCTCTTTGGGCACCAGCTGAGACTCTGGTGCTGAGCTACAACCAGATAGGAAGAAAGTAAAAACCAAACAACTTATAAAGATCTTTGAAATCATTTTTCTCTACACTTCTAGCAATGAAGCTTCTGGCAATTGAATCAAAGAAATTCTTCGATACCAATGACCAAAAGCTTATTCGTTATGGGAGGTGAGATGAGCGGTTTAAATATGCTGTGAAATCTTCAGGCAAGACTCTTTAGCATCACCAAATAGCATCTCAGTGTTTTCTTTGAAGAACAGAGGATTCTGAACCCCCGCGTACCCAGTGTTCATAGAGCGCTTGAATACAATAACGTTCTTCGCGTTCCACACTTCCAACACAGGCATTCCGGCGATAGGGCTGTTTGGATCTTCCTGTGCCGCAGGGTTGACCGTATCGTTCGCACCAATGACCAGTACGGTATCTGTTTCAGTAAAGTCATCGTTGATTTCGTCCATCTCCAATACAATGTCATACGGTACTTTCGCTTCCGCAAGCAATACGTTCATATGACCCGGAAGACGACCCGCTACAGGGTGTATACCAAAGCGAACTTCAATCCCCATGGCACGAAGCTTCTCAGTGATTTCAAATACCGGATACTGAGCTTGTGCAACGGCCATTCCGTACCCCGGAGTGATGATTACTGACCGGGAGTTCTTCAACATTTCAGCGACCTCTTCGGCCGATGTTTCACGGTGTTCGCCGTAATCTGTGTCACCACTTACAACCACTTCCTGGCCAAAGCCACCCGCAATAACAGATATAAACGAACGGTTCATCGCCTTACACATGATGTAAGAAAGAATGGCACCAGAGGAGCCGACAAGCGCACCGGTAACAATCAACAGGTCATTTGCCAGCATAAAGCCTGCTGCCGCTGCTGCCCATCCAGAGTATGAGTTAAGCATAGACACCACAACGGGCATATCTGCCCCACCAATAGATGCCACCAGATGATAACCAAAGACCAAAGCAATCAACGTCATCACCATAAGTGCAAATATGCTGCCTTCTGCATTAACGAAGTGGATCATTAGTAGTGTTGAAACAACCATCGCAAGTAGATTCCACTTGTGCTTATGAGGGATGCTCAGCGGAGAAGAAGAAATGACTCCGCGAAGTTTACCAAATGCGACGATTGAGCCGGTAAAGGTGACGGCACCAATAAATACACCCAGGTACACTTCCACCAGATGGATAACGTGCTCCGCATGAATCCCGGCAGGATCCGATGAAATCGGTGCTGGTGGCGCAAGAAAGCTATTGTAGCCGACAAGGACCGCAGCCATTCCCACAAAGCTATGAAGAACCGCCACCAGCTCTGGCATTTCGGTCATCTCTACTTTTCTTGCGTAGTAAATACCGATACCACCACCGATGACCATCGCTGCAATGATCCATGCCAGACCGGAAGAATCGGGAGAGAAGATCGTTGCAAAAAGCGCAATAGTCATACCTGCAATACCGTAATAATTACCGGCACGAGCAGATTCTTGCTTTGAGAGTCCTGCCAGACTCATGATGAATAGAACCGCAGCAACAATGTATGCGGCCTGTACTAATCCTACAGACATATGTTACTCCTTAGTCTTTACGGAACATTTCAAGCATACGTTTGGTCACGGTAAAACCACCAAAGATGTTGATGCTTGCAATTAACACGGCAATAAATGAAATCACAGAAACAACAGTGTTCCCCTGTCCTATCTGCAATAGTGCGCCCACAATGATGATGCCTGAAATCGCATTGGTCACAGACATCAGTGGTGTGTGCAAGGCGTGCGTTACGTTCCATACAACGTAGTAACCAACAACACATGCAAGCACGAATACGGTAAAATGTGCCAAAAAGGCCGCCGGAGCGACACTGGCCACCCATGCAAATGCGCCTATCGCTGCTGCACCACCGATGATCTTTTTCATCGGGGAAACAGGCTTATCTTCAGGCGTTACTGGAGCAACGGTCTCTTCCGCTTTTATCTGAGGCTGCGCGAGATACCTGAATGGGTGGCGCAGGCCACGTCACTTCGCCTTCTTTGATTACGGTAACACCACGCAGAACAACGTCTTCGAAGTCGATATCGATGTTACCATCTTTCTCTTTACAAAGAAGTTTAAGAAGGTTAACAAGGTTGGTGCCGTAAAGTTGAGAAGACTGAGTGGGAAGGCGGCCTACCATATCTGTGTAACCAACGATCTTCACGCCGTTCTCTGTTGTGATAACCTCATCCGCAACGGTATATTCACAGTTACCACCGTTTGCAGCAGCAAGGTCAACAATCACGCTCCCAGCTTTCATGCTGTCCACCATCTCTCTGGTGATAAGCGTTGGTGCTGGGCGACCCGGAATAAGAGCCGTTGTCACAATGATATCAACGTCTTTTGCCTGAGTAGCGTACAGCTCTGCGGCTTTCTTGTTGAACTCGTCTGACATTTCTTTGGCGTAACCGTCACCAGCGCCAGTATCTTCCTCAAAATCCACTTCAAGAAATTCAGCACCCATGGACTGAACCTGCTCTTTTACTTCAGGTCGTACGTCAAATGCGCGAACAATAGCACCAAGGCTGCCAGCGGCTCCGATAGCAGCCAGACCAGCGACACCCGCCCCCGCAACCAGAACTTTTGCTGGTGGCACTTTACCTGCTGCGGTAATTTGTCCTGTGAAAAAACGTCCGAACTCGTGAGCGGCTTCCACAACTGCGCGGTAACCAGCAATATTGGCCATAGAGCTGAGTGCATCCAGCGCCTGTGCTCGTGAAATACGTGGGACCGCGTCCATCGCCATCACGTTGATGTTTTTGCTTGATAGTTTTTCCATCAGCTCTGGGTTCTGAGCTGGCCATACAAAACTGATTAGGCTTGCACCATCTTTTAGTGCATCAATCTCGTTGTCTGATGGTGCATTGACTTTAAGAATGAGGTCTGCAGCCCAAACTTCTTCCGTTGTAACAATGCTCGCTCCGGCATTTTCATAAGCGACATCATCAAAACTGGCTAAGGCCCCGGCATTCGATTCTACAGTGACATCGAATCCCATTTTTAAAAGCTGCTCTACCGTTTTCGGCGTCGCAGCGACTCGCGTTTCACCCGCGGGTATCTCTTTAGGTACACCAATTTGCATACTTAATTCCTGCGAACGGCAAACAACCTGTCGAAAATTCTCAAAGGTTGTTTGCCGTTTTACTCCCATTGAAAGGTTTTATTGAACGATTAAAGTGTTAGTACAACACTGTTTAGGCCCTGAAGTTGTCCTGCCTCATCGACACCTTGTTCGATTTCTTCAATTGAGAACGTTTTTGCCGGGATCTGAGATAGATCGATCAATCCCGACTGAACCAAAGAAATCAGTGCAAGGTAGTCTTCTTTGTTGTACATGAAGTTACCTTTGATTTCCCAGTTATTCAGTAGTAGCTGGTTATAATCAATGGACAACTCTGCCAGAGTGCTTCCCATCAGAATAAGCTGACCACCAACCTGCAGCGCGTTCAGGCTTACCGAGGTACTGTGAGAATCGGTTGACTGTCCTACCATACATAGTGCTTTGTGGGCTGGAGTAGAAAACGCCTGGCGAAGTGCAGCTACGTCTGTCTCGACATCACCTGTTTGTGCCACTACTCTCACGCGATCTTCAGATACGTTTAGATCCGCAACCACTTTGCTCAGTTTGGCTTCGTTACGTCCGGTCAAAATGACGTTCGCCCCCATAGCGAGTGACAGCATGACAGCCGCGGAGCCGAAGTAGCCACTTGCGCCATTGATGATGACGGTTTCACCCGCTTTAAGCTCCATTCTGCGCAAGCCGCCAAATGGAACAACCAATTTTGCGATAGAGGCAAGCGTTGCCGAGTCGACATCATCGGTGTTTTCAATCGGGAAAACCACAGATGCAGGGAAATCTCCGTATTGACGCCATGTACCATTTGGATATTCTTCCAGCATTGGTGCGCTACCCATGCTGATACCCGTTAATCCAATCAGTACGCGTTCAGGCTCACTCACAGCCTCATCTTTTTCCCAGTTACAATCGACGATAACTCTTTGGCCAACTTCCAGACCCAGTACACCTTCACCCACCTCATGTACTACGCCAACGGCGTTTGTACCCGGAGTAAATGGCATTGGTGGATACATATAAGGCAGTTTACCTTCAAGATAATTGCGGGAGTAACTCAGTAGTGGTGTGGCTTCAAGTCTGACTACAACGCCATTTCTTTTTGCTTTAGGGATGTCACTTTCAACAACTTTAACTGGCTGGTTTGTGTCTAATAACTTAACTTCTAGCATACCAATATTCCTGTGGTCTGGTTCTTGTGTGGATTTGAATCTTAGCAATCGGTAGGGTATCTTTGAAATTGATTATATAGATTAGGGGTATTGGTTATGACGATAGGTAGCTCGATAGACAGTTTAAGAAAAGTGGATTTGAATCTACTGGTTTCATTAAATGTCCTGTTAGATGAGAACAGTGTCACTGGCGCAGCTCGTAGGTTAAACCTGAGCCAATCTTCAGTCTCTACTCAGTTATCTAAGTTAAGACTCGTTTTTGATGATCAACTGTTGGTTCCAGCCAGTAATGGGAGAGGAATGCTTCCGACCTCGAAGGCCAAAGAGATTCGCGCATCATTGAAACACCTTTTACATAGTTTGGGAGAGTTGGTATCACATGGTCAGGAATTTGATCCCCAAATGGACAAACGCATTTTCAATGTTGCTATCGCGGATTATCCCCTGACAATCATTAGCAACATCCTAATACCTAGGCTATTTAATGAGATCGGAGACAGGGTTCAAATTGCTTTTCATACCGATGTCAGACAAGCGAGTGAGATGATGGAAAGAGGGGAGTTAGATCTGGTCATTGCATCCGAAAGAGGCATTCCATTAGACGCTAAAGCCGCTTTATTGTTTGAAGAAAAATTCGTTTTGGCACAGAGAAAGAACCATCCAAGAGGAACTGGCACTTTGTCTCTGGACGAGTATTGTCAGCTGAAACACATCCTCGTCTCAACTTCTGGTGGCAGCTTCTTTGGCTTTATGGATGAACAGCTGCAAAGTCTGGGAAAATCGCGGCAAATTGCGCTCTCGATTACCCAGTTCAATATGGTCAATGAATTGCTAAAAGGCTCAGATTTTGTCTGTACGCTTCCTTCCCGGTTAGTGCAGTATTACTCCGATGATCTGGATGAGTTTGAGTTACCTTTTGAAGCTAAAGGATTCAAGCTCTATCTGGGCTGGCATACGGCTTATGACAAAGATCCAGCAATTAATTGGCTAAAATCTGTATTTTTAGAATCTTATCAATAGTGCTATGCAACCAAGCTAAGTTTACAACTAATTGTTCTCATCTGTCCTTAGATGCCCATAGTAAACAAAAACCAACTCTGGTAATACAGTAAGAAAAATACATATAAGAAGCTTTGCTTACTGCGGCTCGACATCGTAGAACGATACAAATATCGAGACTTCAGAGGTGACACTGAATCCTCTGAGCTCTCTGACAAATACATTCCGTATACTTGAAATGAGTTAGATAGATACCATGGCAGATCTCAAGTACAATAACCTTCATTATCATTAGCCAAGACAATCTAAATTTTATGTACCCCATTTTGTACCCCAAGAAAATTTAGAAAAACATTAAGGTATTTATTTCAAATGGTTAACAACTCTATTCAATGGTTTCCAGGTCACATGCACAAAGCACGGAAAGAGATCGAAGAAGCCGTTCCACAAATCGACGTTATCATTGAGGTTCTGGATGCCAGAATTCCTTTCAGCAGTGAAAATCCTATGATCTCAGAGATAAGGGGTGAAAAACCGGTCGTAAAGGTATTGAATAAACGAGATTTAGCAGATCCTGAGTTAACAGGGCTCTGGATCGAGCACCTTGAGAAAGAACAAGGTGTTAAAGCTATCGCAATCACGACTTCGAATGCTCAGGAAGTGCAAAAAATCACAGAGCTGTGCCGAAAACTTGCGCCGCACCGTGAGGCGATGGGCAAAAATATACGAACCATGATCATGGGTATTCCTAATGTTGGCAAATCAACCATAATCAATACACTCGCGGGTCGTACCATCGCTCAAACCGGCAACCAACCTGCGGTAACCCGACGCCAACAGCGAATCAACCTACAAAACGGTATCGTGCTATCAGATACCCCAGGGATTCTATGGCCAAAAGTACAGAACCCTCACAGTGGCTTTCGCCTGGCCGCTACCGGTGCCGTGAAGGATACTGCGATGGAGTACGATGAAGTCGCGTTTTACACGGTCGAGTATCTGGCTCAGCAATACCCGCATCTATTGAAAGAACGCTATCAGCTGGATGAACTACCAGAGACTGAAGTTGAGTTAATGGAAGCACTGGGAGCAAAACGAGGTTGTCTTCGTGCCGGGGGAAATATCGATCTGCACAAGGCCTCTGAAATACTGCTGCACGAGCTAAGAAGCGGCACTATCGGTCTTGTAACACTCGAACTTCCTGAGATGATTACCCAAGAACTGATTGAAGTAGAAATCGAAGAGACCAGAAAGGCTGAAGCGAAGGCCAAGAAGAAAGAAGAAAGACGTAAGCGCTATCTAAAAAACAAGCGCTAAGCTTCCAATGTGTCCTTCAATAGTCTGCCACACCTAGTGTGGCAGATTTATATGACAGACTTGCATCACATTACGGTGTTAAGAAGCGATAGCTTGATTCAAACGTTCTTCTATGCCATCCCAGTTCAGCGCTTGCTCATTAATGATTTCAATTCGAGACTCAATATCTTCAAGAGAAAGTTCATTAACCGAAACAACACCGTTGGACACGTTAAACGCGTGGCACCCTTTAGTTGTATTCACCACTGCTTTAACACGTTCTGCAGGCACTGACATAAATAACGAAAACAAGCCGTCAAAACAAAATGCTATTTCTGCTTTGTATAACCAACCACAGCTTTGGTATCCCTTTCCTTTACTCTCTTTTCTAATAAAGGTTTCCCCAGTAGGCAGATCAAAATGCGGCTGCATTATTTCGTGATCATGATGATGTGAGCTCGTTTGAGTAGTACTGTTTTTTGCATTACTCGGCATATCAAGCAATGAAGCATCGATCTTGCCTTCCTCAACTTCGACCCAATGCAGCTTAGGTGGGTTTTGTTGTTCCAGCCACTCGCTGAATACCGCACTGTCCTGCTTTTCATAGAGGTCAGCTTTATTCGCCACAACGATATCTGCGCTATCGAGTTGATCATTGAAATTCTGGTTGCTGGTGTACTTCTCGTCAGACAAATTTCGTGCGTCTACCAGCGCTACCGTTGCTCTTAGTTCCACGTAGGGTTGGTATTGCTCCGAAGTCAGCGTAGCAATAACCTGTTTTGGATGGCCTAATCCTGTTGGTTCAATGATCAGCCTGTCCGGTTTCTGCCTCAACAGTGCATTGATACCAACGGACATAGGTACACCTGCAGTACAGCACATACAACCTCCGGGCACTTCTTTAATAAGCGCACCCTGATCGGTCATTATGGCACCATCAATGCCAATTTCTCCAAACTCATTTACTAGAACAGCCCAGGACTCATTTTCAGGTTTGTTCCTCAGAAGGTTAAGGATAGTTGTTGTTTTACCGACACCCAGAAACCCGGTAATTACATTAGTTGGTACTTTTATTGTCATTGAATTACTCCTTTAAACAGGAGTATAAAAAAGGAAGGCTCCAGACGCAAAAAGGCGTACCCCTTAAAGTACGCCTTGAACACCTCGTGACTCAATCGTGAGTAGTGCGGTCTGGAATAACTAAGCATGTATCCCATTTAAATTACGAGGACTAGAGTTGATGATATGTACTCAACCAAATTGTAAGTAAGGCCTCATTTTCCTCCATGTCTATGGGTAACCTTATGCCCTACAATTTAAGTTTGGTTCGGATCTGATAAAACGCAAGAAAGAATATTAATGAAAACATATTTTGTGATATTCATGCACGTTTTGCTTCTAGAAAGGCAACTTTTATTGACACGGACTGTGCTAGAATAACCCACTTCCGCTATCTCGCTAATCAATTGAATTCCTGAAAATAAAATGTCAAAACTCTCTCGTCCAGCACTCATCCCTCAATTTTTTACGACACAAAAAGACTATTTTGTCGTTGTATTGCTCTCGGGAGTTGCCGGTACGATTGCCGGTGGTGTTGTATCCTACTTTAACATCATCATTAACTGGATACTTGAAGCTAGAATTAATTATATCGACTACAACTCCGCAGATAACTTTCTGACGGAAGCCGTCACCATCGTTATTATCGGTGGCTTACTGGCTGGTTTTGGCTTTTGGCTCACTTATAGGTTCGCCCCGGAAACCGAGGGTAGCGGCATTCCTCATATCGAAGGAGCACTGGTTGGAGAGCACGATATTCGTTGGTATAGAGTGCTTCCTGTTAAGTTTGTTTCTTCTATTATGTCTATAAGCTCCGGGATGATTCTTGGTCGCGGTGGCCCTTCTATCCAGCTCGGTGGCACTGTTGGCAGAATGGTGGCGAGTAAAGCAAAAAATACGACCAGGCGCAACATATCCTAATTGCAGCCGGTTCCGCAGCAGGCATGGCCGCGGCTTTTAATACACCACTGGCGGCTATATTGTTCGTCAATGAAGAGATGCGCCGACACTTTATCAACAATTTCACATCCATCAAGTGCGTCACGCTCGCAGTCATCGCGGGTACGGTGGTAATGGAATATCTGAACGGCCAGAACGCCATACTTCAAATACCTGAATTTCAAACTCCTCCGCTCCATTCGTTGGTCTCTTTTGCCGCGTTAGGTATGATCTTCGGACTAGTCGGTGTCTATTTTAATCGTATGATCTTGATTTCAACCGTTTGGATGAAGAAGTTCCATGGTAATAGCATGGTGAAGCTTGTTACCACAGGCACGCTGTTTGGAGCAGTATTCTCCATACTACATGTATCCCTACCGATTTTATCTGGTGGCAGTCTTCCAGTGATCGCAGATCTGTTTAGTAACCCGGCCCCACTATCCTTTTTGGCTGCATTTTTTGTTTTACGCCTGTTAGCTACTATTGCTTGTTTTTCTTCGGGTGCGCCAGGAGGGATCTTTGCTCCAATACTCACTTTGGGGACATTTTTAGGAATGACATACGGTGCACTAATCTCCGAGATAGCACCAAGCATGACTTCCGAAGCTGGCATGTATGCCGTTGCAGGGATGGGAGCGCTTATAGCCGCAAGCTTACGCACGCCACTAACAGGCGTGGTTTTAGTTGTCGAGATCTCTAACAACTACCAGTTGATCCTGCCAATTTTGGTGACCTGTCTTGGAGCAACGTTCATCGCCCAAGCAATTGGTGGTCAACCTTTGTATGCGTCCCTATTAGAACTCAAGCATAAGGACTGGAAACTGGATGATGTAAAAGCGTAAGTTCAGCAGAGCTTAACGTTCGGGCGCAAACATGTCCTGTTCGAGAATTAACAATTTGCGTTTTGCTTCTAAACCACCAGCATAGCCATCAAGTTTGCCATCACTCCCAATAATTCTGTGACACGGAATGATAATGGAAATGGCATTCGCTCCATTAGCGTTTGCCACTGCTCTTACCGCATCTTTGTTACCTATCCCCTTGGCAAGCTCCATGTAAGTTGATGTATCACCAAACTCCACTTGCATTAGCTGATTCCAGACTTGTTTTTGGAACTCAGTACCCACCATCAAAACAGGAAGATCGAAATCCCGTCTTGCCGAATGAAAGTATTCCTCTAATTGCAAAATAGTGTGATTACCTACCTCAGTATCCTCTTCAAAGTACTCAGCTTTCAGCTTATCGCAAATGCGCTTGTCTATAGCGTGACGCATTTTTCTATATCGCCAATCGCATAAGCATAAATGTCCATCGTAGACACCAATTAATAACTCACCTACCGGAGATTTGTAATACTGAACGTATATCTTATTCATATAGCTAACGACACCTTACCAATCAGAAAAACTGTTTAGTCGCTATCCCAGAAAATGGTCAGCGAATTGTCGTTATAACAATAAAAACCCCAACAATCATGTTAGGGTTTCTATTCAAAAAGGACACTCTACGCTTTTGGTCAATTTACCTTGAACCAAACTACGTCGTAGCCATTCAAAAGTATCTTGTCTTCATCTATTTCGAAATTAGCGATTGATTTTCCTGACAACATATCAGTTATGTTTTTCGATCCTAAGATATCGCATATGGAACTAGGAACAGTTTGTGTTTTCTCTGCGAAATTACAGATCACCAATAGTTTTTCGCCATTTTCGTGGCACCTAGCATAGGCAAACAGATGTGGTTGGTAAGTCTCAAGAATCTCTGTCGTCGATTCTCCAAACACAGGACTCGACTTACGTAGTTTTATCATCTGAGTCAGATCCTGATGAATTCGCCACTGAGCAGTACCCTGGGTATGAGCAAGTTGTATCGCTTTGTCGGAAATAGCCGGCCTATTTACCCACCTTGAGTCTTCGCGTTTATGTGGCACTTCTTCATAACTGTAGTCATTCAGAATACCTAGCTCATCCCCCTGATAAATTAGTGGTATTCCACCAATACTCAGATTAATACTGTTCAACAACCTTACCCGTTTAGCGCTGTACTCAAGTCTTAAAGGATCTTTGGTTTGAATCGCTCTTTCTAAACCAGCAAGCGACGCTAAAGAGCCACATACCCTACAATCTCCGGTTGCAGGGTTCTCCTGAAATGGAACGCCTTTGGCAAACGAGCCTTCAAACCGACCGGTATAGAACTGATTAAGGAATTTTCTATGATCAAAGCCATTGATTCCAAGCTGTTGTGCAACTTTATCATCAAAGGTCCAGCCGATATCATCGTGGCAACGAATATAGTTTACCCAGCTGCATTCTTTTGATATCTCGAAGCTTTTTGCAGCGAAGCAGTAAGAAGTTTGGTTTCTCGCGTAGCCAAACTCTCCCACATTAATGCCATCATTAAGGGGTTGTAAGATAACTGACACTCATCTTTACCGATATACTGTGCCACCTCGTCTGGGTGTACGATGGCTTCAGACTTAAACTGAACTGATGGCGCTACAATCTGTAAGCATAGGTTAAATGACTGAATCAGTGTATGGGCTTTTGGCAAACTTTCACACTGAGTACCTTTCTCTTTCCAGATAAACGCGAGTGCATCTAGTCTCAAACCTTCACACCCTATGTTAGCCAGAAACAGCATTTCACCAGTAATCGCGTTAAAGACAGCGGGATTGGAAAAGTTTAGATCCCATTGGAAGCTGTTAAATGTTGTCCAGACCCACTTATTTTTCTCTTCCAGGTAGGTGAAACTGCCACGACGAACAGTTGGAAATATTTCACGGCAAGTTTGGTTATATTCGTCAACCTCTTGCTTATCCTCAAAGAAATAGTAGTAGTCCTCAAATTGCGGATCGCCCTGGATTGCTTTTTGTGCCCACTCATGTTCATTTGATGTGTGGTTAAATACAAAATCGAGCACCAGGCTGATGCCCGCATCATTGAATGCGTCTGCTACTTTTATTAAGTCTCTCTTTGTACCCAGTTTTTTATCTACATCACGATAATCTGAAACTGCATACCCACCATCACTGTCACCGTCAGGAGATTTATACAGAGGCATCAGGTGAACATAGTTAACACCAAGTTCTTTTAGGTAGGGGATCTTCTCAACTAGGTTATCAAGGTTTCCGGCAAAGAGATCGACATACAAAGCCATACCCAGCATCTTTTCGCTTCTGTACCAACGAGGCTGATTTAGTCGTAACAGATCTTTGTCTTTGAGCTTTCGTTTTCTAGCTTTAAAGGCATCGGCCAGACCAATAACCAGTTGTTGCAAGTGATAAAAGAAATCGTACGTTTCCCCATACAGTAGGTATAGTTTGTCAAAAAGTGATGGGAAGTATTGATTCAACCTGTCATGAAACACTTTCTCGTCTTTTTTTGTTAGCTTTGGTAAATCAATAGTAGAAAGTACTCTACTAAGTGCTTTTTCAGCGATATCCGGACTTTGCATCTAAACTCCTGAGATACTTAAACTCTATCTACTTTAACGATTAAGACACCGTACAAAACGGGCCCAAAACATCAAAAACCGTTATACTTAAAGGTCTAATACTGACATTTAGAGTAGTAGAAATGGAAAGCGCAATAAATAACAGAAGATAGATTAAGTTACAGTTAAGCTAAGTTAAGCCTATTTAAGTTGCAATTTGTGATCAGCGTACAACAAGACAGAACTCAGATAACCTGCGGTTGAGATGAGAGCATAGCGTGGCTAAAAAACAAAGGCAGCTTAGAGCTGCCTTAGATTATTCATATTCTGGCAACATTAAGCCAGAGAAATTGCATCCTGAGCGATAACCAGTTCTTCGTTAGTTGGTACAACCATCGCAACTGCTCCTAGAAGCTCTGACTTGCCGATAATGCCAGCAGCACCAAAACGAGCGTCTTCGTTGCCTTTAGCATCTTCGACAAAACCTAGCAGTTTAAGATTGTTTAAGATCTCGCGACGGATAGGCAGTGCGTTTTCACCAATACCACCGGTGAAGATAATACCATCTAGTGACTCTAGTGGGATGGTGTAAGACGCGATGTACTTAGCAACACGGTATGTGAATACCTGGAAAGCCAGTGTTGCACCTTCATGACCTTCTTCCATCGCTTCAAGAATACCGCGAGCATCACTTGTTAACCCAGATACACCTAGGAAGCCTGATTTCTTGTTTAGAGTGTCGAAAATATCTTCCTGAGTCCAACCTTTCTTCAACAGAAACTCAATGATACTTGGGTCAAGGTCACCACAGCGAGTGCCCATCATTAGACCAGCAAGCGGTGTAAAGCCCATTGAAGTGTCCACACTCTTACCGTTTTTGATTGCACAAACAGATGCACCGTTACCAAGGTGTACAGAGATAAAGCTGGAATCTTCTACTGGTTTGTTCAACATTTTCGCAGCTTCACGACTTACATAGTAATGACTTGTACCGTGGAAGCCGTAACGACGAATGCCATAATCTTCATACAGTTTCTTCGCGATTGCACCTGTAAATGCTCTTGAAGGCATAGTCTGGTGGAATGCAGTATCGAATACAGCAACATGTGGAAGTGACGGGAATGCTTCAAGTGCCGCTCTGATACCCAGGATGTTCGCTGGGTTGTGTAAAGGAGCAAGGTCTTGAACAGCTTCAATATCTTTGATAGCTTTTTCGTCAATTAGAACTGACTTAGTAAATGTTTCACCGCCATGAACAACACGGTGACCAACAGCCACTACGTCTTGAGTCAGGCCAAGTTCATTAACTAAATCTACCAAACGAGCAATTGCAGCTTGATGGTGGTTACCTTCTTCGGTAATCGCAACTTCAGTTTTTTCACCCTGATACTTCCAACTGATTCTTGATTCAGGTAATCCGAAACACTCGCCTAATCCGCTAAGAACTGCGTCACCAGTGTTTGAATCAATTACTGCGAATTTCAGTGATGAACTGCCAGAGTTAATCACGAGTACAAAGCTGTTTGCCATTGGACTTATTTCCTATATTGCCTATCGAGTTTGCATTCTAGATGCGGTATAGCTGTGGAGTAGCTTCATTATTCAATATTTTTTTAATAATTCAACTTTAATTGAAATTAAAGTGATTCACGATGCATTTTTTATTGATCGTGATCAATCTTGTATTTTGTTTTAAGCTAAAATTTAATGACAAATGGCATACAAATTCAAATTTTCGTATAAAAATTCCATAAAAAAATCCGGGCTTTCAAATAGAAAGCCCGGATTTTTTCTAATTAATCTATAAGTACTTTAAATACTTATGCTTCTGCACCACGTCGACCTCGGCCAGAACGTTCGCCGCGATAACTACCTCTGTTATCACCACCACGGTTACGGTCGAAACGACGCTCTCCACCACGGTTATTGCGGTTACCATCGCGATTTCCACGATAGCCACCACCATCACGATTTCCACCATCGCGACGATCACGACGTCCACCTCTTTCACGGAAGTCATCGTAATCAACAACTACAGCGCCCGCTTCTTTCTGACGAATTCTTAGCTTACGAAGTTTACCCGCAGTATCAGAGTTCATCGCTTTAGGAAGCTGAACAAAAGTATGACCTTGCGCTAGCTTGATTGCACCGATAGAACCCTTGGTTAAACCTAGTTCATTTGCCAGTGCGCCCACGATGTCTTTAACTTGGACACCCTGATCGCGACCAACTTGTAGCTGATATGTATCCCAATCCTGGTTTCCGCCGAACGAACGACCTTCACCACGACGACCATCGCGACCACCTTCACGGCGCTCTTTACGACGTTGCTTATCACGCTCGATAGCTGCAATCATTGGGTCCGGACCTTTGTAGAACAGAGGTCGTTTACCCTGGGTGCGTTTTAGTAGCATTGCAGCCAGAGTTGTAGTATCGATTTCTAGTTGTTCTTGTAGCTTCTCTACTAGTTCAGCAAAGTTTTCCAGAGACGTGTGTTCTTTTTCCAGTTCAAGCTCAGTTCCCAGCTTTTCAAGGCGAGCCTGCGCTACGATGTCACGCAGAGGTAGCTGGATTTCTTCCATGCTTGATTTAGTAACACGCTCGATAGTACGAAGCATACGGATCTGGTTAGTACGAACCAACAGAATCGCTTTACCCTTACGACCAGCACGGCCAGTACGACCGATACGGTGAATGTAAGATTCCACGTCGAAAGGAATATCGTAGTTAAATACGTGAGTGATTCGTGGCACATCAAGACCACGAGCAACAACGTCAGTAGCAACCAGGATATCGATAACACCTTTTTTGATGTGATCAACGGTTCTTTCACGTAAAGACTGTGGAATGTCACCGTGCAATGCAGCAGCTTTAAAGCCACGAGCAGACAGCCAGTCTGCAAGGCGCTCTGTATCCTGACGCGTTCTTACGAACACGATAGATGCATCAGTTTCTTCCGTTTCAAGAAGGCGAGACATTGCTTCGTCTTTTTCTACACCTTTTACTACCCAGAACTGCTGTTCAACTTTTTCAACAGTGTGGTTACTGCCTGCTACGTCGATACGCGCTGGATCACGAAGGAAACGATCAACGATCGTTTTCAGCATTGGAGGCATAGTTGCTGAGAAAAGTACACGTTGTGCTGATTCAGGAGCGTGTTCCATGATTTCAGTTACATCGTCTACGAAACCCATGTTCAGCATTTCGTCTGCTTCATCAAGAACAAAGGTATTAACTTCATCAAGGTGCAGACGGTCACGGTTAATCAGATCCTGTACACGACCTGGAGTACCAACAACAATGTGAGCACCTGATTTAAGTGCACGCATTTGATCCACGATAGACGCGCCACCGTAGATTTCTAAAACTTTTAGTCCCTTGATATTACGACCAAGGTTTTTAACTTCTGCCGCAACCTGAATAGCAAGTTCACGCGTTGGAGCCAGAACGATAGCTTGTGGCTTGTACTGTTTGATATCCAGTCCGTTAAGAACAGGAAGAGAGAAGGCTGCGGTTTTACCGGTACCAGTTTGAGCTTTACCTAGTGCATCTTTACCTTCCAGAAGGAAAGGAATTGCAGCCGCCTGGATTGGTGTTGGGGAAACAAAACCCATTTCATCAAGTGCAGACAAAAGGGCGTCATTCAGCGCTAACTGGCTGAATTGGATTTCGGAATCTTGCATTGGGATCCTACTTTATATGATTAATATCTGGTCCCATTTGCTCATTCAATTCGAATACTGCTTTGTTCGCTACACGCGGAATCCATTCTATTCAATTACCTACCCGAAGGTACGTATTGACAGTACAAAATAACTTAAAGCATTCAGGGACAACGTTTAAGGGGGCGAGATGATGCACCAAAACCATATAAAAAGCCAGAAAAAATTGAATTTCATCACACTTTTATCGATTTTTATCGATTTTTATCGTTTGTTTGACTTCAAAATATCATATTGCAAAATTTTTAAGCTGAAATAACGCCTGAACGCTGAAAATTACCCGAGCTCATAGTAGAAATCTAACGTGCCAATGCTATAGTGTGCCCAATCACTTACGTAAGACAAGATCGAGATGTTTCAAGACAATCCATTACTCGCCCAGCTAAAACAGCAAATTAAAGAAAATATTCCAAAAAAAGAAGGCACGATCAAAGCAACCGATAAGGGCTTTGGATTTTTAGAAGTTGATAGCAAAACCAGCCTCTTTATCCCACCTCCATACATGAAAAAATGCGTCCATGGAGATAAGGTTGTCGCTCTGATTCGTACAGAAAACGAAAAAGAAGTAGCCGAACCAGATGAGCTTATCGAGCAAAGCCTGAACCGCTTTATTGGTCGTATCAAAATGTTTAAGGGTAAGCTAAATGTGGTACCAGATCTGCCACAACTAAAACGCTTGTCCCTAAAGGCAAAAGCGAAAAAAGGATTAAATCCCGAAACACTTAACGAAGGCGACTGGGTAGTCGCTCATCTTATTCGTCACCCGCTAAAGGGCGATAATGGCTTTTTTGCTGAGATAAGTGAAAAAATCACCGATGCCAATGACAAAATAGCGCCATGGTGGGTGACCCTTGCAGAGAATGACCTGCCGAACAGTGAGCCAGAAGGTATCGAAAACTGGTCTTTAAACGACGATGAAGACCTGAACAGAATCGATATGACAAATATACCGTTTGTTACTATTGATGGTGACTCAACAAAAGATATGGACGACGCGCTGTATGCTCGCCAGCTAGATAATGGCAACTTCGAAGTGACCATTGCGATAGCCGATCCAACCGCTTATATCTCACCTGAAGATAATATGGACAAGGTAGCCAGAGAGCGTGGCTTTACCATTTATCTGCCTGGTAGAAACATTCCTATGCTACCTCGCGATTTAGCCGATGATCTATGCTCTCTCATTCAGGATCAGGAACGCCCTGCCCTCTGCTGTACAGTCGAAGTAGATAATAACGGTGTCATCACAGATGAAATCAAGTTCTTTGCAGCTACCGTTAAATCACATGCCCGCCTTGCGTACGATAATGTTTCCGACTGGCTTGAAGAAAAAGATCAGTGCTGGATTCCTGAAGGCGAAATTGCCGATGTACTTACAGTGCTCAACGAGTTTAGCTCAGCCCGTACAAAGTGGCGTGAAGAAAACGCAGTTGTTTTCCCTGACAGACCGGATTACCGCTTTGAGCTAAGTGAAGACAACGATGTTATTGCTATCCATGCTGATAAAAGACGCACCGCAAACAAGCTTGTTGAAGAGGCAATGATTACAGCAAACATCTGCGCTGGTCGAGTACTATCTAGATCGTTTGAAAAAGGTGTTTTTAATACTCACGCAGGCTTTAAGCCAGAAAAAATTAAAGACATTGTATCCCTGGTAAACCCAGAGGCAATACTGCCATTCACTGAAGAAAGCCTTAAGACACTTGAAGGTTTCAGCGAGTTAAGACGTTGGCTAAACGACCAGGATACCACCTATCTCGATAATCGAATTCGTAAATATCAGACCTACAGCGAAGTTTGTACAACACCATCTGAACATTTTGCGATGGGACTTGACGTTTACGCAACTTGGACATCTCCAATTCGTAAGTATGGCGATATGATAAATCACCGTCTACTAAAAGCACACATACTCCAAAAAGCGCCGGTACAGGAACCAGACAGCCTGATTGGTGAGGAATTGGCTATCCACAAGAAACATCACAAGATAGCTGAACGAAATGTTGCCGATTGGTTGTATGCGAGAACGTTGAGCAATGAGCCTAAAAATGAAACTAAGTTTTCAGGTGAAATTTTCGATATTAACCGCGCGGGTATGCGCGTAAGAATATTAGAAAACGGATCGACGGCATTTATTCCAGCCTCACTAATTTTGGATAACAAGACACGGATCGTGTGTAACGGCGATGAAGGCACGGTTTCAATAGACAACGATCACGTTTACAAATTGGGAGATGTGTTAGAAATAGTGCTGACAGAAGTAAACATTGAAAATAGAAGTATAGTCGCAAAGCCAACAGAAGTATTTTCGGACATTGAAGCAGATAACCCGAACAATAAATCTGAGTAACTAGCTTTATTTGTGGTACTGGCGCTTATTAAAAAAGCGCCTTTTTAAAGATAAGAATAAAAAGTATGGCAAGAATTACCATCTACAATCACAGCAGTTTCACAACACGGAAAAAAGACCGTTACCCCGTAACACAATGCGGAATTATTCTGGTCGAACATGGTTTGGTTAAGTACCGAACTCATCAAGATGAGAGCCGTGAGTTATGCGCTGGTCAATTCACTATCTATCACTCGGAAGAGTTCAAGAAGGTTGAATCCCACCCAGTGAATGGCGAGTTTGCGGCTAAAGTAATCACCTTTGAGCCAAGTTTACTACAACAATTTTATCTTCAGCTTCCGCAGCAAACTTACACAGATGAATCAGCCTTCTCACCCATCGATTCGGCGAAGCCAGTTGCACCAAATATCCTAAGCCTACTTATTGAAGCTGCTGAACATAAAAGCTCAGATCAAACTCTGGAAGCACTGTCTGTTGCCCTGATCATGGAGATTATCACCACATCTCCTAGTCACATTCCAATTTTACAACGTGCGTGTAATCAGAGCGCGGCTCAGAAAGTCATTCGTTTTATTGAACTGAACATAGAAAACGAAGTGTCTCTCGAAAATACAGCGCGCTTCCTTGGTATGTCTACGGCAACGTTAAAGCGCAGGTTAGCGGCTGAAGGGTTGAGTTTCTCTCAGATACTGAAAGTCAAGAGGGTTAACTATGCTGCTACCAAACTTCGCCTTACGAATAAGTCCATCGCAGAAATAGCCTTTGAGTCTGGCTTTAAGAGTGCAGCGCATTTCAGTACCGCGTTTAAAGGCGTTCAAGGTATAACTCCGAAAGAGTTCAGACAAAGAATTGTTCACGGTGGATAACAATTACTAAATCGTTCCCTCCTCTACCAGAAAAGATTATGTGGATCGTGGAGTAACTCGTCGAGTTGCTCCTCAAGGCTCTCTGTCGCTTCCTTGTAAGGGTAGCCATACCAATCTACATTTTCCAGATTGCTCTCATCATACTCAGCAACCTCAATTTTCCAAGTGAGCGCCTCCGGATTAAAAATCAGCTTCGCTACAGGGCAAACAGCGTTGATATGCGAAGAATCTAACAGGAAGCACTGTTTGGAGAAATAAACACCATCCTCAACCAGTTCATATTGAGCTTTTCCCATTTCTGCCGGCACGTTTTGATTACGCCTTTGACAGAACTTTTGCACAACCTTTTCCAGACGAAATAGCTCTATTTCAGATAGCTTCATATACAACTCTTTTATTGAAGTTTGATATTAAGATGATACTCCCATCTGAGAATTCTTACTTGTTAAATTTAAGCTCAAAATCAAAGATGTCGTCAACGTCACACTAGCGTCATATTTAAGAAATATTATTGTCAACTTACTAGAATAAAAATCGAATTTTACGCTCCAGGAGTTTTCTATGTTTCGTCTCGTTTTCAGCTCGTTACTCGCAGCTTTAACCATTTCGTTTGCTGCACATGCTGAAGAAATTAATGTATCAGGTTCTACATCGGTTGCCCGTGTGATGGATGTAATCGCTGAGGACTACAACTCGACTCATCCTGAATCTTATATCGCTGTTCAGGGAGTTGGCTCAACTGCAGGCGTTACGCTGGTTAAAAAAGGTGTCGCTGAAATTGGAATGAGCTCTCGTTACATTACTGAAGGTGAGTTGTCCGGAAGTGACCTAATCATTCATACTTTCGCTTACGATGGACTTGCTGTTGTTGTTAACCATGCAAACCCAGTAGAAGATCTTTCTCGCCAACAGCTGTTTGATATCTACAAGGGCAAAATTACTAATTGGACCCAAATTGGTGGCGCTGATAAGCCAATTGCCGTTGTAACCCGAGAAGCTGCTTCTGGCTCGCGATATAGTTTTGAAACATTACTTGGTTTAACACGCGTTATCAAAGGTAAACAAGTATCTGACATCAACCCAACTAACCTAGTCGTAAACAGTAACAGTATGGTGAAAACCATTATTACGAATAATCCGCACGCCATTGGTTTTGTTTCGGAAGGTTCAGTGGATCGATCGGTAAAAGAGCTAAAATTTGAAGGGGTTGAAGCAACGCCTAAGACTATCGCTTCCGGAGAATATAAATTAGCCAGACCGTTTATTATTCTCTACAAAGAGCAAAATATTACTGAAGACGCACTTGGTTTTGTTACGTTTATCAAATCGAACAGAGCTAAGGAACTCATTACTCAGTACGGTTATACACCGACCAAAAAGTGATTGTTAGGTAACAATCCGCTATAACGTAAAAAGGGAGCGTGAAAAGCTCCCTTCTCTAAATTGAACAGCCGTAGATTAGAAGTACAGCCTGACTACCGAGACAACCACACAGCCAGGACGTCTAACACCCTCTATCTCGACCTTAAGCTCACGCTCAATTTCCAGACCTTTTTTAATTGGCGTTACCTTTTTTAGAATACTATGAGTACGAATTCTATTTCCTGACTTTACAGGATATGGGAATCGCACTTCGTTCAGACCAACGTTAACAACCATCTTGGCTGTCGGGAACATTGGGTTTTCCGGGTCAACACTGTCGGTCATTTTAGACAACATAGACAGAGTCAAAAAGCCATGGGCAATAGTTGTTTTAAATGGCGATTCTTGAGCCGCTCGCTCAGGTTCGGTATGAATCCATTGCGTATCTTCAGTAACATCACCAAATGCATTGATTCTATCCTGGTCAATAGTCACCCAATCACCTACGTGAATTTCTTCACCAAGCTTTTCAGACAACTCAACATAAAGCGCTTTGGCAACATCGCATAATTCGAAGGTCTCTTCCTGAGTTGGCTTTACTTCTTCATTAACGGCAGGCAACGCATGCTCTTTAACCCACCCTACCAGGTGGTTAGAGTGTGTTTTTGTAACAAAGTCATCCCAATATTCTTTCAAAAACGGTGACATCAATTCTTTCAGTTCGAAGTGATGCTTGGTGAGCGATTCACTCTTGTGTTTTAGAATATCAACGACTTTCATATAAACCCTCAGTTAATAAAAAGTTCTTCTCAGAACTGCGATAAGCATAATTTTGAATGAGATCACAATATGATGCAAATAGTTTCGAGCGTACAGGTGTTAGCGGATTTTACTTTTATTTTTATAATTCATCACCTTAGGCAATAAAACACTATTTTATTAGTTTCTAAAACTCATCGGATCTCATACTATTTTGTTTGAAAATATTTCGACCCTGGTGTGGCTTGCCGCACGCTTTGGGAAATAAAACCAACTAAAATGAATTAAGGCCCGACCATTTCTGATCGGGCATTTTCAATTTGGAGAGACACACGAGGTTCCCAACTCGAGGTTTTAGGCGTGACCTCAACCTTGGCAAGGTTACACTCTAACAATTAAACTGTTGCCAACATTGGCCAGTACATAGCAAAATGCCCGACCATTTCTGATCGGGCATTTTCAATTTGGAGCGACACATGAGGTTCCCAATTCGAGGTTCTAGGCGTGACCTCAACCTTGGCAAGGTTGCGCTCTACCAACTGAGCTAGTGTCGCAAATGGAGGCGCGTCCCGGAGTCGAACCGAGGTCCACGGATTTGCAATCCGCTGCATAGCCACTCTGCCAACGCGCCTTTTTATCTGTTTAAATAACAGTCGCAGAATTCAATGATAACAAAGAGTTGCCTCATCTCTGCGTTGATGCGTACTTTACCCTTTTATTTTTCTGAGTCAATTATGAATTTACAAAATTCGGTTCGTTTGGACAATATTGAATCAAACTGATCATCTATTCGCCGTTACCAGCGTTTCATTATGCGTCCTAGCATACTTGGGTGGTAAGACCAACAGTGATCAAACATCTGCATCAGTTGTGGATTACCGTATTTTGACAAGCATATCGCGTGAAAACGATTCATCTGAGCCTGTAGACCTTTTACCAAATCCAGAATCTCGTCCGGTTGCCTCGGCGCAATAAAGTCAGATATTACTGCCATATCTGCGTTGCGATATTTGCTCGACTGCATCAGATCCACAGACTTAATCAGAACAGGCTCAAAATCTGTACCACCATGAAATTGATAAGAAAGAAAATCACTGGCCTCTTTTAAGCCATCCTGGCGAGTCAATTCATAAGTTATCTGTTCAGTAGAGAACAAAACCACATAACAATCTCTGTCTTCAGCCAGGGCGATTTGCATCAACGCATACGCCATCGCTTTCGCACACTGCTCAGGGAAACCACTCATCGATCCTGAGGCGTCAACACAGACAATAAACGGCCCTTTCTCTATATCAACGACTTTTGACTCGGGCTTATGTGCTTTTACTTGTCTTAACTTTCGAGCTTTTCCTTTCACCTTGTAGTTCATCAATCGCTTGTCTACCAGATGCTTGTAGAACACCACTTCTAGTTCCGGATAAGCAAGAAACATGGTTTCATTAGGAAGCATACGATTTAAGTCGTCACTCTCATGCACACCAACGATATCATCTGTAGCGAAATCGCTTCTCTCTTCCACTAGTTTGAGCTCTTCAACTGGAGACTTATGCAGACTCGGATCATCAACGTTACTTGCCATTCTTCCAAGTTGCTCAGCAATGGCTTGCAATTCACTATTTTTCTTTAAGAACTCGGCGTAACGCTTCATCGTGGAAACATCTTTCTTTGATAAACGAGCGGCCGCCATATCCCAGAGTCTTCCCATCTGGTTAAGCTCTCCGACCTCCTCTAGCTTATCCATATTTTTTAATGTCTCAATACGCTGATAAAGCTCCGAAAGAAACTTTTCTTTATCAGACTCAAGCTGGGCAATTTCAGCCTGCTTAATCGCCTTAGATAAACTTTTGTACCACTGTTCACAGAAGTAGTGTGGGAACACTGGATTACTTACGCCCTTGTTCCTATTTACCAACTTTTTGGCTTTCTTATGAAAAGATGAGTGCCAGTCCAACCTTTCCAAAATAGAAGGTAGTTGCTGGTAAAACTCTTCCTCTGTGAGATGAATCGTCTCCTGATATAGATTCAGTTCATTTTGAAAATGCTCTGTTTCGCAGACCTTAGTAATTCTTTTTTTAGCACTTCCACGCCACTTAACTATCTGCCTTTTTAGAGATACCTTGATAGCTTTATTTTCAGGGATCATCAATAACTGTGAACGACCGATAAGATCATTCACAGCACTATCTATAATCCCCGATTCAGCGATCATCATCGCCAGGTTTAAACCATCAGCGCCAAGCATTTCTATTCGCCTCTACTCAAAAAACTGGTTAAAATTTTTGATTCGTTGAGCGGCTTTCTCACTCTTTTCTTTGATATCTTCCAGCTCTTCCAAAACCCCTTGTAAGCTACTTTCCATTTCACGAGGTAGTGATGGATCAACAAAGCTATGAGGTAACGCACCATGAAAATCAGAGCGTACTTTTCTAAGATGATGTTCTGCGTCAATAATTCGCGTTAACGCTTTGTCCGCTTTTTCACACCACTCTTCATAGAGGCTGCTATTCAGCCCTTCCCTGCCAACAAGTCCGACGGGAACAGAGCGATTGGCTATATCTTTAATAACTAAGTTGTTCGCTGGTCCAAGATCAAATCGCAAACGACACATATTGCTGTTCTGATTCACATATCCGTACGCGTCACCACCACCTTCCCGGATGACCTTCTCAAGCTCATCTTTGGAAACATAGACCCAGCGACTATCACCTTTTTCCGCTTCGTTAACCGACATGTTACTAAGCAGCATAACAAGTTTTACTAACCCTCTTGCAGAACCAACGCTATAAGTTTTTGCCCCAGAAAGATCATATTGATACCCTTCGGTTTTTCTTAATAACTTGTTTTGCATTTCAGTAGAAAGCATCATCGAGAACTGATCTTCAATTTCTTCCTTAATGGAAGCTAAATCATCTCTACAAACTCTGATTTGATGGTGAATAACATCCTGATCAAACGCATGATAAAGAGCGAACTCTCTTATAACTTCTGTAACCAGGTTCCTTGATTCAGGGCTATGCCACAAGCAGTCTCTAAGTAGCAGCAAATCCAATGGGTTTACGGTATCTCTCCCATTAAAGTACGCACTGGCTTTAAGCAATTTAACGGACTTTTTCCAACGGCGGTCTGATACATAAAGATCTTTGTCAGCCAGCTCCGAATTTAAGTCCTGAACTTTGTTTTCCAGCATAGTTTTTAGTTCATATAGCTTCTCAAACCCGGTATCCGTCAGTTCAACATCCAATAATTCTTGTTGCCAACGGTGATATTCATCATCAGTAATGACCAACTCTTCAGGAATCGTTGCTTCGTCAGGCGTGCCAACCGTGAGCATCGATTTAAAATTCTGCTTGCTTTGAATTCGATTCAGGTAAACCCGAACCAGCATCCTGTCGTATAATGCTTCTAATCCACTATCTTCATCTGGTAGCTCATTGGAAGCAGTAACCAGCAAGCGCATTGGTACTTTCTCGAGCTCAGCCCCATTTTTAAAGGTTTTTTCGTTAACGACAGTAAGAAGAGTGTTTAGAATGGCCGGGCCTGCTTTCCATATTTCGTCCAGAAATACGATCTCGGCTTTTGGCAGATATCCTTCCGTTAATCGAACATACTTGCCATTGTCTTTGAGCTCTTGAATACTTAAGGGGCCAAACACCTCTTCAGGCGTAGAGAATCGAGTCATCAGATATTCAAAATAGCTGCTGCTGCCAAACGCATGAATGAGCCGTTTAGCTATCAAGCTTTTCGCAATACCTGGAGGGCCTAAAAGAAAAACACTTTCGCCAGCTAACGTCGCGAGAAGACAAAGTTTGACCGTGTCTTCGCGTTCATAGACACCATCAGACAGGGCTTTTGCCAGTTTATTTATTCTTTCTGAAAGTAACGCTTTGTTGGCATGACTTCTACTTGGAGCTAGCATACGGTATATCACTTATTTGTTCTGGGTATATAAGATTCTGACATTGTTACGTATTTGTTACTAATTATAATTATTTGATAATTGATCCATGTAACGCACAATTACTAGATATGTGTTAATTATCGCGTCGTTGTTGAAACGCTAAACATATAACCTTACCCGAACGATAAGTACATCGCAGGTTGAAAACAATGATTACAAAAATACATAGTTGGAAAAGCATCCAGCTAACAGAAGAAAACATCACTCTTCCGAACAATAAAAATATCCTTCACACTTCTATCAAACATCCAGGTGCAGCAGTGATTCTTCCAATCACTGATGATGGTAAAGTCATTATCACATATCAGTATCGACCATCAATTAAGCAATGGATGCTTGAAATACCAGCCGGAACTATGGAGATAAATGAACAACCCATAGTCTGCGCGCAAAGAGAGTTAGAAGAAGAAACCGGCTATAGTGCCAAAGAATTTATCCCCCTTGGGGAACTGACACCACTTGCGGGTTTTTGCGATGAGACCCAGTTTATATTCATTGCAAAGCAACTGAAAAAAACCGATAGGCTAAGTTGTGATGATGACGAAGTGATAGAGGTAAAGGAGCTTTCCGTACAGGAAATAGAGAATAAAATATTAAACGGAGACATCACCGACTCTAAAACCATCGCGGCATTATTCCGTGCAAAGCTTGCTAAATTGGTCTGATAAAGCCAAGCCGGTCTCACCGACAATATCTCTACCACCAAAAGAAACGCCCGCATAATAGATGCGGGCGTAAAAATAAGAGAAAAACCCTGTCCAAGGCAGTGGAAAAACCGCATTCACTTAGCAATTATCGTCAATGCGGAAGACAGGGCTTTAGGTAGCATCCTGAACCTAAATATGACTCTATCCGTAGAACTTAAAATTAATTTTTCACTGGTTTTGGTGGTTTAACACCATGTAGCAATGCGAACATTACCGGCACAACAACCAGAGTCAGAACCGTTGCGAAGCCAAGGCCTGCCATAATTGTTATAGCCATAGAACCGAAGAAGGCATCAAATACTAACGGAATCATACCCAGAATAGTTGTGATTGCTGCCATACTTACTGGTCTTACACGGCTGATAGCACTGTCAAACACAGCCTGATACTTATCTTTGCCCGTTTCCAGCTCGATATTTATTTGATCCATCAGTACGATACCGTTTTTCAGAACCATACCACTGAGGCTCAAAAGGCCCAGCAGCGCAGTAAAACTAAAAGGCATATTAGTACCGAGCAGACCTATGGACACGCCAATAATCGACAATGGAACAGTAAACCAGATAACCAGAGGCTTCTTGATTGAGTTGAACAAAAACACGGTTACGATAAACATGAACAAGTAACCCATTGGTAGCGAGCTAAACAGCATCTGCTGTGCATCAGACGAAGACTCGTACTCACCACCCCATGTAATTTCATACCCTTCAGGCAAGTCAATAGCTTCTACTGCCGGACGGATTCTGGAGAACAACACAGCCGGTGTTTCATCACCCAGAATATCGTGATCAGCCAGTACCGTCAGAGTTCGCTTACGGTCACGGCGTAGAACAAGAGGCTCGACCCACTCCATAGTGATTCCATCCATAACTTGTTCGATAGGAACGTATGTCTGTAATGTTGGACTCCAGATACCCAGGTTCTGAACCGTATCAAAGTTCACTCGCTCGTCTTCTGGTAAGCGCACTACAATTGGCAAAATCTCAGTGCCGTCGCGGAACATACCGATGGTTGAGCCACCAAAAGCGGTCTGAAGTGTGTTCGATAAATCTTCTTTGGTTACACCAAGACGACGTGCCTTAGACTCGTTAAACTGAGGAACCAGTTCTTTGGCTCTTTCACGCCAGTCGTGACGAACGTTGCGAGCACCTGGATCGGCCGAGATAACATCTTCAACCTGTTTAGCCAGTTCTCGCAAAACCTGTGGCTCAGGCCCTGAGATACGTGCTTCAATTTTTGAAGCCGGAGAAGGACCAAACTCAAGAACACGGAATCGGAAATCTGGCTTGGTGTATAAAGACGGTAGTTCCTTTTCAAGCTTCTCAATCATTGGATTGATCAACTCTCGGTCTTTCACACGAATCTGAACTTGTGAATACGCCTCGTACGACTGCTCCGGAGCATACGTCAGCATGAATCGCTGCATGCCTTGTCCAGCAGATGTCGTCACATAATCTATTCCTTCCTGAGAACGAATGTACTCTTCTACTTTCTCGGTCTGCTTGATGGTTTCACGAATATCAGTGCCTTCCGGTAACCAAAGATCGACGTAGAACATAGGTGTGTTTGAAGCTGGGAAGAACGACTGTTTTACACTTCCGAACGCGACAATCGCACCGAAAAGTAAGCCAACCATACCAATCACCGTTAGCCAGCGGAAACGCATACAGAACTTGAGCAATGCACCGAATACGACGAACAATACCCCTTTGTAAGGATCTACTACTTCACCATCTTCAGAAGGTTCGCTTTCTTTAAGTAGAAGATCCGCAAGGAAAGGGGTCAATGTCAGAGCAGTAACCCAACTAAAAAATAGCGAGAAACACAGGACCCAGAACAGCGACCCCATAAACTCACCTGTAGCATCTGCTGACAAGCCGATAGGTGCAAAAGCGGTAATCGCAATAACGGTGGCACCAAGCAATGGCCATTGAGTTTGCTTCACGATATCGACCGATGCCTGCAGTTTGGTTTTACCTTTCTGCAACCCGACAAGAATACCTTCGACCACGACGATAGCGTTGTCCACCAGCATACCCAGCGCGATGATCAAAGCGCCCAACGAGATACGGTGTAATTCGACATCCGTTGCCTTCATCAACATAAAGGTACCAAATACCGTTAGCAGCAGTACCAACCCGATGATAATGCCGCTACGCATGCCCATAGCAAAAAGCAGAACGACGATTACAATACCAACCGCTTCTGCAAGGCTGATAACAAAGTCCTGTACCGAGCTATCTACTTCCTGAGCCTGGTTATAAAAATAGTTAAGCTCAAGCCCTGCTGGTTTAAGGCTTTCCAGTTCACTGATGCGTTTTTCAATACGCATACCAACCTCAACGACGTTTACGCCATCGGAGAAGGAAACACCCAGATTAATCGCAGGTTTACCGTTGTATGTCAAAACGTTGCTTGGTTTATCTGCTATACCACGAGTAATGGTTGCCACGTCTTTTAGGCGGATCAGATTCCCTGTATCACGGCCATTGATGATCAGATTCTCTAGGTGTTCTACCGAGTTCAGAGAACCATTCGGTCTGATCATCATGCTCTGACCATTGATCATCAGATCACCAGCAGATACCACGCTGTTTTGCGTAGCAAGCAGGTTAGCAACATTATTAAAATCAAGATCCAGAGATGCCAGCCTGTCTATGGAAATTTCAACGAACAACTGTTCGTCCTGAGCGCCGCCCTGCGATACCTTACCTACACCAGGAACAAGATCCAGCTCGCGAGTAAGCGCGTCGGCATAACGCTCAAGCTCTACATATGAATAGCCTTCACCGGTAAGCATGAGCATGACACCATACACATCTCCGAAGTCATCTATAATCTGAACTGAATTCACACCTGCAGGAAGCATTGGTTGAAAGTCATTAATCTTCCGACGCATCTCATCCCAAATCTGGGCGAGTTCTTCAGCACCGTAAATTGACTTCATCTCAACTCTTATCTGAGACATACCGCGAGATGAAATTGAGCGTATGTTTTTCACATATGGCAGCTGACGAATTTGTTTTTCAAGAGGATATGTCAGCTCTTCTTCTACTTCTTCGGTTGTTGCTCCCGGATAGGTTGAAATAATCATGGCTTCTTTGATGGTGAACTTAGGATCCTCTAAACGACCTAAACCCAGAAAAGACTGCACACCACCGATAATGAGTATGACTAGAAACATCCACGCGATAACTCGGTGTTTAATTGAGTATTCTGCTATATTCACGGTTATTGTTCCTCTCCAACCACAACCACAGAGGCTTCGTTGCGTAACTTATTAAGGCTCGAACTCACCAACTGATCTCCTTGTTTCACGCCTTTTGAAATAACAGCACCACTACTGTGTACTTTGATGATGTCAACACTCTGCTTATGTACGATCCCGTCTACATATTTCCAGATAAAAAATTCACCAGACTTTTCTCCGGCATCAATAGCCGTCATCGGTACTTCGTATCCCTGCACAACGGCCAATCCCGCTTCTAGCATGTCGACATCCAGGTTCGCCGTAGAGCCCGGTAAAATAGGCGGTGTTACCTGTGGCATCTCAAGCCAGAACTCAAAAGCGTTTGAACCTTTATTTGGTTCGCTAGAGTGCTCGTAGTACTTCAAAATGAAATCACGGTCATCACCGCTGTATTGTGTTGGAATATTGTAATCACGCGTTTCATCATCAGGATTTATTGCAGCAAGAACTACATCTGAGATTGAAATTCGAACCCTTACAACGTCACCACGATATACGTTTAAGACCGTTTCGCCAGGAGTGACACTCTCGAAAGATTCTTTTGGTACCTCTGAAACAAAACCATCAAACGGTGCTGTTAGTCTTGTATATTCGAGGTTATTGCTGGCAACTTTGAAGTTCACCTCAGCAATTCGTCGATTTGCCGTTAGTTCATCAAGCTCCGACTGAGAGATCATCTTTCTCTTGATCAGATCCTTACCACGGCTATGCTGTTTAACCGCTAGTTCATACTGTACCTGAGCGTCGGCAAGTTGCTGCTTTAGCTTGCTGTCGTCTAACTTAGCCAGCAGTTCGCCTTTTTTAACTGGCTGCCCTGTTTTTACCAGAATAGATTCAAGTTCACCTTCAATACGAAATGAGATAGGTGTTAAATCCGCCGGCATCACCGTACCTTTAAAATTACGGTATTGATTCTCTAACGGCTTTTGAACCTCAAACGTCGAAACAGATAAAGGCACTCTTTCCCTATCTACGACTTCTTCACCGCAGCCTAAAAGCGTAGCTACAGCAACAGGCAATAGTGCAAATTTCAGATTACGTTTGCGCATTAAATACCACCTTCACGTGTCCAGGCTCTAACCACCTGACCTTCATTTAAATCTTTCGCTCCTGCGATAACGACAAAATCCCCTGCACTCAGCCCATCGACCACAAAACCTGCTTCATCCAAAGATAAATCAGCGGCCTGAACCGTATTACTTTGGGCATTAAGCAACCAGACCGTTCCTTTACCCTCTTCTTTAGAAACCCAGGCACTGGCTGGAAGTTGAATTGGTTTGGCTTGTTTGGTATTGGCGATAAGAACCTGGCCAGTCATACCTGTCAGGATGTTCAATGCATCGGGACGAACAATTGAAACAGTAGCGTTGTAACTGTTGGTATCGCTGTTTGCTTGAGTAGACATCTCTTTAAATGATGCAGGCACCATGACTTCAGGATGAATATCAAAAACCACTGCGTAGTTGCCTTCACGCAGAGACTTGATTCCTTCTCTATCCACATATGGGACAGGAATTGAGATATTAATATCAAGCTGTTCGTTATTGATGATGTTCAGAATAGGCTGCTTAGCACCAACGAACTGGTGCGCTTTTACAAAGCTAAGAGACACAATGCCGTCAAATGGTGCTTTGATATTGGAGTAACTAAGATCGGTCTTAGCCTCTTCAAGATTGGCAATAGCGGCTTTGTATGATGTTTCTGACTGATCGTAAGCGTCTGCACTAATCAATTTTTTATTGAATAGTTGCTCGTCTCTAAGATAGCGAGTTTCCGCCAGTTCGAACTGAGCTTGAGAAGCTTCTAGCGCCAGCTGATAATCATTGGGATCCAGTGATGCAAGAATCTGGTCTTTTACGACTTTTTGTCCTTCATGCACGCTAAGTTTTTCAATTACACCAGGCACCTGAAATGAAAGCTGAGAGCGCTCCCCAGCATCCACTTCCGCGAGGAACGCATCATACCCACTATCGGTGTAAGCGGGAATTTGATAAAGCTTAACGGGCTTAACGACTTCCTGCTGAGGTTCTGAATTTGCCGGGTAGCATCCAGCTATAATGGTCGAAAAAAAACCAACAACCGCTACTTTAGATAATGTGACCAAGGCTTTGTTACGCACCTTACTGTCTCCCAATATGTCAGAATTTGGTTAAAATATATTACACATGCGTGCAGTATATGTTTTTCTTTACTAATATCAATAAATATTTACCATGTGTACAGTAAAATTTTTATGACGAACGAGTAGAAATTTGGTAGAAATACGTCGTCTTTTCGAGAAGTAAGATTATGAACGTTAGAAAACAGGGGCGCAGAAGCGCACAGACCGCAGAATCCACTAAATATCAGATATTAACTGTAGCTGCAGAGATGTTTTGTACTCTGGGTTATGAGCGTGTTTCACTGCGAAATATCAGTGATTCTGCTGGAGTATCACATAGCCTGATTCGTCATCATTTTGGTAGTAAAGAGCAAATCTGGTATGCCATTAGCGACAAGTTACATGAGTATATGGAAGGCTATCTTTTTGCCCTGCTCGAAGATATCGACCAAAACCTTCCAGTCAATCAGCGACTTTATCAGTTTTGTATCCGCATGAACGCTCATATGCTGCTGGTTCCAAAACCACTGCAGTTCACCGCAGATGTTGTGCGTCAAGAAGGTGAGTTTTTCGACTATATGGTCGATAAACATGGAAAAATTGAGCATGTTTTTGACATTCTTGTCGAAGAGTTCAACTCTAAGCACCCGAAAAACCGGGTAAATATGTGGGAACAGAAGTGGCTTTTAATCAGCAGTGCTCATGCCGCAATCAGCCTGAAACCATTTTTGAAGGCGGTTTGGCCAGATTCAAAAGATGATGAATCTCGCCTTCTGG
The DNA here is from genome assembly GCF_029589055.1 of Vibrio hannami. Taxonomy (GTDB): domain Bacteria; phylum Pseudomonadota; class Gammaproteobacteria; order Enterobacterales; family Vibrionaceae; genus Vibrio; species Vibrio hannami. Next base: position 842,017 of record NZ_JARQZP010000003.1, read on the forward strand.
TCAATCATTGGGAGCTTTATAACTCTCAGGTAGCTAAAAACTTCCTTATCGAAGAAGATCAAATGCTCCATTCTGATGATCTTTCTACGTTTTTGCTGCCAATGGCTGAATGTTGGAATAGAAGTAGCTGTTGTTTAGATGAGGAAGAGGCTTAGCCTCTCCTTTTACCTCGATTTTGATGAATCTTAAGCTTAGCTTTTAGCTTTCTTTTCTCGGACGAACGACCCCGCTTCCGTGGCCTGGCACTTTCCTCTACTTCTTCTATCAAGCTTGGTTCGAACCCTTGAAGCCATTCTTGAGGAACTCTCTTATCTATCAAGTTTTCGATAGCTTCTAATAAGTATTCTTCGTCACGGGACATTAAAGAAACAGCTAAACCAGTCAGCCCGGCACGGCCTGTACGCCCGATCCGGTGTATATAATCTTCCGCCTTATATGGCATATCAAAGTTAACGACGCACTCAAGCTCTTTTATATCAATGCCCCTAGCCGCTACATCTGTGGCTATAAGTGCTCTAACCTTTCCTGACTTAAAGTCATCAAGTGCCTTTTGTCTGGCCCCCTGACTTTTGTCTCCATTGATCGACGCTGCTTTGATACCATCTAGTTTTAGTTCTTTAACTAGTGCATCAGAACCCTGCTTGGTTTTAGTAAATACCAACACCTGCTGCCAGTTACGAGAACCTATCAAGAAAGCCAACAGCTCTCTCTTACGTTTTTTGTCGACCGGATAAAGAATCTGTTCTACAAACTCTGCTGTACTGTTTTCAGAGGCTACGTGAACCTCGACCGGGTCTCTGAGTAATTTATAGGCTAACGTCTTAACTCGCTTCTCAAATGTTGCCGAAAACAACATCGTCTGACGCTCTTCTGGCAGCCTTTTAATGATTCGTTGAATATCAGGCAGAAATCCCATATCAAGCATCCTGTCTGCTTCATCCAAAACCAGATACGAGGTTTTTCGAAGACTCACCGAGCCAGTAAAGCAGTGGTCAAGCAAACGACCAGGGGTCGCGATAAGTATGTCTGCACCGCCTTTTAAGTTCTGTTGTTGAACATTAATGCTCGTTCCACCATAAGCCACTACCAGTTTAAGGTTAGTCTCTTTGTTAAACGCACTTATGCTATCAAAGACTTGCTGCGCTAACTCTCGGGTTGGTGTCACTATTAAAGCTCTAACGAAATTATCCTGGGAAGACAACTCTTTTGGATCTTCTAACAATTTCTGAATAATTGGTAATGAGAACGCAGCCGTTTTACCGGTACCTGTTTGAGCACCAGCAAGTAGATCACATCCATCTAAAACATGAGGAATCGCTTTCTGTTGAATAGGTGTCGGCTCGGAATAGCCCAGTTCCTGTACAACATCTAATAATGACGGTACGAGTTTAAGCGAAGAAAAGGCGATTTTGGTTTCAGACATATCAATTACCAGTTTAAATTGAAGGCGCGGATTCTATCAAAGTTCGCGGAGATTAATAAGGGAGATGTTAGTTCTGAGGTAAAGATTCGACGTAACCTTTGGAAGCAACCAGTACATCGCCATACAGTGTAGGAAAAAGTGATGACAGCTCCTGATAATTCTTGTCGATGGATTCAAAACAGTACGCCAACGCCGCCATTCTAGAACTGCGTGTAGACATTCTATAAAGCGCATGCTCAAGATTATCAAAATCAACGTAAGACTGAAGCCACCTACCTTCCCATACTCTCTTGTTCACCACACTAAACCTTTCGGGAACGTGATAATCAATAAGCCCGATTTTTCGCGCGGCGTAATCACAGAAGTGATCCAGGTTATTAGGGTGATATTGTGCCCAACGGCTCGCCAGACAGTGATCCCAAAAAAGATCTAAAGCAATCGGTGCAAATCGCCTGAGCTCTTCAGGAAAGTAAGATTTTCCTTGTTTCATCACTTCGTGCTTGTCGGTAAAACTATCAACGAATCGGTGCAGCTTTATTCCGTTTGCAACCTTAGTTGTATAAGAAGCGTAGGGATCGCCTTTAACAAAATCACCAAGTAGGTTTCCGGCCAGGTCACTGTTGCAACGATAAGCGATGTGTAGATGCGCCAAAAAATTCATATAAAAAAACCAGCGTTATGCTGGTTTCTCCTAAGCATTCTCATTTAGAGTTGTCATTTTATCAGTTTTCTTCTGGTAACTCTGTATCAATATCGAACTCAGAAAGATCGAAACCAATTTCAAGAGCGTCCAGCCACTCTAGGCTTTCATGTTCGTTGTTGTATTCACTCATAAACCGCACTCCTTTCATTCTTACGAGTATTGATAGCACTTTTATATGACACTTTTCTTATCAATAACAGAGAAATTTCTTATCGTAGAACAAAAACCATGCATCACTTCATAGGAAAACGTTTGCTAAGATTATATTTCAGATATGTAAATATTTTGTATTCACAGTTTGTTACAAGATCGATAGACTTATTATTAGTGATGCAGACAATGCTCTAATTTCAGCTTTAATTAGAATAACTAGAACTGACTTTAAGGCGATCACCGTCACAGTATTGAGCTGCATAGATAATAATTATTACATTATAAATGAGATGTCAGGCAAGATTAGTTTGCGTTATACGCATGAGAGACGGTATAGATCGGAGCCATCATGAAAGAAGTTCAATTTAGAATGATTGATAGACTGTTCATAAAAATGTCTATCAACGACAAAATTTGGGTTATTTTTGCCCTGTTTTTATTAACACTCACCACAACGGCCGTGGGTCGTTATAACGACTCTGTTAATGCAGTAGAACAACGTTCAGAAGCATTGCTACAAGCAGAACTTCAAGGGATGGTAACTCTCGCGGACAAGTCACAAAATTACGATTCATTAAAATCTGCTGGGGTAAAACTTTCTAACTCAGGAAAAGAACAAACCATGCGAAATGGTGACGTCGTCACATCCACTATCCGTACTCGCGATGGACAATACGCTTCTATCACAGAAAATGTTGCATCAACAGAATCCTCCGTTAAAGATAATGCTTTTACTACATTGTTACTCACGTACTTGTGGGTAATACCGTTTGGTATCTTTTGCTATTGGGTAACTACTTTTCTCGGCGGAGCGCTTTGGGTTCTCTGGCAAACCACCAAAAAGATTGCAGATGGTGATTTAACTTCACGTCTAGGGTTTCATCCCGGTCGTGATGAGTTTGGTACCATAGGCTGTGCGCTTGATGACGCGATGGACACACTGACAGACCTGGTTAAAGTAGTAAAATCCAGCTCTTCAACACTAGAGAATACCTCTAAGAGCTTCGAGATAGAAACCCGTGAAAGTGAAGCTCAAATAAACAATCAACACGCTTCTCTTGATTCTGTCGCTACCGCCATGGAAGAGATGACAGCTTCCGCGCAGGAAGTTTCTAACCTCGCTCAGTCTACCGCAGATCGCTCTGAGCAGGACTCTGCGTTTGTTATCGAAAGCCAGAATCTGGTGCAGAATGCCATTTCAGAAATTGAGCAGTTATCAAACTACATTTCTCAGACATCGGACTCAGTTTCAACACTAAGCGACAACACTACACAGATCAATGAAGTAATCACAACGATTAATGGAATATCCGAGCAAACAAATCTACTAGCACTGAACGCAGCGATCGAAGCCGCTCGTGCCGGAGAGCAAGGGCGTGGTTTTGCAGTTGTAGCAGATGAAGTTCGTACACTTGCAAGCAGAACTCAGGAAGCTACGGTTGAAATCCAAAGTATGATCGAGAAAGTGCAAAACGAAACTCGCAGCATTGCCAATAAAACGGATGAAACCGTTAACCAGGCTCAGGTGAGTAGCGAACTTATTACTCAACTGGGCAGCGATATTAACAATGTCGCTGAATCATCAAAAACGGTAATGGATATGAGTATCCAAATCTCCGCATCGGCAGAACAGCAAAGTGCGGTTGCAAACGATATTGCACGTGAATTAAGCGAAATACGTACTCAATCAAACACCATTCGCGGTGTTGCTCAGCAGCAAGCGACTGGAGTACGTGAATTAAGCGACGCGTCGGTTAACCTGAATAGTGTATTGTCTGGTTATCAGACCAATTAGTACAATTTCACCAGAACAAACCAAACACCCAAAGCCTGCTCAACGCGGGCTTTTCTTTTTTGCCATCGTTCGATATTCTGCTAAGCTTCTGTTTATTGTAACAAATCCATTAGGTTAGACATGATTAACCGAAAACTCTTCGCTCTCCTGAGTATTATTATCTTTACCGGTTGTGCTACTTACACCGGTATTAATTACAACGAACTTTTTGGCGAATCCTCAGTTAAAGAACGCACTTCACCTTATGACTCTCCCGAGGCTATACACTACCTGACTGAGGTGAAACCCGTTATCGACAATCGATGTGTGGTCTGTCACGCCTGCTACGACGCACCGTGCCAGTACAAAATGTCTTCAACACAAGGCATTGACCGTGGTGGAAGCAAAGACAAGGTGTATGAAGGAACTCGACTCAGAGCCGTTACGCCGACAAGATTGTTTGAAGACGCCGAAACAACCGAGCAGTGGCGTGATTTTCACTTTCACCCAGTATTAAACGAACGGGTTCAAAGTTCTCAGGCAAACCTCGAAGCGGGATTAATGGCGAAAATGCTAGTCCAGAAAGAAGCCCATCCATTACCGATGCAGGTTCAGTTGGAAGGGTTTGATTTCTCGACATCACGTGTTGAACAGTGCCCGACCCTTGAGGAGCATGCACAGTATGAACAGGATTACCCGACCTGGGGAATGCCTTATGGCATGCCAAATCTAGCAAACAAAGAATATACAACACTGATAAACTGGCTAGAAACAGGCGCCATTATGTCGGCAGACAAGCCGGTTTCGATAGCTGAACAAAAACAGATAGCGAAATGGGAAACAGCGCTGAATGGTAATAGCTTAAATGCACAGTTATCCGCTAGGTACCTATATGAGCACCTTTATCTGTTTCATCTTTACTTCTCTGAGATAGAAGGTGAGCCAAGGTTCTTTAATCTTGTTCGCTCTTCTACACCACCAGGACAGCCGGTTCATAGGATCAGCACTCGTCGTCCTTATGATGATCCTGGTGTAGAGCGAGTTTATTACCGATTGGTCCCCGAACTGGCAACCATCGTTGATAAAACTCATATGCCATACGCACTTAATGAAGCAAGATTTAACAACTGGGATCAGTGGTTCTTAGAAGCCGATTACGTCGTCGACCAACTACCTGGCTATGAACCATCGGTAGCCGCTAACCCGATGACAGCATTCACAGATCTTCCAGTTAAAAGCCGCTTCAAATTCCTGGTCGATAATGCACAAAATACCATTATGGCGTTTATAAAGGGACCAGTCTGTCGTGGCCAGCTTGCGCTCAATGTAATCAATGACCGGTTCTGGGTGTTTTTCTTAGACCCTGACAAAGCCGACATCCCTGAAGTAAATGAGTTCTACAAATCTCAAGCCGACAATCTCAAACTACCTGGCGAACAAGAGAGCAATACCGGACCGGTCCTCAACTGGATTTCATACTCAAAACAACAGGCTCGTTACCTCGAGGCGAAATCTAATTTCGTCAATCAGTGGTTCAAGGACGGTCAACATCTGACTACAGACATTATCTGGGACGGAAACGGCACTAATCCAAATGCAGCTCTGACAGTATTTAGGCACTTTGATAGTGCCTCTGTTGTCCAGGGTCTGATTGGCACCAAGCCAAAAACGGCCTGGGTATTAGATTATGCCTTACTAGAACGTATTCACTATCTGTTGGTCGCGGGATTCGATGTTTACGGTAATTTTGGTCATCAACTTATAACAAGAATGTACATGGATTTTTTACGTCTTGAAGGTGAGAGTAACTTTGTCGCACTTCTACCGGCAGAGATTCGTCATAAAGAGCTTGCATCCTGGTACATCGATCAAAGCTCTTATTTCACCGAGTTTTTGCAGCGTAACGTGGCACCTTTCAGTCAGCCAACAAATGTAGTATATGAAACCGACGACCCTAAGTCAGAACTTTACTCAAAGCTTAGAGATATTGTCTCCCCAGTATTGAATGATCGTTACGCTATCGTGAATACGGAACTCTCTAATAACAGCGAAAAACTTCTGACTAACATTGATAAACTCAAAGGGTTTGGTGAGGATACCTTACCGCAAATAAGCATGATTATGATTGAAGGCAAACAAGGTCATAGACAGCTATTTACTCTATTAAGGAATAACGCTCATAAAAATATCTCTAGTCTTTTTGATGAAGAAAGCAATCGACTCCCGGAAGACGATGATCTGACCCTGGTGAAAGGTGTTGTTGGCAGCTACCCTGCCGTATTTTTCTCACTTAACGAAGCAGAGATTCCAGAGTTTATAACGATGTTGAGAAACACCGTTAACGCACAAGACTACGAAAAATTATTGGATCGCTTTGCTATCCGACGTACGTCTCCTGATTTCTGGCAGTTCAGCGATAGTGTTTACGATTGGTATAAACAGGATCAACCAATAGAAGCTGGATTACTTGACTACAACCGATTCGAAAATAGATAAGGTAGCGGATTAAATAACTCTCTACTACGCTATAAGTGTCTACTTGATATCCTTAACAGGAGGCCAATATGGACATTAGAGAGAAAATTGAACAGCTTGAACATGAAATCTATGTAGCTTGCTCTGAAGGAAACGTAGAGCAGATGAACCTCTTGGAGAATCAGCTAGAGCAGCTTAGAGGCAGGATGCAACACGTGTTGGATGACGATCCTTACGCCTTAGATGATTATATGTACGATGACTGATTAAGTGTCCCCGGCAATTTGTCGGGGTTTCTTTTTGTGCCATATTATCAACACTAACACCCTCATTTTCTGATAATTTTTACGTTAAACGTTTGCGTAATCGCTAACCTTCTATTAATCCCATTTTGTGACTTTCATCATACTGTGTAGCTTGCTATATTGCGCTTCGTTCAAACAAAACAGACCGTTCGAGGCATGGAGCTTCCTCATTTATCTCACGAAGAGAAGGATTGGTACCGAAATTAATCGGCATTCAAAAGAGGGTCATCTAATGGATACTATCGAAATTATGGGTTACGCAGCATCAATCATGGTTGCGATTTCTCTTACAATGAAAGACATTGTGAAACTACGCGTACTAAACTTCGTAGGCTGCACATTTTTTGTTATATACGGCTTGATGATCAGCGCCCTTCCAGTTGTAGCAACTAACGCATTTATCGCGATCGTGAACGTGTACTTTCTTGCAAAAATGATGCAAGAGAAGAAAAAAGACAAATTATCCAGCACTAAGTTGAATGCTGCTTAAAAAATCCTTATATAAAAAGGCTCTGCAAATTTTGCAGAGCCTTTTTATTTACTCGATGATATCGGTATTACTTGGCTAATCCCATGTTACTGATGGTTTTGCCTAATAGCCATTCAAGTTCACGGCCACCTCGCTCACCATACTTGCCTTCAATTAGTGAATACAACCGTGTCACACCATTTTTTGCAAAGTCTACCGCGCTTTCAGAGTTGACGATATGGTGGAAAAGAATCCGCAAAATCGCGACAAACTCGCTCGTTTCCAATGCTTTTAACCAACTTTTCGAAAATGCATCCAGGTCGTTTTCTGTGTCTAGGTGCTCAACAAATTTGTCATAGATTCTGCCGTCTAATGCTACGATAAAATCCGTTTTTTTAGGAAAATGATGGCTAATTCCTGTTCTGGATATACCCGTTTGCTGACTTAGCGTCGTATAGGACATCTTATCGTAACCAAGAGTGATAAGTTATTCTGCGACGGCATCCATAATGGTTTGAATAGTAACTTCTGTCTCTTCTCTACTACGTTTTGGCATGATATAGGCTCTTGCTAATTTTAGTTTATTTCGATGCTATTAAAGACATAGACATGTCTTCTTATTAGCACTCTTTTATTATGTCCTTATAATTCATCGATAAAACTATATTAAATCAGTGATATACACGATAAATATCGCCTCTATACGTATTCATCACTTTTATTCTTACCGATGCAGATACATATTTTACACAAATAAATAAGTCCTAAAATCCCGCAGAAATTCCTTGTTACACTCTGATTATAAACTGTTACATCATGGTATCACGTAAAGCACTTTTCCTTCTTTTAATCATAGTGTTAACACTGAATTAGTGTTTTTTTCAAAAGTGAAGAGCAACAGCGTATTGATTGACCTGCAAAATAGCGCTATCGTGCAAGCATCCAGATACAATAAAAAGCTTTAAGAGGATGTTGTTATGTCAGAAGAAAATAAGTTATTTGAAGAACCAAAAACCGAGTTGTGCGAAGCTTGCGGTGTATCTGCTGAAATGGGCTTTATTATCAAAGAAGATGATGACGTGGCTGAAGTTTCTTTGTTCGGTGACTCTAAAGCTGCTCTAGAAGCAGAGTTTAAAAATTATGAAGCCCTAGCTAAACAGGTAAATGCAAACGCCGAGATTGAAGTAGCACCTTTATCTGAAGATGCAAAAGAACTCCATGCCCGAATCAAGTTTGAAGTAAGTGCAGAAAAACTGATTTTCGAACTAAAAACTCGCTCTCTAGCTCGTTAATATTGTGTTCTAGCATCATTTACTGAAAAGGCGTGCATTGAACGATGCGCGCTTTTTTTATAACGATACTCCAGCTATCCCACTATTTGCCGATAAATTAGCTAGATCAAAAACATAAAATTGGTAGTTGTAATGAAGAACAAACTGATACTCACCCTACTCTGCATCTTAAGCATTCCCGCAAACGGAGTACCGCTGGATCAGTATAAGATACTTAATCATATCGACAACTACGGCAACCTTTATCTCAGAAATAAACCCTATACATCCCTCCCTTCAGGTCTAACTGTCAAAGGTAATTTGAACATTGCGAAAACTCAGATTGAAAAACTACCGCAAGGTTTGGTCATTGAAGGAAGTTTAGAGGCTTCTAACAGCGCTCTAAAAACGGTAAGAAGAGGAACCAGGATAAAAGGCTTTGCCAACCTTCTTGGTACTCAGATAGAAACCTGGCCGACGGGCGTTAATGTTGGTGGCTATATTAATCTGACTGATACCCCACTTAAGTCACTCCCGCCAAGACTTCATGTTAAGGGCGATTTGAGCGTTATACGTACCCCGCTTGAAGAACTGCCAAACCAAATCACAATTGATGGGAATCTCTATATTGGTGGTTCAAATATCACTACTTTCCCGGAGACTATGACAGTAAAAGGTAATATTTACCTGGTGGAAATACTATTAGAAAATGGCCGGAAAACTTAACCCTAGGTGGCGCCGTAGCCAGATAGCGTATTGTTGATCACTGTCGATTCTTTATTAAACCACTTTGGACTGCCCAGACTTTTCCTGACAATATTCTGACCACAAATTGTAATCCGCATCACATATTGACAGGTTCAATATGTGACATTTATCTCATCTTTTTTACCATCACTAACTCGGGTCAATATGATGAGATTAAGTTCCCCACTATATCTAAATCGCAATAATGTTCCTGTATTGAACATGTCTCAAGCTTCTCAGTTAGTGAGCGAAGTTGCCGAAATGAGATCGTTTAACTCAAGTTATTCTCAGCCTTCATACATTAAAGACTATTATCGCCGATCAAAAGCAACCGTCGAAAAAACGCCAACATCATATACCGCTGAAGGGCGAACCACTGCTCAGCCTTATCAGAATAAAGGAGCGCTTATCTCCACCTACGCGTAGAGTTTACGTGCTTAGGAGACGCTGCATAGCGATAGCAATCCGTTATTTGGGTTAAAACCATTAAACACAGTTTAAAGTTTTAGTGCCACCTGCTGTTGAGCATTCACGCATAAAATACACTATCAGAAAACCATAAAATTAATCTCGTTCCACTGCATAGAGATTGATTAAGATGATTGTTACCAACATTTCAGACGACACCGTTACCGAAACCGCACGCCACAACTGGTTAAACTACTGGAAACATTTTGCAGAAAGGCAGTATTGCTATTGTTCAGAAGTCAACTGCACAGAAAAACACGACCATGGCGTTCTGGTAAAGCAACGTGATCACTCTAGCGAAAAGTTTTTTGTTGTTCCTTTATGTAAAGAGCATAGTTATGGGTTTCAGCATCAACTCGAAATTGATGAAAATGTTGATGTGATACCTGCAGAATTGTGTTTGTAGGGATTTTGGGAACAGAGCAATGATCTGTGTAGTCATTGCTCTTTTTTATTGCGAGCGTGATTAACTTAAAACACTTCCTGGGTAAAAGTTAAGATACTTTCGTCGTTTACCAACTCATTTTTTAAGAACAAATCTTTTATATCGTTTACTTTCCACGATCCTGATTCAAACGCGGCGATATGTACCCTATCTCCCTTCTCAACAAAATTAGCTTCACCCCAATCTGAATAGTTAGGTGCTCCCGTGTATAACACGATTTCCTCTGGATAATTTAGATCAACCAACGAGGGCAAGATTTCTTCATACATGCCATTACGTTCCTGATTGTTTACCCTATCGATAATCCAGCTAATCAAATCACCACAAAACACCTTAGTATCAGAACAATCAACAAGTGGTGTTGCGCAATAGAGTTGTCCATCGCGCTCTATGTACGAGATCAGATTTAGATTTTTCCCATAGTTGTCCGGGATAAACTCATGCATATCCCACCAGGTTTGATTAATTCCTTTGGATTTTTCACCCCATGCTTTACGTTCTGAAATCTTCAAAGAACCATCGAGTTTACGGATGGTAAAATCGTTTCCTATAGTCATTTGTTTTGGAGTAAGCGATTCTAACTTGGCGTTTTTATAGTTCGCTTCAAACCGTATGACAAATTCTGGCTCAATATCTACATTGGTTCCCTCTAATGGATACAAGGCGACATTCCCCGAAGAGACGGTATCAGCATGAGACTGGTGGATGACAAAAATGCCATTAGGTAATGGGTGTTCTTCTACGTTTTCAGCACCACTCAAATGACCAAAGTAGTTGCCTATAATTCCAATATATGCGTTGTTTGACATTACTATCCTTGCTTAAAAATAATTTACTCGTTTGCATAAAAAAGTCCCCGAATACACAGGGAAACAACGAGAGTTGAAATGGAGATTTACTTTTTCACCTATTTAGAACAGATATTCAGTTGCGCCAACAGCCATGTTGCAGCCAATAGATCGGCGCTACCTCCTGGGCTTAGATTCTTTTGAATTAACTCAATATCGAGTTGACCTAATTGAGTACCGTAATCAGACATGTTGGATTCAAAACCGAGATACAACAGAGAAGCTGAATCCTGTACGTATTTCAGGCCTTCAATTCCACCACGATTGATTAGATTGGTATCGCAGTTATATGCCATCAATGAAAGCAAAGTTTTAGACATCGCTTGCTCTTCCGAATAGCCTTTGCTCATGCACTCTTCATATACGTGCAGTCCATGATTAAAAATCGTTGGATACCCGTCAGCCGCTTCTCCACGGATGCCGGTAAGACCATACTTCTGGTAGATTTTTTCTCCTGCTGTAATAGCCGTACTGCCAGCTTTGTCGAGGTCTGCGGATACCAGATTCGAACAACACGCCTTAATAACTCTTTGTACCTGCTGCGCGTCAAACGATTCATTTCGCGCATAAAGCCAGCCAACTGCACCACAAATTAAGCCGAGTGTAAAAATCATCCCCTTATGGGTATTTACATCCTGAGTAGCTGAAAACATAGCGCACTCTGCCTCGATACCAACTTTTCGAAGTGGTAAAAGAAGGTCATGAGCTTCAAGATCCTGCGCTTCGATACCTGCACGAACAAACCTTTTCATGTACGGACGCAACGCATCCGAACTAGCGATAAACGTGTTGATGTCCATATCGCGATGAGCGCCTGTTGATACACAATCTACGAGCCCCGGCTTAGGCGTTAGATGCGCTTCCAGCATCATTGCGTGATACGCCAGGTTACCAGCCAGCTCCGTAATGTTTAGCCTTAAGGATCCAGTTGCGGACGGCTCGTATATACAGCAATCGTCTAATAACCAACGAATCGAGTTACTTGCAATCATGTATCATCTCACTCATTTTGTTCATTAATTCCGGTAGCTGATGCGCTCGGCTACGTGCGCATATCTTAGCCTCGTTGTCACAGATCAAACACTTACGTCTAGGGAGGTTAAAGTTGTCTCTTGAGACAGCGATTCCTTTTTCATCTAACACATCGATATCAAACAAGCGGCCTAAAGGGTGTTCATCTTCGATGCTCACCATGGCATGCTTTACTTCTTCAGCACTACTTAAACCGGCTGAGATAAGTAACTCAGATCCGGTATCCGAACAGTATTTTTCGATACTAACTACCGGTATATCCTGAATTCTGCAAACATCCAGTATCGCCTGATAGCCCTGGTCAAACGCAACATTAGAAATCTTGTTTCGTTTAACCTCCCCCATCATATTGATGGTGAAGCTGATTAACGGCAGCGAATAGGAATTAATCCATTCACGTTGGCGATTGGCTCGACGCTCTCTGTTCGCCAATACCTGTTCAAGCGTTACTTTAGGCCCTGAATACAATGTTTATTCCTTAACTTGTCTAATTACGTCGATAACTGACCCATCGCGGTAACGAACGTATCCAACAACGTTATCCAGATACTCAATTGGCTTCGGTTTACCTGTAAGCAGTTCTGCACGTTGTTGAAGCTCTTCTATAGAGAAGGTCTGGATACCAGAAGCTTCTAGTCGTTGCTTAACATCTTCTCTTGCGGGGTTCACCGCTACACCATGATCCGTTACCAGTACATCGATTTCTGTACCTGGTGTTACCACGTTCAGTACTGAGTTCACGACAGTTGGAATACGGCCACGTACCAGTGGAGCGACGACAATCGTGAGGTTAGCAGAAGCAGCAGTATCACTGTGACCACCCGAGGCGCCACGAATAACGCCATCTGACCCCGTAATCACATTGACGTTAAAATCAGTATCTATTTCCAAAGCACTCAGAACCACTACGTCCAGACGCTCTACCGAAGCCCCCTGAGACGAAGGGTTCGCATACTGGTTAGCCGAAATCTCAATATGGCCAGGGTTACGAGCTAAAGAGTCTGCAGCATCAGAATCGAACGACTGGACGTCCAATAGCTTTTTGATTAAGCCTTTCTCATGCATTGCGACCATAGTGGATGTAATACCACCAAGGCCAAAGCTTGCAGTTATGTTTTTCTTTACCATCTTGTCTTCAAGAAAGCGGGTTACCGCCAGAGAAGCGCCACCAGAGCCGGTTTGCATGGTAAAGCCATCAAAGAAGTGACCAGATTGCTCGATAACATCCGCCGCTTTACGAGCAATAAGCAGCTCTCTTGGGTTGGTGGTCATTCGCGTTGCATCACCACCTATCTTCGAAGGGTCACCTACTTCATCTACTTTCACAATCGCGTCTACATGATCCTGAGGAATCGATGCAGGGTTATTCGGATATGCCACCAGTTCTTCGGTAAGAACAATAACCTTTTCGGCGTACTGTGCGTCTACTTTTGCGTAACCAAGAGAACCACAACGTGAGCGCCCTGTTGTCGCATTCGCATTACCAAACTCATCACATGTCGGAACACCAACAAAGGTAACGTCGATCTTAAGTTCACCTGTTTGCACGAGGTGAACACGTCCACCATGTGAGTGAATCTGTACAGGTTCTTCCATCAAACCACGCGAAATTTCTTCAGCCAGTTCACCACGGATACCTGATGTATAAATCTTATTTACAACACCATTTTTGATATGGCCGACAACCGGGGCATGAACAGCGGATAGGGAACTTGAAGCCAAAGTCAGGTTTTTAAAACCCATCTCGGCAATAACATCCATCACCATATTTATTGTCTTATCGCCGCCTCGGAAAGAGTGGTGGAAAGAGATAGTCATACCATCCCTCAAGCCAACCGATTTAATCGCCTCTTCGAGAGTTTCATGCAGCTTGCGATTCAGACGACTTTCCTTTTCCAACATATGGCCCGTAACTTCATGAGCATGGCTAAACGGACGCATGTTCGCGTGCCCGTCAGCCGGTATCTGTATTTCTCGGTTTAGTGCGTTTTTAATGCTTGTCATGGTGATGCCCTACTCTTTAATTCCTGATTCTGCGCGTTGTAATGTCCAGCGAGCCCTTTCGATAATAGGACCATCGACCATTTTTCCGTTGAGAGAAGCGACACCCGAACCCTGAGCCTCCGCTTCTTCTGCTGCTTCGATAACCGCTATGGCATGGTCAACTTCGGCTTGAGAAGGCGCAAATACGTTGTGAAGCATTTCGATCTGACGTGGGTTAATCAGTGACTTGCCATCAAAACCAAGAGACTTAATGTGCTCCGCCTCTTTTAGGAAACCTTGTTCGTTATTGGCATCAGAGTAAACTGTATCAAACGCCATAATCCCGGCCGCACGTGCCGCCTGAAGAATAGAACAGCGAGCAAACAGCAATTCCGTCCCTTCTGGTGTTCTTTGTGTACGCAGATCGCGCACGTAATCTTCAGCACCCAGAGCGATACCAATTAAGCGATCAGATGCTTTAGCTATCTCTACCGCGTTGTTAATACCCATTGCCGATTCGATCGCGGCTAACATACGAGTACTACCAGGCGTACGACCAAACTGCTCTTCTGCTTCAGAGATCAGGTTGTCCATATCGATTACGTCCTGAGCACTGTCGGTTTTTGCAAGTCGAACCGCTGTCACACCAGCCTTTACAACCGCACGAACATCTTCACGGCCAAAAGGTGTATCTAGTCCGTTAACACGCACTATGGTTTCGATGTCCTGATACAAGGGATGCTGCAGCGTGTTATAGACCAGCATACGAGCGGTATCTTTTTCACGAAGGGATACTGAGTCTTCAAGGTCGAACATGATGGCATCAGGCGTATATATGAAGGAGTTGCTTAACATTGCTGCATTTGAGCCCGGCACAAACAGCATACTTCTGCGTAATTTGCTCATTATAGATTTCCCCAAACCATCTCTTCAGTCTTCGCTGCGCGCATAACAGCAGCCTGAACTCGTGCTCTGATAACACAATCGAGTGCGCCCTTGTCGTTTATGTTTACAGTAGCGGTCTGAACGCCCATCTCAGATAATGTTTCTGTTACTACCTTCTTGATTAAGTCATCAAACTGCTTTTCAACTGAACTTGTTATCTCAATGTCCAGGGAGTCATCCTCTGAAGGCCAGACTTCAACCAACAGGTCGCTAGACTCCAGTGTTCCAGCGTATGATCGCTGCTTTATTATCATGTTCTTTCCTCGTGAATCTCAGTGGTATGTACATCAATAAATTGATTCGCGGCGGATGGGCAAGAAAATTACCAATTCGTCTAGAGGCTATTTTCCGTATTGGCGGGTTGGAATTAGAGATTGCTATCAAGTTTCAACACAGGTTAAAAACCATTAATGAATTTAATGAACTTAAATAATTCAGCAAAGAAATTCGAAGAGAAAAAAGTGCCTAGGAAAAGGCACTTGAAAAGTATGTAAGCTTAATAAGGGAGAGTAAAAGTGACTAGCTCGATTTCAGGTAAACACGCTCAGGGCGGCCGACTCGGCCATGTTCATTTTCGGCTTCTAAAAAACCGCTAGCCGCACAGTATTCCAGGTATCTACGTGCGGTTGTTTTGCTGATCCCGACCCTGTCACCAAGGCTTTCGGCGGTAAACTTAATGCCGACATTTTCAATAAAGACCATTTTAATTTTATCCAGAGTCAGCTCGCCTATACCTTTAGGAAGTGTATTGGATGTTTTTTCTCTAGCCTGAATGTTGAATAGATCATCAACGTGACGCTGACTGATATTATCGTAGGCATTTAAGGCACTATGATATTTGAGGTAACGATTAAGCGTGTCTTTTAATCTGTCATAAGCAATGGGTTTTAAAATATAATCAAAACAACCACAATGCATCGCCTCTTTTACCGTATCCATTTCACTAGCGGCAGTCACAAGGATAACGTCTGGTTTTTTGTCGTTTTTTTCAGAAACGATTTCACGAAGTAAATCAATCCCCTGCCCATCTGGTAGGTAGTTATCCAAAATGACTAGCTGTGGCTTGTGAACTTTAATCATCGTTCTAGCCATATTCAAATCAGATGCTATACCTACAGGTTTAAAGCGGATCATCTGTCTTAAAAACTGAGCATGAAGTTCTGCAATCCCTACTTCATCCTCTACTATTACTACGTCTATCGATTCCATCATTTGATACCGTTATTTGGAATAAAAATTGAAAAAATGGTTCCCTTTGGCTCTGCATCATCGACCATGATTACCCCATTTGCATTGTTAACATAGTGGTTAATCAAGTAGAGCCCTATCCCATGACCTTCACTCTCACTTTTACTTGTTACACCCCGGGTAAAGATTGAATCTGCTAACTCAGGATCTATACCGCATCCATTGTCTGCAACCTCAATGACGAGCTCTTTACCTGCGTCTGTGATTAAGAAGGATACAACCTTATTGCTGTCAGGATTTTTTAATGTGGCTTCAAAGGCATTGTCTAATAAATTGCCAATGACCGCAGATAATTCGTTAATATCTATATTGCTTGCTATATTTGTGATTCGACAAGTCGGATCAAACTCTAATTCAAGTCCTAATTCTCTTGAACGAGTGGACTTACCAATTAACAATCCTGCGATTTGTTTATCATTAATTCTAGAGCTAACAAAATCTATTAACTGTTGTTTTCTATTATTTTCACGATTAATCAAAGAAAGTGCAGCATCATATTCACCAATTTCAATCATACCTGAGATCATGGATAATTTATTTGCGTGCTCGTGCCTCAATACTCTCAAATTATCTGTGTACTGCCTAATTTGGGTTAGCTCAGCGGTAAGTGAGTTAATATCGTCTTTGCGCCTAAAGCTTACAACCCAACCAATGAGTTGATTGTTATCTATCATCGCTACTCTATTAGCAATATATGTATTGCCATTAAACGATACAATTTCATCTTTGAGGTTCTGTTCAAAGGGGGCCTGGAATAAAAATCTAGTCGGACTGATATATTCCACAATGCTACGATTCTTTAATTCTACTGCACTTTTATCTGTACCTATCATTGCCAGGGCTGTCTTGTTAACCGTGAGGATCTTTCCCTGTTTGTCGATGGCAATGACCCCCTCATATACAGACTTAAGTATCGATTTTTGCAAATAAAGAGCCAATGCTATTTCTGAAGGCTCCATGCCATTCATTCGGCTTTTGATGTGGCTGGAAAAGAACCAGGCTCCTACAAGTGTCAAAAGCAAAACAATGATAACGTCATAAGCAAAAGGCTTCGCATAAAACAGTAGCCATTGATCAAAACGATTAAGTAAATACCCGACTGATACCACGCCTATTATAGAACCATCAACGTCGACGATCGGTGTCTTCCCCCGCACACCATAACCAAGGCTTCCTTCACGGATTGAAATATAGGATTCACCACGCTCAAGAGCACCCGCATTGTCGCCACCCTGCATTGGAAATCCAACTTTTTCCTTATCAGGATGCGCAAGGCGTATACCTTCAGTATCACCAACAACGATAAAACTAGCGTCAGATATTTTAAGCAAACGACCGATTAGTTTTTCTACTTCAGGTACGTTTCTTATCCTTACCTCAGCTATAAGTTCCGGATCACTCGCTATTTCCTGAGCCTGTATCAATGCTCTGGTACCAACCTGGTCTTCCAGCGTATCAACTAGTGCAGAATGAAAGTTCGAGCCCATAAAACCAAGCTGCAACAACATTAGAGCAAAGATCAGCATAAAAACCTGTTTTCTAAATGAAAATCCGGTTTTAACTTTATCCATCAGCTGATTTGAAATGTCGCTCATATCCTGGTTACCATCAACACTTATATTGTCCGTGCTATCCTTATATACCGACGTAATTATATTTTTATTTATATTTCTATTCATAAATATTTTTAAAAGGTGTGACACTGAAGATGATTTATTAAATTTTATTTTTTAGCAAATAACGAAATATATATTTTAAAAATATATCTAGAAGAATTAATCATGTTTTCAATTGCCTCAAATGCGTTAAATGGTTTTTATGATTTTAATTATTCTCAGAAAAAATTTTTTTCTAAAAACCGCACGAATGGAGTATGGGGTGATTTGTTCACTCACCCCTATGGAGCGCTACTGTTGTTTCTTAGGAATAAAGATTGAGAATACTGTACCTTTTGGTCGAACTTCATCAACCATGATAACGCCCCCCACATTGTTCACATACTTGTTGATCAGATATAAGCCAACACCGCTACCTTTTGCTTCGTCTTTGCTACTGACTCCTCGGGAAAACATGGTAGTAGCGATTTCAGGCTCGATACCACACCCATTGTCTTTAACTTCTATCACTAGTTCCTGAGTCACGTCTGATATCAAGAACGACACGACCTTGCTGCTTTCAGGGTTTTTCAGTGTCGCTTCAAACGCATTATCAAGTAGATTCCCTATTACCGCCGACAACTCATTAGTATCTATCGATTCATGAAGAGCATCTAGCTGACAATTATCATCAAACTTTAAATCAAGCCCCATAACACGTGCACGAGCCGCTTTACCAATAAGTATTCCGGCTACCTGCTTACATTGGATTCGGGAGGTAATAAAATCAATGGTCTCTTGCTTACGGTATTTTTCATTGTAGATGAGTCCTAGGGCTGATGTGCTTTCTCCCATCTGGATAAGGCCTGCAATAGTAGAAATTTTGTTCTCGTACTCATCACGCATGGCTCTTAAGTTGTCGGTGTATTGTCTTACCTGAGACAACTCTTCCGTCAGTGAACTTAATTCTTCTTTTTTACGGAAACTGATCACCCAGCCTGTTAGCCGCTCCTTGTCATAGATAGCGACCCTGTTGGCTACCATCATTTCACCATTTACTTTAATCAATTCATCTTTCAAATTTTCATCGTAAGGCGTATGGAAAAAGAACTGGCCTTGATTGATATAATCAAGAATACCGTGATCTTTAAGTTGGCTCGGCTTTTTGTCTGTTCCCATTAGCTCAAGCGCCGTGAAATTTACCGTCAGGATCTTCCCTTGTTTATCAATAGCGACGATTCCCTCATACACAGAACGCAATATGGATTTTCGCATATTGTAGGCAAAGGCAATCTCTTCTGGCTCTTTCCCATTCATGTTTTTCTTTATGTGACTAGCGAACAGCCAGCCAACAACCAAAGTGATCAGCAATATGATGAAAAAATGAAGTACCAGTGGCTGAGCATATTCGATTATCCAGCCGTCAAATCGTTCTATCAGATAGCCAACTGAAACAACACCAATGATATTGCCGCTTGCATCCTTTACAGCTGTTTTACCCCGAATAGATACTCCCAGACTACCTTCATTTACTGAGATGTAAGATTCTCCGCGAACCAGAGCATCTTCATTATCTGACCCTTGCATAGGCAAACCTATTCGTTCTTTTACTGGGTGGGAAAGGCGTATACCCCGATCATCACCTACAACGATAAAACTTGAGTCGGAAACGCGACGACGACGCTCTATTAACTGCTCAATCAGGCTAGAGTCTTTTTCGGCTACATACTTTATCAACTCTAGGTCACTGGCGATTTCTTTTGCCTGGACCAATGCTCGTAGCCCTACTTGATCTTCTAATGTATGCATGGCAGCACTTCTCAGATTTACTGCGATAAATGCCAGTTGCAACCCCATCGAAACCAGAACAAAAATAAAAATTTTGTTTCTGAAGGAAACGCTACTCTGTATTTTTTCCAGTAACCGAAGTGAATTCTCTTTCATACTACTCCCGCCTATCTAATCGTTTTCATGTCCCTATGAATTTCAAGAACATAATCTTTTGTTTTTCTTAATTATTCAACTCTGTCTTTGCTAATATTCAGATACGACAAAAGGGAGAACACGTTCTCCCTTGTTAACTACTTAATGGTTATGTTTAGCCGCCAAGCACATATTTTATCATTACACCTGCTGCAACTGCGGAACCTATAACCCCTGCCACATTTGGCCCCATCGCATGCATCAGCAAAAAGTTCTGAGGGTTAGCCTCAAGACCAATTTTGTTTGATACCCGCGCAGCCATTGGTACTGCTGACACACCTGCTGAACCAAGTAATGGATTTACTTTCTCTTCAAAAACCTTATTCATCAGCTTAGCCATGAGAAGACCCGCCGCTGTACCAACACAGAAAGCAGCAATACCCAGCGCTAAAATACCCAATGTCTGAGGTTGAAGAAATTTATCCGCCATCAGCTTCGAACCAACAGAAAGTCCAAGGAAAATAGTCACGATGTTAATCAGCCCATTCTGAGCTGTGTCAGATAAGCGCTCAACCACACCACATTCACGCATCAAATTACCGAAGCAGAACATTCCCAATAAGGGTGTAGCCGAAGGCAACAACATTGCGATTAACACAAGCAACATCAGAGGAAAACAAACCTTTTCTATTTTTCCTACCTGGCGAAGCTGCTTCATTTCAATTTTGCGCTCAGCCTCTGTTGTCAATGCTTTCATTATCGGTGGTTGGATCATTGGAACCAGAGCCATGTATGAGTATGCTGCAACTGCTATCGCACCTAGTAACTCAGGTGCTAACATGCTGGAAACATAAATCGCTGTCGGGCCATCTGCGCCACCAATGATGCCTATCGCTGCCGCCTGAGCAACACTGAAATCCATGATACCGAACTGACTTAGAGCCAGGGCACCCAGTACAGTCGCGAAAATGCCAAACTGAGCCGCCGCACCTAATAACAGAGTCTTGGGGTTCGCAAGCAGAGGACCAAAGTCCGTCATCGCACCGACCCCCATAAAGATCACCAGTGGACCAACACCAGATGCAATTGCAACACTGTAGAAGGTATAGAGCATACCATCCGTGTAATTATGCTGTTCGGCAAGCAGGTGAAGATGCATTTTATGCTCCGGCGTTGCCAGGGCGTACGCTTCTTTGATCGCTTTAGGCGCCGTGTCAGCAATTTCCAGCAGAGATGCAAATGACTGCATCACATCAGCTTTCCCTGCGTGAATCGCCGCTTCAACCGCACTGACTGCCAGGTTAGCATCAGGAAGGTTTGAGAGAATCCCTCCTAATCCAATAGGAACAAGCAATAGAGGCTCAAACTGCTTTACTATCGCAAGATAGAGCAACACCATACCTACCAGAATCATGATGGCCTGGCCCCACTGCAAATGCAGGAAGCCAAAATCGTTAATAAGAGCTAAAACACTATCCATGTCTTACCCTTACGCCAGTGCAAGCAGAGTATCACCAACCTGAACAGCATCACCTTCAGATACTGCAACATGGTCGACTTTACCGTCGCGGGCGGCTTTGATTTCTGTTTCCATCTTCATCGCTTCAAGGATCAGAAGGGTGTCACCTTCTTTCACATCCTGACCTGCTTTTGCATGGATCTTCCAGATGTTACCCGCAAGAGGCGCTGATACAGGCTCAGCATCGCCGGAAGACGCGGTCACCGGAGCTGATACTGGCGCGACTGAAGGCGCTTTATCTGCTACAGCCAACACTTCGGGATCGGCTCCCTCATTAATCTGTACAACGTACGCTTTGTTGTTCACATTTACGGTATAAACAGCATTGTCCGCCGCAGTCTGCGGTTTAGCATCCGTTTTAGAAGCAGCAACTTCTACAGCTGGAACTGGCTCAAATGCATCAGGATTTCCACGATTTTCAAGGAACTTCCAGGCAACCTGATCAAACAGTGCAACCGTCAGTACGTCATCAATTGCATTTTCCGCTAATGTGATGCCTTTTTCTTTTGCTTGCGCTTTTACAGATTCAGTCAGGCTATTAACTTCTGGCTCAATCAAATCCGCCGGGCGACAGGTGATCGGCTGATTACCTTCCAGTACACGCTCCTGAAGCTCGCTGTTTACTGGTGCTGGCGTCTGACCATATTCGCCGCGCAGAACACCTGCAGTCTCTTTGGTAATGGTCTTGTAGCGTTCACCCATCATCACGTTAATCACAGCCTGAGTACCGACGATTTGAGAAGTTGGTGTTACCAGAGGTATATGACCAAGGTCTTTACGCACGCGAGGTATCTCTTCCAACACTTCGTCAATACGATCAATGGCGTTTTGTTGCTTTAATTGACCTTCCATATTGGTAAGCATGCCACCTGGAACCTGAGCAACAAGAATACGTGAATCAGAACCGCGCTGCTGGCCTTCAAATGCATGATACTTTTTACGAACTTCACGGAAGTACGCCGCAATGTTCTCAATCTTCTTGATATCTAAACCAGTATCTCGCTCTGTGCCTTGCAAGGCAGCAACGATGGACTCTGTTGCTGGGTGGCCATAGGTACCACTCATAGAAGAAATAGCGGTATCCACACGGTCCACACCCGCTTCTATAGCTTTAAGCAACGTCATATCTGCAATACCCGCTGTCGAGTGGCAGTGAAGGTGAAGTTCAACATCAAGTTGCTTCTTAAGAGTAGAAACCAGCTCATAGGCTTCATAGGGTGACATAACACCAGACATATCTTTTATCGCGATTGAGTTTACGCCGCACTCTACAAGTTGCTCTGCTACATCAACCCAAGATTGCATGGTATGTACGGGACTTGTTGTGTAACAGATAGTTCCCTGAGCATGAGCACCCTGACGATTTACTGCCTGAATTGCTTGTTGCATGTTGCGAACATCATTTAACGCATCAAACACGCGAAATACATCCATACCATTTACAACAGCACGCTCAACAAACTTGTCTACAACATCATCAGCATAGTGACGGTAACCCAGAATATTTTGTCCACGAAACAGCATCTGTTGTTTTGTTTTTGGCATGACTTTCTTAAGTTCACGTAAACGCTCCCATGGGTCTTCTCCTAAGAAGCGAATGCACGAATCAAAAGTCGCTCCTCCCCATGACTCAAGCGACCAGTAGCCGATATCATCAAGCTCAGAAGCGATTGGTAGCATATCGTCGATACGCATGCGTGTAGCAAAAAGTGACTGGTGAGCATCACGTAGTACCACATCTGTGATACCAAGTGGTTTAACTGTTTTGGACATTACAAATTCCCTATAATTCTATGCTTGTTGACTGAGTTTTTTCTTATGGTGATGAAGTGCCGCTGTTATAGCAGCAACGACCGTGTCATCTGAATCTTCTGTTACTGAACCCGCATTTGATGCAGCTTTGGGAACTGCAATTGGCTGAAGCTTCATAGAAACGGTTGAAAGTAAGCGTGTCGCGCCTACAAGCAAGACAAGAAAGAAGAAAACAAACCCCATACCAAGTAGCATTAGAGTTACGCCTTCAAGAATAATCGGACTTTCACCCATGTTAATAAACACCTTTAGTGATTAGTGTCCGAAAATTCTAACTGATGAAAATAGGTTTACTTCGTGAAGTCCATCATTCAAAAACACCCACGAAACAACTTATATGGCGTTTATGATTTTTAATCGTATAGGCTCATGAATTAAGGTCATAAACACCATTTAATACACTAGGGTCACAACAAAATGTTTCCACACACTCAATCTGGAATAACCTTGGAGGATAGACTTTCGTCACTATCGTTCTAAGGAGGCGAAAATGTCAGAACAAGTAACCGTGTACGACAGACATGAAGGTGCACAAGCCCGAGCACAAAGGCAGCAACGTTGGATAGCAAAACATCAGCTACCATTGATTACCTTAACAACCTATATGCCTAAGCATATGGTTCATTCGACAGGCGCAAAAAAGCTATTTCTGTCCGCTATGGAATCAACGTTGTCTGAGCTAAATAACCTTGGATGCCGAGTCGAGAAAAAGGAAGTTTTCAATCAGAAGAGTGGTAGCGAAGCCATGTTTGTCGTCGCTGGAGCATCCCCTACTCAGCTAAAAAAAGCGATGATTAAACTGGAACGGCGTCACTTTTTGGGTTCACTCATTAATCTGGATGTTATGAATAGTGAAGGAAAAACCATTTCCAGAAAAGCTTACGAGTTGGAGCCCAGGAAATGTATAGTTTGTAACAATGCGGCGTCTTATTGCTCTACCGCCAATAAACACTCAGCTTATGAAATTGAGTCTAAAGTCAGCGCGTTGCTGGAATCCTACTACTCTCAAGAAGAGGCCGTTGCCTAAACTGAAATGTGCCGGCGCATTGCCGGCTCACTCAAAAAATACAGAAAGTAGCCATCTTTGGTCTAGGCTTTATTTGATATTCACACTGGATTTCCATGCAGATAAAAAGTCAGTCTCATTGATTGGTTTAGACAGATAGAAACCCTGGACCTCTGGCCCACCTTTTGATTTTACATATTCAAGCTGGCTGCTGGTTTCGATACCCTCTGCGATAACTTTCAAATCATAAAGCCTTGCAATTTCAACAATAAGATCGAAAAGCTGGCTATCTCTAGAATCAGTATCAATAGCATTCACAAAAATACGGTCTATCTTAAGCGTATCAACCGGGTAGTTTATAAGTTGGCTGAAGGCAGTATAGCCAGTACCAAAATCATCCAGCGCAATCTTTACACCTAGCTCTTTTAAAGCACTTAACATCTGAATACTTCGGGTATCACCAGGAGCAAAACAGGTCTCGGTTATTTCCATTTCTACTCTTTCTGGTGCTATTCCATGCTTATCCAATAAGCTCGATAGATCATCCACAAAATCAACGTTGGAAAGTTGCCATGAAGAGAAGTTTATCGAAAGCGTGCCGCTATAACCGAACTGCTTTATCCAGGTAGACAGTTGCTTTAAAGCCTTATCAATGACCCAATAATCGATATCTTTAATAAGGCCTGATGATTCTGCGACAGGGATATAGTCAGCAGGACCATATGAGATAAGCTTTTCATGGTTTGTTCTTAATAAAACTTCGCCGCCTTTCATTACCCCTTTGATGGAACAGTAAATCGGCATATAGTTCAGATAAAAGCACCCCAGTTCTAACGACTCTTTCAAACACTCATTTATCTGCGTATGCCTTTTAATTTCGTCATCAAGTTCCTCTGAATATAATTGGTACCCGTTCCTTGCCGCCCCGTTTTTCGAAGCATACATCGCAGCGTCAGCATTGTTCACCATCTCAGTAACTGTAGATGCATCATCCGGATACACGGAAATACCTATACTCACACCTATATCATAAACTTTCCCTTGCATGATAAAGCCGTTATCAAATAGTGAAATAACTTTTTGAGTGAATAGAGAGAGAACATCCAAATCATCAATTCCACCGATAATAATAGCAAACTCATCTCCCGACATTCTCGCAAACTCAAATTCAGAGACGGATATATGTTCCCAGTCTAAATCAACAAAGCTCTCAACCAGTCGTTCAGAAAATACCGCTAATAATTTGTCACCTGTATGATGACCGTATTTGTCGTTGACCTGTTTGAAGTTATCTAAATCGAAGTAAATAACCGCACATTTATTCCCTAGTTTACTTGCCTGCTCTTTTATACGAGCTGAGATCGAGGTTAAATCTAGATCTGTTTGGCAACCCGGTTAAACTGTCTCTTTTTGCTAAGTCATCGAGCTCTGCGATTAAATTAATGTACTTGTTGGTTAATATTGAAACTTCATCGCTACCAGTAGAACGTTCAATATAGAGGGAACCTTCGTTTTCAGCCATTTCAACTTGCTGAGTCAACTTTTCAACAGGCTTGATAATCTGTCTTATAATTAGCCATCTAAGCAATAAAAACGTTAAGATTGTTACTGATAAGACGATGCCAACGAATAATAATTTAAAAGGCGTGTAAAGTTTTACTAAATCTTTTTCTGGTAAGCACAAAGTAATCTTCCACAACTCACCATTAAGTTGATATGCCAGGTCAGAGTTATCCGTGGACACTTTCTCAATTATTTGCTCATTAGATATTTTTTTTGATGCCTTAACCGATTCAATAGATAACTTTACATTACCACTAACCCTGGATTTCACATCCTGGTAAAAATCATCGTAATGCCCGACCCTGGCACGAATAGCAATAGTGTATAGAGATTGTCCTTTAGAAAACGTAGAAATGTTCGGGCTCTGCTCGGGAGTAAATGTTTTCACCAGAATAAATTCTGGCATATCTCCGCTCTTATCCAGCATATAGGTCGTATCTTTAACAGTAATAATATTTTGAGTGTCAAACTGACTAAAAATATTATTTATATGAGTCTGAACGACTTTCGTCGGTTGATACATAACAAAAGGATCATATGTATTGAAATAAACCAGCTCTGTTGCGTTACTATCCAGAAGAGTAAAACTAACGATATCTCCATGATTAACATCTAACTGGCTGATGTGTTCCACTATTTGCTTTTCAAGATAATAGAGATCTAAATCATCGTTACTATTACTTAATGCTTGCTGAACCCAGTGGTTTTCCACACTCATATATGCAACATGTTCTAACTCTCTGATCGCATCGGTTAAATCAGAAGATATATGTCGGATCTCATTTTGAAGCTTGTCGGATAGAGAAGAGTTAATTTGATATTTCTGGCTGTTGTAGGAAACCACCCCAGCGATGGAGAAAATAACCACCATCACCGGCAATAGAATATAGTTTATTTTTTGAGATAGTTTCATCTGAACAACTTTACTTGCGGTTCTGAATAACAGAAAGAATCTGGCTTCTCAAATTTTCAGCACCCCTGCCTAGAGACTTGTACTCATACGAATTAGCATCCGTTAAATTAACCGGAAATAGCTCTTCATCCTGCAAATACTCATCACTAGCAGAACCAAGCGCAGTAATGTTAGAACTTGCGAACCAAATTTCTTCTGCATTTCTCACAGCGTTGTCAGTTTCGTTGATATGATTCAGAAACTCCTTAGCCGCGTTGCTTATTGGTTTGTTTATATGAGTGGTCAGGCACTCATGCCATAACAGTGTGCCCTCATCAGGAATGGTATAAGCCCAATCATCCTGCTCGGTCACTTCACCAATGAGTTCAGTTTCACCTGAATACATCACAGCTACTTCCATCTCTGACTTATCTTTTTTATCCAGCGCATAACCTATACTTGTGCGCAGAACAAGAAGCTTATCCTTTACCTCTAAAAGCAATTGATAAGCCTGCTTTAGTTCACTTTCGTTCTCTGACATCGGGTGGTAACCAAGAGCCATTAAAGCAATAGCGATAGTATCGAAATCATCTCCTGGCAGCACGACGGTTTGTGGGTTTTCTAACGCATAGACAAATACATCCATCCATGTACTGATAGGGCTAGCTACAACTGAAGTACGGTATCCAATACCCATTGTGCCATGAGCGTACGGAACACCAAACTTAGTACATGCTTTGTTAGCATTTTTGGTAAAAGTCTGGCTACCTTTGGTAATAACATGAGACATATCAGCCAATGAACCGGCTTCTCCTAATTCACCAAGTGTGAGGCCATCCATGATAATCAGGTCATACGCTGCAGCTTTACCAGAGTAGACGACTGCATCACGCAACATTTCACTTTCGAAGAAAATCAAAGAAACCGTGTGCCCGTATTTTGACTCGAAATCTTCAATGACGGATTCAGAAAAGTAATCTTCCCAGGTGAATATCTTCAGCTCATCTGCTTTTGCCTGTAAGGCCAAGAAAAAAAATAAGTTAATCAATGCGCATAACTTAACTATCAAACGCATACAGCCCCCTAAATCGAACCTGATAGAATCATCAAAATCCAACTGATATAGTTATAATTATAGATTAGGTAAACGTTACCATACATATACATTCTTTAATGCGATATATATTAGAATTATATAAAACTATAAACAACTCATACCAGGAGGATTTTTGCTATTAAATGCTACTCAGGCTATTTATATGCAACGTGATACATTGAAACTGTTTGGGTTCAAGCTTCTACACTAAACTGAGGAACACCTTTCGCTTTAGCTTGCTCGCGCTTCGCCTGATATGGGGAGCTATCTTCTTCAAACAACTCTTTAAGATAGGTGTATGTCGTTATGGGTACGATTTGTTCAATCTCTTCCCAGCGACTTTGAAATAGTAAATTTCTCACCAAGGATGCTGAAATAGGTAGGTCACCTTCTTCGCAACGAGGAATTTCTATTAACTCGATTGGATCTGATTCCAATGTAGGCGTTGCAAGCCACTGGTTCATCTGCTGATTGTAAAAACGAGTGACCTTACAGATGGGTTCAGTGCCAACATAGCGATGTGTGATCCCAAGAGCCGGAGCCAGATACTCCCTAAATAGCTGCAGATCGATTGCAGTGTGAGCAAAGTTAATTACCCCTTCATCTTTAAGGAAGTAGCTTGGGAATGTGGCTCTAGAAATCATATAATCGGAGCCAGGGTGTACAATCACATTGCCAAACTCTTCAACCCCGGCACGAATCATATTGACTCTATCAGTATAAGTAAAAAATGAACTGTCTTCTTTCACTACAAAAAGGTGTAGCCAGTCACATTCGTTTGATGCTTTATCAACAAGATAGCGATGGCCTTTAGTAAAAGGGTTAGCATTCATAACAATGCTACCAATTCTTTCACCCTGCTGGCGTTTCTGCGCAAGTTTATTGCAATACTTCTGCAACCGATTTTTGCTATTTTCCATTAAAATTACGCGATCTTTTACCGAGGTCAAAAGGTAAAATCCCGCTGCATGAAACATTTGATAGTTTTCAGGCTTGGTATAGATAAATAGGTTATAACGTCCCATATCGTACGCAAGAGTCACGATTTCGGTTAATAGCTTAGTGGATAAGCCCTGCCCTTGCTGGCTCTCATCGACAGCAACAGATTTGATTGTATTCCCTGCCAATCCAGCACAAGCAACCACCTCATAGCCAAGATAGGCGACGATAAACATTTCGACATCAACATCAACACCCAAATCCATCATGGTCAGGAATGAACGTACCTTTTCCATCTTCCGGCTGTTACCGTTAACTACCTTTTCGAAATTGTATGTCCCAAGCACCTGACTATCCTACGATTGACCCACAACAGAATTATCCTACTGGAGCGACCGAAAATTCATGACTTATGTCATGTCATTAAGAAGGTTTATATTTTTTCAATGGCGTTTATGAACTTATTCTTTGTGAAAGGTTCTCTTCACAAAAATAAGGTGATAAAAGCCATAAAAGTCAGCCTACTAACTAGGCTGACTTTCAATTAGACAGTTAAGCAGCTTGTGCTTCAACTTTGTTCTTTCGCATCATACCAATTACTGGAAGAGCGATAGAAAGAACCGTAATAGCGATAAGAACCTGAGCAACTGTAGAGTGCATGAATACCGATAGATCCTGGTTCGAGATACGGTATGCCTGACGGAACGACTGTTCCATGGTACCACCTACAATCACTGCAAGAATCATAGGTGCTGTCGGGATGTTCGCACGTTTCATTACAACACCAGCAACACCAAGGATAACAAGGATGTAGAAGTCTACTACTGAGTTACTGATTGCGTAACAACCGATAAACGCAAGGCCAAGCACGATTGGGTAAAGGATCTTAGGTGGAATTGCCAGAACTCGTACCAACACGCCCGCTAGAGGGATGTTTACGATAGCTAGAATGAAGTTCGCTACGAACATACTTGCAATCAAACCCCACGCCGTTTCAGGGTACTGAGCAAACAGCATCGGACCTGGCTGAATACCTAACATCAGTAGTGCACCCATCATTACCGCTGTTGTACCAGAACCTGGTACGCCCAGAGATAACATTGGGATCATCGCACCAATTGATGCGGCGTTGTTCGCCGATTCTGGCGCTGCCAGACCTTCAATCGCACCTTTACCAAACTCTTCGCTGTTCTTAGACAGTTGCTTCTCATTGTTGTAACACATTAAGGAAGCCATTGTACCACCAGCACCTGGCAGCGAACCGATAATGAAGCCAACCGGCGCACTACGTAGGATAGCCCACTTTGAACGCTCCCAGTCATCACCCTGGATCCAAATACGTTTAAACTTGGTTTGTGCTTTCTTAGTACCTTGGCTAAGAGAACGGAAGCTCTTAAATACTTCACCAAGTGCGTAAATACCGATGATAACTACAAGGAAATCAACGCCGGTTTGCAGTTCCAAATTGCCGAATGTAAAGCGCTCTACACCAGACTGCGCATCAATACCGATCGTCGCAATAGAAAGACCTACAACCATAGATAGGAATCCCTTAAGCATATTTCCTTTTGACATTGAAGCCGTCATGGAAAGTGCAGCCACCATTAGTAAGAAGTACTCAGCAGGACCAAATTTAAGAGCAAAGCTCGCCACTGGTTCCGCTAGTAGAGTCATCAGAACCGCAGCAATCGTACCACCAATAAGCGAAGCAATTGCAGACATCGCAAGTGCTGATTCAGCGCGCCCCTGCATAGCCATTGGATACCCATCAAACGTTGCAGCTAATGCCGCGCCATCTCCAGGAGTGTTAATCAGAATCGAGCTACGAGAACCACCAAACATAGCGCCAATGTAAACACCGGTCATTGTTATAAGCGCTGCAGTTGGACCCATCGCGAATGTCATTGGTAGTAGTACCGCAACACCAGTCGCAGGACCAAGACCCGGAAGCATACCAACGATAGTACCTAAAACACCACCAACGGTTACTAAGAGCAAGTGATAAGGTTGCAGCGCGACGCCGAAACCATTCATTAAGTTAGCAAGAATATCAGCCATGATAGGTTCCCTTATTCAGTAAATGGTAGTGGCGGAAGACTGATGCTCAATAGCGTAGAGAAGATAAAGAACACGCCTACAGCAAAAAATAGTGCGATAACTGAGCTTTTTAGCCAGCTTTCTTTTCCGCTAGTGATGGTCAGCATTGAGAACATAAACAAGAAGGTACTGATAACGTAGCCCAGATGTTCGAAAAGTACCGCGTAACCAATTGAAATCAGACAAGTATAAAGAATACGACGACGGTCGCCTTTCTTTACTTCGTCTTCATTAATCAGATCTTTGTACGCCATAATTGACGCTTTGATATTACTTTTAGCAAGCAAAAGGACGCCAATTAAAATAGAGATGGCTGCAACGCCAAGTGGAAAATATATCGGGTCCATAGGGTTACCGAATGCAGCGCGAGGCATAGTCCAGGCCATGATGCCGTAAACTAAACCGAAGCCTACACCGAACAAACCTGTGAATGCATCCCAATTCGGACGAATAGTTTTGTTTTCCATAGGATTTATCCTTAAGCCGGAATAGAGATATAAAACATATGTAAAAATAAAGGATAAGGAGTTCTCCCCCTTATCCTTTTAAGGTTAAAGATTACTTAGCAAATACTTCGTTTAGAATTTGCTTGTACTGCTCGTTTGTTTGAGCAAGGAATTTAGTGAAATCTTCACTGTTCTGGTAAGCGTCGTCCCAACCGTTACGTGTACGCGCTTCAGACCACTCTTGAGTTTCAGCCATCTCTTTAAGTGTCTTGTTCCAGAAAGTTACAGCATACTCAGGCATGTCTTTAGGTCCAAACAGGCCGCGCCAGTTCTCGAAAGTTGCATCGATACCCTGCTCTTTCACAGTAGGGATTTCAGCTATTACACCCTCGCCAATACGTTTGTCAGCAGTTTGAGCCAGCGCACGTAGGTTTCCGCTTTTAACAAGAGATGTTACGTCACCAAGACCTGTTGAAATAAGATCGATGTGACCACCAAGTACTTGTGCTACCGCGCCACCATCTTGGAATGAGATATAGTCAATCTGATTCAGGTTAGGAACGCCTGCTGCTTTAGCAATCATTAGGAACTGGATGTGGTCCATAGAACCAGCTGACGAAGTACCACCAATCTTGATGCTCTTAGGATCTTTCTTAAGTGCTTCCATCACTTCGTTAATAGAGGTGTACTTAGAGTCTTTTGAAACAACAAAAGCAGCATAGTCAGTAATCAGGCGACCAAGAGGAGTAGTATCTTCGTAGCTGTACTTGCTAGAACCATTCAGGTGAGTAAGAAGAATTGGTGGCGAGTAAACTGAAATTAGATTGTCTTTACCTACTTGAGTTTGCATGTAAGCCAGGTTAACAGCACCACCACCGCCAGGACGGTTAGTTACAGGCATATTGGATTTAACCAGCTTAGTGTCTTTCAGGGTTTTAGCTACTGTACGAATCGTTAGATCCCAACCACCACCTGCACCAGAAGGAGCAACCATAGATAAAGTTTTCGGTGGGTAGTCTTTCGCCATAGCATTGCTTAGAGGCATTACTGCAATAGATGCCATTGCAGCTCCAATCATCACACTTTTAAGTTTCATGTTCATTGAAAAATCCCATTTTCATTATTAGTTAATTTATCAACGCAAGAGAATTGTTATTCAGCAGCGAATTGATGGGTTAATTATTGGCTGAACAGGAAATATGTAATGTGATTTAAAACTCTAAAAGTTTGGTCTTTAATGCGGCAAATGGCGTAAATGACTTAAACAAAAACGCACTTTCAAGTCATTGTTTTTAAAGCGCTTGTATATTGTTTGATTGAGTTTAATTCATAAAAAACCCCACTTAATTGTGGGGTTGATCATAGGTTTAAGAGGAATTAAACAGTAAGTAGATTCAATTCTTTGTTGTAGATTGTGTTCCAGTGAATAGTTACCCTTAGATGGTTCGGGTTAAAAAACAGTATGGATTTAATGAACTTAAGTATAACTTTCTTAAAATTTAACTATTATGTAAATATGGTAGTCCATTAGTTAAAGCTGACATATGCATAGTCCATATGCAATAATATCCACTATACACACCAAATATGTATGAACCATGTTTCCAAATACGCGCGTTGAAAAATATTATAAGCTTTGTAGCGAGTTGTTAGACTTTTCCGGGCTATCCTGGTGGATAATTGATCTCGACGATAATAGTGATGTTTTCTACTGCAACCAGACAATGTGCGATACTTTTCATCTCGACTCTAGCCTCCCTTCCCATTCAGTAAGCCAGACATGCCCTATAGCCGGCGATTACAACAAATACATTGCGATAAGCAGTAGTGATAAAGCGAAGCAAATTTTCAATGAATATCGTGAGCTTAGAAATAACGATATCTATGAATATGATAATCGTTTCCCCTATTACGATGCCGACAAAGATAAAGTTTGCTATTTCACCAGTAGGGCAAAAGCATTAGTCAGAGATAAAAATGGCAAAGCCACATTGCTACTTGGGGTCATTGAGCCCGAGACAATAAGTGAAGAGCTGTATAAGTTGGCCTCAATAGACAGTTTAACGGGCCTGAAAAATCGACGGACATTTGATAGTCAATTGCTTTTCTTGATGAATCTTGCAAGAAGAGAGCACCGCTATATCTCACTGATTTTCTGCGATATTGATCATTTTAAAAAATATAACGATTCTCTCGGTCATTATGCTGGTGATGAATGTTTAAAAAAAGTCGCCCAAGCCCTGTCAGACTCCTGCACCAGAGAAACCGACATTGTGTGTCGATACGGCGGTGAAGAGTTTGCCTTTATTATTTATGGCGAAAATCCCGACACCTTCGCATTTGCGGAAAAAGTTCGTACAAACGTACGTGATCTGGCCATTCCGCATCCAGACCCGGAAATCGATATCGTTACGATTAGTGCAGGGTATTTCTCCGTTATTCCAGACGAAACCACCACACCAAAATCTCTTATAGAAAAAGCCGATTGTGGTCTCTATGTAGCCAAACACAATGGCAGAAATAAAACTGAAAACTGCAATTGTTCATTAGAAGAAATGAATAACTACGCTAATAACCAATAATCAACTAAACCTCAATAGCATACTTCCTGTCCTATTTTCAGCTTAACTATACCTCTAATTTATTCCATAAAATCAGAGAATTAGATAGACATTTCATTCTAAACAGATCTCGGAATCATCATCATTGTTTCTAACCATTCAAATAATATATAGAGAGTTTGCAACTACCTCCGAATATATTCAACTCCACTGATGACTGACAATAAAAAGTACGTAAATAATGAGAGGTCAGCGCTGGCGTATATCTAATTAACAAGAGAATTTAGTATGACTAAGAGATCTAAAAGACTTCCGTCTTTCATAGAAGAACGCCTGGATTTTTATATTCAAGACACAATTGAAACAACGCAAAATAAGCAACACCTTGTTATTGGCAAGCGTCCCTGTTCAAAAGCCATAGTGATGCAAAGCAACGACTACCTATCTCTGTCGCACAACCAGGAGATACAGAGTGCTCACAAGCAAGCAATCTCAGACAATGATGACAACGTTGTAATGTCTGCCGTATTCTTACAGGATGCCGCATCCAAGCCAGAATTCGAAAGCGAGCTTGCTGACTTCATGGGTATGGAAAGTTGCCTGATATCTCAATCCGGATGGACTGCAAATGTGGGATTATTGCAAGGTATATGCGCGCCCACCGTACCAGTCTATATCGACTTTTTCGCACATATGTCGCTATGGGAGGGAGCAAGAATTGCCGGAGCGGAGATCCACCCATTTATGCACAACAATACAAGGCATTTGATGAAGCAAATTAAACGCCACGGACCAGGTATTATCGTCATAGACTCTATCTACAGTACCATTGGTACCATAGCACCACTTGAGGTCATCTACGAAATGGCAACTAAGTTTGATTGTGCACTGATTGTCGATGAGTCTCATTCTTTAGGGACACACGGCCCTAAAGGCTCCGGTTTGATTCAAGAGTTTGGGCTACAAAATCAAGTGGACTTTGTTACAGCGAGCCTGGCCAAAACCTTTGCATATAGAGCAGGAGCAATCCTTGGACCGAAAAAGCTAGGAACGATACTTCCATTCATATCCTACCCAGCCATCTTTAGTTCTACTGTATTGCCACACGAGTTATCCAGGCTAAGTAAAACATTGGATGTCATTAAGCGCTCAGAGTTTAAGCGCACAACTCTATTCGAAAGAGCCAAAGCTTTGCGAACCGGTCTAAAAGAGATAGGTTTTAACATCCGCAGTGAATCCCAAATTGTATCTTTAGAATGTGGCTCAGAACAAAATACAGAGAAAGTGCGGGATTACCTGGAAGAACGAGGGGTATTCGGGGCTATTTTCTGTCGACCCGCAACTGGCAAAAACAAAAATATCATGCGCTTCTCTGTTAGTGCAGATATAACCACCAGGGAAATAGATCGCGTGTTATCCGTTTGTCATGGCGCTTTCAACAACCCTGAATTAGAGTTTGTATAAACTTCTCTAGGTTCACGTAAGTTTATTAGCGAGAAGAGTCTGGTGAATACCAGACTCTGTAATTAAATCCAATTTGAAATTACGCTAAGGAGTTGGTTCTTACCCGCAGGCTTAAGCAGGTAATCAGACATGTACGTAGCGTCGATCTTCGAAAGCATGTCATGAGAGTTATCGCCTGTATGTGCAATGATAGGGATACTTGCAAAATCTTTGTTCGAATTCCGAATACGAGCTGTTGTTTCTATACCATCCATAACCGGCATTTCGATATCCATAAGGATCAAGTCGACAGTAACTGCGTCCAAAACTTCCAGTGCTTTTGCACCATTTTCTTGCTCAAGGACTTCAAAGCCTTCTTTTTCTAAAAGAACGGCGGTGAATCTTCTTAACGACTCATTATCGTCAACCACCATTATCGTACGCTTTATATCGCTTATAGGTGGCTCATAAAGCTTCTCTGACTTGATACTATCGGCATCAAACATTAAAGCTTCTATGTTAGCTTCTAAATCACTAGCAAACTTGTCGGAGTTTAGCCAAATCGGTGATTGTCCCGGTTTAGTATAACGTTGTATGGGCTGTTCACCGTACAAATAAACTATATGGGCATTAGTGAAGGTCCATAGAGATTCTAGTGCGTCAATTGCATTTCTATCCCTTGACGCGGTCGCAATATCCAAAATGATAACATCGTATTCAAAGTCATATTCATGTCTATTGAGTGTTGTTTCAACATCAAGCTCAAGTAAGTTAAATCCCATATTGTACGATGCACTATGAATGACTGAGCCCAACTCTTTTCTCTCATTCACCAGCAAAACGGACTTCGATTTAACCAATTCGGCTTTGATTTCTTTAATAGCATTAGAATCTAATAAGGGGAGATGCAAAGTAAACTCTGTCCATTTCCCAACTTCTGAACGGCACTGTATGTCACCGCCAAAAGAACGCATAACTCTTTTACAGAAAGGCAATCCTAAACCATAACGCCCGGATTTCCCGGTCGTGTAGAAGTCATTAAATATATTTTTAAGAACTACAGGAGTCATGCCAGAACCAGTGTCCCTAACAACAATGGCGTTTCTTCCTTTATAAGAAGTAAGAGATATATGAATACTGAACTCATCACTTCCTCGGTGGTAAAAGGCATTCTTCAATAGGTTGAACATTACATACTTAAGCAAATTGTCACTGCCAAAGAACTCAAATTCCTGCTGAACTTTTAAAAAAACAGCCGCTCTATCACTAGTAGTTTTATAGGCGAAACTGTCTATAGCATGCATCACTACTTCCTGAGCAGAGTACTTCTGGAAAGTTGTTCTGGATATTCGATTCTCGTCGATGGAAGTTAGAAGAAGATCAATGGTTTCGTTACCCGCCTGTATCACTCTCATTGATTCATCAGTCACTTCCCTCAACCTATCTACTTCCCGGGCAGACAATAGGTAATGACCTTCTTTTTTAGCTTTCTCATTGGGTATTGTCGATTGAATGACATCAATGGATGTACTAAGGCTACTAAGTGGGTTTCTCATCTCATGTGCGATACCGGCTCCAAAAGACTTGGCTAGTGCAACCTTAGAGTCGTAATCAACTTGATATCGATTAAAGCACAAACTACCAAACAGATAGGTAAAGATGAAAACCGGCAGCTGAGAAAAATCTATCGCAATATCAAGCGTAAATCCTTTTGCCACCCAGGCACAAAACGTTGCTAAGCCCACTCCGATTATAGTTTGAGCAAACATTATCCAGGTGATATGGACGAGTAAAATATGTAAAAAGATAGCCGACATAAACGACATTACCCATACCTGGGACCAGTCATTCATTAACAACATATAGAAAAAGAAAAACGGTAAACCAATAGTAATGATAACGAGATAGAACCAGTGCATTTGCCTGCGTATTCTGGCTTTAAAGCTATTTCTATAAACCAGTACCAGAAAGAGTACAGAGCAAGATAGACGCAGTAACAGGTTTTCATATGGTTGAGGAACAAAGTGCTGCCACACAAGATAATATAGCGGGAAGCCGACAACACCCAACCACCCTATTAAGGTCAGGTTAGGTTCTGCATACTGATAAACCTTACGTATTCCTTCACTATGTTTGATGAGCCAACTCCGCCGAGACGTTACAAAGCAGTTTAGATTAAATGAGTTTAAGTACTATTTTTGTTCTAATGGAATTATTACTCATTCGGTATAATTTAAGCAATCATTCCTTGATTGTTCAACCCCTATATTTTAGTTCAAAACTTAGCCATGATCAGTGATAGCTCTCTCTGCTCCACAATAAAATTCGCTAGCAACGTTAGTAAAACCAAGCCACTACGAACTCCTCTCGTAGTGGCTTTTTTGTGCCCTATCGTAACTAGCTAGCTCTTATCGATTAAAAACTGCATCTGCTTAACAGTTGGAACGTAATCTGATTGCCGTGCTTTCAAGAATATATCAACCTAAGACTGCGAAGTTCGTGTCATTCGCCCTTTCTACTGGATGGCAACACCAACAAATACAACAAGATATTGAAGAACTAATATGAGCCAATACGTAAACGAACCCTCCAACTATCAATTACTGATTAAGAACATTTTGTTTTCTCCCGTGGCTTTTGACCCTGAACAGGAAATCGTCTATGCCAACCATCGTCGGCACAACTACGAGACTTTCCATAATCGGGTGCGACAGCTGGCTAACGCTCTGACAAAGATGGGAGTCAAAAAAGGCGATACCGTCGCAGTCATGGATTATGACTCGCACCGCTACCTTGAATGCTACTTTGCTGTTCCTATGATTGGAGCAACATTACATATGATTAATGTTCGTCTTTCTCCTGAACAGATCCTGTACACCATCGATCACGCAGAAGACGATATCTTGCTCATTCATGAAGAATTTTTACCTATTCTGGATCAAATAAAAGGGCGTATTGATACCATAAATCAATACGTAGTTTTACGTGATAGTGAGCCGTGTGAATACGAACAACTACTAGAAAATGAAAGTACTCAATTCGACTTTCCCGATTTTGATGAAAATACGGTAGCAACAACCTTCTATACAACTGGCACCACCGGTATGCCAAAAGGTGTCTTCTTTACTCACCGGCAATTGGTTCTGCACACTCTGGGCATTTTGAGCTCGCTCGGAACAAACGCTGTTCAAGGGAGACTGCACCAGGGCGATATCTATATGCCAATCACGCCAATGTTCCATGTACATGCATGGGGTCTGCCATATATGGCAACCATGCTTGGTGTTAAACAAGTATATCCGGGAAAATATATTCCTGATGTTCTGTTAAACCTAATTGAACAAGAACAGGTAACCTTCTCACACTGTGTACCAACTATTCTGCACCTGCTTTTAAGCTCCCCTAAAGCAAACTCAGTCGATTTCTCCAACTGGAAATGCATTATTGGGGGCGCAGCTCTACCAAAAGCCCTATGCAAATCAGCCCTGGAACGTAACATTGACGTGTTTGCGGGCTATGGCATGAGTGAAACCTGCCCCATACTGTCTATCGTCCAGCTCACTCCGGAACACCTCGAGCTCGATTTGGATAAACAGGCTGAGTATCGTTCGAAGACAGGTAAGAAAGTCGCAATGGTGGAAGCGCATATTGTTGATGAAGACATGCAGATACTTGACCACGATGGTGAAGTAAGCGGTGAAATAGTAGTTCGTGCCCCCTGGCTAACGCCAAGTTACTATAAAGACAACAAAAACTCCAAAGCACTATGGCGTGGTGGTTATCTGCATACCGGAGACGTTGCTACTATCGACAGAGAGGGCTTCATAAAGATTACCGATCGAGTAAAAGATATGATAAAAATCTCCGGTGAATGGGTGAGTTCGCTAGAACTGGAAGACATCATCCACCAGCACAAAGCCGTCTCTGAAGTTGCAGTCATTGGTATATCGCATGATAAGTGGGGAGAAGTTCCTCTTGCTTTAGTAACATTAAAAGATGATGTGCAAGTTACTGAGAAAGAACTGCTCACTTTCACTAAAGACTTTATCACCAAAGGCATACTGGCTCGGGAAGCGCTACTTATGAAGTTTAAATTCGTAGAAGCTATTGATAAAACCAGCGTTGGCAAGGTCGATAAAAAAGAACTCCGCTGTAAATATTTATAGTTATATGGTATTGGCTAAGTAGCCCTAATGTGGGCTGCTTATATTTATTTCACTTACAAAAGACCTGTTTCCCTTACCCCAGGAATGACACAACAACACCGTAAACGACAACCCCTATTAAAACCGGAAGCCCTAAAGTACGGCTTTTATACCAGGTAAGTAAGGTCGCAATTGTACCGATAGCCGTTGCAGTCCAGGTAATGGTCGTCAGTTCAGCTGGCACTAAAGACGTACCAAACATCGCTGCGATCATGACTGGTCCCATTACAGTGAGCCAAACAGGTATATTTGCGAGTGAGTTGCCTTCTCTACGCTTAATTCTGCGAGACATCCAATATAAAGGTGCCACTCTCATTAAATAAGTCCCAAATGCGATAACAGCCAGTGCTAACCAGGTTGAGTCTCCCATATTCACCCCTTCTCTACTTTGCATGCATTTCTAACAACATAATACAACAGCGTTCCACACACAGCCGCTAGTGGTATTGCCACATTAGTGTACCCTACCAGCTTAAAGACCATCGCGATAACCACAGCAGAACCTAATGCAACCGACCAGTAAACTGAATCAAAACGTGGAGCCAGTAAAACTAAAAACAGCGATGGTAAAGCAAATGGAAGAACTTCTCCTAATAGTGGCCATTTTTCTATGAGCTCCCCTCCCATAATCGCGCCCAACGCCGTACCTCCTACCCAGCTAACCCAGGCGATCAAGCTAGCTCCAATAAACCACCCCAAACGTGCGTCGTTGTATAGCTGTGGTAATCGAGTATGGGCCAATGCAAACACCTGGTCTGTCAAACCGTGCATAAACATTAACCACCAAGGTTTTTTGTTTATGTAAGGTGCCAGATTTGGCCCGTAGACAACGTGACGAGCATTGATAAGCAATGTTAAAGTGATCACCAACCAGACAGGAGCACCTGCCGCAACCATCGCCACAAATAAAAACTGAGAAGCCCCCGCATATATCAATGCAGAGATCGCTATTGTTTCCCAAACACTGAAACCAGATTGCAGTGATATAACTCCAAAAGAAACTGCGACAGAAACGTATCCCCCCATCAACGGCAACGCGTCTTTAAAGCCTGCAATCCACGAATAAGTTTTAAGGGTGTCAGCCTGCGTGCTCATATGCTCCCTCCTAATCTGCGTAAACAATGGTAAGAAGTAACGTTGACCAGAGCTCACGAGAGCGATACTCATGTTCTTTATCTGCCGAGAATGAAAATTTATCTCCTGCTTTCAGCGTCGTCGTTCGCCCTTCTGTCGTTATTTCCAACTGACCACTTATTACGGTGATAGATTCCGTAGACCCGCTAGAATGTGCTTCGGCCACTCTTCTGGTGCGCGGCGCCATAGACATCCAATAAGCATCTACTTTAGTAGAGTCCGTTCCTTGTTCAATAAGTTTGAACTGTACACCGTCTTCTCCAAAGGGCGTCTCTACAGGCGCTATTAAGTTACTGAACGGCACATTTAACTGTACCGCTAATCGCCAAATAGTATCGACCGTCGGGTTCCCGGAGCCTTGCTCCAGTCGTGACAAATTTGATTTAGCTAACCCTGCATCTGAAGCGAGCTTTGACAACGAGACCCCTTTTGCCAAGCGCATATTTTGCAAATTTCGTCCTAATGCCTCTAACATTAACTTATCCAAAGTATTACCCTGTACATTCGAATTTGTTCCTTATATAGAACGTTCTATATAAGGAACACCCAAATGTCAAACTTTTATTGGTTTTGTTCATTCTCACAATACTGTCAACATCAAGGATAATGATAGTATTAAGCCGAATTTTGACTTAAGCCCGTTACTATTAGAATAAAATAGACAGAATGGTTTTAGTGAACAAAAGGCAACCCTTTTACGAACAACGGTAATTTCTATGAATGAGCAACGACTTAAAGCAGCAGAAGCCGATTTTTTAGCGCAGTTTCCCGGAGGATTCACTCATCCAGAGATGGTTAAGGTGGGCAAAAAGCATAATGTCAGCAAATTAGTTGAACTGTCACAGGAGTACTTTGCTCCCAAGTGTTATAGCCAGCCACAACTTGTTGCTGAAAACATGGTCAAGGTGGTTAGCAGAAGTTCGATGGTTTCAATGTTCGAAAAACCAAAACTTCGCGACTGGATCAAAGGGATGACTCACCATGAACGAGAAAGTTACGCCTACTCCTTAAAAGACATACTCCATGGCGATCAGGAGTATGGGTTCAATACTATGCTAAGCCTTCTTGCCCCGGCCAAACTCGCCAAGTGGTCTTTAATGACAATCATACCAAACTACTATTCACCACTAGACGAAGTTTTCGTCAAGCCAACTACAACCAAAGCCATAATCCAATACTTTGAACTGGAAGGCTTAACCTACAAACCGACACCCACTTATGAGTTTTACCAAAAGTATCGTGAAGCGATTATTGATATGCGCACAAAAACCGATAGCTCATTAACGCCAAATAACGCTGCGTTTTGCGGTTTCCTTATGATGACTACGGGTGCGAGTCGTAGATAGCTTGCTAGATACTTGTATCTAACTTATCAAAGGCATCCCTACTAATGCGCCGTGTAGTACTTTTACAAACGCGAAAGTAAGAGCTATCCCGATAACCACCGCCAATACGTCATTCAAACCAGACGGTTTCATTCCCGGAAGCGCTCGCTGATCTCGTTTCTTCATCGAAATGCGATCGGCTACTGCCCAGGCCAGAAAAGCCCCGAACAAAACAACATCTGCCAACATACCATTTACTAATAAATGACTAGCCGCCCAGAGCTTAACCGCTACTAGTTGAGGATGTTTAGTTACCTGTTTAATTTTTCCTGGAAAATACGGTGCCACAAACAGGATTAGAGCAAACACCATAAGAAGAGAGGTAACATGGCGCAGCCAGTAAGGCGTCGTATATAAAAGAACAGGCTCCATGCGTGCAGCACCATACCCGACAGCAATAAAGTAGATTCCTACAAATGAAATAAAAGAGTATACGCCCTTCCACATCATTTCATTCTTGGCTGCTACCCTGTCACGGAACCCAGGGGAGATTATGGATACTGAATGTATCCCTAGAAACAGTACAAGACCAAATAGTAAGCTCAGCATCGCATTTCCTTTTGAATTGTTCTAATTGTTAATTTCTGTTGTTTAACAACATATATAGAACATTTATTCTACATACAATCAACAGGAATGCGTACCATCAATCGCTAGTTCAGTTCAAGTTTTGGTGTTTTGCGAAACCCAATCAACATACTAACGCTACATAGTATCGATATAATCATAATAGTGACGCCAAGATGCCACGCTTCGCTAATGCCCATCGTCATTAACATCATGCTTATCAGTGCTGAAATCGTCATCTGTCCTCCCCCTGACAATGCCGCAACTGAGCCTGCGTTTTTCTTATAGGGTGTCAACAACAACGTCTGAGCACATGGAAAAGCAATACCGTTACCCATGGTCAGCAAAAGTTGCCCAAACATCATAGCCATTGGGCTTAAAGGCGCCAGAATAAACCAGATAGCTGAACTCAAGTGAAGTACCGGAGCCAACATCAAGGTTTTTTCAGTACCTAGAATTGGTCGGACTCTATTGCTAAACGTCCCCCCAAGCAATAAGCCAAATGCCGGAATCAACGCCCATAAGGCATACTCATCCGAACTCATCCCAATTTGAATCTGCATGATAAACGGCATAACAGAAACCGTAATCACAACAAGACTGAAGTTAAACCAACCAATACTGGCAAAACTTAGAAAGTAACCGGACTTAAGCAAACCTGCGTAGGTCTCGAGGATACGCCCAACTTTAGGAACCTTACGTTTTTCTCTAACCGTCTCTCTGAATAGATTAACAAGCAGTATCAATACCAATGCGATATAAGAACACAGCGCAATGAACACGGCTAACCAACCCAAATGCGCATTAATAAAACCACCTAGCACGGGAGCGATGATTGGCGTAAACGAAGCTACAATGGTTACCCAGGAAAGTGCTCTTGGCAGATCGTTTTCATTGTAAGAATCCCGAATCGATGCCCTCGCTAACACTGCGCAACAGCCAGCCCCCAGCCCCTGAATAAAGCGCCCGATAGTCAACATCTCAAAGGAGTCAGCACCAATAATGGCCACCGTTAAACCAATGACCGCCAGCGACAAACCAGCAATCAATATTGGTTTTCTACCTAAAGCATCCGACAAAGGGCCATATACCAGTTGCGAAGGCCCAAAACCGAGCAAATATATTGAAACCAGTCGCTGGGCATCTTCTGCGGTAATGGAGAAATCTAAAGCTACCCATGGTAGAGCGGGCATTAACAGTCCCATGCTGAACTGACCTACACTGACAATTAGGCCAGCCAACAGCACGGGTCTCCAGTCAAATTTTGTATTCATTTAAAGCCTATGGTTTTTGACCTTTAGTGATTATTTTTGTTGTTCCTGAGCATCCTGACTCTTTAGTACTTTATGTCCGTCTTCCGTCACACCTTTTTTCCAGTAACTACTAATGTAGATATATTCTCTGTCTACTGAACGTTCATTTCTGAAGTACTGCCTTAGCGAGCGCATGCTGTCAAATTCACTGGCAGACCAGACCGATACTGAACCACTCATCCACTCTTTACTCTTTGCAGTTTCTACCAACCTGCTCGTCTCACCATGTGGCTTGATTAGCCATTCAACATCTATACCTTCTGGGTGCTCCAATTGCTGAATATCATATTCAGATAACACCTCGACAATCGCATAACCTTTCGCATCCGCTTCAAGGATTTTTAGCTTCACAGACATAGCAGGAAGCGCCGTCATATCTGCAACCAGAAAATACCAGTCCGCATTCTGATTTAAGCCCTGTATCAAACCGGGACCTGCGACCAAAATGCTATCTCCCGGTTTTGCCGTTTCCGCCCAACGGCTAGCAAAGCCACCTTCATCCGCTAACTCATTTTTTTCGGCGTGAGTATGACGAACAAAGTCTATCTCTATAG
The DNA here is from genome assembly GCF_029589055.1 of Vibrio hannami. Classification (GTDB taxonomy): domain Bacteria; phylum Pseudomonadota; class Gammaproteobacteria; order Enterobacterales; family Vibrionaceae; genus Vibrio; species Vibrio hannami. Next base: position 886,356 of record NZ_JARQZP010000003.1, read on the forward strand.
TAGCGGCATTTGGGTCATATTTTCTGATGGTGTAGGTTCTCATTACAGGCCGTTCGGTCGAACCTGACTCAATATCAGTGCCACCCCGCTTATTGAAAAGAAGTTTCACATAGCCGCCTTCACAATCGTTCGGGTAGTCTGTAAATTTATCACTCTGTAGAGCAATACGTTGCATGTTTGCTGTTAATTTCTGCGAAGAAACTACTCTTGCAACGGTCGGACTCGGTTTATTCATATTTATTTCTCTATGTAATCTTTAAAACTGAGCAAATGGATTCGCTTAGTCACGAACACGCAGCTCGGACATATCGCCTTTGTGCTTTATTTTGCTCTTTACTCGCTTCACCGTAGACAAGCTTGCTCCTGTTTCGTCTGCAGTTGCCTGCAAAGTTTTACCTTCCAGAAGAAGCGTCGCTATCTGGTGATGAAGCGCTTGATTCGCTTGGCGTCCCTTGTATCGCTTCGCCCACTCTTCGGGGTTTTCCTTCAACGCTCTACGACTCGCTTCTGCAAAAGCCAGCCGACGTCTTTTTTCTGCCTTTGCTATCCCTTCAAGAAGGTTCAGTTGAGCGGTGGTCTCTGGGTTATTTGCCTCCAACATCAACTTCTGGTTGATAGTGATAACTTTGGCACCTTTGTTGAGGATTTCTTCTATCGTTTGCTTTACGTCTCCAAAATGGCAACCAAGCGAATCAATCCACCAAATAACAACGGCATCTCCGGCCTTCAGTATGTTCAACATTTCTTGCAGCTGCGGGCGTTCTGCTGCTGGTACAAATCCTTTTATCCGCACTTCTTTAAACAGCTTTACTTCGGGTAAGCGGGCGCCAATAGACGCAACTTCATCGTCAAAGTTCGGGTTTTTAGGAGAGAATCGGATATAACCGTATGCGTTAGCGTCACTCATCTGGTCACCTTTTATCGGGTTACACACTTCGGCTCATTTAGATAATAGGCTCATATTATTAGGCTCATTTGGTTTTGTAAACACCAAATGAGCCATTAACAAGCAAAAAAATGGCGGCCAATTGACCACCAAAATCATTTTTTGCTTAGTAATTAGCTAACGGCTCACAGCCAAATAGGTTCCAGCCATGATCATAATGCCCCCAGCGCCTCTATTGAGCTTCTTATGTGCAGCGGGCGTTTTTAACATCGCTGCCGCTCTTGAGGCACTATAGGCAATAAGCATTAATCCCATAGTAAGTGCGATAGAAGAAAGCACAGAAATAAGGGCAATATCCTCAGCCCTTAATGCCGTTAAGTCGATAAACGTCGGTAGGAATGCAATATAGAACAGGATCACTTTTGGGTTTGATGCCGAAATCAGGAACCCCTGAATAAACTTCGACATGTTAGACAAGCCTTTCGCATCAAACTCACCATTCTCGATTGCACCTTTAGTCGCAGGTAAAGCCTTAAACATCTTATAGCCAAGGTATATCAGATATGCAGCGCCGATGTATCGAATAACGATGAATACTTCAGACCAGTTTTCAGCAATTGTTGCTAAACCAAAACAGGCGAGAATCAAATAAATCAGATCGCTGGCCACCATTCCTAATGCCAATGCTAAACAACTTCTCGCCCCATTGACTAAAGCCCTCGCTATAATGGCAAATACTCCTGGCCCCGGAGTTACACTAAACACAAATATTGCGACAAAAAATGTCACAGCACCTTCAAAAGACATTATTCACTCCATGAATAAGAAAATCACTTCCTGCTTTTTTACTATACATTGGCTGGTAATTGAACAATTTACTTGAATAACCTCAAGATGCAATTTGAAAAAAGCGTTAAAGGTATCGCCCATACCCTTAACGCTTGAGATCTTGAGATGTACAGACAATAGAAACTAAATCAGCGAGTTGAAAGCCACTCTTTTACCTGGTCGTAGTCACCACGGTAAACAATGCGTTCTTCTTTTTTACCTAACTGATAGGTGTACATTGGATCATAGTATTGTTCTAAAAGTGGTGCTAACCAAGCTTGATGAGAATCAATACTGCCATCACGCTTCATCTGAAGAATCGCGTTCTTCTGAGCATCTATCAATTCAGCATGTCGTTCGTGTCCTAACCGCTTACGGATATTAAACATGCCTCTCTCAAGATAAGCTTCGAAATGTTCCCAACCGGACTCCTCACCATAGTGGTCAACAAAATCGCTTTGCATTTTGACCACGTAGTCGTCGATAAGGCGCTCTAGCCTGGTATCAAATGGGTCGTCTACCACTACCACAGGGGCATTCTGCATGCTCTGGTGGATAGAAATTGGTAGAGAAACACTACCAATGATCTTACCTTCATCTTCAAAAACGAATGAGTTGATACCTTTTTCCAGTTTCTTAACCATCTGGATACCAAGCTCACTTTCAAAATTAATCTGGTTGCGCTGCTCATCAACATAACGACCAAACGATGAGCCTCGATGGTGAGCCGCACCCTCTAGATCAATACCGTTTTCCAGCTCATTAATAAGAAGCGTTTTACCGCAGCCTGTGTTGCCACCGACAATCGTCATTGGCTTTTCAGCCACCTCGTCGATGGTATCGATAAGAAAACGGCGCAACGCTTTATAGCCACCCACAACAAACGGATAATCAATCCCGGCTTCTTTAAGCCACTGCTGTGTGATTCGAGAACGAAGCCCACCACGAAAACAATAAAGATATCCATTTGGATTGGCTTCACAAAAGGCTTTCCACTTCGAAACTCTGGCTTGTTTCTTTTCGCCGTTAACGAGCGAATGTCCCAGCTCTATCGCGGCGTCCTGCCCTTTTTCTTTGTAACAGGTACCCACCTGCTTGCGTTCATCATCTGTCATTAATGGCAAATTAACGGAAGTAGGAAATGCGCCTCGCTCATACTCGATAGGCGCTCTGGTATCTATGAAAGAGAGTATCGGAAGCAAACAGACGTCTGTAGTCCCCGCTGTTTGGACGTTGCATTAAACTACCTCTACCAGCACATCGCTATCCTGAGCTATTAACTTACCAATAGCTTCGAGTTCGATACCGTGCTGTTGTGCCACTGCCTTAACTTCATCAGCCCCTTCAGGTGTAACTGCCAGCAACAGTCCGCCAGAGGTTTGAGGATCGCAAAGCACCGATTTCTGCAGTTCTGTGATCTCTCCGATCTTGTGCCCATAGCTTGCGTAGTTTCTTCCAGTCCCGCCTGGTACACAGCCTTGTTCGATGTAATCCATCACACCCGGTAGCGTAGGTACTTTATCCAGGTGGACTCTTGCTTTAAGGCCACTGCCTTCGCAAATCTCAGAAAGGTGACCTAATAAGCCAAAACCGGTTACATCTGTCATCGCTTTCACGCTTGCTAGATTGAGAAGTCTGCTCCGGGGTGTTTAACTTACGCATCCAGTCGCGAGCAAGGCCAATATGCTCTTCAGCCAGCTTTGACTGTTTCTCTGCTGTTGTCAGTACACCAATACCCAGAGGTTTGGTCAGATAAAGCTGACAACCGTCTTCTGCCTTACTGTTCTGTTTGATACGATCAGAATCAACAATACCGGTCACCGCCAGTCCAAAAATCGGTTCTGGAGCATCAATTGAGTGTCCTCCAGCCAAAGAGATGCCGATTTCAGCACAAACAGAGCGTCCACCATCAACCACCTTTTGGGCGATTTCCGGTGAAAGGGTGTTAATCGGCCAGCCAAGAATAGCGATCGCCATAATAGGCTTTCCACCCATTGCGTAAATATCACTAATGGCATTTGTCGCAGCAATACGGCCGAAATCAAATGGGTCATCCACAATTGGCATAAAGAAATCTGTGGTACTGATAACTGCGGTACCATTACCTAAATCATAAACAGCAGCGTCATCTTTGTTCTCATTTCCAACCAACAAATTCGGGTCATTAAAAGGTGCTATCTCTGTCTGAAGGATGGTATCAAGTACCTGAGGAGAAATTTTACAACCACACCCGGCCCCGTGGCTGTATTGGGTCAATCTTACTTTTTCCATGACGTTTTCCGCTATTTAAAGAGGCCAAAATTTTACTCCTGACGACTAATACAGTCACGTTCTTCAATGAAATATTTCAGTTTATTTACTGTCAGCACTCAAAAATCGTCTAATTTTATACCAGTTGCGCTATTTGAGCTTTTGGTCAACCGTTAGTTATTAAGAATAAGTCCATGACTCTGATATACTTCGTGATGTAATTCGATATCAAGACTGTAGAACCTAACATGAAAATTGTTGCAGTAACTGCCTGCCCTACCGGCATCGCACATACCTATATGGCTGCTGATGCACTAAAAAAAGAAGCCCATCAAAGGCATATCCAGATGAAAGTGGAGACTCAGGGTGCAATGGGTATAGAAAACCCGCTCAACGCGTCAGATATTGCTAATGCAGACCTGGTATTGATTGCATCAGATATCGAAGTAGAGCAAAGAGCCCGTTTTACCGGAAGTAAGATCCACTGTGTGACCATCGAGGAAGTGCTTATTGATGCGAGCAAGGTGCTTGATCGATGCCTTCAGCTTTGAGCAATACGCTGTGAAAATTGAGCGAAGGATAACTTTTATTGTCGGTGGCGAAGGCTTTGCATCCTGGAAGCTAAACCGGCTTAAAGCTTTGTCTGGCTTTTTTCGCTCAGTCGTCATCCTAAGAAACATTACATTAGGCCGCTCTGTGAATGCAGAGCAGACTCTTAAGGTGATTAGCTTAGGAAGCAAGCAAAACGATCTGTGCCAATTATGGATAGAAGGATCTGACGCCGAACTCGCCTGTATGATACTCACCGACTTTATTGCCGATGAATTTACTATTATCAACACATCTCATAGCCCTGACGCGAAGTTTGACTCGACTATTATCGACACTCACCCCGCATTCTCTCTTGAATTTGATATCAACTATCGATATGAAAAAATCGCCCAAGGAACTGAGTTAACCAAGTCAGCGCTTTTATTCAAGCTTACTGGTGTAGTAGATGAAAAATCCGTTGATAACGTCTATCAGGCACTCTTAAACCGAGAGGCGATATCCTCAACCTGTATAGGTAATAGCATCGCTCTGCCCCATGTAATGTTAAAAGATATAGAAAAACCAGAGCTCTATGTTATCCGGTTAGCCTCTCCCACTGACTGGCAGTCACCCCGTGGCGATGTATCGTTCCTGATTGCCCTGCTTCTTCCAGCGCCACCGGAAATGCCGGTGATTAAAGCATTCACTCAGCTGTCCCGCGCACTTTTAGAACAAGAGTTTTGCCAGATTCTCACCTCAACACACAAAGAAAGTGTGTTGAAAGCGATACTCTTACATACCATGGCAAAAGCAGCGCGATAAAGACGTTAACTATCTCATACTGCGGTACTCAGAGGGAGTAAATCCGGTTTTGTTTTTAAACACTCTGAAAAAGTAGTTCACATCCTGATAGCCGCAACGTGTCGCGATCTCATTTAACCTGAACGGATATCTTCTAAGCATAAACTTCGCCCGGTCGATTCTTACCCAGGAGATATAATCAGCTAGCGTCATGTGTCCTTGTTGGCGAAACATTCGGGAAAGATGGTTTGGTGTAATATTGAAACGTTCAGCAATACTGCTTCGGGTAATGTTCCGGTGAAAATTCTCCTGAATATAGATGCAAATTCCCTGATAGAGGTCCTCACTTCGTTTTTTCGCCGAATATACCGGATCGACAATCATCGACTGTGAGTAGCTCAAAAGAGAAAGCAGAAGATGCTCATCCATCGGGCTTTTTCGCTTCTCTTTTGCCAGCGCATTCAACGCATCAAGAATATGGTCAATCGCATGACCTGTTCTGGTTTGTATGCTGTGTTTTTGAACATCGACAAAACCTGCATCTCCACGATTCTTCGTAACCAAACTAAACCCAAGCTGTCGACGACCAAAAGCAGGCTCAGTACTGAGCAGTCAGTATCCCAGTCCGGCTTATTCCAGCAGTTCGGCGGAACAAACAGTGCATCGCCAGACAGCACTTTTATATCAACGATGCCTTGCTCGGGGTCTTCGATTTTATTTGGGTATTCTCCACTAATAACCAGTTCCAACCTTGGAAAGTTAACCTGATAACTAAATAAGGGGGGTTCCAGATAATCGCTCGCGAACCAGACCCGGTTAAAATTATCCCGTTCTGAAACAAGTGTATCGATGAGGTCATGGAATACCATCGCGAAATTTCCTTCAGTTATGTCCAGCAACATACCCGTTAAATGACGAAAACCTGTGATTCGAGACACAAAATTCCGCCGATAGTTGGGGTTACTTTAATCCACATAACTAGTTATATTTAAAATTTAAAGCCATTGTACACCAGCAAAAACAAACAAAAAACTTATTTTAACTACATGTATTTACTAACTTTATTATAGCACTGTTATTTTTTAAATCGTTACAAGAAAACATGATCTCAATCACACTAGAAACTACAGGTTACAATATTCCAGTAAATGTCTTTCTCATGCTCTATCGGGAATTGCTTATGAGTACGACAATATCCATAAATCAATAAACACATAATCAATTGGGGACAGGGAACATGATTACTGAACTAATCAACGAAAAATTGATTCGTCTCGACCTACAAGCCAAAACCAAACAAGGCATATTCGAAGAGCTAATCGACGTCTTACACCAAGATGGCCGCATTAGCGACAAAGAACAATTTCTTACTGACATAAAAGCTCGTGAAGAACTTGGAAACACAGGGTTCGAAGAAGGCGTTGCCCTACCTCACGCCAAGAGTGCCGCTGTTACCAAACCGGCAGTTGCTATCGGTGTAAGTAAATCAGGTGTCGACTACGGAGCTGAAGACGGTAAGCCATCTAAACTCTTCTTTATGATTGCCTCTCCTAATGGCGGTGCCGATCACCATATCGAAGTATTAGCGGAACTGTCATCCAAGCTTATCACTGATGGTTTTATCGAACGTTTCCTTGCTACTGAAAGCGAAACTGAAGCTCTGGAATTACTGCTACAAAAAGTAGATGCGAATGAACCTGCAGTTCCTGCTGACAAAGGCTTCCTTATTGGTGTAACTGGTTGCCCTACTGGTGTTGCACACACCTACTTAGCGGCTGAAGCACTTGAAAAAGGCGCTGCCGAATTAGGTTACCAAATTAAAGTGGAAACCAACGGTTCAATCGGTGTAAAAAATGCGCCAACCGCAGAAGAGATAGAGAAAGCAGATGCCATCATTGTTGCGTGTGACAAACAAGTCGATTTAGAAAGATTTGCGGGTAAGAAAGTCATTGAAACTGGAGTTAAAGCCCCTATCAAAGACGCAGAAGGCGTTATCCAACAAGCGCTTGATGCGCCACTTTATCAGGCTACCGGTAAATCGAATGCATCTGAGCCAGGCAAGTCTTCTACCCGTTCCGATCTGTACAAATACCTGATGAATGGCGTATCACACATGATCCCATTTGTTGTAACAGGTGGTTTGCTTATCGCGTTGTCTCTGGCAATCGGTGGTGAGCCAACAGAAGCTGGAATGGCGATACCTCCGGGTAGCTTATGGAACAAAGTACTGGATGTCGGCGTTGTCGCATTTACTCTGATGATTCCAATTCTTGCCGGCTACATCGCTTATGCAATTGCTGATCGTCCGGGTCTGGCTCCTGGCTTCATTGGTGGCTGGATTGCAAATAACGGTTCATTCTATGGCGCTGAAGCGGGCACTGGCTTCATCGGAGCTATCCTTGCGGGTCTGTTAGTGGGTTACTTCGTTCGCTGGTTAACAAGCCTGAACTACCACAAGTTTATTCAGCCTCTGGTGCCTATCATGATTGCACCGATCCTTGGCTCATTGTTTATCTCATCACTGTTCATCTTTGTTATCGGCGCACCGATTGCAGATTTGATGGAAGGCATGAATACGCTTCTGACGAATATGAGCACAGGTAACGTGGTTCTGCTGGGTATTGTTCTAGGTGGTATGGCTGGCTTTGATATGGGTGGTCCGTTCAACAAAGTGGCATTCCTGTTCTCCGTAGGCATGATTGCAAGTGGTCAAACTCAGTTTATGGGCGCGATGGCGTGTGCTATCCCTGTAGCGCCTCTGGGAATGGGCTTAGCTACCATGCTTGGCCGTAAACTGGACCTGTTTGAAAAATCTGAGTTTGAAGCAGGTAAAGCAGCAGGTGCAATGGGCTTAGTAGGCATCTCCGAAGGTGCTATCCCATTTGCAGCACAAGACCCAATGTCGGTTATTCCTGCGAACGTAATTGGTTCAGCAGTTGCAGCAGTTATGGCGTTCTCGTTCGGCATTACCAACAGCGTTGCGCATGGTGGTCCTGTAGTTGCACTATTAGGTGCAATGAACAAACCTCTACTTGCACTGATTTGTATGGCAGTAGGTTCAGTGGTAACCGCTCTGGTTTGCGTATCACTTAAAAAAATGCGTCAGGCTAAAGTAGAAACGGCACTCGTATAATCAATAAGTTATATCTCAACACATATCCCTTCTCTATAACGGGAAGGGATTTTTCATATTTCATAGGTTCAATTAGTGGCACTTAATACAAATCAAACTTATGTATTATTTATGTATTCGTTATGTATTATCACTTGAACTGTAATATGACTGATGTAAAATTCATTTAATTCTTAGCTTAAAAAAAATATACAGGGCGTAACAATGACTCAGGGTTCTACTCAGTACTTTTTCCCTATGGATAACGTAATTCAGGATTACGCATGGGGTAGCCGAACTTCTATCAACAAACTTTTCGGTATCGCAAACCCGGAAAACAAACCGCAGGCAGAAATCTGGATGGGCGCACACCCTAACGGCTGCTCTAAGATTGTTGAAAACGGTGAAACTCAGCTATTGTCTGATTTTATTAACCTAGACAAGTCCGGCATCCTTACTGTGGAAACCGATACTCAGTTCGGAGAACTACCATACCTGTTTAAAGTACTTGCCGCAGAAAGTGCTCTGTCTATTCAGGTACACCCAAGTAAAGAGCAGGCAGAAGAAGGCTTCCAGCGCGAAGAGGAGCAAGGTATTGCTCGTAACGCTGCAAATCGTAATTACAAAGATCCAAACCATAAACCCGAGCTTGTTTACGCGTTAACACCCTACCAGGCAATGAACGGCTTCCGTGTTATTCCTGAAATGCTAGCTCTGTTCGATAAGGTTCAGCTTTCTGAGATCGCTGAACTAGTCGATGCATTCAAAGCATCTGCAAACGAAGAAGGCTTAGAGAAATTCTTCTACGCTATTCTTTCAATGCAAGGCGAAGCAAAAGAAAAAGCCGTTGCTGAGTTGATGACATTCGCTGAAGCGAATAAAGAAGACGAACTGTTCGCTCTTATCCTCGAATTAGCAAAGTTATACCCTGGTGATATCGGCCTTTTCTGCCCATTGATGCTGAATGTAATTACGCTTCAGCCTGGTGAAGCAATGTTCCTTTACGCTTGTACGCCACATGCGTATCTAAAAGGTACTGGTCTTGAGATCATGGCGAACTCTGACAACGTGCTTCGTTCTGGCCTGACACCTAAATATATGGATGTCGAAGAGTTGGTTAAGTGCACTATCTTCCAGGAAAAGCCTGTTGATACATTGCTGACACAGCCTGAAATCCGTGACGGCGGTCAGTACTACCCGATTCCGGTTGATGACTTCCGATTCGCTGTATTTATGTCTGCAGATGATCAGACACTGTATACCGAAAGCGCCGAGATTCTTCTTGCTTTGGACAGCGACCTGACACTGACACATAAGAGTGGCGAGTCCGTGACCATCAGCCAGGGTGAATCCGTATTTATCCCTGCATACGCGAAGAAGTTCAACATTACTTCAAAAGGTCGTGTTGCAAGAGCGTTCAACTAAAAATAATACTCTTAATAAAATGAAAGCGAGGTTGTTTATCACCTCGCTTTTTGTTTTTCGGGTATTTGGCGCTTCTGGAACTCAACTTATCGAATACCGATAACTTCCTTCCGTCTTCCAGTATTTCTTCAAGCTCTGCTCCATCAAGCATTTCACCTAACGGAGAATGTGGTGTAACAACCAATACCTGAACAGAATCAGATATTAGCTTCATTCCGCCACACACAGGTAAAAACCAGTAGGTCAATCCATCGCTCAGGTTAACCAATGCACCGAGATCGATATCATCTTCAATATCGAAATCACGTAACGCCAGGGATCTAATACGGCTTATCGTCGCATCATATTCCGCTACACGCTGAGATTGGCCATGCGCTAAATACGCGGCTTCCAAACCAATGGTGTCATATTGAGTTTCCGCAACACTCTGTTCATGCGTTGCAGCATCGTGCGCATTATCCGCCGCAATTAACGCGGTTTCGCGTTGTGATTGAAGGATAGTTAAAAGGCTTTCGCGGAGTTGTTCTTTTTCTGTCATCGGAGATACGTAAGATGTTTTAGGAGCAATAAATCAATATTGCCCCTTGTGGGGCAAGGCTTATTTGTAGAACGCTTCTACTTCACCTTTCAGCGTAATCAGCATCGGATTACCGTAGCGATCTTTTGCTCTTGGAGAAGGAATCTTCACCCAACCTTCACTGATGCAGTACTCTTCAACATCTGTACGCTCTTTACCATTAAGGCGAATGCCAATGTGATGCTCAAAGCATTCCGCTACAAAAAATTTGCTACGTGAGTTACCTGATAGACGATCTGGCAGAGTTGGTTTTTCGTTGTTGTCGCTCATAATCATGACCTGATATAAATATTTGGTAGCGCATTGTAGACAATACAACGCTTAGCGACAAGGCTAGTCGAAACAAACTGAATTTGGGTACTCTGAACAGTCGTAATAGTAGAGTTGGTAAAGATCTTCAGCATATTTTGCATACTTCGCTATCTCGTCAGGTAACGTCAATCCCCAGTGGCGTAATTGAGTGCGACTGAAAATATACTCGCCATTACTATAGTAAACCGGGTATATATCTTTCGGTTGTTTCCCTTCCTCAAGTATCTTTAACACAATATCTGCCGCGTAAGATCCCATTCCGTAGCCAGAAAGTACCCAACCACCGACAGATAAACGTGGACCAATTGCATCTTCATAAAAATTAAACGTGGGTAGCCTGGAGTTATCAGCCATCCAACGAACCACCCCGGGTTCCGGCTCAACATATCTTCCTTCACTATCAAATATCAGATAACGTGAATCAAATAATATAGCACCATACCCCTTTGATTCGGCTTCCGTTACGGCCTTCTTCCAGGCATCCCAATTATTAGTCACTTCCAGTTCAAAAGTAATTTCACCCACTTGGGTTGATGTTTTTGACTGAAAGATATTGCCTATATCCGTAACGCTGGATTCCGCCAGCTCAACATCATTAAGGAAAAGTACTTTTTCAGTGCCAGGGGGAAGTATTTCGACAATGTGGCGCAGTGCCCTTTCATATAGGGGCCTTTCGATTACACCAGTAAAATTCCTTGGTAAGATATCCGTTACCAATTTTCTCGGGTTGTTATTAATACCCAAATAAACAACGGGCAACTTCTCAGCAAATCGATTTCCCATGACACGCAGTGCTTCGTCATCACCCAGTATCACCAAACTAGGTTTTAAGTTTTTATACAGGCTCCAGGCTATGTCTGCATTTTGCTGAAGCGCTTCTGGAGTCGAGCGCATTGCATCAAGGTCAAAATGAATTAACTGGTACGTCTCTCCTAATTTGTCATCAAGCCCCTTTTCCCATAAACGATCCCACAAGATGTCGTGCCAACTATGAATAACCAGAATGGAGCGTTTATCTTCCGTTCCCTGTGCAGAAGTGCACACACTCCATACCAGAGTAAAGATAACAAAAATAGTTTTAACAAGCCTGCTAAAGTATGAAAAATAAATGCAATGCATAGGGGCGAATATAATATAGTTTGCTTATTGCTACAGTTTAGTAAATAAACTGGGCAGATTATTTGCTTTAACACACAATGTTAAAGCTATAATCATTTAATACGTCAAGTTGACATGCAAGTATATGAATAAACTCGCGGGATTATTATTTAAGAATAACGAAAAACTCTCACTGAGACTTCTGTTCTGGATATTACTATTAAGCTCCGGACTGGCTATTATCGCCACGACCATTCAGCTGTATGCAGATTATCGTGATTCTAAACAATCTCTCGAGTCATCACTCGATAATGTGGAGGAAACGGTTCTTCCCGCCCTAGCCGTCGCCGCCTGGAAACTTGATAAAGACGTGATGGACAATATTCTGGTCGGCCTTTTGGCTCAAAGTGGGTTTCTTTACGCGGAAATTCTGGACACCTATGATCATCCGATTACTAAGCATGGTCAGGATGAGGCATCCAACAGTTTTGATCGCGTCTATCCCATAATCTATGTCAACAATTTTGCTGAGAACGTACTAATTGGTCGCCTCAAAGTGACCGCCACTTTGGATGAGATCTATCAACAATTACTGGATAAGGCCATCATCATCCTACTGACTCAGGCGTTTAAAACCTTTCTAATGTCTATCTGTATCATTGCCCTGGTAGAACGTTTGGTGATCCGCCATCTCAATGCGCTTTCTAACTGGGCCACTGATGTTGATCTCTCTAACCCGGATCAGTTTCTAACACTCCCTCCTCGTCACTCCGGAGAAGGCGATGCTATAGACAAGGTTAATATTGCAATAAACACCATGCAGTCAAACTTGATAAAGGCACTAGAGGAAAGGGAAAAAGCAGAACAGCTAACTCGTTCGATTATCGATAATACGCCATCTCTTATTTTTGCGAAGGATGCAAAAGGCCGCTATACCATGGTCAACCAGAGATATCTGGATACCTTTGGCTTTGAATGGCCCGATGTTATAGGAAAAACCGCAAGTGAGTTGTTCAGTCATAGCATTTCAGATACGCTGATCCGCCATGATCGAATGGTTATAGAAAAGCGTAGTGCCATCATGTTTGAAGAAGAGATGGCAAGTTCTAAAATTATGCACGACGACAATGCCCAGAGATTCTACTTGTCGGCTAAGTTTCCCATCTTCGACGAGAATGGTGAGCTACTTGGTACGGGTGGTGTGTCTACCGATATCACTGAACGCCGTGAAAAAGAACATCAGATCATCGAGCTCAATGAAAGCCTTGAGGACAAGGTAAGATCCCGAACAGAAGAGCTGGAAGTTTCTCTGGCGGATTTAAAGAACACCCAGGCACAATTAGTTGAATCAGAGAAGATGTCCGCACTGGGCAATCTTGTTGCGGGTGTTGCTCATGAGATAAATACACCTCTTGGTGTCAGCATCACCGCTACATCTCACCTATGCGAGGTCATTGAAGAGTTCGAAAAAGAATACAAAGAGAACAGGCTCCAACGCGAATCTGTAGAGAACCTGATTGAAGTGAATCAGGAGTCACTCCATATGTTGACCCACAACCTCGGACGCGCGGTCGAGCTTATTCGTAACTTTAAGCAAGTCGCGGTAGATCAGAGTAGCGAGGTAAAAAGAGAATTTGAACTCAAGAAGTACATCGAAGAGCTCAATCATAGCCTGACTCCGCAACTGAAAATAGGAGGACACGCAGTTAGCGTTGAGTCCAATATGCCGATCGAGATGAATAGTTACCCTGGTGCGCTCGCTCAGATAATAACCAACCTGATAATGAATTCAATAAATCATGGTTTTAAGGATAAAACTAACGGTCAAATACATATCAATCTTAAACAGATGGGTGAGCGCGTTATTTTAGACTACCAGGACAATGGTGTTGGACTTTCTGAAACGCAAAGGAAAAAGGTCTTTGACCCGTTTTACACTACAAGAAGGGGCAGTGGCGGCTCGGGGTTGGGCATGTCTATCAGTTATAACCTGACCGTTAAAACACTGGGTGGACAAATTATCTGTATCGAATCAGACAAAGGAGCTCATTTCAGAATGAGTTTTCCTACCACGGTGTAATACTATATAAAAAGTACTCTGCTCATCTCTAAACTCTGGTATTATTCCGCCCCTGCCTTTGAGCAGGTCACTTAAATATATAAAAACAATATCAACACTGAATACCATTTTAAAAAACACATGAGCATTGAATTACTAACCACTTCCGCGCTCTCTTTTGGTATGATTTTTCTTGCCGAAATTGGAGATAAAAGCCAGATCGTATGTATGACACTGGCCGCAAGGCATAAGGCAAAACCCGTTATATTTGGAAGTATTGCTGCTTTTGGTTTGTTAAACCTGTTAGCCGTTACTCTGGGTACAGGGCTCGCACATATCATTCCACATCACTGGCTGGTCTATCTGTCTGCGGCATTATTCTTGGCGTTTGGTTTAAGCTCAATCTTCTCTTCAGATGGCGAAGACGAGGGCGAAAATACCACTACTAGATCCAGTAAAAGCGTGTTTTTTAGCACCTTTACCCTGATATTCTTGGCCGAACTCGCTGATAAAACACAGCTAGCAGTGGTGACATTAAGTACAACTCACTCAGCAATCCAAATATGGCTTACCGCAACTTTAGCATTGAGTGCTACAAGCGTACTTGGCGTATTACTAGGAAGAAAGCTGTTGGCTCGAATCAATCCGAGTGCCATGCATAAAATGAGCGGTTTTATCTTTATCCTATTCGCCGTTTTATTGTTGTTTAACAATTAATAAGGCGTGAAGCGGGTCAAATAGTCGCAATCCTTTATTAACAAAGTTCAAACTTTGCGTAACATCTCCATGCTCTGTCGCTCAACTTGTATAAACTATTGAAATCGAGTTGTAAGCGACAGGGAATACCAATGAAAGAACAGGCACATATCTTGGTAGTGGATGATGATCAGGAGATCAGAGACCTGCTGGATAGATACCTATCTAAAGTTGGTTATCACGTCTCAACCGCTGAAGACGGTGAGGCAATGGAGAGTTACATAGAGCACAACGGCTATCCTTCGCTTATCTTACTGGATATCATGCTGCCGGGTGACGATGGCTTTACCCTATGCCAGAAAGTTCGTAAGAACTCAAATGTTCCCATCATCATGCTCACCGCCGTATCGGATGTTACTGATCAAATAATTGGCCTTGAGCTGGGTGCAGACGATTATGTCGCCAAACCTTTTAATCCTCGTCAGCTAGTCGCGCGAATAAAAGCCGTTCTCCGAAGAACACAGGTCGAAGAAGAGACATCCAACTCTAATTCAATTCCGAAAGGTATTAATTTTGGGTCCTGGCACCTCGACACCCTTGCCCACACACTTCAAAACTATGAAACCAATGAACAGTTTGAACTATCCGGAAGTGATTTTTCACTGTTGATGCTGTTTTTATCCCGTCCTAATGAGGTGCTCGACCGAGACACCATTTCATGTGCGACCAGAGGTCGGGAAGCGCTCCCCTTTGAAAGAGGAATCGACGTGCAACTGAGCCGGTTGCGTAACAGACTTGGAGACAACGGGAAGTGTCATCAGTATATAAAAACCATGCGTGGTAACGGCTATATCTTTACTGCTCAGGTTTCTTACGAACACTAGTACGTATACCCGCTATGAAGCAGCTCTTCTACCCTCGCTCACTGGTTGCCAGAACACTCTGGCTAACACTTATCGCCGTCGTAATCGCCCAGGGAATCGCGACCGGAATTTGGTACAGCCAGTCTAAACAGAAAGAAGTGGAAGGAATCGCTACTACCTCCGCCAGTATGGCAACCATGTTTGCTTCGACAGTTAACTTTTTTCAACGCTTGCCAATCGAATATCGGCATATCATTCTCGATCAAATCCGCAATATGGGTGGTACACGCTTTTTTGTTTCGTTCAATCACGAAAAGCTTGATATTGACCCGATTGAAGATAATTACCTGGAGCAGGTTGCCATTAACTCTATACAAGAGGTGCTTGAAGATAAGCTCAATAACGTACAAACGATAGATGTTAACTTCTCTAAACCGGATAAGCTTCGTATCCTTAAAAACGACATCTACTTGAACGATCTTCCCAGGTCCTGGGCTCATTATACTCTGACACTTGAACCGCTGAATCCTCCGATTCTGGTGGTGCAGATTGAACTCAATCCGCAGGAGTGGATTTACATCGCCGCCCTATTACCCCATCCCTATGTGATGTTAGACGACACTATCCTTACCACCGACCAACTGGTGTTTCTCTTCTTAACAACATCGATTCTGATCGTGTTTACCTATTTGCTTATCCGCAGGCAAGTTCGACCGCTTAAGAACCTAGCAAACGCCGCTAACAAAATGAGCATGGATGACAAGCAACCCGAACTGGAAGAAGAAGGTGCCTCTGAAATAGTGGTTGCTACCCGAGCTTTTAACCGAATGCAAAAACGAATACTACGCTACGTTTCCGACCGGGAAACACTGTTTTCTGCGATATCCCACGATCTAAAAACTCCACTAACCCGGTTAAGAATACGAACTGAACTTCTGGAAGATGAACCAGAAAAGGACAAGTTCAACGCAGACCTTGATGAGCTGGAAATCATGGTAAAAGGCGCGCTTCAAACAGTAAAAGATACCGATATTCACGAAAATAATATGATAGTGGATATAAAATCCTTACTTCGAAATATCGCCGAATCCTATAACCAGCAATCCACTATCGTGCATATTCAGAACACAAGAATCAAACCTATCATAGCCAAACCGCTGGCAATAAAGCGCGTACTGACAAATCTTATCGAAAACGGGGTTAAGTACGGTCACACCGTGATTGTATTTTCCGAAGAGACAAAATCAGGGCTTGTTCTTTGTATACAGGATAATGGTCCGGGTATACCTGAAGATAAACTTGAGGACGTTTTTGAGCCCTATTTCCGATTAGCAAAAGACAATGAAGGCCATGGACTAGGCCTGGGGATCTGCCGAAATATCCTCCATGCTCATGGCGGAGATCTCATTCTTGAAAACTCTCAAAACGGAGGGTTAACTGCCAGAGTCCTTATTCCACGTAACCTGGCGGTATAATCGCCCTTTAATGTAACGAGTTGGTTACATTGGGGTTACGCTTTGTTTCAATCTTTCCCTGCAAGAGGCGTATTCTCGTATTGTGTGTTGCACACCTGATTCGGGCGACACAATGAACAGGTGTACCAATAACTAAACCTACATAAGTTAATTCCAATAACTAAACACGGACGAGAAAGATGAATATAAAAAAATCCATTTTGGCTCTTTCCCTACTCTCTGCTACCCAATTTGCAACCGCTGGCGAAGTTGAAGTACTTCACTGGTGGACATCAGGTGGTGAAGCGAAATCTGTTGCCGCGCTTAAGGACATGCTAGAAGCACAGGGGCACACATGGAAAGATTTTGCGGTCGCTGGTGGTTCTGGTACCAGTGCGATGACGGTACTTAAAACCCGCGCAGTTTCAGGTAATCCTCCGGCAGCAGCTCAAATCAAAGGGCATGATATTCAGGAATGGGGTGGCTTAGGCTTCCTAACTAATCTTGATGATGTAGCAGATCAAAATAAATGGGAAGAAAAAGTACCTTCTCTTGTTACAGACATCATGAAATACGATGGCGAGTTCGTAGCCGTACCGGTAAACGTTCACCGTGTTAACTGGTTGTGGGCTAACCGCGATGTATTCCAGAAAGTGGGCGTAAAAGTACCAACGACAATGGATGAGTTCTTCGTCGCTGGTGACAAACTTAAAGCCGCTGGCATTATTCCTTTAGCGCACGGTGGCCAGGCCTGGCAGGACGCAACGGTATTTGAAGCGGTAGCATTAGATGTGCTCGGTTCAGAAGATTATCGCAAAGCCTTCGTAGAGCTTGATATGGATACGCTAAAAGGCGACAAAATGGTCGAAGCTTTCCGTATCTTCAAAAAAATCCACAACTACATCGATAAAAACTCTCCAGGACGTGACTGGAACATCGCTACATCAATGGTCATAAATGGCGATGCTGCAATGCAGATCATGGGCGACTGGGCGAAAGGCGAGTTTACTGCTGCAGGTAAAGTGGCAGGTAAAGACTATGTATGTGTACCAGCACCAGGTACTGCGGGTCAATTTACCCACAACGTCGATAGCTTCGCATTCTTCCAGCTACAGGATAAAGAGAATGTGAAGGCTCAGAAAGCACTAGCTGCAACCATTCTGACTCCCGAATTCCAGGAAGTATTTAACCTGAACAAGGGTTCAATTCCAGTGCGTATGGATGCAGACATGTCGAAGTTTGATAGCTGTGCCGTCGATTCAATGGATACCTTTAAAGCATCCGCTAAGAGTGGTGACCTGGTACCAAGTATGGCGCACGGTATGTCTACCACCAGCTACGCTCAAGGCGCAATGTACGACGTAATCACTAACTTCTTTAACGATCCAAAAGCAGATCCGAAAGAAGCTGCTGTTAAGTTAGCAAAAGCCGTTAAAGCTGCAATGTAACTTGTTGTAAGTAAGCAGGTGAGGCCGTTCCCCCGGTCTCACCTCACGTCTTACTTGATTTGCGCTAATTCTAATCAAAAAAATGGAGCGTGTTTTGACTTCGCCTAACACAAAGCCTGTTCCCCAAAGAAGCTTTGCCGACAGACTACAGCACTGGTTGCCAAAAATAGTACTCGCTCCCTCAATGGTGGTGGTACTAGTCTGTATTTATGGCTACATTCTCTGGACAGCATTCCTTTCACTGACCAATTCTCGTTTTCTGCCAAGCTATAAATTTGTAGGCACACTGCAATATGAAAAGCTGATGGATAATGACCGTTGGATAACCTCTATCATAAACCTTGGTATCTTCGGCATTCTATTTATGCTTCTGGCCATTGTTATTGGTGTTGGTCTTGCGATTTTGCTAGATCAAAACATCCGCCAGGAAGGTGCGATTCGTACTATTTATCTCTACCCAATGGCGCTCTCATTTATTGTGACCGGTACAGCGTGGAAGTGGATACTCAACCCAGGGCTGGGTATCGAGAAACTTATGCATGACTGGGGTTATCTTGATTTTCGCTTTGACTGGCTGGTTAACTCTGAGATGGCTGTTTATACGTTGGTTATCGCCGCTGTGTGGCAATCATCCGGGTTTGTAATGGCGATGTTCCTGGCTGGATTACGCGGTATAGACAGCTCAATCATCCGCGCAGCCCAAATCGATGGAGCCAGCTTGCCAACTATCTACTTTCGAATCATATTGCCGTGCTTAAGACCCGTATTCTTTAGCGCGGTTATCATCACATCGCATATAGCCATTAAGAGTTTTGACCTTGTCACCGTATTAACGGCAGGTGGTCCGGGTTACTCTTCCGACTTACCAGCTCTGTTTATGTACGCCCACTCATTTACCCGAGGTCAAATCGGGCTTGGTGCTGCCAGCGCAATGATGATGCTTGCCGGTATTCTGGCGATTCTGGTGCCTTATCTCTACTCAGAACTTAGGGAGCAGAAATCATGAATACAAAAATGACTCTTGGCCGCGCATTTATCTACGCCGTACTTCTCTTTTTCTGCCTGATTTATCTGATGCCACTGTTTGTAATGGTAACAACTTCATTCAAATCGTTGGCGGATATCCGTACGGGTAACCTGCTGTCATTACCATCTGAATGGGTGTTTGATGCATGGAGAAAGGCGTGGTCTTCAGCCTGTACCGGCGTTAAATGTGAAGGTGTAAACGGCTTTTTCTGGAACTCTTTGCAGATGGTAATCCCGGCCGTAGCCATTTCTACACTGCTTGGCGCGTTTAATGGCTATGTCATCAGCAAGTGGCAGTTCCGTGGCTCTAACTTCTTTTTTAGCGCCATGCTGTTTGGTTGCTTTATTCCGTTTCAGGTAATCCTACTACCTATGGCCACAACCCTGGGTAAGCTAGGTTTAGCAAACACCACAACTGGTCTGGTTGCCGTTCACGTGATTTACGGTTTGGCGTTTACTACCCTATTCTTCCGCAACTTTTATGTTGGTGTGCCTGATGAGCTTGTAAAAGCCGCAAAGCTTGACGGTGCCGGGTTCTTCACCATTTTCTTTAAGATCATGCTTCCTTTATCGCTGCCAATCATCATGGTAACCGTTATCTGGCAGTTCACTTCTATCTGGAATGACTTCCTGTTCGGCGTAGTTTATTCAGGCTCAGATACTCAGCCAATTACAGTAGCACTCAACAACCTGGTAAACACTAGTACCGGCGTGAAAGAGTATAACGTTGATATGGCGGCGGCCATTATCGCTGCGCTGCCAACACTGTTAGTTTATGTTTTAGCAGGAAAATACTTCGTTCGTGGTTTAACCGCGGGATCAGTAAAAGGATAATAAAAATGGCAACACTAGATTTAAAACAGATCCGCAAAACCTACCGAAACGCGGACGTAGAAACGTTAAAAGGTATTGATATCAGTATCGATTCCGGTGAATTTCTCATCCTGGTCGGCCCATCAGGGTGTGGTAAGTCTACACTGATGAATACCATTGCGGGCTTAGAAGACATCAATTCGGGTGAAATACTGATTGGTGGTGTTGACGTTTCAAACGTCGAGCCAAAAGATCGTGATATCGCTATGGTATTTCAGTCCTATGCCCTTTATCCAAATATGACAGTAGAAGGCAATATCGCATTTGGCTTAAAGATTAAGAAGATGCCTCAACAGCAAATCGACGCAGAAGTAAAACGTGTTTCCGAGATGCTTCAAATTGATCACCTTCTTGATCGCAAGCCTTCACAACTCTCCGGGGGGCAGAGACAGCGTGTCGCAATGGGACGCGCCTTGGCTCGTCGACCTAAGCTATACCTTTTCGACGAGCCCCTTTCGAACCTTGACGCAAAACTGCGTGTAGAAATGCGCCACCAGATAAAAAGGCTCCACCAACAGTTAAACACCACCATTGTGTACGTAACACACGATCAGATCGAAGCCATGACACTTGCCGACCGAATAGCAGTGATGAAAGATGGCGAACTGCAACAACTCGGTAGCCCAAAGGAGATCTATAACAAACCGAACAATATGTTTGTTGCAGGCTTTATGGGCTCTCCCTCCATGAACTTTATCCATACCATGGTTGATCTGGATGACAATGATGAACCAATCATTAAAGTTACAGGCAGCGAAGGTGCCGAACACCAGATTCGTCTGCCCGACTCTATGCGTCAACAAGATGGAAAAAAGTGGTTATCGGTCTGAGACCTGAACATATTACGGATACAGACAGTGAAAATGATACGGCTTCTACCCGTTTGGAGCTAAAGCTTGAGGTGTTAGAGCCAACCGGGCCGGACACAATTGCTATGGTTAAAGTGAATAATCAGGATGTCGCTTGTCGCCTTTCTCCCGAGTTTGAAGCTCAACCAGGCGAAAGCGCCTCTTTAAACTTTGACCTGTCACGAGCCGTATATTTCGATGGAGAAACGGAGGAACGTATCGAATTTTAGATCACTTTTTCAGGGGTGACTTTCAACCACATCACCCCTGAAGTGAAACCTGCTTCATAAAAACATCTTCTAACACATTCAAATAATCATAAATTGATGATATAAGTATCTACTAATGTAATCGATTTATTAGCTGTTACGTTGCGCTCAGGGAGTAGTCGGGTGAACAACAAATATCAGGACTGGCAAACCTATTTCAGGCAAAAAGATAACCCAACCTCGGTGCAGTTGGGTAAACAGACATTACTTGAACACTTCTGGCATAATACCGAAGACCATATGTTTGTTATGGTACTCGACGAAGACGGTGACTTTGTTACCGAGGATATCAACCCTGCCCAGACGAAATTACTTAAGCTTCCTCCGAATAAAATCATCAACCAAAAATTACGCAACTTCATGGGAGAAGAGCTCGCAAAAAGTCTTCAGGCTAAATATATGAACTGCCTGAGGCGAAATGCGCCTATCAGCTACTACGAAGGATTTTTGGGGGCTGATGGTGAATACCGTTACTTCAATACCATGTTAATCCCCATTACCGATGAGGCTGATGGTTCCAAGCGTGTTTTTGGGCTTGCCCGTGATGTAACCGACTTATCTAATGCTCAGACAGAGCTAGAAGAGCTCAATAGAAAACTTGAAAAAACCGTCAAAAATCGCACCAAAAAGTTAGCTCAATCCAACGTGCTATTACAGGAGCAAGCATTTACCGATCAGTTGACCGGAATAGGTAACAGGCGTTACTTTTTTGAAAATGTTGAGAGGTTACTAGAAAATATTGATTCCGAAATGGACTCTTCCCTACTCTATCTCGATCTGGATCTATTTAAATCTATTAATGACAGATATGGTCATATGGTTGGCGATAAAGTGCTTATTCAGTTTGCTCAAAATCTTAAAAAAACGATTCGAACCTCAGACATTTTATGCCGGTTTGGGGGAGAGGAGTTTGTAATATTTTTACCGATGACAGACAAATACGGCGCTTTACAACTCGCAAGAAAGATCCTGCTCAGCGTATCTAAAACACCGCTCATCATCGAGGATACGGCTATCAGTATAACCACCAGCATCGGTGTTGCATCTGCTCATTCCCAGAAAGGCAGTTTAGACAGCCTAATCATTAACGCAGACAAAGCACTGTACCACGCAAAACGGAATGGTCGGAATCGCGTGGAACAGTTTTAGCGGTGTTGGAGACAAAAGTGTATATTGATATCATCTACGTCTACCTACGACCTTGAAAAGGAATAATTGTGCTCAAAGGACATACAATACTGCGAAGCTTGTTATTATCACTTAGCCTTCTTGCTGTATCTGCCACTACATCAGCTTCTGAACGAGCGGACGTTGCGTGGCAACAAGTCGAGAATGGCGCTTTACTGGTTGATGTGAGAACGCCTGGCGAATACAACGCTAAGCATCTGGATAATTCAATAAACCTTCCTCTAAACACCATAGGCAGTGCTTTCAAGGATATCGATAAAAATCAGAATATTGTGGTTTATTGCCGAAGTGGAAACCGTTCAGGCCAGGCAAAAGCTTATTTGGAGAAAGTTGGCTTTACCAATGTTCATAATGGTGGTGGCCTGGAAGAGATGATTCACGCTCAACATAATTAAGCGTGAATCTGTAATCACTCACCACAGCACAACTCAAGAACAGGTATCATGCCATTGATAAGGTGGCATGAACTAACTTATCGATACCAGATTTAGCCTCTGAAATATTGCTAGCGAGCATATAAGCTGGCGTGCTTACCACTTTATATTTGTCATCCACGACAATATCATCAACCGGGCAGTTGATATGCTCCCCGCCTAACGCATTAATAACCTGCGCCGTTGCTTCATCGCTGCCAATGGTACACTTCACTCCTGCATAAATCTTTGGCATTAGTACGGGAGCAATGCACATATAACCGACGGGTTTCTCTGCCTGTTTGAACGCCAGTAATACTCTTTCAAACGTTGAATCCATTTGTAGTTTGTCACCGCTTATCGCGAAATCAGATAGGTTTTTAGCCACGCCAAAACCACCGGGGATAAGCAAGGCATCAAACTCTTCTACGTCTAGCTTATCCAGTGCCAGCACATTTCCACGCACAATTCGCGCGGCTTCAACCAATACATTTCTTCCTTCCAGAAGTTCCTGACCATTATTGTGCTCAATCACATGAAACTGGTCTTTATCCGGCGCGAACGCCTGATATTCAGCACCTTCCTGCTCTACCGCTAATAGGGTTAACACCGCTTCATTAATTTCTGCCCCGTCAAAAACACCACAACCAGACAGAACAACCGCTACTTTTTTGCTCATGGCAGCATCCTTATTTGTGTCAAAGCGAAGGCGGGACAAGCCCGCCTTAATATCAGTATATACAGCTTACGTTATTTCTCTTCAGCAGCTTCTGCGCAAACACGTTTCTGAACCGCTGGTGGCGCTGGTTCATAGTGGCTCAGTGTCATACTGAAGCTGCCTTCACCTCCGGTTAACGCTCTCAAACGACGTGAGTAATCTTGCAACTCATTGATAGGAGACTTGGCTTTCAGAAGTGTAAAATTTGCTGATTCAGGGTGTGTCCCTTCAATCAGGCCACGGTTACCAGACAGATCACCAGAAACATCACCAACTGCACTGATTGGGATATGAAGATCCATCGCGACAATAGGCTCTAGTACGATTGGCCCAGCTTTTTCTACCGCCTCAAGAAACGCTTTTTTACCTGCTATAACAAAGGCAATTTCTTTTGAGTCCACTGAATGGTATTTGCCATCATAAACCGTAACCTCGATATCCTTGATAGGGTTACCGGATATCGCACCTTCTTCCAGCGCCTGACGAATGCCTTTCTCTACTGCCGGGATCAGAGCCGTTGGAATCGCACCACCAACAACCTTATTCACGAAACTAAAGCCTTCCCCTCTATCAAGCGGACGCACTTTTAGTTGCACTTCACCAAACTGCCCGGCTCCACCACTCTGTTTTTTATGGCGGTATTGCCCTTCTGCTGGCTTAGTGATGGTTTCGAAGTACTCAACACTCGGCTGACTGGTTTCCACTTCAAGCTTATAAACACTTTCCATCTTTTCCAAAGCGACTTTTAGATGGAACTCCCCTTGCCCGCTTAGCAAGGTTTCATTGGTTCTTACTCGGTGTTCAATGCGTAAAGAAGGATCTTCTGCCTCTATTCGGCCTAATACCTCTGATAGTTTTTGTTCATCTCCCCGCTTCTTAGGACGCACGACCAGACTGTACATTGATTGTGGGAAGTTGAGGGTGCGCATATGAACGCCATCTTCATCGTGCGAATCGTGTACCACTGAATCAAAGCCCAGATCATCAACTTTGGCTAATACACAGAAATCACCAGCAATGGCGCGAGAAATTTCAATTCGGTCTTTTCCTTGTAGCTGATACAGGTGACCAACTTTAAATGCTTTATTGCTCTCACCAACATACAACTGGCTACCCGCATTTATTTCGCCCTGGAACACTCTTAAATAGGCCATCTTGCCCATATAAGGGTCAACGGTTACCTTATAGACATGTGCTACAGTATGCTCAAGAGTGTCACAATCTACCGGGATCTGCTTACCGTTCTTTTCAAGCAGAGGAGGGTTGCCTTCAACTGGCATCGGCATGATCTCGCCGAGAGTTTTTAGTAACAATTCTACGCCAGCATTACTTTCAGACGAGACAAAACATATAGGCACTATGTGGCCAGTTCTTAACGCCTCTTCAAACGGGTCATGCAATTGAGTGGGTGAAAGCTCCGAACCTTGCTCCAGATAAATCTCCATTAACTCTTCATCAACTTCGATCACCTGATCAATCAAACGCTCATGGGCAGATGTTGCATCATCGAACAAGGTTGGTTTGTCGTATTCTGGTTCAAAGTAGCAATCAACTACATCAGCAGCATCTTCGGATGGTAAGTTGATTGGCAAACAGCAATCGCCAAATCTGTCCTGAATCTCTGCGACAAGCTCAATGATTTTATTCGGGTTCTGATCGATTTTATTGACTACTATCATCTGGCATTTCTGCTGCTCTTTGCCAAATTCGAATAACCGATCTGAAACCTGACTTAATGGGGTATTTGCATCTAACACTAACGCTGTCGTTTCCACGGCAGGGAATATGCTGAACGTACGCCCAAGCAACTCTGCCTGTCCGGGAGTATCGATGACATTCATTCTGTGATTGTTGTGTGTGAGTGTTACGGGAGTTGCTTCAATGGAATGGTGGTATTGAATAGACTGGGCATCAAAGTCAGTGACAGTGTCACCAGAATCAACGCTACCCAATGTCGTTATTGCTTTAGCTTCAAACAACAGACGTTCAACAAGGCTGGTTTTACCGGTACCAGTTTGGCCAACAAATGCAATATTGCGAATTCTGTTTGGCATATAGACCTCCTAAAAGCTGGAAGATTAAGAAATTTAAACACAAAACTTTCTCGGAGTTGGCGG
Source organism: Vibrio hannami (assembly GCF_029589055.1). Lineage (GTDB taxonomy): Bacteria > Pseudomonadota > Gammaproteobacteria > Enterobacterales > Vibrionaceae > Vibrio > Vibrio hannami. The sequence goes on from NZ_JARQZP010000003.1 coordinate 912,148, forward strand.
TGGCAAACCGCCTACTCGTCTTCCAGGTCATTTTTCGGATGGGAATATGCATTTGGTATTAAAATAATCCGTTCATCGCAATCCTTTGTTATATAGCTTGAACCTATTTCCCCATAAAAAATGTGATTTATTTCATAGCTGTGACGCTAATGTTGTAGCAGAGTTAAAAAATGCCAACTAGGTATCAGATTCTCTCGGCTGACATATCTCTCTGCTAATATAGATAAGTGGAACTTACATTTTTTTCTCGATCAGTTCCGCTACACTTTCGAATACCTCGTTAGCCACCGCTTTTACTTCTGGTTTTGCATTAGCGACTGCATAACCAACAAAAGATTCGACCATTGGAATGTCGTTGTAATCATCACCAATAGCCAACACTGCATCTGTTGCAACACCCGCATGCTTAGCGATTAGCTCAATCCCACTTGCCTTGCTGATGCCCTTCGGCACTATGTTGATATAATTTAGGTTAATAAAAACTTCAACCTGATCAGAGTACAGATCCAAGATCTCGCCTCGCACCTTTTGTGCCTGTTCTAAATCTTCGCTTAAACACCCAAGCAGCAGTACTTCACCTTCAAGCGATTCTTCTATGGTTTTACTATAGATTTTGGAGTTGCGCTCAAACGCTTCTCTCGCAACCGCATCGGTCTGACTCTTTTTGCGATTAGTAAAATTACATCCATCAAAGCCGTTAGAGACAATTAGTTCGTCGTCAAACTGTTCACGTAACATTGCAGCAATGTCTTTTGCCAAATCATGCTCAAGTGCACTTTTAAAAAGAACATTATCGTCTTTATCGACAATAAATGATCCATTTAGAGAAACCAGATAGTCGTAATCGACATCTCTTACCTTACGTTCGAACCCGATACTGGCAGCATCACGCCCGGTACTGATAGCGAAAAGGTTGCCTTTCTCTCTCCACTTTTCTACCGCCTGAAGGTTAACCTCTAAAGCTTCAGGATTAGTTTTATAGAAAAATGTTTTGTCGTAGTCGCTGGCGAGTAATTTTGATGTCGTCACGGTGATGCTCTTTAATTTGGAATTTGGCTAATACTAGCAAACTTGATGGGCAATTTTAATACAAATTAGATACCTATTAACTTTAGGCAATAAAAAACCACCTGTGGCAGCAGGTGGCTCTATGGAAATCGTCATCTCTGCGAAGGCAGAGATCTTATTCCTTTTTAAACGAATTACTTTCTTCTTAGAAGAGCCAGTCCTCCAACAAAGAATAGAGCCCAGAATGGTACAGAACCACCACTGCTGCCTGATGAGGTTATTGTCACAGGTTGAGCTGAATACTTGTAGGTATAATTACCATCACGGAAGTTTTGTCTTTCAGCTTCGGTAAAAGTATATTTCGCCGTTTCAGCACCACTCGTAGCGCTGTTAATCCAGGTATTAAAGTCTAGGACTTCTGAGAAAACTGATGTTGCTCCGTAGGACACGTCTGGGTCGCCACAGATAGATGCTGGTCCGTAACTGGTCACCCCAACTAGTTTTTGTGTACTGCCATCAACCCAGTAAAGCGGGCCTCCGGAATCGCCATTACAGGTAGATGCTTCCAGATTTTCGTTACCAGATGAACTAAAAGAAATATCTCCTTCCATGCACAAATTGTAATCTGTTTCAGCAGTATAATTACAGTTGGCATTAGGAACATAAGTCAAAGTGGCATACTGAAGGGTGTTTGTGTTATCAACATCGCTAGAGGTATTACCATGACCAACAGCTGTGAAATTATTCGTTAATCCCGTTTCTCGATATCCACCACTTGTAGTTGCATCATCCCCCGATGCAGGGAGGTTTGCAGCATAACTACCAGAAAGCGAGAAATTCGTTAAAGGTGATTCAAGCTTCAATACAGCCACATCATGATAGAGTGTCGAGTTATTGTAGGAGTCTGGATAATAAACTTCAGAAATCCTAACTTTTGGCGTCGAAGAACTTGCTAGATTCGTTACTGACTCATTTGTCAACTGGGGGTAGACATACGTAAACAGCATACTTTCTTCAGTACTATTGCTATTAATATAAACACAGTGGGCAGCCGTTAGTATGTGGTAGTCATCTAGTATAGTTGCTCCGCAATAACGACTATATGAGTAACTCCCATTATTATAATCTATCCATGCAACCAGACGGGCGTAGGATGGGTAAGTTGACGCTGAAGTAACATCATTACCGTTAACAATCTGAGGCGCTATCTCTACATCTGCTGCGAAAGAGTATGGGCTAAATGAGAATGCAGCAAGCAGAGCCAACCCATAAATGTTTTTCTTTTTCATACAGTAACCTTCAACCAACGTGAAAAAGTATAGTACCTGCTTAATTCATAGATTAGAAATAGAAAAAAGCAGGTTATTTGTAATTATCGGTTATATGCCAAATTTTTCACGTTTTAGTGCTAAATCAACCCCGGTAATAGCGCTGTGGCACAAACGGCATTTTCTCGATAGTCATTGCTAGCTTTTTGCCACGGACTTCAGCAAATACTTCGGTGCCTACAGCAGCGAGACTCAGTTTTTACATAGCCCATAGAAACTGGCTTACCCGCATTTGGCCCCGCAGTGCCACTAGTAACAATACCGATTTCATTGTCGTTTAGATCAAATAATTTGCACCCTTCACGAACCGGAGCTTTGGTTTGCCCAACAAGGCCAACCCTCTTACGCTCGACTGCTTTTGTCTGAATCTGCTCTAATACGATATCAGCGCCAGGGAATCCACCCGCTCTTTCTCCGTCCGCTCTACGAATTTTACTGATACCCCAAAGCAAGCTTGCTTCAACTGGCGTAGTGGTTGTGTCCAGATCGTGTCCGTATAAGCACAGACCACATTCCAGGCGAAGTGAATCTCGCGCACCTAAACCAATCCACTCAACTTCCTCAAATTCAGTCAGTTTTTTAGCGAACTCCGCAGCTTTATCTGCTGGAACAGAGATTTCATAACCATCTTCACCTGTGTAACCACTTCGGCTCACATAGCACTCAACACTGTCCAGCTCGATGATTTTTGCATCCATAAATACCATGTCGGCGACAGCCGGCTGGAGACGTGCCAATACTTCTGCTGCTTTTGGTCCCTGTAGAGCCAAAAGCGCGCGATCTTCGATAATCTCAAGTTCGACGTTATCAGGAAGGCTAGATTGAATATGAGCAATATCTTGCGCTTTACATGCCGCATTCACAACAACAAAAAGGTGGTCACCAAAGTTAGTGACCATCAAGTCATCAAGAATGCCGCCCTGCTCATTGGTAAAGAAGGCGTAACGTTGCTTGCCAGAAGGCAGGTCGATAATATCCACAGGAACAAGTGATTCCATCACTTTGGCAGCGTCTTCGCCTTTCAGACGAAGTTGTCCCATATGTGAAACATCAAACAGCCCCGCAGCATCACGTGTATGCAAATGTTCTTTTTTCACGCCCAGTGCGTACTGAACAGGCATATCATAACCGGCAAACGGGACCATTTTTGCACCTGCTTCAACGTGTAATGCGTGAAGCGGGGTTTTTAGTAACTCTGTCATACTTCCTCCATAAAGACTGAAATCTGCGTTAATGTTTCCAATAGTGGATAAATTTACTTTGAAACATTAATAGCAGATTAACGGAGGCAATGACAAGAAAAACTATTTTGCTGTAACCCAGAGGATTAGCGCATCTGTTTCGCTTACAGACGCAAGCATATGGCCCATACTTGCGTCGTAATACACACTGTCCCCTTCGCAGAGGTTAATTGGCTCGTAGAACTCAGTGAACAAGGTTACTTCACCTTCAAGAACCAGCAAAAACTCTTCACCATCATGCTTAACCCAGTCACCGTAATCGTCAAAGCTTCTTGCTCGCACTCTGGTTTTAAAGGGCATCATTTTCTTATTGGAAAGCTGTGTTGCTAACAGTTCGTGCTCATAAGTTGACGTAGGATGCGGTTTACCCTGCTCATGTCGGGTGATATCTCTGCGGCCTGTTGCCGCCTTAGATTTTGGTGGTTCGAACAATTGGGGCATATCGATTTGCAGCCCCGATGCCAGCTTCTGCATGGCCTGAAACGTAGGAGAGATTTGCTCGTTCTCTATTTTTGAAAGCGTCGACCTGGCAAGGCCTGTACGCTGACTCGCCTCCTCCAGTGTTATCCCTAATTTGGCACGGATATCTTTTATTTTCTCACCCAGTTTCAGAGGTTCTATGTTCTCGTCAACTTTCTCTTTTGCTAAGGTGATTGATGGGTATTCATCCAGAAATTCGTTAGGCATGAGACTCTCTTCTTCCATGTATCTCCCTGCATTCTCACACAAGCAGATGAGTTTTCAAGTATTGCACCAAGTATGGCCCTATTTTGGTGCATCGCAAGGAAAAATTTCCAATAGGAAATTTTTGTTTGATCAATGATTCCAGTAAAGGTATGTTACGTCCTTGTTAGATGAACAATTGATGATACACGCAAACGTATACGCGCTGCATTAACAAGCAGAAGTAGAACCAAAACCAATCAATTTTGCAATGCAAGAGCTGGATCACATCTAACCGGACAAACGGCCCTTAAGAGATAACAATTTCCAAAAGGAAAGCTATGCTCATTAACGGTGAAACCATTAACGGCGAAAAAATAGGTTTGTCTGATAAACAGAATTTATTCGAGCAGGATTCTGCTCTTAATGACTTAAATACGAATCGGAGATTTGATACATGGATATGACACTGAAATTTGCTGATAGTCACGAGTGGGTTAAAGACAATGGCGACGGTACTGTAACTATCGGTATTTCTGACCACGCACAAAAAATGCTTGGCGATGTAGTGTTTGTAGACCTGCCAGATATTGAAGACGAAATTGAAGCTGGTGAAAGTTTCTCACTAGTTGAATCAGTTAAAGCAGCATCTGACATTTACGCACCAATTACCGGTGAAATCGTTGAAATCAACGAAGAGCTGGAAGATAGCCCAGAGTTAGTTAACGAAGAACCTTATGAAGGTGGATGGATTGCACGCGTAAAAATGTCCGATCCAGAAGAGCTTGACAACCTGAAAGGTGCAGAAGAATACCTAGAAAGCATCGAAGAAGAGTAATAACGGAATTTTAGAAGCAAAGTGCTTTTAAAAGGTAAGGAAACATGACAGATCTAACTAATCACCAGAGCTTGTTAAGTCAGCTAAACACCCAAAACGAATTTGTAGCGCGCCATAACGGACCGAACAAATCAGATCAATCTAAAATGCTTAACACGATTAAGGCCGAAAGCCTGGATCAGTTGATTGAGCAGACAGTACCTAAATCGATTCGCCTTGAAAATCCGCTTTCTCTTGAAGGCCCGATGAGCGAATTCGATATGCTGGCGCAGATGAAGGAGTTCGCTAATCAAAACCAGATAAAGCGCACTTTCATCGGTCAGGGCTACTACAATACGTTTGTTCCAAATGTCATTCTGCGTAATGTGTTGGAAAATCCGGGTTGGTATACCGCATATACACCATACCAGCCAGAGATATCACAGGGTCGTCTTGAAGCACTACTTAACTTCCAGCAGATGGTGATGGATCTTACCGGGATGGAAATTGCGAACGCTTCACTTCTTGATGAAGCAACGGCGGCAGCCGAGGCAATGTCACTTTGTAAGCGCGCTGGTAAAAGTAAGAGCAAGGTCTTCTTTGTTGCTGACGATGTGCACCCTCAAACCATTGAAGTTGTTAAAACTCGTGCGGAGTTCTTTGGCTTCGAGGTGCTTGTTGCGAATATCGATACACTTGCTGAGCAGGACTTTTTTGGTGCTCTGCTTCAATATCCGTCAACTACAGGTGAAGTACGTGATCTAACTGACATTATCGCTGCAGCTCAAGCCAATAAAACGGTAGTGACAGTTGCGACTGATTTGCTTGCCTCTACGCTGTTAAAACCTGCAGGTGAAATGGGTGCTGATGTTGTAATTGGTAGTGCACAGCGCTTTGGTGTTCCTATGGGATACGGCGGCCCTCACGCAGCATTTATGGCGACTCGTGACAAGCACAAGCGAACAATGCCGGGCCGAGTTATTGGTGTTTCTATCGATTCGAAAGGCAATCAGGCACTTCGAATGGCAATGCAGACCCGCGAGCAGCATATTCGCCGTGAGAAAGCGACGTCAAACATCTGTACCGCTCAAGCGTTACTTGCAAACATGGCTGCTTTCTACGCTGTATATCATGGAAGCGAAGGTCTGAAGACTATCGCCCGTCGTACCCATCATATGACCGCCGTTCTGGCTGCTGGCCTGACTAAGTCTGGTTTCGAGTTAGAGCACAACAGCTTCTTTGACACCATTACCGTGTTAAGCAACGATAAAACCGAAGCGCTATACAAAGCGGCACGCCAAGCAGATATCAACCTACGTAAGTTTGACAACAAACTTGGCGTAAGTCTGGATGAAACAACGACCACGCAAGACATTGAAACACTGTTCTCTGTATTTGGTGTTAAAGAATCAGTAGAAAGCTTATCTTCTGAAATCGCTCAGAATGAGTTCGCTGCAATCCCAGAAAACTGTCGTCGTGAGTCTGAGTTCCTTACTCATCCGGTATTTAACACGCACCACAGTGAAACTCAGATGATGCGTTACCTGAAGCAGTTGGAAAACAAAGATTTCTCCCTGACGCACGGTATGATCCCTCTGGGCAGCTGCACCATGAAGCTCAATGCGGCAGCAGAAATGATCCCAGTAACCTGGCCGGAATTTGGTTCTATCCACCCGTTTGTACCTCAAGAGCAAGCTGCTGGTTATAGCGCACTTGCAACTTCACTTAAGAAGATGCTGTGTGAAATAACAGGTTACGATGAGTTTTCTCTTCAGCCGAACTCTGGCGCATCCGGTGAATATGCAGGTTTGCTTGCAATCCAACGCTACCATCAGAGCCGAGGTGAGGGTCACCGTAATATCTGTCTGATCCCAAGTTCCGCGCACGGCACTAACCCGGCAACGGCATCGATGATGTCGCAAAAAGTGGTTGTGGTTAAATGTGATGAAAACGGGAATATCGATGTTCAGGATCTGGGTGCGAAGATAGAAAAGCACAAAGATAACCTATCCAGCATTATGATCACCTACCCTTCTACGCACGGTGTGTATGAAGAGCAGGTGCAGCAAGTTTGTGATATGGTGCATGCAGCCGGCGGTCAGGTTTATCTTGACGGCGCGAACATGAACGCACAGGTTGGTTTAACCTCTCCTGGTTTTATCGGCTCGGATGTGTCTCACCTTAACCTGCACAAGACCTTCTGTATCCCTCACGGTGGCGGCGGCCCGGGCATGGGACCAATCGGCGTAAAATCTCACCTTGCGCCTTTCTTACCGGGACATATTGAAAATGGTATCGAAGGTAAAGAGTACGCTGTTGCGGCGGCTGATATGGGTAGTGCGTCTATTCTGTCAATCTCATGGGCGTATATCGCGATGATGGGTGAAGTAGGGCTTACTGAAGCAACTAAGGTCGCGATCCTAAACGCTAACTACGTAACAGAGCGTCTTCTTCCTCATTATCCAGTACTTTATCGTGGCTCAAATGGCCGTGTTGCACACGAGTGTATTATTGATATTCGCCCACTTAAGGAAGAAACCGGAATCAGTGAAGAAGATATCGCTAAGCGTTTGATGGATTACGGATTCCACGCTCCGACGATGTCTTTCCCGGTTGCAGGCACGCTGATGGTTGAACCAACAGAGTCAGAAGATTTGGAAGAGTTAGATAGATTCTGTGATGCGATGATTTCTATCCGCGAAGAGATGAACAAGGTGAAATCTGGCGAGTGGCCACTTGAAGACAACCCTCTTGTGAATGCTCCGCATACTCAGGCAGATGTAACTGAAAGCAACTGGGAACATCCTTACTCTCGCGAACTAGCGTTCTTCCCATCTAAGCAAGTAAGAGCTTCTAAGTACTGGCCAACGGTTAATCGTGTTGACAATGTATATGGAGACAGAAATTTGATCTGTTCATGCCCTTCGATTGATGAATATGTGGATGAGTGAGTTTTTGTTGAGGACACCTGATTAAGTCGGTTTAAATCAGCTAATTTCGAAAAGCGAGCCAGAAATGGTTCGCTTTTTTTATCCTTAAATACAACACGCCACTTGAACATATCTGGTTTATTTTCATTAGCATAAGGATGTCATGAGTTCGGTAGGCATTCCCACGCGGAGCGTCTGGAACGAGGGGGTATTAAAGAGCAAAGCCCGTAAAATACCAAAAAGAAAGCCGCTAAAAGCGGCTCCCATAATTCAAATTTTCGAAAGCTCGGTGTTTTACTCTTTACCGAAAACGTTGTTCTCTTGCTCTTGTACGCGGATGAATGTGGTGCGCTTAGTTAGCTCTTTAAGCTTTGCTGCACCTACATATGTACAGGTTGAACGCACGCCGCCAAGGATGTCTGAGATAGTGCCATGAACGCTACCACGGTATGGTAATAGTACGGTTTTGCCTTCAGCAGCGCGGTACTGTGCAACACCGCCAGAATGCTTGTCCATAGCTGACTGAGAGCTCATTCCGTAGAACTTCATAAACTTCTCGCCATCCACTTCGACAACATCACCGCCTGACTCTTCGTGACCTGCCAGCATGCCGCCAAGCATTACGAAATCTGCACCGCCACCGAACGCTTTTGATACATCACCGGCACATGCACAGCCACCGTCACCGATGATGCGACCACCAAGGCCGTGCGCCGCATCAGCACACTCGATGATAGCAGAAAGCTGAGGGTAACCAACACCAGTTTTAACACGTGTTGTACATACAGAACCAGGGCCAATACCTACTTTAACGATATCGGCACCAGCAAGAATAAGTTCTTCCACCATATCGCCTGTTACAACGTTACCAGCAGAGATTACTTTTTCCGGAAACGCTTCACGCACTCGGCTTACGTACTCAACAAGGTGTTCAGAGTAACCATTAGCAATATCGATACAGATAAAGATAAGGTCGTCAGAAAGCGCCATAATATCCAGAGTCTTCTGGAATTCAGCATCAGAAGTACCAGTAGATACCATCACGTTATTCAGTGTTTTCGCGTCGGCATTTTTAACGAACTCAGCCCAATCTTCAACCGTGTAGTGTTTGTGAACCGCAGTCATTACATTGTGTTCAGCAAGAGCCGCAGCCATTTCAAAGCTCGCCACAGAGTCCATATTAGCAGCAATCACAGGTACACCTGACCATTGACGACCGCTATGCTTGAATGTAAACTCGCGGGTTAAATTTACTTGAGAGCGGCTTTTAAGAGTTGAACGCTTAGGGCGAAACAGTACATCTTTAAAACCAAGCTTAAGTTCTTGTTCGATACGCATTGTGCAATTCCTTGATTGTTAAACTGTGTGTCCTTCACACGGCAACACTTTGAGCAGTGCTCAGTAACGCTTTGGCAGAAGCTTTACTTTTCTTCGGACACAAAAAAACCGGAGCGTTGGCAGACGCTCCGGTTTTCAGCATTATAGGCTGTGATTTATTTGTGACAAGTCTGATAATTAATATTTTTTTGTGCTATTCTTTCGAAGATACCATACCTAAAAAACCACTCCAATCGCTTAGTTCTTACAAAAACCTATACTAATCAATACGATATTCCATAACTAAGCTTGTGTTAACAGTCTTTTCCCAAACAGATCCACGCAAGCACTTTAATATTCTGAATTGAAATACTTCTCTTTTAGCATGGTTGCAGACAATGGACGTTCAAAATAATAGCCTTGTAGCACGTCACATCCGTATTCTATTAGGGTGTCTTTTTGCATTTTTGTCTCAACACCTTCCGCAACCACTCGCATTTCAGATGACTTGGCGATAGCCAGGATCGCTTTAACTAAGGAATCACTCTGTTCCGAATTCAGCATATTATCAACAAACAAACGGTCGATTTTCAGTTCATCCAACGGAAGATGGCTCAAATAACTGAGGGACGAATAACCCGTACCAAAATCATCCAACGAGATGGTATAACCTAGCGATTTCAGCTCTATGATTATCGGTGTTACTACGGGTAGCTCATTAATCAATACATTTTCAGTGATTTCTAAGGTAATTCTGGTACTAGGAATATTGTATTTTTCGATAGTCTCTTGCAGATGAGAAATAAAAGATTCTCTGGTTAGTTGCATAGGAGAGATATTAATCGAAAGCATAAGATCGGATGCTAGCTCGGCAGGTAGATCACTTATCTCCTGACAAGAACGCTCTATTGCAAACATTCCTAGCTCATATATCAGCCCTATCTCTTCCGCTAACGAAATAAATTCAAGTGGAGATACATGCCCGAGTTTAGAGTTATTCCAACGTAACAAAGCTTCCACGCCATGGAGCTTACCGGTTGTGGATTCTATTTGTGGTTGGTAGACCGCAGTCAGTTCCCCTCGCTCAATGGCCCCTCTTAGCTCACGCTCAAGTAAGAAGTCATGTTGAACCTGCTGATTAATCGAACTATCAAAGAATAGCACGTCGCCTTTCTGACGAGCTTTAGATTTGTACAGAACGATATCGGCTTTCGAAATCAGATCTTCCGGATCGTCCCCATCGGAGGGATACATGGACACGCCAATAGAACAGCTGGCAAACATCACTTTTCCATCAATCACGAATTGCCTTTTAAACACCTCTTTGATCTGTTCAACCTTTATCTGAGCTTGTTCTACACTGGCCAGATTAGAGAAGCAAAAGATAAACTCATCGCCTCCGAAACGGGCAACAAAGTCATGGTTATCCATAATAGTTTCAAACTTCTTACCGATCTCACTAAGTAGCTTGTCCCCTGCACTATGTCCGTAGAGATCATTCACTTTTTTGAAATCATCCAGATCAACGAACATCACCGCTAATTGAGTAAAGTTACGTTTAGAGAAGTTGATACCATCTAATATGTGATTATGGAGTAAAGAACGGTTTGGAAGCCCGGTTAGCTCATCATGTTGTGCAAGGTACTCAAGCTGATCTTTGGTTGTTTGTAAGCTATTAAAGTCATGGTTAATTCGCGACTGGAAACGTTGGAAACGTTTAGCAATCATACGGCTTAACGAGAGCGAAAAGAGAGCGATAACTAGTGTGGTAACAAGACCTATCGTTATCATTTGCCTAGTGACACTTTGCTGCTCTTGCTCTGCCTGATCTCGACGCTGTTGCAGGTAGAGGTAACTTTCTTTGTCGTAATGACCAGCGCCTATAGCCCATCCCCAGCTTTCATCCTGAACGACGTAACTGACCTTCGAAGCGTCATCAATAGTTGGCGGCGCGTAGGAAGCAGTGTACCGAACAAAATCGCCATTGGTTTGCAAAATTCTAGGCGTACCTCCAGGGTTAACATCGTGGCCGTTTACGCCAATTTTTCTTTCGTCAATGTGAGAAAGAATCGTCCCATCTTTATCAAGGACAAATACGTAACCATGATCTCCAAATCTTAAGTTTCTTAACCATTTGAGTATGGTTTGTTTGATATCACTTTCTACATCAACAACGTAGTCACCAGTTCCAATAAACCAGTCATAAGGTTCGAAGTATTTACCAAACCCAACCTTTTCGAACTCATGATTTTTGTTGTCTGGCTTTACAAACCACCAACGGTAAAAAGCTTCACCTTTTTCTTTAACCTGTTCACCCATTTCACGAACGATATAACTTCCCCGCACATCCTTAAAGTTCCAGAGGGAAGTCCCCTCTACTCTTGGGAGAAGTGGGTGCATGACATTAATACCGTTTGTTTTATAGATAAAAAAGTAACCGCGCCCCTGATTAAATCGTATATCTCTTAACGCGTCTGTAATTAGCTTTGTAACCTCAGCTTCCGGGCGGTCTTTATTACTCTCATACAAACGAGTCGCGATGACGTGAGCTTCGTAAATACGCGCTTTAATCGTCGACTCTAACTGTGCTTCTGTTTGCTCGCGTGCGAACTTTATTTGTTGAGAAACGTAGTTAACCTGGTGGACGAGCTCTGTTTTTTGACGCTGAAGAAAGTCATTTTCCAGAGTAATCAGCTCTTTTTGAGAGTTTTGAATAGCATCATTAACCGTTACAACGACCCACAAAATAGTAAAGGTGGCAACAATGCATGCCGGCACATAAGTAATTATTCTAAGGAGCTTTTTATCCGTCAGTTCAGCCATAAATTAGAAATGATTTTTTTAACAATACGTTAAGCATAGCACCTGTTCTTATAATAGGTACTGAACATGCAAATCTTTAATTCTGCTATTATTTTCACTTAGCAAAACTTACACTAGTACGAAAATCCCCATTACAGAGAAATACAAATGGCAGACCCGCATATTGAATCACCAATGGACTGGTTAGATCACCTTACCGTTATCATCTATCGCCTGGGGTTCACACTTGCTTTTCCCGTTATTGCTTTATTACCTTGGGATATTGGTTTCCCCATGGATAAACTTGTTTTTGTCTGCGCTGCTATGTGTGCATCGTCACTCCATATCTATATGAAGCCGTTTCGCCTGTTGCTGCAGTTCGCTACCTGGGTAGGTTTACTATGCTTTGTGATGGGATTCCCAATGATTGGGCTTGGCGGAGCCTTTATTACTTTAGGTGGACTTTGCTTTAAAGAGTATTTTTGCTTTCGGGTGCCAGGCTTGCCTCTTCAGCCATTGATACTAGCTGCACTATGGTTTTGCATGAGTTTCGAAATGGTTACCGCTTCTAAAATTCTTGCGGGTATCGCCTCCCTGCTATTCCTGATAACAAGCTTCTATAAATGGCGAATGCCAAGACACTTTGATATTGGTGACAAGAGTAAATATGAGGTGTAACCACGAGCTACACCTTTGGGCAGCATTAATTAATGGCGTTTATTAACCAGTTTCCGAATATAAGGGAAGAGATCTGAGGCAAACATTCCCTTTTCGCCATACTCGTCTGCACATAAATCTGCCGACTTAGAATGGAGCCAGACTCCAACTCTAGCAGCGACAGAAAGACTCAGCCCCTGCCCCAGCAATCCCGCGATGACACCCGTCAGCACATCTCCCATACCGCCAGCCGCCATTCCTGGATTGCCTGCGTTACATACCCAGAACTCCGTACCATCGTATATAACGGTACCAGCGCCTTTTAGTACAACCACACCACCATACTTTCTCTGCATCATCTTGGCTGCGCTATATCTATCCTGCTCTATTTCGGCAATGCTGGTACCAAGCAGTCTCGCTGCTTCTCCGGGATGAGGCGTAATAATTCTTTGAGCATTAAAGTCAGGCGTCTTCGTTAAAATATTCAATCCGTCTGCATCAACCACCATAGGCTTTTCAGCGGTTCGAGAATAACCAACCAGAGACCGTCCCCAACTCGATGTTCCCAAGCCTGGACCAATTGCTATGACGTCAGCCCAGTGAAGATGATCATTAATCTCATTGCTGTTACCCCTCCAGTCATACGTCATCACCTCTGGACACGCACTCACTAGTGCCGGAACATTTTCCAACTGAGTGACAACACGAGTCAGCCCGGCTCCTACCCTGGTACAGGCTTCAGACGCGAGGCGAATCGCACCAAACATGCCCCGGTCACCGCCAAGGCATAACACTCGACCATTACTCCCTTTATGCGCTACTCGCGTTCTGGGGATTAAATGATCGTATGCCTCAGTTTTAGTAAGAAGGTGGCAAGTTGATTCTACGACTTCACTAAACTCATCGCCTAAGTCCAGAGTGGCGTAGTGTACCTCACCGACGTAGTTGGCTGCTTTACCAGTAAACAGCCCTCGTTTAAGAGCAATAAATGAAACCGTGTGTTCAGCATAAACAACGGGGCCAAGCTCAACACCAGTATCAGCACATAACCCTGAAGGCACATCTATTGATATAACGGGCTTTTCTGCGTTATTTAAGATCTCTATAAGAGTCGCATACTCTTCTCTTACTTCTCCGGAAAGGCCGGTTCCCAGAAGTGCATCAACAATAAGATCATGTTCCTGGGCAAAACATTTCTGCGGTGTACCTATTTCACCGCCTTCTTCCAGCCATTCATCTCTGGCTGTAGCAGCATCGCCTTTCAGTGCTGAGCTATCTCCTAACTGCCACAGCTCAACATTAAGGCATAACCGCTTAGCGAGCTTTGCAACAACATAACCATCGCCACCATTATTTCCGCCACCACAGACAACCAACAGAGATTTCGCCTCTGGGTATTCCGATAACAGAACGTCAAAAGCGGCCTGTCCGGCACGAGTCATCAGTTCATACATCTCGAGGTTTAGTCGGGAAGCGACTTCTTTTTCTCCTTCCCTGACATCACTCGCTAAGTAGAGGTTTGTGTCACTTGTTTTCACCTGAAAACTCCATTGCAAATTACAAACGTTTGTCCATTAACGCTTCGGCTGTAGCATCCTGAATAGATAGGAAAAGAGAGCGAATCTCTCCGGTTGGGGTTCTCATCGGGTTCAAGGTGACATTTTGATACATAAATTCGGCTTGCTGAGTGACAGGGCGAACGTTTCGACACTTAAACAGGTACGGGCGTTGCCTCCAGGTAATAAAGCTTCGGCACCCTAAATCGTAAACGGGTTTTGCTTTGATAATAAACCAGTCCTGAGGGATCTCAGGGAATACCTCGAAAATCGACTTTTCAATAACCTCATGAGATTGTTTGCCACTATGGTGAGTCATAAACCCGTTCCACACTTGGATTTTATAATCCGTATCCAGAACCACCAAACCAAGATCGACATTCTGAACCATATCGACCATCCAGTGGAACTGCTCGAATTCTGCGGGAAGACCTAGCATTAGAAATCCTCCATTAAGTATGAAAGTTTGTTGTCTAACAACGGTAAAGACTCATCAACAAACATAAACAGAAGATCACAACGAATGCTTGTATTGTCTATGGTATAGCTCACTTCGAAAGTCATAGTCTTAGAAAAAGTACCTGTAGTGGAGTCAATAACAGACTCAATAGGAATGTGTTGCCCCAATAATACAGGCTGCCCCTGGAAAAAACGGACTTCTGACTGTTCTCCAAGCCCGTTCAGAAACGCCCCAACCAATATATTGGAAACATCCATAAGCAGTTCCAGCTCTTCAAGCTGTTCGCTATCAGCAGGCACCTTCATTAATCGTTTCAAATCCGAAATACTGGAGTCGCTCAACAACACTAGGGCTTCGCCTGCGATGCCTTCGCCATTAAAGCCCTGACAAACACCCGAAACCGCATCATTCCCGGCGAGATCCTGCAACGCCATGTGCAATTCGCTAACTTCAAAGATATTCACGTTTGGAAGTGGCAGATGCACAAATACATCAAAATGCCTTGCTAGAGCGTCTGCAGCGCGACCAATGGAGACGTTCGCAACCTCCATATAGATGTCCCGGCGTTTTAGGATTGGCAAAGCAACAGGTGCTGATGCAATAACCTGTTGAGTTTGCTGTGGTTCTACAAGCTCTCTCAGAACCTGCTTTAATATCTCTTTGTCTATTGGTTTCTGGATAAAAGCGACAGCACCAAGTGCTTCTACCTTCGCTTTTGCTTTAGGCTGTATATCACCGGATACAACCACCACGGAGACATCAATTCTTTTTT
The DNA here is from genome assembly GCF_029589055.1 of Vibrio hannami. Classification (GTDB taxonomy): domain Bacteria; phylum Pseudomonadota; class Gammaproteobacteria; order Enterobacterales; family Vibrionaceae; genus Vibrio; species Vibrio hannami. The sequence goes on from NZ_JARQZP010000003.1 coordinate 927,699, forward strand.
TCTGATTTCTTCTAATGTACCGAAGCCATCCAGCTCTGGCATGGTCAAATCCAGAAACAGTAACTTAAAACTTTGCTGTTCAAGTTTCTCTAATGCATCCAGCCCATTAATAGCAAAAGTAATATCAGCGCCAAGTGACGCTGGCAATGATCTTGCCATTTGTTTTCTGGCTAACGCAGAGTCATCACAAATCATGACAGGGTACGACATACTCACACCTTATAATTCTTGGAATCCTCGAACGATTTCAGTTCGATTCTCGTACACAAAAAGTCGCTAATTATTGACTAAGTGTATCAGAGATAAAGAATGCTGTTAGTTTTGCGTGCTGAGAAATAACGTAAAAAGCCAACTCAGTTACAAAGTTGGCTTATTATGTTTAGATAGCAAGAGAAAAGTCTGAAGTCTATTCTGCTCAATTCATAGGCCAAAGCGTTAAAGTTATAATTCTTAGAACAAATGCAAAGACAACCAGAGCGATACCCAATCGATACCACTTGTATTCGGAAATCGACATAGGAATACGCTTATAAAACATGGTCGCTACACCTTTCCAGTCCGTGCTTCGCTTTCCATATTGAACAATACCTGTAAGGATAAATACTACTCCCAGTAACAAGACTGTTTTTTCTATCCAAAACATACTGGCTTCCATACCCAAAGACCTCTATCAGTGAAACTAAAACAATTTTATATCTAAGCCCTAGCTTTTTCCCTTGGACAATAGTCGTAGAAACAATTAAGGGAGCTCGTTTGAGCTCCCTTAAAAAAGATTTCGGTTTGAATTACTGTTTAAGCTGTTTTTTCGGTTTTATTGAACTTCGGTGTAATCGCATCTCTATATGTAAACCATAGAAAAGTAACAACCAGAGAGAAAAACAGGTATGAAAGCGCAAAAACCAGAGGAGAGGTAATCAATGATGCCTGCATGCCTATTACCACACCAATAACCGTAATGGTCAATTTAGATAGCACGCCACAAATAAGCAGAATCATTGCCAGTTCAGGCACTCGGGTTGTTCTGAACGCGAACCAGTAGCAACTACCGACGGCAAGTGAAGAAACGGTCAATCCCAACATGAAAGAATGAATATGATCAGCTGAAATAACGCCAGCAGAAATTGATGCTATTAATACAAGAAATAGTTTCATAAATCACCTCTATACAACTAGTTGAGAGCATCCTTTCAAAATTGAAATCTTATGTTGCAGTGTATTTTCCTTATTTATAGCATTAAATCAACCCTAAATATGTAAATTACTTAATATTTATTCCAAAACTTATCCTTATTTAACATTAAGTTAACATAGATCAATATAACCTCATGAATTTAAATAGCTTAAAAAATGGACAGTTCATATGTTAATCTTAAGTTAAACCGTATTTCATGCAATTAAATTGAAGCAAATTGTAAATACTGAAACACTTTCTTACACTTTTACCCTCTTTGCGCACATGTCTTTCGTTAAGTACAAAAAAAGCCAACCTTTAAAAGGCTGGCTCATTTTATGCTTGTCAATAACTCTAAGTGGTTAGATTTGAGATGCAGCTACGTAGTTTTCTAGTTCACTAACTCTAACTGTGGTAATGAGCTCATCGTTCAGATAAAAGTTAACAGCATCGTCTGCTTTCTCACCGCGAAGTGTTTTCTGAGTACCATCAAGGTAAGTAACATTCATCTGAAGAGTATTTTCATCGATTTGTTGCATTGTAGCTTCTTCGATATCGGTGTTCATCGCAACAGGAACTGTTGTTAATGAAGAGTCCAGTTTATCGTTCACTTTGATCATTGCATCAACCGGAGTATCCACCACTGCTGGTGATTTCTTGGTGATTGGGTTAGTACCTGTCCAGAATTCAACCGCATTAAAAATGAACAAGTCTGCTACCGACGCAATTGCATAAACAGGAGAAAGAAGGATAAACATACCTTCACGTCCGTAACGGTTATCGACAACTTTTAAGTTGAACTTGGTAACCATGCCTGTCGTTGCCATTTGTCCCATACAACCTGAAAGCGAAATCACACCAAGGCCAGTCGCCATAGCTATTTTTAATTTTGATAGTTTCATTTTAAAACCCACTGTAGATAAAAGTTATAGAAGTGTATAGCGGACAAAGGTGCACGAAAATAGGTCGGCGCAACCTTTGACACCTTTTTAACAGTGTTAAGAGAAACAGAGTAACATTATGATCTTACGAATAAATTTATGTTCAAAATTAGTTAACTATCCGTTCACTATCGGATAATTAACAAAAGAAAAAGTAACGATTCGGGCACTTCTATCACCCGAATCTATCTCAAAGAAAAACAAGAAAAGTGGAACGCCTAATCGCTTATCTATAAACAGTACTCTACAATTTGACGAATGTCAGAAATTGACACAGCCTGAGCGTTATCCGAATCGACTTCTTCTACTTCTGCTCTAAAGTAAAAAGTTTGGATATCAGCCCCCACTCCTGCCTGAACGCCTTTGAGCGTATCATCAACATAGATGCACTCATGGATGGCATATCCCATGTTCATAGCAGCGTAACGTAACAAATCTGGATCTGGCTTCCAGCTATTTGCATCGAAAGCAGAAAAGCAACAGGAGGTGAACCGTTCTTTCAAACCAGTGAGCTCGAGCATTTGCAGAATTTTGTCCATAGGACTGTTTGAAACGACACAATAATCAATGCCCTTCTCATCCAGTTCGTTCAGAACATCGACCACACCATCTATTGGGTTGAGCCCATTCTCAAACTGTTTCTCAAGCTCCTGCCGGTAAAGTGGCTCAAGGGTATCAACAGAAACGTTCATCCCTAACCGCATTTTTGCATCGGTCAGTATATCGGCAAGCTTTCCCCCTGGAAATGAGCCAGAAAATCAGAGCGTGACGTTTCAAGACCGAAACGATTAAACACATTTGATAAAGCCTGACAGCAAAGTTTCTCACTATCCACCAGCACACCATCACAATCAAAAATGACACAGCTTATGTTTTTGTTTGTATTCATAGGCTTCCTCAAAACTACCTGCGTTACCGTCAGTATTCCACCCGACGGTAATTAAAAAGAGGATATGGCAGATTCTGATAGTCCAGGCGGGAAGAATTTATGAAATTCGTATGCGGATCACTTTTCTCAGACATTTAACCAAACGTTTGACTGACGATGATTTATTCCTAGGAAGTTAATGAGCTGAAATACGACTTTTTGATGGCTAAGCATTGAGTTATCTGAATCTACAACAATATCGGAGATCAGGGTGGTATCTTCATCACATGTCACTATAGCGCCAAAGGCTACTTTCTGTTCAATAAAGCCGAGATAGATATCATGTTGCTCGGAAAATATTATCTGAGCGAAAAACTCCAGTATCTGGGCACTTTGTTCTTCCTGATATTGGCTGGCTTGCAATTGCGCAAACATCACCGTTAATCGGTGGAAGTCGGCTTTGTATATCTCCACCTCTAGGTCCACTGCGTCTTGCTCAAGGTATTGCTCATATTCATTGGTTTCATTGCTATGCTGGTATAACGCCTTACCTTTAATACTTTCCGCGGTAGGGAAATCAACATCCACCTGACTGTAAAGCCATTGATTTTTCTTATCTATCAGTTCTTGTATTTTTTTCACCAGAATTCCAACTCTGAATTAGTTATACTTAAGTAACCTCTAAAGTATATTAATGCCAAATATCACATATCTTTGTGGTACATACACTGGATGCCGGGGACGAACTACAGCCACCAAGCAAACAAACCAACAAGGCAATCGTCAATAATCTCATTCGTTTAACCCTCGATGCATAGGATATTTACTCAATTATCTTGTAGGAGTATCTCCTACTAATAAGCAGAATATATGCCATATAGGAGTTTATTGATAGCGACAGTGTTAAGATTTATCTAGCAAAGAGTACCGCTTCTGGGTTGAAAAAAGCACGATTGGACAATATGTTAAAGGAATAGTCCTTTAATGAGAGTACATTATGTTGAAAAAAATCTTAGCAGCCTCCGCGATAACACTCGCGTTAACCGCATGTAGTGACAATGAAGTCGGTGATGTGTCATTAGGTGCTTTTACTCTCAGTGACATCAAACTGAACAAACTGACAGACCCTCTGGTTCCGGGTGTAACTTGCCATATTGCGTCGGTAGAGACTGATTTTACTCTGTCTGATCCCAGCGACAGTTCTATTTCATGCCGTCAGACCGGAGAGATTACCCCAGAGATGATTGCGAAAATTGATCGCTCTAAATCTGGCGAAGTGGTGTTTAAAAAGTCCAAGAGCATCTTCTTCAAGAATGTAAAGATACGCCGAATTTATGATGCAGAGCACCAGACACTGATGTACCTTTCATATTCAACAAAAGAGACATCTGGTAGCTTCAAACACAGCCTTTCCACCGTACCACTAGTGGGATACAAAGGCTTACCAACAACCGGAAATCACCCCAGCAAATTGATTTTTATCAGTAACCACCCGAACACAGATTCGGGTGGTTTTTTCGAATCATCTGCTTAACCTTTAACCCCTCAGACTAAAAATTCCAATTAGTGTAGAATTACCAGGCTAGATACCTGCTAATTTTGCTTTACAAAGCATTTTTGCACGGTATTATGCCCGCGCAAACGTTTTCGTATAGCATTTAGAGGTAATTATGCTAAGTGACATCCAGATTTGTAGGAATACACAACTCAGCCCTATATCGGAAGTAGGTCGGAAATTTGGTCTTAAGGATGACGAGTTTATTTCTCATGGAGAGAGCAAAGCAAAAGTATCTTTGAAAAGTATCAACAGGCTTAAGGAGAATCGCGAAGGCAAGTTGATTCTGGTAACAGCAATCACCCCTACTCCGCTCGGTGAAGGTAAAACCGTTACTACTATTGGCCTGGCTCAAGGTTTATCTAAGATCAACAAGTCCGTTGCAGCTTGTATCCGCCAGCCTTCTATGGGGCCGGTATTTGGTGTTAAAGGCGGTGCTGCGGGCGGTGGTTACAGCCAGGTTGCACCGATGGAAGAACTTAATCTTCACTTAACGGGAGACATTCACGCTGTTACTGCAGCTCACAACCTCGCTGCAGCAGCCATTGACGCCCGTATCTACCACGAACAGCGTCATGGATATAAGGCATTTGAGGAAAAAACTGGCTTACCTGCACTCAAAATCGACTCAGAGAATGTGGTTTGGCGACGCGTTATGGATCATAACGATCGCGCGTTGCGAATGATTACGGTGGGCAAAAATGAGCCTCAAAAAACAATCAATGGATTTGAACGCAATGATGGATTCGATATCTCTGCTGCATCCGAGCTAATGGCCGTGCTGGCTCTAGCTTCCGACTTAAAAGATCTGCGTAAACGTATTGGCGATATCGTTCTGGCTTATAACATGGAAGGTCAGCCTGTAACCGCAGAGCAACTGCAAGTGGCAGGAGCAATGGCCGTTTCTATGAAAGACGCTATTGAGCCGACATTGATGCAAACGCTAGAAGGTGTACCTACGCTCATACACGCAGGGCCATTCGCTAATATTGCACATGGTAATTCATCTATTATTGCCGACAACATCGCCCTAAAACTTACTGATTATACAGTCACCGAAGCCGGTTTCGGTTCGGATATGGGTTTCGAAAAAGCGTGTAATATCAAAGCTGCAGTATCTAATAAAGCACCGGACTGTGCGGTTATTGTTGCAACATTACGTGGACTCAAAGCTAACTCTGGCCTTTACGACCTAAGACCGGGACAACCTTTGCCTGACTCTATTTTTGAACCTGACTCATATGCACTGCAAGCCGGATTTGAAAACCTAAAATGGCACATCGAGAATGTCACTCGTTACGGTGTACCCGCCGTTGTCGCCATTAACCGTTTCCCTCAAGATACAGATGAAGAGCTACAGTCGCTACTTGAAAAGATTGAGAGCCTACCGTTACCTGTTACAGCGGCAATTAGCGATGCCTTCTCTAAAGGCGGTGAAGGAGCTGTAGAACTGGCACAGAAAGTTATCAAGGCTGCAGAATGTCCATTAGAATTTAAGCCTCTTTACACCAGAGACCAGTCGCTGGAAGAAAAGATCATGTCTGTTGCTGAGGTAGGTTATGGGGCCAGGTCAGTAAACCTATCTGAAAAAGCGAAGCAACAACTCGTTCAATTCAAAAAGCTTGGCTTTGATAAAATGAGAGTTTGCATGGCGAAGACCCCTCTATCAATTTCTACAGTTCCTTCAGTAAAAGGGGCTCCTAGTGGCTTTGATATAGATGTCAGAGAGCTAAAATTATGTGCAGGAGCTGGGTTTATTTATGCGTTAACAGGAAACGTACTGACGATGCCAGGCTTACCAGAGAAGCCTGCCTTTATGAATCTTGATATTGGTGAAGATGGAGAGATTATCGGCCTGAGCTAAAGCAGTGTATTAGTTGTTTGCCAGAATAAATGATAATTCTACGCGGCGATTGCATGCCTTACCTGATGTGGTTTTGTTACTGCATCTTGGTTTGTAATCGCTGAATCCGCGAGTAAATATCGCTCCAGGCATCACTTGCTGTTTAACCAGTTCATCTTTTACTTTTAATGCCCTCTTCTGTGACAGACGTTCGTTGATTGCCGCGCTCCCGGTATTATCGGTATGCCCTTCCAACACCACATCGATATTTGGCATTCTGGCCACATAATAGCCAAGCTGACTTAACCATTCTTGCGAGTCCATGGAAACTTTGTCAGAGCCAGTTTTAAACTGAACCTTCTTTCTAAGCTTGATGACCAGGTGCTCACCAGGGAGAATTTCATGCTCAATCCCTAACTGAGAAAGATAATAAGAGAACGCATCCAGCGAATCACTCTTTCGTTCTCCGTAAGGCCCTTCCACCATAGAAAGATCGCGTTGAGCAGTCGGCACCTCAACCCAATCCGGGTGCAACAGCTCTGCACTACTTTTTGGTGCAACATCAAGCTTCGATCCCGGCATCATTTGGGACATATCCGAGGTGCTGCATCCAGTAAGAACCAGAGCTAAAAGTACAATCAATTTCTTCATTACTTTAAAACCAACCAATTACCAGAACATCCGTATAGCCATAGTATCGGCATGAGACGACAAACCTTTAATCATATTCGGTGAGTGCTCTGCTTATTGAGGTCACTTAAGTATCTATGTAGAATCAACGGTTCATTCACATAAGCCTTTCAATAACTATGATAAAAAAATCTCTCAAAGCCTTCGTTGTACTTGTTGCCCTAGTACTTACCGTAGCTTGCAGTAAAAACGACGTACCGGAGCTAGGAAAACAGTACTCTCAGTTACCCGCAGACCTTAGCCAGTATAATCTTTCTCCGGTCACTGAGATCTTTTCGCTCACCTGTGGTCACTGTCGCAACATGGAACAGATGATTCCTGAAATCGAAAAGCAAATTAATCAGGAAGTTGGCAAGGTTCACGTTACGTTCAACCAAAGCGCTCAGGTTGCAGCCCTTATTTATTATAGTGCTGTTATGCAACTTGATGGCAAACCCGATGAAGCACTTTTAGAATCATTGTTTGCCACCGTTCAGATGCAGGACGTCACCATGTCTGAACAACAACAAGCCATTGAAGAGGCTTTCACTTCAAGAAATTTAAAAAGCCCTTACAAGATGGATGAAACCGAGTTTAAGGAACTGAATAAGTTGGTCACAATAGCTGATCGAGTGACAAAAGACGGCCAAATCAACTCAGTTCCTACTTTTATTGTCGGCGGTAAATACCAAATTATCACCGAAGGCCACGAATCTATCGAAGATCTGGCTAAAACGATGAACTACCTATTGACGCAAAACTAAAACAAAGGAATAAACCGTGTCTAAAATTATTTTCCCAATAGTAATTTTCATTCTGGCAGGCTTCTTCATCTACCGTACCTGGACCAATCACAAAGCTGCTGATGTAAACTTTGCTGAAGGTCAGGCATTTCTTGAAGAGAACGCTAAGAAAGAAGGTGTTGTAACAACAGAGAGTGGGCTTCAATACCTTGTTCTGAAGGAAGGAACCGGAGAGGTACACCCTGGCACAGCAAGTACAGTTAAAGTTCATTACCACGGAACCCTAATGGACGGTACTGTTTTTGATAGCTCTGTTGAACGAGGTGAACCTATCTCTTTCCCACTTAACAAGGTAATCAAAGGCTGGCAGGAAGGCGTGCAGCTAATGGTTGAAGGGCAGAAGGTTCGTTTATTCATCCCTAGCAACTTAGGCTATGGAAAGAATGGTACAGGTCCGATCCCACCTGGGGCGACACTTATTTTTGATGTGGAGTTACTAGAGATTCTGTAAATCGAATATCTAACATTTCGTATACCCAATACCTAACTGGCTGTAGTTACGACTACAGCCTTTTTTATATCCGGTTTTTGTATTGCTCAGGAGTTTCTCCAGCGTATTTCTTAAACATGGAAATAAACGGACTCGCTCGCTTGTAACCCAGAGTCAGAGCCACCTCTTTCACCGACATTCCTTGCTTCAACAAGGTCATAGAATGCGAGGTATCTGGCTCGAATACGCCACTCGGTGAAACTCATTCCCAGCTCACTTTGACAATAACGAGCCAAAGTACGCTCGGTTGTGTGAACAGTGGTTGCCCAATCCTTCAGCGACATATCGTTTAACGGGTCTTCTTCCAGTTTATCGAGTATCGGTTGCAACATTTTGTGGCTACTGCTGGGTAAAAAGTGTTGCTGTTCTTTACTGATGCTAAGTTGATCCAACAATACATTTGCCAGCCGCTGATCAGGGATTGATTCCGCAACACTTATGTTTCGTCTTCTAAAATCATCAAGGATCGCGGTAACAATAGGGGTAACACTCACAAGACAGGTATGTTCCGGCATCCCCTCTGATCGTTTTCTTTCGATGTTCAGCGAGCAGTAATTCAACTGTTTTCTATTGTAGCTGTAGTGCATCACGCCAGCAGGCACCCATATCGCTAAATGAGGAGGAGCCAAGAAGCGCATACCTTCAGCGTTCAGCTCTAACGTTCCGCCATTGATTATCTGTAGTTGACCCCACGGGTGAGCGTGTAGACGAGTTTCTGTATTCTCCTTAAAAGCATCAAAGTTCATAAAGATCTCTGAAGGCGCTTTTTTCAGATCAAGCCTGGGGTGTAACCTGGCTGCTTTGACCACAATGTTCCTACCTATGAATGTCTGAGTAGGGATATATACCACAATTTCGCCATCACGTTGATGAAAATTGATAAATTTAAGCATTAGTGTGCGCACAGAGATGACGCCGCCCTATTATGGTAGGTATTTTTTTCTATATACTGAAATTATTTCCAAAGTCTTCCGTTCTTATTAATTACAATCGAACAATTACCGGATTAGAACACATGACAAAACCTGTAAAAATTACTCTTTATCGCTGGGCGGGTAGCTGGGGTCCTTTTAAAGTTAAGATTCCTTGTGGTGAATGCACGCTGACCAAGGATATTCTTAAAGATACGTTCGACAATGAATTGAAAGATGTACCAGTAGAATTGGAAGTAAAAGACTGGCTTTCACACTGGTGGGAACCATTGAAGCTTGGTGCCTGGCATGCTCCTATTATCGTCGTCGAAGGTAAGGTAATTAGTCAGGGAGAAGCACTAAATCGAGGCGTGCTTGTTCAGTCAGTAATCAAAGAGTGGACAGAACGAGACACATTAAAAGGTAACATTGTTTTCGGTAAAGCGACTTGCCCTTACTGCGTTAAAGCGAAAGAGGCACTGGATAATGCAGGCATACGATACGATTACTATGATGTAGTTAAAGATAGCGCTGCTTTGTATAGGATGATCCCTGAAGTGAAAGCTATTATAGGCGAAAAAACACCGGTAACTGTCCCACAAATCTGGATGGATGGTAACTATGTCGGGGGCTCAGATAACCTGGAAGCGCTGTTAAAGGAGAAAGGATTAGATAAAGCGCCTGATAATGTATTGAACATTGAAGCCGCCAGCTAGATTTTCTGCTGCCCCAAAAAGTAAAGCCCTGACATCAAAAATCAGGGCTTTTAAATTCTTACTTTGCTAACTTCTTGAAAAACTTCTTCAGGCTAGATGTTTTCTTTTGACGAGCTGGTTTGCCGTACAGCGCCTCATTAACCATGTTCTTCGCAATAAGGTTGCTTACGTATGCTGCACCTAAATCGTTACCCATAATGAACTCCAAATGTAACTTAATTACTTACTAATTGTGATTATAATCACATTAATGGCGCTTGCAAGATCTATATCTCAATTATATGTAATTTTATTACACCTAGATTTAACTAGTCGTGTCCAATAAAAAGTTGGCACTCATATACTCAAGTGACCTCAAGATGGAGGATTCAGGGCTGCACCTAGAGGTTACTTGAGTATAACTCCCAGAAAAGTATATAGTTTGTCTAACGTATGAATTAAATAAGATTGATTTCCATGTCAAAAACTACAGTTTCACTTGTGCTTGGTAGCGGCGGAGCAAGAGGGCTAACCCACATAGGGATTATTCACTGGCTCGAAGAAAACGGCTATGAAATCAAATCTATCTCGGGATGCTCGGCTGGAGCATTAGTCGGAGGTATTTACGCAGCGGGTAAACTGGATGAGTTTGAAGAGTGGGTAACTGCAATCGATAAAGTTGCAATGGCTAGGCTACTCGATATCTCCTGGCAGTCGAGCGGACTATTTAAAGGAGATAAGATTGTCGCCACACTTGTCGATCTTATTGGTAATATTTCAATCGAAGAACTGGATATCCCGTTTACCGCAGTCGCAGCGAATGTAAAAGAAGAAAAAGAAGTTTGGATAAACTCCGGTTCACTATTTGACGCGATTCGGGCTTCGATCTCATTGCCACTATTTTTTACACCATATGAAATCGATGGTGTTCAGCTGATTGATGGCGGAGTTCTGAATCCGGTTCCTATTGCTCCGACCTTTGGTGACAAAACCGACCTCACGCTTGCTGTCAATTTAGGCGGTGATCATATTGTGAAACCGGAAACCTCAGAACCACTGCATCTCCATACCAACCCATCGATGAAGGATCGTATCGGCAGATATATTGAAAAAGTTCAGGACTCGGTAATGGACTCTTTCAATATTAACTTACATGCATTTGATATAGCCGATCAGGCTTTTGATGCGATGCAGAGCACCATTGCAAGGCAGAAACTAGCTGCTTACCCGCCCGACAAGATCATTGATATTCCACAAAATCTTTGTGGCACACTTGAGTTTGATAGAGCTGAAGAGATGATTGCTTACGGATACCAGGCGGCAAAAAAATCTTTCGTCCCCTAATCAGGGCATTTATCTGGGTAATGAGTTTTATAGCGTAGTATTACCCAGGTTTCTATCGCCAGTATCAAAATAAGCATGCTTCGGCCGTGGAATGAGTCCAGCACGAATATCACTGTCGCTCCGATTGACAGGTAGCTAGCAATCAAAATTCGCCATTTTTCCTTGACCGTTAATCCAATGTCATCTCTGATACGCTGGACAACCTCGCCAAAAAAGCGGTTATTTTCAAGCCAACGTAAGAATTTAGGGGAACTGTTGCTAAAACAATACATGGCTAACAAGATGAATGGGACAGTGGGAAGAAGAGGCAGAAATATCCCTAAAAAGCCAAGTCCGGTAGATAAACAACCAACCGAAAATAACACCGTCTTTTTCACTCACTCACCACCCGAAAATGATTTCCATTTCCAGACAATAGCCTAATTGGCTTCGATAGTATACTCAAGTGAGCTTAGATAACGACGATCGGTTATGAGGATTAAACAACCCTCGTTGGTCAAATATGGCTTTAAGCTGCTGTTCTTTGAAAATCTCCTGCTTTGACAACTCTGGATAACTATCTTCTGTTTTTAATTTTCCTATACCATGATTTCCAACAAGGGTGCCGCGCTGAATTCTAACTTTCTGCGCCCAGTGAGCGAGTAGCCTCTTTGCAATACCAAGTTGTCTTTCATCTTCCGGAAACAAATTCACATGCAAATGATTATCTAACACCTGACCATAAATCATTGCTGGCATATGTGTATCTTGCAGGTCTCTAAGGTAATCTTGTAAAACCGAAGAGAAGTTGCCCTCAAACCGAATATCGGTGAACAGCTTGGTTATAGACGGACACTTTTGTTGGTTAAGTGAAACAAGTAAGTTTGCTACTCTTGGTGCGGCATATCGTAATATCCTGAGATTTTGAATCTCTTTATCTTCAGTTGCAGACCATATTCTATCGGAGCCAATACCAAGATCTTGCAAACACTCGATATAAGAACTGGCAAGAGGTTGTATACCTTGAGTCTCTTCGGTATGTAGCTCGATATAAACCGCTCCGCTAATATCGGTGGGTAACTCAGGTAATGGTTCGCAGTGTTCAAGCTGATTCCCAAGCGCTTTGATCGCTTCAATCGCCCTTTGATCCATAAACTCGACGGTAGCGAGCGTGCTCTGCGGAGTATCCGATAGCATCAGCTGACACTTATCGATAAAAGATTCCAGCTGAGACTCTGAGCGCATAAATACCAAAAATCCCATCTTCTTATGAGGCTTACGGATCAGTTTTAACGAAAGCTCCGTAATCACACCATACATCCCTTCCCCACCAAGGATGGCGTTAAGAACATCATTCTGGGTTAATAAAGTTGTGCCTGCAACCTCCGATTGTTGGGTATCCGATATATTGTTTCCAGTACGTGACACCCAGATATCGTTTCCAGATTCACCTACAAACCGCAACCCTTCGATATACTGCGCTGCTCTACCATATTTAAACGACGTTACACCTGATGCATTGGTACTCGCAATACCACCAATCGTTGCAGAGCCTTCCAGCAAATCTACAGGCCAAAAATAATTTTCGATATCAGGATTCGATAGTAGTACTTCCTGGGTCTCTTCGTCTGGACTGTCTAAATCTTTAAAGCCGCTATTTACCATGGTATGAAGATCGTCTAATTTCACACCGGGCTCAACATGAACAAATAGCTCTCCGGCACTATTTTGCCTCAGGCCGAGTATTCGATTCATATTATCCATCGACATAATATGGCTACCCATCGGTACACCTGCACCTGTTAGCCCTGTTCTTGCTCCCTGAACAGTAATGGGCGTATTCGATGCAGATAACCGATGGATAATTTTAGAAAACATCAGATGTAGTCTGGGGAAAGGAGATACTTTCAGCAACCCCTTTCAATTGCGACGCATCAGACAGATACTTTGTATCAGGCACAGGTAGAATCAGTCTATCTTCCTGAGATTTCAGTTCAACATTATGATTGTCAATTGCCATATTCCCATACCCTTATCATTTGCTGGTTTATGGTAAGCAAGATATGAACCAAACCACTATACTTCGGAGCAATTTGCGACGATAACTATGACTAAGTGCTATTGAGTTGAAAGTTATTATAATCAATATGTTGTATATGTGTTGTGATCTGTAGCCATAATGTGTAATTAACAATTGGACAAATTTCAATCATGTGCTAGTGCCGTTTATAGTTACGAAAATATGCCAAAACTACTTATGATCTCAGGCTTAAGCAGGGAAAGGTCATTTCCCTGATATCACATAAATCAAAATTGCGTTAACATATCAATCACTAATTATCAGGCAATCGATATTAGAATTTCTTACCTTATCAGCCGTGTTCAAAACAAGAAGTGAATAAAATGAGTAATCACAAAAGACCTTTGTACATACCTTATGCAGGCCCAGCACTATTAGAAGCTCCACTACTCAACAAAGGAGGCGCATTTACGCAGCAAGAAAGGCAGCTGTTCAATCTGGAAGGGCTACTTCCAGAAGCTATTGAGACCATAGAAGAACAAGCTGAGCGCGCGTATGAACAATACTCTTCTTTCGAATCTGATATGGATAAACACATCTATTTGCGTAACATTCAAGATACAAATGAGACCCTATTTTATCGATTAGTTCAGAATCACATCACTGAAATGATGCCAATTATCTACACCCCAACCGTTGGCGCTGCTTGTGAAAACTTTTCGAAAATCTACCGTCGCGCTCGTGGTCTGATCATCTCTTACCCAAACCGTGAACGCATAGAAGATATGCTGAACAATGCCTCCCGAAACAATGTAAAAGTGATTGTGGTTACTGACGGCGAGAGAATTTTGGGTCTTGGTGATCAGGGAATCGGTGGTATGGGGATCCCAATCGGTAAACTATCCCTATATACGGCATGTGGCGGCATTAGCCCGGCTTACACATTGCCAGTCGTTCTTGATGTTGGTACCAACAACCCACAAAGATTGTCCGACCCAATGTACATGGGGTGGCGTAACCCTCGTATTTCCGACAAGCAATACAATGAGTTCGTAGACGATTTTATTTCAGCGGTGCAAGAGCGCTGGCCAGAAGCTCTTATTCAGTTTGAAGATTTCGCTCAGAAGAACGCAACGCCTCTTTTGCAACGCTACAAAGATGAAGTGTGCTGTTTTAATGACGATATTCAAGGTACGGCAGCGGTAACGGTAGGATCGCTATTGGCGGCATGTAAAGCGTCTGGAACCAAACTTAGCGAGCAGCGCGTCGTATTCCTGGGAGCTGGCTCAGCCGGTTGTGGTATCGCAGAAGCTATCATCGCTCAAATGGTGTCTGAGGGCTCAATCAGCGATAAAAAAGCGCGCTCTCAGGTATTTATGGTTGATCGTTGGGGTGTACTTTCTGACGATATGCCAAACCTTCTCGACTTCCAGCAAAATCTGGTTCAAAAACGTGAAGTGCTTAATGAATGGGAAACCACCTCGACTCAAATTTCGCTATTTGATGTAGTGAAGAACGCTAAACCAACGGTACTGATTGGCGTTTCAGGTGCTCCGGGCCTGTTTACAGAAGAGATCATCAAAGAGATGCACAAACACTGCGAGCAGCCGATTGTTTTCCCTCTATCGAACCCAACCAGCCGAGTTGAAGCTCTGCCTTCAGATATCCTGAACTGGACAAATGGTCAGGCATTAGTGGCAACTGGTAGCCCGTTCAGCCCAGTTGTTATTGGCGACAAAACTTTTGACATCGTTCAGTGTAATAACAGTTACATCTTCCCAGGTATCGGCCTGGGCGTTCTGGCATCTCGCGCGAAGCGGGTAACGGACGAAATGTTGATGGAGTCAAGCAGAGCGCTAGCAGAGTGCTCTCCGTTAGCAATAAATGGTACTGGCCCGCTGTTACCTCCACTTGAAGACATTCAGGAAGTTTCTAAACATATCGCATTTGCTGTGGGTAAAAAAGCAATGGAACAAGGTGTCGCTTCCAAACGAACTGACGAAAGACTCTTAGAGAAGATCGCAGACAACTTCTGGGAAGCCGATTACCGCCAGTATAAACGCAGCGCGGTATAACTCAGACTTGAACCCAGATACCAAAAGCGCCGGAACAGGCGCTTTTCTCTATAAAGGTTTAACGATAAAAAGTCACACCCTCATCCTCAGTCGGTACTTCGAACCAGGACCAGAATAGATCTAACATCTCCGGCGTCATTTCATAGGCGTCTTGGCCACGCTCCCTATTTCTTTTGGTAGCCCTTTCTTTGCAAATATCAAAATCCACATCCAGATAAACCATCTCATACGTCAGGTTATTTTCATTGGCCCATGTCTTAATCTGGATTCTGTCTTGTTTTTTCCAGAAACCGAAATCGAATATTACCGGGACATCCAATTCTAATAGCCTAAGCGCAGAGCCTTTAAACAAATCAGTTAGTGTTTTTTTGCGTTTATCAAAAACTTCCCGATCCATATGCTCACCAAAAAGCGGGATCATCCACTCATCCAGATTAAACCGGAATGCCCCCTGAGCTTTTTCTAGCTGTTTAGAGTAAGTCGTTTTACCCGATCCGATAAAACCACAAACAAAGTATATTTTTGCCATTAATATGAAGCCCCTATGTCCTGAACGTACTAGCGAGGGTTTGCTGTTGTTCTGCCATCAACTCCAGATTTTGCCCTAACATCGCTAACTGATTAGCATTTTTTGCATTCCGTTCTGTCAGCTCATGCAATAGATTTATCGTAGTAGTGACCTCTTTTGCGGCCATCTGATGTTCTGAAGTGGAAGTAACTATCTGGTAACTACCTGATTCAATCTCTTTAAGTGCTTCATGCAACCCGGCCAGAGATCTGTTTACCGAGTCTACGTGAGAAGTATACTGGTTCATATAGGAGTGGCATTCGTTCACTTCTTTAGCAGCGTTGCGTGCGCGGTTTTGAAGGTGTTCTATTTTATCCCTTATTTCCGAGGCCGATTTGGTTGTTTTTGACGCAAGAACCCTAACTTCATCAGCAACAACGGCGAATCCTCGCCCTTGCTCACCGGCTCTTGCTGCTTCAATCGCCGCATTAAGAGCTAGAAGGTTTGTCTGTTCAGAAATGCCAGATATTACTTCCAATATCGACTCGATTTGAGCACTCTCTGTTTCCAGTAGGGAGATCGTATGAGTCGATTGGGACAGCTTCTCCGATAGGCTATGCATCAACAGATGATTTTCTCTGAGCTGCTCCTGACTATTATCAGAATAGTTCACAGCTTCAGTAACCAGGCTTTGCGATTGGCAAGCTGCATTGGATATTTCATTGACCGAATACTCTATTTCTTCCATCGCAGAGGAGATCGTCATCATCTGTGAAGACTGCTGCTCGAACGATGAACTTAAACTATCACTATGCTGGTGATTTTCATTGCAGACAGTGTTCAGTTCACCAGAAGCGTCACTGATCTGATGTATAACTTCCGCAATCTGCTCCACTGTTTGGTTAACTTTATTGGCGATGTTTCCGAACTCATTTTTCCCCTTATAATCAACACGTACCATCAACTCCTTATTGGCAATACGTTCCAGTGCCATATTGATTTTTCTCGCCGGTTCTTTGATAGAACGAGTAATGCCATACCCTACCGAAAATGCCACCAGCATGGATAGGCAGACACCCACAACAATACTATAAAAAGAGTAATTGAGCGCTTCAGACGAAGCTTGTATCAGTACTTCCGAAGAATGCCCCGCCTCATCAGACAATGCTCGTATCAGAGAAAGAGAGTCATCCAATGATAACTGTAATTTATAATAAAGAGTCTGAACGGATTCATAGTGCTGGTACTTTTTGAGGTGAATAGCCAAAGATCCTTGTTCTGAAAACACAAAATGTTCTAACCCAGTGAAACTCTCTTCCAGCTGCTTGTATAATTCAGGCTCTTTACTTTCAAAATCGGAAGAAAGCAGCTTTAGTTCTTCTCGGTTTATATCTAAATTTTTTATCTCTCTTCGAATCTCGCCAAAGTCAACAAGTGATAAAATATTGTTGGCTTTTAATTCAAGAACACTTACCGCGTTATCAAATCGTTCCAATGTAACCACAGAGCCCTTATTGTTCGCTAACCTGGATATGTCATTATGTGTTTTCTTGAAAAATATCGACATATCTTCGTTGCTAAAAGTGCTTAGTTCTTTAGCGTCCAGGTAGAGATATTGAGCCTGAAGTATCTTTTTTAGCGTTGCTAATACCTCCGTTAGCAAAGAATCAAACTTCTCTATATTAGACGATAGAACAGCGTCGCCCACGGTCAATTCTTGTGTTCTGTTGAACTCATCCATAAAAGAATTAACTGCCAGATTAATTTTTTCCTCAATCAGTTCTAACTCGTCAATATATAATGCAAACAGATAGGGAGTTAGATTCCTATTGATATTTAGAAGCTCTCCTTGAATTTCAGAAAAATTTATAAGCAACGGAGTTGATTTATTATTTACCTGATAAATTGATGAGCTAACATTTTTATTTGACTGAAGGTTAAACCAGGATGCGCTTACCATAACGGCGATAATCACAGAAAATCCAAAGTAGATTTTGGAAATAATAGATATAATTTTCATTAAGTAGATACTCGTTCTTTCTTTGTATCTATTTATTCACACCACTATATTGATATCAGTGGTGATAGTCACACCTTGCAACTATGAAACACTCCATGAAACATACAGTTCATTTCATGGATAAAGAACAAAAACAAACACCTTAACACCTTGTTATTTATTAAGTTACAATCGAAAAGCCTCCTCCGATTCATTTTGTTTCATAGCTTAATTTGTTAACTTAGATCTTGATCATAAAACTGTCAGTATGTTTCACTATTTTATCCTCACTACAACCTGATTTTTTTCGTATTTTGAGACGATAGTGTTTGTTGATTAATTATTGTAGAGATAAAATCCAACATTATAAAAATAGGATTTCCTATGCGAAAGAAAAAAACACCCCAACCGTCTACGACGTTGCTAAGCTTGCTGGTGTTTCACCTGCTACTGTTTCAAGATTTTTAAATAGAACAACTTATGTATCGGATGAAAAAAGTCAAAAAATAGAAGACGCAATCAATCAACTCGATTACAAACCTGTTTTTAAACCAGCAGAAAGTAATCGTCGCTCCATGACCATAGGCGCTCTGGTGCAGCATCCGGATAGCCCATTTACCAGCCAGATTCTTAACGATATGGAGAAGGTTCTTATTTCACAGGGCTATCAACTGTCTATCGCCTCTGGGCATTGGGATAAAAAACTAGAAACTCATGCCCTGAATTACCTGACCCAACAGAACGTAGATGGCCTGATTATCGTCACTGGCAACTTAACGAATAACCAGATTATTGATGCGGCAAAAGACACTCCAGTTATTGCGGTTGGCTACGATATTAAAAACAACCAGGTAAGATGCGTGAATATTGACAATGAGCTTGCCGGTTATATCGCTACCTTGCATTTGCTTCAGTTAGGACACGTTAATATTGGTCATATTAAGGGACATGCTAATCAACCTGACGCCTACCAAAGGTTTGAAGGTTATAAAAGAGCAATGAAAGAAGCAGGTATTCAGCCAAATAGACGACTCATTAAGAACGGTGACTTTAGTTCAGCAAAAGCATATAAATTAACCACTGAGCTTTTAAATGATCCAAAAGCCAAAGTTACCGCTATCTTTGCGGCAAACGATTTAAGTGCATACGGTGTAATAAAGGCGATACACGATCATGGACTTAAGGTTCCAGACGATATATCGGTCATTGGTTTTGATGATCTTCCTACCTCTCAGTATTTCACTCCAGGATTAACCACGCTTCGCCAACCAATAGAAGAAATTGGAACTGTAGCGGCTCACTCCATACTCAACTTTTTAAGCGGTGAAAGGCACGATGACAAGCTTCCTCCTATTGATTTAATAGTCCGGGAATCTACTAAATCGCTACATGAATAAAAAATCCCCTGATAATTCTATCAGGGGATTTTTTATTCCGAAGTCATGACTACCTACAGCGCTTCATTCAGGTAAGCAAAGATCATCCCCGGCCTGAAATAACGGCCTGCTGTATATTTAAGACCGGTATTTTTAAGCCAAAGATGGAGCTCATCGAGATAACTTTGTTCTACATAGCTTCCGGCTATATCAGCAAACTCTGCTGTACTTTCACAAATATCCGGATTAACTCTGCCATCTACCAATAGGCATCCTGAAGCGATTAAGTTTTCAAACCAATTAGTTGCAACATCCGCTTCGATGTCAAACTGATTCATCAACTCACCTGTTGTCACCTGAACAGAGCAGTTGAAGCCTTCTGGTGCTGCAAAAGGTATCTTCGCCTGATGATATAAAGCATCGTAGACCGTATCCAACACATCAATCGCCTGTACATTTTTGCCAGCTAAACGCAGCGCAGTTGCCACACTAAACTGCACACCAATCCAGACATCCTGAGCCTGAAAAGCGTCATGTGGCATCCCATCTGACAAGGTCATATTGGCAATACCAAGTTTGGGGCTGTTTCTCTTAAAGTTAGTTTGATAGATGTATTCCAGAGAACGCTCTACCTTGCCACTTTCAAATAAGTCACCCAAACCCAGAAGCTTCGTCATAACTGTCGGCGAGCATTGCATCCCCGAAACTGTTGTCAGAGTCCAGTTCCAGTATTTTTGAAACTCATCCGTAAAGGCTTGAGGGGCAACATCAGCCAAGAGCCGTTTTGCAGCAAACCGAGACTTCAGCTTACTACCGCCCCCACAGTAGTGAGCATTATCAAGATATTCGTTAAGAATTTCTTTGTCTCGACACTTATCGCCTGTCAACGTTAACCCTAATGTCTCAAGATCCTGAAAGCTCTCTCCCGTTAAATGGACTGACTGGATCGGTGTGACAAAGAAATGGAAATAACCATTTTTCTCATCCCAAAGGCCACGCTCTACAAGCGCTAACGACTTTTGTCCCTGACTGATGTACGCCTCAGCCAACTCGGTTTTACCCACTAACTTGGCAAGTTCAGAAGCGGCATTTAGCCCAGCAGCCCATAAGCTTGCACAATAGATAGAAATTCCATGTGAAGACAAGTTGTCGAAGGTGTCATCGGTACCTCTTGTCAGTGGCAACTCATCACCTTCGACAATGAGATTTTTGAGGTAATCGATACTTTCTTCGACGGCTTGCCAGCAGTTTTCAACAACCTTGATGTTCCCGGTCATCTTGTAATGTCTGTACACCATTAAAATGTACTTAGGAGCCAAATCTTTCCACTCTTTAACATTGTGCCAGGTGTAAGCATCCGGCTTAATATCAAACGGGCTGCCAAGATCATGTATCACAGCCCCTCGAATACCACGGATTCCTTCATATTTCTTATCGCACAACTCCGCAAATGGCTTATCCTCATACTCCCAGAAGCGACGCTTTGTTAAGTCTTCGTGCCAGAATGGCTTGCGAGAAGTCTCGCATAACGCATCCATCGAGCTCTGGTAGCAGATAAAGTAACGAAAAAGACCCATAAAAATAAACATCAAGGGAGTTGAAAAATGGATAGTCCACACACTCTTTTACGAGGAACTTATCGTTGATGTCCCATACGCTAGACTCCGCCATGAACGACAGGCTATTCATCGCCATGGTCGCAAATCTAGAGGATGAGCTCTCGTCACCAATAGCTTCCACCGATTTTGAAAGGTAGCTTTGTTGCTCAGCAACTATCCCAGTTTCAATATCTTCAACCTGTGGTAACACATCTTCGAGTATCGTGCAGGCTCTCTCTACCGCCGGATAAAACTGCGTGTAAGCCTTTTGGCTTGTCCAGTCTTCAAGTTCGATTTTGCTATGATCCATAACTTGAGCAAAGCGTACAGATACGGCCTCGTTCGGCTCAAGCTCTACGCAAACAGTGACCAAAGAAGCTAACGCTTCCCGTCCACTGTATATACCTTTGTCAAAGCGATGACTTACACGGCCAGTGTTCAAGGCTTTGAGTATGGATTTTTGCTCATCAACACAGTAAACCGATGGCTTCGCAGACGACACCGCCTTATGTTGATTTAGCAGATCGAGCGAGACATCGACACCAAACAGTACTTCACCTTCAATATCCGATGCGTAATTTGAATCTGTTGTTTGTAGAACGCCTCTAAAGAGCCTGTCGTCCATGGAATACTCATGCAAACCATGTAGTTGTTTGACTGGGTTTTGAGTTAGCGTACATGCAGAGTCTTGTACACCCGGACGCTGTTTTTTATAGGTCGACCCAATAAGGTTTCTCAGTGACTGAACCAATGTCACCACTTTTTTCTGATTAGTATTGTTTGTCAGCTCAAACTCATTCCAGTGCATCGGCAACGAACAGAGCTTTTTATTACCCCGCAGCACAGGCGAAACTACCTTGCGGATAATAGTCACTTCCTCGAATGCTCTATAAGTAAATTCAGCGAAAGGATACAGAGCTTTAAACTCAATACAATCTGCTGAAACTGCCTGAATATCATCCGCTTGATATGACGCTGTTAGAGCATATCTTTTTGCAGACTCATTAGTTAGTAAGCCATCAAAAAAGTCTATCGCAACCAATAACTGAGTACTCGATGAGGCAGGGTTATCTTTAATCTCTGCCAGCGTTTTTGCTGTAAATTCGATGTTCCAACGTTCAAACCGTTCTGCGTTTTCTGTGTAAAACAGACCAGATTTTAAAGCATCGCGGATCTTGGTCAGCGCCTCTTCTGTACTATCGGCCGAAAGCTCCTGCCCCAAAAACGTTGCAGGATAAAAACGCAAGAACTGAGTTAACTCTTCAAAATCTGGAATCCCCAACACATCAGTACTTAACTCATCTGACACTGAAGCATAAAAGTCGTTAAAATTTACACCTTCTTCACTGTTATCAATAAAGATTCCCGGAATAAATGCAAAGCTAGGCGTATCACCTAGCGGTGTCAGGGTAAACGTATTACCAATGCCGCCTACAGCAATCCCAGTATTTTCAGGTGTGGTAGAGATCGGTGTATACCAGGGTTGAATGAACTCAACTGCATTGCCCGGTTTACATAACTGCTCAGCGTTACCACTAAAGCTTGTATAAGGTATGCTATTTTTCATAATTCAATTCCAGCTAAGAAGGGCTTACAGCCCCTCTTCTCCCATAACCACTTCAATCTGATGTTCACCTGAGCTAAATACTGGTGCTTTATTGCCTGCAATTAGCTCTCCATCTACCTTCATCTGATAGATACCCTTTGACACGCCATGCGGGTTCTTAACATTGATATGATAAGTCGCGCCACGGAACTTACGTGTTACCTTAAATTCAGGCCAGCTTTGAGGTATACAAGGATCGACAGTTAAGCCATCCAACTCCGGACGGACACCTAGTATCCACTGTGTACCTGCTACATAAGTCCAGGATGAAGTGCCTGACAGCCATGCATTTCGCCCAAGCCCAAACTGAGGATGCTCATCACCAAGTATATTCTGAGGATAACAATATGGTTCTGACTCGAAGATGTCTAAACTCTCATTTTTTGAAGCCGGATTAATTTGACGATAGTACTCGTATGCCCTGTCACCATTACCTACTTTGGTTTCTGCGATTATCACCCAAGGGTTAGAGTGTAAGAAGATACCACCATTCTCTTTCGCACCTGGAGGGTAAGTTGAAACGCCACCCAAACGAGGCTCGAATCCATTGTAACCTGGTGTCGATAACTTGATGCCGTTTTCTGTATTTAGCTTGCTGTTTACCGACTCAAGCGCAGCCGCTGCACGCTCTTCAGTTGCAAACCCAGATATGACAGGCCAGCTCTGACCGTTAGTATAGATTTGGCCTTGTTCATTGGTATGAGAACCAATTGGTTCACCTTTTTCATCGAAATAGCGAACATACCACTCCCCGTCCCAGCCATGGTTATTCACAACACTCTGCATGTGTCGGTATTGCGCCTGAAACTCTTCATTGAGCTGAACTTCATCTCTGGCTTTGCACAGCTCAATCATATCCAGCAGAGCCTTACCATACATGTTGGCCACCATCATAGACTCAGCACCAGTTGGCAGGTTCACTGTATCATTCCAGTCAGCAAAACCTAGTAGTGGCAGACCATGCTCACCGGTATTGGTGCGAGTAAACTCTATTGCACGGCATAGATGATCCCAGATGGTTCCTTTATCAATCGGTTCTCCCTGTGCGTTTTTCTCGTAAAAAGGAATCACTTTGTTCAGGAACTCAATATCACCCGTTTCTTTCACGTACTGAGTAACCGCATAGATAATCCACAGATGATCATCGCCGTAATAATCCGGACGATCTTCCTCCTCACGCGAGTCACCTTCGTTTGCTTCCATTGTTGAAGGGAAGAACTGATGCATCGCTGAACCATTGCCTTTTTGTACTGACAACAAACGTTCGATAAATTCTCGTGCCTCTTCAGGCATATGTGAAATCACGCCCAAAGTATCCTGAGATGAATCCCTGAAACCAATGCCTCGCGCTCCATAGCCCAGCTGATACAGTGACAGGTACCGCGACCAGTTCTTAGTCGTGTGACACTGTCGAGGGTTGTGAACATTGAGCATAGAGTTCATCGAGTCATCCGGCGTTTCAACCTGCATTGTGGACAGGTAATCGTCCCAGTTCACTGAAAGCTCGGTAAATGCCTTATCAACCGCCTCATGATTACGATATTTTTCCATTAACGGACGCGCGCTATCCAGACTTTCCATCTGAGTCAGTTGCACAACTGTACGCTCTGTTGCGCCTTTATCCATCCAACCAAGACGAAGGTTAAGCGCACCGATGTTGTCGCCACGTAAGCACTCGGTGTTACCCAATTCATCCTCTTGAAGCGCCATTGGCGCAGCCCAGCTACCATAACCACTCAGACCAAGAAACTGCTGGCGGTCGCCATCAAAGGATGTCGCGGCTCTATCCGCCGTCATTAGGTTTACCGCTATATCACGCTTCATAAAGGCGTATTGTTCCAGTACAAGATGACCAGATTGTTCTTCGTGCGCTTTAAGCGTCATTGTTTGTGGCACCCAGTCAGCATTTAACAACTGTTTCAAAGCATCAAAGTGGGTAAACTCGTAAACAGGAACAACATCAACGTGCAGCTCTTCGTCTGAAATATTGGTAACCCTGATATCCTGTAGCAATACTTCATCGTCTTTCGGAACAAAGAACGTCACTTCACAACGAACACCAAATGCCTCAGATACAATTCTGGTGTATGAAAGCCCAGTGTGGTTTTCAAATTTGTCTAACGGTTTTAGAGTCGGTGTATAGAACGGCGAAAAGATTTCCGTTTCACCCTTTTTGTTACGTACCTTCAGATAAACCGTAGAACCTTTAAAATCAGAGTTTGGCATCTGAGCAATATACTTAGTAATGCGGTTTAAAGCTGGGTCGCCCTTGCACAAAAGTACTCCACCATTACTATCTACCAGGCCACCAAAGCCAAGCGTTCCTACGTAGTTACACCATTTGATCGGTGTAATCGGTGTCGTTGCTACGTACTCTTTGTTTTGATCGTCAAAATATCCAAATTTCATTGTAATTCCTTGAAAATTCACTTAAACCGCAAGAGACTTTTCGCTCATCGCATCAAACAGGTGGATCTCATCCATATCCAGGTAGAGAGTTATAGTGTCGGTATCAACTTCCGCAGCCTGGGTTTCAACCATAAGTTGCTGCCCCGCAATTTCTGTTTTCAGAAGAATACTTGCCCCCAACAGCTCCTTATCAAGAATCTTCACCGTTACCGGGAACACACGATCGTGATCAATTTGTTCCGCTCGAAGATGAATATCGGTTGGACGAACACCCAGGTTAAGAGCAAGATTTTGAGAAGCATGTGCTTTGAATCGTTCTGGAAGTGCAACAGTAATATCACCCAGCTGGATAAACCATTCATCACCAGAAGCAATCAGCTTGCTATCGAGCATGTTCATTGATGGGTTGCCAATAAACTGAGCCACAAATTTGTTCGCTGGTCGTTTAAACACTTCGGTTGGTGTACCTACTTGCTCAACGTAGCCATCTTTCAAGATCACAATGCGATCGGCCAGCGTCATCGCTTCGATTTGGTCATGAGTTACATAGATAGTCGTCGTTTTTAATTCACGATGTAGCTGCTTAATCTCTTCACGCATGGTGCCACGCAACTTAGCATCAAGGTTTGAAAGAGGCTCATCAAACAGAAATACCTTAGGCGTGCGAACCATTGCTCGACCCATCGCAACCCGCTGTCTTTGACCACCTGAAAGCTCTTTCGGTTTACGGTCAAGCAGTGGACCCAACTCTAGCATTTGAGCCGCTTTACGAACTTCTTCATCTATCTGAGCTTTTGGCATTCCTTTCAGTTTCAGTGCGAAGGCAATGTTTTCATAAACCGTCATATGCGGATAAAGCGCATAACTCTGGAACACCATTGCCAAATCGCGGTCTTTAGCATCAATCTTGTTCATGCGCTTGTCGCCAACATAGATATCACCTGCAGAAATATCTTCAAGCCCAGCTAGCATGCGTAATGTGGTAGATTTACCGCAGCCGGATGGGCCAAGAAATACTACGAACTCACCATCATCGACGGTAAAGTCGAAATGCTTTACGACTTCAACGTCACCATACGACTTCTTAATATTTTTAAACTCAACTTTTGCCATTTTTTGTCTCCCCGGTACAGAAGCGACACGTTTACACTTTTTCTGCACCGATTAAATTAATTCTGTTTTAACTGGCATTAATGCCAATTGTTTTTGCTCCCAAATTGAGCATTAACCTTTAACTGCACCGGATGTTAGTCCGCTAATCATCTGTCTTGACGAGAATATATAAGCGGTAACCAACGGTAGAATCGAAATTGTCGTTCCTAACATCACAGCGCCCCAAGGCGTGTTTGGAATACCCTGAACACTTCTCAGAGCCTGCGTGATCACATAATTTTCCGGCGAAGTCAGAACCACAAGTGGTTGCATAAAGCAGTTCCAGAAGAAGACAAACTGTACGATAGCCAAGGTCGCTAATGCTGGTTTCATCAACGGAAGCACAACACTCCAATAAGTTCTCAGTTCACCCGCGCCATCCAGTTTGGCCGCTTCC
This sequence comes from Vibrio hannami, assembly GCF_029589055.1. Classification (GTDB taxonomy): domain Bacteria; phylum Pseudomonadota; class Gammaproteobacteria; order Enterobacterales; family Vibrionaceae; genus Vibrio; species Vibrio hannami. Next base: position 954,108 of record NZ_JARQZP010000003.1, read on the forward strand.
AGCAACTCTTTCGGTACTGACGCCACAACATGCTGTCGCATCAGGAATATACCGAAAGGTGTTGTGGTAAACGGAAGCCAAACAGCCATATGGTTATCAAGAAGCCCCAGGAACTTAACAATCATGAAGTATGGAATCAGGCTTAGAACTGGCGGAATCATCATCGAACCAACCAGCATTCCGAACAGAATGTTTTTGCCTCTGAACTTAAATACAGCAAATGCGTAACCACCCATGCTGCAGAAAAGCAAAGAGATCGTCGTACCCAAAAATGCCACATAGATACTGTTAAACATCGCCTGCCAGAAAGGCATTATCTGCAGTAGCTTTTCATAGTTCATGGCAAGGCTATCGCCGATTGCCAGGCTGAGTCCCATACCGAAAATTTCTGAGCGATCACGAGTTGATAGCAGTGCCGACCACAAGAACGGAAATACTGTCAGTAGTGCCGAGACAATCAATACCGAAGCTAAAGCCACCAGCAGGATCTTGGTGATAAGCTCAGACACATCCGGACTCAGTTTCATTACTTTTGCGTTCATCGTTATTGTTCCCCAAGGCCTTTCTTACCAAAGAGCAAGAATTGAATAGTTGTAAAGAATGCGATCAGTGCGAATAGCAGCCACGAGATAGCGGAAGCTGTACCCATCTCAAGCCATTCCCATCCCACCTTGTAGAGATACATTGAGATCGTCAGTCCTGACTGGCCCGTACCACCTAGACCTCGTGTTAATACAAATGGTTCTTCGAACAACTGTAGGTTACCGATAATCGTCATGGTTACCGCAAAGAAAACAAACGGACGAATCATAGAAGAGAAACATGCCAGAAACGATGTAGTGCATTAGCACCATCCATGCGAGCCGCTTCCAATATATCTTTCGGGATGGTCATCAAACCCGTTGTATACAGAACAATGTTAAATCCGGTGTATTTCCAGAAAACTACAAACGCGATTGATGGTTTGATTAGCGTTGCGTCATCCAGCCAACGAATTGGTTGATAGTCGTTTACCCAGGCAAATGCCCATCCCAGAAGACTGCTGTCTGCCAGCGAAATCAGAGTCTGGTTGATTACGCCACTGTTAGGCGAATACATGTTAAAAAAGATCAGCGATGCAGCGACAGTAGAAGTAATATACGGAAGAAAGTACGCTGAAGTCAGCCAGTGACGCATTCTGTCTCCCAGAGAAACCAGGATATAAGCCACAGGAATCGCCACTAAGTGCTGCGCTACACCAGAGGTGATCGCTAGCCAGAAAGTGTTCTTCAATGAACGCCATAGCCACGGGTCGGTCAGAGCAATGTGGTAGTTCTCTACACCAACAAATTTCATCGCAGCCAGGCCTTCTACCGGGTTCCACTCATGAAACGACAAGAAAACGGAAAACAGCAACGGGAACACGCCAAATACTGAAAAAATAATTAAAAATGGAAGTAGGAATCCATACGGTGTAAGCGCTTTCAAACTCAGGCCAGAAAAAATACCGTTAGTTTCGGTATTGTCGTCTCTGGCTGAGGGTAGATCAGCGACCTTAGATGCCTGATTCATAATAACGACCTCACTCAAAGGAGGCGCGTCAACGCCTCCGGATGCTTCAAAGATTACTTAAGGTTGCGTGTACGACGCTTGATTAGACGCTCGGCTTCTTTAAGCGCAGTTTTGATGTCTTTACCTTCATCAAGTACTTCCATTAAAGCGTTTTCAAGGATAATGGAGCGTGCAACATGGTCACCTTTACCTGGCTGTACAGGTTTGATGTTCTTAGCGACTTCTGCAAATAATTGACGTGCTTGCTGTCCACCAAGGAACTCCATCTTCTCGTCAAACAGTTTGTCGTCGTATGTAGTTTTATTTGCCGGGAATGCAGCGATCGTTTCAAAGTGCTTAAGCTGGATTTCACGCTTAGTTGTCATGTACTCAATCAGTTTCCATGCTTCATCTTGCTTCTCTGATTGCTTAGGAATAGATAGGAATGAACCGCCCCAGCTACCATAGATTCCATCAGGCAAGTTTGATACGCCCCATTTACCTGAAGTTTCTGGTGCAATCCAGTTCTGTAGGTGGCCTAACAACCATGCACCAGATAGCTGCGTTGCAAACGTGCCGTTTTTAAAGCCTTCGTACCATTCATTCGTCCATGAAGTAATTCGTGCATCCAGGCCGTTATCACGAATCTGCTTAGCCACTTCGAATGCTTTTACAAAACGCTCTGATGTTACTACTGAGTTACCCTCATCATCGAAGAACAGTCCTTCGCCTTCAGGTACAGTTGTGTAGATAATTGCCTGAGCTGCATCGGCCGCAGAAGCAATCAGATAGATATTGTCTTCTTTAAGCTGCTTACCGTATTCGATGTATGAATCCCAGTCCTTGATAACGTCAGCTTGTTTTGCACCTTCCTTATTCAGGATATCTGTGCGGTAGTACATAACACCCGGACCAAGGTCTACAGGAATACCATAAACATCGCCATCACCACCCTTACCTTGAGCCCACGCGTATGGCGCAAAACGTTCTGCGTATTTATCTGCCCCATACTGTTGAGAAAGGTTAACCAGACCACCTGAAGCAACGAAAGGACCAATTTTTTCAACATCAACAACGATAACATCACCCGCACCTGAACCTGTCGCCAGGTTAGTGGTTAGCTTGGTATGGTGATCTCCGTGGTTGTTCATCAGGTAATCAACCTTGATGCCTGTCTCTTTCTCAAAGTCAGGCAGAATAACTTTCAGACTGCTATCGAAATCCGGAAAACCATCAAAGCGAATATTTGAATCGGCAGCGTTGGCCGTGGCAGCAAGCCCAAGAGCAACGGCTCCTGATAGGGTAAGAGTTTTAAAATTCATCTTATTGTCCTTAATCGTTATATTTCAGAGGTAAGGTGTTTCACCGATTCCCTGATAACCAGAGAGGGGAAAACTTAAAATCCACTTCAGTTTTCTTTTTCATCAGTTTCTGAAGCACGAGTTGAACAGCTTCTTTACTCATCTGTTCAATTGGAAAATCTACAGTTGTAAGCGCTGGTGTTAGGTAGCGAGCAAACGGGACGTTATCGAATCCAATTAGAGAGACGTCATCAGGAACCGATACCTGCGCTTTTTTCATCTCTTCAAAAGCGCCGAAGGCCATGTCATCATTACAGGCAAATACCGCCGTGAATTTGCAATTACGAGCCAACAGCTTCTGCATAGCTGCACGCCCGGTATCTTCAGTGAATCCCGATTCAACAACTAATAATTCGCGAAACTCGATACCAGCTTCTTCTAGAGCGACTCGATAACCTTGCAAACGAGCACGAGCATCAGCCTTATAGAGCGGCCCTGTAATGCAGGCGATACTTTTGTGTCCCTTGTCGATTAGATGCCGAGTTGCCATGAGAGCGCCTAGCTCGTTATCCAGGTTTATGCAGGAGTCTGGTAACTCGGGAACCAAACGGTTGACGAATGCAATAGGCAAACCCGTCTTAGACAGTTCGATAAGGTAGTCGTCAGAGACATGCTGGGTATGAAGAATCAACGCATCTACTCTGCGACTTACAAGAAGAGTCTATGGCTTGTTTTTGACCTTCTTCATCGTTGTCTCCAGCAGTCACAACCAGGTGGTAACCAAATCGTCTTAACTGATCTTCGATTCCCTGTAACATATCGGAATAAAACATCCCTCCAAGTTCAGGCACTACAACACCGATACTTCCGGTACGACTAGATGCCAAAGCCTGAGCAATAGAGTTAGGACGATACCCAAGCTTCTTAATCGCTCGTTCAACCTTTAACTTCTTGTCGTGGCTGACTCTGCTCGTGCCATTAACAACACGAGAGACAGTCGCCTGAGATACGCCAGCACATTCAGAAACATCTTTAATTGTTGCCACTACGACTGACTCCTTTTGCATCTATTTTCGGATTTGGAAACCGTTTTCATGTGTTGGATATTAAGCTATTCTCACCCACAAATTGTGACACCAGTCACACTGAATTTAAGAATGGAAAAACGTGCTGCAAAAGCTTGAAAGCGCCTACATGAAACTACCACCCCATGAAACAGTTTCATGGAGCATAAAAAGAGCACCATAAAAAAATAAGTTATGTTTCAATACCTTATCATGAGTAACTAAGATAAATGGCTAAGAATGCTATTTGTTTCATGAGTTGAAACTGTTAAAGAGAGGAAATATTGATACGTAGGATAACGAAAAAGGGGCGAATAAATCGCCCCAAAAGTTTAGGAGTTAATGTGGATACTCAGATTAGATCTGCCCTCGGAATATCCAGCCCCTTATATGAAAAAACAGGATAGATTTAGGTCGTAAGACCTCGGGAATTACCACCATGCTTCCCACATAGCGCCAACTGTGAAGGTATCTACTTTAGTGTCCGCTGTCTTATTATCAGCTTCACCAACTGTTGCGTAGAAACGAAGCATTGGGCGATCCCATGTTTCTTTACCAATGGACATGTTTTGAGAGAAAGTCACCTTCCAGGCGGAGTTTTTATCGTCATTGTCATAATCTACAACCGAATACCCAGCTTCAACCCAGGTTGAGTGAATGTCATTCCATGAGTATGTCGGACGTACGATAACATTGTAGTTGGCTCTGTCTTCTGAACTATCTGAGTCCTCTTCAAGCTTCTGATATGCTGCCAAGTATTCCACTGCAGCGCGTTCACTAAGAGAAGTGCTACCGTCAAAGCTCGCCAATAATGCAGTTCTACCCTCAGCTAAATCAAACACGGCGTTTTGAGCATTGTCGGAATATCGCAGTATAAAACGTTGGCCGGAGAAGTTTAGTTCACCTGCTAACTGATAAGCAGCTGTATCTTCGTATGCTTCTCCTTTCGCTGCTTCTGATGCGAAGCCGTAGTTTGCATATAAATTAAGGCTAGCTGATTCACCCAAGGCAATGTCGTGCAGTTTAGAGGTAATTGCATATTTGCCACTATCATCACCAAGAGAACCTGAGTCACCGTTAGCAACCTGTCCTACAGCTGCAAAGTCTAACTTCGCTCCACCTAGGTTAAGGTTTTTGAAACCACCACCCTGGCTGTCATGAGACATCCAGAAATAGTCATTCAGCCCTGTTTGTGGACGCTGATGGAAATCACGACCGGCCCACACCACCATATCAGGCTGAGATTTAAAAATGTTTTTGCCCGCTGCGTATGCCTTGACTAAGTCTACGTCACCAGCAGATCCCCAGTCAGTCGCATTCCAGTGGTTAAGCATTACCACAACATCCCACTCTGTTCCATTTGGCCCTTCAAATCCCTTAGATAACTGGAACTCACCGCCGTTATATTCGTTACCTAAACGACCAACGGATCTGGCGTTTAACTGCCCGTCAACATCAACAAGTTCTGAGTCTCCGCTTTGGTAAGCCATACCATAACGCGCGTAACCGGAGAAAGTCAGGCTATCATCAGCAAGCGTCATCGGAGACGAAACAGCGGCTGCCACTGCAATAGAAAGAGGTAGTAGAGTATTCTTTTTCATATTTATACCTATGTTTAATTTATAAAGCTTTATCCTTTAGCGATGAAAAGTTTATAAATTGAAACAGCTGAAATACTCGAGACTGGTCACGAGAGTATTTCGAAGGTAGTGTTATGAAATTTAATGATCTTTACGTCAGTAAGAAAACTTTAAACTATCTTATTAAGATCAATAAGATAAAAAACAAAGAACTTGATACAAGAGAAGATGAAATCGGTTTCATTTCATAAAAAATGACGGTGGAAGGATATATCGAGATGACTAAATTAATTATTTTTAGCTAAATAAGATGAAAGCTTTCATAATAATGAAAGCTTTCAGGATTTTGTAAATTTAAAACATAGATTATAAATATAAACAACACGGCATATATATATTTACTGCATATTTAATGTCTAGTTAATATATTTCTGAAGTAATTCTAACTCGCCATGGAAACCAGTACCAAGTAACGGCATTCGCTTATAAGTTTTCGGATCCAGCGAGTTTATCTCGATATGAAATCCTGGTGCTTGTCTGTCACGTTTCCACTGGTTTCGATGGAAGAAACGGAAATACTTAACAATGCACTCTGCCAGATAACTTTCTGATTTGTCTTTGTTCAGGCAAATCAACTCTTCAAAGATCTCTACTGGAGAGTGATTTTGCTGGATATGCAGTTCGATGATTTTGTCTAGCAAGCTAAATGGCATCAAGTCGTCTTCATCAGTCTGCTCAACTGGGCGTAGCTCTGCCGTAGGGCGCTGCTCATTGATATAGGAAAGCTTTTCAAACTTGAATGGTGCACTTGAATCTTCATGACTTACCGTAGTTCCATCAGTTTCCAGCCACTGCAAAATACGTAGCACCCGAGACTTCGTTACACCACTTATAGGTGCCAGAACACCAGAACTATCACCATCCTGAGTTACGTAGCCAACACTAGCTTCAGAAAGGTTACTGGTGGTAAGCAACAGCGCGTTCTTAACGTTAGCCACACCCCAAATCATAGGTGAACGGGTACGAGCCTGAATGTTCTGCTTGAAGATATCATGCTCTTCCCAGTTAAACTTGATACCCATGTTTTTACTTAGCTCATTTTCATAAGCTTCAACGATATCACCTACCTCGAAAATATAGTGATCCGCGCCTAGCGAGCGAGCTAGCTCATACGCTGCTGTACGTGTGACACTGCCACTGTTACGGCTTGGCTGATAACCGGTTGTCAGGTATTTTTTCATGATATCGTGAGCATCTGCTGAAGCGATATCATCAACAAAGCGGTTAAAGTAACTTTGAGCAAGATCGATACCTTTACGCTTAAATTCTGAAATCTCATAGTGCATAGAAAGGTAGCAAAGCACCGAAACCAAGGCTGAATCTGCACCACCACTTAATGAAAGCGCGTAACCTCCCGTAAACGTCTTCTTAGACCAGTCACGCAAGCCAAGGGCAATAGCACGCACTGCTTCTTCATGTTCCAGGTTTTCGCTAGATTCCCAGGTAAGAATACGGTTTTTAGGCGTATCTAGCAGAGGCTGAGGTCGTTTCTCTGCCGTGTACTGGTTAGTATCTTTAACCGGATCGTTTTTGAATCGTACCGGTACTACAATTTCACTTGTGTCCGTCGGCATTTCTGAATAGCGCTGACTCGCTGTGAATTTACTGATGCGACTCAGGTTGTTTGTAATCGCCGATGTGGTTATCTCTACATCGGTAAAGTGGAATCGTTCGCCCTGATTAACAACTTCGCCATCAGAGCAGATTAAACAACCACCGTCATAGACAGCCCTGCCCGATTCACAGCCGTTTAGGTTACAGTAAAGGTAAGTTACGCCATGCGCACGGCTAGAGTCCTGCACCAGACGTTGACGAGTCGCAAATTTTCCAATGGCAAAATGACTGGCACTTGGATTAGCAATAATATCGACGCCACAGTTAAAGTAGTGTGATGCAACGCGGTTCGATACCCATCCATCTTCACAGATTTCGATACCAAAACGCAGACCAGATATATCAAAGATTGGAGTACCAACCGGAATTTCATAGTCAAACCCAGCAGGTCTGTCACGGAACACTTCATTGGATTGCCACTGAGTAAACCAACGCTGTTCGTAATGAATACCATTTGAAGCAAGGTTTTTCTTAAAGGTTAGCCCCTGAATTCTACCATTCAGAAGAACCGCTGCAGCGTTGTACAGACGACCACTAAACAGGTAAGGCACACCAACCGTCACCACCAGATCTTCAGGCAACTCTTCTGCTAATTTAAGCAAATGAGTAAAGCAGTTCTCTATCATCTTTGGAGAATGAAAATAGTCCTCCAGGCCATAACCTGAAAGCGAAAGCTCAGGTGTAACCAGTAAGCTTGCTCCAGCCTTTTGTGCTAACTGACTGGCTTTTAAAATATTGGCCCGGTTTTGTGCCAGCAATCCAGGAGTCTGGTTTAAACTGGCAACACTAACGACAACTTTTTTCATAAACTGTTCTACTTAAAATGTGCGATTCAATGAGTTGTGCTAAGTATGCTATTTCATTAGGTATTAGCCAACAAAAAAAGGCTTGCCAATGGCAAGCCTTTTTAATAATAGCTTAATTTTTAAACATCATAGGTGGTTGATGCTGTATCACCGCCTGTTCCTGTCCAGTTTGTATGGAAGAACTGGCCGCGAGGCTGATCAACACGCTCGTATGTGTGCGCACCAAAATAGTCACGCTGAGCCTGAAGCATATTTGCAGGCAGACGAGAAGTAGTGTAACCATCAAGGAAAGTTAGCGCCGATGTCATAGTTGGCATTGGCAGACCGATTTCCATCGCTTTAGATGCAACTTTACGCCATGCTGGCATCGCATTAAGCAGGATCTCTTTAAAGTATGGATCTGAGCCAAGGAACTGGATATCCGGGTTGTTATCGTATGCATCACGGATATTGCCAAGGAATGCGCTGCGGATAATACAACCACCACGCCACATTAGCGCCACGTTACCGTAGTTTAGTGCCCAACCATTCTCTTCAGACGCTTCACGAATCAGCATAAAGCCCTGAGCGTAAGAGATAATCTTCGAAGCAAGCAGTGCCTGACGTACTGCTTCAACCCACTCTTTCTTATCACCGTCAACTTTAGCAATCATGTGACCAAATTCTTTTTCTGCATCAATACGTTGCTCTTTCAGAGAAGATAAACAACGAGCAAACACAGATTCAGTGATAAGGGTTAGAGGTATACCAAGATCCAGCGCGTTGATACCAGTCCACTTACCAGTGCCCTTCTGACCAGCAGTATCCATGATCTTCTCAACTAGCGGCTCGCCATCTTCATCTTTGTAACCCAGAATATCTGTAGTGATATCAATCAGGTAGCTGTCCAGCTCTGTTGATTTCCACTCTTCAAAAATCGCTTGCATTTCATCATGAGAAAGCTCAAGGCCTTCTTTCATAAAGTGGTAAGCTTCGCTGATAAGCTGCATATCACCGTATTCGATACCGTTGTGTACCATCTTAACGAAGTGACCAGAACCGTCTTTACCTACCCAGTCACAGCACGCTTCACCAGCGTCAGTTTTTGCTGAAATCGCCTGGAAAATTGGCTTAACATGAGGCCACGCTTCTGGAGAACCACCTGGCATGATAGACGGACCAAAACGCGCGCCTTCTTCACCACCGGATACACCAGTACCGATGTAGTGAATACCTTTCTCTTCTAACGCTGCTACACGGCGGTTGGTGTCCGGGTAGTTTGAGTTACCGCCATCAATGATGATGTCACCTTTGTCCAGCAGAGGAACCAATGCATCAATAAAGTGATCAACTACATCACCAGCACGAACCATCAGCATCACTTTGCGTGGAGACTCAAGCTTTGAAACCAGGTCTTCCATTGATGTAGCACCAATGATATTAGTACCTTTTGCAGGTCCCTCAAGGAACTCTTCTACTTTAGAAACTGTACGGTTGAACGCCACCACTTTAAAGCCGTTGTCGTTCATATTTAAAATCAGGTTTTGACCCATTACCGCCAAACCGATTACACCGATATCACCTTTCATTCTTATCTCCTTAAGCCAGCAATTTTGCTGCTTGTGAATCTAAATACCACTCAGTTTGACCGTAAGTGGATTGAATTTTTGCCGCCGGGTAAGGAAGTTGTTCTGCCGGCGTATCTTGAATCTCTTTTAGTACTTCTGCCTTGCTCTCACCAAGAACTAGGTAAGTAATCCTGTCTGCGTTTTCTATAAGCTTTGCGGTTTTTGAGATGCGTAGCTGCCCACTTTCAGGATGCTTCGCAATAATTGAAAGCTCAGGGTCGCGGAAGTTTGTCTTATTCGGGAAAAGTGACGCTGTATGGCCATCCGTACCCATCCCCAGAAGAATCCAGTCAAATACCGGCATACCATTTTTAGGCGGGATAACCAGTTCCATTTCTTGTGCAAAACGTAGCACTTCTTTCTCAGGATCGGCTTCACCACGAATTCGATGAATGTTCCCCTCTGGCAGAGCAATGTTTTTGAACAGCAACTCATTCGCTTCGCCATAGTTGCTTTCTGAGTCATCAGGAGCGACACAACGCTCGTCACCCCACCAGAAGTGAAGGTTTTTCCACTCAATATCTTTGCTGTGCGGAGCCTGTGCTAAAGTTTTAAACAGTAGCTTTGGTGTACTTCCCCCTGACAGAGAAATATGAACAGGTCGTCCATGCTTACTTAACTCAAGCATTGTGCCAGCCAGGGATTCAACCACCTTTTCAGGTGTTTCAAATAATTGATAATTCATTTAATTAAAGCTCACAATAATCCGTTACAGTCAGGTTCTTACATGGGAAACGCCAGTCGCGACCATCACTTTTCAAAAGCTGGTCGGCTTCTTTTGGTCCCCACGTACCCGCCGCATAACCATATAGGTGTTCACACTTGTCTTTGAAATCGAGAATCGGCTGAACGAACTCCCAACATGCCCTTACCGCATCTGTTCGAGCAAAAAGGGTCGCATCCGATTTCATGCAATCAAGCAACAGTCTTTCGTATGCTGTTAGCATGTTGGTTTCCTGAAGATCCTGGTAATGGAAATCCATAGAAACTTCCTGAGCCTCGAAACCAGCACCAGGCTTTTTCAGACCAAAGCTCAGAAGAATGCCTTCATCAGGCTGAATTCGAATAATAAGTTTGTTTTCCGGCGCGTTAACACCAAAAACAGGGTGTGGTGTGTTTTTGAAGTGAATAACAACTTCGGTCACTCGTGTAGGTAGACGTTTACCTGTGCGAACATAGAAAGGAACACCATTCCAGCGCCAGTTATCAATAAACATCTTCATACCGACATAGGTTTCAGTACGCGAATCATCAGCAACACCATTCTCTTCGCGATAGCCTGGCAGTGGTTCTCCGCGGACCATAGAAGCCGTATACTGACCAAGCACAAGGTTGTTCTTCAGATCGTCGTCAGACAGCGGACGGAAGCACTGCATAACCTTAACGGCCTCATCACGCATAGAATCCGCGTTTATGACTGACGGCGGCTCCATCGCTACCATTGCCAATACCTGGAGAAGGTGGTTCTGGAACATATCGCGCAAAGCGCCTGAGCCATCGTAATAGCCGCCTCGCTCTTCTACCCCAAGGAACTCGGAGTTAGTGATCTCCACATGGTCGATGTAGTTGCGATTCCACAAAGGTTCAAACATCGCGTTCGAGAAACGCAGAACCAATAGGTTTTGAACCGTCTCTTTACCTAGATAGTGGTCAATACGATAGATTTGGTGCTCCTGGAAGCTGTCATGCAATTTTTTATCCAGGTCGATAGCAGATTGTAAATCGTAGCCAAATGGCTTCTCTACAATCAGGTTTTTCCAGCCATCGCTCTCTTCGTTAAGCCCATGAGCAGCAAGACACTCAGGAATCACCCCATACAGGCTAGGAGGTGTAGATAGGTAGTAAACCGTATTACCATTGGTGTTGTGAGCTGACTTGATATGGTCAAGTCTCTCCTTCAGCAAGCCGTATTCTTGCTTGTCAGACGTATTTAGCGCCTGATAGTAAACATGCTCGAAAAATTTCTCGACCGTTGATTCATCTGTTTTTTCATTTTCAACCAGTGACTGTTTCAGTTTCACTCTGAACTCATCATCACTGAATTTCGTACGACTCACGCCCAGAATCGCGAAGCCTTCCGGCAACATGCCGTCGGCAAATAGATGATAAAAAGCGGGGATAAGTTTTCGGTGGGTCAGATCACCAGACGCGCCAAAGATGACAATAGCGTTGTTTTCCGGTCTGACCGTGCTTTCTGCATTTTCCATAATAGTCTCATATTCAACCACTAAACCCGAACCGTTACACTTTAGGTTACCGGTAACATTTGTCAATAAAAATCGACACAATTCACTTGTGCAAATTGGACAACAATAGTACCAGAGTGTGTGCAATCGGAATAATAGCGAGTATCTATCATTTCGATAGCTGCTATCTAACTATTATTCTCCACCATTTCGATCATGGATTCGAACTTAGGGTTACCTCGAAGAAGCTCAAAGTCAGGCTCGTCCGCTGCCAGTTCACGAATAGAAGCACTCGCTTCAATAGAGCGTTGAAGGTCGTATATCGCCTGCTCTTCAGCACCAAGGCGAGAGTATGCACAAGCCCTTTGGTAAAGCGCATGTGCGTTTGAGTCATCAACCTCAAGCACCCGGTTACAAATGCTCATTGCCCAGTGGTACTCACGGATCTCCATTGCGGCATCAGCTTTATAGGTTAGTGCTTCCAAATCACCAGGGCGAATCTTAAGAATTTCATCACAAATTTCGATTTTCTGTTCTGCGGTCTGAGCATTTTGCGCTCGTAACCAGAGGTTGTGGACTTCGTTGATGATTTCGATTTCACGGTTGTTTTCAGAGATAATTCTGGTTTTACGTTTAAGGTCTCGTTCCAGCGCAAGGAACTTTTTCTCGTACTCTTTGGCTATTTTGTCCAAACGAGCATCAGCCATCTCTTTGGTGTTCTGCTTAATTTCTTTCAGAGACTGCCAGCCAATAAGAGCCACTAATGAGGCCACACCAGCGATAATATAGAAAAAGTAGGTAACCGTGACATTGGCGTAGTTCAGAGATTTGTCGGCCACTTCCAGCTCTCGATCTGTCATCTCAATCGTTAGCCTGCGTTCCAAATCCTGTTGATCGTGTCTTAGCGCTTTGAGTTCATCCATGATATAGCGCTCCATGAGAGGCCTATCGAGCAAGTCCGACTCGGAGTATTTTTCTGCAGAAAAAACAGAAAACGAAAGAAGTATAGAGATAAGTAAAAGGCTGAATTTTCTGAACACACCTGTAACCATTATCAGCTTAAATTATCCCCATAAGATATTGCTCATATCCATTTCATGCAAGAGGAATATCCTGCCACTTCCCTTCTAACAGTACTCGCTGAGTTTTATAGCCAGCCTTCACCAGTAGATCACGGCAATACTCATGATGCACACCAAGGTGTTTCGGCGCGTGAGCATCCGCGTTTATCTGCATCGGAATACCTTTTTTAAAAGCTTCCTCTATCAACCAGAACGGCGGGTAGACATCGTCTGTTGCCCCGCGCAGCATGCCACCAAAGTTTACTTCCATTATTACACCAGCTTTTGCAACGTCATCTAGGGTTGATACCGCAACATCTTTATACCAGGGGGCTGATTCATCAAAGAATTGCTTTCTCAGATTATGCTTCTTTATCAGATCGTAATGTCCAAGTATGTCGAAGCCTCCTTGATTACAGAGATCGGAAATACGTTGATAGTAAGTCTCGATCATTGCTCGAACATCGCCGTTGTATACCTGATTTATCAGAGCATCCAGCTCTTCATCCGGACCATCAACACTTAACATGGGATACTGTTCGTCAGGTGGAGCAAGCGCATGGACTGACCCAATTTTGTAATCTAGCTCCAGCTCATCCCACTTTTCTTGTGCCGGATACATCAAGCCTTCCATAAAGTCGATTTCCAGCCCTAGGTATACCTCAATATCATCAAGATTATTTTTCATGTTGCTGATAGTCTGAACATACTCAGGAACACGTTCCTGCTGAAGGGTAAAATCGTTTTCAAAAGGTAGTGGAGCATGTGAACTGAAGCCTATCGCTTTAAATCCTAGCTCACGAGCTCGAGCTAACATTTCATCCGGGCTTCCTTTGCCATCACAGAAATGGCAATGAGTATGATAGTTGGTCAATAACATCAGGGCTTTCCATAAAACAATATGCTTAAGTAAGCTCTATTAAAACCGAATCTAGCTCTGTTATCACCTAATAATTTAAATACTTGATAAGTTTCTTCTTATTCAATTAAAGAAAATTACGCTAGTGACCTCTTTCAAAAGAGGTCACTAGCGTGAGAACCACCTAGCATTATATTTTGTGTTTATTACGACGTTGTTATGAGTTGTCATTAAGTTAGAGCTTTCTAATAAAACTCTCAGTAGCCTCGCATTTAATACTAGGATTCATTCGATATACTGCAACCTGTAGTAAATGACAGGTTGACAGTTAGTGTTAATACTCTTTTGAAGCAACCTCTCAAACTTTAGCACCTTTTACTCATGAAGAATGGCATCGACATCACCCATTCGGCTAATTATTCAATAAAACTCCTATATTGAACTATGCTCATAATTGTTAACTTGTCAGATTTTTTACAACAGTAGTTGGGGTTATTGCATGAATCGAGCAAATTTCACTGATGCGTAACATGGTTAAATATGCAGAGACATTGCATAAATCTTTAAACGCCAACGACGTCGAACAGGTTCTGAGAGCGGTAGCCGAACACTGCAACCTAACCTATTACCTTTTTGGTATCTCAATTCCGATCTCTTTTTCTCGCAGTCATACCGCTATTTTCAGTAATTACCCGGTGAAGTGGCGACAGCTGTACGACGAAAACAACTACGTCGAACTCGACCCAACAGTCAATCACTGCTATTCCAGCACCAGGGCTGTGATTTGGAATGAGCTGGAGGAAAAATATAGTTCCAGGCAAGAAAAGGCATTTTTTAAAAAAGCGAAGTCCTATGGACTAATTTCTGGTTTAAGCGTGCCAGTTCACGGAAACAAGAGCGAATTGGGTATATTTAGTCTCGCCTCTGATAGGGATTATGATTCATTTAATAAAAGCGAACTAACCGAAATATTATTGGTTTCCCAGGCAGTGGCACCTATCGCTTTTTCAAAATTAATCGAGATTGAAAATAGCCTGCTAAAACGTGAGGAGAAGAAGTTAACTTCCCGGGAAAGGGATGTTATATATTGGGCGGCTGAAGGAAAAACCACCTGGGAAATAGGTTATATCCTCGGTTGCAGTGAACGAACCGTCTACTTTCATTTAAACAACGCCACCAAAAAGCTAGGCGTAGTAAATCGTTATCAAGCCATCTCTAAAGCGGTACTTCATGGATATGTGCATCCGTCGGCAAACCGAAATAAAAGCTAGCTCAGCTCTGAAATCATTTTGCCAAACGGATACTGAGGGTCGATATCCGTTTGGTTAGTCATTTGAGTCTTTATTGGTTTTTAAGAAAGTTTTCTAAAACGTCCACAATTAATTGGTGATCTTCTTTTTGCGGTAGACCTGATACGGTAATCGTACCGATTATCCCTACGTTCTTTACTGCCAGTGGGAAGCTTCCGCCAAACGCAGCGAACTCTTTTCCGTCCACCAGCGAACCTTCCGCTATCGATACGCCCTTATTTTTATAGTAGTTGCCAATATACCAGGAACTGTTCTGGTAACGGTTAACCACATTTCTCTTACGACGAATCCACTCGACATTGTCGATTCTTGTACCCGACATCGCGTAGCTGAAGATGCATAGGCCATTCATCGATATATCGATGGCAACACTAGCCCCTTTTTCTTCTGCCGCCTTCTTTAGTGCACAGCCAAGATCCCACGCTATTTCGTGTGAAAACTGATTAAATTGAAGCCGTTTTTCTTGCTCCAGGATTTCGTTTAGTAGTTCTTTCATTATTTATCTCTCTTTCTCGTTCCAACGCTCTGCGTTGGAATGCATAAACAAAAAAGGGCGGTGATATTTCTATACACCGCCAAAGGTCTCCGAGGAGAGTATTTTCCCGTTTATAAATTAGGTATTCACCTAATCACTTATAGCTCTAATTCAGCTTTCAGCTTATTCTCGATCTCTTCTGTTGATGCGGCGTTCATCAGACTCTGCCGGAACTCTTCGTGCATGATGCGACGCGCAAGTTTAGAGAAGATCTTCATATGCTGATCACCAGCAGCATGCTTGTTGAGCGTAAGCATAATCACAAACTGAGCTTCTTCGTCTCCCCACTGAATAGGCTTCGCTAAACGAGACACACTGATGGTCGATTGTTCAATGTGTTCGCTCTTTGTATGAGGAATCGCGAAGCCAAAACCCAGACCCGTTGAGAATACATCTTCACGAGCCCATAAATCGTCTGCCAACTTAGTTGGGTAGCGACAACGTCCTGCCAGGAACAAGTTGTCAGAAAGTGTCTTAATCACCTCTTCTTTGGTGCGCAGGTCGTTATCCAGCGTAATGCAATCCTGAGAAATAAGCGGTGCATCGGACTGCTGCATACGGAACTGCGCAAGTAGATGTTCAACTTCAAGCGGAGTACGACAATCCATCGCTTTGTTCAGTAGCTGGCGACACTCACGGCTGTCCAGCTTAGCGATACGCTCTTTGGTTGCCGGAATGCTTGGTGCACTCATACTGATTTCATCCAGCCCAAGGCCAACTAACAGAGGAAGAACCGAACCTTTCGCCCCCAGTTCACCACATAGGCCAATCCACTTACCGTGACGGTGTACTTCACGAACCACATGGTCCAGAGTTCGCAGGAATGCAGGGTTCAGGCTATTGTAGTGCTTAGTCACTTTCGAGTTGTCACGATCAACGGCCATCAGGTACTGAGTCAGGTCGTTACTACCAATACTGAAGAAGTCAATCTCTTCACAGCACTGGTCGATGATAAATGCAACCGACGGTACTTCCATCATGATGCCCAGAGGGATCTTCTCATCAAAAGGAATCTGCTCTGCGCGTAGCTCTTTACGTACTTCAGAAAGAATGTCTTTTACCCATAGGATTTCTTCCATAGACGAGATCATAGGGATCATAATTTTAAGTGAGCCGTGAGCCGATGCACGCAAGATAGAGCGAAGCTGAATCTTGAACATACCGATAAACTCTTCGTAGATACGAACAGCACGGTAGCCCAGGAATGGGTTGTTCTCAGCCGGGATATTCAGATAATCGACAGGCTTGTCACCACCGATATCAATGGTTCGGATAATGATAGATTTACCTTCAGCCGCATCAAGCGCCTGACAGAAGATGTTGTACAGCTCATCTTCATCTGGCGCTGATGTTCTGTCCATATACAGCATTTCTGTACGGAACAGACCGATAGCCTCGGCACCATTACCAAACGCAGCTTTTGCTTCAACGGAATGCGCGATGTTTGCTGCAACTTCAAGTGCTTTACCATCCGCAGTCATACCGTTCTGATCTTTAAACTGGCTTTGACGCTGTTTAATGGTATCTGCAACGCGCTGCTCTTGTTCGTAGTAACGGCGTAGCGGTTCGTTAATCTCTGTTGCAACCAAACCAAGGCTACCGTCGATCAGTACTTCAGAGTCGATAAATGATGAAAGCTTACTTTCATCAATTCCAACAAGCGTTGGAATAGCAAAAGAGCGGGCAAGAATAACGGTGTGAGAAGTACTGCCGCCATGAGTCAGCACAAGACCCTTAAGAAGGCTCTTATCCAGCTCAAGGAACTGACTTGGTGTCAGGTCATCTGCAATACAGATAGTTGGCTCGCTTAGGTTAAGCTGATTTGAGAATTTTTCTTCACCATAGATGCTCTGCAGAAGCTGGAAGCACACATCGCGGATATCCAGTTCACGCTCACGCATATAAGCGGAAGCGGATTTTTGTAGCTGCTCACCAAAGTGTTTTGCTGTTGCGATAACCGCATCCGCTGCGCTACGACCTTCAACCAGGTTGCTTTCCAGTGTTTGTTTGAATTCTGCATCTTTAACAATAGAGAAATGGGCGTTTACTACTTCAGCTTCAGTATGATTAGCCGTTTTTAGTTGTAGCTCAAACGCTTTAGCTAACTGCTTAACACCAAGATCAAGAGCGGCTTTCTCTGTGTCCAGATCACGTTTTTCAGGAAGATCGGTCAGGGTATCGAAGTTGATAGCACCAACACGCAGTAGTTGACCAAACCCAAACCCTGCGCTTACAGCATTACCATGAACAACTGGCACTTCAAGGTTTGTAAAGTTTCTTGGCAGAGTAACAAACTCGCCAGCTTCTTCTTCATTTGTTTCTAATGGAGAATCACAATGTGGAAATTCATTGCTGATAAAGCTTTTGATTTTTTCGAATGCTGTCTCTTCGTCTTCACCTTCAATGGTGATTAGGCATTTGTCGCCTAATAAAGTGTCCGTACCAATAAGAGAAAGTACGCTTTTTGCGTTTGCGGAAATGCCGGTACGCTCATTCTGCCATTTAATTTCAGCATCAAACTCATTACACAGAGCTTCTACATGACTAGCAGGGCGAGCATGAACACCATTTGGAAGCTCGCAGGAAAATGAGAAAGTTTTCATAAATTCTGACCTCAGAACAGTTTATCTTGTTCGCTCTGCACATACTTAGAATGGGTTATCTATATCAGATGTTTGATTCTCTGTCAGAGCGTTGATTCGCTTTTTATACACAATAGAACTTCCTCTCGATTGCCACTATTGGACATTCCTTCGATTTACTGGACATTTGTTAGATAGAAAACCAAGTGTGATCACGCTCAAAAATACTACCAAATTTGTGACAAATATCATGTTTAATAGTTGTTAAATATCAAATCTATAACTACAACATATTGTATTTAAAGCAATAAAATACGTATTGGTGTTAAATTTTAAGTATTCGCATAATTATGTGTCATGGATCACCTTCTTGATTAGATCTTACAATATTCCAGTAAATAGATGTTTTGTCCTCTAACTAAGCAGCACATTTACTCACTATATTATGGACACAACCCGGATGAAGTGTATTTCATTCGGAAAGTAAAAGGATTACAAACGCTGCGCAGCGAGTAAACGTGAACTGTTTTAATTAACTAAACTTTTAATAATAACTTTGTGCTCTAAGGACAGTATTATGAATGACATCATTTCCATACTGAAAAACACAAGACAACACCTTATGACTGGTGTTTCTCACATGATCCCATTTGTGGTTGCAGGTGGTATCTTACTCGCAGCTTCTGTAATGCTATACGGTGAAGGTGCCGTACCAGCAGAAGGAACCTGGTTACACGATCTATTCTTTATCGGTGTTGCAGGCTTCCAGTTGATGGTACCAATTCTTGCAGCTTACATTGGTTACTCTATCGCGGACCGCTCTGCTCTTGCTCCTTCAGCAATCGCAGCTTTCATCGGCGCAAACATGTACAACACTGGCTTCTTCGGAGCGATCTTCGCGGGTCTGCTGGGTGGTATCGTTGTCTTCTACCTTAAGAAGATAAAAGTACCTTCATTTGCACGTTCCATCATGCCAATTTTCGTTATCCCTATTGTTGGTACGTTCATCACTGCTGGTGCAATTGTTTGGGGTATCGGTGAGCCTATCGGTGCAGGTACAGCAGCGCTTACTGAATTCCTGAAAAGTATGCAGGATTCAAGCATCGTTGTTCTGGCTATCATCATGGGTCTAATGATCGCATTCGATATGGGTGGTCCGGTAAACAAGGTAGCTTACGCATTCGTTATCCTTTGTGTTGGTGAAGGCATCTACAACGTTGCAGGTATCTCAGCAGTAGCAGTAGCAACACCTTCTGTTGGTATGGGTCTGGCTACATTCCTTAACAAAAAGCTATACGGTGCTGACGAGCAAGAAGCAGGTCGTGCATCAATCCTAATGGGTACTATGGGTATCACTGAAGGTGCAATCCCATTCGCAGCAGCAGATCCACTACGCGTACTTCCTTCAATCATGATTGGTACAGCTTGTGGTGCAGTAACAGCGGCTCTACTAGGTGTTAAATGTTTCGCTGCATGGGGTGGTCTGATTGTACTACCTGTAGTTGAAGGTCGCGTTGGCTTCCTGATTGCACTAGCGGTTGGTTCTGTAGTGACAGCACTAATGGTTAACTTTCTTAAAGCTCGTCGCAAAGTAGAAGCACCAAAAGAAGAGTCTTCTGACGATATCGACCTGGACATTACTATCGGTTAATCACTTTTTGTAAACCGAATCTTTAACGAACAAACGGATGGCCCGTCATTTACAGGCACGGCAGGTCACCCAACCAAATAACTAAATCTATATTTCTGGAGAGTATTATGACTAACGTAGTAGCAGTAACAGCATGTCCATCAGGTGTTGCACATACTTACATGGCAGCAGAAGCAATCGAAGCAGCAGCAAAAGCAAAAGGCTGGAACTGCGATGTAGAAACTCAGGGGTCTATCGGTATTGAAAACGAACTGACTGCAGAGCAAGTAGCCGCGGCAGACGTAGTTATCCTGACTAAAGATATCGACATCAAGAACCAGGAACGCTTTGAAGGCAAAATGGTTGTACGCATTGGTGTTAGCGACGCAGTAAAACGTGCAGCTGCAGTAATGGATAAAATCGAAGCTCACCTGGCAACTGCTTAAACAACATCCCTCGTTCCCATGCTCTGCGTGGGAACGCATACCGAACAAAAAACAGCTACGCACACTACCCTACCCTCCATATTCATTACCACGCAGAGCGTGGGAACGAGAAGACAAGGGAGCGTGGAGCGAGAATTTTCTTCATTACCACGCTGGAACGTGGGAACGAGAAAAAAGAGAATAAAGAACAATAAAACTCAACAAACCTGATAAACCGAATAACATAGAAATGGAGCTTGTGATGAGCACAGCCAGAATCGAAAGACTAAAATCGGCACTATTTGCAGCCAAAAGAGAAATATCACTAGAACGAGCGCTGCTATACACCGAAAGTCATAAGCAAACTGAAGGCGAACACACGCTAATCCGCCGTGCAAAAGCAACCGCTCATATCCTGGATAACGTTGCAATATCTATCCGTGAAGATGAATTAGTAGCTGGCAACCGTACAGTAATACCTCGTGCGGGTATCGTATCCCCTGAGATGGACCCATACTGGATTGAAAAAGAGCTGGATATCTTTGAATCACGTCCACAAGACAAATTCTACATCTCAGAAGAAGACAAAAAAGTATACCGCGAAGAGCTTCTGACTTACTGGTCGGAACGCTCTATGAAAGACTTCATCAACAGCCAGATCCCTGCGGAAATCAAAGACGCTGTTGGTCAGAAAATCTTTAGTGTTAACCAAACCGACAAAGGTCAGGGACACATCATCATCGACTTCGACCGCTTGTTGGACAATGGCCTTGGCGCACTTATCGATGAGCTGGAAACGCTTACTGTTTCTCAGCCAGAAAACGAATTCTATCAGTCAGTACTGATCCTGCTTCATGCTTCTGTACGTCATATCCGCCGATACGAAGCGCTTGCTAAAGAGATGGCAGCGAACTGCGATGATGAAACCCGCCGTATCGAGCTTGAAATCATCGCATCGGTATCAGAAAAAATCGCAACCGAGAAACCACAAGGCTTTATCGAAGCGTGTCAGCTATTCTGGTACATGAACATCATCCTGCAGTACGAGTCAAACGCTAGTTCACTGTCACTGGGTCGATTCGACCAGTACATGATGCCTTTCTATAACCAGTCTATCGAACAAGGTGAAGATCCTGCATTCCTGAAAGAATATCTTGAAAGCTTATGGATCAAAACAAACGACATCGTTCTGCTTCGCTCTTCAGGCAGTGCTAAGTTTTTCGCAGGCTTCCCGACTGGTTACACCATCTTGCTGGGTGGCCTGACTGAAACAGGCCAGAGCGCTGTAAACAAGCTGTCTACACTTTGCCTGGACGCTTACCAGAGTGTGCAGTTACCTCAGCCAAACCTTGGTGTACGCGTAAACGAATTTATGGACCGCGAGTTCATGATGAAAACGGCAGAGACTATTCGCCTGGGTACTGGTATCCCTCAGATCTTCAATGATGAAGTCGTCGTTCCGGCATTCCTGAACCGTGGAGTTTCACTGGAAGATGCGCGTGACTACTCAGTGGTTGGTTGTGTAGAGCTATCTATTCCGGGCAAAACCTATGGCCTGCATGACATCGCCATGTTCAACCTGCTTAAAGTAATGGAGCTGGTTCTTAAGCGTAACCAGAACAATGCAGAGGTTACCTACGACCAGCTGGTTGAAGAGATACGCGATGACATCCGTCATTACGTAAAACTAATGGCAGAAGGTTCAAACATTTGCGATATCGGCCACCGTGACTGGGCTCCGGTTCCCCTACTCTCTTCGTTTATCAGCGACTGTATCGACAACGGAAAAGACATTACCTATGGTGGTGGCCGTTATAACTTCTCTGGTGTACAGGGCATTGGTATCGCGAACCTTTCAGATTCACTGCACGCTCTGAAACGCTTTGTGTTTGAAGAGAAACGAGCAACATTCGCTGAGTTCATCGAGATGCTGGACAGCAACTTTGAAGCAGAAGACGGCAACAAAGTACGTGCTCGCCTGATGAACAAGTATGAGAAGTACGGCAACGACATCGATGAGGTTGACTCTATCGGATCTGACCTACTTCGTCTGTTCTGTAAAGAAGTTGAAGAATACGACAACCCACGCGGCGGCAAGTTTACCCCAGGCTCCTACACAGTATCGGCCCACGTTCCTTTAGGTGCTGTTGTAGGAGCTACCCCTGACGGTCGCTTGTCTGGCGAGCAGCTGGCAGATGGCGGTTTATCTCCAATGCTGGGTAAAGACCATCAGGGTCCAACAGCGGTACTTAAATCGGTATCGAAGCTGGATAACTACCTACTATCAAACGGAAGTCTGCTAAATGTGAAGTTTACTCCTTCAACCCTGGAAGGCGCTCAAGGCCTTTCTAAGCTGGGAGACTTCCTAAGAGCGTTTATGAAGCTGAAGTTGCAACATATCCAGTTCAACGTACTGAATGCAGATACACTGCGTAAAGCACAGGAAAAACCAGAAGACTACGCTGGTCTGGTAGTACGAGTAGCAGGATACAGTGCCTTCTTCGTTGAGCTATCGAAGGAGATTCAGGACGACATTATCCGAAGAACTGCTCATGAACTGTAATAGCAATCAAATTGATATTGTTCAGCTGGACGAGGCGGGTAACGCCTCTTCCACAGGACATGTCTTTAACATTCAGCGTTATTCGCTAAACGATGGTGAAGGCATCAGAACAGTCGTGTTTTTCAAAGGTTGTCCTTTGAAATGCCCGTGGTGTGCGAACCCGGAATCTCGTTCACACAAGCCACACACCATCAAGCGTGAAGCCAAATGTATCCATTGTGATACCTGCGATATGGATGTGGATGAATGTCCAAGCGGCGCGGTTGAAGTGGTCGGCCATGATATGACCATGGACGAGGTACTGAAAGAGATAGCCAAAGACGAAGTGTTTTATCGCACATCTGGTGGTGGCATTACCCTCTCAGGAGGAGAAGTGTTGTCTCAGGCACCATTTATCATCGAGCTTTTGAAAAAGTTAAAAGCGCTTGGTTACCAGACCGCTGTGGAAACATCTGGTCAGGGCAGTACCACTCAGCTACTCCGTATTGGCGAGCTGTGTGACGAAGTGCTGTTTGACTTCAAAATAATGGATGAAGAGCAGGCAAAAGAAGTTATCGGTATCAATCTGGAGAGAGTTCTCGAAGGGTTTACCAAACTGGTTGAAAACGGTGTAAATGTTATTCCTCGTCTGCCACTGATTCCTGGCTACACACTGGATATGGAAAATGTCTACAAGGTAATGAATTTCATCAAACCATTCGGTTTAAAAGAGGTTCATATTCTGCCTTTCCACCAGTATGGCGCAAGTAAATACGACACGCTGGAGATGGACTACGAATTTAAAGACGTAACCGTTCCAACAAAAGATGAAGTAGCTTCGGTGAAACGGCATATCGAAGCTCAGGGTTATAAGGTTGTCATTGGCGGTTAGTGAACCAGATAGCGATGACAAACAGGAGAACTATGATGAAAAAAGAATTCTGATTACTGGTGCTAATGGCTTTTTCGGCACTCGCTTTATCAACAAATACCAGAACAAGTTCGATATCACTCCTACAGATGTAGAGCAGCTTGATATCACTGACGCAGACCAGGTTAATAAAATGTTTGCGGAGGTAAAACCGGACTATGTTATTCACGCAGCAGCTATTGCCGTAACAGATTTCTGCAACAAACACCCGCAAGTAGCACACAAAGTGAACGTTCAGGGTGCAATCAACGTTGCAAACGCCTGTAAAGAACAAGGCTCTAAGCTGGTATTTATCAGTACTGAGCAGATCTTTAATGGTAATGAAGAGTCTGGTCCATATTCTGAAGAGCACACACCAAATCCAGATACCGTATATGGTCAGAACAAACTGGAAGCGGAACATGAACTTAAGAGCATTCTTGAAGAGATGTGGATTCTACGCTTTACCTGGATGTTCGGTCTACCAGAGCGCAACACCAGCATCAATCCGAACGTGGTATGGAACACCCTTCAGGCGCTGATGAGTGGTGAAAAAATGCAAGAGCGCACCAACGAGTTCCGCGGACTAACCTACATTCACGAGCTTATCGATCAGTTTGAGAACATTTTCGAGATCCCTTACGGAACGTACCACACTGGCGCGCACAACCCAGACAGCCGCTTTGATATTGCAAAGCACATTCTTACTGAGATGGATCAGGAAGTCCGCTGGGGTGAAGTGCTGGAATCAACTGAAGCACCAAAAACTCGAGATGTACGACTAGATACCTCTAAGCTGGCACAACAGGGAATTGTCTTTACCGACAGTAAAGCCGCTATCACAAAATGCCTTAAAGAATTTGGCTTTAAGAAATAATCGATTTATAGAATTTTGGAGAGACAACATGATTTACTTCCTAGATACAGCAGACCTGGAATCCATTAAAAAAGCAGTAGACCTATACCCTCTTGCGGGTGTAACAACTAACCCATCTATCGTGGCAAAAGAGAAGAAGCCGCTGAAAGAGATCATTCTGAGCATTCGTGAGCTAATTGGCCCAGATCGCCTGCTTCATGTTCAGGTAATGGGTAAAACGGCTGAGGTGATGGTTGAAGAAGCAGAAGCTCTGCGCAAGATCGACCCGGAGCTATACATTAAAGTACCTGTGACACCGCAGGGCATCAAAGCAATGAAACTGCTGACAGAGAAAAACATCCCTATCACAGCAACTGCGATTCTTACTCCTCAGCAAGCGCTTATGGCTGCAAAAGCAGGCGCGGAATACCTGGCACCTTACGTTAACCGTCTTGATAACATCTGTGCTGACGGTACTCAGGTAGCGGCAGAAATTGCACACCTTATCGATGTATATGGTCTTGATGCTAAAGTACTGGCGGCTTCATTTAAAAATGTTCAGCAAGTACATGAAATCGCAAAAGCAGGTGTTCAGTCAGCGACGATTGCTGCGGATGTGTTCGACCAACTACTGGTTCACCCACTAACAGATTCAGGCGTTGCTGGCTTCGTATCTGACTGGGAATCTGTATATGGTGAAGGAACCAACGTTCTGGATGTACTTTAACCAACACTTAACGCGCCATAGCGCACAAAGTGACTAATTAGACTGATTTTTTTCTCTTATAAAAGCATTAATAGTCAGAATAGAGATATACTGTTTGGTATATCTCTATTTTATTTTGGTTCAAATGAATATAGTCGCAGTTACAGCATGTATAAGTGGTGTCGCACATACCTATATGGCGGCAGAAGCAATCGAAAAATATTGCAATAAACACGGTATAAAAATCGTGGTTGAAACTCAGGGAGCATTGGGGCTGGAAAACGGTCTGAATTCTGAGCAAATTGAACAGGCTGACGTAGCCATAATCGTTGCCGATATCAATATCGAAGGTATCGAACGCTTTGAGAATACCAGACAGATAAAAGCAAATATCTCCACCTTTTTAAGACACCCTCAAGAGATATTCGACTTATTAGACCGTGTATATAACTCACCACCTAAAACGGTAATAGAGGTATAACCTGCTTGGGGGCAACTTCAATATATGCCCCCCTCTAAACTTCCGCGACTGTTCATCCCTTGAGCAGAATTCCAATACATGATCACGGTCATACCTGATAAATCATAGTCTGCTACGTTTGAATATAAGCTCTAATAATATTTACTATCAAACGGTTGGCTTATGTTCAAAAATTTAAGACTAGGATTGAAAATTGGGCTGGGGTTCGGTGTAGTACTGCTATTGCTCTCTATCGTTCTCGGAATCAGCATCTCAGCACTAAATAAAACCGACAACGGCATCACTCAGTACAGAGATCTTGCAAACGCTACCAATCTATCGGGAGAACTTCAGGCCAACATGCTGATGGTTCAGACAAGCGTAAAAGACTACCTCATCAGCAAAAGCTCCGATGACCTCGAACAATATCAAAACTACCTGACCAAAATGCAGGGTTTTCTGGATAATGCAAGAGCAGAGATAAGTGAACCCAAAAGAGCCGAACGCATCACTAATATGAGCAAGGCAATTGATACATACAAACAAGGGTTCTCCAAAGTCGTAGACATCGTCAACGAAACAAATCGAGTTCACGATGAAGAGCTGGTTCCTTATGGTGAAGAGATGAGTGTAGCCATCGCTGATCTTGTTGAAACGGCATTTGACGATGAAAGCAGTGATGTTGCATATTACTCTGCTTTAGTTCAGGAGAGAATGTTGTTAGGCCGGATATATAGTGTGAAGTTTCTCCAGACAAACTCAGAAAGTGATTTTGTCGTTGCCATCAAGTTTATTGAAACCGCTATTAACCATCAGGTAGATGAACTTAATCAATACATAAATAATGGTGACTACAGAGAATTACTGGAAGAGTTTAACAATGCCCGTTCTGCATATATTGAAAATATTAACTTGATCCATAACCTTATTATTGAACGCAACCAGATTATTGAAGGCACCCTCAATTTCACTGGTGTGGAAGTGGCTTCGACTCTGGAACAGATTAAACTTTCTGTAATGCAGGAACAAAATTTACTCGGCCCTGAGCTGAAAAAGAACACGGATAATAGCATCAACCTAACTCTACTGCTTTCCTTCTCAGCAATTTTACTTGGTATTATCGCTGCTTACACGCTAACAATAAACATCACTCGTCCCCTTCACAGGGCCGTAACCGCCGCAAATCAACTATCCAATGGTGATTTAACCGTACACGTAGAAACCACAAGGAAGGATGAAACGGGTTTACTGCTAAAAGCGATACAAAACACAGCAACAAACCTAAAGGGTATGATCTCTACTATATCAGGAGCAAGCTCGAACCTATCTTCAGCTTATGATGAACTGGCGGTGGTTACAGAGCAAACACAGGAAGGAATTGTCGGTCAGGAAGCGGAAACTGATATGGTCGCAACCGCTATGAATGAAATGTCAGTCACTGTGCATGAGGTAGCTGATAACGCAAGCAAAGCTGCTGAGGCTGCGAACCAGGCAGATACACAAGCAAAGTCCGGCTCTGTGGTTGTTGGCCAAACCATCAACTCGATTAACTCTCTTTCTGATTCCGTACACTTGTCATCAGAGAAGTTATCTGAAGTAGAACAAGAAGTAGCCAATATAAGTTCAATTCTAGATGTGATCCGAGGTATTGCTGACCAAACCAATCTTCTCGCTCTGAATGCAGCAATTGAAGCAGCAAGAGCTGGCGAACAAGGCAGAGGTTTTGCCGTTGTTGCTGATGAAGTTCGCACCCTTGCGTCAAGAACACAGGGATCGACACAAGAGATTCAGGACCTTATTGAACAGCTTCAAACGGGGACTAAAGCTACCGTTCAAGCTATGAGTCGGGGTCGTCAGCAAGCAGACGACTGTGTAAAGCAGGCTGCACAAGCTGGTGATGCTTTAAATGCAATCACCAAAGCAATCGGTATTATCAACGACATGAATATGCAGATAGCCAGCGCATCTGAGCAACAAAGTTCCGTTGCGGAAAGTATCAACATGAATGTGATAAATGTGAAAAGCATTGCTGAACAAAACACCGTTGCATCCAACCAGACCTTAAGCTCTAGCAACGAAATTGATAAACTAGCAACTCAGTTGAAAATGCTTGTCACTCAGTTCAAAGTCTAAAGTTTTGAATAGGCGAAAGGCGAATCGACTGCTACGATTCGCTTTTTGCTAAGAATGAGAGCCAAACAACAATCTGTAAACATTTATATCTATTGTTTATGTGCCTAACCATGTTATAAATTTATGGATTAGATTCTGACACCAGCGCGTTATCCATCTTTCTAAATTTCTTGTACGCGAATTGTCCACTGGTTACTTTGTCACATATATCACAAAGATAATGGTGGAGTTAGTATTAATATAGGACAGCCAGTTTTAATGAAGTTGTTAGCATTGTCCCTGATCCTCGTCGGACTTGTGTGGTTAGCACTCAGCTTAAAACCCACCAGGAAGATTCTTAACAGTACTCAGAAAAGTGGCTGGAAATTCCTCTTATTTCTTATTGGCTGTTTTCTGGTGGCCTATATAGAAGCTTTTATATTTATCTTCTCGTCTGAAGAATTTATCAGTGCATACCTAGGGCTAGGTTTCTTATTAGTAGGAGGAGCCGCTTTTGTGTTTGTCGTGACACATTACTCCTTAAATAGCCTAATGGATCAGGAATACCAGGCCTCGCACGATCGTCTCACTAATCTTAAAAACCGTCATTCTTTCAACAAGTCTATTGCCCTAATGACGCAGAATGAAAAGCCATTCTACATAATGTTGATAGACTTGAATGATTTTAAGCATTTTAACGATGCTTTTGGTTATCCATTCGGAGACGAACTACTAAAGAAAATTGCTCAGTACCTATCAACGTCCCTCCCTACTGACTGCCTGTTGTTTCGTGTCGGAGCCGATGAGTTCGCTGTGCTGGGTAACAAACATCAGGCAAATGACATCACTAACGATGTTAACGCCCTACTTGAACCATTTGAGCAGCCAATCGCGATCGGTAACCAATATTTAAGAGTGGGAGCCAGTATTGGCGTTACCGTATTCCCCAATTTCGGTAACGATATAGACGAACTAATCCAGCAGGCAGAACAGGCACTTGATGCATCGAAAACTGGTAGAAACCAGTGGCGAATGTACTCTGAAGAACTAAACAGAAACGCAGCTGAACACCTGGCAATTGCGAATAAGCTTCAACGTGCTTTAGATAATCATGAGTTTGAACTCTATTATCAACCGTTGATCAATGCCGCCGACCACTCACTACACGGTGCTGAAGTGCTTATACGCTGGCAGCAAAAAAATGGAAGCTTTATTCCACCTGACCTTTTCATTCCTATTGCAGAACAAAGCACACTAATACACGACATTACCTGCTGGGTGATTGACCAGGCTATTAATGATTTGCAAATTCTCGATCAAAATGGATTCTCTGGCAATTTGCACATTAACCTGTCTGTAAAAGACTTGCACAGCCAATCTCTGTTAACCTGCTTAGATGAAACAATCATAAAGCAAACTTCAGCGCCTCACCGGATAACGCTTGAAGTAACCGAAAGCGCTATGATGACAGACATCAAAACCGCAACTCAAAATATGGCGCAACTATCCGAATTAGGATTTGCGTTTAGTCTCGACGATTTTGGTACGGGTTTTTCATCTTTTCCTCTGCTCAGAGATCTTCCTCTCAATCAAATCAAAATCGATCGTTCTTTTGTCAAAGATATGGCAACAAATGAGGCGAATCATTCTATCGTCAAATCCATGCTTTATCTGGCAAAGTCTCTCAACTGCTCAGCGGTTGCAGAAGGAGTCGAAGATAGACACACCGCCGACATGCTAAATACCATGAAATGTGATTATTTACAGGGATACTGCTTTAGTAAACCTCTTCCATTAAGTGAATTTCAGTTGTGGTACGACGCAACTAAACAGGATAAAAGTTAGTTTAGATAAAGGCTCAGGGGCGGTTTTTACTTTCAAATGTACTATCGTGAACGCCTTCTTAAATTTTGTGTGAAACATTCATTTGCTGAGCAAAAAACGCATATTAAGTACTAATTCATGAAATTAATGTCAGATTCATGAATATTTCATAATTCCTGTGACCTCGTCTACGCAATTTCAATATCAGCTCATAAGAATCGCACATTTTTTGTACTACAGACAGCAGAGCTCGGATCCTTCAGCTAGAATAGATGATAGTGTAAATAAGTGGGAGTGAGTTTATGTGCAGAGAGCAGATCAAAGAAGCACTGGACAAGATCATCTATTTGACAGAGTGTGAACCCGTCAAGTTAACCGTTACTAGTATGATACCTGACGATGTGAGAGTAACGTATACAGATGATGAAGAGTTCCAGGTTGAGTACATGTACAGTAATGGAGAACTATTTTTGTTAGACGAGGGATCTCAGTCTCTGATGAAGTAAATATACTCAGTGACCTTCAAAACGCAGCTTCAGCGAGAATTTATTCTAAGAGTTCCGATTCATTCAGTATATTAGGGGGTAAACTGATCCCCCACTTTTCTAATTGGCTCTTACTAAACAAAAACCGCCCTTGCCCGCCGATCATTGGCCTTGCCTGTGTGCGTTTACCGTCCAGCATCTGCAGTGCTATCTCAGCAGCCAGCTTCCCTTCTTCGTAACCAAATATTACATAACCACCTATATTTTTAGTCATTCCCACAGAAAAATCCCAAAAACCAAAAGGTGGCAATGGAGTATGAGTACTGGTCCATTCAATTACATCTTCTGGATCAACATACTGACCATTCGAATCAGTAAGTGTGTGATATAGCCCCACAATAATCGCGTCATATCCATTCTTTTCTGATTCCAGTACAACCTGTTGCCAGCGATGAAAACTACCGATGAACTCCAGATCAATTTGAGTTCCTGCGATTATTATAGAATCATTCCCATAAAAGGAGTCTGCTTTGATAACTTTACTGGTCTCTTTTGAATCAAACAGTATAAGAAGCCGATCAACTGACATAAACTTCTTAAGCATTAGTATTGATCGGAACAATAGCGGTCGCTCAATCACACCCGAGAAGTTAGCCGCATCTGCTACACCATATTTTCTCGGATTTGCGTTGATACCCAGGTAAACCACAGGAGTGGATGTGTTCAGAAATCTGGGTCCCAGGAACTTAAGAGCATTATCATCCGCGAGAATAACCAAATCCGGACGGAGCTGTTGGTATTTTTCCCAGGCCTTATCTGCCTGAGCCTGAAACATGGATTCTGGCAAGCGTTTAGTGTCCATCTGAAAGTAAATCAGTTGGTGTTCACTAGCTAATACCTCTTCAAGCCCTTTCTTATAACTCTTATCCCAAAGATACTCGGCATGATAACTCTCAACCACATACACGACCTCTGAGTGAGCGAAGAAACTTACAAACGCCATTAAGCACGTCAGCAATACACTTCTGTTCATTTGCAGTCCTCCCCCTTGTTTAAGGTTAGTTGCAAAATCTGTTTCCCGCTATTTTCTGACCTTTACAGTTTGTAACAATATCAATTTCTATGAGTGAGCTTTAAATTATATAAATAGAACTTATAAAAATATTAGTACGTTTAAATCGTGCTCTTAATATCTCAGATGTAAAAATATGAATAAATCTATATCAAGTAAAATTAATGCTTCGCTGTACTTCGTACTTTTCTTAGCAGTTCTATCCGCCGTAGCGGTTATATATCAAGGGGAAAGGCAAAAGTCTCTGAATATACTGCTTAATGAAAATGTTCAGCCTGTTTATGATGGCCTGGAGGACGCTTACCGGGATTTATATCAGGTCAAGGTTGCTGCATTCGGCATTGCTCATGCCAATGGTGACCCAGAAGAAATAAAACGCCATAAAAAAGAATTTGAGTTTAATGGTTATAAAGCTGGCCCAAGAATGGAAAAAGTGGCTTTACTTTTTGATCTTGAATTATTGCCAAGCAATAAAGTTTACGAATTAAATCAATTGATTAAATCGACGTCAAAATGGGTATCCTTATACGAGCCTATGTTTAATGATCCATCGATCGCAAACCGATATTATCAGGATAACCGAAATGAACTTGATGCCCAGTTTACCGTTATTCGAAAACAACTTGTCACTATCCGAAACTTAATAGAAGAAAAACAGTTAAATTTGAGGACGGCCGTTTCAGATTCCATCAATATTACCGAACAAATTATCTCGATTACATCTGCCGCAATTGCCATTGGCGTACTCTTTTGCATATTGGTAGCAAAACGTTATGTCATTACACCAATAAAAGAGATAGAACAGACAATGGCAGATATAGCACAGGGAGAAGGCGACCTATCGAAACGTATTGAGATCCGTAACCACGATGAACTGGGGGCATTAGCGAACTCATTTAATAGCTTCGTAAGCAAAATTCATAAAACTGTAGAAGATGTTATTACCTCAGCCAGCACAGTTCGCAATGAAATGGACAACATAAAAAGCCTGACTCGACAGATGTCAACGTTTAGTAACGCCCAGCAGCAAGAATGCGAGTCCGTCTCTACTGCAGTCAACGAGATGGAGATAACCAGCACAACCGTCAGTCATAGAGCAACCGAAGCCGCAAATGTGAGTGAAAGCGCTAATAACGAAGTTATTCAAACCAATCAAACGGTCGGACAAACCGCAAGTTCAGTCAAAGCGTTGTCATCCAGTATTCAAAACGCCAGTGAAGTCATTCATAACCTCGATACTGATGTAGACAGTATTGTTACTGTTCTGGATGTTATCCGCGATATAGCCGATCAAACCAACCTACTTGCTTTAAATGCTGCAATAGAAGCGGCTCGTGCGGGTGAACAAGGGAGAGGTTTTGCCGTTGTGGCTGATGAAGTTCGCTCACTAGCAAGCCGTACCCAGCATAGTACAGGTGAAATCCAATCGATGATTGAGAAACTTCAGTCTGGAGCTAAACAGGCTGTAAATGTAATGATTGAAAGCAAGAACAGTAGCGAAAACGCGATACAGATGACCAACCGCGCAACAGAATCTCTAGAGGTAATTCGTGGTGCAATTGAGCAAATAGACCAGATGAACACTGAAATTGTTACAGCAGCCACTCAGCAACTGCATGTAAGCAACGACGTAAATACCAATGTTAAGCATATTACCGATAATAGTCATCAAATGGTTCAAATGGTAAGTAGCGCAGATCAGGCCTGCTATAGCTTATCTGTACAGTGCCAGAAACTTGATGATCTGGTCGCTGAGTTTAAGGTCTGATCTTGTGCATCTAAAGGAGACGTATTGTGTATCAGTAACTCCGGCGAGGCCGGAGTTACTGCATATTTCAACTTTGAGTTATGGCTGGAAACAAAACCAGATTTAACAATAAAAACAGAGCCATACTAACCACGATAGACAGTAATAGGTTTTTTGTTTTAAACATAACTAACGCCGCCACCAGTGCTGCGATAAGGTAAGGATTATCGATTCCAATCCAGGCTTCACCATCAGGAGCAAATACAATCGGCCCACAAATGGCGGTTAATACCGCTGGACTGGAATAACTTAAAAAGCGTCTCATACCATAAGATAGTTTTACAGGGACACTCGGCTCTAGAAACAGATAACGGCTAAGAAACACAACTAGAGTCATCAGGATAATTGAAATTGCTGTCACGCTTTTTCCTCCAATATCTTGTCCATTTTGCTATTCCTTCTGTTTATCATCGTTTCACACCAATAGCCGGATATCATACCCGCCAACGACGCAAACATAAGCGCACCATCAACCTGTAAAATGTACAGTACCACTGACAAAACTAATGACACTAACACTGTAACGACAACTGGCAGGGATTTAACCAGAGGAAGAACAAGCGCAATAAACATTGCTGCAACAGCAAAATCTAGTCCTAGTTCATTCATTGAAGGGATGTAGCTCCCTGCCACAATGCCAACCAGACTGGCGAGGTTCCATATAACATAAAACCCACCGCCAACACCCGCTGCATACCAACGATTAAACGCTTTGTCCGATTGACTATTACAAATAGCAAACAGTTCATCTGTCAGCCAAAATCCAATCAACAACCTCCATCGAACAGGCAGTTTTTTTACTTTTTCTCGCATAGAAACACTGTATAAAAAATGGCGAGAAGTGATAAAAAAAGTCGTGAGAAGCATGGCTCCTAATCCTACTCCTGCTTTAAACATGCCCGCCGCGACCAGTTGAGCCGATCCCGCAAACAAAATAGCCGACATCGCCTGGGCTTCTAGTGGGGATAGACCTGCATCAATTGCATAGGAACCAGCAAGGATTCCCCAGGGAATAACGGCGATACTCAAAGGCATTACAGCTAACACTCCTTTCATTAGCTGTCGGCCAGGAGAGCTATCTATAGGTTTTGTACTCATTGTTTCCTCACAATGTTTTTTATTTAAGTCTATTGCTAATAATGAGTGTGTGATTGTACTTTCTTGCTCGGCTTTACCTAGAGCATCTTTACGTACTGACCAGGAGTATATCCATTGGCCTTTTTAAAATGACGATGAAAATGGCTTTGGTCATGAAAACCACACTCCTGAGCAGTATCAGATATAGTGTGTCCTTGCTTGAGTAACTTTCTTGCCAATCTTAATCGAGCCTGAATCTGATAAGCATGAGGTGGAAGACCAAATTCCTTCTGGAATGAACGAACCAGATGAAAAGGGCTAATCGCCGCCAGATTAGCCAGATCTCCTAGTGATACATCGGCCTGAGGGAAATCATCTAAAAACTCTTTAACCAGCCTTAGCTGCCTTTGAGCCTTATGCTCATCAATCGCCTGTATTCGGGACTTTCCATGCTTTGCAATCAACTTAACCAGAGCACCATAGATAAGCGTCTCTCTAAGCAGGCGGTTGTCAGAATTTTCTATGGAACTGAAGACCAATCTTAGCTGGTTGGCAAGCTCAGGGTCTGAGACCACCGCACTTGGGAAATATGGCGCTCCATATCCACCTAAGCTCAACTCATTGGTCAGCTTTTCAAGTTGTTCAGGCACCGGATACATAGCCCGATACGCCCAACCACCCTCTGTAGCTGAATGGCCACTATGGACTTCATCAGCGTTGACCAGAATAATAGTGTCCTGAGGGGCAATGTGGTGTCCTCCAGTTCGATAGAACCGCTGAGCACCATTTTCGATGACACCTATTGTGTAGCCTTCATGGCTATGACGGGAAAAGTTCTGGGTTTCATATTCAGCATCAAGGATTTCCAACCCACCCAGTTCCTGAGTGATTTTGTAATCTGCTTTTTCCTTGCGTTTTTTCTTGTCTGCCATGTACGCTCTGTAGATACCGAATAGTGTTTCATCAAGTCTAGCCTACACCCAATCCAATTTTTTGTACAAAATTGCGCATTCAACAAAAAGGGAGCTCTATCTGAGCTCCCTTTAGGTTTGTTGTTAACGCTAACTAAGCTGGCCATGTATTGAAAGGCTGCTTCTCAAACTGCATCTCTCCGTTTTCATCTTTATAAAGATTAAGCCATGCCTGCCAATTTTCGTAATCGATTTCTGGATAGTCCAGGCGATAGTGACTGCAACGGCTTTCGGTACGAATCATAGAAGCCTTTAACTTCATCTCAGCAGAAACGATCATGTTTTTAGTTTCATGCGCCAATCTTAATCCGTGACGATCTTCTGCCAGCAGCATAGGAACATGGTGTTCTTTTAATTCTTCAACATAAGCGAGTGCGCCCTGCATCATGCGCTCTTTCTTTATATAAAGAACAAAGTTTGGAATCATAACACCCTGTAGAACCTGAGTTACCCAAGCCGGACTATAGCCTAGTTCTCTTTTTAACGGAGCCAATATTTCCTGTCGGATCTGCGCCTGTTTAGCATCACTTACCTGAATCTGGCTTACAGATTTACTCGCCTTCGCGGCCGCTTCTCCTGCAAATGTGCCTTGCACTGCTGAACCAGCAAGCGAACCTCCAATTTGAGTGTATATCCCTCCTGACATATAAGAACCCAGAGCATCCCCAGCAGCATAGAGACCAGGAATCGTACTCAAGCCGGTCTCATCAACAGGAACCAGACCTTCAGCCTTATGAATCGCCATGCCAGCGGTAGACCCACCAACCCTATCACTACTCATTCCCGGCGGTCCTGAATGCTTTGGCTTACTAAACATAGAAAGTAAACCTGTTTCCTCAGGTGGTCTTGGAGGTGGTCCGGATTGTCTAAACGCCTCGGGTACATACGGTCCCTGAGAATATCGGTCATCACTTTCTTTCGGTGGTTGTCCTCCAGGTTTTCCTGCACCGGGAGGCGGTCCCATTGGCTTGGCACCGCCGTTTACATACGCTTCGTAGTTCAGGTCAACGCCTAAGTGATGATTCACCTGAACGCCTGTTATTCCGGGTTTCTCTTCAATCTGGCCATGCCAGTTGTCATAACATGATCCAGAGTTTTCAGCAGAAGCCGGATGTCCATCATTCCACTCTTTACCAGTGACTTTAGCCCCAATGTCATACGCCATTATCGTGCCGTCATGAGTCACATCACACATTGGAAAACCATTCGGTTTAAAGCCACCTGAACCGGTACACAGAACGACTGTTTTAGCGTTGTAAAAAATAACCTTATTCTCATCCATACTAAAACCGGCGGCACCGACTACACGCCCCTGCTCTTTCATTAGATGAGTAATCATAATGCGCTCCTGAAGAGGTATATTTCGCTCTTTCATTGGACGCATAAAGGATTTGTTACATAGTGGAGAATCAAAAAAGCCCCATGACCTAAGCTCGTCAACTCTATCTGCGGAATGTTCGGCTAGTTGTCGGGTAAACACCGGGTTATTGGTCCCTATTGCGGATTCAGACACCTTTGCAACAAACTCATCGATGCTAACCTCGGAGTTTTCTTTATCAAAACTAAAGATACCTTTGGCAAATGGCGTTAATCCGGAACTACCTAGACGACCTTTCGATACCATTAATACTTTCGCACCGGCATCATACGCTTTAACGGCTGCGAAAAGCCCAGCCATACCACCACCGATAACCAGAACATCAGTTTCATGCGACTCTTGTGTAAAACTACCGGCATCAATTTTAGGTTGGTTTTCAATTGGGGAGTCTGCAAATGCCATGGAAGCAAACGCAGAAGCACCTATCACGCCACCTGCAACACCAATAAATTGGCGTCTGGACATATCCATTTTATTACTCATCTTAGTTACCTCCAGGAAACCATTACAGGCAATGTTTTTTCAGGGGTGATAGTGATCGCCCCAACCGGGCAGTAAAGTCTGCATAAATGGCAAATCTGGCAATCCTCTGGATAAGCGATCACCGCTTTCTTCTTTTTGTCATCAAACTGAATCACATCCGTTGGACAACTTTCAACACAGGTTTTACAACCTATACAACCGGAAATCTGACTAATTGGCATATCTGTTACCTCTAAACCTGTACTTAAAAAGAAAGCTGCTCGTAGTGAATGTTTGATGCAGGAACTTTAAGTGCTTTTAGGCTCTTTTTAACGCCTGATATCATGGCTTCTGGTCCACACAGGTAAACCGTCCAGTTATTAGCGTTTGCATCATATAAAACATTGCCAATACAAGATTGATCAATCACCCCATGATAGACATCGCTGCTTTCAGTGCTTTCAACACACGCTAGTTTCTGTTTGAAATTAGGCATCGAATTTTCAAGCAGTCTAATCTGATCTTGCAAAACCATCTGGTCATATCTGCCGTTACCGTAGATAAGTCGAACCGGGCGCTGTTCATTCCGAGAGGCAAGTTCTCGCAGTAAGCTCAACATAGGACCAATCCCGGCGCCACCAGCGATAAGAACAATAGCGTCAGATTTATCACTCTCACTCAAACTCAGGCTTCCATATGGGCCATCGACAAACACATCCTGGCCTACTTTCAAAGAATCTAGCGAAGAAGTGTAATCACCTAGCTCTCTTATGATCATCGACATTTGAGGAAGCTCTTTCTTACACGATGCGATGGAAAACGGGTGCTCATTCATGTTGAATGCAGATGCGGACGTGTTCATCCAAACAAACTGCCCCGCATCAAACTCAAAGCTGGCGCCGCTGGTATTCTCTAGAGTGATCTGCCAGTCGCTACTACTTACTTTTTCAACATTAACTAAGGTGAATGGCTTGGCGTTTATGCTTAGCTTTTTAATAAAGTAGTTATAGATAACTAAAGCTATTGAAACACTACACAGTGCCCACCACATGGTATTAAACTGCGCTTCAAACTGCCCGTGACTGCCTACGCTGGTGATATGCAGTGTCGCCAGAACTGCGATAACAACAAAACCGATAACATGAGTCAGGCGCCACATTTCATAACTCATTTTCAGTTTATTTTTGAATACCGCCATCAATACCCAGACAACCATCGTTACCCAGGCTATGAGTCCCATCAGCATTTGTGGCGAAGTCACTACCTCGACCACGCTGGTGATGCCATCAGTAAATGCTTGTTGAAAACGGGGAGCTAAAATAAGCAGAGAGTGAAGCAGGAAAAACACACCGATCCACTGACCCACAGATTTGTGCTTTGCCATGCTCCAGTCAATATTGGCAAACATAGCGAGCTTTCGAACGCGACTGCCTAAAGGAAACTGAACAAAAAATGCCATCATGGCGATGACATTAAGCATCCCCAGAATACTGACATACAGACATACAGACATACAGACATACAGACCTTTGTAGTCCATATCGAGAGAAAATGTTGCAAGAAATGGAATAACCAACAATGCCATATAGCTGGCAAGCAACTTACTATTTAAAGAACTCACTTTAGTGTTCATAAGCATATCCAGTATGTTGTATTTATCTGGATATAAATTACTTAAAAACCTTGGAGAAATTGTGGAGAAAGAGAGGACTCTAATAAAATACCCGCACACTTACTGGTGAAGTGTGCGGGCATCTATTATTGGTTATGATGATTAATCTAGCTTACTGCTGTCCAGATAAGCTTTGGTTGAAATATCGGTCCATGCACGAACCTTCTTCAGATATTCTTCCTGAGATTCAACAATACGCTTAGCCAGATCATCTTTAGACGCTTG
Organism: Vibrio hannami; assembly: GCF_029589055.1. GTDB lineage: Bacteria > Pseudomonadota > Gammaproteobacteria > Enterobacterales > Vibrionaceae > Vibrio > Vibrio hannami. The sequence goes on from NZ_JARQZP010000003.1 coordinate 992,817, forward strand.
CTCTTCTAACAGCTCTTTATTTGCTGCGCGCATCGCGTCCATAACCTCTTCAGGGAAGTCGCGAACTTTAATATCTGGGTTATCTGCCAGCATCTTATCCCACGCTACTGCGTTAGCATCAATCGCCTGCACGTACATATCGAAAGCCGCTACACGAAATGCAGTTTCCAGAATCACCTGAAGATCTTTTGGCAGTGATTCCCACTTGCGCTTGTTTACAAGGAACTGAGTCTCAGAGCCCGGCTCATGCCATGCTGTGTAGTAGTAAGGCGCGATTTTTTGGAAACCCATACGTAAGTCAAACGCAGGCCCAACCCACTCAAGAGCATCGATAGTACCGCGCTCTAGCGACATAAATAACTCACCTGGTGCGATATTGGTTGGCTTAGCACCTACGCGTGCGAACACTTCACCAGCAAAGCCAGGGATACGCATCTTGAGGCCTTTAAGATCTTCTACAGAGTTGATCTCTTTCTTAAACCAGCCCCCCATCTGAATATCAGAGTTACCACCAGGGAAAGAAAGTAGGTTATGAGGTGAATAGACTTCTTGCATCAACTCCATACCGCCCCCACGATAGAACCAGGCGTATTGTTCTGTGGTCATCATCCCGAAAGGCATAGAAGAGAAGAATAAAGTGTTAGGAACCTTGCCTTTCCAGTAGTAAGAGCTTGAATGACCCAGATCGTACTGACCTGACTTCACCATATCGAATACACCAAATGGTGCTTTATGTTTGTTCGCTGAATCGATTCGAATCTGAAGGCGTCCGTTAGACATTTCGTTTGCTAACTTAGCCATGTTTTTACTTGCATCACCAAGAATAGGGGTGTTTGGCCCCCATGTTTCAGCAAGCTTTAATCGATAAACTTTTTCAGCGGAATGGGCAGAAAGTGAGAATGCTGCGATTGCTGCCAAACTTACTGTTTTTATCAGTAGCATGGCTTTATTTTTTGTACTCATTTATACCTCGTTTTATGTCAGGCAAAAAATATTCCTATCAATTTGTAAACATAGATTTACGAGTTATATTCAATACGTCAAGCAGTATCTACGCAACCAGTAACTTGTACAAAATAGGATTAGCTACCTAGCGTAATTACTTAAAGACAATATGGTATCAATTAGCTCATTATTAGGATCTATTACTTACCTAAGTGTCGGTTGCAGGTTAAAATTTTTATTACGACTTCGGTTATATTTTTAGCTTCTTACGAACTACCTGAGTACAAATATGAAAAAAGAACACGAGATCGAAAGCGTTCAACTATCCCAACACTACTACCGGGACAATTTTCGTAAGCTAACCAGTCACGCCTTATTGTGGTATCGAGATCTACTAAATGAAAAAGAACTCGATTGGATAGTGTGTTTTGAGAACCTCACATCAAGCGCCCAATGCCTATTGGTACGTTTAATCTCCAGAAAGGGGCCTTATTTCCGTAGCGATAAGCTCACATACCCAGAAATTGAAGACTTACAAACTGCTGCTAAGCTGCTTAGCGAGCAAGGCTTTCTTGAGATAAACCCGACTCTTGAATTCTCGATTATCGCTGAACAATTGCTTACTAAGCCTGAGCTCCTGGCTCTGTTCCCAGAACAAAACCGCTCAGCCAGAAAATCGCAAATTATTGATGACATTTTGAAAGAAATTCAGGAGCCTGCACCGCAGTTACCTTTTGATATTTATCTCGTCAGAGAACATCATATTATCGATGTTTTATCGTTACTCTTTTTTGCCAATACCCGACAAGACATCACACAATTTGTTGTCAGTGACCTCGGTATACAGCGATTTGAATCTTATTCACTAGACAAGAAACTCCGTTTTTTTCAGTCTCGCGAGCAAATCGACGCTCTGTTAACGATAAGTTTACTTACCGAACAATTTCACACTGAAGAAATGCGAGATGAAGTCTTTCTCGATAACTTGCTTACTCTGTTGCCTTCTAACCCGAAACACCCTTATGTGACTAAAAAAACAGATAGGCTGATTAACCTTATCGCCCGAGAATACGAACGTATTGGGGCACATGAAAAGGCACTAAACTGGTTCATGAAAAATGCTGTGCCACCGTCTAAAGAGCGTCGGGTAAGGATTCTAGATAACATGGAAAGAGATGCCGAAGCGAAGTCTCTAGTGTCTGAGATGCTCACCGCTCCATATGATATCTCTGAGTTTGAAGTCGCAAGTAGGCTTGACTCCAGGTTAAGAAGAAAATCGGGGGAACGAATATCCCGCGCTAAACCCTCTGCTTTTAACGAGCAGAATTTAACACTAGATTTATCCTCACTTCGGGTAGAGTTGGCCGTTCAAGCGCGTTATAAAGCACAAGGCTGGCAAGCTTTTTATACCGAAAATGCCTTGCTCAATGCTCTGTTTGGTTTAGCGTTTTGGGATATTATTTTCACGCCGATTGAAGGAGCATTTATTAACCCGTACCAACATCAGCCTCTCGATCTTTATCAACCCGAGTTTGAAACCAGAAGAAGGTCGCTTATTTCAAATCGGCTTATCGAACTGAACGATGATCATAAGAAACTGATTCGAATGCATTTCGAACAAAAACAAGGGATAGCAAATACACTCGTCAATTGGTCAGTAATGACAAAAGAACTACTGAGGCTTTGCTTAAGATCGTTTTCCGCAGAACAGCTCATCTCATTGTTTGAAATCCAGTTAAGTGATTTAAAACACTATAGAAGCGGAATGCCTGATCTTATCGCTTTCAAAGATGACCAGTTTTTATGGATCGAGGTAAAAGGGCCAGGAGATAAGCTACAAGACAGCCAGAAGCGCTGGATACAGCACTTCGACCAGCTAGAAATTCCTTACGTGGTTTGCTACGTGCAAGCTATATAGTGACCGTGGAATATCGTAATCGGGGAGCTATAAATCAGCAGCGATACAATACCTTTACCACATGCCACCCGAACTTAGTTTTAACTATAAACGGCGTCAATACTTCGTTCTTAAAGACAGCTTTATCGAATTGAGGAACCATAGCTCCCTGCCTGAACTCTCCCAAATCTCCACCTTTTTTACCTGATGGGCAGGTTGAGTACTTTTTAGCTAACGTCTGGAACTTCGCACCCTTTTTGAGTTGCTGAAGGATGTCTTTCGCCTTAGATTCATGCTTCACCAGAATATGCAAAGCCGCTGCTGTTTTTGCCATTAGATTAACCTAACGTAGATTGAAACTTGTCGCGGATTGTAGCTTATCGTTATGAATTCTTCGAGATATAAGTAATAATAGGAAAGTTTGATCTTGATAAATACTTAATATGAATATTAAAGCTATATATTAAAGATATCCCTTTTTTGAATGACGTATCAGGACAGCCAATGAAAAGCAAAGCAAACCAGTCTCAGGGAATGTTACTCTTTAAGCTATCACTGCAACAGCAAAGCTTTGCCATAGGTACATTAAAGGTTCGCGAGATTGTGCCTTATATGCCTACCACTCAAATCCCTTATTCTCATCACCATGTTATCGGGACAGTTACCATCAGGGATCTCACAGTACCAGTAATTGATATGGCAGCGGCGATTGGATTCAGGCCGATAGCACAGGAGGAGTACGAAAAGTGCTACCTCATAGTAACTGACTGCCTAAGAACCGTTGTGGCGTTCATGGTTCGATCAATCGATAAAATCATAGATTGTGACTGGCACAATATTGAACCATCACCTGAAACAGCCGGTTCAAACGTATTTGTAACTGGTATTACGCGTCATGAAGATAAAATCGTCCAGATGCTCGATGTAGAGCTTCTGCTTTCTAAGATCTACCCTCAGGACGCGTCTGCAAAAATACCAATTCTCACCGATGTTGAAAGAGAGAAACTGAAACCTTTAAACATATTACTGGTGGATGACTCCAGCATCGCACGAAAGCAGCTTTCTGACGCACTAGATAGTATTAACATCTCCTATTCTGTATGTAAAAACGGAATGGATGCCCTAGAGTTGATGAGGAACTTTGCAGACGAAGGCAAACCTGTAAACATTCTGGTGAGTGATATCGAAATGCCCGGACTTGATGGTTATGAGTTAGCTTTCGAAGTTCAAAACGATGCACGACTTAGCCATGCTTATCGTATCCTACACACATCTTTATCCAGTGAAATGAGTGCAGACCGAGCCCATCAGGTTGGTGCTCATGAAGCCCTAACTAAGTTCGATGCTACTGAACTAGTTCAAGCCATGTTAAGAGGTGCAGACATGGTTGAGGCAATCAATAGTTAATTTATAATGAGCTTATAAATAAATTATAAGCTCATTTTTAATTCCTAGAAATTATAACTTGCCTGCAACTGATGAGCCAATAAGTTTGTTCAGTGAGAATTTAACTTCAATGACTTAGCAAATGTCAGCGTGATCCGGTCGTTAATTTTACATAATTCGCTATTGATATAACAATTAATAGTGGTCAATTATTCACCAACTGTGTTATAAAAGATGCACGGTATCAAAAACTATTTCCACACTTCAAATAGGTGAATTATGACTCTAGGTATGTTCAAGCCACATCGAATAGTAACCTTGTTAGCGCTTATTGGCTGCGCTTCCAGCAATACCTTCGCGTCTCAATCTCACCTATCCACTGTTGAAAACTCAAGTTATCCAACAATGGCTGTTCCGCTTCAATCCACCTTAAATCAGGAAATAGAGATCGCCAAACTCAACACACTCTTGCAGCAAAATAACATCGCTCAAGAAACAAAGGCCCAGGCATTCTATAAACGAGGCAGGTATTATGAGAGTGTTGGCTTAAAAGATTTAGCCCGGATAGATTACGGTAAGTCCTTGCAGATTAACCCTGCACAACCAATGATCTACAACCATCTTGGAGTATATTTTACACAAGTAGGCGAATTTGACTCAGCTTACGAAGCGTTTGACTCAACAATAGATCTTATGCCGTCAAATCAAGATGCTATCTATAACAGAGCAATCGCACTTTATTACGGTGGCCGATATCAACTTGCACTGGATGACATTCGTTTGTACAGCGAAAACAATCCCAAAGATCCCTATAGTGCAATCTGGTACTACATTATTGAAAGTAAAATAGATAAGGATAAAGCAACTCAGCGCCTGACCAGGTGCCATGAAACAAGCGACCCAAGTTGGGGTTGGACTATGGCTAGCGTATTACTAGGAGAGCTGTCCGAGAAACAAGCATTAGAACTTGCTATTAACAATACTAATAGTAATGTCACAATGGCGCAGCGTCTTACTGAAGCATACTTTTATCTTGGTAAAATGAAAAGGTCACAAGGAAAGTATGCTGAAGCTTTATCGATGTACAAGCTAGCAATCTCATTTAACGTATTCGACTACGGTGAACATGGGTACTCTTTTTGGAACTGCAAAACATTTATAATGCATTCCAAGAGGCTAAAATAACTGGTCAAGTAGATAAGTTTGTTAAGAGATAAATATGTTAAGAAGGCCTTAAAATAACTAAGGCCTTTTCTTGTATTAATGCATAGGGTTTCCTATACATTAATTGTCATCTCTGTCTTTACTGCGATATGTGTAATCGACATCGACTACTGCGCGATACATAATATTGTCTCGCGAGGTAGATATTTCTTCCACCTTAACCTGCGCACTATCGACTGTAATACCCAGTACGATATCATTACCAAAACCACTCAGCTTTTGTCTTAGCTCCTGTGAGCTAGCAGTATTCAGTGATTCATAAATATCAAACCCTGCATTTAAAGCTTCTTGCTTTGTACCAAAGTTATCTGTTACAAATGTTTGACCTTGATGGTTTGTGTCAATTGGTCTAGCTGTCACAGAAGCACTGATTAAAAGACCAGCGGCAATAGCAATTAAAGTTTTCATAATACCTTCCTTTTTATAAACTTACTTGAAACTTGTACTGCCCAAAATCCAAATTTCTCGTAACTTACCTTAATTTGTCGCCTCAATTATTATATAAACTTAAAACCGAGACGAAATTCAATTTATCCAAACCTGTAATTCATCTAAAAATGAAAATCAGATTATTCTTACTCATCCCTCCCTTGAAAACATATTCAAGTAGAACGGTAATTTAATGTACTTCTTTCACCTAAATATAGATCACTAAATTATCGTAAAAAACTAAACCTTCCCATTAAAAATAAAAACAAAACACATAAACCAATGTTTATTAACACATTTATTAATAGGAAACATTTTGCAGATAGTCTTTAAACATCTATTTTGTAATCCAATTGTGTTTTCCATTGTCAGTTAATAGTTTAAAACTCAGTAAGTTAGTTATGAAAACCGTCTAGATACTTATATAAGAAATAGATATGTAATATATTTATTTTAAATAAAAAGGAGCCTATATGGCTCCTTTTTTAGATTTTCGATTAAGTTTAACTAATTCTTGTTAGTTACTCATCATCCAGTTCTATTAGTTTGGTATTACCACCATGCACTTTCTCGCGCCCTCTTTGTACAAACGCATAGAACCCTGGGATTAGGAAAGTACCCGCCAGTAGTACACACAACAGACCGCCGGTTAACGAGATACCCAACGAGTTCTGGCTAATATGACCCGCTCCACTCGCAAATATCAGAGGCGTTATACCAAGAATAAACGACCAGGATGTCATATTTACTGCTCGGAAACGCAGCGTACCACCTTTCACTGCCGCTTTATCGATAGGCATGTTTGCTTGTTCTCGTTCATTTTTAGCAAACTCCACAATCAAAATTGCGTTCTTCGCAGCTAGCGCTATCAAAAGAACCAAACCAATCTGCGCATACAAGTTCAGCGGGATTCCAGCCAGGTTTATCGCAATAAACGAACCTAGCGTTGCCACAGGTACAACAAGGATAATAGCAAGCGGGATTGCCCAGCTTTCATACTGTGCCACCATAAACAGATAGATAAAGATAAGCGCCAATGCAAACGCATATATCGCCTGATTACCTGCCTTCACTTCCTGATAAGCCATGCCTGTCCACTCGAACTGGTAGCCCATTGGTAGAACTTCTTCTGCGACTCTTTCCATCGCTGCAATAGCATCACCACTGGAATAACCTGCAGCTGGTTGACCTTGAATCACAGCAGAACGATACATGTTATATCGCCACGCCACATCTGGTTCAAACACCTGATCATAGGTAACCAGTGTACTCAGCGGGATCATATCACCTTGAGCAGACCGAACATGGAACCTTTTCAGATCATCAATACTACCTCGGTGTTCACTATCTGCCTGCAATGTCACCCGGAAGTTTTTACCAAAGTAGGTAAAGTCATTCACATACAGAGAGCCCAAGTTACCTTGAAGCGTAGTGAATATATCGCCCAGTGAAATTCCCAGTTGTTTCGCCTTATCACGATCAATGTCTACATAGTAATGAGGCACGTTCGCTCTGAACGTACTGAATGTGCGCTGAATCTCAGGTTGCTCGTTCGCTTTTTGAATCACTTCACTCATTACCTGAGCGAGGTCGGTTCTGCTTCTGCCAAGCGTATCTTCCAGAACAAACTCAAAACCCGACGCTGTACCCATTCCCGGAACCGCTGGAGGACCAAGCGCGAATATTGCCGCTTCCGGAAGCTGCATTGCTGAACGGACATTAATGCGTTGAGCAATCGCAAAGGATGAGTGTTCACCTTCCATCTCGAGCCGCTCTTCCCAGCTCTTTAGCTTAATGAACAGAGTGGCGCCGTTCGATGCAGCAGCGCCTGTCATCATCGCGTAACCATTCGCAACGGTGATACCGTCGATTCCTGGCTCTTGCTCAATAATCGCAGATAGCTTCTCGGTTGTTTCTTCCGTTCTGGATAGCGAAGCAGCATCAGGTAGCTGAACGTTAACCAACAAGATCCCTTTATCTTCCTGAGGAACAAATCCCGTCGAGGTTGTTTTCGCAAATAAGCTAACCGCAACAACAGCCACGATAAAGAACGCCACCAATACTGCTGATTTCTTAACCAGGAATCCTGCTGCTTTACCGTATTTATCTGTCACTTTGTCCAGCCCACGGTTAAACGACTTAAACCACTTCGCCGTATTATCTCCACCTTGTTTCAGAACCAGTGAACACAATGCTGGTGAAAGCGTTAACGCGTTTATTGAGGAAATGACAACAGATATACAAATAGTCAGTGCAAACTGCTGGTACATAATACCTGTAATGCCCGGAAGCATAGATACGGGTATAAATACCGCAAGCAAAACCAGAGTCGACGTAATGATAGGCCCTGTTACCTGCTTCATAGCAATCAATGTCGCTTTTGGAGCCGTTAAACTTGGGTCATTACGCATGGTGGTATCGACGTTTTCAATCACCAGAATTGCATCATCAACCACAATACCGATTGCCAATATCAGACCGAACAGCGTCACTGTGTTAATTGTGAAGCCAGCCATCAACATAATGGCGAATGTACCTATCAAAGATACCGGAATGGCGACAACCGGAATAGGCGTTGATCGACCACTACCAAGGAACAGGTAGGTAACCGCTATTACAAGTAAAATCGCTTCAATCAGCGTTTTCACTACCCCTTTGATAGATTCAGCAACAAACACCGTTGTATCGTAACTGGTTTCATACGCCATACCCTCAGGGAAGTTCGGGCTCATTCTGTCGAGCAGCTCCATAACCGCTTTACCACTGTCAAGCGCGTTCGCGTCTGACTGAAGTGATAAAGTTACAATCGACGCATCCTGCCCACGGAACTTACCCGTACCATCGTAGAACTTTTTACCCAGTTCAACTCTGGCTACATCTTTCAGATAGACAGACGAGCCATCGTTATTCGCTCTAAGCAGAACATTTTCAAACTCAGATACAGACTCAAGACGACCTTTAGTAACAAGGTTAAACTGCACTTCCTGAGCATTATTGTAAGGAGGAGCACCTACTTTACCGGCCGCTACCTGGACATTCTGCTCTGCAAGAGCGGCATGAATGTCACTGGTTGTTAGGTTGAGGTTTGCCATTTTTTCCGGATCTAACCAGACACGCATGGCGTATTCACCACCACCAATCACCGCTACATCACTAATTCCATCGATACGTGCTAACTGATCTTTTACGTTCAGATTGATGTAGTTAATAAGAAATTTATCGTCATAACGTCCATCTGGAGAATAAAAGTTCAGAACCATCAAAAGATCGGGTGAACGTTTCTTAACCGTGACACCGACAGACCGAACTTCCTGAGGAAGCTTCGATTCAATCTGTGTTACCCGGTTTTGCACGTTAACCTGAGCCATATCTGGGTCGGTACCGACATCAAAGGTCACATTAAGTGAATAAGAGCCGTCGTTTGCACTTTTTGAAGACATATAGATCATATCTTCTACGCCATTAACGGACGACTCTATAGGATCCGCGATTGCCTGTTCCACAGTTTCAGCACTTGCACCTGTATAGAATGCGGTAACACTAACTGAAGGTGGACTAATTTTAGGGTATTCAGCAACTGGCAACTGGGTAAGCGCTATCGCACCAGCTAACGTCAGAATAATGGAGATAACCAGCGCAAACTTGGGGCGCTGTATAAAAAAGCGACTCAGCATGCGTTAACCCTCTTTTTAGAATTAGCGCCTGGTAGCGATGGTGGCTCTGTAGTCACTGTAGAGCCATTTCTCACTCGCTGAAGCCCTTTAGTGATGACCACATCACCCACTGACAGGCCTTCATTAATAATTATCCCTGTATCGGTTTGCCTGCCAAGTTCTACGTTTCTTCTCTCGGCAATATTTCCTTCGGTAAGCAGCATTACAAAGTCACCTTCAAGGTCTGTTTGTACCGCTCTGCGTGGTACAGATACTGCTTTGGTTGGTTCTTTTTCTCGCAACGACACCTTGATGTGTTGGCCAGGCAGTAGCACATGCTCTGGATTCGCTACCATAGCGCGCATACCGATAGTGCCTGTGCTCAGATCGATCCTGTTGGCAATGTAATCGATATAGCCAAGCTCCGAGTACGCTTCGTCATTTTCCAGAATAAGTTGCACTTCGGCGACTTCAGCTGAACCTTCACCATCTCCACTCGCCTTATCTAAGCCCATTTCAAGCCTTTCTCTCTCACTCACACTAAAGCTAGCATGAATAGGATCCAGGCTGACAAGTGTCGTTAATACACCAGTAGAAGGAGACACCAGATCACCAATACCAACCTGGCTTTCACTGATACGCCCATCAAATGGAGCCACAATCATCGTATGTGAAAGGCTAACCTCAGCGGATTCAACCTGTGCTTTAGCAGCTTCAACCTGAGCTTCTGCGCTAAGCTTATTTGCCGTTAACGTATCAAATTCAGATTTAGATATGTTGCCTTTAGGCAGCAAGTCCTCTCCTCTAGCGAAATCAAGATTCGCCTTTTTTAGAGCAGCGTTAGCTTGAGCTAATGAAGCCTTTGCACTAGCAACCTGAGCTTCAAATGGCGCGGATTCAATTTGATAAAGGAGTTGGCCTTTGGTCACCATCTGGCCTTCATTAAAATGGCGGGATTCAAGATAACCAGTAACCTGCGCATTTACCGAAATATCTTCTACTGCATTGATTCTTCCTACATATTCTTTGCTTCTTTGTAGAGTTATCTCAATGGCTTCCTGGGTGACTACTAATGGAGCAGGCATTGACTGACCTTGTCCCTGTTTATCACCACAACCTACCAGTACAGCAGAGCTTAGTGCTGTAACCAAAAGAATTTTGCTTTTATTCATTTAAATACCATCAATAGCAACAACTAACCGTGAAACTTATAGAATTACAATAGCGCTCATGTCCGAGCTATATCAATTCTGATAATAATTTGTATCAGTTTGTAACAGCATCAAGTATAGATAAAATTTCTTTTTTTACAGACTTTTAAACAAAGTTTGGGAGCTTCTGCTCACAGGGTGCGATTCATTCTCAATAATGACGCTCATATTACCGGTTAAACCTTTCTTAACCTTCTCAACTTTTGAGACGTTAATAACCATTGAGCGGTGAATTTGCCAGAACTTGTCCGGGTCAATTTTTTTCAGCAACTCCTTAAGAGGCGTCCTAATTACATACTCTTCCTTCCTGCCCTCAGCCTTCTTATAAACCGACACATACTTATCCTCCGCCTTAAAATAGAGGACATCATCAACAGATATCAGGTGGATATCTCCCCCGACTAGCTTTAATCCAGCTAAGATACTCTGTCCTACTGGAGGTCTGACTGTTTAATGTCAGTTGCTCCAATAACACAGCAAGATCCTGACTCTGTTCTGGCACTTCTCGTCGCAACTGCTCCTTTAATCGGTTACACGACTGAAAAAGACGTTCTTCATCTAAAGGCTTTAACAGATAATCGAATGCACACTGTTCAAACGCTTTTACCGCATACTCATCGTAAGCAGTAATAAAAACGATCTTCGGTGGTGTAGCTAATCGATTGAGCTTTTTCGCCAACGTCATCCCATCCATTCCGGGCATACGTATGTCTAAAAAAGCCACATCCGGTGTTTTTTGCTCTATTTCTGTTAGAGCAGACAAGCCATCCGATACAACTGAAACCACATCTAATTGAGGCCACACCTCGGCAAGCATCTTGTTTAGGTGGTGACGCAGCAAAGGCTCATCGTCAGCAATGATGGCTGTGGGAAATTCCTTACTCAAGCTAACTCCTTATTTTTGGTTATGCAGAGCATTCAACTCTTTATGAGGAAGAGTAATACTCGCCGTTACACCACCTGATTCCTTTTCCGTTATAGACAAATCCGCACCATCGTCGAATAACACCTTTAATCGATTGCGGATATTACTCAACCCGATCCCATGCCCGGCAATAACTTGATCTGATAGACCTTGCCCATCATCGTCAACCGTAATCACGATACAACTGTCTGTTTGTTTGAACTCCACATTGATCGTTCCACCTTCAGGTTTAGGCTCTATCCCATGACTGATGGCATTCTCTACCAGTGGTTGCACCAATAGTGGAGGTAATGACGTAAGTTTTATCTGCTCATCACAGGAAATATGAAACTTAAGCCTTTCGGCTAAGCGAATCTGCTGTATTCCAAGATAAGCGTTCAGTAGCGCCATTTCCTGCTCAATAGTAGTCAGGCTCTCTCGTGTAATCTTTAAGTTGGCACGCAATAGTTCAGTTAACTTGTTCAGCATTGATTTCGCCTTATCATTGTCATTCTCGATAAGTGCTAAAATATTGGCTAATGTGTTAAATAAAAAGTGCGGTTCTATCTGACTTTGAAGCTGACTTAGCTGGCTTAGTACCAGTGCCTTTTCCTTCTCTGACTCCTGTCTTTTTAGTTTCTCCAACTCTGCTTCGGCAATAAGCTTTTTTTCATAGTGATAGAAGTAATTGAAGCAAACACTGGTAAAGATAATGCCGAGAATAACGACAGAAAGAAGCCCTTTTTGAGCACTATAGCCGTCATACGTGGAAAGCCAAAAATGCGCATGTACCGTGCCAACTATCACCGCAAATAGCATCGACAATATACTATTCTGTGCCGTCGTTAGCTTCGGAAAAAAGTAAGCGAGCAAATTCGCTGAAATAATAGAGCTATAACCAAAGCCAAAGCTAATTGCTAAATGCTGCAGGTAAGGCCCGGAGCCATAGCGTTCTGGTAAAAGCGGCAATAACTACACAAACCACGGTCGTTACCAGATAACTTTTAATCCAATGGTTGGATTTGTTTGATAAACGATTTTCTATCATCAAAAGCGTCCTTTTACATTCATCAGAATCTTATGCCTATCGGGGAGGTTTGCATAAACAGAATCACCATCGCCACTATAAAAACGTGCTGCTGCCTCCAATTCCCAACGTGAATCACCTGTATCAATCACCTGATAATTGATCCACTGAGTAACAATAAAACCCTTGTCCTCCGGAGAAAAAATCAGGTCAAAGGTTGGAGTAATATCTTCGATCCAACGGTAACTTTCAGACATTGTAGAAAGCGAACTGCCGTTCAGGCTCCAGTGGATCATCAAATTGTGCTGTACAAGATTCGCGTGATTAAAGCCATTAGCATAAGAGTACCTTAAGCCATCAAAAGCCGTCGAAGAGGCCAAATTATCCACCCTCGAGTTGGCATTTTTCCATTCGTCCCTACTCCAACTTCGGCTATCGTACCAATATTCGCCAATGACCTGATGGCCTGACTCATTCGCCCACGTAAAACCGAACAGTGCCTGAACACCATCGTTGTACTTTTCTGTCGACACAGGTGCAAACGAATTAGTGGGTATCGAATAAGCATAATATTGTTGTTGAAAAAGCGCCGAAGCGTGTATCTCCCACGAAGCATCGAGTACAGAGACCAGACTACTCCCAACTAATCCTCTTCGTACGTCGTCATAATAAGCTATCAACTGGTACTCTGAGTTTGCTGATAACCAGTATCTACGTAACCCAACACCTTGTTGTTCGTTCAGTTGGTCCAGCTCCCCACTTTTTTGGTTATTCCAACTGGAATCTGAATAGATAAGAGTCCACTCCCCATCCATATCAAAATAGGAAATAGAGGCAACCCCTGACCCTTCTTCAACCTGAATACCAACGGGGTTTCGTCGGTACGGTTTGAATATATCCAATGGCCTATGACCGTATCCAATCCCCCAATCCAGCCTGGTTTTGCCAAGGAGATAATCCAAAGACGTCCCACCTACATCTACAGTGCCCTGAGTAAATAGTTCCTGGATAACAAAGTCAGATTCGCTACGCGCATGTCCACTGTTATATAAGTCACCAACGCTAAGCGCGAACAATCCTGTCCATTGCTTGTACCTGACTTCCACATCTAGCAATCCATCAATAGAGTTTGTTGAGCGAGATTCGTGTGTCTGAACGTAACCCGTTTCTCTATGGACGCTATGTTCAGAGCTCACTGTCCAATCCCAGTCGAAGTTAATCTCACTTTGATCTAACAAGAACACAGATGATGAGCCGCCATATGCAGAATACAAGGGAGCAAGCATCAGCATCAGTAAATATCGTCCCATGGCTAAAGCTCCGATACATTGTTTCTCGATAGATACGCCGGGTTGTAGTATTTGTCTGAGAGTACTTTTGGCTCAACGGACAAATACTCTACCTTAGTCATTTTTTCTGACTGTATCTTGTCTACCAATGTCATCGATAACACTGACTCCAGGCCATTTCTCGCACCTTTAGTAAAGGTGGCAACTTTAGCCATCTTCCCTGAACGTAAATACATATTTGCACTTACCGGAAAATCAGAGCCTTGTTCAAGCCATAGTTCAATTCTGTAATAGGTCGCTCCTTTTGTTTTAGCATTTAGTTCCAACAGATTAGTTTTAAATGTCTCCCCACTCTCCAGAGTAATGTCTTCTTGCTTAATCCATTTTCCCTGATAATCGTCACTCCAGGTCAATGTTGATATATCGCCTACTGAAGCTTCTCCCAATAGCTTCTGCATCGGTGTAATCCTTATTGGCCTGCGGCTTTTGGGCATAAGAAGCCAATAATTATCGCCAAGCATTAACATTTTTTGCCCTGCTTCGACCTGAGATTTAAATATCACTAGGGACTCTCTGTTTTCACGTAAGTACACATGATACAACTGAGATCTTTCGTGTTCTCCACGTTTGTATAGATGTATGTTCGACACAACTTTTGAGGCACCTTCCTGAAGTCGGTATCTATCCGCTCTTTCCAGCATCGCGTTCACATCAGCTTCTTGAGACGCGACCCCGAATGAAAGAAAAGAAGCAAAAACAAACATCATCACCTTGAGATACTTATACATACGTTAGCGCCTCCGTAATTGGTTTCTGCACACCTCGACGGGCAGATAAGTAAGCGCTAAACAGACATATCACTAAAACTCCCAGCGCGGCATAAAGTACAAGCTCAAGTGAAAAATACACATGAAGTGGATATCCTTCGCTGCTTCCCGGTGGTGGTGGCATCTGAATATCTGCAAATGAGAGAAATACTGAAATAGCAGCACTAAATAACGTACCTATAACTGCACCTATTACAGCAAGCAGACCAGCCTCCCTGAGAAAATCAGCAATAATATCTGTGGGATATGCGCCTAAAGCTGAAAGTGTACCAATCTCTCTTGTTCGCTCAGTCACCGACATAGTCATGGTATTAAACAGAGCGACAAACACAACTAAAGCCATAACTGCTCCCATGATGCCGAATATACGATCGTAGAGATCTTTGACCTTTTTGTAGAAAAAGGCGCGTTCCTGCCATGGTGTTATGGCGATATTATCGCGCACACCAAGATCGGATAAATCCCGCTGCACTAAAGATTGAACTCGGTTTGTTTCTGCGGTTTCAAATAAAAACACAGACAAGGTACTCACCTTTTCGCTGACCAACAGCTCTTGAGCCATCGATAGATGAATATACAACTGGCGCTTATCCAGTTCGGGCACACCGGTGGAATAAATGCCTTTGACCTTAAAGTCATAAGCATTTAGTGCCCCGTCGCTTGTGGTAGCCAGTAAGGTGACCCAATCATTGGTAGCAACATTAAGGTTCTTCGCCAGGTCTTTTGCTAACATCACTTCTGGTTCAGCCGGGTCATACCGACTACTATTAATCGAAGCCAATGCAGAACCCGATTGAACTGAAAGGAATGGTCCTTTCATATCAAACTCTCGTTCATTAACTCCTGTTCCTACAAAGATTGTTGATTTACTTCCGTTGGAAACCAGCCCGGTAAAGTAGATACGAGGCTGGACACCTCGGACAGAGTCATGCTTCAGTAGCTTTCTTGTTAGTTTATCGGTTTCAGATAAGCCGTTGCTTAATGGCATTTCTTCATCTTTTTCAAAGTATCCCGGCGTACTTAATGTCAGGTGACCACTGTCTCTCGCTGCCATCTCTTTAAGAGAGTCGTATGTATACAAGCCAAATCCACCAACGCTTGCTAGTGCAAAAACAGCGATTGCTACGATCAGTATTGATAAAGAACTTCGTCTGGCATTTCTCAGTAAATTCAGCCATGCCATTCGGATTGAGTATGGTATTAAACTGCTCATGCAACTTTCCTTCTTGCATTTTCTTTCCCATCGAGAAGCTCGATACTTCTGTCACACCGCATTGCCATACGAGGATCATGAGTTGCCACAATAAACGTTGTTTTCATTTCATGTCCTAGTGTGTGCATTATGTCGATAACCAAGTTTGCTGTGTGACTATCCAGACTTGCAGTAGGCTCATCGGCAATTACAAGCTGCGGTTTATGCACCAAAGCACGAGCGATAGCGACTCGTTGTTGCTGGCCTCCCGATAAATGGTCTGGTCTGTGGTGAACAAACTCAGACAGCCCTACCCTTTCCAGCATTTCTTTCGCGATTTGCTGTTGTTGCACTTTGTCGTATCCATTAAGAAACAGTGGGTAAGCCACGTTTTCTAACGCCGTCATCACCGGAACCAGGTTAAACTTCTGAAACACAAATCCAAATTGGGTCCTTCGCAACTTCGCCGCTTCGGACACCGTCGTCGGATACGGCTTTCCATCAAGGCAAACCTCCCCCTGATACTCTCTATCCAATAGCCCCAAAATATTTAATAACGTACTTTTGCCTGAGCCAGATGGACCACACAGGGCTACCATCTCGCCTTGCTCAATCACACCAGAGACTCCTTGTAATGCAGGCACTTTCTGCTTTCCCAGCTGATAATCTTTAGAAATCATCTCGTAACTAATCATATTTTCCCCTCACACAACTTTTTCTCAATCAGCCGAGCTCAGTGTCTGAAGTTGCTCACTCCATTTATTTGCCTGTTCTGAATCGCCGGTGTTTTCTGCCGCTTTAATAGCATACTCATAAACCCAGGATATGGCTGCGGGATGGTAGCTTGGAAAATCTTCACGACTAAGAAGCTCAAGATAGATGTCGTAACCTTTATCGAACTGATTAAACATGTCTGGAAGTCCGGTATAAACAGCAGCTGCATTAGCTCTCGCCAGATAGTTTTCTGGTAATCCCATAACCAAATCTGGCGAAGCGAAGTCTGCATCTATCAACGACAAGCCCTTGTCGATTTTTGCTACTCCTTTTTCTACGTACTTCATTTTGTTCCATGGTAAAAAGGCATCCCGGCCAAGAAGGGTTTCAGAACCACCGAGATAAACCAGCCCAAGCGCACTCGCCCCTTCTTTTTCAATAAGTGAACTCAGCGCTTTATAAACTTCTTCAGTTTTATCTTCGTCGCCCTGCGCTGCTTGGTTATACATGTTTATTAGCTCTGTAGGCACTGCGGCCATTGCAGAATGTCCAGCAACTAACAAAGAGATACTTAGGATTGATAGAGTTCATACTAACATGGTTTGTCCCTTTTTATTAACCTGATTAAAGATTAACTCGGGTGAACTCGAACTTTTTCCTAATGCGATGAACGGGGTATGAACGGAGTGAACGGTAAATGAGGAGGACAGATGAAAATAAAAAGCCCGAACCGGTGTAGGTTCAGGCTCATAATGTTTTTAAGTTACTTGTTCTACCCTTGTTGTCGTGATGCGATGATTTGCTCTAACAGGCTGTCTAATCTGGCAACCACACTTTCGCTCGCACTTTCCATACCATTGACCGCGGTTATCAATGACGTGTAGTTTTGATCCCGCCCTTTCATCATGGCTTCCCGGCCTAAATCATGCACCTGTTGATGTGGTCCCTCCAGAGCCTGGAATGCGCTAAGGTTACTATATTGCTGACCATCTCCCTGGTAATACCATTGCCCCAAACGACACTCTTTATGGGTGTTAACCGTTTCATCAAATTTTTGATTTTCAAGCAAATGGTAGAGATTGTTTTTCCACACCGCATGATCAAGTTTCACAGTATCCAGAAAGCTTCTCGTTGCAGCAACATGAATGACTTTTTGCATGTGCTCAGACTTCACCAATACTTCGTTGACGATCGTGCCAATTTGAGCGCTAGAAGCCGACACTTCGGCCGCACATATTTCATTTTCTTCGACAGACTTTTTGATAGAAGCTACCTGAGTCAGCACTTGATTAACCAGTGTATCTATCTGATTACTCGCCTCATGCGCTTTTCCTGCGAGGGTTCGCACCTCATCCGCTACTACCGCAAAACCTCGTCCGGCTTCTCCAGCTCGCGCCGCTTCGATAGCTGCGTTCAAAGCCAGTAAGTTCGTCTGATCAGATATCTCCTGAATAGCCGAAACTAACTGGCTGATGGAGTTAGCCGTATTATCAAGGGTGGTCACAGACACCATGCTGCTACTGGCCTGACTGCTGATATTCTCTGCACGAGTATCAAGACGAGATAACGCCTGATGTGTCTGCTTAAATAGCTCATCGAGCTGAGCAAGCTCATGATTTTCGCTTTCGAGAGCCTCTGCGCTAGTCGCCATCCCCGTACGAATTGCATCAAGCATCCTGCCTCCCTTCAGGCTGCTTTGCATAAGTTCATTACAAAGTTTACTTTGGGACTGCTCCTGCGTAACTTTTTGGTTAACACCAGTAAGATCCTGACGCATTAGTTCTAGTTGACTTTCATATTGAGCTTTAAGGTCCGACAGCTCTTGTTTTAGTAATTCGTTTTCTAGCCTTAACTTACGATTAAACATAATCCCTTACTCGACAAGTAACACTTATTTTACATTATAGGACGAGAGTTTTAATTGCAGGACACAATATGTTGATGAATATCAAGATTTGCTTTTATATCTAGTGCTCTGACTCCATTTGGCGTGCAACATGCAACAAACGCTATATCAGCATCACTTTTAAGAAAATTCACCAATCAACACTCTATTAATCATCGTAATATTCTAATATATTCCAATAAACCCCGTGAATATACGATAGAAGTGAACCAGATAGCCACCGAAGGCAGTACTAAGGCGTAAGATGAATTTAGATTTGATTGGCTATATTATTACTTTTGCTTCCGGCATCGCATCGCTGTTCATTTTCCTGCGATTGAGAACTATGTATATCAATCGGCAAGAAGCTCAGAAGAAAAAAGAACTTGCCATACTATTTAGTAAGTTAAGAAGCTCTAATGAGCTATTAAACGGCGCTAAGAAGTTGCCTTTCAGCAAAACGCTTTACTTTTGTCTCTACCAACGGCAATTACACATTTTAGATTCGATCTTGACTCTGGATCCGGATAACTCGCCTTTCGCTAACCGGGCAGAATATTTACGAGAGCAGATACAGTTGCTCAAGTCATCCTCTTCATATGCTGATACAAGTTCTTTTGAAGCCCCCTCAAATGAGATGCAAGCAATTGAACTGATCAAGTTAATCAAACAGTTTCGTGTCATTATCCGTACAGTACGTATCAAAAAAATCATTAATATCACTGAGTTTATGCATGAAAACACAAGGCTCAATAACCTACAGACACAAATTGTGATTGGAAACCTTACTAAACGAGCTAACTATGCATTAGAGCTTGATCAAAAAGACCTGGCAACAGAATTGGTTCGAAAGGGTATAAGCTACCTGGAGTCGAAATCCGGTATAGACTCGGCGAGTACTATCGCTCCTCTGCTCGAACAGTTAGAGGCACTAGAAGAACAGTTATCTGATGAATTTCAGTTTAACAAACTGCTCACTACCGACTCTGAAGAAGAGAGCAATGAAGAAGTAGACAACGAATCTGGTGTTCCACCGGTAGAACATTTTGATGATAATTTCGACAAGGCAACATTAACTTCAGCCACAGAAATACCCGATTCCCTTACTACAACTGTGGAGGAAAATAATGACGACAGCATCAGATATCCTCCTTAAATTCATGATTACTATGTCGAATACGACCTTCATCGGCTAGCAACCGGTACAACCTTTCTTTTTTCTCGAATATTCAATTACACCACCGCTATGACTCAAGGTAAATTCACAGCATTCAGTGAATACTTTATGCAACAGTTTTCTACTTTTTTGGACTCGGGATTTAAGTGTCGAGTATTTTATTCCACTTTTTTGGGCATACTCTTTTTGCGAAATACCATCTAGTTCTATAGCCACTAATAGTTCAGCATCTTCTTCAGGCAAGCTATAAATGAAAGGCGCAATACATCTTGATAGTTCTCGCTGAATATTTTCTTCAGGCTGCTTCTGCCAGAGCTCTTCACTCAAAATTCCGCTCTCTTTCGAGCTTTGTCGATAAAAATCCATGATAGCGTTGTTTGTAACCTGATAGAGCCAGGGCTTAATTTTTTCCTGGTCACTGACAGATGGAAGATTCTTGTAGGTTTTAAGGAAAATGTCTTGAAGTAGGTCATCCACATCGTCTGTGTTGGAGATATTTTTATTTAGAAATGCTTTTAGCCCTGACTGGTATTCTAGCCAAACTTTCTCTACATCCATTTTCAAGTTCTCTCTTAATTTTTGAACACTATGGTTCCTTAAGTAAAAAAAATCATCTTTTTTTCGTCTTTTTCAAAGTCAGTTCGTCTTATGTATGTAAACAAACCAAGAGACTATTCCGGAGTAAAGATGATCAAACTCATTAGCTTTAAAAACTGCCCTTTTGTACAGCGTGTTATGGGGGCATTAGAGATGAAAGAGGTTCCGTATGAAATTGAATATATTGAACTTAACAACAAGCCGCAATGGTTTTTGGATATCTCCCCAAATGGCCAGGTGCCCGTTTTGATAACGGAAAATAAAACGGCTCTGTATGAATCTGATGCTATTGTTGAGTATCTCGACGATAAATATGCTCCAATCGAAGAGTTAAACCCCGAAGAGAAAGCGATAAACCGCGCCTGGTCCTATCAGGCCAGTAAACACTACATGCCTCAGTGCAGCACGATGTCGAGCAAAGATAAAGAAACTTACGAAACGCGTCTGGCTAATCTGGCAAAATCTTTTGCCAGAGCAGAAAAGAAGTTAGGCGAAAATACCTACTTTAAAGGCGACTATATCTCCAACGTAGATATCGCCTGGTTACCTTTGCTTCATAGAGCCTATGTCATCAAAGAGCACTCTGGAATTGATATGCTGGAAGGGTTTCCGAAGGTACAGCAATGGCAACAAGCACTGATGGAATCTGGCCTTCCTCAGCGAACAGTGCCTTCTGACTTTATTGAAAGATTTAGTAGTTATTACCTGACTAATAATTACTTTGCATCAGTGATTGAGAAGAAGCCAACTTGTGCTCCGGCTTGCTGCTCAAGCGAAGCAAACTCCGATTCATGCTGCTGTTAGATTCTTGATGCTGATAAGAGTTCGCCATTCCCCATTCAGGGAATGGCTTATTCCGGTTCTATTTCAGGCTCTATGGCACACCGTGACCTTTCGAAGCAACCCAAACGCGGAACCACTGCTCTCTGGTTAGCTCAATATTCAACGCTGAAATTGCGGTTTTAACACGATCAATCTTACCTGAACCGATAATCGGTAGCGGCTTGGATGGAAGGCGTCTCACCCAAGCGTAGATAACCTGATCAATCGATTCGGAACCGACTTCTTTCCTTATAGCCTCTAGCTCATTGCGAACTCGTACATGTTGCTCTTCTTCACCCCAGAAAATAGCGCCGCCGCCAAGGCATGACCATGCCATTGGGCGTGCTCTTAACATCTGAAGCTGATCCAATGTGCCATCATGAGCCACTTCAAAGTTAAGTGGATTGATTTCAACCTGATTGGTCACTAGAGGTACTTCAAGGCGCGATTGCAGCAACTCAAATTGACATGGCGAGAAATTAGATACTCCAAAGTGAGTCACTTTCCCTGATCTTTTTAATTCAGCAAATGCTTCGGCTACTTCATCTGCCTCCATTAACACGTCAGGGCGATGGATAAGCAACACATCGATATTATCAATATTCAAACGCTCGAGAGAGTTGTTCACCGATTCGATAATATGTTGTTTGCTGGTGTCATAGTGGTTAACTTCACGCTCAGGGAACTTATCTGAGCAAAGCTTAATATCGCATTTAGTCACTATTTCAATGCTATCTCGGACAGAAGGTTCCAACGCTAACGCTTCACCAAACAGCTTTTCACATTCGTAGTTACCATAGATGTCTGCATGATCAACAGTCGATATACCCAGTTCGACATGTTGCTTTAGAAATGACAAGCGTTCTTGTGGTGTCATTCCCCACTCTGCCATTCTCCAGTAGCCCTGAACCAACTCAGAAAATTGCGGCCCCTGAGGTGCAATTGATACTTTCTCCACCATAAGGTAGTTCCCCCGTTGCGATTTATTGGTTTAATAATTTGCCTTCATCCTATGCTTGTTTATACCCCCACTCAATGGTAAAACGGAACAATTTCGAACCAGAGTACGAATTTATGAGTTTTGCCGAACGGCTACAATCATTGATCGGGCAAGAGAGTATTAGTGGTTTTGCCCGACGCGTTGATATGAGCGAAGGTTTAATCCGTAAATATCTCAAAGGCAGTGAGCCAAGTCTCGCTAAGGCGAATCAAATAGCGGTAAAAGCAAATTGCTCACTAGAATGGCTGGCAACTGGCTGTGGTTACCTTTACCGACAAGCCGAGGTTGTGGATATGGAAGCTTTAGAAATCGCGCACGAAGTGGTCAAGAAAAAACCAATGACTGAAACTGAGCAGCTGCAATACAGGCTGATTGTGTCTGGCTACCAGTATCTTAGGGCGCATAAAAAATCTGATGGATATCTGGATAAAGATGCCATGGTTAATTTCCTAAACCGCCATCCACAAGAGCAGAACCCAGAGCAAAGTGAAAAATAATAGATATGAAAATTGTCGCAACATTGTTCCTTTCGCTAGTACTGTCTACTTCTGTCGCTGCACTGGAGTACCCGCCAACTCAGCTACCTGAAAGAATGAAACAACCAGAAACAGCAACCTGGGGCAGTTTTCAGCTTAGACCAGATTTGACTATTCGCTATGTTTCCATAAAGCCTGAGCTGCCCAAACGTGGGACATTAGTGATGATTCACGGAATTATGGAGTCACCAGAGTTTAACTACGAGCTGTTCCGTCACTTGTTAAGTCTTGGTCTAGAGGTTTGGGCTCTGGATCTGCCTGGTCATGGTAAGTCCACAAGGTGGCTAGAAAACAGCCATAAGGTATATATTGATGACTTTTCTACCTATACCGAAGCCGTTCACTACCTTCGCACCAGGATCATGCATCCTACAGAGAACACCCCCATATTATTGATGGGTACAAGCCTGGGTGGGCATATTGCGACCCGGTATGTTGGTGAATACCCCGGATACTTTGACGCGCTTATTGCACAGGTTCCAATGTACGATATTAAAACTGGAGCCAAACCAGAATGGGCAGTGCGTACATTGGCGTATCTTGCCGATTCTTTCGGTTTCTCTGATTCTTACGTTTTAGGTCACGGTGACTGGGTATTGTGGGATGATTACAAGCTAGAAAAGAGCTGCTGTACAACCGACCCAGAACGCGACTTAGCAACCGTTTACTGGCGTATACACGAGCCTGAGCTAACAATGGGTGGCGCAACCTATCGCTGGTTAAACAAGGCATACGACTCCATGGACATGGTGAACGAAGCATCGTTTCTGAATAAGATAAAAGTGCCGGTGTTAATCCTGAGTGCAGGAAACGACAGACTGGTAAGCAAAGAAGCTCACACCAATTCATGCTCATTAATCGAAGAGTGTGAGCAGGTGCTTTTTCCAAAGTCCAAGCATGTTCCTACTATGGAGCGAGATGAAATTCGAAACAGAGCGTTAAACACCATTGACCAGTTTATAAGGGATAATAGTCACGAGCCAAGAAGAGTAGCTGCTGATTAAGTGCCTTCGGAGAAGGTTACGGAACATTGCCTTAACAGCGCTAGGGAAACTCAGTAACACCACATATTCATGGTTTCCCTTCGTTTCTTACGCTTCACGTAGTTATGCATAACAGCTTCCATTGTTGCAATTCTGGCACCAGTGAATGGTAATTACATTTGTTTTTCCTATATAAGGATTCACTTATAATTCACGCCATCGCTCACCAATACTCATCAGGAGTACGTCATGAAAATAGCTAAATATTCACTGCTTCTATCCACTATCGGTGCTGCGTTGATAACTAGCCTAAGCAATTATCAGATCTGGTACATCCTTACAGCTATTCTGTAATAGACCTTGGCGCGTCCATCAGTAACTCTAGTGTGGATTATCATGTAAGTTCATTGGTAGACAACATACCTGACTCTTTTGTCTCGGCCTAAGTATGTATGTTTTTAATATTCCAATTATGGCCAGGCAGTGCTTTTATAGATTTAGTTTTAGTGTATTACCTCTATATTAATGAGTGATATGTTTCATGGATTTCAAGAATATATTATTAGATTCATATTCTTAGTTTGTATTAATTATTTAAAACTGAATTGACACCTGAAAGCACCTTACTATCAGACAAGATATCGCAATTCTCCCGCAAGCACTTTATCTTACTAAAGATTTCCTCACACCCTCTTTATTTACAACACGTTATATGCAACCTAAATATTTAATTAACGAGCAATATTGTTAACAGTGAAACATTCTCCATGTAAAGATAGAATAAGGCTATATTTCAAATGAAGTTTAACAATGAAAAGCAATGTTTATTAAGGTTGCAAATGTGTTTTTAATTCCATTAGAGTGAGAATGTGTAAACTGATACGTTTTTTTGGGCTATATTATATATATCTAAAAAATATTTATAACTAAGTAAATTCGTCGAACGGTGAACAAAGTTGGTTAAAGAAGAACTCGTTAGTTATCACAAGCACAAAGAGATGCCTTTCACATGGCAAGTTGCAACTGATTCCTTCAGCATCAATATGGAGGACTTAAATTTCATTGTCGATTCCAGAAAACCTCTTGAGAAAATTGACGATTTTTTTGCTTATTTTCAAAAGAGGACCAAAAGTTGGTAGCTAGACACTTCCAACAAGTTATTGAAGATATTTCATCTGAACCCGTTAAGGCGTGTATCGCGACGAGTAAAGGTCAGATTACCTTATGTGTAGTATCTGCAAAAAAAATCACTGGCAACCATATAGCTGGGGTAGTTCTTCCTTTGTTCATGGTGCCTACGGCACATGATATATCGTCATTCTTTCTCCAAATCTTTGAAAACAAAAGCCAAGGAATGGTTGTCACCGATGAAGAGACGCGAATTCTTGCGTGCAATACCTACTTTGAAAAATCGACAGGGTACAAGATAGATGAGTTACTTGGGCAAAAAACATCCATGTTTAATGCAGGCAAACACGGAGAGGCCTTCTTTCAAGAGATGTGGCAAAAACTCAGTAAGACAGGAGTTTGGAATGGCCTTATTCTTAGCAAAGAGAAAACGGGGACCATCAAACCCCAGGAGCTGCGTTTACAGCGGCTAGAGTCCATTAGTGGCTACGTATTTTATCTAGGGATGACTCAGGATTTATCAAATAAACTGTATCGGGTGGCGGGAGTTGAGCATGGTGGTATTGAGTTATTAACACAATTACCTGGTGAAGATGAATTTTTCCTCAAGGTTCAAGATAGCGCGATAGACCTCAAAGAGAATCAAGGAATGCTGGTTCTCTCTTTCGTCCCCCGATTTGATAAAGAATATGAGTTCGAAAATAAGAAACAGCTGGCAAGTGCGTTGGCCTACTATGAGCATCACTGCTCTGCCGGGTTCATTAAAAAGGCTGTTTTTTCGATATCAATTGTGTATGAGCGTCATAAAGATAAACCGCATTCGCTTTCTATTTTTGAAGCCATTAAAGGCAGGTTTAAAACGTTAAAACAGCGGGTTGAGCCTTCAGTCTACAAAGCTGTCACAGAATGCACGATAGGTGTTTCTGTCCTTGGCCTAGACGCAAACAATGAAAATAAAATGATTTCCCATTCTCTTCAGGCGATGTATGAGCAGCATACTTCTGGAACGAGTAACATTTGCTTTTTCAACCGCACTTTACATAAAAAAATAAAACGGCGTGAAGTTCTTGAAGATATCGTGACACAATCAGTGCGTCATAGAAAAATGGAGGTGTTTTTTCAGCCCATTGTGAATACATCAAACTGGAAAATAACCAAGTTAGAAGCGTTGTGTCGATTTCGGGATTACAACGGTAACTTGTTAAACACACAAGAGATGATACAAGTTGCTGAGGACATGAAGTTAATCTCTGAGCTGGACTTGGCAATAGCTGATAAAGCAATCAGTTACCGCCGTGATTTAGCTAAGTTATATGGACCGAATGTAGAACTGACAATAAACATATCGTTGAACTCCGATAAACCAATGAAAGTGGTTTTTAACGACTTGTTAAGGCTATTTAAGAAACACGCTAGGCACCTTCCATTTATAACAGTAGAGCTGACCGAGTCTGCGTATTTCGATAGCGAGCAAAAAGACAATAACTTGCTCTTTGAACTCAGGAAAAAGGGCTTAAAAGTCGCCATTGATGATTTCGGTACAGGGTATTCATCTTTTTCTTATTTAAAAGATGGCAATTTTGATTTATTGAAGATTGATAGAGAGTTTGTGACGGATCTTACTGTGGGCTCTCATAACTACTACATCGTAAAAATGATCACACATCTTGCCCATACTTTGGGTGTAGAAGTAGTCGCAGAAGGCGTTGAAAAGCTTCAAGAAGTCAAAATACTCAGTCAGTTGAAAGTGAATTATATTCAGGGATTCTACTTTGAGCGGCCACAACCGATTGAAAAACTTTCAGCTCAAACTGTTAATGTTGATGGCATTGAATCATTAGAGGAACTGGATTCTGCTGAAGTTGAATTGATGTCTCATCCTCCTATGTTAACTCCACAACATACGCTGAGAGAAATTAAGGAGCTGTTTGACAACAGCAGCTTTTCAGCATTTCCAGTGTTATTAGAGAGAAAATGCGTTGGCATTATCACGAGGGAGCAATTTAACTTACATGCTACCCCAGCAATGGGGACAGATAGAGAAACAATGCATGAATATCAGACAATGTCCAAAGTTGCGAGTGCGATGATGAGCTCCAAATTAACAACCGTGCATGAGACCATTAACACTGGTGAGATACACGAGAAGATACACAATAGAAACCAATTTCCATGGGTGGTTATCGATGACTTTGGAGATTATGTGGCAATCATCGATATCTATAATATTGTGCATTTCTTAAACGGAAACACTAAAGCGCTTTGTCCATAAGTTTGCGGATGGGACAAATTGTCCCACAATGTTCTAGAGTCGAGACAGTTGGCTCTTCATAGCTCAGAATTGCCCTTTTCGGTGTTAACGCAGTTACTCAGTGGCAGATCGTGCCGATGACATTGCCGTACTTTTACTTATGGTTGTTACTAGAAGAGTGCTGAAAGAAATTTCCCAGAAGTGAGCAAAATTTATATAGAATAAATGAAGCGAGAAATTTAGAAATATAGTTGGTTATCACTTGCTTTTGATCTCTGACTCCCACAACCCTAACCCGTAGCTTTCCATAATAGTTTGCAGTTCCCCTGTAGCCCTCATCTTTCTTACCCCTTTATCGATCAGTTCTACATACTCTTGAGCTTTAGGGTTTTTCGGTGAAAAACAAATACGCCCCCATAACGTCTTTTTAAACCTACCTGCATCTACGAATTTATCTGCCAAATTGTGAGTATTTAGGTAATATTGCGCTACGTAAGATGCCTCGCTAAACGTGTCTATACGGCCTAATTCGACTTTTTTAAACATTCGATAAACGAGATCCCCCTTTCCGTGATGTATATGAACCCTCTTTTTCTCGTTTTCGTGCTCTTCGACATAATCCTGATATTCAGGAGATATCTGAGTTAAGTTGTAGCCTGCGATGGTTCCAAGGACTATTTGCTTAATAGATTCAATACCGGTATATCTCCAAGGCTGATCTTTAAGTACATAAAAGGTATAGATCATTGGGCCAATAGTTTCACTAGAGCAGATATTGACCTCGGAACTATGGTCATTGCAGATGCCTACAGCGTCGTAAATCCCTAGCTCGGTACCTTTCAGCGAGCGAGCATAAGGAACAATATCAAAATTAACCTGATGTCCAGCTCTTTCAAGGATCACCTTTTCTATATCGACTGTAAAACCAAGCTTGCCATTTTCTTTTAACGGGTCGCATACGTAAGGGCAAAACTCAAGTACAGATACGTTGATCGTATCTGCTTGTACGGCGTGTACCCAAGATATCTGTGTGCATACGAGGCAAACTAGTCTCACTAAGATCAGACGAATAAGAGCCATAAAATAATCTTCTCTATTTGTTAGAGTCGGGCTAAAGTAACAGTGTCATTAAGAATAATTTTAAGTGCTAAGCCCTATAACGCAACATTTTAGCCTCATTACGTTTTTCTGGAAAAAATAACCAATTATCCTGCCCACCATAAAGTCTTACAGAGGCTCTTTCGCTTGCTTTAAGATTCAGCAAGCACTACCTATCCCAATAGTTCATAAACGAAACTCATCGAAATGGTAGAAGTTACCCCGCCGTCGTGAATTAAACATGTCCATTGATGTGTTAGCTGTGAGCTCGCTATCTCGGTTCTGCCCCTTTCTGAGTCAGCAAGATATTAGGCCGATAAATTTCGGCCCTAACTTTTGGACCATCCTAGTCTGAAAGTAAACCGAGACGCGGTGGAAGGTTTCTCCCATTTTCGAGCAAGTGCGGTGTTTCTTACACGTATTTCCCTATTTGAATTGTTATGCAACTGCCTTGAAAAGCATTGTTTGGAACTAAGCAAGATCTAGAGTTTTTTACACCATCACCTATCTGAAACTGTACACTTCTTGGCATTCATAAGAGCCCATCTCAAATTCTCGACATATCCAAGTTCGGTTCTCATATATACTGCACTTGAAGGTTTCTCTATCTAGTGCTGAGCACCAGCCATCTGCCAACCTA
Organism: Vibrio hannami; assembly: GCF_029589055.1. GTDB lineage: Bacteria > Pseudomonadota > Gammaproteobacteria > Enterobacterales > Vibrionaceae > Vibrio > Vibrio hannami. Next base: position 1,021,632 of record NZ_JARQZP010000003.1, read on the forward strand.
AGCATAGTCTCTCCACCCCAAGCATCTCTACTAATATGCTCTTCTGGAACTGAAGTGTCTGAAATAATCATTACTTCAAGGCGGCAGCAGCAAGCCTTACAGTTTGAACAACTAATATTTGGCTCAATCTCGCTTTTGGCAGGTATGTTCATAAGAGATTACAGCTCAAATAATTTATCAAAATCGCGTTTTTCAAGAATATCTTCGATTTTTTCTTCTTGCTGATTTTGTGCTTTCATTTTCACCTTTAAGTGGTTTATTTTCTTTTTTAGGTGATCTTTTTTTACTCTTATTCATTTGAGCTTTCCTTAGCATGGTTGTTAGTCAACTTTGAAAGTGCCTAACTTCACCCCAGTGGTTGATAATATACTTCCCATCATATTTGACTCAGAGAAGGTAAATTCTAGATTATTCTGTTTAGAGTGAAGTTTGGGGGAAATGTGACGTTGTAGAATGTCACTATTAAGTTGATGTATGCTTGCTGACCAGTTAAGTTGTTCATTGACCAAGCAAAACTCTATTTGGAACATACGTTGAGCTCAGCTTCATTTGATCTTCTATGTTTATCAGATAATTTTTTATACCAGTATCGCTGGCGACTAGTTCTTCGAGGCAATAAAACTCCTGAAATTTAAGTGTATTAGATGGTTATATGGAAAGAATACGGGTGTAATGCACTTGCATTACACCCACTGATGCTATAGTGCAGTTACGTTCGACGCTTGAGGGCCTTTTTGGCCTTGCTCAACGTTAAAGCTTACTTTTTGGCCTTCAGCTAGTGTTTTGAAGCCGTCAGACGCGATAGCTCTGAAATGTACAAATACATCAGCGCCACCATTGTCTTGTGAAATAAAGCCAAAGCCTTTTGTTTCGTTAAACCATTTAACTGAACCAGTTGTTTTAGTAGACATAGATACCTCTAAGAAATTAATAATATTGAAACTACGAGCAACTGCTATTTAAAAAACTATGACGAGAAGCAATCGCAGGAGCTAAACGAAGGTATCGAAAGGAAACTGGGAGAGGGCTTGTACTAAATTTTCACTAATAGCTCGTTTGCAAGAGCTACGCGCACTATACAGGTTGTTTGGAAAATGAACAGCTTTATTTTATGTTTTTCAAAATTTGTTGAATTTGAGATAGCCCAGTTCAACATCAATAGTGATGAGCTATTTTTATGTTAATTAAATGCATAACTACAAATGCATAATAACTTTCAGCTACTGGAAAGTTTTGTCCATTTCCTTTCAGATTCGGCATCTTACATAGAGGTGCCGAATCTCGTTTTAGGATACGAAAAGTAATCTGAAAGCGGGATGATAGAGCATTTACGTTAAGTCGGTTTTGTCCATCTTTGAGTCAGCGAGACTTCCGCTGACTCATCTTTGCCCAAAACGTGCCAGTTCGATTTAGTGCCGATAAATTTCGTCCCTGATTTATCGGCACTATCTGAACGAACGGAAGATAAAACATGGTAAAAGCTATCTCCAAAAATTTGCTTGGGCGGGGTTCTCAATCAATAACTTTTACCTGCATCGTTATGCAAGCTCACTGGAAGGCATAGCTCACTTATAGATATGAACAAGGCAGAATCTTTGGACGAAATATACCAACAGCTTGGGGTTTTCAAACATGTTGCTGTTTGCGTCTGGTATTTTGGAGAAATAGAAGATGCAGCCCAAATTAAATATCAACTAAGGTCAATAATTAGGAGTGACAGGCTATTTGTTTTTCAGTATTTGCTGATATTAGCAGGTTTGTACTCAAAATAGAGTGATAGGTTCAAAAAGGCATCAATGGTGAATCATAGATGCCTTTAAATCGAACAGAGTCTTATTTTATCAAAGACACTGAGGAGTAAGAGTCAGAAATAGAAACAATCCCCAGAGAAGAATGCTCCTGGCGATAAAGTACTGGCTCAAATTCTGAATGAGGCTTTTCCCAAGTACCGACAAGCTCACCGTCATCCAGTGCAAATTGCTTAAATTGATGAGGTTCTGGATAGAAACCATTAACTTTAGCTGAGCGAAGAGAAGTATACCAAGTTACAGTGCTGTTATCTAAGCCACCGTACCAACTTCCTTGGTAGAATTTTCCAAGGTAAGCCACATTGCCATCGTTATACATGTAATGGTAGTCATCACTCACATAGGTAGAATCAGTATCAACCCGAACTAAAAAAGAGCCTTGTGAAAGGTAAGTCACCGAAGTGTTACTCGTACTTGCCGTATAATCTGAACCTAGTTCAGAGCTATTGTGCGCAGTTATAACTGCTGATTGGATGGTAGGCTCAGATGTTATATTACTTTCGGTATCCAGTGTGCCGTTAACCAGTGCAGTGTATATATTAGCACCATCTGATCTAGAAGGATCATAAGTGTAATATACGCGGTACGCTACGCCTTCAGAACGCCACATACCTGAAGTTGTTTTGTGATCACTAAAACCTGATTGCAAGTTATCGATTTGTGTCTCGCTGGAGTTGTTGATGACATTCCATTCATCACCAGACCAATATACAGATTGAGTTGGTGTGTAAGAAGGTAGTGCAGACAAATTTTCATCATAGTAGTACGTAGTATTATTTGTTTCGACAATAAGAACCTCACCATCAAGATACCAGTTTTCTGCGGGCGTAGAGGATATATCCAATGACGACAGGATGGAGCCGTCTGTTGCGGAAAGTACAATAAAGTACTCACCCATACAGTCCCCTGCTATGATTTTGCTATCTGACAATTTATGCGGATAACATGGATGAAACGTACTGCCATTGTATTGGTGTGCACTGAAATCTTTTTGTTCCCATTGAACGGTTGCGGTGGCAAAGTTAAATTGAGTATTTACGGGGCTAGAATCAGAATCGGTAATAGATGCAAAACTAGGGTTATTGCTTGCGTCGAGTTCAACAATAAGATCACTAAAGTCTGCGGTACTATTATTGCTGATAAATTGACTGATAGTTTGAGCTTCTGAGTGAATATTTGAAATATTAGATTCGCTAGCTGCTAAGCTAGAGTCTAAACGCTGGTATATAGAACGGGCCAATACATGTACTTCATCATGACCTTCAGCGATAAAATCTCCCTGAATTTCATCAAGCGACACCCCCAACTCAGTAGCTAACTCTGACATATCCATATCTTGCAGATAGGCTATAGTTGAGAAAGGTGTGATGGTATTAATACCTGCTGCTGCAACTAGTTCGCGGTTTTCGGTTAGTGCACCTGTATAGTCGCTGTCCGTAGTAGTACCTGCAACAATTTTAATGATAACTGGGTCATCATCACTATCATCACCGACAAAGACACCATTTGAGTTTGTAGAGCCTTGGAGCTCATCGCTATCAGCGACCCCATTTCGGTTGTGATCAAAGTATACCTCAGCTTGCCCTAGGTACCCGTCTATAGCGGTATAAGTTGCTTGAGCTGAGGATGATGTGTCTACAGAGCTATCATCTCCACATGCTGAAATAGCAAGCGGTAACACTGCGATACTAGCAATTCTTTTGAACTTCTTTGCGTTATTCATAATCACCTAATTTTCATAGTTATAGTTTATAAAACAAGCGTTTCACATCAGAGACTATACATATATTAGGTATCACTATGCAACAGATTTAATTAATTGATATTTAAGACATTAAGGGGTTTGTTTTGACAAAAAATACAGTCATGACGGTGAGTTTTTGTCTATGTTGCGAAATCTATATTTACTTCTTACTAAGTTACACATGCAATAAGAGATGCTGTGCATAATAAGTTAAGAAGTAGATTTGTTCGCTTAAACCCTTGGAGGGGCGTCCCATCTAATTAGCGCTTGGGTGACTGGTGAAACGTTGCATATTTTCTAAGAATTACTGCATGAGATTAGTATTATGCGACAAAGCGCAAATGACAGCTTTTGTCCAAACCTTTCAGGTTCAGCATCTCGCATTGAGATGCCGTTTGTTAATTTGGGACATCATAAGTTATCCGAAGGGTAGAAATCAGCCCGTTGCCGTAAATTGAAAATGTCCAGCGATGATTTAACGTAATTGCTCTAAGCAGTTTATGCCCCATTATGTGTCCGCAAGATTCTCGGCTGATAAATAGCGTCATCAGAGTTCCTTACATTTCCTAATGCCAGATTAGAACTATCCGGTAAGTCATGCCGTCCAGTTCCGTTCACGAATCTAACCAATTGAAGAGGTGTCGCTCTCCGGCAATGTGAACAATTATTGCGTCAACAGCCTTAATAATTAGGAAAATCATAAATCATCTTCAGGTACAGAACCGTCTCCTAGGGCGTGTTTAGCATAAGTAGTACAGTACACTCAAACCAATTAAGTCCTCTCCCATAATAAGTGTTATATGTATTAATGAGACTTATTTTCATGCAAAAAAACCTCACAAACACTATTATTAAATGTATCAGTATGCTCATCCTTCGTATTGTCTCTACAATAAAGGAACTATGATTATGAAATTAGGTCACTTTTTTGTGTTTATACTATATGGCGTTGCTACTTTTGGTGCCAACTCCGCCCCACAAACCTCTGACAATATCCGTGAAGCCGGCGACATTATTGGTTCACTAAGCCAGTGCAGCCAGTCAACTCAAGATATGGAAGTGTACATCAGAGGGACTTCGTATCGCTCTTCTACTGATGGTAACGGAAATTTTAAGTTGAGCTACGTCCAGCAGGGTAGCTATGATTTAGTTGTGGTAAACAATGGGCTTATTATTGGAACCATTGCTCAAGTCGAAGTTGAAAAAAAACAAATTAGTGATATTGGCGCACGAGACTTTTGCCTGGATCGAGATGGGGATGGGTTTAATCCACCACTTGATTGCAACGACAATAATCCGACTGTAAACCCTAATATGCCTGAGAGTTGTGGTGATGGTGTCGATAACAACTGTAACGGCTCTGTAGATGAGGGCTGCTTAGTATGCACAGACAATGATTCGGATGGCTTTTTTGCTCAATTTGGTTGTGGCTCTCCAATTGATTGCGACGATAGTAAACCATCTGTAAATCCTCAAGCAACAGAAGCATGTGATGGCATAGACAATAATTGTGACGGACAAATAGATGAATCTGGTGCACTAGGGGAAACAACCTATTACCTCGATCTGGATTCAGATGGGTACGGGGCTGCGGATACGACAATTATAGCATGTAGTGCTCCGAGCAATTATGTGAGCATCTCTGGTGACTGCGATGATAGCAATGCAAATGTTTACCCGTCAGCAACGGAAATTGAAGATGGCATCGATAACGACTGTGATACTTTAATTGATGAAGGTTTTAATAAGGACAGATTCAACGAGAGCGGCTCATTTATTGTTCCAGAAGGTATTACACAGATTCATGTTGAGCTTTGGGGCGGCGGTGGTGCCGGTGGTGCCGGTTTTTACTCATCGACATGTTTTTCAGATGGATATGGTGGCGGTGGCGGTGGAAGTGGGGGTCGCTATATAGGTGATTTGGTAGTTACTCCGGGTGAGACTTTCAATATCGCCATTGGTGCAGGAGGCGTTGCGGGAAGTGGCTCAGGACAAAATGGTAGTTCTAGTCTTATGTCATCTGATTTTACGAATATTTCTGCATTGGGTGGAACCGGAGGTCAAAGTGCTGAAGCTTGTCACCCAGGCGCTGGTGGTATAGGTGGTCCTGGTGGTTATAATGGTTCCGATGGTGGCACATGTTCTGGCGGATTAGGAGGTCAAAACGGTGGAGGTGATGGAGGTAGTGGATGCGGTTACTCTGGCATTGGTAAGTCTGGACTCAACGGATATGCGATAATCCAATGGTAGCCTTTTAAATACCCTACAAATGACAAACAGCACTCTATTGTGAGTGCTGTTTTTGCTATATAGAATGTAAAAAACTCTCTGTTTTGGTGATATCCACAACTCTTCATAAAGTTACTGCTTTTCAACAACAAAGATATAACGGTTAACTGAAAACATATACTCTCCACGCTCATCAATGGCCTTTAAAGCTTGTTGCCACTGCTCCCAGAGTTCGATTGCCTCAGCAGTAGCACTCTCGCCTTTGGGTTTGAGCAGGTTGAGTAGCTGCTGCGAGAAAGTGTCACGGGTAAGTTGCCAGTTTACAATCGGTAATGATTTGCGTTGTATGAGTGTGAAGCCAGCGTCAGTTAATTTGTTTGACAGAGTCCGCGGCAGGTGGGCGTCAGTATATCTTTTCAGCATGTTATGCTTGATTTGCTGAAAGAGTGACGGCTCCAATGAGTGCCAGATAAGTGAATCCCAGTCGGTGTCGAGGACAATGAGGCGCCCTCTACGCCTTAGTATCCGCCAACACTCGGCTAAGGCTTTCTCTGGCTGTGGCAAGAAACAAAATAGCTGGCTAGCCGTGATAACATCAAACTGTTCATCTTCCAACGGCATGTCGTCAACACTGCCAAGAATAAAGTTGCCCTGACTACATAGGGAACTTGCGAGTTCCACCATTGGGACCACGCTGTCCAAGCCATAAACCTCTCCTTCTTTACCCACATATTCCAGCATATCGCGGGCAAGAATCCCGTTGCCGCAGCCGATATCAATCACTTGTTCTCCGGCCGATATATTGGCGCAATCTAATATTGTCTTACGCTGTATGCACATATCTGACGTAGCTGCTATCTGCTCCTGTTTTTTTGCTAGGGATTCATCATAAGCAAATGTATTCACGCTTGCCTCCTAACTTGGATCATTCTGTAGATAGTTTTGAGTATAGATGAACTATAGGGGGGCAGAGAGTTAAGCCCTGATTCAGAACAATTTCAGTGACAACATTGGTTCTGGTGCTGACAAGATACTGCATGGCTTTACAAAAATCCTGCATAAAATAGATTTTCGTCACCCCTCAAAGGTGGAAGCATTTGTCCAAAAGCTTGCATGGTCGGCATCTCACATTGAGGTGCCGTTCTACGTTTTGCAATATCAGAAGTTATCCGAAGGGTAGATCGCGCCCGAAGCTCCAAACTCAGTTCTGTCCGTGCGACCTGAAGTCGTATGAAGCGTTGTTCACCACGATAAGAGTGAACCATCTGTATCACCAGATGACCCTAGGATTCTGAATAAAGCAGCGAATCCGACAATGTAACGATACTTGGTTGCGCTAGACCGAGTGGGAACTGAATCGTGAGAGGAGGTTCTTCCTGATAACCACAAATCGGGTAAGTGCTAGGGTGTCAGTATGATGAACGTAAGTGAATCCACGTAAGGCGCGTTATATGATGAAGCAGCGGAAGTGGTTAATACGCTGTGGCCAAAACGGCAATGAGAGTCGGAAAGAAGTTGGACAGTACTCTTTCGTGATCGCAGTACTCTCCGCACTATAGTGGGCATCTAAGCTGACATTTTACGTGACATATGGAACAGGGTAAGCCTGTATCACTCCCTTTGGGGAAAGCCGCTGTGGCCGATAGTGGTGCAGGTATAGGAGGTCGGAGAAAGCAAAGGCTGCATTGTAATGATGTTGATACAGGGTTGTCCCTGATCACGAAAGTGAGCCCACTTCCGACTGGTCTCCCTTTGCGAGAGAATTTGAAGAACTTTATTTAAGAGGAAAAGCAAATGGTGGTCTCGCAAGAGATTAGTGCATCTTCTGACGGTGCCCAATGGCAGTCTATCGACTGGAAACCCATTGAAGCGCACGTATTAAAGCTTCAAATGCGTATCGCAAAAGCAACTAGAGAAAAGAAATATCGTAAGGTGAAGTCTTTACAGTGGCTCTTGACTCATTCTCGCTCTGCTAAACTCCTAGCGGTTAGGCGAGTATCTCAAAATAAAGGCAGTAAAACGCCTGGAATAGATGGTGTCATCTGGAATACGGATGCACGCCGCATGAAAGCAGTGAATCAATTGAGTCGAAAGGCTTATCAAGCCAGACCACTCAAGCGTATCTATATCCCCAAAAAGAATGGCAAACTTCGACCACTGGGTATCCCATGTATGATAGACCGAGCGCAACAAGCACTTCACCTATTAGCATTAGAGCCAGTGTCAGAAAGTCTTGCCGACCCTAACAGCTACGGCTTTCGACCAAGACGCAGCTCCGCTGACGCAATCGGGCAGTGTTTTATCTGCTTGAGCCAAAAACAGTCAGCACAATGGGTTCTTGAAGGTGACATCAAAGCCTGCTTTGACAAAATCGGGCATCAATGGCTTATGGACAATGTCGCTATTGATAAGCGTATGTTGGAGCAATGGTTAAAGTCTGGCTTTGTAGAGAAAGGGCTGTTTTACGATACTGATGAAGGCACGCCTCAAGGTGGGATTATATCCCCAACCTTGATGTTAATGACGCTCTCTGGTCTCGAACGGCGTATTAAGTCTACCGCTCTTAAAAAGGGTACAAGAGCCAACTTTATTGGATATGCCGACGATTTTGTCGTCACCTGCGCCTCAAAGGAAGTGCTAGTGAACGACATCAAACCGTTGATTGCTGACTTTCTGGCAGAAAGAGGGTTAACCCTATCCGAAGAGAAAACGAAGATTACTCATATTGATGATGGCTTTGACTTTCTGGGTTTCAACCACAGGAAGTACAAAGGGAAATTGCTCATCAAACCGAGCAAATCCAACACGCTGTTATTCTTGAGAAATCTACGTGAACTTATCAAGAAGCACGCAACCATTCCTGTTAACGATCTTATCAGATTGATAAATCCAAAACTTAGGGGATGGGCGAATTACTATCGTCATTGCGTTGCCAAACAAGTATTCGGGTACATCGGCCACAGACTATTCCAAGCGCTATGGCACTGGGCAGTTAGACGTCATCCAACCAAGCCCAAAGACTGGGTTGTTCATAAGTACTTTCTCAATCGTAAAGGCCAGTGGCAATTTCACGGTTGGCAGAAAATCATGAACATGGACTGTCATTTCAATCTGTTCCAAATAGCTAAAGTGCCTATCGAACGACATGTGAAAATCAGGAGTGCAGCGACCCCTTTTGACCCCGAGTACCAAGAATACTTGGCTAAGCGAAAGTCAAAAAGGCGAGCTCGTAACTCTTGGATCGAACCTGTTCCTACTGCTTTATGAGTTGTTGGGTATCAAACGATGCCTTAGTGGAGGCTTGAGCCGTATGCAGTGAAAGTTGCACGTACGGTTCTTAGAGGGGCGGCACTTGGTAACAAGTGTCGTCTACTCGACAAAAACTATTCGAAGGCTAAAGGCTCTGACTTGTGATTACTAGGTGACTCTATCGGTCTTTAGAGCTGATGGAAGCGGACGATGATCTCTTTACCATCGCTGATAAACTCAGCGTAGCGATCTGGCTTCGAGTGTTCAAACTGATTTTTCGGCACCCATATAAGTGTACGTGGTTTAGTGATCGAACCTTTATTCATAAATTTCATCACTTCACGATCAACCTTATAAACGGGTTTGGTATCCAGCTCCTCTTTCACATTGATTGTAGTATCACCTATGGTTACCGTAGCAAGTACATAACCATCTTTTCGCAGGCTTAGTTGTAGCTCTGAGTAACTCAGCGGTGTAAATGGAGCATTTAACTCAACAGTCTTAACACGGCCATTTTCTACCCATACGAAGCTATCCACCAGCGTGGTGTAATAGCGTACAGGCTCTGAGCAATACTCCACCCCTTCTTCCTCTCCACAATCAAACAGCCCCGGCATATGCTCCAGTGAGCTCACATCGAACTCACTGGTATCACCAAATAACATAGGTTCCAGCCATGGCAGCGATAAAGACGCCGATTGCGCAGTTACCTGACCAGAAATCAGAGTCAAAAACAAAAATAATAACGGATTGATGTTCATGAGATTTTCCAAATTAGAAGCCCGGTTAATATAGCGCGATACGCAATGAGTGTCCTACGCCCCAAAAGGGATTAGATGCTTCAGTAAATTTGATCTGGTTAACGAAAAAGGGCGTAGAGCCACAGAATGATGTCGGAAAGACTTTCTTTATTTACTATCTGAATAAATAACTATAGGAAGGTTTATTCATGAAACGCTCTGCCCTCTTTCTGGCGCTGGCATCAGTTTCCCCGGCGCTTATCGCAGCAAACTTAGCAGTATCTACCACAACTAACAGCCGTAACTTCCCGTTGTCTGAAAGTGAGCCTCTGGTGGTTTCTCTCACAAAAGATAACTACGTACTGAAGATCACCGAAGTTGATGGCAACTGTAGTGCCCCTGAAAATCAAAAAGTTCGCTTTAACAACCCGCTGTCACTCAACTGTGGCGCACCAACCGAGTTACCAATAAAGATTCGTTTTAGTGGCGACTATGCTTTTGTCTACGATGACAACGCAAAAATAATACTGGTAAAGCGTCAACCAAAAAAATCTGCAAAGAAAGAGTTCAAACGACCCCTTCCTAATGTCCAGTGCGAAAAGTATGACGGTGGTGAGATCACGATAACCCTTGATGGAACCTATCCAGATGGAGCCAAACTACGTGATGCCTATAGCGGTGCAATTGTAACGGTCACTGATAATAAAGTGTCTTTAACGCCTTCACCACTAAGTGGTGGTGTTGCTTTATTGGAGCCCGTTGAAAGAGAGAAAACTTCTAGCGAATTAGACTGGAGAAACGCCAATATTTATTTCGTCATGGTCGACCGCTTCTACAACGCAGATAAAAGCAACGACCAGAGCTACGGGCGTCAAAAAGATGGTAAAGACGAAGTTGGCACTTTTCATGGTGGCGATCTGAAAGGGGTTATCGAAAAACTGGATTACATCCAAAGCCTTGGCACCGATGCAATCTGGCTGTCTCCGATTGTTGAACAGATGCATGGCTTTGTTGGCGGCGGTGAGAAAGGCTCTTTCCCATTCTATGGATATCACGGTTACTGGACACGAGACTTCACTAAAATTGATGAAAACTTCGGTCAGGATGAAGATTTAAAAACACTGGTTGAGGAAGCGCATAAACGTGGCATTAAAGTCCTTCTGGATGCGGTGATTAACCACTCTGGATACTCTTCACTTGCTGATCTTCAGTTTGATAAAATTGATGTGGTTACACCACTGGATAGTTGGCCAAAACAGAGGGCCGAGTGGAAACCATCAGATGGTGAAAACTGGCACAGCTACCACAAACAAGTTAACTATAAGAGCCCTAACTGGATGCAGTGGTGGGGGCCTGACTGGGTACGTACTGGTTTGCCGGGCTATCCACAACCGGGCAGCAGCGACACAAAGCTTTCTCTTGCTGGCTTGCCGGACTTTTTGACAGAGTCAGACAAACACGTTACACCGCCAAAGTGGTTGTTAGATAACCCGGGGACAAGAGTAGAAGCAAAAGATAGCTATACCGTTAGCGACTATTTGATTGAATGGCAAACAGATTGGGTTAAGCGCTTTGGCATCGACGGATACCGCGTAGATACGGTAAAACATGTGGAAGGTGAGGTATGGAAGCGTCTTAAGAAAGAAGCTTCTGAAAGCCTTGAACAATGGCGTAAAGAAAATAGTAAACAAGGTCAGCCTTTCTTTATGATGGGTGAAGTGTGGGGGCATACTGCTTACCGCAGTCCTTACTTCGACGATGGCTTCGACGCACTCATCAACTTCGATATGCAGAAAAAATGGATCGTGGTGCAGCGTGTCTTACTGAAATGGATAGTACTTACGAAAGCTACGCAAAAACCATGTCGGAAGAAGCTGATTTTAACCCGGTGAGCTACATGTCTTCTCATGACACAGAACTGTTCTTCAGCCGATTCAAGTCGTTCGAAATGCAGCGCGGTGCAGCTAGTGCTCTACTACTAAGTCCAGGTGCAGTGCAGGTGTACTACGGCGATGAAGTTGGCCGAAACATTGGTCCTTATGCAGATGATTTCCATCAAGGGACTCGTTCCGATATGGTCTGGAATCTTGATGAGAAACGACAGTCCCTTCTGGAACACTGGAAAAAACTAGGTCAGTTCCGCCAGTCACATGCCGCTATCGGTGCCGGTGAACATAAAGTCATTGAACAAGATGGCGCTTATGTATTCTCAAGAAGCCTTGGCGATGACAAAGTGATCGTTGTTTTCGCAGGGAAGTAAACATACTCAAACAGACAATTACAAAATCCCCACACTTAGTACGGTTTGGACTAAGCGTGGGGATTTTTTCATCAAAAGATATCTAATATCTACTATATTAATAATATTTTAACGATTGCCCTTCAATTTGGTATCAAATCATTTAGACAGTCGATAAAAATATCGTTAGTATTCACGCCCAAGTTTCAAATCAAATGAAACTAACGTAACTTCGTATAATCCCAATGATATGGTTTGGGAGTTTCTACCAAGAGCCTTAAACTCTTGATTATGAAGTCTGTAACTTTATTTTTGTCACTCACAACAAAATCAATGATCTTGTTGTCGTTGATCTTTGTTTAATAAAGGTAGAGACTCATGAATTATTTTGACCTTCCTAAGATAGATCTACATTGCCACCTTGATGGTAGCGTTCGCCCTGAAACTATTATTGAACTGGCAAAACAACAAAATATTTCATTACCTACTGAAGATATCGAACAAGTTCGAGAGCTGATGATCGCTCCTGAAACTTGCCCTAACCTTGATGAATACTTAAAACGTTTTGAGCTACCACTATCAGTAATGCAAAGCGCTGAGGCGATTGAGCGAATCTCTTTTGAGGTATTCGAAGATGCTGCGAAAGAAAACGTGAAGTATCTTGAGGTTCGATTTGGCCCATTGCTCCACCAGCAAAGAGGCCTCTCTGGATGAGATCATAACGGCTGCTGTAAAAGGAATGCAAAAGGCGGAATCTCAATACGATATCAAGGGTAATTATATTCTGTGTATTTTACGCCATATGCCAAAAGACCAAATAAAGAAGGTTGTGGATATTGGCGCAAAATATCTGGGTAAAGGCGTAACAGCCTTTGATTTAGCAGGTGGTGAACTACCCGGCTTTTGTGAAGAATTTATCCCCTACGCAAAATATGCTTCGGAAAAAGGATTCCACATCACCATTCACGCTGGTGAACAAGGATCCGGTCAGAACGTTTATGATGCTATTAGCATGTTAGGAGCTGAGCGCGTTGGACATGGCATCCACATAAAAGGCCATAAAGGTGCCTATGACTTGGTTAAAGCGCAAAACGTCGCGCTGGAAACTTGTCCAAGCAGTAACGTACAAACTAAAGCAGTTGATGACCTAAAGTCTCACCCTGCCAGTAAGTTCCTGCGAGATGGTGTAACTATCACCATCAATACGGACAACCGCACGGTGTCAAACACCACCATGACCGATGAAGTGCGTAAAGTGATCGAAGAGTTTGAGTTAACGGAAGAAGAATACTTCGCGATCTATCAAATTAGCGCTGAATCGTCATTTGCATCCGATGAGGTAAAGCAGCTGTTGCTGGCTCACTTACCAAAGTAGGCAATGAAGCATAACCTCAACGCAAACAGGCTAGCAAAACGCTAGCCTGTTTTTATTAGCATAAATTCAAGCGGTTAAAACTAATGGTACTTATAAGGTTGCTTGAAGAAAGTAAACAGCTCCCTCAGTTTATCCTTATCGGATGCTGACATTGACTCGAAACGAATACCGTACGTGAAGTGCTCATTTGATGGATCGCTATGCACAATTTTTGCTCCCAATGACAGGGTTCTACCCGTTTTTGAAGCTATCTCTGTGGGCATATGCAGTTGAACAGTCAGTACTTTGTTGACTTCAAACTCTGAGCTGGAACGAATCTTTAAACCTTCCATGCTGATATCATGGGTTAAGCCATCCGCTGTCGTTGCGTTCTGGCTAAGATGAACACGAATTTTGTTCTCAGCTCTTGGGGTTCTTCTCTGATCATGACCTTCCAGCCCAACAGACTCATTGAGTTCTGTAACAAAACCTCTGAGCTGTCCATCTAACTGTTCTGAAATGTTGTAGAGATCACCAGCAACCATAGATGTCGTTTTCGCTTTACCACTACTCTCAACTAACACTGAGAACAATTCCTTCAATTTACTATCCAGATATTCTAAGTTTGTTGTCTGTTCATGGTTGTAACTTGAAATCACAGAAGCACTCTCGGTAGTCTTACTGATACCGTCAGACATTGAGGTGAAAGATTCCACAGTCTGGGCTGATTTTTCCTGTGATTGGTGTACTGCGCTTACCACACCTTGCATTGAACCAACAGATGTCTCCACCTTTTCCATTAATTGAGAAATCAAATCAGAAATCTCACCACTTGAGCTAGAAGTCCGGGCTGCTAGGTTACGCACTTCATCAGCAACAACGGCAAAGCCTCTACCCTGTTCGCCTGCACGAGCTGCTTCAATCGCAGCGTTCAACGCTAATAGATTGGTTTGATCTGCAATATTATGAATTGATTCGGTAATTTCGTTAATCTGTTCTGTAAAACTACGCAGCTCTTCCATTTGCTGAGCTGTATGATTGACCGATTGGACAGCTGAATTAAGCTCCTCAATACTTTCATTGACAACCAAAATACCTTTCTCTGCCATATTCAAAGTAGTTTTTGAAACCTCAGTAGTGCTATCAATGTGTTCACTCACCACGTTCGATGTGTCGATCAAGGAATTGATTGCATCAAGAACCTGCGTTGAACTCTCCTGCTCTAACTTGCTGCTCGAAGATATTTCTGCAGAAACCGTAGATACTTGCTGAGCAGAATGTGCCATCTGGCGACTATTTTGCTGAACAACATTTATTACGTCATGCAGAGACACCCGCATCTGTTCAACATTCCTGGTCAGGTCACCCATCTCATTATCGTGATGTTCATTTTCATCGTAATCCCTTAGATCACCACTACTGATTCTTTTAGTGGTTTTCACCGCTCTATTAATCGGATTGACAATGTTTTGAACAATAATAAAAGACAGTGCGATTGCCACAATTAAAGCGATGAATGCACCAATTACCTGGTTTCTTTCCATCACAAGGATCGCTTTTTCAGATGCTTGACTAAACATCACGACTGCCTTGTTCATCGTCGCCAAAACCTTAACGCTATGAGCACTTATTTCTTCTAACGCTTTTACGTCATAGCTATTGTTTGCGATTTGGGAGATCTTCTGATGTTGCTGACCCCAGAGTGCTTTAACCTGTTCCAGTTGGGTTGCGATTTCTGGCGCTGCCGGAGGTAGTTGTACGGGTTGTTTCATCCCTACATCTAAATAGGTCGTACCACCATAGGTCAGGGCCTGTAATGAAATATCAAATAGCTTTTTGCTATTCTCTATCGAAGATAGATTCGGTTTACTGTTGTGCTGCTGCGCAACATGAAGCGCTAACATAAACTCTTTGGTTAACTTTTGGGTAAGCATCCTTTGCCTACCCGCAATATTGATCACGAGGCTATCGTCTTTCTGCTGGTTTAAGGAGACAACCGTATAGCTGACCAGCCCTGAAATCACGACAATAAATAGGAGGGTGAGAATCTGAAGCTTTCTTTTGACACTGAAATTAGCAAAGCTAAACAGCGAGCCTTTTTGCACTGACATTGAATATCCTTATACTTAGAGCGTATTTTATTCTTCTAAGTATTAAGCTAGACCGTAGTGCATACGGAATCAAGCGCTTAAGCGTTCATACCTCTCATTCTATCTATGTATTTTCTCACAAGATGAAGCGACGTAGCAGTCTCTACCTGACTCCTTAGCCCTATATAACGCTTTGTCAGCAAGCTTGATTAAATCAATTTGTCCTATAGCATCAACTGGATACACAGATCCTCCAATACTTACTGTTATGTAAGTACTCTTGTTGTCATAAACAAATTCATGTTTACGGACGGTACTTAGCAGTCGCTTAGCTATCTTTAACGTCCTGTCGAAATTAGTTTCAGGGAGAATGACGACAAACTCTTCCCCCCATATCTGAAAAACTTATTCGTTTCTTTTAGTTCTACTTTTAAGAGTTTTGCAAATGTTTTAAGGACTTGATCACCAAACCAATGACCAAACTTATCATTAATAGCTTTAAAGTGGTCGATATCAATAAAGAGAACCCCAAATTGCTGTGATTTCTCGGAAGAGTATTCAATTTCCGAATCTACAAACTGATAAAAAGGGCGCATATTGTACAACCCTGTTAAAGGATCCCTTACCGCGAGTTCCTCTAGTCGTTCCATAAGCTCCAGGTTTTTTGCTTTAGATGTCGCTTCTCTAATGCTTTTTCGACAGAGTTCAGTAATATATCCAGATCTTCAATTGGCTTGAGTAAATAGTCATATGCACCAGCTCTGAGGCAATCGATAGCGGTGTGTTCATCACTCTGTCCTGTTAGTACAATTACATCCACATCAAGATTAGAGTTATTTATGTCCCTGAGTAACTCAATACCGTTTTTATTTGGCATTCTAATATCGGTAACGACCACATCTATATCTTCAGACAAGATTATCTTGTATCCAGCATCCCCATCTTCTGCTTGGAATACGTTATATCCCTCATCCTGAAGTAACTCCAACAATATCGCTCGAATCTCGGGCTCATCATCTACAACTAATACCGTATCTGTCACATCAATCCCCTAGTTTTGCGTAAGCTCTGCGTCATCTAACACAGGCAAAGTAATTCTCATCGTTGTTCCATCTTTACTAGTCTTCGCGACGTCAATTGAACCTTTGTGATCTTTGATTATTCCGTATGAAATTGACAACCCAAGCCCAGTGCCTTTGCCTTCATCTTTCGTTGTAAAGAATGGATCGTATATCTTCGTTTTAATTTCGTCATCAATTCCATTCCCACTATCTACAATTAAAACCTCTATAAACTTGTCATCACTATCAGACCGTTTGGCTATTATTAATATGTCTTTGTTTTGCGCATCTGAGTCTGAAATAGCGTCGCGGGCATTTCCTAGTAGATTAAGCATAACCTGCTCTAGCTGATAAGGCACTCCAGATACAAACAATCTATCTTCAGCTAACTCGACTTCTGTATTTATACCCTTGAGCTTTAGCTGCTCACCCACCATAAAGAAACAATCATTAATAACTTTTTTGACGTCTACTTCCTGAAACTCTTTGGAAGTTTGTCTAGAAAAGGTTCTAAGGTGATCAATGATACTCATCATACGTTTCGAGTTTGAAAGTACTGATGATACAAAGCCTTCTAAGTGGCTATCATCAACCAATCCTTTCACTCGTTTTCTCTCAAGCAATTGGCTTCCGTTACGGATTATCATTAGTGGCTGATTTAACTCATGCGCAATACCTGCGGTTAATTCCCCTATCGACGCTAACTTACTCGCTTGTATGAGTTGCTCCTGTGTAAGTTTAAGCTCTGTGTTCGAGTGTTCTAACTCCTTCTGAACTTGTTTTAATTGGCTAATATCAGTAGCAACAAATATCACCCCTTCTGAACTATCGGCGCTGTTCAATAATCGAGAACTAGAGAGCTGAACAGGAACTCGTTCTCCCTCTTTTGTTACCAAGAAACCATCGGTTCTTTTGGTTGCAATGTCACTATGCCCCAATTGTTCTGAAGTATCTTCAACAGTTATCAGTTCCGTTATTTGTTTTCCAAGTAGCTCCTCTTTCGAATATTTCAAGGTTGCCAGCGCATTATCATTAACAACCTCGATCTTTCCTGATGCCGAGACCACTATCAAGCTTTCATTCATATTTGCTAATAGACTATCAAGGTAATCTTTAGATACGGTTGTTTTACGCAGAGTGCTTGTCATTTCATTGAAGGCTGCACTTAGGGTGCCTATTTCGTCATTACCTCGAACTTTTGATTCATGATTCAAATTTCCTGTTGTCACCTTCTTTACAGATTCTAGAAGGTCACCAATCCTGGATACAACGGAGTTACCGACCTTAAGAGATATAAGTAAAACTAATACAAAGCTAGCCGTCCCCAATATTGATACAAAAACGATAAATTGGAGTACTGTATCACTTGCTTTAGACAGCGAATAATTCACCTCCATTGTTTGGTGCACTACCGATTCATCTACCGTTTCCAAAATTTCTTCTTCATAATCTTCTACCGATTCGAGCAGATCCCTTATTTGGTTATCTATTTCTATTAACCTGTCACTTGTCACTTGTCAGCAGTATTTTATCAGCAATGATTACTAGAGCATTTATTCCTATGTGATTACTCAGATCTCTTATAGAATTTTTAAATAATTCTCGTTCTAAATTAGATTCTTCTTCTTCTTCTCCTTCCAGTATCGTCAATAAAGAGGAATAGGTTTGAACATAAAAGATTTTTAAATTAGTTATTAAATCATCAATACGATTTTTGGAAATAACGTCACTCGGTTCTATTGATAGACTATTTTTTAAATAAGAAAGCTCATCGAACATTTCACTAAATTCATCTACTAATTTCTCTTCTTCTGCTGCTAAGGAGAATATTTCATTCGCAAAGGTTTCAAATGCCTTTTTATGGTTGCTCATCGCTTGTTTTAACTCAAGCTCTGCCGTATCAGAATCATGAATCACCCACCGCTCCAACCAGACATCAAAAAGCTCAAGCGATTCCGCAAACTCTTCCATTTCATCGACATCACCGGTTGCCACAAAGCCCTGAATTTCAGCAAACAATCGCTTGGATATAGACTTAAGCTCCAGTATTGCTACAATGTCAGGCACCGTATCATGTGCAACATCATTAAAAAGCTTTTGAGATTTACTAAAGCCAGATATCGCAGCGATCATCAACAAAGAAAAACAGATTAAATAGAGCAATAAATTGGTTCTTAGCTTTTTCGTCAAGGACCAGTTCTTAATATTCATCCCACAAAACCTTTACCGAACAATGATTTTATTATACTAAATTATGATATTAGTATTATTTTAACCTATAAAAGTAATATGTTTTTTTTAATACTTTGAACAAATTCTAAAAATCTCGTAAAACTTGCTGATATCTCGCCGACAGATAATTCTCGAGCCCCTTGTGAAATTTTGAGCTTTACGGGAATGTTTTTTCTGTTTTAAAAATCAGTCATTAACGGCACAATGATACTCCTACACTCTTCTATCTACATGTAAAGAACTCATGATTAAAGCACTTTTATTTGATATGGATGGCTTGATTTTCGATACAGAAGGTCTGTATAAAATCGCATGGCAGAAAGCGGCTAAAGATCAGGATATTGAGTTAACTGACGATTTGTATCGTAATTTTATTGGTGTACAAGACCCTGCATGTGAGCAGCTTTTAATCGATTGGTTTAGTGAACAATTAGATATAGAACGGTACAGAACCGTCAGAGATAGTTATCTGGCAGAGCTGAAGTCAGGGCAACCTGAATACAAAGCTGGGTTCAAACCTCTATTTACAGAAGCAAAACAGAAAGGCCTAAAATTAGCGCTCGTTACCTCTTCATTTCTTAAAGACGTAAAGCACCATTTCGAAAATTCAGGCTTTCTTGAACAGTTTGATGTAGTAATCACCGCTGAAAAGGTAGAAAACGGTAAGCCAGCACCTGACTGTTACATAATGGCTTGTGAGGCAATCGATGTTGAGCCACAACATTGTCTGGTACTCGAAGACTCAAACAACGGTATGTTGGCCGGATTGAACGCAGGGTGTCAGGCAGCGATGATACCTGACCTCCTACCACCCAACGATGAAGTTAAGCAACGAGCAACCTACATTGTTTCATCGCTGCGCGACATTATCTCAGTGATTGAGAGTTAATCTTTGTACTTTAGGGGTTTGACAACACTGTCCAGCCCCTCAACTTTTAGAGCTAGACAGAGTTGCATCAACTGCCCTAGCTCTCCTTCCGGAAATTGCTCTTTTCTGGCAAACCAGAGTAAATATTCCTCGGGCAAATCTATAAGTACTCTGCCCGCATATTTTCCAAATGGCATTTGTGTTCGGGCTAATTTGAGGAGGTTCTGCTTTTCTAACATTGGAGTATTCTTACAAAATAATAGCGCTCACTAGCCTATAGCGCTTTATAGGTTTTCACCACTCTTTTTGTCAGTTTTATGGTGAGTTCATAAGGTATCGTCCCTACTTCATTGGCTACCTTTTCTATCGGAAGATTTTCTCCCCAGAACTCAACGCTATCACCAACTCTATCCTGTGAGTCGAGCCCTAAATCCACGGTTATCATATCCATCGACACCCGGCCTACAATTGGTACTTCCCGCCCATTTACCCAAATAGGCGTTCCTGATGGTGCCAACCTCGGATAGCCATCTCCGTAACCCATTGCGACAACACCAATTTTGGTCGGCGTTGATGATTTCCAGATTTCGCCATAGCCAACAGGCTTTCCTGCGCCATGTTCCCGGACCGATATCAATTTAGATTGCAGCGTCATCACTGGCTTCAGGCCGTACTCAGAGCCTATGCTGTTTTCATCTGGAGATATTCCGTAAAGCGCAATTCCAGCTCTTACCTGGTCAAAATGGGCCAGGTCCCAGAATAAAATACCTGCGGAGTTTGCGATTGATTTGGCTCCGGGAAAGTCAGCAATCACCGATTCAAAAACGTCTATCTGATGCTGAGTTACTGAAGATTCTTTATCATCAGCGCAGCTAAAATGGCTGACGAAATTTATTTCACCTTTTATATTTGAACTGTTGCTCAACCTTTCTACGTATTCTGATACGTCTCCAGGTTGAACGCCTAAGCGATGCATTCCTGTGTCAACCTTTAGCCAGGTGATGATTGGTTGGCTTAGTCGAATAGCTACAAGGTCTTCTAGCTGAGTTTTGTCGTGAATAACGGTTTGAAAGTTCAATTCAGATGCCACGGCTAAATCTTCACGACAAAAACAGCCTTCAAGCAATAATATTGGCTGCTGTATACCAGCGGTTCTTAGCTCCATCGCTTCTTCTATTCTGGAGACTGCGAACGTATCGGCGATATCTAAAGCTTTAGCAACTTCGACCGCACAGTGACCGTATGCATCACCCTTTATTACCGCAATAACCCTATTACAACGACTGATCTCTTTTAGCCTGGCGTAGTTGTGCCTTAGAGCATTAAGATCAATCACAGCTTCCGCAGTGATCATAAGAACTCCATAAGAATAGATTTAACAATTTTAAGAAGCTACTTCTTATCAAGATAAGAAGTAGCTATAAGGATAATTACTCGGTTGCAGACGCTTCGTCTGCTTTTGAAGAAGAGAAATAACTCTTAGTTAGAGAGAAGATAACCGGACTTAACACCGCAAGCGCAATTAGGTTAGGTATCGCCATCATCGCATTCAGCGTATCACCCAACAGCCAGACAAAGTTAAGCTCAGCCATTGCACCTACCGGTAAAGCAAGAACAAAGATAACGCGGTATACGATAACTGCCTTAGCACCGAACAGGTACTCTGCACAACGCTCACCATAAACAGACCAGCCTACAATCGTTGTGAAAGCAAAAACTGCAAGGCTGATAGCTACAAGATAGCTACCCCAACCAGGTAAAATATGACCAAATGCAGCAGACGTTAGTGCAGCACCCGATTCACCACCAGTCCACTCACCTGAGATTATAATCACAAGCCCAGTGATACTACAGATAACTAAAGTATCCAGGAAGGTACCAAGCATAGCGATCAAGCCCTGACGAACAGGATCATCCGTTTGAGCACTTGCGTGAGCGATTGGCGCAGAACCAAGACCCGCTTCGTTCGAGAATACGCCTCGTGCTACACCAAATCGAATTGCCATCCATACTGTAGCTCCGGCGAAGCCACCTTCAGCTGAAGCTGGCGTGAATGCATGCTCAAACACTAACGCAATCGCAGCACCTAGCTCACCGAAGTTCATTAGTAGGATGATTAATCCACTGACGATATACGCAATTGCCATAAATGGAACCATTGCGCCTGCAAACTTACCCACACGCTTAAGGCCACCGATAATAACAGCGCCAGCTAAAACCATGATAACGATGCCGACAACCAAAGGAGAAAAAGAAAAGTTAGATTCCAGCACCTGTGCAATAGAGTTAGACTGAACAGCGTTACCGATACCAAAGCTTGCTACCGCGCCAAACAGAGCGAATAACGTACCCAGCCACGCCCACTTCTGTCCCATACCGTTTTTGATGTAATACATCGGGCCGCCGACATAGGCACCATTTTCATCTTTTTCACGATACTTAACCGCAAGTACAGCTTCACCGAACTTAGTTGCCATACCAACGAGGGCCGTTAACCACATCCAGAACAGTGCACCTGGGCCACCAATAAATACCGCAGTAGCAACACCTGCAATATTACCTGTACCTACAGTCGCAGACATCGCAGTCATCAATGCCTGAAATGGCGGAATTTCCCCATCGCCACCAGAAGAGCGGCCACTCCACATCAGTTTAAATGCTCGTCCTATATTGAATATAGGCATAAACTTCAAACCAACGGTTAAATAGATACCAACTCCTAGAATAAGAATTAGCATAGGTACGCCCCACACTATTCCATTCAACTGACCTATTAGGTCTGTTATTACTTCCATTTATTATTCTCCGTATTTATAACATTCAGATTTCTTTAGGCAAAAGCATCTGTAATTGCATAAAACACCAAACTGAGTTTAAAAGTGCAAATTACAGACCAATTTAGTAACTCTCTTCGATAATAATATGCCAAAGAGAGCTAATTCCTGTAATGAATCAAAATAAGTGGAATAGTGCAAGAGAGGATAATTCACTCAGACCGAATTTAATAGAATATAGTTCCGACAACAGTGCTGATATACAGAATATTCCACCGATTACAATGAGGTAAATCTTGACCTTTTTCTTAGTGTAAAACTAAAACACTCCCAATAAATATAGCCTACAGCTACCAGATATAACTCTATTCTCTCATCAAAATCCAGCTAACATTCACCAGCATGGTGCAACAAAGCACCACATTGGTGAATAAGTAACGATTTGACAGCATAAATAACCAGACATATATCAGGGGTGTGGACACATTTAATAAAAAATATTTCATTAAATCTTATAATTCTCACATAGCACATAATCCTAAAAGAAATAGGTTCTGCATAATTATATAAAACTTAGAATTTTTTAATTCTGGCATTTAGTTTTATTGACCTTAATTCAGACAGAATTATTTTCTATTTATATTCGTATTTTCAACATATAAAAAAACATTACCAGAGAAAGAAATCAGTCCCAAAACCTACCAAAACCCCGATATCTCACCTACCACAGTATATAAAAAGCTCATCACCCCCTCATAGTTGTCACGAATTTTGCACTACATAAATCAACAATACATAAAACATTTATCTACACGACATCGAATTAATGGAGAACTAAAATGGAATTACAAAAACCATATCTACTATTCCTGGGTGATGCAGCCGATCCGCTAGCCGCTAAAGTTGCTCAAGGGATCAAAACCTGGCATCCGGAATACTGTGTAGGTCAATTCAGACTTCCTGAATGTAATGCTGATTGTCAGTTAGAAGATATGTCTATTTCTGAAGCCGTAGCAGCTGACGCAAAAACACTGGTTATTGGCGTGGCTAATAGAGGTGGCGTCATTTCAAAAGAGTGGATCAGCGTATTGATTGAAGCTCTTGAGTCTGGATTGGATCTCGCGTCAGGTCTTCACAATAAACTTGCTGACATCCCGGAAATTGTCGAGTGTGCAAATAAAAATGGCCGTAAGTTATTCGATGTTCGCTATCCAACTCAAAGTTACCCTGTAGCAAATGGTAAGAAGCGCACTGGCCGCCGTCTATTAACTGTTGGCACAGACTGTTCATGTGGCAAGATGTACACTTCTCTGGCAATTGAAAAAGAGATGAAAGCTCAAGGAAGGAATGCTGACTTCAGAGCTACAGGTCAGACTGGTATTCTGATTTCAGGCGAAGGAGTTAGTGTTGACTGCGTAGTCGCTGACTTTATATCCGGTGCTATCGAGACTATCTCGCCAGACAACAGTGCTGATCATTGGGATGTAATCGAAGGTCAGGGCTCACTATTCCATCCTTCGTTCGCTGGCGTAACGACCGGGTTAATTCATGGTTCTCAGCCTGACGCACTGGTACTTTGTCATGAGCCAACACGTACACACATGCGTGGACTGCCTGAATATTCAGTACCTGAAATCCAGAGCTGTATGGATGCGAATATCGCTACTGCAAAGCTAACCAATCCGAATACTCAGTTTATCGGCATTTCGGTGAACACTTCTCTTTTAGAAGAAAAAGAAGCACTATCTTATATGGATAAACTTGAGTCAGAGTTTGGCATCCCTGTTGTTGATCCATTCCGCCAGGGTGTTAGCCGAATTGTAGAGAAGCTATCGGAGCTAAAATGAAGCTAAAACTATCAACCAATAGTTGGCCAATCCGGGGAAGTTTTACGATATCCCGAGGCAGTAAAACACAGGTTGATGTCATTGTTGTTGAGTTAGAGCAAAATGGCATCATAGGGCGAGGAGAGTGCGTTCCATACGGTCGGTACAACGAATCTATAGAAAGCGTATTAGCTGAACTGGAAAGTATTCAGGCCTCTGTGGAAAGTGGCGTAAATCAGAAAGAAATTCAAAGTCTCCTGCCTTCCGGTGCTGCACGAAATGCTCTTGACTGCGCGTATTGGGATCTGAAATGTAAAAGCAAAGGTATATCGATTTGGGATAGTCTTTCTATTACACCCGAGCCCCTGGTTACGGCATATACGCTCTCGCTTGATACACCTGAAAACATGGAACAGGCGGCGATAGAAAATGCTCACAGACCTTTGCTCAAGTTGAAACTTGGAGGCAAGGAAGATCTAGACCGGGTAAAAGCGGTACGGCGCGGAGCACCAGATTCAGATATTATCCTGGATGCCAACGAAGCATGGGATGCCAACATCTATCAAGCCTTGATACCAGAACTTGTAAAGCTTGGTGTTAGCATGATAGAACAACCGTTTCCGGCCGATAAAGATGATGTTTTGCTAAAACTTCCGCGTCCCATTCCAATTTGTGCCGACGAATCCTGTCATGATAGAAAGAGCCTAGCCCAAATCATTGATCGTTATGAAATGATCAATATAAAGATAGATAAAACCGGTGGACTAACCGAGGCTCTGGCATTAAAACAAGAGGCAGAACAGGCAGGTTTACAAGTGATGGTTGGCTGCATGCTAGCATCTTCTTTAAGTATGGCTCCTGCGTTTGTTGTTGCACAGGGTGCACAAATTGTCGATCTTGATGGCCCGTTACTGCTAAGCCAAGACATCAAACATGGATTTAAATTTGAACAAAACCGAATGCTGCCATTTACTCCAGCACTTTGGGGATAAAGATAATAAAGGTTAAAACTATGGAACGTACCGTATACGTTAACGGAGAATTTCTCCCTGAATCAGAGGCTAAGGTTTCAATATTTGATCGCGGCTTTCTGTTTGCAGATGCGATTTATGAAGTCACCGCAGTTGTCGATGGCAAACTCCTGGACAACGATGGCCATATTGCTCGCCTAGCGAGATCATGTAACGAACTGGAATTAACCAACCCATTTACTGCCGAGTCGTTAACAGAGCTCCAAAAAGAGATCGCGAGACGTAATAACCTGATAGAAGGTGGGATTTATCTACAGGTAACCCGAGGCAACGCTGGTGATAGAGACTTCGCTTACCCAGCTGAAGATGTGCCGCCTACAGTAGTGATGTTCACCCAGTCTCGCTCTGTCGTAGAGACACCAAAGGCCGAAAAAGGCGTTAAGGTAATCTCAATACCTGATATCCGTTGGCATCGAAGAGATATCAAAACAACACAGCTATTATCCGCGTGTATGGCTAAACAAGCAGCCATCAAAGCAGGTGCCTCAGACACATGGCTTATCGAAGATGGGTATGTGACAGAGGGAAGCTCTAACAATGTTTATATCGTAACAAAAGAAGGCAAGGTAGTTACCCGCCCCCTAAGTAACGACATCTTACACGGCATAACACGCGCAGCTCTGTTGAAAATGGCTTCAGACGCTAATATCGAAATAGAGGAACGCCTGTTTACAATTGAAGAAGCCTACGATGCAGAAGAAGCATTTTTAAGCTCAGCTTCGACATTTGTATGGCCCGTTGTTCAAATTGATGACAAAACTATTGGTTCTGGAAAACCAGGGCCTGTAGCTAAAAAAGCTTAGAGAAATATATCTGGAAATTGCGAAATCAACAGGTATTTCTATATAACAGACAGTATTAATTGATTAAATATGCCACACACATCTTTGTTTGTGGCATTTTTTGTTATAAATCAACACCTGTTAACAATCTGATTTATAATGAAATAAGCTTTCCATTCATCTTTTCTATCTCTCAGTTTCTCATTGTCAAGATTTTTCCCTGCTTCGGTTTCCAGTATAATCCTCCGCTTGTACTGAGATTAGTGGCTAATTTTCATACAATTCGAGATGTATCACGAAAGATAATTTGCCAGCAGTAGCGACAAAATACTCATATACACTACTGAATAATTATTCTCAGGACAGACATTTGAAATAATTCAAGGAGTCCAAATGGAATTTTTACAATCCTTTTGGGATGATTGGTGATCTAACCTGGGGCTGGGCACTTATCCCATTCCTGGTGATCTTTGGCCTGTTCTTTACTATTGTTACGGATTTTGTACAGTTCAGGTTCTTTAAACGCATGTTCCGCGTATTGCTGACGAAAAACCAAACAGCTGGCGAAAAATCTATCTCAGGCCGTGAAGCACTTTTACTATCCGTTGGTGGCCGTGTAGGTGGTGGTAACATCGCTGGTGTCGCAGTAGCGATTACTCTAGGTGGTCCTGGTGCAGTATTCTGGATGTGGGCGATTGCGCTTGTCGGCATGGCAACCAGCCTGGTTGAATGTTCTCTGGCTCAGCTATACAAGCGTAAAAGAAGGCGACGATTTCCGTGGTGGTGCGGCTCAGACTATTGTATATGGCCTTGGTAAAGACTACCGCTGGTTGGCTTACGTATATGCTGTATGTCTGATCGCTTCATTCGCAATCGGCTTTAACGCATTCCAGGGCAACACTGTAGCTGGCGCAGCAGCAGACAGCCTTGGTATTGACCGCATGTACACTGGCGTTTTCCTCGCTGGCGTGGTTGGCTTTATCATTTATGGTGGTATCCACCGTATCGCTAAAGCAGCCGATGTAATTGTACCGATCATGGCCGTTGCATACATGCTAATCGCAATAGTGATCATTCTTATGAACATCGCTGAACTTCCAGCGGTTATCGCTTCAATCGTAAGCAATGCGTTCGGTCTTGAAGAAGCCGTTGGTGGTGGTATGGGCGCTGCACTGGCACAAGGTCTTCGTCGCGGTCTGTTCTCGAACGAAGCTGGCCTTGGTTCAGCGCCAAACGTAGCGGCAACTGCAGACGTAACTCACCCTATCAGCCAGGGTATCACTCAATCTCTGTCTGTATTTATCGACACTATTATCGTATGTAGCTGTACTGCATTCGTTATCCTTCTGGGTGACGTTTACGTACCAGGTGCCGATATCGATGGTGTTGTTCTAACTCAGCAGTCACTAGTATCACATCTTGGTGAGTGGGCGAAGTACTACCTGACATTTGCTATCCTGCTGTTCTCTTTCAGCTCGGTAATCTACAACTACTACCTTGGTGAAAACGCACTAGCATTTATGTCTAAGAGCAAATCTGCTCTGCACGTACTGCGTGCCGCTGTAATCCTGATTGTATTCACTGGTGCTGTAGCACCTGCTGCAACTTCAGTATTCTTCTTCTCAGATCCTATGATGGGTATTCTGGCGGTAGTGAACTTGCTGGCACTGATCATGCTGTTCCCAACAGCGATGAGAATACTAAAAGATTACCGTGCACAACTTGCAGAAGGTAAAGAACACCCAGAGTTTGACTCTGCTAAGTTCGCAGATCTTGATATCGATGAGACAGCGTGGCCGAAGAAAAGCTAATTTTGCTTAATTCGCACCATAAATAGTTGATAAAAGCTCCTTCGGGGGCTTTTTTAGTTCTTGCACCTGATTAAGTTTAACGCCAAACTGACGCTCCATTTACCGTTACAGCACTCAAGGAAAGCCAATGCCTTTTATCAGCACGATTCAGTTGATCGCACTCGCCGCTATTTGGGGTAGCTCATTTCTTTTTATGCGATTAACCGCTACGGCACTGGGACCAGCAGTCCTCATCGAAGCAAGGGTAGCACTAGCAGCTCTATTCCTTTTTATCGCCTCACTTTATTTAAAGCGTCGCCTCCCTTTACTCGAATTTAAAAAACACTTCTTTATTATCGGATTGTTCAACACTGCCCTTCCCTTTTTACTATTTGCTTACGCAGCACAAACTCTCAATGCCTCAACGCTATCAATACTTAATTCTACTGCTGCTATCTGGGGAGCCGCTATAAGTGTCATCTGGACAAAGGAACCACTTACTAAAAAAGCAACTTTGGGCTTACTGGTTGGCGTTATAGGTGTTGTGATTTTGGTAGGATGGGATGCAGCCAGAATTGGCAATAATGCCTTACTTCCTATTCTGGCAGGCGTATTTGCTGCCGCTTGTTATGGTATCGCTAGCAACTACGCAAAAACAGCACCTAGTATTTCATCTTTCGATAATGCACATGGAAGTATGTGGGCAGCCTCGTTGCTCGTCTTACCAATGGCTATAGTCATGCCAGTCAGAGAAGTTCCCACTCCAGATATGGCTTTCTCTGTCATCGCACTAGGAGTGATATGTACAGGCGTCGCTTATCTGCTTTATTTCAAATTGATTTCAGAGATAGGAGCGGCTTCTGCGCTATCCGTTACCTTCCTTATTCCTGCATTTGGAATTTTATGGGGCTACCTGATCCTCGATGAGCACGTTGGCTGGAATACCCTTGTCGGGACAATCCTGGTTCTATCAGGGATAACCATGGTTACCAATTTTTCATTACGCCGATTAATCCATTCACGTTTTCAAACAAATTAATCTGGACAGCTTCTCACAGCGCTATTTGCTCTGACATTCTTCTGACGTAGAATTCATTGTTTTTTCATAAAATCACCCTCCAGCCTCCCCCTCGTCAGGGGGAGGTTATGATTTATAACGCAAAAATATTAGAGTTACAGATGACAGATCAAATACTTAATAACGGACAACCTGGTAAACCGTCAGGTATGGACCGTTTTTTAAACGCAATCGAAAAAGCCGGCAATAAAATCCCGGATCCCGCAATCCTATTCTTTTACGCATTACTTATTGTTTGGGGTGCATCCGCTTTACTTTCAAATGTCTCATTCGATCTTATCAACCCAAGAACCGGTGAAGCACTAGTAGTCAGTAACCTTCTTACTGGCGAAGCGATGGCTTCTTTCCTTGCTAATATGGTTAAAACCTTCACTGGCTTTGCTCCTCTTGGTATCGTTTTAGTTGCTATGCTGGGTGTAGGCGTTGCAGACTCTTCTGGCTTCATCACTACTGGCCTTAAGAAGATGCTTAACTTCACCGCAGAAGCTTCTTACTCCAATGCTTATCCTGGTAGCTATCGTGTCACACACTGCTGCTGATGCTGGTTACGTTCTTGTTATCCCATTAGGTGGTATCATCTTCCACGCTGCTGGTCGTCACCCTCTAGCGGGTATCGCTGCTGCATTCGCTGGTGTATCCGGTGGTTTCTCAGCAAACTTTATCCCTTCTGGCATCGATCCACTACTGGCTGGCTTTACTCAAACAGCTGCGCAGGTACTGGATTCAGAGTACGTTATCAACCCACTAGCTAACATCTTCTTTACTGGTCTTTCATCAGTGATCATTGTTGCTATCGGCTGGTATGTAACTGAGAAGATCATTGAACCTCGCTTGGTAAATACCCCTGTAGATGAAGATGCAGAAGAAGCACCAGATCTGGGCACTTTCACTGAAACTGAATCAAAAGCGTTCAAATGGGCAGGCTACTCTATGCTTGCTGGTATCGCTCTTCTAGTATTCGCAATCATGCCTGAAAACTCAGCACTTCGTTCACCAGAAGGCGAAATCACGGCTTTCAGTGCACCGTTAATGCAGTCAATTGTTCCGTTGATTTTCATCCTGTTTATTATCCCAGGCATCGTTTACGGCAAAGTTTCAGGCACATTCAAATCGAGCAACGATGTAATCAAAGCAATGTCAGATACAATGGCAACAATGGGTGCTTACATTGTAATGTCGTTCTTCTGTGCTCAGTTCCTTTCAGCATTTAGCCAGTCAAACATCGGTACTATGCTAGCGCTATACGGTGCTGAAGGTCTTAAGGCAATGGATCTACCTGGTCAGGCAACGGTTGTGGGTATGATTCTGCTTACTGCGTTTGTTAACCTGCTTGTAGGTTCTGCATCAGCGAAGTGGGCTTTGATTGGTCCTATTCTTGTTCCAATGTTGATGGCAGTTGGTATTTCACCAGAGCTTTCTCAGGCGGCATACCGTGTTGGTGACTCCGTATCGAACATTATCTCACCACTGATGGTATTCTTCCCACTAGTTGTGGTTTACTGCCAACGCTATGTCAAGTCAACTGGTATCGGTACTCTGGCTTCTCTGATGATGCCATTCTCTATTGCAATGCTGATTGGCTGGACTGTCTTCTTGCTTGCATACTGGGCTCTTGGCATTCCTCTGGGTATTCAGGCTCCGTACACTTACAGCATGTAATAAAAATTCTGCAGCAGCCTATGGCTGCTGCAGTCCTATTCAGCGACCGATAGCACACTTCTTATCTTGTTCAATTAACACTTCAAACTCTGATTGTTTCATTGGCTTGTGATACAAAAACCCTGCACATAATCGCACCCCATGGTGTTTAGTTTAGCCGCATGAATAGGCGTTTCTACACCCTCTGCCACCACCTGAATACCTAAGTTTTTGGCCATCTTTATCATCGTATTACAGAGAGTTTCGCTAGCAAAATCCGCATCTAGTTTGTCTATAAAGGAGCGATCAATTTTAAGAGTATGTACTTTGAACTGCTGTAGATATGACAAAGATGAGTAACCTACCCCGAAATCATCAATCGCTACATTCACACCAAGATCTTTCATCGACATCAGCCGATGAAGCGCTTTAGAATCACTCTGAATAAGTACATTCTCAGTTATCTCTATCAATAGAGCATTCTCGCCTAAGCTGGTTCGGAATAAGGCTTCGGTGAACTTATTAAGCCATTTACTGCCAGACTTTAACTGAATTGGAGACACATTGAATCCCAGGCAGAAATCTGGGTCATAGTTGCGTCGGATATTAGATATAATCTCTATTGAGCGATTCGCAACCCAAAGCCCAATATCATTGATAAGACCGCTTTCTTCTGCTAGCGGTATAAACTCTCCGGGAGAAACCAGTCCGTTTACCGGATGGTGCCAACGAATAAGCGCTTCCGCTTTTTCGATTTTTCCACTATCCAGAGCAATAATAGGTTGTAAATAGAGTTCGAGTTGTTGTTCTGCAATAGCCACTCTCAGGTCATCGAGCATTTGGCGCTTTTTCTGAATGCGCTCCAACATTTCATCTTTAAAAAAGCAATACCCATCGCGTCCTTCTGCTTTTGCTTGATACATAGCGAGATCTGCGTTTTTCATCAACTCTTCACAACTGCGTGCATTATCGGGATAAGTACTGATACCAATACTCGCTGATACTAGAATACGCTCACCACTGATAATAAAAGGTTCACTAAGCTCTTGATGTATCCCTTCAACAAATTGAGATAACTTAGTTTTGTCTGTCCAGTCATTTGCAATAATGGTAAATTCATCGCCCCCTAACCTGGCTATGGTGTCGTTTATATTAATAGCCTGCTTAAGCCTTTGTGCAACAGCAATAATGAGCATGTCCCCAAAGTCATGGCCCATAGTATCGTTAACATCTTTAAAACCGTCCAGGTCGATAAATAACAATGCAAATGTATTACCCTCAGGTAGTGTCTGAATAAGGTTATTTATTAGCTCATAGGTATGACGTCTGTTTGGAAGACCAGAAAGGCTATCTTTGTATGCCTGACTGTGTAGTTTTTGGTTAACAATATTTAGCTCAACAGTGCGTTGCTCAACTTTTAATTCGAGTGTTTGGTCTCTTTCGGAAATTTGCTCCATCATATTGTTAAAGCAAAGCGCCAAATCGCCCAACTCATCTGTACCGGAAGCTTCAGCTCTTAACGAATAATCGTTAGTGTTCGTCACTCTGTTTGCGATACTAGCTAAATCAAGAATCGGTTTTACAAACCGGCGACCCAACCAGATAGAGACAATAAGACACATTGCCAGAATAAGTAGTGTAATCACCCCCAAAAATATACTGTAGAACCTGATATGTTCTGCATGATTGCTATTATCAGCATATATTTCCAGCCATCCATGATTAACACCATCAAGGACTAGAGGAAGCGATATTGTTCTCTGCGCAGAACTTCTCACACCAGAATTTTTTTCGTTTCGCTTAGAAATAGAAACGAACTTATTGTTATTTTTATCGAACACTACCGCATGAGTAATACTCGATTGATTCATTAAGGGCTCGATCAGCTCCGTCGCGGCACTAATATCCTCAAACAAAATGGATGCGGTAAGGTTAGGTTGCAAGATTTCCGCGATAGAACGTAGACGGCGCTCTTCGGCAGTTTCCATTCGCTCCAGTTCATAAGCAGAAAGTACGATCGACGTTATCAACACAGAAATGCCTGATACCAGCATCAATAAGGTGACTAACTTAACGTATATTGATTTACTAAGTGGAATGCTGCTAAACCCGGTCATTTTGTATCCTCGACAACGCGCCCTAGCCTTAGTACTTTGGAGCTTAGTTTTATTCCGGCTTGTTTTAGGTTTTGCGGGCTCACTTCAAATCTGATTTTTCCTCCGGTAATAAAGAAAGAAAGGTGCCCCCCCATATCAATAAAGTTTTTTTCTTCTCCGATAAGCATACCGGTATGACTTTCCAAAATATTATTTATACTTGTGAATGGCTGTTTATTGCTGATGTAAAGAGAGTGACAATCCGGGTCTGGTTTTGAGATAAGTTTCAAAACCACAGGCCGGTTTTTGATACTTCTTGTGCTAAGAGCCTGATTCGCGATACCAATAAACTCAGCATCATTGCTGCAAATACGATATGTTTTTTCTATTGCTGGCTCGAACCACCAGCCCTCACTGAATCGAGCAAAATTGTATATAAAGCCTGCTTTTAAGGCGTACTCTCTTCCATTTGCCGTGGCCTCCCCTACGGCAAAGCAGGACAAAATAATCAACATTAAACTTCTAGCACGCAGTAACCCCATCGAGTAGCTTCCTTAAAAGTCAATATTAATTCGCGCTGTTATAGATGGTTCAATATATGAGGGTACCTCGTACGCTTCCTGCTCATTGGAATATTCAACCTTGTCGCCATAAAACAAGTTGTTCCCCGTAATTGACAGTAATAAGTTAGGGTCTATTTGCCAGCTCCAGCTAACATCAATCGCGGTAAAGTCATTCGTACCGTATGCCTCACCTCTCTCGTGACGAACAATTGAATAAAGTGAATGATGACTATTTACTGACCATATCGCTTTAGCCAACCAATGTTGTAGCTCTGAATCAAAACCAACCGCGCTCCGAAGTTGGGATCCAAGTTCATATTCATAATTGGTATAACTATAACTAAACTCCGTTTTTAGGTTTTCTGTCGCTTGCCAGGCTATCAATAACTCGCCACCATAGGTGTTTAGTTCTATGCCAGAAACGAACGAATAGTTAATAGTTGAAGAAGATAATAATCCTGGTAGAAAATTAGTACCGAACAACAGGTCTGACTGATACGCGCCTAAAAGCTGTTCTACAGTATGAGGCCCGAGTTCGGTATCTATAGCAGGTACATCTCTTGATTTGGTGTAAAAGCCAGATAAATCTAGGCTAAACGAATGATCTATAAAACGATAACCAAACTCTTGTGAAACCGACTTTTCCGCGTCGATGTCTTCGTTCCCTCTCAGCACACTCTTTATCTGAGTGTCTAACCCCGGGATGATGTAAGACGCTTTCGCACTCTTGGTCAAAAGCTCAAAATCATATTCCGCCAATGATGGGATTCGAACTCCCTGAGATACTGAGGTCCAAAAGGTATGTTGAATATCGGGCATCCAAACCATCTTGAGCATAGGCTGGTGCTCCCAGCCAGTAATACTATTGTGCTCTGACTTGTTTCCAATAGTGAGGTTTAATGTTTGCGGTATTAGCTCGTATTCAGCCTGCAGAAATGCACCATAATGCTCAAGGGCATCGACATTATTAATTTGGGACACATACGCGGTATCCTCAATAGCGAGATCGATATATTGATAGTTCAATCCCATATCAAATCGCAGTTGATTGATTTCGGTATTAAGCTGGTAATCAGCATCGAATTGCTTCTGATTTTCTTCAAAAAATATAGATTTGCTGTCTACGAAAGAATAGGAGAATTGAAATGCCTGAGTTGTTCTCGAATCTAGTGAATGTTCAATTTTGCCACTAAAAAAAGAGTCCTTACGATCGGTTTCAATGTCAGTATGATGATTTACAAAAGTGGCTAATTCTGGCACCTCAAGCATACCTGAAGGCTTAGTTTCCTGATAACCAGCTTGGAACAACATGAAAAGGCGTTCAGAAAGATTTAAATCAAGCCTTCCTCCTATCCCATAAACACTCGAACTGTCATTTGCTTTCGACCCAAACTCCGTTCTATCCGACGCATTGTGCTCCCTGCTTACCGCATGCACACGATATGACCCAGATTTATCTAGTGCTTTACCATAACTCACTCCCACATTATGGTTGATTTGGTCACCTAGGCTCCCCTGAACCGTCAGCCCTCTTGTGTCCTCAGTGTGCTTTGTGATGATATTAATCACACCGTTTGTTGCGTTACTTCCCCATAATAACGCCCCTTGCCCACGTACAACTTCTATTCGCTCTATATCATATAGAGGAATATCAAGTGCTTCCCAATTTACCCCGACATGAACAACATCATATACGCTGCGACCATCGACCATCACGAGAAGCTTACTTGAGTATCGGCTTGCCACTGCTCGAGATGTGATAGCCCATAAGTTTTTGTCTATCTTTCTAGCTTGAATCCCAGGCACTAGAGTCAGTGCCTGTGGAATAGAGCTGACACCTGAACGTCGGATTTCTTCTCCCGACAACACATAGACGGATGCGGCGGTCTCATTTGCTGATTGTAATCTTTTCATGACCGAAGATAACTGAACGTCTGACGCCATCAACGAATCTAGGTCCAGCAGAGAGTCCCCTACATCACTGGCTAAAACCGCATATGGCAGTAATAGACTGCTCAACACAGTCATTCTATATAATCTCATATTCCAACACCTATCAAAGCAACGACCTCAAACGTCAAAGTGATAAATACTAGAACCTCGGAACCGCATACAATTATTCACCATGGTTATATCAAAGAATTGCGAAACAGCTCTAAATTACCCTTACATTCAATACGTTATGCGTATTAACAAAAGAATCAATTGATTTTCAAAAGCTTCTGCCGCAAGCGTAGTGAAACGCGGCAATAAAAAGGTAGAATTCTTCGCTGAACACTCTTAACCGACTCCACCGCTAACCACTATGAGCCACGATTCTTGTTTCACACCTTTTAAGCAATCTATTGACAGTATTTCTCTCCCAGAGAAGTTTACTTTTCCTTTCTATTATCGTCCCCACCCCTTGTGTATTGCTGCAGTGTCCGAACTGCAACACTACCTGGAGACTCAAGATGAGTGGCAACACAATTTTGGATTAGAGGGAAATACAGCAGATGCCATCGGTAAAATGTTCGGTGTTCTGGTGGTAAAGAACAGAGAAGGTGAACTTGGTTACTTATCCGCATTTTCAGGAAAGATGGCAGACAAGAATCTGATACCAGGATTTGTGCCACCTGTGTTTGATATGCTGACTGAAGATAGCTTTTTCTTAATTGAACAAGAAGAGATAAACGCTATTAATCGTAGAATTGAAAGACTGGAAGCTAATGAAGAAATAAAACATGCGGAAATTGAGTTAAACAAAGCAAAAACAGAATCTGAAAGAGCCATTACTGCTCACCGCTTGGCAATGACCGAGAATCGCAAAAAAAGAAAAGGCGCTTCGCAATACACCCGCTCCCGGCATGTCTACTCAGGAGCACTCTGAACTGATACAACAACTGAACCAGCAAAGCGTTATCGAAAAGCTACAACTAAGGGATCTGAAAGCCCACTGGGAGCAAGAAATAGCAAAAGCTCAGGAGGTATTTAACCATCAGAAGCAACCACTTGATGCTCTGAAAGCGGAACGTAAAACACGTTCAAACAGGCTCCAGAAACAGTTATTCGAAAGTTACCGATTCCTGAATACGTTTAGCGAAGTAAAAGACCTTCTCGATATATTTAAAGACACCAGTGCAGTAGTACCACCAGCAGGTGCAGGTGAGTGTGCTGCGCCCAAACTACTGCAGTATGCCTTTATTCACGGCTTAACTCCGGTGTCGATGGCGGAGTTCTGGTGGGGACTTTCGCCAAAATCGGAGATACGACGCCATAAAAACTTCTATCCGTCCTGTAAAGGAAAGTGCGAACCAATTCTGGGTCATATGCTTGCCGGCATAGAGATGGATGAAAATCCTCTGTTAAAGAATCCGGCTGAAGGCAAAGAACTTGAGATCATCTATCAAGATGAGCATATGGTGGTAGTAAACAAGCCCGCTGAATTTCTGTCCGTTCCTGGTAAGAATATTCAAGATTCGGTTTATACTCGTATTAAGAACATGTTCCCGGAAGCAACAGGTACGCTGGTTGTTCACCGCCTCGATATGTCTACTTCAGGCCTGATCGTTCTGGCTTTGAGTAGCCGGGCGCAAAAACAACTTCACAAGCAGTTTATTACCCGGGAAGTACAGAAGCGTTATGTTGCTTTAATTGAGGGGGTTCCTGAGCTGGATAGTGGAGAAATACATCTGCCATTGCGCGGTGATCAGGATGATCGCCCAAGGCAACTCGTTTGCTTCAAACACGGTAAACCGGCAGAAACCCGCTGGGAAAAAGTCGAAATAAGAGAGAACCAGTGTAAAGTTTATCTTTACCCTAAAACCGGCAGAACGCACCAACTTCGGGTGCATTGTGCTCATCAGGATGGATTAAATATGCCAATTGTGGGTGATGACCTTTATGGTCAGAGTGAAAAGAGACTGCACTTACACGCTGAGTCTTTGAGCCTTGAGCATCCAATTACAAGGGAACCAATGACGTTCAGAGCAAAAGAGTCTTTCTGAACAAGCTCTAGAGAACTTTAACGCTGTCCCGGACGACTAAAGTTGGCTCTAAAGGCAATACCTCTAGAGCCTCCCCTTTGTTTTCGATTCTCTGTAAAAGCGTATCCACAGCCGCTTTACCAAGACGGTACTTAGGCTGATGAATTGTAGTCAGAGGCGGCACCATAAAGCTAGAAATATAAACATCATCATAACCAATAATAGAAATATCTTCTGGTACTGAAATTCCGTGTTTATTCGCTGCGTTGATTATGCCCATCGCCATCATGTCGTTACAGGCGAAGATAGCAGTTGGAAGTCCATCTTTGCCATGTTTTTCAAACAGCTTATTAAACGCATCGACACCGCCATCACACTCAAAGTTCGATTCTACAATCCAATCTTTACGCAATTGCAGTTCAGCTTCTTCTAGCGCCTGACAAAAGCCCGCATAACGGATTTGCGCCTGATGACGCTGTAGTGGCCCGGTTATACAACCGATCTCTTTATGCCCACTCTCGATCAGATGCTTAGCGGCCAGATAACCACCTAACTGGGAGTTGTCTTTAATCTTATCGCTTGGGAAGTGGGTTTCACCCCAATCCATAACAACAGTTGGAATATCCGGGTATCGCTCAAATACGTCCAGATATTGGCCTTCCAGGGTGGAACAAAGCAGCAATAAGCCATCAACACGCTTTTCTAACAGTGTATTGATGGACGACTTCATCCGCTCCTCATCCCCCTCTGTATTACAAAGTATAAGATTGTAGTTTTGTTGGTAGCATCGCCGCTCTACACCCTTCACCACTTCACCAAAAAACGGGTTTGTCGAAGTCGTTACAATTAGGCCAATGGTGCGCGTACGGTTCATCTTGAGGCTACGAGCTAACGCAGAAGGGGCATAATTTAGATCCTTTGCTGCCTTTTGAACTTTTTCAGAGATCTCTTCGCTTACAAATCGGCTCTGGTTAATGACATGGCTTACCGTGGAGGTAGAAACTCCAGCCAGTTTTGCAATATCTTTCATTGTTGCCATGACATCATCCTGTTATTACTGCTCCGATATATGACGGACTAGATTATTGATTTTTAATAAAACCTTCAACTTCTTCACGATTGGGAATAGAAGTTTGTGCCCCAAATCTTGTTACTGAGATAGCAGCAGCGGCATGAGCAAAAATTATCGCTTCTTCTAGTGACTTACCATCCAGTAATCCCGTAACTAATGCACCATTAAAGGTGTCACCCGCCGCCGTCGTATCCGTTGCTTCAACCTTAAATCCAGGAATGATCTTGCCCTCGCCCGCTTTCAGGCTTAGCCACACACCTTTAGAACCCAACGTGATCATAACAGTAGAAATGCCTTTTGCATGTAGCACATCAGCAGCCAGTTGAGCTGATTTATCATCAAACACAGTTACTCCGGTCAGTACTTCAGCTTCGGTTTCATTCGGTGTGATGATGTCTACATGATTAAGAAGTTCATCGCCAAGCTCCTTTGCAGGAGCCGGGTTCAGTACGACTTTTGTGCCTGTTTTTTTGGCTTCAATTGCAGCAAGCTCAACACCTTCCATCGGTGTTTCCAGTTGCATTAATAAGTAATCTGCATCCTGAATAGCACTTAAGCAAGGCTTGATTCTGTCAGCGGTTAACTTGCCATTTGCCTCTGCAGAGATACAAATACTATTCTCACCGGAATCAGATACCTGAATCATGGCGATGCCGGTTGGCGTATTCTCTTCAATAAACACCGCTTCGGTGTTCATTCCCTCGCTAGCAAAACTATCTCGGATTCCTACACCAAAAGCATCATCTCCTACGCTGGCGATAAACCCAATGTCAGCACCAAGTCGAACTGCAGCGACGGCCTGATTCGCACCTTTACCGCCTGGAATAACCTGATAGCCGTTTCCGTGCAGAGTTTCACCCGGACGAGGAAAAGAAGGAACTTTTAATACATGATCAGCATTAACACTGCCTAGAACTACTAGCTTGCTCATGAGAATAACCTACCAAATGAAGATATTAAAAAAGGAATGACGATGATACTTCCCTCCCATTTAGGGAAAAGAGAGGGAAGCTGATTTCTATTTCTTAAGTTTTTGTATACTTAAATAATTACTTAAGAACCAGTTTCAGAGGTACTGGGATGTAGTTTTCAACCTGCTCGCCTTTAAGAACTTTGTCAGCAGTTTCGATACCTAGCGCACCGATCAATTCTGGCTGCTGAGCAACCGTTGCTGCCATATCACCACGCTTAACCGCTGCCACGCCGTCATCCGTTCCATCGAAGCCAACGATCATCACATCTTTACCTGATGCCTGTACCGCGCGAAGCGCACCAAGTGCCATTTCATCGTTCTGTGCAAATACTGCCTGTACGTTCGGATTAGCTGCTAACAGGTTCTCCATTACGTTCAAACCTTTTGTACGGTCGAAGTCAGCTGGCTGACTAGCCAGAATTTCCATGTTTGTGCCTTTAACTGCATTCATGAAACCTTCGCCACGCTCACGTGCTGCAGATGTACCAGCGATACCTTCAAGCTGAATCACTTTAGCGTCTTTACCCGCAACTTCTGCAATAAAGTTACCTGCCAGTTCACCGCCCACTACGTTATCAGAAGCGATGTGAGAAACTACTTCGCCACGTGATGCACCACGGTCCAGAGTCAGTACAGGGATCTTAGTACGATTGACCATGCGGATAGCGTTAGAAACTGCATCTGAATCCGTAGGGTTAATAAGAATTGCTTTAACGCCGCGCACCGTTAAGTCTTCAACGTTAGAAAGCTCTTTACTTGGATCGTTTTGAGAATCAAGCACTATCAGCTTATAGCCAAGCTCTTTCGCTTTCTGCTCGGCACCATCTTTCATCGATACAAAAAATGGGTTGTTCAGTGTAGATACCACGACCGCAAGAGTGTCTTCTGCATACGCTGTCGCACTCATTGAAGCAGACAGAACAGCAGCGGAGATAAGAGTAGCAATCTTTTTCATTGTTGTAGTCCTTTGTTTCTGATGTTTCAGTTTCTTAGTTATAGATAGTTTAGAGTACGGCCAGTTAAACTGGCCTGTTATTGTGTATCCAGGTTTCTTATATTCAAGTTACTTGTTTTTATTATCCACAAGTACCGCCAGAAGAATTACCACTGCTTTCGCAATCATCTGGTAGTACGAAGATACGTCTAGTAGATTCAATGCATTGTTTAGGAAACCTATGATCAACGCACCGATCAGTGTTCCCATGATTCGGCCACGGCCACCAGCCAGGCTTGTACCACCAAGCACAACGGCGGCAATCGCATCCAGTTCGTACGCCATACCGGCTGTCGGCTGCGCAGATGAAAGGCGTGACGTTACGATAATCCCCGCTAGTGCAGACAAGGCACCGCAAATGGAGTAAACACCGATCTTCACACGATCAACATTGATACCTGATAGTCGAGTCGCTGATTCGTTGCCACCAAGTGCATAAACATAGCGACCAAATCGCGTGTGGTTTAGTACATACCATGCTGCTGCAAAAACAATCACCATAATCCATACAGGAACCGGAATGCCAAGCGTATAACCAGTACCAAACCAGGCAAAAGCATCAGCAGTATCAGTAAATCCTGTAGAGATTGGTCGACCATCAGTAAATACCATGGTGACACCACGAAGCAGAGTCATGGTAACCAGCGTGGCAATAAATGCCTGAACCTTACCTTTGGAAATGATAATACCGCTTATCGCCCCAAGGATTGCACCAGCAAGAAGCGATACCGGTACAGCCACGATAACCGGTACTTCCAGCGCGATCATTGCCGCAGCAAACGCACCACACAAAGCCAGTACCGAGCCAACACTCAGGTCAATGCCTGCGGTTAAAATAACCAGAGTCATACCAACGGCGATAATCGCGTTAACCGAAGTCTGTCGTAAAATGTTTAAGATATTGTCGACAGTAAAGAAATTAGGATTTAAGAACGACACAACTGCAATAAGAAACAGTAGTGCAATCAAAGATTTTTGTTCAATAAGCCACTCTTTACTAAAAAGTTTTTTATCATGCATTAGCTGTGTGTTACCTATGTTTGTTTTCGTGTTCATGCCGCTTCCTCACTCACTTTTTACCTACTGCACACGCCATGAGTTTTTCCTGATCTGCATCGCTGGCATCAAATTCACCACTTATACGACCTTCATGCATCACAAGAATGCGGTCACTCATACCCAATACTTCGGGCATCTCGGACGATACGAGAATGATACTCATACCTTCAGATTTAAACTGGTTAATTAGCTGGTAGATCTCTTTCTTTGCACCAACGTCTACACCTCGGGTTGGTTCATCCAGAATCAATACCTTAGGTTTAGTCATTAATCCTTTCGCTATCGCTACCTTCTGCTGGTTACCACCAGAAAGGTTACCGATAATCTGATTTCTTGAAGGGGTTTTGATATTGAAAAGACGTATGAAATCTTCTGTCGCCTGAGTTTCTTCTCCACCTTCGATGTGAATACCTTTAGTAAAGTGTTCCAGCGCGCTTAAAGACATGTTCTCTTTTACCGAAAGGCTCAGTACCAGGCCATCCCCTTTTCTGTTTTCCGAAATATAGGCGATGCCGTTAGCCAAACCTTCTTGCGGTGATTTTGGCAAAATCGGCTTACCATCAATAATTACTTCTCCAGCGGTTCTTTCAAGAGCGCCATAAATCACCTTCATCAGCTCGGTTCGTCCTGCTCCCATAAGGCCAGAGAAACCCAGGATTTCACCGTGATTAAGGGTAAAGTTAATGTCTTCAACACCGGAGCCACTTAATCCTTTCACTGTCAAACAGTTGGTTTCATGGGCGACGTCGACTCTAGGGTATTGCTCCTCTAATCGGCGACCAACCATCATTTCAATCAAGGCGTCTTCGTCGGTTTCTGACACCGGCCTTTGACCAATAAACTTACCATCACGGAGTACAGTAATGTCGTCGCAGATTTCAAAAATTTCTTTTAAGCGATGAGAGATATAAACAATGCCGCAGCCTTGTTCACGCAACTCATTGATCACTTTAAACAGTGATTCCGTTTCGGTGTCAGTCAGGGCATCGGTTGGCTCGTCCATAATGATGACTTTCGACTCAAAGGAAAGTGCCTTTGCAATCTCAACCATCTGCTGCTCACCGAGACTCAACTCACCCAACGGCTGCCTTGAACTGTGTTTGACATTTAATCGAGCAAGCAAGGCATCAGCTTCTCGATACATTTCCGGCCACATAATGCGGCCAAACTTTGATACTTTCTCGCGCCCTAAGAAGATATTCTCGGCAATGGTCAGCTCAGGAATCAGGTTCAACTCCTGATGGATAATACTGATACCCGCTTCCTGAGAGTGCTTTGGTCCTTCAAACTTCGCGTCTTTTCCCTGGTAACGAATAGAGCCAGCGTCCAGCGAATAGATACCTGTAAGTACCTTCATCAACGTGGACTTACCTGCACCGTTTTCACCAAGCAATGCCATTACCCGTCCTGGATAAACATTCAGGCAAGCCTTATCCAGAGCCTTAACCCCTGGAAACGCCTTATCTATGCTAGTAAGTTCTAATATTGGTTGGGTCATTGCCATTCCTCAATACCTAAATACTTTTTACCCAAAATATTGGGAACTAAAAAGTCACGCCTGTCTGGAAAATAACGTTAGCATATGGTGTGCACTCGCCAGTACGAACCACAGCCTTACTTTCAAACGTTCGAACTTTGAACTCTTCATGCGATACATAAGTTATAGACGTTTGACGCCCGGTTGATTCTGCATCTTTACGAATTGCTTCAAGCAGTTCAGCGTGTAGTTCCGGACTAACCTCTTTGATCTCTTCGGCAATAACAACACCTTCAATTTGCGACTCTTTCAGTATGGTTTCAACTGTCTGAATAAAGCCAGGGACACCCTGAGTCAACGCTAGATCAATGCGTTCTACACCTTCAGGAATAGGTAAACCTGCATCAGCAATGGTGATTTCATCCGTATGTCCGAGGGTTCCGACCAGATAAGATATTTCAGAGTTCAGTAGTGCTGATTTTTTCATATTATTAATCCGAATAGTTGACCTGATTCTTCAAATTAAACGTTTCGGCAAAACCATCGAAACGTTTCGATAAGGTAACTATAGACACTATTCTGTAAAAATCTGTAGGTAAGAAATAGATGTGTGACGACGATCTATCGAAACGTTTCGATAGATACAAAAAATAGGATTCTCGTCACTATTACGTAATTATTCGTCAGAAGGGACTAATACAAATGGAATGCAGTTTGCCTTGGAATGATACATGGCCTTATCCGCTTTCTGGATAATCTCTTGCATATCCTCGCCATCGAATGGATACGCTCCCAGGCCGATACTTGTCCCGACATTGAGTTCTAAATCTAACGAATCAATGGAGATTGGTTTGCTGATAAGATTATGAATTTTATGGCCAAAATTCCCAAGCTCGCGCTTATAGGCCTTAGGATTAGTAATAGAGAATAACAGCAAAAATTCATCGCCGCCGATACGAAAACTGAGGTCTCCCGCTCGAAGACCATGGCTCATACGCGTTGCTACTTCACGCAGTACTTCGTCTCCAACCTCATGTCCGTGAGTATCATTGATAGCCTTAAAGCCATTCAAATCAAGGTATGCAACACCATAGCTTACCGACCCCGTATTCTCAAAGTAACGCTGATCGTAAAGGCTCTCTAAATGGCGTTTATTAAACAATCCAGTTAGTACATCCGTACTCGCTTCGTTAGACAGGTTATCAATCATATTCTGAATGGTTGAGTAATCCTGAATCGTAGCGATAGCACAATGTTTGCCTTCATACTCAATATTGGCAATCGATATCCTTGCGTTGAAATCTATACCGTCCGCATTGACACACGGCATAATATTTCTAGACATCATGACTTTAGCGCTGGACTGATTATCGATAAAGCCAGCTACTTTCTGGTGGTGATTTTTTGCAGCATCAGATTGCATCAACTGCTCAAGCTTCATAGTAAGA
Source organism: Vibrio hannami (assembly GCF_029589055.1). GTDB lineage: Bacteria > Pseudomonadota > Gammaproteobacteria > Enterobacterales > Vibrionaceae > Vibrio > Vibrio hannami. The sequence goes on from NZ_JARQZP010000003.1 coordinate 1,065,812, forward strand.
AATGTTGGTTTGTCATAACCAAACATTTGAGAACATGATTGGTTAACATAAATTATATGTGACTTCTCGTCGACAATAAGGATAGCATCTGCCAAAAAGTCTAAAAAGCGACCGATTTCCGTATCCTGATCCATGAACTTCTTCCTAAACAGTTAAATTACAATCTAAGCCCAAAATACTATGTTTTGAATGACTTAATTATGGGATGGACATTTAAACAAATAATCCGATCAAGTAGTAGCCTCAAAGAACATAACATCCCATTTATTGATTTAGGCTAATTATCGTTGAAGATTTCCGTACGGTTTCGTCCATTATTCTTAGCCCTATACATTGCAATGTCTGCTTTTTGGATCAATTGCTGCCTATCTGCTCCGTGCATTGGATATATTGATACGCCAATACTCGCGGTTAATCCTACCGTTTCAGTTTCCGATAAAACGACCGGATGATTTTCAATGCAATGACGTAAGTTTTCCGCAGCAGGAGTTACGCTGTTTTTATCCAACCCAGGCAACAAAACCACGAACTCTTCACCACCCCACCGAAAAAGAACGTCTTCTTCCCTGAGATGCGTCTGGACAACATCAGTAAACGCCCTAAGCACCTTATCTCCGGAGCAGTGACCATAACAATCATTCACAGCCTTGAAGTGATCGATATCTACTAAAAATACCGCGAAGGATGTCCCGCCAATTCTAGATGTAACGATCTGTTGCTCAATGACCTCTTTACATACACGTCGATTAAATACGGCTGTTAGTTCATCGCGTGCAGCCTGGTTTTCCAATCTTTCCCTTAGCTTAACTTGATCTGTGACATTTTGGACCATACCCACCGCTACCGTAGGATTCCCTTGTGAATCAAACTCACTGATTTTTCCTGTGTCATGCACCCAAATATAATGGCCAGCTCGGTTCTTTAAGCGATAAATCGCTTCGAAGCGTTCGAGTTTACCTTTTATATGCTCATCCATTATCGCCAACACACGATCTTTGTCTTCGGGATGAATAGCACCTGTCCAAAAATCTACACTTGCTACCTTTTCATGGGGACCAAACCCCCGCATTTGTTTCAACTTTGGGCTCACATACAACTCGTTCGATTGAATATTCCATTCCCAGAGTCCATCCGTTGCTTCGTTGAGGGCATACCATAAACCGTGCTTATGACCATCTAGTTCTTCATCAAGAATCATACGACGAGTGATATCCCGCGCGACAGATAAGAACAGATGCTTACCTTGTTTGTACAAGTTGCTCGTTCTCACTTCGACAGGAAAAACAGAGCCATCACGGCGCTTATGTCGCCCAAGGAAAACATAAGGCTCTTCTGACTCAGAAATAACCTTAGAAATCTCCGACCACTGAGGAAGGTTGACGACATCAGCCTGTAGGCTTAATACGGATTGGTTGAGGATCTCCTTTTCAGTCAGTCCCACTGACTCAAAAGCGGCCTTGTTGGCATAAAGGATATGGGATGATTCAGGATCTATCAAAAATATGGCGTCAGGGAGATCATGCAGTAAACAACCTTCAACTACATCATGAGGGGTACTATTTACACAGCTTACGTTGTTGACATTTATTGTATCCATCCTGGTCTCCCCATACACCTGAGAGATATATACTCAAGTAAAGATTAACTACTGATATTTAACGCGTAACGTGACAAGATGTTATATATCTAGTTGATGTTTCATTCAGTAAAGCTGTGCATCAGGAGCAAAAAAATGAACGGTACTAAAACAACCTCTTAGGAGGAGAATCATTTACTGAAATATAGATATCTGTAATGCCATTTATTTCAGCATATGCTTTTGGGGTATATGTGTTTGGTTCAAGATCATCTTTGAACCTTTTATTTTCGTCTTTCCATATAGCCATCGAGACCAAAGATTCAACAAGCGAAAAGAAATCACCAGCACGGTAATAACCCGCTATCTCCTGATATGCACTTTTTGATGTGACGGCCAACTCGCCACATATTTCATTTAACTTAAACTGAAACTCGATCATTTATAATATACATTTATCACGATATATTTACCCTTGGTTATACTAATCAAAAATGTTTGACGTGTAAAAATGATTGACGCAAATACTGCTGACAAAAGCACATATTGTGATAACTGGACAACTATTCCTTTCGCATTAAGTTAATTGTGGAAGATTAGAGACACTTCCCGGCCATGTGTTTCTTTTTCGTCACTATTGTGTTCTTTATTGATATAGCGCCAGCCATATCGGGCAATCAGCTTCTCTGACAACTCTAACCCTAGGCCAAAACCCAGGTCAGGTTGCAGCCTATGTGTAGAAATATCCTTGTTCGTTACAACAAACTCTCCCGCGGTTTGTTTTATAGTAATGTCGCCTTCATTAGTATGTTGAAAAGCGTTGCGTAGAAGGTTTGTGATGATAATTCGGCACAGGGGTTCTGGAAGTAATAAAATCGAGTCATCCGTGGATATATTTACATCTACCCTTTTATTTTCTAGTAGGTACACCAGCTCTTCATTAATCTGGCTGACTAAAGAACCAAGCGGGACTTTACTTACAGGCAACTCTTTATCTTCCTGACGATTCAGCCAAAGCAAGGTTTCTGTTAAATCCGTCATTGTTAGACCCGCTCTTTCGATCCGCTCCAACACTTCAAGTTGCTTCTCTTTGCTTTTTTCTTTCTCAATGAGTTTACGTAAAAGTTCTCCATTGGTACGGGTAACTGCGATAGGCGTTCGCAGTTCATGGCTGGCAAAGCCAAGAAATCGCTTCTCTCGTTCTGCACTTTCACGAACAGACTTGAAGCTAGACTTTATAATATCTGCAAGAGTGTTGAGTTCTCGGTACTGAAAATCTGGAGTGTTTGTCTTAAGGTCGGATTCATCTATCGACTTTGCCCAGTTTTTTAAATGCTCTATAGGCTTCGACACTTTGCGCATTAGCAGGCTTAAAATCAGAGAAAACAATAAGATCGCTGCGAGTGCGATAAACAGAACCACGATGACATGAGGAAATCGGCCTATCTTCACTTGTTCTCGATTTTCCGCATAAAAGTAAATCGCGGCATAACGCACATCGCCGTGAAACATCGACTTAAGTAGAAATGTTCCCGCTTTTGGAGGCTCAAGACTAAACGTACCAGAAGTGATTAACTTTTTGTGAAGCTCATTAAGCTCTAGCTCCTGTTCTGTGAAATTCTGCTGAACCAGCTCTGGCAGATCTTCCCAGCGTGATGCGATAACAATTTTATCCCTCTCATTTCCATCAGGATCCCGAAAGGCTTTCACGACTGGCTTTCCGTCTGATACCGAAGCGTTGTATGCATCAGAAAGCATAATTCGCTCCATGGCATGGTCCATTCCGGAAAAAAAATAGTTAAGGCTTAGGGCTGAAAACCCAAATATGGTCACGACTCCGGTCAACAAAACAACAACCAGTATATGTAGTCTTAAACTCCACCGAACCTTCATACACTATCCTTATTGTGAATAGCAAAACCCTGGTTTGGAATCGTATGTACTAGCTTACGTTCCGACTCTCCATCCACCTGTTTACGTAGGTTAAATATGTGAACTTTCAAACTGTTACTGTCAGGTTGAGCCTCTCTCCATACGCTCTGCATCAATGACTCACGGCTTACGGGGTTTGGACTGGCTCGCATAAGAACCTCTAATATTTTGAGCGCTGTAGGAGACAGTTTTAGCTGCTGGTTGTTTCTGAATGCCTGCTTTTGGTTTAAGTCTAGCGTCAGGTCACTAACGCTTAACTTCGTGACCTGTCCACTACGGCGACGGGCAAGTACCCGTGCGCGAACAATCAGCTCTTCCATCGCAAAAGGCTTGATTAAGTAGTCATCAGCGCCTTTAGAAAAACCTGTCAGCTTATCATCTAGGGTATCGCGTGCAGTCAACATCAGAACAGGGATATCCATTCCCTGTTGCCTTAACTTTTCACACACTTCAAGGCCACTCATTTTTGGCAGATTCAGATCCAGTATCAATACATCATAGTTATTTTTCGTAACCAGGTTATATCCTGAATATCCATTAGCTGCGTGATCACACTGAATATCCTCTAACTCAAGATATTCGACAACAGCTGTCGCCAAATCGATGTCATCCTCTACCAATAAACACGTCAGGTTTTCTGTGGCCATTCTTCCCTCAATTTATCTTCTTAATTTCACTCAAACCTGTACAACAGGCTCTTGCTGACCTGAAAGTTTGTTCACAAGCTTTTGAATCAATGCCTTGATTTCACACTGAATAAACAGCAGTGATGGCGTAAGAATCAAAGTAATAAACGTCGCAAACAGAATACCATACCCAAGAGCTGCCGCTGCAGGAATAAGGAACTGAGCCTGAATTGATGTCTCACTAAGTAACGGTGCAAGGCCAGCAAAGGTCGTGATTGAGGTAAGCAACACAGCTCGTAATCGCCCTGTACATGCTTCAACAATCGCATCGTGTACAGATTTTGATTTATCCTTTATCAGCTCATTAAATCGTGAAACTAGCAATAAGCTATCGTTCACCACCACACCACTTAACGCCAGAATACCATTCAAGGATAAGATACTGATGGTCAGATCGTTTAGCCAATGCCCCAAAATTGCCCCAACAATACCGAATGGAATAGCAACCATAATCAGTAGCGGTTGCACATACGATTTCAAAGGAATAGCCAGCAACGCATATATGCCAAATAGCGCGAGTATAAACATATGACTCATTGAGCTCTGCGCTTCTTGCTGCTGTTCTGCCTCACCGGTAAAATCCATATCCAGGCCAGGATATTGTGCCTGTAACTGAGGGACTAGATTAGCCTGAAGCTGTGCAACCAATTCGTTTGACGCAATAACTCTACCATCAACGACTGCGGTGATATAAACAGCTCTTTGGTTATCGATTCGTGTTACTTCAGACGCCTGATACTCTGAATAGACATTCGCAACGGTTGTCAGAGGCACCAAAGCTCCATCTGTAGTACGAATATTCGCATTCATTACGTCAGAAAGAGTCTGACGCTCCTTTTCTGGATAGCGCACCTTTACTTTCACTTCGTCTTTGCCACGTTGGAATTTCTGCACAGTATCGCCACCAAAAGATTGCAGTACTTGCGAAGAAAGTGTCGCAGTATCCAGCCCAAGCGCTCTGCCCTGCTGGGTTAACTCAAAGCGGTACTGTGGTTCACCAGGATCAAGATTGTCATCAATGCCGCTTACCCCCTGGATTTTCTCAAGAGCTAGCTTAAAGTCATTACCTGCTGCAACCACCGTTTCGTTATCCCAGGCTTTAAGTTCGACCTTAAAGTTATCAACCATCTCGCGCTTAGTAAGAATTTTCAGTTTCTTAACGCCTTCCATACTTCCGGTTAGTTCACCCCAGCGTTTAGCAAATTCGTTAGCGTCATATACGGCTTCTTCTCCTAGCTCGACGAGCATTGAACCCGAACTGTCTGAGCTTGCTCGGATTTGGATGTGGTCAATACCCGTTACTGACTCGCCGGATAACTCTTCTGTTAGCTGCTTATCAGCCTCAATAGCTTTAGCTTCTAAGGTTAATAGATTATTGTGTGTCTGCCCAAAACTCGCGTCGTTATACATGCTCATATCCGCAGTCACGCGGTCACCCACAATCTCTGGGAAGAAAGCGACACGAACAGAACCAGTAAATGGCATACCAATCACCAGCACAAACATTGCGATAAATAACATGATTACCGCGTAACGCATCTTTAACGCTATCTCTATAACGTTTTTGTACACGCGGTTGTTAAACCATTGCAGTGCTGTATCTGCACCGTACTGAATATAAGCAAACGGTCCTTTTTTCTCACTTCGTTTAGTGTTGATATGAGCAAGGTGAGACGGAAGAATAAACTTCGATTCCAACAGTGAAAGTAGCAAACAGATTGTCACAACCATTGCAAACTGGGCATATATCTGTCCCAGCTTACCCTCAACATTTGCGATAGCTACAAAAGCCACAACTGTAGTCAGAACACCAAATATCGTCGGCGCAGCAACTTTAAGCGTTCCCTTTATGGTGCTATCCATAGAATCGCCTTCGTTTCGGCGTGTGGTGTAGATACTTTCCCCTACCACTACAGCATCATCAACGACAATACCAAGTGCCATAATGAAGCCAAAAGTGGTCATTTCATTAATGGTCAGCCCCGTAAAGGTATCTGTCATAAAGAATATCGTGCCACAAAAAACAAATGGCAAACTGGCAGCCACCCAAAACGCGACACGAATGTTAAGGAACAGAGCTAGCACCGCAAATACCAATGCAATACCCGTTAGTGCATTCTTTATTAGCAAAGATAGGCGGTCTTTAATGATTTCACTCTGATCGGCCCAGGACTCAATTTCTACGCCTTGAGGCAGAATGTTACTGATTTGCCATTGTTCAACAACCTGATTAGCCTGCTCAACAACCTTAACCACATCGCTGTACTCATCCATCACCACCTGAATAGCAATCGAGTTTTGCTGGTTGTACCGGGAAAGCACAAAAGTGTCGTCTTCAAAGCTGTCTGTTACCACAGCAATGTCACCAAGCAGAATTTCCGTGCCATTAGCGGTGGTCATTACTGGAATCGATTTAAACTCTTCAATCTCATAAGCTTGCTGAGACACTTTAAGGTAAGCGCTCTTATCACCATTTCTAAGACTGGTAGAGATAGAGGTTGAAGATTCCGCGTTTATTGCATCTGAGATGTCTGACAGTTTCAAGCCATATGCCTGTAACATGGCTTCATTTACTTCAACCGACAACATTGGGTCTATCTTGCCGCTCATCTCTACATCGCTAATTGCATCCTGACTGAGAAGATGTGACTTTAGACGTTCAGCCAATGACTGGAGTGTTGTTCTGTTCGCATCACCGGATAGCTGAACCCAGATAGCGTGTTCCTGACGCCTTGCTTTGTCGATAACAGGGTTCTCGGCATCAACTGGGAAATTATTGATGGCATCAACGTTGGTTTTCACATCCGTAAGGAGGGTATCTAGATCGTAGTCACTCTCTTTTTCAATCGATACATGACTCCCACTTGAGTCAGACGTTGAAGTAATACGCTTGATACCTGGGACAGTTTCCAGCGCTTCTTCGATTTTTATCGCAATGCCTTCTTCGGCAAGCACCGGATCACCACTGTCATAAACAACCGAAACAGAGACCACATCAGGCTCTAATGCCGGGAACGCTTCCTTTCTCAAGGTGTTAATAGAGAACAAGCCAACAACTATCATCCCTATCATCAACAGGTTTGCTGCAACAGAGTTTCTGGCAAACCAGGCAATAGGCCCTGTGAATTTTTCTGTCGAATTACTCATATGAACCCTCAATTACCGGCTGAACTTTCATATTGTTCTGGAAACTGCTTAGCGGGCGTTTGGCTATCTTCACAGAACCTTCAAAAGCTGGCGTAACATAAACGCTATCTTGCTTAGCAAACTTCACATCCGCTGAAATGCTGTTTAACAAACCATTTTCGTTCACCAACCAGATATTGCCTTGTTGAGATATCGCAGAGGAAGGCAACTCCCAAAGGCCTTCAAGAGATTGACCTTCAATAGTGGCTTTGACAAAGGTTCCGGGGTAAAGGTTGTTCCCTTTTTCCAGAGGTGAATCTACAGCAACAACTAGGGAACGCTGCCTGGTTTCAGTAGAAAGGTGTTTCTCTGTTCTAACTACATAACCCTGCCATTCAAAACGCAGATCAGACGTAGTAAGGGTTACCGGCCATTTATCTTGTTTTAGAAGCTCGTTGTCGAATACAGGTAAGCTGCTCCACTGTTCATCAGATAGTGGTATTTCAACTTCAACACTATCAATGCTATAAAGCGTGGCTACCTGAGTACCTGCCTGAACATAACTCCCCGGCTGCACATCGCGAGTAACCACCAGGGCATCAAACGGTGCTTTTATGACTGTATTGCTCAGATCCTGCAGGGCTTTTTTTAACTCTTGCTGGGCGTTTTCCAGTGTTGCTTTGGTGTTCTCAAGCTGTGGTTTACGCAACACTAACGGCGAGTCTGGCTCTCCAGATAAACCTGAACGTTGCCATTCAAGTTTCGCCTGCTCCCCTTGCCGCTGCTCTTCAAGGTAGTCCAGCTTCGCCTGTGCGACACTGGCTTTCGCCTGAGCCACCGCCTGCTGGTAACTGGTATCGTCAACATAAGCGAGCACGGTGCCTTTTTTCACCACCATACCTGATTCAAAGTTCTCACTGACATTTTTGACTCTACCCGAGACTTCGCTGGTGTATGTCAATTCATACTTTGAGTGAACTTCTCCGTAACCTACTACTTCAGATTGATAGCTTGAAGGTGTCGTTTCCTGAACCGCTATTTGTTGCAAAATAGTAACGACGTCCATCTTTGCTGGCTTAGCTACAACAGATTCTGGTTTTGCCCCCGGTTTACCTTTTTCTGGCATCTTAGAGCCATTGTATGCTGCAGCGCCAAATATAGCTGAAGCCGAAAGCAAGGTTATCGCGATAGTTATAGTGTTCAGTTTCATGCTTTATACCCCAGGCCTAGTGCCAGACCTAAATCGATTCGGTTTACCAGTCGCTCATAAATCGCATTAACTAATTGAGCTTCTGTGTCATAGGTGGTTTGCTGAACAGTCAGCAAATCAAGAATATCTACCAGCCCCTGACGGTAGCTTTGTTCATAGTTGTCCGAGCTTCTTTGTGCACTTGCCAGTGCATCACTCAGGTGCTTTTGCTGTTGTTCCAGCGAACGTTCTTGTCCGATAGCGTTTTCAACTTCATTGACCGCATTCAAAAGCGTCTCCTGATAAACCCAGAAACTCTGCTCTGTAGTTAATTCAGCTTGCTCTGCAGCAGACTTCAGTGCCCCCCTGAAACAGAGGAGTGGAAAGGTTACCCAACAGACTCCATAACGGGCTTACCAGTAACGCATCTGCGGGATTATCAGCCACAGATGTCAGACTTGCTGAAAGACTAAAGGAGGAAGCATTGCCTTGTAGGCATAGTCGGTTCTTAGCGCTTCAGCTTCAATGGAATGGAATGCCGCTTTCACATCGGGACGACGGGCAAGAGTCTGATCTGAAAGCTGGCTAATTGGGTTAATTACCTGAGGAAATGTGGCCGAAACAGCTATTTCAGGTGAATCTGCACTCCACTCCCCTGTTAATAGAATCAGATTGCGTTGACTCTTTGCCAGGCTTTCCTTATAGCCAGCCAACGTGGAGCGACTTGAAGCACTAGACGTTCGGGAATCATCGAGATCTTTCAGGCTACCTAAACCAACCTGATAACGTTGAAGTACCAGAGCATCATTGTTTTCGAGAATGGCTAGGCGGCGAGTTTCGATATCAACCAACTGCTCATACAGACTGATTTCAAGCCAGCTACGCATAATATTGGCAACCAACACATCCTGCGCCTCTTGTAGAGTTGCCTGTGAGTTAGCAATATCTTTGTCAGAGGCTGCTATATTGGCACCCAACTTATTCCATAAGTCGAGTTCCCAACTGACGCTTACATCACCTGTGTATGACTCATCACTGCCTTCTTCCTGGCTTCCCGTATAGGAGGCATCGATGCTTGGCAGGCGATCGGCGCTGGTTATTCCCTTCTGGGCATACAGTATTTTTAAAGCGGTAATACTTTGCTGAAGGCCAGGGTTGTTTTGCAATGCCGTTTCGATGTATTGCTTCAACTCTGGAATGTCTACCAGATCAGTAATCAAAACTGCTTCAGATGCTTGTGTCGTAGCTACACCTTGTTCCGATATGTACTTTTCCAGCAAAGCGTCTGTCGTTACGACAGAGTTATTGGTAGCCTGCTGAGCATAATTAGCATCGCTGCTACTTGCACAACCGACTAATCCTGTAATAGCTATGGCAATTAGAGTGTGTTTAAAGGTCATTGCGACTATCTCCATTAAGATTGAAGATAAAATAGCAATGTATGGGTTAAGGGAGGGTTAACGGTATAAAATGTCTTTTATCACTCAACGATTGTACTTCTGCTGCGGATAAAGTGAGGAAGCTCGATCCCCCAGCGTGAAAGTTCGGACTCACTTAGGATAAACTCTCCCTGTTGCTGAACTTCGATATGAGGTAACTCGCCAGTATTCAGTATAGCGTTGACCATTTGGGCAGCGTTAGCCCCATGCTCGTACCCACTGATAGCTAAGCCCCCTATTGCTCTTCCCTTCCCCACTGCATCTTTCCAGTAGGTGAACAGTGGGACACGACTATGTTGGCTAGTCCACTCAGTTGTAACAAATGCTGGGATATGCTCCTTATCACTATCCTTAAGTGAAGCATAGCTTGCGATGATCAATGCATCATACTCCGATGTTGAGATTGCACGGACTTTGTCCTGCCATTCGTTGTAGCTGTTGGTCGTAAATATCTCTAGTTCGATGTCAGCGATAGTAATGGACTCTCGCCCGGCCAATAGCCGAGAGGAAACACTCTTCGCAGTGGTCCCCTCATCCATCATCAGCAAAAAACGCTTATTTCTGACTGGAGCAAGTTGCGAGATTAATAAAATACTTTGCTTAACCAGAGGTTTTTCTCTAATCCCCGCGACATTGTCTGGAATCTTATGATCATTAAAGTAAGTGCGAGGGTCGTTTTCCACCCCCATAAAAACAAGACCTATTTCGGTGTGTGTAATACGCGACCCAAAATACTTCAAGGCGTTGTCATCCATAGTGACAATCAAATCTGGCTTAATGACTTGAATCTTCTCCCATATCTGATTAGCCCGTGTGAGAAACTCACTTTGTTCTATACGCTTGGTATCCATTTCGAAATAAGTGAGCTGGGAGCCTGGATCGACATGCTCTTCAAAGCCTTTCCTTTCGGAGTCTGCCCACGCATAGCCCTGGTGGTAACTGTCGATGATGGCGATATTATTAGCGTATAGGATCGGGGCGACCACTAAGCTGAAGCAAGCAACGAGAGAAAGGATCAACATACTTACCATTCACTATTCCCCTAAGCACGATACAACACCAAAAACTCATTTATTGACTATTTAATCAAAGATACTCAATCAGTATAGATTAGAGTTTAGTGTCAAATATGCAACTGAGTGAATTTAAAGTTCGTAGGGCGGTGTATGCAGGCCTTGAAAAGCAAATCCGGAAAATCCGCAAATTTTCCGGTTGAACCATATAAAGGAGGGATCAGAAAAAGGAAATCGACTTGCGGCCTTTGCCTGATTTTTTGTTGTTCTCAGGTGTAGAAACTTCCTCTTCAGCTTGTTCAGGTTCATTCTGACCGTTTGATTCCGGCTCTACGTAATCGTGTTCCGAGGAGTGCATTGGATTATCTTCGTAGTACTGCTCATCTGGCTCCGCAACAAACTCTCCTGACTCATCGCAGATAATAAGGTAGAACTCCTGATTAAACTCAACAAGGTCGCCATCGTAGAGCTTGCGTCGCTTTCTGGTTTCAAGCTCACCATTCACCGCGACATATCCTTCACTGATGATATGTTTGGCTTCACCGCCACTACCGACCAGATTGGCTAGCTTAAATATTTTGAAAAGCTCTATCGGTTGAGTCGCGATTTCGATACCTATCGCTTCAACTTCAATCTCTTCCATTGGCTCTTCTGAGTGTTCTTCGTACATCTTATTTACCTGTGATTTGGATTAGGCGTAGATTACCCTATGACTTAACGTGTCACAATCTTACGCGGCACTAACTCAATCCCGGCCTGATAACGTTTGGCAGAAGCATTGAGAGCACAAGCGAGCGCACTATCCGCTATTAACTCAAACTGTTGGGGTAAGGAGTTAATTTTGACTGGTAAGAAATCTAGCAGTCTATTGTCACCGAACGTCCCAATTTTTATCTGATTCATTAATGCCGGGCGTTCAAGCAGTACATCGAGCACACCTTCAAGCAGAGTATATGAGGTCGTGACAATTGCATCAGGCAATACTCCCTCTTTTATCCATTTTTCAAGAATCTTTTTCCCTTCTTCGCGATGGAAGTGATCGCCATAACCTACAATAGCGTTTTTCGACTGTACTTTAAGTGCGGATTCAAAACCCAGTTGACGCTCCTTTGATACGTTTAAGTTAGGTAGCGCTCCGATCAACCCAACCGTATTTACCTGCTCAGACAACACCGAATGTGTTAATTCAAATGCAGCGCTGAAGTCCTCGCTGATAACACAAGCAAAATGTTCATCATCTAATGGTCGGTCAATAGCAACAACCGGAGTCCCTCGTTTCTGCACCTTCTGGTAATGTCCACTGGCATCCGGGATACAACTGGCAACGAACAAAGCTTCGATTCTTCGGCTAACCAGTGCGTCTGCCACACTCGTTTCTGTCTCAGGGTCGTCATCAGAGCAGCCAATAAGGATCTGGTAACCTGCCTTTCTTGAGTTTTGCTCTAACAGTTTAGCCAACTTAGCGTAACTGGTGTTTTCCAGATCGGGAATAATCAGGCCAAATGAACGGCTATTACCAGCCCTTAGAGAAGACGCCGCATGATCAGGTCGGTAGTTATGTTCTTCTACAACCGCCATCACCTTTTTCTGTGTCTTTTCGCTAATACGATATTTCTGAGCTTTACCGTTTATCACATAGCTGGCGGTTGTCTTAGAAACCCCTGCAAGCTTTGCTATTTCATCCAATGTCATCTAGGTCACCTCTGCTATCCCGCCAACACCGGGATTAAAACATTACTCTGACCATTGCAGAGTAAGTTGCTTAGTATATGTGCGCTGGATCATAAATTCACAGCTTATTCTGTTTTCTATGTTGAATTATACACTGAACCGATTCAGCATAAGAGATACATAATTTCAGAATACTCTAAACAGAGGCTATCTCCGCTTTACAGATGAGCAGGACTCCGAGCAAGCAGAAGAGAACAAAAACTATGTTAGAACTTACATCTACCACGATAATACTTCGGCAAGCTACCAGTGGTCCGCATGCTCTACAGACACTAGCCGCGATTGGCGCTGCAATCGAGTCTGGTCTGGGTGAAGGTTAAGGAGCGGAATATGACCACAAAGAAAGTCGTTACTGTCACGCTAAACCCTGCTCTGGATCTTACCGGTCATTTGAATGCACTGAATGTGGGCTCTGTGAGCCTGGTGGATAAAGGAGATCTTCACGCCGCCGGTAAAGGTGTCAATGTGGCGCAGGTTCTGAGTGATTTAGGTGCCGAGGTAACAGTTACCGGATTTCTGGGCACTGACAATGAAGAGATGTTCTGCCAGTTATTTGATGAACTTGGCGTCAATGACCAGTTTGTTCGAGTTCCAGGCGCAACCCGCATCAACGTTAAGTTAGTTGAACAATCTGGTGCTACCAGCGATATCAATTTTCCAGGTGTGGAAGTCAAACCCATTGATATCGAACAGTTTGAAAGAACGCTTTTCCGATTAGCAGAAGAGCACGATTACTTCGTTATTGCGGGAAGCCTTCCAAAAGGCATTAGCCCTCAGCTATGTGCGCGTTGGATTCAGAAACTGCACGATTTAGACAAAAAAGTGTTGTTTGACAGCAGCCGTGCTGCGTTGGCAGCCGGACTGGAAGCAAATCCATGGCTAATAAAACCAAATGACGAAGAACTTGGAGAGTTCACCGGACGTTCTCTTCATTCCGCCGAGGAATGTCAGTCTGCCGCAATGACGCTGGCAGATAAAGGTATTGAAAACATCGTCGTATCAATGGGTGCTGACGGTGTGATGTGGCTTAACAACCACCATTGGGTTCGTTCTCAACCACCAAAAATGGAAGTCGTCAGCACAGTAGGTGCCGGAGACACTCTAGTGGCTGGCTTATGCTGGGGTCACATGCAGGAAATGGATAAGCCTGAACTATTAACTTTCGCAACCGCACTTTCTGCATTAGCAGTCTCTCAGGTAGGCGTTGGTGTAAAGAGCCTAGAAGAGCTCGAAGCACTACAAAAGAAAATTCAATTTCATGAGCTCAGTTAGCTAAGATAATTAGTAACTCTACTACTGACAACTAGAATTACTAATTTGCCAAAACCATTTGGACACTCGATTGAGTGTCCTTTTTTTGTATGGGCGTACTTTATTTGGACTAGTTAACCTCTGCATTGATTAACGCTAATAGATCTTCTTTTGGCATAGGCCGATGATAATAGAACCCCTGAATAAAGCAGAACCCTAATGAAGATAAGAGATCTACCTGTGTCTTCTCCTCTACCCCTTCAACGATGACTTTCATATTCAATGTATTCGAGATCATCTTCATCGATTCCAGAAGAGGTATAATCGTCGAGTCCTCGCTTAAATTGTTTACAAAAACCCTGTCGATCTTGATTATGTCAAACGGATATTGACGTATAAAATCCAGTCCTGAATAACCAGTACCAAAGTCATCAATAGCAACCCTGATACCAATCTCAGAGATCTGCCTAAGGTGAGCTTTAAGTAAATCCAGCTCCTGATTAGAAAAGTTAATATCTTCGGTAATCTCAAACACAATTTTATTTGTGAGATCAGGTCGCTCACGATAGAGCTTAGTAAACCACTCTACAAATTCAGGCTTAAGAATCAACGATCGGCTTATATTGATACTGACATAGCGCTCGTTAATAGCATCACCATGTTCGGCTATAAAGGTAATAACTTTAGACATAACCTGTTCAGTTATCTGATCAATCAAGTTAAGTTTTTCTGCTAAAGGAATAAAAATACCTGGGGAGATATACCCTTCGTCAGGATCTTTCCAGCGAACCAAAGACTCAAAGCCTACAATTTTACTGTCTCTACTATCAATAATTGGCTGATAATGCACATCCAGCTCTTCGTTTATTAATGCATTTTGTAAAGCACTTTCCAAAGAATTCCCAGATATAAGCTTGTTTCTGGCATAGAAATAATAAAATGTCACTATCGCCGCTATTAATAAACCCATCCAACTATTCATCACAAAATAGTGCAGATAGTAATCTTGGGAAGTGTAAACACTTACCTTAAGTGGGTATTTGTCTGATTTATAGCTCGCTGTAGCTTTGCGCTCGGATGACGGAGGTGCACCGGAAATATCTCTGGAAATAACATCTAACCGATATTCAAGGCCAAATTCTGAGATATCTTCTGGAATTCTGAAAATATACCTTGGAGGAATCAATGCTGTAACGCCATACCCGCTCTCCCCGGAAAACAGCAGAAAGACTGAACGTACCTGACTAACTTTTGATTTGGTGTAAGAGAGTGTAGTTCCATTATGTTTTAGCCTGCTCATAATGGTCTGATACAGATAAAATGGCTCATCACTAGCATTATTTGTGCAGAAAACTTCACCTGATGGCCTAAACAAGCCAATTTCCTTCGCCAAATCAGACTTGAATACCTCTTTCTTTAAAAGGGAAGAAAGTTCATCACAACTTTGTGATGCAATCTTTTGGTCAGTTAAATAAGAAAGCTCTGAGTGGACAGAGTTAAACGCACTATCCAGCTCTTGAATCGCTTGTTTAGCAATGACATTAACGTGCCTGTTGGCAAGAGGCACTAAAAGTACTAGCCCTGTCAGAAAAACCGCCAAATATATAAGGGCAATATGAAACCATACATTGCTAATATATTTAGTTCTAATGTATTTTTCGAGCCACAAACTCGATGGGTTTATTTTCATTCGGGGCAATTGCGTTTATTTCTGGTTTTATTGCACCATAATATACACACAATTAATTATTTAAAACAACAAATTACCCTTCATATGCAACTAAACCCATTATACTCTAGCGACCTAAAGAGGCTGGGTTAAGAGCTGCGTCTTTAGGTTACTTGAATATATTAATATATCGTCAAACTCGAGATTGTTCTAAATCAAGCTAAGAATTACACCCATCACCGCAAATAAACCAACCAGATACACAATAGGGAGTTTTACTTGCTTTAAAAGAAAAATACCAAGTATTACTACAGCCATATCCAGACTATTACCAACTGCACTATTAAATACTGGCGTATATAGCGCAGCTACAAGCAAACCGACTACCGCTGCGTTTACTCCTCGGATCGCGCCTTCCAATTTAGGTTGTTTCGCAAGCTCCTGCCAATTGTCCATAACTGCTAGCAATAATAAAAATCCTGGGAGAAACACGCCTACGGTTGCGACAATGGCACCAACTACTGGAGCGTTTGGAACCATCTCATACCCTAGATAGGTTGCTAACGTAAACATCGGCCCTGGTACAGCCTGCGCTGCAGCATAACCTGTGAGGAATGCGTCCTGCGAAATCTGGTCACCGACAATATTCTGTAGTAACGGCAGAACCACATGACCACCACCAAACACTAAACTACCTGCCTGGAAGAAATCTGAAAACAGACCGAGTTGTTTAAAGGTATCGGCAAAAAGAGGCAACACAAATAATATGAGACCAAAGAGAATCAATGGTAGCCAATGAATATGGCTTAGATAGCTTTTGTTATTTTGAACAGTTTGAGTTTTTTCCTTACGTAACTTCTGTCTTCCAACCAATGCGGCAAAAAGCAGAATGGAAATTTGCGCCATGATGCCTGGAACAACAAGTATAACAACAGCGGTTAGGATGGCTAAAAATACTGCTACACGTTCTTTACAGAAATTTTTGTACATTCCCCAGGTCGCATCTGCTACCACCACAACTGCTAGCAGTTTCAGGCCATGAACAACCGAATCAAACACGCCTGACTCTGTCAGTTGACTGCTAAGCAGTGCCAACAAAATCATGAGAATGACAGATGGTAAGGTAAACCCTAAAAACGCAGCAACAGCACCGGGAAGTCCCCCTTTCTTGTAGCCAATAGCAAACCCAACCTGACTAGAACCCGGTCCTGGCAAAAACTGACTTAATGCAACGATCTGAGCGTACTCTTCATCACTCAACCAGTTTAGTTTTTCTACAAAGGTATTTCGGAAATAACCAATATGAGCGGCTGGACCACCAAAACTGATCCAACCAAGCGCAAAAAATGTCTTAAAAATTGAGAGCATAACTATATAGAAGTGAGTATTTTGTCGTAATTGTGAATTGCAACCATGACACTTTTATTACATCGCATACCCCATCTAACTCATAGAGTGCAATAAGTGTAACAACTTATGTCCACCTCACATAGAAAAGATTAAATTCAATTAGTTAGACAACCTTAGGTAGAGATTAATGCTTAGCAAACCAATAACAAAACTGATAGCAGAAACGGGCATTTTCCCCACGTTTATCTCAGGCCAGATATCTTTAAAAAAATATAGGTAAGATTGAAAAAGAACGACTGATACTGATACCAAGAGAAACAATAGTCCCAGAAGAAATAACCAATAATAAGGTTGAGTATTCCTTTTTCTATTCACATTCATCACCTTGAATCAGGGCCTCTTAAGGCATATATTTTTGTTTAACTTTCGCTGCAATAAAATCAATAGCTACTTTAACCTTTGGTATCGCGTAATCAAGCTTCTGGTAGAGCAGATAGATAGCGAGATCACCCGAATAATTCACCTTCAGAGGTTCGCTAAATTTAAGCGTGGTCAGCTCGCCGGAATCCAGATAAGGTTGAAGAGACCATCTAGGCAACATGATGATTCCCTCTCCTTCAATCGCTTTGTCCAGAATCCAGCGCCCATTGTTACTAATCAACAAAGGGATACCAGATACATCCTGCCACTGTCCGTCAACCTCTGACAACCATGGTGTTGGCCCGGCAGGTGTTTTAAAAAACAGAGCCTTGTGATCTTTTAACTCAAGCGTTGTTTCCGGTATTCCGTACTTCCCTATATAACCAGGTGATGCCGCCGCTACAAAATCGTTATCCATTAACCTGAGCGCTATCACACGCTCATCTGGCGCATATCCACCACGAATAGCGATATCCACATCATCTTTTTCTAAGTTTGACAACGTATCACTTAACACGACATCCAAAACCACTTCAGGATACCTTTTTCTGAACTCATCCAGAATAGGTCGAAGTATGGTTTTCCCCAAAACCTACGGTAGAGCTAATCTTTAGAGTACCAGTGGGAATGCTTTGGTATTGCTGTACCTGGTTTTCTGAATGTTTCAGCCTTGCCATTAATTCCTTCATCTGCGAGAAATAGGTTGAGCCAACTTCAGTCAGAGAAACATTGCGCGTACTACGAACCAATAACTGGGCACCCAACTCCGACTCTAAATCCGATACTCGCCTGGAAATCGATGATGCAGGTACTTTATATCGCTTAGCGGCAGCGGTAAAACTACCGGACTCTACTGTTTCAATAAAATAGGAAATAGCCCTAAACTTATCCATATTATTGCCTTAATAACAAAACTGATTAGTAAATCATATCCTATTTATACACATTTATGTATGCAATACTGCTAATCAAATTATAAGGAGAACAGAATGAGTCAGTACAAAGAGATCCTATTAACTAAGAGACCAGATGGTAACCCTATCGGCCCCCGCCTATTTGAAGTTGTTGAAAAAAATATACCTACTCCAGCACCGGGCGAGTTCTTAATTAAGCAAACACACATGTCGATGGATCCAGCCATGCTGGGCTGGATGATGCCAGACGAGGATAGCTATATCCCACCTGTTGCGCTTGGAAGTCGAATGCGTTCAAGTGGCTTTGGAGAAGTGGTAGCATCCAACCATCCGGATTTCTCTGTCGGTGATAAAGTTATGGGAATGATTGGATGGACAGAGTATGCGCTTAGCAGCGGTCAAGGCATTAACAAACTCTCGTCAGACATCGACGCGGAAACGGCACTGTCTGTATTTGCCTTACCAGGTCTAACAGCTACACAGGGGTTATTCAATATTGGCCAACCTAAACAAGGGGAGACACTTGTTGTTACCGGAGCTGCTGGCTCTGTCGGTTCGATTGTCGGACAGCTAGCCAAAGCAGAAGGGTTGAAAGTAATAGGTGTCGTTGGCAGTGATGAAAAAGCCGACTGGATCGTAAATGAGCTGGGGTTTGACGGTGCAATCAACTACAAAACTGACAACCTGCAGGAAAAGCTCGCTGAACTTACGCCTGATGGTGTGGATCTATTCTTTGAAAATACTGGCGGCGCGATTCAGCAACATATATTTGACCGGATGAACGTGCACGGTCGTATCGTTGTTTGTGGCATGATTGCCGACTACACAGCGGCTACACCATCTCCGGGACCAAACTGGATACCCTTGATCAAAAAGCGCATCACAGTCCAGGGTTTTGCTATGCCCGATCATTTTGGAGAAGTGCCTCAGTTGCTCGCTAAACTTACGCCATATGTATTGGAAGGAAACATAAAATACCGTTCGCATGTGTTAGAAGGTTTAGAAAGCGCGATGACTGCACTCAACCTGTTTTTTACGGGAGAAAACGAAGGAAAACTGATGATTAGGCTTTAAGGGCTAAGTATTAGATAAATGTAATATTGACGTTGTCTATACCAGCTATAGATAACGTCAAATTTGCAGTGAAATGCGACTTTTTGTCCGCCATATATGCTCCATATATCAAATTTCCCAAAAATTATGTGCTCAAAAGAAATTATTTCATTACATGAATAGAATAGTTTCATAACACAGAGTAATATACTCAACATTCATATACATATTTATTAACATATATTTTATTTATTGGTTCAAGGTCTACCTGAGTAATGGAGATAAGGAAGTTATCTAACGTTCCACTTATCTTAATGGTGTCTGTTTTCCTGACGCTAGATTTTACCCTGCTTTTCTTAAACCTAAACTTGACTCAAAAACTTCAAAATGACGCAGTGATTATCAATCTTGCAGGCAGACAACGGATGCTGTCTCAACGAATTGCCAAGTCCTGCCTTATCGACTGTACCAACCGCAATCCAGCAAACAGAATGCGATTTACCCAAACTGTTCGTTTAGCGGATACTTTCCAGCAAGCTCTTACCGCATTTGCAAACGGTGGCTATGTTTACACTGCAGCTGACGACACCGTCTATATAGAAGCGATCAACGATGCAGAGAGCCAGTTATACATAGAGCAGACATTTTCGTTGTGGGGTGACGTGTATGCCACGCTTAAACAGTGGGAGGCGGATACATATAAACCAATGGATGAACGGAGTGTAAGGGTAGTTAAAGCTTATGCGACAGAAACCAACGAAGATGTCCTGTATTTAATGAACAAGCTCACTGTTCGATCGGAAGAGGTCTCTGTTACAAACGCCGCTTCACTAAGACAAGCCCAGGTGGTTATATTCATTCTGGTTTTACTCAATTTTGTCGCAATTCTTTACCGTTTTAAGCGAGCAGGCAAAGAGCAAGATGTATTTGTCAATCAACTCGAAACCCTCATTCATCACCTTCCTCAGGGAATACTCTTTATTGATGGAAGCCATCAGGTAGTTTATGCCAACAGTGTCTCGAGTAAGCTGTTTAAAATGTCCGTTGAAGAGCTAAAACTTCACACCATAGAGGAGCTACTCACTACCCCATTAGTAGAAGGCTCCGTTATGCTGAATAATAAGCATATCGAAATAGGGATCTCTAGTGTCCTGTCCATACCAAGAGAAGTAAAAATGATTAGCCTTCTTGACGTCACAGAGTCCATCACTTTAAAACACAAATCATCATACGACCCTCTGACTCAATTGTTAAACCGAAACGGACTCATAGAAGCCTACACCCAACTAAAAAGCACATCCGACTATGTTTGCTGCCTGTTTTTGGATTTAGACAAATTCAAAGATGTTAACGATCGATACGGCCACGCAACGGGAGACCTTGTGCTTAGCGTGATAGCGAAACGGCTTAAATCCTGCTTAAAAAATGCTGATATTGTTGCACGATTCGGGGGCGATGAGTTTGTGGTTCTAATCAATGAGAAGCTCGCCAACGATGAGATAACCCAACTATCTGAACGTATTCACAATGCGATAAATGAACCAATCGATATAGATCATCTGATCATTGAACTTGGTGTGAGCATCGGTGTGCGAATCGGTTACCCAAATGATGAGTCCATGGAGGTGATTATAGACGACGCCGACCGTGCTATGTACGTGAACAAAAACGCTCGTGGCTAGCACAGTGACGCCGATTGCCAGATAAATACGCACTACCCAGTTAATACGTTGTCTTCAGGGTATTTCAACAGCGTAGGTTTAGGTCGCGCCAACATAAAGGCCAATGTAAGGGGCCCAATACGACCAATGATCATCACGACAATCATAATATATTTACCGTAGACCGTAAGCTCCGCTGTAAGCCCTGCAGTTAGCCCAACTGTAGCGAACGCAGAAATAACCTCAAACATAATCTTGTCGAAAGAAGCCTGTTCAGTAATCGTTAACAGAAACATCGATGCCACGATCACCGTTCCACTGACAACAATAATCGCAAGAGAACGGGTTACGGTAGGCCAACTCACTGATTTATTGAACATGACTACATGCTTTTTTTGTCGCAAAAATGCCCAGGTAGCGACCATTGCTACAGTAAAAGTAGATACTTTGATACCACCACCTGTAGACGTAGAACCAGCACCAATCAACATAAGAACAATCATTATTAGCAGTGCAGGCTGAGTAAACTGTGTTAAATCGACACTGTTAAATCCTGCCGTTCTGGCACTGGCAGACTGAAAAAATGCCGCTAGCCATTGGCCTGATAAACTTAAGTCAACCATGGTTGCAGAGTTGTCCTTTTCCAATATCCAGAAAAATAATGTGCCAGAAAGGAGTAACACCGGCGTTGCCACCAGCATGATCTTGGTGTGCAACTTTAACCTTTTAAATCCTTTGCCAAAGTTAAGCACCAGATCCCCTACAACGGTAAACCCAAGCCCACCAACAATAAATAAAGCAGATATGGTGAGTATAACTAACGGGTCATCAACGAAGCTCATCATGCTGTCTGAATAAAGCGAAAAGCCTGCGTTGTTAAACGCTGAAATAGAGTGAAACAAGGCATAAAAAGTGCCGGTAGACCATCCATACATTGGCACCCACTTAAATGATAGAAAAACAAAACCAACAAGTTCAGCAAGCAATGCAAATGCTATAATTCGCTTAACTAATTTAGTTATGTTTATACGCTTCTCCTGCCCTAACTCTTCCTTCATCAACGCTTGCTGCTGGAGTGAAAGCCTGATGCCAAACATGTAAAACAAAACAGCAGATAGGGTCATTTGCCCTAAGCCACCAATCTGCATTAAAAACATTAGCAGCACTTTACCCGTGAGTGTAAAGTGCGTACCGGTATCCACTACACCTAAACCAGTAACACTAATCGCAGAGGTTGCGGTAAATAAAGCGTCTTCCAGCGATAATCCAGTGACTGAAAATATAGGCAAGGTCAACAAAATCGCCGAGGGAATCAGTATTGCTAAAAGGCTGCTGAAAATTATCCAGGGCTCGGAACCGCCCTGTCGTCGCTGCGATGATGTGACAGCGTAACCATCTAGCATAAATAGACTCATAGTGCTTTAAGCTTTCTTTCTAGCAGCTCTTGCGGACCTGTAACAATCACCAGATCACCGATGGCCACTTCTTTAGACATATCCGGGCTGGTCTCGATTACTGGCCCCCGCTTAAATCCTAAAACCTTCAACTCCTCTCCCTTACAAAAGAGAGTTCAGAAAGAGTTTGTCCCATAAGTCTATGACCGATAACTACTTCCGTCATTGCCATACCACTTCCCAGAGAATGGAACTCTAGCACACGTTTATCTAACATCTTCCTTGCTACGCGAATGCCCATATCTCTCTCTGGCATAATGATATGGTCTGCACCTATCTTATGCAGTATCTTGGCATGAAATCGGTCATTCGCCTTCACCCAGACCGTTTTGGCTCCTGCCTCTTTAACCACCAGGGTAGTAAGAATGCTAGCATTAACATCTGCACCGATTGCAACTAGGACCATGTCATACTCGTCCAACTTCAGCTCTTCAACAGTCTCTTCGCTGGTACAGTTAGCCACTACAGCCTGACCGATAACACTTGCTGCCTGCCTAACCTTTTCTTCATCAATATCCAACGCCAGCACTTGAGCGCCCGTTTCTTCAAGCTCCTGACAAACAGCTAAACCAAATCGGCCTAATCCTATAATCGCAAATTGCTTATTTTCTAATTTCATTTTCAAGTCCTAATCAAGCAACTCATTCAAACAACAACAAGCTAAGACGTTTGATCTGTAAGAATCAGTTATGAAGAAATTATCCGGAAGAAATCTGCTGGCAACATACATTAAAGGTAAATAGCTAATGCAAACATTGCGTTAAATTCTGCAAAATACGATAATTTTCTTTTCATTACCGTGTACTACTGATTCTGCGCTTATAGCTTATGACTGATTACATTCAAAAACTGGACTTGTTCCTTGCTGATATCGATTGGAGTAACGATGTCATACTACTCACCCTCTTCAGCTTTGGCGCATGGATTGCGTGGCGCATTTTATTTGGACGACTGGAGAGCATCGCAGCTAAAACCCGCATTCAATGGGATAATGTTGTTCTTGCAGCCATCAAAACTCCTGTCAGCACGCTTATCTGGGGTTGGCCAGCTACCGTTTCGTTTGGTTTGATGGTAGAGAGTATCGTCTCTCATCCACTCAACTGGCTTGACTCTCTGAAGTACATTCTTCTTATCACTATATTTGTCTGGATTATTATCCGACTGGTCTCAAACGTCGAAGAAGTCATCTTAAAAGACCCTAAACGAGACGAAACCACAGTACAGGCAATAGCTAAGGTTGTCAGACTCATCTTCATCATCATGGGTTTGCTATCGGTAATGCAAAGCCTCGGTCTCAGCCTTTCAGGATTACTAACCTTTGGTGGTGTTGGTGGTTTGATTGTTGGTCTCGCAGCTAAAGACCTTCTTTCTAACTTCTTCGGTGGCATGATGATCTACTTTGATCGCCCATTCAAAGTCGGCGATTGGATCCGCTCCCCAGACAGACAAATTGAAGGCACGGTCGAAAGAATTGGCTGGCGCATGACCATAATCAGAACATTTGATAAGAGGCCTTTGTATGTACCAAACTCGGTATTCAGCAATATCGTGGTAGAAAACCCATCAAGAATGCTGAATCGCCGAATCTACGAAACTATCGGCCTTCGTTACGATGACGCGCAGAAAGTAGAGTTGATTATCAAGGATGTCAGATCAATGCTTGAGCAACACCCTGATATCGACGCCAATCAAACCCTAATTGTTAACTTTAATGCTTTTGGACCATCGTCGCTGGATTTCTTCGTATATACCTTTACCAAGACTGTAAACTGGGTTCGTTATCATGAAGTAAAACAGGATGTGTTGCTGCAAATAATGTCCATCATCCACAAGCACGATGCAGATGTTGCATTTCCAACACAGACATTAAAAGTAGAACCTGCAGGCCTGCCACAGGAGTTTATACCCGAGCCAATGCTCAGAGGTTAACCGTGCCAACATTAAGCTCTGTGTCGATTGCTTTTAACATATCCACTACATGAGCTTTTTCAGCCTGCCACCACCAATAAGATGTCTCGAATTCCTGCTTAGGATAAATTGTTTGTCCTATCATTGGAGTTGTCAGTGAGACATCCGCAACGTCCGCTTCTTGAATCAAATCAGCCATCGGTTCATCCCACATGTGGGTAAAGAGTTCAAAGGTGGCCCAGTGTATCGGAAACAGTTTCGTCGCTTTCAGATCTTTAAACGCCCGCACGGTATGACAAGCCTGCATATGACCATGATTTTCTACTGGAAATCCTACTCCATCTTTTACATTGGCCGCCACTTCTAAAAATGCCACATCAAAGTGACCTAAGCGTTTCTGTATAGCAGAAAAATGTGAATCGTAAGCCGTATCACCACTAAAAAATATCGAACCGTTGTCAGACTGCAATACCCAGGAACACCACAACGTTGAATTGCTATCGGCACCAGTGCGACCTGAATTGTGATTGGCAGGTGTAGATGTCAGTTTTACGCCATTAATTAAGGTGGATTCCCACCAATCAAACTCCTGAATTTTAGAAGGCTCAACCCCCAGTTTTCTAAATGTTGCCCAACACCCAAAGGGACTAAAAACCGTAATGGTTTATCTGCGAAATATTGGATTGTTGATTTTTCAAGATGATCGTAATGATCGTGAGAAATAACTATAACATCCGGAAGCGGCAATTCATTTTTAGCTACCGGTGCTGACATGTTGCGGTCAAAAAACGGCTTGGCAATTAACGGAGAAGCAAACTCAAAAACAGGATCTAATAAAAAACGAGTGGCGTTCATCTCAATAAATAAACTTGAGTGCCCAAGCCAGGTAACACGAAGTTCTTCGCTTCGTTTATTTAGCAAGTCATGATTTATTTTGTATACAGGTAATTCATGTTGAGGCTTAAACTCTGTTCGTCCAAAGGTAGCTTTATTGAGATCACTAAAAAGGTTTTTATTGTAAGGCGTTCTAGGCATCTGGTTGATGAACTTTCCGTTTTTAAACTGTGGTGATGCCAGAATCCGTTGATTTCTTTGTAACTTACTCAACTTTAGCTCTTGTTGGTTAAGTCCTCTAAAATAGTTGGCTGCGCCAAAAACACCGAGAACAGAATACATAGAACCCTTAATAACACTGCTCATATAAATGACCTTGCAATGAACTTCCACATTTATGTGTGTTTATTATTGCCAAGTAAATATGTCTATTTGGTGAAAAATACCGCGATTTATTTGAAGGTTATATTGCAGGTACTCGCTAAAGCTTATTAAAGATATGAGAAGTACTTCAATAGTATTTCTGTTTAGTTTCGGTATTCTTAAATTATGCTTTTTATCGATAATATACTCAAGTGACCTCAAGATGCAGGATTCAGAGCTGCATCAGAAGCGTTAGTTCAAGGAAAATATTTGTAGGAATGGCATTCCCTTTCAAGAATATTTGACGAAGAAATCACGCTTCTGATGAGCTCCGAAGGGCGAGTTTTATTCGCTTCTACTCTGCGTTACTGATTTTTGATGTAGAACCACTATACCTTCAAATCAGTGCCTTGATTAAAAGCGAATAAATTCTCGCTGAAAATGCATCTTGAGGTTACTTGAGTATATGATAATGGGGAAATATGAATAAGAAAATTAAATGGGGAATTATCGCCCCCGGGCGAATCGCTCATCGATTTGCTGACGCTTTTAAAGATATGGGAGACGGCGAGCTTTATGGTGTTGCCAGCCGAGATATAGATAGAGCGCGCGAGTTCGCATCGACACACACAATACCCTATGTTTTCGATACATACGGAGCTCTTATTAACAATCCCGACATCGATGCAATATATATCGCCAGCCCTCACCGATATCATTTTGATACCGCCAAAGAATGCCTTGACGCTGGCAAAGCCGTGTTATGTGAAAAGCCATTAACCGTCACCGCAAAACAGAGTGAAGCCCTGTTTTCTATTGCCAGAGAAAACCAGGCCTTTTTGATGGAAGCATTGTGGAGTCGTTTTCTGCCTTGCTGGCAACAGGTAAAAAACTGGATAAACCAGGGGGAAATAGGTGACATTCAGCTACTGCGATCCAGCTTTGGCTTCCAGCCGGAGAACAATAAAACCAATGAACGGTTATATAACCTGGATCTTGCAGGAGGGTCTTTATTAGATACAGGGATCTACAATATCGCGCTTTCACAGTTTGTTCTTGAGCAAAAGCCGACCCATATTCACTCCTCAGTAATCGTTGGAGATACAGGTGTTGATGAACGCTGCTCCGTTCTGATGGATTATGAAGGTATCACCAGCCAATTTACCTGCTCGTTCTTAAGTAAGCTGGATAATGAGTTCCATATTACCGGCAGTATGGGAACCATAGTAGTAGAAGGTAACTTCTGGGAAGCAACATCTGCGAAGCTCATTCTCAACAATGGGCATACTGAAGCGTTTACTCAGGCGTATCGATCAAGCGGCTTCGAATATCAGGTTGATGAAGTACACCAGTGTCTGCTTGAGAAAAGACAATTCAGCGAAAACATGTCGCCACAAGCCACTATCGAGAATATGAAAATTATGGATGAGATTCTGGATAAAGCTGGCGTGAACTATCCTTTGCTGATCGATAACAAAAAAATCCACCCCGTTAATTGAGGTGGATTTTGCCTTTTCTAACCAAAGTCGTTGTTATTTTGATTCTTTATGAGCTGCGGCGAGCTTCTACTGCGTCCGCTAACTGGCGAAGAACTTTTTCAGTATCTTCCCAGCCAATACACGCGTCAGTGATAGACTGACCATAGGTTTCAGCCTTACCATCAATAAGATCCTGACGACCTTCTGCTAGGTGAGATTCAATCATCACACCAAAGATTGCTTGTTCACCACCAGCAATCTGAGCACTTACATCATCCGATACCACAACCTGGCGCTTAAACTGCTTAGAGCTGTTTGCATGGCTGAAGTCAATCATCACTTTCTGACGCAGTTTCGATGCTTCAAGCTGGTCTTTTATCGTTGCAACATGTTCAGCGCTGTAGTTTGGCTCTTTACCACCACGAAGAATGATATGGCAGTCCGGGTTACCCGCCGTTTCAACAATCGCAGAGTGACCAAACTTGGTTACTGATAGGAAGTGATGAGAAGATTCTGCTGAACGAATCGCATCAGAAGCAATCTTGATGTTTCCATCAGTACCATTTTTAAAACCAATCGGACAAGACATACCAGAAGAAAGCTCACGGTGTACCTGTGATTCAGTTGTACGAGCACCAATTGCGCCCCAGCTGATTAGATCCGCAATATACTGAGGAGAAATCATGTCAAGGAATTCACTCGCGGTTGGCATACCCATGTCAGTAAGATCCAACAGAAGCTTACGAGCAGTACGCAGACCATCGTTGATTCGGTATGTATCGTTCAGGTACGGGTCGTTGATAAGGCCTTTCCAGCCAACGGTGGTACGAGGTTTTTCAAAATAGACTCGCATAACCACTTCAAGGCGGTCGCCCAACTCATCACGCAATACTTTTAGTTTTTCACCGTACTCGATTGCTGCTTTAGTATCGTGGATTGAACACGGACCTACGATAACCAACAGGCGGTCATCTTCGCCTTCCAAAATGTTGTGGATAGCCTTTCGAGCCTGATACGTTGTTGAAGACGCATTTTCTGAAGCCGGAAATCGCTCAAGTAGTGCAATTGGTGGCAATAGTTCTTTTATTTGATTAATTCTTACGTCGTCAGTTTTGTACATCATGTTGCTTCTAGTCCTACTTAATTATGCGTGCCCACAAAGAGTTATTGTTAAGTGTGAGCCATATCTCGTTCTATATAGGTGTAACTTATCTTTTAAAAACGAAGAGTTCAATCATTATTTTTATGAAATATCAATAAAAGCCCTTATTTTACAAAAATATCATATCGTAAATTAATTTTTACACTGTAAATTTTACCGTTAACAATACGTAAATTAGATTCAATAAATGCATTATGTAACGGATATTGTTAAGGTATTAGCAGATCGTTGATATAAGAGCACATGCAATTAAGTGACTAACGCAATTGAATTTAGCAATGTAGATAAATGGTTTGGTGATTTTCAGGCACTGAAATCCATTAACCTGGCAGTACATGAAGGAGAGATCGTTGTTGTTTGCGGCCCCTCAGGCTCAGGAAAATCAACCCTGATTCGCTGCATTAACGGACTTGAAGCTTATGATTCAGGCACAGTAAGTGTCATGGGTCACAGCCGTCTTCAGAACCAAAACGGCAAAGTAGGCATGGTATTCCAGCATTTTCACCTCTTTCCACACCTTACCGTACTGGAAAATCTGATGCTTGCACCTATGCGCACACTTAAGTTAAGTAAATCTGAAGCCGAGAAACGCGCCAGACATTTTCTTGAGCGTGTTCATATATCCGAGCAAGCCGAAAAGTACCCCATTCAACTGTCCGGTGGACAGCAACAACGTGTCGCTATCGCTCGCTCTCTCTGTATGAAGCCTAGCATCATGCTGTTTGACGAACCGACTTCCGCACTAGACCCGGAAATGATTAATGAAGTGCTGGACGTAATGATAGAGTTAGCAAAAGACGGTATGACCATGGTTTGCGTCACCCATGAGATGGGTTTTGCGCGAAAAGTGGCAGATAGAGTTGTGTTTATGGACGAAGGACAAATAATAGAAACAGCCTCACCGCAAAAGTTATTTAGTTCACCAGAACACGAGCGCACCCAAGCGTTCTTAGACCAGATACTTAGCCATTAGAATCCATCGAGCAATGATCACCAAAATTATTAAGCCAGCTTTATCCGCACTCTGTCAGATAGTGATTCTTCTGTTCGCTATCAGCTGGCTGTTGGATAGCGGTGCTGAGGCTATGGGTTATCAATGGCAATGGCATAGAGTACCCGATTATCTGTTTTTTTATGAAGACGGACAGTGGTGGCCAGCAGAACTGATCGAGGGTCTAATCGTCACCATCAAGATATCCTTCTACGCCCTTTTGGCTACGCTTTTGATAGGGCTGACTACTGCATTGCTTCGGTTATCTGATTCAGTTGTAGGAAGAACGATTTCCCGTTTATATATCGAGTTAATTCGTAATACACCACTGCTGGTTCAAATCTATCTGCTCTATTTTGTGTTTGGCCCGGTGATTGGCCTCGACCGATTCGCAACTGCGGGTTCTAGCCTTAGCGCTCTTTCAGGGAGCCTATACCGCCGAGATTTTCAGAGCCGGGCTAAATAGTATTCCTAAGGGACAGTTTGAGGCTGCTCATTCGTTAGGCCTGCCCCTGTTTTATACCTACAAAGATGTAATACTGCCTCAGGTTATACAGAGAACACTTCCTCCGCTCACTAACGAAGCCGTGTCACTTATCAAAAACTCATCTATTGTTAGTGTCATGGCGATATTTGATCTGACCACCGAAGGCCGGAACATTGTCTCAGAGACCGCCATGCCATTTGAGATCTGGTTTAGTGTGGCTGGCATTTATTTGGTATTAACGCTTTCTTTATCGGCGCTAGCCGCTATGTTAGAGCATAAGCTTGGCGCTCAATGGAAAAGTCAGTAATGGCACTGTATTAAGGAGAATAACCATGAAGCTGTTAAAAACAGTAGCAACTAGTTTACTTGGGGTGTTACTTGCGCTCCCTGCTGCATCAGCTACGGCAGCAGATACACCAAATCTGGACAAGATTAACGAAAGGGGCACATTAAGAGTCGGTATGTCGACTTTCGTACCCTGGGCAATGCGTAATAAGCAGGGTGAACTCATCGGTTTTGAGATTGATGTAGCTAAGCGCCTCGCAAAGGACAGCGGATGGAAAGTCGAGTTTGTCCCAACAGCGTGGGATGGCATTATTCCAGCACTTCTTGCTAAGAAGTTTGATGTCATTATCGGTGGTATGTCCATTACGCCGGAGCGCTCTAAAAGCGTTCTGTTTACCACACCGTATTCTCACTCAGGTGTCCAGGTCGCAGCCAATAAAGAGCTTGCTGATGGTTTCAGCCAACTAAGCGACTTCAACTCAAGAAGGGTAAAAATCGCTGCTCGCCGGGGTGCACATACTGTTCAGGTAGCTCGTGAAGCATTTCCAAAAGCAAAAATCTTGCAGTTCGATGATGACGCACAGGCATTTCAGGAAGTGCTGAATGGTAATGCTCATGCTGTTATTGCGTCCAGCCCTAAACCAGAACACGAAGCGATTAAGCATAGCAACGCCCTTTCCTCCCATTTAATGAGAGACTTTCAAAAGGTAATGAAGCGTTCGCGGTACGTTTAGGCGAAGAGGACAAAAAAGCGTTCTTTGATAACTGGATTGAGGCTCGAACTCAAGATGGATGGCTGTCAGAACGATACGAGTACTGGTTCGCATCTCTGGACTGGCAAAACCAGATAGCCGAAGGGCAATAGTTGTCGGCTTAACCATATATCGATAGCACAGGAGTATTTCAGTTAGTGTCTTTGGAAAACGCAGAGAGTGTTGATACCGGGGTAAAGAGAAACGCCATATCCCTGAACAAACTCGGACTATTTTTTGCTTATTGTTCTCGGTGTTTTAGCATGCTGGCTATATTATCGCTCTTCCGTTGGCGTGAATTACCACTGGAACTGGGCCGCAGCCATAGAACTGATCTTTACTCCTCGTGCTGACGGTGGACTACCCTACTTTTTTCAGGGGTTAATTTCCACCTTGCGGCTAAGTGTTTGGGGAATGGTTTTAGCAATCCTATTGGGGTCACTATTAGGCGTCGCTCGCCATTCCCAAATCGCACTATTTCGGATACCGGCAACGGCCTATATCCAGCTTATCCGCAATATTCCACCGTTAGTGTTTGTATTTATCTTTTACTTTTTATCTCCAATCAGCTCATTCCACTCTTAGGTCTTGAGCCACTGCTACGAGAGCATAGCGGGAAGATAACTATTATCCAGTCAATTCTGTTTGGGAGATCAGGGTTGTGGGAAAACTTACTTTCGGGCGTTTTGTGCGTTGGTTTGCTTTCTGCGGCTTATATTGCTGAAGTGGTTCGTGCTGGCCTAGAGTCGATCCCGAAAGGTCAGTGGGAAGCCGCCCACTCACTTGGACTATCTACCTGGTCGAAGTATCGCTATATCATTTCGCCTCAGGTTATCACTGCAATCACCCCTGCGTTAGCAGGTCAGGCGATTTCTCTGGTAAAAGACTCATCGATCGTTTCGCTTATTTCGATTCAGGAACTGACATTTGTTGGAACGGAAATAGCCAACTCATCAGGATTAATATTTGAGATTTGGCTATTGGTAGGACTGGCTTATCTGGTGCTTTGCTTAATCCTATCTCTACTGTTTTCTAAACTTGAAAAGCGCAGCAGGCAGCATCTCAAAGCTAACTAGCTCATATACTCAACATATTAATATCACAAATATGTAATATACACATCCGAGCGTATATACCATCGCTATACTTATACTAGATACGGCGAAAATGGGGTATGCGAATGAATGAAATCAGCTACTTACCTATGACCGTTGGCCTTCTTGGCGGGCTGGCTGTTTTTCTGTACGGCATGGATAAAATGTCAGAGGCATTGAAGAAAGCCGCTGGCGATAAAATGAAAACACTGTTGGCACGGTTAACTACAAACCGTGTCGCAGGTGTGATGACCGGAGCCGGTTTAACCGCGGTCATTCAGTCTTCATCGGTAACCACGGTTCTTCTGGTTGGTTTTATCTCAGCGGGTTTGATGTCGCTTACTCAGGCAGTTGGCGTAATCATGGGTGCCAACATAGGTACAACAGTCACTGCACAAATTATAGCGTTTAAGGTCACCAAAGCCGCGCTTGCTATGGTTGCCGGGGGATTTTTCGTTAGCTTTCTGGCCCAAAAAGAACTCACCAGACACTACGGTAATATGTTGTTCGGGCTTGGTTTAATCTTTTTGGGAATGAACCTGATGAGCGAAGCGATGTCCCCGCTCCGCACCTTCCAGCCCTTTATTGATGCAATGGCGCAAATGGATAATATTTTCCTCGCCATCTTGATCGCCGCCGCTTTCACCGCTCTGGTTCAGTCATCTTCCGCCACAACAGGTATTGTTATCGTTCTCGCTGGGCAAGGGTTTATTTCGCTGGAAACAGGTATCGCTTTGGCAATGGGTGCGAACATAGGTACCTGTGTGACCGCAGTGCTTGCTGCTATAGGTAAGTCCAGAGAAGCTATGCAAACATCCGCAGTGCACATAACCTTTAACATCCTCGGAGTTATGATTTGGTTGCCGTTTATCGGTTATCTCAGCCAAATGAGCATTAGCATCTCCCCTGTTCATGCCGATTTAAGTGGTATAGAACGAATGGCAGCTGAGCTTCCCAGACAGATAGCGAACGCAAACACATTATTTAACGTTCTTAATACTCTGATAATGCTGCCATTTGCCAGCGCATTTGTATGGCTGGTTCGTAAATTTATTCCTCACAAGCCTAAAGCAAAAAAAAGGAAATCAAAGACGATTCAGACCAAGTACCTAAATGGCGCTTTTTTAGCAACACCAGATATCGCACTTGACCAGGCACAGTTAGAGCTGGGCCGAGTAGGTCGTCGAGTATGTAATATGCTGAACTTGCTGCCTCCCCTCGCATTAAGGTATGAAAGCGAGGAAGAAAGGAAAAAGGTTAAGGATAAACTCAAAGAGATAGAACAAATCGAAAAAGAAGTGGATCAGCTACATGGAGCAATCCTCTCTTATCTCGGACGTTTACGTATGCAGGCACTATCAGATAGTCAAAGTAGCCAGCAAATAAAACTGATCAGTATTACCGACCAGATGGAAAGCGCCGCAGATCTTATCGTTGATGGCATGTTACCAATGGCATACAAAACTCTGAATGAAGGAACAACTGCCAGCCCTAAAATGCGTGAAGCGCTCGACTCCGTGCAGCACCGGGTCAGTGATGCGATGCTGGATTGTGTCAACGCAATCAGACGAAACGATGACACCCTAGCTTCGAATGTACTTAGTGCTAAAAGAGAGCTCAACTCTCAGCTCAATTCTGTACTGGCTCATCAGGCGGAACGCCTAACAGAAAATGACCCAAACAGATTAAGGGTATTTCGTTACGAAATGGAATGGGTAGAGCAACTCAAGCGCATTTACACTCTGAGCAAAAGGATCGCAAAACTTCAGCTGCGTAAGCGCTCGGTGGAAAGTAAGAAGGACTAAAAGATAACCCCAGACTCGAGTCTGGGGTTAATACATTTAATAGAGGGCTAATTTAGCATAGCACGGTAATTGCCAGACCACCCTGAGAGGTTTCCCGGTATTTAGCATTCATATCTTTACCCGTTTCGAGCATTGTCTGAACCACTTTATCCAAAGAAACCGTGGGTGCAGAAGAGCGTCGAAGCGCCATACGTGCCGAGTTGATTGCTTTTACAGCCGCTATACCGTTTCTTTCGATACACGGAACCTGAACCTGACCGGCAACCGGGTCGCAAGTTAAGCCAAGGTTGTGTTCCATCGCGATCTCTGCCGCAATACAAACCTGTTCCGGGCTACCACCCATTAGCTCCGCAAGACCAGCGGCAGCCATTGAGCATGCAACACCAACTTCACCCTGACATCCTACCTCTGCACCAGAGATCGATGCATTACGCTTGTACAATCCACCAATTGCGCCTGAAGCAGCAAAGTAACGGGTGTATTCTTTTTCTGATACCGACTGAACAAACTTGTTGTAATAAGCAAGAACCGCGGGAATGATGCCACACGCGCCATTTGTCGGCGCTGTTACTACTCGCCCACCAGCTGCGTTTTCTTCGTTTACTGCAAACGCAAACATGTTTACCCAATCAATAACAGACATTGGATCATTGCTTGTTTTTTCCATCGCCATTAATTGCTGGCGAAGTGCCGATGCCCGGCGAGGCACGCGCAATGGACCCGGAAGCAGCCCTTCGGTATTCATTCCGCGATCCATACACTCATGCATGGTTTTCCAGATACTGGCAAAGTACTCACGCGACTCTTGCTCTGAGTGCATATGTTTCAGGTTTTCCATCACTAAAGCGCTGATAGAAAGGCCGCTTACTTTGCACTGTTCAACCAACTCTTCTGCCGAAGTGAAATCGTAAGGAACGGTAATATTACTGTTTTGTTCCTTACCAAAGTTTTCTTCATCAACAATAAAACCACCACCAATCGAGTAGTATGTTTTTGAATAGGCTTTTTCGTCTTCAATCCATGCATGGATCTGCATACCGTTTTCATGCAAATCCAGGTTAGATCTATGGAAGTTCATGCCTTCGCTTTTAGGAAACGACACCGTATGACAGTGCATTCCAACAGGCAGGCGCTCCGTTTCTTCTACACGAGAAATAAAGCCCGGTATCGAGTCAATATCCACTTTTTCCGGTGTGTTACCGGCAAGACCCATAATAATTGCAATATCTGTGTGGTGACCTTTCCCTGTCAGTGATAGTGATCCATAAACATCAACGGTAATCTTGGTGATATCACGCAGCTTTCCCATTGTGCGTAAATCATCAATAAATTCTTTACCCGCTTTCATTGGACCAACGGTATGAGAACTTGATGGGCCAACACCTATTTTATAGATATCAAATACACTAATCATTTTGATGTACCTTACTGAGAAGCCCCTCGCGTAGGGAGGCTTATATCGAAACTGTGTTTAATACTTTTAATTCAAAGAATTAAAGTGCGCCGTAAATTACAGATGTGATTGCTGCGAAGCCACAAATCGTCGTGAAGATCTGTACTGGCAAAGAAGTTTTGTACTTCGCCATTGATGGTACTGCCTGCATTGCAAAAACAGGCATCAGGAACAGAATAGCTGCGATCATAGGTGCGCCCATTGTTTCAATCATGTCCAGAATACTTGGGTTTACGATTGCGGCTGCCCATGTAGTCAGTACGATGAACACAAGTGAGATTTTTTCAATCTTGCTTACTTCTAACTTAGAGCGTGACTTGATTAGGCCAACAAGACCTTCATGAGCACCAAGGAAGTGGCCAAAGTAGCTAGATGTAATTGCTGCAAATGCAACGACAGGGCCCATGTAAGAGATGATTGGAGATTGGTGTACGTTTGCAAGGTAAGACAGAATAGAAATGTTTTGCTCTTTCGCTGAGTTTAGCTGTTCTGGCGACAGAGACAGCACAACAGAGAATACGAAGAACATGACAAAACCCATCAACATCATTGCTGCTCCGCCAGTAATCATATCGGTTTTTTGTGCTGCTGACTCACCGTAAACGCGACGCTGCTCTTTAGAGAACTGAGAAATAACCGGGCTGTGATTGAATGAAAATACGATAATTGGAATGGCGAGCCATATAGTTGAAGGCATTGATGACCAGTCTGGGTCAACACTCATCATCGATGTGTTCCAGTCTGGAATTAGGTAGCAAGAAAGAGCCAGAAGAATGAATACCAGAGGGTATACCATTGCGGAAGTTGCTTTAAGCATCAGCTCTTTGCCGAACACAACACCAGCAGTCATAAGAGCAATTAAGCCACCAGACAACAACCAACGAGGTAGTGGATCCGCCCCAATCTGGTTCACAAGGAAAGAATCTACCGTATTGGTAATACCAACACCGTAAATAAGAACAATAGGGTAAATAGCGAAAAAGTAAGCAAAAGTGATAAGGTTTGCGCCAGTTTTACCAAAGTGTTCTTCTACCGTGTCCGTGATATCGGCTTCTGGATTCTTCGCAGAAAGAACAAAACGTGCCAGGCTTTTATGTGCAAACCAGGTCATTGGTGCTGCGATTAGGGCTAGAATAACTAATGGCCAGAACCCACCAGCGCCCGCTTTAATGGGAAGGAAAAGTACGCCGGCTCCTACCGCTGTACCAAAAAGAGAAAGACACCAGGTGAAGTCTTTATAGGTCCACTTCCGTGAATTCTGTTTATCGTTCGTCACAACTATAGATGATTGCATTTTTTAACTCTTATATGGGTTAATGAATTATTAGGCGCGCAATCATACTGATAAAAGGCAGGTTGTCACTGAGAGCTGACATGTTTGTATAGCATAATGACAGAACTCTGACATTAGGAACTTTTTCAAGGTTCACGTCATAACATTTACTTAGCTTCAGGTTAATTTATCTAATCCGAAATCCAACTCAATGAAGTACATCGTACCAATTAAAAAAAGACAACCTCCTTATTTTCTCCATATTCAGAACACATTTATTCATTACGGTAGGTATCGAAAGATTTAATTAAGTATTGAGGTTTGGTTGTGACCAAATTTAAGCTTTTTCTGGTTTCTATTGCCATGTTACCTATACAGAACAAAGCGTTGTCCGCAGAGATTTCTACTCAAATCTACAATGGCACAGAAGCAACCGTCGACACGTTCCCATCCATCGCTACGCTTTACTATGATGCTATTGATTACACCGGCCTATATGGCATGTACTGTGGCGCAACGATTCTGGATGAACAGCATGTACTAACAGCTGCACACTGCTTATATGACGGTAACGGCGATCTGAACGAAGACTATCTTGTCTACACCTCTGTAGCGATCCAAATGGAAAATGAAAGTCAGTTCTTAGACGGTTCTGTAGAAGTGATTCGTGCCTCAGAGTTCTACCCACACAGTGACTATGTTGATTCATCCTCTTCAACAGGAGCCTCGTGGCCAAACGATATTGCAATCATAAAGCTTGATTCACCGATAAGTGTGAGTAGTTCCGACTATGTTGTGCGTGCAAGCGATGATTTTTATAGAGGTACCGATGGAGAGCCCATGATTGCCGTTGGACATGGTTATACTGAAAATGGCGATGAAGATGAGCTTCTGCAAACCACTCTAAACTACGAAGCAGGAGAATGTGATCTGGGAGATTTAAATGACTCTCAAATTTGTATGACTGGAGAGTTAGACGAAGATACAGGAGTTAGGAACACCACCTGTTCAGGAGATTCTGGTGGACCTTTATACTGGTTTGATGGAGATGAGTATGTTCAGGCCGGCATTACTAGCTATGGCTGGTCAGGCTGTTATAACGCTAATTCAGATGATACTTCTGTATTTACAGAAGTCGTCGACTATCAAACCTGGATAGCCTCCGTACTCGCGGGAAATGAAGCACCTTCCTATACAGTGACTGAGGAAGACAGAGAAGATTATGAACAGGAAGACTGGTCTTCGCCTGATTTTAATACCCGTGACATCGATCAGGATGATAACAGTGAGGAAAGCAGCACCGACACGTCTTCCGATAGTGGTGGTAGCTCAGGGTATTGGGGAATATCTTTACTGTTATTGCTGACCTTTAGGAGGCACTTAGAGCGCAACTATGGGCACAACCTGTTCAGCTAACCTCACGCAATCTCGACCTGCTGACTTTGCTTCAAATAACGCTATATCTGCTCGGTGGACCCAGGCTTTGAGGGGCTCACCGACTTGATATGAAGCTATACCTGCACTAACCGTGAGGGACTCTAATGGGCCAAAACTTTGCTCAGAAATTCTCTCGCGAATTTTAGCCATAGCGCACAATGCCATCTCAGGGGTTGCCTGTGTGAGCAAAATGATGAACTCTTCTCCGCCCCAGCGACAAATGACATTCTCTTTACGTGTATACCGGGTAAGTATATGAGCTATCCTGGATAAAACCGCATCTCCGACATCATGGCCATACGTATCATTTACCGCCTTAAAATGATCGATATCTATCAGGATAAGAGAAGCAGGTAGATCATGCCTTGCAGCACGAGACATCTCTTTTTCAGCAAACACATTAAAAGCTCTTCGGTTATACAGTTCCGTCAAAGGATCTTTAGAGGCCATTTCTTCAAGTGCTTTATTCTTCTCTTCCAACTTTTGGTAGGCAGCATTCAACTCATGTGTTCTGTCAGCGACCAACTCTTCAAGGTTGTGAGTGTGTTTATGCACCTGATTAATCGTTTCACTGAATGCCCTGGATAACTGCCCTATCTCATCCTCAGATTTCACGGTAATAATTGGTGTAAAGCGATTGTCTACAGAATCCCTAACCACATGGGTTAGCTGTTTAATCGGAGAGGTTATTCTGTTGGTTAGGTTAATGACAACGAACAAAAAGATAAACATCAGCACCAATGACACGCCTAGTACGTTCATCAAAATTGAATATATCTCTTTAAATATTACAGACTTATCAGTTGCAACAAATAACGTCCATTCTGGTAAGTAATCCACTTTTGCAAACGTGACTATCTTAGACTCGTTTGAATGCTCATTATAGTACTCACCATAACCAACCTCATTGGTTCGCGTTTTGTTCCCAATTGCGCTAAAGCCTGGAAAGCCAATTTCATCAGCAGCAAATATATTGGCGTTCAAAATCAGGTTCCTACTCGGGTGAGCGATGACCTCACCACCAACTCCAGATAAAAACGCATAGCTCCCTTCTCCGAAGGTTATTGAAGACAACTGTTGTGTCAAATGTTCTAACGAAATAGAAACCGCAATCCAACCTTGCCATTCGCCATTTCGATTACGAATTGGTACACCCAAGGTTACGGTTTTTTCTTTAGTGAACAGACCTAATTCTCCGGGAGTAATGCTGTATTCAGATTTGTACCAACTCTTATTTTTAACAAACGGCAAGTCCGATACGGGGAGACTGATTCCGGTGAGATCTATCGCGTTGAACTTCTTATCGACATAAATCGCATTTCGAAATGAACCACCACCAAGATCCACTAACCTGTGTAATTCATTGATGATGTATTCCTTATCACCTTGCTTAACATTGCTCTGGCTGCTTACTGCTTTGAGTGCTGTTACATATTGGTGGAACTCG
Organism: Vibrio hannami; assembly: GCF_029589055.1. Taxonomy (GTDB): domain Bacteria; phylum Pseudomonadota; class Gammaproteobacteria; order Enterobacterales; family Vibrionaceae; genus Vibrio; species Vibrio hannami. Next base: position 1,105,045 of record NZ_JARQZP010000003.1, read on the forward strand.
CTACTCACCAGGTTGGCATGCAATTGGGAGAGAGACAAAGAGTTGTCCAACGCCAGGTCCAGGACTTTACCTTTCTCGCTTAGGTAAACCACACTCAAGAGCAATACAATAAAAACCATTGTTATCGCAGAGTAGGTTAATATTAATTTTGTTCTGATACTGTTTATCATATTCTAGTTATTTTAGGGGAGAACTCAGCTTGCAGCCCCTACTCTGCCGTCCATTCTACTTCTACTAACGTTTTTTCACCGCACTTCACGCGCCCGGTAAACTTATCGCCCCGGTGTATCACACCAACACCTTTGGGCGTGCCTGTCATAATGATATCGTTAGTTTGCAGCGAGGTATAAGTGCTCAACTCCTGTAATATCACTCTGGGTGGATACAGCATCTGGCTCACATGACCACTTTGAATCCTTACTCCATTGATACATAACTCAAGACTCAGGTCATCCATATCCACCTTTCCCAGAGGAACAAATCGACTCAATACGACAGAGCCGTCGAATGCTTTTGCTCTCTCCCAGGGTAAACCTTTCGCTTTGAGGTTGGATTGAAGTTTACGCTTTGTAAGATCCAACCCAAAGCCAACTGCAGCAAGACTTTTCTTACGTACCAAGAAACAAATCTCTGCCTCATAATGAAGAGGCTCTTGATGAAAAGCATTCAGCCTGCATGTAATTGCTGAGTTGGGCTTATTGAACACAACCATCTGCTCAGGTATAGAATTGCCGAGTTCCTCTATGTGTTCAACGTAATTGCAGCCAATGCAAACAATCTTTGAGGGTTTTACTTTGCGCTCCCCCAATACAACAGTATTCATCTTCCCTTCCTTGGAACTCAACCCATTACGAAAACATACATTCTATCTTGATACCGAAAAGCAGGTCTACTTCAGCTTTCAAATTTATTCGACTTAAACCCATTGATAGTCGACAAAAATAATATTGCGCGCAATATAGTTGCATTAAATTTAAAATTGAGTATATAATGCAAGCAACTTAATAGCGCACAACCAAATATAGCGAGAAATAGTATGTCAGCACTATACACAACATCAGCAACAGCACTAGCAGGCCGCAATGGTAAGGTATCAACAGACGATGGTCTGCTTGAGGTCAATCTGGCTTATCCAAAAGAGATGGGAGGTTCTGGTGCAGCAACTAACCCAGAGCAACTATTTGCTGCTGGTTATGCTGCCTGTTTTTCTAATGCAATTCTGCATGTAGCTCGCGAAGCTAAAGTGAAGCTAGCCGAGGCTCCAGTTACCGCTGAAGTAGGTATTGGACCAAATGCCGAAGGCGGATTTGCTTTAACGGTTAGCTTGGCCGCAAAACTAGACCTGGAACAGGATGCGGCCCTTGAACTGGTTCGCACTGCACACAAGGTGTGCCCTTATTCAAACGCTACCCGAGGTAATATCGATGTCGCTGTTACCGTTAACGGTGAAGCAATCTAATTATTTGTAGTGAATCAATACTCTCAATTAACTTGAGTCAAGGCGACTAATCCACTGCCTGATTCTTTTTCACAAAAAACGCTCGCATACTTATCTCTAAGTTTGTGCGAGCGTTATTTTTTATTGGTTCGTTTATATTGGCTCGAACGACTACAAGTATTCGCAAAGATACGCTGTTGATTGCTCGACCTTCACATCAAAGGAAGAATCACCCGCAACTTCAAAGGCATCACCCGAGTTAAATGTACGCCACTCATCTTCACCTTTGCGCTTAATTGTTAGTGCGCCCTTTACTACTGTCATTCTCTCTGGAGCAGCGGTTCCAAAAGTATACTCGCCTACCGCCATTACCCCTACACTGCTGTCTCCATCTTCCTGGGAAAAGCCAAGCGATTTAACTCCGCCATCAAAGTATGTGTTTTCTTTAATCATAATACGTCCTGTTTTATTTCTGTCTGAGGTTGTGTCTGTTATGTTTTTTTAGTTGGTCGTCCTTTTTATCGAATTATCAGCAATGGCTCAACCTTTTCTTTCCTGGCCTGATCCGGATAAAGAGCAATTTTGTTCAAGTTTTCCATCGAACTCTAATCTATATTGTGGGAGGATTAATGCCACAGACACAATGGAACTTATAAATGAGTAAAGAGAATCACTTTCAGTTTGCAGCCAGTAAGCACCTTGATACGGTGACGACGCTGAGTGCAAATATGAGTGACTTTTCTTATGATAAACATGCGCACGAAGAGTTCTCTATCGGTGTCACTTTAAAAGGGCGACAGGACTTTTCGCTTGCCGCTCTTTCCATAAAAGTTCCCCTGTAAACATTGTATTGTTTAACCCGGATGATGTGCACGATGGACATTCCGGGGGCGATGTCGACCTTGAATATATGATGTTGTACCTCCACCCAGATGAAGTAAAACATCAGTTTCAGGCGCTTGGCGCTAATATGAAACAATCTTTACGGGTAGATGGTACTGTGCTTGATGACCCGATCCTTCGCCATCAGGTTATATCCCTTTCTCATCTGATTAAAGATGACAGCACGACCAAAATAGAACATGAGTCGGGTCTGTTCCAGGTTGCTCAATCGCTTGTACGATTAAGTGGGCAATTGGAAGATACAACACCCGGTACCCGTAAAGAAAAACTACTGTTGAGAGCGAAAGAGTTTGTACTCGCAAACTTGCATGACGATATCTCTATCGATGACATTTCTGAAGCGGCTAACTTGTCAAAATATCATTTTATTCGCCTGTTTCGTTCTCAATATGGCATTACTCCACACCAGTATGTACTGAACTGCCGCATCAACGCTGCGCGTAAAGCGCTTGAAGTAGGTACACCTTCTGTAGACGTCGCACAAGCTTGTGGCTTTGCTGATAGCAGCCACTTAAATCGCAGGTTTAAGCGATACTTCGGAATGACACCAAAGCAATATCAGTTACAGCTTTCTCTATAATTTTCAGAAAAGAATTCAATATGTTAGAAATTTTCGCGTACGGGATCAGTGTGATGTATAGCCCTGGTCCTATCAACTTACTCGGTTTGCACAGTGGTTTAAAAGGCAAGGGAAAAGCTCACTTTGGTTTTTACGTTGGCGTTGCTTCCGCAATGCTAATCTTGTTTATTTCACTGGCATTTTTAGGCTCAAAGGTCATTGATAAATCGGTTTTGCCTTATATCAGTATCCTGGGATGCAGCTATATCATTTATATTGCCTGGAAGGTATTCAGAGCAAACATCAATATTAAGAACGATGATACAGGAAAGAGCAACTTAAGGTATCGTGATGGATTAATCATGCATCTGCTTAATCCAAAAGCGCTAATTGCAACACTCCCGATCTCTACCATTCAGTTTCCTGCGGCAGGTATTGCAGGTAGCCAGATATTCTTCTGGTCACTTATTTTATCTATTGTTGCGTTTGGCGCGCCAGCCAGTTACGCGTTGGCAGGCTCTGTTCTGGGAAAAAGAATCGAAAACCCGGTTTACTTTAAAACCTTCAACTACCTGATGTCGGTTATGTTGGTCTATGTTGCGCTAAGTATTGGCTATGAACATATCTATCTTTCGTGGACGAATGTTTAAACTACATACTCTGATCAATGTTTAAACTACATACTCTGATCTAAGTTAAATGGATATCCCAGCCAAACTTTGTCGCCAAATGAGTGAGCTTGTTGGTTTCATTATCCGTTTCTTGCCTAAACCAATCCACCAGCTCATCAACAATGGGGGATTGTGTTTTCTGATGGCAATAATACTTCCAGGGGCTGGGATATACACCAGCCTTTTCAGGACATACAAGAAAGCCTCTTTCCAATTCAGGCAATACCAGCAACAAGTCGGTGACTGTCGCGCCCTGCCCGGATAAACAAGCACTTAAGGCCAAATCCAGAGTAAAGAATGTTGAGTTTCGAACCCTTTTTACCGGGTAACCCGATGCGTTGAGCCAGGACTTCCAATCCACATGGTCGAGTGATGGATGAAGCCGAGGCATTTTTAATACTGAATCCAGATCTGAATCATCGTTCAAAAGGCTTTTTGCACACACTGGTGCCATATACTCTTCACGTAAGAAAAAAGCGCCTTTCTCTCGACTTATTTGCTTGGGTTTCATAGTAGTAAAAATCAGCAAATCATAGTCATCGCTGACCTCTTCCTCTATCGTCGGTATAACAACAATTTCATACTCAGAGTACCGCTCACTTAAATGCTGAATTTTGGGAATAAGTGAACGAGTCGCATAACTCAACGATGCTTTTATCACGATTCTGTGCGGCTCTGGATCTCTCCAGGACGCAAGCAAAGACTCCACCGCCTGGTAGTTACCTGCCAAAACAGCAAACAATGCCTGACCTTTTTCTGTTAGTTCGATTGAGCGATGTTTGCGCACGATTAATGATGCGTTCAGATCATCCTCTAGCTGTTTTACCTGTCGGCTAACCGCACTTTGAGTGACGTGCAGTTCATTAGATGCCCGCGTAAAGCTCATCAACCTTGCTACTGATTCAAAACCTTTTAGGCTGTTATGAGAATATGGGAGGTTTGGATAAGGCGACATTGATTACCTATTCCCTGGCATGATCTGAGGTAATGTGAGAATGACATAAATGTTATTTGAGTACCAGTGTGAAAAAGCTTATCTTTGCCGGAAATCACCGAGGGTAATATGAAAAAAATTCTGTCTCTGGCGTTTCCGCTTATCATTTCACAACTTATCGCCATGGCACTGGTTCTTACGGATATCTGGATGATGTCCAGATTAAGCCTCGCGGATCTTGCGGCTGGTGGACTTGGTGCGTCCGTCTATTCGTTTGTATTTCTGGTTGCAGGTAGCATCGTAGGATGTGTCGCAAACCTTATTGCGATTGCTTATGGACAAAGTTTGTCTCGCCCGGACTATGGCATGCAACAAATCCGTTTCGCAATTAAAGGCGCAGTGATGATCTCGTTGTTGCTTACAGTGCTACTCACCTTAAGTTTTATATTTGCACCAGAATTATTGAAGACTGCAAATCAGTCAGAAGACGTTATCACAATAGCCATGAACTACCTCAATGCTCTTAAGTGGGCAATGTTACCTACATTGTTGCTACTTGTATTAAGAGGGTTAACCAGTACGTTTGGCGATGCACGTTCTGTTATGATCATGTCGGTAGCTACGGTAATACTTAATGTTCCAATCAGTTATCTTTTAGCTTTTCAGCTTAACTGGGGAATTGCTGGTTTAGGTGCAGGTACGGCTATTGCCGCATCGCTAATGCTGGTAGGTTACGGCTACTGGGTTTTCCGACAGCCGAAATATTATAGATTTGCTCCATGGCAAAACAATCACGAGTATTCATTGAAGTTGATGAATCCATTGTTTGCTATGGGCGTCCCTATCGCGCTTGCGGGCGTTTTGGAACACGGACTTATCTATGGAGGAACGCTAATGGCAGGCATGATTAGTGTTGCGTCTCTCGCTTTACACCAGATTCTGCTGCAATGTTTAAGCTTCACCTGGAACATCAATTTCGGCTTTTCACAAGCGTCTGCAATATTGGTCGGAAAAGATTTTGGCGCTAACGATTACCAGGGTATTAAACGAACCGCCAAAAACAGCTTTATTATGGTAACGGTTCTTAGCGTTATATTGGCTGGCGTGTTTATGCTGTGGCCGGACGCTATCGCAAGCCTGTTCCAGTTAGACGCAGACGGCCAAACTGACTTAACATCCCTACTATCTTCAATGATCTGGATTGTTGCTCTCTGCTTTGCTGTTGATGCGTGGCAACTGTTAGCAATCAACCTATTACGTGGCATGAAGATCGTTGTTGGCCCAACCGTTATTACTGCGGTTGGCTATTGGGCATTCGGATTGCCAGCAGCGTGGATTCTAATGCAATCATATGGTTTGGCTGGAATCTGGGGAGGTATTGGTGTCGGCTTAGGAGCAACAGGAATACTTCTTCTTATCCAGCTTGTCTTCGCGGTAAACCCAAAACCACAACAAGAAGAGCGAGCAATAGCTTAATGTGAAAAGAGCTGGTGATTGCCAGCTCTTTTTATTCAGGTATAGCTTTTTACTTCTGCAGTAAAAAATTAACTAGCTCAATATACTCTTTGGTTGAAGATATGCTTCCATCAGGAGTCAAAAGGTATCTGTTGTTAACAACAACGCCCGGTACACCTCTTAAGCCTGCATCTTTAAAGCCTTTGTCAAATCGACGTTGCATAGATTGCACAGCAAAACCATTAAATGCCGCGTCAAATTTCGCTCCATCTACACCGTTATCCACAAAGATCTGACGAAGTTCAGCATCGTTTTTAGGTGCTTGTTTTAGATCCTGAATCTGACGGAACATTACAGGTATCATTTTATCTTCAACTTTCAAAGCGATCATGGTTGCATAGGCTTTTGCCATAGAAGTACCCATGCCCCCCCCATAAACGAAACATGCGCTTTCTGGAACTTAGCACCATCGATAAGGCTGCCTTTGAGCTGATTCATTAAAGGCTCAAATGACTTACAGTGAGGGCAGTAAAACGAAAAATACTCTGTAACGATAGGTTTTGAAGATGGTGGAGTACTTAGCTCCTGATAATGCTTACCTTCTTCAAACTTTGCCGCATTAACCGCAAAACTAAGTAAGATAGTAGAAACTAAGGTGATTATTTTTTTCATTTTAATTCTCTTAAAGATTATTAGTATCGAAGAGCATGCTCCGATATGTAAACAGATTAACGTAGGACTATATTGTCCGGTGATTTAGGAGAAAATCAGCCAATCGGTGGGCGAAAGATAGATTCAGAAAGCGCCTTAGTTTTCCCAAGTGATTCATGCTGAATAAGCGCTAGTGAGAAGGTTTGTTTGGATTGTAAATCAGATGCAAAGGTCGCAGGGAATAGCGTAGTGACATTGATTGAAGGGCAACATTGATGGGAGGCTTTAGCATCTTTTCCCATCGCTAACGCACTCTCCCATGCTATTTCGTTGTGAGTCTGAATATCTTCGTACTTCTGACAATCAAGAGCCGGAGCCTCCATTTTCAGCATCGCTTCAGTGCCATCAGGGTAACTGGTATACACATAGCTGTTGGCTGAGGCAATGCCAAACACAGAGGTCAGCAGGGCTACCAATACCAGATTACAAATTAACACTGTACGACGAAAATGATTCATTAACTCACACTTAAACAAATCTCTTGTCTGAATCATAACTGATTCAGGCTAATATACTCAAGTAACATGACCCTAGAACCTGAGCTCAGCCTATGACTATCGACCTATCCGCTTACGATTGCTTTATCTTTGATATGGATGGAACGTTAATAGATACCATGCCTGCCAACCTGGCTGCGTGGGAAAAAACCGCCAATCAGTTTGGATTCCCTTTCGATTCGGACTGGACATACCAGTTAAGCGGTCAACCTAGTGCCAAGATGGCAATGCAAATGATCGAGCGCTATAAGCTAAATCATGACCCTTATGACATCGCCAAGGTAAAGATGACCTACTATCTGGGGCTTGAGAGTCATGGCGATTTTATTGAGTCAACATACTCGCTATTACGCCAATATCATGGTGAGAAAAAAATGGCGATTGGTACGGGCAGCCAAAGAAAGAGTGCAATGTTACTACTCAAAGGAAAAGGGGTCGCTCACCTGTTCGATGCCATCATTACCTCAACCGACGTATCCAACTATAAACCAGCACCTGACACTTTCCTGCTTGCCGCAGAGCGTACAGGCATTGAGCCCGAAAAGTGTGTGGTATTTGAAGATACTGAGTTAGGCAAAAAAGCCGCTCACGCGGCAGGAATGGATTGTGTAATGGTCGAAAGCAATAACCTGGTTTTCTACCCTTTCGGCGAAGGTTCCAGGTAAATAGGTAAATATGATTGAACTTGGAACACGTGAGTACAGAACCGTCAGCTTAACCATGGCTTTTGGCTCATTTCTCGTGTTCTGCAATCTATATCTTTTTCAGCCAATTCTGCCTGCACTCTCTGTGGAGCTTTCTATCTCCGCTACACAGGTAAACTGGATATTTGCTGCAACCACTTTTATGCTCTCTATGTTTTTGGTTCCCTGGGCGCTGGTGTCTGAGTCCATAGGACGAAAACAAGTAATGATGCTAGGACTATTTCTTCCACCCGCTATTAACTTTTTGATGTTACTAAATCCAGGCTTTACCGCCATGGTGATAGCTCGAGCAGCAATGGGCGTGTCACTTGCTGCGTTCGCCTCTGTCGCGGTTGCTTATATGGCAGAAGAGATGACGCCTCAGGCACTAGGCCAAGCTGTTGGGGGATATATAGCCGCGAACTCACTGGGTGGAATAACAGGAAGAATAGCTGGTGGCGTGCTAACGGATCTGTTTGATTGGCAAACAGCCGTGTTAATCATCGGCCTTTTCTCGCTTGTTGGTGCCAGTATCGTTTTAAGATCATTGCCGCAACAAAAGTACTTCAAACCACAAAAAGGACTCTTTTTTGCCCATAACCGCGGTTTAGTAATGCACGTACGAGATCATCAGGTTTGGTTTTCGATGATCATCGGCGGGATTAACTTTGCGCTTTTTGTAAACCTATTCTCAGTCATCGGTTTTAGGTTGTCTGAACCACCCTATTCACTCCCTTCCAGCTTAACTTCCCTTGTATTCCTCTGTTATCTTTCGGGAACCGTCAGCTCAGGTTTGAGCGGACGCTGGAGTCTCCGGTTCAGCCCTGTCGTAGGAATGCTATTCGGAAATCTTATCTTACTTGCCGGTATGTATCTCGCCTGGTTTGAAAGTATACCTATGATGGTTCTCGGCTTACTACTCATTAGTACCGGAGGATTTTTTACTCACGCGCTGGCTTATAGTTGGGTAAGTCAGAAAGCAAAAACAGCCAAAGCAACGGCAACCGCACTGTATCTTGTGCATTATTACATTGGAGGGAGTCTTGGGGGCTTTCTGTTGATCTATTGCTGGCAAACGGGCAACTGGCCGCTTGTTGCCTTTGGTGGAACTCTGCTTAGCAGCTGTATATTTTGGCTTGGCTATCGCCTATACAACGCACCCCGCGCGAATAAAAATTGATACGTTGTAATTTTTTTCCTCTTTCTCCGTTCTATATAGCCAGATAATAAAAGTATGCTCAGCATATGGGGAGAGAGAATGAAATCCATGCTCAAAGGGCTTTTAGCCATTGCCTTAACCGTTCCGGTATTTTTCTTACTATTTAGCGCCGAGAAAAGCTCTCAGGTATCGGCTAAAACCTCCACTTCTGGCAAGACAGAAATAGCCACATTAGCCGGTGGATGCTTTTGGTGTACTGAATCTGACTTTGAAAAGCTGGATGGCGTCATTGATGTTATTTCTGGATATTCTGGCGGCCAATTAGAAAACCCGACGTACAAACAGGTGTCGTCTGGTAAATCCGGCCATATTGAAGTCATTCAGGTCACGTACGATCCTTCCGTTGTAGATTACGAAGGTATTCTGGACCATTTATTGCGCCATATGGATCCAACCGACAACAAAGGTTCATTCGTCGATCGCGGCCCACAATACCGACCTGCTATTTTCTATCATAACCAAAGTCAAAAAAGAGATTGCCGAACGTTTTCTTAAGGAAGTAGACGAAGCATCAATTTTCGCTAAGCCTCTTGCAACAGAAATCATTGAGTTCAAGAAGTTCTATCCGGCAGAGGACTACCATCAGGACTATTACAAACGTAATAGCATTAGATACAGCTATTATCGCCATGCATCAGGTAGAGATAAGTTCCTGGACAAGGTTTTCGGTAAAGACAGAGAGGATAACCCGGTTACTCTTCGCCAGATGATCGATAAGAAAAATCAAACCTCATCGGTAAAAACGTATGTAAAGCCGTCAGATAAAGAAATAAAAAAGATGCTGACGCCACTTCAGTACAAAGTGACTCAGCACGAAGGGACCGAAAGGCCATTTGACAATGAATATTGGGATAACAAAGAAGAAGGCATTTACGTTGATATCGTAACCGGCGAACCTCTGTTTTCTTCAACCCATAAGTACCGTTCTGGTACTGGCTGGCCGAGCTTCACTCAGCCAATAAACGAAGGCTATATCACCACTAAAACAGATTACTTACTAGTTTATCCAAGAACAGAAGTCAGAAGCCGTTTCGCTGATTCACATCTGGGTCATGTGTTTAAGGACGGGCCAGCTCCTACCGGGCTAAGATATTGCATGAACTCTGCGGCAATGCGTTTTGTTCCTTACGATAAAATGAAGGAAGAAGGCTATGAAGAGTATCTATATCTATTCGAAAGTTGACACTTAAAGTGACCTCAAGATGCCGTATTCGGAACTGCATCTTGAGGAAGTCATTAATAAACTACAGCGATGCTACCAGCCCTTTCAATTGTTGCTCTAGCTCGCTGTTTCTAAAGCTACCTGACTCAATATCGAAGTTGTCATAAAAACTAGGTACCGATACTGCCCCCTTAACATCTGCTGCAAAATAGGGTGAAGACTGTTTTGCCTGAGCCAGCACACTTGCTGCGCCACCAGGGCCAGGAGAAGTAGCCAGCAATAGCATTGGTTTATTCTGAAATACCTCGCGATCGATACGAGATGTCCAGTCAAACAGGTTTTTATAAGCAGCGGTATATGAACCGTTGTGCTCCGCAAAAGAGATAACTATTACATCCGCTTCACCAAGTTTTTTATAAAAAGCTTTTGCTTGCTCTGGTTGTCCAAGCTCTTTCTCTCTGTCTTCGCTAAACAACGGCATCTCGTAATCATTGATATCCAGAAGCTCTACGTTAGCGCCCTCGATTTGGGTTGCTGCATAGTAAGCTAAACGCTGGTTAATTGAGTTTTTACTGCTGCTTGCTGCAAATGCTAATACGTTCATGGTAATTCTCCTTTGACTCAATCTGTCATCTCGTTTTGTTGGAATTACTATAGATCTTTCTCAATTAAGGATTAATAATGTAGATGTGAAATCATTATTTCCAAATGACTGTTAATAAGGAAAACTCCATGCAATCAAATCTGCTCGACGGAGTCGCTGTGTTTGTAGAAGTGGTCAACTCTGGAAGCTTTACTCACGCTGCTGCAAAGCTGGGGCACTCCACATCTCATATCAGCAAAGAGATAAACAAACTGGAAGAGCGAGTTGGTGTAAGGTTGCTTCATAGAACAACCAGAACTTTGCGGTTAAGCCCTGAAGGTGAAATCTATTATCAGAAATGCAGCCAGATAATTGATGATGTATTAGAGGCAGAAGAAGCCGTTGCCGGCAAACAAGGAAAACCAAGAGGAGTTCTCCGGGTTAGTTGCCCTGTTGCATTTGGAATATCTAAGATTCAGCCCTTTTTGGGAGAATACCTATCAAAATTTTCTGAAATTGAATTAGATATCGACCTTAATGATCGAAAGGTTGATTTGATCTCCGACGGTTTTGACGTTGTTATCAGGGCAACACCACAGTTGGAAGACTCCACAATGGTCAGCCGCAAGATTATGGACTCAGCGTCATTAACACTGGCGGCCCCCTCCTACTTGTCCAAGCATGGTGTGCCCCAAACACCAGATGATCTCGAAAAGCACAAAGTCATCAACTACAGTAATCTTAAAAATCCAAACCTCTGGAGTTATTACGACGAAAACGGCGAACTAATAGAGGTTAGGGTTGATGGCAGAACTAAGTGCAACAATTCTGAGATGATCCTTGCATTAGCAACAGCCGGGCAAGGGATAGTAAGAATGCCAGAGTTCAATCTTGGTAATCAGCTTAAGGACGGACAACTTCAAGTCCTGCTAGAGCAATATGGACAAAAAACCGTTGGAGTTTATATGGTGTACCCCAGCAGAAAGCACATGTCTTCTAAAGTAAGGAGTTTTATCGATTTCTTTGTAGAGAAGTTGAGCAAAACAAGGCCGTAGCGGCTTTGTTATTGATTCAAGTTATCTCATTAAAGCATTCACCATATACAGCCTCTAATATCTTTGTATGACTGGTATGAAACGAACAACTCAAAGGAACAGAAATGAAAATCGAACACATAGCTATCTGGTGTAAAGACTTAGAAATGATGAAGTGTTTCTACGAGAAAAACTTTAACGCAACAAGCAACGAAAAATACATCAATCAAACCAAAGGATTTTCTTCATATTTTTTGACGCTCCCCGAAGGGGCTCGAATTGAACTGATGAAAATGGAATCGATAGATGTTCTACAAGTTGACGCTTACAAGCAGTTTACTGGCCTTGCCCATATAGCCTTTTCAGTAGGATCTGTTGCAAAAGTAGATCAGATGACCAACTCATTTAAGGCAGAAGGTTATGAGATATTAGGTGAGCCTCGCTGGACCGGCGATGGCTACTATGAAAGTGTTTTGCTCGATCCAGAAGGCAACCATCTTGAAATAATGGCTTAGCTTAAGAAAGAGCATTAACTGCCACTCAACTTTGCTCCTGGCTCCCTGATTCCCTGAGAGTCATCTGGGTTATATAACTTGCAGCTGTCCAAAGACAAACAGCCACACTGGATGCACCCTCCTAACTGAGTCTGCATCCTTTTTAAGCTCTGAATTTTGTCTTCCAGTTTATCATTCCAGTTAGCAGCTAACTCTTCCCACTCGCTTCTATTAGGCGCTTTATCTGTTGGTAAAGCTGCTAGCGCTTCGCTAATTTCACCCAGAGTTAACCCAACATTTTGAGCCGCTTTAATCACCGCAATTCTCCTAAGTACCTGCCGGTTAAATCGTCGTTGATTACCCTGATTCCGATAGCTACTTATCAACCCCTTTTTTTCGTAAAAGTGCAAGGTAGGCACACTCACACCCGCCCGCTTTGCCACTTCACCAACACTCAACTCCATAAAATCATCCATAATGACGCTTGACCTAAAGTTAAGTTTAGGTTGTAGAGTTGTTTTCATCCACTCACTTTTAAAAGGAAAACCAATGTTTATCGCAATCTATGAGTTTGAAGTTTCACCAGGAGAAATCACAGCGTTTCGCAATGCCTGGCTTGAAGTTACGAAAGAAATATACAAAAGCAACGGTAGTCTTGGTTCCAGGTTACACACAACTGACACTCCCAATGTTCTTATTGGATATGCACAGTGGCCAGATAAATCTACATGGGGCAACGCACCAGAAATAAAAACTGATAACTACCAGAAGAACAGGGCCATCATGAAAGAGTGTTTAATCTCTTCACGAACAATTCATCAACTGGATGTAATAATTGACCACCTTCACCAGTCAACATATGTGAAAACAGAAACGGAGCAAGCCTTATGAGAACCTATATTGAGCACGCAAACATAACCGTCATCGATGCAGAACACACAATAAAACTTCTTCTTGCTGCTGCACCAGATTGGTCAATAAGAGGCGAAGGAAGAATGGATGATTGGTTTGGAAAAGCCGTTCGCTGGTATCACGTAGGCGACGAGCAAACCTACATCACGATTCAAAACGGCGGGGATACCAACGCTAAGGGATGGACAGAGCATTGGAGTGGTGTGAAACATATAGGAATCGTTGTAGAAAGCCTTGATGACGTTATCACACGATTATCCAACTCCGGGTATCAGCTCGATCATATGGGTGGTAATCACCCTCACCGAAGAAGCGTTTACTATGTCGATAAACACAACTTACAGTTTGAGTTTGTTGAGTACCTTTCAGAAGAACCGGCACTGAAAAACGATTATAACTTAGGATAGCTACATCAGCGCCTGGCTTCTCTAAGCCGGGCTAACCAAATCGGTACGAATTTTTCTATTCTGACTTCTATTTCTGCTTTGTTCTTGTGGAACCAAACGCCTAGCCTTATTAGAGCAAACCCAATGACGGTTAATGATATTGGGTAAAGGAAATTATCTTCAAAAACCTTCACTGCAAGATGGTTCAGGTAAATAAACACACCAACACCGCCAACAATCGTAAATATACGTCGGTTTAATAACACGCCAACACAAAGCAATAGAACGTTGATGCACATGTAAATGAATTTAGCAAGTTCGCTATCTGAAGCTTGAGCCGTCATTCCTCCCCAGAACGCTAACACTCCACAAGTAAAGCCAAAATGCATAATCATCAGAATCTCTGGTTTTATAGTCAACCAGCAGAGCAAATGCTGTCATTAGCAGGCCACCATACATGGTTATCAGCTTACGGGTTTGCCATTCAGCATCTGGCCCAACAATCATCACCGCCACATCCATAGCCATATACCACAAGGTAATCGCTACTGGCATTAGCATGAATGGATAACGGAACCTGACAAAAATTAGCGCACTCACAACGAGAGTAGAAAGCTCCATATATATCCAGTGCCACTCTATAACCCGATGGTACTCTCGATAGTCAACACCTTCCGGCCATAATCCTAGCCAATCCTGTAGACCAAATACGGCTAAAGGAGTCAAACAAATGATAAACGTAGCGCATAAGCCGCTTGGTACACGCAGCCCCTTATTATTGAATGAGTTAGCAAGGTACAATCCAATAGCTGCATAGATTAATGAGAAGAGTAAAATGCCCAACCCGCCGAATGAAGACCACCCTAGGTTCATCAAAAGCGTCATAGCACCAATGGCGATTAGTGCACCGAAGTAATACAGCAGGTGGGTAAATGTAAATTGAGCAGTATTTTGCTGTTCCGATTCTATAAATATACAAAGTGCTTTGGCTTGTTCAGCCGTGATAATGCCTTTGTCTGTTGCTTTTTTTAAAGTGCTTCGATTAATGTTCATTAGAGTAACACCTTACTTTCTGCTCCAAGAAGAATAACAACGAAATCTTATACTCAACTAACCTATCATAGGACTGAGGATAGCCTATACGTTTCAAAATTGCTGGACTTAGGAAATGAATAGGAGCGGCTCGTGTTAAATGCTGAACCGCTCAAAAACGATAAGTCTTATCGAAGCTTAAACTGATTCACAATTTCAGTTAACTGGGAATTAGCTTGCGCAAGGTTGGATGCTTCAGAATTTACCTGATCTCCGCTTTCTGCAACACGCTGAACCATATCGCTCATCTTCGCCATATTCTGGGTGATTTCAGCAGCAACTGAGTTCTGCTGTTCCGCCGCAGTAGCAATCTGAACGTTCAGGTTGTTAATTCCATCCACCGACTGGCTAATTACATCCAGATCTTCTACTACCTGATTCGCCTGGGTTGAAGCCTGAACACAACTTTCTCGTGTCACGTTCATTGCATCAATCACGCTCTCTGAACTGCTTGTAAGGCGGTTAATCGTGTTCTGTATTTCTGTTGTGCTGTCCTGAGTACGTGACGCAAGAGCACGAACTTCATCTGCCACAACAGCAAACCCACGGCCATGCTCTCCAGCCCTAGCCGCCTCAATCGCCGCGTTAAGAGCCAGAAGGTTAGTCTGCTCAGCAATTTCGCCAATCACTTTCAGAACATTAGTGATTTCATTGATATCACCGCCCATCTGGTTAATTTGCGAAGCTGCATCTTCAACCTTATTAACCAGCTCAAGAACCATACCTGATGCGTGAGATACTGAGTTTTTCGACTCATCCGTTTGGCTGTTTGTGTTGCCGGTGAACTCAACCGCTTCAGCCGTGTTCTGTGCAACATCGTTTGAAGTGGCACTCATCTCGTCTAGTGAGGTAACCACCATTTCCGTTTCTGACTGATGTTCTGACAGCACTCGACGATTTTCGTCGGTTTGAGTCTGAAGGTTACCGACACTATCACCGATTCGGTTAGTCATATCAGAGATATCTAGCATCATTTTCTGCAGACTTTCTATGAATGTGTTGATATCACGCGAGATTTGACCAAGGTCATCATTACTTGCTACCGGTAGTCGTTGAGTCAGATCGCCATTGCCACTCGATAACTCGTTGACGGTCTGTTTAAGCGCAATAACTGGCTTATAGGCATAACTTAGTATTAAGTAGATAGCCAACGCAGAGAAAACAACCAGTGACAATGTTGTAATCACTGTAGTTTCGAACGACTCAGCAACAGAGTGATATACAACGGACTTATCCAGGCCAACCAGGACGTGCCATTTAGTACGATCGTCGAGTTCAATTGTCTGGAAATAGGCTACCTTATCCATACCCAATAGCGAATATTCATAGACACCTTGATCCTTCGATAGCATCTCTTTTTCAAGAGGAACCAGATCCGCAAAATCGGACAAACGAGATTTACCTGGTACATCTACTTCTCCGGTAGACGCGATAGTGAGGCCTGTTCCGTCATATAAGGCTGCCATAGCCCCATCAAACACCATCTCTTCCACGATTGGCTTTAAGATTGTGAGTTCAATATCCGCCAGAAGTACTCCAGCCAAAGCGCTACCTTTGTAAAATGGAGTTGCGATACTGATCATTAGAGTGCCGGTCGATTTCCCAGTATAGATATCGGTAATCACCGTCTTGCGTTGGCTTTTTGCTGATTTATACCACCCCCTAACTCTTGGATCGTATGAACTTGCATCGTAGCGACCTTTATTGCTGTTAAAGGCTGAGCCATCTTGGTATCCCACAACGATTGCTGAGGCATCAGACAACGCACTGATCTGTTTAAGACGCGACATGATTTCTGACTGTTCGTTTATTTCCGAGAAAGATGGCGCTGTACTTTCAAGATCGACCTTCATCGCCCTAACAAACTGAGCCACTTTATCTGCACTCGCAGATACTTTTAGCATGGAATATCTGTCTACATCCTCTGTTACCAGCCGGGATACGTTGCTGTAAGATAAGTACCCCAATATTGCCATGGATAGTGCGAGTAACAATATTGACGCCGATACAATTCGCCCTTTAAAGTTCATTATCTGGCTCAAGACAACCTCTTTTATTCATTATGTTTTTAAAATTCAGTCGAATTCTATCATGCAAATGTATTATTCACTGAATGAATGCCACTGTTTTTTCTTCAATTTTCATTAGCAATCGATTAGCTTTATATCTGCATTTTCCCATATGGAAAAATACTTTACACATAATTTCACTCGTGGAAAAAACCTCACTTTAGTATCATAAGTCCATAATTCGTTTATGGTCTTTAATATGAATCGTCCTCTTCAAATCATCTCAGATAAAAATCTTTCTCCGAAACAGAAAACTAACCTGCTTGCAGCCGAAGCAGAAAACAGTCTTCCTTATGTTTCCGTGTCAGAAAAGGTCACCAAAGCACTAGAAGAGAACGTACTGTGTGATATTTTTGAAGGCCACGCACCATACAAACCTCGGTATGTATTACCAGACTACGCTAAGTTTTTAAGCAATGGCTCAAAACACCTTGAGCTAGATCCGGCAACAAACCTGGACGAAGCAATAAACCTTCTGACGATTCTTTATCATCACGTACCTTCCGTGACGTCTATTCCCGTATATATCGGCCAGCTTGATGACATATTACTTCCCTATATCGGAGAACTTACCGAAGCGCAGATATATCAGAAATTGAAACTTTTCTGGATCATGTTAGACCGCACACTGCCAGATGCCTTTATGCACGCAAATATTGGCCCTACAGACAACGTAATCTGCCGTACCATTCTAAAAGTGGATGCCGAACTTAAACAGATAGCCCCAAACCTAACGTTTATGTACGATCCCGAAGTAACCCCTGATGATCTGCTACGCCAGGCAACCAGCAATATTTGCGAATGCAGCAAACCACATATCGCTAATTACCCGATGCATTCAAGAACATTTGATGACAAAGGTTTTGGTATTGTTAGCTGTTATAACTCACTGCCTCTCGCCGGGGGGCAAACACACTGGTTAGAATGAACCTGAAAGAAGTGGCTTTACGTTCAGATAACGCGGAACACTTCCTTGCAGACGTGCTGCCAGAGTACTGCCGTATTATGTTTGAGTTGATAGAGGCGCGTACCGCATTCCTGCATGAGCAATCTAACTTTTTTGGCAGCTTTCTTGTTCAGGAAGAGTTGATTTACGAAGACAAATTTGCACCGATGTACGGCATATATGGTATGGCGGAAGCCGTTCAAATCCTGTTTGAGAAACAGGGGCAATCATTCCAGTACGGTCGGGATGCAGAAGCCGCAAAGTTAAGCTACAAAATATCAGAAACACTAGCTGGTATCGTCGAGTCAACACCTGTCACGTACGGACTTAATGGCAGGGCCTTATTACACTCTCAGGCTGGAATCAGTCTGGACAAAGAGGTGACACCTGGCGTTCGAATTCCATATGGCACTGAACCCGATCCGGTCAGCTATATCAAGACAACCGTTAAACATCATCAATATTACCCATCGGGTATCAGTGACATCTTGACCATAGATGAAACCGTAAAAAATAACCCGGAAGCGATGTATAACCTTTGTAAAGGAGCTATTGCGCTTGGCATGCGTGAATTTACGGCCAATGTAAACTCTAACGATCTGGTTAGGGTAACCGGCTATATGGTCAAGCTATCTGATATTGCTAAATTCAAGGATCAAGGCTCCAGAACCAATACCACGTTCCTGGGATCAGAAGCGGCAGACAATACCGGCATTCTTGATCGCCAGCCAAGAGTTATCAGTCAAGAGATGTCACCTACTTACGATTTCGGCTAGATAACAAGAATATGGCGGCAACATCAGATAGCGAAAAGCGAGCAAAGGTAAGCAGAATACTTACCTTTTCTTGTGTTGATGGACCTGGTAACCGACTGGTTATCTTTCTGCAGGGATGCAACTTTTCCTGTGTGAATTGCCACAATCCACATACCATCAATCATTGCAACCATTGTGGAATCTGTGTCGAACATTGCCCCGATGGTGCACTCACCCGCAGTATTGAAGGCAAAGTATTCTGGAACGAAGCGCTCTGCTCCAACTGCGATAAATGTATCGATATTTGTTCCTATCAGTCCAACCCTAAAGGTTGGAACTATTCTGTGCCAGAACTTGTAGAGATCATCCGCGATAGTCATCTTTTTTTGCAGGGCATTACCATTTCCGGTGGAGAAGCCACACTAGAGCTACCGTTTATTACAGAACTCTTCAAAGCGATAAAAGCCGACAAAGAGTTGAGTCACCTAACTTGTTTTGTTGACAGCAATGGCTCACTACCTGACACAGGCTGGGATCGGATCCTCCCATACCTTGACGGAGCAATGATCGATTTAAAAGCATGGCAAACTGAAACACATGAGTGGTTGGCCGGTCGTGGTAACCATAGGGTGATAAAGTCTATCAATTATCTTGCCGCGCAAAACAAGCTTTATGAAGTACGCTTACTGCTCATTCCGGGAAAAACTGACCTTACCGATGAAGTATCTGCGGTAGGTGACTATTTAAATCGCTTACCTTCCAGCGTTGCTATCAGAATCAACGCCTTTCAGCACCATGGAGTAAGCGGGGAGGCTCTGTTTTGGGATACCTGTACTAAAGAAGATGTAGAAAATTTCAGAGTCAAGCTAACAGGGATTTTGGGAAGAAATATTATAACACCACCGACACTCAGTCTAGATTAGGCTTAGTCATCACTGATTTTAAGCGCGATCTCAATAAACTCATCTTTGACTTCCATAAATGCTTCCATAAGTGTTGGGTCAAAATGCGTTCCTGAATCGCTCATCATGATGTCGATGGTTCGCTCAAAACTAATAGCCTCCTTATAAACACGCTTGTTTACAAGAGCATCAAATACGTCAGCAATTGCCATTATTCTCGCTGATAGTGGTATTTCATTGCCTTTTAGCCCCATTGGATAACCACTTCCGTCCCATTTTTCATGATGACTTGCGGCAATTTCACTAGCGATCCTTAAATAAGGACTAAAACCTACATTAGCTTCAGCTTGCTTCAGCAGATCTCCTCCCAATTGAGCATGGGTTCTCATAACATCAAACTCATCATTGGATAGCTTGCCTGGCTTCAACAGTATTTTGTCCGCTATTCCAACCTTGCCGATGTCATGAAGAGGCGCTGCTGCATTTATATATTCGATGAAATCGTCATCTACTTCGTCTTTAAATTCCTCCATTGTTTGTAGCTTTTTCGCCAGAACCTTAACGTACAATCGAGTTCTGATGATATGACCGCCAGTTTCTGGATCTCTTAGTTCAGCTACTGTTGCCATACTGTCGATAACAGAAAAGTTGGCTTTAGATATTGAGGCAAGAACGGCTGTAAGGTGTTTTTCAGCAGCGTAATACTTAGCAATGGTGGCTAAAGTCAAGATAGCCAGAAAATTCGCGACACACAGAAACGGCGACACATAGAGTTGATAGTTGTACAACAACGCAGCAGGGATTACTAGGAGGAAAACTAAGATTAACAGGCTAACTAAGTAGCAAGTTCTGGGTGTAAAAGACATCACTATCATAGCGGTAAGCATACCAATAATTATGATGGTAATAGTTTCAGCATTTTCGAACCATGCAGGTGTGTAGATAACATCGTTGTTCAACACATTATCTATAAAAACAGCGTGAGCTTCTGTACCAGGGAACGCTATATCCAAACTCGTGCTAACCACATCATTTAACCCAGAAGCAGTAGCTCCAAGCAATACAATTTTACCCAGAAAAAAGTCTGGTGGCGTTGTACCGTTCAAAACATTTAATATTGGCACTGTCTGGTAACTTCGCCCCTTGCCTCGGAAGTTAAGCAATGCTCTCCCCTTTCTGTCTAAAGGGATCTCCCTACCATTAATCTCGACAGTGCTACCAGATAGCGATGGTTTTACAGTAAATCTATTCCCAAATACCGTTTCCAAACCAGCAAGCGATAAACTGGGAATAAGCTTGTTTTTATGACTCATTAGTATCGGCACACGCCGTAGCAACCCATCAGAATCAATTGATGAATTAATAAAACCAGTAGAAGCGCTCTGTTGATAGAATCCATCTAAAGGGCAGATAACGCCTTGCATCCTTGGAAACTCGAGAGATTCTATGTGGTTTGACTGTATGGTGCTTTTATTACCTGATGCACATAGACCAATATCATCCACTCTGTTTTGAGTTGCCACTGAGCCCAGAACTACCTGACTATTTGTGAGTATGCTTGATAAGTATTTATCGTTGTCTTCCAGCACGGCAGGTAGGCCCTGCACCTCAATGTCTATGCCGAAATCCATTTCTAACTGTTTTTGTATATTAACGATCGATGTTCGGTCTCGTTCCGCAAGCAAAATATCCAGTAGTAGGCTAGAGGGACGACCTTCAATAATGATTCTGATAGTTTCAGCTAAACGATATCTAGGCCAGGGCCATTGACCTATAGCCTCAAGGCTTTGGTCATCAACGTCAACGATCACTATGTTGCTAGAAGGCTGTGGGCTTGGGTAGTAGCGGTTGTAATAATCATAGATTTTCCAACCAATATTTCGCTCGCCATGAGGGGTTGTAGCTGCGTAGTAAGCGGTTCCTAATGAGAGTATCAACCCTATTATGATTGGCATGTAATTTAACAATACATTTTTAGGAAGATAATCTGACACTTAGCGTTACCAAATCTGAACTTCAACACGTCTATTTTGGGGGACATACTGACGATTTGACTTAATGAGGGGGTCGTTTTCACCGTATGAATCGATTCTGTATGTTGCGCCTGAGATGTCCGCCGCTTTTAAACGCTTTTCTACGGCTTTTGCTCTTTTAATTGATAAGCTCATATTGTAGTCGCTATTACCAGAGGCGTCCGTGTGACCAATGATATTAATAATAGGGTTAATTCGTTGTTTCGCTTTCGCGATTACGTCCAACATTAGTTTTTCGGACTTAGGAAGCAGTTTTACATCATTATGTTGAAAGTACAGTAGAAATATTTGAGCTTCTTCTGGATGAATAGAGAATAACGAAGCGTGTTTTTGCTTAATTTGTTCTATTTCTTTCACTTTTGGTGAATCTGGTTGGCTTGATGTAGAGCTGGCTGTTGTAGCACTACCAGGGGTGGTTAACGTCTGACTCCCTACCTCTGTTGAGATAGTCACCTGACTGCTTTCGTTTCCATCAGGGAGAAGAACAACTGTAGTTGATGAACACGCACTAATCACGCTGGCAAAAGCGAGTATCGTTAAAATTCTTCCTAAAATACCTTTCATCATTAATCTACCTCAACTAAAAACTTTGTTCCTCTTACACCTATAGTGGCTTGAGGCGTTTGGATTTTTACCGATTCGGGAGCAAGCTTAGACATTTTTCCTGAACTATAAATTGCAGAACCTTTGTTAAGCTTCAGTTCGAAGGCATACTCTTTTTTCTTAGGTGTGAATAGGTATCGATTTATGATGATGCTAGTGGATGGACCTAGGGACAGTTGTGTACCGTCGACAAAGAGCAGGGAAACATTACCACTTCGGCTAGTTGTAACTATATCGCCTTCAATTAAGCCATTGCCTGTTAGAAGAGGCTCTTTAGCCGAATCTCTTTGAATCAGCACATCCCCATGAGCTGTCCTAACTGTCGCGATGTATTCTAAAGAGTCATCAGCAAACAATAAGGATGAGCTGGATATTAATATCAAGGAGAACAGAACACGGAGAGCTTTTTGAACGAACATACCAACCCCTTTTTTAGATCATGGGAAGCTGTTATCTGAATCGCATAACAAATCAATAGTAGTTAGTGTAGGTTAAAGTTAGTTTACAGCTCAATAAGTTAGTTACTATATATTGATGTAGAGCACTTAACTACAAAAACCATTCATCGAATAACTAGGTTTTCTGACTCCTTGACTAATTCGTTATAAAGCCATTTCATCGAGGGGTCATTGATACTGGCTTTGTTCCAAACCATGCTAAATGCGACTTTTCCATAATCAAACGGTAACCTCTTCATGGTTAGCCCCCTCGCCTGCCTCGCGGTTTCTGCCCAGATTCTTGAGGTAGTAAACAGAAAGTCGGTTTCATGGCACATCAGCGCACCACTACCAAAGTCGGAAACCGATATGGCAATGTTTCTTGGTTTAAAACGCTGCGCCAAATTTTGTTCAAAAAACGGCACACTCAGCTCTTTTTCAACAATCCCGATATGTCTGAACTCCAGGTACTGTTCAATAGTCAACTCGCTGTTAGCCAGCGGATGTTCTGAATTCATCAGGCATACCATTTCATCATCCAGAATCGTCTGCCACTGCAAGTCGCTATTATCTGTGGGAGGCTGAGATATATCATGAGGAAGCAAAACCAGGTCGACTTGCCCACGAATCAGAGCATCCAATCCTAGCTGTTCTTTCGAGTAGACCTGAAAACGAGAATTTGGGGCTTTCTCCGAAGCTAGCTGGGCGATGATTGGAGCAAAAACCTCGAATGCACTACTTCGCATGGATAGCTTAAACGTACCAGAGTAACTCGCTGGCTCAAAGGTTTGTTGATGTATCACACCATTCATGCTGGAAAGTACCGAATGTACTATTGGACCTATTTTTATCGCATAAGCAGTCGGGACAAGGTGAGTACCATCGCGATAAAAAAGCTCATCATTCAAAAGCAGCCTTAACTGCGATAGTGTTTTACTGATACTTGAAGGACTAACACAAAGCTGTTCACTCGTTTTCGTCACACTGCTTGTCGCAAGCAGCACATGCAACACACTAAGGTGCTTCAGACTGATACGTGAAAGCTGAATGTAGTCCATCTTCGCTATCCTACTTTTTTCGTTCCCACTGAGTGATAAATGCGACAGAAGCAACAATGATTGCCGCGCCGAGCCACAAACGTCCTGGTGGTACCCAGCCAAATACTAACCACCCTAAAAAAACATTCATCGGTAGTTTTGCGTGATCAAAAGGCTGAACAAACGAAGCATCCGCAACCGCATACGCTTTTACAATCGCCCATTGAGCGATTGCCGTTGCACACCCGGCCAAAACCAATAATATCCAGACATTCGTCCCATGTGGTGTTTCCCATGCCGGTGCTGCCAAAAACATATTGAACGGCGTGATCAGCACCAGAAAATAAACAATCATAGTTGATGGCGAGTCTTCAGAGGATAGCTTTTTCACCATCAGCGAATAACAAGCCCAGAAGAAAGCAGCTCCAACAGGAAGCAAAGTTGCCCAGCTGAAGTCTTCAGCCCACGGCTCTAGTATGATCATCGCCCCACCAAAACCGGTTAATGTTGCAATCCACCTTGCGGCTCCGACGTTTTCTTTGAGTAATAACCCTGAGCCTAAGGTTGCAAACAACGGTGATGTCATTAACAGTGCTATTCCTTGCCAGATTGGCACAGGATATGCCAACGCCCACATCCAGAGTTGAACACCAACAACGGCTAAAAAACCCTAAACAGGTGTTGGAAAAGATGGTTGGTTCTTAGTGAGTTTTTGATGCCAAGCGTAGACAGGTAAGGAAGTATCACAACAAAGGCAACGGCATACTGGATAAGGGCTACCGTTGTTGATGCAACACCATAATTAATACTGGCGTACTGTGCGAAACTGTTAACAATGGCAAAGGATAAACCTGCCGTAAGCATCCAGCTCGCACCTTGTATAGGAGAATGTGAAGACATATTAAAAGTAAGATAATTAAAAGTACGCGAGCATCATAATCCTGCAACATGCAAATTACCAGATATCGGCTCTAATCCTGATAGGCGCATGTTACTTTCTGATTTGCAAGTATTAATTCTAGCTCTTCTGCAGGCATAGGTGCACCCAGGAAATAACCCTGTGCACAACCGCATTCACTAGATGCCAGTACATCCAGCTGCTCCCGTGTTTCAACACCTTCTGCTATCACCTTCAATGATGAAGCTCTGCCAAGGGCAATGATGGCGTTTGCAATTGCACTACTTTGCTTGTCTTCAATATCAGCGATAAAAGAACGATCTATTTTGATTTTGGTAAGTGGCAACTGCTGAAGGTAACTCAACGATGAATAGCCGGTACCAAAATCATCAATGGCAATCTCCACATCAATATTTCTGAGCACTTCCAATTGTGCAATCGCACCACCGGAATTATCCATCATGGCACTTTCCGTAACTTCCAACTCAAGATATTGAGGGCTCAAGTTATTTGCTATCAGCGTCTTTTCTACTAATTCAGAAAAATCACCTTTGTGTAGTTGTCGGCCAGATACATTGACGGCAACCCGTCCGAACTCAAATCCCTTTTCTCGCCATATTGAAGCCTGTCGGCACGCGGTAGACAACACCCACTCTCCAATATGTTCAATTAGCCCCGTTTTCTCCGCTACCGGAATAAAGTCAGCAGGCGGAACTGGGCCCAAAGTGGGGTGTTCCCAACGAAGTAATGCCTCCAGGCCGGTAAGGCGACCACTCTGAATATTATATTGAGGTTGGTAAACTAACCTGAAATCATCATTCTCTAAGGCGTCGTGCATCGCCTCCTGTAGCCTGAGGTGGGATTCAGATTCCTGTGTAAGAGACTGAGTGTAAAAGGCATAGTTGTTGCGACCGTTCTGCTTCGCCCTGTACATTGCCGCATCAGCATTTCGAAGCAAGGTATCACTGTCTTCACCATCCTCTGGATATAAAGAAATACCGACACTACCCGTCAATCGATGCTTTTTATTATTCGATAACTCTATCTGAGTGCCAAATAGCGCCATGAGCTTATTGACAACAACCATAACATTATCAACGTTAGACACACCAGAAATCAGTACCACAAACTCGTCTCCCCCAATTCGGGCAACCGTGTCTTCTTCCCTGACACACTCTTCAAGACGGTCTGCAACTTCGCAAAGTACCTCATCTCCAATCAAGTGCCCGTAGGTATCGTTGATATGCTTAAAGTGGTCGACATCGATAAAGATGGTTGCCAGTCTGCCGCCATGACGTTTAACGTGATGAATCTCATGTTCAATTTGATTAGACAGTTTGAGTCGATTTGGAAGATCCGTCAGCGGATCGTGATAGGCCATGTGAATGAGTTCGGCTTCACTTTGCTTCTGCTGAGATATATCTACAAAAACAGAAACATAGTTACAGGCATCACCCTTTTCATCGTATACAACGCTGATAGTAGAGAGCTCGGGATAAACTGCACCGTCCTTACGTCGGTTCCATAGCTCCCCTTTCCATCGACCTTCTTCCACTAAAGCTCCCCACATTTCTTCATAGAAAGCCTTGTCGTGACGACCTGATTTTAAGAATCTCGGATTTCGTCCAATCGCTTCGGCTTGCGAATAACCTGTCACTTCGCAAAATGCCTGATTTACATAGACGATATTCCCCAACCTGTCGGTAATAATTACCCCTTCAACAGAGTTTTCGAATACCGTTCCGGCAATCATTAACTGCTCTTCGATTAGCTTTCGGTTGGTAACATTACGGGTCATCCCGATAGTACCCATCACCTTACCATTGCGATCCGTAAGTGGTGCTTTGATCGTTTCATGCCAGCTATTACCATCCACATCAACCGCGTTTGAGCACTCTTCAACAACTAATTGATGCCCTGCTGTAATTACCCGCTGATCTGCATTGAGAAATTTTTCAGCAATCTCTTTTTCAAACAGGTCGAAGTCTGTCTTGCCAATTAGCTCTTCTCGTTCCTGCTTCCATGCTGTCTGACAAGACGAATTAAAATGCGTATAAACTCCTTCCGGATCTTTAATCCAAATATGGTCATCAAAACAGTCAATAAACTCCTGGAAGGAAGGTTCAGGAAATAGTTTAGGGCTAGCTGTTAACTCACTTTGACGACTCTTGACTTCGGTGTTAAATACCTCGGTGAGGTTCTTCTCTATATGGCTTGATAAGTTGGCTGATAGCACCCGAACCTGCTCTGATTCTGGCTTATTGTCAGAATATGAAATCAACAGTCCATAGACTGAATTATCAGGCCAAAATACAAGACTCGTAGAAATAAATGAGAATTCAGACGAGCTTAAGACAAGCTCTTTCTTATCGAATAGAACATCTAGCCGGCAATTCGCAACTTCTTTGACCACTTTTTCCTGATCAAAAACATCATCAGAATGCGTAACGACATCCGATATTTTTTCACCATCAATACGCGCCAATAAAAATTTGTAGCCAGAAAGAGCAGCCATAATCGAGAAGTTGTTATACCACTCACTCATAACCGCTAATGAGATTTTGTCACCGAACATAAAAAATTCTTTTGCTGCACTCCGTCAACTAAGCCAACTCATGGCTTAGATTGGCAGGCCAATATCCATAATTGATAATAATATAACAAGTAATTCGGCATATAACACAGCTATGTGGCACAGTTTGCAATCTCAGTCTTCAGAAATAGCAATTTGGTAGTATCTTTCTTCGTTATTTTTTATCAGTGCAAACACTTCACGATCTAATTTTCCACTCTCGACCAGAGGCTCTAGTCTCGACATGATGTCTTCCATAGAAAGGTGAAGCAGACGATACGGTCTTTTTTGTGCAAGCGCCTGGAAGTTATCTGCTACAGCTATAATCCTTGAAGGGAGATCAAGATCTTCACCATTTTTGTTGTATGGATAGCCTGAACCGTCAAGTCGTTCATGATGATTAGAGGCCCATTCACCAATTGGAGAGTTAGGGAAAAAGCTCCTCAAAGTATGTTCAGTATCCACGGTATGCCTTCGGATACGCGTATATTCTTCCCGTGTTAGACGGTTCCCCTTATTGAGAATTTCATCTGGTGTGCGTAATTTCCCGATATCATGAAGCAGCCCTGCTACATATATCAACTGCTGAATAGACTTGCTTAACCCCAACTCATCCGCCAGTGTCATTGATAACACCGCGACCTTCTCAGAATGCTGGTAAGTAAACGGGCTTTTTGCATCAACGATCCTGGCAAGAAATCTGGCCATCTGCTTAACATCATTAATACTAAGCTCACCACTGTATTCGCCATCCGAGTCTTCGGACAATGCCTGAACTTCTATGTACGCAGTGTCCATGTTGTACCAAAAGCCATCCATAAATATGAGCTGTTCCATGGCTTCAACCATTTCAGGATTGAACATGGTTCCTGCCTGAGACTTAATATGTTCGGCAATCAGCTCTTTATGCAGTGTGACCGCTTCCTGATGGTTATCCTGAATATAGTAGGCGCGAAGAAAATCCAGTCTGTCAGCGATATAAACGATCGCTGCGATATCACGGTTAAATTCCGTTAACTCTAGATTTTTCAACTCTTCCCATTGTGTATGGTGATACAAAATCGGTACTGCAAATCGACTAAGTAGCGGGCAATTAGTCAGTTCCTGATGACCACGAATACAGTGTTCCCGGACGTTTTCCGGTTGAAGCTCTCCAACAAGAGCCGAATGCTCTTCTGTTGTCGATACACCGCAATCGTGGATCAAACCGGTATAGTACGCAAACCTGGCTTTTTTGTTGTCCCAGCCCAGTCTTTTTGCGCATTCATAAGCCATATAGGCTACCCTATGCCCGTGATTTATGTCATCTATACCTACAAAATCCAGAGCGCGTGCAATCATTAACAGGGCATGCCTGAGATCGATTGTTATTCTTTCCTGAACTACCATAGCCAACACCATATATTTATTTTTTATGGATTAAGCATAAGCCAATATAACGACAAATTCGAAATCAAACATGAGAAAGTTAGTTATAACAAAACCTTGCTTGCAAATAATCCTCTTCAACCTATCCTGGATATCAATCTCACGTGTATTTTTTCTTGACGCAACACTTTTATGGGGTAACATACCGCATAAAGACAAGGACAGTATTTTATGGCAAAAATCTCTCAGGAAGAAAGAAACAAAAAGCTCGAGCAATACAATGCCTATATCGAGCAGCTTTTTTTTACTGAAGGATGGGCTGAAGTCACTCTTTCGAGGGTAGCGAAACACTTTAATGTTAGCTTGAGCTCTGTGCAGAGATACTTTCCAAAAAGAAAAGACTTGTCCCTTGCTTTTCGTCATAAACTTATTGGAATTGTTTACGAAGATCTTGATGTTAGCAGTAAAGCAGCATTTGTTGATAGCTGGACAAATAAGCTCTCACAACCAAGATTCAGGCGTATTGTAGAAATGTTCGTACAAGCGAATATGTCAGATACCCTGGACGAACAAGCTTCAGCTGCTGTATCAAAGTTGGTGCAAGATCTTAAAAAGAACATGAGCGCTCAGGATGCGCATGAAGCAATAGAAATAGCATTCGGAAAGGTAACCCTGTTGAATATACAATATTAAACAGAGTGATTTAGATAATGAAATTATAAAGGGTTAACGCCCTTTTTTAAAACAATTAATGCGTAATACAACCCCATTAAAATAATTTGCGCTAACAACGTCAGTAACTACTTATAAATAATTTGCCTGAACGCAGGGTTAAAAAATGATTACTTATACCTTTAGCTCTCCCAGCCAAAAATTAAGCTGGAAAAGCAAAAACAGGCGCTATATAGCCATGCCATTAAGTGAAATTAGAAAAAACTTGCTTGATGTTGCAAAACAAAGTGATACGGAAGAAACAAAGCATCTATTTAATGCCCTTGCATTGGCTGAGGACCTCACTGTAGATGTGTCATAGTAAATGCCAGGTTCGCACTAATAAATAGTTCTATAATGAACTAATGTATGTGACAACACGACGTTATTTGAATAAATCTTTAGATGTACGGAGTCACTATGTTAGAACACGGAACTTATACAAAAGAAACCAACGGGAATATTGTTATCTTCACTTTAATTGGAGAGTTCAACGAACCCGGTGTAATTGCTTGCTTAGAAATGCAGAAAAAGGCGATTGAGAGCTATGGTGATAAAGAGTGCTTTCTACTGGTTGATTCCACTCAACAAACCGGAGCTACTCCTGAAGCATACCAGGCAGTAGATCGCTTTTATCGTGATCTGGATTATAAGCACCTATCCGCAATTGCTATCGTTCACGAAAGTTATGCTTTGCTTCGATTACATGAACGAGACATTCCAGAACTAAAGAGACACAATTCAAGAATATTCCCGGATAGAGCTTCTGCCATTTTATGGCTTGAGAGTGGAGGCAAATAGCACAGAAATTCACCGGTCTACATTTCAAGATTCATTCCTATAAATCTATATCAACTAACGTTTTTTTGACGTACCAATCAATATCCAGAAAATAGTTTATTAGCAGACGCTTAAATCATTCATGTGACCTATATTTTCATATAGATTATGAGAATAACTGATTCAAATGAGGATATAGGTTGATGAATATGTCATTTAGAAACATAACATTATCACGACTATTGCTGTTATCTCTTCTTTGCGTAGGTGTTATACCTGCATTGCTTGTAGGCTTGATATCCGGGAGCTTATTCAGAAACGAGCTGGAAGCACAAACCTACAACCAATTAAGCGCTATTAGAGAGGTAAAAAGCTACCAGATTAATAGTTTCTTCGAAGAACGGAAAAACGATATTTTGGTTCTTAGTGAGATCATTAACACCTTCAATAACGAAGCTGTTTCTGTACTGGAATCAACCAACAAAGCCCGTGAGAATGAACTAAAAGAGTATATAAACACTCTGAAACACGAACTTAAAATTTTTGCTCACGCAGCTTCTGTGGTTGACGCAGTAGACAACTTTTCCCGCGCGTTTGATTTTCAAGGCAAGTCAACAGAAGAGCTGCTCTGGAAAGACGCAGCAGAAAAATATGGTCCTCAAATTGATGAATTCAACAATGAATTTGGTTGGTATGACGCTTTCTTAATCAATATAGATGGGGACATACTTTATACCTCAGCCAGAGAATCAGATTTAGCTCAAAACGTAAACTCTGAACTCATTAAAGGCTCAGGATTACAACAAGCTTACGAGCAAGCACGTCTATCTCCCGATGATAGTAGTGACATCTTTTTTGGAGACTTCGTAGCATACGGACCATCCAATAACGAACCAGCTGGTTTCTTCCTGACAAAAGTCCTGGATCAGTACGACACACATGTTGGTTACGCTGCACTGCAATTCCCTATTGATCATATATCAAAAATCCTTTCCTCTGATAGCGATGTTCTCAGCTACTTGGTTGGTCCTGATCGCCTTTTACGTTCAGACAGAGTGGATCTGTCGGTTAAAGAATCATTCCTAAATTCAGTGAGGATGGAGAAACCTTCTAATGCTACGGCTCTTTCTGACTCCACACAGATTAGCCGAGACAGGAACAACCAACTTATCCTAAGTGCCAGCCGAACGATTCAAATTACAGATGACCTTAGTTGGGAGGTAGTATCGGATATCAATATTCTTGATGCTCTGGTACCTACTGATTCAACTAACAGAGAGCTATATCAAACCTATATCGAAAGATACAACTATTACGACCTGTTTATCATCGAGCCTGAAGGAGAAATATTTTACTCCGCTGCAAGAGAGGCTGATTTTGGTACAAACCTGATCAACGGTAAATATTCCGGTTCCAATCTGGGTCAATTGTTCCGCGAGGTTAAAAACAACAAAGTATACAGCATGGTCGACTTCTCTCCTTATGAACCATCTAACTTCGACCCTGCTTCCTTTATTGCACAACCTATATTCTCAAAACAGGGAGATTTAGTCCTAGTGGTTGCGTTACAGCTCTCACTCGATGCCATTAATGCTGTAATGAGCACGCGCGAGGGTATGGGGGAAACCGGTGAGTCTTATCTGATTGGCTCAGACAACCGAATGCGCTCTGACTCCTATTTAGACCCAACTGGGCGTTCTGTTAAGGCATCTTTCTCAGGCTCAGTCGAGAAGAATGGTGTCCAAACCATTGCCACAGATGCCGCACTGCGGGGAGAAACGGGTTCTGAGATTATCATCGACTATAATGGCAATCCGGTACTGTCCTCTTTTGCACCACTTGATATTGATGAACTCCGCTGGGCTTTGCTAGTAGAAATTGACGAGCAAGAAGCGTTTGCCGCCCTTACTACAATAGAAAAACTGCTGTTCATATTGCTAGCCGTCGTCATTGTGACCGTAATTATAGTTGGCGTGATGTTAGCTAATTCAATCAAAAAGCCACTGGGCGGAGAACCAAAAGCGATGATTGCATTGGCAGCACAAGTCGCCAGTGGTGACCTGACCCATAAGTTCGACGAAACTATCGCAGACAACACTCTATATGGTTCATTAAGAAATATGTCGACTAACCTGAAAAGTATCGTCTCTAAAATGCTGGAATCGAGCAACACACTTGCATCGACTTCGGAAGAAACCTCTGCAGTATCGGAACAAACCAGTACATCGATCACCAACCAGAATTCGGATATAGAACAAGTAGCAACCGCTATCAATGAAATGGCAAGTACCACTTCCGATGTTGCTAAAAACACACACGATGCAGCATTAGCGTCGGAGCAGGCAGCGCAACAAAGTCAAACTGGTTTAGAAACACTGGAGAACAATATCTCGGCAATTAATGAATTGATCGCTTCGGTAAATAGCACTTCAGATCAGGTTGTAGAACTAAAGAACGAGAGTGAAGCGATAGATAAAGTGCTGGAGGTGATTCAGGAGATAGCAGAGCAGACTAACTTGCTGGCACTGAATGCTGCAATTGAAGCTGCAAGAGCTGGCGAATCAGGAAGAGGCTTTGCCGTTGTTGCCGACGAAGTAAGAACCCTGGCTCAGCGAACACAAGACTCTGCTCTAGAAATCCAACAGATGATCACTGGCATACAAGGCTCTGCGAATTCAGTAAGCAGCAGCATTCAGATTAGTGCATCAAATGCCGCTTCCGCTGGTGAACTTTCCGAGCAAACTCGCGAGGCATTTGTGAGCATTACTGAGTCTATCAATGCCATTGATAACATGATGACACAGATATCTACAGCATCTGAAGAACAGGCACATGTCACTGAAGAAATAAATGAGAAAATTCTTACTATAAACGATGTTTCTGTTCAAACCGCTGCGGCATCTGAACAGTTAAGCGCGGCAAGTCAGGAAGTCGCTCGCTCAGCCGAAGAGCTAAGCGAGCTTACCAGACAGTTTAAAGTTTAATCCATTTGAAGCGAATGAAGCGGAGTCCTTATTCCGCTTCTACTTCTCTACAAGAATTTGTTCGCTGGTTAATCCCGTCATAGAACGTAGTTGGCGCCAGGCATAGTAGAACACTCCCGCCATCACCAACATACTTGGGATAGCGATCATCGGGTAACTATATAAAGTTAGTTTACCCAACTGCTCATTAAACTCTACACTCCCCGCAGGGCTAGTCACTATCCAGGTGGTCAGGAAATAGTTCATCGCGGAAGAAAAGAAGAAGGTGCTGGCAAACAGATAGTTTGATGTCGTCAAGCACTGCTCAAACTCAAGCTGCTTACCCGCTTTCGCTAAACGGTCTCTGATTAAAGAGATATTGAATAGCGTTTCGTTGAAGAACATTTTCTTCACTAGTGAGTAGCGCGTGAACGTTGAGATAAGAACACCCACACCTATCAATCCAGGAATCAAAGCTTCTTTGAATGCCAGCCAACGAGTATCAAGTTCAAGCAACCCAACTCCGCCTGTCAATAACACACTGACAAAACCAAGAGCGGCAATAAAGTTCATTTTCTTATTTAGTAGAAGCTCTCTTGCGCCATAGCCAGCAGGGAAAGCTAGCGCAACCACAAGAGCAACAACAGGTCCAAGCTGATCGTCTCCGCTTAACTTCATCAAAATCAACGAAGGTATCAATACATTGAAGGCAACCTCAAACATCGGGTTGCTTTTTTTGCTCTTATCCATCTTAACTCGCCAGAATAGATTGCTACTTATCTAAAGATAGCGAATTGTTCCTTGCTTACACCATGTTGTAAAGTTAAATAATCGAATTACTCTGTAACGACTTGTAACACTTGTATATAAAAAGCGGCCCTGGCAGAAAATAGTGAACCATGAGCCGCTAATATTTTTAGAAGAATCCTAGTGGGTTAACGTCATAGCTAACGAGCAAGTTCTTCGTGTTCTGGTAGTGGTCAAGCATCATCTTATGGGTTTCCCTACCGATACCGGATTTCTTATATCCGCCAAAGGCAGCGTGCGCCGGATACATGTGATAACAGTTTACCCAGATTCGGCCTGCCTCAATTGAACGCCCCATTCGATATGCACGGTTTGCGTCACGTGTCCAAAGCCCGGCTCCGAGGCCGTACTCGGTATCATTAGCGATCTCTAGCGCTTCTTTTTCATCCTTAAAGGTAGTAATAGCGATAACTGGCCCGAAAATCTCTTCCTGGAACACTCGCATATTGTTTTTCCCCTGAAGAATGGTTGGCTGGATGTAATATCCCGTGTTTAGGTTGCTATCTGTCTCAGCGACCTCTCCACCTAGCAGTACTTTCGCTCCCTCTTCTTGCCCTACTTTCAGATACCCCAGGATCTTATCAAACTGCTCTTGTGATGCTTGCGCACCCACCTGAGTCTCTGTGTCCATCGGGTTACCTTGCTTTATCGTCTGAGCTCGCTCTACCACCTTAGCGATAAATTTCTCGTAAACGGACTCCTGAACTAACACACGGGAAGGACAGGTACACACCTCACCCTGATTAAAGAAGCCAAGTAGCATGCCTTCAACACACTTATCAAGATACGCATCTTCATGTTCAAACACATCTTCAAAATAGATGTTTGGAGATTTACCCCCTAATTCCACTGTAGAAGGGATCAGATTGTCTGCTGCACATTTAAGAATATGCTGACCAACACTCGTTGAGCCTGTGAACGCTAACTTAGCGATGCGTTCACTCGTTGCAAGCGCCTGACCCGCTTCTGAGCCGAAACCATTAACCACATTTACAACACCATCAGGAATCAAGTCACCTATTTTCTCCATCAGTACCAATATTGAAGTAGGAGTCTGCTCAGCCGGTTTTAAAACCACGCAACACCCAGCCGCCAGTGCGGGAGCCAGTTTCCATGCTGCCATCAATAAAGGGAAGTTCCATGGAATAATTTGACCAACAACACCCACTGGTTCAGGGAAATGATAACTAGCCGTATTTACGTCAAGCTCTGCTGCAGTGCCTTCTTGTGCTCTGACACAACCGGCAAAGTACCTAAAGTGGTCAACGACAAGAGGTAAGTCAGCGGCTAAGGTTTCCCTAACTGGCTTGCCATTTTCCCAGGTTTCAGTAACAGCTAACTCCTCGAGGTTTTGCTCTATGCGATCAGCGATCTTTAATAAGATATTTGCCCTCTCACCTGCGCTTGTAGCCGCCCAGCCAGCTCTCGCCTTATGAGCTGCATCCATTGCCAGGTCAACATCTTCCTGAGTCGAGCGTGCGACTTTACAATAAGGCTGACCGTTTACCGGGGAGATGTTTTCAAAATACTCCCCTCTGCTTGGTTCTACCCATTGGCCACCAATATAGTTCTGATAAACCTCTTTAAAGCCAATAATCGAGCCTTCTGTTCCCGGTTGAGCATATATCATGTCATTTTCCTTTTTCCGATACATTCAGTGATACACGTACTCTCGTGTGACACTAATTAACGCAAATCACACGCCAGAATCGCTAGACTTGCCCCACACGACAGTTAACACTATGATTACATTTTATTTACATTAAACTCAGGTGAGTTTATCGCTGTCCTGACCTGATTGATTAAATGTTCAGGTGTTTCAGATTGGCACACCCTAACTGTTACAAAGTGGAACAATGAGACAAGAGATAATTGAACAGCCACAGAACTGGCTTAGTCATTCATGGCAAAGAAGCCTGAAAGCAGGCATCTTAAAAAACAGAGCAGCAGACAACATAAAGCTAGGCAATGCTCAGTTAGGTGAGCGAAAAGCCTGCTTATCCAGAGTGATTTCTCTAACCGAGCAGTTTGCAAAACCACTATTTTGTCAGCTTTTTGCAAGGACAAATAGCAAACTTATTCTTAGTGATGCGGATGGCGTTATTATTGCTTCATGGGGAAAAAAGCAATTTGATGACAAGCTTGCTTCTATATCCCTTGAGACAGGAATATGCTGGCAAGAAAAAGTTAAAGGGACTAACGCTATCGGCACAGCAATAGTTGAACAAAGAGCCATTTCGGTCATTGGTAATCAACACTTCGTAAACCGACACCACTTTATTAGCTGCTCCGCCTGCCCTATTTTTGATTATGAGGGAAACTTACTAGGCATTCTCGATATTACCAGTGAGCAGCGACTACATCATGGAAATACCCTTCAACTCGTTCAGAGTATGGTTCGAAGAATCGAAAATGAGCTACTTTTTGAACACCCTGACGCAAAAACTCGTTTCGACCTGGCACTAGATGAATCACTGATCACTAGTGGCTGGCAAGGCATAGCAATCGCTGATGAAGATGGGAATATCGTGGCACACAACAACATTGCTACACAGTTACTCGATCAAACCGAGATCGTAGGAAAGCCAATTGAACATATAATTGAACGCTGTGAAACACCACTCTTCTGTAAACGGCAGTCTCAAATTACAAAGACACCACATAAGGTTGGAGTGTATTCCGCTTCCACTTCATTACACTTTGGAGATGAACGTATAGAACAAGCCTGGCAGCAAAGCTGTCGCTTGATTAACAAGGGAATTAATATCTTGTTGCTCGGTGAGACAGGCGTCGGTAAAAATGAGTTTGTTAAGCAACTACACCATGCAAGCAATCGAAAAAAACAGCCACTTGTTACCGTCAACTGTGGTGCTATACCAAAAGATTTAATGGAGTCAGAACTGTTTGGATACGCTCCCGGCGCATTTACTGGGGCAAGCAGTAAAGGTTATGAGGGTAAAATACGAAACGCAGATAAAGGTATACTGTTCCTCGATGAAATCGCTGACATGCCACTTGACGCTCAATGTCGACTGCTACACGTATTACAGGATAAAGAGATAATTCCCGTAGGATCAAATCAGACGTATAGCGTCGATATTCAAGTAGTGTCCGCTACTCACAAGAATCTCGAACAGCTTGTTTCTCAAGGTCTATTCCGCCAGGATCTATACTACCGGTTGAATGGGCTGGTGATAGATATTCCGCCATTAAGAGATCGAAAAGATAAGCGGCAACTCATAGAGAAGGTTCACGAAAAGCATCAACAAGGAAGTCAATTAATAGATGATGGACTGATGAAAGCTCTGATGACCTATCAATGGCCCGGTAACATTCGTGAACTCGACAACGTTATTAAAGTTTCTTCACTCCTATCTGATGGGGAAGAATCACTTACGGCCGAACATATACCATCGCATCTACTTAAAGCGGTTTCGATACCTTTAAACGCTTCTGACTCTAGTCAAATCGAAACGCTTCGAGACACTGTTGAAGATACTCTTATAACAAGCTACAAGGCTCACAAAGGAAATATCAGTCGCACTGCACAAGCATTGGGTGTTAGTAGAAATACTTTATACCGACGGCTTCGCAAGATTGGAATACTCAAATAATCGACTCGTTATTACTGTTAACCCTTTTACTCAACGAGTTTTTACATAACAATAAGAGCTCAATTAAACCAAATATAAGATCTCTTCGTGAGCTGGATTCTATTTACCATTTTGGCCGCATTTAGCCAGTCGTGGCGGAATGCTTTTCAAAGCAAACTAAGCAAAGAACTCAACGTAACTGGTGTCACCCTGGCCCGCTTTCTATGGGCTAGTCCGCTTGCATTGATTTATCTGGCAGCCCTTTACCAGTGGCAACCTGCTGAGCTACCAACCATCACTGGCGAGTCTGTTTTTTATATACTCGGCGCATCAGTGATGCAGATAATAGCAACCGCTTTAATGGTGGTTCTGTTTAAACAAAAAAACTTTGCTATTGGCGCCGGGCTTGCAAAGAGTGAAGCACCAGTCTCAGCTTTTCTCGGTGTCCTGTTTTTCGGCACATCTCTTTCTCTTTTGGGGTGGATTGGTGTTTTGATAGGTGGTGTAGCCGTTCTTATACTGAGTTGCCCTCAAGGCTTCAGGAGCATTTCCCTCTCTACCGCACTCTTGGGCTTAGCATGCAGCACTGCATTCGCCTTGACTTCTTTGTGGATTCGGGAGTCCAGCTTAAGCCTTCACCTACCCTTTCCTCACCGAGCCGCCTGGGTACTGTTTTTAGTCATATTTATCCAAACTGTCATGCTGGTTACGTTCCTGCTACTTCGTGACAGAGCTACATTGTTGCAAATGATTCGCAAACCTAAACTGGTAGCGATGACGAGTGTCGCAAGTTTTTTTGGTTCGTTTGGCTGGTTTTCAGCAATGTCCCTTCAGGCTGTTCCATATGTCAAAACTCTCGGGCAGATAGAGGTATTCTTTACCATATTGATCTCTTACTTTTGGCTGAAAGAAGGGATAAAGAGAAAGGACATTGGAGCACTGCTTATGGTAGCAGTGGCCGCAATATTGGTGATGTGGCAGTAAATATAAGTCGAGTGAAAAATCGCCTACAGCACATTCTTATGGCGATTTTTTACGGCAATGATAATTCGAGATATCTGCTATTCCAGCCTGATGAACTCGTTTGGTCAGCACCTTAAACTCGTAGTTAAATTCAAGCTCTGATGTCTCTCCTCTGCCATCCTCACGAAATGCTAACCATTTTGAATCTAGAGCAACAACATAATGATTTCTTCGAAACACCGATGATGTGAACTGAACCCTTCAAACGTAATCGCTTCATCCGCCAGATAAAGTCCAATGTTGTCAGTTCCAACAGCTAGCAGAGCTTGGCTACTCTCGGGTAAGCCAACCTGAGAACAATCCCATAGCCCCATTCCTACAGTCATAAAATTGTATTCACCACTATCTACTGAGTCAGAGGTTTGCAAGTTAGCCCCCGTAGCATTTGCAAAAGCGGTGAAAGAAGCCAAGAGCAGGGTAAGCTTTGAAATTAAGGACATGTTGCAGAGTTTTTAAATAAACATACGCTCACTATACGTAGTGGCAAATAAAAATACCACATGGATATAATATAATTTGTATTGTTGAAAAATCCCTTTATCATTAATTTGATACAATACTAAATACCAAAAACTAAAAACCATTATTGCAAATGGGGATACATAATTATGACGCGTCAATTTGCTTTATCCGCAGTGATAGGCTTGGCTAGCCTGCCTGCTGCTGCCGGTTTTGGAAATCCTGGCTTTAGTGGCGAGCTCTCTCTTATGGGAGCGTATACCTCGTCCGAAAGTAACTTCAATACGGATAATAAAACCAAAACGGGCGATTTAGATAGCGGCGGAGAATCTGACTCAAGTGGTCTCTTCCTGCCACTGGGTCAGCTGAGATACACATTCGGTCCGGGTTCAGCGCATCAGGTCTTTGCAGGTACATCACGTGCTGATGTGGTTCAGGGGCTGGTAGCACTTGAACTCGGCTATAAGCTGTCAGTTGCACCGAACTCATCTGTTGCAATATCCTGGCTTCCATCGGTTATGGACAAAGAGACCTGGGCGGATCCTTTTGTTACAGGTCAGGAACGATTAACCACCGATGAATCCGGGCAAGCTTTCCGTATTCAATACACCAATATATTAAGTACCGGTCTTGGAGTAGATATCGCGACCTACGATAAAGATATTGAAGATGAATTCTCTGGTACAACAGCCTATGGTGCTTATAGCTCTCAACTGGATCGGAACGGAGATGGTTTTTACGGAAAACTATCTGCTAGATTAAAGCCAGATAGAGTAACGACTATACTACCCTCTATCCGACTCAATCAGTTTGATGCTGAAGGTGATGCACTGTCAAACACTCGCTATGGCGCTGGTTTAACTGTGATCCGAATTGTTCAAAACCAATCTTTTGCTTTAACCGCAGATTATGCCAGCGTGAGCTTCGATAAAGAAAACCCTGTATTTGGAAAAACTCAGGATAATAGCGAGTTAGGCTTTACATTCGCTTATGAGTACGGGGATCTATTTGGTATTCATACTCTTGCATTCAACCTCTTAGCGTCGTATAGCGACATCGATTCGAATATCGATTTCTATGATGAAAAGAGTCTGTTTACTGGTGCAGGTGTAAGCTTTAAGTTCTAACTTGAGTAAGTAACGCACCACTTAGGTTTAAGTAAAAGCCATCCTTTTCATCAGGATGGCTTTTTGTCAATTTAACCTTTACCCAGACTAGCTCTAAGACGATAAGCAATAGTATCTGCTACCCATTTACGTTGATTAATATATCGTCCGATGAAGTATGGCGGGACAACAAATAGAAACAGCGGAAATGATTCATGTAAGAAGATACTCGCAACGACATCATCATGAGTTAGGTGTGCTAGAAGTGCCAACAGATCCAGTTCAAGCGCGATAACCACAAAAAGAGTTGATATGATTAGAACTAACCCCCAAAAATCTCTGTAATAAACCCTTAAAGCCGTCATATTTATCTCCTTATTTTGAAGGCATACAACTTACTCTTGTTGTTGGAAT
Organism: Vibrio hannami; assembly: GCF_029589055.1. GTDB lineage: Bacteria > Pseudomonadota > Gammaproteobacteria > Enterobacterales > Vibrionaceae > Vibrio > Vibrio hannami. The sequence continues at coordinate 1,145,254 of NZ_JARQZP010000003.1, forward strand.
TTTATGTGATCCAGATCTCACTAAAGAACTGTATTATATGAAGTTAGTTTTATATATTCATTTTGGAATAAGCTCAGTATTCCAATCTAAGTTGTAGTTGACCTCTAAAATTCTGTGGCAGCTATCATTATTTTGTTAACCATTCAGCTAAACTTATTGCAACGATAACTAGCACTGTTGCACATAGTTGAACAATGGTACGAAATACAGATGACTTCATAATCTTCTATCAGTTGATAGAATTAGGTTCATTCAGCAAAGCGGCTGAGAAGGTGGATCTAACCAAATCGGTAATAAGCAAGCGCATCACTCGGTTAGAAAAAGACCTCGGTGCCCAACTGATCTATCGAACAACCAGAAAGCTCAGCCTCACTGAAGCAGGCAAAGTATTCTATAAACATGCCCGGGAGATTTATCAATCGGTGCAAAGTGCCGAAGAGGAGCTTCAAGGGCTTGGCGATACATTGTCCGGGACTATCCGCATCACGGTCCCGACCATATCTGGTGAACTTGTTCTTCCTCAGGCAATTGCTGAGTTCGGTGAAAAGTATCCCGATATAAAAGTTTATATGGACCTGGATAATCGCTTCGTCGATCTCCTCGCTGAGGGATACGATCTCGCTATACGAACAGGCGTCTTACCCGACTCAAGCTTTATTGCCCGCCGACTGGTCGATGCTCATTGGGTAATATGTGCTGCACCGGCTTACTTAAAAGAGCGTGGCGTACCGCTCACACCGGAAGATCTTGCTGCACACAACTGTCTTGGTTACTCCTATCAGGAGACTGGCGCTTATGAATGGCTGTTTAAAGGCGACCCAGAACCGGTAACAGTAAATGTTTCAGGTAACTTTTGTACTAACAATGCCTCTGCTTTAAGAAAAGCAGCTTTGTTTGGGCAGGGATTAGTTTATGTGCCAAGAGTATTAGTAGCAGATGAACTATCTAGTGGAGATTTGATTGAAGTTCTGCAGGATAAGGTCGCTAAATGTCTGGGTATTTATGCCGTGTACCCTTATACAAAGCATCTTCCTGTCAAAACAAAACTACTGATAGAACATATCTACGATTGCTACAACCGAAATACTCAGAAATTTTAGTCGGAAATCGAAAAGAGCTGCGAAAAATCACAGCTCTTTATTGAGTGAAAAAGTTTAAACAACCACACTCATACCAGCGGCCACCGCCCCAAATGCAATCATAGGAATGACCGTACGCTTAATAATGTAACCTTCCTGGTTTGCTATCCCTAGAATGGTAGATACAGCAATAATATTGTTTATACATACCATATTACCCATCGCGCCACCTACAGATTGTAAGCCAAGAATGGTAGTTTGTTGCAGGCCAACATTTAGCGCAATAGTCTGTTGAATAGCACCAAACGTAAGGTTTGAAACCGTTGCGGATCCAGAGAAAAATGCCCCTAGAGCACCGAGATAAGACGCAACATACTGCCAGCTTGTTCCCATCAGATCGGCGAAAGCCTTGCCCGTAACCATAATTGGAGAGTTCTGGTCTCCCGTCATCATCAGTTTAACCATTATCAAAGCACCCACCAGCGCAATGAAAGGCATCTTGATACGGTTTCCAGTCTCAGCAAACATCTGAGTTACAGTACTTCTTTCCAGCCTAAATACGAAGATAGAGATGATCGCAACCAGGAGGAATGGAATCAAAGCTGGTACATAAAGCGTTTTGTAAGCCCAGCTAACGTCTGTTCCCAGGATATTACTCAGCTTAAAGATAAGTGCCTTACTAACACTAAAGTCGCCCAATGCTCCAAAAGAGAAGCTCAGCATTTCAGTGCTATCTGTAAGCATCGATTTGATACCAAACTGTTTGATACGAGTAACAATAAGAATAACGATGAGCAGAAGCGTTGGTGTCATCGCTTTAAAAACCTCTGCAGAAGACACAGCAGAAGATTGATTTTCTTGTTCACCCTCTTTAACCAATCCAAGTCCGGTTCGTGCGACCATCACTGAAGTGATAAGACCTATAGCCCCACCGACCAACGCAGGAAATTCATAGTTCCATTGAGCGATCAAAAAGTAAGGCACTGTACAAGATAAAGTACTGATCAGTACAAACACATAGTTTTGTTGAATCTCTTTCCAGCTCACCACAAATCTCAGTGCCATAGGTGGTACGATAAACGCAGCTACCATATGAATCATGGCGCTAACCTGGCCAGCTTCAAGAAGCATTGCATGTTCTAAGCCTAGGTTTGAGAACCCAAACCAGGTAGGTGTCCCGACCGCTCCAAAAGATACAGGAACGGAGTTCATCACGAGTGCAAGCATCGCAACTTTCAAGGCGGGGAATCCTAACCCCACAAGAATTGGAGCCGCAATGGCAGCTGGCGTACCAAAACCGGAAGCACCTTCGATCATAAAGGCAAACGCCCAACCTATGATCATCAACTGCGCCACTTTATTTCGGCTAATACCTTCCAGCCACTTGCGAATAGTTGACTCAGCACCAGATAAATAAGTTAACCGATTGATTAAGATAGCACCGGCAACGATAGAAATTGGGGTAATAGCAGAAAGGGTACCAGCGATGATGTTTGCACTGATTAACGTGAAATCAGTATTAAAGTAAAAAAACTGTAGCGATCCGACAATCAACGCAGTAATGGGCAATGCAATGTGAGATGGCACACCATTTTTCTTTGTCATCATCCAAATCAAAAAGATAATTGGGGCTACAGATATAATAAGGGTTGTCATTTAGAACTACTCCATTATTCCATTTTTCAGTTTACGTTATTTTGTTAAACATTATTAACATTTATATTTGTAATTATTTCCGTCTCTTTTAGACAGCAACTTTATATTTCACTAACCAGTTTAAATGGATTTAATAAAGTGAAAAGTAAGTTTTCATTAACGCACAAACGTAAAACTTAAAAATCGAATCTATCAAGCTGTCTAAGATTTAAGCACAAAGACACTTTATTGCTATAATTCAAACATATAGATAATAATCTCTCTAAGAGCAACTCTTTACATTACACTCATCAAGCAACAGTATGTTGCAAAAGCATCATTAATTAATCGCCATTTTTATATATAAAAACACCAAAATAACATTAAACCAATTCGTATTAACTTACAGTCATGTAGTAAAATTACGCATTAGTTCGCCAATTATTATCTATTCATACCTATTATTAGCTATATAAACTGAAATTTAATAACATAATACCAAATAGGTACTGAGCATCATTTATTTAGGAATATGTACCTATATTTAAGTATATGTAAATTAAATTTAGGTTAATTAATTTAATTTTATGTTAATTTTAAATTTGTAACGCACATGCATATAGCTTTGAACCAAAAATGAATTACAATCTCTACACTAAGTTGAGCTAAAGGAGTACTCGTGATGAAAAAATGCTGTGGGAACTGTCGTCAATTTGAAAGGAATTCGGGAAAGCCTATCGACCTTTGCGGAGCCTGGGGCAACCCCACTAAGGCAGACAGAGCTGCCTGTGACTTTTGGATGATGATTGAAAAAAAGAACAAAAAAGAGGCTAACTCTTAAGAGTTGCTACTCTTTCCTGGTTGCTGGAACATTTCGTCCACAGTTTCAAGCGCCAGCTTAGTAGCTCTCTCTAACGCCTGATCTCTGCTTATCTCTTTATCACTGTTCTCAGCTTTCTCATCTGGAATGACAGGTGAGTTGGGGGCAACTCTATCCATACGAACCACCTTACTGCTGAAGTAGACATTCTCTTAACTAGTTAAGCCTGAATATTTTCCCCCGAAAAGCTGAATTATTATGTTATAGAGTTCAAAATTTCAACAAAACGCTTAATACCCAAACTCAAAAAGCAAAAGACCCCGTTAGATTAACGAGGCCTTTATTAGGGGTTGGGACAAGGGACTATGCGCCTATTACACCACCATCTTTACGTGTAATGGCGATAACAGACGATCGTGGGATACTATTGCCACCTTCAGGAAAATGAGAAGGAGCCAGTTTTTCACCTGGATGCTGAACACCAACAAACATAGTCTTGTGGTCAGGAGAGAATGTAAGCCCAGTGATTTCACAAGCTACCGGGCCCGTCATAAATCGACGAATCTCTCCGGTTTCAGGATCACTACAAAGCATTTGGTTATTACCCATTCCAGCAAAGCCATCTTTATTTTTGTAGTTTCCATCAGTCTGAATCCACAAGCGACCAGCCATATCAAACCCGATTCCATCAGGGCTATTGAACATGTTGTCTTTGTTGATATTATCAGAGCCAGCCATCAAACCAGATTCGTGAACTTCCGGATTACCGGCCAGTACGTAGATATCCCACTCAAACGTATCTGCGGTGTGGTCGCTATTCATTGGATTCCAGCGAATAATGTGACCATATGGGTTTTTCTCTCTAGGGTTAGCCACATTTAATGGCTGTGTCTCTTTAACACCGCGATATTTGTTGTTTGTCAAAGTACAGAACGCTGACTTATTGTTCGGATGAACCGCTACCCATTCAGGACGGTCCATTGTTGTAGCGCCAACCTGAGTCGCTGCCTGGCGAGCAAAAATCATCACCGACGCAGCATCCGGGAATCCATTTTCCGGAGTAAGGCCGTTCTTGCCCCAGGTCAGTTCTAGCCACTCCCCTTTCCCGTTCAGTTCACCTTCAGCGCCATCAAACTTCGCAACATAAAGAGTCCCCTCTTCCAGAAGATCACGATTTGAATCTGAACCCGGTACGTATTTGCCTTTAGAAACAAACTTGTAGAGATGCTCACCACGCTCATCGTCACCAAGGTATACAACAGCATGACCAGAACCATTGATGGTTAACGCCGCGTTTTCGTGTTTGAAACGCCCTAGCGCACTGCGCTTTTTAGGCGTTGAGTTCGGGTTCATTGGGTCGATCTCTACCACCCACCCAAAGCGATGTGGTTCATTCGGGTGCTTCGCCATATCAAAGCGCTCGTCATGTTTATACCAGTCATAGCCCCAGTCTTTATTCTTTAAACCATAACGAGCATAAGTATCTCCTAGCTCTTGTTCAGACGACGAACCAAAGTATCCATTAAAGTTCTCTTCACAAGTCAGGTAGGTACCCCATGGTGTCTGACCATTGGCACAGTTGTTCATGGTGCCTAGAATTTTCATTCCAGACTCATCCGCACTTGTCTTAAGCAAAGAATGTCCTCGAGCCGGTCCTGTCATTTCCATTTCAGTAAATGCCGTAATTCGGCGGTTTACTCGACCCTGTGGATTTACCACCCACTTTCCGTCTTCTTTTTTGAGTTCAACGATCGAAACACCATGAGCAGCCTGCGCTTTTCGGGCGTCATCGGCGCTAATGTTCTTCCCCTGATGCTCGTAAAGATACTCTTTATTTACGTATTCATTATTAACAGCAAGAACCGCGCGATCATCAGAAACCAGAAAGAATGTCATTCCATCGTTATTGTCGCCAAACTGTTTTTCTTGAGCCTTCGAATCGTTTGACTGAGTAAATACAGGCGCTCCACTTACAACCGGATCACCCCAGGAAATAAGAACATCCGCCTGATAACCATTTGGCACTGTGATAGTGTCTGCTGTCGAGGTAGGAATCGCCTCGAAACCCATCAACTCCGATTTAGATGACATGGTACTGGCAATAGCCTGACTAATAGGACTAGCCGCAAAAAAGCCAACGGTACCCGCCGCGCCTGTTGTTTTCAAAAATCGACGTCGAGATATTGCTGCGTCAACAAAGCGGTTGAACTCAGGTTCATGATCTAATGGGCGCTGATCGTTGTTATGATCAAGTTCATTCATTATGTGCTTCCTTTTATATGCTGAAATGCGCACCTTTCTATGGTGCTTATAATTAAGGCAATATAATGATGAACATTTGTGACAATGAACTTACAGTTTTTTAACAGTTTAAATACCATACAAAAAACACCCGATCACAAATTACAACTCTTTTAAGCATAAATATTCTTTCACATTTGCCGATATAGTATTAAGAGACAATACTTATACTCATATATAGCCAGGTCTATAAGTATCGAAAAGTAAAGGAATTACTACATGAAGCTTTCTACGGCCTCTATCTATTTTTCTTTGGTGTTATTGCTGGCGTTACTCATTAACTCCTACGCTGTAGTTAATGTTAAGAAAGCATACGATGAAGTGATACAGGCTCAGGTCCATCGTCAGGAATCGCTCGCACTAACCCATGATCTGAGGACAGAAACGAGTCAACTCGCTCAGCTTGTACGCTTGTATACGGCAACAAGTGAGTCTCGTTACCTGTTCTATTACTACGATATTATTGCCATTCGAAACGGTCAAAAAGTCCCTCCTGTCGATTACAACCCGGAAACTTATTGGGATGATGTGATAGCCAATGTTAAAAATCATCCACCACTAAACGAAGGAGGCACTTCTCTATTTACCAGGATGGAAGGGCTGGGTTTCAGTAACAGTGAAATCCAATCCCTCAACGACATACTCAAGTATCTGGAATCACTTGGCGAACTGGAACAAATCGCTTTTGCCGCGACTCAGGGGCTGTATGACCCTAAAATACAAGATTTTGTATCAGACATAGAGCCAAACCTTCAGTTCGCCAATCGATTGGTTTTTAGTAAACGCTACAACAGTGAAAAAGCGGCGCTATCTCAGGCAATTCACGATCTTGCGATGAAAGTAGAAAACCGTACATCGACAGAAATTTCTCTGGCTACAAAACACTTAAAAACCCTTATAACAAATGCATTTATTGCCGTTATCACAACGCTATTTTTGGTCTTTGTCTCGTACCTCTATTTCAAGTTCTATGTTCTCACTCCAATAAAGCGCCTGTCCGATGCCGCCGAAGAGATCGCACAGGGAAAATACTCAACACGAGTAGATTCAGGAAAGAGCGCTCAAGAGCTTATTACTCTTGGCAATACGCTGAACCATATGTCCGAATCCATTGAAGAAGATATTCACAACCGTGAAGAGGTTCAGCAGAAACTGGAAAAAGCAAACCAAATGGCCCAGGAGGCAACGAAAGCTAAATCTATGTTTCTCGCCAATATGAGCCACGAAGTACGCACACCAATGAACGCCATTATTGGTATGGCTTATTTAGCCTTGAAAACCGATCTGTCGACAAAACAGACACACTATATTGAAACCATTCACAATGCTGGTAAGTCATTATTAAGCATCATCAACGACATTCTCGATTTTTCTAAAATTGAAGCCGGAAAAATAGAGTTAGAAAAAACCCAGTTACGAATAGAAGATGTTGTCGGGAATGCGTTACCTCTTATTAAGCCAGCTTTACAAAAAAAGGAGATCGAACTTCTTTACTCTGTCCGCGATCCATTTTTGATGGAGGAGGACGGAACTCTGATTGGTGATCCTATACGTTTGGGGCAAATACTTAATAACCTGCTTTCAAATGCCGTGAAGTTTACCGAATCGGGCTGCATTATTCTTGGTGTGGATATCGTCAATCGTGACCGGGGAAAGATAGTGCTACAGTTTTCTATAGAAGACAGTGGTATAGGCATGACCAAAGCACAGGTCGGCCGATTATTTCAGGAATTTACTCAGGCGGATAGTTCAACGACCAGAAAATACGGTGGTACGGGACTTGGGCTGAGCATCTCTAAAACCCTGATAGAACTTATGCATGGTGAAATTAACGTTGAGAGCACCCCGGGGTTAGGCTCTACCTTTACTTTTACTGCCGAGTTCACAGTCGCTGATATCCCGTTGAAGCACCCTATTGATACCAGCAACGAAGCACGAAAAATACTGATCATCGATGATAAAAAAGAAGCGAGGGATGTGCTTCATGGAATGATCTACGCGTTTGGTAAGGGGACAAGTGTTTCCCATGAGGTTGATGTTACCAACAGCGGTTTAGAAGCTATTGAAATGATAAGACAAGCCAGCAATATAGGCTCTCCGTATGACTTAATTTTCCTAGATTGGTTAATGCCGGGAATGGATGGGGGTGACTTCCTCTATGCGCTAAAAGAGATTGAGGTAAGAGAAACCTCGGAGATAGTTATCACCTCAGCTTATGACTTTGAAATCATTCATGAGCACGTAAAGAATATGGGAGTCAGGCATTTCCTGCCAAAACCTATTCTTCCTACCACATTAAAGAGCCTCTTCTCATCCATCTATGAAACAGAGTCCATCTCAGTCACACTGGATTCTGTGCCTGAGAAGACACACTATCTGCGTGGTATGAATGTCCTGTTGGTAGAAGACAATCGAACCAATCAGGAGTTGGCTGTCGATCTATTGAAAATGAAAGGCATCAGTGTCGATATTGCGAGCAACGGGCAGGAAGCGGTAAACAAAATCATGGGTAACGAGTGTGATCACTACCATGCCGTATTGATGGACCTACAGATGCCGGTTATGGATGGCTTCGAGGCAACAAGACAGATTCGTGCCAACCCTTATTACGAACACCTCCCCATCATTGCAATGACAGCACACGCGATGACAGAAGCGATAGAGAAAGGCACACAGGTTGGTATGAATGGTCATATCGTTAAGCCGATATTACCGGAAACACTCTACTCCACTCTTGATCAATACTATCAACCTGCTATCCCGAAAATGCCAGATAGCAATAATACTGAAGGGAACAAATCGACGGTAGCTATACGAAATATCCGCAGCCTCGATATTGCGCAAGGGTTACGTAACTCCGCAGGAGACCCGGTTCTCTACCAGAAAGTGCTCTCTAATTTTGTTCTAGACTTCTCAGCTTATGCAGATACAACATTCAACCACATAAATGCAAAAAACTGGGAAGAAGCCGCCATCTATACTCACTCCCTGGCTGGATTATCGAAAACGATAGGCGCGAATCAACTCACAGAGACAGCAAGAACACTTGAGCAATTTATACTGCTCCGTAAAGAACAGGATGCCGTTCGTCTAGTTTCGGAACTCGCAAAGGGGCTACAACCTATCATTTCCGAGATTAAGCGGAATATCGCCAGTACTCAACAGGAGACTGAGCAGCCAGATGTTGATACAAAAGCCATGATCATTAAGCTGATCAAGCTGTTATCTGAAGGCGATTCAGAGGTCATCGAGTTATGGAGCAGAAGCTACAATCAACTTTCAGTGACTCTTCCTAAACTGGAAGTGTCTCGACTTCATCAGTACATCAATCATTACGAGTTTGACAGGGCATTACAGTGTCTCAACAAGCTAAGGGGAGAGCATGGATAAGAGTCGGCCAACAATACTTATCGTAGACGATACTCCTACCAACCTAACGCTGTTAACCGGTCTGTTAAATGATGAGTACCGTGTAAAGATCGCTAATAACGGAACCAGAGCACTAGAGCTGGCATTCTCCTCTCCACCAGATTTGGTTTTGCTTGATGTAATGATGCCAGGCATAGATGGCTATGAAGTATGCTCCCGTCTAAAACAAGAGAGCATAACCTGCCATGTGCCTGTGATTTTCCTGACAGCGAAATCATCTGTCGAAGATGAAGAGCACGGATTCGAAGTAGGTGCGGTAGATTTTATCCATAAACCAATCAGCCCACCCATCGTCAAAACCAGGGTGAGAAATCATCTTCGACTAAAGGAATGGCAAGACTCCCTAATAGACAATAACCAGTGGCTTGAAAATGAGGTTTCCCGACGTCTGACCCAGGTTAATCAGCTTAAAGATGCCACCATCCACGTGATGGTTTCTCTGGCGGAGTTTCGGGACGAGTGCACCGGGAATCACATTAGACGAACTCAGGCATATGTAAAAGCTCTGGCAGAGAAGCTAGCTCAATCATCCAAACACCACGCTTATCTGACACCGGATAAGATCGATCTCATCGCTAAATCAGCGCCACTGCACGACGTGGGCAAAATCACTATTCCTGATGGCATTCTGCTAAAACCGGATAAACACACTAGCGAAGAATTCTCGGTAATGAAAACTCATTCCCAAAGAGGCTACAAAATACTTAAACAAGCCGCTGATTTTATGGGTGGAGATGATGATTTTCTGAACTGCGCGATGGATATTGCTTTATACCACCACGAAAAATGGGATGGCAGTGGTTATCCATTTGGCCTGCATGGTGATGAAATACCTGTATCCGCTCGATTGATGGCGGTTGCGGATGTCTACGATGCACTAAGGAGTATCCGGCCTTACAAAGATGCACTAACCCACGAAGAGGCCATTGATGTAATTAAAACCAATAGTGGCAATCACCTCGACCCGGAGATAGTCGATGCTTTAATCGCTATAGAGGATCAATGTATCTCAATAGCAGATAGCTGGCCGGATGAAACCAACTAAAACAAACCAAACTATAATAATAGCTATATATAACAGTTATATAAAAGGATTTAGCAGTGAAAATAACGCATAACAACGTCAAAGCCTGGCTTCCGGGGCTGTTAACCCTGCTCTGTGCAAGTAGCTTTACTGCGCGTGCCGAGATACAGGTCGACTTCTCGGGGTTTGGCACTATCGGCTATACGCAATCTAATAAATCATATGGTTATCTGGTTAACATCGATGACGGCGGAACCTTCCGCCAGGACAGTTTGCTTGCCGGGCAGCTGGATATTCAGTTTAACCCTAAATTCAGCGCTACCTTACAACCACAGATAAAGGCAAACTCCTCTAAAGATAGCGGCTGGGAGGGAAACATTGCCTGGGCATTCTTGTCCTATCGCCCTACAAATGACTGGTTACTACGTGCGGGTATGCTACGTGTTCCCGGTTATCTAAACTCCGAGAATCGGGATGTTGGAGTAACCTATGACTATGTTCGGGTACCGCCTGAATTCGATTCTTTGAGTCCCACTTACGACTATACCGGGATATCTATAAACCGCTCTTTCATTCTTTCTCAGGGCGATCTTTTTCTCGATGCCTACTACGGCGTAGTCAGTACAGACTGGCGTTTTTATTACCGTGAAGACGTGGGGACCGATATCAATGCGGGAAGTTTCTATTTTCCGATAGATATTGAGCTAACTGGCGGGGCGTTAACCTATGAAACTGAAGAGAACACCTACATCGGTGGTATTCATTATGCAATAAGTAAAAACAGGAGCGACCAGTTCGACTGGTATGAAAAACCACTTTATGCAGAGAGCAATGGTATCGGCTATTACACCTACGAAGGCGCGACACCCGTTGATCACCAGGATGTTATCATTGCCAACCTTGGTGCAGACATTGGCCTTGGATACGATACCCGACTTGCGTTTGAACTGGCGGCGAGAAGAACGATAGGCAACGTAACCAATGGACAAAACAGCTACACCGGATATGTTTCCCTGCGCAAGAGCATTGGCAAATGGACTCCCTATATATTCTACTCTCAGATAAAAACCGATAGCGATGAGACTGAGTTTTATAACGCATTGAATAGCTCATCTGTCCCTGATTTAGTACCAGGTTCTGAGGTCATCAATGCATCACAAAAAGTGATGGCGGACGTTTATCAAAACTACGACCAATATTCGATGGCAATAGGCTCTTCATACCGGCTCACTCCAACCAGCAAACTAAAGGCAGAGTTTATGCTCAGCCATATCGGTAATGCTTCAAGCCTGGTAGATACCCCGTCTGGCACCGACATCAGCGGCGCAGACATCGCGGTGTTTTCTTTATCCTATAGCTTTGTATTTTAAGGAGGAGGTATGAAACATAACTATCTGACCTTCTTCTTACTGCTTTCGGTGATGCTTGCTAAAAGTGCTTTTGCTGATATCGTCGTGATAGGAAGTAGCAATATGGGAACACTAACTCATGATACCGTCCTCAGAATTTACACAGGAAGGATCATTGAGCTCGATGGACTATCTGTCATTCCGGTTAATGCGAAACCACAAAGTCCGCTTAGAAATAAGTTTCTCGATAAGTTTCTAAAACAGGATGAAGACAAATACTCAGCTTATTGGACGGTAAGACGCTTTATCGGTAAGGGCACCCCGCCAATAGAGCTGAACAATGATAAAGAGATATTACGGTTCGTCATCGATAGACCCGGAGCCATCGGATATGTTGATACTGACAATGTGATGCTCCCCCCGACAGTGACAGTTTTAGCGGACTGAGTATATACTGGCTCAGAGATCAAAGGTAACTATACTATGAGCCAGTCAGATATTCAGAAAACGATTGCCGGTTTTACATCAATAGAACAGGCGCTTGATTATTTCGAGATTGAGTTTGATAGTCGCTTTATTGACGAGTATCGGACTCAGCTAATGAAACGTTTTAATGGCTACCTGCTTATGGACAAGCCCGATGACTGGTTTTCTGGTCGCCGGGCGCTAAAAAAGGCGTACTGTAAAGTACAGAGAAGTCGCCTGGATCCTCATACACGTTCGGCTTGCAGGGGGTGTACTTCCTGCCAACGCCGGTAGCCCCTCCCCTATATAGCCAGTAATAGTTTTATCCCGGTATTTTTGCCAATGCCTCTGGGTAGCCACGCTCAGTTGCCAGTTTAATGGCTTTCCACTCAATCGTTTGTGCGTTCTGAACAAGATGATTTGGATGCATCGTTTCAATGGACTCTGGGTCTTCAGTTTCTCTGCCGAATCCCATTAAATGTCTGACTCGTTCTGCAATCTTACAGGCTGCCTGATACGCCGACGAGGCTTTGACAATTTCAACGCGAGCATAGTGATTATCTGTAAAGGAGACATCAACCGCTCTCAAAGAGGGATCCGACCCTGGGATCTGTTGAGCACCATATAGTGGCTTTCCTGCTTCAACCGCTGAGGAAAAAGTTGGAACAAACTGACTTAGATGATTTATAGCAAGGGTGGTTCTCTGCACCTGAACAACCTCTGGCCAGCCACTGGTAATCTTACTCTCAAGTTCCTTTGGAAGCCTTGGCTGAGAACTGTTTTCGTCTGAGGATGTCAGGCCGTTTCTAAACAAGGTAATGTCCTCTGTCATCCCATGCAGCTGGAAAAACCATCTGGATAAGGGGTCAATTGAGCCATACCGTTTGGTGTGCCTCTCTCGCCATGAAAAATCACTTCGGGCCAGTGCATTTCACATTCTGGCCAGCGAGTAACAAACGCAGATTTAAACTCAACCAACCTTTTTTGTGGCTGACGGGTAACGTCATCGATAGTACCGCTTCGATAACCACACGCATTAACCAGATAGTCGACTTCCAGTGGGTACTTACTATCATTTTTATCACTATAAGTTAGATTCCAACGTCTTCCATCAAAATCAGCACTGTCCAGACTGCAACCAGTCAGAAGCCTACATTGGGGATGCGATTCTAAAGAAAGGGTCGCACTCGCGGCTAACCGGAAAACGCTTAACCCGAACTCCTGAACCACAACAATTGGAAACTTGAGCTTGTCCAAATCGGTATGTTTGGCAAAGGGAATAAGCCACTCTTCTATAGTGACCGGGTGTTTAGACTGCGTGCTCAATGCGAGTGCTTCAAGTTCATCCCTATAGAATAATCGGTAGTAGTCGTTCGGATCGCCCAACACACTATTTCTTTCATCTTGTTCGACAAGTTCACTATACGCATTCTGAATTGTTTCTAGTCTTGGAAGCAGAGCTTCGGGCTCACCCTTATCTGTAACAGGTGTAGCAATAACCGTAGGCCTGACATTAAGTGCATGCGGATAAAGACGAACGGTATCAATTGACTGTCTCAACAGATCCAGGCATTGCTGTTGCGATATCTCTCTGTATAAATTACCACCAGCATGCAGATGGCAGATAGGTGGCCCACTAACCAGGCCGTTCCCTCGTTCGATCAGAGTAACGTTAAAACCTTGTTCAGAAAGATGCAGTGCCGTTGTAGAACCTGCAATTCCGCCCCCAATAATGCCGACATGAGGGGCAGAGGAATTTTTTATTGAATTCTCCACCTTGATTAGATTCCCTATAACGTTGGTGAAAGTGTAATTATCTTAAATTGAAAGGCTTAAAGGCCGATTCGATATCTTTGTACAAGGTATCAACCCACTTCGGATCACTTTCTTTGCGTTCCAGGCGGCGTTTTCTTGGATCACCTGGTGCGATTATAACCTCGAAGTTACGAATCCCGGTATCCACAGCAAGAATAAAAAGCTCTTCTATGTTTTTGTTTCCCATTGCAAGGCAGCCAACAGAGTATGAGTCACCGTGAATAAAGATATCTCCTCCCGGATCGTGCCTTTTGTCAGCTTTTGCCCATTTCATATCAAACTCGTTAGGGTAATTGAGAGCCATAGAGAGGTGATACTTACTATTCGGATTCAACCCTATCACCTTGTAGATTCCCTCTGGAACCTGTTTATCCCCTTCCTCTAACTTTGGTCCTGAGTCCCCGCTGGCACTCCAGATAAAATATTGTTTAATGAAACTTGTTTTGGCTCCGCTTGTCGCCCAAACCTCAACAATATGACGCTCTTTGATTGCCAGTAGCGTTACTTTATCAGGCGGGTAGATGATATTCGCTTTATCAAAATAGGGAGTAAGTTCCGCTCTGACTCGTGGTGTGAAGGCTTCGATTGCTTCTTCGAGAGTACGCGTTGATTTTGGTTCAGATGCCTGAACCAGAAATGAGATGAAGAGTGTGAATAAGGGGATAAAGAAAAATTTAAACACCGTAAATTAAATGCGCTTATCTGATATACAAAACGTATTCATGATAAGCACATTTTCAAGTGACCTCAAGATGAAGAAGCCATAGCCAGACTATTAGAAACCAAACTTACCGTTCTGATTCTTCCACTCGCTTTTAGCTGGAATTTCCTGAATCGCATCCCAGTGCTCAACAATCATGCCACCTTCAACGCGGAACATATCGTAAAACGCTACATGCTGCCCCAAAAACTCACCTTCGCTGATGGATACAACAAAGTTCCCTTCACCTAGCACTTTATGGTTGGCGGTATAGATCATAGAAAGACCTTTTTCAGCCATTGCAGCAAACGCAGCACCAAGACCACTTAAACCATCTGCGATACCTGGATTGTGCTGCAGGTAATCTTCATCATTTGGACCAATAAACTTACCAATCTGATCCATCTGACCTTTCATCAGGATGGTACTTACGAAATCAGCAACCAGCGCTTTGTTCTCTGCTGTTTTATCCAGATCTTTAATCTCTGTCGGACCATCAAACTGAGTTCGGCCACTTGGATTGGCCGGAGCAATTTCCTGAAGATTATCCCAATGCTCAACGATCAGGCCGTCTTCAAAACGGAAAACATCAAAGCCTACCTTCGGACCGAAGAAGTTATATTTTGTATGCAGCACTACATACTCCTCATCTTCCAGAGCACGTAGTACTTTTGCTTTTGCACTGCCTTTGGGTAGGGCTTGCATTACTTCACCAAAACCAGCAAGGCCATCACCTACCGCAAGGTTATGCTGAATGTATTTTTCCGGATTTACGTATGCGACTGGTGCTGGATCGCCAGTTTCAATGCTGGAGATAAGTGCTACTGCCTTCTCTTTGTTAGAAACAGCGCTTGCTTCATCAGTGGCTGTCGAACAAGCCGCGGTCGTCAGGATGCCAGCAGCTAAAAGTGTACGTGTGAAAATGGTAGATAGTTTCATTGTTCGTTCCTCTTGTTGGGATGGGGGTATCTTAAAATCATCCCAACAATGACGGCAGGTCATTCGAGGCGGAAAAATGGTAAATATCGAACCGACATAAACCTATAGATAAGGGTCAAAATACTTCTTCTGGAACTGAGTCGGAGTACTTCCGGTTTGCTTTTTAAAATATTTTACGAAATTACTTGCATCGTCAAACCCCATGCCATAAGCCATCTGCTGTACCGAGTTATCACGCAACACCAGACGTCTTTTGATCTCAAGCGTGGTGTAAGCATCGATTAACTGCTTGGCAGTAAGGTTGGTGGCAAGTTTACAATCCTGATTGAGGGTTTTGTAGGTCGTGTGCGCTTGATTTGCATACCAGTTCGCGTCTCTTATAGAAGTGTAGTGCGTTTGCAAAAGAGCGAAAAAACGCGCAAAGCGCTGGTTCTGCTCTTTGGACATTTTATCCTGCCTTGATTCAGGCCGCTCCCGATGCAGGGTTAAAGATAACGCCGAGAACAAATACATAATAATCAAAGGATCGTTATCAACACGGCTTGTTTCCCTGAGTAGCTCGGAAAGTAGATTACTAACACACTGCTGAACGTCACGAGTTAGATTTATCACCGGCTGATACTGAAAATCTAAATGTGTCGGTGTGTAATTAGGCAAACGCATATTTGAATGTAATTGATCCAGAAATGCTTGAGTAAAAAGTAAAACCTTTCCTTTCGGTTTACCCGAAAAGTCATAGGCATGGACCTGCTCTCTCTGAATGAAAAGCACAGAGCCACTTTCAAACGGATAGTCGATAAAATCTATCATGTGACTCCCGCACCCTTCCGCTACATAGAGAACCGCAAAAAAGCTAACTCTATGTGCCTGATCCGGAGAATGAGGTAAGGAGGGCGCTCTTCTGGCAAGCTCTTCCAGGTCAACGATTTCAAACTGCGCTTGTTCGTTTTTTCTATTGTTAAAGTCGACCTGAGGAACCTGCATATCAGCATACTCATACGTATTGTTTATAGATAAGTCAGTTTAGTCGGGATAAGCTTGCATATTCAAGAAATATATAATTCAGAAGGTTACATTGAATTTATTGTTTAAATTTCGATGTTGATTACGTCAATATCGAAATTAATAGGCTACGCTAAATTGTATGTTCTCCTGAATTTTAACCAAGCATCTTAATGATAAATATATTTCGGAAGATTTCCGTTAAAGCTCGTTTAGCGATAATCATCTCATTATCGATTACATGCATACTCGCATCGCTAATCATTAGCTTGATCCAGTACAGTAAAATGAGCAATCTGGTCGAAGACATCTACGACCACCCTGTCACCGTCTATCATGCGGTGAGCGAAATTGCCCTGAATATTGAGCTAATAAACCGTGAGATGAAGGATATAGCTCTCAACAAAGACATATCAGAAGCTCAAAAAGCAATCAGCCACCTTCACAGAGATACGCTTAGTTATTTCGATATCCTAAAAGAACGCTATCTGGGTGATAAAACCGAAATAGTAAAGTTGCGTCAGCTTTTTTTGGACTGGGAGCCCATTCGTAAAAAAGTTTTTAATTATCGCTCGCTAAATCGTTCAGATCTCGCCTATGAAGTAACAACAACAGAGGGCGAAGTGCATATTCAACGCCTTAGCAAAGTGGTGAATGAGATCCAGATGTTTGCCGATACCAAACTTAATCAGTTCTACGAGGATACGAAAAGTACTTCTCGTAATGGCATGTTAATCATTAGTATTCTAGCTTTAGTCACTATCGTACTGTTTTTGTTTTTTAGTTCAGCGCTGCTCTCAAGTATCAACCTACAACTAAACAAGCTTTCACGTTTCTCTAAACAGGTCGCTAAGGGCGATCTATTAGCTGACTTAGACACTACTGGCAACAGTGAAATCGACCAGTTAGGTCGCGATCTTCTTTCTATGCGCGAAAGCCTGAAAGAACTCATTTACAAAAACGAAACTCAAAACAAACACCTTGTTGAATCGGAAAAACTGGCGACATTAGGAGGGCTCGTAGCAGGTGTTGCGCACGAAATGAATACGCCTTTAGGAATATCTATCACAGCAACTTCCGTTATTCAGGATATACGCGATGAATTAAAAGAATCATTTAATAACCAGACCTTAACCAGTCAACAGTTTGAAGAGTTGGTAGAAAGGCTAACTATAAGCTCCGATATGCTTGCAGAGAACCTTAACAAAGGCACACGCCTCATACATGACTTCAGGCTGACTGCAATCGATCAGGTATCGAATACCTGCTGCTCCTTTAATATTAAAGAAATACTCAAAGCTTTGCTTTCGAGTATGTACCCAGAAACACGCAAGGTTCCTGTTGTTCCTCTTCTTACCGGAAATGAAGAGTTAATGATGAATAGCTTACCGGGTAGCGTTACCCAGGTTTTGTCGAACCTGATTGTAAACAGTGTCCAGCACGCCTTTTACGATCAGCCTGAACCTGAGATAGAGATTTCATTTGAAGAATCCGGAAAAAACATCATTCTGGAATATCGGGATAATGGTTGCGGCATCCCTGAGTCCTTACACGAGAAGATATTTGAACCATTCTATTCAAGTAGTAAACGAACCGGTAAAAACGGGCTCGGGCTGAATCTTGTGCAAACTTTGATCCGCGAAAGATTAAACGGTGAAATGAGCTTTACCTCAAGCCTAAATCAAGGGGTACACTTTGTATTCACGTTACCAAAAGAACTTGAACAAAATGATTAGAGTTCACCATAGAAATGGTTAACTTAATCATATTTTCCATCCAGCAAGTTCTGGTATATAAGATCATATATACCATTATTCCTGATGGTGTTTAGTCCCTGATTGAACTTCTCTCTCAGAGCTTTATTACTTTCAATCTGCTTTGAAAAAATCAGGTAAAAGTCTCGAGTTGAAAGAGGCACAGGTGAATATCCGATACGGGATTTCTCTTCTTCCGAGTAATTACTTTCCAGATAATGAAGACCTACCGCTTTGGTCATAGAAATGGCATCCAACTGCCTGTAAAGAAGTTTTGTTAATAACACATCATAGTTCCCACCAGACTCTAAGTAGATAAGTCCGTCTTCTGCTGCTTTCGCCAAACGCGAATAGGGATTAACCAGGTTTACACCTATCGTCTTTCCTTTCAGATCATTTAACTCCTGCCATACTAGAGGGCGGGATTTCAGATAAAAAGGACCTGCTGACTCTTACCTAAAGAGTCACTATAGTCATAGTGCTTTCCTCGCTCTTCGGTGTATGCCCAGCCAACAGAACCATGCCATTCACCTCCGTGTGTGTCTTTTCCCCTTTTAGCATACTCCCCTGCCCTCGCCCAAGGCAGGTATCGATACTCAACATCCAACCCAGCCGCGCTAAATGCCTCTGTAACAACATGCGTTGCAAACCCACCAAACGGGCTATGCTGAGAGGTGTATGGTGGCCACTCTCCTACCGTGAGGTGCACAATTCCATCTGCTTTTGCGGGGAAAGGAGACAATTGAAAAGAAATAAAAGACAGTATAAGAAGTAGAGACTTAATATTGTGAGTCAGAAACACCCGATTCATGGCTTACCCCGGATCACATACGCGACATTTTAATTATAGATGCTTCACGTAATTGGCAAGTAAATATACTCGTGACCTCAAGATACTTTAGCGCGAGCACTTTTTATTACACCTAACGTTTTCATTTCTTAATAAACACTCTAAGATAAATGTATGCTCACGCAAAGGATTGGAAATGAAGAATAAAGAGCTTGAAGAGAGTATAAAGAGTCCAATATTTAGTGGTGTTGGTAAACGAATCATTTTAATAATGGTTCTTATCAGTAGTACCGTTACTTTATCTTCCACCATACTTCAGTTGTCATGGGATTATACGCGTGAGTTTAACGAGGTAGAGGCAAGACACAAAGAGATTCAAATGGTTCATGTACCTCTTCTTGCCGCTTCACTATGGGAGTTCGACTTAAAACTGGTACAACAACGTCTGGAAGGCCTGGTTAACTTACCAAGAATCGATTACCTGGAAATCAAATCAGCACACGATCATTTCAAAGCCGGGACAGCCGTACCAGTAAATCGCGTTATCGACGGATATCCCGTCGTCTACCGAAAAACACCGAGCTCTAAAGCCGAATATCTTGGAACACTGTATGTTCATTCCGATGCTCAGGAAATCTATGATTACCTGATTTGGCAGTTTGCAGTCACTCTTATTATAAATGGTATAAAGACCATGATTGTCTGCCTGGTTATCCTGTTTGTGGTAAATGAAAGTATCAACAAACGTATATTCGCTATCGCCCGGCATCTTAGAAACTATAACCCTCGCCACCCAAGGAAGCCTCTAAAACTTAGATATCGCCGAATTTTTATGTCACGGGAAGATGAAGTCCAGTGGTTAGGGGATGAAACCAACCGAATTACTAACCGCCTGACCACTCTCTACAACAACATAAAATACGAACAGGAAAGGTTTACAGACTTCGCTAACGTTTCGTCTGACTGGTTATGGGAAACCAATTCCGATAACCGGCTAATCTATGTCTCCGCTGAGATGGAAAAACACCTTGGTCTTGATGCTACTAAGCTTATCAACATTAAAGATCTCGATATCTTCGAAACGGCACCTAAGTTTCTTTCCTCGATTGATAATCGACAATCGTTTGAATTCTGCCAGGAAAAAGTGGAAATCAACGGACAAACACATTACCTGTTACTACAGGCCATCGCTAACTACGACGATGGGCACTTCCTTGGTTTCCGAGGAACCGCCATCGATATTACCGTTCTGCAGCAGGCACTTATCGAACTTGAAGAGTTAAACGAAACTCTGGAGAAAAAGGTAGAAGAGCGAACAAAAGACCTTCGCGCCAGCATGAACAACCTGAAACAAACTCAGGAAAAACTGATTGAGTCAGAGAAATTAGCTGCGTTAGGGGGATTGGTTTCCGGTGTTGCGCACGAAGTAAATACACCACTTGGTATATCGGTAACTGCGGCATCAATTATAAAAGAGATATCAGCCGAGTTAACCCATTCTTTTGACTCACAAACCTTGACCAGTACTCAGTTCCAGGAACTTATGTCACGAATGAACGATACGAATGTGATGCTCGAAGATAACCTTAATCGAGCAGCCAAATTGGTCAAAGACTTTAAGCAGACAGCCGTTGATCAGGTCTCAGAGAGTCGTAGCCAGTTCCTGGTTTACAACGTACTGGACTCCCTACTGGCAAGTTTACATTCTCGTACACGTAAAGTTCCTGTAGAGCCGACAATCGAAGGTGGCAAAGATATAACTATGAACAGCCTGCCAGGCGTGCTCACACAAGTCGTATCGAATCTGGTTCTTAACAGTGTTAACCATGCTTTTGAAAACCAGGAAAGCCCAGAGATTAGTATTAAGTTTGAACAGAAAGATGATCTAATAGTGTTTGAATATCACGATAACGGCTGTGGTGTAGACCGCTCCTACCATCAGAAGATATTCGAGCCCTTCTTCACCACTAAAAGAGGTTTAGGTGGTTCCGGACTTGGTTTGAATCTAGTGTTTAATTTAGTTCACCAGAAGTTAAAGGGAAATCTAGAGTTTGATTCGGAGCCTGGAGCTGGTGTTCATTTTATATTTTCTATCCCACAAAATTTACCACTCTCGTTAGAGAGTGGTATTGTAGAAGAAATAAATACGGGAAATTAAACAATCAATCGGGGTACATATCCCGGATGGAGATAAATTCATCCCAGCGCTCTACCATAAGCTCAACAAGCTTCGGCTCAAAGTGCTTTCCACTCAACGCCTTTATTTCTTTCATGATATCTTCATCTGACCATGGCTCTTTATAGCTTCGTTTAGAGCCCAAAGCATCGAAAACATCTGCAAGCGCCGTGATTCGCCCAGAAATAGGGATATCTTCTCCACTAAGTTGATTCGGATACCCTGTACCATCCCATTTCTCATGGTGATATCCCGCTATCTCACGTGCAACGACAATCAACCTTCGCTTCGATTTGCTAAGAATCTCGACTCCATAATCAACGTGCTTCTTCATGGTTTCCCACTCTTCTGCATCCAGTTTACCTGGTTTATGAAGAATGCTATCTGGAATAGCCACTTTACCAATATCATGCAGCGGTGATGCATGCTTGATCATTAATGTGTCCTGTTCGTCCAAACCATAAAGCTTAGCCAGTTTTTCCGAAATCATCGATACACGTTGTACATGAGCGCCGGTTTCCTTACTCCTTGCCTCCACTGCATTCGCCAGGTTGTATACTAACTCTTTAGACGTATCTTGCAGGTCAACTAACAGGTTGAGGTTCTCAAAAGTAAGGGCAATGTTATGCATGTAGATCTTGAGCAGTTGTCTATCCAGATCAGATAGCTGCTCTTTAAGGTTTACATACAGAATACTAATCACCCTTCGCTCATCTTCAGAGAAAAGCACATAAGCGTCTTCGTACTGGATAGAGTCATGTGCATGGAGTACTTCAGTGCAACGTGTAGCAACCATATCGGGTAATAAATCAAATGAGCATACCGGGTAGAAGTTCACATAGTCGCCTGTTGCCGCCAATGTTAACGCACGAGTATCCTCACTGTCGGGACATGGCTGAACCACACAGTAGAAGGCCGACGCTTCAAGATTTAGCAAAGAAGTCAGTTGATTAAGCACTGAAGAAGCGTAGGTTTTTAGGGTATTGGTGTTTTGAACATTGGCCGAGGCTTCAATAACCTTACTTAGCCCCTCCTTTTGTTCTTCTATGATACAAAGGTCACGATACGAACGAAGCATAGAGTAAAGCAGCGTTCTTAATTTCTGAGTGGTTAGCTCGGTTTTCTCTTTATAATCATCAATTTCGTACTCCTGAATAACCATATCTTCAGGGGCCTGCCCTGCCTGTCCGGTTCTTAACACCAGACGTGTCATATGGTTCTGTAGCTCCGTACGAATATACTTAACTAAATCGAGGCCCGCGTGTTCAGTTTCCATCACTACATCGATAAGTGCTACCGCGATGTCATCTGAATTATCTAAAATTTCTTTTGCTTCAATACCTGTATATGCAGAGATAAGTTCAAGTTTTCGATCCTGAAATATAAAGCCATTTAACGCCAACTTGGTAATCTGATGCATCTGCACGTCATCATCAACCAGCAAAACTCGCCATGGTTTTAACTGAACTCTCGGTTGATTTTCTTCGTTATTGTTATTTTGTTCACGATGGTCGGCAAACAACTCCATTTTCACCTCACAACTACAGTTTTGTGTTAGTAAGTATTACCGTTTGATACTAATAGTAACGCCCTATTTTGGGAAAAATTCAAGAAAATTCTTGTACTTCAAACAAGCTTCACTAAGAAGTGAGACATATGTTAGCAATCAATAATAAATTAGCCCCAGATAAAAGATAAATTAAATTAATTGCTTAAACGCCTCCATGACTTCTGTGCTTTTCATAACACGACCATGACCTTTTCCATGAGCCGTTATTAACGTGACATAATCGCTTTCAGTTGCTGCTTTTTCTGATACTGAATATTTAGTAAATCTATCTTTCTCGTCATGAACAATATAAGTCTGGGAAGTTCTGTTCATGAGGTGCTGGTATGGGTCGATGATGTGTATCGGATAATGATATTGCTGCGCAACGTCATCAACAACTTCCTGAAATAATTTCATCGAGTACCCCGAACGCGCCACGCTGCCAAATAGGTTATCCAGATAATCAAGTACAGGAGCCACCAGGAGTATTGGGCAGTCAGCGATTTTTGCATGACGACATTCAAGTGTTGCCGCTGTCCCCATACTATGTGCTACAACTCCGGCTATATCATCCAGGCTATCCAGTACGGTTTCCAGACAGCGGACAAAAGCGGGTATATGACCGAAAGCACCTTCACTTTCCCCATGTCCAGGCTGATCATAAGCTACTGCGGTATAACCATTAGAGGAAATAAACTCCATCAATGGGTAAAACTGACTGGCCGAGCCAGACCAACCATGATTCAGTACCCAAACAGGCCCGGCCCCCAATGAGTACATCTTAATTGCTCCTTCGCTGGTCTCCAGATCGTATTTTGAAAGCCCAATTGGCTCGTCGTTGGCTTTTGGCGTTCTGACTGGAGTCAAAAACAGTTTTTTTGCTGTTTTTTAGCATGCCTGGGCGCCACGGTATGATGTAATCGGGTAGAGATATTAATTAGTTGTTTTTTAATACTATTTTTTCCCGATTTATTAAAATATATCTTCTCGCTCATCGATATGTGCCAACTTTATTTAGTTTATAAATCTTATCCCTGTACATAATGCCAAATTATTACATATATGCAACATTAGAGTATTTACTCTGAGTGGCTCATTATTTCCTTGAACTAACGCTTCTGATGTCGCTCTGAATACTGTATCTTGAGGTCACTGAGTATATTTGTATTATTTATTAGGGGAAACAATGGCACACCTGCTGGAACAACTTGCATTTTCGCTTTCTATAACCGGGCCGATCTGTCTCATGCTCGTTTTAGGTGTTGTATTTAAGCGCGTTGGTCTAATCAATGAAAATTTTATCGATGTCGCCTCTAAGCTCGTTTTTCAGGTCACCCTACCCGCGCTTTTGTTCTTAAGTATCGTTAATTCAGAGCACGACTTTGCCAGTGCTGCCAACTTTACCCTATTTGGTATTATTGCCAACATTCTGTTTTTCATTCTCACATCATTGACGGTGGGTAAGTTCCTAAAGAACAAACAGGATAAGGGCGTTGTTGTTCAGGGTGCATATAGAGCCAATACCGCAATCATTGGCCTGGCTTACGTTGCTAACGCATATGGTCACGATGCGGTAGCCGTAGCGGCTATCTATGTCGCACCTATGACTATTCTTTACAACATCCTCGCGGTTATCGCTCTTACTCCAAAAGGAGATAGCTCTGTTACAGAAGTAACCAAGGTGATGATAAAGAGCATAACCCGCAATCCGCTAATATTAGCGATACTTGCTGGCATTTCGTTTTATGCACTTTCGATTCCTGTGCCAGCTATCGTCCTGGATGCAGGTCAGTACTTTGCAAACATGACATTACCACTGGCACTGCTTTGCACAGGGGGATCGTTGAACCTGAAATCTTTGAAAAGCGAAGGAGGCGCTACATGGCTTTCTACAGGCTATAAGCTGCTGTTCGCTCCATTAGTTATCGTTACAGCGGCACTTCTTTTAGGTTATCGAGGCCTGGAGTTGGGCATTATATTCTTTATGAGTGCAGCACCTACAGCAGCAGCGAGCTATATCATGGCAAGGGCTATGGGTGGAAGTCCTACACTGGCAGCAAATATCATCGCATTAACCACGGTTCTATCGTTGGCATCGACAACATTCGGTATATTCCTGCTCTCGAGCTTTTCACTTATGTAAATTAAAGGGTATAGGCATAACCCCTTGCCTTTTACCCTTTTAGCTCTCGCAAATATCGATAAATAGTATGTGTAGAGATATCCAGACTATTCGCTGCAATCTGGATGCTATCCTTTATTTTAAACACGCCAAGAGCATGCAGTCGGGTAACAATCTCGCGGCTCTTCTTTGATGGCGGTATCGTATTATCTTCCTGAACCTGTGCTCCAACAGCTTCTATGGAGCTGTTCATCATCTCCTCGTTACTGCGTGCAAATGTTTCTTGAGACCCAGCTTGTTCAGAGCCTTGTTCTGCACCGGGAAGCAATGCACTCACAACTGACTTGAAAGATGCGTCTAAATTTGAATTGATACAAAGCAGCCCTATTGGCTGTTTATTTGGGTTTCGAATGATAGTCGTTGTGGAGCGAAGGTTTTTTCCATCAGGGCTAGTACTAAAATATGGCTCCGAAATATCTTTTCCGACATAGAGCTTCATTAATGCGACGTTTGTTATCGGAGCACCTACTTCTCTACCCGTGATATGCCCGTTAACAATCTTAAGAATTGATGGGTTATTGACGTCTAAGCTGTGAAGCACTACTTCCGTATGTTCACCATACATAGCAGCGATACCATCAACAACATTTTCAATGGCATGAAGAATATCATAGTCACTTTGCGTTAATTCAAACACGCAATTCATCCTCGTTACATAAAAAACTAAGCCGCTCAGCATAACACTGAGCGGCTCAACAACAGGTTTTGTTACAACTGATTAAGCAGACATGATATCAATAATTGTACTGTCTGTAACGCCCATACCAGTGGTAACTAATTTACCTACATTGCGGATTGTTTTTTCTACATCGTGAGCAACGATACCCTGATCATGCGCTTCATTATTACTCATCGCCATCAGGAATCCGTTCACTGCTGAGCTAGTCGAAGTTTTTACCTTCATTGCACAGGTAGATTTTGCACCGTCACAAACCATACCAGAACAGTCACTTAGTACGTTTTGAATCGCAAAGCAAGCTTGCTCAAATGTACCACCAGCCAGGTATACCATTGCCATTGCTGCCGCACCACTGGTTACGGTGTTACCACAGAAAGCAGATAATGGTGGGTAGTAAGATTTAATGTAGATTGCACCCAGGTGGCTCATGATTAGTGCACGAGCAAGCAACTCTTCAGAGGCTTTAAAGTGTTCTGCTGTAACAACTACAGGCATTGTCGCTGCAATACCCTGGTTACCGCTACCAAAGTTACTCATCGCAGGAAGTGTCGCACCACCCATACGAGCATCAGAAGCAGAAGAGGTACGCATGATGATCTTATTAACCAGATCTTCACCCATAAAGCCATTTGCTATGCTTTGCTCGATAGTACGTCCAACCTCTAAGCCATAGCTATTTTCTAGGCCTTCTTTAGACAACGTATCGTTCAGTACAGAAGCTTCTAGAATAAACTCAATCTCTTCAAATGAAGCCTGAGTTGCGTAGTCATAGATTTGAGCAATACTAATATCAACACCGTCACAGATAGAGCCTGTTGACTGAGCTGCACTTACTTCTTGTTCAAATACTGTTTCACCATTAAGTGTCTTCTTAACTACCTGAGTATGGCCACCACAAACTTCAACGGTCGCCTTATCACTTCCTGCTTCCACTTCAACGTAGCAGTAGATGAACTCTTCTACGTCCTTACGTGATGCAACAACGTTACCAGCATCGATAAGTGCTTGTGCTTTTTCAACATCTTCTGATGTAATCTTAGCTAATACTTCAAGGCCAGCCTGAGCGTTACCGCCAATCGCACCAACCGCGGCCGCGATTGGAAGACCAATTTTGCCAGTACCCGGTACAAACACGCCCATTGAGTTTTTGTATAGGTTGTCAGATACGTGAACCGCTATCTTCTCTGGTGTTTTACCTAATAGTTCCGCAGCTGTTGCTGAAGCAAACGCTGCAGAAATTGGTTCAGTACAACCAAGAGCTGGCTTTACTACCGCATTGATAATGTCTTTATATTGCTTCCATTGTGCTTTCATGATCATGTTACTCCGTAACTACTTGCGACAAGCGATAGCTTCGATTTCAATCTTCACGCCAAGTGGAAGGTCTTTTACAGCAAAACAGCTGCGAGCAGGGCAATCTTTTTCGAAGAACTCTTTGTATACTTCATTAAAAGCAGCAAAGTCACTGATATCAGAAAGGTAGCAAGTCGTTTTCAATACAGTGTCCATATCACCACCGGCTGCTTGCAATACATATTGCAAATTAAGAAGCGATTGACGAGATTGCTCACTGATACCACCTTCAACAACACCGCCTTTTTCGCGGCATACTGGTAGCTGTCCTGAAGTAAAAATGAAGTCACCGTAAGCGTTGCCGTGTGAGTATGGGCCGATAGCTTCAGGCGCTTTTTCAGAAGTGATAATTGTTTTCATAATACGTTCCTAACAATACTGCAAAAAATTCAAAATTATTTTAGTTCTGCAAACTCAATTATTGCAACTTTATTTGCACTTTCATTTGTAAAATCAAACATTGCAAAAATAAAATTCATCATTACAAATCTTTTGATATCAACACTATAGCCGCCATTATTCTATGTTTCTCGAATATTAACTGGTTATATTTTGCGCTAATCGTGCTAGATAAGATTGCAATTTTTTGTTGTCGAAATATCCTTTCCCACGAATTTATTGCAACTATATTTGAATTTTCTATGCAATTTTGGCAATCATTCTCTCTGGAAATATAATTTATGAAGAAGCAACTTTTTCAAGCCGGGATTAAAGCTATCCTACCCCTCTGCGTCGGTGCTTTTCCTTTTTCGTTCATTGTAGGGGCGATCAGTATCACCGCAGGCATGAACGTATTACAAAGTACGTTGTGGTCCTTTTTTGTCTTCGCGGGCTCTTCTCAAATGGTCGCACTTGGCCTGATACAGTCCTCCGCAAGCATCATCGTGATCATGTTTACTACGTTTATAATTAACCTTCGTCACCTTCTCTATAGCGCGTCACTATCTGAATATGTGAAAGAGTACCCATTTCATATCAGAGCCCTAATGGCATATGGCCTAACCGATGAGGTATACGCTACGTCAATTGGTGAAATGAAACAGGAAAAAGAGGGACGTATCTGGTTTTACATGGGAGTAATGGGCGGTTTCTGGTTTAACTGGGTACTGGCGAACTTCCTTGGTGCGGTGATTGGTTCATCCTTCCCTCACATCGCTGATTACGGCCTGGATTTCGCTATGGTTGCAGCATTTATCGCAATCGTAATTCCTCAGGTAAAAAGTCGCGAATGTATCGTCGCAGCACTTGTTGCTACCTTTACTGGTATCCTGCTTGCTGAACTTCCGTATTCTATTGGCCTTGTCGTTGCCGCTGTAGTTGGTGTATTTGCTGGCTATCGTATGGACTTAGCATCCGAGGCAGATGAAGCGAAACGCGCAGAAGAACAATCCAACACTCACCTAGTAGACGGCCAATACGGAGCAGCATAATTATGAATACGACTAGTTTCCTTTTGATTACTCTGGCAATGGTATTTGCAACCTTTATCGTTCGTTTTTCAGTAATCGGTATGGCAGGCAAATTTGAAATGTCTGATCGTTTCAAGAAAACCCTGCGCTTTGTTCCTGTAACCGTATTACCAGCGATCATAGCCGTTGAAGTTTTAGGTGCAGGGCCACAAATGGAGTTTGACCTACACAACCCTAAAGTTCTGGCTGCTATTGTATGTACTTTAGTAAGCCTTAAGTTTGATCTTATCTGGGTGGTGATTAGTGGTGTAGGTTCACTGATACTATTCCAGAATGTTTTAGGTATATAAGCCTGTTCAGGAGTGCGCGGTAGTCCGTGAACTCTGCGCTGGCATCAATACTAAATCCAAAAAAAAAACCGATACCAGTCATCTGGTATCGGTTTTTTAGTACGAAGCTAACTTAAGTACGAAGCTAAAAGTCGTTTAGCCAACAAACTTATAGAATACCGTTGAAAGTGGTGGCAACTTCAGCTCAATAGACTGTTCAAGGCCTTCACTTTCGACATCCTGCGTTGAACGTGTTTTGTACACATTAAACTCACTACCGTTGTACTTCTCATCGTCAGTATTTAGCAGTAGCTTATACTCACCTTTTACAGGGACTCCCAAACGGAATTTCTCGTGTGGTACCGGCGTAAAGTTAGTGACAACAAGAATACGCTCACCATCTTCACTGATACGATCATGGGCAAGAATGCTTGCTTCTGCTGCATCCGAAAGGCGCCATTCAAATCCGGCAGGCTCGCAATCCTGATCGAACAGTGCTGGCTCATCACGGTACAGGAAGTTCAAATCACGAACCAGACTCTGCACACCCTGGTGGCGTTTGTATTCAAGTAGGTTCCATTCAAGCTGCTCATTATGGTTCCACTCGCTTGTCTGACCAAACTCAGTACCCATAAAGTTCAGCTTCTTACCAGGCTGACCATACATGTAACCAAGGAATGCTCTTAGGTTCGCAGTTTGCTGCCACTCATCACCCGGCATCTTGTCGTGAATAGAACGCTTACCATAAACCACCTCATCATGTGACAGAGAAAGCACGTAGTTTTCACTGTGCGCATAGATTAGCGGGAAAGTGATAGTGTTGTGATGATAGCTGCGGTGTACAGGATCTTCCTGAATATAAGAAAGACTGTCGTGCATCCAGCCCATGTTCCACTTAAAGCCAAAGCCCAGACCACCCATAAAGGTTGGCGCAGAAACACCTGGGAAAGCCGTTGATTCTTCTGCAATCGTCATTGCGTTCGGGAAGTGACGGTATACTTCTTCGTTCATCCACTTGAACATGGCGATAGCTTCGTAGTTTTCACGGCCACCGTCGACGTTTGGAATCCACTGATCATGACTACGTGAGTAATCCAGATAAAGCATAGATGCCACTGCATCCACGCGGATACCGTCAATGTGGAACTGTTCAAACCAGTAAAGCGCGTTCGAAACCAGGAATCGACGAACTTCTTCTTTGTGAACGTTGTAGATAAACGAATTCCAGTCCTGATGCCAGCCACGACGAGGATCCGGATCATGGAACAGTGGCGTACCGTCGAAGTTTGCCAGACCGTGGCTATCTGCCGGGAAGTGTGCCGGAACCCAGTCCAGTACAACACCAATACCCACTTCGTGACACGCGTCGACGAAGAATTTGAAATCATCTGGTGAACCAAAACGACTGGTCGGTGCAAACAGGCCTACTGGCTGATAACCCCAAGAACCGTAGAATGGATATTCAGATACTGGCATTAGCTCAACGTGAGTGTAGCCCATATCCTTAAGGTATGGCACCAACTCTTCCGCCATCTGACGGTAGCTCATAAAGCTGCCATCTTCATTTCGCTTCCAGGAACCCGCGTGAAGCTCATAGAAAGAAAGGGCTTCTTTGGTCTTTGTTGTCACCGGGCGGTTACGCCACGCATCATCATTCCAATTGTAACGATCGTGATCATAGGTAACAGAAGCAAATGATGGATATTGTTCTGCATGGAAGCCCCATGGGTCGGCTTTATGCGGAAGCCCTTCACCATGTGGTCCTTTCAGCTCATATTTATATGAGGTGCCTTCTGGCATATCTGGCATAAAAATACCCCAGATACCGTAATCAAGACGCTGCATTGGCGTGCGTCGGCCATCCCAGTGGTTAAACTCACCAATTAAGCTTACTGCTGAAGCGTGCGGTGCGTACACAAGGAAACGGATACCTGAAACTTGCTCTCCATCGCGCTCCAGAGTAACAAACTGTGCCCCCATATGGTGGAACATGTTCACTGGCGTATGCAGGTCTTCATAAGATGCATACAATCCGTGGTACTGGTATGGGTCATCTACTATCTGTTCTGTACCAGCCCAGTCAACGGCTAGTTTGTAATGAGTAAACCTCAGGTCCCGGTCATCACGAAGAACAAATACACCATCAAATTCTCGTTCAAGCTCTACACGAGGCTCACCACCTACAACTAATTCAACCTTGTCAGCCCCCGGCATCCACACTCTCAGAGCAACCTTATCTTCATCATTATAAGGGCCTAAGAAGGAAAATGGTTCCGGAAAAGCAGCCTGCGCTAACTGGTTAAAAGCCTTCGTCTCTTTAGAGATTTTAGAATTATTCAACTGCCGTCTCCCTTAACTATCTTACTTAAAAATATAAATTGGCATTTATTGGGGGTCTTATACTTTGAGTATATCTATTTATGCCTTACGCAAAAAAGCCCGCTAGCGCGGGCGTTTAGCGTACGGTTAATATACCGAACTATACACATACATTGAGTGACGCAAACGATAATTTACGCCACTAATGGATATTTCATTGCGATAAAACAACTATTTGCTCGCTTGTGCACGCACATCTGTAAGTCGCTTAGCAATTCGGTTCACCTCTTCTCTAGAGAAGATTTCATCCAGTGTTAGCGAAAGCTTACGTCTCCAGTTTGGATATTCATCCACTGTGCCCGGAATATTTACTGGTTTATCCATTTCCAGCCAGTCTTCCAACTGTACACTCAATAGAGCTGATGAACCAGCACCAACGTGAAGTTGTAATGCTTCGCTCAGGTAAGAGTCCATTGGAACTAATGCCGCATCACGTCCAACACCTTCTGGAAGGAATCCGTGCCATGCAACGCTGTCAAGGATGCCTTGCTTGCACTCCAGACGATCGTCAAACAACGTCGCAAGCTGCTCTTCGTCCGGATACAAACCTAGCTCTTTACCCATTTTCAGGTCATCACAGTGCCAGAAACCACGTAAGGTTGGCATATCGTGAGTACAAAGTGCAGACATAGACTGCGCTTTGTAGTGCGTTGGTGAGTAGAAGCCACCATCTTCTGCCACTTCGAAGAAGAATACCTTATAAGAGTGAACACCTGCATCTGCAAGAATGTCTACAATCTCATCGGGAACTGTACCCAGATCTTCACCGATAACGCTGCACTGGTGACGATGAGATTCAAGGGCAAGAATTGCCAGCATATCTTCTACCGGGTAGTAGATATAAGCACCTTCAGTCGCACCTTTACCTTCAGGAATCCACCATAGGCGTAATAGTCCAAGTACGTGGTCGATACGAAGGGCACCACAGTGCTTCATATTTGCACGTAATAGCTTAATGTACGCATCATAACCCGTCGCTTGAAGTACCTGTGGATTTAGCGGAGGCAGACCCCAGTTCTGACCTAGTGGGCCAAGAATATCCGGTGGCGCACCAATGCTGGCATCCATTACCAGGTTGCCTTCATCAGCCCAGGTTTCAGAACCAGAGTTTGCAACACCAACCGCAAGGTCACGGTATAGGCCTACCGACATACCCTTTTCTTCTGCCAGAGCTTGAGCTTCTTTGATCTGACCGTCTGCCAGCCATTGAAGATACAGGTACAGCTGAACAGTGGCCTGCTCTTCTTTAATAAATTTCTGTACCGCTGGGCTATCGAAACGACGGTATTTTTCAGGGAATACAGGCCAACCCCACACAGATGAATCTTCTGCGTGTAGCTTAGAATGGATTGCATCAAACGTCGCCTGGTGTAACAAGCTTTCGCCACCTTCCTCTACAAAGTCTAGGAAGCCACGTGCACGCTCAGTTTCTTTCTCCAGGTGTCTGGTTTTAAATTCGCTGAAAAGAAGTGGCAGCACGCTCATTTTCAGAGCGGAAACTTCGGTATAGTTCACCCAGTGCTCTTCACGTACTTTTTTCAGGCGTTGCTGGAACTCTGCACTGCCAACCTTTTGTTGTGCTTCTACACTTAGCGCAAACTCTGGTACAGAGCTAACGTCAATGTACAGAATGTTCAACCAACGACGTGAAGACGGGCTGTATGGACTTGCACCTTCAGGGTTTGCCGGGAACAGCGAATGAATAGGGTTAAGCCCAACAAAGTCACCACCACGTGATGCAATTTCACCAACTAGCTGCTTAAGATCGCCAAAATCACCGATGCCCCAGTTATGCGGGGTTTTTAGTGTGTATAGCTGAACGCTTGGGCCCCAAAGCTTCTTTTCCTGCTCAAGGCTGTCTTGTTTGTAACAAGACTTTGGCGTCACAATAATGGTCATCTCATAAGGTGCTTTGCGGCGCTTACGAATTACAAAAAGCTTGTGGTAACCCCACGGCAGGTTAGGCAGTTGAAATACCAGAGCGCCACCCTCTGCTCGATCATCGCGAACGATTTGCGACTGAAGATAACCTTCCAGTATCTCACCCTGTTCTGTTTCCAGGCGCCAGCTAAACTCGCTCTCGCGCGCACTTACACCCAGGTTTAACTCAACTTCTAAAGGTTGATCACTATCTTTAACTACCAAAACCGAGCCGAGAACATCTTTTTTATGTTTTTTCTCTGCTGATTGAAGCAGCTTCTCATCACTTGATGTGTCGTAACCCAGAGAGCCTAGCAGGCTTAGTATTGTCTCGTCGGAAACGAATGCATCGTCTCCCCATGCACTGACATAGCTATCAGATATTCTAGCCATTTCAGCGACTTGTTTTAAAACTGATTGTTCTTTCATCGCTCTCTCCGAAGGCTGAAGCAGGCCTTCAATATATAATAAGTAGGGTATACCAAATCCAGTAAGCATCTCGGGTTCAAAAATGATTATTGGATTGGGTATTAAGCCGGGGCGAACCCCGGCTTGAGCTGGATTAACGACTAACCGCTTCCAGTTTCCAGATGTTGTTCACGTAGTCGCGAATCGAACGGTCTGAAGTGAACTTGCCAACTAGTGCAGTGTTAAGAATTGCTTTCTTAGCCCAGCCAGCCTGATCCTGGTATTGCTTGCCCATCTCTTCGTGTGCTTTCACGTAAGACGCAAAGTCAGCAAGACATAGGTATGGGTCACCGCCATCTAGCAGGCTATCGAATGTAGCGCGCAGTAGACCTGGTTGACCAGGAGTGAACTCCTCACCCGTTAGAAGGTCCATAGACGCTTTCAATAGGCTATCAGAATTATAGTAGTCGTAAGGGTTATATCCTGCTGCTTTCGCCGCTTTCACACCTTCAACATCAAGACCGAAGATGTAGATATTCTCATCGCCTACTTCTTCACGGATCTCAACGTTCGCACCATCCATCGTACCGATAGTTAGAGCTCCGTTTAGAGCCATCTTCATGTTACCTGTACCAGATGCTTCTTTACCCGCTAGCGAGATTTGCTGAGAAACGTCAGCTGCTGGGATCAGCATTTCAGCCATGCTTACACGGTAGTCAGGGATGAATACCACTTTCAGTTTGTTGCCAATGCGTGGGTCGTTGTTGATCTTGTCAGCGATCTTGTTAATAGCGAAGATGATCTCTTTCGCTAGGTGGTAACCTGGCGCCGCTTTAGAACCAAAGAAACATACGCGTGGAGTACATTCAAAGCCAGGTTCGTTAAGGATACGGTGGTATAGAGACAAGATGTGTAGCAGATCTAAGTGCTGACGCTTGTACTCGTGCAGACGCTTGATCATCACATCAAAGATAGCGTTAGTATCTAGCTCGATACCCATGTTCTCTTTAACCCAGTCAGCAAGACGTTGTTTGTTTTGCTTCTTAACAGCCATGAACTCTTTCTGGAACTTCGCATCTGTAGCGTACTTAGCGATACCTGAAAGTTGCTCTAGTTTTAGTGGCCACTCAGAACCGATCTTATCAGTGATTAGGTTAGATAGACCTGGGTTACAGAACTTCAACCAACGACGAGGTGTAATACCGTTCGTTACGTTATGCAGACGAGTTGGGTACATTTCGTGGAACTCTGGGAACAGGTCTTTCTTAACTAGCTCAGAGTGAAGTGCCGCTACACCGTTTACTGCGTATGAACCAACCACACATAGGTTAGCCATGCGAACCATACGGTGGAAACCTTCTTCGATGATAGAAAGCTTAGCTTGCTTCTCACCATCGCCAGGCCACATCTTACGAACTTCTTGCAGGAAGCGGTGGTTAATTTCAAAGATGATTTCCATGTGACGTGGAAGCAGACGCTGAATAAGCGACTCAGGCCATGTCTCTAGTGCTTCAGGAAGTAGTGTGTGGTTCGTATAAGCGAACGTTTTTGAACTGATAGCCCAAGCATCATCCCAAGTCAGACCTTTCTCGTCGATAAGGATGCGCATTAGCTCAGGGATAGCAATCGTTGGGTGAGTATCGTTAAGCTGGATAGTCTCTTGTTTTGGCAGGTCAGCCAGAGTAAAACCAGCTTCCTGATGACGACGTAAGATATCACGTACCGAAGCTGCAGAGTGGAAGTACTGCTGCATTAGACGCAGTGTCTTACCTTTTTCGTGGTTGTCGTTCGGGTATAGAACTTTAGTGATGTTACCTGCATCGATTAGCGCGTGCTGAGCTTCGAAATAATCACCGTTGTTAAAACTTTCCAGAGAGAATGGAGCGATTGCCTGACATTCCCAAAGACGTAGCGGGTATACAGTGTCTGACTCGTAACCCACGATTGGAAGATCCTAAGGCATTGCTTTAACAGTCATACCTGGAACCCATTGACGCACGTCTTTACCGTTTTTCTTAACCACTTCAACGTGACCGTAGAAACCGATTTCCTGAGCAAGTTCAGGACGCGCCACTTCCCATGGGTAACCTTCAACACCACGCCATGCGTCTGGTGCTTCTTTCTGTCGACCTTCTTCGAACGACTGCTTGAACAGACCGTACTCATAATGCAGGCCGTAACCTACAGTTGGGAACTCCTGTGCAGCACACGAATCCATAAAACATGCAGCCAGACGGCCTAGACCACCGTTACCAAGCGATGGATCACGCTCTTCTTCAAGCAGGTCAGTAAGGCTATGACCCATTTCTTTCATTGCAGCATCAATTTGATCGTACAGACCCATGCTGATTAGGTTGTTACCTGTTAGACGACCGATCAAAAATTCAAGAGACAGGTAGTTAACGCTTTTTGCATTCTGAATCTTTTTGTCATTCTCAGTTTTTAGTAGATCAGATGTCGTTAAGCCTGCAAGAGCACGGCCCATTGCCAGGTACCAATCGCGTGGTGTCGCGAGTTCTTCTGTTTTTGCATATGTTGTGTTTAGGTGGTTTTTAACATCAGCCTGAAACTGCGCTTTGTCAAAAGTCTTCTGTTGGGTAGGTTTCATAGTGAAATCTCATAACTTGATACAATTTAACTGTGGCTTATCCTGCCGCCGTATCGGAAGCAGAACATCCTCCTAGTATGGCCTTGCTGAAGGAGGAGTACTGAGGGCGTAGATACTCCTCTCCCACTTACCAATTGATGAATCTCACAAAAATCTGGGCATTAAGCCCACATACAGGTGATACACATCACAAAAATACTTCCAATGTAATCTGACTTTCACAAGGGTGAGAAAAATGGCAACTTCGTCCTCACTATTGAAAAGTGTTGTACCGATCACACTAATGTAATTGCTCATCCTCACTCCCCCGAACAAACTTCGACATCTCAGCTCAGAATTCAGATGAAGTGATGACGGTATTAAGCAATTTGTTTGTTACAACATTACTAATATGTACAGTTACCCGTTCGATAATCACTAAAATAGTGCACAAAAGTTGACATCCATCACATTGAAGGGGCGTAGAAGGTAAGAAGTGTGTTAAAGATCATGCAATCAGTACGTTGTCGGTAGTCAGCATGACTCCTGCTAGGTACTATTTGCCGGAATATTTAATAATTAGAAAAGTAGTATGTGGATTCCATCTAAGCTTACGAAACCTGGACGATTACATAACGCGATCCTCAGACCGCGTGTTTTGGACCTTCTTCAACAAGCACCATTTTATAAGCTTGTTCTTTTTCGCTCTCCTGCTGGTTACGGGAAAACCACCATGGCCGCCCAATGGTTAGCAGATAAGCCAGCGGTTGGCTGGTATAGCCTAGACGACGGTGATAACGACACTTTCCGTTTTATTAATTACTTTATCCAGGCGATTAACAAAGCGACCAACGAAAGCTGCCCAAACGCCCAAACACTGGCCGAGAGACGTCAGTACTCTTCGCTTCACTCCCTTTTCGGGGAACTATTTTCCGAGCTTGCCAGTTACACTTCTGAGTTTTACGTCGTATTGGATGACTATCACCTGATCACCGAAGACGAAATTCACGAAACGATGCGTTATTTCCTTAAACACGCACCGGAAAATATGACACTGGTTGTCACCAGTCGCTCAAATCCACCTCTGGGGACTGCGAACCTGCGCGTCCGGGACTTGATGATCGAGATTGGTAATGAATTACTAGCTTTTGATACAGAAGAAACAACACGATTTTTTAATCAAAGGGTATCTGAAGGCATCGATGACAAAACGGCAAGTAACCTAAGAAAATACGTTGAAGGCTGGCCTTCTGCACTTCAGTTAATCGCTCTTCAGGCGCAACACCAGAGAAAAACGCTTGCCCAGACAGCAGAGTCTGTTTCTCAGTTTAGCAACGCGCATTTATGGGATTATCTGGTTGAAGAAGTGTTCGATATTCTCGATCCAGAAACACGCCACTTTCTAATGCAGTGCTCGGTACTGGACACGTTTAACGATAAACTGGTCAGCGCTTTAACGGATAGAGACGATGCACTCAGCATGCTTGAATCGTTAAACCGTTATGGCCTGTTCATTTACCCTCTGGAAGGTGAACAGAACTGGTATCGCTTCCATCACCTGTTTGCCGAATTCCTAGAACATGAACGTAGTGCCCGCATTCCACATGAAGAGCTCGCACTTCATCAGGCTGCGGCACAAGCCTGGTTAAAGCTAAAGATACCTCATCAGGCACTACGTCACGCGCAAAAAGCTAAAGACGGTGAACTGATCGGTAAGATTGTGTCGGAATATGGCTGGAGCATGTTCAACCACGGCGAACTTAGGGTCATGGAACAGGCGATAAACCAACTGAGCAAAGATCAGCTCTATTCAGATATGAACATCCCACTGATCAGAGCCTGGCTTGCCCAAAGTCAGCACAGGTATCGTGAAGTGGACGCTCTGCTGAAGGAGTCAGAAGAAGAAGTAACAAAACGAGAGATATCACTTTCGACCAGTTACCAGGGCCAAACCAATGCGCTTAGAGCTCAGGTAGCGATCAACGCAAATGACCCTGAACAGGCACTGGAACTCGCCGAGCTTGCATTAACTCAGCTTGATCCGACTATCTATCGTAGCAGAATTGTTGCCACTTCCATCGTAGGTGAAGTAAACCATGTAATGGGGCAACTGGATCGCGCACTTCCATTGATGCAGCAAACCGAAAAGTTATCGCGTCAGTATCAGTTATTCCACCAGGCATTATGGGCACTAATTCAACAAGCTGAAATATTGCTTGCACAGGGCTTTGTTCAGGCAGCCTATGAAGTCCAGGATACTGCGTTCAAATTGATTGAAGAACAAAAGCTTCAACAACTACCCCTTCATGAGTTCTTACTGCAGAATCGAGCGCAAATATTGTGGTGTTGGAACAGGTTAGATGAAGCAGAAGAGTGTGCTTATAAAGGTATTGATGTCCTTGGCGATCTCGACCCTAGTAAGCGACTCCTCTGTTATGCGATGCTTGCTCGCATCGCTATTAGCCGTGGAGAAATTGACAATGCTGGTCGATTTATCGAGCAAATCCAGCATTTGTTGCAACAATCGACCTATCATGTCGACTGGGCGGCTAACTCTTCGCTCTCTTTGCTGCTCTACTGGAACGCGAAAGGCGATACAACATCGATTAAGCATTGGCTTGAAACCGCGCTACATCCAGAAGAAGCAAGCAACCATTTTCTTCAGCTTCAGTGGAGAAACATCGTAAGAGCCCAAATCTATACTGGTGATCTTGCCTCTGCAGAAAAAACCATGAGCTTCCTTCAAAGTGAAGCAAGCAAATTCAATCTGGTCACGGATACCAACCGCAACCTTATTGTGCAAGCTATTCTGGCAGTGAAAAGTGATGATGAAGTGCTGGCTTCAGAACATTTGAAGAAAGCACTCTCGATGACCAACCAAACAGGAATGATAGGTAACTTCCTGATTGACGGCTCATCGATAGAGCACCTGTTGCAGAAGTTAATGAACAAAGCAACGCTAGGCGATCTTGAAAAGCACCGAGCTCAGCAATTAATGAAAGACATATCAAGCAAACAGCGCAGTCGCTCTGTTCACTTCGATGAA
Source organism: Vibrio hannami (assembly GCF_029589055.1). Taxonomy (GTDB): domain Bacteria; phylum Pseudomonadota; class Gammaproteobacteria; order Enterobacterales; family Vibrionaceae; genus Vibrio; species Vibrio hannami. The sequence goes on from NZ_JARQZP010000003.1 coordinate 1,184,373, forward strand.
GAGTTCATTGATAAATTGTTGAATCATCCAGACATTCCTGAACTGGTAAGAACTAGCCCACTGACTCAAAGGGAGTGGCAGGTGCTAGGCTTAATCTATTCAGGCTTTAGCAATGAGCAGATTGCTCAGGAGCTGGACGTTGCAGGTACTACCATCAAAACTCATATCAGGAACCTCTATCAGAAGCTCAACATCGCAAATCGTAAAGAGGCGATAGAGACAGCTGAAAGGCTACTGAGTTTGATGGGGTATTAACCCAAAGAGGAAATATCAGCGGCAGTAAAAGGAGTTTACATGCTGATTCAGGAGTGGGAACCAGGTCGGTTATGGTATGTAGATATGCCCTATAAAAAATTAGGGCTTATGCATACCCATCGCATGGTCATAATTAAATATGACGGCGACTACCTGCTTATCCACTCTCCTGTTGAACTCAATACCGCTCTGCAAACAGAACTGTCTGCGTTAGGAGTTATTAAAGGGGTGATTGTCCCCTCCCCTACATACCACCAGCACCTCTCAGAGTGGTGGCTCTCTTATACTGATGCTCAGTTTTTTGCCACGCCCACCGTCATACAAAAACGCTCCGATCTAAATTTTGACGGAGCGTTGTCATCAAAAACACCTGACTTATGGAAATCAGAGTTATATCAAACGGCTGTGTTAGGAATGGACAACCCCCGAAAGCTAGTCATGTGTGACCCTAAAAGCCGAACACTGATTCTGAGCGATAATCTTCTCGCCGTTCAACCTGAATTACCACTAGGTCAGAAACTCTTAACCTGGGCTTATGGGGTCAATAAAGAACTCAAGCTGCCTTTTTCCGATAAACGGCATATTGATAACATGCCACTGCTCAGAGCATCTGTGCAGGAAATTATGACCTGGCCGTTTGAAAGGCTAATTTCGAATAATGGGCTCAAGATCGAAAAAAATGCAAAAGAATCCTTTTATCAGGCGTTTTGGTGGGCGTTTTAACATTTAACTGACATCGTTCCGTATAGATGTCCTATGCTTTTTCTGGCTACAGATAAAAAAAGAGCCAACTGCAATAAGTTGCAATTGGCTTATAGATAGTGTGAACAATAATATTCACTAACAACGTCAGTTGGCTAGGTGACCCTCGGCTTTAAGAAGGGTCACCATAGTTAGAGCATTATACGTGCCAACTTTTTCTTCTCCATATTTCCTCACCTCAGCCCAAGTATTTCGCAGAGGAATACAATACATTTGCATTTTGCAATTGCATTTTGCAACAAGTAGCAAAATACTATGAACCTGGTTGCAAATTGATAGGTTTAATTATAAATAAGCTTATCTATATAGCACTAGCAACTAACGCAATGCCTTTTTGAGCAGAATTCATCTTTTTTGACGTTAATATGTTAAAACTGCGCGTACATCTGACAGAAGCACAGGTATAATCCCTCGCACCAACTCACGCATTACTTGTATTAAAATGAATTACATATCGACTTTTTTCAAAGGCATGGCTATGGGGGCCGCTGACGTTGTTCCTGGCGTATCTGGTGGAACAATAGCATTCATCACTGGCATTTATGATACTTTGCTAGAGAGTATCCGACGCGTAAATCCAAAGTTATTAGGAATCCTGAAAGATCAGGGCCTTAAAGCAGCATTTACTCATATTAACGGTTTCTTTCTGATCAGTCTGTTTTCCGGCATTATCGTCAGCATCCTTACTCTGGCTAAACTCATCTCTTGGCTGCTGGTTACACACCCTATCCCTACCTGGTCCTTCTTCTTTGGTCTGATATTGGTTTCTGTCTACCACATACTCAAACAGGTTGATAAAAAAGACCTGATCCGGGGCGTATTTATGCTGATAGGTATCGGTTTTGCCTATGCGATAACCGTTCTAAAGCCTCTAGAGATGGATCCTACAAATATTAATATTGTCATTGCTGGTGCGATAGCTATCTGTGCAATGATATTGCCTGGCATATCTGGCAGTTTTATTCTTTTGCTGATCGGTATGTATGCTCCGATTCTGGGAGCGGCTAAATCCATGCAAATTGATATTTTGCTGCTATTTGTAGTGGGATGTGTTGTCGGCCTACTCAGCTTCTCTCACCTTTTATCCTGGCTACTGAAGTCGTTCAGAGACACTACTTTAATGTTTCTAACTGGCTTAATGATCGGTACGCTACCAAAAATCTGGCCCTGGAAAGAAACGCTAACATGGCGCACCAACTCGCATGGTGAGCAGGTCCCTTTACTTCAACACAATCTGCTGCCATCCGATTTTGAAACCATTACATCACAGCCTTCTCAGCTGGTTATCGCAATCGTCATGATGTCATGCGCAATTGCACTGGTGCTTATACTCGAAAAATTTGGCGATCAGGATTAATCGACTAGAGCAGCATCACATAAAAACTTGAATAATATGTTAATATTGCAACTTGTTGGTAACACCATTAGTTGTAAGTAATGAAAATTATTCCACCCGTATTATTTTGCCTGGCTCTCGTGGCCGGGTATTTCGCCCCAGATGTCATCCATTCTCTGAGTCAACCTTCTGAGCAGGTCGACTTGTCTAAGTACTGCGTGCTTTCTACAGAACCTTGTGTACAAAACGACGTGTCAATGTTACTCGAACACGATATCACCAGGCCTTTAGTCCCTACGACACTTTCCGTTCATTGGCCTTCATCTGAAGCTGAATCTCTATTGATCGAACTTCAAGGGGTCGAAATGGATATGGGTATCGCCAAATACCAGCTAAAACGACAAGAGAACGGTTATTATCAGGCACAACTACTCTTGCCTGTTTGTACGTTCGACAAGATGACCTGGGTAGGTACAATTTCAGATGGCAATAGTAAGGTATTCCCAGCAATTAGGATGGAACGATGAGTAAGAACTGGTCTCTCGCCATAGTTATGGCATTTGTTTTAGGCTACGGGCTAAAAGTTTTTCTGGATGGTCAGGAAAAAATTGAGGCTGAAAAAGTCCAGGCTGCGGTGGATGCCATGCTTGTCGACCCTGTTTTATATAGTGGAGATAATACCCCCGTACATATCTTTGACAACAAAGATAAAAGAACACGAATTGTCTATTTTGGCTATACACGCTGCCCAGATGTTTGCCCTACTTCTCTTGCCATGCTGTCTGGCGCTCTACGAGAGTTTAGTGATGAGCAATTGAGTCACTTCCGTCCATTATTTATCTCTATTGATCCAGAAAGGGACGACTCAGCATCCGCTACTCAATACGCTCAATATTTCCACCCCACAATAGAAGGGCTCTCAGCTCCACTTGAACTGACTAAACCACTTGCCGATAAGTATGGCGTGATCTTCAGAAAAACCGAACTAAAAGATTCTGCTATCGGATATGTTGTCGACCATAGCTCTTATTTCTATTTTCTTGAACCTGATGGTACGTTGATTACCAGCGTTCCACATACATTGGAACCAACCCCGCTAGTTATTGAAATGAATAAAATTTTAGATAAACAATAAGCAACTTTAGCCCAAAAAGGAATTTGATGTGAAAAAGACACTATTTCTGCTCCTATCGCTCTTTACCAGCAGTTCAGCTCTCGCTAGTGATATAGACATTCATCACCCTTACGCAAGAGCGATGCCGCCAGGCGCACCAGCAAGTGCTGTGTTTGTAACGCTAATGAACAAAACAGATACGGACAGGGCCATTGTATCCGCTTCTACGCCTGCAGCAGGTATCGTCGAACTTCACGACCACATTATGGATGGTGACGTCATGAAGATGCGCCAGGTTCCTGAAATCAAAATACCAGCTAAGGGTAAGACCGTACTTAAGCCTGGTAGCCTTCATATTATGATGTTTGAGCTCAGACAAACTTTCACTGAAGGAGAAGAAATAGAAGTAACTGTAAACTTCAAAAATGGTGAGAGTCAGACTTTTATCGCTCCTATTAAAAAAGTGATGAAAGGGATGAAAATGAAGCATTAATTTTTGATAATGGCTCCGCAAGGTGCCTTTATTTTGTTTACCTTTGGATATATCATTGCCAAGAACAAACCAATTTTAGGAGATGTATTGATGATTGTTACAACTACCCACCAGGTAATGAACAAGGCATAAGAGCAAATACAGGTTATCATTTCTAACAATTAACCTCTCTTCCCTTCCTATTACCCGGTGCTTATAACCGGGGCAAAAAGTTAGCCCCATTGTAATTATTATGATCTACACAGGCACTGTTGTGTCCGGGGTATATAGAAATGAATTCAAACTTAAGTCTGCCACAACTAGGCTGGCAACCTTATTTTCAACAACAACTTACTTTAGAAGACTACGAAAATAGAACTGTAGCCAGAGTATATGCGCATCACCGTTCCGGATATGAGCTGATCTCAGAACAGGGGACGTCTAGCTTACCAATCCGAAAATCCTTACCGGAAATGACCGTTGGTGACTGGGTTCTACTTGATGAAGAGAATCAGTTTATTCGTTTATTAGAACGTAGCTCGTTATTTAGCCGCAAAGCAGCCGGTAGCAAACTTGCTGAGCAATATATCTCTGCCAATATAGACACGGTGTTTATTGTCAGCTCGTTGAATCAGGATTTTAATCCTAGCCGAGTCGAGCGTTACTTATCGGTGGCCAATGAAGCAAAGGTAGAACCGGTTATCATTTTAACTAAAGCTGATCTTTGCAATGACGCTGAAGAAAAGAAAGCATCTTTGTTGGCAATAGATCCTTTGTTAGTCGTAGAAGTCGTTAACGCACTGAATGAAGAAAGTGTAGAGGTTTTAAATAGCTGGTGTAAACCAGGTAAAACTGTCGCCTTTATTGGTTCATCCGGTGTCGGTAAGTCGACACTCATCAACACGCTAACTGGGGAACTAGAACAGAAAACTCAGGGGATTCGTGAGGACGACAGCAAAGGGCGTCACACGACAACGTCAAGATCTATTCACTTTCTAAAAAATGGTGCCGTCTTGATAGACACCCCAGGAATGCGCGAACTACAGCTCACTGGTTGCGAAGATGGAATCCACGAAACATTTAGCGATATCGAGCAGTTTGCTTCGAATTGTCGTTTCTCGGATTGCCAGCATCAATCGGAACCAGGGTGTGCCGTACAAAAAGCACTTCAAGATGGAGACATCGACCAAAGACGACTAAACAACTACATGAAACTATTGCGTGAGCAGGAAAGAAACAGCGCATCACTCGCAGAGCTTCATGACAAAAACCGAAAACTGGGTAAGTTGTACCGTACCATCCAAACCGAACATCGATTCCGAAAAAAGGGCTATTAATGCAAGATTAAACTGGGAGCTTTTGCTCCCAGTTTAAACATTTCATTATCATAAATTCACACAATAACAACCTTTCATTCTATAAACCGGCTAAATTCTAACTTTTTACGTTATTTACTGAGTTAATAGTAGACACTTTTGCTTCTAACATTAAAATATCCCTTCTGGCAGAAAATAGTATCGCCAGAACATAATTAAAAATATTATTAGGAAAATCCATGCAAAACGAAAACACACTCATCGCAAAATTTGCCGGTGGAAATCTGGTATTCCAGATTCTTGTCGGTATTGTCCTTGGTGCCTTTCTGGCAACAATCGCTCCTGAAACCGCAAAAGATGTCGGTCTTCTAGGTAGCCTGTTCGTAGGCGCGCTGAAAGCTGTAGCACCCATTTTGGTATTCATTCTGGTTGCAGCTTCTATCGCAAATCAAAAGAAAGGTCAGCATACTCATATGCGTCCAATCGTTACGCTATATCTGATTGGTACGTTAGCTGCAGCTTTCACTGCTGTTGTACTTAGCTTCATGTTCCCAACTACGCTTACACTTGTAGCTGGCGCAGAAGGTACAACACCTCCTCAAGGCATCGGCGAAGTACTTCACACACTGCTTTTCAAACTGGTTGATAACCCAATCAATGCGCTAAAAGAAGCGAACTACATCGGTATTCTTGTATGGGCAGTTGGTCTTGGTATCGCTCTTCATCACGCATCTGATACAACTAAAGCTGTATTCCAGGATCTAAGCCACGGTGTTTCTCAAATCGTTCGCTTTATCATTCGCCTGGCTCCATTCGGTATCTTTGGTCTGGTTTCAGCAACAATTGCAACAACTGGCTTTGGAGCACTAGCTGGTTACGCTCAGCTTCTGGCAGTACTGCTAAGTGCTATGCTGATTATCGCTCTGGTTGTGAATCCAATCATTGTGTATGTAAAAACTAAACAAAACCCATACCCTCTTGTATTTAAATGTCTGCGTGAAAGTGGTGTAACGGCATTCTTCACTCGTTCTAGTGCTGCAAACATTCCGGTAAATATGACGCTTTGTGAAAAACTAAAACTGGATGAAGACACTTACTCTGTATCTATCCCACTAGGCGCAACAATTAACATGGCTGGTGCTGCAATCACTATCACAGTACTGACTCTTGCTGCTGTTCACACTATGGGTATCGAAGTTGATATGGCAACAGCACTGCTACTTAGTGTTGTAGCGGCTGTGTCTGCTTGTGGTGCATCGGGTGTTGCTGGTGGTTCTCTTCTACTTATCCCACTAGCATGTAGCCTGTTTGGTATCTCAAACGATGTTGCGATGCAGGTTGTTGGTGTTGGCTTTATTATCGGTGTGATTCAGGATTCAGCTGAAACAGCACTGAACAGCTCAACTGACGTAGTGTTCACTGCTGCAGTTTGCCAGGCAGAACAGCAAAACAAAGCTTAATAAGTTTTAGCTAGCAAATACAAAAAAGCTTCAGGCACATCACCTGAAGCTTTTTTCGTTTAGACTGGTAGTAAGTGATATCAATGACCGTTTTTATCCATCGGTGACATTGAAAAATCAAAGCTTATATCGTCATCTTGTTTCTCTGCTTCCTGCTCAGCCTCTGGTTGACTATGCTGTTGCTCTTCCGCCTTTGTTTTATCTGTCATCATAAACTCGTTACCATCCCTTTCAGGGAAGTAGTTTGCCCTTTTATAGAGTTTATTCAGTGCATTAATAAGTGAGTGCTTTTCTATGGCCCCATCAGTCAGCTTTTTCACAAGTGGCTTAGCCATGCTCTGTAAACCCACTACGCCATCAACGCCAAGTATGTTACCCAGGTCATCTCGTTTAGATTTAGCAGCTTCATAACCAAAGTGAGCAGACAAATAGAGCCAGAGGTAAGCAATCGCATTTCCCTTTGAGCCACGACCTATCCAGATATCACCAGCGTAATACTGCCCTTCCGAGTTGCCCTCTCTCCGGCCACTTCAAACCAATACGTAGCCCGCTTAATACTGCGATCGACTCCAATACCGTCCCGATAGTTAATGCCGAGTTTAATTTGTCCTTCGGTGTAATTTTGCTGTGCCGCTCTAAAGTACCATTCCGATGCCTGTCTTGGGCTCGGATTCATATTCGATTCTGCGACGTACCAATCGCCCATATAGACCTGAGCTTCGGCATGCCCCTCTTCGGCTATCTCTTCGATAACTTGAATCCCTCTTTCAACATTGGTCTCGATCCCTATCCCACCAATCAGTGCCTTACCCATTTCCAGTTTGGCTTTTTGTGAACCATTGTGCGCTTCAATGGCAATTTCCCAGAATCTGGCTTTTAACTTAAGAACGGGATCTTCTTTCGCTCGGGCGCATACTCTAACCACACCATACATTGCAAGCTCATTATCCTGCATCGCGGCTCTCTCATACCAATGCAGTGCCTCTCTAGGGTTTGATCGCTCCGCTTCCTTAGCGAGGAATAGTTGAGTAGGAACATGGCCTGTTTCTGCTTTGAAGACCCTTTCCTGGCGCTCTTGTTCTCTCTGTTTTTCTATTTCACGCTTAAAAGCGCGCTCTCTTTCCAGCCTTAAATTAGCCACTCTTTTTTTACGCGCAGAAATCGCCGCAACCCAGCCAACCACGACCAGAAAAGTCACGCCTGTAGCGCCAATAATAAGAGTCATTGTATTCATAGTTTCGTCAGCTTGTACCACAACACTTCAAAGTTAAACTCTGACACGTTCTGAAATTAAAAAATTAGTATACCTTAAATTTATTTAACGGCTTATTACTACTTTTCTTAATAAAAAACATTTAGTTCTTATTAGTAATGTTAGGCTACTAAAATACTTTTTGTTCCCCAAACACAAAAAACGCGCCAGTCAGGCGCGTTTTTACATACTTTTGGATTATGGGCACTCAACTGAGGCCTGAGAAGGGTTACCGTGTTTTGTTGCTGCCTGAACTGAACAAAATTTAGAGCTATCAAATACCGCTAACACCTCATCATGCGCTGATTTGTTAAACACCATTTCCTGCTCTTCTACTGTGAACTTAGGTTGAAACTTACCCTGGTGCACAACACTTACGCCATCAGCATTGTCATGAACAGCAAAAATTCTCGCTGTATCATTATCATCCGAATAAAAACGGACTGCTGAAGGCAAAAACACAACATAAATGGTTTCACTGTTAACTTGCCTAATCTCCCAGTTACCAGTCGCTACAAGCTCACCATTCTGGCTGTTCGAGTTACCCTGTTCGTCATTGGATACAACATAAAAGTTCACACTCTTTCTGGAATCATTCACCATTTCAGCAAACACATACCCTTGCGCTCCAGAAGCTTTGTTGTACCACGCAACATTCGGCCCTTTAGCTTGCGAAGCGGAGGACGCTGCCGTCTGAGAAATCAGGTCATTCAGAGTAAGTGCGTATCCATATACATCATTGCTCAACCATGTCTGATAACATACGCCATCTCGAAGCTCATTTGCCTCACATGAATGCTGCCAAAGTTCATAACGATCATACAGCTCGATAAACTCCATTCGATATCCATACGATTCTGAGTTTGAGAAGGTCGTGTTAGCCGTTACAAAGTCAGCCCATTTAGCTGCTCTGAAATCCGCTGCATTCAAAACGTCATCAATCGGTTTATTCTGCAAGGAGACTTTGTTCGCCGTAAAGCGCTCTATAATATTGGAATAAGTTGGATGAGTAAGCGTCACCTCACCAGTAATATTGTTTACCTCGATAAAAAAATCATCCCTAAGATTCTTCCAGCCATCCGGTGTCAATGTGATGTTGCTTCCTTCATCAGTTCTCACTTTCCATGGCGTCGTCCCATCATATTGATACTCGACACCAGCTTCTTCATAAGCGTTATTAACATTCGAAGACGTCGCCAATTTGAAGTTGTTATAAAATGCTCGAAGATAGCTATCATTGTGCCAGGCGCTATAGCTGTATATTCCTTGCGATGTGACAATATCAAGAAGCTCTGAAGCGCTCGCTAGCTGAAGCTCTCTTTTAACTTCAATTTCACTCTTCGCGCTAGTAACATCAAGCTCAATCTCGGAACCCAGCGAAACAACAAACGATGACGCGGTCGCGTTGACATCATCGGTTTCTATTATCTCGCTTGCGATCGTTTCAAGGCGGTCTGCAACTTTATCTGCAATCCAATCGAGTTTTTCTTCAGTAGAGATCCCTTGCTCGGCAGAAGAGTCATTAGAGAAGTTTGTATGTGTTTCCTTCATAATTGCTGCAGCAACCTGTGCTACCTGATGGAGTTGCTGATAGGCTTTTTTCTCAGAAGCATCAGAGCTTTGCTTCTTTGAGACATAGTCTTGCTTAGGCTCGATATTCAACCCTAACTGACTGATAATTTTTGCTTCCGCAATATCAAGACTTTCAGAAGAAGATTCTAACTCACTGACAACCATTGTGGTGATTGGGCTGACAAATGTATATCCGACAAGAGCAGCAAGAGAGTAGTCACGTATTGGGATTATCCTGGTCAATCGTTACGTCTTTAATTACTTCAACTATCAAACCATGATTATCAATATCATCCTGGTTGAGCCCTGTAATGGTAAACTCCCCATTCTCTCCTGTGGTCACAGAAGGCTCTGAGGTATCACATACCTTATTATCATTGAGATCAAGGCAAACCGTAGCATTGTATAAGTATCCGTCTGCTGCCTGACCAGACAAAGACTGACCACCTGTGCTTACTACTGATGTATCTGTGGTAGCATCGTCACCGCCTCCACAACCATATAGTGCGGCAAGAACCGCGATACCAAAAATAGACTTTGAATTGTTATTTATTGTAATCGACATAATTCACTTCCACCTGCTTAAATTAAAAAGTGATCCAACAGTGTTAATATCGATCATTAAATCATATATCGTTTTTAACTGTCATTCATTGAGCCAATTCAGAAACAACCAATCATTCGCAAGGTTTATAGAAAAACCTTAATAATCAACAGCTATAGAGCTAAAAACCTAATTTTCCGCAAAGAGTTATTGGAATACAGATCACACAAATGAACTTTTTAAGAAATCACCAGTTGGGATATAATTTGTTTTATTACAATAAGTTAAATAAATCTAGGCTTAATAAAGAAGAAATGATAGACAGATGATGTCGTTAAATTTAGAAAAGAGCAAATTTTTAGCAACAGTTACAAAAAGTTGCTTTAACTTGTGACAACAGTTGATTCCTGAGCCGCTCAATAAAATTAATTAGCGACTCAGAAAAATTCTAGAATTACCTTGCGTTTACAGCCTCTACAAACACCTTCTGGGCATCTTCTACATTGAGTGCTTTCGCTTCTTCAAGCAAACTTAACGCCTTAGGAATATCGTTGGCTTCTACTGCTTGTTGAATAGATGAGTGGTAGTAGTCTTGTGTAGACTGCAGGGGTTTGACTACCGATTTTGTCGGTGCAGGTATCGCTTCCTTCTGACGAACTTGCTGTTTCTTTTGCTTGTAACCGCTTAGTGACAGAGTTTCTATTTCTAGCTCTAGTTCACCTGAATAGGTATTAGTGTATTTTAAATCCGTTACAATAGGCATCGGCTCACCAGCTTCTATAGCACGGACTTTTGCAGGGTGAGGAACTATGACCTCATCATTAATACTATTTGAATCGGTATAAATCACCATATATGGAGTTTTTACGCTATCTACTTCGAAAGTTTTTTCGTATCTGCTTTTTGATAATGCATCAGAAAATCTAACCTTGAAATCATCTTCAGTGAACGTTTTTACGACCAAATATTGCTCATCTAACAGAGCGATACTGGGAGCAAACACTGATTTATCTACCATATTACTTTTCAGTGTAACTCTTACCGAGCCCGACTGTTGAGAAAACTCAAAAGCCGAAAAATAGCTTTTACCTGACTCGAAACCCCATACTGGAGCAGATTCATTTATTTCAAATTTGAACGAGTCTACTTTGTCGAGAACAACCCAAGGAAAATCGGCTTCAGAAACACAGCAAAGTGAATCTGAACTCAAGCTGGTTTGTAACTGCGACTCGGAGCTTGAGGGAGCAGTATTGGCACACCCCAATATACTTAAGGACAACAAAGATACTACGGTAAAGTTTTTCATACATACTCCTAAAGAGAATAAGGCAGCCAAACCTTGGCTGCCTTGCTTGTAGATTGGCTTAGTAAAGAACTGTCTAGGCTATTAGAACCAAATTTCTGCTTCAACACCTACACGAGCTTCACTATCGTCACCACCTCTAGACCACTTGTAACCACTGTCGCTTGAGGACATGTATGCTACGTATGGTTTGATTTGTGGACGACCCCAGTAATCCGCGTTAACAGTAAACACGGGAGCTAGAGTTGCAGAGTAGAAATCAGTATCTGCTTTTTCACGTCCCCAAGTACCTGCAGAGCCTAAACTTTCTACTGCATAAGTTAACACCGCTTCCATTCGGAAGTTCTCGTTTACTTTGTAAGAAGGTGTCAAGCCTAGGAACGCTCTAGATAGACCACCCTGAGATCCCCAAACACTGTCAGTAGTGTCGTTTGAAAGGTCCCAATAAGTTAGTTCAGTACCTAACTGGAAGTTATCACTAACATTTGCAACACCATAAGAAGTGAAGAAAATAGACTCATCATCTTTCTGCCAGTTACCACTCCACTGACCAAAGTTTACACCTCGGTTTGCAGCAACACCTTGACCGTAAGTAAGTGCAGTAGTTGTCCAGCCATCAAAGCCATAGTAGTCACGAGAGTATGTAACCGATACGCCAAAACCATCTTCTGCAGTGCTAGCTTCGTCTACATTTTCACGCTTCATAAGTTTCAGATCAAAGTCAAAACGACCTCCAAGTCCTTCAACTCCATAGTAGTAAAAATCTGCGGTGTTTACTGTGGTACTAGCACCATTGGCATCTAAGTTCTGATTCTTACAACTCTGATTGATGTCATCTACTGTACAGCTACCCTCACCAGGATCAGCAGACATAATCGCAAATCCCATGTTGTTATAGTGAACACCAGCACCAACACCAGATGATTGTTTCCAGAATTCTTTAGTAATGATACCAGCCTGGCGGTTTAGATAACGCTGACCAGCCCAGATGCTAAGTCCGTCAGTGAAGTAAGATAGGTCACCTAGTTCAACGTAAGCTTCCTTAAATTCTAATTGGCCCGACTCTAGGAACCCTTCACTACCTGATGATGAAGTGTAGAAACCACGGCCGTTACCACCTTCGTTGTTACCATATTCAGTTTTTAGTACGTATTTTGACCATGCACCACTTTCGTAGTTGTTGCCCTTAGTGACAGTAAACTCGACTTGTGTTGGGTTACCAGAGAAAGCGGCACCAGCAGCATGATAATCACGACGGTGTGTGTAAGACTCATCTAGCGCCAAAGATTGACCAACATTGTATAGCAAATGGCCATAGCCATTAACAGTCCAGCCTTCAGTTACTTTATCTTCCGCTAAAGCATTTCCTGCTAGTAGAGTACCTGCTACTGCAGCAGCAATTACGCTTACTTTTTTCATATCGTTAACTCCTGAACGATTAATTATTGTTTTATCCCTTTTAGCCAGTGTCGCTCAAATAGGCAGTAAAAAAGCGTCGACTAACCAGAGGTAAGTGTTGGGAGTTGCCCCCCTGTGAATTGTTTCAACGATGACGATATTAGATAATTCGAATGAGGCTGACTTCCTCCGCCCTCGATTAATTTTGGGGGGAGTAGGAGGGAGGAGAAAATCACCCCTAAAATTTTTTTGCAGGCTGTGTCACTGATTTAGGGTGTAGAAGAGGGGTGTTCTGCGGAATATTCAGCTACAAAATGTTACTGACATCAAACTTTCACAGATTTGAGAGTACAAAAAGTATTTTAAAAATAATGAAAATTTTAAATACAAGGATGTTGCCTTTATAGGACAAGACGATTAACTTTAAGTTCAGAAGCTTCGAAGAATAAATAAACAGAATATTTAAAATGACTAAAAAGCGTTCACGCCCCTATCCGCATGGAGCAACATTGGATAGTGAAGGCTGTAATTTTTCCATATACGCGCCAAACTGCCCTGATATCTCTCTCGCGTTGTTCGAGAGTGATGACAAGTATACCCTCTACCCAATAGAGGAACATTACGCTGGGACCAGGCATATCTACATTGAGAAGGTGAAAGCCGGACAAAAATATGGCTATGTCATCGAAACCGATGAAGGCCAACATCTGCTTTCTGACCCATACGCAAAATCCCTCGATAGACCACTTAACTATTCTCTACCTTTCAGCAACAAAAAAACCTGGCAAATGGCCAAGTGTGTCGTTACAGAAGACAAGTTTGACTGGCAGGGAACAGAGCCTCCAAGAATCGCTCGTGAAGACATGGTGCTATTTGAGACTCATGTTAAAGGCGTAAGCAAACTCAACCCAGATGTACCACCATCCAGTCAGGGAAGTTACCTCGGGCTGGTTAGTGATGCCATGCTCAAGTTCTTTAAAGAGCAAAACATTACGTCTATTCAGCTATTACCTATCGCGGCCTGTATGCATGAACCTCATCTTTTAAAGATGGATAAGGTGAATTACTGGGGATATAACCCTTACCTGTTTATGGTGCCAGATCCTCGATACGCTAAAGATGATGCGGTAACAGAATTTAAAACCGCAGTTCGCGAACTTCACCGCAATGGCATCGAAGTCATTCTGGACGTAGTCTACAACCATACGGCGGAAGGCGGAAACGGCGGACCAATATTTAACCTGAAAGCACTGGATCCTAATTACTACATCATGCATGGTCCCCACTTCGCTAACTATGCGGGTACTGGGAATACCATGAACCTGATGCACCAGCCAACGCTTAATCTGGTGATGGATACGCTTCGTTACTGGGTTAACGAATATAAAATAGATGGCTTCCGATTCGATCTTGCAGCCACACTTGGCCGAGATGGTGACAATTACAACTATCATTCTCCATTCTTCAAAGCGGTTGCGCAGGATCCTGCTTTAAAAGAGGTTAAGCTGATAGCAGAACCATGGGATATTGGCCCTAATGGTTATCAAGTAGGCGGTTTTCCAGATGGATGGAACGAATGTAATGATAAGTTCCGCGATATCACGAGAAGTTTCTGGCGAGGCGATCAGGGTTATTTAAAAGAGTTTGCCACCCGACTTATGGGTTCTCGTGATTTATATAGTGCTAGCCGCTGGCCTCACAAGCTTACTGTGAACTATATAACCTACCACGATGGGTTTACGTTGCAGGATCTCGTTTCCTACCGCCACAAGCACAATGAACAGAATGGTGAGAACAACCATGATGGTCACGGTGACAACCGTTCAGACAACTATGGTGTCGAAGGTGAAACCGAAAATATGCTAATCAAAGCGATACGAGAGAAGCAGAAGCGAAATTTCCTCGCTAGCCTGTTATTCGCATTTGGTATCCCGCATATCCTGACCGCCGATATTCTGTCCCACTCACAAAAAGGCAATAACAACGCCTACTGTCAGGACAACGAGTTAAGCTGGCTTAATTGGTCACATACAGACAGAAAAGAGCACTTCCGAACCTGGCTGAGCGACATGGTGAAAGCTCGCTACATATACATGTCGCCATTTGTTCGGGCCTTTAGCGGGGAGCAGCGTAATCAGAACCGCGTCGGCTGGAGAAGACCAGATGGTGATCATATGGAACACGACGACTGGAACCAGCTCAGCTCAGTAGCTCTTCATCTTGGGATTGGTCAGGATGGTAATGAGTTGATTTATCTGATTAATCAGTCAAACGCGCCGTCACACTTTATCCTACCTGCAGATAAAAAACAGCAGTGGGAAACGATTTGTGATACCAACTTGCGTGACAATTCTAACCAGATGGTTAACGGAGAAATGTTATTGGCTCCAATGTCATTAGCTATCTTGCATGCAAAAAGTGAAGAGAGCTGATTATAGATTGGGCTCCATAGAGGAGCCCAACAATAAAATGTGCTGAACCACATAAAAATCGCTGATATTCATATATTTATTTACTAATTATTTTCTACATTTGGCATAAAGCAACTATATTATTAAGAGCAATTTATGCTCTCAGGAAGAATAGTGAAATGGACGACAAAAACGCAGAAAATGGAACCCGCATCTCCGGCGAAATGCCCGGTATCGGCGTATATATCTGTACTCAATGCCACTTTGCAATAGTGGTTGTTAGGGATAATTTTATCCTCCCATCCTGCCCATGCTGTGAAAACAATAGTTTTATCGAATCAGAGGAAGATGCAGAGTTTGATGATTAGAAGAGTCATCTTCTCTCCATCATCTCTTCTGCCTATCTATTTTCATTAATAACTATAAACTCTTTCCTAAAATAGACTGATTATCAATAATAGTCAGTCTGTTATCCTACGACACATCATTACTTCACTTCTCAGTTAAGGATATATTCCATGCAAAAAACCATTCTTATAACAGGTGCAACCGACGGTATCGGCTTAGAAACTGCTAAATTGCTGGTTACCGCAGGTCATAATGTCCTGATTCACGGTCGTACCCCATCGAAATTAAAAGCTGTAGAAGAACTGCTTTCTAGCATCGGTGGCGCAGGAAAGATCCATAGCTATACTTCCGATCTCTCATATATTGCAGATGTTGAAGCGCTGGCGGTCGCTATCTCTGCGGAACACTCACACCTTGATGTAATCATTAATAATGCTGGTGTATATACCACTCCAACCACTCGAACCAAAGACAATCTGGATGTTCGCTTTGTGGTAAACACATTATCGCCTTATCTGCTCACCCAAAAGTTAATCCATCTTTTGGATTCATCAGGCAGAGTGGTCAATCTCTCTTCTGCTGCGCAGAGTCCTGTTGATATAAGTGCTTTGCTCGGTCAAAAAGCGTTGTCTGACAATGCAGCATACGCACAGAGCAAGCTGGCAATAACCATGTGGTCACGCCATATGGCCGATGAACTGGGCACTAATGGTCCTGCTGTCATTGCTGTAAACCCGGCCTCCTTCCTGGGCAGCAAAATGGTTAAAGAAGCGTACGGCGTCGCGGGCAATGACCTAAGCATTGGCGCAGATATTTTGTTCCGTGCAGCACTTTCAGATGAGTTTGCTAACGCATCAGGAAGATACTATGACAATGACTCAAAACAGTTTTCCGCTCCGCACCCGGACGCGGAGAACACCTCAAAAAATAAAGAGCTCGTTCAGGTTATAGAAAAAATACTGACTGAAAAAGCTATTTAAACGCGAATTACTCCGCTAATCTGGCCAGAACGATTTAGGATCGTTCTGGCTTTTTCGTTTATGGCTATATACTCAAGTATAAATATGAAACCCAACAAAATATCAACCGAACAAAGAACAATTATAGAAAGCGTTGTCGTTGATTTAAGCGCTCATTATGGCCCGTTCAACTGGTGGCAAAGTGACAGCCCGTTTGAAGTAATGGTAGGTGCGATTCTTGTCCAGAATACAGCCTGGGCCAATGTCGAAAAAGCGCTAGACAAACTAGGACAAGAGCTCACTCCTGAACTAATGCAAGAGATGCCATTATCAGAACTTGCTGAAAAAATACGTTCGTCCGGTTACTACAATCAAAAAGCCCAGAAACTTAAAGCCCTTATCCAATGGTATAGAGAATACAATTTCGATATAGAGACAGTTCGTATTAAGTCGACTACAGAACTAAGAGAAGAGCTACTATCAATAAAAGGCATTGGCAATGAAACAGCAGACGCGATCCTGGTCTATGCCATCAAAAAGCCTTCTTTTATTATCGATGCATACACACGCCGAATATTCACAAGAATCGGCTTAGACGTGCCTAAAAACTATGAAGCATTTCAGGCCATGTTTGAACAAGTCTATTCCAAGGACACAACGCTGTACGCTTATTACCATGGTTTGATGGTGGAGCATGCCCAGCAGTTTTGCAGGAAGACACCTTTGTGCTCTGGGTGCCCGTTGTTCGAACGTTGTCTTGGCCCAGATATAAAATAGCCGCAATAACTTGAGTCCAACCATATTCATTATCAACGATATTCAGAAACTGATTTCTTTTGTAGGCCGCTTATCACATTTTTGTAGTATTGCTAGGATTATTATAGTTAAGCAATCAATTACGATTTCACATCTAAGGGGTCACTATGCTTGGTGAAAACCACTCTTTACTAAACGAATTTCCGGAATTCAAAGATCTTATCTCTCAACTAGTTGCAAATGATGAGAACTTTGCCAAAGACACAAAAACTTATGACGGTCTCGATACAGAAATACGCGAGCTGGAACTTGATGGCGCTCCGATTGATGATGAAACCATGCATAAGATGAAGCATGATCGTGCTGAGCTCAAAGATTCGCTATATCAGCGCCTGCTAAAAGCAAAATCTTAGATCCCAGCCTCCGCAGGGATGACGAATTATATTGATAAACTCAGGGCTGCACTCGCAGCCCTTGTCTATTATGCTAACTCTCTATCCCAGTAAGGAGGGTTTCCATAAAAATCAGCTAAGTGATCAATAAACACCCTTACTTTGGGAGCCAGCAACCTGGAGCTAGGATATACCGCCCAGATAGCGGCATCTGACACCAATGTATAATCGGCCAGAATCTCAACCAACTCTCCCCTCTTCATATGCTCATAAGCGATCCATGTAGCGCACAGAGCAATCCCCATCCCATTAACGCATGCGTCACGAACCGCTTCACCATGATCGGTTTTAAAGCTGGCCTGAGGTTTAACATGAATCCGACCATCCGGCCCATCAAACAACAGGTTTTCTAAACCAGACAGGCTTAGGAATTTATGCTCTTTCAAATCCTCAGGTTTAGATGGTTTACCGTTTTTGGATAGGTACTCTGGCGAGGCGCATATAATACGTTTATCGACTGCAAGTTTTCGAGCAATTAAGCTTGAGTCTTTTAGCTCTGCGTTACGTATGGCAACATCAAATCCACCCTCAATCAAATCGACAATTGAATCGGTTAATCGCAGATCAATCACCAGATCGGGATACTTCTCCTGAAACGTTTTGAGCACTGGCATCAGATGCATTCGTCCAAATGACGCTGGCGCTGTAATTCTCAAGGTTCCTTTTGGTATAGAATCCCCAACGCCAACAGCGGCTCTGGCAGCTTCAACACTTGCAAGTACCTCTTCTGCATGAGGTAGAAACGCCATTCCCTCTTCGGTGAGCGATACTTTTCGCGTCGTTCGATGTACCAATCGTACACCTAACGCCTCTTCAAGCTTATTGATATGAGAGCTGGAAACTGCCGGTGATAAACCCAGTTCCTGACCCGCCTGGCTGATGTTATGGGTCGCTGCGAGACGAACAAATAATTTTAGGTGCTCGATGTTCATTTTTATTATCAACAAAAAGAAGAAAGTGATTTTCAATATAGGGAATTTTTATTCTAAAAGCTATCGAATATATTGGTATATCTCTAGGAGGTTTCACCCTACCGTCATTGTTGCAAATATGGCAAAGGTGAATTGTAAACTGAGGTATTACAGGGAAGGAAAAATTAGATTACTATCCACGTCCACACTAGCGAATTAGCGATATGTTAACTATTTCACCAACTTTAAAACTGATCATAAACCGCACTGTGCCACTTACGTTGGGGGTATTCTCAATCATGCTGGTACAGCTTGTCGATACGATATTTATTGGTCAGCTAGGGATAGATCAATTAACAGTTCAGGGACTGACTCTTCCATTTTATACCGTCATCATTGGGTTACAGGTCGGTATAGGTGTCGCCGCTACCTGCATAATCTCGCAAGCTGCTGGAGCTAAGCAGACAGAAAAAGCCACGACTACCGCCAGTATTACTGTCATCTTTGGCACACTATTTATTACTTTGGTTGCAACGCTATTATGGTTGCTCAGAGAGCAGGTTTTCTCTGTATTTATCTCTCCTGAAGATGTCGATGAACAAGGTGAAGTGTTAAAGCAGATTTTTCTAAGCTATTGGCCTGTATGGCTATTCAGCACAATCTTTAGCGCAACGCTCTATCTGGTATCGGCGGTCTATCGGGCAAATCAGGACACTAAATCCCCTGGTATGATTCTTGTGGTCGCGAGCGTCATTAACCTTATACTCGATCCGATTTTAATTTTTGTCCTTGATATGGGAATCATTGGTGCTGCTATTGCCTCTACCATTGCTTTCTCATCGTGCGCAGCTTACATGTGGTTTAAAGCGCGTAACAAAGGTTGGTTTAGTACCATTCGCATAAATGCGATAACCATAACGTACTTCACAGAATTAATCCGGATGGTCATCCCTACCACTATGAACCAAATCCTACCTTCTGTTAGCACGTTCTTTGGTATGTTACTGATATCGACTTTGGGAGTAGATGCCATTGCATTCTGGAGCCTGCTTAGCCGTACCGAGACATTCCTTCTGGTCTTCACGCTATCTCTGACTATGTCCGTCCCTCCGATGATTGGCAAGGCACTCGGGGAAGGAAATGCTGAGAACATCTCGAATCTATTGAACACCACGGCTAAGTTTGTTTTGGTTTTCCATACTAGCGTTGCCCTCATTGTCGCTCTGTCATCTGACCTTTTAGTTCCAATCATGAGCGATGAAGCGCAGCTAATCGAGTGGATGAAATTCTCAATGTGGATCATCCCATTCAGCTATGGTCCACTTGGCTTATGTATGATTGTTGTATCTGCGTTCAATGCCCTAGGCATCCCTAAAAGAGCACTACTGCTTTCTTTTGCACGGTTATTCGTTTTTTACCTTCCTGCAATTTGGATCGGTACGCAAACCGATGACGTACCAAATACTATCGTTGCAGCTTCATTAGCGAACTTATGTGCTGGAATGACTGCATGGAAACTTCTAAAACGACACCCAGTGTTCAATAAAGCCTCGAACGTATCCTTACATCAAGCAAATATCAAATTGACATAGGTAGAATGAATGCTTTACCTTAGCAGGTAGAATGAACACTCTACCTGCTAAGGTTACTATGTTAAAAAACCAGATTTCGGCCAGTCTTGAGCTCGCGTTTAGTGAGTACGGCTTTGCTGAGCCTAGCGTCGCGAAACTAAAAGATGCTTCCGACGTAAGCCTCAGGACTTTGTACCGTTATTTCCCCTCAAAAGAAGCTATGGTAGTCGGTGCGCTTGAATATCGGCATGAGAGATATCTCCGTCTTATTTCAGATAATGCGCTTCCAATTGGAGAGGCGGCAATACTTCATGTTTTTTCATTACTGGAAGAGTGGATGGAAAGAGACGCTCCCAATGGCTGTATGTCAACACAAGCGATGTCGGCCTTTCCCGGTAACCCTCTCATTAAGACAGCCGTCAAGAACCACAAGCTCGAAGTTAAAGCTATGTTAGGCCGATTGAGTGGCCGCGAAGAGTTAGCAGGAGAGATTTTTCTGTTGCACGAGGGGGTATCTGCAACGTGGCCGATATTGGGAAAAGAAGCGATATCAATAGCCAAAGTTTCACTAATAAAATTATTTAACGGGAGCAACCAATGAGTACCAAAGCCAGAACAATGAACGGCGTACAGCTTATTGGTCATGGTGGACCGGAATGTCTGGAGTACCGTTCAGATATCCCTGTCCCTGCACTTAACGATACCGATGTCCTAATCAAAATTTCGGCCGTCGGTGTTAACAATACCGATATCAATACTCGAATAGGCTGGTATTCAAAAAACGATGGCGACAGTGATGATGCTAGTTGGGCTGGAACAGCTCTTAATTTACCGCTAATACAAGGGGCAGATGTGTGTGGCGAGGTCGTAGAGGTCGGCAGTAAAGTCGATGCTGCACGCATTGGCGAACGCGTGATCATTGAGCCATGTATTATAGAAGCCAACGGCAAAATGTTAGACAGCGCATGGTATTTTGGCTCCGAGTGCAATGGCGGGTTTGCAGAATATACGAAAGTGGCATCCAGACACGCTTTTAAGGTTGATTGCCAACTGTCCGATACTGAACTCGCCTCTTTCCCTTGCTCATACTCTACCGCAGAAAACCTGTTAACCCGCGCAAATGTACAGAAGGGTGACAGAGTACTGATTTCCGGAGCATCTGGTGGAGTTGGTTCAGCAGCGATACAGTTGGCTAAAGCGCGTGGTGCACATACAATCGCAATAACTTCAAAGGAAAAGAAACAGGCACTGTTAGATATTGGTGCTGATGAAACAATCGATCGCTCTTCCAATCTGATCGATACCCTTAGAAAAAACAGTGTCGATGTTGTTATCGATTTGGTTGCTGGAGCCCAGTGGCCACAGTTCCTTGAAGTACTTAAACCAAAAGGGCGGTATGCCGTATCAGGTGCAATTGGCGGAGCAATGGTTGAACTAGATGTAAGAACACTTTATCTAAAAGATCTCAGTTTCTTCGGGTGTACTTTTATCGAACCGGAGGTTTTCCCAAGCCTGGTTGCGCATATAGAGCAGGGCAACATACGCCCACTGGTCGCTCAAACCTTTCCGTTAAGAGATATTTCACTCGCACAGGAAGCATTCCAGCAAAAGAAACATATCGGAAAAATCGTGTTAAAAGTGAGCTAACACTCTGAGTTTATAAGACAATTACCACATAAAAATGGCGTCATTATGTGTTAGTTGTCAGGCCAACTTAGCCACAAAAACACTTTCACAACACTAATGTCACACATTTAAAACTTAACACCCAAAACAGCAACACAATCTGCTGATTTTTAAAGCAGTTAACAGAATAATTTGATTTTCACGGGTATGATGCGTATTTTTTAATAAAGAACTTATTAGAGAGCGCAGTGTTTTCATTCAATGGACTTATGAAAGCACTGCGTTCTCGGTGAAGTAAGCTCTTTTAGTTTCATTTCTGCTCGCAACGGATGAGCAAAAAAACAAACAAAAAAGGAATTGATATGACTCGATTAAAGTCCCTGATCACTGCAACAGCATCCTCTCTGCTTCTTGGCGCTTCATTTTCTGCTAGCGCAGCGGACACTTTTGTGACAATAGGTACTGGTGGTGTAACAGGTGTTTACTACCCTACAGGTGGTGCTATCTGCCGTCTGGTAAACAAATCGAAAAAAGAACACGGTATTCGCTGTTCTGTAGAGAGTACTGGTGGCTCTATCTACAATATCAACACAATTCGTGCAGGTGAACTTGATCTGGGTATCGCTCAGTCTGACTGGCAGTACCATGCATACAACGGAACAAGTAAGTTTGAAGATGCAGGTGCTTACAAAGATCTTCGCGCGGTATTCTCTGTTCACCCAGAACCGTTCACTGTTGTTGCTCGCAAAGACTCTGGCATCAAAACGTTTGATGACCTAAAAGGCAAGCGTGTAAACATCGGTAACCCAGGTTCTGGTCAGCGCGGTACTATGGAAGTACTAATGGAGCGTTACGGCTGGACTAGAGATGACTTCAAACTTGTTTCTGAGCTGAAAGCATCTGAGCAGTCTAAAGCACTTTGTGATAACAAAATTGACGCAATGGTTTACGTTGTTGGCCACCCAAGTGGTGCAATCAAAGAAGCGACTACTTCTTGTGATAGCGTAATCGTTACTGTGGCAGGTGAAAAAGTCGATAGTCTAATCTCTGATACTAGCTACTACCGTACTGCGACTGTACCAGGTGGCATGTATGCTGGTAACCCAGAAGACGCAGGCACATTTGGTGTAGGTGCAACATTTGTATCTTCTACCCAGGTGCCAGACGAAGTGGTGTACAACATCGTTAAGGCTGTATTCGAAAACTTCGATACGTTCAAGAAGCTACACCCTGCATTTGCTAACCTGAAGAAAGAAGAGATGATCAAAGATGGTCTATCTGCTCCTCTTCACCCAGGTGCAGCAAAATACTACAAAGAAGCAGGTCTTCTTAAGTAAGCCACTTATCTGAACTTCAGAAACAAAACACCCGGCATTTGCCGGGTGTTTCATTTTTAATCTAATTCGACTTTTACAAGCGGGGCTGGAATTCGCTCTGAAGTGATATAGATCGACTTTCCATCGTTACTAAATGCAACAGCTTCGGCCTGTTTCATGTTGGGCATGTTCAGGAGCTTAGGCTCTGAAGACAGCGTCTCCAACCAGCTATTATCATCCTTTTGATAAAGATAAACGCCGGTATAAGTAAGTACAACCGCCTGCTTCCCGTCCTGAGAGATATCCATAGCAGTTGGCATCGCGCCGTAACCAACTAAGCTAAGAATATTAAAGAAGTCTGGGTTAGAGTCAGGGAAAGCTGGCACCTCTCCCAGAAATTTCGCCTCTGCCATCCCATTATGTTTTATCGGTAGTTGATAAAGGCGGGGTTGTTCTTCTCGTTTGCTAAGAAGCAAGACTTGCTGATTAATGGGGTCTATAGCAACAGACTCACAGTCGCGCACACCATCTTCATACTGAAAATTCACTGTCCACTCAGGTTTAACTGTCAGTACTTGGTTCGTATTGGATAATACGGGTTCAGCAATAAAATGTAGCTGATAATCTTCACGCTCAGCATAGTTGTCACCCACATCCGCGATGACGATATATGAACGCCCCTTAAACTCAAAGGTTGCTATATCTTCCCAATCATTGTTCTCAACACCATAAATCTTTATCGTAGCAAGATAGTCCCCATTACTATTGATGGCATAAAGCTCAGGTAAAGAAAAACTATCATTATGTACCCAAATAACATCTTCGTTAGTTCGGGACACGGCCATGCCGCTTGTTTCTCCTAGCCTCTTATCTGTGAGATATCCTTCCTGATAGTGCTCATCAGCCAACTCCTGACCACTTTTGAAGGCGCAAGAAGATAACCAACCGAGCAATAAAATCGCGGCAAAAATTCTAAGTGATAACTTTCTTGCTTTAGACATAGCTTGATTCCTACAACATTTCCTTCGCTATCAAATGCAGCAAGAAGGTTTCACGCTCAATACTCATGCCTTTTTTAGGGCTGTTAGCAATAGTTTCTTCATTGTGAGCAATTGCATCATGAATATTAACCCACAAAGGTTTCATACCATTTTTGACTTCGTAATCTTCATAAGAAGTTTCACCAAGCTCTCTGTCAATCTTACAGGTATAACAGTAAGACAGCATGTGCATTATGTCCGCATCGTCTTTGTACCATGGGCGGAATTCTTCGTAGATACCGTAAGGCTTAATATTGTGAATATTCTGAGCACCGGTTTCTTCCTCGAGCTCGCGTACCATTCCCGCAATCACGTCTTCACCGTCATCCAGACCACCACCAGGAATTGAGTAATCATGATAACGCTCGGTATATAGAAGCAAAATGTTTTCGCCATCCAGAACAATTGCTCTGGCTGCGTTTCTCTTGATAATTTTTTTATCGTCAAGATGCTCGATATCCGGATGGATAGTGGTTTTCAGGTGTCTCATAACAGGTGTCTCTGGCAGGGTCGCTTATAACAAAAAACCGACGAATAGTATCACGTGAGTATGAATGACAATAAATTTTTCTAAAAAACAGGAAAAACATGACGTTACCAAAACAGTTTTTAAGAATTATCTCCTACACTTATTTCATCAGCGCAAGAATCCATCCTTCAGGAGAAAAGAGATGATCAAAAAAACAGTGTTAGTTGGAATGAGTTCAGTGGCTATTTTGGCTGGTTGTGCAGGAACTGAACCTGATGAATACGACGTTGAAAGCTACGAGCCAATCTCGAATAAGGCGGAAGTATACTGCGTGCAGCGAGGTGGAGAGCTAGGTGCATTTACCGAGAACAACAAGCGCGTTAAGTACTGTATATTTTCCGAGGATGATAAAGTCGAAGTAAATGAGTACTACGAACATAGGCACGATCATCAGAAAAAATAATATTCTGACAATCAGAAGCGCCACTTCATACGAATGGCGCTTTTATTAAAACATTTCGGCAATTGATTCGATACAGACTGCATCATGACGCCAGTACTCAAGAGCACAGTCAATTAGTGCTCCATCCTGATTGTAATTCAACTTCTCTACCAACAATGCGGGAGTTCCGGAAGTGGCATGCAGTGCTTGTGCAATATCACCAAGCAGAGATGTCATACTCACTTTGTAGTGTGTTCTGTGATATGTCACGCCAAAATGCTCTCGAAAAATATCCGTTAGAGATGCGTCGAAATCAAACTTTAGCAATCCCGGAAATGGCGTCTGCTTGATATAACTTCGAACGTATACCACTGGCCGCTCTTCCAAATAACGAACTCGCTCGACACAATACACATCTGTAAACGGTGGTAAACCAAGCAGGCTAGCCGCTTCTTTTGTAGCCAGTATACTCTTAGCAACTACCGATTTCGTTTTAGGCCTACGTTCTTGAGCCAGGGCTAGACTGTTAAAGTTGAGTATTCGAGTTGGATCGTACTTTAAAGGCTCAGGAGAGATAAACCAGCCTCTTCTGTCTTCTCGAAAGATCTTTCCCTCAATTTCAAGAACAGACAGCGCCTCACGAAGCGTTACTCTTGTGGTATCAAACATTTCTGCCAGCTTTCTTTCTGCCGGTAGCTTCTGATGTGGTGACAATAAGCCCGATTCAATTTGCTCAGTAATAGCATCTTTAATCTTTACGTACTGCACGATTAACCCTTCACACAAAAAAAGTCAGGCTTCAGAGCGTACAATATCAGTTCCCACATCTCAACCTGGTATAGTCCAGGTAGCGCTATACACCTTCCTATTTCGGCTTTATTGCAGCAGAAACTGAACTTTTACAGTGTAAACAGCAATATATTCCCCTCAATTATATTAAATTGAAAATCACATAATCTGAGCTATATATTTATATTAGCCAACAAATATTTAATATCCGGGCATTAATATAAACTCCATAACAGCCTGGGTAATGGCAAACGTCATTTGGTATAGGGAGTACTAATAAATGGATAAGTTTAAACTGCAGATCGTCGGGACTCTGAGCTCGATAATTATTGCTATTGTTACCGTTCTGGTTTACTTAAGCTACAACAGTTTCAAGTCTGAAAGCGTGAGCTTAACAAAGTTGTTATTAAAAGAAAAAAGCCATGCTATCGAAATCGAACTTGCTGAAAAGTTTAATAGTTACAAAAGGATATTATCCTCTGTAAAACTTTCAGAAGAAGATTTCGAAAATAGCAGCCTCTCATTTCATGCCATATCTCAACTCAATTCTATCTCTGACATTCAAAAAGATGTTAGCGATGGGAATTATATATTTAGAAAAAATGGCGACATATTCGATAACGCAGGTAACAAGCTTAATATAAACGTTAAAAAGCTTAATCGTTCCTATCACGATGCGCTGTTTAATAAAGGCGCTTCTTTCTATGTAACGACACCTTACAACTCTGCAGCGACAGGCGAACAAATTATTAGTGTTGCTTACAAAGTCAGTTCAGACAGTGCCGTGTTATCAGCAATTAATGTTGACGCTGTATTGGGTTCTCTAAGCAATCAGTCTGATATGTTTTTGTTCTCACATGACGGAACATTGCTCTCGACGCCTTATAAAGAGCTGATAGGTGAGAATATATTCGACCACAGGCCAATGTATAGGCAGTTCAGCTCAAAGCAACCCGAACTGACATATACAGCAAAACCAGAACCCAATGGTGATAACGTTGATTTCACCGCATTCTGGGGGCGCCTGGATATAAACGGTTGGCAGTATGTTGTTTTTGCCCGCAATTCGGTTATTGAGCAACATGCCAACTCCCAACTTTCTTCCTCATTGATTATCGGTGTAGTTAGTCTTGGCATAGCGATTGTGATTTTGCTACTTACCATCAACAAGTTGGTACTAAAGCCAGTTGGTGGCGCACCAGAAGATATTGCTCAGCTAATGGAAAAAATGGCGACAGGTGATCTGACTCAATACTTAGCAGCGACTGGTAAAGATACTGGTATCTATCTTTCCTTGATCAACCTGTCAAATGAACTCAGTAGGTTAATCAAATCATCCCATCAGATTTCCGACAACGTTTCCTCGGCTTCTCAGGAATTAAATGCGGTGATGAACGATACATTAGGTCATGCAGAGACAGAGCTAACCCAGGTTGAACAGATTTCCACAGCAATCACCCAGCTTTCCTCAACGTCGTTAGAAGTAAGTGACAAAGCTGTGATGGCTGAAGAGGAAACCAGAAAAGCGATGGACAATGTCAGCAACGGTAAGCTCACGCTGGAAAAGAACGTTATTCTTACAGACAAGATCAATACATCTTTCACCGAAACAGCAAATATCGTTGAAGAGCTCAGAGAGTATGCAGTTGAGATTGGAGCAGTAACAGAGATGATCAACAGTATATCGGAGCAGACCAATTTATTGGCATTAAACGCCGCTATAGAAGCCGCGCGAGCAGGCGAAGCCGGGAGAGGGTTTGCTGTTGTCGCTGACGAAGTACGAGAGTTAGCCTCGAAGACACAATCTTCCACTGTGAGTATTCAGGAGATCATCAGTAAACTTCAAAGCCAGTCTGAAAAAGCCAATGAGAACATGGGACAAAATGTCGATCTGATTTCAGAATCCGTATCGCTTGTGGAAGGAATAAAAGCGTCCTTTGAAGATATCTCAACTGCAGTCCACTCCATCTCTGATATTAACGCTATTGTCGCTACTGCATCACAACAGCAGCAAGCGGTCACAGAAGATATCTCAAAGAACGCGACACAAGCCTTTGATATGGTTCATCAGAACGTATCTGCTGCGAATCAAACCCTTCAGGCCTCGTCTGAGCTCTCACAGTTAGCCGAAACACAGCACAACGAGCTAGCGTTTTTTAAAGTTTGATTCTACGAGACTCAAGGAGGACAACACTCCTTGAGTCAAAATTCTCCGTTTACACCCAAAGTCTGACTTTTCAAATGTTAATAAATTGTTTATTTTAACTGGTACGACCATTAGAACGGATTTTAATATGTCAGACCATGCTCGCGTCACCTGCAATATCGATGATAACAACATTGCGACCATATGCCTTAATCGCGCCGATAAACTTAATGCTATTGATATGCCGATGTTTCAGGCAGTAAACAAAACCATCACTGAACTCAAGAAAAACAAAAATATTCAGGCCGTTATCGTTAAAGGGAACGGTACAGATTTCTGTTCTGGCCTGGATGTAAAATCTCTATTGAACGATAGAACGGGAGCGATGAAGTTACTTTTTAAATGGTGGCCTACCCTGCCCAATGATGCACAACGATTTTCGGTGGGATGGCGTGATATCCCTTGCCCGGTTATTTTTGCAATTCATGGTCGGTGTTGGGGAGGCGGTTTGCAGCTCGCCAGTGGTGGTGATTTTCGTATCGCCAGCCCGGATGCCAGCTTTTCTATTATGGAAGCGAGATGGGGGCTGATTCCCGATATGGGCGGCGCATTAGCGTTTCGTGAATTGATGCGTCAGGATCATACTCTTGAAATGGCGATGACAGCCAAAGAAATAGATACAAAAAAAGCAAAGGAGTATGGGTTGGTAAGTAAAATCTCTGATGAACCTTATGAAGAAGCCTATAAGCTGGCCCTGGAACTGGTCAATCGATCTCCAGACGTACTCGCTGCAACTAAGAAGCTCTATCATAAAACCTGGTGGTCTAGCCCCGGGATGGCACTATGGCTGGAAACCTGGTACCAGATAAAGGTGCTTATAGGGAAAAATCGAGTCATTGCAGCCAAAAGAGAACGTGAAACAGAAAACAAACGTCCTTACCTGCCGAGGCAGTTCCGATAACCTGATTGATGTTCTCAGTGGCTGGTGCTTTGACCAGCCATGATTACGACCAAATCCCCACCGACTAGGTTTATGATATGTAAAGAAATGTAAATCAACTTAAAGCTCTGTAAAGTTACTTTATTCCTTCCCGAGCAAACATATTATTACTGCAAATACTTTTATTTTCCTTTATGAGCTACCGATATGTTTAGATTTACCGTTCTTCTGACACTCCTTTGGCTTCCCAGCCTACTTTTCAGCTGGGACAAGATGGATAACTTCTTTGCGTGGCGCCACCAGCTAACTATGTATACTGGAATGCTAAGCCTGGGTTATATGGGCTTTGCAGTGTTATTGGCCGCAAGGTTTAGCTGGATTGAAGATAAGATTAAAGGCCTGGATAAAGGCTACAAACTCCACAAAAATCTTGGTATTGGCGCTACCGTATCGCTGTTTTTCCACTGGCTTATCGTTAAGAGCGCACATTGGTTAATTGACGGTGGTTATATTGCCAGACCAAACCGTGGCCCTCGCCCGGAATTAGAAGGCATTAACTGGCATGCTGTTGCTGAGCAGGTTGGCGATATTTCATTTAAGGTATTCCTTATCTTCGCCATATTCAGTCTTGTTCAGGCCATCAGTTACAAGAAGTTTAAATATACCCATAAACTAGGCGGCATTCTGATGCTGGCTGGCGTATTTCACACTACTTTCCTTCTGGACTGGAACATTGGAACAATCCCTATGAATCTAGCTATCGCAGCAATTTCAGTAGTGGGGGTATGGTGCTCTTGGCTTTCTCTATCCGGAAGCATTGGTAAAGTGAAAAAAGTTCGTGGGGAAGTAACATCGGTAAAACCTTTTTCGGTTAAAACCGGAACCAATACGGCCATTCGTTTTTCTATAAAACTGGAGTCAGGAATCAACTACAAGGAGGGACAATTTGCCTATCTGAATTTTCATGATGGCGAAGCACCTCATCCATTTTCGATTCTCAACTACGACCCTGAACAACGATCTATCGATTTCGGAGTAAAAGATCTGGGTGATTACACCAATAAGCTGGTCAATACCCTTAAAGCAGGACAGAAAGTAACGATAGAAGGTGGATACGGCCGCTTCCAGATGTCTGAGTTTAGTGAGCAGGTTTGGGTTGGTGCAGGTATTGGCATCGTACCTTTTGTTTCCCGATTGTACTGGCTGAAAAAACAGGCTGAGAAACAACAAGTATCGTTCGACAAAATACATCTATTTTATTGTGTAAACTCGGCAAATGAAGCCTTTTTCCATAATGAAATCATTAGCCTGCTACAAAAACTGAACTTTATAGAACTGCATTTACTTGAAGCGGATAATGGGCAGTTACTCGACGGAGAACAAATTATGGAAAAAGTAAAAGGAAAAGAGTTCGATGTCAGCTTCTGCGGTCCAGATGCTTTTGGCAAATCATTACAGTCTCAACTCGCTACTGCCGGTATCCCCGAGGAACGCTTCCACAAAGAAATTTTTAAAATGCGATAGCGGTTTACCATAGATTATTGTTCCCACATTTCGCGCCTCCATGAGGCGCTTTTTTTATTCCTGAAAACAACTTTACATTGCTTTACCTCGGTTTACGTTTACTTACGTACATTAGTTTATACTAATAATATCGAAGTCGGATGGGGACACGAGCATGAAAACTACAAATACACTAATTGCATTAATCACAATCGCTATCGCTTCTGGTGCGGTTGCTGGAAACATGAACAAAGGACAAGGGCGCAACAACAATGCTATGCAGCCGCCTGCTTTTTCACAGTATGACCTGGATGGTGACGGCAAAGTAACTGAAGAAGAGTTCAACAAAGCGCGAACTGAGCGAATTGCAGAACGTAGTGAAGAAGGTCGCCGCTTA
Organism: Vibrio hannami; assembly: GCF_029589055.1. Classification (GTDB taxonomy): domain Bacteria; phylum Pseudomonadota; class Gammaproteobacteria; order Enterobacterales; family Vibrionaceae; genus Vibrio; species Vibrio hannami. The sequence continues at coordinate 1,215,233 of NZ_JARQZP010000003.1, forward strand.
AAAAATATTGGTGAAAACACCATGTTTACCACCATTGACGCAAACAGTGATGGCGTTATAACCACTGAAGAGTACACCGCTCACCAGAACAAAATGATGGCCGAAAAACGTTCTCAAAAATATGCTAACAAACAGAACGGTAAGAAAGGCGGAAAAAACACGGCTATGAAGAATAAGCAGAGACCAGCATTCGCTGATTTTGATACCAACGGTGACAGCAGTATCTCGCAGCAAGAATTCGATGCTTTTCGTGAAAGCCGCCAACAAGCAAGAGCAGCGGAAGGCATGCGCATGAAAAACGCAAATCGAGCATCCATGTTTGATCAACTGGACACCGATGGCGATGGCTACGTAAGCAAAGAGGAGTTTCTGGCGAAACGTAGCCCTGGGAACAATGGCAAGGGTAAGAAGTTTTAACTTTCACAAGTAACTACATAAGACCTCAAACCTGAGGTCTTATGCATCACAACGACAAAAAGTAACCTACTCTTTTATTAGCCATAAAAATATTCGTCTATTCAAGCAATTAAGGGATTAACAATGGCCAGATTCAGTTGGACACAGAAGGCTCTATTTGTTCCACCCGTCATACTCGGTGCCGCACTACTCATACTCGCACCGTCCATGAAGGCTGACCCGCCAAAAACCGAAAGTAAAGCAGGAAAGAAAGTTGTTCGGGTATTAAAAGTCGCTCCCCGAAAAATACAACCTACCGCTGTAGGCTACGGGCATACACAACCCGCTCAGGACTGGGAAGCACAATCAGAACTGGATGGCACTGTCATTTGGGTTTCGGAGCAATTCAAAACCGGGGCAATATTAGAAGCAGGAAGCGAAATTTTAAGACTGGATCCCTCTTCCTACCAACTCACTATCGCACGCCTTGAGGCTGAGCTGGATGTATCCAAACTCACTAATCAGACTATCCGAGCTTCACTCAACATTGCCGAGCAGGAATATCAGGTTCAGAAATCTGAATATGAACGCTCTATTCGTTTGAGTAAAACAGGCCACATATCGCAAACTGAAAAAGACCAGGCGACCAGAGAGCTTCTTAGTAGCCAGCAGCAATTACAGACTCAAAAAAACAATCTGGCCATAAATAGTGCTCAACAACAAGTATTGATAACGGAGCTAGAGTTAGCAAAGCGCGACTTAGAACATACCGTCATTACCGCACCCTACTCTATTAGAATCACAGAGAAATTTGCTGACCTGGCAGAATACGTGAACAAAGGGGAAGTAATGTTCAAAGCCGACGGTATCGAAGCTGTTGAAATTAACGCGCAGTTTCCTCTTGGGAAAATGAGGCCGTTAAGACGCACCACCAGCCAAAATACACTGGATAAGGACGTTCATACCAACCTGGAGGCGATTGTCGAACTTCAGGCTGGCGACCGGGTCATTGTCTGGGACGCCGAAGTGAATCGCTCCGGTGGTCAGATTGATGCACAAACACAAAGCCAAAGTATTGTGGTGCAGATAGCAGAACCTTATAAGCAAGCCGTGCCAGGTAAAAAACCGCCACTCATCCGAGATACCTTTGTTAAGGTGACACTCAAAGCGCCAATAATGAAAAAGCAAATCCTATTGCCTGTTACCGCCATCCATAACGACAAGGTTTACTTTGTCAAAGAGGGTAAACTCGTAATTCGTCCCGTGAAAATTGACTTTGTTCAGGGGCAAATTGCAGTGATTAAGTCAGGTGTGGAAATAGACGACATTGTTGTACTTAGCAAACTATCCCCGACCGTCAAAGGCATGTTACTTAAACCGCAGCCAGACAAGAAAATCAACAAATGGCTGGATAAAGAGACGGGATTCAAAGCTGGCAGCCCTAAGAGCAAGCTAAACTCGGATAGCAGCGAGGTTAAATCATGATCGCTTTTTTCGCCCGACATGCAACCGGAGCGAATGTGCTGATGATAGCGGTACTATTACTTGGCGCCTTTACTCTGCCTGAGTTGCAAAAAGATACTTTTCCAATCACTCCAACTAAAGACATCGAAATCCGTATTGGTTATCCGGGAGCAACACCTGCCGAGGTGGTTGAGGAAATATGTTTTCCGTTGGAGGACGCCCTGGATAAGTTAAACGGTATAAAAGAACTGAGCTGCGATGCCAGAGAAAATACAGCAATAGCCAATGCAGAAATTAATGGCGGAGAAGATATCGATGTTCTGACCAGCGACATTCAGCAGCAAATTAACTCTATTAATGACTTCCCGACACAGGTTGACCAAATAACTGTAACTAAACTGGATAGAGTAGCCAGTGTCGCCAGCGTGGCGATAACCGGAAGCATGTCTGATCAGGATCTCTACCTTTATGCTCAACAGGTAAAACAACGGCTCAAAGCCAATCCACTGATTGCTCAGGTCGCTGTCAGCGGTTTCTCTGATCAGGAAATCGAAATCCGTGTTTCTCAATGGAAACTAAAGCAATATGGCCTAAGTATCAAAGACCTGTCTGATCTGGTCCAACAACAGAGTATTAGCACACCGGCAGGTGTCTTTACCAATGACCTTGAAGAGATAAGCGTCCGCTTTGACCAACTAGGTAGTACTGCTAATGATTTCAACAATATCATCGTTAAGTCCAGCGATTCAGGAACGCAATTGCGCCTTAGCGATATCGCCCAGATTGAACAGCAATTTACAGATAAAGAAGACAAGATTCTGTTTAATAATAAACGGGCAGCATTACTGCAGATATCGAAAACCTATTCTCAGGACACTCTTAAGGTCAAAGATGCTGTAGTGAAAATGATTGAAAAGGAGCAAATCAGAGCACCGGAAGGCGTTGAGCTTACGATTACTCAGGACTCCAGCACCAATATTCAGGAGCGCATCCGACTCCTTACCAGCAATGGTGTTCAGGGGCTCGCGTTGGCATTTCTGATGCTCTGGGCTTTCTTTAATATTCGCTTTAGCTTTTGGGTCGCGATGGGACTTCCAGTCTCCTTTCTGGGAGCGGTGTTTGTAATGCACCTGCTTGGCTACACGTTGAATATGATGACATTAGTCGGTTTGATTGTTGCGATTGGCCTGCTTATGGATGATTCGTTAATCATCGCAGAAAATATTGCGGCGAAAAAGCAAGCCGGCATGCCTGCGTTTGAAGCTGCTATCGTAGGAACAAAACAAGTGTTCCCAGGAGTGATAGCCTCGTTCGCAACCACACTAATGGTAATAGGCCCGCTTATGTTCCTTAGCGGAAAGATGGGAGAAGTGCTACGTTATATTCCAATAATTCTACTAATCACATTAATGGTAAGTTTGATCGAAGCCTTTCTGATTCTTCCTTCTCACTTAGCACACAGTCACTCCGATTCTGGATCGAACCCTGTCAGAAAGAAATTTATTCAGACATTCGAAAAAGTGAGGGATAACCTGTTTGTTCCGCTATCAGTTAAAGCGATGAGCGCCCCCTATTTCACTTTGGGAATACTGGCCATGGTGGTTATGATTTCCAGCGCTACGTTCTCTGCGGGCATACTCAAGTTTAAAGCCATGCCATCGCTGGAAAGTGACGTTCTTCAGGCCAGGATATTACTTCCTCAGGGTAGCCTTTTATCTCAAACCGAAACGGTGGTCGATAAAGTATCTAATGCGCTGGATGAAATCGATAAAGCCTATAGTGAAAAATACCCTGGTTCGGAGCCGTTGATAAAAAATAAAACCGTTCTTTTCAATAACAATATAGACGCGAATGAGTCCGGGCCTCATATGGCGACGGTAAGCGTCGATCTATTGCCTGCGCAATTCAGGCAGGAGAGCATTAAATCTCTGGTTCAGGACTGGAAAAAAGAGTCGGGCCTACCGCTGACGTGGTTGCTCTGAAGTTCACCGACAAAGAGCGCGGTATCGCTGGTAACGGTATCGATATAAGAGTTCAGGGTAGCTCACTGGAGGAACTGAACAAAGTCAGCCGCTCTTTGATTAAATGGCTGAAAGGCTTTGACGGAGTATTTAACTTATCTTCAGACCTTCGCTATGGTCGCACGGAAATTCATGTATCCCTTAAAGATGAAGCAGGTGTAATGGGAGTCAATGCCTCTCAGTTAGCCCAAACTCTAAGAAGCGCAGTAAAAGGCAGCACCGACCTGACAACATTTCAGGAAGGGGAAACCATCGACATCGCCGTACGTCTGGATGAATTTACCCATCAGGCTAGTTTGCATGAGTTAAAAGATCTTATGGTTACCGCGTCAAACGACACCTTAGTCCCACTTTCAGCCATTGCTGATTTTAAGGAGAAACAAACCTTTTCCCGCATCAATCGTATTAATAGTATCAACACTGTAACGGTACAAGGAAATATCAACACCCGTGTCGCTAACGCACGTGAAATCATGCAGCAGTTCCACAAAGAGTTTGTCCCGGATATTCAGAAAAAATTTCCTGATGTAAGTTTCGTCTCTCAAGGCCAGGACAAAGAGAGTTCGGATACCGGCTCTTCTTTACTTACGTTTTTTGCACTGGGTGTTGTCGGGATCTATCTTATCCTCACTTTTTTGTTCCAGAGCTTTACCCAACCGCTTGCTGTTCTCCTTGCGATTCCGATGGGGTGGATTGGTGTGATATGGGGACATATGGGAATGGGTTTAGATCTTACCATTCCCAGCCTGGTGGGATTCGCAACGCTTGCGGGCATAGTCGTCAATGACAATATTTTGCTGGTGAATTTTATCAAAGAGAATATCGCAAAAGGCGTTAGTCTGATGGATGCTTGCAGGGAAGCGGTGCACGACCGCTTCCGGGCCATCTTTATCACATCAGTAACCACTTTTGCCGGATTACTCCCGCTGCTCACCGAAACCAGTACGCAGGCTCAATTTTTGATCCCATTGATCGCCAGCATCGCTTTCGGGCTAATATCCGCTACGTTATTAGCCTCGATCGTCGTCCCTTGTGTATTCCTGATCCTGGATGACTTGAAACTTACCCGCTTATCGCAAAAAGTAATTCAAGAATAGGCAACTTTGAGCCCAGTAACAAAGTAGGCTTATGAGTCGAGCTGGTGATTTACCGGCTCGGCTTCCACCTGCGCTCTTGGACCTGGCCCGGTGCCATTACAACACCCAAATAGAAAAACGATGGTTAGTGCTAAAAGTAGTGCTCGCATTTTGTAATCCTATGATTTACTCCGGTTAATTAGAGTATGGACTCACATTCGACTTTCTACGAATGAAACCAATAGAAAATAAAGAAATCAGCATATACCAGCCCAGGCCAGCTCCACTTCTTGAGACCGTTGAAGTATCGTCTTCTCTTTCAGAAATATCATCGCTGGTTGCCCCCTGAATAGGAACCAGAACAACTGCAACAATTCTTTCGTCGCCACTGCCTTCATTACAGTAGGCAAAGTGTTCAGTCGAGTCATACTCCATTGAAGAGGTCGCACTTTCATCGGCATAACACTGAATCGCCGTCGCTGAAATCACACCAGCATCGTTAATATCGCCAGCATCAATAATACGGAAATGATTGTTTGCAGAACTGTAATCACCACCATTTGTCAGATCATCCAGCCACCACGCTTGATTGCTGAATCTAGCTCGACGGGTATCATCGGTACCATAATCGTCATACGGATAAATAAAGCCACGATGATCTCGTTGTTTTCCGTCTACTTCATCATTATTCTCTGCATCCACCTGACCTACAATTTCATTGTAGTTATTAATCGCGTTAGCGTTACCGGCAGCGCTTGAAAAGAAGATATCTTCGCTCTGATTCTCAAAGAACACCGCACTTGGCGTATCATCACTGGCATCTGCTATAAACATGCGCTTGTCTGTCACACCATTCGACGGGTAATCCCCATCACGTTTGGCATGACCAATAACTAACATATTTTCATTAATATCCGTTGCCATAGAGTTGCTGTAGATATAACTCGATCCTTCAATATCTACATTGTCGATAAAGACCGTCTCCCAGGCTTCATCTTCTACTGTAAAAGAGGTAGTGTTCGAAGGTCTGAACACCGCAGCTTGCATGCGAAAAGAGTAGTAATCGTCATCATACGTCGAGTTATAACCAACCAATACAGGTAACGAACTATAGGTTCCAGTGTTCGAGATAGCCGCAGCTCGCACACTCGCTTGGGCAGCATCATAATAGTAGTCATATTCGTAATAAGTACTATCGGTATCCCAATCAGAAACGGAAAACCTGTATAGGTCGTTATTTGGCCCGTCTGTGATGTTCCAGATAAATGCCTTGGTGGCAAAGCCGTAATTCTGACATTCTGGCTGCAATGACGGCTCGGTTCCATCTGAATCATACTCATCTGTGCAATTTGCTACCGATTCATAGTCGCTGTCCGATGTGTTTTCCGAGTCATAATCCTTATCGTCATCATCGTAGTAAAAAGGAGCAACTGCTGAGCTTCCTACTACGTATTTCTTGCCGCCATATGTAAAACTGTCATAAGCAGATGTGGTACCCATCTGCTCTACCATATATTGCTCTGCTGTTTCATCGGTCAAGGTGAGGCCGGTTTCTACTTCAGGCTCTAACACCACTTCGGTAGAGCTTGTCGAATAATATCCACGACTTCTGTATACACGAATATACTGCCCGCCATAGTTATAGTAGCCGCTGCTGGTGTTGCCAATGACATAGCTATCTTCGTCTACTGCATTCACTACCTTTTCTTCCGTACCATCGACAAATTGGTAGCTATAGCTAGAAATAGACGGGGCATTTGTTCCTGAATCCGGTTCAAATGTTAATGTGTAGCCACTGAAAAAAGCAGTAGCGTTAGTTTGATAACTGGCTTCCCAATAAGCTTCTCGCTCATTTCTTAATCCACCGATACCACTATCGGTATCACCATACCAATGGAAGTAAGCCCAAGCTTCGCATGTTGAGTACCCCAATTCACTGCTACAGTATGAATAGAGGTCATCGTAATCCAGATATGTAAACCCGTCATCAAGGTCGAACATCACCTCCTCTTTGAGAGAAAATCCTTCCGTCGCATTTAACGTATCTCCTGCAACCTCATACGTACTTTCTGAGCAACTATCGGAAAAGCAGTCTTTGATGCCTGTCTCTTTTTCTATCGCAATACCATAAGACTCTTCGGTCTGAGTTGGGGAGCCAACTTCAACCACCCGATAAAGAGCAGATTCAGCATAAAAGGTAGAAAACGTCGACAATAAAACAACGACAGGGCGAGCAGATAAAACTTTCATTTTTCTTCCATTAGCAGCCGAACATAAGACTAGTCGGCAAATAAAAATTAGATGGCATGATAAGCAGACAGTTAGCAGCAAATATGGAGAAATTGTGGATGATTTGAGGGGCGAAACGTGAAACGCAAATGATAGCTATTCCTGATGATTTCGAGTATAGTGCTCGGTATTAAGCCTAGAGCTATAAAACTATAAAAACACAATGTAAAGTCACCCTCGTTAATGTAAATACCTATCATTATCATTTGTATTGCGAGTTAGCATGAAATTGAGCAATTTAGAGAATGGAGAGATAGCTACCATCGCTTCATTTTCGGCCCTACCGGGTCAAATTAGAAAAAAACTGATGGTGATGGGCGTACTGCCTAAAACCGAAATCAGACTGATAAGAAGAGCACCAATGGGCGATCCTCTTCAGGTAGAAGTACGCGGCGTTTCGCTCGCTATCAGCAGTAATATTGCTTCGCAGATCGATGTACAGGTGAAGTAATGACCAACCAATATCAAATTCTAACCGTTGGTAACCCTAACAGCGGTAAGACCACCCTTTTCAACGCCCTTACTGGTGCAAAGCAACATGTCGGTAACTGGGCTGGTGTCACCATAGAGAAGAAAACCGGACAATATACTCTGGTAGGAAAAGAATTTTTCTTAACCGATCTACCTGGTATTTACTCTCTGGAAAATACCGACAATGGCAATAGCATTGACGAGTCTATAGCGTCTCAAGCGGTGGTTTCTCACCCGGCCGATATCATTATCAACGTTGTCGATGCCAGCAGTCTGGAACGCAGTTTATACACTACCCTCCAGTTAAGAGAACTCGGTCGTCCTATGATTGTGGTTCTAAACAAGATGGACAAACTCAAGCGAGAGCGTCAGGTTCTGGATGTAGAAGCGTTAGAAAAGCAACTAGGGTGCCCTATTTTTGCTATTTCTGCCACTAACGCTAAAGAAGTAAGCACGTTTAAGCAAAATTTATACGAATTGCTAGAAAAAGGTGTCAGACAGGAAGCGCTTGTTCTTAACTATGGCGAGCAATTAGAGAAGGCAATTAGCACTCTTCAGGCATCATGGGACAACGACGCACTGAGCAGCCGACCTTTGACTCTTCGGGCGTTAGAACAAGACACCATCATAACCGACTCGTTAGCCGACTCCGATCATCAGATCCTAAAACAAGAAATAGCCGGTATTGACCAGGACATTGACCTTCAGGTTGCGGATACCCGATACACCCATATCCACAACATCCTGAAAAAAGTACGTAAAACGGAAGGAAAACTCAGTCGTAATCTAACCGAAAAAGCCGATAATTTTGTGCTCAATAAGTGGTTAGGTCTGCCTTTCTTCTTCGTGATTATGTACCTGATGTTTATGTTCGCTATTAACATTGGTGGCGCGTTTATCGACTTCTTTGATATTGCAGCAGGCGCACTTCTAGTCGATGGTGGGCACTACTTACTCGATGATCACCTACCAGTGTGGCTGACAACGCTTATTGCAGATGGCTTAGGCGGTGGTATTCAGACTGTCGCAACCTTTATTCCGGTTATCGCGGCACTCTACCTGTTCCTTTCCGTGCTGGAAAGCTCAGGTTATCTGTCCCGAGCGGCTTTTGTTCTGGATAAAGCGATGCAAAAAATCGGCGTTCCAGGAAAAGCGTTTGTTCCTCTGGTTCTTGGCTTTGGCTGTAATGTTCCTTCGATCATGGCGACACGAACGTTAGATCAGGAGCGTGAACGTAAGCTCGCGGCTTCAATGGCCCCCTTTATGTCTTGCGGTGCTCGCTTACCTGTATACGTGTTATTTGCCGCGGCGTTCTTCCCGCAGAGTGGGCAAAATGTTGTTTTCGCTCTTTACCTGTTAGGAATAATCGCAGCAGTAGTGACGGCTCTTTTACTGCGCAAAACCCTTTATCCTGGTACTAGCGAAGCGCTTGTCATGGAACTTCCGGACTACGAAATTCCAACGGTGCAGAACGTACTGCTTAAAACCTGGCAAAAGCTAAAACGCTTTGTGTTGGGTGCTGGTCGTACGATTGTCATCGTCGTTACTATTCTAAGCTTCTTTAACTCACTTGGTACCGATGGAACCTTTGGCAATGAAGATAGTGATAAATCTATGCTATCCCGTGCAGCGCAAATCGTTACTCCAGTGTTTGAACCAATTGGTATAGAAAGAGATAACTGGCCAGCAACCGTAGGGATTATTACCGGTATTTTCGCGAAAGAAGCAGTGGTCGGTACTCTGAACAGCCTGTATTCGTCTTCGGCTGACGAAGAAGAAGCGGAATACGACCTGGCAGCTAGTCTTGAAGAAGCGGTAATGACGGTTCCTGAAAACCTGATGGGGCTGAGTTTTTCAGACCCACTGGGTATCGATGTCGGTGACCTATCAGACGCTGCAACAGTAGCCGAAGATCAGGAAGTAGACAGCACTATCTTTGGTAACCTGAAATCGAACTTTGTATCCGCACATGCTGCATTTGCCTATCTCATCTTTATCTTGCTTTATACACCTTGTGTAGCGGCAATGGGCGCTTATGTTAAAGAGTTTGGTCGGCCGTTTGCCACGTTTATCGGTAGCTATACCATGGCGCTTGCATACACCAGTGCCGCTTTCTACCACAACCTGATGCAATTTGGCTCGCATCCTATAACGAGTGCCACATGGGTATCTATCGTTATTGCACTTTGGCTTGCAACATACCTTCTTTTAAAGAAGAAAGGTGAAAACCAGATAAAAGCGCAAGCGGTGATTCAGTGATCGTCTCCGATCTTAAAGCGTATATAGAGCAGCATGAAGGCGCTTCGCGGTCAACGCTAGCAAAGCACTTTGCCCTTAGCGAAGATGGTGTTGAAGCCATGCTTGAGATCTGGGTTAAAAAAGGAAAACTCACAAGGCAATTTAAAAAGGATAAGTATGGCAACACCGTTGAGGTAATGTATCGAATCGTAAAACCTCAAGATATCCCGCTGGATATTGTCCTCTAGGTTTATACCGTATCTGCTAAGAGACGCCTTAATTAACTAATACTCAATAGTTAATTAAGGCGTCTTTTTTTGTTGACATATTTTGATTATCAAACTACTTTAATTACAAATACTTTGGTTATCAAACAAATAATATGTCGATACAATTAAGCACCACACATTCTCACGACTTCGCATCCCACAACCATAAAGGTGAAAAGAGAACGTTTTACGTATTGTTACTCACAGTGGTAACCATGATTGCCGAAATTACTGCAGGTACGATATTTGGTTCTATGGCTCTTCTAGCGGATGGGTGGCATATGGGAACGCATGCCGCCGCGTTTTGTATTACGCTTTTTGCCTATCGATATGCCAAAAAACACTCGAACGATGACCGATTTTCCTTCGGTACTGGCAAAGTCAGTGTCCTGGGTGGGTATACAAGTGCAATAGCATTAGGGATTGTTGCCCTATTAATGATCGTTGAATCTGTTCACCGTCTGTTTAATCCTCAAGCCATACAGTTTAATGAATCCATTCTGGTTGCGTTTATTGGCCTTACCGTCAACGTCGCAAGCATGTTTCTTCTGAATGATCACCACCATCACGACCACGGTCACTCACATGGGCATGAACACGGGAATGGGCACCACCATGAGCATCATCATGACCACAACTTAAGAGCAGCGTACCTGCATGTGCTGGCGGATGCTCTAACCTCTGTACTGGCTATCGTCGCGCTTCTGTTTGGGAAGTTCTATGGCTGGAACTGGCTGGATCCTATGATGGGTATCGTTGGTGCTCTGGTTATTAGTAAATGGACGATAGGACTAGTTTTGCAAACCAGTCCGGTTCTACTGGATGAAAATATAGCTCAGGATTATCGTGAGAAAATATGTGACAAACTAAGCCCCTTCGCAGAAGTAAAGGATATTCATGTCTGGAAAATCAGTGGACATCATCACTCGGCAGCAATAACGATCGAGTCAGCTTGCGATAAGTCGACTGAAGAATATAAACAAATGCTGTCTGAGTTTGATAAGATTCATCATCTCACGCTTGAAGTTCATTACGATAAAAGTATAAAAAGTTAGGTATGCAGAAAATAGATCAACTCAATCAGGCTCTGATTGAGTTTTACGACAAAATGTCTTCATGGGAACAGTCAGTAGTCAGAGAAACTGGCTACTCCTTGCCCAGACGCACACGATAGAAGTGCTTGGGACACATGGACCTCTACGAATGAAAGAGTTGGCTCAAAAGCTTGGAATTACAACCGGGACATTAACGGTTCAAATTGACAAGCTAGTTAAAGCAGAGGTGATAGAAAGGTGCGCACATCCTGATGACCGCCGAGTTATTGTGGTTCAGCTAACTGAAGAAGGTCAAAACATCCATTCGATTCACAACCAGCTACACCTGGAACTGGTTAAAGATCTCACTCAAGGGTTTGATCAGGGGCAAGAAGAAATGCTTCTCTCTTGTTTGCACAAAATGAACCAGGAATTTTAATCTGACTGGCGTAATTTGGCACTCAATTGCTTTTGAATCATCAAGAAGCTCAGTTTAATAAACCGTATAATGCTTTTTGATCTCGACGCCGATTCAACCTCCGGAAAGTATTGGTCATAATGGTCTACAACTACCGATCGACCATACATAACCGCCCAATCTCTGGCATTCATATTTGCTTGATTGGTACGATTGGTATCTGCGCCAAATCGAAGCAGTAATTCTACGATGGATAAGTCACCCTTAAATGATGCCGCCATCAGAACTGTATTACCTATGGAATCAGTCGAGTTAACGTCTGCTCCACATCGCAGTAATGCTTCGCAGCAGTCCTTTTCACCGTTGTAAACGCCCAGCATTAACGCAGAGTAACCTCTGTGATTTTTTGCATCCAGATCGATAGACCGATCATCGGACAACAGGCCAACAAGTCCTACGAAATCCCCTGATCTGGCAAAATCATACAGCTCAGGCTCATTTCGATATGTCTTCTTATACTCTTTCCAGCTCGCCATATTCCTACTCGTAAAAAGAGCCCCTTATGCACTCGTGGTTTGCATAAAGGGCTTCGGTCATTACTTCTCTACCGATTCAATATCAATGCCTAAAGCCTTAGCGACACCTTCACCATAAGCAGGATCAGCTTTGAAACAATTAGAAATATGACGGTGTTGAACCTCAATTGATGCCCCACCTACACTACGCGCTGTGTTCTCAAAAAGAACTTGCTGCTGCTCTGGGCTCATCAAGTTAAAGAGATTTCTTGGCTGAGTGTAGTAGTCACTGTCGTCTTCTCTGTAGTCCCAGTTATAGCCTTCACCACTTAGCCCCAATGGTGGCTCTTTAGCTTGTGGTTGTTCCTGCCATAATCCCAGGCTATTTGGCTCATAACCTTTAGTACTGCCATAGTTGCCGTCGACACGCATTGCTCCGTCACGATGGAACGAATTAACCGGACAGCGAGGATGGTTAACAGGAATCAATGAATGGTTAACACCTAAACGATAACGGTGCGCATCGCCGTATGAGAACAGACGCCCTTGAAGCATTCTGTCTGGTGAGAAGCCAATACCAGGCACCACGTTAGCAGGGTTAAACGCCGATTGCTCAACCTCAGCAAAATAGTTCTCTGGGTTTCTGTTCAGTTCAAGAACACCGACATCAATCAGAGGGTAATCTTCGTGAGGCCAAACCTTACTCAAGTCAAATGGGTGGAAACGATAGTCCGCAGCATCCTTTTCAGGCATAACCTGAACCTTAAGGTCCCATTTAGGAAAAGCACCGTTTTCAATAGCTTCGTAAAGATCTTGCTGATGGCTTTCGCGGTTCTTACCAATTAACTCTTCAGCTTCCTGATCCGTTAGGTTTTCAATACCTTGTTGGCATTTCAGGTGGAATTTCACCCAAAATCGTTCATTATCCGCATTGATAAAACTAAATGTATGACTTCCAAACCCGTGCATATGACGATAGGTTCTTGGATTGCCTCGTTCACTCATTAGGATTGTGATTTGGTGTAATGCCTCTGGCAATAGAGTCCAGAAATCCCAGTTAGTGTTCGCATTGCGTAAGTTAGTACGAGGGTCACGTTTCACTGCGTGGTTTAGGTCAGGAAACTTCAACGGGTCGCGAAGGAAAAACACTGGCGTATTGTTACCAACCAGATCCCAGTTACCCTCATCGGTATAAAATTTTACAGCGAATCCACGAATATCACGCTCTGCGTCCGCAGCCCCTCGTTCACCAGCTACCGTTGAGAAACGAACAAATAGTTCGGTTTCTTTACCAACTTCGGAGAAGATACTGGCCTTTGTGTATTTAGAAATATCATGAGTCACCTTAAAAGTACCATATGCACCTGAGCCTTTTGCGTGCATACGCCTTTCCGGGATTACCTCTCTATCAAAATGAGCGAGCTTTTCAAGAAACCATGCGTCTTGAAGAAGCATGGGACCACGAGGACCTGCGGTTTGTACATTTTGATTATCCGCAACTGGAGCCCCATTGGCTGTTGTTAGTTTTGTTTGCTTCACCATGTCTAATTCCTTTTTGAGGTTATTTTTGACGAATCGATTCCACGCTAACACTGAGTCCAAAAGCATTGGTTTAGATTTGGTTTAGAACTGGCTTACTTTGTGGGGCATTAAACTGTTGTTAGAGCTACAAAATAAACCTGTAAAAAATGCATTAGCCTAGTCCCCACAATGTATAGGGTTAAAGTGTTCTGATCGTCCAAATGGCGGAGTTTGGACTCTGAAAGAAACCAAATTTTGTGACTTACTGTGCAAATTTAGTTGATTGAATAATAGGGAAAAACCGCCTGTATCAAAGCAGGCGATTTTTCTAAATACAGGCAGGTTACTTAGCAGTTCGAACCAACAGTGTATAGTTTTTCGTCATTACCAAATCGGTCGCATTTTCTGATGCCATATCATAATCTGACGGGACACCTGATTTCGGGTCGCTTCGCTGAGCACCTGCGCCATGCCAATCAAAGTATTCTGTTGCTGAAGAAGTCTTTTTGCTAAACGCTTTGCTGAAGGAAATGTAAGCGGCTGTATATTTAAAGTCCCCTTGAGTGGTACTACTCCAAACCCAGCTAGGATCTTTGGTGGTATTGTCACCAGATAAAGTAAAGAACTGAGTATCAATAGCAGGCCAGTTACCAACATCGCCACCATACTTCACGATGCTATGTAGCTCTTTAATATTCGGCATTCTCCAATCTGAGTAACCTGCCAGTTCAGAGCTTTCTGCATAGGCGAGGCTATCTTGCCAGTTTCTGCGCACACCATCATCAGCGGCCTGCCACATCAAACCTGTTGCCTTGTCGGTAACCGTTCCATCGTTGTTGGAAACAAAGTCGTTCACACCATAAACATTTTCTTGACCACGTACACATCGAACAAAGTTGCCGGGTGCATGTACGCTTTCATCGTTGGTGCCAAAAACATAGCCTGTCTCATAACCTTTGATATGACCATCGGCAAAGTTAAATCCAAATGCTGCTTCAACGTTTTCTGTATTATGCACGGGACCTAAGGTGTACTTTGTGTTTGACCAGTATTGACCTATATAAGCCATTCTCTTGTCATACTGAAAATCAAAATAGTCCGTATCAATGTACGGTGTATTAGCATTTTCATCACGCGGATTTACGATTTCGCCTTTAAAGTCAGCTAGCGAGTACAACTCTTTAATGGTTGGTAATCGCCAATCGTTATAATTTGCTACTGTTAGATCTTCACAGTAACTTACGGCGTCGTCGAATGAATAGTGTCTGTAATCCGGCGTTTTCTGCCACATCATTCCTGTATTGTTGTCAGTGACGGTTTTATCACCGTTATCGGTAAACGAAGGTTTAACACCATCATATTGAGCATCTTGACCGTGCAAGTCCTGTCCCGCTGCTGGACAGCTAATTTCTGAACCTTCATTTCCAAAGCAGGCATTTTGCTGCGTATCGACAACAACAAAACTTACTTTTGGGGCTGGTGAGTTGGCATTGATTGTTGCTGCTTCCCGGTTTTCTTGTGACATATTGTCACTGCACCCTGTAACCGAAGCAACGACCAAAGCTAACACAGATAGTGTGGCTGATTGATTCAGATTTTTGGTTCGTGTTGGCTCTACAGAGTGAGCTTTAATAAGATTAATACACATCGATTTAACCTCTTGGGTTGTATGGTTTAGTTCAGGCGTATAATCTAGATCTAAATTAAACGTACATCGTCCAGATGCCGCGCTTTGGACGTTTAAATAGAGCTATTTCAGTCTTAATAATTAGAAGGAAGCAGGTATTTGGCAATAAACGAAGGATTTAGTTGGGAAGTGAGCTTGATAGGGCTTTCTCTTACTGCGTTTACGTTGGCTAACATACACTCCAAATCTTACAAGCATAAAACAGATTGGCTGCTAACGATCTGGCTGATAATACTTTGTATACCGCTAGTACACACTGCTCTGACTCACTTCGATAGCCTGAGTAATAGTTTCTTTTTATTTACTAACCCTACCCTTAACCTATTACACGGACCTGTTTTATATCTGTATGTCCGCATGCTAATCAGCAAAGTGCCTCTAAAATTCGGGAAGTATGAACTGTGGCATTTCATACCCTTTCTGGTGATGTATTTGCTGTTTATCACCCTGCCTCATCCTGAACAAATGATGCCGCAACCAGACCAGAGCCATGTCCCTGCAGGTCCTTTAACAACGGGGAGTGTCTCAGATGTTTTAGTGCCACTGCTAAAGCACTTTGGCGTAATAAACGTCTTAGTTTTTATTGGTTATTCTTTGATTACCATTAATAAAGTACGCCTGCACAAACAAGAAATTAAAAAGCTTCTATCACGGGATGACAACCAGGTAACGTTGAGCTGGATATATGCACTACCAATGGTATTTTTAGCACTTGTCACTTTCAACGTATTGTATGAAAGTATACTCAAAAGCTATTTCTACGTTAACCCAATAACGCTTCACTTAGTTTCGTTTCTAAGTTTCATCCTATTACTATGCTTTTTTGGCATCAGACAGACCCCTGTTTTTAAGCCTAGCTCAGTGCAGATTGATGTTATTGGAACTGACAAACATGCGAACGAAATTGCCCTCACAGAGGAAAACACGGATACAGAACCAGAAAGTAACGAAGAGAAAATAGCGTTCGACCAAATTGTCAAACGCATGAATCAGCATATGGAAAATGAAAAGCCCTATTTAGATCCGGACTTCACTGTATATGTGCTGGCTGACAATCTAAATATTCCTAGAAGAAACCTGTCACTGGTATTGAGCAAGGGGTTAAACAAGAACTTCTATCAATATGTAAATGAGTTTCGTATTGAGGAAGTTAAGATTCAGCTTGCAGACCAGAACAACAAATCCACTATCCTGGATATCGCATTTCAAGCAGGATTCAAGTCGAAATCAAGCTTTAATAGCCTGTTTAAACAGTATTGCGACGTAACTCCATCGCAATACCGGAAGACATACTCAAGTGGCCTCAAGATGCAGGATTCAAAGCTACATCAGAAGCGTTAGTTCAAGGAAAATATTTGTAGGAATGGCATTCCCTTTCAAAAATATTTGACGAATAAATTCTCGCTGAGAATGCATCTTGAGGTTACTCGAGTATACACAAAACTTGAGGTGTCAACCTCATCTCTACATTTCAGTTTCTTCCTTAAAAATAAACGTGACCATATCGTCTGACGCCGATAGTCTGATATCAACAGTTCCAAAACGGTTTCCCCACCAGTCACAACCGTCAAGGCACATACTAACCGTTAAGGTACCATCCTGATTGAGGCTCTGCAGCTCTGGCGGATGAAATCCCTTAGAACTCGGTTGAGCACTATAAACTGCATGCCATTGGCTAGAATCTACCTCTCGCATCAGCAAAATAGCGAACGAATCATAGATAGGCTTCTCATAAACTAATGAAATAACCTCTACCGAGTCACTCTCCATATGCTCAATATAAAAGGGTAAGTTAGGGTAACTATCAAGCTTAGTGAGAACACCCTGCACATCACTGTTGCCAATAAGATATGTTGTCTGACTGGATGCTTCTCCCTCATAAAAGGCATCACCGAAGCTAGATATCGCAATCTGTTCAACCGCTTTCAACCGCTCTGCTACAGAGCTCTGGAATTCGCTGATCTCTTGTAGCTTATCTAGATCACACAGACAAGGGATAAAAGATGCTCCATCTCTGCGAAGCAATTCTTCTCCTTCGCGGCACTGAATGGGCTCAAAAAGTTGCATCGCCAGTTCATTGTCCTGATCCGATTTTTCGACTTCGAACTTTCCGTCTTCACCAAAATAAGCGCCTATACCATATAGATCGACAACTATTTCGTTGAAGCCTCCTGTATCTTTATCGTACTGAAACGCGACTAGTGAAGACTCTAATGTCGCGGAACCATTCCAATGCGATGCAAGAATGGCTGGTTCCGATTTGGCAGTAGCACATACGCCCACAAACTCCACGTTGGCTCCTGAGGTCACTACCTCATCATTTATTATCAAGCTTTCCCTTGCAGACTCATCATGTTCGTAGCAACAACTGCGTTCAACTTTTAAGCCCTCAAAATTGATGCCACTGACCAGATCCAGATCTAAGCGATATTCTCGATCATTGACGGTTGCTACGCGTACACGGTTCCCTGTCACTTCTGGCTGGCTAATAAAATAAGAAATGAGTACCAGGAGCAAAACAAGTAGCGATACAAGCACGACTGTTATAGGGCGATTTTTCTTAGCACCCATTTAGCTTCAACTCCTTGTCATCTGGCTCATTAATTAGATTTAAACCATCTTGCTCCTTTGCGAGGAAGGTGCTTATTTCAGATTCAATCCATTTTCTAAAAGCACGAATTTTGTCTCTACGGAAATAACCAGCAGGAGCACACAAAAAGTAACTGTATCTGGATTTAGCAGCCTGCTCTCCAATTCTGACTAGCTTTCCTTCCTGGAGATATCGATAGGCCAAGCTGTGTTTAACCAAAGCAACACCTTGAGCCGCCAACGCTCCCTCCATAACGAACTGAGAGCCATCGTACTTTAACGAAACTTGCGATTCGTTTTGCTCTAGCTCTTCAAACCAAAGAGACCAGGTCATATCAGGCCAAACATCTTCTATCAAATCTGCCTTCACAAGATCTTCCGTCTTCCATATGCCTTTTTCCTCTTGATAAGAGGGGTGACAAACTGGATAGAGAATTTCATCCATTAGCTTCACGGCTTCTAACTCCGGATAGTCGCCGTGCCCATAACGGATACATATATCAATTAGCCCATCCTGAAAATTCACTAACTCATTTTTTGGGTCTACAAGTAAAGAGAGTTCCGGGTTTTGCTCTCTAAAAGATTTTAGCCTTGGAATTAGCCAATGCTGGGCAAACGTTGGATGAGTTGAAATGGACAGTCTATCTGGTTCTGGATCTTGATTAAGCTTTCGAACTCCATCCTGAAGTTCAAAGAAGCCCTTTTTGGCCGCATAGTAGAGAGTTTCACCTTCATTAGTCAGCTTCACTTTCCGATGTTGTCGTTCAAAAAGCTCACACTCGAGCCACTCTTCAAGTTGCCGTATCTGCTGACTTATTGCAGCCGCAGTCACGAAAAGGTGTTCAGCTGCTGCCTTAAAACTACCTTTCTCGGCAGCTATGTAGAAATAGTACATTCCTTGTAAAGGGGGTAAACGCTCTTTCACTTAAGTTTTCCTTAACTTAATGTCAGTTAGTATCGTTTGAGAAGAAAATCACCTTGATTAATTATTAACCATGTAAACCGGTGTAATCAAGGGGGATGTATGGCTGACTTAACACATGAACTAACTCAAATTACAATTCTTCGCCCAAGGGGCTGGAATAAGAATATCTTAGCCTTGTTTAAAAAATGGCATCAAAACTCGGTAACCAGACGTCAACTGAAAGATCTGCCTGAGCACCTTCTTGAGGATATAGGAATAGACAAACGTGCTGCAAAAGAAGAAGCAAATAAACCGTGGTGGAAGTAAACGGTTAAAAAAATGCCTCCGGTTTCGGAGGCAACACAACATTTCTACAGATCATACATCTGTTCTTATTAGGTTATAGTAATCAGTAAGTTACCTGACTACCGATTCACCATAACAACAAGTTGCTATTAATTGAAATTAAAGTTACTCATTTAACTTATGATTTTTACTCATAAGCTAACTTCCTTTATTAGAAGAACAAGTTTTACTTTGTGCACAACCAACACACTTTACGCCCTTCCGCTTGTCAGAGATAATCTTGCCAATTGATAAAGCAACAATTAGTAATATTACTAGTGCAACAATAATATTTGTCATTCCACTACTCCTTATAAAGACACTACGTTTATAAGTTGTTTTTCTTTCTCGTTACCTTTTCTAACAAAGTAAACTAACGCTCCAACTAGTGCCAAACAAACCAGCATGCCGAACTCAAATCCCTGTCCTACAGTACCTGTAGTGATATAAGTTCCCACCTGGTAGATGCAGAAAGCAACGAAATAACCAACACCAAACTGGAAAGCGATACCACCAAACAGCCATTTTCTGTTTTCAAGTTCAGCATTCATTGCACCGATTGCAGCAAAACATGGTGGTGTGAACAAGTTGAACGCGAGATAAGCAAATGCTGCAACCGAAGTTAACCCCATAACACCGGCTACATCAGCGCTACCAGAGACTAAAGCCAATTCTTCGGTATCGATGAAATTAGTAATCCCGTACACAACTGCAAGTGTTCCAACCACATTTTCTTTAGCGATGAAGCCAGTGATAGCCGCAGCTGCTAATTGCCATGCACCAAAGCCCAAAGGTATTAAAACAAATGCGAAAGGAGATGCGATGCTCGCGAGAATACTCGTATGCTCAGCACCTTCAGCAACCACTTGAAATTGCCAGGTAAATGTCTGCATGATTTGGACAACAGCATTACACAATAAGATGATGGTACCGGCTTTAATAATGAAAGCCTTACCTCGTGATAGAGATGACAACAGTGCACGGCTGATACTCGGAAAACGATACTCCGGTAGCTCAAGAATGAAAAATGATCTGGTGCTTTTCTCACCTGTGATTCTGACAATAAGCATAGCGCCAGCGACAATAATTGCTATACCAGCGAAGTACATGGTCGTTCCTACCCACGCAGCATCCTGGAAAAATACGCCCGCGAACAGCGCAATCACCGGTAGTTTCGCGCCACAAGGCATAAATGGAGTTAACATCGCTGTGGTTCTGCGCTGTCTTTGGTTCTGAATCGTACGTGTTGCCATGATCCCTGGAATGGCACACCCGGTACCAATGATCATAGGGATAATCGACTTTCCTGAAAGTCCGACCTTCTTGAAGAAACGGTCCATGACTACCGCAACCCGCGCCATGTAGCCACTATCTTCAAGCAACGCAAGTAAAAAGAACAACACCATAATCAGAGGAAGAAAGCCAACAACCGCTCCAACACCACCTATAATACCGTCTAGTAGTAATGCACCAAGTAACGGTGAAACATCATCGCCTAATAAACCTTCAACTGTTGCATATAAACCATCTATCCATCCCACAAGCAGGTCAGCCAACAGAGGACCAACATGCGTTTGCGATAAAGAGAAAACACACCAGATGATAAAAGCGAAAATAGGCAATCCAAGCCACTTGTGTGCTAACACGCTGTCTACTTTGTCCTGAAGTGTATACTCAGTACTTTTTTGGGCTCTTTGCTCTACAGACTGAACCAGTTTAGTAACAAACTGATACCTTTCTTTATCCTGAGATTTTACCGACTCAGCGTCTGTTAACTCCTTAGTTGAACTGGTAAACGGCGCAGATTGAGTGCTTCCATTAAGTTCAATGGTTTGACTAATAAGCTCTTTCAAAGCAGTATCGTTGTTTTGAGTAGCTACTGTTTCAACTACTGGACAGCCTAAGGATTCTTGCAGCTGTTGAAGATCTAGAGTGATCTCTTTCTTCTTATTTAAGTCGCTTTTATTCAGAACAACTACGACAGGGATTCCAAGCTCTAAAAGTTGAGTAGTAAAGAAAAGGCTGCGGCTCAGATTGGTCGAATCGACGATGTTCAGGATCGCATCGGGTCTTTCGTTATTTATATAATCACGAGTGATCGTCTCTTCCGATGTAAATGGAGACATAGAATAAGCACCCGGTAGATCCACCACAGATAGCTCGGTCTCAGATTGACTGATAGATGCTTTAACGCTCGCTGCTTTTTTGCTGATGGTTACACCTGCCCAGTTACCTACACGTTCAATATTCCCCGTTAAGGCATTAAAAAGAGTGGTTTTACCACTGTTGGGGTTGCCTGCTAATGCTATTTTCACAATAAATTCCTTACTAATTTGCCTTAAAACTGACCTTTAGAATTTCATTAGACAAGAATGATTAATTTCGCTAACTCAGAATCGATGCTATACCGAGAATCCTTTATGCTTATCACATAAGTTTCTGATAAAACTGATATAAGAGTGATCGTTTCGCCCTTGAAGCAGCCCAATGTAAAAAGAAATGCCACCATCTCAGCATCTCCCTGAACAACTTCTTTAATCTCGTATTCTTGGCTTACCTTTGCTTTGAGTAAGCTTTTGGCGTCATCGCTCTCTTTTTTATTTCTACCTTGCATAAAGGTCATTACCTTGCCCGGTAGTTGGTTAAAAATTGCTATGCTCAATTCTTACTCTCCACATTCAAAAATTTCGCCTGGAAACAATTACGCTTATACAAACACTAATGATAACGATTTCTATTTGAGAAATATAAGCGAACAAATATTTCATCACAATAGGTGATGAGGCATTTATGCCCTCTCATGATAAAAGCCTGCACTTATGTTGATTTACATCAATTATTCCAAGGCTTCTCCAACCTTTCTTGGGTAAATTTCACTCTCCAGAACGAGTTGAATTTGAAACAGGTCAAAGTATCTGATTTCAAACTCAGCTCTCGAACTCATAAAGGAAAATATTCTTTTCTATACCCTCCTGAACATGTTTACACAAACAATAACTGACACTTTTATATGCTTTAGATCACATTAATCCAGACGACACATCGATCGCCTTCACATATTTTCGAGATTTAATTGCTGTGTAAACGTTTCCACTGCAATCTAAATGCAATGTTTACGCAAACACATTTTGTATTTAATTAATTTTTAATTTGGAGAAATAGCAATGCCAATTACGATTCTTTTGTCATTCTTTTTCTTTACAGGCTTTGTGGTTTTCTTCACCTGGTCTCGTGTAAAGAATCAGAAAAATGACTCTAAAGACGGCTTCTTCCTTGGTGGTCGTAGTTTAACGGGTGGTCTGATCGCAAGTTCACTGATCCTGACTAACCTTTCCGCGACAAGCTTTGTTGGTATGAGTGCACTTTCGTTTAAGGGCAACATGTCGGTAATGGGATACGAAGTCGCATCAGGGATTACGCTGATAATCATCGCGCTGTTCCTGGTACCTCGTTACCTTAAGCAAGGTATCACTACTATTCCTGACTTTCTTGAGTCTCGGTATGATCTTTCTGTAAAGCAGTTTGTTACTGTGCTGTTCCTGCTGAGTTATATAGTTAACCTTCTTCCAAACACGCTTTATGCTGGCGCAATGGTTATTGGTGGTATCTTCGATATTGAAACCATGCTGGGTATCAGCCGCTTCTCTGCAATACTTCTTATCGCATCGATCATTGGTGTTTTAGGCCTTTTCTACGCAATCTATGGTGGTCTGAAAGCCGTTGTTATTGCAGATACGCTTAATGGCGTTGGCCTGATCGTTGGTGGTCTTATGATCCCAATCTTCGGTTTGATTGTACTTGGTGATGGTAGCTTTGCGGATGGCTTGACAACCATCACAGCTAACGCGACTGAAAAACTGCAGGCAGTTGGTGCTGAAGATGACCCTAACGTACCATTCTCAACCATGTTCACTGGTCTTCTGCTTGTAAACCTTTACTACTGGGGTACCGATCAGGCGATTATCCAGCGTGCATTGGGTGCGAAAAACCTGAAAGAAGGCCAGAAAGGTGTAATCCTGGCGGGTGCGATTAAGGTTATTACTCCTCTATTCCTAATCATTCCAGGCATCATCGCTTACCATATGTTTGGTACCGTAGATGCGTCAGGTCAGACTTACGAGGCTGATACCATGTATACGCGCCTTGTTAATGAAGTGCTACCTAAACCACTGGTAGGTTTCTTCTTGGCAGCTATGTTTGGCGCAATTCTGTCTACATTTAACGGCGTACTGAACTCATCAACGACACTATTCACCCTGAACGTATATAAACCTCTGTTTGACAAAGAAGATAAGCTATCCGACCAGGAACTGGTAAACAAAGGACGTTCATTCGGTCTGTTTATCGCAATCCTATCGGTTGGTATCGCTCCGTTTATCATGTTTGCACCAAATGGACTATTCGACTTATTACAACGCCTAGCAGGCCTGTTCAGTGTACCTATCTTCACTATCGTGTTTATGGGGTACATTACTAAGCGAGTACCGGCTGTTGCGGCGAAAGTATCTCTGGCAGTATTCGTAGTCGCTTACGGCATCATCCAGTTCACTCCAACAGCGTATCAAGGTTACCTGGGCCCGTTGAAACCAATCGCTGAACTACATTTCTTCCACCAGCTAGCGGTACTGTTCGTTATCTGCTGTGGTTTGATGTTTGTTATTGGCAAAATCCGCCCTCGCGAGACAGCTTATGTTCTCCCTGTTAATGAAGACATGGATATCAAGCCGTGGGAATTCCGCTTCGAGGTATCTGCAGTGATCATGTACATGGTACTGGGTGCATATATCACCTTCTCAGACCTGGGCCTTGTGGCAGGTGACACCACGTTTATGGTGACTTACGCACTTTGCGGTATCGTTATTCTTGCGGGTATTTTTGCCAGAATTAAGAAGAAGCAAAAACAGTTCGCTCAGCTTCAAGAACAGGCAGCTGACTAACTCTTAAACAATCTAAAAACGATTAAGTTATGAGATATAAAACGCATCCAGGTGGGTGCGTTTTGTTCGTTTATAGCGCATAGTACCATCCAGACACATAAAGAAAGGAACTCGCTATGTCACAAAAGCTTTACTACGTTTATGATCCCATGTGTGCCTGGTGTTGGGGTTACCGCCCTACCTGGAAACAGATAGAGAGTGAACTTTCACAGCATCTAGAGGTAGAGTATGTTCTCGGTGGCCTAGCAGCTGACTCTGATGTTCCCATGCCAGAAGATTTGCAAAGAACAATCGCTTCATACTGGCAAAGAATACACGACCTGCTCGGCACGGAGTTCAACTTTGATTTCTGGTCAAACAACACACCCAGACGCTCTACTTACCCATCATGCAGAGCGGTTCTTGCTGCTCGATATCAAGGCAAAGAGAAAGAGATGATCCTGGCGGTACAGCAGGCTTACTATCTGCAAGCTCTAAACCCAAGTGACAATTCTGTATTGATAGGATTGGCGAAAGATATCGGCCTGGACATGGCTAAGTTTGAAGCTGACTTATTATCGGAGAGTACTAAGCAAGCCTTGTTGGATGAAATAAGCTTTGCTCGTTCAATTGGAGGTAACAGCTTCCCTTCTCTTTTTGTCCGAAAAGACAACCGCCTGCATGAGTTGCCAATCAATTATCAGGATGCAAAAGAGACTGTAGCTCAGGTGTTGAAGATAATAACTTAACTGAGTTCAATCGAAGAGCAGAGATCGAATGCGAAACGGATACTACTCTAATAGCTCTGCTCTCCTAAGAACATTATTTGGCAACTTTAATCCCCACCGTTCGAGTTCATACTGACTAAACAGATACTCTCCATCTGCTGACTTTTCTATGTAAGGAATCGTTCCAACACTTAGGATTTCATCCACTATATTCGCAGCAAGCTCCCCTTGTTTATAGCCACTGTTGACGAACCCTCCGATTGCTTTATTTTTGCCCACTGAATAGCGCCAGAAAGCAAATACCGGGATATTACTGTTAACACTGGTCCACTCCGTTGTTATCTCTGAAGAAACCTGATCTCCGTTTTCATTTTTTAATCGGGAATAGCTGGATATAAGGACTGCGTCGTAATCATCAATAGAGAGCGAATTAATCTTTTCCTGCCACTCTTTAAAGTCATTGGCGAGATAGAAATCAAGCTGAACGCCTCCAATCATATCCCTACCTCCTTGCGCTCGATATGTGTTAACGATCGCTTCAGAGGTTACGCCACTATCCATTAGCAGCAATGTTCGATGTGCTTTAAGATCCAAAAGTCTGGGAAGTAAAAATTTTAGATTCTGTTTTAATAGGGGCCGTTCTAACACACCTGAAACATTAGGTGGGATAGCGCCGTTATTGAAATATACTTTAGGATCGTTGTTTACTCCCATAAATACCAGAGGAATCCCCGCATCGCTGACTCGCTGACCCAGATATTTAAGCGCATTGTCATCCATGGTAATCACGATATCGGGGTTGGCTAATAGAATCTTTTGCCAAATATCATTCCCGCGATTGGCAAACTCGGATGAAGGTATCCGTTTTGTGTCCATTTCAGCATAAGTCAGCTGATGCTGGTCATTGAACACCGATTCCAAACCGCGTCTGCATTCAGATGTCCAAAGGTATTCAGCGTGATAGCTATCCACCACAAACACTGTGGCTGCGGATAGCTTAAATGTCATCAAAAGTAACAGGCAACTTAAGTTGATTCGTAGCAGCAAATTCAATATCCATATCAAAGATGATTAAAAGTAACTATATACATAGCAACTATGTTCATAAAGTATAGATGAATTTTACTGTGAATTGGCAATAGAGAGCTAACCAGTAGCTTTTTCTCTGGTCCCCACTACGCAATGGATACCTCGTTGATTAAAATACGAGGCTATTTCGTTTACATGCTCCTGAAACACAGCCCTGTCGAACTCTAATTCCCGTATCTTGTATTCAAGCCCTAAAGATTCATATTTTTCCTCTCCAAGCCGCATAAAGCTAAGAAGCTGAAGGGTTCTGACTCTCCCGGACATCTCGTTGAGAATAAAATCCGCTGTTGCTTCGATGTTCTCAAAGTCATCATTGACTGAAGGGATAACAGGGATTCTTACTATCAACTCTTTGTCAGTCTGAGAGAGCTTCTTCAGGTTGTTTAATATTTTATGGTTATCTACCCCTGTGTACTTTTTGTGTCTCTTACTATCCATGAGTTTGATGTCAGAGATAAACAAATCGGTATAGGGAATCAAGGACTCTAATTTGTTCCAGTTAGAATAGAAACTGGACTCAAGGCATGTGTGAACCCCTTCCCTATTACACTCTTTGAATAGTTCTATAACAAACTCGCTCTGCAAAAGTGGCTCTCCACCCGATACAGTGACCCCACCGCCTGAGCGTTCATAAAAACCTCTATCCTGTAAGATAACCTTCATGCATTGCTCTACGGACATATGACTGCCCCACTGCTTTATTGCTTCAGAGGGGCATTCATCTGCGCAGTCACTGCAGTTTACACAAAGGTTACGATCAACTTTCACCAGTTTAGAGTCTGAAAAAATAAGCATCTTCGGATCATGGCACACTTCTTCGCACGAACCACATTTTTCGCTGGAGATACACTTATTATGATAAACACCAACTTCAATATGCCTGTTAAAGCTCTCCGGGTTACCACACCAGTCGCACCTTAAAGGACACCCTTTAAGGAAAAACTCAGTGCGGATACCCGGACCATCATGAAGCGTGAACCGCTGGACGTTTAGAACCGTTCCTGGCACTTGCTACCTCAATTAAAATCTAAGTTCAGTTCGTTGGATAAGGTCGTCCTGCAACGGTTTACCCAGCTCGACAAAGTAAGCGCTGTATCCTGCTACACGCACCAGCATATCTCGATAGTTATCTGGATTTTTCTGTGCTGCGCGCATCTTCTCTGCACTCATAATATTGAACTGAACATGCATACCCTGCTTAGCGATATACTCGTCGACAAAGCTAACCAGAATATCCCTTCCTTCCACACCTGCAACCGCATCTTCCGGGAAGCGAAGGTTAAGCAGCGTCCCGTTTGTCGCAAGGCTGTGATCAACCTTAGTCACTGAGTTCACGATAGCGGTAGGACCATTGATATCGTGTGAACCGCCCTCTGTATGTACCGGTCCCATATTGTCAGAAATAGGTTCTTCGTTCTTACGACCGTCCAGAGATGCCCGGGTATACAGCCCCATACCAACATTGGCATTCACCGTATACACACCAGGGCTGAACTTACCACCACGCGGGTTATCACGCCCTTTAATGTGGCGGCAATAACACTCAAACATAAAGTTAAATAGGTTATCCGCTTCATCATTATCGTTACCGTAATGGGGGATCTTGGAGCTGTTTACCAGTGCATACAACTTTTCATGGCCTTCCCAGTTATCTCTGACCGCATCCAGTAGCTCTTTACCAGTATACTTTTTATCTTCGAACATCAGCTTTTTAATGGTAGCCAGCGAGTCGGCACAGGTTGCGATACCCGCCGCCTGCGGCGCGGTTCCGTTATACTTCACGCCGCCATAAGTCATGTCCTTACCAGACTCTATACAACCTTCAAAAAACGCGGAAATATAAGGCGTTGGCTTAATCATCCGATGGATTTTATCTGTCACATTCAGGCAGCTACAAAGCTGGTCACACCAATATGCAAACTGCTTATCCACGCTTTCCAGCACTTCTTCAAACGTCTTGTAAGTTTCCAGGCTACCTGTATCAGGACCTAGCTGCATGCCTGCATCAGGACCAGATAAAATTCGACCACCATTAATCACCATTTCCATCATCTTGGCGGTGTTCACATAACCCGCGTCTAGCCAGCCATGCTCTTTACCCGGAATGGTAGGCTCAACACAACCAACAACGGCATAATCTCGCGCTTCTTTCAAAGTCACGCCTTTACCCTGCATCGCTTTGATAGCAGGGCCATCGTTGAACAGTTTCGGGTGACCATAACCTGCTCGAATACACTCAATGGTTTTGATCTTTAGTTCATATGGTGTGTTGTCGTGCATACGCACACATACCCACGGGTTCATCATGCGAGTGTGAACAGAGCCTTCCAACATCAACATGGTTAAATCATTGGTCGCATCATCACCATTTGCATCGACACCACCAATGGTAAGACTTTCGCCACCAAATCCACGACCATTACGCACTTTTACCGTGCCCTTATCTTTTAGCTTGGTCGGGTTGTTCATCTTCACATAAAGCACTTCAATCAGCTCAAGGATGAACTCTTTAGCAACGGCGTTCTTTTTTACGTCTTTCTCATAAAACGGATACAGCCACTGGTCCATACGTCCATAGGAAATGGAGTGACCGTTGCCTTCAATTTGAGTCATCGTAACTGCGAAATTAAATAACTGGACCGCCTGCCAGAATGACTGAGGAACGCCACCAGCTATTTGATAGCAGTTATCCGCCATAATCTGAAGCTCTTGCTGGCGTTTAAGATCGGTTTCGCTCGCAGCCATCTCTTCAGCCAGTTTTGCGTAACGGGCAATATATTGCTTCGCAGCTTCCAGAGTGATAATGGTTGCTTTGTAATAATCTCGTTTGTCGCTGAAATCAGGATCCTGTTTAGACAATTTAGCAAATGCCGATTTTGCCTGATCCAGAACACCGTCATATCCAAGCGTCATGAGTTTATTAAAGTCCATGGCGAAATGACCAATGCCAGCGAAGTGATAGTTATTGGTCTGGAACACCTTTTCCCCCATGTGAGAACCTTTCTTCTGGTCTTCATCCAGGTGGGCGGTAATGATCTCGTTGGCGCTCTTACCTTTCCAGTACTCGCAAAGCTCCAGAATCTCAGCTCGGTCTTCATCATTACGAATGTAGAACTGATCATTGGCACGCTCTTCAAACGGAGAGTTCAGTATTTCATCAATGATCCAGTCCACAGAGAATTCAGGATAGATAGGAGAAGCTTTCGCCGGAGCAGCAATCTCACCAAGAATTAAGTCATCCTGGTATATATGGAGAGTAGTGTTTAGCAGGATGTTCTCGAACGCATATGCGCACTGAAGAATTCGCGGCGTTGCTTCGTGCTTTTTATACGCCTGAGTCACAAGGCGCAATCTCTCTACATCGATATCGTAAGGTCGGCCAAGGAATGCCTGACGCAGTTTATTGACGCGTGGATACGGAGACCAGTCTTCATGACCAACCTCATACCCCAAACCATATACTTTATCAAAGTCATCTAAACCACGCGCAAGAGTATGAGAGTCTGCGCTTGTTTGTAGCAAACTCTCCTTATCCACCTGGAAGTTATCCATTATCTACCTCATAAACTTAAAACTGAAAAATCATCAAAATGCCAATGTTCATTCCGAAAAATGAACATTGGCATTTTGACCAGTTACCACTTTTAGCCAGCTAACCAAAAGTATTAGGTAATGAAGCCATTATACGGAGTGGCTCGTCTTCTTCTGAGAAAATAATCACAAATACGAAAACAAAAATACAAAAAACAACACAATGTGACATATGTAATGGTTATTTAATTTAATAGGATTATAGTGTCACTAAATTTCAATCGCTCAAAAACAGGACACATGGATACCACCATTATTTTTGTCTCGCTGATCATCGCATTGGCTGGTTTTACTCAGGGTCTGACCGGATTTGGTTCTGCTCTGGTATCGGTACCGCTTCTTTCACTAATAGTCGGCGCTCAAACTGCAGTGCCAATTGCTGGTATCTTCGGCTGGCTGGTGACTCTGCCGATTGCCTGGAAGATGCGTCACTCTATTCAGCGACAAACGGGACTTATCCTGTTTGCAGGCTCGGTTCCGGCATCTTTTGTGGGAGCGAAATTGCTTGCGACCATGCCGTCGCAGTACATTCTGCTTACGATGGGATTAGTACTGATTATATCTAGCTTGCACTCGTTCCGGGCGACCAAACCTGTTTTCCAGAAAACCTCTATTCCTGTAACGATTGGCGCGGGTTTTACATCAGGCGTTTTGGGGGCGAGCGTTGGTGAGTCGGGTCCACCAGTAATTGCATACACATCTATGCAGCCCTGGACAGCAGACCAGGTTAAATCGACTCTAACTTTCTTCTTTATGCTTCAGATGATTGGTGCAAACATCAGCTTCTGGAATGAAGGGCTAATCACCGATGAAGTAATATCCCATGTCATTTCTGCTTTGCCTGCATTTGCAATTGGCCTGGCAGGAGGAATGGTTGGCTATCACTACCTTCAAAAGTACAACATCAACTACCACAAGATCGTACATAGCTTCCTGCTGTTTATTGGCTGTGCCCTGGTGTTTAAAAACCTTCACTTCTGATTGTTTTTGTCAGAAATAACACAATAAATCCTCTGGTTATCCAACTAGAGGATTATATTTTGCAGCACTTCCAGTTGTAATTCATCGCTTACCTTTAACTTATGCTCAAGTGTCACGCCTATTACTGTGCCGCTTCTTATATGCCTGCAGTTAGCAATAAAGCATTTGGGATAAGGTTTTGGAAGGTGTTTCATCTCAGGTTCGATTTGGATCTCTTCGCCCTGTTTGACCTCTATAGACTCACCTTCAATGAGCAGGCCACAGCCACATCTTGAGATATCAATTAGCTTTCCAAAATACAATTTATTCCTAATAACAACGTTCGCCTTAAAATCAACGGAATAGCGCTTAAACGCTCTAACGGACTTGGTTTCTACTTGCTTTGGGAACTCAACAAACATCAGGTGAGTACCTGATGATTCCAGCCTGATGATTTTGCTTCTGAACGCTAATACGTGCCCTTCTCCCATATCGGAAAAGCCACGAATAACAATGGCCACTCCATTGGTTTTGCGCATAAACAGTTCATCAATCGACTTGATAGAAAATTCAAAAAGTAGATATTGATGATGTTTCAGACCAACAAAGAGACAAGTGACCTCTCGTTTATCATCTGATGCAAATTCGATTGTACCTGTTAGTTTCATACCAAAGGAAAGGTAGGAAACTAATTCCTGGTTTATAGCCTCTGACGTTATCAAGCAAGCCTCCATATCGTTATATTTATTATTTTTTTATTATTAGTTTATACTCAAGTGACCTCATGATGCGGGATTCAGAGCTACATCAGAAACGTTAGTTCAAGGAAAATATTTGTAGGAATGGCATTCCCTTTCAAGAATATTTGACGAAGAAATTACGCTTCTTATGAGCTTCCAAAGGGCGAGCTTTATTCGCTTCTACTCTGCGTTACTGATTTTTGATGTAGAACCACTATATCTTCAAATCAGTGCCTTGATTAATAGCGAATAAATTCTCGCTGAAAATGCATCTTGAGGTTACTTGAGTATATACGCCTGTGAGGAATTGGGATAAAAAATGAAACTTATTGAATAAAAATTGTGATATGGATAAAGCGAAGACACAACCGCCAACAATGAGAATTTAGCTGAATTAACGTCGCTTAATTTTGCCCATAAGTCTTTCTGACCAGGTGCTTTTAGGTACAACCACGGGCTCTGTTTTAATCGGTCTGACGGTTACTGAGGGAATGCTGCCTTTGTAGCGGTTAACTTTGGAAAGCGCTCTACCAACTCTTTCAATTCTTCGCTTACTCACTCGTATGTATTTTTGGGCATCAGCACTGGATCCAGAATATCTGCGTAGCGCATGTAGGCTTCTGTTAACCATCTCTTGCGAAAATTTATACTGAGTCCCCACCATATTGACCACCATAAACTGGTGCTCGTCGCTTACGCTGCTAATCAAGGCTCGCTCTGCATCCACCAACTCACGATATCGGTCCATGGTTAATGTATAGCCGATGGTATCAGCATTGATATTTTCGTTTTGCTGGATTCGGTTGTGGCTACGGTATGCATAGTTGTATTCGCCAGCCACCGATAGATACATCAGCTCAATCAGTTGCATCTCTTCAAAAAGATAACCATGAGGGCCATTGGTACGTCTGGCCAGATCAAATGAAAGCATCGCTTTTGCGGGCTTACCGCTCAACTGCATACCAATCGCATCTATCAGATACCCATAAACACTTGCCTGCTGACGCAGATTAGCAGGTACTCGCTTAAGATACCTTGCCAACACCGGTGTTAGCCTTCTACTGATCTTTGTAAACTGTTTGGGGTGTTCTATTGCAGCCTCGTAGAGCACCCCAAAAAACTCCATCAACTGCTGTTCATTGTGTGTAAGCGACTGAAGATAAGAAACTATAAAGCTCTCTAGCGATTTTACCTGTCCCTGTTTAACTAACGCCAATACAGACTTTTTAAACAGGATAGTATCGTCACTTCGGGTTATCTGTGAACGAACCAGCGCCTCTGTTGCCAATTCTTCTTTACCCATGCTCATATAGGTTTCATACAATGCAGTATTAGCCTGAAAATGAAAAACACCTACGTCTACCAATGACGTCAACAGAGACTCTGAACGTTCTGGCTGAAGGTCTATAAGAAGCTTCGCTAGGGTGAGTTTGTTTTTGCTGGAAAGAAATTTATCCGGCTGCCTCCTGGCAATAGCATGGTATACCGCTAATTGAGTGTTAAACCGTAGTTGGTCCAGAACAAAGTTCAGCTTCACTGTATCGTTTATCTGATGTAAATCGTCTCTGCAATGGGAAACTAGCGCATCCAGATCCTGATATCTTTGCGCCACTTCCTGAGTTCGGATCTGCAAGCGAACACTTTTAGATACGGCATCACCCACCAGTTTGTTTGTCAGCGGAGAGGTAAAGAAGATATCAGCACCGCTTTCCCTTGCTTTGAGTATCTCCACCTTATCATTGATGATATGTCGAATATCGAGCACATAAACAGGCCTTACTCCGTATATCGCCATCTTATGCTGCTGCTCTATATACTGAGTGATTTTGTCGATATGTTCAGAATGGTACTCAATCACCGTAATATCTGCAGGAGATCGATTGATGATGCCATCCCTTACCGACCGGGCATTTATGCTTTCTGTATCGACTCCGGCGGTCCGCAAACACTCCCTTATTAGATTTCGCTTCCCTCTGTCATCGACAAAAAGATTCACTTTAATATTTGGGAAAAGATTGGCTGACCTGACTAGTGACTTCATATTGCCTGTTTGTTGTTCTTTATGATCAACACCGAGACTAATCGTTTCATCCCGACAATGAAATATCTAACTCAAAGAAAAATCGATTAATGAGTACCTACTCTACTTCCGTGATTATATGCAGAAACATATATTCAAGTAATCAAGTTAACCCAATATAACTTCTACGCCCTGCGCTTTCAGATACTCTATATCTTCCGTAGGAGCCGAGTTATCCGTTAACAGAATAGAAATCTCGTTGGTTTGTCCAATACTAGATGGATAGATCTGACCAAACTTACTGGAATCGGTAAGAACGATATTACGTCGCTTCTTAGCCAGAATAGTTTCCGCAATCTCCGCCCGCATCATATCCCTGCTGGTAAATCCGGTATCTTGCTGGAAACCATCGATTCCGAGAAACGCAGTGCTAAAGTGAATATTCTGAATACAAAGCTTTGTCAGAGGACCAACAAGACTTTCTCCCTGGTGTTGATAAACACCACCAAGAAGAATGATATTGGCATTAGAGTTTCGGATAAGGTGTGCGATATAAGCTGAAGGCGTAATGATGGTTACATCACCTCTATCGGCTAATGTTCTCGCAAGTAGAGCATTGGCACTGCCACCCTCGATTAAAACCGTTTCATTTGGTGCCACCAAATCCGCCGCTTTAGTTGCCAGCGCCTGCTTTACATCGAACCGAACTTCCAGGCGAGAATCAATATCATCGCTCTGTAGCGCAACTGCAGCGCCATGCACTCTTTTCAGGTAACCTTGTTGCTCCAGAAAGTTCAGATCCTGCCGAATGGTAACGCCTGAGACTCCAATGGTCTCGACAAGCTCCGTCACCTGAACTCGTTTCCTTTCATTCACCAGTTGCAGAATTTCATTTTGTCTTGAGTTCACAGTGCTACTCCAAAAACTAAAAAGAGGCTACTATTGTAACCTCACACTTATACCCCACACCGTCATTCCACTAGCCGTGCGCTCACGAAAGCGGGAATCTAAATAAATCAAGACGCTAGATCCCTGCCTACGCTGGGATGACGGGTAGTATCAATAAACTGAAGCTACTATTGTAACCCCTATAACTTTCATATGAAACCGATATGAAATATAAATATTAAGTCAGACGATTTTATAACTCA
This sequence comes from Vibrio hannami, assembly GCF_029589055.1. Lineage (GTDB taxonomy): Bacteria > Pseudomonadota > Gammaproteobacteria > Enterobacterales > Vibrionaceae > Vibrio > Vibrio hannami. The sequence goes on from NZ_JARQZP010000003.1 coordinate 1,249,665, forward strand.
TGCTCTGTACGGGCGATAATGTCATCCTGAGCATCTGGAGACAGAGCCGTAAAGAACGCAGAATACCCTGCAACACGCACCACCAAGTCTCGGTATTGTTCCGGATTCTCTTTCGCCGCCAGTAACGTATCCCGTGAAACGATGTTGTACTGTACATGCCACCCTTTATGATGGTTAAAGAAGGTACGGATCAACATAGAAAGTTTAAGCTTATCCCCTTCTGACGCCACCGCTGCCGGGCTAAGTTTCTGGTTCAGCAATACGCCACCCAAAATCTTATCCGCCTGGATTTTTGCCACCGAGTTGTATACCGCAGTTGGTCCTAAGCGGTCAGAGCCGGAGGCAGGGCTGGCACCTTCTGCAAGTGGCGACTTAGCCTTTCTTCCATCTGGCGTTGCCATTGTAGACGAACCAAATGGGACATTAGCAGAAATACTGGATGTACCTGCATAGTAGCCACCGCCGATTGGACCTCTACCGTGTCGGGTATTAACAAAGTTTTCCAGTTCATCAATATAGTACTGATAAGCCTGTGCCAACAGGCTATCAACGGAGTCATCATCGTTGCCGTACTTAGGTGCGAAATTCAGTATGCGCTGACGAAGTTGCTCTTGCTCAGAAGACTCGAAGTTGTCTTTAAGTGCCTGAGCAAGCTCTGGTTGTGTAATCTGCGCATCGTCAAACACCATATGTTTAACCGTTGCCAGGCTGTTGCCCAGATTCGCGATACCGACCTGAAGACCTGACACCCAGTCATATTTTGCCCCGCCTTCTTTCACCGTTTTACCGCGTTCAAGGCAGTTATCAACCAGAGAAGAACAGAAGATGTCCTGAGCCTGTTGCTCAAGAACGGTATCCACAACAGTATCAATCTCGATAGATTTACGAGCGTAATAACGAATCTGTTGCTCCCATGACGCCATCACTTCATCAAAGTTAGCAAAGTTTCCTTCTGCAAGAGATTTTTCATGCGGCAGGAAAGCCTTACCGGATGTCGCATCTTCGCCTTTATTGAGCGCTGCCAGCAGTATGCGGGCAAAGTTGATAAAGCTCATCCCCGTACAACGGTAGCCCCATTTTCCCGGTACAGCCGTTTCAATACATCCGATAGAGGCGTAGTTATAAGCATCCTCTTTTTCTACACCAAGCTTAATAAACTCAGGAATCACGATTTCATCGTTATTGAAGGCCGGCATACCAAAACCACATTTGATGACTTCGATACAACCCATAAGGAACTCCTGATTGAGCCCTTCATGGTAACGAACACTCAAGTTTGGCTGAGTAGAACGAAGCTGACCACAAGATTCAAGGATCGCCCATGATAGAGGGTTTACCGCATCTTCTGGTTCACCGGCTTCATTCAGCTTCTGACCACCGATGCAGACGTTCTGATATAGGGGTGAACCGGCTGAAGCTTTAGAGTGTGCGCCAGAGCGAATCTTATTTACCTCAAGTAACTTCAACCAGCAACTCTGAAGTAGCTCTAAAGCAAAGGCTTTTTCAATAGAGCCGCTTTCAATATCCTGCACATAGAACTCATTCAGGAACTGATCCATACGACCGAAAGAAACAGAGTGTCCGTTGGATTCAATCTGCAACATAAGCTGAACAAAGTAGCTCAACTGTAGTGCTTGCCAGAAGTTTTCAGGCGCTTTGTATGCAATATGTCGGCAGTTTTCAGCAATGCTCTCTAACTCGGCTTTACGCTCTGGGCGCAACTCTTGTTCAGCCATTTGCAACGCAAGTGCGGAATAGCTGACAATATGCTCTTGAATAGCGAGTAAAACAATCTCTGTCGCCTTGTAGAACTGCTCTTTTTTCAGGCCATCAAGAGTAGAAAGATCGTTGTCTGCTCGATACTGTCTCACTTCTTCGATAAGCCCACTCATACCGAGCTTCAGGATTTTGTCATTGTCTACAGCCAGATGCGCATCACCTGAAGTCATATTGCCTTCAGCTTTGATAATGGTGGTTGCCAGTATCTCCTGTTGCTCATAGGTAAACATGCCATAACAACGATCCTGAACCGTTTTACCTCGCCAGTATGGGGTGATCTTATGGATACTTTCTTTGTCTTCTTCTGTAACAGCAAAACCAGCGCCAGGTCGATCCGCCAGGTCGTCTATTTCAGCTTCAATCCAGCGAACCGTGTACTCTGGGAAAATAGGTGCTGCGCGAACCTTGCTGGCCTGATTGCCAACAATCAGTTCGTCATGCTTAATCCAGATGGTACGGGTTTCAAGGTGCTCTTTTAATGCCAGCGCGCGCTGGACAATCACTGGCTTATCTTCATTTGCTCTGTATGCACGTGTATATGCTTCAGCTCGCTCCGTACATACCGGAGGAGTAATAATATTTACCAGCTCTGATTTATGCGCTTTGATACGTTCTGGTAGAAAATTTAAATTCATGGTTAGCCTCTCACGGTCACAGTTAGTTGTGTGGTTGTGTTTGCGTATTCTTCTGCTCGCTCTAATAACGCCGGATTCTTCAGTGGTTGGTCTGAACATTCATAAGGCATATCAAGCAGGCGATATTTGTTGATACCTAGAGTGTGGTATGGCAACAGGTGTAGTTCTTTGCAGCTTTCAAGTGAAGCTGCAAAATCAATAATTTCTTTCAGTTCTTCATCTGTGTCGTTGAAGCCCGGAACCACAGGGACTCGAATAACGATGCGTTTAGCAATAGCGTCGAGCTTACGAAAGTTATCTTTTATTCTCTTCGATGATCCCTTTGCCCAGCTTAAGAATTTTTGCTCATCAGTGTGCTTCAGGTCTGCCAGCCAGCAATCGACATAGGGCGCGATAGCTTCAACATTTTTCCAAGGAGCATGCATACATGACTCAATAGCCGTGGATACCTGGTTTTCCTTTAACCGACTAGCGATTTCTTTTACTAAATCAGGCTGCATTAGTGGCTCGCCACCGGAAAATGTCACTCCACCCTGACTCTGATCGTAAAACGGCTTGTCCTTCATCAAGGTCTCAAACAGAGTGTCAGCTGTTGCTTCCTGTCCACATACATTTAGCGCCTGCGTAGGACACACTTTTTCTAGCGCAATTAGCTGCTCTTCAGTGATTGCTTTTCGGTTGACTGTGATATTTCCACCATTACGTTCAATACCTTCACAGGCGTCCGAACAGAGGGTACAACCTTCCAGACAACTACGTTCATCAAACAATAAGGAGCGTTTCTCGCTACGACTCTCGGGGTTCTGACACCACGGACATGCCAGGCTGCATCCTTTAAGGAACAATATCGTCCGAATGCCATCACCGTCGTGTGTCGAGAATCTTTGAATATTGAAGTACATGCTCGTCACCTTAATTTCATATGGAAGTTTCACCTTCCGGCTTAACTTTCGCTTAATGAAATTATTATACTTTCATTTGAAATTTAAATTGATCCGCGTCAATATCAATTGAAGTTAACGGTTTTATATTAGCCAGTACAACCTAATCCGTTTTCAAATAAAGGTAATTGAGATGATCGAACTCTATCTGGATACTGCCGATGTCGAGCAAACAAAACGTTTTAATCAATGCTTGCCGTTAAAAGGGATAACAACAAACCCAACGATTCTTGCTCAATCAGGAAAAGGCCTAAATGAAACATTAGCCAATATGCAAAGCGTATTAGGCGAAACGCCGCGTTTTCATGCCCAAGTAGTGAGTACCACAGCGGAAGCTATGCTAGAAGAAGCTCGTCAGTTGAATGAGTTGCCATACGACATGGTCGTTAAAGTGCCAGCGACCGAAACGGGACTTGCGGCGATTAAGTTGATGAAGAAAGAAGGTATTCAGGTATTGGCTACCGCTATTTACTCAGCGCAACAAGGTTTCATGGCTGCATTGTGTGGTGCAGATTATTTGGCTCCCTATGTAAACCGCATTGACGCGATTAACGGTAATGGTGTCGAAGTCGTGGCCGATCTTCAGCTTCTGTTAGACCAAAACCAACTACCGGCCAAAATACTGGCTGCCAGCTTTAAAAATACCCAGCAAGCGATGGAAGTAATGAAGTTGGGTATAGAGGCGATCACACTGCCAGTTGATGTCGCAGCTTCGATGTTTGCTCACCCATCAGTAAAACCAGCAGTAGAGCAATTTGATGCAGACTGGAAAGCTGCATTTGGTAACAAGCTCTCTTTCGAAAGCTAGGCTCTGTTGACCGTCAAAGTGCTTATTGAGGTCGCGTAATGCGGCCTTTGTTATATCTGTAGCCACTCCTTACCCCTCCCCAAAAACATCAAATACGGTAAAAATCACAGAGTCTGACTAAATTCCTGACCACAACACCCCATAACCTAATGATTATTAATAACAAAAATAATGTCACTAAAATTCCGGCTATTTTTTTAAAAACTGAGCTAGTTGCGTTTTTTCGACATTGATAGTCTCGCTTGCAGTTATCTTATTAATAATTATATCGGAGCAAATTATGTCTAACGCATTTTACATTCCCTCGCTGAACCTTATGGGTGCTGGTTGTTTGGGAGAAGCAGTAAATAACGTTAAGTCTTTCGGTTACAAAAAAGCGCTTATCGTTACCGACAAAGTACTTAATGAAATCGGTGTTGTTGGTAAGATCGTTGATCTGCTATCTGAAGCTGGTGTTGCTTCTGCTGTTTTCGCAGAGACAAAACCAAACCCGACAATCGAAAACGTTAATGATGGTCTGACAATGCTTAAAGATGCAGAGTGTGACTGCGTAATCTCTCTTGGTGGTGGCTCTCCACACGATTGTGCAAAAGGTATCGCACTACTGGCAACCAATGGTGGCGAGATCAAAGACTACGAAGGCGTTGATCAATCAGCTAAACCACAACTTCCACTAATTGCTATCAATACTACAGCGGGTACCGCGTCTGAAATGACTCGTTTCTGCATCATCACTGATGAAGCTCGCCACATTAAGATGGCGATTGTTGATAAACACGTAACGCCAATTATCTCGGTTAACGATCCAGAACTAATGCTGCTAAAACCAGCAGGCCTGACAGCTGCTACTGGTATGGATGCATTGACTCACGCTATCGAAGCTTACGTTTCAATTGCTGCTACTCCTGTAACTGATGCAGTTGCACTTAAAGCCATTGAAATGATTCAGGCAAACCTTCGCAATGCGGTTGAAAATGGTGACGACCTGACTGCTCGTGACAATATGGCTTACGCTCAGTTCATGGCTGGCATGGCGTTCAACAACGCTTCTTTAGGCTATGTACACGCGATTGCACACCAGCTTGGTGGTTTCTACGACCTTCCACACGGCGTGTGTAATGCTATCCTTCTTCCACATGTACAACAGTACAACGCACAAGTTGCACCAGAGCGCCTGGCTGACGTAGCAAAAGCAATGGGTGTTGATATCGCAGGAATGGAAGCGGCTGATGCTGCGCAAGCTGGTCTTGATGCTATCCGTCAGCTATCAAAAGATATCAACATACCTGCGGGCCTTGAAGGTCTTGGCGTTCGTAAAGACGACTTCGATACGCTAGCGGAAAACGCTCTGAAAGATGCTTGTGGTCTGACTAACCCGAAACAAGCGACACACGAAGAGATCGTTGCAATTCTTGACGCAGCGATGTAATCAACCCACCCGGTTACTTTCTTTCAAGGGCTATTAGTTGAGCACTGGTAGTCCTTATTTTTCTATTTACTCAAGTAGGCTCAACCGTAGCTTCGCAGCGAAAACGTTTGGCTTCTATCTAAGCTCTCAATCCTGACTTTCCTCTGTAGATCTTGGATCTTGATTCCCATAACATCACCGTACAGCAACCCATAAAAAGTAAGCACACTAAATGCACCAAATACGAGATTTTAGCCGGATAGCAGAGAGAGAATATGCCCTTTCGACTGATAGTATAAACTTGCTCTACTACGATCTCCCTAAGTATTTTAGTGATGAATACCATTCATACGACGCACCTCGTTTATGCACCATTATCGAAGGTACAAAAGAAGTCAGTATCAACCAATCTGAAAAGTTTGTTTATCAAAAGGATCAGTTTGTACTTCTACCACCCAACTCGAATGTCCATATGTGTATGTCTGAATACACCAAAGCGCTGGTGTATGAGTTCAGCGATCAAATCATTAGCAATGTAAGCCAAAAGGTGTCCGATAATCTGAACATGGATCTGCCTGATGAGATGAACTACTCGAACTTCACTCTGGACAAAATTGACAATCGGATAGAATCACTGCATGGAAGAATGCAGCAAATATTGCGTGAAGACGACCCCAATATGCGTTTCCTGATCGATATTACTTCGCAAGAGCTTGTCTATGAGTTACTCAAGAAACAGGGGTGTCACGATATAATTTACCACTACAAAAACCATCCGATAAATAAAGCCATTCGGATAATGAACGGTACAGTTGGCGGAAATCTTAAGGTCGCGGAGGTCGCTGAAGAGGTGGACATGTCTTTGTCGAACTTCAGTCAGAAGTTCAAGCTAGTGACCAATCATAGCCCTAAAGAGTACATAACAAAGCTAAAGCTGCATAAATCTAAAAAGCACCTGAACTCGATGTCCGTCACCGACACGGCTTATGAAGTGGGCTACGACAACATATCCCACTTTATACGCCTATTTAAGAAAGAGTTTGGCGTGACGCCAAAGCAATATCAACTACTCGATAGGCACTAGGCTAAACAATTTCCCAACTATGAGTCATCTTCACACCTTCGCCAAGCATCAGGCATACTGAACAGTATTTTTCTAGTGAGTCTGCCGCAACTTTAGCGACAATCGCATCGTCGAGCTTATCTCCTGATACTTCGAAGTGGATATTAACGCTGGTGAAGATACGTGGCGCAGTATCACGTCGCTCTGTAGTTAGCTTCGCAACACATGAAGTCACTTTCTGATTCGCGGTTTTAAGGCCATCAACGACATCTACAGAACTGCAACCACCAGCCGCCATCAGTACCATCTCCATCGGGCTTGGTGCTGTCGCTCCGCTATTGCCATCCATCACCACCGAGTGACCAGACTGAGACTCACCCAGAAACTTAAAATCTTCTATCCACTTTACTTCTGCTTTCATAAATCTTATTTCCAAATTTTACGTGACAAAGCCATTCCGTCGAATGGCTTCTAATTCCCTACATACCTCAATGATTATCTTTCCCTAATACTTTCATTGCTGCTAACAAATCTCTATCGACCTGGGTAGGCTCGGCATCTATCACTCGCCTAAACTTGTCATACTCTTGTTTCGCTTTTTGCTTGGCTTGCTCTGAAGAGACTTTTCCGGCGTGAGTGAGTATTTCAAAATCACTCAGTTGCAAGAAGTCATCCAGTTTATTCGCCCAATCTGCCATTTTCATCAACTTACCTTGTCTCGCTTGCAGCTCTGCAAATTCAAGATAAGAAGTGACTATTCGATTGAGGGTATCTAACTCTTGCTCTGACAAATAATTCTTGGCTGTGACTACTTCTTTTCGTGTTGGCTCTTGCCCTTGATAACTGGTTAACCCAAGATGAGGTTTATCACTATCGACACGTTTAAACACCAACTCTGCTGCGGTGTGTCCATGAGCAGCCCAATGCATTTTATTTTGAACCTGGGCGAAGAAATACATACTGGTTTGTGCTTTTCCATCGTAATCAATACTGGTGGCGTAAATATCACACACCTTACGCCAGAAGATTTTCTCTGACGAACGTATATCACGAATACGGTTGAGCAGTTCATCGAAGTATTGGCTGGACTCTGGCGACTTCAAACGCTCATCATCCATCACAAAACCTTTACTTAAATATTCCTTCAGGGTTTGTGTCGCCCATTGACGAAATTGTGTACCTTGCTTTGAACGAACTCGATAACCCACCGCTAATATCACATCTAAATTATAGAATTTAGTGTTGTAGGATTTTCCATCTGAGGCAGTTGTTCGGAATAACCGAACAACTGAATCTTCGACCAGTTCATCTTCTGAAAATATATTACTCAGATGTTCACTTATGGTTGCTTTTGCCTTACCGTACAAAGAACACAAATCAGCCTGACTTAACCAAAGTGTTTCTGCTTCAAAGCGGCACTCCACCTGAGCGCGACCATCAGCACTTTCAAACAGGATAAATTGACCTTTATCCGATGGAGTCAGTTCTTTGGTCATTGCGACACTTCCCCCTTAGTTAAAGAGAAGTCACGCAGCAGGTCTACCACCGACCAAAGGGATGCTGCTGAAGAGAAGCTAGTGCTCATTATGCGTGTTCTGCTATCAAATAAAATTGACGGCATATTACCACAGAGTAAAGCAGATTAGCCTTTTGAAAACAGAATTTTGAGGCTAGATTTCCAGTTTATAGCCGACTCCATAAATGGATTTTACGAAATCACATTCAGGGTTTACTTCCATCATTTTTTTCGCAGATTCTTTACGTGGCTATCGATGGTTCGATCTGTAACAACCCTGCCATCCTCATAGATTCGCCCCATAAGCTGATCTCGGCTGAAAATCTGCCCATGGTGCTTATGTAAATGATTCAATAAACGAAATTCCGCAGGCGTCAGGTTTACATTATCCCCATGAAGGACAACCGTCATACAAGCCTCGTCAATAACCAGCGCTGCCTGAACCTCTGCAACTTCTGAAACAGACATTGATGAGCGACGCAGGATGTTTTTCACTCTGGCGACCAGCTCACGCGGGCTATATGGTTTACAGATATAGTCATCGGCACCGAGTTCTAAACCTAACAAGCGGTCAATTTCATCAACCTTGGCAGTCGCCATTACTACAGGTACTTCACTAAAGGTTCGCAACTCCCGATAAATATCCAATCCATCCCTATGGGGTAGCATTAGATCGAGCACGATAAGGTCAGGAGAGTTCGCTTTTACCCAATCAATCACGTCAGCACCATCGTCTATCCAGTGATGAGCGAAGCCAGAATGCTGGAGGTATTCACACAATACCGCAGCCAAGGCCGGTTCATCTTCTACAACCAGTATCGTTTTTTGTTTGTCACTCATGATGCGTCCTTAGGTAACGTTATAATAATTTTCAGCCCGCCCAGTTCTGAATGCCCAGCGGAAACAGTTCCACCATGGGCATGTACTATGTTTTCACAAATAGCCAAACCCAGCCCGGAGCCACCGCTTAAGCGACTTCTTGATTTATCAACTCTGTACAGCCTCTCAAACAGGTGACCCAGGGATTCTTCCGGAACACCCGGTGTGCTGTCCTCAAAGGTAATCTGAACCTGGTTTTCTTTTTCAGTAATGGCTATAGATGCACTTCCACCTGCATCTGTGTAACGATAGGTATTTTCCAGAAGATTGGTAAATAGTTGACTCAGGTATTTGGCATCTCCTTTGATATCTATCGGTGCCAACTCATCGAAACTGGTAACCAGCGATATGTTCTTTTCCGCTAAGCGAGATTCACATTGATAGGCAACCGAATCCACAATCGCGACTAGTTCGACCTTTGAAGTTAGATCTATATTCATGCCACTATCAGTTAAAGAGAGTTGGTGAAGGTCGTCAACCAATTTGCCTAAGGTTAAAACCTGATTATGAAGCGAATCTATATACCTGGGTTCTGGTTTTCGTATTCCATCCTGCATAGCTTCGAGCTCACTTCTTAACACCGCAATTGGAGTTCTAAGCTCATGGGAGATGTCGGATAACCATTGCTCGCGAATCTCTTTCTGGGATTTAAGTGAAGCGACGACACCATTGAATGTCCGGATTAGGTCTGCAAGCTCGTCGGTGCCTTTCGCCTCTATATGAAAATCCAGCTCACCTTCCGCAATGGATTGAGCGCCTTCAGAGAGCGCCTTGAGTGGATTCAAAAAATGACGAACCATAAAAAAGGCGATGATAAACGACAGCAAGATGGTGATTGATACGATAACAAACACATAATGGGTCTGCTGTTCAAAAAAACTCTCGGCCAGTTCTCCTGATAGCTCGTTACTTTGCACAATAGATACATACCCTACAACCTTGTTATCAATCATGACTTCAAGCTTTGTCAGAGTCTTACTATCACCCAGTTCTTTTGTGTTCTCCGGCATGCCAGCGACAGACTGGCCGTTTGTATCCAACAGGTTTACTCTGACTCCGAATGGCACAAAAGCTGTTTGAGCCCCCGATAATTGCTCAACCCGAGGGGGATTTAGGCGCTCTCTTGGTTTACCCGGAGGTGGTGGGATCTCCCCAAGGTTACCTATAAGGCTAGCCCAGATATGTGGAGCATGTTCCAGTCGACGCCAGCCAAACTTATCCGAATAGTAAGCCTTTACATTTTCAACTAAGGTTTCGGCCTGAGCGATTTCCTTATCATTCAGATACCCCTGCAACCCAGTTTTAAAACTAGAATTGATCATCAGGGTCATCACACTCAGGCTTGCGATACAAACCAGCAATATCGAGACAAAAAGCTTAGCAAAGATAGAAAGACGCACCACTTGTTCCAGGGTATAAACAGTATTTGTTCAATATATACTAAATCAAGAGTGTGCAGGAATTATGGAGTTAAATAATCCCTGAATTCGTCAATTGGGCAGTATATACAGCGATTTTTTCTTCAGTAGAACCTAATAAGAAATACAATCGTTGCGTGTTCCATTAGTTTCGGCATTTATTGTCAAATCTATTGACCGTGTAAATCAATCATCTGGACAAAATATCACGCTTACTTAACGGGTTACTGGAAATACTGCAGAGCCCTTCTAAACTTTAGCATTAGAGCCACAACAAAGATGGTTCGTAAGGTTAGCACTAAATGGACTATCCAATGTGACTAGCAGGGTGCTTACACGCTAAGTCTTCGAATTCAACAACGGTAACGTTTTTGCTTTATGAAAGTAATCATAATAAATAGCTCTCATATATCAGGCCTGGCTTTACCTGACCTTTTGGGTGTTAGAGGTATCAGTCATGTGGTGTTTTCTTCACCATTAGATTTTATTGAATACACCCAACAAAACGCGGATCCATTTGTTTTAATTACTGAGATTTTCACTTCCCTGGATACTGGTCAGCAGGTGTTCTATGAGATGTTAGACCGTATTGAGCTCCTGGGTGTTCTGCTAATCAGTAAGCATGCTGAAGATATTATCCACGCCACAAAAAGCTTTCTTCAAGAAACCAAAGTCAAAAACGTACGAGCTGTCTCGGGAAGCTGCTCACAAGAAGATATCGTTCGAAATATCGAAAGATTGAAAATAAACATCAAAAAACAAGATATTTCCAGCACTTCCCAACCAGGCGCTAATTTCCCGCAACTATGTGATGTGTTACAAGATGCGCATATTGTTCCTCATTATCAACCTAAGGTTCGTGCCGCTGATGAACAGATCGTCGGTTACGAAGTACTGAGCAGATTAAAAATAAATAACAAGATCTGCCCCCCTTCTAGCTTTATCCCAAATCTGATAGAGCAAGAAAAAATAACCGAATATACCTGTAAGTTATTTAAGGTGGCGTTGAAAGAGGTTTCTACTCTGCGGAAGTTTGATAAAACATTGTCATTCAATGTCGATTATCAATCTCTCAGGATGCGAGGCTTTGCAGACCAGATATTATCCATTGCAGAAAGATTTGGCTTTCCGCTCGATCAATTAACCATTGAAGTTACTGAAAACGCCTCGGCATTAAATGGTAACGTAATCGCAAACCTAACTAAGTTCCGAATCAAAGGGTGTAACGTATCAATTGATGACTTCGGAATGAATCATTGCGGGTTTACCGAGTTACTTAAACTTCCATTTACAGAAATCAAGATAGACAGAAGCTACGTAGTTGATATCGTTGAATCGAATCGGGCGTTTGATTTGGTTAGAGCCCTAAGCAGTGTGGCTAGTTGTTTAGGGATTACCATTGTCGCTGAGGGGATAGAAACGCTAGAGCAAAGGGATAAGTTGCGTTCCATCCATATCGATTACTTTCAGGGTTATATGTACGGGAAACCAACCACAATAGATAATGTAGCCCATAACGAAAGCTCAGTATCGCTCCAGGAGTTAGATGAACTACCTTATGGTACGGCTTCCATAGAACGACTGATCGGCAGAATCTAGCCAAACCAATCCAATTCTAATTATACTAATGCTTCCTCCCCAGGAAGAAAGCATTAGCGGTTACTTTAAATCGAATAGAAGTAGTACAGCTGTGACTTCATACGTAGGATAATGCCTCGTATCGCATCCAGGAAAGACATAAAGCCTATTGGTTTTTCACCACTTACCCACGCTAGCCCAACTGATCCTACCGGGATGTCATAACCTTCAGGCTCTTCTATCTTAAGCCTGACAAAGTGATGCTTGTTTTGAAGGTTCTTGCCAGTTGTCACTCGAACCGATTCATCAAAGCCCAACAGTGTACCTTGTGCCTCACCGGTTGCTTCTACAATACCTTCAACTTGTGCAGCAAAGACTTTTCCTGGATATACTGCAGATGCAAATTCTGCAGCCTGTCCCGGTTTTACATTTCTTATCGCCTGATGGTTGACCCTCATTAGCACGTACTTTTCGTTGGTGTACATCTGAAGCCTTGGCATCGCAGATACTCTCTGCCCTTCCCTCAAGATAAAGTTCGTCACAAAGCCATCAGTCGGAGCATATACAGTCGTACTTTGAAGATCCCACTCCGCCTGCTTAACATTCTCTTCTGCAGTCTCGATATTTGCTTGCATAGCGTCGACTTTGAGTCGAGCACTCGCGATAGCCATATGAGCCTTTTCGCTGTTTAGCTTTTTAGTCGCCAACTGAGATTCCAGAGTTTCGAGGTTCTGCTTCGCCAGCTGCACAGCGGTTCGCTGCTTATCAATATCGTTTTCGGTAATCGTATGTTCAACAACCCGATTTTGCTCTTCAAAACGATTGAGTGTTTTTACCTGCAACGCTAAATCGGCTTTGGCAGAGTCAACCTGTGATTCCGCAGTGTGGATATCCTGCTTGCTAGTTTCGTATGTCGCAGTGGCAATCACTACATCTTGTTCTGCATTTTCTAACTGCGTCTGAGCTGATGAGAGCTGTACCTTCGCTTTATTCAGCGCTATCTCATAGGCAGTCGAGTCTAACTGATATATTGGCTGTCCTTTTTCCAGCTCCTGGTTCGGCTCAATATAGATAGCATCAACTTTACCTTTTACATTGGTTGAGTCCGGGCGTAATTGAATGTGAGGTGACTGAACAACCGAACCTCCAGAAAGATCCATCGGCGTATAGTTAATCAATCCGACCCAGACAAATAACAGCCAGGCCGTGCCTCCGATATAAGCAAACCCTTTGCTGTATACATTCCACGGCATCCCTACTAATCTAAGCAGGTAGATAAAGAGTGCCCAAATCGCTAAACCTTCTAACATTATTGCGCCTCCTCAGAAACTGAAACTTCTGTTTTATCATTGCCCTGACTTTCACCACGCCAGATATCTCTAAGATTGATTATCATTTTCTCGATGTCTGCAAATGCAATAATTACCGCAATTACCCACACCCAATGCCACATAAAGCCGATCCATGTCAGTGCAGTTATTAACCCTATTTGGTGATGACCTTTGCTATGCGCTTTACTTATCGGTAACTCATGTAAGCGCCAGAAGCCATAAATTGCACCACCAACAGAGGCTAAAAGCACTATCCCTGCAACAACATGCAATGCGGTATCAGCTCCTGTACCGACAAATGGAACACTTAGTAAACTCATCAATTTCTCCGATTTATTCTTTAGGTGAAGAATAAACCCCGCGTATTAAAATGGCTTTATAATTACATATTACATCAGTTGTTAGCTATAATTGACGCTATATGTAATTCACCGAACCAATTTAACCGTGAAAAATAAATATTTCTTCAGAGCAATTTTATTGAATGCCATACACCACTCAGGCGTTGAGAAGTATGGAAAAGGCGCTATGTCATTGAATATTCCTGAATCTGTTTTTCATGAACCTATGACTCTGGTTCCTATAAGCCATGTTAATGACTGGCTAAGGGATATTGAAACATCAACCAACGATCCTGATTATATGCTGCATCTGGCCGTCCCTATCGACATTGGTAGGAGAGGCGTTCTCTCCCGATGGTTTTTTTCAGGACATGATCTTGCTGCGACCATCCGGCGTATCAACACTTCTATCTCATGTTTTCAGTCAGGCGTATTTTTAGGTGGTGCTGTGTCTGGTCCCTATATGAAATGGGTTTACGACAACAAAGCTGTCGCTCCGGATGTGAAAGTTCATGACGGTATTCGTTGCGCGATTTTTCTGACTAAAGTACTAAGACGTTACCTGGGAGAGCAATTTAACCCTACGCTGGTCCGCTTGCCTGGTAAACGAACCAACACTTCTGCCTACAACCAGTTTTTTGGCTGTGAGGTTGAGTGGAATCAACCCAGCACAGAAGTCTGGTTTCACAGTAAATTACGTATGACAACGGCACTATATGGCCGGCAGGAGAAAAAGCAGCTCGCTATGAGCTACGGAGAACTGGACGATATTCTCAACATGCCATCACCAGAAGATGAGTTGAAAGTTGTATACGAAACCATCAATTACTCAAGACACCTTGGAATGCCTAAGGTGGCAATCGTGGCAGAAATGTTAGGGCTCTCTGTACAACAGTTTCAGCGCCGGCTTCGTACTCAAAATCTCGACTTCACAACGCTGATGTCGTATGTGCTAAGTAACACAGCGGTCAACCTATTTGCAAAAGGGCTAGGTATAGAAACCGTCGCGCAGCAACTCGGTTATACCAATACAGCAAGCTTCACCCGAATGTTTAAAAAAAATCGAGGCGTGACCCCGTCACAATACATTGAAATGTTCCACGACTCATTTTAAATTACAGCGTTATATAAAACTAAAGAGAGATTCCAATGAACATCGCCAACGTTGCATTATCCCGTTACTCGACAAAAGAGTTTGACTCCCAAAAGAAGATTCCAGCCGAAACCTTCGAACAAATAAAAACACTGCTGCGTTTTAGCCCTTCCAGCGTAAACTCCCAACCGTGGCATTTTGTTATCGCGGAATCAGACGAAGCTAAGCAGCGTTTTTCTGCCGGAACTCAGGGCAGGTTTGTCTTCAATCAGGCAAAGATAAATGATGCCTCTCATGTGGTTATGTTTTGCGCAAAAACACAGATAGACGAAGAATATTTAGAGCATCTGTTAGATTGTGAAGACAAAGCTGGGCGCTTTCCACAAAAAGAGTTTAAAGAGACGGTAAGCAATGGTCGCAGCTACTTTGTGAATATGCATCGATTTGACCTGAAAGATGCGCAGCACTGGATGGAAAAGCAGCTGTATCTGAACATGGGAACGGTATTACTCGGAGCGGGTGCTCTGAATGTAGACGCGGTGCCAATTGAAGGTGTTGACTTAAAAGCTCTGAATGAAGAGTTTGGTTTATTGGATAAAGGTTATACCGCAGTTGCGGTGGTTGCTCTTGGCTACCGTAAAGAAACCGATTTTAACGCGGCTTCTGCCAAAAGCCAGGTTGGAAGAAGAAGAAATTTTCACCATCCTGTCATAACTAAAAACACGCAGAAACGTTTACTGAGCCCGACAAAAACAACTCGGGCTTTTTTACACAAAATTTTTTAAATTTGAATTATTCTCAAAATAAAGTCAGTTTGATACATAAGCAACTGTGATATAGGACAAAAATTCGTGGATTACCCTCTTTAATTAGAACAAAAAGCTCTATTCTTCATACTAATATCGTTGACTTCCTAAAATATTGATTTAAGCTGCGTAACGGCTAGAAAGAACAGCTTTGGTTTTAGGTTTTACAAGTCGTTGGTTAGTACCCCTTTCCTCGTGTTGTATCTAAATAGCAATCTATTTTTTCCACGCTATAAGTATGCCCAAAGGGCTCAACACAATTTTTATATTAGGAAAAACTACTATGTCTAACACAGTGACTGGTACAGTAAAATGGTTTAACGAAACTAAAGGTTTTGGTTTCATTCAGCAAGAAAACGGTCCAGACGTATTCGCTCACTTCAGCGCTATCCAGTCTGACGGCTTCCGTACTCTTACTGAAGGTCAAAAAGTTGAGTTCACTGTAACTCAAGGCCAGAAAGGTCCTCAGGCTGAAAACATCAAGCCTGTATAATTCTCTGTAAATAACAGAAAGAATTCTGATAGCCAGTCGCATGCGACTGGCTATTTTTTTACACGCTCAATAAGTTTAGGATCACCACTTGGCACTAAAACCGACGATTTTCAAATTTCGCATCTCTCTATCTGATATCAATCGAGACTACTACGACTCACTGGCACTAACCGTTGCTCAACACCCTTCGGAAAACACATCACGCATGCTGGTTCGTGTACTAAGCTACTGCCTGAATGCTTCACCAGAACTTATGTTTACCAAAGGGCTCTCAACCGTTGACGAGCCTGATCTCTGGCAAAAGACACTTGATGATAAGATAAACACCTGGATAGAAGTTGGTGAGCCTGATTCAGAAAGGGTAAAGAAAGCAACAAGAATTGCAGACAAAGTAATTATCTACAGTTTTAATAGAAAGAGTGACATCTGGTGGCAACAAAATCAGACTAAACTAGACTTTAGTAAGGTAAGTGTTTATCAGTTTACATCAGATGATATTCAACAGCTTAGCACTAATATATCCCGTACAATGGAGTTGTCTGTGATGATAAGTGGTAGCTCGCTTTTTATTTCAACACCGGAAGGTGAGCATGAAATAGAAGTAGTGACATTAAAAGGGAAATAGACATGTCGGAAATTATTGTTAGCAACCTAAAGCAACAGTTAGAAGTCGCCGGAGTTGATACCCTGCACCTCTCTACAAAAGAAGCGCAGCTTTTTGCAACAGCTGTAGAGAATAAAGCGGATTTTTTCGATAAGCTGTGCGATGAAAAAGCCGATAAATCTCCCGTTATGTTGCTACTGGGACTTCTAACCAAGTCTCATATTGAAGCTGTTGCTAAGCTAGAGCCTCAGATTGATGCTATCAAGGGAATGAATGACGTATTTGCTGATACCGTTGGCCACCAGCAGGCACACAAGTTTGAAGCTGACGCCCTTATTGAACTATCTCTTGTGACAAAACTCTGGTTAATGGTTCAGGGCTATCTGAACATGGATTTCAGCCTGGCCAATGACCACGCGCAGCAGAGTGCTGATATGTTAGCAAATGCACTAAACTCGGAGTCACAAGAGCTCCGAACC
Organism: Vibrio hannami; assembly: GCF_029589055.1. Lineage (GTDB taxonomy): Bacteria > Pseudomonadota > Gammaproteobacteria > Enterobacterales > Vibrionaceae > Vibrio > Vibrio hannami. Next base: position 1,266,837 of record NZ_JARQZP010000003.1, read on the forward strand.
GAGCTTCTTGCTAGTTATTATCATGGTAAATCAAAACGAGAAGAAAACGCACCAACTACTACCAATTGGCCGAAGAAGCTTTTAGATTGGCTAACAATAACCAGATAAATTAAAGCGAACTAAATATGATTAATCTTGCCGTAATAGGCACAAACTGGATTACAGAAAAATTTGTTGAAGCCGCACTGGAATCAGAATTATTTCAATTAGCCGGGATTTATTCCCGCGATAAAACCAACGCGCAACACTTTGCCACAGAACTCCAAAGTGAAGATTGTCGTTTTTATGACGAGCTTGAAACCCTCGCTAAAGATCCTTCGATCGACGCAATCTACATCGCCTCACCGAATAGCCTCCACTGTGAACAGGCTTGTTTGATGATGTCGAACGGCAAGCACGTGATATGTGAAAAGCCAATTGCTTCAAACTTAGATGAAACAACCAGAATGTATCAAGCCGCGAAAACCAACGGAGTTGTGCTGTTTGAGGCGTTCAAGACCGAGTTTCTTCCGAATTTTATTGAGTTAAAACGTAACCTTCCGGAAGTAGGCAGGCTTCGTAATGTGTATCTGAGCTATTGCCAGTACTCATCTCGTTATAAGAAGTACCTATCCGGACAAAATCCAAACACATTCAACCCTGATTTTTCCAATGGCTCGATCATGGATATCGGTTACTACTGTGTTGCAACAGCGGTATCTCTGTTTGGCAAACCTGATTCGATTGTGTCTTCGGCTAAGCTGCTTGATTCTGGTGTAGATGCCCACGGCACAGCGGTGCTGACTTACGAAAACTTTGTGGTTACTATCCAGCACTCCAAAGTCTCAGATGGTGTGATCCCAAGTGAGATTCAGGGAGAAGACGGGGCAATTATCATAGACCACTTCTCTGAGTGCACTGGATTCATGATAAAGAAAAAAGGACGCGAGCACGATTTCATCTCTCTGGAACAAGCTGAAAACTCAATGCTCTATGAAGCGATTGAGTTTGCCGAGCAAATACAGACAGGAGAGATGCAAGACGCAGCTGTTCAGCGCTCTCTGGAAGTGTCTGAGGTCATTACAGAGATTCGTAAGCAGACAGGTGTCGTCTTTCCGGCAGACAAATGATTTAGAGCCCCTTACGGTACTGAGAGTTTGCCGTTGGGTATACATGCCGTCGAATATTCTCGGCGGCATTTTCATCGCCACTCAGAAGCTGTTTGAAGCGGGTAATAAGCTCTTCGTTATTGATATCCACCTTAGTTTCTGTTTGGATATCCCTCAGGTCGATCATAAAGTCTGAGTACAGATCTTTCATATCAGTCACTATATCCGTATTCAGTTTGTGATACTGGCTATACAGGTGGTTGTAATCACCTTTCTGCTTATCCACGATATAAGGCGAATCTTTTAGATTGATGATAGACGTGTGCTTGCTACAGCGAGGTAAACAGCCTTTGTTGATACGCATCTTCTTACAGCCAGTGCTTTGCTGGAACAGGCACTGACGACTCACCATAATCGATGAAGGGTGATATAAGCTATAGAAAAGCCTGAAACCTTCAGGAGCAACAAGCTTCTTCATTTGTGTCGCATTAATCTCGTTTGAGATAAATGCACCTGAGCAGTGAAACTCCTCTGTTAAAGCTTTTAACGCGAACGAGTTGGCAATATTGAGTTGTGGCCCGGCAATCCATGAAATACCTAATTCATTAACCGCCTCTACCAGACCAGTATTGTTCAATATAACCTGCTTAGGCTGAGCCAGTTTTAAAAATTCCAGTGCTGCGTCATAGTCTTGATCGATCAATATCGCAGGAAAAACCGCTGTCATTGAAGGGTTGGCAGCAAAACAGTTCATCATTGAATCTAAGAACCGAGATAGGTTTGACGGCAGTTGGAAAAACAGATCAACGTCTTCTGCTTGTGGAATACTATCTGTATCAGAGATAAGTACAGACAAACGAGCTTGCTCCTGCTTAGGTTCACTAGCCCCTAGCAAAGTGCGCAGCACCCGGGTTTTATCTATTCCCTTTCTTGACAGGAATTCTTCACTGACGACTGGCGCGGTTGTATTCAACTCTGCGATTTTTCGCTCTGTTGTATCAATAATGCTAGTTTTAGCATCGTAGAGCTGCTGTTTAACTTCTTCTCTGGCTTGCGGGCTTGTATCTCCTTTGAGAGAGACAAAGTGATCCGTAGAGTGATCTCTAGGGTTTTCAATGAACATATCTTCACTGATGTCCCCCTTCAGGTACCCATCTGAGAAGTCGCGATTGTATACAGTATAAAGCTCTGAACGGTCTTCAGATAATTCCTCAGAATTACAATAACGATCGACCTGATTTCGCCAGTTGTTCACTGTTGTATAAACGTAGTGTGAACCTTTTATCCTGCCTTCAATTTTGAGTGAGTAAACTCCAGCATCCGCGAGTGCCTCCAGATCGAGATAAGCAGAGTTATCTTTCATATTCAGCGGGTAACGAGAACCGGTTTCTGTAATCTGATACTCATCTCTACATGGCTGACTGCATCGTCCACGGTTGCCAGATGCCCCATTTCGAACTGAGCTTACATAGCACAACCCAGAGAAACCTATGCAATATGAACCATGTACAAATACTTCCATCAATACATTTAGCTTTTTACCAAATGTCGCCAGGCGTTTTATCTCCGGCTGGCTGAGCTCACGAGACAAGTTAACTCTGCTAACACCAAACTTATGCAGGAACTTTATCTGGCCTTCGTTGTGGGTGTTCATCTGAGTCGAAGCATGCATATCAAGCTGAGGATAGAACTGCTTGATGATATAAGCCAAACCAAGATCCTGAACAATCACGCCATCGATTTCGGTATTCAGCAAGCGGTTTAGCATTGCAATAACAGCTGCTATTTCTGGCTCTAAAATCATGATGTTGAGCGTAACGAATATCTTGCACTCGTGCTGATGAGCAAGATTCACGACTTCATTAAGCTGATCCATGGACAAGTTAGTCGCGCGATTTCTGGCGTTAAACCTATCCAGACCACAATAAACAGCGTCCGCACCTGCGACAATCGCTGCTTTTATTGAGTCTGCATCGCCACCGGGCGCGAGTATTTCAAATTTACTGGTATCCATGATTCATGCTCATCAAAAAATTGAGGCACGTATTCTATACTCTAGTGACTCTCCGTTAAAGTATAAGAACAAAGAGCGCCACGCTATCTCCGCCCTCTTTCTGGTGGTTCAGGAATTTCAGAAGCGTCTAAATATCCATCATTGTTTATGTCGAAGCGGTCAAAGTCCCTGGCAATTGGTCCTTTAGCTTCGCTTTTAGAGAGCTTACCATCACCGTTTCTATCCATTTTCGAAATCAGATCTGACGAAGAATGCTTTCCAGAAGGCATCTCTCTTTTAACGCCCATATCGGGCAGAGAACTGGATTTACGATTTGGCTTAGACGATGTTCTGGTTTCTTTGCCTGTAAGTGTATAGACCTTTGACTCTCTGGTTTGAGGTTGTGGATTTTGTACAAAATGGGTGTTTGAGTCCGTTACACACCTGGCATAGTTCTGAGTTCGAACCGCATCCCCTTGTGGGCCGTGGCCTTGTGAGTAGTCTTTTCCATCGCTCACTTTCGGGTCACTGCGCTGCGACCCTGCGCCATGAACATCCATCCAACTATTACCCATGTAACCAAGTGAGCGCCCAAAAGCAATATAGACAGCATTTTTAGAATTATTGAGATTTTGGTGAGTAGTACTGCTCCAATAATTTGCATAATCCAGCTTCCCGGCTTCGTTTACGATTGATGTTGTTGTGAATAGAGGATCGATAGCTGCGCTGTTAGAAGTGTCAGGAGATTTTGTATAATTAACTATCGACTGTAGCTCTTTAGCGTTAGGTAAGCGCCAATTTGATCGGCCTGCCAGATTTAGATTTTCACAATAAGAAAGCGCCGTAGGCCAATCCATACTCATTTCACTGTCATTTTGCTGCCATGTCAGCCCCGTTGCCTTATCTGTAATGGTGCCGTTTCCGTTATCCTTGTAATCATTGATACCGTAGTCCGTATTGCCACGAACTACTAAGACATAAAACGTCTTATCTCCTCCCCTCGGTGAACTTGTTCCATATCCCTTAATTCTTCCGTCAATAAAGTTGACTCCAAATACGGTTTCATCACCTTTCATTGTAGTGGAAACATACTTGGTACTGCTGACATATTGCGAGTCAATCAGGCGCTCTCCGGCTTCTGTATCGCCGGAGTTAAACCCAAAGTATTGGTGGTTGATAAAAGGCATAATTGACACATTACCCTTTTTACCAGCAATACCACTTGGATCCTGGCCATCAAACATCATCAAAGAATAGAGCTCTTTTATCGTGGGTAGTCGCCAGTCGCTATAGCCCGCTAGCTCTAGGGTTCTGGCATAAGCAAGAGCATCACCATAGTTAAGCTTATCGGCGGCAGTAATCTTGCCATCACTATTGATATCAATGGTTTGAGCCCAAACTAATTGAGTAATGTTGTCGGTAACCGTGCCATTTTGGTTGTCGGAATAACTCGGCTGAAACCCCAAATATTGCGAATCCTGCCCATAAGTTTCACCTCCGGGAACCGGACAACTGGAAAGAGTATCTTTTAAACCAAGACATCGGGTCTGGTTTGTGTCTATCACCGGATAAGATAGATTTTGAGGTTGCAGTGCGGCCTGCACAGAGGCAGCAAACGAGAAAGCCGTTAGCATATAAGCCAACGGTTTAAATAATTTTGAAAAAAAGAATTGCTGGATTTCATATCACCCCCTGCATAAGTTCTATTTTAGATTACTCAGACAATAAGCAGAAAGTATGCAGAGAGTGTGAAGAAGAAAGGGATTACTCCTCCGGGTCTGGTTTTTTAGTCTTAATCAAGGTAGAAGCGACAGCAAATGAAACTGCTGCAGAAGAGACAACAGCCAGTAACACTCCAAACATTGATGACTGTGGTGCCATTAGCATTACGGCAAAGATAGAACCTGGCGAAGCGGGGCTAACTAAACCGGCATCAAAGAAACTAAGAACAAAAACGCCCGTCATACCACCAGCAATAAGCGCAAGTATCATCCTTGGGTACATAAATACATAGGGGAAGTAAACCTCATGTATCCCACCGAAGAAATGAATAACGGCGGCCCCTGCACCGCTTCTCTGCATGGTTCGCTGTCCAAACACGATATAGGCTAGCAACATACCTATGCCTGGCCCTGGATTGGCTTCGATAAGAAAGAATATCGATTTGCCTTCTTCTACCGATTGCTGGATACCTAGTGGAGAGAAGATACCGTGGTTAATAGCATTGTTTAGGAACATCACTTTTGCTGGCTCAACAAAGATTGAAGTCAGAGGTAGTAACCCCATTTCAATCAAGAACTTGAGTGACATTGTGATAAAGCCAGCGATAATAGCAATAAACGGCCCAACCAGATAGAAAGCGAATATGGTACATAAAAGGCCAACCACTCCGGCGGTAAGGTTGTTGACCAACATTTCAAAGCCACTTTTGATTTTGCCTTCAAGTAGCTTATCAACCTGTTTAATCGCATAACCACCAGCAGGGCCAACGACCATAGCACCGAGGAACATCGGTATATCAGTACCAACGATCGCCCCCATGGTTGTTGCTGCTCCTACGATAGCACCGCGCTCTCCACCAACCAACTTTCCTCCAGAATAGCCAATAAGTAATGGAAGTAAATAGATGATCATAGGATCGACGAGCTGAGCTAATGCTTCATTTGGAAGCCAGCCTTGATCCTGGAACAGAGCAGCAATAAAGCCCCAAATAATAAAAGCACCTATATTAGGCAAGAACATGTTTGTTAAAAATCGACCAAAGCTCTGAACTTTAAGCTTGATAGAAGGACTTAGCATATTTATGTCTCTTCCTTGTATACCTTAAGACTGATAATTATTGTAGATGTAACTACTTGTAATTAATATCGACCAGATCGTTAATATGAGTACTCACGCACCCTTCTCCTAATTTTCTCCATATTTACTCCTTATTTAAGTACTAACTTTGTACCCGAGTGAAAGCCCAACCATTTCACTCACTTTTCATTTTGAATAGACACTCTATTTGCGTTTAGCGCCATAGCCAGCTTGTGAGCACTTCCCTTTATTTCACAAGATTGGTATGGCGTTTTTTTGCCCCTTAGCACCTCATTTAATAATACAATTAAAGCAGCGCTATTCCAAACTTCGTCAATATGCCTAGCGTGATCTATGTCACTATTGTAATTTAATTACAGAAACAGCCTCTAAATCATGCCTTATTTATTTCACACTATAAAATAAATAAAACATAGTGATTTCGATCACATTATTATTTTGTAAAATTTATTGTCTTTGCGTTTATGTGACAATGATCACCATAAGAATACAATTTAATCGATTCCATTCTGTGATATCAAGCGCTTTATTTTTGTTGACATTTTGATTTTATACAATTTGTAATAAATTAACCTGTCATTTATGTGACACGGATCACTTTAAAATACCAGGCCAATATTAATTAAGGTGATAAATGTCACATTAAAGCTCCAGCTCGTGCGTTCTGAAAATGATGTGTTAGATTGAAATTGTACTAATTAATCAGCGAGCCAAATAACTCGCAATACATCAACTAAACACAATTTCAGAACATCGAACGGGGTACTCTTATGCTAACACCTGGAGCGAAGGTCAAAGTCCAAAGCTTTGGTCGTTTTCTATCAAACATGGTAATGCCAAACATCGGCGCATTCATTGCGTGGGGTTTCATTACTGCACTATTCATCCCAACTGGCTGGCTACCAAATGAAACACTAGCAAGCATGGTTGGCCCAATGATCAAATTCCTGCTTCCACTACTTATCGGTTACACCGGTGGTAAAATGGTTGGCGGCGACCGCGGTGCGGTTGTAGGTGCTATCACAACAATGGGTGTTATCGTTGGTACGGACATCCCAATGTTTATGGGAGCAATGATTGTTGGTCCTGCTGGTGGCTGGGCAATCAAGAAATTTGACGAAGCAGTTCACGGTAAAGTGAAGAGCGGCTTCGAAATGCTAGTTAACAACTTCTCTGCCGGTATCATCGGTATGATCTGTGCGATCATCGCATACGTAGTTGTTGGCCCAGCAGTAAAAGTACTGTCTAACGGTTTAGCAGCAGGCGTAAACGTTCTAGTTGAAACAGGCATCCTTCCTCTAACATCACTTTTTGTAGAGCCTGCGAAAATCCTGTTCCTGAACAACGCAATCAACCACGGTATCTTCTCTCCACTGGGTATCCAGCAGTCTGAAGAGCTTGGTAAATCTATCTTCTTCCTAATCGAAGCAAACCCAGGTCCTGGTTTAGGTCTTCTACTTGCTTACATGATGTTTGGTAAAGGTAACGCTAAGCAGTCAGCACCTGGCGCAGCGATCATCCACTTCCTGGGCGGTATCCACGAAATTTACTTCCCATACGTACTTATGAACCCACGCCTAATCCTTGCAATGATTGCTGGTGGCGCGACTGGTGTAGCTGTAAACGTAATGTTTGATGCAGGTCTTGTATCTCCAGCATCACCTGGTTCTATCTTCGCAGTATTACTGATGACTCCTAAAGCAGCATTTGTCGGTGTAATCCTATCGGTAATCGCATCTGCAGCAGTAACCTTCTTCGTAGCTTCTCTACTGATGAAGACTCAGAAACAAACTGACGACGAAGAAGATTCTCTAGAAGCGGCTTCAGCTCAAATGGCTGACATGAAAGCAAGCTCTAAAGGTGCTGCGGCAGCTTCAGAAGCAGCAGTAGACATGGGTGCGGTTAAGAAAATAATCGTAGCGTGTGACGCTGGTATGGGTTCAAGCGCAATGGGTGCAAGCCTTCTTCGTAAGAAAGTAGACGCTGCTAACCTTGGTATTGAAGTAACTAACCTTGCAATCAACAACCTTCCAGGTGACGTAGATATCGTTGTTACACACCAGGATCTAACTGACCGTGCACGTCAACACGCAGGGCAAGCAAAGCACATCTCATTATCTAACTTCCTGGATAATGCGCTGTACGACAATCTTGTTGCTGAGCTGGTATCTGCAAAAAAGCCTGATGCACCAGTAGACGCAACCGTAAGCTCTAGCGACGAGGAAAAAACGCTAAAGCTTTCTAATGAGAACATCTTTCTAGGAATGAAAGCTGAAACCAAGGAAGAGGTAATCAGGTTTGCTGGTGAACAGCTTGTAAAGCTTGGAAATGTAGCTCCAGAGTATGTTGAAGGCATGCTAGCTCGTGAAGAACTTGTTTCAACTTACTTAGGTGAATCAATCGCTGTTCCACACGGCACGATTGAAGCCAAACAATATGTTCAAAAGACGGGTATCGTTTTCTGTCAGTTCCCTGAAGGCGTTCAGTGGGGTGAAGACGAAGACGATGTAGCGAAGATGGTAATCGGTATCGCTGCACAAGGTGACGAACATATTCAGGTAATCACCGCAATAACGAATTCACTTGATGATGAAGAGGCGGTTAACTGTTTGCAGACAACATCGAATCCGGAAGATGTGCTGCGAATCCTAAACAGCTAATCAACTGATTAGTTCATCATAGCTCCTTAAGTGAATAAGGTCAGTTCCTCCCCCATGTCGGCTGACCTTTTTTTAAAATTTTTGTAGGAAAAAACTCATGAAAGCTCTACATTTTGGCGCAGGCAACATCGGCCGTGGTTTTATTGGTAAATTACTTGCAGACGCTGGTATCGAAGTAACATTTGCGGATGTAAACGAAGTTGTTGTTAACGGACTAATAGAAAAGAACGAATATCCGGTTAAAGTGGTAGGCGAAGAGTGCGTAGTTGAAATGGTAACTGGTGTTACAGCAATTAACTCTACTTCTCCAGAGGTCGTTAACCTTATAGCCGAGTCAGATTTAGTGACCACAGCTGTTGGTCCTACGGTTTTGAAAATAATTGCTAAAACTGTTGCTCAAGGTATTGAAAAACGTCTTGAAAATGGTATCAATACACCCTTAAACATTATTGCTTGTGAAAACATGGTTCGTGGAACCAGTCAGTTAAAAGCGGCAGTATTTGAACTATTAACTGATGATATTAAAGCGCAAGCAGAGGAGTTAGTAGGATTTGTTGACTCTGCGGTAGACCGCATTGTTCCACCAGCAGAAGAAGGCGAAGAGAATCCTCTGGCTGTAACCGTTGAAACCTTTAGTGAGTGGATCGTAGATGAAACTCAGTTTAAAGGTGACATTCCAGAGATTGCTGGGATGGAAAAAACTGACAATCTAATGGCATTTGTTGAGCGCAAACTGTTTACTCTTAACACGGGTCACTGTGTTACAGCATACCTTGGCTGCCTAAAGGGTCACGAGACAATTCGCGAAGCCATTGAAAACCCAGAAATCCGCAGTGAAGTGAAAACTGCGATGGAAGAGAGTGGTGAAGTATTAATTAACCGCTATGGCTTTGACCGCGAAGCTCATGCCGCTTATATTGAAAAGATTCTTGGCCGCTTCGCAAACCCATACCTTGTTGATGAGGTAGATCGTGTTGGAAGACAACCAATTCGAAAACTTAGCGAAAACGATCGTTTGATCAAACCACTTAACGGTACAATCGAGTATGGTACGTCTAACGATACACTGTTAAAAGGTGTCGCGGCTGCGCTAAAATATAAAAATGAAGATGACCCACAAGCAGTTGAACTGCAGCAGTCTTTAGAAGAAGCAGGAATCAGAAAGACACTTGCTAAGTATACTGGGTTAAGTGAAGACAGTAAGGAAGCAATTCAGGTTGAAGCCCTGTACTGTCACATAAACTAAAGAAGCAGTCCGGAGAGGTTTCACCGGCCTCTTCGGATTGACTTTTAAACGTAATATATATGACAGATACAATCAGCGAATCAGAGATAATTGAAAGACTTAACGCCGCACCAAACGTTAGAGGCTTTTTCATAGCAGCGGTGGATGTCTTTAATGAATCTTTAGACGCGTTGATACAACGTGTATTCCGTAAAGACGATTTTGCGGTTCAATCAGTTGTCGGCCCTCTTCTTCATGACTCCGGTCCTCTCGGAAACCTCTCAGTAAGACTCAAATTACTTTTCGGATTAGGTGTGTTACCTGATGACGTATACCATGATATCGAAGACATCATCAAACTCAGGAATACGCTTAATAACGATGCTACAGAATATGAGTTCACGGATGTGAATGTTCTGGAACCACTGAAAAAGCTTAAGTCCGCACAAAAGATGGGAATCTCCATGGTGACGATTACTGAACCAGAAGAAGATGATGACCAGGAGTTCTATCAGCTACAGATGCAAAGACAAAGACAGGTAATAAAGTCAGGAATGTCGTTGGCTATCGTGGATATATGCAGCCAACTTGATAAAGACAGCCCCTTCTAAAACAAGCAAACCGCCAAATGGCGGTTTTTTTGCGCTTCAGACTTAAGCTAGTGTGAAAACAAGGCCTATTACTGTTAATGAGAACAAGCAAATACGCTCTAGAAGGCCAAATACTTGATATTCTATTTTTTCTGGTTTCATAAACACTCTCCCCAAAATCAAAATGTATATACATAGTATAATCACCAGATACACAATGCAAGTACATAGTGATGACATTCATCATTAATTAGAGAATTAATCGAGCTAAGGAGTAAAGTTTAAGAAACAAACAGCCACACACCTACACCCATCATAAGCGTGCCAGAAATTCTATTCATAAAGCGCACATTCTTTGAGTGGCCAAGCACCCTTTTCAGACCTTTACCGCCAGTGGCATAGAGTGTCATACAGATAAACTCAGAGATCATAATAATGCCAACTAGTAACACCAACTGCAGTGTTATTGGCTTACTATGATCGATAAATGGTGGCAAAAGAGAAATCATGAACGCCCAGCCCTTCGGATTAGCAATCGCAGTGACAAAACCCTGCACGACCAATTCCCAGTCGCTTCCAGACTCTACCTGCGTGGTCTCTTCTGTTATCGCTAGTTTCCCTCTTGATAGCCACATTTGAACCCCGAGAAAAAACAGATAACTAGCCCCAATGGCTTTAAAAGCAACAAACAGCCATGGGTAATTAAGCATGACAGCGGCAATTCCCAGTACCGCGGCAACCGAGACTAATGCAACACCGACTACCTCCCCCGCCATCATCCACAATGTACGCCTATATCCAATACTCATACCGAGGCTAAGTGCCAGGGTCATACACATGCCTGGAGTAATAGATACAAAAAAGAAAGTCGGAATAAATACACCGAGAAGCGAAAAATTCATTTAACTGTTTTCCTAGAAGACTTAGCGCCTAGCCTTTATTTACCGTTGTTTATACTGAAGTTGTTAAGGTAACTCTATTTGCTTGTTTTTAACACCAGGAATAAAGATTTTTTAAACTTTTCAATTTAGTTGAAAGATTTATCCGAAACGCTGGGTCTACTGTAGGGCAAATAAAATGATTGAGTGTAATTATGGAATGGATAGCAAACGTAAATAACTGGTTAGGAGTATCTGGCACTTTCAGCCTGATGGTGACTATTATTTTACTTTCTTATCTTCTAGAAGATCTCGCCATCATAACCGCAGCTCTGCTTGCCGCCGACAACGCGCTTCCGGCCGAGTACGCTCTTATCGCTATTTTCATCGGAATCGCCAGTGGAGACGCCGCTTTATATGGCGCTGGAATGATAGCTTCTAAGTGGCGTGCTCTACGATTAAAACTACTGACTAATAAGCAGATGCGTTATGTCAGAAAAAAACTGCTTACCCGGCCTTTCATAAACATAGCCATCATTCGCTTTATACCAGGACTCCGGACTTTGGGTTTCACACTTAGCGGTTTGTTTAAAGTTAACTTTGTTTATTTTCTGTTTTCAGTTCTGGTAGCTACCGCAGTTTGGACTGTCATCATCTTCTTTTGTATCTACCAGTTAGGTTCCGTCAGCTGGTTACAAGACAGCCAATGGAAGTGGGTCATCGCCCCAGTAGCGCTTGTTTTGCTCTGGCTGCTGAATCGAACAACCGCCCGGACTTCAATTTCAAAACGTGCTAACAACAGACAAGGAGTGTCCGCGTGAGAGCATTAACTAAAAACAATTCTCAAACCACCAGAGATACCAACAACGTGATACCTTTCCAACTAACTCCAGCCGTCAACTCAGGCATGCCTAAAATGGACACCTCAGGACCTGCGGTTTCAAAATACGAGTTCTGGCCCACCTGGTTTTTCTATGCACCCGTTCTGGTGCAAAGTTTGTGGCACAGTCTACGTTACCGAGGCATTTGCTTACCTTTAGTCGCTAATCCTTCTATTTGGTTAAGTGGTATGGTCGGTGAATCCAAAAAAGAGATCCTCGAGCTTGCTGGAACTGACGCAAAAGAATGGATTCTTCCTTTCACCACGCAAAGACGAAACAATAGTGATACAGAGCTACAGTATCGAGATGCCAAAGATGCGATAGCAGAAAGCAAACTAACCTACCCCTGGTTGCTAAACCCGACAGAGGTTGCCGTGGTGCAGGAGTAAAACTGATTAAAAACGACCTGCAGCTTAAAAACTATATTAAGAGCTTTCCTGCTGGTGCAGATTATTTGCTTCAGAAAAAGTCAGACTACGAAGCTGAAGCCGGTGTCTTTTGGATGCGTTATCCGGGCGAATCTAAAGGACAGATATTTTCTATAACCTTAAAGTACGCACCGTTTGTTGTAGGAGATGGAAAGAACACCTTAAGCGAACTGATTGATATAGATGAAAGAGCAAGCCAGATATCACATCTCTACCGCTCCAGACACACAGAGAAACTAAACACCGTCATTCCTATTGGACAAAAATTTCAGCTTGCTTTTGCCGGTAGCCACAGTCGTGGTTCGATATTCAAAAATGGCAATCAATATATCTCTGATGGTTTAACCAGAAAGCTGGATGAAATATTTGATGATTTTGAAGGTTTTCATTATGGAAGATTAGATATCAAGTTCAAAGAAATCGATAGCCTGATGAAAGGTGAGGACTTTCAAATTATCGAAATAAATGGGGCAAGCAGTGAGGCGACTCATATCTGGGATAGTAAAACACCACTTTCAGAGATTTTTAATACGCTGCTTTTTCAATATAAAACACTATATAAGATTGGTTACCTGCAAAAAAAAGCAGGGCATAAGCCTCCTTCTCTGATGACTCTTTTCAGGACGTTAAAAGAAGAGAAAGCGCTAGTAAAACAATATCCAGAAACAGATTAAAGCGGAGAAGAATAATGACAACACAACCACCTATGCATCTATGCCCATCGATATCGGGAAATATTGAAGCAATTGACCAGGGACTGGAGCTTTTCTCTGTTCTATCCAATGAAAACTACGTGTACAAGGCTAAACCTTACGTAGACAGTTCTATGGGGGAACATTTAAGACATATCTTAGATCTCTATCACGCTGTAATTAATGAGTCAGAAACCGGAGTCATCGATTACGATCATCGCAGACGTGGCGCTCATGTAGAACGCGAACGTATGGTCGGCATCAAAGAGTTAACCGAGATAAAAATCTGGCTGACAAAACTAAGCGAGTCCGAATTAAACCGAAACGTTATTATTCTTTCTGAAGCCTCGATTTCTACCCAGCAAGTTTGTGAAATGACTTCAACTCTTCAACGTGAACTACTGTTTGTTGGCAGTCATACTATCCATCACTTTGCATTAATTAATGTCATCGCAAAGCATCTTAAACTGGATACTGACGAACGATTCGGTTACGCACCTGCTACAGCAACTTATCTAAGGAAACAAGCATAATGTGTACAGCATCATGGCTTCTTGAGGAAGACGGTTTCCAGCTATTTTTTAATCGTGACGAACAGGTAGGAAGAGTTCTGGCAACCCCTCCACAGTTATTCGATATTGACCCGGACAACAACCATGCTAGCTTCCTGATGCCTGTTGATCCACAAGGTGGCGGTAGTTGGATTGCGGTCAATGAGTTTGGTCTGGCTGTCTGCCTACTTAACTACTATCAGGGAGAGGTTCCTAAAGGTGAACTGATAAGTCGAGGACAGCTTGTTAAGAATTTCTCTTCTCATCAAAGCAGCGAATCACTGATTAAAGAGTTCACTCAGATCGATTTTTCAAAGTATGCACCTTTTACTTTTATGGTTTTCGACAGTGCATTGAGCAAGCATAATGGACACGTGAAGGCGCTTCGCTGGGATGGGAACAGCATCATTGAATTTCTTGCCCAGCCACCGATGATCTCAAGTGCCGTCGATGCCGAAACTGTTCATCACACACGCAGTGAGCTGTTTCACACCTATCAGGCAGAAGGAGATACTGTAGAATCACGCCTAGCATTTCACCACAGTCATCATCCGGAACAGGGACATTTATCGCCCTGTATGCATAGAGAAGACGCTCATACAGTAAGCTTCACCTTGATCAAAGTGTCTTATGACAATGTAAGCATGAGTTATCAGGAAGGGGCACCATGCCTGCAAAATCCCTATCAGCATAAACAGCTTAAACGTCGCCACACTGAAAAGATGGTTCAGGTGTCTCTGAAATAAAACACAAATAATCTGAAAGATTTCCGTGAGTTGGCCTTTCCTTATGAATACCGACTCAGGAGATTTTGTTATGAAAAAGATTGTTATGCTTATTACCCTGGCTTTAAGCCAGTTGATGTTCTCTCTTAGTGCTCACGCAGAAGACCCGGTATACACAGGCATATTTAGTAATAAGGCAGTAGATGGCTACGATACCGTTGCTTATTTTACTGAAGGAAAACCAGTTAAGGGCTCTAAAGAGTTCAAAACAGAATACATGGGGGCAGACTGGTATTTTGCCTCTAAGGAAAACCTAGACAAATTCACAGCAGACCCAGAAGCTTTTGCTCCTCAATACGGCGGTTACTGCGCCTGGGCAATTGCAGAAAAAGTGATTTTGCACCCGGGGATCCTGAGCAGTGGAAGATTGTAGACGGAAAGCTATACCTTAACTACAACGCAGATATACAAAACCGCTGGCTAAAAGATGTACCGGGCTTTATTGCAACTGGTGATAAGAACTGGCCGAAGCTTATTCAACAATAGCATTGCTAACATACAACCTAGAGAGCTACGGCATTAATAATCATGATGCCGTAGTAACATTCTATGAAAAGCATCTCTTATAAAATCTAAGCCACTGATGGTTCCACAGATAGTTGCAACAGATAATATTCGAGTTCAGAGTCAGTCACAATTTCAAAGTCAGTATATAACGCGACTGGTTTGACAGCTTTGCCCCTTCCCTGCTCCAACCTAACAAACCCTTTCTCACTCAATATTTTGAGTGTGTTGGATAAGTTGGATTTTGCCCTACCCGTTAACTCTGATAACTGAGTTAAACTTTCCGGTCTCTCTGAGTCTATTAAACGAAGAAGATCAATATTTTCTGGCCGAAGGATTTGTGAAATAGCATTAATCGAGGTGTACCAAACTTTAGGTTCACCTGTTTGTGGCTTGTACTTACCTTGTGCAATCGCCAGTAACCGAACGCGAATCAACTTTTCAGACATAATACCAATTCTTGCTTTCATATTACCTACCTTCTATTGCTGCAATGGTTCTGTCTACACCCTCAAAGAAATCCTGAAGCAACGAATAACAGTCAGAAAATTCATATGGTGTACCATGGTCTATCGCCGATTTATGCAAGTGATCGTACTCATAGCGTTTACCACTAAATCTTTTACTCTTCGGTGGCTTTACCGCATGAGCATTATCATGCCCAAATATCCTTTTATTAAACTTGTTATGCAGAGTTAAATTATAGCGAATACCGTGAGGACGCTCTTTTGTAGGTGGGACGCTCCAAGCTTCTATTTTCCACCAGTAACCATCATCCCTATGTACTTGTTCACCGTGCATACTCAGTAAAACATCAATACCTTCCACATCATAACTCCAATATAATGTTATGACCAGAGTATAACTAAATATGGTATGCCTAAAAGTATGAAAAGAACCGAATCAGGCTCCATGGATAGGTTAAAAAAAAGATGCCTTTCGACATCTCTTTTTTAGTTTTTAGTTCGAGAACTTAATTAAGCTTGTGCTTTTGTTGCTGCAGTCTTGCTCTCTTTGTTCATCATCTTCAGACCAATCGTGATTGCCATTGATACTGCGATACCGATTACGAAGTATGTTAGCCATGTTAGAGGCTGGCTTATTACTGGTAGCATGAACACCGCACCACCTGCAACTGTACCGATTGTAATCTTAGATGAAAGAATCAGGCCTGCTGCTACACCACCACCAATCATGTGAGCCGGGATGATACGCATTGGGTCTTTAACAGCGTAAGGGATTGCACCTTCAGTGATACCACAGAAGCCCAGGATTGCTGTTGAAGGACCAGCCAGACGGTCTTCCTCGTCGAAGTAACGCTTGAATAGGAATGCCATGATACCTAGAGACATACCTGGGATACATTTCGCTGCAGTAAACGCTGCGTAGAAGATAGATGCATCACCGTCGAAGCTACCACTTGTACCCACACCGATACAGAACATGTAAGCCGCTTTGTTTACAGGGCCACCCATGTCGAAACATGCCATTGCACCAAGGATGAAGCCAAGAATCAGTAGGTTGTTTGTACCCATTGATGTTAGCCACTCAACCAGACCAGAGTTCAGTTCTGCGAAGAATTTACCAGGACCAACGTACATGAAGATAATGGTTAGCACACCTGCAAGAAGCGGAGTGATGATAATCATCTTCACGGATTCCAATACTGCCGGAACCTTAATCTTACGGACAAGCATTACAAACAACGCTGCTGCTGCACCTGCTACCAGACCACCCAGGAAACCACCTGTCATAATGGAGATCTTACCGAAGCCGCCACCTACTGCAACGTAGCCACCTACAAAGCCCGGAGCAAGACCTGGCTTACCAACCATGCCGTAAGCAGTAAACGCTGCCAGAACACAGATCAGTAGTGGGTTGAATGCTTTCAACGTACTGTAGTAAATGAAGTGGACGATACCCTGGAAAGAGGTTTCGAACTGCGCTTTACCTTCAGCGGTACCTATTGCAGCATAAACTTCTTTCTTGATTGCACCGATTTCACTGTTTTTCAGACCTTCAGCGGCATTAAGAATACCTAGGTCAGCGTAAGTTTTACCAGTGTACTCTGTCAGGATAGCTTCATCATAAAGGTGGGTGTAATCGTAACCAAAGAATAGGTTAAGTAGACCTACACAAAGACCACCGATTATTACAAGAGGAATGATGTGAGATACGCCTGATAGTGCGCCTTTGTACCAATCTTTCAGGAACTTAACAACGATGTTGTCGTTGCTTTCTTCTGTTGCTTCTTCAAAAGGTGCTGTAGCCGCTGCTTTAGGAGCCGCGCCACCCGCTTTTACTTTTGCTTCAAGAGCGTCAAACATTTCATCAGCTTTCTTGATGCCATCTTTAACTTTACCCTGAATTGAAGGAAGGCTTTCAAAGCGTTCGATTTCCGCTACACCAACATCTGTTGCGTAGATGATACCGTCAGCTTCTGCCACGTCTTGCGCAGTGATACGGCCATCGATACCGTTAGCACCTTGTTTTTCTACCTTGATTTGCCAGCCGCGTGCTGCAGCTTTGTTTTCTAAATTCTTAGCCGCCATGTAGGTGTGAGCCACACCGGCGGTACATGCAGTAATAGCTAAGATTTTCATGTTCTGCCCCTTTGTTCCGTCTCTAGTCGTATGAGCAACAGATGAATCACTCAATGACTATATTGTTACCCAATTTGTCCTAATCATCCGTGACAGATCTCACAATCAGAAAACTTTTGTATTAAATTGGTACCATACATAAATAAACAAATTGCCATACAAACACCAAAAACCACAATTATTCATTCGAAAACCATTTACACACGAACAAATAAATTCATACTTTACAATAAGTTAATCAGGAAAGAATAAACTAAACACATGTAAATGCATAAATCAGAAACCCAAATACACAAATTAGAGACAAACAGGGAAATTATGCGTATTCAGCTAGCAGAGCATCTTCTTATAGAGGAACAAATACAACTTCAAGACATACATCTAACAAGACAAATGAGATACAAGTTTATCGATTGCCCTTTTTGCCGACTCAAACGCAAAGTTTTCCAACTCGATATCTTTTAGTTTAGTCCATTGGATGGACTCAACATCATCATCGGCGACAAGGTGAGGTTTCTCGTCGAGTTCAACCAGGAAGAATGCATCTAAAGTTTTGTATTCAACGTTTTTGTACAGATAAGTATTAGGGTTGGAAGCAACATATTTCGGGGACTCAAACGAAAAACTGAGCTCCTCTTTTAGCTCTCTTATCGCCGCCTGCTCGAGAGATTCATCCGGATCAACAAACCCTCCAGGAAGATCCCACATCCCCTTGCCTGGCTCTCGGCCACGTATCGCAATTAGTATTTCATCCTTACAGACTATTGCGACCATAACAGCCGCTGCCGTATTCTGAAACAGTGTGAAATTACATTCGGAACATACAAACTGTTTTGTAGGTAGATAATTAGTTTGCAGAGCTTCGGCTCCGCAGTCCGGACAGAATTTCATTTTATTCCCTCATAGTTGAATCAAAGAGTTTTTCTCAGCGTATCAACAGCAACTTTATGTGGCTACTGTTACGTACTTAAAACGCCTAAAGTTGTACAGCCTGAGACCGATAAATGGCTATAATATTAAATTATCAAACCATAGCCTTTGAGTATATTAATGAATAAAGCTCTTCCATTGCTTTTTTTAGTTGCTTCTTTTCACGCCTATTCTGCTCAAGACCTACGTGTATCTCTACTTTCATTCAATGGCGCACAACGAGAAGCATATGACACCATATTTGAACAATTTTCCCAAAAGCACACGAATATCAATCTTGTAGTAACCAATTATGAAGCTGAAAAATACAAGTCTGAGATTGGAGACTGGCTGCAGACCGACAAGCATAGCGACATAATGTATTGGTTTGGTGGAGAGAGATTACGTAGCTTTGTAAAACAAGGATTAGTGAAAAATCTGGACGAAACATGGCAAAGCAATAATTGGGATGAAAGCTTCACTACTGCTGCAAAATCTAGTGTTTCGTTTGAAGACCAAAAGTATGGCCTTCCCGTACATTACTATCCGTGGGCGATGTATTATAAGAAGTCTCTTTTTGAACGTTTAGGTATCGTACCACCAACGACCTGGGAGGAATTTATATCCACCAGCAACAAACTGAAAGAGAACCAAATAACCCCTATTGTAGTGGGCAGTAAAAACCATTGGACTCTTGCCGCATGGTTTGACTACTTGAACCTCAGACTCAATGGGTTAGAGTTCCATCTAAAACTCATGAACGGGGACGTTAGCTACAAAGATAACAGGGTCATTAAAGTATTCGAGGTATGGAGTTCTCTGGCAACACAAAATTACTTCCTGGCAGGACATCAAAATCTAACATGGCGAGAAGCGCTACCTTTTCTCTACCGGAACAAAGGTGGAATAATGCTTATGGGCAACTTCTGGACTTCACAAATCCCTCCCTCTTTATACGACGACATAGGAATGATTCGCTTCCCTATTATTGATAGCTCTCTCCCCGTATATGAAGAAGCGCCTACGAATGTATGGATGATCCCTGACAACACTCAAAATAAAGAGGGAGCTATAACGTTAATGGAGTATCTAGCTGAACCGCAAGTTCAGGAAGAACTTAATAGTGCTATAGGGATGATAGCTCCTAGTCCAACTCATAAAGCATCAAATGACTATTTCATTAATAGAGCCTATGAACTATTAGCGAAGGCTGATGGTAGTTCTCAGTTTTTCGATAGAGATACCCTACAACCTATTGCGTCGAAAGGTATTGAGCAGTTTTCCCGCTTTGTTTCCAATGTCGAGACGCTGCCAGATGTACTAGAAGAACTGGAAAGATTGCGTATTGAAAGCAAGCAAGGCACAAATAATTGAATCCACTATCAATCATTTAATGCAAATAAAAAGTCAATAACCTGTAACAAACTGCGAATAAAGTAATCGATTTCATCGATAATAAAATAGTACAGGGAAGACAATGTCTATCACTCAGAAAATTCATTTGGCGATTCTGGCTTCTGTAGTAGCTTTAACCGCCTGCTCCACAAATAACTCCAGTTACACAGAGCTGGGAATTAAATGCCAAGCTTCACCTATTACGGGGCAATCCGATAAAGAAATTTCAGGGCTAAAACTCGTCGGAACGTCCATCGCTGACGCTGAATTTGATTCTTCAGCTGCAGAAATTGTTAGCTACGATAGCTGTACAGATAAGATTTATGTAGTCAATTCTCAAGCGAGCCGGGTAGACGTGTTATCACTAGATGAACGCGGGATGCCTGCGCATACGGGCTCTATTGCCCTTGAAGCTGCCGGAAACGCTGCTGGAGTTCCTATCGGTGCCGCAAACAGTGTCGCTACACACAATGGACTGATCGCCGTCGCTATAGAAAACGCTGAAAAGCAACAAGATGGCATTATTGCTCTATATCGGTCTGATACGCTTGAATTGCTTGCAACTTACCCTGCGGGTGCGCTACCCGATATGGTTGGTATCTCCAAAGATGGAAAGTACATCGCGACAGCCAACGAAGGTGAGCCAAACAGTGATTACACCGTCGATCCAGAAGGCAGTATCACTATTGTCGATATATCAAAAAGTGTTATGAACGGGAAAGTGCATCAAATTGGTTTCAAGGAGTTCAATGAAGGCGAAGCTCGTCATTACGAACTAGACCCAAACGTTCGAATTTCCGGACCTAACGCAAGCGTGGCTCAAGATCTCGAGCCAGAATACCTGACATTTACAGACAACGGAAAGCTCTACGTTGCTCTTCAGGAAAACAACGCGCTAGCGGCGATTGATCTAGAGACAAAGAGGGTTGAGTCCATCTATGGTTTAGGCGGGAAACCCTGGGCGACGTATGAATTAGATGCATCAAACAAAGATAAGAAGATTGGGAACTTCAAGAGCTATCCAATGTTAGAAGGGCTCTATATGCCTGATACGATAGACAGTTTCACCATCAATGGTCAGTCTTATATAATCTCTGCTAATGAAGGTGATGGCCGCGAGTATGGCTTCGATACCACTCAGAGTGTATGTAATGAACGCGGTTTTGACTGGGACGAGGATGATTTATCTGGTACCGAAAAATACTTTACCGAGGAAGGATTCTGTATCGCTTACGTTGATGAGACTCGCGGTAAGAAGCTGAAAATCGCCCCCGAACACCCACTTGCAGAACAACTTCAAGACAAAAAGGCACTAGGCCGTCTTAAAGTGGTTAACGATAAGATGGTAAGAAAAGATGAGCCTGTTTACGCGTATGGAGCTCGTTCATTCTCTATCTGGGACGAGAAAGGCAACCTTATTTTCGATAGTGGTGACACAATAGGCAAAGTGGCTTTTGCTTCCGATGGTAAATACTTCAATAGTACCAACGATAACAACAACAGTGGTGATGACCGGAGTGATGACAAAGGAACAGAACCTGAAGCTATCGAAACTGCAAGTATAAACGGTCAACAGTATGTATTTGTTGGACTAGAAAGACACGGTGGTATTATGGTGTTTGATGTTACTCAACCAAGCAGAAGTCAGTTTGTAACATTTGCAAACAACCGTAGCTTTGGTACAGATGTTTGCACTGAAACCGATGATGGTGATTGTGATAATGGCGCATACAACCCTGGTGCGGGAGATTTAGGCCCCGAGTCTATCAACTATTTCCAGCGTAATGGAAAACACTATCTTGCGGTGGGCAATGAAGTTAGCGGTACGACGTCCGTCTTCCAGATAGAATTCTAGCCTGTAATATATACTCGAGACAGACAAACTTAGCCCGCTAGGCTTGTCTGTCTAAATCTCGCTTCTCAACAGCACCGCTCGACTTCCCCCTATTGTCCCAGATGTACATTGGAGAAGACGCAGCACACTCATCACAAACAACGTGTGCTTCTTTCTCATCCCCGCCCCATGCAGGATAAAGATATTCAATAGACAATGTATTGCTACCGCAAAATGGACAAGATTTATGTTTCATTAATGGCTCTCCCCAAAGCTAAGCTTATTATTTTATCTGGTCATCGGTTAACGACGGGTTAAAACTTCAATCGTTTTAAGCACTTTCTCGAACTCAGTATGCACATCAAACGTGTTGGAAGTAGCAGCCATCGAAAGCAAACCCTCAAGCATAAGAAAAACAGCTATTGTTAGCTCTTCAACACTGAGTTCTTTTGTACGGCCCGGGCAGTTATTTACCGCATCGGCAATGGCGTTTTTATACATATCCAGACAGCTATTCAAGCTTGATTGAACAAGTTCGCTCTCCATCATTTCGTGGCAAACCATATTCAGGCGATTTAGTTTTACGATGTATTCAAGGTTTTCATACATAAACACTCTGAGGAAATCGAATGGCTGAGCGTCAGACCTGAAGCTCTCTATCTCTTCCTCGAAACGTCCACCCACCCCATGGATAATAGAGACAAAAATATCTTCCTTACTTGTAAAGTAATGATATATCGCGCCTTTTGAAAGCTGAGTTGCAACCATTATGTCTTTCATGGTTGTTCTCGAATACCCTTTTTCAAGAAAGATATCCAGAGCACAATCCAGTATCTGATTCTTTCTTTCCTGTTCGGATCGGTGTTTCGTACCTTGTTTTTCTTCTGCCACGAATCTAATTCAACTCAAAATAAACCGCACGGTCGGTATATTATTCGGTTTAAACTAAAAGATAAAGCAAAACAATTATTCAACAATGAAACTTTTAGATATTTTATACTTGGTCTATTTAACGAAGAAAGAAAGCTAAATAATTCGCCAAAAATGAGTTATTGATTAGAAGGGAAGCATGGAATCAAAACGGCACCCTGTGAGTGCCGTTTATCAAGATTAGTTATTTGCAAATTTCGACTTTAACACTGCCGGTATTCAGAACATCCTGAATATCTTCTGGTGGTTGCTCGTCGGTGAAGAACACCGTCGCATCCTTAATATTACCCAGTTCGATAGAACCTTTAGGCGTGTATTTGGTTGAGTCCAGAGCCACAAATACATTCCTTGCGGACTTCATTACAGCCTGAGCAATGGCTGTTTCGTTAAGATCATACTCAAGCAATGTTCCATCTTCATCAATAGAGCCTGCACTAGTAATCATGTAATCGAAACGGAAGTTATTAATAAAATCAAGAGCCTCAGTACCGACAATTCCGCCATTCTTCGCTCTGATTTTTCCGCTTGGGATCAACACATCAAAGCTTTTATTGCTATGCAGTACATTTGCAACCCGAAGCGAGTTGGTGATCACCTGCAAATTGCTTTTCTTAAGAAGATGCGTTGCTATGATTTCTGTTGTTGTGCCTATCGTCAGGAACACGGTTGAGTTATCGGGAATCATCTGAGTAATGCGTTCACCGATAGCATTCTTTTCTTCAGTTTCTGAGACTTTACGAATTTCGTAATCAAGGTTAACTGTACTGGAAGGAGAACTTGCACCACCGTGGTGACGCACTAACAAGCGCTCGTCGCTGAGTTTCTTGATATCTCTTCTGATCGTTTGTGTCGAAACTTGCAGAATTTCTGCAAGTTCTTCGACGGTACAGTAACCTTTATCAATAACTAATTGTAATAGTTTGTCTTGTCTTGGATTAGTCATGATAACCTTTGCTTAAATTTGTTATTAATCTGCAATATCTGCTTCAACCGTTGCACGGTCAGGAATGCCTTCGCGGCCACCTCTTCGGGTGCATTTTATCGCTGCTACTGTATTTGAAAATATAACTGCCTGACGGGTTTCCATTCCTTCAGCGACCGCAACAGCAAGTGCTCCATGGAAAACATCACCAGCACCTGTAGTATCCACCACATCAACAACTTTACCCGGCTGATGCATCAGTTCGTCGTCTTCTAACCAGTAGCAACCCTTTGCGCCGACAGTAACATATACTTTCCCTTTTGTCCTTTTCTGAGCGATTTTTAGACCTTCAATTGGATCATCTGTCGCACTAAATTTAGCCAGACCAGGTTCTGAGAATGCAATATGATCGGAAAGTTCTACAAGCTCATCAATAGGATCCGGACAAATATCGGCATCCAGTACAGAAGGAATACCGAATTTTTTCGCCTGTTCAAGCGCGTATTTGGCACCTTCTATCCATCGTACATCACATAAAATGGTTTCGTATGTAGAGAAATCAACAGATTTAAGAGGTTCAATATCTCGGCTTAGAGACTTGTCCTGGTAGTTGATGATCATGCGCTCACCTTCATCATCCACCAGCACCGCAGAGAAAGCCGATGACGCTTCAGATATATGAACAGCATTGTCTACACCAACACCGTATCCAGATAACTCAGACAACATAGTGTCTGCCACAGAATCACCACCAACACGTCCGATAAAATCAACATCCTTTCCGAGTCTAGCCACAGCAACTGAAGCCGTTGCCGCTGGCCCACCGCCAACTTCAAAATAGTCGGTTGCAACAAACTTGCCGCCGGTAGTAGGTAGTTGAGCGACTCGCTGGATTCTGTCGAGTACGGTAATTCCAAGACACGCTATTGCCATTAGTTAATTCTCTTTTTGTATATGTAGGGTTATGTTTCCATTATATGAATATTCATCTTTTTGGATGAGATGACAATCACAAAACAACACCAAATGTACACAAAACAACAAAATGTGACAGCGATTACGGTTGTATTTGTAGAAATCGTTATATTGGCGACACTACCAAACCAAATCATACGTTAAGAAGGATTAATTCATGTCAACTATCGGCTTTATCGGTCTTGGACAAATGGGCAGCCCAATGGCGGCAAACCTTATCAAAGGCGGAAACTCTCTTAAGGTCTTCGATATTAACGAAGAAGCTGTATCTAAGCTTGTTGAGCAAGGCGCAACTGCCGCTATATCTCCAGCTGAAGCTGCAAACGACGTTGAGTTCATCGTTACTATGCTTCCAAATGGCGCACTAGTTCGTGCAACTCTGTTTGGCGAAAACGGCATTACAACAACAATGAGTAAAGATGCTCTTCATATCGACATGTCGACTATTCATCCAATGGAAACAGATGCTCTAGTTAAAGAGATGGCTGATGCTGGATTCCAGATGATGGAAGCACCGGTTGGTCGTACTTCAGACCACGCTATTCGTGGTGAACTTCTAATCATGGCAGGTGGTACTAAAGAGCAGATTGAAAAAGCTCAACCTCTGTTTGATTGCATGGGTAACGAAACGGTTGATTGCGGCGGTCAGGGTAAAGGCATTCGCGTAAAAATCATCAACAACTACATGAGTATCGCACTTAATGCGCTGTCTGCTGAAGCCGCAACACTTGCTGAAGCAATTGGCCTGGAGTTCGATGCTGCTCTGAAAGTAATGAATGGTACGCCTGCTGGTAAAGGACACTTCACTACAACATGGCCAGGAAAAGTACTGGCTGGCAACCTTGATCCTGCATTTATGATCGACCTTGCACATAAAGACCTGGGTATCGCCCTTGACCTTGCAAACCAGGTTAACGTTCCAATGCCTTGTGGCGCCGCATCTCGTGAGATGTACAGCATTGCACGCGCAGCAGGTCGTGGTCGTCAGGACTGGACGGCGGTACTAGAGCAACTTCGTGTAACCTCTGGTCTTGAACCTAAAATTAAATAAGAACTTCAATACAAAAAGGCATTAACGTGAAACTCACTACTACCCCATGGGGCGAAGTAGAAGGTCAGAACACACCAGTCCAGCTATTTACGCTGGAAAACCAGAGTGGAATGAAGCTTTCGGTCACCAACTATGGCTGCATAGTGACGTCGATTGAAACACCAGACCGCAACTGTGAACTTGCTGATGTCGTTCTGGGCTACGAAAGCCTGGAAAAATACTTAGTCGGACACCCTTTCTTTGGTGCGATTGCTGGTCGCTATGCAAACCGCATCAAAGATGGCAAATACAGTCTCGATGGCATCAATTACCAACTTGAAACCAATGAGCCCCCAACGACTCAACATTTGCATGGCGGTACAAAAGGGTTCGACAAGTATGTCTGGAACTACTCGGTAGAAGAAACCGAAACGGGTATCTTCATTCATTTTAACCGAGTATCTCCAGATGGAGAATCTGGTTATGGCGGTACACTAAACGTTGTTCATACGATTGGTTTGGATGAATCGAATCAGGTTCATTACAACTTTAAAGCCACCACTGACAAGCCAACCGTTTTGAACCTATGCAACCACAGTTACTACAACCTTGGTGGCCATGATTCTGGCTCTGTTGAAGGCCATGAACTGAAGCTGTTTGCTGATTTCTACACGCCAGTCGCAGAGAACATGATTCCTACTGGTGAAATCCTTTCCGTAAACGGGACTGGACTGGATTTCACCGCTTCTTCTGTTATTGGTGAAAACAAACAAAAGCTTGAAGAAGATGGTTTCGACCATAACTACATACTCCATCACCGCGATGTAGAGGATGATTATGGTTACGCAGCAGAACTGTACGATCCTAAAACGGGACGCTTTATGACGGTACTAACCACTCAGCCTGCGGTTCAGTTCTACAGCGGTTTTAAGCTATCCAACAAACCGTGGTTTGGTCGTAATGGCTTTAAGTACGAATCCTGGGGTGGAATGTGCCTGGAAACCCAGCACTTCCCAGACAGTCCAAACCAGTCTCACTTCCCTTCTGTTCGTCTGAATCCAGGCGAAGTATTCGAAGAGAAGACCATACACAGGTTTGGAGTGAAGTAAGTTTTACAACAAGCGCTCACATGAGCGCTTTTTTAGGCCTTAATTTTCCAGTAAAGATTGTGCTCCAACGCTCAAAAATGTCCGTTATTGTTTATTTATGTTGAAAAGTGATACATAACTAACAGAAATAAACTGAACAGACTGATAATTTTAGTCGCAACAAACAATAATGACGATTATCCAATAATTCCAGAGGAAACAATGTATGAAGTGGATTAATACCCGATCCCATATTTCTTGGTTAGAAACCGAAACAGACCGCATCTTCGAATTTGGCAGAAACGCTGTTGTACCTAATGGCTTTGGCTGGATTGGTAACAACGGTAATGTTCGTGAAGAGATGGGTACACGCCTTTGGATCACAGCAAGAATGCTACATTGTTACTCTCTGGCTGCGTTGATGGGTCGCCCTGGAGCAATGGACCTGGTTGAGCATGGTATCACTGCTCTTGAAGGCCCACTAAAAGACAAAGAGCACGGCGGTTGGTTCGCTACTATAGATAATGAAGGCGAAGGCATCATGGATGAGTCTAAACAAGGCTACCAGCATGCATTCGCACTGCTAGGCGCAGCAAGTGCTGTTACTACTGGTCACCCTCGCGCACAAGCTCTTCTGGAAGAAGCTATCGCTGTTTATGAGAAACACTTCTGGGTTGAAGAGAAGCAGATGTGTTACGAGTCATGGGATCGTGCCTGGACTGAAACAGAAGATTACCGCGGTGGTAATATGGCAATGCACTCTGTGGAAGCATTCCTGATTGTTTATGATGTAACTAAAGACAAAAAGTGGCTTGACCGCGCACTGAACATTACTGAATTCATGGTTCACAAGACAGCAAAAGGCCTGAGCTATCGTGTAAATGAGCACTTCGATTCAGACTGGAATCCACTACCAGACTACAATAAAGAGACACCAGCAAGTCACTTCCGTGCATACGGCGGTACACCTGGTCACTGGATTGAGTGGGGTCGTTTGATCTGTCACCTACGTGCAACGCTCCTAGAAATTGGCGCTGATGCACCTGAGTGGATGCTAGAAGATGCCATTGGTCTATTCGATGCAACGGTACGTGACGCATGGTATGTAGATGGCGCACCTGGTTTTGTTTACTCGGTTGACTGGGACGGTAAACCTGTTGTTCGTGAACGTATTCGTTGGGCTCCAGTAGAAGCTATCGGTACTGCTTATGCGCTTTACGCTGTAACTGGTGAGAAAAAGTACGAAGACTGGTACCAGACATGGTGGGATTACTGTCGTACTTACCTGATCGACTATGAAGGTTGCTCATGGTGGCAGGAACTAGACGTAAACAACCAGGCTGGTACAAGCGTGGTTTGGGACGGTAAGCAGGATATCTATCACCTAATGCACTGCCTGGTGATTCCTCGCCTTCCTCTGACTCCGGGTCTGGCACCGGCTGTTGCTGCAGGTCTTCTGGATCAGGATGTGAAGTAAACCTTCTCACGCACCTATCTCTATCATTCCCACGCACATGCGTGGGAATGCTTTTCTGACACGTTTCAACACTTTACGTTCTTACTTCATTGTTCCCGACACATACTGCGCCTTCTCAAATATTCGAGATCTGTCTGCATTCCCACAGGGACCGTGGGAACGAGGGTTTCTTGATCGTTCCCATGCTCTACGTGGGAATGCATACCTGAGTCAAAAACAAACAACAAACTTTGTCCAAAAGATGTGCCCCAGCACTCACTTTTGTCCATTTATGGTAGTTTTTGTAATTAATGATACATAACTAACAGAAATAATCTTACTCTATTGGTAATTTCTACAGTAACAAACAAATCAAGAGGAATACTCAAAATGCCTTACATGTCCGGTAAAACTATGATCAAAGAAGCGTGGGATAACAGCTACGCTATCGGTGCATTCACTGCTCACAACCTGGAAACTATCAAAGCTGTACTTCTTGCAGCGCAGGAAGAGCAATCCCCAATCATGATTCAGATCGGTCAGAAAGCTATCAACGAAATGGGCATGAAGCCTCTACGTGACGCCGTTGATTCTCTTATTCAACACCATGAAATCACAGTACCTATCTGTATTCACCTTGACCACAGCCGTAAATTTGAGCAGTGCATGGAAGCGGCAACTCGCGACTTCCAATCTCTGATGTTTGATGGTTCTGCGCTTCCGTTTGAAGACAACATCCGCATCACGAAAGCCGTTGTTGAAGTAGCAAACGCTCTAGGTTTAGGTGCTGAAGGTGAAATCGGCAAGATCGGTGGTACAGAAGATGACATCACCGTTGATGAAAAAGATGCAATGGTCACTACTGTTGAAGAAGCTCTGGATTTCTCTGAGCGTACAGGTGTTGATTATTTAGCTGTTTCTATCGGTACCGCTCACGGTGTATACAAAACAACACCAGAACTGAAGTTCGATCGTTTATCTGAAATCAAAGAAGCCGTTAAGAAGCCTATCGTGCTACACGGTGGTTCAGGTGTGCCAGACGACCAGGTTGTAGAAGCAGTTAAGCGCGGTGTAGCTAAGATCAACGTTGATACAGAGCTACGTCAGGGCTTTATTGCAGGTGTTAAAGCGTACTGGGAAGCAAATCCTGAAGATGTAATTTTGGCGGATGCAAACAACTCTGGTATCGCTTCAATGATGGAAGTTGTTAAACACAAAATTCGTCTATTTGGTTCAAACGGCAAAGCTTAATGTCATTTATGTGACATAAACCCTACAAAAAACGACACATTGTCCACTGCTGTGAATAGGTTCAAAGAACCAATTGTGTAACTAGGTTATCAATAGCACTTAGTGAACAATGTGTTGTTTAAACAACTATACAGATAATAATTATTTTGGTGATTCTATGCTGAAAGCAATAGAAAGAGCATTAAACACAGTCAATGCGCCAATCGCTCGCTGGACGGCCAATATAGCTGGTTTCTTCCTGCTGGTTATGACAGTGATCGTCATCGTCCAGGTAGCATTCAGATACCTTCTGAATACACCACTTGGCTGGACAGATGAATCGTCGCGCTTTTTGATGATCTACATGACCTACCTGTGCCTACCGATCATTTATCTTGATGATAAAAACATCGCAATGACCTTCGTGACAGACAAGCTAAAAGGCACTCGCGTATTTGAGCTGCTGATGGTAGTCGCACACATTGCAAGTCTACTTCTGTTTGCAGTTTGGATTTATTTTGGTTACGCATTCTACCAAACTGGCTCAGTGATGGCAGATAGCCTGCCTATTCCAATGTACACGATATATGCAGTACCTCCGGTGATGCTTGCGATTTCTTGTTCGTTTGCGCTGCAAAAACTGGCTGGTGCGCTGCACAAGCTTATCTATTTTAATGAAGAGCAGAAGAAAGTAGCTGCTCAAGCGGCAGAGTAGAGGTCTTATCATGGTTTCTCCTATTTTCGTTCTCTACTTTATGGCATTCCTGCTTATTGGTGTGCCTGTACTATTCGCTCTGGGTCTGGCTCCGATCATTACCTTCTTCCAGAACGATCAGGTACTGTTCATTAACATGCTTTACCAGCGCCTTTACTCTGGTTTGGATAACTTCCTTCTTCTCGCGCTGCCATTCTTTATGCTGGCAGGTGAATGTATGTCGAGTGGTGGTATCACACCTCGAATCATCGCATTTGCTCAGGCTCGCGTTCAGCACCTAAGCGGTGGTCTGGGACACGTTGTAATCCTGACTTCGACTCTGTTTGGTGCCCTTACAGGTTCAGCGGTAGCAGCGACATCAGCAATCGGTAACATGTTGTTACCAGAGATGAAGAAGTTTAAGTACGACACAAGTTACTCAGCGGCACTAACCGCGGCAGCAACTATCATTGGTAATATCATTCCACCATCAGGTCTGATGCTGCTGTACGCATTTGTAATGAACACCTCGGTTGCAGCAATGTTTATCGCGGGTATTGTACCGGGTCTTATCTTCTGTCTTGGCCTCATGCTTGTTAACCGCGTACAGATTCGTAAATACCCTGATGTGCAAACGTTGCCACGAGCGAGCAAGTTGGATCGTCGTGAAAGCCTTAAGCTTGCGATTCTGCCACTGCTTACGCCAGTTATCATTCTTGGTGGTATCTACGGCGGTATCTTTACTCCAACAGAAGCAGCTGCGGTTGCGGTGGCATACGCTATCTTCCTGTCGGTTTACGTAATCAAAGTAACAGACCTGAAAGCAACTTACGTATTGTTTACTAAGGTAGCAGTGAACGCAGCAGCGGTATTGATCATCGTAGCGGCGGCAAGTGGATTTGCTTCGGCAATCAGCTTCTCTGGTATCTCAAACATGGTGACTGAGTTCTTCAACGGAATTACTCGTGATCCATTGATGCTGTTCTTCATCATCAACGTGTTCTTGTTCATTGTTGGCATGTTCTTAGATGCAGGTCCTGCGATTCTTATCTTCGCACCTATCATCGCGCCAATCATGATCAATGCGGGCGTCGACCCAGTGCACTTTGGTGTGGTGATGTGTATCAACCTGTCAATTGGTCTGGCAACCCCACCGATGGGACTGGTGCTGTTCGTAGCGTCGGGCGTATCGGGTCAGCCATTGCAGAAGATTTCGAAGGCGATTATTCCATTCATTATCGTGGAGTTCCTAATCATCTTCCTAATTTCGTTCTTCCCTGATCTAGTTATCGGCCTACCGAAACTGTTAGGCGTGATGCAGTAACTATTACAAAACAGTTTGTGAAACTACAAAACAAATCGTGAAACATAAAGCAAAATACTATAAGGAACATAACATGAAAAAATCACTACTGGCACTTGCAACTACAGCCCTATTTGCAACATCAGCAGCCAACGCGGCGGATTACAAGCTGACTGTGCCACACGTGTCAAACCTGGAAAGCTACAACCACCAGTCATTGTTAGTGTTTAAGAACTATGTTGAGTCTCGTTCTAACGGTGCTATCGAAGTTGATATTTACCCATCAGGTCAGCTATGTAGCAACGCTAAAGAGTGTATCGCTGGGGTACAGGCAGGTATGTTTGACTACTTCCAGACGACTATCCCTGAGCTAGCTAACTTCTGGAAACCAGTAGGTGCGTTTGACCTTCCATACATGCTGCCAAACGACCGTGTTGCTGAGTGTGTTTACGACAACGAAGAGTTCTTAGGTGACGTTCGTGGCGAACTTATCAAGCGCGCTCCAAACGTACGTCTGATGATGGTATCTAACTCTGGTGGCTGGCGTAACATCGCGACTACTAAGAAGCAGGTAATGTCTCCAGATGATGTTAAAGGTCTGAAACTACGTACAGTACCAGCTAAGATCCAGCAAGAACTTGTTAAAGAACTTGGCGGTTCACCAACTCCTATCGCATGGCCAGAAGTTTACACAGCACTTTCCACAGGCGTAGTAGATGGTACTAAGAACGGCATCGTTGATATCGTACAGAACAAATTCCACGAGAGCCTAAATTACCTAATCCTTGATGGTCACGCATACATGGGTGGTGCTTGGGTATTCAACGACATGAAGTTCAAGTCTATGCCAAACGAGCTGAAGCAAGTACTTGTTGACGGTATCGATGCTCAGAACCAGTACCTACGTGCATATCCTAAGCACCGTGAGTTCTCTGCTTACGAAGAGTTCCGCAAAGCTGACGGTACAATCTACAACCCAACAGCAGAAGAAAAAGCGAAGTTCCAGGCTAAAACTGCTCCGGTTAAAGATTATTTCCTAAGCACAGCTGGTGACGAAGGTAAAGCATGGCTTGAGCGTTTCCAAAACGAAATCAAGACATGTGAAACTAAGATTGCTGCTGATTACTCAGTACAGTTCAAGTAAGTCGTAAGTTAGCGCTTCCTCTACAGGAAGCGTTTAACCCTCGTTCCCACGCTCCGCGTGGGAACGCATAAGTTAAACAAATCCTACCTAAGTATATTTCTGCCTGACCTTACTCAAAGACAGAGAAAGGTCACACACAAATATCACTTATAAATAACCACTTACCCTATGTGGAGCTTTAAAAAATGAACGTATCCTACGACAACAGTTCACTAGTAATTAAACACAAAGACAGAATTGTTTTTACCCATACAGAAGAGAACCCTTCACTATTTTTAGGCGTTGGTGACGCTAACTACGATATGTATCGTGGTAACTTCAAAATCACCGACTACGTGACTGAAAGACTGCCAATGCGTAAGTTCTCTGTTGAACAGGCTGAAGACAAAACTGTTGTGACTTTTAAGTTTGACGGTGAACCAGCAATTGCAATGACCGTTGGCGAAACCGCTGAAGGCCGCCTGAAAGCAGAATTTGAAGCAATCGATAAGAAATTCAACCGTTTCTGGATGCGTATAAACGCAACAGAAGAAGAGAAAGTATATGGTTGTGGTGAGCAGTTAACATACTTCAACCTGCGTGGTAAAAACTTCCCTCTATGGTCTTCTGAGCCAGGTGTAGGCCGTAACAAGAACTCTTATGTTACCTTCCTTGCTGACACTAAAGATAAAGCAGGCGGCGACTACTACAACACCAACTACCCTCAGCCAACTTTTGTTTCTGATAAGAAGTACTTCTGTCACCTGGAAACAACGGCGTATGCTGATTTCGACTTCACCAACGCAGATTTCCACGAACTTCAGGCATGGGACATCCCTGAGTACGTCCTTTTTGACGCTGAAGAGTCCTTCCCTGCCCTTGTGAAAAACATTACTGACGTATTTGGCCGCCAGCCAGAGCTACCTGACTGGGTACTGGACGGTGTTATCCTGGGTATCCAGGGTGGCACAGAGATCATGCTGGACAAAGTAGCAAACGCGAAAGCCGCTGGTGTAGAGGTTGCTGGTGCGTGGTGTCAAGACTGGCAAGGTATCAAGATGACTTCCTTTGGTAAGCGTCTGCAATGGGACTGGCAGTGGAACAAAGATCTATACCCTGGCCTAGATACTAAGATCCATGAGCTGAAAGAAGAAGGTGTTCGCTTCCTTGGCTACATCAACCCATATGTACTGGAAGACTTCCCACTATACAAAGAAGCAGAAGCAAACGGCTATCTGGCGACTAAAGAAGATGGTTCTAAATACGTTGTAGACTTTGGCGAGTTCTACTGTGGTGTGGTTGACTTTACTAACCCTGAAGCTTGCGAATGGTACAAGGGCGTTATCAAGAAGAACATGATCGACTTCGGCCTTGATGGCTGGATGGGTGACTTCGGTGAGTACTTACCAACTGACTGTTCGCTGAGCAATGGCGTTAGTGCAGAGATCGAACACAACAAATGGCCTTACCGCTGGGCGAAAGTACAACACGAAGCGATTGAAGAAGCAGGCAAGACAGATGACATCCTGTTCTTTATGCGCGCAGGTGGTACAGGTATTCAGGGATACTGTCACACCCTTTGGGGCGGTGATCAGCTTGTAGACTGGTGTATTGACGACGGTCTAGCTTCTGTAATCCCAGCAGCGCTCTCATCTGGTTTGATGGGTAATGGTATCCACCACTCTGATATTGGAGGTTACACAACTCTACACGGTTGTAAGCGACCAAAAGAGCTATTCCAGCGCTGGGCAGAGATGGCAGCGTTTACACCAATCATGCGTAGCCACGAGGAAATCGCCCTGGAGACAACCACCAGTTCGACTCAGATCCAGAGACTCTAGCCCACCTTGCGCGTATGACGAAGATCTTTAAACACCTTAAGCCATACATCAAAGCGGCTGTTAAAGAAAACTCTGAAGTTGGTATGCCAGTCCAGAGACCTTTATTCATGCACTATGAGAACGATCAGGAAGCTTACGAAATTAAGTTTCAATACCTATTTGGGCGTGACATTCTCGTCGCACCAGTCTACAATCAAGGGGAAGTTGTTAAAAAATTGTACCTGCCTGAAGACGAATGGGTTCACGTTTGGACTGGGGAAACGTTTACAGGCGGATGGATTGAAATAGACGCACCGATTGGTCAGCCAGCGGTTTTCTATCGTAAACAATCAGACAACGCTGAATTTATAAGCCAGATTTCAAAAATTTAGCCATATTGAAATAGATATCAGCTATCCCACGATGATACTGGTCTCTGAAAAACGCAATTGCCGGGGTTGAACGCCCGGTAGTTGGATAAAAGCAGAGGTTCCCAACCGGTATTTTTAGCCATATCCTTTTTTCTTTGTGCTAATAAATAGGGCCTTCTTCGGAAGGCCCTTCCCTTATCCTTGTACGCATTTTCTGCGCAGAAAAACACATCTAAAACCCTGAGTTGGGTAATTTCAGAAACTCTATCTCTTCTTCTGTGGATTCTCGACAAAGGATTCGATTTCGATGAGGGTAACGACCAAAGCGGTCGATAATCGCTTTGTGCTTATGCTCAAAATCGAGGTTTCCTTTACCTTCCGACCCAAGCGATTCGAATAGCTTCACCGCCTCAGTGTGGATGAGCTTTGATTCACTATGCATGAACGGCATGTGAGAAATACTCTTTGCGTTTGTGGTAGTTCCGAATCTAAACCTTTGGAAACAGCGATCTGAGACAGTGCTAATGCCATTGCATCACACGCGAAAGATTCTGGCTTATCACGATAGATATTGCGAGAAAACTGATCGAGAACGATAACTTCAGCAAGGCTTCCTAGCGCGGTTTCGCGCCACTGAAACAGTTCACCCGCTTTAGCCTGATTATGGAGTTCACCAAATCGCGATAGGATCATTTGGTCAAACCCCAGATCCTTTATCCACCACTGTTTTGGTTCAAGCTCGGAAAACCAAAAGTCGATAATTTGTTTGTACATTCACACCTTCCTTGTTCGGTAGCCCACGCTAAAACTTAGTTAGATTTGGGGTTGTAAGCAATTATTCGTTTTTCGTAAAAACCTACTTGGAAAGTTCCTTAAGTTAAATACTGTTCAATACGCTTTGAACAAGATTCCTTCCTGAATCAGTGAATAGCCATATAAACATGCAAATATTCATTACGATAGTAACCCACAAGACAAACTTAAACGGCTGCTTCCTCGACTTATGGCGCAATAGAAATTGGG
This sequence comes from Vibrio hannami, assembly GCF_029589055.1. Classification (GTDB taxonomy): domain Bacteria; phylum Pseudomonadota; class Gammaproteobacteria; order Enterobacterales; family Vibrionaceae; genus Vibrio; species Vibrio hannami. The sequence continues at coordinate 1,302,638 of NZ_JARQZP010000003.1, forward strand.
CCAACAATGCCCCCGGCCAACCACCTATCAGTGACAATATATGAAGGGTATTTTCCGGCGTCCTCCGCTTGCCATCTAACGCCGCTTGCTTATCCCAAGCATACATCAAATATGTGAGTAAGCTTAAAGCTAGGTACAAAGGTATAAGTATTACTTCTCCGTCAAGCACCAGCACGGACCCACTAGCGAACACCAAAAATGTCGTAGCAAATAATACGTTCATAGGAAAACCACCTAAACCTAGTATTTCTACGTTTTCAGCATTGAATCGCCCTTTTTCTGTTTCAACAATATCAAAGGTAACTGCATCATTTAATTTAGGACGTCGATTTATATTTTTTACAGACGATACGTGGATAAAGGCTATTAGTTCACCATTCAATGCAGAAATAAATCCGTAACCTTTTTTATCATTCCATTCTACTATTTGACCTTTCATTATCCTTCCCTAACCAGTAGCCAAGAGTTCCAAGTCCATCTTCTAACGCTGGGAAGCTAACTGCACCAATAACTTCATCATGACTTTTCAGTGTTATGGCATAAATCACATATTTCCTTTGGCGAAGTGTGGCTCACTGGTTGCTATCTACTGCACGGTAATCACCAGGTGATATCCCAAGGTAGATTAAAATCTAGAAAGGCAGGAGGAGCGAGGAGCAGGTGATTCCCATAGAACAAAAAAAGCCCCGCTCAGCGGGGCAATTAAGCTTAGGAACAAAGGTTTAGATTATTATTCTGCTTCAGACCATGCGCGTACACCGCGTACCGCACGTTTCCAACCGTTATAACGCTCTGCGCGTTTTTCTTCATCGTGTGAAGGCTCGAACGTCTTATCGATTTCAGCTTTGTCAGATACATCATCGATGCTATCCCAGAAACCTACAGCCAGACCCGCAAGATATGCCGCACCAAGCGCTGTAACTTCCGTTACTTTCGGACGAAGTACCTTAGTATCCAGAATGTCAGACTGGAACTGCATCAGGAAGCTGTTCGCTACTGCACCACCATCAACACGTAGGATTTCTAGTTTGATGTTAGAGTCAGCCTGCATAGCGTCGATAACATCGCGGCTTTGGTAAGCAATACTTTCTAGAGTCGCACGAATGATATGGTTGCGACCTGTACCACGCGTCATACCTACGATAGTACCGCGAGCGTATGCATCCCAGTAAGGAGCACCAAGGCCAGCAAATGCAGGAACAACGTAAACACCATTACAAGAATCGATCTTAGTTGCGAAGTACTCTGAGTCTTTCGCATCGTTCAGAAGTCTCATTTCATCACGTAGCCACTGGATAGACGCACCACCCATGAATACTGAACCTTCAAGTGCGTATGCAACTTCACCTTTAGGACCACAAGCAAGAGTAGTAAGCAAGCCATTCTGAGACGTTACTTTCTCTTTACCAGTGTTCATTAGTAGGAAACAACCAGTACCGTATGTGTTCTTAGCCTGACCTGGTTCTACACACATCTGACCGAATAGTGCAGCTTGCTGGTCACCAGCAATACCAGCAACAGGGATACGAGTACCGCCTTTACCACCGATGTTAGTTTCGCCGTATACTTCAGAAGAATTCTTAACTTCTGGCATCATAGACAATGGGATGTCGTACTCTTTAAGGATCTTCTCATCCCACTGAAGAGTATTGATGTTAAATAGCATAGTACGAGATGCGTTAGTGTAATCAGTAACGTGTACACGTCCCTGAGTCATCTTCCAAACTAGCCAGGTATCAACTGTACCGAATAGCAGTTTACCTTCTTCAGCTAGTTCACGTGCACCTTCAACGTTATCCAGAATCCACTTAACTTTTGTACCAGAGAAGTATGGGTCAAGAACCAGACCTGTGTTTTCTTTGATGTAAGCTTCAAGACCTTCGCGAGTCTTCAGCTCATCACACATAGATGCAGTACGACGACACTGCCATACAATCGCATTATATACAGGTTCACCAGTCTCTTTGTTCCACACGATAGTGGTTTCACGCTGGTTAGTAATACCGATACCAGCGATTTCGTCAGAGCGAATACCTTTTTGACCTAGAGCTTCTACAAGAGTTGAGCTCTGAGTTGCCCAGATTTCCATTGGATCGTGCTCAACCCAACCTGCTTCAGGATAGATTTGAGTAAATTCACGCTGTGCAACACTTACAATGTTCGCATCATGATCCAGAACAACCGCACGGGAGCTTGTGGTTCCCTGATCCAGAGCAACAATATATTTCTTAGTCATAGGTGAGTCCTTCGTTTCACTTTTATTAGAAGTATAATTCTTTAATTTCACGTTATTTGATTAGTTAAGCGTTTGCTTTTTCTTCAGCAGCGGCTTCTTTTTTTGCACTTACTTCTTCCTCTTCAGGTGCTACACCTGGAGCGTATTTACCTACCATGTTCGGATATAGCCATCCGCCAAGTAGTGCACCGCCGATAGGAGCAAGAATAGGAACAATAAAGTAAGGAATATCTTTCGCACCAGTCAGTGCGTAGTCCCATCCAGCAAGGAATGCGAACAGTTTAGGGCCAAAGTCACGAGCAGGGTTCATTGCAAAACCTGTTAGAGGACCCATTGCGCCACCAATAGTCGCAACCAATAGGCCGATTAGTAGAGGAACCATTGCACCGTTCGGTCCACCATTTTTCTCATCAACAAGAGCAAGGATACCGAACATTAGAACCGCAGTGATTACAAACTCAACAAGTACAGCACCACCAAATGATAGAGAAGGGTTAGGGTATGTGGAGAATACACCTGCTGTTGCTAATGCTTCAGGAGTGTTTCTGGCAACGCCGTTAGCCACTTCCCATTCAACAAATAAGTTTGCATATAATGCGTAAACTAATGCTGCTGCACAGAACGCCCCCGCAACCTGAGAAACAATGTATGGAACTACTTTGTGCTTCTCAAAGCCATGGAACGCTGCTAATGCGATGGTTACCGCTGGGTTAATATGCGCGCCGGATACACCCGCTGTAGCATAAACCGCCAGTGCAACTGCTAAACCCCAGATAATGCAGATTTCCCAATGCCCCAGAGGAGCGCCTGCAAGAACTAGAGCTGCAACACAACCAGCACCCCAGAATATAAGTAAACCGGTACCGATGAATTCCGAAATACACTGTCCCATCAGTGTATGGTCTTTTTTATTAGCCATAATTATTTCCCTTTGAACGTTTTTTCACTATCCCACGATGATAGTGTGGGGATAATGATATCCAAAAGAGCGAATACGAAAATGCGCTCAGATCGCAAATGTGCGTACGAACATTAAAAATGTTCAAACTATGTTCAAATTTGTTAAATGAAGCACAGTTTCCTATAAATGCCCCTTTAGGAGAATATAATTAGCGCTAAAACACTATATAAGACTGAATAAGAACTTTAAATGTTCACAATCGAGCAACATTTGCAATAATTCTATATAACTTCATTTATCGTTTTCAATTTTGCCAATAAACAGTAAAATCAATTAAGTTAGCAGTAAGCAAAAACTGGAGAGTAGCTCTTGAAAGCAGTAAAACGGCACCAGGAAATTATAGAGCTGGTAAAAACACAAGGTTATGTGAGCACGGAAGATTTAGTAGAGAAGTTTGATGTTAGCCCTCAAACCATCAGGCGAGACCTTAATGAACTAGCAGATGCTAACAAAATAAAGCGAAATCATGGTGGCGCGACCATTGTAACCAGTTCAGAGAACTCTTCTTATCAAACCCGAAAAGTTTCGAACCAAGGTGAAAAGGAGCGTATCGCTGCTAAGCTTGTCGAACATATCCCCAACGGTGCAACCCTCTTTATAGATATAGGTACGACTCCTGAAGCTATCTCGAAGGCGCTTCTGGTTAATCACAGTAATCTCCGAATTGTCACCAACAATATTAACGCCGCCGCTATTCTTATGGTAAAACAAGATTTTAAGGTAATTCTAGCAGGTGGCGAGGTACGAAGCCGCGATGGTGGTGTGACCGGCGAAGCTACGATGGACTTTATCTCCCAGTTCCGATTGGATTTCGGCATTCTCGGTATTAGTGGTATTGACTTCGACGGTTCTCTCCTTGATTTCGACTACCATGAAGTTCGTGTTAAGAAATCCATTATCGAAAATAGTCGCTGTGTTCTATTAGGTGTTGACCACAGTAAGTTCGGAAGAAACGCTATGGTTAAACTCGGTGGTATAGAAGAGGTCGACCTGGTGATTACCGACGAAACGCCACCAGAAGAAATCTGCACGGCGCTAAAAGAAAATGAGATTCAGCTTGAAATAGCGTAATTACTTCCAAAAGAATCATTCAGAAAACCAGCTTTAACCGGCTGGTTTTTTTCGTTTATCCCCATAAGTGCTTAATAAATGGATTCCTATCCGCAATTATTGTCACATTAACCATTCAGTATTAATGCTCGAACGAACATTTGTGAGCAAAATCGCTAATTAGATCGCAAATAAATGGCACACTATTCGTGCGTAAATTATTTTTGTGAGATGGCAATGAAACCTACAGCTCGATACGAAACCGAAGTCATTATTATAGGCGGTGGTGCGACAGGAACAGGCATCATGCGAGACTGTGCCTTGCGGGGCATTGACTGCATCTTGCTGGAAAAAGATGATTTAGCTTCCGGCACTACTGGTCGAAACCATGGTCTTTTACACTCAGGTGCGCGTTATGCGGTTACTGATCAACACTCAGCGAAAGAGTGTATTCAGGAAAACATGATTCTCAAAAAAATCGCGAGACACTGCGTAGAAGACACCGAAGGCTTATTTATCACGCTGCCAGAAGATGACATTAATTTTCAAGACACTTTTGTAGAGTCATGTCAGTCAGCGGGAATCGAAACTCAGAGACTAACGCCTAAAGAAGCGTTAATGCTCGAACCAAACACCAACCCAGAGTTACTTGGTGCGGTAAAAGTACCTGACGGCACACTAGACCCTTTCAGACTCTGTGCTTCTAACGTTCTTGATGCAAAAGAACACGGCGCTCGTCTCTTTAGTCATTCAATAGTGACCTCGCTTATCCGAGAAGGTGATCAGGTTATTGGCGTGAACTGTATGAATGTCCGCACCAAGCTTCCTTTTCAGGTATTCGCTCATGAAGTGATCAACGCAGCGGGCATTTGGGGACAAAATATCTGCGAGTACGCGGATCTGAACATTAAGATGTTCCCTGCTAAAGGCTCACTACTTATTCTGGATTACCGAATCAACAATCTGGTTATCAACCGCTGTCGTAAACCGGCAGACGCAGATATCTTGGTTCCAGGCGATACGATTGCGCTTATTGGAACCACTTCCGAACACATTGATTATGACCAGATTGATGACCTGCACGTAACTGCTGATGAAGTTGATGTTCTACTGGAAGAAGGTGCCAAACTGGCCCCGATCATGAACAACACCAGGGTACTTCGCGCCTATGCAGGTGTAAGACCATTGGTAGCCGTAGATGATGACGGCAGTGGCCGAAATATCAGCCGTGGTATCGTCCTTCTTGACCATCAGGAGCGCGATGGACTGAAAGGCCTGACAACCATTACCGGTGGTAAGTTAATGACCTACCGCTTAATGGCTGAAATGGCGACGGACACTGTTGCTAAGAAACTGGGTAACACCAAAGAGTGTGAAACTCATATCAAGCCACTTCCAGGCTCAAATGAAACACCTAAGCAAGTGAAACGAACAGCAAGTATCGCCAAGCCTGTTTATGAGTCTGCTATATACAGACACGGCGAGCGCGCTATGTCTTTCTTATCTGAACAACCAAAAAGCCAGGCCATTATCTGCGAATGCGAAATGGTTACTGCCGGTGAGATCGAGTACGCGATTAAGAAACTAGACGTACACAATCTGGTCGATCTGCGCCGTCGTACACGTTTAGGCATGGGACCATGTCAGGGTGAACTATGTACATACCGTGCTGCGAGCCTGTTTAAAGAGTATGGCGATATCAGCGGACACGAATCAGGCCAGCTACTGGTTGATTTCCTAGAAGAACGATGGAAAGGCATTAAACCAATCTTCTGGGGCGATGCTCTTAGGGAAGCCGAATTCAGCTACTGGATCTACGAAGGTCTATTTGGCGCAGGCGATGTGCCGCCTGAGCAAACTTCAATGCTCAGCCATGTAGAGGAAGAATAACACTATGATGAACTACGACGTAATAATTATTGGCGGTGGTGTTGCAGGCTACTCAGCAGCTCTTAAATGTCTGGAAAACGGCCTTAAAACAGCGGTAATCAGTAGTGGACAGAGTGCTCTGCACTTCTCGTCAGGCTCGATTGACCTACTTACACATTCGCCTGTAACAAACAAGCCGATAAGAAAGCCGCTTAAAACGATTAAAAAGTTGGAAAGCGAGCTTCCTTCTCACCCGTATGCAAAGCTTGGTGCAACAAAAGTAGAAGAAGCACTTAACTGGTTCCAACAGAAAATGGAGCAGCAAGGCTTACCATTGTATAAGCAGGATAACGGTGATAATCATTACCGTATCTCGACGATGGGCACACTTAAGCCAACCTGGTTGTCACAACCTTTTGTTAAGCAAATCGACTTTGACTTTAAGGCTCTGGAAGGCATCAAGCGAATCATCATGATCTCTATGGATGGATTCAGAGATTTCCAGCCTCAAATCGCGAAGGATAATATCGGAAGATACGCAGAGTTTAATGGTATTGAGATTCGAAACGCCAGTATTAGTCTGACAGCGTTTGGACAACTTAACCGTAACCCATGCGATTTTCGCTCCATTGATATTTCAAGAATATTGAGAGACGAAGTCCAATTTAAAGAGTTCGCTAATCAGCTAACCAACGCTGCTAACCCTGATGATCTGGTTGTACTGCCTTCCATTATGGGTAATGGCGATGGGCTCAGGCTGATGGGCAAGCTGAAAGAGTACACTAACCTTCAGTTCCATGAAGTTCCTACTATGCCTCCTTCACTGTTAGGTATAAGAATTGAAGATGTGCTGATGCGCTCGTTTATTAAGAATGGCGGTAGCCTACATAAGGGTGACGAAGTACTAAAAGGTAATTTCGAAGAGCGCGATGGCGAACTGAAACTGACCAGAATCCACACCAAGAAAATGGGTGACCTTACTTTGGGAGCAGACCACTTTATATTCGCAACGGGTAGCTTCTTCAGCAAAGGATTAGTCGCCCACCAGCAAAACATCATTGAGCCGGTATTCAATCTTGATATGTGTGATATCGGTAAACGCTCAGAATGGCACCAGAACGACTTCTTCAGTCAGAGTCCTCATGCATTCCTAGGATTCGGCGTAAAGACAGATGAAAGGTTCTTACCTTTTGTTGAAGGCAAGAAGGTGAACAACCTGTTCTGTGCAGGTTCCATTCTGGCTGATTACAACCCTGTCGCACACGGCTGCGGTAGCGGTGTTGCTATTAGTACTGCGTGCAATGCCGTAGACAATATCCTTCAGGAGTTACAACAAGAAATGCATATGAAGGAGGCGACAGCATGAACATCGCCCAAAGAATCCCAACCAGATCAATAGATCCTGTCGACAATCGCGATACTACGTTTGATCACTGTATCAAGTGTACCGTTTGTACCGTGTACTGCCCTGTCGCCAAAGCAAACCCTGAATATCCAGGACCTAAACAATGTGGACCAGACGGCGAACGTCTGCGTATTAAGAGCCCGGATTTTTACGATGATATTTTAAAACTATGTACCAACTGCAAACGCTGTGAAACTGCATGTCCTTCAGGCGTTCGCATTGGTGACATTATTGCCGTTGCTCGTGGTGAGCATGGCAAAAAACCAGTGAACCCTAAAACCGTTCGGGACTTTGTATTAAGTCATACCGATCTGTTTGGCTCAATAGCAACGCCAGTTGGCTCTATCGTTAACAAGATGACTGAAATTCCTCTTGTTAAAAAGGTGATGCATAAAACCATTGGGGTTCACGACCATAAGTCACTACCTAAGTACTCTCACGGAACATTCCGCGGCTGGTATAAGAAAAAAGCACCAGACCAGTCGATATACCAAAAACACGTGAGCTACTTCCATGGCTGTTATGTTAATTATAACCACCCACAGCTTGGTAAGGACTTCCTAAAAGTAATGAACGCAATGGACTATGGCGTTCAGCTGCTGGATAAGGAAAAGTGTTGTGGTGTTCCGTTAATCGCTAACGGCTTCCATGCTAAAGCGAAGAAGAACGCAGAGTTTAACGTTAAGAACCTGGAAAAAGCAGTGGAAGGTGAAACTCAGGCGATCCTTTCAACCTCTTCAACCTGTTGTTTTACGCTACAGGACGAATATCCGCACGTTCTAGGTGTGAACAACGATAAAGTCGTCAACAAAATCAGCTTCTTCAGCCGTTTCTTACTTCAGGAATTTATGAATGGAAACATACCTAAGATGAAGCCTTTGAATAAGACTATTGTTTATCACACGCCTTGTCACCTCGAGCGTAGCGGTGAAAACGTGTTTACCATCGAACTGCTTAAGATGATTCCTGGCTTAAATGTCGTTGTACTCGACAGTGAGTGCTGTGGTCTTGCTGGAACGTATGGCTTTAAAGAAGAAAACTACGACGTTTCTATGAGAATTGGCGCAAGTCTGTTTGAGCAAATAAACAGCTCAGATGCCGATTATGCCATCACCGATTGCGAAACCTGTAAATGGCAGATAGAAGAAAACACGAAACTAGACTGTATCCACCCGATTAGCCTTATTGCAGAAGCATTAAGCTGATTTTTAACGCAAAACTAAAAACTGTACCCCCTCGATGTTTTGCTCTTTGGCCTCCATTGGAGGCCATTTTTTCATACTAAAACTTGTCCCTCTACGAATTTTTTCCGTGACTCCATTGCCCCGCTATCAAATCACCATATAATAATTTCAGGGTTATGCTAAAGAAGGAAGTAGTGTGAACATAGTTATCTTACATGGTCTCTATATGCACGGTGTGGTAATGCAGCCTTTAAGCCAGAAGCTACAGGCTCTGGGTTATTCTACTCAAATCGTCAGCTATAACACTGTCTCGATCAATGAAGAAGAACTATTTCAGGATATAGACAACGCACTGGAAGATTCGGAAAACGTGCTATTAGGGCATAGCCTCGGTGGCATTATGATTAAACGTTATTTAGCCTCACGTAAACCTCCGGTCGAGAAAATTTCCCATGTCATTGCCCTCGCCTCCCTATTAAAGGCGCTTCAATTGCCGAGAAGCTTCAGGGGTTAGGATTGGGAGCGATGCTCGGCAACTCTGTAGAGCACGGGTTAGAGCTTCATGAAGATACCTGGGACTATCCACAATTGCTTGGAAGCATTACCGGCAACGTATCCGTGGGGGTTCGCCCTATATTAATTGGTAGTGACAGCTGTGACGGAACCGTCACCGTCGAAGAGACAAAGATAGATGGGATGACGGATCATGTTGAAACTAAAAATAGCCACTCGAGATTTTATTTTAGCTCTGAAGCGATAAAGCAGATAGATCACTTTATTAAGAATAGCCATTTCACTACTGATGACGGCTCTTTGCACCGCCATTCCCGCGAAGGCGGGAATCTGGATTAATAATAATGTGGATCCCTGATTTAGCAGGCCCGCGGCTAGCGGGATGATAGACCTTGTTATAACTCCAGTCCAGCTCTATCAAAGAGCCGCTAGACATCTAGCTACTCAGCTTCAGTAGCCTTAATTATCTCGACCCGCCTGTTCTGCTTTCTTCCATCGGCAGTGTTATTGCTGGCTATCGGCGTGGTTTCACCTTTCGATACTGCCGTGATACGCGACTTTTCGACACCACCGTTGGCAAGGTAGCTCTTAGCAGCCTCTGAGCGCTTCAAACCCAGAGAGAAGTTATATTCGTTGCTACCGATATTGTCCGTGTGCCCCTCTAAAAGAAGGTCTGATGGTGAACTGTCTAGAGTCTGAATCACTGAGTTAAGGACATACTGTGATTCACGGGTCAAATTCGCTTTATCGAAGTCAAAGTAGACCCTGGCAAATACATGGCCATCCTGATACATCTTCACGCTGCCTTTTGATAACAGGTATTCCGCACACTCTGATGTCACCCCCATTTTTAGCATCTCTTCAGACACCAGATTTAACGCTCCCTGATAATCACTTTCTGACTGCAACAAAGCAAAAGGCCCGGCATTCAGATTAACCTGGGTAGCCTGCCCTACTTTCATCGTTTCCTGAGTGTTCACCTCTTTCTTTGCACAGAAGAAGCTAATAGAGTCATCTACTCTTTGCATCTCGTCCGCATACGCGCCAGTAACAGAAGAGGCTGCAATCAGCAGTATCGGTATTAATTTTAAGTTCCTTTCTGACATGTTTTGTTCCTTTCTATTACTAGTTTTTCAAGTAGCCAAATTCATCACTGATAAGCTCCAGGATTCGTTGTAAAACCTCATCCTGATTCAGAGCTTTGTATACATTAGATTCTCCAGCACAATCTCTAAGTGCTGTATTTTTCGAGACCTCGTAATTAAAGCCAATAACCGCTATGGTAGAAGACACATTTTCATATCGACCATCACCATCAGGGTCTACCTCTAACTTGTTCAGGTAACTCGTAATCTTGGTACAAAGCCCGTTATTAACCAGTAACGAAGAGGTATATCTAGAGTTGTCTAAACCATCTGATAACAGGATGATTAAACGCCTCGGGTTGGATCCTTTTGCAGCCAACTGCGCCCCTCTGACCAGGCCCTGATAAGAAGAAGTACCGTGTTCGGGGTAAAAATCTGATATATGTTTATTAAATGTCGCATAATCTTTGGTTAAGGGTAAATCGTAAAAATAAAACGGATAATCCTCATATAGATCATCAAAATCATGCTGCGCCTTTATTATTCTTCCATGATTATCTATATAAAGTCTTATTAGGTCACTACAGCCTGTTTGCTCCTGAAAAATCTGGGCTTCCGTAAAACTATTCTCATTAAACCAAACGGGTTTCTTTAAACAAAGAATTCGATTGTAAATTTCCTCGTTGTAGTAAAATCTCCCAGAGTAAGCTAAATGGCTGGTTTTATGGTTATACCCCACAAAGGCCACGTAACTATCCCCCATATAGTCGAAACTATTATAACGCTCGAGTTCATCTGTAATACCTTTGATGATGTCGACCAGGTTTAGGTACTTTCTTTTTGTACCGCTCCAGTAATTGTACATAGAGCCGGAATAGTCAGAAACCAGTACAACATCGATTGCAGAGCTCTGGTATTTAATCGCAGAACCAGAAGAAGCAACCTGAAAGTCGTCGCCAAATGTGGTTTCTATTGGCAACCATGTATCATGTTTGGTGCGGGCCTTAATAGTAAATTGATAATATTGTGGGCCCCCTTTGCGAGTCCTTTCACACATTCGTCTATGTCTTTACATTCTTCTTTTTCTATATCCAGAGAAATAATGTTACTCATATCCGTCATATAGTGACTTACATACGCCTTAGCGATGGTCTGATTTGATTTACTGCCTTTCCCAAGATAAGTAAAATCACTGTTGTCAGCACTATCATCAACATTGGGGTCATTTCTCGCAGCTACAGCTAAGGTTGCCGCTTCAATAGCATCATCCAACCTTGCTTTGCTTTGTAGTGCTCTGGAGCCATCGGTAGCCAAACTCATCATCATCCATAAGGCAGGGAATACAATAGCCACAATCAAGGCTGCATGTCCCTTCTGTTTTCGGATGTTTCTCATATTTACCTCCCCGGAATCGAAGAACCGGAAACGACCGTTGAAAAGCCAACACCTAAAACAGACGAAACAAAATCCTCGGTATCCCAGCAGAGTGTCACTCTGTATATTGGACTAATGCGATTCCAGGTGGTCTCAACACTTAATCGGCTTGTCTCATCTTGTTCTATTTGCTCCAATGTCAGGGGAAGCGGGCAACCAGTATCACTGCCAACTGCCGATTGCTTATAATGAAACGGGGTGTAAATCGGGCCAAACCCTAAATCGACAACCTCTTCGATAACCATCCCAAATCGTGGTTCGACACCATCATTATCACGATCAAAATCTGCTACTGTTCGTTTTAGGGAATTAGACGCGATAATAAATAACTGATCTGCTTGTGCTTGCGTCAGGTTAAAGTTCCCACCGTATAACTGAGTTCTTTCCTTGGCCAAACTCGCCACTGAAAAAGAGAGCCTGTCCAATTTGCCTTTAATCGATAACTTTATAGTCACATCGATTGAAAACAGAAAAAGCGCGCCTAAAACTAAGCTTAGGATGGCAAATTCAACCACAAATGCGCCTTTTTGCTTCCGTTTTACTGAGCTAATCAAAACGCAGACCTTTGATATTCTTGAATAACAATCACTTCTCTGGCAAACACCGTGTTCCCACTAGTCAAGAAGGTAAAAAGACCGCCATAGTCGTAGGTGATGTAATAAATAGCGATGGCCTGCAAAGTCTCCTCGCCGCATATAGCCTCTGCTGCTGCACCAGAAATAGTTGGGGACTTGCATGGAGCCATTTGCATCTCAAGGGTAGGTAGATCATTCACATAACTCACTCTGATCTTGAACTTTTCTTTTTCAAGCAACTTACCCCAAAACGCACCATCGCCACCTTCGCCGACACCGTATAAAGTTTCTTTAAACACCGTCAGGTAGTCTTCCCCCTCTTTCTTTGCCTTGCGTGAGGATTGAGCGATGGCGTAATCACATACCGAAGAGATATAAGAGATATAGTTAGCTTCAAACCACCCCATTAATAGGGTCCAAAAAGCCATGAAGCTTAGAGCAAACTCGATACTGACAACGCCTGCAATTTTTCTTTTTTGACGTCTCATTGCTCAACCTCTTCTAAAACAATCGTATCTATTGCTCTTGCTTCTGAATGCCTGATTTCGCCTTTTGCAGGCTTACGATCATTTCGCAGTGATACTTCCTGGTGATTGATTTCGCTATTCGTTTTTCGAAGTGCAATATAAATTTTCTGAGCCTGATTTGTCGTATAGCCTTTCGTTTTTAGTACTTCCTCCAGGGGCTTGTACATCCCCAATTTTGCGTATGCCAGTACCAGGTTGGATAGCACCTCGGTATCTTCATTACCCTTTTCATAGATAGAATAAAGCCGACCGACAGCTTCTTGATAGTTGCCCTCAATCAGGTCAAGAACTGCCAGGTTGTTTTTTATGGTTATATCATCGTAGAAGTGCTTTCTTGCTTGTAGAAAATAGTAGCGAGATTTTTGGTAATCGCCTTTTTCTGCCCATATTAGACCTAGTAAGTTTTCTGCCTCAGCCATCCTAGGTTCTAACTGTAAGGCTTTCACTGCATGGCGATAAGCAGACTCAACCTTGCCCTTAGAAAAGTCTATTTTCGCCCTAAGAAATAACACCTTAGTTTGTTGTGCAGAGTCAGGGATAATTTGCTCTACATGAAACGCAGCAGAGTCATAATCCTTAGCATCAACATAAGCTGAGATCAACTTAATTCGGATATCTGAGGACTCTTGCTTGCGAAGTGATTCTTTATAGAACTCAATCAGCTTGCCTGTATTATTGGTACTTAACAGAAGCTCTTCGCGAGATTTAAAACTGGCATTGTCCGCAAGCTCCTGCTGAGTTTGAGTCGTAGAGGTAACGCATCCACACAGTAATAACACCACAGGCAGTATAAATAACCATCTCATCACATTAACCTCACCACACTTGGAGCAATGATCAGAATGACGATCGGAAACATAATAAACAGCACCAGCGGGACCGACATCTTTGCTGACAGCTTTCCGACCTTCTCTTCCAACCCTAACATCTGAGCTTCACGAATATCGGTCGCTAGTGTTGTCAAAACCTGATAGATAGATGAGCCATACTGCAGGCTTTGGTTAATGGTCATGACAAAGCTTCTTACTTCAGGAGTAGGAACTCTTTCATATAATTCATCTAATGCGGTACCCAATCCAACAATTCTGGCTCTATCATTGGTTTTCTTAAGCAAGTAAGCCAGGTTTTTATCAAAGCCCGCAATCTCGCCAGATAGATACCCCATAGTAGACTCAATCGTCATTCCGGTTTGAACACACACCGCCATAAGGTCAAGAAGATAGGGTAATTGGTTGGAAATTTGGGTTCTGATTTTGTTTGCACGAGCAGATAGGTACATATCCGGCAGAATGATCACCGCAATAATCCAAAACAAGCCTCCTAGGATAACTTTCCTAGGCTCATTACTGCCGTGTAAGAATAGGGCAACTGATGCAACAACACCCAGTGCCAATAGAGTGTACTTCAACGGAAGAAACAGGTACGACCAACGCGTGTTGTATATTCCTGCGGCCCAAAGTTTAGCCTCAATTTCATCCTTTGAAGCAGCAACCAGCCCGGTGACCGCTAAACTGTACTTATGAAGTAAGTTGTGTCTTTGTTTTTTGGAATCTTCCGTTATCAGACCAAGGTTATTCAGTTTTTTCTTCTTTTTAGAGCTGATATCGAAGAAATAGCCATCAAAAAAACACCCAGGACGAGTAGGAGTAGAAAGGCTAATTGAGCGTAAGAAGCGTTCATTATCTAACCCCTCGCATTAATCCCCATACAATAACTAACCCGATTGCTTCACTTATTAACATGTAGAAAAGAATGGGCCGACCATCAGGATCAAACATTATGAATTCGTAGTTTTGGGGGGATATGTACTGCAAAATAATCAGAAAGATAAACGGTATAACTCCAACAATTTTGGCTGATGTCCGAGCTTCGGCCGTTAACGCATATTTCTTTTTTTCCAAAGCCTTAGCATTTGCCATGACCCGATTTAGTTTAGTCATTATTTCTTTAAGCTGTCCCCCTCTTTGCATATTGGCACGCAATGTAATGACAAAAAACTGGAAAGCAGGGTAAGGGAATCGCTGCACTGATTTTCGAAACACGTCTTCAGGGTGTTCCCCCATCTGTAGCCTGTCTCCCATTTTCTTAAACTCAGCGCCAACCGCTCCATCCAGGTTTTTTCCAACATAAATAATGGCATGCATAATACTTTCACCAGAGGAAACCGCACTGGCAAGGATGTTTAACGCGTCAGGAAAGGCCTCTTCAAATTTCTTTCTCTCTCGGTTTTGCAGCCAGGTAATCCCGGCTATCGTCGACGCTATCAGGCACAACGTTAGTACCAGGTAGATATTGCTCCGAAAAAAACGTTCATTCACCTCAATACCGATGACTACAACTATTGAATAAAAAAGCCCTAGTTTAATCACAGCAAGACTGCCGATCTGCGTCATCAAGTTGCTCACAAATCGTTTTAGCCTCTTTTGAGCAGTCAGCCCTGATAAGGAATCGAGATCAACTGCAGAGTCAACGTCAGCCATGCTGTAGACCTTGACGGTTTGGTTATACTCCTCGAAAAAATTGTGCTTTGGCTTCCGGGTGTACAAGCCAAATACAATCAGAAAGACACCGAAGCAAACTAGCAACACATAGATCATGTATGAACCTCATGTGCTGCAAACAGTGAATCCAATTGTTTTTCTAAACCAAAATAGCGGGATTTTTCGACCAGAACTGAACGCTTCATTAAGCCAGCTGTCACGAAATTACCTTCTACACGCTCAGCATCAGCAGTAATCTGATTGGGCTTAAAGCGGAAAATTTCTTCCATAACCACGTTTGAACCTTCCAGCCCCACCACTTCTGAAATACTCATAATTTTCCGGCTACCATCATGCAGTCGACTAACCTGAATCACTAAATCCACTGCGCTGACAATACTCCTTCTGATCGCTTCCAGGGGTAGGTTATTAGTCGCCATCATTACCATTGATTCCACACGCGCAAGTGCATCTCGTGGCGTGTTTGCATGGAGAGTAGACATAGAGCCATCGTGACCCGTGTTCATTGCCTGCAACATTTCGAACGCTTCAGCACCACGACACTCCCCTACAACGATTCGATCTGGCCGCATACGCAGGGCGTTAATAACCAAATCTCTCTGGGTGATCATGCCCGTATTTTCAATACCTGCGGTTCTGGTTTCCAGGCGCACCACATGGGGTTGGAGTAATCTTAATTCGGCCGCATCCTCAATAGTCACTATCCTTTCTTTAGGCGAGATAAACTGAGACAAAGCGTTGAGCATGGTGGTTTTACCGGAACCAGTACCACCGGATATCAGAATGTTCAGGCGACACCGAGCAGCGATCATTAACAGCTGAGCAATTTCCTGACTCATTGCACCAAATTCGACTAGCTTAGGCAGATCAATCGACTGCTTTTTAAATTTTCGAATTGAAATAGAGGTGCCATCCAATGCGATTGGTGGAATAACGATATTCACACGGCTACCGTCCAACAACCTAGCATCACAAAGTGGACGTGAATCATCGACCCTTCGGCCGATACGGCTAGCGATTCGTTTAGCGATTTCCAACAACTGGGCTTCATCGATAAAGCTAATGTTAGCTTTGTCTACCAGGCCGTTTCGCTCTATAAACACATTTTCCGCACCATTGATCATAATGTCGGTAATGGATTCATCTTCCATCAAAGGCTGTAAAGGCCCCAGCCCCTGAAGTTCGTCGACAAGACTTTTTACAAACTCGTTGCGTAAAATAGTGGGTACAGATAAACCATCTTTGTCGACCAGAACGTCAACCGCTTTCGATAGTTGTTGAGCCAGCTGAGCGCTTGTTAGCGTGGTTATTGCTTCAGGTGCTAGCGCATCAAAAATCTGTTTTCGAATACGCTTATAGATCTCCTTTGCATCACTCATGGCTAACTCCTAAGCCATGAGGGTAAAAAGCTACCTGAGGTTTTCTTTTCTTTACCAATGATCTTGGATGCCAGCCTTTCTATGGCTTTTGCGGGTTTTCCTCGCTGTTGCCAAATCCGCTTATTATCAAGAAGAAGCGCATCTAGTTTTTTTACATACGGTATTTCCACATCAACAGGTTGGCGCAAAAATTTGTCGATCTCCTCCTGACTCACCGTGGCACAACTGTCAGGAATCGTTCTGTTTAATACAAAGATCAGTCTTAATTTTTCATTGTTACTGGCATCCAGAATACGCTTACGTATTTTGGCTGCTTCTCTAACCGCTGAAACAGTTGGACTAAATACCAAAACGATACAATCTGAGCGTTCTGCTACCATCTCATAGGTGATCGTCTGGCTACATGATGAAGAGATATCATCAAGAATAAAGTTGACATCCTCAGCTAAGAACTCAGTTACCGTTTTGGTATAACAATGAACCTCTTCATCCGGAAGATCTTCTGATGCCAATGACAACACAGAAAGAAATTTTGACTGGCGCGTAAGCATGCTTTGCGATGTCGTACTGTCCAGGCTACTGATAAAATTGCCCGAACGAACTTGACGTTTCTCGAATTTTTCTATGCCAAGCATGATATCCAGGTTACCGCCGTGGTAGGCGTTATCCACCATAACACAGGAAGAGCTTTTATCTTCAGAAAGCACATAACCGATTTCAGATGCAAGAAACGTAGTACCTACTCCGCCTTTACAGCCGACAAAGCTGATCTGCTTGGCGATCCTTTTTTTACCCAGACCTTTATTACGGTTTCTGTTTTCAGCAACGCCTTTAACAAACTCGGTCAATTCCTGCTTGGTTATCGGCCAAAAAAGGTAATAGAACCCTAACTGTTTGAGATTTCGAATGGTCGAAATGGCGTCCTCACTTCCCACAACTATGACTGATGCATCGTTTGGTAATAGGTGATTTACCTTCTCCGCATCTTTGATAACATCTTCGCTATCATTAAGTTCGAGAATTACGATTTCGACCTTCCGATCTCTTACATATTGTTTGATATCTTCTTCATGGTTAGGTTGTATCGCGGGTTCAGGCATACCTTCAAAACGGTGAGCCTCCAGTACAAGAGAACGACAGTCTTCGGTTTGATAAAACAGTACCGTCGAGGAGTCCGTAGCCGACTGCTTCGACGAGGAAGATGAATTTGGGTCGGTTTTAAGAATATCTGCTAAATCGAACATTGGAGTAACTTACTTTTTAATCAGCATTTTTTCTGGATTGACCATTGACTGCCACCTGGCATTCTGTACATAACAACCATTGGCCTCTCTGCCAAAGTTACCAATGGCTTCATAACCACATGCACTCACTATCACTTTGTTCACTACGGTTTCTAACCTTAAGTCCTCAGGAAACTCCAGGTCGGTCCCCCGATCCGGTGATTTAGTTACATAAAGCTTTTCGCTGTCAATGCCCTTACTTAGCAGATAGTTGGCGTATTTATCTGCCAGTTTTTTACCCGATTTACTGCTCCAATAGATATTCACGGCCTGAGTAGCAATGATGTCCCAGTGTTTGTTCACGTACTTATCCAGCTCATCCCAGGCTTGCCTGGTCTTGTTGCTTTTTATATCAATATCAATGGAATAAGTAATTGGAACTACCTTCAGCTCAGTACCACGGCGCTCGTCCACACGCTCAGCACAAGCCGTCAGTCCAATGCAGATTAGAGGAAGTAATAGTTTTCTCATTGTTTGAATCCTCCTGTTGCCAGGATTTGATCAGCCCACTTGTCGCCAGCCCGCTTATAGCGGTGCTCAATTGCAAAGAAGCGCCTTAGATTATGTGTTTTATGCATGGTTGGAAGCTGTATGCTAGATGGTTGAACTGGCTGTACCAGGTTCACTGTAGCGACAATAATTAGCTCAGTTTTATAACGCTTTGTTTCTGTATGTCTGAAAAGCGCACCAAAGATAGGGATATCGCCGATATAAGGAATTCGTTGTAGTGTCTCTTGCTCTTCTGTGCTCAGCAAGCCACCTAATACAAAGCTCTGACCATCGCCAAGCTCAACGGTTGTTCTCGCTCTTCTTGTGGTAAGTGCAGGAAGGTCATAAGAAGCGTTACTGTAGGTGTTATCCAGAGCGCTTACCTCTGGCATCATGGATAATTTTATTTTGTCATCACTTAGCACTTTTGCCATCAACTCGAGACGAATACCATATTCACGGTATTCAACGCTTGTAGCACCGTCTAAAACGGTGACTACAGGTAACTCCCCACCAGCCAAAAAGCTTGCTGTCTCACCGGAAATTACCGAAAGATTTGGCTCAGCTAGGACCTGCCCTACATTATCGTTGCCAGTAGCAGAAATAACAGAGAGGATATCGTCAGCGCTAAAGTTAGTTAGGTAATCAACAAAAACACCGGGAGCCTGCCCTTCACTGCCCAGTTGTATACCAAAGCTCTCTAGGAACGAATGAGAAACCTCTGCTACCGTGAGTTTTACATTGACCTGCTTGGTCGCAACAACTTCTATATTGTTAACTAGCCCTTCAAACTTATACTTTCGCATAAAGTCCATTTCATAGTTCTCTTCGCCAAGATCCCACTCAACGGTTGTAACTTCAGCGTTTTTGCCTAACAACTCACCAGCCAGGTTATAAATATCTTCACGCTCCTGATCTGTTGAAACAATCCCGCTAAGCACGGCTTGCTCACCTAGGTTATAAATGACGACATCCGCATTAGGGTGCTTTAACTGTATTTGCTGTTGAATATGCTCCAGGCTTTTGTTCACCAGCAGTTTTCGGCTGATCAGTGTTTCGCCTTGTTCGCCAAAAATCAGAAGGGAAGCGCTGCCTATTTTTTTCCCAAAAAAGACAACCTTGTTGTCCTCAATGACCTGATAATCGGCCACATCCGGATTCGATATGAACACTGAGCCAATCTCCTGAGATGTGCTCAGGGTCTGCGCCTCTCCCTCGGATAAATTGACAATTTTTGCAGCGAGAGCCTGCTGACTAACCAACATGAGTACTGCACTCACCCAGGTCAGAAGTCCCTTTAGTCGTGAATCCATATAGTTCGCCTTATCTGATTTTTGAATCGCTGGAGCGATATTCTCTTATCGCTTTATAACTTGGTAATACGTCGCCAGAGTTGGCTTTGAGTAGCTCTGCCTGAGCTTTGCCTACGGATTTATGAACTTCCAGTTGAGCGATGTTTTTGGCAATAAGTAACCTTGCCAATTGCTTTCTGGTCAGTTCTATGATGAGAGTGACACCAGAACTGTCGTTAATAACCTTTAACTCATCGGCAGCTTCTTTGCTTTGAATTTTTATTACCCGGACAGCTATTAACACCGGAGAAATAGATACCGACTCGTATCCGTTAACACTTGATTCAATAGCCAGGTTTTGGTTGGTTGAAGACAGCGCGATAATGTCTACTAGAGAGTCATTTTTGATTAAACCACCAACGATGGTTTGCGGATCCACCTCTATCGCGTAAGGAACCATCCCATCTGAGATGGTTAAATCAATATAGTCATTATCATCCGGACCAACAAAACTGGACTGCCGGACAACCTCGCCCGCTTCTATATCTGTCCCTGCGACCATATATGGAATAAACTCAAGCGAGATATTTTCGATTACACCTAGCGCATGGGCTGTTTCTTCTGGCAATAGCTCGACCTTTAAGTCAGAGCGCATGACTTTCTGACCTGAAACCAATTGCTGCTTGCTTGTCCAAACTCGTATTTTGTTTTCTTTTTTTATTGGTGCTGAAACAACTGCTGGCTCAGGTGGTGGCTGCCGACTTTGGTTAAGGCCATATAGACCTGAACCAATAGCAATAAGAGCCGCTGGTAGGATTATTTTTAAATTCATTTATACCTCGGCTACTGTAAAAAAAACACTGTCATGCATCCCAGAGATATAGGAACACCATAGGCAATTTTTTTTGGAAAATTCATGCCAGATAATTTACAAACAGCAATCATCAATAATACTTGAACACAACCCAAAGCCAATACCAAAACTAATGTAAAAATATAATTTTCATGATTAATTAATGGCGATAGTGCTGCCATTAATTTAGCATCTCCTGCCCCCCAACATCCCAAAGACCAAGTGAGCATGCCAAAAAAAATCACTGGAAGAAACCAGATCAAATTAATATAACTTTCACTAATATGACAATGTAGAAAAACAGCAAATATAAGAACAATAATTTTCTTATTGGAAATAATGTTGGTTTTTAGGTCAGAAATACAGATGGACACTAATACAAGTAAAATAATTATTCTTAGTATAATGTCCATATTGTATTTTAGTTGCTCCGCGAACCACCAAGCGCACTTAACAAGTTATCATAGGCTGCAGTTAATTGAGCAGTAATGCCTGTATCTCCACCTCCTGTACCAAAGAATAGTAAAAGTACGCCAGCAATAGCACCACCGATTACTGCATATTCAATTGCAGTAACGCCGCGCTCATCATTTTTAAATTTTTCCAACGCTACTCTTGCTTTAACGCAAATTGAAAATAACATTATTTACCCCTAATAAATCAATAAAGATAGATTAATATATTTCAGACAGGCTTATCATCGGTAATCAATTCACACAAATAGAATGCATGATACTAAAGCTGCTATCAGAAAGTTCCTTAAATTTATATCAACCCAATATAAAACTCTCCATCTAACCAAATCGCATACAGTTAAACAACTTTAAACAACGTAGCTAAGACAGAGTGAAATATACGGTGTTAAGTTCGAATTAATATAAATCCAGCGGTTGTTACCACTAAATTTAATTATTCACATTAAAAGATTTACTTCAATTAGGTGCAGTATTCTAAAGATTATATTTTAGAGTTATATAACGAAATTTAGTGATAAGAATATGGAAAATGTAAATATATGTAAAAACTGAAGTTAGAAAGTATATAGGCTGGTTTTAGAAAGGCTCGACAGGTCGAGCCTTTTGTTTGATTGTTACTCACTATTTGTGTCTTTAATTATCTCGACCCGCCTGTTCTGCTTTCTTCCATCGGCAGTGTTATTGCTGGCAATCGGCGTGGTTTCACCTTTCGATACTGCCGTGATACGCGACTTATCGACACCACCATTAGCAAGGTAGCTCTTAGCAGCCTCTGAGCGTTTCAAACCCAGCGAGAAGTTATATTCATTGCTACCGGTACTGTCCGTGTGCCCCTCTAAAAGAAGGTCTGATGGTGAACTGTCTAGAGTCTGAATCACAGTGTTAAGGACGTACTGAGATTCACGGGTCAAATTCGCTTTATCGAAATCAAAGTAGACACGAGCAAATACGTCACCATCCTGATAGGTTTTGACATTCCCTTTGGAAAGCAAGTACTCCGCACATTCAGAGGTAACTCCCATCTTAAGCATCTCTTCAGACACCAGATTTAACGCTCCCTGATAGTCGCTTTCTGACTGCAGCAAAGCGAATGGGCCGGCATTCAGGTTAACCTGAGTTGCCTGCCCTACTTTCATCGTCTCCTGAGTGTTCACCTCTTTCTTGGCACAGAAGAAGCTAATAGAGTCATCTACCCTTTTCATTTCATCTGCATATGCGCCAGTAACAGAAGAGGCTGCAATCAGCAGTATCGGTATTAATTTTAAGTTCCTTTCTGACATTTTATGTTCCTTTCTATTACTAGTTTGCTAGATAGCCAAATTCGTCGCTGATAAGCTCAAGGATTCGTTTTAGAATTTCCTTCTCATTCTTCGCTTCGTAGATATTTGAAGAGCCGACACAGTCCTCTAACGCCTGGTTTTCACTCACGGTATAGTCAAATCCGATTACAGCGATGGTTGACTGTACCTCTTTACCTTCTGAAGTGGTTTGGCTATCCAGATAATCGGTAATTTCCGTACATAAACCATTGTTAACGAGCGTGGCGGTCTTTGTGGGGTCATTATCCTTACCATCGGATAATATTATAATCAGCCGTTTAGGATTATCTCCCTGCGCAGCAATTCGGGCGCCACGTACCAATCCCTGATAGGATGCGGTACCACTGGCAGGGTAGAAGCGCGATATTTGAGCATTAAATGTTGTATAGTCCGACGTTAACGCCAGATCATAAAAATAGTTGCTCCTAGGAGTAGCTCTGATGAAATCACCGTCATCATCAATATAAACATAATGATCAGCGACACAGCCAACTGATCTATCAAAAATATTATAAGTACTGACTATCGAGAAATTAGCTAACTGCTGTCTGCAATATTTTTGGTTATAGAAACGCCTCCACCACCAGGGGCCCTGCCAATACTCACCAGTACTGGTAAACTGGTAAGTGCTGTCGTTATAGCCAACAAATGCGACCTTGCTGGTATCCATATTCTGGTAGCTATTGTATATCGCCAGTTCATCCGTCACAGCTTTGATTATATCGATGATATTTAGATATTTTCTCTTGGTTCCACTCCAATAATCCTGCATAGAACCTGAAAAATCGGATACAAGAATGACATCAATAGCAGTACTCTGATATTTGATTGAAGAACCAGATGAACTTACTTCAAAGCTATCACCCATAGCTGCGTTATTGGGAAGCCATGTGTCATGCTTGGTGGTTGCTGAAATGGTGTAGCGATAATATCTAGGCTCACCATTTTTTACCCCATCGACACATTCTGGTATCGAATCACAGTCTTTTTTCTCAATATCGATTGATTTGATAGATTCAAGATCGGTCAGATAATGTGTAAGGTACGCTTTTGTTATCGTCTGGTTAGTTTTACTGCCCTGCCCTAAAGAAATATACCCGGTATCAGGGTCACTAGGCTCATCTTCATTGGGGTCATTTTTCGCCGCCACAGCTAACGTAGCTGCTTCAAGAGCATCATCGATTCTGGCTTTGTCCTGAATAGCTCTTGAACCATCTATTGAGAGGCTCATCAAGCCCCACAACGCAGGCACCACTATCGCTACAACCAGCGCCGCGTGACCTTGTTGTCTGCGAATACTTTTCATATTTACCTCCCCGAAACCGAAGAGCTGGATACCACCGTTGAGAAACCATTATCTAAAACCGTAGAAACAAGGTCTTCAGTATCCCAACAGAGTGTTACCCGGTACATGGGACTGGTCCGATTCCAGGTAGTTTCTACACTGAGACGAAGCGCATCATCTTGCTCAAGATCCTGCAACGTCTGGTCTAACACACAACCAGTGACTGTACCCTCTATTCTATTTCCGAGGTTAAACACCGCATATTCCTGCCCGGTCCCCGAGTCTACTAGTTCCTCGATCACCATGCCGAAACGCTCTTCAACACCATTACCGTCTTCATCAAACTCATTAAATGTACGGGCCAATGAATTATTCGCGATAATTAGTAATTGATCCGCCTGCGCCTGGGTAATATTAAAATCACCACCGTATAGCTGAGTGCGTTCTTTTACTAAACTAACGATAGAATAAGAAAGCCTATCTAATTTCCCTTTTACAGAAAGCTTAATTGCGACATCTATTGAGAATAAAAAAAGCGTACCGAGGAACAAGCTGAGTATGGCAAACTCAACCACAAATGCTCCCTTTTGCTTTTTACTCAATTTACGCATTATAAAACTGAGACCTTTCGTATTCCTGAATAACAATCACTTCTCTGGCAAACACGGTATTGCCGCCAGTCAGGAAGGTGAAAATGCCGTTGTAGTCGTATGTTATATAGTAAATTGCCATCGCCTGCTGTGTCTCATTGCCACACTCAGCTTCTACAACTGCTCCTTCCAATGTAGGATCCTGGCAGGGAGCCACTACCATCTCCAGATCACCCAGATCGTCTACATAACTTACCCGAATCTTAAAATTATCCTTGTCAATTAATTTGCTCCATAACGCACTTTCATCTTGTTTATTTAGCACGGTTTTAAACTCGGTAAGATAGTCCGAGTCTTCTTTCTTTGCCTTCCGCGACGCTTCTGTTATTGCGTAATCGCAAAGCGAAGAGATATATGAGATATAGTTAGCTTCAACCCAACCCATCAACATGGTCCAGAACACCATAAATCCCAGAGCAAATTCGATACTTACCACACCTGCTATTTTTCGTTTTCGGCTTTTCATTGTTCAGCCTCCTCTACAAGTTTAGCAGCTATTGCTTGAGTATTCGTTGGTATCGCTTTTCCCTGAAGATCAGTGCTATCAACGGCATTCAAGTGAGAGAGATCATCCTGGTTCAAGTCACTTTCCATCAAGCGCAGAGTAACGTAGATTTGCTGAGCTTGTTCCTTGGTATACCCCTGATCTTTCAGCACTACTTCTAAAGGCTTATACATATCCAGTTTTGCGTAGGCCAAAGCTAAATTGGATAAGACTTGCGGATCTTCATTACCCTTTTCATAGATAGGATAAAGGCGACCAACAACGTCCATATAGTTGCCTTCAATCAGATCCAGTACAGCCAGGTTATTTTTGATAATAACATCATCAAAAAAGTGCTTCCTCGCCAAAAGAAAATAGTTACGAGACTTCTGATAATCCCCCTTCTCTGCCCAGATAAGCCCCAATAAATTCTCGGTCTCGGCCATCTCTGGTTGCGATTTCAGAGCCTGATCAGCGTAGACCAAAGCATCATCAACCGATCCCTTTGCAAAATAAATCTTGGCCTTAAGGAATGATATGCTGGCTAATTGAGCTTTGTCGGGAGTGATCTGTTCAACGTGAAAAGCAGCTGAGTCATAATCTTTCATATCAACATATGCCGAAACTAACTTAACTCTTATCTCTGTTGACTCTCTGTTTCTTAACGACTCTCTATAAAACTCAATCAGCTTTTCACTATTGTTAGTGCTAACCAGTAACTCTTCTCTGGATTCAAAGCTAGCATTATCCGCAAGTTCCTGCTGGCTTTGCGTTGTTTTGGTTACACAGCCCACTAAAGAAAAAATCGCAACCAGTAAAACTATTTGTTTGATCATTACATCAACCTCGCAATACCTGGGGCTATAATCAAAATAACGATAGGAAACATAATAAATAGCACCAGTGGAGCGGACATTTTGGCGGAAAGCTTACCGACCTTTTCTTCCAGAGTCAGCATATGGGTTTCCCGAATATCGGCAGCAAGTGTGGTTAATACTTTATAGATGGATGAGCCATACTGAAGGCTTTGGTTTATGGTCATAACAAAACTACGTATCTCTGCCGATGGCATTCTTTCATAAAGCTCTTCTAAGGCCTTTTCTAATCCAACAATTCGTGCTCTGTCGTTGGTTTTCTTTAGCAAATAGGCCAGATCTTTATCAAATGCGATCATCTCTACGGCAAGGTAGGCCATGGTTGACTCAATGGTCATACCGGTTTGCACACACACTGCCATAAGATCAAGCAGATATGGTAGTTGACCGGATACCCTCTCTCTGATTCTTCTTGCACGAATAGAAAGGTAGGCATCGGGGACAATTATCACACCTATAATCCAAAACAAACACCCCAATAATATATTCGACGGAACTACACTACTATAAAAATAGAGTAGCGACGCAACTAACACCCCCATAGCTAAGAGCGTATATTTAATAGGTAAGAACAGATAAGCCCAGCGAACATTATAAAAACCAGCTGCGGTAAACTTAGCCTCGATATCATCTTCGGATGCCGCCAATAGCCCAGAAAGCGTGCCACCTATATTATGTAACAGATCATCATCTTCTGATTTGACATCTTCTTTAGATAGACCTATTTTTTCTAGCTTTTTCTTACGCTTAAAACCAGAAACTAAAGTCCACATCAATAGAAGAATTCCAACAGCTAACAATGCATAAATAGCGAACAATACTTGGTAGGAGTTCATTATCTTACTCCTCTCATTAGGCCCCAGACTATCGATAACCCTACTGCTTCACTGATCAACAGATAATAGAGTATCGGGCGCCCATCAGGGTCAAACATGACAAACTCGTAGTTTTCTGGTGCAATATATTGCAGCAATAATAAAAATATAAACGGAAGAGCGCCGACAATCTTGGCGGATGTTCGAGCTTCGGCAGTAAGCGCATACTTCTTTTTCTCTATTGCTTTAGCATTGGCCATCACCCGGTTAAGTTTATTCATTACCTCTTTAAGCTGACCACCGCGCTGCATATTGGCACGCAGGGTAATAACAAAGAACTGAAAAGATGGATAAGGAAAACGCTGTGCTGCTTTACTAAACACCTCGTCGGGATGCTCCCCCATCTGCAACCTATCTCCCATAGATTTAAATTCAGCACCAACACTGCCATCCAGAGTTTTTCCCACATAGATAATGGCATGCATAATACTTTCGCCAGATGAAACCGCACTAGCTAATATATTAAGCGCATCAGGGAATGCAGCTTCAAACTCTTTTTCCTCTCGCCGTTGCAACCACAGCATTCCAATCACAGAGCCAAAAAATAGGAAAAAGATCTCAACAAATAATATATTGCCCTTGAAAAAACCGTCATTAACTTCATAACCGACAAATAATACTAGGATATAAAACAGTACCAACTTAATTAGTGCAAAGCTGCCTAGCTGCTTTCTTAGGTTTTCAAGGTATCGCTTAAACCTCTGGCGGTATGTCAGCCCGGAGAGTGACTCAAAATCCACCGCAGAGTCGATATCGGCCATACTGTAGACTTTGACCGTTCGGTTATACTCTTTAAAATAGCCATGAGTTGGCTTTCTGGTCAAAAGACCAAAAACAATAAGTGCAACACCAAAACAGATCAAAGCTATATAGATCATAAGTTTACCTCGCGTCCAGCAAACAGACTATCAAGCTGTTGCTCAAGACCAAAGTAGCGAGCTTTTTCAACCAATACCGATCTCTTCATTAATCCGGCAGTAACAAAGTTACCTTCCACATGTTCCGCATCTGCTGAAACTTGGTTTGGCTGAAAGCGGAATATCTCCTCCATCACTACATTGGTACCTTCTATGCCAACCACCTCAGAAATACTCATCACCTTACGGCTACCATCGTGTAGACGGCTAATCTGGATAACAATATCGACCGCGCTAACGATACTGCGCCGAATCGCTTCTAGCGGCAGGTTATTGGTTGCCATCATCACCATGGATTCGACACGCGCCAGTGCATCGCGCGGCGAGTTTGCGTGAAGAGTAGACATTGAACCATCGTGCCCGGTGTTCATAGCCTGCAGCATCTCAAACGCTTCACCACCACGACACTCCCCGACGACGATTCTGTCAGGGCGCATACGAAGGGCATTAATCACCAGATCCCGCTGGGTAATCATACCGGTGTTCTCAATACCTGCAGTTCGGGTTTCCAGACGCACCACATGGGGCTGTAGTAACCTTAATTCAGCCGCATCCTCAATAGTCACAACCCTTTCTTTTGGCGAGATAAACTGAGACAAAGCATTGAGCATGGTGGTTTTACCTGAGCCAGTACCGCCAGAGATAAGAATATTCAAACGACAGCGAGCTGCAATCATAAGAACCTGAGCGATTTCCTGACTCATGGCACCAAACTCAACTAGCTTGGGGATATCAATCGACTGCTTTTTAAACTTACGAATAGAGATAGAGGTGCCATCTAAAGCAATCGGAGGGATAACAATATTTACCCGGCTGCCATCTGCAAGGCGGGCATCACAAAGCGGGCGGGAATCATCGACACGGCGGCCAATTCTGGTAGCGATTCGTTTGGCGATCTCCAGCAATTGTCCTTCATCAATAAAGCTGATATTCGCCTTTTCAACCAGACCGTTACGTTCAATAAATACATTCTCAGCACCATTGATCATAATATCTGTAATCGATTCATCTTCCATCAGAGGCTGAAGAGGCCCCAGACCATGCAACTCATCTACCAGGCTTTTTACGTACTCATTACGCAAAATCACAGGAATAGAAAGGGCATCCTTATCCACTAGCATATCAACCGCTTTAGAAAGCTGTTGGCCAAGCTGTTCACTGGTTAAGGTATTGATCGCCTCTGGGTCAAGCGCATCAAATATCTGTTTTCGGATGCCTTTATAAATTTCTTTTGCATCACTCATGGCTAGCTCCTACGATTTCTGGAGAAAAACAGCCCTTTTTTCTTTTTCTCTTCACCGACTATCAAAGATGCCAGCTTCTCTATTGCTCGCGCAGGTTTACCTCGCTGTTTCCAGATGCGTTTATTATCTAACAAAAGCGTATCAAGTTTTTTTATGTACGGGATTTCAACATCGACAGGTTGACGGAGAAACTTATCCATTTCATTTAACTCCACTGTCGAAGACGCATCAGGAATAGTACGATTTAACACCAAAATTAATCGAAGCTTATCGTTGTTGCTGGCATCCAGGATACGTTTGCGTATTTTTGCAGCTTCTCTTACAGCAGAAACGGTTGGAGAGAAGACCAGCACAACGCAATCCGAGCGCTCAGCAACCATTTCATAAGTAATCGTCTGGGTACAAGAGGAGGAGATATCATCGAGAATAAAGTTCACTTCCTCCGCAAGAAACTCAGAAACAGTTTTGGTGTAACCGTAGACTTCATTATCAGGCAGCTCTGCCGACGAGAGCGACAAAACCGATAACATTTTAGACTGGCGGTTAAGCAGGCTCTGCGAGGTGGTGCTATCAAGGCTACTGATAAAGTTACCCGAACGTATCTGACGTTTTTCAAACTTTTCTACGCCAAGCATAATATCCAGGTTACCGCCCTGATAATCGTTATCGACAACAACACATGAAGAGCTTTTCGCTTCTGAAAGCACATAACCGATCTCAGATGATAAAAACGTGGTTCCGACCCCGCCCTTACAACCGACAAAGCTAATTTGCTTGGCTATACGCTTCTTGCCTAATCCTTTATTTCGGTTTCGGTTTTCAGCAACACCTTTTACAAATTCGGTAAGTTCTTGTTTAGTAATTGGCCAGAACAGATAGTAAAAACCCAGTTGCTTTAGGTTCCGTATGGTAGATATAGCATCTTCACTACCCACAACAATCACTGAGGCATCGTTTGGCAACAGATGATTCACTTTCTCTGCGTCGGCTACAACATTATCACTCTGATTAAGTTCCAAAATCACGATTTCGACGTTAGTATCACGTACATGCTGCTTTATATCTGCCTCTTTATTTGACTGTATGGCAGGTTCAGGCATACCTTCAAACCGAAATGCCTCTAAAACCAGGGAGCGGCACTCGTCGGTCTGAAAAAACAGAACCGTAGAAGAGTCATGACCAAGCTCACCTGAAGCAGAGCTGGATTTGGAATCACTTTTGAGGATATCTACTAAATCAAACATACAGATGTCCTATTTTTGAATAAGCATTTTTTCAGGATTTACCATTGACTGCCATCTGGCACCCTCGGCATAACACCCATTACTCTCGACGCCAAATCCTCCAATAGCCTCGTAACCACAAGTGCTAACAACCGCCTTATTAACAACGGTTTCCAGCCTTAGGTCTTGCTTAAATTGTGGTGTAGAGCCATCTTCTCTGGATTTAAGAACGAGTAATTTGTGGCTGTCTATCCCCTGGCTTAGGAGATAGTCGGCATATTTGTCTGCTAGTGCTTTTCCTGATTTGCTGTTCCAGTAAATACTCACGTTCTGGGTTGCCACCAAATCCCAGTGTTTTCTTACGTACTCATCCAGTTCGTTCCAGGCTATTTGGTTTTTGTTGTTCTTGATCTCAACATCAATCGAATAGGTAATTGGCACTACTTGTATATTGGTACCATGCCGCTCAGCAACACGTTCAGCGCAAGCGACCAAACCTAAGCAGATAAGAGGAAGTAATAGTTTTTTCATTGTTTAAACCCTCCAGTTGCTAACACTTGTTCGGCCCACTGACTTTTCGCTTTCTCGTACTTACTATCAAGCCCAAAGAAGCGTTGCAGGTTAGTGGTTTTATGCATGGTAGGTAGTTGAACAGTTGAAGGGTGAACGGGTTGAACCAGGTTCACTGTTGCGACAATGATTAATTCAGTTTTGTAACGCAAAGTTTCCGTATGTCGGAATAGAGCTCCAAGAATGGGAATATCACCAATATAAGGGATACGCTGCAGGGTCTCTTGCTCTTCCGTGCTAAGTAAGCCACCTAAGACAAAGCTTTGACCATCACCAAGCTCTACCGTAGTTCTTGCTCTTCTAGTTGTTAAAGCAGGCAGGTCGTAAGATTCGTTACTGTAGGTATTATCCAGAGCACTCACCTCTGGCATCATCGATAGTTTGATTTTGTCGTCGCGCAGTACTTTTGCCATTAACTCTAGGCGAATACCGTATTCTCGGTATTCTACACTGGTACCACCATCTATTACGGTAACAACTGGTATCTCACCCCCAGCGAGAAAGCTAGCTGTTTCACCAGAAATCACCGATAGATTGGGCTCAGCCAGAACCTGGCCAACATTATCATTACCCGTGGCCGTAATCACCGAAACAATATCATCGGCGCTAAAGTTGGTAAGATAGTCTACAAAAACCCCTGATGCCTGACCTTCGCTGCCAAGCTGGATACCAAAACTTTCCAGAAAAGAGTGCGAGACTTCCG
The DNA here is from genome assembly GCF_029589055.1 of Vibrio hannami. Taxonomy (GTDB): domain Bacteria; phylum Pseudomonadota; class Gammaproteobacteria; order Enterobacterales; family Vibrionaceae; genus Vibrio; species Vibrio hannami. Next base: position 1,333,895 of record NZ_JARQZP010000003.1, read on the forward strand.
CAACAGTAAGTTTTACATTCACCTGTTTGGTAGCAACCACTTCGATATTATTTACGAGACCCTGGAACTTATACTTACGCATAAAATCCATTTCATAGTTCTCATCGCCTAAATCCCACTCAACCGTTGTGACTTCTGCATCTTTGCCCAATAACTCACCCGCGAGATTATAAATGTCTTCCCGTTCCTGATCAGTGGAAACCGTGCCACTTAGCACTGCCTGTTCTCCCAGGTTATAAATCGTAACATCGGCATTTGGGTACCTGAGCTGTATCTGTTGCTGAATATGAACGAGGCTCTTATTGACTACTAACTTTCGGTTAACCAGAGTCTCACCCTGCTCCCCAAATATAAGCAGTGTTGCGTTACCAATTTTTTTACCGAAAAAGACCACCTTGTTATCTTCAATTACCTGATAGTCTGCAACTTCTGGATTAGAAATAAATACTGAGCCAATCTCCTGAGAGGTACGCAGCGTCTGTGCGTCTCCTTCAGAAAGGTTAACAATTTTTGCTGAAAATGCATTTTGGCTAGCCAGCAAAAGAGTAAAACCTAGCCAGGTAAAAACTCTTTTAATTTGTACATCCATATACATGCCTTATCTTATTTTGGCATCGCTTGAACGATACTCTCTAATTGCTTTATAACTTGGTAATACATCACCAGAGTTAGCTTTTAATAATTCTGCCTGGTCTTTGCCCATAGACTTATGTACTTCTAACTGGGCAATGTTTTTCGCCACCAGTAAGCGAGCAAGCTGCTTTCTGGATAACTCGATAATTAAACTTACATCAGATTGATTTTGTCTACCTTTCACTTCATCTAACAATTCTTCTTTCTGAACTTTAATAACTCTAACCGCCATCAAAACAGGAGATATGGAGACAGACTGATAAGCATCAACATTAGATTCAATCGCAAGGTTTTGATTTGTCGATGAGAGCGCAATAATATCAACCAGAGAGCCATGTTTTATTAAACCACCAACAATGGTTTCAGGGTCAACTTTAATCGCATAGGGAACCATCCCTTCGCCAATAGTAAGATCAATATATTCGGCATCGTCCGGCGAGACAAAACTGGACTGGTGAACAAGTTCGTTGGGTTCAATTTTTAGACCCGCGACCATATGGGGAATAAATTGTAGAGAGACATTTTTAGCAATCCCCATTTCATGGGCTTGCTGTTCAGATAGTAACTCTATTTTTAGGTCGGCCTGAGTCACTTCCTGCCCTGGTACCAGCTCCTGCTTACTCTTCCAAACCTTAATCTTTATTTCTTCTTTTTGCGGTGTGGCAGCAACTACCTTTACGGGTTCTTGTTGTTTATTTTGAGTAAGCCCATATATGCCTGCGCTAATGGCTATAAGTGCTATAGGTACGATTATTTTTAAGTTCATTTATACCTCAGCTATTGTCATTAAAATTCCAAGAAAGCACCCGAAAGCTATCGATACGCCATATGCGATACCAGCAGGCTGTTTTGTATCACTTAACTTCAGAGCAACTAAACTAATAATCGCTTGAATTCCCCCTGCCATTAAAATCAATATAACTGTAGTCAAATAATAATCTAGGTCTATGAGAGGAGCTAAAATTGCCATTAGCTTCGCATCACCAGCCCCCCAAAGGCCAATGTACCAAACTATGCCACCAACGATTATAGACGGGATAAAAAAAATAAGATTTGACACTTGCCCATATAAAAAACAGTGGCTAACAACCAATAGCGCAACTAGTGCTAAAAGTTTATTGGGTATTGTTCTAATTCTAAAATCAATAATACAAATGGTTATTACTAAAATAAAAATACCATATAGTAAGTAATAACCATCCATATTCATACAAGAGCTTTATGATATACCGTACTATTAGCCAGCATCACCTGTACCCGTATCTTCAGTAGCAGTTCCTAAGGCTGACTGTAGTTTCTCAAAAGCATCCGTTAGCCCGTCTTGAATGCCCCCTTCATTAACAAAGAATACTAATAGTACAGCGGCAATAGCACCACCAATTACGGCATATTCAATTGCAGTTACGCCGCGCTCATCATTTTTAAATTTTTCCAGCGCTAGTTTCGCTTTAACATATGTTGATAAAAGCATAATTAACTCCCTGTGGTTTACACCAACTTTTCATTTTAAGGTTAATACAAAATAGAGCTGAAATTACGAGTCTTACTTAAGTTTTTAGCAAGTTGAATAGACGTACCCAGCCTTCCAATTAATTATTGGTCAGTTTATTGATGAAAACAAACTTTAATTAATAACCAATAACTTAATTAAAAATATAAAACAAACACGTGAAGTAAGACACGATACCAATACAAAGTTAGCAGATATTCTAAAATTAATTAGCAATTAATAAATTAGTTATTATATCTACATGTTTCCATTGAATTTAGTTCTTTCGTATTGAAAATTAACAATTTCCTAGTACAAAAGTACTAAAAATTCGAATAATACAAGATAAAACAAATAGTTACGCACTATTATATAAAATAGTTAATAATGTTTAGTAGTAGAGGTTCTATAATTTATCAATAGTGACTATTTAATTAAGTGTATTATACTTTAGAAGTATCAAAAACGAGACATTACATTTAGATATCGATATATAGTGACAAACATCACAATTATAGACATTAGACCGATATGAGTGAACCTTTAATGGAAGCAAGTTAACAATAACACTGTGTAAACAGATTGAAACTGTTTATTTTATACACAAACATGTGTAATGGTTGTCAGCGACGTTATTGCAACAATTACTGCTATTAAATCTCAGAACTTATGCCCTTTACTCACCAGGAAGGTTGATATGATAAACTTTCGATTGATGTTCTTGTTAGTCTCCATACCAGCCTCACTTTCAGCAAAAACCATTTCGACACCGGATAAGGCAATTGTGCTTGGAGGTGACGATATCGGTAAGCGCGTCTGTTACTACCAGGACAAAGCATATTCAGAAGGGGCCGTTTTACAAATAGGCGAGCACTATATTATCTGTGATAAAGCCAATAGCTTTGAAACCAATGGCAGTTTGAAATGGCACCAGCTAAAAGGTGATATTGAGAAAAAACAATAAATGTCATTGAGTTACCTTCGTCCCATGACTGAATACAATCAAAATATGTAACATTACTTTCATTAATGTAATTTTATTACCAATCAAACATTGACATGCATCACATTTATGGCAATAATGTGATCAGAATTTAGTCATACAAATCAAAATAAGGTAATAAAATGAGCTCAATCCTAGCATCACAAGTAGAAGTAGCAGAAAACAAATCTAACCTTAAAGAAGCACTATCTGAACTAGCTGCAACATTTACGATGTTCTCAGTAACAGCAGCAATTATTCTTGTTCTAAGTCTTCAGTGGGCTGTTTAATTCACTACCAACACTGATGTAATGAAACCCGTATGTGACTCCGTATGGAATTGAATGAATCAACTGTCATTTAAGCATTCACATGGAAGGGTTTTACAATCCCTCTATCATTTTTTCGGCTGGATAATTTCCCGATCAGGGAAAACTAAATCAGGTAACCAGCTGTTATAAGTATTCTTCCTGCACCACTAACTCTAAAACTTCTTACCCATATTGATATTACATTCTGCTATAGTTCAAGATTCATACACCTACTAAGGCTATAGAGATATTGGACATCCAAACCATCCTTCAAGAATACAATCGGTTTGAACGTATCGGCGAATCAGTACCCGGCTGTCAAAAAATACAGGATAATCAAGTCGTAAAGATCGTATCGCCCGGTAAACATGGCAGTTACATCAATTACTTTGATCTTAGCTCTGAACAAGCCGATATTCGTATCGAACAAGAAATAGAATTTTTTACCCGGCAGAATAAAGGCTTCGAATGGAAAGTCTATGATACTGATACCCCATCAGATATGGGGGAACGGTTAGTTCACCATGGTTTCACCGCCGGAGAAAGAGAGTCGTTTATGGTGTTTGATATTGAAAAACACCATCATAGATTTAGCAACTACCAGCACAGGTGTACAAAAGTTACTTCGGCAGATCAAATCAAAGACACAATGAGTATTCACCCGCAGGTATGGGGAGGAGATTTCTCTCATCAGGAACAGGCGCTTATTGATCAATTTACCGCAGAGCCAGGCTCGGTATCTATTTACAACGTTTACGTAGATGGAAAAGTGGTATCTTCTGCTCGTATCACTTTCAACGGAAATAGCCGTTTTGCCGGGCTTTGGGGTGGTTCAACATTACAAGACTATCGAGGTAAGGGGTATTACACCGATTTACTTGCAGCAAGAGTGCTTGAAGCAAAACAAAGAGGCATCAAATATCTGATTATTGATGCCTCTGATATGAGTCGCCCAATTGTAGAAAAATACGGTTTCGAGTTCGTAACCTATACCACTCCGTATGAGTTCGAGGCTCCTTATTAAGTCCATAGCTCTTTTATGAATTCAAAGCGTAGAAATAAGCTGGAATAGGCTTATTTCTCTCCGATCCCCATGACCACAGACATTGGGCCCTGCTCAGTATCGACTTCAAATGGAACCGATACGGTCACAGTGTCAAACCCAGCCTTAACCAGTACTTTTTCAACTGAGGCTTCTGTGAGCCCGTCTTCACCTTCACTAGCAAGCCAGTCCCAGTGCACAAATACACCATCTTCTTCCAGAAGGGTGTAAATGATGTATGCTGCAGTATCGAAATCCTCAAGAAAGCCGCATACAGATGACGCAACCACGCAGTCAAACTGGCCGCGGAATGCTGGGTGCTGAGCGACCAGTCCTCGGCTGAGGTGATCCACCACGGGTTCAACATTTTCCAGTAACTTTTTATCCAGCTCCTCGATCATCTCTTCAGACGCATCCAGAGCAACAATATCTTTTGCAAATGGCGCAATTTTTTCGCTTAAAAGGCCGGTTCCACAGCCAAAATCAAATACACGCTTACCTTTCAGGTTGATGATTTTCTCAAGCTCTTTAAATGCTTGCTCGGAATAGTTACGGACAGATTGATCACTTTCCCACTCCGTAGCTAACTTATCCCAATCGTGTGCCATTCGGCCTCCGTTCATACATCCCTATCTGAGCCCATGTTAAACAAAATCTCTCTTCGCTTCACGAAAAATTCTCGCAAATTATTAACAAAGCTCACGACTTTTCTCATATTTGGCTACGACTTAGCCAGTCTGGACTTAGGTGTTCAACGTATGCACAATACGGTTTGAATATTACCAATAAACGACGAAGCATTTCTGGAGTGCTATGAACCTTTCCCATATCGAGGCATTTTGTGCTGTTGCTGACCTTGGCTCTGTATCAGAAGCAGCCAGGCAACTCGAGTGTAACCGCACAAAATTAAGTATGGCGATCAAGGCATTGGAGAGAGAGCTTGATATTGAGTTACTCGTAAGGACAGGGAATCATGTTTCTTTGTCTGAAGCTGGAAAGGCAATCTACAAAGATTGTGAAAGTATGCTTGTTACCGCCGAAAGGATTAAACAAACCTGCAGTCAGGCATCTGGCGAGTTCAACGCAGAGATTTGGATAGCACGCGATGATTCTCTTCCTGATGATTTATGGCAAGATCTTGCTCATAGGCTCAATAACAAATATCCCGCCACCTCGTTTAATATTGTGCTGGCCTCAAGTGGTGACCTTTCCAATCTCGTTGAAACTAAGCAGGTCGATTTTGCCTTTGGTGTCGACTATGAACGCCTTGATGATCCTCGCATAAACTACAATCCACTGGGCAAAATTCGAATGATGTCGGTGTGCCGTTCCGGGCACCCACTTACTAAGCTGCGAAGGGTTTCTGATGAAGTACTGAGGAACGAGATGCAAGCGTCAATGGCTTATCTGAACGAGAAGGATAACCCTGAGTTGCAACCCTTTTCTTTAAGATACATAGGATTTTCAAGCTTCGACTACATGCTAAACACCATCCTGCAAGAAGATGCCTGGGGTGTTATGCCAGAGCCGCTAATTCGTCACCTGTTAAGAAAGGAAGAGCTGGCCGTGATCAAACATACCTATGGTCTGACACAAGAGGACTACTGTATGTTTAGCGCCGCCGGTATGGCTGAACATCCCGGAATGGCCTGGTTAAATGATAAACTCAGTGATTATCTGTTCGATTTTTAGACTTTTTGTTCACTCAGTCAGCGTCAATTTTAATGACACCAGATTTCGTTCATAATTGATTGTTTTAATTGATTTTTAAGTTTACACCGACAATGTAATCCATTTCATTTCAACACTTAACATTTGATAATTATCCTCCGCTAGAAAAGAATAGAAGCATGTTTGTTAGCGGATTATTTTATGTGTGCCAGAGTTAGTCAGAATGAAAATCGTGTCTTAATCTTCTCAGCCCTTTTGGCATCTGGCTTTGCCATTGGTGGCCTGGTACTAGGTCTACTGGTTGGTTCTCTGGTTATCGTGTTCGACGGTGTCTATTCTTCAGTCAGCCTGCTGTTAACATTATTGTCACTGGCGGTATCTAAATATATCCAGACCCCCTCTAAAAACAACTTTCCTTTTGGCAAAGCGATACTTGAGCCAATAGTAATTTCCATTAAAGCGATCGTTATTCTTGGCATTGTAGGTTACTCACTTCATTCTGCGGTTATCGCGATGTTTACTGGTGGGCGTGATGTTGATGCCTCTATCGCAACTCTATTTGGTGTGGTTAATGTTGTTGGTTGTGGGTATGCGTGGTGGTATATCGCCAATAAAAGTCGAACTTTTTCCTCTGGTCTAATTGAAGCAGAATCCAAGCAGTGGCAAATGGACACGCTTTTAAGTGTTGCCGTTACCTTAGGTTTTGTTACCGCCTGGGGGGTAACATTCACTCCGTGGGCCAGTTTGTCTGTGTATGCCGACCCTATGATGATGTGTCTGATGTCGGGTTACTTTATTAAGGTTCCTTTCGATATGCTTAGAGAAGCAGCTCGTGAACTTCTGATGATGAGTCCGGACAAAGAGATATGCAGTCAGGTAGATGAAAGTATTCAAGCCGTTGATAGTGTATCCAGCCAGAATATTGCATTGGCAGGCGTAACCAAAATTGGTCGCGAGTTACGAGTGGATGTGGATATTAAAATTGATACCAGCGCGATTATTGCGGTAGATGATATCGAACGAACTCGCAGCTCGATCACTCGCAAACTTTCTGCACTGCCATTTGACCTACAACTTAACCTGAGCATTGCGAGGTAGCCATCGCCTCTGTTACCTGTTACCTGTTACCTGTTACCTGTTACCTGTTACCTGTTACCTGTTACCCATTATCTTTGTCTATTGCCTATTTCTGCTGAAAGTGCTCCGCTAAAGATACACGTCTTGCCGGGCCAACACCTTTGTCTGTTGGAACAGTATGTTCGTAGCCTTTTTTGATAAATGAAGCAGCATGTCCACCACCAGTAATTCTTCTGAGGCGTTCATCGTTATCTCCAAACACCTGATACTCGTATAGCGTGTCACCTTTGTAAAACGACACGGTCGCACCGTCAAACTCAAATGACGTAGCCACAAAGCGGTTATCTACGCGCACACCATCTTCTCTCAGGAAAAAGACATCTGTCGCGTGAGAAGGAGCCCCTATCTCCGTCCACATTCCATAAACGCGGCTCTTATCTGTATATTTTGCGTAACTCTCGATAGATATATAGATAATGCTGAACAGGGTAATTGAGATCATAAATAGCCACAAATACCGTCCATAAGGTACCGGCCGTCTTAGTCCACTCAAATTGTTACTATTGTCCTGCCCACGGAACGACGAACGCGAATCAGCCATACTTCCTCAGTTATAAATGAGTCTTATTGATATCCTAGCCCAGCTAGATATGCTGAAACAATATTTCTCCTAAACTTAAATCATTTCTTACATTTTTTCTGACAAGCTGTCACAAACCGAGCAACTATCCAGAACTAAGAAAGCCTCTTACCCGATAGGAAAGAGGCTCCAAATAAGGCATTGATTGTAAATTAATCCATATGCTTAACTGAAATATCATCCTGATTAAACAGATGCAGTTTCTCTGGAGATGCTTTCAAATGAACCATCTCACCTTTGTGAAGGTCAATGATACCTGGGATCTTCGCCACTATTGCTTCTTCGTGATGTGGAACATCAATATGAAGCAATGTTACTTCACCAAGAGACTCAACAAACAGCACTTTACCCGACAGATAAGCTTCGGATTCCTCAGCAATCAAGAAATCTTCTGGGCGAATACCCGCCTTACCCTTAGTCCCTTTAAGTTGCTCAGGAACAGCAAACGGGAAAGCGGATTCAACACCATTTTCAAACTTGATGCTACCTTGTTCACCTGCCTCTGTAATATCCACATCCATAATGTTCATTGCTGGCGAACCAATAAAACGCGCAACAAAGATATTTCTTGGATTGGTATACAACTCAAGCGGTGTACCTACCTGCTCAATATAACCCGCAGAAAGCACCACAATGCGGTCAGCAAGCGTCATCGCTTCCACCTGATCATGTGTTACATAGATCATGGTGGTTTTGTCCATCTTCTCTTTCAGGTTCGCGATTTCTATACGTGTCTGAACACGAAGTGCTGCATCAAGGTTAGACAATGGCTCATCGAACAGGAACACTTTTGGATTACGAACAATCGCACGACCAATCGCTACGCGCTGACGCTGACCACCAGATAGTGCTTTTGGTAAGCGATCCAGATACGGTTCTAGTTGCAGCATTGCTGCCGCTTCTCTGACTCGCTTATCGATGTTTTCCTTTGACTCTTTAGCGATACGCATAGCAAACGCCATATTGTCATAAACCGTCATATGCGGATAAAGCGCATAGGTCTGGAACACCATAGCGATTCCACGCATCGCGGCTGGCATATCGTTTACGCGTACCCCTTCGATCTCCAGGTCACCACTGGTTATATCTTCCAGCCCGGCAATCATTCGGAGTAACGTAGATTTACCACAGCCTGATGGTCCAACAAAGACGATAAACTCGCCGATATCGATATCCAAATCCACACCGTGAATCACCTTGGTTTCACCGTAGGCTTTTTTAATATTTGTAAGCTTTAAACCTTTCATTGAATACTTTTCTCCGTTCTCCGTCTTACTTAACAGAGCCAGCTAACAGGCCACGAACTAAATAACGTTGCAGGCTAAAGAACACGCCTAGCGGTACTGCAATAGATACAAATGCAGAAGCAGTCAGAATTTCCCAGTTACCACCACGGGAACCAAGTAGCTCTCTCAAACGTGCAGTCAGTACCATTTCATTCTCGCCAACACCAAGAAATACTGTCGCAACCAATAAGTCATTCCATACCCACAAGAACTGGAAGATGGCAAATGAAGCCAGTGCAGGGAATGAAAGAGGTAATACGATTCGGACGAATATCTCAAAATGAGTCGCCCCATCCACCTGTGCAGATTCAATAATCTCTTTAGGCAGGTTAGAGATATAATTGCGTAGCAAGTATATTGCCAACGGCAAACCAAACCCGGTATGTGCGAGCCATATCCCCAGATAAGTCTTAGCTCCGACACCAAAGAATGACCCTATATCGTTATACAACCTAAGCAGAGGAATCAGTGACATCTGCAACGGCACTACCAACAAGCCAACCACGAGCGCAATCAATAAGCCACGTCCGGGCATTTTCATCCAGGACAATGCGTATGCAGCAAAAGCAGCAATAAGAATCGGAATAATGGTCGCCGGGATCGTCACCGTTAATGAGTTAATAAATGACTGCCCTATACCTTCAGCGGTTAATACCTCTCGGTAATTATCCAAACTGAACTTAGGTGGAACCTCCGCTGTATAGAAGATCCGCTTTCCTCGGGAACCCTTAAATGGTTCCTGTGAGGTCATCACATAACTGCCATCTTCCTGAACCGTTAATGTTCCACCCTTTCTCATCGGGGCTGTATCACCCGGTGCAAACTCAGTTGGCGCTTTAGAAGACCAGCCAAACTGAATGACATCGACAGCAGCGCCGTCATCATCAAGAATCTTCCCTTCTAGAATATAAACACCGTCACGATTGACTTGAGTATCTGGATGTTCCGTACGCGCAATCAGGTTTTGTTCTGATGAAGAAAGTGCAGTCCACCAACCAGAAATTGCCAATTGCTCTTTGTCACGGAAAGATGAAATTAAAAGTCCTGCCGTCGGAAACGTCCACATAATGACAATTAACAGAACCGACGCGTGCACCAATAACGTTAATGGAGAACGGCGCATTTTACTAAAGCTAAACTTAGCATCTTCAGACATCTAGCGTCCCTCCATCTGTTTGTTTGCCTGACGAATATTCCAGATCATTACCGGAATAACCGCGACCATGATGATTACCGCAATTGCAGCGCCACGACCGAAATCACCGCCCCCGCGGAACATCCAGTCGAACATCATGTTAGCGAGTACTTGCGTACTCCACTGACCATTAGTCATTGCAAGTACAATATCGAATACTTTCAGTACGGTGATGGTAATAGTTGTCCATACCACGGCTATTGTTCCCCATATCTGAGGAATTAAGATCTTGAAAAAGATCTGTATGCCGTTAGCACCATCCAATACCGCAGCTTCCACCGTTTCTTCAGGGATACCACGAAGTGCAGCAGAAAGAATGACCATAGCGAAACCCGTCTGAATCCAGATAAGAATCACCATCAGGAAGAAGTTGTTCCAGAATGGAATGGTGATCCAGGCTTCTGGTGTACCACCAAAATACTCTACCAGAGCATTCAACACACCTATCTGTTCGGTGCCCTCTGAGCGGTAATCGTAAACAAACTTCCATATAATCGAAGCACCTATAAATGAAATCGCCATCGGCATAAATACCAGACTTTTCGCTATATTGCCCCAGCTGACCTTGTCAGTCATTGCAGCAATAACGAGTCCAAAAAATGTCGAGGCAGCTGGAACAACCAACAGCCATAGCATGTTGTTAAAGAGCGACTCTCTAAATTCTCTATCAGCGAATAACCATGAGTAGTTATCTAGCCCTACAAAATGTTCGCCGTTTTTGTCATGCAGAGACAAAATGACCGAATCAAACACCGGGTAAACTAGATACAATCCTAGAAAGGTTAATGCTGGTCCCAGGAATAACCACGGGCGAACAGCCGCTGCACGGCTAATGTTTTTCGCCATCTGCTCGTTGGAAACACCATGAGAAGGGAAGATAAGTTTCAGAACCCAGTTACTACCCCAAAAGTAGATAACACAGCCAGCGACACCGAGGAACACGATAAAGAGGGATGAATAGAGTTGTCCCATGTTAACCTCACATCAAAAAACTTGACCAATCAAAAGAATAGTAAACAAATGCAAGGCTGACACACGTCAGCCTTGCATATTTCCTTGTTATTATTTTAGAGCATCCCAGGTTTTCTGAATTTCATCAGCAACCTGCTGCGAAGACTGACCACCACTGTAGTTCACCATGCCAGTCCAGAACGCACCAGCGCCGATCTTACCTGGCATCAAATCAGAACCATCAAAGCGGAAGGTTGTCGCATTAAGCAGAATTTGACCCTGTTTCTTCAAAGTGTCATTCGCGTAAGCATCAACATTTGCGCCCTTGAACGGAGTAAGGAAGCCAGATTGAGCCATCCAGATTTCATGAGCGATTGGAGACTGTAGGAACTTCATAAACTCACGAGTTGCTTTAGAATCTTTAGTGACACTCCACATAGTACCGGCACCAAGAACTGGCTTACCTAAATCTTTAGATTCATAAGCTGGGAAGTAGAAGAAGTCAGCATCTTCACCCAACACCGTACCTTCCGGGAAGAAAGACGGGATAAATGAAGCTTGTCTGTGCATATAACACTTAGCAGGTGATGAGAACATGCCTTTAGGGCTGTCACGGAAGTCCGTTGCAGCTACCGCGCGAGAACCACCATCCACGAAATCATCTTTCAGGAACCAGCCAAACTCATCAATGGCCGCCTTCACTTTAGGGTCATTGAACTTAAGCTCGTTAGATACCCACTTGTCGTAGTCTTGTGGAGACTGCGTACGTAGCATCATATCTTCAACCCAGTCTGTTGCTGGCCAGCCAGTTGCACCGCCACTACCTAAACCAACACACCATGGAGTTTCGCCATCTTTAACAATTTGTTCTGTCAGAGCTTTCAACTCTTCCATCGTTTCAGGCACTTCATAGCCCGCATCTTCAAAGTTTTCAGGCACATACCAAACCAGTGATTTCAAATCCACTTTGTAGAAGAAACCGAATAGTTGATCTTTGCCTTTCTCATCAGCAAATGTACCCAGGTCTACCCATGATGAACCTGCTGCATAGTTGTCGTTGATCCAACCTTTCCAATCACTGCTTAACGGTGTTAAGTAACCTTTTGCCGCAAGGTTAGCTGCAAGACCTGGTTGAGGGAAAATCGCCACGTTAGGTGCACTACCTGCTTGCACATCGATTGCGATTTGTTGTTCAAACGAGTCGGAGCCAGCATATTGCACATCTGCGCCAGTCGCTTCTTCAAAATACGCGATAACACTTTCAATTAATGCCTTATCTGGACCAAGCCACGGGCCAAACACGGTAATGGTTTCGCCTTTCAAATCCGTTTTCTTCAACATTTCATAGCTGTCCCAGTTGAAGCGACTATCTTCACCTGGTGCGTACTTAAGGTCAGCGGCTAGTGCAGAGGTGGAGGATATAGCAAGAGCAATAGCACTGGTAAGTAGAGCTTTATTCATTGGTAGACTCCATGTATAGGGTACTTGTTTATTTTAATTCGTTAAGGACTTGTCGTCTTAGCGACTTAATCGGTTAAGTCCTTCTAAATACATTAGTCATGAAATCTAAATTTGACTAAAAAAGAATCTAAAGATGCGTAGCTCATCAATAAACCGAGCAATAAAAACACAAATAAGTGAGTTACCTCAAACTCTGATATTTTTCATGGCTGGATCCATTTCTTTATTCAACTTAATCGTTCTAGAATTCCAAAGTGGCTTACGAGCAAGAAGAATCCAGTAATGAAAAGAGAAAATAAAAAGCCAACTCTGAAAGATGTCGCTGCAAAATTAGGGGTTTCTACAGCCACGGTTTCTAATGCCTTTAACAGACCTGATCAACTTTCTGTTTCACTCAGAGATAAGATTCTAAAACAGTGCCACGAACTAGGATATACTGGCCCAAGCCTGACCGCTCGCAGCCTTAGAACTGGTAAAACCGGTGTCATCGGTGTCTTATTAGCTGACAACCTCTCTTACAACTTTTCAGACCCTGTAGCGACGCGATTTCTGGCTGGAATCTCTTCTACACTAGATGCACAACACGTCAATATGTTGTTGCTTCCTTCTAGCGCCGAGAACTACCAAAACACCCAGGTCGAAACAATACCGGACAGCTTTATTGTTTACGGAAAGCCCGTGGATTCATCAGTAGTAGAAAGAATTCAAAGACAAGGTAAGCCTCTAATCGCAGTCGACTTTAAGTTGGATGGTGCGCCCTCCATCAATATCAATAACCGTGAAGCATCTTATGAAGTTGCAAAACATGCGCTTCAGGGCCTAAAGGGAAAAGTGCTTATACTTGGACTTAAGCTGGAACCTTCTACAGCAATTACTTTGCTTCATCATGACAAGCTTTACAGTAGTGAAGAATCCATCTCTCGCTGCCGTTTTGATGGCTACCAGGATGCGATGGAAGAGGCAGGAATCGAAATCTCTTCACAAAATATCTGGCAAATTCATCAGTTAGAGCCTGAAGCGCTAAAAACCGTTTTAAGGGGAGCGCTAACCGCACCCGATAAAGTTGGTGCAATGCTTTGTATGAGCGACAAAATCGCCCTTGCCGCGCTTGAAGTCACTAAAGAGCTAGGCATCAAAGTGCCGGAAGAACTCAAAATTGTCGGATTCGATAATATCCCAGACGCTGCAGTTCATGATTTAACAACAGTGAATCAACCATTAACCGAGAAAGGCCGTATCGCAGCGCAAATGGCTCTGGGCCTGATTCCATATGAATCTATTAATCTACCCTCTGAATTGATAATCAGAAAAACAACATGACTGTAACTACACTTTATAGACCGCTATGCCAACAGGAGCACTCAAATGAGTAACGAACAATTGGAAAGACGTTGGTGGCACAACGCCGTTGTTTATCAAATCTACCCTCGCAGCTTTAACGATTCAAATGGTGATGGGGTTGGTGATATCCCTGGAATTATTGAGAAACTGGATCATATCAAGGGGTTGGGTGCCAATGTGATTTGGTTGAGCCCGGTGTATCAATCTCCGATGGATGACAATGGTTATGACATCTCCGATTACTACGAAATTGCTCCTGAATTCGGCACCATGGATGACATGGATGAGCTGATCAAACAAGCTGATGCGCGTGGCATAAAAATCGTGATGGACCTGGTGGTGAATCATACTTCCGACGAACATCCATGGTTTAAAGAGTCCAAAAAAGGTAAAGACAACCCGAAACGTGACTGGTACATCTGGAAAGATCCAAAGGAAGATGGCAGCGAGCCCAATAACTGGGAGTCTTTCTTTAAACCAAAGGCCTGGACTTTGGATGAGGAATCAGGCCAGTACTACCTACACCTATTTAGTAACAAGCAGCCCGACCTGAACTGGGCTAACCCAGAAGTTCGCGAAGCCGTATATGAGATGATGCACTTCTGGCTCAAGAAAGGGTTGGGTGGTTTCCGCATGGACGTTATCAATATGATAGGTAAACCTTCAGATTTTCCTGATGCCTCCATTTTTGACGAAGGAGTTGCAGGCTGGGAGCACTGGGCAAATAACATGCTATGCCACCAGTATCTTCGTGAAATGAACGAAAAAGTGCTTTCTCATTATGACGTCCTTACAGTTGGAGAAACTCCGTTTACCAATACAATGGATGGTCGCTTCTACTCAGACCCAGGCCGCAAAGAGATCAGTATGATCTTCCAGTTCGAACATGTAAGTATCGACCGTGAAGAACATAACGCAGTGCGCAAACCGTTTGATTTGCTTCAGTACAAGTCCATCATGTCTAAATGGCAGGATGACCTTTATCAAAAAGGTTGGAATAGTGTCTACTGGAGTAACCACGACCAACCGCGAACCGTTTCTCGCTACGGTAATGACGGCGATGAATATCGTGTGATCAGTGCCAAAATGCTGGGGACAGTGCTGCATATGATGAGTGGTACACCATACATCTATCAAGGTGAAGAGTTGGCCATGACCAACAAACACTTTAACAACATCGAAGAGTTCAATGACCTGATGGCTAAATTCCACTATCAAAAAATGATGGATAGAGGCATCGAGCCAGCCGAAGCGATCGACTTCCTGAATCATTTCTCTCGCGATCATGCCCGAGTACCGGTTCACTGGGACGCTTCAGATAATGCAGGGTTCACTTCCGGAACACCATGGCTGCCAGTCAACCCGAATTACACAGAGATAAACGCCGCACAAGCGGTTTCAGATCAAGGCTCTGTCTACCATCATTACAGAAAGTTAGTTGAGCTGCGTCAGGGAGACGAATATGGCGATGTGGTGGTTTATGGTAAACATCAGTTACTTGATCCCGAAGATTCTAAGGTCTACGCGTATCTTCGCTTCTACGATGGCAAAACACTGTTAGTTGTAGCGAACTTTAGTGGTGAAGTACAAAGCCGAGCCTATGATCACCAGCTGAAAAAAGTGGTATTAAACAACTATGCTGATGACATCTCTGATGTGCGCGAGCTAACTCTAAGTCCATATCAGGCGTGTATATTTGAAATTGAATAACGCAAACCCGGTCATTCCGTATGGTGAGGAACGAGCGTAGTACGGTATCTAGCTAAAGGTCCCGGACTTCGCTATGGCTCATCCGGGATGACAGACTTTATCAGTTTAACTGGGTGCTTCGGCACCCTTTTTACTTTTGCCAGGAATAGCTTACTCTTAGATAAAACAACCAAACCATAGAAGTGATGCGTAAAGCCATAAAGATAGCGACCTTCAATTTACTTAATTACCTAGAGCCACCCAATGCTTATTATGATTTAGAGAATATTTATACCAACGAACAGTGGGATAAAAAGCAAGGCTGGATTGCGGACAAATTAAGAGAAGCAAACGCGGACATCATAGGATTTCAAGAAGTATTTTCACCAGACTCGCTACGAATATTATCAGAGCAGTGTGGATATCCGTATTTCACTGCTATTGATACACCAGAGGTAGAAAAAGGCTACCTGTACTCTAAGCCGCCACTTGCCATCGCTTCACGGTATCCTATTCAATCCGCCAGAGAGGTGAAACCTGACCGTACATTAGTAGAACACTATCCTCTTTCAGAGCCGTTCTCTTTTAGCCGGATGCCCATACACGCAACGATATGTGTCGAAGGCGTTGGTGAAATAGAGGTCATCAATGTCCATCTTAAGTCTCAGCGCCCTATCGTTGGTAACATGCCTACAGCTGAGGATAAAGAAGATCATAGCCAGGTCGGAGCGAAAAATTTTGGCAGTTGGCTTTCTACCGTTCAGAGGGGATTTGAGACTCATTTCTTATATCATTATATCTCTCAACTTAGGCTCTCTGATGTACGCCCTGTAGTGCTACTCGGCGATTTTAACCAATCGCTCAAGAGCCTCGAAAACGCGGTACTACTCTCTCCTGATGAACAAAGAACAAGTGAAGATATAACTGGAATGCCAATGCTTTTTGATTCCTGGCAACAGTATTGTAAACAATTTGGTAAAGATAAAGACTTTTTGCAGTGGTCGCGGACTCCGACTCACTATTATGGTGCGGTAGGTAATACATTAGATTACGTTTTGTTATCGGGGGAATTCGATAGTGAGAACAGCCATGGGCACTTTATCGTAAGGAACTACTCAGTGATTGATAATCATATCGTTAACCCAAGACATGAGCTGGACAGGCTAGCGAGCGACCACGCGATTGTCACAGTATCAGTAGAAGTGCGTTAAGTTCATTAGCTATACACTTATGCAACCAAATTCCGTAGTATCACTCATAATTTAGCAATCACTATTTAAATCATAAGTAATAGACCATAAAATCGGATTATATGATTCCTCGCAGAATCGTTAACAAAATAAAAAGTATAAAATATCACTCAAGGAGTTGGCAGTATGAGTGTAACAGCAATGTCCGCTTCGATGGCAAAGCAGAGGGTAAAATCAATGGTTCAAGAAAGAACCACAGAGTCGACGATAAATAGCACAGACGCGATAGATATGATGAGCCATGGTAGCGAGCTTACCATCAATATCACCACACCTGTCGGTATTAAGTACATGGGTAAGGCAAAGCTAATTGGTACCCACACAGATAACCTGATGCTTATAGAGCCACCCGAAATATCAGATGACGACTTTGAATACTTCTTTCAGGAAGGATTCTGGATCGTTGTTCGCGCCATATCTCAAAAAGGTGAAGGCGCGATAATTCACTTTAAAAGCCAGATAGAGCACATCACCGAAGAGCCTTTAAGAATGGTGATGATCAACATCCCTGGCATGATGAAAATCAACCAGCTTCGTAAAGAGCCTCGCTATGATGTAAACCTGATTGCCAGAGCGATTGTTGGCGAACGAAAAATTGAGTGTGAAATCAGGGATCTTTCAAAAGGTGGCTGTCGCTTTGTAACCAGCTCTCTGGCAAACAGTTTTAATATTGGCGATACGGTTAAACTCTCTGTTATTACCAGCTCTAAATCCAGTGTGAGGCTTCTGCCCCTAAGTGGCAATATTTGTAACTTACAAGGATCTATTCACTACGCTAAATACGGTATTAAGTTTGATGAAGATGGTTTAACTAACGTTAAAGTACTGCTAAGCCACCTTAAGTTTGATGGTACCAAGTTGGCACTGAAAATATAGTAGAGACGACTAAGCCAAACCGAAGATAGTCATTCCGTATAACGAGGAACGAGTGTAGTACGGAATCTAAATAAAGCTCGCTATAGTAAAAATAGATCCCGGACTTCGCTTAGGCTCATCCGGGATGACAATTATTGATGAAACTACTTCCTCAACGCATTCAGCTTCGCTTGAGCGATTCCAAATATGGTATTAATCGGATAGCTCCCTTCTTCACTAACTTCACCTGCAGGCTTACCCGTGAAGAGCTCGATAGCCTCGGATACATGATCTATCGCCCAGATATGGAATTCACCTTTCTCCACGGCTTTAACAATATCCTGGCGTAGCATCAGATTATGCACGTTGGAACACGGGATAATGACACCTTGCTCATGATGACGGCCTTTGATTACACACACATCGTAAAAACCTTCAATTTTTTCGTTAACTCCACCGATTGGCTGCGCTTCACCAAACTGGTTCATTGAGCCAGTAATGGCTATATCCTGGCGGTTTGGCTGCTTAGAAAACGCTGAAACAACGGCACACAACTCAGCCATGCTGGCGCTATCACCATCGACACCACCATATGATTGCTCAAAGGTAATATTGGTTGTAAGAGGAATTTTCGCGGTTTTTCCAAACACTGAAGCAATATATGAGGAAAGGATCATCACACCTTTTGAGTGAAGACTGCCACCCAGATCCACATTTCTCTCGATATCAATCACTTCACCATCACCATATGAGGTAGTCGCTGTAATTCTATTCGGCGCACCAAACATATGGTCACTGGTACTCAACACGGATAAGGCGTTAACCTGACCAATAGCCGACCCTGTAGTATGGATAAGCGTAGTACCATTGGTAAACGACTCCATCACGTTATCCTGAAGGCGATTTACACGCATCTCCTGATTCTTAAGCGCCTGATCAACATGATCTCGTTCTGATGAGGTTAGAACGTGCATTCCTTGCCACATAATTTGATTCACGCAACAGGTTGGCGATATAGGCAGAGTGCAACGAAAGCTTGTTCTGATCACCCGCCATTCTGGAACTGTACTCAATGATTCTGGCGATGGCTTTCCTGTCACAGTGAAGCATCTTGCTATCATGAACGATGCTGGAAATAAAACGGGCGTAGTTCAGCTCAGAATCGTCGTTTCGATTCATTTCGTCTTCAAAATCCGCTGTAACCCTGAATAGCTCACCAAACTCCGGATCATAGTGTTGCAGAAGCTGATAAGTCCGGTAGTCACCGAAAAGAATGATTTTTACATCTAGTGGAATCGGCTCTGGATCCAATGAAAACCGCACCGGTAAGAGTTACCTCTTTTTCAAGTGCTGTTAGGCTTAGCTGGCAGGGAGCGAAGAGCGCGCTTTAAACCATCCCAGACATATGGCTGTTCCAATACTTTAATTGCATCGATCAGCAACACACCACCATTAGCTTTGTGCAATGCACCCGAGCGAATCAATGAGAAATCAGTAAACACCGTGCCCTTGTATGTTGCGGTCTCGGTGTAACCAAATAGAGTATGGTAGTTAGGGCTCTCTTCAACCACGATAGGAAAATCATCCGACTTCTGGCTCACCAGGACATTGACTTTGTATCGTCGTGGTAACTTTTTATCTAGCGACGCAGCTGCAATCTCACCTTGCTCTCCACTTTCTTCAAGGAAGATCTCAACATTCTCAACAATATCCTTCTGAAGTTCAGTCAAGTATTTCTTAATCTCACCGTAGCCAAGATAGCTTTTCTTGAGCTCCTTGATAAAGTGAGTAATCACTTCAAGAGTAACTTCATCATTCAGCTTTTGAATTTTTTCACTGTAGCTTCTTCCCATTCCGTAAGCTGGCGAACCATAGTTCTCAGCTGGATCTCCAGCTCATCGATATTTTTGCCAAAGCGTTCCTGTTCTGCTTTAGGTAAGCTCTCGAAAGTTTCTTCGGTATGCTGCTCCTCACCGTTCATGGCGATAAACTGGTAGTCACCCTGAGTGGTCAAAGTAAGACTAATGCCTTTCTCTTTTGCGTCTTTGCTTATCTCTTCAAGCTCTGTTTGCTGCTTTTGAGTTAACTGACCTTTGAGCTTTTCCGCCCTGCTGTAGTACATTTCATTGTCAAACGCTAAGGGAATAGCCTTTACCAGCTTCACCATTAACTTTTCTATATCCTGCTTAAGCTTGCTGCCCATACCAGCAGGTAGCTTAAGAACCTTTGGTGTTCTGATATCTTCGAAGTTAGCGACGTAACACCAATCATACAGGGAGTCCACCTCGTACTGATGTCTACTGAGATATCTCAGGATCATGGTGCGCTTGCCTAAACCATTTTGGCCAATGGCATAGATGTTATAGCCTTTCTCCTTGATGGACATAGCAAACTCTACCGCCTTCTGCGCGTTCCTGCCCTACAATTTCGTCGATCGGTGATAATTCTTTTGTTGATTTGCAATCAAGCTTATTCAGCTCTGCAACTTACGATAAAGATCTTTGGAAGATAAAGGAGTAACTGGCATTAATACCTCAGCATAAATAAAAGCTCATAACTCCAGTGTAGTTATATTTTCTTTACGTTTTAGTGATTTATGCAGTATTTGGGTCTAACTGCTCGAAAGATAGCCAAAACAACATAAAAACCGGAGACTCAGTAACTCCCTTGGGATAGAAACAAATATGAAACATGGAACCTAAGTCACATACACATCCATCTCAGAAATAATACAATTGCACACATAATGACATTTAACTCTGGCTCAATATCACAGTAACATGCAAGAACTCTCCGGTACTCGGTTAGCAGATATGGCTGATATTTACAGCCAGAGAAAAAGCAAAATAGTGGTATTGTTTGCAGCTACCGCTGCGTTTTTGCTTGGGGGTTCGGAACAACTAACCTCTTTACAGGGCACACTATCAACGCCGCTATTAACCTGCTAGGAAGCGCTCTGTGCCTGATTAATATCTGGCAAATCAAACGCCGAAAAAATCCTTCAAACAGCAAAGTTTTACTCACTTCTGTTTTGCTTGTTCACGCATTCACCAATCTGACAGTCCTCGACGGAAATATTTCTCACATGTTTTGGGTATTTCCACTACTGGCCAGTGCAATATACTTAAATGAGTTTAAAACCAGTTTAGCTATTAGCATTACGTTCTGTGCCTTCACGGCTCTTTACACGTCTTATACCGATGTTAGCGCATCACTAAACCTCAACTCTGCTTTTGAAAATCGACTGCTGGTCGCTCTGATAGTGACTTGCGCCTTGTGCCTGTTATCAAACTATTATTACTCCAAATCTATGAGCTATATGCAGGAGCTCTATCGTTCAGGAATACAGGAGTTGGCGTATAAGGATAGATTAACTGGCCTGGCAAATCGTTGGACATTCGAAACCTGGGCAAAGAAGACACTGCAAGAAAACAAAAACAGTGAAAACATCACCGCACTGATTTTTCTGGATATAGATAACTTTAAACCTATCAATGACACCCACGGGCACCATGCAGGAGATCAGGTGCTTAAGCATTTTGCTCAGCGGCTATCTAACTGTATTCGTGGCGTAAACAGAGAGACGAACAAGCATGAGTTTTGCGTAGCCAGATACGCGGGCGATGAGTTTATGCTTCTACTGCACGACATCCCAAGCATGAAAGATCTGGAAGGCATCATTCAACGTATTAGTGTTCTGTTCTCAGATGACCTCGATAAGAAAGGAAGTATTGGTTTGCTAACATTTAGTATCGGCATTTCAATTTATCGACAGGATGCCGATGACCTTCGTGAGCTAATAAGATGTGCAGATAAAGCGATGTATGAAGCTAAACATTCTGGCAAAAACCGCTACAAGTTCTACCAGTCACAAGCCTAAGGCTTTCTTTAATTACTTGGAAACATAAACAGTATCCAAACCCAAAATGATCCCAAAACAATCGACCAGATAAGCACCCTCAAGAACGTAAGCTCAGGCAGTTTTCCTTTATTTTTCGGCTGTTCTTCTGCATTTTGGTTTAATTGAGCATTCAACTTCTCGCGTGCTTTAGCAATCGCTTCAGCTCTCGCCTGCCTAGGGTTCAATACGGCCTTATACAGATCTCTCTGTTTTCGTCTGGCTTCCGCTTTGTTCGCTGTTTCAGAAAACTTCTTTCTCTGATTATTGGTGAGCTCTATATCCGGATTATACGGCTTTCCCGGATCGCTATGCCTTCGCTGAAGTGCCATTACTCAGTTCCCTTTCCAATCTCCTCCTTTAAATTATAGCCTGATCCTTAATTGATCGTCATCTACTCTAATTCGACGACGGGATATTGGTTTAATTTTCAATGGGGTATAAAAAAACACCTCACTAAAAAGCGAGGTGTTTTCGATAATAAATATAATCTTAAATTATAGCTCTTTGTTGATCGTATGCTCTTTAGGTAGCTTGTGAGCGATACCTTTGTGACAGTCGATACAAGTCTGGCCTGCATCTTCTGCACGGTCATGGATTTCAGCTGCAACTGGCTTCTGAGAAACAAAGTCCATGTATTCAAAGTTGTGACAGTTACGACACTCTTGTGAGTCATTGGCCTTCATTCTATCCCATTCACGGGATGCCATCTCGAAGCGATGTTCTTCAAACTTCTTAGCAGTATCCACTTTACCTGTTAGCTTACCCCAAAGCTCTTTACTCGCCTGGATCTTACGAACCATTTTAGGGCCCCACTCTTTAGGCACGTGACAATCCGGACAGGTAGCACGTACACCAGAGCGGTTTGTATAGTGGATAGTACCGATATACTCCTGGTATACGTTGTTCTCCATCTCGTGACAGCCGATACAGAACTCTTCCTGGTTACTCATTTCCATGCCGGTGTTAAAACCACCCCAGAAAATGATACCAGCGAAGAAACCGCCCACAAGAAGAGTACCTAACGCCAGGTGACTCGGCTTTCTAAACCACGCCCAAAAGCGCTTTAATAGTCCCATAGCTCCCCCTTACTGGCCGAACTTACCAGCTGGTGCAAATTCATTTAGTACCAGTGGCTCTGCATCAACCTGAGTAACGTGACACTGCAAACAGAAGTAACGACGAGGCGCTACATCAGTAAGGATCTTGTTATCACGATCCATATAGTGAGTTGGGCTTACACGCGGAGCCTTTGCCTTACGGTAAGTACTCACATCATGACATTCCAGACAACCATTATTACTTGGGTTAAGTTGAACCTGACCCGTTTCGTGTGGAATCAATGGAGGCTGGTTCACGTAATCCAGCGCCAGTACATCCTGGCTCTTCGGTACCTTCTTCAAAGTTGGTACTTCGTTAGTATCAGCTATTCCCTGAGCGCCCCGAAGTGATGTCACTTCAGCGATTGCTGCCGTACTTACTATTGCTGCCAGCAGCGCAGACACGACAAACTTAATCTTCATATTTAGCTCCAGTTCTTATTCTAAATTCGAATACTTTTTCAGCACAGACGTCGATACAGCGACCGCAACTAATGCAATCCTGACTCATAACTTTTCTGTCCCCTTCCTTCAGTGGTTGTCGTAGGATTTTGGGTTCAGGACAGACGTTATAACAGTCCATACAGTTGTTACATTTTTCCCTGTCAGTCGCAGTTACTCTTAATAAGCTGTAACGACCGATAGCGCCATAGGTGGCCCCTAATGGGCATAAGTGTCCACACCAACCATGCTCAACAAGCAGCAGGTCGATAAGGAATACCATCAAAATCAGTACCCAGCCCGCACCAAAACCGAAAACCAATCCACGGTGAAGGGCGGCAACCAGATCCAGCCAGGTCCATAGCAGCGTGCCTGAAGCAGCACTACCAACCAGGATGGCAGCGAGTAACCAGTAGCGAATCGATGAAGACCACTGATAACTTGCTTTTAGTCCGGTTTTTCGTCTGATCCATGCAGCCAAATCTGTCACGAGGTTTACAGGACAAATCCAGGCACAGAACATTCTTGGTCCAGCGATTGCGTAAAAGCCTGCTACTACTAAGCCACCAATAATGGCTGTCGTTTCAGGCCAGAAGCCGGTTGCTAACGTTTGCATCAGCAACAGAGGGTCTGTCATCGGAATCGTCCCTAGCAGCTCACTAGAAGAGAGATTCCCTGTCAAAATTCCCCATGTTGGCCCCATCATAAACGCGACAATTACTGAAACTTGCATCAGCCTGCGAAGGATCAGAAAGCGATTTGCGAACCACAGTCCGTTCGTCTTCGCTGACTCTTTACCGGCATCTTTTGCCAGATTCTTTTTCGCTTTAGGTTTTATTGCCATCACAAACCTCCCTCTTTAACACCATCAGGGTTTCCGAGAGGTGCTCGATTTGGTAAATCCAGCTGCTTAGGAATCAAGCTTTCGCCACCATGCTTCTCTTTCTCTTCCCAGCCTAAACGATAGTGGTGACCAAGCTCGCCTCTCGCTAGTGCGGTAGGCACAACCTTAATCGCTGTCGTTTCAAGCACACACGCTTCTTCACACTTACCACAACCCGTACACTTATCAGTGACCACTGTCGGGATAAACATTGCATGCACACCAGTACGCTGGTTTCGAATCGGCTCAAGGGTGATAGCTTCATCAATCAATGGGCAGACCCGGTAACATACATCACAACGCAGACCTTGCCAGTTCAGGCAGTTTTCGTGGTCAATAAGAACCGCGGTTCCCATTCTTGCTTCTGCAATATCTGTTAATGAATGATCAAGCGCACCGCTTGGGCATACCGGTACACAAGGGATGTCATCACACATTTCACAAGGGATATCCCTTGCACTGAAATATGGTGTACCCGTTGCAACCGGAGAAAGCATCGTCGCTAGTTTCAATGTGTCGTAGGGGCATGCCTGAACACACAAGCCACAACGCAGACAGGCATTAAAAACTCCTGCTCCGCCAGAGCACCCGGTGGACGAATAGGCACGCTACCCGTATCAGCCTTGCTCTGCTGTGTCTGTAATCCAAGCACCGTCGCTGCGGCACCAGCCCCAACCGCTGTACGAGCGGCGTCTCTCATAAAACGCCGCCTACTGGCAGATGGTAAAGAATGGTTAATTTTCATTCTTCACTCTCCAAACAAGGCTTTACGCCTTCTCTACCTTAACTGCACATTTCTTAAAGTCAGTCTCTTTCGATAGCGGGTCAGTCGCATCAAGCGTTAGCTTGTTGGTCAGTTGTCCAGCATCAAAGAATGGCATGAAGATAAGACCTTGTGGCACTTTGTTACGTCCGCGTGTTTCAACGTGGCTCAACACTTCACCACGGCGTGAAGATACTTTAATCGCATCACCACGGCGTAGACCACGCTTCTTCGCATCCAGTGGGTGCATGTAAACAACCGCATCCGGGAACGAACGATATAGCTCAGGTACACGACGTGTCATAGAGCCAGTGTGCCAGTGCTCAAGAACACGGCCAGTACAGAACCATAGATCGTAATCATCATCTGGTGCTTCTGCTGCTGGTTCATAAGGAAGCGCAAAGATAACCGCTTTCTTATCTTTTTTACCGTAGAACGAGAACTCTTCGCCTTTTTCTACATATGGGTCATAGCCTTCTGCATAACGCCATAGTGTTTCTTTACCATCTACCACAGGCCAGCGAAGACCGCGTGATGCATGGTATTGTTCAAATGTACCAAGGTCATGGTGGTGACCACGGCCAAAGTATGCGTACTCTTCGAACAGACCTTTCTGAACATAGAAGCCAAAGTCACGAGACTCATCGTTCAACTGACCTTCAGCTAGCTCATCAAGACCAAACTTATCTACCTTACCGTTGGTAAATAGCACTTCGAATAGAGTCTTACCTGCTAGTTCTGGTTTCTTAGCGATCAGATCTGCTGGCCACACTTCTTCAACTGTGAAGCGCTTGGAGAATTCCATCACCTGCCACATATCAGACTTAGCTTCGCCTGGAGCTTGAATCTGCTGACGCCAGAACTGTGTACGACGCTCTGCGTTACCGTAAGCACCTTCTTTCTCAACCCACATTGCTGTTGGAAGGATAAGGTCAGCCGCCATAGCGGTAACTGTTGGGTACGGATCAGATACAACAATGAAGTTAGCTGGATCGCGGTAACCAGGGTAACGCTCTTCGTTGATGTTCGGACCAGCCTGCATGTTGTTGTTACACTGAACCCAGTAAGCATTCAGCTTGCGGTCTTTAAGCATGCGGTCTTGAAGTACAGCGTGGTAACCTGGCTTCGCTGGGATAGTACCTTCTGGGATGTTCCAGTGCTTCTCAGCAAATTCACGGTGCTTAGGATTCATTACCACCATATCTGCAGGCAGACGGTGTGCGAATGTACCTACTTCACGAGCAGTACCACAAGCAGATGGCTGACCCGTTAGTGAGAATGGACCACAGCCCGGCTTAGAGATCTTGCCAGTTAGTAGGTGCACGTTGTACATCAGGTTGTTCGCCCATACACCACGAGTGTGCTGGTTGAAGCCCATTGTCCAGTAAGAAACAACTTTCACGTTTGGATCTGCGTACATTTCCGCCAGTTCAATTAGCTGATCTTCAGGCACACCAGAAAGCTCAGATGTGTACTTCACATCGTACTTGGAAACGAACTTAGCGTAGTCTTCGAAGCTCATTGGAGTTGACTTCTTACTACCTGGGTTCTTCGCTGCTTTTTCTAGTGGGTGCGTAGGACGCAGACCGTAACCGATATCCGTTTCACCCTTACGGATGTTAACGTGCTTATCCATGAAGTCCTGGTTCACTTTATTATTCGAGATAATGTAGTGAGCGATGAAGTTCAGGATCGCAAGATCGGTTTGTGGTGTAAAGATAATTGGGTTATCTGCAAGCTCGTAAGAACGGTGCTCATAAGTAGAAAGAACCGCTACTTTAACGTGTTTTTCAGACAGACGACGGTCAGTTAGACGCGACCAAAGAATTGGGTGCATTTCCGCCATGTTCGATCCCCAAAGTACGAACGCATCAGCGTACTCTAGGTCATCGTAACAACCCATTGGTTCGTCCATACCAAACGTACGGCCAAAACCAACTACCGCAGACGCCATACAGTGACGTGCGTTAGGGTCGATGTTATTAGAACGGAAACCAGCTTTGTAAAGTTTAGCAGCAGCGTAACCTTCCCAAACCGTCCACTGACCTGAACCGAACATACCTACAGAAGTAGGACCTTTCTCTTTCAGTGCAGCTTTAAATTTGTCTGCCATTACATCAAAGGCTTCATCCCAGCTAACTGGTGTGAATTCACCCTCTTTGTCGTAAACACCATCGGTTTTACGAAGTAAAGGTTGGGTTAGGCGGTCCTTACCGTACATAATCTTAGGTAGGAAATAACCCTTAATACAGTTAAGACCACGGTTTACTGGTGCATCCGGGTCACCCTGGGAGGCTACAACACGACCATTCTGGGTACCAACCAGAACACTACAACCCGTACCACAGAATCGGCACGGAGCCTTATCCCAGTGTACTTCGTTGTCTTTACCAGCAGCTTTAGCAACCGATGTAGGAAGAATAACTCCCGTTACCGATGCTGCCGCTACCGCCGCGTTTGCCTTCAAGAAAGATCGTCTACTGACACTCATGTTTGCTTCCTCAATCAAGCTCAACTTGCTCATCCATTTGGTGGAACACCAGAGTTGCAGCGAGCACCCCTGGCAATTGCTTTATTTCTTCGAATTGGTCAGCCAGGCTGTCACGGCTATCGCCTTCGATAACCACAACCAGCTTTCCCGCTTCGCTGGTTCCCGGTACTTCCGCACCAGGCATTGCTTCAATCGCAGCTTTTACTGCTTCTAGTTGGTCAGCTGCGGCGTGAACCGCTAAGCTGCTAACGTGATAACTCATCTGCGTTTCCTGTTTTGATACTAGTATCGCGCTTCATCTGTATGGCATTTGCCGGACATGGTTTGATACAAGCGCCACATCCTGTACAGTCTTTCTCATTCAGCATTGGCTTGGCTGTGCCACCTAATTGCAACCGAAACTTAATTGCAGCGTATTCGCACATATCACCGCAACTTCTGCACTCCACTCCGTTAAGAGAAAGGCAATTACTTCCGATAACCGCCACCTGTTGCCAAGGCTCTTGCTCTTTTGGCTGAAATAGAGGTTCGGGGCAGACTTCTGCACATCGTCCACAAAACGTGCACTCATCAACATGAAAGTCTACTTCGGGAAAACCTGCTTCCCCTTTAATGATGATAGATGTCTCACACGCTTCGATACATTTCCCACACCGGGTACAACCATCAACAAAGGCTTGTTCACCAACAAGCCACGGCGATCTCTGCGGTGCCTCGGTAACAATTTCTGCTTTGGGAGCGCGGGTAAACAGGCGACGCCTTGCTATATCTACCAACTTTTTCCTCTATATTTTGCTACTAATTTAATGACTTTATTGAGAACGATTATTATTAAAATCATTCATACGTCATTAATATCTCTAAATATTCTGAATTAACTGTAGTCTAAGATTTGCACTTTTCTTATAAATAACCCTTAATAGGTAAATGGATATCACAATTGCGCAAGATCAATTAATCCATACGGTTTACTTCACACAATAGAGAGATGTACAAATAGCCAATGTTGATAATTTCATCAGGAGAAAAGCTTGCAGTTGCGTAGACCACAAGTATCAATAACAAAGACAATAGCCTGGGCGATGCTGTGTATTTTGTTGCTGTCAATTACTACTGCGGTTGTTACCCTTTCTGCGGTTTTTTCGAGCATGAACGATGCAGAAGCGATCAATGTGGCAGGCTCATTGCGAATGCAGAGTTATCGCCTGGCGTTTGATATCGAAACCCGTTCAGATGAGTTTATAGAGCACCTGGTTGCTTATGAACGCTCTTTACATTCCCCAGCGTTACGCTCAATCAATAATTGGGCAACACCTCAATCGTTGATTAATCGTTACTACAACCTCACGCTAATGTGGAATGAGCTGCAGCCAGCGTTGCGAACAGACAATAAAGCACATTATATTCAGCAAGTTGCTGCCTATGTAGACGAGATCGACATCTTCGTTTTTGAGCTGCAAAAATTCTCGCAACAAAAAATGTCTTTGTTGTTCTTCTCATATGGACTCGGGTTTACATTGATCCTTCTTGTTGCCATGTATGTGATTTACTTTTCACAGAAAAAAGTTGTAAGCCCACTCAGACAGTTAATGGTCGCCAGTAAAGAAGTACAGTCCGGTAATTTTGGTTTTAAGTTGCGAATCAATAGCCAAAATGAACTTGGTGTAATGGCAACCGCTTTTAACGGTATGGCAACGGAGCTTGAGAAGCTCTATGTCGGGTTGGAACAAAAAGTAACTGAAAAGACACATCGCCTGGAACACGCGAAAAACTCACTAGAAACTCTGTATAGCTGTCAACAACAATTGGGAGTTAGCCATCTAAGCGAGCAGAACTTCAAGAGTATTCTTGAGGCCCTGTTAGAAACCGAAGGTATCACATCTGTAAAAATGGTTGTTGTTGAATCAGGTGCAGAGTGGAGTATCGAAGTTGGAGAACCATGTAGAGATTCCATCATTCACTGCGAACCTTTAGTGTTAGACGAAGATGAGCTAGGACGCCTGGAGTGGCACTATACTTTACCCTGCCCCGATCAAGAGCTTATTATTAACGTTTCCAAGATTCTAGCGCGCGGTATCTATTACAATCGTTCACAAAAACAGACTCAGCAGTTACTCTTAATGGAAGAGCGAGCAACCATTGCACGGGAACTTCACGATTCCATTGCCCAATCTCTTTCTTATCTTAAAATTCAAACAACGCTTCTCAACCGGGAATTAAAGCGAATAAAATAGAACAAGCCACTGAAACTGCTAAAGAAATTGATAAGCAGCTTAGTGCAACCTATACTCAGTTAAGGGAGTTATTGAGTACATTCCGCTTAACGATTGGTAAAGCCAACTTAGGGGAAGCGCTACAAGAACTGATAAAACCGCTGGAAGAACAAACCGATGCTGAGATAATACTGGACAATCAGATCGCTTCTATCTCATTACGAGCAAATCATCAGGTACATGTTATTCAGTTGATTAGGAAGCGATTCTCAACGCGATTAAACATGCATCACCAAATACAATAAAAATAACCTGCCAGGAAACAAATAACCTGGTGAACATAACCGTCACCGATGATGGAACGGGATTCTGTACAAGTGTTGAAAAACTCAATCACTATGGTTTAACCATAATGACAGAACGTGCAGACCGATTGGAAGGTGACCTTAATATTGAAAGCAAGCCGGGTGAGGGTTGTACCGTTCAGCTCCAGTTCCCGCTTCATAAATAACCGGAAACAAACATGTCAAACTGGAACGTACTTATTGTCGATGACCACCCTCTGATGAGACGAGGAATCATCCAGCTACTCTCTTTTGAAGAAGAGTTTAATGTTGTCGCTGAAGCTAGTAACGGCGCGGATGCCGTGGCTGTTGCTACTAATCAGGAACCAGATCTTATCCTTCTCGATTTGAATATGAAAGGGATGTCTGGACTGGATACCCTTAAAGTCATGCGTGAAGAAGGGGTTACTGCCACAGTTATCGTATTGACGGTTTCCGACAGTAGTCAGGATATCCGGGCACTGATTGATGCTGGCGCTGATGGTTACCTGCTGAAAGACACAGAACCGGATGAGCTAATCAATCTGATTAAGAAAGCAATGACAACCGGCAGTGCCTTTAGCGAAACTGTATTGGAAGTGCTGAAAGAGAAAGCTGAGACAGACGATATGTTCTCGACGCTGACTGACCGTGAAAATGAAATTTTGATCGAAGTAGCCAGAGGGTTTAGTAACCGCCAAATAGCAGACCGTTTGTTTATCTCTGAGTCAACGGTAAAAGTACATATTAAGAGCCTGTTGAAGAAACTGCGCGTGAAGTCTCGCGTAGCAGCGACCGTGCTATACCTTGAGAGTCAGGGAAAAGCATAAAAGAAATCACACTTAAAACAGAAGCCCGCAACTTAGGTGCGGGCTTCTGTTTATTTCTGCAACTTAAACTGTATTTCTACAATTTAAACTTGGATAAGTCGTTCTTAATACTTGAGCTGACACTATCCAGCGAGTTACTCAACTCTCCCACCCTGACCGCGTTAGTTGTGATTTCAGAAGTTAGGGTGTTTATTGATTTCCACTTTCTCACTTACTTCCGCTGTCACAACATTTTGCTCTTCTGTTGCTGTTGCGATATGGGTGTTCATATCGTTGATTTCATTAACATCACGAATGATATCTTCGAGCGCATCAATAGCATCCGCAGACTCTTCAATCGTGTTTGCGAGCGTTTCACTGGTCGCGGACATCAGCTGATTGGCTTCTTCTGATGATGTCTGGAGATCTTTAATAATGCCTTCGATCTCTTGAGTAGAGTCCTGTGTCCTCTGCGCTAGACCTCGTACTTCATCAGCAACCACTGCAAAGCCACGGCCATGCTCGCCTGCACGTGCAGCTTCAATCGCAGCATTCAGAGCAAGCAAGTTAGTTTGTTCTGCAATCTCTTTGATCACAACAAGTACAGTATTGATATGTTCACTTCGGTCTCTCAGCTCACTGATCTTCTTACTGGTGCCCATTAAATCGTCACCAAGTACATAGATCTCATCAACCGTCTTCTTAACGATACCGTGGCCTTTATCCGCTAATTCATTGCAGCTATGGGTCTTATCTGCCGTAGTATTCGCATTGTTAGATACTTCCTGAGTCGTAGAGGACATCTCATTCAGTGCTGTAGCTACCTGCTCTATCTCTTTAAGCTGATCCTGCGTTGCCGCTGCATTCTTTCCTGCTCCACCCTTAATCTCTGAAGCACATACTGCAAGCTCATCTGCCGAGTTTACAATTCTCTGAACCAGGCCATGTAGGTTTGACAAGAAGGTATCAAAGCTCTTAGCTAATCGACCGACTTCATCATCGGATTTAATGTCTAACCTTTGGGTAAGATCCCCACCACCTTGAGCAATTTCAGACATTGCATCGGCAACAATTTCGATCGGTTTAACGACATAACGCCCTAAGATAAACCAGTTTGTTACGCCTAGCGCCAAAAGCACTAGTACAGCTATCAGCATAAACATGGTTCTGGCTGCCGAGAGTGCTCCATCGTTACTGTCGAGGCGATAGGTCACTTCGATCTTACCGACAACCTTCGAACCACCCCAAACGACTTCTTTAGAGTGACTGACTAACTGTGAATCCGCTGGCTTCGCACTGCTTTCTGTCGCTTCCGCAATAAGTTTGTCACGATGATCATAGGCTTTAATCGCGTGGATATAAGGGAATGCTACGAATGAAGTTAAGATATCTCCGGCCAATTCTGAGTCATAAGCAAAAATGGGTTCTTGAAGCACGACCGAAAGCGTATTGTCAGCTTCTACCGCTTGTTTCTCAAAGGCTTCGTCGTAATAGTTGGTCACCAGTTGGTAACTGGCTGTCATTATTACCACCATTACTAACAGTGTAATGGCAGAAAGAAATATCATTGATTTGTATTTAATTGAGTTCATATGTCCCCCCGAGATGAATATCAATCTTAGCTTTGTGTTTATAACTGACTGATATCCAGCCAAAACTCTTTTCTGTCAAAAGGTGTATCCGGATGCATATACGGATTGTCTATTCGAAAAATCTTCCTTCCCCCCATATTGGCTTTTTCCAGAACATCTTTTATTGAAGGGTTATTGAAGAACAGTTCATCAAAACTGCCATCTTTAATCGCCATCTCAAACCCACGATAAATCTTGTCGTACAGTTCGTGATCGCTTTTATTAACATAGAAGAACATCGCAAATGGATAGATCAGCATTAAGTTCTTTTCTACCGTCAGATTAAGCTCTGGTCGGCTCGCTACTTCGGGCCAGGGCTCATGTACCGCGCGAGGGAAGTAATCAAATCGTTCCCCTTCCAGCATTTTGAATAAGTTCGGATACTTAATTGTAGTTAATGTAGGGATACCCGCCGCTTTTAAGACACGCGTGTCTCCCCAGAAAGTTCCCTGCCCCGCATTTAACGTTTTCAGATCATTCAATGAGTTGATATTGTCGAATCGATATTGATCTCCATTCCGAATAATAAAAATTCGATGCCCCAACATTCCCTTTAAGATAGGGATTCTTACAGCCATTAACCTTTCGTCTTTCTCCTGAGCAGCGCCTGCCCACATAACATCCAGGTTACCGGCTTCAACTTCACTAATGTTTCTTGCTTCGTTATCCGTATCATCCACCTGAGTAGTGGTAAGGCTCTTGTCCACTTTACTCAATGCAAGCTCCAGAACACTAAGTGCAAGTGCGTTTCTGGGATCTTTCGCCTCCATTACTCTTATTTCCTGAGCGCTTGCCGGCGAATTGAGGCTTATCACTAACAGCGCGAAAAAGGTACGTTTTAGAAGTTTCATGAACGTTCTCCGAGAGTATTCACTATATTGGTCGTTCTTAATTATTGATGAGAACAGTGGAAATGTAGCTTACTATATTTATAGTTTATCGAAGTGATAATGGTGTGTATAAAATATTCGAATAAACAGCTAATTATGCAGAAGTGTGAACAGAACACACTATTTATGTAACTACTTGCTTAATAAAAAGTTATTGATTCAACGCATATTACAACATAGTGAATATAAGCAAAGCATATAAAAATCCTTCAATAACGAAGGATTTTTAAGGGTTGTTTAGTTGTATGCTAATGCTATTTCCGGATGCCTTCGATATGCAGCTCCATATCTACATAACTAGAAGCACCCATTACAGCAATATCAAAATCTGCTAGTTCTAGCCGGGTTGTACCGACAAAACCGGCGCGATAGCCACCCCAAGGGTCCTGACCTTCACCAATGAAATCTGCATCAATAGTAATTGGCTGTGTTTTACCATGAAGTGTCAGGTCACCCTCTATAGAAAACTTACCATCACCTTTATCCATTACTTTGGTACTTGTGAATTTAGCTTCAGGAAATTTGCTGGCATAGATAAAGTCACCACTACGAATATGCTTATCTCGCTCCGCATGGTTTGTGTCTAAGCTAGACGTATCAACCGTTACGTTGACTTTAGAAGATTCTATGTCATTAGCATCATAAGAAAAATCACCTTCAAAGGTGTTAAAACGTCCTTTGATAAAGCTATAACCCAGGTGGCTAATCTTAAAGTTAATAGAAGCGTGAGCGCCCGAAGAATCAATCGCATAATCTGCTGCTGCTACACCAAATGGCAATGCCATTGAGAATGCGAAGTCCTGTTGTCAGTAAAACCTTT
Organism: Vibrio hannami; assembly: GCF_029589055.1. Taxonomy (GTDB): domain Bacteria; phylum Pseudomonadota; class Gammaproteobacteria; order Enterobacterales; family Vibrionaceae; genus Vibrio; species Vibrio hannami. The sequence continues at coordinate 1,368,030 of NZ_JARQZP010000003.1, forward strand.
TTCATTTTGCGTTTCCTACCATTTTGCGTAGAGTATTATCTTTATCGATAAAGTGATGCTTTAGTGCTGCTAAAGCGTGTATTGAAGCAAGACCGATAAGAGTAATAGCTACATAATAATGAACCTGCGGCGATATCCGACTGATTGGGGAACAACTCACCTCGCCCCCGGAATTACGAACCAGTTAAATACCTCGATACCTCTACCATCTGATGTAGAGATCAGATAGCCGAGAAAAACAAGATAAACAGAAGAAAGTACATCGCTAGATGCCGGATTTTGCTGCGACCACTTCATAAGGCTTTCCCTCTGTCTTCGGCGCTTTTGTCGCCAGCTTCCAGATTACCCTGAATACCGTTAAGGCCGCTATGATGATACCTACAGATTTATGCCAGTATGGTGCCGTCTTATACCATTCGCTGTAGTAGGTCAGTTCCATCATCCACAGTCCCAGAGCAAACATACCTACAACCGCCAAAGCTGTAATCCAATGCACGATTCTGGAGATCAGGTTGTAGTTGTTTACATTCGAAGTCATGGATTGCTCGTCTCAATTCCTAATTAATATCAACGTTACTTCGTTAAACTGAAATAACAATTGTTCTCGTTTGATGTGATTAATTTAGTAAGAAACAGACAGGGAATAAATAAGTTAAGCGTTGAATGACTATAAACAATTTGTTTTTAATTAAATAGATTTAATATTCACCATATTGATTAATGAGATTTTCACCTGCTAAAACAGAAAAAGCCGAACATAATAATGTTCGGCTCCAAAATTCACATATGGTATTTTGTTCTGTTATACGATTTTTCCTGGGTAATAATTACACCATCGGTATCAGCATAAATATAATCGCCACTTTTAACTTCTATACCACCGAATGATAATGGCACATCTTTCTGCCCTTCCGTTACCGGGATATATTTACGTGAACACGTACCAATAGCATATAAAGCAACAGGGATATCTTTAATTTGGAATGTATCTCTAATATAGCCGTTAACAATAATTCCTGAGTAATTATTATTGTTAGCAAACTTCATCAGGTTTTCACCTACGACTGCGTAGTATTCACGATCAACGTCTACAACGACCACTTTACCTGTGCCGTCTTCGTCACGAAGCACTTTTATCAGCTCCAGGTTGTTCTTATCCAGCTTGACGGTAACCACTTCACCCTGACATTTATCTGCACCACCGTAATTCTTATATCCTGGGCCTAAAACATTAGTTTTTTCTGGGTGATCATCGCAAATATCTGCTGTAAAAAATTCCATATCGAATCCTTATCTCTTTTGTATATCTTCCCTGACGGGATTATCTTTCAATATTTAACCTACTGGGGTCTAAAAATAACCCAAGTATAATCTTTTTACATCTTTTTTTAGTATGGTATGCTCAGTGATACTCAACTGAAAAGATGTCCAGACGCCTGATTTCAAATAAGCAGAATATAGATAACTGCAACACAAAATATCACCGTCAAAAGGCTAATCAGCCATAAAAAATAATTAACACACTTTTTCCAGTTAAGTATGTTGAGTATGTCTCTAACCTCGCCGTTCATGGTCAGCGCCATACTCCACCAGACAGACGCCAAAAATCAGGTAAGTAATAAATTTATGAAAGTAGTGACAGGAGTTGTCGGTAACGATATTCACGTTGTAGCCAACCGACTGATCGAACTCTCCCTCGATGCGCGAGGATATGAGGTGTTCAATTTAGGGGTAAATACCCATCTGGAAGAATTCTTTGATGCAGCAGTAGAAACTGGCGCAGAAGTCCTTCTTATCTCTTCGCTTAATGGTGAGGCAGAAGGCTGGAGCCGTGAGGTTCGTGCGATTAAATCCAAGTATAAAGGCCTTGACGATCTAATCATGATGATTGGAGGCAACCTTACCGTAGGTACCGGAGACCCGGACGAAATCAGCAAAAAATACAAACGGTACGGTTTTGATCTGGTTTGCCATCAGGTCGATCTAAATGTTGGTCTCGATCAACTGGAAGAGTTTATCAAGGAGAGAAACCAAGCATGAGTCTGCTTCAGGAAGAAAGAGAAATCATTTTAAGCAACGAGTACGTTGACGCATTTGATTTCGAAGAGGTGAAAGAATTTGTTGCAGGAGCAAGCAAAGAGCTGTTTATCTCTCACCATTTTAAAAATAAAGAGAAGATGTTAGTGCAGCCACGTGGTGGCTTCCCAACCTATAAGAAACAATTTGCGCTGAATGAATTTTTCGTAAACGCCAATGTTGATGTACTGCCGTTAACTATCGATTCAAACACGCGCCTTAACGACTACGGCACGGCTAAGAAAATGCTGCGCCTTAGTGAAGAGAACGATGTCGACATGCTAAATGGTTACCCACTGGTAAACCATGGCTACCGAACCACGCGAAAAATGGTCACCCACTTTAATAAGCCAGTAAGTCTGCGTCATGGCACGCCAGATGCGCGCCTGCTGATTGAAACCGCTATCGCTTCCGGGATTTTCGAAATTGAAGGCGGTCCTATCACCTATCTGCTGCCTTATTCAAAGAACTTCCCATTGGATAAAGCGTTTATGTACTGGAAGTACGTGGAGCGTGTCTGTGCAAACTACTCAGAACTAAACGAGCCAATTAACCGTGAGTCCTTTGGCCCATTAACAGCGACACTGGTTCCACCATCAATCACCATCGTGATTCAGCTATTAGAGATGCTGCTGGCACTGGAAGAGGGCGTGAAGTCCTTCTCGGTATCTTTCTCTCAGCAAGGTTCAATGAATCAGGACATAGTAACAGGCGCAGTAATCAAGAAACTGGCTCGATACTATGCAGACCAAATTGGTTGTGGTGACGCGGCTATTCATCTGGTGTACCACCAGTGGATGGGTGCCTTCCCTACCGACAAGAGTTTTGCCGAGCAGCTTATCAATATGTCTACCGTTATCGCCTCAATGGTTGGTGCAGACAAGATAATCACTAAGACTCGTGAAGAAGCATCTGGCATCCCGACTAAGGAAGCCAACGCAAAAACTGTTGCCGATACTCAGTACACGTTACGAATTCTGAATGGTCTTCCGGCAATCCGAGATGAAGAGGAAGAAGAGATTCTGACTCAGGAAGTGATGGCGATTATGGAAGCAGTATTTAACGACCCGGCTGACACCTTGTGGCGAAAAGTCTTCAACTGCATTAAGAGCGGCATCATAGACGTACCTTTCTCTCCGCACATCATCAACCATAACAAGATGATCACCATTCGTGATGCAAACAAAAACATCCGAATCATTGAACGTGGCAATGTGCCTATCCCTGATCGCTGCTATGAATACGAACGCGCGAAGTGCGACTTAAACAAAGACACCACCAGCATTGTTAACGACATCATTCACGATATAGGTATTATGCAATGAGCCAGAACCACGACAAACTATTTATAGATATTGGCAGTACCTACTTTAAAGTGAGTAACTCGCAACGTATCGAGCAACATTTCCGCGACTTCAATAAAGATATTCTTGACGATCTGACACAAAAGTGTGGCTCGATTGTCAGCCAGTATGAAAAAGAAGACATCTACGTCTGCTCTTCTGCTAATGGCGGTTTGAGCACGCTGATTATTGGGGTTACTAACTCCTTCTCACTAAAATACGCAACCAACATTGCTTTTAACTCAGGCATCAACATCATTGATACTATTCTGTTCCAGAATATTGAAGAGTACTCGATACCAAGTGACCTGATCGATGTGGTTATCGTGGTTGGAGGCATTAACAGCAACGGCAACATCTTTGATGAGAAACTATTCAACTATCTGGATCAGGTTAGTTATTCCAATATCGTCTACGTGGGCAATGAAATTGATGCCGAATCTGTTGGTTCAAAAATAGAAAATCTGGTTACGCTACCAAACATCATTGATGACCGCCTGCATATTATCGAAGAGCACCTGAAAGAGTACCTGACTAACCTGTACCAGCAGGACATTGAAGGGAAAGAGGACATTAAGAGCCTTTATCAGATCACTTCAAATCAGATCTACTCAACACCTTACATTGTGAATCAGGCGCTGCCGCATGTAGACGCAAGCTATTCTGTAGTCGACCCGTTTATCGTACTGGATATTGGCGGTGCGACAACAGATATCCATTACTCGAAAGATCTTGTGATGAACGAGAATATCGTCACCGAGAACGAGTACGATCGAATGGTGTTCAAGAAGCTTGGTGTATATAAGTCTAAGCAATCTCTTATCTTCGCAGCTAAGAACAACGAGTTTGTATACGAGCTGTTGATGCACCTGAAAGTGACCGAAAATATCTTTGAAGAGACCAGCGATAAAGCGACTAAGATACTGATGCAACTAGCTATCTTTTTGGTACTTTGCAAGATCTCTCACTACAAGAAAGAGTATATTAATCTAAAGTTACTAACGCTGAACTCCATCGTAATTACCGGTGGTATTACTAAAGTACTCTCGATAGAAGAAGTGGAAGATATTATCGCCTTCTTCTATAAGAAGATTCTGACTTCAGATCATAAGCCTGTGACTATCATGGATAGTAACTACGCAATATGGACTCTAGGGGCTAAAGGAAAATTAGAATGTCAATAAACTGTATCCGTATCCTGCTGGAAAACGCCGCGAAAACCCATCCGGACAAAACCGCTGTTATTTATGGCGAAGAGTCGGTGACTTACGCTGAATTGCTGAAAAAAGTAAATCAGGTAGCACTGTATCTGACGGAGCTGGATCTGCCGAAGAATTCTCGTATTGGTATCTATTCGTTTAAGCGAATTGAACAGGTAATCGCTCAACTAGCGATTCTTTCTACCAATTATATTCTGGTTCCGATGACTAAGATGCTGAAACCCGAACAGGTTCAGTACATCATCAAAGACTGTGATATTAAATGTATCATCACGGACAAACTCAAACTTGAAAGCATTGAGGAGATTGAGTTTGGAGGTCACGTCATCTCATACGACTCTGTAAGCAATGAAATCGCAGCGTTTAAAGAGATCTATAAGTACTACAACAAACCTTATGACTGTAATATCAACGGCCACGATTCAGCCTTGATCACCTACTCATTTGGTTTAACCGGCACTCCAAAAGGGATTGTGATTTCGCACCGCAATTTGATCGACTCTGCTCGTGTTGTTTCGCAGTATCTGAAACTTGAACAGAATGACGTTATCTCTGGCGTGCTTTACTTTAACCTGGATTATGGTCTGAACCAGGTGTTCTGTAGCCTATACAAGAAGGCGACTCTGGCGCTGCACCGCTTTATCCTGCCAGAAGACTTCTTCAATCACCTGATTGACGATGAAGTCACGGTTCTGCCGGTAATGCCGGTAAACATCTCTCAGATGTTTGATGATGAAACCACCCGTATACCGAGTGCAGAACTGTTTGACGGTATCAAAACCATCACATCCTCTGGTGGTAACGTGACTGCGAAGATGATCGATGACTGCAAGCGCACTTTCCGTAACGCAGACTTCTTCTCAATGCACGGCCTAACAGAAGCATTCCGTTCAACCTATCTTGATCCTTCACAGTTACAGATAAGACCTACATCGATTGGTAAGCCTATCCCGGATGTAGAGCTTTATGTGATCAACAAGGAAGGCAAAGAGTGTGCGCCACGCGAAGTAGGTGAACTCATCCATCGTGGTGGCTACATCTATAAAGGCTACTGGAATGCACCAGAAGAGACTGCGGAGCGCTTTAAGTCTATATCTATTCTTAAAGACGTTATTGAGCTTGAAGGACAGCTAGTCGATGAAATTGTGGTTGCTACCGGTGACTATGTATATAAAGACGAAGAAGGCTACTTCTACTTCGTATCTCGTCAGGACAACATGATTAAGACCCGTGGCTTCCGTGTATCACCATTCGAGGTAGAGTCAGTGGTTGAGAAAAACATTCCTGATATCGAGCGATGCGCCGTATTTGGTATGGAGAATGAAGCCATTGAAGAAGAGATCGTGATGGTTTACTCCGCCCCTAGCCAAATCCCTGAAGAGGAGATCCTGTTCGAACTGAACAAGCATCTGGCTTCTTACATGATTCCAAGCAAGATAGTGTACAAAAAGCTATTACCTCTGCTTCAGAGCGACAGAAACCGTATCAATAAAGAAGCGTTGAAGAAAGAAATTTCTGGAAGTTAAACTTCCAATACCTATCGCTTAAGTAAAAGCCCGGCAAATTATTCTGCCGGGCTTTTTTATTCACTAGAAAAACACATACAGCGCCATTTCTATTGATGCAACTAATACCTCAAAATCATAAGTTTTGTTTCATTTTTCTTTTCGAGCTCAAAATTTCACAATACTTCAAAATAACAATAAAACATTGTTAAATTTATCTATTTTTACATTCATCTCAATGATTTTAAAGAACTTTTATGTTTTTTATAAAAAAGTGATTTAGCCCTGCAAAACTATTTTTCCAAAATTGTTCCGTGTTCAGAGTTGCGTAATCATTCTTTCCCAGAAATCCGGAACTACTGGCGCTCCTATTAAGATACTCATTAGGAACCTGGTAGTTCCCAAATTTGTATTAACAGCCCTTAGGGCAGAATAATAACTAAATAATCGAGTGTAATAATGAAAAAAGCATTTAACTTATCGATAGCGGCGATTCTGGTATCTTCTGCGATGGCAGCTCATGCAGGTATTAGCATTGTTGATAGCGAAGAAGGCAATTTCTCTATTGGTGGTAACGTAGAGCTAAACTTTAACTATCAGGACCGCGATTCAAACGATAGCGGTAACTCAGAGTTCAACCAGGATGGCCGAGTACTGATTGAGTTTGCTGGTCAGAAGTACTCAGAAAATGGTCACTTTGTTGGCGTAGTAGCACAGCCACTTTTTGAAAGTACCGGTGCTGTTGAAATGGATGATGCTTACTTTGAGTTTGGTAAAGTTGACGGTTGGGCCGTTAAAGCTGGCCGCTTTGAAGCATACGACATGTTCCCAGTAGGCCTTGATGTATTCCTTGAGTACTCCGGTGATACTGCTAACGATCTTTATTCCGATGGTTCTGCCTATACTTACCAATCTAAAGAAGGCCGAGGCCGAGGTTCTGATGGCCAGATCATGTACAACCAGACTTTTGGCAACCTGTATGTAGAAGTTGGTGCTATGTTGGGTGACCGTTCAGGACTGTTTGGCGAAGACCAGAAGTATCACGGTGAAAAAATCACTTCTACCAAAGACGCATTCCTAGTCCGCCCAGTTGTTGCATATCAGATGGGTGACTTTAGTGTCGCTGCATCGGTTGAAACTAACCTGGTATCTGATGCGGTTGTTACTGAAAGCGGAGTAGATATCTCAGATCGTACTGGTTATGGCCTGACTGGTAACTGGACAAGTGGCGACTGGTCTGTAAATGCTAACTTCGCATATATGGATGCGGTTGACGAAAACAATATGTCAGCAGGTCTGAACGCTCTGTACAAAAACTTCGGTGTAGGCTATATCCATGCGACCAACGAGTACGAGAATAAGAAGTTCTCTAACTGGGCTGAGGGCGATGTGGACGTACAAACATGGTATGCATCATATGCATTCAATGATGTACTACAGGTTGAAGACTTCTCTGTTCTGCTAGGTACTTACTACACGACAGTGGACAACAAGCTTAAAGCCAGCCATTCAAACGCTTCGTTCAACGAAGAAGATGACTTTGGTGCACGTATCCGTCTGTTCTACGAGTTTTAATTCTTTCTGGAATAACACGTAAGTAAAACGCTTGCCCTTGCGGACAAGCGTTTTCTCTATTAGGAGTTAAGCAGGTTGTATCTCTGAGCTATGTTCGACTACTGGCGCTGACTTTTCTGCGCCATGCATCCAATAAATCAACTTGTCAGAGAACATAAACAATAGGGTTGCGGAAAATGTTGCCGTAACCGCGATACCACTGAAAATAGAAAATGCGCCAAATTCGCCTACATGAGAGCCAATAAGACCCGCACAGTAGTTTGCTACTGCAGTGAAACCAAACCACACACCCATCATCAGGGAAGCTAAGCGCATCGGAGCCAGCTTAGTCACCATGGATAAACCAATTGGAGAAAGGCAAAGTTCACCAAGGGTATGGAACAGATAAGCCCCTACAAGCCACATCATGGAAGTTTTTATTGTGGTATCACCACCTTGCTCTAGTACAGCGCCAACCATAAACAAGAAACCTACAGCAAGGAACAGTAGCGCCAGAACAAACTTAATTGGAGAGCTTGGCTCTTTGGGACCTAATTTGCTCCAAAAAGCAGCCAGTAACGGTGCGATAGTGATAATAAAGAACGGGTTCAGAGACTGGAACCAGGCCGCTGGTACTTCAAAACCACCAATCATTCTGTCCGTGTATTGTTGCGTATAGATATTCATCAGACCACCAGCCTGTTCGAATCCAGCCCAAAAAACCACGACAAACAAGCCCATCACCATAATCACCTTTAAGCGATCCACTTCTTCTCTAGTAAGCGCGCTTTTTTGATTTTTGGACAAGCCCTGAGCCCGCAATTTGGCAGGTACCGTACCGATCTCTCCTAACCAGGATGGAGCTAATACCATCTGAAGAATAATGCTGATGATCATGCCTACACCCGCACAGAAAAAACCAGCTTTCCAGCCATATGCTGACGTTGCAATACCTGACAAAACACCTGCAAGCAAAGCACCTAGGTTGATACCCATGTAGAAAATAGTGAACGCACCATCACGACGATTATCGCCCTGCTGGTATAAATCCCCCACCATAGTAGAAATATTCGGCTTAAACAGGCCATTACCCAGAATAAGAAATGCTAAACCTAAGTAGAAACTTGTATCAGACTGGATGTAATCATTTACCGGAAGAGCGAGTAGAAACTGGGCAATAGCCATCATTACACCACCAATCATCACGGCTCGCCTTTGACCAAGATAGCAATCGGCAACGTAACCACCAATAAGTGGCGTAATATAAACCAGACCGGTATATATACCGTAAAGATCCAATGCGTCCTTAGTAGACCACCCCATACCACCGTTTTGAGTCACGTCTGTTAAATAAAGCACCAAAATGGCACGCATCGCATAGAAAGAGAATCGCTCCCATAGTTCGGTACTGAACAATAAAATCAGGCCCCGCGGGTGCCCAAAATACTCTTGATTCGGGTTTGTTGTCATTTGTGTTGTGTTTCCATAGTTATATTTTATTGTGAATTAGCCTTATACATTCTCAGGTGATACTAGGACAAATACACCAGGACTATGGAAACAAAAAATCAATTAAACCATTGATTTATAATGAATAAATAACAAAAAAACTGAAGACCATAAATGGAACTTCAGTTTTCGTTATGAACGGAGAAAATCGACAGAATTCTGACAATCCAACAACAAGTTGATAATTAATGGTGTGTGGCAATATCTAGTCAGTATCCCAGCGGATATTCGCTACTACAGTTTTCAGCTCACCCTGGGTGTACAACACAAACTGGGTATCCAGATACCTGAAATCGACACCAACTTCTTTTAGCGTAGACGTTGGTACTTTTACCGTAATAAACCCTTTATCGGACGTAGTCAGTTGAGACGTGATATCAACCTTCGGCAGCTCCGACATTCCTCTAATCTCCGAGGCTCTCTGCAAGCAGATAAAGACAGGTGAGCTAGGCTGAACAGAAACGTTCGCATCGAACGCAATATAACCATTTTCGTTATCGTAGTGGCTCAAATCATCAACACTGCCATCACTTGGCTGAACATAAAGCACACCTTCGCCATTAAACGATATTTCAACAGCATCTTGCTGTTGCTGATAGTTAAATGGTTTAGTCTCGATGGTATCTATCATCAAGCTATTATTTCTGGATACATCCACCCCCATAAGGTGCTCACTGTCAGCCACTTTTAATTGGTAGTCACCAATAGTCGCGTTGATACCATACATATGGGTAGCAAAAGCTGCCGCCTGCTTTCCGGTTAAATCGTCAACATCGAGTAGAAGGTTATCGAGATCTTCGCATTGCTTATTGCTGGTGTAATTTAACCCATAACCGTAAGGAAATAATGGGGCGTGTTCACCATCAGGATCCTGTTCATGACCTGGCAATACGTAGTTTTTGATATGTTCGGGTATTCGATTTACAGTAGCACTGCGTTTTTTGTTCGGCCAGCTATAGGAGAGTCGCCCTTCGAAATCAAAACGTTTATTACCATTACTATCAGCAATAATCAGATCCGTTATTCCTTCACCTTCACTCCCCGGAAGGAATGCCGCAATAAACGCATCCGACTTCGAAATCTCTTCATTGACGTATAAAGGTCGCCCGCTAAAGAAGATAGAAATAACTTTCACCCCGACATCGTGCAGTTTTCTAACCTTATCAACGTCCGACTTATAACTTCTTTTTAAAGAAGCAAACTCCAAAGTTTGCCAGGCTTTAATATCGCCCATCATCTCTGCGTACGGATCTTCTCCAAAAACCACTACCGCAATGTCACCAGACTTTAGTTCTTGAGCAAGATTTGGGTCATAAACTACGTTATCTTTTCCAAGCTCAGCTTCTAACGCCATTTTGACCGTTGTTGCACCAGGGAAGTCATCCAGGCAGTTTTCATCGCCCTGCCAGGTCAAATTCCAGCCACCAGATTGCTTTTGTAAATCATCTGCCGCACTCCCGGTCAGGATAACTTTTTGATTGCGTGGAAGTGGTAATATGTCCTGTTTATTTTTTAGCAACACTAACGACTTGCGCACCGCCTCCTTGCAACTTCCCGGTGTTCTTTTTCCCCAATAAGGATTGGTTCGCTGCCAGCGCTCGCTCTGAAGGGCGCGGCTTATCCCAAAGGCCCGCACGCATTTTCACACGAAGAATACGGATAACAGCATCATCAATCCGGCTTATTGGAATGAGTCCTGACTCAACATCCTCCAACGTTTTCTGATAAACGGCGCGCCAGTGTTTGTGGACGGGAACCATGAGAATATCGTTGCCTGCATTAATCACATAGGTAGCATCGCTGTCAGAACATTTGCTGACTTCTGCGTGACCATGCCAATCAGTCACAATAAGTCCGTCAAAGCCCATTTTTTCTTTGAGCACATCAGTAAGCAGGTACTTACTACCGTGGATTTTGTAGTTATAATCACCTTCCACTTGAGGAGAATGATCGTAGTTAGCTGATTTATCCCAGCTATTAAACGATGACATAACAACCTGTGCACCAGCGTTAAGGCCACTGAAATAGCCCATCGCATGAATATTTCTTAACAGCTCTTCACTGTAGCTATTTACACCGCGATCGATACCCGCAGATGTACCGCCATCTCCTACCCAATGCTTCACATTCGATATGACATGGTGCTCGCCTTTTAACTCTTCCTGAGTGCCCTGAAGCCCTTTTACTACCTCTGAAGAATAAGCGTATACAATCTCCGGGTCTTCAGAGTAACCTTCATAAACGCGCCCCCAGCGAAGATCTCTTGGTGTCGCTACTGTAGGAGCAAATGTCCAGTCGAGTCCGGTTGCGGCTATTTCAATAGCGGTAATACGGCCTATGTTTCGGATAAGCTCAGGATCTCTTGCACACCCCAGTCCGATATTGTGTGGAAATACAGTCGCCCCAAAAACGTTATTGTGACCATGCACCGCATCTGTCGCCCACATAAACGGAATTCGAAATGGTCTCTCTTCAAATGCCTTTTCTGTCGCCAGCCAAAACTCGTCGGCTTTTTCCACCCAATCTTTCGTCATGGAACGTTTGTTCTCGTTTGGCCATGCTCCGCCACCGTTAAGAATCGAACCAATCTTAAATTCAATGATCTCTTGTGCAGAAATACCTCTAAGGTCAGGCTGAATCATCTGCCCCACCTTCTCTTGAATCGTCATCTGACTCACGATTTCCACTATCGCAGACTCAATCGCATCGTCTTTCGCAATAGCTGATTCTATTTTCGGCCAGTCAGAGTAGTAAGGTGTTTTAAATTCTGAGCTCATTTTTGGTCCCATAACAAATTTTATTCGGTTTATAGATACATCCTACGGTTAACTCTGGTGATTTTCTGCTAGCATTACGACATAAATAAGGAAAATTACGACATGACCACCACATTTTCGCTAGAACCTCACCTTAAACATCCGCATATCCGTTTCGCGTTGATTTGGGGGGATCACGCTGAAGACTTCCCCACGCACAAACATGATTTTGCAGAACTATTTATCGTTACCAGTGGGACAGCAATACACGTGGTTGGTGATTTCCGCTACCCCATAAATTCTGGTGATGTGTTTGTAATCCATGGCGAAACCGAGCACGCGTTTATCGAGGTTGATAATCTGGAGCTGATTAACCTTATGTACGACCACTCTTCACCGATATTCGAATCTCCAGAATTGAAGTTGATTCCTGGCTATCAGGCACTGTTCAACATCGATCCTATTGCTCGTCAGAAATCCGATTACTCTTCAAAGCTCACTCTGGATGCAGTACAAACCAAAATAGTTTTATCCCTGCTTAAGAATATAGAAGACGAATATACAAACGCCCCACCCGGTTTTGAGACAATGCTGAAATCGCTGCTCAGTCAGTTTGTTGTTACCCTAGCGCGCTTCTATCAGGGCGAAGAAATAAAAACAAATTGTTCAACCCTGGTGTTAAGCCGGGCGCTGGTATTCATTGAACAACAGTACAGAAACTGCGAACTCAAAACTGAAGACATTGCGAAGTCAGCATTTATTGGTATACGACAATTAGAAAGGTTGTTTAAAAGCTACCTTCAGGTTTCTCCTAATCAGTATCTTCGTAGCCTTAGAATCAAATACGCGGAAAAACTATTATTGTCAGAAACGACTCTGAGTATTCAAACCATCGCAGATGAAGCAGGTTTTACCGATAGCAACTACTTTGCGAAGTGCTTTAAGGAAAAGAATGAGTTAAGCCCCAGAGAATTCAGGAAACAGCACTTATACTCGAGTAACCTCAGAGTAAAGGATAGCTGATTTTTTCAGTTACTCGGATAGCTTTTGAATCTTGAGTGAATACCTTGAGGTTTCAGGGTAAGACCAGGTAAAAACATCAACCCAAGTTGTTTCATCGACTATCGTGACCAGGTTACCATCCGGTGTGTTTCTAAATTCGAAACCATCACCACCAATCCCGTAACTAAAACTATCATCTGTGGATTCAAAATTAATCAGAAATTCGTCACCAAAAAAGCCGAGAACCTGATAGTGGTTTTCGTGCTCGCCACCCACAATATCTTCCATGATAAAAAGTGATGCCGGGTCACTGACGTTAATATAGTAATAATCATGCGTGACCACTTTTGAATGTCGCAGTATCTGAGTGTTTGGCTCAACAGGCTTGGATGAACATCCCGTGAGTACAACACTGGAAGTTAGAAGTACTATTGGCGTAAAAAGGTGGCTTTTCATGACAAAGTTTTTAAAGGTGAATATCAGGCACATTGACCCAATGATGCTCTACCTTATCCCACATTAAAACCTTTCCATCAGAATACATGAACCTGTGCTCATTATTACATTCATCCGTACACTTAACCTGAATTTGATTTGGAATGGCTTGCAGTAATTGGAGGCTATTAGGGTGAAAATGGGTAATAGAAGATATTTGCTCTAACGCTTCCTTAACCTGGTATCTCATCAGACATATTCCTTAAACGATATCGATTAAGTTAGTGTAATAAAATTGTCATATATAAGTAAAACGTTAATAAGCAAAATATGATGAAACAATAAGCAACCAGACACTAAGGTTGCTTATTGCATGCTCAATTATACTCAAGTGACCTCAAGGTGCAGGATTCAGAGCTGCATCAGAAGTGTTAGTTTAAGGAAAATATTGGTAGGAATGGCATTCCCTTTCAAAAATATTTGACGAAGAAATCACACTTCTGATGAGCTCCCGAAGGGCGAGTTTTATTCGCTTCTACTCTGCGTTACTGATTTTTGATGTAGAACCACTATACCTTCAAATCAGTGCCTTGATTAAAAGCGAATAAATTCTCGCTGAAAATGCATCTTGAGGTTACTTGAGTATATTTAAATACGCGAAACTAAATAGCGTATTCCGGATAGTCGATATAGCCTTTTTCATCGCCACCGTATAGTGTTAAACGCGCGTCAGCATCAAACTCAGCTAAAGGCCAGTTGTTTTCAAATCGGGCTACTAGATCGGGGTTTGTCACGTACGGCGTTCCGAATGCAACAAAGTTACAATACTCTTTTTCAAGCAGCTCTTGTGCACTCTCTTTGGTTAGTTTACCTGCGATCATTAACGGATTCGGGTAAACCTCACGAACCTGCTTACGGAATAACTCCGGTACTTCCACATAGCGTGAAATACGCTCAGAGAAATGTACATAAGCCAAATTCATTGGAGCCATTTTCTCAAGAGCCTTCAGAATCACTTCAACAATTTCAGGATCTTCATCTGCAAAGCCTTCGATAACATGCGGTGATACACGAACCGCCACCTTATCGCTGCCAATTTCATCTGCGACTACCTGAAGGGTTTCAAGCATAAAGCGCATGCGGTTTTCCTGACTTCCGCCATACTGATCCTGACGCTGGTTGCTTTCCAGACGCATAAAGGTGTCAAACAGATAACCATGCGCAGCGTGAATTTCAACACCATCAAAGCCAGCTTCAACAGCATTACGAGCTGCCTGAACAAAGTCAGCGATGGTGTTCTGGATATCTTCCAGGCTCATTTCCCTTGGTGTTTCAGTTTCTATCATACCAAAACCACCCTCAGGCAATGGACCAAAGACCTGATCCGGAACTTTGATTGCTGAAGGTGCTACCGGTTGTTCACCTGAAATGGTTGAGTGGCTACGACGCCCTACATGCCACAACTGAATGAAAACCTTACCGCCTTCTTCATGAATAGCCTGAGTGACTTTCTTCCAGCCATCGATATGGTCCTGAGTATAGATCCCCGGAGTCATAGAGTAGCCACGACCAACCGCTGAAATTGGAGCCCCTTCGGTTACCACCAGGCCAGCATTTGCTCGCTGTTTGTAATATGTAGCCATTATATCGTTAGGTACATCACCCGGCTGAGAGGTACGGGAGCGAGTCATTGGAGCCATAGCAATACGGTTTGTGTAGTTAGTATCGCCAATCTTGAAAGAACTAAAAAGCATGTCTGTGTCCTTATTGTTGTTCGAATGTTGGATAATCAGTAAGACCTTTTTCCGCACCACCAAACAGTGTTGCAGGGTCGTGCTGCGCCAGTGGGTAACCGTTTTTAATACGCTCTGGTAAATCGGGGTTAGCAACAAATGGACGGCCAAAACCGATCATATCTGCAAGACCTTCTTCAATAGCCTGATTAGCTTTTTCAGCGTTGTAACGGCCTGCGTAAATCAATACCCCATGATAGGCATCGCGAAGTGCTTGTTTGAAAGATTTTGGTGTGTCTGGTGCGTCGTCCCAGTCCACTTCTGCAATATGCAGGTAAACAATCTTGTGCCGATTTAGCAGAGCCGCCGCCGCAGTGTATGTTTCTACAGGATTCTTATCTACCGTGCCGTTTAGCGTTGTTAATGGGGCAAGACGCACACCTACGCGATCTGCACCAATGGCTTCCACCATCGAAGCAACCACTTCATCTAGAAAACGCAGACGGTTTTCTAAAGAACCGCCATATTCATCGGTACGATTGTTCGATTCAGAATCAATGAACTGATTGACCAGATAGCCGTTAGCAGCATGCAGCTCGATACCATCAAAGCCCGCTTCGATAGCATTTAGTGCAGCCTGACGATATTCGCCAATCACTTTTTGAATATCTTCTTTGGTCATTTCACGCGGCTCGACAACATCGACAAAACCCGGCTCATCGGTGCCGTTGTCGATAAAGACTTTCACGTTTTCCGCTTTGATTGCGGAAGAGGAGATCGGCTGCTGACCACCGATATTATCTGGGTGAGTTACACGGCCTACATGCCAAAGCTGAGCGAAGATAGCGCCGTTTTTCTCATGTACAGCGTCGGTAACTTTTCTCCAGCCAGCGATCTGTTCCTGACTATAGATACCCGGTGTCCAGGCATAACCCTGGCCCATTGGAGAGATTTGTGTACCTTCCGCAACAATAAGACCCGCTGAAGCACGCTGTGCGTAATACTCTGCCATCATATCGTTAGCCACATCGCCCGGTTGACTTGCACGAGAGCGAGTCATTGGTGGCATAACAATTCGATTTTCAAGGGTAAGCGTACCTAGCTGTACTGATTCAAATAGACGATTGCTCATAATGTTTTCCCGAAATTAGTGAACGGGAAGCATCATAGCAAAGGGCTATATGATCATTTAGAGCAATAACGACAAGATACTTTTGTAGTTTTTGTAAAAATAAAACTCGATTTATAAGGTTAAACGAGGCTGAATAAAATCCAGAAAAACAGAGACCCTTTTTGAGACAGCGGAAGATTTATAGTAAACCGCGTTAACTTGTCTTCGCTCACTTTTGCCAGAAAGTTCTTGTTCAAACAAAGAGACTAACTTGCCTGCGGAGATATCCTCTTTCACCATAAAGCCCGAAAGACATGAGATGCCATTTCCATTGAGGGCAAGCTGCCTGACTGTTTCTCCGCTACTGGACGAGATTGAAGGTGTTATTGCAGTAATTCCGGATAAAGGCCATTCATTCAGAACTCTTGGCTCAGTAAAGCCAATCAGTTGATGCTCCAAAAGATCGTCAGGTGCTTTAGGCATGCCGTTAGATTCAAGATACTCAGGGGAAGCCACAATAAATAGCTGACTTTGTCCCAACAAACGTGCGTGCAGTGTAGAGTCCGCTAACTTACCTATTCGAATCGCAACATCAGTCCGTTTTTCTAGCAGATCGACATAGCCTTCATTGGATGTGATTTCGAGTTCGATATCAGGAAACTCGTCACGAAACGGTTTTACTAACGGAACCAGCTGATGCAGAACAAATGGGCTTGCCGCATCTACCCTCAGCCGCCCCTTAGGACACTCGCTTCGGCTACTGATATCTTCCTCAGCATTCTGAATAACAGACAAGGCTTTTCGTACACAATCAACAAAGGCTTTGCCCTCTTCAGTGACATCAACACGCCTTGTGGTCCGGTTAAGAAGGGAGACACCAAGTTGAGTTTCGAGCCTTGTTACTGCGCGGGATACTTTTGCGACCTGAATATCGAGCGCCTGAGCAGCAGCAGAAAAACCACCTGTATCCACAACAGCGAGAAGAATTTCAAGATCATCAGAGCGAGTTTGCATAAGAGTTAGATTATTGCCAAAAATAACTATTATTCTGGCAATTAATTTTATTTATGACAAATATAAATCAGCTCGCTCTCTGAGCATTCATCCTCTCTTCTTGCTGCGCGCTAAGGATTTTCTCATGAGCTCGGAAGAATGGCAGATAGATAAAATAGGAGTTAACCATCGCCAGAATAACCATAAGCACATTAGTGATACTGCCGTTTGCAGCCCAGGCAGCACCTATCGGAGCAGGTACAGACCACGGGATCAACAACACCACATTCTCAAGGATACCAGCCGAGGTAAGAAACCAGGCGATAGAGGCGTTCAACATGGGTACAAAAACAAACGGCAACAAAAACAGCGGGTTCATTATGACTGGAAACCCAAATAGTATCGGCTCATTAATATTAAAGATCGAAGGAATGAGCGAAATCTTCCCAACAGTTCTTAGCTGACTAACCCGGCTCTTCATCGCTAAGTAAACCAGCGGCAACGTTGAACCAACACCACCAATCAAGATAAAAAAGTCCCAAAATGCAGGTAGATATATGTGTGGTAATACATCTAAACCTGCTTCCAAAGCATCCTGGTTTTCAATCAGGTTAGACATCCAGAATGGGTTCATTATTCCGGTAACAATTAACGCCCCATGTATACCCATAAACCAGAGTAGCTGACACACTAAAATCGAGATCAGCACCGCCAGCAAACTATCGGATGCTAATACGAGTGGCCGGAATATCTTTTCAATCAACTGAGGAAAGTGAACACCAAAATTATTATGCAGAGCCAAATCAAAACTGGATATTGATAACAGAACCACAAGGATAGGGATTAGAAACTTAAAGCTCTGAACGGTTAAAACAGGCACATCTTCTGGCATGGAGATATACCATCCTCGCTTAAAGAAAAACCGAATTATTTCGACAGAATAAACACTGGCTATCAGTGCGGTAAAAAGGCCAGCCCCTCCAAGAAAGCGGAGCGTCTCTTCATTTTGCTCATGCATACCGGCAAGCATCAGAAACGCCATGCACCCCGTTAACCCCGACAACCTTTCAGGTAGCTGATACTGTTTTGCCAGGCTTGATGAAACACCAAAGGCAATCATCAGGCCCATGACTCCCAACGTTAGTTGGTAACTGGGTAGCAAAAACGGCCTAAGCGTATTTGCCATTGATAACCACCAGGCTGCAGGCCCAGTGGTCACTTCAGAGAATGGAGGAAACAAAATCGGAACAAACATACAACCGATAAAAACAAACGGCATCGCAAGCTGAAATCCATCCCTCATCGCAGTTAAGTGAGGGTTCCTCATCAACACTCTAGCAAGGGGCAGCATATAGTGCTCAATGTTAGATGTGATAATCCTTGCTAGGGAGTCGTTCATGATTTTTCTCGGTGTTGTAGACCGCGTAAGAATAACTAAAACATCTAGCGTTCGGAAACCGGTTATCTAAATATGTTGCTCAGGGCACATTTTGGTTAATACCCCTGAAACTTTTCACCTCCACGCTCCCTTATTTATAAAAGCCTAAATAGAAAAATCTGGAACATCCCTACTATTCATTAAACTGATTCGATGTTTCCTTAAAGCGAAAATTTCGCGAACTTAGTCACACATATAGTCGATTTAGATCCAAATATAACGATCCTTTTCACACTTCATTTGGAAATTAATGGAAACCGGTTTCCATTAATTTCCAAAAAGTGCATATTAAAAAGCACAAAAACAACTCATAGGGGTAAATACGATGAAAAAAATTATGCTTTGCTGCTCGGCAGGTATGTCAACTTCCATGCTGGTTAAGAAGATGGAAGCGTCTGCTAAAGAACGCGGAATTGAAGCTCAGATCCAGGCATACGGTGCTTCTGAGTTCAGCAATCAGGTAGGAAACTACGAGGTTGTTCTGCTTGGTCCACAGGTGAAATACATGCAAGCCGATCTACAAAAAGAAGCCGATAAACACGGAATCAAGGTTGAGCCAATCAACATGATGGATTACGGCATGCAAAAAGGTGACAAGGTACTGGATTTCGCTCTGGAATTAATCGGCTAATCTGACTAACAATCAGGAAAAAACAATATGAGTTCTCTATACAACAAAATGGTTGGAATCATCGAGCAAAAAGTGACTCCAATCGCTGGCAAAGTAGGCCAGCAAAAATACGTAACATCCATCCGAGACGGTTTTATCGCGGCACTGCCGTTTATGATTGTCGGTTCATTTATGCTGGTACTGATCTTTCCACCGTTCTCAGAAGATACGACGTTTGGCTTTGCTCGTGCATGGCTGGATTTCTCAGCAACTCATCGTGAAGCACTAATGCTTCCATTCAACCTGAGTATGGGCATTATGACCATATTCATATCTGTTGGTATCGCTTCCAGTTTGGCAAAACACCACGATCTTGATCCTGTTACCACTGGCCTGCTATCGCTAATGTCTTTTCTGCTGGTTGCGGCTCCAGTCGAAAATGGTCAGCTGTCGATGCAGTATTTCTCTGGTCAGGGGATCTTTACTGCTCTGATTACCGCCATTTATTCAACTGAGGTGTACGCCTACCTGAAGAGAAACAACATTACGATAAAACTTCCGCCAGAAGTACCTACAGGCGTTGCCCGATCGTTTGAAATTCTAATTCCTGTAATGTGCATCATCGCGACGCTACACCCGCTAAACCTATTTATTGAAGCACAAACTGGCATGATCATCCCTGCCGCAATAATGGCATTGGTTCAGCCACTGGTTTCAGCCTCTGACACACTACCAGCAGTGCTGCTGGCTGTTCTTGTCTGCCAGATCCTTTGGTTCGCAGGTATTCACGGCGCACTTATCGTCACAGGTATTATGAATCCATTCTGGATGGCTAACCTATCTGTTAACCAGGCAGCAATGGCGGCAGGTGAAGCCATTCCGCATATCTTTGTTCAGGGCTTCTGGGATCACTACCTGTTGATTGGTGGTGTAGGTTCAACGCTACCGCTTGCATTCTTGCTATTGCGCTCAAAAGCCGTACACCTGAGAAGTATCGGTAAGATGGGTGTGGTACCGGGGCTGTTTAACATCAACGAACCAATCCTATTTGGTGCTCCAATTATCATGAACCCAGTGTTCTTCCTGCCATTCATTCTGGTTCCTATGATCAACGCAACACTAGCATGGTTTGCACTGGATCTTGGGCTTATCGAACGCGTGGTATCTCTAACTCCATGGACAACACCTGGCCCTATTGGTGCTTCGTGGGCAGCTAACTGGGCGTTCTCGCCAGTCATCATGTGCTTTATCTGCATGGCGATGTCGGCGGCGATGTACTTCCCATTCCTGAAAGCTTATGAGAAACAGCTACTAGATCAGGAAGCAGAAAACGAAAAACAAGCTGAGAACGCACAGCCAGTAACCGCTTAAACAACAAACAATATTACTAACTTATGCGGGTGGTATCACAAGGCAGTAACTACCCGCCTCAAGGATTTAATCATGAATAAAAAATTTCCTGACAACTTCTTTTGGGGAAGCGCAGCATCCGCAACTCAGACTGAAGGCGCAGCTTTCGATGGTGGTAAAGGCGATAACATCTGGGATCACTGGTTCAAAACTGAACCAAATCGATTCCACAATGGTGTGTCTGCTACCGACGCTTCCACTTTCTATCAGAACTACCAATCAGATATTGAGTTGATGAAGGATATCGGTCACAACAGCTTCCGCACTTCAATCTCCTGGTCACGTTTGATCCCAGAAGGTACAGGAGAGGTTAACCAGGAAGCAGTTGAGTTCTACAACAATGTTATCGACGAACTCGTTGCTAAAGAGATTGAACCTTTTATCTGCCTATTCCACTTCGATATGCCAATGGCAATGCAGGAAATTGGTGGCTTCGAAAACCGTGAAGTGCTGGATGCTTACGCAAACTTTGCCGATACCTGCTTCAAGCTGTTTGGTGACAGAGTTAAACACTGGTTCACTTTCAACGAACCAATCGTACCAGTTGAAGGTGGCTACCTTTACGATTTCCATTACCCAAATGTTGTGGATTTCCGCCGCGCTGCAACGGTTGCTTACCACACGATGCTGGCTCACGCGAAAGCCGTTCAGAAGTTCAGAGCGTCTGAGCAAGATGGGAAAATCGGTATTATCCTGAACTTAACACCGTCTTACCCTCGCTCTCAGAATCCGGCAGACTTAAAAGCGGCAAATATCTGTGACCTAATGTTTAACCGAAGCTTCCTCGACCCTGCGGTTAAAGGCGAGTACCCACAAGAGTTGGTAGAGCTGCTTAAAAAACACGATCAGCTGCCAGACATTGCAGAAGGCGACTGTGAACTTCTGGCAAGCGGTAAGATCGACCTGCTTGGCGTGAACTACTACATGCCTCGTCGCGTAAAAGTTCGTGCCAATGCCGTTAACCCAGAATCACCTTTCATGCCTGAATGGTTCTTCGATCATTATGAAATGCCGGGAAGAAAGATGAACCCTCACCGTGGATGGGAAATCTATGAAAAAGGCATCTACGACATTCTGATCAACCTGCGTGATAACTATGGAAACCTTCCTTGTTACATCTCAGAAAACGGTATGGGTGTAGAGGGTGAAGAGAAGTTTCTTGTAGACGGCCAGATACAGGACGATTACCGAATCGACTTTATCAAAGGTCACCTTTCATGGCTTCATCAAGGTGTTTCTGAGGGTGCAAACTGTATTGGCTATCACCTATGGACCTTTATCGACAACTGGTCATGGTCAAACGCATACAAAAACCGCTACGGCTTCTATCAGCTTGACCTGAAAACACAAAAGCGCAGCGTGAAGAAAAGTGGTGAGTGGTTTGCCGAAGTATCTAAAAACAATGGTTTTTAAAAGCTATTCAGACTAATGAAAAGCTCAATATCGTAAGCAAACTCAATAGTTTTTACTGGTAACAGTTTTATTTTTTCGGGAGAGAATTATGGATTTAGAAGAACAGGTAATGGGCATCATCATTAATGCCGGTCAATCACGTAGCCTATGTTACGAAGCGTTGCGTCATGCAAAAAACGGTGAGTTTGAAGAGGCTGAAGGGCTATTAAAAGAAGCTCAGGCAGCAGCCAATGAAGCACACCTAGTTCAGACCAAACTCATCGAGGCAGATGAAGGTGAAGGCAAAACAAAGATGACCCTGATTATGGTTCACGCACAGGATCACCTTATGACCTCTATGCTAGCAAAAGAGCTAGTTACTGAACTGATCGAACTACACAAACGTGTCGCAGCATAAGCGGAATTTTGTTTCAACCTAAACGTATTTGGATATAGCCAGGTATCAGAAGAGGGCGCTAACCAACGATTCTGAACCTTTTGTATCATTAGGCCGCATTTTGTGGCCTTTTTTTCAACTATCACTTGTGGATTCAGTCACCTCAGATAAAATGGAAAGTTGATATGGGAACCGATTTCCATATTACGGTAACCAGAACAGGATTTTAGAGTTTAACTTCAATGGTAACAATTACAGATGTATCCAGGCTAGCAAACGTCTCAAAGGCCACTGTGTCACGAGTCATGAGTGGAAGTCGAGGGGTAAAAGAAGCAAGTCGAGAAGCAGTTTTAAAAGCAGCGGAAGAACTGAACTACCGCCCTAATGCTGCTGCTCAAAATCTCGCGAACCAGAGAACCGACTACATTGGAGTAATCTTATCAACAACTGATGCTGGACAAGTCTCAACCTACCTACCTCTCCTTTCAAAAGCTCTACGAAGTAAAGGTAAGCATATGCTGGTCAACTTTGCCGATACTCCGGCTGAGTACCAAAGGGTGGTTGAAGAGTTAAATAGTGGCCATTGTGATGCGATTATCGCACTTGGTGGACAAGTACCTTCTTCTTCTAAAGAGAATGTCATTGCTATTGATAGCAAGGCATCTTCTGAGATGCGCAATATTGGTTACGACTATCGATTTGCCAGTGAGAGCGCATGCCGGTTCTTGTTCAGTAAAGGACACACTTCTGTTGCTATCGTTTTAGACGATGATAATTACGCGTCGCAGCAGGTACTTGAAGGTTATAAAACCTCGTTACAAAACATGGCAATGCCGGTGAACCGCCAGCTCATTGTCAATGCAGGGGAAAGTACCGAGCAGGCAATGATGACACTGCTTAACAGCTACTCTCCATTTACAGCAATTATAGTAATGCGCGATAGTCAGGCTGCGGTTGCCATGAAGCTACTGAAGGACTTCAACCTTTCGACGCCACAAGAAGTTTCTATCATGTCACTTGAAGATTCATCTCTTGCAGCACAGCTTACCCCTCCGCTTACCTGTATCAGTTATCCTTCAGAAAAACTGGTTGAAGCAGCAATGAAAGAGCTGGATGACTACCTATGTGGCAGACCCGGTAAGGACAACAGTTTAGTTCCCGGTAATTTGGTAACCAGAGAATCCGTTGTAAATAGATAAAAAATAGCCACTGATTTCTCAGTGGCACTCAATCAAATTAATTGAACTCGCGATCAATTCACCCTCTGTGGCTGCATCAAGTGGCTACTGAATATCGCTAATTGTGCAGTACTTACACTGCCCCCCATTCTTCCCCCGAAGAATACTTTCGTCGTCGACTCTACTCGCTGCGAAACTCGCTTATCGCCCCTGTTTAAGGGCATCAAAAAACACATCTCTTAGTTTAGAGGAACCGGCCTTTTCTCCCTCTTCAACAAATCTAAGCGCTTTATCTATCTGGTTCTCACGCACTGCTTTCTCTACAAGCTCTATATACATAGCCTCGGTTTCCAGCTGGATAGTATCAACAGGGCTACTCACCTCTGACTTAGTTGCTAATGGCAATACTACCGGAGCTGCCACAACCGCATTTTCTATTGATGGCGCGTTGTCAGATGCCAGCTTCACTTCCGTTAGCTTTGAATAACTAAACTTGATCTGAAAACTACCTAGAGCCGAGTGTTCTATCACAACATCATCAAACATACGCGGTTCATTGTGCCTTCCAACTCTGATCGTCCCCTGATCCAGCTTAGGCAGTATAGTGACCTCTTCCATATCTTTTTTAGTCGTATAAACCAATAGATACTCCACTCGCCCGCTGTGCAGGTGCGCTTCGGATATCTTTATTTCCCGCTCAAACTGATCCCCGTTAAATATCGATCCCGAATCATAATCAATATCTTCACTGCCGAATGTCGTAACCGGATTAAAATGCTCATCCAGCAACATCACATTTGGGACATATACCGAATCGTTAAATGTTGAGATAACCTTTACTTTAATGCCTTCCACCGCATTGGACGGCAAGCGCACTCCCTGAACAAATGACTTACCAGTGCTTAACTCAAGCGCCTGACTATCCGGTGTTAGGGCGAAATCATAAAGCCCTGGTTGCTCGATGCTTTCGTAATCAAGCTGGCCAAAAGAAGTACAGCATACCTCTGCTTTCTGAAGCAGTTGCATACTTTGTTCTGCACTTACCATCGGTTGCACATCAGTAGTACTGCAACCTATTAATAATGCACTGACACTCAGTGCTAATAATTTCTTAAAACAGGTCATTTAAATTTCCTCGTCGACTGAGGCGGATAAATCCGCTATGAATAAGTACTTAGATGATCTCATTCATAGCCAATTTAAAATGTAGGAGCCCTCATACTGGGCCCCTACTTTTATGTGATTACCACCACATATCTGCTTGAATACCTACAAGCAAGTCTGCTTTATCACGTGCTGAACCATCCAGGTAAGTCGTTAGGAAACGGATTTCTGGAGCCGGACCAAAGCCAGTTGGAACGATAACCGTTGGAGCTACTGTAAGTTTGTAGTTAGTCTGGTCATCACCAACACCTGCTGCATCTTCCCACTTGTTGTACTGGTAACCAGCTTCTGTTGCGATAAAGAAGTTCTTAGTTACCGGGAAGCTTGGGCGAATCATTGCAGAAGCCCAGCTATCTTTACCACCAGCATCCAGATCATTGTACTGACCCTGGATAGAGTGGAAGATGCTCACACCGTTTTCAAAGAAGTAACCACCCCATACCAATGCACGAGCAGATACATCCCCACTTTCTACCTTCTTCATGTTGCTTGGACCTTCCAGAGCGCCGTTACCCGGTTTCCATGCGTTATAAGTCGTGATTGAACCACCCAATAGCTGACCTGACCCCAAACCTTTACCAACCTGAGCGATATACTTGGTAAAGCCTTTGTCAGATACACCAAATACAGAATCAGTGTTCACTATAGCAGTAGCTTCAATACCATTTGATGCATATTTAACATCATCAACCATGTTGTCTGGCAGGTACTTAGCCATTGTGTGTAGTTCTACGCTACCGAAGTTCACACCTACGTGTACCGAGTGCATAGGGTTGTTGGTATCAGTACCCCAGAAACCACCTTCTGCATCATCACTTGCGATGTAAGCGAAGTCCCACTTGTTGTCGCCAATTTCCATGCCTTCAATACCAACACCAGTACCAGACATATCGGTGTAGAAGAAATCGGTCATAAAGATGTAGTTATCTTTACCGTAGAAGCGCTTACCGCCCCATAAAACACCGGTATCTGTAACCCCTTCCATCTCAACAAAAGTCTCAACCAGACCAACGTTGCCATTCGCTGCATCGGCACTGGTACTCAGCTGGTTTTTACCTTCTGAACTTGCATTATCGGCACCAAGACGAGATTTGATACGAATCTTCTGACCATCCTCGTTTTCAAAGTTCTTTTGTAGTGCAAGTTCAAAGTGGTTGTCCGACTCAAGACCTAAACGACCTAAACGCTCTTTAGAGGCAGGGAATTTTGAACGCTTAAAATCATCGTTCTTACTGTATAGCGCGCCTGCACGAAAATAGCCGTGGAATTCAAATCCATCACTTTTTTCTGCCAGAGCAGCTGGTGATGCGGATAAACCCACAGTAGCAAGTAGACAGGCAAGGGATACTTTGGACAGTTTCATTATTAACTCCATGTTCAGACACTTTTGCTTTTTCTCTCCCGAAAAAGAAAGCGCTTTCTTTTAAAATCAAAAAAATCTGACATAATTTACATTTGGAGCGAATGAGAGTGCAAATATCGGCCAAATTAGCCAATAAAAGTGGGGATTCATTGCTCTTCTCTATGTCAGTGGGAGCATTATATTCGCCAACTGGTCGTTAAACAGTGACCAAACTCACCAAAGAAAGCGCTTTCTTATGTATAGATCACATTTCAAATGATCTTTAGAGAATTAAATGAACTTCTTATCTTTAAAGGGGTAAGAGTTGACAGACATCTACAAATAGAAACCCTTTTTCAAAAGAAATTTACACTGATGGAATTGATACAGGTAACATGGTGACAGAAAAGAATGAAATCCGTCTTTTTGCAGAGGAAAGCAAATTGATCACAATTAAAGAAGTAGCAGAGTTTGCAAAGGTTTCTCAATCAACCGTATCAAGAGCTCTGAATGGACATAAATCAGTAAAAGAAGCCAACCGGGTAAAGGTTTTTGAAGCTATCGAAAAACTTGGCTATCAGCCAAATGCTTTTGCACAGGCACTGGCTTCTAATAAATCGTTCAGTATAGGTATGCTGGTTGGTACGCTAGATGGCCCCTTTTATGGGCCGATGATGCACAATGCGGAGAAAGCGGTTCGAAAAGAGAACTATCACCTAATAATCACCAGTGGTAACGAACTCTATGATCAGGAGCAGGACTCTATCCAGTTTCTGTGTTCTAAAAAAGTTGACGGTCTGATCCTGGTGTCGGATATGCTCTCAGACGGGGATATCCTCAATATCTGCGAGAAAACACCAGCAACCATGGTCCTTAACCGATATATCCCTGAAATTTCAAATAAATGTATCACCATTGACAATGAGCTTGGCGGCTTCTTAGCGGTTGAACACCTTATCGAAAAAGGGCATACAAAAATCGGTTGTATCACTGGTCAGCTAAGTAAAGTGGATAGTCGCGACCGTCTTCAGGGCTATCGCAATGCATTGGCAAAACATGGTATCGAGTACGACCCAAACCTGGTGGTTGAAGGTCGTTTTGATCATAAAGGCAATAATGAGGCGATTACTCGCTTGCTAGATCGAGATCTAGAGATGACCGCCATTTTCTGCATGAACGACAATATTGCGGTTACTGCCTACAGTACCTGTCTTGAGCGAGGCATGAAAATCGGTCAGGACATTTCTATTGTTGGCTACGATAATGTGAGTTACTCGCAACATATGAACCCAGGCCTCACTACCATTGATTTCCCGGTAAAGGAGATGGCCATTCAGGGCGCTGAAGGTGTGCTAAGTATTTTGGCTGGGAAAGAAATTGAGCATATCGAGACCAAGTTAAGTCCGAAGTTAATTGAGCGCGGCTCGGTGAAGGATTTGACAGATATTCTTTGAGTTCAGTGTTTTCCTCGTTCCAACGCTCTGCGTTGGAATGCATACCTTAACCTAATTTAACCACTTGATCTGTTTGATGCATTGGGATTAATTGAGTTAAATATGAATTCCCACGCAGAGCATGGGAACTAGACAAAGGATAGTTTGTCATTCTGGCATGTCCGTTACAGCAAGCACACCCGGTAAACACAGAGACTTCGGCAAATAGCTTTTTCCAGAGAATAAAAATAAAAAAATCAGACACTTAATGCCTGATTTTTCTTAAGATTCCGGACTTAGTTTAGACTCATCCGGAATGACGTTTTTTTTAGCCGTCATTCCGTATAGCGAGGGACGAGCGTAGTACGGAATCTGTCTTTGGAGTTATCGAGGAAGATAAACCTCAACTTTTTCAAGTTTGCCTTCGCGAGCAAAGATACCTTTACTCAGATCTTTAGGAAGAACATTACCAGCGACCTCAGTCTGCTCCCCTTCCTTCGAAGTGATCACTACTTTAATTTCAGCATCATCTGACAACTGGTAGATAAACGGCACCTGACAGTAAGTAAACGCAAGGCCATCTTTAGGAACGACCTTAGTTTGAGTATCACCAAACACATTTTCGAAGCGGAACGCTGTAGACTCAGAAATAAACTCAGCTCGGTTCAGAAGCGTTGGCTCAATAACAATTTCGCCATCCTTAACATTCAAACCTAATTCGCCAAAGCGAGTAATGATCTCTTCCTTCACCTGACCTGTCATACCTGGCTGCTGGGCACCTGCGTGCTTAGGCGTGTGTGAGTATGGGTCAGTCGGGAACGCACCATAGTTTTCTGGTGTTTTGTTGAAGCCAATACCTTCACGAACACGGTAGTAGTAATCAGCCAGTTTCGCCGTTACTTCACCTTGTGGATCTTGCGCCAGAGCTACCTGATAGTTTTCTTGAACAGCAAGAAGAAGCTTAGAAACCATGTGCCAGTAGATACAACCAAGACCTTCATAGCCAAACATTGTGCCAGAACGACCAGTAAACGCTCTGTGGTTAAATACCGTTTCGTAGCTTTCTATTACGTTTTGAACCAGCTCTTCAGACGATTGCGCATACTCTTTCGCCGCCGCTTTTAAAACAGGCTCTAGATAACCACTGTTTTCAAAATCAGGGTTAAAGTGGTACTTACCTTCAACATCCTGGTTTACAACACGCTTATCACCTTTAGCTACCATCGCAGACAGAAGTGCGTTACCTTCCACCAGCTCAGCAGGAATCGAGTTCTTGTTCACGAATGCAGTCAGGTCACGATCCGGGTAAAGCATTAAGCTCTTCTGGTCGTCGCGGTACATATCGCTAGCAAACAGGTTATCCAGCAGTTCAACCGCTTCAGCCGGAGAAAGTGAACCCGCGCTCAGGATTGAAACCTGACCTTCAAGCATTGGGTAAAGCTCATCGACAGAAACCTGTTCTGAGTTGTAGTTGATGATGTTGTAAGCGTTAAACAAGCCATCTTCACGCTTGTTATTGGCGATGCTCTCTTCAAGCACTTCATGGCTCACATCCATCAGTTTTGCTACTTCAGCAAGTTCAATGGCCGTTTTACCCGAGAATCCATTACGGTAAACCTTGTTGCGGTACTCTTCTGCAGCCTTCTCTAGCTGAACCAGGATAGAGTGACGAGTTTGGCGAGTAACCGTCTTCTGACGAATTTCTTGCGCTGCACGGTTAAGCACAGAGGTAGTTGCTACCATCCAGTCTGCAACTTCGTTTGAAAGTTGAACGCTTGCAGGTGCTTTCTCCAGAATCTTCTGCATAAATGCCACGTAACGACGCATGTAGTACAGCGTAACCATCGATAGGCCGTTACCAACAATCGCGTTGTTCGCATCGTTCCATTCAGGGCGCTGAGTGTTTAGCCAAATACCACCATCAAGCACCAGGTTACTTAGCTTAGACAGTAGAGGAACCAGCACTTTTTCAAGTAGGTTAACCAGGTAAACTTCGTTGTCAGAGTTCAGGATCAAACGGCCATCGCTGCCAATTTCAGCAACTTTACGTTCGATAGCAGCTTGCTTGTCATCGTTAAAGTCAACCGTGTCTTTCGGGTTGTTGAATAGCGCTTCAACACCACATAACTCGTATGGAACGTTCGCATAACAGAACACTTCATCAGAAAGTAGTTTGATCAGCTCTTCTGGCTCATATTTGTCTGCAAGCTCAAGGAATTTCAGCAGATAAATAATCTGGTGGTCACCCCAGTAACCGATGTTGCTCCACGGGTCATCTGGCTCAATAACTTCCCAGTCGATACCGTCTTTAGTGATACGGTAAGGGTTGTAACCATCAGCCGTCGAGGCGTTTACGAACTTAGCGATAAATGACTTCACAAACTCAGGGTAGCTCAGTGCTGACGCTTCCCAGTTCTGGAAGATATCGCGCCAGTTGCCCTGATAAGAAAGCAGGCGATCGCCTTCTTCGTCACGAACCTTAATTTCATAGTGGTTCCATGGGCGGCTTGGGTCACCGTGACGACGACCAAACGTCAGTGGCAGATATTCGTAACACAGACGAATCAGCTGAGGATCGTTCACCTCTTTCGCTTTCTCCATCAGTTCACTGTTAGTAAATACATCAGGCAAAGCTTCGAAGAAGGCTGCATGACGTTCTGCAACTCGCTTGTTGTAGTTCGCCAGAGTTTTGCAAACATCTGCTTTTTCAAGATCGTAGTTGTTCTCAAAAATACCGCCACGCATGTTGTTAAACAGAACGTTAGCATAATGGTGAACACTGGTGTTCTCCTCAGAGGTCAGCTGCCACGCATCTGCGCCAGACATCAGGCTCTTCAGCTCATTGTGATTATCAGCAATGCTCTGCTCAATAAGGGAAGCAAGGTTGTCCTCTCCCAAAACAACCCGCTTCATGTTCTCAATATCAGCGTGAGTTTTATCGATATCTGCAACGATTACCCAGCTGTTTGTCTCACCCGGCTTAAGCGCGAGTGATTTGTTAATCATGTAAGCACCACGCAGACCTTTAGTCAGCGACTCATTGGTCAGCTCTCGGCCTTTGCGGAAGTTATTTACCTGCTGGCTTGAAAGCAGGATAGTTGAGTCGTCTGAATCAACATTAAATACCGTTGTCGCACGCAGAGATTCTGCAGGTTCCGCTTTGTCACTTAACGTCGCGTACATGGTGAATAGGGCTAGTGGTGTCTCTTCTACCTGCTCATTCCACTTGTAAGCGTCTACAAGGGCGCTACGAGTTTGAAGAGCACCTAACGGCGCACCTGAAGGAAGAAGGTTCTGCAGACCATCCAGAAGCTCAATTTCACGGTTAGCAGAAGACAGATCCTGGAGAGCAGATTTACGCACAAAACCAAACTTCTCTGATGTATTCCAGCTGTATTGGAACTTCAGGCTCAGACAGTGGTTAATCTCTTCAAAAGTGATTTTGTCACCAACTGCATTTTTGTATAGGTTGCGCTGAACTGTGTACATACCATTGTGGTGTTCGTTAAACGGTTCCCAAATCGCGTAACCGTTGTCTGTTTTCACCTTGATAATGGTTTTGGAGCCAGTGTTCTCTGCACTCTCGTGGATATGATCCACAGACTTATACGGGAACAGTGCATTCTCTGGACGAACACGACCAGCAGACAAGCTGCCTGTTGATGAGATAAACAACCAGTGGTTGCTCGCGGATACAACGCTGATAAAGAACGGAGGCATCTGGTCAACGTTTTCAATCTTATAAAAACGCTCACCATCAAGGTCAACAAACTGACCTTTTACTGCTTCAAGCTCTGTGTGAGATTTAAATTCCATCGTTATTACCAATTTCGTGAAAGCGCTTTCTTGGCGCTAATTTTTTTAAATTAAATTCTTACTTCTTTGTCATTCCGGCCGAGCCTAAGCGAGGGCCGGAACCTGTTCTCGTACCCACGCTCTGCGTGGTAACGCCTACCTGAGCAAACGAGTCTGCTTCAACTTAATGAAGCACCATGAAGTACCGTATGCATTCCCACGGGGGACCGTGGGAACGAGTTATTCTTTTCTTTTCATGGTGCTGGCAATTTCTCTCGTTCCCACGCTCTGCGTGGTAACGCCTACCTGAGCAAATGAGTCAACCTCAACTTAATGAGGCACCATGAGTATCGTATGCATTCCCACGCGGAGCGTGAGGAACGAGTATGGTTATCTAACACCACCACTTCGTCATTCCGGCCGAGCCTAGGCGAGGGCCGGAATCTGGGTTGTTTTTTAAAGGTGGTGACACCTTGCAAAGTGCTTCTCTGAGATTTGCGTTGCTTCCGGCATCTCTTTGGTACATTTCTCCGTTGCCTTAAGACAACGTGATGCGAACGGGCAACCAACACTGCTTGGCTTCCATAGCGGAATCTCGCCCTTCTTCGCAGCCAGATCGCGTCGGCCTGCATTGCCTACTTCCGGAACTGCGGATAGCAGTAACTGAGAGTATGGATGCTGCGGGTTCTGAGTTACGCTGTCGCTCTCACCCCACTCCACCATATGACCGACATACATTACCGCGGTTTTCTCAGCAAAATAACGCGCCGTTGCGATATCGTGTGTGATGTACATAAACGAAATGCCGTGTTTATCTTTCAGATCAGACATCAGGTTCAGGATGCCCAGACGAACCGATACGTCCAGCATCGAAATTGGCTCATCCGCCAGAATCACTTCAGGATCAACCGCGATAGCTCGTGCGATAGCGACGCGCTGACGCTGACCACCACTCAGTTCGTGCGGGAACTTCTCAGCAGTCTCTTTAACCGGAGACAGACCCACCAGCTCAAGCAACTCATAAACCAGCTTGCGTACGTTTTTCTTATCTGCACGCTTGTGAATCAGTAGTGGACGAGAAATATGGTGGTAGATCGAGTGAACCGGATTCAGAGAACCAAACGGGTCCTGGAAAATCATCTGCACCTGACGTGCGTACTCCAACTCACCATTTTTCTTGATGTAGTCTGCAATTGGCTCACCCTTAAACAGGATTTCACCGTCTGTTTTGTCGTAAATCTGAGTCAAGATACGGGCACCAGTACTTTTACCAGAGCCAGACTCGCCTACGATTGCTAGCGCTTCACCCTTTTTCAGCTCAAACGACACATCGTTCATTGCTCGCATAAACTTGTTTTTTGAGGATGACTGACCGATAGGAAAATCTTTTACAAGATTGTTTACAGACAGAATCACATCGCCATTTTTCATCATTTCCATCTCAGTACCCTCTTAAACCAGATGACAAGAAACCTGATGCCCAGGTTTAAGCATTTTCAGTGTTGGATCCGCTTGCTTACATGGAGCAAAGCACTCTGTACAACGCTCCTGGAAGTTACAACCCTGAGGAATCTTAAGCAGGTTAACCGGGTTACCAGGAATACCGTATAAGCGCTCTTTCGGACCGTGGATCGTCGGGAATGAAGCGATCAAACCTTTGGTATATGGATGCTCTGGCTGACCGAATACGGTCTTGGCATCACCAAGCTCAATCAGGTTACCCGCGTACATCACACCGATGCGGTCTGCGATTTCACCCATCAAGCTAAGGTCGTGACTGATAAACAGAATCGAGAAACCAAACTTAGTTTTAAGGTCGTAAAGCTCGTTCAGGATTTCACGCTCAACCACCACATCAAGAGCGGTTGTTGGTTCATCCATGATGATTAGCTTAGGCTCAAGGGCCAGTGCAACAGCGATAACCACACGCTGACGCATACCACCACTTAACTGGTGAGGGAAACTTGCCAGACGGTCCGGGTGAATACCCACTACTTCCAACAGTTCAGCGGCTTTATCGTACGCCTGCTGCTTAGTTACTGGCTTGTGAGCAAGAATAACGTCTGTAAGCTGCTCACCGATGGTGATAACCGGGTTTAGCGAGTTCATCGCACTCTGGAATACAACAGAAACGTCATTCCAGCGGAAATCGCGCAGCTGCTTTTCGTTCATCTTCAGAACGTCCTGACCTTTGTACAGGATCTCACCTTCTGAAATCAGAGCCGGAGCTTTGTGAAGACGAGAGATAGCAAACGCCAAGGTACTCTTACCGCAGCCAGACTCGCCTGCAATACCAAGGGTTTCACCTGGTGCAATGTTCACGCTTACATTATTTACCGCACGCGCTACACCGTTTGGTGATACATAATCTACACAGAGATTTTTAATTTCTAATAAGTTGCTCATCTCAGACCTCTGCGGATATCAGCTTCTTTCTTAAGTTTGTGCCAAAGTTTGATATGTGGACCGGTTTTCAGTTTCGGGTTACTTACCTGGTCAATCGACATGTTGATAAGTGCCAGTGCACCACCTGTTACTGCCAGTGCAATTGCAGGAACCATCATTTCCCACCATGCGCCTGTGTATAGCGCAGATGAAGTCTGCGCCCAATAAAGCATTGAGCCCCAGCTCACTTCTGTCGCATCACCCAGACCAAGGATACCAAGGCCAGCTTCTGCGCCCATCGCGTAGATAACCGCACCAAGGAAACCACCAAATACGATTGAGATAAGGTTTGGCAGAATCTCAACTAAGATGATTCGAACTTTTGATTCACCCATAACCTCTGCTGAGATGATGAACTCTTTGTTTCGAATTGCCATTGTCTGGGAGCGTATTACCCTGGCGCCCCAAGGCCAGGAGGTTATCCCGAGCAAGACGGTTATCACCAGCGACCCAACTTGACCGAGGAAGGCCGCTAATACAATCAACAAGGGGAGCTGAGGGAAAACCAGAAATACGTTAGTCAGGAAGTTCAGACGGTCGTCAATCTTGCCGCCAAAATAACCCGAAGATACACCAACGATTACCGCCAGTGTCATCGCGATAGCACCCGCACAGATAGCAACGGTCAGCGATTTACGCGCTCCGTGTAGCACCTGGCTGTAAACGTCCCGACCGCTACGGGTTGTACCCATAATGTGCTGCTCACTTGGCGCCTGATGTGGGCGTGCAACTCGTTTTTCCGGATTGTGCGTTGCCAGTACTGGTGCGAACAGGGCACCACATAAGATGATGGTTAACAGGAAACCACCGATAATCGCAGGTGGGTTTCCGTAGAAGAATGCATACAGTTTACCCAGTGTATTCTTTACCTTTTAAGGGAGCTTGGCTGCTCTGCTACTTCACAAGAAGCTACGCCATTTGTTTTATTCGTTTGCATAAGATTATCCATGATGCACCTTAGTTAGAAATACGAGGGTCCAGCCAGACATAAAGCAAGTCGGCTATAAAGTTCGCAGTCAATACTGCGGTAACCAGGATAAGAAGAATGGCCTGAATCAGAGGGTAATCACGGGCAATAATGCCTTTTAGCAGGATGTTACCCAGCCCCTGATAGTTGAACACCACCTCAGTCATAATTGAACCAGCGAATGAGAAACCAATCGCCATTGCGATAGCCGTTGCAACCGGAAGGATTGCGTTACGACCCGCGTAACGGTACATCACTCGGAAGCTGCTTAGGCCTTTTGCTTCAGCCATAGTCACGTAATCTTCACCAAGCACGTTAATCATGGCGTTACGCATGTTGAACACCCATGTTGCGATACCAACTACAACCATTGAACCTACTGGGAGTACGGCATGTTTTGCGACGCTGCCAATAAACTCAAGCGTGAAAGCTGGAGATAATTCCGGGTCGTATGTGTAAGCCAGAGGTAACATGTCTAACTTCAGACCGAAGATGTAAAAGAGCAGCAGGGCAGTAACGATGTAAGGGAAGTTACTGATAAACGCCAGAACAGGTGGAACAACCTGACCAACAAAACCAGTGCGGTGGTACGAAGCATAAGTACCAATACTCACACCAATAATCAGCGCAACGATCAATGAACCAAGAGCAAGGAACATGGTCCATGGCAGTGCCATTGCGATAACATCAGATACGTTAACAGGGAACATCAGAACAGAAGGGCCTAAATCCAGAGTGAACACACTCTTAATGTAAGCCAGGTATTGCTCAAAAATGTTGCCATCTAAGAAACCGTACATCTCACGTACAGCGTCCATTTGTGCCGGGTCCATACGACCCTGCGCAGCTGCGAAAAGTGCTTCAACCGGATCCCCTGGCATTAGTCGTGGCAACATAAAGTTGAACGAAATTGCAATCAGGAATGCAGTGAAGTAAAAGCCAAACCGGCGAAGTAAAAACGACATATAACTCTTTCAACCCAGGGGAACAGTTTCCTGTCCCCCTTATCTATTTAAATGATTTGAGCGCTAGCTTATTTCAGGTGTAAGTTGTTCAGGATGATTACGCGCTTACCACCGTCGTACCATACTGGCTGAACGTATGGGTTCTCTGCACTTGGCCAGCCAACGATTTTCTCGTTGCGGTACTGGAACCATGTTGGGTTAGAGAACAGTGGGATAAACGGTAGTTGTTCAGCAGTGAACGCTTGTAGCTCATCTAGAATCTTCTGCTGCTCTGCTGCATCACCTGTTTTACCGAAGCTGTCGATAAGTGCGTCGATCTTAGGATCGTTTACGCCGTGACCCGCGTGCCATGTCTTACCGATACGTGCTGTGTGGTAGTACTCCTGGTAAGCAAGGATTGGGTTAGTCGCAACCATTGACCAGTTGATGGACATCTTGTAGTTGCTCTCTTTCAGGTTCTTATCGTAAACCGCCCAGTCAACCGTTTTCACGTTTGCTTTGATGCCTACTTCTTCAAAGAACTCAGTCGCCATCTGTACAACCTGAATCCAGTCTGTCCAGCCGTTTACAACTTCGATATCAAACTCAACCGTTTTGCCGTCAGCACCGTCTCGGAATCCATCACCGTTCTTATCAACAATGCCAGCTTCATCAAGAAGTGCTTTTGCTTTTTCTGGGTTGTATTCAGTCAGGCCGCTGTACTTAGCAGAGATATCCTGGTTGATGCTTGTTTTGTATAGCTCACCGATACCACCAGCGTTGAAGTTAGCTGTTGGGTAACCATATGCTGCAATATCCACGATTGCTTCACGATCCAGAGCCATTGAAAGTGCCTGACGTACACGAAGGTCGCTGAATGGTGCTTCTTTAGTGTTCACATAAAGGTGGATAGCATCGTTCGCCGGGTACCAGTAGTGGTTGCTCTTAGCATCCGCTGCTACAAATGTTGCATCGATATCAGCGATGAAGTTTGAACCCCAATCGATTTCGCCTTTGATAAGTGCTGGCTGAATCTGAGAGTTATCGTTGTAAGAACGGAACGTCACACAATCAAGGTATGGGCGATTTTCCAGGTAGTAGTTTTCGTTACGGCAAAGTTGCATCTGCTGTGGCTTCAGATACTTAACTGTTGTCAT
Organism: Vibrio hannami; assembly: GCF_029589055.1. Taxonomy (GTDB): domain Bacteria; phylum Pseudomonadota; class Gammaproteobacteria; order Enterobacterales; family Vibrionaceae; genus Vibrio; species Vibrio hannami. The sequence continues at coordinate 1,404,939 of NZ_JARQZP010000003.1, forward strand.
CGGACCGCTACCAACCGGGTTAGGGTTAGTGAAAGTCGTCAGGTCTTCAACTTTTGACCAGATGTGCTTAGGTACGATGTGGTAACGCTCAAGGTTCCATGCAAACGTTGAGTCAGCTTCGTTCAGCTCAAATACAACCGTCTTGTCATCAACAACTTTGATTTCCTGCAGGTTCTTACCCGACCAGATGCCTTTCTGATCGAATGCTGCTGCTTCTTTCGTTAACAGGAAGCTGAATGCAACATCTTCTGCAGTAAGCGCTGTGCCGTCAGACCATTTAAGTCCATCACGAAGTTTCACTGTGATTGATTTCAGGTCATCAGAATAATCGATGGTTTCTGCAAGGCGGAAATCTGCTTTACCAGTCATGTTGTTAAATACAACTAGTGGCTCAAACATGATTCCGTGAAGAAGGTCTTTAGTGGTGTAAGGGTTGAAGTTTTCAACGAAACCAGTGTTGATAATTGGAACTGTTAGTGTGCCACCTTGCTTGATCTCTTCCGCCTGTGCGAAAGAAGCGAACATTGCGCCGCACAGAAGCGAAGCCAGTACAGTTTTGTTTTGCATCACGCTTTTCCTTAATTTGAATGTTTTATTCAGCTCTTTAACAAATTGGTTCTGCTTGTTTCAGCATTCCTCAATTCGAGAAAGCGCTTTCTTTTACTGTCAAAAAATATTTCTCTTCAACCTGGTGAGGGGGAAACCCACAAAAGAAAGCGCTTTCTTTTGTGTAAATATTACTTCTGGTTTTCCATATCAGCAACGAGTAGTGAACTGAAACTCTACATCGATCACAGATCGCTATACGAAGGAAGATTGGAAGTTAAAAACACTTTAAAACAGTTAGTTAGGTAGGAAACTGTAGCTTAATCCACCAAAACAATGTCAAATTAAGCTACCTGGGTCACACTTTTGTGAGTGTTTTGTTTATGTGAAGCTTAGTGCTCCCAGCGGATATTTTTGATCTGATACGTCATCTCATTAGTTGGTTCCAGTACAAGAATGTTTGATACCGACTGAATGTTGGCAAAGTTCCCCGGTGCAAGACTGTTCCCACCAGCCATAACCTCCTTAACAGGCAAGCTTACTTCCTTCCAGACACCGCTTTCAGGAAGAGAAAGCTTATAATCACTGGTCGCGGGCCAGCCGCTATCAATTTTAACCAGTAACTGTGCATTGCTTGCAGCACTAATCACTTTTAAGTCAAATAGCACCCTTCCATTATCCATAAATGAGGATAAATCCGTACTCTTAGGCAAAGTCAGATAGAAGTTTCCATCCGGCCCGGTACGTACAACCTCAATATAACTCTCGTCACCTAAAGGATATATGGAGTAAGTACTGTTACCAGAGTGCTTATAAGTCCCCGGTTCAATGCCATCTGCCATTTGCTTATCAAAAATCGTCACCTTTTTAGCATCTATTACAGTCGTTTTTTTGCTGGATAAATCAGGGGCTTTTTTACCTTTTACCACTTTCCCTGAATCATCTCTCGCAGAACATTCACCACTTGCAGATACGCTCTCAGGGCACTGATAAACCCGTACATAATCGACTTCAAATCTTGCTGGAAACGCTGACTCATCAATCCCTTTGTCGTTTTGACTAGCAGCCCAGGAGCCACCGACCGCAAGGTTAAGAATCAGATGAAAACGTTCATTAAAAGGAGCATCTGATTTACCTGTCACCATTTCTCCATTTGAGTTCTGGTACTGGGTATACCAGCCGTCGGAGTTTTGAGTAGCGTAATGGATACCATCAATCAGCCAACGGATCTTGCCTTCACTCCACTCTACTGAGTAGACATGGAAATCATCAGCAGGATTAACGCCATCAGGCAACTCATAACTTGTTCCTGAATAAACGTTATCCGGCCATTTGCGACCATAATGGAGTGTGCCATGTATCTTCGACTCCCCTTTAACTTTCAGGTTAACCGACTCAACGATATCTATTTCACCAGACGCCGCCCATGTTTCGTAAACATTGTCTGTCGGTAACATCCAGATAGCAGGCCAGGTTCCCTGTCCCGCCGGGAGTTTGGCACGAACATCCACTTTGGCGTATTTCCAGTCCCCTTTGTTTTTCGTCTGCAAACGAGCAGAAGTATAAGGCTTAGATTGAGTATTGCTTACATCATAGTTTGGATGTTCTTCTGGAAGCGCCGAGCCTGTATACGTTTCTTTTTGGGCTTTGATTACCAATACACCCTCTTCGACAAAGGCATTCTCTGCTCTGTTCGTATAACACTGGGCTTCTTCGTTACCACCACCCCAGCAATTCTGATCAAAATTCCATTTACCTTGATCGATAACTTCACCAGTAAACTCATCACTCCAGACTAACTCCCAGCCATCAGCCTCGGGAGAGTCAGAGTCGTTCTGAGCATAAGATGTTATTGGCAAACTGACACCACTCAGTCCAACAAGCACGGTAACCACAGCGAATTGACCTGATTTTTTTATTTTGTACATAAGACACCCTAATATCTGTTCATAAAACAATTCCGAAAAGCTATCTCTTAAATCTATCTCTAAAAGAGAAAAGAAAGCGCTTTCTTTTTGCTATTTTTAATGTAACAGTATGGATATATTGATGCCGAACAGTTCATCTATGAACTGTGATAACAGTCACCAGAAACAAAAATGAACATAGAAAACCAGCAAACCATCACGTTTTGGAACGGAAATAAGTCTCAGGTTCGTCAGGAGCATGAGTTAAAGTTACTGGAAACCATATTAGAGGCCACCAGCGATGATACTGAGTACCAACTTATCAATGATCCAACTGATTACCCAAATGCCGAGGATGAAGGTGACATCTTCAACAAAGGGGCAGATCTATTGGTTACCGTAGCCGGAAACAAAAAGTTTGAAGGTAAAGCATTCATTCCAGTAAATGTTCCAATTGCAAACGGAATTCTGGGAAATCGTATTCTTATTATCAGAGAACAAGATCAGGAAGTGTTTTCAACCATCACAGAAACAGAGTTGAAAACACTAAGAGCTGGTATTCCCTCTACTTGGGCAGATGCCGATCTGTTTCGCTACAACGGTTATAACGTGGTTGAAAAAGGATTATTCGAAGAAGTATTTCAGCGGCTTAAAAACAATGAGTTTGATTATGTCTCTTTAGGCGCGAACGAGATTGAATCAATATACTACGATATGGCCAGGCCTTTAGGTGGCTTGATGATAGAGTCTACGTTAAAACTATATTATCCCTTCCCTCTAGTTTTTTACGTGCATCCGGTAAACAGAGCATTAGCTACTCGAGTAGAAAAAGGGCTTGAAATCATTATTGCAAATGGAGAGTACACTAAGCTATTTAACCAGTTTTATGGCGACGACATAGTTAGGCTAGAACTAAATACAAGGAAGACCTTTAAACTAGATAATCCTTTATTGCCAAAGAGCTAACTTTTATAGTTAGCTCTTATACTCACATAAATCTTAGAAATTAAACTTGCGACCAACGATGAGTGAAATATTCTGTTCGTCAAAGTAATCATCAAGGTTAGTGTAGGTATATCTAGCTCCAACCATCCAGTCAGAAAAGCTAAAATCTGCTCCTCCTCCCCATTTAAAACCATCTAGAGTAGCATCTGCATCATGGTTTTCTTCTACATGAATCGCCGAGTAGCCAATCAGACCATAAATTGAGAATGTATTTGCATCTGACATACTCCACTGCTTACCTATTGAAGCACTTGCACCGTAGCCATATTGCACATCTAAATAAGCACCAGAGATTGTGCCTTTGTTGTTATACAAAGAACCTTCGAACTCTCCACCAAAGAACAGCCCATTTTTTAGAATATTACGCCCACCAAACAACAGTGAAAACTTTCCCCCATCAATATCCTGACTGTAATTTTCCACTTCTAAAGTGTGCCTTCCCACTTCCGCAGCTAAATAGACATCTTGTGTATAGCTATACACCTCTTCATTTGCGAACGAGGAAAAAGAAACAACCACTGCCAACCCTAATATTATTTTTCTCATTTTTATTTCCCTAAAAATACCCTAAGAAAAATATAATCTATGAATCAGGGAGATACACAATTCACCATCACAGCAATAAACGCAAAGTACCATTTTTGCTAGCATTCTCACATACAAGAATGAAATTCCCCATAGAAGTTGACCAACGCAATATAAATTTCCTAAGAGATCTGTGATCAACTTATCCATATCCCACTAATCTTGATGTCTTTTTGAAAAACATATTTAGTAAATCCTATACTTACCGATACGTATATTATGCGAATAAACAAAAAAGGCTTTATCATGAAATTACTGCGAATTTTCTCTTATTTGGCTGCTCTGTCAGGGTTAGTGCTAGGGTTATCACAATCTGCTTTTGCAGGGCCTACACCTGCAGAATATGGTGTTGTACTTAATCTTTCAGGCAAACAAAGGATGTTGTCCCAAAAGATGTCTAAAGAGGTGACACTTGTTGCTTTAAACGTTGATGTGGAAAATAACATCAAAAATCTTGCCGCTACTTCTGCCCTGTTTGATAAAACCCTAAAAGGTCTGAGAGACGGTGATGCCTCCCTAGGACTTCCTCCAACAGAAAGTAAGCGAATTCTTCGCCAGCTAGACAAAGTTGCAGAAATTTGGACTGGTTTCTACCCGGTAATACAAGATGTAATTGCTTCTAAAGCCGTTTCAAAAGAACAGCTGGATACCATCGCCAAAAATAACCTTCCTCTTCTTAAGCAGATGAATAAAGCGGTTGGCCTTTATGAAAAAGATGCGAAGAAAACAGGTTTAAGTTCTGCTCCCGGCCTTGCTGCAACACTGAACTTGTCAGGCAAGCAAAGAATGTTATCTCAGAAGATGAGTAAAGAGTTCTTCTTGATTGCACTTGGTTATGAGGTTGAAGACAACAAACTAAACCTGCTGGAAACATATTCACTGTTTGACCGAACTTTGAAGGGACTAAAAGATGGTGACGAAACTCTGGGACTTCCAGGGACAGAACCTGAGCACATTCGCAAGCAGCTTGATGTGGTAAATGGCTTGTGGCAAGACTTTAAACCTCTGGTAGAGGCAGGCTCTTCACATAACAGTTCTGGTATCACTCCTGAGCAGGTTACTCAAATCGCAAATCTGAACTTGCCTCTTTTAAAGGAAATGAACGCAGCCGTTCAGCTTTATGAAGCAGAAGCAGCAAAATAACTCAAAGCTTCAACAAGCAGATACTTGATATGGTTAGGGATATTTTATGCTTATAAGAACCAAGTTAGTCGCTATTGGCTGTTTTTTATTCGTAGCACTCATCGGTATTAGTATTGGTGCCATGCTCTCATTTAACCAACTGTCAGCAAGTTTTGAGCAAGTGGTTCAGGGCGCCATTGAAAACGCCGATAGTGCAAAATTAGCCACGCAAGGTGCAAGCAACGGCAGTCAAAAAGCAGCTTCGATCAACGCAGATATGCTTGCTATCGTTGATGGTATTAAAAGCTCTAATCAGCGTACTAAACTTATAAGCAAAAAAGTGGATGAAATTAGCGATACGCTGGAAGAGCTCATTGAAACCATTGAAGAGCTTTCGGAAGACGTAGCCGATGAAGAGGCATTGGCGATTCTGGAGGAAGTGAGCGACGAGGTCAGTGATATCAGTGAAAGCCTCAAGCGTGAAGCTTTGGTGAATATAATAGAGTCTTCAAAAACTCTAAATTCATTTAGTGATCAAATTGCGTCCAAAGCAGCAGAGGTCGCCGAACTTAATACTTTGCTGAAAAGTCAGGTAGATATCAGTCAGTCGAGTCAGGCTAATAGTGAGCAAATTCAGGACCAGGCCCATCAATCCTCTCAAGGACGTAGCCTGGCAGGAACAGTTCATTGTTACGGCTCTGGTATTAATGGCAATCTCTGGCCTGCTTCTTACCTTTGTCATCGTTAAGGTTATCGTCACACCAATCAACAAAACCGTTAAACTGATGAAAAATATAGGTGAAGGTGAAGGCGACTTAACACAACGCCTGGAGGTAAACGGTAAAGATGAGATGGCTCAGATCTCCATCGCCTTTAACCATTTTGTCAGCAGGATCCAACACTTGATCCAGGATATTACTGAGTCTACAACTCAGTTAAGAGAAGCATCGGTAAGCACCCTTCAGGCTATGCAAGAAGGGGATCAGGCAATGCGAAACCAGCAGCAAGAAGTAGAGCAGATCGCTGCTGCCGTAGGGCAACTAAGCTCTAGTTCTTTAGATGTGGCTCACAATGCTGATTCCGCTGAAAAGTCTTCATTAGAAGTAAATCAACATACAGAGTCCGGTCAGGCTGTGGTTGGGGAAGCGGTAACTTCTGTCTCTAAGCTAGTCGATGAAGTGGAAAACGCTGTAACAGTCATTGGATCGTTGAGCGAAAAATCAACATCGGTGAACTCAGTTGTTGACGTCATTCAGTCGGTATCTGAGCAGACCAACCTATTGGCGCTTAACGCCGCAATCGAAGCAGCTCGAGCAGGCGAACACGGGCGCGGATTTGCCGTGGTTGCTGACGAAGTGCGTACTCTAGCCTCAAAAGTAGAAAGCAGTACTTCTGACATTCGCAATATCATTGATGAAATGATGGCAATGACGGAAAAAGCCGTAACTGTGATGCAATCGAGCCAAGTGGTGAGTAACGAAACCCTTGAAGGAGCGAACTCTGCACGCGAAGCTTTAGATTCAATTACTGAGGCAATGCATACCGTGATTGCCATGAATGCACAGATATCTGGTTCAGCAAATGAACAGAAAGGCGTCACCGAGCTTTTGAATCAGAGAATTACACAAGTGAATGAACTTTCGAATCACACTTCTATCCAGGTATCACAAACATTGGATACTTGCGAATCATTAAATGAAATCAGTGAGGATCTGTCGAAAAAGTTAGAGCAGTTTAAGGTATAGAGCAGTATCACGTTATAAAAATCAAAATAACGTATACTCATAATGATTACTTAACTCATTGATGTGAGATATGGAATTATTGGTTAAAACAGAAGGCACGAAGACTTTTATTTTTGCAGATTTTTTGTCTGTACTTAGCCGTGCCCTCTTATTTACCACATTACTCTGTTCACTTGCTCTTCAACCAGCCTATGCCGAGAGAAAGAAAAAAATTCTGGTGCTTCAGTCATATCATCAGGGGCTCGAATGGTCTGACAATGTAAGCGCTGGCATTCAGGAGATCTTCGCTCCGCTGCAAACTGAATACGAGGTTTACTACGAATATCTGGACAGTAAAAGAAATGCTGGTTCAGAGTACTTAGCCAAGATAGCCAACTACATCAACCTTAAAAACAGCAACGTTCAGTATGAGCTGATTATCACCGTTGATAACAATGCGCTATCCGTTCTGAATCAGGGGATAGTTAACTTTCATGGCAACCCTCCCGTTATATTTACAGGGCTTAACAACTATAAACCCGAACTCATATCCAACATCGAGCAAGTGACAGGTATTGTTGAGACAACCGATCATAAAAGTACTATCGATTTGATGCTCACGCTGCATCCAAATTCGAAAAATATAACGGTTATACTCGACCAAACACCTACCGGAAACCAGATCTATAAAGACTTTAGAAAGTTCGAAAAATACTACCCAGACGTAACCTTCCAATATTTAAGAAATTTTTTACTCACCGACATACCACAGATAGTCAGGAATTTTCACGAAGATGAGCTGTTATACCTCCTCACATTCAACAGAGACAGTGCGAACAATTTTATCTCCTATACGGAAGGCATTGAGATGATTGTCCGCCACACGAAAGCACCGTTGTATGGCTCATGGGGATTTTATTTAGATAAAGGTATCGTTGGTGGAAAGTTAACCACAGGAAAACTGCAAGGAAAAACAGCTGGCGAAATAGCATTAAGAATCCTGAATGGCCAGAGCCCTAATAGTATCGAAATACTAAAAAACAGCCCGACTCAGTTTATGTTCGATTATGCCTATGTAAGCAAATATCGGGTTAATGAAGAACTCCTCCCTAAATCAAGTATCATAATCAACAAACCTCCAGGCTGGCTTGAACGAAACAAAACCACCCTGCTGAATATCTTCATTTTTCTGTTTATGACTGTCCTGATTATTCTCTATTTTAACACCCAGAAACAAAATCGCCTTCAAGCTGAGTACGCCAATCACCTTGAAGAAAAGGTGAAACAGAGAACAGAGAAGCTCAAAGAGGCTAATGAACAGTTACAACGACTCTCTGAAGTTGATGGACTGAGTCAGCTATATAATCGTCGCTACTTTGATAAGACCCTGAGTGATGAATTACAACGGCACCAACGGAGCAAACACCCTCTGGTTCTGATGATGTGTGATATCGATTTTTTCAAAAACTATAACGATACCTATGGCCATATCGAGGGTGATAACTGCATAAAGCAGGTAGCAAAGCTACTTCAGTCACAATGCATGAGAACCAATGACACAGTGGCGAGATATGGCGGAGAAGAGTTTGCCATCATACTCCCTATGACCGATACAGACAGTGCACACAACATTGCAGAGAAAATTTGTTCCAATCTTTATGACACGAATATTCCGCATACCAGTTCTTCTGTAGCAGACCGGATTACGATTAGTATCGGTGTCGCTGTGGTGACTCCCGATCAAAGCTCTACACCTACCGATATCATCTCAATAGCCGATAAGGCACTCTACAATAGCAAGCATAACGGCCGAAATCAGTATACGTTACAGGAGCATCCCAACGTTTCTGATGTTTCGATAAAAATAACTAAACCCTACAACTGATTGTATTCTATATTTTTTATGTACATACGATTTACTAAAACCAAAGGTATGCCAGTGACTAAACAGTTCTTAATGATTTTTTTCCTGCTTATTTTCTCTAACACGATTCAAGCAAATCAAAATGTGTTGTTTATTCACTCTTATGATACCAACCATAAGTGGGTCCAGTTTATCTCTGAAGGTTTTGAACGTGGCCTCTCAGGCAACACAGATGTTAATATCTTTACTGAGTATATGGATGCCAAACGCTTTCCAAAAGGCGAAAATCAAGAGCTGTTTTATAAGCATTTACTTGAAAAATATCAGGATTTAGATATCAAAGCGGTTGTTGTATCCGATGATCCAGCAATGAACTTAATGCTCAGACATGAAGACGATATTTTTCATTCTGTTCCACTAGTCTATATGGGGGTAAATCGGGTATCCCAGCAGGTATTGGATTTACCAAACGCCACAGGTGTTTTCGAGAATCGCGACCTCGAAAGTACGATGGTAGATATCAAGCGTATATTCGATACCGACAACATCATTGTCATTTCTGATCAATCCTCGACAGGCGTTGCCAACCTAAAAAAAGTTCAGGATGCACTCGGGAAGCCAAATATTCCAAAGCATGTTGAAATCATCACTTCTCTAAACATCAGTGAAATATCAGGCGTTTTTAAATCCTATAGCTCTGATATACCTGTGTTTATCGTTGGTCAGTTAATCAACGATCAATCCAATAACTCTCTAATGAAGTGGACAGAAGGTGTTGCGCTTCTTTCATCCAAAATACCCAATCCTTTGATCAGTATTGGAATTGTATCTCTAGAGCACGGGGCAATAGGTGCACATGAATTAAGTGGACAACAGCATGCCCTGAAGGCCGCAGACCTTTTACTTCAGATTCTGGAAGGTAAACCTGTAGAGCAAATTAAGCCAATAACCAAAGAGATCAGCACCTGGTATTTTAACTGGCAAGAGATGAAACAGCACAGCTTGCCAAAAAAAGCGTTACCTAAAGGCTCACTCCTAATGTTCGAAGACGAATCCTTCTATGAACAGAACCAAAAGCTGGTGATTGGATTCTCGATTACACTTTTAGTTGCTCTGGTCATCATTGTTCTTCTGTTAGAGCTAGTGCGCCGATCAAAACAAACACAGAAAATTCTGAAAGAAAATGAAAGCCGTTACCGAGATTTAGCACTGGAGGGGGCACACGTATTTTGGGAAACCGACACCGAAGACAAGGTCAAGTACATTTCAGGTGACACTGTCTCGATTCTCGCAATTGAAAATGAATATATGCAAGAAAAAACCATCGCAGAAGTGATACAAAAACAGCGTTCTATTCAGTTTCCGTTAACGTCTTATTTCTTGTCACTAAAAGAGCGTAAGCCACTTAAAAATGTCGTTGCTCGTTATACAACTCAAGACAAGGCACAAAAAATAATAGCAATTAGCGGGAAGCCTCTTTATTCCGACAACAATCAATTTATGGGATATCGAGGAATCATCAAAGAAATTACCGATGAACACAGGCTAACAGAAAAAATCGCTTATGAAGCCAGCCATGACTCACTTACCGGATTGATAAACAGACGTTCTTTTAATGAACGATGCCGAGAAATTAGTGCTATTACCGAATTCCCTGGACAGTATTCTTTTATCTGTTTCCTAGACCTCGATCGTTTTAAGATGGTGAATGATACTATAGGGCATATGGCCGGTGATGGGATGCTTGCTGAGTTAGCTCGGGTAATAAAAAACCAGGTCGAAGCTAATGACATATTAGGGAGAATTGGTGGTGATGAGTTTGGTTTGATACTAAAGAGTAAATCACCAGAACGTGCCCAGGACATTTGCACCAATATTATCAACAGTGTTAGTGAATACCGTCTGTACTGGAATAATAGCTTTTATAGTGTTGGCGTTAGTATCGGAATGGTAAAGGTAGACGCGTCTCTTTCGTATCAGGAGATGCTCAGCCACGCCGATATCGCTTGTTACAAAGCGAAAGAACAAGGACGTGGACGCCTGTTTTTCTCCTCAGACGATGACTCCTCGTTGCTTGAAGAGCAAATGCAACTCGGATACATCGCAAACATTAATCACGCACTGGAGGATAATCAGTTCTTTTTCGCTAAGCAGTTAATTAAGCCTTTGTCAGATACTGGTGGTGCTGGTCACTACGAGATTTTATTGCGATATAACGACAAAGAAGGCAATCCGATACCACCAGGAATGTTTATCCCTGCAGCAGAAAAGTACGGGGTAATTACCTTAGTAGATTTATGGGTGATACGTACAGTCATCACTCATTATGACGATCTCTTTAAAGGTGAGCAGCCCGTAGTGTCAATTAATATTTCGGGCATAAGCCTAAGCTCTGAAGAGTTCACTCAAAATGTTATCCAGGTAGTAGAATCCGCATCGCTTGATATGCGTAAAGTCTGCTTTGAGATAACTGAAACCGCAGTGATTTCCCATATCCAGCCAGCCCAGCGTTTTATTCAGGAGTTGAAAAAGTATGGCTGTAAGTTCTCATTAGACGACTTTGGAAGTGGATCTTCTTCTTATGGTTACTTAAAGACGTTACCTGTCGACTACCTCAAAATCGATGGCAGCCTGATTAAATCCATTGCAACCGAAAAAATGGACCAAACAATCGTAAAATCCATTAATGAAATAGCACACAGCGTAGGAATCAGAACCGTTGCTGAGTTCGTTGAGAATGATGAAATCATCTCTATCTTGCGAGATATTGGCGTTGACTATGGTCAGGGGTACGGCATACATAAGCCGGAAATAATCTAACCAGGATAAACTAAAAATTTGCTCACTGAAGTTTATCTATAATCCGCTCTCTGATGGGGTCGTACACTTTTTCGGTCGGCCACATCAGCTCGACTGACCAGTTAAGGCGAAAGTCATCTTCAACTTCAAAAAATGTCAGAGATCCAGATTCGACTTCATCAGTTAGCAATCTTTTAGGTACGTTACACCAACCCGCTCCTTGTTTTGCCAGCGCCAACGCTATATGAAAGCTGTCTGCATTAACAATGCGGTGGCTATAGACCTGACTCTCTACGCCTAACCTTCTTAGAGGAGACATAATAACCTGAGTCATACCACGCACTGTACTTGGAGTAATAGGTTTCCCTGGCTGGTAGTTATGCTGTTTCAAATAATTCTCTGTTGCAACCCGCACAAATTCAAAGTCCATAAAACGGAAACTATTGATGTCTGCTGGCATGGAAAAAGTGCTTAATGCAAACGCCATATCAGCTTTATTTTTGCTGAGCGCATCTCGCACAGACTCTGTGTCCCCGGTTTTAAGCGTAACCTTTAAAGCTGGCATCTCTTTCATCAGGTCGCCAATAGCATCCATTACTCCCAGCCCAACGACAGCAGTATCAATCATTATGATGGTCTCACCAGGGTGCCCCTGATAAATACTATCAACTTTTCCTTCAAATAAATTCGCTTCCGTAAGAAAACCTTTTGCATGGTCATACAATGCCTTAGCCTGCACGGTTGGCTCAAGTGATCGGCTATGCCGCACAAACAACTCGAAACCCAAATCATCTTCTAATGCACTGATTTTACGACTAAATGTAGATGCATGACGTTTAGACGAGCTGGCTGCCTGAGCAAAACTGCCCGATTCGTACACCTCTACAAATGCCGATAAGTAATCCAAATTAATACTCATATACCCTCTCAAAAACCGATAAGCATGCATAATGCGCACGCTCAGCAATTATGCCTTTATCTAGTCCTTGGTTAAAGTCTTTATCAGAAACACAAATTGCACATGACATTCCACTGCCCGGTCGTCATACAAAGATTAGATATTAGGAAACAAACATGAAACTTAAAACTCTATCTCTAGCAGTATTACTAAGCAGCGCTTTTGTAGCTAACGCAGCGACTTTCAGCAAGCCTGACACAGCATTCCTTGAGGGTGCAGCAGCATCTGGTATGCCTGTTGAACTTTGGGACTCTGCTGAATACGCTGCGTCTTCTTTCCCAAATGCTTATAAATTTACTCCATCTTACGAGATTGAGCGTTCAGGTTTAGCTCCTGAGCAGTTCAAAACCGACAAGTCTCTAGACTTCAATAAGATCATGGTTCCTGCTATCGACGGTGAGATGTCTCTGAACGACTTCCTGCGTGACCGTGTTAAGAACCACTCTATGGTTGTACTTAAAGGCGACCAGATGCTTCACGAGCACTACTGGAACAACATGGATGAGCACTCAACTCATCTGGACATGTCTGTAACTAAGTCTTTTACGGCTATGCTGGCTGGTATCGCTGCGGCTGAAGGCAAACTGGACATGTCTAAGCAAGTCACTGACTACCTTCCTGAGCTAAAAGGCTCGGCATGGGATGGTGCGACCGTTCAGGAAACTGCTGATATGCGTACTTCAGTAATCCAGGAGATCCAGAAGCACAAATCCTGGGATACTCGTATGACTGACTCTCAGGGCTGGAACGGTGACTTCTCTGAAACTTACCCGAATGGCATCAAAGACTACTTCCCAATGGTTAAAGAAGTATCTGCACCAATGGGTTCTAAGTACTCTTACCAGTGCATCAACACTGAAGTTCTGGGTAAAGTTGTAGAAGCAGCAACTGGTGAAAAACTGGCTGACCTTCTAGAGAAGCAAATCTGGGGTAAAGTTGGTATGGGAGAAAACGCACACTACCAGGCTGACTTCGCTGGTAACCCTGTAGCGTCTGGCGGCCTAAATGCCGCAACTAAAGACCTTGCACGCGTTGGTCGCATGCTAATGAACGGCGGTAAAAACTACAAAGGTGAGCAAGTTGTTCCTGCTGAGTTCATCAACAGCATCCTGGAAGGTAACGACGAAGTACGTACTGCATGGCTGAAAGGTAAAGAGTCTGCTCTTGCTGAAGGTTGGTACAAAGACCAGTTCCGCTCTCTTAACATCAATGGCCGTCAGATCATGGCTATGGTTGGTATCCTCGGTCAGGTTGTAGCAATGGACCACAAAACTGGCACTGTTGTAGCAATGAACGGTGGTTACCCTCAAACTGAAACACCACGCATGGCTATCGCTATCTTCTACAAGGTGCTGCCAGCAATCTTCGCAGCAGCTGACGAAGTAAAATAAAAAATAGCGTATCGCAAGCTTAATAAAATCCGATTTTGGAGAGCCAAAGTCGGATTTTTTATATTTGGGACTGATTACGATTCAGTCAATATACTTAGTTCTTTTTGCAGATAAGCCATTAACTGCTCAGAACCATCATCACATGACATGGCTTCGGGATATGGTAACTGAAGTAACTCATCGATAAGTTCTGTTAACTTATCCCCTTCTAAATCTGCTAACTCTATCTCCATAAACGGCACTCGTGCTCTTAAAAACGCATTTAAATAAGGCGTTTCCGGCCAGTCGGGCCGAACTAAGCTCAGCACCCTCACCTGCTTATGCTTTGCCAAAGCCGCAATTTCACAATAACTGCCATAACCTGGTTTTGTGATAATCACATCACTGCTGGCTAATAGCTGTAAAAAAGAGAGCGATAAGTCAGCGATATGTCGCATATCGGTACGGTTTTCTGGCGTCTTTTGATCCACCAGCCAATGCCAGCCCTCTAGCTCAGGTAGCTGAGGCAACTCAATCGGCATAGGAATCCCACCCAAAGCAAACAAAATTTGCTTTTTGTCATCCAGTTGATTCGCGCTTATTAGTTCAGCAGCTGGTTTCACAGGATGACTGGCGATACTGGCAATATTTATTTCGTCATTGTTGTTATCAGGCACACTTGGCAACGGTTTAAAGACGAAGTCCACTCTTTGATATACATCGCACATCTTTTGATGCAGCTTTTGGGTGGAAGGGTTTTGTTCATCCAGGCTGTAAGCCTGATAAATCTGCGCCCAGTTAAATGGGGCAACCGAGGCAGTTTTTATCCCAAGCTGCATAGCCGCTGTCAGTGAGATAGGCGAAATATTACTGATTAGAAGATCCGGTTTGATTTCAGCAAGGCACTGCTTTTCCCGCTCAACACAACTATCCCAGTCCTCTAACAGATGCATATATTTATCGTGACTTGCTGACACGTCCACTTCGATAGGAGAATGCATCATCATACCAAAGTCATGCCCTTCAGAGATATGGGTAAACTCGCGGACAATACGGTCTTGGAGATAACTGGATGGCAGTTTACTTAACACCGTTATCCGGCAGTCAGGAATCTTGTTAATAAACTGGTTAATCACAGAGCAAGAAATAGCACCATGACCAAACCCATGAGCAGTAATAGAGAAACAGATATGCATAGCGGCCGCCAAATTAGATCAAAGTTCTTTTATAACAGATAGCTAGTCTTAAACCAAAGTCATGCGCACTTGATTGTATCTTTACAAAACTCTGATTAACCCCTTACTTCATAAGGATTTATGATGCATATGATGTGTGCGTTTAATTAACAGGATTAAACGTTTGCGTTACTTATGGAAAATTTTACATGTTTTTAAAATCAATAGGCAATTTTAGAGGATTGGCCATAATCATGATCGTTGCTGGTCATTTATATATTACAGGCTTCACTAGTACAGGCTATTCCTCAGCCGTAATTAAAAATATCATCACTGGAGGTACTGCACTTTTTGTCTTTATCTCTGGGTTTATGTTTCACTATGTATTTTATAAAAGATATGAATACAAAAAGTTCATATCTGGTAAAGTAAAAAATGTCGGCATTCCCTATCTGATACTAGGGAGCATGGCAATATTCATGTCATTTTTATTATCTAGAGACTATTTTGCACCTATTAGAACGCTCACCATTGAAAAGTATAATCTATTGTATGGTAAAGGGATTATATTTAACCCAGAAGATTCAGATATAGCAACCACTATAAAATATTATATAACAGGTGGATTCTTAGGTGCTTACTGGTATATACCTTTCGCCATGTTACTATTTGCTTCTGCTCCGCTTCATATAAAGTTCATCAAATTAGATCTACGATACCAGCTGTTGATCATTTCATTATTGTCAATAATATCCCTTTTTAGCCACAGAGCTATTAATTGTCTCAATCCATTGCAAGACCTACTATACTTCACCCCAGTATATTTGATAGGAGCTCTGGTTTCTATGTACTCCTCAGAAGTGAAAAACTACCTAAATAACAAAGTTGGTCTTTTATTTTTTATGGTTCTCTTAACATCCACAATCGAGTACCTCTCTGGGCATAGTGGTAATTATCATAAGCAAATTTTTGTCTACGCAGGCGTGGACCTGATGTATATCCAAAAGTTCTTTCTAATATTTGCTTTGTATATGTTCTTCGAAAAAAATCAATTCGAATCTAAACTATTAGATACAATATCCAATACTAGCTTTGCGATTTTTTTCATTCATCCATGGGTAACACTTGTTCTAGAGAAGATATATAACATATTAGATATATATCCTAAGATAGGAGAAAACAATATGCTTCTATATTGCACCAGTGTTATCGTTGTTGTAGGGCTATCAGTGTTAATAGCATTAACGACGAAAAAACTGTTTCGTGATAGTAAAAAAACGAGATATTTAATCGGTTATTAAAAAATCACTTTTGAAAAGAGGCAGCGAAGTCGCTGCCTCTTTGGTTTTCATCAGAAACTACAAATGGTTTTAGGCTTGTGGAGGAGTGCCTTCACCATTTGAAACGATAGCATCCATCTGAACCAGCGCATTCATCGGAATATCAGATACGCCAATCACGGTTCTTGCCGGAAGAGCGCCTTCAAAGTAGCGGGGATACACTTCGTTAACTGCTTCCAGATCTGCCATGTCTCTCAACTGGATATTGACCTTCACAATATCATCCATCACATGGTCAACACTCTCGACGATTGCTTTGATATTGTTCAAACACTGCATCGCCTGCTCTTTCGCACCAACAGCAACCACTTCGCCGTTTGTCGGCTCAATAGGAAGTTGAGCAGAGATATTGTTGTAGTGCGAGAAAGCGACTGTCTGAGTCGATAGCGAATCCATCGGCGCTTTATCTGTGTTATTTGGCCTGATAACGATACCGTGTCTGTCTTCCACTTCCTGCGGTGGTGTGCCGTCGCCATGAGATACGGTTGCATCCATCTGTACAAGCGCATCCATCGGCAAACCTTCAGCAACCACTACTGAACGTGCCGGCATGTAACCTACGGTTCTTGCGATAGAAGAATCCGGGAAGAAGGTGGTGTAAGCCTCGTTAATGGCCTCGACATCATCCAGATTACGAACGTGAATATTCACCTTCACGATGTCATCAAATGGGACATCAACACCTTCCATGATCGCTTTGATATTTTTCAGGCATTGAGCCGCCTGCTCTTTTACTCCACCAACAACGATATTGCCCGTTTTCGGATCGACTGGTAATTGTGCAGAGATATGGTTGTAGTGTGAGAACGCCACGGTCTGAGTTGACGATGAGCTTAATGGTGCGTTTTCAGTGTTGCGTATCAGTTTAATCAGGTCACAAGGCTCCTGAGGGTGTGTGCCCTCACCGTTAGAGATAACCGCATCCATCTGCACCAATGCGCCTTCCATAGGAAGAGCAGCAACAGACAATACAGTGCGAGTTGGCAGGTAGTTCTGGAAGAATGAAGCATACACTTCACTGACTACATCGTAGTCCATGATGTTTTTAAGATATACATTCACTCGAACCACATCATACATACCGTGATCGATACTCTCGACAATCGCTTTGATGTTATTCAGGCACTGTGCTGCCTGCGCTTCTACGCCACCAGTAACAAGTTCACCGGTTTTAGGATCCACAGGTAGTTGAGCTGAAATATTGTTGTAGTGGGAAAACGCCACTGATTGTGTAGAGACGGAACTTACCGGTGCATTTTCGGTGTTTCTTGATACTTTAATGATACCGCTCATGTCGATATTTCTCCTTACAGACGACAAAAGTTAGCCAAACCAGATATTTCACAGGAAAACTGGTTTGGCTTAAGGCCTGTACATCAGACCGTGTATTAAATTAAGAAGTTATTTGCGCCAGGGATTGACGCAAATAGTTTGAATGTTGACTTAT
Source organism: Vibrio hannami (assembly GCF_029589055.1). Lineage (GTDB taxonomy): Bacteria > Pseudomonadota > Gammaproteobacteria > Enterobacterales > Vibrionaceae > Vibrio > Vibrio hannami. The sequence continues at coordinate 1,422,781 of NZ_JARQZP010000003.1, forward strand.
AGAGTACTTAGGAAAGTCTGGATTTTATCTTCATGACGGCGGATGGTCTCTTCAGAAGGGATGACCGCGTCTTTATGAGTGAAGTAAACCAGAATAGCCATCTGCGCTGTCAGGCGGTTTTCTGCTTCATCGAATGCAACAGAGTATTCACTTTCAAGCGCGCCACGAGTCACTTCTTCTTTGTCATTTGCAGGCAGGCAGTGAAGCAGCATTGCGCCAGGCTTAGCCTTCGCCATCAGCTCTTCAGTGATCACGTAGTCAGGCATAAAGGCAGCAAGACGCTCTTCTTTCTCATCCATCTGAGTTACCCAGTAGAAGCTGTCGCCGTAAACCACATCACACTCACTGATTCTTTCTACGTCGTCAGTAATCTCGATATGACCGCCAGATTCCTTACAGAAAGACTCCGCCAACTCTACCCACTCTGGTTCCATCTGGTATTTCTTAGGACCGATTTGCTTAAAGCCCATGCCGTACTTAGCACAAGTCAGCATCAGTGAACGACACACATCAGTTGCGTCCCCCATAAATGCAAGCGTTAGTTCAGACAGCTTACGACCATCTGTGATGTGCTCTTTAATCGTGTACAGGTCAGCCAGCATCTGAGTCGGGTGGAAGCGAGTATCCAGGCCGTTGATTACTGGTACAGTAGACATTTCCAACAGGCCATCCAGAGTTTCAGGGCTGTTAGTGCGAGCCATGATCACGTCACACATACGAGAAAGAACGCGAGAAGTGTCATCGATGGATTCTTTACCACCCAAATGGATATCTTTTGGTGATAAGAACAGTGCGTGGCCACCAAGTAGCGTTGCTGCAACTTCAAACGATACGCGAGTACGAGTTGAGCCAGCTTCGAAAATCATACCGACAGACTTACCTTTGAATAGCTGAGGAATCGCGTTGTCGCGGCGCGCTTCTTTCAGGTAAGTCATCAGTTCCATCATGTTGTCCATCTCTTCTACAGAGAAGTCCTTCATAGAAACCATGTGCTCCATGTTAGGCTTTTTAAGTTCAGTTGCGCTGGAAGATGGCAGTTTCATGTTTTTGTTCCTTATAAAATTTAGGCATTAGCCATTCGCCCGCACTTAACAGTTATCAAAGGCGAATGGATTTGTAGGTTTAATTGAATATTAGTAAGTTGTTGTTAAATCAGACTTTAGGCACTTGCTGGGTAATGCAGTGAATGTTGCCGCCGCCAAGAAGGATCTCGCGAGCATCCACGCCATTTACTTCGTACCCCGGGTACAACCTTTCCAGAATCGATTTCACTTCGATGTCATAACGCTCATCAAGAAGTGGCAATACAATCTGGTTGTTGGTCACCAGGTAGTTTGCATAAGAGGCAGCTAAGCGCTCACCAGCTTCACGCTCCATACCTTCTGCGATATCGATACCAGCCGCTTCGTTTTCTGCCATGAACAGTGGTCCTGGCATTGGAAGCTTGTGAACCTTGATCTGACGACCTTTTGCGTCTTTTTGACTAGTCAGATAGTCGTACGCTTCACGGCTGATCTCATACTGTGGATCGTTCTCGTCGTCACACCATGTCAGAACCACTTCACCCGGCTTAACAACATGGATGATGTTGTCTACGTGTCCGTTGGTTTCATCATTGTATAAACCACGAGGTAGCCAAATGATCTTCTCCACATTCAGGTGATCACAAAGGACTTCTGTCAGTTCTTCTTTGCTCAAATCCGGATTACGGCTTTCGTGCAGAAGACACTCTTCCGTTGTGTACAGGGTTCCTTCACCATCAACATGAATAGAACCACCTTCAAGTACGATTGGTGCTCTATAGCGGGAGTCTGCAGTGACTTCACACATCTTTTGAGCAACCTGATCGTCACGGTTCCATGGTGAGTACAAACCATCTACAAAGCCACCCCATGCGTTGAATTTCCAGTCAACACCACGGCGTTCACCATTGTCGTTAACTACATAACTAGCACCGATATCACGCATCCATGAATCGTCTGTCACCGTTTCAAGAACTCGAATGTTGTCTGGTAGACGAGATACTGCGTTGTCGTACTGGCCTGGATTAACCAGCATAGTAACTGGTGTTGTTTTGCTTATCTGCTTAGCTACTTCTACAAATACACGTTGAGCCGGTTTTGCACCATCACGCCAGTTGTCTGTTCTTTCAGGCCACGCCATCCATACTTCGCTATGTGGCTCATGCTCGCCTGGCATTCTGAATCCATCTTGCTTAGGAGTGGTTTCTAATAGCTTTTTCATTTTATTTTCTCCAATTCGATTAAGCTTCTTGATGTTCATGCTGATGCTGCTGTTCAGCTTGCTTCCTTTTTAGTGCGCCCATCAGGATCCATTCACCAATCAGAATGGTTACGATGACACCAATTAACACAGGTCCGGTGTAGTTCCAGTCTGCTACTGTCAGATCCAGCGCTTCTGGGAAGATAAACAACACAACTGCCTGGAAAATCACGAAGAAACAAACCAGTGACATCACCCACTGAGCGCCGATACCGCCAGGTACTTTGAATGGGCGCTCGCGGTCACCATCAACCAGGCGTAGCTTCAGGTACGCAGGGAACATAAATAGGTAAGGCAATAAGAAAATACAGCTAGAGAACGCGAAGATAGACCAGAACAAATCGTCGTTACCTTGCGCAAACAGTGCATAAGAGACAATCACAACCGTTGATACAATACCTGTGATGTTGTTTGCACCAACTGGAGAACCTCTTTCAGACATCTTCGCAACTGGAGCAGGTAGTTCGCCTTCTTGCGCTGCTTCTGCTGCTGCGCGGCTTGCACCCATTGTCCAGCTCACCATGTTACCGATAAGCGTTAGCAGAGCGAACACACCAAATAGGTATACCATCGCAGTACCAAATGGTCCGTCACCAAATAGTGTTTTAAATGTATCGATAAGACCCGCAACCAGACCGATGCTTTCTACTGGAAGTGCCATCAAAATGCCAACGGTACCGAAGATATACAGGAATGCAGTCACACCGATAGAAAGGAACACCGCCTTAGGCATATCGCGGACGTCTTTCATCTCTTTGGTCATGGTTGCAACCAGTTCGAAACCCATTAGGTTGAACACGATCGCTGGAAGGAAGGCTACCGCTGAGTCCAGAGAAGGCACCATTGCAGGGAGTGAGAACTCATTCGCAACACCGTTCTTCATCGCGTAAATAAAGCCACCAACACCAAGCGTACCAATAACGATGATCTTTAGAATCGCGCCGACATTGGTTACCCATACACCGATATCTGCTGAAACATTACAGATCCAGACGGTAAACCAGGTAAGCGCAACACAAATGGCGATCTGTCCCCATAGAGAAAGATCTGGCATAAACAGTTCGGCAAACATACCTGCAAACATGATGTATACCGCAGGCATCCAAAGCCCAACGTTAATCCAGTAGAACCAGGTAGTTCGCACTGCCCATTTAAAGTTGAAAGCCTCTTTTACCCAGTCGTAAATACCACCGTCACCCGGGTAAGTGGTACTTAGTTCAGATGTGATAAGACCGTATGGAATTACAAAAAATACCAACATAACGACCCACCAACCAATAGAGCTCACCCCTATACTGGCTGATGCGGTTAATGTATCTACCACCAACACAGCACATAATGTAAATAGTGCTATACTGGTGACTCCCATTTTACCTTGTTGTTCATTACTCATAGCGTATTCCTTAATTAAATACTTTAAGTGTGCATCTAGAATGTGCAGATATATTAATTAGTATTTAATTAGGAATGGTTGACTTGAATAGAATATCGGCAGGCCACTGTCTGGTAGTTAATAAAACAGAATATAAGTACCATTCGAATACAGAAATAACCTAACTATCGCAAATATTGATTCTGGTCATTTTTTTATCTCTATTGTTGTTATAGATGCTTGGCTTACTCTTCAAGATTACGTCGACAAAAATAACACAAAAAGACTATAATTCAATAAGTTATAATACACTTCCTTTATCATCCACCTTTAAAACGGAATATCGGTCTTTTCTGGGAAAAACTAGCTATATTTGTGACCTATTAGTCAAAAATAAGGTAGATGAAACAGAAAAACCGCATATTTGATTCTAATCAAACATGCGGTCTTATATAACAATGAGAAATTTATAACAAAACTAATTTTTGATAACGTTATTTATCGCATAGATATATATGCAAATAATTTTTAATTTATAAAATATTCTAAAACTCATCTGCATCAAGCATAATCAACGTGCACTTCTGGACGACTTCAATCCCTTCCGCTTTTGCCATATCCATTAACTGAGGGTTTTCAGTTCCTGGGTTAAAGATGATTCTTTTAGGTCCTAAATTGATGATGTTGTCCACAATCGATTGCTGTCGTTCCGGACCAACGTAGAGTGTAAGGGTATGGATATCACCTTCAACCTCTTCTAACGACGTTACCAACTCTATATCAGTGAGGTTCAGGTTCTTCTTGGGTGAAATCCCTGTTTGATTCGCAAAGCCGTAGTTAAGTAATTTCTGGTGAGCCTTATAGGCAAAACGTTCCGGTTTATCGGAGATGCCCAGTATCGCTATATGCGCGCTTTGATCGGTTTTCATTGTATTTTTTCCGTAATCGGTTCTAGGTTATAAGCTTTTACGGAATTCTCCATCAGATGTGAGTTCAAATCCAACCTTTTTCAGGTAATCAACATGTTCCGGAGCGTCAGATTTTGCCACCAGTGTCCGGATCCCTTTTTGCTTCATTACTTCTGGATGCGCCTCAAAGTAGTAATTAGCTATTTTCATGTCCCTGTATTCCGGTGTGACGTAATCCAACAATACTGAAAGCGTTCCCTCTTTATCTTTGTTACCGACTAATACCCCGGCAATGCTGTTGTTTCGCAGCATATAGAATGCCGTATCTGCATCTTTGAGTTTATCGGTTGTTGTCTGACGCTCTATCTCTTTACTGTAGGAAGAAACAAAATGTTCAAAGTACTCAGAATGAACAGATGCCGCTATCAGCTTAAATTGCTCTTTAGTTGAATAGATCTGCCACAGGAAGTAGATATTGATTCCAGCAATGCCAAGGTTCATAAACATGGTTGGATAAGAATCGATGAAATAAGCGAACATCGCGAAAAGTATACAACCAATAAAGTTTATCACCCTAAGCTTAATTATCGATGTCATGGTCAAAGAGACCAGTACAACTAACGAGGCAAGATAACCAAACCACTCAACCCAGTCGAACTCCATTGTGACCCCCTGAACTTTTTCTTTGAAGAAGATTGTTTTAAAGAATATTGCTTTAAGAATAAGCTATTTAGTTCAATGTAGCCTCAAACTGATTATTTTTCACGAAACACAGAAACTCTCTGCAAGCCAATTCTCATCGTAAACAGATATCGTAATAATACTAATTAGGTAGAGCTAATAAACACTCCAGTTACAATCACGCAACTAACAAATTGCAAAATAGTCTCACTAGTTTTACTTGCCTGTTCTAACGCACAAAATTCAAATATACAAAACGATTTTCATATACCGTACTCATGCATATTGATAGATTCATACAAAATAAGCATATTACCTAATTCTCATATTGGTTGCCGTTATTCCCCTTGTGACTCATTCCAATGATCTATCTACAGCTTTCTAAGGTGTCTGTATGATGCAATCTATAAAATCGAAACTACTAATTTTAATCTTCTTGATAGTTTTAACACTGTCTACCATCTGTGCTATCGGTATCTATGGTGTAACCCGGATAGAAAGTCTGGAAGACGACCGTTTACTTTTAAGCGAAGTAAAAAGTGGGATACTTGAACTGAGAAGACACGAAAAAGACTTCTTAATGCGAAAAGATGTCAAATATGTAAAACGCCATGAAGAGAGTGTCGATAAGATTGACCGCCAACTAGAAGAGCTGGCATCACTATTAAGTAGTCATGGGATCAACGGAAGACAGTTGCAAGAAGTTAGAGGAGAAGTAGAAGCTTACGCTAAGTCTTTCATTGATATTACTTCGATTCTAACTGTAATAGGGCTGGATCATAAAAGCGGATTGCATGGCGAGCTACGCGATATCATACATAACGCTGAATCCGCGCTTACAGACGTTGCAGATGACACACTGATAAAACACATGCTTACACTAAGAAGAAACGAGAAAGACTTCTTTCAACGTTACGATCCAAAGTACCTGAGCAAACATGCATCAAATACAGATATTCTGATTAGCGCCATAGAGTCCATAGCACTGCCAGCAGACAAGCAGCAGCTTATCATTGGATTGCTCAACCAGTACCAGAATAGCTTTGCGAAAGTTGGAGCAAAATATAAAGAGTTCGGCTTTACTCCTTCAGAAGGATTGAGGGAGTCATGCGCTCATCGGCTCATGATACAGAAGAGCTGCTAGATAATATTTCAGAGGAGCTTGACCAAAAGTCTCTCGGGTCTATTCACAATCTGGAAACTCAATTAATCTCTATTGTTATACTCTTTGCGGTTGTACTGATTCTACTCGTTTCATTCATCATTCGGTCTATATTGAAGCCGATTCACTCTCTGAATCTACTTATGGATGATATTGCCAATGGAGAAGGTGATTTAACCGCAAGATTGGACGAGAGCAGAAAAGATGAACTGTCCAAATTTGCCAGTAGCTTCAATATATTTGTAAGTAAGATACAACAGATTTTAATCAAAGTTGGACAAGAAACAGAATCACTTTCTTCCGCCTCTAGCGAGAGCCAGAACTTGGCAGAACTCACTACCAGAGAAGTAATTGACATCAATTCAGAATCGACCAACATTGAATTAGATATGGTTGAGCTGTCAGCCGTGGTAGATCGAGTCTCCGAGAGTTCGGACAAGGCAAAAGATTCAGCTAATAACGCAACTGCGACGACAGATGCTGGTAACCAAACCATCAATAGAACCATTCAAAATATTGAGACTCTGGTTGAAGACATCAATACCGTATCCGGAACCGTCGAAAAACTTGAAGGACAAAGCAAAGAGATCGATAGCGTATTAAACGTGATTGAGGAGATAGCTGAGCAAACGAACTTACTCGCACTCAATGCCGCGATCGAAGCTGCTCGTGCTGGTGAGCAAGGGCGAGGGTTCGCCGTCGTCGCAGATGAAGTGAGAAGCCTGGCATTGAGAACCCATGATTCGACCCAAACCATACAGAATATGTTACAAAGACTACACTCAACGGTAGAAGAAGCAGTAGAGGTTATGGCTGGTAGTCAGTCGAGAAGTACCCAAAGCATTGAACAAATATCTGAAGTACGCGCAGTGCTCGCCTCTATTACCGACTCTATAGGCCAGATTACGCAAATGAGTATAGAAATAGCCGAGTCGGTAGAGCAAGAAGTAGAAATTGTGAACGATGTAAACGCAAAGATCAGTAATATCTCTCAAAAAGCATCGACCACAAATACCCATGCAGACAATACCCTATCCACCAGCAGCAACCTAAGTAATATTGTTGCCTCCCTCGAATCTCAGATCGCACAATTCAATGTGTAACCCTGATATACAAGAGTGCTTTTCTATATATTAAGAAAAGCACTCTTATTGCTTACAAGTAAAGCGGCGCCATTTGCCGCCAGTAGCGCCCTCGATGCGCTCTGCCATCCCATTCATGCATCTGGTGCCCGATCCCTTTTTGATTCAGAATTTCGCTGATCAAATGGTTGTTTTGCAGAAATGGATCTTCTTTACCAATCGTAAAAACAATATCGCTGTTAGCGATGTTTCGTAGCCTGTCTGGACAATTCAGGTTCTGAAGAAAATGGGTGGGTGTGTGGTAGTAGATATCTTCACAATAAAATCCGTCAAACAAATCACCGAATGACTCTATCCCCCAGGTCAAATCATATCGTCCGGAAAAAGCGGCCAGCTTTGCAAATAGATGCGGGTGCCTGAAGAAGATATTCGCAGCATGATAAGCACCAAGGGAACAACCGTGAGAAATCGTACAGGGGTGATCGTTTTTCATTGCCATTAATGGCATCACTTCTTGTAGGATGTACTCTTCATACTGTTTGTGTCGGTTAATTCGCCCATGAGGGTGCGCCCAATAACAGTACATGCTTTCGGTATCAATGCTGTCTACACAATAGAGCTGCATATGTCCTGCTTTAATTTTGTCGGCAATAGAATCTACGATTCTCAGGTTTTCATACTCATAAAACCTGGCCCCTCGTGTTGGAAACACCAATACTTTTGCACCTGCGTGACCAAATATAAGCAGCTCCATATTACGGCCTAAATTAGGGCTCCACCAATTGTGGTATTCACGATGCATTGCTCGCTCCTAAAACAGAAAAGAAGCTTTCCACTTCTCTGCGCATTTCCCTGCGCTGCTTGCCCTCACCAACATAAACAAAGTGCCCTGCTTTCAACTTAAAAAGCAGCTTATCACCCTGACAGTTGTTATAGATGCTGTACTGCCCCGGAGGCGCAACAAATGGATCAAAATACGCCAGTCCCCAATGACTTGGCTTAGTGATATATTTTGCTGCGCACGAGGCATCAAAATAAGGCAGAGTTGTTTTGATTAAATCCGGGTGTTCAACACTAAACTCCCGCAGTGACTCTGTACTACCATGTGACGGAAGTTTCATCCTGATGTTTAGATTGCCAAAAGTAGGCACATGAAAATGCGCTCTGGAGATTCGCTCATCAAAAGCGGTAGCAAAAACGCCAAGCCCACCACCAAAACTACTACCGGCTAGTCCTATACTTGCACCAAGTTGCGGGAACAGGCTAAGAAGCGCCGAGACACCACACCATAAATCCTGCACACACCCACCAATGATGTAGCGATCCTTGTCCTGAATATCGTGCAGAACATGCCACTTTGGTTCGTCTGATATTGGTTGTTTTTCGCTCCTTCCAATGCCTCTGCTGCAAGGAAACAAAATAGCTGTATTCTCTAGGTTCCAGCTGGTATCTGGTTCCTCAATACCTCCGTAACCGTGAGCAAAAACAACAGCGCCATTTACTCGACCACTATCAGGTAAAAGCAACCACCCACCAATACGAGTGTTATCTGTTGAATCATAATAGCAGTTGAAAATGCGCCAGTTGTTCTGCGTTACTCCTGTATCCTGCAGGTTTAGGTAAGGCTTAACTTGTAAAGCTTGCTGGTATTTATCGCGCCAGAATCTGACAAAACCTGCTGGTGTTTTACCTGGAGGAACTTTCAATAAACTTCCTAGCGTGTAACCGTAACCTGGGTCGAAATCGTAGTCGTGTTTTAGCTTCCTTGGCATACCACTATCTTCTTTTTAGCTTTCCGTTATATTGAACTAATTTATATCAGAATTGTTACTGCTTTCCGTAGTATCTAAACACCTAGATTTTTTATAAGTAGCCTAAGTGCATGGAGAATCTTTGTAAGTTACCTTGATGGCCACATAATAAGGCCACCTCATCAACATGGTATCTCCCCATTTAACAATACATTCCAGAAATTCAACGTTTTGGCTAAATTTGCACTCTTTCGAGGCAAACAGGCCTTTCCAGGTTTCTGTAAGATCCGCATTCGCGTAATCAAATTCAGTCGTTACTCTTATAGACAGGAACTCTCTCCACTCTTTCCCTGTTCCTTCATAGGTAACTATTGGCTTTTCGGAGCCTTCTTGCTTGAAGATATCTATCCGAAAGGAAGCAAGTTTTCTGTCCATCCAGGGCTCCATATGATTAGCCCTCCTTGAACGATTGGACTAATAACCCAAGGCTTTCATACCAGGCCACCGTCGTTTGATATAACTTCTGCCCACTTGGCAGGTAGTATTTCCAATCGGTTACTGCTGCTGCATTTTTTATCCAATAGCCTGTCGGTGCTGGCCTCAGGTGGACGCCTTGTGCAATAAAGTACTTCATTGCACGTGGCATAGAATCCGCGTTGGTGATCAGAATCGCTTTTTTGCCTTCAATCAGTGACGTAATGTAATACGCCTCTTCTTCAGTATCTCTTCCCGAAGGTTCCGTAACTATTTTGTTCTCCGGGACACCAAGCAGCATTAAAGCTTGTTTCACTTTTACTGCATTACTCTTGTTTACGTCTTCAGCGTAGCCAGAAGTTATAATAGTGGCTTCTGGATGAAGGTTGTAGATGCGCAGTGCTTCCACCATTCGCTCTAATGAACAGTCCCCAAGCTGACTGGTTACAGGAAGAGAGAGATTATCAGTATGTCGACACCCTAACACGACAATGTAGTCGAACTTTTCGTCATGTTTATTATAGGCTGAATAGTTCTTTTCCAACTGATACATAAATTTATCCGAAACCGGAGGCAGCGTAGCCAACAGGAGCATGACGGTTGCCAGCAACAGGCAACGATAGCTGACTTTAGGTTTCTTCCAGTGCAATGCAATCGCCAGGATGAGGAAAAACATAACCAAATTTATTGGCATCACAAATACAGTAATAAATTTTTTAAGAATAAACAGATCCATAGCTCCTCACTCTTAATCATTTCTATAAGTACAAGTTTAGGTCGACTTCATCTATCTGATCAGGGAGTAAAAACTCTTGCGCATATTCGAGGTAAATACCACTGGTCAAAAACAGCTTAAATACCTGAGGGTCGATATGCTGATCTTTTACAAACTCGTGCAGAATACTTATCGCGACACTCAAGGATTTCGCTTTTTTATAAGGTCTGTCGTCAGCTGTGAGAGCCTCGAATATATCAGCCAGTACCAGTATTCTCTCCCCGATAGAAAGGTCTTCAGAACTTAATTTTCTTGGATAGCCAGTGCCCTTAAGTGTTTCATGGTGGGTAGATGCAAATCTCGGCACATTAGCCAACTCAGGCGGGAAAGGCAGCCCTTCCAGAATCTTTATCGTACTTACTGTATGCTCATTGATCCTGAAACGCTCTTCCGTATTGAGTGTCCCCTTACGCGTTTTCAGGTTGTACAACTCACCCTGATTGTTTTGCCACTGAGTTGGCTCAAGTTTAATTTCATAGCTCGGGTCGTAATCAGGCTCACGCTCCCAGGCAATAAGGTGCTCTGGCTTGTCGGCAAGCAATCTCTCTATCACTGGCAAAGGTTGAGCAGATTGTGTTATACGCTTTTCTTCTACTGGAGACAGCCCTAACCGGTCATTGAAGTGACGAACCCAGGTTTGCTTAGCTATCTCCTCCAGCCTTGCGATGTTGGCATCGTCCATTGCCTCTCCACCAACATTACTGGTCGCAACAAACTCATAATCCGCTTTAAGTTGTTCAAACTTGTGCTCTAATTCCGCTTCCAGTTGTGCTCGGTTCGTTGGGTTTTGTATCACCTCTTGCAAACAGGTTATCTGAGCATCACGCCACAACACTTCGAATCGAGTACGAATTTCATGAATACGGTTATAGTTAGTCTCAAGTTTGCTGCCTTTATCGACGACATGCTCAGGCGTAGTAATTTTTCCGCAGTCGTGTAGCCAGGCTGCAAGCTTAAATTCCCGATACTTATCTTTATCGTCAATGGAGAACTCTTTAAACCAACCATCTTTAATCGCACTCGCTTGTTCCGCTAACCTAAGCGCTAACTCCGGTACCCGGTGGCAATGACCTCCTGTGTATGGCGATTTATCATCAATGGCCTGGGCGATTAACTCAACAAACGAATCCATCAGCCGCTGTTGTCTTAGCTCATGCTCAGAGATAGCTTCCGACATATCAACAAGAGATATCGATAGCTCATCTATTTCCTTAATAAAGTAATCTCTTTTCTCGACTTCGTCGTACTGTCTGCGCATGATTTTTTGATTCTCTAGCGCCAGTTGCCTGATAGGTCTAACAATCGGATTAGCCATAAGCCAGGAAAACGGCAATAACAGCAAAATAACCGCTATGGTAATCAAAATGGATATATATACCTTTTCCCGGCTGCTGCTAAGAACCTCATCGGCACTAAGTACAATGGCTAGATATTTCCCTTCATCGCCATTAACCGGAGCAATGTAGAGGAACCGCTCTGTTCCTTGCATGGTTATACGATGCAGTTTGTTTAACGCTAACTCATGAGAATCACCCAAGAGCAGTTCTTTATAGGGCACCACTCTTGAGTGATTCGCAGCTGTTGCTGCAGACTTATTCAGCCATCTATTATGAAGAGATAAGCGCTCTTCTACAGACATACTTTCCAGAGCGATGTTAAACAACTCCATTAGCTGTTTTTGCTCGGGATGAAACACATACCTAAGGCCGGAATCAAATTGCACTGGTGTGATATCGATTTCCGGTTGAACTCTTAGCCCGTTGATATGATAGGTATTGATGTTGTAATCGAAGATAGTATTGCTACCCAATGCTCCCTTAGCACGATTCTGCTCTACCGCACGTAGAGCTTCGTAAATAGAGCTCACTTCTAGGACTTGGATATCAGGGTATGCTTTTTTAATTTCTGGGATAACAGACCACCCTTCGGGAATCGCAATGATCTTGCCACTGAGTTGACCGAGCGTCTGAAAATCACTCTCCTCTTCTTTCGTCGCCAACACCATTGTCATATCAAGGAGGGGTTGGAAAATACCCCCCAGTTCTCGTTGGTGGCAGTTCGGTAAACCGGAGTCAAAATTTCTATATGCCGATCCTGAAACTGCTCAACAAGCAAAGACCAGGTCACCCCATTTACATACTCGATAGATAGACCAAGCTTATCTGCAATAAGGCGGGTTAGCTCAACAACATACCCTCTTGGTTCACCAGATATTGAGTAATCCATAGGCGCCCAGTCTCTCTCATTGGAAACTCTTATCGTGTTCAGACTATTAATATATTTCTGCTGTTCTCTGGATAGGTTTAAGGGGACTGTATGACGCCAGCCCCGGCTTTGCGACGCTATGCTCGTGGCGATTAACGTCCCTTCACGGTCGAAGATATAAGCTTCACCACTAGAAAGCTCATTACGCCTGTTTACTTCTTCCGACAAAAACCCGGAAAGCGTGGATAAAGCGATGTCTACAGCAATAACCGCATCTGAGTTCTCAAGCTTCATGGAGTAAGTCTGCCCCGGCGCTTGCAGGTGCTGGAACAGGTAAGGCTCCGTTTTGCTTGCCATTATATGGGTAGTATTTCGAAACCAGGGGCGTGATGTCGCCCTGTATTCTGTAGGCTCCTTTTTAGAGAAAGTAGGATTAAATAACTCGTTAAGAAAAACTGTCTGTTTGACGCGCTGCTCTTGTTCATCACGGATTATTATTTTGGCAAAGCGGTCACTGAGAGATGCCCCAATTTGAGAGCGGACAACCGGGCTCGATTCAAGATTGATTAACTCATAAAAATCGCCGTTTTCCAGCCCGATATACGCGGCGTAAAGCCCATTATTATTAGTCAGCAAATTGCGAAATAACTCGAAGGTGGCGTCTTCGTCTATACGCCCATTTTCAACCAACGACTCATTACGTGACAATAGTTCAACTGTATGCCCGGCTTTTTGATCAATCTGCGAAAGCTTCTCCTGGGTATTAATGGCGGTCTGACTTGACGATCTGGTTACCGCTTCGGTCGCGATTTTACTGGAAAAGTAGTATTGAAGCCCAATAGCAATAGACGCTGTAATCAGCGTTCCCAATACAAAGATAAATACTACGGTTACCCGAATGGTAACGGTTCGTTTCACTTTACCTGCCATTTGAACGTCCTGTGTTCTGGTATTGCTACCGGGGATCTTATATTCCAATCAGAGTTATACTAGTACAATACTAAAAAGATCAGGAAGTTATTGGATAACTTTTGAGAATATCGGAGTAAAACTATTGAATATTACGGATATAAAACCAGATCCCAACATTTGTCCGCTTTGTGGAAAGCCTAATGATTGTTTGAATGTATCCTTAAAAATACCACTCAAACCTGCTGGTGCAGTGACCCTTCAATCAAGTTTCCAAAAGAGTTACTGTCGACAATTCCTGATAATATGAAAGGCAAAGCTTGCATTTGTAAGAGATGTGTTTTGAACTTTAAGGATGAGCTGAATTCAAGCATACCGATGAATACACTGCGATTCTGAAGCGATGGAATGGCATGCACTAACTAGTAGCGCGGTATCGATCGTTCCCACGGTCCCCTGTGGGAATGCATATCAGATTCAAAATTATTAGTCGGAGTATCAAACTCTATACTGAGTTTCCAGCTCGCTCACTCCAAGACCACTCTTTTTCATCACCTTAAGTTGTACCGGAATTCGCTCTTTCATTGCCTCAATATGACTGATTACACCAATCATTTTCCCGGAAGCGTTCAGGCTATCAAGAGCATCCAGGGCGAGATCCAGGGTCTCTGCATCCAGGGTGCCAAAACCTTCGTCAAGGAACAGAGAATCAATGCTGGTTTTATGGCTGACAAGATCAGACAAACCAAGCGCTAACGCCAGGCTAACCAGAAAGCTTTCACCACCGGAGAGCGTTTTGGTGTCTCGTACAACGTCTCCCTGCCATGTATCCAGTACTGCTAGCTCTAACCCTTCACCAGCACTTCGTTTAAGCTCATATCTGGCATGAAGTCGGCCAAGTTGCTTGTTGGCAAGATAAACCAGATTATCTAGCGTCAGCCCCTGGGCAAATTTGCGGAACTTATTACCATCAGCCGAGCCTATCAAAGAGTTCAGGTACTGCAGATCGTCGTATACCGTCCTAAACTCTTCAATCTCTTTAAACAAGGCTTTCTGGCCTTCTCTTCTGGCCTTGTCGGATTGAAGTTCATTGTCTATCTCGCCAAGACGTTTGGTAACCACTTCCAGAGCCTTTGATAGCTCATCTGCGTCCTGTTTTACTTTCTCAAGCGATTTCTGTTGGTATTCTTCAGCCACTGAAAATGACATCAGGGTTTCAAGGTTTTTAGTTGCTGAATCGACAAGTGTCTGCGCTTTTTCAATCGAAGATTCCAGCCTTTGCTTCTGCTCTGTCAGCTGTAGCTTTTCTTCTGGATCCAATAACGCTGATTCAAACTCAGTCACCGAGTTAAACTGACTTTCAGATAGTGCTAGGTTCCACTCAGAATTTCGTTCTTTGGCTGTTGTATCTAGCTCTTTAGCCGACGATTCGAGTGCGTTTATTTCACCAGAAACGGCTTTAATATCACCCTGTACCTGCACTAGAGCCTTTTGCGCTTCATTGAGTTCTGCTTCACTCTCTTTCAGGTACTTCTGGCTACGCTCTCTTTCCTGTTGAGGGTTCTTGTCCCCAAACAGGCTCGTTCTGGTATCACTGGCAGCAGTAAGAGATTGATTCGCTTTTTCATACGTCTGGTTAATCTCTTCCAGCTGTTTCGTTAAATCATTAAGGCGAACCTCCGAAGCACTTACCGACTCGCTCAGAGCCGAAAGAGACGGAAGCAACTCGTTCTTTTTGGATTCCATCTGTTGCCAGGCTTTAAGGTGCTCTTGCTTCTTGTTCAGCCAAAGCCTTATATCTTCAGAAGGTTCAAATCCCTGTTCAACAATCTGCTGCCTTAACTGATTTGATAACTCTTGTTTCTCCTTTAGCGTCGATGTCAGTCTCTCCTCTAACAACTTTAACGCCTTGCTGTCGTGCTCGATTTGCTGACGTTGTAACTGCAGTTCACTGTCGGCTTGTTGAGTTATCTGCGTGGCGTTTTGGAAATCATCCTTGGCGCGTTGTAGCTTCTCTCTTAACTCACGATACGCAGTAAAGGTTTCTGTTTTATCGATCCTCTGCTGCTCCAACTGCTGCACAAAACGAGCAAATGACGGCTGATCACTGATCTCAGAGGAGCACCGTATTGATGGCGATTTCTGCTGCCACTGAGCACTAAGCTCGGTCAGATCACTTTTAAGACGTTCCTGACGTTTTTCAGCTTCATTAATCCTGTTTGCCAGCGAGTCTAAATTGATTTTGGCTTCTTTTCCTTCTGCCTCTATCTGTTTTAATTCCGTTTCAGCACGTTGCTTGTTATCCAACTCCTCAGAGACACTTATTGCGTTGCTCTGCTCGATTAGCGGGTGCTCTTTAGAACCACATAAAGGGCAAGCTTCTCCTGTATTAAGCTCTGCACGATACTGAACAAGAAGCGCCTCCTGACTGACGAGCTTATCTAAGGCGGTTATGTACTCTTTCTGCTTTTTGTATGACTCTCGTAAACGGGTGTGATCCGTTTGCGTAGCAACCTGTTGTTCATTCAGCGCTTTATTTTGATTCTGTTGCTCAGCCAGTTCTTGCTGACTGGCCAACCATTGATTCTGAATGAGTTGAAGTTCATGAGCTGAAGCTTGGTTCTGGTTGATTGATTGAAGCTGCACTTCCAGCTGACTCAACTCAAACGCATCATCTGCCTGACTTTCTGACGCTTTTACCTTCAGTGCCTCTAGCTCATTTTCAACCGTGACCACTTCAGCTTGCTTGTGAGTCAATTGCTGAACCGCTTCTCTGGATTTTGCCTCAGCACCTTTCAGGACCAACTGTTTCTGTTCCAGTAGCTTACGTTGGTTCTGCGCCTGATATTCAATATCATCAGACTGCTGATGCGCTCTAATGATCTGCGCCTGCTGTTCAATCCACTTCTGTAAACTACCGGCAAGCGCACTATCTGCTTTGTTGTCATTGAGGTACTGCTGAACTGCTTGTAACTCTTGCTCAGTGCTCTTTAACTGTTTATCGTTTGCATCATGCAATGACTGGCTCTGAGTTTGATCTTTTTCTAACCCATTGCGCTGCTCATTTAACTCAGAGACACGTTGGTGAAGGCCTTTTATCTCAATATCCAGTGGCTGGATTTTGGAATTTAGCAGCTCTTCTAATTCATCATGTTTTTGCCTGGAAGCTTTATAAGATTCCGCGAACTTATTTACCTGTTGCTCAAATACAACCGAGCGCTCCTGAAGCTCAGCAGATGCCTTTTGTTTTTCATCAAGCTTTTCCTGCTCTGATTTCAGTTGGGTATCCGCTAACTGTTTCAGTAGATAAGGTGAGCGTAGTTTTTCTGCTGGTTCACTGTTAACCAGTCTATCGAGATCCGGACGTGCTTTTTCAAGATCTGCTTTTGCTTGCTCAGCATCAAGTAAGAAGTGGTGTTTGTCATTCTGTAGCTTAAGCACTTTTTCCCACCAGCTAAGATGAGCAGCCAGCTCTTCAGATTGCTTCTTATAGTCTGACTGGCTTTTCCGCACTGCCCCGCGCTCTTCATCCAGTTGTTGAACTGCCTCTTCACTCAGTAACTGAACCCCTTGAGCCTTAGCTTCCAGTTCAGTCATAGTCAGTTTTGCCTGCGTGAACCTCTCATATACCTTTGCCGAGATCTGGCTGTATATTTCTGTACCCGTAAGTTCTTCTAAAAGCTCCGCCCGTTCAGACTCTTTTGCATTCAGGAAAGCAGCAAACTGTCCCTGAGACAACAACATCGATTTAGTAAAGCGACTAAAATCCAGCCCTGTTATACTCTCAACCAACTCTGATTTTTTCTTAACCTGATTGGCAAGTACCTTGCCCGACTCAACCTCAGCCAGTTCAACCTGCGCCGCTTGCAGGTTTCCGTCCACTTTGCCTCGAGAACGACGCATATACCAGAAGGCTCTGTACGCCTTCCCTTTAACCTCAAACTCGACTTCAGATTCACAATCTGCCGTCCCGCGCGTCATTAGCTCATTCGTAGACGCCGAAATATTCTCTAGCCGTGGCGTTTTATGATAAAGGCCTACACAGATAGCATCCAGGATAGTGGTTTTACCCGCGCCTGTAGGCCCTGTAATCGCAAAGAGGCCATTCTCTGAGAACGGAGGCTGAGTAAAATCAATCTTCCATTCACCCTTTAGTGAGTTAAGATTTTTAAATCGAAGGCTAAGAATCTTCATTACTCTTCTCCTCCTACTTCAACATCATGGACTATCTCGTGAAAGGTTTGAGTTATCCGTTTTTGCCTTTCTTTCTCGTCGTCAGATTCAAACAACTCAATGGCTAGCCTTCTGTCGAACACTTCAAAAGCAGATAGCTCAGATAGCGTTTCATTCTGCTCGCGATTCATCGAGTGATTCTGAACGCCCCTTTCTCTCTGTAGTTGGATCACTTCTACATTCATTCCTTCTGTCATCGCCTGCACCCTTTGCTGAAGATCAGACAAGAAATCCTGCACGCGGACAACAATAGAAAGCCATTGCGATTGCTCAGTTTCAGGAAGCGCTTTTAGCTGAGCATCTATCTCTTCCAGGCTGCCTTTCAATACCCGCATAGGCTGAAAAACTGGGACATCAATAGGGGTAATAGATTTAGTGCTACTTCCTTCAAACTCGACAATTACCACCTGTTTTTGAGACTTAAGCTCATCGAAGCTCAACGCAATGGGGGAGCCGCTATATCGAATGTGTTCTTTCTTGGCAACCAGTTGTGGTCGATGAATATGGCCAAGTGCAATATAATCGGCCGGAGGAAATCCATCAGCCGCGAAACCTTCCAGCGTACCAATATATATGTCGCGTTCAGACTCAGCTTTAGTTACTCCAAGGGCAGTTAAATGCCCGGTTGCAACAATTGGCACCTCTAATTTATTTACTGCTCGGTAAGACTCAGCGTGTTGATGCAAATTGCGGTAGTGTTCTTTTATCGCTTCTCCCAGTTTCTTCTGTTTATCACTCCCCGAGTCACCGGCGTAGCTTTGCAAAACGTCTCTGGCTCGGATAAAAGGAACGGCACAAAGCAACGCACCAATCTCTCCTTCTGTTGATTTCAGCTGAATCAGTTGCTCATCTAGGTTCTCGGAGCTGTTTGAGACTACGTATGTATTCAGGCATGACAGAAGTTGTTTCGACTCATTCAGAGTAGATACAGAATCGTGGTTCCCGCCAAGTACAACCAGAGTGCAGCCAAGCGTATTAAGATCAACCACAAACTGGTTATACATTTCGCGGGCGTAACTTGGGGGCGTACCTGTATCAAATACATCTCCAGCAATGATGACGGCATCTATCTCTTCAGACTCAACCAGTTCCAACAGCCACAAGATAAATGCCTGATGTTCGTTTTTCCTGCTCTTGGTGAAAAAGCTTTGTCCCAGATGCCAGTCAGAAGTATGGAGAATACGCATAATATATAAGTTACTGATAACTCAATTTATTGGATAGTTAATCTGATTGTGCCATATTAGATAGGCACCTAATAGAAAATAACTGTATCACTGCAAAAAAGAAAAAGGAAGTTCTATGTCTGAAAGACAACGTGATGTCACTTTGAGATTCCTGGCTGAGCCGGGCGACGTGAATTTTGGTGGCAAAGTCCATGGTGGCGCAGTAATGAAATGGATAGACTTAGCTGCTTACGCCTGTTCAGCAGGTTGGAGTGGGAAATACTGCATCACCGCTTATGCCGGAGGTATTCGTTTTGTAGCCCCAATCCATGTAGGAAATCTGGTAGAGGTTAGCGCAAAGGTTATCTATACCGGAAGCTCTTCTATGCATATCGCCATTGATGTTCAGGCAAGCGATCCAAAAGAACTCAACAAATCTCTTACTACTCATTGTATCGTGATCATGGTAGCTGTTGATGGTAACGGCAAACCAACCAAGGTTCCTGAATGGGTCCCGGAAACCGAAGAAGATATCAAGCTGCGCGAATCTGCAATTAAGCTGATGAACATGCGAAAAGAGATCGGCGAAGAGATGGAGATGCACGTAAAAATGCTCAAATAAGCTTATCGGGTACGGGGGATAGCGCATGCTTAAGCTCACCTTATTGCGACATGCAAAATCAAGTTGGGCTTACCCGGAACTTGATGACTTCCTACGGCCTCTGAATCGTCGCGGCTACAGGCAGGGACAACGACTTGCTGAAGGCTTTCCAACTGATGTTGATGCTATATGGTGCTCTCCCGCAGTTCGTGCGTATACTACCGCTAAATGCATCCTGAGAGACAGGCCCGAACTGGGGGATAAACTTGTCCTTACCAGTAGCATTTATGAAGCAAGTGCAGAACAACTCATTCAAATATTAAAAGGTGGCGGAACCCTAAAGCATATCGCTTTGTTAGGACACAACCCTGCTTTGGAAGTGCTAGCATGCTACTTAACTGACTCATCAGTAAACCTGAAAACCGCCCACAATATTCTGTTAAATCTCAACATTGATGACTGGGCTCAAGTAAGCGCCGGATGCGCGGAGCCTGTTAGCATCTGGAGGCCCGAGGAATAAAAGTCAGGCCTTTCTTTTCAGCAAAGCCTGACTTTTCTGGATTTAGTCGTTATCACGTGCGGCAGTATAGTGGTAAGCCACATCAACATTAGCACGATAAAGTACTTCACCTCGATTCTTCGCATACTCTTCGATGGTTACTTCTGTATTATCAATGCTGAAATCATGTGCCATATCTTTATTTACGGCAAGATTCCACTTCAGTTGGTTGTCAGACATGGTCTGAAGGCTTTCCACCAAATCAAAGCCTGCGTTATACGCTTGCTCCTGAGAAGAGTATCCTTCGCCGTGCAACGTAGTATGGTTATAGTAAGTATCACTTGATGCGTAAGCTGTTGCAGATAGCAGTAGTGCTGTAGCCAGGACTGTTAGTTTTTTCATAATAGCCTCACCTGAATAAACATTTTTGTCGAATTGATAGATGTTGTTATTTAGAACCCTATTTCGAGTTCATGTATTCAGAATGGACCATAATTATACAAGTGTGCAGTAAAAAATTATAAATTTATATCTCGTGTAGAAAACAACAAACATTCAACAACATATAATCCACGACTATTTATTTTCTTGATTTTATTTTTGATTTTAATGGCACGTAAAAAATGGGGCTTTGAGTAAAGAAGTGCGTATTCTGTAATCTTTCTTTAATGAAATTTTGCTCTAATGCTCGCTGTCAGAATTTCCAACGGTAGATTAAGTGCAAACACCAACCACATTAAATACAAAAACCATCAGTGATCCAGATGCTGTCGAGTATCAATGGGTACGAACGATGTATGTGGAAGGTTATAAGAACGCAGAGATCAACCACTATATCCAAACTTGCTTTGGTGGCGATGAGATTTTTGTCGACTTGTTCAGAAAAGTAGCCCTGCATGAAGAGAGCATCTACGTCTTAATGCAGTATGTAGGCTGTGCACCCTCTAATCGAGAGTTCTAACTTCTCTTCTCACGGTTAACACCATTCGAAGAACCAGATTCCGTACTACACTCGTGCCTCGTTATACGGAATTACGGATCACCAATAAATAAAAAGCCCGGGAGTTTCATGCCCGGGCTTTGGTAACAAAACTATTAGATTCCTAACAGCCAGCTATGCTTACCTAATTATTTGATGTCGCTTAACCTGTCGGCGGCCAAACCAGTAGTTAGTTAAGGGCAACAAAACAAATGAGCGGCCAATTGGCCGCTCTTATTATTTTTATCCTTTCACACCACCAGCGGTGAGGCCACCCACCAGCCAACGCTGTGCTAATAAGAATACTGCGGTAATTGGTAATGCAGATAGTACCGCTGCCGCCGCGAAGTCACCCCACAAATAGTTCTGAGGGTACAGATACTGCTGCATACCTACTGCTAGCGTATACTTGTCTACATCAGATAGCAATAGAGAGGCGACTGGAACTTCACCAACTACACCGATAAAGGCCAGAATAAATACTACCGCCAGAATTGGCACCGATAGCGGAAGCAGTACCAGACGGAATGCTTGCCAAGGTGTCGCGCCATCCAGAGCTGCCGCTTCTTCTAGCGAGCTGTCGATTGTCTCGAAGTAACCCTTAATCGTCCATACGTGCAGTGCGATACCACCAAGGTAGGAGAATATCAAACCTCCGTGGGTATTCAGACCCAGGAATGGAATGTACTGACCTAACTTGTCGAATAGCGCGTACATAGCAACCAGAGCCAGTACCGCTGGGAACATCTGGAAGATCATCATCGCTTTCAGGATAGTACTCTTGCCACCAAACTTCATACGAGCAAATGCGTAAGCTGAAGTCGTAGACAGAGCCACAATCAATATCGATGAAATACCCGCTACTTTAATCGAGTTCCATAGCCATGTTAGTACTGGGAATGGAGGCGGTGTTACTGTTCCATCTGCGTTAGTAACAGAGAAGCCCAGAGCCAGTTTCCAGTGCTCCAGAGATGGGTTCTCTGGAATCAGGCTACCTGTTGCGAAGTTACCTTCACGGAATGAGATAGCTACAATCATCAACAGTGGGAAGATGATTAGTGACAGGAATACCCAAAGAGCAATATGAGTACCCCATACACGGTATTTCAGGTTTTTACCTTGTACCATTGCCATAATTATTACTCCTTAGTCCTGCTCTAGCTTAGTAAAGCGTAGGTTTAGTAGTGCCAGAGCACCAACCAATAGGAAGATAAGCGTTGCGATTGCACTTGCCAGACCGAAGTCCTGACCACCGCCACCTTCGAATGCGATACGGTATGTATAGCTCACAAGCAAGTCTGTGTAACCAGCCGGCTCAGAAGTACCGATCATGTTCGGACCACCGCTCGTCAATAGGTAAATCATTACAAAGTTGTTGAAGTTAAACGCGAAGCTCGCAATCAATAGCGGAGTCAGCGGTTTAATCATCAGTGGCACAGTAATCTTCATAAAGTTCTGGATTGGACCTGCACCATCGATTGCAGATGCTTCATACAGGTCATCCGGAATCGCTTTCAGTAGACCCATACATAGAATCATCATGTAAGGGAAGCCAAGCCAGGTGTTAACAATAAGCACCATCGAACGAGCCATTACAGGGTCAGAGAACCATGCAGGGCTTATACCGAACAACGCTTCCAGAACCATGTTGATTTCACCAAAGCTCTGGTTGAACAAACCTTTAAAGATCAGGATAGAGATGAATGCAGGAACCGCGTATGGAAGAATCAGTAACACTCGGTAAACCGCGCGACCTTTTAGCTCTTCCCACTGAACCACACTCGCTAGTACCAGACCGATAACCAGAGTGAACAATACCGTCAGTGCAGAGAATACAATTGTCCAGATAAAGATACCGATAAATGGTTCTTTGATACCTTCGTCTTGCCATACACGTTCAAAGTTCGCGGTATCTACTGAAACGATAAATCCAGGAGAGATGGTGTTACCCACAAACTCACCATTTTCTACCGCCTGGTAGTAGCCCACTTCCATATTGGGTTTTAGAACTGCACCAGTTTCATTGTTCACCAGTGTTTCGCCATCTTCTTGCAGCGTATACAGAGGCTGAACCGCAGCAAACTTACGCAGACCACTCATGCGAATGATTTTGCCGTCCTGCTTATGCAGGTCGATATTGCTTAGGCCTGGACGATTTTTAATAATCGCCTTAATTGCTTCTTTTTCACCTGCAACTTCAGAAACCGGGACCAGGTCCAGATCAGCAACTGCAGAGCCCATAATAAACTCTTCTGTTGCAAGCGTTTGATCACCGTCGCTTATAACAAGGCGATGGCCATTTTCCGTCTTATACAGATTAAACGGGTAGCTTTCACCACTTTGGAATGTTCTGTCCAGCAATACCGATTGAGCACGGTCAAACGACAGCTGGTTTTTGGCACTGTAGTTAGTAAATGCCAGACTCACTGTATATAGAAGCGGGAAAAGGATAAACAGTATCATCCCCGCAATACCCGGGTAGATATAACGGTGTGCGTAAGTCTTCTTACTTCCAAAAATGTAAAGTGCCAGAGCGGTTAACACGATTGTTAGAAGCGCGAACGCTGTCTCGCCGCGAGAGTACATTAGAATTGTGGCGTAGCCATTTACAATGCCCACCGTTGCCAGTAGTGCCCACTTAATAAAAGCGGTCTTGCTGGAAGGCATTGTAGATGTAGCTAACGCGTCTGTGCCTTGAACTGACTGCATAAAAAAACCTGCTAGCGGAAAATAAAAACTAAGGAGGGGTTACCCCCTCCCCAAAAGGAATTGTTTGAGGCCAGGCTCTCACAAGCATAGCCTCAGGGAGTAAATATTACTTAATCATCTGCTTTTCTGCGTCTGCAAGAGCTGCATCTACAGTTTGACGACCATCAACGATGTTTACGATTGCGTTCTTAGCGCTACCCCAGAATGCACCCATCTGAGGAATGTTTGGCATGATTTCACCGTTCATCGCGTTATCCATTGTCGCCGCAATACGCTTGTCCGCATCTAGCTCACGCTGGAAAGAGTTAAGAGCAACCGCACCTAGTGGCTTGTCATCGTTTACTTTACGTAGACCGTCGTTAGTCAGTAGGTAGTTCTCGATGAACTCAACTGCAAGATCCTGGTTAGGAGAAGCAGTGCTGATACCAGCAGTTAGAACACCAACGAATGGCTTAGAAGACTGACCGTTGAACTTAGGCAGAGTAGTTACACCGTAGTTGATGCCAGCTTTCTCAACGTTACCCCAAGACCAAGGACCATTGATAGTCATCGCTACGTTACCTTTAGTGAACTCAGACTCAGATACAGAGTAGTCCATGTCAGGAGAGATAATTTTCTTTTCAACCAGGTCTTTCACAAAGTTCATAGAACCTTTAACACCAGCATTGTTGATACCAGCATCTTTCACATCATAGCCGTTAGCAGTGTACTTAAACGCGTAACCGCCATCAGCAGCCATTAGCGGCCATGTGAAGTATGGTTCTTTCAGGTTCCACATGATTGCTTTCTTGCCATCTTTCTGAAGTTTCGCGTTTAGTGCTTCAACTTCCTCCCAGTTTTTAGGTGGGTTTGGAACTAGATCTTTGTTGTAGATAAGAGATAGAGCTTCAATCGCGACAGGATAGCCAATCAGTTTGCCGTCATACTTAACCGCGTCCCATGCAAAATCTACGATACCATCTTTAACTTCTTTAGAAGGTTTAACTTCTGCAAGCAGACCCGCTTCTGCATAACCACCAAAACGGTCGTGCGCCCAGAATACGATATCCGGACCGTCACCTGTTGCAGCTGTTTGTGGGAACTTATCCTGAAGTGCGTCTGGGTGAGCAACTGTCACTTTGATGCCTGTATCTTCTTCGAATTTCTTACCAACTTCTGCAAGACCGTTATAGCCTTTGTCGCCGTTAATCCAGATTGTCAGTTGACCTTCTTCGATCGCAGCATTAGCGCTCAGCGAACCAAGAGCAGCCATAGTACAAACAGCAATCGTGCTTAGGGCTTTTTTCATGTTTATATCCTTTTTATATTTGATGATGTAGGGCTATCCATCGGGTAAGCCATATTTCGACGACTATAATCTATAAAATAGTAGCGCTTATCATCATCCCAGTTTCTACGCCCCTGTTATTATGAAATAGTTTCGTGATCTCCATCGACAAGTGTTAGCGATCAAAATCACAAAAAATACATTTAACGTGATCGACCGCACGATAAATGCACAGTTTTTTTGAACTTGATCTTACTTTGCAATTCTACTCCCCCAAGGGCTCATCCCCCACTACTCCCCCTACAAATAATTCATTCGGGAGGATGTATAACAGACACAGATCCCCGAAACTGCAGTCATCCAAGAGTGGATGGTAAGAACCCTTTTCAGCGTGATACATGTGAATAGCCTCACTAGTACTGTAAATCGCTGGCTTGCAATGCCGAGTGGGTTAGTAGTCATCAATTGTTCGCATTATGGTATTTGTTTACGGGGGAAGCGGACAATCTGGTGAGGGGGAATACTGACCTGCCATTGGCTTTGATGGGTGATGGATACCTGATATAAAGGCATCACCCATTTTCTTTTTGCTATTCCGTTTTGGACACTACAAAGAGAGTTTGATTATTTTTCAAAATTTCCAGGTTTGATGTCGTGTTAAAGAACTCATCTAGTTTTGAAAAATAAACATCCCCTTATCTGTTTCCTATTATTACTCGTCACAATACAATGTTGTGATAAGTACTTATAAAAATTAAATTCGAGGACAAGCTACATGGCGAGCGTCACGTTAAAGAATGTATGTAAAGCTTATGGCGACGTACTAATTTCAAAGAATGTCGATCTTGAGATCAAAGAAGGCGAGTTTGTTGTTTTCGTTGGTCCATCTGGCTGTGGTAAATCTACACTTCTACGCTGTATCGCAGGTCTTGAAGATATTACTTCTGGTGACCTATACATCGGCGAAGAGCGAATGAATGATGTTGAGCCATCAAAACGTCGCGTTGGTATGGTATTCCAGTCATATGCGCTTTACCCACACCTAAACCTGTATGACAACATGTCATTTGGCCTTAAGCTAGCAAAGGCAGACAAAGGTGAAGTCGATAAACGTGTTTCTCACGCTGCAGAAATTCTTCAGCTTGGTCACCTGCTAGAGCGTCAGCCAAAAGCACTTTCTGGTGGTCAGCGTCAGCGTGTTGCTATCGGCCGTACTCTTGTTTCTCAGCCAGACGTATTCCTTCTGGATGAACCTCTATCTAACCTTGATGCCGCACTTCGTGTGAACATGCGTAGTGAAATCACCAAACTTCAGCGCCAGCTTGGCTGTACCATGATCTACGTAACGCACGATCAGGTAGAAGCGATGACAATGGCCGATAAGATCGTTGTTCTTGATGCTGGCTGGGTATCACAGGTTGGTCGCCCACTTGAGCTATACCACTACCCAATCAACCGCTTTGTTGCTGGCTTCATCGGTTCTCCTAAGATGAACTTTATGAGTGTTCATATTGAAGATGTAGAAGACGAGCGCGTACTGGTTCAGCTTTCTAACGGAGAAACGTTCTGGATTCAGGTTGAAGGTAAGACAGTAAACAAAGGCGATCGCATGTCTCTTGGTATCCGCCCTGAGCATCTGCTAAGTGCAGAAGAAGCAGATGCGACCATCGAAGGTGATGTTCAAATCGTAGAGAAGCTTGGTAACGAGACTCAAGTTTACCTACACCTTGATGGCGCAGATGCAGACGTTATCTACCGTGTGCCAGATACTATCGGTGTTGAGCCAGGAGATAAGTTCAAGATTGGCCTGGCTGCTCACCGTTGTCACCTATTCCATAGTGATGGTACGGCTTGTCGTCGTCTATACCGTGAAAATGGTGTTAACTACGAACAAATGCTTGAAGATCAGCAGAATTAATTCTATCCCTAAAGACCAGGATCAAAGCCCTCTTATTCATAACGATAAGAGGGTTTTTTATTAGTTTAAAACACCGTCTGAACCAACGGTATACTCCATATGACCGTTCTGAGCATCATAGACGATGGTTAGTGGGCACTCTGTCTTATTAATGCTGTAACTTATTGAAGACCCCAGCGTAACGGTGCTAGATAAACGCCCTCCTGAATCTGTCATTATCTTGAGCATACCTTGACTATTCTCAGAGGTAATAAATAGATGAACCTGCTGATTTAACGCAGAGCAATCTATGACTATGCCTTTGTTCTCAATCATATAAACATCCCGCTGGCAAATTTAGTCACTGAAACAGTTTACTATACTCAAGTAACCTCAAGATGCATTTTCAGCGAGAATTTATTCGCTTTTAATCAAGGCACTGATTTGAAGGTATAGTGGCTCTACATCAAAAATCAGTAACGCAGAATAGAAGCGAATAAAACTCGCCCTTCGGGAGCTCATCAGAAGCGTGATTTCTTCGTCAAATATTTTTGAAAGGGAATGCCATTCCTACAAATATTTTCCTTGAACTAACGCTTCTGATGTAGCTCTGAATCCTGCATCTTGAGGTCACTTGAGTATATATTAAAGCAAACTCACTCTTAATTATAAGATTATTAATTAAGATATTAGCAAGCGGATTTAATCTTAGAATTGGGAATTCTCGGAATAAATATTTTGACGTTCAACCAGATAGATCTTTAATTTGGCAAAAAAGTTTAGAATCAAAACAATGAAAGTTAATATGAGTATTTACTCTACTATATTATCTTTTACCCACAAAAGAGCTTGAAGGCGGTTCCTGGCATTAATCTTTTTAAACACGTTATGAAGGTGGGTTTTGACAGTATTTTCACTGACAAATAGTTTGTCTGCTATTTGAGTATTTGAATCACCATTTCCGAGCAAGGTGATAATCTGTTGTTCACGTTTTGTAAGTTTATTCAAACCTGGAGAAGGTCGGGATTTGTTTCTTCGCCGGTAAAACATAATATACTCTTGCGCCAGCTTACGACTAAACCAAAGCTCTCCCTGCAAGATTTGATTAACCCCTTGAAGCAACATGTTTATGTCGTCGGTAACATAGAAGACACCGTTGAGGTTCGACCAGGCCATCAAGTCTGAACACTTCACGTCCTCAGGGCAGTTAATCAGTATTTCAGTTGCGCTATTAAAGTAGAGGTTTCGGCAGGTATGGTAAACTTCTTTTTCAGCCGATAAATGGCTCAAATCAATAATTATTGTTTCGGGTATAGCCTCCCGATGCGTCGCCATTTCATCAGAAAGGTTATTGATTGAAAACGTATGGATAATGGTATGTAGGTTCTCTTCCAATGCATCTTTTAGCATGGAACTTTGCATACTACAGTCAGTAATAATTGCTATTTCTTGAGCATTATCTCTATTCCCCATATACAACATCTTCCCTAAAAACCATGATAGAACCAGCCAGAAGTGGATATTTTAAGCATATCAGAGAAATTTAATCTCTTAGGTAAAGCAAGGTTAATTTAGTTGATATAATAGTAAGTTCTAATAAATGAGAAGATTTAGCCGGTATTTTAGTTCATTTTTAAGACTAATCAAAACAGGTGAATTTGGTTGTAAAAAAAGCACCAAACAGGTGCTTTTTTATAATTAACATATGGTTAGTGAATTGGCACTTCATTCTTTTGATTGAACTTACCAAAATACTGCTCCATCACTTCAGGCGTCAATTTCCCTTCTGCTTCCAGTCTTTTTAGCTCTGCTACGATCTCTTTCTGTTCTTCCAACGAAGGCAGCTTAACTTCTTCTTCGTTACCTACTTCCTGAGAAATCTGTTCAAGTTCTTTTTCAAAGTCGCTCATCATTATTACCTGACTCAATATAAACTCGGTAAATTTTACCCATTTCAGAGCAGGTATACCAGCATAGAGTCAATTTTGGATAATTCTCTGAAACTCAGCTGTTAAAACTCTGACATTTATGCTCTTGATTCGTAAAGCATAGCCCCAATATTAACTCTATTAAGTTAACAATGAACTTTTCCCGAATTTAGAGACCAAAGTAGCGTAAAAAGGAGATTTTCGTTCATGCATTCCCAAACCTTTAAAAAGCTTCAACAATATTTGGAATCTCAAGTAATTGGTCAGGAAGAGCTGGTAAAGCAGCTTCTTGTAGCACTATTAGCTGATGGGCATATTCTGGTTGAAGGGCCTCCCGGCCTTGCAAAAACAAGAGCCGTAAAAACTCTGTCCGACTGCATTGAAGGCGACTTTCATCGTATCCAGTTTACCCCAGACTTGTTGCCAGCCGACCTAACAGGTACCGATATCTATCGTCCGGAAACAGGCGAGTTTACCTTTCAACAGGGGCCGATTTTTAACTCTTTGATCCTAGCAGATGAAATCAACCGCGCACCGGCAAAGGTTCAGGCTGCAATGCTGGAAGCGATGGCTGAAAAGCAGATCACTGCGGGCCAGAAAACCTACCCATTGCCAGACCTTTTTCTGGTTATGGCAACCCAGAACCCGATAGAGCAGGAAGGTACATATCCACTTCCTGAAGCCCAGCTGGACCGTTTTCTGCTTCACCTTGATGTCAGTTATCCCAACGAAGAAAATGAACTTGCCATTCTCAGACTTAACCGTGGTGAGGCGATGGGAGAACAGGTTCATGAACATGTAACCGTTTCCCAGTCAGAGATATTTGAAGCTCGCCAGTCAGCGCTCGCTGTACATATGTCTGAATCTATCGAGAAGTACATTGTCCGTCTTATCATGGCAACGCGTAATCCGGATAACTACAGCCCACAGCTAACCGAATGGCTGGAAATGGGAGTGAGCCCAAGGGCAACCATAGCACTTGATCGCTGCGCAAGGGCGCATGCCTGGCTAAACGGGCGAGATTTCGTCACACCAGAAGATGTGCAGACGATGGCCTTCCCTGTATTGAGGCATCGCCTGCTTTTAAGCTATCAGGCGCAGGCTGAAGGCATCCATAAGAATCAGATCGTGCAGCAACTGATAACTCTGGTTGGCGCTGCGTAGCAGATTTGCTTATGAACCACCAACTACCAAAATACAGCGATGGCGTAACGCTCAACCTCAATGAGCTGCTCCAGTATAAGTCTCAGACTGTACGCTGGCTTCCACCAGCAAAAAGCCTATGGTCTCAGATAAATGGTCAGCATCAGAGCCGTCAGCTTGGACGGGGTATGGACTTTTCTGAAGTGCGTAAGTATCAGGCTGGAGACGATATACGCACTATAGACTGGCGGGTTACCGCTCGTACCGGAAAACCACATACCAAGCTGTTTACCGAAGAGCGCGAGACACCGGTTGTTATCTATGCCGACATCAGTAATAGCATGCGGTTTGGTTCCACTCTGATGCTGAAGTCTGTCCAAATGGCCCATATGGCAAGCTTGATCGGCTGGATAGCGGTCGAACAGAGAGATCGTATTGGTGCAGTCATTGATACCGGTTCTTCACTGATTGATATAAAACCGACATCCAGAAACCGGGGGCCATTACAACTACTGCATCAGCTCGTTGAGCTGCATAACAGCGAACTGACAAAACCAGAAGTCACTCCTCAGCCTATGGACAAGGGCTTTAATGCCCTGAAACGACTTTGTCCTAAAGGCAGTGAGATCATCTTCCTCAGCGACTTTGTCCGGTTTGAAGAACAAGATATCGCTCGCTTATCTCAGTTAAGACAACATAACAGAATACAGCTGATCCATTTCTATGATCCTCTTGAGAGAGGGCAAACAAAATATAAAGGAACCGAAAAGGTAACCAACGGGCAGAATACTTCCTGGTTAAACTTTTCGGCTAAGTCCACTAAGAAACAACTGCAAGAGCTGTTTGAAAACAAACAGGAAACTATAAAAAAGGTAAGCCGTTCTCTGGCAATACCTTACTATTCTATCTCTAGTGCAGAGCCATTAATTTATCAAATTGCCGGGAAGCAATAATGACCGAAACAACGACAGCCAATCACCCATTACCTTTAGATGCCCTTCAAATTCCAGAACCTCCCGGTTTCTGGCCATTCGCCTGGGGTTGGTGGAGCCTGCTTGGCTCCATAGTCGTCACAATACTCATCATTTATGGCGTCTGGAAATGGCAGAAGAAAAGGCATGCTGCAAAAAAGGCTGCACTATCCTTGCTTAATCTGGAGCGATCAACGATATCACCTTCAGGAGCGATGGAAATCGTCAGACAAGCGGTTCTTAGCTACTACCCGAGAACAAAAGTCGCCAATTTATCCGGAGCAAGTTGGCTGAAGTTTTTAGACAGTCAGGTTAAACAGCCTATTTTCTCAGAGCACGTCGATACCTGGTTAGCCGCACTTTACGAGAAGAATGCACAGTTTGATCGAGAACAACTGGTTGAACAATGTCAGTTATGGATTCAATCTGCACTTCCACCAAAAAGGGGGGACGTTGATTCATTTTGAGTTTGTATGGTGGTGGATGTTGTTTTTATTACCACTACCGCTATTAGTACACTTTTTTGCGCCAGGCGAGAGCGAAAGTGCGGCTATACATCTGCCCTTTATTCCAGAGAATGGCTCTGCAACCGCACCTGCTAATATCGCTTTAAAAGTTCTGACTGTTTTACTTTGGGTTGCATTGGTTATTGCATCAGCCCGGCCAGTATATTTTGGCGACCCTGTCGAAAATCACCCAAGACACCGGGATTTGATGCTAGTGGTGGATCTTTCAGGCTCAATGCAAATCGCAGACATGGAAACGAACGGCGATTACATAGACAGGTTAACCGCAGTTAAGCAAGTACTTACAAACTTTCTTGAAAGGCGTAAAGGCGATCGACTTGGACTGATCTTATTTGGTGATAACGCCTATCTTCAGACACCACTTACTATGGACACAAATACCGTCTCTTCTCAACTAAATAGAACAGTTCTTGGTCTGGTCGGAGAACAGACAGCTATTGGTGAAGGGATTGGTCTGGCCACAAAAACGTTTGTCGATAGTGATGCTCCTCAGCGAGTGATGATATTGCTGAGTGACGGCGCTAATACAGCCGGCGTTCTCGACCCGATTGAAGCAGCAGAGATAGCCAAAAAGTATAACGCCACTATATATACGGTTGGTGTTGGCGCGGGACAGATGCAGGTTAAAGAGTTTTTCTTTACCCGCAATGTAAATACAGCCAAAGATCTTGATGAAAAGACACTAACGCAGATTGCAGAAATGACTGGCGGACAATACTTCAGAGCCCGAAATCAGGATGAACTGCAAAACATCTACGACACGATTGATAAACTTGAACCTATCAGTAGCACAAGTGAAGTATGGCGACCACAGTCAGAGTGGTTTAAATACCCTCTCGCAATGGCTCTTGTTTTATGGGTGACTATTACCATTATGAGGCGTCATCATGGCTGATTTTGTGTTTCTATACCCTCTTTGGTTACTGGCATTAGTTCCTTTAGCGGGTGTTCTTTATTGGTACTCTAAAAGACAAGCCTCAAGCGGACTCATTGCATCACATATTGCAGTAAAACTGGGGCTTAAACAGCGTAAGCAGACAAAGTCGGTAACTTATATCCTCGCTAGCTGTTGGCTGCTGATGACCATCGCTTTGGCTGGCCCAAGCTTTGAAAAAGCACCCTTGCCTTCATACAGTTCGGACAGCGCACGCATGCTGGTTCTGGATATGTCGCGCTCAATGTATGCCAATGATATTAAGCCAAACCGTCTGACTCATGTCAGATACAAGGCAATGGATCTTTTACCTTTCTGGAAAGAAGGTAGCACAGGGCTTATCGCATACGCAGGTGACGCCTATACCATTAGCCCTCTGACATCAGATTCAGCGACTCTAAAAAATCTGATCGCTAACCTCTCTCCGGAAATTATGCCCTACCCCGGCGCACAGGCAGATGCTGCGGTGAAACTGGCGATAGATACCTTCAAGCAATCTGGTTTCAGTAAAGGTGAGATTATCCTTATCACTGACGATATCGATGATCAGGAAAAGGATGTGCTACTGAACCTAATCAACAGCGGTGACTGGAAGGTTTCAATCCTTGGTGTAGGAACAAGAGATGGTGCACCAATAAGACTTGCCGATGGGATTATGTTAACCAACAATGCCGGTAGCCCGGTTGTGGCAAAACCAGACTTCGACAATATGAAAGAAGTCGCCAAAGCCAGCGATGGACTATTTGCTACTATTCAAAACAACAATTCCGATGTTGAAGCTATTGGTAAATATACTTCTAAGATCAATCTCGACGCTGAAAAAAAGGCGACCAAAGTTTTGAAGAGCGGGTAAATAATGGCTTTTGGCTCATTCCTTTTGTCCTGCTACCTGCGCTGATGCTATTCAGGCGAGGCGCTGTTTTCCTGGCTCTGTTTGCCTTATCTCAACCATTCGTAGCGAATGATGCGCAGGCATCACCGTGGTTGAATGACGACCAGTTAGGCTATCAGCTTTTCGAGCAGGGAAACTACGCTGAAGCCGCTACTGCTTTTGTGGACAAGTACTGGAAAGGTCTTTCTCAATATAAGGCTGGTGACTACAAAAATGCAGTTGAGAACTTAAAGTCGGGAGCTGGAGAGTCAGCCAAATACAATCTGGCAAATGCCTATGCTCAGAGTGGTGATTTAGAGAAAGCAAAATCACTGTATCAGGAGATACTGGCGAATAACCCCGAACATAAATCGGCAAAAAAGAACCTGCAAGTTGTAGAACAAGCCGAAAAGCAACAGCAACAGCAACAGCAACAGCAACAGCAACAGCAACAGCAACAGCAACAGCAACAGCAACAGCAACAGCAACAGCAACAGCAACAGCAACAGCAGGATTCTAATCAGAGCTCTTCTGACAACCAGAATAACTCATCACAAAATCAGGATTCATCGGATAACCAATCATCTGAAGACAAGGGCAAAGGAAGTCAAGCCAACGACTCTCAGAGTAAGCAACCCACTCAAAATAATCAGCAACAGAGTGAAGGTCAGCAGGAAGAAAGTCGCCCAGATGAAAGCCAATCAGAAAAAAGCGGCTCAGAGGAAAACAAGACAGATCCGGCGAATAACCAAAACACTGAGCAATCAAAAGATACTGACGCTACGCAACCCCAAAATGCTCAACCGAAATCATCTAAAGAGCATAAGGGCGATAATGAAAGCGATAAGCAAGCAAAAGTAGCTCAGGCTGATAATAGCCAACAAATTGATCCCGAATTGAGAAAACTGGAACAGGTTGAAAACGCACGGGATCCATCCCGCCTGCTAAGAGCGCAGATGTTACTTCAGGCAAGAGAAAAAGAAGCACCGAACAACTCAGGGAAAACATGGTAATGATTAAGCGATACAGAAAACCATTTACATCTACTATCTGGGCTCTCCTGTCCCTGAGCCTTGTTTTTTTCAGCCAGCTTTCTATAGCGGCAACTGCGAGTGTTTCCAGCAATAAGCTGGCTAAATCAGAAGTCTTTCAGCTTAAAATCGTTGCCAATGAAAACTTGGATGCCGACGACATCGATTTTTCTGTGCTGGAGGATGATTTCTTCACAGGAAAACCAAGGTTTGGGTTTTATACCAACATTACTAACGGCAAAAAGACCGTAAAAAGTGAGTGGACACTTGCGCTGGCTCCACTACGGTCCGGTATACTCACCATCCCTTCATTTCAGGTAGGTAAGCAGAAAACCCAACCTATTTCTATTACCGTAACAGTGGATCCTAGCGCCAAAACGGAGCAAGACCTGGTTGATGTTCAGGTAAAACTGGAGAAGTCTGAGCTTTATCCCGGTGAGCTAAATACTCTAACAACTCGTCTAATCATCAAAGCTGACTCCCGACAAATACAGAGTGCCAATATCGTGCCTCCCGCTTTACAGGGGACTGACTCCGGTGCAATAAACATGGAACCGATTGGTGAACAAAAACAGTATCAGGCGGTTATCGATGGTATGGAAGTTATCGTCGTGGATCAGGACTATAAAATTACTGCCACGCAGTCGGGTAAGTTTGTCATCAACGGACCATCGTTAAAGGGCGCTATTCTTGACAGCAACCGACGCTCGGGCAACTCACGAGTCATTCCTATCAACACCAAACCTGAAACTCTGGTACTTTCAGTTCTTAATAGACCAGACGATTTTCAGGGCAACTGGCTACCGAGCTCCAACCTTACCCTTAAGCAAAAATGGTTGGATGAATCAGGAAGCGAGATAACTGCAAACCCTGCAAATCTGGTAACAGGTTCACCGATAACACGCCAGATAGAACTTACCGTCAAAGGCGTAGCAACAGAACAACTTCCTAACTTGAAAGTTGATTACCCTGAAAGCGTACGAGTTTACGAAGATTCTCCTCAGATTAAACAGCAAGGGGACACGGCCACCTTGACGCTGAATCAGGTTCTTATTGCCCGCAACGCTGGAGAGATACCGCTACCTGAAGTAGCAATCAGTTGGTGGAATACCAGTGATAAAAAGCAGGATCACTCTGTTATCCCTGGTTTAATGCTTCAAGTCTCTCAAAGCGAAAACTCACCCCAGGCTGTTGTTGCTCCGGCTCCTGTAAACGAAAGTCCGGAAGCAAAAGTAGTAACCAAAACTGAAACCATAAAGGACGCAGGTTACTGGCCATATATTGCTGGCCTGTTTGCTCTGCTTTGGGTTATCACTTTAGCCCTGCTTATCAAAGCAAGAAACACGAAGCAGGCTAACAATGACGTTTCTTTTTTAGCGGAAAACAGTGATTCATTACATGCGCTTGTGGAAGCAATAAAAAGCAGAGATGGTTTTAAGACCAACGCGCTACTGAACAAATGGCTTTCAGAGAACCCCGAATTATCAGGCGCATTAACCGATGATATAAAAGCTGAAATAGCCCTTATGCATCAGTCGCTGTTTGATGATAAGCAAACCAACTGGTCTGAGAAACGAGTACTGAAGTTATTAATAAACGCCAGCAAACAGCGAGGCCAAAAAAACTCTGCCTCATCCCTGGCATCTTTGTAGTTCTACTCAACTCCCTTCGATTCTGACTTACAAAGCCATCTGATTTTCAGGTGGCTTTTTAGCATTTCTGGTAATACCCATTTTAATCTTCTCAATAAAAACTCAATTAAAATATTTATATTAAATTTAGACAATTAAATATAAATATTACATTCTGTTACCAATAGAATCACCAACTTACATCATCTAAATATACTTAATACCCTCGATCAGTCACAGTTTTGACCTGGGAAATTCTTATTCCCTTGAATCACTCATCCAATGTATTTGAAAATCTAAATGCACTATAAAGTTGGTAAATATAATGACTCGCGATGAATTTATAACAAAATTAAAGCAAATGAATTCTTTAACTCCTACGGAAAAAGTCATTGCAAAC
This sequence comes from Vibrio hannami, assembly GCF_029589055.1. GTDB lineage: Bacteria > Pseudomonadota > Gammaproteobacteria > Enterobacterales > Vibrionaceae > Vibrio > Vibrio hannami. The sequence continues at coordinate 1,459,170 of NZ_JARQZP010000003.1, forward strand.
TATTTCGTAAATAATTTTACTGTACTACCCTACGCTAAAGTTGAAGAGTTATGCGAAAAAATAGGCATAGGGAAAGCAACCCTAGGTCGTTTTCTTAACCGCCTTGGTTTTACAGGCTTTTTAGAATTTAAGAAAAAAGTGTCCGATGATCTTGTTATCGATCTGGCAATACCAATCGAGCGCTGTAAAGAAAACGAAAAAGGCGGTAAAACAGATTCGTTGCTCAATGAACATCTTCAAGAAACACAAAAAAACCTTGAAGCCACATACAATCTGCTTTCTCAGTCGGATTTCAATGCTGCTATAGACCACCTTCTAGACCAGAAAGGAAAGCTGTATGTACTGGGAAGTGCCTCTGCAGAAGCACTTGCGAACTACTTCTTTTTACTCGCAAGATATTTAAGAAAAGATGTCGAGTTGCTTAAGGCCGATACCTCTACACTCCCGCACCAACTGGTTGATGTCAACGAAAACGACACGCTTCTAACGATCACTTATCATCGATTTTCCAATAACACGATTCAGTGCACCCGTTGGTTTAATAAATATGGGGGACGAATTATTGCGATTACCGATCAACAAGTTAACCCTCTAGTATCTTATTCTGACATATTATTTACCGTAGATAGCCAAAGCGAAAGCATCTTTAATAACCGTACTTCTGGTTTCTTTTTAATCGAAGCATTAATAAAGGGAATGTCATCCCGTATAAATAGTGAAGATCGGTTTGCCAAAATAGAAAACACATTTAACGAATTTAATATCTTCAAAAACAATTAATTAATAATTTAAAAATCAATTTAATTTATCAATATTCATTTTAGAGGTGAGTCATGATCACATACTTAGCTATACCTATAATATTCTTAGTTGGATATTTCATAGTCAAAAAATATAACACTCAAGCCGTTCTACTCGCAGCGGGTCTGACAATGATCGCGCTGGGTGTGGTCGGTGGAGCAGAAGAGTTCCTGCCCAAAGGAGGCAAACCTACCGGTTCGGTTATTGTCGATTTTTTTGAGGTGATCAAAGTTATCGCATCTTCAACACTGGCTAAGCTTGGCCTGATAATCATGGCAGTGGGTGGCTTTTCCAAGTACATGAGCCACATTGGCGCTGCTAATGCAATGGTTCAGGTCGCAACGAAACCTCTGTCTCATATTCAGAACCCTTATTTAGTACTGGCAATGGCTTATATCATCGGTCAGTTGATTAACGTGTTCCTGCCTAGTGCCACTGGACTTGCCTTATTACTTTTGGTTGCAATGTACCCGATTCTGGTAGGTGTGGGTTGTAACCCAGCGGCAGCGGCTGCAGTAGTAGCAACCACTGGCTGTCTGGATTTAGGTCCAGCTTCTTCAGCGGCGAACAAAGCAGCGGAAGTTTCCGGAATTGATGTTGCTACCTATTTTGTTAGCTACCAGCTAATGGTTTCTGTTATCGCAATGTTGGTTATTGCAACGCTACATTTCTTCAGTCAGCGCTACTTCGATAAAAAAGATCAAGAAAAGGGCGTTACTCATGAGTTTAATCTGAAATCAGAAAAACAGCGCGATGTGCCTAAATGGTTCGCTTTTTTACCCGTACTTCCACTATTCCTTCTACTCACATTTAGCAAGTTCGGTATCGCTTCAATCAAGATTAATGTTGTCACTGCAATGTTTATCTCGCTGTTTATCTCTATGTTATGTGACTTCATCTTTACTCGTGATGGCAAGTGGGTATCAGACTCCCTTAAAGTTTATCTGAATGGTATGGGAGCTGTTTTTGCGAGCGTTGTAAGCCTGATCATTTCTGCAAAAGTATTTGTATCTGGCCTGAGTACTATTGGGTTTATCGATATGTTACTTGGTTCTGCGTCAAACCTTGGCTTTGGTTACCTGGCAATGGTACTCGTGTTAGTCGGTATTATTACCATCGTAACCCTGCTATCTGGTTCAGGTAACGCTTCATTCTTTAGCTTCTCTAACCTTGCTCCGGATGTAGCTGCACAGGTAGGTGCTCACACAGCAGCAGTAGCACTGCCAATGCAGCTAGCCTCGGGTCTAATGCGTTCGGCTTCCCCGGTAGCTGGCGTTATTATCGCTTGTGCGAGCGTTGCCAACGTATCTCCTATCGAGCTGGCAAAGAGAACTGTTATACCTATGGCAGGTGGCCTGATCACTGTCCTTGCAACTTCTCAGTTGATGATTTAACTAAGCAGTAAGGATCAAGAATGAACGTACTTCTATTTAGTAACGGCAAAGCAAACCCAGACCAGGCTTTACTGGAATATGGCTCGGACTGGATCGCTCCTGCTATCAAAAAAACAGACGCAAAACGGCTGCTCTTTATCCCCTATGCCATGCTCAGAGGGGAATATGACGATAGGCTAAAACTATTGCAAAAAGAGTTTGACCGTTATGGTGTATCCATCTCGGGGATTCACCAACACGACGATCCTGTTATCGCGATAGAAGAAGCTGATGGGTATATTGTTAGCGGCGGCAATACATGGGTTCTTAACAAGCAATTGCATGACCTTGGGTTGGTAAGACCGCTCAGAAAGGCAATCCTTTCTGAAGATAAACTTTATATTGGTTGGAGTGCGGGGACGAACATTGCCTGTCCGACAATTCGAACTACCAATGATATGCCGATCGTATCTGCATCGATTTTAACTGCGCTTAATCTGGTTCCGTTTCAGATTAATCCGCACTACGTAGATGCGACCATTTCCGGCCATATGGGAGAGTCACGCGACGAACGAATTGAGGAGTTTTTGATTCAGAATCCGTACGAACTTGTCGTCGGCATTTGCGAAGGGACAATGCTGCAGGTAAGTGGCGATACACTCACCTACCACAGCTCAAATGGAAGCCCTATGAAGTTATTTCAGAGCGATAAAACACCTTCACTCTTCAATACCGAAGATGATATCAACCATCTGATGTCTGTTGGTTGCTAACCCCTCAGACAAAATCGAAAAAATAGCCATATACTCAAGTGACCTCAAGATGCAGGATTCAGAGCTACATCAGAAGCGTTAGTTCAAGGAAAATATTTGTAGGAATGGCATTCCCTTTCAAAAATATTTGACGAAGAAATCACGCTTCTGATGAGCTCCCGAAGGGTGAGTTTTATTCGCTTCTACTCTACGTTACTGATTTTTGATGTAGAACCACTATACCTTCAAATCAGTGCCTTGATTAAAAGCGAATAAATTCTCGCTGAAAATGCATCTTGAGGTTACTTGAGTATACATCATAAGCTGTATGGCTATTTTTACCTTCAACAGGTTCAGGTGTCGAATTTAAGGTATCGAATGGAACTCGACCCTATTCCGCCCTGTTTGCTTGGCTTTATACAGCGCCTTATCCACCAGCCGGACTAACATATTCAGATCTTCTACAGGCAGGGATGAGCTTACGCTAACGCCAAAACTGGCAGTGATCTTAACCTGTGATTTAAATTCTTTCGACGCTATCTGCTCTCTCAGTAACTCTGCTTTTTTTACACTGCTTTCCAGGTCCATCTCATTTAAGACGATAAGAAATTCCTCCCCGCCCCATCTTGAGACAACATCGGTATCTCTGCAGTTGAGTTTAAATAGTTCCACCAATTCTCTTAATACATCGTCACCGATGTCATGACCACAGGTATCGTTCACCTGCTTAAAATGGTCTATATCGATAAGCACCACAGAAAAGCGGACGTTGCGCGCATAAAGATCTTTTACATATCTGGTAGCGTATCGCCGGTTATACGCTAGGGTAAGTGGATCGACATTGGCTTCTTTTACCAGGTTATCAATACACTCCTGTAGGTACTCAGTTCCCTGTAACAGCGCTGCACCCGAGTCGGAATTCCGCTCTGCCAGCATACTCATTGCATGGCCAATCGAGTGTTGCATCTGCAGTAACGAGATATATCTCAGAGTAAGTTTGATATGATTTTTTTCTGTACAGGATAGAGGGGTAGCTCGTTCAACCACGACTATATAATTCTGATACTGACATACATATAACTCACCCGTAGAGACCTTTACCGAATATTCATCGGACTTAAGCAGTTTGAGCCTAGCAATCTGAATGGTATGTTGACTTAGCTGTTTCGAAATGACGACCTCTTCGCCATTTAACACGCCATACTGCTCAGTATCGCCAAGAAAGTGCATAAGATTGGAACAAAGCAGCTTTTCGAAATCTTGCTGACCACTGCTTTCTGCGATGCTGCGAAAGTCTCTTTTTATCAGCTTATATTTACGGGAAAGCTCATCAAAATGTTCTACGCTTTCCAGCATCTGAACCACTTGCTCCCGAACCTCTAGCTGCTGTTTCGGTGTTGCTGTATCCGGAACACCAAAAAACAGCCCTGTAGAACTGAGCGGGTACACTGTATAACCATCTGGAAACTTATCAGCAGAATCACTCAGCGACACCCCTCCGGCATCCCCTATCGCTGATATCAGCTCTTGTAGCGTTGTCTTCTGCTTATTCAACACTCGTTACTATCCTCACAAAAGTATCTCTGTCCAATTCTGCCTGGTAATAACCTTCTTCCACAAGCTTATCAAAGGGAACTCTGGTAATCAGACTGTCAAAGTTTACGCCAAGATCGGGCAATATATCCTTTAACAGCTCGACATCTTCCATATTGTACATATACGATGGCACGTAAGACTTTTCTTCAACCAAAGACTCAACAGGCGTGACAGATATAGGAAAGAAGTAGGTGCCGATAGAAATAACGGTACCACCCGGCTTTAAAAAGGTTGGTGCCTCTTCAAAAGCTTGCCTCTCGTGAAGGGGATCTTTTCCTGCTGCATCGACAACAACATCAAACTCACTGACAAGTTGTGCCTGCGTATCGACGACATTAAATCCAAGGCTTTCTGCTTTTGCGAGTCGATTGGGAAGATGATCATACATCGTCAGAGCCTGTGCTCCCAATTTTCGCCAAACTGCAGCACAGGAAAGCCCCACAGCCCCGGCACCAAGAACCAGAACCTTTTTATTTTCCAGGGATTCGCCATAACGATGGTAGGAGTGGGCAGCAACAAGAAGTGGCTCAACAAAGGTCAGCAACGATTTGTTTTCAACCTCAATGACATTGTCTGAATTCACGGCAGAGTATTCGCAAAATCCACCGTGAGCCCCAGCAAGACCGTAATAGGCTTTATGGGTACAAAAATGAACGTTCCCGGCTTCACAATGTTCACACATGCCGCACGATACAAGTGGTAAGACTGCGACGGTTTTACCTATCCACTGTTTTGAAACCTGGTCACCGACTTCAACAATATCCCCGCCATATTCCTGACAAGGGATCAAAGGTAACCCCATCCCTGTAAGCGCATTTGGCTCAGGAGATAGGATAAAAGGTCCTTCGATAAACTCATTAACCTGAGTCTGACTTAGTCCGGCATCCGTGACCTTTATAAGCACCTGATGTGGTTCAACTTTCGGAACTGAAAGTTCTTCGAATCGTATATCCCTGCGATTGTAATAGAGTAGTGCCTTCATTACTGCCTCACATACGAACTACGTAATTTATATTTTAGTAATAGACTTGGAACTAACCTAGAAAAAACAGCAATCAACATACAAAACCTTGACTGCCTTAAATATTGCCAAAAAAAACCCATCCGTTCGGATGGGTATCAGGCACAATTGCTGTTTGACGATCGATTGTTTGGTCGTGCCTCAATTTACCAGTCATATGACATTAATGCGAAACATGTGTCTACGGGGGTGAGACTTGTTTGCACGAGCCCTAATGTCATAAGTGGGCTGATATAGGGGATTCCATCTACCAGCACCAATCGGTAATATTTTTCATCAGAAAAAGTTAAAGAACTCACGCTGCTTTGATTTCAATCCAGTCAGATGCCCCCTCGATAACCTTCTCTCAAACAATGTCAGCATGAGTTCCTTAATCTGTATATGTTCCCAACATAACAATGGTGAAATTTACCTCCCTCAAAATTGAGGGAGGTGGAGCCTGTAAAGGGGGAGTTTGGCTCCAACCCTCTTCGCTAGAAAAGAGGGAATCGACATCTCACTATCGTTATTTATTGCTACTTACTTAAAACTTAACTTTGAATGTCTTGGCCTGACATTGTGCCAGTGTACCAAACGAACCAGCTTCAACCGCTTCAACGCCCGGACGAGGCTGTTCATCCATCTGTACTTCCACCCAGTCAGTAACAGGTTTATCAAATGCGATGCTGCCTTCAGACATTGCCGTTTCAGATGGGTTGTATACACGCAGAATTAGCGCGTCTTCATCTTCGGCCTTCTTCAGTACGCTCAGTACCACGCCCTTCATATCTTCCTTAAGCATGCTGTAAGTCATTGGTAGATTCTGCTCGCCAACGTTCAGCTTCATTGCGTTGTAAGGAATCTTGTTGTAACAAGCGATTGGAGTAACGTACTCACGAGCCTGAGACATAACGTCTGCAGAGATATGGTCACCCGCAAAGCCACAGATAGAGAAGTTACAAGCCAGTTTGCCACGAGTCTGAGAATCCGGAGCAGGAATCTTGATACCTGAAGGACGACCAGGGCGAAGTAGCAGGTTCTCTTTACCAAGAACGCCAACACCACGTAGCAGAGTCAGAGCGAACGTATCGCGCTTCTCGTTACCCTGAGAGGAAATCACTTCAAACTCACGTAGACCGTTACTGAATAGTGCTATACCACCTGCCTGATTTTCTACTGCAGCAAAGTTCATTAGCTGGTATACAGGTACCGGAGCTTCTTTCCACTTCTCTTCTTCCCATTGAGCCATTGCCGGGTCTTGAGTAGGACGAGTGATAACACCGAACTGGTTGTCAGCAACGACCGTTTCAGATACCCACGGAGTCGGGATAAGCACACGTACACGGTGATCATCAGCCTGGTTGTCCAGTTCCATACTCACGTCGATCCGACGAGAACCTTCACGCAGGATTACCTGAGCTTTAACATCTACAAAACCATCCTGATTGGTACGCTCTTCACGAGCTTCAAGGTCAGTCGGAACATTCATGCGGAAAGCGATATTTGCTACAGACTGGAATGCCTGCTGTTCAACGCTTGTTTCTACATCAAACTCGTCAGAGTAGATTAACCACTCTTTACGAGAAGGAGAGTAATCGTACTCATCACCGTCATCAGAACCATCTTCCAAACGCAGAACCTGGTCATACTCATGCTTGGTTTCTTTATCAAGAATCGTTAGCGTACCGTTCGCGTTTACAGTGATAGAGTAGAATTCATTTTCAAGTACATTGCCTTCGTTAGCGACTGCTTTCTGAGCACCTGATTCGTTACACTGAATATGCAAAGTTGTGTAACCCATCGCTGGTACTTTGATCTTCAGCTGAATGTCGTACTCTACAAATGGGTCGTAGTTTCCGTAGTGAACGATCTGACGGTCAATCTTGCCCGGGTCGATAACGCGAGAGTCTTCTATGAAGTACTCAACATCGTTACCCGCTTCGTCAAAGATTTTGAATTCGTTCGCACGGATAGTGATCATAGTGTTCACTACTTCTTCACGTGCATAAGGCATCAGGTTGAAGAATGCTAGCTTGTCACAGCCTTCACGCTCTGGCATGTGGTCAACAATCTTACGCTTGTAGAAGTTGATAAGGTTAGTTGCCATATCATCGGCGAGGATGTAACGAGCAAGAATTTCAGCGTGAACCTTATCTGAACAACAACAACCGATAGAGTCGTGAGCGTGGTTCTTCATGCTCTCTTTCCACATTTTCTCAATCAGGCCGTGGTGGTATTCAAAACCAAGGTCGTAAGCGATAGATGCAAGCGGCTCAAGGATGTTAACAATCTTGTTCTCAACTTCAGCGTGGATAATCTTGATATCCATACGAGTTGAAGAAATGGTACGGTGAACACGCATGTATTTACCGTCGTTGAACTCACCTTTGATAGTGTCAAGCTGGTCACGCATTGCTTCGATACGCTCAAACACCTCTTCGTAGCGGCTCATTACAAACTCACGCTCTGGGTAGATTTCACGCAGGCTATCCATAACTTCAAAGATGTCTTTCTGAATAGGCATCTGGTCGTGACCGTTAGGAAGCAGGATATCTTTAGTTACTGATGCGTTTTCAAGAACCGGGAAGTATTTGTCCAGGCGACCACGCAGACCTTCTTCATCTTGAGGAAGGTATTTACCGATAGCGTAACCAAGTGGAAGAACCTGTGCGGTTACTTCACTTCCATCGTTCGACTGCCATAGGAACTCAGTTTTATCAGTGCCGTGACGCTCTGAACAACCACGCCAGAACATAGTTCGGTTAAAGCCAAAACCGTTATAGATCATTGGAAGCTGAGAACTCATCGAGAATGAGTCAGGCAGGTAACCAATCTTCATTGGTTCACCTAGCTGCAGAGCATCACGCAAACCGTACATCATGTTACGTACGATAGACTCGCCAGACACCTGCATTGTATCTGTCTGAGAGTACCATGGACCAACGATTAGCTTGCCTGCTTCTACAAGTGATTTAACACGATCTAGATTTTCTGGCTTGATAGCGAAGTAGTCTTCAAGAACTGCTGTCTGACCGTCAAGAACGTAGTATTTATATTCTGGATCATTCTCTAGACGAGTCATGATCTCTTCCATGTTGTTAACAAGAAGGATACGAGACTCTTCAGTTGTGAAATACCACTCACGGTCCCAGTGCATATGGGGAGTGATATGAACGCGAGATATAGTCATTGTAAAGTACCTGAGTTTATCGCTACTAAAAGCCAGCGAAATTTAAATTGTGTATAGCCAAAAATTTGTATGCCAACATGACTGTTGTTAGTTGAGCCGGCTTACCGGCTCTTCGTATTCGGGTTAATTAGCCTTTAAACCAGCTAGCAACTTTTCCGAAGAAACCCTGAGGTTCTTCTTTTGCAACTGGTGCAGCCGCTGCCGGAACAGGTTCAGCTACAGGCTCAACTGCTGGTGCAGGCGCTTCTTCTTCACTTTGCTCATCAAAAATCGCCAGAATTTCGTCTGCAGTTGTTGCGTTAAGCGCCGCTTCACGAACTTCATCATCAATTAATGTAGAAGTCAGAGCCGTTAGAAGGTGCATGTGAGTGGAACCTGCTTCAGCGTTTGGAATTGCAATAAGGAAAATCAGGTTTACGTCTTCCATCTCGTCTTCGTCAATGCCTGGCCACTGAACATCTTCTTTCAGTGTTGCAACTGCAAATGCCGCTTCTTTAACCGCATCTGTTTTACCGTGTGGTACTGCAAGACCTTCACCAAGCGCAGTTGCGCCGTGTTCTTCACGAGCAAATACTGCTGCAAGGTACTCTTCTTTATCATTCAGTTTGCCCTGCTGGTCTAGTTGCTCAGCCAACGCTTTAATTGCTTCGTCACGGCTTGCGAAAGTAGTTTGCAGGTTAATCAGTGCTGGATTTGTCAGAGTTGTAAGATTCATAAACCGGGCCCCTATTGATGTATTTGGTAATTTGTACGCTATTTCAGTACAACTATAGCTTAATAATACACAAACCATACAAATCTACTGTGATCTATATCTCATTTAATACACATTTGTATTTCTTTTGTATTAGGTATACAAAATTTAACTCAGATTGTTATTGTCTTAAACCTGGTAATTTGTATCATGTAGCAATATAAGAACTGAGAAACAACACCAGAATAAAGAGGTACAGATGGCCAGACTCCCTATGTACAGACAAATCGCCGATGCCATACGAGAGAAAATTGGTACTGGTGAATATAAGGTTGGAGAAGCATTACCAACAGAAGCTCAACTTAGAGAAGAGTTCTCAGTTAGCCGTGTAACCGTTAGGCAGGCACTGAAGCTTCTGATCGAAAATGGAGAGCTGGAAAGTGTACAGGGAAGTGGCACCTACGTTAAAGCAAGTAAGGTAAATTACGATATTTATCAACAGACAAGCTTTAACGAAAAATGGGCCCATCTGAATGTCGTCACCCGTAGCGAAGTACTGGCGTTTGAAATTACGCTTCCAAGTCTCACCATGGCAGAGCACCTTAATGTGACCGAAGACGAACGCATCTTTTATATAAAACGCGTTCGATTTATAGATGAAAACCCGATTACAGTTGAAGAAACCTGGATGCCTCTGGCTCTGTTCCCGGATTTGACTTACGAGGTAATGAGAAACTCGAAATACGACTATATCGAGAATCAAAAAGGTATGGTTATTGACCGCAGTGAACAGGAGATCGTTCCTGTGTTGCCGCCTAATAAAGTATCTGATCTTTTAGGTATTGATCCAAGTCAGCCAATCATCGAGAAGAGAACCCGGAGTTATCTGATGGATGGAACAGTATTTGAGTACAGCCGAAACTATTTTAAATCAACAGATTACAAGTTTACTCTGGTCGCTAAACGCCATAAAGGCTAATGAGAGCCTATACAGATAATACAACTTTGATACACAACGGCTGAGTCATCCTCAGCCGTTTTTTATACCTGATATTCAATAACCAGCTGTTCTATTTCCATATATTTTCTGATCAACTCAGAACGCTTCTTACCACTATTACCGTAGAAAAGCGCACCACTTTCATTAAGTAGGTCATAGCGCTTATCAAGAAGTTTAATGACTTCTTTAACTCTCTGTTTTGTCACTGGCGTGCAAGATTTTCCGTCTAGATCGTCTTCAATATCAAGCACATGAGAACGAAACATCTCTACAACAAACCTTGTTTCCAACTCTTCTGCGCTGCTGAGAACGAGTTGATACTCCTCAATCAGGCTTACTGTCTGGCGAATCACCAAATCGCTGGCCTCTTGAGACAACAACCAGGCTTTCTTCCGTACCAGCGTATTCAAAGCTTCTTGTTTAACCATACGGTAAATTTGTATCTGTTCAGAATAGTCCATCGCATTGGACAGTAACCAACCAGAAAGGTAGCGCGTTTCAAATCGTTCACAGAAATTGAAGAGAGGGTCACTAGTACCGTTGCTATTGAATTCAACCAAAGGATTAAATCGATACATATAACCGAAATCAAACAGCCATAAATGCTGCTTTTCATCAACAATAATATTACCGGCACACAAATCCCATTCAAACAATCCCGATTGTTCGCATGAAAGCAGGGTTGAGAACAGTTGAGATACGATAGATATGTCCACTTTATTTAGCAGGTTACCTTCCAGCCAGGGAGACAAAATGATCCCTAATCGATAATCGGCATAATTTGTTGTCACTATATTTTCGAATGATTCCGACGTATCCGGGGAATCCTTTAACTTTTGCAGGTCATATCGTCTTTGAACCTCGTTTAAAAACGAAAATCTCCCATCAAGATTGTTAACCTTCGCAACGGCTCTTCTTTTCTTAAGCGTATACTCCTTTCCTTCGATTCTTAAGTGAAAGACTTCCGCGGTTAATCCATTGCTAAAAGTTTCTAATACAAAAGGGGAATCTGCAGTTAACTCGGAAAGCTGAACAGGTGGGATCGGGCAGTTATCTTCCTTTCCAACAATTAGGTTTTGACCGCTTTCATCAAATCGTAACTGCTCTAATTGGCGTGGGTTCACATTGTCCTCCTTGCGACATAATGTCCCATAACAGGCACAATTCTAGTCAATGTAAACGCTTCCTTGCTCATCCTGTAGACAGGAAAAGAAGGAGGAATATAAGGGAGTACAAAAAGGGGGAGATCGACAGATCTCCCCCTTTCTCAATTGCTTAGCCGCCGCTGAGTACCTATGTTATTTAAACAGTTCCGCAGTATATTTTGGTGCCATCAGGTTGCTTGAAGAAAATATTTCGTTTACCTGGTCTTCATTTAACAAGCCTCTTTCTAAAACAACTTGTTTTACATCTTTACCCGTTTCAGCGCAGATCTTACCAACAATATCCCCTTCATGGTGACCAATGAATGGATTTAAGTAAGTAACAATACCGATTGAGTTATATACAAAGTCCTCGCAAACAGTTTCGTTAACTGTTATTCCATCGATACATTTTTCAGCAAGATTAATACAAGCATTACTTAGTAGTTCAATCGACTCAAATATTGCCTGACCAATTACAGGCTCCATTACATTTAATTGAAGCTGACCTGCTTCAGCGGCAAAAGTTACCGTTGTGTCATTACCAATAACTTTAAAACAGACCTGATTTACAACCTCTGGAATAACCGGGTTAACTTTTGCTGGCATAATTGATGAGCCAGCCTGCATTTCTGGTAGGTTGATTTCATTCAAACCAGCACGAGGGCCAGAAGAAAGCAGACGTAAATCGTTACATACTTTAGAAAGTTTTACCGCTAGACGCTTAAACGCACCATGAACAGTAACGTATGCACCACAGTCAGAAGTCGCTTCGATAAGATCTTCAGAAGGTACACAATCAAGACCTGTCGCTTCAGCAAGATATTTAACGGCTAGCTGCTGATACCCTTCTGCAGCGTTCAGACCAGTACCGATAGCAGTAGCACCAAGGTTAACTTCCAACAGTAAGTTTGCTGCGTATTTTAGGTTTTTGATCTCTTCTTTCAACAAGATACTGAAAGCGCCAAACTCCTGACCTACGGTCATTGGTACCGCATCTTGCAGCTGAGTACGACCCATCTTGATTGTGTCTTTGTACTCTACACTCTTCTTATCAAAAGAAGCCTTTAGCTGCTCAATTGATGCGATCATTTGCATGATGCTGTTGTATACAGCCACACGGAAACCTGTTGGATAAGCACAGTTTGTAGATTGGCTTTTGTTCACATGATCATTTGGATTAATGATGTGATATTCGCCTTTCTGGTGGCCTTTAAGTTCTAGCGCAACGTTAGCAACCACCTCATTTGCATTCATATTAACAGAAGTACCGGCGCCTCCCTGATACACATCAGAGATAAACTGATCCATGCATTTACCTGTCTCCAGAATAAGGTCACAGGCCTGGATAATATATCCACCAACATCGGCTGGAATAGTACCTAATTCCATATTTGCACGAGCAGCTGCCTTCTTCGTGTAAATCATACCTTTAACAAGTTCAGGCACATCTGAAATAGTTTTTGACGAGATCGAAAAGTTATTTTTCGCACGTAGAGAATGAATTCCATAATAAGCATTCTGTGGAACTTCCAATTTCCCTAGTAAATCTTCTTCGATACGAAAACCATTTGAATTATTAATCATGACAGCTACCTTTGTTGGCATTTGAAGTACACAGTCATAATCTTATTTATTTAAAAAAAGTACAATGCCGAAAAGTATGAATTGATGCAGTTTCGGCATACAGGAAAGTTCGAAAAAGTTGGGGTATGTCACGTAAAAAAATAGGGAGCAACGCTCCCTATCTTTTTACTATAATATTTTAAATATTAATAAGTTAGATTAATACACCACCAAAAGCGAAGCCCAAAGCTACAGCACTGGCAATCGTAACAACACCCGGAATAAAGAATGGGTGGTTAAATACGTACTTACCGATTCGCGTCGAGCCAGTATCATCCATTTCAACCGCTGCTAGCAGTGTTGGATAGGTTGGTAGCACAAACAGAGCGCTAACCGCAGCAAATGAAGCAACCGCTGTCAGAGGTGCAACACCAATCGCAAGTGCTGCTGGCATTAGAGCCGAAGTTGTTGCGCCCTGGGAGTATAGAAGCATTGAAGCAAAGAACAGAGTAATCGCCAGCATCCAAGGGTGTTGTTCTAGAATGTGTGCAGAGAACTCTTTAATTTCGTTGATATGGCTTGATACAAATGTATCACCTAACCAGGCTACACCTAGTACACAAACACAAGCACTCATACCTGATTTAAATGTCGCAGCATTCGCAATCTTTGATGCGTCAATTTTGGTGATCATCACGATTGCAGTTGCAGCCATTAGCATGATTGCCATAATCGCCTGGTTACGACCGATGGTTGGATGCTCAATTAGGCCAACCGCACCACTGATCATTGTCGCGTATGACACAACAGCGATAATCGCAACAAGGAAGATGTATACCGACATTTTTGCAGAAGGAAGAATATTTCTCTTTGCGCTACCTTGAAGCTTGATAAGGCCTTTTGCCATACGCTCCTGATACACAGGATCATCCTTAAGCTCACCGCCCATCATATTGGCAACAAACGCACCAATCATACAAGCAACAAACGTTGTAGGGATACATACTGCTAGTAGCGTGATGTAACCAACACCTAGTGGCTCAAGAATGCCTGAGAAGAATACCACAGCTGCTGAAATTGGTGACGCTGTGATTGCGATTTGAGAAGCAACAACAGCAATGGAAAGCGGACGGGATGGGCGAATGCCCTGCTCTTTCGCTACTTCTGCTATTACCGGAAGTGTTGAGAAAGCGGTATGCCCTGTACCTGCCAGAATGGTCATAAAGTAAGTCACGATAGGAGCATAAAAGGTAATACGCTTTGGATTTTTACGAAGGAACTGCTCAGCCAGATCAACCAGCCAATCCATACCACCCGCTACCTGCATTGCTGCAATTGCTGTGATAACCGACATAATAATCAGGATTACGTCAACAGGAATACTACCGGCATCCAAACCCAAAAGCATAGTTAGTGCAATCACACCTGCACCACCGGCAAAACCGATGCCTATACCACCTATTCTTGCCCCTAAAAATATAAAGAGGAGAACAACTAATAACTCGACAATTACCATATTATGTTTCCTTAATAACGGTTAATTTTATAAATTTAAACTTTGGCATTGATAGTCAGATATAATTCTTATAAATATAAAAACCATTTATTAAGACAAACATAACCCAACCACAATGAATAAAAATTCAGCGGTATAATTGATATACAATCTATTTATAATCACTCTTGCCGTTTAACAAAACAGCAACTAAAAAGTCAAATGAATTTGATCAATCTAATAATTTATAAGCAGAATACTTTTTTATCTCTAAATTGAGAAATGTTTCGTTTGATGACCGTATAGCAAAATAGCATCACCTAACTTTCTGCAAATGTGATTAAATTCTCTTTAATGACTCCAAAGTTAGTGTATGAAGTTTATGAATTCATTTGTCAGCCCTATGAAAAAAACCTCGGGTTCAAACCGCTAAGCTCTTTGATTGGGCTTATTTTAATCAACTGACTCCAGATAGCTTCACAAGTCGGATGTAGTTTTGATACGTAACGATACACATATAGATCAAGTGGCACCGGCTCTTTCTCTTTAAGAATCACAAGCTGCCCGGATTCCAGCTCTTTTTTTATAGTATAATCTGGTAGCCAACTGATTCCCTTTCCTTGCAAAACAAATTCTTTGTTGAGATCGCTCATCGAAGAGGTAGAGACTATATTCTTCGTCAATGCTTGCTGCGCCTTGTTCAGAGCGCGGCCCATGTAGCTATCAGACGTATAGGCCAAGCTAGGAACATCATCATTTTCGCTGATATCAAATAACGGCTTACCTTCACTATCTGCAACTGATACACAATAAAGAAAACTGCGTCCCAGGTAGATGGACTGATAAGGTGCAACCTGCAGTCTGTCGTCATAAAAAGAGAAGAGAAAGTCACTTTTACCATCGATCAACCGCTCGATCGAAGTATCCACTTCACTTGCAACTATAGATAGGTTTGTGTTTAAGGCTGGGTTAAAAATACCTTCATGTATCTGTGGCAATATACCGATAGCGATGGAATGCGCAGCATTTAACCTAACAGTATGACGACCCCGTACTGAGCTGCCAGACAAACGACCAACTTCTTCGTCTAGCTGAAATAAAATGGATTCTGCGGTAGTCTTAAACTGTTTGCCGGATGTGGTCAGTTCAATGGGAGTCTTGCTTCTGTCGATCAGCACAAGATTCAGTTCGGATTCAAGGGATTTTATACGGCGGCTAAATGCTGGCTGAGTAATGTTCCTAGCGGAAGCAGCTTGTGAGAAACTCCCTAGTTCAGCAAGAGTTATAAAATCACGTAACCACTTAGTTTCAATGTTATTCATCGACAGCCCCCAAAGTTATCACTAAATGAACCTTGAATAAGCTTTCCTTGCTACCAATAGATTCCTTGCAAAATCAATGGCGCATATGAAACCATTAATTTTTTGTTGTTTCAAGCATACTTGTGTTCTTATGACATAAAGAATGAACTTTTGTGTTATCTATCATAGCTCAACCAGAACAACATACTATTAATATAGGCGAAACCACATTTGCCAGCTTTCGAAGCAGACTATTTAGCTTAAGTCTTTAATTAAGATCACAAAGTTAAAATTTATTTCATGCATTTTAGACATTAAGCTAACTTAGATTCGCATTTTACAATGTTTGACCGCAACTTTATTGTGGTAATTATATTTAAACTTGAGTAAAAGTTTGAGAACAAAAGGTACAAAAGGTTCATTTAGTTACCATACGGTTCCTGCGCTATTAATTGATTAAGAGAATAATCTACCATTCGAATATCTAATATTATCAGGTCGAGCAATCTGAATTTCCGATAGAGATAAATATTGAATTGAGATGAGACTTTCGTCCCAACTCAATATCTATTTCATAACTCTAATATTATAAATTACCCTGGAGGATAGCTGTGAAAACCATAACCACAGATATCGCAGTCATCGGCGCTGGCGGCGCCGGTCTTCGTACTGCAATCGCAGCGGCTGAAGCCAACCCTGACTTAGAAGTCGCTCTGATTTCTAAAGTCTACCCAATGCGTTCACACACCGTGGCCGCAGAGGGTGGGTCAGCAGCGGTCATCAAAGATGAAGACAGCTTAGATAACCACTTCAACGATACCGTTGGCGGTGGTGACTGGCTGTGTGAGCAGAATGTCGTAGAGTATTTCGTGGAAAACGCGACCCGCGAAATGATTCAGATGGAGCAATGGGGCTGCCCATGGAGCCGTAAAGAAAATGGTGACGTCAACGTGCGCCGTTTTGGTGGTATGAAGGTCGAGCGCACCTGGTTTGCAGCCGATAAGACTGGCTTCCACATGCTGCACACCCTGTTCCAGACGTCTATCAAGTACGATTCCATCAAACGCTTTGACGAATACTTCGTGGTCGACCTTCTGGTTGAAGACGACGAAGTGCAGGGTCTGGTGGCGATTCATATGTCCGAAGGCGAGCTGGTGACGATTAAAGCCAAGTCGGTAGTATTGGCAACGGGCGGCGCAGGTCGTGTGTACAACACCAACACCAACGGCGGTATCGTAACCGGTGATGGTATGGCGATGGCGTATCGTCATGGCGTGCCACTGCGTGATATGGAGTTCGTTCAGTATCACCCAACGGGTCTACCGGGCACGGGTATCCTGATGACCGAAGGCTGTCGTGGTGAAGGCGGTATCATCGTTAACAAGAACGGCTACCGTTACCTCCAGGATTATGGCATGGGACCGGAGACCCCGGTTGGCGAGCCTAAGAACAAATACATGGAACTGGGCCCTCGTGACAAAGTGTCTCAGGCATTCTGGCATGAGCAGCAAAAAGGCAACACCATTGAGCATCCTCTTGGTGATGTGGTGCATCTTGACCTGACGCATCTAGGTGAAGAGTACCTGCAAGAGCGTCTGCCGTTCATCTGTGAGCTGGCAAAAGCGTACGTGAACGTCGACCCTGCCAAAGAGCCGATTCCAATTCGTCCAACGGTGCACTACACCATGGGCGGCATTGAGTGTGACCCGAACTGTGAAACCAAGATTAAAGGTCTGTTTGCGGTGGGTGAATGTGCATCCTCTGGTCTGCACGGTGCTAACCGCCTGGGCTCTAACTCTCTGGCAGAGTTTGTGGTGTTTGGCCGCGTAGCGGGTGAGAACGCGGTGAAACGTGCCGAAGAGTTCAAAGGCTGGAACGACGCATCGATTGAGAAGCAAGTGCAAGCGGTAGAAGAGCGCATCAATGCTCTGCTGAATCAGCAAGGCGATGAGAACTGGGCAGAGATTCGCACTGAAATGGGTAAAACCATGGAGTCAGGTTGTGGTATCTACCGCCGTGAAGACCTGCTGGAAGAGACCATCAACAAACTGGCTGAGCTGAAGCAGCGTTATAAGAACATCGGCATTAAAGACAAAGGTAAGGTGTTTAACACAGACCTTCTGTACGCCATTGAAGTGGGCTATGGCCTGGAAGTGGCGGAAGCGATGGCGCACTCGGCTATCCTTCGTCGTGAATCCCGTGGGGCGCACCAGCGTTTAGATGAGGGTTGTACTGAACGTGACGATAAGGACTTCCTGAAGCACTCACTGGCGCACTTCAATGAAGATGCGGCGCCATCGATTGATTACAGCGATGTCATCATCACTAAGTCTCAGCCAAAAGCACGTCTGTATGGCGCAGCGGCGGAAGAGGCAGCAGCAAAAGAAGCGGCGGAAGCGGCAGCGGCTGGCGAACCAGAGGAGCAGAAATAATGGCGAACCGAGTACAAAAAATCGACATTCTGCGTTATGACCCTGAGAAAGATGCAGAGCCGTACGTACAAACCTTTGAAGTGCCGTTTGATGAGACCATGTCTCTTTTGGATGCACTGGGTTACATCAAAGACAACCTGGATAAAAACCTGTCGTTCCGCTGGTCTTGCCGTATGGCGATTTGTGGCTCTTGCGGCATGATGGTGAACAACTATCCGAAGCTGGCGTGTAAGACCTTCTTGCGTGACTACCCGGATGGCATGCTCATCGAGCCTCTGGCGAACTTCCCGATTGAGAAAGACCTGATTGTGGACATGACGCCGTTCATTGAACGCTTAGAAGCGCTGAAGCCATACATCTTAGGTAACGACCGTACACCAGAAGATGGGCCGAACAACCAGACCCCTGAGCAACTAGCCAAATACAAGCAGTTCTCTGCCTGTATCAACTGTGGTCTGTGTTACGCAGCCTGCCCTCAGTTTGGCCTGAACCCGGAATTCTTAGGCCCTGCAGCCATTACCCTTGCGCACCGCTACAACCTTGATAGCCGTGACAACGGTAAAGACGAGCGTATGAAGCTACTGAACGGTGAAAACGGCGTATGGGGCTGTACCTTTGTGGGCTTCTGCTCTGAGGTGTGTCCGAAGAACGTAGACCCGGCAGCAGCGGTGAACCAGGGCAAGGTCGAGTCTTCAAAAGACTTTGTCATTGCGATGATGAAACCACAGGAGGCGTAAGACATGAGTAACCGTAAACCTTATGTTCGTGAAATGAAGGCCACCTGGTGGCAGAAGAGCAAGTTCTACCGTATGTACATGTTGCGTGAAGCAACGGTACTGCCGTTGATTTTCTTCACCCTGTTTCTGACCTGGGGTCTGGGCAGTTTAGTGAAGGGACCAGAGTCCTGGGAAGCATGGTTGTCTTTCATGGGTAACCCGCTGGTGATTATCATCAATATCCTGGCACTACTGGGTAGCCTGTTCCACGCTCAGACCTTCTTCAGCATGATGCCTCAGGTGATGCCAATCCGCATCAAGGGCAAACTGCTGGATAAGAAGCTGATTGTCTTGTCTCAATGGGGCGCTGTGGCGGCGATTTCCCTGATTGTTCTCATCATCGTGTAAGGAGTCTATTGTGGTTGATAAAAATCCAAAACGTTCAGACGAGCCGGTATGGTGGGGACTGTTCGGTGCTGGCGGCACCTGGTTTGCGATGATTACCCCAATCACCGTATTGGTACTGGGTATTCTTGCGCCACTGGGCATCATTGATGCAGAAGCACTGAGCTATGAGCGCGTGGCGGACTTTGCCACCAGCTTTATCGGTGCGCTGTTTATCATCGGCACACTGGCACTGCCAATGTGGCATGCGATGCACCGTCTGCATCACGGTATGCATGACCTGAAACTGCATGTTGGTACAGCAGGTAAAATCGCTTGTTACTTTGTAGCTGGCGTTATTACTGTACTATCAGTTGTGTTTATCTTTATGATTTAAATACTGATTATCAGGCACTAAAAAGGCTGACGAGTTGTCAGCCTTTTCTATATCTATTGACAGTGTCACCATAATTCGAATGAACCGATATGACCAAACTTTCTGTCTGCTGGAAGGTTCAGCCGGGATAAGCTCACCTGAAGATCAGACAACCTTTCCGCTATATGTTTTTTATCTGAATTAAGTAAATAACGCATTTCAACCTGTAGTTCAGGCAAATATCTATACACCGCGTTTAACTGCTCACTTACTGTATCGGCTTTAACATCAAATTCCCGCGATTGCAGTAAAATCTTAACCAACTCAAGATTCTCCTTTTCATACAGATACTGTTTGAGTGCAGACAAATAGATACTTTCCGGCATCAATACCTCGGAAAACCCACCAACCCAGTAGCTTACAACGACCATACTGTCAGGTTCATTGATTCCACTTTCTTTTAACTGCTCTTCTGACCAATTTGGTGGATAAGAAACCCCCGTACCTTCGATACTAAAACCGGTGGCGTCAATCGCGTTTTGCACCATAGCTTCATCTGGTATATACGATGAATCCACCACAAAACGGGCAACTTCAGCAAGACTTTGTCCATCTTTGGTATAGAAGAATCGGGATGCGGGCAAGCCTGTTTTCAACCACATCACCAAATCCCTGATATAAAGGCTGTCACTAGAATCAGGTTTATGGAACCGTAGCTCCAGCTCTATATCGATAAGCAGTTCAATTGAGTTTTCAACCAATGATTTATCGTTTTCTGGCATCATCAAAACTTCCACTATTAAGTGCTGTTGCAATCTTACTCAAACAGGGTTCGTATAGATTTTTGCATACAATCCTAAGCAGAAAATCAAATATCGAAAAATACCCCTTACTTACGGCATGATTTGTGGAGCGGAACACACATAGCTGACCTTATTGACGCAAGAAATCGATAAACAGTGCTGATCACGGTTTATCAGTCCTCTAACTGATTAAGTATAGGGGTCTTAAAATGGTGAATTGCTTCCAATGCGTATCTATCAATGAGTATGCGTTAAGTTGGAAATATTAGGAAAGTAATTATGAAAATCGTATTAGCCTTAGGCGGCAACGCACTTCTTCAGCGCAAAGAAGATCAAACACTGGAAAACCAGCTAAAGAACATCACTCGTGCATCAGCTAGCATTGCAAAAATAGCAGAAGGTAATGATCTGGTTATCGTTCATGGCAACGGCCCCCAAGTTGGCATGTTAATGGAGCAAAACGCGACTTACCATGAAGTGAAACCGCAAATCACGCCATACCCGATGGACGTACTAAGCGCAGAGACCTGCGGCATGATTGGCTGCTTATTGCAGCAAGAGCTGCTAAATGCTGACGAATCTTGCTCTCCAATCAGCATCATTACGCAAACATTGGTACAAAAAGCCGACCCGGCATTCGAAAACCTGACTAAGTTTGTAGGTCCGGTATACAGCGAAGAAGAAGCGAAGAAGATCATGGCTGAGCGACCAAGCCTGCAATACAAGCCTGATGGCGAATACTATAGACAGGTGGTAGCTTCTCCTAAGCCTGTCGATATATTTGAAATCCCGCAGATCAATGCACTTTTAGAAACAGGTAGTATTGTTATCGCTGGCGGTGGTGGTGGTATCCCTGTCTATCGAGATGATAACGGCCAGCTAAATGGCGTTGAATGTGTCATAGATAAAGATTACACCGCAGAGCTTATTTCAGAGAAGATCGATGCTGATTTGTTCATCATTCTTACAGATGGCGACGTTTGCGAGAACTTTGGCACACCAGAACAAAGAAGCATTAAGCGCATTTCTCATGAAGAACTTGGTAAATACGACTTCCCTGCAGGTTCTATGGGGCCAAAAGTGGATGCTGTTCGAAAATTTGTTAAAGAGACTGGCCGCAGAGCTGTAATTGGTTCTCTTTATGAATTAGACGAGATTCTTAAAGGCAACTCCGGCACCTCCATAGAAAGTGAGTGCGAACTGGAGTACTACAATTAACCATTGTTGAGTAAATATCAATCAAACGGCTGGCAGATGTTAGCCGTTTTTTTGTGCTCCCGATAACTAGCTCGCTTTTATATAAATATTACTAATCTATAATATAGAGAAAATTATAAGGCTAGGTTTGTAAATGAAATCATTTCAATGGGATAAAAGCTTCGAAACGGGTATTAAAGATGTTGACGACCAACACAAATATCTGGTCTCTCTGATAAACAAATACAGTGCTATGGCTGCGGAGCAAAGAAACACTGCAGAAGAAAGCGCGCAAGTCTTAAACGAGCTGACGGAATATACGCTTTATCACTTTGATCAAGAAGAGCACATGATGGCAAAAGCTGGCCTTTCCGAAGATCACCTGGAAGAACACATTACCATTCATCAGAAGTTTATCCTCGATCTTAAAGAGCTCACAGACTCTTTTGATTGTCACAACGAGGAACACTCCGCCCAATTACTTGAGTTTCTCATCAACTGGCTTGTTTACCATATATTGGGGTGTGATCAGAATATGGCGAGACAAGCAAACGCTATTCGTAACGGCCAATCTCCAGAACAGGCTTACCGGGATGAAGAGCGGGAACAAGATAGTGCCGTAGGACCACTACTTAAAGCGCTAAAAGGAATGTTTGAGCAGGTCTCTGACAGAAACAGAGAACTTATTCTGCTGAATCAATCTCTGGAAGATAAGGTGGATCAGCGTACCAAAGAACTTTCTGACGCTAATCGTCAATTAGAAAAGCTATCACTGACCGATACGCTCACCAAGCTCCCAAACCGTCGTTATGCGATGAGATCGATCAATAACCATTGGCAGCAGGCTATCAAAGAAGACACTCCACTTGCGTGTATGCTGCTAGATGTCGACCTTTTTAAGCAGGTAAATGATACCGTGGGACATGATGCCGGAGATGATCTTCTAAAACTACTTGCAGAAACTTTTATATCAAGATACCGGGAAGAGGATGAGGTATGCAGACTTGGTGGTGACGAATTCCTTGTCATTTGTCCCGGGCTGGATTTAAAAAGTGCTATCAGGCTTGCGAATGTTGTTCTGACAAAGGTTCAAGCAATCAAAGTTCAATACGATGGTTTTTGTTGGGAGGGAAGCATCAGCGTAGGTGTTGCAGAACTTGATTCTGCTATGAGCGATGCCAGTGCGCTAATAAAAGCGGCAGATAAATCTGTTTATCTGGCTAAAGACGCCGGTAAGAACTGTATAAAAGCAATTCAACAAACCGGGTAGCTATATGAATAAATCATTGCTGATTATCATTTCTTGCCTGTTTATGTTTTATTCAGAATTAGTAGCAGCAAGATACTGTACTACTAAAAACTGGGAAACCTCTACCGAGTACTACAAGAAGCAAGAGAAGAGGTACAACGGCAATGTTAGCCTAGTAAACGAAGCCGTTGTTATCTATAACGATTATGAGTTTCTTCAGGATCATTATGACTCTGATACGCTGCTTAAGGTCTGGGTAGGAAAGAATGAAAACGCTAAAAAAGCTCTTATTGCGCAAAAAGAGCTCTTTATGAACGAAGTTCTCACGCTAAATAAACTCAGAAGTAAAATTCTGGCGACAATGAAAAAGCTTAAAACGGCCAAAGAGCTATGGGAAAAACTGGCTGATTACTGCTACGACGAAGATCATTATGACGACTACAAAGCTGGCCGTGACAACATGCGCAAGGTTATCAAAACTCAAAAGAAAGCAGACGAGCTACTTGCTAAAGTTGAAAGAATGAAACTTCGATACCTAAAAGAGGTTGGGCTTATTAACGGCTCAAAAGAGAAAGCTGAAGAACTAACGAGCCGTTAATAGATTTGGTTATTACCTTTATTCTTTGCGCTTATGCTTAGGTACATAGTTTAGAATTGAAATCGGAACTTCTTTCTTTGGAGTAAATCCTTCAATTGTGCGCCGCTCTATAAGATGCCCCAGGCGGCTTTCAATCATACACAGATTCTTAAAGTTATCTTTAGATACCAGAGATACTGCTTCACCTGCTGCATCAGCGCGTCCAGTACGACCAATTCGGTGAACATATTCATCTGCAGGATAAGGCAAATCGTAGTTAATCACACACGGCAGGTTATCGATATCAATACCACGAGCAGCAACGCCTGTTGCAATCAGGTACTTTAGTTCACCAGATTTGAATGATTCCAAAACTTTGTTACGAGACGCCTGATTTCGCCCACCATGAATGGCATCAGCTGCGATACCACGCTTCTCGAGCTGAGAGACCAGTTTGGCTGCACCATGCTTGGTTTCTATAAAGATAAGAGCCTGCTCCCAGCGTTCCTCTTTTAACAGATGACTAAGAAGAGAAGACTTCATATCTTTATCAACTGTGATCAGCCACTGTTCAATATTGGCTTTAGATGCTGAGTGTTTGGTAATACTGATCTCATGCGGATCGTTGATAGCCGATCTCGCAAGATCTCGAACCGGATTCGACAAAGTCGCAGAAAATAGCAGGTTTTGAATATCTTCAGGTAAGCGGGCGATGATCTTATTAATGTCTTCGATAAAGCCCATATCCAGCATTCTGTCTGCTTCGTCCAGAACCAGAATTTCAGCTTCATCAAAATGAACAGCGCGCTGCCCATAGAGGTCAATCAGACGCCCAGGTGTCGCAACCAGAATATCGATACCTTCAATCAGGCGCGCTTTTTGCGGCGCATCATCCACACCACCAAATATCGCCATAGCTTTAAGACCAAGGTGTTTACCATATACCTCAATACTCTTCTCAACCTGAATAGCCAACTCTCTGGTAGGAACAAGAATTACAGCGCGAACACGTTTTTTACGTTGGGTTTCACCTTTACTAAGCATCTCCAGAATTGGCAAAACAAAGCTAGCGGTTTTGCCCGTACCAGTCTGAGCAGCAGCAATTAGATCCTCGCCTTTCAAGACAACCGGAATCGCCTTTTTCTGGATGTTAGTCGGAGACTCGTAACCTGCTTCGGTTACTGCTTTAACGATAGGGTCGCTTAATCCAAGTTTAGAAAATGACATGGTTATCTCTAATGGCTGATATGAGTGGGCGCTAGTCTAGTTGCAGAGTGGTTTTGGTACAAGTTTAAAGTTGCTCACAATTAGTGATGGACATACCTACGATACAATTCCTGGTATCGCCCATCTGCTTTCATCTTATCTAATGCCGCTTGCCACCTTTCCACTTCTTCATCCGACGTGCTTAGAGAAAAACCAAGATAAAGGGTTGAGTCATACAACTTAAGTTCCGTTTTCTTTATTTCAGTCACATCAATTTTGGCTTTTTTAGCCAACTCCGGCATGACCAACTCGCTCATAGGCGTGCCATCGAGCCTGTCGCTGGCCAACATTTGTAAAGAAATAAGGTGATCGTTTGTAGGGTAGATGTTCGTAAAACCTAGCTCTTCAAGGTAAGTATGGTCAGAATTACCACGACCTACTCCAATGAAAGGTAGCTTATGCAGGTCTTCGAGCGTCCTGATTGAGGCCGGATTGCCTTTGTGAATATACATATAGACGCCGCTAGTTATCAGCGGGCCAACCCATTTAATGGTTTTGTCTCTTTCCTCTCGCCAGGCAACGATAAAAAAGGCGATATTGGGCGCTGTCTGAACCTTTAGTAAACCCCGGCTAAAAGGAAACATTTCAAATTCGACAGGATGCCCAAGTTCCCTCATCATTTCTTTTACTATGTCGATTGCGAAACCATGAAACTCACCCTCTTCTTCATAAGTAAAGGGAGGAATATAGTGGGTAATAAATCTGTGGGTTAACTGAGCATTTGCGGACGCAGAAAGGTGTATTATCGTCGTAGCCAAAAGCACTTGATACCATCGTCCCCGCATATGTAATCAGCTCCAAACTTAATCCGGTTTTATCGCCTTATTTTAGCCTATTACACGCCGATCAGCTGATTTATCATAGCTAATTGATGGCTGCTTCACATCAAAATTTATGAGCAACCTTTTGATAATTCGTTAATTTGATTCAGATGCTGTGAAAACAAAAGCCCCATGAACAGGGGCTTTGGGGGCTTAACTTCTTTTTGCCTTCTGATGCTAAACATATCAACAACGTACTGAACCAAAGACGTCAGCAGGTTGTTATTGTTGTAGTCGTGCATCACATAAGTGAAGTTTGACTTGAAGTGTTCAACCGCTTCTTCTGGACTATCCGCATAGATAACATCGCCATCCACTTCAAAACCAGATCTCAGTAGTTGATCTTTTTCCCTGAGAAATGACTGAGTACCCATTTCAAGAAAAGTAAACTTGGTTCTCTCTTCACCTGAAACAACAAAAAATTGATATTTCGCCATATTATCTCCTTAGCCACATAATAAACCAGGTTCAAAAAAGGCGGCCAGGAGAGTCAAAACTACCCTTAATCATTTGTTATATCAATGAAAAATGAAGGATCGTTTATATATTGTGAATTAAATCCAAAAAGAAAAAAGCCCCTCAAACAGAGGGGCAATAGGTCCATCACTTATTATTGTAGTGAATATCTCTCTTCCGGTTAATTAACCGAAATCACCATTAACGTAACCTTTAGTGCGGTCATCTTGCGGGTTAGCAAAGATGTTTGCTGTTTCATCATGCTCCACCAGTTCTCCCATTAGGAAGAATGCGGTACGGTCTGATATACGACGCGCCTGCTGCATTGAGTGAGTAACGATAACGATGGTGTAGTTTTTCTTCAGCTCTTCCATCAACTCTTCAATTTTGTGAGTCGCAATTGGGTCAAGTGCCGAAGTTGGTTCGTCCATCAGAATGACATCCGGTTCCATTGCAATCGTACGTGCAATACACAGACGCTGTTGCTGACCACCCGATAGACCAAATGCGTGTGACTTCAAACGATCCTTCACTTCGTCCCAAAGTGCCGCGCCACGTAGCGAGTTCTCTACTACTGAGTCGATGTGTTTTTTATCTTTGATGCCCTGAGCACGAAGACCATATGCTACGTTCTCGTAGATGCTCATTGGGAATGGGTTTGGTTTCTGGAATACCATACCAACTTTGATGCGCAGATCTGCTACGTCGATGTTGCCGTAGATATCTTCACCATCCATTGTCAGACCGCCAGTGATTTTCACACCTTCAATAAGGTCGTTCATGCGGTTAAGACAACGAAGTAGTGTCGATTTACCACAACCAGAAGGACCGATCAGTGCTGTTACCTGCTGAGTTGGAATTGGAAGATTGATTGCTTTTAGCGCCTGATTCTCACCATAGAACAGGTCCAGATTTTCAATATTAAATTTATTACTCATGGTATTTATCTCTTAATTCTTAAATTCTGTCTGTAATTAGGACCTGTAGGCCTAGTAAGTTGCAGTGTTAAAGCGGCTGGCAATCAACTTAGTTACCATGTTGATCAGTAGCACCACTACAATAAGTACTGTCGCTGTACCATAAGCCTGGTTCCACTCTTCGATAGTGAATAGCTCGGTTGTCAGCTTATATAGGTGAACCGTAAGCGTACGTCCAGAATCCAACAGAGATTCAGGAATACGCGCAACCATACCCGCAGTTAGGAACACCGGAGCAGATTCACCAATTACACGACCAATACTTAGAATGACCGAAGTTAAGATGCCTGGCATTGCACTTGGCAGGATAAGACGCCAGATTGTGTAAATTTTGGAAGCACCCAGACCATATGAACCTTCACGGTATGTCTGTGGAACCGCCATTAACGCTTCTTCTGTTGTACGAATGATTACCGGTAGAATCAGGATACTCAGTGTCAGTGCACCAGAAAGAATCGAGAAGCCAAGGCCAAGAATCGCAACGAAGAAGGTCATACCAAACAGACCAAAGATGATCGAAGGGATACCAGCCAGAGATTCGGTACAGAAACGAATCACTTTAACCAGCTTACTTCCCACCTTCGCATATTCTGTCAGGTAGATTGCCGTCATAATGCCAAGTGGCGCAGCCACGGCAATAGACGCAATAACCATATAAATGGTTGAGATGATCATCGGGAAGATACCCTTCTCTTCACCTGTCGCTGTGTACTTGTCGGTGATGAAGTTCCAGTCAACAAACTTAAGACCGTTAGAAAGGATGTACCAGATAATCCAGAACAGGAAGCCTACTGTTAATGCAGCTGCTGCCCATACAAATACATTTAAGATGGCGTCTTTATTCTGACGCGCTTTTTTCAGTTTTACTTTATCCATCTTTATTTAGCCTTCTGACGATTCAGGTAAAGCAGAGCACCGTTAAGCACCATAATAAAGGCCAGCAGAACTACGCCTGTCGCATACAGTGCATTGGCATGAACACCACTTGCGTATGACATTTCAATCGCGATGTTTGCTGTAAGGGTACGAGCAGAATCCAGAATACCTCGCGGCATTGCAGGCGCGTTACCCATTACCATGATAATGGCCATGGTTTCACCAAGAGCACGACCGATACCCAGAATCACACCTGTCATGATGCCTGAGCGAGCAGCCGGAACCAGCAGCTTAAAGATGGTATAGATTTTTGAAGCACCCAGTGCCAGAGAGCCTTCTTTATAAGTGCGAGGTACTGCACGAATAGAGGTCTCAGATACTGTAATTACCGTCGGAAGAATCATCACACCCAGAACAATAATACCTGCCAGAATGGTGTTACCCGCCGGGACATTGAAGATGTTCTGAATAAGAGGAACGATAATTACAAGGCCGAAGAAGCCGTATACCACAGAAGGAATACCCGCCAGAAGCTCAACCGCAGGACGGATAATATTGGCTACCTGTTTTGGCGCAATCTCTGCGATAAAAATCGCGGTTAGTACACCAATTGGCACACCAACTAATACAGCACCAAGGGTAGAAACAAGAGAAGCGACAATCATGGTGTAAACACCATAAAGCGCAGGTGGAATCCAGTCCTGGCCTAAAACGATGCCAGCAACACCCGCCTCCTGAAACGCAGGAATACTCTCTTTAACAATAAAGTACGCAATGATCGACAACGAAACGATACCAATCACTGCACTTGTAAGAAATAAGCCATGAAAGATGCGTTCTTTCCAGTCAACGCGCTTTTGCTGACGCAGACCTGTTGATTTTTCGCGTGTCATAGGCATTTCACTATTTACGATGGACATAATTAAACTCACATACCAGGGAATGTATAGCAGGGATGTAAAGTAAAGAGCTCAGCCCAATGGTAGGCTGAGCAAAATATAAAGTTGGGGTTAACTTAGTTAACAGAGATGTAGCCTTTGCCGTCTACAAGAGCCTGAGCGTCAGCAGTTAGCATCCAGTCAAGGAACTTCTGAGTTTCAGCAGATGGCTTGCCTTCTTTGTAAAGAACAAGGAATGGGCGAGCTACTTTGTAAGAACCGTTCTTCACGTTGTCTACAGTTGCTGGAGTGCCGTCAACTGAAAGCGCTGTAACAGACTCATCTACAGTACCAAGAGAGATGTAGCCGATAGCGTATGGGTTAGAAGCAACCATAGTCTTCAGAGCACCGTTACCGTTAGCAACCTGAGCACGTGCAGAGATAGCTGTCACTTTCTTGCCAGAGATCTTACGCTTAAGCTTCATGATGTCTTCGAAAGCACCACGAGTACCAGACGCTGTATCACGAGTGATTGCTACGATTGGCTTATCTGCGCCACCAACATCTTTCCAGTTAGTGATTTCGCCTTTGTAGATTGCAGTTACTTGCTCTGCAGTCAGACCTTTAAGTTCGTTCTTAGGGTTTACAACTACTGCGATACCATCGCGAGCTACAACCATTTCAACCAGTGTATCTTCTTTTTCCTCAGCCTTAAGGTTACGAGAAGACATACCAAGATCAGCACTGCCGTTCTTCGCAGCTTTAACACCTGCAGAAGAACCTGGGCCCTGCACTTCAACAAAAACGTTTGAGTTAGACTTCATGTAAGTCTCACCAAACACTTCCATTAGAGGTGTTACACTTGAAGAACCTACAGCTGAGATTGTTTCTTTAGCTGATACTGGAGTTACTGCTAGTGCACCTAGAAGAGCGATTGCACCGAATACTGTCTTTTTCATTACAATTTTCCTTTGCTGGCATTCTTTGCCGTTTCACTTGAACGGTGCCCACTTTAGGGATCGTATATGACGATATTGTTACACAATGTTGAACACTCTATGACAGTGCATATATGTTAAATCCCGCATATAGGTATTTCCTATAGCCTTGAAAACTAAAGAAAAGCGTATATACAAAGCAACTACAGAATTACAAGCCTCTGTCAAAATTAAAGGCGAAATTTTGCTTGTATGACACTTTTATAACGAAAAAAAGCCGCTTATGTATCAGCTACATAAGCGGCCCTGCGCAAAGTATTTACTCTAGATTCTGCAACCTAGTGACTAGCATGCATATCGTGAGAATGATCGTGAGTTTCTACGTAATGTTCGTATCGACTTCTCAACTGAATAGTCACCCAACCGTATGCTAAACCAATCGCACAATAAGTCATTTCGGTTACTGTCGCTGTCACATAAGTTGCCCCATCAACGTAAGACATAAATCCAAAGAAAGTACCCGCCCCTACAAACAACGCAGGAACAAAGTCAAACAAAGGAACCCTTTCAAGGCAGATACATGGTATTACTACGATAAAGATAGCGATAGGGAATGCGAAAAATCCCGCAGCACTATACGCAGCCCCAAACTCCATAATAGCAACGGAGGCGATAATACCAGCAATGTAACCAAACAGTGTTTTCTGACCGCCTTCTACTGTACAACCAGCCATAAAATACATGGCCCATGCAATGAAAGCTATCCAACCAAAACCGACATTACCGGCGACGGGCATCATTGGAGCGAGTATCTGATCCAGTATCTGAATCGTGAAGGCCAGAAATGCAACGATGACCGGTATAACAATAAACTGTGAAAATTTCATATTCGCCTTCCTTAAGCTTTAGCGCTTTTCTCTGTTTGGTATAGGTCCAATGCCTGTGGTGGTGTCAGTCCTTCATGAACCACTCCACGGATAGCCTTAATCATTGCAACCGGGTCTTCTGCCTGGAATACGTTTCGTCCCATATCGACACCTGCAGCACCTGACTGTATCGATTTGTAGGCAAGCTCAAACGCTTCTGGCTCAGGTAGCTTTTTACCACCAGCTACCACAATAGGTACCGGACAAGCTGCAACCACTTTTTCGAAGTCATCGCAGTAATAGGTTTTGACAATTTGAGCCCCTAGCTCAGCAATTACCCTGGTAGCCAGTAAGAAGTAACGAGGTGTCCGTTCCATCTGCTTACCAACTGCGGTTACACCCAGGGTTGGGATTCCTAGACGCGCACCAGCATCAACAGTATTTACAAGGTTCTGCAAGCTGGAACATTCACCATCCGCACCAACAAATACCTGAACGGCCTGACATGCAGCGTTGATTCGAACCGCATCATCAATATCAACACCCACAACTTCATGGCTCATATCATCTTTAAGAACCGTGCTACCCGCACTTGCCCGCAAGATTACAGGTTTGTTGTGAATCGGTTGGATACAACTTCGCAGTGCACCACGAGTTGCCATTAGTGCGTCGGCATAAGGTGCTAGCGGTTCAATCGAGAGGTCCATTCTTTCCAGACCTGACATAGCGCCAGCCATATAACCATGGTCAAAAGCCAACATGACGGTTTTACCTGTATTCGGATTGAAAATCCGGCTTAGCCTGTCTTTCATGCCCCAATCAACATGATCCATACCTTTGACATGAAAAGCCTGATGCTCAACCGGTTTATCCAGGCCGTAATCTTTTGCCATCTTTAATCCATCTTTATCTGCCATCGTTTTGCTCCTTAATGCTTTTCATGAATAGCCTGATTAAACGATTCAAACAGAATCGCCATACTTGTCGCCCCAGGGTCTATGTACCCAACGGCCTTTTCTCCCATGTTCTTTGCGCGTCCACGAGTAGGCACCATCGCCTTAGTCGCTTCCGCTCCCTCTCGCGCTGCTTTAGCTGCAGACTCAAACATGGCCTCTATATCCGCTCCGTTTTCTGCTTCTTTTTCCAGAGCTTCAGTTGCAGGTATCAGTGCGTCCAACATAGTTTTGTCCCCCTGATGAGCACCACTAAACTGCAGAACTCTATCTACACCACAGCGGATCGCCGCTGCCGCCTGCTTTGGTTCCAGCTCTTGTTCTATCAATCCAGAACCGATGCCCAGGAATAGGTTTCCCACCAACATTCCGGCGGAGCCTCCATCTTGACTCATGATGTCCCAGCCCAACGCGTCGACCTGCTGATTCCAGTCATCTGGCTCTTTTTCCAATGCGGCATCAATGCAATGGCATACTCGCAACATGGTTGTACCATGGTCACCATCGCCGGTTTTTCCGTCCAACTCATTGAGAAGAGGAACCTGAGCCTCTATGTTTTTCGACGCCGCTTCAAACATTCCGAACAACAAATCCTGATTAAAAATTGTCATGATCCATCTCCTGACTTTTTCATCTCAAACCTGCCTATTTGCTGAATTTAGGCAAAAAGAATCCCTACACGCATAAGCTAGGTTGTGCGCGTGGCTATTTGCGGTAGGGATTTAAATGCACCACATCAGGTGACGTGGTGCCCTACAACTTACTGCTGAGTCCAGTAAGGAGCGTTACATGGCTCGTCCCAATATTTGAGTGTCTCGCTATCGAACTTGCCGATACACATCTGGAAACCTGCCATTTCTTGAACGGTTAGAATTTCTTCTACTTTAGAGCGGGCAACTGTTGCCTGTTTTTCCTGAAGAGATAAGTGACACGCTCTGGCAACAACGAACATCTCCATCAAGGTAGTGGCACCTGAACCATTAATCATAAGCATCACATCATCACCAGCCTGCAATTCAATAGCTTTGCAAACCTGCTCCAGCATGATATTAGCGGTATCATCTGCACTTTGGATCTTCATGCGGCCACCGCCACCTTCACCGTGCTGACCCATGCCAATTTCCATCTCATCTGCCGCCAGATCACCGATGATCATGCCAGATTGAGGATGAGTTGCGTTGCTCATAGCAACAGCCAGTGTTGCCATATTTTGATTAAACTTATCTGCAATACGATAGACTTCATCCAGAGGCAAACCAGCTTCAGCGGCACCACCAGCAATCTTATAAACCGGTACACAACCAGCAAGACCACGGCGGTCTTTGATATCTGCATCCAGACCAGCACTGATATCCTCATGAGTCAGCAACATTTTCACATTGATGCCTTCACGCTTCGCCATCTCCATCGCCATATTCGCAGCCATGACATCGCCTTCATGGTTAAGAACGATGAAAAGTACACCAGCCGGACAATCAGCCATTTTTAGTGCTTCAAATACCTTAGGAGCTCCCGGGGCTGCGAAGATGTCACCTACAACAGAGTAATCAAGCATACCTTCACCAACATAGCCGCTTAACGCAGGCTCATGACCAGCGCCACCGAGGGTCACAATTGCAACTTTGTTTGGATCTTTAGGTGTTACACGGGCAACAATTTTTTCTGAAATGACTTTAACCTTCTGTGGGTAAGTCATTGCATAGCCTTGAAGCAGTTCAACAGTCAGGTTTTCAGGGTTATTGATAAACTTTTTCATAATTTAGGTCCTATCCACGTTATTAGTCTGGCCTTTATATGTTCGTTATTGGCCATTATTAGTTGTTCTTCTTTCTCTGTTTTTATACGAACTGCATCAACTCTATGGGTGCTTCATCATCCATAACGAAAGCAATCTTCAAGTTTTCGTTAGCATTGAAAGGTTCCATCAAAACCGTTTTGCCTTTTATCGCTTCTTCCAAGTCATCAACTTCATAAGCGATGTGAGCGGTTTTCTTCAACTCTTCAGGCATAGGGCTATCTTCTGCGAAACGCAGCCATTCGATGCGATTTTCATTTTCAGTAAAGTCTGTCAGGTAGAGTTTCATATCCTCCGAATACACTTCACCATCATGTTCAGCGGTAGTAGGAATGCCGACATGGTTAAATTTTTTCATTTGATGCTCCTTGCTTGTTTACCTCTGTCTAAGTGGTGAATTAAATATAAAGAGCTTTAGTAAACTTTTTTGTGACACGTGTCACATTGAAAGATTAGGGTAATAACCTTATATATCAGCAAGTTACAACCACACCATTCCAATCCAATAGGCAAGTGCAACAAAACTTAATAAAACCCAAAATAGAGCAAGTGCAACACACTAAGGGGCATTTTTCCTATGCTTTTCATGTTTTCTAACAGCAAGTGCAACAAATGCATTTTTCGAGGAAAACAACTCTGAGAGGGCAAGTGCAACACGTGACTTGCACCACATTTCCGTAACTTTATAGACAATATTGGGTGGATTAGCGTCATTTAACGGAAAAAGAGTCGAGTAATTCGTTTAGGTGCTCAATAGTCAGTTCAGGATGATGGTGTAAAACAAATTCCATACACTGCTCTCGGCTAAGCCCCATATGGACTAACTCGCCAACGAGTTCTTCATATTGCTTTTCGACAATTTGCTGATGGAATTTTTTTCTGTAGGAGGCCATTTGTTGAGCGAGAAGCGGCTCATAGCCATAAGGGCCGGAATTTCGATTTAGTTCTCGACTAATGGTGGAACGATGAATATCGAGCAGGCGGGCTATCTCAGACTGGTTTTTTCCTTCTTTACGCATCGCCCAGATCTGCAAACGCTTCTCTTCGGTTAGCTGACGATACATATGAGATCTCCTACTGTACGATATAAGTAGGTGAAAGTTTGGACTTTATTTGGTTAATTTTCTGTGAAGAGAGGGGCAGAGTCGAAATGAGCTGGTCTCTCTTCTCACAAAATAGAGAAGAGAGACAACAAATTACAATTACTCGCTATCAGACTCAGGCTTTGCAGGCTTCTTTTTCTTAGGGATAAACACTGAATCACCCACAGCGACATTCTGGTAGAAACCCTTGTCACGTTTAACCGGCTTCTTAGGCGTACGCTTAACGTTGGACTGGCGACGTTTTGAATCTGGTTTGCCCTTCTTGAATCCCGGATTTTTCGGTTTCAGACCTTTGAACTTACCCTTCAGTCCATCAAGAACCGAGAACTCTATCGATTGTTGCAAGAAGTTTTCAACGCGCTTAAAGCTATCCCAGTCTTTAGGGCCGACTAGAGAAATCGCGGTACCTTTATTGCCAGCACGCCCCGTACGGCCCACACGGTGAACGTATTCTTCTGTATGCTTTGGCATATCGAAGTTAATAACGTGGGTAACGTTCGCGATATCCAGACCGCGAGAGGCAACATCCGTAGTTACCAGAATCTTAAATACAGCGCGCTCGAACTGACTCATAATGGTATTACGTTGAGTCTGGTTTAGGTTACCGCTTAGTGCAACCGCCTTAAGCTTCTTCTCGTTTAGCTCTTTCGTCAACCTTTCAGTGTCGACTCGAGTCGCCGTAAAGATAATGATTTGGCGATACTCGGCTTCGCTAATGATTCGGTTCAGGATAGCTTCTTTGTGATCCAAATGGTCACACAGGTAAAAAGACTGAGTGATATCTTTGTGTTCTTCGTTGGAAACGCCGATGGAAATACGCTTAGGCGCATCCAGCATTTCTGATGCAATGTCATTAACTTCAGCGTGATCCAGCGTTGCAGAAAACATCAGAGTCTGACGACGTCTGTGTTTCGCTGCATTTGAAATACGACGTAGTTCGGGCGCGAAGCCAAGATCCAGCATTCGGTCTGCTTCATCAAGAATCAGTGTTTCTACGCCGTCCAAAAACAGAGAACGATGCTCTAGATGGTCAGCCAGGCGTCCCGGAGTAGCAACAATAAACTTAGGGTAACGACGAAGGGCTTTAACCTGATCATTGAAGTTCTCACCACCCAGGATCAACGTCGCTGTGTAAGACAAGCCACCAAGCATGGTTCTAAGCTCACCATATACCTGTTTTGCTAACTCACGAGTCGGCGCAAGAATAATTCCGCGAGGGTCACGCGCTGAAAATGATTTGGTTTTTAGCGCCTTATGCAACATAGGCAGAACAAAGGCTAGCGTCTTACCAGAACCCGTCTTCGATGAAGCCAGCAGATCTTTCCCCGCCATTGCAACAGGAATTGCCTGTTGCTGGATATCAGTTGCCTGCTTAAAATCATAGTGACTAAGGTTTTTTAGTAAGCGGTTATCAAGGCCTAAATCTTTAAATTGCAATGGACTCTCCAGGAATTATTCGTATATATCGGGGAAAAAATAGCGCGGTATTTTAACCTGAACACTATCGGATAGATATAGATCACATAAAAAATAATAGAACAATTTTTAACCCGCCTATTGCTATATTCGCTTTTAGGAATATAATCGACCACAACATTTCAATAATTCTTGAAATATTGAACTAATAACAAATGAGGCTCATTGTGAATCGTGATAACGCAACACAAATTTTCGACTGTTTATCCTCTGGTGTCCGTTTGGATATCTGGAGAAGTCTGATCAAAGAAGGTCAATCGGGCAAAGTGGCTGGTGAACTGGCAAGAGAGTTAGACATAGCGCCAAACTCTGTGTCCTTTCACCTAAAAGCATTACTCCATGCGAACTTAGTTTCTGTTGAGCAGGAAGGCCGCTTTCAACGCTACAGAGCCAACATTCCTAAGATGAATTCATTGATCGATTACTTAACAGAAGAGTGCTGCGTCAATCAGGATGATGAGTCTTGTGATGTTCAGGGCCAGGTGTGTCAATAAATAATAAATCAAGATAATAAAAATCTAAGGTAACAAAATGGGTATATTCGAACGTTTTTTAAGTATCTGGGTGGGCCTAGGCATGGCGATTGGTATTGCCGGAGGACTAGCATTCCCGGGGCTATTTACTTTTCTGGGTGATCTTCAATATGCACAGATAAATATGGTTATTGCTGTACTTATCTGGCTGATGATCTATCCGATGATGCTTCAGGTTGATTTCGCGTCAGTCAGCCAAATTCACAAGCGCCCGAAAGGTTTGGTGATCACTATTGTGATTAACTGGCTGATAAAACCTTTCACTATGGCACTCCTCGCGATGCTGTTTATGCGCCACATCTTCGGTGCATGGATCTCGCCAGAAATGGGCGAACAATATATCGCCGGTATGATTCTATTGGGTGTTGCGCCATATACAGCAATGGTATTTGTATGGAGCCAGCTAACCAAAGGTGATGCAAACTACACAGTGGTTCAGGTAGCAATTAACGACTTAATCATGGTAGTTGCATTCGCTCCGATCGCTGCGTTTCTACTCGGTGTAACCAATATCACTGTACCTTGGGATACGCTGCTGCTATCAGTTTCATTATTTGTTGTCATTCCACTTGTCGCAGGTGCAGTAACACGCCATACGATTAAGAGCCAGAACAAAATTGACTCTCTGGCTGCGAAAATGAAGCCACTCTCTATTATAGGTCTGGTCGGTACTGTCATTCTGCTGTTTGGTTTCCAGGCAGAAACGATCGTTGCTAATCCATCGGATATCGTTTTAATCGCGGTACCGCTACTTATCCAGACTTATCTGATTTTCGCTGTTGCGTATGTTTGGATGAAAAAGTGGGGACAGCCACACAGCGTTGCTGCTCCGGGTGCAATGATTGGTGCATCTAACTTCTTCGAACTTGCGGTCGCGGTTGCTATAAGCCTATTCGGTATTCACTCGGGCGCAGCTCTGGCAACAGTGGTAGGTGTGTTGGTAGAAGTACCTGTCATGTTATCTCTGGTTGCTTATGCCAATAGAACAAAAGGACAATTTAAGATAGACGCAACAGCTTCCAGCTAGTTCTGAGAACATTGATACAAAACTTTAAGACAAAAGTCCCAAGTTTGAATAAACGGGACTTTTTTTGTTATCAATTATTGATATAACTGATCTTTAATGATTTTCGCGCTACACTAGCACATGTGCTGAAGTGACCTTAAGGTGTTGTTCTTAAAGTATCACCTTAAAATCCCATGAGTATACAGGTAGTAGTGGTGTTGCCAGACGTTACTGGTTATTAAAACAAGGAGTTCATATGAACAAAAAGTTAATGCTTACTTTGGGCCTAAGTTCAGTTGCACTATTAGCGGGTTGTAGCTCAACTCCAGAAGAAACAACAAGTCAAATCAGCGCGCTTAGTGCACAAGTTGAAGAACTAAGCAAAGAAGTAGATGCACTAAAAGCAAACAAAGATGCAGCTATGGCAGCTGAGCAAGCTAAAGAAGCGGCGATGGCAGCTCAAGCTGAAGCTGACCGTGCAAACGAACGTATCGACAATATTGCTCAGTCTTATACTAAGTAATCATTGCTGTTCATACAGATTAAATAAGCCTTCATCCGAAGGCTTATTTTGTTTCCTGGGTTTATAAAGCAGGACTTGCTATCTCAGTAGGCACACCGCTCTGGACTAATATTGCTGCTCTGGCTTTTGTCATCGGGTGGCCAAATTCGCTCATCCACCACTCTAGCTCTTGTGGTGCTTGTAAAACTTCTTTATTACCTTCGCTGTCTGTTAGTGGTTCATGAACCTCAATAAATACCGTTCTGTCAGGTTCAAGAGCTATCTTAATTGGGTTATTGACCACCCTAACCTTCTCGCCTCTTTTTGCATGCTGAAAAAGCCACTCGATATCCTCTGGCTCCATACGTATACAACCAGAACTGACCCTAAGCCCAATGCCAAAATCCTTATTGGTTCCGTGAATTAAATACTCACCAACACCATGAGCCAGCCTCATCGCATACTCTCCCAGAGGATTTTCTGGTCCAGCAGGTACTACCCTAGGCAACTCGATACCCTTTTGAAGATATTCGTTGCGGATATTCTGGGTTGGCGTCCAGGTCGGATGTTCTATTTTCTCGTTAACATACGTTGTCATCACTGGAGTATCTCGCCCGATACGTCCGATGCCGACGGGAAATATATGCACGACAGGTTCATTCTTATCAAAATAATAAAGCCGAAGTTCAGCCAGGTTAATGACGATGCCTTCTCTGTCTTCCGTTGGAAGAATGAACTGCGAAGGAATGGTAAGAATGGTTCCGTCATCAGGAAGAAATGGATCCACTCCTTTATTTGCCGCCATCAGAGACAAGAAGCCAACATCGTAACTTCTGGCAATTTCAGCCAGGGTCTCACCCTTTGAGACCACATGATTCTGAAGTCTACCAACCATATGACTGCCATCCATAGGTAGCGGATAGCTAGCAGCTAACGAAATCGAGCTAAATAACAGTGAAGTAAGCGCGATGATGCGGCATAAATTCATCAAAATGGTTCCTTTGCAGCTTTATATAGGCTTAAGGCTATCTCTCTTTGTACCTTATGATCAACTATCGGCGCAGGATAATTGAGTGAGTCAAAACTAATCCATTGCCAGGGCTTGTGAATATACTTGTCAGGAACATTGGCTAACTCAGGCACCCATTGGCGAATGAATTCTCCTTGAGCATCAAATTTTTCGCTCTGTGTTATCGGATTGAAGATCCGAAAATAAGGTTGCCCGTCACACCCGGTGGATGCGCACCACTGCCAACCCCCATTGTTGGATGCGTAATCTCCATCTATCAGGTGTGACATAAAGTAGTCTTCACCCAACCGCCAATCCACCAGCATATCTTTGGTCAGGAAACTGGCGACAATCATTCTCAATCGATTGTGCATCCAGCCTGTCCTGCTGAGCTGTCTCATCGCCGCATCAACGATAGGGTAACCTGTTTGCCCACTGCACCATGCTTCAAAGTAGACGGGATTACTTTGCCACTGAACTCGCTTTCCCCATGAATGGAATGGTTCTCCCTTACTCAGTGCTGAAAAACTATCACTCAAGTGGATATAAAACTCACGCCATATCAATTCATCCAACCAGCGAGTTTCACCCTGAGTCCGGCTTCCAGACAGTCCGGATATTGCAGCCATGCACTGCCTTACAGATAGTGCACCGATAGCGAGATAAGGTGACACAACACTAGTTGCTGCCAGCGCTGGAAAATCCCTATTCTGGTGATAATCACTTAGCTTATAAGTACAAAATTGTTGCAATCTCGCAGAAATGGCATCATCCGAGACCGGGTAGTCAACACTCTGTTTTCTCGGATAGGAAAAGTTCACCGATTCATCAAACTCAACAATTTCATCTACCTGAGAGCTGATCGCCTTACTGTCTAGTTTTACAGAATCACCAACCATTACTGGCCTTTGGACATAAAAAGGGGTTCTAGAATAAATCTCCATCCATTTTTTCTTAAACGGCGTAAACACCTTAAACATTTCTTGTTTACCATTTAAGACCGAACCAGGAGGTAGAAAGCACCTGTCATCATAGCGCTTAACTTCAATCCCTTTCGACTGCGCCATTTCTGACAGAAGTTCATCACGTCGCTTCTCGTTAAGTTCGTACTCACGATTGATATGTATGGCTACAGATTCGGTTGTATAGCTTGATGCAAGACGAACAACCCGTTTGACGGAATCACGGTAAGAATTCTGCTCACTGTATAAAAGAGGAATATTCAGATCATCTAGGGATTTCTTCAGTTCAGCGAGTCGGCGAAAGATAAGATCAGACTGGATGGGCGATTGCTTGTGCTTGCGCCACTGGTCTGGTGTCGCGACAAAAATAACGGCAACCGAATCATGCATATTAATAGCATTGATCAGGGCTGTGTTATCAATTACCCGTAGATCCCTGCGTAACCAGACCAGTTGCATATACCTTCCTTACGCAAACCGCATCTTTTGGATCAATTCAGACACTTGAAGCTCGACCGTAAGCTGCTCTTCCAATAACCTGACTCCTTCGGCTAGCTTTGCAGGCAGCCCTCTATTTGAGTAGATATAAACCAAATCAAGTTTTGACTTGTTCACTATCTCAGCCAAACCGGAAAGCTCATCAACACCATCTAAAAAGGTAATATTGTAACCGTTATCACTCAGTTCCAGGGCAGAGAACCATGCAGGTAAACTCCCCACATTATCAAGGTTAACCATTAAGGCTTTGCCTTTCTTAAATGCACGATTTTCTGCCTCAATAATGCTGGTCGCTTTACTTATCATCAGAGACTGCAAAAGTGCTTTTTGCAGCGAGCGCTGAGAAGCTTTTACGCGTTCTATCCTTTCTAATACCGGATAGAAAAACTGAGCCTTAACTATGTCCAAAGGGTACTCCTTCATCACCATAGTGATCAGGCTTTCCGCTTTACTTTTGTTCAATGTTGCCAGCGCAGACATTAACCCATCTACCTCAGATAACATCTCAACATCGGACTCGTCGTTGATGTCGGTATCGCTATCGATAAGGCCTTTTATCTTGCCGATAGAAACCCCTTTCACCAACCAACTCTGAATCAACTTTATTTTTTCAATGTTTGCCTCGGTATACAGGCGGTGACCTGACTCCGTTCTTTCCGGCTGAATCAAGCCATATCTGCGTTGCCAGGCACGCAATGTCACCGGTTTAATTCCGGTGATTTCAGATACTTCTCTTATTGCATATAACTTCATTTATCGTTCTCTGATCCTTCTACAAGGCATAACGCAATCGTAAATCCTGTGGGTAAGGTTCCAGGTAGTTTTGTTGTCCCAGATAGTTATTAGGATAACGATTCAAATAATGCTTAATAAGGGTAATTGGAGCAAGGATAGGGAGCACACCTTTACGATAATCCTGAATAATGGTTGCCAGTTCTTGCCTCTCTTCCTTAGAGATCTTTTTCTTAAAATACCCTTGAATATGCATCAAGACATTGGTGTTATTTTTTCGACTTGCACGATGCCTCATCGCCTCCATCAACCCTAAACGATATTGTTGATAAAACTCTTCAAGTGAATACTTACTTACGTTAGCGACTAGTTGACCAAGGGTCTTATAAGACTGAGGGTGATGTGCCATCAATGTAAGTTTATATCTGGAATGAAATGCGATTATCTTCCCTGCTGTTGGCTCTTCTCCTACCGACTGATAGAAATCATTAAGGCAGTAAATTCGCGTAACAAAGTTCTCTTTCAGATAAGGGTCATTCAGCCTGCCATCCTCTTCAACAGGCAGCCAGGGCATCTTGTTCATCAGTTCACGAGTAAACAGGCCAACGCCATTTTTGTCAGCACGATTTTTCTTATAAATTTTCACTCTTTCCATACCACAGGTAGGAGACTTAGCACAGACAATGTACCCGCAAAGTTGCTCATTGTTTAACTGAGCAACTTTGTCCTTAGAATAGCTAATCATATCTGATGTGTAGTCTTTTGATGTGTCTTTGGTTTCTACCAGTGCAACTCGCTCATCATCAGATATCAAACGAATGGTTGGCCTTGGTACAGGTAGTCCGATACCAACCTCAGGGCAAACAGGAACAAAGGAGAAATAATCCGCCAATTCCTGAGTAACAAAGCGACTCTCTTTATGTCCAGAATCAAATCGAACCTTTTGACCAAGTACACATGCACTGATACCAATCTTAATTTGATCTTTCATTACTGGAATCCTCATTCTTATACAAAACTAATGCTTGTACAAAAAATATAGCATCTGAATTAAACCTATACAAAATATTTTTTTGTATACATTTATGCAGAAATAAAGGCACCAATGATCAATACAACAAGCAAATCGATTGCTTTCTCCGTTTAAACAAAATTGGTTATCAAGAATTAATCAGTGAGTAATCTAGCATCAAATTGTGATGAAACTCTCATAGAGCTAGCAAATACACGGCTATTATTACCTCAACAAAGAAGAGCAAATTTCAACATAATTAGTTA
This sequence comes from Vibrio hannami, assembly GCF_029589055.1. Taxonomy (GTDB): domain Bacteria; phylum Pseudomonadota; class Gammaproteobacteria; order Enterobacterales; family Vibrionaceae; genus Vibrio; species Vibrio hannami. The sequence continues at coordinate 1,501,739 of NZ_JARQZP010000003.1, forward strand.
TCTGTTCCTTTAAAATTATCAATTAGCTTTATCTAAGACTGGAGAAACCGCAATGGCAACCCCTCATATCAACGCACAACCTGGTGATTTTGCAGAAACTGTTCTGATGCCAGGCGATCCACTACGCGCAAAATACATCGCTGATAACTTTCTGGAAGATGTAAAGCAGGTATGTGACGTTCGTAATATGTTCGGCTTCACTGGTACTTATAAAGGTAAAAAAGTATCCGTAATGGGTCACGGCATGGGTATCCCTTCTTGCTGTATCTATGTTCATGAACTGATTGCTGAGTACGGCGTTAAAAATGTCATTCGTGTTGGTAGCTGTGGCGCTGTGCGTGACGATGTAAACCTGATGGATGTTGTTATCGGTATGGGTGCATCTACTGACTCAAAAGTAAACCGCATTCGCTTTAACAACCATGACTTTGCTGCTATCGCTGACTTCGGTCTGCTGGAAGAAGCGGTGAAACAAGCGCGCATTCAAGAAGTACCTGTAAAAGTGGGTAACGTTTTCTCTGCGGATCTGTTCTACACTCCTGAAGCAGACATCTTCGAAAAAATGGAGAAGCTGGGCATCCTTGGTGTCGACATGGAAGCAGCAGGTATCTACGGTGTTGCCGCCGACCTTGGTGCAAAAGCACTGACTATTCTAACTGTATCTGACCACATCATCCGTGGTGAGAAACTAAGCTCTGAAGATCGCCAGAAGTCTTTCAACGACATGATGAAAGTCTCTCTGGAAACAGCAATTAACTTATAATTTAAGTGCTGCCAGCATGAGCTGGCAGCACGCAATCTTCCCAGGGGGCGATCGTGTCAATTGGCAAACTTCCGAGGGACGCTGACGGTTTACAACTCAACTTTTGTAAAACATTGGCGTGTGACAACTTTGGATTGAGTGATGCAGAACGGTATGTTTTGCAGCACGTAAACCCGAAGCGTCCAACGATGGTTTGTCGTGAGTGTGGTGCTTTCCCCCTTTACTCAATAATCAAGAAGTTTTAAACGAACTTCAAAGGCTAAGGCACGTCCATAGCGACGGTCTTCCTGCATGCCGAAATCAAGAGTGCGAAAACTTCAGCCTTTCCGTACATACTCATAAAAACCTTTATCATGCCTTTGGATATAGTGGTGACCGCCAACGTTACCGTTGTAAAAAGTGTCAGTCGACTTTTGTTGATAAATGGTCCGGTGCAAACCAGAAAATACAGTTTCAGGAAAACCTGCTTGCGCTTCTTTTTACCGGATACTCGGTAAGGGAGATTTGCCGTAAGCTGGAAATCAACCCGAAGACCTTCTACGACCATGTTGACCATATTGCCAGCAGATGCCGTCGTAAACTTGCGATGTATGATGCGAGGTGGGTAACCCACGAAGAACATTATCACTTTGCATCTAGCTTTATGCCACTGCAGCCACATAGTGATAATGGCGTGTTGTGGTTTGCAACAGGCGAAGCAGAGTCCGGTTACATTCTGTCTCAGCACATTAATTACTCTGCGGACGAAGAGCCTGTTGGAACGGTTGATCACAATCCTTATGAAACGCCAGCCAGATTCGTTTCCCGTCGATACCTAGCGGAAACAAATCTTTCTATGACGATGCAGTCAATTGATCTCCGAGAGCGTATTGACCAGAAATATCAAATCATTCTGGCTCGTGGTAATGTCGAAGACCCTATGGGTAATATGACACAATTTAATTATCCGTCGAAGGGAGCGGTTATTCGCGCCCCATACACCTCTTACGCCCATTACATGCACCTGCTTGATATGTGCAGAGAAGGAAAACAAGTTTCCATCTATATGCCACAGGATCCTGTACTTCGTTCTGCAGCATTAACCGTCTTCTTGCCAAAAATTAAAGATCAGACTGTCGACCTGATGTACGTGGAAGAAGATGGAGGCTGGGACAACGAAATACAGGCTGGGAAAGTAGATATCGTTCATATGGGGTGGTGGCGAGATCGCTGGGCTATCTCAAAACAATCTGGCGGCTCTAAAGGTATTTGTTACCTCGCAGGAGAAAACACAGAACCGAAGCAGTGGCTGGAAAAAGCAACGGTTCAACATACCAAGTTCTATCAGGATCGTTTTCAGCTTCTTTTCGATAGCTTTATAAACGAACCGAGAAGAAAGCTTCGCCCGGGCGGAATTTTACCTATGCTCGACATTTTCCGCGCCTGGCACAACCTCTGTTATCAGGACAAAGAGCAGCTAACACCAGCTCAACGCCTTGGTTTAACAGAAAAGCCGATGACATTAAAACAACTTCTTTCCTAATATTCATGGGTCAAATGGTGTTCCAGATGTGAGCGCAAACGGATTTTTCGACTCAACATGCGATTAAAACAATTATAATTAGTGCGCTAAGCTTAACTAGCCATATAATGAATAAGTTGTAATTTATCAAATCTCATGGACTTAGCCTTGGATAAAGCCCACGTTCAACTTGCAAATGAGCTGGATCAGCTCAACGACAGGATAGAATCAGAACCGGAAGCTGTGCTGAATCTGGCTTCCCAGTGTTTACTGCGTTCCGATCAGGTGCTTTTCCCGGAAGGCGGGATTCAGGCATGTATCATCATTTCCAAATGCTGTTGGAAATTGATGGACTACGCCTCCGGCAGCAAGCACATCAAAGAAGCTCTGAATCGACTTAACCGGCTTGATACCGATCTTTACCTTCCTGAGATTCTTCATATTCACGCCCTGAATTTTTGGGGACAAGCAAAGTATTACTCGGCTCAACAATTCTGGATCAATGCTCTTGAACAGGCGGCTCTGGTCGGAGAGACCGAAATAGAAATAGAGTGCTTAATTGGTTTAGGAAATGTCTGGCGCATCACCGAAGAACACAAACTTGCACTGTCTACCCATGAATTAGCCGTTCAGGTTGCCAACAATGCCAGAGTGGACTGGCTGGAAGGTAAAGCCAGAATTTTGCTGGCGCAGGATCATTACCACCTTAACGACTATACCGAAATGCTTTCTGTGCTTGATGAAGCAGAAGAAGTTCTGAAGCACCATCCAGACCCATCCTGGCGCGCAGAAATATGGGACTTCAGAGGCCTGGCGCTACTGGGCCTGGAACGTATCAAAGATGCCGAGATAGCAACAACCAAGGCTTATGAAATAGCAATCAAACATGATCTGCTTTGGATGAAAACTCATACTTTCATCAGTAAAGCCCGCCTGGAAATGATCAAGCAGAACTTCGATAGTGCCACCGAGTTCTTAACCAGTGCAGAAGAATCTGCGAATAACTTCGACCATGGTGAGCTTCTGTCTCAGATCTGTTTTCAACAATCGATTGTCGCAGAGAGGCAACACGATTACGAACGAGCTCTGATTGCATTCAGGAAATACCGCAAGCACTCCATGCAAATGATGAAAGAACAGACATCAAAACTTGGCATGGACAAAGCCAGAAGCTCTAAGCGTCAACTTGATCAACGAGCAAGAAAGCTGATTAACCGAATACGCAGGCATGTAGAGTTCAATCATGGCGAACGAGGTTACTCTAACCTTGTATCCGAAACCTACTGGTGGGAACAGCTTGTTCTGTTCAAAAGTGAGTTAAAAGCAGCAACACACGCGGTATTGCTTATTAGCCATGAAAACTCTGCGTTCCTTGAAGTATGCATGGAGCTGACTCAATGTATCTGCAACCGGAACGACCTCTTATCACGCATTAGCGAAAATCGTATCGGTCTGCTTATTGCCGAAAAGGGAGACAAAGCAGAAGCCGTTCATGTTTATTTGCAACGCATGATCGCTGATTACCCCTGGCAGCGCCGTGGCCTCGTTGGAGATCTTCCGAAAATATCTCTACACGATATTCTCTCCTTCCCGTTCACGCTTGATCAGCTAGAAGACCAGGAAAACAGACTGACGGACAAAGAAGATGGATAGACTACTTAACAAGGTTTCAGAAGCAGGTCTTGATCCCTCTTCAGTCAGTGGTGAAGAGGCCATCGTTTTCTGGGATCATATAAGACAACATATTGCATCGTCACAAACAGAAAAAGCATTCTGTTACCTGATTAGTGCGGAATATCGAACTCAGCTCCATCAGCACAAAGAGAGTATTGATGAGCTTAGAAGTGCCCTTAACCTGCTTACATTACCAGATGAAGTTGACGAGATAATTACCATCAAAAACAGCCTGAGTATGAGGCTGATAGAAAGTGGCGCTTATGCTGAAGCACTAAAAGAGTTTGTCGATCTGTCATCTTTAGCTGTGGAATACAGCCATATCGATGACTATGCCATTGCAGTGCTCGGCATGGGTAATCTCTGTGATGCCTATGGTGATCATGCGCGAGCGCTACGTTATTATCAGAAAATCGACGGTATAGATCATGCTATCGATAGCCGAGCGCTTCGACTTCGCTATAAACTGGATATGGTTTCATGCCTTATCTCTCTTGGGCGTGTTTCTGCGGCAAACAACCTGCTTAGAGAATGTGAAGAGTTAAGCATTCTTGTCAGTGACAAGGTATTGGCAGGGCAAATAATTCTGTATCAATCGAAGATTTACCGTCGTCAGAAAAAATACACCAACGCTCTGAAAACACTGGCGAAAGCGCACTATTCTATCGATGGAAGTAACGCATCCTGGCTTTCGAATATGCTTCGGCTCGAAATGGTAAGAAGCCTGAGCGAGATTGCTAAGAACGATTATGCTGAAGTCGTTCTAAATCGTACTAAGAAACGTATCGAAGAATCTTCCTCTCCGGTACTGCTCCAGCAACTTTATGACTCTGTCAGTCATGTTCTGGGTAAGCGAGGTGACTTCAAAGAAGCGTTAAGTTTCGAGAAAAAGAGCTACCGTGTTACCAATGATCTCATTAAGAGTATCCCTATTAGCGACCTTGGCTCTTCTCAGTTAAGAAGGCTAACCCGCTTTGAACTGCAGCTAAAACTGATTATGTCAGAGCAGGAAAACAAAGAGCTGAAAGAAACGACTGAAAGCCAGAAGGATCAGTTTGCCAAGCTGCAAAAAGACGTTTTCACCGATCCCCTTACCACACTGCACAACCGTCGCTGGTTGGAAGTTAAACTCAAAGACCTGCTGCTTCATGAGACACCATTTGCTTTTCTGGTTGTTGATATCGACCACTTTAAATCGATCAACGATGAGCTTAGCCACCTGGTGGGCGATAAAGCCATCGTCAATGTATCAAAAGAGCTCAAAGAACATTTCAGCTTTAAGGGCGCATCTTGTGTACGCTTCGGTGGCGAAGAGTTTCTGGTCATCATGGAGAACGCCACTATCGAAAGGGCGGAATACTACGCAGAACAATACCGTGAACGTATCTACCAGTTTGGCTGGAAAGAGATTCTGGGCGAGCGTGGGTTAACCGTGAGTATTGGTGTCACCCTGCATAAAGAAGGCGAAAACACACAACGTACCTTCTATCGAGCGGATAAAGCATTATACCGCGCGAAAGCAAATGGCCGAAATCAGGTTTGCATTGAGCTACTCAAAGAGTAATTTCTCTGTCGGCTTTTATCATTTTTTGACATCAATAACCCCTCCATCCATTTATTGTATTAATATTTATATTAATCAATATGTGTTGCAGGGAGTTAGTGGTGATCTCAAGTTTTAGCATCCGCTATAAAAGTAGTTTTGACCTGGAAGAGCTAGAAATAAAAGCTGCGGGTAATCCTACTGAACATATTCTTATTCAGGTATTTAGTGGTGTTCTGGAGCAATCCAGAATTCTTACTCTCATCGATGAGATCCAACAAAGACTTCCCGGTGTATCGATCGTCGGTACCAGCACAGGAGGTGAAATTGTTGATGGTCAGTCCCTTGAAGAAGAGATTGTTATCAATACCACCATTTTTGAACACACACGCGTTACCACAGCAATCACCTTCCAGAATGACGACTTATCAGCCGCAGGCAAGGAGATTGGCCTGGGTTTAAAAAACGATGAGACCAGAGTCGCGATAGTTTTTGGATGTGGACTCAAAGAAAAAAACCATCAAGGGTCAGGCGCTACTGAATGCAATTCATAACGAAATTCCAGACACACTAATCGCTGGAGGCCAGGCCGGTGACAATGGTCATGGTGAAACGACATTCGTCTTCACAGAGAAAGGGATTACAGAACAAGGGGTCGCTGCAGCTGCACTTATAGGCGAGCATATCTCAGCATCAAATGCGTACAACCTTAGCTGGGTGCCTATCGGTAAAAAGCTCACTATCACCAAGGTAGACAACTCCAGAGTATATGGAATCAACCACCAGACACCTTACGAAATATATTGCCACTACTTAGGTCAGGAAGTGGCTGACAACCTACCTCTCTCAGCCGCAGATTTTCCATTTATTATTGAGAAAGACGGCACTACTATGGCTATCCATGCCATTGGCATGCACGACGATGGCTCCTTTGAGTATATTCATGACTTCCATGTAGGCGAACAACTTCGATTTGGCTTTTGCCATGCCGGATTACTGGCTTTGGGAGCCAGAGAAACCTACAACAAAGTGGCAAAGCAGGCTCCTCAGGCACTTTTTGTCTACTCATGCGTTTCCAGAAAGTGGATCCTAGGGACTGATATTGCAGTAGATCTGTCAGCAGTCTCGGGTATTGCACCTTCTGCTGGCTTTTTCTGCTATGGCGAATATTACGTACTTAACCAGAAGCCCCATTTCTTTAGCCAAACCATGACCATTCTTTCTCTTACCGAGTCAAAGGAAAAACTGGATCGCGTACCTATAGAATCCGAGCACCCGGAGTTGGTCGATGAACAGTCGCGCCAGTTCCGAACGATGCGCGTTCTACACAGGCTGGTAGACACTTCAACTAGGGAGATCGAGTCTGTAAATAAAGAGCTAGCAACACTCGTCAGGCTGGATTCGTTAACCGGGTTGTCGAACCGTCGTCGATTTGATGAAAAGCTACAACATGAATGTGAAAGGCTAAGTGGTAGCTCCACCCCGCTCTCGATTCTTATGTTGGATGTCGATTACTTTAAACCTTATAACGACACATACGGACACGTTGCCGGTGACAGTTGTCTGAGAGGAATAGCTGAAGTACTCAAAAGTGTTGTCAGCGATGAAAAACATACCGCAGCCAGATATGGAGGCGAAGAGTTTTCGTGTCTTCTTCCAAACGTAAACTTCGCTCAAGCAACAGAAATTGCAAAAAAGATATTGGAACAAATAAACCTGCTTAATATTGAACACAAGAGCTCACCTGTAGCAAAACATGTTACTGCAAGCATCGGCATATCAACGGTTTACTGCGACGCAAACACGGTTCCTGATAGCCTGGTGCACGCATGCGATAAGTTGTTGTATCAAGCTAAGGAAGAAGGGCGCAACCGGATAGTGAGTAAAGAGAATATTTGATGGAAGGGTTGTGCTGAGGTTCTCTAAATCTCTTTTGGACAAAAGTTGTTTAGAGTAATTATACAGAATGAGCAGCCAATCAAAACTTACTAACGCTGTTTAAGGTATTCGCATAGCTAGTGATGTGCTTTATTAGTTATTTATTCATTACCTAAATTCAAGTGAGCTTTTTAGCAAATTTAAAAACCATAGAGCAAGTTCTTCTAACTTCTATTTATGCAAAAACGGCTGTAAACAAGGAACCTAGATAGATGTATGCATTTTGACCAACCAATAAATAATGCTTACTAGAAAAAGAAGCAGCTTTTTTTGCTGCTTCTTTGACTAACTAAAGTGTTCTCGCGACTTCAAAACCATCCCAAATAGCGGCCATGATTGTACGCGCTTTCTGGCTATCACCAATGTTAAAGACGTTTTCGACATCAAGCTGATTGGCGAGTGCTTCATGAAGGTGATCCTCTGCTTGGTAACCCAAAGCTAAGACGAAATGATCCGACAAGATTTCCATGTCTCTTTGATCTCGCTGAACCAGAACACCAGTATCAGTGATGGCTTGCAGCAAAGTAGAGGTCAATACGCTCACTTGCTCTTTAACCAGTAGTTCTTTCAGCATTTGGTAGTTAGCAAAACAAGTACCGTGAGGACCACCGATGATGTCATCACTGGCTTCAATTAAAGTCACGACTTTACCCTGTTGCGCCATCCACAATGCTGCCTCAGCACCAACTAAACCACCACCAATCACAGTGACTTTGTCTCCTGTGATCTTATCTGGATTCATCAACATGTCTTCTGCAACGATAACATGTGGCTTATCTTGGCCTGATAACCATTTTGGCTTCACAGGACGAGAGCCGGTAGCAAAGATCACGCTGTCTGGATTGAATGATTCAATGGTCTCTTTATCTGCCGTAGTATCGAAACGCACGTCCACGTTCTTGCGCTCCATTTCACCAGCAAACCATTCAATCAATAGTTTATCATCGTGTTTAAACGGAGGCTGGCTACCCGGGATAACGTTACCCCCAAGTTGCTGAGATTTCTCAAGTAGCGTTACTTTATGGCCACGCTCTGACGCAATACGTGCTGCTTCCATCCCAGCGACACCGCCACCGACAACCACGACGTTCTGGCTACGATGGGTTGGCGCTAAGCGAAACTCTTCTTCACGGCCACAACTTGGGTTTACAGCACACGACAAGTTACCCACTTCTGCCATACGGCCTAAACAGCCTAAATGACACGAGAGACACGGTCGCACCTCTTCAAAACGACCACGGCGAATCTTGTTAACTGTATCTGGGTCAGCCAGCAGTGGGCGACCAAGTGAAATACCATCAGAAATGCCATTTTCGACTGCATGTGCTGCTAAATCAGGGTTCTCCATACGACCAGACATGAGTACGGGTACATCGACAACCTCTGACACTGCCTTACAGTAAGGCTTGTACATGCCCGGTTCGAAGTAGTTAGGCGGATGGTTCCAGTACCATGAATCGTAGGTCCCAGCATCGACATTCAACGCATCAAAGCCGGCATCTTGAAGGTACTTGGCCGCTTTCAGGCCCTCTTCCATATCGCGGCCCACTTCATCTGCCACTTCACCCGGAAGAATACCTTGACCAAAGCCTTTCATATTGCCTTTGACTGAGTAACGCAGTGATACTGGGAAATCATCACCACAAATCGCTTTTATGCCTTTTACGATTTCTACAGCGAAACGGTAGCGGTTTTCAAAACTACCGCCGTACTGATCGGTACGTTGGTTAAAGAATTCCATCGTAAACTGATCAAGCAAGTAGCCTTCATGCACCGCATGAATTTCTACCCCATCAAAGCCTGCTTTTTGTGCAATCGCAGCCGATTCAACAAACTTGCCGATAAAGTATTTCACTTCGTCAGTGGTTAGCTCTCTATGCTGAATAGAAGGATCAAAACGGTTTGGCGCATCAGAAGGTGCAATGGATTTGTCTCCTGGGGTAAAACCTGGGATACAAGAGCGTCCCCAACCTGCAGTCAACTGAGCAAAAATCTTCGCACCATAAGTGTGAACGCGCTCAGTCATCTCTTTGGCACTACGAATGTAGGCAGTTGGGTGGTTGGTAGGACACGGAAGAGAAGGCATTGGAAACTGTTCCAATTCGTTTTCGACCATTTGTACGCCGGTAATGATCAAGCCAACGCCGCCACGAGCGCGCGCTACGTAATATTCAACACCACGCTGGTTGTATGCACCGTCGCCATCGACACAACCCAATGTGCCCATTGGCGCCATCGAGTAACGGTTTTTCAGTTTTAATGAACCAATCTGCATCGGTTCAAAAAGGATTTTGTGTTGTTTTTTTAACATATAACACTCCACATTATTGGTATGTCACCGTAATTACCAGTGACAAAGTCTGCGAGTATTAAAACAACCACCAAGGTCAATTACTTGGCTAAATGGGACATCTCATTAACCATACAAGTCATCTTTCGTGTTTTTGATTGATATCAAATTCACTTTGGCTCAGGTCCGTGATTTTGCCTTACTGCCATAGGGGACTGGCCTGTCCAACGTTTAAACGCACGTGAAAATGTGCTCAAATCAGAAAACCCAAGTTGATAGGCAATTTCGGTCATGTTTACTTTTCCTGCATCGAGCAAATGCAAGGCTTTTTCTAGCTTATATTTCTCAACAACACCTCGATAGCTGGTGTTTTGCAGCGCAAGGTGACGGTTCAAGGTGCGAAGATTCATATTTAGTGCATCCGCAGTGGCGTTACCATTAATCGCTTCAAGATTGGTTTGCGTATTAAGGAAATGGTAAATACGCAAAATTAAATCGTCTTTTTTTAGCCTATCTGCTTCTTCACGGACTAAATTAACACACGCGAAATGAAGCTCTTTGTCACGTTGAACTAAAGGTATATGTAGGTAACGCTTGGGTATACGAAGCTTACGAACCGGAGAACCCGCGATGATTTTACAATTCATCTCAGCCTCCAACTGAACATTCTCTTCTTCACTATAACGATGGTCAATAAGGCAAACATCGAGTGTTACTGGTGTATTGTTCATCGCCTTATGGATAATTTTAATGATCACTGCGATAAAGAGAGTGATACCAAGATAGCTTACTCGTGAATCATTACCCAATGACTCGGTATCCAACACCCACAACTCGGCGTTTCCGCTGTGATCATGTTTGTACACCAACCTTACTGGGGCGCTCAATACCATCACAAACTCTTGCAAGAATCGCAGTAAACTGTCGAGATCCTTGGCGGTCCATAAAGCGGTTGAAAAGCTGCCAAAGGTCAACGGATCTATATTCTGTGCAATTTGCGTCATCAGCAGTGGGCGCCTGTCTTGTTCATAGGTTTGATAGAGTGCCGATCTCAAGTCTTGTACATTTGCTCGCTGATCTTCTCTGTACCGAACTGCCTCAATAGCGGCTGGAGTACATACCGGCGCTAACAGCTTCAGCCATCCCGAGTGCACTGAAAGTACCCCTTCAAAAACGGATTTTCGATTTTTCATACTATGTAAATGCCCAATTTTGTGACGAAATGCGCAAAGGTAAACTCTGTCTTAACCTGCATATTATCTGTCTCAAAATGCCAAATATTGACCTTCATCAACAGAGTAAGCTGTATGCAGTGAAACGGACTTTCTTCCCTACATAATATCGCATAGGGCAAAGAGCAGAGTTATTTTTTATGGTTGAAAAATAGATGCTCATCTTCCCTGCATGCAGAACAGAGAGCGTCACTATGACTGACTGGAAAAATCAATTCGCCGAGAAAATCATCTCATTGGAATCGGCAGTAGGTAAAATTGAATCAGGTGATAAAATTTGGGCTGGCGGTTTGTTGTCAATGCCGGTCATCTTCCTTCAAGAGCTAGACAAACATCTAACTCAGTTCCACTGGCTGTAAGCTATACACTGGTCTTATGACCTACCCTTACGAGTTCCTAAAGCCTCAGTACAAAAAGAATTTTAAACACATCAGCTTATTCATGGGCCCGCTTGAGCGCAAATGCCAACACGGCGGCAACATTGAAGTGATGAACTTCCACTTCTCAAACTTCAAACAAACGTTTGCAACACTTAAACCAAACACAGTCATCATTGAGGTGACACCACCAAATGCTGACGGTAACGTAAGCCTAGGCGCGTGTGGCGGTGTTGGCAGCAAAGAAGCACTGAAATACGCGAAAAAAGTTATTTTTGTCGTTAACGACCAACAGCCATTCATTGGCAACAAAGACAACCTTGTACATATTGACTACGCAGATTTTGTTGTCGAAGGCCACCACTGCATCGCAATGCCAAAAGCAGGTGAGCCAAGTGAACTTGAACAACAAATCGCACAGCACGTTAGCCCATATATCAAAGATGGCATGACGGTACAAATTGGTATTGGCACTATTTCAAACGCCATGGGTATGGCGCTCCGTGACCGAAAAGACTTGGGTATCCATACTGAAATGTTTACCGAATCTCTAATGGAAATGTGTAAAGCAGGAGCGGTTAGTGGTAAGAAGAAAAACTACAAACCGAACAAGATCATCACAGCGTTCGCGGCAGGCCCTCAAGAAGTCATGGACTTTCTGCACAACAACGAAGCGATTGAAATGGGTGACATGGCTGACGTGGTCGACGCTTATGAAGTGGCCAAAAACGACGACTTCGTATCAATCAACACCTGTGTGATGGTTGATGTGGTTGGCCAGGTGGCTTCTGAAGGTGTGGGCTTCTCTCAGATTTCTGGCTCTGGCGGTCAGCTTGACTTTGTTCGCGCAGCGGGCATGTCAAAAGGCGGCGTGAGCATTCTGGCCCTATCTTCAACACGTGATGGTAAAGAAGATCTTGAATCAAACATTCGTATCGCACTGCCAACAGGAACACCAATCACCACGCCTCGCAACGACACACAAGTTGTCGTCACTGAGTACGGCGCAGCCGATCTACGTGGTTTAACCACACCACAGCGCGTGAAAGCCCTGATCAACATTGCTCACCCAGAGTTTAGAGATGAGCTTCTAGAGCAAGCAACAAAACTTGGTTTGGCTAAATAAGGAGCCCATATTATGTACAAAGGTCGTTTTTTTACCCTAAACACACTGGGCGACAATCAAGCGGTTGAGCTAGTCTTCAATGCTGAAAAAGATCCGGTGAATACGCTGCGTAATGCTGCACTAACAGAACTTGAAGCGTGTATTACTCTTCTTGAAGAAAATAAGCCAAAAGGATTAATCATTCGTTCTGGAAAGAAGTTGTTCAGTGCAGGTGCTGATGTAAAAGCCTTCCGTGAGCTATTTAAAGATGGGGAAGCGGCGATTACACCTTTCCTAGAATGGGTTCACTCTATTTACAACAGAATTGAAGATTTACACTGCCCGAAAGTCGCGGTCATCAATGGCGTAGCGGCGGGTGGCGGTGTTGAGCTGTCTCTACTTGCTGACTACCGTTTAGCAACAACAGACGCAAAAATCAGTTTACCAGAAGTGAAACTTGGCATTATGCCTGGTTGGGGTGGCGTAACGCGTCTACCACGTATTGTTGGCGTTGATACTGCTCTGGGTTGGCTAACAACGGGCAAGAACTTGTCAGCAGAAAAAGCATTAATCGACCACGTGGTTGATGGCATCATTGATCCAAACCAAGAAAGCCCAGTTGAGCAAGCGCTGCGTGTAATCGAGCGTGCACAGCGTGGTGAACTGAACTGGCAAGCGCGCAAAGAAGAAAAGCGTCAACCACTTCCAGTGAGCGATCTAGAGCTTGGGATGTCCATCAATGTCGCTCGAGGCATGGTGGCAAAAGCGGCAGGTCCTCACTACCCAGCTCCAGGTATTATTCTCGATACCATATTCAACGCGGCACGTTGCACTCGAGATGAAGCTCTGAAAGTTGAAGCAAAAGGCATCGTCGCTTGTGCTGAAAGCGGAGTAGCCGACGCGCTAGTGAACGTTTTCTTGAGCGATATGGCGGTAAAAGCGGCAGCCAAAAAACACGCGGCACAATCTGAAGCAAGCAAAACAGCGCAAGTCGGCGTGATAGGCGCGGGCATTATGGGTGGTGGTATTGCCTATGTTAGTGCCGACCGTGGCATTGATGTGGTGATGAAAGACATCAATAAGCAAGGTCTTGACCTTGGTCTGTCGGAAGCGAACAACCTTCTGGCTAAGCAGGTTGAGCGTAAGAAGAAAACTCCACGCGAGATGGGTAATGTACTAAATCGCATCGTGCCAACACTGCACGACGCGACTCTGGCAGACAACGACCTGATCATCGAAGCGGTAGTTGAAAACCCAATGGTGAAAGAGAAAGTACTGGCTCAACTCGAAGAGACGGCTCCGAACGCCATCATCGCATCAAACACGTCAACTCTGATGATCGGTGGGCTAGCTCAGGCACTGAAAAGGCCGGAAAACTTCTGTGGTATCCACTTCTTCAACCCTGTACACCGTATGCCGCTAGTCGAAGTGATTCGTGGTGAAAAGACGTCAACGGAGACTATAGCCAAAGCCGTCAACTACGTTCTCCAATTAGGCAAAGTGCCTGTTGTGGTCAATGATTGTGCTGGCTTCTTGGTAAACCGTTGTTTAACCCCTTACTTCCTAGCATTCAACCAACTGCTGGTTGATGGTGGCAGTATCGCGCAAGCAGACAAAGTGATGAGCAAAGGTTTTGGCTGGCCGATGGGTCCTGCGCATCTTGCAGATGTGATCGGTCTTGATACGGCTAAACACTGTATGGATGTGATGGATAAAGCTTTCCCTTCTCGTTTATGTAAACCTCAAGTCAATCTCATCGAAATGTTATGCGGGCGTGGCCAACTCGGTCAAAAATCTGAACATGGATTCTACAGCTACACTAAAGATCGTAAAGGTCGTTTACAGCCTTCACTGAGCATTGATACCCAAGCACTACTTGATAGCGAATGCGATACTCCTGAGGTATTCAGTGAGGAAGAAGTGACCATGCGTATGATGTTACCAATGATGTTTGAAGCGATTCGCTGTCTAGATGAAGGCATCATTAGTTCGCCTCAAGAGGGTGATATCGCCTTTGTTTATGGCACAGGCTTCCCACCATTCCGCGGCGGTATTTTCTACTACATGGACAGCCTTGGTCTCGATAACTTAGTAGAACTCGCGCAGAAATACGAAGCACTGGGTTCACTATACGAGATACCTCAAGGTCTGATTGAACGTGCTAATAACAACCAAAGTTTTTACGCCTAATTAGGAGATTTTAAATGAAAAATGTAGTGATTGTTGATGCTATCCGTACTCCTATGGGTAAATCAAAGAATGGTGTTTTTCGCCACGTACGCGCTGACGATCTGTCTGCACACCTAATGAAAAGCATGATTGAGCGTCAATCGAACCTTGATGCGACACTGATCGACGACGTCATTTGGGGTTGTGTACAACAAACTGAAGAGCAGGGTGCTAACCTGGCTCGCGTTGCTGCCCTGCAAGCAGGCCTTCCGGAAACCGTACCGGCGACCACCGTCAACAGACTGTGTGGTTCATCGATGGATGCATTGCACATGGCAACGCGTGCAATTAAAGCCGGTGATTCAGATGTGGTACTTGTCGGTGGTGTCGAACACATGGGCCACGTGCCGATGACAAAAGGCATCAGCATGAACCCATATAACCGCAATATGGCGCAAGCGTCAGCCATGATGGGGCTGACAGCAGAAGCCCTTGGTAAGATGCATAAAGTATCTCGTGAAGAACAAGATGAGCTAGGCGCTCGGTCCCATCGTCTTGCTCATCAAGCAACCCTTGAAGGTCGCTTTGATAACGAGATTGTCCCAACTATGGGCCATGATGCTGCTGGCTTACCAATTCTAGTCCAGCACGATGAAGTAATTCGACCTGAAACTACAGTAGAATCACTCTCGACGCTTCGCCCTGTGTTTGACCCGCGCGGCACAGTGACGGCGGGTACCTCATCGGCACTATCTGATGGCGCATCTTGCTTGTTGGTGATGAGCGAAGAGAAAGCTATCGAACTAGGCTTAAATGCAAGAGCGCGTGTCATAGCGACGACAAATGCTGGTGTACCGGCAGCGATCATGGGGTACGGTCCTGTCCCTGCAACACAAAAAGCGCTTAAGAAAGCAGATTTAGATATAGACCAAATCGATTTTGCTGAAGTCAATGAAGCGTTCGCAGCTCAAGCAATTCCTTGCTTGAAAGGCCTTGGCTTATGGGAGCAGCGCGAAGACAAAGTTAATCTGCATGGCGGCGCAATTTCTCTCGGTCACCCACTAGGGTGTTCTGGGGCGCGTATAGTAGGTTCACTCATCAATATCATGGAACAACGTGGCGGTCGCTACGGTCTTGCCACCATGTGTATTGGTATGGGTCAAGGTATCGCGACCATCATTGAACGTGTCGAATAACGAAAGCGAAAATTAGCCTAAGCCAAAGAGCTCTGTCCTACCCAGAGCTCTTTTTTTGTCCAGGCTATTTTGTAGGGTTAGGCACTACATAATTGAATTTTTTGTTTCACAATTCACGCTATTATCATCAACGAAACAAACATCCTGTTCCTTTAATACAACTTCCCAAAGGGGGAAATTATGAAAAAATTTGCCTTAACCACTTTAACCTTTGCTCTTGCCTCTGCTTCTGTAAAGGCAACTGTACCTGCAGACCACCCTCTAGCCAAATATCTAAGTGCACCCGGCGCAACGGTTACTTTGCCTGTAACTGCTGCAAAACAACCTTTTGAACTCGATTTTGTTCAAGGTGCGTATGACAGCTTCGAAAGCTTCCACGCTCAGATGGGCGGAGATCATACGCTTTACTACTTGACTAATTGGAGCACTTTTATGCGCACGGATATGGTAAACCCAGCATCTGAACAAAAAGTGTTGGCACGTAATATCAACAACGAAATCGGTAACATTACCGTCATGACTGACAGCGAAGGTGAACTGAAGATGGATGACTACTTCGTTCATCCTACATTCCGTCACCAAGGCGTCATGATGATCCACAAAGGTGAAGTCGTTTACGAAGCATACCCAGGTATGAAACCAACCGATTCACATATCTGGATGTCTGCATCCAAGACGTTAACAGGCCTTATCACTTCGATACTGGCTGAAGAAGGTCAGTTAGACATGAACGCTTCAACCACCCAATACGTACCTGAGCTAAAAGGCACAGCATGGGACAAAGTCACTATTCTTGACTTAGTTAACCATACCGCGGGTCTTGATCACGAAGAAAGCAACCGTTCTATTCTAGACCCAGAAGGCGTATTCGTGCGCTTCATCAGCTCTGTACTTGGCACCACTGAACGCTGCGAAACGGGAGAAACATGGCTTGACGTACTGAAAGATGTACAGCCATTGGAAAACGAAAAACCAGGTGAGCGTTTCCGTTACTCTTCGCTTAACACTCACGTGCTAGGTCAAGTGATTCAAAACGCCACCAACATGCGTTGGACTGACGTTGTTGAAGAGCGCATTTGGGGCAAACTAGGCGCGCGTATGCCACTACAAGTTCACCTATCGCCTGACGGCACGCCACTAAACTTAGCCATTATCTCTTCTACATTAGAAGATTTCGCTAAGTACGCAACCATGTATACGCCAAGCTGGAATAAGGTCGCACACGAGCAGGTAGTCACCTCAACGCTACTTGAGCGCATTCGCTCAGCCGGTAGTGCAGACGCATTTATTGGTGGTAATAAAGAAAACCAAGCAATAGGCCTGTTTGCAGAAAAGCCCGTTAAAGGCGCTTACCAATTCGACTTCATTTTTGAAGATGGTGCTATGTACAAACATGGCAATACAGGCCAAGGTATCTATGTAGACCCAGCGCGTGACTTTGCAGCGGTTTACTTCGGAGCAACGCCTTATGTGCCACCTTACGGTGAGATTAAAGCTCCGGCATACTTCCGCAAAGTTGCAGAGCAGCTAGATAACGCAAAGTAAGCAGATAAATTTGTCGGGATAAGACCAAAGCCTAAGCGGAAGTGTTTAGGCTTTTTTGGTTTAACCAGCAACACTATATAGGAGATCACATATGCAAAGAGGTAAAAAATAATGCTAGTGAAATACAGTTTACAAAAACTTGGGCCCATATTTTTATACCAACAATTGTCACTGTGTTTGATTTCCGAAATTACGCATTGTACAAGCCGTCTTAAACAGATTGATACTGAAATATTGGTGTAAACGCCGAAAGGTGGCAAAGAAATAGAGTGACATAGATCAAGCTAACATAACTCTGTTTAATCTCTCTCGACTATTAAAAAGCATAATGAACGATGTTGACGTTCAATTTACTGGAGAGGGGATATGTTTTCTTATGAACTGCTGAGTTCTTTTTGTGCTGCCTACGAGGAAGAGAGCTATAGTCTCGCTGCAAAAAAAATTGGCAAAGACCGGACAACGATTCGCGAGCAAGTAAAAGCGTTGGAGGATACTTACGAAGTTGATCTATTCTTCATCGAGGGGAAGCGAGTGAAGCCCACTAAGAACGCGATACATTTATATGCTCATGCTAGGCATCTTGTAAATAGTTCCGATAAACTTCATAGTGCTTTCAGATACGTAGAAGGAGGCGAGCCGCTGACATTAACGATATACCATGACTCCGGCTTGTCTAACGTTTTAGCTCTAAAAATCGAACAAGAGCTTTCTCGAACATATCCTCAACTAAAAACTACATGGTCGCACACGGATAGGGACGATGCATTCCTAGCATTGCAAGACAAGATGAATGGCATAGCATTCATGCCTCATCTAAATGCCAGCCACCTACCACCCAAAGCTATAAGTTATTCGCATATCGGATATGGAAAATTAGGTGTCTATGTCGGGCGAAAAAGTAAGCTGAGGCATATCCAGAATTTGAGCTTTGGTGACCTCTCGCTCGAAAAACAGTATGCGTCAGCGGATCTGATTAATTTTTCTCCAGACCTTTTTATCGTCTCCTCTCAAATACATGTCGTCAGTAACAATGACATGTTGTTTGAAATGGTTAAGTATGCCGGCTGGATAGTAACACATAGAGAGCTTGCCGAACCATACGTTCAGCGTGGGGAGCTCTATGAAATTGAAATTGCCGAGCTAAGCAACAGTGCTAAGTTAGGACTATCAATGTTCTACTCTATGGATTTAGAGGACAGCCCTGTCGCGGACTTAGTTAAATCCATCGCAAAAACACACTACCAAGACTCTTTGAGCTAATGAACGAAAATGACGTTCATAATGCATTTTAATGAACCTCTATCTCTAACATAGAATATCGCCGTAACGAGAAACAAGTAAGGTAATTAGAATGAAATCAAAAGTATTAAATGCAGCAATTTGTGCGGTGCTCGCCACTGGAACTACCGCAACCGCTTCCGCTTGTACACGTGTAGTTTGGGACACTGCAGAGCATGGAACATTTGTTACTAGAACCATGGACTGGTTGGAAGCAACCTCTCCCACACTAAGAAACATTCCACGTGGCTCAGAATACAATGGACATCTTGAGTTCGAACGCTCTCATACATCAAAGTATGACGTAACTGGAATTACTACTTATGGCATGATTACTAATGGCGCAAACAGTGAAGGTCTTAGTGGAAATACATTATTTGATGACAATATGGATGCGGCAAAAGCAAGCTCGTCCGATGATATTGGCGTAGCTACCTACCTTACGCATATCTTATCTCAGTTTGCTAACGTTGCAGATGTTGTAAAATTTGTTGAAGCCTCCCCAGCTGTGTCTGAATCAGTACCTGGAGTACCCACTGATATTACGCTTCATTACAGCTTCCAAGATGTGAGCGGAGACAGTGCCATTGTTGAATTCCGCGATGGTAAAGCAAGAATTTGGCATGGCTCAGAATATAATGTAATGACCAACCAACCAGATTTCGAAGTGCATTTAACCAACATTGAAAGATCTCAGCGCGGATGGGGAGACAAAAGCTCACAAAACAGTCAAACCCGACTAATGACAGGCGGGAACATTAACGCTGAAGACCGCTTTATTCATGCAACCTATTTTGCAAGTCACTTAAAAGAGCCAACTAGCGTACGTAACGGTGTCGTAAAACTCGATGCGGTTCCTTTTAAGATACCTCATGATGCACCAAACCGACCGTTAAACGGTATTATGGCAGGCTATGCGACTGAATACACTGTCACTGAGCATTTGCAATCAGGTGAGACAATGGTTAGATACCAATGGGGTGATACGGCTTCTCAGTTCACATACAACGTTAAGCAAATACAAGACTCCGGAAAATCATTAGACTTCAGTATTAATACTGACGGCTTGTATGGCGATATCACACAAGCAATAGTGAGTTCCGCGAACTAATAATCTCAGGGTCCTAAAAAGCCTGCATAATCGAGCTTTTTAGGACCCTCTTTCATTAACTCCACCTTTACCGCTCTCAGATACCCCATCAGAGTACCTCACTTCAGACAGGGCTGTTGAGCACCTACAAAATCTACAACGACACGAACAACGATTTTAACCAACAAGAATGACTTGCGATCATGACAACCTCACCATAAGCCAGTATCTTATTCATATCTAAGACTATAAGGTGACTCCATGATCTCCATTGAACAGATTCATGCGTTTGCTCTGGTTTATCAACACGGCTCATACAGCGCTGCTGCGCGTGCGGTACATAAGGAACGTAGTACGATAAGGGAGCAAGTCGTGACCTTAGAAGATATTGTCGGAGTAGCGCTGTTCCAAATTGAAGGACGAAAAGCAAAGCCAACCGATGCCGCCCACCAGCTCATCTCTCGGGCAACCAACTTAAGTAAACAAGCCAAAGATTTTGAACTCACCGCTTTCTCCTTGCTCGATGAGCCATTAGAAAAACTGATCGTCATGCATGATGACCAGATCCCAACTGCCTGGCTGAGTTCTGCCATTATCGAGATTAAACAGCATTTTCCTCAACTAGCCATTTACGTCACCTACGCGTCAAGAGAGTACGCTTATGATTGCCTTGAAAAGAGCGAATGCCATATAGCAATCATGGCCACCGAAGACTCGCCAAGAACGCAAGCTCGAATTGACACGCACTATATTGGTAACTTGGCTCTTGGTGCCTATGTGAGCCCAGATTCTCCTTTCGCCGAACAAGATATCGTGTCGATTGAGCAACTAAGGCTCGAAACGCAGTACGAACTGTCCCAAACGAGAGAAGGCGACTTGGGCTGCTTTCGCGTCTCAAACACAATTGAAAAAATAAGTTCACTCAGCCTTGCCACTGCTTTACTCACTCAAGGCGGTTGGATAGCCTTATCCTGTTCGTTAGCAGAACCTTTAGTCCAGCAAGGCCTTCTCCGACAACTTACCTTGAACGAAGCGACGCGCAATTATATGCGAGGTGTTTGTCTGTTTTTTGGCTTAACCAGCAATAATAGAGACGAAATTCGCTTTGCTTTGGATTGTTTTAATAGACATGCTCATCCATATTTAGTGTGAATCAAAATGCCGACCTACTCAGTCGGCATTTTGTCTTTTCTTATACCACAGTAATTTACCACCAGCCTTTTGTCGGTAATCACCTACACCCGTTTCTCTACTCACCTCACTACCTCTATAGCGGCAACTGAGTTTTTTTGCAAAGGGTGACCTAAATCAACATTTGATTCATTGTCCTAGCAAGCTAACCGACTGACCTAAAATGCAAAGCTAAACACAGGTCGGATTGGTTAAATAGTCATGGTTTCAGTACTACTGATATTCGTAACGTAAAACGATGTTCAATCGTTACTTTGTGCAGTTCGTACTATCTCCAAGAACCAATAAAAAACTATGCAGGGACGCGCCTCCACTCACAGAAGGGATGTTTGACAAGTATTGATACAAGGTAAAACAATGAAAAAAGCAACGCTTACCACTGCGTTACTCTTGGCAATTTCCGGCGCTGCCATTGCTTCGGAACAAGAGCAAGAGAGTGAAGTCATTAACCCTTCTGATCTAACGCGCGTTTATACTCAAGCCGCCGTTTTCCTAGATTCCGATGCGGACGTACGAATGTCTGGAATGATGACAGGCGCATGGTCAGAAGACATTCAGTTTGCTGGCTTTGCAGAAGGTACATTTGGCAACGATGATGCAAAAATTGATGGCAAACATAAGCTTGGAACCGATTATCAGAAAGGTCGCGCACAGTATTTTCAAGTCCATGCACTAGATAACTCTCTGTTGCCTCGTATCGGCTTCTCAACAGATTTGATCCACCAAAACGGCGAAGCGGGTACGGCTAAAGATTCTGGTTTAAAAGATACTACTTTGTTCTCAGCAGGTGTGATTGGTCTGATTAACCCTGCTTACACGTTCGGGGCGAAAGTTTTCCCTAATATTGCATACACAACAGGCCAGGTATTTGGCGAAAGTGCCGAAGGGTACATGTTGAATATGTTCCTTACTCAAGAAATTGGCGATTCTGGCAGTTTTATTCAGTTTTCACCCGAATACTTCAAAGCAGAAGGTGATGTGGTATCGATGGAATCAAGCAAGCTAAACTTCTTTGTTAGTGCACCAACTCGCTCAGATCGTACTCAATGGCTGATGACTCGTTTTGAATACGGCTCAGCCGATGTTGTTTTGCCTGACGGCACTGAAATAAACAATGACCCTGAGCTGCGTGTCGAAATCGGCATGAAGTGGTTCTTCTAATTAACAGCCCAAAGAGAGTAGATTTTATATCAAGCTACTCTCTTTATTAACAACAAGGCACATTCAGCGATGCTCAATAACCATGTTGCCATTTTAGTCGTTTTCATTGTTGTGCTATCACTACCTATTATCTTTTCTCGGCTGAATCACCACTCGGTAAGCCCAGCCAATATTGAAAGAGAGTTGAGCCAAACTGAGTTACACCATGTTTACACCTTACTGTTCGAGCGTTGAGCATTATTGTTCTCGCACTACTCAGGTAAACATCATTAACCCAACAGACAATACAAAAACCATGATCATAAAACGCCCTGAGCTGACAGATATTGTCACACTCTTTCAGGAAAATATTGCTCATGTTAGGGACGACACAGTAAAAATTTTCCCCAAAGAAAAATACCGTATTACACAATGTCTAGAACCCAATAATCTGGATATCGTGCTAGGATACCGACCATTTCTAAGAAAAGCCCTCAACTTTATAGTCGATAAACGAATAGGTGTGCTTTTTCCACTACACAGAGCTAAAAGTCCGGGAAGGCCCAAACTCCCTCTTCCTATCGAACTTACCCGAGCAGAACAAGCTTTAATCGATGACTACCAAGCGCTATCAAACGCATGTCTTGAGCTTCAGTTGATCCCACTAACACCTCGGCAACTTTGGGGTAAATATCACAATCCAATAAAAGCCAAAGTCGGTCGTAAACCATTAAATAAAAACAGAAAATCCAAAGAGAGCTGCTCAAGCTTAAGTTGCAAGAAAAAATACAAACGCTTACCAAGGCAATCTCGTAATTCGCCGCATAATTAATAAATTATCGTGAGAATAGCTACGTCCATTTATTTCGCGTGGGAATTCGTTTTCTATGTCACTGCCAACAAGCTATTGTGTATAGACTGCGTTGTTCTATAGGTTATTTCAAATTGAACATCTCCCCATTTTACTTTGTTTACAATGAACACGACTATGAATCACACCACCAGTTACTACAGGAGGATAGTCGATTCAGTTCAGGTTTCTTGTTGGTTTTTTCGTACACTGCGGAAACCGAACTGTAGCAATGTTCGGCTTTTTGTATTTTAACTTCGGAAAGATATTGGATAAGAATCAAAGCAAGAACGATATAAAATCTCGCTTATTTTCAACACGGTAGGTACATCATGACTCTATATTTTCTGAAATGTGAAGAGCATCTTCAATTTCAACGCCTAAGTAACGAATGGTGTTATCAAGCTTTACATGCCCCAGCAAAAGCTGGACTGCTCGGATGTTCTTTGTCCTAGCATAAATTAACGTCGCTTTGGTACGCCGCATGGAGTGTGTACCATACATCGATTCGTCATATCCTAGTGCTTTTGCCCACTTTCGAATCGTTTTGGCATAATAGCTGTAGCTTATTGGTTTACCTTCTTTCCTAGGGCTTGGGAATAAGTAATCAGAAGCTGTTAAGCCACTAACAACAAGCCATTGTGTGATGGACTGTGCTGTTCTGGAAGTGATCTCAAACTGAACATCACGCCCCGTTTTGCTCTGCCTGAATAGCACTCGACTTTGAAGCACACCTCCGCTTGATATGTCTCTTACTTTCATCCTCAGCAAGTCGCAAGATCGCAATTTGCAGTCAATGGCTAGATTAAGCAGTGCCAACTCCCGAATGTTACCTTCGAGTTCTAACCGTGTGCGGATGCGCCAGATATCTTCCAGTTTAAAGGGTTTTTTCTGTCCCGTTGAATGGCCTTGTTTCGTTGACATAGGAACCTCCTTCTAGTTTACGAAAAGGCCTAGATAAGAATAGCAGCAAAGATGAATTGAGCCTTAAAGGAACATAATTATTCAAGTCTTAGTTTGCTCCGGATAGTTAAGTTTCCCTAGGTGTGAACAAGTAGGGAGTTTTTACTCTAAGCAATAAAGGGGCATTTCCTAGTCACCAAGTCCTTGCTTGCTCTTGTGAACACTAAACAATGATGTTGCTGTGAGAACAAAGTTAGTCAGTAATATGTTACTGACTAACTGTTCACGATGATTCATCCTGAGTAGTGTTTATTAAGCCCGGCCAAAAGCTTTGAGAAAGTTTTTGGGGTGTTGGTGAAACCTAACATGCTCGATGTGATTAACTCTCCTCTTTCCCTTAAAGGGCGGAGCAATGTAGCCCCAATTAGCACACCTTGAGAAATATATTACATAATCAATCTGAGCATCCTGCCATTGGTCAGTAACAATGGTGTTTTCATCAAAGCACTCTACAGACTTTACTTGAATACGGTAGAATTTGCTCCCATCAGAAATGAGTACATCTGTCTTCATACCATGATCGATCATGGGCATAAATACTTCCCAGCCATCTTGTAATAGCCAGCTTGCTAATAGGGTTTCGTAAGAGATACTTTTATAGTGTTTTTTTGCTTCAGAAGAAGTGTGGAGTGTTTTTAAAGGCATAGTAATATCCTAATTACATGCTGAGTGTCTTTTTAGCACAAGACAGTCAGCGAAGTCTCCCTTTGGAGGGATAACTTCAATTAGGATTCACAATGGCTCTTTTGAGGTCTCATCAACTGGTAATGGGAGCTACCCCTAGTCTTCTACCTACTTGGTTACTTAGACTATTAATACTAGTGTTCACGTGTCGTGAGTGAATCAACTGGTTTCATTAAAATTAAACCATAATTTGTAATTCGTCAAAGCTGGATTTGAGGAGCATCTTTATCTGGTAAACACTTATAACGTCTAGTAGAGCAAATGCGTACAAACTAAAATTAACCAGGCATTAGTCCAACTCATTTCAGGGCATACCAATATAGACAGCCTGCCAGACCTAAATACATCATTACTTAGATTCTGACAGGCAGAGAGGGTGAAGTTAATTAGTTATATGAATATCGTCTAAGTGAACGCTGCCAAATCTGCCTTTGCTTTTCAAGATTCAGTTTCGCTTGCTGATATCTCACCTTAAGCACCGAGTGCTCATATTTTTTCACTATGTCGCCTTTCTTACTTCCAAGTAGTTGTCTCTTCACTTCATAATATTCTTCCAAAACATGCACAAATGAATCGAAGTCTTTTTGCAGTAGAGACAACACCTTAGAAGATCCGGCACGGCTTTGAATTTTTTCCTGAGCCTTACGCATCAGCATAGATGCCTTAGCTCGTTCAATCTTAATGCTCGGGGTTTTTCTTAGCTTGCTCGTTAAACCAACCCAACTACCGGCTTTTATCAACCATTTAGTCGGATCGTAATCCCACCAATGAATACCGTTCCGATAATCGTTTTCAAAGATATGGTGGAAGTTATGGTATCCCTCACCAAAGGTGAAGAAGGCAAGGATTCCGTTATCACGGGCAGTATTTTTGTCCGTGAACGTCTGGCTACCCCAGATATGCGCCAAAGAATTAATAAAGAAGGTACTGTGATGACTCAGTGTAAGACGAAGAGCACCTACAATCAGAAACATTCCGAGAATGTCTCCATGCAAAACTCCCAAACCCAACGGAATCAGAATATTGGTAGCTAAAGCGAGCGATACATAATGTTTGTGTTGCCACATCACCACTTTATCTCTTTTTAGATCTCGGCAATTCTTGTAGTCGTTATGCTTTGAACCGTTGTAATCACGAATCATCCAACCTATATGCGAAAACCAGAATCCCCTTTTGGCTGAATAAGGATCTTTCTCGTTGTCATCAACAAACTTGTGATGCATACGATGATCAGAAGACCAGTGAAGAGCACTATTTTGTAGCGCAAAAGCTCCTCCCAGCGCGTAAAGCACCCTTAATACAACATGCGCTTCATAAGCCTTATGGCTCCACAAACGATGATAGCCAGCGGTAATGGAAAGGTTTGTGAAACTAAAAGCGACTAAAAGCCAGATTAGGTGCTCCCAACCATATCCATAAGCAAATCCATATACAGGCGTAACAATAACGGCCAGCCCAAGGCTTGCAGCAAATATAATGATATTTAGCCATATTAATGGCGGCTTTGTATTATTGGCAGAGTCCATAAGTCAGTTTCTTTTATTCGGCTTACACTTGTACGCCAAGATATCAGCGTACACGTGTAAGTCAAACGAAAAAATCGATCTTACGGTGAACTTTAGAATTCGGTCACGGGATAGAAAAAGGGCCCAGTCTGTTGAACAAACTGGGCCCGCTATTTCTTCAATTGTTGGGTACTATTAACGTTAAGCGTTAAACCGGCTTATACCTTAAATCGGGATATCAGTCCGGTTAGCGAACCGTTAGAGCGTGAAACCTGCTCCGTAGCTGCAAGTACCTCTTGCCCACTTGCGGCTAACTGTTCTGCGATTTCCTTAATCCGGTTGATATTAACGCTCACTTCTTCAGTAACGGTACGTTGCTGCTCTGCTGCCGTTGCGATATTAGAGTTAGAATCTTCCAGGCCAATAATATGGTTGGTGATTTCACTGATCGACTCCAGAGCATTCTGTGTCGTCGATACCGTACTATCAAAATTAGACCTGGTATTGTCCATCATTTCGACAACCTGGCCAGAACCGTTATTCAAGCTATCAAGCATATCACTGATCTCTTGAGTGCTCTCTTGCGTGCGTGCTGCCAGAGCGCGAACTTCATCTGCAACGACAGCAAAGCCTCTACCCGCCTCACCTGCTCGAGCAGCTTCAATTGCGGCATTCAATGCCAGCAGGTTAGTTTGCTCAGAAATAGACTGAATAACATCCAGTACGCGAGTGATCTGCTGCGCTTCTTCATTCATATTGACTGCTTGATGAGATGCACTATCCAGCTCACCCGCAAGACCAGACATGTCGGAAGAAGTACTTGAGATAGCCTCGTGTGACTGGTTTGCCAGATCACTCAGATCGTGAGCCAGACCTGCGCCTTGCTGAGCACCTTCTGCAACAGATTCTGCCGTTGAGCTCATCTCTGTTACCGCAGAAGCAACTTGCTCTGTTTCGCTCTGATGGCTTAGCAAAATATCTCTGTTGTTCTGTGCCACAGCTTCTGCCTGATTCAAGCCTGACTCAATTTCTTTTGAAGCTGTAGTTATCTGAACAACCAGTTCTTGAATATTCGAGATAAATTCGTTGATAGATGAAGAGATAAATGCAAGGTCATCTTTGCCGTTAACTGGCAATCTTTGTGTAAGATCAGCATCGCCAGATGCTAAGTCACCCACAATCGCCTTTAGACGATCTATTGGCTGATAAAGTTTCCGCATCACCACGAGCATCACCAGTCCACCAAGAACTACAGCGATTACCGCAAATAGAATTGTGTTAGACGTCTCTTCACGTAGCGCAGAATAAAGATTGTCTTCATCTACCATAATCAATAATGTAAAACTTTGATCACGGTTTAAGCTAACCTGTTTGAAGTAACCAACACGGTGACTGCCCTCAAGGGAGTAGTAAACAACACCACTATCCTGATTGCTCATCGCATTTTGAAGCTCAGAAAGCTCACTAGAGAACTCTCTTAAAGTAGAGCCAACCTGTTGAGAATTGTAACTTGCCAGTACTTTCAGGTTTTGATCCAGAAGTAATGCACGACCACCATTAAAATCTATCTGCTCAACTTTTTTCAGTACAGTATCTAAGCTTAGATCCCCAAGTAAAACACCGGTTTGTTTGCCACCTTGTCTTACAGCAACGGACAAACTGATCACCTGTTTCTTAGTCTCGGTATCTTCATAGATTTCAGTGATATAAATATCATTGGAGTTCACCGCTCCCTGATACCAGGGCCTCGACGTTGGGTCAAAAGCAGATAAGGGATACAGTTTGATCTCACCATTTGAACTCAAAATCGTCGGCTTACCATTAGATGCATAGGCCACATTCATAAACTCAAGGCTATCGTTAAGCAATAACAGCAGCTCGTTAATTTCACCATCCGATGGGTCTCGCTCCAGCCTCTCTTTAGCGCTATGAAGACTGCGAAAGTGCTGCTCTAACCAGGTCTGAATTGCCTGGGATTCATAACTCAGTGTTGTTTCACCAAGTGTGGTAACTCCATTGTCAATCAACCTTTTCTTCGATTGATAGCTAAGAGTTGAAGCGACGATAAGTGCAATCGCCAGAATCAACAACATCGACATATTTAGTCGCGTTCTAAATCCAAATGACATAATAAGGGGCTCTTAAAAAGTAATAAAATCAATAAGTAGAATAAAAATCGGATAATGAATAAATATAAACTTTTAGTCAATATTCATTTTGAAAATAGTATAAGGAGAGGCTTATGTATTGAATGTATTAGAGAAATATCACTTTTGGCAGCAACATTTAGGTCATGTTACTGCCATTTTAATCAACTAAGTTAGAGACTAGGTCGTCTTTATTCACAAGGAGGCGCGAGGTGGATTGTCTCTGCCAACCCGCCTAGTGATGTCTCACGGTATTTCTTATTCATATCTTTACCGGTTCGGTACATGGTATCGATAACCTTATCGAGAGATATCAGACATTTACTCGTGCGTTTCAACGCCATACGAGAAGCATTTATCGCCTTCATTGCGCCCATCGCGTTTCGTTCAATACAAGGAACCTGAACCAGACCACCAATTGGGTCACAAGTCATTCCCAAAGAGTGCTCCATTGCAATTTCAGCAGCAATACAGATCTGTTCATTGCTGCCGCCCCGTAGTGCCGTTAAGCCAGCCGCGGCCATAGAAGATGACACTCCGACTTCACCCTGACAGCCAACTTCAGCGCCGGAAATCGATGCATTCATTTTATAAAGAACACCAATAGCACCAGAAACGGCTAGGAAGTCCTTAATCTGCTTAAGGTCGAGCTCTCGAATAAAGCGGTGGTAATACATTAGCACCGCAGGAATCACACCAGCTGCACCATTGGTAGGCGAAGTTACCACTTGCCCACCTGCTGCATTTTCTTCACTAACAGCAAAGGCAAAGGCATTAACCCAATCAAGGATTTCCATAGGGTCAGCGGTTAGCCCCTGATTCGCTTCCAGCTTTTTCAATAATGCTGGAGCACGGCGGGTTACATTCAGGCCACCATCAAGAATGCCTTCGGTTTCCAACCCTCGGTCAACGCAGTTCGACATAATATTCCAGATTTGTTCTGCCTTTCTGTCGATTTCTTCATTGGTATGAAAAGCCAACTCATTACGGAGAATTAAACCACCAAGACAATAACCATTCTCTTCAGCCTGTTTCAGTAGTTCCTCTGCGGAGTGATATGGAAATTCCAACTCTGTTTGTTTCTGGCCATTTGGATTTTTCAGCTCGTCTTCGGTAGCGATAAATCCACCGCCAATCGAGTAATAAACCTCTTTGTCGAGCATTTCACCGTCTGTACCAAACGCAGAAATACTCATACCATTTTCATGCATCGGCAAGTTGTCTGTATGAAAAATAATATCTGCTTGTCTGTCGAAGCTGATTTTCTTCTCTCCACACAACATTAGACAACTTTCAGAAAACGAGTCGCGCATCAGCTTATTAGCAGAAGGAATATCAATGCAGTCCGGGCGGTTCCCCATCAATCCAAGAACTGTTGCTCTATCCGTATGGTGCCCACGACCGGTCAAAGACAGCGAACCATAAAGATCAACTTGTACTTTAACAACCGTATCCAGAAACGGTTTTATTTTTTCAGCAAATTGATAACCCGCGATCATTGGGCCATTTGTATGGGAGCTGGAAGGTCCAACACCAATTTTATAGATATCAAAAATCGATAACATGCTAATAACTCACTAAGACAAGGCTGATAGTAGCCAATCCGGAATAAAAAAACAGGAAACAACAGTAAGAGCAGCGAACACCAGAAGCATCAGCTGACTCATGTCAGGTTTACAATATAAATCTTTCTGCGTATCTATAAATTTTAACTGACTTTCGCTATTTTTTCCCCATAAAAGACTAGTAATTAAACCTGACACAACAAATACTACTGTCCCGATTGGTGCGAACCAGGGCCAGGACACACCTTCAGTACGGCAAATATAGATAGCAACAATACTCAATAGGCTACCGATGATAATTCCTTTCTCGTTGGCCTTCTCAAACGCAAGCCCCAGTACAAACGAACCCAAACGAATTCCCACAAAAATGGATGTCATACTGGCTACGGATTTAAGTACAGATTCATTCGATATGGATAACAGCGCCGGAACAATCACTATACCCGCCGCAACAAGGCTCAGCTTTCTCGCAACACCGTCATAATGTGCACTTGCAGCGCTATCATTCAGAAAACGTTTATAGATGTCGAAAGTCGCCACTGTCGCTATAGAGTTGTAGGTTGAATCGAGGGTAGACATCGCTGCGGCAGCAATAGCAGATATAATTAAGCCGATGACTATCGGATTAGTATGATTGAATACAAAATCCAGAATGATGTTGTTGCTGTTAGTGAACTCCTGACCTTGATAAAACACAAACAGTAGGATACCTATCACACTGAAAAATAGATAAATAACGAAGGCGCTGTAACCAACCAGTAGCATGGACTTTTGCGCATTTTTAACGTTCCTGGTTGCCAACGTTCTTTGGATAATCAGCTGATTTGAGCCGTAAACACTCAGGTGCAGGAAAGCAACAGCAAACACACCAGCGAATAGTGTTGTATCTTTTTGCAGCGTAACGTCCAGGTTAACGATCGCCATTTTTTCCTGAATCTGAGGAAGACTTGCAGCAATGGAGTTTCCGTCAATTCCCCCAAGCAAGATATAAAATATCGCTGCGCACCCTACAAATAACACCACAGACTGCAGCATATCTGTCCAGATGACCGTTGATATCCCCCCGGCATAGGTATAAAGCGCCGTAAACAGGGATATGTAGATGATCGCTTCTTTTACCGTCACCGGTAATACCTGCACCATTATCAGAGATACGCCATATAGAATAATCCCAGCGGAAATACACTGAACCAGGATGAATACAACTGAATTGATCGTGCGTGCGACAATGCCAAAGCGCATTTCGAGATACTCGTATATCGAGGTAAGCCCTAGCTTGTAAAACACCGGTATAAAAAACACCACAGCAAAGAAAATGACGATCGGATAGTTTAGATGAATGGATAACGCCTGCATCCCGGTAGAATAAATCCACCCGGGCATACCCAAAAATGTCATCGTACTTATGTACGTTGCCAGAATAGAGATACCAGCAGTAAACCAACCGAACTGCCTGTTTCCGGTTGAAAAGTCCCCGCGAGCTTTACTTTTTCGGTTTACCCGATAACTGATAAACAGCGTAGTAAGCAGGTAAAGCCCCATGACAACAAAACTTGAATACGTAACCATATTTATTTGAAATGCTTTTTATTGATAACTTAAACGTCCTTCCATTGGTCAATTAGGTTACCTTTTAATCAGGCCTCATGATAGTAACCCGTCATTTTATGTGACAATCATCAACATAATCAGCCAGATTATATAATTCACCATTCAATTGAGATCTACGTCACGCATATAAACAAAATGGGTACGCATTCATTTTGAAATTGACATTGATCACGGTTTATCTTCACCGATCACGTTTAGTATAAAAATACACCGAACAAGCAGGACTTCGGTCACACAGACACAAACAGCAAGACAATTATTCGCTGTTTGGTTGAACAACACTTTATCGCTAACGGAATAATAGAGGATTTATCGCTCATGACTAAAAAACACATGAACGAAGTTCCATTGATACAGAGAATCGCAGCTTACCTTGCTATTCTTGTTGGGTACTTTTTTTACTGCTACAACTTTGTAATTATCGATTACGTTCGTCCTTACATCGTTGAAGCCTATGAAGGCATTAGCCTAGCGGACACCGCTCAATTCTATACCTGGCAGTCGGTTGGTGCGCTTATCGGTGCTCTGAGCTGCGCGTGGTTTGCAACAAACTTTGGTAAAAAACCCACTCTTATCGCAATCACGGCTTTGAATGGTGGCGCAACCATCATCAACATGATGTTTACTGATTACACAACATGGGCTCTGATGCGTTTAATCATCGGTATATCTCTTGGTGGTTACTTCACTGTAGCGGTATCGACAATGATCGGCCTGTTCAAACCAAGCGTTCGTGGTAAATTGACTGCTTTTGCATCAAGTATGTTCTCTGTTGCTCTAATGGTAATGGGTGCGTATGCAGCATTTATCTCCAGCATCGACGCTCCATGGCAGAGTATTATGTGGGTTGGTGGTATTCCGCCGCTAGTTGCCGCTGCTGTAATGGTATTCATTCTTCCAAGTGATAAGAAATATATCGCGTACGGAGAAGAAGAAAACCAGGCAACAGAAAATGCGCCAGCGAAGAAAGGCTCTTGGGGTGAAATGCTTTCAGGCCCATACCGCCGTCTGACATTAACCTGTCTTCTACTTGCTGGTCTTAACTTCTACGGCTACCAGTTCTTCGGTGGGTTCGTAACCACTTATCTGAAAGAAGTGCGCCAGTTTGACGGTGCCACAGTAGGTATTATCTTCTCTATCTCTGCGTTTGGTAGCTTATTCGGCGCATGGACCTGGGGTGCTATTGCAGATAAATACGGACGTAAAGTTAACGCATTCGGCTTTATCCTAGCGGGTGTAATGGCGGCTATCTTCTTCGTAGCACCAAGTGATGTAATGATCGGCAGCATCAACATGCTGGCAATCCTTGGCCTTATCTATAACTTTGGTCTTTCTTCAAGTGCTGTATGGGGTGGTTACTTCTCAGAGCTGTTCCCTTCTCACCTAAGAAGCTTCGGTGCAGCGCTATTCCACGGTGGTCGTATTATCGGTATGTGGGCACCAATGGTGTTGGTATTTATCAAAGACCGTACCGACCTTACTACAGCGATGTGGGGCTCACCTATCGTATGGATCATCGCAGGTCTGATTTGGCTATCACTACCTGAAACTTTGAAAACAGGCATATTTGCAAAAAAGTCCGAACAGAAGACTGAGCCTGTAGCTAACTAAATTTAAATAATTACAAAACGTCAGTGCTAACGGCCTGTGAAAGCAGGCCGGATAACAAAACCTAAATCTGAAATCAGGATATTAAAAAATGAGTAAGTACCAGGAAACCAAACGCATCGTTCGTGAATATTTTGATGCGATGGAAAATGCAACACCAGAAACCGTTGCAAATGTACTGAAGGAACGTACTAGTGAAGACTACCTA
Source organism: Vibrio hannami (assembly GCF_029589055.1). GTDB lineage: Bacteria > Pseudomonadota > Gammaproteobacteria > Enterobacterales > Vibrionaceae > Vibrio > Vibrio hannami. The sequence goes on from NZ_JARQZP010000003.1 coordinate 1,534,912, forward strand.
TGGCGTGGTGTTTACCCGTTCCGCGAGCAGCAGGGAGCAGAAGCAGCAGCTGAAACTTTCTGGGCTCCTCTGATGAAATCAATGACTAGCATGCAGCGTCGTCAGGATATCTTCATCGGTGGCACTAATGAAATTAGTGGCGAACAGTGGGTAATGAGCATGGGCCACTTCATGGGTCTTTTCGACGCAGATTGGCTAGGTATTCGCGCAACAGGCAAGATGATGAACATCCGCTATGCAGAGTTTACTTGTGTAGAAAATGGCAAAATTACTAAGACAGGTCTGTTCCTGGATCTTCTGGGCGTAATGAGCCAGGCAGGTTGTTATCCTCTTGCTCCTTCAACTGGTCAGTTCTTTGTATATCCTGGTCCTCGTACTCACGATGGTCTGCTATTTGAAGATGCACCAGAACAAGAAGGTGTTGAAACACTGGCTCTTGTGAACCGTATGGTTGACGATCTTACCGCGCTAAACGAAAGTGGCGCGATGGGTTGTCCTCCCGAAGTACTGGAGAAGACCTGGAAGAAGGACATGATCTGGTACGGACCATGCGGCATCGGTGCTTCTTACACTATCCCACGTTACCAACAGCAGCACCAGCTACCGTTCCGTAACAACCTTAAAGACAAGAAGTTTAACGGCCACGTATGTCGTTTCGCAGAAGGCAACTTCGCTTGTTTCTTCGGATGGCCAAACCTATCGAACACGCCAATTGGTGGCTTCCTTGGCTTGCCTGGTGGTGAAATCCGTGCAGATATGCAGGTTGTGGATGTTTACTGCCGTGAAGGTGACAAGCTAAGTGAAAACTGGGTGCTTATCGATATCCCTTACTGGCTAAAACAGCAAGGTCTGGATGTATTCGAAAGAACTCAACAGATCATGAATCCGTCTCTTTAATTACGTCCCCCCTTTGACGTTTATCCCCAAGCCCTTCTCGTTGGAAGGGCTTTTTACATTCACTTTCCTGAAAAAATGGCAAAAAAATGCGCCTTTGCCATAAATGCCAAAGGCGCCAAATGCCTAACGAAAGTAGAACGAGAATGTATCACTCTATATAAAGCCAATAGTGTGCCAAAAACACGAAAAACCTAAATCATTGATTTATATAAAAAATAAAAATCACCTCTTCGTACAAACTCAAATGCTTGCACTTTTTTAGTGCTTTTGAACTATTTTTGGATGTTAGGGATAGGGTCTGTTGGCCTTGACCTGTCTATAGCTTTACACTTTATGCTTTAACCATCTGAGCAATTTTAAGGGCTTGTTCAATATGTATTTCATTTCAGAACTGGCGGCGAAGGCCGGGATATCTCGCACCACCTTACTCTATTACGAAAAACTAGGGCTAATTCAGGGTAAGCGATTGAGTAACGGCTATCGCCAATACAGCGAACGAGATATGCAGCGCTTGTTCTTGATTCAGCAATTGCAGAGTGCGGGCTTAACCTTAAAAGAGTGCCAAACCTGCCTGGATGCCAAGTTAGATAAAAGTGTGCTCTCTGATCGCCTGGTGCAGTTGAATGAAGAGATTGCACAAAAAATACAGGCTCGAGACCTATTGCTCGGTTTACTTGGTGAGCGCTCACAAAGAGAGATGCACAGCGTTATGAGTGAAAGCGCCCCAGAAGAGCACCTTAACTGGCTTAGCCAGCAAGGATTTGACGAAAAAGAAGCACTAAGAATTAAATGGTTATCTAAAGATATGAATGAACATGACAAATACATGCAAGACTTTATGACTGTATTCGAGACACTTGAGCGCTGGGGGCCAGGTAACGAAGCAGGAACTTTAAAAGCGATTTCACAGCTACCAGAAAATACCCAGACACTACTAGAAATTGGCTGTGGTAAAGGCACATCAACCACACTGCTTGCCGAGCAAACAGAGACGCAGATCACTGCTGTCGATAATGAACCTTCAGCCATTGAGCGACTAAAGCAAAAACTTTCTCACCGAGAGCTAAGTCATAGGGTGACACCCGTTAACGCTTCAATGACTTCACTTCCATTTGAACCGCAAAGCTTCGATGCGCTATGGGCTGAAGGCTGTGTCTACATTATGGGTATGGAAAAGGCGCTCAAAGAATGGAAACCACTCATTAAGGATAGCGGTATTCTTATTGTCAGTGACCTTGTATGGCTAACTGAGACACCAGATCCAGAAGTAGAGCAGTTCTGGCTTTCTGACTACCCAGATATCCAAACCATTTCGACAAGAGAGGCGCAGTTTGCAAAAGCAGGTTATGAGCTAATTTCTCAGTTCTCACTAGGTGTCGATGCCTGGCAAAACTACTGGCTACCACTAGCAGAGAGAGTAAAAGAGCTAGAACCAATCATGCAAGACTCTCAAGCGATCATTGATATCAAACGAGAGATTAGTATTTATGAGAAATCCGCAGCTAAAGATTTCACATATCAATACTTTATATTGAGGAAAAAATAGGGTTTAAAAGGAATAGTAACCGGCAAGAATCGGATGGCATCATCAAGCTTAGTATGGTGAGATAACGGGTGATGAGATCATATATAAACCCGTTAAACACCGAGCGTAAATATGCCAACACTTACTGAAAATAAAATGAGAATTGCGGTAGCTCAAAGAGATAGCGCCTTTGACGGACAGTTTTACTATGGCGTTATCACCACTGGCGTATTTTGTTTGCCTTCCTGCTCGACCAAAGAAGCAAACCCGGAAAATCTGAGGTTTTTCTCTGACATCAAAACCGCAATGCAAGCAGGGTTTCGTCCCTGTAAGCGCTGCAATCCAACGAGACCAAGTCAACGTAGTCGGAAACTCATTGATCTAGCTCGCTATATCGAAAGTCATGCCGAACACAAAATGACACTTGCTCAGTTGGGCGAGATCGCTGGCCTTTCGCCTTCCCGGTTACAACGTTCTTTTAAAGAAATGTTTGGTGTATCGCCTAAGCATTATCAGGATGCAGTGCGTATGGGAAAGTTCAAGCGTTCGTTAAAAGAGGGAGAAGGGGTGACAGACGCTATTTATTCATCAGGTTATGGTTCAATTAGCCGGGTATATGGTGAGGCGAGCCGAAATATAGGTATGACGCCGAAAGCGTACCGAGCTGGCGGTAAAGGAGAAACCATTTATTACGCATGTCGGGAAACTGCGCTGGGCCACATGATAATGGCGGCAACCGATAAAGGGGTATGCTCAGTACAGTTTGGAGACGACAAACAATCCCTGTTCACTCTTCTGGCTAATGAGTTCCCTGAAGCTCAGCTTATACTTTCAGAAGCACAGAACGCACCTGAGCTGGATATCTGGATGGTGGCATTAGATAAGCATATCAGTCAGGGGGCACCAAAGCCCGATGTGCCACTTGATATCAGAGGAACGGCTTTTCAAATCAAAGTGTGGCAATTTCTTTTAAGTATCAAAGAAGGGGAAGTGATGAGCTATGGCGAGGTTGCACAGCATATCGAGAACCCGAAAGCAGTTCGAGCAGTTGGAACCGCTTGTGGTAAAAATCCAATCGGGATTCTTATCCCTTGCCATCGAGTTCTGCGAAGTGATGGTTCTCTAGGCGGCTACCGCTGGGGGTTAGAGCGAAAAAGAACCTTGCTGAATATGGAAAAGACAAGACGATAGCTATTATCGTCAGGTTACGAACTCCACTCAAAATTAAACCTCACAACGCAACATTGTGAGGTTTAACAATAAACCGCTCTACTATAAAAGCATAAACAAGAACGCGGAAACAAGAAGGCCAGCACCCAACACTACAGGGTAAGCGACACGGCTGATATCCTGAGCCATTTCATCTTCCTGATGTACTACTTGCTGTTCAGTGGGCTCACTAGATTCTTCAGGCTCATCCGCCCCAAACAGACGCATAATTTCCTTAGTATCTGCAGCATTCAGTAACGATTCGCGGAAATCATCATCCACCAGCGAAGATGTCAGCGTGGTGAGTAATGTCATATGTGTTGAGCCAGCTTGCGCTGGCGGAATTGCCAGCAGGAATATCATATTGACTGGCTCATCACCATCCAGGCCTTGCCAGGTTAGCTCCTCTTTAACAAAGGCGCAGGCGAAAACAGGCTCAATAACCGCTTCAGACTTACCGTGCGGCACAGCCAGATATTCTCCTAAACACGTTGGGCCTTCTTCTTCGCGTTTCAGCACTGCATCAATAAACATCTGCTTATCGGTAAGTTTTCCACTCAGCTCAAGCTTGTCGACCAGTACATTTATCGCTTCAAGGCGATCCTCAAATACAACATCTTTTAGGATGAGTTGTTCTGAAGTAAGTTGTGCAAGTTTCATATTCGACTCCTTATTCCTGTACTAACCAAACAAACTTATATGGGCTTAAAGTAAATTCACTCTCTAGATTCTCACCGGAAACAAGATCCAGGCCGGACGCAGATAGAGAAACGGTTTGCGGTTTATCGCTAATATTCACCACGTAACGAACTGCGTTATCTCCGTCACCTCTTATCATCCCGAACAGGTTACTTCCCAGTTCCAGTATCTGTTGTGACGATTGTGGCGAAAATGCTTTCTGTTGTTTGCGGATATCCAGAAGATCAATCATCTGGCTGTATACACGCTGTCTTAGCGAACCAACTTCCGCTAGTTCTGCCTCAAGACTATCAAACTTCAGCTTTTCACGATTAATGCGTCGGTTAATACCTGACTCAACCATACTATCAATATCGTTTTCACTTCCCAGTAAACTATGAACATAGATGGCTGGCACCCCGATAAACGATAGCAAAATAGACTGTGCAGCCAGGAACTTCTTCGCCTTAATCTCAGCACTATCATCTGGCTCGCTAATCGCACTCAGGTAGTTGATATTCAACTCATAAGGTGACTGAGTACCATCGCCGTTGTTCTTGTAGTTAACTCTGCCACCTTTACGTTCAACTTCGCGGCACATATCCAAGCGATCGTTATCACTTAGAATACCTTCCGTCGGTCTTACACCGATACCGTCATGGCTCGCAAGGAAGTTAAAGTAAGTGGTCTTTCTTCCTGCGTTCAGGCTTGCCATCGCTTCCCTTGTTAGGCCTTTAGCCCAACCTGTCAGAGTGTCGCTGTTTCCACTCAGGAACGCATGCAGTGTAAGCGGCGGAAGCGGGAACTGATAGACCATATGAGCCTCATCGCCGTTTCCAAAGTAGGAGATATTCTCTTTATGCGGCACATTGGTTTCTGTAATCAGAAGTGTTCCCGGAGCCACCTCATCCAGAATCAATCGCCATAGCTTGATGATCTCATGCGCCTGCTCAAGGTGAATACAGCTTGAGTTCAGTGCTTTCCAGATAAAACCAATCGCATCCAGACGAATTGAACGCCCGCCATTAAAGGCATACATCAAAAGGATATCGATACTCTCTAAAAGCACTTTTGGACTCTTAAAGTTAATATCAATCTGATCTTCAGAGAAGGTTGTCCACACATGAGCCGTATCGCCATTGGCCTTTTTAAACGGCGTTAACAATGGCAGAGCTCGCGGTCTGGTCACGCTTGAGTAATCCTGCTTTGGATCGGCATCAATAAAGTAGTCCTGATACTGCTCATCACCAGCCAGATAACGCTGGAACCAGTCACTGCTCTTTGAGATATGGTTGATCACGCAGTCGTACATCAGGTCAAAGTTCTCAGAAAGAGCGTTCAGCTCTTTCCAGTCACCCAGCTCTGGATTCACCTTGCGGTAGTCAACAACACTGAACCCATCATCCGATGTGTATGGGAACATCGGCAAAATATGAATATTGCTAATAGAATTCTTAAGATACTTATCAGCAAAACACTTCAAGGTATCTAGTGTTTGCACACCTGATTCAGAAATGCTGTCTCCATAGGTGATTAGGTAGGACGTCTGCTCATCTACCCAATCAGAATAGTTTGCCGAGTTTCCTCGCCACTTTGTCATCAACTCAAGAATTGAGCTGGTAATTTCAGAAGCCTGCTCGTCACCATACAGGTACGAAACTTTGCTATAAATCTTGTCACTAATCATCTTCATACCCGTTGCTTAGTTAGCCTTAGTCGTCAGCCTTAAATCGATGCTGTTGTTTGGTCGGATAACAAACGGTTCATCGCTATCTACTGCTGACTCCCGATAATTCACAACCTCTACTTCTTGGAAGTGCGAGAATGCCGATGCATCCAGAGTTATTACTTCGCTGGTTGTATTAAACAGGCGCACTATCACTGCATTCTCTTTGTAGAAAGAGTGGCCGATACTTGAAAGCTCTAGCGGTTGATCAAGTTCAAACAAGCTAAACTGCTGCTGCACCTGTCGTTTCTCAAAGCTAACCTGAAAACGCTCAAGTCGGTTTTCAAAGCTGTTTAACGACTGCTTCTGATAACTGAACGGCTGGTTTAGATAACCTTGCTCTAGTTCACGAACCGTTTTGTGTTCCGCGTTATCTGCAAACGCGATAGAGAAGGCAAACGTCATCTCCGACTGAAGCTGCGCGTCTGGCGTATAAACCACAGTGTTATTGATGCCGGATGCACGTCCCGGACGCCAATGCAGATCGTCCTTACCCAAAACTCCAGTGGATTTAAACAGCGTGATCGCAATCTGGTCGCTCGATTCGCCTTTCAGAATCTGGAACTCTTTTAGCCCCCTACCCTGAACGATCATCGCTTTCTCAGCATCTTTGATCGCTACTGAGCCATCAGTCGTTTCAATATCAATCGGGCACTCGCGGAACTTGTCTCTCCAACCGGTGACATCTACAGAAACAGGTCGCTCCATCAAGGCAAATGGCTGAGTCGCAATCGAGGTATCCGTTGTAATATCAGAGTTCAGAATAACCCGAACACGATGATCTTTAATCTGGTTGATAGTACGAACATCAACCTTCAACTGAGGCAGACCTTTAGTCAGTGTTAAGTCGATATCAAAGCTTGCGGTACCAGATGCTTTGTTTTGTTTGCGTTCATCCAAATCTAAAGGCACGTTCAGCTCAGCGCGGATAGAAAGAATCTGTTCTGTTTCGCCGTGACGCGTCGCTGTCCACTCTAGCTTCTGAGAGTAAAGCGGAGAATCGCCTCTTAATGGTGAGAAGTCATAAGAGTCACCATCATCTGCCTGCTCTTCAAAGCGAATCAGCTGAGCAATATGGCGTCCGCTCGATTTGTGGTGCAGATAAAGTTCACCTTCTTCCAGCGCTACTTGAAGATCTTCATTGTGAATCACTGGCAAAGTTGAATCTTTTACTAAACGGCGTGGAGTTACACTCTCCGAAGGATCTAGCTCAGTGACTTCAAGCACCTTGAATCCCATAGAAGGCAGATCGTTAACGCTTACATTCAGTTCAATTCGGTAGTACGGAGGAACTGGTACTTCTTTCTCTCCATCCTTTGTTACCTCGATGACTTTTCCGCCATCCAGTTCTTCGTAACTCAAAATTTCAGCTGGAAGAACAGCACCATTATCTTTCAGAACGACATCTAAAGATTTGGAGAATAACGTAACTTTAGCAATGCCGCTATACGGTTTGATCTGGCCATTGAACAGCAACACATTGTTGTCTTCATAACTATCGGCAAGCTCTTTGATAACCAGATTGAACAGGCCATGACAGATCTCTTCCGCCTGCTTAAGACGATGCATAATGTCAGCGTTAGTTGCATCACTATTGCAACCACCCATGCTGTCATGAGCGTGACATTCAAGGATCTTCTTCCAGGCGATATCAACCAGTTCCGTCTGAACCGTTATACCCTGAGCTTTAGCGATAGCGATTACCACTTCAAGCTTCTTCAACAGGAACTGTTCAATTTCAAAGTTCAGTTTTTTAATATCGTAGCGAACCGAACCAATGGTCTTATGGATGCGTGTGTAGCGAGGTGCTTTGAATTCACCAACGTAGGTTTCAAATTCATCAGAGTTGCTTCGCATGTGTTCAGCAAAGCTCTCCATTGAAGAGATTGAATAGACATCTTCCGCTGAACGTTCAGTAGCAATAGCAAGCGTTTCAGGCAGGCGTGGATCAATATTTACCTGATCACCACCCGATGGAATCAACACCTCATCAAGGCCAGACAATTGTTTGATCTTCTCCACCATCGGGAAGATTTTTTTATCAAGATGAGCATCATCAGGAACGATGTTCTTAGCCGCACCATAACCGTGAACTAGGTTGTAAGCGTAGATGGTGTCACCACCAGCAGACTGCCAGAAAAAGTTCGATTTCTCGATCTGAGAATCGTAGTCCACGCCGCGCCAGAATACGATGTTATCGATACCCATACCTTTGAAGATAGTTGGCATCTGCGCGTTATGACCAAAGGTATCCGGCAGATAACCAACCATCATACTATGACCCAGCTCTTCGGCGATATGCATACCGTATTTCAGGTTGCGGATAATGGATTCTGCCGCGACGTTGTATGTATCTGTCTGGGTATACCATGGGCCGATAAACAGCTTCTTTTCAGAAACCAATTTCGCCATACGCTCACGCATATGCGGCAACACCTTAAGATAGTCCTCGACTATCGAGCTCTGACCATCCAGGTGGTAACAGCTGTATTCTTTAACGTTTTCTAGTGTTTCGATAACTTTTGTAAAGTTGTAAGTTGCGAGGACGTCACTGTCTTGTTGCGTAAAATACCACTCACGATCCCAGTGAGTATGCGGAACTACATGAACCTTAGTCATGGCACGCTCTCTTAATAATCTATTTTGAAGGAAGTGCCGGGCGGGGGAATTCGCCCGGCTTTTTGTTGTTAAGCTTTGCTTGATTCAGGCTTGGTACACAGCAGAAGTGCTGCTGCAATAAACCCGGAACCAACAAGGACCGAAATGGTGTAGCTCACCGGATCCGATGACAGGAACCAACCCCATACCGCAGGAAGTGGCAGGCTCTGGTATACGTTAAGTACGACTGCTAGCTGAGTACCGATGATAGAACCAAGAATCATGATAGGAATCATCTTTGGGTTCTTAAGGATGAACGGAATTGCACCTTCAGAGATACCAATCATGCCAAGCATCAGAGAAGTTTTACCGATTGTTTGCTCTTCACGAGAAAAGACACGGCGACGGAATTTACCATCAAGGAATGCAGCGAGGCCAACACCAATAGGTGGAATGACAATACCCAGCTCACGAGCAATAAGGTCAAAGCCATCGCCCATGCCGTTTAAACCAAGCGCTACTGAACCCGCCGCTTTATTAATTGGACCACCAAGGTCAAAGGCTGTGCCCGCCGCGATTACCATAGAATAAACACCACGACCTGCATCACCAGCTTCAGTAAACAGGTTAATCATGGCGATGTTTACCGCACCGAAGAATGGATTAATCACATACTCCATTGCCAGCACCATAATTACACCCGTTACCGCAGGCACTAGCAACATCGTCTTGAGTGTCGTCAGTTCTTGCTTAACCTTAATGGTGTCATTCAGGTAACGTACGAGGTAACCGACAAGGAAACCTATCGCAATAGCACCGAAGAAACCGGAAGGAGCCCAGCCTTCAAGGTCGAAGAAGCGCTTGTAAACCTCATCACTCATTATTCCGCCAATAAAGGCAGGAACCAGAGCAGGTTTACCGGCAATAGAGTAAGCAAGATACGCCGCAAATATTGGGTACATAAACTTGATAGTCATAAAACCAAGCTTATCGAGGGTCTGAATTGGCGTTCCGGAGATATCAATGAACTCACCGGTAATCTTGGCAACAGCCATCAGCAATCCGCCCAGTACTACCACCGGAAGCATATAGCTGATACCTGTCATGATATGACCGATGGCTACCTGATACGCAGAGCGTTTCTCTTCCACAATATTCTCTGACGCATCTGACTTTTCTTTACCTCTGCTGAACACAGTAGGCAATAGATCATTGAAGTTTTTGATCAGTTCCTGAGTGCGCACTTTTACCGGATTGGCGTTGTCAAAACGTTCCATGTCCATGATTGGAACGTCAATCGCCAGTACGACGCCATCTGCAGTAGCAATATCCTGAGCAGTAAGGCGGTTCTTCACGCCATCACTACCTTGCGTCTCTACTTTAACTTCATAGTTGTTCTGTTCAGCCCAACTCTGAATTTTTTTGGCAGCCATAAATGTATGTGCAATGCCTGTAGGACAGGCGGTTACAGCAACCAGTTTTTTCTTCGTCATGGAAATCTACCTGTTTATTAGTTCTGACGACAGTATATTCAGGTGATTTATCCCTCGGTACTGTTTCATGGTACAACTTACGTATCACGATACATATGTGACATGCATCAAAGATTTAAGTTGCGTTTTAAAGCGTAATAGATGGGCTTATTTAGTCATTCCTTGAATGCCCAAAACCCACTTTAAATACTAGTAGAATCGATGAATACATTCCGTGGCATAGAGCGCAACATATACGAGTTTCTGATCAGTCATGCCAGTGATTTACCAGAGATATCAGCAAAGACAATCGCTAACGAAGCATTGACCACAACAACATCGGTCAACCGGGTGTGTAAAAAGATGGGCTATGCTAGCTATACCGAGCTCAGATACAGGCTTGCAGAAGATCTAAATAAAACGGCAGACGTTGCGAATACCAACACTGACAATACTCAACGGATAAAGGATGTCGCTAAAACACTGAAATCTTCACCAGTGGTTTATCTGTATTCCAGAGGAGCTTCGATTGTCAGTATTAACTACCTTTCAAGGTTCTTATCACTCGCAAACATCCCTCACCTTGTGATCACCGATATTCATCAATTAACTTGTGCAAATACAGGGACGGTGTTGTTGGTAAGCAAATCAGGCGAAACAAAAGCCGTTGTAGAGATGGCTCAGAACGCTAAGAGGAAGGGACTTAAAGTGCTGGCAGTAAGCTATCAAAGTTCTACACTCGATCAAATAAGCCATATTAATATCGCCCTTGACCAGCAGGTTGATGGCATCTCTCTTTACCATCGAGAATCTCAAATTCAGATCCTTGAGCTGGTCGATTTGATTGGGAAAGCTTTGCTGGAGTTCTGAACCTCGTAACTATTGAAAGCCGCCAGTTAAACTGAGTTCCTGTAGTCCTTAGAAGTCTGAGATAAATCGATAAGGCGAATTACGCACAATGTACCACTACACAAATTACGCAACAAAGATGTCATTAGCGAAGGAGCATGACGGGATAAGTTCTACGTATATTGTCAAGCCCTTCAATCTGGTGCGATAACTATTTTCAATTTTAAATAAACATCACTTCCGCGGGTGAGCGCCCACGAAACCATAAATCACACATCACTTTCATTTTGGCTTCGGATTGCTTAAAAAAGTGCTCATAGCCCTCACACAAATAGTTATGGGGCAGATCATTCGCTTGCGAGACAAACCGTTGCTTTGGACAGCCACCGTGGCACAGTTTCACATAGCGACACTGTTTGCACTTATTATTGAGTTCTTTTTTCTTGATTCCAAACTCGTAGTTTTGAGTACTAAAGTTCATCTCATTGATGCTTGTGGAATGAATATTCCCTAATTTAAATTCAGGGTAAACATAATGGTCGCAATTATAAACGTCACCATTGGCTTCCATAGCAAATGCACTCCCGCAACGCTCTGCCATAGTACACATGTTTCCTTGCTCGCCCGCCCAGCCCGCAAGTGTATTGTCAAAATAAGGGACGAATATCTGACCTACATCTTTCTTTACCCAATACTCAAATATCGTCGCAAGAAATTGTCCAAATTTAAGCGATGGAACGCTCCATTCTGTTACTTGAGCAAGGCTGTTGTGTTCAGGGCTAATTAAATAGATACCTTCTGCCGTAGGCTGAACAGCGCTTCTCTCTACCAAAGGAATATATTGATGGAACTGGCTTCCAAGTAATTTAAGATGTGAATATACTTCAAGTGCGTAATCCACATTATGACTGCCCACTACGGTTAACGTATTAAATTCAATTTGATAAGTACGAAGCATTTCAATTGCGCTTTTCACCTTTTGATATGAACCCTTTCCAGAACGGTTTGTTCGATATTTATCATGTAGATGTTCAGGACCATCAATAGAGATTCCAATCAGAAAATTGTTCTCTTTAAAAAGCTTGCACCACTCATCATTCAACAGTAATCCATTGGTTTGCAGCGTGTTTTCGATAGATTTTCCATTTGCGTATTTCTTTTGTAGTTGCAACGCTCGTTTAAAAAATCCAACCCCCATCATCAAAGGCTCACCACCTTGCCATGCGAAAGTAACTTGGTTGGTGTGTTGAGCTTCAATATGCTGCTTGATATAAACCTCTAAGGTTTTATCTGCCATTTTCCAATTATCATTTCTTTCAGGATAAAGCTTGTCTTTTTCTAGGTAAAAACAGTAATCACAATCCAAGTTGCAAACTGAACCTGTTGGCTTACTCATTACATGGACTGATTTCGAAACTTCCATAGAAATATCCTCTCATAAAGCAGGCGGAAACTTACTCAACCTGCTTTTTCATAACAACTAACTCAATGACTGGCTATTTTTCTGCTTTACGATAACCATCTGGTATGTAGTGACTAAAGTCTTCACCTTTACACTCAGGAACGTAACCCTTTGGTGCTGGAAATGGGATAGTGTCACAACTAGAAGCTAAGCTTTGCTGCACTGCCACATTACGCTTGATTACTGTTGGGAAAATCCTCACTCCATCATCACGCAGGTCATACATCTCCTGTGGATCACTCGACAAATCATAAATCGCAGGAATCTGTCTTTTAACGGGTGCTTCCGGCATGATGTCCTGCTCGTAGAAGTGTAGTTTCCAATCATTCCATTTGTAAGCCTGAATTATTTGACCATTGCTAATATAGAAACCATCACGGTTTGATTGCTCCATGTCACCTTTGATGAACTCCCATTGGCTAATACCATCGATGTGGCGATCTGTCGGCATCTCGTAACCCACTAAGTCTCCGATTGTTGGCATAATATCCACGACATGTACAATTTCATTGCTGACATTCTTTTCTTTAATAATACCTGGCATTGAAGCGATAAATGGAACACGGATAGAGCCTTCAAGTGCAGTGAAGTAATTACCTCTCCATGGTGCTGCAATACCGTGATGTGGGTAGTGCCACTCAGGACCATTATCTGATAACCACACTATTAGTGTATTTTCGCGTGCTCCAGCTTCAGTAATTGTGTCTATGATTTGGCCCGCACGATAATCGAGCTCATGCAGTACATCGGCATAATCCCCTTTACCCGTTACACCAATAAAATCAGGGTGCGGTATGGTGGGTAGATGCGGTTGAGTAAACGATACGAACGTAAAAAATGGGCTACCTTGTTCTAACTGCTCATTAATGTAGGTGATGGCTCGGTCTGTGATTTCAGCATCGATTGTACGTCGAGTCTCAAGGTTAAAATCTTTCACATCTTCAATTTTGCCATTGATGGTATCTTGGATTTGTGGAACAACACCATCTTCAGCTTCAAAATGCAATTGCGATGAATAGACTGACTCATCAGAAGTATTGAGTACCCCATAAAAATCATCGAACCCTTGATCAAGAGGTGTTCTGCCTTCCGTATCACCTAGGTGCCATTTGCCATACATCGCTGTGTTGTAGCCTTTTTCCTTAAACTTGTTTGCCATAGTTACTTCCCAATTCACCATGCCATACTCCATGCCCCATACCACTTCTGTGGTTGCGGTTCTTAGTGGCCTTCGGCCTGTCATAAACGCTGAGCGTGTAGGTGTACATTGTGGCTCAACGTTAAAATTCGTTAACCGAATCCCTTCTTCTGCCAGCTTATCTAAGTTTGGTGTAGCGACACCGCGAGTGCTTCCGTACGATTGAAGCTCACCAAAACCCAAATTGTCCACCATCATGACAACGACATTTGGTTGCTGTTGAGCAGCAACAGATAATGATGGCAACATCAGGCCAGCGAGTGCGCTTGCGAATACTTTTCTTTTTTGCATGGTTCTCAACCCCAAAATAAGTGATCGTCGATTTATCTTCTGCTTGGAAATATAAAACAGTTGAATATAATTAGAAGTGATTAGTTTTTATAAAGGAGATAACCATGAGGAATAGCGATTTATCTAAGCTAAGGGAGTTTGATTTTAACTTACTGAAAACCCTGCTGGTTATTCTTGAACAAAAGCATATTTCAAAAAGTGCGGAATTGTTGTTTATTACGCAACCGGCTGTAAGTAAACAGCTATCAAAGTTAAGAGAAATGTTTGATGACCCACTTTTAGTTAGAGTCGGCAACCAACAAATACTCACACCTAAAGCCACTCGCATTCATTCGCAAGTTGAGTTCCTCTGTCAGCAGTTTCTAGATCTTGTGTCACCTGAAACTTTGAACCTAGCAGAAGTGACTCAATCCGTTTCAGTGATGCATTCTGATTATGGTAGCCCCAAGTGGATGACGCGTGTAATTAACGAAATTTCTAATCAAGCACCAAATGTCACCATAACTTGCCAAAATTGGAGTGAAGAGAATATTTATAAACTGATTTCTGGTGAGATTAATTTTGCCTTAGGTCGATTGCCAAATCATTTGCAACATTACGAGATGGAATCACTAGGCACAATTTCAAGTGCACTAATCGCCAGAAAAGACCATCCTATTTTTAGTAATTACGACTCTTTAGAAAAGATGATTCCCAACTACCCTATTGTTCAAATCAGGGGATCTGACGCTTACCAAACCATCTACAACGACTTGGTACGTGACTGCACTGTTTTACTCGAAGAAGCAACACTCTGGCTAGCATTAGAAACCATTAAGTCAACAAACGCATTTTTGATTGGCCCAAGTAAGTTTATTGATGAAGTAGAGGATAAACACCTATACCAGAGCGTTGAACTTCCGATGTTAAAGCCCCTTCCCATCGCCGTATGTTGGACTGCGGGCTTAACTAACGATCTCTTTTTTAACTGGGTTAAGGAAAAGATTATTGGCGTAGGTCGAGAGGCTACTGAACAAAAGAATTAAAATCTTATTTCATCAATACCTAAACTGCCTAGCACCACTGGGGAAGCAGCGGAAGCTGGAACTGATAAACCATATGAGCCTCGGTGCAACTCTATATTCATAGAGTTGCGCATTTTAAAACTGCATGTTTATTTCTATTCGAAAGTCCGTACCTGTGTTAGTTTCCCCCCAATTCCAAAAGGCACGTACATTTTGTTTCGCGTTGAATTGATAACCTATAGATGCTTCGTTAAGAAAACCAAATGCATTCTCAAAATCATCATTCCCACCTAACTGAGTGGTGTACATGGGGTTGTAGTTCATCCAGATTTTGTCAGTAAGCTCTACTTTACTGTACATTCCTACCAACCCGAACGATGCCGGTACTGTGTACCCCTGATCATCTTGTACCGTTACCCCTAGGCCTCCGAGAGGATATAGCTGGACACGTCCAAACTTTGGCAGAGCCTGAATAATCGAATAACTGGCGCTACCAATATCTTTATCAAAGTTCCAATCAAGGTCAATCTGCGCCCCTTGCCCGCTGGTAATATCGACATTGAAATGTCGGTAACGAAGAGAGTCCAATGAATCATCAGCATCTGCATTAGTGCCTAATGAACCTGCCCACCCTTTTAGCTCTAGAATGTGCTGGGCCATGGTATTCTCATCGCCAGTATCGTACGCCTGCCCTAGCTTTAAGTTCATCCCTTTTTGAGTCCACCCTAAACCTGCCTGAGAGTATACTGCTAGTGGGTCACTCATATCTTGAACTTCCGTAGATTGGGCATACGCCAGGCTAGTCACAGTCGCCCCCAATAGGAGATGAGGAAGAATAGTCATAAATTTCATACTCACTCCTTAAAACAGCGCCCCTTGATGAAGCGCTGTTTTTATAAATGAGTGGTCGTGGTCGCCATGAGTAAACCGTTCAGAAGTATTATGTGAGTGTGCCGCTGCTCCAAAAGAAACAACTATAGAGAGTGCAAGGATAGATTTTTTCATAGTGAAACCCTTTGTTAATTCGAATGATGTAACGATATTTGGGCTTCCGTGCCATCAAGTTGTCAGGTCCATTGCCTGTGTCGATAGCACTTATAATAGGGCGAGCAGAGTTGTCTAACTATTGGTTCACATCTATGGAATACATAGTTTTTATCTATGTGATAAAAAGGAGGCTTTATACGCTAAATACTTATAATCTTCGTAATTGAGCATCAGCCAGCATTTGGCAAAGGGAATCTTTTACTCGCTCCCTGACAAGCATATGAGCTTTGTTTGCGACATTTTTTCGGTGGTAAATTAGCTTCATTTCATAGGGGCGAAGTGGAAATGGGGATGGTAAGATTTTTAAGTCCAGCTCAGTTGCTAAACCGAACATACTTTCTGCGACGATACATATCGCATCAGAGTTGCGAACACTATATAAAAGGTTTGAAGGTCCGCTCACCTCTCGAACGATATTACGCTCTATTTTTTCTTCTGTGCGCGTCTCTAAAGCACCAACGTTTTTGTCTTTGAGGCGCAGCATAACGTGTTGTGCTTTTTGGAACTGCTCTATGCTTAACGACTCCCCGATAAATGGATGGTCTTTACGGCAAGCAAACGCTATGTTGAGCTGGCCTATATTTTCCGTAGCAAAAGTATGATCAGACACCGTAATATCATCTACGATCATATCTATTTCACCCGTTCGTAATTTGTCCAAAGAACCGTATTCCATTGCCGGACTCTCAAGCAACAAGGCTTCATCCATGTTTGGAATAGACTGTAATACAACTTCTGGCGCACTTACGATCATTCGGCGAGAAGTGGTTAGTGCAGTGTTTAACTGTTCTAAAATTGGTCGAACCTGGCTTGCAAGCATGTGTGCCGCCTCAGTCGGTTCAATACTCCTGCCGTGTTTGTTAAACAGGGGCTGTCCGTAACTATCTTCAAATTTCTTTATGGCACTGCTCATGGAGGGTTGAGTTATATCCATATGATCAGCAGCCTTAGTGATGCTGCCAAAGTCATAGACTAGGAGAAAGTGTTTGATGAAGTTCAGATTCATATTAGTCCTGTTGAAGAATTTGATAACGCGTATCCATATCATCCAAAGTCTTGTTATCAATATACAAAAGTTTACCAATGTATTGATAAATATGCCTATAGTCAGTCACTAAAATGTGAAATTTGTTTAATACCTCCCTCTATTAATTATCCTAATAGAGGCTATAGAACATCTGATCTCCCTTTTTCTTTATATTGTCCAGGAACACTTAGCAACACTGTTAAGCAAGCGTCGAACCTTAAATTCAATATAAAGATAAAAAGATGACTCATACCCAAATACCACTTCGCTGGCTATTTATACCGGTGACATTAAGTCTCCCTGCGATTGCAGAAGAGAGCGACGTGCAAGATATGTCCGATCCGTTAGCTATCTACACACAAGTCGGCGCTGGAGTAACAAACAAAGGACTAAATCTTAAAATCGGTAAAACTTATAGCACCGGTGTTGAAGATTCTGCTGGTATGAATTTTATCGAACTGAAAGGGATAGCTGGTGAATCCCTTGGCTGGCACGAAAATCAAGAAGAACGAAACGACAGCATAGATTCATTGCGATTTAGAAACTTCACTGCGAATCTAAAAAATGGTCGTGGTGCGCAAATCGATATTCAATACGATCTCAATAGTGAATTTGGTCTGGCATCTTATAGCGTCATTCAAGCATTACCAAAGTTCGGTCCTATTATTTTCTTCCCACTTCTAGGTGCTGGTGCTGCCTTTGGTAATAACGTTGTTGGAGATGACGGCCATCAGGTTAGCGGTTATTCAGTACCGGGAACCTTTGCTGTAGCGGGAACCTATACCAAGGTAGCGGTCACAGACAAAGTCTGGATTAACTACAACCCCATGTGGATGAAAACACTCTCCGGCTCCGAAACATACAAAGATCACGGCTTCGAGAATCATGAAAGTACCTTTACACATGAAGTCGCTGTTTCTTACCAGGTTTCTCCTCGGTTCAATGTCCGTTATTTCTCTAATTGGAGCGAGCACACCCGTTTCTCCGATGGAGATCATCGAATTGAGTTCAACTATCAACTGTAAACATACTCCCAACTAAAAGGCCCGACTTATGAACAAGCGATTATTGTCTTTAGTCCTGTCTGGTATTGTAATTTGTGCACCCGCTATTGCCCAAAACCAGACCGAGCAAACAGTACCATTGCAAATGGCGACCCAAACTCAGGCGGAAAGCGACAAAGAGTCTCTAGCTCAGCTTGCCTATGAATACGCTTATAGCATTGATGAAGCATACAAATATTTTTACGAAACCGTCGTTAAAGCTGATTATCCATTGAACCAGTTCCAGAACATCAGGAAGCTTGCAGACGATACGTACACAGCCCACCCTTCAATCAACAACGATACTCTGCACTTGATGGGGTGGATGGATCTTGCTGCTGAGCCGGTAATTGTGACGATTCCCGATCATGATGAAGGCCGATACTGGCTATTCCATACAATGAACATGCAACACTTTACTGACTCTGCATTTGGCTCGCCAGATCGTGGATCTAAAGGTGGTATGTTTATGTACGCTGTTGAGGGCTGGGAGGGAGAAGTTCCCGAGAGCGTTGACGAGGTCATATACGTAGAGCATCCCCTTGTAAAAATGATGGGACGAATCATGGATCTTGGCGGTGATGATTCAGCTCAAGCTCAGAAATTAATGGATCAATGGAACATAAGAACCCTATCAGAATTCCTTGGACAAAAAGGCCCTGAACCTGTTGTGCGTCATTATCCAGATCCTAAGCTCACAAACTGGGTAGAACGTACTAACTTCGTTCTAGAAGAGGGGACTATGTATAAGCATGACGCTGAGTTATTAGCCCAGTTTGAAGCCGTAAAACTTGGATACCCTTCTGGTACGCTATTTGTTCCTGAAGAGCTTGACCTGATCGAGTTAGGTAAGAAAAAAGGGCTGGAGCGTATTGTAAATGCTGGATTCGATGACTCCAGAGATGTGCTCGGTACACGAGAACAAATGACGAAAGTACCTAGCTATCAACATGCCTACGGGACGCTTATGGGTCAGTGGGGACTTCCGGCTGAGCACACCATGTATGCAGGCGATTTTTTTGACTCAGAAGGAGAGCCTTTAGATGGAAGCAAATATGACTACACCGTTACGTTTAAGGCTCCAGATATTAACGACGGCGGATTCTGGTCTTACACGGCATACAGCGCAGAAACCAGATTGATGGAACACAACGACCTGAATCGTCACTCACGAGGTGATCGTACGTTGAAACCAAACGCTGACGGAACCTACACCATCTATATGAGTTCGGACACTGAAGGTCAGGAAGACAACCCTAACTTTCTTCCTATTCCAAACGATGGCTGGTACTCAATTCTTAGAATGTACACACCAGGAAAGGCAGTCAGAGCTGACCAATGGAAAGCAACACCATTCACCAAGGTAAAAAAATCAGATTCTTAACTCTGGTAGCGGGTCTCATTGACCCGCTTATCCCAAAGTACTATTTACAGTAGCCTGACATATCGGTTTAAAATTCTTTGATAAGGTTAATTAACAACCGCTTTTTGTTTGTGAATCATTTAAATACTCAACAATGCCCATTAAATACCATCAACATCTATGCGTCAGTCGATTACTCACTTTAGGTGACGAACAGTTACAAAAATTGTTTCAGCATCCTGAAGGCGTATTTGCGATCAAAGAAGGCCTAGTTGCTATGCAAAAAAGAGGTGTGCATTTTGTGGTGTTAGGAGAGTGTGACAATACCAATCCAGATGGTTCATGTGCCGGACATGAGACTCCTTTGGATGTCAGTAATGAAGAAGCCAGCCCTTAGAGGCAAGGGCTGACTGTATTAATCTTAGGTGACCTGAGTTATTAATTAAAGATTGCGGCCAAAGTGCTCAACTACAGCATCAGTTGCTGCCTGAACATCTTTTTCTACATCATAAAAATCAAACTGAGAAACGTTTTCCAACCATACTGCTTCCACGTTATCACCCGCTTTATCAAGGTAGCCATGTGTGCCCGCTGGGATTGCCATTGATTCAGAAGCAACCAGTAGAATTGGTTTATCTTGCTGAGCTGCTGTTGCGTGAGCATCGTAAGTCAGCCAACCAGCCCATGAACCGATGTTGAATGCATTATCCCACTCAGGAATAAGTCCACGATCTTTTTCTGTGTAGTACGGCACGTTGTACATAGGCGCGTTTTGGTTGGTCAAACTCGCACCTTCAATGATTTGTGGCTCATCGCTTGTTAATGCGCGCAGACCAGACTGGATTAAGTTAGCAACAGACTCTGCACCACCATATACCGCATTCACTACTGAACGATCATGCAGCCATGGAGCAACAGCGGCGGCAGCAACCACATCTTCATTACCCAGTACCGCGTCTAGCATATAACCGGATGAAGCACATACACCCAGGCCATAAGCTTTAGATGCATCGATACCATCTACCTGATCCAGTGATGCAAATACTGCTTTGATATCTTCAATCTTACGCTGTGGATCTTCCAGTTGTTTCAGCTTGTCTTCTGATTCACCCCAACCACGAAAATCAAATGTTACTGCTGCATACCCTTGCTCAGCCAGGTGCTCTGCATACGTCGCTGGCATTTGCTCTTTTACTGTCGTCCACGCTCCCGTCACCACGACAACCGGTGGGTTCACTACATCATCAGGTAGGTAAACGTTCGCTGCAAGATTGCCTACGTCCGTTTTCAGCGTTGTATGTCTTATAACTGTGTCAGCAAATGCGTTGGAAGCAAATGTTGCAGCTGCGATTGCAGTAAATAAAGCTTTCTTAACCATAGTAAACCTCACGAGTCCGTTTTATTCGTACATCAATAAAGTGCTGACTGAAACAATATCAAGCACCGGGGAAGTGTTTTAAATATACCGGGCACAACACGAGATTTATTGAAAATAATTGAGCTCTTTTTGCACAATATTGCTTTTTATTTAACACATCATTATCAATTTCGTTTCATCGACTGGCGAAGAAAAATCGTCCCAACAGGAGCTACAAAGTTCAACACCAAAACCTACGTTTTCCATTTCAATCAATCACAATTGAACGTGCATTTTGCCTCGAAACACATAAGTGAATAACATTTCCCACATAGACATCACGAATGATTTAAAAATCTTCCAGAAACTAATTGGGAACGAATTATGAAAAAGACTCTACTAGCAACTCTAATGACAGTAACAGCATTCACAGCACCTGTATTTGCGGCAGACAACGCGCCAAATCCAAGTGACCTGACACAAGTTAACTCATTCGCATTCGGTACGGTAGATAACGATGGTACGGTTAAGGGTATGGTTGGTCTGGCTGGTCAGTACTCTGAAGGCAATGTATTTATGGGCCTTGTAGAACACGGTTCAGCAACAAAAAATAACGACATTGACAAGAAAGACCAAAATTCTCGCCTGCGCTATTTTCAGGTTTTGGACACTGACTTAGACGGTATGCCACAAGCGGGTTTCTCTGTTGACTACATGAAGGGCTGGGAAAAATCTAACGGCGTAGGGTCTGACCTTGTTGCACTTGGCGGCATCGCTAAGGTTAAAACACCCTGGGAAAGCCTATCTCTTTTCCCTAACGTCGCTTACGTAACAGGTAAAGCTGAAGGCGATTCAAGCGATGGTAAAACAAAAGCCGATCTGTCTGGCTACCAGGTAAACCTATTTGGTTCTCTGTCAGTTGGTGATGCCGGTCAATATGTCGTGTTCCAGCCTCAGTACATGCACCTGGACAGTACGCCAAAAGTAAATGGTGAGAAAACTAGCAAAGCAGAAGCAGATGTATTTAAAGTGAAAACGGGTTACGGCCAACCTATCTCAGCAGACGGTAAATGGTGGGTAGAAGCTTCACACACATATACACGCACTGACGCTGAGATGAAAAACTCTATGCTAGATGTCAAAGATAACGACCACAAATTTGAACTAGGTGTTTCTTACTACTTCTAATTGTTACTGAGGCCTATTCGTTAGGCCTCATTTCTTTCTTGCCATCTATAGAAGCTCATATAACGCAAAGATACATACAGAACGATCACCGTTGCCACGATCAACTCGACTGTCGCCAGCCATTCAATCTGGCTAATATACCTGGAATTCAGCCCCATACCTTCCATCCAGCTTGATAGTTTAAAGAGTGCCGTTGAACCAATAACAACCGGAAACGTAAATGCTGCGTAACCCGGGCTAAAAGGCAGACGCAGTAGTTTAAAGAATGACAAATAGATGATAAGCGTCATCAGTACCGCAATGCCAAACATCAGACTCAGAAGCAATGGTGAAGGTTCTGAAATTACTGTTAAATACCCAGCCATCGACAGGCTTGCAGGCGCAGCCAGTATAGCTAATGTGGGTTTTGCTGAATCTGGAACTTGCTGAGAAAACATGAATCGATAGATCATTATTGGCAACATAACGGCGTACGCTGTCATACCAAAATACAAAGCACCATCAGCTACCGGCTCTAAAACTGGATTCCCAGAGTACGATACCCCAGCAACAATAATCCCTACTGGAGGAACAAACCAGCTCGGTACCATTTGATGTAGATGCAAATCATCAAGACGGTGGTAAATAAAACTCAACAGAAAAATGACATGAAGCGCAACCGCCAATAGCCATATCGAATCTCCTGCAAAGGGATAAAATTGACCGACCGTATTTGAAACAACCATAACGCCCATTGCGAACGTGGGAACAACACTACCTACAACGGGATGAGCCAATTCTTTCCATAAAAGTTGCTTATGAAGCAAAAACTTAAATGCCAAAATAATCAGCAACACTGACGCAATACCAGCTCCTATCCACTGCCCATATCCATGTAAGTCTGCATAATTTTCCCAACACCATCCCAGGCTGGCAATCCCCAGAGCAAGCCCTCCCATTGGCGTCGGGACATTTTGCAATTTGGCTTTAGCGTTGGAAATCATGGATACCTCGTGATCATCTTCTAATTTATGCCGCCATTCTAACTTCTTCAAATGTTCTAATATATCTAATATATTATTACTTACGTTCAATAAAACTAAACGTAGATGTTATGGCGAACAATATTACTCTCAAGCAACTGAATGTGTTTGTTAGCGTGACTCAGCACCAGACTCTAACCAAAGCTTCAGAGCACCTTTTCTTATCTAAAGCGGCGGTTAGCATGGCCTTATCTGAGCTTGAAAAGCAGTTGGGGCATACATTATTTGACAGGGTCAACAATCGCCTTATTTTAAATCAAGAGGGACGTAAACTTTTGCCTCTTGCTGATGAGATAGTGAGTCGCTCACAGAATATTGGTGAACTGTTCAGCGGTAACTCTGAACTCTCTGGCACACTTAACATCGGTGCCAGTGACACCTTAGGCAATCAGCTTCTACCCTATATTCTAAGTGAGTATCGCGCCAAAACTGGTCACCTGGAGCAAGATGTTTTTATTTCTAATACTGCAGAGATCTGCCAAAAACTGGTTGATTACGAGTTGGATATCGCACTTATTGAAGGTGAAGCACTACACCCAGGTTTAATAGCCAGCCCGTTCTCTCAGGATGAAATGTGTGTAATTTGCCCGACCAATCATGCTCTGGCAGGGAAGAAGGTGGGGAATCTTTATGAGTTAGAAGATCAAAACTGGATTTTAAGAGAGCCAGGGTCAGGAACCCGAGAGTTTTTCTTAACTCATGTCGCTACCCATCTCGAAAACTGGCATGAAGCTTTTAGGCTTAACACGACGGAAGCGCTTATAAACAGTGTTTCTGCCGGACTAGGGTTAAGCTGTATATCTAAACTCGCTGCAAGTGCGGCTATCAGTGCGCAACGCATTCAAAAAATAGATATACCTGTAAGTATGGAAAGGCAATTCTGGTTACTTATTCATAAAGAAAAATATCGCAGCCCACTAATAAACAGTTTTATTCATCACTGTGAAAAGTGGGCTGAATGAGAAGAGTACGTTGGGGCACTAAGCCCCAAACTAACTTGAAGTAATAGACGGGATCAACTCAGCCAAAACATCAGAAAGCTTCACATGCTGGTCAACTTGCCAATGGATACCTTCCCGAGCGCATGGTTGAACAACTTCTGCAGCATCCAGGAAGTGACAACCAAGTTCTTCGGCTCTCAACTTATAGTAGCGGCTTAGCTGCTTTGATTTAGCTTCTGCACCATCAAACCCTTCCTTCAACGGATCAACCTCCAAAACATGTGCAGGTGAAACCAGCAATACTTTTGGTGGTTCGGGCATAAACGAGTGCTCAAAGTTTTGAATAACCTGAACAAGTCGTGCCGCTCCTTTGGAAATATCGCTCGCAGTCACGTTAAATCGTGACTTCAGGTCATTTGTACCCAACATAAGCACCACCAAATCCGGGTGGTGACTCTCCAGGCATGGTTGTAAATAGTCCAGCCCCTTCTTTCCTGGTTCAAAAGGATCTTCAAACACAGTGGTTCTACTATTTAATCCCTCTTCAATGACACGAAAACTCGACCCAAGTTTGGCTTGAAGCAGCATAGTCCATCGCTCTTCCGCATTGTATCGGCGAGGTAGGTCTGGAGAGTATCCCCAGGTATTCGAATCACCAAAACATAACACTGTTTTCATAAAATAACCTTTGTTAACGCGCTTTTTCGTATTCGGTATTTTGTACTAGAAACTGTGATTAATTTCTATCCCGAAGAACTGATTATGGTTGTGATACTCACCATACATCAATCCAGACGTTATTACTGGATTTCCGTAATCGACATAGCTGTAGTATCCCTTGATAGACGTTGATTTATTCCATCGGTATGTCGCACCAGCGCTATATCTTCTCTGCTCATCAACAGGTAAGTCGGTTGACTGCATATCTGGGTCATCCTGTGGTGAGCTTACGTAACCAACTCCAGCTTCAAGTCGAAGGTTGTTAGATACATCAAATCTCATTCCGGCAGACGCGAACCATACATCATCAAACTCTCTGGATTTATCAATAGATATATCACCAGACTGTATCGTCGTCGCTTCGTTTTCGCTCCAATATTCCTGACCCACACTCCAAACCAGGCTCAATGGATCATTGATTTGATGCAAACCTGATAGCTCTAAACGTGCTGCATTAACCAGGTTAACACTCGAATCATAAGACTCAGCAAAACGTACCTGCCCATCTAGGTTATGTTCTAGCTTAGAACGGTATGACAGGCCGAGTTCATTGGAATCATTAAGCTTATATGTCGCGCCAACATTATATCCCAGTGCGACTGAATCCCCTTTTAGATTCGCCGTTGAACCCAAAAAGCTTTGCTCCAAGTTAGCATATTCAGCTTGTAGGCCTGCCCCTACATTCAAGTTTTCTGTCAACTGATATCCAACGGAAGGGTTAACCTGAACTAAAGTGAGTGATACATCTTTTAATCCCACATAGCCAGCGTAACCAGGATCGTACTCTAGTGAGCTGCCCCCAGTGGAAGTAAACGCCATACCAAATGCCGCTTTTTCAGATACTGGCGCTACGTAATAAAGGGAACCATAGGGCTGTATTCCACCAGCATTGCCGCTGCTACGCGTATCATTTCGGTAGTCTTCATAAGTAACGTCTAATGCCATTGTAGCCAGATTTAAAGTAACAGCCTGTTCTTCAAATGAAGCCATCGCAGCTGGGTTGGCAAACGCTGCGGAGGCACTTTCACTAAGTACAGCACTACCAGCACCAGCAGTGCCTACATTCAGGTGGCTCATCTCGGAAACCAATGTTGCGGCAGCGTAGGTATGCGCGGTAAAGAGAGCCAGACTAATTGCTGACAGCTTTAATAAGGGAGTTTTCATATTTGGACCATTTTAGATAGTGTGGGGGCACAAGCGGCAGTCTGTGTACTATAACTGCCGCTGCTGTGTGGTTATTGTTTTACGACCTGAGGCATTGGGTATTTATTATCTAATACCGCCTCTGTTGGCTCGTATAAACGAATATGTAGGTAAAAGTCGTCTTTCGGTGCAGGTAACCAGTTACAGTCTTCGTCTGTAGGGCGTTCATTTTGAATACAGATAGGCAATGAACCATTACTTGCATACTTCAGTTCTTCTTTTCTGTTGGTCGAAATTGAGTATCGGTCGATCTCATTTTCAACCATAAACAGGTTTTCAGCATCGTACATAGTCAGCGACCAGAACGCTTCTGCCGGAGCATCGGCAGGCATCACCATTTTGTAGTTATGCTCACCAGATAGCTGTTCACCTTTAGAGTCAGTATAGCGATTTGGATAAAGTGCTCGTTCTGGTACATTCAATCCGGCCGCTCGAAGGTTAATGCTAGCTCGGCTCAAATAATCGTTACCATATCGCCCACCTTCAAACATCATAGACCAGCCATTGTTTGTGGTACCCACACTCCTGCCGGCATACTGAACAATGCTCTGCGCTGATTCTAACGAACGCAACAACCCCTTTTTCTGATCTTCTGACAATGCATCTGGATTGAAAGGCGCAGCACCTCCAATACCGATATATTTAAACTGATCTACAATCGCAGCGTCTTCAGGAATTGGATTTTTCCGAAGCTCTCTATCTATTAAAGCAAACCAGTCTAGCCCATGGAGTTTTGCCATTGGTGGAATTGCGCCTGTCGATGCTTTTAACTCTTGCGGACCATGTGAACGATTAATTTCTGAAACGGAATAGCTTATAAAGCGGTCATGCACGTAAAGAGCATCTTGAAGATCTTTCTCTCCAGATACACCTGTGCGATGAATCAGCCATACATTTGCAGTACGAGATCGAACAACCTTATCAACACCTTTTGGTATTTCACCTTGCCAGTCACTCTTCACCAACAACACTTTAGCTCCAGACTCACCAGTGTTGTCCCTGTATAAATCTTCGATCGACTCGGAATAGGCATCAAGCAGTTGAACGATATAGTAACGATCATCCGTACGAGGAATGTCTAAGATAACCGGCCCTGTTTCGTCCAGATCGTAGTGAGCCTGGGAGTACAGAGTATCGTTATTTACAGTTGGAACAATTTTGGTATTTGGTCCAGATAATGCTCTTGTCTTCCCCATCTGGTTCATTGGAGCCATCGCATTATCCATAGGCACTTCAACAGAGGTTGAAGTCTCTCTTACAGCCGCCACTGTTAATGGGCCAGTACCATAAATTAATGCCTGAACACCAAGATTGTATGCTAATTCTTCCTCCGCAGATGGTTTTACATCAGCAAATGAGTAGCTACTTAAAGCCGTTAGCAAAGATACGGCCACTATCGATTTTTTCATGGTTCGCCTTTTGAGTTACCGGGTGATTATGGCCACCTATGGTAATCAAGACTCGAACACAACCGGAATCGAAAAGAATGGATAGTCTCTATTAAAATATTTAATAGAGACTTCAGATTCCAAAGAAATTTATGAAATAAGAGATACCACTTGTTGGTAAAGCCATTGAGTCAAAGGGTCATGCCTGTTTCGCTGATGTGTAAACAGCGCCAACGGTCTGTGGTGTGCTTCTTCTGGAAGTTCGGAAGGTAGGCCAACATATCGAAAACGCTCATCTAAACTGTTAACCAGATACTTGGAAACAATACCAAGGTAATCACTATTTTCTACCAGATTGAGCATTACCGTCACATCACTGGTGCGAACACTTACTTTTATATCCAGGCTGAGTTTTCTTAGGATTTTTTCACTACGCGAGTTGCTCGAGTCGCCATAGATAAGATTGACACAGAAAGGGTAATTCAGAATCTCATCTAACCCAGAGCTAGCAAGTGGGTGCTCTTTTCTCATCACGACCACAAACTCATCATTTCCCAGCTCTCTCTGAAGGATGTTCTTGTTAGTCTCCATTGGTAATGCACTGAAGCCCCAACACTTTCTTTTCAGTTCTATATCTCGCAATGTATCGAACCCCCAGTGGTAGCAGTCAACGGTAACATCAGCGGCGTGTTGAGTTAACAAGCTAACCAATGGAGCTGCGATGGTGGACATCAACGGTGGCGAAAAAATAAGAGAAACCTCTCCCGACACCTGACTTATGTCCCAGGAATCATCATTCACATAAAGCGCATCCAGGCTATCAAGGATATCGGGTAATCCTTGCAGTATTTGCTGGCATCTTACGGTAGGTTCCAGCTGGTTTTTATCACGAACAAAAAGTGGGTCGTTAAACTGATCCCGCAGTTTTCGCAGCATAACACTCACTGTAGGCTGGCTCACACTCAACCTTCTGGCAGCGGTAATCGTCTGCTTCTCTTCACTCAAAATGACCAAAAGCCGAAGTAAATTGAGATCCTTTGTCATGAATGCATACACCTATTGATTGATTGGCTTATTAAGTATATCTAAACACATTCCTCATCTCTATTAAAAATATTAATAAACGCTATTAACCCATTAGTTCGTCGATTCTTTTACTATCTCCCTGTCCTTAACTGGAGAGTAATCTATGAAACGCCCTAACAATTTTGTAAAAAATGCGGTTGCACTGTCTATCACTGCCACTGCATCGCTCACTTCCATTTCTGCATTGGCAAAAGCACCTAACATCGTCACCATTATGCTGGACGACGTTGCGCCAATGGATATCTCTGCCTATCACAGAGGATTAGGTGCAATCAAAACCCCGAACATCGACCGAATTGCTCAATCGGGTGTCATGATCAGTGACTATTACGCTCAATCAAGTTCGACTGCCGGACGTTCCGCTTTTATCACGGGTCAATATCCGTTCCGTACAGGCTTAACCTCGGTAGGTCAGCCTGGCTCTAAACTTGGAATGCGACAAGAAATCCCAACACTGGCAGAGCTACTCAAGCAAAAAGGCTACGCCACCGTACATGTCGGTAAATCACACCTAGGGGATAACAACTCACACCTCCCTACCGTGAATGGCTTTGAAGAGTATTACGGGTTTCTTTATCACCTAAACGTGATGGAAATGCCTGAACAGCCAGAGTTTCCAAAAGATCCAAATTTCATCGGCATTCCGCGCAATGTCATTCACTCAGTCGCTACCGACAAACATGATGACACGGTTGACCCAAGATTTGGGGAAGTTGGAAAACAGAAGATCACAGACAAAGGCGCTCTTGGAGTTGAGCGCATGAAGCAAATAGATGAAGAGTTCCTAAACTTCGCAACAGATTGGCTGGAAACGCACGAAAAAGAGAATGACGATCAGCCATATTTCATGTGGTTTAACCCTTCTCGCATGCACACCATTACTCATGTTCGTGATGAGTATGCAGGTTCGAGCAATACCTCTGTCTACTACGACGCGATGATGGAGCTCGATGACCAGATCGGCGTTTTATTAGACAAACTAGAAGCACTCGGGGAACTAGACAATACCATTATTATGTTTACCTCTGACAATGGTGTGAACGCGGATCACTGGCCTGATGGTGGTGCAGCTTCTTTCCGAGGACAAAAAGGCACCACATGGGATGGCGGTTTCCGAGTACCAATGCTAGTGAGCTGGCCTGAGAAATTCCCTAAAGGCGCATACGTTGACGGCTTGATGTCTGCTGAAGACTGGCTGCCGACACTGATGGCTGCAGCTGGTGAACCAAATATCAAACAACAACTTCTTAAAGGCAAGGATGTTGATGGCAGAAAACGTGTCGCACACCTTGATGGCTACAACCAGATGGACATGTTGGCCAATGGTGGAGAGAGTAACAGGAACGAGTTCTTTTTCTATAACGAAAGCAGCCTGAACGCGGTTCGTGTCAACGAATGGAAAGTTCACCTGAAAACCAAGACCACCTGGACTGAGCCAGCAAAAGAGTGGCCGTTTGGAGTGTTAGTTAATATCAAGGCGGATCCTTACGAGCGCTCTCCTGACACCACAGGTTGGTATCACTGGATGAAACAGAAATCCTGGGTGCTTCCTTACTTCTACCAGGCAATTGGCGATTACCAAAAGTCGTTAAAAGAGTATCCACCAATCCAAAAAGGCACCGGTGTCGGCATGGGGAATGACACCATAGATTAACGAAACCAAAACGCCGCATTGCATCTAACAGGCAATGTAATGATAGCAATGCGGCTGTTCACAGCATGACGTATACAAGGATTGTTCGGATTGTACTTTAAACTCAATAATTCACCGGACAAACAATGACACAAACACTTCCTTTCAGCCTGACGCTTAAACCTGTTGGGTCTGCATGTAACCTTGATTGCAGCTACTGCTACTACCTAAAAAATGAATCTGGTTGTGGCGCTCCAATGGATTTCGAGACATTAGAAATTGCGATAAAGAATCACATCATGTCTCAACCAGAACATACTCCCACCGTAGATTTTATCTGGCACGGTGGTGAACCATTGCTACGAGGTAGGGAGTTCTACGAATACGCTTTTATTCAACAAAACCTGTGGGCAGGTGAGAAGCGTGTAGTAAATACCTTCCAGACAAATGGTACGCTTATCAATACTCGATGGGCTGAATTTTTTAAACGACACAATGTCATGGTTGGCATCAGCCTCGATGGCCCAAACCTGTTAAATGACATTAGCCGAATTGATCAGCACGGAAACTCTAGCTTCGAGAAAACCATGCGCGGACTTTCGCTATTGAAAGAACACGAGGTCGATTTCAACACACTAACCGTAATCAACAATCGTACCTATAAACACGGCTCAACGATTTATCAGTTCCTAAAAGAAGCTGGCAGTACATATATGCAATTTCAACCATGTCTGGATCACGAGCTCGACAGGCGCTCTGAGTACGATTGGTCGTTGAATGGAGAGCAGTGGGGCCAGTTTCTATGTGATGTGTTTGATGAGTGGTGTAAAGAGGATATTGGAAAAGTTCATGTTCAGTTCTTCGAGAACTGCCTGATGATGTTGATGGGGCACCCTAGCCAAATGTGCCACCACAGTGAGATATGTGGTCAGCAACTGATGATGGAAAAGGATGGAAGTGTATTTAGCTGCGATCACTACCATTACAATGACCGGAAGCTAGGTAACGCTGTAGATCACTCTTTACAGACAATGGTTTCCGGACCACATCAACGTGTGTTTGCAGAAGATAAACAATCAAATCTCAGTTTAACCTGTCACCATTGCGACTTCTTACCCTTGTGTAATGGGGGGTGTCCTAAGTATCGCCTGACTTCTGACACTGGCGTGGGAAAGATAAACGTGCTTTGCCAGGGATATAAGATGTTTTTCCAATATGCCTTACCAAGAATGTTAAAGATGGTTGATGCGATGAATAATGGGTACTCAGCGCAGTTCTACATGATGTATTAACAACACTCCAGGCCGTACACCGTCTTGCTCACCCACCAAATATTGACACTGTCAATATTTGGCAAATTCTAGCCCTCCTGGTTTGCAAATCAGTATCGAGTTTTCGTAAGATGCGCGGCTTTCTTTTTTATCGACGTTCTCTGCACTGCTACATCGTGCAAAAATCGGAGTTGTGAAATAATATGAATACTGTCGTGTCAATTGGTGCTATAGAATCCTTTCTGGTCGCGATTTTTGTCCTTTTTCTTGGACATTTAATCAACCAAAAACTACCTGTTTTACGAAGATACAACGTGCCAGAACCGATAGTGGGTGGCTTGATCATAGCAACCCTAATTACGCTTCTTCACTTCAACAACGTTGAGCTGGAATTTGACCTGCCTTTGCAGGAAACCTTGATGTTGATGTTCTTCTCAACCGTTGGTTTGGCGGCAAACTATACTCAGCTAGCTAAAGGCGGGGCAAAGGTATTCTTGTTTCTTGGTGTCGCTTCGGTCTACATCATTGTTCAGAATAGTATTGGTGTGTCATTAGCCTCTTTATTAGGGCTAGAGCCAGTAATGGGGCTAATCGCAGGTTCGATTACCTTGTCTGGCGGACATGGAACAGGAGCAGCCTGGGCCCAGACATTCACAGATGTTTATGGCATTGAAAATACGCTAGAAATTGCTATGGCCTCTGCAACCTTTGGCCTGATTATCGGCGGTGTAATCGGTAGCCCTGTAGCCAGAAAGCTAATAGAAAAAAACAATATTCAATCAGAATACGGTACCGGAGACGATGCCCACCAGCGCTTCCCAGAGCTTATTACCTACAACGAGTATGAAGAAGATAAGGTTACCGCTAAAAAGGTAATCGAAATACTATTTGTGCTTCTGATTTGTGTATCAGGTGCGACGCACCTGGAGAGCTGGGTAAGTAGCTACAATATAAGCTGGCTAATGATTCCTAACTTTGTCTACGCACTTTTGATTGGCGTGGTGATTACCAATCTTCTTGAGGCAACTAAAGTTGCTAAGTTAGACGCAGAGACCGTAGATATCCTTGGAACGGTATCGCTGTCACTATTCCTGGCAATGGCTCTGATGAGCCTAAAACTCTGGAATATCTTTGATCTTGCTCTGCCGTTTATGTTCATTCTATGTATCCAGGCTTTGGTTCTTGGCATTTTCTCCTATTGTGTAACTTTTAAAGCAATGGGCTCAAACTATGATGCTGCCGTTATTGCAGGAGGACACTGTGGGTTTGGATTAGGTGCAACTCCTACAGCCGTGATGAACATGGGTTCACTGGTAAACCGTTATGGCCCTTCTCCTCAGGCATTTATGGTTGTTCCAATTGTTGGGGCATTCTTTATTGACGCTGTAAACTTGGTCATTCTGCAAGGCTATATAGCATTTATTGGATAAGCCCAAACCTCTGCTGGTTTAGCATTCTAGGCCAGCTCAGCCCCCCATTTAGTGCATAAACCCAATCATAATCATAAACAACTGATATTTAATAAATTAAACTTTTCATTCATATGAATACGTATTCGTTTTTGCTGTTATAATAGCAACTATCGTTCAATTGTATTCGTGGTTCCAAATGTCAGATAAAACAAACAGTGTGACTTCCAAAGATGTTGCTAAGCTTGCAGGTGTATCTCAATCTACTGTTTCCAGAGTATTTATTAGCGGCAGTTCAACGTCTGAGAAGACCAGAAAAAAGTAATGGAAGCGGCAAAAGCCCTGAATTACCGACCGAATGCATTTGCACGAAGCCTGACAACCAAAGAATCAAAGCTCATTGGATTGGTTTTCCCGGATGCCGATTACCCAATCCATATGGAAACACTTCAGCTAATCAGCACTGAGCTACAAAGAATGGGGTACTCTGCGGTATTGATCCCTTGGGTTTTGGATGACCAGAAACACCACACTATCCCCAATATTTTCCAGTATAAAGTGGATGGTGTAATAGCCGCATCAGCACAGTTCAACACTGCACTCTATGAGGAGTGCAAAGAGTTTAATATTCCAATTGTACAGTTCGCACGTGTCGAAAAAGGCACTAAATGCAGCTATGCCATTAGCGACAACTACGCAATTGGGCAACAAGCAGCAGAAGCCTTCATCGAACGCGGTGGCAAGCACCTGGCTTATGTCACTGGTGAAATTCCGACTCTAACAAATCAGGAGCGGGTTAATGGCTATACAGATGCTTGTGAAAGGTTACTTGGTTATGCACCTTCTTATGTAGAATCCAATTACACCTACGAGAAAGCACAATCCGAAATCCGCAAGCTTCTTGCTTCCAATGAACGCCCCGACTCCATCATGTGTGCGACAGATATCATCGCTATCTCGGTAATGGATATTGCAAGACAAGAATTTGGCTTATCAATACCTGAAGATTTACAAGTTATCGGGCTAGACAATATTCCTCAGGCTAGCTGGCTCAGCTATCAGCTGACTTCTTTCCAACAAGATTTCGAGCGCATGGCAAGAGAGTCCGTGAAGATGGTCGTCAATCAGATTCAGGAGCAAGATCAAAGCCTGGTAAAATTGATGATCCCTGCCAAGCTAATTGAAAGAAAGACATTAAAGAAAAAAGCTTGAGCCCCTGATAACACTTCAGGCTATTTATTTGATTAAAGATAACGATATTCCTGTTTGAGTAACAACCCGACGCTATTTTTGTTCTATAGTTAACTATGTTGCATATATGCAGCATATAAAAATCACTAAAACTATAAAAAAACAAATCACAACGTCAGGTAAATATATGGATATTCTTAGCAAACTGAGTATCAGGGCAAAGATCTTGTCCTTGGTTGGTATTCTGTTGATTATGATGGCAGGAATAGCTGGTTATGGTTATTTCAAGCTTAAACAGATAGGTCACGAATTACATGGAGTCATCACTGAAGATATACCTTTAACTGGACTCACTTCCGGAATAACCTCAAGCCAATTTGAAGGTGCTCTCCTATTGGAAAGAGCAATTCAGGTAGCAGGACTTAAAGACGATAAACTGTCAAACATTCATGATTTCCGAGTTCAAATAGAACACCTGAACAAGTCTATTGATCAACAAATCACAGAAGCAAAATCGATTCTTGATCAGATGCTAACTCATGCTCTTTCAGAAGAACTCAGACAAAAAGAAGAGACTCTCCGGCGATTTCTGGTCTCTATAGAAGATGAACACCTCGAATACGAAACCCTAACCAACGACTTTTTAGTACATATTGAAAGTGACCAGATACAATCCGCTCAAAAAATGCTTTCAACCTTGCATGATAAACAGCAAGTGCTTCTTGATCATCTTGAATCCTTTCTAATAGGTATAGAAAAACTCACTGAACATGCGCTTCTGTTAGTCGAAGAACATGAAGTAGACGCAATTAACGGTATGGGCCTGATTGGTCTGGTCAGCCTTATCCTTGGCGGAGTACTGAGTTATCTGTATGTGCTGGCTATGACTGGCCCACTTAAAAAAGCCGTTAACGCTTCAAATCAAATGGCAGAAGGTGACTTTACTGTATCGCTGGCAAATAGTGGTAGAGATGAAATTGCATCCCTTCTGAATTGCATGCATAACATGGCAAGAAAACTGGAAGACACCATCTATCATGTTCTCAACTCTTCAGCGGAAATATCATCTGCCGCTACCGAAATGGCAGCAACAGCAGAGCAAACAAAAGAGCGAGTGACCGAGCAACACTTAAATACCGATCAGGTCACAACTGCGATGCATGAAATGGCGACAACCATTCAACAAATCGCTGACCATACTGGCACAACCGCTCTGGAGACAGAAAGCACTAAACAGCAGGTATCGAAAGGGCTCCAGGCTGTTTCAGACAACCTGAAGAACATAAAAGATCTGGTAAACCAGGTTCAACAGGCTTCCAATGAAGTGGCTGCGGCGCGAGAACAAAGTAATGCGATTGTTGATTTTGTTGGACATATCAATGAAATAGCGGAGCAAACCAACCTGTTGGCACTCAATGCAGCGATAGAAGCAGCAAGAGCCGGAGAACAAGGCCGGGGATTCTCTGTTGTTGCAGATGAAGTGCGGAAGTTATCAGGCAAAACTCAAAGTGCTACGTCAGAGATTCAACAATTTGTAGAGCAGTTAAAAGAGAAAACTTCAAGCGCAACCAGTACCATTGAACAAACCAGTACCATGGTGGAATCCAGCGCAATGCAGGCATCTCAATGTGAAACCATTCTCGAAACCATCAACCATTCCATTGATGAACTCAATCTAAAAAACATTGAAATAGCCACTATATGTGAACAGCAGTCCGCTGCGGCGGAAGAGATCAACCGAAGTATGGTCTCTATCAGCCAATCCAGTACTGAAGTGCAATCGGGTTCTGAGCTAAATGCCAGAGCGAGTGAAGAACTATCTCAGCTAGCTATAGAACTCCAACGTGTGATGGGACAGTTTAAAGTGAGAGAAGCGACATAAACAAAAGGGCACATAGGTACTCTCTATGTGCCCTTTAACTTGTGTTCGTTATTGACGACAACATACTATTCCTTAAAACGGAAAGTCCTTAAAACAGAAAATCCTTAAAACATAAAGTTACTTTGTCTTTTCCCTTCTTGCTCTTTCCAGCCACTGTTCATATAAGTGACTCTGTTTTCAGATTTTGCTGAACCATTTGCGACTACTGCCAGAAGAGAAACCGACGCTAGCGCTGCTACCAAAAAAATATCCATTGCTGAAAGTCCTAGTTGAATCATGATGTACCCCTTTTTTGAGATGTTTGTTTGTTGACCTGGGTTTATTATTGTTTATGCACATCAATCTGTAAAAACGATTAAACCTATTCTTTCAATAGCTAATTTCTATGCACATATAAGTATTGGAAATGTTAAAAAACTATAGAGGCAAGAAGCGCGACAAACAGGCACAACGAAACCCGTTGCCAAAACAGTATCGGGTTTCTATCGGCTATCGGTACCCAGGCTTTCTTTTCAGCATGAGGATTTGGCGTAGTTAAATCGTAAACAAACTCAGAAACCTCTTGATAGCGTTTACGAGGATCAACATGTAAGGCATGTTTTAAAGCGTAATCGACCCAGGCTGGGATATTTGAATTGATTGAAGTAGAGGTGACATACATAAGCTTTTGTTGAGCTTTAGCGCTTGTCGCAGTCGACACCTGAGTACCGTAAGGTAGCTTTCCAGTTAATAATTGATAGGTGATGACTCCCAGTGAAAAAACATCTGAACGGTGAGAACCTTCTTGCCCGATAAAATATTCAGGGGCAGTGTACTGAGCCGTACCCATTATCTGCTGAGGCTCAGCGTAAGTTTCACTGATACCGGCAACTCTCATCGCGCCAAAATCAATGATATTTACCGTTCCAGAAGCATCTATCATCACGTTTTCCGGTCGCAAGTCCTGATGAACCATCTCCTGTCGATGAATCGCCTGAAGCCCTTTTGCTATCTGAGTGACAATCTCTCTCACTTTACTTAAAGAGGGGGTAGGGTTGTCTTTAATCCATTGAGAAAGGGTTATACCATCAATAAATTCGGTCACCGTGTAGATACTACTCGGTTGACACCCAGAGATATAAGGCTTCATGAGGTGTGGGCTGTTTAGTTTTTTCCAATCCACTCTTCCATCAAAAATGTTTCTACATGCTTTTCGTTGGTACGGCTCTCCCCAGCGGGCGTCTTCAGTACAACGTCCACCTGTGATTTGATATCTCGCGCTAAAAAAACATGGCTACGGCTACTAATGTACAGCTCTCTCAATATCTCAAAATCATCAATTGTATCGCCAGCGGTTAATATCGGAGCGGGTGGAAGCTGGTTTGCAGAGTGCATTAATTCCTGATGATTCGCTTCCGGAAGAGACTCTATTTCAACGATTTGCAAAGAGAGGTTATCATCACTGCCAGCTTCTAACGCCATGTTGATCAACCGATCTGTTCTCGCTTGAGGATCGATAGATCTACAGTTGGCTTCTAAAGCAATGTCTCTGTCGAAAAGAAAGTCGAATATACCGTCCGTTGCCAGCAGGAATATGTCCCCCACCGAAACATCGTACGATTTGTAATCCAGATTCAGTTCCGTTTCCATACCGAGCGCCCGGCTCAGATAGCTGGTTTTATCGTCGATTTTAAGCCGATGATCATGAGTAAGCTGCTCCAGAGCGTTGCCTGAAACCCGATATATTCTCGAATCACCACAATGGAACAAATAAGCAGTTCGCGACTTAACAACAAGCGCACTAAAAGTACAAACATACCCTTTATTGAAGTCAAACCGATACTCGCTGTTTTTGGTCTGAGAATAGAGCCAATGGTTAATGGCCTTTAGAACTTTGACACCTGAGTTTTTAACCGACCAGGCTTCCGATGTGGCGTAATAGTCAGAGATAAAACTCTTAACGGCGGTTTCACTGGCTATCTGACTCACCGCACTGGTACTAATGCCGTCTGATATGGCAACGGCGACACCTTTTGTGCTCAAGCCAATATCATTGGGGATATATGCACCAATACAGTCTTGATTTACAGGCTTCAGTCCGGAAACTGAAGCCTGTCCGATTTTCACTTTAAGCACAGTTTTACATCTTCACCGCACTTTTTGGCATATCCAGTTTACGCTCTGGATTAGTACGCACGTGAGTTAAGTACAGCGGCAGTCCCACTAGCATAAATCCACCTACAAGGTTACCAAGAGCGGTTGGGATTTCATTCCAGATAAAGTAGTCAACTACGGTGAACTCACCGCCCATGATCATTGAGAATGGGAACAGGAACATATTTACAATCGAGTGTTCAAAGCCCATAAAGAAGAACAGCATAATTGGCATCCACATCGCCATCATCTTACTGCTCGCAGAGGTTGAGATCATCGCTCCTACAACACCCATGGATACCATCCAGTTACACAACATCCCGCGAATAAAGATTGTAAACCAACCAGATACACCGTGTTCCTGATAACCAAGAGTACGTGATTCACCTATCGTACTCACCTTGGCAGCCAGTGCACCACCATCGGTGTTATAACCGTATGTCAAAATAAAGGAAGCGAAAAATGCGACGGTTAGTGCACCTGCAAAGTTACCTACAAATACCAGACCCCAGTTTCTGAAAAGCTGATTCGGTGTACACCCCGGGCGTTTATCGATAACCGCCAAAGGCACTAAAGTGAATACCCCAGTAAGCAGATCAAACTTCATCAGATAAAGCATGATAAACCCAACGGGGAATAATATGGCTCCAACCAAAGGGCTTCCAGTTTTCACGATGACAGTAATGGCAAAGAACGCGGCTAAAGCAAGAATAGCCCCCGCCATAAATGCCCTTACTAACGTATCCTTGGTGGACATGAAGATTTTTTGCTCGCCTGCGTCGACCATCTTGGTCACAAACTCGCGTGGTTCTATATATGACATCTTTACTCTCCTTAGAATGATTGTCGTTACGTTCTAAGCGATATCCGTGCCATATCAAAAAAGCCATATAAACCAGTTAATTGTATTGAGTTTTGTTACGTACGAGTTAACAACATGTTCGCAATAGAGGCGTAACGCACTGTAGAAGTGCAATCACTCTAATACCAAAGTGGTACTAGAGCGATAAATTGCTGAATACAGGGAGTTAAGTAATAAAAGAAGTTAAACTTTTTGTCGCTTAATGAATTGTCTGATAATAAATGCTGCAAGCAGCAATAGGAAAATCACTGAAATGATAAGTGTTGTTCTATCTTTATTGATACGGCTGACTGCGGCTTCAAGTGCGACAGTTTTACTGTCATGAAGTACCTGGTTAAAGTTTGGCAAAGAGTAAGTCACAAGTTCAGTATTGATATTGTCGGAACCACTATTTAAAGCCGGTATCTCTAGCGTAATAACAAAATCTTTTTCCTGAACAAATTCTTCAAACCCTGGATCGTAAACCATATGGATCGGTCTTAGTTCGCCCCCCTTCATAACATTCAAAACGGAAGTATCATCTTTTGCATCAAACAACATGGAACTTTCACACTGAGGTTTTCCATCCGTTGTATATGTGTCACCGAACCAACAGTTTGTTTGCAAACTAATACTTATGGTTCTGTTCTCCCAACGCACAAGATCCACAGAAACTTCACTATCAACATGAGTCATTATTTCCTGACCATACAGTTCAGTAGTTTCTGCATTTGTTGATGATGCAAATAAGAAGGACAAAGCGGTAAAAAAAACCGAAGTAAGATTAAAGTTTCTCATTAAAGGGGACCTAAATTCGATTTTGGTTTTGTTCGATAGAAATATAGCTCATATCGCTACAGTATATGTTTAGCTAAGAGACTATCAACCGCATGCTTGCCGGTTTTACTTATCTTTTGCATAAGTTCAAAGGTAGGGTCTGTTATGCCTTTCTGCTCTAGTTCTTCAACCATTAACATCCACAACCTAGCGGTCATTTCAGAGTCAGCCAATGCCCGGTGGAAAGTACCATCGTTTTCTATCTGCTTAAATCGAACTAAATCCCCGAGTTTATGGGTTGGCGAGTCTTGAATAAGTCGGCGCGCTATCAGCATAGAACAGGCAAACTGACCAGAATATGATGCGCCAATCATATCCAACTCCGCGTCCAAAAATCGTTTATCAAAAGAAGCATTATGAGCAACTAAGGCGCTATCACCTATAAAGCCGGCAAACTCAGTCATCACCTCCTCACAGGAAGGCGCATTACGAAGCATGTTATTGGTAATCCCTGTATACCCTTCAATAAAACTACTTACTCTGAAACCGGGATTCATCAGCTGCTGGAAGGTGTCCGTTACTTCACCATCCACTAGCTTTACCGCACCTATTTCTATCGCTCTGTCTCCCATATTGGGTGACAAACCAGTGGTTTCAAAGTCGAGAACAATAACGGATTTCGCGGACAGGGACATTGGGTAACAACCTAGTGAAGAAATAGGCCGCGAATTATACCTTTTCAGAAGGCTGATCGAAACCGGGGATACCAACGTATATAACAGTTGATTTATATACCTACAACAGATGAGACAGGAGTTTATTATGAACAGAAAGTCATTGAGCTGGTCGACAAGCCTGAAAACTTCTGGATTACTGATTCTGTTTTGCTGCTCAGGGTTTATTGGTTAAAAAGCACACAGCAGATCTGAACAATAACATTACCTTGAATCATGAATATTTATTCATTAATGTCCTACCGAAAATATAACCAACAAATACAAAAAGTTATCATCCAGGTAGGGATATTCATGAATAAGACAATTATAGCAACGTTATTGGCAGGTTTAGTTTCATTTACAGCGCAAGCTTCTGAGTGGGGTTATGGTGATCATAATGGCCCAGAAGATTGGGGAAAAATTTCTCAAACCTGCGCCCTAGGCAGAAATCAGAGCCCAATAAACATCACTGATGCTGTCGCCGGAGATATGCAGGATCTTTCAATCTCATACTCGGGCAAGGTAACTGGTCTTAAAAACAACGGCCACACTCTTCAGGCCATCGTGGAAGGACACAATGTTCTAAACGTAGACGGACATGAGTTCGAATTGAAGCAATTCCACTTCCATACTCCGTCTGAGAATCTTATCAAAAGCAAACAATATCCTCTGGAAGCACACTTTGTCCACGCGGATAAAGACGGCAACCTTGCTGTGGTAGCGGTAATGTTTGAGGTAAATAGCGAAAATGCAGAGATCGCTAAACTAAGCGCAGATCTGCCTGAAGAAGGTAACACTGTGACACTGAAAGAAGCCTTTAATATTGCTGATTTGCTTCCATCTTATGAAAGCTACTACCGCTTTAATGGCTCTTTAACCACACCACCATGTTCAGAAGGTGTTCGCTGGTTTGTGCTTAACGAAACCAAATCTATCTCTGCGACACAAGAAAAAGCACTGAACAAAATGATGGGCAACAACAACCGTCCGGTTCAGGATATCTGGGCTCGCAGGGTTATGTTTAGCAAGTAATAATAGTGAGGTGGCTTAACCACCTCCTAATATCTTGTCTCGAAGTGCGGGGAGAACCTTATGAAGGTCCCCAACTATGCCAACATCTGAATTTCTGAATATCTCAGACTGGGGGTCATTGTTAATTGCAACAATAAAATCCGTTTCTTTAATCCCATATTGAAACGCTCCTGTACCTGAAGCACCAGCGACAATAACCAGCTTAGATGAGAGTATGTGACCTGATACCCCAATCTGCTGACTCATATCAAACCAGCCATTCGTCACTGCAGCTCTTGAAGCGCCAACATTCATACCAAGATCTTCTGCCAACGAGTTTAACTCGGATACCTTGTTGCATCACCAACACCTCGCCCTAAAACCAGAACCTTCTCTGCTGCCAGTATAGGAGAAGGTTCAGGCTTGGCACTTTCAGTAAGTAAACGCACTCTATCATCTGCTATCTTACTATCTGCGAACGAGAATACCGCTGATTCTTTTGTATAATGGTTGTCTACACCTGATACGAAAGTTACACATAACGGTCCCCATTCCAGTATTTGCCTGGTCACCATCTGGTTGGCGTACGCACTTCTTTCAATGTACCAACACTGGGAATTCCAACTTAGGGAGTGCGTTTTTAATGCAACACTACAATCAAGCCGACGGGCGGTTCTTACTGCTAATTGCTCAGACGAAACACCACAAGCAAAAACCACTAAATCAAAGTTATCCAGATGAAGACGCTTACCAAGAAAGTCGGAAAGACCCATAGCATCAGTTACCGGATCCACCTCAATAGAGTATGTATCATCCACAACCAGGTTTATTGGAAGCAGCCCTTCTAGCTGATCAGACCGATTGTTGTTTAGCATACACACACTGACTTCTACATTTTCATCAGACTCGTGTACTACCTCCGTAACAGTCTTTAACTGACGTTCAGACATTTCACAATTGGATGATGTAACAATAAGCATCTTCATGATGGCCACCTTTGCTGCAAGTATTTGTTCCAAAGTTGCTCTACCTGTGTTTCCACCTCTCCGTAAATAACTTCACCTTTTCTCTGCGTATCAGCCAAGGTCAGCGTTAAACGTGGTACACACGAATCATCTGGTACAGATACCTTTAATACTGTTATCTCCTTGCTTTTGGCCTGCTGTTTTTGCAAGAGAGTCGGTAGCCTTAAACAGGTTTTATCTGCACTATCACCAGTTAGTAACACTGCTGGCAGCTTGACAGAATAGACTTTACAGCCCTGCCCATAGTCACATTTAACTTCTAACTCACCAGAATCTGATAAAGAATACTCCGTAACATTATTCAGACACGGCCAACCCAAAATATCTGCTAGAAGTAGCCAGTCTCACCTAATCCACTTTCGCTATCTGACTCACCCAATACCACAAGATCCTGACTAGTTTGAGTAACGTAATCAGCTAACAAACCGGCTTTTAACTCGCTGCTCCATTTCAGCTCTATGATCTGTTCGGGAAGCAGCCGAACAACCTCATCGTAACCAATAGCGAGCAATTGATTCATTAGAGTCTGATTGGTCTGATCTCCAATAGTTACCGCTGTAGACTCTACCTCAGCGGCATCTAGTTTCTCTTTGAAGTTCATTGCCAGCTCTAATGCAGCTTCATCCTTGAGATTAAAGATTTGGCGTAAAAAGAGAGGTTTAGAACGGGTAAAAGATTATCTATATTGGCTGCATGGAGCTGCTGCCAGAAAGCAGAAGGTAGCTGATCGAGATCAGCTACCGACTTGAAACATACTAGCTGTTTCATATTACTTGGGGTATCCAGGAACCGGGAAGATGGTTCCGTAATTCATAATGCCATTAGGGTCGAACTGCTTCTTCAGCCCTTCAAGCATGTAGTATGCACTTGTATGCTCTTCTAGTGTCCAATCAGCACGGTATTTACCAATACCATGGTGGTGACCGATAGAACCACCTGCTTTTAGTGTTTCTTCAATAATAATAGTATGAATTGCCTGATGGTAAGTCATTAACTCATCTTCTGGAGCGCAATCTCTCACTTTATAGTCGTATACAAAGTAAACGTTGGTACCGTTAAGGTAACTGTGAGAAGAGTGTCCGCCCAGCATAGTAATATCAGCCAAACGTGGGTACTCCTCGCGGATACGGTTCAATGCATTCTCATAGATGTCATTGATGATGCTCCAGTTGCCAGACACTTCTGTCGTGAAGCCCATATGATGATGCTGTTTAATGAACTCACGTTCTGCTTCTATCTTATCCGGTCCCCAGTTAAGGTTGTCGAACCAGGTTTCAATTGTCTTTCCATCTACAGGCGTGCAGTACTCTTTGTAACCTTCCATTATCTGGTCAATACCCGCAACGGTCGCATCTGCAAGCGGTTTCGGACCTTCGGCCATAAAAATTAGAACACACTGGTCAGGCGCAAACTGATTAAACCCATGCTGAGTACCATCTTCTGCATCATATAAGCGTGCAATAGAAGGTCGGTATCCGTTGACCATGACTTCACGTAGAATTTCAAAGCCCATTTTCATGCTATCCAAACGGTAACTACGGAACTGATTGTTTTCAGGTACATACTTAAATAGCTTCACCGAAACTTCTGTAATAAAGCAAAGCGCTCCTTCATTACCCATGACCACGTGGCGAATATCCGGGCCACAAGCACGACGCGGTACATTTTTAACTTTAGCGATATGTCCATCAGGGAATACAGCTTCAATACCCACCAGCATATCTTCAATACCACCATATAGTGTCGAAAACTGGCCAATGCTTCGCGTTGCTACTAGCCCTCCCATATGAGCAATTGGTTTAGATTGCGGAGAGTGAGCC
The DNA here is from genome assembly GCF_029589055.1 of Vibrio hannami. Taxonomy (GTDB): domain Bacteria; phylum Pseudomonadota; class Gammaproteobacteria; order Enterobacterales; family Vibrionaceae; genus Vibrio; species Vibrio hannami. Next base: position 1,578,915 of record NZ_JARQZP010000003.1, read on the forward strand.
GTTGTAAGCCCTAACTTACGAGCTTCGTCTTCCAGAACTTGAAGAGGCGTACCACACTGTACAGTTGCGATCATATCTTTCTCATTGATATCAATGATCTTGTTCATTTCAGAACCATCGATAACTATTGAGTTTTCAACGATAGTTTCCAGGCCACCTTCGGTTGCTGTACCACCCGTTCTAGGTACCACATTGACCTTGTTTTCGTTACAGAAGGCCAATAGTTCCGAAACATCTTTCGAACTCCTGACTTTTACCACCGCAGCTGGTAGTGGCAAACGGTACAAACCCATTATGGTTTCAAACTTTCTATACCGATCGTGGCTATTTTCTTTTAATACCTCTTCATCAGTAACTACATTATCCGGACCAACAATATTCGATACTTTATCTACAATTTCTTCTCTTAATAACGCCATTATAATTTCCTATACAATAAAAAAGACAGACAATTAATAAATTTATTACTATCTCATTAAATATCCGCCATCAACTGCCAAAACATGTCCATTTACATAGCTTGAAGCTTTACTTGCTAAAAATACCATTGCCCCCATTAAGTCTTGAGTCTGGCCCCAGCGGTTTGCTGGAATATGATTTAAAACACGCTGATTCGATTCAGGGTTTGCTCGTGTTGCTGTCGTAATTTCTGTTGCGTAATATCCAGGAGCGATACCGTTAACCTGAATATCAAATTGCGCTAATTCATCACAATAAGCCTTAGTAAGTCCGGCGATGCCATGCTTAGTCGCGGAATATGCCGGAGACCATTGCCCTCCAAGAAATGAGAACATGGAGCAAATGTTAATTATTTTGCCGCTCTTCTGAGGAATCATTACTTTTGAAACTTCATGGCTTAGCTCAAAAGCAGCGGTGAGGTTTAAGGCAACCATTGGATCCCATTTGCTTCTGTCGAACTTGGTTACATCTGGTTCGTTGATGCACATACCCGCATTGTTGACCAAGATATCGACGCTTCCGAATGTCTCTACACACGAGTTAACCACCTGAGCTGGAGTACCTGCTTTCGTTAGATCGCATTGCAAAAACGAGGTTTTAATCCCCTCTTTTTCTAGAGTTTTCTGAGTTTCACCTTCATCATCAATGAAACTCGCGATAAATATGTTTGCTCCCGCTTTTGCAAGCGCCATAGCAAAAGCCTGCCCTAATCCACTATTGCCACCTGTAACAATGGCGTTCTTTCCTTCAAGGGAGAAAAAGTCTAAAGAAAAGTCTTCTATGTTCATCCGAATACACTCCGAAATTTAGGCAAAAAAAAAGAGAAAAGCGCACTTCCCCCGTAAGGGAAGTTACTTTTCTCTTCGTCTCTTTAAGTAACTGTTATTAGTTATATCATGATATTTTCGTTAACAACTGTGAGCATTTTCACACAAATTTAAAACGCCACCCAATACCACCATAAGGTGCTGATTATTAATAACTTAATTCTAAACCCCTAATATCAGCGCTCAATTCTCAAGTCTATGGCGAACTTAAAGGCAACAGAAATGAACATAAATGTTTCTAATGTCACAAAAACGAAATCAAACCATACGTTTTTTTAACTCTAGTATGTTTGCATGACTTGTTTCACAGTTTCATTCCAGAAACAAATGATATAAATATATTTAGTTACTAGTAGAGATAAAGAGAAAAGTAACTTTCCTTTTAAATAAGGAGAGTATCGCTTTTCTCTTTTTTTGTGCTTGAAGAAAATTAGTTTTATCTTCCTTCTCTTCGTCGTTTCTTGGAAGTTAAACATTGGTTTTTGCGTTTTAAGTATAAGGAATAACAATGAATAATAAGTATTTAATGAGTGTTGACATTGGCACTCAGAGCGCGAAAGTAATTATATTTGACTTGCATGGGCATATTATTTGCCAGGGTGTTGAGCGCCTACAAAAAATTCAGGTTCCAGCACCACTTCTCGCTATTCACCCTGACGATGATCTATGGGATTCGCTAAAAATCGCCTTTAAGCGAGTAATGAAAGCCTTCAGGTACAAAGGGTTAAACCCTAACGATATTGCTGCAATGGGGCTATGTGTTATTCGCTGCTGCCGAACTGTTTTAAAAGAAGATGGAACACTTGCCTACCCTGTTATCGGCTGGATGGATAAACGACTGAATTATGCTTATGAACCTAGCCGTGACTACAAACAAGTTCGCTACGTAAGCACCAGCTCTGGCTATATAACACATAGGTTAACCGGGGAATTCAAGGATACTTGTGCCAACTATATTGGTTGGTGGCCAATGGATAATGAGACTCTGGAATGGAGTGATGACCCAGAAAAATGGAAAGAGTGTAATCTGACCCGTGATATGGTCTTTAATGTTGTTAAGCCAGGCGAAGAGCTTGGAAAACTGCGAGATGATCTGGCAGAAGAGTTTGGCCTGCCTCTGGAGCTTCCGGTTATCGCAACCGCCCACGATAAAGCGGTTGAAGCCCTTGGTGCCGGTTCCCTCGATGAGGGAACAGTACTGATATCACTAGGTACCTATATCGCAGCCCTGACTCAGGGTCAGGAGTATGTAATAGATTCTCAGAACTACTGGCCATTTCAAGCGTCCATCCCAAATCGCTATATATACGAGTGCTGGGGGGTTCGTCTCGGCATGTGGACAGTAAGTTGGTTCCGGGATCAGTTTGGTGAAGCTGCGGTGGCCGAAGCTGAAAACAAAGATATTCAAATTGAAGAGCTACTTGGTCGTGAAGCTGAAAGAGTGCCACCAGGTAGTGAAGGGCTGGTTACACTTCACGACTGGGCTGCACCACCTCATGCAGAATTCCGCAAAGGTGCAATGATAGGATTCGATAGCCGTCATACCAGGGCACATATGTATCGCTCTTTGCTTGAAGGACTAGCATTTACGCTTAAGAATCATGTCGACAAAATGGCAAATGAACTTGGTAACCCAACGCAGAGACTGGTCGTTTCAGGTGGTGGTGCAAACAGCGATCTGTTTATGCAGATACTGTCTGACATCTTTGGTGTACCCGCTCAACGCAACGAAATGCGAGGTTCAGCTGCAGTAGGCTGCGCTATCAACGCAGCAATGGCAATTAACGCCTTCGACAGCTATGAAGACGCAATTGAGCACATGGTTAATGTTCAGGATGTTTTTGCTCCAAACCTTGATGCTCACAACTTCTACAACAAACTCAACGATGGAGTTTACTCAAAAATACAACATCATTTAGACCCCTTACTAGAAAACCTGAGCCCACTGGTGGATTAACCATTGGGGCTCTGCCCCGCCAGTAAAAAACAGCTCGAAAATGGACTATGGACACAATTGCTAATTGTGACCAGGGATTCTCTTTGCTTACATGAGGATGTAGCTATGGAACAAACACTCTCGAATGAGACAGAAAAAGAAGTGGTAACCCTTACAAAACAAGCCCGATATATGCAGCTTTTCCTGCTGGTTATCGCAGGTGGTGCAATCTATCCGATGCTATATATGCGCCAGATCTACCAAACAACGATGCTTGAAGCTTTTCAGATCACTAACGGCCAGTTAGGTGAATTATACTCCATGCTTGGCCTGCTATTCTTCCTCACTTATTTCCCTAGCGGGTGGCTAGCAGACAGAATGAAACCCATGCTTCTGATCGCTATTTCACTCGCGGGTACAGGATTGTTGGGCCTTTGGTACAGTACTCTTCCGTCATACAGTTCTCTTTTAATCATTTTTGGTGCATGGGGTTGTACAACCGGCCTGACTTTCTGGGGTGCGGTGATGAAGCGTATCAAGATCTTATCAGGAGATAACGAGTCCGGGCGATTCTTCGGCACCTACGACGGTGGGCGAGGACTAGTAGAAGCCATATTGGCGAGTATTGCCTTGTTTATCTTCTCCCAAACTGCTGGTGACAACGATGAGAATGTCGTATCTGCTCTGGTGAACGTTATCTATATGTACTCATGGCTTTGTCTCATCCTTGGTGCTATTAGTCTTTATGCTACTCGATATGAATCAAAAGATGCACATAAGCCAACCGAGAAAAAGGAAAAGAACGAGAACCTTCTTTCAGACATCATGTTTATTATTAAGCAGCCTGAAGTATGGTTAATTGCGCTAATCATCTCTGCTGGATACCACTTGTTCTGGGCGACCTATAGCTTCTCCGCTTATCTTCAAGAGGGTGATTGGGGCTTTACCGCCGTAATGGCAGGTACAATTACAACCATAAAACTATGGTTGCGACCTGTAGGTGGTATTGGGGGTGGATTTGTAGGCGACAAATTCGGTAATGTGAAAATGCTCAACTTCGCATTAATTGGTAGTGCATTAGGTCTGCTAGGACTTATCTTTGCACCTCTGTCAGGAATGGGAGCGGGACTAGTTGTTGGCCTTTGTGTCGCGTTTATCCTGTTTATTGGACTTTTGACCTATGCGATTCGTGGCCTTTACTGGGCAATTATTGAACACCTTGATGTGCCTGAAGCTAAGTTAGGGCTTGCTATTGGTATTATTTCACTAATTGGTTACTGCCCCGACATTTTTATTCCACTCATTAATGGATATTTGATGGATGCAGCAGAAAGTCATCAGGCAGGTTACCAGATGTACTTCGGGTACACAGTTGCAATGACGTTTGTTGGAATTATATCTTGCTATCTACTTCAGGCTCGTGCGAATAAGAAGAGAGCAGCTTAGTGTAGAAATAGTAAAAACCTGTTTGAGTTAACAAAGTGAATGAAAAAGACGTGTAATAATAGCATGTCTTTTTCTCAATCCGGATTCATAATGAGTATCAGGGAATTACTTCGTAATAACAAAATAATTGCTTCTGTAATAGATAACGGCAGCTTGGAGCAAGCATTAGAAAGCGATTGTAAGATCATATTTATCTTATACGGTAACATCTGTAACATTGGACAAATAGTAAACAAGATAAAAGCAAAACGTAAATTTGCATTTATTCACATTGATTTATTAGAAGGAGCATCTAATAAAGAGGTTGTTGTCGATTTTCTAAAAATAGTCACACAAGCAGATGGCATAATAAGTACCAAGTCTCAAATGCTAAAAGCGGCAAGTGAGCATGGTTTTTATACTATTCTTCGGCTATTTATCATCGACTCTAAGTCATATCACAATATCCCTAAGCAGATATCTAATTGTCATCCAGATTGCATCGAGATTATGCCAGGAGTGATGCCTACCGTAACGCAGTGGCTACTGCCTACAATCAATATCCCTCTGATTTCTGGCGGTTTAATCTGCGATGAAGATACGGCAAAAACAGCCATATCGGCTGGTGCCAGTGCTATATCTACGACCAATCAAAACGTTTGGGAAATGTATCACCAATTTAACAAATAAGCTCAGTGTGTAGAGTATTAAGTTCAATCTTATACTCTAACCATTTATATCTAAATAATTATTGAATATATGATTTAGAAAACGGTATCGGTTTTTATATATTGATATCATCTCCTAACAGAAAGGAGGAATATTATGAAAGTAGCACTTAGGCTAAAAGTTTTTATTCCCCCACTAGTCATTTTGTTATTTGCTGTATGTGCTAGTTTTATTAACCTAGATGTATTTCTTTCATATACTACTGCCATTAACAACTGGATTCTCGATAATTTTTCCTGGTTATTCTCCGGGGGCTCGCTATTAATGGTATTGACTCTGCTAGTTGTGTTCATCAGCCCGCTAGGAAAATGGCGTCTCGGAGGAGAAACTGCTCAACCTTTACTGACAAAATGGCGTTGGGGCTCAATCACGATCTGTACAACAACTGCAGCAGGAATGCTATTTTGGGGAACAGCTGAGCCACTCTATCATTTGTATTCTCCTCCTGTTTCTCTGAACTTAGAGCCCGCATCAGCAGAAAGTGCCCGTTTTGCACTCTCAACCATGTTCATGCACTGGTCAATCACACCATTTGCTATATATGCTGTACCAGCATTAGCTTTTGCACTTGCTTTTTATAATAACAACGGGAACTTCTCTCTAAGCAGTGCCATTGAACCAGTATTAGGGAAAAAGGCTTCTGCTAACTTTGGAGGAGTAATAGATTCTCTTGCTATGTTTGCTTTGGTAGCTGGTATGGCTTCCTCTCTGGGTACGGGTGCGCTGGTTCTAGCAAGTGGAATAAGTAAAGTGACAGGAATAGGCAATAATATCGTTTTATTAGGTGTTGTCATTTTTGCAATTATGATCTGTTTCGTTGCTTCTTCAGTTTCTGGTCTGCAAAAAGGAATTGCCCGACTCTCTTCGGTAAATACTTTAGTATTTGTCGCGATTGCTATACTGGCTTTTGTTTTTGGGCCCACTGCATCTATCGTTGAAGGTGCATCAATTGCATTCATCGATTACATGACAAACTACATACCACGCAGCCTTTCATTATCATTTTCGTCAGATGATAAATGGCCCCAGTGGTGGACGGTTTTTTACTGGGCTAACTGGCTAGCTTGGGCTCCTGTAGTTGCTCTTTTCCTGGGTAAAATAGCGCGCGGATATACAGTGCGACAGTTTATTATTATCAACTGGTTTGTTCCGGCAAGCTTCTCCATAATCTGGATGGCAATATTCTCCGGTACAATTTTAGAATTAGATCAGAGTCAGAACGGATACTTCTGGAACATTTTGCAAGAAAGCGGTCCCGGAGCGGTTATTTACGGTCTGCTTGAACAGTTGCCTGGCGGAACTTTTCTCGTCACTCTCTTTATAGGAGTTGTATTTCTGGCCTATGTTACAGCTGCAGATTCAAACACAGAGGCTATCTCTGAACTTTGTATAGGAAAAAGCGTATCAGAGGAAGATAGCCTTCCCGCCAAAAGAAGGCTAAAGGTGTTATGGGGAGCTCTTATAGCAAGTATCGCCTGGATCATGACAGGTTTCTCTGGTGTAGACGGCATTAAGATGATGTCTAACCTCGGAGGATTCCCGGCTTTAGTGGTAGTGATACTAATGACTCTCGCTCTTTCAAAGTGGATATGGCTTTCGATGCCCAGCCACAAACACGAATCAGCTCATACCCTAAACACTCTCCATGTACCGGAAAATGGAGAGTAATCCCTATCAGACACACCTAACTCATAGCAAATCGGGCTACTACTCACAAATTAATGTAGAACACCGCCAGCTAATTCAACCTAGAACTAGCTGGCCTGTTGGTATAACGGGTGTTCTTCCGTGTACTTATTTAATGCGTCGGACTTATTATTAGCGGTGATCCTGCCTTCGTAAGTGCAAAATCCTGTTGGGGCGTCTGCGTCACAGACTTCAATTTTGCGAACTTCCCTCACTGCAATAGCGCCATCGCACGCAGACCAGATATCGAACTCTCTAACCATAAGTACCTCTCCCACTGAAACAAGGTTACATATGACGGCACTGATTCTGGAAGCGTTATCTCAGAACGCTCCCTATGAGTACCATATATAGTCAATATAGAACATTTTTTAACTATATGTAGAAATTAATAAATAAAATAGTCTGATGTATGTGAATTGAGCCAGCAATTAGAGCTATGGTTATTCAGAACAACACCGGCATCTCCTGCACCCCGTCCCATAGGAGTTTAATGCCTGATATAAAAAGGAAAAAATAACAAAGCTGATAAAGTTTCTTTTGACTTACCCGGTTTAGCATCCATACACCCAACATGACGCCAACTGGAGCCACAGGAAAAAGCGCTAATGACGTAGACAGGTTGGTAATGTTCATCTTACCCAACCAGATATAGGGAATCAGCTTAAAAAAGTTCATTGAGCCAAACAGCACCGCCATCGTGCCTATAACCTGCATCTTACCTAGCCCTTGAGGCAATAAGTAAATACTTATCGGCCCACCCCCAGCATGAATAGTGGTGCTGGAGAATCCACTCAGTAAACTCCAGAAATAGCCCTGTCGTTTACCGGGCGCTTTTTTCGGTTTGTTGGAAAGCACATACTGAAGGCTGAATAGGATCGAAAGAACACCAATAAGAATCTCTAGACCATATTCCGGTGTCACACTCAGAAAGTAACCAGCAATCGCTATCCCAACAACTGCAGGCGGAAGCATTACCATCAGCTGCTGATAATCGCAGTTCTTGGCGTGATGCCAGATTGCAATGATATCCATAAAAAACAGTAAGGGCAGAAGAATCGCCGCAGCTTCTATCGGGGATGTTGTCAGCGCCATCAAAGGCACTGCAATTATACCAAGTGCACCGCCTAACCCACCTTTGCCTATGCCATAAATCAGGACGGCAGGAACTGCCGTCAGATAAAATAAAGGATCTGTAATCATCTGTTATGAACCAAGCAGTATCTGCTTCCAAACCGCAACTTCGTCGAATAGAACATATTCTCGACGCAAGCCCCAGGGCCCAAACTCTGCATGCGATGCACCCATGATGTAGACATGAGCCCCAGTTGGTGCTCCGAAATGCCCATACCCTTCATGCTTGCCTTCTAATGACCAGCGAACTGCAGCACGTGGCGACATCATGTCATCATCCCGACCAATCCTGTGGTGAACTTTAAACTCAGCGTTAGGAAAAGCTGACCTCAAACGCATCCAGAAATCATCAATTTCAGCATGTGAACACGCCTGAACACCGCTAGGATATTCCGCTAGGCAAGCTCTGTCGTACTCTTGAGGAATAACCGAAAACTCCGCATTCATAATTCTCTGCAAAATCGACTGATATTTCTGCCCCCATGCGTTGTCGTTACCAACACCTTCATACGGCCCCTGAACATCATCTTTAGGGGTAAAAGGGAATGGACAGCTCTCCGGACCACCAGCCTCTTCGATAATTTTGACCGCCTGCTCTTTTGGTGTCATTCCCAGGTGTTTGGCAATTGCGCCGTGGTCTCGGATAAGCCACTCATCATCAATCTGGTTATTCAGGGCATGGCAATCAGCAATGATTCTGAAAAACACCTTCTTACCAGTTTCGCGATGGGTTGCGGTTGAAATAATCCTGTGTGACGAGTAAAGCCCCGTTTCATCATCTCCCGACCAGATAACATCTTCACCAAACAAAGTACGGTCTGGAAACTCTGCCAGCACTTCCATGGTGCTGTTAATCACACCAGCATTACCTGTCGCGAATGTTAATGGAGTTCTGACTATCACTTCATCAGCATAATAACGATGCAGTGTATGCAGTTGTCTGTCTTCCCAGATTTCCTTAGTGATCCCAAGAATGTAGTCGGGAAAATCTTTCCACTTTTCATCGAATCCTTTCATCATTGTTTGCTTTCCTTCCTACTTCTCAAACTGGCGATAACGGGCCTTATTTAGCTCACGCATTCTTGCCAGAACATCTACACCTAGCTGCGCGTAGGCATGCAGAATGTCCACCAGCACCCAGTTCTCGCGTATCTTTCCATTCTCACAACGCCAAAAATCTAAGCTTCTTAGCGTGAGCTCTTTGTCTGATGGTGCAATACCCAACCAACCATCATTGGACAGTGTCATCGCCATGCCCGGCCAGCCTGTAAAGGCGACATAGTTTTGGTCTGCAAACAGATAACCGTTATCTTCGATAGTTCTTCTGTTTGGCATCGCCTTTAGAAACGGGATTTGATGCCAGTTGCGGAAACCACTGATACCACGGCAGGTACCGATACCCGATGGGCCATACCAGCTACAACGTGGATGCCAGCGTTTTTCCAGCTCCATCGCTTCCACACCACCTTCAGCAAATCGCGACAACCCGTTAAGCATGTCTTCCACCAGGGTCAGACTCTGCTCAGCCAGCTCGCTGTCGTAATCAGCGCTAATGTTGCCATCGCAGGTTGCAGGAGCCGGTGGGTTCCATTCACGACCCAGGCTCGGTGCCATTGGCCAGGCGTTCGCTTGCATCATCAGTTCAGGGATATCCCATAACGCTTGCATCTCAGTGATACGACCATTCTCGATACGATAGAACTCATGAAAGCGCATAGATACCTGATGGCCGGTTGGCGGAATGTCCAGCCAGCCTTCCATAAAACCGCCTGTGTAATAGCCGCCACAGCCTACCCAATCGGCACCATTGGCATCGCCAGCCATGGTGATATAAGTACGCTTTTCCAGATCTGGAATCGCTTTCATCAGAGGAGCATATACGTCTTCCCACAAAGCAGTGACACCAGACAGTGTCTCAAACGGATGCGCTAGATGAACAACAGCTTCCGGAGCAAACAACTCTTCTATCAAAGCCCGAACACCGAACGGCTCAAAGTCATACATTGCAGCGTTCAGGCGACCTATTAGTTCACGGTTCGCGTTGTGCACACTCATTTCATCACCTCTTCGGTATGCATCAAAGGCCCGGCTTCGCTGTCCATATTTTCCCAACCATGACCACCAAATGGATCCACACCGAGTTGCATCATAATGCTTGGGAAATCGACCGTGACATAGTTATCGACGATCTTGCCATCGACCACTTTCCAGAAGTCCATATAGCGAATAATGACCTTTTTGCCCGTCGGCTCGATTCCCATAAATGGCCCTGAGTGGATCGCTTCCTGACGCCCAAACGCCGCGCACCACTGCCCTTGAGTCAGGCGCGCTTCATCTATGCAGATTTTGTCTGAGAATGCAGCCTGAAATGGTTTTTGCCAGTGCTCCTGAAACTCCTTCAGGCCATTCTTAAAGCCACACCCGGCATTACCCATCCAACGAAAAGAATCAGCAAAAAAGCGCCCCATATTCTCAATATCGTGGTCATTAAGACCATCCACCATAGAGTCGATAACCTCCAATGTTTCATCGGTTTTCGACAGATCATTATCCTTAGTTAAGATTGCTTGTTCTGGGCGGTTCATAATCACTCCTGTAAAAAATTATCCCTTCACTGCGCCCGCGACCAATCCTGAAACAATGCGTTTCTGGAAGACCACAATCAGCGCCACAATTGGCAACGTAATAGAAACAGCACCTGCAGCGCTCATCGACCAGTACTTGATGTCATCAGCACCAAACTGGGAGATAGCCACTGGCATAGTCGAGGCGTTAGTCGCCGTTAGGGTTAGCGGGATCAAAAACTCGTTGTAAGCCAACAGGAAGGTAAACAATCCTGTGGTAATAATGCCCGGCCACATCACCGGAACAATGGCTTTCATAAATGACTGGAACTGATTACAACCATCCATCATAGCTGACTCTTCCAGCTCTTTTGGAATGTTCATAAAGAACGAACGCATCATCCAGATAGTGAATGGTTGGTTAATGGCCACTAGAATCATGATGAGCACGATATGAGTATCATATAGCCCAACCATACGGGTGAACTCATAGTATGGGATTAAAAATACCGTATGTGGAAGTGAACGGAATACCAACGCCACCATCAACAGCCAGAAGCCCAGCTTACCCGGATAGCGAGCCAGTGCGTAACCAGCAAGACATCCGATCGATAGCGAAATCACCACCACTCCCGCAGTAACAATCACTGAGTTCCACAAAAAGGTGCTGAAACCAAAGTCCAACCAAAGGGCCGCATAGTTAGCCGCCGTTGGCTCAAAGCTCCATACCGGCGGTGTAGAAAAGGCATCCACCGGATTCTTGATGGAGGTCATGATGGTCCAAAAAAATGGGAAGGTACAGTACACCAGCCAGACCAACAGCGCAGCGTATACAAAAATCGTTTTTTCCCTTAGCAGTCGTGCAATCATTGGCGAATCCCCTTCTGCTCTTTATAGGTCAGGTATAAAAATGGAATCAGGAAGATAAAGATCCCTATCATGGTTAGAACGGAAACCGCACTCCCCTTGGCAACAGCATCTTGCACAATACCTACGCGGTAGTTGTAGTACATCAGGGTTTCTGTGTTGTTCAGCCCGCCAGTCATAATCGCCACCGCATCAAACAGGCGGTAAGCATCCATAATGCAGATCATGGAAACGAACAGGATTAGAGGCTGTATCGCCGGAACGACGACGTGCTTAATCTGATCCCAGCTATGAGCACCATCCAGAAGAGAAGACTCTAAAGTATCCTGAGGAATCGCCTGCAATCCTGCGAAGAAAACAATCGCTGCAAATGGAGTAACCTGCCAGATACCGTAAAGAATGATCAGCGTACGCGATTCCAGAGTGTCGCTAAACCAATAGATCTCAATGCCCATCAGATTCAGCAGGTAAGTCAGGTAACCAAAATCCTGAAACAGCCAGGAAAAGATCAACGTGCCTACCACTGGTGTCACTACAAACGGCAACAGGGTTGCTGCCATAAAGAAGGCGCGGATCTTTCCCTGTAACCGGTTCAATGCCAATGCAATCAGAAAACCAAATACCAGTACGCTCAGTGTCACTGTGATGGTGTAAACAAAGGTAAACTCAAAGGCTAACCAGAACTCCGGATCAGAGAGAATATCGATATAGTTGTCCAGCCCTACCCAACGCAAGTTCCCCTTAAAGTTGAACCGATACATTGAGAGATATAGCGTCATGATCAAAGGTGCTGTCATCAGCAGCACCATTGATATGATGGATGGCCCGGAGAACGTAAGAAAACTACGTAACTTCATCATAAGCCTTACTCCAGGAACCCTTGAGCCTGAGCTTCTTTGTAGTAAGCTTCGGCCGCATCATTCAGCACTAGCTTGATATCTTTTTTACCTCGAAGTGCATCAGGTAGTTTGCTGCCAATCTCGTTGTGAGCAAGAGAATAGTATGGCTGCGTCGGAAATGCCTTAGCACCCTTAGCAACCATATCGCGCATCGCATCCAGATAGCGGTATTTCTCACCTTCTACAGAGCTTGCCGAACTACGGGATAAAAATGCCAAATGACTCGCGCCCAACATCGACTCTTTCTTCAACATCTCCATTAGCACTTTGAAGATAAGTTCACGGTCTTCTTCAACGCGTTTTGGCAATACGTAGCCATCCCAAAAAATACTGGTTGAAGGCACGGTTACGGCACTTGTTGCAGCCGGCGCAGCAGCATACTGGATCTTGCCAACCACCTTAGAGACTTCAGCATTGTCCATCTCTGCTGCACGAGTAGCCCAAACGTTACCCATTACTGCTTTATCTTGTTGGAAGTTCACCATCACAAGGTCATTCGACATCGATAACGCATTCGGAGACATATAGCCCAGTAACGATTTCAGGATTTCAGCTGCTTCTACCCCTTTTTCACTGTTAAACAGCGGCTTGCCATTTTCATCAAAGTACTCACCACCCAGGGACAGGTAAATATTGGTGAATTCAGTCGCCAGGTTCCACCCTTTACCCATCGCCTGAGAAATCGGGTATTTGATGCCCACTTGCTGAAGTTTTTCCGCATTAGCAACCACATCGGAATAGGTTGTTGGCACACTTAAAGAGTACTTATCCAGAATGTCTTGACGGTAAAAGAATTGCTGCATATTCATCTGAAGTGGTACGGCATAGATTTCGCCATCCACAGTTGCAAGATCCCAAACCTCCTGAGGAATATCACTCAGCTCGTACTCATCCCAGAACTTCTTCACCAGATCAGTGATTGGTTGTAATTGCTCTTTAGCCTGGAACTCATGAAAACTGTTGGCCGAAACCTGGATCAAATCGTAAGGGGAGTTACCACGGCGACTAGAAAGGATAATTCGTGCCTGCTCCTGAACAGCACTACCACTGACTAGCTTATTATTTACTTTTAGAGCGTCAGACTCACACTCTTCCATCTTATCGGAGAAGTACTTAAGTACCGGATAGCTGTTTGAAAGTACCGATAACTCCCCTTTTGCTTCGTAACCAGAGAGGTCACAACTTGCGGCCGCTCCACCAGTTAATGCCAGAGTTGTCATCAATGCCAGTAATTGCTTTTTCATCATTTAGTCCCTTAAATCTTAAGCCGTTAATTCAGTAAGTTCCGAAGCCAAATCAAAGTCGATTCTTTGCTCTGACTTGGTGTTAAACAGATAGGTATGTTCCAGATTGAATTTAAACCCGATAGGGTCACCAATCTCTGCTTCGAAGTTTTTGTCCGCTCGTGCAACAACCAGATTGCCTTTAACTTCCAGAGTTATCAGGGTTGATTCACCTGTCATCTCTATTGAGTAGACTTCACCTGTCAGGTTTGCACTTTCCAGCGGACACACCTCAATATCTTCCGGGCGGATACCCAGAGTCACCATTGCATTTGAAACCGTACCCAACCCGGAGACTTTACAGTTCTGCGCGCTAAAGGAACCTTGCTTTACAGCGCCTTCGATAAAGTTCATAGAAGGCGAACCAATAAAGCCAGCGACAAACAGGTTGCGTGGGTTGTTGTAAATGTTCTTCGGTGTATCTAATTGCTGGATTTTGCCCTGGAAAAGTACCGCAACCCTATCCGCTAACGTCATCGCTTCTATCTGATCGTGAGTAACGTAAACCGTGGTGCGTTGAAACTCATGATGCAGATTCTTTAAAAGTGCGCGCATGGAAACACGTAACTTGGCATCCAGGTTAGAAAGAGGCTCATCCATCAGAAACAGGCTCGGCTCACGTACGATGGCTCGCGCCAGAGCGACCCTTTGTCTTTGTCCACCAGAAAGCTGTGAAGGTTTACGTTCTAGCAGGTGGTCCAGCTCGACTCTTTTTGCGGCTTTAATCACACGAGCATGCAACTCATCTTTCTCGATCTTCTTCATCTGCAGTGGGAACGCAATATTTCCATAAACCGTTTTTTGTGGGTATAGACCGTAGTTCTGGAACACCATTGCGATATCCCTGTCTCTCGGGTGCGTATCATTCACTCGGTTTCCATCAATCTCAACATCTCCTTCCGTTGGAGTATCAAGACCTGCGATCATTCGCATTGTTGTCGTTTTACCGCATCCTGAAGGCCCGAGTAGTACCAGAAACTCTTTGTCTTTGATCTCCAGATTGAGATCTTCAATCACTTTTGTACTACCCCAGGTCTTATCAATATTGCGTAATAATATTGATGCCATGTGTGCTCCCTTTACGATTCGTATTTATTCATCGATATCTTTCGCCGCTTTTTGCATTCGTATTCAAAAAAACAGCAATTCCTTTAAAAGCACTGGAGCAAGTTACATACCAATTTAGGGTTAGATCACATTAAAAAACCTATGATTTACAACATATCAATCAGTTACAGAGGTATTTGAACAACTTTTGCTTATATCTGAATTTGAATTTTGCATACGTATGCAAAATTCAAATTCATCTTGCACCAGCGAGAAGCAAGATGTTCCGAATTGATGCATATTTGAGCAGGAGAACTAGTTTGTGACTCTATTTGTTTTTAATCGGGGGGTTATAAAGTGGTGCTTCAGAGATAAAAGTGGCTTGTGGTACTACTCTTGCTTTGAACTTAGAAAGAACAACGACATACAGAAAACGGAATAACAATGCGACAAGGAAAGATTACCTCTACAGATGTGGCTCGCATGCTGGGTGTTTCCCAATCAATGGTCTCGAGAGCATTTAATCCCAATGCCAGTATTTCGGATAAAAAAAGAAAACTGGTTGTAGAAGGGGCACAAAAGCTCGGCTATACCCCAAACGCGATGGCGCGCAGCTTAACCTCGAAACGTTCTGGGCTTGTTGCAATAGTGACCGACAGTGAAACTAATCCTATCTACGATGAGATGATTCGTAAGCTCTCTTATACCATTCAGGAAAAAGGGGGGCAGCCAGTGCTTTGTGTGGCAGATAACCACAATATGGATACTGCGGTAAACAAAGCAATTGAGTATCAGGTGGATGGTTTGATTATCGCGACAAGCCGAATAAAAAACGGGCTGCTTGAGAAATGCTTGGATCACGGGATACAGCTGACATTTATAAACCAATACTTAAATGGAACCGAAGCCAGTTGTTTCTGTACCGACAACCGACTCGCCGGAGAACAGATTGCTGATTACCTCATTAGTAAGGGGCTCAAGAAAACCGCATACCTTGCAGGTGATAAAGGCAGCATGGTGAATGAACAAAGGTGGGAAGGTTTTCGGGATCGCCTATTACACCACGGCACCACGCCACCCTTATATGTTCCAGGAACCTTCTCGTTTTCATCAGGTATAGAATCCACAAAGACCGTTCGTAAGCATCTCAAAGATATTGAAGCGGTATTCTGTGCCAATGACATTATTGCAATAGGGCTCTTGGAAGGTATGCGTGAGTCTGAAATAGTGAGTCCACCCGCAGTGATAGGTGTCGATGACATTCCAATGGCAGCCTGGCCAACCTTCCAACTCACCAGCTACCGCCAACCATTAGCTCGACTCATTGACGAAGCGGTGAGCCAGCTTCTTCAACGAATAGATAACGAGTTAAAAGCAGATATGCAGTATCACTTTTATACTGGTGAGTTAATTGTTCGAAAGACGGCTTAGTTGGGCTGAATGAAATAGGATCTCTGCCTAAGCCGCCTGTATTTAAATCAACAGAGATAACGAGTTAGTATTTGTTGTCATTACTGAGGGAACATGACTCGAAAATGGACAAAAAGGTGTCAATGACTTTTCTAAATTAGAAAATCATGGATAATTACAGGTATGGAAAGCCGCTTAGCATGGTGTCCAGTATTGATAATGCAGATAAGATGTTGCTAATATCTCATCTGCCCCCAGTACAGCAGGTAAGTTAATCGACTTTCCTCAACGGCTCCAATTCTTTCACATCGATCTTCACTATCTTGGCAAATCGCTTATTAATATGATCGACGACCTCCCAGTTGTGGGCGGTTCGGTAGCGCATTTTTGAGCCATCTTTCATTATCCCATACCAGTCAAATTCGACGTATAACTGAAATCTATTGTCACCCAACGGCTTAACTGAAAGGTTTTCAATATAGTGAGTGCTCAACTCAACATGTGTTGGAATACCGTTTGCCCAAGCTTCAAGTTTTTCGAGACTATCTACCTTGGTGGAAGGAAAATTGATCTCAAATTTATCGGCCAGTATCTCTTTAAAGGGCTCGATATTACCGTCTAGTTTCTCAATCAATCCTAGCCAGTAGTGCATTAGTGACTTGGCTCGGTTATCTAGATACGCATCGCTGTAGCTGTTGCCCTGAGCAACAGTAGGGGTAATGACAATCTTACTGAATTTAGGCAAACGCTCAGCACCATTTCTTAGGTTAGCATCGTAAGTTACCTCATATGCACTGAGCTCACCATTGGGCTTAATCCCTTGGTAGTCGATAGTCGCTTGCAGGCGATATCCACCATCCACCTGAGTAATATTCATTCTTTTAACATGGTGAGCATTTTTCCAGCCTTCATATAGTGCAATTGCTTCAACATAGGCAGGTTTACCTGTGCGCTCACCTACAACACTTTTTATGTAGATATCTTCAGTGAATATGTCTAATTGGTTAGCAATCCTAGGTTTGGTAAGTTCACGCTCATACAGCTGGAACCAGCGGTAGTATTGTGCTTTAACTAGGTGCTCCGCTGCGATATCCGCAGCTTTAAAAGACTCTGCTTGATTGGCTGTTGCGGAGCCAGTTACTCCTGCTAAAGCAACGGCGGCCATTGATTTTAAAAGTAGTTTGGACATATTTCCCTCATCACAACTATTAACTTGTACGAAACTAGTGTATGTAGTTTAGATGGGGATATCGTTAAACAAATCGACAAGAAATGGATACAAATTGCCATTCTTTAACTATCTGCATAAAAATCGATTACCATAGAAAACAAAGCCCTATGAATTTTCATAGGGCTTTGTCCGTTTACAGAGCATAAATTTATCTAGTTACAGTAACTGAGAGGCAATTTGGGTTTGTTGGAGCTTACCTGTAGGGTCTCCTTGAGTTTTTAGAGAGACAAATTTCCTTGACCAATCAGACGTTTGAGAACGGATGGGAGGCTCCTCCATCAATGCTATCTCTACAAGAACGTTAGCGACTTCATTAGCATCTTGGTAGCTGCCATCGGCAGAGCGCTCTTGAGCACCACCAATATATTTCTCTAATATAGGGCGATATTCATCATCCAACATACCACCTGTTTGTTGAAACTGAGCTAAAACGTTATTCGCAAACTCCGTTTTTATTCCACCTGGCTCAAGGTTAGTGAAATTAATACCAAAGTGAGGGGTAATATACGTAGCAACGGACTCTACATATCCCTCAAGAGCAAATTTTGCCGCACAATAAAACTCGTTAAATGGCTGTCCCACCATCCCGCCAACGGAGGATACATTAATGATATGTCCTGCTCGGTTTTCTCTCATATGAGGTAACACAGCTTTTATGCAGCGGACTACACCGTGGAAATTGACGTCCATTACCCAGCGAATCTCTTCCTCTGTGGCTTGCTCTGTTGTCCGCACAAACCCAGCCCCCGCATTATTGACGAGTAGATCAATTCTTCCTGTTTGCTGAAGGATCTCTTCTATACAACGGTCAACGCTGCCTGTATCAACAACATCTAGTTGCCTGACATTGATATCTACTCCAGCCTCTTTTGCTTTTGCATCCAGTTGGGCTCGTTTTTCTAGGTTTCGCATGGTCGCAAAAACGTTATAGCCAGATTTTGCTAACTGAATAGCAATGCTAATCCCAAGGCCTGTAGATGTACCTGTAACAACAGCAACTTTTGACATGTTCTAATATCCTTATACTTAGTGTAGCTTGCGATAATCTGTGGGGGTAACGCCGACTTTCTTTTTAAACAGACGAGCGAAATATTGTGGGTACTCAAAACCGAGTGAGTAAGCAATCGTGGCAACGGACTCATCCGACTCCAATAGACGACTCTTTGCTCGATCAATAAGGTGTAGGAGGATCCATTCTTTTGCTGATTTGCCTGTTTCAGCTCGTAAACCGTCCGTTAAGTAACGGCTGGTCATATTCAGAACATCTGCGACATCTTGGATCTTGGGTAACTCATCTCTGTTACTTTGTGCCAATAGCTTGTCCAGCCCTACGATAAATTTATCGTATAAAGAACCCGTAGACTCTTGACGCAACAAGAACTGGCGACGATAAAACCTATCTGCATATTTCAGCAGCGTGGTTATCTGAGACAAGATAATATCTCGACTAAATTCATCGTAATGACCGCTACATTCAAGCTCGATTGTTTCCAAGATACTTTCAACCAAAGACTCTTCTTTAGTCGAAAGGTGTAAGGCTTCGTTAACGGCATAACCGAAGAATGAACTCTTGTTGATTATCCCTTCAATTTCATGCCCTCGGATAAAGTCTCGATGAAACATTATCACCTTTCCCTCGGACTCAACCTTAATTCCATTGGTAGCGAAAACCTGATTCGGTGCAAAAAAAACCATGGTTCCATTTTGAAAGTCGAACTCTGTTTTGCCATACAGCAGTTTTCCTGAAACGACATTCTTTAGAGCTATTGCGTAGAAATCCGTCGTGACGCTACAGTCACTGCTGAGGCAATTCACACCACCTGCTTCAACTTTAGAGATATTGAATAACGGATGTATAGGTGCTTCTTTGCCAAGTGCTGCACAATAGTCACTGATGTTGCTAAAGTGGATACGGCTCATCCGTCCAACCTTGTGTACCTTTGTTTGAATATATTTAGTTTAGGGAGTCCGCTTAGAGACGTCACTAAACAAACTCACAGAAATTGGATACAAATTGACAGGTGGATGCTATGTGTTGACTTTTATAGGGCTTCTATATTGAGCTCCAAAGTTACCCGCCTGTAGCAGATTCACATTAGATTTAGTTGTAACAGGTAGCATTGGCCGAAACAAACAATGGGGCAGATTTTAGTTATCTAAAAGCAGTTCCATGTCAAAATTAATCAGAGTTAGACCTTGTCGATGTAACTCATTTTTTTTGACTACCACGAAGCCCCTTTTTTCAAAGAACGGCATTGCTATCAATGATGCTTCAACGTACAGACGTGAAAGTCTCCTGGATCGAGCTATTTTGAGCACATATTGATAAAGAGTCGAAGCAACTCCTTGTCCTTGATAGTTTGGATGTGTGTATGCACAGTCTATATGTCCATCACGATCAAGCTCAATAAAACCAGCAACTTGGTTATCAATAATAGCCAAAATTGGTTTTTTATCGAGTAGTCGTTGCTCCCAAAATGCATAATCTGGTGGTGTTGGAGCCCACACCTCTTTTTGTTCTGACGTGTAAAAAGAAGAGTCAATAGCATGTACAGATTGGTGGAATAAGTCCGCAATTTCGACTGCTCTGTCTGGCGTATAACGTTGAATTTCCATAGAAGTACTGGTGTCTATAAATAGGAGTCCTTCTAACTATACAACGGAAAGCGTTCACAAAGCTCACGAACCTGCTGGTTCACTCGTTGCTCCACTTCATTGCATCCTTCTGGGTTGGTCGCTAGTGCATCCAGAACATCACCTATCCACTCACCGATTTGAGCGAACTCCTCAGCACCAAAGCCTCGGCTGGTTCCTGCTGGCGTTCCTAAACGAATACCGGAAGTCACCATTGGTTTTTCTGCATCAAACGGAATCCCGTTTTTATTACAGGTAATGCCCGCTCTTTCCAACGATTCTTCAACCTGATTTCCTTTAAGACCTTTTGACCTCAAATCGACCAACATCAAGTGGGTATCAGTTCCGCCAGTCACGATGTCGCAGCCTCTTTTCTGTAACACTTCAGCTAGAACCTTGGCATTGTTAATGACGTTTTTAATATAAGCGCTAAATTCCGGTTCTAATGCTTCCCCTAACGCGACAGCTTTACCGGCGATAACATGCATTAGTGGCCCGCCCTGAAGTCCCGGGAAAACCGCTGAATTTATTTTCTTATGCGTATCAACATCGTTGGTAAGAATCATCCCGCCACGAGGGCCTCGTAGTGTTTTGTGCGTTGTAGTGGTCACAACGTCTGCAAATGGGATTGGGCTCGGATGGGTGCCAGTAGCAACCAACCCTGCAATATGAGCCATATCGACCATGAGAAGTGCATCGACCTCATCTGCAATAGTTCTAAACTGTGCAAAGTCGATTTGGCGAGGGATTGCAGATCCACCAGCGATGATCATCTTCGGCTTGTGCTGATGAGCCAGCTCGCGCACCTGCTCGTAATCGATTTCAAATGAATCACGTTTAACACCATACTGCACAGCGTTAAACCACTTTCCAGACATAGCCGGGCGAGCACCATGAGTCAGGTGGCCTCCAGCATCAAGAGACATTCCCAGAATCGTGTCTCCCGGTTGCAATAAAGCAAACATCACCGCCGCATTTGCCTGAGCGCCAGAATGGGGCTGAACATTTGCGTATTCACAACGGAACAGATGCTTAGCACGCTCTATGGCAACCTGCTCTACCGCATCGACGTGTTCGCAACCACCGTAGTAACGTCTTCCCGGATAACCTTCAGCGTACTTGTTTGTAAGGCATGTACCCTGAGCCTGCATTACCGCTTTGGATACAATATTCTCCGAAGCAATAAGCTCTATTTGATTGTTTTGACGTTGTAATTCAGAGTGAATAGCGGAGTAAACAACGCCATCCGTATTCGGCAGGTCAGTTTTGAAGAATGCTTTTAAATCGTAGTTGTCGTATGAATGTTCCATTTCCATTTTCCTTGAATTAATCTTCTTTAGATTAAGTTTTAACCACTATACTAATCAGCTAAATCTCTATCAAGAAAAATATTTCCTATAGGAAACTTAATTTCTTTTATGGAATGTATGCATGGTTGCCCAGCCGCTAGCTCAGAACAGCTCTGAACTATATTAATTAGCCTTTACCTAAACTATTCATCCTACTCCATAAAGAAAAAGCCATGTTTCTGATAGGAAACATGGCTTTTAAAATTCGTACAATATTGTCTTATCTCGGTTTAACCTGCATCAGTTTGACAAGACCATGAGGTCTGCCATTCACATACTCAGATCCAGAGTGGATATTACTGATAGCATTACCTATCACCCGGTATTCGGTGATCTGCTCGTCATTCTTTAGCAGGATAAATAGAAATCCATCATCAATATGCCACTTCCCCTCTGAACGGGTAGAACTGAACATATCACGTTCATAAGCTTTCCCGTTTGGTTTCAACATCAGCTCGGTTGACTCACCTGTACTGCTGATTTTTGCCCAGGGCTGTGTATGCACTTCATGTTTAAGGATTTTTCGCCTTCCATCACACCAGGATTTTAGCTCTGACTTCTGACGCGGAGAGAGCGTCGGCAGGCTATCCAGACCTAAAAATGTCTGCTGGCTTTCGCCCCAAAAAAGCTGAAGATGAAGAAGCGTCATAAAGTAACCCCAAAAAGGTGATGAATGTCTCACTGTTTTGGCGAAGTTTGGTACAAATAATCATCAATGTCAATGTAATGCGAACTCAGGAAATCAGCTAAAAGTCGATTAAAGTTGGTATATCTCCCGAAAAGCCAACGGCGTCTGTTGCATGATCTGTTTAAATTGGCGATGAAAAAAAGACATATTCTGATAACCGCAGCGAAAAGCTATCTGTTCTACGGTAAGCGAGCTTGAAATCAAAAGGCTACAGGCCTGACTAATACGATATTCATTCAGAAACTGAGTAAAAGGCTTGTGAAAAGAGCGGGTGAAATACTTGCTAAATGATACCGGAGTCATATTAGTGAGCGCTCCCATTTCATCTGCCGTTATCTTTCTTTCAAAGTTGCTATTCACGTATTCAAGAATGGCAGAAATGCGTGTATCTGCGGCAGAGCTCATTGAAGTAAGCGTGACTTGTCCGATGCTGGTAACATCCTGATGGTTACTAAGATCATGCAGCAACTCAACAAAACCCAGCAACTTTTTGAGTGGTTCCATCGTTTCAAGAGCGACCAGCTTGGCACCTAACTCTTCGCTATTTAAGAATAACATTCCAGATCTGCAAGCAGTAAACATCGCTTTGATAGCCGCGAACTCCGCTTTATCCAGCCAGTTGTCACCTAAAAAATTGTTATCCCACTGCACATAAATGGACTTTACATTGCTGTTGTTAACCGAGTTGCTTGTCCAACAGTGATGGACATTTGGAGCAGTCAAGACCATTTCGTTGGGCATGTAATGGCGTACTTCACTATCGGTATAGGCAATGCCAGAGCCTTCGACTATGTAAGTCAACTCCCATTGGGGATGGTAGTGCCAGGGAAAGGAAAAACAGCTTTGTTCGTAACGCTTTATGAACAAAGACTGGTGACTGTTACTGGGTACATGTTCAAGTACTGGCTTCATTCTGTTTTCTCAAAAAACTTGATCAAGTTCTAATTTTACCACAAACATCCCCCACAACTCCAATCAAAGGAAAAATAGTACACACCCTGTCAAACTGAGTATTTATCGAACGCTCAATATTTCTTTTAGTCTTTTGCCATCGGAACAAATCATTATACGGAGTGCTTCCATGTCATTTGACGTAATTGTATCAGGCCTGAACGTTGTGGACCTTCTGGTTACCTTGCCAGAAAGCTACACAATGGGCCGCAAACATGAAGTAGATAATATCATTATTCAAGGCGGTGCACCTGCTGGCAATGGTGCCAGCGGAATGGCAACGCTAGGGTTAAAAACAGCTTTTCTTGGTTTCCTTGGCAATAATGCTCAGAGCGAAATCGCTCGTACAGAACTAAATCGCTGCGGTGTCGATACCAGCCTTATGTTAGTTGACGTGAAGTCAGTTCCTGCTACCGCACTGGTTGAAGTAGATGCCGAAGGTGAACGCACAGTTTTCTATACAACCAAGGGATACCGCGCACTCCAACCTATGGATATTCGCCCTGAGTGGTTTGAAGGTGTACGCCTTGTTTACGTAGATGGCTACGATATCGAAGGCAACCTAGCGCTACTGGAAATGGCGAAAGAACGCGGTATCCCATCAGTCGTTGATATGGAAGCCGGTGACCTGAATCAGCTTAAAAACATGCTGAAGCTTGGAAGTCACGTCATTCTACCGCTGGAAGCTGCTCAATCGATTTCTGGTAAAGAAGATCCAGAGCAAACGCTGCATGCACTGCAAAAAATGACTGAGGCTCAGCTGGTAGTCACTGACGGCAGCAATGGTAGCTGGGCTCTGTCAGGAGATGTAATCGTACACCAGTCATGCTTCAAAGTGTCCGTCGTTGACACGACTGGCTGTGGGGATGCCTACCACGCCGCCTATTCATACGCCTTATTACAAGATTATCCACTTGCACGAAGAATGGAGTTCGCCTCTGCATTTGCTGCAATAGTTGCGACCTATTTTGGCGGTCGTACTTACTTCCCTTCTCCAGATGAAGTGGAAACTTTTATCCAAAATTACAAATAACAGGAAATCATTATGACAGTTGATTTTACACAACGTGTTGGCTTAATCGAAAAAGAAATGCGTGAGCTCGTCGCGCCAAAAGCAGCGCGCCAGGATGTACCAGTAGGCTTTATCGGTATCGGGTTTGAACTACATTTTGACTGGGCGAAAGCCAAACTGTCTTACAAACAAGCGATTGCCGATGTCTCAAGCGTATTCTCGGAATACAACTCTATTCTCGCTGAAGAAGAACCAATTCAAACTAAAGAAGAGATCTTAGAGTTACTTGAAACCTACTACGCTAAAGGAATGAAAGCGCTAGTGGTATATCAGGCTTCTTATATCCAGGGCGACCTAGCGCTAGCGTTAGCGAAATGGTTGTCGGATCACGATGTACCAATGCTTAGCTGGTCTCACACAGAAACTATTGGTGGCAGCCTGACAGCAAACAGATTATGTGGTCAAAACTTCCTGTTAAACAACCTCTCTTCTATGGAAGTAAAGTATTCCTGGATCTTTGAAGAGCCAGGGGCACCAAGCCTGACTGAGTCATTGGGACGCTTCATTCGTTCAGTTTCTGCTAAAGCACGCCTTAAGCATGCAAAAATCCTTATGGTAGGCGGCATGCGAGTACCGGGCTTCTACGATTGTGAACTTAACGAGATGTCGATATCAAAACATTTCGGCTTAGGCGTAGACCGCGTCGATATGCACACCATCTGGACACATGGTGAAGAGAAATATCCAGAATCTACTTTAGCACCGCTTGTTGATCGCTTGCTGTCATCGCCAGCTATTGCAGAAAACTTTGTTAAGCAAGATGAGCTTTTAAAATCTGTTCGATTGGCATTGGCTATCGCTGATTACACCAATGAAAACGGCTATATCGGTGTCGCTCTGAAGAACTGGCCAGAACTATTCGATAACTATGGCATTTCGGGTGACGGCGCGGGTTCACTGGTGCAAGACCTTGGTATCCCGGTGGCAGATGAATCGGATATGGGTGCCCTGTTAACCATGGTTGCGTTCAACGAGATCACTATGAGTGAAGGTCTGCCTACACTAATGGACTTCTCATTCGTTAATCATCAGGAAAACAAAGTGGGTATGTGGCACTGCGGTGGTACCTCAACCAAATTAATGCGTGAAGGCAAGCAGCTGGAAATCCGTAACCACAGCATTCTAGATAACTACGATCCTGAAACTTCTTACGGCATGCTGTTTGAGTTCTTGCAGGAGCTGGGACCAATCACTGTAGCCAAGTATCAATATCCTCATGCGTCAACCATCTTTGCGTTTGAAGGTGACATCATCGATTCACCAATGCGCTATCGCGGTTGCTATGGAGAAGTAGCTCCTAAAGGTATCTGCTCTAAATCTATTGCCAGTTCAATTATGAATCACGGCATGGACCACCACTGGATTGTCGCTCGTGGACATCTGATTGAAGACCTACGCGAATTCAACTACTGGATTGGCGTAGAAGAACTAGCTGCTACAGAAGCTAAGACTACGGGTCGTGGCCTACCTAAAAAGCTTGATTTTTAACCACCAGAAAAACGGAATTTATTATGTCTACTAATTTAACTTCTCTGCTAAATACGTATCGCAAAGAAAAGCGTTGTCTTGCTGGTTTCAACATCAATGATATCTACGATGTTCGCGCGATGGTACTGGCCGCGAATGAGCTTAACCTGCCAGTAATGGCGATGACTTATCCACCAGTAGCAGAGCTGAACAGCACGTACCTTTGTCGCAAGATTATTGATGGGTTCGAAAAAGAAGCAAACAACAAGATCTACTTGCACCTTGACCACAGTACTTCAGTGGACCTATGTAAGCAGGCAATCGATGATGGTTACGATTCTGTGATGATAGATGGTTCACAGCATGACCTAAAAACCAATATCCAGATGACTCGCGAAGTTGTTGAGTATGCCCGTAGCGCTGGAGTAACCGTCGAAGCCGAAATTGGCAAAATCATGGGACGTGATGTGGTTGTAAAAAGTGAAGACGACTATCTGGCGTCGGTTGCCGATGTGGTTGCACTATGCGAAGAAGCGGGGCCTGATATCGTAGCTGTAGGTATCGGTACAGCGCATGGCTTTACTCCAACAACACCAAAGATCCACTTTGAGCGCCTAAAGCAGATTTATGATGCAGTGCCAAACCCACTGGTACTGCACGGTGGTACAGGTATCCCGGATGAAGATATCCAGAAAGCTATCACCATGGGTATCGCAAAAATCAATATCGGCACGATCGTTCATACCACCTATATGCGTGAGACTCACGCTCACATAGGGAAAGACGTCGCATCCGCCTACCCTCCTTTCATTATGAAAGAGGTTATCCCACAGGTACAAAAGGTGATTGTAGACCGACTTAAAGCCGTCAACTCCCTTTAAATTTTCCTAATTTCGCACCCTAGCGGATTGCGTGGGTGCACTGAATGAATTTGTATTCCCTCCCTGTTTTGGGGAGGGGAGCGGGTAAACTTTGTCTAAGAGGTAATCAATGTCTGTTGCTATACCAGAAAAAGCAAGTGTTGCGGTACTTACCGATTTAAAAACATTTGAATTTAAACAGTACGATCTTCCGGAAATTGCGGAAGATGAAGTACTGGTCCGCATCGAAGGATGTGGTGTGTGCGGTACTGATGTCCATGAGTATCGAAATGACCCGTTTGGCGTAATGCCAATTGTGTTGGGTCACGAAGGCACTGGTGAAATCGTAAAAATGGGTCCTAAAATCAGCAAGGATTCCATTGGAAATGCGGTAGAGCTAGGAAGCAAGATCATTACCAGCATTATTCCATGTGGTGAATGTGACCCATGTGTAAACACTCCGGGAAGAACAAACCTTTGTGAAAACATGGGGTGCTATGGCTTGATGGGAGATCAACCAGAGAACCGCTTCAATGGATGGTTTGGTGAATATCTAGTACTCAAGCCAGGTTCGACGTTTTTCAACGTTTCAGAGTTTAGCCTGAAAGAGCGCATTCTTATCGAACCAGTTGCGGTTGCGGTACATGCGGTTGAGCGTGCAAAAACTACCCAGTTACTTAACTTTGCTTCTACCGTTTTGATTCAAGGCGCGGGTCCTATTGGCTTGTCAGTTATCGCAGTACTTAAAACACTTGGCATCCAGAACATCATCGCGGTGGACGGGCAAGAGTCTCGTTTGAAACTGGCAAAAAATCTTGGTGCATCTGAAGTCATCAACTACATGGATTTTGATTCGACTGAAGCGTTAGCAGATAAGGTTGAATCACTGACAAAAGGTCGTGGTGCTAAGTTTGCTTTCCAGTGTACCGGCGTTCCGGCAGCGGCATCGACGGCGTTAAAACTGGTTGAACGTGGCGGAGGTCTATGTGAAGTGGGCTTCTTCGTCGATAACGGTGAAGCCTCCATTAACCCACACTTCGATATTTGTAATAAAGAAATCACCCTTGTTGGCTCGTGGGCATACAGCCCGGAAGATTACCCGAATGCTATTGAGTGCATGAAAGGAATTAAACGTATCGGATTGCCTATTGAATCGCTAGTTACTCATGAATTCCCACTTGAAGAGCTAACCGAAGCAGTAGAAACCAATATTCGCATGGAAGGTATTAAGGTCATCACAGTTAATAAAACTAACTAGTGCCTGAATCTTAAATCCAACTTAACTTTCCCTACATAGACTAAGGGCTTGCTGTCACAAGGAATAAGCCCTTAGAAAAAAATAAATCATTAACGAGGTAAATAATGATAGTACCAATTTCGTTTGCATGTCTGACCTCACTGGTTGCCATAGGATCATGGCTCAAGGTGAGAAAAAACAAAGAACAAGAAGACGCAACATCCTACTTCCTGGCGGGACGTGGTTTGAGCGGAATCATCATTGCGTCATCCCTTATTCTTACCAACCTTTCGACAGAACAGTTAGTGGGTCTGAATGCGCAAAGCTATACCGCGAACATGACACCAATGGCGTGGGAAGTGTGTGCCGCCGTTACTCTTGTTGTTGTTGCACTTTATTTACTACCCAAATACCTGAATGGTGGCTTTACTACCATCCCCGAGTTTATTGGGGACAGGTTCGGTAAGGGCACAATGCTGTTCTGTACGTTCCTTTTCTTGTTCGGGTATATCTTTAACCTTCTTCCGCCAATTCTATATACCGGTTCGGTTGCGCTTAGTGGTATTTTTAACGTCCCGGAAGCGTTAGACATATCCTACTGGGGGAGCTTATGGGTTGTAGTGTTTGCCCTTGGTCTTATCGGTGTATCTTACGCGGTTTTTGGTGGCTTAAAAGCGATCACTTATGCGGATACTTTTAACGGCGTAGGCTTACTTGTTGGTGGCGTAATTCTTATTCCTTTCTTTGGTTTAAGTGCCATTGGCGACGGTAACGCAGTGGCTGGTTTTCAAACTCTAATGGCAGAACACCCAGAGAAGCTTAATGCCATCGGTGGTGAAGATGATCCTGTTCCGTTTACAACCATGTTTACCGGTATGCTAATCCTTAACCTGTTCTACTGGGGTACAAACCAGTCGATCATTCAGCGAGCATTAGGTGCAAAAAACCTTGCTGAAGGGCAAAAAGGTGTGCTTTGGGCTGGGTTGGTTAAACTAGCTGGTCCGTTCTATCTGCTACTACCTGGTATTATTGCGTTTGCAATGTTTGGTGATTCCCTTGAGTCTGGTGAGGCTGCGTATCCGGCGCTAGTGCGTGAGGTTCTTCCTGCGCCAATGTTGGGTTTCTTTGCAGCCGTTCTTTTTGGTGCGGTGTTAAGTTCTTTCAATAACGTTCTGCACAGTACTTCGACTCTGTTTACACTGAACGTATACAAACCATTGATGAACCCAGAAGCGTCTGATGAGCAACTTGTGAATGTGGGCCGTCGATTCAGTGCGATTGTAGGTTTAGGTGCAATTTTTGTTGCTCCGTTCATCTACTATGTTCCTCAGGGCTTCTTCCAGTACTTCCAGACGATAAACAGCTTCTATATGGCTCCGATGTTTACCGTGATTGTTGTTGGTCTGCTAACCAAGAAAGTGCCGGAAAAAGCGGCGAACATGGGTATTGTGTTCTTCATGGTTTGTTATGCGCTTTCTATGTTTGTGTTTGAGTTCGACATTCACTTCCTACACCTGACAGGCGTGCTATTTGTCGCGACGGCTATTCTAATGGTGATTGTGGGAGCTATTTCTCCACAAAAAGAAGCGTACCAGCCTCGTGCACGAAATGTTGTTCAGCTTGAACAATGGAAACACGCAAAAGCAACATCTGCGGTTATTCTAATGGGCGTTGTGGCGCTATATGTAATCTTCTCTCCTCTGGGAATTGCGTCTTAAACAACCATTACAATGGAAGGCAAGTTAATAGCTTGTCTTCCTTTTTTGTATCCATCAGTTTGATAACCCAACGACTTTTGCTACGTCAGACCTACATCTCCTATACTTAAACCATGACAACGCTAATTGTTCTGGCTCACCCCAATACGACTTCGTTCAATGCTCAATGGGCGAACGCTTCTGCTGCCGCTTGCACCGACGAGGTGTTGTGGTCGGATCTTTATGCGATGAAATTTGACCCCAGCGAACGTGCAGAACATTATGGCAAAAGCAGAGAAGGCTTTGACCCTTTGAAGGCTCAGTTGGAAGCTGCGAGCTGTAATACTCTCCCAAGTGATGTCTCGACTGAAGTAGAAAAACTACATGTCGCTGACCGAGTAATATTTCATTTCCCATTATGGTGGTTTGGCCCCCGGCAATATTAAAAGGCTGGATTGAGAGATGCTTTGTTCACGGTGAATTACATAGAAGCGATGCTCGTTTTGAATCCGGCCTCTGTAAGGGGAAAGAGACTCTGTTCTGCGTAACAACAGGTGCATCGGCGATAGAAAGCGGCCCGGATGGGAAAGAAGGCAACACAAATATGCATCTCTGGGCGCTTGCTTATTCACTGCGTTATTGCGGTTTTAGCGTCAAACAACCTGTACTATTCCATGGTATTCATGGCTATTTTGAGGGAGAAGATAAAAAGGCGCTGGGGCTGCGTTGTAAAGCTATTTTAGCCAAACAAAAGCAGGTAATTGATGGGTGGTATGACATACCTGATATCATGTTCAACGCCGACTCTGATTTTGACGATGAAGGCCGCCTGAAGTTAACTTCACCAAGCTACTCGCCTTTCATTAAGCAAAGTTAATTCTTAGTAGTAGCCACCTCTTTCCCCAGCTATTACTTGTTCTTATTCTGCTGCACCAGCTTTTCATGCCACGCGGTGCTGCCATCTCGCTTGCTTACGTCATATTCTGCACAGAACTGGGATATGGTCATATTGTTGTCACCGGTCGCGAGTTTCAGCGCCAGCTCAACTCGCTGAAGTTTACTTTGCAGACGAAGAATTTGCCCCGCATTCGGGCTTTTCTCTTTGGCGTATTTTAAAGCGGCATGTTTACGCTCTGCAGCGCCAGCTCTGCGATCGGCCTCTCCCAGCAAAAACCTTAGCTGAGCAACGTTTTTTCCCTTTTTAAAAGCTGGACCAATCAGCTCAACACAATCATCAAATGATGGGTCTTCAAGATAGGGATCTATTTTTTGAGCCTGTTGACGCATCCATTCGAGTGCAAGTTTTTCATCTGACATAGCGAATTCTTTACTTATAAAAAGGGGCTTTATATTAATCCTTTATAATATCGCTTTAAAGTAAACTGCCGCAATAACAAAAAAAGCGCAACTCTATTGGGAATAGAGTTGCGCTGAAGCCTTAATGAAAAGGCAGCGAGATCATAAGCTACGGGGATGCTTTATATTCATTTGAATATAGGTGACCTCACGTCTAGGACTCGATTAATCTGTAACCTGTAACCTGTAACCTGTAACCTAAAATCTAAGTCAATGCAGGAAACAGAGTGGGTAAGTCAGCTCCCATACACGCTATGTTTAGGCGATTCTGGGCAGTAACAATGTTCTCTTCCCACTTTTCATCCTGTGCCCACATCTCAATCACCATAGGCACTACAAGTTCAGTTTTTTTAATAGTTTTGAAGATGGCATCGAAATCAACTTCACCTTCGCCAATCACCAGATCACGGAACTGACCTTTGTACCCTTCTTTCACTTTATAAGTGTCTTTCAGGTGGATCTGAGTAATATGCGGCGCACTCAAAGCCAACTCTGTACAGGTATCGTAGTTCCAGCCATTGATGTTACCCACATCAGGATAAGCGGTGAAAAACGGAGAGTTCACAGCACGATTCAGCACTTCAAATTTGCTTAATGAGTTCAGGTAATCGGTATCCATGATCTCGACAGAAAGCATAATGCCTGCACGCTCTGCCAGCTTTGCGCAGAAACGCATACCATCGATAAAGCGCTCATGCGTTTCCTGATTCGCAGGCTCGTAATAAACATCGTAGCCCGCAAGCTGAATGTTTCTCACGCCAAGCTTATAAGCCAGAGTGATCGCTTTTTCCATATGGATAACCGCTTGCTCACGGATAGCCGGATCAGCAGAACCAAACGGGAACTTGCGATGCGCACTTAAACACATTGATTGCAGAGGCAATTCATACTGTTCACAAAGACGACGCAGGCCATAAATTTCTTCATCACTCCAGTCCAGACGAGCGCGACGCTCGTCTGATTCGTCTACAGAGATCTCAAGAAAATCAAAACCCAACGCTTTTGCCTTTGCGATCTTCTCTTCCCAGGAAAGCTCGTTTGGCAGGGCTTTTTCGTAAAGCCCCATACGATGACGTTCTAAGTTCTTAAACATAAGGTCACCCGATTACCAGTAACGGTTGATCTGCTCGCGTAGTGCTTCAGCAGTCTCTTTACCTTTCTCACCAGCAAGTGCACGACCAGCGATAAAGGTTTTCGCTTTGATACCTTCAAACAGGTACAGATCTTCAGGAACGATGCCACCAGTGATTGAAAGTTCTAGGCCCAGCTCAGAAAGCGCACGCATCTTCTCGATGTCTGCGTCTGTCCAGCCCACACCAGCAAGTTCTGCATCACGAGAACGGTGGTAAATAGCCTGTTTGATGCCTAGATCAACCCACGCTTTAGCGTCTTCCATTGTCCAGTTACCGTAAATTTCGATCTGGATTTCACCGTTAAACTCATCAGCCACTTTCTTACACACTTCGATAGTTGCGATGTGTGCAGCAGCGGAAACAGTAATCCAGTCAGAACCCGCTTCAAACGCCTGACGAGCAAGGATTGCACCGCCGTCAGTAGTTTTCATATCACATACAAGAACATGTTCAGGGTGGTTTTTACGAAGTACTCGTACTGCTTCCATACCTTCAGCAAATGCCAGGATGGTGCCTACTTCAATTACATCAACAAAGCTTTCGACGTTGTTAGCGACTTCAACCGCTGTTTTAAGGTCAGTCTGGTCAAGTGCAATTTGGATCATTGGTTTAGTCATTGTATTTACCTTCTAATAATTTGCTCACGGATAAGGCGGGCTAATCCACCTTCGTTGTTGTCTGTTTCACATACCAGGTCAGCGGCCTGCTTCACTTTTTCATCGGCGTTTTGCATTGCCACGCCAAGGCCAGCTAACTTGATCATTGATATATCGTTATGGTTATCACCCACAGCCATTACCTCTTCAGGCTGATAACCGTTTTGTTCAAGGTACTGTGCCAGTCGGATTCCTTTCGCATTTCCGCTGTTGGCAAAATCGACCCGATTTGACCAGGAACGCTCTCCAGAGAAGTTCTGTTTTACAAAATCCAGATCTTCAATCTGAGCAATGCTATCTGGCTCACCTTCGATAACGAATTTCCAGATGTACTCCGCATCTTCAATCTCCTTTTCAAAGGAGTCGATTTTGCGGATATCAGGTTTGCGGCTCTCTTCAAAGCTTGTCGCCCACTCTTCCAGAGCGTGCATATAGTCAATTGGCTGACTGCGCGAATAGACCATGGAGTGAGTGACATAAAGCACCACTTTCATTTTGTATTCGTTGGCAAGCGCTAAGAACTGCTGAGCGTTCGGCTTACTGATGGCGTTTTCCGCCAGTACCTTGTGATTGTGATAGTCGTAGACATATGTACCGTTACAACAGATAGCAGGGGTATCGAGTTCAAGCTCTTCGTAATAGGGTTTGGCCGCCGTATGATGACGCCCTGTAACCAAAACCACATGGCACTTCTCTTTTGCCTCACGAATCGCCGCTTTCACTTCCGGGTGAATGCCGTGTTCGTTATTTAGAACTGTTCCATCCAAATCAAGAGCGAGAACTTTATACATATGTCGTTACCTCTTAACGCTGTCCGTAGTATGCATTGGCACCGTGTTTACGGTTGTAGTGCTTATCGGATAGCTCCTGCATGATTTTGATACCGCTGTTCAGCATTCTGGTGCCAAGTGCCATTACAGCCACTTCTTCCAGAACCACCGCGTTGTGTACTGCGTCGTTAGCATTCTTACCCCATGAGAATGGAGCGTGTCCCGCTACGACAACACCCGGTACCGCTTTCGGGTCTAAATCACGCTTGTTGAATTCTTCGATGATCACAAAGCCAGTATTTTTCTCGTACTCACCTTCGATTTCATCTTTAGTCAGGTTACGGGTACATGGGATGTCACCGTAGAAATAATCTGCATGAGTCGTTCCCAGTGCCGGAATATCCAGACCAGCCTGCGCCCATGTTGTTGCGTTACGTGAGTGAGTATGTACTACCCCGCCAATGCCAGGATAAGCTTTGTATAACTCGATATGTGTTGCGGTATCGCTGGATGGATTCATCTCACCTTCAATGCGGTTACCTTCCAGATCAACTACTACAATGTCATCAACGGTCATGTCGTCGTATTCAACGCCCGATGGTTTAATAGCAATCACGCCACGCTCACGGTCGATTTCAGAAACATTACCCCAGGTAAATGTCACCAAACCGTACTTTGGTAATTGCAGATTGGCATCTAATACGCGTTGTTTAAGTTCCTGATACATAATTATCTTCCTACTCTATTAAGCTGGTTCAGCCAGTGCTTCATCGATTACTGCAAAAACTTCTTCGTTGGTTTTACAAGCCAGTAGCTTTTCAACATCAACACCTGTTTCGCTGTCTTCGTCATCCAGAACCTGAGTCACTTCCATCAGGCCTTCCATATGCTCATCAGAAGAGCTGCCTGCCAGCGTTACCATTACTTTTACTTGTTCGCCTTCGATATCAATTGGGTTCGCAAGAGTAACCAGAGCGAAAGCTGTACGATTCACACCATCTTCAGGACGCGCATGTGGCATTGCGAAATCAGGAGCGATACAGATGTACGGACCTAGCTTTTCGATGCTGTTGATGATCGCTTCGTGGTAGCTTGGCTCAACCGCGCCAGATGCAATCAGCATGTCAGTACCAACTTTGATAGCGTCACGCCATTCAGTTGCTTCTACGTTTAGCTTGATTGAGTTGTTGTCGATTAGTGATTGTTTAAAACCCATTGTGATATCTCCAGTGAGGGTGGTTGCCAGAGAAGGTCTGGCAACCGGGTAGTGCTTATTATTTTGAGAGGGACCTATTTCTGAGAAGAAACAGTCTTATGCTCTTTGTGCTGCGAAGTTCTTGTCGATTAGGTCGATAAGTTCATCGCCGAATGAGTTGGGGTTCAGCATGTTCTGTACACCTAGTACATACTTGCCTTCACCTACTTCCATCTCAGCAGAAAGGTGCTTAGAGGAAACGATGATGTCAGTGTTTGCCAGCTTTGACTTGTAGTCAGATACTGCACATGAATCCATTACGTGTGGGATACCTTTCTTCTCAAGGTATTTACCGATCTTCATCTTCATCATCATTGATGAACCCTGACCGTTACCACATACCGCTAGGATGCTTACAGGACGAACGCCGTCTGTTGCTTCAACCGCTTGTGCTACTGCCGCAGCTACTTCTGGCTCTTCAACTTCAAGGTCACCGCCTTGTGCTTGCGCATCTTCTTCAGCACGTAGTTGCTTAGATGCGAAGAACATGTATACGCCTGCTAGTGCAACCAGAATCCAGAAGAATGCTTTAGAAGCAGAAAGACCAGCGAAGATTGGTGGGAATACCAGTGCCCAGTCAGCCATACCCATCCAGCCGCTGAACTCAACACCGTGGTTGCTGATTAGCTGGATAGCCCATGCAGAACCAATTACTTCGATAATACCCATCACGAAACAGATCTTCATAACTGCTTTCCAGCCACCGAAGTGGTTCGCGAATACACCGATGGTTGCGTTCGAGAAGAACATTGGGATGAATCCAGGGATAATCATGATTGGTGAGTCAGCAAGAAGTAGCAAGCCTACTGCAAGGAACTGACCGATTGCACCCCACATGAAACCGAATACCATTGCGTTTGGAGAGAACGCGTAGATAGCCGCACAGTCGATCGCTAGTACTGCGTTAGGGATAACGCGCTCAGAGATACCTTTAAATGCCTCTGAAAGTTCAGCAACGAACATACGTACACCAGCAACGATTACCTGGATAGCTACCGCAAATTTAAGACCAGTCTCAAGGATGTAGATAGTCCAGTGTGTTTTGCCAGCCATTTCCTGAAGGTTATCAAGACCAAACGATAGAAGGATAACACCGAAGAACAGAGTCATTACGATTGCAGTTGCAGCGATACTATCAGTGGAAAATGTGTAGCCACTTAGGTAGTTCAATGTGGTCAACGCTGTCTTCTTTGTCGCCTAGTTTTGGAGCAACTTTAGTTGCGATCCATGATGCAAACTGCTGCTGGTGACCGATAGAGAAACCAGCTCCGCCAGTAACTTCTTCAGTTGGCTTGAACATGATGTTAGAAGAAATACCCCAGTACAGAGCCATAAGAACAGCTGAGTAAAGGATAGTTTCCCACATTGATGCGCCAAGAATGAAGTAGAACACCGCTACAAGACCTGCCTGCTGGAACATGATGTGACCAGTAAGCATGATGGTACGAATACCCGTAAAGCGACGGAATAGTACTAGCAGGATGTTAATACCAAGCGCGATAAGTACTGCATAACCAACCCATGAGTACATGTCACCCATGTTTTCCATGGTAGCCATCATTGTTGTGTACGGGTCAATTACCGAACCGGTCAGGCCGTGGAATTCGGAAAGTTTTTCGATAACAGGTTTGAATCCCTTAACCAGAGTACCTGCACCAACTTGTACAAGCATGAAACCAACGATGGTTTTGATTGTACCTTTGATGATTGTGGTTGGATCGCGTCGCAGTAGCCAGTAACCAATACATGTTACTAAACCAAGTAGCAACGGTGCTTTTGTCATTACCTGACTGTAAAAAATATAGAATACGTCGTATAGGAACTCCATATTTTTACCCCTTCTATTTATGTTTTATCTGTAGGACAGAGTTAAGTGTTCAGATTTCTGTGCTCTTAACTCACGTAATTTGCTCACGGACATAAACATAACAATCACAAACAATCATTCAATGCTCATCGGTGACTAAATTGATTTGGATCAATGGTGCTCATATTTGCGTATTTGAAATGCTATTTAGATCAAAAAAAATCTGACAAAATAATCACCAAACAATAAAAATACATTAATTACAGTCACTTATAAATAATAAAGGATCTAGTTCAAACTTTTTACCTCATGTTCTTTGACATGATTACTTGTGAGTAATAGAATCATCACGAATCACACAGAATCACAATAAATCATAAAGTGATTAGTAATGATAAAAGTTGGTAGCGATATGAATGAAGTACAACGACATAACAGCATTCTTTCTTTACTGGATGAAAAGCAGAGTATTCAGGTAAGCACTATTACTGAAACCTTTAAAGTTTCTCCAGCAACAGCACGCAGAGATCTAACCAAGCTGGATGAAATGGGAAAGCTTAAAAAGGTTAGAAATGGCGCAGAAAAAGATAGAGTTCAGCCGCAAGGTCTGGTCACCGCTCAATGCTGAAAATACGGAAAACTATCGCCAAAAAACGGCAATCGCTGAAAAGGCAGCAGCTCTATGTGATAAGGGAGACAGTGTAGTAATCAACTGTGGCTCTACCGCATTTATGCTTGGTCAGGAGCTATGCGGTGAAAACATCAAAATCATTACTAATTACTTTCCATTAGCCAGTTATTTGATCGAACAGGATCATGAGTTCGTGATCATAACCGGCGGACAGTACAACAAATCTAAAAATATCTTCTTAAATCCAACACCTGAGTTCTCACGAACGTACGCTGGACACTGGATGTTTACCAGTGGTAAAGGCTTGACCGAACAGGGACTTTATAAAACAGATATGCTCACAGCGGTCGTGGAGCAACAGATGTTGGAGCAGGTAGGTAAGTTGGTTGTAGCGGTAGACAGCTCTAAGGTAGGGCAACGTTCGGGAATGATGTTCTGCCCGGCAACCAAGATAGATATTGTGATTACAGGCAAAGATGCGGATGAGAACGTAGTCAGGGGACTTCGGGAACAAGGCATCGACGTTATTCTGGTTTAAATAAATTAATAGGTATAGACATGAGCAAAGTAAACGAAATCACACGTGAATCCTGGATCCTGAGCACTTTCCCTGAGTGGGGTACGTGGCTAAACGAAGAAATTGAAAAAACAGAGGTTCAGCCAAATACTTTCTCTATGTGGTGGCTGGGTTGTACTGGTGTTTGGCTGAAAACTGAAGGCGGCACAAACATCTCTATGGACTTCTGGTGTGGTACTGGTAAGAAAACTCAGGCAAACCCTTACATGAAAAACCAGCATCAGATGATGCGTATGGGCGGCGTTCGTGAACTACAGCCAAACCTTCGTACAGCAATCTTCCCACTAGACCCATTTGGCATCAAAGAAATTGATGCGGTTCTGGCTTCTCACGACCACGCTGACCATATCGACGTAAACGTTGCAGCAGCTGTTCTTCAGAACTGTGGTGACCACGTTAAATTCATCGGTCCACAAGCTTGTGTAGACCTATGGACTGGCTGGGGTGTACCAGAAGAACGTTGTATCGTTGCTAAAGTAGGTGATGAAATTCAGGTTGGTGACGCACTAATCAAAGTACTAGACTCTTTCGACCGTACTGCTCTTGTAACTCTGCCTGAAGGTACTTCTTCTTACGATAAAGAGATCCTTGATGGTATGGATCTTCGTGCGGTTAACTACCTAATCGAAACAACAGGTGGTTCTCTGTACCATTCTGGTGACTCGCACTACTCTAACTACTACGCGAAACACGGTAACGACCACAAGATCGACGTAGCTCTGCTTTCTTACGGTGAGAACCCACGTGGTGTAACTGATAAGATGACTTCTTCTGACATCCTACGTGCAGCTGAGTCTCTGGACTGTGAAGTAGTGATGCCTTTCCACCACGATATCTGGGCTAACTTCCAGAACGACCCTCGTGAGATTGAAATGCTGTGGAACATGAAGAAAGATCGTCTTCAGTACAACTTCGCTCCGTTCTTCTGGCAGGTAGGTGGTAAGTACACTTACCCAACCGATAAAGGACGCATGCACTACCAGCACTTCCGTGGCTTCCAGGACATCTACACAGATGAGCCAGAGCTACCATACAAAGCGTTCCTATAACAGCAACCCCGTCCCGTCTGTTATATAAAGTTGAGCCTCTGCATTGCAGGGGCTTTTTTCGTTATTCACAACGATACTAATAGGGTAAGTCAACTAACTCTGTTAGAATCCCCCACCCCACAAAAGACTTAGGTACTCGTTATGATGACTGATGAAGAAAGAATCGAACTACAAAAAAACAATCCATTACACGGTCTTAAGTTAGAAACCATGATTCAGGAGCTCGTGGACTTCTATGGTTGGGATATTTTAGACACGGCAATGCGTTTTAACTGTTTCCATACGAAGCCGTCAGTAGCAAGCAGCGTGAAGTATTTGAAGAAAACCGACTGGGCGAGAGAAAAGCTAGAAAATTTTTACCTATACCGCTTTAAGCGTATGCCTCGCGCATCTGCCGAAGAGTATGAACTACCTCCACGCGCACGTACCTTCCCTCACGGACTGAAACCAAAAGAACCTATGGAATTGACCGTTGACTCAATATTGAAATCACAAGCAAAGGCTGCCTCTTCCCACAAAGCGCGATCTTCACGTGGTCGCAATTTTCGCAAATAACAAGAGTTCCCGTTCTGGTCTGTTATTTAAAGCTAAGCCTCTGCATTGAAGGGGCTTAATCTATCGTCACTTTATCGCAGTACATGATGACGTTTCTACCTGACTCTTTTCCGATATAAAGCTGTTCATCTGCTTTCTTAAGTGCCTTACTAAGCCCATTATTGGATTGTTCA
Source organism: Vibrio hannami (assembly GCF_029589055.1). Classification (GTDB taxonomy): domain Bacteria; phylum Pseudomonadota; class Gammaproteobacteria; order Enterobacterales; family Vibrionaceae; genus Vibrio; species Vibrio hannami. Next base: position 1,618,329 of record NZ_JARQZP010000003.1, read on the forward strand.
GAGGTGATTCTTTCCAGCGCTGAAGCTATTGGAGCAACACCAATAGAAACAGTGACAACGTTGTATGGGGGGTTACTGCTATGAGGAATATCGAGATTCTGTACAGCGGCCTTTATGGCTGCAACTTTCGCCTTTAGCTTGCTTTCATCTTTACCGGACAGTATGAACACGAACTCTTCTCCACCTAACCGGCAACCAATTTCATGTGGCTCTAATACACTTATCATACTGTTCGCTACTTCAGTAAGAGCGTTGTCTCCTTCAGTATGACCATAAGTGTCATTAAAGCGCTTAAAGTTATCGATATCGCATATCAATACATAGACTTGATCACCTTTAGTCAAGCTCCTTTGAACCAACTTCGCTCCATATCTTTGGTATTTATAACGAGAGCCGATACCAGTCAGAGAATCAGTTTCTGTTTGGTTGTGGAGAATACGCAGTTGGTTTTTAATTTTAGTAATCAAGCTTGAATAGGAGCGAGCTAAATCGCCAATTTCATCTGCGCGCTTTATCTCAGGAATCTGTGATTGATCTATCTTCTCTATATCCTGTTTCATCGAAGCCGCTAGCTCTTTTAGCGGGCTAACCAGCCAGAATGTGATGATATAGATAAGAAGAAACGACACTATTAACGCAATAATAGCTTCCTTCAATACGTTAGCTAATAGCTCCCTTTTTATTTCTTGTAACTCAGACGCATCGACAACGGCCCAAAAATGCCCTCCATTTTCGTTCCTCAACTCTATGTGGACAAAAAGTAAATTTGCTTCTTCATCTAAAAAATAATCCGTGTTTCTCATTACTTCAGGAACTTGAGGAATAGGAAGAGATTGTAGCTGAAGGTTTTCATTGACTACTTCTAAATCTACTTTAACTTTATTTATTAAGTGATTAAGCTTTTTTAAATGAACGGTATTGGTTGCTGGAGTTTTTGCTAACAAACTTTCTAATTGATTCAGTTTATCCGCCAGTTGCTTAGCTTCCTGTGCGGTTACATCCAACCGCCAGCCTTTACTTTTCTCTATCGAGTACCTGACCTCAACTCTGCGATTAGAATAATCACTGGTACCGGAAACTTCCGCAAACTTTAGGTTTGGAATCGCTTTAAGGCTATCCAGTGTCGATTGCATAAGCAAATTTGCGTAGTTTCGCCCCGCAACTGAGCCGGAGAAAAAGGTGTTGTAAGCAGCGATATGGCTTGCAGACATATCAGCAAGATATTCAACTTTTGTCGTCCAATCATTTTGATACCGAGAATAGGACATACCAAAAATAATGGATAGCACAAGAACCAGATGCGAAATAAACAACATCTGGTTTATCGTTAACCAGCCCAAAAATCGGCTACTCAATACTTTTACTCTTTTTTATCATCATAAGTGCTCAACACAGGTTCAGCACAGGTTCCGTTGATACAGATGTCTTTGTAGGTAGTGTGGCAACTTTCACAGAAACTAGGTTCTAGAGAAGGGTGCATAGAAGTAATGTCGTTACCCTTGCGATCATAGCTTCCATACAACGCAAGGCCTCCGATGTGCTCGGTAACCCATATAATCCCCTGGACTTCTGATACTGCTACAACAGTAGGACCATCAGAATAGGGACCATGTGTTTTATACTGTTCGAGCTTTTCAGGGTTAACCCTAATTGTCAGCGGTGATCCTTTACCTTCGTTGATCCACGCATAGGCACGAACAGATTCTTGAATAAATAGAGATGTATCTGGGGGTAAAACCGTATCCGCCGGAAGGTTCATTGACTCTTTAACTACAGGCCACTCTTCCCAACCCTCTGGATAACTCGCATCAGACGCAGCAACAGCCTGCCCCGCGAGTGTTAGAAAAGCCATTGCAAACATCAGAACGGCTTTAAGATATCTAAAAACTTGCATATCGATCCCTGGCAATTGTTACTCAATATTTAGTAGAAAAAAACATATTAACTACATTTATTATAAGCGCAAATAATATCACGAGTTCCATGAACATGCTCTCGTACGGGGGAGTCTGTCACTGCAATACAAACAAGATAACGAAATACTAAAGTGTTAGACCTAAGAAATTTGGATCAACCGCAGAAGGGATAGTAAGCCTTAAATTACTGTTTTACGCGACTATCTTGGTAATAAAATCAAACCGATGAAGATCGTACTCACTCATATTGTCTGTTATAGAGGATATCAAAGGCAGTAAGTCAAGAGATTGTTGGCTGCTAAAGCAATAGTCGGTGATAATTGCCCAACCGTGGACCAGGCAATCACCTTCACGCTCGGCTATAAAGCTCGATATTTCCTGTGCACATTCTTTGCTATAAGTTTCAATTTTATAAACTGCACTCATCAAATTAAACCCCTGTCATCCTAGAACACTATATGGTGCAACCATCATCCTGACGATGTTTATATTATTTATATATAATTCAACTTCAATACATTTCATAATTAAGTTGTATGTTTGGTATCTAGATCAAGTAGTAAGTGATAAATAAAATCAGATGTAAATGTTTTGTTTTTGTATTATTTCGACAGTGTTATGCAAAATATATATAAATTTATCACCGCTTTTATGACCAGCCAGAAGGAACAAAGTCATGCTACCTCTGGTGTTAAACGATCTGGAGTAGGATAACCAATGAACAGCTATCTACAATTCTATCTATATAGTTCTATGAAATTTATAACATTAACAAAAATACCAATTAAGAGTTATTAAAAATATTTTGGTGAACATTGTTTATTTATCCTACGCTGAATATATAAAGAATCACTTAATTACATTAATTTAACATTTGGCTACTGGAAGTAAAATGAACAATCGGATTGTAACTCTAGTCTCAACAGCTCAGCGTAGTATTGGTAGCGTGAGAACCTTCATCCTAACATCGCTACTCATGTCCGGTTTTAGCTTTGCAAACACGACTTCCCAACTCACTTTTCTAACCTGGGGAGACTATATCGATGAAGATGTTGTAGCTCAGTTCGAGAGTGAATATAACGCCAAGGTGAATTTCGTTTACTTTGAATCCGATGACGATCGAGAAGAAATCTTGACCACCTATGGTCCCTCTGGTTATGACCTGATGATGGTCGATTCCATCGCCGCCCCTTTTTATAAAAAATTAGGCTGGATACAAGAATTCGATAGTTCTCAAGCTCCAAACCTGAGACATGTGGCATTGCCTGATATAGCAGGCCTATCCGATAGAGAACAAGTGTGTAGTCCCTATTTTTGGGGAACAACCGGTATAGCCTATCGCAAAGACAAAGTAAAAGATCCGATAGAAAGCTGGAACCAGTTGTTTGAACCCGTACCAGAGCTACAAGGAAAAATTTTGATGCCAATCAGCGCAGATGAGCTTGTCGGAGCGGCATTAAAGTACCTTGGTTACTCAATGAACAGTAACGATAAGTCACAACTTGAACAGGCTCGTAAGGCTTTATTGAAACAGGCTCCTATGATTGATAGCTATTCGCATGTCGTCGTTGATGCGAACAAATCCAAACTGGTTACCGGAGAAGTGAGTGCACTGGTCACCTACAACGGTGATGCATTAATGTTGAAGGAAGTACAACCACAAATAGAGTATGTATTACCGAAAGAAGGGGGAGCTATTTGGGCCGATTTCATCTGTTTATCTACTGGCTCAAAAAATCCAGACCTTGCGCATAAGTTTATTGATTTTATTAATAGGGCTGAACAGGCCGCAGCAAATGCGATGTATGTCTACGGTGCAAGTCCAAACCATGAAGCGGAAAAGTTGTTGCCTTCGGATTTTTTACAGAACCCATTGATTTATCCTGATGTTCAACGCCTTGAAAAATCGGAGTTGAGTCAGCCACTTGCTTTGCACACGATACGTAAACACAACTCGATATTAAATGAGTTAATACGCTTAAAGAAAGCGCAGTAACATTTCTTTAGGTTGGATAAGCCGCCTATGAAAGTAAGAACACAGATTACCTTAAGTATTATCCCCATCATTTTGCTTCAAATGGTGGTACTTATCGTGCCTTCAGTATGGTTTTACCAGGAGTTTATCAGTAATAAAGTCGAGGAGTATATTCAAGATTCGGTATCACAAACTCGCTCAGCTTTCGAGGTAAAGATCGACAGCGTCAAAGCCGATAGTGCAATGCTCTCCGAAAATATCATCTTAAATAGGTATCTTAAAACAGAAGATGCAGGAATAAGAGCCTATGTTATGCATAAAACGATGATAAAGGAATTCGCCTCCTTCAGGCGTATTCATCCGGAGTATGTGGAAATATCTTTACTCACTCCCGATGGTTATGAAGAAGTTTCACTGCATAAAGATGACCATCTCAACAAGACAGACGAAGAGCAATACTCTGAATACTATAAAGCAATCACGAGCTCCCCTAATGACCATGAGATATTAGCGACGAAAGATTCGGACACAGGTGAGTGGGTACTGGTATCGGTGAGAAAATTGTACCAACAGGATCTTACGATAGAAAAAACAAAGGATTCGCCGGGTGTTCTTAAGGGATACCTGGTGATAAAGGTGGTATTAAACTTTATCCATAGCTTCATTCATGACAATCAGTTGGGAAGCAGTGGCTTTACTGCGCTACATGATAAATGGGGAAACCTAATTGTTTCTGAGGGGAAATATTCAGAACCAAGCATCATTAAGCCATCACTCGAATACGCGATGAGTGCCAACCTTGAGCAACCAGTTATAAGTATTAGAAATAGCGATAGTGAGTATGTTGTAGGACACACTCATCTTGTCAGCAACCTATACTACACCATCGGCTGGCCCGAGTCCGAGCTCAATGAAACGCTTATTTCAACTGCACTCCGGATGATTGTAAGTGGCATTTTGGTACTGACCAGTTGTGGTTTAACCCTTTACTGGCATCTTCATAAAAAACTCATTGTTCCAATTCTGGATCTGCAATCAGCAGCAAGAAATATGGGGAATGGGAATCGAAACTGGAGCTTCCGACGCAATGCTGGTGATGAGCTGTGTTCATTGGCACAGTCCATAAGGGAAATGGGCGAAGGATTATTACGACAACAGCAAAAAATGAGAGACATCGCCTATGTAGATAGCCTAACTCAGTTGCCAAATCGCTTATACCTTACTGAAGAACTAGAACGAAAATTTAGCCATAGTGGTAAACATGAGATCGATATTGCGCTGCTATTTATGGACCTGGATGGATTTAAGCACGTTAACGATACTGAAGGCCATGAAATGGGTGATGAGGTCTTGGTGACAGTAGCAAAACGGCTGAGATACACTCTTCGCAGAGCGGATGTAATCGGCTACGTGGAGAATGAGAGAGTAGACTATAACGTTGCACGCCTAGGTGGCGACGAATTCACTGTTATTCTTTATGGAGTTAAGGAACGCCTTAATGTGGTTCCGGTAGTCGAACGGATATTAAGTTCTTTCAGAGATCCAATCATCATCGACAATAAAAAAATTCAAATAGGAGCGAGTATCGGTATTGCACTTAGCAATGAAAATATTAATAGCGCCTCAGATATTATTAAATGTGCTGACATAGCGATGTACGATGCAAAAATGAATGGTAAAAATACCTATCGCTTCTTTTCTGAAGATTCAGCAAGAAAAGCGCTTAGAGTCCATGAATTGCGAGAGCTACTACAGGATGCGATAAATGACAATAAACTTTCTATTGCTTACCAACCTCAGTATTGCGCACAAACACGTAAGCTATTAAGTTGCGAAGCACTTGTACGCTGGAAGCACCCACAGGAAGGGTGGATTAGCCCTGAAGTATTCATCCCCATTGCTGAAGAAAATGGCTTAATAACTCAACTAGGCCAATGGGTACTCAATGAGGTATGCCTACAAATTACACGATGGCAAATGTCGGGGTTTGACGTCCCTCGGGTTTCTATCAATGTGTCGAATGTTCAATTTGCTTCTGTAGACGTTCATAAGCTTGTTTTAGACTATCTTGATACCTATAAACTAAGCCCTAAGCACCTCACTATCGAAGTAACTGAATCGAGTATTATGCAAGGCAACGAAACGGTTAATCAGCTAATGAAACTACAACAAGATGGACTTCGAATTTCGCTGGATGATTTTGGCACGGGTTACTCATCCTTAAGCGCACTGAAAGGCCTGCCAATAAATGAACTTAAGATCGATAAAAGTTTTATCAGTGACATTGATAAGGAAGGCGATGGCCAGGCTATCGTATCTGCCATTATAGCGATGGCTCAACGCTTAGGGCTGGAAGTGGTGGCCGAAGGTGTCGAAACAAAAGAAGAGTTCTCGTTCTTGCAGCAAAAAGATGCCGATATTATTCAGGGGTATTATTTCTCTAAACCGCTGATGAAGGATGCGTTTTCTAATCTGTTGTTAGAAAGTAAGACATCAAGAACCAAAAAATACTGGAAAATAGGTAACGGCATTCGTCAGTTTACGAGGCACCGCTCCCAACTGACATGAATTGTGTGATTCACGGACACCTTTTCTACGTCCAGCTGCGCTCTTCTTGAATAAACGGAAAATATTCCTGATCTGAGCTAAATATGTGAGAAATAACCAGCTCAGAAGAGATAAACATAAATACTTCATCGACAGTGACTTCAGATCGATTGTACTTCTCAACCAATTTGTATCCCTTTTTAAGCAAGGCCTGGTGTTCAGCAGCGTGTTTGGTTTTCCCCGGAAAATCGATCTCGTTAAAAAGTCTCTCTTCATCCTGGAAATGACTATCCATCTCCTCTAAAAACTCAACCAAAAGGTTAGATACTGGTGATGGTTCTTCACTAGATAACCCGGCCTCCATTAGCTTGTTCGCCAGATTAAAAAGCTCTCTATGCTGAGTGTCGATCAAGGTGTTCCCACAGCAATAGTTATCATGCCAGACTAACTGAATAAGCTTGCTCTCAGACTGACCAATCACCTTATCTGCATTTAGAAACTCAACCCGGTTTCTGCCTGACTCCTTGGCCCGATAAAGAAGCTTATCGGCTTGTTCTACCAGCTCGTCTGCGCGCTTATCAGCAACACAATAAGACGATACGACACCTATACTAACGGTCACTATCTCGTTAGGTGATTGCTCATGAATGATACTTGCCTCACGAACCTTCTTCAGGATTCTTTGCGATACGGTAATGGAGCCTGTTCTTCCTGTTTCAGGCAATACACAGGCAAACTCTTCCCCGCCATATCTGGCAACAACGTCTCCGGGCCGAGTGTTGCACTCGGAGACAATCTTCGCGATCTGTTTTAAACACTCATCCCCTTTAACGTGTCCGTAGAGGTCGTTGTATTGTTTGAAATAATCAATATCCAGCAGAATAAGCGACAGCTTTCTTTTGGAGCGGCGATGTCGCGCATACTCCTGAGACAAAACCTGATCAAATGAACGCCTGTTAGCTACATTGGTTAAGCTATCTGTAATGCTCAGCTCTTTGAGTTCATTATTGGTTCGTTCAAAACGGGCTATAACAACATCGTGATATCTCAGTGTAGTCAGGAAGAGCATAAAGCCATTCGCCACCAGAGCCAGAAAAGCAAAGACAAGCAGTTTTTGGTAACGAATTACCTGAATTAAAGCATCAGACACATTGGTAGCAGTTCGGATATCGATTTCTTTAAAGAACTCATTAATTGGCGCCATGATCTCTACTTTCGCCCGGTGGTAGACCTCACCAAATAACAAGCTTCTAGCCAATTCAGGATCCGGTTCACCGTGAACCGAAAACCGCCCATCTTCACCCTGAAATTGTCCAACCATCGCCATCATCGCCTTCTCTTCAAGCAGGACTAAATCATCTGAATTGTTTTTCGCCTTCGCGAGCAATTGAAATTCAGTATCAGTAAAACCAGCTCGGCGCATCAGTTGCTCCAGAGAGATTTGTTCTCCTGAACGAAATGGAGGATCTGGCTTATCAACAGTCATAAAATCCCAGTAGACCCTTTCGTAATGTTCAGGGCGTGCCAGCTTTCCGTCACGAATGGCAAGAATATCCCAAAAATAGTGCTGAAACTTTCGATTCTCAGAAACGGCGTAAGAGCGAACCATCCTTGTAAGGTCATCCGAGCTTTGTCTCAACTGATCGGCCAGAAGATAGGACTCAAAACGCAACTTGTTTGCTTCACCAAGCTGTTTCTGTGCGGCGGTATGCTCTTTTAATAGTACAGCAGAGCCAATCACTAACACGATCAAGAGCATTATCTCTGCAAGTATGAGCATGAAAACGCTTTTTTCGTTGTTGAAAGTTTTTAGCACCAGGTTAGACCACCATATGATTAGCCAAATATCTAATATTCAAAGTTTAGTTCAAAATGTGCTTATCATCCGATAGATGCTCTATTAGAAAGATTGAGAAAGGAGTTAATATAATCGCTGAATAAAAAGGGGCTAGAGCCGATTTGGGCAATTCTAGTTGCGTCAGTACATTTGAGGACCCTGAGCTTTGGTAATATCGAACCGGATATAAGCCCCCATGTATCAGAGGCTTATGGAAGCGCCATTTATTCGCTAAAGTTGGCTTCAATTCTATGGCGCAGGTACTCCTCTGCTGTCATAGGAGCATATTTCCCTCTCGCCCCTTCGATAACCTGATCTTTGTTAGCCTGACAGAAAAACGCCATGCTATAACGCGCTTTATGGTTACCTGGTTGTTCAGGCATTTTCACTCTATGAAGCGTAGACTTTAGCTGGTCATCGCTCCACCGCATCAGCATATCACCAATATTACATGTGATAATGCCTCTTTCTGGTGCCACATCTGTCCATTGCTGAACGCCCTGAGCATCTTTTCCCGGACACGCTTGTAGTCCACCCTCCCCGTCTCTCTGAAATACCATAGTCAAACAGTCGAAATCCGTATGCGCTCCTGCTCTCCATATCCCCTCCTGAGGAAGATAGCCCTCATCAAGTGGAAGGTAATGCAGCAATCTGAGTGTAGATTGGTAATGTTTAGATTCCCTGTTATGAGCGCTAGTAAAAAAGTCCTTTTCCATTCCTAGTTTTTCTGAAAAACAGGAGAGAATGAACATTCCTAACTGCCATGCCTTATACTCCATATTCAGAATATCGGTCTTAAAATCCTTTAGTAGGGTACGGTCTGGCCATAACGCTTCCATTTTTGGCAGCGTAACTTGATAGGACTCTTTTTGATCAGGAGTACCGGTAGAAGGACGGACCTGCCCTTTGTACTCCCAACCCGCATTTTGTCCTTCAAGTAACGATACCGATTGCTTATCAGACTCACTAAGAGCAAAAAACTGTTCAGATTGTTCAAACGCTTTGTCGATGGTTTCCAGGGGTATCGAATGATTCTTCAATTGAAAGAACCCCACCTCAGTCGCCGCTTTCCAAAGCGCCTCTGTTATCTCTTCTCTTCGGCTTTCAGCATCAGACAAATCGATAACCGGAATGGTTCGGCTATTATCGATTTGTCCAACCTTGCCAATGGTTGATTCGAAGTTAAGTTCGTCGAGTGCGTATGCCATAAAATCTCCATTTTGAAACTCAAGTTAATGGAGCAATGCCAATCTACGATTTGCCGCTTCTACTCCTTTTATTATTTTTAGCGGCCTAAACTCCAGCTAAAAAATGTTTTTTGAATCAGTTTAATGCTGTGGAACAAAACAAGACTGATTACGGATAAAACAAACAAGGAGGCGAATGCCTGAGGAATCTTAAAGTAAGAGGTAGAGAACTGAATAAAGTATCCAAGCCCTTCTTCCGCAGCTACAAACTCCGCAATTACCGCGCCTATTATTGCAAGAGTAATAGCTACCTTAAGTCCACTAAATATGTAAGGAATCGCATAAGGCAACCGAATCTGCCAAATCTCTCGACTCGGTTTAGCACGCAGAGATTGCGAAAGCTCTATCAACTCCTTGGGTGTTGCTTGCATCCCGGTAGTAGCAGCAACCACCAGCGGGAAAAATGTGATTAAGAAAGTGATCGCTAACCTCGGAGCATCGCCGGTTCCCAGAATAACGATTAACAACGGGGCAATCGCGACAACAGGGGTCGACTGAATCACAACCAATAATGGATAGATGGTTTTATTCAAATATTCAGAGCGCACCATTAAAATAGCAATTGGAATACTCACAGCTATAGAGATAACAAAGCCCAAGATTGCTATATAGAGCGTTGCCCAGAGGTGTTTTATCCAACGGGCACCATCAACACCAACAAATGCGTTAAAAACATCTGACGGAGCAGGAAGAATATAAGAGGGAATGGATGCGCCTTTGCAAACTAATTCCCAGAAGGGTATCAGCAACAATAACGTTATAGTTGGCAAATGACGCTTAAAAAAATGCTTCATATTCTCACCTATGCCACTGTTTTTAATCCCGCAGTTGTTTCAGGTTCAGAAGCCACTTCTGATAACTGCGGTTGGTAAATATGCTTGCGAATACGGGTCGTGTAATCCGCAAATTTAGGCTCATGGATCGTATCGATATTTCTTGGTCGGGAAAGATCAATATCCAGTTCTTCAGCTATGGTTCCCGGCCTTTGGCTCATGATAAGAACCTTATCCGCCAGTAAGACTGCTTCAGATATTGAGTGAGTAATGAAAAGAACGGTTTTTGGCTTTTCCTGCCAGATACGTTGAAGTTCAAATCCCATTTCTTCACGAGTTAACGCGTCCAGTGCAGAAAATGGTTCATCCATGATCAAGATGTCCGGATCAAGCAGCAAAGCCCTTGCGATGCCGATACGCTGCTGCATGCCCCCAGAAAGCTCATCTGGCCTTTGGGTCAGAAAATCCTGCAACCCAACCATCTTAATCAGCTCTTTTGCTTTCTCTTTATCTTTATTTCCAACGTAGTTGTACTTGTGCTTTAGAGGAAACAACACGTTATCCAGTATACTTAGCCACGGCAGTAAGGTGGGCTTTTGAAATACAATCCCTATGTCGTCTCTGGGCTCGGTAATCTGATGACCGAATACAGACACTTCACCTACCGTAGCTGGAATCAGTCCCGACAGTAGCCTCAGTAACGTTGATTTGCCGCAGCCGGAAGGGCCAACCACAGCAATGAACTGATTCTTCTCGATACTGAAATTCACGTCGCTCAGCGCCGGAACTTCAGCGCCTTTGTCGGTAATATAGGTATGCGAAACCCCTTTAAACTCAACAAAACTCGCCATTATTTTGTCTCCGGTAAGAAATCCCTGTTGAGTGTTGCTTCAGGGTTAAAACTTGCTTCATCTATCCCCTGAGCCAAAGAAGTCCATTTCCAGGTAGAGGCTAAATGTTTCGCGTCGAACTGACCTACACTGGTTGATTTACTGATAGGGTTGTATACAAGGTCATAGATGGAGTTGATAGTGTCAGTTGCAACCTTAACATCCACTTCAGGAACCATTTTATTGATAGACTCTGCACTTTTAACAGGGTTAGCCCAGGTGTATTCAACCGCCTCTGCATAAGCTTCGATAAAGCGTTTCGCCACTTCCGGACGCTCTTCTAGAAACTTATCACTTGCGATAACTGAAGTCGCATATTGCTCAAGACCCGCTTCATGCCAGGGCATGACTTTTAGCTCTTTCCCAGCCTGTTTCGCCTGGCTAATCAATCGCTCTTTACTGGTTACCCAGGAAATCAATACGTCGGTATTCTCTGTTGCCAACATTGGACCTAGTGCACCCGGATCTGCTTTGATCAGTTTAATTTCGTCCTCAGAAAATCCACTTTGTTCTAGTACTAATGGAAGATAGAGATTTGAAGAAGTGAAAGGTGATGTTGCTACTCGCTTGCCTTTAATATCTGCAATCGAATTAATCTTGCCGTTATCAACAACAAAAAAGGCATGAGGCGCCTGGCTAAAAATAGAGTAAACCGCAGAAACTGGTACACCATCTTTCGCTTTTGCAACCATGAGTGCTGAAATATCGGCAATTCCAACATCCGAAATACCAGTAGCCAGTTTTGTGATGGCTTCTGTAGAGCCCCTGCCCTGATTGATAGTGACATCAAGGTCGTACTTTTCAAAAATTCCTTTATCAATACCTACGTAAACAGGGGCTTTGTCTCCTCCTGGTAGCCAATCTAGCTGAAACTTAACTTTGTCCGCAGCTAGCACAGAGAAACTTAACGTTGTTAGTAATACTGTTGAGCTAAGAGTTTTAAACATTATTGATTCCTTTCATATCTGTTTAACTAGATGGAAAGGCGCAGGCTGACATTCGTCCACCCGAGAATGTCATCAAGTTGACTTCCTTTCCGGCTGTAACGAGCAATGTCTCTACCTGCCAATTCTGGCGCGATAATCGCTTCTACTCTTTGACTGTACTTTCTATTCTTATAGTGATTTGTTGTTGAACAAACTTATTGTTAATCCAAGATTGCAATCCCCGTGCCAGAAAGAAACATTTTGTTTACAACCCATATATTCCAGATATCTAGCAGCACTCCATGAGTTACCTACCAAAAGTCGACATAGTACCTGTTGTTTCATCTTGGTTCAAAGATGCACAAATGTTGTGCTTATGTAACACGCTTGTTCTACATATCTTCTAATGAACATAGAACTATACCTAGATATGACTAGAACGACTATATGGCTCAATTATTGCTCTTAGAAATAACTACACAATATTAAAGAGTAGAAGCGGTTAGGGACTCCCCGGGACATTGCTCTAATAACGTCAGGAGCAACGAATGAGTTATTTGATCAAAAATGCCACAGCAGTTCTTTTATCTAATAAGAGCGAATCAGTGGATATCAGAACGTCTAATGAATTTATCAGTGAAATAGGCATCAACCTGGCTCCTAAGGGCGAAGAGGTGATAGATGCAACTGAATGTGTTATCTATCCGGGGTTTGTAAATACTCACTATCACCTAGCTCAATCAGTTCTCAAAGGAGTGCCTGAAGGGGTAAACAAAGGATTAGGTGATTGGCTAGCCGCTGTGCCTTATCGCTTCTGGCCCAAAATCCCGCCAAAGTTGATGTACCTATCCGCTAAGTTAGGTTTATACGAACTACAGAGATCAGGGGCAACGACTTGTGCCGATCACCATTATCTCTACCATGCAAGCACGACACCTGAGCTAGAAGAAGCACTCTGGTTGGCTGTCGAAGAGATGGGTATGCGCTTTATGTTATGCAGGGGAAGTGCGACAAAAGCAGGAAGCCACAAGGGGATGAAAAGCCTTCACATCACACCCGAAACACCGGATATGGTGATGAGCAGAATGGATAAGAGTATGCGACATCATCAAGATTCTTCTATTGGCATGAAGAAAGTCTGCATGGCACCAACCAGCCTGATTCACTCCAATGAACCCGAACACCTAAAGGAGTTTGCCGACTATGCAAGAGCGAATAGGCTCAAACTTCACTCTCACCTGCTAGAGGTTGAATTTGATGAGCAACAAGCGCAGGCTCAGTACGGTGTAAGCGCTGTAGAGTATGCCCAACAATGTGGTTGGCTGGGTGAAGATGTTTGGTTTGCCCATCTGGTAAAAGCCGATGCAAAATCCAGGTCGATACTTGCTGAAACCAAAACTGGAATAGCGCACTGTCCAACTTCAAATTGCAGGCTAGGCAGTGGTATCGCTTCTGCTCACGAAATGGACAAGTTGGGCATGAAAGTCACGATAGGAGTTGATGGCTCAGCCTCAGCAGAATCTGGTTCAATGCTACAGGAACTCAACCTTAGCTGGTTACTTCAAAGAGCACTATATGGTGCAGATTCCGTCGAGCCAGGAAGAATATTAGACTGGGGTTCTAAAAACGGAGCGGATTTGCTGGGGTTCAAGACCGGACAAATTAAAGTGGGGTATTTAGCCGACCTAGTTTTGTATCGAGTTGATGAGCCTCGAGTAGCAACCGTTCATACACCGCATTTGGCCCCGCTACTATGCGGTGAACCAGCAACAGTTGAGTATAGTTTTATTCATGGCAATCCCGTTATCTCAAAACAGAAGAGCACCGTTGTTAATGATCAAAAACTGATCTCCGATTTACGTCAGGAAATGAACAAATTTCTCTACACCATCACTTAGTACCTCAATATACAATGACCTATCTATACTTAAGTCACCTCACAACCTATATTTTTTATCAATAATCAAAGCAGAGCCCGCAGCATTGAAAAGGGCTCTAAGAGCTGCCGAGATGCCTTGCCAAGTGTTTGTTTTAAAGATCAAATTTTAATAAAACCAAGTTATAAATTCAAATAAATCCCGATAATACATTTATAAACAACTAGTTATAACAATAAATGCACTTTAATAAATTTGTCACGATACTGACTTATCATCACCATCGCTCTACTAGGTTAAGTATTAGGTCGATAAGGAATTGTTATGACTAATGTCGATAAGTCACGTTTATCGCTGTCTTTAATGCAGGCGTTGATTGCTATTTTTATGGCTATCATTCTTTCTGTGATTGGCCTTGCTGTAGTCAGTAAGAAGGGCGTAGACAACATCGGCTTTGAATTTAGTACATTGTCAGATCATGCGTTGCCACTAGCGATAGATAATGCAAAGTTAACCCAAAACGTACTCGAAAACGTGAAAGTCCTTAACCAGGGTTTGCAATCAAAATCAACGGATATGCTCAAGAACACAGAAGCAACTATCCAAACCTTGAAAGATGAATCTAACGTTATCACACAAAAGTTGTTCCAAATTGCTGACGACTTTGACAGAGCCATTTCTGCTGAGGAGCAAACTCAGTTAAGTCAAAATATGGCTAAGATACAGGAACTTTCTCAGTCTATTATTCGGGCTCAGTATAAATCTATTGAGTTAAGCATTCAGATGGATGACATGATCCCAACCTTCAGATATGGCCTGAGCTCTATTGGCCCGGAAATGGGTCGTATTGCTTCATTCCTTGTTCAGGATAATCCTGAAGCGTCAGATGCAGCCAACCGGTTTATGTCTCAGTCCAGCGAACTGGAAAGCACTTTCCTTGTGCTGTTGATGCAAAACGACCTGGATAAGGCATATGTTCAGTATCGTGAGATGAAGAATCGCAAAGCAGGTATTGACCTTGCTTACGATGATTTTATTGAATGGCACCCGGAAACAAACGAGTTTGCCAGCCTGACTGCGCCCTATGAGATGGTTAAAGAGGGCTTTTCTGAAACTGGCGTATTGGGTGTAATCCTAAACCGACTCGAGGTAGTTCAGGAACAAGAAGTTTTGTTGCAACAAGCTACGGATACAGCAACACAAACAATAGCAACCTTAAACTCTATTTCGGAAAAGGCTGAAAGCCTGATATCCGACAGCAAAAATATTGTAAATCGGTCGATGAGCTCCATCGTTATTACTGTTATTGCCTGTAGCCTGTTTTTAAGTGTTTTCGTCTTTATTTCAGGCCTTTATCTGCGCCACTGGATCAATAGAGGCTTAAAGAGCATAACGAAACGTCTTAGCCGCCTGACTGAGCATGATTTTTCTGATCAGGTTAACGTTAAAGGTCCTTACGAACTAAGGGTTATCGGAACCCAAATAAATCAAGTGATCGACTCAACGAGTCTTTCGTTGAAAACAGTAACCGAAAACTGTGAAACCTTGTATACCACTGCCGGGAATAGCCATGTCGCCGCGGAGCAGACAGACAAACTACTCCTTCAACAAAATGACTCCCTGTCTGAGATGGTGACGGCCATTGAGCAACTTCAGGCTTCGATTAATGAAATATCTCAGGTAACGTCAGAATCTTACACTGAATCTCAGTCTGCAACTGAGTTTGCAGAGAAAGGGACCAAAGTACTAGAGGCAAACACACATCACCTTGAGTCTCTGGATCACACGTTGACCGTAAACGAAAATACGATGAACGAACTGGATCATAAAGTATCTAGCATCAGCGAAATGGTTGATGTTATCCGCGGTATAGCTGAAAGTACCAATCTACTGGCACTCAACGCAGCGATTGAAGCAGCCAGAGCCGGTGAACAAGGTCGTGGTTTTGCTGTCGTTGCTGATGAAGTTCGCAAGCTGGCAAGCGGAACGAGTGAGCAAACCGAGAAAATCCGTGAAATGATGGCCGAACTGGTAGAAGCAGCCCAAAGTTCAAAAGCATCTGTAGAGGAAAGCCGTCAGGAAATGGCAAGTGCTATGAAATCTAACCAGCAGGTGATGACTTCGTTCACTGATATTGAGCACGCGGTAAACCATATTCGACTTCGGGTAGAGCAGGTATCTGTTGCAACCGAGGAGCAAGAGCGAGCGACAGCAAACGTTCAGGAGAGTATCGCTCATATCAACCGCCAGGGAGAACAAACCAAACATCAGCTCGGCTCCATGATAGAGAGTTCGGAGAACGTCGCTAATATTGCAGGCGAGCAACAAGCAATGCTGCATAAATACCTATTCTGATGCGGGATACATACTGAGTAGCAGGAGTAGTGACTGCTCTGCCTTGAAATGAAATCCGTAGAAAGCGGGTCTAAATAGAGACAATGCATCAAACGGATATCTCTATGAAGACAAAACTTCACGCCGCATTACCGATGTTTATTACCTTCGGGCTACAGCAACCCGCACTAGCGGATCAAATTTGGCAGCACGAAGGAAAACCGGCACAGTTGATTGAACTGTTTACCTCAGAAGGGTGTTCCAGTTGCCCACCAGCAGACAAATACCTTAGCCAATTTCAGTCAGCATCGGAACTGTGGACCGAGGTGATTCCGTTAGCCTTTCTTGTTGATTACTGGAACTACTTAGGCTGGAGCGATAAGTTTGCTCACCCTTCCTATTCTCAGCGTCAGCGGATTTATCAAAGTCTCGGTGCATCCTCATCAGTCTACACTCCCGGGTTTATAGTCGATGGAAGAGAGTGGCGTGGATATTTTTATCGTAGCGACTTACCTAAATCGCAACAGGTAACTGCGGAAAAGTTGACGCTGAAGCAATCGGGCAACCGTTTTGAAGTTTCTTACCCTTCCGAGCAACGCTATATCGCCCATATCGTGATACTGGCAATGGATGAGGAAACCGAGGTTAAAGCTGGAGAGAACCGGGGCAGAAAGCTAGAACATGACTTTGTAGTCCTGAGAAAAGAGCAGAAAGCGGCGCAATCACAATGGACATTTAACTTGCGGTCACTACCCGAAAACAGAGATGCGGTGGCGGTGTGGCTGACAAAAGAAGATGGATTTTTGCCGGTTCAGACGGTAGCTGGGTATTTTCATTAACCCCAACTAGGGATAAGAAGTCTTGTTCCCATGGTCCTCCGTGGGAATGCATACAAAATTCAAAGCTATCAATCGATAGTAGAAACTTTTACCAAACTTATTTCCTGTACTTTTAATGCCTTATGTGGACATTTCCACTACGATAGGCATTACCACGCAGAGCGTGGGAACGAGGAGAGAACGAGGTAACCGCTCCTTGAGAAGTGGTGCTACCCTGCCCCATTAGGAGTATCTAGAACTCAGCATTAGTGAGCGACTGTTGCTTCATCACTCTTGCTGTTATATCGCTCAAGCAGTGAAACCAGATATTTAGACTTAAACTGCTCACTGGCCAACGCCTGTTTGATCGGCGGCAGTTTTAGTATCACTCCAAGTATCGCAGCCATAACCCTGTGATTCAGGTACGCCTGATTATCAAAGATTAAGTGGTGCAGAGTGCCACGCTCTATCGCCATCAATACGGCTTTGTGATTAGAGTCCACAGGAGTAATTACACGCTTTTCTCTCGATTTCAGGGTGATGCCATCTTTACTACACACCCTCTCACAAACACCACAACCCAGACAAGCATCCTCATCAAGCAAAGCAACCTTGGCTCTTTTATACTTGTGGTCATGTTTTGAGCTTAATGTCATTGCATCTACCGGGCACACATCAATGCACTTGCCACAACCATTACAGTTGTCAAAGTCGATCACTGGCAAGAAGTTGGTTGTATGGATCGCCTGAGTAGAACCAACTCTTCTGGCTGCTATCAACGCTTCACAGCAACAGCTACAACAGTTACAGATGAAGTTAACTTTATTCTGGATATTTTCACCAAATTGAACCAGGTTGTGTTTATATGCCTCATCTAAAAGGTCAAGGCATTCCTCTTCAGTGATCTGTCGGGCGTAACCATACTTAACCAACGACCTTGCAGTATTATTGAAGGTCATACAGATATCCATAGGCGCATCACACGCTTCACCTAGGTGCTCTTTCTTGTGCCGGCAATAACACATTCCAACACCGATATGGCTAGCCGTTTTAATCACCTCGCTGGCACGTTCATAATCCAGAACATGAATGGCATTGTCCTCGCTAAGCGCTTTTTCGTTTACAAAAGCACGTCCCAGTGAGGTTTCTCCGGAACCAAACAAATGAGTGACAAACTCATCTTCTACATTGATATATTGATGAAATAGTTCACTCAATACCTTTTGATCCAGCTCTCCACCTGTACGCATCAAAGAGAATTCGAAAAAGCCAGCCATAGGAGGGGGAAGAACATAAGTTTGAGCCCCGTTATCATCTTCAAGATCCAGCAATAGTGCTCTAGAGGCCAGGGCATTCAACTGTTCAGCCGTTTTTTCTACATCCTGATCCCAGGCTGCGGCAGCGGTTTCAACGGTGAAGGGTTTGATGGGAAGCAGAGAAACTAAACGAGCTTCTTCCTCGCTAAACATTACTTTAAGAATCTTAAAAAGCGTTTCGCTGGGTGGAACCCCCTGAGGAAACTTATTGAGACGTTCCGTTAGCTTTTCGTAGTTTCCTTTAATCGTGTTATGTGCCATCTGACTATCCTCTCGCAGGTTTTATCCAGACCTGACAGCCTTTGTATTGGATTTTTATTGTTACCTACCGTATTTAAATTTGGCACGCTTCTGCTCCCTATTCAAGGTAGCGTGTCACTTAGCAAGCCGCGTTGTGCTGCTTTCGACAAAAATTGCCGTAAATAGAAATGATTGATTCACCAGCAGGTGGGCAATAGATATTTTCATTTATCTAAAATGTAGAAATATTGCGCTATACCTTGCATGATGGTTTCACCTCGAACAAAAAATCATCCCCAAAAGGTTGACAGACTCAAGTGAATATAATCAAACAAAAGCGAAGGCATATTGCTATTTGGAGTCGTCTGTCGACTATTCCCCACGATGATCCTGAACTAAATTCCGTTACCTGGTTTGAAAAACAACCATGTAAGGAGTACCAATTTTTTAGCAAGACTATATTAATAACCCAACCCAGCTCGACCTTTTGGGTTTATCTGTTGGGGCTGCTCACAACCGTCTTAGGAATATATTTTCTCGCTTATTGGGAAAGCCAGACTTCTCGTGCTCTATGGGGCATATCATTGGTGTTGTGGGGGTTAGGAGCATTGATAGCAGGCACCAGTTACCAGGCATTTGGGTATCAACTTAAGTGTGCAAATCGCTCTGTCGTCGCCTGGACTAGCTGGTGGGAAGTGGTCTATCTTATTTTCCAGCAGTTAAGTGTGAATGTAATGCTGGTAGCGGTCGCCTACTCCTGCTTACCCGAACAAGGGCAATACGCTTCTATCGTAATTTCTATATTAATCTCTATTGTCTACTCATTAATCGTCCTATTCGGAGCAATAAAGCCCGTTAAGTCATTAATAACGTTTGAGCTAATGGTGCATTTCTGTACACCCATCATTTTATTCTTTATAGGCTTAAATGGCTGGCGATATTTTGATTCAAAAGAGAGTTTGGATTTAGTCCTTCTCGGTACCTGGGCAGGATTGATACTCACAATGTGGTTATACGAGAAATACATGAATGCGGGTTACACACAATTGCTGTGGCAGAAAGGAAAGTGGTTCTCTGAGAATGACGTTCTTCATGTAACTTTGATTATTTGGATAATCTACATTGCTGTATTTGTAGAGCCCTTAATAAAAGATATGGGATAAACGCAGCTGCGCATATCCCATAATTAATAAAGCTATTCGTTATGCTCAGGGATCAGTACAAATTTACCTACATGCTTCTTCTGAACAAACTCTTTCTGGGCTTCTACTATAGATTGTAGTGGGAAGCTCTTTGCAAGCGCGGGCTGAATCTCACCTTTTTCAATGTAGGAGACTAGGTTCTGAAATACCGGTTCATCCCAGGCTGTAGTACCAATCAGCTGAATGTCTTTCAGGTACATGTCTCGCATATCCAGGTCAACCACTGGCCCTGCAATTGCGCCTGAAGAAACTAAACGACCGCCACGTTTTAGCACTTTCAGCATAGCTGGGAAGGCTTCACCACCAACGTTATCAACCACTAGGTCAACAGACTTTTCCCCGAGCAGTTTAACCAGATCATCATTACGATCCAGAAGCACATCGGCACCTAGCTTTTCTACCTCGGCCTGTTTATCTTTACCCGCAATAGCGACAACTTTAGCCCCTCTACGCTTGGCTAGCTGCACCGTTGCTGAGCCGACACCTCCAGAAGCACCAGCCACCAGCACCGTCTCACCTTGCGTTAACTCTGCTCGATGGAGCATATTTTCAGAGGTACCATACGCACATGGAATCGTTCCTAGTTCAGCATCACTCCAATCACAGTCTATTGGAAAGGCTTCACTGGCGCTGATTTTTACAAACTGGGCAAAAGCGCCGTCGTAATCAGAGCCCATCCAGATATTTTCATAAGACTCATAATTATCAGTACTATTGCATGGGCGAAGCAATACTCGCTTTCCTAGAAGTTTAGCATCACCATCATCTTCAAAATCAACCACTTCTCCACAACAGTCAGTGCCCTGAATAAAAGGAAATGGAGTGCTTTCGTTCCAGCCGCCATCTGCCTTTTCTGTCGGCTCTTTTTCGCTGGCATCGGAAGTACTATTAGTAGACTCCGTCACCGAAGATGAATACCACCCCAAACGAGTGTTGATTTCTGTGTTATTCATTCCGGTAGCCAGGACCTTAACCAGCACTTCCCCAGCCTTTAACTCTGGAATGGGAACATCTTTATATACAAGCTTGTCGTAACCACCATTTCCAGTGGTTACAATCGCTTTCATAAACTTAAGGGGCATAATTCAGTATCCAAATATAGAGATTCTTTTATTAACTTACCGGCTCTTTTTCGTCTTTGTCCTTTTTCTCTTCTTCAGAATCCGCGCTTTCTGATTTATCTGAGAATATTTCCGCAACAGACTCTCTTTCCAACGCACCTTTCAGCTCACCCTCTTCATCGATAACTGGTAACGAGTAATCGGAGGAAATACTGTCGGTTAGCACTTCTTCAATAGCGACATCAGGAGAAACCGTTGGAACATCTTCATAAATATCTTCATGGATAGGTTCTGAAACATCGCCACCAGAAGCTTCTTCGAGGCTCTCTTCAGTAATAATCCCTTGATAGCCATCTTCAGTAACGTGATAACCATAGTCATGCTCAGTACGTTTCATCTGTTTTAGTGCTTCAGCAATGGTTGTGGCTGTAATTCGCATAGCTGGCTTCTGCATCACGGTTTCAACAGTTAATGCGCGAGCACGGTTAACATCCTTAACAAATGCCTCAACATAATCCGTTGCTGGGTTTAGCAGGATTTCATCAGGTGTCCCTTGCTGAACTAATTCACCGTCTTTCAGAATAGCAATGCGATCACCAAGACGTAATGCTTCGTCAAGATCGTGCGTGATAAAGATAATGGTCTTATGCAGAGTTTCCTGAAGTTCAATCAACTGATCCTGCATCTCACTTCGAATAAGTGGATCGAGAGCAGAAAAGGCTTCATCCATCAACAGGATCTCAGCATCCGTACAGAGTGCTCTTGCCAAGCCGACACGCTGTTGCTGACCGCCCGACAACTGGGAAGGATATTGATCTTCATATCCTTTCAGGCCTACCGTATCTAGCCATTCGCTGGCTTTTTTCAGCCTTTCTTCTTTAGTTATACCCTGAACTTCCAGTCCATATGCCGCATTGTCTATCACCTTACGGTGGGGGAATAACCCAAAGCGCTGGAATACCATGGACATTTTGTGCCTGCGAAACTGCTCCAATTCTGTCATGGAGTATTGCATCACATCCGTTCCCTCCACATCAATCTGACCAGCGGTCGGGTCGATGAGTCGGTTGAAGTGACGAATCATGGTCGACTTACCAGAACCAGAAAGGCCCATAATCACAAAGATTTCGCCTTTATGGATTTCAAGGTTGATGTCTTTTAATCCAACGGTATGGCCTGTTTTTGCAAGGACTTCATCTTTACTCAGCCCCTGCTTAACCAATGGCAAAACATCCTGAGGTTTAGGACCAAATACTTTGTAGAGGCCTGAGATTTTAATTAGCGGTTTAGTCATGTTTCTGATCTCCCAAGTGTGCCTGAGTACGCTTCGCATAAGCCTGAGAAGCACGGTCGATCAAAATAGCTAATGCCACAATCGCAAAACCGTTGAGAAGTCCTAATGTGAAATATTGGTTAGTGATCGATTTAAGCACTGGCTGACCAAGTCCTTTAACCCCGATCATCGACGCAATAACAACCATTGACAGCGCCATCATAATTGTCTGGTTGATACCTGCCATTATGGTTGGCATAGCTAGCGGCAATTGAACACCAAACAGCCTTTGGCGTTTACTTGCACCGAACGCAGTAGCCGCTTCCATAACCTCTTTATCAACTAATCGGATACCAAGGTTAGTGAGTCGAATAACAGGAGGAATCGCATAGATAATAACAGCAATCAAGCCTGGGACTTTACCAATACCAAGAAGCATTACGACAGGTATCAGATACACGAACGCAGGCATGGTCTGCATAATATCCAACATTGGCGTTACCACGGCCTGAACTCTATTTGAACGAGCCATAGCAATGCCAATAGGGATACCCAATACAATAGCAAGCAGGGTACATACCGTGATGATACTTAAGGTTCGCATGGTGTCTTCCCACATGCCGAAGTACCCAATAAGAAGCATAGATACAACACAAGCTATCGCCAGTTTTGCAGATTTACTCGCAACGTACACCAACCCGGTCAAAACTATTAGTACCAACCACCAAGGTGTGCTCAACAAAAGTTTTTCAAACCAGATAAGAAAAGAAAGAAGGGGATCAAATAAGGATTCAATAAAGTCACCATACTCCCGTGAGAAATCTTTATAGGCTCCATCCAGAGCTTTACGTATGGCACGTAAACTTGAACGATCCATCTCCGGAAATTCGGTCAACCAACTACTATCGGCCATTTGTTTTGTCCTTTAAAAGTAAAGAGTAACTTGTATCAAGTTACTCTTTTGTATGATAAAGCGTACGGATAAGTACACAGCTATTTATAGTTCAGAAGCAACCTTTTCAGCTACAGATGCTGGGAGCCAGGCTTTCCAGATGTCTGGGTGATTCTCCATAAAGTAGAACATCGCTTCTTCCGCATCTGCTTGCTCATTCTCCATCCAAGCCAGTAGTCGGTTCATATCCGCGTTTTTAAAGCCACGCTTGGATAAATACTCGATTACGTCGGGATTAGAGTTAGAAAACTCGGTTACCGCTACGGTACTAACTGGTGAAGGTGGGTACATGGTTGGTTTTGGGTTATCACAACCTTCCTGAGTCGTACAATTAAGGAACTCATCTTCGTCAACACCACTACCAAAGTCTACTTTCACCATCTCATATTTACCCAGGATAGCAGTAGGAGCCCAGTAGTAACCAAACCAACCTTCCTGACGTTCATATGCTTTAGCGATAGACCCTGATAAACCAGCAGCAGAGCCCGGATCAATCAGGTCGAAACCTGCATCACCTAGCCCCATGGCTTTAAAGAGGTTTGCACCTGAAATCTGGCAGTTCCAGCCTGCAGGACAACCATAAAATCCTGCTGAGTCTGGATCTTCTGGGTGCTTAAACAACTCTGGGTGTTTTTTTACACCTTCAATCGTTTTTAACTCTGGATATTTTTCAACAAGATAAGCCGGTACCCAGAAACCTTCCTCACCACCATCTACGAGTGAGAAACCAGCGTTGATAAGACGACCTTCCTTGATACCAGTTTCCAACGCGTCGCTGACCGCATTCGTCCAAAGCTCAGGTGCTATGTCTGGCTGGCCTTTTTCGATCATTGATGTAGCGGTGGGCATGGTATCACCAGGAACCAGTTCAGCGTCACAGCCGTAACCATGTTCCAGAATGAATTTGTCGATATTGGCGATTAAACTGGCAGAGTTCCAGTTCATATCCGCGATGGTCACTTCCCCACACTCACTTGCCTGTGCTTGCATTGCTACGCTGGAAAGTAATGTAACTGTGGCCAATTTCCATTTCATATTAAGTCCTTTATTTACTTATATGTTCCTTTGATTCTTTTTCAGAATACACAAGATATAGTTAGAACTCAAATTATTAGAGTTATAGCTAAAAAAATCATCATTTTTAACACATCACTAACAACCGTCTAAATGTGCGACTAATATTGGGTTTTTACACTCTCAAAATAGCCTTCAGCTCTCATTTTTTTAGCAACCTGTAATTCCATCTATGTGTATTCTTCACCTTTTCAAACGCTATATGATTACTACTCAAATAATTTAAAAATCACTAAATAGCGAAAATAAAAAAGCCCGCGATCAACTACGATCACGGGCTTTAGAGGTCACTTAAGCAATAAATTTTTAGTAACGTTTACTTAGATGTTTCGGCAGGGTCGGTAATGCTTCCTAATTCAAGAACAGGCGCTGCGTCATAAGATTCTGCATTCATCATATTCGCAATGCGCTGGACAGAAGAAAGCAGTAAGCTCTGCTCCCAGTCTTCCAGGCTCTGAAACTTTTTAATGAAATTCTCCTGAAGTGGTAATGGTGCAGAGTCCAGTAAGCCACGCCCTTTCTCAGTAAGATTTGCGTGGACCTTTCTTTTATCAGTGGTGCTTCTTATCCTTTCGACCAAACCACTACGTTCCAACCTATCTAAGATTGTCGTCGCGGTTGCAGGACTCATATTGGTATGACTGGACAGTTGCCTTATCGTCACTTGCCCCAACTCTCGTATTGAGCGCATCAGGATAAGCTGTGGACCGGTCAATCCAGCTTCTTTACTCAGTTTTTTTGAGTGCAGATCGATAGCACGGATGATTTGTCGGATAGAAACCAAAACTTCTTCATGTTTTTCCAATTCAAATAACTCCAAAGGAAAGGGACGTTTCACGATATTTTCTGGAAACTAACCGACTTCCGACATTTTTGAAAGTATTTCCGATAAAAAATGAGAGAATTAGTATGCTGAATCAGTCAAAGATAAATCAATCACGGCATATATATCTTCTTTAGTGTTACATTCAAGCAGCTTATCAACATTCACACCAGTCTCACTCTCTTCATCGTCAAGCACCTGGGTAACTTGCATCAAGCCTTCCATGTGTTCATCGGAAGAGCTTCCTGCAAGCGTTATCATCACTTTCACCTGTTCACCCTCGATATCAATTGGGTTTGCAAGTGTAACCAATGCAAAAGCAGTACGGTTTACACCATCTTCCGGGCGAGCATGTGGCATCGCAAAGTCAGGAGCAATACAGATATAAGGCCCCATTTTTTCGATGCTTTCGATAATCGCATCATAATAGGAAGGCTCTACCGCACCGGAGGCCTCCAGCATATCGGTTCCGGCTTTGATGGCTTCACGCCAATCATTTGTTTCCAACCCCAACAAAATGGACTGGTTATCTATAAGGGACTGTTTAAATTCCATCGCAATTACTCCAACTAGCGCTTATTTTTGTTTTTAATATTTAACTTAAATTTTTCTATGATGGGCGCTTTTCTCTATTAGATTCAGTAGCTCTGTTCCGAATGAGTTCGGATTCAGCATATTCTGCACGCCCAACACATACTTTCCGTCCCCAACTTCCATCTCTGCGGATAGATGTTTTGAGGACACAATAATATCTATAAACTCAACTTTAGATTTATAATCAGTGATCGCACACGAATCTATTTCATGCAGTATACCTTTCTTTTTCAGGTAGTTACTGATCTTCATTTTCATCATCATTGAAGAGCCCTGTCCATTTCCACATACAGCAAGCAGCCTCACAGGACGAACATTGGTTGATTCATCAGGTTCTAATTCTTCAATTCGCTCACCTTCAGCACGTATGTCTAACGTCTGATGAACACACTGTTCAGCTTTTTTGTCAGTAGTAAGCTTTTTTTCAGAGGTAAGGGAAGCAGTCCCGTCTTCTTCTGCACGTAACTGCTTTGACGCAAAATACATATAGATACCTGAAGCCAGCACCAGCACCCAGAAAAACGCTTTAGACGCTGTAATTCCAGCAAATATTGGCGGGAACACCAGTGCCCAATCAGCCATACCCATCCAGCCAGAAAACTCGACACCATGTAAATTAATTAGATGAATAGCCCAGGCAGACCCTACTACCTCAATAACTCCCATGACAAAGCAGATTTTCATCACCGCTTTCCAACCACCATAGTGATTAGCGAATACACCTATGGTGGCGTTAGAAAAAAACATCGGAATAAAGCCAGAAATGATCATGATTGGGGCATCGATAGCCAGCATGGTTAGAACAGCGGTAAATTGGCCAATTGCCCCCCAGACAAAGCCGAATACCATAGCATTTGGTGAGAATGCGTAAATTGCAGCGCAATCAATTGCAGGAACCGCATTAGGGATAACTCGTTCTGAGATACCTTTGAAAGCCTCAGAGAGTTCAGCCACAAACATACGAACACCAGCAACAATAATCTGAATAGCCACCGCAAACTTAAGGCCGGTCTCCAGAATATAGATACTCCAGTGAGTCTGACCCGCCATTGTTTGCAGATTCTCCAGCCCAAATGAGAGAAGGATGATGCCAAAGAATGCCGTCATTACAATTGCAGTGGCAGCGATGCTATCGTGGAAAATATGCAGCCATTGGGGAAGCTCTATTTGATCGACGTTGTCGTTTTTATCTCCCAGCTTTGGTGCAATCTTAGTCGCAATCCAGGAAGCGAACTGTTGCTGATGACCAATAGAAAACCCGGCTCCACCAGTGACCTCTTCGGTGGCCTTATACATGATATTGGAAGATATACCCCAATATAGCGCCATGATCACCGCTGAATAGATAATGGTCTCCCACATGGATGCGCCGAGGATCAGGTAAAAAACGGCAATCAATCCCGCTTGCTGGAACATTATATGGCCGGTAAGCATGATGGTACGAATACCGGTGTAACGACGCAATAAGACCAGTACAATATTGATAGCCAGAGCGAGAAGCACCGCATAACCAACCCATGAGTATTTGTCTCCCATGGTTTCCATAGTGGAGATCATGGCGGTGTATGGGTCAATTACTGTTCCGGTTAGGCCGTGATAGAGCGAAAGTTTTTCGATAATTGGTTTGAAACCACTAACCAGCGTACCTGCTCCTACCTGAACCAACATAAAGCCAACAATGGTTTTGATGGTTCCCTTTACAATGGTTGTTTTATCCCGGCGCAGAAGCGAATACCCGATCAGTGTAACCAAACCAAGTAGCAAAGGCGCTTTGGTCATCACTTGAGTATAAAAAACGTAAAACGCGTCGTAGATAAACTCCAATTTTTACCTCATGAAGTGCGCCAAAATCAAAGGGGCTTAACCTTAACAATCATCTGATGCCAATCAATGCACATTTATGACACCTTTGATGTTTATCAAGTTTGTATAAGTTAGAAGGTCGAAATCGATGCATGGATCACCTTTTCACACAAAATCTTGAGACAAGTCTATAATTACCAGAAAATACATCAACTTATATTATTAAATAACTCAAATCATATTTTTCTTCTTTAAATAGAATGATATGTAGCATGTAACTAAGTATCGTTATAAAATCAAAATTAGTCATAAAATAATCATATGGTGATAAAGCTACCCTCGACTGTATGATTTAAGAGATGACAAATAAGTGTTGTAACAACCGCGGTTAAATAAAAATATGAACGAGTCTCAAAGACACAACGGCATCTTATCCCTACTGGATGAAAGACATTCCATCAGCGTCGGTACAATAGTTGAAACCTTTAACGTCTCCCCGGCTACCGCCAGGCGCGATCTGACTAAGCTGGACGAACAAGGCAAACTTATTAAAGTACGAAATGGTGCAGAAAGAATCGAAACCCAAAAAGCACCTATCTGGTCACCATTAAATATGGATAACACCACGTTCTTCCAGGAAAAATCAAAAATTGCAGTTCGTGCAGCTGCGCTTTGCGATAAAGGAGACAGCGTGGTTATCAACTGCGGCTCTACTGCGTTTATGCTAGGGCAAGAGCTTTGTGGTCAGGACGTAAAAATCATTACCAACTACTTTCCCTTAGCTAGTTACCTGATTGAACAAGACCATGAAAGCGTGATTATTACGGGCGGACAGTACAACAAATCTAAAAATATCTTCTTAAACCCGACTCCAGAATTATCTGGTGCTTATGCGGGCCACTGGATGTTTACCAGTGGCAAAGGGTTAACTGAACAAGGTCTCTATAAAACCGATATGCTAACAGCTGTGGCTGAGCAGACCATGTTGGAACAGGTCGATAAGTTAGTCGTGGTAGTAGATAGCTCGAAAGTAGGCCAGCGCACTGGCATGTTGTTTTGTACACCAACCAATATTGATACCGTAATTACGGGTAAAGATGCAGATAAAAAGGTTGTTCAGGCATTAAAAGACAAAGGCGTAAAGGTATTGTTGGTATAAATGGTTCTATTGGTTATAGGGAGCAGTTATCACCTAACGCTCCCAACCTTAAATCCCATATCATAGCCAGCAATCAATTTTTCCTGATCCGTGGTTAAGCGCCCAACAGAAAACGATGTATCCGGTGCAATAACATTAATTTTGCAGTCTTGTGGTGGGTTCTCAATAAAATCGATCGCTTTGTTATAACTTACCGCCCTCCTAATCATAGCATCGGCTAATCTTGGAGTTCGTTTCAGTAATCTTCGAATCATCCAGGGAGCTTTAGGGGCACTTTTCCTATAGCCCGGAATCTGAGATAGAACTACCGTTATTTCTCTTGCCCCCATTTCATAAGCTTTAATCACAGGAATAGAATCGGCTACACCACCATCGGTCATTGGCTCGCCTTCATAAACAGGATAATCGCGATAAGCCATCGGTACAGAGCAAGAAGCTTTTAAGACAAGCTCCAGGTTTTCTGAAGTACCAGTGATGTAGCAAGCCTCCCCTGTTCTTACCAGAGTGGTTGCTATGTAAAGTGGTATTGGCTGACTCTCAAAAGCGTCCAGATCTAGAGGATACTCTTCAGACAGAACATCCCATAACCAGTCCAGCTCGAGCCAGTGACCACCTTTGGCAAAACGAACAAAGTTTATAAACTCCGGTCGACAAGAATAGTTAGTAATCACTTCTTTGGTTCGGCCACGCTGGTTTGCCAGCCACGCAGCAAGGTTTGTTGAGCCTGCAGAAACACCGATACAGAAATCAAATGGCCGGTACTTTTCATCAATGAAACGATCCAACACACCTGCTGCGAAAATGCCGCGCATCGCACCACCTTCAACCACAAGCGCATGTTTGCTTTCCGTGTTGACAAGGACTTCCTTTTCCATACTTTTCTTTATCACAATGTTTTTAGAGTTATAATTCTAAAAGTATAGCACATTGAAAAATAGGCTTTTCTGACGTGATTCTCTGGCAAAAATAAAAAAAGATTCAAGCAAATGAGGGTAGCTGGTTTTTTGTTCATATGCGATTATCTTTATCTGTATGCCATTCTGCTCAGGTAAAAATCATGACCCAAAAGAAGATCCTGTTACTTTTCGCACACCCATCTCAGCATAGATCAGAAGTAAATAGCCCGCTTTTTGATGCTGCTGAAAAGCTTGATAGTGTTACAGCCGTAGACTTATACGCCGAATATCCGACGTTTAATATCAACATTCCCAAAGAGCAACAGAGATTGCTGGAGCATGACATCATCATCTTCCAATTTCCGCTCTACTGGTACTCCACCCCTGCCATTTTAAAGGAATGGCAAGATTTAGTTCTGGAGTATGGTTTTGCTTATGGTCATGACGGAAAGGCTCTGCACGGAAAAACCTTTATGTGCGCGCTTTCTGCTGGTGGTAAGGAAGATGCTTATCATACCGATGGCTACAATCACTACACCATCCAGGAGCTCCTGCAGCCAATCGAACAGATGGCAACAATGACCGGCATGAACTACATATCACCTTTTGCTCTTTTTGGCTCAAGAACGGCGCTTGAGGAAGGAAGAATCGCTTTGCATGTAGATAACTGGACGCGCCTTCTTGTGGCTCTTGCCGAGGATAAGGTCAATCTGGAGCGCGCAAAAGATCTGGATAAGTTAAGCCAGAATCTGGACAAAATTGTCGAAGGAGAAGTGGCATGACGGGTATATTTCTTCAGGCATTTATCTATTTGGTCGCTGCTGTAATCGCAGTGCCAATAGCAAAAAGACTGGGGCTGGGATCAGTACTTGGTTATCTGATAGCAGGAGTGGTAATTGGTCCGGTAATTGGCCTGGTGGGTGAAGAAACCACAACTATCCAGCACTTTGCCGAATTTGGTGTCGTCATGATGCTGTTCTTGGTTGGTTTGGAGCTTGAGCCTAAAATGCTCTGGTCTATGCGTAACAGACTGGTTGGATTGGGGGGATTACAAGTAGCAGGTACCGCAGCCGCAGTTATGGCTATCGCCCTGTTCTTCGGTCTTACCTGGACGGTGGCATTAACGATCGGCTTAATTTTTTCACTCTCTTCAACCGCTATCGTATTACAGACGTTTAGTGAAAAAGGCCTTAGCAGAACCGATGGCGCTCAAAATGCATTCTCAATCCTTCTGTTCCAGGATATTGCCGTTATCCCTATGCTGGCATTTATTCCTCTGCTCGCCTTACCCGAGCTTGTGGAACAAGCGAGTAATCTGGCACACACCGCAGACCATCATGAAGATCTAAGCCTGGTTGCTGGATTACCTGGGTGGGCTTACGCACTAGTCATCGTTGTCTCTATCGCTGCAGTAGTAATTGGAGGGCACTTCCTGAGCCGTCCGCTGTTCCGTTTCGTTGCGAAATCCGGCCTGCGTGAAATCTTTACTGCAACTGCACTTATGCTGGTTATTGGTATCGCGGCTTTAATGAGCCTGGTAGGCCTGTCTCCTGCGCTGGGTACATTCCTGGCAGGTGTGGTACTGGCAAACAGTGAGTTCAGACATGAACTGGAATCGAATATCGATCCATTTAAGGGCTTGCTGCTGGGGCTATTCTTTATCACCGTTGGTGCTGGTATCGATTTCTCTGTACTGGCTAATGATCTGGTACTGATCTTATCACTGACCTTTGGCGTTATTGTCCTAAAAGCAATGGTCCTGTATATCCTTGCTGTTAGCTTTAAAGTCAAAGGAAGCGATCGCTGGTTATTAACTCTAAGCCTTGCTCAAGCTGGTGAATTTGGCTTTGTTCTGCTTTCGTTCTCAGTATCCAACCACGTATTACCAACGGAAATAGCCTCAGTACTTTCTCTGGTGGTCGCGTTATCGATGTTCCTGACACCGGCTCTGTTTATCCTGTTTGATAAAGTTATTAAGCCGAGATTTGAAAAAGCCTCCAATGATCGTGAACAAGATGATATTGATGAAACCGGTACTGTCATTGTTGCAGGCGTTGGTCGTGTGGGTCAGATAATCAACCGTATGCTGGTAGCAAATGGTATCAAAACCGTTGTCCTTGATCATAAATCTGATCAGGTGGACGCATTAAGACAACTTGGTACCAAGACATACTACGGCGACGCGACCAAACCTGACCTTCTGCATACGGCAGGCATTGAACATGCTGCTGCACTGGTTATTGCTATCGATGATCAGGAAGCAAGTGTAGAGCTAGTTAAGTATGTGAAGCACACTTATCCTCAGGTGAAAGTGATTGCTCGTGCATTTGACCGTGGGCATGGTTACCTGCTTCGTCGTTCAGGTGCTGATATTATCGAGTCAGAGACCTATCACACAGCGCTCGAACTTGGTGTTCACACCATGAAAGAAGTGGGCATGCATCCATTCCATGTTGAGCAGCAGAAGGTGGCCTATAAAAATGTGGAAGATGCCAAATCAGACATTCTTTACGAAGCGTGGGCTGGTGGCTCAGAGGAAGAGCGCTACGATAACAACTACCGTAAGCTATTTATACAACTCGAGACCCATATCCTCGAAGCGATGGGATCTGATAAGCGAGGTATTCACTCTATGGCCGAAAGAGAGTGGACACCGCCACCAAAGGGATATGCCGATAAATTTTCGGAATAAGCCTATACGTTGCTAACATAAATCCGCCTTCCGCTAGAAAGTGCTTAAGGCGGATTTTTTTATTCTGAGAACATATTTGCGTTTTTCCAAGCCCACAGATAACGGCACGCAATGGTCCGGTACGGTGCCCACGGCTTTGCCACATCTAGCAGCGCTTTTTTCAACACGCGTCCTTTTAATTCCTGATAGCCGTACAACTCCTGTATCGACTGCTGAATTATCAGGTCATCAGGGGCAAATACATCCTGCCTGGCCAGTGCAGACATCAAAAACATTTCCACTGTCCAACGGCCCACACCATATATCTCCGTTAACTCAGAAACTACCGTTTCGTTGTCGCACCCATCAAGATATTCGCGTTCAAGCCTTCCGGTTAAAGCAAACTCAGCAACAGAATGGACATACTTCACTTTTTGCCTTGAAAGGCCAGCACTTCTTAATGTTTCTTCTGAAAGGGTTGTCAACAACTCTGGAGTTGGATTGTTCTCAGGAAATAGAGATTCAAATCGGGACCAGATAGTCGCAGCTGCTTTGATAGACAACTGTTGATGCACAATCGACTCAACTAATGCGTGAAATGGCTCCCTCTCACTCCAGGCCTGTGGGCACGGTAGTGAAACAATGAGCTCTTTCATAACTGGGTCGGATTGCTTTAAATGCTCTAGTGCTGCTTTCATTGTCTAATACTCTATCGTTTGGATAACTCGTTATCTTATAAATAAAATGTGTGTCCCTGCCACAAAATATGTATAGATAGCCCTTTAGTTATCGATTGAGTTAAAAAAATAGATAGCAAAAATGGATTTTATTTGATTATCTATAGGAAACTCTGAAAAAAATTCGCTAACATTAATGTACAACGTCCCCTTAAATGAATAAGTCTAGCCATCAATGAGTAAAGAAGAATTTCAAAAGGCAACGGAAAACCTGAGAAAAGCAGTTCCTCTAATGATAAAAAATCAGGTGCCAACGACTCCGACGAACTATGCATTATGGTATACATACGTTGATCAAACGCAACCAGCCCTCAATGAAGAACTTGATGAGCTCATTGAAGAGTATGGTTTATGTTTGCCAAGCCACAATGAGTCTCTATACAAGAAATACATTGCCAGCCAAACAGAATCAGACGTTACCGAATTAAAATCAAACCTTGAGATCCTTGTTAACGAGATCTTCCAGTCGATGAAGGATACGATGGAAGACACCAGCTCGTTTCAGGATATGATCAACAAAAGCTTTGATACTCTGGAAAGCATAGATAAAGAGGGCATTACCTTCGATGAGGTGATGGGCTTACTTAAAGACTTTGTTGCTGAATCAAGAGAAATCAGGAGTTCAACTCAATACTTTAATAGTCAGCTTAGTACCGCGAGCCAGGAAATCGCTAACTTAAAAAAGCAGCTTGAAGCCGTGCAAAAAGATGCACTTTACGATAGCCTTTCCAGCTTACTTAACCGTGGAGCATTTGATAAAGACATTGCTTCTTTATGCAACTCGGAAGAATCACACCCTCTTTGCCTGATCCTTATCGATATAGATCGATTCAAAGATCTCAACGACCAGTATGGCCATGTGTTCGGAGACATGGTGATCAAAGCTATTGCACGAAGGCTTCAAATTAACTGTCGTGAAGGCATCGCTGCATATCGATATGGTGGTGAAGAGTTTGCTTTATTAGTACCAAACAAACCGCTACGTATAGCAAGACAGTTTGCAGAGCAGGTTAGACGCTCAATTGAGAAAATCGCCGTAAAAGATAAACGTACCGGTGAATCTGTTGGCAATATCTCAGCATCATTTGGTGTTGCTGAATATCAGCCGGGAGAAAGCCCTATCTCATTGATAGATAATGCAGATCAACAGCTTTACAAAGCTAAAAGCCTCGGAAGAAACCGCGTTTTACCTGTGTAAGTATTCAAAAGAAAAATTGACAACAAACCAGCGTGCAAAATCGCGCGCTGGATCATAAATATCAAAAAATTCAATCAACTAAGCTCTTCCTCACACTTCAATGTAAATTGATTGACTACACTTTCGGTAACTTTAATTAGCAAAGGAGCCGAGAGAATATCCATGACAATAAAAAGCACCCTTTTTATTTTCCTGTTTAGCCTTTTACCCACAACCGTATCTCGCCTCTTCTGGCGAACGAATTGAAGGACTGACAACATCTGCTGTTGGCTATGCCTGTATCGTCGTATTTGTCTTAGCCTACGCCTTGGTAATGGGGGAAGAGTTTCTTAAGCTAAAGAAATCAAAACCCGTGTTATTAGGTGCGGGCATTATCTGGATCATGATTGGCTTTGTATATCAAAGTCACGGACAAACGGAAGTTGCTCAGGCCGCTATTGAACACAACCTGCTTGAGTACGCAGAGTTGCTTCTCTTTCTCCTGGTTGCCATGACCTATATTAATGCAATGGAAGAACGACGGCTGTTCGATTGCCTGCGAGCCTGGATGGTCGGTAAAGGCTTCGACTTTCGTACCCTGTTCTGGTTAACCGGTATCTTATCTTTTTTTATATCCCCTATCGCCGATAACCTGACAACCGCTCTTCTTATGTGTGCTGTGGTGCTTAAAGTAGGTGGTAACAACGATAGATTTATAGGACTTGCCTGTATCAATATTGTGGTCGCTGCCAACGCTGGAGGGGCATTCAGTCCATTTGGAGATATCACGACGCTAATGGTCTGGCAGGCGGGTATTGTAGAATTCCAGCAGTTTTTAGCGCTATTTCTGCCTTCCGTTATCAACTATCTGGTTCCTGGCTTAATCATGTCGTTCTTTATTCCGAACGATAAGCCCGAGGTCATACACGAATATGTTGAGATGAAACGTGGAGGTAAGCGTATCGCAGGGCTATTCCTGCTTACTATCGCTACAGCGGTCTGTTTCCATGGTTTCTTACACTTTCCGCCAGTTATTGGCATGATGATGGGGCTTGCTTACCTGCAATTCTTTGGTTTCTTCTTACGTAAAACGCTTCCTGCTTCTATAGCAAGAAAGCGTGCTAAAGCGATTGCAGCCCACGATGAAGCGGCATTACAACGCTTAGGTTCTATTATTCCTTTCGACGTATTTAAACGAGTATCACACGCAGAATGGGACACCCTGCTGTTCTTCTATGGCGTGGTCATGTGTGTAGGCGGATTAAGCCTGCTTGGCTACCTGGAGCTGGTTTCTGACATCATGTATAACCAGTGGGATCCTATCTGGGCAAACGTAATGGTGGGGATTTTATCCGCCATTGTCGATAACATCCCCGTCATGTTCGCGGTATTAACCATGAACCCAGAGATGTCGTTGGGTAACTGGTTGCTTGTCACCCTTACGGCTGGTGTTGGTGGTAGTTTGCTATCAATAGGTTCAGCGGCAGGTGTAGCACTAATGGGCGCGGCTCATGGCAAGTACACCTTCTTCGGGCACCTTAAATGGATGCCAGTGATAGCGATTGGTTACGCTATCAGCATTGGCATACATTTGATGCTTAACTACGAACTTTTCTATTAGATAGAAGCCTTAAAGCATTAGTTCCGGAAGCACTTATTTATTAAGTGCTTCTACTTTTTTAAGAAAACTATCGCGAAGGTGTTCCTGATCGTATTCAAGATGATAAGTATTGTGGAAGCCAACTTTCAGCTCTACGCCACTACCACGCATAAAAACGTTATAACCATCGTAATCAGAAAATGCTTCTACACCTTCATATATCTTACCAAACTCTGTAGGAGTGCCTCGCTCCATGATCATTTCGTAGGCTCTTAAAACTTTGCCAGGATCCAGGTCATTTTTCATAACAAGCTCCCTATCGTTTCATTGAACACATTCTAAGTATGGCTAGGTGTGTGGATATTTGCCATTTTTTACCAATCTCCGGGTAATGACCTATCCTTAAATGATAAAGATAATAATAAAAATGGCTGGGCTATAACGTTATTTACTTTGTCCTACGCTTTTAGAAGGATGCACCCATGAACCTAACGATTCGCGCTCGCCTAATTATACTTGCCGTAGTGCCTGTTTTACTCATTTCTGTTTGCCTTTTGCTGCTCACCCGTTACGAGTTGAACACATTAAACACGTTACAAATCGATGCTTCGAGAACCAAATTGATGGACTCGAAGAAAGAGGAAGTTCGCTCCTATATGGAGATAGTTAAAACTTCACTCATTCCTCTTAAAGCTAGAAACGCCTCTCTGGATGAAGTGAGGGAAACTCTGTCTAAGATTAAATATGGCGAAACAGGTTATCTCTTTGCCTATAGCTCCGAAGGTATACGGATAGTTCAGGGGGATACTGATAAGGGGTTAGGGCAGAGCTTTTGGAACTTAAAAGATGTAAACGGGTTCCTTTTGCTTCAGGATATTGTCAAGCAGGCCAAAAGTGGTGGTGGCTATACCACCTACTATTTCCCGAAACCGGGGGGAGAGGAACCATTACCAAAACTAAGCTATTCCATATATGAACCTCAGTGGGATCTGATTATAGGAACGGGCTTTTATATTGATGATATAGAAGAATCCTTAGCTATTATGAATCAGGCATCACTGGATTCGATGAAACAAAGCGTACTTAACACTGCATTAATTACTCTGGTCATTACTCTATTTGTTCTGAGTATCGCAACCCTGATAAACCGCAGTATTCTAAAGCCACTTAGCCTGTTTGACGAGTCTGTTGAAAAGTTCTCAAAGGGCGAAGCCGATCTCACAGCCAGAATAGAAGACTTCAACCTGCCTGAATTTAACCGGCTAGGGAAAAACTTTAACGCCTTTGTTGAAAATCTTCAGAACATTATTGGCAGCGTCTCTCAGGTAAGTACTAACGTTGTATCCGAAACCAATGACATGGCAGACAGAGCATCAGAAGTGGATTCGTTAGCAAATGGACAGCGAGAAGAAACAGAGCAAGTTGCAACCGCAATGAACGAGATGACCTCTACTGCTCAGGAAATCTCAAATAACGCAAATCAAGCCGCAGAAGCAGCGACAAATGTAGAAAATAGTACCACTCATGCAATGGAAATCGTCACCAATGCGGCAAATTCCGTTGAAAGCCTGGCGTCCGGTGTAGCAGAAGCAGGCAGAGTTATCTCCGACCTGGAAAAAGACGTTCAGAACATATCCTCATCTCTTGGCGTTATTCAGGAAATAGCCGAACAAACCAACCTTTTAGCGTTAAATGCCGCAATTGAAGCCGCCCGGGCAGGTGAGCAAGGGCGAGGGTTTGCTGTCGTTGCTGATGAAGTTCGTAATCTTGCGACCCGAACCCAGGATAGCACGCTCGAAATTCATGAAATGATTGAACAACTGAAGTCTGCCTCAGACAGCGCCGTTAGCTCTATGGAACATAGTCAGGTTCAAAGCGCTCAAACAGTAGAGGAAGCAAAAGCAGCAACGGTTGCATTAACAGATATTCAAAACTCAGTGAAAATCATCATGGATATGAGCGACCTGATTGCTACAGCAACGGAAGAACAATCTCAGGTGGGACAAGAGATAACCGAACGAATTGTTGTTATATCCGAGCAAAGCAACAAGTCTGCCGATTTAGCTCAGGAAAACCGGGCCGGCAGCCAAAACCTAAACAGTAAAGCAGATGAACTCTATCATCTGGTAGATAGGTTTACAGTGTAAACCAACAATCAATGGCTTTAAGCCCCACCAGCAAATAGGAGCGTGGTTTATTTGGAATAAATAACCGCGCTCTATTTTTTTTAAAAGATCGCCTTCTTTTGATCTTTAAAATAGAAAACCACGCTGATGGAAACAAACAAGAACGTAAAATAATAGAAAAATGAAGAGAGCGAAGCTAAAAAGTCGAGGTGTTGCTCTACCTGTTGCTCCGTGTAGTTCTGAGACAGCAACTTATAGTAATAAGCATATAAAATACCTATCAAGCCGTACCCGAGGTTAAACATCAAACCCTTAAAGCTCAGTACGGTTGCTCTATTGTGTGAATCGGTCTTTTTATTAAGGTGGTAGCTGATGAAAATGTTCATAGTCATAATAATAAAAATTAGGACCAGAGCTGGTATCACCCCATAGATCGACCACCCTAAGCTAATCCAATAGTAAGTCACCATAGTCGCCAGTCCCATGATGGCAATAAACCTCCTAGGAGCCATACGTTCCGCTAATTTACGGCTCTGACCCGCCAGCAGTATTTGAAGCAAGCTGATCCCCGCTCCAATGAAGCCGAAATAAATAATAGGAATATCAATGGCTCGATAATACTGGCTGTTCATGGTTAAAAACATACGCGATGTATGTTCGAATAAGCTGTAATAAAGCAAAATAAACAGAACATAAGGAGTAGAAAGCACCCACTTCCCGGTATTTAACGTTAGCTTCATGCTTGCAACTGTTGTCGCTAACCGGCTGCTATGCTCGGGTACCGTTTTCTTCCCTTCTCGCATACTGGTTGCTGAATAAATTGCAATCATAGCAACGAGTAAGGTGGCATAGACGGGGATACGCATTATATCTTTTGTGCTTTCTGGTTCAGCCATCCCGAATAAGGAGTATACGTTAGTCATAAAGTTAACATCATACATAGCAGCCCCTATCAAAGTGACGAAAATGCCAACACTTGAGGCGATACGAAGCTGGATTTGCAATACTCTCGGCCATAGCTCTTCCTTGCCCTGCTCTTTTAGAGTGTCATAAGCGAGCGCTTCATCAGCACCACTCGCTAGAGCCATTGCCAAACCACTTAATATTCGGTTGATCAAAAATACAATGAAAACCAGTGTAGGGTTCCCCGTTGGCACAAAAGCAATCATCGCGATTTCTATAAACATGACAATCGAAGACAGGACCACGAGTTTTTTGCGTCCTAACGTATCGGCAAATGCTCCTGACGGAACCTCGGCAAGAACAATGGTCGCAGCCCAAACCACATTGAGCATAGCAAATTGAGATAAGGTTAAGCCGTAGTCCAAATACAGTAGTGTGAAAACCGGGTAATAAAAACGCGCAAAGTAGCTACTTCGAAACATTAAGTAGTAGCGGACATTACGAACCAGAAGAATTTCTTTAAGCGTCATTAGGCTTTCTGCATTTTTGAGAACATAAGGTTATGTATACACCTTTTTTAGCCTGATAGTAAAAGGTTCTAACCTACTCTCTTCGTTTTTACGTCGAACACATAATATTCACACCATTTAATTTATTGACTCAAAACTAAAACACCTAGGATGCAATGTTTTTCATATACTTTAGGACGAGACCACGTTGTTCATAATAATTTGAGTTACCCATAAAAATAAACGGCTAGGGCGTAAACAATGTATAACAACAAAAGTACAGATTCCTATCACGCATTATTTCAAGACTCTCGTATTCCTATGCTTTTGATTTGCGCTGAAAGCGGCCGAATCAATCAGGCCAACCGGGCAGCAATAAAGTATTACGGTTACAGTGCAGACAAGCTGACCCAATTAAAGGTCAGTAGCATTAATCAGCTATCCACAAAAGAAGTGCATGAGGAGATGGAGAGAGCCAAATCACTCCAGAGAAACTACTTTGTTTTTCGGCATAAACTCAAAAATGGTGAAATAAGAGATGTAGAAGTATTCTCCAGCCCTGTCACTTTTGCCGGAAAAAAGCTGCTTTTTAGTGTTATTCATGACATCACCGAAAGAGTTCGTGCTGAAAGACAGCTCAATCTATATGCCCAACTATTTACTTCGACAAATGACATGCTCGCCGTTATTGATAAAAATGAGAACTACCTAGCCGCAAACCAGCATTATTTGAATTTACTGAGTAAATCAAAACAAGAGGTACTAGGGCACACAGTAAAAGAAATACTAAAAGATGAAAGTTATCAGCAGTATAAGCCCTACTTTAAAAAAGCACTGGAGGGAAAAACCGTTCAGTATGAGAGGCAATTAGTATCACCACAAGGCCAAATCATTGATTTAGAAGTTAGATATTACCCTTTTTATAACAAGGAAGGTCATATAGAAGGGGTTATTGGTGTATTTCGTGATATTAGCGATAAGAAACAAGCTTCCGCAAGATTAGAACACCTTGCGCACCACGATCCACTAACCAACCTACCAAACAGACTGTTATTTCATGAACAATTGCAACAATATCTGCAAAGGGCAACCCGATTCGGACATTGTGTTTACGTCGCATTTATCGACCTGGATCGGTTTAAACTGGTCAACGACAGCTTAGGCCACAACGTCGGCGATGAGTTACTACGAACAGTCGCTCAACGGCTTAGAGAGTGCACGCGTCAGTACGATATGGTGGCGCGGGTCAGCGGAGATGAGTTTGTACTGATAATGGAAGCGCTTGATGAATCTTTTGAGGTTCTTGGTGCTCTCTCAAGATTACAAGAAGTCTTTCAAGTGCCATTTATCATAGAACAACGCTCTTTGAATGTTACCGCCAGCATTGGAGTGAGCCAATTTCCTCAGGACGGCAAAGATCCTCATTCTTTGGTAACTAAAGCGGATACAGCCATGTATCGCGCAAAACAACAGGGTCGCAATCAGTTCTGTTTCTTTAGCGAGGGAGACGAGGAACAAATACAGCGCCAGCTTGCTCTGGAGAGCTCAATGCAAAGCGCCCTTCACCGTAATGAACTTGAGGTATTCTTCCAGCCTCAGGTAAGATTAGCCGATTTAAAATGTGTTGGCCTCGAAGCATTGCTTCGCTGGAAACATCCTGATCTTGGATACATTTCTCCCGATTTGTTTATTCCAGTAGCAGAACAACAAGGGTTGATCAGGGAAATAGGCAGTTGGGTACTAACAACTGTTTGTCATCAAGGCAGCGAATGGCTAAAGCAAGGGCTTGATTTTGGCAGGATAGCGGTAAACATTTCTGGTATTCAGATTCGTCAGCAGAACTTTGCGAAACTAATCGAGAGCACATTACAAAAATCTGGGTTACCGGCGGATAAGCTGGAGTTAGAGCTAACAGAGAGTTACATAATGAGTGATGTTGAAGATAATATCACTCAGTTATCTGCGCTTCGGGGACTAGGAGTACATGTTTCTGTTGATGACTTTGGAACTGGCTACTCTTCTCTGGGTTATCTCAAGCAACTTCCCGTCAATAAACTCAAAATTGATCGTTCCTTTGTTAAAGATATCGATACTGATGTTGATAGCTACATCATTAC
Organism: Vibrio hannami; assembly: GCF_029589055.1. Lineage (GTDB taxonomy): Bacteria > Pseudomonadota > Gammaproteobacteria > Enterobacterales > Vibrionaceae > Vibrio > Vibrio hannami. The sequence continues at coordinate 1,659,702 of NZ_JARQZP010000003.1, forward strand.
CCGATCAATTGTAGCCTTAGCCAAAGCCATGCACTTAGAAGTTATCGCAGAAGGTGTTGAAAACCAAGAGCACTCCAAACAGCTAACAGAGCTAGGTTGTGAGTTGGTGCAAGGGTTCCTTTATAGCAAGGCAATACCTGCCGAACAAGTTAAAGAATGGTTGAGCTCGAGCTCTTAGTCAGTAATGCTATATCTGACTAAGAGCTTTATTCAAATACAATCGGCTCAGCTTTTTCTTTACGTTTAACGCCCTTGCAGTCACCATCTTCCTCATAACCTTCGCAGTACCACAACCAGCCATTGAGAGGCAGGTATTTAATACCTGGGTTTCGGTTTTTATCAAAGATGCAGGCGCACGGTATTTCCAAAGGCCCGCCTCTTAGTTCACCGAATTTATCTTTAATGTATGTTTGTTGCTTCCCTGTTGCATAAGAGAGTGTAGAAATAAACATTAAGATGAGTAGGCAAAACAGTTTTTTCACGACCACCTCCAACAGTATTCGGCATTAAATACAAAACCATTCCCATGATTTAAATAAATTTTGCAAATAATATAAAACAGCCACTCTGCACATTTTTTGACTAGGTTCGACAAATTAGTCAAAAACCGCTATCTATATGATTTATACTCAAGTAATCAAATAATGCATTTCCAGCAATTTTTATTAGTGTGAACACAAATAACAGACAGATGACAAATAAGATATCGACTACCGCACTAGCCCAATTACGTAACATCGATCCCAAAGAACTTTTTAGCCAGCTTGCAAAGTTTGGCTACATAGTTCGCCATGAGGATAAGTGGGTGCTTACTGATATTGGTGAGAAATTTGGTGGTGAGTATGCAAAACATCACAAGTTTGGCTCATTTGTTGTCTGGCCTGAAAACCTGCTAATAGATACCGCAAGTAGTGCAGGGAAAATGTTTACTGCTACTCAACTTGGCGAGCAACTAGGGCTCAACGCCAAAAGAATTAATCAGCTACTTAGCGAACTAGGGTGGATCAACAAACAAGAAGATGGCTGGCATATCACTCAACTAGGGCTCAAGGCCGGAGGAGAACAAAGATCAGGGAAAAATGACTCTGGCTTGTACACGATCTGGCACGATACGGTATTAAAGAACCGTAACCTGACAAACTCTGTGAAAGAGTTTCAGGGGACAGATTCTGATACTCTTTCTACGGATAAATCCTTCTCAAGTTTCCGACAAAAGTTCGAAGCAAAACACAGAACAGCCGATGGCCATTATGTGCGTTCCAGAGGCGAGTTGTTGATCGACAACTGGCTCTATATGGCAGGGCTGGTTCACGCTTACGAAAGAAAACTGCCTATAGCAGAAGAGTTCTACAGCGACTTTTATCTTCCAGCAGGGAAAGTTTATATCCAGTATTGGGGAACCGATACTGGTCCCACACCTGAAAAAGCGAAGGTGGAGAAGCTCGCCATTTACGAGAAGCACAACTTTAATCTGATTCAGTTAGAAGAGGCCGATCTCGACTCTTTGGACGAAATCCTCCCTAAAGCACTCAGAAAACACAATATCAAAGCGTACTAACCACTAACTTTGCATACCACCTCTCATTCTCAAGAATATTCAATAAACAAATGAAATATTTGACTATTCTTTAATTTGGCGTTGCGTCATATGGCCAAATATAAACAAGAACAAGCAGGTGTGAACCATGAAATTTAAAAACATCATAGCAGGGATTTTTTCCCTGCTACTGTTAAGCCTACCTCTCCAGGCATCAGAAATAGAAAAACTTACTCAATATACGGATTCTGTTGCCAAAGAAATAGAACAACTTAAAGCATCAAAAAGCTCTGTCACATCAAGTATTTCACAGACAATGTTAATGCATCAGCTGGAATCTCTCACTACTGAAAGTAGCAATGCTGTAATCAACTATGCAAAGTCTGACGAGGCTCAAGAGAGCAAAGAGGCAACAGTAGCGCTGTTAATGAAGCAGGAGAAGCTGATTAACCGTCAGCAATCAAGTGCTACCAAAGCGCTCTCTCAGCTATTTAAAGATTTTGAAGCAACCAGCATTGAAGATCAGCCTATAGAATGGGTAACCGTATCCAATGCTATGGATTACAGAACCAGACTATTCAAGATCGAGTTAGCTCTGATCGAAGCGCAAGAACAGCTTGGTCAAAGCAAAGAAAAGAGTAGAAGTACATTTAGTAAAAACCTGGATGGCGTGTCTTCCAACTTATACGTTGTTCTGGGATCAAGCCTGAAGCTTTCCGAAGTACTACAAAGTGAAAGAAGCAAAACACCAGCCGCACAAAGAGACAACATCGACTCCAGATTGCGAATGCAGCAAAGGATGAACCTGACATTTAGCAGCAACCTGCGAAGTATGATTCCTATGATGGAAGCCACTCAACTAGACACGGCGAAGTTTAACGAGCTCACATTCAGCGCAACCGGTGAGTTAAGCGATGCTATGGTGAGCACCGATGCCTTTATGGCTGTTGGTCATAACCTGCTTGAAAATATCACTCAGTGGATTGTAGAAAATGCGGGTAGTACGATCTCAAAGGTGATCATATTCATTCTGATCATCGTGTTGTTTAAGTACCTTTCTGGCCTGGTCAGAAAGATCATGACCAGAATCGTACGTTCGCCTCAGTCAAAACTTTCAACCCTGGTTCAGGACTTCATTGTCTCTATGTCCGCCAAAGCCGTAATGCTGTTTGGGATCTTAATCGCACTAGCTCAGGTTGGACTAAATCTTGGCCCTCTACTTACCGGTTTAGGGGTTGCAGGTATCGTTATTGGTTTTGCACTTCAGGATACCCTATCTAATTTTGCTTCGGGCATGATGATCCTCATTTATCGTCCATTTGATGTAGAAGACTTTGTCGAAGCTGGTGGAGTATCAGGCAAGGTTAGTCATATGAGCCTGGTAAATACCACCATTCGTACTTTTGATAACCAAATATTTATTGTTCCGAATAGCAAAATATGGGGAGATACCATCAAAAATATTACCGCGGAAAAAGTAAGACGTGTTGATATGACATTCGGTATCGGCTACAGCGACGATATCGACAAAGCAGAAGCTGTACTTGCCAACATATTGGAGCAACACAACAAGGTTCTTAAGTCTCCAGAACCAACCATTAAGGTTATGACTTTAAACGAATCGTCTGTCGACTTTATCGTAAGGCCCTGGGTTAACACAGCGGATTATTGGGAAGTGTATTGGGACGTAACTAAAACCGTAAAAATGCGCTTCGATCAGGAAGGTATCTCAATTCCATTTCCTCAGCGTGACGTTCGTTTATATGAGACGAAATAAGAATCAATATCAAGTTATCAAGATGTAGTCTATAAACAAAATAAATCTATCATTAAACCTTTCCCTATACTTACCGATATATAGGGAAAGGTTTTTTATATATACGAACAAGATCAAAGATAACAAAACGATATACTATAATATCCATAGCATTGATATTAATAATAAACGGTTCCCCTCTTCGGAATTAGATGATTTTGTACACTAGGATGTTTTTATGAATCTTTCCATCAAATCAAGACTATATATTTTGGCAGTTGTCCCTCTGCTACTGCTATCAATAAGCATGATGTATCTCACTTATAGCGAAATGCATCAAACTACTCATTCTCAAATGGAGAAGGTCGGCGATAAGCTAATGGAGCAAAAAAGGACCGAACTAAAATCCTATATGGAGATTGTCGACTCCGCGATTGAGACTTACAAAGAACGGAATGCAACGCAGGAAGAAGTCATTGATGAACTGTCTCGTATAAAGTTTGGTTCCGACGGTTATGTTTTTGGCTATGACACCAAAGGCATGAGGGTGCTTCTAGGCTCCAGCGATAGTGGTATAGGTAAAAATTACTGGAACCTGAAGGATGTAAATGGCTTTTTGCTCATTCAGGACATCGTCAAACAAGCCAAAGGCGGTGGTGGATTTACAACCTATTATTTCCCGAAACTTGGAAGTGATGAGCCCTTACCTAAGATGAGTTACTCCATCTATCTCCCTCAATGGGATCTGGTTATCGGCACAGGTTTCTACGTTGATGATGTAAACGAAACCGTATTGGCCATGGAAGCAGATATTGAATCCGATTTGGAAGGAAGTCTCTGGGCGATTACAACTGTTACTTTGGGAATTGTAGTTGCTGTAGGTATTTTTGCAGTAGCCGTGAACCGGAGTATTATGACTCCGCTAAATAAGTTCAAAGCTTCTATTTCATCATTTGCTAGTGGTGATGCTGATCTGACAGCAAGGATGGAAGATTTCAAGGTGGCAGAGTTTAAGCAACTAGGCAACGACTTCAACACCTTTGTAGCCAGCCTGCAGTCCATCGTTAAAAGCGTAAATAATGTTAGTTCAGAGGTTGTTTCTGAAACCCAGGCGATGGCAGGCAGAGCAGCTCAGGTTGACGAGCTTGCTAATGGTCAAAAATCCGAGACAGAGCAAGTTGCAACGGCAATGACGGAGATGACGACAACAGCAACAGAAATCTCCAGTAATGCCGTTCAGGCAGCGCAATCGGCGACAGAAGCTGAAAACAACACTGACGAAGCAATGAGCATTGTAATGGCAGCGGCACAATCTGTTCAGGAACTGGCATCTGATGTTGCAGAAGCAAATGAAGTTATCTCCAAACTTGAATCCGATGTACAGAATATTTCTTCCTCACTAACCGTGATTGAAGACATAGCCGAACAGACAAACCTACTGGCATTAAATGCCGCAATTGAGGCCGCCCGTGCTGGTGAACAGGGCAGAGGATTTGCTGTTGTAGCAGATGAGGTTAGAAAACTGGCTAGCAGGACTCAAGAAAGTACACTTGAGATTCATGAGATGATCCAGCAGTTGAAATCCGCTTCAGACAACGCAGTTCAAACAATGGAAGTTAGCCAGAATCGAAGCGTTAAGACTGTCGACGAAGCCAATGCAGCGACTCAGGCACTGAACAAGATACAAGACTCCATTAAAGTGATAATGGATATGAACTCTTTGATCGCAACAGCGACGGAAGAGCAAAACCAGGTTGGGCAGGATATCTCTCAACGTGTTGTGACTATCTCGGATCAAAGCAGCCAATCTGCTGATTTGGCAAATGAGAACCGAGCCGGGAGCCAGCAGCTCACAGGTAAAGCCAATGAGCTATACGATCTGGTTAAACGTTTTACAGTGTAAATACTGATTGTTAGAAAGAATTGCCAACTTAAAACTGAGCCCGGATTAATCAATCCGGGCTTTTTTGATCAGCATTTTGAAGATTTTTGAACAGCTTTCATTAACACGGACGTGTCCATCCGCCCTAGCCCTTCCTCGGAAAGCTCTTTATAAGATCCTGCAGTTTTCTCAGTAAGAGGAAGCTTCACACCTAAACGCTCAGCTTCATCAAGACAGAAGCCTAGATCTTTTATCATCCAGTCGATAGCAAAACCAAAATCATACTTATCTTCAGACATGGTTACTGCGCGATTTTCCATTTGCCAGGATCCTGCTGCACCATTTTTCAGGCAATCCACCACCGTAGGCACATCCAGCCCGGCTTTTTCAGCCAGGATCAAACCTTCAGACAAACCAGAGAGCACGCCTGCAATACAGATCTGATTAACCATTTTAGCTCGCTGTCCCTGCCCTACTTTGCCCATCAATACCGATGATTTTCCGTAAGCATCAAATACCTTTTGCATCGCATCAAAATCAGACTGCTCACCACCACACATAATAGTCAAAACACCGTTTTCAGCACCAGCCTGACCTCCGGATACTGGAGCATCCATAAAACGAACATTGTCGTCTGCGCAGGCTAGCAACAACTCTTCAGCCAACTCAGCAGATGTCGTTGTATGATCAATAAGAATGCTGCCAGCTTTCATTGCCTTCAGAGCGCCTGTATCGCTCGTAGTAACGCTTCGAACGTCATCATCATTACCTACGCAAGTAAGTACAACATCGGCTTCCTGAACGCACTCGGGGACAGTTTCAGCCATCTTGCCACCAAACTCATCGGCCCATTTGCGAGCCTTTGCTGTGGTGCGGTTGTATACCGTTACTTCAAACCCAGCTTTCTGCAAATGACCCGCCATCGGGTAGCCCATTACACCTAAACCAACAAAACTAATTTTCACTCTCACTTCCTTAATGATTTTTTTGCTTTCTGTATTGGCTAAGCACTTGTTTTAGCCACTGTTCAGAGTTTATAACTGACTCATCCGGACAATCAACCTGATAAGGCTTTCCGGAAAAATAACTTGCTGAAGCAATATTTTCTATAAATGACTCGGCTGATTCTATTTTATCCCTGGCATAATCGTATTTGCCAGCAAGATGATCCGCAGCTTTGGCGCCACTATATCGTTTCCCATTACGAATAAACTGACAATCTGATTGTTCCAATACGCTTAAGATATGCCGTATTTCAGTATCCTGCGTCGTTTCCAGTTCAGTAGAAGATTGTGCCGCTAATGACATTGCAACGCAGATTAGAGCAAAAGGATAAACAGATAATTTCACAAATTAGTCTCAAAATAATAAGTACACTAACTAGTGTACATTTAATTTGAGCAATAAAAAACCGGGCTAACTTTGCCCGGCTCTCAATATTAAGCGAGTATTACAGCTCAGCGTTATGGTAAACCTGCTGGACATCATCGCAATCATCCAGAAGGTCAAGGAACTTCTGGAACTTCTCTGCATCTTCACCTGTCACTGGTGTGTTTGTCTGAGGTACGAATGTAATCTCTTCTACGTCAACGGTCAGGTCAGGAAACTCTTCACCCAATGCAGTTTTTACTTTAAAGAACTCGGTATGAGGTGCAAATACAGTGATAACACCATCTTCAAGCTCGATATCAGATACATCAACATCCTGCATCATCAACGCTTCCAGCACCGCTTCTTCATCGTCGCCTTTAAACTGGAACACAGCCTGGTGATCGAACATATGCGCTACTGCACCTGGGCTACCAATTTTAGCACCAGTTTTCACAAAGCACTGGCGAACATCCTGGAATGTACGGTTACCGTTATCCGTCAGACAGTCAACAATAACGCTAGCGCCGCCAGGGCCAAAGCCTTCGTAACGAGCTGGTTGGTAATCTTCACCGCCACCACCAGTTGCTTTGTCGATCGCTTTATCGATAACGTGGCCTGGAACCTGATCTTTCTTAGCTTTTGCAATCAGGTGCTTAAGAGAAAGGTTTGAGTCAGGATCGGCTCCACCGTTCTTGGCAGACATGTAAATTTCTTTACCGTACTTAGAATAAACTTTAATTTTTGCGCCTTGAGTTTTCGCCATAGAGGCTTTGCGCACTTCAAAACTTCTTCCCATCGGGATGTTCTCTCTGATTCAATTTAACAGGCGGATTTTAACAAATAAGGGGGGCAATTCAACGATTACCCTACTCCCATCACGCGCTTGTACTTTTCGATTGATTGTTCGAACCACAAACGTTCGTGTTCATCTTTGATTTTATCCATCTCGGAAATAATCTCGTCTGGTCCCGCTTTTGCCTGCTTCAACTTCCAAACCAAAAAAGAAGCCTGCTTATCAAGTTCTATTTTGTTTTTTTCTTCTGGAGGCAATAACGAAAGATTAATAGACATTGACGTATCCGGATGCACATTTAATTGGGGCAGCAATATAACATATACTCGCTATTTGGAAAAACGAAGAGCAGGAAAAGCTAAGATAAGAACAGAAAAACTAAGGGCGACAGTATGTCGCCCTTAATAAATGTGCATTTTGTTTAGCAATCATCAGTGATGCAACAGACCTAACTCTTCGGCCTCTTCCATCGTTAATCCACTTTCCTTAATTTCTCTCAACATCTCGATCCGACGGCGAGCTTCTGCGGATTTAACCTGTTTTCTTGATTGCTTGGAGTCTTCTTCCTTGAAGTCCCAGTTCGATGCAACTTTAGTGATTTCATCATGGTCAATAGAATTAATGGACATATACACCTCCGATTAAAACCATGTAGGGACAAGGTTTATGTAGCAAACGGGAATCCCCTTGTTAAGGAAAATCGATCAGGAATGTGAGCTGGGATTTGTTTCTGAGGAATGACTTATAAAATTATCAATTGGGCCTTTGCACTGTCGTAATTTCACTTATATTCTTAAAAGATTACGCGGCTAAAAAACAACAAGATTCAGATCTCATTTCTTGCGTTCTCGTCCCTTTCTAAAGTATGTCCAGGTTAACAATAGTAGATACAACTTCATCCGTCACAGGAAAAATGATCAAGGTGTCCATCAATTACACTTGATCATGCTTCCGGGGCGTTATCGGAAACATGATCAAGAAGAAAATCGCTTAAGATGCCCATTATTAGGGGCACATCCGCGATAGGAAATTACGGAGTCATCACAAGCTTGCTGGAAGAATGATCAAGGGTGTAAGAAAATTTGGGTAAAAAAGGCGAAGTAACAAGTTACTCCGCCAAATAATCCATAACAATATGAATCTAACAATATGAGCCAATCTATCAATTTCATTAGAAAGGACAAAAGGTTGTCTATTCGGTATTTATTTTATTTATAGATGACCCAACAATTGTCAGGCAAATGTCAGCATTTTGTTTAGATTCCGTTTGCTACATCATCTAAAGTTCTAAGAACCTCTTCGCTTATATGACCTTCATGGATCTGTTTGCAGATCTTTTTCCGAACAGCAAGGCCTGAAATCAACTTTTCTATCGACAGATGCTTACTCTGAGCTTGTACGTTAAACAGCTCTATGGTTTTACTCAAAGTTTCATAAGTAACAACTTCTCCACCCACTCTCAGCCAGTCAAGCTTCTCCAGAAGCTCCTGACACTCATTCTGAATAGATGCGTGTGGATGACCAGTCATAGCCGAAAGAGCCGTTATGCTGCGTTCTAGGGCCTCTGGAGAGGTATACTTAGACAGGGTGATCGTCAACTCATCTGCATTGATCTCTACCAGGTGCTTTCTAAGTTTAACTCTTCGACCTAAACGCCCTTTAGGAGAGTTTTGTTTTCGTTGTATAGGTTCAAATTCACCATCAATAATCTCCGATAACTCTTCGAGCTTCTGCTTAGACAGCATTTCATTTCTAAGTGGATTCGGTAGGGTTGGGGCCATATTCCGCTTACCAGCGTTAGTTGTACGTGCTCTTGAGTATCTAAGCACTTCTTCAACATCACATTTAATATCAACGCGATAGTCTTTGGTTTTTCCTTTAGTCTCTTCCAACGTCAGGCTTAAATGATAACCCCACAAGTTGACTTCGAAGTACTCCTCACTCAGTTCGCCTTCAGAAAGCTTCTTAAGCTCCCTAATCAGTTCATTAGAGAAACGTCTCCACTCGATATTCCTTGCCAACTTTTGGTTTAAATCACTTAATAACATGCTATCCGTTAGCCTTCTGGACATACGGCTACGGAAGTATGAATACAACTGGAATACCAGCGTATGCTGCTTCAGAATTTCCGGTGGAAAAAGGAAAAAATAGTCTTTGGTCAGCAGTTCTTCATAAAACGAGGGTTCCCAAACCAGGATATACAGGTTTGGTTTGATCCTGATCTCTCCGGCAGCGTCTTCAGAAGGTGCTTCTTCGGATGCTGTGATGGTTCGGGCCAAGAACCGAAAGCGATCACTTTTAAACCCTTCGGGCATGTTTTCACTCAACCACTGCCCTGTAAGTTCATGTAGTTGAAAATCGGTAAATTCGATCCGATCTATACTTTCCCGGATCGAGTCGCGAGCAGGGCCACTATCCTTTTTTCCTCTCATAGAAAGGATGTCAGTGATGTATAACGGTGTCTTGTTAGGTACTTGCTTCGCGTTGATCTGATAGTCTTCCTGATGATGATCATGGTACTGAACGGTTAGCGTAAACAACGCAAACAGTGTCATTAGATCATCAACTGTCATAATATTTTTAGAAGATCGTGTTTCAATTATCGCTCGGGATCCAGAGATAGATACCATTGATTTCTGGTAATTTTTTCTTGTTCTGGGTGGAGCAAGAGCCTGATCAATGATCCCTGCCCAATTTGCAGGAGATACAACAAACTGTTCTGACTCATCCTTCATTGCTGGTGGAGTTTGCAGCCCATATTCTGTCAGTAGTTGCCGATTTACCTGGTTTTGAGCAAGGGCTTTGGAACGTTTTTGTTTTTCCGTTTGTTTTGTTGACTCTGTCATCAGGCTTGTAGCCCCCATAACTGAGACTAACTGAGCCGGATTTACAAAACGATGCAACATCGTTTTGCCTGCTAAACCTTCTTCAAATCTAACTGGAATTTGAGAAAATAGTCCAACATTCACTGCTGCACGTAACCTTTGTTGGATAGCTGCCCGTGTTAAATGACGATCTGTTGCTTCAACCAGTTCGGTAGTAGAAACGAAACCATCTTTGCTACTAAATCCACGTAATGAAATTAAGTTCAGAAGCTCTAATATGCTTTTAGTTACACCTTTGAAATGTTGATACTGCTCTATCCAGTCTACTGCACTTTCTGATACTTCAAAAAGGTGTCCATCCTTATGACTTCTAGGTGCTTTGATCAGTACCTTTTCTTCTGATTTCATCCACTATCCAATTATTGTTAGCCGTAATGTTGCTATAGTTCCGAAAGCCTAAAGAAAAACAGATCATAAATAAAGGAAAATTTATTGTTCTTTTTAAACTGATCTTATTGTTTATATTGATCTATATTGATTAAGTGATCTAATGATCTGTGAAAGAAAATGGTTGTAACTGTTTGATATGTAGGTGAAATGTGTTTTGGTTATTCAGAAGCATGATCAAGGCTTTAGCGGAATGATGATCAACATAGTTCCAGAACGATGATCAAACTTTCTCGAATCAATGATCATAGAGCTCCTGAAACCTTGATCATGAAATCTCCGGAAAAATGATCATCATGTCAACACATGTTATCCACAACCTGAAGTGTGCTCTTTGGATGTAACCATTAATTTTTATATCTAAAACCTCCCCGAAAGAATGATCAAGGGTGCAGAAATGTAACGCTATACGCTTGTTTGTTTATTTTCCGAGCGTCAATTGTTTTAATCAACGCAAAATCAGATGTTGTGGGGTAAGCATTAAAGAACGAAAGCATGATCAAGTATCAAGAACTGTCGTTCGAATTTATCAAATCGTTCTCTTTTGCTAGGAAAAGGAAGCCTTCCCCTTACTCCATAAGACATCCACCGTAATTGCAGCAAGAATTTACATGCTTCCGTATCCATTTAACCTTGATCATCGATCCGATCTTTGGATCTTTTGTTATTTATGACATTGATGAAATATCAACCTATTTATTCCCTTGATCATGCTTCCTATTTCAACAAAATCTACGGAAAGATGATCAAGGAGCACCCTTGATCATCTTTCCTATGTAAACACAAACTCTTAACCAGAATCTCTTCGTTCTAGAGTCCAACTTTCATTGCCCGTAATTTAACCTTCTATAAGCATAGTTCCGGTAACGTTTAGTAATTTACATTGTAAATATGTGACACTGTAATAATTCAAATCTGAAGAAGTTTACAGATGAAAGCATTAGATTTTGTGTTGTAAATTTTGAGCGAAAACTGTCGCTTTTATCATCATTGAACGCTTTTTTATACATGAGGTAAATATATATGTGATATTACTCTATATTGTATGTTCAGCTTTTTATTGTTTAATGTTTTAAGTGCTGTACAATATTTGTATTGAGTCTCAAAACGGAAATAAAGATGAAAAGAGAACAAACGATAGACAATTTATATCAGCTGGCTGAGATGACGAAACAGGTTCAGGCCGATCGTATCGAAATTGTTTTGGAAGAGCGTAGTGATGATCACTTTCCTCCAATGTCAAAGGCGTTGATGGAAACCCGTTCTGGGCTAACGCGTCGCAAGCTAGATGATGCGATTAGCAAATTGGAAGCTCAAGGTCATCAATTCACTAAGAATAATGCAAACCATTATTCTATCTCGTTACAAGAAGCTCATATGCTGATGGACGCAGCTGGTGTTGCTAAGTTCCACTGAGCGTAAACCTAACTCAAATAACAAGCCCTGGGTTATCAATGTTCAGAACCAAAAGGGGGAACTGGTAAGTCAATGACAGCTGTTCACCTTGCGGCTTGTTTGGCTCTCAACCTGGATAAAAGGTATCGCATTTGTTTAATCGACCTCGATCCTCAGGGCTCTTTGCGTCTGTTTTTGAATCCTCAAATCAGTACAGAGGATCATGATAATATCTATTCTGCAGTCGATATTATGCTGGATAACGTTCCAGAAGGTGTGGATGTAGACAATGAGTTTTTGAAGAAAAACGTATTGTTACCGACTCAGTACCCAAACCTAAAGACTATTTCAGCATTCCCTGAAGATGCTATGTTTAATGCAGAAGCGTGGCAAGACCTATCAGAAAATCAGTCCCTTGATATTGTTCGTTTGTTGAAGGAAAAGCTGATTGATAAGATCGCTGATGATTTTGACATTATTATGATTGATACCGGTCCTCACGTTGATCCTTTGGTTTGGAATGCAATGTACGCTTCAAATGCACTTCTTATTCCTTGTGCAGCCAAACGTCTTGATTGGGCTTCTACAGTAAACTTCTTCCAGCACTTGCCTACCGTTTACGAAATGTTCCCGGACGACTGGAAAGGGCTTGAGTTTGTTCGACTTATGCCAACGATGTTTGAAGATGACAATAAGAAGCAGGTATCTGTTCTGACTGAAATGAACTATCTTCTGAATGATCAGGTAATGATGGCTACTATCCCAAGAAGCCGGGCTTTTGAAACCTGTGCAGATACGTATAGTACCGTATTTGATCTTACAGTCGGTGATTTCGAAGGGGGTAAGAAGACTCTTCTAAATGCACAGGATTGTGTACAAAAAAGTGCGCTAGAATTAGAACGCGTATTACATAGCAACTGGTCTTCACTAAATCAGGAGTAAAGGTAGATGGCAGCAATTAAAACTTCTGAGTTGAATGCAAAGTTATTTGGTAAAGCCAACAAGCGTCGCGCAACAACACCTCAGGAAGCGCAAACCGCCGCTAAAGAAAAGGCGCAAGTTATTGAACTTGCAGTAGCAGGGCAGGAGATTGTCGAGTTTGAACTGATAAAAATTCCTGCAAACGAAATTGAATCACAAACTCTTGTATTCGAAGAAAATGCTCGTGAACAGTCGTTTCTTAACGAGCATGCATTGTCTGATGTTCTGGTAACCTTAAAAGAAAGAGGGCAGCAATATCCGGCAGTAGGGCGTCGTAATGAACAGGGGAAAATCGAAGTTCTCGACGGTTCGCGTCGAAGAATGTCCTGTATTCTGGCTCAAAAAGACTTCCTTATTTATGTTGCTGAAAACATAAACACAGAACATTCCAAGTTTTTGTCAGATGTCGCTAACGCGCATAAACCCCTATCTCTGTACGAACGTGGCAAAGAGATGCAGGCGAAGCTTGATTCCGGTGATGCGGAAGATCAAAAAGCATTGGCCAAAATGTTTCAGTGCAGTGAAGCGTTGGTCAGTGGCGCTTTGAAAGCAGCATCGCTGCCGTTGGAACTACTTCAGGCTTATCCAAACGTTGTTGATATTGGTCGACCTACGATTGTTAAGCTACATAAGCTTTTCAGTGAGCTATCAGACGAAGGTCGAGCCGTTGTTCTTGAAAAGTGTAGAACGGAAGGAAAAGCCGTCTGGCAGGATAGCGAAACACAAGGTGTTGCACGAGTAACTAAAGAAGTATCAGAACATATCGAGCAATGGATTAGCGAGTTTGCTCCGGCTAAGAAGAGTGCTCCAGCCAAGAAAGATCTTGTTAAAGGTAGGGCTAGTTTTACCAGAAAAGGCAGCAACCTTGCTATTAATCTTAAGAAGGTCGATGATTCAACGATGGAAGATATTCTAAACTTTATCGAATCCAGGCTTTCTTAAGCTCAACTTTTTTAACTTAAAGCCGCAGTAGCGGCTTTTTTTGTACCTTGTGATAATATTCCATAACTCCGTTTAAACCCAGAGCAACGTAATCATCATGCTACAGCCAATCGAATTTCTTCTTCAACTTCGTTCCAAACTAGAATTTTCTAGGCACAGAGTTGCCATTATTTTAGAGGGGAGTGATGAATGGAAGCTTGAGCTCATTGGTCAGTATTTGTCACGAGCAGGTATAACAAATGCGACAAAGCTGGGTGGTAATGCGTACCCTTCAATAGAGTTACTTAGCTATAAACAGGGTCATCAGCTGCTTGGAGGTGAAAGGCAAGTATTGATTTACGATGATCAAGATGGCTTTGATGCTAATAGTTTTACTGCTTCGACTGGTTGCCTTGTCGGTGGTGGCATTCTATTTTTATTTTTAGACCAAAAAGGGGCGAGCAGTAGTACCCCGTGGCTTCGGGACGCTTTTAGCACGCTTGTGCATGTCAAACAGGGAGAGCTTGTTTCTGATAATTATCCGTATTCAAACGAGCAAGCCTTGCCGGATTATTCAGAGCAGAACTACGCTGTTGAGCATATACAGCATGTTTTAAGTGGTCATCGAAAGAGGCCGCTTGTAATGACTGCTGATAGGGGAGGGGAAAAAGCAGCGCGTTAGGGATCGCGGCTGCAAAAATGCTGCGGGACAAAACTGCGAGGATTTTGGTAACAGCACCTGCCAGGAAGTCGGTCGAACCACTTTTTGAACACGCGAAACGGCTACTGCCTGAAGCGTCAGTCAAGAACAATAGCCTGGTTGAGCACGAGGATTCTAGCTTAAGTTTTATTTCTCCTGATGAATTGCTTCAGACGAAACCTGTTTGCGATCTCTTGCTTGTCGATGAAGCTTCAGCGATCCCACTCCCTATGCTGATTGCGATTACAGAGTCTTATCACCGAGTTGTTTTTTCAACAACAGTACATGGATACGAGGGGTGCGGAAGAGGATTTACTCTTAAGTTTTCAGAGTGGCTTAATACGCATCGTTCGGGCTGGAACTTATGCGAACTGAAGACGCCAATTCGCTGGGCTAAACACGATCCTCTAGAACAGTGGCTATTTGATACGTTTCTTCTGAATGCCGAAGCAGAGGCCTTGCCTGCGAATATTCTGTCTGCTGAAGAAGGCCTAAAGCTGAAGCTGATTTCTAAGGTTCGATTATCACAAGATCGAAAAATGGCACAGAGTAGCTTCGCTTTATTAGTTGCGGCCCATTACCAGACATCACCAAATGATCTGATTCAGCTTTTGGAAGATGAGTCTACTAATCTCATTAATATCGAGATTCAAGGTGTTTTAGTTGGATGCCTGTTAGTTCAACTTGAAGGAGGAATGGAAGAAAAGCTTGTCGCTGATGTGGTATCCGGAAAACGCCGACCGAAAGGGCACATGATAGCTTCAACTTTGGCGACGCAATTTGGTATAGAGAAAGCTGCGTCGGAGCGATGTCTCAGAGTCATGCGTATTGCCATTCATCCTGATGCTCAAAGGCTGGGGTTAGGTTCAAAAGCGCTTGCCAGTCTAAATAATTTAGCTGAACTAGATTTTGATTATCTAGCGACTAGTTTTGGTGTTACTTCTGAACTGTATCGATTCTGGCTTGATGCTGGTTTTCTGCCGGTTCGTCTTGGTGCGAAGCGCGATCCTGCCAGTGGTACTCACTCTATTTTGATGGTTCAAAAGGATTGTAAATCCGATTGGTTTGACTCAGTAACTCAGCATTTTTCAGAACAATTAATATCACTGCTTCCCGAAACATTTGCCAATACAGATTCAGAGTTACTTGGAATTATTTTATCAGGAGCCAGGACAAACTTAACCTATACTCAAAGCATCAACTTTCGGTTGATACAGAATTATTGTTTCGGTGCTGTAAGCTATGAAAGTGTTTTTTGGGAACTGTACAAAGCAGTGAACCAATATGCTATTTCAAGTGAACATTCTATTCCGGCGATTATTGTTGCGAAAGTTCTTCAGAGAGCAGGTTGGCAACAAGTAGCCTCAAGTTTTGGCTTAACTGGCCGAAAACATGTAGAACAACAACTTAAAAATGAAATCGCTTTATGCCTAAATTTACAGTGTAAAGTGAAATAATTAGAGATTCCCGTTGGTTAGGTTCGTAGTTTACAGTGTAAATCGACACTACAAATTTACACTGTAAATCTAATGAGTGATGTATGGCTTGTTTTTAAGCAAAATATCAACAAAAAGTATCATTTATTGGATAGACTGTTTGTGCAGCGATATACGGATTAGCAATACTATGTGGAACGAACTTACTCGACTATCTGAAGATCAAAGTAGTGTTATAGCTCAGCTACCTACCAACGATGAGGTGGGCCCTACGTTTAGTGCCTCGGGTTTAGACCGTGTACTTGAAGAGTTGGGAGCTAAAGACTTTTTTTATGATGAAGACGCCGTTAATCGGTTTGTTGCCGCTGCGCGAGAGACCAAAAAAGCTGCTTTCGAAGGGATAGTTGTAGCATCAAGAACGAATGCTACCGCTAAAGTTGTTCTAGAGAATCACGACCTACTTGCATCCATTCTCGTGACCGGTGCTTATGGAGGGCGTGGACTTAGTGGTCCTGAAATCCTGCACGCTCTATCAGAAGCTAAGGTTGTAAAGGGAATAAATAAACTTGCACTGAAAAAAGTTCTTGCTGTAAGCAGCGAACTGAGCCCGGGAGAGGAGTTTACTCAGCCGGTAGCGGTTGGCGAGGACGCTAAACATGGTAAAGATGCGCGCTTTATTCCACTAGTCGATGATGCTACAGAGAGGGTGTTAAAGCCCCAGTCTACTGATAATAAAACGGATCAGGTAGACATGAGAGATCTGGGAGAGCTAGTAACGGTACAAGCTGGCCAGGAAGTTCTCAAAAGAATCCCTGCCACAAAAGGTAAGCCGGGTTTTACGGTTCTAGGTTCTATACTTAAGCCTACCGCTGGAAAAGACGCCGCGTTAAAGGCTGGTAAAGGGACCGAGATCGATAAATCAAATCCTAATCTACTTCGTGCCTCTATTTCGGGCATGCCAATCATCAAGAAAACAAGTGTAGAAGTTGACCCTGCTCTAAATCTAAAAAACATCGACGTATCTACGGGGCACGTTAAGTTCAAAGGCAGTATCGTTGTTTCGGGAAATATTGAACCAGGCATGATTGTTAGAGCAACAGGTTCTATTACCGTTGGCGGTTTTATCGAGTCGGCCGATGTCCAGGCTCAGGAAGATATTATCGTTGGAAAAGGCATAATTGGTCATGCGGTGGATGATGGTGAAGACAAAGCCTGTGTAGTTAAAACCAACAGCAATATTAAAAGCAAATATGCTCAGTTCGCTTTTTTGCAGGCGATGGGAGATATAGAACTCGAACTACACAGTATGAACAACACCGTTATGTGTACCGGAAATCTAACAGTACTAGATTCTACCGAGAAAAAGGGCACATTGAGTGGTGGTCTTTCTAAAGTCGGTGGAAAAGTCGTATGCGCTAACTTAGGCGTAGAGGGTGATACTGCTACATTTATTCAGCCATTTGTGCGATTTAATAAATACAAGCAAGGATTAAATGAGCTAAAAGAGCGCTACACCACGATTCAGAACAGCACTATGGATGCCATTCGTAAAGAGATGGAGTTTAAGAAACTTCCCAAATCAGAACGAGATCCCCAGGAGCTAGAAAAAATCGAAGCCCTAAAAGCAAAAAATGACGAGTTGCTGACTAAGGCAAAAGCCAAGAGAGAATGGGCTGAATCTGAACTTGAGCGTTTACTTGAGGTAAATACAGTTGAAGTGAAAGAGAAAGTCTATACCCGCGTGACTGTGCAATATGGTGATGAAGTTGTCATTACTAAACGCGAACATAATGCGGCTAAGTTTTCTTTTGACCAATACACAATTCACTGCAGCCTTATGGTTGAAGGCGCAGAACAAGACGAAGAAGAGCTGTAATCTTCATTCTTACCCCGTTAGATAGTCCTGCGAGATTTAGACTACACTTTTAGTATGTCTCAAGAGGGAAAGTCTAATGCGAAGCTGGCTACTAAGATTTATCTTAGTTTGTCTTACCTGCATACTCAGCCCGTCCATAGCGGACACTCAAGAAAATGATGACGCGAACGCCTTAAGGACGGTTCCTGTACTATCCATTAGTGGAGCAATTGGCCCCGCTGTAGGTGGTTACGTCATAAAAGAGATAGAGAAATCCAATCAGAACCCCAATATTCCTGCGATCATTATTACTCTAGATACTCCTGGCGGATTAGTTACTAGCCTGAGAGATATCAATCAGCAAATTCTTGCTTCCAATATTCCTGTGTTATGCCTGGTACACCCCTCAGGTGCACGTGCTGCCAGCGCGGGTACTTATATCCTATATGCCTGCCATGTAGCGGCGATGGCTCCGGCGACGACGCTGGGTGCAGCAACGCCTGTGCAAATAGGGGGAACAAGTGATGATAAGAATTCCAACGAAAGCAAGAGCAATGAACCAACGGCGATGGAGAAAAAAATCCTGAATGACTCTGTCGCGTATATTCGTTCTTTAGCTAAATTGAGAGGGCGGAACGTTGAATGGGCGGAAAAAGCGGTAAGAGAAGCTGCTACTCTATCGGCAGATGAAGCGCTGGAGCTTAATGTTATTGATGTAATAGCTGCAGATACGAAAAACCTGATAAATAAAGCCAATGGAAGATCTGTCCTGCTAGGGGAGAAACAAGTCACGCTGGATCTCAGCGGTGTTGAACTAATAGAAATTAAGCCAGATTGGCGAGACCAGTTTCTGGCGACCATTACAAATCCGAATGTCGCTTATATTTTGATGTTGATAGGTGTATATGGACTGCTTCTGGAGTTTTATAGCCCGGGCTTTGGTATTGCGGGAATTATTGGAGCAATTTCACTTCTTATCGCGATGTACGCATTTCAACTACTACCAGTCAACTATGTTGGACTTGGGTTGATTATAGTAGGGCTTGCATTGTTGTTGGCTGAATCCATGATACCTAGTTTTGGCTTACTCGGCTTTGGTGGAATTGTTGCGTTTATTCTGGGATCACTGTTTTTGATAGACAGCGAATTACCGGAGTTGCAGGTTTCACTCTGGATTATTTATGTTATTGCCGCTATTTCATCCGCATTCATTATTTTTGTATTCAGAAGGCTCTGGACAATAAGGCACAAAGAGCGGGTCAGCGGTGCAGAATCGTTGATTGGGGTTACCGGGCATGTCGCCAAAGGCAATCAACATAAAGGCTATGTATTTGTTCGGGGAGAACGTTGGGCAGCAAGGTGTGATCAACGGCTTTACAAGGATGACCTGATACAGGTTGAGCGAGTCGAGGGTTTGACACTGATTGTAAAGAAAGCTGAAAAGGATAAAAGCGATGATGGAAATAGTGATTGCTAGTGGAATGTTTACGCCCACTCTAGTCGTAATTTTGATTGTCCTGATTGCATACAGCATGTTTCATGTGCTGCGTGAGTACGAAAGAGGAGTCATCTTTTTTTGGGGCGCTTTCAGGAGGTAAAAGGTCCGGGGTTAATCATCGTGATTCCCGTTATTCAACAGATGGTGCGAGTCGATCTGCGAACCGTGGTGATGGATGTTCCCAGTCAGGATGTTATTAGTCGGGATAACGTTTCTGTCAGAGTAAATGCGGTTATCTATTTCAGAGTTGTTGATGCACAAAAAGCCATTATCAATGTGGAAGATTACTTCCAGGCAACGTCGCAACTTGCCCAGACAACCTTAAGGTCAGTACTAGGTCAGCATGAGTTAGATGAGATGCTGGCAAATCGAGAGATGCTTAATGATGATATTCAATCGATTCTTGATGCCAGAACGGATGGCTGGGGAATTAAGGTTTCTAACGTAGAGATCAAACATGTTGACCTTAACGAGAGCATGATCAGAGCCATAGCGCAACAGGCAGAGGCTGAGCGTGCACGAAGGGCGAAAGTGATACATGCATCGGGAGAAATGGAAGCGTCAGATAAACTGGTTGAGGCGGCAGCAAAGTTAGGAACAGAGCCAAACTCGATATTGCTCCGTTATCTACAAACGCTGACAGAAATCGCCGGAGAGAAGAATTCAACAATACTATTTCCAATGCCAACGGATCTACTGGACGGACTTTTCAAGCATACAAAACAGAAGGATAATACCGATATCAACTCATAATTATTGGTTGGAATGGAAATGAAAAAAACAACATTAGGGATACTTGTTGCAACGCATTTAGCGGTAGGTGCATTCGGATTTGGTGCTGGAATTTATGCACTACCAATTCTTATTGCTCCACCAGCACCGAGTGAAGCGGAGGTCAAAACCGCTTCTTCACAAGCGTTATATAAAGCTACCTTCCGAAAAGACTTACAAGACAGTGATACCTTTCATTGGGGCGAGGGTACGGTTTCTATCGGTGAGCAAGTAGTTACTTTTATGGGAGAGCTTGCTCCGGGTCCTGACTACAAACTCTATTTATCGCCGGAATTTGTGGAAACAGAAAGTGACTTTAACCGACTGAAACACTCAATGGTTCGTATCGGGGATATTAAAACTTTCGATAACTTTGTGGTGGATGTTCCTGAAGGTATCAACACATCAGCCTACAACAGTGTCATTGTTTGGTGTGAAACCTTTGGTGAATTTATCACTTCAGCCAAGTACAAATAGTTGAATCCTAGTTCATTACTTATTGAATAATTGAGCTTTTTTCTGGTAAGAATGGCATTCAGGTTATACGTTTATATAACGATTATAAACAGGTAATAACTTATGAGAAAACTTGTATCAGTTGTTTTAGTCGGTTGTTTGGCTCTTGCGGGGTGCCAATCTACAGAGAGTACTAGTCAGTCAGAGGCTCCAGTAATGATGGATGCTGCGCATAATGCACGTAACTCTCTGGACTGGTTTGGCACATACCGTGGGCAGGTTCCATGTACTGACTGCGAAGGAACTAAGCTTTATCTGGAACTAAACAAAGATGGTTCCTATATGATGAGCCGCACCTATATTGGTAAGATGGGGATTGCTGTAATGGAAGAAGGGGCGGTGATATGGAGTAACTCTGGAACCAATATCACCATTGAAGACATGACGTTCTGGGTGCAAGAAAATCGGCTGCTTCTTATCGATGGTGCCGGAGATGCCATAACCGATGAAAAAGGTGGCAACTTTATATTGAGCAAGCAGCCTTAAGAGGCTGCTCGTACTTTACCTTGCTTCAAGTCTGACAAGACTTGTTCTTTTGGACCATCCGCGATGACAGTGCCTCTTTCCATTACGATCACTCTGTCTACAACGTCTAACATAGTCGTTTTATGAGTGATCAGAATTAGGGTCTCATCGCTTTTCATCTGATTCAACTGGTGCTTAATAAGCATCTCCGAACGGTTATCCATCGCACTGGTAGGCTCATCCAGCAACAAAACTGGTGGCCTGCCGAGCATTGCCCTGGCGATGGCAACAGCCTGTCTCTGACCACCTGATAGCAGCGTACCACCTTCTCCTACCTGACGTTCAAGGCCTGCCGGATCTTGCTGTGTAAATGCAGTAACACCCGCACGGTTTGCAGCATCCAGTACTTCGCGGTCATCCACCAACGTTTGGCCCAGAGTAATATTATCTCTGATAGAGCCAAAGAACAGTACACTATCTTGCGGTACACAGCCTATATTACGCCGTACGTCGACATGATGAAGTTGGTTGATGTCGGTGTCATCTATACGTACATAACCCTCTGTAGGCTTATACAAGCCCATTATGAGCCTCTCCAGAGTCGTTTTACCTGAACCAATTCGGCCGATAATGGCTACTTTCTCGCCCGGATTGATGGTCAGGCTAAGATCCCTGACTGCGGCAACAGGCGAATCGGGGTAGTGGAAGGTCACTTTATCCAACTCGATTTTGCCCTGAATAATAGGTCGGTGGATATAACGCTTGCCTTCTTCCTGTTCGTCCGGCATTTCCATTACCTGATTAATAATGGTCATTGAAGATTTTGCCTGATTATAACGGGTAGAAAGTAGTGACAGCTGAACCAGAGGTCCGATTGCACGCCCACTGAGCATGGTGGCAGCAATCAAGCCACCCATAGTCAGCTCTCCTTCTGCGATCAGATAAACACCAAGGATAATCATGCCAACGTTGGATGATTGCTGAACAAAGCCAGCCATGTTCTGAATCGAGTCGGTAATTCTACGGCTCTTGATGCCCCAGTTCGACATATGGGTAACCGCTTCTTCCCAGCGGTACT
Organism: Vibrio hannami; assembly: GCF_029589055.1. Taxonomy (GTDB): domain Bacteria; phylum Pseudomonadota; class Gammaproteobacteria; order Enterobacterales; family Vibrionaceae; genus Vibrio; species Vibrio hannami. The sequence continues at coordinate 1,681,929 of NZ_JARQZP010000003.1, forward strand.
GGAACTGGCTTTGAGCACCAAACAGCTTTACAGACTCGAGCCCGGCAAGGCTTTCAATTAAGTTAGCGTATTTCTGAGAAGCAAGGCGTGAACCTTCTTCAATGCTTTTTCTTAATGGTCCTTGAATGAGCAGTGAATGGATGATCAATATCACCACACCTACGATTGGGATTATCACGAGGTTGCCAGCTAACAGCCAGATGATAATAAGGAACATCAGAGCAAACGGTAAGTCTATCAATGCACTAATGGTGGCAGAGGTAAAGAACTCTCTTATCGATTCGAACTCCTGCAGGTGTCTTGCGAATGCCCCAACGGAAGGAGGCTTGCTCTCCATCCTAATCCCCATCACTTTGCTGAACAGTTTGGAAGAGATAAGAATGTCAGATTTTTTGCCTGCTACATCAATAAAGTAGCTTCTCAGTAGTTTTAATATCAGGTCGAATATAAAGACGACGAAAATACCGGATGCAAGTACCCATAAGGTTTCAAACGCAAGGTTAGGAACGACCTTGTCATACACCAGACGGGTGAACATCGGGGCCGCAATGGCAAATATGTTTACCAGAAGTGATGCTATCAGAACGTCACGATAGATATGCTTTGATTCGAAAATCGTGCTCCAGAACCAGTGACCATCACGCGTTTTAAGGATCTCGGGTGAACGCTCATCATATCTGAACTGTTTTTTTACCAGAAAGTAGCGACCAGTATACTGTTGTTCCAGCTCTTCCAGCGGGATCGCGATCGGAATAAGGTGCGAATCTATCGTTACTACTTCTGCTTCTTGTGTGCTTTCGTTGACACTGACCAGTACACAAGCATCCCCATCCTTCAGCAACAAAACAACAGGAAGAACCAGATCTGAAATATCTGAAAGGGGGGTTCGGTTCTCTTTTGCTACCAGGCCAGCTCGTTCAGCTGAGCGTGGAAAAAGAAAAGGGGTTAAGCAGCCATCAGATAATGGCAAGCCACTCACCAGTGCTTCTGGCGAGTTAGATAGGCCATAGTAACGGCTAACGTATACGAGTGAATTTAATAATGGATCGCGCATCCAACTTAACCTTTATTATTTCCGACGATAAAGCCCTGGAATGCTTCGATATAGTGCTCCGACAAGAATTCCAGCTGAGTCTGAGTTTCTACCCTTGATGCAATGGTTGTAATGCCAAGGTCGTGGGCAGTACGAGAAATAGACGTTAGTGTATAACGTTGTTTTTCGTCTTCGATCTGATGCGTATACAGATAATCGAGTTTCACATACTTAGGTCTGAATTCGTTGATGTAATCCAATGAGTGGAAGTTTCGACCATAATTATCAACACCAAATTCTGCACCAGATGTTCTGATAGCATGACAAAGCAGAGCGGTGTGATGCTGATGGTTGGTAAAGCAGATTTCCGGAATCTCAAAGTGCAGCAGGTGAGCGATGTCTTTATGTCTGCTAAGTTCTTTGGTTAGCCAGCGAATAAAGCTAGGCTCTGTGACACTACTTACGGTCAGGTTGATCGCTAATGGTTCGCTGATTTCTCCTGTTGCCAGACGAGCAATCATTTGTGCGACAACATATTCATCAAACAGGTAGCCTACGTTGAGTTGCTCCAGAGCGAAAAGATACTGGTTTGCTGAGTAGCGTTGCCCGTTCATCTCTATGGCAGAGAACACTTCTTTGTGGAACATAGACTTGTCTTTGGTTTCAGCAGTCTGGAATTTAAATTGTACCGCGTTATTAACCAGAGCTTCTTCAACAAGTGAGCGCCATTGCTGCTTACCAAGCGCCAGTTGTTGAGATTTTTCTGTGATCAAACCAAATTCAAGTTCTGGTTCTGAGCGAGCTTTAGTCACGGCATTATCAACCTGTGCAAGAACATCCGTTGTTGCTTTTGTTGACTCGTTGTAGACCAGGCCAAGGAACGCATTCTCTGGGCTCATGCCAGTAGGATCCGGCTTAACGTTTCTTACGCTGCTTACGATATTTGTGCCTACTTCTTTCAGTTCGTCTTCGTTTAGCCCCGGTAGAATAAAGGCAAATTCATCGGTTTTAATACGGGCGATAGTAACGGTATCCAGAGATGTTGTTAGTTTTAAGTTGTCAGCGAGCTCCCGAACTAGGTTGTCACCCGCTTCGTAGCCTGATTCATCATAAGTTTCTTTGATGAATTGTGCCTGAAGCAGGGCAATACCGCCTTTGGTTGACTCCGTTAACCACTGATTCAGTTGAGCCATAAAGAATGAGCGGTTGCCTAACTGCGACACAGGATCCATATACGCTCGCTCTCGTAGTTGCTGCGCTTCACGAGCCTGAGCTTTGAAGCTCTTCTCTACCTGCTGAGACATAACGTTGATACCATCGACCACAGCAACAAGATCTTTGGTCACAGGTCTATCAAGAGGTTTGCCGAATTTATTCTCAGCGATCTCTTTCATTTTCTCAGTAATTTGACGCAACGGTTGAAGAGCCCTGCTAAGAAGGAAAGCAATAGCGAGTAAGCCAATAATAAAAATGGCGAAAAAGGCAGTTGATAGCTTAACCATCGCTTTCCAGAGCTGTTCATAAGCGTCACCAGGATGGCTGATAATTTCAACTTCGGCTAGTTGTAACCAGCCGCTGGTGACAACGCGGCGGTCATGGAGTTTTTCCAGCAGGTTTAGGTTGATAAACCAATCAGGGACACCATGAGCGACGACTTTATAACTTCGGATGATCTCTTCATTCGAGTCAAGAAAGCTCAGTTTTACCACAGAGTATGAGCTACCATCGAACAGAGCGTTAATTACAGACTCAACGGCGACTCTGTCGTCCTGTTCAAGGTAGGGTGCCAAAGCAAGCCCCACTGTATTGATGGTGTTGTTCATTTCAGAGCGCTGTTGCTGAACTAAAAAGTTCCGAGTGGTGTTGAACTCGATAGCAAATACGGCGCCAATGAGTATGATAAAAACTGCCAACATACCAGTGACGAGTTGTCTATATAGTGTCATTGTGCTTACTCACCATAGTTTCTTATTGGTTTATTTAGCTTGACCGCATCTCTGCGGGAGCGTAATTCGTTCCAAAGGCTAAGGCGGGAAGATTTTCCTGCCAGTGTACCGCTTGCCTTCTCTTTCATCAGCCACAGGTTTTTACCGTTAAAGCTGTATATCGGTAATAAATCTCTTCGCTGTGTCGCTGGTTTAATAACGGGATTGATATTGTCTAAAATCACCGGGACTGAGCTCGGTTTTTCGTAGTAGGCGAGAACCATGTGGAACTGGTTCAGTTCCAGCGCCTTTACGTAGACCAGCCTCAATTTTGTATCTGATACGCCAAGTTCAAGCAGTGAGAAGTACTTCGCTATGGTAAAGTCTTCACAGTCCCCGGCGTTGGCTCCCAGAAACTCTAATGGGGTAGCCCAGTAGTCATTCTTTCCCCAGAGATCGATGTCATTCACAAAATAGAGCTGGTTAAAAAACTTGTTTACTTCTCTTAGCTTAATTTTCTCCGCCTCATCACTGAGGTGAGATAATTTTGAACGCCAGGTTTCCACTCGTTTGCCCGCTCTTTCTCCATACGTAAGAGTTACCGCTTCAACCCAGCGCTGTTCTTCCGGATTTAGTGCGGTCGCAGTAAGGGAGGTAACAGACAGCAGCGCAGGTATTAACCAACGCTTAAACTTATGCTTTGCTGTCTTAACAGGCTTTAACATTGTCGTTCTTTATTCCCTTAATGCTGTTTTCTGAGCAGATATAATTGGTTTTAGTATGTAATCCAGTACGGTTCTTTTTCCGGTAATGATATCCACTGAAGCGGTCATCCCCGGAATGATAGGGAGTTCTTCGTTACCACCGAATTTGGTTTGATCTGTTCTGACTCGTACCAGATAGAAACTGTTCCCTTCTTCATCCTGAATGGTATCGGCACTAATATGTTCCAGCTGACCATCCATGCCGCCATATCGGGTAAAATCATAAGCACTGAACTTTACAATAGCGGGTAAGCCCGGCCGAAGAAAGGCGATATCTTTTGGAGCGATTTGCGCTTCCACCAGCAATGTATCTTCTGAGGGTACTATTTCAACGATATCCATACCTGGCTGAATAACACCGCCAACGGTATTGATATGCAGTTTTTTGATGGTTCCTTTAACCGGAGAAAGAACAATGGTTCGGTTAACTCTGTCTTCCAGGCCGACTGTCGATTCGGTCAATGCAGAGAGTTGATCCTGAGCCTGATTAAGCTTTTCTTGTTGCTCTGAACGGAACTTAAGTGCTGCATCAATGCGGCTTAATTTTGCTTCTTTGATAGCGGAAGCCAGAGTAGGAATTTTCAGCTCTGTTGATGTCATCTCGCGACGAGTATCATTAACTTGTCTTTCGAGTTTTAGTAGCTCAATCTTAGGAACCACACCTTCAAGCGCTAGTGGTTCGGTGATTTCTAACTCTCTTCGAGCAAAGTTATAACTTTGTCTCAGGTTTTCAGCTCTGGCTCTAAGCTCTACCAGATCCTGTTGTTTCTGTTTTACTTGCTGATCGAGTACTGAAAGCTGATTGTCTAAGTTTTCAAGGTCTTGTCGGTATTCCGCTTTCTGGCGCAGAACAAGCTTAGGATTGGATTCTTCAAACTGAGGCGGGAAAGCTAACTTATTGAAATTGAGCTGAACGCTGTTTTGCCACTCACGGTCCGCTACATCTTCGTTAATCACGACACTGGTGATAGAAGCTGATAGCTGAAGTACGCTGGCTGTCAGGTTCAGAACCTGTTGTGCGCGCTCTCTGAAATCAGAACGGAAGCGGGTATCGTCGATCAGAATAAGTTGCTGGCCTTCTTCCACTTCCTGACCTTCACGTACAAGAATCTGCTTAACAAGGCCGCCTTCCAGGTTTTGTACCACCTGAAGCTGTGATGATGGAATAATTTTTCCTTCGCCTACGGTAACCTTATCTATCTGAGCCCAGGAAGCCCAACCGACAGCAAAGGCAAAAAATAACACCATTACCCATAATAAAATACGGGCGTTCTTTGGTGTTTTGAGGAGCAGAGCGGCGGTTTTATCGTCTAAATAATCCAACTCTGCTTCATCAAGTTTCTGATACTTTCTTTTGCTCATCAATCATCCCAATCATTCGATGCGGCAATGGTGTCCATTTTATTCTTAGATTTTGCAAATGTTAAGGTACCAAAAAATTTACTAAATTTCTCAGTTAGTTATACATGCGTGGTGACTGTTTCCATATAACGCCTTGTTTTCATCCGGATATCAGCGCACAATCAACAAAAATTTTGAGGAGCAGAACATGGAACTTGCTGATATTCGACGGGAATACACCCGTGGTGGGCTTCGCCGGAAAGACTTAAATGAAGATCCGATTGAGCAATTTAATGCCTGGCTAAAACAGGCTGTAGATGCCAATTTGCCTGATCCGACAGCAATGACTGTGGCAACTGTAAACGCACAAGGGCAGCCGTCACAGAGAATTGTCCTGCTTAAAAACGTCGATCATCAGGGTTTTGTTTTTTATACCAACCTTGGCAGCCGTAAAGCCATAGAGTTGGGGGAGAACCCAAACATCAGTCTTCATTTTCCGTGGCACTCAATTGAACGCCAGGTGCATATAAACGGTGTGGCTGAAAAGCTATCTGCTGCAGAGAATATTAAGTACTTTACTTCACGTCCTAAAGAGAGCCAGCTGGCGGCATGGGCGAGTAAGCAGAGTAGCCGTATCTCCACCAGAGGAATGCTGGAAGGTAAGTTTCTTGAGCTAAAGCAGAAGTTTGCTAAGGGGGAAATCCCTGTACCGACGTTCTGGGGTGGTTTCCGGGTGCGTCCTGAGGCGATTGAGTTCTGGCAGGGTGGCGAGCACCGACTTCACGACAGATTCGTATATACCAAAGAGTCTGACGAAAAGTGGTCTGTTGATCGCTTAGCGCCTTAAAACAAAAAACGCACTGCTTACTATATAACTTAGGCAGTGCGTTTCTATTTGTTCATTAGCTGATTTTATAGCTCCCTTAGGATTCTAAAACCAACATAGTTTGCAGAAGTATTTGGAGCTACAAATAGTCGGCTATGCGCAGAAGCCTGGTTTGGAGAGAAGCTCCATGCGCCACCTTTAGTTACACCACGCTTATCGTCGATCCATTCCCAAACGTTACCAACCATGTCGTACAGACCGAAGCTATTAGGGGCGAATGTTCTTACCGGAGATGTGCTGACGTTAGACCACTTAGTGCCGCCCCAACCAGTGTTGGCCTGACCTGCGCCAAATGAGTTACCCCACCAGTAGGCTGTTTTGGTACCTGCTCTTGCAGCAACTTCCCACTCCGTTTCGCTTGGTAGGCGATATTTATAGCCGGTTTGTCGGGTTAGCCATCGGGCATATGCATGAGCATCAGCCTGACTGATACATACTGCTGGAGAGTCTGCCGATTGCTTAAATCCAGGGTTTCTCCAGTAGCTGTCTGTAATTGGTATAATTTGCGAGTCTTCAACGGTAATGCAAATCTTCTTAAGCTCTGCATCGGTTTGATAGTTTGTTGCGTTAACAAAACGTTCAAACTGACCGACGGTAATAGGCGTTGAAGAAAGTGCAAATGCTTTGTTGATGTTTACCTGAGTTGAACCATTTTCACCAATCAAGTACTGGCCAGAACCAATCACCACCATTTCCGGCGCTTTCATTTTGTTTGCCAGAGCATCTGCGAAAATCCGTCCAGAATGAGGGAGGTTTTCTTTCTCTCTTAGAACTGCTCGAAGGTTATGATCTGAGTTGATCTTTAGTTCCTGATGGAAAGAACGATAGCCCTCTTTCTCTACTGTGATCATATGAGAGCCTACAGGCAGCATGATATCCACAGGGGTATTGCCGTAATTCACACCATCAATAGCAACATTATCCTGATACTGGTTTGAACGTACTGTTAGAGTTACCCACTGAACTTCTTTCTGCTGTAAGCTGTCTGATGGAGCCTCGCCCTGATCAAAACAGTATTTAGATTCCACGTTAAGTAGCTTACATGGCACGTTCTTAGCAGGCCTTGCTTCCATGCTAACGTCCATAATGGTTCGGTAACGCAAGCCGTCGTAGAAGCCAGATTTTGTCATCTTTTGCCCGACAACATGAATGTTAAGAGTGGTAGAAGAAAGGTTTCGATTAACAATTTTGGATTCTGTTGTCTCTTCAACAAGCTTGTTCTGGAACTGGTTCACCGCTTTTTGCAGGCCAAGGTTCTTAGTTTGCTCATTACATGCGGCTAATGTCATGTCTTCGCTACATACATTGGTAAAGCTAACTGGAAGGGTCATCTGAGGTTTTAGTTCTGAGCGAAGTCGTTCAACTCTCGCTCGAACCCGGTCTTCTTCCAGAGCTTCTACATCGGATTTAAGTTTTTTCTGCTCAGCTTCAATTAAGCTCAACTCAGCATAGAACTCTTGAATCTCTTGCTCTTTGGTAAGACGTTCTTGTTGATTCTGTTTAACGCTTGCCCAAGCGTCCTGATAAGCGCCCTGACTGGGGCGAAGGTCGAATAGAGGCTCATCGACTAGGCGGCCATAGTCTCTATCTAATGCAGTTTTTGTTTCTTCTAGCTTCTTATCCAGATGAGCGGCTTGTTTCTCCAAAAGTGACTGCTCGTCCTGGGCAGCTCTGATTTCCGCTTTCTTAGCGGATACCTTTTTAGATGATTCATCCATCTCTGTTTGCTTAGAAAATAGCGCACTTTCTATGCTCACCACTGTCGTTGGTTCTTCTGCGGCTAATGCACCTGCAGTGAATAAACAGGGCGAAAGCGCCAACAGTAATCCATGTAAACCTTGTCGCATCGTTTTAATACTACTTAATTGATTAATCGGGCAATCTGACCATTCTATACGAAAACACCATTTTGTCAGAAATTATCGTTAATTGATAATAGACAAAATGGTGTTTTAAGATCAGGATTGTGAGTTAAGGCATATATTCAAACGATTTTTACCTTAAATAATCATGGGTTAACTCTTTTTACTTGGTAGTAGCTTCACCCATACCGTGTCGTTGCCATTAATTGTAATCACACGGTTATATGTCTCATAACCTTCTTTCGACACAGTTACCTGGTGTCTGCCTGCTGGTAAAACTAGCTCGACCGGAGTGCTGCCATATTTTACACCGTTGATGGTTACAGAATCGTTGTACTGATCAGAACGAACCGTTACGTTTGCCCACTGCTTATCTTTGTTTGAAGAGCTCTTAGATTGACCCTTCAAGCAGTAACGTGATTCAACGTTTAGCAGTTTACATGCTGCTGTCGCTTCAGGTTTTGCCTGCAACTGAGCTTGCATCTGAGTCGCGTAAGAGTTGTTGCCAGAGAACCCGCTCTTGATAAGCTGGCTTTCCTGAACGTGGATGTTTAGTTGAACACCATCCAGATTTTGCTTCGCAACGTTAGATTCAGTAAGGCTATCAAGCAGCTTCGCTTTGAATGTCTTAACGGCTTTTTGCTTAGTCAGGTATTTGCCCTGATTCGCACACTCACCAAGTGTCATTGTTGTCGAACAAGTTGTTGTGTAGCTTGTTTCAAGAACATCACTTTCACGCAGTTCAGCAGCCAGACGTTTAACACGAGCCTCGATTCGAGATTCTTTCAGGTTTTCATACTCATTAGTGAAGCGTGCTTTTTTCTGTTTGATCTGAGAAAGGCGCATTTCACTTTCAGTGATTTCCTGGCTGTTGTTTAGCAACAGAGATTGATTTTCTTTCACTGAAGCCCAGGCTTGCTGGTACTCTTTCTGGAAACTGGTTAAGTCGGTATCAGGATCATCCAGAAGACGAGAATATTGCTTATCCAGAGCGGATTTACTTCGATTTCTTTTTGCCTGCAGATCTGAGCCTTCACGCTTAAGGGTGTCCCCTTCGTTTTTCAGGCGCTTCAGATTTGTTGACTCTTCTTCAAACTCTTTGTTAACAGCGTCTATGTCTGCTTTCTTTTGGTCTAGTTTACCGTCAATAGCGACAACAGGATCTACTTGCTGTACATCATCTGCTGCAATTGATACCGCTGACCAAAAAGGTGTTAGCGCGAGTAGGAGCGCTGGGATACGGCGTGTGATCATAGGTTCCTGCAATTACAAATTACATTTCAAAACATCAATCCCTCCGTTAATCCATGGAGGAATATTCCCGTGAGCTTATTTGATAACCGTATAAATAGTCCATACTAATACAGCCATCACTCTATTTTTTCATAACGACAAGAGCATAACACCTTTGTCTTACAGATATAAAAAAATATCTCATTTTTTGAGCTATTTACAATAGTTATTCAACGTTATCTTTGTCTATATAAAAAATTGAGCAAGCATTGACCGTAATTAATGTGCACTTGATCATTGTTCCGGTAATGCCAATCGCAAAGATACCTGCATATTTTAGCTAATCTTTGACTACGCTAAAGGCAGGGAAGTACACTAGCGCGACTTGAGAGTACTTGAGTATTTGACCAGAAAACAGGCCTGCTATAGTTAGTGCATGAAAGATATCGAGATACCACTTCCCAAACCTGCTGAGATAGTGACATTACCCTCCTATATGGATTGTCATGATCACGACTATGCTCAGGTGGTGATTGGTTTAAACGGTAAAGCAGAGTTTGATGTAAGCGGAGTAGGTAACTATATAGGCCCGGGACAAGGGTGTGTCGTTACCGCTGGCCTTGATCATGCTTTCGGCGGCGTTGTTGGAAGGTCAGACATTCTGGTTCTCAATTTACATTCCAGGCTCGACATCCACGCTTCTTTTCTAGAACGTATCAATGAGCTGTCACGCTCTGATATCTACTTCCAGTTGGATTCCCAGATCCGGCAACTTATTCATATGCTGGTACTGGAAATGCAAGCTAGTCCAGAGGATCAGATACTAAGCCGAGCCTGTAATGATACGGTGATGGCGTTGATTTGCAGACATACGTCTGGGCTACAGCTTTCTGTAATGCCACAACGGCTGGATATGGATGTGATTGATCAATATATTGAAAGCCACCTCAGCCGAAAAATATCCGTTACCCAATTGGCGGGTAGTGTTTTTTTAGGAGAAAGTCAGTTTCATCTGTTGTTTAAGCAACAAACTGGAATGACACCACACCAGTATGTGTTAAATAAAAGAGTCGATCTTGCCAAATCCCTGATAGAACAGGGTGCGTTTAATCTCGCTCATATTGCAGAGCTTAGTGGCTTCTCTAATCAAAGTGCATTTACCCACACTTTTTCCCGTTTAACGGGTTTATCTCCCTCTCAATACAAAAAACAGTTCTCTTGATCATGCTTCCGTAACGGAGCTTATTTCTCTGATGCTGAGGCCAAATGTCACTTTGCTGCATTTACATAACGCATTTGTCCGGAAAAATGCACCAAAATGGTTTATATAAGTTTGTGAGATTGTTTATATATTGTTATAAAAACGGCTTTTTGACAAAAATTGCGGAGTTTTTGACAACTATTGTCGACATCAGCAAAATACACTGCTCACCATGTACACAATCCTTCAAAGATGAAGGTGAATAAGGAGATCACATGTTTAAAGCGACTAACGTGTTGAATCCAGAGTTTACGGAGCAACCGCTTCAACAACTTTGGGCGTTGATCTCGCCATTGTATATGGTGGATGAAACAAGTTGGCTTGAAGAATTATTACCCCTGGCAACACCAACGGATACTGAGAAAAAGGTAATAGAACAAAAAACTGCATCGCTTATTGAAACTATTCGGGCAGACAAAAACTCTATTCAGATGATAGACGCGCTGTTGCTCGAATACAGCCTTGATACCCAGGAAGGCATCTTGCTTATGTGTCTGGCTGAAGCCCTGATGAGAATACCAGATAGCCATACTGCAGATGCATTAATCAGGGATAAGTTAAGTGTCGCAGACTGGAAGTCTCACCTACAGAACTCTGATTCGGTTTTTGTTAATGCTTCCACCTGGGGGCTGATGCTTACCGGTAAAGTTGTCGGTCTGGCGGATGAGAAAAACCAGTCTCCTGCAAAAGCCGTTAATAGGCTGGTAAATAAGATGTCTGAGCCGGTGATTCGTCAGGCGATGCATCAGGCAATGAAGATCATGGGCCACCAGTTTGTACTGGGCAGAACCATTAAAGAAGCGCAGGATAACGGTAAAAAAAATACCGAGAGCGGCTATAGACACTCTTACGATATGCTAGGAGAAGCGGCATTAACGACAGCCGATGCGGATAAATACTTCCGTGATTACCTGTCTGCTATTGAGTCGATTGGAGCTTCTTCGCTTCAATCAAGTGCTTCTGTTTCTATTAAGCTTTCTGCTCTGCATCCGCGTTATGAAGTAGCCTGCGAAGAGCGAGTGATGACAGAGCTCTATGGCACAATACAGAACCTGATTAAAAAGGCTCGAGAGTTAGATGTTGCTATTACCATCGATGCCGAAGAGATGGACAGGCTTGAGCTATCGCTAAGATTATTCGAAAAGCTGTATCGTAGTGAAACATCAAAAGGATGGGGTAAGTTTGGCCTTGTTGTACAAACTTATTCCAAGCGAGCATTACCAGTTCTTACATGGCTTACAACACTGGCAAAAGAGCAGGGCGATTTAATCCCCGTGCGTCTGGTGAAAGGCGCTTACTGGGATAGTGAAATAAAATGGGCTCAGCAGTCTGGTTACGAAAGATACTCGGTATTTACCCGCAAAGAGGCGACAGATGTTTCTTATTTAGCATGTGCAAGATTCCTTCTTAGTGAGCATGTAAGGGGTAATATCTATCCTCAATTTGCCAGTCACAATGCTCAAACGGTTACTGCCATTTCGGTAATGGCTGCTCATAATGAATTCGAATTCCAGCGCCTGCATGGTATGGGTGAGTCGCTATACAACCATGTCCGTGAGGCCTACCGTTGCGATGTGCGTATCTATGCACCAGTTGGAAACCATAAAGATCTATTGCCTTATCTGGTTAGAAGGCTGTTAGAAAATGGGGCCAACAGTTCGTTTGTTCATCGTTTAGTCGATGCCCGATGCCCAATTGAGTCTTTAACTCAACATCCGGTCGATGCGCTGCTTTCGATGGATACGTTGCACAACGATAAGATTCCTTTACCACCTGCTATCTTCTCTGAACGCCTGAACTCTGCTGGAGTTAATGTTGATATAGATAGTGAACTAGAGCCTTTTGAAAAGGAAGTGAACGCTTACTTAAATAGCACCTGGTTCGCTAGTCCGGTGATCAACGGAACTGCCATTTCCGGAACGATGATCAAGGATGAAGATGCTTCTGAAGTGATCACTGCTCCGTATGATCGGAGTAAAACGGTCGGAAGAGTGGGTTACGCCACCCTTGATCATGTTTCCGAAGCATTTGCGATTGCAGAGAATAAATTTACAGCCTGGAACCGGATCCCAGTTGCTGAAAGAGCGGTTTGTCTAAATAACCTCGCGGATCTTCTGCAGGAGAATCTGGCAGAACTAGTGGCTTTATGTCACCACGAAGCCGGAAAAACCATACATGACAGTATCGATGAAGTACGGGAGGCGATCGATTTTTGCCGCTTTTACGCAAAACAGGATCATGTATTTACGCCCCAAACCGTCTCTGGTCTGAATGATCAAGTATTAAGTGTCAGTCAAAAGGGACGAGGGGTCTTTGTCTGTATTAGCCCCTGGAACTTCCCGCTGGCTATTTTTTTGGGGCAGATCTCTGCTGCATTAATAGCCGGAAATACCGTGATTGCTAAACCAGCAGAGCAAACTTGTCTGATTGCAGCAAAAGCATTTGAGCTAATCAAGAAAGCGGGATTCCCGGATGGGGTTGCGCAACTACTACCTGGTAAAGGGGTTGATATTGGTGCGGCGCTGACTTCTCATCCTAGTGTCGCAGGTGTTGCTTTTACTGGCTCGACAGGCACTGCGCAAAAGATCAACGCAACGCTCGCTGAGAGAGAAAACGAACCTGTTCCGTTAATCGCTGAGACTGGCGGGCAGAATGCGATGATCGTTGATAGTACAGCATTGCCTGAACAGGTTGTGAGAGATGTACTTCGCTCTGCTTTTGCTTCTGCAGGGCAGAGATGTTCAGCGCTGCGTGTTCTGTTTGTGCAGGAAGATATTGCAGATCGAGTTATTACACTGATCCAGGGTGCTATGGAAGAGCTGAGTGTTGGTACTCCTTACTTGCATAAAACGGATGTTGGCCCGGTGATAGATAAAGCCGCGAAACAGAAGCTACTGGCCCATATCAATGCGATGACGAAGAGTCAGAAGCTGGTTAAACAGCTATCTCTTGGAGATGAGTGCTCTCAGGGTGATTTTGTCGAGCCTACTGCAATTGAAATCGATGATATCTCTTGCCTGACAGAAGAACAGTTCGGGCCAATTCTGCATATCGTTCGTTACAAGGCTAAGAATCTCTCTAAGGTGATTGAAGACATCAATAACACGGGATTTGGCCTGACGATGGGTGTGCACAGCCGGAATGAGACAACTTACCGCTGGATTGAAAAAACCGCTCAGGTGGGTAACTGCTATATCAACCGGGATCAGGTTGGTGCTGTTGTTGGCGTGCAGCCATTTGGTGGTCAAGGGCTATCCGGTACCGGTCCAAAAGCGGGCGGCCCGAATTATTTATTCCGATTTACCAAAACGGTTTACGCGCAAGGAGAGGTGTTATGAGTCATTTAGTCACGTGTTTTTCTGATGCGGTGATCGCGGGTAAAACCTGGAATCTTTCTGAGTCAGATTTTGTCAGCGAGCACTTATATGCATTCGCCGAAATGCTACCAGAGAATACCAATCAAGGGTTTCGCTATCAGTTGGCACACGCTCTGCCTCGTTGTGCTGAAGTGAGCCTGATGCCCGGACCTACAGGTGAAACTAACGAGCTTTATCTTTCTGGCCGTGGAGTTGCACTATTGATTGTGGAGTCTGCTGACTCTCAAAACCAGAAAGCTGTCTTTCAAACTATCGGAGCTCTATTAGGTGCAATATTAAGTGCCGGGAATAGTGTCATTCTATGCAGCGACAGTGATGAGCTTAATCGTTCTTTCAGCACTGCTATCGATGCATCTAAATTACCTGCCAATCTGATCCAGCTATGTCCATATGATAGCTATAAGCGCCTGCTGCAAATGGATATCAGAGCTGCAGCATTGGTGGGAAATAAGCAAGCTGAACAGGAAGTTAATAAGCAGCTTGCGACTCGTTCAGGTGCCATCGTGGCGCTTGTGTCTGAAACGGATCCTGAAGCGCTACAAATGTCTCAGGATCCTAATCTGGTGCTTCGCTTTGTTACAGAGCGAACTCGCACCATCAATATTACCGCGGTGGGCGGTAACGCATCGTTGCTGGAGTTAGGCGGAAACTAATTCTACCGGTGCATTTATCTCACCTTTTCTTGCTCTCCCCCTCGGTTTGAGGGGGCACGGAAGAATAAAAAATAGAGGAAAATTTTAATGAGTGTAAATAGCTTTGCTATTACAGCAACCTTTGTTGCTTATTTGATTATGATGCTTGTGATTGGTTACGTTGCTTACAAAAGAACGTCCAGCTCAAGTGATTACTTTTTGGGTGGCCGATCTTTAGGGCCATGGCCGGCAGCGCTTTCCGCTGGCGCATCTGATATGAGTGGTTGGCTTCTTCTTGGGCTTCCGGGTTACGCATATGCTGCGGGTATCGAAGCGTTTTGGTTAGCTGGTGGCCTATTATTGGGTACGTGGGCAAACTGGGCATTGAGTGCGAAACGTTTAAGAACTTACAGTATCACGACGAATGCTCTGACTGTGCCTGAGTTCCTGTCTCGTCGCTTTGCCGATAACTCTAAACTGATTCAGACAATTTCAGCCTTTTTCATTCTCCTTTTCTTCCTGTTCTATACCAGCTCTGGTTTAGTAGCAGGTGGTAAATTGTTTGAAACAGTATTTGGGCTTGATTACACCACTGCGTTGATTATCGGTACAGTGTGTGTTGTATCTTATACCCTATTCGGTGGATTCTTAGCGGTTTCCTGGACTGACCTTGTTCAGGGTCTGTTGATGGCGGCAGCGCTACTGATTGTGCCAATTGCCGCGATGGAAGGCGGATTTGGTCAGTTGGTTACCGATCTTGAAACCATTAATCCAGAGCTATTAACTCTATGGAATGATTCAAAAGGTGAGCCTCTTTCTGCAATCGCCATTATATCTCTTGCTGCATGGGGGCTTGGTTACTTTGGTCAGCCTCATATCCTTGCTCGTTTCAAGGCATCACGTACTAATAAAGATCTGACAACTGCCCGTCGTATCGCTGTTATTTGGTCGGGTATCAGTATGCTAGGTGCGATGTTGGTGGGTGTTGTTGGCCTGGTATACATCACCAATGGTGCTTCTGAAGGTTTAGCGGATGGTGAGAAGATCTTTATGGTTCTGGTTAATGCCATGTTCCACCCGGTTATCGCCGGTATTCTTCTGGCTGCGATCCTGGCGGCTATTATGAGTACAGCGGATTCTCAGCTACTGGTTTCTTCATCTGCGCTGGCAGAAGATTTCTACAAGCAGTTGATCAACAAAGAGGCTTCTTCTGAGCAGGTTGTTCAAGTAGGTCGTATTGGTGTAGTTGTGCTATCTGTTATTGCTGCGGTACTGGCTGCAAACCCTGAAAGCTCGGTACTGGGACTTGTATCTTACGCCTGGGCTGGCTTTGGTGCGGCGTTTGGTCCTGCAATGATACTGAGCTTGTACTGGCCTAAAATGAATCGTAATGGTGCGCTTGCGGGTATTCTGGTTGGTGGTGTAACTATCGTTATCTGGAAGCAATTGTCAGGCGGCTGGTTCGATGTGTACGAGATTGTACCGGGTATTATCTTCTCTACTATCGCAATCGTAGCAGTAAGCCTTGTTTCTGGTTCTCCAGAAAAAGAGGTTTTGGATCAGCACGAAGAGTTTGAGCGCAAGCTTGTAGAACTTGAGTAATAAAAACAGTTAGTTTTGACGATAAAGTAATCACTAAGCCTCTGGTTTGACCAGGGGCTTATTTTTTGTGATGAAGATTAAGTTTTCTGATTTTTTTTCGTTTTCTTGTCTCTTTTTTGCTCAATGCACGCAAACGCATGGATTATTTACATTATTATCAGGCTCATTCTTTAACTTTTTACCCAGAATTATTGACGAGGTTCCCAAAAATGCCTGAGCTATATTGCCAGACGTGCAAACAGATAACTCATCACAAATCTGTTATGCGCCGCAACGTAGAAGAGACTGTCTCCTTTACAAAAAAATGCACTGATTTTTTTGGACAGATAGTCACAGGTAAGCACTACTACAAAATGGAACCCCAACACTATTGCCGAACATGTAACTGTCAAAACTTTATGGTTGATTCTTCAGACACGGCTATGACTCAATCTAACCATATCGGCGTACAAATCAGCTAATTTCAGGTATAAAGCCGCAGGAGTTGCTTTTTCAGGGGCAACATATTTAGAGTGCTAATGCTGTTTACAAGCTCCATTCTGTCGCGTAAGTTTGCTGTACGATATACGGATATAGCGCGATTTATGGCAGGTACACTAGACAGGACAGATCTGGAAATATTAAGAGTCCTACATTCCAAAGGAAGAATTTCAATGGTAGAGCTTGCTAAGCAAGTTCACCTCACCACATCCCCATGTTCAGACAGAGTTAAGCGCCTAGAAAAAGAAGGCTTTATCAAGGGGTATCACGCAGAACTCAATGCAGAGAAACTCGGGCTGGATGTACAGGTTTTTATCCATATCCGCCTTGATCAATCCAGCTTTTCTGTTTTTGATAAGTTTGCAAAAGAAGTCGATTTAATGCCGGAAATAGAAGAGTGTTACTCACTATCAGGTGACTTTGATGCCATGATCAAAGTCAGGGTTAAGGATATGAAAGCGTATCAAGCGTTTATGTCGGTAAAGCTTGGCAGTTTACCCGGCGTGATTCAAACCCGAAGCGAAGTGGTGATACAGGAGCACAAAACCAGCTTTGGTATTAATCCGGAACAAATCTAGCTTAAACTCCAGTTCTTGGTTTACAGTGTAAAATCGAAGTTGCAGGTAACGATCGATGGCAGAACCTTTTAAAAATGTACTCAACCCTAAACTAGTTTGCGATATGGCTAATCGTTTGCATCGTGTTGATCGCAGCTTCGATAAAAAGGGATTTATCAATACTGTTAATGCTAGTCTTGAGTCCCTTGAGCTAAAGCAGCGTAGCGATTTGATATGTACTCAGCTGAAAGTATTTCTTCCCAATGATTTTAAGCAGTCAGGAAGTATATTGTTAGAGTCACTGGGAAAAGAGCTCGATGATAGCGCGATAGAAAGCGGAATCACAAAAGAGGGGTTGGCTGGCTGGGTCATTATGCCACTTGCAGATTATGTTGCTCGTAACGGTAAAGAGCAGTTTGGCCTTTCGATGCAGCTCTTAAAAGAGATGACTAAACGCTTTAGCTCCGAGTTTGCTATTCGTCCGTTTCTGGATGAGCAGACGCAAGAAACCCTTACATATGTGCATGATTGGGCGAATGATGAAAACGAACATGTTCGCAGGTTAGCCAGTGAGGGTACAAGGCCAAGACTACCCTGGGGAATGAAACTCCAAAAGTTTGTTCAGGATCCTCTGCCGATATTGCCAATTCTCGAAAAATTAAAAGACGATCCGAGCGAGTATGTTCGCCGCTCAGTTGCCAATAACCTGAATGATATCAGCAAAGATCATCCCGAACTGGTGACAGAGATAGCCGAAAACTGGTTGGTTAAGGCTAGTAAAGAAAGGCAAAAGCTAGTTCGTCATGCCTGTCGTACGTTGATTAAATCGGGTCATAAAGGCGCGTTAAAAGCACTTGGTTACGATGGCGCAGAGCTATCTTCTTGTACTCTGATGCTATCTGATACTCAGCTTATTTTTGGTGGTGCCATTGAGTTAACAGCGAGCATTACCTCTGATTCAGGTAACACTCAGCCTCTGATGGTTGACTATATCGTTCATCATCAAAAAGCCAATGGCACCACTTCGGAGAAAGTCTTTAAGTGGAAAGTCGTTGATCTTAAACCTGGCAAAACTCTCTCTTTCAAAAAGAAACACACCATCAAGCCTATTACGACTCGTGTTTATTACCCGGGTGTACATAAAGTTGAGTTGCAGATCAACGGAGAAGTGGTAGCAGAAAATGCGTTTGAGCTGGTGATGCCAACCACCTAGTCTTGGTACTTTTGCTGGCAATTACTTTTAGTTGATTACCACGTAAAACTACCACCTAAACTCCAGCTATAATGTGTTTCTTGCCCTTGAGACTTATACGCTGTCGTTTTTAGATAAGGGGACATTTTCCAGATATTTCCAACACCAACCGTTAGTTCAACCTCATTAGAGCGGAAGTCGCTGTCACTATCCCCCCAAAGCTCGTCACTAAACGTTCTTAGTGAATGAGTATAAGTTGAGCTCAAATACCATTTATCGAAGTAGTAACTATATCCGGTATAGATGGAACGCTTATCTCCGGCTTCAAACTCCCAACCACTGTCATCAATAAGCTCATACTTTCCCCCAAGCTTGACGCTTGAGTTCATAAAAAACTGCGATATAGATAAATCGAGCAGATTGCTTTTAGTTTTTACACCAAAATCTCCAAGCAGTATGTTGTCCCACTGTGCAAATTCGTAATATCCAGCAACTCTGGTATAAGACTCGAACAGGTGTGAATAACCATATCCGACCGCAAACCAGTTCGAAGTGTCTGCACCTACATACAGGTACGAATTATCCTTAATATCTACAGAGTATCCCAACTCAATCACTTCTTCTGAGTAGCTGAAGCTTAGTCCAGCATTAGCGAAAGCTGGCAATAGCCCTAGTATAGAAATAAGTAATTTTTTCATTTGGAAAAGGGGCTCGGCTAACCGAGCCTATGATTTAGTGATTATTGAGACACGCGGTTGCGGATAGTGCTGCGAACACGATTTTGATCAACATTGTGTTGAGGTGTGTTCATCATCATTGGGCGAGGGTTGTTCTGGATATGCTCTTCAAGCTTGCCTTTTACATGATTCCAGCCATGACGCTGAATGTTCCTGATTAGGGCGAGGGTATAGCGGTTTCCTTCTTTTCCATCTACTCCCATACGGTCAAGCAGATCTCGGCCATGTTTGTAGCACACCTTCGTAAAGTTGCTGCACAGATTCGTGACTAGTATTTAGCTGACCATTAACGTAGTTCAGTAACTTCTGTTTCTCTGCTTCAGTAGCAGTGTTATCAATGTGCTTAAGCGCATCTACGACGATGGAGTGCGCAATTGATACGTTTCCGTTGAACGAGAACGCTAGCAGACCAAGCTTATGCTGATCATCAAGTTGATCGTCAGACAGGAGATAATGGCTCACGACATCGTATGCAGCCTGTTCCATTTTTTCCTGGTTATAGTGGATCCCTGATGCATACTTTAGATACTCTCCAACCAACTCATCCTGGTTAAGGAGCTTAATTTGTTCTTTCTGTAGGTTTAGGATATTGGTGATATCATCTTTTGAAATGTAATCTAGATCCGTGCCTACGCCGAAGTCATAATCTGGTGTAAATGCAAAACGAGTACCGTTAAAAAAGAAGGTTTGACCGTTATAGATTACACCAACTCGTCCGTCATCAAGCATACGGGCATAGAGAGTTTCACCATCAGAGTTGACGATAGTGAACTCACGGTCCATATCGCTATAACCAACGATTTGGTACTCATTACCTTCAAACCTGATCACTCCGTCAGCATCTACATGGATGTCGCCTATTACATTCCCCCAGTCAGGTGTATCACCGAAATCCGGTTCTGGGCGATCAGGAACACTATCTTCAGGAGTGAATCCATAATCAGGGTCTACTGGTTCAGGGCGGTCTACTGGCAGGTCTGGTACCGGGCGGTCAACAACGTGGTCATTATCATGGTCGCTTCCACCAGCATCGTTAGATGAAGAGCAGCCAGCAAGAGCAACAGAACTTGCAATTGCTAGCGCTAAAAGAGTTTTTTTGTTCATGTCTATTACCTGAAAGTGATTGAATATATTGGTTTTTCAGTCATTCCCTTTTCTGAAATTTCTCAGGTAATTTTATTGAGTTGGTTTATAAATGGTAATAATTGTATTTTATATCGTTAATAAGTAACACTTATTAACGATAACCGTTTGAACCCTACGTTTTAGTTCCGCGGGTTAGTTACTCTCCTTTACAATGTTATTAACGGTTTCCTGAAATTGGCTGGATAGAAAACTAAAGGCTTTGTCACTCACCTTAGTAAACTCAGCATCATATATAGCAGTGCCATCTACAACCTGAGCTATCTGCGGCTTTTCAAAGGTCGGTGCACACTCTCCATTCCCATTTTTAGTCAGAAGATAAAACTCTTGTGTGCTGAAATTCAGTTCCAGAGTTACAGCCACGCAATCATCTGAGTTATCCCCTGAATCGGGAATTGCAATAATTTGATTCTCTTTCCATTCGGTAATTGTGAAGAAATCAGGTTTTGACTTGCCCACCTGATAGTTTTGGGAATATGAATCTTCGTCTGGAATTACAAGGTAAATCTGTCCAAGTGAACAGAAGTTCTGGGCTTTGTAGCAGTTGATTTCCGTATAATTAACCGGCCAGGCAATAGTATCATTCTGGAGCATTACCGTTCCCTTGATATGGGCAGAGACATCACTTTTACTACTGGAAAATTCGCTCGGGAAGAATACACGACTCAGTTTTTGCATAGAAGCTCTGTAACCCAAAGTTTCTATTTCAGATATCGTTAGTACCCCTGTTGGTTCTGTATCTAAATCCATCTGAAACTGTTTTACAGCGGCTTGTAAATCCGTTGTAGCCGGATACATAAGAGTGTTCAGGTTCATGGTAAATGTGATTTCACCAAATGGGGAGGTAGCGAGCTGTGCCGCCTGCGTGTAATTTGTCGGAACTTCTGAGTTTAGTTCCTCGTGCGGTAGGTTTAGAAGTTGTTCTGGGGTGAAATTACTATATTTATTAGCGGTGTTATCACTGGCAAAAGCAGCACTCGTTACCAGGCATATACCTGCGACTAATCCAAGGTTCCTAAGCTTCATTGTTGTTCCTTCAGCATCGTAAGCGTAAAGAACAGTTTAGTGGAATCTATAGCGAGGTGTGTGATTAAACACTCATATACTCAAGTAACCTCAAGATGTAGATCTGAGTTCTGTATCTTGAGGTCACTTGAGTATAACGGTGCTGCTTTTTGTTACTATGCTAGAGCTACTGAGAAATCAAAGCTGAAACCACGCCAATCAAGCCACCAAATACGCCGCCCCACACAATAAGCCAACCAAGATGCTGTTTGATCATATCCTGAACCATTTGCTTAACCAGCTTGGGAGTAAGTTCATTGAGGCGTTGGTCGATAATATTTTCGATATTTTCCTGAATTTCACCCATCATCTGAGGTTGTTCCATCTGCTCTTTTAGTGCCTCTTTAACATTACCGCTCTGGCTGATCTCAACCACAGACTCCTTCATCTTTTGAACAAATGGTTCTTTTAGAGGCTGGAGTGCGTCTGTTCCACCAAACATGGCTAGCATTCCACCGAAAGATGAGTTTGCAATAACCTCAACCAATGAGTCGAATGTTGGCTCAAAGTCGATTTTGCTGATAACTGGTTCGAGTTCTAACTTCACACTGCCAGACATTTCATTGCTCAGAAACTTGTCAATGTTCTCGTTGGTAAAGAACTGATTCATCATCAGGTTCTTAATCGCCGCCTTGAACTCTTCAAAGCGGGCAGGAATTACACCGGAGCCATATAGTCCTGGTACTTTTTCGAATAGCATGTGAATTGCTAGTGAGTTTGTTACTGCGCCTGAAAACGCAAAGAGTCCTGCATACAAAACGATGTTGTTAGAAGTTTGGTAACCAATGGCGAGTACTGCCAACGCAATGAGGTTAGTTGCTATGTTCTTATTCACTTTACTACCTGTCAGAAATGAAATTTGGCGGGATTTTAGAGAATCTGTCCGAAGAATGAAAGTGTGAGTAAAAACGCAAAAAATATTACAATATTATGTTAGTGTTCCGACATTAATGTCTTTTGGGGCGGGATTCACACTTTCTTAAGTACTGTAGCCGTTCCAAAAAAGTCTTTGGTTAGATAATAGATTTAATTTATACCGTTTGCGGAGCTACCACTTGTATTATTGTTACTATGAAATAAGATAGTTTCCGGCAAATAGAGTATATTTATAATAATGATTATAGTAGGAGCGATACATTGAATAGTTTCGGAGCGATTTCTGGATCGAAACGTAGCCTGCATGTGCAGGTAGCGAGAGAGATAGCCAGAAGTATATTGTCAGGTGATCTACCCGAGGGTAGTGTCATTCCTGGTGAGATGGCATTATGCGAGCAGTTTGGCGTCAGCCGTACAGCGCTGCGTGAAGCGGTTAAACTTCTTACCTCTAAGGGGCTTCTGGAATCTCGCCCTAAGATTGGTACAAAGGTTGTTGAACGCGCTAACTGGAACTTCCTTGATTCTCAGTTGATTGAGTGGATGGAAGGTTTGATGGATATCGATGAGTTTTGTATTCGATTCCTAGGTTTAAGAAGAGCGATTGAGCCGGAAGCTTGTGCATTGGCTGCGCGAAATGCCACTGCTGAACAAAGGATGGAACTGTCTAGTGTTTTCCAGCAGATGGCTGAAGTGGCTAACGCAGAAGAGTTTGACTCTGATGCATGGACAAAAATTGACATCAAATTCCACAGATTAATCTTCTCTGCAACAGGTAACGACTTTTACTTACCATTCGGTAATATTCTGACTTCTATGTTCGTTAATTTTATTCGCTACTCTTCGGAAGAGGGAAGTACCTGTATTAAAGAGCATCAGGATATCTATAACGCGATTATGGCTGGCGATGCGGATAAAGCTCGTGATGCGTCTGCTTGCCATCTTCAGGCAACTAAGCACCGACTACCGGAAGAAGTTGCTTAATAGTTTGCTTTATCAGCGTACGTAGTTTTAGCGATAGCTAAATGAATAAAACCAATGCTAAGGCATTGGTTTTTTTAGGGGAAAAATATGTCCGAAACTTTATTACCCAACATTATCCAGTTCATTTCTTCAATCGATCCTTTCGATAAACTGCCTCAGCCACTGCTTAGAGAGCTATCCAGAACCATTAAAATATCTTACAAAGCATCTGGATCCATAATTGATCCATGTGAGCAGGAGGATAAGTTTCTCTATGTTATTCGAACCGGTGCCATCGAACAAAGAAAACCAGATGGCGTGCTACGCGCAAGGCTTGGCCCTGAGGACATCTTTGGCTTTTCGTTTATAGGGTCGATCGAAGATCTATCTGAGAAAAAAATACCGAGCGGTTGCAATAGAAAACTCAATCCTTTATCAGATCCCGCATTCAGCCATTACCAGGTTGATGGAGGAACATCCAGAGTACGCCGAACACTTCGCTTCACAGGCACAAAAGAGAATACAGTCAGCACTTGATGTAGTTTGGTCTGACAAAGAAAAAGGATTGTTTGTTAAAAAAGTATCTGAAGTAGCATCGGATAGGGTCGCCGTTGTTGAATCCAGCATGTCGATCAAGCAGGTAGCTCTGGAAATGAGCATGATGCAACGCTCTTCCTGTGCGGTGATCATGGAAGATGATCAAATTGTCGGTCTGATGACAGACAAAGATATGACCAAAAGGGTCATAGCAAAGGATGTTGATACTGATAGCCCAATTGCTACGGTGATGACACCGAATCCATTGACGGTGAAACCCGATGATCTGGTGTTGCAGGCGGCATCTTTGATGATGCAAAACAACATCCGAAACATTCCTGTTGTTGAAGATGGCGTTGTTAAAGGCTTAATTACGACAACGCACTTAGTCAGAAACAACCGTATTCAGGCTATCTTCCTTATCGAAAAAATCAATTACGCTAGAAGCATCGAGGGTTTGGCACAACTCGCGTTAGAGCGCCAGGCTATATTTGAAGCGCTGGTGGAAGGTAAAGTTGCTATAGATAATATCGGTAAGGTAATGAGCCTTATCTATGATGCCTACACAAAGCGCATATTAGAGATAGCAATCGATAAGTTTGGGGCTCCTCCATGTGAGTTCACCTGGATGGTGGCGGGTTCTCATGCCAGAAACGAAGTGCATTTGCTGTCTGATCAGGACAACGCATTGATTCTATCGGACGATGCTACTGCGAGTGACAGGATATATTTCCGCCATTTTGGTGCCTATGTCGTTAATGCTTTGCATACGTGTGGCTACCCACTTTGTACCGGCAATTATATGGCTGCAGTAGATAAGTGGTGCCAACCTATTTCGACCTGGAAGCAGTATTACAAGAAATGGTTCTGTAACCCCGAGTATGAAAGGCTTCTTAATATCACTGTATTTCTGGAGATTCGTACTGTTTATGGCAACCAGCAGTATGTTAAAGAACTTCAGGAAACGATGCGTCACTACATAGAAGAGAGCAGGGAATTTCTTGGCATACTTGTTCGTGAAGCGACCTCTGTCAGCGCTCCTCTAAGCATATTCAATAATATTGTGTTGGAAAAAAGCGGTAAGGATAAGAAAACACTAAATGTTAAAAGGCACGCTCTAAACCCAATCATTGATCTCGCTCGAATCTACGGCCTTGCTAGCAAAGAGCTCTCTGAAAATGGGACAGAAGATCGCTTTAAGAAGGCGAATGAGAAGGGCTTGATAAGCGACGAGTATTATAAAGATATCATTGGAACCTATCAGTTTATATCCCAGCTTAGATTGAAGCATCAGCTATGGGCACTTAAAAATGGTGAAGAGCCAAATAACGATATTCAGCCGAATCATTTTGGCAGCTTCGAGAGAAAACACCTGAAAGATGCGTTCAGAATCATCGATAACCTTCAGGATGCTGTCAAGCTCCGTTTTTCTGGTGTTTAAGGGGACTTATGATCAAGTATTTTCATCCGTTGTCTCGCTTACTAAGGCATAAGAATAGTTATTTAAAGCGCAATCTGCCTCCTCAGATACAACAGTGCCTTAGTTATGATTTTTCCGACAGAGATATCACTCTGGAATCAGCTTCACTGCTGGTACTTGATATTGAAACAACGGGGTTAGATTCAGATCAGGATCAGATTCTGAGTATTGGCTGGGTTGAGGTCAACGATTTAATGATCGATCTTGAATCTTGTCAGCATTTGTATATAAGCGATGCTACGGGAATTAATGATGAATCGGTGGTCATTAACCATATTACGCCAGATCAGCTCAAATCCGGGATCTCTTTAGATGATGCGTTGTCCCTGTTGTTGCATCATATGCAGGGCAAAGTTGTGGTAGCGCATGGCTGCGTGGTGGAGAAAGCCTTCCTGGATAAATTCGTTCAGGAGAAATACCAACTGCCGTCATTGCCTATTGTCTGGTTAGATACATTGGCAATAGAAAAAAGCTTTGCACGGCTAAGAGGTGCAGCTGCAGTGACTGATTATCGGCTTGGTTCAGTAAGAAACCGATACGGATTACCAGAATACTCTGCTCATGATGCTCTGACAGACGCAGTTGCCTGCGCAGAGCTATTATTGGTACAGATCGAACGCTATTTTTTGAATGAGGAACGCCGGTTGTACTCCTTTTACTCATTAGCACACGATATCAGTCAATGATTATCTATTTGCCGCTTTCAATATTTAATAATTTGTACAAGTTCTATTGTTAAATTACGCTTTAATAATCATAACAATAAAGGACTTGTACAATGCGAGCGATCACACCCGAGAAAGTTAACTTCATACGCCAACTTCCTAAAGTGGAACTTCACCTTCACATAGAAGGGAGTTTAGAGCCTGAACTGATGTTTGAGCTAGCATCAAGAAACCAAATAGAAATCCCGTTCAAAACACCAGAAGAAGTTAGGGATGCTTACCAGTTTACAAATCTACAGTCATTTTTAGACATCTACTATCAGGGGGCGAATGTTCTAATTCATGAACAGGATTTCTTTGACCTGACCTGGGCTTACCTTCTTCGATGCAAAGAAGATAATGTTATCCATACAGAGATTTTCTTTGATCCGCAAACCCATACAGAACGTGATATCAGCTTTGACATAGCATGTGGTGGCATATACAAAGCACTAGAGAAAGCAAAAGCTGAATTAGGGATAACCAGCCGGTTGATTATGTGTTTTCTTCGCCACCTGAGTGAAGAACAAGCTTTTGAAACGTTGGAGCAAGCGATACTGTTCAAAGATAAGATTATTGGCATTGGTTTGGATTCTTCTGAACAGGGGAACCCACCGGAAAAGTTTGCGCGAGTGTTTAAAAAAGCACAAGAGGCTGGATTTAAGCTGGTGGCCCATGCAGGGGAAGAGGGTCCGGCACAAAACATTGTTGATGCGCTGGATATTCTAGGGGTAGATAGAATTGATCATGGTGTTCGTTGTGTTGAGGACGAGAATCTCGTGCAGCGATTAGCTGAGGAGCGTGTTCCTCTTACCGTTTGTCCTCTTTCTAATACTAAACTCAAAGTATTTGAAGATATGAAGCAACACAATATTGTCGGGTTACTGAGAAAAGGTCTGTGTGTCACGATAAATTCTGATGATCCTGCCTATTTCGGTGGTTATATGGTCGATAATTTTCTGGCAGTGGCTGAAGCTTTTGATATATCCGATGAAGAGTTGACGCAGCTGAGTCTCAATGCTGTGGAAGCGTCGTTCGTTTCTGAGCAAGAGAAGCAAATAATGAGAAAGTATATATCGGGAGTTAGTTGATTAGCCTGCATATGCACCTGAGTAATTGTACTACAATTAGAGTTGCAAACTGTGAAGTTAAACGTAAGCTTTGATACCAAAGTACTACTGTGAAAAGCCGAGCCTAAAATATTAGGCTCGGCTTTTTATCGCGATGCATTCAGTGTGTCGTCCTATATATGAGAGGATTTCAGTGATTGATCACATTACTTGAACTTCACAGTAAATAGATCTCTCTTCCGGATTGCGTTATCAGGCATATAAGTATATTCTACCCGGCATATAGTAATACAATATGACGTTAGAGGATTTTACAATGACTAAACCAGTAATTGGTTTCATCGGCCTTGGCCTTATGGGTGGCAACATGGTTGAGAACCTTCAAAACCGTGGCTACGAGCTAAACGTAATGGACCTAAACGCTGATGCAGTTGCAAAATGCGTTGAACGTGGTGCAAAAGCTCCTGCTACAGCAAAAGAGCTAGCAGAAAACTCAGACATCGTAATGCTATGTCTAACAACTTCAGAAGTTGTTGAGAAGATAGTATACGGTGAAGAAGGTATCCTTGCGGGTATCAAAGATGGCGCTACACTAATCGACTTCGGTACTTCTATCCCTGCTTCTACTAAGAAGATTGGTGCAGCTCTGGCAGAGAAAGGCGCTGGTATGATCGATGCGCCTCTAGGTCGTACTCCGGCACACGCTAAAGATGGTCTATTAAACATCATGGCTGCTGGTGACATCGAAACTTTCAACAAAGTTAAACCTGTACTAGACGAGCAGGGCGAAAACGTATTCCACCTGGGTGCTCTAGGTTCAGGTCACGTAACTAAGCTAGTGAACAACTTCATGGGTATGACAACTGTTGCGACTATGTCTCAGGCATTCGCGGTAGCTAAGCAAGCTGGTGTTGATGGTCAGCAACTATTTGACATCATGTCTGCTGGTCCTTCTAACTCTCCGTTTATGCAGTTCTGTAAGTTCTACGCTGTAGACGGTGAAGAGAAGCTAGGTTTCTCTGTTGCAAACGCAAACAAAGACCTTGGTTACTTCCTTGCACTTTGTGAAGAGCTAGGTACTGAGTCTCTAATTGCGCAAGGTACTTCTCAGAGCCTACAAGCTGCTGTTGATGCTGGTATGGGTCAAAACGACGTACCAGTAATCTTCGATTACTTCGCTGATCTTAAGAAGTAATTTCGATTTTAACCTTACTATGGCGTTTTGCTGTGGGGGCACGCTGTAGTAAGGTTTTCCTTTCTCAAAATAATACCCATCACACGATCAGTTACCTCATCCTTTTATAATTACCATCGAACTTTAGCCGGGATAAACCGGGATCGTTGTTCCCTTCTAGCAGATCCCTTCTAGCATAATTTCCTTCTACCGCCTTATCGGATAGCTTCGCAGCTAATAGTTGAGAGCATTCGCTTGTTCTTCGCCAAACTCTTTTACTGTTTTACGAGCTAAGTGGCGAAATGGTAGTGCCTTAATACATTCCTCGAACGGTTGTATCGCAAAAGCCCAGAAGATTGAGCCATCAAAATAGAAAATAATCATAGCCAGTAGAGGTAAAGAAATCACCCACTGCCCAATGAAGTTGATTTTGAAGACATCTTTGGTTTTACCCACGGCACGAAGGATGTTTCCATGTACAGTGTTATAGCCTCTAACTAACGGCAAGAAGATATAAAGAGGCGCTATTACAGCGATTGCGGTATAAGTTTCTGACGCTAGGTTGGAATATATATGAGGGAAAGCAAAGTGAAGTACTAAGAATAACACACACGCAAAAACTGAGATTATGACAGCAACATCAATACTCTTGTTTACATTTCCTTCTAATCTATCCACTCGGCCAGAGCCGATGTCCTGGCTAATCAGAATAGCGGCTCCATGTGACCAGGCGACAATCATCTGTGTTCCGACCTTAATCCACGGGAATAGCAGCGTAATCGCTACATACTCGTTTATGCTTAGCTGTGAAAACATTAACTGATAAGCAGTTATCCCGATAGCCAGGATGGTGATATTAGCTGCAAAAGGAAAGATCTCTGAGAAGTGCTTTCGGATAGATTTCCTGAAAGCAGTTTGATTTTCTGGCAACGTTAAGGTGATGCCTTTGTCTTTTTTAAGACAAAAAGTCAGATATAGAGTTCGGACAATAATGGCGGTGAGACTACCCAAGGCCGCACCACTTACTCCCATATTCAAGATATAGATATAAAAGTAAGAAACAACGCAGTTTAGTGGCAACTCAATCAGGTAACCCTTAAGTGGGATTCTAGTTTTGGCAAAACCGTTAAACAGTGCAGTAATGGTTTGAGTTATTGCCGTGAAAACGATCAGGTAGACAGAGATATTTAAGTACTCGTGAACCTTTGAATGCAAAGTAGCGGAATCAGTTAGGTAAGAAATTACATAATTGTCAGCCATCACCAAAAAAAGCCAGAACACAGAAGCCGATGTAAGGCTGATGGTTAACCCGCCGAAAAAATTGTTACTAACGGCATTCGTGTTGCCTGAGCCGTAGGCACGGCTCAGGATCATTTGCGTACCGTTGGCCAATGCCATTTGAATCCCCAGAAAAAATGCGACGATAGCAGATGCTATCCCCATTGCAGCAACAGATTCTTCTCCCAGCGGTGAAACCAGAAAAGTGTCTATCATTAACATGGATTGCATTAAAAGTGCGTTAATGGCCAGAGGCCAGGCAATAGATAGATTGCGCTTAAAGAAAGAATTTGTAGAAAACAAGGACACCTCCGCGTATATCATTAATTGTATTATAATAACCTTGATTGATGTACCGATATTTTTGTTTGATCGTTATTTCATCAAAGCAATTCAGCTGGTTGCACGTGTTAACAAGATGTACATTTCTATGTTTCATTTGGCTTGTGAATGAATGCTGGCACTGTTAGTATGGGGAATGGTAAAAACATCACACGCATCATATTTGTATGACGAATTGATTTCATTTAGTAGATCTTAATCACGCAATTGGCATATTGTACTACAAATGTGCATATTGAGATGTATAGTTAACTTCGACACAAATAGTTTGTTTGACGAAAAGGTTAAGATAATGGATCTAAATACACTTATAGTGCTGGTCTACTTCCTATTCCTAATAGCGATAGGATGGATGTTCCGCACATTTACAAATACAACCAGTGACTACTTCCGAGGCGGCGGTAGCATGCTTTGGTGGATGGTTGGCGCAACAGCCTTTATGACACAGTTTTCAGCGTGGACGTTCACAGGTGCCGCTGGTAAAGCCTATAACGATGGTTTCGCGGTAGCGGTAATCTTCCTTGCTAACGCATTCGGTTACTTCATGAACTATGCGTATTTCGCTCCTAAGTTCCGTCAGCTGCGTGTTGTTACCGTAATTGAAGCAATCCGTATGCGTTTTGGTTCTACGAACGAGCAGGTATTTACCTGGTCGAGCATGCCAAACTCTATTGTATCTGCGGGTGTATGGCTAAACGCTTTGGCAATCATTGCTTCAGGTATCTTTGGTTTTGATATGAACACCACGATTATAGTGACCGGGCTTGTAGTACTGGGCATGTCAGTAACGGGTGGTTCATGGGCGGTAATTGCATCTGACTTTATGCAGATGGTTATCATCATGGCGGTAACGGTAACTTGTGCGGTGTTTGCTATCGTTCAAGGTGGTGGTGTTGGAGAAATCGTTAACAACTTCCCTGTACAAGATGGCGCGTCGTTTGTTTCTGGTAACAACCTTAACTACCTAAGCATTTTCGGTATTTGGGCATTCTTTATCTTTGTTAAGCAGTTCTCTATTACTAACAACATGCTTAACTCTTACCGTTACCTTGCGGCTAAAGACTCTAAGAACGCGAAGAAAGCAGCGCTTCTTGCTTGCTTCTTGATGACATTAGGTCCAATGATTTGGTTCATGCCTTCTTGGTACGTAGCTGGTCAAGGTGTGGATCTGTTTGCAGCGTACCCAGAGTCTGGTAAGAAAGCAGCAGACTTCGCTTACTTGTACTTTGTACAAGAGTACATGCCAGCAGGTATGGTTGGCTTGCTAGTAGCGGCGATGTTTGCAGCAACAATGTCTTCTATGGACTCAGGTCTTAACCGTAACTCAGGTATATTCGTTAAGAACTTCT
Source organism: Vibrio hannami (assembly GCF_029589055.1). Taxonomy (GTDB): domain Bacteria; phylum Pseudomonadota; class Gammaproteobacteria; order Enterobacterales; family Vibrionaceae; genus Vibrio; species Vibrio hannami. The sequence goes on from NZ_JARQZP010000003.1 coordinate 1,712,789, forward strand.
ACGAGCCGATAATCCGTAAGCACGAAGCTTCTGAGAAAGAACTAGTATTCGTATCTAAGATTACTTCGACTGTATTTGGTGTACTAATCATCCTTGTTGCGATGTTCATCAACTCGTTAAAAGGTCTGAGCCTGTTCGATACCATGATGTACGTTGGTGCTCTAATCGGCTTCCCAATGACCATTCCTGCATTCCTTGGTTTCTTCATCAAGAAGACTCCAGACTGGGCTGGTTGGGGTACGCTAGTAGTTGGTGCGGGTGTATCTTATGTCGTAGGTTTCGTTATCAATGCGGATATGGTTGAATCCTGGTTTGGTCTGAACGAGCTAACAGGTCGTGAATGGTCTGACATTAAAGTAGCGATTGGTCTGATTGGTCATATCTCTCTAACGGGTGGTTTCTTCCTACTGTCTACACTGTTCTACAAGCCTCTTTCTGAAGAGCGTCAGAAGAACGTAGATAAGTTCTTCGAGAACCTGGACACTCCACTTGTAGCGGAGTCTATTGCTCAGAAGAAGTTGGACAACAAACAGCGTCAAATGCTTGGTAAATTGATTGCGGTTGCTGGCCTTGGTATTGCCCTGATGTGTCTGCTACCTAACCCAATGTTTGGTCGCTTCATCTTCATTCTTTGTGGTGCAATTGTTGGTGGTGTAGGTCTGCTACTAATGAAAGCTGTTGACAAGAGTATTGAAGGCGCTTCTGACGCAGAAACAGCTGAAAGCACATCTTAATATTCTAAAAATCTGATAAAAAGCAAGCAGGAGACTGCTTGCTTTTTTTTGCCTCAAAAAAACCAATCATATGAAAAAAGACATGTGTATAACGGTTGTAGTGGCTGCATGTGCTTGTGAAGACTACACAGTCAACTTTCTACCAACTGGACTCACACTGGTAATGTTTATAAGTCATACAAGAAGGTGTGCATCTCCCTTTGCTACTATTTTTTGAAATTACATAACGTATTGATTTGATGTAGATTTAATTTGTTAATGTCAGAGTTATGTCAGGAAAAGTACATTTCGATCTTGTTCACAGAATCAGATCCTTAATCAATTTATTATTATTGTATGACAACGATGGTTGGCGTTATTGTCAAACAGGCCAGAAATAGAGCCTGGCTATAAATCAATATAAATTTAAATGCGAACATAGAATATGATGAAAAAAACAATCCTGGCAGCTCTTGTAGCTGTAGCAGCAAGCAGCGTTTCTGCTGCATCTTTAGACTTCCGTCAAGAATACAAACATGACACAGAAGACTATGCGAGTCGTGTAAAAATCGGCAGTAGTGTGGGTAACCACTACTTTGGTGTAGAAGCGAAACAAAAAGGCAAGCCTTTCTCCGAGTGGGAAGCTGGTGACAATGAATTTGAGTACGGTTACCGTTTTAATATCAATGAACAGTTTACACTTATCCCTAGTATGCCGGTAACCTTTGGTGGTGACTCTGTTACCTACAAGCCACAGATTCGTGCTCAGTACAAATTTGACAGCGGCATTACCGCGAAACTTCGTTACCGTCATGAGTTCCGTAATTTTAACAGTGATTCTGGTAAAGATGACATCGATCGCTCGAAGTTTACTGCTAACCTAGACTACAACTGGGATAACTTCCAGTTTGGTTTCGAAGCAAACTATGAAGACAACCTAACGAATTTCCTTGGTGACTGGTACGAAAATAGCAGTACAGACCATGGTTGGGATTACAACCTGAAGATCGGCTATAAAGAAGCTGACTGGGCTTGGCGTCCATATGTTGAGTTCGGTAACGTCTCTTCAAGTGGTGATGATAACCGTCAGCTACGAAGCCGTGTAGGTATTACTTACAGCTTCTAATAGATATATATCTAGTACTACTCCAAAGCCTCTTTCTCTACCCTTGAAAGAGGCTTTATTATTTGTGTGAAAAATAGATTGCTGCACTCTGAATTGTCAGGCTTATGTCAGTAATTTTGGGAGACGATCCATCTCACATTTCTGAATTCAACCTACTTGTATAATTGTATTATTAAATGAAGAGATAAAAGTTATTTGATAACGTAACCAACGTTAATGATGTGAGGAAAATTATGAATACACAAACAGCTAGTCTTAAAAAGGGTACACTTTTTATCCTTGAAGGATTAATGATCCTAAGTTTCTTGATGGTGCTATGCGCTTTTCTTATCCCGACAACAGAGATGGCGGTTAACGTAATCTTTGGTTCTATTATCATAGCTAACATTTCCGCTATATCTCTGCTTCTTGTGGCAGACAAAAAAATTGGCGTCGAAAGAGGCCTTTTCAAAGAGCAGCTAACCGAATGCAAGGCTGAGCACGCGTAATAAAGCGAATTAAAATTGAATGGATTCTAGTTAAAGCCAGCAGGGAGATTCCTGCTGGCTTTTTTGACAGAGTTCATAGATAAGATGTCATTATTTGTATTATAATAGCATTAAGAAAGAAATCCTTTGTAAAGAAGAAGAGAGTTATCATGAGCAACCAAAAATCTCTTGATGCCATCAGGAAGATGAAGCTGGAAAATGACACTTCAGCAGGCAACCTGGTAGATCTACTACCAATCGAACTACAGAAGCGTGACTTCGACCTTTCATTCCTAGACAACTTGAGTGAAGCACGTCCTCGTTTGCTTGTTCAGGCTGCTGATCTAGAAGCGTTTAAAGCGGCGGTTAAGGCTGACGAATCACACTGCATGTTCGATGATTTCTTCAATAACTCGACTAAGAAGTTTTTGGATGTTGAACCATACGCAGAACCACAACCATACCCAGAAGAGACGGTAGGTAAAGCTTCTCTATGGCGCCCTTACTGGCGTCAAATGTACGTTGATTGCCAGATGGCTCTTAACGCAACGCGTAACCTTGCAATCGCTGGTATCGTTAAAGAAGACGAAGAGCTAATTGCAAAGGCAAAAGCCTGGACGCTACAGCTTTCTACTTACGATCCAGAAGGTGTAACTTCCCGTGGTTACAACGATGAAGCCGCATTCCGTGTAATCGCTGCAATGGCCTGGGGTTACGATTGGCTACACGCTTACTTCACAGATGAAGAGCGCCAGCAAGTTCAAGATGCACTAATTGAGCGTCTGGACGAGATCATGCACCACCTGAAAGTAACGGTTGATCTACTGAACAACCCACTAAACAGCCACGGTGTTCGTTCTATCTCTTCTGCAATCATTCCTACTTGTATTGCGTTATACCATGACCACCCGAAAGCAGGTGAGTACATTGCATACGCACTAGAATATTACGCAGTACACTACCCACCATGGGGCGGTGAAGACGGCGGTTGGGCTGAAGGCCCTGACTACTGGAATACCCAAACAGCATTCCTGGGCGAAGCATTCGACCTGTTGAAAGCGTACTGTGGCGTAGACATGTTCAACAAGACTTTCTACGAAAACACGGGTGATTTCCCACTGTACTGTATGCCTGTTCACTCTAAGCGTGCGAGCTTCTGTGACCAGTCTTCAATCGGTGACTTCCCAGGTCTTAAACTGGCTTACAACATCAAGCACTACGCAGGTGTTAACCAGAAGCCTGAGTACGTTTGGTACTACAACCAGCTAAAAGGTCGTGATACTGAAGCGCACACTAAATTCTACAACTTCGGCTGGTGGGACTTCGGCTACGACGATCTTCGCTTCAACATCCTTTGGGATGCACCAGAAGAGCAAGCTCCGTCGAACGACCCTCTACTGAAAGTGTTCCCAATCACTGGTTGGGCGGCGTTCCACAACAAGATGACTGAGCGTGATAACCACATCCATATGGTATTTAAGTGTTCACCATTTGGTTCTATCTCTCACTCACACGGTGACCAGAACGCATTTACGCTACACGCATTTGGTGAAACACTAGCGGCAATCACTGGCTACTACGGTGGCTTCGGTGTAGACATGCACACTAAGTGGCGTCGTCAAACGTTCTCAAAGAACCTGCCTCTATTCGGTGGCAAAGGTCAGTACGGCGAGAACAAGAACACTGGCTACGAGAACCACCAGGATCGCTACTGTATCGAAGCGGGCGGCACAATCTCTGACTACGACACTGAGTCTGACGTGAAGATGGTTGAAGGTGATGCAACGGCTTCTTACAAGTACTTCGTACCAGAAATCGAGTCTTACAAACGTAAGATCTGGTTCGTTCAGGGCAAAGTATTCGTAATGCAAGACAAGGCAACGCTTTCTGAAGAGAAAGACATGACCTGGCTAATGCACACTACTTTCGCTAACGAAGTGGCTGAGAAATCTTTCGCAATCCGTGGTGAGAAAGCGAACCTAAGCGTTCAATTCATCAACGAGTCTCAAGACAACATCCTGTCTGTGAAGAACGTTGAAGGCTTCGGTGAAGTTGACCCATACGAGTATAAGGATCTAGAGATCCACCGTCACGTAGAAGTTGAGTTTGGTGCGAAAAAAGAACACAACATCCTGACGTTGCTAGTTCCTAATAAGAACGAAGGTGAGCAGGTTGAAGTGTCTCACAAGATCGAAGGCAACACGCTGCTACTAAGCGTTGATGGCGAAACCGTTACTATCGAACTTTAATCGGGTGATGGTAAACGAGTAATTTCAGGGGCTTCGGGCATAGGTTCGGAGCCCTTTTTATTTGTCTATTTATTAAAACAGAAATAAAAAGGAACCCACATGTTATTTGGAAATGTTGAGCAACTAAACCTTATCCCTTTTGCAGACGAGCGTATCTCCCAATGGATCGCATTCGCACTAGAATCATCTAAAAAGCCTGATGGCAAATATGAGTTCGGCGAAGATGGCGTATTCGCAATGGTAGTTAATGGCAGAACAGAAGCTGCTGAAGTAAGAAAACCTGAGATTCATAAGCACTATGTTGATATCCAGATTTTGCTGGAAGGTGAAGAGAAGCTAGGTTATTCAAACGTTTTAAGTGGCGAGATAGCTGAAATCGCAGAGCTAGAAAACGATGTAATGTTTTTAGAAGAAGTTAAAAACGAGCAGTACGTGTTCCTTAACCCGGGTGATTTTGCATTGTTCTATCCAAACCAGATTCACCGCCCGCTTTGCTCTGTAGAGAAAGATGTGGATGTGAAAAAAGCGATTCTGAAAATTCCTGCGGAGTTGTTTACCAAATAACTTATGGCGTTGTTTGATATCGAACTTTAAAGAATATAATACTTGCTTCTGATTGCGCTAAATAGCGATTTTAAGATATTGTGAGTCGATAATTTTCGTGTTGGTGCGTATATTTGTGAAACGTTCAGGTAGAGATGATTTTAACAATATACAGTTGCAAGTAGATAAGAAAAGCGACGAGTTTTTCAGTCTTCTAGCTCAGAATATGCAAGCAGCATTAGAGTTAGCGAAAGAAGCTCGTACGCTTGCGATCAATGGTGCCTATAAAAAAGGTGAACTGGATGCCGACTTTAATATCGCCTGGTATCACCTTTGGCGTTGTGAGTTCAAAGATGCATTTAATTATTTGAATAACTTACCGGCACAGTACCTGAGTATTGGCGATGAGTATGGTTATCTTCGAGCAGTAAACAGCCTGGGTGTTCTTCATCTGGACATGGGGAACTTTGACAATGCGCTCCCATACTTTACAGCTTCTCTTGAGAAGTCTCGAGAGAGAGGTGAAAAAGAAAGAGAAGCTTCTGTTTTGGCCAACTTGGGCCTTCTTTATGAAGGTATGGGCAGAATAGAACTTGCCTATGACTTTTTTACAGAAGCGCTCAAAATCCCTCAACTCAATGATACTGGTTACTATACCGCTTCAAAATGCCTCTCCCTTTATCACATAGAACATGGCGACTTGGATCGAGCTGAGTTACAGCTTATGCGAGCAATAGAAACTGCTGAGAAAAAGAATGATCTTCATTTTTTCTCAGAATTACTGGTTACAGAAGGGCTTCTTCACAAATCGAGAGGTTCTTTCGATAAAGCAGAATCTTCCTTTTCTAAAGGATTGACTATCTCCACAGAGTTGGGAAACAAAAAAATCCAGGCTGAACATGCATATGAACTTGGCTGCCTTGCGATGACAATGAAGCAAAATGATAGTGCTCATGGTTTTTTTTTCCAGGTTAAATCCATATCTGAAAAAAATGATATTGGTACATTCAAAATCAGGGCCTACAAGAAGTTAAGTGAGCTTTATGAGCAGTCAAAAAAATACGAAGCTGCGCTCTCTTACCTCAAAATGTATATCGAGTCAGAGAAAGCGTATAACCTAAACCAAACGGAGCTTAGATTGCAAAGCCTAGCTTTTGAGAATGAGCTAGAAAAGAACCAGAAGCTAGCCGAAACCTACCGTGTGAAGAGCATCCAGTTAGAAGAAGAGAATCAGGAGATATTAAGGCTAGCAAATCATGATAGTCTGACTGGGCTACCCAACCGAAGAATGCTTATCGAGAAGCTCAAGTTAGCTGCAGATTTAGCAGATAAGACTGCGTGTCGGTTTGGAGTATTGTTTATTGATCTGAACAACTTTAAGCCCGTGAACGACAGGTTTGGTCACCGCGCCGGTGATCAGATTCTGATATCAGTAGCAAACAGGATATCAGGTGTTTTAAGGCAAAGTGATATCGTGGCTCGTTACGGTGGTGATGAGTTTGTTGTTTTGCTGGCTTGTGTTCAAAGTGAAGATGACATACACGCGACTACCAATAAGATAAACCTGGCGATGGAGCCTGGCTTTGATATCGCAGGTGAGAACCTCCATGTAGGTGTTAGCATTGGCTATAGTATTTATCCTGATCACGATACTGATGTGGAAGCATTGCTCGTAAAAGCTGATAACGCGATGTACACCGTTAAGACGAAAAGAAAGTGTGCTAGTTAAAAAAAAGCCAACTGTTATTCAAACAGTTGGCTATATAAGTTGTGAACAATTCATCCACTAAAACGTCAGTTGCTAGGTAACCCTCGGCTTTAAAAAGGGCTGGTGGGAATATACTAATATTGTATGATTAATGCAGCTGATATTTTTATAGTGAATGCTATTTAAAACTAATAGCCCGCAGCCTTTCAAGCTCATCTAAAACTTCTGATAATTGGTTTGGATCGTCAACAAACCTCGCAAACTCATTCATACCTTCAGTAGAAATAGGCTCAGGGTTATCGCGATCATAAAATTGAGAAAGCCCAGCTGCTTCGTCTAAGATCTGATAGCTCTTATTTAATAGATGATCATCCGAATCTACATTAATCGGGTTAGGAGCCAACATGCCAAAGGCGTTGCTTAACTTCGTCTGAACCTCGGGCAGTGCCAAATATTGTAAAAACCTTTGAGCACCAGATTCATTTCTCACATTACTTGGGATCATAAATACATCTGTCGGTGCCTGTTCATATACAGGAATTTGACTGTCAATGACAGGAAAGCTAACCATACCAATATCATCGTAGAATGAAGATGGAATATCAGATGTCCAAAAGCTACCTAGCAGGGTCATCCCTCCTTTATCTCGGTATAGATATGGAACAACATCCCTCCAGGTTAAATGTTCATGACCATCTAGAAAATAACCCTTATCAACCAATATCCGCCAATGTTCGAAAACGTTGATAACACGTGGATCTTTATAACTAGCAGTGCCGCTCAGTAGCTCTTGGTGGAACTTCAATCCATTTAACCTTAAGTTAAGATACTCGAACCAGATTGAAAGCGTCCATTTGTATTTGCTCCCAGAATCAATGGCGTGATATTGTTTTGTTGAAGTTTTTCGCATGCTTCCAAGAATGTTTTCCAGCTCGTAGGCGGGTCAATGCTCAATCGTTGAAAGAGAGACTTTTTGTAATAAATTGCCCAAGGATAATAATGAACAGGTAAGGCGTACTTGCGTCCGGCGAAAGTGACACTTGATTCAGCACCCAACGTGAACTGATTACTCCACCCCGAGCCTTCCCATAATGAGTCTAATTCTTTGACCCACCCTTTAGAAATAAACTCCTTAAGTCGCTGACCACTAAACCAATACATTACGTCGCTATGCCGTTCAGATACTAGCCAGCTTTTAACGTTTGCCTTGTAGTACTCCGATTCAAAATCTTTTACGAATACCTCAATATCAGGATTTTTACGGGAAAAATCATCAATAGCATCGTGGTAGGCATTCCTCTGAGTAGCATTAATTAGCAGAAGCGATACATGTAACTCATTAGATGCATGGCTAACTAAAGGGAATTGTAGTAGGAGTAAAGAACGAACCAATAATTGTCTTAACATGGTGCAGTACCAAATGCTGATATTACTAACAATTGTAGACCATGGTTCGTTTATCTATTGGTTACCTTCCTTGTTGAATAATCTTTTGTCCAGCCTAAATCTTCACACACCTAACCGAGAACATATAATCCTTCGAGCTGGTGGCGCGTCGAATCTCGCCTTTGTGTGCATTCCACCAGGAGTACGCCAGTGTTCTGATAATGGCACTCTTATCCGTCGCGCTACTGCTGGTCCAAAACTCGGTGTATGCGCCCTGAGTGATGTAGAAACCGTTCCATTTCACGCCAGCCGGTCTTGCGTAGAAATTGTGCTTGTTTATTTGTGACGGATCGAATTTCTTAAACAGACCATTGGATTGCGCTTCTTTAAGTTGAACTCCTAAATCCTGGTCACCGCCACGCCAGCCTTTTTGATGCAGTTCTTCTTCCGACATACCGATGGAGCGTTCTAGCTCTTTCCAATCTTCATCGGTTGCTACCCTCCATCCTTCGGGGCAAATGTTTCTTTCATCTGAAACATCGTGCCAGTCGTACAGTCTGCCGTATTTTAAGAGGTTTTCTTCTTTATCATCCGGAATAAACGCAGAGTTGATCTTTGAACCGTCCTGAAACTTTGTACTCCGGAGATTTTCTGCAAGCCATACCTGTTTGCCGATTTTTACTGTCTGATATGTATTTCCTTCCAAATCCTTTACAACCTCATCCGCAGTACGCGAACTCGGGTTTAAATCATTAGCGTTTAATGGGGTTGGAACAAGCATGAAGGCTCCCAGCGATAGTATTAATGTTTTAGCAGACATAGTGGTATAAACAGGTATTGTTATTTGGTAGACAACTATATCTATCTGGTTAAATACTGAACATGCCGTATCCTCTTTAAAACATGCCTATTTGTATCTCTAATAATAGAACTGGTCGGTCAGTTTAGTTATCTCTCCTTCAGACAGAGGCATGGATTGAGTCCATTGTTTGGGTGATTGACCATACATCCGCTTGAATTCTCGACTAAATTGAGATGAGCTTTCGTAGCCGACCTCCAACGCTGCTGTACTTACGTTCATTCCACCGGCAAGCTTCATAGCTGCGGTGTTCAGGCGCATAGACTTTACAAACTGAATAGGTGACATCATCGTCGCTTGCTTGAACTTGCGATGAAGCACTGCCCGGCTCATGCCCACTTGTGAGGCCATATCTTCGATGGTGACGGTTTTATGCAGATTGGAAGACAAATAGTCGATGGCTCTGGCAATTTCATTGCCTACACCAAATGCCCGTCTTGCAGAGTTACCTGCTTTGCCTTTTAAGACAGAGTAATAAAGCTCACGAAGCCGACCATCGCCAAGAACTGAGGTATCAGCAAGGTTATCGCCTAACTTCAACAGTCGAAAAAGTGCGTCTGTGAATGTGTCGTCCCACTCTGAGAGAGCAAATCCTGGTGGGAGAGGGCCACTTTGAGGTTTGTGAATCGCACCTACGGTACTCTCCATCTCAATAGCAAGTTCAGTCATCACTTTTGTATCTAAAGAGACATACACGCCTAGCAAAGGATCCTCGGGGGTTGCTGTAGGCGCTCCAGCTTCAACGGGCATCGACATAGAGCAGCACATATATTGGCTGCTGTCATAGACGTATCTTTTTCCATCGAGTATTGCCTCTTTTGCGCCGCTGACTATGGCTACGACACAGGGTTCGTATACCGCAGGTGTGCATCGGATTGACCGGGTTTCCCGGAAGAGTTTCACGCCTTTGATTCCAGTCTCGACCATGCCGTCTGTACTGACTCTGCTCTCAATAAGCTGCTTTATTAGTTCTTTGCTCATACAGACCCAAAAGTTGGATGATACATACAGCAAACGTAGCATCAAAAGATACGAAGTTCAATTTGGTGATACAAATAGGCATGTTTTAGAGATTATTTCGCCTATTTATGGGCGAGTCTGAGAGTTATATTTATTCACAACGAAGTGCTCTAAATCTCAGGAAATTATGCGATGAACAGTAAAAATCAATTTGGCCCCGATGGCTGGACACCGGATCATATCGATTCATTGGTTGGTAAAACCTATGTTATTACAGGAGCCAATACTGGTGCTGGGTTTCAGGCTACACGTATTCTGTTGTCCAAAGGCGCTAAGGTAGTGATGCTGAATCGCAATCCGGGTAAATCAGAAACGGCTATCGCAAAACTGAAAGCAGAGTTCGGAAATCAGGCAAATGTTAGTTTTGTACAGATGGATCTCGCTGAACTTGCTTCTATACGTAAAGCCGCTAGAGAAGTATTGGAAAAGGTTCCCCAAATTGATGCACTTATGTGTAATGGCGCCATCGCTCAGGTAGCTAAACAAGAGTTCACGGTAGATGGATTTGAAAGCCAGTTGGGTGTTAATCATTATGGCCATTTCTTGTTGTGCAGTTTGCTGTTCGAGCGCCTTGAACAATCAAAAGGACGTATTGTGGTTGTCTCGAGTGAGGGGCACAAAATGGGGCTAAGAACCATGCAATTTGACGACATGAACTGGGACAAAAACTACCATCCAAACAAGGTATACAGCCAAAGCAAACTTGCTCAAATGATGTTTGCCTATGAGTTGCAGGATAAAATCAAAGCAGCCAATCAAAACGTCAAAGTCTTTGTTTGTCACCCGGGGGCATCAAATACATCACTCATCCGCGAAAGTGCCAGCTTGGCAACGCGATTGACCTGGTCAATTATGGTGAAAATAGGGCTTGCTCAAACGGCAGAAAAAGGTGCTTACCCGGAAGTTATGTGCGCAACAGAAGATAACCTTGAAGAACGCGCTTACTATGGCCCGACAGGAATGATGAACTTTGGTGGCCCAGTTGGTGAATGTAAGCTGGAGCCATTTGTTTTGGATAAAGATGTGACCACCAGATTGTGGACTCTATCTGAACAACAAACAGCGTTTAACTGGTCGCTATAGAGCAGTATGTGACTTATGGCAAACTATGTAAATGGCTGAGTAGTGGGGATGTTGTGTCTGTTTTAAAGTTAAAGAAAAACGGAAATGACATAATGAAATACAAACAAATAAAAAATCTTAACGCATCTGCGGTTGGCTTTGGTTGTTGGGCTATCGGTGGCACCTGGAACAATATTTCAGACAAAGAGTCTGAGCGTGCAATCAAAGCCGCTATCGAATCTGGTATTAACTTCTTCGATGTGGCTCCAGTATATGGTAAAGGCCATGCTGAAACGGTATTGGGTCAAGCTTTGAAAGGGGAAAAGCGAGAAGAAATCATTATCGCGACAAAGTTTGGCCTTCCCTGGTCTCAGGATGAGCGTAAAAAGACACGTAACGACGCGAGTAGAGAAAGTATTTTCAAAGAAGTTGAAGATTCGCTATCTCGCCTACAGACTGACTATATCGATTTGTACCAAATTCACTGGCCTGATCCAAATACTCCAATTTCAGAAACAGCGGAAGCGTTAGCCGAGCTGAAGCAGCAAGGCAAAATTCGTCATGTTGGTGTATCGAATTACTCTCTGGAAATGACACGTGAGATGATGAAAGGGGTCGAAGTTGCTACCTTCCAGGGTTTGTACAATCTACTTGAACAGAATCCAGACCATTACCACAACATTCCATTGCAATACCGTGCCCGCGATGAGGCTCTGCCTTTCTGTAAAGAGTTCGATATGAAATACCTGCCATACTCTCCACTTATGCAGGGGCTACTGACAGGTACATTTAAGCGTTCGGGAAATTGGGATGAAAATGACGATCGCTTTAATAATCCTAAGCTAAACGGAGAAAACTTCGAACCTTACTTTAACTGTACTGAAGAGTTAAAAATGCTGGCGAAAGAGGCGGGTGTGCCGTTAGCTCATCTTGCTATTCATTGGCTGGTTGCTCAGGAAGAAGTGGGGCCAGTTATTGCCGGTGCTCATACGGTAGAGCAAGTTCAGGACAATGCAGCATTCCTACAATCATCAGCGAGCGCTGAACTGCTTAAACGCGCAGAAGAGATCGTTGCTAAGTGGGCACTTAAATAGACGTGACTCCACTATACTTATAATTAGGTTCTCGCTTATATGTAGGCTTCGGATACAGATAAACAAGGGGATGTAACATGGTGTTAGTTAAACATTTAGTTTTGGATGTGCTTAAACCCCATCAGCCTTCTGCTCTGGAATTCTGTACCAGACTTGCAGAGGTTGGTGAAGATTACTCCGTGAGGTTATCTGTACTTGAAGTCGACCAGGATACTGAAACCGTTGAAGTATCGATAGAAGGTTACGACCTTGATTTCGATGCGATCCAGGCAATGATCACGCAAATGAGCAGTTCGTTGCACAGTGTAGATGTAGTCGAAGTGCAAAATGAAAAAAACAGTGTCCGTGATTAATTCTCTTTGGTAAGTGACCGATATCGAAGGAGTTAAATTGCTGAAACCTATTCATCATATCAGCTTCTATCTGCAGATCACCAATTCCCAAGGGATTATGCGGCGATACTTTGTGGTCAACGGTTTCGATGGCGCACTTACCATGCTAGGGATCATCATTGGCTTCCTGTTCAGTTCTCCCGCGAATCTAGACGTGATAATTAACGCCTGTATGGGGGCAACCATCGCGTTAGCGGTAAGTGGCACCAGTAGCGCGTATGTGAGTGAACAGGCAGAGCTTCGTTTGGCTCTAAGTAACCTTCAGGACGCAATGCTCACTAAGCTGGATGAAGGTGCTCACGCTGAAGCAGCGCGCTGGGTGCCTATTTTTATCGCGCTAGTCAACGGCTCTGCTCCACTTATTATTTCGCTGCTGATCATCTCGCCATTATGGCTAGCCAATCAGGGAGTGGATTTATTTCTTCCACCCTTACAGGTGGCCGTGCTTGTCGCTATCCTAATTATATTTATGTTTGGTGTGTTTCTTGGCCGGGTTTCCGGAGAAACATGGTTTATTAGCGGAGTGAAAACACTGACAATTGCCGCGCTGACAATGACTCTGATCTATCTGTTTACGAGCTAATATGCTCACCTAACTTTAATCTAGCGCTGCTTTTTCTCTATCTCTTCAATCAATTGAAGCCGATATTTTCTGATATCTGTTTCATCAAAGGATGAGTTAAGCCAGATCTCTACCAACTCAACTGCTTTCTCTGGACTGGTGGTTAACGCTCCGAGGGTTAATACATTGGTGTTATTGTGCTCTTTTGACTGTTTTACAGTGTAAATATCCGCCCCTAGTACCGCGCGAATCCCATTTATCTTATTGGCACAGATCGACATCCCAACGCCTGTACCACAAATCAGAATTCCGAGGTCAGCTTCACCTGTGTTGACCATAGAACATACCGCAGTTGCGTACAGCGCCGAATGGGTTCTGGCTTGATCATTGGTTCCAGTATCAAAGACATTGTGTCTCTGAGATCCTAGATGTTCATAGATGTATTGCTTGAGAGTAAATCCGGAATGGTCGCTACCGATGGCAATCTTCATTGGTCTTCCTAAAAAAAGAGGGCGACATTGGAGGGTATCAATGTCGCCCTAACGGAGTTATCTAGTTTGTCTGTTCAGTATCAGGTTGTGGTCCTAACTTTTTCTTCATCTTCATCGTTGAGTAGACAGAGAACACAGCTAACAAGATAAACGCAAGCGCAATTGGTCTCTCGTATAGGAAAGACCAGCTGTTGTCGTACATCAGCAAAGCTTTACGCAGGTTGGTTTCTGCCATTGGACCAAGAATGATGGCGAGCAGAATAGGAGAGGAAGGAATATCCATCTTACTAAGCGCAAAACCAAGAACGCCAAACGAGATTGCAACACCAACATCAAATAGCGAGTTGTTGATAGCGTAAGCACCAATAATCGACAGGAAGATGATGATTGGGATCATCAGGATTTTTGGTACTTCAATGATTCGACAGAAGAAGCGGATACCTATAAGGCCAATAATCAACATGATGATGTTACCAACAAGCATGGAGCTGAATACGCCGTATACCACATCAGGGCTCTGGGTAAACAGAAGAGGTCCCGGAGTCAGGCCTTGCACAATCAAAGCACCAAGAAGTACGGCTGCTACTGCGTCACCCGGAACACCAAGAGTAAGAAGAGGAACCAAAGCCCCACCAGTTACACCGTTGTTACCAGCTTCTGCAGCACTCAGGCCACGAACAGAGCCTTTACCAAACTCATCCGGGTTCTTTGAAGAGCGCTTTGCTTCGTTGTAACAAACAAAAGCCGAGATATCCGCACCAGCACCAGGAACAGAACCGATAGAGGTACCCATTAAACCACTCTTAACTGCGGTTGGAAGCATCTCTTTGAGGTCCTTTTTGCTCATCAGGCTATGGTCAAACTTTGGCATGACCACTTTTTTACCAGACAGCACTTTTTCAATTTGATTCAGGGATTCAGACAGAGCAAATAAACCGATCAGAACAGGGATTACGTTAACCCCACTGTAGAGATCCATAATGCCGTAAGTGAATCGTGGCACACTACTGATAGGGTCTAGGCCAACGGTAGAAATCAATAGACCAATCGCACCAGCAAGAAGTCCTTTAAGAATGTTTTGCGCTGAAACACTGGCGATAATAGTCAGGCCAAAAAGAGCAAGGGCAAAATATTCTGGCGCATTAAATCTTAGTGCGAAGTTAGCTAGCAGTGGAGCAACTGCGATTAAAACAATTGTACTGATTGTACCGCCCACAAAAGATGCAACGGCAGAGATACTTAAAGCTCGTGCAGCTTGCCCTTTTTTCGATAGCGAGTATCCATCAAGAACGGTCGCAGCTGAAGCAGGCGTGCCGGGCGTTTTTAGCAGTATCGCGGCGATAGAGCCACCGTAAATACCACCGATGTATACACCGATCAGCATTACCAGTGCTGGCGTTGAATCCATGCCAAAGGTAAATGGAAGAAGTATCGCTACCCCCATAGTAGCTGTTAATCCCGGCAGTGCGCCGAGAATTATGCCGCCCAAAACACCAAAGAAGAGAACCGGTAGAACGGCAAAACTAAATGTAGTCGAAAGGCCGGCGATTAAATGTTCTAACATAAATCCACCTTAAAATAGCGAGCCAGTAGGAAGCGAAATAATAAATACTTCACTGAACAGGTAGTAAATGCCGACGACAAATGTCCAGGCAATGGCGTAGTAAGAAGGCTTCTTAATTTTGAATACAGCAAGGTATGCAGTAAATGCGATAAGAGAAGCTGGCAAGTAGCCGATAAAGCTAATAAGTACGGCGTAGGCCAAAAGGAAACCAACACCAAAAATAGAAAGCCTGGAAAAGATCGGTGTGATGTTATCGGACTCTTTTTTCAGTCTGCTTTGTACTGCAAGTAGTACGGAAATAACAATAATGATGCATGAAACAACCGTAGGGAAGAATTTAGCGTCTACGCTGGCATCCTGAAACCTAGGGTTGTCAAACTGGCTTATTGAAATAAGAGCAAGAATGCTGATTATTACCATAAGCACAGGAAATAATATATTGCGCTCTTTCATATAATTGCCTGAATAAAATTATTTCATAAAGGGGGCGTATTGCCCCCTTTATGAAGAGTGGAACAGTAAAACTTAGTTGTTGATTAGCTCACCAAGCGTTTTAGTATCTTGCTTCACAAAGTTAGTGAACTCTTCAGCATTCATTGGGTGGATAGTCATCGCACCTTTCTGCATGAACTCTTTGAACTCTGTTGTAGCCATCGCTTCGTCGAACGCTTTGCCCAGAGTTTCGATAACTGCATCTGGAGTGTTCTTCGGAGCTCCGATACCACGCCATGTACCACTTTGAACGTCAACACCTTGCTCTTTCAGAGTAGGTACGTCAGGGATGTAAGAGATACGCTCGTTAGACATAACACCTAGAGCCTTAAGCTGACCAGAGCGCAACTGAGCGATAGCTTCACCTGGAGTAACCATAGTTACGTCAGTGTGGCCACCAAGTACTGCTGGGATTGCTTCAGAAGCACCGTTGTATGGAATAGCGTTTAGTTTGATGCCTTCTGCTTTCTCAAGCGTCATCAGGTAGAAGTTAGGAGCAGCAGTAGAAGCGAATTTTACAGCACCGTCTTTCTTCTTCGCTTCAGCAATTAGGTCGTTAATCGTGTTGAACGGGCTGTCTTTAGAAACTAGTACAACCGCTGGATCAAGGTTAACAAGACGAATCAGTTTGAAATCGTCAACATCGTGTTGCATCAGACCCATTTGAGGCAGAGATGCAATCTCACGAGTTACTACGGTCAGTGTGTAGCCATCTGGTTTTTGCTGAGCACCGAAGCTCATACCTACAGCACCACTACCACCAGTACGGTTCATTACCGCAATGTTCTGGCCCAGGATGTCTTTTGCAGAGTTTGCAAGAGTACGGCCAACTGCATCAGTACCACCACCAGCACCAAAAGGGACCACAAGGCGAATGTTTTTGCTAGGGTAATCTGCAGCCATTACAGATGTTGATGCGATAATGCCCGCTGTTACTAGTACTTTCTTTAATAAATTACTCATGTGAATACCTTTTGTTTACGCTTTTCTGATTTGTTGGGTAGGGTTATTTGCTTTTATTGTCTGATACTCGCTAATCGCAAGCTGTTCAATCGCAACAGCGATCCAGCCAGCAACAAGCATGTCGTACCATTGTTCAACGCCGCTACAAGCGACAACGACATCTCCGTATACGAACGACCCATAAAATAGGATGTCGTCGTCTTTTAGGGATGAAGGGTGAATGTTTTGAACTTGAGTGTTAGAAACAGAGTTTCTCCAGGCCTGGTTAGCTTTTTTTCTTGCAAACTCATCGAACGGGAGCTGCCAGCTTTCCGGAGAACCTAATGATGCTTCTGTCAAAATAGCTTCTTCGAAGCTTGCTTCCCACGGCTTAATGGATGGGTTCATTACCACTATGTGAAGCTCTTTGCGATTTGTTCTTTCGAACAATCCTTCTATCGCAGGTTTTACCAACTCAATAGCATCGATTGCTATCGCTTTATTATCTTTCATACATCCTCCGTGAATGATATGAAGTAAAGCATATTGTAATACAATAATTATTTACAACATGATGTAAGGGAAATTTTATCTAGGTCACATAGCAGAAATTCGTGATGAGATTTCGATCAAAGTCTCGGTATAACTGAGGGTTTGGCGGAGATTTTGTTGTTGACATCTTTGTTTGTAATGTGGATTAACAAGATTACAATACATGGTATTGTATGTGTAGATTTGTTGAAATTTACTAAGAAAAGTTGAAGCAAAAAAAAGCAAGACTGCCGACAGAACAATCTTGCAATGGAGATTCATTGTGAGCGCACTAATAGCCTAGCGCGCTCTAATTATTATTATTAATCGAGGGAGGGGTTAGGGTTTAAGCTTGAATAAACTCAGCTGCTTCTTTTACTAGTGTAGCTAGTTCGTCCCACTTACCTTCGTCAATCAGTTTGGTTGGAACCATCCAGGTACCACCACATGCTAATACAGATGGGATATCAAGATATTCGTTGATGTTCTTAGTGCTTACGCCACCAGTTGGCATAAATTTAACCGGGTATACAGCAGTTAGTGCTTTTAGCATGCCAACACCGCCAGAAGGCTCAGCCGGGAAGAACTTAAGCGTACGTAGGCCCATTTCCATTGCTTGTTCAACAAGGCTAGGGTTGTTCACGCCAGGTACGATAGCAACGCCTTTTTCCTGACAGTAAGCAACAGTACGTGGGTTAAAACCAGGGCTTACAATAAAGTCCACGCCAGCATTAATAGCTTCGTCAACCTGAGCGTTAGTTAGCACAGTACCTGCGCCAATCAGCATTTCTGGGAACTCGTCGCGCATTAGTTTGATCGCTTCAGCAGCACACTCTGTACGGAAAGTGATTTCAGCACATGGCATGCCGTTTTCAACTAGAACTTTACCAAGAGGGATAGCATCTTCTGCTTTGTTGATTGCAATAACAGGAATAACTTTTAGCTCTGCTAATTGTTCGTTAAGTGTTGCCATTTTAGGGGGGCCTTTGGATTATTTGTTTCTATTAAAGAGTCAGGTTAGCCATCGCGTCTAATGGGATAACCGCTCCTTTATGTTGAATGACAGTACCAGCCATTTGGTGCGCCAGTTTTGCAGAATCTACAGCGCTACCTTCAGTAAGGCGTTTAGCCAAGTAGCCACCGCTGAATGAATCACCTGCAGCAGTAGTATCAACTACGTTTTCTACTTTAGTTGCCGGAACAGAAATCTGTTCGTCAGCAACAACAATCAGGCAATCTTCCGCACCGCGTTTGATTACGATCTCTTTTACGCCTGCACTTTGAGTGCGGTCGATACACTCTTCAACTTTGGTATCACCGTAAACATCTTGTTCATCATCGAACGTCAGCATCGCGATATCAGTAAGTGAAAGCATAGTCTTGTATGTTTTAATTGCTTGTTCCTGGCTTGCCCAAAGCTTCGGACGGTAGTTGTTATCAAAACAAACCAAACCACCTTTAGCACGGAATTTTTCAAGCAGACTAAACAGAACATTGCGACCAGTATCAGTCAGAATAGCGATGGTAATGCCACTGACATAGATAGCATCGAATTCCATCAGGTTATTAATTAGTTCAACTGAGCGCTCTGCCTGATCAAAGATGTACTTTGCAGCAGAGTCATTGCGCCAGTAGTGGAACTTGCGTTCGCCAGTATCGTCTGTTTCGATGTAGTAAAGACCAGGCTGCTTCTCATCGATATGCATGATAAGGCTGGTATCAATGCCATTTTCGTTCCATTCACGAACCATTCCTTGGCTAAACGGATCATTGCCTAGTGCAGTAACGTAACTTGTCTGACCCAATCCTTTGGTTAGGCGAGATAGGTACATTGCGGTATTTAGCGTATCACCACCAAATGCTTGTTTCAGGTACTCACCGTGTTGTTGCAGCTCTACCATGCACTCTCCGAGAAGCGCAATTTTAAATGGTCGCATCGGATACCTCTTATTTTAGAAAGTCTTCACGTACTGGAGAGAAAACATCCATCAGAATGCTGCCGTCTTCAAGTGCAACCGCACCATGTACAAGATGTTTTTTAGCGATGTAAGCGTCACCAGCTTTTAGTACACATTTCTTACCATCAACTTCCGCTTCAAAGCTGCCTTTTACTACGTAGCCGATTTGATCATGAATTTCATGAGAGTGAGGAGCGCCAATTGCACCTTTGTCGAACTCCAGGTGTACTGCCATTAGATCGTCAGTGTAGCCAACGATTTTTCTTTTGATGCCGCCACCAAGTACTTCCCATTCATTTTCATTAATCATAAAGAAAGGATTCATAACATCTCCCGAGATTTGTTCAATACTTAACACTAATGTAATGGCGAGTATCATAACCTCTCTTTTGCTAATTGTCATACAATAAGTTTTGAGTAATGAGAGGTTCATCAAATTTAGTGTAAGGAGTTGTTTCCGCATTAAATGCCGGTACCTCTCGCGATGCTATATGTAATAGGGTGCCAGAGTGCATTTGTGACCTATCCCAGCATTTGTTGTTTTCACTCGTGCAAATGGGCTTTATTTGTATTATTTTATATATAAATGAGATTTGCTTGTTGGGAGAACTTCGTGCATACATCAGTAACACAGCCGATTTTAATGACAGATGCTGAAATCGCTGAGCTAAAAAAAGAGTTAGGGCGCGACACTTTAATGGGTCGTACCATCGCTAAACATATCAAAGAGACGGAAGCATTTATGGCTTTAGAGCTAGATGTTCCGGGCCACGGTGAAGCGGGCGGTTATGAACATAATCGTCATAAGCAGAACTATCAGTATATGAACCTGGCGGGTCGCCTGTTTTTGGTTACTGGTGAAGAAAAGTACGCGAAGTACGTAACTGAACTGTTAGAGCTATATGCAGAAAAATATCTGACATTTGGTTTCCATGTTCAGAAGAATACTAACCCAACAGGCCGTTTGTTCCACCAGATCTTAAATGAACACGTTTGGCTGATGTACACCAGCCTTGCTTATTCCTGTGTGGCTTCATATATGGATGAAGAACAGCGTCACCGTATCGTAGAAAAGCTGTTCAAACCTATGCTTGAAATGTTTACTGTGAAGTATGGACATGATTTTGATCGTATTCATAACCATGGTATCTGGGCTGTTGCAGCCGTAGGTATCTGTGGCCTGGCTGTAGGCAAGCGCGAGTATATGGATATGTCCGTGTACGGACTTGAGAATAACGGCACAGGTGGTTTCCTGGCTCAGATTTCTCAGCTGTTCGCACCTTCTGGTTACTACATGGAAGGACCGTACTACCACCGTTATGCGATTCGCCCTCTGTGTGTATTTGCCGAAGTGATTCATCGCCATATGCCTGAAGTCGACATCTTTAATTTCAAAGATGGTGTAATCGGCACAACGGTTCAGGCGCTGCTTTCGACCGCTTACCCGAATGGTGAGTTTCCTGCTCTTAACGATGCTTCGCGCACAATGGGCATTACCGATATGGGTGTTCAGGTAGCGGTATCTCAGTATGCCAAACACTATTCTTCGAAAGATAGTGGTTCGCAAGAGAATGGCTTGGATGAAAACCTGCTAGGTATGGCGAAAATTCAGGGGCAAGTATGGATGCATGCTTGTGGTCTTGAGCTTTCACGTGCATTAGAAGGTAAAGAGGAAGAGATTGGTCTTCCATGCTGGCCGAGTGTCGAACTCAATGAAGGCCCAGATGGCGACCGCGGTGCACAAGGCTTTGTTCGCATGCCGGATCAGTCTGGTGATGTTTTCCAGCTAGTGATGAATTACGGTCAGCACGGTATGGGGCATGGTCACTTCGATACGCTTGGTATTTCGTACTTTAACCGTGGTCAGGAAGTGCTTCGTGAATACGGGTTTGGTCGCTGGGTAAACGTTGAGCCTAAGTTTGGTGGTCGTTACCTGGATGAAAACAAGAGCTACGCTCGTCAGACAATCGCTCACAACGCTGTGACTATTGATGAAACCTGTCAGAACTACTTCGATGTTGATCGTGCTGATTCTGTTCATGGCCTTACGCATTTCTTTAAAGTCGACAGTGAAAATGCGCGTGGTATGAGTGCATTTGCCAACGATCACTTTGATGGTGTGAAGCAGCAGC
Organism: Vibrio hannami; assembly: GCF_029589055.1. Classification (GTDB taxonomy): domain Bacteria; phylum Pseudomonadota; class Gammaproteobacteria; order Enterobacterales; family Vibrionaceae; genus Vibrio; species Vibrio hannami. The sequence goes on from NZ_JARQZP010000003.1 coordinate 1,734,080, forward strand.
GCACGGTACTAATGGTTAAGCTGGACGATCTTGAAGCGCCTCTGCTGGTGGATCTGTACCGTTTAATTGGAGAAGGTGAACACCAGTACGACTATTCTCATCAGTACGAAGGTCAGATTGTTCGTACTAATTTCGAATACAAAACCAATACTGAGGTTGAAACGCTGGGTGATAAAGATGGCTACCAGCATCTTTGGAATATGGCTTCGGGAGATTGCGGTGAACTGGCGTTGGTTAGCTGGCTGCAAAACAACACTTACTATACCTGGCTTGGCACTAGCTCAAACGCAAATGATGAGGTGATCTTTACCCGCAGTGGCGCGAACGATCCATCATTTAACCTGAGAAGTGAAACCGGCTTTATTCTTCGCACTAAAGGCGAAGACACTTTGCTGGCATCTGTACTTGAAACACATGGCTACTTCAATGAAGAGTTTGAACAGTCAGTTTCTGCGCGCGGTGCCGTAAAAGAGATTGCAGTAATTGCACACAATAATGATGGTTCTGTTATCGAGATTAAGACTCACGCATCTAAGGTCATTGTGATGGTGAGCAATCAGCAGGATGTTGATGATAATACAGAACATAAAGTAGAAAAAAATGGCGTGACCTATACGTGGAATGGTCAGTTTGCTATCGAAACCATGGCAGTTAGCCAGGAGATTAAATAATGACTTATCAGCCTCTGCTGTTGAGCTTTGAAGAAGCGGCACAACTTCGTAATGATCTGGGTAAAGAAACCATTCTTGGTAAAGCACTTGCTCGTGATATCAAACAGCTGGATGATTACATCCAGACGGTTGGAATTGAAGTTCCAGGGCATGGCGAAGCGGGCGGTTATGAACATAACCGTCACAAGCAAAACTATATCCATATGGATATTGCTGGTCGTTTATTCCTAATTACGGAAGAGCAGAAGTACGGTGATTACATCGTAGATATGCTTTCAGCTTATGCGGATGTATACCCGACACTGGAAAGCAACGTTAGCCGTGATACTAACCCTCCGGGTAAGTTGTTCCACCAGACTCTGAACGAGAATATGTGGATGCTTTACGCCTCTTGCGCATATAGCTGTGTTTTCCACACGCTTTCTGACGAGAAAAAAGCATTTATCGAAACGAATCTGTTCCAGCCAATGATCGAGATGTTTGTGGTTACTTACGGTCATGATTTCGACATCGTACACAACCACGGTTTGTGGGCGGTTGCTGCTGTTGGTATCTGTGGTTACGCGATTAACGATCAGGAATCAGTAGATAAAGCGCTGTACGGCCTGAAACTGGATAAAGTAAGTGGTGGCTTCCTTGCTCAGCTTGATCAATTGTTCTCGCCTGACGGTTACTATATGGAAGGCCCGTATTACCACCGTTTCTCACTACGCCCTATCTTCCTGTTCGCAGAGGCCATTGAGCGACGTCAGCCAGAGTTGAAGATCTACCAGCACAACGATTCTGTTATTAAGACAACGGCGGCTGCGGTAATGTCTACTGCATTCCCTGACGGCACGCTTCCGGCGTTAAACGATTCGTCAAAGACCATCAGCATCAATGATGAAGGCGTGATCATTGCGACATGTGTTAGCTATCAGCGTTATGAACAGACTGATACGCTAGTGAGCATGGCGAATCACCAGCAAAATGTCTGGGTACATACTTCAGGCCAGACGCTATCCAATGCTGTTGCACAAACAGAAGATATCAAACCATTTAACTGGGGTAGCCTGTACGTTACTGATGGCCCGAAAGGCGAAAAGGGTGGTTTGACTATTCTACGTCACCGTGACAGCCAGGATGACGACACAATGGCACTAATGTGGTTTGGTCAGCACGGTTCTGATCATCAGTACCACTCTGCACTTGACCATGGTCACTATGATGGTTTGCACCTGAGTGTGTTTAACCGCGGTCACGAAGTGCTGCACGACTACGGTTTCGGCCGTTGGGTAAACGTAGAGCCTAAGTTCGGTGGCCGCTACATTCCTGAGAACAAGTCTTACTGTAAGCAGACAGTTGCCCACAACACAGTAACAATTGATCAGAAAACCCAGAACAACTTCGATACTGCAACGGCAGAATCTCGATTTGGCCAGAAGCATTTCTTTGTCGCTGGCGATGAAAAGCTACAGGGTATGAGCGCGACTATTGAAGAGTACTATGAAGGTACTAAGATGCAGCGCAGCGTAATTCTTGCTGACCTTGAAGGGTTCGAGAAACCACTGGTTATCGACGTATACCGTATCGAAGCGGACAAAGAACATAGCTACGATCTACCTGTTCATTACAAAGGTCAGATTATCCGTACCGACTTTGACTACCAAATCGAAAGTAAGCTAGCGCCAATGGGTGATAACTTTGGCTACCAGCACCTGTGGAACCTTGGTTCAGGTGAAGTAGAAGGAAGCTCGCTGGTTAGCTGGCTGCACGATTCTAGTTACTATTCATTAGTGACCAGTGCAACTAAGGAATCAAAAGTGTTCTTTACTCGCACAGGTGCCAATGATCCAGACTTTAACCTAAGAAACGAACCAGCGCTGATTTTGCGCCAGTCTGGCAAGGATCACGTGTTCGCTTCAGTACTAGAAACACACGGATACTTCAATGAGTCTATTGAAGCGTCTGTTGGTGCTCGTGGCCTGGTTAAGAAAACCGAAGTTATCGGACATAACGAAACAGGTACGGTAGTCGCAATTCATTTGGAAAGTGGCAAAACTTACAAGGTTGCCATCTCTAATCTTGAAGAATCTGCACAAAATGAGAGCCACGAAGTCTCGTTTGGTGAAGATAAATACGAATGGTCGGGACCATTCGCGATACTTTGATTGTTGTAGTTGTATTAAATTTGGCCGGTGAATATTACCGGCCTTTTTTTTTCTGTACTTACTGATAGCTGTGGTGAATTTCTAGTCTCTATTTATATGGGGACTGTGGATTTATTTTTACATTAAGTTCATACCATTATTCCACTCATTAATATCTTTTCTTCATTTTCTTATCATTAATCAGTATTGATGCGATCTAACTCTGCTTTCGTCAAAAATGACTGCTAAATATCATTTTTAGTGAAACTTTTTCGAAAATGATGCTAAATTATATCCGCGGTTTCATTCCGTGCTTTTAGGTAAGTATTGAAATTTAAATAAGACAAAAATAAGTCAGAGAAATAAACATGAATAAGAAGTTCCTAACTGTTGCTATTTTCGGCGCTTTGTACACAACATCTTCTGTAGCAGCAACGCTATACTCGAACGAAGGCACTACTCTATCTGTAGGCGGTCATATGTCTGTTGCACTAGATAGCCACGGTGGCAACAGCGCAAATGGCACAAACGCAAATACTGACACTGAAAATGAAGTGGGTATTTCTAGCCCTTCTCCACGTATCAACATCACTGGTATTCATGAGCTAGGCAATGGTTACACTGTAGACGCTCGCGGTGAGTGGGCTACAAACATGCTTAACGGCGGTGAGAACGCATTTACTACTCGTCTTGGCTATCTTGGTATCTCTCATGAAGATCACGGCCGTCTTGTTATCGGTACTCAGTGGGCACCATACTACAATGTGGCTGGTGTAGCAGATATGCCAATCTCGTTTGCCAACGACTTTATTTACAATAACCACGGTAACCTAGGCACAGGTCGTGGTAACGATATGGTGAGCTACCGTAACAGCTTTGATTTCAACGACACGATGTCTGTAGACCTTGGTGTTGCATGGCAGGGTAAAAATATCTCCACGAACAGCACTACTAGTAGCGTGAGCGCTGTATACGATGATCGCGCTCAGGTTGCTCTTACTCTGAATGTTGCTAATTTTGCTCTTGGTTACGCATACAACGGAGGTGACTTCACTTTCACTCCTGGTGCAAGCACAAAAGATAAAGCAAAATCTAACCTTGTAAGTGCTAAATACGGCACGTACGGTGAAGGTCTTTACGCTGCAGCGGTATACGCGAAGAACGAAAACATGAACAACTACAAGAAAGGTGATCTAGTTAACTCTGAAGCACTTGCTAAAGAGTCAACAGCAACTGAATTTGTTGTAGCTTACGCATTTAGCAACAGCCTAAACCTAAGCGCTAACTACGAGCGCGTAGAAGATGACAAGCTAAACGATACCATCCGTAAAGAGTCTGCAATTCAGGCTGAATACAAGTTTACTCCTAAGTTTGTTGGCTTCTCTGGTTACCAGTTCGATCTAAACGATAAGAAAGGCCGCAAGAAAGACGACATGTGGAAACTTGGTGTTCGTTACTACCTATAATTAACACTTATAATTCACGCCAAATAAATCCTTTCCTCTCTGCCCGGTAGAGGGGAGGATTTATTATCCAAAACACCCATTTACGAAATTATATTTTTAGGTAATCTTAGTTTAATATTTTATACGAATGTCAATATGCGAATTATATAATATTTGATTGAGATTTAACCGCATTAGAAAAGCGCTATTACATTACCGAAAAGGCATTTCATCCCTTTGTTTACAAGGGCTCGTTATAGCGAGATCTTCTGTCCAAGTAATTAATATTGATTGTTTATCTATTAAGATCAGGAAACTTTCTCTTATTTTAATGGTAACTTATCGCCTGTCTTTTATCCCGCTTATATTTGGATATATTTGACGCAAGTAACATATAAAATATAAATCAGAGAAGTAAAAATGAATAAGAAATTATTAACAGTTGCTGTTTTGGGCGCTTTATACACAACATCTTCGGTAGCAGCTACTTTATACGCAAATGAAGGCACTACTCTATCTGTAGGTGGTCACATGTCTGTAGCACTAGACAGCCACGGCGGTAAAAGTGCAGACGGCACAAATGCAACTACAGATACAGACAATGAAGTAGGTATCTCTAGCGTTTCTCCTCGTATCAACATCAATGGTACACACGAAATCGGTCACGGCTACACTGTAGATGCACGTGGTGAATGGGCGATGAACATGCTAGATGGTGGTGACAATGCATTCACTACTCGTCTTGGTTACATCGGCATCACCCATGAAGACAATGGCCGTTTGGTTGTTGGTACTCAGTGGGCTCCTTACTACGATGTGGCAGGTGTTGCAGATATGCCAATCGCTTTTGCTAACGATTACATCTACGATAACCACGGCAACCTTGGTACTGGTCGTGGTAACGATATGGTGAGCTACCGTAACGGTGTTGCGTTTAACGAAACAGTTTCAATAGATCTTGGTGTTGCTTGGCAGGGAAAAAATATTGCTACCAATGAAGATGATAGCGAATTTGTCGAAACAGCTTACGGTGACCGAGCTCAAGTTGCCCTTACTCTAAATGTTGCTGATTTTGCTCTTGGTTATGCATACAACGGTGGTGATGTAACTACTGTGGCAACTGAAGTAAAAGACAAAGCAAAATCTAACATCGTAAGTGCTAAGTACGGTTCATATGGCCAAGAAGGTCTTTACGTTGCTGCGACTTATGCAAAGAACAACTACATGAACACTGGCTGGGATGGCACTGCTGCAGAAAAATCAACTGCGAGTGAACTCCTTGTAGCTTACGCTCTGGGTAATGGTTTGAACCTAAGTGCTAACTACGAAGGCGTAGAAGACGATACAGCAGATAAAACAACTCGCAGAGAGTCTGCTATCCAGGCTGAGTACAACTTCACAGATCAGTTTGTAGGTTTCTCTGGCTACCAGTTTGATCTAAACGATCAAGACGGTCGTAAGAAAGATGACAAGTGGATGATTGGTGCTCGTTACTACCTATAATAGGTAATCCACTACCTTATATAAGTCTTTTAAAGCCCCCTCACTTGCCCGGTTGAGGGGGTTTTTGTTTGTAGCTTGGTTATCCCGGTTCCGGTTACTCAGCTATAAAACCACCCGTTTGGTGCGCCCATAGTTGGGCATAGATACCATCACCCTTAATCAGTTCCTGATGAGTGCCTTGCTCAACGATTTGTCCTTTATCTAGAACAATCAGCCTGTCCATTGCTGCTATGGTTGAAAGGCGGTGTGCGATAGCAATTACGGTTTTTCCTTCCATTAGCTTGTATAAGCTCTCCTGAATGGCAGCTTCAACTTCTGAATCCAGTGCAGATGTTGCTTCATCCAGAATCAAAAGCGGTGCGTTTTTCAATAGAACACGCGATATAGCGATACGCTGACGTTGACCACCCGAAAGTTTTACGCCACGTTCACCAACCTGAGCGTCGTAGCCTTTATTGCCGTGCGGGTCAGTCAGTGTTGCGATAAACTCATCCGCTTGTGCTTGTTTGGTTGCATTAAACAACTCTTCGTCCGTCGCATCTGGCTTACCGTAAAGGATGTTCTCCTTGATTGAACGATGAAGTAGGGAAGTATCCTGAGTCACCATACCAATCTTACTGCGCAGTGAGTCCTGGGTGACATCGGAAATTACCTGTCCATCGATCTTTATCTTGCCACTTTCTACATCATGGAAGCGAAGAAGAAGGTTTACCAGAGTCGATTTACCAGCACCGGAACGGCCAACAAGGCCAACCTTCTCTCCTGGCTTGATATTCAGGTTTAGGTTATTGATAACTCCTTTGTCTTTTTCACCATAGTGGAAGCTAACATCGTCAAACTCGATGCCTCCCTGTTCAACAACCAGTGGTTTAGCGTCTTTTTTATCGGTGATATCGACAGGTTTTGCAAGTGTCGACATACCATCTACAACAGTGCCCATATTTTCAAATAGCGAACCTACTTCCCACATGATCCACATCGACATACCGTTGATACGTAGCGCAAGGCTTACCGCGATAGCGATAGCACCAATCGTGATGGCACTTTCCATCCAGAGATAAATCGAGATTGCCGCGACGGAGAAGACCAGTAAATAGTTAGCGATTTCAACGCTAATGTTAAAGCCTGTTACCAATCGCATCTGGCGATAAACGGTATCTAAAAATCCTTCCATTCCTTCTTCGGCATATTCGGTTTCACGTTTACTGTGAGAGAAAAGCTTCACTGTCGAAATGTTGGTGTAACTATCGACAATACGGCCTGTCATCATCGAACGGGCTTCTGCTTGCTCAGATGAAACATTCTTTAGCTTAGGTACAAAATAGACTTGAACACCGATATAAATCGCCAGCCATACCAGCATTGGTATCATCAATCGCCAGTCGGCCTGGGCCAGCATGACGATGATTGAAGTAAAGTAAACACTCACATACACGAATACATCAAGTAGCTTCATCACGGATTCACGAACCGCTAAAGAGGTTTGCATTACCTTAGTTGCAATGCGGCCGGCGAAGTCATCCTGATAGAACGAAAGGCTCTGCTTTAAAAGGTAGCGGTGCGCTAACCAACGAATAGACATTGGGTAGTTGCCCAGTAATGTCTGGTGGATAGTTAGCGAGTAAATAGTGATAAGCAGAGGCATAACAACAAGTAACAACCCGCCCATTAGCCAAAGTGTGTCGCCGTTTTCTTCCATGAAGGTCTCTGGGTTGCTGGACGATAGCCAGTCGACTAATTGCCCCATAAAGCCAAATAGCGAGACCTCGATAATAGCGACAATCGTACTGAGTGATGCCATCACCAGAAGTGGGATTTCAAATCCGCGAGTATAATGACGACAAAAGGCAATTATCCCTTTTGGTGGTTGCGTAGGTTCCTCATCTGGGAATGCTTTAGTAAAGCTTTCAAATAACTTAAATAACATAATCGATCCTGACGTTTATTATTGTTTTTATGGCTTAGTATTTAGCCGAGATTTATGAAAATTGGATGGGGAGTTCAATCTTTAAACACTATCTCAAACCCCCAAAAAAAGACATAGCTCAGAGAAATAAAATAATCATTCATAATTGACTGAATTTAAATTCATCATTTATACGCAAAACTATCGGAATTAGGGGGTTGAGAAGTTAGAGTATTTGTAGTTATTGACTAATTATCCAGCCTCCTTACCTGCGGAAATCATCAGGCACCATCTCTTTTCACGGTTTTTCCCTTTCGTTGCAGCAAAAACGCAAAGATTCTGTGCGAGATTGTAAGCAATTTCAGTGAAATGTGATTTCACTCTATAAATACAATTTTCTCAACAATCATTGATAGGATGAATTGAGATGAGTTTTACTAATTTTAGTGATTTGGCTACTCAGCGAGAAGGATTACTTACTGAACGCTCGATCCACAATGCAGATTGCGTTGTTATGGTGCCACCAAAAGAGTTTTGTTATAACGCCGAAACGGCAGTCGATAACGAGTTCATGCATAAGGTTGATCTCACCAGTGAACAGGTTCGCGCTAAAGCGATGAATGAATTTCACGCTATGGTTGCCGGTTTGCAACTCGAAGGTGTTCAGGTTATTGAGTTCGATTATCCACCAGGAGACATAGAAACACCGGATGCGGTTTTTCCAAATAATTGGTTTAGCACAACGTTGCAAGGGGATCTGTATGTGTTCCCGATGGCTTGCGATAACCGTCAGGAAGAAGTTCGCTCAGACGATCTTATCAGCGCGTTAAACGCTTCTGGCAGACGGGTTGTGGCTCAGGATTCACTGGTTGGTTATGCCAAACAAAATGCGTTTCTGGAAAGTACAGGTGTAATGGTAAAAGACCATGTGAATAAAACGATTTACGCTGCGCTCTCACAACGTTGTGACAGAGAAGTGCTCGAGGACTACGCAAGTCGAATAGGGTATAGAGTGATCTCATTTCAGACGGTATTGCCCTCAGGGCAGCCGATTTACCATACCAATGTGATGATGGCGATCGGAGAAGAGTTTTGCGTAATTTGCGATGAAGTAATTCCAGAGTTTGAACGTCGTTATGTAGTAAAAGAGCTGGCAAAAACCAAGCAGGTCATATCCATATCTCTGGAACAGATGAATCAGTTCTGTGGCAACATTGTTCAGCTAGAAAACTGCAGAAGCGACAAAGTAATAGCAATGTCTCGGTCGGCGTTTGATGCGTTCACACCTGCCCAAAGAAACCAGCTATCTGTTCATGGTAAGTTGCTTCCATTTAATGTCTCAACCATTGAAAGTATCGGCGGTGGTTCGGTGAGATGTATGCTAGGAGAAGTGTTTTTGCCGAACAAAATCAAATAAATATTATTGAGTTACAGCATCTGCAACAGGGAGTGATACACTTTTCCTAGTCATGGATTGATTATGGTACGTGCTATGTTTTCTAAAATCTCTGTTGCGGTGCAAGCGTTGTTAACGGTTTCACTCTTTTATCTCGGTTATACTATCCACTCCTTTACTTCGGCTGTAATAACAGTTGTCGATACCTACCCTCAGTTAATCGAAGATGTAAACCAAACCACGGAGAAACTGGAAGTTGATCAGTGGCTGGAAGTGGCACGAACAGTCGAAGAATTGTTACCAAAAGTTATTGTCTTGGCCGAAGAGTTAGATGGAACTATTTCTGATATCAATAAAACCGTTGCGTCGGTAGATAGTAAAATCCCACAGATTCTGGATGAAGTCCGGGTTGTGCGTAGTGAGACTATTCCATCTGTTTTAAAAACAACTGACACGCTAACCAAAGAAGCTATTCCTGAGACACTATCAGAACTTAAAAGCTATCGACAGGACGTTATCCCACCTTTGCTAACTGAAGCAAATGGTTATCGACAGGGTACAATTCCTGCGATCATTTCTGAGTCAGAGGCTTTGAGAGAACAGGTGCCAGAATTACTAGCAAAAGCAGATAACCTTGTTGAAAAGTCGAAAGAAATTAGCCAAAGAGCTACCCAAGGTGCGATAGAAGGGGTCATCCTATCCCCGGTAAATATCCTTAGGGATGCCAAAGATCGGATAACGGATCAGGGGGTAGAACCACAGTAACCTTAGCTTACAAATCCAGTTCTCTAACTGATAAGCGCAAACGTTATCATGAGCTTCTTCGTTATTAATAACTAAATCTGTTGCAAATAGTTGTGCTGATTACAAAATAGAAGCTAAGGTAATCTCATGAATATAAAGAATAAACTCTATACTTTAGGAGCTGTGTCGATTTTTGGTGTTGTGATTTTGCTATTTACAACCACCCACTTTGCTCAGACCTCTTCACAATTAAGTCGTGCAAGCATGCTAGTTGCACAAATGGAAATCCGGCTTTTAAACCTACGACGGAACGAAAAGGACTTCTTGCTAAGGAAGGAACTAAAATATCTCGATAAGTTTAACAATAATGTCGATACTTTTTTGAAACTGGAGTCTGAACTCACCTCTTACCTATCTGAATACAACCTTCCTTCTAGCATTAAATTGCGCTCTGACCTTCTTAATTACCAATCTGGCTTTAATACTCTTGTTAGTGAGTTTTCCAAAAGAGGACTCAATGATGACGAACAATTGATAGCGCGTTATAACGCTGCGCGTAACCAACTCAAGCCGAGTTTATCTAGCGATGAACTTGTTAAGTTGTTTGCGTTTCATGAAAATGTTTTAGCCGGAAAGTTTGAGCCGGAATTGATACCGCCAGGTGCACGTGTTCTTTCTGATGCAGCAAAAGATTTGGTTGCGCAAAGTGAGGTCATAGGTCTGCGGTTTGATGAAGGCGCTTTAGGGAAAACCAGATCTCTTTCTCATACTATTGAAGAGCAGTTTAAGCATTTTTCTAGCTCTCTAGACCTTGCATCTGATGCGATGCTCAAAGAAATAACACTGATACAACGCGTTGTCATAGTGGTGCTTGTGATGTTGGTCTTAGGAGCTGTACTGCAGATATCTCGCACAGTTAACCGTCAGATATCTGAGTTACTGACAGCGATTCAGAGCGTTGCGCAAACTAATAATGTGTCGTTAAGAGCAAGTGTGACTAACAAAGATGAGCTTTCTCTTGTCGCAAACTATTTTAACGGTTTGTTAGCTAAGTTCGAACAGTTGATATCTGGCAGTCAGGCAAAGTCTGTTGTGTTATCTCAAAGCACCTCCAGCATGAAATGTGAGCTGGAAAATGTGATAGAGCAGCTAAAAGTTCAGGCGGAACGCACCTCGAACATGAAAGTATCTATTGAACAAATGGCTTCTACCATTAATGAGATTACTGAAAGCACGGTTGAAGCTGCTGAAGGCGCACAACAGGCTGCGGATGGCGCGGAAACGAGCCGTACTGTTGTAAGCTCGGCAATAGGAAATATTGAACAACTGTCCGAAAATCTGAATAGTAGCCAGAGCTCAATCAATTTACTTAATAACTACGTAAGCAAGATAGGTGACACGGTAGATATTATTCAGGAGATTGCGGAGCAAACCAATCTTCTGGCATTAAATGCCGCTATTGAGGCTGCCCGTGCTGGAGAACAAGGACGAGGATTTGCAGTGGTTGCTGATGAAGTTCGCGCTCTTGCGAGCCGAACGCATCAGTCTACGGAGGAGATTAGCAAGGTTGTGACCGATATCCAATCTCAAATGTCGATGGTTGTTGCTAATATTGAGGACTGTAATGAACAGGGAGTTCATACACTTTCTGCATCTGAAAAGCTTGATATTAGCCTATCAAAAATAATCGAAGATATGACCACTATGAGGACCAATTCTGAGCGCATCGCTTCTGCAATCGAAGAGCAGAGCGTTGTAATAAATGAAGTTAGTGGCTCAATCGTGGAGTTAAACGCTATCTCTGATAGCAATACATATTCAGCTCAGCAGTGTCTTTCTGAAGTCAAAAATGTTTCAGTTCAGGCCGATGAGATGAATGAGGCTGTCGCAGAATTTAAAACATCTTGATTGGTCGTCAGTCGCGAAAAGTATAGGGCGTGTTTTGCATGCCCTTCAAATAATAAAACTATTATTGAGAATCTATACAAAAAGTTCTTGTAATCATAAGGTTAAATTCAATTTGTTCTGCTAATATCATCCATTGTAGTTGGAAAGTAACCATATGGATGATGTTGAATGTACCGATATAAATCATACGCTATCGGGCTAGTGGCTTCTTTGGGAATAGCAACTATGCTATCCGGATGCTCAAAAGAAGAAGCTCCAGTCCCCGAACCCGAGTCCCGACCCGCAAAGCTGATGCCTGTTTCTGTAGGCGTTAAAGAAAGCACCAGACAATTCCCGGCAATTGTGCAAGCTGGCGACAAAGCAGTATTAACCTTTCGTGTACCAGGGCAATTGCAAAATGTGTTTGTCTTTTCAGGAGACATTGTAAAGCGAGGGGATGTACTGGCAGAGCTGAACCCAGATGAGTACACGTTACTTGAAAGAGAAGCTCAGGCTCAATTTGAATTAGCCAACGTTCAATACACCAGGATGAAAAAGCTTCGTAAGGATAGAGTCGTTTCGGAGCAGGATTATGACCAGGCTCTGGCGAACTTTAATTCTAAGAAAGCCTCTCTTAGTCAGGCAACAGCAAATCTCGGATATACCAAGTTAATAGCTCCTTATGATGGCACCATTTCCTATATTAACTCTGAGAACTTTGAGTTTGTTGCGGCGAGTCAGGCTGTGATGAATATCCAAAGCACCACGACTTTAAAAGTGACCTTCCAACTACCCGACCATTTATTGCAGCGAATAAGTAGCTCCAGGGCGGGTGGAAACGAAGTGCCAGGGAATCTTGCAGAAGTTGTTTTTGATGCCTTTCCTGAAAAATCTTACCCGCTGACTTTTTTTGAGATAGATACAGAAGCGGATGCTAAGACTGCCAGTTATAAGGTCACTATGATTTTAGATATGCCTGAAGACGCGGGTGTTCTTCCGGGTATGTCTGGTCAGGTAACTGTCTATTTCCCTCAGACCAGTGCTACTCGTATCCCTGATAGTGCTGTTATCAATGACTCTGGTTCCGAGTATGTCTGGCGGATCAACGATGAGAGTTTGGCGGAAAAAGTGGCGGTGACTCTGGACGAAGGAGGACGAATTGTTTCAGGTCTTGATGATGGTGACAAGATCATCGTTTCTGGAGTCAGTGGCACTGAAGAAGGTATGAAGATCCGCGAATGGATCAAGGAAGGAGGGTTGTAGAATGAAGAATATCTATTTATTAGCAATTCTTGGCGCGTCCTTTCTGATAGCGGGTTGTGGAGAGGCTCCTTCAGCTGAGAAAAAGCTCCACCAAAAGTTAGAGTACTTCAATTAGGAGATGGTACATCTGGTAAATCAGATAAGTCCTATTTCCCGGCAATCGCGAGTGCAGCAGACCGTTCTCACCTGGCTTTCAGAATTTCAGGAGAAATCAGTAAGCTAAATGTTAACGAAGGCGATAAAGTCTCCAAAGGGCAGGTGATCGCGGAACTTGATCCTACCGATTTTAAGCTGACGGTTGATAACGCTCAGGCGGCGTACACGGTAGCGAATAGCCAATATGAGCGTTCAGCCCAGTTGGTTGAAAAAGGCTTGCTTGCTCAGTCACAATTCGATGAGTTGGCAGCACAGCGTAAACGAGCGAAAGCAGAACTCGATCTTGCCAAATTACGACTTACGTTTACCAAACTTCGGGCGCCAATGGATGGGATTATTTCCCGAATCAGTGTAGAGAAGTTTGAGAACATTCAGGCAGGGCAACAGATTGTGAATATTCATAATCTGAATGCTGTAGACATTGTCGTTCAGGTTGCCGATCAGGCATTTGCTAATCGACGTGATATCGACCTAAGGGCACTGGAAGCTCTGGTTAGGGTTGATTCCGGAGAAGAGTATACGGCGACGCTAAAAGAGTTTACCACCGAGCAGGATCCTAACACTGCAACCTATACGGTAACTCTTACGATGCCTATGCCGGAAAATCAGTTAATTCTTGATGGTATGGCTGTGGAAGTGACGGAAAAAACGGAACTACCGGGCATTGAGGTCTCATCCATTATCAATATTCCGATAGAGGCAGTAACTAACCCTGATGGGGAACTTCTTGATAGAGAAAACAAGTTCGTCTGGGTGGTGAACGAAGATAACACGGTAACCAAAACCAAAGTTGTAACTGGTGAAATTGCGTTTGAAAAAATACAGGTATTAAGCGGTTTGGAACAAGGACAGAAACTGGTTGTTGCCGGGTTAACTAGGCTAACTGACGGTATGGAAGTATCACCGATTGAGCAGGAGGCGAAGTAATGAGTGAGCAAAAGGTGCAAGCCAATACTCAAATTGGTGCTAATGGTAACAATGATGAAGCTGTAACGGGTGTTGCTGCTTACTTTATCAAAAATAAGGTGATTAGCTGGATGCTATCACTGATCTTCCTGATTGGTGGAGCTTCAGCATTTTTCGAGTTAGGCCGATTGGAAGACCCTGCCTTTACTATCAAAGATGCAATGATAGTAACCTCTTACCCTGGGGCTACTCCAACTCAGGTAGAGGAAGAAGTCACCTACCCAATAGAGAAACAGATACAGCAGTTAGTCTATGTTGATGAGGTGAAATCTGTATCCAGCAGGGGCTTGTCTCAGATAACGGTCACCATGAAAAACAACTATGGGCCGGATGACTTGCCTCAGATATGGGATGAGTTGAGAAGAAAGGTTAATGACCTGAAAGCTCAGCTTCCACCAGGGGTAAATGACCCGCTTGTTATTGATGATTTTGGTGATGTATTTGGCATCCTGCTCGCCGTATCTGGTGAAGGATACGATTACAAAGAGCTTCTGGACTATGTTGATTATCTTCGCCGTGAGCTAGAGCTTATTGATGGTATCGGTAAGGTGAGCATCTCGGGCAACCAACAAGAGCAGGTTTTCATTGAAATCTCGATGAAGAGGCTGAACACGTTAGGTATTTCACCAGACACCGTCTTTAGCCTGCTTTCTACACAGAATACGGTTAGTGACTCTGGTGCTTTGCGTGTCGGTGATGAATATGTACATATCCACACTACTGGTGAGTTTCAGGATGTAGAGCAGTTGGGCGATCTGATTCTTAATGAAGCAGGTGCTCAGGGGCTAATCTATCTAAAAGATGTGGCGGAAATTAAACGCGGTTACGTTGAAGTTCCGAGCAACATTATTAACTACAACGGGCAGCTGGCATTGAATGTGGGTGTATCGTTCAGTCAGGGGGTAAACGTAGTAGAAGTTGGTCAAAGATTTAACCGCCGACTTGCAGAGCTAAAATATCAGCAACCTGTTGGTATCGATATATCCGAGGTGTACAGCCAGCCGAAAGAAGTTGATAAATCCGTTAGTGGGTTTGTCGTCAGTCTTGGGCAGGCCGTTGCTATTGTTATCGTTGTTTTGCTGTTCTTTATGGGACTTAAATCAGGTTTGCTAATCGGGCTTATCCTGCTTCTTACCGTATTAGGCACCTTTGTCTTTATGCAGTATCAGGGT
This sequence comes from Vibrio hannami, assembly GCF_029589055.1. Taxonomy (GTDB): domain Bacteria; phylum Pseudomonadota; class Gammaproteobacteria; order Enterobacterales; family Vibrionaceae; genus Vibrio; species Vibrio hannami. Next base: position 1,749,318 of record NZ_JARQZP010000003.1, read on the forward strand.
ATAGAACTTCAGCGCATTTCGTTAGGTGCTCTGGTTATTGCGCTGGGGATGCTGGTGGATAACGCCATAGTGGTGGTTGAAGGGATACTCATAGGAACACAAAAAGGCAGAACCAAACTTCAGGCAGCAACAGATATTGTTACTCAGACTAAATGGCCGCTATTGGGGGCAACGGTAATTGCTGTAACGGCATTTGCACCTATCGGGCTTTCTGATGATGCGACAGGTGAGTATTGTGGAACCCTGTTCTCCGTACTGCTTATCTCACTGATGCTGAGCTGGTTTACTGCGATTTCATTAACGCCTTTCTTTGCGGATCTGTTCTTTAAAGAGACAACCCCATCAGAAGGGAATGAGGAAGAAAAAGACCCTTATAACGGTATGATCTTCGTGGTCTATAGAGGCTTCCTTGAGTTCTGTATGAAACGTGCGTGGCTGACGGTTGCTGTTCTTATTGGTGCTTTGGCTGCGAGTATTTATGGCTTTGGTCACGTTAAGCAGTCTTTCTTCCCTTCATCAACAACGCCAATGTTCCTGGCCGATGTATGGCTGCCAGAAGGAACGGATATACGTGCGACCAGTGAAAAACTAAAAGAACTGGAAGGGTGGTTATCGGAGCAGGAAGAAACGGATCATATTACCGCTACGGCAGGTAAAGGTCTGCAACGCTTTATGCTGACCTATGCTCCTGAGAGTAGTTACGCGGCGTACGGTCAGCTTGCAATTCGTGTGACTTCATTTGAGGTTCTGGATGGGCTGATGAAGCGATTCAGAAGCCATGTAGAGGCTAACTATCCTGAGATTCAGTACAAGCTTAACAAGATAGAGCTTGGTCCTGGAGGTGGTGCGAAGATCGAGGCCAGAATTGTAGGCTCGGATCCAAATGTGCTGAGAAGTATCGCAGCACAAGTGATGGATATTATGCGTAATGACCCAGGTGCGACCAATATTCGTCACGACTGGCGTGAGCGTACTAAGATCTTTGAGCCTGTATTTAATGAGAGTCAGGCAAGACGTTATGGTATTACTAAAGCCGATCTGGATGATTTTCTAAGCATGTCTTTCTCAGGAACAACGGTTGGTGTTTATCGTGATGGCACAACATTAATGCCGATTATTGGCCGACTACCGGAAGATGAGCGTTCTTCTATAAGTGCAATTCAAGGAATGAATATCTGGTCTCCGGCGATTGGTGACTATATTCCAATCGGTCAGATTACTCAGGGTTACGATATGCGTTGGGAAGACCCAATCATTGTACGTAAAGACCGTAAGCGTGTACTAACTATCATGGCTGACCCAGATATTCTAGGCGAAGAAACGGCAGCGACTCTTCAGGGCCGCTTACAACCACAGATTGAGGCCATTGAGCTACCACCTGGTTATGCTCTTGAGTGGGGTGGTGAATACGAGTCGTCTGCTGATGCACAGAAGTCACTGTTCGAAACCATGCCTCTGGGTTATCTGTTTATGTTCCTTGTGACCGTATTCCTGTTTAACTCAGTGAAAGAACCTCTCATCATCTGGTGTACGGTTCCGTTGGCTATCATAGGTGTTACAACAGGCCTGCTGTTGCTCAATACGCCATTCGGCTTTATGGCGTTGTTGGGCTTCCTGAGCTTGTCAGGGATGCTGCTTAAGAACGGTATCGTCTTGTTGGATCAGATTGAGATTGAGATGAGGTCTGGTAAACAGCCATATGTTGCGATTGTCGATGCAGCTCTAAGCCGTGTTCGCCCGGTTTGTATGGCGGCGATTACTACGATTCTGGGTATGATTCCGTTGTTCCCGGATACCTTCTTTAAACCAATGGCGGTGACGATTATGTTCGGTCTGGGCTTTGCAACAATCCTGACCTTGATAGTGGTTCCTGTGCTATATCGTTTGTTCCATAAAATAGAAGTTGTGAGTGAGTAGAAAGGCTCTGACGACACCAAATAAGAAGGGCCAAACCCAAGGATAGGTTTGGCCCCTTTTCAATTAAAGGAGCTAGTCAAAAAGCTCAATCACCAGCTTATTATCTTTGATCACCAGATTTGGGTTAGAGGACTTAAGCATCGCTTCCTGAACCTTGTTGCTGTCCAGCTTGTAAACTGGCTTATTAGAAAGTGCTGTACTTATCATAGCAACCGCGGGCTTCAGAAAAGTTTCTATTTGTGGGGTAAGCAAATTATTGCGCTCTTCAAACTTTTCCAGACGGAGCGACTTAAGGAAAACCTCTCCACTTTCTTTGCTGTATTCAGGGATAGCGCTGAACTCTAAATCTAAGTCCAATCCTAAATCCGGACTACTTAGCAGTTGTACTTTGGCATTCGTGTTGGCAAAAACCGAGATTCGGTCTTTATCAGTTCGCCCAATCTTGATAGCCAGGTCATCTACCGCAACCTCTGCATGCATTATGTTCTGAATGCCAATAGATTGCTCAAGAGCAACGTTTTCTTGTAAGTAGTCCGTCATCTCTTGCTCGGTAATGCTGTAACTGGCACAGCCCGAAAGAGTGAGAAGAAAAACAGTTAAAGGGAGAGTTCTCATTAGTTTAGTAAACATAGAAATTCATGCCTGTTTTTTTCGAGTCTTCTTACCTTAGTAGCTTGAACCATTGTCTACAACCTATTTTTGCTGTTTTATAGAAATATTGAATATTATTTCTCAAGAGGTTTATATTATTTTTATTGTGATTACCTAATACTGGTATATTTGATCTTAGTCTCGTGCATAGAATAAATAATATTCAATTGACATTAAATTAACATAAGCCTGGGAACTTGTTCTTACTATATTCATGGTATCGATGTTGAATTTCTAAAATGAGGTGAGACTATGAATAAAGTTATTAACATGATCGGAATGTCTATAATCGCTGCTAAATATGCTATCTTTGCTTTACTAGCAGGTGTCACTTTTTACACGGGTATCAGTACTGCAGAAACAATGCTGCTTGTTGGTATCGATGGTAATGAGTAACCAATTGATTAATATAAGATAAAATCTTCTGAAAAATCTTTAACTTCACATGGGCAGTTGGAAGCAACTGCCTTTTTTGTACCTGAAATCGAGTATATCTGAGCCTTTTTAAGTGTATGCGGGGAAATCCCCCTCATAAGTGGTTTTCCTTATAAGGTTGGATTCAATAAAATACGCTCATCAGTTAATAAATATTAACAACTGAAGAAAACTATTTGCCATCAGAATAACTACTTTAATTTTTAAGTATACGTTTCCTATTGACTCTAGTTTATTAAATGCTTTTTTAAAAAAGGTAATGTATATATTTATTTGGAGAAAATAATGACAAAAAAGTGGTTTTCCGAGCAGGTAGATAATACCTTGGAAATGATGGGTACAACTATCGAGCAAGGTTTATCTGCTGAGGAAGTAAATAATCGACATAATCAATACGGTAGCAACGAACTAGAAGAGCAAAATAAGAAAACGGCTCTTGAGTTGTTCTTGCATCAGTTCAAAAACCCATTGATTTTTATCCTTGGTATTGGAGCAGTGGTTTCTTTCTTTACCGGGCATTTGGTCGATGCGGTGGCTATTACCGTGATCATCTTTATCAACGCAATCATTGCTTTCTGGCAGGAGTTTAAAGCCCAGAAAGGAATGGAGGCACTTCGTGAAATGGCGGCGCCTGTTGCTCAAGTTAAACGTGGCGGCGAGTGGGTTTCCGTTCCAGCGAAGGAGTTGGTTCCTGGTGATATTTTAAAGATCAATACAGGCGACATTCTTGCAGCTGATGTTCGAATTCTGGAAGCGAATCGTCTATCCATTGATGAAGCGGCGCTGACTGGAGAATCAGAACCTGTAAACAAAAAGTCTTCAGCCCTTGAAGGTGAAAATATTGGTCTGGGCGATCAGAAGAACATGGGCTTTATGACGACCATGGTGACCTCTGGTACTGGTTTGGGTGTTGTAACCGCTATCGGTATGAAAACCGAAGTTGGCCATATCGCGGATATGATGGCAAACACTGAAGAGACCAAGACTCCGATGCAGGTTCGCATGGATACTATTGCTAAAACGCTAATGTTTGCTGCGTTGGCTGTAGTTGCCATTATCTGTGCATTTGGTCTGTATCAGGGTATGCCTTGGCTTGAGATCCTGAACACGGGTATTTCGCTTTCGGTAGCAGCGATTCCAGAAGGTTTGCCGACGGTAATCTCTATCGTCCTGACCATGGGTTCAACCCGTATGGTTAAAAGCAACGCACTGGCGAAGCAGCTGTCTGCAATTGAAACGCTGGGTTCCACCACCGTTATCTGTTCAGACAAAACCGGTACGCTAACTCAGAACCAGATGCAGGTGATGAAGGCTTACGATGCAAATGGCCGTTTCTGGAATGTTAGTGGGATTGGTTTTGATCCTAGAGGTGAGTTTGTAGCAGTTGACCATACAACCGATGTGGAGAACAGCCCTGAAATGTTGCATGGCCTAACGGTAGCGACGCTTTGTAACGATGCGGAATACATCAAAGATGGTAGCAACTCTAAAGTACGTGGAAATCCAACTGAAGGCGCTCTGATTGTTGCGGCAGCGAAAGCTGGACTTGATCAGAAGAACATGCTTGAGAGCGGTGCATTCACTATCAAAGAGAAATTCCCGTTCGACTCTGAGCGCAAGATGGCATCGGTCATTGTACAAACTGATGACGGTAGACATTTCCTCGCTATCAAAGGTGCTCCGGATGTGATTCTAAGCAAAGCGTCTGGCTTTATGAGCGATGGTGAAGTGGTTGCGGTGAACACAGTGGCAACAGACGGCAACCTGGCACTCGCACCAAGTCCTGCTGAAGAACTGGTCACTATGTACGAAGCGGCAATTCAAGAGTTTGCGCATGACGCGCTGCGTACTCTGGCTGTTGGTTATCGTGAACTGTCTGAAGCGGAGCTGGAAAAAGATCATACCGAACTTGAGAGGGATGTAACGGTTCTTGGTCTGTTTGGAATCATGGACCCACCACGTCCGGAAGTGAAGGATGCCGTTAACAGCTGTTTCGATGCGGGTGTTCGCACGGTAATGATTACTGGCGACCATGCATTAACTGCAGCAGCGATTGCAAGACAAATTGGGATTATCCGTAGCGAAGAAGACCTTGTTGTAACCGGCGTTGAACTGGATGAAATGAGCGATGAACAGCTGCAAGAAATCTGTCCGAAAGTAGCGGTATTTGCTCGTGTTACCCCGGAGCACAAGCTTCGTATCGTAAAAGCGCAGCAGTTCAACAATGAAGTTGCGGCAATGACGGGTGATGGCGTGAATGATGCACCTGCACTTCGCAGAGCTGATATTGGTGTAGCAATGGGTATTACAGGTACTTCCGTCGCGAAAGACTCCGGAGATCTGATCCTATTGGATGACAACTTCAGCACGATTGTTAAAGCTGTGCGTCAAGGGCGCCAGATCTTCGACAATCTGCGTAAGTTTATTCGTCAAGCACTAACGGCAAATGTAGGTGAAGTATCGGTAATCCTGATTGCCTTTATGGTGATGGGACCAGAGACAATTCTGCCACTAACACCGCTAATGATTCTTTGGATCAACCTTGTCTCAGATGGTCTGCCAGCGTTAGCGCTAGGTGTTGAACCGGAAGAAAAAGATTTGATGGAGCGCAAACCGCGTAAGCGTAACGAGAGCTTCTTTGGCGACCACCTTGGTATCAGAATCCTGGTTCGCGGCTTAGCGTTAGGTGGAATGAGCTACCTGGCATTTAGCTGGGCACTGGAAGCAGGTCACAGCGCAGCTTACGCGCAAACAATGGCGTTCACCATGCTGATTTTTGCTCAGCTATGGCACCTGTTTGACTCGAGAACGTTTAGCTCGATCTTCCGTAAGAACCCATTTACTAACAAGTATCTGCTAGGAGCAGTAGCGCTTTCATCAGTGCTTTCACTAAGCGTGATCTATTCGGGTATCGGCCAGATTATCTTCGGTACTGAGGCTCTAAGTGGTGCGCATATGTTCGGCATCATTATGGCGTCATCTCTGCCAACGTTAGTGATGTCTGGTCTTAAGGAGCTAACAAAAATTAAGTTTGTTTAACCAAAAGGAGGTGACTTATGGGAGACGAAAAAAGAGCAAACAAGACATTTGCCAAGTTTTTTCTAAGTCTATTTGCAGGTCTGGGTATTTTTTCTAGTTGTTCAGCCTAGTTAGTGCCTAAAGCCTGTAGGCAGCCATTGAGTTCAATGGCTGCCTTTTTAACGGTTTTTTTGGAGAGAGTTAATGCACAAAATTATTATTTATTCACTATTGCTGCTGGCGGGGCTGATACTGTCTCAGTTTTTGCCGACGGTGATCCCGGGCTACGCATCGATTCAGCCTGTTATCTTTATCGTCACTATGGTTGCGCTGAGTTACATCATGATCAATGTAGGACGCGAGTTTGAGATAGATAAAAACAACCTGAAGAAATATGGCTGGGACTATGTTGTTGCCATGACGACGGCGACTTTCCCGTGGATTGGCGTTGTTCTGTATTTTATGTTTGTTCTGTTCCCATCCTCAATGTGGACTGACGGAGATGCTTGGAAAGAGCTGTTTATTATTGGTCGTTTTGCCGCGCCTACCTCTGCAGGCGTTCTATTTGCCATGTTGACCGCAGCAGGTCTGGGTGCAACCTGGGTATTTGCCAAAGCGCGGGTATTAGCAATATTCGACGATCTGGATACGGTCTTGCTGATGATTCCTCTTACTATCCTGGTGATGGGCTGGAATCCTATGATGGGCGTTGCACTACTGTTGATGATTGTATTGCTAGCTATCGGCTACAAATACCTTCACTTATGGGATATTCCTGCAAGCGCATCTATGATTATTGCGTACTCTCTTCTGATTACTTTTGTGTGTGAGCTTTTCTACTTTAAATCGGGTGTTCACTTTGAAGTTCTATTACCTGCGTTTGTGCTTGGTTGTTTGATGAAATCACAGCATGAATCAGAGAGTGACGAGAGAGTTTCAACGGCTGTAGCTGCGTCATTTATGGTGCTGGTGGGTCTTTCACTGCCGCTTATCTTTGGTGAAGTTACTCCGGTGATGGATGCAGAAAGTGTAACGGCAGCAATGGAGCCTATGGGTAAGCGAGAGATTGTTAAACACGTGCTGTTTATTACATTAATTGCAAATGTCGCGAAGATGTTCCCGCTGTTCTGTTACCGCAAAGAAGCCTCGCTTAAAGAGCGTTTAGCGCTTTCTCTGGCAATGTGCCCGAGAGGTGAAGTGGGTGCTGGTGTTATTATGATCTCGCTGGGTTACGGTATGGGTGGCCCGGTAATTACTATAGCAATGTTAGCATTAGCACTGAATCTAATGATGACGGGTGGGTTTATTATTGCGGTTCGGAAGTTAATTGAGCAGCAGCCTGAAAATATACCGCTTAAACCTATTCAATCCCAAGTTTAACTACCAACTAAATAGCCCTGATTTATTTCGATATAATTCAGGGTTTTATAGATTTCTTTCGTTTTTGTTCCTTTATATCGTGTTCCAATAAGTATATATAAAACTTTCCCAATCCTTTTTGCGTATCTTCTTTATATTAATTTTCTTTTAGTTCAATAACTTTGAGCTAGCTAATATCACCAATATATACTCAAGTAACCTAAGATGTAGGATTTAGAGCTGCATCTTAAGCTGTTGGGTGTGTATTGATTCCTCTATGGATTATATTGGTGAACATGGTTTAATTACTTTGCTTATTTTATTTAAATAGCGCCCCTATTAATATTTCATTACATTTCTCATTATCAATATTTTTGAAGTCTATTATCAGTAATATTAAGAAATAAACACATATCGTAGCTTTTTTGTTTTTTATTTTTCATTGTTCTTACAATAAACTGACATTCCTCTTGGGGATTAACTGAGTGTAGTTTTAACTTATATTGATTTTTATTAAATTGTTTAATATCAATATCTTACTTATTTGATATTATCAAAAAACTTGATTGTTTATATGAAGTGAATCAATTTCATTGATCTCGGAACTCTGAGTAATATTTTTGACAGGCATATTTAGCTAACACAGCTATTCATTCTGTCTAAAATAATCAGGAGAAATAATGAGTAATTTATTAACGGTTAGAGATATTTTAAATGTAGATTCCCCAGTGCTAGCACCAGATATGCCGATTGCAATGGCAATCGATATGTTTGTAAATAATAGCACTAAGGGTGCGCCGGTATGTGATGCTACCGGAAGCCTCGTCGGTTTTTTATCTGCACACGATATTATGGTGGAAATGTGGTGCCAGGACTATCAGCCAGATACGAAGGTAACAGTACAAGAATTAATGAAGAGCGAGCTTGTAACTTTAGACATCGAGTCCCCTTTAACAGATGTAATAGAACTTCTAGCCTTAGATAAAGATCAGCTATATCCGGTTACAGAAATGGGCTACGCAACTGAGCTTTCAACTCTATCACTAGAGCAAAGAGCAAAAGTAATGAAAGTTCATAAACCACAGATTCTACCCGTATTGGATAATGGAAAGTTTGCAGGCGTTATCTCGCGTCATGAGATTCTGCAGTCAATTCGCACTCTATTCCCTGAAGTACCTTTACATAGAGACGACGTTTCTAAAGAAAATACGGTATCCGAGTCCTTTCCCAACGCAACGGTTTAAACAGACCCGATTTACTCGCCACAGCCAGGTTTAAGTACCTAGTGTTGTGAGTGAGATTTAAGTTTATTTGGAGTTACAATGGAACAAGTTTTCCACTTATATGCCCTTAATCATTTCTTTTTGGCTATGATGATTTTGGTCATTATGGTTCTGGTTGCCCGCACTTTGGTGGCTGGAACAAAATATTCGTCATTACTAGTAATCGTTGTTTTTGGTCTAGGTCTTGGCGCGCTTTTGGTGAAAAGCGGTATGACCCCACCGGGATTGGGTGACTTTCCGGTTGTTGTTTTGATCAGCCAAACAACGGTCATTGCTTTGATTGCTTCCTTCTTTGTGGGTGGCCAGGAGATAAAACGCCTTATATCGAAGAGTGATATGTCCGGTGGTCAGCTCATAGAGCCTTCTCAAAAAGAAGTGATTGTGGGTACCAGTACTACTCAACTGACTTATATTGGGCGCGCTTTTTTATTGTTGGTTGGTATACAAGCTGTAGATGTGCTGATCGCTGGTAGAACAAGCGAAGTAATGTTAGGTGAGTCCTATCTACTGCTGGCTTATGTATGCATAGCTGCGGCTTTTATTTGGCTAGATGCAGGCGCTAAAATTCGAAATAAATCGGTATACATTCGAAAAGGTTTCCTTGAGGTCATTGCTATATTGGTTGTTCTGATGCTGTCACGCAATATATCGAATGTTGTCGGTGCCTATATCAGCTTACCTCAGATATTTTTCGCAATGATTTTATCTTCGGGCCTTGGCGTGGCTTTTCCGAAGTGGAAACTAGGTCCGACAATGAATGCACTCTTGTTCGCTGGTATTCCGCTTGTTCTGGCGGGTAGCTTTATCGTTGGTGGTTCTCATATGTTGGAAGCATTCGCATTGCCTGGCCTTCAAAGTGTTATTGTATATGGGTTTGCAGGACAAGTTTTCTGGATGTTTGGTGGGTTAGCTCTATTGATATTTGTAGGCTACGCGAACCATGTCCGTAACCTGGCACCGGGAATGGCTGGTGGTCTATCACACACGGGTCTAACGGGCGCATGTACCGCAGGTGACTTTGGTAACACAGCGGCAACTCGCGCTCCAATAATGATCAATATTCCATTTGTTGGACATATATTTGTGTTTACGATACTTGCTGCAAGCGCAGAAGCCGGTGCGTTAATGACACAGTGGACACTTCCATTGTTAGCTGTAGGCGCAGTATTTGTTGTGTTGTCATTGAAAAATCTTCGTAACGCAAATGGCTGTGAAAGTACGGAAGTAAAAGGGCTTATGCAGTTTTCACTGGGTTGGCAGATCATGGCGGTGTTTGGCAGCTTTACACTTCTGGCACTGGCAGGTATGTCTCTGGAAAATGCGTCTATGGCAGCTTCTTCTGGTCTATCGCACTTTGGACTATTTGCAGCAGTACAGGAAGGAATGTTTGGCGCTACTGCTGCAAGCTTAATCACCTTCACATTTGCTATGACATTCCTAGTTCATCCGTTGGTGTTCAGTATGTTCGGGAAAGCTGCAGAAAATGGTGGGCAAATGGCAAGAAAAACGGCTTTATCGTTCGCTATGCTAGGCTTTACCGGAGTCATGTACGCAATCTACCTAATCTAACCAAAAGAGGCGTGAAATTAGTCGCGCCTTAGGTTGCTAACAAAGGTCTGGGCTTTGGCCTAGACCTTTAACCAACGGAGAATATTTGGATGACTCATTTATGAGAATGATTCCTAATTGCCATTGGAGGTTTATGAACTAGAATTTAATTACTTATTTATCAGTAACGCCTTTCACTAACTAGGGAGGCATATATGAATGCTTCACCGATCTTCCGACTTTTAGCTTTACTCATTTATTTGGCAGGATTCTCTGCACACGCGAATACTTCCTTTTCGAATGTTGATATTGAAAGTATATCGCTATCTGGTAAACCCTATTACCAGATAGAAGCCGATCTTTCTGCAGACTTTGTTCGCTCCGACAATTCTCACGGGGCATTTTCAGTCCCCATTTCTATGCTAGTTCCGCAAGACCGTTGTAATCAGACAGCTATCGTAGATGTGGTAAACAGTGTGTTGTTTGAGTTTCCGGAAACGGCTCTCGGACATACCCCTATTAACTTCGCCCGCTTATTTTTGGGTGACGACTTTATCTCTGGTAGGCAACACAACAAGGGTTTTTCTTATGTCGCTGTACAGTGGAATAAGAGTGTTACAGACGAAAGTGGGACTGGTCATATTGAACGAGGCACCGATGGTTACATCATTCTCGAAACCTTAACCGAGGCCATGCGGGACAACCTGATTCAGGAATACCTACCGTCTAAAAATCACTGCAAAACTCGTCATGTCATCGGTTTTGGTTGGTCTCAAACGGGTAAATTGCTGGCAGAAATGTTGACTGAAGAACGAAACGGAACCTCTGATAAGCCAGTATTTGATGGGCTTTTTCTCGGCGTAGCAGGTGGGATATGCCGCTCTATGGAAGATAGTAGTTACCCCTGGAGCTACCATAATTGCGATGAGCCACCCGTTAGCCATGTTCCGGTAGTCGCTTTTAATACTCAAAGTGAAGTGGAACTCGCTTTCGGTAGCGGTGCATTACGAACGCCATCTCACGATCTAGCCATATACGACTATGCAGGGCTTGCTCACATTGATGCTAGGTTCCTACCATTTGACTTTGTATTCGCGGATCTCGGACTTGAATTTCAGCAGAATCCAGTCTCGGTAATTCCGGGTGTTCGCGCCTCATTTTGGAATCTTTATCTTTGGGTCAGGTACCACATCTCCCCGGCAGAGAGCCAGTTATTGCACTCTGCTATGACTGATTTAGATTCAGTTTCTTTCCTTGATATCAGAGGCGATGCAAGCCTGGCAAGCTGGAGCGGCGGAGACATTTATAGTACAGACATAGATCAAGATGACGTCGCTGACAGTGGTATTCGCTTGCCTCATATGGCGTCTACAATAGGCGAACATCAGCAATATAATGTCGGTGCTCCTTTGGGAGTATATGGTGGTATCGATTTTAACTATGCTGGAGGCCCCGGGATCTTCTTTGCAAATGGTGGGACTTTTCAGCCGTACTCAGAAGAGGAGTTAGCCCAGCTGTATCCTACTAAAGAAGAGTATATGAACAAGGTTCGTGGTGCCGCTTATTACCTGGTTTTTCAGCGCTATCTCTTACCAGAGGATGCCAGAACCATTATAGAGGAAGCCAATCAGTTGCAAATGTCGCATTGGGAATAGAAAAGTCTAGCGGTAGAGTTTCTTTCGAGGCAACTCTACCGCAGGTTGGTGTTATACAAATCTGGCTTTAGCGTACGCAGAAGCTTCATCTCTGATAGTGGTAAATACAGGGTTGTGCTCAAGATGCGGAGGGTAGTACATGCTGATTTCGCAAACGGGCTCCTGTATGACTTCGTTCAGTGTGAGTTCGACAAGCTCTCCCGCTTCAACATAAGGTCTTGCGACTTCGTTTACTAGTACACCCCATCCATCCACTTTGAGCATCTCTACGAGTACATCGGTATTGCTGATAATGTGTTTCTCAGGGGAGATACAGAAGTATTCCGGTCGCCAGTTGAACTGGTTCTCAGTGACATATTGCTTATGAGTTTGTAGATCAACAATCTTTAGGTTGTCTACGTCAGCGAGCGGGCTACCTTTGCGCACGTATGCAGACATCTTCTCACCACCAAGCGAAATAAAACGAATAGGTTCTTTTTTTAGAAAGCTACCATGTCTTTGAGTAAGCGCTAAGCAATTACCGCCAATAGCTAATTGCTGAAGAGCTTCATCTGTATTTCGATGCAACCAGTTAACCTGTATGTATGGGTAACTTTCATGAATCTTTCTGTTTAGCTGGATAATTAAAGCCAGAGGAATAAGAGTATCGTGATAAACGGTTAACTCCGAAATATCGCTAGAATGAAACTCCATTAACGAAGCTTCTAGTTGCCTGGCTCCTAATCTTGTGTGTCTGGCTCTGTCATACATCAGATCAGCGGCGGATGTAGGTTGAAGCCGCTTGCCTACGATGTCAAACAGCTTCACATCATACATGTCCTCAAGTATAGTTACGTGCTCCCGAATGGTGGTTCTGTCTTTGCCTAATTCCTTAGCTGCACCACTAAAGCTGCCTTGTTCATAGGCAGTACAAAATGAATCAATATTAACCAACGAAAGCAATATCATTTCCTCTATCGGTGTAGGTGAGTAAAAATTATCATATGTATTTTTGAGCCTTGGCTCTATGCAATACCGTACGTCATTTGTAAGAATCTGTTTCTAAATAGATGACGAATTAAGTCAGTTTAATAGTTATGCGTTATTGATTTGTCGGTTGAATGTCAATTAACCTATTTTTAATAATTATTCCGCGAATGGGATGAGGTATCCGTAAGTGAAAACAAAGCGACTTGTAACGGTTTTGGGCGCCCTGGTTGTTTCAGCAAATAGCGCAGCGCAGACCAATGATTGGGGTGTTGCCGGTGTGTTTCGCTCCGCGACCATTCCGTTTAAAAGTGAACTAGGAGATACGAATGTTACTAGCTTTTCTCCTCTCATTTTCTATAAAGGCGAGTACTTTTATGCGGATGGTGATGAGTTTGGTGTTCGCCTTTTCAGTGGTAATGATTTTGATATTTACACCAAAATAGAAACCCGCTTTGTTGATATTCCAAGATCCATCCAGAATAGGGCCGGTGGCGACAAAGCAGATGCTGGTTTGATGGCCGTTTATCCATTAGATGAATGGGATCTTTCAGCAAGTGTCATGTGGGATCCAGACGCTCGTGCTCACGGTCAGCTTACTCTTGAAAGAGAATACAACCACGGTGATTGGTACTTAAAACCGGAGTATAGGCTTAGATTTAAAAGTGATGAGTTTAATTCCCAGTACTACGCGTTCAACTCATATACTGGTAACGAGATAGGTAGTGGTATTGATTTTACTGCTAGCCTTGATGCCAGATATCACGTGTATTCCAATCTGTATCTGCTAGGTGGGTTGGGAGTCACTTACCTTGATAGCGAAGCATACAAATCAGCTTACGTTGATGAGCGCCTTCAGGGTGAGGTTTACCTGGGTATAGGATTCTTTAACGATAAAAATGAAAAGAGCCGCTCCTTGTCAAACAAGCCATATTTAAGGTTTGCTCATGGGTGGGCAACCCCATCTAACATGGGGGATATTCTTTCTGGGAATACCGAGAAAGATCCAGACAACAATCAGCTCTCTTCAGTTTTTTATGGACACCCTGTGGCAGATAGCTTGTTTGGTTTTGACTTTGATATCTATATGACAAGTGGTTTAGTTCATCATTACTCTTCTGATGTGCAGAGCAGTAGTACAGAAGTTGTTCTGGCGGTGAAGGCGTATTATGAATTTGACTGGCCTACGAAGTGGAGATTTGGTGCCGCAGAAGGTCTCTCATATATCGATAACGTCACGTATATTGAATCGAGTGAAATGGAGCGAAAAGGCTACCAGAACAGCAAGTTAATGAACTACCTTGATATTTCGTTCGATGTGAATATTGGTGATCTATTTAACTCCCGTAGCTATGACAATATGTGGCTGGGCTATTCACTTCATCATAGATCGGCTATTTTCGAGCAAGCTTCGCGCTTTGGCCGTATAAAAGGGGGCAGTAACTACAACACGATAGCACTGACCTACGAGTTTTAACTAATGCCAATAAAGGCGTGTACTATTCTAACCCTTTATTGGTATTAAACATTTTAGTTTTCGTTTTTTCATAAATTATTGAGCAATTATGTGCGTTTGGTGGGTGATTTCGCTCACGGGTAGACGTAGTAGGCATAGTTGATATCGTTTCCGTACGATAGACTATAATTGGTACAAATAATAACTATCAAAAAACAGATTCCTCTTTATAGATCTGTTGAGTCTCAATAATCCACTAAATACGGATGAAGATAAAATGGCTGTAAAACTTAGGACGATAAAGAACAAATATAGCTTGGTGCTTATCATTTTTGTGCTTCTGGTAGCTGGCATGACTGGGTTCGGTATTCTGAAATGGGTACAGCCTAGTTTGCAGGCTGAGGAAGAGAAAAACCTCGCTTTTGCTGTAAAAGATATAGCGACTGAAATCAAGCTTACCCTTGCTGCGGTTCAAGCGCAGCAGCGTGCTACCACTCAATTAGTTCCAAACTTAGAAAGTGATCAGATAGATACATTGCTTCCTCACCTTGTTGATCAATATGGGAATCAACTGGTGTTCGGTGGTGGTATTTGGCCGATGCCGAATATGCGTGTTGATGGCGTTAAGCGCGCCAGTACTTTCTACCACCGAGATGGGTCAGGCAAGCTGATAGTTAATACTTACTGGAACAGCGATGAAGCGCCGGACTATTACACTCAACCATGGCACCGTGCAGGTCAAAATGCTCCTAAAGGCGCATGTGTATGGGCAAATGCATACAAAGATGGTGCAAGCCTTCAGCCTAGAACCAACTGTGCAATGGGCATATACAAGGGAAGTTCACTCTACGGAGTTTCAACCGTTGATGTGACTCTTGGCTTTTTCAATAAGTTAGTAGATGACAAAGAGCGTGAGTTGAACGCTGAAATACTTATTGTTGAAGGGGATGGCAAAATCCTTAGTACCAACCGGGTGCTAACTCAGGATAAGGTTATTCTTACCAATCTTAACGAACATCAATATGCTTTAGCCGATTCACTGAGCCAGATGTTGAAAAGTCGTGAGTTCCGAAGAGAGTACGTGCAAAACGGTGAGGACTACACACTTTTGGTACAAGAGGTGGAAGGTACTCCATGGCTGATCGCAGCAGCAAAACCAACACGACTGCTTACTGTTACGACTCAGGAAGTCATGAGCTTGCTTGCAAAAATTCAGCTACCAATGGTGTTCATTCTACTGGCTGTTCTTATGTACGCATTTAGTGTTCTCGGAAAACGTTTTGCTTTGCTTAAGAAGAACGTCGATAGCCTGTCTGCAGGCGATGCAGACCTTAGCATGAGACTGCCTGTAGAAGGAGAAGATGAACTTGATGATATCTCTGAGTCGATGAATAACTTCATTTCATATCTTCAGGATCTGATAGGCAAGGTGATTGATGCGAATCAGGTATGTAGTGACCAGATCGTTGCAATGACTAACGTAACGGAAGAGACACTACAGGTTCTTGAGAGTCATGTTCAGGAAACCGATATGGTTGCGGCAGCTGTGAACGAGTTAAGCTCATCGGCGCAAGAGGTGGCGGGTCATACTAATCAGAGTACCGACATTACTAATGAAGCTCAAAGAGAAGCAAACCAGTCTGGTATTGCGGTAGAAAAAGCGACACAAAGTGTTGAAAGCCTGATGGAGAACGTGGAAGTTACGTCGGGGAATGTCGCCAAAATGCAGGAAAACGCAGCGGCAATTGAATCTGTCCTTCAGGTTATTGGTGGTATTGCGGAGCAAACAAACTTGCTTGCATTGAACGCGGCTATTGAGGCAGCTCGTGCGGGTGAGATGGGACGAGGCTTTGCGGTTGTTGCCGATGAAGTGAGAAACCTTGCAGCGAAAACGCAGGAAAGTACAACCGAAGTAGCTGACATGCTGGAAGTGCTAAAAGCGGGCGTTGATTCCACCGTGTCTTCAATGGAGGTCACCAGAGAGCAGTGTCAGACAACGTCGGAGTTAACCCATAAAGTAACCGATGGTATCTCGGCAATGCGAGATTCTGTGACAAAAGTTGATGACGTGAGCGTTCAGATAGCGACTGCCGCAAACGAACAGAGCAATGTGATAGATAACATTAATCAAAGTATGGAATCTATCCGCACTATGCTTCAACAGCTACATGCTCACGGAAAGACTTCTGGCGATTATGCAGTTGAACTAGATAGGGCGAATGGAGAGCTACAAAATCTGGTCGGCCAATTTAAGGTATAACGAATGAAGGGCAGCGAAAGCTGCCCTTACTTTTATTAGGTGTATTTTTTAGGTGTAGTGACTCATACTCGACCTGACGGTATTGGGTGTGTAACACGACCTAAGCTAACATCCTGTAGTGGTCAATAAAATCCGGACACTGTTTTAGCTAATTCTTCTGCTTTAGCGGGTGGTAGTCCATTATTAAATTGATGCGGCCTTTCCCAGTTGTAGTAATTCATTAGGAAGTAGCCGACATCTCGTTTGGCTTCACTTGGAGAACGATAACCATTAGACGGTATCCATTCGGATTTCAGGCTTCTGAACACTCTCTCCATTGGGCTATTATCCCAACAATTTCCTCGCCGACTCATACTCTGGGTCATCTGATAACGCCAACTCCCAACGCCGAACAAACCAGTTCGGTAGACTCATGCTCCCTTAACCGGTCTATCAGCGCGTGGATTTCAGGTCGTCGGACATTAAGAGAGCTGTAGCCTAATGGGATGGTCTGCTCCTCCCTCTGATGCCTATACTCAGCAAGGGAAATCGCAAAATTAGGAGACCAACCATGTCTAGTTCAAATGTACATATCTACGGTATCGACCTAGGAAAAAACTGGTTTCACATCGTAGCAATGGATCGTCAAGGGCATATTCTCTGGCGGAAGAAGCTTAATCGAAGCCAGCTTAAAACCTTTGTGATTAACACTCCACCTACGATTGTAGCGGTTGAAGCGTGTCCGGGTTCTCAATACTGGGGAAGGTTATTTAATGATGCAGGGTTTTCAGTAAAAATTATTCCCGCTCAATTTGTTAAGCCGTACTTAAAATCAAACAAAAATGACTTCAATGATGCTGCCGCAATCGCTGAAGCAGGCAGTCGTGGCACTATGCGCTGTGTTTCCCTAAAGACACACGAACAACTTGCCTTACAAGCGACTCATCGAGTAAGGCAGCGTTTTATTGTTGAGCGCACAGCTACTGTGAACCAAATGCGGGCTTTACTACTTGAGTACGGCATTACTGTTCCTGTAGGACGCAAAGTTTTCGAACGTAGCTTACCGAGCATCTTAGAGGATGCTGAAAATGGACTTCCCGACTTTATTCGTGCTCTAGTGTTTCGCTTGCGAGAGCGCTGGCAACACCTAGATGTTCAAATTGATGAGATGAGCGAGCAATTACAACAGGCTTCAATTGCGTCAGAGAAATGCCAACTTATATCCAGCGTTCCAGGTATTGGTCCAATTGTCGCAACTGGGTTAATTGCAGCGGTTGGTTCAGGCACTCAATTTAAGCGAGGCCGAGATATGTCTGCATGGTTAGGCTTGGTTCCTAGACAATACTCCACAGGCGGGAAAAGCAATCTTGGCAGTATAAGTAAAAGAGGTAACGTCTATCTACGCCGTCAGGTGATACAAGGGGCGAAAGCATTAAAGATACACATGAAACGAGACAAATCCGCACTTGGGCAGTGGATAACCAAGTTAGAGGCGACACATCATCACCATGTTGTTTTAATTGCCTTAGTTAACAAGATAATGAGAATTTGTTGGAAGGTATTAACCTCGGGACAAGAGTATCAACCTTATCCAGCTTCGGCTGCGAATTAACATACAACGAGTTATATTTTACATAGATTTTGCGAGAAACAAGCTGATGACAGAAGCGTTAAACCCACGATGTTGAAGCCTGGCTAAAAAAGCAGTCTGTTATGACTGAGCGCTTTATTAGGACAACAACGTGCGGATCCCATCAAGGCCAGAACACTAGATGGTTCACAAACAGGCCGGATACATTGACGCAAACGTATTCTGACAGCGAGCTTTTACTTGCAAAAACGGAGCAGACCATACATTTTTTAATATCGCCTTTTCTCGCTCAAGGCGGTTCACACGGGCTTCCAGCTCTTGGATACGTTGTTGCTCAGGAGTTAAAGCTTTCGATGATGGTGTTGAACCACCACGTTCTGCTTCCAACTGATTAACCCACTTACGCATGGTATTGTCGTGTACTTCGACAGCTCTACCTGCTTCCGCACAACTATAGCCCTGATCAAGTACTAAACTAGCAGTTTCATGTTTAAACTCCGGACTGAAAGACCGGCGTGTTTTCTTCGTCATTGAACACCTCATTGTTAAGTGTAATGCTACCACTTAAAACGGTATTCGGGTTTATTCTGCCACTACATCCACTAGATGCAAAAGTATCAGTACTCCGCCCGAACAGAAGCTTATCTATGTCAGCACAATTGATTATTGATGAGCTACAGAAAGTACTTGGTGAGTATAAATAGTCGTTCATCAATAGTTTTAGCAAACTCGTTAAGTTCATAAATAGGCTATGCCTTTCAGCGGGCTTACACAACGATGCTTACCGCTAGCAGTTGATGAAATTTATTGGCCTAGAACTTTACTCGCACGCTTAGGGCATAGCGAAGTGATGCTACCTATACAAGCAGGTAGCATCATGATTTAGGAGCAGACTGGTTAAGTCCCGTCCAACCCATATTAGGTCAGCAGCCCCTAGGCAATCGCTTTGTTATTTTTGCTCTACACCACCCAACAATACAAGTGTTGGCTTTTTGTATAGCTTAGAAGCAATGGTCTGAACCTTGATGATGCCATCTTCAACAAAGAAAGTGTCAGTGCCGTAGATTGGTGTATTCTCTTCAGAAGGAGTGAAGTTCCATGTGATGTAGATGGTACGGTCATCAACAATTGCTGGATCAATTACGTTTGAGCCATGGTCAAATCTCTTGAACAGGTAGTTGAATACAGCGCGAATCTTCTCTGGGCCCTGGAACTTGAAGTTGTTAACGATCATCAGAGAGTCATCATTGTAGTGCGCTCCAATTCCATCCAGGTCACGAGCTACCCATGCATCGATGTGTTCTTGCCATACTTTGTTTGTTGCATCTGTTGATGCAGCAGAAGCTGAAAAAGTTGATACTCCAATAATTAAAGCAGCTAATGCAGTAACGTATTTTGTTAGTTTCATTGTAGGGTTCCTTTTAATATATGTTATTCATGCCATTGAGTTAGCGATATTTATTAAAGTGTTTTTTGAATTAAAAATAAATAAAAATAGTCAAAAGTATAATTTTGTTTGATAATGTCGAATTAATTTAAGATAACGATCTAGAAATAAGAGTAAGCAAATATAAAATAGAAAGAACTAAATAAAATTTACACATTAACTTATGGGTAAGTAAATGCTTACTACATGGTTATGTGTTGTTTTGTTTGTTGATTTTTGGCTGTCTTTGGGGGTGTGTGATAGGAGGGTTTTTAGAGTGAATTAATTTGTTGTTGATCGTTCTTTTTGTTTTTGGAGTTTTTATTGAATAGGTTTTTATTCCATTTCTACTGATTTTTTTGGAAAATATAAGCATAATGGGAAAGTTTTGGCGTGGTTAATTCTTTTGTTGGGCCACTCATTCCTGCTGCTGCAATTAATTTACCATCCCGGTAAAGAGGAATAGACATACAGCTTAAACCTTCCTGAGCGCCGCCATGGTCAATTGAGTAACCCTGGTGAACTATCTTATCTAATTTTTGCTCTAGAGATGGGGTGAGTTTCTCTGCTTTCCGTAGGCTTCTTCTGAGATCTTGTTCTTCATCCAGCGCGACAAATAGTTTACCGATGGCGGACGTAGTCAATCCTTCTCTTTTACCCCTTGGACTCCGAATCGTTAGAGGGTTTTCCCCTTCGATTGCTTCTATATAGATGTATTCCCTTGTTCCGCATGGTACTGCTAAATAAGCAGTGTGCCCTGTCGTGGTAGCCATGTTCCTGATCAAAGGAGTGTACTTATGCCTGAGTTCCTCATAAGTACGCTCCAGAGATCGGGACAGTTCACCTAGCCTTAAACCTAGCCTGTATCCGTTACTGGTGTTACTGATATAGCCCATTGCAGCCATAGTGTTTAGCAAGCCATGTAGAGTAGTTTTGTTTATTCCCAGCTCTTCAGATAGCTGTTGTAATGGAACTGCGTTTTCACAGGCAGCTAATGCTTCCAGGATCAGAAAGGTTCTTTCGACTGATTGTATTTTTTTGTTTCGTTAATCATGTCTCTTTCCGATAGCCCAGAATGTCAGTTTGTTAGACTTGTTAATTGATATATTCCTTTATAGCGGTTTATCGACCACCAAATCCAGCTCTTCTTTGTAGTTTTGGTAGGTCGATCAGCCTGTTCGATATTATCGAACACCAGATGATTTAATCTCTCAGTTTTTTCACTATGAAAGTATTGGTTTTTTAATATTTTCGTTTATTATTGCAGGAAACACGATGTGAAGACAGAGGTAAAAATGCAATTTAAAGGTCTCTTATTTGATCTCGATGGTACGTTAGTTGACTCTAATGCAGCTGTTGATCGCTCATGGATGAGGTGGTGTGAACGCAATGATATTGACTTTGCTGTTGCCTCTAAGGTGTACCATGGTAGACCTGCGGGCGAAACCATTAAAGAGCTGCTGGACGGTTGTGATGCTGACAAGGTTGAACAAGAGATTGCCTGGCTTCAGCATCAGGAGAGCACCGATGTTGAAGGAGTGGTTGCTTTGCCGGGCGCTCTTGATTTTATCGAAAAGCTTTCTGAACTGAATATCCCGTGGGCAATCGTAACATCTGGTACATTGCCGGTAGCGACTGCCCGTATTAAAGCAGCAAAAATACCGCAACCTTCTGTTTTAATTACGCCGGAAAGAGTCAGCCGTGGAAAGCCAGATCCAGAACCTTATGTCCTTGGGGCAAGTGAGCTTGGTTTTGATGCTAAAGACTGTGTGGTATTTGAAGATGCACCTTCAGGTCTGATTTCCGGAAACGCGGCTGGAGCAAAAACAGTTGGTGTGCTCAGTCAGTTTAAGGAAGAGCAACTACCGAAGGCAGATGCTTATGTCTCTGCGATGGAGGTTGTTGATGTAGAAGGCTCTGAGGGGGATTGGGCTCTTAACTTTACTCAGAAGTAAACTTCTGAACCGAATGATATCTTGTTGCCATTTGGTACAAGATATCTTGGGTCTCTTCAACCGATTTCTTGTTGTTGAATAACTGGCTGATCGCATCAATTACTTGACCGTGTATTTCTGAAGGTAGTGCCTGGTGAAAGTTGAAAGAAGGTATTAGCGAGCCTTGTTTAGCCAGTGCCATCGACTTTTTTGCACAAGGGTTAAATTTCTGGTCTGAAATATCCAGACGAGCTGGAATAGCCCCTTTCCTTAAGCTGAATGCCTCTTGCACATCTTTGTTCATGATGATGTTTGCCAGCTGCTTTTGTCCTTCGATATTGATGCTGCTGGCTTTGGGAAAGGCGAACGCATCGGAATTAACAAGAAACAGGTTTTCTGTGTTGGGAACGGGTTTGCATAAGAAACCATTTTCACCATACGGAATGTTTTCCGCCATAAAAAAGCCATTAACCCAGTCGCCCATAAAATTAATAGCGGCTTCCCCTTTAGAAACCATTCTGGCTGCTTCAAGCCAGTCTCTGTCTTGTTTGTTTCTATCGGTATATTGGCTGATTTTCAGGAACATCTCTAATGTTTCGGTCATGGTTGAAGAGCTAAAAGCGTCTGGATCCATTTCGATCAGCGCACTTCGGTAGAAGTCTGCTCCCCCCACGCTCAATACCAGCGATTCAAATAAAGTACCCTCATGCCAGCTATAGCCTCCAATGGCGACCGGAACAAAGCCTGCTTGTTTGATCTGTTCCGCAGCAACGAAAAAAGTCTCCCATGTAGTGGGGAGCGATGCGTTCGATTTTTCGAATACTTTAGGGTTTAACCACATCCAGTTAACTCTTTGCATATTCACAGGCACAGCAACATAATGGCCGTCGTGCTGGATATTGTCGTGAATCATTTTTGGCAACAGAGACTGCCAGTTTTCCGAGGTAGCAACCTGATCCAGGTTTAGCAATACACCTTTTTGAGCCCACTCCCTGACAGCCGGACCACCATAAGTCTGAATGGCATGTGGAATCCTGTTCAGCTTTAAGCGAGAGCGTAGGACCTGAGTCATGTTGCCACCGGCTCCTCCTTCAAATGTGTAATCTATCCAGGTGTAGCCTTTTGCTTCCATTTCATTTCGATAGACGTTTATTAGTTCTTTTTCTGAACCAAACGTCCACCAGTGAGCAACTTCTATGATTTTTCCTGAACGTTGAATTTCATCATATGCATCGTCTAACTCGTGGATGTATTTGGGGTCGGTTCCCTTGCTGGCCGCAATATAGAGATCATGCGAAGAGTCAAGTGAAAGGGGAAGTTTGACAAACTGGTTAAGGCTCAGCTTGTGGTTGGAGCTTCTGTTATACGTGTCGATAAGGTGGCTGAACACAAGTTCATCCGCTGCGATTAGATCTATTCTGTTGCTATCCAGTTTGAGGATATTCTGAGTACCTTCAGTTACCTCTTTCAGGTTGCTGAATCCCAGGCGTTTCAACTCTCGTTCGGCATAACTACCTCTGACAACACCAATATCGTACGTTCGCACTTCGTCGACTGACTCTGGACGTAAGTTTGTCACCGAGGACTTCTTGAAGAATGAAATCTTCTGGCTTGTGATTTTTCCTATCCAGTGAAACTTGCGTTCGTTGTCACTATTTCTGGATATCGGATAAACAAGAGTGTTGGGTTTTCTGGAAGCGATAAATACCCCTCGTTTTAAGGGGTAAGAAGTAATATCTGTGTTTGTATTAAGCTTTTCGAGCATCAGGTTAACAAACTCAGTGGCATAGCCTGCCTGTCGATTGTCCAGCTTCATGCTGTATGGCGGGATGTTGTATGTGACGACACTCAGTGAGTCATTTGCTTGTACACTTTGAAAAAGCAACAGGAAGAAACTTACGATGACAATACGCATTTTTCCTCCTGAAAGTGTATTTGGGTAATTAGGTAAGCATAGCACGTAACTGGTCCATCATTTTGTAGGACCCCGCATAAAATGACGTTCTCTGATGTAGCTTATTCGGCTTTATATCCAATATGTTAGCAGCGCCATCTGTCGCAATGCCTCCTGCCTGTTCAACTAAAAATGCCATCGGGTTGCATTCATAGAGAAGGCGAAGTTTTCCTTGTTTCAACGCCTCTGTTGCCGGGTAGAGATAGATACCACCTTTAAGCAGGTTCCTGTGGATGTCAGCGATCAATGATCCGATGTACCTGGATGTATATGGACGGTTCTCTTCAGGTTGGTGTTCCTGACAAAACTTGATGTATTTCTTAACACCAATTGGAAACGCCAGATAGTTCCCTTCGTTAACAGAGTATGTTGACCCTGATTCTGGCACCTTGATATCCGGATGAGAAAGCAGAAAACTGCCAAGTACCGGATCGTAAGTAAACCCGTTTACTCCCGCTCCGGTGGTATAAACAAGTACAGTCGAAGAACCGTAAATCACATAACCTGCCGCAACCTGTTTTCGTCCTATCTGAAGAAAGTCTTCAATGACAGGTGGCGAACCTGCGGGTGATATACGTTTATAGATAGAAAAAATAGTGCCTACAGAGGCATTAACATCGATATTGGAAGAACCGTCCAGAGGATCGAGTAGCACTACATATTTAGCATTCTGGTTTAGCTCGCCATTGAATAAAACGGCCTGCTCTTCTTCCTCGCTGGCAATACCACACACCTGATCTCGGCGTTCTAACGCGTTTCTGAATACATCGTTAGCGTATAAGTCGAGTTTTTGCTGTTTTTCTCCCTGTACATTTTCATCGCCTGTGTCACCGAATATATCGAGTAAGCCAGCACGGTTGATCTCCCTGTTTACCACTTTTGCTGCAAGAGCAATAGAGCTCAAAAGTGAAGAAAGCTCACCCGTTGCGTGAGGAAAGTCCTTCTTCCTTTCAATAATAAATTCACCTAAAGACTGTGAGCCAGGCATAGTATCCCCTGTATTAAATTGATGATTGTGAATTTCAGACAAAGAAAAGGCTGGTCGATTGACCAGCCTTGATGAGTGATTTCGATATTAAGCGTTATCTTTCACAGCTGGTGCTGATTCAGCTTTGCTTTTTTTTAATCTGTCAAAGACCCAGATAATTGCGAAGATCGGCAGGATAACCAGCGGTACCACAGAGATTGCCTGGAACGATTCAACTGACGCGATGCGAGTTACTTCTTGCATCATTTCAGGTGACAGAGATGCTAGTTTGTCTGCACCGCCAGCTGCTTCTGCACGAGCTGCATCAAAGATTGCGCCCATTTGTGGTAGTACGAACTGGATAGACAGACCGCCTGCAAAGCCCAGTAGACCAAGAGCTAGTGCGCCACCGTTAGGGAAACGTTCAGTGATGATGCCCTGCATAGTTGGCCACATGTAACATACACCGATACCCCAGATAGTTGCAGCAAGGAACGCTGGTAGTGGAGAGTCAGCAATACTTAGTGCATAAAGACCAGCAGCAGCGAATACACAGCTTACCGCCATCAGGCCAACAGATGAGATGTGCTTAAATACAACACCAGCGAAGTTACGTAGTACGAACATCAGACCACTAACGTAAACCAGTAGAAGAATACCTTTCATACCAACGATGTTAGATAGTGCAACGTTTACCCACTGGCCTGGTGCTAGTTCTGATGCTGCAGTCAGGAACATACAAGCCCAGAATACCCAGAATAGCGGACGACGAACTAATTCAAGAACCATGTCTTTGTAGCTGACGCCATTTGCAACACGCTCTGTTACAGGGAACTCGATACCCAGAGACCATTTCACCATCAGAAGTGCAGGAAGGAATAACAGAAGAAGGTTAAGCTGCCAAGGCAAGCCAATTGCACTGAATAGTACACCTGCCAGACCACCAACTACGATACCCGCAGGCCACCATGAGTGAAGCACATTCAAGCGATGAGCTTTCTCTTCAGGGAACAAGGCGGCGATCATCGGGTTCGAGGCGGCTTCTACCGCACCCCAACCTAAACCGGTAAGTAGCAAACTACACCAAACAATAACAACCGACATATCAGTAACTGGCATCATTGCTGCTGCAAGCAGGCCAGCTGTACTAGCGATATAACCAAATGCAGATAGAAGAAGCATGCGCTTCATGCCCATCCAGTCAACCAGCATACTACCGAATAGCAATGTTAGGGCGAAGCCAGTGAAGGTTGCACCAAGTGCTTCACCAACCATAGAAGCAGAGCTCATGATGTCGATCTTGTCGTAGATATCTGCCTGTAGATCCGGAGCGATGTTTGCGCGAACCGCGAAACCTAAACCTATCATGAAGATAGATAGGTTACCGATTCTAAACAATAACTTTTTATTCAGTTCGTTATTCATAATCCATTTCCTAGTTTGTAGGGTATTTTTGTAAGTTTCTAATTCCGTATTGACGTATTCAAAATGTGTATTAGAAGAAATTTCGTCACTTCGTTTTCATTTCGAAAATACTATAGATCTATTTTTTTAAATGAAAAACACATCTTTTGTATGTTTGTGTTGCTCGTCATATTTTTTTGTTTCAAAAGCCGTAAAGAGAATAAAAGCGTGATCCAGGACACTAAATGAGCTGCATGCAGGTGATGTTGCGATAAATTAGCGGTTTTTCGAGCAAATAAACGATGGTGAGTGGCTGAGGAATTTACAGATAGAGAGTTAAAAAGGAAAAATAGGTAACAATTTTTACAGTGTAAAACTGAGTAGAGTGAGTTTTTTATGACTTTAGTCAAAAGAATATGAAAATATAATTTTCGATATAAAAATAATGTGTACACTAAATCTTGATAATAAAAATGTCAGGTTATACCGCTCACGTAAGTGGATTTTTGTTGGGAAGCAGCAACCATCATCCCGATGACATGCAGATGGTTGCTGCATTTTTTTCAATATCTGACAAATCACAACTTTCGAGAATTAAGAGGGATGAATATGACGGTCGACTTAGCTAAAACGATGATTCAAGGTCCGGCATACGATGGTAAACCAGCACAAGTCTATGAACTAAGAAATGCTAATGGCATGGTTGTAACATTTATGGATATTGGAGCTACCTGGCTAAGCTGCAAATTACCGTTGGATGGCGGAGAAAAAGAAGTGTTGCTCGGTGTTGGCAATATGACCGACTTCAAAGAGCACACAACTTACCTTGGAGCTACGGTAGGCAGATTTGCAAACCGTATTGCTGGTGGTCGTTTTAGTATCGGTGAGAAAAGTTATCAGACCCCGCTTAATCAGGGAGAAAACATACTTCATGGCGGCCCTGAAGGTTTTAACAAAAGACGCTGGGATGTCGCGGATATATGTTCGAACAGTATTTTGTTTGTGCTGGTTTCGCCGGATGGCGATCAGGGATTCCCAGGCGAGGTGAATGCAACAGTTACCTATACGTTGACCAACGACAATGAAGTAAGTATTCGCTACACAGCAACAACCGATAAACCAACACCTATCAACCTAACGAATCATGCATACTTTAATCTGGAAGATGCGGAATCAGGAAGCGATTGTAGAGAGCACAAGGTAAAAATAAACGCGAGATATTACCTTCCAACGGATGCTGCTGGTATCCCGTTAGGTGAGTTTGATGCGGTAAAAAATACCAACTTCGACTTCATGGAATCGAAACCTATTAGTCGCGACTTCTTGAAAGATGAAGAGCAAGTGAATGCAAAAGGGTACGATCACTCTTTCATTTTTAACCCTCTAAGAGATGTTAAAGAACCAATTGTTGAAGTAGAAAACAGAGATGGTTCTGTTTCGATGCAAGTTTTCACAGATAAGCCAGCTATGCAGTTTTATACCGGTAACTGGAATAGTGGTACACCAAGACGTATTGGTGGGATGTACGAAGATTATTCCGGCTTTGCGCTAGAAACTCAGTTCTTGCCTGATGCTCCAAACCATCCGGAGTGGCCTCAGCCTAACTCCGTACTAAATCCGGGCGAGGTTTATCAGTATAAAACAAGATACAAATTCTCTTTCTAGTTTGATTCCGCTATCTTAACCAAGATTCGACAATGTCGAATCTTGGTCTCTTCTTTCCCTCAATTCGATAAAACCTGTCCGGGTGACATTACTATTACTCCGAAACGAACATTAACTTTGGAGTCTGATATGTCTACTGTTCTAATTACTGGCGCTAATCGTGGTTTAGGGCTTGAGTTTGTGCGTCAATACGTACAGCAAGGCTGGCAAGTACTGGCGGCATGCCGTTCTCCGGAAAGTGCAATTGAATTGAGTGAACTGGCGTCACAATCAAGAAAGGTAGAGCTTCTGACTCTGGATGTGACTAAAGAGCTGGAGATCAACGCACTAGCAGACACTTTGCAGGGACGCGCTATCGATCATTTAATCCTTAATGCTGGGGTTCTGGGAGAAGATTGTGCAAAACTAGGTGAGATGACTCAAGCGAAATGGCTGGAAGTACTTACCATCAACACTGTTGCACCTGCGCTTTTGATTCAGGCTCTTAGAAACAATGTTGCTGCAAGTGAGCTTAAAACCATCGTCGGTATTTCAACGCGTGTTGCGAGTATTGGAGACAATGGATCTGGCAATATGTACAGCTACCGTACTTCGAAAGCTGCGCTAAACCAGATTCTGGTTTCTGCGGCACAAAATCTCCGTGAAGATGGGGTGAAAACGTTGGCTATCCATCCTGGATGGGTTCAGACGGATATGGGTGGTAAAGACGCGACATTTACAGCAGAAGAGAGTGTATCTGGTATCGTAAAAGTCGCGGAGAGTCTTACACTTGAAGAGTCAGGCAGTTTCCGCGTGTTTGATGGTTCATCTGTTGAATGGTAATAGTTAGCCCAAGTAGGAATAATAAAATTGTCGTATAAACAATAAGTTGGTAGGTATAAATGAAAAGTGAAGTTAATCTGTTGGTGACACTACGCTCTACAGAAGACAAAGTAGAAGAAGTTAAAGAAATACTGGGTACGCTATGTAGGCTGAGCCGTGAGGAAGAAGGATGCCTTGAGTACCGATCTGCGAAAGCAGAGGGAGAGCCTACTTTTTATATTAAAGAGTGCTGGGCCGATGAAGCATCTTTGAAAGCCCATGAGCAAACTACTCATTTTCTAGAGTGTGGTCCAAAACTGGGCGCTTCCTGTTCATCGGTAGAGATTAAACGTGTGAACTGGGAGTCTGTTCTTTAATTGCTCTTTCTCGGCTAGTGCGCTCCATGTGCTAGTCGAGTCGTTACTTTCCTCTATTTTCACTTCTCTTTTCCGCCAAAAATTATAGAGATATCAGCAAAACACTCAAATCTATTCCTATACTTTTAAGTAACAATAAACATAGGATTACTGGACATTATGAGCGCTAGAAACAAACTACTACTATCTACTGGGGTTTTAATCGCGGTTATTGTTGCGGTTCTCTCAGTACTTGCATACAGCCAGATTAGTTCATCTTCAACCAGAGATTACCGAAGTAGCCTATCTAACAAATCTTTTCTTATTTCAAAAGCTGTTGAAGGGAAAGTTGAGAGTTATTTCATTGCGCTTGAAAGCCTTGGTGTAGCTCTCGATGTTAATAACGGTAGTGTTGTTATTGATGATAAATCTCTGGATTTGCTAGTAGATAACAAAAACCGAATGAAGGTGCTGAACTTCTTTATCGGTATGCCTGATGGAACCACTTATGATGCAGCGAATCGCGGTGTTATCCCTAATTTTAATGCCAAGCAGAAACAACGTGAGTGGTTTATCAAAGGTATGTCTGGAGCTCCAAGAACCGTGACAAATCCGTTTTTAGCCACCACGGGCGATTTAACGATGGCTATAGTTACGCCATTAACGCAAAGCGGCAAAATTGTCGCGGTTATTGGTATGAGCTTAAAGATGAGTGATATCACCGATTTTGTGAATGAGCTTTCCCCGGAAAGAAATCTTTTTGTAGCTCGTGAAGACGGATTTCTTATGGCCGCTGCTAATGCGGATGATGTGGGTGAGAACCTGTATGACTTAAGACCAACATACAAACAATATGCTAATCAGGATACCAGTGAGCACTCCTATACGGTACCCGATCGGGGTGACTTTTATGGTGTTTCTACAAAAATTAAGTCTCTGGGGTGGACGGTATGGGCATGGGCGAAGTGGGATGACATAAACGCGACCTCTGACTCTGCGGTCAAAACAAACATGATTTCAGGGCTGATTTTTATTGTTTTGGGTGTAGCAGGTGTTTATTACCTGATCACCGTACTTATGTACAAACCAATTGGTGGCGAGCCAAAAGAGATTAAAAAGCTGGTCGATCGTATTGCTAATGGTGATCTGACCAATATTCCTCAGGAGAATGAGCAAACAGAGGGTGTTTACCGCTCGACACTCAAGATGGCGAATAGCCTGAAAGGGATAATCTCAGATATCAACGCGTCTTCCAGCGATCTGTTAAAGGCTTCTACCCAACTTGGTGAGTCATCTACAAAAGTAGGCGGGGCATCTAAGTCTCAGATGATGCAGCTTGAGCAAGTTGCTACGGCAATGAATGAGATGACTGTAACCGTTGCAGAAGTCGCGAAAAATGCTGTAGAAGCGTCTAATTCATCAGATCAAGCCAGTGCCAGTTCCCAGCAGGGCCTCGCGGTTGTTAGTCAAATGAACCAGCAAATTACCAGGTTGGTTGAAGATATCGGTCATGTGCAAGAGGTGATTTCTAATGTCCAGACCGAAACAGAGAATGTGGGTGGTATTCTGGATGTAATAAGAGGAATTGCTGACCAGACTAACTTGTTAGCACTTAACGCGGCAATAGAGGCCGCTCGGGCAGGTGATCACGGTAGAGGCTTTGCTGTTGTTGCCGATGAAGTGCGAACGCTGGCAACAAAAACGCAGGAGAGTACCAACGAGATACAGGCAATGATCGAGGCACTTCAGGAGCAAGCCTCTCGCTCTGTAAGCCTAATGACAGAGAATGCTTCCAGTGCAGAGCAGACGTTAAGTAAATCTTCTGAAGCTAGCGAATCACTCGATCTTATTGAACAGAGAATTCGTCTGATCCAGGAGATGAACAATCAGATAGCGACAGCTGCAGAAGAACAGTCTAGTGTGACGGCTGACATCAACGAGAATGTGGTCACTGTTAATGACCTCGCTGCCAGCACTGCTAGTGACGTTCAGGAGAATGTGAGCACGGCAGATAAGCTGAATAGCATGGCGACTAGCTTACGTGAAGCTGTAAAAATGTTCCGGGTGTAACTTCACATGGGAAAATGGATCTTTCTACCACTTTTTTATCTGTCCTCTGCTTTAGTCGAAGCGGGGACAATTCTGGTGGTAGAAAGCTATCATTCAGAATACGTATGGGATAAAAGCTATACCAGAGGTTTAAACGATGTGCTGGCTGATAGCTATGAGCTGGTTCATTTTGAAATGGATACCAAACGGATTCCTGAATCTGAGTTTCAAAAACGGGCTGACTCTGCCTGGTCAATGTACAAGAAGATCTCTCCAGATCTCGTTGTTCTTGCTGACGACAATTCGCTTAAGTATCTGGGACATAAGTTCGTTGATACTCAGGTTCCTGTTGTTTATCTGGGTATTAATGCCAACCCGAGAGCATATGGAGTTGCGAAAGCAACCAACTTTTCCGGAGTGCTCGAGAGGCCTCTTTTCCGCCGCTCTATCCTGATGTTAAATGAAGTTTCTCCCATGGAAAAAGCTCTCTTACTTCTTGATTCAGGAGAAACAAGTAAAGTAATCAAAAATGAAATGTTTTTTGGCAAAGATTCCATTGTATTGGGAGGTACACACGTCGATATTAAGCTTGTGAGCCAGTTCGAAGAGTGGCAAGAGCTTGTTTTGAACTCACACTTTAATGGATATGACGTAGTTATCCCGGCTCTTTACCATACTATTTCAGATATTAGCGGTAATTATGTCCCTCCTGAACACGTGATTGAGTGGACATCTCAAAACACACCTATACCGCCCTTTGGTTTTTGGGATTTCTCTATTGGACACACCAAAAATATTGGCGGATATGTAGTATCTGGCTATGAGCAAGGGGCTGCGGCTGGAAAGATAGCACGCAAAGCTCTGGAAGAAGGTGAAAGAATACGCCCTTTAATGCTGAACAAGGGGCAGTACGTGTTTAGTACAAATCAATTAAAGCGGTGGGCTATTAAGTTGCCTGAGCATATCGCCAGCGAAGCGAGTTTTATTGATTAATCTGGTTAACATACCAGATTAATCCGGTTGTACCCGTTCATAGCTTATCTAAAGTTCTTTACATAAACCTGACATGAAAACATTCATAAATGAAACAATGAATCATATATGGGCTTGTGGTTCTGTTTGTGATTCCTTGTTGGCTATTTTGTGCTCAGTTGATTCATGTTCGCATTCCATATCAGCTATTGTTTCGTATGTTTTTCAGGTTGGATCTATGCTCTTCTTCAATAAGTTAAATGCACTTGCTAATCAAGTTCACCCAAACAGTTCTGGTATAAACTACGTACGCAAAAATCTACGTTTTATCATGTGGGGGTTGCTGAATCCGGGCGTTATAGAACAAGTGGAAAAGCTTAACGACAATGGAAACCTCGCGCCTATTATCGAACAGCAACCCAAGTTGTTTGAAAAACCATTAAAACCGTTTATTTCTGTTAGGTTTTCATCGGCGCAGCGTGTCCAACTTCTCAAAACACATTTTGAGTTGCTAGAACGTCAGTTTGGCACAAACGTTGAGCGCATTTATCAACGAAATGCTGAGGTACTGACTTTTCTTGACCGTGATGACAACAACTATCGTATCGAGTTTTTCTCAGGGGAGGCGCGAGAAGGCTCTCTTGGTCTTCGATTGGTAGAGAGTGCAACGGGGCACTCAATCTATTCGATAACCTTTAATCTTTCTGAACAGAACGGTAAGCGAACGATGCATATTGGTTGCTTACAAGGTACCTCTAAGCAAGTCGATCAAAGCCAGGAAAAAATCAAAGAGATCACCCGAACTTTACATGGCTTAAGACCTAAGGCCTTGATGCTTGAGCTCAGCCTCATGATGGCAAAATTTTTCGAAGTTGATGAGGTGTTAGCCATTTCCAATAATGGGCATATCTACCAGGCGCTTCGCTATGCAGGCTCAAAAAGAGGCGCGGTTACATTCGATTACGATGCTCTATGGGAAGAGTTCGGTGCCGGTAAAGTCGACAAGTATTTTTTCCAGGTACCTCTAAATCCTGAGCGAAAAGACCCATCAACGTTGAAGAAAACTAAGCGGAGACTGTATACCAAAAGATACCAGCTAATGGATGAGTTTGAAGAGCAGTTCGTTGCTTACCTGTCGGATCTTTCTGATACTGGGAAGAGCAAGGGTATCAGAACAATCCCATACGAGGAGGTGGACTCGGCTGTGGATTTACCTATGGGTGAGCTGGCTCAGGCTTAACAAGTAATACACGCTCTGGGGTATATCAGCCAGAGCGTGAGCGTTTTAAGCCATGATAACGCTATCAACCGCTTCAGATAGGTTTTCGTAGTCAAACTTCGATACTTCGTTATCTACAATGACAGTATCGATTTCTTTTAGATCGGCGAATTTTGCAAACGTTGCTTTATTCATTTTTGTTGAGTCTGCGAGAAGAATTTTCTGGCTGGCGCAGTTGATCATCTCTACTTTCAAATCTGCGGTTTCGGTATGGTAAGTTGTTAGCCCGCTTTCAAAACTCAGACATGATGTCGCCAGAAACAGCTTGTCGAACTTATATTTTCTTAGTTCTGAAATGGCAGTTCCGCCATAGCTGTAGTGGAAACCTTTGCGAATACGTCCACCTAATACGTGAACATCAAACTCACTCTTTCCTTCTAGTAGCTTTGCGATCTCAAAATCGTTAGTGAAGATTCTTAGTCGCTTGATATCAGAGTTAGCCAGAATACGAGCCAAAGCCGCAGTGCTTGTACCCGTATCAATAAGAATAGAGTCTTCTTCTTCAATAAGCTCGATAGCTTTGAATGCTACCTTGATCTTCTTGTCTTCGTTTTCCCTTTCGTTCAGGAATTTTTCATGGGCAATGTCAGATTTAAGGATAGCTCCGCCATGAGTACGGATGACCTCACCTGCTTTTTCTAGCTCCGTCAGGTCGGTACGGATAGTCGCAGTTGTTACATCAAAGTATTGAGCCAACTCATTTACACTGACGCTTTTTTCTCTTTTATCAGACCGAGGATCTGCTGTTTACGCTGTTCCCCGTACATCACTTTCTTGGACATTCTGTTCAGGCCTCTTATAAATCACGTTCTCTCTTTTTTATTTGTTTTCATTATATGGTCGCAACTTTCTAATTACAACCAATTAAAAATGAAACATTCAAATCGAAATTTAACGACATACCCCATTGTAGGTATTGATATTAAAAGGTTTATCACACTTTTTGTTGAGCATATCTTTGAGTTTTTGTGCTTTTCATTTACTAAACGCGAGCAGATATTCTGAAAACAGAAACAAAATACTTGAAAAATCTTGATGAATATCACAAGCAAATAAAAATATAACTTTTCAAAACGAAAATTAGAGGTTATAGTGTTTTCGAAATGAAGATAAAGGTTTGCTTGCAAAAAGATATGAAAGCGAATCTTGATTAAATGAAAATCTCGGAGAGAACAATGAGCCTAACAGTTAAAGAACTTGCTGCACTATTTGACCACACAAACCTTAACGCTTACGCGGTTAAAGATGATTTCCAAAAACTATGTGACGAAGCTCGTGAGTATGGTTTTGCTTCAGTTGCAATTAACTCATACCCAGTAGAAATGTGCCGTGAAATGCTAGAAGGTTCTGGCGTTCTTACTGGCGCTGCTATTGGTTTCCCTCTGGGCCAAACAACAATCGAAGCTAAGACTTTCGAAGCACAAGACGCAGTTGAAAAAGGTGCTGAAGAGTTCGATTACCTACTGAACGTAGGTAAAGTTCGCGAGCACGATTGGGACTACATCAAGCGTGAAATGGAATCTCTTGTAGCGGTTGCTCGCAAAGGCGGCATCGTATGTAAAGTTATCTACGAAACTTGCTACCTGACTGAAGAAGAGATCATCGAAGTATCTAAAATTGCTGCAGAAGTTAAGCCTGACTTTGTTAAGACTTCTACAGGTATGGGTACCGATGGTGCTAAACCAGAGCATATCGCAATCATGAAACAGTACTCAGGTGTTCAGGTTAAAGCATCTGGTGGCGTACGTACTCTAGCTGCTGCTCGCGCAATGATTGAAGCAGGCGCAACTCGCATTGGTAGTTCCTCAGGTATCAAGATCGTTGAAGAACTAAAAGCGGAACTAGGTGAGTAATTCAGAGCCAACTGAGCACTGGCTTATAAAGTTATAAGACTAATACCCGAAACAGCCTCCCTGGAAGAGGGTATTTAGTCTTCTTATTTGCAAAGGTAATAAGAAGATGAAAGATAAATTAAATGTATGTCTGATTGGCTGTGGCCGCGCGGGTATGATCCACGCTAGAAGTTATAACGGTAACGTTCCTAACGCACAGCTAATTGCAATCTGTGACCCGTTTGAAGAAAACCTGAAAGCGGCTCAGGCAGAACTGAACGTTAAATATCAGTACACAGATTACAACGATGTTCTGAAAAATGACGAAGTCGATGCAATTGTTGTGGTTACTCCAACTCAGTACCACAAAGATATCGTTGTAGCAGCGGCTAACGCGGGCAAACACGTATTCTGTGAAAAGCCGATGGCTGTTAGCGCAGATGAGTGCGACGTGATGATTGAAGCTTGTAAAGCAAACAACGTTAAGCTCCAGCTAGGCTTTATGCGTCGTTTCGATGAAAGCTTCCAGAAAGGTAAAGAGATCATCGACAACAAAGAAGTGGGTGAAGTGACGATGATTAAGTCTCTTACTCACGGTCCAAGTGAACCAAAAGCGTGGATGTTTGATATTTCAGACAGTGCTGGCCCTATCGGTGAAGTGAACAGCCACGACCTAGACACTCTTCGCTGGTACGCGGGCTCTGAAGTGAAAATGATTCACGCAATCGGCCGTAATTTCCGTTCACCTGAAGTTGCTGCAGACTACCCTGACTACTACGATACTTGTGCTGTGCTTCTTGAGTTTGAAAACGGCGTACTTGGCATGGTTGATGGTGCTCAGTACGTTCAGTACGGCTACGACGCTCGCGCAGAAATTCTTGGTACTCACGGTATCGCAAAAGTGGGCAGCCAGAAGAACAACAACGTTGAGCTGGTAACGAAGGAAAAAGTGCTTCACACCGACTCAATGCCATCGTGGACTAAGCTATACAAAGACGCTTACATCGCAGAAGCAAAAGCATTTGTTGAAGCTATCCGCAACGACACAGAAACAATGGTAACAGGCCACGACGGTAAGATGGCGCTGATTCTTGTTCAGGAAGGTTTGAAGTCTCTGCTTGAAAAACGTCCTGTTTATATTGGCGAAGCTTAAGATTGGAGAAGAATAAGATGACTATGATGAAAGCGGCGCGCCTTAAAGGCAAATTAGACGTTCAGGTTGAAGAAGTTGCTATTCCTGAGATTGCAGAAAACGAGATGCTGCTAAAAGTAAGATCAGCTTCTCTATGTGGTACTGATGTGCGCATGTACATGAACGGCTACAAAGAAGTATCTCCTGAGAACCCTCTGATCATCGGCCACGAGTTTGCTGGTGAAATCGCAAAAGTAGGTTCAGCGGTAAAAGGCAACTACTTTGAAGGTCAGAAAGTAGCAATCGCACCAAACATCGGTTGTGGTACATGTGACCTGTGTGTAAGTGGCCAGACTCACCTGTGTGACGACTACGATGCATGGGGTGTGACAATGGATGGTGGTTTTGCTGAGTATGTTCGCATTCCTTCATTCGCAATCGAGCAAGGTAACATTGCACCGTTAGACGACGAGATCTCATATGCAGAAGCTTCGCTTGTTGAACCTCTAAGTTGCGTATATAACGGCCAGAAGCAGATTAACATTCTACCAGGTGACGACGTACTGGTTGTGGGTATGGGCCCAATTGGTCTGATGCACGTAATGGTATGTAAGCTATTCGGTGCGGCTAAAGTGATTGTTGCTGACCTAAGTGAAGAGCGTCTGGCGAAAGCAAAAGAGCTGTTCCCAGATGTATACACCGTGAAGGGTGACCTTAAAGAAGGCATCAAAGAGGTCACTGGTAAAGGTGTTGATGTAAGCATCATTGCAGCACCAGCAGCGATCGCTCAGTCTGAGTCGACAGAGTACATGAACATGAATGGTAAAATTCTGTTCTTCGGTGGTCTGCCAAAAGATAAAGAGATGGTTCCACTGAACTCTAACACCATTCACTACAAGCAGCTAAGCATCCACGGTTGTATTAAGCAGAGCGTTTACGACTACCGTCTGTGCAGCAAGCTTGTGAATGACAAGCGTATCCCGCTTAATCTGATTGTTTCAGAAACATACTCTATTGATGAGTTTGATAAGGCTCTGGACAACGCTGCAGCAGCGAAAGGCCTTAAGCACGTAATCGCTTTTGACTAAGCGCTGCGTGGATAAAAACTAAAATAGCCCGGTGTAAAACCGGGCAAATAACAAACAAAAGAATTTCAGAACATCTTGTACTTTTTTTAAGGAGGCAGTCAATGGAACCGACATTACTTGCGGCGATTGACTTAGGGACAAGTTACATAAAAGTTGGTATCTATGACACTTCAGGAAATTGTCTCGCGTTATCAACAAAAGAGATGAAAATCGACAACCCAAGTGCAGGTGTTTTCCTGCAAAGCGGTGAGTACATTTTCGACTCTGTTCTTACCTGTTTCAAAGATGCATTAGATAAAATCGATAATCCAGCAAGCGTTAAATCTATCGCATTTACTGGTCAGATGGCTGGTGTAATGGGCGTAGATGAGCAGCTAAATGATATCACATCGTGGTCTTGCTCTCTGGATACTCGCTACTACCCATATGCGAAAAACATGCTTCAGAAGCACAGCCGTTTACTGGTTGAAATTTCAGGTACCAACTCTCCTCTTATGGCACCAAAAATTGAGTGGTTCGAAAAAGAGTTCCCTGAAGATGCTGCCAAAGTGAAAAAGTACATGATGATAAGCAGCTATATCATCGCAAAAATGGCGAAAAGCCGAATCGAAGATACCACTATCGATAGTTCTTTCATCACCTGGACTGGTCTTGCTGATATCGCAAATTGTTCATGGAGCAAGAGGCTATGTGACCTGGTAGGTATCTCAATTGATAAGCTGCCTCGTATTACCAAATCAAACGAAAAAGTGGCAACACTGGCACCGCAATATGCAGAGATGCTTGGACTCAGCCCAGACGTAACTCTGGTTTCTGGTTCTGGTGACAAAGTGGCTGGTATTGTTGGCTCAAATGTTTCAGAGATCAATGACCTAGTGTTCGAAGCTTCCTCTTACGGTGCAGTGAGCTGCATGGTAGACAAGTACATTCCGAACCTGAAATCGATGAACTACGATGCGCTATTAAATGCTACGGATAACAACTATATCCTGCACAAGTATATTCCTGGTTCTGGCATCATCATTAAGTGGTTTAAAGACAACTTCTGTGAAGGTCGCGAGTTTACTGAAATTGATCTTGAAGCTAAAGAGATCGCAGTAGGCTCAGATGCCCTTATGTGTATTGGCCTGTTAAGCGGTAGCAATATGCCATTTAACGAGGACATCAAAGGCATGTTCCTTGGTCATACATTGATGCATAAGCCTGCGCATTTCTATCGTTCACTACTTGAATCCTATGCTTACGAAATCTCGTTAACGGTAGATTCAATCAGAGAGCTTTACCCTCATATCAAGATGGAATCCATCAAGATGATTGGTGGTGGTGCGAACTCTTCGGTTTGGCCTCAGATAATCGCTGATGTTTGTGATCTTCGAGTGGATATTATGTCCCGACACGACGAAGCATTATGGGGCACCGCTCTATTGGCGGGTAACGC
This sequence comes from Vibrio hannami, assembly GCF_029589055.1. Taxonomy (GTDB): domain Bacteria; phylum Pseudomonadota; class Gammaproteobacteria; order Enterobacterales; family Vibrionaceae; genus Vibrio; species Vibrio hannami. Next base: position 1,787,733 of record NZ_JARQZP010000003.1, read on the forward strand.
GATTGGTGTTATCGACGATGTGGCTGCAACTGCAAAAGCACATATTGAAGTGAAGCGTTCTTATGAACCGAACACTGAGGATCAGGACAAATACAACAAGTATCGTAGCCTCTACAGTAAGCTGTGCGTAGATATGAACGATTACTTCGTTGAGCTAAAAAATATTTAACAAGTTAATATTTAACAAATTCTAATTACTACAATACTCATTACATAATGAATCTCACCTTCGATGGGAGCGGATTTCCACGTATCCGTTTCCATCCTTTTTTGTTTTAATTTGCAAAACAAAAATAATTCGCGTTTTCTTCTCTCATGTCAATCCGAAATACACACCTATTTATTGCCTTTTTGATAAAAGTAATAATGAAATTGAGCTTTTATATTGAAAGTTTTCTTTTTCATATCTTTTCTTCGATTTTTTGTTTGCTTTTTAGTCACATTAATGTTCGACAATGTCGAACGCATGCCTCTTGTCTATACTTTATCTAGTCTGATAGTGGTGTTTGTTGATATTTTGGTCTTGAGAACATGCTTTTTTAATGAAAATAGCGTGATTTTTCGAAAATAAAACAAAGATAATTTGACGTAACACACAAATATACGAAAACTGCATTTTCAAAACAAAAATAAAGAGTATATTGAACCTATAAAGTGATTGAACAGTTATTTAGGCATTCAGTATTACCTGAGGCTGTTTTCGAAAAGAAAAGGCGGGAGCAATGAAATTAGATATTAGAGCAAAATTAGTCCCAGTGACTTTCAGCGAGACTAATGATCGAGAGAAACTGGAGTTCGACGAGCAAATGCTACGTCTGAAAGAGATGTACGGCAAAGAAGCAGAGTTTCTTGACCCAATCGTAGTTGGTGAGGAACTGCCAAAAGAAGCTGATGCTATCGTATTCCCTCAGCTCATCTTTGCTGCTTTCCGTCACCAGGAAGAATTAAGCAAGTACGATCTGCCAATGGTTGTTCTGACTTCTAAGTTCGGCACAGTAGAAATGTGGGACTGGGAAATCGTTTCTTACCTACGTGCTCGTGGCATGAACGTATTCTCTCCATACAACGTTGAACTGGGTAAAGTGGTTCTTCGATCTATTGGTGTTAAATCTCACCTTAACCAGGGCGCTAAGTTCCTTATGTTCCAGGACGATCCAGGCGAAGGCATGCAGCCGGGTATCTTTAAGCGTTTCTACTGGTGGGAGCAAGAGTGTACTGAGCGTATGGAAGAAGCAACAGGCGTTCAGATCATCTACCGCAGCTGGAAAGCCGTAAATGAGCGCGCTGCTGAAATCTCTGACGAAGAAGCACTTGCGCTTTGGGAGTCATGGGATGTTGAAAACGAGGGTCTTAACCAGCATCAGCAACTACTACCAGCGAAACTTTACATCGCTATCAAAGAAGTTATCTATGAAGTGGGTGATGTAGAAGGTATCGGTGCGAACTGTCTGAACGAATCTGCAAGCTGTGCAACTACTCCTTGTCTTGTATGGAACATGCTGTTCGAAAAAGAAGACATCATCTGGTGTTGTGAAGGTGACACGCTAACCATGCTAAGTACTTACATCATGTACCGTTCTCTGTATGAGCCAATCATGATGACTAACATCTACCCATTCCTTGTTGGTATGGCTGCAATCGCTCACGAGAAGATGGATGCATTCCCGGATGTTCCTGAGCCAGACAACTGTGCATTAGGTGTTCACTGTGGTTACGGCGGCCTTGCAAACCGTAGCTTCTGTTCGAAGTGGAAGATGGTACCTAAGGTTCTGGAAATCGTTGATGACAACGCATACATGATCGATTGTGAGCTGCCTGTTGGTGAAATCACACTGGCTAAGATTCACCAGGACTTCAACGAAATCGCAATCATTCCAGCAAACATCGATGAGTACCTGCAGTTCCCTGGTACCGATGCACGTAACGCATCTCTAATTCGCTACAAAGATGGCGAGAAGGTGATGGATGAGCTATCAAGCCACCACCAGATGATTATCGTAGGTAATCAGAAGGCGAAACTTCAGCAAATGGCTCGCGTGTTTAACTGGAACGCGAAAGTTATCGACTAATAAAAATAGAAAACATAACACTCATTACCACGGGGACCATGGGAACGAGGAAAAGAATAAAAAGTCTCTGGTGGCGGCTTTACGGGGGTCTTAAAGCCGCTGCCGGAAACAACAAAATCAATAGAAGGATGGAACAAATGCAAAAGTTTAGAGCTGCCGTAATCGGTACTGGTTTTATCGGCCTTGGCCACGTAGAAGCGCTGCGCCGTATGGGTAACGTAGAAGTTGTTGCTATCTGTGACAGTTTCAATGCGAAAGAAAAAGCAGAGCTGATGCACGTTGAGAAGTACTACTACGACTACAAAGAGATGTTCGAAAAAGAAGATCTGGATGTAGTTCACGTTTGTACTCCAAACAACACTCACTACCAAATCACTGTAGATGCAATGCACGCTGGCATTAACGTAATGTGTGAGAAGCCACTATGTCTTAACCCTGAAGAAGCGGAAGAGATGGTGAAGGTTAAGAACGAAACTGGCATGACTGGTGGTATCAACTTCCACAACCGTTTCTACCCAATGCCTACTGAAATGCGCCAGATGGTTAAAGATGGCAAGCTAGGTCGCATCTTTAACGTTCACGGTGGTTATGTTCAGGATTGGATGTCTAAGCAGACTGATTACTCTTGGCACGTTGAGCGTGAAAACACTGGTAACTCTCGTTGTGTGGCTGATATCGGTTTGCACTGGGCTGACCTTGCTGAAAACGTAACAGGTTCTCGTATCGTTGAGGTTATGGCTCAGTACGCAACAGTTTGGGAAGAGCGTCTACAACCTGAAGGTGAAGTTGAGACTTTTGCTGAAGCATCTGACGACATGACTTACACAAGACGCCCAATCAACACTGAAGACCACGGTAACCTGATGATGCGTTTTGACAACGGTGCTATCGGTACTGCGGTTATCTCTCAGGTAATGCCTGGCCGTAAGAATAAGACTGACCTGATTGTTTCTGGTACTGAGCTTTCAGTTCACTGGGATACGGATTCTATCACTGAGCTTTGGGTAGGTCACCGCGATAAGCACAACGAGATTGCGACTAAGTCTGCAAACGTATCTCCAGAGAGTATGGCTGTATCTACGTACCCGAACGGTCACGTTGAAGGCTTCCCTGATGCATTTAAACACAACTTCACTAAGTTCTATGGCTCTCTAGAGAAAGATTTCGATGGTGAAGTAGAGTACGCGACTTTTGAAGATGGCTTGCACCTGATGAAGGTTCTGGAAGGCTTCTATCAGTCTAGCGTAGAAGGTAAGTGGATTAAGATCCCTGAGTAATAAATAAAAACAAATTCAATAGGTGAAATAAAATGAAAATCGGAATTGATAGCTACTGTTTCCACCGTTTCTTTGGCGAAGTATACCCAGGACAAGAAACACCAGAAAAACAAATGTCTGTATTTGAGTTCATCGACTTCGCTGCAAGTGTAGGTTGTGACGGTGTATCTCTTGAGTCTTGCTTCCTACCGGGTCGTGATGATGAAACTCTGGCTAAGATCAAAGCGAAGCTGGATGAGCACGGTCTGGATCGTGTATACGCATGGGGTCACCCTGATGGTCTTGAGCGTGGTCAGAACCCTGAAGCGTTCGCTGACATGAAAGAGCAGATTCGTTGCGCGGTTGCAATTGGTGCAGACGTAATGCGTGTTTGTGGTTCTTCTCTTATGTTCCGTCATGAAGATCACCAGCCACAGATTGAAGCGCTTATTGCTCAGTTCCGTGAAGCGATTGTGATTGCTGAAGAAGCTGGCGTTAAACTGGCTATCGAAAACCACATCGACTACACCGCTGACGAAATCATGCAGATCATCGAAGGTGTAGATTCTAAATACTTCGGTGTGAACTTCGATACGGGTAACTTCTTGCGTCTGCTGGACGATCCAATCGAAGGCATGCGTAAACTGGCTCCACACGTAATGGCGACGCACACTAAAGACCTGATGGTTGATACTAGCGTTCCACCAACAGAGTGGCACTTCTTCGCGGGTGTACCAGTAGGTATGGGTCTTGTAGACAACCTTGAGCTTGCTCGTATCCTAGATAAAGCTGACTTCCAGGGCTTTATGGCGGTAGAAATCGACTTCCCGCATAAAGACTGGACTGGTCTAGAAGAAGAAGCTGTTCGCATCAGTGTTAAGAAGCTACGCGAAATATCAAATCAGGTTATCTCTGAGCGTTAATCTGACAAAAGCGGCGCTAGTTCAGCGCCGCTCTTTTATACCCTTCTCGACGTTAATAAAACCAAGATAAATAGAAATGGTTTTTGCTACCCAGATACCATCTCTATTTTCTTTTTTATTTTATTCCCAATCTTTTAGGCATGTTGCGCCAGGTTGTATAAGGCAAAAAATTATGATGAATTTCAAAGGCATTCTTTTTGATTTAGATGGAACACTGGTTGATTCAAACGCGGCTGTAGACAGGTGCTGGAGTCACTGGTGCGACAGAAACAATCTGGACTATTCAGAGGTTTCTAAAGTCTTTCATGGCAAGCCAGCATTCGTGACGGTTCGAGAGTTTCTGGCGGGTAAATCGGATGAGTATATTGCTAGCGAGATTCAGTGGCTTAAAGATCAGGAAAGCAAAGATGTTTCTGATGTTAAGGCATTGCCGGGTGTGCTTGAATTTCTTGCGCTGGTAGAGCGTTATAAGGTGCCATGGGCAATTGTAACTTCAGGGCCAATGCCTGTTGCCAGCGCACGAATAAAGGCAGCAGGGCTGCCAGTGCCACATGCGCTTATTACTTCAGATGCGATCACGAAAGGCAAACCAGACCCTGAACCATTCCTTCTGGGGGCAGAAAGAATACAAATTAACGCTAAGGATTGCCTAGTGTTTGAAGATTCTCCAGCAGGAGCGAAGGCTGGAATTAGTGCAGGTTCTAAGGTGATAGGAATAATGAGTCACCTTAATGAGTCAGACTTGAACATGACTCACAGCAATATAAAAACAATGACGGGATTAGGCATCTCCGCTTTATCCAATAGCTTTAGATTAACGTTTAAATAGTTGGCACCTCAAGAACAGGATCGGAACGGATCTAATTCTCTAATTAAGTAGGGGTTGTGGTATGTCGGTAAAAAAACGAATTTGGTTGGTGGTTATTTCCACCATACTTTCTATTTGTACACTTAGTGCTGTGGCCTTGTATCAAAGCAAAGGCTTTATGATGAGCCTGATGTACGACAAGATTCAATCGCTAACGGAAGTGACGGTGGGTGTCGCTGAAGACCTCAACAAAAAAGTTATCTCCGGTGAGTTAAGCCTTGAAGAAGCAAAAAAAGAGTACGCTAAGATCGTCCATAACATGCGTTATGACAACGGTCAGGAGTTTCTTTTTGCCGTTGATTACAAAGGCACTTTTATCGCAATGGGTGGTGCACCAGAGCTCGTTGGTGAAAATATTATTGACCTCAAAGACCCTGGAACCGGGAAACCGATGACACGGGACTTTATCGCTTTGGCAAAAAGTGGCGGTGGCTTTTACGACCACAACTGGCCGAAAGCAGGCAAAACTGATCCTGAACCGAAAGTGGCCTATGTGATGGGTTATGAACCATGGCAGATGTATGTGGGCACTGGCCTCTATTTTGATAACGTAAACCTGCTATTCAGAAGTTTTGCCACCAATCTTGGGCTGATAGTCTTGATTATCATCGTCGTATTATCTGGTGCGTTGTTTATTGTGGCTAAAGGCATTTTTAACCGCATCAACTGGATTACCGATGCTATGGACGAAGTGGCAAGCGGTGATGCAGATTTACGAGCCAGACTAGATGTAAATACCAAAGATGAATTTTCCAGTGTCGCTCGTTCTTTCAATGCATTTATGTCTGAAGTCCAATCCATCATTACCTCTGTAAGAGATATATCTGAACAGGTAAGAACAAGCTCAGGACAAATGGCCCAGACAGCCACCGAGACTAAGAAAACGGTGGAGAACCAGCTTAAAGAAACGGAACAGGCTTCAACGGCGATTAACGAAATGTCTACAACGGTTCAGGAGATCGCACAAACTGCGACCGTCACCTCTAAAAGTACGAAAGATACGGCAGAGCAGGCTGATGAAGGCAAAACCATAGTGGATCAGGCTCTCAAAAGCGTTCATCAGTTAAGTGAAGAGATTCAAACCAGCCACGATAGGATTGGTGAACTGCGTAGTCGCAGTGAAGAAATTGGCAATATTCTGGAAGTGATTAAGAACATCGCTGATCAAACTAACTTGCTGGCACTTAATGCTGCAATAGAAGCCGCACGAGCCGGTGAGCAGGGACGTGGTTTCGCCGTAGTTGCTGATGAGGTCAGAAGCCTTGCCCAGCGTACACAAGAATCTACGACAGAGATTGAAAGCATTATTAGTGACTTGCAAACCTCTTCAGTAACGGCACATGAGTCGATGCGCAGAAGTCACGAAAAGATGAACGAGACCATCGAACTGTCTGAAAAATCCGGCTTATCTCTGGAACAGATTCAGCAAAATACGCTTCAAATTAACGATATGAATACTCAGGTTGCAACCGCAACAGAGCAGCAAACCATAGTGGCTGAGGAAATAAACAAGAATGTGGACGCTTTTTTTAGCCGAAGCCAGCAAGTTGCGGGTAACACAGAAATCATCGCCGAAAATAGTGAAACATTGCAGACTTTGGCTCTAAAAGTCGAAAAAGAGTTGAAGAAGTTTAAGGTATAGAAAAACAGAGGGATAGAGTGATTAGTTCAAAACAAATGCTGGTGTCGTTATTTGAGAAGATATTTCCGGGTACAGACGTCAGTGCCTCAAATTCAGAAGTAATGGTTCGCTTTGATGAGCCTGAAAAAATTGGTGTTAGCCTGGAATCCATGCACCTATTTCTTGCGGGAGAACAGTTGGTAGAAGGGCTAGTTATCAATGCCATCTACAATGGAGTGCCAGTTTCTTTTGATCACAGCCTGGTGAATGAGCTAGAGCTTAGTGAATCACGCTTTAAGCTTCATGACCTAACGGTCGATTCAGCAATAAGCCTGAAGAAAGTCATTCGCCAGTTTTATTGTTAGGTGTGAGAACGGTATCGACAACAAACAACATCCTTTCAATGCTGGTTTGCCACTCAATGCTCAAGCTTTATTTTGAGATCGCCTATTCCAGACGATTCGTGAGCTTATTCACTATACCCGGCAGCCGTCAGCCGATATTGAGTTGAAGCTAAAAGAGGTGCAACAGATCATTGAGGTCAGTCAGGTTTCATCCGATGAACAAACTGATCTTGGGCAATTTATGTCTATTCTGTCCAGAATCGACAAGATTACCCCTCTTAACAGTGAGCAATTTCAACCATCAAGCATCACTAGTCTAAATGATGCCAGAAAGGAGTATAGGAGCTCTGTTGTTTGAACTAACTTGATTTATAAATCAAATTATAGAAATAAACGCACATAGTAGCGGTAAACACCATACCCGGAAAAAATCTCGTTACCGAAAGAAAATCGAGGTTGAACCAACGTTTCTTCTCTTTTTTGGATCCTTTATCGGAGCTGGAACATCAACTATCTCTGGTGATTCTTCGATGATTGGTTTTGGTGATAGGTCAACCACATCAGCGATAAGCTGATAACCACGCTTTGGCACTGTTCTGATGTATTGAGGGTTTTTAGTTGAATCCCCAAGAGCCTTTCTCAGCGTAGAAATAGCCTGCGTTAAACTGGAGTCATGGACCATAATACCCTGACTTCTCCAGACGTGATCCTGGAGTTCATCTCTGCTGATAACCTGTTTAGGATTCTCGACTAAAAGATGTAGTATTCTATTATGATTACTATTTAGCTTAATTTCAGCATTTTCAGACGCTGTGTCGATTAGAACACTTTTTGATTGGTTGAAAATGTACCGTTGTGAGATGTTGAATTCCATGACGCTCTCAAAAATCAATTTAACTTGTGCCAGATAACCATACTATTTTTTTATGTGATCTGAATCCCGTTTTCTGTCAACACACTATGGACGAGAATTCCATAATTAAGTTGAAAACGGTTTTTAGTACCAAAGAAACTCGGTTCCTTTTCTCGTACTCCGAAGTCTAAAAATAGACTGCAATAAAGTACAAAAACTCGAGCAGTAATCTTCAATCTTAAAAAGTCCAGTCTAGCTATTCTATAACCAAGTTAAGCGAACAACCCAACACAACAATAAAGGTTACGGGAAAATAGTTAACCAGTCAGAGGACTAACCCATGTTTAAGAAACTTTTGATATCAGTACTTGGTGCACTCTCTCTAGCAGCATGCTCAAGCAGTGATAAAGCAGAACAAAATACCACTCAAATTACAGAGAACACGACTATGCAAGCGATTCAATTAGACACACGAGTAGGCTCTCTGGCCGCTAATCTTTACCTTCCTAAAGGTGTTGAGAAGCCACCAGTTGTTATCATCACAGGTGCATGGACAACAGTTAAAGAGCAAATGCCAGCAGTTTACGCAGCGGCAATGGCTGAAAAAGGCTACGCAACACTGACTTTCGACTTCCGTGGTTGGGGTGAATCAGAAGACGCTATCCGTTACCTTGAAGATCCGGCACGTAAAACAGACGATATCCGTGCAGTAATTGATGCAGTTGCAGAGCTTGAGCAAGTTGATGGTAGCCGTATCGCTGGTGTTGGTATCTGTGCTTCAGCAGGTTACATGCTTGACGCAGTAGCGGGTAACGACAAAGTAAGCGCGGCAGCAGTAGTTGCACCATGGCTTCACGATGTACCTATGGCGACAGCTATCTACGGTGGTGAAGAGAGCGTGAAAGGTCTTCTTGCAGCGGCAGAAGCAGCGAAGAATGCAGATGAGCCTGTATACATCGAAGCAGCAAGCACAACAAACGAAGGCGCACTAATGTACAACGCACCTTACTATACAGAAACTGACCGTGGTCTAATCCCTGCGTACGACAACAAGTTTAACGTAGCATCATGGGACGGTTGGTTGAACTACAACGCTCAGCTAAGCGCAGAAAAACTGACTCAGCCTACTCTAATGGTAGCTTCTGAATCAATGGCTCTACCAGCAGGTGCTCACATGTATCTTGAAGCGGCGGGTGACAATGTAGAATCAGTATGGCTAGAAGGCGTAACTCAGTTTGATTTCTACGACCAGCCAGAACCAGTAAAGAACTCAGTAGACGCACTTTCTAAGTTCTTTGAAGCAAATCTTTAATCACAGATTTAACAAAGATTAAGAACAAGCCCTGACTCCAAGCAGGGCTTTTTTACGTTCTAAGCTAACTCATCGATACAGTATTAATTGGCAGTGATGTACGGCTATTAATGACATGCCTTAGCCGTAGTAACATAAGCACCGCAGCGACAGTTAGCCCTGTCAGGATTCCGACCCAAAAGCCCTTTTCTCCCATCGCTGGAACAATGTAGTCCGTTGTTCCCAACACTACACCCATTGGTAGTGCCAGCCCCCAATATGAAGCGATAGCCAGGAACATTGGGATTTTAGTGTCTTTATAACCACGAAGCGCACCACTGGTTGATGTTTGTAAGGCATCACTAAACTGATACATAGCGGTTAATACCAGTAATGTTGCTGCGGTAGCACTGATTTCGGGATCGTTGGTGTAAAGCTTAATAATTTGTTCTGGGAATAGCAGGAGAATAACAACAGAGCACAATGAAAGAAGTGCTGCAATCATGATCCCTATTTTGCTACGGGTTATTGCGCACAGTTCGTCTTTTTCACCTAGTGCATATCCGATACGAACGGTAATCCCGAATGAAACACTCATTGGAATAACGTAAGTCATACTTGAGATATTTAGTGCTATCTGTGCTGCAGCAACATTATCTGCCCCTATACGGCCAATCATAAGAGCAATAACGGCAAAAATACTGCCACATACCGCAATGTTCATTCCAATCGGCAGGCCAAGTTTCAGCAGGTGAAGCATCTCTTTTAGCTTTGGCTTTGCATGCGAAAAACAGATGATGGTTTTGTAGTGATGATGCCCTTTGATATAGGAGTGCAATAACCCGGACATAAACCAATAAACAAGACTGGTGGCCCAGCCACAGCCTACAGCTCCTAACTCAGGCAATCCGAATTTTCCGTAAATTAGTATGTAGTTAACGGGAATGTTTACTAGCAGGCCAATAATTGAAATGATCATAGGCGCTCTGGTGTTATTCATTCCTTCACAGAAGCAGTTCAAGGTATAGAACAGTGCTATGCCCGGCACGCCAAATGCCAATGCTAAGGCATAGTTACTTGCAATAGGAATAATTTCCGGGGCGACACCAATCCACTCCAATAAAGGCTTTGCGTTAGCCAGATAGGTGATGAGTAAGATACTGGAAAGTAATGCCAGCCAAACCATCTGGAAAAATTCAATCGAGATATTTTTGTGGTTACGCGCGCCACGGTGATAAGCAACCACGGGAGTGAGAGCCATAATGATACCGCGAAGCAGCAACAAGACCGGAAGCCACAGGCTACTACCGAGTGCAATCGCTGCCAGATCAGCAGGGCTCACCTGCCCAGCCATTGTTGTGTCGACAAACCCCATCGCCTGAGTAGCAATTTGAGTCAAAATGATAGGTGTAGAAAGGCGCATCAAAGCACCAGATTCATGAATGAAAGGTCGAAGATTTTGTAACATGGAAGTTTTAAACATCAATATAAATGCACCAGTGATGGCAGAATAGCGAGTGTGCATTTTAGGATGTGCCCGTTCGGCGGCGAAAATATAAACGCCTTTCCGGGTAGAATCAAGGATTGCCTGAACTTTAATGACAAGTTATGGTTTTATAAATCTTCAGGTTATAAAACAGGTTAGATAGATAAGAGATGTTTATAGGAAACAATACAAGTATCATCACTCCTTGCATAGGCAGCTGCCAGCTTGATGAGCACGCTATTTGTAAAGGGTGTTACAGAACCTCAGAAGAAATTGCTGATTGGATAAATAAAACTGAAGACGAAAAAATAAGCATTGTTATCCGGTGTAAAAAACAGATTGCGAAGCAGGTTGAGCATAACAGCGAAGGAATCTAACGATTCGAACTTCGCTGTTTTTAGCTAGTTTACAATGTAAATATCAAGGGTTAACTAACCTACCTGATATTCAGCATAGTCAGTAAGTCCTTTCTCAGCACCTCCAAACAGGGTGTCTGGATCATGAGCTGTTAGCGGGTAACCATTTTCGATTCGGCTAGGTAGATCTGGATTTGAAACAAACGGACGACCAAATCCAACCATATCAGCAAGGCCATCGTTAATCGCCTTAGCAGCTTTTTCACCGTTATATTTACCAGCATAAATGATGGTGCCTTTATAGGCTTCTCTTACTGCTTTTTTGAATTCTAATGGTGTCTCTGGTGCGTCTTCCCAGTCTACTTCTGCAATGTGCATGTAAACCACACCAAGCGAGTTTAGAAGTTCTGCCGCTGCGGTGTACGTTTCGACCGGATTGCTATCAACGGTACCATTCAACGAAGTAAATGGAGCTAATCGCACGCCAACACGATCTGCACCGATAGCCTCAACCATTGCTTCAACCACTTCTTTCAGGAAGCGCAGGCGGTTTTCAACAGAACCACCATATTCATCGGTACGGTTGTTTGCTTCTGAGTCGATAAATTGATTTACAAGGTAACCATTAGCTGCATGAAGCTCGATGCCATCAAAGCCTGCTTGAATAGCGTTGAGTGCTGCCTGATGGTATTCAGAGATAACGCTTTGAATATCTTCTTTGTTCATTGCACGAGGTTCAACCACGTCAACAAAACCTGGTGCGTTATTACCATCATCTATAAACACTTTCACATTTTCAGCTTTTAGGGCTGAAGATGAAATAGGCTGCTGACCACCAATGTTTGCCGGGTGAGTAACGCGACCAACATGCCAAAGCTGTGCGAAAATAGTGCCTTCTTTAACATGAACTGCATCGGTTACTTTTTTCCAACCCGCAATCTGCTCAGGGGTGTAAATACCGGGTGTCCAGGCATATCCCTGCCCCATTTCTGAAATCTGAGTTCCTTCCGCTACAATCAAACCAGCAGATGCTCGCTGAGCGTAATATTCTGCCATCATGTTGTTTGCTGTGTTGCCCGGTTGACTTGCGCGTGAGCGAGTCATAGGTGGCATAACAATGCGGTTTTTCAGAGATAAAGAACCAAGCTGAATAGGTTGAAACAACGCGTCTTTCATCATCACACTCGCTTATTTTTCAAGTTGAATTAGTTCGATTGGGTAACCATCAGGATCTTTTACGAACGCAATATGGGTTGTACCGCCCAGCATTGGACCCGGTTCACGCGTCACATTGCCGCCTCGTGCCTTGATCTCATCACATGCTGAGTAGATATCTTTTACACCTAACGCAAGATGACCGAAAGCATTACCCATTTCGTACGAATCTGTATCCCAGTTGTAAGTCAGCTCAATAGTAGGACCGCCTTGTTCATAACCCACGAACACTAACGAGTAGCGGTATTCAGGGTTTTCAAAACGATCAAGAAGCTTCATACCAAGAACCTGAGAGTAGAACTCAATAGATTTGTCCAGATCGGTAACACGGATCATGGTGTGCAAGAATTTCATAGTTGGCTCCTTACTTATTCATACTCAGAAGAGTAAGTTTCTTCATAAGTGTGAGAGTACAGTTCAAACAGGTTACCGAACGGGTCTTCCAGATAAACCATTTTCGCTGGTTTGTTATCGTCTTCCGGGTGGTAGCGCATGATATCCATTCTTACTTTACCGCCGTATTGTTCTGTACGAGCAATGGCGCCTTCAAAGTCATCGGTTTGTAGGCAGAAATGGAAAATACCGATCTTAGAAAAATCAACTACATGGCGATCTTCGCGCTCTTTCATTTCAAATAGTTCGACACCGATACCATCTGTTGTAACCAGGTGAGCAATGTTGAAGCCCTTGAAACCTTCACCAAAGACAGCAATACACATTCTGCCTATCGCGGTTTCACGCTCTTCGATAACTGGTGTGTTGTCCATAATAAGGCGAAGGCCAAGTGCTTTAGTATAAAACTCAACTGCCTTATCCATATCTCCAACCATGATTCCAACATGACTCATTTTCATAATATTTGCCCCAAGATTTTAGTAATGAACTGGTGTGTGTTTTGTTGGTGAGAAGTATATGGATGGTTAGTTATAATATGAAATTATCTATATTTATAGTAATAATAAAATTATGTTATTAAGGCTTTGAGAGGAGCTGCTCAAAGCCTTAATCTTAATTTTAATCGACTTCTAAAAGCCATTTTTGAGCAGGTGTCAGCCTGTTGGCTGTTTCCGGGGTTAACCATTTGCGTTGATCCTGCTGCGCGGTGTCTTCTCTGTCGATATACAGTCCATGAAGTACTCTTCGGCGCGTGCCTGCATGGTTTACCGTTCCACCATGCCATGTATGAGCGTTGAAGATCATAATGCTGCCAGCCGGACATTCCAGATATACTTCATCCGGATGAGGTCCGTCCACATCATCCAGGTATTCCTCAGGAAGCTCTGGACGAAGGTGAGTGCCGGGGATGATTCGTGGTGCGCCGTTCTCCTTGGTCAAATCGTCTATTGCCCAAATAGAGTTTACGAGGTGGACTTTTGGAAAGTCAGGTCTTGGCTTTTTCCAATCTGCATGGAGAGGTTGATGACCTCCACCCGGATGCGCTTCGCGGGCGTTTAAGCTGGATATTTTATACTCGCCGCCAAAGATATGTTTACATGCCGCAAGCACGGTAGGGTGAGCCCAAACTTTTTCCCAGACGGTTCCTTTATTAATCAGGTTTGCAATGCGAGTGACCGTCTCTTCCTGATGGTGTTCTACCGCAAGATTGTCGCCTTCCTTTTCTACCAACATATCGAACGTTCGACGCATTTCCTGTAGCCAGTGTTCATCAATCACATTGTGAATAATGGTAAAACCATGAGTGTCTAACTCATCTAACATTTGCGGGGTAAGGGGAATATCGGCTCCTAGGGCATCCAGATATTTTTTCGAGCTTTCGTTCATGAGGCTTCCTTTTGAATAATGTTATTATTTGGTTAAATCGGTTACAACTTTAATCAAAAACCGCATGCCAATAAGTATGCAAAATGTTCGAAATACTGGATTTTTGTTGACTAAAAATAGAAATGTGAAGTGATGCACAAATAACCAGCCGTAACAGAATTTGCAGCATTTGAATTGAAGATTATTGCTCGGATTTTTGTGCTTGATTGTAAGACTTTCTTGCCTTGAGATTCAGTATTTTATCAGTTAGAGTCAGGGCGTTTTCCGCTATACTCAAGTATAGTTTTGCACGAAATATGGTTTAAATATTCGCCGGGAATAAAAGGAAATTGGTGATGAAGTCTGATCTTAAATTTTTCGACTTTGACTCAAATGAGTTGTCTGATTGTGGGAAAGTGTTGGATATCGAGCTCTCTGCGAGTGGTCTGGACTGGCCGGGAGTTATCATTGAAAAAGGAAACTCTCCTCATTTTTATCCTCAGAATGTCTATACGCCATACTTTTATTTTGCCTTGGCACTTGATAAAGATCTGACCTGGAGTGCGGAAAAGGACGGTAGCTTAACTGACCTGAAAACTAGCCCCGGTAATATCTGGATCAATCCACCGAAAACACCGTTTACCCATAATATTTCTGAGCCTTGCTACTTTGTTATTCTGGCAATTGAGGAGGAAGAGTTTCTTTCTAACTGTCCATTGAACTTACAAGGCAAGGAGCTGCAGTTTCTTAATAACTACAATGTTATGGATGAGTCGATCAAGGGTGTCATTGAGCTGTTTATGCTAGAGGCTAAAACGAAAGGAAGAAATGGCCGAGTTTACCTTAAGAACCTGATTTCTTTGCTGGCAACCAGCTATATCCAGAACTACTCAAACTATATTGATTTGCAAAATGATCAGATCACTTCTTCCAAGTTCGATCAACGACAGGTGGACAAAGTTGATCAGTACATCACTGATAATATCGGGCAACAAATTTCAGTAGATGACCTTGCCGATCTTCTAAGGTGCAGTAAGTTCTATTTTCTGCGGGAATTCAAAAAACTGGTGGGTATGACACCCTACCAATACCTGATGAATAAGAGGCTAGATCAGGCTAAAGAGTTGCTGTTTGGTGACAATGTCAATATCGCTGCAGTAGGACATGATTTAGGGTTTAACGATCAGTCCCACTTTACACGAGCATTTAAGAATCAGTTTGGCTTAACTCCCGGGCAGTATGTAAAGCAGTTAAAGAACTGATATTAGATTGACGTCGATTAATTAACCAGGTGAGCGTACTCAATAACTACCTGATTGCCATCAATATATGCATTCTGAATAGCGCCATCTACATTGACAGTGGTTTTTAAATAAACCACTTTAGCTGACTCTTCTGGATTTACTTTTAAAGACGGAATAACCAGTGCAGGTTCTACATGCATAATACGGCACAGGCGTTCGATGAACGTAATATTCAGAGGAACCGCACCACGTAGGTAATTAGAGAACTCCAACTGGGTTAACCCGAGCTTTTTTACGATCTCCATCTGAGTCAACCTCATCTTGGCTTTCTGAGACATCCAAATGCCATTTAACGCTTCGCGATCTGCTTCTGTAAAGTTCATCGTATATATCCATGCAAATTAATTAGTGTGTAATCTAGATAGATGCATGGCGATTAATGTCAGAACTGCGTTAAAAACACTGTTGCTACTAAAAATGAACGTTCTACGGCTTACTTTCAAGTTAAAGTAAGCCGTAAGAATTTGGATCGTTACATCTTCGCAGCGATAACGATGTCACCAGAAGTGCTTTCTTCCATTAGGTCGATGTAGTACTGCGCAACGTCTTTTGCTGGCATACCTGGTTCTGGATCCATGCCCATAGCAATCATTGTTTCTGCTACCCAGCCAGGAGATACAGCGTTGATTCGGATACGATCAATTTCAGTAACAGACGCTTTGATAGCCGCTTCTACCGCAGCGTTTACGGTTGTAACAATGCCGCTGCCAGCAAATGGGTACTGAGCCAGGATGCCGGAAGTAAGAACAATTGCACCACCATCATTTACGTACTGCTCACCAAAACGGATGGTGTTGATTTGTCCCATCATCTTGTTGTTAATACCAAATTCCCACTCTGAGTCTGGAGCTTCGTGCCAGTTAGCAATTCTTGCGACACCAGCTGTACAGATAATTGCGTCCACTTTGCCTACTTTTTCGAACAGAGCTTTCAGAGATTCCGGGTTCGAGATGTCGACAGGGTTCTCAGGGTGATTAAATGAAGAACCAATCACTTCAGCTTTGCCTTCAAGAAGCTCTGTAAGTGCGTTACCAATCAAACCAGTTGAACCTAGAATAAGTACCTTTTTCATGTTTATCTCCGTGGGTTACGTGTTGAGTGCATTATTCCTGTTTGGATTCCTTCCGTGTAGAAGGGTAATGGTTGATTTACCTTTAACTTCAGGTTGAAAGTGCAGAATGGCTATTTGCTACATTGATAATCATCAAAAATAAGTGGTGTTACTTAAAACCAAAAGTTGAATCAGTTCCAACCATTTCCCATCTACCTACAACACTGTTAATAACCATAATACTGGGCAGTCATACTCAGAAATTTAAGGTAATTAAGATGAAGAAAGCCACAGTGATTCTGGCTCATCCACGATTTGAGCAATCTTACGCAAACAAAGAGATCATCAGACAGATTGATCTGCAAATGCCTAACGTGGAAGTCCGCGATATCAGCAAAATGTATCCAGATTTTCAGATTGATGTAAAAGCAGAACAAAAAGCACTTGAAGAGTCGGATGTAATTGTATTTCAGTTCCCATGGTGGTGGTACAGCTCACCAGCGATCCTTAAGCACTACCTTGATGAAGTGCTTGAGTTCGGTTGGGCATACGGTCCAAACGGAAATGCACTGGTTGGTAAACATCTGATTGTTTCTACAACCGCTGGTGGCGGTGATTCATTCTATAAGCCAGGTGGTGCCAACCATTTCTATATTGATACGCTACTTGCGCCATTTGAAGAGACGGCGTTAAAAGCACGTATGTTGTGGCATCGTGCAGTCAGAAGTCACGACATGGCTTATGTTCCGGGTATTTATCACAGTGAAAAATCTGTTAAAGCACGAGCTAAAAATCATGCTGATGAGCTGGTTGCAGTGATGAAGGGAATTGTTGAGTTTTCTGAAGAGGAATACATCAAAGATTTCTTACTAAACGACTGGTTCCCGGCGTCAGATGATCTGGAAGAGAACGGTCACTTCACGGCTCACTTTACTTTGACGACGTATTTTGATCTAGATGGTCAGGTTTATAAAGCTCATGAAGGCTTTGTTGAGTGGATGGAAGGCGTTCGTAAAGTTCTGAAGCCGGGTACTGTAAAACACACAGTGACCGATCTGGCTGTTCAAAAAGGAACTAAATCGGCCCACAAAGTTCTGATGACGTTGAACGTAAAAGCGGAAACATTCGGTGGTGAGCAAATTGATATAACGACGAATGAAGGGTGGTCTATAGACTTAACCAACGACAGAAAGGTTATTATTACGGAAAGAATTTCCAAAAGAGTAGAAGCTTAATTATTTTTGAAAGTAAATAACTAATAGTTGATATATTAATTAACGCTTATAAACTTTTCGATTAGAAAAATAAAGTCACTCCAACTTAGGAGTGACTCTTTATTATAAATAAGTTATTTCATTTGACCTTTAGGTCTGAAATACATTAGGTTGTCTATAGCAAATCGACTAGAAATAGTTGAATGACTTATTGTCATTGTTTTAACTGCGGGACCATCATATTCAAATAAACCACCAACAAAACCAGGGTCAGCAAGTAGATCCAACATGACCTCTTCCCTAACCAAGCCTACACCTGGACGATATAGGTCGACATACACGGCTTGATTTCCAGAGAACGTATTTTGCGCTATACCAAAACTGATTATGGTGGTTGGTACATCAAAGGTTAAGTGTAGGATCCCCGCAGAGGTGCCTTCAATATTAGGAGCATCGATATTATTTGTGATCCCCGGTCCAGTGTAAGTACCGGCCATACAAGCCATACTAGGTGAACCATCCACAGTGAATGAATACATAACACCATGCAGATTCAGGCCCTCACAATAAGCTGGTTCTATATCATAGGTTTCAGAAAATACAGGCATTTCCGCGTTTACACTTGCCATAGGTGCTAACATACCTAAGGCTATTAATGAGAGTAGTTTTTTCATTTTACTATGTCCTTATTCAAGTAAATTAGAAAAACAACAAATCATGTTGATAACAGTTGATTATTCAATATCAACAGAAGCACCACTTCAATGTGGTGATCTAAGTGTAGTTATAAAGCTTGTTAGTGATAATATTATTAATGAGAAATTGAAGGTTTGTTTTATATTAAAGTTTTATTAGAGTTTTATACTTATTAGTAATAAGTATAAATATAATTTTTATCATGAAAGGACTTTGTCGGAACATCTAAAATATCTAGATGTTCCGATAAAGTTTATTTGACGGTATAACTCAGACACTTAGAAGAACAAACTCTGAACAACACATCCCAATAGGGCAGGAATGCCTGCAATTAGCAGTTTTGCATACATGTTGGTATTGTCATTGAGTCTTGCGCTGTCTATTTCATTCACCTTTGCTCTGTCTACCATTGAGTCGGCGACCCTTTCCGCTTTTTCATCAGAAACACCAATGCCGCCTTTGGGTGGATACATAAATAGAATGCCAGCGATTCCCCACAGTATGAATACATTGAAGAAAAAGATAGTCAGACCAGTACTTTAACCCAAGAACTGAAGTGGTTGCTTCTACCGTGAAAGTAAGGGTGAAAGCAAGAAGGTTACTGACAATGACAAATTTAAGGATATTTTTCATTCGGAGTTTATTTTTACCTGCACTCAAGGTCACTAACTTATAAATAGTATTATAAATTAGTAACTTAATTCTTATGGGTAGAAGTTACTCATGTTGTTCTTATTCGTCAAACAACGATTTAGACTAGATATTACTTCTTCGATCCAACTATAAGCATTTTTCCTTAACCTTGCCGATGTAAGGATACAAAAATGCAAAACGCCCAACATAAAACAGAGTGAATGCTAACCACAAACCATGATTCTGCCACTGTGGAACGGCAACCATCTGCGCAACCAAAAACAGCATCAGTGTGAAAAATGTCGAGTTACGCACCGGACGAGTGGTGCCTGTTCCAGTAAAAATACCATAGAAGGTTAAGCCGTAGCCTGCCACTACCGGGAATGCCAGCAGCCAAGGACTCATATCAGAGTAGATCGCAATTAACTTTGGCAGTGTGGTAAACAGTATTACAATTTGATCGTCAAACAAAATGATAAACAGTGTCATAGCCAGAATAAATGCAGTGGTCCACTGAGTATTTAGCTTGATAACACTATTCAGTAAATTGGGGTTCTTCTGACCAACCGCTTTACCAGCGAATACACTTGATGCGTTGGCTACACCGTCAAACATGTAGCTTACGATAAAAGTGACCTGCATAAGGATTGCGTTGGCAGCCAAAACATCAGAGCCAAGCTGCGAGCCTACACGCGCCATCATATTGAAGAATGTCAGCAAACATACGGTTCGTAATAGCAAATCCATGTTTGAAGAGACAATGACTTTAAGGTCTTTGCGAGACATCTTTGCTGTTTGTATATGGTCGAACAGGGAAAACCGACAGGTTTTGAGAACGATGGCCATTCCAATAACAAAAGTGGAGATTTGTGCAATTAGAGTAGCTATAGCAACGCCAGCGATGCCCATTTCGAAATGAAGAACAAATATCAGGTCGAGCACAATGTTAAGCACGTTACCAAATACCTGAGTGAACAGGGTCGCCTTTGCTTTTGCTTGTCCCATTAGCCAACCAATAATGGTGTAGTTAAGCAAAACAAACGGTGCACCGAAAATCATGATATCGAAATAGATTCGAGCGTTTTGTCCAACTACTTCATCAGGGCTAATTATCCATTCGGCACCTTTCCAAATTGGCACTTGTAGCGCAATAAATACTAAACCAACGCACAAAGCTAGGACAAAAGGACGGAATAAACTGCTCGCTTGTTCTGCAGGGTCATTTTTGCCAAGTGCGATGGCACTCTGTCCTGTAGTACTCACACGAAAGAAACCGAACAGCCAGTACAAGGTGTTCATAATAATGGTACCAATGGCAACGCCACCAATCAGTTCCGCGACACCAAGTTTTCCTATAACGGCGGTATCTACTGCACCCAGCAGAGGTTGGGTTACGGTAGATACAATAAATGGAAAAGCAATCTTAAAGTAGTCTTTATGAGACAGGTTCATGTTTGATTAAACTCGACTTAAATAGAATAAATAGGTGCTCAATTACCTTAGTGAACGAGATAGACTTAAATTTGCTGCAACGAGCTTTTTCGTCATTTCATGAGTGGCTTCGTCTACTATGCAACCACTCGTTAGCTCTTCTACAACCTGACCTTCATGCATCACATAGATTTTGTCGCACAACATTTCTGCCAGAGCGAGGTCATGAGTGATAAACAGGCAGGCAAAGCCAAATTTTTGTTTTAATTCCAGGAAAAGCCTTACTACTTGTTTTTGGATGGTTGCGTCAAGCGCTGATGTTGCTTCATCACAAATAAGCAGCTTGGGGGATAGAGCGGTAGCACGAGCAAACGCAATTCGCTGCAACTGACCACCCGACAATTGGCTTGGGTATCGGTTAAGCAGATCTTTTGGTAAATGCACTCGTTCAAGCAATTCGATAGCTAACGCTTCAGATTGGGACTTATCGATCAACTTAAAGTTAATAAAGGGTTCCAAAAGATATTTTTTAACGGTCATTCTTGCAGGAAAGCTAGCAAAGGGGTCCTGAAAAACCATCTGCACTTGCTGGTAGTACTCAGCTAGTTTCCAGTCAGATAGAGGTTTATCCTGAAACAGGATCTCACCACTATCGCTGGTTGTGATTTGACACAACAGCCTTGCTAAAGTTGATTTACCAGAGCCACTTGCCCCAACAATGCCAACACATTCGCCCTCATTGATCGAAATGTTCACAGACTTTAATGCGTGAAATCGTTCACCATTCCGTAGGAAGCTTTGATTTAATTTTTTTACCCGAACCAGTTCAGTCATTTTTTGGCTCCTTAACTGACGGATTCAATGTTGGTACTGCGTCGAGTAGCTCGCAGGTGTAGCAACCTTCTTCACGAGAGTGGATTTCGTCTAACGTACCATAATCAACAACTTCGCCATCTCTCATAACCAGAATTTTATTGGCAATTGCAGCACAGGCAGCCAGGTTATGGCTCACCATAATTACAGCCGTATTGTGATTTTCTTTGCGATTACGTAGCTCATCAAGAACCAGTTCTTGAGTTGATACATCCAGTGCTGAAGTCGGCTCATCCGCTAAGATAAGCTCTGGTTGCATGGCAAGTGAAATAGCGATAGCAACTCTTTGCTTCATGCCGCCACTTAGCTGCCAGGGGCGAGATTTCAAAATACCATGCGGATCGGCTAATCCTAGTTTGCTAATCTCTTCCAGAGCGACTTGCTTGGCTTCGGCTTTGCTGATGGCTCTATGGTTGCGGATAGCTTCGATAAACTGGCTTTCAATACTTACCATTGGGCTCAGGGTTGCTCCGGGGTTTTGAAATACCATAGCGATACACCCTCCACGTAATGCTCGCCATTGCTTAGCATTTTGGGTGAATAAATCGATACCATCGAACCGGATTGTTCCAGAGTCGATAGTGGCACTTTTGCCCAGGAGGTTGATAATGGTGCGTATCAGGGTGGTTTTTCCACTGCCACTTTCACCTACTACAGCAAGGATTTCTCCTTGCTGTAGAGTAAAACCAACCTTCTTTAATACCTGACTCGTATGGTCATAAGATACCGAAAGGTCGTTAACCTCAAGAATAGGTTGTGTCATTTATCTGTTCTTAATCTATTACTTAGCAAGCTTTATTCGATCGTCTACATAATAGATTTCAGAAGTGAATCTGTAGATACCGTCAAGACGTTTGTTGTGCACCAGATTGCCACGTTGGTAGAACAAGAAAATACCGGCAGCATCTTCCATCAGTAGTTTAGAACCTTGCTGACCGAGTTCGTTGCGCTGCTCTTTATCCGTTACACGTTCTAGCCTGACAAGTAGTTCATCAAACTGTGGGTTGCTGTAACCACCGGAGTTTCCGTGTGCACCTGTTTTAAAGCTCGATTCCAGGAAGTATTGTGGATCCAGTGTTGGAGCTGACGTCCAGCGTTCATAAAGAAAGTCATACTGACCTTGTTTTGCCGCTTCAGTATGGTTTTCCATCTGTAGCACTTCCATATCGATGCCAACTTTTTTAAGCTCCGACTGCATTGCGATACCGATGTTCTTAGCCACTGAGCCGTGATTAGGCATGCTTATATATTTAAGGGTGATCTTCTCACCATTAAACTCACGGAAGCCGTCACCGTCAGTGTCTTTAATACCAACTTTATCTAGCAGTGCTTTTGCTTTTTCCATGTCATAGGTGTAGACATCATCACCACTCAGACCAAATGGCAGCAAGTCATTAAATGGACCACGTGCAGGAATACCGCCGGCAATACGTCCAGCATAAACATCTTTTCGAATTGCATGGCGAATTGCTTGACGGAACTCAGGAAGCTTCATCCACGGGTGGTTAAAGTTAGTGCGCAAGAAAAAGATACGTAGGTTAGGACCGGTAAGGACGCTAAGCTTTGGATCTTTCTCTAAGATAGTAAGGTCCATTGGGCTAATTTGCGTGGCAAGGTCAAGCTCTCCAGACTGTAGCGCCATCGAACGCGCGGCTGGATCTTGAATGTACTTAACGTTGATGGTTTCGATAGTTGGTTCACCATTCCAGTAAGCCGCATGTTTTTTAAGTACTAAGCCAGTCTCTGCATTGAAGCTTTCTACTTTAAATGCACCTGTTGCAACTGGCTTAAAGCGAAAATCGTCATTGTTCTCAGCTGCGTTGGCATCAACGATAATATAAAGCGGATCAGCTAACTCATTTAAAAGTGTTGCATAAGGGTATTGAGTTTTGATCACCAGGCGCATGCCGTCGGCTTCTATTGATTCGATAGGTAACACCATATCTTTGCGGTTTGTTAGCTTCAATACACGCTCAATAGAGGCTTTTGCTGCTTTAGCGTCTACTTTTTCACCATTATGGAATACCACACCTTCGCGGATAGTGAACTCGGTTGTGAGCTCATCTAACTGCTTCCAACTCGACGCAACCATAGGTTTGAACTTCAAGTTTTCATCGATTTGGATAAGGTTTTCACCTACACCAACTCGGCTCAGTGTCCAACCGTTCCAGGCTGTTGTTGGTTCTACGTCACCATCAATCCAAAATAGCGCCATGTTGACGGTTTTATCTGAATTATTTGCCTGAACGCTAAATGCACATAGCAGTGCACTTAACGAAAGCAAAAGGATGTGAATAAATTTCATTTTTTATAGTCCTTGATAAATTGGCGTACTAGCTGCGTTCTGGGTTTAAGTATTTACGCGTTGTGTCGCCTAAGATATTGAAAATCATTACTACGATAAAAATTGCTATACCAGGGTATATCACCAGCCAGGGGGCACTCTGGAGGTAAGTTCTGCCTTCACTTAGCATATTTCCCCATTCTGGAGTCGGCGGTTGAATGCCTAGCCCCAGGAATGACAAACCAGCCATTGCCAACATCATATTGCCGATATCGAGGCTAAGTTGAGTAAGTAGTGCCGGCATCACAGCTGGGAGTAAATAACTCCAGAACAGTTTGAAGTTGCTAGCACCTGCCATACGTCCGGCTATGATGGCCTCGCTCTGCATTTCAGATTTAATTAGCACTCGGCTCAGGCGTGCAAATTTAGTCCACCAGATAATGCCTAACGCGATCATCATGTTAATGATGCCGGGGCCTAATAACCCAACAACTGCAATGGCAAACACCATATCCGGGAAAGCCAGCAATGCATCAGATAGTCGCATCAAAAAGGTATCAGTGTGACCACCTCGCATTCCGGCTAAGCTACCAATGCAGATACCGAGTACAAAGATAATGGCAAGCATGCCAAAGGTTATGCCTAGCGAAACTGCAGCACCGTGTAAAAGGCGTGACAGAATATCTCGCCCCACCTGATCGGTGCCGAGTAGGTACACGTCATTTGGAGGGGAGAGTATGTATAAAAAATCGGCTTCAAGTGGATCATGGGGTGCTAACAGTGGCCCGAGTAATGCGATCACCACAGTGAGCAAAGCAACGAACAACGCCAGGAAGAACTGATGTTTTTTATTAAATAGGGAATGGTTCATCTCTGTTAACCCTTAGTACTCAAGCGAGGATCCAGAAGTGAAGCTGCCATATCAGACAGTAAACTCACGCTCATGTAGATGACCACCATAATGACTACGTATGCTTGAAGTACTGGATAATCCCGAAATGAGATAGCCTCTAATGCCATGCGTCCAAGCCCTGGCCATGAGAAAATCGATTCCACCACGACGGTACCACCAAGCAATAGAGCACATGAGAGTCCAAACAGTGTCGATAGTCCGCCTAATATCGATGGCAGTACATGTCGCAATATAATCACGCTCTCTTTGGTACCTCGTGCACGAGCTCCCACGACATAAGGCTTGCTCATCTCTTCTTCGATCATCGCCTGGATTTGGCGGGTATATCGACCAATAAGCGGCAAAGCTAACGTCAGAGCAGGCAATACAATGCTGGAAGCAGCATATGGGTCTGTGATTTTGAACCAGTTTAAGTTCACTACAAAAGCAACGATCAACATTAAACCTAACCAAAAATCAGGGATAGAAATCGCGGCGAAAGCAAATATACGAAGGAATAGCTCCCCCCTTGACTCTCTTAAAAGTGAGCCAAAAACACCAAATAATGTTGCAAAGAAAACCATGATGAGAATTGCACATGCAGCAAGCTTGAACGTCATTCCCATCCGGTGGCTAACCATGTCAAACACCGGCTCGCCAGTTTTGAGAGAGGTTCCGGCATCAAGCTGTAAGATACCGGACAACCAATCAAAATATTGCACGATAAATGGTCTATCTAAGCCCATTGAAATTTGCATACTGCGAAGTGCTTCTTCACTAGGCGATACACCTCTGGCTTCAAAATGAGATCTGCGCTGGGTCTCCGGGGCTAAGCCAGGTAAGAAAGTAGGTAAGTAATGTTGCGGCCAGTACAACCAGAGCAAACTCTGCAAGTTTCTTAGCGATAGCGCTCATCTGAATTCCGAAAAACTGGGTGTTACAAATCAAAGTTGAAATAAATGGTAACAAATCTCATTAAGATCTGGAATGTTATACTATTACAAATGAATGTCTAGGTATATTTGGGCTTTCTATCGGTTTAGCAGGGTGTTTATGCAGAAAAAAGTTTAACCACTGTTTTATCTATTTATGCTGTGAATGGGTTTTTATTAAAGTTGTTTTTGGCCTTATTTCTCATGGTAGGGAGTTGCTCTAGGTCATGATGATAGCTCTTTGTGTTTTCTTCACATTTTATTAACAAGCAGTTTGTTGTTCAGAGTAAATTCGTTAGAGTAGATGCACTAAGAGAATAAGCCTCCAGTGTTTCAGAGATTGTAGATATGTATCCATTCTTTCGATTTATTAAAACAACCCTTCAGGCAAAGAAGCGCTCCAAAATTGCCTTTACTGATCAAAGTGCCATCCGATTCTACTGTCACCCGTGGGACATTGATATGTGGGGTGAAATGAACAATGGTAGGGTGCTCACTCTGTACGACATTGGGCGAATGGATGTGGCGATTCGGTGCAATTTAGATAAGGCCCTAATGAAAAATAAATGGGCGTTGGTGGTGGCTGGAAGTTCAGTTCGTTATCGTAAACGTATTAAGATGTTCGACCATATTACTATGAAAACTCAATGCGTTGGCGTTGATGATAAATGGTTCTACCTTGAGCAATCGATGTGGGTAAAGGACAAGCCCTGTTCTTCTGTATTGATTCGTGCAGGTATTACATCAAAAGATGGGCTGGTTCATCCATCATTGGTTGCTAACGCGATTGGCGCTGAATACACAGAGGGGAATCTACCTCTATGGGTAAGAGAATGGATAGACTCAGAGCAGCACCGTCCATGGCCCCCAACTGCTAACTAAATATCAGGGTGTTTAGCTAATTCGACTAATAATAAAGTCGATAAACAAGCGAATGCGCTTAGGCAGGTTATCCCGCGAAGAGTAATAGATCCAGACAGGTCTTGGTGAAACCCAGGAAGATTCAAGAACAGGAACAACATCGCCTTGTTCCAGATCTTTTTCCACATGCCACTTCCCCATATAGGCGAGACCAAGACTATTCTCCATAGCGATTTTAGCCGCGCTAATATTAGAGATATTCAGATTGCCTTTGGGGATAAACTGAATATGCTCACCTTTACTGTCCATCAGAGGCCAGAAGAATTTTCTGCCCGAAGAGAGTGGACGATAAGCGATACAGTTGTGTTCTGCCAACTCCTCTATAGATGTTGGTAGTCCAACGGTCTCTTTATACTCTCTACTGGCAAATAGGCCACCTTGCATATTGTATAAAGGTCTGGCTACCAGGCGACTATCTTCATTTATCTGATTGCCAACACCGATATCGAACCCTTCTTCAATAATGTCTAAAACCTGATCGTCAAAGACCAGATCTAACTCAATGTCAGGGTAAATCTTAAGAAACTCAGGGATATGAGGCATGATAAATTCACGGCCAAAACTATCCGGTAGGTTAACCCTTATTTTCCCAGCAGGACTTTTGTTTTGCTCTGTCAGTCCATCAATGCTGTTTTCGATTTCAGAAATCAGAGGATAGACTTGCTGATAAAGTGTCGAACCGTCTTCAGTTAAAGAAAACTGTCGAGTATTTCTGTGAAATAGCCGGACTCCGGTTTGCTTTTCAAGCGCAGCAACCCCTTTGCTTACTGCTGCGGCAGAGATTCCTAATTTTCGACCAGCAGCCGAAAAGCTGCCTTCCTGTGCTGCGACGATAAACAGTGGAAGCTGTGATGGAATCATGCTGACCTCGTAGATATGGGGTGTTCCTGCCTATTTTAACTTATAGGAGCTTATACGATCAGTAACCTTTGGTTATAACTGATATAACCTTTTACCCTCTACTGGTTATAAATCATGTAAGTAAAATATTGTGTAAAATCAGGAGAACAACATGCAACCAATATACGTTTATATCCAGTTTAATATCAAAGACATGGAAGCGTTCAAGCGCTATGGTGAAAAGGTTTCTGAAACAACGGAAATTTATGGTGGTAAGACGATTGCTATTAACAAAGCTCCAGCGGCTATTTATGGTGAAGTAGGTGCAGAGGTTTGTGTCATTCAGCAATGGCCTTCTCTGGAAACTGCACAAAAATGGCATGACTCTCCTGAATACGCGCCGCTTAAAAAACTGCGTGATGATGAAGCGATGAGTGATCTGAAGATCATTCCGGTTCCGGCATTATAATAAGAGGTGAAAGACCTTAGGGTAAGCAAGGCTAAAGCAATAAAATACCAAAACTCAGGCAGCAATTTTCAATCCTGAATACTTCTCTCTCGCTATTCTGTATACAGATTAAGCGAGGGGGATTCATAGATGAAATACGGTTTTTTATCACTATTATTGTTGGCAGGATCTACTGTTGCACAACCACTACCGACAGCAATTGACTGTTATCAAAGCAGTACGCAGGCGAGAGATATTGATGCGTATATGGCGTGTTTTACCGATGATGCTGTAATGGTTGATGTTTCTCGGACGTTTGAAGGTCAAAGTGCGATAAGACGATGGGCGCTTAATGAAGTCATCCCATCGGGCGATTCATTCTCACACAAAGATATACTGGAAACATCTCCGGGTTATGCCAAGACACTAGTCAAGTGGAGTGCCTGGAACGCCCATTATCATTACTGGTGGAATGATGGAGGGAAAATTACCCGTATGTCACTGCAATACGCAGATTAACTTCGGTTCTTCTCAGGCCTACAGACCTTACTTAACCAAATTTTTCATGTAATTCATTTTTTGTTGTATTTGCTTTCCTTTGAAGCCTGCCGCCGAGCCATCATACTCGGCGTTTTTTATTTGGCTTTTCTTACGCAGTTTCTTCCTTCTCTTTTACCTTTGTAGAGCGCCATATCGGCGTCGTGAATACAGCTTTTTAAGTCTATGTTGTCTGGAGTACAACTACTGACACCAAAGGTAATGGTTACCTGAAAATGTTCGTCTTTATGGGAAAAGCTTAACTTAGAAATCTCTTTACGTAAGCGTTCAACGATATCGGCAGAGGTATCTAAATCTGTATCCGGGAATATGATCAAGAACTCTTCACCTCCCCATCGCGCCACATGATCGTGCGGTCTGAACGAACGTGAAAGAATATCGGCGATAACAGCGAGTACATCATCCCCGCAATTGTGACCGTAATTGTCATTAATCATCTTAAAATGATCGACATCGCATAGCGCGATAGAGAAGCCTTTAAATTCATCGCTGTTATTCTGGTTAACCAGGCTGCGTTGCAGTATAGCGACGTTTTTTTCTAACACGTCCATCATTGCACGTCGATTTGGCAATTTAGTTAATAAGTCGGTCAGAGCAAGGGCTCTGATTTCGTCATTTTTCTTCTGCAAATCTTCATTCGCTTTTGCCAGCTTTTCCTGAGTTACCAGGCGCTCTTCTTCAAGACGAATCGCGGATGCAAAGGCTTCAATGATGTATTTTTCTATGTCAGTAAACTGACGTTTTTCAGTATCAACTACACACAGTGAGCCAACAACCTCACCCTCTAAAAGAACCGGAAATCCCAGATAGGATTTCAGTCCATATTCAGAAACATTCGAATCTAGCTTTTCCCAGTCAGTGCCCTCTAGGTCATCGAGTACTACCGAAGTGAGGTTACTATTGCAACGTTGGCAGATTGTCATTTCATAACAGATGTGCCCGTCAGGAGTATCTTCGCGCCTATACCCATCTGGTTCATGATCAATACACCATGTTTTAAGCACACCAGACTCTAGCCGATTATAAAGGGCCACGCTTGAACCAAGCACTTTGCCCAGAGTTTGAACCACGATAGATATGTTCTCTTTTGGATCTGGCCCAAGGCTATAGAAGTATTCAAATAAGAAACGTCGCATCTCTTCAAGGGATTTTTCTGCTTTTATTCGAGCGTCTGATTGCTGGTCTGCAAATGCTTTCCAGTCTATGGTTTGTTCTGGCATGTAAGGTTAGTCCGACTCTTCACTGTGCTAAGACATTAATATATTTATCACTTGAATTGAACGGGCTAAGTCACAAATGAAGCTCATTCATATATGAAAGTTATGAATGAGGTAAATCCGGTTGTAGGGATTTACGGGAATATTCGTTGCGGTAGTCCACGAAACATCAATGATGTACACTAGCTGTTAAATTTTGAGCAAGATCACATATACCATTCTAATGAATATTCGAGAAATTAGTTTAGATGAGGCTCTTCCGGTTCGTCACAAAGTTCTTTGGCCGAATAAGCCCGTCGAGTTCTGCATTGTTGAAGGGGATGAAGAGGGGTTACATCTTGGTGCTGAAATAGATGGTGAAATAGTGTCGGTGGCATCAATTTATATTAGCAACAATAAAGCCCGATTAAGAAAGTTCGCTACCTATCCCTTATATCAGGGGCAGGGCATAGGGACTGCTCTTATTGAATACGCTTTAGGCTATCTGAAAACGAGAAATATCGGTTATTTTTGGTGCGACGCAAGAGAGGCTGCTATTGGCTTTTATCAGCGCTTAGGGATGCAAACAGAAGGGCAGCGATTTTATAAGAGTGATGTTCCTTACTTTAAAATGGAATTATCGTTATGATGATTCAACTCTTTCTATTCAGTAAGTGTGGGTGAGCAAATGCACGAAAGGCTCATTATTCTATTTACGTTTATTACCATCTGTTTTGTTGCGGGTACATTATTTCAGCGCAGATATAAGTCATATAGCCAGCAACTGAGTCCTTTTCTGGGGAAGTTAACTCTTTTAGCTATTATCCCGTATACCATTTTCTCTTCCATCTGGCAGTTACCCAAAATAGAGGCTCAATTACTGTTTCTTCCTATTGTTGGATTAGGAGTAATCTTATTTGGTGGTTTGGTTGGGTTAGCCACAGTCAAGTTTAAAAGATTAGAGCCAAGACAAGCCGGAGCGTTAGTATCGGTCACCGGCTTTTATAATCTAGGTGCGCTTGGGAACCTTTGTGCCTTTTTTATATTTGGAGAGAGCGGTGTTGCGTTAGTAGCACTTTATAAATTGTTTGAAGAACTAATCTACTTTGCTGGACTATATCCTTACGCCAGACGCTGTAGTGAAGATAACTTTGCCGCAGGTAAAAGGTCATTTATCAGTGACCCGATATTTCAAGCGGCAATCAGTGCGATATTTTTTGGGTTAGTTTTAAATCTAAGTGGTGTGCCAAGACCGGAGTTAATCGGGGATATCAATCAATATGTAATTCCTACAGGGAGTTTGTTGATGGTCTTTGCTGTTGGCCTGACGTTTAACTTAAGAGGTGGCGAGCGATGGAAGAAATTGGCAATGAAGGTCTCGTTAACCCGAGCCGTGTTATCTCCAGTAGTTTCCGTGTTGCTTATTTCTGTATTCGGACTCTGGTCTATCTACGATGGACTTGTGGCTAAGGTTTGCATTCTGCTTGCGGTAATGCCGACAGGTTTTACATCTACGTTGCCAACAGTGCTCTATCGCCTGGATGGTGATCTGGCGAATACGTTCTGGTTCTACAGTTATCTGGCGTTTATTATCGCCTTTCCTGTGGTGGTTATACTTCTTAACTAAAGGCTTTAAGCAGCTAAATCGAAACTGTTTGATTTAGCTGCATTCCGCAGAGCGCAAAATGGTTCCAGGCATCAGGCTCCAGCTAAAAAGTAGACGCCACTGAACATAATACTTGCTCCCAAACCTCTTAGAGCCTTTCTTCGTGTATTGCATTGAGTGGAGAAAACACCAATGAAGACACCGATAATATGAATAGCAGTTGTGCCTATGATAAATCCGGCGATATAGCTTGCAGGACTTGCCATACTCGGCATTTCTAATCCATGAGCATAGCCGTGGAAAACAGCAAACAAAGCAGCGAAGGCTATCGCGAGTCTAGACGATAAGTTCCTATCCAGTGCAATACCAGCACCCAATACCAATACTGAAAGAGCGATGCCCAGTTCTATCGGTAACATAGGAACCTGAAGCATTCCTAATACGCCGCCAATAACCATTACCAGAACAAACGTCGTCGGTAGTTGCCAGATAGACCTACCACCTAGCTGCGCACTTAAAATGCCGATACTAAGCATCGCAAGAAGGTGATCCAAACCGAAAATAGGGTGCGTCACTCCAGACATAAAGCCACTACCGGATGCGTCACTATGGGCTAATGCAGGGGAGGAAATAAGGGCAAGCAGTAATAGAGGAGTTTTATTTTTCATTATTTGTCTCAGAATGGTTTTTATATTATCGAGGTGGAAGATCGTACTGTAACGTTGAATTTCGAACAGTGATTGATATTCAGTTTCAAGCACTTGTGGGTTACCAATAAGTATAGTGATAGTATATTAAAGAGTCGTTTGGTTAAGGGCCTAGATATGATAAATGTGATTGTCTTTATTTTGGTTTTAGTTGTACTTGCCGTATTTGGCATTTTTTACCGTCGGGAAAACAAACGCAGAAAAAGATCTGAAGCCATATTTAACAAGCGACTTGCTAACATAGACCGAATAAAAAGTGGTTTTAAGGGAGATCTCCAACGCTTAGGCGAGTTAGGTGTTTTATCCGAACAAGGAGAAGAAGCGATGTTCAGGCTAGCTAGTCACTATTTCCTATTTCAACCAGCGACGGCAAAAAGTGTAGAAGAGTTTGAAGAAGTACTAAAAAGCCTACTGATGGTGGTTCGGGAAAAGTTTCAACAACCCGAAAATAATAGCGCTGTATTTATCCGTCTCCACATGGATCAGTTTGTGAGCGCATTACCGCGTAGAGCGGCTGATTATACGCCAGAATTTTATAGCAATGAACTTCCGGTGTTGGTTGAGCAATTAGCTCAAGCTCAAGGGTTACTTGAGCAAGAAAATGATACTCTCTTTCCTTAAAAGTGACCATTAATGATGCTTGAGTTTTATTTATGAGTCTTAATAATTAACGTTAAGAATAGAAATCCGATGTCCCCAACTTTTGTGTTAGAATTCCCGCCTTGGGGATTTAGCTTGTAGCCAAAAATCACTCCAGGTGAGTGATTTTTTTTATTTATCTAAATGGTTAGAGCTCGCTGAATCAAATATTAATTGGATATGGAGTTGGTCTTTCTATTCGTTAATTCGAGTACGCAAACATCATAATTTATGAGTTTTAAATCAAAAAAATACAGTATTGATTCTACAGATTATCAAGTTGGACAAGATAATATTAATAAATGGGGCATGGATGTCCACAACACAGTCTTCACCGCCTCTGTTGGCCTATCTATTCTTTTCATCGTTACACTGCTAACACTTGCGCCAGCCGACGCAAAAGCAGCCATTGATTCAGTCAAAGGTGCTGTTTTATCAAACTTCGACTTCCTGTTTATGTGGGGAGCAAACTTACTACTTTTATTTGCTGTTGTTATTGCTGTTTCACCACTGGGTAAAATTCGCCTTGGGGGAGATACAGCAAAGACTGAGTATTCTACCGTCTCATGGATTGCGATGTTATTTGCCGCAGGTATGGGGATTGGTCTAATTTTCTGGGGTGTGGCGGAGCCAACGGCATTCTTCACAGATTGGTACGGCACTCCTTTAAACGTTGAAGCGTATACACCTGAAGGGCGCGAAGTTGCACTTGGAGCAACGGTGTTCCACTGGGGACTGCACGCATGGGCTATCTACGGCATGACGGCGCTATGCCTTGCTTACTTTGTATACAATAAAGGGCTTCCATTATCGATGCGTTCGGTTTTCTATCCGCTTCTGGGTGACAGAGTTTGGGGAAAAATTGGTGACGTAATCGATGTATTAACGGTACTGGTTACTCTGTTTGGTCTAGCGACATCACTAGGCTTAGGGGGCTCACAAGCGGCAAGTGGTATTAGCCATGTGTTCGGTTTCGCAAACAGCCTATACCTACAGCAGTTTATCATCCTGGTGATCATGGGCTTAGCCATTATCTCTGTAATTCGTGGTATGGATGGTGGTGTAAAGCTATTAAGTAACCTGAACATGATCATCGCATTTGTGTTCCTTGGGTTTATCGCTGTTCTAAACTTCACTACGGTTCTAGACTCATTGATGACCGCTGTTGTGGGCTATGTGAAAAATATCGTCCCTCTCAGCCAGACAACGGGCCGAGAAGATACAACGTGGTTGCACGGCTGGACGGTATTTTACTGGGCATGGTGGGTAGCCTATGCGCCATTCTTCGGTATGTTTGTAGCTCGTATTTCAAAAGGACGAACGGTTCGAGAGTTCCTTGTTTGTGTGATGATTATCCCTACTTTGGTAACGACAGCCTGGATGTCTGTATTTGGTGGCGTTGCTATTGAACAAATCATAGATAAAGTCGGTTTGCTTGGTATTGAGCAAGGGATAACGGACGTTTCTCTTAGCCTATTCTATATGCTAGATGCATACTCAATTGGCAATTTGCTTTCTGTTATTGCAGTAGCGCTTATCATCGTATTCTTTGTTACGACTCTGGATTCTGGCTCTATTGTAATTGATAGCATGACAGCTGGTGGTAAGCTGGAAGTACCGCTGAAGCAGAAAGTGGTTTGGGCAATCATTTCTGGTGTTATTGCTATGGTGATGTTGTGGATTGGTGGTACGCAGTCTATCCAGGCGTTGCAGTCGATCACCATCATTGCGGCTATGCCATTTACCATTATCTTGTTACTTGGCTGTATTAGCTTGATAAAAGGGCTACTGACAGAGGTCGACCCTTCAGATGATCCGCTGAAGTTGCCTAGTTAATTACCTATCTAGAACTTTAGCCAGATAATAAAAGCGCCCTGATAATCACTTATCAGGGCGCTTTTTTAAATACGGATTGTATTACTTAGTCTTTGCTGCTTCGATGGCCTGGCCTAGAACATCACGCGTGCCTAGTTCATCACCAGCGTTAAGTGTTAGAGAAGAGATTTGCCAGTCAGCGTCCGTTTTCTGCATCTCAAAAGTGTATGAACCAGAGATTTGCCAGAATCCGTCTTTGCCGATGTAGTGGCTAGCGACGATGTCTGCGGTCACTTCTGCGTTATCACCATCCTGATCAATCTTAATGTTGGTCATATCGTGGTAGGTAACGTCGAAACCAGGTAAAAGTGCTTCCCAGTTGTTCATCAAATCACCACGTTTGATGGAAGATACTTCACCACCAAATGCAGATGTGTAATCAATAACAACTTCTGGCGTGAACATTTGCTCCAGCGCATCGTAAAGGTTGCGATCAGCAAGGGTTGCCATGCTTTTTGCGGTTTGCGCGATTTTTGCTTCATCTCGCGTCATTTCACTAGCTTGTAATGTCATTGCACAAAGTCCTAATGCTAAAACTATCGATTTCTTAATCATCCTAAACCCCACATGTTTATCTTTCGGTACGGTAACAAAAGTGCTCACAACCATTTCAACAAGCACCTGAGAAGTGTGTTTAATTTACCGAGGATGAGTCGTGG
This sequence comes from Vibrio hannami, assembly GCF_029589055.1. Lineage (GTDB taxonomy): Bacteria > Pseudomonadota > Gammaproteobacteria > Enterobacterales > Vibrionaceae > Vibrio > Vibrio hannami. The sequence continues at coordinate 1,822,535 of NZ_JARQZP010000003.1, forward strand.
TTGATTGAAGATAATTGAACTCTTTTTGCACAAAATTGCTTTTTTGTTGCTCGCTTCAGATAAAAGTAGTGCTGAGTAGGTAGTACTAAACCAAATAAGTACCATACGTAGCGTGCCATAAAGTAGTCCAAACTGAGCCAACAACATAGGAATTATTGACCGAAGTTACTTAACGTCCCAATAGTTGGGTCATACTTAGGTAGATTGCCCTTTCGTGAAATCGCCACGAAAGGACAATGTTGATTGGTGAGTTAAAGCCTAAATGTATCTACCGATTGGTTTAGAGAGGTGGCTATATTCGTTAGCTCCTTGGCTTTAGCGGTGTTGCTGTTTGAACTTTCAAAGGTAGACTTCGCGAGATCATTGATTTCTACCACATTCGCGTTTATTTCCGCAGCTACGTGGGTCTGCTCTTCTGCAGCTGTCGCAATTTGATTATTCATGTCCAGAATGATTGAAACGGAGTCTCTGATTGCTTGCAACGCACTATCTGCCTCAGTAGATTTAGCGGCTGTTGCCTGAGCATCCGAAACATTAACTTCCATCAGTTTAACGGAGCGTTGAGCTTCACTTTGCAACCGCGTGATCATCTCCTGGATCTCGTTAGTGCTCTCTTTGGTTCGATTCGCCAGATTCCGTACTTCGTCTGCAACCACCGCAAATCCACGCCCATGCTCACCTGCACGCGCAGCTTCGATAGCCGCGTTCAGTGCCAAAAGGTTAGTTTGTTCGGATATACCGTCAATAACTTCTAAAATACCCCCAATGCTTTGGGTTTCTTGTTCAAGTTTGTTATTAACCTGAACCACGTTTTCGATACCATCCACCAAAGTCACAATATTCTGATTCATCTCTCCAACAACAGAGATCCCTTGTGCCGAATGGTCATGCGCCTCTTTAGCTGCACTGGAAGCTTGCAAAGCATTTCTAGCAACTTCATCAACAGTTACTGTCATTTCATTCATGGCTGTTGAAGCTTGCTCTAGCTGCATCATCTGGCTTTCAGAGCTCCGATTAACATCTGATGCAGCATTCGACATCTGATCAGAAGAGTTATTGAGGTGTTCAGCTGCTTCGTTGATACGTTCAATAATTGTTCTCAGGTTAGCAACCATAGTTAGTGTCGCAGCTAAGATACCAGACTCGTTGCCATTGCTTTGAACCTGTAAATTAAGGTTACCTTCAGAGACACTTTTTACCATTCTCTCTATCGTTTTAGGCTCACCACCAATCGGTGCATACATCAGTTTTGTGATAAGGATATATGTGATTCCCAGGGTCAACAGGATTAAAACAACAGCAAGGGAAAGGCCTTCAATGAGGTTGCTGTTTGATGCTGAGTTTATGTTTTCTCGCTTGTCCCACGCCCAAATAGTCCAGCCAGTCGCGTCGGCTTTCGCATTGATTACAAAATACTCATTACCATCGAACGTGTAACTATGGCTACTACCAGGGTTGTCATTGTATTGTTTATACGATGGACGTTCTTCAAACAGGTTTTTACCTACATAGTCGGGGTACTTCGCAGCAAGTATGAAGCCATCTTCACGCGCCGCAAAAATTTGATTTTGATCGGTTAAGCTTTCAATGAACTCAGAAATCGCGTTTACGGGAATATTGGCACATAATGTTGCTACAACCTTGCCGTCTCTCATAACAGGTACACCAAGCGCCATCACCAGATTACCAGCACTACTGGTATAAGGTGTCGTTATTATGTTCTTCTCCCCTGCAAAAAGTCGGTTATACCATTCTCGGTTCAACGTCTTAGCGTTAAAGTTTTTAATTTCACCGGCAGGTAGGTAGGTTATTCCGCTTTTTAAACCTACATAAGAGGCCAAAACACCAAGGCTATCTTCTATATGTTTGAGCTTTTGTGTCACCTGCTCAACATCAATATTCCCTTCGCTATCAATTGCTAGGCTAGCACTGGCAATATTCAGGCTATCAAAATACCTTTGCACTTTTTGTTCCACGGCGTTGGAGACTAAGTAAGCCTGATTGTTTAAGGCAAAAGTGTAGCTTTCTACTGATGCTGATTTAAAGTTAAAAAAACTGATTAGCGTAAGGAGGAGTATTGCAGAAGCGAAGAGTATTCCGGTAAAGCTTAATAATCTAATTTTTGCACTCATAGTGTATTCATCCTGAAAATAAACGACCTGGTTTTGCTTCGATGTGGTTTTTATTTATCCTTAAGTCTAGAGGATGGTTGAATACCTTCAAGTTTATGATAGGAGTGTCAGTACCTGAGCTATACTCATTTAGTAATTGGCATTTGGTAGCACTCGATGAGTAGAACCCTAACGATACTTTTGACTGCATTTTTAATTATTTTCCCAACGCGCTATTCCTTGGCAAATACGCTTGAGTTTGTTCGTATAGAAGGGTTAGCAGAGCAAATTGCTGGCGAAAAAGTCATCTACGAGGTGTATAAGCGGTTGGGGATATCGATAGTTATCCATGCAATGCCAGCTCGCAGAGCGCTTTATGAGTCCCGTCATGATGGCAAAGATGGAGAGATGCTACGGATATGGTCTTATGGCGATACCAATCGTGCACTTATACGAATTCCAATACCAATTGCTTATATTGAAACGCAAGCTTTCTCCCGTTCAGACTTTGTTTTTGAACCAGACAAAAAAGCCGATTATGAGTATGCGATTGTTCGTGGTGTGCAACATACTCTTGACGCCACAATGAATTTTGATCGTGTGGTCGAGTTCACTGAATCATCGGCGATGATGTCGTTTGTTCGCTCTAAAAGAGCCGATATAGCGCTTTCTTCTAAACTGGATGGGCGTTATCAATTAACGCTTCTGTCTGCAGAAGATATTATTCCAGTTGGAGATGTTTGGGTGCGACATGCGCTTTATCATTACATTCATGAACGCCATCAGGAACTGATCCCTAAAGTAACTCAAATGCTCGCATATATGAGCAGAACGGGTGACATTGAGCGCCTTTGGAACGAAGCCGTTGAAGAGTTAAACTTGCTGGAAGTACCTATTGATTAAAACTACAAGTTGCAGACTTGTAGCTCCTTCTTCAATTCATCAATAAGCAGCCTAGCGACTTTGGATAGCTCACGATTCGGGTAAACGGCATAGATGGCTTCATCAGCCGAGAACTTAAGATCTGGTAATAACTGAATTAGTTCACCACTTCTTACTTTCTCTGCTGCCATAAAATTGGTGGGCACGAAATAACGATTCCCGTTCGCAGCGCATAAATTTAACTGTTCAGCATCATTAATGCAGATATTGGCGTTGATATCGAGCGAACGTAGCTCTCCAGCAGCATCAAAATAGTTAAACGCTTTGTTGGTGTGGCCTTTACGCCCGTAAACAATCGCAGGCAGATCTTTTAAATCATCCAGGCTTTGAGGCAGACCATGCTTATTTACAAACTCCGGGCTTGCAGCAAGCAGCAAATGTACATCCAGTAATTTTTGCCCTATCAGATCAACACTGCGAGGTTTCCAGACCCGAATTGCCATATCAAATCGATCCTTGATGATATCAACCTGATGGTCATTAAGTTGAAGCTCGATATTGATATCAGGGTACTGGTCGCAAAGCTTTTCTACTATCGGAAACAAGAACTTTCTGCCCAGATAAACAGCGCTGGTGACCTTCAGTGTGCCACTTAATTTATCCGACTGATCTTCTGCAATGGTCGAAACATTTTTTACCAGCTCGTTGATTTGTTTGGCATTGTCGTAAACCAGCTTGCCGGACTCAGTCAATGCTATTGCTCTGGTTGAACGGTTTAGTAAAGAAGTATTGAGTTCAGATTCAAGTTTTTTGATCTGCCTGGTGATGTAAGAAACATTGGTTTCTCGAATATCTGCTGCTCCGGTAAAACTTCCCTGATCAACAACATCTGCAAATACCTGAAGCAGTTTAGGATCGATTTTCTTCATGCGAACAAACTATTTTTGCCAAAAAAGATAATTTCATTATGTCATTTTTTGTATTTTTCGGAAATAAAAAAGCTCCTAAGATGTGTGAATCGTAACCTAATGAGGACTTATCATGATCGTTGTAACTGTTGCAGGAAAGGTAAAACCAGAATTTAAAGAGACATTTTTAGAGCATATGGCTGAACTAGCGCCGATTGTTCGTGCGGAAGAAGGTTGTATTTCTTACCAGCAAAATATTACGGCTGATGATGCTAATACTCTGTTCTTGTATGAAGAGTGGGAGTCGATTGAGCACCTTCAGGTTCATTTGGAAAGCCAACATATGGCAGAGCATTTTGAGCAAGCTCGTCCATGGTTTGATTGGGTTGATATGAAAACGTTCGAATCAAAAGAATTTACTTTGGGAGAATAATTGATGGATAACTATACTCCTACACTTGAATATCAGGCTTTGATGGAAGCATTTCGTTCTCGTAAGTTTACCAAGAACGATATCAAAAGCTTTGTCTATAAAGTGTTTTCTATGTACGAAAGAGCTACATGTGAAAATGTTCACCTGGATGCAGAAGCTTTTCATGATCTGGTTGCTGAAGATGTTTTTGTCGACTTTCCAGATTACAAGGTGCGTTCGCGTGAAGAGTTCAAAGAGTGGCACCGTTGGATTCATTCTTTATTGAAAACAGATGACCATGAAATTGAAAGCGTAAATGTTGAGTATCTGGCGAATGGCAAGTATCAGGCGCAGTTTTTCGTTCGTTGGCGTGGTGACTTCAAAGACGGTCGCTATACCGATCTCAGAGTAGAGCAGCTTTGGGTTATGCATGAAGAAGAAGACAAATCTCTGCCGGTTATCGAGCGTTATATTGTTGGTTTAGCAAACCCAATCCCTGCCAATACCGCCGGGGAAGTTGAAGGTTAATTTAAGTTAGTTAAGTATATCTGCACTACCGGAGCGTATATCGAGAAGTAAACCCCCGGTAGTTCAGTTCCCATTAATAAAAAAACAAGCTATTACGATTAGAATCCATATGTCATACTTATAAATTGATTCATCGACAAAGTTGGCTGTCGAGAAGCCAGCCAAATGATCCAATAACCTCAAGGAAAGGGGATAGCTTGATTGGCCGTATCATCAATAAGTTAACCTTGAAAGGTAAAGCCCGATTCTTACGGTACGCATTTTATGTGACATTTTTTCTATCACTGGTTATTGCGTTCATTTATTACGTAACCTACGAGAAAATCACCGTTCAAAGAGCAAGCAATCAGTTTTCAGAAATTGAAGACATGAGGGTTCAGTTGCTCGAAAAATACCAATCAGTTAGCAGTGATCTTTTTTATTTCTCCCAAAACAATTTAACCCGATCTGTCTTAGAAACCAATACGCCTGAAGATATACAACAGCTAACCTCGGTGATGATGAAGTTTGGCATGCTCCATCACAACTATGATCAGATAAGACTATTAGACAAAGAAGGTAACGAAGTTATCAGGATAAATCAGAACGAGGATTTATCTCTAACAAACGTACCGGAAAGTAAGCTGCAAAATAAGAAAGGGAGATATTATTTTGATACAACAAAAGAATTGGCGTCGGGTGATGTTTACATTTCCAAATTCGATTTGAATGTTGAACGTGGCCAAATTGAATTTCCAGTAAAACCTGTCCTTCGTTTTTCAACACCAGTGTATTCCGCTGAAAATACCTTCCTTGGGATTGGTGTAATAAATTATCTCGGTACCAATGTCATCAGTTTGTTGGAATCGCTAAATCGTCACGAAGGCGATTTGGTTTATCTGCTAAATGAAGATGGATATTTTCTCAATCATCAAGAAAGCGCTAAAAACTGGCTATTCATGTACCCGGATAAAGAGCAGGTTAGTTTTTCCAGCGATTACTCTGAAATATGGAATCAAATAAAAGAACGTGAAAAAGGGCTAGTCAACTATAAAGGTGAAGAGTACTACTTTACCCGGCTAAAGTTCGTCGATTTTCCTCTGCACAATGTAGTTAATTTTGAAAGTTTATATATTGTGATGCGAGTACCTCATTCAGTTATCTCTGAAGAGTATCAAATTCTAACTTCTGCAATATTTATGGCGTTTATCATGTTGTTTCCAATGGCATTATTAATGTCGTATAAACTTTACAAGTCTCATGATGAACAAGAGCGCCTTATTCAAGAGCTAAATTTTCAGGCTTATCATGACTCCTTAACTGGTCTATATAATAGACAGGCAATATATGAACATCTCAAGAAAAGTATTCTGGTTAGTCAACGTCGGAAATCGCTTGTAGCTATTGGCTTTATAGATGTCAACAACCTGAAAGAGGCCAATGACAAATATGGGCATGATGCTGGAGATGATTTAATTAAAGGTGTATCTACGGCGATAGAGACATGCGTTCGTCAATCCGATTACGCTTCGCGCCTGGGTGGGGATGAGTTCTTGGTGATATTTGTTGATTGCGATAAAGCGCAGGCACAAAAGACCATGAAGCGAATAGAAGAACGGTATCGCTTGTTAGGGGAGGAGAAAGGGAAGAATTGGAGCTTGTGTTTTGGCTGCGCACAACTTCAGGGTAAAGAAGATACGATGCAGGACATGATTAACCGAGCTGACTCTGAAATGTATAAACAAAAAAATCAGTTTAAGCAGACGCAAAAAAATGTCGATTTAAAGGTTAGCAAGCAATCTCTGATCAATATTCGTTCCCACAGTATGGATCTGCAGAGCTGTTATCGCGCTGTCCAATCCCTTAACGAGTCTGGGGTCGTTATCGATGTAAGCCCTGAGTGGGAAAAACTAACGGGTTATGTCTGTTCTGAGGCTATCGGAAGACACTTTACAGAGTTTCTAGATAGCCAATCACTTAAGCAGGTAGAAAAAAACTTCCCGCAACTAAAAGGCTACGGTTACGTTAATGATGTGCATTTGATGATTAAACGTAAGGATGGAACCACTTTATCAACCATACTGAATGGAACTTCTAAGTATGATGATGACGGTAAGTTTGTACGAACTTACTGCGAAATTACTCCGAGAGTATAGTTTTTCACTTATTTCGCGAATGCGCTCAACCTTGCTTCTTCCATAACCAAAAGATTGTTAGCAACAAAAACCGTTTCCTCACGCCACTCCTTTAAAGCTAAAATACAGCACTCTAACGAAAAGAACTTTTGACGAGAGCTATTAATGGAAGTGAACATCGAACAACTAACGGCGTTTATTGCGGTTTACGATACTGGCAGTTTTGCTCTTGCCGCCCACAAAGAAAAAAGCACGCTTCTACCCTTAGCCGAAGAGTTAGCAACTTAGAAATTGAGCTTGGTTACGAGTTGTTCGAAAGGCGTAATAGCTCCCTTGTACCAAACCATCGCGCGGCGGAACTATATGAATACGCAAAAGCCGTAACATTCGAAGTGGAACAGTTTAGCTGTCGAGCGTTAAGTGTTCTTCAGGAAGTCCCGTCAACGCTGACACTTGCTATCGATAGTTCTGTATTAGGTATGCGTATCTCAAAAGCCCTTGTAGAAGTAACGGATCGTTATCCAGCGTTAGATCTTGTGATAATCGAAGGGAACACACAAGAGTGCATTCAAAGGCTTTATAAGGGTGAAGTTGATTTAGCCATTGTGCTTTCAACAGAACACTATTCGATGGATATAGGGTTGGTGAAGTTACTTCCATTTGAACTGGTGTCCGTAGCTAGCCCAGAGTACGCCAAAAAATTTGATGTGAATCCTGAAAATGAGTTGAGCCAGCAGACTCGCCGAAGAATGCGCCAAATTGTTTTACAGTCTTTTCATGATATGGGACACGATGAAATTCAAAAAGGAAGTCACCATGTATATAGTGTCAACAGTTTTCCTTCTGCTTTAGAGCTTATCGTCAATGGCATCGGGTGGGGGTATCAGCCGTTAATACAATGTCAGCACCTTATTGAAAGTGGAGATCTGGTCAAATTTGATGTAGAGCTTGAATACCACTTGCGTTGGTCAACGGATGCTATTTGGCTCTCTTCAAAGCCACTCTCAGAGCCATTAAAAATGTTGATTGACTCTTTAAATGAAAACGCTAAATAAGAAAAAATAACCCCCGCATCTACAAATATGCCAATACCAGGGGTTATTTAGATTAAGCTAAGTGAATTAGCAGATATGACGACCGTTAGTAGCAAACGTCATTTTCTGGTTTGCGTATTTACCTTCAAGCTCTTTCATATCGATAAGGTTTTCAACCTTTGAGCTTAGGTAAACGTCTTGGCCGCCAACGACAGTGCTTAGCACTTTGGTCTTGTGAACCTCAGTGATTGCTACGTCGAAAATGTTCTGATCAAGTACTGCGAAGTCAGCGAATTTACCTTCGGAAATCGAGCCGATTTTGTCGCCCAGTTTTTGGCTATCTGCACCGCCTTGAGTGTACATCCAGAACGCTGTTTCTAGCGGAATAGCGTGCTTTTCAGCGTTCAGAGTTGGACCTTCAGTTAGACCAGGGCCGCGGCGGGTCACGATAGTCTCTAGTGCAACCCATGGGTTTGCTGGCGTTACCGCCCAGTCAGTACCAATAGACACGCTTGCACCTGAATCAACGATTGGCTTCACAGGGAAGAAGTAGTTCTGAATACGGTGTTCACCCAAGTCCAGTGCAGCAATCTGAGTTGCTGGCATGTCGTACCAGAATACTGGTGAGAACTCAGCCCAGATGTTGTTTTCAGCGATACGGTGGATATCGTCTGGGTGGATCATCGCAGTGTGAGCAATACGGTGCTGAAGTTTGTCAGCGTTGTTGCCCGGCTTCTTACGTAGCTCTTCAACTGCATCAATAACCATGCGAGCTGCGCCATCACCCGCACAGTGTGCGTGTACTACCAGACCCATCTCATCGTAACGGTGTAGACCTGCACGGTAGTCTTCAGGTGTGTTACGCCAAGGGCCGTGGTAATTCGTACCTTCGTATGGTTCAACAACAATCGCCGTTTGACCAGCTGCTGCACCATCAAGGATGTACTTAACACCCACCATCTGAACCATATTGCCGGTGTAGTCTTTGTGGTTGTAGATGTACTGCTTCGCCAGATCTTGCATCTCAGGGGTTGCAAAATCTACCATGTCAGTTGCGTAAGTGGTTAGACGTACGGTTAGGTCGTTGTTGTTGTCCATGTACTTATACGCTTGGCCGTACATCTCACGAGACCATGGTTCAGTCACAGAGGTTAGACCGTGGCTGTTTAGGTAGCTAAAGATTGGTTTTAGCTGCTCGTTAGCAAGCACTTCTGGCTTAGGTAGCGTTAGTAGGAATTTCTCCCACACCACGTGTGCTGCTAGTTCACGTAGAACACCTGTTGGCTCGCCGTTCTCGTCTTTCACGTAATGACCACCTACTGGATCTGGGCTGTCTTTTGTGATGCCACAAACTTCTAGTGCTTTTGAGTTTACTAATGCTGCGTGACCAGAGGCTTCCCAGAAGAATGCAGGTTTGTCTGAAACCACTGCATCAATGATGCTCTTATGTGAAGGTTGGCCGAACATCTTGATGTTGCTGCCGTCATCCCATAGGTAATCAAGGTTTGCACCAAATACCCACTCACGTTCAGGGTGTTCACGCAGCTCTTTTGCGACGATCTCTTTGAACTGTTCGTAAGTTGTCGATGTTTCATCGATGATTACGTTGCTGTGTTGCTCTGCACACATTTCAGGGTGCATATGGTCATCGATTAGGCCAGGAACAACCGTGTGACCACGTAGGTCAACTACCGGGGTATCTTTCTGCCGTAGCTTCAAAATCTCTTCGGTTGTACCGATTTGTACAAACTTATCGCCTTTAACTGCGAATGCTTCAGCCCAGTTCTGATTAAACTTGTCGCCCTGATAAACTTTACCGTTGACGTAAAGCACTAGCTTACCTTTTACATTGCGCGCATCACCAGGAGTTGCATTCCCTACCGCTTGAGCGATTGGGCTTACCGCCATAGTTAGGGCAGCCGCGCCACCTGCTTTCTTGAAGAAACCACGACGAGACGGGTTATCCAGTACGTTGTCATTTAGTTCTACATAAAACTTCTTACGAGTCATTGCTTATTCCAGTCTTTGTTGATTTTGCAGCATTTATTATGCTCGCACTTTTGTAATGACAAACTCGCTCGGCATGCGCGCTGGTGTGGGTCTGGGCATGCGATATTTGCATGCAATAAGTGTGTTCCTATTACTAAGCATTTCTAAAAACGATGAAATACCTTAGTGAAAAAATATCTGACATTATCGCCGCATCAAATAACTGAACCACCACACAACTTAAATGTTGTATCTATTGTTTAAGCGGGTGGTTAAATTGAGGCGAAAAACATGAAAAAGTCGATTCTATCTTTAGCTGTTGGTCTGGGTGTTTCTTTTGCAGCGCAAGCAGTTGAAGTTCACAAGCCTGATGCGGCGTTTCTGGAGCAAGTAGGAGCTATTGGCATCACGCAAGATAACTGGGATCGAGAGAATGAATCTCTAACTTACCAACAAGCGTACAAGTTCACACATCACATCAAGATGAACACAGGTGACTATGTTTGGAATCTGGGTGAGACAAAACAACTTCTAGACCTAGACAAGCTAACTGGTCACGACTTTGATGGTGAGTACCCACTAAGCACAATTATTCCTTTCCGTCTGAAAATGGAATCTCTAGTTGTTCTTAAAGATGGTGAGTTAGTACACGAGCAGTACTGGAACGGCATGCACAAGGCGAAAACTCACCTTGAGATGTCTGCAACTAAATCATACACAGGTGTCCTATTGTCTACGTTCGTAGCGGAAGGTCGCGTGAACATGAAAGACCCAATTGTTAAGTACCTGCCTGAGCTAAAAGACTCTCCGGGCTTCCGTGACGCTACAGTTGAGCAAGTGGCTGATATGCGTTCTGGTATCAAGATCGAATTCACTCCGGGTCTTCTATACGATGAGCGTATGTCTGAAATTCAGGATTAGAATGGTCCAAGCCGTTACTTCCCTGAATACAAAAAGATTATGGACTTCGCTCGTGAGCTTCCACAGCGTGATGACGTAGCGACAGGTGAAGCATTTGACTACATCTGTATGAATACAGAGATGCTAGCGCAAATTATGGAGCGTCTGGAAGGTAAGCGTTACACCGAGATCTTAGAAGAGCGTATCTTCCAACCAATGGGTGCAGAGTACGGTGCAGAGATGATGACTAACCGCGACGGTGAAGCCGTATCTTCAGGTGGTCTTCACATTACCGCTCGTGACGGCACTAAGCTAATGGATATCCTGATGAACGACGGTAAGAACCGTAAAGGTGAGCAGGTGATTCCTAAGCAGTTTATCGACGACCTCATCGAAGGTAACGAGGAAGTACGTAGTGCCTGGAAACACGATGGTTTTGCTAAACTTCTTGCTGATGCATGGTACAAAGACCAAATCCGTGTACTAAATGTTGATGGTCGTCGTTTCATCACTTTCGTTGGTGTATCAGGTCAGGTAACGGTTGGTGAACCTGCAACTAAGACAGTAATCAAGATGCATGGTGCGCAAGACGATTGGCAGCATCCGCGTACCGTTTACATGACGTTCCTAGACGTGGTACCAACGCTACTAAAAGCTGTTGAAGAGATGAAGTAACTATTACTTAGGTTTAGGAGCCTGAAATAGGCTCCTTTCAAATTATTTTTCTTTATCCCCATACTTCATCGCCCATTCAGGAATTTCTCTTGGATCGCCAAACACCTTGAAAAACTTGATACTTGACTGGGGCGCACGGCAATCAATGTTGTCCTGACACCAGCTATCTAGTTTGTAATGACTCGCGTATCCACTGTTCCAGGCATCGAATGCTAAGTGAGCATTTGCCCAGAATTGTGGGTCCCAACGTCCTTTTTCTGCCATCCAGGGGAATGATGGTCTTGGTTCATCCTGAGCAATCAGAGAGTTGGAAATCAGGTTGAGGTATTTTACTAAAATTTCCGCACCGATATCTTGTACTGTCAGGCTGTTGATCTTTGATAAGTCATCTCCCACCAAAAGTGCTACACGTTCGATAAGGAAGTTCAGCTTCGCATTTTTGTAAAGCTCCTGGGAACTTTCGTACCCCAACCAGAAGATGCGCGCATCCAGAATTTCATAAAACTCTTGTTTTTTTGCTTTGGATAGCTTGTTGTAGGCTCGGGTATTTGGGTTTCTTTCTGCTACATATTCCCTCAGTTTTGGGAACTCATCCAGAGCTGACTGGTTGTTTGCGAGGATTGTAAGCAGTTTTTCCTGAGAAGCGATGAGCTGTCCGAACTCCGCTGCTACATCTTTGTTCATTGTTAACCTTTGGTTTGTTTGAACCCATCACCAAATTTTACTACTTCATTATTACTATACTCAAGCACTCCTCTAGGGTCTGTTGACCTTTTGCGGTTAAATTTTGTTCGAGATAAAAGCGTTTTAATCGCGGCGAGAGGTTTGTAGCCTAGTCATTCTAAGCAAAACACCTCTCAACAAAGAGTAAAACGCTTTTAGCCGAACCCTTCGGGCAGCGTTTGTGGCTCCTTTCTACTGCGTTATCGGCTTCTCAGGTAGGGCAACTACATTTCAAAGCCTCTGCCTTGTATAAAGAACCCACAAACTGCTGCAAAAATCAGCTCAAACGGTCAACAGACCCTAGGCAAACTGCATTTTACTAGTTTTTATTAAAATCGTAGTAAAACTTAGTAATGTTATGAGTTGTAAAGTACCTCTAAATCGAGATAACAGTACACACGGTACTTTACGAGGAAATCATGAAAAAGACTCTATTGGCTTCACTACTAGCTGTCGTTGCAATGAACGCAAATGCAGAACTTATCCAACATACTGACCAGATTGCTGAAATTAAATTCACAGGTACAACTTATGAGCTAGGTAAGCACGTTGGTGAAGAAGGTAAAGAGCAGATCCTGGCAGGTATTCAGCGTTTTGATGCAACACTAGGCGCGATGCTTGAAGGCATGAGTGTTGAAAGTCTTTCAGAGACATTTAAAAAGAACCACGTATTTGCGAACCTGAAGAAAACAGCACCAGATTCAGCTGCGTATATTCAGGGGCTTTCTGACGCACTTAACCTGAGATCCAAACTACCTGCTATCTATTGGCATGAGTGACGAAGCGGTATTTGAATCTCAGCGTTCAGGTGGTCTTGGTTTCCTTGAAGAAGGTAAGAAGAAAGACGAAGCACCAGCTAAATGTACCGTTATGGGTAAAGTTGATGGTAAAGGCAAAGGCTGGGGTGTAGCTAACTTTGACTACATGGGCATCAACTATGAAGGCCTAATGTACCTAAATCATACGAACGAAAAAGGTGAAACCAAGATTGTTCAAACCTGGATTGGCCTGATTCCTTACGGTGGTGTAACAGCTGGTGGTCAGCCACTACTAATGAACACTATGTCTGATGAAGGTACCGCACGTCAGTACGACAATGGCCCTATCCTGGCAGATAACTTAGTTCCTTCTTACAAAATGTCCTGGGACGTTTACAACGCTAAGACACCTGAAGAAGTAAAAGAAGTGTTCGATGCTGGCCCAGCAACGACTTACTTCTCTTACATCATCCTAGATGCAGAGAAAGGTAAAGTAGCGAACGTTGAGAACGGCTACAAATCAGATACTCGCTTTGACTACGCTCAAGGCATGGTTCACTCAAACCACTCACGCTTTGTTCAACACGAGTTCGTGAAAGGCGCATTTGGTGGTCACACTGTAGAGCGTGAGCAAGCAGGCCAAAAACTACTAGACGCTCACGGCGAAGGGACTAAGTTCGCTGACGTTCTAGACACAATGCAATCTAAGCCTCTGTACAAAGGCCGTGGTGAGATGATTGGTACAGTGACCACTATCTTCTACGACATCGATGGTAAGAAAGTAGATATGTCTATCTACACAGACAAAGACCACGACATGGTTCACATCAAGAACTATTAATATCTAGCTCTACCATGGTGGAAGTGATGCTTCTTAAAGCGGTAGCTCCTAGAGTTTATAACTTAAAAGCGCTCGCAATTTCGCGAGCGCTTTTGATTGTGTGAAGAATTTGGTACAAACCTTTAAAAATAGAAATAAGCGTTTACCCAGCCTTTACTATCAGCAACTCCTCTATAACGTGAAGCTTCGTACTTAAAACCAACGCTAGTAACATCACTAGTCATGTATCCTCTATCGACTTAAAGCTCTGCACTCCAGGCTTTATCATCATGAACCTAGTTAACTTTTTCTACACTTTCATCAGCAATCGCTGCTGTGCTCAATAAAGCGGTAGTAATGGCGATGGTGATTGAAGTTTTGTTCATGATAACAACTCCCAGGGCATTAATGACTTATATAATATGTTTATATTTGGCTAGGCAGCGTGGTATAGAGTTAAAAAACGTTATCGGATTGCATGGTTATTTCTACGAAATTCAATGAACGATGAAATATCTTACTAATGATCTTTTTGACATTATTACCTCATCAAATAACTGAGCCACATAAATCATTCAATGTGGTTTGATTACAGATTTAGGTAAACAAGTAGAGGTAACGATTATGGATTTAAGAGCAAGATCTGAACTAGGTGATATTTTAACTGATATTGAAGTGTTGTTGGATATTCTGGCGAAGAACCCATCTGCTTTAGAAGCGTATCCAAATCTTAAACACCACTTGGCAAATAGAGAACCGAAAAGTGTTGAGAGTAGCGGAGCTTAACGCTCCGCTCTGTCCCGATTTAAAAAACTAACCTGGGCACTTTCAAGAATCTCTTTCAACGTTTCCAGATATAGACGCTTTTTAGCCAGCTCAGGCTCTTTTTCAAGGCTTGCAATCAGTGTACTGAGGCGCTCTACGTCGCCTTGAGCATTGGTGACTCTTGCCTTTGCCTGGGCTTGTGCCTGTCTAGAGCTTTTTACCACTTCACTGCGAGCTTGAGCCAACTTGATCTCTCGCTCACCAAGCGCATCCTGAATCAGCTTCTCTTTAGCTGCCGGAGCCATCTGCACATCATCATAGGCTTGCTTTATTACTTTTGGCGTTTCTAGGCGGTTAAGCATCACGTTAGTTACCTGAATACCCGAGTCAAAGCTATCCAGCTCTTGTTGCACAGCGCTTTTCATCCAGGTCTGGAAATTACTACGCCCGGTGGTGAGTAAGCTATCTAGCTCTCGTTGACTTACGTAGGTGATTGCCTGAGCCTTTGCAATATTTCGCAAAATCGCCTCGCCATCAATGGCACCGCTTAAGAACTGTCCGGGGTTAGGGATGCTGTATTGAACCTGAAGCGCAAGCTCAATTAAATCACCTTTGCCAGTTGTAAGCTCTGCGCCAATCAGTCCGCTATTTGGTTCTTTAGTAAAGTCGATATTGATGGAACGAAGTTCCACTGCCGAAAGGGTTTCTACGTTATCTATTGGCCACGGCAGTCGGTAATGCATTCCCGGTAAAACGTTGTGTTCGATAACTTCACCAAAGCGACTGATAACCGCGCGTTGGTCAGCATCCACAGAGTAGAGCCCGCTTACTGCGTACAGAGCAACTACGAACCCCAATAGTAACCAGCGCAGTTTAAGAAAAATCTTCTGAGTAACCTGACTTACATCTTGCTTCCAGCTCATTATTCGCCCTCATTCTCAGGCACTTCGTTAGCGCTTTTACCTAGAACCTTAGGATCTACCAGTTGCTTAAACAGCTCGGAGTCTGATGGCAGAATGAGTTGGCTATTGCTGCCAAATACCGCTTTGTATGCTTCCATGGTGCGAACAAACTCGAAAAAGTCATGGTTTGACTCAAAAGCTTCGCTGTAAAGTTCAGCTGCTTTTGCTTCGCTTTGGCCTTTGATGACCTGGCTATCGCGATACGCGGAAGACTTCAGTTCAATAATCTCTTGCTCTGTCTGTGACCTAATTTTTTCTGCTTCTTCACGACCTTCTGCTCGGTATTTCTTAGACAGACGTTCCCACTCTGAGCTCATACGGTCATAGATAGACTTCAGGTTACGTGGCGAGTAACCAAACTTCACAGCACGCACAGCTAATACTTCAATGCCCAGTTCTTGCTGGCTGACGGTGTTTACTCTCTCTGAAACCTGCTTAAACAGCGTATCCAGGTGGTTCTCTTCACTGTTTACATTCAGGATCTTTCCCAATGGGTAAGAAGCCAACATGCTACCCACTTCCGAGTTAGTGATTGTGTTCAGGCGCTGCTCTGCGATTTCGGTAGTACGTACGCTGGTTAGGTAAGTGATTGGATCCACAATGCGCCAAACCACGTAGTTGTCCACCACGACATTGCGACGATCACGAGTACTGTACTCACCTGGTTCCAGACTTAGCATCTGAACGCGTTTCTCAAGACGAGTTACTGCTTGAATTGGGTTTGGAAGTTTCATCACAGCGCCCGCTTCAGATACTGTTTTAACTGGCTTTCCAAACTGGGTGATCACTGCAAATTCAGATTCTTTTACAGAAACAAAACAGGTAACTGCAATGTAGGCGCTAAGTAGTCCACCAACTACCCACCAAATTTTATTTTTCATAGCTTGAGTTTTCATGATGATCGACCTGTACTAAATACTCGTAATTTGTTTAATAACTCACGTTGCTCAGCATCTAACTTGCGTTCTTTCTCGCTCAAACCCTCATAGTAAGGCAAGCTACCGGAGCTCGGCTTTGTCGTAGATTTAGATGTTTTTTCTTTAACTGGCACTGTTTCATCAAAACCTGCCAGAAGGGTTTCAGATTCGCTGGCTTTCTCTGTGTTTGAGTTGGATTTCACCAGTGGAGCCCCCGGTGCTGAAGTTGGCATCCCTCCCCAAATACGGAAGTCATGGCTGCTAAACGCAGGGTCGATCAGGGTAAAAGGTTTGCCGGATAAAGCACGTTGTGCGGCGTCCACTTGCTGGTTAAATCGGTATGCTTTAGGAGCGCTGTTATAAACTTTTGCCAGTTGCTTAAAGCGCTCCGTTTCGCCTTCGACAGAGTGAAGGCGCTTGCTTGCTTCTGCTTTAGCGTTGGATGTTACTTTGAAATGCTCGGCACGAGCGGCTGGAATTTCTGTCAAACTCCATGCGTTTGCCTGGTTTACCATGGTGCGGCTTTCCTGATACGCATCCAGTGCATCTCTGTATTTCGATACAAGATAAGCTGGTGGCTCAATCTGCTGCACGTTTACTGACACGATTTCGACTGGCAGATCAAAGAGCGCTGCTTCATCCTGAATTGCTTGTGCAAGATCATCGGCATAGTCACTAAAACCAAACTGTTGCAGCTGATCAAAATCGTGTTTAGTGCTGTTTTTAACTAATACTGCGTTAGCTAGATTGGTCAGCAAATTCTCAACGTTGTTGAACTTGGTTAGCTCTGCACTTGGCTCACTGACGCGGTATTGTAGTTCAGCGGTTAAAAACATCAGCTTCTCATCGCCAGTTAGCAGGTAGTCGGCGTTTTCACGACTCACCTGACTCTGTTTTACCGAGTACCAAAGCTTTGAGCCATACGATGGACGCATAAAAGAGTTCTTGCTGCCGATACTGATTGAGTACAGGCGACCAGATGGTAGTAGTTCTACTTTTTCAATCGGGGCTGGCATTGCTACCACTAAACCCGGCTCAATATCCTGGCCGATAATCCTGCCGAAACGGCTATGAACGCCAACAAAACCTTGCGGTACAACCGTAATGCCTGACGATAGATAGACAAGAGCTAGCATTGAAAGTGCTGGCTTCCATGATTTGCGGAACAAGCGAACACCGCCATTCACCATTGTTTCGACTGGAATATGAGGAAGCGCTGCAATCAAATGACGGTAGCACCAGTTCCAGAGCGAAATCTCATTATCCTCGCGACCCGATAGAGAACGAATGCCAGAAATTAGCAGTTCAATACCCGTGATAAAGATCATCGCGGCGATAAGTAGGGCGACGTATTCATCAATGTTGATTCCAACCAATGAGCCCACCAGCGAAAGAAGTACTGCACCAGACGTCATTAGGTCAACTTTGGTGTGTTGGCTATCTGCTTTCAGAGCTTCAGAACCGGTCTCAATACCTACCAGCATTTTTAGCTGTGAGATAAACAACAGCGTCAGCATCACCACACCAATACCCGCAATACCCCACCAGATGTTTTGGATACTGGTAAATCGCATATCTTGTGTCTGCTGATAGATCTCAAACGGCACAGCCAGGATCATCAAGGAGACTAGGATTACTGCAATCGCTTCGACCTTGATTGCTCGTTTTACTCTGTTGTCACAATCAGATTGCTCCTGCTTAAAGCGGTAAATCATGCTTAGCATCAGTGCAAAAGAAACCAGCACATCAGTAAAGGAGTGCAGTGCGTCTGCAGTTAACGCTACGCTAGCGGTCAACCACGCAAGTAGCACTCGAAATCCGGTCAACACCAGGTCGATGATTAGTGCGGTTATGGATGTTCGAATTCTTCGATCTGAAAACATCGGTCACACCTTTTTAAGGTATATAAAAAACGAAAACGGGCTGCCATGTGACTTGTTGATGCCAAGTCCTATGGCAGCCCGATAAAGTTCGTCATCCCTGCGAAGGCAGGGATCTAATACATTTGTTTAGATTCCTGACTTCGCGGGCGCACGGCTAGCGGAATGACGATACTAGGTGTTGAAGTTAATCTGAAATAGCTAAGCCATTACTTTTCAGAATTTTCAACCGGCTTCTGGCTGTTTTCTGCAACTAGCTTACCTTCGAAGTAAACCTTAGTTGCGTACTGCTGCATTAGTTCGTTTTTAGGAACTTCGAACAGGTTTGCAGTCATGATCTGGAAGTTAGCTTTTTTGCCTTCTTCCAGAGAACCAACCTTGTCTTCAAGGTGCATAGCGTATGCTGGGTTGATAGTGTACGCACGTAGAGCAGTCTCTAGAGGGATCTGCATATCAGCGTTCAATGTTTCAGCATCCATAGGCATACCAGGTAGACGACGAGTGGTTAGTGTCTCGATGTGCATCATTGGGTCCAGAGGCGTTTGGCTCCAGTCTGGAGATGCGATGTATACGTTACCTTCAGCAGCCGCTTGTTTGATTGGAAAGAAGCTCATGATTTGATCTTCATGCATATCTTCTTCAAGCACTTTCCACAGTGGGTGTGGGAACCAAACCGCTGGAGAGAACTCAAGTATTGCGTTTACATTCTTCGCACGACCAAAATCTTCATCCTGTACCAGGAAGCAGTGAGCAATGTGGTTACGAAGCTTACGAACATTTTCGATGCCGTTCACTTTCGCAGACTCTTCCATCGCTTTAAGTACCAGAGAAGTACCACGGTCACCTACTGAGTGAGTTGTTACCGCAAGCCCCATACCGTTGTACTTAACCATGATGTCTTTAAACTCTTCGTAAGGCGTGTATAGCTTGCCCAGATCGTCAGAGTTTTTATACGGCTTAGTTACAGCTGCGGCACGACCGAAGAAAGATGAATCGATAAACGCTTTCACACCGTTGATACGGAAGTGCTCAGTTTCGTACTTATCTTTTTCTGCTAGTGCAGGGGCGATGTCAGTACCGAAGAAGAACTCACGCAGGTATGGGTGCATGTTAACGTCAGCAGAGATAAGACCTTCTTTTTCCAGGTCGTGGTACGCTTGCATCTGCTCGCGGTCACCTTCTACTACTTTCATACCCGTGATACCGAATGCGTTGTTCGTCCTCATTGAGTCGAGAGCCGCTTTGGTCACGTCTGCTTGACGGTGCGGAGGGTGGTGGATCAGTACAGACTGAATGGCAGGGCCTGCAATTAGGTGACCGTTTAGTTCGCCATCTTTATCGTAGCCATACTTACCGCCTTCAGGAGCAACTGAATCTTTAGTGATGCCTGCAACTTCAAGTGCTTTAGTGTTAACAACAACAACGTGGCCGCCGTCATCTTCGATTGCTACCGGGCGATCCGGAACGTATTTATCCAGGAAGTGGCGATCCATCTGGATACCAGTGCCGTGGAAGAATTCCCATGAGAAAGATTTACCGTAAACCCACTCAAGTTTAGAACCTTTACCCGCTACGTATTCTTGAAGTAGCTTACCGAACTCATCTGGAGTGACTTTATCGAATGCACTGTGGTTGAAGAATACATTTTCCATCATCGCTACACGAACAGGGTGTGTGTGTGCATCGATGAAACCCGGTAGTACGAACTGACCTTTTAGGTCAACGACTTCAGTGTCTGCATCTTTAAATGCAACAACTTCCTTGCTGTTACCTACCTTAACGATGTTGCCATCTTTTACTGCAAAGGCTTCTGCCCATGCTTGATCTTCATTAACGGTATAAACCTGACCGTTGATGTAAACAGTATCTGCGTTTTCACCTGCGATAGCGCTAGCAGCGCCAAACGCCAGTGACATCGCTAGAGATGACACTAAAAATTGTTTTGCTTTCACAATAAACTCCAGTGGATTAAATATAATTTTTCACTTTTTGTGAGCGGCCATTATTCACCTTTTTCTGGATTCACAAACTTGCTAACCATGATGTGGAAATTCATGCTGAGCGTGAAAAAAGTTCATGCTGTTGCTGTGTTACCAAAACTGGTAGCTAATATTGATTTGTCCGGTTTCTTGCGCAGGTTCAATAACATAAACAGAGGGTTCGTCAGTTAGGCTGAGCTTTTGACGGACGATACTGTGGTTGCCATGCTCCCTCACCACTTCTGCAAAGAGGGTATACTCTCCTTGCTCCACCTTTTGACCTTCTTCATTTCGCCCATCCCAGGTTAGCCGGTAGTTGCCAGATGATCGGGTAGCAGATGTTAGTCCATCTACGTGGTCGCCTCCGTGACGACCTACTTTGCGCCAATAGTGGCGTAGGTCTTTTAACCATTCCCCACTACTTGCAGATAAAAGAATGGTCTTTACCACTTGCTTTTGACTGTTTTCGATCCAAACAGCAGAGAAGGGGCGGGAATAGGAAGTATCTTCAATAGCAGGAAGACGAAACATCACCTCTAGCTTAGCGTCAGGAGAAAGAGGTGCAGAGACAGTGGAATAAGAAAATAATAAAGGAATAATCCAGGAAGCTTTTTTCACAATAACAAACCTATGGGAAGTCGAGTATTAAGGGATGGCCAAGTAGTAGAACATTCCCGCGGCAATACTGCCTGCGGTCATCCATTTAACGGAAAGGATAAATGTGCGCCGTTTGGGCATAATCAGAATAAAACCGGTGAGGATAAACACCGTCATTAAAATCGCGGTAATGTCGATAAAGGCGTGCCATATTGGTCCGCAGTTTCGACCTTTGTGTGCGTCATTAAGTAGGGCAATGACGCCATAATCTCTCTGTTCGATATTTGCAACGCGGTTGGTCATGTCGATAAAAACAGCGGCACTATATCCCGGAGCTTTAAAGCTCATGGTCACTTCGCCAAGCTCTAACTCACCTTGATGAAATTCGGTGTAAACATCTAACTCTGAAGCAAAGCCTTTTACATCAGCAGATTGCCTCAGAAACTCGATTAATGACTCCCGATTTATTTTGATTGAACCCGTTTTAAACAGAGTAGATTCAGGGACTAAAATTTGTTGCTCGTCCACTCTGGTGGTGCCAACAAAATGTTCAGCGCGATTTAGCGTTATGCCTGTTACGGTAAAAAACAGTACAACCAGTAAAAGAGCCATCGAAGTGTAGATATGCAGGCGTCTCGCCCACATCTGAAGTGTTCGGTTTTTAATCATCACTGCTTTGTTTTTATTTGGATGGTATGTGATCACTGAGGCAGGGTGTTGTTTTCAGAAATAACACCGCAGCTAAGGATCATTTACACTCGGTGATTGGGTATTATTCACATCTACAGCGAACCACAAACTTGCTAACTAAGAAGCAAAGGAGCATGCTCAGCATGAAAGATTTTCATGCTACAATCCTTTTGTGAACCAAACACCTTGTGCAACGGATACTTAGATATGAATTTAAACTTTGAACAGCTAGCGGCTTTTATCGCAGTTTATGAGCATGGTAGTTTTGCGCTTGCGGCGCACAAAGAGAAAAAGCACGCGTCGACGCTAAGTAAAAGAATAAGTAACCTGGAGTTAGATCTGGGTTTCGACCTGTTTGAGCGTCATGCTAGCGCCTTGACACCTAACCAGAGAGCGGAAGAGCTTTATCAGTATGCAAAAGCGATTAAGTTTGAAGTCGACCAGTTCAACTATCGCGCTCTGAATGTTCTTGAGGACCTGCCATCTAAGCTAACGTTAGCGATTGATAGTTCTATTCTGGGTATGCAAATAACAAAAGCCATCACGGAAGTATCTCGCCACTATCCTGCATTAGACCTGATTTTTGTAGAAGGGGATACTCAGCAGTGTATTCAACGTATGCATGATGGCGAGGTTGATTTGGCTATTGTGCTTTCCACCGAGCATTACACCCTAGATGTCGCAATGGCCAAATTGAGTCCATTTGAAGTTGCATCGGTTGCCAGCCCCGAGTACGCGAAGCAGTTTGGTATTCAGTCTGGTGATGAAATTACCCAGCATACTCGTCGCCAAATGCGCCAGATAATCTTGCACTCTTTCCAGAATCTGGGCCACGACGATGTGCAGAAAGCAAGCCACCACTATTATCAGGTTAATAGCTTCCCTTGCGCACTGGAGCTTATTAGAAATGGCTTAGGGTGGGGCAATCAGCCAATCCCTCAATGTCAGCACCTGATTGAAAGCGGCGAGCTGGTGGAGTTTAAAGCCGAGCACGAAGCGGTTTATCGCTGGTCTTCAGATGCTATTTGGTTAGCATCAAATCCGCTTTCGGAACCTTTAGAGCTTTTGATTGAAAAACTGAAAGAGTTTACATCTGGTTAACTGGTGTCGCCAGAGGAAAAAACGGTTGTCGTAACACTCACTCGATAGTTGGATAAGAGCAAATTAGTATCCTCCCAAACTTATAGGAGGTTACGACCAATGCTTCGATTTTTATTATGCAGTTTCGCTTTGGTGTTGCTTTACCCAACCGCTATTGATCTCTACCTGGTTGGATTGCCGCAGATCGCTTCCGATCTGAATGCAACCGAATCACAGTTACACATCGCCTTTTCAGTCTACCTTGCAGGTATGACTGCCACTATGTTGTTTGTCGGGCGTTTAGCCGACTCCATTGGCAGAAAGCCATTTGCTGTTGGTGGTGCGGTTATCTTTATTATCGCGTCATTTCTGGGAGGTGCTGCGGATCATGTGCCGTTGTTTCTGGCAGCAAGATTTGCTCAGGGAGTTGGAGCTGGTTCGTGCTATGTCGTGGCATTTGCAATTCTGCGAGATGTATTAGATGACAAACGCCGCGCCAAGGTACTCTCCGCTATTAATGGGGTTACCTGTATCGTTCCTGTATTGGCTCCTGTGGTTGGTCACCTAATTATGCTGAAGTTTCCATGGACCAGCTTGTTTACCACCATGGCAACAATGGGAGTGGTGGTGTGCCTTTTATCGCTGTTTGTTCTTAAAGAAACCAGACCAAACGTTCAACAGCATGAGGATGCCGTAAGCGGTGCTGCTCTATCTGCGAATGAATCATTGTTAGACAGTTTTTTTGTGAGTCGCTTAATCATCACTTCTTTAGGTGCCACCATCATTCTGGCTTACGTGAATGTTTCACCAATGCTTATCATGGGCAAACTAGGGTTTGATCGTGCAGCATATTCAACCACGATGGCAGCAACGGCATTGGTGAGTATGGTTGTCTCTTTTTCTGCGCCTTTTGCTCTTTCTGTATTCAAAGAGCGAACGCTAATGATGACCGCTCAGTTCTTGTTTGGGTTTGCTGCAATTCTGCTTGTACTTGCGAATGAGTTAGCTCTGGAAACTATCTGGTATTTAATAAGCTTTGGATTGGTTTGTGCTGGATTCTCTATTGGTTTCGGGGTGGCAATGAGTCAGGCGTTAGGTGCTTTTTCAAGGCGTGCTGGTGCTGCTAGCTCTGCTCTGGGGGTATGTCAGGTATGTTGTTCTGCACTATACATTTGGCTAATGGGAATGGTGGGTTTTGATGCGTTGACAATTCTGGCGTTAATACTGGCATTAGGTAGCATAATTAGCGTCTCACTTATATTATTGATACCTCGTCCATCTCCGGGTATCCAGAATGAAGAAGTCAATTACTCGTCTTGATCTGAACTTACTGATCACTTTGCAACTGATTGTGCAGGAAAGGAGTGTGTCAAAAGCCGCGAAAAAGCTGAATGTGACACCTTCTACGGTGAGTAAATCGCTCAATAAATTACGAGATTGGTTTGATGACCCGCTGTTTGTAAAAACGCCGAATGGGCTGGTTCTCACACCCGTTATTCAGAGTATGGAACAAGAGCTTTCAGACTGGCTGCAAATGAGCAGTCAGATTCTGGAAAAGCGAAGTGATGTGTCTGCCAAAGGGATGCGATTCAATTTGATGATTGAGTCGCCTTTAATTCTGGTGATACTGAATAGTTTGTTAAAGAAAATTCACCGCCAGTATCCCGAGGCAAAAGTAAAAACTAACAGTTGGGATTACGACTCACTGGACGCGATTATTCGGGGTGAAGCTGATATCGGTTTCACCGGGCGGGAGAGCCACCCTCAATCGAAAGAGTCGCTAGACCTACTGCCTTACTTTATTGACTTTGAAGTGCTGTTCTCCGATTTGCCACAAGTATTTCTGCACAAGGATCATCCGGCGCTAAACGAAGAGTGGAACCTCGAAACGTATCTTAAGTATCCACATATCGGTATCGTGTGGGAGAACAGTGAGAAGTGGGCATTAGATAATGTTCTGGACGAAATCGGTCAGCAGCGGAATGTTGCGCTGACAATGTCGAGCTTTGAGCAGTCTTTACATATGGCTGCTCAGCCTAGCCACGATATGCTGACAACTGCGCCGGATTACTGTCGGCATTACGTTGCAAATTTATATCCAGACCTTGTATGCCTGCCTATTCCTTTGGAAAAAGAGTATCAGGAGAAATTGCTCATTCCTTTCACTATGATCTGGCATAAACGCAATGGACACAATGCCAAAATACGCTGGTTAATCGAGACGTTTAGAGCGCTTTATGTTGAGCTAGATGATGAGCTCAATAAGAATTAAAGGCTAGTTTAAATCAGCACTACCTCGTCTAAACTGAGCTGGCGTCACGCCCACCCGTTTTTTGAACTGTTGCGATAGGTGCTGCTGAGAAGAGAAACCGCAAGACAACGCAATTTCTGCAAGTGACTTAGAAGGAAACAACATAAGCTGTTTTGCCAGTTCGATACGTCTGCTCAGTACATATTGATGAGGCGTACAGCCAAAGCTAGTTTTGAACATTCTGGCGAAATGAAATTCGCTGAGGTTTGCTAGTGTTGCCAAATCACCTAGAGTAAATGGAGTCGCCAAATTTGCCTCAATATAATCGGCTACTTTCCTCTTATTGGAAACAGACAACCCTCCTGACGTGATAGATTTGGTCGGCGTATTGTGACAATACTGACGCATTAGATGCAGCAGCAACAATTGTTGTGAGTGAGACATCATCAACTTATCGGTAGGGCTATTCCAGTCTAGTGTCAGCATCGTTTCCCGAATAAGCTGGCTTACAAAGGTATCGTCTACGAACGTGCGTTCAGCAAGCTCAATATGGCGACTTTCTTGGTCTAACACTTGCTCTGCGAACTTCTGCAGATGTTTCTGTTCGAAATAGAAATGGAAAAAGTGGAATGGCGCAGAGAAGGTCCAGTCAGAACGGTGATCCTGTGGCATCAGACACAGCTTATCGACCCCACCAGATTGGTTGCCCGATTGCATAATGCGCCTAGTATTCTCGCCGCCTTGCAGATAAAAGCTCAGCGTGTGGTGGCCGGGCTTATTATAACTGGCACTGCCATGGCTGTTACTCCAGACAGCCGACCCCATACCGTTGTCCGACCAGACATCCTTGTGTAGTTGAGCAGTGTTGTGGGATAACACCTCAAAAACGCCCTGTTTCTTCACTCGCACAGAAATCCTTCTCCAGAGAGCCGCTAATAATTCTTATTTAAATATACTGGCTTTTTAACGTGAGTGAATAGCCAATGAAATAAAACCGCAAGAATCTATAAAAATAGCAGGATTTTGAACGAATGCGTTATCAGGAACAGATAGGGTGGTGAACACAAGAATCAAGTAGTAGGGAGATAAACAAGATGAATGGGATTTTATACACTGTCACGGTTTTTATCTGGGGTTCTACCTGGTTAGCCATTGCTTACCAACTTGGCGATACGCCTATTGTGGTCTCTGTTGCCTGGCGATTTGGTCTTGCTTCCATCGTTTTACTTGCCATTTTGAAACTCAGAAATGCGCTACCCCGACTCTCCATTGAGAACCATAAGGTATCGGCATTGTTGGCCTTATGTTTGTTTTCCAATAATTTTCTTTGCTTCTACTACGCAACGGAATATCTGCCGAGCGGCTTGAATGCCGTGGTGTTTTCGCTGGCTCCAATTCTAAATGCCTTTAACCTTTGGTTGCTGGAAAAACAGCGTCCATCTGGTGTGTTTTTGCAAGGCGCACTAATGGGTTTCACTGGCGTTGTGCTTCTTTTTGCTTCCCAGTTTATGAGTGCAGCAATGGATTTGGGTGTGCTGAAAGGGTTGCTGCTTAGCATACTTGGCACTTATTTTTTCTCGATGGGGAACATGGTTTCTGCCAGAAGTCAGAAGAAGGAAATGCCTCTATTGCCAACGACAGCATGGGCAATGGGTTACGGAGCAATCTACCTTGTGGTTATAGCGCTGTTTATGGGATTACCATTGAGCGTAACCATGGATGCAACTTACCTATCTGCGTTAGTCTATTTAGCGATAATCGGTTCGGTTGTCGGGTTCAATACCTATCTTGCTCTGGTAGGCAGAATTGGTGCTGCGAAAGCGGCGTATTGCACAGTACTCTTTCCGCTGGTGGCACTATCCCTATCCACAATATTTGAAGGCTACGAATGGACATGGATCTCGGTATTAGGTGTTGTCCTGGTATTGGCAGGAAACTTAAGGGTGTTTGGTATGCCCGAGTTCGTTGTCGCTGAAAGTGCAAGGTTGAACAGAGAAATGAAAAAGTTAACCGATAAAAGTTAAAAGATTGACCATCCAAAATCTGTCACCGTCGAATCATTTTTGGACAGAACCTTCTTAGCCGCTTCGGACGAAACCTACCCTTCGGATAAATTTTGGCATCTCAAAATGCAGTACGGCACCACTTCAGGTGATGCCGTTCATGACAGAAAATGGACAATTTCGAGCATAATGACTCAGCGTTGTAAGAACCTGTTTATGCAAACCTATTATTTAAGTATTCAATCCCCCCTTTCTCGTTTCACATAAACTAATTAATTGTCTGTGCTATTCCTTGTTGACCCGTCTACAGGGTACGGGTTCACAATGTGTTCGGTTTTCAAGAGGAAGTACTATGTCTAGTCTAAAACTGAATGCTCTGATTTCTATGCCTGATTACCTCAAGGGTGTTTTGCTTGCGCTTTTTTCTACCGCGCTATTTGTTCTGTCGGGTATGATGGTTCGCATGCTAAGTGGTTCAATCGATACCTTTCAGATATTGCTATTCCGCCAGATAGTTTTTATTTTGGTATTGTTGCCCGCCATAAGAGCCAACATTGAAGTTTTGCTAAAACCTAAGAAGGTTAAGTTACATGTATTGAGGATAACAGGTGCTTTTTTTGCTCTGTATTTCGGATTCATCACAGTAAGCAATTTGCCATTCGCTGATGCACAGGCACTTGGCTTTCTTCAGGTGCTGTTTGTCGCACTGATTTCAAAAACATTTCTGTCAGAGAAACTTAGCGGCTCTCGACTATTTACAATAGTTGTTGGGTTTGTAGGCGTGATGTTAGTTGTTCAACCGAAATTCTATGAAACCTCATTTATTTTTGTTCTGATTGGAGCGGTAGCCTCATTAGGAGCCGCGATAGCTGTAGTCTGCGTCAGAAAGGTAGCCCAGACGGAACCAAAAATAACGCTACTGGCTTATCAAGCTATCTTTGTTGGGCTTATAGCCTTATTACCAAGTATCAGTAATTGGTACTGGCCTACCTTGAATGAGCTTGGTTTGCTGATTATGGTTGGGCTACTTTCTTCTGTGGGGCAATGGATTGGAGTTACAGCGTACAAGTATGGGGAAGCGAACATAATTGCGAACGTTCAGTATGTGAGTATCATCTATTCATTGGTACTGGGTTACTTCATATTTTCAGAAATTCCAGATAGTTTGGCTTTGATAGGAGCGAGCATTCTAATTCTGAGCGCAGTGATCCCTCAAATATATCCACTGACGAAATCTGCTATCGGGCAGAAAATCGCCCTAAGAAGGTAGAAAATATGCTAACTATCACTGACTTAGCACGACAGTGCAAAATATCAAGAACCACCGTTCTATACTATGAGCGTGCTGGACTATTAAAGCCAGCAAATCGAACTTCCAACGGGTATCGGACTTATGGGGATAAAGAGGTCAATCGGTTAAAGAGCATTGTTTCTTACCGTTCATATGGCGTGCCTGTAGCAGAGATCGCTCCTCTGCTAGAGTCAGAATGTGAGCATGAACAGGAACAAATCCTGCGCAATCAGTTCAATGCTCTTGAAGATGAAATTCAACGCTTGCGGAAGCAGCAAAAGGCGATTGTTGCTCTCCTGAACCAAGGTTCTCTCATAGCACCTGACATACTAACCAAAGAGCGCTGGACAGAGCTAATGGCAGCGTCAGGTCTTAGTGAAGAAGACATGATTAACTGGCACATCCAGTTCGAAAAAACGGAACCAGAAGCTCATCAACGGTTTCTGGAATCATTAGGAATATGTGAAGATGAAATTGTTGAACTGCGCGAACGTTTTAGCTCAACTGAATAGATATGTAAATTGCTCTTTACTTCCATTTACCCTGAAAATGAACCCTTTTGGGAGAAAGCTTTCACCGCACCCTAGCTTCCGTTCGCTCTGTCAGCGCCGATAAATCAGGGGCGAAATTTATCGGCTGGGAACCAATCTATCTTGATGTATGGAATCCACTCTCCCCTACGCACTCTAAACTTAATTCAGTGCTGAGATACATGAGGATTCCGCCATGCTTACTACCAATGTTATCGCTATCGATTTAGCTAAAAACGTTCTTCAGATCTGCTACATCAGTGTTCACGGTGAACTACTTTTTAACAAAGCTTTTAGCCGACAAAAAGCTAAAGAGTTCATTATCAACGCAAAGCCCTCCATCGTTGCGATGGAAGGATGTTGTGGGTGCCATTATTGGGGGCAGCTCGCTCAAGAGCATGGGCATGATGTCCGAATTATTAATCCTAAAAAAGTAAAAGGTTATTTGGAAGGACATAAGACCGATCACAATGATGCCCTTGCTATTGCGAACTCAGCTATCCAAATCGGCATCAAATACAGCCGTCCAAAGTCTTTAGAGCAGCAATCAATGCAATCGCTTGAGAGTAGTCGCCGTTTTTTGTCTCGTAGCGTTGTTTCATTAGGGCAACATATTCGTGGAACACTCCTTGGTTACGGAATTGCTAACCCTAGAGGTGAGAAAGGACTGAAAGCCTCCGTCCGCGAGATCCTAGATAATCCCTCATCTGTCCCCACGAATGTTGTATCTGTTCTTTCAATGCTTTGGGAGCAATACAAGCAACTCAAGGCACAATTGATAGCCTTTGAAAAAGAGAAAAATGCTCTGACTCGGCAGATTGAGCCTTGTAAAAGACTAATGGAGATAGAAGGGGTTGGTGAAACAACAGCATCAATGCTCTACACAACCCTTGGTGATGGTAAGCAGTTTAAAAATGGCAGGCAAGCGTCTGCGTTCGTTGGACTAACACCAAAACAGCATAGTTCTGGTGGCAAGGTTTTTATGATTGGTATCGATAAGTGTGGCGGCGTTAAAGAGTTGAGGTCACTACTCTATCTAGGCGCTATGTCATATGTCGGAAGGTTACCAGAAGAACCAAGAACGCAAAAAGATGCTTGGTTAATCAAGATAATTCAACGAATTGGATTCAAAAAAGCCTGTATTGCTTTGGCCAATAAAATCGTAAGAACAGCATGGGCAATGCTTCGTCATGAGACGACTTACAAACCTATTCTACTTAACGCTGATTAATTTGATTTTTGCAAAATGATGAAGCAGAAAGGGTAAGACCAACCTACTGAAAACCTGGCCATTCTGTAATGCTAATATAAGCTGATAGCTCGTTGAGGACAGTAGGTGCGCAAACATCTAAGGCTAGAGGGTAGCTCCCTTAAATAGAAGCCGAATATACGTACGCATCTTAACTTTTATTGCTTGGTCACTTTGCAAATACGTGGATTCCATATACAGTTTGGGGCAAAGATGAGTCAGCGGAAGTCTCGCTGACTCAAAGATGGACAGAAACGTGTTTGAAGCTTCGGACGAAATCTACCCAACAGAGATGTTTTTCACATTCCAGACAGCAGAACGACACCACTTCAGGTGATGCCGCTCGTGCTCGAAAATGGACAAAATTACTAAGCAAGATGTTACCTGTTCTCGATGTTTCACTTATCCATAAGTCATGATGTTTTATTCATTCTTTAATGTGATGTATTAGGTCGTTGTCTTGATTCTCTGTTTGGTGCAGATGTGTCTGCGCTTTATCAGGTGCTGGCAGTGAAAGTGGCTGAACAGCTTGGATAGTACAGCAGTACATCTCGATATTATCAGCTTCCATGTAGAGGGTGAGTATGGCGATATTTGCAAAGGCTGTTACAGGACAGAATCACAATTTTCTTATTGGGTAATTAAATCTGAAGATGAAAAAAATAAGTATCGTCATTCGGTGCAAAAAACCGATCGCAAGGCGGACATGAACTGGCATTTTGTAATTGATATCTTTGATTGGTATTACACTAACGCATGTATACAATGAAAAAGGATCATTTGATACATAATGATAAGCCCCTTAATATGCGCCCACCTTTTCACACTCTGTAAAGACGTATGTTTTCTCAATCTCTTCCGGCACAGCTACTTAGAATGCTGGTGCTGCTAATTGTTACCCTGATAGCCGTTCATCACTCGGAGCCTTTGCTGAATCTGCTGGCCGAGCAGGGGATGGGCAGCGGTTGTCATCAGAACAGCAGTAAATCCGAGAATCACCACGCACACCATCATCACTAAGAGAACCATTTTTAATGAGTATTTTTCGCTTTCCGCCTTTGGTATGGCTTGGCATTGGTATCCTGATTATCAGCCTAGGTATCCGCCAGTCTTTTGGTATTTTTATGATGCCGGTTTCCGACTATTTTCACACCGGTCGTGAGCTGTTCAGCTTTGCGATTGCACTGCAAAACCTGTTGTTTGGTCTGTTTCAACCCTTTATTGGTATGATGGCCGATAAGTGGGGTGCGAAACGTGTGATCATCACCGGCGCATTTGCTTATGCGCTTGGACTGGGCCTGACGTCTATTACCGGTCAGGCTGATATGCTGTTTTTGTCTCTGGGTGTGCTGGTCGGCTTGGGGCTTAGCGCTACCAGCTATGTGATTATTTTAGGGGCGGTCGCCAAGGTAGTTCCGGCGCAGCATGCAGCTAAGGCCTTTGGTCTGACTACGGCCGCCGGATCGTTTGGCATGTTTGCGGTTATTCCGGGTGCCCAATTGCTTCTGGGCGAGTTTGGCTGGCAGAGCGCCCTGCAGGTGTTTGCTATGCTGTGCGGGCTGATCGTTGTGTTTGCGCTGTTTATCAAAAGCAGTAAACCGCAACAAGCTCAAGCCAATGCCGCTACCGGCGGCGAACAGACACTGAAGGAGTCGCTCAGAGAAGCCTTCTCTCATAAGGGCTACTGGCTGATCCATGCGGGCTTTTTTGTGTGTGGTTTTCATGTCATGTTTATCGCCACTCACCTACCAAGTTATCTGGCGGACAAGAACCTTTCAGCGTCAACGGCAGCGATGGCGCTAGCTTATGTCGGTATTTTCAATATATTTGGTTCCTATTTCTGGGGGGTAATGGGGGACAGGTTCAATAAGCGCTACGTCATGTCCGCGCTCTATTTTATGCGCACCCTGGTGATCCTGGCGTTTGTTACTCTTCCGGTAACCGAGGCGACTGCAGCGCTGTTCGGCGGTGCTATCGGCTTCTGCTGGCTAGGTACAGTGCCACTGACTTCCGGCCTGGTCAGGCAGATCTTTGGCGCTCGTTATCTTTCCACTCTCTATGGCCTGGTGTTTCTGACTCATCAGGTGGGCAGTTTTCTCGGTGCCTGGGCCGGTGGTCGTATCTACGATTATTACGGTTCCTATGAGCCTATCTGGTGGTCTACTGTGGTACTGGCATTCTGCGCGGCGCTAATCCACTTCCCGATTGATGATCGGCCGGTTGTGCGACTGGCACAGGAAAAGTTTGCTTAGCAAAAAAACCTGAGTGTGAGTGGACACTCAGGTAAATAAAGGCAAGAGTATGGGTACCAGGTTAAACTGATGCTCGCATAATCATGCAAGTTTACTTGAGGTCAGAAAGCGAAAATGGACAAAAGTAAGTTAGAGCAAAAGGGGGTCATCCACCTAATTTGACAGATGGCTACCAAGTCTCTGTTGCTTGAACAAAACGTTGGAAGTAGAAATATGGTCACCAAAAGCGTTTATTGTCGGAGACCACTATGCATCGCGTAAAACAACTACTAGTTGCTTCACTCATGCTTCTAAATTACAACGAACAAGTTGGTGAGGTTTAAGCCATGCTCAAAGCACTCAACAAGCTAAGGTGGATAGGTATGTACGAAATTCAGTGTATGGTTTAAAACACGAACTATCGAGCTGGTGTTTGTGCTTGAGCTGTAACTATGTAATAACCCCACCGACCATCGCAAAAATCACCCCTGATTAGACCAAAAACAGACATGTTTTTTCCAAGGTGATTCCCCTATATTTGACCTATAAACTTAACGCAATTATCAATTATCACCGAAAGAAGTAGAGGGATAGCAATGGATTCAGAGAAAACGTGGGCAAATGATGCTTGGAAAAGTGTGTTTGAGAAAGTCAAATTTACCAGCGAAGACATTTCAGTACAGTTTCCTTCCATGACATCGGAGGGTCATTATGAAGATACCCACGCACCTTGGGCGTGGGTTGTCGGCTTTTGGCCTGGCCTGCTATGGTTGCTGTATGAGAAAGAGCACTACCAACCGTTCAAAGACATTGCAATAGCACGTGAGAAGACCATGGATGGCCCACTTGATGAATATGTCAATATCCACCATGATGTTGGCTTTATGTGGCAACTAACTTCGATCAAACAGTATGAATTGTTTGGCAACGAGCGCTCTAAAAATCGCGCACTTAGAGCCGCAAGTCATTTGGCGAGCCGATTTAACATTAATGGGCGTTTCTTAACTGCTTGGAACAAGAATGATGTAAGTGCTGCAGACCCGAGAGGTTTGAGTATTATCGACAGCATGATGAACTTGCCTCTTTTGTACTGGGCTGCCGATCAACTCGATGCACCGCGGTTCAAACTGATTGCCATGGCGCATGCTGATACAGTGCTTAAAGAGTTTATTCGGCCAGATGGTTCAGTAAGGCATATGGTTGAGTTTGACTATATGACTGGCGATGTAAAGAGTTACTACGGTGGTCAAGGCTACAATGAGGACTCAGCTTGGAGTAGAGGCGCATCGTGGGCGGTTCATGGTTGTGCACTAAGTTATAAATATACCAAAGAGCCAAGATACCTTGAAGCAGCCATGAGAACCGCTGATTTCTTTATTGATCAGTTACCAGAAGATTCAGTCCCACATTGGGACTTTAGAGCTCCGAGGGATGAAAATACGCCAAGAGATACCTCGGCCGCAGCGTGTGCTGCGAGCGGTATGCTTCTTATTTCTGAACTTGTTGAAGATGAAACAAAGAAAGCTCACTATTTTGATGCTGCTAATCGAATCCTCAAGAGTCTGTACGACAACTACTGTACAGTAGGTGATGATACCCAGCAGGGAATCTTAACAGGAGGAGCGTTCAACTGCCCTAAAGGCTTAGGTGTAAATTGCTCACTTATATATGGTGATTACTACTTTGTAGAAGCTCTATCTAAACTGGTGACAAAACTATCTGTTGAGAAAAAAGAAACGTTCGCCCAAGAAACTGTGGTGTGATGTTAGTAATGTTGAGTATATTCTAAGCTACAAGTTATGAATATGAGCGCCTGATATAGAGTATCGGGCGTTTTTGTATCGAGTTGGTATTGGAATGGTGCTTGATTGTCGTATTTTCTATGGCGAGCATTTGTTTAACGAAACCAACCTCACAAGATGTTAGCGAGTGAGGGCGTCTGCTCGAATGGTAAGCATCTTATATTCACCTAATACTAAACATGATTAAGGTAATGACTTTAAATTAAACATCTTGTTAAATCGATACATAAAGATGTAGCGTCAACTGAAAGCTCTATTGTATTACATTAAGTCAATAAAATTATTCTGGAATAATTAACAACACACAAAGTCATTATAGATAAAGTTACTAAGTACTGAGGAATCCCCTGATGATTTAGATAAAAATCATCACGTTAAGGTAGATGCACATCTTGTCATGTGATCAAATGGTTTCGCCAAAAAACAATAACCAAACAACAAGATGCGCGAACTCAATATCTTACATGACTCTCTCTACAAATTCTGCCCCGAACTGCACTTAAAGCGACTTAATAGCTTGATGTTAGCTTGCCGCGCATTGCTTGATAGCAAAACCCTTACGCTCACTGAACTCGGTCGCAACTTACCCTGCCAAGCTAGAACTAAGCACAACATAAAGCGGATGGATCGCCTTTTAGGTAACCATCACCTACATCAAGAGAGACTCGCCGTTTACCGTTGGCATGCTAGCTTTATTTGTGCGGGCAACCCCATGCCAGTGGTTCTCGTCGATTGGTCTGATATCCGTGAACACAAGAGACTTATGGTGCTACGCGCATCAGTGGCGCTACAAGGCCGTTCGGTCACTCTATATGAAAAGGCCTTTCCACTTTCAAAACAGTGTTCTAAGTCTGCTCATGATCAGTTTTTATCTGACCTGGCAAGCATTTTACCTTCTGATGTGACCCCACTTATTATCAGTGATGCTGGATTTAAAGTGCCGTGGTACAAATCCGTTGAAGAACACGGATGGTACTGGTTGAGTCGAGTAAGAGGTAAAGTGCAATTTGCTGAACTAGGTGCCGAAAATTGGCAGCCAGTCAGTAGCTTACATAGCAAAGCCTCTAGCAGAGCCAAAAGTCTTGGTTATCAAAAACTGACCAAAAGTAATGCCATCAACTGCCAAATAGCGCTGTATAGAGCATTGCCTAAAGGTCGCAAGAATCAGCGTTCTACCCGAACAAACTGTCACCATCCATCGCCCAAGGTGTACTCTGACTCAGCAAAGGAGCCATGGGTATTGGCAACTAACTTACCAACGGCGACTCGTACTCCCAAGCAGTTGGTGAGGCTTTACGCGAAGCGCATGCAGATAGAGGAAACCTTCCGAGACTTAAAGAGTCCCGCTTACGGATTAGGCCTACGTCAAAGCCGCACTAGTTGCCCCAAAAGGTTCGATATTATTTTGCTGATAGCTTTAATGCTGCAACTCATGTTTTGGCTGGCAGGAATACATGCACAGCAACAAGGGGGGGACAGGCACTTTCAAGCGAATACAGTCAGAAATCGAAATGTCCTGTCTACCGTTCGATTAGGTATGGAAGTCCTCAGAAGACCAGACTACGAGATTACGACTCAACACCTCTTCGCAGCGGCGGTGGATTTAGCTGAGCAGCTCATGAAAGCTGGCTATGCACTGGGGGATTTATGAGGGGATCCCTCAGTACTAAGTAAGAACGTTAACTAATACTTAATATATAGTATTACATTTCGATGCAAACTTTGATGTAGCAGTTACCAATTATTTACATTGTTTAGGGTGAGTAACCTAAGCAAAATATAAATACTTGCGCGTGAGTAAACCACTTAAATTAGGTGGCTTATTTAATTAAATACAAAACTAGGCGTGCAAGGATATATTTAAAAAATGTACTTAATTCCAACATTAGGTGAAACATCATATGAAGAAAAACAGGATCTTACTATACCCGTTCAACTTGAAGATGCAGGTTTGAGTAGCTGAAAATTATCCGTAATTCGAGATACCAACGAGCCTGCAACTTCTGGTAGTGTCACATCGAAAAATTCTTTGATAGCGGAGATAAACTCTCTCTTGGATGAGAAGTAAACATTGTTCCGAGCATGCTCATTCATCACTTTCCAGAGCCGTTCTATCGGATTTAGGTTCGGACTGTATGGCGGTAAGTAGTGAAGCTCGATATTAAGTACTTTTGCTGCATCTTTCACCAATTCAGTTCGATGATAGGCTGCGCCATCTAAGATCAGGTGTACTTTCTGCTCCAGTGGATAGTGCTCTTTCTTAAGTTTCCAAAGAAAGCGAACAATACTCTCACTGTTGATGGTTTCATACGTTTCAGTGACCGTTGCACCAATGTTTTCCAGCGAAAGCGCACCGATTAGATTTAGGCGTGTACGGCTACCCGTTGTTTCAATGAGCTTGTCCTGACCCTTTC
This sequence comes from Vibrio hannami, assembly GCF_029589055.1. Taxonomy (GTDB): domain Bacteria; phylum Pseudomonadota; class Gammaproteobacteria; order Enterobacterales; family Vibrionaceae; genus Vibrio; species Vibrio hannami. Next base: position 1,859,030 of record NZ_JARQZP010000003.1, read on the forward strand.
GAATCCAGCCATAACTCAGTTTTGTCGATTGAGTCGGATGGACAGCATCCATAAACAATACAGGAGCTTCGCTCGGCTTGAGGACGTTATTGTAAAACTCGACAAAGGCTTGCTGCATTTCTGGACAGAACTTATGAGGCACACCCTTTGGCATTTTTGTATGAGAACCCATTGTGATGTAACCATTTATTCATACCCGCCACGCTATAGCGAATACCAAATTCTGCTTCTACAAAGGCAACGATTTGGTGAGTATGAAAGTAAGTGTTCTCAGCCAAATGCTCAATGAGCTGCATGGTTTGAGCAGCAGACATTCTGCTGTGGCTGCCACCATTTTCAGGCTTTAACTTCTCAGACTGGAAATAGTCATTGATATGACGTGCAACCGTAGTTTCATGAATACGAAGCGCCTGAGAAATCATTGCGTTGCTCCAGCCTTCAGAAGCAAGCAGAACCGCTTTGATACGGTCGCACACTCGACTGTCACGAGCGGAATCGTGCATCTGTTCGAGTTCTTGTTTCGTCTGTGGAGATAGCGTTACTTTCATAGTAGCGTAGCATGATCCTGTTTTTACGGAAAATCAAGCATCTTCAATGATCACGGGTATATCATTATCGGTCCTCACCCAGGGTGTCCGCATGAGTGTTTAGGATTTAACCATTGATTTAAATCCGGCCACAAGGACTTGCTCTAAAAAAGCAGTTTTCATCATGCAGCGTTTCTGTTTCATTGGTACGCTAATCTTGGTTGGCTCGGCTCTGAGCATGTTGAGGGCCATATGCCTTAATCCTGCCAAGTTTTCAGCCGCGTTTTCTCGATAGATCTGGCAGGCATCTTCCCGCATGCTCACGTCTAAAATCCAGTGCATTGACTCAATGCCCCAGTGGGCTCGGATAGCACTTCCTGCCTGCTCTGGAGACAGCTTGGCTGAACTGATGTAGTAGCGGTATTCCAACTCTGGCTCTTTGCCTTTTGCCGCACGGTAGTTTTCAACCATCACAATACAGGTCAGCCCAATCCACGTAGAAAAGTCCCCCTCCAACTCACTGGCATCCAGTACATGACAAGTTCGCGCTTCAACCCGACTTTTCTGTTTCTCGATTTGACATGTCGCTTTGTCTACTGGTGCACGACGATATGGAGCAAATGCGGCCTGTATGGCTTTCGCTAATGTGCCCTGATTACCCTTAACAGCCAACAAGTAATCCCCGCCCTTGCTAGTGATCGCCTTGGCTATCTTGGTCTGACAGGCCATCGCATCAATCGTTACAATGGCACCTCGCAAGTCGAGCATAGTAATCAGTGCTGGAATCGCGGTAATTTCATTGCTCTTACTATCGGTTTTGAGCTGGCCTAGTACCAGTTGGTTAGCATTGGCGTAAGCACTGACCATGTGGATGGTGCTTTGTCTGTCGTTTCTGTCATAGGAGCCACGTAAGGTCTTGCCGTCAATGGAAACTACCTCACCACCGGTCAACTTGTGCACCGCTTTCATCCAGGATAGGAAGCAGTCACGAAATTCAGCAGGGTCGATACTTGCAATAAGACAAGCAAAGGTATCATCAACGGGTACCCCTTTTTCAAACAGGCCCTGTTTCAGAAACCACTCGTGGTGACCAAGAACGTACTCGCGAATATCGGTCCAGCCTTGGCCTCCGGCTATAACCGCACATATCGAACCAAATAAAATATCAAACAGTGGGTAGTCCACTTTTGCACTTTGTCGTTCGTCACGGATGATGCTGAAATGTTCTTTGATAGTGTCGATTTTCATGGTCACTCCTCAAAAGAGGAGCATAAGATCATACTCGGCTCGTCAGGTCAATTTTGACCTGAAATTGATCAGAAAACGTTCATGATCTTGCCCTGGGTCCTCACCTGAATTAGGGAATTACGCCGAGTATTAAGCGCATACAATATAAGTGACGTTATATTTATTTTATCAAGAACTATTACCACAAAAAACGCGTACTATTGCAGTAAAAAATGTCAATATTTGCAGAAATCTACACTTCGCTACATTCAATAATTTTTTTAGCGCTATAAATGTCCGAAACCTCTTCCATAGCAATCATCTGGGAAACTATGTTACCTATACCCGTGGCCTCAACTGGGCCAACAATTATGTTACAACCTGTTTCTTCTTCTATTAATTCATTGAGAAAATCGTTCTTACACCCGCCACCAATAATATTAATAGTTCTGATATTCTGCCCAGTTATTTCTGACATTTCATCAATATACTTTTTGTAACAAATAGCTAAACTACGGTAGACGCATACGCTAACTTCCCCGACTGTCGAAGGTGGTGTTTGGCCAGATTCCCTACAATAATTAACAATTTCTTCTATCATGTTGTCGTTTATAAAAAATCTTTGGTCATTGACATCAATAATGGACGCAAAGTCCTTAGCCTCCCTTGCTAGATTAACGAGTTCCGAAAATGAGTATCGATGGTCAAGGTTGCGGGACACTTCTTGGACAATCCACAAACCCATAATATTCTTTAGAAACCGGTAGCGTTTATCTACTCCACCCTCATTAGTAAAGTTTTTTAGTCTTGACTGTTCACTAACGATTGGCTGTAGTAGTTCCTTGCCTAATAAGGACCAAGTTCCCGAACTGAGAATAACGCCGCTATCTTCTATATTTAGGCTACTTGCAATAAATGACGCCCCGGTGTCATGAGTCGGTGGTAGAATCACTTCACAATCAAAGGCAAGTTCGTCGACTAACGCTTGCTTTAGATTACCGACTTTTGATAGAGGAGGTAAAACTTCATGAAATACCTCTTTTTTTAGTCCGACAAATTCGATAAGTTCCTCATCCCATCTGTTGGTCTCTATGTTATACAGTTGTGTCGTAGTAGCATTTGTATACTCGTTTACTTTTTTCCCAGTCAACAAGTAGTTTAAATAATCAGGGATCATGAGGAATGATTTGGCTTGGCACTTAGTTTCGTCGGAGAGCGTCTTTAACTGGCAAATGGTATTAAAGTCCATAAGTTGGATACCCGTTTTTGCATAGAGCTCTTCACTACCAACTTGGGAACAAATCTCTTTCATCACTCCATTGGTTCGTCTATCACGATAAGACACCGCATGGCCTATCATACAGTCTTCACTATCCAGAAGGACGAAATCGACCCCCCAAGTGTCAATACCCAATGCTCTGGGTTGTTTCCCTTGCTTTGCACATTTTCGAAGACCAGTAATTATCTCAGAGAACAGATAATCTAGATCCCAACAGAGCTGCTCGTCTACTTGGTAGATTTGATTGTTAAAACTATGAATTTCTTCTACCTTTAGCTTACCATTGTCCAAATGGCCCAGTATATGCCGCCCGCTGGATGCACCAATATCAACTGCCAAAAAGTAATTCATTACAACCTCCGATGCTTACTGATCGTATATTTTAATTGGCAATAACTAACCAATAAATACAGAGGTTTGCACTCCAAAACATCATTTTTTGCTCACTTTCACGATGACTTATCGGTATCACAAGGAATGGTAGATTCAGCCTCATAGAGATAGAGTTGGACAGCTATGACATAAGTTTGACGTAGTCTTATTACCTCATAAAGGGCTAAAGCCATCGTGAAGGGGACCCAAAATTTCACCGCTTGCGTCTCCCTATTGTTGATCAGACTCACAATTAAAACACCGGTTCAATTTCATTTCGATTTTGCATGTATATTTGGATTGGTTGCTGTGTAAGGCAAATCTTGGTCGAAAGTAAGCCAATGTTTGCGTCACTTCACATGAATAGAATTGGGTTCTAAGTGAGGTTTATTATGGATAGAGAGCTGTATGATTTTATTGAAAAGATGAGGTCTACTAATGTTGAGGAAGAAGGCATCATCTATAAAAACTCCGGTATTGACAATAGTATTTTTACTGATAGATACCGTAACATCATATCTTTTGACAAAGTGTGCCCGACTGGAAAAATGATTTCTATAAGAAAGCATACTCGCTTTATACACTACCCTGCACACAGCCATGATTATGTTGAGATATGCTACGTCCTAAACGGAAAGTCGGTGCAAGTAATCGAGAATGAAGAGGTGGAGCTTCTAAAAGGAGACCTGCTTTTCTTAGGTCCTGGTGTTACTCATGAAATATACCCTACAGGTAATGACGATATAATCGTAAACTTCATTATCCACAAAAAATTCTTCAGCTATATCTTCGAGTTCATCAATGAAACTTGTAATTTGTCTAACTTTTTTACAGATGTTGTATTCAAAAAGTCTTCTACCTCAGCACTTATTTTCTCAACCAAAGGGAATGGCAGACTTGAGGGGTCACTCAATGAAATGCTTTCAGAACTCGACGGTGATGAAGATTTGATGGAGCCTCGCGTTAAGTTCTTACTCGGTATCCTTGTGCTTGATCTAACGCTTGAAGAGCCTATAAGAATTGAAAAAGTATCTTATGATCAAGGTGTTCTCTGTAAAGTAATTACCTATATGGAGAGAAATCTCAAAACCGCCAACTTAAATGAGATTTCTGATCAACTTAAAATGAAAAACTATAATCTTTCTAAGCTGATTAAAAAAGAGAGTGGTGTCACATTCAATAATCTCCTTAGGGAAATTAGATTCAATAAGTTCTGTGAGATTATCAAGATCAAGAACATAAGTATTAACGATCTCGCAATAGAGATGGGCTTTTCGAATACCAGTGACTTCTATAAGAAGTTTAAAGCCAAGTTTGGTGTATCTCCGAGAGAATATCGTAACACTCACTAAATTAGGGCAAGAACCTACACGTCTATTACTCACAATGCAACAAGCAAAATATCCTTCATATGGACGCATTGTTCCTTTAACCTTTTAACATTCTTATGGCTAGGGATTATCTGTGCCGGGGGCTGAGTATTACAGTTACAATACGTTAGTCGCAATAACATCCGAAGAGGAATTTGAGGCGCACCTTATGGCAGCAGTAGAAATGGCGAAATAAGTCTATGGTAATACACAGATACCGCAAGTTTGTTGCTTATATTGCTTCCCAAGTAGGCTAAGATTGCCAACTTGGGATCGCAAAAGTTGGTATGATTCGAATCAAGCAGATCAGCATTAATAATGCTTACCTATGTTGGTCATCACACTTAGATGTATCAAAAGTCTATTTCATACTCACACCAGTAACTAAAACCAAGATATCATCAACAACCTGAGTTTCACCGACATAAATCCCCCATCGGAAACCCACTTCTTCAGTACGCTCAAATTGGCCGCTACCAACATGTTCTTGTTGGCTTCTTTCATATTATTGATTGTGGATAAACTTAAAGGTTCTCAACTATTGTTAAAGCCAATAGTCGGTAAATCGACGGTAGTTAATATGCTTTGCAACCCAATCTACATCACTCATCTCAGTTGACCTTGTTCTCGTATCTCCCAGTAGGACCTCTGCCACCGCGAATGCAAAGTCGATGGTATAACCATAGTCTTGACCGGATATAAATTGACCATCAATTACGACGGGTTGATTGATGTATGAACCATCGGAGTAGTTTAAATGAAAATCACCACAACACACATAACGATGGGAACCTAGTAGTGAGTTTTTAGCTAGGACTTTGGCTCCAGAAGAACAGAGGGCAGCTATGTAAGCTCCTTTGTCTATGTGCTTCTTAATGAATTGAACTACCGTACTATCGTTACCGAGTTTGTCTGTATTAGGCGGCCCTCCCACAAGAATTACAACCTCATAGTCACTCTCAATGTTGTCAGCGAACAGTTCATCAGTAACGATCTTTACTCCATGGTAGGAAGTGAGTTTAGCCTCAACTTCACAAGACAATAGGGTGACTGAAATCTGTAAACGACGTAATATATCAACAACGTTGATCGCCTCACCTTCCTCAAATCCATTGCATAATAATAACGCAACTCTTTTCATATTGTATCGCCTTATCTGTAAGATATAATCAAACAACGATTAGTATTTATATAGACATTGGCATGGTCAATAATTGTTTTTGCTTAGCCAGGTGTCATATGTTGCACACTTAATTTTGTAATACAATATAATGGTATTTGTTTTTTCCTTGTGCAGAAATTGTCTCGTTTGTTAACAAAGATTAATCTTAAATTCAGTGTAAATAACTGCAAAAATTAACATGTTTAAAAGCTAAAATTTAAGCATCCCCGTTTAAGTTGACTCTAGTACACCAGTTACCAATTTTGGTAGCTGGTTTTTTTAAGTTCCAATCTATCAATCACATTAACCTGCTTTTCTCTGAGTTCTCATTTCATTTTTCCATCGATATGCATCTAAATCATGAGCGCTAACCAGCCCTTAACCATCTGGTTTTAATTGAAATTTTATGTTTTTATTTCTGTCCAGATTCAAGATTTAAATCGCATAGTGAGTAGTAAATACAAACGCACTGAAGTCATTGAAAGCTTCCTGACTGGCCAGCAATAATACCAACTAGAGAGTTGCAAAAAATGACACCATTAAGGGCAATTTAGCGCATTTTGTTGACTGTTGTTTCTTGTATTATTAATTCAAACACTGGGAGATAGTTATGAATTACTTTTTGGCAATCGATATAGGTGCTTCTAGTGGAAGGCACTTATTAGGTCATATTGAGAATGAACAAATAGTGCTTGAAGAAATATACCGTTTTGAAAACAAGCTCACATCTGTCGATAACCAGTTATGTTGGGAAGTCGATAAGCTATTTAGCCATATTATTAAGGGGCTAAAGCAATGTGTTTTCTTGGGGAAAATACCTAAAAGCATCGGTATTGATACCTGGGGTGTCGATTTTGTTCTTCTTGATAGTGACGATAACGTTATAGGTAACACAGTTTCGTATCGAGACAGTCGTACTAAAGGTGTTATGAATGACGTCTGCGATCAAGTTGGACATCGCGAAATATATCGTAAAACAGGCATTCAGTTTATGGAGTTCAACACTCTGTATCAGATGAGTTCTGTGGATTCAAAAAATAAGCAAGCAGCATGCTCTTTTTGATGATCCCTGATTATATTAATTATCTCCTAACTGGTGTGAAAGCCAATGAGTATACCAATGCAACCACAACTCAAATGTTGAACTTTGATAGTGATGATTGGGATAGAGACTTGTTGGAAGTATGCGGTATTAGTAGAGATATTTTTTCTAAGCCTCAATATCCAGGTCATCGTCTTGGCAATCTGAAGTCAACAATACAAGAAGCGGTCGGATTTGACTGTGAAGTCGTGTTGCCAGCAACACACGATACCGCGTCTGCATTTATCGCGAGTGTTCTCGATCTAGATGATGATGGGGTGATTCTGAGTTCTGGAACCTGGTCACTATTAGGTACCGAGCTTGATAAGCCGATCGTCTCCGATATATCTCGTGAAAGTAATTTCACCAATGAAGGTGGATATAACAAGCGATATCGATTTTTGAAGAACATCATGGGACTTTGGACAGTTCAAGAAGTCTCAAGGATGCTGGATTACAAGTACTCCTACGCGGAGCTAGCTGATCTTGCTCGAGAGGCGAGTCATTTTAAATCCGTCATCGATGTCAACAATGAACGCTTTTTTGTCAGCGAAAATATGATTGAAGAAATTAGCGATTATTGTAAAGAAACAGGGCAGGACACCCCCCAAACAACGGGTGAAGTCTGCATGTGTGTTTATCGAAGTCTGGCTAAATCTTATAACCAGTATATTGAAGAACTTGTCAGTGTTACCGGTAAAAAGGTAGATAAGATTAATGTTATTGGCGGAGGTTGCAAGAACCTGTTGTTGAACGAGCTTATTGAACAGGAAACCAATAAAGAAATTATTGTCGGTCCAGTGGAGGCGACTGGAGTGGGAAATATCATTGTACAAATGTTATCCATGGGTGAGATTGCCCATTTAAAACAAGCAAAAAACTATATTAGAAACAGCATTTAATTAGGAATTATCATGGAACAGAGTTTAAAAGATAGATACGAACTGAGTAAATCACTTTACGCTAAATGGGGCATTGATGTTGATGCTGCGCTTGAGAAATTGAAGGACGTTAAAGTCTCTATTCACTGTTGGCAGGGCGACGATGTTACGGGTTTCGAAGAAGCGGCTCATGAACTGTCTGGTGGTATCTCCGCCACTGGTAGTTACCCAGGTAAAGCGACGAATGCTCAAGAGCTACGTGCAGACTTAGACAAGGCACTGAGCCTTATCCCTGGTAAGCATAAAATTAACCTCCATGCCTTATATGCAGAGACACATGGTGTGGCAGTTGATCGCGATGAGTTAAAGCCAGAGCACTTTGCAGGCTGGGTTGAATGGGCGAAAGAGCGCGACCTTGGCTTGGACTTTAACCCAAGCTTGTTCTCTCACCCAAATGCAAGTGAAGGTTTGACGTTGTCTCACCCTGATAAAGAGATCCGTGATTTTTGGATTAAGCACTGTATTGCTTCTCGTAAGATTGGCGAATACTTCGGTAAGGAATTAGAGCAAACTTGCCTAACAAATATTTGGATTCCAGACGGTTATAAAGATACCCCAAGTAATCGCTTTGAACCGCGCCAGCGCCTAAAAGAGTCACTCGATGAGATCTTCGCGGTAGACGTTGATGAGCAGTTTAACAAGGATTCGGTAGAGTCAAAGGTATTCGGTATTGGTGTTGAATCCTACACGGTTGGTTCGCATGAGTTTTATATGGGGTACGCGATTGCGAACAATAAACTTTGCTTGTTAGACAATGGCCACTACCACCCGACGGAGTCAGTTGCTGACAAGATTTCATCTATGTTGCTTTATCAAGATGAGCTTGCTTTGCATGTGACTCGCCCTGTTCGTTGGGACAGTGATCATGTCGTAACGCTAAACGATGAAGTTAGAGAAATTGCAAAAGAGCTGGTTCGTACTGATAGCTTGGATAACGTTTACCTTGGCCTAGATTTCTTTGATGCCAGTATCAACCGCGTAGCCGCTTGGGTATTGGGCACACGCAATATGCAAAAAGCACTGCTTGAAGCCATGCTTATGCCGCATGATAAGTTGACTGAGTTGCAAAATGAAGGTGATTTCACTCAGCGCCTAGTTCTAATGGAAGAGCTAAAAACCTACCCAATGGGTGATATTTGGAACTACTTCTGTGAGTCAAACGATGTACCAGCAAACGAAGATTGGTTTAGAGCGGTCGAACTATACGAACAAGACGTTTTGTTTAAGCGAGGCAAATAATGGATAAGTTAGCATTTATACAAGAGTTTAAAAAAACGACCCAGGATGCCTGGCTAAAAGGGTGGCATGAGCGTAATGGTGGCAACTTGTCCTACCGTTTGACTGAATCCGAAGTCGAACAGGCTCGTCCATTTTTTGATGAGGCATCGCAATGGGCGGACATCGGCGTGACGGTCGCTAATCTGGCCAATGAATTCTTTATCGTTACAGGTAGCGGTAAGTACTTTCGAAACGTAGAAGTGTGTATTGAAGAGAATGCGGGAATCATTCAAGTATCAGAAGATGGTACTCAGTACAGAACTCTCTGGGGGCTTATTAATAACGCGAAGCCGACGAGTGAGCTACCAGCGCACCTTATGAACCACTCAGTTAAGTTTGACGTTACGGATGGTGCGCATCGAGTCGTTATGCATTCTCACACGACAAACTTAATCGCGCTTACTTTTGTCTTGCCACTTGAAGCTGAGATATTTACCCGTGAATTGTGGGAAATGGCGACCGAGTGTCCGGTGGTATTTCCTGCCGGTGTGGGTATTGTTCCGTGGATGGTACCTGGTGGCCGCGCTATCGCAGAGCACACGAGTGAGTTGATGAAAACGTATGATGTCGCTATTTGGGCTCATCATGGCACATTCTGTTCTGCAGAAGACCTAAGCCTAGCGTTTGGCTTGATGGATACGGCAGAGAAGGCAGCTGAGATACTCGTTAAAGTTCTTGCAATGGGTGGCAAGCGACAGACTATTCAACCGCAAGAATTTAAAGAACTAGAGTCTGCATTCAACGTTACGTTGAATGAAAAAGCACTGGCTTGAGGGGGCGTTAGGTGATTAGAAAAGCGTTTAAACTCAAAGTTAACCCCGGTCAGTTTGAAGAATACAAAAAGCGTCATGATAACGTTTTTCCTGATTTAGTTACGGTGCTTAAAGAAGCAGGTGCAAACAACTATTCCATTTTTCTAGATCAGGAGACCGGTTGTCTGTTTGGTTATGTCGAGTTAGAATCTATAGATAAATGGAACGACGTTTCAAAAACTGAAGCTTGTCAGAGATGGTGGCGTCATATGGAAGATATCATGGAGACGAATCCTGATAGCAGTCCAAAATCGACAGAGTTAACAGAGATGTTTTATCTAGCGTAATGACGATCAGCTAATGCTACGAAACAAATAAGTATCAAGAGGTAAATATGAACAAGCCGAACATCATTGTAATTTTTAGCGATCAACAGCGTTGGGATACGTTAGGTTGTTACGGTCAGGAACTGCCCGTGACCCCAAATCTCGATGAACTTGCACGCGATGGTGTCATGTTCGAGAACGCATTTACAGTTAACCCTGTATGCGGCCCTACACGTTCGACAATGCAAACGGGGCTATATCCAACCGAAACAGGTTGCTTCCGAAATGACATCATTCTCCCTCAAGGTCAAAAAACCGTGGCTCACTTTCTTTCTGACGAGGGGTATAGCGTCGGTTACGTAGGTAAGTGGCACCTAGCCTCAAACAACACAGCTCATGAGGGCTTTGTTGTAGCGGCACCAACAGAGAGTTCAGGTGAAACGATCGACAACTGTTTCACAGCAATACCAAAACAATATCGCGGTGGTTATAAAGACTTCTGGGTTGCATCAGATATCCTAGAGGGTACCTCACATGGCTACGGTGGACACATGTTTGACATCGATGGCAACAAGGTAAGTTGGGATGAAGATGTGTATCGTGCTGACTTTTTGACTGACTTAACTACCGATTACATCGGTAATTACCAAGAAGAGAAGCCGTTTTTCTTGTTCTTGTCTTACCTAGAACCGCATCATCAGAATGATCGTAAAACCTACGAAGGCCCTCATGGCTCGCAAGAGAAATGGAATAACTTCAAGGTGCCTGGCGATCTAGAACCATTTGTTGATGGTGATTGGGCTGAGGAGTACCCAGACTATCTAGGGTGTTGTAACAACCTAGACCAAAACGTGGGTAAAATCCGCCAAGCAGTGAAAGATAAAGGGCTAGATGACAACACTGTCATCATCTATCTGAGTGATCACGGCTCTCACTTCAAGACACGTAACAGCGAATACAAGCGCTCATGTCACGACTCTTCGATCCGTATCCCATTCGTGATTTACGATCCACGAGCGAAAGCGGGTCAGGTGATTGACGATCACGCGAGTATTATCGACGTTGTTCCGACTCTGCTTAAGGCTGCTGGAATCAATGTTCCGAGCTACATGCAAGGTCAACCACTCCAAGATTTGTACATTGATAATGCCAAGAGAGACAATGTGAGTTTCATTCAGATCAGTGAGTCACAAATTGGCCGTGCTATTCGTACAAACACATGGACATACTCGGTATCGGCTCCGGACCAAAGTGGCTTGATTGAGAAAGAAAGTGCGGTTTATCAAGAAGAGTTCTTATACAATCTTGTAAACGATCCTAATCAGTTAGAAAACTTAGTTGCTAACGAGGATTTGAAACCAGTTAAAGAAAAGCTACGACAACTTCTTCTTGACGAGATCTATCGCATTGAAGGAACGAAACCCGAAATTTTAGAAGCATAGTTTTTGGAAGTACAGTTAACGCGTAAATTGTTGCTATTATGCTTAAGAGATAAAGTCCATAGTGTCGCCACTATGGACTTTTTTGATACCGGGCTCTTCAGTCTATTCGCCCGGTTACTTTATGTTCTCAATAACCGTCGGTCAACCGATGCCATTTACGCACAACAGTGTTTATATTTCTTACTGCTACCACATGGGCAGGCGTCATTTCTACCCACCCTTTCCATCGGGTTACTCGAAAACTGCTCCATAATCTTGGCTGGTGATTGGCCACGTTTGATTAGCTTTGCCATGTAAGCCATCGCATGCTGAGAATGGTCGAAGAAGCTAAAGTATCCTTGACACAAATAGTTATGGTCGAGTTCACCTGTTGGTCCTGGCAAAAAGCGATGTTTCGGGCAACCACCATGGCAAGCGAATCTGTATCGACATGACAGACAACTACTATTCAGTTGTTTAGATTTGTTGAGTCCGAAATTAATCGCTTCTTCGCTATTGTTCATCGACTGGATTGTACGGTCATGGACGTTGCCAAGTTTATATTCTGGATAGACGTAGTGGTCACATTGATATAGGTCACCATTCGCCTCGATGGCAAATGCATGCCCGCACTTTGGCGAAAATACACAAATTGGACTCGGTTGCCCAAGCCAGGTCGTTAACGTTGTATCAAATTGTTGAACAAATACTCGTCCTACATCTTTGGTAATCCAGTAATCGAAGATGGTATTTAGGAATTGGCCGTACTCATCGGGTTGGACCGACCAAGGTGTGACTTTGCCATTTTTTTGATCTGGGTTAACCAACCAGGTATCGCTTGTTAGCTGGTCGGATTCTTGTCGCTCTACCAATGGAATGAACTGAATGAAGTTCGATCCAATGCTTTTTAAGTATTGGTAGACCTTAAGTGGGTGTTTGACGTTCTTATCGTTGACGACGGTAAGGGTATTAAATTCGACACCATGTTTTGTTAATAACTCGATCGCATCGACAACTTTGCGATGGGTACCTTTGCCGCTCGTGTTGGTGCGATAGGCATCATGAAGATCTTCTGGTCCATCAATAGAAACACCAATCAAAAAGTCGTTTTGTTTGAACAGCTCACACCATTCGTCGTTAATCAAAATCCCATTAGTTTGAAAACCGTGTGAGATCTTTTTGTTGCCCCGATAACGTTCGCACAATTGAACAACCGTGCGATAGAAGTCTATGCCGAGCAATGTAGGCTCTCCTCCTTGCCAGGCAAATTGCACGGTATCTCCCTGCTGCGCATCGATATATTGCTGAATAAACACCTCAAGCGTTTTCTCATCCATACGCCAGTTCTTTTGTCTATCAGGGTAGAGTTTCTCTTTCTCTAGGTAAAAGCAGTAATCACAGTCGATATTACATACCGAACCAGATGGCTTGGCCATCACATGACAGTTGGTAATTTGGTTCATTGTAGTTTTCCTATGAAGACATCAGAAAGCATGTTTAAGGCGTAGGTTACTGCTATCAGCATTATTATTATTGAAGTAAACAACTTGATCATTCTCGCGTGGGAGAGAGTGCACATGATGGCAACCACCATTGCTGTTGCACCACATAGATAAGTGAGAGAGGCATCTTGAGTGATCGACACCTTTACCAATACTACACCGATGGAAAATAGAACCAACTGTGTTCGTAGCCAGGCCAGGACAGTGCGTTCTAACTGCAGACCATTTACCGTACTCATAGAGTGATAGCCAACGCGATGATGAAGGTAAGCACTAAAATGGTTGCGCTAATAATCTTCATGTTCGATGTGTATTGGAGCTCTTGGTTTAGCCTCATCGCCTGTTCGTTGTGAGACCATCGTCGGTAAGCATAGATACCAACGGCGCCAGAGCAGAGACACAGGAAACAAGAAAGCAGCAGTCGCACCAACGGGTTTGCAAGCTCTGGAGTCAGTTGGTCGAGAGCAATAGCTCCGGCTAACAAGGCGAGTGATGTTCTAATCCATGCAAGATAAGTTCTTTCGTTGGCAAGTGAGAAGCGATAATCCGGAGCGTTCCCTTCTTCACGCCATGGTGACTTTTTAGATCTTGGCTTTTTCATTCAACGCTTTCCTTGGATACTTGTTGGGGGCTTGTCAGTTTTGATAAATTGAGCGGGTAGGGTTTGCGATGGTGTTTGCAAAGCACACCGGATTGCTTAAGAGTTTTACAAAAACGAATCACTGTCGTGACGTCGGTAGCACTATATTCGCTAATTTCGCGATAGGTCCAAGGATAGTGGGGATAGTGCGTAAAGAAATGCTGTATCGCATCGATAATCCTGTTTTTAGCATTGAAAGCACTAAACTGGACGAGACGTCGCTCGGCTTCACCCAACTCTTGGCATACCTCGGTTGTGAGTGCTTTGCTCAGTGAGGGGGATATGTGTTGTAAGTCTTCAAAGGATTGAACATTCACCCGACTGACAACACTGTCTTCCATAGCCCTTGCTGTCGCAGGATAGCGCTGACAGGTAAATAAAGAGCGATACCCAAAATACGATCCCTTCCCATACAACCTTAGTAACGATTCTTTTCCGGTTTCTGCCACTTGATAAAGCCCGATAAATCCACTTTCAACGCGATAGAACCCAGATGCTTTGCTGTGACTAAAGTAGACGGCTTCTCGTTTGCCAACGGTGAGTCTGCAGGTCATCTCTTTCAATGATGTTGGTATTGGTATCGTCATAATGCCGTCATTGCGTTCTACTGTAAGGGTTAGTGTACTTCAAAAAAAACAGACGAAATATGATCAGCGCCATAAATTAAATACTAATTGGTACGTTAGATTGGATTAATTAAAAAGGTGTTTTGTTTTTGGTTGTTAAGGAGATGGTTTATGCCATTCTATGAGCTGTTGACGAACTTGTGGTCTGCGGATGCAGTGGCATTAAAGCTGCTTTTAGGAAGCATTTTTGGTCTGTGTTTGGGGCTAACTGGGGTCGGTGGAGGTGTGTTGTTAATACCAATGTTACAGTTGTTTTGTGGCATGTCTCCAGTGTTGGCGGTCGGTACTGCAAGTATGATTTCAGCAATGGTCAAAATCAATGCTTCCCTAGTACACATAAAAGCTTGCAACGTATCGTGGAACAAGATAGCACTACTATTTGTTGGGGCGGTTCCGGTTACCTTGATGGTCACACAGCTGGTCGTTTACTTCAGCACACATCCGTTTTACTCGCAAAGGACAGAGCAGATGGTGGCTTGGCTAGTGACAATTGTCATGGCTTGTTCCCTGGTTTCTGTGTTCTCTAATTACAAAAGCTCGTCTAAGGCCAAGCAGGGAGTCACTTCGGTGCCTAAAACAAACACCAAAAAAGCGATTGTGTCTGGTATGTTCTGTGGTTCAGTTTTAGGCTCAACGGGCGTTGGTGGGGGTGTTTTGCTTCTCCCTGTCCTTAACAATGTGTTGCATGTGGATATTAAGAAAGCTGTTGGCTCTTCGGTAGTGTTGGCATTGTGTCTATCTGCCATTACCGCAGCAGGGTATGCAAAAGGTGGACAGTCAGATATTCATACCGCAATCTTATTTTTTATCGGTTCATTTCTTGGTGTCCCTGTCGCTGCTCATTTAATGAAACGCATGTCTGAACGTCACGTTTATTCAGCGACTATGATCGTTATTTTGGTCAGCTTGGTTGCTTATCTAACGCTTTAGATATTGAGCTCAGAGTTTATTTTAAATTTCTGTCTCTGGTGAATCAACGATCCTAAAAGTTTGAGGTCGAGTTTAAGATATCGATCTGTGATTATTTGTAAATATATAGTTGTTAATTATAAGTGGTAAATATTATGCCCGCCCTGGAATTATCCAAAAAAATAATATATCTGGGGCGTCAATTAACTCTCAGTTATTTAACTTACACACTATGCAAATTTTGGCCTCAAAATTACCAAAAATTATCATTTCACTAAATCAGTATAGATTGTAGCTTTACTATGTTGGTTTTAATTGATTGTGAAGTAGGTTCTCAAATGAAATTTTGGTGACTCATGAACAAAAGAATAGATTTTTATTCTAACTTCTTTTGTCACTTATCTATTCAGGTGAGATTGTGATTAATGTTCGGGTAAAACGAGCAAATTAAAATAAATTACGTTGAAATAAAATAATGAAAGGGAAGAAACATGATTGATATAGTAATCGTACTGGTTTATTTTGGCTTCCTTGTGGCAATTGGGGTCTTATTCAAATCCTTCAGTAATTCCACAAGTGATTATTTTCGTGGGGGCGGTAAAATGCTTTGGTGGATGGTGGGTTCCACATCATTCATGACAGCGGTTAGTGCCATGACGTTTACTGGGCACATGGGTAAAGCACTAACAGGTGGATTTGCAGTAGCGACAACCGTTTTTTATGCAAACGCGCTTGGCTACCTGTGTAACTATCTGTTTTTTGCAGCAAAAGCACGTCAAATGCGAGTAGAAACACCATTGGAAGGTGTTCGCATGCGACTTGGTCCGGTGAACGAGCAAATTTTCACATGGGCTAACGTTCCGCTGAGTGTTCTCCAAGCTTCGATTTGGATTAATGCACTGGCTGTGTTTACTAGTGCTGTAATTGGGCTGCCGCTAGAGCTAACAATTATTGTTGCTGGTTCAGTTGTATTGTTCATGTCTCTCGTTGGAGGTAGCTGGGCGGTGATCGCATCAGACTTCATGCAGATGATCATTTTGACAACCATGACGTTAGTAACGGGTGCAGTAGCGATTTGGAAATCTGGTGGCTTGACACCACTTCTTGAGGCAGGTCTTCCTGAGCAGCCATTTATTGGTGACGGATACAACCACGCGTACTTGTTTGTTGGCTGGTTTATCTTCATGTTTATTAAACAGTTCTTTAGTACCAACAACATGGTAGATTCCTACCGTTATATTGCAGCAAAAGATACCAAAAATGCTCGTAAAGCAGCGATCTTAGCCGGTACGCTAATGCTTATCGGTCCACTGCTTTGGTTTGTGCCTGCGTGGTATGTAGCAGCACATTACCCAGATACAAGTACATGGGGCTTGGCTGGACTAGGTCACAAAGTCGCTGATGCAACCTACTTTATGTTTGTAAGTCGAGAAATGCCTGTGGGCATGGTTGGCTTGATGCTTGCTGCGATGTTTGCTGCAACCATGTCTTCGATGGACTCAGCGTTAAACCGCAATGCCGGTATTATTTTGAAGAGTGTTTATCAACCATACTTCTGTAAAAATCACTCTGACTCACACCTTATCTTTGTGAGTAAGCTACTGACGGCTCTGTTTGGTATTGTCATTATTATTTCAGCGCTTTTCCTAACATCATTGAAAGAGTTTGGCCTGTTTGATTTAACGATGTTGGTGAGCACGCTTATAGGCTTCCCAATCCTTATTCCTTCGATCATGTGTTTCTTCGTCAGGAAAACACCTGATTGGGCAGGTTGGGGTACCGTTATCGTAGGTATGTGTGTGTCAGGGTTTATCGCCTTTGTTCTAACACCGGAAGCGCTACAATCGATTCTGGGCTTAGACCAACCACTGACGTCACGTGAATACACAGAGATGAAATCGGTAACGTTAGGTTTGATCGGACACATGTCGATTACACTACCGTTCTTTGTTTGTTCACAGTTCTTCTACAAGGGACTGCCAGCACAACGAGAAGCTGAAGTTAAACAGTTCTTTACGAATGTGGACACTGAAGTTGTGGTTGAAGACAGCCCAGAAAGTGTTGCGATGGATAATAAACAAAACAGCGTGCTAGGTAAGATGGTGCTTATTGCGTCTGTCTTTATTCTCTGCCTGACCTTAGTCCCAAACCCATTGTGGGGGAGAATGTTGTTTGTCATTATTGCAGCGATTTTAGCTCTGATCGGTACCTTGTTAGTTAAGTCTGAACGTAAACTTGAAAGCACTAAAGTAACAAAAGCGTCAACAATCGCTTAAAAATAAGATGATACCAAAACCCTTAATGAGTTAATTCACGTTAAGGGTTTTTTAGTTTATGGTGAACCATAAATGACTTATAAATTTTGAATTAAAATATCACAGGCAAATGATGGTACTACTAGAGGCAATCACTTAAAGTCATGTCCGAAAATCGGGGACCACTTCAACGTATTACATCAGTCGGGCAGGATACAAAAGTCTATTTGAGGAACGATCTTAAAGTAGATGCTAGTGAGGCTAGTTTTATTGCTACGGAGCAGTTGGATGGGGATATGTTTAGCTTCGATACGCATTCGTCAAAATCGGATGAGTGTGGCGGTGTGAGCGTACTAGCGAACTTCGATTGGACTGGTGGTACGTTCAATATGTCAGTAAGCGTTTATTACTCGGCAGTATTGAAGTGAACGGCCAGGAGTATTAGCTCCTGGCGATATTCCACGGAAGAAGGGATTCGATCTGCTCTACCGTTTCGGCATACGGCAGTTTAGTCAACAGGGTATGGAGGTATTCGTGTGGTTCCAGCTCGTTCAGTTTTGCGGTTTCCACGATGCTGTAGCAGACTGCACTGGCTTTTGCTCCCTGAGAACTATCTGCGAACAACCATGACCGCCTTCCAACCACGAACGGTCGGATAGCATTTTCTGCCAGGATATTGCTGATGCGGAGTTCCCCATCTGTACAGTAGACGATAAGCTTGGACCACTGGTTGAGCATGTAGGAGATGGCTTTACCCGTCAGACTGTCAGCAGGAACTTTGGAGACATTCTTTTCCAGGAAGGCTTTCAGCTTACCCAATATCGGAACACTGTGCTCCTGACGATAAACCGTCACCTGTTCAGGTGTATAACCTGCTTTTTCTCTCAGCCCCTTAATCTGCCGTTCGATATGGTAGAGTTTATTGATGTGCCCAAGCGCGGTATCTGCCTTGCTGACTTTGGCTTTCTTACCTTTCGGTTGGGCATCCTGCGCTTCGATAAATTTACGGCGGGCATGGTCCATACAGCCCACATTAATCAGACCATATTCTCGGCAGGTAGCATTGTAGCCCGCATAACCATCGGTTTGCAGGTAGCCTTTAAAGCCTTCAAGTAACTCAAGCGGGACTTCTCCGCTTCGGGATGGGTCGTAATGGAACAACACACTTTGCTCACCAGGTGGTCCGCCGAGTGATACCCACATATATTTGTCGGAAGTCGCAGCTTTACCTGGCTCTTTGAGTACCTGGATACGGGTTTCATCCATCGCAACGATACGGCCTTCATTCTGCTTTTCTCTAAGCAGGTTCACCAGAGGCTGAAGTACCTGTGCCGATTTCATTACATAGTTGGCCAATGTGGCTCTGGAGATATCGCCACCGTAACGGCTTAGCATCTTTTCGATTCGGTAAAGCGGAAGACCATCGACATATTTTGAAGTAATCGCATGAGCAATCAGACTGACACTGCCCAATGAACCAGGCAGCGGATGTTTGGGCATTTGTGCAGTAACCATTTTCTGACCGTCTTGCGTATCGAACACGGCTTTTTCCTGCATGTATTCCAGTACACGAACTTTGGCAGGCACGATATCCAGCTCTTCTTTTACTTTAGCGAAGAAAGTGCTTTTCGCGCCCGTCTTTTCTTCATCGGTCAGGTATAGGAAGATTTGTTCTCGTGGTAAATCGCTGGACAGTGGTTTACGACCACGAGGTTTGGAGGTGTTGCTTTTGTTCTTCTCTTCGTCCTGCTTCTCGTGCTTTTCAAGCTCTGGGTCGGTACAAAGCTCAGCTTCATCGAACAACAGGAACTGGTCAGAATTGGTTTTCTCGCTGCTTGGGGCAAAGCGTTTGATTTTCAGGTGGCGAACCACCTCTTCTAAAATTTCGATACGTTCAGATTTATTCTGAAGTTGTGCTTCTTTCTCTGCTAACAGAGCACGAAGTTGCTCAATTTCAGTCAGGTTTTCAGAGGAGGAAGTCACGATTAATATAGTGGCCTAGATGCAATGGGCCTGTAGCTCTGTCACCGGTTAAAATGATTTCTGAAATATCAGAAAATTGGTTAGTGTTCATGTTTTTATCTCCTAGTAAATAGATCGCTACTGGAGATAATCAGAACACAGTCTTAGCTACCTTCCAGCAGCTTAAGAATGTGAGAATCCCGTGCCGCTCTATTTAGAGCGCCACCAAAAGAAAAATGACGAAGGTGTTGGGATATGTCTCATCCCATCAAGCTAACAATAATTAGTTTTAAACTCAACCCCCTCCGAATGAGCCATTACAGAATTGAAGTCTCCGAATCTCAACAAGTAGCTATTTTAAGAACGTATTGATTCTTTTCGGGGAAAAGACGCTAATATCAGAGATGCTGATTTATTAACCCAATCGGATAAGTTTGAGTACGGCAAACTACGGTTAACAAGGTATGAATGAGTAAAAGCGCTAAGTAGAAAAGGGGCAGAATCGGTTCAACCATAAGAGACTGAGTTTTAATCAGGAAAACCGCTTTCGAAACTCTCGTGGCGTTAATCCTACAATATTGATAAAGGCCTTTCGACATGCACTGATATCTTCGTAACCAACTTGGTGGGATATCCATTCAAATGAATGCTTTGTACTTTCTAGATAGTCACATGCTTTCTGTATTCTAAGACGCTGCAAATACTGATTTGGGTTGTAACCCGTAGCCTTTAGGAACCGCCTTTGCATAGTACGTTCAGTAATGCTTACTTGCTTCGCTAACTGATTTATCGATAACGGTTCTGCATATCCTTGATGCATTATTTGTTGAACTGAAACTATCATCAAATCACCATGATCGAACGATGGTTTGAATTGCTTATAATAACTCTGTTCTCTCTGCGCAGTATCGATAACAAGTGTTTTACCAAGTTGGTGTACAACCCGAGGAGATGAATATTTAGCGACCAGTTCAAACCCGAGATCCAGCCACGACATCATACCGCCTGCCGTCACTATGTCCCCATGGTCGATCAGTATTTTATTGCTGTTAAGAGGAATTTCCGAAAACGTTCTGGTAAATGTTTCTGCTAACGCCCAATGGGTTGTAACTTCTCGCTTTCCAAGCAAGTTCGTTGCAGCGAGAATAAAGACCCCCGCGCAAGCAGATGACAGAACACTACCTTTGGAATATTGCTTTCTAAGCCATTCAATAAGTTTGGCTTCAGGTGCTAAGTAGTAATTGCCTATTGAAGCTGGCGGTAGCAAAATAACGGTGAAACTATCCTCTATCAACCCATCATGCGAAATAATGATAGGTTCAAATGAGACCTTAATCCCTTGTTCTCGACAAACTCTGGTTGCAAGTATAAACATCTCTTCAAGACCAAAAACTGCAGACTTTAATACTGAAGGATACTCGCAAATACCAATGGATACTTTCATCATTCAAATCTCTAGTTATGTCAGTTTTTGCCCTTTATATGTCATTTTAACCACTAAAAAAACGACATCAAGTTGCTCATAATCTCTCTGAACAAAAAGTGAGAACAGAGGACAACAAAAATGAACAAAGCTGCATTAATTATTATTGATATTCAAAACGATTACTTTTTCAAAGGTAAATTTCCGCTATGGAATACAGGTAAGGTTCTGATAAATATTAAGAAACTAATTTGTAAAGCTAACCAGAAACAGATTCCTGTCTTTCTTATCCAACACATATCTTCGGCTCCCAAGGGAATGGCTCCTTTCTTTGAAAAAGGTAGCGAAGGTGTAAAGATTCACCCAGACATAATCTCCATATGCCCCAACGCTGAAGTCATACAAAAACAACATGCTGATAGCTTTTATCAAACGCGTTTAGATGAGATCACTAGAAGAATTTGGTATTGATGAATTACTCATATGCGGGATGATGACACAAAATTGCGTTACGCATACTGCTATATCAAAGAAGGCAGAAAAATATAAGGTTTCAATTATTGAAGATTGCTGCACTACTACAGATGCGATGATTCATAAAATGGCTTTGAATGCAGCATCATCTCGCGTACCAACGGTAATGCTTTCCGAGGTGCTGTAGATTTAGTCATTAGAAAATGTATTGAAACCTCACTGGTATCGTGAACTAGAGAGGTTTCGCTTCAACTCACTTTGGGGCAAAACAGAGTCAGGTCGCTTGAGCATAGATGTCGCAGCAAAGGTTAAACCATTATTGAACAGGTTTTTCGCATCGGACAAACAAGAAATTAGGATTGTTTTTTAGGCGTTGATAAGTGGATTCACACATCTTTTTTACCTGTTCATTAACCTTGCCTTCATTGAGCCTGGAAATTACCAAACCAGAAGAAGTAATGGCCTCGCACAATTCGGTTAATGACCGGCGGTAAAAACTGACTTTTACCGGAGTACCAATGGTGTTCCACTCATCATTGACGTGTTCACACTCAAAGTAATTCCCACTGGTTGAGTATTCGAAATCGACAAAAGGGTGGTGGGTGGAAAATACCATGTAGCCGCCAGGTTTCAATACTCGAAATACATCTTCGAAAACAGGCTTCAATTCTTTGATATAGTGTAAAACCAGCGGGCAGATAACCACATCTGCGCTGCTATCACTTTCTTTCGGTAGGCCTTCAGATATATCCTGAACGTAGGCTTCTACATTGTTGCCAAGTGATTCTTTTGTTAGGGCAACCATGTTTGCGGATAGGTCGAGACAAGTTACCTTATTGGCGGATTGTTCCAACAACCAACTGGCATAAATACCGGACCCACATCCCATATCAATTACGTTTTTGCCTTTAACATCATCTAGTAGTGCCATGGTTGATGGGCGTTCAAGGTGGGCATTGTAGATATTATCTTTTACAGCTTCGCCATATTTTACCGCGTGTTTGGTATACATATCAGACATTCATTCACCCTCCTGACAAAAGAAGGAAGAATAACAGTCTGAGCAAATTCAAACCACGATGCATCAGTCAATTCTATGTAAGAAATGCTAGATATATTAATTGCAAATTTGAGATAATGAGCAAGCGTTAGCTTTGTGTAAAAGAGTATCTGATGAAACGAGTATTTGATGATCTAAATGTTTTTTGTGCGGTAGTTGAAAAGGGGAGTATGAAGCAAGCTTCTGAGGCTTTGGGTATTCCCCATAGCACCGTTAGTCGAAGAATCGATGCGTTGGAAAGCGTTTTAGGATTACACCTTTTACATCGAACCACACGAGAGGTAAAAGTCACTCATCGGGGAGAGCAGCTATATAGAGATTGTGCTCCACTACTTGATTCACTTGGAAACTCCGTTGAATTAGCAATAGATAGCGAAGTGACATTTAAAGGGGCTCTCTCGGTGTCTATGCCTGTTAGAGCAGGGTTGGACTTTCTGGGAAACTGGTTGATTGATTTTGCTTCTGAGTATGATGAACTCAAGTTAGAACTTTCGCTGTCGAATGTGAATCTTAACCTGGTTCAGGAAAATATCGATCTCGCTTTTCGGGTGGGGCCGCTGGTGGATTCGTCTGCTATAGCATTGCGTTTATGGGATATTCCATATTCCATCTGCTCCAGTGAAGAATTTGTGAAGTCTCAAAAAATCAATCCGCAAGAGATAACCATAGAGCAGCTTAGTTTATTACCGTGTGTGGTTTCCATGCCCGCTCGTTCCTGGGCATTTGTCGACAAAGAACATAAAGAGCGAATGATTCAGCCCAATGCACAACTCGTTGTCGACGACCTGAGCTTAGCGTATCACGCTGTTAAAGGTGGACATTTTATTGGCATGATACCGGAAGAGATGATCGTTGATTCCAACGTGGTGAAGTTGAGTTTGCAGGATCTAAGCCCTAGAACCAGAACAATGTTTGCCTACTACTTAGGAAAACGCCATACCATCAGTCAGATACGACATATTGTGGATTACATTAAGGATAGAAACCTCAAGAAAAACATCCTGCTTGGGGAAAGCTGAGACAAATAAGCCTGTGGTAGTCACAGGCTCACTAGTTGGTTTAGGCTCATTCTGTCGCTTCGTGAACGGCTTCTTTTGTGTCCTTCCAGATTTTGGAAGAGTCATCTTTTACGCCTTCCCATGTATTTGAACAGCCGCCTAGAAAAAGTGCCATAACTACAGCAACAATTGATAATTTCATTATAAGTACCTCTAAATCCTTTATTTGGCTCCAATAACCAGAAAACACTATACAGATTCAATTAGTTGCTTTGAATTCCACTTTTTGGATTGATGACTAATTTTCAACAATGAATGGATAAAAAAGGTGATTAAGATCACAAAAGAACACTGCAATTTCTTGCCAGGAAGAACAGAGGCCTGCATTTTTCGCAGGCCTGTTTAGTCTACTCAAGCATAATACTTCTCTTACGAATAAAATTAGGCAGTTCGATTCCCCATCTCGACAGCTCTTCTTCGCTCAATATTACTTCGCCAATCTCAGGAACTTCGACATAAGGAAATTTTCCGGAAGTTAAGATCTGATTCACTGCCTTTGCAGCACTAGCTCCCTGGAAATAGCCACTAACGGCTATGCCACCCATCGCTTTTCCTTTCCCTGCGCCGTGCTGCCAGAAAGTAAATACAGGAATACCGCTATGTATACATGTCCATTCGGACACAGTGTCATCAGGGACTTGTTGATTATTGTTGTCTCTAAGCGATGCATAGCTGCCGATCACAAGTGCATCGTAGTTATCTCTATTTAGTGTGGTAACCCGAGATTTCCATTCACTAAAACTATTGGTCATAAACACTTCTAATGTTGTGCCATCAACATCGATAACATCTTTGTCGTCGAGAGTATGTAATCTGATGCTATTAGAAGTCGTACCGCTGTCCATCATGATTAGTACGCGCTTATTTAACGTAGGAACCAATTGAGAAATAAGATTTAGATTTTGCTTTAGTGGAGGGCGTTCAAGTACTCCGGCTACATTATTGGGTAATTCGTGGTTATCAAAATAGGTTCTGGGATCATTATTAACGCCGAGAAAAACGAGGGGGAACCCCGCATTTACGATGCGTTGTCCCAGGTATTTCAACGCATTGTCATCCATAGTAACGACCAGGTCTGGTCTGTTCGTTACTATATTTGACCAAATCTCATCTGCTATGGCCTGAAATAGATCTTTATCAATCCTTTTGGTGTCCATTTCATAATAAGTCAGCTTATACGAAGGGTTAATGGTTTCTTCTAACCCTTGCCTTTCAGCCTTTCCCCATGGGTAACTTGAATGATAGCTGTCTATGATGGTGATATTTTTTGCATATGCTAATGATGAGCACAGAGTAAATAGGATCATTAACGAACTGACGACAAGATTGATGCGCATATAGAGCTTCTCGTTTTGTAAGCGTTTTAGTTATTTGTTTATGCAAGTATAGAACATCATTGCTCGAACTTTACGTGATGAAGCCAGGAAGGGAAGGGCGGAGTTTGAGCCTTTGATAAAAAATTGATCTAGATGCATAGATAAGCGTAATAAGTGGCTAGACCAGCAATATTACTGTCGATATACAACACACAGAATGTTATAAATTAGCGACTACTAATTATAAATTTAAATACAACATTAGATTATATTATGTCGGGGATATTTATGAATGAGTTTAAGCTGAGAATCTCAGCCACGCTAGGTACGATTATATTTGCCATAATCGCAGTACTTATCGCAGTCAGTTTCTTATCTTTTGAAAAAGAAAGTGTTTTTCTGAACAAAAGCATACTTATGGAAAAAAATGCTACCGTTGATGTAGATTTAACGCAGAAATTTAATAGTTATCGAAGTGTTTTATCCGGTGTGCAAGCAAGTACTGCTGATATATCTGATAATGGGCTTTCTAAAGAAGCCATTACTCAACTTGAGATGCTTTACAGAACGCAGCAGCAGTTCATTGAAGGGGCATACTTAATTGATCGAGATGGTGGCATTTACAATGTTAAGGGTGAAAAACAAGGCTTTAATGTAAAAGAGCTTAATCGTTCTTATTACAACGCTATGTTTGTTCAAGGAAAAAGCTTTTTTGTTTCCGCTCCCTTTGTATCCGCTGTAACCCAAAAAGACATTGTTGTGTTAGCGTACAAAATTGATAACTCGGTTGCTGTTATAACTTCAATTTACCTGGACGCCCTTCTAGGTAACTTGTACCAGCGTGAAGATATGTTCTTGTATTCTGACGATGGAACAATATTAGTTTCACCATATAAAGATCTTCTGGGCAAGAATATCTATCAGGAACGACCTCTCTATAAGAGTTTTAGCGCCAGCTCACCAGAGCTTCATTATAGCGCTTCTGTAGATGGCGAAGACACTGGTTTTACCGCGTTCTGGAGCCAGCTTGAAGTAACGGGTTGGAAATTTGTTACGTTCATCAAAGATTCTAAAATTGAACAAGGTGCAAGCAGTCAGTTAACAACTTCAATGATAATTGGTGTCGTTTGTTTGCTTATTGCGTTGGGTGTTTTACTTCTTACACTTGAAAAAATGGTTCTTAAACCAGTAGGCGGTACACCAGATGAAATTGCATCTCTTATGGAGAAAATGGCGGAGGGTGATTTTACCCAGAAATTAAGTCATACAGGTAAAGAAACGGGAATTTATCGTTCACTTATCAAACTATCCAGTCAGCTTTCTGAGCTAATTAAAAATACCCATGGTATATCTGAAAGTGTATCGTCAGCTTCTCAGCAGCTTAATGTCATTATGAATGATACAAAAGCTAATGCTCAGGAAGAACTGTCCCAGGTAGAGCAAATTTCAACTGCCATAAATGAGCTGTCATCTACCTCTCAGGAAGTAAGCCAGCAAGCAGTGGCTGCAGAGGATCAGGCTAAGGGTGCAAAAGATAATGTGGAAAGCGGTAAGTTAACACTAGAGAAGAATATCAGCCTGACGGATTCGATTAATTCATCTGTCAACGATAGTGCAGGTATTGTGGATGAGCTAAGGCAGTTTGCGCTTGAAATTGGGTCGGTAACAGAGGTGATTAACTCGATATCTGAACAGACTAATCTACTGGCGTTAAATGCTGCTATCGAGGCGGCAAGGGCTGGAGAGCATGGACGAGGGTTCGCAGTGGTAGCTGACGAAGTAAGAAGCCTTGCATCAAAAACTCAGAAATCGACAGTTAGTATCCAGGATATCATTGAGAAGTTGCAAACCCAGTCAGAGAAGGCACAAAGCAATATGGCGCAAAACGTCGAGCTTATTGAGCAGTCTGTTCAGTTAGCAGACCATGTTAAAGCCTCTTTTGAAGAGATATCTACGGCAGTAGAGTCTATTTCAGAGATCAATACCCTGGTAGCGACTGCTGCTCAGGAGCAATTTAGTGTAACGGAAGATATCTCTAAGAACACAACACTGGCTTTTGATCTGGTTCAGCAGAACGTGTCAGGTATTGACGAGACGCTTCAAGCTTCTGCAGAACTCTCACAGTTGGCAGAAACTCAAAAGAGTGAGCTGGATTTCTTTAAGGTTTAACCTTTCCCATTTCCTCAACATGAAATACGCGCTGGCATGTATACTGGCGCGTTTTTTATTTCTATTAGGTTTGAAAAGCAAATAAATTTAACTCGGTTTCCGACTTATTCTTTGTTAAATAATAGTCACTAAGTTTGTCTGGTAAGAGCAGTGGAATAAACCGCATAAAATTCATAAAAATAAGGGAAGCTTTGGCCTAATACCGATCTCTATCACACGCCCATTTACTTATAAGTACCATTTTCATTTAAAAATGCGTTATGAGTATTTTTTGATAAAAAATAAGTAACATGTTAACTAAAAGTCAATATGACCAATTGACTATGTAACTTACTTATTAGGCTGTTTTTATCTATAAAATCAGCAAGTAATGCCGGTGTTATTTTTCCTAGCAGAATAACGAGTTGGCATATACAATCCCGCCAAATAAAAAATATAACAATTAAATAACCTACCGATAACCTGGGTTTGTCTATCAGCCTGAGTTGAGTAGTCAGCCCCCTATGTAAAGCAAAGTAATTCAAAAGGTCCAATGAAATGAGCCCAGAAAAACACCTACAAGAATGGCAAACTAGCCAAACGATTGCGGAAACCATTACCCCTATGATTCGTCAACTTTATCGCCAGAAAGGCGTGGAAGTACTTTTGTTTGGCAAAACCCTGGTTAATGCATATGTAATAGACATCATCAAAACACACCGCCTGGCTCGTCATTACACTGGTTCCCCTTTATCTTTACAACAGACTCTTCCGGTTATTCAGGCTCTGACGGAGTTAAGTGAGTTATCTCCTTGCCGAGTCGATATTGGGCAATTGGCTCACCAATACTGGTCATCTCATGATAGTGAAGATCAGATGAAAGATTTTCTGTATACCGCTTTGACTAATGCTATGAACGCAGGGAGCGTGTCTGAACCAAAAGACGTTGTCCTATATGGTTTCGGGCGTATTGGGCGACTGCTTGCTCGTCTGTTGATAGAAAAAAGTGGCCCGGGCTATCCATTGCGTTTGCGTGCTATCGTTGTTCGTGGTGGTAAAGAGGGCGATCTGGAAAAGCGAGCCAGCCTTTTGAGGCGAGATTCCGTACATGGTCAGTTCAATGGCAGCATAATTGTCGATGAAGAGCGCAAAGCTATCATTGCAAATGGCAACAACATACAGGTTATCTATGCAAACAAACCAGAGGATATTAACTATAACGACTACGGTATCAATAATGCTCTTGTTGTAGACAATACCGGGGTATGGCGTGATCAAGAAGGCCTGAGCCAGCATGTGAGGTGCCAGGGGGCAGAAAAGGCTCTACTAACAGCACCAGGCAAAGGTGCAATTAAAAATGTGGTATTTGGTGTGAACGAAGACGTTATTCAACCAGAAGACACCATTATCTCCGCAGCAAGCTGTACGACTAACGCTATTACACCGGTACTTAAGGCGATAAACGATAAGTTTGGTGTAACTTCTGGTCATATTGAGACCGTCCACTCTTTTACTAATGATCAGAATCTGATTGACAATTTCCACTCAGGAGAGCGTAGGGGACGTAGTGCCTCATTGAATATGGTTCTAACTTCCACTGGTGCAGCGTCTGCGGTAGCCAAAGCGCTGCCGGAGTTAGCCGGTAAGCTAACCGGAAATTCGATTCGTGTCCCAACTCCGAATGTATCAATGGCTGTGGCAAACCTGAATCTTGAGAAAAGCACAAATAAAGATGAGTTGAATGCTTATCTTCGCGATATTGCTTTGAATTCTCCATTGTCAGCACAGGTTGACTACACTGAGTCGACCGAAATCGTTTCAAGTGATCTTGTAGGTTCTCGCTATGCTGGTGTCGTAGATGGCGCTGCTACCATAGCTCAGGACAACCGATGTGTTCTGTACATATGGTACGACAACGAGTTTGGTTATAGTTGCCAGGTTATTCATTGTATGGAACAGATGATGGATGTACGCTACAAGACGTATCCAGCTATAGTCTAGTGACTTATCGAATAAGACTCCACAACGCCTAAAACTATAATATGTGTATTTCGATTGCCGCTCCTCTGTAAGAGCGGCTTTTTTGTATTTACATTCGCATACAGAATGTACTGCTCTTCGCTTTGTATATCGGTTACTCACCGTCAGCGAATATTTTAACTCTTCAATAACTGTTTTAGTTCTTCAATAAGCAATCTGGTGCCTTTAGTTGCGCCTCGATGAGGATAAACGGCATAAACTGACTGCTCCGGAGGGAGTGATAAATCCGGTAGTATCTGAACCAACTCACCAGATTCAAGGTAATCATCTGCCATATAATCGGCTATCTGCGCAAACGCATTTCCGGCGAGCGCAGCACGCACAATTAGATCTGCATCATTGACTACAAAATTGCCATTCAGCGTTTCTGATACCAGCTCGTGGTCATCATTAAAGTACTGGAGCTTATTTCTGAACAGATTTTTTCTTCGATATAAAGAGGCAGGCAGTGCAGCAAGATCCTGAACAGAATCTGGTTTGCCGTGCTTTTGGATAAAGCAAGGGCTGGCAACCAGCTTCATGCTAACGTCTGTTAACTTAACGGCTATCAGGTTGGAATCTCTAGGCTCCCACTGCCTGATTGCCACATCATAGCCTTCTTTTATGATATCGGTATGAGCGTCCGTTATTTCCAACTCAAACACTACTTCAGGATATTGAGTTTGTATTGAGCGTATTGCCGGTTCTACATACTTTCTGCCAATAAATACTGGGGAAGTGACTTTTACGACCCCTTGCACTTTTTGCTGATAGTCGTGGGGAATATCATTAACTTCGTCCATTAGCAATTTGATCTGACGAGCTTTAGCGTAAACTTTTTCTCCAACCTCCGTGAGCGACATTGATCGGGTTGAACGGTTGAGAAGTATCGCGCCTAACTCGTTTTCTAATGACTTGATTTGTTTTGTCACTCTTCCCGGATCGGTATTGCGCAATTTGGCTGCATTAACAAAGCTTCCCTGATCGACAACATCAAGAAATACCAGCAGGTTTTTACTTTCGTTCATTGCTAATTCCACTGTCAAAACCGAACTATCGTTACAGAAATCATAACAGAAAAGAGCTGTTTCAAGCGCTCCCATTATTGCCCTCGGCGACAAAAGTATATTGGCTTTATGACTACTTATTCGGTGTTCTAGGTGGGCATAAGACAAGACCCAGATATCAATCCAGGCCTCCAATTTGAGCTCGTAGAGCGTTAACCCGCCCAGAGTAAAATAGCGAGAAGCTGAGGTAACAAGATTCGTAAGCACATTACCAGAGGATAGACGGTTGCATAGGAAAGCGCTGAAGCTCCACTTGTAGGATGCAGACCATTTGCAAATGCCAGTGCTGGTGGATCGGTCATTGAGCCGGCAAGCATACCGCAGATTGTCAGGTAATTAAGTCCTCCGAATATTCGGGCTAGAACACCAACGGTAACGAGCGGTGTAAAGGTAATCATTACCCCATAGCCCATCCAGCTGAAACCATCTCCATTAACCAGAGTATCTACAAAGCCACCTCCGGATTTTAGTCCGACAACCGCAAGGAAAAGAACAATGCCAATTTCCCTTAAAGCAAGATTGGCACTAGGTGGCATAAACCAGTAGAGCTTTCCGATGCTCCCGATTCGAGACAGAACCAAAGCAACTAACAGAGGTCCGCCAGCTAAGCCAAGCTTAATCGCAGCCGGTAGGCCAGGAAGGTAAATCGGAATGGAGCCCAGAAGCACACCAAGTCCGATGCCTAAAAAGATTGGCAGCATCTGTACTTGATTCAGTTTTTGACGCGCATTACCTAATACGCTGCTGGCTGAATTGATAGCACTTTTATGCCCTAACAGGTTGAGTATGTCACCAAACTGCAGTGAAGTTTCTGCATTCGGAACCAATTCAACACCCGCACGGTTTAGGCGAGAAACCACAACATCGTATTTCTCTTTGAGAGCCAGATCGCCAATCTTTTTGCCCAATACATTTTCGTTGGTTACAACAATGCGTTGAGACTTTAACTCTGTTCCTTTGGTCGAAAGATTGGCTTCAACCTCTTCACCAATGATTAGAATGGCCTTTTCAAGTGCGTTGTCTTCACCTACAAGATGGAGAAAGTCGTTTAACTCTACATGTGTTTTCTCATCGGGGATAATGAGGTCACTGCCGCGCTTCAACCTTGAACAAATCAACTCTCCCTTGGTTAGACTCAAAATATCGCTCAGAGGAAGGCCATTCAGGTTGGTATTCTTCAGCTCGACGTTTTTCGACAGTAAGCCCTCTTTTTTCTGCCCGCTGGCTATTTCAAACTGTTCTGCTTCTTTGTCTACATCTACTTTAAAGACCAGTCGGAGCAACCACATGGTGAGAAGAATACCGCATATACCAAAAGGGTAGGCGACCGCATAACCCATGCCCGTTAAGCCGATCATTTCACTGCTTACCCCTAGTTCACTGAGGATCTGCTGTCCAGCCCCCAGAGATGGCGTGTTGGTCACCGCTCCAGAGAACACACCAAGCGCAACCGGAAGCGGGATATCAAAGAGGTGATATATGATAACGGTAACGAGACCGCCTAAACCTACTATTAGTGCAGCAAACCCGTTGAGCTTGAGTCCGGAGCTTCGAAGCGAAGCAAAAAAGCCAGGGCCAACCTGAATACCAATAGTGTAAACGAACAATATTAAGCCGAATTCCTGGATAAAATGTAAGGTGTGTCTGTCGAGTTCTACGTTGAGAGTTTGAGCAAAGTGGCCGACGATCAAACCGCCGAACAACACACCGCCAATACCCAAACCAACACCGCGAACTTTCCAGTTCCCTATCCACAATCCAAGCACTGCTACCAGCGATAACAAGCTGATAGATAGTGCAATATCACTCATAGTTCTATCTCCTTAAGCTATTAATAATTCTTGTTAATTCGCGGAGTCGGATCAGAAATATCCTGGATACAGGCAAAAAAGTAGTAACGACAAATGCGAATTTTCTGAAAGCAATAGTTGGATATTGAGTCGGTCAAGCTCGGTAAGAACTGATTTCGCTTCTAACGAAAGGAGTGGTTAGAGAGTTGGCATACGGCTGCTAAGTAGTAAAGAACTGCCTCCAGACTTTATAGAAATTATCATATCAACTCAGGCTCATTGAACTAGCAAATGAGTTCAATAATGTGTGTTCGATCAGAAAATGATTCAATCTTAAATTATTGATATTTATAAGTATAATTCGTATTTCTAAGATTTCATTTTTGGTAAGTGGCGGGGTTTGTCTGGTAAAAGTCAGGTGAACATTACTACCCACCTGACCAACTTTACTTAATAACGAAAGCTCTGTTAATCAACGTCAACCAGGTATCGGTTAATCTTCCAGGTATTAGCCTTTTCACCTTGCTTTAGAACAAAGCGTACGCGACCTTTTACTTCTATCGGAGTTAGTGGATCTGGCTTTTGATTGGCGGTGAAAGTGACATCGCATGTGGCCTCAATGCTGTCAGCCGTTTTTCTGGTTAACATAAAGTTCTCGACCTTATGGTTGCTATCAACAAAGACTTCGTTTGTTTCAGCGTAAAACAGCAAGTATTCCTGTTCGGTACGAATTTTACGATCCGGAGTACTCATCAGGAACCCATCCCAATCGAAATCTTCTGTAAATGCATCTGTGTCTGCACGAGCGTCAAACTTGCTGTAGTAGTTCAGAATAAACGCTTCGGCCTGTTCTTTCGCCGGGTCAGTTGCGAACACTTCGGGGTCAGCAACGGAATAGTCGATAAGGCCTTCTTCCGCGCCGCCGTAATATGTTTCACGATGTCCTTCGTTAAGCTCTAAGTCATGCTTAAAGCGATACACCAGATCAGGATTTGCAATATAGGGTTCACCGAACGCCACAAGGTCAACCAGACCAGTGTCCAGCATTTCCTGGGCTGATTCTTTAGTGTATCGACCTGCAATAATGACCTTACCACTAAATACATCACGTACCTGCTGGCGGAAAGTGATCGGTACCTCGCGGAAGTTCATCACATTCTCAGAGAAATGCACGTAAGCAATACCTAGTGGTTCAATTGTTTCAAGGAACTTAAGCACTGTCGTTGGCATATCAAAGTCATCAGCCGGATGGTCAATGGTTAGATAGGGAGATAATCGAATAGCGGTTTTATCCGCACCTATTGCATTGGCTACCGCTGTAATTATCTCAACAGCAAAACGAATACGATTTTCATCGCTGCCGCCATATTCGTCAGTGCGCTTATTGGTTGCTTTGTGCATAAACTGTTCGATAAGGTAGCCGTTAGCACCGTGAAGTTCGATGCCATCAAATCCAGCCTCAATAGCATTCTCTGCCGCTACCACATACTGCTGAATCACTTCCTGGATATCTCCATGATTCATTTCGCGAGGGATTTCTGTCTTCAGGAAACCATAACCCCCTTCAGCAAGAGGGCCAAATGCAGGGCTAACTCCTTCAACCGGAGACGAAGAAATTGGCAGTTCTCCACCTGTAATGGCTTTATGTGATGTACGGCCAACGTGCCATATCTGAGCAAAGATAGCGCCACCCAAATCATGAACAGCTTTAGTTACTGGTTTCCAGGATTCAACCTGTTCTTCGGTGTACAGACCGGGAGTAAAGGAGAAACCACGACCCAATGTAGAGATAGGAATACCTTCTGAGATTAGCAAACCAGAGCTAGCACGCTGACGATAATATTCGCGCATCATATCATTAGCCAGATCGCCCGGTAGGGTTGCGCGTGAACGGGTCATAGGTGCCATTGCAATACGGTTTCTAAGCTCTAGCTGACCCATTTTCAGGTTACTGAAAAGCATCTTTATTCCTTATTCAATTATTGTCGCAGTCAGTCCTGATATATCAGGAACAAACTTAACTTCAGAGTTAAAGATGGCATCATAGGTCTGTACTCAGGTGAGAAAAAGAACGATAAAAACAATTTACTCTTGTTATTTATGACAATAATTAGTGAAGGATAAGTTTTGGTAGCCTACCTTTAGCCGTTAGGAGAGGCCGAGATTAATGTGGTAATGTTTTCTAACAAGAAAGGGAGATAGTTTTAACAGTACATCAATGTATTAATAATGTACTAGTGTTTATATTAGAGCGTCATTGTCCCCGGGTAGATTAAAATGAGCATTATACGAGAACGAAGTAGAGCTATCGCTACTTTAATCATTACTCTATTACTATCGGGTTTTATTGCACTTTATTATCCCTCTGCTATCCCTGACTCTACCGATGTAGTCACAGAGTTAGCGAAGACTATTGCATGTGTCTACTTGCTATTCAGCCTGGAAAAGCTTAGAGAAGATTCAACGGTTTACAAAGCTCTATTTATCTCCATGTCTCTTTTGGTTGTAGGTAACGCGATTGACTTTATGGATGAGTTTTTTGAGGTGCGAGGTTTTTTAGACATCGCTGAAGATGTTGTAAGAACATTGGGGTTTATATTTTTTATGTCCGCCTGTATTCATTGGGTGAAACACCATATCCAGAAGCTGGCGCATATGAGGCACCTGGCTGAAGTTGATTCATTGACGGGTGTACCTAATCGAAGAACTTTCCTCAAACTGACGGAAGAATACTTTGATTTAAACGAGAAAAATTCTTCGCATGTAAGCTTATTGGTTATAGATGCTGATAACTTTAAAAACATAAATGATACGTATGGTCACCCAGTTGGCGATAAGGTTCTGATAGAAATCGCAAACACTATCAAACTAGCGTTACGAAAAGGGGATTATGTTGCCAGGTTAGGTGGTGAAGAGTTTGTAGTGCTCTTAAAAGAAACAGACCGCGAGAAAGCGGCAACCATTGCGGAAAGAATACGTATAAATGTCCAGAAACTGAACGTCTATAATCTCTATAAGAACGTAAAATGTACGGTCAGTATTGGTGGAGCAACATCAAGCGGTCATTTGCTGAGCTTCGAAGAACTGTACCATCGAGCAGATGAAGCCATGTATAAGGCTAAGTCTCAGGGAAGAAACTGCTATTGCTCTTATGACAACACATAAATAAAACCACGGCGGGTGATTCGTTCAATATCAGAGATTGGCAGGGAAATATGGCGTTTATTAAAAATAATATCTGGCTTGCATTCTATTTTGTCGTTCTAATCTGGACTTTGTTCATAGGAGTTGCATCGTATATTACCTATCAGGATGTTTATGATGATTATAGCGATGATGTCCGAAACATTACTCTGCTCAAAGCGATAATACCGCTTCCTTCAACACCAGAGATGAACGGCAATTCTGGCATCATACCCGGAGGCATGTTGCCTTCACGGATAACCGTATCGATGAAGTTGATTGGTGCTGCTTTTATCTGAACCAGGACCTGGCCTTCTTTTAGTGCTGGTTTGTCGATTTCTTTGTAGATAAGTTTGTCGCTACCGCCAGTTTGTTCTAATACTACCGCTTTCATGTTCTTCTCCTGTTCGGCAACTTGCCGTCATTCGTTATCAAGGTACGGGAGAAATATTAGTTGGCCTGAGGGATGAAAAAAATAAGCGATATGGGACAAGTGAATTGCAAAAATGGGATAATAGTCTGAGCCCTAGTCAGGAATCTATCGAAATTTAGCGCTGATATTCAGTTGATTATCATGTGTGTTATATGTGTTTTCTATGCTCTATTTTGCTTCAAGAGCTCCTTAATTTCTGAGAGCTCTCTTTGTAGCTGCTCTACCTGATTGTGGGTAGCAAATATTTGCCTTGATTCGTATTCCGAGGTGATGATTGGATCGTCAGACTCTTTGTCTTGTTCTGCTAAGGCATGTTCTGTCGTCATGGTTTCAATAACCACACCAATCATCATATTCAAAAATACAAATGCAGTAAGGAAGATAAAGGTAAGATAGAACACCCAACTCATTGGATAAACTTCCATGGTCTCATACATGACGTCTGTCCAATCCTCAAATGTAGCCACCCGGAACAACGTCAACATAGATATCGAGACATCGCCCCATAAAACCTTGTTGATAGATGAAAATAACAAGCTTCCTACAACGGCATAGATGTAGAAGATGATAAACATCAACACAGCGATATAACCCATCTTCGGAATAGCTTTGAACAAAGCATTAATCAACAGCTTAAGCTGAGGTACGGCCGATACCAGTCGAAGCACTCTGAATACGCGAAGCAGGCGCGCAATCAATATACCTTGCCCTGCGGTGGGTATTAGGCTCCCAACGACGATGATTGAGTCAAACCAGTTCCAGCCGCTCTTGAAGAAGTCTAGTTTATGTTTGTATGAGAAGAACTTGATGACAATTTCAACCAGAAAAAACAAAAGGATAAACTGATCTAACCAGTGAATCGCTACGCTCACGCTTGTTGGTAGTTCAAACGTGTTAGCACCTATGGACAGTGCCGCGAGGATAATAACCACAACAGTGAAAGCCTGAAAATACTTGTTATTATTTATTGTGGTTAAGCTAACGTGCAGCGAAGAAATCATTGATACGAGCCCTTTTACTAAGACAACATTGAATATAATCAATCGAATACGACAATTGACAGATGTTACTTAATTGACGACTTTTGTAAACGTTTCTTTAACTTTCTTTGAGGCCGCCGAAACGAGACCTCAAAATTCAGCTGAACAAAAAAAGAACCAACAAAACAAAATCTCAGTTTTCACAGCTAAAAAATCGGATGACAAAAT
The DNA here is from genome assembly GCF_029589055.1 of Vibrio hannami. Taxonomy (GTDB): domain Bacteria; phylum Pseudomonadota; class Gammaproteobacteria; order Enterobacterales; family Vibrionaceae; genus Vibrio; species Vibrio hannami. The sequence continues at coordinate 1,895,839 of NZ_JARQZP010000003.1, forward strand.
TTTCAAACACTATATATTGTGCCTCCCATAATTAATAGCACCATATAAAGGCTGTGAGAATATCATGAGTAATGTCGTAGTCATCAAGAGAGACGGTTCAAGAGCCCCATTCAATGCGGAGCGTATAGTGTTGGCTGTAATGAGTGCAGCAGAAGCAACAGGACGTGAAAGCACGGAAGGTTATGCTAAACAAGTAGCGGATAAGGTTCAGACCAGTCTTTCAGATAAGTACGAAGTCGATATTCAGGAAGTTCAGACGTTAGTTGAAGATGAGTTGATGCAGGGACCACACAAAGAGGTGGCCCGGGCTTATATCGAATACCGTCATGACCGTGACATCTCTCGTGATAAGAAAAGCTTTCTGACCCAGGAAATCCAGGGGTTGATTGAGCAAAGCAATATTGATGTTCTAAACGAAAATGCCAACAAAGATGGCAAGGTAATCCCGACACAAAGGGACCTGCTGGCGGGCATCGTTGCTAAGCATTACGCTAAAACTCACATCCTTCCAAGAGACGTTGTTAAGGCTCATGAGAGCGGTGATATTCACTATCACGATCTGGATTATGCACCGTTCTTCCCAATGTTTAACTGCATGTTGATTGATCTGCGTGGAATGCTTACTAACGGCTTCAAGATGGGCAACGCTGAAATCGACACACCAAAATCGATTGCTACTGCGACTGCGGTAACCGCACAGATTATTGCTCAGGTCGCTTCCCATATTTATGGCGGAACAACTATCAATGGCATTGATGAGATCCTTGAGCCTTATGTCATGGCGAGCCATGAAAAAAACCTGGAGCTTGCTAAAGAGTGGGATATTCCTAATCCTGAAGCTTTTGCCAAATCAAGAACAGAGAAAGAGTGTTTTGATGCCTTCCAGTCACTGGAATACGAAGTAAACACACTTCACACTGCCAATGGCCAGACACCGTTTGTTACTTTTGGTTTTGGTTTAGGAACTAGCTGGGCTGCAAAACTGATCCAGAAATCTATACTGGTAAATCGACTAGCTGGTTTGGGTAAGAACCGTAAAACAGCAGTATTCCCTAAGCTGATTTTTGCTATCAAGGATGGTCTTAACCTAAACTCTCAGGATCCGAACTATGATATCAAGCAGTTGGCGCTGGAGTGTGCCAGTAAGCGCATGTATCCGGATATCCTGAACTATGACAAAGTTGTTGAAGTGACGGGTTCATTTAAAACCCCAATGGGTTGCCGTAGCTTCCTTAATCCATACGAAGAGAATGGTGAACTCATCCATGATGGGCGCAACAATATAGGCGTGGTTAGCCTTAACCTGCCACGTATCGCAATTCAGGCCGAAGGAGATGAAGCTAAGTTCTTTAAAATTCTTGATAAGCGTCTTCAGATGGCGCGTAAGGCACTTGATACCCGAATTGAAAGGTTGGAAAACGTGCCTGCATCGGTTGCACCTATTTTATATATGGAAGGCGCTTGTGGTGTTCGCCTAAAACCTGAAGATTCAATCGCTGAGATCTTTAAAAATGGACGCGCCTCCATCTCTCTTGGCTATATTGGTGTGCATGAAACCGTTACAGCCCTTTATAAAGGTAAAGATAAAGGTCATATGTTCGATGAGCCTGAACTTACTCAGAAAGGTCTTGAAATCGTTGCCTTCCTAAAGCGTGCTGTAGATTCCTGGAAAAACGAAACCGGGTATGCGTTTAGCCTTTATGGCACACCAAGTGAAAATCTGTGTCATCGCTTCTGTGCTCTGGATACTAAAGAGTTTGGTGTTATTGATGACATTACCGACAAGGGTTATTACACCAACAGCTACCATCTGGATGTTCGTAAGGATGCAAACCCTTACGACAAGATAGACTTTGAAATGGGTTATCCTCAGCATTCGAACGGTGGCTTTATTTGTTACGGTGAATTCCCGAATATGCAGCGCAATATAGAAGCTCTGGAGGATGTCTGGAACTATAGCTACAGCCGCGTGCCTTATTACGGAACCAATACACCGATAGATGAGTGCTATGAGTGTGGCTACGAGGGTGAATTTAACTGTACCAGCAAAGGCTTTGTATGCCCGAAATGTGGTAACCATGATCCTGCTACAGTTTCTGTCACTCGCCGTGTTTGTGGCTACTTGGGAAGCCCTGATGCGCGCCCATTCAACCTGGGCAAACAAAATGAAGTTGCCAAAAGGGTGAAACATCTTCCGGGTTCGGTTACGCCCACCGCTGGCATTGAAGAATAAAGGTGAGCTAACGCTATAAATAAACAGGCATCAAAGTGGTGTCTGTTTTTACATTTACTTGATTATAACTGGAATATAGGAGTTCCAAACGAATCTAACATCCAGAAAAGGATAATAAATAAGATGAAAGACTTTGAAAAACTAATCGAAATCGCACGCAGAAAATCTTTATTTGATGAAGGTAATGATTGGTCTAATGGATCTGAAACCTATCTTTCTGAAATCAAAAAAGAAGTTGATGAGGTTGTAGAGGAAGTTCCAAAGTCTCGAGTGTGCTACCTGGAAGATGAACTCGGCGATGTGCTTTGGGATTATCTCAACGCTGTTATTGCGCTAGAGAAAGAGCAGGGTGTGCAGCTATCTTCAGTACTAAAACGTGCCAGTCAGAAATATGATGAGCGAGTTTCCGGAATTGAATCAGGCGAATCATGGAAAGACGTTAAAACCCGGCAGAAGGTTCGGTTAGAAGAAGAGCAAAAGCTAAAGAGCGCTGAATAAACAGCGCTCTTTCTATTATTAGTTTGTCGGTACTAGTTTGTAGAAACTGCGTTCACAGTAAACGAGTAACCGTAGGCACCGTTGTGGTAGTGGTAATCGGCGTCAGTCAACTTAACTTCAACACCTTGAGATTTAGCATATTCAAGGCCAGCAGTACGACCCTTTTTTTCGCTCATAGAGCTTGTTAGTTCTGGCAATGGTGACCATGAAGTATCCATAACCAATACGCGGTTTGGTTCATCCATAGAAGCGTGAATATTGAAAGTTTCGCCGTTCTCAGTTGTGAACTCTTCAAACTCACTCATGTTGAAGTTCGAATCAGTAATGAAATACTGGATAGTGTGCTTGATTGGAAGCATAACTGATGCCTGAGTAGCAGCAGACCAGATGCTAGATGTTGCGATGACCAGTGCGATAGCTAACTTTTTCATGTTTTTCTTCCTTTGTGCTTAATTCGTTTAAGGTTTTAAGTAGTGCCTCTTTGGTATGTGCTTATATTGCGGTATTGGAGTATTTCAAGTGAATTCAATCGAACTTAGTGTTCAATTGAAATAGGTAACACGTGGATAGAAGTAACAATCACCTGGTGCTACTATAGCGCCTCACTCTTTTAAATCTTTATGACCCTGTAGTGTTAAGCGCGTTTCTTCATCGTAGTCGCCATATCTTTTACTTTATGTGGCACCGTCTCAAAGCTAGTGGTTGGCAGATGCTCGCCAGTTATCTGGTGGTGCGCGCTACGTTAATCACCTTGTTTATTCCATTAGATATTTGGGTGACCTCAAAGTTAATGAGTGTCTATGGGGTAACGGCAATTGCTAATCAGGAGTTGCTGTCTTTCTTTTTGTCTCCGGTCGGATTTTTGCTGAGTATTTGGTTTGTCAGCCAGCTCAGTTTTATATTTTTTGTCGAGCACTCGACCATTTCAATTTTGCTAGCACAGCACGAACTCGGTAAACGCTCCATATTCGATACCGTAGGCCTGATAATCCAGCGCACATGGCGAATGTTTAAAGTGGTTCTGGCGCAGTCGGTCGGGATCAGTTTATTGCTGGTCAGTATTGTGTGGGTGGGGCGCTGGATATTTGGCATGATGCTTAATGACTGGGACATCAATTATTATTTAACTAATCAAACAAGCTCTTTATGGTGGGCTGTTGGTCTGCTGGTACTCGTCACACTACCCGTGGTGCTGCTGGTGCTACGTTACTGGGCGAATTGGTGGCTGGCGTTGCCATTGAGCTTGTTCCAAAACTGTTCACAATGGTCTCTGTTTCAGCAGGCGCGCCGGTTAAGTCACAGTATTTATTGGCACATCGTGATTGGTCATGTCGCGTGGCTTTTTCTTCGAATTATGGTTGCGGCCATCTTGTTGGCGAGCTTCTTTATTGCCCTGGAACCCGCACTATTATGGGCCACTTCTGATCCTGAACGCTATCCATGGTTAATGGCATCGGGGCTTTTGCTGTTTGCGGTGTCACTTGGGGTTAGCTTTGTTGACCGATTTATCTACGCCAGTTGTCAGTTTTATATACTGCGCTTGCGAACTAAACAACTAAAGCTGGTCAATCAAACTCAGCGACGAGCAGGGCTGAACCAGCAAACACGCTATCCGGCGATCATGACGATAGCAATCGTGGTGGTGAGCTCCCTGGCTGGTCATGCTGGCTATAGCGACGTGCGTGACTTTGTTACTCGCCTGCAAACTGATGGCTTTGGGTATGTAACCGCACACCGAGCTGGCGGATTTGCGCGCGCTGAAAACAGTGAAGCGGGCATAAAATATGCGATTGAGCTAGGCGTTCGAAGCGCCGAAATTGATGTACAGCTGACCAAAGATAAACAGATTGTAGTGTTCCACGATCGCGATCTGGGGCGTATGATTGGTGACCCGCTAGTGGTTGAAAATGCTACTTATGCACAGGTTAAGGAAGCCTACTTAGCGCAAAAGCATCTGCCGCCACCATTGCTCTCCGACCTATTAGATAACTATGCCGACCAGATTGAGTTTAACATAGAGCTCAAACGTTATAACAAAAGCTTTGAGCTGGCTGATGCAATCTCACAGTTGCTGCAAAATTACTCCCAGGCGATGGTGCTGTCGAGCTTAGATAGTGAGTTGCTGGCGAACGTGATGGCCCAAATGGGCGCAATTAGGCCGCCCATGCTGCGCTTTGCGCTCATATACGCGGCTAGCTTTGGCGAGTCGGAGCTAGAGCGCGATGTCGACATGCTCATGGTCAGCGAACAGTGGCTCAATCCATGGAGAATTATCGAGATTCAGCAGCGTCAGCAAGAAGTGCTAGTGTGGACCATTAACAGCGCGGCTAACATGGAACGACTATACCTGCTTGGAGTCGACAGCATTATCACTGACGAGCCTGCGCTAGCCAAAGAAGTAAAAGCCAATATCAAAACCATGAACTTTGCTGATCGAGCGCTGCTAACTTTGCGTCATTGGATGTCGTTGTAAGGCGAGAGTGATAACCAGATAGCTTTTGGTCTATACCTCCCGATCTTTCATCATCGCCAGCAAATCCTTAATCAAATTCTCCCTGTCATTTTTAGCTCTTTCTACTACCTCAGGGTGGGTATTAGTCACTGGCTCATAAGTACTACTCCAAATCATCATTTCTAACATGATCGGCATCATATCTAGCCCCGCCTGAGTGAGCCGATAAACCTTGCGTCGTTTATCCCTTTTGTCCGGTTCTTTGCTGATCAAGCCATCTAGTTCTAAACGTTCCAATCGGTTGGAGAGAATGTTTGTCGCCATTTTCTCATCGGAAGTCTGGAGTTCAGAGTAGGTACATTTACCAAAAAACGTTAAATCCCTCAGGATAAGCAAGCTCCACTTATCACCTACAAGATCGAGAACATTTGAAATTGGGCAGTTAGATCGTTTCGGCATCATAGTTTTCCTTTCGAAACAGCGTTCCTCATTGTATTTAACTTGCATACTGCAAGCAAATATATTAACTTGCAATTTGCAAGTTATATTAATGAGTATCTTCTGGCTGATTAGGAAAATGACATGGAAAGACCAATTATTAATTTCGAATCTCTCAGCAAGCCACACTGGAGTGAAGCAGATCAGAGTAATGCGAAAGCAGTTGTGAAGTTTGTACAGCTGATCATGAACGACCATAACTTTGACGAGATTCTTAACCGATTTTCAGGACAAACCTATACACAACACAACCGAACGATTCCGGATGGTATCGAAGGGGTCGTGAAAACGGTTAGCGCTTTAGTTAAGACCTCCCCTGAATTTAGCTACGACGTGAAGCATATTTTTGTTGATGGGGAACACGTGATTTTGCACTCTCACGCTACTTTAAAAGCAAAGCACCGAGGTGACGAGTCTCAAGGGATGAACATCATCGACACCTGGCGTCTAGATCAAGGCAAGTTAGTTGAGCACTGGGATTCAGTTGAAGGTATTAGCTTCTCAATGCGTTTGTACTCTCTGCTCACTGGTGGACAGAGAAAAAACTCGAATAGTATTTTTTAATAAGAGCGAAAAACAACCATGAATCCAATTGTTATTGCATCAGTGTTGTTATCGTTGTTATTAGCAGCCTGTATGCCAAATGATACAGATGAAACAGGCACCACTGATCAAGAGTCACAAACAAACCAACTGCTCAACCTGAGTATTACGGGGTTAGAGTACGCAACGGAAACTCAATCGGGAACACTGTCAAACGGTGATTACCAGTATATCGAAGGAGAAACTGTTGTTATTTCTTTACTGGGAAAAGAGCTTGCAGAATTCGATGCGAGCCAGGGTTTAGTATTAGCTGATTTCCCGGATAATGAACAAGACCTGGGCACAGCATTCTTTGATGGCCAAGGATTCGAAAGCTTTCAGGAATTGGCTAATCTGATTCAATTATTGGCCAACCTCGACAACGACGGCGTTTTAGATAATGGCATAGATGTTTCGTCGTACTCCGGGCAAAGCCTTGTGACCACAGATATCGATTTAAACGTTTCTCCAGATATTTTTTATGAGGAAACACTCATTGAGTTAGCTAATGAGCTATCTACGACCAGGTCAGTGACGCCCATGGTATCTATTGCTTATCTGTATGATATCGCTGAACAAGAGATGACGTACTATCAACTGGATACCCTGGTAACCGATACTGGCAATGACAGTACGGTAGATCAGTCCTCCACATATTTCTATTCAGCCAAAGGCTACAAAGAACAGGTGTCTGTTGCTGATGATCAAGATATTGTGACGAATGAGTATGTCTACGAGTACGATGATATGGGACGATTGCTGGCATTGCGTTATCCCAAATACAACTCTTCTGGAAGCCGTACATTTGAAAGAGGGTATACCTACGTTTTTAATCTGTTAGGTCAGGTTGAATCGAAAACTTCCTATTACGACTATAACGGAGATGGGGCACCTGATTCGGCAAGTACGGAACACTATGACTATAACTCAAAGGGGTGGTTAGAAGTCGAAACCCAGGATCGCTCTAATGGTGATACTGTCATACAAACCCACACGTATAACAATGACGGTACAGTAAAAACCATCCATGAACTCGAATACGACGACGAAGATGTTCTTGATTCGCAAGAGCTTATTACCTACACATATAACTCTGCAGGATTAGTCACTGAAAAGAGAACAGACAAAGATATCGATGCAGACGATACCTATGACTACTATGATCTCGAAATAAAAACCTACAATAGCAATAACGATGTTCTTAGCTCAAGCGATGCAACTTACACAAGTGGGGATGATTTAGAATCCGAATCGTTACAAGTAAACGTGTATAACGATAGCGGCCACCAGACTGAATATAGCTACTGGAATGATTACGATGGTGACAATATCGTCAACTATCGTTCTCAGGAAACCTACTCTTTAAATGAGGAGGGGGAGACAACAGACAGTCTTCAAAAAGTCTATCAGGATGGTGTCACTCTCAGTAGCACCCGCCGTTACGTATTCCATACACCGAGCCTTGGGTTTCAAGGAGAATATACCCGCTATGACGATGACGATGCTGACGGTTCTGAGGATAGCAGCCGCTACCAGCTAACCAGTTATGATGACACTGGTTCCCGTATTAGTGAGATCATCAATCGAGACGATGATGACAATGATGGTACAGTCGATTCGGAAGACCTGAAAACATACAATTATGATGTAGCCATTAATGGTGTAGGTGCGTTTCTGACCAACGTGTATGCCAGTCGTAACTAGTTACTCAGGTAAGTTCTCTCCACCGTCATCCATCCTGGCAGGACGCTTCCAATAGTTATATTGAGGCGTCCAATCGGCAGGAGCTCATACCTGCTAATCCGAGCAAGCTCCACATAGAGCAATAGAGGTCTCCCGGACCAAATATACATGAGCTTCTCCTGTATATCCGATCACCTTCTTTCTCATACACAACGGCACCGGGCATGTTGTTTTCTCCCTGAAGTACAGATTGCTCTTTTATGTACTCCCCACCTTCATGAGAAGCCATATTGAAACGCCATCCTCTTGAGTTCGCAAACTGTCGCTGTATCTCTGGGGTATCTTTTGATACTAAAACAACAGACATGGTGGACTCTAAATGAGGGATAAAGCCGTTAAACCCATCAGCCCAAAGTGTGCAGTATCGGCAACCTTGCCCCATATTGTGGATAACCAGAAGCTTGTCCCTGTTATCAAATAGCTCAAGTAGAGACACGTCACCATTGAGAGCGTTGAAGCTATAATTTCGAACTTCTTCTCTGTCGGGGTTGTGTTTACGTAGATCGACAAGCTTTTTGTTTAGCTCGTAAATTTGTTGTTCGAGTTCCTGAACTTCTGAGTTTGCCATAATGACTACCCTCACGTCTGTTGATTAACGGATCAGATGAAATAAGCCTAGTCAGTATGGTGATGATTGCCAGCGTTGGCGTAAAGATTATGTGGTGAAGAATCTGAGTGAGCTTCTTTGACCGTGAAATCAGAACAAAAAAGCCTCACTCCAAGGAGTGAGGCAAAAAATCGAGTTTGAATTAGTCGTTTATAAGATTACTTAAGTTCTGGCCAGTAACCTTTGTTTGCTTCGATAAGTGCATCAAGGACTTTACGAGCTTTTTTCGCATCAACCACAGTGCGGTTAAGCGTTAGCGCCTGAAGTGCTTTGGTATAAGAACCTTCAAACCATGCTTCTACAGTTAGACGCTCGTAAGCAAACTGCTGCTCGATCATGCCTTTGTAGAAGGTTGGGATCTTACCAACACCGTATGGGCGAGGGCCGTTGAAGCCTAGCTCAGCAGTTACCTCAACCATAACATCGTCATCAAGGTTGGCTACAAGGCCGTTGTTTTCAAGGATAACAACAAACTTACGCTTCTGGTTAAATGCGATAGACTCTGCCACCTCAACAATCATGTCGCCGTGTGCATCGTTGTGTACAACTGTAGAGTTCTGAGTTGTACCATCGATAACTGCCTGACGACACTCGTCAAATACACGCTTCTCACGGCCATCCATAACTTCGTTTGCACGAGTGTACTCAGGATCAAGCTTAGAAAGTTTGTACTCTGGGTACAGGTAGTACTGAAGGTACGTGTTTGGCAGGTAATCCGGGAAGTCACGAAGCATGTCAGCAACGGCTGCGTATGTGTCTAACCAGGACTGATCGCGCTGCTCAGCATCAACTGGCATGAAGCCGTTTTCAGCGATATATGCTTTTAGCTTAGGTGCAAGATCTTCGCCTTCCTGGTTGTACAGATGAGTGAACCAACCGAAGTGGTTTAGGCCGAAGTATACTGGATCGAACTCATCAGGGTTTACATCCAGAAGACGACCGTATGAACGAAGTAGGTTCACTGGCTGGTCACAGATGTTAAGAATACGCTCATCCTGAGGGAAACGTTTCTTAAGTGCATCTGCCACGATTGCAGCCGGGTTAGTGTAGTTAAGGATCCATGCTTGTGGAGCGCGAGCACGTACATCTTCAACCATCTCTACCATGTCACCGATAGAACGCATACCGTATGCGAAGCCACCAGGACCACACGTTTCCTGACCGATTACACCGTGAGCCAGAGGAACCTTCTCATCTTTCTCACGCATCTCATAACCACCAGTACGCATCTGGCAAAGAACGAAATCCATATCTTTATATGCAACGTCTTTGTCCGTTGTATATTCGAATTCCAGTTCTGGGTACTCTTCAGAGAAAAGCAGTTTAGCGTACTCACCGATCACTTCCTGACGGCCAGCGTTTACATCAAACATTACCAGGCGCTTAAGAGGGAAAGATTCCTTACGCTTACAAAGCGCTTTAAGCAGGCCAGGAGTCCAGGTTGAACCACCGCCAACCAATACGATATTAAAAGCTTTAGTCATGATTACATCTCACTTAACAAATTTGATTGCGGACCCCGGAATAGCCGGGGTCAAATATTTAACAGAGTAGGGGGAAATAAGAGTCCGTATTAAGCCAGAGCTCGTTTCACGTCATTGGCAATAGCTTCTACCTGAGGACCATAGATAACCTGCACATCAACGTCGGTTGCACGTTTGATACCAGAGGCCCCCGTTGCCATTAGTGAATCGTCCTTAATCTTGTTTATATCCAGTACTTTTACGCGAAGGCGAGTAAAGCAGTTATCTACAAGTTGGATGTTGTCTGCACCGCCAAGACCTTCGATGATCTCTTTTGCTTTCTCAGAAGCAGGCATGGCATTGATAGTGACTGTCTCAGATTCATCTTCACGGCCTGGAGTCTTCACGTTCATCTTCAGAATCACAGTGCGGAATACGAAGTAGTACAGCGGGAAGTAGCAAGCACCAAGGACGAGTTCATACCACCATGCTGTTTGAGTACCACCAAGAACACCGAATACCAGGAAGTCAATTACACCACCCTGAACGTTACCGATGATTACGCCGAAGATCTGCGCCAGTGCAAACGACATACCAGTCATCACTGCATGGAATACGTACAGAATCGGTGAAACAAAGATAAAGCTGAATTCTAGTGGCTCAGTAATACCTGTTGTGAATGAAGCCAGAGCACCCGCTAGTACTAGCGCTTTAACGCGAGTTTTATGTTCAGGACGTGCACAGTGGTACATTGCTAGTGCAGCACCAGGAAGTGCAAACATCATTACCGGAATCTTACCCTGAGCAAGGAAGCGAGAAGCTTCACGCACAGTATCAAGGCTCATAGAGCTTGGGTCTGCCAGCCATGTGTTGAAGATACTTAATGCACCAACAATGCTTTCGCCATCAACGGTTGCCACGCCACCGATTGGGGTAAAGCGAACAGTTTCGTTCAGGATGTGGTGAAGACCAGTAGGAATAAGAAGGCGTTCAGTGAATGCGAACAGGAATGTACCAAAGCTGCCTGCTTCACCGATAAATTGACCGATGCTAGCGATAGCAGCACCAATAGTTGGCCAGATGAACGACAGGAATACACCTACAAGCGGAAGAACGATAACAGTAATGATCGGCACGAAACGACGGCCGCCAAAGTAGTTGATCGCTGTTGGCAGAGTGATTGTGTAGAAGCGGTTGTGCAGGTATGCGGCAATAAGACCAGCAATTACACCACCCAAAACACTCATGTGATAGGTAAAGATACCCAGAGTGCGACCAAACTCAGCGGCGTACATCATTGCAGATGTACGATCCATACCCTGACCTACAAGATAATCGACAGAAGTGGTTGCCGGGGTAAGGCCCTGAGCTAGCAAGCTGTAGTTAACACCAACGTGCATTGCGATAAAGCCCACGATAGCAGCAAATGCCGCAGTTGGCTTTTCGTCTTTCGCCATACCGATGGCAGCAGCAACAGCAAAAAATAGGGGTAGGTTACCGAAAAGGGAACCAGAAACTTTACGAATGAAACCAAGAATTAGCTGAACAATTTCTAGCTGGTTGAAACCTTGACCAGTAATGTTCGGGTTTTGAAGAGCGGCGGCCAAACCAAGGAAAATACCTGCAGCAGCGATTACCGAAATCGGCATCATCAGTGCTTTTCCTAAGTCCTGCAACTTAGACCCAAAATTCTTCATAACAAAGATACTCCATGTGTAATTTGAAAATTTAGTTTGTGATGTTCTATTTATGGGTGCATTAAACGCTCATTCTGTATAGTTGTCTATACAACTAGTTTGTTGATGTGATTGTCATCACGTTATGTATTAGAGTAAAAAATTTAAAAAAATCGCCGTGTTCAACCTAACTGATTGATAATTAGTTATTTAGTCGATTTCTGAATTTTATGATCAAAGAAGAAAAAAGTTACAGGTTGTAGAGTTGTCTAGATAACCCCTTCAGGGTAGTATGGTAAAACTCAGCGGCTAATAAACTTAGAACTAACCATGATAGACAAGCACTCTCCAATTCCCATCTATCTTCAGATAGAGCAGCTATTAACAGAGAAAATCAGTAACGGTGAACTGCAACCGGGAGATGCATTGCCATCAGAGCCTGAGATGACGGCTTTATACGGCGTTTCAAGGATGACGATTCGTAAAGCGGTCGACTATCTTGTCAGGCAAGGTGTTGTAGAAAGGCAGCGCGGCAGAGGGACGTTCGTTTCCGAGCCTAAGGCTGAGTTTAAAATGTCTCTTCCACTAGATAAACATCTGACATCCAGTGAAGTGGCTGAGTTTCTTAATGCGCCTATTCAAAACAAGCTACTTCACTTGTCTAAGGACGTAGCTAATGAAAAGGTAGCTGAGGCTTTAAAGGTAGAAGTAGGCACTGCGGTATGGCTAATGACTCGTCTTCGCCTGATTGGTGATATTCCATTTGTATACGAAAGCACCCATATGCTCTACGAGCCGTTTAAAGATCTCTCAGAAGATGATCTTAATGGTTCCAAGTACCTCTATGTTGAGCAGCACGGATTCAAAGTGATGGGCAGCCAAAAACAGATACGAGCCGAACTTCCATCACAGGAAGTAAGAACGCATTTAGGACTAAAACGGGACGAGCCAGTGTTAAACGCTTCATCTACTGCCTACCTGGACGACAATATTCCATTTGAAGTTTCAAGCATCTATTACAATCAGGAGTATTACACCTTTACGTTAAGTAGTGATAGGTAATAGCTTACAGAGGTTTGATAGAGTTAGCGTAATTATCAAATATTTTTTGATAAAGATTCTAAGATTTGGCTGTTTTTGGCGTGGTTATATCGAGCTATGATTACTCTCGTTGACACACATCGCTCTATTGAATCAGAGGACACTACAATGGCTAAACTAACAATCGTTGCTAACATCATCGCTAAAGAAGACAAAATTGAACTGGTAAAGGCTGAGCTACTTAAGCTTATTGACATTACTCGCGCGGAAGAAGGTTGCATCAACTACGATCTGCATCAGGATAATGAGAATCCTAAACACTTCTTGTTTTACGAGAACTGGGAATCACGTGAACTTTGGCAGGCACATATGGGTAACCAACACTTGAAAGAATATGTGGAAGCTACAGAAGGCGCGGTTGAAGTGTTTACTCTTAACGAGATGACTCAAATCGGTTAATTCGATCAGATGGTATTGATTACCAGAGGATTGGTTCAAAAAGGCTGACTATTTCAATAGTCGGCCTTTTGTGCGTATACAAAACGGGAGCAGAAGATGCTTTTAGAAGATTTACAGGTTGTATTAAAGGTTGCAGAGTTTCGCAGCATCACAGCCGCTGCTACTGCACTGGATATGAGAACTGCAACAGCTAGTGCTGCTGTAAAAAGAGTTGAAGCAGCGCTCGGCTCAGAGTTGTTTATTCGTACGACTCGTCAGCTCAGATTATCGGCTGCTGGAGAAAGGTATCTTCCTGAGTGCGAAAAGGCCTTACTGATGCTTGATCTCGCCAAACAGAATATTAAAGAAGAGCAGGATACTCTGGATGGAGAAATTCGTATATCGCTCTCATCCGACCTGGGGCGCAATCTGGTAACGCCGTGGCTGGACGAGTTTATGGATGCCAATCCTAACGTCACTCTTAGAAGCAATATCAGCGACAGCAATATCGATTTTTATCGTGATTCAATCGATATGGCATTGCGCTATGGCTCTCCCAATGACTCAAACATGTATGGTTTTAAGATTTGTGATGTCCCGCGCCTGTTATGTGCGACCAAAGAGTATCTAGAGCAAAATGGTGAGCCAAAACACCCTGACGATTTGGTTTCACATAATGCCTTACTTTATCAGCTACATGATACCTTGCAGGATAGCTGGAAGTTTTCAAACGGAACAAAAGAGCACAAAGTGAAGCTCAAAGGCAATAGAGCTTCGAATGATGGTGACCTCGTAAAGCGATGGTGTGTTGCAGGCCAAGGGGTAACAATAAAATCTTGCCTGGATATGTCTTCAGAACTTCTCTCTGGGAAAGTTGTGAATGTGATGCCGGAGTTTAAGCCCACGCCGACGGAGCTATGGCTAATCTGCCCAAGTAAGCAGTCTATTACTCCGGGAGTTAGGCAACTTAGAGATTTGTTCAGACAAAAGGCCAGTGAGATTCTGACCCGGTTGTCTGAGAAGGGGATTGTTGGCGAAGCTATTTAAATCATACGCTGACGCAGTTGATAAAATAGCTCATCAAGCTTGCCTGGTGAGCTTTCTGTGAAACGCGTCAGCTCGTGTTGAACTGAATCGAAAAACAGTTGGTTACTCATATCATCTAGTTTGGTGTAGTAATTAATGCGTCTTCCCAGCATAAAATTGTTTTGTTGATTTGAACTCATTGAAAGAAAGCGATCGATTGTGTTCAGGAAGTACTCTTTATCTTGTGGAAGTGAGCCATTTAATTCCATTAACAGGTTTATAGAATGGAAGTTACCGTAGCTTCCATTAACCTCGTTCAGCATACTGATAAGCTTTCTTTGCTCCTGAACCATTTCTAATTCGGTTAGCGGAGTAAAGTTGCCATCTTGAACCATTTGATCAAGCTCTGTGCCAGGCTTAACGGCGAGAGAAAGGACCCTAATCTCATCTGGATTTATTTGGTTAAGCAGCTGCGCTGTCTCAGTGACATGCGAGTCCGAAAGCTCTTTTCCGCCTAAACCAATAATGATAAAGGTCATCATCTTCATTCCAGCCTGTTTGGCGTATTCCGCAGATTTTAAGATTGATTTCGGAGTGATGCCTTTCTTCATTTTTTTCAGAACATCAAGAGAGCCAGATTCCATCCCACAGTAAAGCATGTTCAATCCAGCATCGCATATTGCCTTCATCTCTTCCGGAGACTTTTTTGTCATAGATTGAGCCCGGCCATAAGAGCTTATCTGCTTTAACTCTGGAAACGCTTCTTTGAGGGTTTTCAGTACGTCCAAAAGATCTTCTGTATCCATCGCGAACGAATCTCCGTCCTGAAGAAAGCAGGTTTCAAACTGACGGCTTTTATAAAAAGATTTAGCAGCCCAGATATCGTTTTTAATCTCTTCGACAGGGCGAACAGAAAATGACATGCCCTCAAATAGAGTACAAAAATTACATTTATTCCAAGGGCAGCCCTGAGTGGTGCGAGTCAATAAACTATTTGCTTCTGAAGGTGGGCGGATAGGACCTTGCTGAAAATTAGGAAGAGCCATTAAACGAGTCCAATAAGTTGTGAGCTATTGGGGGAGATATTACGTTAACTTAGCGCGGTGAAAAACGCGGGTACGTTTGAATTATTATCAAACATTTTTTGAGAATACACTCTAGTGCCCTCAGGCTGACTATATATACTCAAGGTACTTATCTAAACGGGATTGCAAAAATTCCCTTAGCTGCCGGACAGCAGGACTATACTGACTACGGTTTGCAAATACCATATAGAGAGGGGCGTTCTCACCTCGCCACTCTGCACAAACCTCGATCAACGCTCCGCTCCTAAGATCCTCTGCTATATCAATTAATGACTTATAGGCAACACCTCTACCGTTTATCGCCCATTGGCGAACCACATTTCCATCACTTGCCTTACGGTTGCCGTCTACCGTTACTTTTTTTGTCTCCCCGGTTAGCTGATGAGTAAAGTTCCACTTTGATAACAGCCCTTCATGTACAGAAAAACAGAGGCAATTGTGCTCAGTAAGCTGATCTGGAGAATCGATGGCCGGATGGCTCTGAATGTATGAGTCCGACGCACAAAGAATTCGGCGGTTTCCTTTGGCAACGGGCATCGCGATAAGTGAAGAGTCTGACGGTTCGCCAAAACGGAGTGCTATATCAATGGAGTGGCTATAGATATCGGCATAACTATCAGAGAGGTGTACCTGAACACTTAGATTGGGGTGCATATCCAAAAACTCATCCAGCAAGGGTATCAAGATCACCCTCCCTGTATCCGAGGGCATCGATATTTTTAACAAGCCTGATAGCGACTGTTTTCTGTTATCGATGCTGGTTAGCCCTTCCTGCAATTGGTCTAGCGCACTAATACAGTAAGGCAAATATTGCTCGCCTTGCTTGGAAAGCCTTAGCCTGCGAGTTGAACGGATAAATAAACTAAAACCGAGTTCAGACTCAAGCCTTTGGATAGCTTTGCTGATAGCTGCTGGAGTCTGGCCTAAATTACGGGCTGCTTCAGAAAAGCTGTTTGCTCTCGCTGTCTCTATAAAAACCTGAATATCTTGTAATGATTTCATTTTCAAAAAATGGTTAAAAGTGTTTTTCAATAGTAGTAGTTTTTCAAAAAATAATCCTCAATTAATATCAGTTCCTGTAGTTCCCTATCACTATTCGGAGTCAATCATGAAAGCTATCGGTTACCAGCGTGCATTACCTATTAACGATCCTGAATCATTACAGGATATTGAGTTACCTAAACCTGTAGCGTCAGGAAAAGACCTACTTGTAAAGGTTGGTGCCATTTCTGTAAACCCTGTAGACACCAAGGTAAGAATGAGAGCAGAGCCAGCTGAAGGTGAATACAAGGTACTTGGTTGGGATGCAGTTGGTACTGTTGAGCAAGTTGGTGATGAATGTTCGCTATTTAAGCCCGGTGACCGTGTCTGGTATGCAGGTGACTTAACGCGATCGGGTACCAATGCAGAGTTTCAATTGGTTGACCAACGAATTGTAAGTAAAGCGCCTGAAACACTGTCTGACGCCGAAGCCGCAGCGCTACCTTTAACAACGCTTACTGCATGGGAAATGTTGTTTGACCGTTTGGAAGTGGATGCGACTGAGCCAAAGAGTATCTTGATCATCGGCGCAGCTGGTGGTGTGGGATCGATTATGGTTCAGCTCGTGAAGCGATTAACCAAGCTAAAAGTGATTGGGACAGCTTCCAGGCCAGAAACAGCAGAGTGGCTGAAGAAACTGGGAGCGGATCAGGTGATAAACCACAGAAACCCTCTGAGCGAAGAGCTGGGTGAAGAGAGTTGTGTGGATTACGTTGTAAGCTTAAACGGAACAGAACAGCATATGGAAGAAGTGGTGAAGGTCATCAAACCTCAAGGTAAGTTTGGCCTGATCGATGATCCGCAAGAGTTTAACATTCTTCCGCTTAAGCAGAAGAGTATCTCGCTGCACTGGGAGTTTATGTATACCCGCTCTCTGTTTGAAACAGCAGATATCATTGAGCAGCACAAAATATTAGCTGCTGTCGCCGGGATGATCGATGAAGTGTTGCTTCAAACCACAGTCGGTGAACGATTCGGCAAGATCAATGCAGAAAACCTAAAACGAGCTCATGGTTTGCTGGAGTCTCAAAAAGCGAAAGGCAAAATTGTTCTGGAAGGCTTTTAGTCCTTATAAACAGTAGGCGGCATTTGCCGCCTACATTGAAGCTTTTGCATCGCAAGCAACTATCTCTGGTTATCTTTCAGAGGAGAAATGTTTGTGAACTGAACCTTCTGCCCGCTGACTCCTTTTTTTAGCTGAACAGGTTCAATATCCATAAGCCTGGCTTTGAAATAATAAGGCTGAAGGACTTCTGAATAAGGCTTGTCTAATGCGTAGTACAACGTAGCAGGCTTACCTTCATACTGGCTGGCAAACAGATAGCCAATAAGAGCGTGTTCGAACTGATGATACCCATTGCCCCAATGAAACGCTTTGGTTGATTTTGGACCAAGGCCAACACCACCATATTGATGATCAACCCAGACATCCATGTAAGTAGGTAAGGTGTTCCGCAGTTTGTCGGTTTGAGAGCCATCAATCAGTGAAAGCGTTATTGCAGCCTGATCAAGTTCTGCCCATTCCCAGGAAGAGATCCATTGGTTGTACGGACGGCTCATCCAACTAGATACTTTTTCTCCCTGCCACTCTTTCTTCAGATCGTCGCCAAAGTAGTCCGCAACCTGCGAAAACTCTACCTGGTAACTTGCTCTGGAAAGCGTGGTTTCGATGCCATCAATTGCAAACTTCTGCCATTGGCTGTTATCGACCACTTGTGATGTCAGCAACGTCATCCAGTAAGCTTTAATTGTGTGGCCGAAGTCATTGTGTTTTGCGTCCTGCATCATCATTGCTTTGTGGTGTACCGAGCCGTAAAAACGAGTTTCTTCATCGGAATGATAGTGGGTGAGCATCTGTTCTGTTAGCCAGTTAAGGTCAGTAAGCCATTTGCTCTTCGTTGGTTCTGGCAGAAGTGGGGCAACTAACAGTAGATAAGCATTTATCTGATCTAATTGCGCTACCAGTTCGCGCTGTTTTGCACTCTGGCCATCACCATCTTTTAGTATCCAAGCTAACCCTTCTCCATCAGCAAGCCGATACTTGTCGAATATAAACGCTTGTTGATCGACTAAAGCTCTTTCAACTTTTGCGTCGCGGGTTAGGTAGTAATACATAGCCAAACCAACAAGTGCATACGCTTGATCTTGTGATGTGCGCTGTTGCCATTCTAATCCGGGTTTACCTCGTTCGGTGAAAGAGATAAATCCGCCGTGCTCTTTGTCCTGAAGATTATCAATTAGGTAGTAAGCGCCTTTTTGCGCCAGTTCCAGCGCTTGCTTACTCCCAGTTAGGTGATAGATAACGCTATAGGCATAGGTCTGACGTGACTTCATTCGAGTGTATTCGCGTCCAAAATTCGGCGCTATCCAACCGGCGTTAAGCTCCGGGCAAACATCAGCGACATCAAGCACAGTGCCATCATCGCATCTGAAGGTAGGAAAGTTACCCATCGGTTTTCCCTGTGCAGAATCCATCATCCAGTAGGGCATTAAGCCTTGTTCTACATGGTCTAACCATTTTTGACCGGAAGGTAAGGAATGATTTTGTTCAGTTGCAGATCCATTTGCAGAGAAAAGCAGGGCTAAGGTGCTAGCGGTGATTATAGGAAGTGTTTTCTTGTTCATTACTTATCTAATGTATTAATTTGTTTTTTTGAATATATTCGTTATCCATTACGCATTTCGCCAAATACATCGCATAGTTAAAATTTAGTGATTTCTGATTTTTTAAATAAAGCTAAATAAGAATTATTTTTAGTTACCTGTTTGAGTTGTCTGTATTTCATAAATAAAATCTATGATTTAATTTATGAAATATAAAAGCGCGTACAAAAATTAGTGGTTATTAATTGCCTGTTTTTAGTGTAAATGATGTTTTGGTATGTGCATACAAGTATCTGCTTAATTAGATCTTTCTTTATAATGTATTGTAAATTGTTGTAATTGTTTGGGAATTGAATGTTTATTTCACTGTGATTACATGTGCATTTCAATAAGTCGTATTTTTGATATTAATCAAGAAATAAGTCCACTATTATCTGGTTATTTTAAATAAATAAAATTGAAACATTTTAAGAATATAAATTTCCTGCTTTTTAAGTAATAACTAAAAATCAAGGAATGTTATGTCTAACTTTAATAAGGCACTTATCGCATCTTCTATTATGCTAAGTGCAGCAACTCACGCGGCTGAAGCACCTAAATATGTCTTCTTTATGATTGGTGATGGTCTGAGTTCTGCTCAGCGCCAGATCGCTGAATACTATGTTCAGGATCAGAAGAACGATGCCAACTACCACCTGACTATTAACTCTCTGCCAACAGCAGGCATTATTACTACTCAGTCTTCAAGCTCTCTTGTTACTGATTCTGCCGCGGCAGGTACATCGCTTGCGACTGGCGTTAAGACTGATAATGGTGTTATTTCTCAAACTCCGGATGGTAAAAAGCTAACAACACTGGTTGAAGGCGCAGAGAAAAAAGGCTGGTCGACAGGCCTTGTCTCTTCTACTCGTCTGACTCACGCAACGCCAGCCGTATTCGCAGCGAGCAACGAAAACCGCAACAACGAGAACGAAATCGCAGCTGATTTTGTTGACTCTAAAGTCGATTTTTTTGCAGGCGGCGGCTACCGTCACTTTATTTCTGGTGAAGGTTCAAAGCGTAAAGATGATCGTAACCTGGTAAAAGAGTTTGAAGGCGAAGGCTACAAAACATTTATCGGTAAAGACTCTACTGTGTCATTTATGGATTACGCTCCTAAATCTGGGGATAAAGTTTTTGCTGCATTTACAAAATCTCACATGCCTTACGAAGTTGACCGCATCAATGCGAACATTAACGTTCCTTCTCTGGCTGAGATGACAGAAAAAGGTATTGAGCTTCTTTCTAAAGATAAAGAAGGCTTCTTCATGATGGTTGAAGGTGGTCGTATTGACCACGCAGGCCACGCGAACGATGTTGCTGGCAACATCCATGACACAATCGCATTTGATGATGCGGTTAAAGTAGCCGTGGAGTTCTACAACAAGCACAAAGATGAAACGCTAATCGTAGTAGTGGGTGATCACGAAACGGGCGGTATGGGTCTTGGCCTTGGCAAACAGTACTTTATGAACCTGGACAAAGTGGCTGACTTCAAAGAGTCAATCGATGACGGTCTTGAGAATGTTTACAAGAAGAAGCTTAAAGGTGACCGTCAGGCATTTTATGCTCACATCGCAAGCAAGTTTGGTATGAACGACCTTACTGCAGAAGAAAAAGCTTCTATCGAAAAAGCAATGGACTTCGTAGATGCTGGCAACAAAGATACCAAAAAAGCATGGGGTGGTTATGACCCAGTAGCGATGGCTGTTGCTCACGTTGCATCTAAGCGCGCAGGCGTTTACTGGACTTCTTACGCACACACTGCGGTTCAGGTACCGGTATCTGCAATCGGTGTTGCTTCTACTGATTTCGGTGGTTTCAGCGATAACACTGACGTTGCTAAGAAACTCGCTAATCTGATGGACGTTAAAATTGGCCTGTAATTGCAACTAATAAACTTCCTTCCGGGCAGAGGGTTTAACCTCTGCCTTGCTTTTTATCGGTTCTAAAGGATTTCTTTCCATGCGCGCACTCACTCTGCTTCTGGCTACTTTGGTAGCGGCTTTTATGTATCACCTCTCTTTTGGATTCAAGAACGATAGCTCTGTATCACACCACATTGCGACTGTTGATGTAGTAAACAATGAGCGAGTCACTATTGTTGGTACAGGCAGGTTAGGGGATCAAAAGTTACAAGTTGAAGTAGAGGGTAAGCAGATAGAGATCAGCAACTTGCTGGTCGGAGCGATGGAATACGACGAGTTTTATGAGGTGGGTGACCGAATTGTTGTTGCAGAGCAGAATGGACGTTATCACGCGGTCGCTCTGTTTCGATTACCAGTGCTGATTGGGTTGCTGGTTTTATTTGCCTGCGGCTTATTGATGTATGCACGAAAGGTGGGGCTCTACTCACTACTCTCTTTTATGGGTTCTGTTGGAATTATTTTTGGCATCCTGATACCAGGGCTCTTGGCAGGATTCTCACCAATATTGATTACCAGCATTACAGTGTTTGTATTAAGTGGAATGATCATCCTGTCAGTTGCGGGATGGACAATTAAAGGCAAAGCAGCGCTAATGGGGACGACAGCCGGGCTTCTAGTTACAACCCTTTTATGTGTGATTGTTGGCAGATTGCTTCACCTGGATGGTATGACTCAGCCTTTAGCACAGCCGCTATTGTTTGAAAACGGAATGAAGCTCGATATGGTCGGTATCCTGTATGCAGCAATTCTGGTTGGTGCCAGCGGCGCAGCAATGGATGTGGCTATGGAAATGGCAGCAACCATGGAAGAGCTTAAAATTACCAACCCTGAAATCAGCCGCTCCGATCTACTTAAATCTGGCCTGCGAGTAGGCAATGCGGTTATCGGCACCATGACTACAACGTTGCTGTTGGCTTATGCTGGTGGATTTTTAACGCTTCTAATGTTGTTTGCAACCCGAGGAAACAGCCTTATGCAGATCCTGAATATGAAGCTGGTTGCTTCAGAGATCTGCCGTACACTGATCGGCAGCCTTGCTTTGATTATTGTGGCACCTGTTACCGCATGGATCGCCAGTTATATGCTGGATAAGAGTTTTGTCGTTGCCGGATCCGAAGATACAGCTGCGGTTATTTAAACAGCCGGGTGATATCTCTTGCCCGTTGTTCTTCAATAATCTTTACGTACTTTTCCAGTACCAAAAGGATCATCAGGCCTATTAACCAGATAGAGCCAAATAATCCGCCAAGGTATAGAAAAGCAACGCCGACCCGTTCTGGTTGCTCTGCAAAAAGAGTAATTCCACACGTGATCAGGGTTAATAAAATTGGAGCAGTTATTGTTAGAAAGTACTCAAGCCTTTTCATTAGTAGCCGTCCTGTTCTCTTGCGTCGATTTCTTCCGACAATGAAAACCCAATCAGAGGAATCAACGGCACTCCAATACATATAATCATCATGTCGAGATTGAGCAGCAATGAGAGCGCCAAAAATGTACCAACGCCGACAACTGTCCAGATAAGGGTAAAACCAAGCGAATATAGTGAATCGTTGTTGTTATTACTCATTAGAATCACTCTTTTGGCATTTCAATAGCTCACTCCAGGAATCGAATGCGGCTTCGAATGCCATTTCAGATATCTTGTTTGCATCTTTTCCTCCCGTTTTACGTGGCTTGGCTTTCCAGTCGAAGCTTAGATTGCCCGAGCTCGAGTGGTTTCTGCTTTTAGCAACAATACTCATGTAATTCCTCTTTATATCGGATAACGAAGCAGGATATTGATATCCGTGCATCAATAGTGATTTGTAATTTAATCAAATAAATCAAATGTGATTGTTATAGGTGGGTAAGGATTTAATGTTGGCATTTCAATTGAACACTAATTTCGATTGAATTCACTTGAAATGGGAAGATATTGCAATATAGACCCATACCAAAGAGAAGGAGAAAGACATCATGGGTTATCTAGCAATCGCAATTATTTCAGAAGTTATCGCAACTACACTATTACCTTTAACTCAAGGCTTCACTAAGCTAATGCCTTCATTAGGTACTGCTGCTGGATACGCTGGTGCTTTCTACTTCTTGTCTCTGGCTACAGCGGGTGGTATGTCTAGCTCAACTGCTTATGCAATCTGGTGTGGTACTGGTATCGTATTAATTGCATTGGTGCAGGCTGTACTGGGCAACATCCCGAACGCAAATACAATGATTGGAATTCTGTTGATTGTTGGTGGTGTAACCATGATTAACATGGGTGGTGGAGTGGCTCACTAGGAGCCAAGATAACCCCGTCTTTCCTGTGAAGGCAGGAATCTATAAAACAACAATAGCCTGACCCTATTAGATTCCCGTCACCTCGCGCGCCCGCGAAGGCAGGAATCTACTCAATCATATCCACCTGATCTTACTCATCACTCCATTCAGCCCACTGACGCCAGCTTTCAATTAACCTCGGATCCCCATAAGTACGAGCAAATTTAGGGAAACTTTGCGGGCATGAAACCCCAATCGTTGCCTGGCTCCACAGGTTCAGCTTGTAATGGCTGCTATATCCTTCATTGACCATCGCATCATAGGCAAGATGGCACTTTTTCCAGAATGCATGATTTGTCTGGCCCTTAGTTGCTTCCCAGGGAAAAGAAGGTTTGTCGTCTACCTGAGCGTAAATCGCCTGACCCATCATATGCAGTAGTCGACTGATATTTTCTGCACCAATATCCTTAACTGTCAGGTTTTTAATTGCATCGATATCGGCGCCGACTTTTTCTGCAACACTGTTTATCACAAAGTCCATATTCAGTTCTGTACAGGTTTCGTAGCCAAACCAGTCTAGAATTTCCAGAATAGCGTCACGATAATCTTCTTTGGTGAACTTTTTCTCGCGCAGTGCTTTCCGATACTCGACAGATTTTTGGTTGTTCGATGTAAGGTAGGACTGTAGGTTTGGGTATTCTTCCAACGCATTGGTGTTTTTAGAAAGAATCTCCAGAAGCTTTTCTTGATCTGTCAGGATGTTTCCTAACTCAGAGCGGGTTTTACTATCCACATTCATTCCTTGTGAGTCTTACGTGTTGAAATAGTTATTGGCTAAATACTAAACCTTCATGGAACAAAGCTCTATAGCTGAAGCTGAATAAAAAGTGGGGGAGATCCGGTTCTATAGTCACATCCCATGTGACCTGAATTGATTAAGGTAGCTCGGATGGATTAAGAGTTGCTTAGTTCAAAAATAAGTTGTTCTAACTCAGCCATGCTCTTAAGAGAAGTCAGTTTAATCTGCTTGTTACCATTTACGATAATGGTTGGAGTAGCAGTGATGCGGTACTGCTCTGTTAGTTTGTCGAACAATGCCACTTCGTCTGCTACATTTTTACAGCTTTGACGAAAATCAACTGAACTGCCACCACAAGTTTCCAGCAGGTTTGCCAGATCATCTTTGCTTTTGGGTGCAATACTTGGCTTGAAGTGAATGCTCTGCATCAGGCTATCAACATACTCATGACCCAGCTCTTGTTTCTTTGCTGTTGCAATGCTTGCCTGAAATTCTTCGCCTAGCGGGCCAACTTTTACAGGGATATCTACAAACTCAACGTCTGCTTTTTTAGCAATAGTGCGTAGTGGGGTATGAACCGCTGCGCAAGGCTTACAGTATGGAGAGTAGAAAACCTTAACTTCTTTTTCAGTGGTAGTGTCCTGATCAAGAGTCACATAGTGAACACTTTCTACAAAAGGAGAGGCAAACGCTTTAGGGATGTTTTTAAAACCGATAGCGACAAGTGTCACAATAAGACAGATATAAGCAGCGGTAGCGTGCTTGGTTAAATCATTCATAACAGACCTATATAATTGGAGGAGAGATTTAATTATTTTAGGGAAAAAGAGAAGTGCCATTTAGACACTTCTCTTCTGTAGTGGGTGTACGTTATTCTTGATTAGAATACGTATTGAGCACCAACACCTGCAGAGAACTGGTGAGAAGAAACCTTACCTTTTGTCTCGTAGTTTACAGACATTGAGCCAGACCAGTTTTCAGTGAACTGCATAGCGCCACCTAGAGCCAGAGCTTTCTTAGATCCAGCACCACCGATACCAACACCAACACCGTACTGACCAGCAGAAGAAAGAACAGGGCGCGCGTTGCTGATAGCGTGAGCAGATGCAACTACACCGTCCATACGCTCTTCAACAGCTAGCATTCTGTTACCCATTGCTTCCATGCTTTGTTCTAGAGAACCAATACGGTTTTCGTGATTAGAAAGCGTAGTAGAAGCTAGAGCAGCTTGTTTACCTGCTTCTTTTTCAACTGTACCAGCTTCTCTTTCGATTTTTTCAGCTGCTTCAGCTATACGTTTATCAACTTCTTTACTGATTTCGCTATTGTTGCTACCGCCGTTTTCAGAAATCTCTTTTCTAAGAGCGTCGATTGCCGCTTGACCTTCTGCTTTAGCTGAAGCTATACGTCTGTTAACTTCTTCGCTAATTACAGCATCTTTACTACCACTATTATTGCCAGCTTCGTCAATTTTAGCTTTTAGCGTATCAATTTGCGCTTGTAGAGCAGCAACTTGGTCAGCACCATCCGAACGGATAGCATCGTTCACGCTAGTAAGTGATGTTTCGAGCTTAGCAACTTCACGACCACCTTGAGCCTGAATGCTGTTGTAAGCTTTCTGACCGTCAGCGCGGATAGCAGTGTTAACGCTTGTAAGAGCCGTTTCTAGTTTAGCAACTTCACGGCCACCATCTTCGCGTAGCTTTGCAGAAGACTTCTTAACTGCTTCATCAGCTTTAGCCTGAACGTATTCGATGCCATCGCCTTCCATTGAGTCGATTTTCTTGTTCAGAGAATCAGCAACAGATTCTAGCTTAGCAACCTCACGGCCACCTTCAGCACGTAGCTTGTTGTATGCAGTCTGACCGTCAGTACGGATAGAGTCGTTTACGCTAGTAAGAGCAGTTTCCATCTTAGCAACTTCGCGGCTACCAGCAGCGTTTAGCTTATCGTATGCAGCTTGACCAGCAGCAATACCATTTTGCTCAAGGTCAGTAACACGGCGGTGAGCCAAGTCAGCTTGAGAACGGGTGTATGCAACGTTTTCTTCGTTTGTAGTGATACGACGATGAGCCAGATCAGCTTGAGAACGGTTGTACTCTACGTTTTCGTCAGTAGCTGTAATGCGACGGTGAGCTAGGTCAGCCTGAGAACGGTTATACTCTGAGTCGTGCTTTAGCTCTTTGTAAGCCGTTTTTGAGTTGGCGATAACGTCATCTAGGCGAATACGGTCTTCGCTGATATCGTTTGTGCCATTGTTTTCGGAAGCTTTCAGCTGGTCTATTTGAGCTTGTAGTGCCGCAACTTGATCTGCGCCGTCAGCACGGATAGAAGCGTTTACGCTTGTTAATGCAGTTTCCATTTTAGCAACCTCACGGCCACCAGCAGCGTATAGTTTGCCTTCAGAAGCTGTAACAGCAGCAGCACCATCAGCACGGATAGAGTCGTTTACGCTAGTAAGAGCAGTTTCCATCTTAGCAACTTCGCGGCTACCAGCAGCGTATAGTTTGCCTTCGGAAGCTTTAACAGCAGCAGCGCCATCAGCACGGATAGAGTCGTTTACGCTAGTAAGAGCAGTTTCCATCTTAGCTACCTCACGGCCACCAGCAGCGTATAGTTTGCCTTCAGAAGCTTTAACAGCAGCAGCGCCATCAGCACGGATAGAGTCGTTTACGCTAGTAAGAGCAGTTTCCATCTTAGCAACTTCGCGGCTACCAGCAGCGTATAGTTTGCCTTCAGAAGCTTTAACAGCAGCAGCGCCATCAGCACGGATAGAGTCGTTTACGCTAGTAAGGGCAGTTTCTAGCTTAGTAACTTCACGGTCACCTGCTGCGTATAGCTTGTCAGATGATTTAGCGATACGAGCGTCAACTTCTTTACTGATGATACGAGCAGGATCGTTTTCTTCCTGGTATTTCTCAAGCTCTTTTACAGCTTTGTGGTTTGCTTCGATAGCTTTTTCGATATCCTGACCGTCCCACTTGTAGTTGTCGGTAACGATCTTGTTTAGTTCGCTATTAGATAGACCAACATCCATATTGTTATCACGAGCATAAGCCGCTGCATCGGCAATTAGAGAGTTTGATGCACTCATCGCTTTATCTGCATACACAGGGTTGCCATCGTGCTTAACGAATACGTTCTTTAATGCTTCACGAATTGCTTCACCGTTACCGCTTTCGTGTGCATCACGAACTAGTTCAAACGCGATTTCGCGACGCTCTTCACGAGAGTCAGCACCACCAGTTACATAGCGTGTAAATTTTTCGCCCAGATTAGGGTCGATTTCAGAGATCTTCTCTGCAACCTTGTTGTATGAATGAGTCAGTCTGGCGCCATCACCAAAGCCGTTCAGGTTAGCTGACTCCGCAAATGCAGCGCCAGAAAATACAGTAGAAAGAGTTAGAGCTAATATTGTTTTTTTCATTGGAATATTACCTATGTGTAAACAGGGGAGTCCTTTCCCAATGAATTACTTAATAAAAGTTTGAAACGAGAGGTTTAGGTGCGATTAGAACGCGAACTTAGCACCTAGCTTGATTTGGTTGTCTTTAGTGTCGTGGTTACGAGCGAACTGAACGTATGGAGCAACGCTGTCAAAGTTAGTTAGAGTTGCTTTAACTTCGCTAGTCCAGAAAGAGTTTGTGTCACCAAACGTGCTGTTGATGCTACGAATATCTTTGTTTAGCTGAGACTTATGGATAGCTTTAGCAGTAAGTGTTACCGCTTCCATGTTGTAACCAACCATTAGGTCAGTACGACCGATACGGCTTTTTTCTTTATAGAAGTTAGTTGATGCGCCGTTTTTAACGTTTGTACCTGAAATTTTGTCAGCTTCGATATCAAAATCGATACGGTAACGAGCAGATGCGAAGAACTCGCCAAAAGCGGCACCAGCTTCTAGGCCTGCTTTTACAACATCAGAGTTTGGATCTTCAATAGTTAGTCTTGTGTAGTCACCTGGCTTAAGTGGTGGTAGATCATCCCAAGAGTCTGCGTAACCATCTTTGAACTTAACAACATAACCTAGTTGAGGTTTTACGTAGAAGTTTTCAGTAACGTCGAACTTGTAAGCTACGCCTAGGTCGATTTCTTTGTTTGTTGTGAATTCAGCAGCAAGGCCAAGGTTTTCCATCGGAGAGTGACCGATTACAACGCCTTGAGTGGCACCTTTAGCACCTTCAAAAAAATTGCCAGCAGAAGTACTGCGATCAGAGTAAACCTCTACAGACGTATCTGCGAATGCAGAAGAAG
The DNA here is from genome assembly GCF_029589055.1 of Vibrio hannami. Lineage (GTDB taxonomy): Bacteria > Pseudomonadota > Gammaproteobacteria > Enterobacterales > Vibrionaceae > Vibrio > Vibrio hannami. Next base: position 1,924,102 of record NZ_JARQZP010000003.1, read on the forward strand.
CGGTGATTGCTGCTAGTACAGCTGATGCTACTGTTAGTTTTTTCATTAGTTTATCCTAAGTTGTATAGAGTAATGAAACTTGACCAATTCCATGTGCTAAATGTGAACCTAAGCTAAGTTGTTGGTCTCATATTTGATTTCGAGATGGATGTTACACACTCAAATATCATATGTGAATACTCATTTTTCGTATTTGACACCATCTTGATAATTTCCTGACATAGGTAGCTTTGATGTAATGGGAATGTTTCATAAGTGGGTTTTTGAAATCGAAAATGGCAACTTAGCAGTACGGAGAAGTATGTAAATTGAGCTATTTTGCCTCTCCGAGAATGATGTAAATCTCAGTTTTCATCGCTTTCGATTGAATTGTCAGGGTAACTGTTTTACCTTTGGCTATGTTTCATATTTGATTTCAATAAAAATTGTTATAGGTGAGTGATTTACCGATGCAGGAAAATTATCAGGACAGAATAGTCGCTTTGCTGAAAGAGCGAGGTGAGACCAACGCGAGCTTAGCGAATGGTATAGGCAGAGGTAAGGCGACAGTAGGCAGATACTTGTCCAGATCTGACAATCGTACCTATCCGAGTGTAGAAGAGATCTCTGATATCGCCCGATACTTAGGCGTTCAGCCTCACTGGCTGGCATTTGGTATTGGTGATAAGTACACCGATGAAGACACAGTGAATAAGATGGTCACCAGTGAAGCGGTAACAGTAAATGTGTATAGCCGTGCGGATATCGCTAGGTTTCTTGAAACTGGTGAAGCGCCAGTTGTTACTAAGATGCCAGTTCATAAAGAACATAGCGGACACTTTGGTGTGGTTTACCCTGCACAAGGCAATATTTCACACACATGGGATTGTGCGGCACTTATCGATACCAGTGCTAACTGGGTAAATGATGATCTAGTGTTGGCTCGTATCGGTGACAACCCGGTGCCAGACTTTTTCACTCTGGTTAAAGTAGCGGATACGGTTCATGTTTGGTACGGGGATGATACTTCGCGAAATCCAATACACTCACTTCCTGAAAGCGAAATTGAGGTGTTGGGTATCGCTTGTTGGGGAACCTGGGCGAAACGTCGATAACAGTTTTTGACTGCACAAGATAATAAAAGGGCGATCTGAATGAACTCAGTTCGCCCTTTTAGTTTTGTATGAAAACGCGATTTAAAAACGATTGGTTATGCTGATCATGGCCACGTGTGCATCGTAACTTAACTTTATATCTCTCCAGTTACTATGCTGATAGCCATACTGCGCACCCACTTGCCATGAAGGTGTTACGTGATAGTGAACCCCCGCTTCTGCATAGAATGAATGATCGTCAAGGTATTGAAGATCCATCCGACTGGTAACTGACCATTGTGGTGCGAAGAAGTACTGTGCTTTGGCCGCTACTGATGGGAGTAACAAATTATCTCTGATAGATTCGTACTTGCCGCCTTCAATCAGTTCCGATTGCAGTTGAATATGGTAACCAAACAGACCTGCGCCAGCAGCCACTTTCAGGTTATCTTCTAAACGCCAATGCTTCATATAGTTAGCGCCAAAACCCCATTGACGAAGGGATGCGATAAACTCTTCACCATCATTATAGGTGTGATCATCTAAAACTAACGTACCGACGATGGTACCTTCACGACGAGTTTCATTTGGGTTTAGGGCAACCTCGATAGAGCTATCCTTGTCGATCATGTATTCGTAAAGGGCGCTCGAAAATGGTTGGTTGGGGTCAAGAGGTTCGGAATTTTCAAAGCTCGGGTTACTATCAATATCGCCCATTGAATCATGAAGATCAGCTCCTAAGTTCAGCGTGAAGCTATGTTTATATCGATAATCACGTGCAAGAACGGTTTTTTTCTTTGGTTTATTGTAGTCAAAAGCCTGATTCTCAATCTGAACCGTTAGCATCACACCATCATCTTTTGGTACTGCCATAACGTTAACACCATCGCGTTCAAACTCAGATACCCAGTAACGGCTGTTTAAAAATGCAATACCACCCCCGGCTAACACATCATCAGCAAAATGACGATTTCCGTGAACGCGACTCGCACCTACGAAAGTGGCAGCCGCATAGGCCGGTAAGCCCCAGGCTGGGCCATATCGATTGTAAAGAAACGAGGCACCAGAGACCGCAGCCGCCGTGTGTCCGGATGGGTAGGATGCGGTATTCGATTTATTTGGTCTGGTTCTACCCACAGCAAACTTACCCGTCTGTACGATTGCTATGGTGCTTCCCAACGTATAAGCCTGCTGCTTCGCGCCCTCTGGATCATCATGAACCCAGGCTGCAAACAGGCCAGTCAAGGGCAGGGCAACCTGAATAATATCCCCGGCCACGACGATATCGTCGTCCACTGAGTCTGTGATGAAGTTGTCGGCATTTGCTAAAGGGCTAAAGAGAAGAGGCAAACCAACAGCTAAACTAATTTTCATTTTGTTCATATTGTTCTTACTTATGATTTACATGTGTATATAATGACATGCGGCAATCTTGTGTGTGTATGCATATTTACAATAAATGTGATTTTTACTTAAAAAGTATTAAAAAATATACACTTGAGAGTAACACAGGTTTATTTTGTTACGAAACCCCGATGTAAAAGGATGAATGATGAAAAGAGTAGCAATCACCTCTCTATTAGCTTGTTTGAGCTTTGGCGTATACGCAGAGGTTAAAGCGGACGCTGATTATATCTATTACAACGCAAACGTATACACCGTTAATGATGCTCAGCCATGGGCGGAAGCATTTGCTGTAGAGAACGGGAAGATTATTTACGTTGGTGATATTGCAGGAACAGGTAAATATAAGGGCAAATCGACAAAGTTTGTAAACCTGAACGAAAAAATGGTGATGCCGGGTATTGTGGACGAGCATATTCACCCTGATATGGGCGCGGACAACTACCTTAACATTTTTGTCTCACCGATGGACTCCTGGGAAACTGTCACCAAAAAGTTGAAAGAGTATCGCGCTAAGTATCCTGACAAAAAATGGATATACGGCGGTAACCTTAACTGGTTAGCTGACAATGGCGAGGTGATATCGGGTACCGACGTTCCTTCTCACAAATCGTCACTGGACGCGATCATCGATGATAGACCAGTAGCCCTTTGGGATCAGGGTGCTCACGCTATGCTACTCAACAGCATGGCACTTAAAGAGCTTAATATCACTAAAGATACCGCGCCGCCTGCTGGTGGTATTCTGGTAAAAGATGAAAATGGTGAGCTTACCGGTGTTGTCAGGGAAACCGTTTCGGAGTGGGTAACTGCTGCGCTCGACAACCCTTCACTGGAAGTATGGGCTGATCAAGGTATGAAGCCATTTTTCTCTGAAATGCACTCGTATGGCGTTACTGCGATGAATGATGCATACGGTGTAAAGAGAAACTTCGATGCTTATAAATATCTCGAAGATAAAGACCAGATGAAAATCCGTATGCATGTGAGTATTTCATCTCCGCTTAATACTCCTGAGCAGAGCGCTAAAGATGCACAGCAGTATCTTATCGATAACAAAGATAAGTTTGCCAGCGAACACGTCTACCCGTACGGTATTAAGTACATCTTGGATGGTTCAGCAGCAGGTCGAACTGCTGTAATGCTGGAACCGTTTATCGGCACAAAATACAAAGGTATGTTACGAATTCCTCAGGAAGACGTGATGGAAGAGATGGAGCGTCTCGAGAAGCAAGGGTTTGTTTTCAAAGTGCATGCGATTGGCGATGGCTCTATCAGTATGATGCTGGATAACCTTTCTCAACTTCCTATCCGCGATGATGGCCGCTATCACAGTATTGCGCACGGTACATTTACTAACCCGAAAGACTACGTACGTTTCCATAAGCTGAACGTGGTGTATGAGGCATCTCCAGCTCTTTGGTTCCCATCTGATGCGATAGGTATCATCGAAAAAGACATTGGCGAACGCGTTAAATACATGTGGCCAATTCGCCAGCTTCTTGGCAAAGGTACTCTTATTTCATACGGCTCTGACTGGACCGTAGCGTTCTCTCCAAACCCTTGGCTTGCGATAGAATCTATGGTGACTCGTGAAGTACCGGGTGGTTCAAAGACAACGGCGTTTGATTTCAGTGCTATTAAACTGGAAGAGGCTATCCAAATTGCAACACTTAACGGTGCAAAAGCGATTGGTTTAGGTGACAAGCTGGGCTCTATCGAAGAAGGTAAATACGCAGACTTTATCGTGCTGGACAAAAACATTTTTGATGAGAAAATTCGTACCGTGCACGATACCAAAGTATTGCAGACTTACTTTAATGGTGAGCTAGTATACGAAGCCAAATAAACATACAGATACCACTTAATAGAAAAATGGCCTGACATCGCTGTCAGGCCATTTTTTCAAACTAAACGTAAGATCTTACTTCTCTTTACGAGAACGGTACAGGTCCCACTCGTCAATAAGTACGCCATCTTCAAGTTTGCAGTAACCTAACTGACCATCTTCGGTCTCTTTGATGATAGATTCACCACCGACCTCTGCACAGTATTCGCTTGCTGGGTTAGCCATGCCAATTGGTTTTTCAGAAGTATCTTGTGAACACCCGACTACACCAACAGTTAGTATTGCAAGGCTTAGTAATTTGATATTTTTCATGTTTTATGACTCCAGGAGTGCAATAAAAGTTTAGTAAGATGGCTGCACAGATACAGCCATCATGTCTAGTTTGGTTAAACTGCTGGCTTAGCTTTGCCCAGCTCACGTAGTTGCTGAATAACAACAAAGAACACGCAAGCGAATATACAGCCAATAAAGGTTGCCGTTACGATACCGCCGAACGATGCGAAGCCCAGTGCTTGCTGACCACCACTACCAACACCGTTCGCCAGCATCAGAGGGACAAGACCAACACCGAAACTGAATGCAGTCATAAACACTGCTCGTGCTCGCTGGCGAAGTGCTTCAACTGCCGAGTCCTTTATTGACAGTCCTTTCTGCTCACGTAGTGTTTTAGCAAATTCTACGATAAGTATAGCGTTTCGTACTGTCATACCAATAAGAAGGACCGCACTTAACTGAGTTAGCATGTTGATGTCTCCGCCAAGCCACATTACACCGCCAACGATACCGGTTACTGCAGTTGGTACAGTCAGCATGATTACTGTAGGAATTAACCATGACTCATACTGTGCTACCAGTACCAGGAAGCAGATAAGTAGCGCTAGTGAAAATACAACCACTACCTGGTTACCAGCCTTGATCTCTTCAAGAGCGGTACCAGTGAACTCAATGCTGATACCCTCTGGCAGGTCCATGTTCTGAATAAAGCGGATTGCGTCACCACTTGATACTGATGGAATCGCGTCGATACCAACAGACTGGATAGCGTTAAAGCGATCAAGGAATGAAGGTACGGAAATCTCTTCAATCGTTAGTACCTTAGTCGCCGGAATAGTACGACCATTGCCCTGAACGAAGTTTAGCTCTCCCAGTGCTTCTTGATTTTTGCGGAAGCTTGGATCGTTCTGAAGCATTACCTTGTAGTTACGGCCGTTCATGTTGAATGTGTTGATGTACATGCCGCCCATAAAAGTTTGCAGGCCAGTGATTACACTTGAGTAGTCTGCGCCGTACTTGTCTAGAGCAAGACGATCAAGATTCAGCTTAAGTGCTGGCTTATCAACGTTAAACTGTGTGTAAGCCATGTTGATGTCATCACTCGCATTCAGTTTTTCAAGAATGCCGCCAACCAGTACCGCTAGCTCCGCAGGAGAACGAGACAGAGAGTCGTTGATAGTCAGGCTAACACCGTTAACAGTACCAAGTTCTGGGATTACTGGTGGTTTAAATGCGAAACCAAACAAACCTTGTTCTGTTTTCGTTGCAAGAATGCCGTTGATTTGCTCTGCCAGCTGAGCATCTGATACGTTACGTTCTGTCATTGGTGACATAGTTGCAACCATCATCAGAGAGTTCATCTCTGGAGAACTGGTTAACAGGTTAAAGCCACTTGCGCCAATAACGTTTTTCACGCCTTCAAGTTGCATTACTTCGTCACTCAGCTCCTTAAATGCTGCATCCGTTACAGGTAGAGATGTACCAGGAGGGAAAGAAGCGATAACGAATACACCGTTGGTGTCTTCTTCTGGAAGCATACCCTGGCTTAGCTGTTGACCTTCCTGAGCGGTAAGGTAAAGCAAGCCACCAAGTAGAGCGATAGATAAAATCGGAAGGCGAACTGCGCCTTTCGTTAGCATGGTAAAGCCACCAATCTTGAATGAGATTAGCTTTTCGATACTTCTTGCTAGTACGCCTTTTTTCTCGCGCTTCATAAATAGCGCACAAAGAGCAGGAGTAAGCGTAAGTGCAACAACGGTACTTACCACTACAGAAGAACAGAGTACGATACCGAACTGACCAAAGATAATTCCCGTCATACCGTCCATAAAGACGGTTGGAGCAAATACCGCTAATAGTACAAGCGCACTTGCTACGATAGGAGATACAACCACATCACCAGCTTCGATGATCGCATCTTCGATACTGATGTTCGGGTCATCGTGCAGTTTTACTTCTGCGTTTTCGATTACGATGATGGCGGCATCGACCACGATACCAATCGCCATAACCAGTCCGAACATTGAGATGATGTTGATGTCGATACCAAAGGCCTGCATAAAGGCGAAAGTACCAACCAGAGATACCGGAATTGCAGTAACGGTAATCAGTGTTAGTCGGATAGACTGCATAAACACCAGAGTTACCATTGATACGATAGCAACGGCCAGTACTAGGGTTTCGACTACAGTATGGATTGCGCCAGCGACAAACTCTGTTGTGTCGTATACTGGCTCAACTTTGAATTGAGTATCGATGTTTGAGATAAGATCTTTAACCTGGCTACCAACATCCATTGCGTTCGCATCCGGAGTACGATAGATAAAGATCAGAGAGCCTTTACCACTGTCTACATAAGCGTTAGCTACGTAGGCTTCACTTCCAAGCTCAACTCGTGCGACGTCTTTAAGTAAAATTTTTCTAGACAGTGATGCGTTACGGATAACAATGTTTTCGAACTGCGCTTTTTCACTCAGACCACCATCAACGGACAGTGAGTATTCAAGCTTGTCACCAACAATACGGCCGGCACCGGCAATTTTGTTCTGAGCTGTGATTGCATAACCGATATCATCGATGTTTACGCGGTATTTCGCCATCTTCACCGGATCAGTCCAAACACGCATCGCGTATTTCTTTTCACCGACAATCTGTACCTTAGATACACCGTTAATCCGCTGAAGCGCTTCTTTTAGCTGACCGCCAGAGAATGAGTTGATCTCAAGTTCGCTAGCTTGTCCTGATTCATCTGTTACAGCAACGGCCATCACCATACCGCTGGTGAATTTTTCTACCGTTACACCGTTGGTGACCACAGAGCTAGGCAATTCCGGCATTGCCAGATCAACCCGGTTTTTAACTAGTGTTGCGGCTCTGTCTGGATCTACGGAGTTGTTAAACACCACCTGAAGGTAGTAAGAACCATCGGAGTTGTTTGTACTCTTCATGTACTCCATGCCAGGAGTACCGTTAACTCGCTGTTCGATAACCGGAGCTACGGACTTAGCTACTACTTCCGCACTTGCACCATCCATCCATGTGTAAACTTCGATGGTTACCGGAGATACGTCAGGATAACGACCAATTGGCGATTGCATTGCTGCCAGTACACCCACTAACGTGATCAATATACTGATCACGACGGCGAACTTTGGTCGCTTTACGAAAAACTTAAACATATGTATTTACCTTCAATTCGATTATACAGCTACTGTGTATCACCTAGCGCTTCAACCTTTTTAGTTCATCTGTTGACTGCATATATGACATCAGATGTATCCCTGGTCATTCTCTCTATCAATAATGAAGCTGGTTTTACAATATTTCCGACAATTAAATCATAATTGATTTGTTAAATCCAAATATGATTGTTATGAATTGGTTAATTACTGATCTAGATCTGGTTTATTAGGTTTTATGTGCTTTTGGTTCCAATCGTGGTGGTTTGGATGAGTGTTTATTGCTCAAAAATAAAACTAGAAACCTCACAAAATAAAATTTGCACAAAATTGACATAATTGATTCACGCTAGAGTGAGCAAGGCTTTTTGTTAGTATAAACGATTTTTAATAGTCTTTTTGGTGTCATATATGAAATTAACTGGGTTGATTTTGTCGGTTTGGTGAGTAGCATGCGCCCCCGTAAATCTTAATTCGATGTTCCTCGACTGATTGCCAGCAAGGAATTCGATCAATCTATGAGGAAAAGAAATGAGAAAGACAGCAAGTGGTTTCACACTTATCGAAATGGTCGTTGTGATCGTAATCCTGGGTATTCTAGCTGCTACTGCGGCACCAAAGTTTTTAAATCTTCAGTCTGACGCGCGTATTAGCACTCTTAAAGCAGCAGAAGGGGCTGTTCGTGGTGCAGATAGCATTGTGTTTGGTAAAGCTGCGATCAACGGTGTAGAGCAAGATCCTGCAAGTCACATTACGGTGGATGGCGTTAAAATTGAAACGGTAAAAGGCCACATTAAGAATACTAAAGTGAACCTGGAGAATGCTGTAGAGTTAAGTGGCTATGAAGTTTATCAGTCGCAAGAGGTTGCTTTCGCTGGTGACGAGAAAACATATGTCACGTTAGAAGGTCTTGAGTGGAACAGTGACAACGCTTGTCATGTTGAGGTAAACCAGGATGCTGATAAAGGCACCTTCTCATTCATCTACAAGAAAGATGGTTGCTAATTCGTACTAGCAGAACAAATTTGTGTCGAAAGCGGCCGCTATTTAGCGGCCGCTTTCGATCTACGTTTAAGCCCATGTTTAACGTAATGGGTAAAACATCTGGTGTGTTAGCGCCCAGGTGCTTTTGACTGCTCGTACGAAAAGAGGCCTATTAGGTAGGCCTCTTTGTAGCAATTAGAAGTAGTAAGAAACACCAACTTCAAACTTGTTATCGTTATCTTTGATTAGGTTCGTACCTGAAGTCTTTAGTTCTGCGTCAGTGCGTGTGTAGGTGTGTGATGCTTCTACCCACCATTTACCGTCTGCTGAGATTGCCTGACCGTAACCCGTTTTTACTTTAAATACGTCAGCCGTAGCTTTGTCTGCATTAATAAATCTAGGCTTGCCGTCAAGGTGCATGTACTGAGGCTGGAATACGATATATTCACCTGCTTCGCCTACTACCAGAGAACCAAATAGGTTTACCTGGTAACCAGAAAGATCTGCTTTCATGTTCCCAGCTTCTGCTTTACCAGTAACGTATGCAACGTTAGGGAAGATAGCTAGTTCTTCCCAAGGTGTGGTTACTTTTGCGATGGCGCCAAGGGCAACAATGTCAGTACCCGTGCCGTTGTAATGTTCCCAGCCTTTCATGTAGTCAACAGAGAAACCCGCTTGTGGCATAGCTGCCATATCAGTATCCAGCACCTGAAAGTAACGTAGACGAGAGTCTTGAGCTTTCTTGCCGTCAATGTTCTTAGTTGCTGTACCATGCTCTACAAGACCGATAAAGTTGTTTCCTTCGGAATACTGACCAGCAAGACCAACCATACCTTTTACAGTGCCGTCGTTATCTACCGTACCGAATGCAAAAGAGTTAACCTGGGTCAGGTCACTTGGGTTTGGAGCGTTTTCATCTGCTATTACTGGTGAAGCTATTGCAGCCACTGATAGGGCTAATACTGCTTTTTTCATTTTTGATTACCTATGAGGAATAAATTGGCCAGTAGTATCTGACCATCGATAATGTTGGCGATTTTAAACCAAAAAATCAGCAAGTAAATATCAATAATGATTGCTAATGTGAATTTTGTGTCATTAAGTGCGATTAATTTTGGAGTTTTAGTCTATTTGTGATTCTGTAGGGGTTGTGTATGGGGTTGAGTTAGCTGCTTCCGCCCAATCAATACGGCGGATCTCATAGAAAGCAATATGCTCATCCATATCTGAGTGGCTATATTGCCGATAGAAGAAATAGGTGTCGGGGGGAGCGTTATTTACTCCTCCCTACTTTAACTTGTGTTATTTCCAGTTGGTTAGATCGCCCACATACTCTCGGTATTCAACAATCTTTCCGTTGTTAAATCTAAATCCGATAAAGTGGCTACCTACATAGTCTTTATCGTAAAACGTTCCTTTTGCTTCATCAGCAAAGTAGTACCAGTCATTGACACCAAATCTTTGGTTTCTGGTGCTCTCGTGGATACGGTTCTCCATTTTAACGTTATGGTCAATCCATGTGATGATATTGTCGTAACCTTGCTTTCCTACAGAGCGCCCTTTGAAGGGGCCGTCAGGAAACTGAAAGATAAGGTCATCTTTGTTCAGCATTTGTTTAAAGCCTGTCCAGTCGCCAGTTGCAAAGCCTTCAAAGAATGCTTGCTCTGCCTGAGTGCCCAGCTCGCATATAGTTTCGTTATTGCACACTGGCTCTGGCGAAGCGTGGCTTACAGCAGAAAAGAGCGACAGAGATAGAACAGTGGTAAATAGTGATTTTTTCATGGTGGTATCGAATCTCCCGAAAGATAACAAGCTTGTGTATCTAATTTATCAGTAAGGCTCAATATCCGATGACGCTGGTATCTTATCAATGCACAGACAGGCAAAACCAAGTTATCTAAAACAGCAATAATTGGTAGGTATAAAGCAAAACGGCTCGCGTTATGCGAGCCGTTTGGTGCTGAAACAAGTAATGGGCAGACTACTCAAAGAACGATCTTTGAAGCGCCATCTCTACACCACGGATTTCTGCGAGACCTTTAAGTCGACCGATGCAGGAGTAACCTGGGTTGGTTTTCTTATTAAGATCGTCAATCATCTGATGGCCGTGATCTGGTCGCATTGGTATCAGGCGGGTTTCGCCATTACTTTTACGGCGGTTTTCTTCTTTGAGCAGTGCCATTACCACATTGTACATGTCCACATCACCTTCCAGATGTGCAGCTTCGTGGAAGCTCATCTGGTTTTCTTCTCGCTGAGTTGAGCGCAGGTGGGTGAAGTAAATACGGTCTCCATGTTTTTCGATCATATTGACCAAATCGTTGTCGCCACGCACACCATAAGAACCTGTACACATTGTAATGCCGTTCATCTGGCTAGGAACATTCTCCGTTAGCCAATCAATATCTTCGATAGTTGATACTACTCGAGGCAAGCCCAGAATAGGGCGCGGTGGATCGTCCGGGTGAACTGCCAGCTTCAAGCCATGGGCTTCGCATACAGGCATTAGCTCTTTCAGAAACAGGGCCATATGGTTGCGTAGCGTATCGCGATCAATATCTTTGTATGTGTCTAGTCGCGCCTGGAACTCATCAAGGGTATAACCTTCTTCCGCGCCAGGAAGTCCAGCGATAATGTTAGCCGTTAACTTATCAATGTCTGCCTGAGACATGGCATCAAAATACGCTTTAGCTTGTATTTGTTCTTCTTCGGAGTAACCTTCTTCTGCTCCTGGGCGTTTAAGGATATGAAGTTCAAAAGCCGCAAAAGCAATTTGATCAAATCTCAACGCTCTGGAACCATCAGCTAGTTCATACTCAAGGTCGGTACGAGTCCAGTCAAGAACAGGCATAAAGTTATAGCACACAGTGTCGATTCCGCAGCGTGCCAGATTTTCCAGAGACGCTTTGTAGTTATCGATCCATTTGGCGTAATCGCCACTTCGAGTCTTAATCTCTTCGTGTACCGGAACGCTCTCTACTACCGACCATGTTAGTTCGTTGGCTTCCAATAGCGACTTGCGTTTTTCAATCTCTTCTATCGTCCAGACTTCACCATTAGGGATATGATGTAGAGCGGTGACAACACCAGTTGCACCAGCCTGTCTGATATCGTTTAACGAGACAGGGTCGTTCGGGCCATACCAACGCCATGTTTGTTCCATAACTTTCACCTTTAAATTTCTGAGCTTTAAATGCAGAGCGGGTTATGTTTGCTCTTTTATTGTGTTTTACGAGTCAATAGTGTTCTACGAAGCAACCGGGTAAGAGCTAAATAAGAATCCATCGAATCTTGGGTCATCCACATCAGATAACTCAAACAGGGTTTCTTTTACATTCTCAAGGTGCTGCCACATTGCTTCGCGTGCTGCGACAGGATCTTTGCGAACCAATGCCATATAGATCTTTTCGTGATCCGCCAACCAACGCTGACGATAATCCTGGTTCGAAATACGCTCGTGTAACTGTCGCCACATCGCGCTCTTCTCTCTTCGAACCCACATCTCTCGCACCATATCGCACAGGACACTGTTTTGTGTTGCCTCTGCGATTACGATGTGGAACATTTCGTCCCCTTCATAATCGAGGTCGTTTTTCTCCAGATGCATGCGTTCCATGTCTAATGCTTCACGCAAGCGCGAGATGTCATTTTTAGTAACTTGAGATGCTGCAAATTCTGCGATGCGGCTTTCAAGAAACTGACGCGCCTGAAGCATTTCAAATGGTCCAGCATCGTCATCCTGTTCCTGTTCAACAACTTCTGCTGGCTTAAGCGATTCAGCCGCCAGTTGTTGAGCTTGTTCTGGAGTGTTGATGACAAAAACACCGGATCCTTTTTTAACTTTGACGATATCTTGTAGCTCAAGCATGATGAGTGATTCGCGGATAACCGAACGGCTCACTTCCATACTTTCAGCAATTTCACGTTCAGGTGGTAACTTATCACCTACCTTGAACTCACCAGCTGAGATTTTGTCCTTCAGTTTCAGGCCAATCTGCTGGTACAGACGTTTGGAATTACTCATATGATTTAACCCGTCATATAACTTATTGCTCAGAAATTTGGTCTGACATGATATCTAAATACCCGACCAATTGGTACTTGCATTGATGCGGCGAATGTATTTTTCTGAGCAAATTCGTTTCATAAATGCTATTACTCTTTATCCAGTTCTGCTTGCTAAGCGTATCTAGCTAAACAGGAATAGCTTCTAAGGTAATTCAGGAAGCCCGAGCAGGGCTTCCTGTCGTGGTGATTACTTAGCTAGAGCATCAATACCTTGTACATAGTCTTTGATTGCTGGGTTTTTCAATGCTTCATCATGCATTGGTTTAACCGCATCAATAAACGCTTGTTTGTCAACACTTACAACTTTAACGTCCATTGAACTCTTAGCTTTATCCATTGCTTCGTCGATCATCTTGGTCCACAGTTCTTTGTGGTAAGCCATTGAATCATCAGCAGCTTGTTTCACCAGGTCTTTTTGCTCGTCAGTCAGCTTGTTCCATGATGTTGTACTAATAAGAAGTACGTCAGGGATCATTGTGTGCTCATCCATGCTGTAGATCTTAGCTACTTCACCATGGCGTGAGTTTGTTAGTGCAGTAGGGTTGTTTTCAGCACCATCTACAACACCTTGCTGAAGTGCAGTGTATAGTTCACCGTAAGCAAGTGGGGTAGGAGAGCCACCCATTAGTTTGATCATGTTTACTGCTGTAGGGCTTGGCTGAACACGAATCTTCATGCCTGCCAGATCTGCAGGGCTCTTGATCTCTTTGTTTGCGTAGAAGCTACGAGAACCACCATCATAATAGGTCAGACCAATAAAGCCTTTGTCTTCAGATGCTTTAAGAATTTTCTGGCCAACTTCGCCTTCCATTGAGCGGTAGTAGTGGTCACGGTCGTGGAAAATGTAAGGGATATTGAATGCACCGTAAGCTGGCTCAAAGGATTCCATCTCACTCGCGTTAGACTTCACCATATCCAATGCGCCGTTCTGCATTAGCTCCATCGATTCACGCTGAGTACCAAGCTGACCGTTAGGATAGATGCGGATTTTTACTTCACCGTTAGTCAGTTTCTTAACTTCATCTGCCATATATTTCATGGACTTATGAACTGGGTGGTTTCTGTCCTGGTTGTGGCTTAGTTTAAACGTTGTTGCAGCGTATGCAGGTAAAGCAGCAGTGGCAGCGATAGCACATGAAATTAATGTTGCTACGGCAGTTTTGTTCCCAAACATAGTATTCTCCATTTTCTCAATTTTATATATGAGTATTGAATCGGGTTAGTTTGCTCTTTCTTGTAGTTACTTCTGTTCATCTATTTTTTGTGAACAGATGTCAGTCCACGTTGTTTCCACTTTAATTTGGCCTAATATCTTTTGGTCATCAATAAAACCATCTCGAAAAGATGACTGACATCACAAACAAAAATATACAAATTGGTCTGGCCAATTTAGTGTGATCTATCTCTCTTGGTCTGAGATGTATAAGCAATATAATGAGACAAAATCATACCGCTGGTTAATAAAGTGACTGGTGGAGAATCGAATCACTAATAAAACAAACGGATTGGACAATGAAAAAGCTCATTTCAGTGATGGATAAGTCTCTGTCTATGTTTTGCATTTCGCTCAGTAGCTTTCTGGTGATATGCGTTGTATGGCAGGTCTTTTCTCGCTACGTTTTGAACTCCCCAAGTACGATGACGGACGAGATTGCTCGCTTTCTATTTATCTGGGTTGGTCTAATGGGTGCTGCTTACACACTTGGCAAAAAACGCCACCTGGCAATCGACTTGCTCTCTTTTAAACTGGAGCACAACCCACCCAAACAAGCTGCCTTACACTTGCTTATCAATCTAATCAGCCTTTTCTTTGCTGTCGTTATCATGATTTATGGTGGCGGTTCGCTAATGCTTAAAACTCTGTCTACCGGTCAGGTTTCTCCTGCGCTGGGAATTGAAATGGGTTTAGTGTACGCCGCGATTCCTCTTAGTGGATTCTTTATGACCATCTACCTGCTGGAAGATGTGATGCATAACCTCAACCTGATGAAAAAGCCTGTCAACGGCTAACCTAATAATATAAAAGGAGAAATCTGATGGAATGGCAGGTAATAATTGTATTGTTTGGTACCTTTTTCCTCTTTCTTGGACTAGGTGTACCTATTTCTTTTGGTATCGGTGTTGCGTCACTATTGACGGTAATGCTGCAGTTACCATTTGAATCTGCGATAGCGGTAATTTCACAAAAAATGGCCTCCGGTCTGGACAGTTTTGCTCTGTTGGCGATTCCGTTCTTTATCCTCGCTGGTAACATTATGAACCAGGGCGGTATCGCTCTAAGGCTTATCGAGTTTGCTAAAGTCATTGGTGGTCGCCTACCAGGTTCACTTGCGCACGTAAACGTGATTGCAAACATGATGTTTGGTGCGATCTCCGGCTCAGCAGTAGCGTCTGCAGCTGCGGTTGGTGGCACAATGGCTCCTCTACAGAAGAAAGAAGGCTATGACCCTGCTTACTCTGCTGCGGTTAACATTACGTCATGTCCGACAGGTCTTTTGATTCCGCCAAGTAACACCTTCATTGTTTACTCACTAATTTCTGGCGGTACTTCAATCGGTGCACTGTTCTTAGCAGGCTACATCCCTGGCATGCTAATGGGTCTTGGCTTGATGCTAGTTGCAGGTTACTTCGCGAAAAAGCGTGGCTACCCGGTATCACCTAAGCCAACTCGTTCTGAAGTAATCAAAAAGACCTTAGATGCACTGCCAAGCCTTAGCCTTATTGTGGTTATCATGGGTGGTATCGTAGGTGGTATCTTCACAGCAACTGAAGCCTCGGCGATTGCGGTAGTGTATACCCTTCTGCTAGCGGTAGTTTTCTATCGAGAAGTTTCTTTAAAACAGATACCAAGTATTGTTCTTGAGTCTGTGGTTACTACTTCCATCGTACTTCTGCTGATTGGCGCGTCTATGGGCATGTCATGGGCGATGGCGAATGCTGATATTCCTTACATGATCAGTGACGCACTGATGGCGGTATCTGAAAACCCAATCATCATCCTTCTGATAATCAACATTATTCTTCTGATTATCGGCGTGTTTATGGATATGACTCCGGCGCTACTTATCTTTACTCCGATCTTCTTGCCAATCGCGATGGACCTGGGTATGGATCCGGTACACTTCGGCATCATGATGACCTTTAACCTATGTATCGGTATCTGTACTCCACCAGTAGGTAGTGCGCTGTTTATCGGTTGTTCTGTAGGTAAAGTGAAGATCGACAAAGTTGTAAAACCATTGCTGCCATTCTATGCGGTACTGATTCTGGCTCTGATGCTAGTGACATTTATCCCTCAGCTAAGTCTGATTCTTCCTCAAACAGTACTAGGTTACTAATCCATTGAATATGGGCGGAGCACTCCGCCCTAATATCGTTAGGAAATAATTATGAAATCTGTAAAACAGTGGCAATTTAAAGCGACTGAAAATAATCGCATCGATATTGAGTGCGATGGACGTCATCTTCTGCATATTTTCGTACTAGAACAAGACATCATTCGTGTGATGTTCAAAAACAAAGGTGAGGCGAGGCTGGACAGAAGCTGGTCCGTCGCGCCAGATGGTAAAGACGTCGCATGGGAAGGACGAGACAGGCTCTCAACAGAGGGCTTTAGCTGCCCTGAGTTCAATCTGATTAACGAAGACGAGCGCCTGACTATCGAAACAGAAGCGCTGCGCCTAACGCTGCATCAACCATTGTGGATGGAGTGGGAATATAAATCAGATGAGAAATGGTTACCGCTGGCTTCAGACCGTAAAACGGGTGCTTACCAGTTAGGTGTTTCTGACAACGCTGTTGCGCACTTCATGAATCGAAACCTGTCAGACCAATATTACGGTCTGGGAGAGAAAGCGGGTGACCTAAACCGCAGTGGCCGCCGCTTTGAGATGCGTAATCTGGATGCGATGGGCTACGATGCAGCAAGCACTGACCCGCTATACAAGCATATTCCTTTCTATATCACTCGTGTGACTGAGCAGGACGAAGCGGTGAGCTTCGGTCTTTACTACGATAACCTGGCTAGTTGCTGGTTCGATTTAGGTAACGAGCTGGATAATTACCATGTGAAGTACCGTAGCTATCGCGCAGAAGATGGCGACCTGGATTTCTACATGATGCTGGGTAAGACCATTGCGAATGTCTCTAAGAAATTCGTTCGCCTGACTGGCGGTACTATCTTTGGTCCTCGTTGGAGCCTTGGTTACAGTGGTTCCACCATGCAGTACACCGATGCAGAGAACGCTCAGGAACTACTAGAAGGTTTTGTTGATAAATGTGCAACAAACGGTATTCCATGCGACTCGTTCCAGCTTTCTTCCGGTTATACATCGATTGGCAACAAGCGATACGTATTTAACTGGAACTACGACAAAGTGCCAAACCCAAATGCGATGTCGGATGTGTTCCACGAAGCAGGACTGAAGCTGGCAGCAAACATTAAACCTTGCCTGTTGCACGATCACCCAAGATTCAGCGAAGCAGAAGAGAAGGGTTTATTTATCCGCGATTCAGAAGTGGACGAGCCAGAAAAATCGGTATTCTGGGATGCTGACGGTTCTCATTTGGACTTTACTAACCCGGATACCATCAAGTGGTGGCAGGATAACGTGAAAGAGCAGTTGCTGGATAAAGGCATCGACTCAACCTGGAATGATAACAATGAGTACGAGATCTGGGACAAAGGCGCACGGTGTCACGGCTTTGGTAAAGAGATCCCTGTTAGCCTGATCCGTCCGCTACAACCTCTGTTAATGATGCGCGCCTCTTATGAAGCGCAGGTTGAATATGCACCAGAAATTCGCCCTTATCTGATTTCACGTTCAGGTTGTCCGGGCATGAACCGTTATGTTCAAACCTGGAGTGGTGATAACCGCACCAACTGGACCAGCCTGAAGTACAACATTCGCATGGGGCTGGGAATGAGCCTTTCAGGTTTGTATAACCTTGGTCATGATGTCGGTGGATTTGCCGGTGAACGTCCGGATCCTGAGCTATTTGCTCGCTGGGTACAGAACGGCGTTATGCATCCTCGTTTCACTATCCATTCATGGAATGATGATGGCAGTGTAAATGAACCGTGGATGTATCCAGAGGTGACGCCAATCATCCGCGATGCGATGGCACTTCGCTACCGCTTAATGCCATATCTTTATAACTTGCTATGGCAGGCACACAGCGAAGACGAACCGATGATGCGCCCGACCTTCCTGGATCATGAAAATGATGCCAATACCTTTGCAGAGTGCGATGACTACCTGCTTGGTAAAGATCTATTAGTTGCTTCTGTAGTGGAAGAAGGTCAGCGCGAGCGAGACATCTATCTGCCAGACAACGCAACTGGGTGGTACGACTTCTACACAGGACAATGGTTCGCAGGCAAGCAGACCATTACCGTAGACGCACCATTAGAAACTTTGCCGTTGATGGTTCGTGCAGGTACTGTTCTGCCGACCAGTGAACGTGTTGCCTATAGCTCTGCTGCTTCAGACACGAAACGCTCACTTGAGCTCTTCCCACTTAAAGGGTGCGGTGAGGCGTCAGTTAGTCTGTTTGATGATGATGGCGAAACCAATCGCTATCTGGACGGTGAGTTCCTGAGCCTGGATATCAAGATGAACTGCTCACTCGAATCGGTGGAACTGACTATTGAGACTCGTGGTGACTTCACTCCTGCTTACACAGAATTAGCTATCAAGTTACCAGCTTCTGAGCAGAGAAGTATCACTATTAACGGAAAGGCTTACGCAAATGGCGACAAGCTTCCACTGAGCGAAATCAGATAAGGAATAAATCAAATGACTAACAACATCTCAAATACAGAACTGAACTCAGGGGTAGCGTTACCTGGCTATGATCGTAGCCGACTAAAAAGCAAGATAGTTCACCTTGGTTTCGGCGCATTTCACCGCGCACACCAGGCTTTGTTTACTAATGAACTGGCTCAGAAAACGGATAGTGATTGGGGATACTGTGAGGTAAATCTATTTGGTGGTGAAGAACTGATAGAGCAACTGAGAGAACAGGATCATCTGTACACTGTCGCTGAAAAAGGCGCTGAAAAAAATGATGTGAAGGTGATAGGTTCGGTTTGTGAGTCACTTCATCCGACTTTTGACGGCGAAGAAGCGGTTATTGAGAAAATGGCGGAGCCTCAAGTGGCTATCGTTTCAATGACAATCACAGAGAAAGGCTACTGTGCAGACCCGGCAACCGGAAAGCTGGATAAAGAAAATGCGTTGGTTAAGGCTGACTTAGCGAACCCTACACAGCCTAAATCTGCTCTTGGATACATTGTTCAGGCACTAAAACTGCGTCGTGAGCGTGGTCTTACACCATTTACCGTTATGTCTTGTGACAACGTTCAGGAGAACGGACACGTTGCGAAAGCAGCTATTCTTGAATTTGCCAGGTTACTTGATGCCGAGTTGGGCGAATGGATTGAACAGAACGTGACTTTCCCTTGCACCATGGTAGACCGCATTGTGCCAGCAGCGACGGAAGAAACGCTAGCCGAAATCTCAGAGCTACTAGGCTGTGATGACCCATGTGGTATCGCGTGTGAACCATTCCGTCAGTGGGTAATTGAAGATAACTTTGTTGCCGGTCGCCCGGACTGGAATGTAGCTGGCGCTGAATTTGTGGCCGATGTTGTGCCATACGAAGAGATGAAGCTTCGTATGCTCAATGGTTCTCACTCATTCCTTGCTTATCTTGGTTACCTTGGTGGCTATGCACACATCTCGGATACCATGACCGATGAAGGTTACCGTAAAGCCGCGTTTGACATGATGATGAAAGCACAGGCACCTTCACTGGATATGCCAGAAGGTACTGATTTGGAAGCATACGCTAGGTTGCTGATTGACCGCTTCACAAACCCAAGCCTGAAACACCAGACATGGCAAATTGCGATGGATGGTAGCCAGAAGATCCCTCAACGTATGGGTGGCAGCCTTAAGTTCCACCTTGAGCAGGGTAGCAATTTCTCCTGGTTAGCAACCGCAATCGCAGGTTGGATGCGTTACGTTGCGGGTGTTGATGAGCAGGGTAACGAAATCAACGTATTAGACCCAATGGTTGAAACACTACGTAAGATTTGCGATGAGCATGGCCTGAATGTGTCGGTGGTTCCAGCATTACTTTCTGTGGAAGCGATTTTCCCACCTGAACTGGGCCAAAACCCACAGGTGATTGATGCGGTAAGTACTGCTTACCAGTCTCTGATTGATAACGGGGCTCGCGCTACCGTGGCAGCGCTATAAGAATAGGAGAGTGTGAAATGAAACAATTCATGTGTGACGATTTTCTGCTAACTACTGATACTGCTAGGCGTTTGTACCACGAGTATGCAAAAGAGCAGCCTATTTTTGATTACCACTGCCATCTGAATCCGGCTGAGATTGCACAGAACCGTCAGTTCGATAACCTTGGTCAAATCTGGTTGGAAGGGGATCATTACAAGTGGCGTGGTATGCGCTCTGCGGGTATTCCTGAGCAGCTAATTACAGGCGATAGTTCTGACTTCGACAAGTACATGGCGTGGGCAAAAACAGTCCCTCAGTGTCTAGGCAATCCGCTTTACCACTGGACTCACTTAGAGCTTCGTCGTCCGTTTGGCATTGCAGGAAAGCTGTTTGGTCCAAAGACCGCAGAAGAGATCTGGCACCAGTGTAATGAGATGCTTGCAACATCGGAGTTTAGCGCTCGCGGCATCATGAAACAGATGAACGTACGCATGGTAGGTACCACCGATGATCCAGTTGATTCTCTAAAGCATCACGCTGCTATCGCTAAAGATAGCGACTTTGATATTCAGGTTCGCCCAAGCTGGAGACCAGACAAAGCATTTAAGATTGAGCTGGATGGCTTCGCAGATTATATCCAGACGCTAGGTCAGGTTGCAGATGTTGAAATCAGAACCTTTGCAGACTTGCTAACAGCACTGTCTCGTCGTCTTGAACACTTTGACCAACATGGCTGCCGCGCAGCGGATCATGGAATGGAAATTGTGCGCTATTCGGCGATACCAACCGAGTTAACTCTGGATAAGATCCTGATGCGCCGCTTGCGTGGAGACGAACTGAGCGAACTTCAGGTAGCCCAGTTCAGCACTGCTGTTCAGGTGTGGCTTGGTCAGCAATACAATAAGCTTGGTTGGGTAATGCAACTGCATATTGGTGCGCAGCGTAACAACAGCACTCGCATGTTTAAGCTGCTTGGTCCTGATGCAGGTTTTGATTCAATTGGCGATCGCACCTTTGCGTTTGAGTTGGGATCATTGCTTGATGCAATGGACAGAACGGATGAGCTACCAAAAACCATCCTTTACTGCCTGAATCCTCGTGATAACGAGATGATGGCGACCATGATTGGTAACTTCCAGGGTGGCGGTATTGCGGGTAAGGTTCAGTTCGGCTCTGGCTGGTGGTTTAACGATCAAAAAGATGGCATGGAGCGCCAAATGGAGCAATTAGCTCAGCTTGGTTTGCTGAGTCAGTTTGTCGGTATGCTTACCGATTCTCGCAGCTTCCTTTCGTACACTCGTCATGAGTATTTCCGTCGCATTCTTTGTGACATGCTGGGGCGTTGGGTTGAGAACGGTGAAGTGCCAAACGAGGATGAACTGTTAGCACCAATGGTTAAGAACATCTGTTTCAATAACGCTGAAAACTTCTTCAAAGCGGCGGAGTAATCCCGATGAAACAAATAGCACTTATCGGCGAATGTATGATCGAACTGAACGGTAAACCGTTCGGCGAGATGCATCAAACCTTCGGAGGAGACAGCCTGAACTCGGCTGTTTACCTGAGCCGCGCTACGGGCGAAGATGTACAGGTTCGGTACGTTACTGCAATGGGAAATGACCCACTGAGTGAAGGTATTGTTCAGCGCTGGCAAGATGAGGGCATCAACACAGAAATGGTGTTGAGAGACGGCGTTCGTCAGCCTGGGCTGTACTTGATCCAACTGGATGAAAACGGAGAACGTACCTTCCTCTATTGGCGTAACCAATCCGCCGCACGCTATATGATGCAGCATCCGCAGTTTGGTCAGGTGGCAGAACAGCTCGAGCAGATGGATATGGTTTACTTGGTGGGATTAGTCTGGCGATTTTGCCGGAGCAGGATCGCTTCGAACTATTGAAACTGCTTAAATCTTTGGCTGAGAAGGGTGTGACAATCGCCTTTGATTCTAACTTCCGTCCGGCGCTTTGGCCTCAGAATGAAGAGTGGGAAACAGTAAGAAAAACGTACTCCGAACTACTCTCTTTCTGCGATATTGCGTTGCTTACCTTTGATGATGAGCAAGACATCTGGGGTGATAAATCAACGGATAGTGCGCTTGCTCGTCTTGCTGATTCTGGTGTGTCCAAAGTGGTGTTGAAATTAGGGGCTGAAGGTTGCCTGTTCAGAGATTTCTCGCAAGCTGAAAACTTAACCATTTCTACCACGCCAGTGGAAAAAGTCGTGGACACCACCTCGGCAGGAGACTCATTTAATGCAGGATTTCTTAGCGGCTATATGCAGGCGCTTTCCCCAGAGGAGTGTTGCGCTCGGGGTAACCAACTCGCTGGAGTGGTTATCCAACACAAAGGTGCCATCGTACCGAACGCGGCAACAGAAACCATCACTAAAACATTTTAGAAACTGGCTGAACATCAGCCAGATATAGGAACAAACATGACAACGACAATTGAACAACTAAAGGAAATCAAAGTAATTCCAGTTATCGCTTTGGATAACGCAGAAGACATCATTCCTTTAGGCAAAGCGCTAGCAGAAAATGGCCTACCAGCAGCAGAGATTACCTTTCGCTCTGACGCAGCAGTGGAAGCCATCCGACTACTAAGAGAAGCGCAGCCAGACATGCTAATCGGAGCCGGCACCGTGTTAAATCGTGAGCAGGTTATCGCTGCGAAAGAAGCAGGTGCCACCTTTATCGTTTCTCCAGGTTTTAATCCAAATACGGTTAAAGCGTGCCAGGAGCTGGGAATTGATATCGTACCTGGCGTGAACAATCCAAGTACAGTCGAAGCGGCTTTGGAAATGGGGCTTACAACGCTTAAGTTCTTCCCCGCAGAAGCTTCTGGTGGTATCGCTATGGTGAAATCTCTGCTTGCGCCGTATACCAATATTCAACTTATGCCGACGGGCGGTATTAGCCCTAAGAATGTCAATGATTACTTGTCTATACCTCGTGTTATTGCTTGCGGTGGTACCTGGATGGTAGACAAAAAGCTAATCAATGAAGGTAAGTGGGAAGAAATTGGCCAGCTGGCGAAAGAGGCTGCATCTCTGGTTAGATAAATCCAATGTAAAAATATTTTTGATGAATAGCTTTCTCACAAAGCTCGGACAGAAAATCACAGATTAGTATGTAAAATATTTATGAAAGTGATGAAGGATCTCATCAAATAACCAGAAATCAATTCAAAAGGCGTGTCGATCTTTCTAGGTCAACACGCTTTTGCGTTATTAGACGAAAGGAACAGTAACCAATTGAAACTATTAAGCAATAAATAGGTGCTATGGAAAATTTAGTCGCACAAGCTGTCGGTGGTATCGCATTCCTGGTCGGGATAACTGCGTTTTCTCAGAAGGACGATATCCGATTTCGTTATCAGATGATGAGCTTTTGTATCGTTATGGGGGTTCACTTTATCTTAATGGGTGCGGTGGTCGCAGCAATCGGTGTGCTAATCAATGCTGTGCGAATGTTTATATCTGTAAAGACGCAATCTCGAAAAGTGATGTGGTTCTTTATTGCTTTGATGTGGTGTATGACTCTGCCTAATGTTACTCACTTTTTAGAACTGCTTACGGTCATAGGGTCATCAATAGCAACCTGGGGACTCTTCTCTAGGCAAGGAATTCACCTTCGTTTATTTATTATGTTTAACTCATTCTGTTGGTTTAGCCACAATATTTGGCTAGGCTCAATTGGTGGTTCGTTAATCGAAGGGTCTTTTATTCTGGCGAATATGGTAACTATTTATAGGCTTTATAAAGTACAGAGAGCTGAGAGTGACATGCAGTATTGTGAAGAGTACAGTTAACGATCAGCTAAAAAGCCTACCTAACTACTATGGAGACAAGTATCATAAGGAGTTTAAAACGGTGAAGCAGCAGCAATCTATAATGCTAACCAAAATAACTCCTGGGTAAGAAAATCCGTTTCAAGAGGAACACATGTTTGATCGCCTGACTGCGTTTAGAACCTTTAGAGCTATTGTTAAAACCGGAAGTATCACTTCAGCCGCAAATGAGTTAGGGGTAGCTAAATCATCGGTATCACGCCACCTAACTAACCTGGAAGAATGGGCAAACTGTAAGTTATTTCTGCGCACAACACGAACTTTAACCCTTACAAAAGCGGGTGAGTATCTCTATGAGCAATCCTCTGACCTGATTGATAGATTTGAGTACATTGAGGAAAAGCTCCCGTTAATGGAAAGGTCATTAACCGGCCGCCTGCGTGTAACGCTTCCGCCGGAGATATGGACAATTATTGTCGGGCAATTATCCAGCTTCTACCAACAGCACCCTGATCTCAAAATATCGTTTGATTTTAGCGATCGGCTGGTGGATCTATACAATGAGCCATTTGATCTTGCGATAAGGGTTGGAGAGCCGAAAAACTCTTCCCTTTATGCAAGAAAACTCGGAGTAGTTCAAGATATGTTGGTGGCTTCTCCAACTTATCTTTCTTGTTCCCCACCGCTACATACTCCCGAAGATCTTACAGACCATTCTTGTTTACTCGATATGTATAGGACACCTCCGGACATTTGGAACTTTACCGACTTTAATGGAAACACCGCAAATATTCTGGTTAGCGGTAACTATTCCCTCAACAATACTCAAGCTGTTATAGAAGCAGCGATACAAGGATTAGGGATCGCCAATGTGTCAGGTTTACTGGCTGAACAGGAATGCCTAAAGGGCAACCTAATTCACCTGCTAACGGATTACGAGACTGAAAGCTACCAAGTACATGCTTTGTTTGCTGAAAAAAAATTTATGCCCGAAAAAACGAGAGCATTTATAGACTTTCTAGTATCAGTTTTTGAAGGAAATTCGACTCAGTAAACAGGTTATTCCTACTTAACTTCAAGGGTTATGTTCTTATTGTTTCTCAAGTTGCAACAATGAGTTCCGATAAAGAGCGTTGTTCTGAATTGTTGATGTATTTACACTTCTCTCACTGAATGAAATATGCGCAGAAGTAAGAACCTTCACTGGTATAACTTCTCGCGATCTATAGAACAACCAATCTTAATTGTTAGGGACTTTATCCATGAAAAACTCAGTCAAAAAACTTCTCGCTTTGTTCGTCATTTCAACTGGAGCGTTATCTTTATCAGCAATGGCTCAGCCGACTGTACCCTTTGATTCCGTTAGCTACACTTATACTGAAGGTGCTTTTGCCGGTGCACAATACAAACTCACTTTTCCTAACGGTAAAGTGAAATGGGAAGGCTTGGCAGGTGAAGAAAAAGGGTTATCTGCTGTTGAGGAAATAAGTGACATTGTGGATCTTGGTGATAATAGATATCTTGTTACCTGGCACGAAAGTAATGGCCTGACCATCACAGCAGTATTAAACTCAGAAAACCGTACTATCAACGCTGTTGCATCAACGGCAGAAGATCATTTCGTCGTGAGCGGCAAGATAGATAGCCTTAAATAATAGTAAAGACATAGGGTTGGTAACTTTATGGAATTTCTAGGAAACACGGTTGAATACTCATACGAAAGTGGTGAAGCGTACTCCGTCACATTTGATCAAAACCACTGCACCTGGCTATGTACTAAAGGAAGTATGCAAGGTTCGACAGGTAACGAGCAATACAGCGCTGTAGAAGTCGCTCCTAACGTTCTGTTTGTCAGTTGGTTAGAAGACAGTGGAGAAGTGGTAAGCTTAGTTCTGAACTTTAATGCTATGAAAGTCTATGGTAGCTATATTGACCCTGCCTCTGGCCGTCACCAGTGGGAAGGAACGATCAGTTACTGGGGTTAAAGAGGTCGTATGCACGAGCATGGGTACTCCATGCTCGAATTTGTAGTTCTTCGCCTGGCTATGCCCTGAATTTAGGAAATGTAAAGCGAGCTATCACCGGATTTATCGATCCAAAATCAAATGTAACTCAGTAGCTCTTTTAAATTATTTACTTTGAAGAGCTGATGAGATTCTTCAAACGCTTCGTCGTCACTTTGATCATGAGCAAAGTATAGTGTTTTCACTCCTGCTTGAATGCCCGCCTCGATACCAACAATCGAATCATCTATAAATAAGCACTCTTCAGCCGACACTGACATTTTATCCATAACATAGTGAATCAAGCCCGGATCTGGTTTCCATTTGTCTGCGTCGTAAGCACTGTATACGCGTCCTTCGAAATAATGGGATAGATTTGTTAAAGGCAACGTTACATTCATTTTTTCATGTGGCGCATTAGATGCAATACAGATTGAAATTTGCTTTTCTAACAGAGTATCCAGTACTTCAACAACGCCTTCTATCGGCACCAGTTCTTCAGAAAAGAGCTGGCTGCATCTGGCTCGATACTTAGCAATCAACTGATCCAGCCCATCCTCTTCCAACAAGGATTTGTCCTCAACAAGGCTTCCCAATATGTGGTCTATTTTTGTCCCCTGAAAATTCTGTTTTAGCCACTGGTAATCGACCTTTACACCAACTGACTCAAGTACATAAAAACATCTTTATGGCTCTGCAAAAAAGAGATTCAGAGTTAGCCAGAACTGCAATGATTGCCCACCTCGAGCACAGTAAGGCTGAACTCACTAAGTTAGTGGATTTCAAAGACTCGGATATCCTGACTATGGACGATTTCTTCTTTCTGGAGTTTGAGTCTGAAGGTTAGTAACTGAACCTCATGGGCTTCGCTGACGTTTCGAGTCGTCACGCATTTTTGATTGCGATGCAGTACATGTTTAGCGAGCCTTCAATCATCCCTACATTTAGCTTTTGCTTGTCGTCGTTACAACTCATTGCTAGCGCGAAACCATGAAGGTAGTCGACCAATAAATGTAACGCGTCAGTGGACGACTCGTCACTTAGTTCCAGTGGTTTGATCACGGCCATAAACCTTTCTGCAAAAACGCCGGCGGGCCCTTCAACTTTCATACTAAGAAGTGTTTCTAGCAAACCGGGGTAATCACTTAGTAATTTAAGGTAACTGGCACACAACGCTTGTAACTCTGACTCCCAATTAGCACTTTCTTGAGGCAGATAAATCTCTTTAACCAGAGAGGTGGTAATGGCCTCTAGCAACTTATTTTTGTTTTCGAAGTAGTAATAAATCGCCATAGCATCAACATCCAGGCTAGCAGCTAACTTTCGAATACTGGGAATTTTCCCTTCTTGTTTCATCAGATCTTTAGCTATTTCCATGATGGCTTCAGAGCTTAATTGATTACCTGAACCTCTAGGTCGTCCTCGTTTTTTATCCTTGACAGACATTCTTCTTGATCGCTAAACTTTGTTTAAATTCTACGGTGTAGAATATTGTAGTAGAAGTTCACTTTTATTCCAAGGGAATGGGTTCGATTACCTTAAAAACTGTATAGAGATAAAAATATGAAATGCTCCGTATTTATAGCAACTAGTGTCGATGGTTTTATTGCTAAAACAGATAACAGCCTGGACTGGTTGCATTCGGCTGGAAAGCCAGAAATCGAAGTCGATACCGGTTGGAATAGTTATATGAAGGACGTTGATTGCCTGATAATGGGGCGTTCGACAATGGAAGTCATCTCCGCTATGAACTTAGTACCGGAACAATGGCCGTACGGTCCACGAAAAATCGTTGTCCTGAGTAATACCTTGAAAGAAGCGCCTCAAAATATGAAAGACAAGGTAGAGATGTACTCCGGCGATCTTCATGCTTTGCTCATTAAACTTGAAAATGAAGGCTTCAAACACGCTTATATCGATGGTGGTAGAACCATCCAGACCTTCCTGGATCTTAAGCTGATTGATGAAATGACCATAACCCTTGCTCCGATTCTATTGGGAGAGGGAATACCATTGTTTGGTAAAACGAATAAGGACATTAAGCTGGAGCAGGCAGAATCGACCGCTTTTGCAAATGATTTTGTTCAGGTGAAGTATTCCGTTAGTTACCCATAACCAAAGCAGTGCATTTTTTCTCTCTGGCTTGTTTTTATAGTGCATAGATCTTAGTAGTGCGATGTGAGGATTTCTAACGAATTGATATTTAATGACTAAATTTAATCTGTCTTGTTGGTCAGGTTCTTGCTATGTAGGAGGAAACTATAACATGAGGCGGTGCTTATATTCATAGCGCACCTACAACAGGAGTTAGTATGTCACTTCCTATCATAGATATTTCTCCCCTGAGTTCCGACAACCGAGAAGATTGGAAACCTGTCATAGAGCAAATCGATAATGCATGCCGAGAATTGGGTTTCTTTTACATTACTGGGCATGGAATTCCTCCAAAACAGTTTGATGATATCGAGTCGATGGCTGATACGTTGTTTGATTTACCAATAGACAAGAAACAGCAGATTTCCATTGAGCACAGTAATAATCATCGAGGTTGGGGGAGATTAAGTGCAGAGAAACTGGATCCACTAGGTGAACTGGATTGCAAAGAGTCTTTCGATATGGCGTTGGATCTCTCGCCTCACCATTCACAAGTTAGCCGTTGTCCTAAACTATATGGTCCTAACCAATATCCGGATATCCATGGTTTTACTCAGGCTGTTACCCAACATTATTCGCTCACACTGGATGTTGGTCTCAGGGTTCTAAAAGCGATGGCTCTGGCGCTTAAGGAGCCTGAAGATCGCTTTACTCGTCACTTTAATCTGCCAATCTCTGTGCTACGAATGCTGCATTATCCAAGCCAGCTTGAGGCGAGCAATGGGGCCGGCGCTCACAGTGATTACGGCTGTATCACTTTACTATATCAGGACCAAAGTGGTGGGCTTCAGGTGCTTAACAAGCAAGATGAATGGATGGATGCACCACCTGTACCGGGCAGCTTTGTCGTAAATATCGGTGATCTGATGCAACGATGGACGAACGATATATACCGCTCAACTAAACATCGGGTTACAAGCCCAACGAGTGGGCGAAGCCGCTTTTCAATGCCGTTTTTTTTAGAGCCAGACTTCGATACTCCGGTAACTACGTTGATAGGGTGCCTGAAAGAAACCAATGGAGTAGGGGGTATCCTCCAATAACTGCTGGTGATTGGATTTTATCGCGATTTGAAGATACTTATTCTTATCGTCAGGAAGGTGACGATAAGAGCTAATGTTGTGAAGTTGTATACGATCAACATATTCAGGCGTTGATCAACTACTCGAAGGGAAATAACTGCTAGGATTGTAAAAGGTATCAAAAAGATATGTCACTTTTCGGGAGTTATCATGCCTTGGGTTGTAGTCTGGATATTTAGCGTATTACTCTCGCTTCCTTTACAGGCTAACCAGACGATCCGATTAACCAATGGGGAATGGCCTCCTTACTTATCTGAAAACTTATCTCATTATGGCTATGCGTCTCACCTGGTATCTGAAGCATTTGCATCGGTTGGTGTCGATGTTGAATACGGTTTTTTCCCCTGGAAGCGCTCCTTCCAGTATGCAAAAGATGGCGCTAGTAGTTTTGGAGAAATCTGGCATGGCACTATAGTGTGGATATACAACGACGAGCGAGCAAAAAACTTCATTTTTTCCGATGTCGTGATGGAAGATTATCAGGTCCTGTTTTCTCTGCGCTCAAATCCGGTCGACTGGGAAACGATGGACGATTTAGCTGGAAAAACTATCGGTGGTACGCTTCATACCTTTTACCCCGTTTTAGAGTCAGCTCAGGAAAAGGGTGTACTCCACATAGATCGTGCGCGTGACTACCAAACTCTCTTCACCCGTCTGCTGGCCGGGCGTATTGATGCTGTTCCCTATGACTGGCATGTCGGCAGTTACTTCATGAAGAATAATCTTAGCGCTGACCAGAGGGCGCAAATTAGGTTTTCTCCTACAGTGATAGGTACCAGAGAGTTTCATCTGATACTAACAAAACAAGTACCGAAAAATCATGAGTTTATAGAGCTTTTTAATCAGGGGTTGAAAAATATTAAGGCGAATGGTGTTTACCAGGAAATACAAAATAACCTTAAGCTTGGTACTTACGATCATCCTAAATTAACAGAGTAGAGCATTATCAAAAGGAGTCTCTTGATGATAACAGCGCTGTATGCGTCTATCTTAGCTGGACTAATGGTTTGGCTTGCTTTTCAGGTAATTAAGCAAAGAAGAAGCAATAAAGTTGCCTATGCTGACGGCGATGTGGAAGCCCTTAAGATTGCAAGAAGTGCGCATGGTAATTCAGTAGATTATATTCCTATTACTCTAATTCTTATGGCGCTTGTTGAATATAACGGTGCTAGTCCGTGGATGATTCATCTAATTGGAATTGCATTTATTATTGGCAGGGTGCTTCACGGCAAGGCAATCTTGTCAGAAAGCTTTAAAGGGCGCGTGTTGGGTATGCAGATTACCATTTTCACTATTTTTGGTTTAATGGCCCTCAATCTTTTCTATTTACCTGTTGGAAAGCTATGGTAATAAACTGAATAGGACTTATCAAACAGGTAAGTCCTAAACTGGCTATTACTACCATTCCCCTTCCTGTTTTTATCGCTTCTATCTGTATGTTTACTCTTATTTGTAGGATGTAATTCTACCTAAATGTCCGTTAATTTTCCATATAAGTCATACATATCTATCCTGGCGGAATTACTTTACCCATTCATTTCTGCGCCTTTTATTGAATTATGAACCAAATCACAAAAAATATGCCGTATCTATAAATTGCTGCACGAGTTATCACAGATTTATATAAGTGCTATTGTAGTACAAAAGATTGGGTTGTTATTCTAATTGTCATACAAAGCATGCCAGTACGCGGTGATTTGTAATCAATAAAATTTCAAACTCATGGAGCGAAGTATCATGAAAAAAACTACTCTTACCCTAGCAGCGGCTTCAATCTTATTAGCATGTGGTGCACAGGCGAGAACATTAACTTTAGGTCATGCGATGAACTTAGACAGTGCAGCGCATAAGGGCATGGAAATCTTTGCGGCGAAAGTTAAAGAGAAGTCGAATGGTGAGATGGATGTACGTATTTTCGCTAACGGCATGTTGGGTTCTGAGCGTGATCAGGCTGAACAAGTTGTAACTGGCGCGATTGATATGGCAAAAATCAATGGATCGTTGGCAGAATCTTTTGAACCAACCTTTAAAGCAGTTTCGATCCCATTCTTGTTCAGAAGTGCTGAGCATATGCACGAGTTCATTCGTAGCGATGCAGCAGAAAAAATGCTTCAGTCTAGTGCGGGTAAAGGCTTCCTTGGTCTTACATTCTACGATTCAGGTTCTCGCAGCTTCTACAGCTCTAAGCCAATTCACTCTCCTGATGACCTAGCGGGTCTTAAGATTCGTGTACCAGAATCTCCAACTATGATTGAGATGATTCGTCTGCTTGGCTCAAAAGCAACGCCAGTGCCATTTACAGAGGTGTACACCGCGTTACAGCAAGGTGTAATCGATGCGGCTGAGAACAACATCTCTAGCCTTGTAGAAATGAAGCATATGGAAGTTGCTAAGTTCTACGCAATGGACCAGCACATGATTACTCCAGACCTGATTATGATTTCTGAATCGACCTGGGGTAGCTTGTCAGAAACTGAGCAAAAAATAGTGAAAGAATCTGCTCGCGAATCTATGGAAGAAGAGATCAAAATCTGGGCTTCAATTGATGCTGCAAACATGGAAAAAGCTAAGAAAGGTAACGTAGAGTTTATCGAAGTTGATAAGTCTAAGTTCCGTGAAAAAGTGTCTCCTATGATCACTGCTGCTAAACAAGACCCTGTACTAAGCTATTACATCAACGCAATTGATGCTCTTTAATTGAATTGATTGTTAATGCGTCAGGGGTTCTAACACCTGGCGCATTGTCGTTAGGAAATAGTCGTTATGTATAGAAACATTCATGCGTTAAAAACACTGATTGATAAAGTAGTTCTCTTCTTCTGCGGTGTCTCAATCATTAGCCTGGTTATCACAGTAACCTGGCAGGTGTTTAGTCGTTACGTATTAAATGATCCAAGTTCATGGACTGATGAGGCTGCTCGTTATTTGATGATCTGGTTCGGGCTTGCTGGTGCAAGTTATTTATTTGGCAAAAATGGCCACTTAGCCATTACTCTTTTTGTTGGTTCCGTTAAAACTTCTTATCAAAAATATTGTTACCTACTAATCAATTTGGTTTCCATCGCTTTTATTAATGCAGCGATGTTAAAAGGTGGATTACAACTGATTGGCAGAACCAGCACCCAACTTTCTCCAGCACTCCAACTTCCAATGTCATACGTCTATATGATATTGCCAATTTCAGCAGTGCTTATGACTCTTTATATTGTTCTAAATACATTAGAGCTATTTACTCGAACTGAAGGAAGCCGAGGTTAATATGGATATTTCAGTAGGATTCTGGCTTCTTTGCTTATTTTTGGGCTTAATCGCTTTTAGTATCCCTATCGCAATTGCGATTGCGATGTCTTCATTGGTTATCATGTGTACGATTATGCCTACCAACGTGGCATTTATGACGGCAGGGCAGAAGATAATTACGGGGATCGATAGTTTTAGCCTTCTCGCGATTCCATTTTTTATTCTCGCCGGTAACATTATGAACCGTGGGGGAATAGCATCCCGACTTGTTGATTTTGCGAAGATATTGGTTGGTAGACTCCCAGGTAGCCTTTGCCACGTAAACGTTATTGCGAACATGTTGTTTGGTTCGGTTTCTGGTTCTGCAGTTGCAGCAGCGGCGGCAGTAGGCAAAACACTGGAACCAGAACTTGAAAAAGAAGGTTACGATAAATCTTTTTCTACAGCGGTGAACGTTGCGTCATGCCCGGCTGGCTTGCTTATCCCACCAAGTAACTCACTGATTGTATTCTCTGTTGTGAGTGGTGGTACATCGATTGCAGCGCTATTTATCGCGGGTTATGTGCCGGGGATTTTGATGGGCGTAACCTGTATGGTTCTGGCTTATTTTATCGCCAAAAAACGCGGTTATCAGACAGCAAATCAAACCGTGTCCGCGGGTGAAGCGCTTAAAATTACACTTAAGGCAATGCCCAGCCTTGGTCTGGTAATTGTTGTTATTGGCGGAATTATCGGTGGTGTATTTACCGCGACTGAAGGTGCCTGTATCGCAGTACTTTATGCCTTTGGTTTATCACTTTGTTATCGTAGCCTAGATTTGCAAGCAATGAGGACGATACTGGTAGAAACAGCAGAAATTACAGGGATCATGCTGTTCCTGATTGGTGCTTCTACCATCATGTCCTGGGCGATGGCTTTCACTGGTCTTCCAAGCCTGATTAGCGAATGGATGCTTTCTATCTCGGATAACCCAATCATCATTTTCATCATGATGAACCTTATCTTGCTAGTGGTTGGTATGTTCATGGACTTGACTCCGGCGGTATTGATCTTTACACCGATATTTATGCCGATTGCGGAGCAATTGGGAATGCACCCAATTCATTTCGCAATGATGATCATTTTTAACTTATGTATTGGTATTGCTACACCGCCAGTAGGTACGGCTCTGTTTGTGGGCTGTAGTGTGAGTGGAGCCAGAATAGAAAGTGTTATTAAGTCTGTGATTCCTTTCTGTGCGTTACTCATCGTAACTCTACTTGCTATCACCTTTATCCCTGAAATCAGCTTAGCGCTACCTCGTGCATTTGGTTTGATCCAGTAACCTTTCTACGTAGTTTCTCCTTCTATATCTGTGCCGAAGGAGAAACTACTTTTTGGAGAACCTTTTACTCCATTAACCCTGAAATTTCTTCAGCTTCTAATGACTTCATTTCGATAGATTCAACCCATGGGGTTACTTTGGCAAAGTGAGCTTGCATATGTTCAGTGACCATATGTGCCTTGAACAACTCGATGGATGCCCACTCTTCGTAGATGAACAATTTATTTGGATCATCAATGCTGAAATTCTGTTCAAAATTAACACAACCAGACTCTTCGCGAATAGTTGCTGCCAGTGACTTCATATGGGTAAGAAATACTTCTTTGAACTCTGGTTTAATGATTGCGGATACAGTAATAACAAGCATAAAAAATCTCTCCGATGCTGTAGTTTTTATTTTGAAGGGTAGTGGTTGAATAGCTCTTTAATCGTTTTTCGAGCTAGCTCTGTGACCTTGTCTAAGTAGGCTCGTTGAACTAACTTTTTCTCAATTTGGATCGGTGTTTCTACGTTAACTGGATGAGATTTCTGGTTTTGTTCCATGACTTCTCCTTATACATAAGGCTTCTACGAGAGAAGCCTTGATAGCAGTATTTATAGGTTCAAAAAGAGTAAGTTAGAAAGCTGCTCTTAAAATTTCTAACGCTTCTGGTTTTCCGATAGCGTTAAATGCGCCTAGTTGGCCATTCTCTGTTGCTTTCTCAGCCAGATACTCAAGCTTGTCTTCTTCCACACCGGCAGCGCGTAAGTTTTCAGGCATACCGATGGTTGAGTAGTAGCTTTTCAGCTTATCAATCGAAGCATTGAATGCCGCCATATCGTCAGACTCGCGAATGTCGAAAACATTGCGGGCGAACTTAGCAAATACAGAAAGTGATTCAGGCGCTTCTTTAACTGTGTACTCCATCCATGCCGGAGTAATAAGTGCCAACGTCACGCCATGTGTCATGTCGTACAGGCTGGAAAGTTCATGTCCGATAAAGTGAATAGGGAACATAAATCCTGGCTTGCCAATCAGTAGTTGGAATCCTGCCAGAGCCATTGAGCTTGCCCACATGATGTTCGCTGAGGGTTAGCAAGGATATTGGCTGAGTTGTCCAGTACAACCTTCATCAAGCCTTCGTTCATTCGATCCTGAACATCAGCTCCGCACTCTGGTGTTAGATATTGCTCCATAAGATGACAAAGAATATCGGCGCAGCCTGCCATTGAGTGGTGGGCTGGTACAGTTAAGGTATATTCTGGGTCAAGAATAGAGAACTTAGGGAAGAGTTCAGGATGCATGATCACTAGCTTTTTATTGTCTTCGCCAGCAGTGATAACACCACCAAGATCCATTTCAGAGCCAGTGCCTGCCATAGTCAGAATCGTCCCTAGTGGAGCGGGATTTTTAGTTTCGGCTTTGCCTGTCAATAAATCCAGTACATCGCCTTCGTAGCTTACGCCTGCTGCAATGGCTTTTGCAGCATCCAGAGTAGAGCCACCGCCAACAGCAAGGATAAAATCACAGCCGTTTTCTCTATATAGCGCTACGCCTTCGTTAACACTTTCTACCCGAGGGTTAGGCTTGATACCTGCTAGTTCGACAAATCCAATACCATGTGACTCAAACTGAGCAACAACATCGTCGTAAATGCCATTGGTTTTGATAGAGCCGCCGCCGTAAGCAAGCAGTACTTTTGAACCACCAAACTCTTTGATTGCTGCACCAAGATTAGATACCTGGCCCTTACCAAAATAGGCACGAGTCGGAATATTGTAGATAAAGTTTTCCATACACATCTCCAGTTTAATTCGGATTAATTTTATTCAATCCAGGTGTAATTAATTAGGAGATGAATGCCTAATGATTTATTAGGAAAAATCTAACAGTTAAATCTCGTTTAATTTGGCCTTTTCTATAAGGAAGTCGATCAGTACCCGAGTTCTTCTGGCTTTTTGGCTATTTTGCGAGAAATAGACGTAGAGCCCTGGAATTTCGTGCCAATAATCCTCTAGAACCGGAATTAAAGAGCCATCCTTGAAGTGTTTTTCTGTTAACGGTGCAAGGAAGCGTCCAATGCCAATACCTTCTTTGGCCGCATCAATACTTATATCGGTATCGTTCACTACCATAGCGAGTGGCATCTCTACCGTAATGGTACTGCCGCTCTCATTGAGGAATAGCGGTGCCAGTTTATTTGAAGCACCAAATCGATATTGAATCAGCTTGTGCTGTTCGAGATCCTGAGGTACTTCAGGAATCCCATTTTTTTGCTTGTAGTCCGGTGACACAAACAGAGCCTCTTTCACCGGATCGGTGAGCTTTCTGGCTACAAGTCCTTCTTCAATCCTGTCGCCAAAACGGATACCGACGTCTATGCCTTCTTTAATGATATTTACAGAAGTGTCTGACACCGATATCTCCAGCTCAATATCAGGGTAAAGCTTACAGAACTCGGGAAAAATAGGGCGGATGACACTTTGGTATACAAAGCGAGGAACGGTCATGCTCACTTTACCTGAGGGAGCATGAGACAGATCATGAACACCTTCAAGTGCGTAATCGAGAGAAGCGATAGCATCGGTGGTATTTTCGAGTAAGAACTTCCCAGCTTCTGTCAGGCTCATCTGGCGGGTTGAACGGCTAAACAGCGGAAGCCCTAGTTTTGTTTCCAGTAGCTTAAGTGACTGGCTAACAGAAGGTGCTGCCATTTCCAGCTTACGAGCCGCACCTCTGATGCTGCCTTCCTTTGCAATGGTGTGAAAAATTACGATTTGATTGTAACTTGCTCCTGCACCCTTCATCTCTAAATCCATTTTTTAGTTTCCGTAAGGAAAAGGCTAACAGTCTATTAGGTCTGTGTCATCTAGAATTTATCATTCGAAAACCTAAAATAAACTCACCAACTGAGAAATGATTTCAACCTGGAGTTAACATGAGCAAAGTAGTCGTAATTTCTGGTCACCCAAACCTAGAAGAGTCGTGGACAAACAAAGTTATCCTAAACGAGCTACAAGATAATATCGAGAGTATTGATGTTCGCCGTCTGGACACACTTTACCCAGATTACAAAATTGATATCGAAGCAGAACAAAACGCACTTGTTGATGCAGATGTTGTGGTTCTTCAGTACCCATATTACTGGTACTCCGTGCCTGCGCTACTAAAGAAATGGCTTGATGATGTGTTCGCTTTCAACTTCGCATTTGGTCCTGAAGGTGACAAACTTAAGAACAAGCACTTCATCCTTTCGTTCACTGTAGGTGGCCCTGAAGAGTCTTACGACCCACTTGGCTACAACCACTTTACTATTGAACAGCTTACTTACCCACTACAGCAAACCGCTTACCTTGCTGGCATGGTATTCCAGAAGCCAATTTACACTCACCGTATGGTTTATATCCCAGGTGTATATAACACACAGGAAGATGTTGAAGCGCGTGCACGCGACCATGCAGGCCGCCTGTTAAGTAAGATTGATGAGCTATCAAATTCTGTTGAAGCGAAGTTTGAAATGTTCGTAAAGCAGTGGTTCGACAAATTTGACCAACTACCAGAAGACAACAGTTATTTCCTTGAGCGACTATCAGAAGACCTTGTTCTGACTGATCCAAACAGCACATTCAATGGTATTGCTGGCTTCAATGATTGGTACAAGTCGCTTCTTGGCATGTTTAAGCCAGGTGTTACTCACCTTATCGAACAGATTTCGCTAAAACCTGTAGGTGAATCTGAGTATGACGCAGAGCTACGAGTTCGTGTTCAAGGCGAGCTGACTAATGGTGAAAGCATTAACCAGCTATTCAACGAGAACTGGAAAGTATCTGTTGATGCTGAAGGTAACTTTAAAATTCACAGCTATCAGGTGGTAGCAGTCTAAACAACGTAACCAGGCTCCTTCTTTACCAGATTGAAGATGGCAAAATCCAGCGAGTTCAAAACTTCTCTGGCAACCTTTACGAGTCTGACAAGTTCTTCGAAAAGTTTGCTGAATCAACGAAGTAAATAAATGAGTCAACTATTCGAAGGAATAGTTGGCCATTGAAGCTAATAAAGCAGCCTGTTGCCCTTATCCCAGGTAACGGGCTGTTTAATTTGAGGTGAAATATGAAGACAAATAACCAAAAAACAGCGCTGGTTACTGGTGGTAATAGAGGCATTGGTCAAGCGATTGTAGAGTCATTGGCAGCACAGGGATTTAACGTACTGCTGGCTTGCCGCGATAAAGAAGAGGGACTTCAAATTGCTCGCGGAATTTACGGAAATGTGTCAGTGGTACAACTGGAACTTTCTGATCCAAAAAAACTCAGCAAACAGATACAGCAAATCGATGCTGAGTTCCCTCAAATAGATGTACTGGTTAATAACGCCGGAGTCCTTGAAGAAAGAGACTTCTCAATGTTGAGCAGTTCAGATCTGATGTACTCAATGCAGGTGAATGCACTGTCAGCTTACGAGCTTGTTCAGTTCTTTGGCAATAAAATGGCCAGCAACGGGTATGGTCGTATCGTTAATGTATCTTCCGGTTGGGGAGCATTTTCTGACGGGCTGAGTGGCCCTACGGCATACTCTATTAGTAAAGCTACTTTAAATGCCATTACCAAAGTTGCAGCGAATAACTACCCAAGTAGCGTGAAGATCAACGCTTTGTGTCCTGGTTGGGTCAGAACAAGAATGGGAGGTAGAGCTGCAACTCGTTCTCCGGAAAAAGGCGCTGAAACCGCGGTGTGGCTGGCCACTTTGGACAATAGAGGACCAAGCGGGCAGTTTTTTAGAGATAAAAAACAGATTGAGTGGCTATTACTTTTAATGAAATTGGGATTTTGAATCCCAATTTTGCGTATAAATGTCAATGGCCGTGTCTGCTAATATTTGTTTAAAAATCTGTATGAAGGTGTGTGATGGATTTTGCCAGTAAACTTGAACTACTGTTAGATGTCGCAAAATACGGCTCTTTTTCTAAAGCCGCAGACAGTCGTAATATTGATCGTTCTGTTTTATCTAAACAGATTAAGCAGTTGGAAGACGCTTTAGGCGTAAGGCTGCTTAACCGAACAACCCGCTCTGTTTCTCTCACTGAAGTAGGGGAGCAAATGGTTTCCCAAGCGCAAAAAGTGACAGACTTGCTGGAAGAAACCAAACATATGGCGGAAACCTTCCACAGTGAGCCTCAAGGGAATGTTCGGGTTTCCAGCTCTACCATGTTCGGGCGCATGTATTTGCACAAAGCGGCAGAGATTTTTGTATCCAGGTATCCTAAAGCAAAAATTGAATTGGTACTGAACGACCATCGAGTGGATATGATTGGTGAGCGATTTGATTTGGTTTTCCGCATTGGGCCAATCCGTGAGTCCAGTATGATCGCAAGAAGGTTGGCACCAAACAGCGTGTCACTTGTTGCGTCGGAATCATTTATCGAAAAGTATGGTTTACCCGAAACTCCGGAAGAGTTGGTTAAGCTTCCATCAATCATCTATTCAAACGGAAATATATTGATTGATAAGCTTCATATCTCATCTGGGCCAAATATTTCTGAACCTCATTCTTATACTATGTGGGGGCAATATACAGTGAACGAAACCGAGTTGATCGTCGAGGCGGCGAAGTCTGGTTTAGGGTATGCGCAAATTGGTCACTTTATGCTGGCTGATGATCTAAAATCGCAAGGCCTGGTTCAGCTTCTGCCTGAGTATGAACTGCCTACATTTGGTGATATCTATGCGATGTACTCCCACAGAAATCAACCACCTTTGGTGAAGAGTTTCCTCGACATTGTGCAAGAGGTTATCGGTACTCCACCAGTATGGACCAAGAACTTTTCTTAACGCTTAACAATGAGGTCG
The DNA here is from genome assembly GCF_029589055.1 of Vibrio hannami. Taxonomy (GTDB): domain Bacteria; phylum Pseudomonadota; class Gammaproteobacteria; order Enterobacterales; family Vibrionaceae; genus Vibrio; species Vibrio hannami. Next base: position 1,963,599 of record NZ_JARQZP010000003.1, read on the forward strand.
CGGAGCATCTACTTAATCAAACCTCATTGTTAACAGGGAAAATGACATTAAAGAGTAAGCCTTTTGTTTCGCCTACTCTTGTAACTTTTATAGAGCCGTTCAATTTCTGACAAACAATGTTATATACAATATGTAGCCCAAGACCTGTATGCCCTGAGTGGCGGCCTGTTGTGTAGAATGGATTGAACATATTCTCGAGAGCTTCATCATCCGCTCCCTTACCATCATCCATGTAGCTTAACTCGAGTTGAGTACCGATTTTTCGATAGTTAATGGTGATATGGTGTTTGTCTTGTGCCGTAAAACCGTGCTTTAAGCTATTCAGAATTAGCTGACTGAACACTCGCCCAATCGCACTAGCATCAGTATTGATAATTAGGGTTTCATCACCGTTTATCTCAAACGATACCTGATATTTTACGATTTCAGAATGTAACGTAGTGATGACCTCTTCGAGATATTGCTTGACGAAGATTTCTCGTTTGTTTCCACAGACATTCTCAACGGAAACTTCCTTAAAAGTTCTAACTAAGGTGGCACTTCGCTGCAGGTTGTTTTCGATGAGAGGAATGGCTGTTGTGCATGCTTCCAGGTGAAGTTTCATTTCATCGCTAGTAAGCTTTCCTGACCCAAATTTGGATTCCAAATCGGTTATATGTTCTGATAGGACAGACATTGCGGTCATGCAATTACCTAAAGGGGTGTTGATTTCGTGGGCGACACCAGCAACTAATTTGCCAAGCTGGGCATTTTTTTCTGATTCCACTAAATGCTCTTGTAGATTGCGTACCTCTTCAAGAGTATTTTCCAGCTCCATGTTTGCGGACAAAAGCTGCTTAGTCCTCTCCTCCACCAAATGCTCAAGTTCTGATTGGTCACGGATAACTCTGCGTTGTAGAACGTTGAGCAAATCAATGATCTGAGCTGGCTCTTGAAATACAGGCTTGATATCAATCTGTTGGTAATTACCTTGAGATAACTTTTCTACCGTTTCAGTTACTTCCCTGTAAGGTGCCAACAGTCGCCAGATGCCTATAAATGAAATAACCGATATCACGATGAGTGCAGCAATAAGACCGTAAATCAGCCTGACAGTATACTGTTCTATCTGGTTTTTAATTGGAGCAAATGGTACCCCCATTTCTACCGAGATCTTCAGCTTCTCATTTATCGTTCTTGTGCTTTCGTTACGAATAAACCCGGAGGGAAGTGCGCTACTCCTGTAAATATTTATATCGTTCAATGTCAGTGATAGAAGAGAAGCTTCTATAGCGTTGTCGGAAATTGCGTTTACTATAGATGATACGGGACGAAGTAGTGCAAGAGTCCCTGTGTTGGTGCTGGCGGGTGCCTCTATTAAAGTTTGCAAATGGAGCGGTATGTAGAATACCAGTGTTGGTTCGAGTTGCTCTGATTCCTTGGAAGGATTGGGAAGGCTCAATAACTCGAATCGAATGTCGTTTGATTCACTCGCGTTTGGTATATCGGTAGCGTGAAAAAATTCTTCATCTAGCAGTAACCACTCGACAGGTGTTGCTTCGGTTAGTTGCCTATTTTTATCAAATATAATGGCTCCTGAATCCAGATCAGTATCCAACAGAGCACTTTCGATCTTCATCAGGGCATCGTCTGAAAAGACACTACTTCTGGCTGCTGCAGACACGTCACTGTCAGCGGCGACTTCTGAAAGCCTAGCTGTTAACGTTTCTAACTCAGATGAGACCCTGTCTGCCAAAAGGTTGGCCTGAAACTGAGAAAGTTCATACCCCTTTTGTTCTAAATCGTTCTGCAACGTGGCGATCAAAAGTGTGCTAATAATTGCGGCCGGAATAATGGCCATTGCGACACCAAATACGATAAGCAGAACTCTGATACGAGGCAGTTTTTTATAGGTCTGATTCATTGCTATTCGGTAGTTTCACTCAGTCGGTTTAGTTCTCTTAAAGAATGCTTTTGCATTAGCTGTATGGCTTTCTCCGAACTCACTTTTCCACTCATATAAAGAGAAACGCCTTTCGCCATTCCTTGCCATGCAGCAGACATTGCTCGGTTTGGAGGCATAAGAATCGATCGATTTAGTTGCTCCAGTAACACTCTGAAATTTTGTATGTCTTCCTGCTGTTTAACTACCAGGTCATAAGCTACAGTAGTCGCTGGCATCATTCCTACGTATTGATAGAGTAGCAGCTGATTCTCATCATTTCGAATGTATTGGATGAACTCATTAATCGCTTGCTGTTTTTTACTGGTTAATGAATGGTTGGGAAAAAGTAGCGCAATAGAAGAATAGAAAGAGTGCATTGGTTGACCATTAACTTCAGGCATCAAAGAAACGCCTAAATCTTCTGCCATTTCGGTACTTAATGACTGATAAGCCCAATCGCCATTTATAGAATAGGCTACTTTCCCGTCAACAAAGTCTTGATATACACAACTGTAATCACAGCCTGAATCTATTCCAAAAACTTCTGCCTGTTTTTTTAATAATTCTAATCCATGCTGTATTTCCTTATTATCGAAATGGATAGTGTCCACATCAACAGGGCTTTTTCCAAATGCTGTCAGGAATGGGATTACCCAGTACATCTCTCCTGTTTTCCAATTGATGACGGATGCCCCTTTGCTCTCAAGCAGAGGTTTTTGTTCAAGCAATTGTGTCCAATTTCGGGCTGGCTCAGGAACAAGTTGTTTGTTGTAATAGAGGAGTAAATGATTTCCGAATAATAGAGGTATACCAAATTGCTTTCCATCATCTGTAACACTTGCTTTCGCAAGCAGTAAAGATTCATTGTTCAGCTCTTCTGGCACTTTAGATAGGCTTAGTGCACTTCTATTGCCGATAAAATCTGACGGTGCGATTAGTATATCAGGGGCTGTACTGGTGTGAGATTTCTTCAAAGCAGTTAGTTTCAGTACACTAGTTGGCATGTAATGAACTTTGAGTTGAATCCCCGTTTCTGACTGAAAATCATTGGTGATCTGTTCAAATAGCGGGGTTGCCTGATATTTGTCGTGCCAGATAGTCAACTCCTGCCCCGCATAGATGGAGTTGCAAAACATCAACAAAAAGAGCGGAATCTGTTTCACATGCTGGTACCTCATCAAATCCATTTGATAGCTTTATTATTGGTTGAATACTCAGTTTGTTAAACAGTAACCCTGCTAGTTTGTCTATGGTGTCTCAGATTGTATGATCTTCTCTATTGTCAGTACTCCAAATTTCCCTTTATTGACAACAGCTCGTTTGCTTTGTCTTTGGACGCAGCCTCTTCCAGAAGTCATTAGCAATAATCAGGGTTAAAACTAAGCCGCTAATCCACATAATGCTTGGTGGCAGAAGTTGGTTACTGCTAGCCAGCTGAGCCTGTATGTTTATGGAAAAACTATCAATCAGGAAGTTAGTTAGATACCCAAAGAAAATAGCGACACCAACTACGCCAGTTAAATAGCTGATGAGTGATCGTAAACCAAGCTCTTTATGCACAATCCCTAAGGTTGCCATATTGGTTGCAGGGCCAGCAAGTAAAAAAACCAATACAGCCCCCGGTGATACTCCTGCCAACATTAAACCTGCGGCAAGCGGCGTCGATGCTGATGCACAGATATACATTGGTACACCGATAGCTGCCATCAACAACATAGCCCATGGACCCCGGCTGATTTCAGCCAATGCTTCCGATGGTACAAAGGTCACGACTAAAGCGGAGATTACCAGCCCAGCTACTAACCAGAGCGACAGGTCCTCGATCAGTTCACCAAAAGCGTAACGTTGTCCTTCCCAAAGTTTTTTCCACCAATGCTCTTTCTTCTCTTTAGGAACGGAAGTTTTATTGCTGCAACCACTAGAGCAACAAGAACTCGCTCCTTGCTCTTTTGCGGCATCAGTTTTTGTTTTTTCAGGTTCATCCTCTTTATCGATGAACAACACCAATGCCGCTGCAACGATTGCAGTAGTAACGGCAGCGATAGGTCGGATAATCGCCATAAATGGCCCAAGTAACGCGTATGAGATGGAAATCGAATCCACACCGGTTTCAGGAGTAGAAATTAAAAAAGCTGTCGTTGAACTTTTTGTCGCACCAGCGCGGCGTAACCCTATCGCCGCAGGAATAACACCACATGAGCACAGAGGTAGAGGAGTCCCCATGATAGCTGCTTTTATCGCTGGCCAAAGACCCGGCCCCGTAAAGTGATGAGCTAAATTATTGCTACTCAGAAAGCTTTTTAACAACCCTGCGATGACTAATCCAATAATCAACCAAAAAGCAGCATCGAGCCAAAGGTCCAGCAATGTAGATAAAAACGTTGAGATAATATTCATGATAAGCCTACTATGATTGTGTTGCTGCTAGCGCGGTGAGGATTGTGCAGTTTTCAGCAGAGTGGGTACCACCACAACAACGCTCATGAATTACTTTAAGGGCGTTATGCATATGCTGTAATTGAAGGATTTTCTGTTCAATATCATGCAGTTTCGCCTGTGTAATATTTTTTACGTCCTGACAGGTATGTTGCGCAGGTTGGATCTGAATCGACAAAAGCTCCTGAATATCGCTCAAGGAAAGCCCCAGCTCTTTGGCGTGGAGAACGAATCTTAGTTTTTCAATACATTCATTATCATATTTACGGTAGCCGTTTGTAGCTCGTTGTGGATTCACTAATCCTTGTTGTTCGTAGAAACGAATCGCTTCGGTTGTAATGCCAAGGTGTTTGGCGAGCTGACCTCGGGTGAGTGACGTCATTCCATACCCTTCTGAATTAAAGCGTTAAGCAAAGTATAAACCTTGTAGTGCGGTACAGGGTCAAGAATATATTGACTTACTTTGGCTCTAATAGATATGTTATTTTTAATAACATATCCGGCGTGTTACCAAACAGAGGAGCTTTGACTCGTTGACTATGAATACTGATCAAATTCTGCCTCTAGTGCTTGCAGGTCCAATCTTGCGTCGTGTTTCCACAACAGAGATTACCCTTTGGCTGGCGACCAGTAGTGATGTGGATATTAGGCTCACTCTTATGCCTGAATCTGATTCTCAACAGGTCTATGAGTTTATAGCTGGTTCTGACAACAATCTTTGCCTGAACTTCTCACCAAATCTTAAGTATCAGATGGTTAATATTGCTCTATCTGATGAACTGCCGGTCGACCAGATGATCGGCTACGTTTTGCAATTGCGTATTTCTGACAGCGGTGAACACGATTGGAAAGATATCACACAACTTGTCCCAACTTTGCTCTACCCCGGTAAAGAGAAACTACAATTTTGTATTCCTAAGAGGGTTAATTCTCTCCTTCATGGCTCATGCCGCAAGCCGCACTATGAAGGGACTGATGGACTGGTGGAAGCTGATAAACACTTAGCCGGTTTGCTTTCCGGTAATCCTTCAGAACTACAACAGAAGTGGCCATCCATGTTGGTTATGTCTGGCGATCAGATTTATGCCGACGATGTTGCAGGTCCTATGCTAAGAGCCATTCATCAGCTATCAACTACGCTTTCATTCCCAATAGAGCGCTGGAATACGGAGACGGATAGTTCCTCGTCTATGACCAGTGAAGAGCTTTATAACCACTCAGACAGTTATTATGGTCGCACTCATATTTTGCCAAGCAATGATGAGAGTGAAAATCTACTCAGAGTGTTGTTTGGTGGTGCTCGCAAACCGGTTTTTACCAGTACGACGGCGGAAAATCATCTGATAACACTGGGCGAGTATTTAGCTTGTTACCTGCTTTCATGGTCTCCGGCTCCTTGAAACTGATTAATTTGGACGCACCGGTAAGTCTTGATGATGCCAAAATGGCGAAATATCAACAGGAGCGAGAGGTAATCGAGAAGTTTGTTTCCGGCCTTGATAATGTGCAAAGGCTATTTGCTCATATTCCTGTTGCGATGATCATGGATGATCACGATGTTACCGATGATTTTAACCTGCATCGTCACTGGGAAGAGACGGTATATAACCATCCGCTCTCTCGAAGAATGATCGGTAACGGCATACTTGCTTATCTGATTAATCAGGCATGGGGCAATAATCCACAGATTTTCTCCAGGCAGTTGATGAACAATATTCAGGACGCTATAGGTGATTTGGAACAATCAACGTATAGCGAGTTACTGGACGATCTGATTAAGCTAGAGTCATGGGATTTTGACTGGAATACCTCGCCACCTTTGGTTGTACTGGATACACGCACGCGACGCTGGCGTAGTGAGTCTTCACCGACTCAGCCTTCCGGTCTTCTGGATTGGGAAGCGCTAACTGATTTACAACGACGCTTAAGCGGACACTCCTCTGTTCTCCTTGTTTCAGCAGCCCCCATTTTTGGTGTAAAACTGATTGAAGTCATCCAGCGCGTGGTCACCTTCTTCGGTTATCCACTTGCAGTTGATGCTGAATACTGGATGGCGCATCCCGGGACCGCACACGGAATCTTAAATGTGTTTTGTCACCGAAAAACACCTCAACACTTTGTGGTGTTAAGCGGCGATGTGCACTATTCATTTGTCTACGATATAGAGCTCCGAGGGCGCCACAATAGCCCGGAAATCTGGCAAATATGTAGTAGTGGTCTTAAGAACAGTTTCCCTGAGCCCTTACTCGGAACCCTCGACAAACTAAACCGTTGGCTTTACTCCCCGCGTTCACCGCTCAACTGGTTTACAAGGCGCAGGAAAATGCGAATAACACCACGTAAACCTGTTGGGGCAAAGTCGGGAAGGCGATTGCTAAATCATTCGGGTATAGGGCTGGTGGAGCTAGATGAATCTGGCCGCCCGATTAAAATTAGTCAGTTAATTGGTGCTGACAAACCCGTTGTGTTCGAGGGCAGGGAAGATGAAGCGAACTGGCATTAGTATTTAATGCCAGCTTATACCGTCAATAACGAATGACGTTCTCAACCGTATCAACACCGTCGATGGTTACGGAAACGACGTCTCCATCAGATAGTGCCTGCGTTCTACCGGGAGTCCCCATAAATATGAGGTCGCCAGGTTTCAGGGTAAAGTATTTGCTGAGATAACTAACAACTTTGCTGGTACTGTGAATCATATTTCGGGTATTTTCCTGCTGAACAATCTTGTTGTTTAGCCTGGTTGTGAGCAACACATTTTCATAGTCAACGCCTCGAGTGATAGTGGCCGCGATCGGACCAAAATTGTCAGCGGCTTTCGCTCTCATCCATTGAAGGTCTTGCCCTTGCCAGCTCCTTTCCGTTATGTCGTTACCAACAGTGACACCAAAAATGACCTCTTTTGCTTCTGCTTCAGAGATGTTTTTTGCCACTTTGCCAATGACTAAAACCAACTCGCCCTCAAAGTGAACGTTTCGGGCATCCAATGGTAGTGTTAGATCTTTCCCGGAAAGTAGAAGTGAGGAGGGTAGTTTTAAAAATAATGGGGGAGGTTGATTTGAGGGAGAAGACAGATGGCTCGCGAAGTTCATACCAACAGCAAAGACCTTTTCAGGTACTGTTGGAAGCAATACTTCAACATCGTCGATATTTAGCTCGTCATCTATGACGCTAAAATCACCAAAGATATCACCTTGTATAGGTTTGATTATATTGCCTTCTAAGCTTCCATAATTTTGTTCGCCATTGAACATGTAGCGAATGTATTTTTGAGTCGCGGAGTGGGTTGGTAATGAAACCAAAAAAACAACAAATAGAAACATCCATTTCATTTTATGTGCTCCAACAAAAAAATTATCTAATCCAATGAAGTTTAGAACATAAGCTTGTAATACGAGCGATAATTGCCTATAGATCGATGAATTTCACTTTGCTTACTTCGGCTAGGTATGCTTGATTGGTTAAGTATGGGGCTGGTCGACTATGAAACTTCCACCGGAAATGGTTATCCCGGTGGAAGATAGTTATTATTGAACTGCAAAGTTATGGTTTATTCACGATAATTGATTGTCCGCCATCGCTGGTAAAGACAATACTGCCCTGGTTTTTCCTAATACCGCTATTCACACATTCTGTTTGGCCTGTACACGTGCCTCCATCCGACCATGAACCGGAAAGTAATGGCCTAGGCTCTTCGTTGTAATAAACAATAGCGGTCCATGTTGAGCCGTTATTAATACTCTCAGAGGTAAGTGTGGATGTCGTATCGTCACTGCTTGTTAGGGTGACTGAACTACTAGTTTGGTCAGTTGCTCCTTCATTGTCTGTCACTGTAAGAGTGATTGTATAAGTACCATCTGTTGTGAATGTATGAGATGCAGTCTCGCCTGTGTCAATTGCAGTGTCTCCAAAGTCCCATTCATAGGAATTTATGCTTCCATCACTGTCGGAGGAACTTGATGCATCAAAGCTGCAAGTTAGTTCCGTACAGTCAGACGTAAATGCAGCACTAGGAGGCGAGTTTTGTCCTGAATCATCAACGGCAACTAAAGTTGGATCAAATACCGCCAAATTTATATCCAACAAAGGTTCCTGAATACCATCACTGGAGTCATCCACCCAGCCAGAGTTACCGTTATCAATTAATGTGTCCCATATAGCACTAGGGGTTAAGCCGTTACTTGCCAGAAGAGCAGCCGCTCCAGCAACATGTGGGGATGCCATGGAGGTACCACTAATTGTATTATATTCACCCCTTTCGATAGGATACGTTGACTTAATACACACACCTGGCGCTGAGATATTTATGATGTTGCCGGTGTTATCCCTGTTACTGAAATTAGCTAATGTGTCATCTTCATCTGGTCGGCATGTTGGTGAGCCGTTGGCGCCTGCTAAGCCATCAAAGTCCGCAAGTGCTGATACGGTAAACGCATAAGGTGCGTTAGCAGGCGTATAGTTGATACTGTGGTCACTCTCATTGCCAGCCGCGACAACAACAAAAACGCCTTGTTGGTATGCAGACTGAATGGCTTCGTTCATTGCTACACTTTCACCTGCGCCACCCAAACTCATATTAATGACTTCTATTTCTTTTTGAGCCACAACCCAGTCGATACCAGCGATAATGCCAGCTAACGAACCGGAGCCGGTTGAATCAAGCACTTTTATAGCCCAAAGGCGAGCGCCGGGAGCAACACCTACAACACCAAAGTCATTATCCAGAGCGCCAATGGTTCCGGCTACGTGCGTACCATGATAATGATCATCGTCTGCACTTATAGTTTCATCACAATAGTACTTACGTGCCCAAGGAGGTCCGCCAGAAGCAACCATGCAATTAGCGCCTCGTAACACATTCAAATCGGGGTGCTCAAAATCAATACCGGTGTCCAGAACCGCAACATCAACATTTACCCGGTAGTTATCAATTCCGTCGATTCTGAGCGCTGTGTAATTTGCATAAATACGTTCAACACCGGTAGGAATTTCTTGTGCAAATGCGGTGACAGCAATGTCTTCTTCGACATGAGAGACTTTAGGATTATTCTCAATGCCATTTAACGCTTTTTCAGGTACAGAAATAGAAAAACCTTTGATAACGTGATTAAACACATACCCGACGTGACCATCTGCATTTTGCGCTATTTCAGATGCGACACTCTCTGGAACGGCATTTTCATCCAGCACAACAATGTAGTTCATATGAATATTAGGTTTTTGTGCGTAAACCAAAGCGGACAATAAAGTAGTTAGGATCAGGCAAAAAACATTTCGAATGATGCTCATGAGTATGCTCCATATATACATGGTGGGGCGTACTGATATTATAGTAGATAAGGAGTAGGTGGCGTGGCTCAGAAAAGCGACACTTTACATTTGTCTGTTTGATGTGTTCTATTGATTGCAGGATTATTATCAAGGAAGAAGTTTATGTGTCGTTGGTTAGCATACCAGGGAGAAGCGATATATATGGATGAGCTGGTCTATGAACCGGAGCATTCATTAGTCAACCAGAGCCTGGATGCGCGAAAAGCCGTTACAAGAGTCAATGCTGATGGATTTGGATTGGGGTGGTATACGGAAAGAGATACTCCAGGGCAGTTCCATGAAGTTCTGCCAGCATGGAATGATCAAAATCTGCTAGCGCTTACTCACCATATTAAATCACGCCGTTTTATGGCACATGTTCGTTCCTCTACAGGAACGCAGGTATCACGTTCAAACTGCCATCCTTTTATTCATAACAACTGGATGTTTTTGCATAATGGTCAGATAGGTGGCTTTGAAAGTATTCGCTTTAAGCTGGAAAGGAAGTTATCGGAGCCGATATATTTGCTGAAAAAAGGCTCCACAGATAGTGAGCTAATATTTTTGCTAATGCTGCAAAATGGTTTAGAAGTAGAACCTATAGAAGCAATTAGGAAAACAATTAGTGACATTAATGAGCTTATGTGTGAAAAGCCCATAACTGATCCGTTTAAGGCATCGATCTGTATTTCAAATGGTGACGAGTTTTGGGTTGTCCGTTATAGCTCCGACAACCAGCCGCCAACGGTTTTTGTTGCTCGTCAGGCCAATAATCTGATATTCGCATCTGAGCCATTGGATAAAAGGTGTTGTTGGGAGAGTATCCCTTCACAAAGCATACTACATGTTTCAGGGGTGAATATAACCCAGCATTTACTCGCATAATTAAATTAATAAATAATTACAATACTGATGCCAGATTATTTATAAATTTATGAAATATAGTCAAAAAATCGATCTTATTGATGGATAATTAAATAAGATGCTTCATAATCCTAGTATCTCTTTAAATGTTGTACTGAGTGCTGAATGGAATCCAGACAAGTAAACAGGAATGTATCAGGTAGCTCTGTAGCTAAGTTTCTAGCTTTGATGAAGATTGTTCCCCGAAATCCAGTGGAACGTCAGCAGTGTGAGCAACTGTATCTGCAATTCTCTAGCGAAGTACACGATAGGCTTTATAAGGCTGTGACAAATGTCGTTGCCTCTATGGGTTTAGAAGAGGCTCCGCCAAAACTAGGCGCAAACATGAAAATGATACTTGCGCGCTCCCTTAGAAAACTAATGACAGCTTGCCTTTCTGGCAGGATGAGTTTTCTTACTGCTTCTAACCTGGTTGCTCAGGGGCAGATCTACTTTAGTGTGGTCAACGAGTTGGAAAAGACCATGTATGGTGAGAAGTCCAACAACCATTTTGTTGGACTTCTGAATTCACTGGAAGATTCTAAAGAATCCCCACCAATTGCTAAAGCGTCTTAGCAAGCCAATAGCTGGATCTCTTACTGGAGGCCAGTTAAGTATTCAACGATTTCATCTTTCCCTTCGTCTTTAGCTTTTTCCAAAGGAGTGTTGCCATCTAGACCCTTGATGGATAGGTTGCCATCATTAGCAATAAGTAGCTTGAGAGCTGGAAGGTTGTCAGCCCATACTGCATCATGCAGCGGCGTATAGCCATTGCGAGGACCGACCGCATTTACATCGTATCCTGCGTCGATAAGCAGCTGAACAATTTTTATATTATCTTGGAACATTGCTGCATGAAGAGCTGTTCCGCCATATGAATCACGCTCGTCAGGATCTGGATTTAGCTTAAGTAGTTCGACGACTTTAGCTTCATTTCCATGATAAGCAGCAAGGTGAATTGTATCGCTGCATAGCGCTTTGTAGGAATATCCCAGAACAGAAAAAACGACAGCTGCAAAAACTAAGTACTTTTTCACTTTTACTTCCTCCTAGTTTTTTGACGAGCTACTACACCAGCGAATATATATTTGTTGATCATCTAACACCTCAATAAAAGTCTTCAATCAAGACAATTTATAGAATCACGACTCGTTTGATTAGGCATATTTAACCAAACAGTCTGTTAGTGAAAATCAAACATTACCCATGAAGAGCCTCGAGTTTTGTATTATTAGGTTTGAGCTAACAACACATAAGATCAGGGTTAGTCAGTTATTGTCTGTTGGTGCATTTGAATCCGAAGTTGAACAATTCTTGCCACTGTGTTTTGGAAAGCATGGAACTGTGTCCGGCTATTAACTACGCTTTAATAACGAAGACAACAAATATTAAGAAATAGGTAGAGTGTTATGAAAGGGAAACTGATACTGATTAATATACTGTTTATCGGTTCACTTGGTTCATCATTTGCGAATGGAAGCAAAACACAGCCAGACTTCAATTTGCTGGACACTGATTCTGATGGTTTGATAAGCGCCGAAGAATTCGATGCATATAGAAGCTCTGTGAACCTCGATGAAGATGAGCAAACCGACGATCGAGATGGTGTCAGTGCTTTCCCTTCATTTGACAAAGATAAAGACGGCTTTATCTCTGAAAGTGAGCTGGCAAGTCACGCTAAGTACTCAAACCCGGGAAATGGAACCGGGACTTTAAAGACGGAAAAAAGTAGTACTAAAAGCGTGAAAAAGAACAGCAATAATAAAAGCAATATAGGAAGTAAAGGGAGTGGTAATAGTAATAGGGGAAGTAGTAGCGGGAACAAAGGCAAGGGCAAAAAGGATCGTTGAACTGAAAAAAGCCTGGCCTATAGCCAGGCAATGCGTCGAGAGTCGTGGAGTTAATTATTGTTTTTTTTAAGGATTATCGATTACTCAGCAGAGTAAGGTTTCTTATTCACGGCTAGCTTCCAGATTTTGAAGTTAGCTGTTTTCGGATCTTTAAAGTTCATCTTGCCGTCTACGTGTGTATGCAGATTGTTTGACGAAATATAGATGTTGTTGTCTGGTCCCCATGCAAGAGTATCAGGCCAAACCATTGTGTCATCGTATACCAGACGGGTAACATCGCCGGTTTTCGCGTCGCGCTTCATAATGCCGTTAATCGTCAGACCCGTCATATAAAGGTTGTTGTCGCGGTCAGCTGTCATGCCATCGGTATTTGATGGAAGGGTAGTCACCTCTTTTACACTCGCCTGAATTTCAGCTTCTGAACGACTGAAATCGCGAAGAATTGCTGTTTCGATCGAGTACAGTGTATTACCAGTCAGGTTCGTCCAGTATAGGGTGTTCTTGTCACCAGACAATGCGATACCATCAGCACCGGTTAACATCGCATTCTGAGAAAGAACTGGTTTGCCGTTAATGTTAAAGAAGAAGTTCTTCTCGTTGTTGGTAAACTTGGTTCCTGAAAGCACGCGTCTTGCTGAGTTTGTGTTGCTATCGTAAACAATCAGGCCACCATCAAGAGGTTGGCAGAAGATGCCTGAGTCGGTGATGTAAGCAAAGCCAGTATCGTTATCTACCGCTACATCATTAAGGAATGAGCACGTTCTGCTGCTGTCTTTATCGGTAAATTCGTAACGCTGAATCTCTTTGTTTTTGTTGATATCCCAAAGAACCAGCTTTTCATCACCGGGCTTAGTCGGTTGACCAGCAACATGACCCTGGTCGAGAATCCACATCACGTTGTTACGGTCGATTTCAAAACCTAATACCGCCTTCAAACCTTTAGGGTTATTGATATCATTCATCTTCTCTGAAGGATAAGGAACCAGCTTATACTCACTACCGTCTTTTTTAAGGCGAGAAAGTGTTGCCGGAATTTCCGGGCCACCCCAGCGTGCTGTCGTTACATAGAGTTCAGACTGCTTATCTACTTTTACACCCTGCATCAGAGCCTTGCCATAAATGTCGCTTTTTTCCCAGCGCTGTTTAGTCGCTTTATCCTTTACCAGGTACGGCAATGAGTCCCACTCTGCGACAACTTCTAGCTCGGGTGCTGGTGCAGAAGCAGCCATGACAGAAGTTGAAAGTAGTGTAAGGGTGAATAGATATTTTCCTTTCATCTTTGTTTCCTTGTTGTTGATAGTATTGCGTTATTAAATCTATAAAAAAGAGGCGAGCCCGGAGAGTAGGGCTCGCCAGAAAATCGAGGATGTTTAGTTTTGAACTAAATCTACGGCTTCGCGAATTAATACCGCGAGCTCGTCCCACTTATGTGCCGCTACCAGTTTCTTGTCTACCATCCATGAACCACCGCAGCAGGCCACACTAGGCAGCGAAAGGTAGTCGGAGATGTTAGAGGTAGTGATGCCACCTGTTGGCATAAACGTTAGCTGGCTATATGGGCCAGAAACCGCTTTAAGAGCTTTCACACCACCGTTTGCTTCAGCAGGGAAGAACTTGAGTGTGGTTAAGCCAAAGTTCATTGCCTGTTCCATTTCACCTGGAGTAGCAACACCCGGGATGATGTCGATGCCGCGGGCAACACAGTGACGAACGGTTTCAGGGTTAAAGCCGGGAGAAACAACCATGGTTGCCCCTGCTTCGATGGCCTGATCCGCTTGTTCTGGGTTCGTTACTGTTCCAGCAATAAGTAACATCTCAGGAAAGCGTCGGCTTATCGCCTGGATTGCTTCCAGTGCTGCTGGTGAGCGAAGGGTGACTTCCGCAATAGGAAGTCCGTTGTTGATCAGGGTCTCTGCCAGAGGTATGGCATCTTCGACGCTGTCGATCTGAATCACTGGCACAACTTTGGTTTTTGCTAGTAGCTCTAGAGCTTCCTTCATTACGCTTTTACCTCAGCTTTAAATGCCAATACTTGCTCAGTTGTTGGTATTGGAGCGACAGCACCGTAACCCGTTGTTGTCAGGGCTGCTGCGCAGTTTGCATAGGCAAGAGCGTGTTCAAGCGTTTCGCCTTTTACTACCTGACTTAGGAATGCCCCTGAGAAGCAGTCACCTGCACCCGTTGCATCAACGGTATCCACTCTGTGACCTCCTGCAGTAAAGCGTCTGTCACCGGTTGCTACCATCGCGCCATCTTTGCCCATTTTTAGGACAACTGTTTTAGCGCCAAGGCCTAGATAGAAATCAGCAACATCATTTGCATCTTCAAGGCCAGTAAGAAGCTGAGCTTCATCTAGGCTAGGCATACAGAAGTCAACGTGATGGATAGTTTCGTGAATAACTGCTCTTGCTCTTGAAAGAGGCCACAGTTTAAGACGAAGGTTGGTGTCAAAAGAGATCATGGTGTTTTCTCTTTTTGCCATTTCAATCGCTTCAAATACAGCGTCGCTGGAAGAATCGCTAATTGCATGGGTAATTGCAGAAGTATGAAGCAGTTTTGCTTCGGCAATAGCACCCAGAGGGATTTGTTGTGGAGTCACAAGAGAAGCAGCAGAACCTTTGCGATAGAAAGTAAAG
Source organism: Vibrio hannami (assembly GCF_029589055.1). Classification (GTDB taxonomy): domain Bacteria; phylum Pseudomonadota; class Gammaproteobacteria; order Enterobacterales; family Vibrionaceae; genus Vibrio; species Vibrio hannami. The sequence goes on from NZ_JARQZP010000003.1 coordinate 1,978,658, forward strand.
TGATGGCCGCGCTCATCGTGAGAAATAAAATAGATACCAGTAGGTGCATCCGGATTACGAACAACAAAATCAGTTTTTACGCCTTCTTTTTCCCACAGGTCTACGAACTGATCACCGAATACATCACTACCTAAATGAGCAAGGATGGCAACATTTGCGCCCTGACGAGCAGCACTTACCGAGAAATTAGAGGTATCGCCACCAAAACCACTCAGGTAAGAGACAGCTTCTGTCTGACCCGGAAGTTGAGAGAATTCGAACAGTGGCTCACCAAACGAAAGAATATCAATAGTCATACTTTTATCTCTTACAAAAAAGCCAGCTGGAAAAGGGGTAACCAGCCGGCTGCTACAATGAAAAGTTAGATACGGCCGTATTTAGCTAAGCCGTCACGTAGTGAACCGCTCTGGATGATCAGTTTTGCCTGCTCCAGTTCACGTGAGTCGATAGACTGAGACTCACGAAGTACCGCTTCTACGTGTTCCTGAGGTACACAAACCACACCATCTACATCACCGATGATTAGGTCTCCCGGACGGATTAGTGCTTCACCGATTTGAACTGGCTTATTCGCAGCTACAGTCTTAAAGCGACCTAGTGTTGTACCCGGAGAGATAGTTTTTGAATAAACTGGGAAGTCGTAGTCACGACGGATTTCAGCGATATCACGCATACCACCGTTAAGAACCGCACCTTCATGCTTGTTCGCTACTGCACCAGCTGTCATCAGGCCACCCCAAACCGCTACTGTTTCAAGTGCTTTGTCACCAGAGATTACGATGATGCTGCCTTCTTCAGACTCATCGATAGCATCCAGAGCGTGCTGTGGTGGTACTTTCTCAAGTGTTGCTTCTTCAACAATTGTTACCGCTGGGCCGACAATCTTTTTCTCGTTGATACGGTTTTTGATATCAAAAGGCAGATACATTGTTTTACCAAGTAGCAGATCACAGGCATCTGCAATTGAAGCGGTTGAGAAGATGTCACGGTATCCGTCGATGATTTCTTTGCTGTACATGGTTATTTCCTTCGTTTAATAAATTGAATATTCGGTGATTACTGGTTAACCCAGTTGTTTGGTTTTTCGCCATCAAAGACGCGCAGTACTTCCACAGCACCTTTGTGCTGAAGTTCAACAACAGATTCTTCAGTGAACCAGGCTGTGTGGTCGGTACAGATTGCGTTTGGTAGCGTTAATAGAAGGTTGTCTTGCGGAACTGGCTCTGTTTCGAATACATCGATCCCAGCAGCATGAATTTTGTTTGCTTTTAGCGCTTCATAAAGCGCCTGTTCGTCAACAAGTCCGCCACGGCTGGTGTTAACCAGTACGGCCATAGGTTTCATCTTGCTGATAAGGTCGCCATTGATCATATGACGAGTATGTTCATTCAAAGGTGCGTGCAGAGAGATAAAGTCGGATTCGCATACAAGAGTTTCCAGGTCAACTTTTTGTACACCAACTTCTTTAGCTTGTTCTTCAGTAAGTGCTGGGTCGAACACCATAGTAGTGCGGAAGCCAAGGCCAGAAGCTTTCTCTGCAAAACAGCGAGCGATACGGCCAAAACCAACAACACCAAGTATTTTGCCACCCATACGTGGAATAGGTTCTGCCTGGCCGATGCCCCACTTACCATCATGAACATCTTTATCGCGGGTAACTACACGGCGAGTAGCGGCAACTAATAGTGAAACGGCGTGTTCTGCAACATCTTCTGAACCGTAATCAGGCACATTCGCAACGTAAACGCCTTTCTCTTTAGCGTAGTTAAGGTCGATGTTGTCGACACCAACGCCGTAACGAACAATCACTTTACAGTTTTCGGCTGCATCCAGAATTTCGGCATCAACAATGGCTTCGCGAACCATAATTGCATCTGCGTTAGCTACCTCTTTTAGGATTTCACTTTTGGCAGTGCCAATTGGTAGTGAAGTGAATTGGGCTTGATGAGAACTAAGAACCTTTTCTTCTTCCTTGTAATCCAGATATCCAGGTTCAATTACTACTACTTTTTTCATGGGCTTTTCCTAAATCTGACATGTTAGTTTTGATGCTATTTAAGTTTTCAAATGGCGTTTTCACAAGCTGACATGTTAGTTTTTGTGATAATTGTCACCAAAACAGGTTGAAAAAGCGCCATTTTTTAGAAAAGAAGATCAAGATCACGTAAAATGAGTGAAATATCAGGTCAGAATGTAAAGGCAAACTGAAATGTCAATTCTGAAATGTAATACGAAGGAACATAAACATGAAAAAAAGTACCCTATGCCTGGCCCTTTCAATCGCAATTTCAGGCGTAATTAGTACACAAGCCTTTGCTGAGACGAATATCCGTGTTGGTCATGGAGCGGCTGACACCTACCACATGCACAAAGCGTGGGTGAAGTTTAAAGAGCTTGTAGAAAAAGAGTCTGGCAATGAAATTACTGTTGATATCTTTCCGAATGGTCAGGTTGGTGGTGACCGCGAACTGACCGAAGCAGTACAGTCCGGCATCGTTGATATGACAGCGCCTGTTGTTGAAGTAATGGCAGGATGGGATCCAGCCTTCTCTGTACCTGGCCTTCCATACACTTTTGGTAGCCGAGCTGATGCATTGAAAGCGCTGAATGGCGAATTTGGTCACAAGCTACTTGATAAAGTAGAAATGTTCGGAATCAAAGGCTTAGGCTGGATGGAAAACGGCATCCGTAACATCACCAGTAACAAGTGCCCAATCAAGCAACCTTCTGATCTGAGTGGTGTGAAGATTCGTACTATGCAGGTTGAAGCGCATATGGATGCCTTTAAAGAGATGGGTGCTAACCCGACTCCAATGTCATTCAACGAAGTTTACTCTGCACTTCAGCAAGGTGTGGTTGATGCACAGGAAAACCCACTAGGCCACATCTATTCTTCTCGTTTCTACGAAGTTCAAAATTGTGTGACGCTATCGGGCCACGTTTACTCTACGCACATGGTTCTTGCTAACCCAGATTTCTATGCAGGTCTGTCTGATAAGGACCGCGGTCTAATCGATTCTGCACTTGAGCGTGCAATTGACTACCAGCAGGAGGTGATTGCAAGCGAAGAGCAGGAACAATTAGCTGCTATTAAAGCAGCGGGTGTAACTGTGACTAACTTGACACCAGAAGAAGTAGCGAAGTTCCAGAAAGTAACGGCACCGATTCGTGAGAAATACACGAAACTGGTTGAGCCTGAACTGATTGAAGCACTAAACAAGTAACAGCCATCACGACCCGGCTATTTATATAGCCGGGTCAGAGGATTACATAATGAAATGGTTGAAAATATTAGACGAAAACATTGAAGCCTGGATGATTAACTTCTTGCTGGCAAACATCGTTTTCTGGATTTTTTTGCAGGTAGTAATGCGCTACATCTTTAGTAACTCATTACCCTGGAGTGAGGAATTTGTCCGTTGGTGCTTCATCTGGTTTATTTGGGTTGGGGTAAGTTACGGTTTTAAAACACGCAAACACATCTCTGTTACTGCGTTAATCAATCTGTTTCCGAAGCGAGTTTTTGACATCATCAACATCCTCGTAAACCTGGTTGTACTGTGGTGTATGGTGAAACTGTTCATCTATGGTTGGGAGCAGATTTCAAGCCCGATCATTGCAAGACAAAGTTCGATTGTACTTTACTGGCCACTATCTGAGACACGAGTCAGTATGCAATGGCTTTATGGTTCTTTGCCGGTAGGTGCTCTGTTAAGTGCATTCCGCTTACTTCAAAACCTTTATCAGGATATCTCCTCGTTGATTAAGACAGAGACTCCGGATTCTTCATTGTCGCACGAGGGAGGTAAGTAATGGTTACTGTTACTCTATTTGGTGTATTTCTTTTATTAGTACTTCTTGGTGCACCAGTTGCGATTTGTTTGGGTGTATCTTCACTGGTTGTTTTGGAATATCTGCCAAAAACACCAAACATTACTCTACTTGCGAAAAGTGCGGTAATGGGGGGCAACTCTTTCCCGCTAGTGGCGATTCCATTGTTTGTTCTGGCTGGTGAAATCATGCAGCGTGGTGGATTGTCATCGCGAATCGTTGGCGCTGCTTATAATCTGGTTGGTCACTTTAAAGCGGGCCTAGCGTACGTAAACGTACTGGCAAGCATGTTCTTTGCAGCAATATCTGGTTCATCACCAGCAACCGTGGCAGCGATTGGATCTAACATGATTCCTGAAATGGAACGTGTAGGATACAAACGCCCATTTTCTGCAGCAATTACGGCGGCAGCGGGTATTACTGGCGTTATGATCCCGCCTTCCATACCGCTTATTATTTATGGTGTAACGGCAAACCAGTCTATTGGTAAACTCTTCCTTGCAGGTGTTATTCCAGGGTTGCTGTTCGGTTTAGGCTTTATGCTTGTGGCCAAGCTGAACGTTAACAAGAACTTGTTCCCAGCTAGTCGCGCGACTAAGAGAATGGAAGATGCTATTTCTTCCATAGATGAAAGCGCACCGAAAGGCTGGCGTCAGCATTCAATGTGGGCTCTGATTGTTCCGGTGATTATCTTAGGTGGTATCTACGGTGGTATCTTCACGCCAACGGAAGCTGCTGGTGTAGCGGTAGTGTATGCATTGGTGATCAGTCTTTATATCTACCGCGATTTAAAGATCGGCGATCTGAGCAGTGTGTTCCTAAAAGCAGGCTTAACTTCAGCAACTGTGCTTGTGATGGTGGTGATGGCGGCTTCGTTTGGTCGACTACTTACCCTGGAGCGTGTACCTGTAGAAGTCGCAAACATGATTACATCGGTATCCGAGAATCCATTAATCGTACTAATGCTGATAAATATCATGCTACTGATTGTTGGTATGTTCATGGAAACCATCGCTTCCATCATCATCCTGACACCAATCCTTCTACCGATTGTTCAGACAATGGGAGTGGACCCGATTCACTTCGGTATCATTATGACGGTTAACCTTGCCATCGGATTCTGTACTCCACCATTGGGTGCTAACTTGTTTGTAGCAACGGGTGTAGCGAATGTTTCCCTTGAAGATTTGGTGAAATCGATCACACCGTTCTTATTTGCAATGTTAGTCATGCTAATGATGGTAACTTTCATTCCACAATTGTCACTGGTCTTACCTTCTATCTTGTTGTAATGTATGAGTATTGGAATCAAAGGAGCATGATTCATGCTCCTTTTTCTCGTTTTCTTGACATTTCAGATTAAACAATTAAATTATATAATAATACAAAATAAGATTTGCGAGTGATGTATAAATGAAGCAAGACCTACTTAAAGATGTCATTTACCGTCGAATTCGGGAGATGATAATTGTTGGCACTTTGCCTATGGGTATGAAGATATCCGAGACGGTGCTTGCCAATAAGCTAAATGCAACTAAAGCCCCAATACGTGACGCCTTAAAAAGACTTCAAAGCGAAGGTCTGGTTCAGATCAAACCAAAGAGCGGAACCTTTGTTTTTCATGTAACAGCTGATGAGTTTACCGAGCTGTTGGAGTTTCGGTATTTCATTGAATCCGAAGGGTTAAAACTAGCCTGGAAGAACAACCCTAAACAGTTGATTCAGGAACTCTGCTTTATTCTCGATAAAATGGAAGTCTGTTTGAGCAACTCTAGTACGCTTGAGTACCTGAAACTGGACAATCAGTTCCATCAGACGTTTATCTCCTTGTGCGATAACCGCTATTTTCAGGAGTCTTATGCTCTGATCTCTGCTCGAATGGCGACTGCCCGAAACCACCTTGGTGGAAACGAAGAGCATCTTCAGCGTTCTTTCGAACAACATAATTCGATAGTCAGAGCCCTTCAGGACGACAGTATTAATGATGCTATGTATCAGTTGATCTGTCATATCCTGCCGGAGCATGGTGCTTACTGGAGCACAGCAAACCTTTCATGAGTGTTTCTAAATGCTATTAGGTGTTATCGCCAGTTTTTTGGGGGCAACTTTTCAGGCGTTGAACTATACGCTGACTCAAAGTTGCCAACAAAAATACAATATTGATGGTGTAAAGTTACTGGTAGCGGTGCATGTGTGTATCGGCCTGTTTGCACTTATCCCGACGTTGGTGTTCGGATATTGGCGGTTGATTGAGCTTGATTTAGCCTGGGACTTTTTCAAAATCAATGCGCCTTATCTTATCGCACAGTATTTGTTAATTAATGCTATCAGGCGTAGCGACGCATCTATTGCTTCACCACTATTAGCGTTAAAGATTCCTGTTTTGGCGGTTATCTCTATCGTGTTTTTCGGAGCAGAATTTAATCTGATGCAGGGGATATCTATAGGGTTGATTCTGTCGTTGGGTTGGTATTTCTCTTCTATGTCGGGAAAGATAGACATTGCCCCGTTGATGCTGGTTTTGGGCGCGAGTGTTTTCTATAGCCTGTCTGATATGTCTATTACCCAGTTGTCCCACAACCTGATAGATGCTTCTCCGGTCGAACAGTCTTTTGCCACTATATGTATTAACTACCTGGTATGTGGTGTGTTTGCTATTCCGTTAATGAAGCCAATGAAGGTAAGTTTTAAAATGGCTTATCAGGCCAAATGGGTTGCACTAGCCTGGTTTGTTGCGGTGATATTCCTGATTATTGGCTTTAATATTTCTGGTGTTGTGTCCGGCAATGTTGTCCAGTCACTGCGAGGGGTTATTGGCGTTATTCTGGCTTATCTCTTCTTCCGTCATCAGGTTAAACAACCGGCGTCTGTCTGGCGTAAAAAGCTGATTGCTGCGGCCGGGATGTTTGGGGCAGTGGCACTTTTTTATCTTTAAGTAAGTATATCCAATGATATAGAAAGCCCAGTTGGGGTTACTGGGCTTATTACTGACGTTGTTAAGATATGTTCTTTATTTATGCTGCCACTTGCTGTCCAAGATTTCTAAGATCTTTCATTGTTTCAGCGTAACTCTTTTCTTTGCCGAACAGGCCAGCTGTTCCAAGAATGAAGTACTCCATCTTATCTTGCAGTCTTTCGATAACTTGTGGGCTGATCGCGCCATCGATAGCAAGTTTTGTGTTCGTACCTTTAGCTTCGATCATCTCGATGATTCGATCGATTCGGTTGTATGCGTTATCGATAAATGCCTGACCAGCAAACCCTGGATTTACAGACATAATAAGAATCACGTCAGTCACATCCAGCACATCTTCAATCGCGCTCAGTGGTGTACCCGGATTAATAGCCAGACCAGATTTGATACCTTTAGCCTGAATATTTCCAAGGGTACGGTGAAGATGAGGTGGCGCTTCAGCATGCACGTACATTAACTTTGGACCTAAAGAAGCAAACAGATCAATAAACTGGTCTGGGTCAGATAGCATCAAATGAACATCGTAATCAATGTTTGTCAGGTTTCGGATCGCTTTGATATCTTCAGGGCCTAATGCAAAGTTTGGTACAAAATGACCATCCATAACATCAATATGCAGCATATCTACGTCTGCTTTTTCCAGCTCTTTTAACTCTTCAGCAAGTTTAGAAAAGTCGACGCACATCATCGACGGGCAAAACTTAGGCATGTTGTAACTCCTCGATTTCTTTAATCTGATTGATACGGTTTTGGTGGCGGCCACCTTCAAACTCTGCGTTTAACCAGCTATCGATAATCATTTTTGCCAGCTCGATACCTACAACGCGGGAACCAAATGACAGTATATTGGTGTTGTTGTGCTCTTTTGAGAGAGCAGCAGTATAAGGGTCGCTACAAACGACAGCTCGGATGCCCGGCACTTTGTTGGCTGCTAATGAAATACCAACACCGGTACCACAGATAAGAACACCAAGATCAACGTCTCCTTTTACCACTGCATTTGCTACCGCTAAACCATATTGCGGGTAGTCGGTTCTCTCTGCAGATTGCGCGCCCAGATCGATAACCTGAATACCTTTGCTTTCTAAGTGACTGATAACCAGTTCTTTGTGCTCAATACCTACGTGATCACAACCAATCGCAATTCTCATATCTCTTACTCACTAATGAACGAATTTATGGAAAGTTTACAATAAAATTCACAATAGTAAACAAACAAAATACACGAAATTGCTCAAAGACATAATAAGTTATTGTAATATAATGATAAAAGAAGTGCACAAATAAATTCACAAATATAAAAAGTACACAAAATGATTATTTTTGTGATCTATGTTGGAGTAAAAAGGAAGATCTTGGGCTAATTTAATAAGCAGTTAATCAACAAACATGAAACAGAGGATAACCATGTCATATGCGATGATTGCCGAAGAGTTGGTGGGCTCATTAGGCGGAAAAGATAACATCATCTCTGTTGCACACTGTGCAACGAGATTACGAGTGATGGTGGCTGATGAAAGCAAGATTGATAAAGAAAGCATCGAGGAAACAGATAAAGTAAAAGGTGCTTTCTTTAACAGCGGCCAGTATCAGATTATTTTTGGAACAGGCACGGTAAACCGCGTATTTGAAGCGGTAGAAAGCCTGAATCTTTCTACTTCAAGCAAGTCGGAGATGAAGCAGGTAACAGGAGAGCAGGGTACAGCGCTGCAACGTGCGATTCGTACTTTCAGTGACGTATTTGTTCCTCTTATTCCGGCACTGGTTGCCACGGGTCTGTTCATGGGACTGCGTGGCCTGATTACTCGTCCGGAAGTACTGGCAGTATTTGGCCTGACTCCAGACGCAATATCAGCAAACTTCATCCTTTATACACAAATCCTAACTGATACAGCATTTATTTTCTTACCAGCGATGGTGGCATGGTCTGCCAGCCGAGTGTTTGGAGGTACGCCCCTTATTGGCTTAGTGCTTGGTCTGATGTTGGTTTCCCCAGCACTACCGAATGCCTGGGCCGTCGGTTTTGGTGAAGCAGAAGCGTTACTCTTCTTTGGCTTCATTCCGGTAGTAGGTTATCAGGGCTCTGTTATTCCGGCATTTATTGCGGGCTGGATGACAGCGAAGTTAGAGCGCCGTATCCGTTCAGTTATGCCTGAAGCGTTTGATCTGGTATTGACCCCATTCCTGACTCTGCTTGTTATGAGTGTGGTATCTCTGCTGGTTATCGGTCCTATCTTCCATGCGTTTGAAGTAGCAATGGTAGATGCGACAACTTACCTGCTTGAGCTTCCGTTTGGTCTGAGTGGTCTGTTTATCGGCTTTGTTTGGGACCTGATTGTTGTTACTGGTGTTCACCACGTATTTAACCTTCTTGAAATCCAGCTACTGGCTAACGAAGGCAGTAACGTATTCAACGGACTAATCACTGGTGCGATTTCAGCTCAGGGTGCAGCGTGTCTTGCAGTTGGTATTAAGACTCAGAGCAAGAAGCTAAAAGCACTTTGTTTCCCATCAACAGTATCTGCGTTCCTGGGCATTATCGAACCAGCAATCTTCGGTGTGAACCTAAGATACTACCGCCCATTCGTATTCGCTCTGGTTGGTGGTGCGCTAGGTGGCTTCACTGCACAAATGGTAGGGCTGGCAGCAAGCGGCATGGCTGTAACAGTAATCCCAGGCACACTGCTTTACCTTGATGGTCAGCTAATGTCTTACTTCCTGGTACATGCAGTGAGCTGTGGTGTTGCCTTCGGTCTGACTTACATGTTTGGTTTCAGTGACAAGATGCTGGAAAAGAAATAACAGGTAAAACAGGCAATTAATAAAAGCCCCTGACTGAAGGGGCTTTGGAGTTTTTGATGAATAAATCGAATATGACAAGAGATCAGCAATATATTAACGATATCCTCGCTATTTCCCTTAATCATGCGTCGAACATGGGGGATGACCACCATCGTCCTCAGTGGCACTTCTCTCCGCTTTTGGGCTTACTCAATGACCCAAATGGTCTCGCTTACTTTAATGGTGAATACCACCTGTTTTATCAGTGGAATCCAAAAGCCTGTACTCATGGTGCGAAGGCATGGGGACATGCAACCAGTAAAGATATGATTAACTGGACACATCAGCCTTTGGCTTTGGCGCCGACAGAAGATTTTGAGACTCACGGGTGTTACTCAGGTTCTGGTCTGGTAGTTGATGGCAAGTTAGAGCTGTTCTACACCGGGAATGTTAAATACGCAGATGGTGGGCGTACGGCTTATCAGTGTCGCGCAACTCTTGAAAAAGAAGGGCAGGTGGAGAAGCAGGGTATTGTCCTTGAGCTACCAGAAGGGTACAGCGGCCATGTGCGAGATCCAAAGGTTTGGAAGTATGACGATCTGTATTACATGGTTCTGGGTGCAGAAGACTTGAATTACAAAGGACAGGTTCTTCTTTACTCATCTGTTGACCTGAATCAGTGGGAACTGATTGGAGAAGTATTTGGCGATGGTAACAACGGCTACCAGTCTGATGACTTTATGCTTGAATGCCCGGATCTATTCCCGTTAGGAGGTAAGCATGTTCTTGTCTCTTGTCCAAAAAACTGGGTAGAGAAAGAAGGCGTAAAAACTGAAACCTTTGATGTGACTTACCATGTAGGTAACCTTGATCATTCTAATGCTGTGTTTGAACACGGTGCAGGCACATTGATGGACCATGGTTTTGATTTCTACGCTCCGCAGACAATGGAAGATGAAGAAGGACGCAGAATCATTTTTGGCTGGATGGGTAAGCCTGATGAGTTTGAAGCTTATCAGCCAACCATTAAATCTGGCTGGATTCACCAGATGACCTGCCCGAGAGAACTGATTCTAAAAGGCGACAAAGTTATACAGAAGCCAGCTAAAGAGCTGGAAAAATTGCGCCAGAGTCCGCAAGTGTTCCAGGCAGAAACTATCGAACTGGATGGCTTATCAGTAGAGCTTTATCTGCCAGATCTAACTGGCATCTCAATGACGATAGATGTTGCGGATGATTTCCGAATTAGCACTTCGGAAGTTGGTTTAGAAACATGCCGTAAAAACCTTAAAACCGGTGAGTGGGAAATGATTCTATGGGAAGGTGATGTGACTTCTCTACGAGTGCTACGTGACCACTCTTGTGTTGAAGTCTTCATTAACGAAGGTGAAGCTGTTTCGACCTCTCGATTCTTTGGTAAAGCGATTAATAACCAGCAAAAAGCAGGCTTGGTACTTAGCAGCAAGCAGGCTGTGGCTGGTTCCCACTGGCAATTAATTTAAAACAGTATGGCGGCCATGCGCCGCCATCATGACGAACAGGTACTCTCTATGTATAATGAGCCGATTGTTTCACAAGGAATGTTATTGTCTGTGGATGTCAATCAAGTAATACCCAATATACGTATGCGTATGCCTTCGCTAACACGTACCGAGCAGTCTATTGCGGAAAGCTTTCTCAAGCCTCATTTCCTGCAGAAATCGACGTCAATTAAAGAAGTGGCTGAACGCTTAGGCGTATCAACTGCATTGATTGTAAAAGTATCGAAAAAGCTGGGATTTAGTGGGTTTAAGCAGTTAAAAGACGCGTTAAACGCTCATAAAGGTTCAGAAACCTATGCGCCTAGCGAACAGCTTCAGCCCGATGACAACTGCGAACAGATAGTGACAAAGGTTCTACAAAACTCGATTAATGCGCTAACCGAAATCCTGAACTTTGTCGATGCTAAAATGGTGAGTGCGGCAGCAGATGCGATTGTTAAAGGCAAAAACATTGAGCTATTTGCCGTGGGTGGTTCAACCATCATCTGTGAAGATTTTCAGCATAAGCTATTAAGGTTTGGCATTAGAGCTTCGGTGCCTAGAGACAGACACTTAATGTTGATGTCTGCCAGTGTGCTATCTGAAGAAGATGTAGTGCTGGTGGTTTCTCACTCCGGTCAAACCGTAGATTTGATGGATGCGGTGCGTGTAGCAAAACAGTCTGGCGCAACAATCATCTCAATAACCAATAACTTCCATGCCGAGCTTTCTCAGCTCTCTGACTACCCGCTATATGCCCCGGCATCTCCGGAGCCACTGTTGGGTAAAAACGGCATCGCCCGTTTGGTTAAGCTGGCGATGATAGACAGCTTGTATGTGACGATCGCCAGTAAGATCCCGGATAAAGTGGATGATAATCTGGATAAAACGACTAAAGCAGTTGAAACACTGCACCGTTGATAACGGTGCGGTGGGAGTATTAGTTCTTAGGGCAAAGCCCTATTGTCAAATCAATTGGAGTAACTCCTAAAACTATGACAATTCTCTCCAAAATATCGTTGACTATTGGCATATCGGCAACGCTGCTCATGAGTATCTCGGCTACTGCAAAGTGGGAGAATCCAGTAGATAGATATAAAAATGAATACAAAAACCACCTAAGCGCTACCTGCCCAATTGCGCAGGACGATATAAAACACTTTGTCTACTTTGCGCGTAATCGTACTGCTCTTAAAGACCACTTTTTTTGACCAATAAACGCTTTTCCGGAGCCCAAGTTATGTATCCTTGGGCTTTGCTTGAGCCCAAAAAAGGTCAATACGATTTTTCGATTATTGAAGAAGATTATCAGTATCTTAAAGCTCATGGGAAAAGGCTGTTTGTACAGCTTCAAGACGCCACTTTCAGCATAGAGTTTTGAGGTGTTCCTGACTATCTCAATAGTGTTGAGTTTGATGGTGGTTCTGTGCCAAGGTTTGATGATAATGGTAACCAAGATGGTTGGAGTGCTAAACGTTGGAACCCAGTAGTACAAAAGCGATTTGCTTTGCTCATAGCAGAGCTTGGCAAAGTGTATGACGGTAGAATTGAAGGTATTAATTTACAAGAAACCGCCGCGGCAGCAGATCCAAAAACTGATCTAAGTTTCTCAGAGGAAAAATATGTTGAAGGCATCAAAGCCAATATGCGTTCACTACGCGGAGCATTTACAAAGAGCGTTACCATGCAATATGCTAACTTCATGCCCGGTGAATGGCTACCGTGGGAAGACAAAGGTTATTTAAAAGAGATTTATGCTTATGGTGAGCAAATTGGAGTGGGTTTAGGTGCCCCTGACCTGATGATGCGCCGTCGAGGGCAGTTAAACCATACGCTAGCAATGATGCACGAGAATGAATACAGCGTCCCACTAGGTATCGCTATTCAAGACGGCAATTACATAGGAAAAATTGGCACAACAAAGATAGTCGACCAGAGAAATAACATCGTTCCCATGCTGTACTCATTTGCTGACAAGTTTTTAAATATCGACTACATGTTCTGGGTTAACCAAGCTCCGTATTTTGAGCAAGATGTATTGCCCTGTTTCAGAGCTGAACAAGATTAACAGTCTGTAGGAGTTGCATATTCTAAAGAATGACTATGTAGTGGCCAAATCAATTTGACCACTACATAAAAACTTGCCTAAACTGGAGTAATCCGCGATTTCTAACTTAGAAAAACTACTGTTCAGTAGTTAGATCTACCATTCATCAGGATTACATAATCATGCAGACATAAAACTTCGTTTCAGAAAGTTGCTCATGATAGGATCCGAAGTTTGCGTATATTCGTCACAAGTGAATTGGACAGTTTCTTCCATCATTTTGTTTAAGCCACGATTCTATTCTATGCACTTAAAGCATTACTTAATGCACCACAGCACTTCGTTCTCAATCAATGCTATAGTTAACATGTTGTATCTATTGGGTGACGGCTGACATGAGATTAGCATTAATATGTCTTCATATTTTTTGTGTTTTGGGTGGACACTCACTAGCGGCCTCAGAGCGCTTGATTAATATTGCGGTACCTCATGCCAGTCACAATGCTCCACCTCACTACCTAATAGATGACAACAGACATCTTTATGGAGGGATTGAACACGATATTCGACAAGCCTCCTTCGCAGGGAGAGAACTGGCTTTGACTTACGTTCCAATAAAGCGAGTAGAAATGATAATGCTTACACAAGATAGATTTGACTGTGTTGCGCCATCTATACCTGAACTAAAGTCAAAGCGAGGTTACTTTGAATCGACCGAGGCCTTCTCAAGTTTTCATAATAAGGCTATTACTTTGGAAAGGTCCCTGCTCAAAATAAACTCTATCAATGACCTTTATGGCAAAAATATTCTTGCCTTTCCTGGAGCATCTAAATACCTTGGTCATGACTTCAAGAAGATGGCTGATAACAACTCGAGTTACTTTGAAGTTGAACACCTAGCAGATTCACTTGAGATGCTGTTTAGAGAACGAGTTGATGTAGTAATTATGGATGGAAATGGTTTCAAATACTTCTATTATATTGAGTAATAGAACTGACGCTGTAGATTACCACAATATTTTCCCTATAACGGAATACACCATAATGTGTAATGATAAAGCACTTGTTGATGAGTTCGATTCGGGGAAAAAACAACTTATTCTCAGTGGTGAAATTAACAAGATAATAAATAGAAATTTGAATGCTAAGTAAGATAGTCCTGTATCTGCCACTTAGCCTAATGTTATTAACAATAGTATAAATATGTAAATGTGAAACTGTACGCGAATTGTTAAAAAGTGAACAGGAATGGGAGATTTCTTTCACCATCTCAACGCTGCCAACCATTAGCAAAAGTACTGCGTTCCCAATGGTACTATTCAAGACATGTACATTGGTAGGTAGTGATCCTAAGTAAGGCCTTCCCAGTATTGTGGAAGGCCTCAGCTTTGCCGCTATCTGCCGCTATGTCGTTTTGCTAGCTCCCTATGTCTCTCATACTTTTCCACTAGGTCTCGTTGAATGACTGCACCACCACTTATTATCCTATCTGTCATTACAATACCGTCTAAATGATCAATTTCATGCTGCAAAAGTTCGGAGAAATCAGGATCTATATTGGTCAACGAACACTGCTGTCCACTCTCATCTGTATAGCGGATATCGATACTGCAGTGCCTTTCTACTTCCACAGCAATATTAGGCATGCTCATGCAATCATCCCAGACCACCATTTTCTTTGAGCTTGTACGGGTAATTTGAGGGTTAATTAATACTTGGGTGTTTTGCTTAATCCTAATAGCAATCATACGCTTGTTTATACCAATTTGCGGTGCAGCCATAGCTCTACCCCAGCCATGCTCAGACTGGAATTCTTTTAAAGCTACTATTAGTTGTTCAATTTCGTCGGACAATCCAGGCTCGTTGATATCAACTTCAGCACTTGGAATATGTAAACTTGGTTCGCCAAAGGCTAAGATTTGCGCTTTTTTCATCTGACTAATCTATCGTTTAAAGTTGTTAAAAACGATCTGTTGGTTTTCGCTGGATTATGCTTGTTCAAATTGTTTTTCGTTCTCATTGGGTCTCTGTAACAATGATCAATGGTCTAGCATTGCTTGGAACGGTGGAAAACATTAATCCAGCTAATCCAGCAGCTCCCGATGTTGTTGTATTGATACCGTGGCTATAAAGCATGTTTTTAGCCTCTATAGCCTGTTCATCTGTGACAGTAACAAAGCTGTCTGCACCTACTTTGAGGATATCAAATGCCAAGATTGAAGGTTCTTTACAGTCTAACCTTCCCATATTTGAAACAGGCCCTTTAACAGAGGTTATAACCCCATGTTTGACACTCTGCTGTAAACAGTTCGCCCATTCGGGTTCGACCACAATAATTTCAGGTTGTACAGGCCATTTGTCTCGTATGTGTTGAGTTACAGCCGCTGCCATACCTCCTACACCAGCCTGTAACACAACGTGTGTCGGCCATTGGGCTAATCGCTTAAAATCATCTAGCATCTCCTGAGCCAATACCGAATATCCCTGCATGACTAAAGAGGGATAGTACTTTTCACCTGCCCATGATGAATCTGTAATGAGAGTGACTTTATCTGCTTGTGAACGAGACAAAGCGTTGCTCATGGATTCCTCGTAGGTCATTCCTGCACGTATTACTTTCGCCCTTAATTGCTGCAAACGGTTTTCAAATATCCTAGGAACCTGCTCAGATATACACACTTCGCACTTCAAGCCGAGAAGAGCTGCCCCTTTTGCAACCGAGAGACCATGATTTCCTGCTGACGCACAACAAATGGTTTCTTGTTTCAAATAATCATGACTTAATTGCATTACCTCTTTTAGGCTGGGAGTCCGTTTCAAAATTCGACCCAGCTTTTCTTCAGCCAAAGAAAAAACGGCATACGCTCCCCCGAGAGCTTTGAAGGAACCAAGCCCCATTCTGCTAGTTTCATTTTTGATAAATAAAGTCGAGCCCCCTATGGCCTCACCAACAGGAGCTAACTCTGTCAATGGAGTTGGTTCATAATCTGTACAGTGTGTTAGCCATGACAGTGGCTTCGTTGGACACGATATTTCTATATAGTCTGAAATTACCTTGTTCATCATACATCCAAGTTCTGTGTGCTTTTTTATAGCTTAACTTTTCTAGATGATGTCTATACCTCATACTTATGTGTACTTTTGATGGTTATCCATCAATATCGGGCGATAAGTGTTAAAATGACTCATGCATACGGATGATCTAGGAAAACTATGATAGAACTTGATAAAGCTGATTTAGCAATACTCTCTATTCTTCAGGAAGATTGTCGTTCACCTCTTGACCTGATCGCCGATGAAGTAGGGTTATCAACGGTTACAGTCCAAAGGCGAATAAAACGGTTACGAGATAGTGGTGTCATTCTGCGAGATGTGTCTGTTCTTGACCCAGAGCAACTGGGGTGGAAAATGACCTTTCTAGTTTTAGTCGAAATGGAGCGAGAGCGCTCCGATATGCTAGATAATTTTCGAAAAAGAATGATTAATGAGCCCCAAGTACAGCAATGTTACTACATTACTGGAGAAGCAGATTTTGCGGTGATTTGCTTGGCGAAAGATATGGAAGACTTCGAGGTATTAACCCATAGACTATTTTTCGACGATCCAAATATCAGGAGGTTCAAAACTAATGTAGTAATGAGACGTAATAAGGTCGGGATGGATGTAATGATTGAGCGAAGACCATGATAGAGACACATCACTTGCGAGCCTCTGGCATCAAACATCCACTATCGACGGAGCACTGCGATCCATCGCCCTAAGTTTAACAAGCTGGTTAGTGATGCAGCGACATAGGTCAGCGCCGCCGCCTTAAGAATTTTCTCCGCGTGCTTCAGGTCACCGTCGTGCAGATAGTCACCTTTCTTAAGGATTGGCAGCGCCTTGCCATAACTGGCATCGAACTCAACCGGAAGGGTCAATAGGTGCACCAAGGTACCTAGTGCTATTGAAACAACGCCGATTACTATCATTAGAGCGCCCGCCTGAGGCAGGCGAGTTAGCATTAGGACAAGCGGAGCAGCCACTAGCATCATGCCGGCAATACGCTCGCCGACCATGGCAGCCTTAACGAGTTTCTGCCGCGTTAGGAACAATGGTTCTCTACTTGAATCCTGAATGGCATGCCCCACTTCATGTGCGGCCACAGTCACTGCAGTAAGGGAGTACCCTGAATAATTGTCAGGCGTCAGACGCACAGCCTTTGCTACTGGATCATAGTGATCACCGGCAGAGGTCTCCTCTACCACGACGTCACCTAGATCAAAGCGGTCCAGCAGGTGGCGCGCAAGTTCACCGCCACTTCCCTGATTGTGGTAGCGATCAGCCGGCTGTCTGTACTTTTCCATCACGTGCTTGACCCACAGGCTCGGCAGGAATACGCATATCGCGATTATGAGTAATATTATTATCCAGAACATTTATTTCAGTATGCAATCAGCAATTGTGTGACTAATAAACATTGTACGCATAGAAATGAAAAGCAGACAAACTTTTAATCAATCAAAAACGACTAGAAAATACAGCCTATAAACTGAACTTGCTACGATTTCAGATAAGTACCAAAAACTGATTTGCGTGATATAGACATGATTATTTCAATACAGAAAGTTTCCTCAGGTTAGAACGTAGTAGAGATTTGCATTATAACTAACATCTTCGCGGCAAATAGCATACTATGCACAACCTTTACCCAGCACTGAGCCACTCATCGTAATGACAGATAACACACAGCAAGTGACATTTGCCGATCTTGGTTTGATTCCAACCTTAGTAGAGCGACTAGAATCTCTGGAATATAGCCATCCGACTCCAATTCAATCTCATACTATTCCTCACATACTTGAAGGGCGAGATATTGTTGGCGGTGCCAATACCGGGTCTGGTAAGACAGCCGCTTTTGCGTTGCCAATTTTGCAAAAAATTTACCAGCAAGATACATCACATAACCGCCGCGGCAACTTCGTGTCTCACCTGATTTTAGTTCCAACTCGTGAGTTAGCATCACAGGTGGCTTACAACATTAAATCCTACTCGTACCATCTTAGAGATAAGATCAAAACGGTTGCAGTATTTGGTGGTGTTTCGGTGAACCCTCAAATGCAAGCTCTTCGTGGTGGTAGTGATGTTATTGTCGCGACTCCGGGTCGACTGCTGGATCTGGTATCTAATAACGCCATTAAGTTGGATCAGGTAAAAACACTCGTCCTCGATGAAGCCGACCGTATGTTGAGCCTAGGATTTACCGACGAACTCAATCAGATTCTTACACTACTACCAGAGAAGAAGCAGACATTACTGTTTTCTGCGACGTTCCCTGAAAAAGTTACGAACCTGGCTAAAGGCTTGTTGCACGACCCAGTTGAAGTTCAATTACAGAGTGCGGAAGCCAGTACTTTGGTACAGCGCGTGTTTAGTGTTAACAAAGGTCAGAAGACAGCTGTACTTGCGCACCTAATCAAACAGCACCAGTGGCGACAGACTTTGATTTTTGTTAATGCCAAGAATGCTTGTAACCACTTAGCTCAAAAACTGTCAAAACGCGGCATCACTGCGGAGGTTTTCCATGGTGATAAGGGGCAGGGTGCTCGTACTCGTGTGCTTGAAGGGTTTAAGTCTGGTGAGATTCAGGTACTTATTGCTACCGATATCGCGGCTCGTGGCCTTGATATAGAAAAGCTACCAGTGGTTATTAACTTTGACCTTCCACGTAGTCCAGCTGACTATATGCATCGAATTGGGCGAAGTGGTCGTGCAGGCGAAGTCGGCCTTGGGCTATCACTTATAGATTATGATGATTACCACCACTTTAAAGTGATAGAGAAGAAGAATAAGTTTCAGCTAGAGCGTGAACAGGTTGAGGGCTTTGAAGTGGAAGAGGATCAAAGTGAAGCTTACTTTGCACCAATGAAACCACGAGCAAAACCTGCTGGTACGGGTAAAAAGAAGAAAAAACGTAATCAGTAGAATGGATATGGTGGGAGAGAGGGCTGGTTCTACAGCGTGCTCCACCATGCATTATAAACGCTTCACCTTTTTGGGGTTCACTCAGTCCACTGTCCTGACCACGGTAAACCGAAGTCTACCGAGGTGAAAGCCATGGTGATTCATCGCTCTCATAACATACGTATCATATCGATAAGTTTTCTGGTCGGGGCTAAAAGCAGAGCATGTTTCTGATCACTTCATACACCTGCTTTATGTCCTGCTCTGACCCAGTAGACATTACAACAAGGGGGGCCTTTTCTTAAAAAGATCTCCCTTTCCAGGTTTGAGCATAAAGTCACGTCTGGAGATATCATCACGAAGCAGAATCTTCAGAGACTCATGAATCAAAACGATATAATGACTCCTTCGCTTCATTTCTTCACCATCCGCACTGTGTGGAAGTATTGCCTCTTTTTGAGCATTACTTGCTCCGTAAAGTGTTAAGATTTCTTTTGCCTTTATACGTTCAGAGCCCATTACCAATCGTCCCCCATCTGTTTCGTCATCAAAGAACATTAAAATTTCACTTTGTGCAAGCCAGCATTGTCCTTGCCACCAAACAGCAGGCCACCATCGTTAGTGATATAAAAGATTCCGGCTTCTTTTCTGCTCATCTGGATAGCGGTATTGCCCGCAATACCATGATTCAACACCACAGATTTCTCTTTTCCAGCGGTCAATTTAATGATTTCGTGATGATGGGTGGTAATAAACCAGGTACCGTCACCATCGATAACAAAATCATCAGCCTGAATACCGGATTCTATAATCTCGATGGCACCTGCTTTTTGATCCTGCAGGTTTATTTTCCCGAGTAACTGTTTCGCAGAATTCGTAAAATAGAGCGCTCCCTTATATAGCTGAATACCATTAACACCTGGTAGCCCGGGACGATCCTGCTCCGGCTGCAATATCGCGTTATCAAGCCAGGTCATCAATTGGTTGGTCTTCATGTCGAACTGGTAGATTTTTCCATTGATCGCATCCGCAATCAGGTACTTACTATTGCCGAGGTAAGCCATGCCATTTAAGAAAGCTGGTGACTCGATACCCAGTAATCTGGTCAGTTCGCCAGTTTTATTAACCTTGTACAAGGCCATACTGTTGAGAAAGCTTTTGCCTTCTAATATGGACGTTTCATGTACCGATAGCAGACCTTCTCCCTGCTCATCAAAACGGATAGAAACAGGGTGGCCGTCTACTTTAGACCAGAGTGTCGCCTGACCATTTTCATGATACTTGTACAGCGACATTCCGGTGTAATCGGTCGCAACCAGCTCTTCCTTATTTTGAAACGTAAGGTTCTCAAAAAAATGACCGGCAGGTAGTGAAATGACAGACTCAACCGATTTTTCAATAGGCTGGGCTTCGGATGCTGATACATTTGCGAAAACAGAAACGGACACTGCTAACGTGGTTAATGTGTGCTTAAACATAAAAATCTCTCGCTCTCTTGTTGTGTTGCGGAGAATAGTAGTCTAAGTTTTATTAACCATCTATAAACCATAAATAACACCAGATTTAACTTAAAGTTTATGAAGTCACTTCCAAGCCAGTTACCTATATTTATTGAGGTTGCC
>NZ_JARQZP010000004.1 GCF_029589055.1 Vibrio hannami
CTCCTTTCTATGCTTGGTGAGGTCCGCCGACAAGCTTTTGATCGCAGACGGGCGGTTCCGGCGTTTGTATAAGAAACGGCTCGTCAAAGTGCCGATGAGCCCTACCGTTCTCCTCATACCGTCCATAACGTACCCGAGGATCCGCTTTTTTTCTTGATTGGGGCGAAATAGATCGAGCTGGATCTGGTTATCATCCTGAATATTGGAAAGAGGAAACGGAAATTTTTTCGAACTGTTTTTCCTTCATAAAAAAGTGGTCAAATAATGTAAGGCATATGTGATAAAGATCAAGCGTGATATTTGAAGGGAGCTTCAATTCCCCGCCGGGCTCATCACGGCTGTATTCAATCCCGAGGCTTACAGCAGCCGTCTGTTCCTTTACTTCACCAGCCGGATGCAAAACCTTGCATAAGAGCTGGATATTTCCCGTTATCATCCATTTCATTTGGCAAATGAAGATTCCCAGACATATTTCAAATTGTGCTTTTTTGACCAGTACTTGTTTTTTCATATTGTTCTCCCCCATTTAATATCTTTAGCTTAAGTGCCATCTTCCTTCGCAAACATCACTTGCCCTTTGTTAAATCGATCCTGG
Organism: Vibrio hannami; assembly: GCF_029589055.1. Classification (GTDB taxonomy): domain Bacteria; phylum Pseudomonadota; class Gammaproteobacteria; order Enterobacterales; family Vibrionaceae; genus Vibrio; species Vibrio hannami. The sequence goes on from NZ_JARQZP010000004.1 coordinate 596, forward strand.
TAAGATTATTCCTCAATGTTAAACCATGGACCCGCGAAGCTTGAATGACAGTCCAAAGTTTTCCTGGAAGCTCAAGCTCGCTTACTTTTGACTTCTTAAGTGCTGTCTGAATTTCTACTTCTTTTTCCATTCTGTACCTTTCTTCGGAAAACATGGGGAATTAAGAGAACGTGCTTTACGGGATCGGCTGCAGCGAGCAAGTGCATTAAGCATACTGATTAATGCCATTAGTTGTTTGGAATGCCGTTTATCTATCCAAGGCCTACGGATTTACTCCGAAGCAAAGGAACCTTACGGAAGGATTTATTAAAACACGTGTCTCCATTGGGTTGGGAGCATATCGACTTCCTTGGTGAATATCGCTTTGACCCAAAAGGGGCTACCACCTTAGAAACATTGCGGCCATTAAGTCAAGAATAGTAATCAGGCCGGTTACACGCTTAACGTGGTTAAAACCGGCTCTTTTTTGTATTCGGATTTCTTAACGTTGTAAATCCGCGTTTTGTTGGAGTGACCCCGTCCAGATCATCGGGAAGGCGTCCGTTTTTTCATGGCCATGTGTGTCGTAGGCTGCGGCGGCCTTATGACAGCTGGAGATGAACAGAAGCCGGATACGACCGAAAGGCGGGCGGTATTCCTGTGCAGAAAAGAAGAATAAAAAGGCAGACTCTTGGAAAAAGAGTCTGCCTTTTTTTATTGCATGTTAGGCGGATACTCCACCTTCAGCAACGTTAAGGGAGGTCTTATTTTTATATCATTCCTATTTTATTAACGTCCTCTTTTAAGTCACTGAAAAAATGGGTTGTTTGGATCATGTTGAAAGAACGAATTGTGATTTTGTCCTGGCAGAAGTAAAGTGCACTATTCATTTTATTAAATAAGCCCCGATTGTTCTATATGCCTTATCACTCTACCCCATGTTATATTCTTTTCTCCCCCCCGTTTTGATGATTTTCGTCTGATCAGAAAATACCCATTTCGCATCATTATTCTAAATTTGAAAATTTGTATACTTATCCCCAAGGAAAGGGGAGATGGATCCGGAAACGATAAACAAGTTGTCTGTTGTTTGCCTATTGATTTAACACTCATTTAAAAATCTCGAGGAAAATGGATTAGAAAAAGATAATCGCGCCCATCACCGCTTATGATCGCTTCTTCCTGTCTGCCGGTTTTTGCCCATGCTAAAGAAAAAGAGGCTGACCGCACTGTTTCATCTGCACCGAACGTTAAAGAAACAATGAGTCTTAAACAATTTAAGCCAAGCGCTGCTGCTGTTAATTTCAACGTGAATTTTGACGTCCTCGGCATAGCAAATTCAATTCGAGATGCAGTTGTGCAAAATGCGAATCGAAGCGGTTTTGTCAAAAACATGATGGAATCTACCTTTTACGCTGCGGGACAGCGTTATAATGTCATGGTATTTAATTTAAGCCGGAATACGAAGATCACTTCAATGGAGTCAAATTCTATGGATCCGCCGTTCTGAACGGAGTGGTGTACGGCATCTGGGCCGTTTGAAAGCGGAGAATTCACGCAACAAAGGCGACGGCGGCTGGGATAACTGGGCTTTCAGAGGCTGGTTTAACAGAGATGGGAAACATGTCACATTTTATAAGCCGTAAAACGCCAAAGAGGTGTGCATTCTTATCAACTGCACACCTTTTCTTATTTTGTTGAAAGCAATTTTAAGGCGTTCTCTTTTTCCCGCTCAGAAGTCGCCGTACCGCGGACGGTCACCTAAAGGATCTTCGGCGGCTCTCCCCCCCGCCATCGGTGTGAAAACGCCAGGCGTTTAAGGTCCATCTATCATGGCTGGAAGCTGGACGCAGGCGAAAGCTGCATCGGTAGGGCAGGCGGCCTCCAGGAATGCCCTGCCGTCGCCCAGACAGTTGAAATCCATCCGGTTCTTAGATACTCTTACTGTTTTTAACAATAGAGTTTCATTCCAATCATCTTTTAATTGAAATTCGTTTTTTAAGAATTCTACCAGCAGAGCAGCAAGTCGCACGCCACTGTGATTATAAGCATGTTTGATAAAATTAACAGGGCCGCTAGTCTTTTCATTTCTTCCTCCTTAAGAGCGGCAAGGGGTTGCAACAAGGTCGCTCTATCTGTTGTCCAATATCATGTTCTTGATTTTTCCATGAGCGCGATGCCAGTATTGTCGGTGCATCTGCGGACCCCGTCTTGTTTTTTCGGACTTCACCATTTATGCCAGGATTCAAACGTTTTTGATTTATTCCTAGAGACCATAGCGTCATGTCCCACTCCAATAGCCCAGCATTATAACGGAAAATCATTCCAATCTAGAGACTATTTTAACAGATTTGTCTTTATTTCCGGTCTTTAAATAGATCTGGATAATCTATAAAAAAATTAATTTGGAGGAGCTTTCTGGTCAGCGCAATGATATTAAGCCTTTGTTTGATTGTAGAGGTGTCATTCAATTCATGGCATAAAGAGATCGCTCTAAATCAATTTAACTCTATATTCGAACTGTTACTTTTAAGTGCTTTTTTAGCTGCACGAAATTGCGATCTATAACCCGGATTTTCCCCGTCCAACAAAAAGCTATATCATGCCTGTTAACTTGTATACAAGGACCGGAATCGCTCTCACAGCCTTAAAGAAAAATGGAGCCGAGTCATCTTCGGCTCCATTTTTCTAGTAGTCTTCAATTTCTATTAATTCCTCATGTTCCATGTTTATTAAAAAGCCGCGGACTTTGACATGCGAAGGGATTAACGGATGTGTCCAGAATCAGGTCGACGCTTTGATATTTGTATCCCTAGAGCAACGTTTTTCCCCCATTCAGCCATTCATCCAGATTGCTGAATGGAAATTCTGGATTGCCATGTTGAAAAAGGTAATCGATAGTCTTCGTAATCTATCGCTTACATGCGGAAAATCCTCAAGATCGATATCAGCCGCCTGTTCATTTTTGGATCGAACAATTAATATTTCCTCGATTTTTTTCTGGAAGACAAGAGTGATGATATCTCTCATTAAATCGCTGTCATGTCAGCTGGGAAATGTGAGAAAATACGGTTTTTAAAGTGACCGTTTTTTCCGGCTGAATCGCTGCCGCATGGCAGATTGACTGTTCAAGCTTATCCTCCATCCCGGTAATTAACAACACATTTTTATTTTCTGTTATTTCCATAACTTTCACCTCATTCATCATTTTGTGTTTGTCCAGTTCTCCCAGTTCCCGTGCGAATCGATCGAAGCAAGGATAATCCAGCCGTTTTCCATTTTTCGACGGAAGCGGTGATCCTGTTCAAGCAGCCGTTCGATATGTTCACGGGGCGCTTCCAGCCGACAACAAGCAGCCGGAGAGGCGCATGATAAATCTCTTGATCTGACAGCATGACAGACTGCCAAGGGAAGGCCTGCCAGCAAATCACTTGCATTTCCCTGCATAACGCCAAGTCCGGAAGTGACGGTTTGAGTTTGCTTATTTCCGCTTCCACATAGTAATGCGGTGCAGCAGGTCGACGCGTAGTGCTGCAGATTGATCCATTGGGAACCGCCGTCCCCGGCCCTGAAATGATGCCGCTAAGGATGGAACCGTCTTCGTCTTTCCGCCAGTCATAGCTGTGCAGAAAAGCCCCTTCCCTCAAGATCGGCCCCCCGTGTAAGCCGGCGTGAGCCGATGATGAATGAAGCGTTTCGGGCCAGTCCCCATTCGGGGCGGACTTCGCTCCAATCTTCTGGCGAAGCTGCTCAGCTTCATGCCGCGGATTTTTATATCCAAGCTGCGGCAGCTCCCCTAAGCGTTCGGCCCCGACAGTACGGCTGACATCGGGGAGCGCCGAGTTGATCCGGTCAAACGCTTGTTGAGCTTTAGCCGGGAGTTCAGGTACATAGATCCGCTGCAGTTCATCCAATGTTGTGATGTGCTCTGCGGCAGCGAATACCGTATCATCCGGAATAAAGATGCCGTCGAGGCCGGAGCCTCTGTCTGACGCTCGGAAGGTTGCATAAAGCGGCAAGGACGCGTGCATTGAAAAGCGCCTGATGCGCCTCCGCAGGCGCCGCAGTCCAGTGCCGAGGCATAAGGGTTGTTCGTGCTTCTGCTGCCGTGTCCGCAAATGACAACCAGCGGAGCGAACCGGTCTGTAATGCCCATCATCTGTAATGCCTGTCTGGCATAGGCGGCTTTTTCTTCTTCCGTAAATCCGACCGGAATACCGGCGTCAGGAGTTTCCATGCGATCAAGCGAGAGCTTTGCCTGAAGAGCTTCTTCAGCCATGCCTTTCGCGCTTTCCGGAAAGCTTGCCCGGCTGCGCGGGGGATCAGGCTGCGCGCGGCCATTTGCAGAGCTCAGCCAAGGCCGCTTACTTCGGGAAGCAGCAAGCTCCGCCAATAGATTCTGTTTCATCATTTTTAAAGGCGGAGCTGAGCGAAACTGCCGCTTTTTGATGTTCTTGATACGATTGAAAACTGGATTCTTCCGCCGTTTCTTTGACTCGATGCTGCGGTTTAAGAATGACCGGCAGCGAGCTGTGGCTGTGTTTGCTGCCGCAAGTTCGCACGTTTCGATTGCCAGGTTGAAAAAGCCGGCTGTTCCAAACGTTTCAAGGACCACTCGATTTCTCTAATGCGCGGCGGAACGGCTCTGAACGGACATCTATACAAAATGCGAGCTGGACCAGCACCGGTTCACTTGTTTCAGCAGCGGCCGGTTTGTTTGCCGCGATGAGCTTCCTTACCTCAGCGGCGTATGTTTGTTCCCACGCTTCCAGCCAGAAGGCGCCTGCACGTTATATCATCAAAGCGGCGGGCGAGTGTTAATCTCGCTTTTTTGCTCTGCTGCGGAAAGTTCAGAGCCATTCGTCAGACGTGATGCCGCCCCAATGCAGCCAGGCCGCAATCAAAGGAGCGAGCTGCGTCTCTTTGCCAGGCTTTGGCTCAGACAGCGGCAAATAAGGTTCGATAAGCATCCACTCCATTGAAAGCCGGACAGCAAGATACTCGGGCAACAGCCTTTCTTCGTCCCGCGACTGTCCGGAGAACGCCAGAGCATCATTCCAGCCCACCCCGGCAGAGAAAGCAAATGAGCTTCAAAGTATGCCTGAACGTCTCCATCAGAAATACCAAGCGCCACTAGAGTGATCTTTTCAAAGCGTCCCGCGGTTCTTCCGGCCACCCATTCAGCCTTTGGCGTTCCGCTCGGGGCAGGGCGGGATCATGTTCAACAAGCTGCCGCCATGCGCTGTAAAACCCTTTTTCACGATGCGGAAGCCGCCATGCCGAATGCGATTCATCAAGGAACAGCTTGCACCATTTAATCACATGATGGTCAAGGAGGTGAGCGGTTTTTTGTCCGTGCGGAGACGCTGAGCGGTTTGATAAAGCGTGTTTCCCGATCATCGATTGTCCTGCTGGCCGCTTGCTTGGCAAGCTTCTTGACATTGGGGGATGACAATAGCTGTTCAGGGATGTCATCCAGTTTAAGCGCGGCTTTGCAAAATGCTTCCGCTGTTTCCCCCGGCATGCCGGGCTGATGTGAATCGAGGCCATTCCATCAGCTTTTTTTCAAGAATCGACTCGTCCAATTTCTCCCCGTTGTTTTGCAGAGCGGAATATGGAGGACTTGGGATAGATATCCAACATGAAGCTGCTGTTTAAGCCGTCGGGCCGTCTGTTCAAATGTTTGTTCTTCAAGCCCCATCCACGGATGGCGCGCGGCAAAGGTTTGAATAGGCCAAAGCTGGCGCAATAACCCGTGCTGCCGATTGAACCAATTCATCAATATTAAAGTCAGCGGCCTGATGTTCATATTTGAAGATCAATTGTTTAGATCAATGTGGATGCTGCTTTTCCTTGATTGACGACCTCCTTGAGTAAGATATTGGTCAGAGATAATTCGGCCGATCCTTCGACCGAATCGGAATGAGGTTCTACCCGCTTTCACGAGGCGCAGATAAAGTGCGCCGGACCATGATAAGCGCTGGCGAACGATAAAGGCGCCGGCCGCACTGCCGGCTAACAAAACGACTGCCGTGAAAAATGGCCGCCGGCTGGCGGGCGGCTGCGCCCCATGTACAACAGCTTCCTTCAGGAGCCCGTGTAAAAGGAAATGAATGATGGCAAACGCGAGAGAAGCCCCCGTTAAAATGAACAGTCCGGCAATTCGCGTGACGTGTCCGGAACTGGCTGTGACAAGCTGTCTCCAAGCAACAAACAGTGACCAGCCTAAAACAAGGGCGCTGATCAATTGATAGCCGGAGTCCGCAGCTGTGACCCAGCTTCCGATTACGAGAGTAATAGCGAAGACGCCGCCTATGATGTTCCAAAAAAGAGCCCGGCCCTGCCCGGTTTAGACTGCGCACGATTCATAACGGCCGTGCCGCTGATCCGGCTTGTAGGAAAAGGGCGGCTTTGAACAGGCCGTGCAAGGTAAGGAATGAATAACAGCCGCAATATAAGCGCCTAATGCGCATTGGATGAGCATAAAACCCATCTGCGCGACCGTTGAAGCCGCGAGCTGCCGTTTATAGTCTGTTTGGACAATCATCATACCCGTTCCGAGTAGAACTGAAAGGGCGGCGGGAACAAGCGGGAATAATCTGCAACCCATCACCGCTGAACATCGGTGCGAAGCGGGTCAGCATGACGCCGCCGACATTTACGAGTCCGGCGTGCATGACCGCGGAAACGGGAGTCGGGGCGATCGCCGAGATCAGAGCAGCCAGCGATGAAACGGCCACTGCGCCGCAGGAATCATCACCGTTACGATGACGAGGAGGCCGATCCCGGTTTTCTCCCATGAAAGCCGAGCTGTACAAGGCTTTCTTCCGCTACGGCGGATGATAACTGCCAATGCCCCGTCGCGAGAGACAGCCAAAGAGCCGCTGCCGCTATAGCCACCCAGCTGATTGCAAAATCCGGCCCGCGCAAAAAGCGGCGTTTTTCGCTGCCTGCCACGCGCTGTTTAAGCCGATTAGCGCAGTCAAGCCGAACAGCGTGATACCCCAGCACAAGAGGAGCCAGCGAAGATCATCGTTAAGCCAGGCGCATGAAGCCCCTCCTGTCGTAAGCGTCAGCAGCAAAAAGAACTTACGGTAGGAGCGGTCGCCGAACAAATACCGGACAGAATAGCGCTGGACGATAAAGCCGATGGTCAAAAGACGAACAAGGCGATCAGCCAGAGCCAGCGAATCCAAGCGCCGAGGAGCTGCGGCGTAACCGGGATTCGCGGTCATCAATGCCGCCAGCGCGGCGAGCGGAGGCAGGGCAATGATCTTGGCGTGAATCCGTACATGTATGGCAATGGAACCTTTCGATTCAGCACGAGCCGGTGCCGCTGAACAAACAGAGCGCAAGCGGCCCGCGAAAAATATTTTCAGCCAAAATAAAGAATCCAGCAGATCAAACACCCGGCATCCCTCCGTCAGCATGATGGAGAAAGTACATACTGTTTCATGTCTTGCCTTCCTTTCTGAAAACGTAAAAAAGCCGGTATATTCAGGAATGGCCTATTTCTGCCAATTTTTCTGAATGATACCGGCTCATCTTTAACTCTATGTTCATGCTTTAAAGATCTTCCGTTTTTCTATGATAATTTTTTTTGCAGGTCGTTTGCCAATTTAAACACCATGATCACACGCTCGCCTGTGCGCGTGCTGATGTCCGTATGAAAGCTGATCGTCTCTTCACCGGTCGGCTCCTTCGCCAAGCGGTACAGGTGTTCCATACCCGATTCCATGCCAAGCCGGAGCGGGTTCTTTTAATTGACAGCAGGCCTTCTTTTGAGCTTGCGGAGCTGCAGTACTCGGCGGGCGTCAAAATCCCGTTTCAAGGAAACGATGATCATATTTCTGAGAATATCTGTTTTGACAGACACGGATCCCCGTCCCAAGTAGTCTTTTTCCCATTGGGTTAAGGCTTTGCTGATCTCAGCCTCCAAAGACCCCTTCGTCACTTTCTGCTTTTCCAATGTTATATCCTCCTAAAAAACGGTATATTTCTTTTCCTTATACAAATAGGGAAAGTAGAAATATGCCGTCCCTATCAAAATGTTAATGTCATGCATGTAAAGAATGCTTTTTCACGCGGCCATAATGGCATTATAGCCGGAATGCTAAAGCTCTTTTGCATGAGATTACGATTATTGATTTTACGGGGTTATTTTTTAATATCATAGCTTTTAAAATTTATCATGTCAATACCGTATTGTTTTTGTATGAAAAAAAGAAAAATTCAGAAAACAGACGAACTGCTATTTCCGGAGCTGAGGGGAGAGCTATATTTTCTAGCAAGGTTTTAAAGAGAGCGGTTTAATGGCCGCTCTCTTTTTGTTCGAAATTATATTGTGGTCTTTGGAACATACAGGGCGGATGAGCAGAATCACCAGCCTTGAACAATCGTATCTTTATAAATCGAATGTTGTTTTTAATCCAACGCGGCCTTTTCACTTTATCGAGGCTGAATTAGCATAATACTCCCTCTCTCCCTTTCATAACATTTGTTTTCAGAATTAGGGTTATGTGAACAAATCTTTTGAGCAGAATTACATAACGTTCCCCTACTATCAAGTGTATAGTGACAGAATTATATGTCATTCAGTGACATAATTGATCTACGTTCAACCTAAAGCAACAGAATTCTGACACTTGGATTTTCTGTACCTTCTTACAAGAAAAGTGATGGTGGCTCGGCTCCGTTTCTTAGGGTCCTCTATACACACGCGGTTGACCGCTTTAGCGTCCGTGAAGTGAAAGGAATAGCACGGAGGCTCTAATAAGTATAGAAACGACGCATAGAGCATGGCCCATCCTGGGAATTCGAGCTGAAATTCTGACAGTTGTCGGCCGATCAATAGGAAAGATCCTACTAATTGCCAAGAAGCATCACTGTAATCTGATTCAAATAAGTTCATCCCCTTCTTCCGAGATAAACCATCCGATTGGCTCTGCTTTTGTCCTCGATTTCTTCCTTTCCCTCTTACGAGTCCTTTCTTGGCAAGTGTTGTGCATGCTGAGCGACTAAAATTATGATATCTTAATTCGGCTTTTGAATTGACTAGGATTTCTCGCTGCTCACCGGATAAATTCAAATTGTTTGCTATCTCCGGATAAAGCTCCCTTATTAAGCGCTCCCTCATTCCCTCTCTCCTTTAACAATGTAAGAATTTCCAACCTAAACTTTGATGCTGGTGGTAGCATGCCTTTTTTGAATTTTTGTCGGCAAGTCACTTTAAATTCCTCCTTTACTGTATACACGCCGAAGTATATCAGAAAGGAGTCTCGAAAAAGGGACCTTGCTATCAACAGTATTTTCCAGACGGCCGACTTGTTACAAGATATCTTTAGAATTCCGCGACACTTCGATGTTTGGTTCAAAAATCACGGATTTTTTCCCCGGCAACGCCGCAAAATACCCTGCAAGAATCGTGAGGGCCCTAGCCAGAAAGAAGCCGACGCTTGGTGTTTTCGTATCGAGATGCCTGTTGCTTACCTTGCAGTCGTCGCCCTGGGCAATGTTTGCCCCAAAAAGGCTGCACTACTATTTCGGAACTGAGGAGTGCTTAAATTAAAGAGAGTGGTTTAATGGCCACTCAATTCCGAAAGGATTATCTCGAATTTAAAAGAGGGGGAAACCCTCTCTAATCATTATGAGTATTATAATCCCAGTAAACATCGACATTAACTGTTGCACCGGCTTCGCAATCGTTATTTTTGCTTCAACGTATAGTTCCTTACCAGATATATCACGTAAAGGCGATATGGCTGACTTTAGCAATCGTGGCGTTGGCTTTTGATACCAAATGTTTCGTTGTTTGATCAGCCGCATTCAAACCTTGTTCCAATTCGTGTTCGAGGAAAGCTTGTGAAATAAATCCGTTGTGATTAGGTTCTCCCAGGATTGAACCGATCATTTCAACACCTCACTTCCTCAAAAAAACATGACAAAAGTAATGACCAACAATGAGTTTACCACTATACGAAAAATGATTGGTGAATAAATCCTGTCTATCCAAGAAAATGAATCTCATTGATCAGGTCTAAATGCATGAACCGAATGTTATTAAGTAAGGTCTTCCTGTGCCCGGTTTGTTCTGAAGTTTTGCCGAGAAAATTGGCGGTCTAAAGGATCCGACACTGATACTCCCTGGCCACTTATAAACGATAAAGTGACTTTATTCTATTCCAACAATATCATCCAACTGTATAATATGCTTTTCATCCGTAAGGCTCATGATACGCAACTCCCCTTCTAGGCATCAACATAGTGGATATGTCCAGTGAGCTCTTTTCTCTTTCCTCTCTGATGAAAGAGGAATTGTAAAGATTTGTTTTATCCCAGGATCAAAACTTTTGGGAATGGACAATCTATTCAGAGAAGACTATTATAGTTTTTTTCAATCTAACGATTAGATGCCCCCTAAGATAGATGTTTTTAAAATTTAATGCTTTCCAGAATAATTACAGTATATTTCAAGGACCTTTATATTGCGGTCCAGCAGATTAGTTTACAGCTGCTTGAATGGTGAGTGGGGTATGATTTAAAGAATATCCTGTATCTCAAAATGAAAAGGATATATCTCCCCACCTGGACTGATCTGGATAATGTTATGATTAATTTACATATATAATCAATTTTGGGTGAATGTTGTAAATTAAAACTCTTTTTTTGTAAAATGAGAATTAAGAGCCACAATATCGGTTTTAATTTTCTAAATATTTAAAACAATAAGAGAGGAAGAATGTTAACATGGTGGAGACGAAAATAGCCCCTGAAAAAATGGCAAAAATGCTAAATCAATGGTATGGCATGATTAAACGTCATCAAACCGCAGAAGCGGCTGCTTTAAAAGAGGAGATCCGTAGTTTGCTACCTCATATGGATGAAAATCAGGATCTTCTTATTTATTTCAACCTCTTAGATTTTCGCTACAAGGTGTTAACAGAAGAAAAACTTGAGGAAGCTGATAAAGCCTATTGTATCATCAAGGGTATTGGCGAAGAAAACACTGATAATATGATCGTTTATTATTCGTTGTTTTTCTCAGGTGTATATAGAGGTTTTACAAAAAGAACTACGTTGAAGCTATATGCTTTTATCAACTGGCCGAAGCAAAACTTCGTAATATCCCCGACCAAATAGAACATGCAGAATTCCATTATAAAATTGCTGAAGCATATTATCAGATAGACCAACATCTTATTTCTATAAGCCATGCATTAAAAGCAAGAAGCATTTTTCGAGAACATGAAGAATATAAGCACAGATCGATTAAATGTGAAATGATTCTTGGAGCTAACATGTATGATATGTATAGATTTTCCCAAGCGGAAGAGCACTATCAAAAGCTTTGAATGAAGCCAAAAGCTCAGGATTTCCAAAGGAAGTTGGCATAGTTTATCATAATCTCGGTTTAATATATGATAGAAAAAATATACCTAAACTAGCTGAAGAATACTTTATAAAAGCTATTCACATTAAAGAGCACTTAGAATCAATAAATGGTGTTAGAAGTTTATATATGATAGCAAGTGTTCTTTACAGAAATAATCAAGTTGCCGAAGCAAGGAGTTGGTATGATAAGGGCCTTGAAAAGGCAGAATCGTTAAAAGAAAAGGAATACGAAGCAAAACTAAAGCTGATCCATGCTTTATATGATTGTCATAATGATTCTTTAATAAATGAAGCTTTACAATACCTTGAACAAAAAAATCTATGGCCAGATACATCAGAACTTAATGAACAAATTGCGGAATATTATTTAAAACAAGGAAATTTAATCAAGGCTGTTGAATACTATAAAAGAGCATTAAAAGCAAAAATCAAATTATGAAAGTAATGGAGGCGTTAGCATGAAAAAACTAAGTAATCGGAATTTTAAAGCATCCTTACAATCACTTTTGCTTTTGTCCCTCTTGAAAAAGCGATTACTGGCGGAACATCAGGTTTTCAAGTAGCTGAAAAAGCAATCACATAAACACATTGGAGCGATATCTAAATGAATAAAAGTTACTCTCGTTTAGCGACAAATTCTTTAAAACATTAATGCAAAAATGTATTATATGGACAAAAGAGCGGGTATCTTCAAATTTCCCGCTCTTTTTTGTGCAATTACCTATATAGGCTCACTTCCGTATGCAATTACCATATGGCTTTGCACTTCAAGCTTTAGCTTCTGCAAACCCCGCCTCAAATTTGGTTAATTCAATTCCTAGCGACTTTGCATACGAATCATTCTCTACTTGCTTATAAATTTGTTCGCGGTATTCTTCATAGATTTGATACTCGTTAATTTTCTTTTTCACCATCCCCAGCCTCCTTTGATATTCACAAATCCTAATCGGTATGATCAAAAAATCAATTGCACCAAAAATCATATAGACAACAGTTCCACCTGCTATAGAAAGGAGCATATTCTTCTTCCAAAAGTGAAGCAGCACAACTGCAGACGCCCCAATCAATTCAGGGACGCCGTGACTTCCAGAAAGTAAACTCACATCTTTAAAGCAATAAATAACTAGAAGCCCAATTACTGCCGACGGCAGCACTTTACCGAGATACTGTACATATTTCGGTGTCGGTTTGCCCGATGGGAAAATCATAAATGGAAGGAACCGTGTCAGCATTGTTCCAAGCACTACCATAGCAATTGTGATGATTTGCTGCGTTACACTCATTGTCATGCGGCAACCTCAACTTTCTCCAATGGTTTTCTAAAAGCGGTAAGTACCCCCAGAATCGCAAGCATCGCAGGAATCATGAAGTTGTTTCCGCCGAAAATCATCAGGCTGGCAGCTGAAATTCCAAGCCCTGTGAGAGCGCTATAGTGCCGTTTCTCTTTCATCCACTGTTCAACGAAAATCACAACAAAAAGAGCCGTCATCACAAAATCGAGCCCTTCTGTGTTGAACTTGACAAGAGATCCAAAAGTGCCGCCAATCGCTGCTCCTATCACCCAATAGAAATGATTGAGCAGTGTCACGAAAAACATAAACCAGCCCTTGTCTACATTCTTCGGAACATTAACGGTACAATTGATAGAAAAAGACTCATCGCACATCCCGTAAGGATCAGATAAAACTTTTTCTTGCCGGTTCCCCTATACTTATCCAGCATGGAAATGCCATAAAAAGGTGTCGTGCGTTCACCATTAAAGTTAAAAAGCATTCATCGGGTTGAACGCCCCAAGCAATAAATTGGCTGCGACAAACTCCATTGACCCCGCAAAAATTGCAAAGCTCATGATGATTGGATAAATGGCGCTGAACCCTAATGAATTCATATAGATCCCATAGGCAATCCCCAAAAGACAAAGCCCGCCAAAATAGGAACTGTATATGGAAAAGCCGCGCGACATGCAATCGCATATTTGATTTCTTTTTTTCATATGATCCACATCCTTCAGCTGCTAACTTAATTCCATACAAATTTAACACACGAAATCCATACAATAAATAAGATAATTGTATGGATTACAATAAAATAAATGCCTCCATTTGAGAATGGAGGCTGATAAAAAATGAACTTCCTTTTTGAAACCATACAATAAATGATATGATTGTATGGAATACGATAGAAGGTGCAGTATGCCAGTAAATTCATTTGACAATTATCAATGTCTTGGAAACCTGATAGAAAGCATTAAAGCGTCCTTACTATTATTCGATTGCGGAGTTGCTTGAACAGGATATCATAAACGGCTTCTTAGCGCCCGGGACAAAGCTGCCTCCGCAACGGGAATTGGCAGATTTTCTCGATTTGAACTTTACCACGATTACCCGTGCCTACAAACTGTGCGAGTTTAAAGGATTGATTTATGCAGTCACCGGAAGCGGCACCTTTGTTTCTCCTAATGCTGCCCGTTCTATTACCATTTCCGCAGATAACACCACAAACCTTATTGATTTTGGATTTGTAGCCTCTTTTGAGCAAACCAACGGCATCGTAGCCGAGGTTGCGCAAAAGGTTGCGGAGAAAAACTACTTAGAGAAGCTATTGAATTACAATGATCCGACAGGTATTCCGCATCAAAAAACGGCAGGGCTAAACTGGATGGAATCCTTCGGTATTCACGCAGACCAAGAGCATATAGCGATTGTTTCCGGCGCTCAAAATGCGTTGGCCATTGCGTTGATCTCCTTGTTTGAGCCCGGAAATCGCATTGCAACCGACTTATATACTTTTTCAAACTTTATTGAGTTGGCAAAGATGTTCCATATACAGTTAGTCCCCATTCCCGGAGACCAGTTTGGAATGCTGCCGGACGAGCTGGAAAAGCAGTGCTGCCAAACAAAAATTCACGGGATTTTTCTGATCCCCTCTTGCTCTAATCCGACCACAATCATGATTTCAGATTTTCGAAAGCATGAATTGGCGGCGATCATCCGCAAGCATCATTTAATTTTGATCGAGGATGACATCCATGCATTTCTGACGGCAGGCATTGTCTCCGATTATCGGCAGCCGATGTTCAATTTGCTTCCGGAACAGAGCGTTTATATTTGCAGCACCTCTAAGTCTTTATGCTCCGGATTAAGAGTCGCCTACATGGTCTATGGGGATGCCTTCCGCAAGAATATGTTACAGAGCATTTTTAACGTCAATGTCAAAACGTCTTCTTTAGATGCCGAGGTCATCACGGAGCTGATTTTATCAGGCAAGGCTCATGAAATTGTTTCGCAAAAGAAACAGCTTGCACAGTCTGCTAATGATCTTTATAAAGAATATTTTCCAGCGGGTCAGCCCGGTGAACATCCTCTCAGTTTTTACCGCTGGCTTTCTATTGAAGAGGATGTTGATTCATCACAGTTAGAAGTGGATTTGAAGATGCGCGGTATTCGTGTTTTTCATTCTGACCGTTTCCTCAGCGGGCAGACGACACGTGAAAAATATTTGCGCATTGCGCTTTCTTCTACAAACTCATTAGATGAGCTGAAACTGGGGTTGGACATACTAAAACAGTATCTCGCGCTGATTCAGATGGATTAAGTAATCAGACACGACTAAAGTAAGATTTAGTTGTGTTTTTTTATTCCCGCTCCTGCCGCTTGTTCAGGCGCTTCCCCTGCTTGTCATACAGGAAATTGATTCTTTTTTATTGATGCTTTTGGTACAATTGGATTGGTGCTTCCAGTGTCCGATTAATGCGAAGAAATGCAGATCAACGACAGATATACATAGTGAAACAGGAGGAAGACAGTATGGGGAGATCGAGTCAAAAGAAGCAGTTTGAAAGGCGATTTAAGAACGAAGTGGTTGAGGTGGCCGCAGTCACCGGTCCATCCGGTATTGGAGCATGGAGAGCGAACGACGATGAAATGTGGAATGCCTCCATTCCGTTGATTGCCTGGAAAGAGCTCAGCGGCAGCAAGTCTGCTGTTCAGGAAGAGCTGCAGTTGGAATGGCTTGCCGATGATGACGAATGGCAAAAAGCGAAAGATATATTGGAAGCGAATGCCGTTGTCAGACTGTATGTTCGTATGGGAGATCAGGCCATGACGCTTGTAAAGGTTGTAGATTCGGCCTATCAGGACGACGAATTGCAAAGTATTTTGAAGGAATCGCTGGAGCCGGTATATTACGAGGACGAGAAATTGGGCACCTTTGCGCTGTTCAAGTCGGTCAATGTGTTTGAGAAGGACATCACCTGGGCCGGACAACATGGAAAGCTCTACTTTGACTGGGATGAAGACGATCGGCAGATGAAGGCTTCGCTGGAAACCGCACATATTTTATTTCAAGACCAAGCGCATTGGAATGCGAAAATACGGGCTTACGCTGCCGAAGAATTGGTCGAACTGGCCAACGACTGGCTGCAGGATAATGATGAAGCGGAGGTTGACGAGATCACCAAGGAGATGTTTATCGCGCTTATGGAATTGAGCAGTATCAGTGTGTATCCTGAGGGAGACTTTGAAGTATTCTTTGATGACGGTGATATGTTTTGGGGACACTCGATCATTGTTAGCGGCAATCGAAACGGTACGTTTGAATCAGCTGAAATTGCCGGATAAAGCGGGACGTCCACTCATCTTTTTGGAAATTCATCATTCGTAAAAATGTTAGCCGCTTTCCTGAAATGATAAAAAGGGTGATGTTTGTGCATCACCCTTTTTTAGCCGCTGCAATTTTTTACATAGATTCCGAAGCTCTGCATATACTTATTTCTGCAAGAAACCAGCGTATAGCTTTTCTCGATTGATGCCAGCCCTTGAGCGCCTACTTCAGTAGCCTTTCTTCTTGTAAAAACCCGCGGGCCACTTCTTCTGCAGGTTTGCCTTTAACGTTCACCTGATAATTCATTTCACGCATCTTGCGATCAGATATTTTTCCGGCCAGTTTATTTAATGCCTGTTCTATTTCAGGATATTTTTGCAGGGTTTCTTTTCTCAGCAAAGGTGCGCCCTGATATGGAGGAAATACATGTTTGTCATCTTTCAAAACAGACAAGTTATACTGTTCTAATTCACTGTCCGTTGAATAAGCATCTACCACCTGAATATCGCCTGTTTTGATTGCGTTGTACCGAAGCTTCGGCTCCATCGTGGCGACATTTGAAAATGTAATTCCATAAGTATTCTGGATACCGCGGTATCCATCTTCGCGGTCTGCAAACTCGAGTGTAAAACCGGCTTTGATGTTTTCCTGATGTTTTTTTAAGTCCGAAATCGTTTTTAAATGGTATTTTAGGGCCAGCTGTTTTGGTACTGCCAATGCATAAGTATTGTTATACGCCATCGGCTTTAACAACGTCATGTCAAATGTTTTGAGCATTCCTTTTCTTGCTTGTTCATAGACCTGTTTTTGATCTGTACTGACAGGAGTTTCTTTTAAAAACTCAGAGATTGCGGTGCCAGTAAATTCGGGATAAACATCTATGTCCCCTGATTTTAATGCTTGAAACACAAATGAAGTCTTGCCAAACCCCGGTTTTACTTCTACGTGTAAATCGGTATCTTCTTCAATCAAAAGCTTGTACATATTGATTAATATGTCAGGCTCAGAACCAAGTTTGCCCGCGATGACGATATGTTTGCCTCCCTGTCCGTAAGAAAATGACAAGGCCAAGATGATAATGGTCGCGGCTGCAAATCCCCCAATGCCGACTAATAATTTCTTAAATGACAGCTTTTCAAAGCTGCGGAGCAGAAAATCAAAAATGATGGCCAGGATGGCCGCCGGTATCGCTCCAAGTACAATGAGTTCAGTATTATTTCGGTCAATCCCAAGAAGAATGATATCACCTAAGCCTCCGGCGCCGATAAGGGCCGCCAGTGTTGCGGTGCCGACAATTAATACCATAGCCGTTCTTATGCCTGCCATGATAACCGGCATAGCCAAAGGAAGCTCTACCTTGATCAGCCTTTTTTGACTGTTCATCCCCATTGCTCTTGCCGCCTCTAGCAAAGATGGATCAATCTCTTTAATTCCTGTATATGTGTTTCTTAAAATCGGAAGCAATGCATAGACAATAAGAGCTATAATCGCAGGTACTTTCCCGATACCAACGATGGGAATCAGAAGGCCGAGAAGGGCCAGCGAGGGAATGGTTTGCAAAACGGCCGTTACCCCGATGATGCCTTCCGCTATTTTTGGCTTTCTCGTCAAATAAATACCGAGGGGAATCGATATCACAACTGCAAAAAAGAGTGCGATAAGTGAAATTTGAATGTGTTCCAGCAATGCATTTATCAATTGTCCTTTTCTTTCTGCTAAATCATGAGAAAAATTATTCATTCGCGCTGCCTCTCTTTTGCATGTGATGAGCCAGATATTGGATGATGCCTTTTCTGTCGATAGCCCCTATAATCTGGCCGTCACGTTCTGCAAAGATGTGGTCATGATGTTCCAATTTACTCAAAACCTCTTGCAATGAAGTTGATACAGGCACTGTCTCAAAAGACCCCTCTTCCGTATATTCCATTTGCCGGACGATTTTTTCGAGATTCAGCCTCTCGTCGGTCAATCTTTCCTGCCCCCAACGAAATCTTTTACAAAATCATTGGCGGGATGCATCAAAATTTCATCAGGTGTACCGATTTGCACAATTTCACCCTGATTCATAATGCAGATCCGGTCCCCCAGCTTTAAGGCTTCCTGCATATCATGAGTCACAAACTACAATCGTTTTGTTTATGCTTTGTTGCAAATCCAGAAGATCATCCTGTAATTTCTCTCTTGTTATTGGATCAAGAGCGCTAAACGGTTCATCCATTAAAACCATTTCGGGGTCAGCAGCCAAGGCCCGTATCACGCCAATTCTTTGCTGCTGGCCTCCTGAAAGCTCATCAGGCCTTCTTTTGCGATATACGTCAGGTTTCAATCCGACCATTTCTAAAAGCTCGTCGACCCGCTGTTTCGTTTTTTCCCGGCTCCATTTTTTCAGTTCCGGAACGACTGCTATGTTTTCCTCGATACTCATATTCGGAAAAAGAGCGATTTGCTGAAGGACGTAGCCGATGTTCCACCGCAATTCATGAATATCATATTCGCTTATTTTTTGATCATTAATAAAAATCGTACCGTCAGACAGCTCGATTAAACGATTGATCATTTTAGTACCGTTGTTTTTCCGCTGCCGCTGGGACCGGATAATGACAAAGAATTCTCCTTTTTTGATGACTGCATTAAATGATTTCACAGCATAAGTTCCGGTTGTGTATTGCTTTGATACATTTTTGAATGTAATCATAAGTCACTTCCTATCATGTTCTAATCATAAATCCTGCGGGGTGATGAGCTGACATCGCTTAATATGCTTGCAAGCTTCGGCATAGAATTCGCTTTGGTCTATCTCTTGCCCATTATAAATTATTTTTTGTCCTACTATTTTTGTATAAAATAAATAATATGTCTAGCCTTTTTTTCTGAACGCGTTCTTAATACTGTCTCTTTTAGACATGAATACAAAAGCGTCGATGTATCTCAATTTATTGCCGGGAGTGTTCTGCTGACATTACAAACTTATAGGGATACGTTACAATGCTTGATTGGCTGAGGTTGGCATTGCAGGCGCGAAATCAGTGTGACAGTTATCGGCTATACATCGAGGACATTGTTGAGAAGGAAAAGGTCTATTTGATGTTGTTTTCCCGCTGGATGACATGTCACCCTTGTTTGAGCATGAAAATATCTGTTCATACTGGATGTGAACGTTCAGAAAAAGGAGGCTTGCTTTATGTCAGGACCGTCTTTAAACAAATTGGGCGCCCATAGATCGATCCATGATGGGTGCCGTAACCGAAGGAAGAGATTTGATGGAAGTATTGGAACGTGTTTATCGTGAAAAACACGAAAAACACGCCATGATTGCAGCGAAGGCTCTTCTGGATCATTGGGAAACTCGTACAATTGCACACGCCGACTCGGAAGAAGAAGGGTTGTACAAGAGAAAACTTGAAGATAATCCAGATATCTCCCATACATTGAGCATGCTCAAGCGTGACCGTGATTTGCTTCGCATTCTTGTAAGCGAGATTAAAGAACTGCTGGATGGACAGGGAGTAACTGATGACGTGCTCGACCGCTTTAAAGCGATCTATGTTCTGGTTCAAATACATAATCGGGATGAAGAGGCCCATTTGCTGGATCATCATTAAGCATTTGGGAAACCATCCTCAAATTCAGCCACTTTGGATTATGCCGAAGTGGCTTTTTTGATCTGCAAAAAACTAGTTTTATCCGCTCCATATATTTCAGTGCTTTTTTCGGATTCATTTTTCGATATACGATATACTTCCGCGACAGATATTCTAAAGGCAGACTCCATACATGGACTAATCTCGTATACGGCCAAACAGCAAATAACACAAATGCTGCCAAAATGTGAAGTTGAAACCCCAGCGGTGCATCCATCACTAAATATGGTGAAGGCTGAAAACTCAAAACTCCCCTGAACCATGGGCCGTATGGTTGCCCGATAATCGAAACTCTCCTCCGGTTGCCGTATAGCCGACAGTATTCGTAAATCCAACAACCGTCACAACTCCGATGGGAGTGTACATACAGATCTTTCTTTGAGCTGTTCCTCCTTACCCTTTTGCTTTTAAGCCGGCGTACTGTCAACAATGCTCCGCCAACAACCATCATTACTCCAGCGGCTCCTCCGAACCATATGGCGCCAAAATGATACATCTGTTCAGTAATGCCGACAACATCATAAAATCCTTTAGGAATCAACACCCCTGCCACATGTCCGAAGAAAACAAAAATGACACCATAATGAAACAGTGTACTCCCCATTTTAATAAATGATCCTTTTGGATAAATTCGCTTGATTGAGCTGACCATCCGAACTGACTGTATTATAACGATGGATGTGACCGACAACAAAAATCGTCAATGATAAATAGGGAATGATCACCCATAAGAAATAATCTAATTCCGTCATAATGATCCCTCCAATTTGATTTAGCCTGCATGATGACCCAGGTCGTTTTCATTAGATGGCAAATATGCCGCAATGGCTGTTAAACAGGCCTTTAATAAAAAGCCATACGGATATCCTCTTTTTCAAGTTCTGTCATGTAATTGATCGATTGCTTTTTTGTGAATTAAAAACACTTTTTGAACAAAGTCTTATCAGCAATGGAGGCAAACTCTAAAATAAGGGGTAAATAGTCAGGCAATTCATCGTTTTTAATGTAAAACCCGGCTTTTGCAAACTCCATTTTCAGTTTTACAAAAGCCAGCCCGCGCTCTCTATTCTCTCCAAATCTTCCATGGGTTAAATAAAGGGGTTTTTTGTTCGCTAAAGTCGAACCATCGAACATAATTCTCGCACAATATTTTGTAAGGGTTTCATTCGCATAGGCCAAAAACTGACGGAGACAGTGTTTCATTCCTTTGTTTGCGATCTCATCCACAAGCTCGTCCGCTTCTTCCGATTCAGTCCATTCTTTTTCCGGATATCTCCAAGAATAATGAACAAAGCTTAAACACGAGTCTATTTTCTTCCATCCATTGCATTTCCATTTAGATCACTCCAATATTCTTCACTGAATGCGTATAAATCTTCATATTTTTCAGTGCCTAAACTGCAGCCTGAGCAGCCTTCCATAAAGTCGTAGCCTGCTGAACCTTGACCGGAATACATATTGCCGGCCTCTTCCCGATGAGATTTTGGAATGACATAACGATCATTGTATTTCGCTATCGCGGATAACTCATACAATTCTACGGCTGTTTCTTCCGTTAAACCGGCATCTTTAAGGATGGCTTGATCAAATGATTGCTTTAGGTTAACGCTTCTCATATAACTCCTCATGGCAACCATTTTCTTTAACACCCGTTCAATTACTTTTGTATCCCCTGCGGACATTAGATTTGCAAGATATTGGATGGGGATTCGGAATTGCTTGATCGTCGGAAAAATGATTTTTGGATCTAATGTATCAATTTGACCGCCGAATGTATTGGTAATAGGGCTCAAAGGCGGAATGTACCATACCATCGGCAAGGTTCTGTATTCAGGATGCAGAGGCAATGCCACCTTATATTCGACTGCAAGCTTATATACGGGGGACGCTTGGGCTGCTTCTATCCAATC
The DNA here is from genome assembly GCF_029589055.1 of Vibrio hannami. Taxonomy (GTDB): domain Bacteria; phylum Pseudomonadota; class Gammaproteobacteria; order Enterobacterales; family Vibrionaceae; genus Vibrio; species Vibrio hannami. The sequence continues at coordinate 22,119 of NZ_JARQZP010000004.1, forward strand.
TTCCGGAATCCCGTCTTTTTTTGCCTGCCTCACGACTTCTGGATCTTTTGGGTCCAAAAAGATCTACATGTGATTCATATAAATCCTGTGGATTTTCAACAGATGCCGCTTCTTCTATTTTATCTGCGTCATAAAGCACAATGCCGATATAGCGCAAGCGCCCGACACACGTTTCAGAACAAACTGTTGGCTGGCCATTTTCAATACGCGGAAAACAAAACGTGCACTTTTCAGCTTTATTTGTCTTCCAGTTAAAATAAACTTTCTTATACGGACAGCCTGACATACAAAAACGCCAGCTGCGGCATGAATCCTCATCAACAAGCACGATACCGTCTTCATCCCGCTTGTAAATAGCTCCCGACGGACAAGATGAAAGGCATGATGGATTGATGCAATGTTCGCAGATTCTCGGCAAATACATCATAAATGCTTGTTCATACTCTTGAATGACTTGTTCATCAACATTGTGCATGTTCGGGTCTTTTTGAGCCGTTTCATAAACACCTGCAAGATCGTCTTCCCAGTTCGGCACCCATTTAAATCGATGTATTCGCCGGTAAGCTGGGAGATAGGCCTTGCCGCCGGCTGATGTTTTTTCTGCGGACTTTTGATTAAATTTTCGTAATCATAGGTCCAAGGCTCATAATAATCATCAATTCGAGTTAAATCAGGGTTGTAAAAAATATTCAGCAGCTTTTTGGCGCGGCCGCCGGCTTTCAGTTCGAGTCTTCCCGTTTTTTAACTCCCAGCCTCCGCGTTGGGTTTCTTGGTTTTCCCATTCTCTCAGGTATCCGACACCCGGTTTTGTTTCAACATTGTTCCACCACATATACTCGGCGCCTGTACGATTTGTCCACGTATTATTACATGTCACACTGCACGTATGGCAGCCGATACATTTGTCAAGGTTCATTACCATGCCAAATTGCGCCTTAATCTTCAAGCCAATCCACCTCGTTTCGTTCTAATTTCCGAATAACGACTTGTTCATCTCTCTGGTTTCCGGTCGGACCATAGTAATTAAATCCGTAGCTAAGCTGGGCGTATCCCCCTATCATTTGCGTCGGCTTAACGTGAATCCTTGTCGGGCTATTAAAAGTCCCTCCGCGTTCTTTCGTTATTTTTGACCCGGGAACGTTAATCGTTCTGTCCTGAACATGATACATAAATGCTACCCCTCTCGGTAATCGATGGCTGACAACAGCCCTGGCGACGACGACACCGTTGCGGTTGTACATTTCAAGCCAATCATTATCACGTATACCCACAGTTGCCGCATCTTTATTATTCATCCACACATGCGGTCCGCCCCGGAACAGCGTAAGCATCGGCAATGTGTCATAGTATGTGCTATGGTATGACCATTTAAAATGCGGCGTTAAATAGCGCAGTTTGATCTCCTGTGTTGTTGATGCGGGCTGACCATCCTTATTATAGAAAGCAGCTTTTCTTAAAGGCGCTTTAAAAGTCGGCAGATCTTCTCCGAATTCCTGCATGATTTCATGGTCAAGGAAAAGTGCTGCCTGCCGGTTAATGTGCGGAATGGAATAAGCCGTTCTATATTTGTCGTAAAGGTGAGTAACGGCGATTTCCTGTTTCAGTACCGCTATATACCGGAGATGATAATACTTTTCTCGGCTGGGCGGAAATTTCATCAAATGAGATATGCTCTTCTGCACGTTCAATGGCCAGATCCTTTAGTTTTTGTCCCGTTTTCTTTTCCAATGTATCCCAAGCTTTCATCGCGAGCGAACCGTTTGTCGTACTGGATAATGTCAGGATAGCCTCTGCAGCGTTTCGGTCTGCTGAGATGTCGGGGCAATCTTTATATTCTTTTGTACTTTTCGCCGTGCCTAATATATCTTTTAATTCGTCATACTCCTCTTTGGCATCCCAGCTTAGCCCCTTTGCTCCGATTTTTTCCCGTATATTCGGTCCCAGCGCAATGAATTTATCGTATACTTTGGTAAATTGTCTTTCCACGACATGAATGCGTGGAAAATTCTCTCCAGGAACAGGTTCGCTTTCACCCTTTTTCCAATCGGGGATCAATCCTAAAGCCTGTGACGTCTCATCCGGCGTATCATGAAGAAGTGGTGTGGCCACAATATCTTTTACTATCTCCGGAAGGTATTTTTCAGCTAAAGTTTGAAATGTTTTGGCCAACTTTTTAAATGTATCCCAATCAGACCGGCTTTCCCATGGAGGTGTAATCGCCGGATTGAATGGGTGAATAAAAGGATGCATATCGGTTGAGCTGATATCATACTTTTCGTACCAGGTTGCAGCCGGCAAGACAATATCGGAATACAATCCTGTGCCAGACATCCGAAAATCCAGATTGATTAATAAATCGAGCTTTCCTTCTTGTGCAACCGATGTTGCATCTACCTCTTCTGTGTGCAGGGATTGATCTTGGTCTCCTAAAATGCTTGAATGTGTACCGAGCAGGTGTTTTAGGAAGTATTCATGCCCCTTTGCAGAACTTCCAATTAAATTCCCGCGCATACAAATAACGTTTTTGGAAAATTAACGGGATTGCTCGGCTCTTCAATTGCAAATTTCATTTGGCCATTTTTAATTTGATCCACAACATACTTTACGGCTTCATCGTTACTGGCTGCCTTCGCCTCTTCATATAATCTAATGGGGTTTTTATTAAACTGCGGATAGGAAGGAAGCCATCCCAATCTTGCGGCGAGCACATTATAATCTCCAAGATGATGGTATCTGGGCTTGTCGACTAACGGTGAAATTAAATCTGAAGACTTTTGGTCTTCATACCGCCACTGCTCTGTGACGAAATAAAAGAAAGAGGTTCCATTTTGTAAACGCGGCGGGCCTCCCCCAGTCACGAGCCATCGCGACAGTTTGCCATCCTTCAAGGGGCCGCACTTTTTCCTGGCCGACATAATGTGCCCAGCCACCGCCGTTTACTCCCTGTGAGCCCGTTAGCAAAACAAGGTTAAGGATCGCCCTGTAAATGGTGTCGGAATGATACCAATGATTGATGCCCGACCCCATAATAATCATCGAACGTCCTTTGCTATCAACAGCATTTTGAGCGAATTCTCTTGCGATTTGAGCGACAGGCTTGCGGTCGATACCTGTTATTTGTTCCTGCCATGCGGGAGTGTATGGTGTGGGATCATCATAATCTTTTGGATAATCACCAGGCAAACCGCGATTTACGCCTGTTTGCGCCAGCATGAGATCAAACACTGTAGTGACATAAACGGTTTCGCTATTTTGTTGAATTGCCTTGACTGGTACTCCGCGTGACATAATTTGCTTTTGTTCTTGGCCGAAGTAAGGAAACTGAAGCAGTACGCTTTTGTCTTCTATTCCTAGAAAGGTGAGTGCAGGCTCAAGATCTCCGAGCTGATTTTCAGTATCTTTCAGGTGTAAATTCCACTCTCCCCCTTCCGACCAGCGGTGGCCTATGGTTCCATTAGGAGCAGCGTATTGATTTGAATTTTTATCAAATACAATGGTTTTCCATTCTGCCTTGGTTACGTTCATCCCCAGATCGCTTGCGCGTAAAAATCGATCTGTTTTATAGTGGTTGCCATGTTTCTTTAATGTGATTAAAAAAGGCAAATCAGTATATTTTTTTATATAATCCTCAAAATACGGCGTTTTTTATCAACATAAAATTCCTTGAGAACGATATGTGTCATTGCCATCGCTAGCGCTGCATCCATACCTGGACTAATGTTTAACAATGGTCGGCAAACTTCACAAACTCAGCATAGTCCGGACTTATAGAAACCACTTTTGTACCGTTGTACCTTGCCTCTACGTAGAAATGCGCATCAGGAGTTCTCGTTTGCGGCAAATTAGAGGCTAAACCAATATGTAGCTTGAATTATACCAGTCAGAGCTTTCAGGAACATCTGTTTGTTCGCCCACTGCGGTGATGCTGGCGGCAGATCGGCATACCAATCGTAAAAGCTGAGAAGCGGTGCGCCAATTAAGTTTAAAAACCTGGCGCCGCCCGCATAACTAACCATGGACATCGCCGGAATCGGAGAAAAACCAATAATGCGATCAGGGCCATATGTTTTAATTGTATACATCAATTGAGAAGCAATCATCATGTTGACTTCGTCCCAGTTTCCCCTGACAAATCCGCCTTTGCCGCGGGCTGACTTGTATGTCTTCTGCAAATCTGGATTTTCAGAAATGATTTTCCATGCCTCTACAGGGTCGTTTGTTTGTTGCACCGCTTCCCTCCAGACCTTCAACAATGCACTTCTCACATACGGGTAGCGGACACGGATGGGACTGTATGTATACCATGAGAAACTTGCACCGCGCGGACATCCTCTCGGTTCATATTCCGGCATATTCGGCCCTGTCGTCGGATAGTCTGTTTGTTGTGTTTCCCAAGTAATGATTCCGTCTTTCACATGGACTTTCCAGCTGCACGAACCGGTGCAATTCACGCCATGGGTGGTGCGAACCACTTTATCATGCCGCCATCTTTTTCGGTAGTATTTCTCAGATTCGCGGTCTGCGGCAGATAGAGTGCTGTGAGTGTTGAGATCAGTGGTGCGTCCAAAAAGAGTCAGCTTTTTAAGCAATGGGGACATTTTTTCTTCATGATGATACTCCCTTTCGATTGTTTTACTAAGCCCGTATACAGTAAGCTTCCCTGCGTTTGTTTTATTTTGTTTGCGAAATATCGCTAAAGATTGCTACGTAATACATGACTTCGCCAGCATCGTTATCCACTGCACTGATTGTCAGCCATTCGAGATATTCTTCGCCGTTTTTACGCTTATTCCAAATTTCACCCTGCCAATATCCGTTTTTCTCGAGTTCATCCCACATCGCTTTATAAAAACTTTTGTCATGTCTTCCAGACCTTAAGAGCCGGGGGTTTTGCCGACAGCTTCTTCTTTTTTGTATCCTGTTACGGCACTAAATGCGGGATTTACTTTGAATCATGCCTTTAGTATCTGTAACCATTACTCCTTGACCTGTGCTTTCAACGTGTTGTCCGCCAGTCTGAGCTTGTCTGAATAAAACATCCATATCACGATAATTAAGCTTGCTAAAGCAAATTCAGATAATGCCATGAAACCAATCGCATAATTTCCAGTCATCTGATTGACAGTTGTTAGAATAAGGGGTGGAAAAAATCCCCAAGTCCTCCCATGGCTGAAACGATTCCGTTAACAATTCCGCCTTGCTTTGAAAAATATAGAGGTACAAGTTTAAACGTTGTTCCATTTCCAATCCGCCGAACAAACAGCAACTGTTAAAACTCCCACGGTATATAATGTAATCGTTGGGGAAAAGACAGTAATATACCTGAGAAAGTTAAACCCGAAAATACAATGATAAGAACTTTAAACGGATTGAATTGATCTCCGAGCCACCCTCCAAGAGGACGCACCAATGTGCATATGGTGATAAACCCGCTGTGCGCAATCCTGCATCCACTTCACTAAGCTTAAATTGGGTTACTAAAAAAATTAGGAAGATATACGGTAAATGCAACAAATGAGCCGAATGTTATAAAATAAAAAGACTGAGGAACCATAGCTTCTCATCCCGATAAACATTGATGATTTGCTCCTTTAAAGCTGTTTTCACTTTCGGTTCATGTTTATCCCCCAATAAGAAATTTAGGGCAGCCAATAGAATGAGCGGAATGAGAAAAAGCCTGACAGTAACTTCCCAGCCTAATTGATTTGCAAGAACAGGTGCTCCAAACGAAGTAAACGCTGTTCCAATATTGCCGACTCCATAAATTCCATTGACAAATCCATGCTGATCTTTTGGATAGTACTTCGGTAAAAGTAACACCGACCGAAAATATCGCTCCTCCAACCCCTAAAAAAAGACCGGATATTAATAAATCAGTAAAAGAGTCGGCCAGACTTAAATAATAGACGGGCAGGATTAAAAATAAGAGGCTTATAAGAAGAATCAGCTTCGCTCCAAATCGATTCGTCCAATAACCAATCGGCACCCGAAGAACAGATCCGAGAATGACCGGAATGGCCGTCACCCATGATAATTGAATTGATGACAGGGAGATATCTTCTTTGATATATGTCATTAATGAGGAAATCACAACCCATACCATAAACCCCACAATTGAAACCAATGTTTGAAGAGGCAGCTGGATTTTAGTTCGTTTCATTTTGGATGCCCTTTCTTATCATTTTATGTATTTTCAATATCCCCAAATCATTAGCTGTTATGCATTTATTTCCACTCGTTTAATAAAGAAGCCCCCTTCTACAACAATTTCAACTTCTTTCGCAGGACTGTTGTTTTGCAAATGAAATATTCAGGGGCGGCGATGTTCACGAATGGTAAAGATATGCGGAAACCAAAAAGCTGTAACGGGGTGAGGCTCAGTTCATTCTTCCCCTAAAATAGCGATCGGGTTAAATACTTCATAGTGGATGTTGTTTTTCGGCACACCCCATTGCTTCAGCGCATTGTTAATAGCCTTCATAAAGGAAATCGGCCCGCAAAAATAAAAATTAGCATCCTTGTCTGGAAGAATGGATTGCAGCCATTCCAAGTCAATATAACCTTCCTATATAAATATAAAGGCCAAGAAAAACACAAAAGCGCAAAATATCAGTGTTTTTGCTGTTCTTTGCAAGGGGTTTTCGAAGAGTTTTCAGAATTAAACCGATTTTTTGGTATCAAAAAATTTGCTATCACAGACATCGCTGTATAAAGGAGATGACAGCATGAATGACAACTTAAACACTGATTTAGATTACCCATATTAACAATCAAATAACAAATATAGAATTTTATCATGATTTAAAAATCTGCGAATGAGGTAGAGATCCTTATTTCATCGACTTCTCAATCCTAAATGTGGTAAAATCGATGACAAATGTTAAAACTATAAAAATATAAGAAAGGGAGGATTAAAATGTATATGAGTATTATTATTTTAGCATCCATGCTTTTATGGGGCGCATTAACCCATGAACTAAGTAAACCTTCAAAAAAGCAAAACAACCGAAAAATTGTGTCCTTGATATCTCTAGGCTCTTTATCAACTTTAGTTATTACTATTTCACTTTTTCAAAACCTCCCGTTTTAAAGTTTTGCAGGGAGGCGGGGCTTCATAGCATATAAATGAAATGAACGGATATTCGGATGCTGTTCCGCCAATTCGGCCGCGTATTCTATAAATGCGTGAAATTCCGCTGTTCTTCTTTGCTGAGTGAATAGTCTTTCTTGTTGTTGTAAAACGATCGTATGCAACATGCTTAGTAGCGGTGTAATCCCAACGCCGCCGCTGATCAATTTGAAAATAATAATTCATAAAAATGTTTACCGATTTCATGACTATGATCCTTTAATATTGGAGCGGTCGATTTCGCAATTAATTGTTTTCTCATCAAGCACAATATTCCCTCCTTTTTTTGATTAGGGTGATGTTTTTGATTCGATTGATTCAGGAAATGATAAAAAGGGTGATGTTTGAGCATCACCCTCATTCTGTTTGGCGTCTTTCTTACACCCATATCATTTGAAAAGAGGTTCGTTTTGTGAATAAACACGTCGGTGCGGCTTGTTTTATCGTTTCTTATATACTCTCTATAACATAACTTTCACTTACCCGCCGGGCTACGATAAACCAAATGCAAACGATTTTCATGAGTATATCATTTGCGCGCCCGCTGCGATAAGGCGCACAGCCAATCAAGGTTTTTATACTTACAGCGGCAAGCCTTGCCAATTATTTTACCTGCACCAATAAAAATGTGTACTTTGTGCCCTCAGGCTTGTTTTTCCAGTAAATCGTGACCTCCGCATCCCCTTTTTCGAGTCCTTCAAAGTCCACCGAGTTCAAGCTTGGATTGGCATAGGCATGAAGCATATGGGGATTGTCAACAGCAATTTCTAAATCGGCATCGGAAAACTCAATTGGAACACCGTTGTTTATACTGCCACAATAGAAACGCGAATGGCCAATATCGCCAATGCCAACTGTTTCGTCGTAAACGGTGAAGATATGAGTTGAGCATTCGCTTGGCTTAATGGCGTCTGGTGCAGCGTGTGCAGATGCGGTATGAAAAGATAAAACCGTCATTATAGCGATCAAAAGTGACATGAGGAACTTGCCTGATTTTCCAGTCTTCATGTTATCAACCTCCAACCATATTTTGTAGTATTCATATTCCAAAGGTGGATATTAATACCGAAAAATTGCGATTTAAAAAAGACCGATAAACGAAACTTAACTAGGCAGCAAGTAAACTTGAATGTAAGTGGATTATTAAAATTTTTCTGCATGATTCATCGTCATGTTTACAGTTGACTTTAAGTGCAAGCGCTAAGATCTCAAGGGGTTAAACCCACAACAAAAACAGAGCTGACATCAAAGGTCAGCTCCGACAGACATTTTCAGAAGGTTGAAAGAACTGATTCACCTCATCATCGGTTACATCTGAAACGTGCTGATACTCATAGTTTGGTGATTGATCACGATCGATGAGGACAGACCGTACGCCTTCAAAGAAATCTTTATGTCTCAAAAAGTTCTTTGCCAGCAGCAGATCTGTAGCAAAGCATTCTTCCATCGTTTTTTGTTTGCCGTCGACCAGCTGTTTTAAGGCGACTTTTAATGAAAATGGCGACTTGGAAAGAAGAAGTTTCTTCACATTCACGCTAAAGCCGCTTCCTTCGTTTTCGAGCGATTGAAGGATCTCTTCCAACGTATCAAACCTAAATGATGATCAATCGCGTCTTGATCAGGAGCGAGCTTGCTTTCTTGAGGCGGTTCCGCTTGAAATTCCTTGATCATCTGTTCAAGCGTTTCTTTAACGTTGACAGACGCCAGTTCGTATATTCCACTTGTTTGATCAAGCGCTCTAAAGCATCGCTCTCCATATAGGTGTCTGCACCGTTTATAAACAGCACATCAGCAGCGCGAATGACAGACGCCGTTAGTCCAAGGTAGCGTCCGACGTGACCTGGGGCTTTGTTTAAAATGAATAGGCTGCACCGACATCCGGAAAGAACCCGATATTCATTTCCGGCATCGCCCATTTCGTCCTCTCCGTCACAATCCTGTGGCTGGCTCCATACGTCAGGCCTACCCCTCCGCCCATGACGATCCCGTCCAGGCAAGCGATGATCGGCTTCGGAAATCGATAGACGGCCTTGTCGACCTCATATTCTTTTCTCGAAAAATCGCTCTGCATCATGCAAAGCTTGTTTGGACGAGCGGGCTTCATAGAGCGTTTTAATGTCACCGCCGGCACAAAGCCCTTTTGCACCTGCGCCGCCTTTTATGACGACGACAGAAACGTTATGATCTGTCTCTCCATTCTGTTAACTTTTCGCCAATCACACGGACCATGTCATAAGTGAGTGAGTTGAGCGCTTTCGGGCGGTTCAAAACAATGGTTGCGGTACCGTGCTGGTTGACGGAATATAAAACGTCGTCGGACATCTTGATCCCCCTCCTTTTATGAATGATGAAAGTCTGGTTTGCGTTTCTCGACGAATGCGTGAATTCCTTCTTTAGCATCGGAAGTCAAAAACAGCTCGGCAAATCTTTTTCGTTCCCTTTCCAGCCCTTGTTCCATGCTTTCGTTGCTGCCCTGTATAATACATTCCACTGCGCGCATGACACTTGTCATGCTTTTTCCTTCTATAAATGACGCCGCGACAGCAGTTGCCGTCTTTAACAGCTCCTCTTTCTTCACGGCCAGCTGCGCGATCTTAAGCTCTACCGCATCATGAGCTGAAAGTGTTCGGCTTGTAAGGATGAGATCAAGTGCTGTGGCAGTCCCTGTTATATTGCGAAGCCGCTGTGTACCTCCAAACGCAGGGATCAGACCTGAGCTTTAATTCCGGCAGCCCTACTACCGCCTCATCTGATACGATTCTGAAATGACAGCTCATCGCCAGTTCAAGTCCTCCGCCAAGAGCCGGTCCGTTTATCGCGGCGATGACGGGTTTTTTTAACGCTTCGATTTCATCACAAAGCGCCTGGCCTCCTTCGGCGAGGGCCAAGCCTTGTTCCTGATCCCCTAATTTTGATACGAATTCTTTTATGTCCGCTCCCGCCACAAAAAAGCGGCCCTCTCCTGTGATAATAACCGCTCTTGTATCATCATCTGCGGCCAGTTCCTGAAACAGTGATCGCAATTCGGCGATACAGGAAGAAGATAATGTATTTGCCGGCGGATTGTTCAGTGTGACAGTCGTGATAAAATGTTCTTTTTTAAGCGTTACGTATTTATAGCTCAAGATTTATCCCTCCAGTATAAATCAAAAAGCCCCCCTAAAGGTCTTTATCCAGCTATTAGAGGGGGCGTATGTTAAAGGTTAGAACCAGCGTTCGGTGACGACTTTTTTACGTGTGTAAAATTGGATGCCGTCTTTTCCGTTTGTCCCAAGATCTCCATAGAATGAGGCTTTGTTCCCTGCGAACGAGAAGAACGCCATTGGAGCCGGTACATTGACATTGACGCCGATCATGCCGGCATCGATTTTGTCGCGGAACTGCTGGGCGCTTTTGCCGCTCGACGTATAGATGACAGCACCGTTGGCAAATTTGGATTGATTGGCGAGTTCGATCCTCGTCAAGGTCTTTTACCCGGACGACGCTCAATACCGGCGCGAAAATTTCGTCCTGCCAGATTTTCATGTCAGGTGTCACGTGATCGAAAATCGTGGCTCCTACATAGTATCCTTCCTGAACATCCGGATCGCGTCCGTCAACGGCTAACAGCGGCTCCTTTCGTATGCCGCTGTCGATATAATCTAGGACGCGGTTTTTGTGGACTTCACGGATCAGCGGACCGAGCAAAGTGATCCTCGGATCTGCCGTCTCCTGTTTTCAGCTTTCGCGTTTCAGAAACGAGCAACTCCATGAATTCATCGGCGATTTCATCAACGACCGCAGCCACAGGCATGCCATACAGCGTTCCCCGCTGCTGCCGAAAGCCGCTCCAATGATGCCTTGAACCGATTTTTCAAGATGGCAATCCGCCAGGACAATCGCATGGTTTTTAGCTCCGGCAAGTGCCTGAACGCGTTTTCCGTTAGCTGTACCCGTTTGGTACACATACCTTGCGACCGGCTCTGAACCAACGAAGGAAATGGCTTTGATATCTTCATTCTCCAATAAACCGTTTACGACTTCTTTCCCACCATGGACGAGGTTCAGGACTCCTTTTGGAAAACCAGATTTATAGAACAGCTCGACAAGTTTCTCGGCAAGAATAGGCGTCCGTTCCGAAGCTTTCAGGACAAACGTGTTTCCGACGCGATCGCTGAGCGGAAACATCCACAGGGAAGACCATCATCGGAAAATTAAATGGCGTAATACCGGCAACGACTCCCAATGGATAGCGCCAAATCGATCCATCGATGCCGTTTGCGATCGCGAGCAGGGATTCTCCCATCATTAAAGTAGGTGTAGCGGTCGCAAGCTCAACGACTTCGATTCCCCGCTGCACTTCTCCGCGGGCATCCTTTAATGTTTTGCCGGTTTTCCATCGTAATGATGTCAGCCAATTGTTCTTTTTGCTCTTGCAGAAGCTGCAGGTATTTGTATAGCAGTCTTGTCCGGTTGGGGACGGGCACCAATGACCAAGCCTGATAAGCATGTTGGGCAGCCTGTGCGGCCCGATCTACATCTGCTCTCGTAGATAGAGGCACATAGGCGATGATCTTTCCGTTAGCAGGGTTGATCACTTCTTCTGATTCGGTGCCTGTAGAATCCACCCATTCTCCATTGATATTGTTTTTCATTTTTTTTGCATTGGTTGTTATCATTTGCTTTCTCACCTTTCCTTACGAAAAAGTTGTCGTTTGTCCGCTTATTTTTTTGTATAAGACAGACATATCCTTTTCGCCGTATCCGCTCTTTTCGGCTTCTTCATATAGATCAAAAAGGATTTTGCTCACCGGCAGTTCCACATTGTTCTTTTTGGCTAAATCCAGTGCAAAGCCGAGGTCTTTGAGCAGCAGCTTTAAAGAAAACCCGGGTTCAAAGTGATCATCTGCATGAAACTTTTATAGTTGCGTTCATAGATACGGCTCTGCCCATAGCTGACGTTGAGCATCTCAAACAGCCGATCAAGATCCAGATTGCTATGTTTTGCAAGATGCAGAGCTTCACTGACACCGGCTGTATAAAACCCGATTAAGAGATTGTTGATCAGCTTTGTGTTCGTTCCGCTGTCAATGTTCTCATTCACATGAAAAATATTTTCGCCCATTGCGTTAAAAACAGGCATGGCCTTATCGAAAGCGGACTTCGCACCCCCTACCATAAAGGTAAGCGTCCGGTTTTTCGCCCCGATCACACCGCCGCTGACAGGCGCCGCGAGAAAATCAACGCCTTTATGTCTGGCCGCCTTTTCAATCCGGTGATTCAGTTCAGGAGTGACCGTGCTCGTATCGATCAGCAGGATGCCGGGTTCAGCCAGGTTGACGAGTCCCTTTTCCCCTAGAAAAACCTTTTCTACTGCGTTTGACGAAGGAAGGCTCGTAAGGATGACGTCACATAATTCAACCATTTTTTCAACCGGAAGGCCGATCGTTCCTCCTGCTTGATGGAAGGACATCTCAGCTTCTTTGCTGAGGTCCATTCCATACACAGTAAAGTTTGCCAAAAGCAGATTTCGCGACATAGGCAGACCCATGTTTCCCAAACCGATAAATCCGATTTTTTCACAAGACTTCACTCCGTTCACACTATATATTTTTCATGATCGGCTATGATTTCTGCGATTTCACGTTTTTGAATAAACAGGTCGCTGAAGAGGGGGGCAGGAAGGCTATGAATCTCTTCCAATATGAGTTTTCTTTCGGTTTCATCTGATTCTGCCCCTGATAAAACAGACACCGTCATCTCTTTAATTTTGCGGAACCCTTCTTCACATATGACGTTTGTCATCATCTCTTTCAACCGTTCTTTTTCTTTCCCATTCTTTTGGATCGCTTTTTCCGTTCGCATGACAACGGATTCCATCACATAGATTCCTTTCTTTATGTCGGCGAGCAGCCGTGAGTATTCCTGTTCCTGCTGAATATCAATGTTAGAATATATCAGTGCATTCAGAGATTTGTTGAGAAGCTGGTAGGACAAGTAAAGGAATTGCCGGTTTCGGCTTAATGAGGTTTCAGGCTTTGTGCCGCTGTTTTGTTGCATCTCTTTCATCAAAAATTTTGCGATCGTCAGACGGTTTATTTCGTTTGTTCCTTCGAAAATCCGGCTGATCCGCGCATCCCGATACAATCGTTCCACTTCATACTCCTGCATGTATCCGTAGCCGCCGTGAATCTGCACCGCCTCGTCTGCGGCCCGGTCGAGCACTTCGGAGCAGTTTACTTTATTGATCGCACATTCGGACGCATAGTTTGCTAGTTTTTTCAATCTTTCGTTTAATGGATCGGCAGAATCAAAAACATGGTCCAAGCTGTCCGCCGTCCTGTAGGCGGCGCTTTCCGCTCCATAAATCGAAATCGCCATATCCGCAATTTTTTCTTGAATCATCGAAAAACTGATGATGGGCCTGTCCAAACTGTTTACGCTGTTTGGCGTGGTTCACGGCAAGCATCAAAGCCTGTTTTGATGTTCCAATGTTCGAAAACGCCAGCTTTAATCGCGCCATGTTTAAAATGTTCAAGGCGACATGATGACCTTTTCCGACTTTTCCGAGAACATTCTCGACCGGTATTGTGACGTCTTCCAAGATTAAGGTTGCTGTTGAAGAACCTTTTATCCCCATCTTTTTCTCTTCAGGTCCAATCGAGACGCCTTTGAACGACCGCTCTACGATAAATGCGGTCATGCCTTCCGCCGTTTTCGCAAAGACGACATAGACATCAGCCACTTGAGCGTTTGTAATCCACTGTTTTTCGCCATTTAAAATCCAGGCGGTTCCTTGCTCGTTCAAAACGGCCGTCGTTTTTGCGTTTAAAGCGTCTGATCCTGCGTTAGGCTCTGTTAGGGCATATGCTCCGATCCATTCTCCCGTCGCGAGCTTTGGGAGGTATTTTTGTTTTTGTTCTTCTGTTCCATAATAAATGTACGGCAATGTCCCGACACCTGCATGAATATTAAAGGAGACGCTGAACGATCCGCCGGCCCCCATCTTCTCGGCTACAAGCCCTGAAAGCTTCTTGTTCAGAGACAGGCCGCCATATTCTTCCGGCACTTCGATACTGAGCAAGCCTAGATTTCCCGCTTTTTGAAACAATTTTTTTACACTCTCGTGATCATGCTGATCAATCGATTCGAGTAAGGGCATGACTTCGTTTCTGACAAATAATTCTGTCGTTTTTGAAATGAGTTGTTCTTCTTCGTTAAAATCGTCTGGAGTAAATACTTCAGCGGCTGATTCATGATGAAACATGAAGGGTTCATTCCGTTGAACTTCCGCTTTGCCCATCGCTTTCCGCCTCGCTTTCATTCATGAATAAAAGCTGTGATAAAAGGTGATGTATCCGCTTACATTTATTTCGTGCTGCGAAACATCGCCTTCTCTTCTATGGAGTGTTTTTACGCTAAGGTCTTTTGCCATTTCTTTATTCGGAGTTGGATATTGAGTCATATTGCTTGCTTCTGGTTTGCATTTCGTTAGACCGACTAACCTTAAATCTTCCAAAGCTCTTGATGTTCAATTTTGTTTCCAAACTAAGCATATCAAATAATTGGAAAGTTTCCAAATGTTTTTGCGGTTGCATTTATTTTACTGCTACAGGCTTGGTTATATTCTTAAGGCTTGCCAACCTTTCCTGCCGACTGATGGTCTTTTGTGATCTGCTTCCCGGTCCCCCATCAGGTGATGAAGTGTGCATAAACGTACATTACCTTGTTATCACCGGGGGCAATGAATACGATGCCAGCTATCGATAAGGCAAAATTGCAGCTTTAAATGGAAGAGCCGCCTCTCCTATCAACCTGTGATCATGACAACTTTATTAATTTAGCGGCATCCCCTTCGGCGAGCCCGCAAGTGAAATGGAGACCTATAAGCTTTTCTTTTGCTTTATTTACATGAAATCGCAATTGTTCTGTAAGAAAAAACCCATTTTGATAAAGCATCATCAAAATGGGTTTTTCGGAAATATCAGTTCAACAAATGATCGTTTTGCTAAAATCATTTTTTAATTGAAAAGCCCTGCTCCTACCAAGCGTATACTTCAGGTGTTTCCCACCAGGTCCGGGGAAAATGTCATTCAGCTCGCTGATGACGTTCTCATCCAGAATGATTTCAACCGCTCTGACAGTGTCCCGCAGCTGGTCTACTGTTCTTGGGCCGATGATTGGAGCGGTCAATGCCGGATTTGCCAGCACCCATGCCAAAGCGACATAGGCTTCTTTCTCCCCAGCTCCTTGCATAAAGCCGAAAATCTCTCAAGCTGTGCACGGTGCTTTTCGATTAGAGTCCGCCCTCTGGGATGTTCGGGTTCCGGCGGCTCCTTTCAGTGCACGGCCTCCGAGAAGCCCTCCTGCAAGCGGGCTCCACGCCACTACGCCAAGGCCGAGATCCCGCGCCGCCGGTAATGCCTCCATTTCCGCCGTCCGCTCTAATAAACTATATTTATGCTGCTCTGTGACTAACCCCATGAAATTCCGTTTCTCGGCTGCCGCCTGCGCCTTGACCAAGTGCCAGCCTGCAAAGTTGCTTGAGCCGATATAGTCGACCTTGCCTGATCGAACCTGGCTCTCAAAGGCTTCCCATGCTTCATCCCACGGCGTCCGCCGATCGATATGGTGCATTTGGTATAATTCGATATGATCTGTCTGAAGCCGCTTCAGCGATCCTTCCAGATGCCGTCTGATTTTGTAAAGAGACAAGCCCCTCACATCGTTTGGTCCGTCATTCGGATCTGAAATCGGTTCATATACTTTTGTTGCCAGAACGACTTTCTCGCGGCGCTGTCCCCCTTGGGCAAACCATTTTCCAATAATGCTCTCTGTCAATCCTGCGTTCTCGCCCCAGCCGTAGATATTGGCAGTATCAAAAAAATTAATGCCGCTATCGAGCGCTTCATCCATGATACGGAACGCGGTCTTTTCATCTGTATCGACTCCAAAATTCATCGTCCCCAAACACAAACGGCTGACACGCATTCCTGTCCTTCCTAAAGAGGTATACTCCAAAACAAACCTCTCCTTATATCATTTTTTGTAGCAGGTCTTGCTGCAAGCAAATTT
Source organism: Vibrio hannami (assembly GCF_029589055.1). GTDB lineage: Bacteria > Pseudomonadota > Gammaproteobacteria > Enterobacterales > Vibrionaceae > Vibrio > Vibrio hannami. The sequence goes on from NZ_JARQZP010000004.1 coordinate 38,302, forward strand.
ATTCAACAACCTTCCAACTTCCTGTTACGATTAAAAGACAGAAGCAGCTTTGATATGGACGCAAAAAAATAAAGAAATGGTTAAACAGGAGGATTTTCAAGTGAATGTAGAAGATCTATGGAATAGATATCATGAGCCTTTAAAAGAATTTATCGCGTCAAGAGTCCGTGACCAATCGATGGTTGATGATATATTGCAAATCGTGTTTATGAAAATCCGAATTCATCTTCCGGGTCTAAAGGATGAACAAAGCATCCGCGGCTGGATCTACCGGATTGCCGGAATAGCATCATCGATTTTTACCGAACAGAAAGATCAATTGATCAACTTCCTGATCATATTGAATTCAGCGATGAAGCCGATGAAGAAAAGCTTTACAAAGGAAGCGGCTGCGTGTATCCGCTCCAGTATAAAAAAACTGCCGGAGAAATATCGGGTGGCGCTCGAACTGACCGAAATCCAAGGATTATCCCAAAAGACTTATGCGAAAAAATGGACATTTCATATTCCGGGCAAAATCAAGGGTGCAGCGGGGACGGGAACAACTAAAACAGCTGATGATGAGATGCTGTCATATCGATCTGATCGATATGGAAATATCATCGATTGTTCGAATTATGAAGGAATAGCCGGAGCGCCATTGAGAAAATAAAAAACCGGTTCCTTTGAATAAAGGAACCGGTTTATGATACAGGCTTGAACGATAAATTGGGCATGTCCGGAAAGTTCGAATTCTCAAACCCGTGTGGCAGTAAAATATGATCGCCTTTTTTGAAGACATATTCATTTTCGCCGGATATGATGGAGCCTTCTGCTTTGATGACGCTCGTAGGAGGAACGGCTTTTCCTGTTTGAATCCCGCTGATCCGGATAAATCCCACTTTTCCACAGAAAAATAGCGACATTCGATAAATGTGGATTACATGGAGATCATCCGTTTTTTCAGTATGAACTGCCGGCTGATGCGGCGCAGATGGAACGTCAATCACTTCAATGCTTTTTCCAAATGGAGCTCGCGCAGATTTCCTTCCGCATCTTTTCTGTCATAATCGTATAATCTGTAGGTTGTATCAGAATTCTGCTGCGTCTCTAAAATGAGAATGCCTTTCCCGATCGCATGTACGGTTCCGCTTGGTACATAGAAGAAATCCTCCGGCTTCACCTTTACTCGCCTCAAAGCCTGTCCCATTTTCAAGCTGTATCATCGCTTTCAGTTCTTCCTTTGATTTTGCGTGATGGCCATAAATGATTTCCGCGTCTTTTTGGCAATCAATGATATACCAGCATTCCGTTTTCCGAGCTCCCCGTTTTCGTGAGCATTTGCGTATTCGTCATTCGGGTGCACTTGAACGGATAAGTCTTGAGCTGCGTCCAGCATTTTCGTCAGAAGAGGAAAGCGGTCTCCCTCAAGGTGTCCGAATAAATGCCGGTGATGTTCCCATAATTCGCTTTAGTGTGAGCCCGTTGTACGTTCCGTTTTGCTATAACGCTTTGTCCGTTTTGATGTGCGGCAAAAGCCCAGCGATTCGCCCGTTCTTTCTGATGGAATGTCATAGCCGAAGAGGTTGAAGCGTTGCCGCCCCATGTTCTTTCTTTGAAAATCAGTTCAAAAAATAATGGTTCCGTCGCCATCAAAATCCCCACTTTATACGATTTCATTCAATAGCTTGTAAGCTTCTTCTTTTGTTTTGACTGCCAGGCAATCGTTCCCGATAGTTGTCATCCATCAGTTTTCGCGACAGCATTTGCAGAAGTTTTAAATGTTCGTTCCCTTCACTTTTTTCGGTACGGCGATCATAAAAATTAATTTCGCCTTTGTTCCATCAAGGCTTTTCCAATCTACTCCGGAACGCTTGATTCCAAATGCTACAGTTGGTCTTTTTACTGCGTCCGATTTTCCGTGCGGAATCGCAATATTCATTCCAATTGCCGTAGTGCTCTCTTGTTCGCGATTCAAAATCGCTTGTTTAAATTCGCTTGCTGAATGCAGGACGCCAGCACGGGACAATTTTTGAATCATTTCATCAATGATGTCGTCCCGGGTTTCACCAGATAATGTTGGTTCGATCAATTCGGTGCCGGTGATGTCAGTCAGCTTTTGGATTTCCGGCATTTCAATTTGTTTGCTTTCCGTTTGAATCTCCTGCTGCGGCATGTCTTTCGCCGCTGCGGCTTCCACTTTTCACATCGTCTGCTCCGGGAATATCTTTTTTCAGCACATTGACTAAAAAAGCAGTGACAAGAGATCCGGCAATAACGGCAATACGAAAAACATCAGTACATGATCGACCGCTCCTAGCACCGCGACTATTGAACCCGCCGTGAGCACTCTGTCCCCCACATTGCCGATCATGGCGATCACAGAGCCTGTCATGGAACCCGCCATGATGCCTTCGGGATCGCGCAGCGGCTTGCATGCTGCAAATGGGATGGCCCTCAGTGATGCCGAACAGACCCATCGTAAATGATGCTTTCCCCATTTCTCTTTCTGACGCCTGGAATTTTCTTTTTTCCTAAAAACGCTGCAATCCCCAGGCCGATCGGCGGTATACAAATGGCGACGGCAATCCCGGTCCCATGATTTCGTAATTTCCTTCACCGATCATGGCCGAGCCAAACAGGAATGCCACTTTCGCTTTACGGGGCACGCCCATATCAAATGAAATCATGGCGCCCAAAATCAATGCCAGAAGGATCGAGCTGGATCCTTGCGATGCCCGCCAGCCAAACCGTCAAAGATTCAAACACTTGCGCTACCGGAGCGCCGATCAAGAATACAAATGCCAATCCGACAATGAGCGAGGACAGCACCGGAATAATAATAATCGGCATAATCGGCTGAATCGCTTTTGGGACTTTTTAATCTTTTGATTCCCAGTGCGGCATATCCTGCCAAAAATCCTGCGATAATACCGCCGAGGAAACCGGCGCCGCTTGCACTGCCGTAAAAACTACCCGTCGCTGCAATATATCCGCCGATCGCACACCGGGACAAGTCCGGGCTTGTCAGCGATGCCGATAGGCTTAATATATCCGGCTAAAATCGGAATCATGAGATGTGAAGGAAGCGCTTCCGATTTGCTCAATGGTTTTCCAAAAAGAATCGTCCGGGATGACTAAACCTTTCGGCGTCCTCTCGCCTCCGAGCGTGAGTGCAACCGCCGATTAACAATCCGCCGACGACAATGAATGGTACCATAAAAGACACACCGTTCATTAAATGACGGTAAATCGGATTTGTTGTTTTCTCTTCATTTTGATTGGCGGCAGGCGATGTTGAGCCTGATTGATAAACCGGGATATCGCCTTTTAATGCCCCTTTGATTAATTCTTCAGGTTTGCGGATACCGTCCTGAACACCGACCGCCAACAGTTTCTTTCCGATAAAACGGTCTTTGCTGACAGAGCGGTCGCGGCGATAATAATCGCGTCTGCTTCGCGAATGTCTTGTTCGGTCAGCTCGTTTTCCACTCCGATGCCGCCCTGGGTTTCAACTTTCATTTGAACGCCCAGTTTGCCGGCTGCTTTTGCAGGTTTTCTGCTGCCATATACGTGTGGGCAATTCCGTTTGGACATGATGTAATCGCTAACAGTTTCATGTCAATCCTCCTTTGGCACAATATATTCATGAATTGTAGTAGGCCTTGTAACTACTGTATATCAAAATCATGAAGATAAAAGCGCCGTTTTTTACCGCAATTTCCGGCAAAATCGGCTTTTTTCCTGATCCAAACAAAAAAGCAGGGCATCCTTTGCCCCGCTTTTAATAATCCAAATAAGATAAGAATCTCATCACATCTGTTTCCTTCGTCAGCTTTTGAATGAAATCAGGCTGCTCGCTCAGATAGGAAAGCTCATGAAACAACTGTCTTGCCATGCTTTGATCCTCATGTTTCACGGCCAGCATGAAGACAAGCGACACTTTTTCAGTCCCCCAATCAAGCGGCTCTTGTAACGTGGCAATGGCAATGACTGATTGTTTAATAAATTTTGCATTTTACTGTGGAATCGCGATGCCTGCCCCGATGTTTGTCGCCGACATTTTTTCCCGCATGACGGCATGAGCGGCGTATTCCTTTTCATTTTGTAGCCTTTTTCATATAAAGCCATTGCCAACTGTTCAATTAGTTTGTAGCGGTGTTCTGATTTTTGCTGCAAGAACACTAAAAAAGGAATCGTATTATTTAACATCTGAAATGCTTTTTGCTTACGGCGGGATGATTCATCAAGCTGATCCATAAAAACGCCCCAGCTTCCTCTCATCACCTGACTCCAAGAGCGGTGATACAACAACATGGGGAATCTTCAATTCTTCCAAGGATACCGTAGAGATGACAAGCTCCACATCACCGCGCCCAGCTAAGTAATCCGCTAAATCCGCTTTTGCGATGCAGTCGATCACAGCGATTTGATGAAATTTCCGTTCAATTTTTGTCCGTAGTAATTGCGACATTCCGATTCCCATATGACATACGATGATGGCCTTCTTTTTTGTCTGGCTGATGCCGTTCATGCGTTCGATAGCCGCTTGAAAATGCAGAAGTGATGTACAGCTTCTTCCTCGGGAATAGAAAGGGAGAATGACTGATTCATATCCTCCAGAACGTCAACCACGGTATGAAACATATATGGATACATCTTTTTTATATCATTCAGCATTGGATTTGAGACAGAAAGGTCATAATTCAGCCGGTTTAACACTGTATTTAAATGAACGCCCAAGCCATTGATCAAGAGCCTGATCCTTGCGGAAATCAAGCATTTTCAGTTCGGACACGCGGTCAACCAAATACTGCAAAACGTTAAAAAGCAAAGGGTTTTTAACGTTCTTCTCTTTTTCGATTGGATAGCGCACCTTCCCGCCTAAAATATGCAATGTTAAATACACGATCTCTTCTTTAGGAAATGGATGGAAAAAACGTGTTCAAGCCGTTTCATCAATTCGGATGTCCATTGATACTCTTTTTTCTCCTGGACAATCGCCATTTCTTTTTGGGGAATGGCGATCGGCTGTTTCATTTTGATTCGGCGGATCATCAGCAATGTGTGCAATAATAGACTTTCAAATGTTTCGTCTGTGAAAAATAGAGAATGATGCTTTTGCAGCGATCGCAATTCATTCGCCGCAAATGTGACCTCATGACGCAAAAACTGCTTTTAATAAATTGACTGGTCAATTCTTGATTATCAATCAAATCCGAGATTCTGGCCAATGCCTTTCTTTTATTCTTCTCATCTCCTTCTATCAACAAACCAAGCCGCTGTTTAGAAATCAATGTTAACTGAAAGCGTTTCAGCCATTCTTTTATCATGTTCAAATCGCCTTTAATCGCGGATTTATTTAAAAAATGCCGCTTGGCCGAGTTCTTTCGCTGTCACCGGCTTTGTATTCATCAGCAAGAGAAATGCAATTTGCAGCACTCTTTCTTCATCGCTTTGTTCATTTACGCGCTGATGTTCTTTGTGCAGCTGATGACTTAACCGCATTTTTTCATGTTCGTCTATTTGCAAGTACACGCCTGAGCCTGGTTTTCGAATAAGCTGAGCATTGGAATGTTCATTGAGGTAATGTTCAATCGTTTTCAAATCATTCCGGATCGTTTTTTCAAAAAGAACACTTTTACCCTGTCTGCGAAATCTTGTACGATTAAGTAGTCCTCAGGTTCAGATAACAACAGATATAAAATTTCTTTTTTGCCTAGTATTCATGAATGCCACCTGTTTTTCTATCCTTCCTGTATATGTCGCGATATGATGAATTGATAGTATAAGTATACTACATACGAAACCGTTTACATTATAAAGTGAAATAAAAGTGTCAAAAGTTCGATTTTTTACCAGAAACTTCCGGAAAAATAGACTTTATCAAATAATGGAAGAATGAAACATGATGTTGCTTTCACAAAAGAAAGAGTGGGCATCATGTATCGACCTTCACAAATTATACGGCTCTGAATCATCCAACACATTGTTTTAGTCGATTTTCACAGCTTTTCAAGCCTTTTCGTTCCCTGCTTGATTTTTATATTCGTGTTATTTCTTCATGCGGAACAAACGTTTCTATATAATTAGCAAGCTTGGTCATTTTGCAAATCAAATTTTTTATTTTAGCTGTATACGGTGACTGTTGACATGTCTAAGTGTGCTGGATAAATTGATTTGTGATCTCTGCTACATTTTGATTGAATCGTGGGACTCTCTGCTATTTCGGCGGAAGTGTTTTGGCTTGTTTGCTGATCAGGCAAAAGAAGTCGTCAAGCCTTTTTTCATCTGCACTCATCAGATTGATATTATAGTTGATACAAAGATCCCCGATGACCTTATGTCCGCCACCCTTGGTAAGCGCAATCACTCGCTGATCTGCTGTTTTCAAGTCAAAGCCGGCTAAATGGTCTTCATTTGTTAAAAAAAGAATCGTCAAATTGACGGTTCTTTTTTGTTTGCGGATGTTTTTGAACTGTTCAAAAGTGCAACTCCGCCTGTGAGAATGATCACACATAACATCTGCATGTTAAACGGATCATTCCAAACCACAACGCCGATTAAAGCGGTCAATGCCGTGCCTACGCCTGACCAAACAGCATAAGCCAAGCTTAACGGAATCGTTTTAAGGGATAAGGAGATCAGATAAAACGAAAGCGCATAGCCGATTATCACTCCAATGGTTGGAAGCAAGACTGTAAATCCCTCCGACATTTTGAGCATTGCCGTCGCAAATACCTCTCCAATAATCGAAAATCCTAAATAAACATAGCCTTTCATCTTTAGCCGTCCTTTCTTAATGAGCTCCGCCTTTTGCAGCATTTAAAAGAATGATTCCGCCTATAATGAGAATAAGCCCAAACAGCTTTTTCGATTAAACGCTTCTTTATATACTGCGATTCCGATCAAAGTTGTCAATGCTGTCCCCAATCCCGACCATATGGCATAAGAGATTCCAAGCGGCAGCGTTTTCAGTGTTAAAGATAAGGCATAAAAAGCCGTCCGTATCCGATCACTACGCAAATGCTGAAGTATAATTTTTTTAAATCCGTTTGCGGCTTTCAGCATGGAACTGCCGAACACTTCACCGGTAATAGCAAAGGTTAGTAGTACATAAGAAAGGGTTCACCGTTATCCCTCCTTTTTGGTCATCGCGAGCAACCGCCGAATGACCTCTTGCCGCATTTCCTTCTCTACGGGAGCGACATTTAGCATTTGAGCATAATAAAGACCGTCTATCGCCAATCGAATAATGGTCGCGGTGACCGGATCGATTCCGTCGTCATCCAGTTTGGACAGGATCGCTTGATAGCTGTGGGAAATATGTACAGATGCGTCCGGGTGTAAAGAGGCTGCAAAAAACACCCGCATTCAGTTCAGCGTGATGTTCCAGGTGCAGTCTGGCCGCTTCTATTAATGCAGGTGCATTTCCCCGCCTCAATTGGATCGGCCTCAGCGTTTTCAAAGTCGCATTCATTTCTTCAGAAACAAATAGAGCCAGCCCCTTTATAAGCGCTTCCTTGTTCGGAAATGATAAAGCAATCCCCTTTGCTGATGCCGGCTTGTTTAGCCACTGCATCTAAAGTCAGGGCATTAAAATCGTGATCTAGTATGATGTGTTTGGCGGTATTTAAAATCAGCTGCCGTTTTGCATTCGTTTTTGATTCCATCTGATTTCACTCCTTATCATTAATTTCACTGTACCGTCTGGACGGTTTTTGTCAATCAATGTTGACCTGTTCGCGAATCTGTGGAAATCATCATTTTTCTGAGCGTGTTCAACGCCATGGACGATGGCTCCTGCAAATGAAATGGATACGATCACTTTATGATCAGCTTTAGGATGATGTCATGGAAAAGTTAGAACATTATGATCCCCACATAATCAAATGAGGAGTCCTATTTTTTGCATATTATTGTAGACGACCCACTATATGGAATGATATCATCGTACTGTACTTTTTCATATGTTTTCCGGCAGTTTTACCACCTTTAAGGAGCTGATCAGATGCAAAGCATCACGGTATGGCTGGCGTTTGGCGGAGGATTTTTATCATTTATTTCCCCATGCTGTCTGCCCTTGTATCCTTCTTTTCTTTCTTATCTCACAGGATTTTCTGTAAGCGATTTAAAAAGTAAGCAATCGAAAGGTGTCAATCAAATCGTTTTGCTTCATGCCGCCTGCTTTTCTTGTCGGCTTTTCTTTGATCTTCTACATACTCGGCTTTTCTGCAAGTTCAGTCGGATCGATTTTCTCTGAATATAAAGATTTGATCAGAATGCTCGGCGGGATTTTGATTTGTTTGATGGGGTTATTTTTATTGGGGGTCTTTCAGCCAAAATTCATGATGCATGAAAAGAAGGTTTTCTTTTAAAAGGCAAAATCGGGGTGTTGAATTCAATACTTGTCGGCATTATTTTTGCAGCCGGCTGGATTCACCCGTGCATAGGACCTATATTCGGAACGATTGCATACGCCAATTTCACGAATCCCGATCCGGCCGGGACGCTTATCCTTGTTACGGCATATTCATTGGGGTTTGCCATTCCTTTTTTGCTGATGGCGTTTTTTATCGGAAGAGTGTCATTTTTTGCAGAAGTATTCAAATACGTTGATGAAGATTGGCGGAGGAATTCTGGTTTTGATCGGAATCCTTTTGTATACGAATAAAATGGTATGGATTAATATATGGTATTCCAACTTTACGAACCTATTTTAATGCAGGTATCCCAACTAAAAAAGAAGGATCTTTTTCTTGAGATCCTTCTTTTTCTGATTACAGCTTTTCCGCAAGCGGGCATCGAGAACAAACGTGCCGAACGGCAAAAGCGACGCAATGAATGCTCCAAAGAACACTGAAGAGCGGCCAGCGATGGCGGAACCATACAATGACCAGCATCAGCACAAAAGGAATAAACAATACGCCGTGTACCATGCCGAAGATCTGCACAAGGCCGGGAAAACCGGCAGCATACTTAAGCGGCACAGCGATAAATAGCAAAACCAAGTAGGAAATTCCCTCGATTATACCGATGCCGCGAAGAAGTCCGATGGATGTTGACATGAATGAAAAACCTACTTTCGCCTGTAAACTGATATCGAGTGGAAATGTCAATTAAAAATTCACAGCGGCGGTTTTCAGCTTTTTTGTATTCCCTCTTCGATGATTTGCTCCGCCCGGTCCGGGAAATTGATTATGTCCTTCGACAATGATCGTTGTCATATCTTCCACGCCCCAGAAATTCAATATGTTTTGCACATAGTTGACGGACATTTCTTTTGACTGTGCCGGTGTCCCCTCTGAGTAAATGCCCCCTCTCGCATTGAGAAGCGCCACTTTTTTGTCATGAATCAGCCCGACAGGTCGGCTTCCGGCCGTATACTTGAAGGTCTTGCCGGCTTGTGTGAAAGGTAGTCCAGATATGTGTGAAGCACGGATGGAACGCTGAAATTCCAGAGCGGAAATGCGAAAACGGCTTTGTCGGCTCGCAAGGAACTGATCTAAATATTTCTGAACAAGCCCTGCAGCTTCTTTTTCAGCATCTGTCAGTTCCATGCCCTTTGCCAATTTAAACATCCCGTTGATCATATCTGTGTCATAGTAAGGCAGATTTTCTTTTAATAAATCCAGCTCTGTTGTTTGATCTTCAGGATGCGATTTTTTATAACTGTCCAAAAATGCCTGATAAAGCTTTACGCTCACCGCCTGTTCGGCCGGACGCGAGTTTGCTTTGATAAATAAAACCTTTGCCATTTAAAAAAGCCTCCATCGTTCAAGCCCTGTAACAAAATCTTCTATCCGCGGGCAGCCTGATAATATTGATTGACCGCGTCCCAGTTGACGACATTAGAAGAAAGCGGAAATGTAATCAGGACGTTTGTTTTTTGATAATTTAAATAGTAGGCATGTTCCCGCACATCAAGTCCGAGGACCGGTTTTTGACCTTCCATGAGCACGGGCTGTCCTGGTTGAGGTGATAGAGGTAATCACCAAACGGTCTTTGTCGACGGCAAGCCAAGCCCAGCCTGAGCCAAATCGTCCGGCCGCTGCTTTCGCAAATTCTTCTTTAAATTGATCATGGCTTCCAAACGTTTGATCGATCGCTTTTGCAATCTCGCCTGAAGGGGTAACGCCGCCTCCGTTTGGAGAAAGGATATTCCAAAACAGGCTGTGGTTTGCATGCCCTCCCCCGTTGTTGCGAACGGCTATGCGAATACTGTCGGGCACTGCATCAAGGTTTGCAATCAGCTCTTCAACAGTTTTGCCGGCGAGATCATCATGGCCTTCCAATGCCGCATTTAGAGGTATTCACATATGTAGCATGATGGCGGTCATGGTGAATCTTCATCGTCTCCTCGTCAATATAAGGTTCAAGCGCGTCAAAAGAATATGGCCAATTCAGGAAGTTCATATTTTGACATGTTATTTCCTCCTCATATGTATGGATTAGGTTATGAATCTATTATAAATTCATTTTATAAACTTTTTCAACCATTAAGTTTAAAGAGATTGCCGGTGAGTTTTCTCCCTCCTCTGACTGATCGGTTTCGATTAGCCCGCCAGCAGTGACGAGAAGCCCCTTTTCAATCGGCGATTCGTGTTGGTTTTAAGGCGATGGCGCGCTTGTTAAAGCTTGGTTTCTTTTACTGGCATCGTGATAAACTTAATTGTTCAACGCATTCTTGAAAAAGGCGGGTGATCAAATGGATTCCAAGGCTTCCTCGAACAAAAGATAAAATACTTGAACTGTTAAAAAAAGGAGAAACAGCTGACCGTCAATCAGCTTTCTAACTATTTGGGAATAACCGAAATGGCTGTCAGAAAACATCTGAATGTGTTAAGAGGCGGGATTCACTTCTCGCCATCAGCGAAGTGAGACAGCCGATGGGACGCCCGCTTCTGGTATATTCGCTGTCCCCTAAAGCCGAAGAGCTTTTTCCAAAAGAAAAACTATGAACATATGGCGGTTGAATTTCTTCATGATCTAAAAGAAGAATTGCATGGTGAAGACATTATCGAGTATCTGTTGGAAAAAAAGAAGCGAACGGCAACAAAAAACAGCTACTTGCCCAATATGAGGGGAAGACAGCATCAAGAAAAAATCGAAGAGCTTTACAACGATCCAAAATGGAAAAGGCTATATGGCCGATGTTACAAAAAATAGATGATGAAACATATGAAATCGTTGAACATAACTGCCCCATCTTCGCTGTGGCAAAAGAATTTAAAAAAGCCTGTGCCTGTGAGACCGAGATGTTTAAAAAAGTCTTGGGCACGGAACGGGTGAAAAGGCTGACATGCGGGAGCTGACGATGGCGATCATTGCCGTTTTTTGGTTGCTGTTCAACAAAACGAAAGAAGCATAGCAAATGAAAACCACCGGTATCGCTGCCGGTGGTTTTTCATGCTAGAACTCTCGTTTTTGATAAAAATGTAGAGACACAGTATATGACAATATCAGAATCAGCAGCAGCACACAAATTAAAAGCGCGATCGCCCCCGTCTCTGTTGCATTTTGGAGAAACGCTATGATGCTTTGATTCCAGAGCCGCCGGCCCCTGGTTTAAAAATTTGAATAAGCCTGATCCTCCCAAATATGAATACGAAAAAGATCACCATATTGGCCATTCGCGATTTTAGATAGCCATACTTGAAAATCAGCGGAAACGATATCGAACAAAACAAAGGTGACCGTGACCGCTGCGCCCAAAATTCCCGTTAAATTGAAAGAAATATCAAGCGGAGCGTTCACCAGCTTGTTGACCAGATAAACGACATAGTAGATCAGAATGGCGAACGCGGCGTACACATAGATCGATGCGTATTTTGACAATACAATCGTGCTTTTCCTGATCGGAAGGCTGATCAGTATTTTATCGCTGTTATTTTTATCCTCCAAAGAGCTTGCGCCTAAGGCCAATTGATATGTGACGGCCAATACGCTGACCAAAAATCCGACTTGCCCGATGTTAGCGAGGGTAAAAGTGAAAAAGACCATTAATAGAATGGACAATTTTAACGCTTTTTGCATCAAAATATCTTTTTTAATAAGATGGAACATCTTGATCACTCCCTGCCAGTGGAAAACACCATAATATCTTCTAATGTAGGTTTTTCAATCATCACCGAATCCCCCGAATTGCTGAACGACTTCCCGCTTATGTCTGGACAGCCCTTCAAAACCAAAGCGGTTTTTCTTAAGGCCGATCAGGATGCCTTCCCCTCCTGCATGGAGCGTGTCATGACTCCCTTTGACAATGCAATATTCTTCTAAAAGCTCATCCTTTGTCTTGCTTAATACCAACTGGCCGTTATTGATTAACGTGATATAATCGGCGACTTTTTCTAAATCTGATGTAATATGTGTCAGAAAAGAAAATCGATTTGTTTTCGTCTTCAAGCAATGTTTGCAGAACATCGAGAAGTTCAGATCTGACAAGAGGGTCCAATCCCGAAGTCGGCTCATCCATGATAAGCAGATCTGCATGATGCGGAAAGAGCGATCGCTAATGAGAACTTCATCTTCATCCCTTTTTGACATATGTTTAATCTGTTTCTTTAGAGGGAGGCAGGAAGTCTTTCGCATATTGCTGACAAGCGGCTTCATCCCATCTGGCGTAAAACGGGCTGATGATCCCCTTCATTTCGCTTACGGTCAGCTCTTCGTAAAAATGATTTTCATCATAAACGAAGCCGATTCTCTGTTTAATCGCGAGATTATGCCGTTCATGATCCAGACCGAAAGCATTGATTTCTCCCTGGTCTTTTTTGATTAAATTCATGATCAGTTTGATTGACATTGCTTTTCCCCGCGCCATTTGGCTCCGATCGAGCTCCACCAATATAGCCTTTTTCAAGGCTGAAATTAATGTTTTTTAATGAAAAATCTTTAAAGTTTTTCGATACATTCTTGATTTCAATATCTTTATCCAATGCTACCACCCCCTCCATGCTATCAGCCTGAGCATGTCTTGGAGCTCTTTTAAAGTTAAGCCGGCAAGCTTGGCTTCTGTAATGGCTTCAGTCATTTTTTCTTCGATCATTTTCACTTTCGTCTCCCGCAGCATCTCCGTGTTGATGGCTGCGACATACGACCCTTTTCCTGCAACGGTAACGATAAATCCTTCTTTTTCGAGCTCGTCGCAGGCTCTTTTCGTTGTAATGACGCTTTGATTTTAAGTTCTTTGGCAAGATTTCTGATCGATGGGAGCGGCTCTGCTTCTGCCAGCTCCCCCGCTACGATTTGTTCCTTGAATTGGTTTACGATCTGCATGTAGATCGGCTCATCAGAAAAGAATTTGAAATCAATATATTCAATGCATAACATCCCTCAATTCGTTATTACTGTATATATACAATATAAACAGTAATAACACCGTTGTCAACCTCGCTATAAAAAAAGACCTCCGCTTGATCTTGATATGGAGGTCTTTCATTTGAAGTAATGGCTTCCCCAGTCTGACTGTGCACGGAATCTGAACAAAAGAGATATGTTCATCAACGATAACATGTCAGTATCCATCGGCATTTTTTTCCCGTGTCTTGCAGCTGGTAGTGGCATTCCAATGGACACTGGTCTGGAAATGCGGCTGCATAAAAACAGCCGATCGCCCGTATCATGGGGATTCGGCTGTTTCTAATGGTCGTTTTATTCCCCTATCTCCGCAAAACGTTTGATGCGTTCGCCGATTTCATCGCGAACCCGCTGGAAAAATGCCCATTTCTCTTCTTCGGTCCCTTCGGCTTTTGCCGGATCGTCAAAGCCCCAATGTTCCCGCTTGACGTGCGGAGGCGTCATCGGGCATTTGTCAGCCGCGTCTCCGCACAAGGTAACGACAAGGTCTGCATTGTTTAAGATGTCCGGATCAATTATATCCGACGTCTGCCCGGAAATATCGATGCCCGCTTCTTTCATGGCTTTCACGGCCTTCGGGTTCAATCCGTGAGCTTCAATGCCCGCGCTGTATACGTCCCATTCGTCTCCGAGATGTGATTTCGCCCAGCCTTCAGCCATTTGGCTGCGGCAGGAGTTTCCTGTGCATAAAAAGTAAATCGTTTTCTTTGTCATTGGTTATCATCTCCTTTGTTAGTGAATGATCAAGAAGCCAAACATATAGTCCGACAAGCGTGATGAAAAGCGTCGGAATCGTTAAAATGATTCCTGTTTTAAAATAAGTTCCCCAGGAAATTCTCACACCTTTCAATGAAAGGACGTGAAGCCATAAAAGTGTCGCCAGTGAGCCGATCGGCGTGATTTTCGGACCGAGGTCGGAGCCGATGACATTGGCATGGAATCGATGCTTCCCTCATGATTCCGTGGGTATCCGTGTGCTGAATGGCAAGCGCATCAATCATAACAGTCGGCATATTGTTCATGACAGAAGACAGAATTGCCGCGATAAAGCCCATGGCGATCGTTCCGGCAAACATTCCTTGATCAGCGGCAGCTTGTATCACCTGAGAGAGGACAGCTGTTAATCCGGCGTTTCGCAAACCGTATACGACGACATACATGCCAATCGAGAAAAAGACGATCGCCCAAGGGGCGCCTTTCAGCACTTTCTTCGTTTCAACAGCCGAACTGTTTTTCGCTGCCATTATGAAAATAACGGCAATTACCCCTGCAATGATGGATACGGGAATGGAAAAGAGCCTCGCTGACGAAATAGCCGGCTAAAAGAATGGCTAATATAAGCCATGACAAGCGGAATATCTTCTCATCTTTAATGGCTTCCTTCGGTTGTTTCACATATGTCATGTCATAATGCCGCGGGATGCTCTTTTCGGAAAAACAAATAAAGGACGGCCATGCTTGCTAAAAGTGAAAACAGATTTGGAACGATCATCCGCGCCGCATATTCAATAAAGCCGATATGAAAGAAATCTGCCGAAACGATATTGACAAGGTTGCTGACAACAAGCGGAAGCGATGTGGTATCCGCAATAAACCCGCTCGGCTGCGATTATAAATGGAAATACGAGTGCCTCTTTGGAAATTCAGGGCGCGTACCATCGCAAGAACAATCGGTGTCAAAATCAACGCAGCCCCGTCATTGGCAAATAATGCGGCGACAATGGCGCCCAAGACGGATACGTATATAAACATCCTGATCCCGTTTCCCTTTGCTGCTTTGGCCATATGCAAGGCAGCCCACTCAAAAAATCCGATTTCATCGAGAATCAGCGAAATGATGATGGCCGCGACAAAGGTCAATGTCGCATTCCATACGATCCCCGTGACATCCAGAACATCCTGGACATCAACGACTCCGGTGATGAAAGCCAATACGGCGCCGCCGCAGGCTGACCAGCCGATCGATAAATTCTTCGGCTGCCAAATCACGAGTATAAGCGTCAGCAGAAAAAATCACGGCTGCTAAAATCGTTGAAGACAATTTCATTCCTCCTTTATGCTATGTATCAAATCTTTTATATAAGCAAATTGTTATATGGTTCGGTGGAAGATTAGTGCGGCCTGCACGGCTTGCAGAGCGCTTCACCGTCCGGCGAATCTGTTTGTGCAAAACCCTAGCCGCATGACACTGGCTTTGCTTTTTTGTTTGACCGCTTGAAGAACATCATCCTCTAATTGATTGAGAACGGCTTCTACTAATTCGCGTTCCGGAAAATCGTCACGCAGTGAATAAAAACGCCACTGTTCCCTTCGGTCTTCCTTGATCATGTCCGCCTGTTTCAATTTGCGGATATGCTGGCTGACCGCGGGCTGGCTCGTTTCGAACATGTCGACGAGCTGACAAACGCAATACGGTTTTTTCTTGAAGCAATTTCAGCATGAGCAGTCTTGTCGGGTCAGCTTAATATCTTCATACAGTTCACGGTTCTTTTGCAATCAAGCTTCGTTTGTACAGCCATGCCACTCCCCTCCCGCCTGATAAATGTCAACAATCATTATATAAACATTTTCTTATATAATCAATAAGTAATTTTGTTGATTGCTTTACCGTTTTTACAGTGATAACGAATGAGGAAAGCTAAAAGCAAGAACGATCGCTTTTATGATCGATTTTCATTCCAGCCTCCCGGGATGATTTATCAAGAAATTGCAGGAATTTCAGTTTGTCCAGATGTCATGACGGAAAATGGGGCGGAAAAAATAAAATCTCCGCTTTGGAGGCACCCTAATTCGAGAATCCGTTGAACAGGCGGGATATCCATGAACCTCAGCATTATGACGTTTAATATTCATCATGGAAAGGGAAGCGACCGGCGCCTTGATCTGCGAAGGATGGCGCGATTTAAATTGCCAAAGAAAGCGGGGCCGATATCATCGGTCTTAATGAAGTGGATCGGCATTTCTCCAAAAGAAGCCGCTATGAAGATCAGATCAGCTGGGCTGGCGAAAGAGCTGAAGATGGAGCATGCGTACTGCCCTTCTCTGTCGCTGCGCTGCAGAATGCTCTTTCACCGGCAAGACAATATGGAAATGCCCTTTTGACGCGGTTTCCGGGATTGTGGATGAACGGCATCATAAGTTTGATTTTGTCCGAGGGGTGATTGAGGGGAAGGTCATTGCTTGAAACAGCCGTGCAGATCGATGGGCGGCTGGTTTATCTGTTTGTCACGCATGTAAGTTTAAATCCCTTTCTTCATAGAAAAAACAAACCGGCTACATCGTCAGAAGGATCAAACAGCTTGATCAGCCCGCGATTGTATTGGGTGACTGGAATATGAAGCCCCGCTCCGGAGGCTGGAAAACGGTCACAGAGCTGCTCTCCGATGTATGGGAAGCTGCCGGAGGCGGACCTGTCGGTTCATCCGTCCAGGCGTCCGAAGAAACGGCTCGACTATATCTTTGCCAGTCCTTGTCTTCAGGCGGTTCAGGCTGAAGTCGTTACCATGAATCCGGGAGCTTGACCATTTGCCGCTGAAGGCCGTGATCAAAATGTAAAAGGACGGACAGATGCCGTCCTTTTACGCCTTTGGCATCCCTAACAATACGCCGGCTGTTACGATTAATATAATCCCGATGATAATCCCGATCAGCTGGCGTCTTGTCTTTTTCTCGCCAAGCAGAATGATTCCGCCGAGCGTAGAGATGATGATCCCCATCTGTGATAAAGAAAAACTGGTCGCTACACCGACCCGCGGCTGGGAAATGAATAAAAACATATTTCCCGCCGCCCAGACTAAACCGGGAATAATATTTTTAATTACATAAAAATTAAACGGATGGTGTCTGAATGTAAACAGCAATCCTCCGGCCACCATTCCGATGGCTTGAGAAAAAGAGCTGTTCAGCCGCTGACATGAAAGAAGCGCGCGACTACGATGAGCACAAGATAACCCAGTGTTGAAATCAACAAAATGATGATTCCTTTTTTCATATCTCCGTTTTTTTCTTCAGATTTTTGCCGGCGGTCTTCCAATGATGTCAATACGACTCCGGCGATGATGAAGATCAGCGCCAGTACACCGAGAACGATCGAAATCGTTGTCGCCCATTCATGAAAAACAAGGACGCCGAATAACGAGGTCGACACGAGCTGAAGCCCTGTAGAGATCGGCATTGTTTTTGAAACGCCGATCAATTGGATGCTTTTCAGCTGATTGGTTTGGCCAAGCGCCCAAAATACACCGGAAATGATACCAACCGCAAAAATTTTGGGGGATAATTCAGGTTGAACGACAAAATAGACACCGACTGAAAATTAAAGCGCCGATCGTCGTTCCAAGCACTGTGCGGTCCGCCGCCTAATTTGACATTAAACAATACAATGCTGCCCCAGAAGATTGCGGGTAAAATGGCTAAGAAAATATCCATGTGAATGTAAACCTTTCTTTTGTGTCTTTACTTCTTAAGGTTTACTGAAACGGAATTTTTAAAACAAAAAAATACCCCGAAATGACATTCGGGAGTATCCACTTGTTTCAAACCGGATGCACGTTTTTGAAAACAAAATCCCGTCATACTGCTGGGCGGGGATGAAGGACATCCGCATACCGCCGCCTTCAAACACCCTCCACTTTTTTCTGCCCCCATTCCAGATTGCATGGTATAAACGAATTTTGCTGTGGCGAGTACGAGCTGCCATTCGATATGTGTTGGATTGATTTTTTTTAATCGGCTAATCCCGCCCATTGTAATCACCCATTCTTCCTTCTTTTGCGTACAAACCGAGAACAAAACCGTCTTCCTTTTCATAAACGCCGGCAGGTTTTTCAGCCGCTATTTGATCCATAAAGCCGGAACCCGCTTCCGTCAACTCTTTGTACGGTTCTTTTTCGACGGAAGGTCCTGCCGTTCTTTCTTTTTGTCAGGAAGGGTCATGAGATGTTTCCCGCTTTGAATTGAGCCAGGGCATTTCGGGAATCAGAGCGGGTGCGGTACAGGTCACTCGTCAGCCTGTCTTTGACGCCGAGCGGGTTGCGGTTTAAATCCTTCAGGCTGAAATGAATGCTTCCTGACACATGCGATGTGCGGTTTAAGGCGATCTGCCTTGGGTATTCTTCGGGATCGGACCAGGCCGGATCAGAGTTGTTGATTTTATAGGCTGCTTGTCCAATATATAAATGAACGGGGCGGTTATTGACTTCATTCTTCCACCAGTCGACTAAGATGTCATAGGCTGCCGGGGCAAAACCGATGCTCCAGTAAATTTGCGGGGCAATGTAATCGAGGTATCCTTTTGAATCCATTCTCTCGTATCTGCGTAAAGATCGTCATAATTGGTCATTCCTGCTGTCGTGTTCGATCCTGTCGGGTCATCTGCTTTGTTCCGCCAGACGCCGAACGGACTAATTCCGAATTGACCGGTTTTTGTTTTTTAATAGCGCTGTTGATCTGTTTAACGAGCTTGTCGATGCTGTCTCTCCGCCAATCCTCAATATTGGCAAAGCGGTCTTTTCCCGTATTGTTCATACGTATCAAAGTCGGGGAATTCTTTGCCCGCTATCTTATACGGGTAAAATAGTCATCCATGTGAACAGCGTCTATGTCATAGTTTTTGACGACTTCCTCTATTCCTTTGACGATAAAATCCTGCGCTTTTGGAATGCCGGGATTGTAGAACAGCTGGCTTCCGTAGGCGACAACCCAGTCCGGATGCTTTCTCGCCGGATGATCTGCTGACAGCCTGTTCAAATCGGTATGATTCATCGTGATTCGATAAGGGTTGAACCATGGTGAAATTCGGAGATCTCTCCGGTGCGCTTCTTCAAGCAAAAAAACAAAGCGGATCATATCCCGGGTCTTTTCCTTGGACCCCTGTTAAATATTCAGACCATGGTCCGTATGCGCGGAAGGATAAAAGGCGTCAGCCGTCGGTTTGATCTGAACGACGACAGCGTTCATTCCCATCTCTGTCACATCATTCAGCAGCTTCAGGTACCCTTTCTGCTGCTCCACTGTGAGGCCCTTTTGCGAAGGCCAGTCGATGTTTGTGACAGCGGCGATCCACACCGCCCGGAATTCCCTGATTGGCTGTTTTCGCACATCACGTTCATGAGCATCCAATTCCTTTAGAAAAATTCTGAACTTTCTGTTATTATATGTCAAAACGGTGCATTTCAGAGCTTGATAACAGGCTAAGACTTTTTGTGTCTTA
>NZ_JARQZP010000005.1 GCF_029589055.1 Vibrio hannami
CCGATTATCATCTCCCTGATTACGGGCACAATGTCCAAATACGAAAAACAAGCAAACAATTGGGAGCATTTGCTGATGATTCCTGCAAAGGGAACAGTGTTCTTTTTAAGCAAGATGGCTTGGACCGTAATCATCATTCTGTCCGCACAATTGCTGATGTTCGGTTTGCAGATTGTCCTTGGCTATGCTTCTGGATATACGGACCAAATCCCGATAGGCACTTACTTATCGGCCGTAATCCTTGGAACGGCCGGGGCAATCAGTCTCGGAACGCTACTGTTCTATTTTTATCTGCGAATGAAATCCGCCTCGGACGGCCCTGATGATCAGCATATTCTTAAGTTTCCCCTCCTTCTTGGCCTTTTCGAACAATACGGACTCGTTGATTCCAGTCCTTTATCCATGGGCACTGCCGCTCTATGGGATGACAAATGTATATGCCGGCACCGACAGGCTGGCAGTATTTTTTATCGTCTGCGTCGCGATGACAGCGATCTTCTCGCTGCTCAGCATTAAAAGTTGAATAACAGAACCTTTTATTCATGATAGCCTGATAAAAAAGCCAATAAAAACTACTAACTTCCGGCAAATTCAACATGTACGGTAGGCTGGGAGGAAAAATCATGAACATAAAACGAATTCACATATTATTATTGTGCCTGCTCGTCGTGATCGTCTTTGCCCTGCCCGGGCAGGCTTCCGCTAATAACAGTCAACTTGATAGATATACGATTTACCTAGAGAGCCCAGCCCATCACGATGATTGGGTGAAGACACTTATTGAACGAAACATAAAACTTGTATACTCAGTCGAAGAAATCGGGCTTTATCAGATAGAAGGCAGACAAAAAGAGGTTCAAGAACTGGCGGCTGAAATAAACTACATAAACAGCCATAACCAATCTGTAGCCATGCAGCCTGCCTCACTGCATAACACTGCTCCGGCGGAGGCGACGATATTTGGGGGCACCCCTACTCTATGGGACGACTTCCAATGGGATATGAGAAAAGCGACCAATAATGGACAGACTTATCAAATCACCGAAGGAAGCAAAAACACAATCGTGGGTATCATTGATTCCGGAATTGACATGAACCATCCAGATTTGAAAGAAAACATCCTCTCCGTCCGAAACTTTGTGCCTAAAGGGGGACTGAGAGGACAGGAACCATATGAAAAGGGTGATATAAACGACAGCACAGATTACCTGGGACACGGAACATTTGTAGCCGGTCAAATTGCGGCAAATGGATTGATGAAAGGGATCGCACCAGAAACAGGAATCAGATCTTACAGAGTATTCGGCGGGAAAAGCGCTGACACAGTCTGGATTATTGATGCGATCATCCAAGCGGCGATCGATGATGTCGATATTATCAACGTCAGCTTCGGTACATTTCTTGTAAAACAAAATCGGAAGAACAAACAAATGCCTGATACGGATGATCTGGCTGAAATTAAAGCTTTTAAAAAAGCAGTCTCGTTTGCCCATAAAAAGGGCAGTGCCGTTGTAGCCTCAATTGGAAATGAAGGCCTTGACTTGAAAGACAAAAATGCCGTATTTGAATATTGGCGAAGTACCAAACAGGAGGACTTATCGGCAGACGGCAAAGTCATTTTGATTCCGGCCCAATTGCCGAATGTCGTCACCGTTTCCTCAATAGGTCCAAGCGGAATGAGATCCGTCTTTTCCAATTATGGAAAAAATGTCGTCGACATTGCAGCCGATGGAGGCGATCTCCGTCTTTTAAATGAAGTGGGCGAGGATCGATATTACGGAGAAGGACTGTTCAGGCAGGAATACATTCTCGGTGCAGCTCCCGGAGTAACCTATACATTCTCAATAGGCACTTCGATCGCGGCCCCAAAAGTATCCGGCGCTCTGGCCCTTCTGATTGATCAGAAACAATTGCATGACAAACCAGACAAAGCTGTTAAAATCCTGTTAAAAAATGCTAATCGGAACGCTGACAAAATAGACACCGGTGCGGGAGTATTAAATGTCTATCGAGCATTGACTGATTGAGTGTGCGAAACTAAAAAGTTTCCCCTTCCTTTGAAAAAGCAAAAAGAACTCATCGGTTCTTTTGCTCTTTTTATAGCTGGACCATTATTTTAAGCCCGTTTTCACACATCATCCGGGGGCTATACCCTCTCGCTGCCCTCCCTCTCCTCAACAGCCTCAATAAACGTTTACAGCTCCGCTAAGAGGTCAAAGGACCAAGCACAACCAAAAACCCATTAAACCATTTTCAGAAGGCTGAGAACCGTCTTTTAAAGGCTTTTCTATGTCTGCTATCTTATACAATCGTCGTGGCTTCCAATCAAATGATTTGAGAGCATTTAACATGCTATATTTACGTTTTTAAAACTGAGGTGCACGGGCACGTTCTTTTATTCGCATCGCGAGTCAGAAGTCGAGCGCGTTTTTAGAATTGAACGGTATTCCGGATCTGCTTCAAGTAAAAATGAAAAATAAACGCCGGAAAATCCAATTAACCAGTTTCCTTTTATGCAGTTTGAAGCCCGATTTTCAGGAGAAGGAAAAGTCCGAACAGATAAGAGAGAGGTGAGGCAATGAATGGATTGTTTCAATATAATTGGCAGGTTCGCAATGAAGGGTTTGACTGGTGCTTGCATCAGTCACAGGAGGAACTCGAAAAGAGGCGTTCAGGCGGTATGGAGAGCATTTTGATAAACCTGTTTCATATTGTCGATGTTGAGGTGAGCTGGATCTACGCCATTTTATAAAAGCCAGACTTCAACCCTAATTTTTCCGATTACAAGACGATTCAGCAAATCATTGAAAAATATCGCCCCGAAGAAGCTGAAAACGTGGTTTTCGAATTTACCAGCGCAGCCGAAAAAAACTGGTTAAAGCGTCTTGGTCTGAAGAAGCATACACGCAAGGTGATATTTTACGGCACTTGATCGCCCATAAAATTCACCATATCGGACAAATCTTCTGTCTGGGCAGGGGAGATGAACAGTGTTCCGGTATCCGCTTCGTATGTAGAACGGCGGATTTCTAATGATACACGTGAATGAGGAGAGCTAAAGAAATAGGCTCTTGGTTGAGTTGCCGCACTCATTACTGCTCTCCAAACCTACTTCATAATAACGGGTGCAGCTGTGAAAAAGGTGCATTTAGCTAATAAGAATACATCGGATATTAAATATACCTAAATGAAGCTTCATCTTCACAAAATAACAATGGGTAAGTATTAAGGAAGTCTAGCAGCGCTTAGTTCACTCTGATATACAAATCCCACTAAAAGAAAAAAGGTGTGGTCAAAGCTCTTTTCAGACATAAAAAACCCCCAAGCATAAAGCTTGAGGGTCTTTGAAACGCCATAATTAACGTTTTGAGAACTGAGGCACGGCGTGCGCCTTTAAGTCCGTATTTTTTACGCTCTTTCATACGTGCGTCACGAGTCAGAAGACCGGCACGTTTTAGAGTTGAACGGTATTCCGGATCTGCTTCAAGCAAAGCGCGGGCGATACCGTGACGGATTGCTCCAGCTTGACCAGATAAGCCGCCTCCATGTACGTTTACTAAAACGTCATAAGTACCAGCTGTTTCAGTCAAAGTCAATGGTTGTTTGATATCTTCGATTAGAGCTGCAGATCGGGATGTGTTCGCTGATTTCACGATTATTAACGACGATACGGCCTTCTCCTGGAACTAAACGCACACGCGCTACAGAGCTTTTACGACGGCCAGTACCGTAATATTGAACCTGTGCCAAATTGGTAACCTCCTTTAATTAACCGCGAAGTTCGTAAACTTCAGGTTTTTGTGCTTGGTGTGGATGCTCAGAACCACGGTATACGTTCAATTTTTTGAACATTTGACGACCTAGAGAACCTTTTGGAAGCATGCCTTTGATCGCAAGCTCAAGCATTTTCTCAGGGTAGTTCGTACGCATTTCAAGAGCTGTTCTTGATTTTAATCCGCCTGGATGCTGAGTGTGGCGGTAGTAGATTTTGTCCGTTAACTTTTTACCAGTTAACTCGATTTTTTCAGCGTTGATGATGATCACATGATCTCCAGTGTCAACGTGTGGTGTGTAAGTTGGTTTGTGTTTTCCGCGAAGGATAGATGCAACTTCTGTAGAAAGACGTCCTAGCGTCTTGCCAGCAGCATCAATAACTAACCACTTGCGTTCGATATTACTTGCGTTAGCCATAGGTGTTGTACGCATTAAATTTCCTCCTAAATGGATCTGCCATTTTCAATAAACTTCAATTACGTTCTATTTCAAAACACAACTAGTTTCCGGGGCTTATCGTGGGGTTGAAATACATACCATATGATATCTTATAACTTTCTGTACTCGCTGTCAAGAAAATGTTACACCTGGTTTAGTTGTCATAGATGACGTTCCATAAATACAACCCATGAGCCGGTGCAGTGCGCCCCGCCGCATCGCGATTTTTGGCAAGCGATCATCTTTTCGATATCATCGGGTAAAAATTTGCCGGTACCGACATCAAGAAGCGTTCCGGCAATAATTCTGACCATGTTGTACAAAAATCCGCTTCCGACGATCCGCATTTGCAGACCGTCTTCGGTTTCAGACCATTCAAGCTCATATATCGTCCTGACTTTGTCCTTCACCTCGGTTTTGGCCGTGCAAAAGCTTGTAAAATCATGGGTGCCGACTAAATGTTGTGCTGCTTTTTCCACCATTTGCAAATCGAGCTCATATGGAACATGATATGCATAATGCCGTTTAAACACATTCAGGTGTCTGCCCCTGTAGATCATATACCGGTATTCCTTTTTTTGGCGGAAAATCTCGCGTGAAATTGATCATCGACGGCCTCCGCTTTGGTTACCGCTATATCATCCGGGAGAAGGGCATTTAAAGCATACGGCCATTTTGTTTCAGGGATGGAGAGCTGCGTGTCAAAATGAATCGTCCGTCCGACCGCATGAACACCGCTGTCTGTCCTTCCGGATGCCACGACAGGGATGCGCTCCTTTGACTTGTGGAGGGTCTTTAACGCCCGTTCCAGCTCGTCCTGAACGGTTCTTTGCCCCGGCTGCACCTGATAGCCGTAAAACAGATGCCCGTCATATGAAATGGTGCACTTCATTCTCATCACATATCACCTAAGTCCGCAAGAGGATTAATAAAACGGCAAGAGCGGCTAACAAGAGGAGAACGGAAGTATCCTTCCATTTCCACGTCAGCTGCCTGTATTTCGTGCGGCCTTCTCCCCGATAGCCGCGCGCTTCCATGGCCGTCGCCAGTTCTTCGGCTCTTTTAAAGGCGCTGACAAACAGCGGCACCAGAAGGGGCACGATCGCCTTGACGCGGTCTTTCAGCGGGCCGCTTGTGAAATCTGCGCCTCGCGCCATTTGCGCCTTCATGATCTTATCTGTCTCTTCGATAAGGGTCGGTATAAATCTCAGCGAAATGGACATCATTAAAGCGAGTTCATGAACGGGAAGCTTCAGCTTTTTAAACGGACCGAGCAGATGCTCAAGCCCATCGGTTACTTCGATCGGTGTCGTCGTCAATGTTAACAGCGTCGTGATGACGATCAAATAAATAAACCGAAGCGAAATAAAAATCCCCTGAACAAGTCCCTGCTCATAGATTTTAAACAAGCGAAGATCGGCGACTACGGGCCCTTCTCTTGTCATTAGATGTGGAGCAGAAACGTAAACAGCACGATCCAGACAACCGGCTTCATGCCTTTTAAAAGGAAGCGGACCGGCACGCCTGATAAAGCGGCCGCAAGAACCGTGAACACGCCAAGCAAAGCGTAGGTTAATGCATTGTTAGCAAAAAAACGATAAAGACAAAAAGAAAAATGGATAACAGCTTCGTACGCGGATCAAGACGGTGAATGACAGAGGAACCCGGGACATACTTGCCGATAATGATACTGTCCATCATAGGGCATTTTCCTCCTGAAAGAGTGCTTTGATTTCAGAAGCTGCGTCTTCAATCGTCAGGATGGGCGCTTTGAACGTAATGCCAAGCGTCTCTTCAAGCCGTTTTTGAAACTTAATCGTTTCCGGCAGATCAAGACCGAAAGCGGCTATTTCATCCCTTTTGGAAAAGATCTCCCGCGGGGTTCCTTTGGCTTTTACAGTGCCTTTATGCATCACGATAAGCTCATCGGCGTAGGCTGCCGCATCCTCCATACTGTGTGTGACAAGAATCGTCGTCAGCTTTTTCTGCTTATGAAGATCATAAAACATATCCATAATCTCTTTGCGGCCTCTCGGGTCAAGACCTGCAGTCGGTCTCCATCAAGAACGAGAACCTCGGGTTCCATCGCCAGCACTCCCGCGATTGCCACGCGTCTCATTTGTCCTCCGCTCAGCTCAAACGGTGACCGGCCTGACACCTCTTCAGGCAAGCCAACCAGATTCAGCATATCCCACGCCTTTTTTTCCGCTTGTTCCTGGTCTTTCATGCCAAAATTAACGGGACCAAAGGCAATATCCTTCAACACCGTTTCTTCAAAGAGCTGGTGCTCCGGAAATTGAAAAACGATGCCGACTTTTTCTCTGAGGGCTTTGAGCTGTTTGTTCTTTTTGCCCGCTTCAATTACGTCGTCGCCAAGCCGAATCTGTCCTTTCGTCGGCATTAGCAGCCCGTTCAGATGCTGAAGCAAGGTTGATTTTCCCGACCCTGTATGCCCGATAACGGCGACATACCTTTCTTCCTGATCACGGCATTGATGTCGTAAATCGCCAGGCGTTCAAATGGCGTTTTCATCTGGTATCAATGGTGTTCTACATCTTTGATCGCAATGTCCATAGCTCATTCACCAATCCTTCTTGTGTCAGATGATCGCCCTTTACAGCAAGCCCCTTTTCTTTTAAGAGCTGGCCGAGCTGATAGGAAAAAGGCAAGTCCAGTCCGATGTCAATCAGGTCTTTGTTGAGGCGGAAAACTTCCTCCGGAGAACCCTCGGCATATTTCTTTCCGCCGTTCATGACAATGATCCGGTCCGCTTTCGCCGCCTCGTTTAAATCATGGGTTATTGAAATGACTGTCACCATTCCTTGATCCTTTAACCGTCTGACCGTTTCCAGCACTTCTTCTCTCCCCAGCGGATCAAGCATTGAAGTGGCTTCATCAAGAATCATGATGTCAGGCCGGGCGGCAAGCACTCCCGCAATCGCAACACGCTGCTTTTGTCCTCCTGAGAGATGGTGCGGCTCTTGATCGAGAAAGTCCTGCATGTTTACCTGTTTAACAGCCCAATCCACCCTTTCCACCATATCTTCTCGCGGAACTCCGTTGTTTTCTAAACCAAAAGCCACATCATCGCGAACGGTTGTCCCGACAAATTGATTATCGGGATTTTGAAACACCATGCCGACTTTTTTTCTGACATCCCAGACCGTATCTTCCGTCAGCTTGATGCCGGCGACTTCAATCGATCCTTCATCAGGCAGGATCAGGCCGTTCAAAGTACGGGCAAGCGTCGATTTCCCGGAACCATTGTGCCCGACAATCGCCAGCCATTCCCCTTTTGAAACATGAAAAGATACATGATCAAGCGCAGGTCTTTCCGCTTCTTTTTGATAACGGAAGGTGATATCCTCTACAGCTATTAATCGCTCTTGATTCATTTGCCCGTCCGGCCTCCTCTCATCTAAAAACTCCGCTGATCTGACTAGTCGTTCAATCTAAAAAGGGCATAGATCCAGTTAAAAACTGTCCCGCCCTTCTTTAGACACACATATATGTGATTAAACCAATTCGATGATAGCCATTGGTGCTCCGTCACCACGGCGAGGACCAAGCTTCATAATGCGTGTATCCGCCTTGGCGCTCTTCATAGCGAGGTGCTACATCAGAGAAAAGCTTTTGAAGTGCATCTTGGTTTTTCTCTGCGTCCGCTACCTCATTGCGGATGTATGCAGCTGCTTGGCGGCGTGCGTGTAAATCTCCGCGCTTGCCAAGTGTAATCATTTTTTCTACAACAGAGCGAAGTTCTTTAGCACGAGCTTCTGTTGTTTCGATTCTTTCGTTGATGATCAAGTCTGTTGTAAGATCACGCAGCATTGCTTTACGCTGTGCACTAGTGCGTCCTAGTTTTCTGTATGGACATGTAGTGTCCCCTCCTTTATTGAAATACTCTATCTGAAATAAAAAACACACGAAAATCCTAGTTCACATTGAAACTAGTCAATCGTCTTTGCGAAGGCCAAGTCCAAGCTCTTCAAGTTTCGCTTTCACTTCTTCGAGTGACTTGCGACCCAGGTTGCGGACTTTCATCATATCTTCTTCAGTCTTGTTCGCAAGCTCTTGAACCGTATTAATGCCCGCACGTTTCAAACAGTTGTAAGAACGAACGGAAAGATCAAGCTCTTCAATTGTCATTTCCAGAACTTTTTCTTTCTGATCTTCTTCTTTTTCAACCATGATTTCAGCA
The DNA here is from genome assembly GCF_029589055.1 of Vibrio hannami. Classification (GTDB taxonomy): domain Bacteria; phylum Pseudomonadota; class Gammaproteobacteria; order Enterobacterales; family Vibrionaceae; genus Vibrio; species Vibrio hannami. The sequence goes on from NZ_JARQZP010000005.1 coordinate 8,414, forward strand.
TGCTGGGCTTCGTCGGTCAAACCGACAAAAATATTAAGGTGTTCAGTCAAAATCTTTGAACCAAGCGCAATCGCTTCTTTTGGTCCAGTGCTTCCATCTGTCCATACGTCAAGCGTAAGTTTGTCATAGTTTGTAATCCGGACCCACACGAGTATTCTCAACTTGATAAGATACACGAGAAACAGGTGTATAGATGGAATCAATCGGGATGACGCCAATCGGCTGATCGTCTCTTTTATTCGCGTCAGCAACCTGGTTGTACCCGCGGCCTCTTTTGAGCGGTTAAGCGAACTCGGAAACTCGCGTTTTGGCCAAGAGTCGCAATGTGAAGATCAGGATTCAAAATCTCAACATCACTGTCGTGGGTAATATCAGCAGCCGTTACAACTCCTTCACCCTGAACATCAATCTCCAAGCGTCTTCTCTTCTTCAGAGATAGATTTTCAGTGCCGAAGTTTTTTAATGTTTAAGATAATCGTTGCTGTACCTCTTCAGCAACGCCTTCGATCGTCGAAAATTCTCTTGCGGCACACCATCCATCTGGATCGATATTACAGCGGCACCAGGGAGTGAGGATAAAAGGATACGACGTAAGGAAAGCTACCCAAAGTTGTACCATATCCCCCCCCCCCCCCCCCCCCCCCCCCCCCCCCCCCCCCCCCCACGCTCACTCAGTGAGCTCTACGACAAATTTACCATACGGCATCGTCGCTGTTCCTTCGACCGTTTCGATTTTTGGTTTTTCAATCGTCGATCATTTCGCCAGACCCTCCTTCAAAACGTCGAAACCCCGGAAAAGGACTTCTCTGATTCCTGTCCGAAATTCCCCATTTGTTTAGTCCGCGCGTACGTGCCGGCAACGAGTGTGCATTCGTTTTATACATTAGCTGTATATCCTAGCCTATTATTGACAGGGACACGAAATCTATACAAACCGATTACACGCGGCGACGTTTTGGCGGACGGCATCCGTTATGAGGAACAGGTGCATTGCGTCTCTGATCGCTGTTACTTCAGAGTCCGGCAGCTTGCAGCGCACGGATTGCAGCTTCTACGGCCTGAACCTGGTCCTTTAACAGTAACTTCAAGAGTTTTAAGTCCATGTTCGATAGAACCTTTAGCAGCTGTTTCGGCAGCCATTTGTGCAGCGAACGGAGTGGATTTACGAGAACACTTCAAGTCCTAGAAGCTCCGGCACTTGACCAAGAAATAGCATTGCCTTGAACATCAGTGATTGTAACAATCGTGTTGTTGAAAGTTGAAAAGTCGAATATGAGCGATTCCAGATTCAATATTCTTTTTCACGCGACGTTTACGCGTGTTCTGATTTACGAGCAGCAGCCATTGATTAATTACCTCCCTTGCTTATTTTTTCTTGACCAGCTACAGTACGACGCGGACCTTTACGAGTACGCGCGTTATTTTTGGCATCTTTGACCAAGGCGAACAGGCAATCCGCGACGATGACGAATTCCGCGGTAGCTTCCGATTTCGATCAGACGTTTGATGTTGAGCAGACACTTCACGGCGAGGGTCACCTTCAACTTTCAATTTGTCCGATTACGTCGCGGATTTTACCGAGTTCCTCTTCAGTTAAATCACGAACGCGAGTGTCTTCAGAAACACCAGCTTCTTTTAACACTTGCTGAGCCGCTTAATGCGCCGATTCCAAAGATGTATGTTAATGAAATAACAGCACGCTTGTCACGTGGGATATCTACACCAGCAATACGGGCCATCTCTCTCGCACCTCGCTCAAAAATTATCCTTGTTTTTGTTTATGCTTTGGATTTTCACAGATCACCATTACTTTTCCTTTTCTGCGAATGACCTTGCATTTTTCACAGATCGGTTTTAACTGATGGTCTCACTTTCATGTGTTTCCAACCTCCTCAATTTCCGGAGTGCTTTATTTGTAACGGTACGTAATTCTACCACGAGTTAAGTCATGGAGATATCTACCGTAACTTTGTCTCCAGGTAAAATGCGAATGAAGTGCATGCGGATCTTACTGACACATGAGCTAAAACCGTGTGGCCATTTTCAAGTTCAACTTGAACATTGCGTTTGGCAGCGTTTCGACTACAGTACCTTCCACTTCAATTACATCGTCTTTCGCCATTCAAGTGTTCTCCCTTCTTCAAATCAGTAACTTGCTCTCTGACAAATTTCAATAGAGAAAACTCCAATTTTCCATTTGTCACACGCCCAGTTTCGTTTATACTGTTCTGAACTTCCGGAGATACGCAATCATAAAAGGTTAAATGATTGATATTCTTTCTTAGGAATGAAATTTACGCTTTTCTCCGTCTGCTACCAGCACATGATGATGATCGAATATTCCAATGACAATTGCGTATTGGTCCAATTCGCGACCTCGTATAATACGAACGAACTGTCCAATTTCAGGCGTTTTCCGACTCATCTCATTCACCTAGGCTTTTGTCAGTATATCAAAACCTGTCTCCGTAATCGCAATCGTGTGTTCAAAATGAGCACACTTTTTCCTGTCCACAGTAACAACCGTCCAGTTATCAGCCAGTGTTTTGACATACCGGCTGCCTGCGTTGACCATCGGTTCAATGGCCAAGACCATGCCAGGCTTTAACCGCGGGCCTTTGTTCGGCGGACCGTAGTGAGGAATTTGCGGATCCTCATGCAGATCCTGACCGACCCCGTGTCCGACATATTCCCTAACAACTGAAAAATGTTCGCTTTCGACATACGTTTGTATTGCGTGGGAAATATTCGACAAACGTTCACCCGGTTTTGCTTCCTGCAAGCCCCTATATAAAGACTTTCCGTCACGTCCAGCAGCTTTTGATCATCATCGCTGATCGTTCCTAATGCTGGATAAGTCCATGCAGAGTCACCATGATAACCGTTTAGCTTCGCACCGATATCGATGCTGATGATGTCTCCGTCACGAAGCACCCGGCTGCCCGAATACCGTGAACCAGTTCTTCGTTGACCGAAACCAGGCAAATGCTCCCGCGAAAACCATTATACCCTTTAAAAGATGGGATTGCACCCTGCTTCGTAATAAAACGTTCGGCAATTTGATCCAATTCTTTTGTCGAGATGCCGGGTTTACCGTGCTTTTTCAGCTCCTGGTGAGTTAAAGCAACAATCCGGCCCGCTTCACGCATGATTTCGATTTCTCGGGGAGTTTTACAAATAATCATTTGTCCAGGCCTCCGAGAAGCTTTCTTATATCAGCGTAAACTTCATTGATGTGCTGTTGCCCGTCAATGTTTACGAGATATCCCTCATCCGCATAAAAATCGAGTAAAGGCTGAGTTTGCTTCAAGTTAACCTCAAGCCGTGTGGAAACGGTAGCTTCATTATCATCTGCGCGCTGATAAAGTTCTCCTCCACCTCTATCGCATACATTTTCTTTTGCAGGCGGATTAAAGACTAAATGATATGTTGCACCGCAATTTTTGCAGATTCTGCGTCCGGTAAGACGTTCCATCAATGCATCTTTATCGACTTGAATATTGATGACATGATCAATCGACTTGCCTAGTCCTTTTAAGAATTTCTCAAGTGCTTCAGCTTGTGCGACTGTTCTCGGAAATCCGTCCAGAAGAAAC
>NZ_JARQZP010000006.1 GCF_029589055.1 Vibrio hannami
AATTTACTTTGCCGTTTCCGGCTCAGTTAGGGATGCGTATTCTACGCTTCCTTTTGTTTGAGTCAAGAAGTTTTTTAAAAATTCTTTTCTCTTTTCCCCTTCACCAAAGTGTGACTTGCGCCTCACTCCGTGTCGGTGATGCGGCATTATAGGGAGGATCTTTTTAGTGCAAGATCTTTTTTAAACTTTTTTATCAAGAGCCGAAAAAACAAACAATACGTTGTTTATTGGATAAAATATCAACATTTGAAGGAGGTCACACCAATACGTTGGCATTCATATGTGGATAAAAGTAAGATTCATGTGTCCGTTATGTTAATAACGTTAATCCTTAATTTGACTATAAAAGTTGTATTCTTCTATGAACTCTAAAAAATCTACTATTCTGCTGGTTGCTTTAGCTGTTCTTGGTGCGGCTATCTTCTATATGATTTCACCAGAGCAACCTTTTTTACCTTCTATTTCTTTTGTTATTGGTGTAGCTGCGGCTTCGTTCATTTTTGCTCTTTCAGGATCTTCTTCGAATGAACTAGACAACGGCAAACCTTCTACTAAAACACTCTATGTTGGAAATCTACCTTATAAAGCTAATGAGTCTAATGTCCGACAGCTATTCGCGGAGCATGGCGAAGTTTTCGCTGTTAGATTAATGAAAGATAAACGCACCGGTAAAAGGAGGGGGTTTGGCTTTGTTGTTATGGCTAGCGCTGATACAGAAACCGCTATCAACGCTTTAAATGACAATGACTATATGCAGCGTACATTAAAGGTGCGTATTGCGAATGATCCTAAACATCCTGAATCGGAAGCGTCTCAATAGGGGAAAAGTTTAACTTCCCGACCGCACTATCTAGTGCAGTTTTATCTCCTAAAGCTGCACTACTATAAATTTTATACCTTCCCTTTTTGTAGCCATTTACTGTTCCAGGCAATAAAGATTTAACCCTTCTTGCAATCGCTTCTCCTGAGTCTATCAGTATTACTTCCCCACCAAAGACTTTATCTATCTCTTCTTTTAGTAATGGGAAATGAGTACAACCAAGTACAGCGACGTCTACTTTATGTTTAAGAGGAGAAAGTATCTCCTCCAGCTCCTCAAGGTCTATCTGGATACCACAAAGCTTTTCTTCAGCCATATTGACTAATCTGGTGGAGCCCAATAGCTTAACTTCTTTTGATGAAGCGAAGCTCTCGATTAACTGATATGTGTATTCTCTCTTTACTGTAGCGGGAGTCGCGATAAGGCCAACTGCCTTATGAGCAATTAGACTCGCTGGCTTAATTGCAGGAACAACACCTACAACTGGGACATCTAGTACTTCACGGAGTTTCGGTAAAACAATGGTACTTGCCGTATTGCAGGCTATGACGACTATGTCTATCAGCTCTCGCTTTACAACCTCTTCTACCAGCATCTTCACTCGATGGATTAAAGTCTCCTTCTCCAATTCACCATAGGGATAGGCTTCGTTATCGAATAGGTATATGTATTCAATATCAGGAAGCAGCTTACGTATCTCTTTATAAACGGACAGACCACCCACACCAGAATCGAAAACAAGAACTCGAAAAGGCTTTTGTGTTGCTAAGGACATAACTGAGATAACTAAGAATACTTGGCCGCAATCATACTCCTGGAGCAGCCATTAGCAAGAAAAAGAAAACCGCCCGAAGGCGGTTGTAAAATGATATGCCTGATTTAGAACTGATAGCTCAGATTAGCGTAGTATGATCTCTCTTCACTGTTGTAAGAAGATTTCGTCTCATACTCTTTATCAAACAGGTTAACGATTCTAGCTCCAACTTTTAGATCATCAGAAAAGTAATAAGTTGTAGAAAAGTCAACTACGGTAAACGCATCTAGCTTTTCAGTGTTACTTTCATCTTCATAACTGGTTCCACGATAACGCGTAGACACATCAAACTGCCACTTCTGTAGCTCGTACGATAGATTCCACTTAGCGTTATGTTTAGCTCTACGAGTAAGATACTTGCCCGTTTTCTGATCTTTTGCATCGGTATAGTCATAGCTTACCGTGTGGTATAGATCTCCGGTATTAAAGTTGATTTGTGACTCAATACCTTTAATTTCAGCTTTATTGATATTGCTTGGCTTCCAGATAAACCCTGCATCATCAACTGGTGCCCAATCAATAAGGTTGTCGATGTTATTTTGATAACCCAAAACGCTCCAGCTAAACAACTCTAGATCACCATAAAGAGACGCTTCAATATTCTTTGCTTCTTCCGGCGTCAAATCCGGGTTTCCCGAGTTAGGGTAATAGAGATCATTAAAAGATGGAGCTTTATATGCTGTACCACCAGACAAAGAGGCCGCTATGCTATCGGCAAAGCGATAAGATAACCCTAATTGCCAGGTATTTTCTCTTCCATAGCTATCATTGTCGTCACTGCGAACACTTGCTTCAGCTCCAAACTTATCAGCCTGATATACAGAAGTAATAAACAATGCTGTGTTATCTCGGCTATCTTGATCATAGCTACCACCTTCATTGCTTACTTCTTCTCGATACCAATCAATACCACCAGCTAGCACAAGTTCATCCGTAAGATGTTGGATATTTTGCCATGTTACTACTGTACGATTGGTTTTAATTTCGCTACCAGGAGACTCGTCGGTTGAATCTGTCGAGCTATCTTTATTTCGTGCAATAGTAAGCTCACTAGCGAAGGCGTCTCTACTATATTTTGTTTTAGCTGCTACGTTGTAAGAACTTGTATCAGCTATTGCGTTACTACCGCCATACTGGTCATCATATTCACTTTCACCATCGTGGTAGTAACCTTGTAAGCTGACCGCCCATTGGTCATTTAATTGAGTACCAACTTCAGCAACAATATTCCTTGCCTCAAAGCCATCATCATCAGCCTCATATGGTTCTTTTCTGGCAGAGAAGCCCTGATTCTCCTGGTAGTTCAATACCGCTTTTCCCCAACTCGAGTCACCCAGCTTTCCAGCTGCTGAAATCTTACCAGAGTAATAATTGTCACTACCAATCCCAGCTGATACCTCTTTTATGTCTTCACCTTGATAGTTGGTCACAATATTTATGACCCCGCCAATAGCATCTGAACCATAAATTGCAGCACGTGGCCCTCTGATAAGCTCTACTCTTTCTATACCGGTTAACGGTATCTGACTAAAACTAGCTGATCCCAAAGTTGCACTACCGATACGGACACCGTTAATTAAGACAAGCGCATGCTTTGACGCAGTACCTCGGATATACACATCTGTTGTCTTACCATAACCATTTGTTACGACCTGAACACCCGGTAATCGTTTTAATACATCTGCAAATGAAACTGCCTGAGTAGCTTCAATATCTGCTTTGGTCACAATATCTGTAGAAGCAATAACATCACTCAACGATTGCTCTACTCTATTGGCCGTAACCACCATAGTTTCAATATCTGAAGAGCTTTCTTGAGCGTGTGAAAAAGAGCTATAAGAAAGAAGCGATGCCACTGCTATCGCTAAAGATGATTTTCGCATTGTTATTCCCTAAATCGCGTAGAATTTTCCAAGTATTTTGATACTTACTTTGCTGTCAGATATTCGGACTTAAGAGCTCAACACTTTCGTATTACCTAGCATCTCACTTCCCATTTCGAAAAACAGTGTGTGGCTTTTAACCCAAGATGTTCGTTCTCTATTACCGCTGCGCGTCAGTTCCGGACTCTCACCGGATTCCCTGTTATACAGGTGCCATATAATAAGCACCTCAACCAGCAATCTCGGAAATACTATCTATTAGTAGACTAGACGTCTAGATAGATAATTACCCAATCGTAATAATTTATTGTCATAATACATGCAGATATAGACTTAAACGTCATTTTTCCCCACACAAAACTGGACAAGCTCCTACTATTGAATAAAATCTGCGCTCTCTGTGCGAATGTGAAAGGCAATAAAATGGCAATTCCTGAAATGACCCCTCAGCGTTATCAAGAACAACTGGACGAAAAAAAGCTCCGTATGAATGAGCTATTTTCAAGTTATGGTGTTCCAGAGTTAGAGGTATACGAGTCCCCAATCAAGAACTATCGCATGCGTGCAGAGTTTCGTGTTTGGCATGAAGGCGAAGAGCTTTACTACATCATGTTCAACCAGGAGACACGAGAAAAGTACAGGGTTGACCAGTTCCCTGCAGCTAGTAAGTTAATCAATGACCTAATGCCACGCATAATTGAACTAGCTAAAGGTAATGACTCGCTTCGTAAGAAATTATTTCAGGTCGATTTCCTTTCCACTCTTAGTGATGAAGTTCTAGTTTCTCTTCTTTACCATCGACAACTCGACGAACTATGGACCACTGAAGCAAAAAAACTGAAGCAGACACTCGAAGCTGAAGGCTTTAATGTAAACATCATCGGTCGTGCCCGTAAGATGAAGATAGTTCTTGATCGCGATTACGTCGTTGAAAAACTATGTGTTAACGGTGATAGTTATATCTATCAGCAGGTAGAAAATAGCTTTACACAGCCTAATGGTGAAGTTGCTCAGAAGATGCTGGAGTGGGCAGTCGACTGTACAAGTGAAAGTAACGGTGACTTGTTAGAACTATATTGTGGTAACGGTAATTTCTCGCTGGCTTTAGCTCAAAACTTCGATCGTGTGTTAGCAACCGAACTTGCCAAACCATCGGTAGATTCAGCTCAGTATAATATCGCAGCGAATAAGATAGAAAATGTTCAGATCATTCGCATGTCCGCAGAAGAGTTTACAGAAGCGATGGAAGGTAAAAGAGAGTTCCGTCGTTTAAAACAACAGAACATCGATCTAAAAAGTTATAACTGTAATACCATTTTTGTAGACCCTCCTCGTGCAGGTATGGACGTTGATACCTGCAAAATGGTTCAAGGCTACGAACGTATTCTTTATATTTCGTGTAACCCAGAAACGCTGAAAGACAATCTGGATATTTTGAAAGAAACACATGATATCAAGCGATTCGCTTTATTCGATCAATTCCCATATACCCACCATATGGAAGCTGGTGTTCTGCTAGAAAAAGAAGTTAAAAAAACGAGCCGCGAGGCTCGTTTCTTATTTTAAGCATGTTCTTTTTTGACATACCCTAACTTCTTGCCAACCCATGCTAGAAGCAACATGGTGACAATAATCGAGAAGAAGTTAGAACCAACCTCTGGGAATTGCGCTTTTACAAATGCAGAGTGGCCAAATGCACCAACAAAGAAACACGCTAATCCAATCAGTGGGATATCTTCTGCCACCGGACTTTTAAGGTAACCATCGTAAAGCATCTGTAGTGACAATACTAAAGCGATTAGTGGAAAAACAGAGAATGACACTTCTGAAAGTGTAATTGAAGACAATAACGCGTTACTACACATGCCAGCGATTGCTGCCAGGATTAGCGTTTTTCTCTCTGATCTAGCAGAGGTTTGGGTAGACTCATTCGACATAGTTATATCCTGTTTTTTTGCCGTTCACGTTCTTTTCTATACCAGTAAGCGCCTTTAGCTGTCATTCGTAGTTGCATCACCAAGCGCTCGGTTAACTCTTCTCTTTCATGCTTACTCAAATCTAAGGCTTCTGCACCAGAACTAAATACTAATATTACTGATGCTTCTGCCTGAACAATGGCTTCTTCTCTCGTCATCCCTGTACTAATCAGGTATTCAGTAAGCTCGGCCGAGAAGTGCTGCATTTCACGCACAACGGCTGCGCGAAACTCAGCGGAAGTCCCTGAACGTTCTCGTAACAATAAACGAAAAACGTTCGGACTGCTTTCGATAAACTCCATAAAGGTTTCTACCGACGTCCTTATCACACTGCCTTCTTTAACAATCCTTTGGCGAGCCTGACGCATTAACTGACGAAGTAATAACCCTCCTTCATCAACCATAGTCAAACCTAACTCATCCATATCCTTAAAGTGACGATAAAACGACGTCGGTGCAATTCCAGCTTCTCGCGCAACTTCTCTCAAACTCAGGTTTGAGAAACTACGATCGGCACTTAACTGACTAAAAGCGGCATCGATCAGAGCGCGGCGAGTTTTCTCCTTCTGCTGTGCTCGTATTCCTAGTTTATTTTCTTTCAAATTTTTTATCACAAGCAATTTTACACTAGGTCATTACTATAGCGCGATTTTGTGCAAGTAGAAAATCGCGTCTTCACAACTCAAGTGAGTTCTCATAAGTCCGTGATCATTACCACTCTCTTATATGAAGATCATTTACCTGACAAATTAAGAGGTTAAAATCTCGATAAACAAATGTTAATAAAAAACTAAGGATGGAAGTAATGGCGAAGCCCAATCACTATGATGCTATCGTAATTGGCAGTGGTCCCGGTGGCGAAGGTGCCGCTATGGGCTTAACCAAAGCGGGATTAAATGTTGCAATAATTGAAAAGGAAGCCAGTGTTGGTGGGGGGTGTACCCATTGGGGAACCATACCATCAAAAGCGCTAAGGCATGCCGTCAGTCGTATCATAGAGTTCAATAACAACCCCCTGTTTTGCCATAACAACACCAGCCTTCACTCTACATTCTCAAATATCCTTAATCATGCAAAAACAGTAATCGATAAACAGACTCGTTTACGACAGGGATTTTATGATCGTAATGAATGCTCACTAATCTTTGGTGAAGCGAAATTTGTTGATAGTAATACTGTTGCTGTGTCTAAGCCCGACGGCATAGTAGATATCTATACTGCTGATAAGTTTGTTATCGCCACAGGCTCACGCCCTTATCAACCAGCAGACGTCGACTTTAACCATGAACGCATCTACGATAGCGACTCTATCCTTTCACTACAGCACGACCCGAGGCACATTATTATTTATGGTGCCGGAGTTATCGGGTGTGAATATGCCTCCGTCTTTCGCGGATTAGGTGTTAAAACTGATCTGATCAACACACGCGACAGATTGCTTTCCTTCCTGGATAACGAAATTTCAGACGCCCTCTCCTACCATTTTTGGAATAGTGGCGTGATTATTCGAAATGACGAAACTTATGAAAAGATCGAAGGGACTAAAGATGGTGTCATCGTTCACCTTCAATCTGGCAAAAAAATGCGCGCAGATTGCATCTTATATGCTAATGGCAGAACCGGTAATACGGATAAGTTAAATCTTGAAGCAGTTGGATTAGCTCCGGACTCGCGAGGGCAGCTTAAAGTAGATGAGCATTACCAGACTGAGATTGAAAATATTTACGCTGTCGGTGATGTCATCGGCTACCCAAGTTTGGCAAGTGCTGCGTACGATCAAGGACGCTTTCTGGCTCAGCATATAGCTCAAGGCAATATGAATACTCACCTGATAGAAGATATCCCTACTGGTATCTATACCATTCCTGAGATCAGCTCGGTGGGCAAAACTGAACAAGAGCTGACAGCAGCACGAGTCCCCTATGAAGTTGGTCGCGCCTCGTTTAAACACCTGGCACGTGCTCAGATTGCAGGAAAAGATATCGGTAGCCTGAAAATACTATTTCATCGGGAAACAAAAGAAATACTGGGAATACATTGTTTTGGAGAGCGTGCAGCTGAAATTATTCATATCGGGCAGGCTATCATGGAACAGAAAGGTGAAGCCAATACCATTGAGTATTTTGTAAACACAACATTCAATTATCCAACCATGGCAGAAGGATATCGCGTAGCTGCGTTAAATGGCCTGAATCGGCTATTTTAGTCTGACTTAACATCGTGCTGAGCATGCCTACTCAAATGCTCGGCACGCTTACCAGCTAAACTCAATAACTGTAGGTGTTAGCCTACTTTTTATTGGAGAAAGTTTTCTGATTAATTTATGCCACAATTTCCAGCGGCCACACTCATAATCCAATGGAGAATATTGCTTAATCCACTTTAACCATGGAAGCCAGCCCACTAAGTTTTGTTGTGGCGCAGATAAACCGTGCTTATATTCAGCGCACCCCAGCTTTTTCCCTAGCTTTGACGCCGTTTGATCGCCAGCCACAACAATACATGCTTGAGCTTGAGAAAAATGACGCCCGAGAGATTGAATAAAGTGAGCTACTTGTTGTTCCTTGGAATCTAGCAAGGCTTGCTCGCAAACAATCAGAACAGGAGCATTTTCAGGAATGGATATATCATCAAGCCAATCAACAGAACTCACGGAACCACATTTAAGTTGATAGCGTTCATTGTGATGAAAGAGTTTTTCACGCCATAACAGGTTTTCATTCGTATCGAGTTCAACCCACTGACAAAGCCCATTGTCCAATCGATAGAAACGAGTATCTAATCTGGCACCGACATTAATAATCCAACCGTTTGGGCTCTTTTTTAGAAAAGCTTGTACTCTAAGATCACACAGCTTAGTTAACGTGGCATGAAGAAGTTGTTTTTGGTCAATATCGCCAGAAAGGCATTCAGGAGAAAGGTAACATTGCTTGTACGCTTTAGCAGCAATAGGATCGAAAACGAGACCATCTTCCACTAGGCTTTCCCTGCTTCTCAACCACATCGGCTCGAGCAGACTAGCAGGTATATCGTATTCAGGCTGTTTTATCGGTTTGCTCGACGAAAAGCTTAACTTGCTATAGTTCATTATCATCTTCCTCTCAACAAGAAAGATGATAATGAATATCAATTACATTCGCAAATTATTATCATGACTTAAGTCAAATTACATCCAATCGCTGTTACGAATGATACCAACCGCAATGCCTTCAATCGCCATATGCTGAGACGTCAGATCAACTTCAATGGTGTTGAACTCTTCATTTTCAGCATGCAGAAGAACGGTAGCGCCTTTGCGCTCCAATCGTTTTACTGTCACATCATCATCAACACGCGCAACGACAACCTGACCATCGCGTACATCTTGTGTCTTATGAACCGCCAATAAATCGCCGTCCATGATGCCGATATCCTTCATACTCTCACCGTTTACACGGAGCAGAAAATCAGCTTGTGGTCGGAACATACTAGGATCAACCTGGTAATGCGCTTCTACATGCTCCTGAGCAAGAATAGGCTCACCAGCCGCTACCTGACCAATTAAAGGCAAACCCTCATCGTCATTGCTGGCTTGATCCTGAAGCAGAATTCGAATACCACGAGAGGCTCCCGGGATAATCTCGATAGCCTGCTTCTTCGCAAGAGCCTTTAAGTGTTCTTCCGCTGCATTAGCAGAACGAAAGCCAAGTTCTCGAGCAATTTCCGCTCTTGTTGGTGGCATTCCGGTATCATCAATTTTTTCTTTAATCAGGTCAAAAACCTGCTGTTGGCGCGCGGTTAACGGCTTCATAAGTCACCTGTCTTTTTATACAGTTAACTGTGAGTATATACAGTAAATAGTAGCTTGCAAAGCATCTATTTAAAAACTTCCCACTGAGTCACAGGTGTTTCATGTGGAACAACAACCAAAGTTGTATCTTTAACCAATCAAATAAGCCGAATAGAGAGCTTCACACCAAACATATCCAGCGAGTAACATTGCGATCAGCACTGCCGCAGAACCTGTATCTTTAGCTCTGCCAGCCAACTCATGAAATTCTGGTCCAATTCTGTCCACTACAGATTCAACGGCAGTATTTAGAAGTTCAACAATCATTACCAACAAAACAGAGCTCACCATTAACATCCGATGTGTCGAATCTATATCCAACCAGAATGCTAACGGTAGCATGACTATTGCGGCCAGCACTTCTTGCCTGAATGCGGCTTCATTTTTAAACGCAGCCGCTAACCCTTGACTAGAGTATATGCTGGCATTTATTAACCGTTTGAATCCTTTCTTCTCTGGGTTCTTCATCTATTCATCCTGTCGATATATGTGAAATATCATTTTTTATGCTTATTGTTGTGAAATTGCCTTGAATTAATAAAAGGTTTGACCAGTTTCTGATATCCTTGCACCGCATTAGCACTTTAATAAGTTGAGCGGTATTTCTGGTCAACCTAGCACTAGAGTTTTGATCAATCATACGCTCAGTTTTTTTCAATTTTTTTGAGGTCAGCTAAAGATGTCTTCCGGACGAATTATCCCACGTTCAATCGTAAAGCTCCCTATCTCCGCATTGGTCAGAAGCAAAGCCATACCATCAAACCCTATAGAAGATCTGGGCATTGATTTAGACAAGCCACTGATTTATGCAATGCCATTCCGCTCAAATGTAGACCTACATAGCATGAGGAAACAGGCATTAGCTCTTGGACTGCCGGATCCATTATCTCCACTGGAGATAAACGGTAAAACACTTGGCCGTTATGTTTATATCAGCTCAAGACCAACGCTACTTCAGGATGATAAGCACATCCCAAGCGCTTCAGTAGAACTATTTTCTGAGTTGCTTGAGATGCATGAACTAGACAAAGAGCTAGACGTTCAGGTTATTCCGACTTCGGTTCTCTGGGGACGTAAGCCGGGTAAAGAAGAAAAAGAAACACCTTATCTTCAGGCAATGAATGGCCCTCAAAAAGCAATGGCGATGCTATTCTCAGGTAGAGATTGCATGATCCGTTTCAGTGCCGTTGTATCCCTGCGTTATATGGCAGATTCTCATGGTACAGACAAAACCATCGCTCAAAAGCTTGCGAGAGTTGCTCGAATTCACTTCTCTCGTCAGAAACTTGCAGCATCCGGACCAAACCTTCCTAATCGCGAACAGCTATTTGAAAGATTGCTAAACTCTCAGGTAATCCAGAAAGTCATTGAAGATGAGTCTAAAAGCAAAGGAATCAGCATAGAGAAGGCTAGAAAAGAAGCTCACTCTATCCTTGATGAAATAGCAGCAGATTTCTCATACTCTCTGGTTAAGAAGGGTGATCGCTTCTTAGGTTGGCTGTGGAATAAGCTATACCAGGGGCTAAATATAAACAATGCATCGACAGTAAGACGCCTGGCACAAGAAGGTCACGAGATTGTTTACGTACCTTGCCACCGAAGCCATATGGACTACTTACTACTATCTTATGTGCTTTATCATGAAGGGATGGTTCCTCCTCATATTGCAGCGGGTATCAACCTGAATTTCTTCCCTGCTGGGCCTATATTCCGAAGAGGTGGTGCGTTCTTCATTCGAAGAAGCTTCAAAGGCAACAAACTATACTCCACTGTATTCCGTGAATACTTAGCAGAACTGTTTGCAAAAGGTTATTCCGTTGAATACTTCAGTGAAGGGGGTCGCTCACGTACTGGCCGACTTCTTCCAGCTAAAACTGGCATGTTGGCGATGACTATTCAAGCGATGTTACGAGGCCTGAATCGTCCTGTTACTCTGGTTCCTGTTTACATCGGTTACGAACACGTAATGGAAGTATCAACTTACGCGAAAGAGCTGCGTGGCAAGCGTAAAGAGAAGGAAAACGCTGGCCAGGTAATTAAGACTATCCGTAAGCTAAGAAACTTTGGACAGGGTTATGTGAACTTTGGTGAGCCTATCCCATTGAACAACTTCCTGAACACTCATGTTCCTGATTGGACAAAAGATATTAATCCTCTTGAGGCACCAAGGCCACAGTGGATGACACCTGTTGTCAACCAACTTGCCAATAAGATGATGACCCACATTAACGATGCAGCTGCAACTAACGCTCTGACTTTAAGTGCTACCGCACTGCTTGCATCACGTCAGCGTGCTCTAGCGAAAGAGACTCTGATTGCACAGATAGATTCATATCTGCAACTACTGCGTAACGTTCCTTACTCTGAAACCAGTACCGTACCAAACAAATCTGCAAGTGAACTTGTTGAACATGCTCTATCTCTGAACAAGTTTATTACTGAGCGCGACACCATTGGTGAGATCATCTCTTTGGATCGAAACCAGGCAATGTTGATGACTTATTACCGTAATAACATTGTGCACTTGTTTGCTATCCCGTCTCATATCGCCCTTATGGTTGTGCGCCATATGAGTGTGACCAGAGATCAGGTACAAAAATCCGTTGCTCAGCTATATCCTTTCCTCAAGAAAGAGCTATTCCTGAAATATGAAGCGGACGAACTTGAAGCTGTAGTGAACGCTTTGATAAATGAGTTAGCAAGGCAAGAGCTAATCACCCTGAAAGGCGACACACTATCTATAAATCAAATCAAGATTCAATCGTTGATGCTGTTATCAAGAAGTATCGCCGAAACGCTGCAACGCTATGCTATCGCAATTAATCAGTTGGTATTCGATCCAGCGGTAGACAGAGCCGAACTTGAACAGAGAAGCCAGGAAGTGGCACAACGTCTTGGACGACTGCACGGCATCAACGCACCAGAGTTCTTTGATAAAGGTGTTTTCTCCTCTTTGTTCAGCACATTAAAAGAAGAGGAATATATCGACATTGATGGTAAGTGCGATATAGAGAAAACACAGACTCTTGCCGATATGCTATCGGAACTGCTGACCACTGAAGTGAAGTTAACGATTCAGGAAAGTTTAATTCCTACAGAGGAAATTCCAGAAGAAGAACAACTACAAGACAAAGCATAAACGAAAAAAGGTTCTGAAATTCAGAACCTTTTTTATTGCCTGTTTTAGCGCGATTATAGAGTGCTGAGAAACATTCCTAGCGTAATAAGTAAACCAACATGATTGTTGTTTAAAAACGCCTGAAAACACTTCTCCCGCTCTCTTTCCCTGATAAGGTTCTGTTGAAAAACAAAAAGAGCGCCTGCACCTAGTACACTCCAGTAGAACCAATGATTTAGTTGCAATAGGTAGCCCAGTACTATTAGCAATACAACGGTAAGCAACTGTAGCCCACCAATGATGGCTTTATCAAAACGGCCAAATAATATCGCGGTCGATTTTACGCCGATTCTTAGGTCGTCATCACGATCAACCATTGCGTATTCTGTATCGTAGGCGATAGTCCATAGCGCATTTATCAAAAACAGTAGCCAGACATAAGGGGAAATTTCGTTGGCTTGAGCAGCCCAAGCCATCGGTATTGCCCAGCTAAAAGCCAATGCTAAAAACAGTTGTGGAAGATGAGTGTAGCGCTTCATAAATGGATAGATAAATGCTAACACTATACCCACAAAAGAGAGTTTTACCGTCAGGGAGTTCATGGTTAAAACGAGAATAAAGGATACGGCAGCCAACAATAGAAAAAGCACTATCGCTTCTGTTGCTGTCACCATCCCTGAGGGTATTGGTCTGTTTTTAGTACGCTTAACCTTGCCATCAATATTTCGGTCAGCAAAGTCATTAATAACACACCCAGCAGAGCGCATAAGTACTACGCCAGCAACAAAAACAAATAACACCTCCCAATTTGGCATACCACCAGCGGCAAGTATTAATGACCACATAGTCGGCCAGAGAAGCAATAGCGATCCTATTGGCTTATCCATTCGCATCAACTGCCAATAGGCTCTGGCTTTTACTAAACTCATTTATACATTCTCCTTCGCGTACACTGGAGAGTTTGGCAAAAACAGTTCTGCAACTAAAAGAGGTTTACCATTCATCCATAAACGCGAGCGTCTCGCCAACAACTTACCATACGAAGTTTCTGCCCAACCAGCCTGTAATTTGTCGCGAGAAACTTCTTCAGCACGAAAAACTGTCAATCCCAGAGGGATCTCTCCAAGCTTACTCAAATCGTACTGCTGGTCTTCAAGTGATGATAGTGGCATAAGAGTTCGTCCGATAACCCACTCTTCATCATCACCGTTCAAGATTACTTCACGCAGAATACACTCTTCTTCACTAAGTAATGATATCTCCTGAAGGTTTAGTTGCTCAGAGGAAATCACCCGATTGCAGAGTAGGTTTACTGTTAAGTCGTGACACTTTTGCGCTAACCGACGAGACAGCGACCCCTCCTCCTGTAACCAGTCGAGGATAATTTCTGAAGATAGTTCAAAAGAATCAATATCTTTCCATTCAACATTTTTTAGAGCGTTAATGTACAACGAGATCTGCTCGGGCATATTTGTTTTTTATAGTTAGCATTATTGTTATAAACTAGTGAGTGAAGTTTAGGTGAAATGAACATCACAATACAAGCGTACTTGAGCCATTTTAACAGACAAAACCGCTTCAGTTATCGGAATAAAAATAAAGAATTCATAAATATGACCAGATCATTTTTTTCATTACTTTTACTAACCTTAGTCAGTTCTTTTTCGTTCCCGGCAGCAGCGGAGGAAGAAAAGGCCACTCCGGTTCTTCAGTACTACGCCTTGTCTCCACACATTACAACGAATGTGTACACTCAAGGAAAAACAATTGTCTACTTACGAGTAAGTGTCGACTTAATGGTCGCAGATAGTAGTTATATTGCCGACCTAGAATTGCACGAACCTCTAATCAGAGACGCGATTATTGAACACATCGGTAAGCAGCAGGAAGAAAAAGTAAAATCGTTGGCAGGAAAGGCAGCACTGGAAACCGAGTTACTCGATTTGCTAAATGGTCTATTGCTGGCAGAAACAGGGCGTACCATTATTGCTAAAGTGCTTTTTTCTGAGTACCTGGCACAGTAAGAATAAATTCTGCTTCAAGTGGCGACAAATCTGGTCGCCACTCATAAGACTTCATTATTTTGAACGGCTATCTTTAAATCCAAATGCAACACCACTCAGCAAACCTACCAGGTGCGCTGTGTTGGCTATCGCCATATAGGGTTGAACATAACCCAAAACTAACCAAACAAGCATAAAGCCCACTATAGATTTAGGCAGTATCAATCCTTTTTCCGGCACGCGCGTTCCTAACACCCAGATATAACCTAGCAAGGCGTACACAACACCGGATAGCCCGCCAAAGTTAGCGCCTTCGACCCAAAACTGCCCCGCTCCCGATAGCAATGCTGAGAACGCAAAAATCTGCAATAATTTTCCGCTACCCAATCTCTGTTCGATATCACCACCAAGCTGCCACCACCAAAGCATATTAAAAACGATATGCATCACTGAAAAATGAAGTAGTGCATGAGAAAACCAGCGCCAGAGTTGCCAATGCTGTTCCGCGACTGCCGGGAAATGCATATAGCTGAATACTTGCCTGCCAAGCCCAATCTGTTGTAGAGCAAAGACAACAATGCCAGTAAACATTATCAACAAAGTAAACGGACCAGCCTTTGCTTTAACCATTTCTAACATACTCGGAGTATGGTATTTAAACTTACTCTTGCGAGTTTCGGCCATATCCCATGATGCGGCATGATACTTTCTGTCATTTGGGTTAGCTAAGAAGTGCTTAAGTTCTGCTTCAGTTTCTAACTGATCTTCCGCCTTTCTTAGCCATAGAGCGAAGCTACCTCCCCCTTCTGGCATCATATCCACCTGGATATTGCGAGATGCCATATAATCTATGAAGGCTTGAGCCAATCTTGGATTATCCAACACAATTAACCGAATCATTTACTCACTCTTCTCTACTGGCAAGCCTTCTCTCTTCCATGCCTCGAAGCCACCATCAACACTGTATACTTCTTCAAATCCCTGATTAATCAGATATTGAGCAGCTCCCTGACTACTTACGCCGTGATAGCAAATAACCAGCACCGGAGTTTCGAACTCTACATGATTCATAAACTCAACCATAGTATCGTTGGTCAGATGATATGACCCTTGTGGACTAGCAATGGTGTAAGATCCCGGATCTCGTATATCAACAAGTACAGCCTGCTTTTCCTGCTGAAGCTTATAAGCCGATAGCACATCTATATTCTTGAAACTGCTCATTAGTCACTTCCTTATTGTCTTTGTGACCATTGTAACTTATCCCAGCAAGGATATGGACATATGAAACATAGGGTTATCCACTTAAGTGTAAAAAATAGCCATCTGTGCATAAACCTGTGGATTACGTTGATAAAGTGTTTTTGTCAGAAAAGATCCACAATATATAGTGATGATCTTTCTTATTCTGTGTGTATGTCTACTTTTATCCCCAACGGAAAAAACCTGAATAGCCCATATTGCACCCCGCTTTCTTACAGTAAGCTTTCATTTTTCTCACAGAGTTATTCACAGTCTACGA
Source organism: Vibrio hannami (assembly GCF_029589055.1). Classification (GTDB taxonomy): domain Bacteria; phylum Pseudomonadota; class Gammaproteobacteria; order Enterobacterales; family Vibrionaceae; genus Vibrio; species Vibrio hannami. The sequence continues at coordinate 15,966 of NZ_JARQZP010000006.1, forward strand.
TCAATTAATAGATCGACAAAAACAAAAAAACCGGGATCTTTCGATCCCGGTTTTCAAAAATTTATTAAGTTTATGAATGCTTAAAATTCACCAACCGCCGCTTTCAGCTTCTTCATCGCATTTTTTTCCAGCTGACGAATACGTTCAGCAGAAACACCATATGTCTGAGCCAGTTCCTGTAGCGTTGATTTTTGATCATCTAACCAGCGAGAGCGTACAATGTGCTGACTTCTTTCGTCCAATGTAGCCAATGCGTGAGATAGGCGGGTATTGGTATGTGCTTCCCAGTTATCAGCTTCAATGGATTCTGCGATGTCTGAGTTTTTGTCTTCCAGATATAACACCGGAGCAGACATGCTTGCACCTGAGTCATCGTCATCTGTTGGCAGTTCAAATGCTGCGTCTTGCGCTGCAAGACGTGATTCCATTTCTCTCACTTCTGAAGGCTCTACCCCCAGTTCGCGAGCAACGGTTTCAACCTCACCATTATTAAACCAGCCTAAACGCTTTTTAGACTTACGCAGGTTGAAGAAAAGCTTACGCTGAGCTTTTGTCGTAGCGATCTTAACGATACGCCAGTTTCTCAAAACGTACTCGTGGATTTCAGCTTTAATCCAGTGAACTGCAAAAGAAACCAGACGAACACCCACTTCAGGGTTGAAGCGTTTTACCGCCTTCATCAGGCCGATATTACCTTCCTGCACCAGGTCTGCCATTGGAAGACCATAGCCAGAGTAACCACGTGCAACATGAACAACGAATCGAAGATGAGAAAGGATCAACCCTTTCGCAGCATCAATTTCACCTTTGTAATGTAATCTCTCAGCCAGTTCACGCTCTTCATCTGGTGTCAGCATTGGGTAGCTGTTCACAGAGCTAATATAGCTATCTAAGCTATCTTGTGTAACTAAAGCCATTGGATACGCTTGGTTTGCCATTCAATTCCTCACTCGTTTCTCTAACTGAGAAAGCTATTATTACAGCGCTTCTTATCAAAATTGAGCTTAATCAATTTTCAAGAAGGGGGATTCATTATCCACAGATATAAACGCTATACAAGTATATTCTTAACTTCTACCAGACATGTATGACGTCTTTTCGCCTTTTATATGACAAAACTAACTTAAACAGGTTCAATTTCTTTTAAATGGCTTCTTGCTGAAAGCTTCGCAGCAATAAAACCAAGAAACAGACCTAGCATCAACAATAGTACTGATTCATCTATATTCAAACCAATAAGCCTGAATCGACTATCGTACAGCGACGCTAACTCTTCCACAGCGCCATTAAGCAAAATAGTAATAACCGCAGTAAGTACCCAGGCAGTTACCGCTCCGATAAAACCAAACCACATACCGTAATAAAGATAAGGGCGAAGAATAAAGCTATCGGTTGCGCCTATCAGCTTCATGACCTGTATCTCTTCTTTATGCGCAAGAATGGTGAATCGAATAGTATTTCCAACAATCAAAAATACAGCAGCACACATTAGAACAGAAAGGGTCAGTACCACTGTGACAGAAAGCTTATGAATTGCATCCATACGAGATAACCAGTCTTCATCAAGCCTTACGTCACTCACTGCTTCATCTTCCTGGATGCGCTGCGCTATCGCTCTTATCTCTTCGTTTGTTTCAACAGCAGGCTCAACAACCAATACCGCTGGCAAAGCATAATCACTTAACAGAGACAAAGCCTGCTCAAAACCAGAGTGAGAGCTAAGATCGCTTAACCCTTGCTGCGACGATATGTACTCGACTGTCTTCACGCCTTCCCAGTTTTCCACTTCATCTTTCAGCACCATAATTCTTGCTTCAGCAGTGTCTTCATGAAGAAACACACTGATTTGAGAAGGAGTTGCTACATCGTCTGCCACCTGGGCAATGTTTTTACCGACAAGATAAATACTCGCAGGAAGAGATAGAGCCATTGAAATAACTGCGAGGGTCAGCAAGTTGCCTAACGGACGCTCCCAAAGAGCAAGAAATGCCTTTTTTGCCTGATTGAAGTGAATTTTCAGAAAGCTGTCTCGACTGGTTACCGCTTTTTTCTTTCTCACGTTATTGGCCATAACCTTCAACCTCACTTAAAAAGCCTTGATTTAAGTCCAGACGACGATACAGAGGGCGACTTTGAATCAAGCCAATGTCGTGAGTAGCTAGAAGAACCGATACCCCTACCCGGTTAAACTCTTCAAATAAATTAAGAACCCGGGTAGATAGCTCTGAGTCCAGGTTACCTGTTGGCTCGTCGGCGATAAGTAAGGTTGGCCTGTTAACGACCGCTCTCGCGATACCTACACGCTGTTGCTCACCACCAGATAGCTGACTTGGAAGACACTTTGCCTTATCCAGTAAACCCGTTTTGTCTAAAGCAGCTGAAACACGGCGCTTAATATCGTTCTCGGATGCAGACTCAATTCGCATCGGCAAAGCAACATTGTCGAATACCGAACGATCGGTGAGCAACCTATGATCCTGAAACACGATTCCTAAGTGTCTGCGTAGATACGGAATATCCTTGGCAGGGATGTTAGTAATATCATGGCCATTAAAGCTGATTGTACCGTCAGAAGGGCGTTCCATCGCGCAAATGAGCTTTAGTAAGGTACTTTTACCAGCACCTGAGTGGCCACTCAGAAATGCCATTTCACCTTTACGCAAATGGAAATCAACTTTCTGCAGAGCCTGCCGGCCACCACGATAAGCTTTACTAACCTGCTGAAATTTTATCACCCGTTCGTCCTCTGACTCGGTTATATCAGGACCACTTATTGGTCTCAGTCTTCTCGGCTAAATAGCGCTTCAATAAAGTCTGTAGTATTAAATTTACGAAGGTCATCAATACCTTCACCAACGCCGATATAACGTATTGGAATCTGGAACTGGTCAGCAATCGCAAAGATAACGCCACCTTTCGCTGTACCGTCCAGCTTAGTTAGGGTAATACCCGTTATAGGAGCCACATCGCTAAACAGTTTCGCCTGACTAATTGCATTCTGACCAGTACCTGCATCAAGAGTTAGCATGATCTCGTGTGGTGCAGAGTTATCAATTTTCTTCATAACGCGAACGATCTTACGCAACTCTTCCATCAGGTTACTCTTGTTCTGCAAGCGACCTGCAGTATCAGCGATAACAACATCGACACCACGAGCTTTAGCTGCCTCAATCGCATCGTAAATCACCGAAGCACTATCAGCACCGGTATGTTGAGCGATAACTGGAACGTCATTTCTTTCGCCCCACACCTGCAACTGTTCAACTGCAGCTGCGCGGAAGGTATCACCAGCTGCCAGCATGACTTTTTTGCCTTCATTCTGGAACTGCTTCGCCAACTTACCAATAGTGGTTGTTTTACCTACACCGTTTACACCCACCATTAGGATTACATATGGTGTTTTAGTTGTGTCGACCTCTAATGGCTGTTCTACATGAGAAAGAATCTCTGCCATTTCATCTTTTAATAAACCATACAGAGCTTCGCCATCTTTTAGCTCATGGCGAGATGCTTTTTCTGTCAGGTTATCGATAATTTTTACTGTGGTATCCATGCCCACATCAGCGATCAGCAGTTGTTCTTCCAACTCTTCAAACAGCTCATCATCGATCTTCTTGCCTTTGAACAGGCCAAAAAAGCCCGCGCCTATATTCATCTTTGTTCTTGCAAGGCTGCGCTTTAAACGGGCAAAAAAGCTTTCTGTTGGCTTTTCCTGCTCGACAACTTTCGGCTGAGTAACCGTTTCTTCCTGCTCTGGCTCTTCTGTCTCAGGTTCTTCCGTTATTTCAGTTTCAAGCTCTGAAACTTCGTCTTCCTGAACACCTTGCTGCTGCTCTTCATCTTCTACTGGTTCTTCTTCAGGATCGAGATCCTTTTCAGAACTTTCTTCCGCGACAACCCCTGCTGATTCAGTTTCCGAGTCTTCAACTTCTTGTTCTGCAAGCTGCTCAGTATCTTCACTAAGCTCTTCCTGCTCTACTGTTTCCTTTGGCGCCTGCTCTTCATCACCAAATCCGAGCCACTGATAGTAATCCGCGCTTTTTCTTTTCCGTCATCTGGAGGATTCCTGAATCTTAATCTGTTCTAGATAATGATTAATCAACAAAGTAGTGAAAGTTTTGTTGTTTGATTGGTACACTTTGCCAATTATTTAATTGTTCAACTTCGCTCAGTCAAGCCAATGCGAGCGAATTTGTTATAGTAACACTTTATTTGCGGTCAAAAAATCTATGGTAAGACGTCGTCGACAAAACACCTCACAAAACAAGACTTCAACAGGCCATGTGCGCATCATTGCAGGGCTATGGCGAGGAAGAAAGCTTCCAGTGAAAGATGCTGAAGGTCTTAGACCCACTACTGATCGAGTAAAAGAGACGCTTTTTAACTGGCTAGCGCAAGATATCCCACACTCCAAATGTCTTGATTTGTTTTCTGGTTCCGGTGGCCTTGGCTTCGAATCCGCTTCAAGACAAGCAGAAAAAGTGACCATGCTTGAGCTAAACCCTGATGCTCATAAGCAGCTTGCGTCTAATGTTTCACTGTTAAAAGCAGAAAACATCGAGGCCATAAATACGGATGCCTTAGCCTTTCTCAAGAATTCGGGTTCTCCATATGATGTTGTCTTTATTGATCCGCCATTCCGTAAAGGCTTATTGGACGAAGTCATACAACTGTTAGAAAGCAATGGCTGGCTAACAGAAAATGCTATGATTTACGTTGAAACCGAAACAGAACTGCAACTGGAATGTATCCCAGAAAACTGGCATCTGCACAGAGAAAAAACCGCAGGACAAGTCAGCTATCGACTATTTGAAAGGAACGCATAAATGAAAGTACTTATTTTTCTGGCGAAAGCATCTATCGCCTTCGTTTGGTTTATCTTAATTATGAACTTATTTATGCCATTCCCGGGTAAGGCAGCTATTGCTCTATATATAATGACTGCGTTCCTGTTTATGATGCATGCCGTTCAGATGATGATCTTTATCGGAGCCTTTGGTGATAAGGTGAAAATCTCGGGCTGGGAGAAATGGTCGATCCTGATTTTTGGGATTTTTTCGCTACTGGAAATCCGCCAAAAACACATGCGTTAATCGGAATACATAAGCCACCTGAATAATGAAAATATATTTCCGCTAAACACAAGCTACTAGAACTATTCGGTGATATAGTTGCGCCCATTCGATTTCCGGTAGATGAGAGTTAAGTGATGGATCTGATTTCCGTATCTGTAATGTTATTTCTGATTATGGATCCGATGGGTAACCTACCCATTTTTTCTTCGGTTTTACGCCATGTAGAAAAGAAAAGACGCAGAGTAGTTTTAGCTCGTGAGCTATTAATTGCTCTGTTTGTGATGATTCTTTTCCTCTATCTTGGGGAAGGTATTCTTAACTTTCTTGCTCTGAAAAAAGAAGCGATTTCTATTTCCGGCGCAATCATACTTTTCCTTATCTCTCTGAAGATGATCTTCCCATCTCAAGACTCGTCACTGGGTTTGGCTGCTGGTGAAGAACCACTTATTGTGCCTCTCGCCATTCCTATGCTGGCAGGCCCATCCATCCTGGCGACACTTATCCTGATTGCTCACCAGGAGCCAGACCGAATGATCGAATGGACTGGCGCTATCGTGATTGCCTGGCTGGCATCGGCAATTATCCTGATGTTTGGTGAGCTATTTGAAAAGCTTGTGGGGCCAAAAGGTCTGGCAGCAATAGAACGCCTGATGGGTATGTTGCTACTAATGATTTCTGTGCAGATGTTCCTTAACGGAATTTTCGGTTACTTTGAGCATATGGCTCAGTAAACCACTCACCGGTTTAGAAGAAGATAGCCAGCGAATTCGCTGGCTATTTTTTTAACTATGAGTACAGATTTTTGCTTTAACCGTACTATACACACCATCTGATTCAACAATCTTTCCGCGCTGGACAAAGAACTCAAACAGCTCATCAAACGCAATTGCATCAAACTTACAGGTCCTAAAAACTAGCTCAGAGCCCAGTTTTTCTTCCAGCTTTGCTTTTAACTCTTCTTTTGTCATTGGTGTTTCTGATAGCAAATCTAGAACATCATGACCGTGGGGATTTTGTGACATAAACAACTCCTACTTAAACCGCCAATTATCCTGGCTTTAGTTAATCTCTATTTATAATACGGAAAAGACCAATAGGCCATGTGCTGCAATATTGCCTCCCGAAACAATAAGGCCTCTTAAACCATTTCCATTCTGATTATTCATGCTTACATCTATCAATGCCGACATTGCAAATAAGTAGGCTGCAGCACATGCTAAATTGCTCGATACACTCGGCTCACTGATGTAAAGCTGCGTCGCAGCCCAGCATAATTGCACCAAAACCAATCCCATCATTAAAACAGGGAATACTACTGAATCAAGCCGTGGAAGCATTAAGAAAAAAACAATTACGGCAGAAGCAAACAACAATGCAGGAAGCCACCAGGAAAGGTCACCATTCAACTGCAACCAGAAGGATTTGCTGTAACAAACGAATGTCAGCAAAGTAAAGGCGAACGAGGGGCGATTTCCGATTTTTTGTAATGTAACTAGCAAGCTACCGGAAATTGACAATGCCAACCCAGCAGCAATCCACAATGCTTGAGGTTGCATTTCGCTAAACAAGCCGAGAGTAACCAGTAAAACAGATAAGGTGATAAGCTTAAACAAGACCTGAAAATTCCGCAGCAAGTCAGTACCACATGAGGTATCCCCATAAACAATCGGGATAGTTTATGAGTTGAACAGGAATAGTCCAGTATACGATCCGAAATATTCGATCTGAGGGAGGAATTCTTATGTGAACTCCTCTTTAGTGTTAGTTAAAGCGAGCTTTTCAAATTAAAGGTGTGGCGCAAGTTTATCCCAATGAACATAGTAAAAGCCCATTGCTACAAGCGTAAACAGTATCATTACTGCAATAGCAACACGCCAGATAAAACGGCTCGCTCTTGGTGTTAGCTCTTGCTCGCAATCATCACACACAGAAAAAAACGCCTTACTATCTTCTAGTTCATAGTTTTCTTCATGCACGATTTTGTTTCTGATCGTCGCAACATAACGCAGTTTGCTAATGACATCGTGAGGCAGCCTTTCCTCACTACTCGTGATTAACTGATGCAGCCCTTTACCATCCGCATGGTATTGCACCCTTAACAGTTTTTCCAATCGGCGGGTTCTTACGACAACCCTTTCTATGTCAGACATATCTCTTACCATCCTAAGCCAGAAATACTTCAACCCCACTCTCTTTTTTAAGTATAGGCAAAAAGCTGAATTTCTCTTACTAACTCTATATATATTAGAAAGTTAATCATCAAGTCAAAACAAAATAATGATTACTGGAACGGCTGCATTATCATCTATGGTAGCAACCAGCGACTTTTCGGTGACAATGAGAATAACCAGCTTGTTAGCAACGCAGCACTACCGCTTAAAACAACCCACAAGGGAATAAACCATAGAGGGTTTGTTCCCTCATACCATCGGAAGTTTATCATTGGCCAAAGAAAAATCGGATGAAGGATATAGATACCCAGGCTGTGCTTACTAATAAAACCTACCACCTGCCTTACTTTATCTGAGAGCCCTTCTCCATAGTAACGACCCAGCATAAAAATCATGGATGCTGCCGCTACAGTATTCAGAGTTTTATAGGAGAGCCACCTTCCAAAGGTGTACTCGCCAGCTTCTATGCTTCCCTGGATGACCATGAGAGCAGTACTGCCTAATCCAACCACACCAGCAACCACTATAAAACCCATATTCACCGTATTAAGAGTTAGCTTTTGATAAAGTATGTAGCCTAAAAGTAAGTACCCACTATAAAGCCATATATTGTGACTCCATATGCCATCAACTCTAAACAAGAAAAGAGTTGTTGTAATTAGCCATACCAGTAGCAATGCGTATAAAGCAGCGTTATCAACCTTTTTTACTAACACCTGAAGAAAAGGGATCACAAAATAGAGAGGGATGAAGTAATAGAAGAACCCTAAATGGTAATAGGTCGCCTCGTTCGGGCTCTGTTTAAGTACTTCTAATGATACTTCGGTACTGTAACCAGCATCACTCCAACCAGACAAATAGCAATAGAATAAGGACCAGACAACAAAAGGCAGGAGTACTTTACCAAGGCGTTTCTTAATATAGTAGCCTGCATCGAAAGGGCGCTGATCGCTAAGCATTAACGCTCCAGTGATAAGAATGAACACGGGTACAGCCCAACGGCTAAAACTATTCAACGTGATTGCTGCTGACCACTGGAATAAAGGCATATTGCCAAATTCGTGTCGATACGGTCCAAATACATGTATGGCTATAACAGCAACTGCGGCAACACAACGAAGGACATCAAAGAAGAAAACGTGCTTTCTCATTTTACTGGCTATAGAAGTCGAATGTTCAAAAACTATAACACGAAATTCGGACAAGGAAGTGTTTTTAGTCTATTGATAGATAAGGCAAATAAAACTGGCAGATACCAGCTTTATCTATTTAGTAGGGATATGCAATTAAGCGAGTTTTGGTTGGTTAACTTTAGGCAAGTAGATGGAGATAAATACCGTAATTGCAAGGAATGCAAAAGATACCCACAAGCAAGCTGCAAGACCAGCTATCTGGAATACCCAGCCAGACAAAATGGTACCAATCAAGCGTCCCATCGCGTTAGCCATATAGTAGAAACCAACATCCAGAGATACGCCATCACCCTTTGCGTAACTAACTATCAGGTAGGAGTGCAACGAAGAGTTAACGGCAAACACGGCACCAAATATCAGCAAACCAACAATGATAACCAGATCTGGTTGCCATCCAATCTGAACTCCGTAAGCAATCAGTCCAGTAACTCCTGCAAGAATTGCAGCCCAGTAAGTGGCAGCTGAACCATCAGGAACCTTGCCTTCCGCTTTGCCAGTAATTTTCGGAGCAATGCCCTGAACAAAACCGTAAGCAATTACCCACAATGCTAGAAATCCACCAACCCACGTGTGGTCCCAGCCAAACACAGAACCAAGGTAGACAGGCAAGGCAACAACAAACCAGACATCACGGGCTCCAAACAGGAACATCCGCGCTGCTGAAAGGATATTGATGCTCTGAGACTTAGAAAAAATATGCTTAAACTTAGGCTTGGCTTTGGCCTTACCCATATTACTTTCCAGCCACAGCAAGCTTCCGGTAAGAACTATCGCCAGTACACCCGCCATAATAAGCACGGCATACTTAAACCCAACCAGCGACAGAAGCAGACCACCTATAAAGAAGCCAGCACCTTTCAGCGCATTTTTAGAGCCGGTAAGAATTGCCACCCACTTATACAATGCGCCTTGCTGTTCATCCGGCACAAGCGTCTTAATTGCACTCTTAGCGCTCATCTTATTCAGGTCTTTCGCAATACCCGAAACAGCCTGCGCCGCCATTACCCACGGAATCGTTAACCATGCTCCCGGCACGGCCAGCATAACTAACGCAAAGATCTGCATCGCCAGACCAATGTTCATGGTTCTGTTTAAACCAAGACGAGCGCCCAACCAACCGCCAATCAGGTTAGTTACCACACCAAAAAATTCATAGAAAAGGAAAAGAGATGCAATTGCCAGCGTGCCGTATCCAAGGTCATGGAAGTAGAGCACCACCAGCATTCTCAATGCGCCATCCGTGATAGTGAAGTTCCAGTAGTTAAACGTCACCAGCATATATTGGCGAACACTTTTACTTAGATTGGAAAGCATATTTTTACCGCTTTGAGTTTAGATGTTCAGCTATTAGAGCTTTTGGATCACCATGATCCAAAAGCTCATAGAACTAGAATTTAGCTGCTACTTTTTCGATGTAGTCTATCTGAGGCTGCTTAGTAAAAGCCCCTGGGCGAAGTGCTTTGACTTCACGCTTGATAGACTCAAGATCCCAGCCCTGCTCTAATAAAATGTGCGCAGCAAGCAGGCCTGTTCGACCTGAACCACCAAGGCAGTGAAGTACAACCTTGCCACCCTGCTCCAGCATTTCCTGAACTTTAGGACTAATCACTTCCCAGCGCGCATCAAACTCTGCACCGGGTGCCTGATCATCTTCGATAGGTTGATTAAACCAGGTCATGCCCATTTGCTCAGTCATTTCAGGCAGAGCTGCTACACCTACTTTTTCCATCTCTTCTTTATCAAGAGCGGTAACAATCGCTACCGTACCCTGCTCTTTCAACTGCTTTAAAGAGTCTTCCAGGCTTGCTTCTTTAGTGCCCGGACAAGGAGTCAGAATCAGAGCCGCTTTATCATCAAGAATATTTAATTCCCACGTTGGATGAGTCATGTTCTTTCCCCTTATGCCAGACCAACTTTACGAACCAGCTCTGCAGTACGAGTTGCATAGCCCATTTCGTTGTCATACCAGGCATAGATCTTCACCATGCGAGAGCCAACAACCATAGTCGACATCGCATCTACAATAGTAGAACGCTGATCGCCCTTGTAATCGATAGAAACAAGAGGGCGCTCTTCAAAGCCAAGGATGCCTTTTAGCTCACCTTCCGAAGCTTCTTTCAGAAGTGCGTTAACTTCTTCCGCCGTTGTATCGCGTTTAACATCAAAGATGATGTCTGTCAGGGAAGCATTCGCCAAAGGAACACGAACCGCGTGGCCGTTTATCTTGCCTTTCAGTTCAGGGAAGATTTCAACGATAGCCGTTGCACTACCCGTTGTTGTCGGGATTAGGCTCATACCACAAGCACGAGCACGACGTAGATCTTTGTGCGGCGCATCAAGAATAGTCTGAGTGTTTGTCAGATCGTGAATCGTAGTGAAAGAAGATTGCTCAATGCCAAGCTTCTCGTGGATCACTTTTACCACAGGGGCAATACAGTTGGTGGTGCATGATGCTGCTGTAACAATCTGATGCACGGCTGGGTCAAAGATTTCGTCATTAACGCCAACAACGATGTTTGCAATGCCTTCTTCCTTCACTGGAGCAGAAACAACCACACGCTTAACGCCCTGAGCCAGGTACTTGTTCAGGAATGAAGTTTTGCGATGAACACCAGTACATTCAATCACCACATCACAACCAGACCAATCGACTGCATCGATATCACGCTCTTGAGTTGTCTTGATGCGCTGACCGTTGATAACCATCTCTTCGCCATCAGCTTTCACTTCGTGGTGCCAACGACCCTGAACCGAATCAAACTCAAGCAGGTGAGCCAGTGTATTTGTGTCACCTGCAACGTCATTGATTTGAACAAATTCTAGTTCTTCCCAATCAAATGAAGCGCGCAGAGCAAGGCGACCAATTCGACCAAAACCGTTAATTCCAACTTTAATAGGCATTTGTTAACCCTCTGATATAAAATTCTTTGTAGAACCAGTTAAACGCAAGGGCGCCCGCCCATAGCATTTAATCTTTCAATATCCTGTTGATATTGCTCTTTCAGACAGTTTGAACTCTTCAAACCATCGATGATCTTTGCTAACCAACCCGGCAGGCTATCTGACACCCGATACATCACCCACTGGCCTTTTCGCTCGTCTATTAAAACGCCTGATTGGCGAAGCTGAGCAAGGTGACGGGAAATTTTAGGCTGGCTTTCGTTGAGTGCTTCCGTCAGTTCACATACACACAAGCCTTCTTCTCTTGCGATCAAAAGCAAGCAACGCATACGCGTTTCGTCGGAAAGTATTTTGAAAAACTGATTAGGTAGCATTATTCTCAACTCATATATACGGATATGCGAATATATTATGATAAAAAAAACGCGCGTCAACCGACACGCGCTTATTGTCATCAAACTTTAATATTTGTTGCCGGGGTATCCTGGCTTACTTAGACATCTCCAGCATCTGCTGGCTCCATTTCTGCGCTTCTACCAGAATCGGGCTAACATCGGCCAGTTCGAGATCAAGCTCATTACAAATATCTTCTAAACCCAACCAGTCTCCTTTCTCATAACACTCTTGCAGTTTTAATAAACACCCAAGCGTTCCTTCTCTGCTCAATAGTGCCTGCTTTGCGTTGTCTGAAAGAGGTAAGTCATCGATCATCTGTTCAAGAGGAGTATCCATCAAAGCATCCAACATAGAGAACAATCCGATAATAAATGCCTGATTGCGATAACCCTGGAACTGACTGACACGTGACATCAGCAAACAAAACTGAGCTCTTTGCATCGATAAGCTATAGAGTTCAACAGGCTTATTACCAGAAACATAAGATGCTGCCGCCAGAGAAACAAATACCTTCAATTTTTCTTGCCCAAGATATACCAATGCTTGCCTGAAAGACTCAATCGGCTTGTCAATTCGTGGCGACATGGTATTAACAAAGCGTAATAGCTTATATGACAGGGATAGATCCTTAGAAATAATCTGCTCTACCCGCTTATAGTCTACTTCCGGCTGCATTACCTCTTTTATTAGCTCCAGGGCCAATACCTGCTCGGGACTAACGTATTTTTGCTGCACAAGTTCCGGCTTGCTAAAAAAGTAGCCCTGAAAATAGCGGAAACCAGCTTCGACAGCAGCCTCAAACTCATCCTGATTCTCTACCTTCTCGGCAAGAAACGAAGCTGTAATACCTCTCTCTTTCTGCTCAATAACATAGTCACAGGCATCATCGATACCATGCCTCAGCACATCAATCTTAATGATATGAATATAAGGCAGGAACTCATCCCATTTGTGATCAAAGGTGAAGTCATCCAGCGCAATCATATAGCCTGAACGATTCAACTTTAAGATTTCCTTTAATAGCTCCGGAGTCGGCTCACACGTCTCAAGTATCTCTATAACTACTTGATCTTTTGGTAGTATAAGCGGGAGTTCATGGACTATAGAATCGTAAGTGAAATTGATAAAACTGCGAGAAGAGTGAACGGAGTGGCTTCTACCCATCGATAGGAAGTTTTCTACCACCAGCCTATATGTGGCGCGGTTTTCTCCAACACTGCTGGGGAATGCATTCTGCTCACCATCTCTAAACAGTAATTCATACCCTATCGTTTGCTTACTCTTATTTAAAATCGGCTGACGAGCTACATACGTATACATCGAATTATTCTTTCCCTAAATACTTCAAGACACTTAAATCGTAACGTTCAATAGATACAGTGAATATAGTTTTATGAATTTAATTTCACACTATTATATACTTACGTGAAATTTGTCACGTTAACGCTACAGCCTTACACAGCATTCCATAGGCTTGTATGGCGTTAACTATAATTATCGTTCTAAAAAGCCAAGATTTCCTCACAATGACCAAAAATTCTTATTACTCAATTTCTTCAGAGCTATCTTTCAAGAAAGACATAGAGAATGACATTCAGGCTTTATGGCAATCCCGGACAGAAGGTCATCTTCAAGGGAAAGACCGTAAAAACCTCTACTGGATATCCCTGACGTCACCTTCTCACTCAAAAGCTGTCGTCATCGTAAATGGAAGAGTGGAAACGGTTTGGAAGTATCAGGAGCTTTTTTACGACTTTTACCGCAACGGTTACGATGTTTATTCCTTTGATCATCGCGGTCAGGGGCTTTCAGATCGCTTACTTTCTGATATCGATGCAGGACACGTAGATGAGTTTTCCGATTATGTAGATGATATGGAACTGGTTGTAGAACATTTTCAGCTAGAAAAATACCAAAAACGTTTTGTTGTCGCGCACTCTATGGGAGGAGCGGTTGCCACTCGTTACTTTCAGTCACTACAAGCGCACAAATTTGACGCCCTTGCTCTGAGCGCCCCAATGTACGGCGTAAACATAGCCTGGTACCTGAAACCAATTAGCGTATGTTTTATGAAGTTGAAAGAGACGTTTCAGTCAAAACCGTACTACGGCACCAGTCACAAACAGTATGAATCAAAGCCATTCGAGGACAACCCTCTTTCACACAGCGAGACCCGTTACCAGTGGTTCCGAAAGCTATATAACGACAAACCTGAGCTGCAAGTGGGTGGAGCCAGCTCACGATGGATATGGCAGGGGCTTACCGCCGCTAAGAGATGCATCAGGGATACAGAAAAATTGACGATTCCACTTCTGCTGTTACAAGGTTCAGAAGAAGCTATCGTTTCTAATCAAGCTCAAAACACCTTCTTCCAGAAACTCAGAACCACCAACCATTCTGCGCAAATGGAAATTATCCAGGGAGCGAGGCATGAGATATTGTTCGAAAAGGATAACTGTCGGAACATTGCCCTAACAAAGGTTTTCTCTTTCTTTGATAAATTCTAGTTAACTGTTCGTCTGTTCTAAAAAGGGGAAAAATAGGTTTACCCTCTTTTTTTGGTCGTTTTTTTCATAAACTACCAGCTATTGCAGAATAATAAACTCAGTCAGACTTTTTTATGAGGAACTCATGACCGTAGCGAAATACCATATAGTTGCATCCGATCTTGACGGCACGCTTTTAGCGCCCAACCACCAGCTCAACGAATTCAGCAAAAAAACACTGGTTGAACTTCACAACAAAGGGAAAACCTTTATTTTTGCAACGGGTCGTCACCATGTGGATGTAGCAGGCATCAGAGAGCAGGTAGGCATTCCTGCATTTATGATTACCTCCAACGGCGCACGCGTTCATGACCTCGACGACAACCTGCTGTACAGCAAAAATGTTGATAGCGATATTGTTCAGCCAATCATAGACATAATCAAAAAAGATCCGAACATCCGAATTAACATCTATCAAGATGACGAGTGGTTTATCAATCAGGAAGATGAGTTCCTAAAAAAATTCCATAAAGATTCTGGATTTGCTTACGGTGTATTCAATGTAGATAAAGCACCGACTACAGGTATTGCAAAAATCTTCTTCGTTTATCCGGACCATGAGCACCTGGCGAAATTTGAAGATGAAATCAACCAGCAGTTTGGTGAGAAAGTAAATGCTTCATTCTCTACCCCTTTCTGCCTTGAGATTATGGCTGCGGAAGTATCAAAAGGTGAAGCACTAAAAGCAGTAGCTGAATCTATCGGTTATAAGCTGGAAGATTGTATCGCTTTTGGCGACGGTATGAACGACGTTGAGATGCTATCTATGGCTGGTAAAGGTCTGGTGATGGGCAGTGCTCATCAAAAGGTTTTTGATGCCCTGCCTGATAACGAGGTTATCGGAACTAACGCTGAGGATGCTGTTGCTCATTATCTGAAAGATCACCTGATCTAATCATCCAATAGCATTCCCCCTAATTTCAATGGTAGTCTTTTGCGGCTACCATTTTTGTTTCTTAAGGATTAAACCGATGAAAGCCTCCAATGCTCTCATTCCATTATCTACCTTGCTTTTCCTTCAGGCCTGTAGTTCACCTGGTACTGATAACCAACTACCGGGGAAGCAAGAAGTGACATTAGTTTCAACAGAGACTGCCGTGCCTCAGACATTTATCACCAGAGGCTCTCTAGTTATAGGTCCGGATAGCCGCACGTTCACCCCATGTGGAAGCTCGCAACAATACTGGATTCAGGCAAGACCAGAATTACTCCAAGCCATGGATAAGGTTTCACCAGACAATTATCAGCCTCTGTACGCAGAGTTAATCGGACATCTGGTGCCAACCATTCAAAATACACCAAGCCATGATCTAGAAGCACAATTTATTGTCTCAAACATCAATATAGTTACAGCCGAAAACCCTAACCGTTGCTACACCAAACCGGTAAATACGAGAGCTTTTGGTAACGAGCCATTTTGGGCGTTAACCATCGAGAAACAGCATATGCTCTATCAAACGCCAGAGAGTGACTCAACATTTAATCTTACCAACAAGAAGCTCACTTCAGACAAAAGAGAGTACTCTAGCGACAAGGGTGAACTGCAACTCACCAAAACCCTATGTGCCGACACGATGAGTGATACCCTGTATGGCTGGAAGGCAACCAATAAACTAACTAATCGAAAACTTGATGGTTGCGCAAGCCTTTCGAATATGGATACCACTCTAAACTGGAGTGGTAACTACTCGGCTACCAGCACAAAAAATGGTGGATTTTCTATCTCTCTTACGATGAAAGAAGATCACTCTGCCACTATCACCTACTCTTCGGAAGGTACCGTCGGAAGCACAATTGAGAGGGGATTCTGGCAGCAGGTGAATCCAAAACAGGTTCAAGTCATCATGACAAGATATCAGGGACAAAGGCTGATATCAGAACGTCTGTTTACTTTGAGCGACGGAAAGCTGGAAGCTAAAGAAGAGATTATCAATGGCAACAAGTACCCCATCGCTGATGGTGGCTTAGTCCTGTATTCTGAAGGAAGTTCAAACTAGTGAGTAACCACAAATCGGAAGTATGCCCTGAGTGCGGCTTCCGCTTTCAGTGTATCTGCTCCGAGATACCCAAAGTAACAACATCATGGCATCTTGCCTTATTGACCCATCCTAATGAGCTAAACCGGGATACCAATACAGGTAAGCTTCTGCACCGTGCGCTCACCAATAGCAGTGTACATATCTGGGACAGAGTAAACCCACCAGCCTCATTGATAGAGATGATCAACAGCGGGGATTATCAGCCTGTGGTGCTCTACCCTTCAGATAAGAGTGTTTCTCTTTCTTCTTTAACTCAAAAAGACGCACTACAGGATCCACCGTATCTTTTTATTATACTGGATGGCACCTGGCAGGAAGCCAAAAAGATGATAAATAAGAGCCCCTGGTTAAAAGAATTAGCATCTGTTCACCTTGAGAGAACTTTAAAGTCAGAATATAAGCTAAGGAAAAATCAGGAAGATGGAAACTTATGTACTTATGAAGTTGGAAGTCACCTTATAAGTTCATTTGCTAAAAATAAAGAAAACTATTTAGATCGATTTTTTAATTATTATATATCCGTATTCAATGCGGATAAAAGTGGACATAAATATAGATACAGCCATTAATTAAATAGACCTATCTAACGATAGGTCTATTTATATTTTACATCATTCTAATTAAATTATATTAGAAAGAGTATTTAGCACCGAATACAAAGTTATCAGCTTCAGAAGACAGTGCACCGTGCTCTAGTTCACCAGTTTGATAAGTTGCGTAAGCAAGAATGCTGTCAGTAAAGTCATAAGCAACACCTGCATACATTGTTGTCGCTTCTACATCTGCACCCGCAGCTTCACCATCAATCTTCTGGTAAGAAGCAAATAGTTTAACAGCATTGATTACATATTCAGCTTTAACGCCGTATGCATCACCTTCGTTGTCGATACCTGCTAGATCGATATCAAGGCTGTCGTTAGCTTTAATAGAGCCAGCTTGTTCGAACGAAATGAAAGTGCCACCTAGAGTCAGGTCGCCAATCTTAACGTCTGCACCAACACCTACAGAGCTTGCATCTTCACCATCGCTGCCGTAAGAAGCCGCTACAGAGAAAATATCTGTTTTATATTCGCCCGAGTAAGCGTAGTTTGAATCAGCATTTGAATCAGAGTCAGTCTCGTAGTTTGCAGAGAAGCTGAAATCACCAACAGACTTCTTATAACGGATACCACGTCCGTCTACACCACCCTGGCCAATTGCGTAGATGTTAGAACCACCTTCACCAGCACCTGCTTTTTCAACAGCGCCGAAAGAGTTACCAGTGTCACCTAGGGAGATATTACCTACAGTAGTGTGATCGTATTCAAATTTGATATCACCAAACTCAGCATTTGTATCTGTAGAGTTGCCGGTTTTAACAACAAAGCTACCAATTACTTTAGACTCTTCATCGACAATATGTGTTGCTTTAATGCTAAGCTCTGCATCAGTAACAACGTGAAGATCAGAGTTCAGTTTTTCACCAGTTAGCTTTTCGCCGTCAAGAACGTTACCAGACGCTTTAGCCCAACCACTTAGCTCTACGCTATTGGCACCACTGTTATAGATTTCTGCTGCTGATAGAGAACCTGCTGCCAATACCATTGGGATAGCTAGTGCAATTGGCTTCAATTTCATATTAATACCCTTTTGTAAAAATTTAACTGCTTATTTGCAAATAATTAATTATGTTATTTATTCGAACAGCATTCTTTTTATTTAAATCAACAATAATGAGAAGATTATTTAATCAATCCTGCTGCGAGAAAGGATATTATTTATTCAATTAATGAATTTAAAGCCGGAAATAATTACAAAATATTAATTCATGATCGGAGTATAATTTTCAAAGAAAAATAAGTATTGAAGTGTAAATTAATGTGTAAATAGAACGGAATACATATAAAAATGGCCAGCATAAGCTGACCATTTTTATATTAAATATACAGAATAGTATTAGGTACTAACTAGTGTTAAAGCCCTTCTTGAAACATCGTTTGCTGCTTGAGTCATATCCTGTTTCTCAAGCACATCCGCCAGGTAAGCGTAATCAGAAACATCAGCTCGAATAGAAAGAGCCTTCTCAAACTGCGCCTGCGCATCAGACCACTTCTCGGCCCTTACGCTAAGCTGAGCAAGAGCACTGTAAGCTACAGCGTTTTCTGGCTCTTTCTTAATGATGCCCTCTAGCAATACCGTCACCGGATGCAAATCAGGAAGGTTAAGCTCTGGTAAAATAGCGACTAGAGCGTCATCTTTATTCTTCTTAAGCGTCTCTCTGATTATGATAAAGGCTTCTGAGTCAGCCTTGCGTAGCATAAGCTGATTTGAAAGGCACAATACCAGCCTGGTGTTTTGTCTCTCTTTCTTGCTTAGTGCAGAGTTCCAGTGCGACAACAAACCTTCACTGCCCTTCGCTTGAGCAAGTTGTTCCATTAAACCACACTGGCCATCAAGGAATAGCTCCTCACGCTCCTGCGCATCGACAAGGCCGGCTTTCTCAAGCTTATGCAACATATCCAGAAGCGGCTTCCACTCACCCAGCTTTACATAACAAGTCTTAAGCAAGCTCAATACCATCGTGTTATTTGGATAAGTTTCTTTAAGTTCAGAAAGAACACTAATCGCAGACTCATACTGACCATTTCGATTGTACTGTCTTGCCTTGGTGAGTTGCACTGCAAGCTCAGAGTTATCCTGCTGATGCGCCAGCTCAAGATATCTTTCCCGCTTGCTATTATCTCCCATCTCCTGAGCAGCCTCAGAAGCAATCAGGTAACACAGCAGCGGCATATCGTGGTGATTTGCCCAACGGGTAACCTTCTTCTCCGCGCCTTTCCAGTCACCTTCCAGAAGCTTCACAATACCTTCGTTAGTGTATCTGCGTGCACGGCGCATCTTTCTGACACTGAACCAGTTCCATGTGGTCGATGAAGCGTGAAGCAGTTTCTTTATCAGATATTCAAGTCCGAACAGAGCGGCAAGCAAAGCAACTACAAACACAACCAGAGTAGTAACACTCATCTCTATGGTTTTGTTAGCAATAGAGATCAACACATATCCCTGCTGCCCGGAAAACTGCGTTCCGACAAACAAGCCAAGTCCCAGAACTACAAAGAGGAAAATAGATCGAATCATTTTTTCTCCTCCATGGTCATACTGGTCACTTCTCTGCGTAGCCTTTCATTGATAACGTCAGAAAGTGCCTTCTGAGAAGTTAATTTAACCGGATAATTAACCTGGATATCTTTCTTGCTCAACTCGCTAAGCGCTTTGTTAAACTGAACAACAGAAGGATCATCAAGCTTGAAGAACTGTGTAGACCAGTCGTCTGCAAGCTTCAGAGAGGATTGGTATACTTCAGTATTCTCGGTATAAATCGCCCTGATTGCGCTCTCGATCTTGCCTTTAATGTTCTCTTTCAGATAGTAGTGCTGCTTCGGAGAAAGAAGAGGAATCACATTGCCGTCTCGGGTACGGAAAGTAATAAACTGCTCAGAGAAGTCCTTAAGGGAAGTCATCAAGTTTTCTTGCCAGTCATTGATATCTTCTGACACCTCTGCGGCTTCAACTTCAGGTGCCTCTGGCAAAATAGCATTTGCTAATGGCAGATCGTCAACCTGTTGCTGCAGTGTCGACAGGCGAATGGCTAACCCTTCCCTATCAATCAACGGTACAGCTTTAAGCGCAACAATATCCTTGGTCATTTCTTTACGAAGCGGTACCAGGCTAGGATCGTTTAGTGCCGATATTCTCTGATCCGCACTTTCCATTAATAAGGTCGCGCTTTCTACATCTTTATCTAAAAACAGCTTTCTGCCTGCCAGTTTTACCAGGTAGTCAGCCTCAGCAAGCAGCCAGTCATTAGGACGACGTCCTTTGATATCGGAAATAGCAACCTGCAAACTTTTGATGCTTTCATTCTGTTGATTAAACAGAGTCTCTGTCTGGGCCTCAAGAGTGCCTACTTTTGAAGAAACGCTTGCAGTTGTATCTGAAAGCTTCTTATCCAGTTGCGCACTTAACTGGTTAACCTGAGACTTTAGCGCTTCAACCTGAGCTTTATACTGTTGAGCTTGCTGGTTGGTCATATACGCGACACCACCACCGATAAAGAGCGACAGTACGATAGCTAAGGTTGCTAGTTTGGTACCCTTATTGCCCTGCTTCTGCTGCGGTTGTGGCGCTGGTTGGGATTCTGTTTTTTCCTCTGCCGACGCTGTTTCTGGTTCTGGAGTTTTCTCAACTTCAGGCTCAGATTTGCTCTCTTCTTGCGGAGCCTCTACGACAGCATCATTTTTTTCTTCGGGTTGAGAGTCTTGTTTGTTTTCAGGTTCCAAATTCTCATTTTTCTTATTTGTCATGCGTAAGTCCTGTTGTTGAAAACGACTGTATTGTTGTTAACAGTTCAGAGTTGGAGGCGCTCCCTGTTACTTTCACGCTAGCAAAACCGAATTCAGAAGCAATCTCTGCAATTCGATAGCTGGGAACCAGTAACGTTCTGGTACAAAGCCAATGATGATAATTCTCTGGAACAGCTTTCATTAAGATGGTTAGCTGATCCGCACTGGTTACGACAATAGAGTCAATGTTATTCCTTTGCCACTTTTCTATCTCAGAGTGTCCATTAAAAACGAGTGTTTGACGCTGGTACACTTCACAATAATTAACTATTGCGCCTCTGCCAGATAGTTTGTCACGAATAAGCTCACGTCCACCATTCCCTCTTAGTATCAGAACTTTCTTATCATGGACTCGTTCTAATAAAGGCAGTTTAAGGAAATGCTCGCTATCGCTTACCTCAGGGTAGTGTACTTCCTGTTGGGTACATTTGCTGAGTTCGTCGGCGGTTTTTTGACCAATTGCAAGATACCGCAATTTTTCCGGCCAATCTTGTTCATATTGACACAAAATTCTGTGCGCCCATTCAACTGCGGGCTTGCTAACAGCAATAACTATGTCAGAGCTTTTAAGCAAAGAGGGCAACCCTTCTGCTTCTGCTCCTTTAATAAAAGAAATAAGAGGTAAGTGAAATGCCTGAATGCCAACACCTTCAAGCGATTCACATAAGGCTTCACCTTCAGGACTTGGCCGCGTGACTATTACCGCATTCATTACGTCAAACTCACCTCATTTTTTAGCTGGCACTCTTAATGTTCGCTGTAAAGCCTTTCAAGAATTTCTTTTGCACCATCTTCAAGCAGCTCGTTTGCCAGCTCTACACCTAATGACTCGGCATCTTTTCTACTTCCGCGGATTTCACCACGAACAATCTTGCTGCCATCCGACTCACCCACCAACGCACGTAGCCAGATTTCATCGCCATCTAATAAAGAGTAACTACCGATAGGCACCTGGCAACCACCTTCAAGCGTCAGATTCATTGCTCTTTCACAGCGTACCCGATCTGCCGTATCTGCATCGTTTAACGGTTCAAGCAGCTTGATAAGTCTTTCGTCATCAAGTCGGCATTCAATGCCTACTGCGCCCTGGCCGACAGCTGGTAAAGATTGTTCTGGTTCGATAAAGCTTCGGATACGCTCTTCGAGTTCAAGTCGTTTAAGGCCTGCCGCCGCGAGAATGATTGCGTCGTACTCACCAGCATCAAGCTTACCCAGCCTGGTGCCTACATTGCCACGAAGTTCTTTAATCTGTAGATCGGGTCTTGCTTCTTTTAGCTGACATTGACGTCGTAAGCTACAGGTTCCCACTACCGCACCTTCAGGCAATTCATCAAGATTGTTGTATGTGTTAGATACAAAAGCGTCACGAGGGTCTTCACGCTCACATATAGTTACCAAACCCAATCCTTCAGGAAAATCTACCGGTACATCTTTCATTGAGTGCACAGCAAGATCTGCTCTGCCTTCTAACATGGCAACTTCAAGCTCTTTTACAAAAAGACCTTTTCCGCCAACTTTGGCTAAAGGAGTATCCAGAATAACATCGCCCTTGGTTACCATTGTAACCAGCTCAACTTCCAAACCGGGATGAGCTGCAATCAGGGCATCTTTTACATAGTGGGCTTGCCAAAGGGCTAGTGGACTTTTACGGGTAGCGATACGAATAGGTTGATTGGTAATACTTTCGGACATAGCGAAACAACTTCCAGTACTTGTTATAGATTTGAAGCTATCCTACCACTCTAACCGCACAGGAATCATTAGTTGTTATTAGTAGTGATAAAAAGAAACATGATTTTCATCATTAGATAAAAATACTGTGATGTAAGTCGCAGTTGTGGACTACACTAGTATTAGGTACCCATGAAAAAAGTAGAGACTTTCATCCCATTTTGATGCTAATGTTTCATTCTGTTGAAAGTATTGAAGCGGATCGTATTTTCTTTACTCAGATGGCCAAAAGTGTTAAATTGATCACGTTTTGTTGCCTATAAAGAATAAAATTCAAACGAAATCAGAACGAAAAACTATCAATCAAGGAATACCTCTTGCAGGCTTATACCCATAAAATTATAAGTAGACTCGATATACTTAATCAGCAGCGAATTGATCGCGCGCTGGCACTTATGGATGTTCAAAGCCAACAAGTATTCAACTATATTCCTGCCCTCTTCCACTATAATCACCCATCTCTTCCCGGATATTACGATAAACCTGTACCTCATGGCATTTTCGGCTTTGAGCCAAATGACGTACAACAGCAGTTTATCGAACTAATGACTCAGAATGTTGAAGAAATGCCTGTAACAGCTGAAGAGCCTCAAGTTTTAGCGCTTTACACAATGGGCAGTACCTCATCTATCGGGCAAAGTACTTCGAGCGATCTGGATATCTGGGTATGTGTGTCGCCATCTATGGACAGTAATGCTCGTGCACACCTGAGCAATAAGTGCATGATGATTACAGAGTGGGCGAAAGGTTATGGTGTTGAGGCAAACTTCTTCTTAATGGACGAAGAGCGTTTTCGTAGCAACCAGTCAGAAGAGATGACTGGTGACAACTGCGGCTCTTCTCAGCACCTTCTACTTTTAGATGAGTTTTACCGTTCTGCGGTTCGAATGGCTGGTCAAAGGTTGTTGTGGCATATTGTCCCGCCAGAGATGGAAGAATGTTACGACGAATACGTGTCTCGGTTATGTAGTAACGGAGACATAGATTGTAGTGAGTGGATTGATTTTGGTGAGCTAAATCGAATCCCTGCAGAAGAGTATTTCGGTTCAAACTTGTGGCAACTTTATAAAAGTATCGACTCTCCATACAAATCGGTACTCAAAGCCATTCTTCTCGAAGCATACTCCTGGGAATATCCGCATACACAGCTTTTAAGCATCGATTATAAACGACGTTTCTTTGCGTACGATCCCGATCTGTATAGCATGGATTCCTACTACTTGATGCTTGAGAAGGTAACTCGCTACCTTGAGAGAATTAAAGACCACAAGCGATTAGACCTTGTGCGTCGATGCTTCTATCTGAAAACTCATGAAAAGCTTTCTCGTGAACCGGGAAGTGGCTCTGTCGAGTGGCGTCGTAAGGCTCTCTCTGAGATGACTAATGCGTGGGGCTGGGATACACCAGTGATAGAAGAACTGGATAACCGACGTAACTGGAAAGTGAAGCAGGTAAAAGTGGTTCACCACGGTCTTTTAGATGCCTTGATGCTCAGTTACCGCAATCTTATTCAGTTTGCTCGCAGAAATGACATCACCTCATCGATCAGCCCGCAAGACATCAGCATCCTTGCCCGTAAATTATATGCAGCTTTTGAGGTGCTTCCTGGTAAGGTAACGCTATTAAATCCTCAGATATCCCCTGACCTACACGAGGAAAACCTCAGCTTTATCCAGGTCAGAGAAGGCAGAACAAACAAAGCCGGATGGTATCTCTACAAGCAACCTTTAGTTGCCAAAGAGATCATTGGTCAGCCTTATCTAGAGCACAACGAGTACCTGAGTAAACTGGTTGCCTGGTCGTTTTTCAATGGCCTTATTACGGAATCAACCCGACTTCATTCGGTTGTTCGTGACGCAGACCTGGATATCGATAAGTTCTATCAGATGGTGAGCGACCTAAGAAACACCTTCTCACTACGTAAGCGTCGCCCGACGATGCAAGCTTTAGGCAGTCCGTGTGAAATCAGTCAGCTAGCGATGTTTATCAACTTTGAAGACGACCCGACTGCTGAACTGGATATGAATCCAAAGACAACCAAGATAGATGTCAGAAATACCGATATCTTCAGCTTTGGTGATGAAAGCAAAAACCTGGTTGGCAGCGTTGATCTGGTTTACAGAAACTCATGGCATGAAGTCAGAACGCTTCACTTTACTGGTGAAACTGCCATTCTGGATGCACTGAAAACTATTTTGGGTAAAATGCATCAAGACGCTCTTCCACCAGAATCTGTCGATGTGTTCTGTTACAGCAAAAACATGCGTGGAATTATGCGCAACTGTGTTTATCAGTTACTTGCAGAATGCATTGAGCTAAGGCTAAAACCTGTTGAGCAGCAGAAACGCAGACGCTTCAAAGCCATCAAAGTAGCGAACGAAATGTTCGGCTTGTTCTTTGAAAGGCGTGGCGTATCTGTACAAAAACTGGAAAACTCTGTCGACTTCTATAAGAGCATTTCTATCAACAAACTGCAGGGCTCTCCTCTCTCTATGCTGGACAAAGAGCAGGATTATCATATGCCAGAGGTTGTTGATGGCTTCGCAAGTGAAGGTCTGGTTCAGTTCTTCTTTGAGGACACCGAAGTTGGTTTCAACATTTACGTTCTAGATGAAGAAAACGAAGTAGAGGTTTATCACCAGTTTAACGGTGACAAAGACTCCATGATCGCGAGTGTTAACCGCTTCTATACTTCTTCCAGTGAAGATGAAACAGAGAATCACCTTATCAACTTTAATCTGCCTCAGTACTATCAGATTGTGAAGTGCGATGATGGCAGCGAATATATTGTACCTTACCGAAATGACGGGGGTGCGCCGGTAAAGTCCCCTAAAGCGGTAAACGCTTAACCGACAATCAGAATTCAGAAAAGGAGCGGTGAGTCGCTCCTTTTTACTTTCAGAAACTGATTACTCCCAATCAATCTCTTCCTGAGCGTGTTTAACGCATTCTTCTTTTACTTTTTCAAAAAACTCACTTCCGGTTTTGGAGCAAATCCATTTCTGATCCTGATAAGAAAAATGAAAACCGCCAGATTTTGAAGCCAGCCAAATTTCGCTCATTGGCTCCTGTTTGTTGATAACTATCTGACTTCTATCCTCAAATTCCAACGTCAAAACATTTCCCGTTCTTTCAAAATCAATGTCTGCGCCAGATTCATCTATTGCATCTTCAATTTGACTTAACTCTTCATCAGCCAATTCATGAAATTCAGTTGCATTCATCCTGCTCTATCCTATTGCTTTTCTTATCGGTAGTGCGATTATAGGGGGCATTGAATCAATAATCACGATATGTACTATGAAAAAGATACTAGCAGCACTTTGTCTGACATCACTTCTTGGCTTAGCGGGTTGCGGTAACACCGGACCTCTTTATATGCCAGAAGATGGAAACCAGACAAAAACAACGCAATCCTAACAAAGCACAAATCGTAAGAAATAAGCAGGGAACACAACATTGGATTATTTTAATTATCAGGATGATGGCCAGCTATGGGCTGAAAATGTCCCACTCGCTGATATAGCTAGCCAGTACGGCACACCACTTTACGTCTATTCCAGAGCCACTTTAGAGCGTCACTGGAACGCATTTGATAAATCAGTAGGTGAACACCCTCACCTGGTTTGTTATGCGGTGAAAGCTAACGGAAATATCGGTGTGTTAAATGCTCTTGCAAGACTAGGATCAGGCTTCGACATCGTATCTGGTGGCGAACTGGAAAGAGTTCTGGCAGCAGGTGGGGAAGCATCCAAAATCGTATTTTCTGGTGTAGGTAAAACAGAAGCGGAAATGAAGCGCGCACTAGAGCTGAATATAAAGTGCTTCAATGTTGAGTCAGAACCAGAGCTGGATCGCCTGAATAAAGTGGCTTCAGAGCTCAAAGTTAAGGCTCCTATTTCGCTGCGTATTAATCCTGATGTTGATGCCAAAACCCACCCTTATATCTCAACTGGTTTAAGAGACAATAAATTCGGTATTGCGTTTGAGCGAGCTAAAGAAGTCTACGCTTATGCTGACAGCCTTGAGTTTATCGATGTACATGGTATCGATTGTCATATCGGTTCTCAGCTTACCGAAATCGAACCTTTCATCGATGCAACGGATCGCCTGCTCACACTGATCGATGAACTAATCGAAGACGGAATACATATCAATCACCTTGATGTTGGGGGTGGTTTGGGTGTTATCTATAAAGATGAGTTGCCACCACAACCTTCTGATTACGCGAAAGCGCTGCTTGCACGTCTAAAGAATCATCCTGAAATCGAACTGATCTTTGAACCAGGCCGTGCTATTGCTGCTAACGCTGGTGTTTTGCTGACTAAAGTTGAGTTCCTGAAGCATACCGAGTTTAAAAACTTCGCCATTGTTGATGCTGCAATGAATGATCTTATGCGCCCTGCTCTTTACTCTGCATGGCAAGATATCGTTCCTCTAAAACCACGAGAAGGCGAATCGCATACCTACGATATCGTTGGCCCGGTTTGCGAAACAGGCGACTTCTTAGGTAAAGATCGTGAACTGATTCTCGAACAGGATGATTTACTTGCGGTTCGTTCTGCTGGTGCTTACAGCTTCTCTATGTCTTCAAACTACAATGCTCGAGCAAGAGCCGCTGAAGTCATGGTAGATGGCGACAAAGTGCACCTAATCAGAGAACGTGAGAAAATCACTGACCTATGGCAACTAGAACACCTGCTACCGGAGTAACACAGATACATTATGCATTTCCATTTTTCTAAAATGCACGGACTGGGTAATGACTTTATGGTTGTTGACTGCATTACCCAGAACATATTTTTTTCTCCGGATTTAATTCGACGCCTTGCCGATAGACATACGGGAATCGGCTTTGATCAGCTTTTGGTGGTCGAAGCTCCCTATGATCCAGAAACTGATTTTCACTACCGTATTTTTAATGCTGATGGTAGTGAGGTTGAACAGTGTGGCAATGGTGCTCGCTGTTTCGCCAAATTCGTGCGAATGAAGGGACTTACAAACAAGTTCAGCATTAATGTAAGTACCAAAAAAGGCAAAATGGTACTGAAAGTAGAAGACGATAATCTGGTTACCGTTAATATGGGCGAACCAGAATTTACGCCTTCGAAAATTCCATTTAAAGCTAAGCAAACAGAAAAAACTTACATTCTTCGCGCCGAAGAACATACGCTTTTCTGTGGCGCCGTCAGCATGGGAAATCCTCATGTTGTGACGACTGTAGACGACGTTGATACAACAGACGTAGATACTTTAGGTCCGCTGCTGGAATCACATGAGCGCTTTCCCGAGCGAGTTAATGCTGGATTTATGCAGATAGTCAACCGCAACGATATTCGTCTTCGTGTATACGAACGTGGCGCAGGAGAAACTCAGGCTTGCGGAAGTGGTGCTTGTGGCGCAGTAGCTGTAGGTATTGTTCAGGGTAACCTTGACAGTGAAGTCGCCGTTCATCTGCCTGGTGGAGATTTAACTATCCGTTGGGAAGGCCCAGGACACCCGCTTTATATGACAGGACCTGTCGCACATGTGTTCGACGGCCAAATAAGTTGCTAGTAATTAGAGAGGACATGTTGTGTCTCAAGTAGAACCAGGCGCTCTGACAGCGGAAATAGTCGAAGAGTACCTTAGAGACTATCCCGACTTTTTTAAAAGCCGCCCGGGATTGGTAGATAAGCTATCCTTACCTCATCAGGAGCAAGGTGCAATTTCTCTGGTAGAAATTCAACTGCGCAGGCAGAGAGAAAAAATACAGGATCTTGAAGAAGAAATAACTCAGCTAATGTCTTTAGCAGCCGAAAACGACAAGACATTCTATGAGTTTATGCAACTTCAAGAAGCTGTACTCAAAAGCTCTACAATCGATGATCTGATTCAGTGCATTGACGACAAAGCAAGAGCGCTCGGATTAAAGGGATATGTCAGACTAATTGACTGTGCCGATAGCAACTACTACTTGAGATATGATGACTGGCACAGGTTTGCTACTAATCACTTCAACGGGAAGGATGCCTACCTGGGACGCTTAAGAAAAGCAGATCGTGAACTTCTTTTTGGCGATCAGAATGTTCCTGAACTTGGCTCTTATGTTGTACTTTCTCTGAACAAACATAAGCCTTTAGGGATAATCGCTTTTTCATCAGAAGATGGTGGCCATTTCCAACCGAATATGGACACTCTGTTCCTCCGTCACCTTGCTCTGGTTGTTTCGCACCTTATTTCAAGCACGAAGTGGGCTAGTGAGAACGATAGCGATGTCGCTGAACAAACAACTGCCTGATAACCTATCAGAACCCCTGGCTCGCTTTTTTGAATACCTAAGAAGCGAGCGTGGCCTGAGCCCTCTTACGATAAAGAACTATCGACAGCAACTAGAATCCACTGCAATAGATTTACATGAACAAGGTCTGATGCATTGGAAAGATGTTGATGCTAAGTGGGTGAGGCAGGCGGTAAGCAAGGGCGTAAGGCAAGGCCTTAAGCACAATAGTATTGCGACTCGTCTTTCTTCACTTCGAAGCTTTTTCGATTTCCTCATACTTAGAGGTCAGCTGTCAGCCAATCCTGCTAAGGGGATTTCTGCTCCAAGAAAGAGTAAAAGTCTCCCCAAAAACCTGGATGTAGATGAAGTAGGCCAACTGCTGGAAGTAGATGAAAGCGATCCTTTAGCGGTTCGTGACCGGGCTATCATGGAACTGATGTATGGTACCGGGCTGCGTCTGGCTGAACTTGTCAGCCTTGAGGTCAAAGATATCCAATTTAGCTCTGACGAGATACGGGTTATCGGTAAAGGAAATAAAGAGCGAAAGGTGCCCTATAGCGGCCTGGCTAAAGAGTGGGTTGCTAAATGGCTGAAACACAGGCCTGCTTTGTTAAAACAAGAAGAGTCGGCTCTATTTATTTCCAGGCTAGGACGGCGAATCTCTCACAGAAGCATACAAAAGCGAATGGAAGAATGGGGACTCAAGCAAGGAGTGGCTAGCCATATAAGCCCTCACAAGCTCCGGCACTCATTTGCAACCCATATATTAGAGTCAAGCGGCAACCTTAGAGCAGTACAAGAAATGCTAGGGCATGAGAATATTTCGACTACTCAGGTCTATACTCATCTCAACTTCCAGCATCTGGCTCAGGAATACGACAAAGCCCACCCAAGAGCAAAAAAGAAGAAGTAGGATAGTTTCCATGCTGATATACAGAAACCTAAAGCCAGTTAAAGCACTTACATTCGATCTGGACGATACCTTGTATGATAACCGCCCTGTTATCGAAAACGTCGAGCGAGAAATGGTTAATTGGCTGTATACCCAGCACCCTATATCCTCTTCTGTTCCAATTACTCAATGGCAACAGATAAAGAGAGAGATAGCGCTCGAAAACCCTGACATTTGCCATGACGTAACTCTATGGAGACAGACTCAAATTGAAGTGGGTCTTAGTCGTCTTGGTTATACCAGTGAAGCAGCTAGAACAGCCTCAGCAGAAGGTATTGAGCACGCACTATGGTTAAGAAATCAGGTAGATGTTCCAGATATTACTCATAAAGTAATGGCTCAACTTTCTGAAAAGTTTCCTCTTATCGCAATTACTAACGGTAATGTAGATCCCGACATAATTGGTATTGGCTGCTACTTTCAAAAAGTCTACAAAGCCGGTCCTGATGGCCGCTCTAAGCCTTTTTCTGATATGTTCGATTCAAGTGCAATTTATTTAAAAACAGCAAGAGAAAATATTCTGCACGTTGGAGATCATCTCAACACCGATGTAATGGGCTCCAAGGTTGCTGGCTTTCAGGCGTGTTGGTCGAACTATAGTGATAAGAACATTAAAAACACTAAAAAAGCCCGCGCACTTCCAGACATAGAAATCAGTCATCTCGAGCAATTATTATTTCTTACCTGATAATAACTTTATGAATAAAAATTCATTCAAGCCCTCATTCTTCCCTGAAAGGCGTAGCACATAAATCCCAATCTTACATAATTTACCAATCTATCAAATAGTTAAAACCTGATCTACGTAACATAGTTAGACTAATAAACAGGCAGTTAGCGCTAGATTCATTTATAACCAATAGAAGGCTAGGTTTAATCCATATAAAAATATTAGGTATTAACTAATTTGATGAAGAACTATTCGTTTATTGTTGCTAGTAAGCGAGAGCTTGTTGGCGAACTTAAAAACGTCAGAACACATCCCCAATACCACTATCTCGCACAGATATGCTCAACTCAAAGTGCAGAAGTCGCGTTAGAAATAAGTGCGACCCTAAGAGAGTTCATAGACAATGTCGAAGTCTTAGGTCATAGCACATGCAACTATATCCATGATGCAAAAATATTAGGTAACGATACCCTTGTCATACTCTCTGAGTTTACTGACACCACCACGACTTCAACGCTACTTAAAGTTCCAGAAGAGCTTAATGAAGCCGGCGAAAACTGGAACCTTTGCAAAAACCTATTTCTCAATGAAGACTCCAAAGCCATCATCAGCTTTGCAGACGGCATTGATTCAAAAGATTGTGAGCTTTTCTCCAGCTTTAACTCGGGTGCGCTAACCATCTCCTTAGCAGGAGGTATCTCTCAGGTTAACGAATATGGCTCCTGGGTGCTTCTCAATGAAGAGATAGCAACAAACGCGCTTACTGCTATTGCCTTGCATGGTAAAGACCTTCACGCATGGCATAGCGGCTTTATCGAGTGGAACCCGGTTGGAAGGACTTTCGAAGTAACCCAGGTAGAAGGAAGCAAGGTATTAAGCCTGGATCACCGAAGGTGTTCCGATCTGTATCGACATTATCTTGGGGATGGAAAAATGCTCTCGCTTTACGAGCTTAAAAGCTTCCCGTTAATGCGTGGCGAAAGAATTAATCAAGATATTTGTATTCCCGAGAACGTAACTGGGGACAATATCGAGTTTAGTGGCAATCTAGAGGTTGGAGACAAGGTTAGGTTCTGCTTTAATCATCCATCCCTGACATTAGAACAGGTACAGTTAGAGGCCGAACAATTGGCTCAGGACTCTCCGGACGCGCTTTTTGTCTATAACTGTTCTTCTCGTATAAATTACGCTGAAGGTGAAAAGGAGTTGCTTCAATTTGAGAAGGTAGCGAAAACAGTCGGAAGCTACTTCAGTGGTGAGTTTTGCTGTTCAGGACAACAGAAGATACTTCACCATAGCCTTACTTACCTTGCACTGCGAGAGGGTGAATCTAAGCGTGATGAGTTCAAACCAAAGATTAACACTAAAAGAGATCGAGTAACTCCGTTATTTTCGCTCATTCACAATGCTATATCTGATGTAGACAGTATGCAGAAGAGCATGGAACAGAGACTCAAAGATCAAGCTCTCAGACTAACGGAAAGTTACCGATTAGATCATCGAACCTCTCTACCTAATCGTATTGCCCTGAAAGAACAACTCAGCAAGCTAAAGCTCAATGAGCATCTCGTGACGATGAAGTTAATGAACTTCACTCAAATCAACGAGAAGTATGGTTATCGCATTGGTGACCAGCTTTTGATGGATATAAGCCATTACGGTCGCAAGCAGTCCAAACTGCGTTTTCCAAATAAAGAGCTATATAGCATTGGTATAGGTGAATGGGCTTTAATTATTGACTCAAACAACGATGCGGAAACCGTCCAGCGTGGATTCTATGAGTTTGTCGAACAGCTTGAACAGATCAACTTCAGGCCTATCGGTCTTCCTGAGATGGATCATATATCTATATCCGTCAACGCGGGTATTATAAGCGCTAAAGACTATCCTATGTTGTCGCCTGATGAGCTTCTTATAAAGTCGATAGAAGCTCGTCGCTGGGCAAAGCAACATAATCGCCATGTCTGCAATGCTAAAGAGCTTCAGCTCAAAGTAGACGAGCGCCAGTCTCAGTTAAATTGGTTGTCAGTCGTCAGTAGAGCGATACTACAAAATCAGGTCCGAACCTACGCGCAACCAATAGTCAAATCTGGTTCTCATAATCAATACTCACAAGAGTGCCTGGTTCGCATCCGCGAGGGTGAGCAAATTATTTCTCCAGGTTTATTCCTGCCTATTATTGAGGGTACTCATCTATACACCAGACTCAGCCGGCAGATGATCTCAAATACATTTGATCTTATGCGAAACAGGTCGGGTAATTTCTCCCTAAACCTTAATCCTCAGGATTTGGTAAGCGAAAAAACCATATGCCTGCTTGAAGAGCATATTTTGTCTCTGGATAGCCCCGAAAGAGTTGGTCTAGAAGTTTTGGAGACAGAAGAGATAAAGGATTATGCACGCGTCAGAGAAGTGTGTAATCACTTACAGTCTCTTGGCGCTAAGATTATTATCGATGACTTTGGCTCAGGTTATTCGAACATCGATGAGATTATTAAGCTAGAGCCGCAAATCATTAAACTTGATGGCAGCTTAATAAAGAACATAGATAAGGATAAAAAGCAGAGAGATGTGACCAAAGCATTAGTTAACCTATGCTCCGTGTTCGGCGCTAAAACGGTTGCTGAATTCGTTCACAGCCAGGAAATAGCGATGATAGCTGAGGATCTAGGATTTGATTATCTACAAGGCTACTACTTTGGTGAACCCAAACCTTTGTAGATGATGTTGCTATTAGGCAGTATGCAAAAAGCCCGCTGATTTCTCAGCGGGCTTTCTTAATAGTGGCGGAGAGATAGGGATTTGAACCCTAGATACGCTATTAACGTATGCCGGTTTTCAAGACCGGTGCTTTCAACCACTCAGCCATCTCTCCGCAAATTTTAAAGCCTGGCGATGTCCTACTCTCACATGGGGAAGCCCCACACTACCATCGGCGCTATTGCGTTTCACTTCTGAGTTCGGCATGGAATCAGGTGGGTCCACAACGCTATGGTCGCCAAGCAAATTCTTTAATTCGGAAAACTGATGTTAATTCTAGTTCTGTAGTTACACATTCAATATTCTTGGCTCTGAGCCCACAAAACCCTTTGGGTGTTGTATGGTTAAGCCTCACGGGCAATTAGTACAGGTTAGCTCAACGCCTCACAACGCTTACACACCCTGCCTATCAACGTCGTAGTCTACGACAACCCTTTAGGACGCTTTAAGCGCCAGGGAGAACTCATCTCAAGGCTCGCTTCCCGCTTAGATGCTTTCAGCGGTTATCGATTCCGAACTTAGCTACCGGGCAATGCCATTGGCATGACAACCCGAACACCAGAGGTTCGTCCACTCCGGTCCTCTCGTACTAGGAGCAGCCCCTTTCAATTCTCCAACGCCCACGGCAGATAGGGACCGAACTGTCTCACGACGTTCTAAACCCAGCTCGCGTACCACTTTAAATGGCGAACAGCCATACCCTTGGGACCGACTTCAGCCCCAGGATGTGATGAGCCGACATCGAGGTGCCAAACACCGCCGTCGATATGAACTCTTGGGCGGTATCAGCCTGTTATCCCCGGAGTACCTTTTATCCGTTGAGCGATGGCCCTTCCATTCAGAACCACCGGATCACTATGACCTGCTTTCGCACCTGCTCGAATTGTCATTCTCGCAGTCAAGCGGGCTTATGCCATTGCACTAACCTCACGATGTCCAACCGTGATTAGCCCACCTTCGTGCTCCTCCGTTACGCTTTGGGAGGAGACCGCCCCAGTCAAACTACCCACCAGGCACTGTCCTCACCCCGGATAACGGGGCTAAGTTAGAACATCAAACATACAAGGGTGGTATTTCAAGGATGGCTCCACACTATCTGGCGACAGTGTTTCAAAGCCTCCCACCTATCCTACACATGTAGGCTCAATGTTCAGTGCCAAGCTGTAGTAAAGGTTCACGGGGTCTTTCCGTCTAGCCGCGGGTACACTGCATCTTCACAGCGATTTCAATTTCACTGAGTCTCGGGTGGAGACAGCGTGGCCATCATTACGCCATTCGTGCAGGTCGGAACTTACCCGACAAGGAATTTCGCTACCTTAGGACCGTTATAGTTACGGCCGCCGTTTACCGGGGCTTCGATCAAGAGCTTCGACACAAGGTCTAACCCCATCAATTAACCTTCCGGCACCGGGCAGGCGTCACACCGTATACGTCATCTTACGATTTTGCACAGTGCTGTGTTTTTAATAAACAGTTGCAGCCACCTGGTATCTGCGACTCTCAATAGCTCCAAGAGTAAATCTCTTCACCGTCGAGAGCGTACCTTCTCCCGAAGTTACGGTACCATTTTGCCTAGTTCCTTCACCCGAGTTCTCTCAAGCGCCTTGGTATTCTCTACCCGACCACCTGTGTCGGTTTGGGGTACGATTCCTTACAATCTGAAGCTTAGAGGCTTTTCCTGGAAGCATGGCATCAATGACTTCACACCCGTAGGTGCTCGACATCGTGTCTCAGCCTTAAAGAGAGCCGGATTTACCTAACTCTCAAGCCTACGCACTTGAACCTGGACAACCGTCGCCAGGCCCACCTAGCCTTCTCCGTCCCCCCATCGCAATTGTAAGAAGTACGGGAATATTAACCCGTTTCCCATCGACTACGCCTTTCGGCCTCGCCTTAGGGGTCGACTTACCCTGCCCCGATTAACGTTGGACAGGAACCCTTGGTCTTCCGGCGAGGAGGTTTTTCACCCCCTTTATCGTTACTCATGTCAGCATTCGCACTTCTGATACCTCCAGCAGCCCTTACAGACCACCTTCAACGGCTTACAGAACGCTCCCCTACCCCGCTAGCAAATGCTAGCAGCCGCAGCTTCGGTTTATTACTTAGCCCCGTTACATCTTCCGCGCAGGCCGACTCGACTAGTGAGCTATTACGCTTTCTTTAAATGATGGCTGCTTCTAAGCCAACATCCTAGCTGTTTTAGCCTTCCCACATCGTTTCCCACTTAGTAATAATTTGGGACCTTAGCTGGCGGTCTGGGTTGTTTCCCTCTCCACGACGGACGTTAGCACCCGCCGTGTGTCTCCCGGATAGTACTTACTGGTATTCGGAGTTTGCAAAGGGTTGGTAAGTCGGGATGACCCCCTAGCCTTAACAGTGCTCTACCCCCAGTAGTATTCGTCCGAGGCGCTACCTAAATAGCTTTCGGGGAGAACCAGCTATCTCCAGGTTTGATTGGCCTTTCACCCCTAGCCACAAGTCATCCGCTAATTTTTCAACATTAGTCGGTTCGGTCCTCCAGTTGATGTTACTCAACCTTCAACCTGCCCATGGCTAGATCACCTGGTTTCGGGTCTATATCCAGAGACTGAGCGCCCAGTTAAGACTCGGTTTCCCTACGGCTCCCCTAAACGGTTAACCTTGCCACTGAATATAAGTCGCTGACCCATTATACAAAAGGTACGCAGTCACCCCACAAGGAGGCTCCTACTGCTTGTACGTACACGGTTTCAGGTTCTATTTCACTCCCCTCACAGGGGTTCTTTTCGCCTTTCCCTCACGGTACTGGTTCACTATCGGTCAGTCAGTAGTATTTAGCCTTGGAGGATGGTCCCCCCATATTCAGACAGGATATCACGTGTCCCGCCTTACTCGATTTCACGTAAAAGGGTTTGTCGGTTACGGGGCTATCACCCTGTATCGCCAAGCTTTCCAGCTTGTTCACCTGAACCATTAAACGCTTAAGGGCTAGTCCAATTTCGCTCGCCGCTACTTTCGGAATCTCGGTTGATTTCTTTTCCTCGGGGTACTTAGATGTTTCAGTTCCCCCGGTTCGCCTCATTAACCTATGTATTCAGTTAATGATAATTGCTTATGCAATTGGGTTTCCCCATTCAGGAATCGCAGACTCAAGTGGTTTTTACTACCTCATCTGCGCTTATCGCAAGTTAATACGCCTTTCATCGCCTCTGACTGCCAAGGCATCCACCGTGTACGCTTAGTCACTTAACCATACAACCCCAAAGAGTTTCGAAGAAACCTTTAAGATTGTTTAATCAAACAACCAAAGTTGTCTGCAATTATTTAAACATGATGCAGACACGATTTTGCCGGACTCAAATATGAATACTTACTTAAAATGTAAGATTCCCAAGAACACTTGAATGTGTGTTGGTACCTACATCTTTAAAAGACATAGGATTTGAGAACTTTTAATTGAATAACAACGCATATCAATTGATATGGGGATTGTTGTTATTCGTCAGCTTTCCAAATTGTTAAAGAGCAAAGACTTTCTATAAAGATAGAACCATTTTTAAATATTCTCAGTGAAAACACTTAAAGATGGTGGAGCTATGCGGGATCGAACCGCAGACCTCCTGCGTGCAAGGCAGGCGCTCTCCCAGCTGAGCTATAGCCCCATCTGTATTTTCTATGAAGAAAAATTGGTGGGTCTGAGTGGACTCGAACCACCGACCTCTACGCTTATCAGGCGAACGCTCTAACCGCCTGAAGCTACAGAGCCCACGTTTGCATTCTTTAAACTTTCATAAACCTAATCAATCTGTGTGGACACTAATCAACAACAATCTTATCGTTAAGGAGGTGATCCAGCCCCAGGTTCCCCTAGGGCTACCTTGTTACGACTTCACCCCAGTCATGAACCACAAAGTGGTAAGCGTCCCCCCGAAGGTTAAACTACCTACTTCTTTTGCAGCCCACTCCCATGGTGTGACGGGCGGTGTGTACAAGGCCCGGGAACGTATTCACCGTAGCATTCTGATCTACGATTACTAGCGATTCCGACTTCATGGAGTCGAGTTGCAGACTCCAATCCGGACTACGACGCACTTTTTGGGATTCGCTTACTCTCGCAAGTTAGCCGCCCTCTGTATGCGCCATTGTAGCACGTGTGTAGCCCTACTCGTAAGGGCCATGATGACTTGACGTCGTCCCCACCTTCCTCCGGTTTATCACCGGCAGTCTCCCCAAAGTTCCCACCCGAAGTGCTGGCAATTAAGGATAAGGGTTGCGCTCGTTGCGGGACTTAACCCAACATTTCACAACACGAGCT
Source organism: Vibrio hannami (assembly GCF_029589055.1). GTDB lineage: Bacteria > Pseudomonadota > Gammaproteobacteria > Enterobacterales > Vibrionaceae > Vibrio > Vibrio hannami. The sequence continues at coordinate 53,338 of NZ_JARQZP010000006.1, forward strand.
GACGACAGCCATGCAGCACCTGTCTCAGAGCTCCCGAAGGCACACCTGCGTCTCCGCTGGCTTCTCTGGATGTCAAGAGTAGGTAAGGTTCTTCGCGTTGCATCGAATTAAACCACATGCTCCACCGCTTGTGCGGGCCCCCGTCAATTCATTTGAGTTTTAATCTTGCGACCGTACTCCCCAGGCGGTCTACTTAACGCGTTAGCTCCGAAAGCCACTCCTCAAGGGAACAACCTCCAAGTAGACATCGTTTACGGCGTGGACTACCAGGGTATCTAATCCTGTTTGCTCCCCACGCTTTCGCATCTGAGTGTCAGTATCTGTCCAGGGGGCCGCCTTCGCCACCGGTATTCCTTCAGATCTCTACGCATTTCACCGCTACACCTGAAATTCTACCCCCCTCTACAGTACTCTAGTTAACCAGTTTCAAATGGCCTTCCGAGGTTGAGCCCCGGGCTTTCACATCTGACTTAATTAACCACCTGCATGCGCTTTACGCCCAGTAATTCCGATTAACGCTCGCACCCTCCGTATTACCGCGGCTGCTGGCACGGAGTTAGCCGGTGCTTCTTCTGCAGCTAACGTCAAATGATGAACGTATTAAGCTCACCACCTTCCTCACTGCTGAAAGTGCTTTACAACCCGAAGGCCTTCTTCACACACGCGGCATGGCTGCATCAGGCTTGCGCCCATTGTGCAATATTCCCCACTGCTGCCTCCCGTAGGAGTCTGGACCGTGTCTCAGTTCCAGTGTGGCTGATCATCCTCTCAGACCAGCTAGAGATCGTCGCCTTGGTGAGCTCTTACCTCACCAACTAGCTAATCTCACTTAGGCTTATCCAATCGCGAAAGGTCCGAAGATCCCCTCCTTTCCCCCGTAGGGCGTATGCGGTATTAGCCATCGTTTCCAATGGTTATCCCCCTCGACTGGGCAAATTCCTAAGCATTACTCACCCGTCCGCCGCTCGACGCCCAACAAATCATCCGAAGAGTCAATGTTGTCGTTTCCGCTCGACTTGCATGTGTTAGGCCTGCCGCCAGCGTTCAATCTGAGCCATGATCAAACTCTTCAATTTAAGATTTTGGTCGACTCAATGAATACTGAACATTCTTTTGCTAATAAATAGCTAAGTAATGTTTGAATTGACTGTGCCGATGTAACTATAAGTTACTTCGTTTGGTCACTCTGTATCATTGAAATCATTGTGATTCCGAAGAATCAGTTTTGATTATCATCAACGAGTGCCCACACAGATTGATAGGTTTAAATTGTTAAAGAGCAACTTCAACTAAAACTTTCAGTTTTAAGCCTTTCAGCTTTTCCGTTGAAGTGGGCGGCCATTTTAGCGAGATAACTGTCAGTGTCAAACACTTTTTTCAATTAATTTCTCATGACCAAACTTTCATTCCCTTTCGTCGAATCCCTTAACCTGTAAGGCCTCGCCGTTGGGAGTTGCGCATTATAGGGGGATAATTTTGTGACGCAACCCTTTTTTTAAAGAAAATTGATTTTTTTATTTAACTGGCTATTAATAAGCCAAAATAAGCAAAGGAGGGTATAAAAACCCTCCTTTTACTTACAAGTATGTAACAATATAGCTTAAATAAACGAGTAAGCGTCCGCATACATGTGATCGCGTTTGGCATCTTTCTCCTGACTCAGCTGCTCACGAGCAGCTCCAGCCATTTCAAATCGCCCCGCTATATAGATATCAAAGTCGGCTAACGTATCAAAATCACCTTTAACCGCATTTAAAACATTACCTACCTTACCACCCCACTCTTTAGGAGCTGACTCTACAACAGGCACAAATTCGATGTTTCTATGACTTGAAGCTATTTGGTTCATCTCATCCAGAGCATAGAGCTGGCAATCTGATTTGGCGCCCCAGTATAAGTAGATAGGATTCGGTATTGCCTGACTTACGCAGTGATCCAGAATTGAGCGAACATAACTAAACCCTGTGCCACCAGCAATCAGAAGTAATGGCCGATTACTATCTTTCAACCATGCATCGCCATGAGGTGCATCAATCACAATATCCTCATTTTTACCTAGGGCTTCTCTCATCCTCTCTACAACTTCCGATGCGTAGGCATTTTCTTCTGCGGCACCAATGTGCAATTCCAGTTCGCCTTCATGTCGGCAAGGACTGCTTGCTATAGAAAAAGGTCTTTTGTCCTTTTCACCCATCTCTACCATCAAATACTGTCCCGCTTTAAATGTCACTGGTTGCTCTGGGTGCAATAGAATTTTAAATGTATTGCATGCTAAGGGCTCAATAGACTTTACTTTACAATTTATTGTCATTTTATCCTCTTACTCTTCAAAGGTAAGTTTTAGGTTAGTTTCGGCATAAGCCTGACAAGGGAAAATCCAACCCTCCTCTTTTTCCCTTTCTGTAAGCATAGGTTCGAGGTGGTATGAAACTTCCCCTTCTGTTTTTCGGCACAGGCACGCAGCACATGCGCCAACCTGACAGCGGTGTGGAAAATTAATATTATTGTTGAGCGCAGCTTCCAGCACCGTCTGCCCTTCCTGAACCTCAAACTCGATATCATTTGGGCTCAAAATTACTTTTGTTGTCTTTAACTGTTGGGACATAGCTAAAATATACCTAGGTCATCCCACACAGAGTCTACTTTCGCGACTAACTCCGGATCTTTCTTAATTGGCTTACCCCATTCTCGGGTAACCTCTTCCGGCAACTTATTGGTTGCATCTAAACCAAGCTTAGAACATCGACCGTTTTCTGCTTTAATCTGAACTGTATCACGCGACGGATCCATACGCGTTGTTATTGCCCAGATAACATCGTTCCAATCATGAACATTAACGTCTTCATCACATAGGACAACAAACTTAGCATCAGTGAACTGTTCCAGGAACTTCCAGACTCCACTCAATACTGTTGTACCTTGTTTAGATTCGGTTTTATTAATAGATAAAACAGCGAATCGACCAGCAGTCACTGATGGCAGAGCAATATCAATAATCTCGGGGAACGCGTCCTTTAGCTGGCTCAAGTGCTGCTCGGTAATCTCGACACTATCATGATCATGCAATTCCGGGGCTGTTGCTTTTTCAGCATCCCATTTTATCGTGGCATCCATCCCCATTTTAGAACCCAGCCCGACAACAGGTGAAGCAAAGTCCAGAGAATCAATTGGTGTATTTCCTATCATCAATGTGTCACGCACTGGTTCCATGTTTTCACACATCGCCTTGATAACCTGATCCCAGTTACGAGCATCGACACTTTCATCACACACAATGACATACTTGGTGTACATAAATTGTCTAAGGAAAGACCACACTCCCATCATGACCCTTTTGGCATGGCCGGGATATTGCTTTTTCATCGTAACTACAGCCATTCGGTAAGAGCACCCTTCTGGCGGCAGATAAAAATCGACAATCTCTGGAAACTGCTTTTGTAGAATAGGAACGAATACTTCGTTTAATGCCACACCTAACACCGCAGGTTCATCTGGCGGACGCCCTGTATAAGTGCTGTGATAGATCGGGTTTTCACGCATAGTTACATGGGTAATGGTAAATACCCTGTGCAGCTCTACTTCATTGTAATAACCAGTGTGATCCCCATAAGGCCCTTCTTCTGCGAACTCTTCAGGATCGATATAACCTTCCAGAACAATTTCAGCTCCGGCAGGCACTTCAAGATCATTACTGATTGATTTCACAACTTCCGTTTTACTGCCTCTGAGCAATCCAGCGAAAGCATATTCAGATAGGGTATCCGGTACAGGTGTAACGGCACCAAGAATGGTTGCCGGATCAGCACCAAATGCGACAGAAACCGGAAATGGTTCGCCAGGATGGGTTTCCATCCAATCCTGAAGATCAAGCGCACCACCTCGATGAGCGAGCCAGCGCATAATAATTTTGTTCTTGCCGATTTTTTGCTGGCGATAAATACCAAGGTTCTGACGGCTTTTGTTTGGCCCTTTGGTAATTGTCAGTCCCCAGGTAAGAAGTGGTGCGACATCCTCAGACCAACAACTCATCACTGGAATCTTATCCAGATCGACTTCGTCGCCACTCCAGACTATCTGCTGACAAGGTGCCTTTCTAAGTTTCTTAGTTGGCATATTGAGGACTTGCTTAAAGACCGGAATTTTATCCAATGCATCTTTAAAGCCTTTTGGCGGTTCAGGCTCTTTTAAATAGGCCAGAAGTTTTCCAACTTCTCTAAGCTCCGAAACTTGTTGTCGTCCCATTCCGATAGCAACCCGCTCCGCGGTACCAAAAAGGTTGCTCAATACAGGAAGGTCATACCCAATAGGGTTTTCAAATAACAAAGCAGGACCACCAGCTCTTAAGGTGCGATCACTGATTTCTGTCATTTCATAGTGCGGGTCGACAGGGTGAGATATACGCTTTAATAAGCCTTCCTTTTCCAGGTGGTCGATAAAGTCGCGCAAGTCCTTAAAGTTCATAACCTTTTGTTCGGCAAATTGAAATTAAACCGATTATAACAAATTAATAACCTTTTCGGCTCGCTCGATATGTAAAAACTTAGGACATAAAAAAACGCCACTCTGTTAATCAGAATGACGTTTTCGAAATTTGCTTTAAGTGCTTAAAGACTACTGTCTACGCATTGCATCGAAGAACTCATCGTTAGTCTTCGTCATAGCTAGCTTGTCGATTAGGAACTCCATTGCATCGATCTCACCCATTGGATGAACAATCTTACGAAGGATCCACATTTTCTGTAGTTCTTCAGTCTTGGTTAGAAGCTCTTCACGACGAGTACCTGAACGGTTGAAGTCGATTGCAGGGAAGACACGCTTCTCGGCAATCTTACGGTTCAGGTGAATTTCCATGTTACCTGTACCTTTAAATTCTTCGTAGATTACTTCATCCATCTTAGAACCAGTATCAACAAGCGCAGTTGCCAGAATGGTCAGGCTACCACCCTCTTCTACGTTACGAGCCGCACCGAAGAAACGCTTAGGACGGTGAAGTGCGTTAGCATCAACACCACCGGTAAGAACTTTACCTGATGATGGAACAACGGTGTTGTATGCACGAGCTAGACGAGTAATAGAATCAAGCAGGATAACAACGTCTTTCTTGTGTTCTACAAGACGTTTTGCCTTTTCGATTACCATTTCAGCAACCTGAACGTGACGAGAAGCTGGCTCATCGAAAGTAGAAGCAACAACTTCACCTTTAACCAGGCGCTGCATCTCTGTTACTTCTTCCGGACGTTCGTCGATAAGAAGAACCATTAGCTCACACTCAGGGTGGTTGTATGCAATGCTCTGTGCAATGTTCTGAAGAAGCATTGTCTTACCCGCTTTTGGCGGAGCAACAATCAAGCCACGCTGACCTTTACCAATCGGTGATGCAAGGTCAAGAACACGCGCTGTAATATCTTCTGTAGAACCGTTACCACGCTCCATAGTCATACGCTCATTAGCGTGCAGAGGAGTTAAGTTCTCAAACAAGATCTTATTTCGTGCGTTATCAGGCTTATCATCGTTAACCGTGTTAACTTTCAGAAGCGCAAAGTAACGTTCACCGTCTTTTGGCGGACGAATCTTACCAGCAATTGAATCACCGGTACGTAGGTTAAAGCGACGAATTTGGCTAGGAGAGACATAGATGTCATCTGGACCAGCAAGGTAGGAACTATCCGCACTGCGAAGGAAGCCGAAACCGTCTTGAAGGATTTCCAGAACACCATCGCCAAAAATGTCCTCGCCGCTTTTAGCGTGAGCTTTCAAGATAGAGAAGATGATGTCTTGCTTTCTAAGACGAGCAAGGTTTTCTAGACCGAGGCTTTCACCAAGTTTAACAAGCTCAGAAACAGGCTTGTTCTTCAATTCAGTCAGATTCATAGTGGTGGTTACTTTAGCTTTAGTAGTCAAAATAGGATCTGTATGTGTTAGTTAAGATTGTTTTTCGGCCACAGGATTGACCAAGAAATGAACATTTGTTTATTTAACGTGCGATAAACTAGCACTAAAAGTAAGCGTAGTCTAGCTTTGTAAAAAACAAAACCGCGCATTTGTTAAGATGCACGGTTTATCGCTTACAATATCTAACCTGAATTACAGGTTAGCGTCTAAAAACTCTTTTAGTTGAGACTTAGACAGCGCACCAACCTTAGTTGCTGCCACACCGCCGTCTTTAAATAGAAGCAGTGTTGGGATACCACGAATTCCAAACTTTGGTGGCGTTCCAGCATTTTGGTCGATATTTAGTTTACCGATAGTGAGTTTGCCTTCATATTCTTCAGCGATTTCGTCAAGAATAGGAGCAATCATCTTACAAGGACCACACCATTCTGCCCAAAAATCAACTAATACAGGGCCTGCAGCTTTAATAACATCGCTTTCAAAACTTTCATCTGATAGCTGCAACATCTTATCACTCATCTTCCACTCCAATTTTAATTATGCTACTGGTTGGATGATAACCAGAAAATAGATTTCCTATTGAGCCTGAATTAACTTCGTAATGCAACCCTTACCTGATATTCTATAGCGATGAAAAAGACGCATATCACAGAGCAAAAATTCGCCGACTTGGATTTACATCCGCAAGTTATTGAAGGATTGGAGAAAAAAGGGTTTGAATATTGTACCCCTATCCAAGCATTGGCGTTGCCGGTACTGCTCACCGGCCAAGATATCGCAGGCCAGGCCCAAACAGGCACTGGTAAAACGTTAGCGTTTCTTACTGCTACTTTTAACCATTTACTTAAAACTGATGCAATTGAAGACCGTAAAGTTACTCAGCCAAGAGCAATTATTATGGCTCCAACGCGAGAACTGGCGATTCAGATCTATAACGATGCTGAGCCGCTAATTGCATCTACTGGCCTAAAAGCAGCCCTTGCTTATGGTGGCGAGAGCTACGACAAGCAACTGGCTAAGCTGGAAAAAGGCGTTGATGTTCTTATCGGTACAACTGGCCGTATCATCGACTTCTATAAACAGCGCGTCTTTAATCTAAATAGCATTCAGGCTGTGGTACTTGATGAAGCAGATCGTATGTTCGATCTTGGCTTCATTAAAGATATCCGCTTCTTGTTCCGCCGTATGCCGGAACCTAAAGACCGTCTGAACATGCTTTTCTCTGCGACACTTTCTTACCGTGTACAAGAGTTAGCATTTGAACATATGCATAATCCAGAGCATGTTGTTGTAGAGCCAGAACAAAAAACCGGTCACCGTATTCAGGAAGAGCTTTTCTATCCTTCTAATGAACACAAGATGTCACTTCTGCAAACTCTTATAGAAGAAGAGTGGCCAGACAGAGCGATTATTTTTGCTAACACCAAGTTCAAGTGTGAATCTATTTGGGGACACCTTGCTGCAGACGGACACCGTGTTGGCCTTCTGACTGGTGATGTACCACAGAAGAAACGTGAAAAGATTCTTGAGCAATTTACCCGTGGTGAAGTAGATATTCTGGTTGCAACTGATGTTGCTGCTCGTGGCCTTCATATCCCAGCTGTTACACACGTTTATAACTATGACCTTCCTGATGATTGTGAAGATTACGTTCACCGTATTGGTCGTACAGGCCGTGCTGGTGCCAGCGGTCACTCTATCAGCTTTGCTTGTGAAGATTACGCAATCAACCTTACGGCGATTGAAGAGTACATTGAGCACACTATTCCGGTATCTGAATATGACCCAAGCGCATTGATCGAAGATCTGCCTGCACCGCTTCGTATGCGTTCTCGTAACTCACAAAACCGCAGAACGAATACTGGTGGTTCATACAAAGGCAACCGTAATAAGCGTAACTCACGCCCGCGCCAGCCAAGAAAGTAGGAAAGAGTTTAAAGGAATAGAATGAATCAGGCAGTATCTTCTCCGTTGTACGCTGCTATCGATCTCGGGTCGAATAGCTTTCATATGCTCGTTGTGCGTCACATAGATGGCAGCGTTCAGACACTTGCAAAGATTAAGCGTAAAGTTCGCTTAGCGGCAGGGCTTGATGAGCAAAATGCTCTAAGCACAGAAGCCATGCAAAGGGGGTGGGACTGCTTGAGTCTTTTCGCTGAAAGGCTTCAGGATATTCCTAAAGAGAACATTCGTATCGTTGGTACGGCAACGCTTCGTACCGCAACTAATGTATCAACCTTTATAGAGAAGGCGAACCAAATCCTTGGGTATGATATCAACATCATTTCAGGTGAAGAGGAAGCTGCCACTATATATAAGGGTGTTGCTCATACATCTGGTGGTATTGGCAAACGTCTTGTTGTTGATATCGGCGGAGCGAGTACAGAGCTGATTATCGGTGAAGGTTTCGAAGCAAAGGCATTAACTAGCCTGAAGATGGGCTGTGTTACCTGGCTTGAGAAGTACTTTAAAGATCGCCAGCTTTCTCAGAAGAACTTTGACGTTGCTATAGATAAAGCTAAAGAGACACTTCAGCCGATTCTGGAAGAGTACACTTCTATTGGATGGGATGTGTGTGTAGGTGCCAGCGGCACCGTACAAGCACTACAGGAAATTATGTTGGCTCAGGGCATGGATGAAGTAATCACTCACTCCAAGCTTAAGAGACTACAAAAGCAAGCTATGCTTTCTGATCACCTGGAAGAGTTAGAAATTGAAGGACTGACGCTTGAACGCGCTTTAGTGTTCCCAAGCGGTCTCTCTATTCTTATCGCGATCTTCGAGCTTCTGGAAATCGATTCAATGACTCTTGCTGGCGGCGCGCTTCGCGAAGGTATGGTCTATGAGATGATGCCGGAAATGCGTCAGAGCGATATTCGTAGCAGAACGATTAACAGTGTTCAGAGTCGTTATCAGATAGATAAGCTCTATGGTGAACAGGTATCCAAGTTAGCACTTACTCTTCTTGAGCAATGCGGTAGTCAAACGTGGATTGCTGAACCACAAGCTGCTTATCTGTTAGAAACAGTGACAAAACTTCATGAGATAGGTCTTTCTATCGACTTTAAAAAGGGAGGTGAGCATAGCGCCTACCTTCTTAATAGTCTTGATCTTCCGGGCTTTACCAGGGCACAAAAGCATCTGTTAGCAGAACTGGCACGTCGTTACCGAGAACAACTCAGTTCAATACCGGAGCAACACGCTGTTTCTGCTGAAAGCAGTATGCGACTTCTTCGATTGTTACGCCTATCTGTGCTTCTCTCTCATCGAAGAGATGTTAGCCTGCAGCCAGAATTTGAGTTAACCGCTAATGGTAATGCGCTAACGCTTAGCATTCAAAAGCAATGGCTGGATAAGAATCCCCTGACCTATGCAGAACTGGAAATTGAAGCAAACCGTCAAAGCGATATGGGCTGGCCTCTGGTTATTGAAGCGAAATAGTTTACCTACATCCAAATACAAAAAAGCTTGTCACTCTATTTGAGGACAAGCTTTTTCTTTATCTGAATTTCTTAATGCTTAAGCGTTTACACCAGCAATATTTAGCTCTGGGTTAACTGCCGTCAGTTTCTTAACAAGGTAGTTCAGCAATACACCGTACATTGGAACAAACAGTCCTAAGCTGATAACCAGTTTAAAGCCGTAATCCACCAGCGCGATTTCTGTCCAGTGTTCAGCCATAAATGGATCAGGACTCTGATAGAAAGCAATCGCAAAGAATGCCAACGTATCTAATGCATTACCAAAAAGCGTCGAACAAGTTGGTGCTACCCACCACTGTTTCAGCTGACGAAGGCGGTTAAATACCTGCACATCCAGGATCTGCCCTAGCAGGTAAGCCATAAAGCTAGCAATAGCGATACGCGCGACAAACAGGTTGAATTCGCCTAGCGGAGCCAGTCCCTGAAACTGACCTTCATAGAACATAACTGACAAGATGTAAGAAGCAGCCAGTGCTGGAAGCATTACAAGGAAGATGATTTTTCTCGCTAACTTAGCGCCAAAGATACGAACTGTCAGATCGGTAGCAAGAAAGATAAACGGAAAAGTGAATGCGCCCCAGGTCGTGTGCATACCAAAGATAGTAAATGGAATCTGAACAAGGTAGTTGCTTGACGCAATAATTACCAAATGAAACAGAACAAGGACAGATAGTGCTTTGCGCATTTGCGCAGGGGTAAAGTTACTCATATTGTACCTTTTTGGTTTTGCTTGGGGTAGAGGGAACCCAAGTGAGCAAATGCTCTGGTTAACAAATTTATATGCTCATTAAGAGCGGGCGGCGATTATACATTAATCAGTTTTGGCTGCAATAGGTTAAAAAATAGCAAACGTTTTAATGAAGGGATATTTTTTAGAATGGCAGCCATACGCAACAAAGGTAAGGGTGTACTTACGTAAAAACGCTGTAAATACATCCCTGTACGCCTAATTTTTCTTCCATGAAAAATAGGTTTTACTCCGGAGCATCCCAAGCTTCATACCAAGCACTAAAAACTATGTTTAGAACCCGGCTCTAAACAACTTTGCTAAGTACTCCAGCTCTTCTTTATTCTCAATAGGAGCTAGAGCTTCCAGCCAGATTGACTCGCTGTAATGCTCCGCCTTGAGCATTAACTTGCAGCCTTCGAAGTCAATCAGCCATGAGTGGATATCTGCGTCAGTCTGCTTTTCTACAATAGTGGCAGAAAGTGTGGAAACCAGTTTTTCTCCCAGAGCAGGATAAGAGTCAAAATCAAATGAAGGCGAAGAGAGGATTAATTTGCCCTCTTCTTGTATATATTCCACCAGCCCAAAATCAGCCATTAGTGATGTGCTCCTGTATCAGGTCTAAGAAAGGATCGGCGTATCTGTCTAGCTTAACCTGTCCTACACCATTTACCGCAAGCATTTCACCGTAGGAGGTTGGTAATATCTCAGCCATATCAATTAGAGTTGCATCACTGAAAACAACGTATGGTGGTATGTCATTATCATCTGCAATCGACTTTCTTAGCTTACGCAATTTAGCAAATAACGGTTTATCGTAATTCTTGCTTGTTAGTTTTTCTGACTTGGCAGAACGAGCAGCGGTGTCCAAGCGAGGAACGGCTAGTTCTAAGGTACGCTCTCCACGAAGCAGTGGCCGCGCTTCTTCCGTTAACTGTAGTGTTGAGCTACGAGTGATGTTCTGGAACAGCAGCCCTTTGTGGATAAGCTGACGCATGATACTGATCCAGTAGTCATGACTGTGTTCTCTGCCAATCCCATAAGTAGAAAGCTTATCGTGGCCATTTTCTCTTACACGAATATTCTGCATGCCGCGAAGTACTTCAACCACGTAGCCCATGCCAAAGCCCTGATTTACCCGGTATACACAAGAAAGCGCCTTTTGAGCTGCTTCCGTCGCATCAAAGTGTTTTGGCGGGTCCAGGCAAATATCGCAGTTCCCGCATGGCTCATGGCGATACTCACCAAAATAATTAAGCAGAACTTGTCTGCGGCAGGTTTGGGCCTCAGCAAATGCGCTCATGGCATTGAGCTTATGGCTTTCAACTTGCTTTTGCGGCCCATCTTCCTTCTCGTCGAGCATTCTACGCAACCAGCCAATATCGGCCGGATCGTAAAGCATCATCGCTTCAGCCGGTAATCCATCCCTCCCCGCTCGACCAGTTTCCTGATAGTAAGATTCGATATTTCTTGGGATATCAAAATGAACAACAAACCGAACGTTTGGCTTGTTAATACCCATACCAAAAGCGACTGTTGCAACAACTATCTGGATATCATCGCGCTGGAAGGCTTCCTGAACATAGGCGCGTTCGTCAGCATCCATACCTGCATGATAGCCAGCAGCACGGATATGGTTGTTGCAAAGCTTTTCCGTCAGCATTTCAACTTTCTTTCTGCTACCACAGTAGATAATGCCGCACTGCCCGCGTTGATCTGCAAGGAAACGAATCACCTGAGATACTGGCTTATGCTTTTCTATCAGGTTGTATCGGATATTTGGCCTGTCAAAGCTACCAAGGTAGATATGCGGATCATTGAGTTGGAGGCGCGATACGATATCCTTACGGGTTGCATCATCAGCAGTTGCTGTCAGCGCCATTACAGGCACATAAGGGAATTGAGCCTTCAACTGACCTAGTGCAGCATACTCAGGGCGAAAGTCATGCCCCCACTGAGAGATACAATGCGCTTCATCTACCGCTATCATAGAAAGGTTCAGATAACTGAGGCGCTCAAGAAAGTCGTTAGTAAGTACCCGCTCAGGTGAAACATAGATAAGCTTTAGCTTTCCCTGATTCATTCGGTTATAAACCGCTATTAACTCTTCTCTTGGCATAGATGAGTTAACACATTCAGCAGCAACACCGTTCGCTTTAAGTTGATCAACTTGATCTTTCATCAAGGAGATCAAAGGAGAGATCACCAAAGTGATCCCTTCATGGATCAATGCAGGAATCTGATAACAAAGAGATTTACCACGACCTGTGGGCATTATGACCAGGCTATCCTGACCATCTAAAGCAGACTCAATGACCTCTTCCTGCCCTTCCCTAAAGTCTTGATAACCGAATACATCCTCCAGAACACCTTTTGCGTTCAGTAGTGATGAATCCGAGTTTTCAGCCAGAAGAGTTGATGTCATTTTGTTTCCGGAAAGTTGAGAATAGCCGTAAGTTGGCTCGCCATTGTAGTGGTCTTTAAATTCGAATTAAACCGTAATTTGTTCGCAGGATAACTGAATAACTCTTATACTGGACAACTTCACAATAAAATCATACCAATAGCCATAAACCATAATGACCACAGAACAACAACAGCGAGCACGTCAGGGCGTATTTTTTGCGCTTGGTGCGTACACCATGTGGGGAATTGCCCCAATCTACTTTAAGGCTTTAACAGAAGTTCCCGCTCTGGAGATATTATCTCACCGAATTATCTGGTCTTTCTTTGTTCTTGCCGGATTAATCCAGGTCAGTCGCCAATGGAATACCGTCATCGATGTATTAAAGGATAAAAAGAAGCTTCTTATACTCACTGCCACGGCTTTATTGGTAGGAGGTAACTGGCTCCTATTTATCTGGTCGGTTAACTCAGATCATATGCTGGATGCCAGTCTGGGTTACTACATAAACCCGCTGTTTAATGTATTGCTGGGAATGATCTTTCTAGGTGAAAGGCTTAGAAAACTGCAATGGGTTGCCGTGACGCTGGCGTTTATAGGTGTAATGATCCAGGTGATCGCCTTTGGATCGGTTCCATATGTTGCATTAGCGCTCGCGACATCATTTGGGTTATACGGGTTATTACGAAAAAAAGTGAACCTGAATGCTCAGGTAGGGCTTTTTATTGAAACCATGGTATTGATACCCGGCGCGGCTATATACTTGTTCGCTATAGCGAACACCGCCACTTCAGATCTGTTTAACAACTCAACCACTCTTAATGTTCTTTTGCTTAGTGCGGGTATTGTTACTACAGCTCCATTGCTCTGTTTTAATGCAGCAGCGACAAGGCTTATGCTCTCCACCTTGGGATTTTTCCAGTACATTGGTCCAAGTTTGATGTTTATCCTTGCCGTTACGATTTACGGAGAACCCTTCAATCACGATAAAGCCATCACATTTGCCTTTATTTGGGCGGCTTTGCTTCTGTTTAGTTTCGATGGAATTAAGGTAAGCGCCCGAAAACGTAAAGCAGCTATAGCTCAGTAATCTATTTTCCTTCCAGGCCCGGTATTACCGGGCTAAACCACTGAAACGGAATGTTAAATTTATAACACTTACAAATATTACCACCCCTTCCATAGCCCTACTTTTACATAAATACTCAGCAAAACGTTCATAAATCCACCACAATGCATAGTTATGCACTGCCACTTGTTAATAAATTATTACACTTCGTTACGATATCTACTCTTTTGTTTGTGCGAGATCTCTTACAGAGACGTAAGCAATAGTATCTTTAACCCATAAGCCATATTTACGAACCATCAATAACCCATTGTTTTAATTCACCTTAATCATTATTGCTCTATTCTCACTCAGTTGTAGTCCATTTCACCTCCTTGCTGAATTACCTATAAAGAGTAATATTTAACTTGTCGGCAGGGAGCTGATAAGGAATGGAAAGCACCACGGATTGGTAATCTTCAGGAAGAAGATTCGGTTATTCAGGATGAGTAATCGGCAAAGGAAAGCGAAACGGACATTGAATGGAATCGATAGTAACTAGGATGGTTGCTAGCAAGGATATGCAATGGACACCTCTGGATGAGGCAAGGACTTAACATCAGGAAGATGTAAGGGACACCGCTCAGGGAACAAGTGATGCGCGCTAACGAGGATTGTTAGCTGATCAGGATAAGATCAAGGACACCGCTAGGAAGGCGACGAAAGGATTAAGCTGAAGGAAACAGCACACTATCATGGATTAGATGCATGGAGCACTTTTAGTAGCCGGATTGCTGCGAGTAAGACTATGGCCCCGATACGCAAGTATCGGGGCTTTTCTTATATGTGCCTTAAAAAGAAACTGAGACCTACATGGTCTCCAGTTTTGCATACTGAGTAACCAGCCACTTAATACCTTCACCATTGAAAGCAACCTGAACGCGACTCTGCGGCCCGCTACCTTCGAAGTTAATAATGGTGCCTTCTCCAAACTTAGGATGTTTAACACGCTGCCCCAGATTAAACCCTGTTTCGTTGAAGCTCTGTTTCACACTGGCCTGGCTAAACCTACCTGTGGTTGCAGGTCGACTAACCTGTGCCTTCATCCTGACTTCTTCAAGGCACTCTTCCGGTAGTTCTCTGATAAACCTGGATGGCTTATGATATTTGTCCTGACCATACAGACGGCGCATTTCGGCATAGGTTATATAAAGCTTTTCCATTGCCCGGGTCATACCAACATAACAAAGACGACGTTCTTCTTCTAAACGCCCAGCTTCTTCAGCCGACATCTGACTTGGGAACATACCTTCTTCGACACCGACCATAAATACCAAAGGAAATTCCAGGCCTTTCGCACTGTGAAGCGTCATAAGCTGAACAGCATCATCGAACTCATCAGCCTGGCCTTCTCCTGCTTCCAAAGCTGCATGAGATAAGAACGCTGATAGCAGTGTCATCTCCTCAGCTTCCTCTGGCTTTTCAAACTGTCTTGTTGCGGTAACGAGTTCCTCTAAGTTCTCTATACGTGCTTTAGACTTCTCACCCTTTTCCTGTTCGTACATTGCAAACAAACCAGACGCCTTGATCACATGGTCGGTTTGTTCATGCAGCGACATCTCTGTCGTGTCATCTTCTAGAGCGTTAATCAGCTCGATAAAGCGGCTCATCGCCCCTGCAGCACGGCCAGCAAGAACCTTCTCTTCAACCAATGCAACACTCGCTTCCCACATAGTTGCGCCACGATCTCGCGCAGCAAAACGAATCGTCTCCAGCGTTTTGTCACCCAGCCCTCGGGTTGGAGTATTAACGATACGCTCAAAAGACGAGTCATCATTTCGGTTTGCCATTAATCTCAGGTAACTCAACGCATCTTTAATTTCCTGACGTTCGAAGAACCGCATACCACCATAGATTCGGTAAGGAAGGCCTGCTTGTATTAGCGCTTCTTCCAGAACACGTGACTGTGCGTTGTTTCGGTATAGCAGCGCGGTATCAGTTAAGACTCCACCTTTGTCCTGCCATTCCTTAATTTTATTTACTGCAAAGCGAGCCTCATCTAACTCGTTGTAGGCTGAATAGACTGAGATTGGTTCGCCTTCCGCGCCATCTGTCCAGAGATCTTTACCAAGACGCTCAGTGTTGTTTGAGATCAACTCGTTGGCAGCGTTCAGTATGGTTTTGGTTGAACGGTAGTTCTGTTCCAGACGAATAGTATTAACGGAAGGAAACTCTTCGGTAAATCGGTGGATATTTTCAATCTTCGCACCACGCCAGCCATAGATGGACTGATCATCATCACCAACAATCATCACTTTACATTCCGGGCCAGCCATCATTCTTAGCCATGCGTATTGAATGTTGTTAGTATCCTGAAACTCATCAACAAGGATGTGTTTAAATCGAGCCTGGTAATGTTCACGGATAAATTTATTATCCCTAAGAAGCTCATGAGCCCTTAGCAGTATCTCCGCGAAATCCACCAGCCCGGCTCTGTCGCAAGCTTCTTGATACGCTTTATAGATCTGCAGCCAGGTTTTGGTCACGGGATCATTGTAGGCATCGATATGGTTAGGCCTAAGTCCTTCGTCCTTTTTACCATTAATCCACCATGCTGCTTGTCGGGCTGGCCACTGCTTCTCATCCAGATTCTGCGCTTTAATCAGTCGTCTTAGCAGTCGTTGCTGATCTTCAGAATCAATGATTTGGAAGTCTTCTGGTAGTTTAGCGTCTAGATAATGAGCTCTTAGAATGCGGTGGCAAATTCCATGAAAAGTACCATTCCACATCCCAGATGCACTTCCCATCATTAGCTCTTCAATCCTGCCTCGCATCTCAGCAGCTGCTTTGTTGGTAAACGTAACGGACATGATTGAAAACGGGGATGCCTGTTCTATCGACATTAGCCACGCAATTCGATGAACCAAAACTCGCGTCTTACCACTACCTGCACCGGCCAATACAAGCATGTTTTCTAGAGGAGAAGCCACAGCCTCCCGCTGTTTATCGTTAAGGCCATCAAGAAGTAGAGATGCGTCCATCAGTTCACCAAACCATATCACTGTTTATTTATACATGTTCGGCCATTATACCCCAACTCACGATAAACTCACTCTCCTAAAACCAGAAACAACCAGTGGAAATAGCTCTAAAATACAATTAGTTAATAATTTTCCTCACAATTAATTCCAAAAAACATGAATTTAATTGAAAGTTTTCTCTCCTAATCGAGTCCTTATCAACAAGCCAGTTGCAGATATGCTCAACATCAATAAAACGCGACTGAGCCCATAAAACCCAAAGGAAATAACTTCGAGGAATTTAGAATGAAAAAGTCAAACATTGCTGTAACTGCTGCTGTTTCTAGCCTTCTTGCTATCGGTGCTACTGCCCTAACAACAACTCAGGCAATCGCTGCAGATAAAGAAAAGTGCTACGGCGTTGCTAAAGCGGGTAAAAACGACTGCGCAACTAAGACAAGCTCTTGCGCTGGTACTTCAAAAGAAGATTTTCAGAAGGACGCTTTCATCGTAGTTCCTAAAGGACTTTGCGATCGTCTTGCTGGTGGAAGCACCTCATCTAGCTAATCTCTTTAGTTCAAAAAGCATTTGGACACCCATGATCCAAATGCTTTTTGAGCTGTACATCAGCCCTCAAAGGAAATGCTATGCGACTAAATAAAGATATTGGCGTTGGTCTTAGAACTCCTCATATGAATCACTTTTTGGAAACCAAACCAGAGTTAAGCTGGTTAGAAGTTCACAGTGAGAACTACCTACTTCCAAACAGCATTGAGCGCAAGCAACTACAACTAATCAGAGAAGCCTACGACATTAGCTGTCATGGTGTTGCACTTTCCCTTGGATCGGCTGAAGGAATCAGTACGGAGCACCTAAAACAAATAAAAGGCTTGTTCGATGAAGTAGATCCGTATTTAGTCTCTGACCATTTAAGCTGGAGTGAAAATAAAGGCCACTACTTCAATGACCTATTGCCCTTACCGTACACCGAAGAGGCATTGGATATCTTTTCAAGAAATGTGATAGTCGCTCAAGAATACTTAAAGCGCACCATCTTGATCGAAAACCCATCGAGTTATCTAAAGTTCTCACATTCCACTATTCCAGAGTGGGAGTTTTTATCTGAAGTACAACGTCGGACTGACTGTCACCTATTACTAGACCTAAACAACGTTTACGTATCTTCCTTCAATCATGGTTTCAACTGCGATGAGTACTTAAAAGGCATCGATTCCAGGGTAGTAAAAGAGGTTCATCTGGCAGGGTTTACCGTAAAAGATCACCCTAAAGGTGAAATCTGGATCGACACACATAATCAGCCAGTTACACCTCAAGTTTGGCAACTCTATTCAGAGTGGATTCAAGTAAATGGTTCAAGGCCAACATTAATAGAGTGGGATCTTGATATTCCTAAGCCGGAAGTCCTAATGGAAGAAGCTCGAAAGGCAGATCGTATTCTGTCTGGACTAGCTATCGATCTTAAGGACGCATCATGAGTATTAACCTTGCCGAATTACAAAGCCGATTCGCTAATGAACTTCATTATGGTGAGTCCCCTTTCAATAATCCTTGTTTAATCGATTCTGATGTATTTACCCCTGATGAACGATTACAAGTTTATAGAAACAACTTCGTTATAGGCCTGTCCGAAGTTCTCGAGGCAACTTATCCAGTAACCAAAGCACTTGTTGGTGAGGAATGTTTTAGTGGTCTCGCCCGTAAACATATACTTAGCAACCCGCTACTAGAAGGTGATGTATCTGGGTATGGTGCAGGCTTTGATCGGACCATAAAACTTGTAGAATCTGTATCCACCCCCTTGCCTTATCTACCTGATATCGCTCGCCTGGAGTTTGCTTTTGACTCATCGAATAGAGAGTTATCAAAAGCATCCCCAAGACCGCTCATGCAATCATTAGATGAGCTATCTACTCTTACAAATACTCAACAAGATAGGGTTAAGCTTCACCTTAGGACTGGCGTTTCAGCCATAGACTCTAAGTTTGCGGTTCTTTCAATTTATGATGGTGTTATGTCTGGAAAGCTTGAAGGAATTGAGATCGATAAATCCGAGAGTGTTTTGGTCTTTTCTCATCGACAAAACCAACTTGAATATTGTGCTTTGTCCACAAATGCATATCGGTTAATTGGTTCAATTAACAGTGGTCAATACCTCTCTCAAATCGCACCAGAACACTTAAGCGCATTACAAGAAATCGCCAACTTTGACATTTTGGCAGGATTTACCCTTTCTGAAAGTTAACAAGGATATGTCATGAATAGCTCAACTATTAGTTCTTACTTCCATCGCTACGAGCGCGCAATATCTAGCATCCAGAAAGTTTTTGTTCCAATATTTTTACTATTCTTGCGACTCTGGGTTGCATGGGTATTCTTTAAATCAGGACTGACCAAAGTTTCATCCTGGGACAGCACCTTGTACCTTTTCGAACTCGAGTACCAGGTACCCATTATTAGCTGGGAACTAGCCGCTTATTTAGGAACGGCTGCAGAGCTGATTTTACCCATTTTTATAGCATTTGGGCTATTAACAAGACCAACGGCATTAGCCTTGTTTCTATTTAATATCGTTGCTGTTGTTTCCTATCCTGTTCTTTGGGAAAAAGGATTTTATGACCATCAACTTTGGGGATTAATGATATTAAATATCATCGTTTGGGGTGCAGGATACATTTCCCTAGACAATATAATTCAGAGAAAATTAATAACCAAATAATAAAACCGTTAACTTACTGGCAGACTATACAAATTTGGATTCAATCTGAAGCAAGTTTTATTTACTAAGAAAAGCTTTTAACTCATCTACTGATATACCATCTTTAGCAAGCTCTTCAGCCAGAACCTGAACTTGTTCACCTTTACGTGATTCAATAACTTGCTGAAATTGGTAGACAATATCTCGAAGCATATGCAGCGGAACCTGTTTCGCTGCGCTACGAATTCGCTCCTCACTTTGGTTTCCCAG
The DNA here is from genome assembly GCF_029589055.1 of Vibrio hannami. Taxonomy (GTDB): domain Bacteria; phylum Pseudomonadota; class Gammaproteobacteria; order Enterobacterales; family Vibrionaceae; genus Vibrio; species Vibrio hannami. The sequence continues at coordinate 72,897 of NZ_JARQZP010000006.1, forward strand.
CTCACTCAGTAACTTGCCAAACATTACCTTTTCAGGCGAGTCTTCTAGCTGCTCTAAAACTCGAGCCATTTCATAAGTTGTCAATGCCATTTAGCGAAATACATCCAAGGAAGATTAGTAATACAAAGAAATCTAAATATACACCTCTTTCTTAAGTCAGGAAAACAGTATTTATATTATTCACGTCAGCTTTTTTATTACTTAAGAATACTGTTTATGCCAGTTTCTTCCTTTGGAACTAAATAGCATCAATAAAGCCGGAGCAATAACTATCATGTGTAGTGCGATATTTTGCTGCGGTTCTACCCCCAATCTTTGGCTTGTTCCTACAAATAAACCAGCACCACTCATTTGAATCAACCCAAGTAGTGCTGCCGCAGTTCCCGCTTTGTTACCAAACGGTGCAAGAGCTTTTCCTGCTGCGGATCCCAGTATCATCGCAAAACCAATAGAAGAGAGAAATACAGGCCCCATAAACGCCAAAGGCTGTTCAAAGCCAACCGCAGCTAACATCAATAAACCCGCAACTGCAATCAGAGATATTCCTGAGATCAAGCTAAAGTGGCTACCCTTTTTCTGCATTATTTTTGGAGCAGTAAAAGCAGCTATAATGTTGATAAGTGCATTTGCGCCAAACCAATACGTAAACTCGTTCATACTCAATCCGAACTTTTCCATCAGCACGATCGGAGCTGCGCTTACATATGCCAAAATAACAGCCATCGCTAACATGCATAGAGACGCATGAAATAGAAAAGTACCCGAAGACAAAATACTTCTATATCGATCCAGGCTAAAGATTGGTCCACTAGATACACTCTTATTAGTTTCTTTCATTTGCGTGATTACGATAAAACCAACAACTAACGCAAATAGAGCCATAAAGGTGAAATTGCTTCTCCAACCAAAAGACTGCGTAAGGTAGCTTCCTAAGATTGGTGCCAATGCAGGGATAAAGCAAATCGCACCGTTTAAATAGCTAATCATCTGGCCACTTTTGTTTTCACCAAAAATGTCTCTAACAGTCGCAAAAGCAGCAACTGATGTAGCACACGCTCCAAGTCCTTGAAGCAACCTTGCAAATAGAAGCCATTCGATACTTGCTGACGTGGCTGCCAGGTAAGAACTGGTTCCATATAGGATAATACCGCTAACCGCTACCGCTTTTCGTCCATATCGATCAGCTAAAGGCCCCGCAAAAAGCTGTCCTAGGCCCATTGAAAATAGAAACCAGGAAATTGTATCTTGTGCTAAAGCGTGTTCCACGTGAAACGAGTTCGCAATAATCGGTATTGCCGGCAAATAAATATCTATCGCAAGTGGACTAAAGAGGACCAAAAGTACCGTCATAGATATTTGTAACTTAGAAGTTGATGTCATGCTGTTACTGCCATTAATTGAATACGAGACAATTTTAATACCTTCCTGATATGAACAGAAATGGCATATAATCATGAATGATATTCCAATTGAGAAATTCATATGAATCTTGAGAAATTGTCCCGAATCGATCTAAACCTACTCGTCTGCTACAAAGTTCTGGCAGAGGAACTCAGTGTGACAAGAGCGGCTTCTCGATTATGCTTAAGTCAATCTTCAGTAAGCAAGTCATTAGCAAAACTTAGGATTCAGTTTGATGATCCCTTGTTCATTAGAACATCACATGGGATTTCTCCAACACCAAAAACACTCGCGATTAAGCCAAAGCTAGATAGCCTTGTTAGTCAGTTAATAGCAATAAGCGAACCCGAAGAGTTCAAGCCTTTTACTACCCAGCTGTGTTTTAATATTGCTCTAGTCGAAAGTGTCTACCCTTTAGTTCTACCTCATTTTTTGCCCGCCATTTTTCAACAAGCGCCGCAGCTTACAATCAGCACACATAACTGGAAACAAAACACCTTTAAGGATATACAAGGCGGCCAATTAGACATGGGGATCACAGGAAAAGATATTGAATTTCAAGATGCTCTTTTAACCATGCTTCCCCCAGATGATATTTGTGAACAAGAAATATATCGCGACAATCAAAAATGTGTGGTACGCAGGGATCATCCTTGCATGGAAAAACCCTGGAACCTCGATGCTTATCTTAGTTTGCGCCATCTACAAGTGCGTTGTGATGGCAATGATCGTTGGCTTTTGGATTATAAACTTGCAGAGAAAGGATTAAACCGGGATATAGCAATTACTGTCCCTGACTTTAATAGTGCAGCTAATCTGTGTTCTTATACTGACTTTGTTTTTACCGCACCGAGTCATTTTACTAACTTGATGGCGGAACAATATGAACTCGCTATTCTTCCCTTACCACTTGAGTTTCCCCCTATGGCATATACTCTTTTTTGGCACAAGGATAGAGAGCGAGACCCTGCCTTGACCTGGTTAAGACAAATTATTAAGGAAAAGACACACCACCTAAATTCGTAGTATTCTTATTTCAATAGTCACTGCTAACGTAAGACTAATAACTATTAAAAGGAACATCATGACCAACAAGATAACCGAGCGCGTCGAGCGACTCAGAACCTGGTTAGAAGAAAGTAACCTGGATGCCATTATCATCCCTCATGAAGATGAGTTTCTCGGAGAATATATCCCCGAGCACAACGAACGTTTGTTATGGGCAACGGGCTTTACTGGTTCAGCCGGAGCAGCAGTCATCAGCAAAGAAAAATCAGCCATCTTTGTTGACGGTCGCTATACGGTTCAAGTAACTAAACAAGTACCAGGTGATGTGTTTGAATACCAGCATCTAATTGAGAATCCACCACTAGAATGGATTGTTAATAATCTTCCTAAAGGCTCGAGAGTCGGAATCGACGCCAATATGCATTCGTCAAAATGGCTAAAAGGTGCCAAAGAGACACTGGCACTTCACGCTGAAATCGTTATCTGCCAAGCAAACCCTGTTGATTCAGTTTGGGATGATCGCCCAGAACCTAAACTAAGCAAAGTGAGCCTGATGTGTGTTGAGCGTAGCGGTCAATCTAGCCAAGAGAAGCGCCTGCTAATTGGTGAAGAGATCACTAAACAGCGTGCAGATGCAGCGCTACTTACTCAACTTGATAGTATATGTTGGTTGTTGAATGTGCGTGGTCTTGATGTCTCTCGCCTACCAGTTGCACTTTCTCATGCGATTATCAATGCACAAGGTGAAGTTAGCTTCTTTATCGATGTCGCTCGTCTGCCGGCAGAATTTGCAGCTCATGTTGGTCAAGGTGTGACGGTATTTCCACCTAAAGAGCTAAAAGCTCAACTAGCCTCGTTAAATCGCAAGAAGGTTATCGTTGATCCAGCAACAAGCAATGCGTGGTTCACTCTTCAGTTACAAAACAGTGGAGCAGAGATTATTGAAGCCGCCGATCCATGTCTTCTTCCAAAGGCAGCCAAGAATGCTACCGAAGTCAAAGGCATGACCGATTGTCACGTACGTGATGGCGCAGCGATGGTTAACTTTCTAACCTGGTTAGATAGCGAGGTTGCTTCGGGTAATTTGCATGACGAAGCGTTACTTTCCGATAAACTGGAAATCTTCCGTCGTGAAGATGAAACCCTTATTGACCTCAGCTTCGATACTATCTCAGCAGCAGGTGGTAACGCAGCAATGTGTCACTACAATCACAACAACCAACCTGAACCAGGCAAGCTTGAGCTAAACACGCTTTATCTGGTCGATTCAGGCGGCCAGTACCTAGACGGTACCACGGATATCACTCGCACGATTGCTATCGGTAACCCGACCGAAGAGATGAAACAACAATTCACTCTTGTACTGAAGGGCCATATTGCTTTGTCAAAAGCTCGCTTCCCGAAAGGCACGACTGGCCATCAGTTAGATGTTCTTGCACGCGCACCACTTTGGTCACAAGGTTACAACTATGACCATGGTACAGGTCATGGTGTGGGTCACTTTCTAAGTGTTCACGAAGGTCCTCAAAGAATAGCTCCCGCTGTTAACACAGTTGCTTTAGAAGAAGGTATGGTGCTATCTAACGAGCCTGGTTATTACCGAGCAGACGAGTTTGGTATCAGAATCGAGAACCTTGAGTTGGTTAAAGAGTATGCAACCAATGGTGATATGTCTGTACTTGGTTTCGAATCATTGACTCGTTGCCCTATCGACAAGCGCTGTATCAGCGTCGACATGCTTAATCGCCCAGAACTTGAGTGGCTAAATGAGTACCATCAAAAAGTTTGGGCAGAAGTAAGCCCGCTGGTTGCAGGTGATGCACTTCAGTGGTTAGAGCAAGCAACCGCTCCACTAACCTACTAAGACGCATAGACTAGCGTTTACTAAGCGAGCAAATTACAAATATGTGAAAGCCACTCCTCGAGTGGCTGTCTTTTATGTTTCACGTGAAACACAATAGAGTTACCTTTCAACATTTAAAACTATTGAACGAAACCGCCGGAATACGCCGGGTGCCAATCACGCCAAACCACTTCAAGCCCTTTTGATTTTACTGCTTTAGCAACTGCGTCTGCCGATCGCTCATCGCTAATGGCAAATTGTTCCAGCTCCACTTGCTTGTCATCAGCATATCCCCCAGGCTGAGTTTTAGATGCTGCCGAAATCGTGGTAATACCCAGAGGCATAACATTATCACGGAAGGATTTAGACTCTCTGGTAGAAAGTGATAGCTCAACCTCGCCATTCAACAAACGATAGGCGCAGATAAGCTGAACCAGTTGCTTATCCGACATCACCGATTTTGGTTCAATGCTACCTTCGCAAGGACGGATGCGAGGAAAGGAAATTGAGTAACGAGTTTTCCAGTAAGTACGTTCTAGGTAATCCAGGTGAGCAGCAACATAGAAGCTATCGGTACGCCAATCTTCTAGCCCAATCAGAGCACCGACCCCAATCTTATCAATACCCGCTTGCGCCAATCTATCAGCTGTATTGAGGCGGTATTCAAAATCCATCTTGTTACCGCGAAGATGATGCTTAGCATAAGTAGAAGGATGATAGGTCTCCTGATATACCATCACAGCATCGAGCCCTAAACTTTTCAACTCAGCATACTCATCTTGCTCTAGGGGCTGGACTTCCATGGCCAAATAGTTAAATTGCTTGCGAACTTGTGGCAGCACTTGTCTGAAGTAGTTCATGCCCACTTTGGTTTCGTGCTCTCCTGTTACCAGCAAAACGCTATCAAACCGCATCGCTTTGATTGCATTAATCTCTTGTTCTATCTCTTGCGAGTCTAAAGTCTTTCGCTTGATTCGATGTTCCATAGAAAAACCACAATAGGTACATTGATTAGAACAAAGGTTGGAGAGATAGAGTGGCACATACATAGAAACCGTATGACCAAAGCGTTTTCTAGTCGCTGCATATGATAGCTGTGCCATCTGCTCTAAGTATGATTCAGCAGCTGGAGATATCAGCGCCATAAAATCATCTAGATTACGCTTAGTTTTTGACAAGGCACGTTCAACATCGACGGAATTTTTCGAGTAGATAGCCAGCTTGATCTGATCCCAGTTGAGCTTTTCGAACTGAACACTAAAGGCCATCTTAACTCTCCAAGAATGCAGTCAATGGACTGGAAGCAATAGCCTGAGTCACTCGACCTGCAAGGCCAGCTTCATAAGCTATGCGGCCACTCTCGACAGCCATCTTGAACGCTTTCGCCATTGCAACCGGATCCGCAGCAGAGGCAATTGCGGTGTTGACCAACACAGCATCAGCACCTAACTCCATAGCAAATGCGGCATGAGATGGTGCACCGATGCCTGCATCCACGACTACAGGCACGTTCGCTTGCTCAATAATGATCTTTAAAAACTCTTCAGACACCAACCCCTGGTTAGAACCAATAGGCGCTCCAAGTGGCATTACCCCTGCACAGCCTACTTCCTCAAGGCGCTTACACAACACCGGGTCAGCATGACAATAAGGCAACACAATAAAGCCCTTTTCTACTAGCTCTTCTGCCGCTTTTAGGGTCTCAATTGGGTCAGGCATTAAGTACTTGGGGTCCGGATGGATTTCCAGTTTAAGCCAACTTGTGCCTAATGCCTCTCTTGCTAGTTCGGCAGCAAATATTGCTTCTCGTGCCGTTTTTGCACCGGAGGTGTTAGGTAGCAGTTTGATGTTGTTTTCAATTAGGGGCGATAGGATGTCATCTTGCTGGGTATCAAGGTCGACACGCTTTAGCGCCATGGTCGCAAGCTCCGAGCCAGACACAGCGAGTGAATCCGCCATCAGCGCACTGTCAGCAAACTTGCCAGTCCCCGTGAATAGACGAGAAGAAAAAGTATGGTTAGCTATGGTTAACATATCAGCCTCCTGCTATCGCTTGGAAAAGAGTAATTGAATCGCCATCATTGAGCTGGGTTGCCGCCCACTCTTGCTTAGGAATGATCGACTGGTTTATAGCTGCAGCATAGCCCATAGTATCCTCTAGCACAGATGCAATAATGGTATCTAATGTGGTGCTGGCTTCGACACTGCGTTGTTTGTCGTTAATAGTAATTTTTATCATAGGAATCTCTTAATCGTTGTTTGCACCGCACACCGGGCAAGCGTTATTTTTTTCAAACGTGAGCTGTTGCCAGTTCATCGTTAGTCCATCGAACAGGTGGAGTGTGATGGCCTGGTTTTCTATGCGTATATTGAGTAGAAACTTGATCGCAGCAAGAGCCTGGCAAGCACCTAGTGTCGCAACGACTGGTCCTACGACACCCATAGTGCTGCAACTAAGTTGTTGTGGCGGAGATTCAGGAACCAGACATTGATAACAGGCATTGCTTCCTGAATTTGGAAACAGTGCGAGCTGCCCTTTCCACCCGATGGCAGAAGCAGAAACCAAGGGTGTATAGCTCTCTACACAAGCTTGATTGACTTCAAAACGGGTAGCAAAGTTGTCACAACAATCTAGCACCAGATCTGCCATCATGACTTCGAGCTTAAGCTGATCACCTTTAAGCATCGATTTGACTGCACGCGCCTGGATCAGTGGGTTGGTCGCTTTGATGGCACCGACTAAGCTCTGTGCTTTATTGTCACCAACTTGGCTATCTTTGAAAGCAACCTGACGTTGTAGGTTACTCACTTCAATACCATCGCCATCGGCAATCGCTAAACTGCCAACACCGGCTGCTGCCAGGTACATAGCGACAGGGTTACCTAAACCGCCCGCGCCAACTATTAGCACTTTGGCTTTTCCAAGTGTTAACTGCCCACACTCGCCTACTTCAGCTAAAGCAATTTGGCGCTGATAACGAATAAATTCATGGTCACTTAACATGATATTTTTCTCCGCCTGGTTAAAGATGGTTTGGTTAAAGTCATCTATCACTTTTTTCGGATCCCGCGACAAAGTGATGGCTCGAACCACGGCCAAGCTAGTCACACCGCATGCATAAACTTGTTTTGCATTGGACATATCGATGCCACCAATTGCGACCGTTGGCGTATCACCCAGCGCTTTTTGGTAATGAGCGAGACGAACCAAACCTTGAGGCTTTGATGGCATCTGCTTGGTGGTAGTCGGGAAAATATGGCCCAATGCGATGTAGCTTGGCTTTAGTCGTCTGATACGTAGCAACTCGTAATAACCATGGGTTGAAAGACCAATACGCAGACCTGCCTGTTGGATCTGTTCAAGGTCAGCCACTGATAGATCTTCTTGCCCTAGGTGCACTCCATAAGCTTGATGTTTGATCGCAAACTGCCAGTAATCGTTTATAAACAGTTGGGCCTTGTGCTCTCGTCCCAAAAAAGCTGCTCGCTCAATTTGTTGTTCTAGGTCTGGTTGATTCGGGTTTTTGATGCGCAGTTGCAGTGTGGTAATGCCTAACTTCAATAGACGCTCGATCCACACAACACTATCTACAACTGGATACAACCCAAGCTTGTCGGGCTCAACTGGCGCAAAATCATCCTGGTTAAGCCTGTTAGTAAAGATACCCAATGGCTTATCGTTAAGTACCGGCACTGGAAAATGGTAGTCAGCATCAGGCCATGTTTCACGTGAAACACCGTCTTGCGTCATGGCTCGAGCAACCATCAAAGCGTCTTCTAAAGGGAAATCTAGAACCAAAGCAGTTAAAAGCCAGCCAAAGTGTAGCTCTGAAGATGTACTACACTGTCCGATAGAGTATTGGATTGCTCGACGTTCACCTAAGTGTTGCCAGCAGTCAAAACCATGAGCTTCACGCCCCAAACCAAGCATTACAACCTGACCTGGGTACTGGTCAATTAACCTCGTTGCCTGAGCGTTATCTTTTGTATAGATACATGCAATAGCACCACCTTCTGGACCCACTTTAACAGGATCATAGTCGTACTCTTGAGATTTATCGTCTATCTTAATTTGGAACAGATGAGTTGGGCTAATACCTAAATCGATAGCTGTGATATCAAAGTCCGCCTCAGCAGCAGTCGCTAAGTTTGAGTGTATCACCTGGGTCAGGTGTTGATATTGAGTAGGGATTAAGAGCTGATTCATTACGAGTCACTAACCTCTTCAGCAAGTTTATATAGTTGAGAGCCTTGAGCAGTAAACTCAATGGACTTTTGCTTCATGCCCTCTAATGGATCTTCGAGTAGTTTTACTTTGATGGGGTGAGACGAGTTTTGCTCAAACCCTTTAGCATAATCCCGTACCTCATGAGAGATCTTCATCGAGCAGAACTTGGGGCCGCACATCGAACAAAAGTGAGCAACCTTACCAGACTCCTGGGGAAGTGTTTCATCGTGGTAGGCGCGAGCAGTATCGGGGTCAAGCGATAGGTTAAACTGGTCTTCCCAGCGGAACTCGAAGCGTGCCTTAGACAGAGCATTGTCCCGAACCTGAGCGCTCGGGTGACCTTTGGCTAAGTCCGCTGCATGAGCAGCAAGTTTGTAGGTAATGAGCCCAACCTTAACGTCATCTTTATCTGGTAAGCCAAGATGCTCTTTTGGCGTAACATAACAAAGCATGGCACAGCCATACCAACCTATCAGTGCAGCGCCGATCCCAGAAGTGATATGGTCATAACCTGGTGCAATGTCAGTAGTCAACGGACCTAGAGTGTAGAACGGCGCTTCGTGACAATGTTTCAGTTGCTCATGCATGTTCTCTTTGATCATATGCATTGGAATGTGACCCGGACCTTCGATGATCACCTGTACGTCATACTCCCAAGCAATCTTGGTTAGCTCACCTAAGGTTCTTAGTTCGGCAAACTGGGCTTCATCATTAGCATCAGCAATTGAGCCCGGGCGTAAACCATCACCGAGAGATAGTGAAACATCATATTGAGAACAGATTTGACAGATCTCTCGGAAGTTATCATAGAGAAAGCTTTCCTGGTGATGAGCCAAGCACCATTTTGCAATAATGGAACCACCACGAGACACAATGCCAGTAACACGATTAGCAGTCATTGGCACATGGTGAAGGCGCAAGCCTGCGTGAATAGTAAAGTAATCGACACCCTGCTCTGCTTGCTCAATCAAGGTATCGCGCATCACTTCCCAGGTTAGATTCTCTGCAATACCATTCACCTTTTCTAGCGCTTGGTACATTGGAACTGTGCCTATCGGAACCGGGCTATTGCGTAAAATCCACTCACGAGTTTCGTGAATATTACGACCAGTAGACAAGTCCATCACGGTATCGCTGCCCCAGCGAGTACCCCAAACCAGTTTTTCAACCTCTTCCTCGATCGATGAAGTTACCGATGAGTTACCGATATTAGCGTTTACTTTTACTAGGAAATTTCTACCAATGATCATTGGTTCTGCTTCAGGGTGATTGACGTTGAGCGGGATAATCGCACGCCCTTCCGCTACTTCCTGACGAACAAATTCAGCTGTTATCTCTTTAGGTAGGTTAGCACCAAAGCTTTGGCCAGGATGCTGACGATTAAGTTGCTCATCAGCATATTGAGTTCGGCCCATGTTCTCGCGAATAGCAATGTATTCCATCTCAGGCGTAATGATGCCTTGGCGAGCATAGTGCATTTGGGTCACACACTTGCCTTCGATCGCTCGTCGAATAGGTGGTAAATTGCCGTAACGCAGTTCGTCTAAGGTTTCATCTTCTAGACGCTGTTTGGTGTATACCGAGCTAACATCGTTAAGAAGCTCTGTATCTGCACGCTCATCAATCCATGCCTGACGTATCCTAGGCAGGCCATTGTAAATATCGATGGTGTACTCAGGTTCGGTATAAAACCCAGAAGTATCATAGACACGAATCGGTTCGTTTGGCGCGAAGATAGGGTTATCTTTGCTGCCCCCAATAAAGCTATCAGAAAGTGCGATTTCTCGCATAGACACACGAATATCAGGGCGACCACCCTCTACGTATACTTTGGTAGATTTAGGATAAGGTTGCACCGATAGCGTATCGATGAAGTTTTTCGCATCCAGTCTTGATTGTTTGCGATTCGTCATAGCATTTTCCTTTGTATGAATAAAAAATGCTTGGCGGATTGGTGCTACAAGAGGAAAGGCAGCACGCACAAATGTAAGTGCCCACTAACCATGTAAGATAAGTGTGTGAACGGACAATACAACTATCTTCTCTTGTTCCCTTCGCAGGTATTAGCCTGATCAGGTTCAACGGATCCCGCAATGCGGTCTCAGCTATGCTCTATAAAGAACTAAGCACTCCGACAAGTTAGAATAGAAGTATAAAACCGTTAAGGATGAACAACAAGTCCATAACAATATAAAAGAATTTGTCCACCCGTGGGGTTTAATCAGTTGTTACTTAGAAAGCTTCTTAACCAAGGCCTTTAGAAGTGACGAGTGAGTTTCCCTTAACTCTCCGAGCCTGCCTTTGTACTGAGGCTGTCCTTCTAAATCAAATAGCTTTGGCATGGCGATACGTTGAGAAGAATAAATGCCAGTATGCCCGCTAAAGTAATAAGCTGTATAACAAGCGATCGCAAAATAGAGCATGTGATTAGCACCAAATAACTCTATGCCCATAATAGTGCAAGCCAAAGGCGTATTAGTTGCTGCGGCGAATACAGCCAAAAAGCCAAGAGCCGCAAATAAATCGACCGGAGCTCCCATTACCCAGGCGAGCGTATTTCCAAGAGTAGCGCCAACAAAAAATAAAGGCGTAACTTCACCACCCTTGAAACCCGCAGAAAGGGTAATAGCGGTAAGAAGCAGTTTTGCAAGCCAGCTGTACCACTCGGCTCCTCCCTCATGAAACGCACTCAGTATGCTAACTCCTCCTTCCTGGTTAGCGTAAACCCCTAACCCTATGTAGTCATAGTTTCCGGTAATCTTAACCACGGCGATAACGATTAATCCTCCGATCACAACAATAAGGTACGGATTCGTTAAGGTTGCCTTAAAGATGTCTTTGAAGGCATGAGTAAGCTCACCAAAGAGATACCCAGCAAGACCAAATCCAACTGATGCTAGAAGTATTTTTGCACACAACCACAAATCCACCTTTACTGCGTGCTCCATTACGGTGATGTTTTCCAAAAAGTCTATGCGGTAATGAGTATGGTGCGCACCTAATGATGAACAAACAAAGTCTGCAAGGATCGCAGCGAATAGAGCAGGAACAATTGCATCGTAGCGAAGTCGACCAATTGCTATAACTTCTAGTGCAAATATGGCACCGGTCAACGGGGTGCCAAATACGGCTCCAAATCCAGCAGCAACACCAGCTATCAAGATAAGGCGGGTATCTGATTCACTTAGCTTGAAAAAACGCGCCAGAGCGTGTGTAGCAGCGCCTCCTATCTGTACTGCAGTACCTTCCCGGCCAGCTGAGCCTCCAAATAAATGGGTAATGACCGTTGTAATCAGAACGAGTGGCCCCATCCGAGTAGGTATACCAGCACCAGGTTCATGGATTTCATCCATGATCAGGTTGTTACCACCTTCGGAGTTTTTGCCTAAGTTTCTGTAGAAATAGACAATTACTATACCAGCTAAAGGTAATAGGTAGATTAGCCACATGTTTTCATTTCGAGTGTCTGTAGCTAAGCTTAGCAACCAGAGAAAAAAGGCATTAAGTGCACCAACAATTATAGCAACAGGAGTGATCAACGCTGTCCAGCGTATGATTTGAAAAAAGATTCTAGGATTCGAACTTAGTGGATGAGACATACTCAACTATCTTCATTAAATGGATAAATCAGGATAGCCATTATGATAGACGTTTACCTCCCTACCATAGATGGATCTATCCACTACAGTAGGAGTCATCATCTCATATGAGCGGTTAAAGGTGGAACTCCATCACCCACTAACTATTTGGTTAGTAGCTGCCAATGCTACTATTGTTAGTCAAAATTCTCAATATGTGTTTGATATTTCTGGCAGGATTATTACAGCTGTTCTTTTGTAAAGATTTAAAACGTTACATGTGTCACTTTTAAAGAAATGGCGGACATCGGACAGGCCTCCCTGCGGGACTCGTAAGACCGAAGGGCGTAAATTTCAGACATTAAAAAACCCGACGCTTTCGCATCGGGTTGAAATAAGTGGCGGAGCGGACGGGACTCGAACCCGCGACCCCCGGCGTGACAGGCCGGTATTCTAACCAACTGAACTACCGCTCCGCACTGGTTAGACTATAAGAGTCTAAATTTAAAGCCTGGCGATGTCCTACTCTCACATGGGGAAGCCCCACACTACCATCGGCGCTATTGCGTTTCACTTCTGAGTTCGGCATGGAATCAGGTGGGTCCACAACGCTATGGTCGCCAAGCAAATTCTTTAATTCGGAAAACTGATGTTAATTCTAGTTCTGTAGTTACACATTCAATATTCTTGGCTCTGAGCCCACAAAACCCTTTGGGTGTTGTATGGTTAAGCCTCACGGGCAATTAGTACAGGTTAGCTCAACGCCTCACAACGCTTACACACCCTGCCTATCAACGTCGTAGTCTACGACAACCCTTTAGGACGCTTTAAGCGCCAGGGAGAACTCATCTCAAGGCTCGCTTCCCGCTTAGATGCTTTCAGCGGTTATCGATTCCGAACTTAGCTACCGGGCAATGCCATTGGCATGACAACCCGAACACCAGAGGTTCGTCCACTCCGGTCCTCTCGTACTAGGAGCAGCCCCTTTCAATTCTCCAACGCCCACGGCAGATAGGGACCGAACTGTCTCACGACGTTCTAAACCCAGCTCGCGTACCACTTTAAATGGCGAACAGCCATACCCTTGGGACCGACTTCAGCCCCAGGATGTGATGAGCCGACATCGAGGTGCCAAACACCGCCGTCGATATGAACTCTTGGGCGGTATCAGCCTGTTATCCCCGGAGTACCTTTTATCCGTTGAGCGATGGCCCTTCCATTCAGAACCACCGGATCACTATGACCTGCTTTCGCACCTGCTCGAATTGTCATTCTCGCAGTCAAGCGGGCTTATGCCATTGCACTAACCTCACGATGTCCAACCGTGATTAGCCCACCTTCGTGCTCCTCCGTTACGCTTTGGGAGGAGACCGCCCCAGTCAAACTACCCACCAGGCACTGTCCTCACCCCGGATAACGGGGCTAAGTTAGAACATCAAACATACAAGGGTGGTATTTCAAGGATGGCTCCACACTATCTGGCGACAGTGTTTCAAAGCCTCCCACCTATCCTACACATGTAGGCTCAATGTTCAGTGCCAAGCTGTAGTAAAGGTTCACGGGGTCTTTCCGTCTAGCCGCGGGTACACTGCATCTTCACAGCGATTTCAATTTCACTGAGTCTCGGGTGGAGACAGCGTGGCCATCATTACGCCATTCGTGCAGGTCGGAACTTACCCGACAAGGAATTTCGCTACCTTAGGACCGTTATAGTTACGGCCGCCGTTTACCGGGGCTTCGATCAAGAGCTTCGACACAAGGTCTAACCCCATCAATTAACCTTCCGGCACCGGGCAGGCGTCACACCGTATACGTCATCTTACGATTTTGCACAGTGCTGTGTTTTTAATAAACAGTTGCAGCCACCTGGTATCTGCGACTCTCAATAGCTCCAAGAGTAAATCTCTTCACCGTCGAGAGCGTACCTTCTCCCGAAGTTACGGTACCATTTTGCCTAGTTCCTTCACCCGAGTTCTCTCAAGCGCCTTGGTATTCTCTACCCGACCACCTGTGTCGGTTTGGGGTACGATTCCTTACAATCTGAAGCTTAGAGGCTTTTCCTGGAAGCATGGCATCAATGACTTCACACCCGTAGGTGCTCGACATCGTGTCTCAGCCTTAAAGAGAGCCGGATTTACCTAACTCTCAAGCCTACGCACTTGAACCTGGACAACCGTCGCCAGGCCCACCTAGCCTTCTCCGTCCCCCCATCGCAATTGTAAGAAGTACGGGAATATTAACCCGTTTCCCATCGACTACGCCTTTCGGCCTCGCCTTAGGGGTCGACTTACCCTGCCCCGATTAACGTTGGACAGGAACCCTTGGTCTTCCGGCGAGGAGGTTTTTCACCCCCTTTATCGTTACTCATGTCAGCATTCGCACTTCTGATACCTCCAGCAGCCCTTACAGACCACCTTCAACGGCTTACAGAACGCTCCCCTACCCCGCTAGCAAATGCTAGCAGCCGCAGCTTCGGTTTATTACTTAGCCCCGTTACATCTTCCGCGCAGGCCGACTCGACTAGTGAGCTATTACGCTTTCTTTAAATGATGGCTGCTTCTAAGCCAACATCCTAGCTGTTTTAGCCTTCCCACATCGTTTCCCACTTAGTAATAATTTGGGACCTTAGCTGGCGGTCTGGGTTGTTTCCCTCTCCACGACGGACGTTAGCACCCGCCGTGTGTCTCCCGGATAGTACTTACTGGTATTCGGAGTTTGCAAAGGGTTGGTAAGTCGGGATGACCCCCTAGCCTTAACAGTGCTCTACCCCCAGTAGTATTCGTCCGAGGCGCTACCTAAATAGCTTTCGGGGAGAACCAGCTATCTCCAGGTTTGATTGGCCTTTCACCCCTAGCCACAAGTCATCCGCTAATTTTTCAACATTAGTCGGTTCGGTCCTCCAGTTGATGTTACTCAACCTTCAACCTGCCCATGGCTAGATCACCTGGTTTCGGGTCTATATCCAGAGACTGAGCGCCCAGTTAAGACTCGGTTTCCCTACGGCTCCCCTAAACGGTTAACCTTGCCACTGAATATAAGTCGCTGACCCATTATACAAAAGGTACGCAGTCACCCCACAAGGAGGCTCCTACTGCTTGTACGTACACGGTTTCAGGTTCTATTTCACTCCCCTCACAGGGGTTCTTTTCGCCTTTCCCTCACGGTACTGGTTCACTATCGGTCAGTCAGTAGTATTTAGCCTTGGAGGATGGTCCCCCCATATTCAGACAGGATATCACGTGTCCCGCCTTACTCGATTTCACGTAAAAGGGTTTGTCGGTTACGGGGCTATCACCCTGTATCGCCAAGCTTTCCAGCTTGTTCACCTGAACCATTAAACGCTTAAGGGCTAGTCCAATTTCGCTCGCCGCTACTTTCGGAATCTCGGTTGATTTCTTTTCCTCGGGGTACTTAGATGTTTCAGTTCCCCCGGTTCGCCTCATTAACCTATGTATTCAGTTAATGATAATTGCTTATGCAATTGGGTTTCCCCATTCAGGAATCGCAGACTCAAGTGGTTTTTACTACCTCATCTGCGCTTATCGCAAGTTAATACGCCTTTCATCGCCTCTGACTGCCAAGGCATCCACCGTGTACGCTTAGTCACTTAACCATACAACCCCAAAGAGTTTCGAAGAAACCTTTAAGATTGTTTAATCAAACAACCAAAGTTGTCTGCAATTATTTAAACATGATGCAGACACGATTTTGCCGGACTCAAATATGAACAACATAAAATGTTGTTCCCAAGAACACTTGAATGTGTGTTGGTACCTACATCTTTAAAAGACATAGGATTTGAGAACTTTTAATTGAATAACAACGCATATCAATTGATATGGGGATTGTTGTTATTCGTCAGCTTTCCAAATTGTTAAAGAGCAAAGATTTTCTTTCTATCTAAAGAAAGAAACCATTTTTAAATATTTTCAGTGAAAACACTTAAAGATGGTATCCCGTAGGGGAGTCGAACCCCTGTTACCGCCGTGAAAGGGCGGTGTCCTAGGCCTCTAGACGAACGGGACACTGCTTTTGATTTCCACTTTAAAAAGCAGAACCAAATCGCGAAGGTGTTGGGCACCTTCATACTCTAAACTACATAAACCATCAATCTGTGTGGACACTAATCAACAACAATCTTATCGTTAAGGAGGTGATCCAGCCCCAGGTTCCCCTAGGGCTACCTTGTTACGACTTCACCCCAGTCATGAACCACAAAGTGGTAAGCGTCCCCCCGAAGGTTAAACTACCTACTTCTTTTGCAGCCCACTCCCATGGTGTGACGGGCGGTGTGTACAAGGCCCGGGAACGTATTCACCGTAGCATTCTGATCTACGATTACTAGCGATTCCGACTTCATGGAGTCGAGTTGCAGACTCCAATCCGGACTACGACGCACTTTTTGGGATTCGCTTACTCTCGCAAGTTAGCCGCCCTCTGTATGCGCCATTGTAGCACGTGTGTAGCCCTACTCGTAAGGGCCATGATGACTTGACGTCGTCCCCACCTTCCTCCGGTTTATCACCGGCAGTCTCCCCAAAGTTCCCACCCGAAGTGCTGGCAATTAAGGATAAGGGTTGCGCTCGTTGCGGGACTTAACCCAACATTTCACAACACGAGCTGACGACAGCCATGCAGCACCTGTCTCAGAGCTCCCGAAGGCACACCTGCGTCTCCGCTGGCTTCTCTGGATGTCAAGAGTAGGTAAGGTTCTTCGCGTTGCATCGAATTAAACCACATGCTCCACCGCTTGTGCGGGCCCCCGTCAATTCATTTGAGTTTTAATCTTGCGACCGTACTCCCCAGGCGGTCTACTTAACGCGTTAGCTCCGAAAGCCACTCCTCAAGGGAACAACCTCCAAGTAGACATCGTTTACGGCGTGGACTACCAGGGTATCTAATCCTGTTTGCTCCCCACGCTTTCGCATCTGAGTGTCAGTATCTGTCCAGGGGGCCGCCTTCGCCACCGGTATTCCTTCAGATCTCTACGCATTTCACCGCTACACCTGAAATTCTACCCCCCTCTACAGTACTCTAGTTAACCAGTTTCAAATGGCCTTCCGAGGTTGAGCCCCGGGCTTTCACATCTGACTTAATTAACCACCTGCATGCGCTTTACGCCCAGTAATTCCGATTAACGCTCGCACCCTCCGTATTACCGCGGCTGCTGGCACGGAGTTAGCCGGTGCTTCTTCTGCAGCTAACGTCAAATGATGAACGTATTAAGCTCACCACCTTCCTCACTGCTGAAAGTGCTTTACAACCCGAAGGCCTTCTTCACACACGCGGCATGGCTGCATCAGGCTTGCGCCCATTGTGCAATATTCCCCACTGCTGCCTCCCGTAGGAGTCTGGACCGTGTCTCAGTTCCAGTGTGGCTGATCATCCTCTCAGACCAGCTAGAGATCGTCGCCTTGGTGAGCTCTTACCTCACCAACTAGCTAATCTCACTTAGGCTTATCCAATCGCGAAAGGTCCGAAGATCCCCTCCTTTCCCCCTTAGGGCGTATGCGGTATTAGCTATCGTTTCCAATAGTTATCCCCCTCGACTGGGCAAATTCCTAAGCATTACTCACCCGTCCGCCGCTCGACGCCCAACAAATCGTCCGAAGAGTCAATGTTGTCGTTTCCGCTCGACTTGCATGTGTTAGGCCTGCCGCCAGCGTTCAATCTGAGCCATGATCAAACTCTTCAATTTAAGATTTTGTTCGACTCAATGAATACTGTTCATTACATAGTAATGTTTGAATTGACTGTGCCGATGTAACTATACGTTACTTCGTTTGGTCACTCTGTATCATTGAAATCAAGTTGAAACCGAAGTTTCGCTATTTGCCTTTGCTTTTAAAAAACAAAAACAAACTTAGTGATTATCATCAACGAGTGCCCACACAGATTGATAGGTTTATATTGTTAAAGAGCAGTACTTTGAAAGGCTTTCTCTCAAAGCGGACGTGCATTCTAGCGAGATAATCGTCAGTGTCAAACACTTTTTAAAATCTTTTTTGCTAGTCACTCTTTCGGGTGATTCGTCCAACTGATTTCAGCGTTTCCGTTAGGAGTCCGCCGTGTCAGTGAGGGCGCATTATAGAGACCTGTGTCACATTGGCAAGCCCTTTTTTGTATTTATTTCACTTTTTTTACCGTTCGTATAATTTTTATCCACTAAAGGCTAGTTTTAATAACTACCTATATGGTTTTATGCTTGTCAGACACTATTTGAGGGAATGTTATGAGTACAATAAAAAGCTATAAAGGAATTAGTCCTGTAATAGGAGAAGGCGTTTATATAGATGAAACTTCCGTTTTAGTTGGAGACATCACTTTAGAAAAAGACGTCAGCATCTGGCCTTTTGTTTCAGCCAGAGGCGATGTTAATCATATCCGCATAGGTAAAAGAACTAATGTTCAGGATGGAAGCGTTCTTCACGTTACCCACAAGAATGAACAAAATCCAGATGGCTATCCTCTTATTATTGGCAATGACGTGACTATCGGCCATAAAGTCATGCTGCATGGCTGCACTATTAAAGATAGAGTTCTTGTCGGGATGTCTTCTATTGTTCTTGATGGTGCAGTTATTGAAGAAGATGTAATGATTGGCGCCGGAAGCTTAGTTCCACCGAACAAGGTGCTTGAAAGCGGTTATCTATATGTCGGCAGCCCAGTAAAGCAAGCTCGTCCTCTAAAAGAGCAAGAACTGGCGTTTCTTACTAAATCTGCCAACAACTATGTCGAAACAAAAAACGACTACTTAAATGATGTCGAAGCCGTAGAAGTTAAATAATTTCTATCTGACCGGAAGAGTTAAACATTTCATCTTCTATTAACTCTTCCGCTATCTCTTCTAGATCGAATCTAAGATCAGTAAATGCAGAAAGCGCATCTTCTCCTGAGACAATATCCCTACCAGACAACTCTGCAAGTTTGGGCTTTGAGACTAAACACTCAATCAAAGCGCCTGATTGTTGAGCAGGAAAGATGACTACCTGAGATTCTTCTTTCCATTCCTGAATGTCGGGGAACAAAATAGACTGGTTCATTTACTGCCCTTCCAGGTTCTTTCTTAGCTCACGAAGTATCTGCTTTGTTCCAGGTCGTAAGCCACGCCACAACATAAAGCTTTCCGCTGCTTGTCCCACCAACATACCCAGACCATCATATGCCTGAAGAGCACCATTCTCCCGAGCCCACTGGTTAAAGGTCGTCATACCCGCTCCATAAGCCATGTCATACGCTATACAATCTTTAGAGAAGATTATTGGGTTAACATCTGGTAGCTGCTTATACAGACTTGCTGACGTTGAATTAATAACCAGATCGTATGGTTCATTTACGCTTTCCAGAGTAGCTGCTTTTACATTACCAAATGGCTTAAAGATCTCTTCAAGAGTCTTAGCTTTATCAAAGGTTCGATTAGCAATTACAAGTTCTTGCGGTTTGTACTCAAGAAGTTGTCTGATAACTCCTCTCGCCGCGCCACCAGCACCAATAAGTAAAATACGAGAACCTTCTATCGGAACCTGATATTGAAGAAGATTCTGGACAAATCCTTCGCCATCAGTGTTATCCCCGATAATTTCACCGTCATCCAGCTTCTTAAGCGTATTTACTGCGCCGGCCAACTGAGCTCGCTCTGTGAGCCTGTCAGCAAACTGATAAGCGTCCTCTTTGAAAGGGGCGGTGATATTGCATCCTTTACCGCCATTTCCAAAGAAAGCTTTTGCTGCCTGCTGAAACTCTCCAACATCTGGTTGTTGGGAGGTGTACTCCAGGTTTTGCATTGTTTGTCTGGCAAACAGTGTATGAATAAACGGGGATTTACTTTGAGAGATCGGGTTACCGAATACGAGATATTTATCAGGGGTACCAGCCATTTCCTTGCCTGCAACTTCTATAAACTAAAAAGGGTCAACTAACTTGACCCTATCATTTACAGCACTGTAAGCCAAGTTACCACTCTCTTGGCTCTAGAAATTCTTTATAGAGTTTTTCTTCCGGACTATTGGGTTCAGGCTGATAATCATATTCCCAGCGTACAAGCGGTGGCATAGACATCAATATAGATTCCGTTCTCCCACCACTTTGTAAACCAAACAGAGTGCCCCTGTCATAAACGAGGTTAAACTCGACATAACGGCCACGACGATAGAGTTGGAAATCCCGCTCTCTTTCACCAAACGCGGTATTCTTGCGTTTAGACACAATAGGAAGATAAGCCTGTGTATACCCTTCACCGACCGCTTTAATATAAGAGAAGCACTTTTCAAATTCCCACTGATTTAGGTCATCAAAGAAAAGTCCTCCTACGCCGCGAGTTTCATTTCTGTGCGGCAAAAAGAAATACTTATCACACCACGCCTTGTGCTCTGAATAAACTTCTTCACCAAATGGCTGACAGATAGATTTAGCGGTATCGTGCCAGTACTGGCAGTCTTCTTCAAATGGATAGAAAGGGGTAAGATCAAAGCCGCCACCAAACCACCAAATAGGTGCTTCGCCTTCTTTTTCAGCGATAAAGAATCGAAGGTTAGCATGAGAGGTTGGTACATATGGATTGTTAGGATGGATAACCAGAGAAACGCCCATAGCTTCGAATTTTCTGCCTGCAAGCTCTGGTCTGTGCGCCGTTGCGGATGCTGGCATCTTATCACCAAAGACATGTGAAAAGTTCACGCCACCCTGCTCGAAAACCTCTCCACCTCGTAGCACTCGGGTACGACCACCACCGCCGGCTTCACGCTCCCATGCATCTTCTACAAACTTAGCCTTTTCATCTTCTTTTTCAATCTGCTCGCAAATACTGTCCTGAAGACCTAAAAGAAACTCTTTAACCGCACTCTTATCAACGCTCATGCTTATCCTTGTCTTAATACTTTTCCTGTTTTGGCATCTCTGATCTCTGAAGGCTTGTCCCTTCCTCCAGTTTTACCTTCTAGCACAACAACGCCCGTATCACCCAGTTGATCAACAACCTCTTCTGTAGTCATACATGGTGGCTGCCCAGTAAGGTTAGCACTGGTAGAAGTAATCGGTTTGCCATACGCTAAACACAGCTCCTGAACCAGCGGGTGGTCAGTGACACGCACCGCCACAGAGCTAAACTGACCAGAAACATAGGCAGTAACTTTTTTGCTAACAGGAATAACCCAGGTGACAGGACCCGGCCAGTTAGAGTGAATTTCTTCTAACTGTTCCTGACTCAACTGCGTTTCATCTATATACGGCAATACCTGCTCGTAACTGGCTGCGATAAGAATTAAACCTTTTTCGACTGGTCGCTGCTTTATATCAAGTAGCTTTTGAATCGCCTCGGGGCTATCCGGATCACAACCAACGCCAAACACACCTTCTGTGGGATAAGCGATAACTTCACCACTTTTCAGGGCGAAAACCGCTTGTTCTAAACTGCTCATAATCTGTTTCTATCCATAACTAATGCGAATAGTGTACTAATTCTCATTTTAACTGACTAAGCCTATTTTTTTACAATATGTAAATTGTCAGGAAATAAAATCACGCAAACGTTTTCCTTACACAAAAATCCCCTTATAATGCGCGCAAATTGCACTCAATTAATCTCTACATCAGGAGTATAGGATGAAAGTCGGAATTATCATGGGTTCTAAGTCAGATTGGCCAACAATGAAACTGGCAGCAGATATGCTGGATCAGTTTGGTGTGCCATACGAAACCAAAGTAGTTTCTGCGCACAGAACTCCTCAGCTTCTGGCTGACTATGCTAACGGCGCAAAAGAGCGTGGTATCAAGGTAATTATCGCGGGAGCAGGTGGTGCAGCTCACCTTCCTGGCATGACAGCAGCATTCACCAGCCTTCCGGTTCTTGGTGTACCTGTTCAGTCTAGAGCATTAAAAGGTATGGATTCTTTGCTTTCTATTGTTCAGATGCCGAAAGGTATCGCGGTAGGTACTTTGGCAATTGGTGAAGCAGGTGCAGCGAATGCTGGTATCCTGGCAGCTCAGATCATCGGTACTCACGATGAAGAAGTGATGGCAAAGGTTGAAGCCTTCCGTACTGAGCAAACAGAAACTGTTCTGGCAAATCCAAATCCGGCAGAGGACTAATACCAATGCATGTTCTGGTTTTAGGTGCTGGTCAGTTAGCAAGAATGATGTCTCTTGCTGGTGCACCGCTAAACATCAAAATTTCTGCCTATGACGTCCGTAGTAAAAACACAGTACATCCGCTAACGCTTGAGGTGCTTGGTCAGGGTTTAGAAAATGCAATAGAACAAGCGGATGTTATTACCGCTGAGTTTGAGCATATCCCACTTGATATTCTGGCTATTTGTGAAGCTAGCGGAAAGTTCTTACCAACGACTGAAGCGATCAAAGCTGGCGGTGACCGTCGTCTTGAAAAGGCTCTTCTTGATAAAGCGGGAGTCGCAAACGCTAAATACCACGTAATCAACAGTTATGAAGATTTTCAGGCTGCGGTTGAACACGTTGGCATTCCGATGGTTCTGAAAAGTACTCTGGGTGGCTACGACGGCAAAGGTCAGTGGCGCCTGAAAGATAAAGATCAGATGGCTTCTATCTGGACTGAGATGGCTGAATGCATCGCTGAAACCGATAATCAGGCTATTGTTGCGGAAGAGTTTGTGCCGTTTAATCGCGAGGTTTCATTGGTTGGTGCCCGTGGAAAAAATGGTGAAGTTGCGGTTTATCCTCTGGCAGAAAACGTTCATACCAATGGTGTATTAACGCTTTCAACCGCTGTTATCGACAATGAACTTCAGGCACAAGCAAAGGCTATGTTTACTGCCGTTGCTGAAGAGCTGGATTATGTTGGCGTTCTTGCGCTTGAGTTCTTTGATGTTAACAGCAAGCTTCTGGTGAATGAGATCGCTCCGCGAGTTCATAACTCAGGCCACTGGACTCAACAAGGTGCAGAAGTATGTCAGTTTGAAAACCATCTGCGAGCAGTATGTGGTTTGCCTCTTGGCGGCACTGAGATGATTCGCCCTACCTCAATGGTTAATATTCTTGGTGAAGACTCTGTTCCTTCCGAGGTTCTTGCTCAAAAGTCTTGTCATATTCACTGGTATGGCAAAGATAAGCGTCCGGGAAGAAAAATGGGGCACATTAATGTCACAGCAGCTTCTATGGAGCAGCTTAAAGTTGAGCTGACCAAACTGGCTGACACTCTGGATGAAGAAGCTTATCCTGCTCTGAAGGAAAGTGTTGATAATTTCTAAGCTGGTTCAGAGCAATTGATTGGATTTGATTACGCAAACCGCTGGTTCGCCAGTCCGGTCAAGATATCCCTATGCGCTTAAACATGGGCGTCCATGCCCATGTATGTTTGCTCCACCAAAACCAGTCAACTACTCTACAATTTTATCGAAAGACTATTCTTGGGTATGGTGGCACTTTCTATCTGCACACTGATATCGAATTCCACTCGCCAATGTTTTTTCTACTAATACCGGGAATCCACACTTCTCACACTTACCCACAACCGGTTTCTGATTAACCGCAAACTTGCATTTCGGGTAGTTGTCACAAGCATAGAATACTTTGCCATAGCGAGACTTTCTCTCCACCAGATGTCCGGAACCACATTCAGGACATGCAACCTGCTCTGGTTCAGACTCTTCCACTTGATGTTCCATCGACTCAATATGATGGCACTCAGGGTAATTACTACAACCGATAAACATGCCGTATCGGCCTTGTCTTAGTACCAGCTCACTCTGACACTCGGGACAAGGAACTCCCAGCTCTTTGACGATATGGCCATCATTCTGGTGCAGTGGTTTTATATATTCACAGGTTGGGTAATTGGCACAGCCAAGAAAAGGGCCGTGTTTTCCGTGGCGAAGAGTGAGCTCTCCACCACATTCAGGGCAAGGTTCATGTTCCAGCGCGTGTTCATGCGCTTCAAACAACGAATGATCTATTTTTCCGCTCATTAAATCTCAGTTACGTGATTTACGTTTAGTGCAACACCCCTGTTTCTGAAGTGTATAGCAGCTCTTCCATTAATGTGTAAGCATTCTCATTGCCCGGCACATTAAACAGAACCATTAGAATTACCCACTTAAGATCATCAAGTAACAGTTCTGACGTTTCCAGCCCCATCACTCGATCAATAACCATCTCTCGGGTTTCTGTTGTCAAAACATTGACCTGTTCTAAGAACAGTAAAAAGCCGCGACTTTTAACGTCCAGCTTTTGCATCTCTTTAGTGGTGTAAACACGAGTCGATGTCGCTGCACTCATTGTAATTGCAGACTGCGCATCACTCTGTTGCAGTGCAGCCAAATCTTCTAGCCAGTCAAGAGCCTTATATATCTCTTCCTGGTGAAAACCTGCTCGTAAAAGCTCTTCTTCAAGCTCGTCCTGGTCTACCATCAACTCTACATCACTATGAATGTAGGTTTCGAACAAATACATCAGAATGTCCATCATAGCTAACCCCTCCTCGTTCGAATATAACCGCCGGATACAGCGGCAACATGCCCTTGAAGCTCGAGCTCCAGAAGCTGCATCATGACTTCTTGCACTGGGATATTGGTCCTCTCTGCCAGAATATCAATAGGTACTGCTTCTACTCCTACGTTAGCTAAGAGTTCAGGAAATGGCAATTGCTCATTTTCCTCTTCGTGCTCAAACAGATCTTTTTGTTGATTTATTGACCACGAAAGCGCATTTTCCAACTCAATAAAAATATCGTTCGACGACTGGACTAAGCAGGCACCCTGCTTAATTAATAGGTTACAGCCTCTGGCTCCCGGGCTATTGATTGAACCTGGGAGAGCAAAAACCTCTCTACCTTGCTCCAAAGCATATCTGGCCGTTATCAGTGAACCGCTTCTTTCAGCAGCTTCAACCACCAGAACACCAAGAGATAACCCACTAATAATTCGGTTTCTCCGAGGGAAGTGCTCCGGCCTTGCTAGTGCATTTGGCCTAAACTCAGATACTATCGCTCCACCCTTCTCTATTATTCTCTCTGCCAGTTTTCTGTGCCTTACCGGATAGATATTATCTAACCCCGAGCCCAATACGGCTATTGTGTCACCATCACAACTAAGCGCTCCGTCATGAGCATAACCATCGACACCAAGCGCTAAACCGCTGGTAATTGTCAGTCCCTTGTTAGCCAAATCTTTTGCAAATGCCCGGGCACAGTTCAGTCCATCAATACTGGCATTTCTGCTTCCGACAATGGCAACTTGAGGCTCCTGAAGTAAGTTCAGATTACCTTTTACAAACAGGACTGGAGGATAAGCGCTTATCTCTTTCAGTAAAGGTGGATAGGCTTCACTTTGAAGTGTCACTATATGGTGGTTAATGTCTTTATCTAACCATCTAAGGCTTTCTTTAATTTCGTTAGTAGAACCACCCTTTATATACTGGATTTGCTCTGGTTTAAGTCCTAACCCAGATAACCTATCGGAGGAATAGCTCACTATATTTAGGGGTGCATCGAAACCTAGCAGCCGAGTCAGTTTCTTACCGCCTAACCCCGGCGTAAAGCTAAGGGTTAACCACGCTATCAGCTCTTTTTCATATTTGCTTTTCATACTGGACTGCCACTGTAAGTTTCGGTTTGCCTATTTTCAGAGCTCACCGACTTCATATCTATATTCAGTCAGCCCAATGAGAGCCTATCTGCACTTGCTCAGTCCTTTTCTCATGCTCTCCAATGAAGTTGAAATAGTTACCATCAATTAACTGCTGTCATTTAATCGTCAAAATGACTAGAATTAGGCCATCAGAGTGCGCTGAGACCATTCAGTACACAGTTAGCAGCAAAATAACGGTTCATTTTTCGAGATAATATGTCTGTATTACAAGTATTAACCTTTCCAGATGATCGCCTTCGCACAGTTGCAAAACCTGTAGAAGAAGTGACTCCTGAGATTCAACAATTTGTCGATGACATGATAGAGACTATGTACGCAGAAGAAGGCATCGGCCTTGCTGCAACACAAGTTGATTTCCACCAGCGTATCGTTGTTATTGATATTTCTGAAACTCGTGATGAGCCAATGGTGCTTATCAACCCAGAAATCCTTGAAAAGCGTGGTGAAGATGGCATCGAAGAAGGCTGCCTATCTGTTCCAGGTGCAAGAGCTCTTGTTCCTCGTGCGCATGAAGTAACAGTGAAAGCTCTGGACAGAGATGGCAATGAGTTTAGCTTTGATGCTGAAGACTTGCTTGCTATCTGTGTTCAGCACGAACTGGATCACCTGGAAGGCAAGCTGTTTGTAGACTACCTTTCTCCACTAAAGCGCAAGCGCATTAAAGATAAGCTTGAGAAAATCAAACGCTTTAACGAACGTAATAAATAAAAAGAGGTTACCTTGAGTCAGTCACTACGTATTGTCTTCGCTGGTACTCCTGACTTCGCCGCCCGTCATCTGGCGGCGTTGTTGTCTTCGGAACATGAGGTTATCGCTGTATACACTCAGCCAGACCGACCAGCCGGCCGCGGTAAAAAACTTACTGCCAGCCCTGTAAAAAATATTGCTCTTGAAAACAATATCCCTGTTTATCAACCGGAAAACTTTAAGTCTGATGAAGCAAAGCAGCAACTTGCTGACCTGAATGCAGACATCATGGTTGTTGTGGCTTACGGGTTGCTTTTGCCTCAACAGGTTCTTGATACACCTAAACTAGGTTGTATTAACGTTCATGGCTCGATTCTGCCACGCTGGCGCGGTGCTGCTCCTATTCAGCGTTCTATCTGGGCAGGAGACAAAGAGACTGGCGTTACTATCATGCAGATGGATATCGGCCTTGATACTGGCGATATGCTGAAGATTGCGACCTTGCCAATCGAACCAACAGACACCAGTGCTTCAATGTATGAAAAGCTAGCTGAACTTGGACCTGAAGCATTGGTAGATTGCCTTGCAGATATTGCCGAAGGAAAAGCAGTTCCTGAAAAGCAAGATGATGAGTTAGCAAACTACGCCAATAAGCTCTCTAAAGAAGAAGCTAAGATTGACTGGTCTGAGAACGCTGAATTTATCGAACGCTGCATCAGAGCGTTCAACCCATGGCCAATGAGCTATTTCTCTGTTGCAGAAAACAATATCAAGGTATGGAATGCTCGTGTTGAAGAGTCAACAACAGACAAGCCTGCCGGTACTGTGCTAAAAGCAGACAAAACTGGAATCTATGTTGCCACAGGAAAAGGCACTCTGGTACTTGAAAGTATCCAGATTCCGGGTAAAAAGGCGATGCCAGTACAAGATGTATTAAACTCGAAAAGTAGCTGGTTTGAAGTAGGAAGCATTCTGGCTTAATTAGTATCCCCGTCTGACGGGGATTTTCACTTTCACATAAACAGAAATCAGGTTTCCAGCATGAATGTTCGCGCAGCAGCCGCTAAAGTTCTTTTTCAGGTGGTCGATCAGGGCCAGTCACTTTCTTCAGCATTACCAGCGGCACAGCAAACCATCAAACCTCGCGACCACGCTCTTTTACAGGAGATGTGTTATGGCGCACTTAGGTACCTTCCGAGATTAGAGTCCATCGCTGGTAAACTGATGGATAAGCCCCTTAAGGGTAAAAAGCGTGTTTTGCACCATTTAATTCTTGTCGGTATTTACCAGCTTAGCTATATGAGAATTCCGGCTCACGCTGCATTAAGTGAAACCGTCGAAGCGACAAAAGCACTAAGAGAACCAAGACTAAGCGGCCTGCTTAATGGTGTACTGCGCAACTTTCAGAGAAATCAGGAAGAGCTTGAAGCCTTTGCTGTTAGCCATGACGCTGGTAAATACGGTCATCCTGGTTGGTTACTGAAAATTCTGAAGTCAGCCTACCCTGATAAGTGGGAATCTATCGTTGAAGCTAATAACCTTAAGGCTCCAATGTGGTTGCGAGTAAACAGCCAACATAACACCCGTGACGAATATCTTTCCCTATTGGAAAAAGAAGGTATCGGTGCAACTAAGCATTCTGAAGCTAGCGATGCACTGAAACTGGATCGCCCTTGTGATGTAAAAGATTTACCTGGCTTTGAAAAAGGTTGGGTTTCCGTTCAGGATGCGGCAGCACAGCTTTCTGTTGACTACCTTAAACCTGAAGATGGCGAGTTGATTCTGGATTGTTGCGCTGCACCCGGTGGTAAAACCGTCCATATTCTAGAGCGCACCAATGATTGCAAAGTTGTGGCAATTGATAGCGACAACAACCGACTTAAGCGTGTTTATGAGAATCTGAAACGTTTAAACCTTAAGGCCGAAGTACTATGTGGCGATGCTCGTACGCCTGACGAGTGGTGGAAAGGCGAGCAGTTCGATCGAATCCTGCTTGATGCTCCATGTTCGGCAACTGGTGTAATCAGAAGACACCCCGATATTAAGTGGCTACGTCGATCTGACGATATTGCGGCGCTTGCCCAACTACAAAGTGAAATAATTGACGCAATGTGGCAACAGCTTAAAGCTGGTGGCACAATGGTTTACGCAACCTGTTCAATTACTCCACAGGAAAACAGTGAACAAGTTAAAGCGTTTCTGGCACGTACTGAAAATGCGCAACTGGTGGATTCTGATCCAGAAAATCCGGGAAGACAGATCTTACCGGGTGATGAAGATATGGATGGCTTCTACTACGCCGTTTTGAGAAAAGAAATCTAAGTACTGATTATCTACCCGTTATGGGTTTGAATGTAAATTGAAGAGATAACAACGTCATGAAAATCATTATCCTTGGTGCTGGTCAGGTCGGTGGTACATTGGCAGAAAACCTGGTTGGTGAAAACAACGACATCACTGTTGTTGATAAAGACGGAGACCGCCTGCGTGAACTCCAGGATAAGTATGATTTGAGGGTTGTTAACGGCTTTGCTAGCCATCCAGATACTCTGCATGAAGCCGGAGCTCAGGATGCAGATATGCTGGTAGCTGTAACCAACTCGGACGAGACCAATATGGCAGCTTGTCAGATTGCGTTTACTATATTCAATACACCAAACCGGGTTGCTCGTATTCGCTCTCCGGAGTACCTCAAAGAGAAAGAGTCACTTTTCCACTCAGGAGCGGTTCCAGTTGATCACCTTATAGCACCGGAAGAACTGGTTACCAGCTACATTGAAAGGCTGATCCAGTACCCTGGTGCTCTCCAGGTTGTTAGCTTTGCTGACAGAAAAGTAAGTCTGGTAGCGGTTAAAGCCTATTATGGTGGCCCATTAGTAGGTAATGCACTTTCTACCCTTCGTGAGCATATGCCACACATCGATACACGAGTAGCGGCTATCTTCCGTCAGGGCAGACCAATCAGGCCACAGGGTACAACCATCATTGAAGCGGATGACGAGGTTTTCTTTGTAGCAGCAAGTAACCACATTCGCTCAGTAATGAGTGAGCTACAGCGTCTTGAAAAGCCTTATCGACGAATCATGATTGTTGGTGGCGGTAATATAGGCTCCTCACTGGCAAAACGTCTTGAAACCGAACACAGCGTAAAACTAATTGAGCGTAGTTACAGCCGCGCAGAAAAACTATCTGAAGAGCTGGAACAAACCATCGTATTCTGTGGTGATGCTGCCGATCAGGAGCTGTTAACTGAAGAAAATATTGATCAGGTCGATGTATTTATCGCTCTGACCAACGAGGATGAAACCAACATCATGTCAGCTATGCTGGCAAAACGTCTTGGTGCTAAAAAGACCATGGTGCTTATTCAGAGAAGCGCCTACGTAGATCTGGTCCAGGGTGGTGCAATTGATGTCGCTATTTCACCTCAACAGGCAACAATCTCTGCATTGCTTACACACGTAAGACGTGCAGATATCGTAAACGTATCCTCTTTAAGACGCGGTGCAGCAGAAGCCATTGAAGCTATCGCTCATGGTGATGAATCAACATCCAAAGTTGTAGGTCGCGCTATTGGTGATCTCAAACTTCCACCAGGTACAACAATCGGCGCAATTGTTCGCGGGGATGAAGTACTTATCGCTCATGACAATACAATTATCGAACAGGATGATCATGTTGTAATGTTCCTGGTAGATAAGAAATTTATCCCTGATGTAGAAGCGCTATTCCAGCCTAGCCCGTTCTTCCTATAAAAACCGGTTGTAAAACTACGTTATGGTTAACTCACGTCCAATACTGTTTGTGATCGGTCTTGTGCTATCCAAGATAGCGCTCTTTATGTATGTGCCGACCCTAGTTTCTTTTTTCACCGGAACTGGTGGTTTTCTGGAGTTCGGTAAATCCGTATTGATTACTCATTCAGCGGCATTTATCTGTCTGAGTGTTGGACGCACCAGGCGCTTCCGATTAAGTGTTCGGGATATGTTCCTAATCACCACCCTGGTATGGACAATTGCTAGTGCATTTGCAGCACTACCCTTTGTTTTTATCAACCATATCAGCTTTACAGACGCCTACTTTGAAACCATGTCTGGCATTACCACTACTGGTTCCACAGTTCTGAGCGGCCTGGACAATATGGCACCAAGCATCTTGCTATGGCGCTCAACCCTACAATGGCTTGGTGGTATCGGATTTATAGTAATGGCCGTTGCAATCTTACCTATGCTAAACGTAGGTGGTATGAGGCTATTCCAGACCGAATCTTCAGACTGGTCAGATAAAAGTGCGCCAAGAGCGAAAACTGTCGCTAAAAATATCGTAATCGTCTATCTATCCTTAACTGCAGTCTGCTTCATTGGCTATCTGATTACCGGTATGAGTACCTTTGATGCCCTTAACCACGCCTTTACAACCCTTTCCACGGGTGGTTACTCAACTTCTGATGGCTCAATGAATCATTTTTCAAATGGCGCACACTGGGTAGGTACCATATTTATGTTTCTTGGTGGGCTTCCTTTTTTATTGTTTGTTACTGCAATGAAGAAGAAGACTCTAAGTGCACTTATATACGATGCTCAAGTTCGTGGATTTACTTACCTGTTCCTTGCTAGTAGCCTAGTAGTTACAGCCTGGCTTCAATACCACAACGGATATAGCTTTGCGGACGCTATACGTGTATCAATGTTCAATATCGTTTCTGTAGTGACGACCACTGGATACGGACTGGATGACTTCACCGCCTGGGGCGCGCTACCAACGGTATTGTTTGCTTTCTTGATGCTTACAGGAGCTTGTTCTGGTTCAACTGCGGGCGGGATAAAGATATTTCGATTCCAGATCGCAATGACCTTATTAGACAAACAGATGATGCGTTTAATACATCCGTCAGGAGTATTCGTTCAACGTTATAATAACCGCCCAGTGAACGATGATATAGTCCGTTCTGTCGTAGCTTTTGCTATCACCTTTTTTGTAACCATCATACTTATTGCTGCCAGTTTGGCTGCCATGGGACTAGATCCGGTGACCAGTATATCGGGAGCAGTGACTGCAGTTGCTAATGTTGGCCCGGGAATGGGCGAGGTTATTGGACCTACGGGCAACTTTGCTACCCTACCGGATACCGCAAAGTGGATACTGAGTTTTGGTATGTTGATGGGAAGGCTGGAAATTCTGACGATATTGGTACTCTTCTTCCCTCCATTCTGGAAAAGTTAAACAGAGGCTATACATGAAAAAAATCATTCCGTTACTATTTTTACTAAGCTCTTTTTCTGTTTTCAGCAGCGAAGTGGTTTTTCTTAAAGATGGCAGACAGATACAAATCAACGATGATTTCACCTGGCAATATGTAACAGAAAAAAGCAATGATCCTGCAGTAAGTGTAAAAATTAACTCTATCCCAGTAGTTCAAAATAAGATTGCGGATGGCGTAATAATAGAACCGGGTAGCCAAAAAGACACATTGCAGTTAGCCAGCTCCGGCGTAGATATCCTGATAGGAAAACCTTCTTATAACTCTGGTACCTTAAGCTTGCCAACGTCTGTTACCAATCAGGGAGCTCAGGATATTATTTCAGTTGAAATAGAGCTGACAATTTATGATGTTCAGAGCAATGAGTTATATAGAGATGAGGTGGCAGTGTGGAAATCAATAAAACGCATGGCGGATACCTACCTTCGACCTCAATCAGCAAAAGAAGGCCGAACTATTAAGATATCCTTACCAGAACATAAGCAATACGTTATTAAAGCAACAGTAACTGACGTCGAGTCACGTTAAACTGGTTCGACAAAGTAATAGATCGCGAAAAAGTGACAGACACATCCTGCTAACACAAAACCATGCCAGATTGCATGATTAAAGGGGATGCGTTTAGATACATAGAATATAACCCCAAGCGAATAGATAATCCCACCAGCAGCCAATAGCGTTAAACCACCTACATTTAGATGAGTAGCCAACTGATAGATAACTATTAGTGAAAGCCATCCCATCGTCAGGTAGCTAATCAATGATAACTTCTCGAATCGATAAACGAAGGCCACTTTAAACAGGATTCCAATTAACGCTATAGTCCAGATGACTATCATCAAACCAATGGCTAATGGTGTACGTAGGCTGACCAGAAGGAATGGTGTATAACTACCTGCTATCAATAGATAAATGGCACAGTGGTCAAAAGTTTTCAGCGCCCGCTTAGCTTTTTGATGCGGAATGGCATGATAGAGAGTTGAAGCCAGAAAGAGAATAATCACACTGGCACCATAGATACTCATACTGGTAATTGTAAGTGTATCTGCATGCGCACTGTTGGCTTTAACCAACAGCAACACTAACCCTACGATACCTAGTACAATTCCAAGTGCATGTGACAGGCTATTTGCCACCTCTTCCCACACACTGTATTCACCATTATGTTTTAGCTTCGGCATGATCAGGCCCTATCGACTAACAGAGCCTGAAGCATGACACATTCAGTTTACACGTGTAAGCTGAAATTTAGTATTAATTGCTAGTAGATTCTAAATACTCAACAACCATTTTACCTGCTTCTTGCGAAGGGGTATGTGCAGGTATAGTAAGACTCCGTTTGAGCTTTCCTGTACCAAGCAAGGAAGACAGCATACCTCCAATACCAGATTTATGCCTGTCAATCTCAAACCAGAGCTCCAGAGACTCTTCACTTCTGTGCGCAACAATCTCAAGCTCTCTCCAACGTCCGTGATAAGGGCCGGTAGTCGGAACAAACTCGAACTCCTGAACGAAAGGTAAAGCAAACCCTTTTGTTTCTTCACACTCAACCTGACGAATTCTAAGTCCCTGCTCTTCAAGCTCTGTAAGCACACCATCCATCAATGAATCAGGGCGAATGGTCAGAATGTCTTTATCGGTAGGGTCAATAGCCATTGATATATCCAACCCTGTCTCTAACCAGACTTTTGCATCTCCAAGCGTTATCGGTGTATTCCAGGGTACATCTAAATCAATATCAAAGTCTCGCTGCTCACCTGGCTCAACTGTAAATGCGTAAGGGAGCTTCCACTCACTTAAGACATAGTTTCTGGGAACTCGGCGCATTCTCCCATCATGGCGATCATCATTGTTTTTTGCTGGCTCTTCTGCGATATAGCGGCAACACATTTTTAGTTCGATATTATCAACTTCCTGTGCAGTAGATCCGCCATAAACTTCTATCTTTATCTTGGCTTTTTCACCAGGCACAAGATATTCCTGCTGTAATATAGAATCGACCCTCGCTGATCCAATTCCAAAGCTAGCTAAGGTTTTTTTCAAAAAAGACATTCTAGTTACTCCTTTACCACCAGCCAAAAACGAACTAGATCCATATTAATCACAATCTGGACAAAAGTCCTAATCATAACTCTCTATTTCATTCCATTTTAGTGATGAAAAAAGAAACATTTTTTACAGAGACCCTCGATCAATCTTAGGCTTAGTGATAAGCTTGTGGTGATACTTTGTTCAATTCGGCTTAGTATCGTTACACCTGATTATTTATTGGATTGGCAGCTGCCAGAAGAGATTTTTCTCATAGATAATCGGGCCATTAATTTGGCAATGGATGTGCCTGACAGTTAGGTAAACAAATGCACCCAACAGCAGTCAGGTTTGCGCGCAACATAACCAGCGCGTCTCGTCGTCGTTGTAGCACAGCGGCAGCTCCGGTAGCAAAACAGAATACACCAGCAAACTCACTGGTTAAACGAGTTGCTATGCAGAAGCGACCAGATGAAAATGTTACAAAAGCGGCATAATAAAAAGCGCAGTCTTACCCACTGCGCTTTTTCTTTCCTTGTTTTCTCATCCCTTATGATCTGTTAACTTAACTCCCATAAAAACATCTATATATGGAGTAAAGTTATGAAATGTCACCGCGTAAACGAACTTATTGAACTTATCCATCCTGAATGGCAGAAAGATTCAGACCTAAATCTGCTTGAGTTTATCGTTAAATTAACAAAAGAAGCCGGATACGATGGAAAGCTGGAAGATCTTACTGATGATGTACTGATCTATCACCTCAAAATGCGTAATAGCGACAAAGATGAAATGATTCCTGGACTTGCTAAAGATCAGGAAGATGACTTTAAAACTGCACTGTTAAAAGCACGCGGAATTATAAAGTAACGGGTTACTTACCTAATAAAAAGTTTGAAGGAAGGCGATGCTCATACAGCATCGCTTTTTTTGTTTTTAAAATTTGTTAAATTTGACCATCTTAAAGAAAAGGAAATGTTAACAGATATATAATCTGCCGCTAATACACAATAAATACAAAGTAAGTAATGTCATCAGCCTTATGCCGTTTGGTTAGGCTAAAGCCCAAAAAGGAAATTTCATGAGTCAGGATAAAATAGATATTAAAGATGTGACTCCCAAAACCTTTAACCCCAAAACTCACAAGGGTCAAAAAGATAGATTTAATCCAGGTAACCGAATCTATGTAAGGGAAAGTAAAGGTACATTTCAGAAACTAAGGCGATATGGCTCATGGTTTCTGTTGTTGTTATTCGGCCTGACACCCTGGATTCCATATGGAGACAGGCAAGCTATCCTACTGGATATAGGCAGCCAGCAATTTAACTTCTTTGGAACCACACTATACCCGCAGGATCTTACCCTTCTAGCTCTACTCTTTATGATCGCTGCGTTTGGCTTGTTCTTCATTACCACATTCTTAGGGAGGGTTTGGTGCGGTTACTTCTGCCCTCAAACTGTCTGGACCTTTATGTATATATGGTTTGAAGAAAAGCTAGAAGGGTCAGCGAACAAACGAAGAAAACAAGATAGTGGCAAGCTAACCAGCAATCTGCTTATGCGAAAAACCGCCAAACACGTCGCCTGGATATTTATTGCACTTGTCACCGGTCTTACCTTTGTTGGCTATTTTGTTCCAGTTAAAGATCTGGTTATCGATTTTGTCACCTTTAATACCGGCTTCTGGTCCGGGTTCTGGGTCATCTTCTTTGCAGCCTGTACCTATGCTAATGCTGGCTGGATGCGATCGATTGTTTGTCTACATATGTGCCCATATGCCCGCTTCCAATCAGCAATGTTCGATAAAGATACCTACATTGTTGGTTACGACACGAAACGCGGTGAAAACAGAGGTCCACGCTCCAGAAAAGCAGATCCTGCAAAAATGGGATTAGGAGATTGTATTGATTGTGATCTGTGTGTTCAGGTTTGCCCGACAGGTATCGATATTCGAGATGGTCTTCAGTACGAATGTATTAACTGTGGCGCTTGTGTTGACGTTTGTAACCAAACCATGGACCGCATGAACTATGAGCCGAACCTAATCAGCTATACCACAGAGCATAAGCTTTCAGGTGTTCACACTAAGGTAATGCGACCAAAATTAATCGGCTATGGTGCCGTTATGTTGCTTATGTGTGCGCTCTTTGTGCTACAAACCATTAGTGTTGAGCCTGTCGGTTTGAGTGTCATTAGAGACAGAAACCAGCTCTTTAAAATAAATAGCAATGGATTGGTGGAGAATACTTACAACCTGAAAGTGATAAACAAAACTCAACAGGTTCAGGAGTATAATCTGGATGTTTATGGATTAGCGGATGTAAAGTGGTACGGAAAGCAGACCGTTCAGGTTGATCCGGGAGAAGTGCTTAACCTGCCTATAAGTCTGGGAGTTGATCCTGAAAAACTTATCTCTCCTGTTGCAACAATTCGGTTTATACTCACCGACAGTGAAAACTTTACCATCGAAGTTGAAAGCAGGTTCGTAAAAAAACTTTAACCTCTTTCATCAGTTAACTTCGAAATATCAGGGCTCGCTTTCGGGCCCTTTTTATTTGACGGAAAATAGAATGAATAACAGCGCTTTCAATTTTGATGCTCTAACTCCTGACTTTATGTGGTATGCACTGGAAAGTATCGGTATCCGTGCTGAGTCTGGTCTTCTGGCTTTGAACAGCTATGAAAACAGGGTTTATCAATTTACCGATGAAGAGCGCAAACGCTACGTTGTTAAATTCTACCGACCTCAGCGCTGGAGCGAAGCACAGATTCAGGAAGAGCACGGCTTTACTCTGGAGTTAATTGATCAGGAAATTCCTGTTGCACCACCCGTACTTATAAACGGTAAGACGCTGCATGAATACCAGGGTTACCTGTTTGCGCTATTTGAAAGTGTTGGAGGTCGCCAGTTCGAAGTCGATAACTTTGAACAATTGGAGTGGGTGGGACGCTTTATGGGAAGAATCCATAGCGTAGGTCAAAAATCATCATTCCAACACAGACCATCTATTTCATTGGAAGAGTATCTATATCAACCTCGTAAGCTGCTTCAGAACTCTTCCTTTATACCTATGCATCTGGAAAATGCCTTTTTCAGCGATCTTGATATGTTGATCGGCTCAATAGAAGAACATTGGAATAGCGATTTTACCCCTATTCGTCTCCACGGGGATTGCCATCCCGGTAATATCCTTTGGCGAGATGGTCCGATGTTTGTTGACCTTGATGACTCCAGAACAGGCCCTGCAATTCAGGATTTATGGATGCTATTAAATGGCGAGAAACAAGATAAGCTGACTCAGTTAGATACCATTCTGGAGGGGTATGAAGAGTTCTGCGACTTCAGTCAATCCGAGTTAAAACTCATAGAGCCTCTACGTGGTCTAAGAATGGTTTACTATATGGCATGGTTGGCAAAGCGTTGGGAAGACCCTGCATTTCCACTCGCATTCCCATGGTTTAACGATCCTAAGTATTGGGAGAACCAGGTACTAGGATTTAAAGAGCAGATAGCAGCACTTCAGGAAGCGCCGTTATCTTTAATGCCTCAGTGGTAGCCAACTTAGCGGGCTTTTAGCCTGCCAAGCTTTAACTTGGAACCAAATACATTGATCAATGCACCTGTTACGATCAATGCACCACCAAGGTAGGTCCAGTTAGAAGGTATCTCGTTAAACACAACAACGCCGATCACGATAGAGAATACAATCTGAACATAAGAGTATGCCGACGCTTTCCCCGCAGCCTGTGTACGCATGGCTTTTGTTAAGCCTAGCTGACCAACCTGAGTAAAAATACCCACCAATATCAAGAGCCCGGCAATGTAGAGATCGGGCATGACAAAGTCATCGCCAATAAGCAGAAGTGATACTGGCAAAGCGACCATTGGGAAATACAGAATGATGACCGAGCTGTCCTCTGTCTGGCTTAGTTTTCTCACAATGACATACGCAACAGAGCTCCCAAATGCACCCAGAATGGCCATACAAACACTAAACAAAGGTAGGTTACTTGCTGCTTGCTCTGCCATAGCCGGCTTAACCATGAAATATATACCCAGCAAACAGAGAGCAATACAGATAATGGTGGATATTTGAATTCGTTCTTTCAAAAATATAACCGCCAGAACCGCGGTAAACACTGGATGGATATACTGAAATATCGTCGCTTCAGCAAGTGGTAGCGTCGTTACCGAGTAGTAAACACACATTAGTGCCGCAGTACCAGCCATACCACGAGCAAACAAGAGTGGCTTGTTGTTCCCCCAAACTGATATACGCTTACGCTTCACATCTGCATAACTGATAATCAAAGAAACCAATGCCCTTGCAGCAACAATTTCAAATACTGGGATACCGTAGTTTCCAACGTATTTTACACAAGCAGACATAAGGGCGAAGCCCAGAGCGGAAAGAACCATGTACCTGACGCCAGCAGGAAACAGGTTAGATAACGTATTATTCATTTAAAGATTAGCTGTGTTGATTGTAAATCTGTTCCAGGCGGATATCTTTCTCTTTCCAGATATCCCCTAGCCAAAGCTGGAATTCTCGCTTATAAGGCTTGTCATTGAAATAGTCCCCCAGTACTTTTTCATCAACAGGGTAAGTATTTACATGGACGACTATCTTTTTCATTTTACCCATCAACAATGCTTTAAACGGATTTTCTCTGTTTTGCGGATAAGCGAGGGTTACATCGACAATATTCTCAAATTGATCCCCCATAGCAGCAAGGGTATAAGCAATACCGCCAGATTTAGGCTGTAAAAGATGTTTATAAACAGACTTACTTCGGGCTAGTTTGTCCTGGGTATAACGAGTACCTTCAACATAGTTAACAACCGTGGTCGGTGTATTTTTAAATTTGGCACATGAACGTCGCGTTGTTTCCAGGTCTGCACCTCTTTTTTCCGGATTACGAATCAGGTATTCACGGGAATATCGTCGCATAAATGGCATATCCAGAGCCCAGCAGGCCATACCGATAAATGGCACATAAAGAAGCTGCTGCTTTAGGAAGAACTTAGGCATTGGAATGACATCTTTAAACACACAGCAAAGAACAACGATATCTGTCCAGCTTAGATGATTTGAGATCATTAGATACCAACCATCTTTTTTCAGTGATTCTATTCCTTTAACATCCCACTCGACTCTATTAAATATCTTCAATATAAGCCCATTTATTGTCGCCCATAACCACATGACCTTATTTGCTATGGCTGTTGCTTGAGCAGAAAAAAATACTTTAAACAACGCGATAAAGCAGATAATCAAGGAACATACTGCAGAGTTAATAATCACTAACGAACTTGTAATAAATAGAATCAAATAACCTAGCATGACCAGTATTTTGTCTTTAGCATGAGTAAAAAATCAGCGCCTAATTATACAGTTAAGTTATCTGATTGGAACGTGTTCCTTATTGGTCAGATAAGTCAGACTTTCACAACTTGTGCAGTCAATTGCCTAAGCAGCCGATCCATAGAACGATAAACCAAAGCTTCCGATAAATGTCTTTTCTGAATGTTATCCTCCCCTTCTAGATCAGCGATGGTTCTGGCAACTTTAATAATCCGGTGGTAAGCGCGAATCGAAAGTCCAAGCTTATGGAGCGCACTTTCCAGAAAGTCAGCGTCCTCCCTTTTTAGTGGACAATACTGTTCAATATCTCTGCTACCTAGAAGGGCATTCACCTTCCCCGCCCTTTTAAGCATTCTTTCCCTTGCCTTTAAAACTCGTTTCTTAACAACGGTTGTAGGCTCTCCCCTATCACCGCCTTCTGCTAGCGTCCCTTTGGGTAATACCGGAATTTCTAGGCTCATATCGAACCTATCCAGAAAAGGACCGGAGATTCGTCCAAGATAACGAAGAATGGTTTGTGGACTGACCCTAGCCTGATTTTCTTCATAATATCCTGTAGGGCTTGGGTTTAAAGCGCCGACTAATTGAAATCTGGCGGGAAACTTTGTTTTACCCGCTGCTCGGGAAATAATAATTTCACCAGACTCAAGAGGT
Source organism: Vibrio hannami (assembly GCF_029589055.1). Taxonomy (GTDB): domain Bacteria; phylum Pseudomonadota; class Gammaproteobacteria; order Enterobacterales; family Vibrionaceae; genus Vibrio; species Vibrio hannami. Next base: position 112,566 of record NZ_JARQZP010000006.1, read on the forward strand.
TCTCGCAGAGAATCAAGCACCCGCCGTTCGAACTCGGGTAGTTCGTCTAAGAACAGCAAGCCATTATGGGCCAAAGATATCTCACCCGGACGCGGAACTGATCCTCCACCAACCAATGCAGCCATCGAACTAGAGTGATGTGGTGACCGGAATGGTCTCTGTTTCCAGTTGTCGTGATTAATATCTTGCTGGGTAAGAGATGCGACTGATGCCGTTTCCAGTGCTTCTTCATCCGTCATATCAGGCAGCAAGTCACAAAGCCGAGAAGCTAGCATGGTTTTTCCTGTACCCGGAGGCCCTGCGAGAAGCAGATTATGAGAACCAGCGGCAGCGATTTCTAAAGCGCGTTTTCCTTGCTGCTGGCCAATAATATCCTGCAGGTCTCGCTCTTTAGCGTTTTCTGCTGGTTTATTTACCTTATCGCTTAAGGTAAGTTGTTCCTGACCACATAAATATGCACAGACCTGCAGTAAACTCATAGCCGACTTGTGCAATCCTTTTCCAACCAACGCAGCCTGAGATCCATTTTCATCAGGAACAATCAAACTACGTTCGGATTTGATAGCCGCAATAGCAGCAGGAAGCACACCTTTAACTGTCCTTATCTCTCCGGACAATGCCAGTTCACCAACAAACTCATGTGATTCTATTAGCCCCACAGGTAACTGTTCTGACGCAGCTAAAATCCCTAAAGCGATGGGTAAATCAAAACGTCCACCTTCTTTGGGAAGATCAGCTGGAGCTAAGTTGACCGTGATTTTTTTCGCCGGAAACTCAAAGTTGGAATTGATGATGGCACTCCGGACTCGATCCTTCGATTCTTTTACTGTCGTTTCAGCCAGGCCCACCAGACTGAACCCAGGCATTCCGTTACTGATGTGAACTTCAACCTGAACAGGTGGCGCTTCAACACCAACGCTTGCCCTGCTATGAATAATTGCTAATCCCATACAATTCCTTAATCAAAAAGCATAAATAGATATATATCGCGATTCAAAAAAGAATAAATATGAAAAAGACTGAGTTTTTTCTTGTCAGTAAAGTGCTTAATATGTTACCACTAGTGGTGCAAACATATACAACGTTACAAAATTACCGAATAAATGAATTTTTCCGCAAAAATTAACACTCTCATTATTGTGCTTGTCGTGGTCCTGATTAGAACCGCGCGGGGGCTTGTGAGCGGAAAAAACTGAATAAAGATTTCCAAAAACCCCCGCACTGAAAAGTCCGGGGGTTTTTTGTAATTTAAATTAAAGGAATTAGCCATGCCGAAGGCTAAACGAGAAGTACAGGAACACAACATGTGCAGTAATAAAGCAAACACAACGTCGCAAGGAGGCAATCAATGAACGGTTCTGATTTAGTTGTTGCAGCCTTAAAACAGGAAGGAATAAAGACCGTATTCGGATATCCGGGCGGTGCCATCATGCCAATCTATGACGCCCTTTACGATGGTGGTATCGAGCATATCCTCTGCCGTCATGAGCAAGGTGCCGCAATGGCAGCTATTGGTATGGCAAGAGCGACTCAGGATGTTGCCGTTTGTCTTGCAACCTCTGGTCCAGGCGCAACAAACCTGGTCACTGGTCTTGCTGATGCTTTCCTTGATTCGATTCCTCTTGTTGCCATTACAGGTCAGGTTGCAAGCCCATTAATTGGTACTGATGCTTTCCAGGAGATGGACGTAATAGGTATGTCTCTGGCATGTACTAAGCACAGCTACCTGATTACCGATATCGATGACCTTGCTCCAACGTTGGCCGAAGCGTTTGAAGTTGCTAAATCTGGCCGACCAGGTCCGGTAATCGTAGACATAGCAAAAGATGTTCAGCTTGCTGATGCTCCTGTTCACTCTCTTCCTTACTTTGAACCACCAGCGATTCCAGTTGCTACACCAGATTGTCTAAATGCCGCACAAGAGCTTTTAGCTGATGCAGAGCGACCAGTTCTATACGTTGGTGGTGGTGTTCAGCTTGCGAAAGCAACCGATACTGTACGCAGCTTTCTAAAAAATAACCCAATGCCTTCAGTAAGCACCCTTAAAGGCCTAGGTTCAATAGAGCGTCATGACCCAAACTATCTGGGTATGGTTGGTATGCATGGCACCAAAGCCGCAAACCTTACTGTTCAAGAGTCTGACCTTCTTATCGTTGTCGGCGCTCGTTTCGACGACCGTGTGACTGGCAAACTGGATTCCTTTGCTCCAAAAGCAAAAGTTATTCATATCGATATTGATGCTGCGGAGTTTAACAAACTAAGACATGCACATGCACCTGTTCGAGGTGATATCAACGTTATTCTTCCTCAGCTTGAAGTAACTCAGGATTTAGCACTATGGTTAATGCACACCGAAGAGCTAAGAAACAAGTTCAAGTGGCGTTATGACCATCCGGGCGAGTTAATCTACGCTCCACTTCTTCTGAAACAGCTATCCGATATGATGCCTGACAGCTCTATGATTTCGACAGACGTTGGTCAACACCAGATGTGGGCAGCTCAGCATACGCAGCCTCGTCGTCCGGAAAACTACATCACATCAGCAGGCCTGGGTACCATGGGCTTTGGTCTTCCTGCTGCTATAGGTGCGAAAGTAGCACGTCCTGAAGATGAATCTATCCTGATTACTGGTGACGGTTCATTCATGATGAATGTTCAGGAGCTGGGTACCATTAAGCGCAGAAATGTTCCTGTGAAGATTGTGCTTCTGAATAACCAACGTCTTGGTATGGTTCGTCAATGGCAGTCTCTGTTCTTCGATGGTCGTTATAGTGAAACTATTCTGGATGATAACCCTGACTTTGTAGCACTGGCGGCTTCGTTTGGCATTCCAGGTAAAACAATCACCAGAAAAGAAGAAGTAGAACCAGCACTAAAAGAGATGCTGGAAAGTGAAACAGCTTACATGCTGCATGTCGCTATCGCTGAAGAAGAGAATGTATGGCCACTTGTACCACCAGGTGCAGCAAACCAGGATATGTTGGAGAACACCTAATGGAAAGATATTTAGTAACCATTGAAGCAAATGACAAGCCTGTACTGGTTGAGCGTATTCTTCGTGTTGTACGTCACCGTGGATTTATTATTAAGCAGATACTTGCGACACAGAACCAGGAGAGTAAATTAGCTAAGATTGAAATCGTGGTAGACAGTGATCGTCCAATTACTCTGATCACTAATCAGATAGAAAAGCTATGGGACGTAACACATGTCGTAACTTCTCATCTGGAAAAAGATGAACTGCTCAGTGCATACAAAATTTAAAGAAGGATTTTAGAATGGCAACAAATACAGCTGATTATATTTGGTTCAACGGAGAGATGGTTCCATGGGCAGAAGCAAACGTCCATGTTCTTACTCACGCTATGCACTACGGTACTTCTGTCTTTGAAGGTATCCGTTGCTACAACACGCCTAACGGACCTATTGTATTCCGCCATAAAGAACATATGCAGCGCCTGAAAGACTCTGCGAAGATATACCGATTCCCTATCCCATACTCTGTAGATGAGTTAATGGAAGCGTGTAAAGAGACACTGCGTGAAAACAAGCTTGATTCAGCTTATATCCGTCCACTTGGTTTTGTTGGTAACGTTGGTCTGGGTGTTTGCCCACCAGTAGATACAGAGATGGATTTGATTATTGCGGCTTTCCCATGGGGTTCTTACCTTGGTGAAGAAGCACTTGCTAACGGTGTGGACGCGATGATTTCTAGCTGGAACCGCGCAGCTCCAAATACAATTCCAACAGCAGCTAAAGCTGGTGGTAACTATCTTTCATCTCTACTAGTTGGCGGTGAAGCTCGTCGCCATGGTTATGCGGAAGGTATTGCACTAAGTGTTGATGGCTACCTTTCTGAAGGTGCCGGTGAAAATATCTTTGTAATCAAGAACGGTGTGCTTTCCACTCCACCAGCAACCAGCGCAATCCTTCCGGGTATCACTCGTGATGCCATCATGACCATCGCAAAAGATCTTGGTTACGAGATCCGTGAAGAGAATATTGCTCGTGAAGCACTTTACCTTGCTGATGAGATCTTTATGACAGGTACTGCGGCGGAGATCGTTCCTGTACGCAGTGTTGATCAGATCACAGTTGGTGAAGGTAAACGTGGTCCTATTACAGAGAAGATCCAGTCCACCTTCTTCGGACTATTTGACGGAACAACAGAAGATAAATGGGGTTGGTTAGATCCGGTTTATCCGCAGAACAAATAATTAAAGGAATTCAAACACAATGTCTACACCAAAGAAATATCGCAGCGCCACGACCACTCATGGTCGAAATATGGCAGGTGCTCGTGCACTATGGCGTGCAACTGGCGTAAAAGATGAAGATTTCGGCAAACCTATCATCGCTGTCGTAAACTCGTTTACTCAGTTTGTTCCGGGTCACGTACACCTTAAAGATTTAGGTCAGATGGTAGCCAAAGAAATTGAAGCTGCTGGTGGTATCGCGAAAGAGTTCAACACTATCGCTGTTGATGACGGTATCGCAATGGGCCACGGTGGTATGCTTTACTCGCTACCATCTCGAGAACTGATCGCTGATTCTGTTGAGTATATGGTTAACGCTCACTGCGCGGATGCTATGGTTTGTATCTCTAACTGTGACAAGATTACTCCGGGAATGTTGATGGCGTCACTACGCCTGAATATCCCGACGATCTTTGTTTCAGGTGGCCCAATGGAAGCAGGTAAAACTAAGCTTTCTGATCAGCTGATCAAGCTAGACCTTGTTGATGCGATGATCCAAGGTGCCGATCCAAACGTTTCTGATGAACAGAGCGAACAGATCGAGCGCAGTGCATGTCCAACATGTGGTTCATGTTCTGGTATGTTTACAGCAAACTCGATGAACTGCCTGACAGAAGCACTTGGTCTAAGCCAACCAGGTAATGGTTCTATGCTGGCTACTCACGCAGATCGTAAGGAGCTATTCCTGAACGCTGGCCGCCGTATTGTTGATATGACGAAACGCTACTACGAACAAGGTGACGAATCTGCCGCTCCACGTAGTATTGCTACCAAACAAGCATTTGAAAACGCAATGGCGCTTGATATTGCAATGGGTGGTTCAACAAACACCGTACTTCACTTGCTGGCGGCAGCTCAGGAAGGTGAAGTTGATTTCGATATGACAGATATCGATGCAATGTCGCGCCGTGTACCTCATCTATGTAAAGTAGCACCTTCTACTCAGAAGTATCATATGGAAGATGTTCACCGCGCTGGTGGTGTACTGGCTATTCTTGGTGAGCTGGATCGTGCTGGTCTTATCAATAATCAGACTAAAACTGTACTTGGCATAACCATGCAGGAACAGCTTGCTCAGTACGACATCATGCAAACAGAATCAGAAGAAGTGAAAAACTTCTTCCGTGCAGGTCCTGCTGGTATACGCACAACAGAAGCTTTCTCTCAGGATTGTCGCTGGGATAGTTTGGATGATGACCGCGAAAACGGCTGTATCCGCACCAAAGAAAATGCATTCAGTCAAGATGGTGGCCTTGCAGTACTAAAAGGTAATATTGCACTGGATGGCTGTATTGTAAAAACTGCTGGTGTTGATGAAAGCATCCTCAAGTTCCAGGGCCCTGCTGTTGTATTTGAAAGTCAGGAAGATGCAGTTGACGGCATTCTGGGTGGCAAAGTTAAAGCTGGTGACGTAGTAATCATTCGTTACGAAGGTCCTAAAGGTGGACCAGGTATGCAGGAAATGCTTTACCCAACCACTTACCTTAAATCTATGGGTTTAGGTAAAGAGTGCGCGCTTCTTACTGATGGTCGCTTCTCTGGTGGTACATCTGGCCTGTCTATTGGTCACGCGTCTCCTGAAGCTGCTAATGGCGGTACGATTGGACTAGTTAACGATGGTGACACAGTTACTATTGATATCCCTAACCGCTCTATCACTCTGGATGTAGCGGAAGATGAACTAGCCGCTCGTCGTGCAAAACAAGACGAACTTGGCTGGAAACCAGCTAACCGTCAGCGCGAAGTCTCTTTTGCACTAAAAGCATATGCAAGCATGGCAACAAGTGCTGATAAAGGTGCTGTTCGCGATAAATCCAAGCTTGAAGGCTAAGCTAAATGGGTAATACGCAACATCCTTTACCGAAAACTGGCGCAGAATATCTGCGCCATATTCTTCGTGCTCCAGTCTACGAGGTAGCTTCCAAAACACCACTTCAGGATATGCCAAGACTCTCTGAGCGCATTGGCAATCAGGTTCAGTTAAAACGAGAAGACCGCCAGCCGGTTAACTCGTTTAAACTACGTGGTGCTTACAATATGGTTGCAACTCTGACTGAGGAGCAGAAAAAAGCAGGGGTTATTGCAGCTTCTGCGGGAAACCATGCACAGGGTATTGCTTATTCGGGTAAGCATCTGGGCATTAAAGCCATTATTGTAATGCCCAAAACAACACCTGATATCAAGGTTGATGCTGTTCGAGGCTTTGGTGGTGAAGTCGTTCTGCATGGCAGTAACTTTGATGAAGCAAAAGCCGAAGCTGAACGTCTGGCCAAGCTGCATGGCTATACCTTCGTTCCCCCTTTCGATCACCCACTAGTGATTGCAGGTCAGGGAACCATCGGTATGGAGATGCTGCAGCAAAATGGTCATCTGGACTATATATTTGTACAGGTTGGCGGTGGTGGTCTTGCAGCCGGTGTTGCCGTTCTGGTCAAGCAACTCATGCCTGAGATCAAGGTTATCGCTGTTGAACCAGAAGATTCATGCTGCCTGAAAGCTGCTATGGATGCGGGAGAACCTGTTGTTCTTGATCAGGTAAGTATGTTCGCAGACGGCGTTGCTGTTAAGCGTATTGGTGATGAAACCTTCCGTGTATGTAACGAGTATCTTGATGGGCACATTACAGTTTCCAGTGATGAGATCTGTGCTGCAGTTAAGGATATCTTTGAAGATACTCGTGCCATTGCAGAGCCTTCAGGTGCACTAGCATTGGCAGGGCTTAAGAAATTCGCTGAAGTAAACAATCTGAAAGATAAAAAACTGGGTACTGTTCTATCAGGTGCAAACACTAATTTCCATGGACTTCGCTACGTTTCAGAACGCTGTGAAATTGGTGAAAAAAAGGAAGGTCTGTTAGCTGTTACTATCCCCGAAGAGGCGGGAGCTTTCTTTAAGTTCTGCCAGATCATTGGTGGTCGAGCAGTTACCGAATTTAACTACCGCTATAGCGATGAAAGCCTAGCAAATATCTTCGTAGGTTTAAGACTTCAGGGGGGTCAGGAAGAACTAGAAAGTGTGATTCACGATCTCCGTGATGGAGGATACCCTGTAATCGACCTATCAGATGATGAGACAGCAAAGCAGCATATCCGATACATGATTGGTGGTCGTCCGAAGAAACAGCTTCAGGAACGCTTATACAGCTTTGAATTTCCAGAATATCCCGGGGCTCTGCTTAAGTTCCTGAGCACTCTTGGTACACACTGGAACATAACGCTATTCAACTACCGTAATCACGGTGCTGATTATGGCCGTGTTCTTTGTGGGTTTGAGCTGGAAGAATCAGACCTGGCTAGATTCTCAGAGCATTTATTTGAGCTGGATTACCCATATAAAGACGAAACGGACAACGAGACTTATAAGTTCTTTTTGTCTTAAATCTGCTTTTAGTCGTATCCAAAAAGGAGAAATATCGTACTAAACGGTCTTTCTCCTTTTTTCGTCAACTCAGCCACTCGTAACTGGGCAATTGCTTTCGCCAGTTCTCTTGCTGCTTTGGCAAAATCCATATCTCCATGCTGGTTCTGAATGCGCTCCTCAGCTTTCCGTTTCGCCTCTTCAGCCTTTGCAGCATCAATATCCTCTCCACGAATCGCAGTATCTGCCAGAATATTAGCCATACCTGGCTGAACCTCAACAATTCCTCCAGATACATAGATAAGCTCTTCATGTCCATGCTGTTTAACTATTCGCAATATACCGGGCTTAATTGCAGTTAGTAGCGGCGCGTGGCCATGATATATACCAAACTCCCCCTCGCTACCTGTTACCTGAAAAGTCTCGACACGACCTGAAAATATCTGTTTCTCAGCACTGACAACATCAAGGTAGAAAGTAGTGACGCTCATAGTATCTCCAGCTAAGCGTTAACAAAAAAAGGCGACTATCCATAAGTCACCTCTAGTATATTTCAAATCATCGAAGAATAGTGCTTACTTTTTCTTCTTCACCGGGCGTTGCCAACCAGAAATTCGACGCTCTTTGGCGCGAGTAATAACCAGCTCACCTTCGTCAATATTTTTAGTGACTGTTGTACCTGCTCCAATAGTAGCGCCATTACCAACCGTAACAGGCGCCACCAGCTGTGTATCAGAGCCAACAAACACATCGTCACCGATGATTGTCTTAAACTTATTGGCACCATCATAGTTGCAGGTAATGGTACCCGCACCGATATTGGTATCTTTACCGATCTCTGTATCGCCAATATACGTCAAATGGCCAACTTTAGATGCCAGACCGATAACACCATTTTTAATCTCAACGAAGTTACCAACATGAGCTTCATTTTTAAGCTCTGCACCCGGACGAAGGCGGGCAAATGGCCCAACCGTACAATCTTCACCTACTGTAGACTCCTCAATAACCGTGTATGGACTTAGTACAGAGTTATCATCAATTTCACAATCTTTCAGAATACAGCCTGCGCCAATAACCACGTTATCACCAATGGTTACACTACCTTCGATAATTACGTTTACGTCAATCTCCACATCCAATCCGCACTGAAGGCTACCGCGCAAATCAAAACGGCTTGGATCACGTAGCATCACACCTTGTTCCAAAAGCTTCTCTGCTTGCATCGCCTGGAAAGCACGCTCTAGCTTAGCCAGTTGAATGCGGTTATTTACCCCTTCAACTTCAATAGGATTTGCAGGGTGAACAGCCTCCACAGCACCACCTTCCTGGTGTGCTGCAGCAATAATATCAGTCAGATAGTACTCACCTTGTGCGTTATCGTTACTAAGGTCAGATAACCAACGCTTCAGATCTTTACCAGTAGCAACCAGAACACCGGTATTCACTTCTTTGATAAGTTTTTGTTCTTCGCTTGCATCTTTTTGCTCAACGATCGCTACTACAGGACCATTTTTACGAACGATTCGACCATAGCCAGTAGGATCGTCAAGAACAACAGTAAGCAATGCGATACCGCCAGTAGGCTGAGCTTCGAGCAAGTTGACTATGGTTTCCTCTGAAATAAGTGGAACATCTCCATAAAGTACCAGCACTTTTTCATTATCATCAAAACTAGGGAAGCCTGATCAACCGCATGTCCGGTACCTAGTTGTTCAGCCTGAAGAACCCAGCTTACAGGCTCTTGTCCCAGAACCTCTTTCATCTGTTCACCAGCGTGACCGTAAACTAAATGAATATTCTGAGCACCTAAGCCAGTACATGTATCAATGACGTGCTTTGCCATCGGTTTCCCTGCCAAAGTATGTAGAACTTTTGGCATATTGGAGTACATACGGGTTCCTTTTCCCGCCGCCAGGATAACCGCGCTAAACTTCATGGAGATAACCTTGTTGTCTTATTTATATTGAGATGTGATTCTAACTTGTTCGAAAAAAAGTATAAAAGCGAAATGTTAAGAATTGGCAAATTAAACAGGATATAAAGTGATATAAAACAAAAAGGCGACCAAATTGGCCGCCTTTATAGCAATGCACTAAACAGATTAGCGTCTTCTTTGCTTTGTCAGTTCGATAACTCGAAGCTGAGCAATGGCTTTAGCCAGTTCACTGGCCGCTTGTGCGAAGTCCATATCACCATGCTGATTCTGGATGTGCTCCTCAGCTTTGCGCTTGGCTTCTTCTGCCTTAGCAGCGTCAAGGTCTTCACCACGGATTGCTGTATCAGCCAGTACGGTAGCCGTACCAGGCTGAACTTCAATAATACCACCAGAAACATAAATAAATTCCTCGTGGCCGTGCTGTTTAACGATACGCACCATGCCAGGCTTAATAGCGGTCAGCAGCGGTGTGTGACCATGGAAAATACCAAGTTCACCTTCGCTCCCGGTCGCCTGAAATGTTTCAACACGACCAGAGAAAAGACTCTTTTCCGCGCTAACTACATCCAGGTGAAAGGTAATTGCTGCCATATCGCCTCCTATTTAGCCTTATAGCTTCTTAGCATTCTCGATAGCTTCGTCGATAGTACCGCAGTACATAAACGCTTGCTCTGGAATGTCATCGTATTCACCGCTTAGTAGCCCTTTGAAACCACGAAGAGTTTCTTTAAGAGATACATAACAGCCAGGCTGACCGGTAAATACTTCCGCTACGTGATAAGGCTGAGTTAGGAAACGCTCAATCTTACGTGCACGTGCTACAACTAGCTTATCTTCTTCAGACAGTTCATCCATACCAAGGATTGCGATGATGTCTTTCAGCTCTTTATAGCGCTGAAGCGTCTGCTGAACACCACGAGCTACGTCGTAGTGATCCTGACCAACAACTAGTGGGTCAAGCTGACGAGAAGTTGAGTCTAGCGGGTCGATCGCTGGGTATAGACCCATTGCAGCGATGTTACGGCTAAGTACAACCGTTGCATCCAGGTGCGCGAACGTTGTTGCTGGAGATGGGTCAGTCAAGTCATCCGCAGGTACGTATACTGCCTGAACAGAGGTGATAGAACCCTGTTTAGTTGATGTAATACGCTCCTGAAGAACACCCATTTCTTCAGCTAGTGTTGGCTGGTAACCTACCGCAGATGGCATACGACCAAGAAGTGCCGATACCTCAGTACCCGCAAGGGTATAACGGTAAATGTTATCAACGAACAGCAGTACGTCACGACCTTCGTCACGGAAACGCTCTGCCATTGTAAGGCCAGTCAGTGCTACACGCAGACGGTTGCCTGGTGGCTCGTTCATCTGACCATATACCATTGCTACTTTTGATTCTTCAGGGTTTTCGATGTTTACAACACCCGCTTCCTGCATTTCAAAGTAGAAGTCGTTACCTTCACGAGTACGTTCACCTACACCCGCGAATACTGATAGACCAGAGTGCTGAAGTGCGATGTTGTTGATAAGTTCCATCATGTTAACGGTCTTACCTACACCTGCACCACCAAATAGACCGATTTTACCACCCTTAGCGAATGGGCAAACCAGGTCGATTACTTTAACACCTGTCTCAAGAAGTTCAGTCGCGTTCGACTGCTCTTCATAGCTTGGAGCTTCACGGTGAATTGCGTAGTGCTCTTCAGCTTCTACTTCACCACGCTCATCAATCGCGTCACCCAGAACGTTCATGATACGTCCAAGGGTCTTTGTACCTACTGGTACAGTGATTGGAGCGCCAGTATTTTCTACCGCCAGTCCACGACGTAAACCATCAGAGCTACCCATTACGATACAGCGAACAACACCGCCGCCCAGCTGCTGCTGAACTTCAAGAACAAGACGCTCTTGAGCTTCAACCACATTAAGCGCGTCATATACACGAGGTACATCGCCTTGTGGGAACTCTACGTCGACTACCGCACCGATGATCTGTACGATCTTACCTGTAGCCATCGTTAATCCTCTAACTAATTAGTTTTACCAATGCTTAAACCGCTGCAGCACCACCTACAATCTCAGATAGTTCTTGTGTGATAGCCGCCTGACGCGCCTTGTTGTACACAAGCTCTAAGTCTTCGATTAGGTTTGTTGCATTATCTGTTGCCGCCTTCATCGCAATCATTCGGGCAGCCATTTCACATGCCAGATTCTCAACCACCCCCTGGTACACCTGAGATTCAACATAGCGAATCAACAGTGCATCCAGAAGCGGCTTCGGCTCTGGCTCGTAAATGTAGTCCCATGAATGCTCGCGTTTCTGCAGCTCTTCATTTTCCGATTTAGGCAGTGGTAGCAATTGATCGATCGTTGGTTCCTGAACCATAGTGTTCACAAACTTGTTGAACACCACGTACAAGCGGTCCAATTCACCTTCATCATATTTCTTCAGCATCACGCCAACAGAACCAATCAGGTCTTCTACGCTTGGGTTGTCACCAAGACCAGATACCTGAGCGGCCACCTTAGCGCCACTGTTGTTGAAAAATGCAGTCGCTTTTGAGCCAACAATTGCAAGCTCGATATCTGCACCCTTCTCTTTCCAGTCCTGAATGTCATGTATGGCTTTCTTGAACAAGTTAATGTTCAGGCCACCACAAAGACCGCGGTCTGTAGAAACGATGATGTAACCAACACGCTTAGCTTCGCGCTCTTCCAGATACGGATGTTTGTATTCTAGATTACCGCAAGCCAAATGACCGATCACTTTACGCATTGTTTCCGCGTATGGACGAGAAGCTTCACGAGCGTCCTGAGAACGTCTCATTTTAGAAGCTGCTACCATTTCCATCGCTTTCGTGATCTTCTGAGTGCTTTTAACACTCCCGATCTTATTACGTATCTCTTTTGCGCCGGCCATCGTATTACTCTCTCTCTATGGATTATTGCCAGTGACCTAACAGGCCACTTGCAAAGAACCAATTACCAAGTTTGGGTTGCCTTGAAATCGTCAACAATCTTCTTAAGTTGAGCTTCGATTTCATCGTTATAAGCACCCGTTTTGCTGATTTCTTCTGCGAAATCTGCAAAGTGGCTGTGAGCATACGATAGTAGAGCTGCTTCGAAGTCCAGAACCTTGTTAAGTTCGATATCTTCAAGATAGCCACGCTCTGCCGCAAAAATTACCAGTGCCTGAGCAAATACTGACATTGGAGCATATTGCTTCTGCTTCATCAGTTCAGTAACCTTCTGGCCGTGGTCTAGCTGCTTCTTAGTTGCTTCATCAAGATCAGATGAGAACTGAGCAAACGCTGCAAGTTCACGGTATGCAGCAAGAGCTGTACGGATACCACCTGATAGTTTCTTGATGATCTTAGTCTGCGCTGAGCCACCTACACGAGATACTGAGATACCTGGGTCAACCGCAGGGCGAACACCAGAGTTAAACAGTTCTGTCTGTAGGAAGATCTGACCATCGGTAATCGAGATTACGTTAGTCGGTACGAATGCCGATACGTCACCAGCCTGTGTTTCGATGATAGGAAGAGCAGTCAAAGAACCAGTCTTACCTTTCACTTCACCGTTAGTGAAACGTTCTACATACTCTTCGTTTACACGAGCAGCACGCTCTAGTAGACGAGAGTGAAGGTAGAATACGTCACCCGGGAATGCTTCACGACCTGGTGGACGTTTAAGTAGTAGAGAGATTTGACGGTAAGCTACCGCTTGCTTAGATAGATCATCATAAACAATCAGAGCATCTTCACCGCGATCTCGGAAGTATTCACCCATTGCACAACCTGCGTACGGTGCAAGGTATTGCAGCGCTGCAGATTCAGAAGCAGATGCAACAACTACGATGGTGTTTTCCAGCGCGCCGTGCTCTTCCAGTTTGCGTACTACGTTAGCGATAGTCGATGCTTTCTGACCAATTGCTACGTAGATAGAGTAAATACCTGAGTCTTTCTGGTTGATGATAGCATCGATAGCCAATGCTGTTTTACCAGTCTGACGGTCACCGATAACAAGTTCACGCTGACCACGACCGATTGGGATCATGGAGTCAACAGACTTATAACCAGTTTGTACAGGTTGGTCTACCGATTTACGGTCGATTACACCCGGAGCGATAACTTCTACAGGAGAAGATAGCTTCGCTTCGATTGGACCTTTACCATCGATAGGCTCACCCAGTGTGTTAACCACACGACCAAGCATTTCAGGACCTACAGGTACTTCAAGAATACGACCTGTGCCTGTTACTTTCATGCCTTCCTTAAGGTCGGCATATGGGCCCATTACTACCGCACCAACCGAGTCACGCTCAAGGTTAAGTGCAAGTGCATAACGGCCACCCGGTACTTCAATCATTTCACCTTGCATCACGTCCGCAAGGCCGTGGATGCGAATGATACCATCGCTTACCGATACGATAGTACCTTCATTACGAGCTTCACTAACAACTTCGAAAGATTCGATACGCTGTTTGATTAGATCGCTAATTTCCGTGGAATTTAGTTGCATGCTTCCAATCCCCATTAAGACTGTAATGCATCGCTCAGGCGGCTTAATTGACCGCGCGTTGAGTTATCGATGATTAAGTCTCCGGCTCGAATAACAACCCCACCAAGTAGGGCCTCATCTACACTGCAATTCAGGTTAACTTTGCGTTCCAGACGCTGCTCAAGTTTGCTGCTGATATCTGCAATTTGTTTTTTGGTTAGTTCAGTTGCAGAAATAACTTCTGCATCAACCATCTTTTCATGCTCTTGTTTAAGAGCAAAAAACTCATCACAAACTTCAGGAAGGGCCAATAGTCGGCCATTCTGAGCCATCACCTTCAGAAGGTTCTGGCCATGTTCATCAAACTGTTCGCCACAAATCGCGATAAATATTTCTGACAGTTTATCTGCAGACGCTGAACTGGTTAATAGTCCAACAATATCTTCATTCTTTGTAACTTCGGCAGCAAAGGTAAGCATCTGACCCCATTGGTCTAATGCGCCTTTTTCTACCGCAAAATCAAACGCTGCTTTAGCATAGGGGCGTGCTATTGTAGTCAATTCAGACATATGCGCCCCTCGCTTTAAAGTTTTGCAGTAATGTTATCGAGAATATCTTTGTGCGCATCTTTATCGATGGAACGCTCAAGGATTTTCTCAGCACCAGCTAATGCCAGAGTAGCAACTTGTTTGCGCAGGTCATCGCGCGCACGATTGCGTTCTGCTTCGATTTCAGCTTCTGCTTGAGTAAGAATCTTCTGGCGTTCTGCCTGAGCTTCTTCACGAGCTTCGTCTACGATCTGTGCTTTACGCTTATTCGCTTGCTCAATGATCTCTGTTGCTGTGCGCTTCGCTTCTTTCAATTGATCAGAAGCGTTGGCTTGTGCCAGGTCTAGATCTTTTGCTGCTCTTTCAGCAGCCTGCAGACCGTCAGCAATTTTTTTCTGACGCTCTTCAATCGCATTCATGATTGGTGGCCACACGTATTTCATGCAGAACCACACAAACATTGTAAATGCTATTGCCTGACCTAGCAGAGTTGCGTTCATATTCACAACAGCTACCCCTCTCTATTTGTTCTTAAACGACAAAGTTTCTATTTAGCTTTAGATCTGTCGATTATAGAGAACCAACAAATGGGTTCGCGAACGTAAATAGAAGAGCGATTACGATACCGATCATTGGGATCGCATCCAGTAGACCAGCGATGATGAACATCTTAACCTGTAGCATAGGAGCCATTTCTGGTTGACGAGCAGCACCTTCAAGGAATTTACCACCAAGAATTGCGAAACCGATCGCTGTACCAAGAGAAGCAAGACCGACGATGATACCTACGGCGATTGCTGAAAAGCTCAGTAAAGTTTCCATTACTATCTCCAATTTATAGTTGTTGGCTTATTATGCCGAATAAAACTTTAAAAAAATTAATATTAATGATCAGGGTCTTCATGAGCCATCGACAGATATACGATAGTCAACATCATGAATACAAACGCCTGGATACAAATAACTAGAATATGGAAGATTGCCCAAGGAAGAGCCCCCAACCATTGTAGCCACCATGGTAGCAATGCAGCGATAAGAATGAATACAACCTCACCCGCAAACATGTTACCGAATAAACGCATACCAAGAGAAAGAGGTTTCGCTAACAGCGATACCACTTCAAGAAGCAGGTTAAACGGAATCATCACAGGGTGATTAAATGGATGTAGAGCTAATTCTTTCGCAAAGCCTCCCAGCCCCTTTATCTTGATGCTGTAGTAAATCATCAAAGTAAAGACGCCAAGTGCCATAGCCATGGTGATGTTAACATCAGCAGAAGGCACCACTTTTAGGTAAGGGATACCTAACCAATGTTCAGCTGGGTACGGTAAGAAATCAATTGGAACCAAGTCCATGATATTCATTAGCAGAACCCAACAAAAGATAGTCAGTGCCAACGGTGCAATCAATGGGTTGCGTCCATGAAATGTCTCTTTGACGTTATCAGCGACAAATTCAACAATCATTTCAACAGCACACTGAAGCTTGCCTGGCACACCTGTAGTCGCTTTCTTTGCTACAGAATGAAATACCCAAAGGAATAACATCCCTGTAAACATAGAAAAGAACAGGCTATCGATATGTACGTTCCAGAAGCTTGTCTCCTCCGCAACCAAGCCCAACTTATATAAAGAAAGGTTGGTCAGGTGGTGATCAATATATCCTGTAGACGTAAGCGCTTCACCATGCGCAGCAGCCATAACTTATCCTATTTTTTTGTTGTTAATGAAAAACGCGGGCAAAAAGATATTAAGACCTAAAGCCAGCAAATAGGTTGTTTTTAGTGGAACAAGTTCCACTGGGATATACACGTAGGCTATAGAGAACAGGATTGCTGTGATAAGGATTTTCAGCGTTTCGCCGGTGTAAAACGAAACCGTTACAGCACGAGCCACCCTTGCGCCACTATACAAGAAAGCACAAAACGCAAAGACCGCATTTGCTATTACGAAGATACCACCGCCAATTAACGCAGACATTCCCCAGTCAATACTCACGGCTAGTGCCATTCCTATTGCCACTAATATAACCACGCTAGATTGAATCAATAACAATCGCTTTGCAAGCGCTCGTCCTGGTCTAGCCAGCGCAGCTACCATGTATTCTTACCTCTTTTTATACTTCCAACTTCGCACATATAACTGTGCATGGAATTTCGGCGAAAATTATACGTTGAGCTATTATTAATGCAATAAAAACGCAGCATTTAATAACAATTTTGTTTACAAACCTACAACTTTCAAAATATCTGATGCAACAAGTGTAGCTTCTAAGCCACTTATGAATCGCTATCAAGCAGTTTTATCAACTGCTCTAATTTGTGAGGTTCGTCAAATGTTATTGTTAACTTAGACTTACCTTTACTGGAACGAACCAGAGAAACCTCTGAGCCAATACTTTTTGTTAATCTCTCAGATATATCAACTGCTTCCTGATCAACTTCTTTGTCTTGCTGCTCTTTTTTAGGCTCTAAATATTTTTTTACAAATTTTTCGGCCTGACGAACCGTCATTTGCTTAGCCGCAATGACATTTGCTACTTCAAATTGCTGACCACTCTCCAGAGACAATAGCGTTCTTGCATGCCCCATCTCTAGTTTTTTCTGCTCAACAAGGCTTTTAACATCGGTATCCAGCTGATTGAGTCTTAGTAAGTTAGTTACTGTTGTTCTCGACTTCCCAATAACATCTGCGACCTGTTGATGAGTTAACTCAAATTCATCTTGAAGCCTTTCTAATGCCTGAGCTTCCTCAATCGCATTCAGATCTTCACGTTGAATGTTCTCAATCAGAGCCATTGCTATAGCAGCATTATCCTGAACGTTCTTTACAATACATGGGACCTGACGCAATCCAGCTTGCTTAGCCGCTCTCCAGCGTCGCTCACCTGCAATAATTTCGTAAGAACTATCAGCCAGCTGTCTAACAACAATAGGCTGAATAATCCCTTGAGACTGAATAGAAGCAGAAAGTTCTTCCAGAGCTTCGGGTGACATTTCTTTACGGGGCTGATAAATACCCGGTTTTAGATCGGATACAGAAATATCAGCCAATTCACCGTCAGCAGACAAAGATTGACTATGAGAAGCAATCTGTTGCTTCTCCCTGGCAATTGAACTGGTTGCCAGAAGCGCGTCCAGGCCTTTTCCTAAACCACGTTTAGACATTTATGATTATTCCTCAAAAATTTATGCGGGTACTTCTTCTCGGCGAAGCATCTCACCAGCTAAAGCTAAATACGCTTTTGAACCAGCAGAATGTTTGTCATAGTACATAGCGGGTCTGCCATGACTTGGAGCTTCGGCAAGTCGCACATTTCTTGGAATAACAGTTCTGTATACTTTGTCACCAAAGTGCTTCTTAAGTTGATCAGATACTTCGTTCGACAGACGGTTACGCGGGTCGAACATGGTTCTGAGCAATCCTTCAATCTTCAAGTTTTCATTTACTACCGCAGCTAATTTGCTAATGGTATCCATCAATGCAGTTAAACCTTCAAGGGCGAAATACTCGCACTGCATTGGAACTAGCACTGAATCTGCTGCGGCCATGGCATTGATTGTAAGTAGGTTTAGAGCAGGGGGACAATCTATAAAGATGAAATCATAGTTATCACGAACCATGGCTAAAGCATTTTTTAGCCTTACTTCGCGGGCAAATACTTCCATTAACTTGATTTCAGCGGCGGTTACATCACCATTTGCACCTATTAAGTCGTAACCTCCACTTGTCTTTCGACAAACAACTTCCTCAAATGGCGTATCTTCAACAAGCAGGTCATAAGCAGTCGCATCGATCTGATACTTATCAACGCCGCTAGCCATAGTTGCGTTGCCTTGAGGGTCGAGATCGATAACTAAAACTTTACGCTTTGTTGCTGCCATAGAAGCAGCAAGATTGACACAAGTGGTAGTTTTTCCTACTCCACCTTTCTGGTTAGCGATTGCTATGATTCTTCCCACAATTAACCTCTCTACAAACCCTTATCCGCTAAGGTTACTAGATGTCTTTCGCCTTCAAGCTCTGGAACTTTCAAAGCTTTGAAATCGATCACACTACACCAATCCGGTAACTCCGCAACCTCTTGCTCTGAATATTGTCCTTTTAGCGCAAAAAATTTACCTGTTTCTGGCTTTGGTAAATGGCGACACCATTCCACCATGTCCGTCATTGATGCAAAAGCCCGGCTCAATACAGCATCAAACTTTTCTTCCGGTTGAAACTCTTCAACACGATTTTGTACAGTAGTTACATTCGTTATCTTCAACTCATGCAGTACCTGTTTAATAAACCGAATTCGCTTTCCAAGACTATCAAGAAGGAAAAACTCACAATCAGGTTTCATAATTGCTAGTGGAATGCCCGGCAGTCCTGGGCCAGTTCCAACGTCAATATATCTTTGCTCATTAAGAAGCGGGCTCACAACAATGCTATCGAGAATATGTTTCACTAACATATCCTCAGGCTTTCTGACCGAAGTTAAGTTATACGCTTTGTTCCACTTGTTCAATAACTCTACGTAACCAACCAGTTGCTGCCTCTGCTGTTCTGAAACATCAAGTTCAGTTTGCAAAAGAAGAGAATCAAGTTTTGTTCTAAGCGGATTCATTACTCTTCACCTTTCTTGAGTAAGCCTTGTTTTTTCAGATATACCAAAACAATGGAAATAGCGGCAGGGGTTATTCCAGAAATGCGAGACGCAATACCAATGGTGTCTGGTTTGGCGTCTTTAAGCTTGGCAACAACTTCGTTGGATAGTCCATGCACAGTGTCATAATCGAAATCTGCAGGGATCTTCGTATTTTCATGACGAAGCGATTTCTCAATTTCATCACGCTGACGCTGGATATAACCTTCATATTTAACCTGAATCTCAACTTGCTCAGCCGCTTGTTTATCTTCTAACGACGGAGAGAAAGCATCTAACTCGGTAAGCTGATCGTAGGTAATCTCAGGGCGTCTAAGAAGATCTTCACCGCTAGCTTCACGTGACATAGGCGTTTTCAGAAGAGCATTCAACGCATCAACCCCTTCTGATTTAGGATTCATCCAGGTTTCTTTCAGGCGTTGACGCTCTTTTTCCATATTCTCGATCTTTTCGTTGAATCGAGCCCAACGCTCGTCATCAACCAATCCAA
This sequence comes from Vibrio hannami, assembly GCF_029589055.1. GTDB lineage: Bacteria > Pseudomonadota > Gammaproteobacteria > Enterobacterales > Vibrionaceae > Vibrio > Vibrio hannami. Next base: position 132,303 of record NZ_JARQZP010000006.1, read on the forward strand.
GCTCTCTGCCTTTTTCAGTCAAACGAAGATCTGCATTGTCTTCACGAAGCAGTAATCGATACTCAGCACGAGAAGTAAACATACGGTAAGGTTCTTTAGTACCCATTGTAGAGAGATCATCGATAAGAACGCCCATGTACGCCTCATCACGACGCGGGCTCCAGCCTTCTTTATCCTGAGAGTACAAACTAGCATTCAGACCAGCCATCAAACCTTGAGCAGCAGCTTCTTCATACCCTGTGGTACCGTTGATCTGTCCGGCAAAGAATAGCCCCTGAATATACTTATTTTCGTAAGTGTTCTTCAGATCTCTTGGATCAAAGAAATCGTACTCGATTGCATATCCTGGGCGAACAATATGAGCGTTCTCCATCCCTTTCATTGAACGAACAATCTGAACCTGAACATCAAATGGTAAACTTGTTGAAATCCCATTTGGATAAAGCTCTGTCGTCGTTAAGCCTTCTGGCTCAATAAAGATCTGGTGACTGTTTTTATCAGCAAAACGCATCACTTTATCTTCAATTGATGGGCAATAACGCGGACCAATACCTTCGATAACCCCAGCATACATAGGGCTTCGATCCAGGTTAGCCCGAATAACATCATGGGTCTTCTCATTTGTATGCGTTATATAACAAGGAATCTGACGCGGATGCTGTTCTCTGTTACCTAAAAACGAAAATACTGGTGTTGGGTTATCGCCGTGCTGAGCTTCCAACACTGAAAAATCAACACTATTAGCATCGATACGAGGAGGGGTACCCGTTTTTAGACGATCCACGCGAAGTGGCAAATCTCGCAATCTGTTCGCTAAAGCGATCGATGGAGGATCGCCTGCACGGCCTCCTGAGGAGCTTTCCATACCAATATGGATCTTTCCTCCCAAGAAGGTACCAACGGTCAATACAACCGATTTGGCGAGGAATTTGAGCCCCATTTGAGTAATAACACCGGCTACACGATCATTTTCAACAATTAGATCATCTGCGGGCTGTTGAAATAAAGTCAGATTTGGAGTGTTTTCTAAAACGTTGCGAATGGCGTTTTTATAAAGAACGCGATCAGCTTGGGCTCGTGTAGCTCTGACAGCCGGCCCCTTAGATGCATTAAGTGTTCGAAACTGAATTCCAGCTTTGTCTATGGCTTGAGCCATGATACCACCTAGTGCATCAACCTCTTTTACCAAATGTCCTTTACCTATACCGCCAATAGCCGGATTACATGACATCTGGCCTAAGGTATCGATATTGTGAGTCAGCAACAGAGTTTTGCATCCTGTTCTAGCTGATGCTAATGCAGCTTCCGTTCCTGCATGTCCGCCACCAACGACGATAACATCAAATGATTCGTGATAAAGCATTGAACGACCTTAGATAGAGCTAAAGAGACTGATGACAAATATCAGACTCAAAGAAAATGGAATAATAAAAAGGAGCAGCATTTTACCTGTTTTGCTGCACTGAGAAAATCTATTTCACTATTTTTTGGTTTCGTCAGAAAAGATTAATGTATATATGATCTATATAAAGATCTTTTTATTAGATCTACTATTAGGGAAACATGATCTTGTGGGTAAGCAGAAAAAGATCAATAAGATCATGAGTTAGAGAGTGATCAAATGATGTGATCAGGTTTTGATCTTCCTTTGTGATTGCTGGGATCAAAACGGCTACTTATCAACAGAGATTAAAAGTGATCAAAGTTATTAATTGGATAACTATAGCTTGATCACTTGTTAATCTCAATTTTATCCACATTCGTTATTTTATGGTCTGAATAACTAAAGAGAATAAGTTCAGTTTAGTTATCCACAATCTATGTATCTAACTCCGCCAGGTTTGTTTTCTTAGACTAAATGTTAAAATAAACTAATATGTGTTTTTAGCCATTCTTCTGCGGGCTCCTCAGGAACTTGAGACTCTAGCACATCTATTGTAAAGCACTCTGCTATTGGCTTTGCGCCTATATCACATAGAACTTCGTACGCTCGTTTTCCTGCCTGGCAGAAGGTGTCATAGCTTGAATCTCCAATTGCCACTACTGCAAATTTAACATGTTGCATCTTTGGTGGTGTTGCAATCAGGCTGTTGATAAAGGGTTGGATATTTTCCGGATAGTCACCAGCACCATGTGTAGAAGTGATGATCAGCCAGGTTCCCTGGGTCGGAATGTCTTCCAGGACAGGGTTGTTGTGGATCTCTGTCTCTAGGCCACTTTCAATCAGGAGATCGCTAAGATGATCGCCAACATATTCTGCACCACCAAGTGTGCTACCTGTAATTATCTGGATCATAGTCAGATATAGCCTCATTAATGTGTGTTAATTGAGATCCAGTATTCAATGAAATTGTATTGGAATCAACGGTATTGAGTGAAGGGACTTTTAGGCTTGGAGAACGGTAGGAGCCTAGAGTGTTATTTGGGATAATGACACGTATTAAAAAGGGAGCTATAAAGCTCCCCTGGTAACTACTTCCCGATACAGAAAGAAGTAAATATCCTTCCCAGAAGGTCATCAGAGGTGAACTCCCCGGTAATTTCATTCAGGTGTTGCTGAGCAATTCGAAGCTCTTCAGCGAGTATTTCGCCAGCCATAAAGCCTTCGAGTTGTTGTTGACCAATATCAAAGTGCTCTGCTGCCTTTTCTAGCGCATCTAAATGTCGTCTGCGCGCCATAAAGCCACCTTCGCTGTTCCCAGCAAAGCCCATACACTCTTTCAGATGATTACGAAGTGCATCAACCCCTCCGCCTGTTTTTGCGGAGAGACGAATTAGAGTCGGAGAATTAACATGACAAATCCCAAGCTCTTCCTGAGTCTGATCGGCTTTATTACGGATCACTGTCATTCCAATGTTTTCAGGTAAGCGATCAATAAAGTCTGGCCAAATATCTTTTGGATCTGTTGCATCGGTTGTTGTTCCGTCAACCATGAATAGTACACGATCGGCCTGAGCTATTTCTTCCCAGGCTCTATCTATGCCAATACGTTCTACTTCGTCTGAAGCATTGCGCAAACCAGCGGTATCAATAATATGCAGAGGCATACCATCGATGTGGATATGCTCTCTCAGAACATCTCGTGTTGTTCCTGCTATATCAGTGACTATGGCGGTATCTTTACCTGAAAGGGCATTGAGCAGGCTTGATTTACCAGCGTTTGGGCGACCCGCGATAACCACCTTCATACCTTCACGCATGATGGCTCCTTGATTAGCTTCCTTACGAACAGCCTCAAGGTTATCAATAATGGTTTGTAAGTCCCCACTTACTTTTCCATCTGACAGAAAATCGATCTCTTCTTCCGGGAAATCAATAGCCGCTTCTACATAAATGCGCAGATGGATAAGTGACTCCACCAGCGTATTTATGCGTTTTGAAAACTGTCCCTGAAGCGATTGAAGAGCTGATTTGGCAGCTTCTTCTGAGCTTGCATCGATAAGGTCGGCAATAGCTTCTGCCTGGGTTAAATCCATCTTATCGTTCAGGAAGGCTCGTTCTGAAAACTCTCCTGGACGAGCTGGACGTACTCCGGATATCTCCAGTATGCGTTTAATCAACATGTCCATAACTACCGGACCACCATGTCCCTGAAGCTCGAGAACGTCTTCTCCGGTAAACGAGTGCGGGTTAGGGAAGAACAGAGCGATGCCCTGGTCAAGTTCGGTACCATCTGCCATTTTAAATGGCAGGTATTCTGCGTATCTTGGCCTTAGAGCTTTACCTGTTACTTCTTGTGCTACTTCAGCTGCTTTTGAGCCTGATACACGGATAATTCCCACACCACCACGGCCGGGTGCTGTTGCCTGAGCAACAATAGTGTCTGTAGTCATTTGTTAAATTCCGGGGATGTTGGGGGAGTATGGGGGTGTTGGTTTGTATGTGTGCAAAACAAGGATGTTTTGCTCAAGCCTCCAGGGATGGATTTACGGCGTCATACAAACTAATTTCCCATGCTCCAGATTATTATCATTGCTTTAATGGAATTAACTCCACAAGCCGCTCAAGATATCCCTATACGCTTAAACAAGGCCATCCATGTCCTTGTATGCTTGTTACGCTAATACCATCAAAGCATAAAGCTTTATTAATATTATCAGCCAATAACAAAAAGGCGACCCTTTGGCCGCCTTTCTTCGATTTTTTCAAATCTTAGTTCTTAGAGTGTAAGCCCTTCTTCTCCAGATTCTTATAGATAAGCGTCTGTTGAATCAGCGTTACGATGTTCGATACCAACCAGTATAGAACCAGACCTGATGGGAAGAACAGGAAGAAGAATGTAAACATAACCGGCATAAAGGTCATGATCTTCTGCTGCATTGGATCCGTTACAGTTGTCGGGCTCATCTTCTGGATCATGAACATACTTGCACCCATTAATAGAGGAAGGATGTAGTATGGGTCCTGAGCTGAAAGGTCAGTAATCCAGCCGAAGAATGGCGAGTGACGAAGCTCAACCGATTCCATCAGAGACCAGTATAGTGCAATGAAGATTGGCATCTGTAGGAAGATTGGTAGACAGCCACCAAGTGGGTTTACTTTCTCTTTCTTGTACAGTTCCATCATTTCCTGGCTCATACGCTGACGGTCATCACCGATGCGCTCACGCATTGCCTGTAGCTTAGGCTGAAGCATACGCATTTTAGCCATAGAGGTGTACTGCGCTTTGGTTAGTGGGTACATCGCACCACGAACAATGAAGGTCAGACAGATGATTGCCACGCCCCAGTTAACAACAATGCCCTGGATCATTGATAGTAGCCAGTGAAGAGGTTTTGCGATAAACCATAGCCAGCCATAATCCACAACCAGATCAAGGCTCGGAGCTACTGCAGCCATTTGGGTTTGTAGTTTTGGACCTACCCACAGAGTCGCTTCAAAATTCGCACTTTCGCCGTTAGCAACAGTTTTGTTTGGCATACGAACACCGATATCACCAAGATTGCCGATGACACGTGTATACAGAGTTGAACCTGGCTCGTTACGTGGAACCCATGCTGATGCGAAGTAATGCTCAAGCATTGCAACCCAACCTTTACCTTCAGTCAGGTTAAGAGAAAGGTTACGATCTTGCATATCATCAAAGCTATACTTTTTGTAACGTACATCTTCTGTTGAATACGCACCACCACGGTATGTTGGCATTGTTAGGCTACCACCAGCGTCTACAAGATTTTGACGAAGGTGAGTATACATACCAAAAGTAGCGTTGCTGCCAGAGTTGTTAGTTACATCAAAATCAACATCTACAGCGTAAGAACCACGCTTAAGAACGAAGGTTTTGGTGTATTGAATACCGTTAGCTGTGTATGTCAGAGGTACGCGTAGTTCATCTTGACCATCTTCAAGAGTGAATGCGTCAGCTGAAACAGAGTAGTTAGGGCGGCTAGTACTGCTCAGGTCGATACCTTGCGGTCCAACTAAACCACTTTGAGCAATATAAACGTGACCTTGAGTGTTTTTAAGAATCTGGAATGGTTCATCAGACTCAAACTCTTTAGCATATTCGTTCAGTTTTGCTGAAACAACATCACCACCAAATGTATCGATTGACAGAGTCAGTACATCAGTCGTAACAGTTACCAGTTTTGCAGAAGCGTTTTGTTCAGGTGCAGGGTCAAGCTCATCAGCAATTGCCGGGGCCGGCAGTGTACCGTCATTTTGTGCTTGAACAACTTGCTGTGGCGCCGGATTTTTCTCTACTTGCCACTGTTGATACAGCAAGAAAGAAACCAAAGCCAGTGCAAGAAGCAGGATATTACGTTGAGAATCCATTGTTATTTATCTCTGTCAGTTTCTTGTATTGGTGGAACGGGGTCATATCCCCCTTCATTCAAAGGGTGGCATTTTAATAGACGTTTGCCAGATAACCAACACCCTTTTACAAAACCATGCATTTTTATTGCCTCAATAGCATAAGTTGAGCAGGTTGGTGTAAAGCGGCAACGCGGACCTATAAGCGGACTAATTACCCACTTATATATATATATCAATCCGATAGCTAGCCACGAGAAGGGCGAGAAAGGCGACGCCATAATTTATCTAATAATTTAAACATTTCCTCATTACTCAAATCTTGCGCGCTCTTTTTCGCAATTACAACAAAATCTTTATTTGGAAGTTTGTGTTGTCTTGTTCTGAAGCTTTCGCGAGTCAAACGTTTGAAGCGATTTCGACCGACAGCAGTTTTGATTTGTTTCTTAGGAACAGCTAAGCCCAGACGAGGGTGAGAAAGAGAATTGTTACGAGCAATGATAGTGAAATGAGGGGAGCCAGCACTATGTGCTTGCTTGAATACTGTTTGATAATGCTCGGGAGTTAACAGACGTAACTCCCGATTGAACGCGTACTTACTCAAAATAACCGCGAATTATTTTGATAGGCGCTTACGGCCTTTAGCACGACGTGCATTAATAACTTTACGACCGTTCTTAGTAGCCATACGTGCACGGAAACCGTGAGTACGCTTACGCTTTAGAACTGAAGGTTGAAAAGTGCGTTTCATGGTATATACCTTTACTGATCAGTAGTTTATAGGTTTTTGTTAAACCCGGCGTGGGACTTAACATCCGACGCCTCTCAACAAAGAGGCGGAATTGTAATCACTGACTACACAAGAGTCAATCATTATAAGGCTCACAGAGCGATTTTATTCCGGTTGGCGGATTATACGTTTTGTGAACCAAATCTCAAGGATCTTTTGATCAGATCGATTCAATACCTGATCACTAAAGATTATCCACAATAGTGGATAAATATTTAGATCCCTACGCGGTTCAAGAACTTCTTTAGACGATGATCTTGTGGATTACTAAAGATTTCTTGTGGAGAACCTTGCTCAACTATTTTTCCCTCAGCCATAAAGATCACTCTGTCCGCCACTTCTTTGGCAAATTGCATTTCATGTGTGACTACCATCATTGTCTGATGTTGGTTAGCGAGATTTTTCATAAGGTTAAGTACTTCACCAACCCATTCTGGATCTAGAGCTGATGTTGGTTCATCAAAAAGAAGTAGCTCTGGAGATAGTGCCATTGCTCTGCCAATACCTACTCGCTGCTGCTGGCCACCAGAAAGTGCAGTTGGGTAACTATCGGCTTTATCTCCTAAACCAATTTCATCTAAGATTGCTTGGGCTTTGTTATAAGCATCTTCTTTTTTCCAGCCATGAACGGTAATCAAACCCTCGGCAATGTTATGTTTTGCTGTTAGGTGAGCAAAGAGTGCGTAATTCTGAAATACAAAACCAGTCTTGCGTCTAAGGTTCAAGACTTCCTTTTTATGGCTATTTTCACTATCAACTGTGGCATCTCCTATCGTTATCTTTCCTTTATCTGCAGACTCAAGGAAGTTAACGCAACGCAGAAGGGTAGATTTACCTGTACCGCTAGAGCCAATGATTACGATGATTTCGCCTTTTTTGATATCCAGATCAATTCCTGAAAGAACAGACGTATCACCAAATTGCTTGTGAATATTTTCCAGTTTGATCATCTTTGATATGCCTTATTCAATCTAACTTCAACTCTGTTCTGTACCTGAGTGAGCAACACTACAATCACCCAGTAAATTAAAGCCACCGCCAGGAATGCTTCGAAGAAGCGAAAGCTCGATGCAGCTTCCATCTGCGCTTTGGCCATGATTTCTGCAACACCAAAGGTGAAGGCAAGAGAGGTAGATTTAATCATATCGATAAAATAGTTCATCATCGAAGGCAGAGCGACACGGCTTGCCTGAGGAAGAATGATTCTTCTCATTGCCTGAGGGGTTGTCATGCCAATGGATAAACTCGCTTCCATCTGGCTTCTGTCGATACCAATAATTGCTGCACGGATGGTCTCTGCCATATAGGCTGCAAAATGGAGGGCAAGCCCGATAACCGCTGCTCCAAATGCATCTAGACCAACAAAGATAGGAAAAATCTGAGGTAAGCCGTAGTAAAAGAGGAATAGCTGAACGAGCAATGGCGTTCCTCTGAAAAAGCTAATGTACAACTGGCTAAGTTGATCCAGAACCGGAATCTTGAACACTCTAATATTAGCAATGATGACAGCCAGAATCGTAGAGAATATCAATCCCAGAATAGCCATTTCCATAGTAGTGCTCAGATACTTGAGTAGTATTGGCATTAGTTCCAGCATGTAGTTGATATCAAAACCCATGAAAACCTCTTAAACGACAGAGTAGGAGATAGGAAGCAATTCATCCCGGACTGTGGTTGAGTCAAAGTCCGGGACAAAGTAGATAGGAGTTATTATTGAGTAATGTCAGCACCAAACCATTTATCAGATATCTTAGCCAGTGTGCCATCAGAGCGCATTGCTGCCAGCGCCTGGTTAACTTCGCCCTGAAGTTTCTTACCATTGCCGTTATTTACGAATGGCCACGCATTTTCGATAGTTTCAAATGGTTCACCTGCCAGCTGAAGAGGAAGACCTGTTTTTTTGATCACTTCCAGAACTGAAATTCTGTCCATAACGAATGCATCTACTCGACCCAATGCGGTTTCATGCTCAAAGCCTGTTTCATAAGTTTTGATATTGATCTTACCTTCAGTGTCATTTTTACGAAGTAGCTCTTCAAAGTTAGAACCAAGGTTCACTGCAACGGTTTTACCTTCCAGGTCCTGAAGGCCATTGATACTGTCGTTACCTTTACGAACTGCAACCTGAGCACCGTCGATAACATATGGGTCTGCGAATAGGTATTTTGCTTTACGTGCATCTGTAATTGTTATTTGGTTAGAGATAGTGTCTATACGGCCAGTTTCAAGAAGTCCGAACAGACCTGAAAAGTTAGCAGTGACATATTCGACGTTGTAGTCGTTACGACGACCAATCTCATCCCAAACGTCAACTTCAAATCCTTGTAGTTTATCTTTCTCTACAAAAGTAAACGGGAAGTAGCGACCTGACATACCTACTTTTACTTCTGTTGCCGCATGAGCAACCTGGGTTATGGAAGTTAGCAGAGTTATAACTGTTAATAATGTTTTAATGCCAAATTTCATTTTGTAAAAACCTCTCTTTCTGGATGAAATGAATGTTACTGCCAGAATGCGTGTCGAATAAAATAACCAGTTGTTATTAGATATTCACAATAAACTTACTTGTCTGAGTATAAATATTTTTACAGGCTGGGGATAACTGCTAAGGATCCCGAATTTGTTGACTCTTGTGTGGATTATCCTGGGGAAAAATGTGTGGATCCAAGGTATATAAAAAATGAATTTGTGAATAACTTTGATCTTATTCACTGGATCTGCGATCTTTTTGTGGAGATCTTGAATTTGTGGGAGTAGAATTGTCAGTCCTTTAAAAAGTAAATAATAACAGTGGGGTCACCGTGTCATCTTCGCTTTGGATGCAGTGCTTACAACAGCTTCAAGAAGAGCTGCCAGCTACAGAATTCAGTATGTGGTTACGACCGTTACAGGCGGAGCTCAGTGACAATACATTGACCTTATTTGCGCCAAACCGTTTTGTACTAGATTGGGTGCGTGATAAGTACCTGAACAGTATCAATAGGTTGCTTCAGGAATTTTGTGGTAACGATATTCCTAACTTAAGATTTGAAATAGGCAGTAAACCTATTTCTGCGCCACCAAAACCTGCACCACAGAAAACCAAAGCGGATGTTGCTGCAGAATCTTCTGCACCTGCACAGTTGCAGGCTGCTAAACCTGTTCATAAAACCTGGGATGATGAGTCAGAGCCGACCAATATTACCCACCGTTCGAACGTCAACTTTAAGCATAAGTTTAATAACTTTGTTGAGGGTAAATCTAACCAGCTTGGCTTAGCTGCTGCGAGGCAAGTAGCTGATAACCCTGGTGTTTCTTATAACCCTTTGTTTTTGTATGGTGGTACAGGTTTAGGTAAAACTCACCTGCTTCATGCGGTAGGTAACGCTATTGTGGATAACAACCCAAATGCTAGGGTTGTTTATATGCATTCCGAGCGTTTTGTTCAGGATATGGTTAAAGCGCTGCAGAATAACGCTATAGAAGAGTTCAAACGCTACTATCGAAGTGTTGATGCGCTACTTATCGATGACATCCAATTTTTTGCCAATAAAGAGCGCTCTCAGGAAGAGTTCTTCCATACGTTCAATGCACTGCTTGAAGGCAACCAGCAAATTATTCTTACTTCTGACCGTTATCCTAAAGAGATTAATGGTGTAGAGGATCGCCTTAAATCCCGCTTTGGTTGGGGTTTGACAGTCGCCATCGAGCCACCAGAACTGGAAACTCGAGTTGCGATTCTTATGAAGAAAGCAGAAGACCATCAGATTCATCTTGCTGATGAAGTGGCTTTCTTTATTGCAAAACGCCTTCGCTCCAATGTTCGTGAGCTTGAAGGTGCGCTAAACCGTGTTATTGCAAACGCGAACTTTACCGGGCGCCCAATTACTATCGATTTTGTTCGTGAAGCTCTGCGGGATCTGCTCGCACTTCAGGAAAAACTAGTCACTATCGACAATATTCAGAAGACAGTTGCTGAATACTACAAAATTAAAGTAGCTGATCTGCTTTCTAAGCGTCGTTCGCGTTCAGTTGCCCGTCCAAGGCAGTTAGCGATGGCTCTGGCTAAAGAGCTGACTAACCACAGCCTTCCTGAGATTGGTGATGCATTCGGTGGACGTGACCATACTACGGTTCTTCATGCCTGCCGTAAAATAGAGCAGCTTCGCGAAGAGAGCCACGATATCAAAGAAGATTATTCAAACCTGATCCGTACACTTTCTTCTTAATCAGAATTACTTGTTGGAAACAAAGAGACCAATATGAAATTTACCATTGAACGTAATCATCTTATTAAACCTCTACAACAAGTATCTGGTGCATTAGGTGGGCGTCCAACGCTGCCAATTCTTGGCAACCTGTTACTAAAAGTAGAGGAAGGTACTTTATCGCTTACGGCGACAGATCTGGAAGTAGAGCTAGTTGCTCGTATAGCTCTAGAAGGTGATTTTGAACCTGGAAGCATTACGGTGCCATCTCGCAAGTTCCTAGATATTTGCCGTGGCTTACCTGATGATTCAGTTATTACAGTCGTTCTCGAAGGTGAGCGTGTCATCGTTCGCTCGGGTCGAAGCCGATTTACCCTTGTTACTTTACCAGCCGCTGATTTTCCAAACATTGAAGATTGGCAGAGTGAGGTGGAGATTACGCTATCTCAGGCTGAACTTCGTGCAATTATTGAGAAAACCCAGTTTTCTATGGCGAACCAGGACGTTCGTTATTATCTGAATGGTATGTTGTTTGAGATTGAAGAGTCGACATTGCGATCTGTAGCTACAGATGGTCACCGTATGGCGGTAGCTCAAACTGCTCTTGAAGCTAGTTTCGAAAAGCAGCAAGTTATTGTGCCTCGCAAAGGTATTCAGGAACTAGTTAAACTGCTTGATGCCCCTGAAAACCCGGTTACATTGCAAATTGGTCAGTCTAATGTACGTGCAGATGTGAACAACTTTACCTACACATCTAAGCTTGTTGATGGTCGTTTCCCTGATTATCGCCGCGTAATGCCACAAAGTAGTAACAAGACACTTGAAGCAAGTTGCGATGAGCTAAAGCAGGCTTTTTCTCGTGCAGCAATACTTTCTAACGAGAAATTCCGTGGTGTAAGGGTTAACCTTGATGGTAGTGAAATGCGCATTACTGCAAATAACCCGGAGCAGGAAGAAGCAGAAGAGTTGCTGGATGTTAGCTTCCAGGGTGATGCTATCGAAATAGGCTTTAACGTTAGTTATGTGTTGGATGTTCTGAATACGCTCAAGTGCGATCAGGTAAGGCTTTCGATGTCAGATGCTAACGCCAGTGCTTTGGTTGAAAACGCCGAAGATGACAGCGCCCTGTATGTAGTGATGCCGATTCGTCTGTAACAAGTTATTAAGTTCAGATGCCTCTTAAACGCCTCATTATAAAACAATTCAGAAACATTGAAGCCTGCGATATAGAGTTATCGCCAGGCTTTAATTTTCTTATCGGACCTAACGGAAGCGGAAAAACCAGTGTCCTCGAAGCGATATACATGCTCGGACATGGTCGCTCGTTTAAGAGCTCACTTACTGGCAGGGTTATTCAAAATGAGTACAGTGAGCTGTTTGTTCATGGTCGTTTTTTGAATTCCGATCAATTTGAGCTACCAATTGGAATAAATAAGCAGCGCGATGGCTCAACAGAGGTTAAAATAGGCGGTCAGTCAGGACAAAAACTGGCACATTTGGCTCAGGTTTTACCGCTTCAGCTTATACACCCGGAAGGGTTTGATTTGTTAACTGATGGTCCAAAGTTTCGCCGGGCATTTATAGACTGGGGAGTATTTCATACGGAACCCGGTTTCTACGACGCTTGGGGAAGATTGAAACGGTTAACCAAGCAAAGAAATGCACTGCTGAAAACAGCAACAAGTTACAGAGAACTTAGTTACTGGGATCAGGAACTTGCACAATTAGCAGAGACAATTAGTGAATGGCGCTCTGTTTATGTAGAACAGCTCAAAACAGTAGCGGAAGAGATTTGTAAAACCTTTCTTCCCGAGTTTGAGATAATACTGAGCTACTACCGCGGATGGGAAAAAGAGACAGAATACAAAGCTATTCTGGAGAAGAATTTTGAGCGAGATCAGCAGCTTGGTTACACTTTTAGTGGACCAAACAAGGCTGATTTACGAATAAAAGTGAATGGAACACCCGTAGAGGATGTTTTATCACGAGGTCAGCTGAAGTTAATGGTATGTGCGCTGAGATTAGCTCAGGGGCAGCACCTTACTCAGATGACAGGAAAGCAAAGTATCTATCTGATCGATGACTTTGCTTCGGAATTAGATAGCCTGCGTCGTAAACGCTTAGCCGATTGCTTAAAGCAAACGGGCGCTCAGGTTTTTGTAAGTTCTATTACAGCCAGTCAGGTTAATGATATGCAGGATGACAACTGCAGAATGTTCCATGTGGAACATGGCAAAATAGAGCAACTAAATTAACGGCCTGTTAATGCTTTACAGGTTCTAAGAAGAGAGTAACTCATGGCAGAAAATTACGATTCATCGAGTATTAAAGTACTAAAAGGATTGGATGCGGTAAGAAAACGTCCGGGAATGTACATTGGTGATACCGACGATGGTACTGGTCTTCACCACATGGTATTCGAGGTAGTGGATAACTCTATCGATGAAGCGTTGGCTGGTCACTGTAACGACATCATTGTGACAATACATGATGATAACTCTGTATCTGTTAGTGATGACGGTCGTGGTATCCCGACTGAAATGCACCCTGAAGAAGGTGTATCAGCAGCAGAAGTTATCATGACAGTACTTCACGCTGGTGGTAAGTTTGATGATAACTCTTACAAAGTATCTGGTGGTCTTCACGGTGTAGGTGTTTCAGTAGTAAACGCACTTTCAAAGCAGGTTGACCTGACTATTCACCGTGCAGGTGAGATTTTTGAACAGTCATACAATCATGGAGAGCCAAAAGCGCCTCTAACCGTTGTAGGAAAAACAGAAGCATCAGGTACAAAAATCCGATTCTGGCCAAGTGAAGAGACTTTCAGCAATATTGAGTTCCACTACGAGATATTGGCAAAGCGTCTGCGCGAACTATCTTTCCTTAACTCTGGTGTTTCTATCAAGCTGATTGATGAGCGCGAAGAAGATAAAATGGATCACTTTATGTATGAAGGTGGTACACAAGCGTTTGTTGACTACCTTAATACAAACAAAACACCAATCATTCAGAAAGTGTTCCACTTTGAATTCGAACGCGAAGATGGTATCGCTGTAGAAGTAGCGATGCAGTGGAATGATGGTTATCAGGAAAATATCTACTGTTTTACCAACAACATTCCACAAAAAGATGGTGGTACTCACCTAGCTGGTTTCCGTGCAGCGCTGACGCGTACACTGAACAGCTTTATGGATAAAGAAGGTTTCTCCAAGAAGGCGAAAACGGCAACATCTGGTGATGATGCTCGTGAAGGTCTTACTGCTATCGTTTCGGTTAAAGTGCCGGATCCTAAGTTCTCAAGTCAGACAAAAGACAAGCTGGTTTCTTCTGAAGTTAAATCAGCAGTTGAATCTGCAATGGGTGAGAAGTTAGCCGAATTCCTGATTGAGAACCCAGGTGAAGCGAAGATTGTATGTACTAAAATTATTGATGCAGCTCGAGCTCGTGATGCCGCACGTAAAGCGCGAGAAATGACTCGCCGTAAAGGTGCTCTCGATCTAGCTGGCCTTCCAGGTAAACTTGCGGACTGTCAGGAAAAAGATCCTGCACTGTCTGAACTATATATTGTGGAGGGTGATTCTGCGGGCGGTAGTGCTAAGCAGGGTCGTAACCGTAAGAATCAGGCAATCCTTCCTCTGAAAGGTAAGATTCTTAACGTAGAAAAAGCGCGTTTCGACAAGATGCTATCCTCTCAGGAAGTGGCGACTCTTATTACTGCTCTTGGCTGTGGTATCGGTCGTGACGAATACAACCCAGATAAGCTGCGCTACCACAACATCATCATCATGACCGATGCCGATGTCGATGGTTCGCACATCCGTACTCTGCTACTGACGTTCTTCTATCGTCAAATGCCTGAGCTGATTGAGCGTGGTTATGTGTATATTGCTCAGCCACCGCTTTACAAAGTGAAGAAAGGTAAACAAGAGCAGTACATCAAAGATGAAGAAGCAATGGACCAGTATCAGGTAGCTCTTGCTCTTGATAACGCGGCACTGCATGTGACTGAAGATGCTCCTGCTATTGCTGGTGAAGCTCTAGAGCAGCTTGTTATGCAGTACAACAGTGGTATGAAGCTGGTTGATCGTATGGCTCGCCGTTTCCCACGCGCTCTTGTTCATGAGTTAGTTTACGTTCCTCGTCTGACTGCTGAAGCGTGTCAGGATGAAGCTCAGGTTGAAGCATGGGGTAAACAGCTTGTCGAGCAACTGAATGCGAAAGAAGTGGGCGCAAGTCAGTACAGCCTAGAAATTGAAAAGCATGAAGAGCTAAATGTAAGTCTGGCTAAGATTGTTGTGCGTACTCACGGTGTTGTTCACGAGCACGTAATTGGTCTGGATCTTCTGGCTACCAAAGAATACGGCAAACTTGCTGCTCTTTCTGAAGCTCTTGACGGCTTGATTGAAGAAGGTGCATTTATTAAGCGTGGTGAACGTACTTACGCGGTAAGTAACTTCGCAGATGCGCTTAATTGGTTGATCAAAGAGTCTCGTCGTGGTCTTAGCCTACAGCGATACAAAGGACTTGGCGAGATGAACCCTGACCAGCTTTGGGAAACCACTATGGATCCAGAAACTCGTCGTATGATGCAGGTAACAATTGATGATGCAGTAGGTGCAGACCAGTTGTTTACTACGCTAATGGGTGATCAGGTAGAGCCGCGTCGTAATTTCATCGAGGAAAATGCGCTTAAAGTAGCTAACCTAGACGTTTAGTAGTCACTCTACTTTTACGCTGTATGAACTGATTTCTGCGTCAAAGGTGCTCATTTACACTTGTAAACTCCGCGCCTTTTCCTTGAACTCAGCCCATACAACTTCAATTAGAGCAACTAAATCTAAATAGATTTAATGTATGAAAACACCGTCTTTTGGCGGTGTTTTTTTCGAAAAAAATTCATTGATACCCCTTGAATCCCATTTTTTCGGACCTATATTTAAAGTACAGGGGATGCCAAATGGACCTCTGGAATAGCTTGTCCAGCCATGTCGCAGCTACTAGAGCAGAAGGCGAATGGCAAAAAGGAAAGCACACAATTTAACACCGCAATTAGACAGCCACGTCCTATGGAGTGAGCTGGGCTAACTACCTTAGACACCACATTAGAGTTTGGTGATTTTAAGGCTATTGCTTATTTATGAGGATAGAATCATGAGAACTGTAGATTTCACACCACTATACCGTAATGCTATTGGCTTCGATCGTCTTTTTGACTTGATGGAAGCGGGTGCAGCTAAGAATGCCTCTAACGGTTACCCTCCATATAACATCGAACAGCAAGATGAAAACAAATATCGCATTACTATGGCGGTAGCAGGTTTTGCTGAAGATCAGCTAGATATTACTCAGAAAGAGAATGTACTGATCGTTCGCGGAGAGCGTAAATCGGAAGAAGGCAAAAAATACGTTTATCAGGGTATTGCAGAGCGCGATTTCGAGCGTAAATTCCAGCTTGCTGATTATGTAAAAGTGATTGGTGCAACAATGGAAAATGGTCTGCTACACGTAGATCTTGAAAGAGAAATCCCTGAAGCGATGAAACCACGTAAGATCGCTATTAACGGAAGTAACCTAATTGAGGGAAAGTAATTAACTGAACCCCAGGTTAGTTATAGTAAGAGCGTCCAGGTGGGCGCTCTTTTTGATCTTAAACACTTTCACCTAAATCTATCTGAGGCTCTAGCTCGATAATCTTGTTGGCGACAGTAATTTGTGGGCTAGTGATTCTTTCTAGTAGCTGCTTTGCTGCGATTTTCCCTATCTCATACCTTGGTGTCACAACCGTTGCCAAACGAGGGCTCAATACTGATGTTATGTCGTTGCCGTGGAAACCGGCTATAGCGACTTCGGAAGGGATATCCATACCAAGCTTTAAGCATTCTAAAAGAGCTCCTGTAGCTAAGACATCGTTAGTACAATAGATTCCATCTAACTTAGGGTTTTTCTTCTTAGCTTCTCTAAGTAGCTCTGCTCCAGTTAAGTAGGATGAAGACTCTTTGCTCGAGATAATCACTGGCTCTAGTCCCGCTTCGGTCATTGAATCGGAGTAACCATTTATCTTTTGCTTGGCTCTTTCATCCATCTTTGCAGCAAGATAAACAATAGATTTTTTACCAGACCTAATGATTTCATCAGTCATTTTACGACTGGCGAGGTAGTTGTCGTAACCTACGGCTTGCTGTATTGGAGGTAGGGTAGAATCCATTATCTCGATTACTGGTATACCTGAGGCTTCAAGCATACGAACTGAACGAGCTGTGTGTTTGCTTCCGGAGAGTATTATTCCATCGACATGGTAAGAAAGCAGGGTCTCAATACGCTTTTCTTCGGTTGTTTTGCTATATCCATAATGAGTGATCATAGCCTGGTAACCTTGTGGCTCTATTACCTGTTCGATGCCTTTTATGACGTCTTCAAATACCTGGTTACTCAATGAGGGTACAAGTACTCCAATTGAGTAACTTTTAGCATTCGACAAAATATCCGGAGCTCGGTTATGAATGTAGCCCAGCTCTTCTACCACAGTGGCTATCTTAGCCCCCAGGTTTTCAGAGACTTTTTCTGGGTCCCTTAGATAACGGCTTACGGTCATCTTAGTGACACCAACTTTGTCTGCGATATCTTGCAGTGTAGGGCGAGCTTTCTTCATAACAACCTGCTTTTCTTACTCCGAATAAGCTTTCAGTACTTCTTCTGCAATGACCTTAATACCATCACGCATCGCTTTTTCATCCTGCACATAGTTCATACGCAGACACTGTTTTGTATGTTGCCAGCTAGTATCTTGACCAAAGAAGAAGTACTCACCAGGTACAATTAATACTCCACGAGCTTTAAGTCGTTTGTACAGTTCCATAGTCGGAATAGGTAGTTCATCAAACCATAGCCACAAGAAGATAGCACCTTCTGGCTTATGAATTCTGAAGCGTGGATCATCGATATGTTCTTTGAGAAGTTCTACTGCGTGTTGCGCTTTTTGTTGATAGAAAGGCTTCACAATCATTTGGCTAAGCTGCAATAGATCGCCTGATTCAATCATATGAGTAGCGATTGCAGGTCCAATACCACTAGGAGCAAGACTGACTATTCCGTTCATATTGGAGATAGCTGTGGTCACTTCTTCGTTAGCAATAACGATCCCGCAGCGAACTCCAGGTAAACCAAGTTTAGATAAGCTCATGCAAAGGATAGTATTGTCATTCCAGAATGGTTTCACTTCTTCAAAGATGATATTTGGGAAAGGTGTACCGTAAGCATTGTCGATAATAAGAGGAACATTGTTTTCTCTTGCAAGCGTATCCAGCTTTTCTATCTCTTCATCGGTAAGTACGTTGCCTGTTGGGTTTGTTGGTCTTGACGCACAAATTGCCGCAACAGACTCGTCCACTTTAATGTTTTCAAAATCAACGTGGTACTTAAACATGCCATTATCTAATAGAGAAATTTCTGGGCGGTAAGAAACGAAGATATCTTCATCGACACCAGAGTCGCTGTATCCGATGTATTCAGGTGCTAATGGCAGCAGTATTTTTTTGTGTGAACCATCAGGTTGTTCGCCAGCGAAAAGGTTAAACAGGTAAAAGAAAGCGCTTTGGCTGCCGTTGGTAAGGCTGATGTTTTTCTCTGAAATCTCCCAGCCATAGGTTTCTCTCAGTAGTCCTGCTAGTGCTTTTACAAATGCGTCTTTACCTTGAGGGCCATCATAGTTAGCCATCGCTTCCACCAATTTTCCATTAGTCAGCATATCGCTGCTGGCCTGATGAAAGTAATCGAGCATGGCTGGAATGGCTGCCGGGTTACCACCACCGAGCATTATTGCTCCGGGTGTACGCAGACCATCGTTCAAGTCATCCATTAACTGAGTTATTCCAGAGTGCTGAGTAAATTTTTCACCAAATTTAGAAAATTGCATTGTTACACCTAGCTGCTTACCAATTGGCTGGTGGTGTGAGTGGAACAAATATACAAGAACATGGATGTTCTTGTTTAAGCGCTCAGGGACGACTTGAGCGATTTGTGGAACTCATGCCAGTTGCCATTTTAATTATGTATAAAAAAGCCCCGTTATTTTGAACGGGGCTTAGCTCAAAGGGTTTACCCCATTATTTTTGCAGGAGCGAGATATCCGCGATCTGCAGGAAGAGGTTACGGAGGTTGTTGAGAAGCGTCAGACGGTTCTTCTTAAGTGCTTCATCATCAGCCATAACCATTACTGAATCGAAGAAAGTATCAACAGGCTCGCGCAGATCTGCCAGCTTGCTCAGTGCTTCCTGGTAGTTACCTGTAGCAAAAGCAGGCTCTAGAGCTTCTGTCATTACTTCTACGTTCTCAGCCAGTGCTTTTTCAGCATCTTCCTGAAGTAGAGATAGGTCGATCTCTTCAGCTAGTTCACCATCGAACTTAGCAAGGATGTTACCTACTCGCTTGTTCGCAGCGGCAAGTGATTCTGCTGCATCAAGACCACGGAAGTGAGATACCGCTTTAACGCGCTGGTCAAAGTCAGCTGGCTTAGTTGGACGACGAGCAAGAACTGCCTGGATGATATCAACAGAGAAGCCTTCATCCTGATACCATGCACGGAAACGACCAAGCATAAACTCAAGTACGTCAGTTTCTACGTTCTCGTTAGTCAGCTTGTCACCGAACAGAGTCTTCGCTTCAGCGATAAGCTCTACCAGATCCAGCTTGTAGCCGTTCTCAACGATAATGCGCAGAACACCCAGAGATGCACGACGAAGCGCAAATGGGTCAGAGCCTTTTGGTGCCTGTCCGATGCCGAAGATACCTACGATAGTATCCAGTTTATCTGCCATTGCTACAGCAGAAGAAACACCAGAGCTTGGAAGGTCATCGCCAGCGAAGCGAGGCATGTACTGCTCGTTTAGGGCTACTGCTACTTCTTCATCTTCACCGTCGTGACGAGCATAGTGCATACCCATAACACCCTGAGTATCGGTAAACTCGAATACCATCGAGGTCATTAGGTCACATTTAGCAAGAAGTCCCGCGCGAGTTGATTTCTCAACGTCAGCATCAATTTTCTTAGCGATAAAGCCAGCAAGAACCGCGATACGGTCGGTCTTATCTTTGATAGTACCAAGCTGCTTTTGGAAGATTGCGTTTTCCAGCTCAGGAAGACGGTCAATCAGAGGACGCTTACGGTCTGTGTTAAAGAAGAACTCTGCGTCAGCAAGACGTGGACGAACTACTTTCTCGTTACCTTCGATAACGTGACGAGGCTCTTTAGACTCGATGTTGGAAACAAAGATAAAGTTAGGAAGTAGCTTCTTATTGTCATCGCCATTCTCATGTGAGTACACAGGGAAGTACTTCTGATCGCCTTTCATGGTGTAAACCAGTGCTTCAGAAGGTACTTTCAGGAACTCTTCTTCAAACTTAGCTGTTAGTACAACTGGCCACTCAACCAGAGAGGTCACTTCTTCAACCAGATCATCTTCAAGGTCAGCAACACCACCTACAGCGGCTGCTGCTTTCTGAGAGTCCGCAACGATAATTGCTTTACGTTCTTCGTAATCTGCCATTACCTTACCGCGTTCAGCAAGGATTGCAGGGTACTGGTCAGCACTGTCGATAGTGAACTCTTGCTCACCCATAAAGCGGTGACCACGGATAGTACGATCAGAAGCCACACCAAGGATTTCACCTTCGATTAGCTCTTCACCAAGAAGGATGGTCAAAGTCTTAACCGGACGGATAAACTGGGTATCTTTGTCACCCCAGCGCATTGGTTTTGCGATAGGTAGGTTGCCAAGAGCCTTAGCAGCAAGGTCTACAACTAACTCATTTACAGGCTTACCTTTAACTTCTTGTTTGAACAGAAGCCATTCGCCTTTATCTGTCTTCAGACGCTCTGTCTGATCAACAGTAATACCGTTACCACGAGCCCAGCCTTGTGCTGCTTTAGTTGGGTTGCCATCAGCATCAAAAGCAACAGAAACCGCAGGACCGCGTTTTTCTACTACTTTGTCTGGCTGGCCTTCTGCTAGTGCCGCAACTTTAAGCGCAAGACGACGAGGAGCCGCATACCACTTAACACCTTCGTGTGCTAAGTCAGCATCTTTAAGCGCCGCTTCGAAGTTTGTAGCAAATGCTTCAGCAAGAGTACGAAGTTGCGTTGGTGGCAGCTCTTCCGTACCTAGTTCAATTAGAAAATTCTTAGCCATCTTACTTCTCCTCACCTTCTTTTTTACACATTGGGAAGCCAAGAGCTTCACGAGATGCGTAGTATGCTTCTGCAACTGCTTTAGTCAGGTTGCGGATACGTAGGATGTAACGCTGGCGTTCTGTCACTGAGATAGCTTTACGTGCATCAAGCAGGTTAAATGCATGTCCCGCTTTAAGGATTCGCTCGTATGCTGGTAGCGAAAGTGGAGTTTCAAGCTCTAATAGCTCTTTACACTCTTTCTCGCACTGATCGAAAAAGGTGAATAGGAAGTCTACATCTGCGTGCTCGAAGTTGTAAGTTGATTGCTCAACTTCGTTCTGATGGAAGATATCACCGTAAGTGGTTTTTCCAAGAGGGCCGTCAGCCCAAACAAGGTCATAAACAGAGTCTACGCCCTGAATATACATCGCAAGACGCTCGATACCGTAAGTGATTTCGCCGGTAACTGGCTTACACTCAAGGCCGCCAACCTGCTGGAAGTAAGTAAACTGAGTTACTTCCATACCGTTTAGCCAAACTTCCCAGCCAAGACCCCATGCACCAAGAGTCGGGTTTTCCCAGTTATCTTCCACGAAGCGAATGTCGTGTACTTGTGGGTCAATACCAAGTGCTTCAAGAGAGCCTAGGTATAGTTCCTGAATATTGTCTGGAGAAGGCTTAATAATTACCTGGAACTGGTAGTAGTGTTGCAGGCGGTTCGGGTTCTCACCGTAGCGGCCGTCAGTAGGACGACGTGATGGCTGTACGTAAGCAGTTGCGATTGGCTCTGGGCCAAGTGCTCTTAAGCACGTCATAGGGTGAGAAGTACCTGCACCCACTTCCATATCTAGAGGCTGAACGATAGTACAGCCCTGTTGTGCCCAATAATCCTGCAGCGCGAGGATCATACCTTGAAAGGTTTTGATATCGTATTTTTGCATAGTCAGGTTCGCGCGATTCTTCTGTCTGAATGATTAAAAAATAACGATAAAGTATAGCGAGATATTGTGCGTCGGAGTAGGGCTAATCCTGTTTATTTAACAGTGTTTGGTGAGTTTTTTACGATTTGGGCAGGTTTTTAGTTGGAAAAGGAGCTTTTGGGTTACCGGAAACTAAAAAGAGTGGCAGTTAACCACTCTTTGATTGGACTAACTTAGTCCTTTCTTTATCAGGTATTGATATGGAAGGTCTTCAGTTTGCGAACCGATTAGTTCATGGTCCATAAAACGACAGAAACTCGGAATATCTCGTGTTGTTGATGGGTCATCCGCCTTTATAAGCAGAACTTCACCGTCTTGCATGTTACGAATTGTCTTCCTGACCATCATTACTGGCTCTGGGCAGCGTAATCCTTCTGCCTCTAAGATTTTGTTTGCCAATTCAGGATTAAAGGTCATGGGTATGGCTCTCAATTATTTACTCAGTTTAACTATTTGAAAAATAGCCTATAAATTATATTTTTGTTAAGTAGCACGAAAAAAAGTGCAATTAAAACTTGGCAAATGTAAATTTTATGTATACATTTAATTAACAAATGCGCAACATTATCAAATGTGTTCCAGCACTATCCCCAGTTTTCTTGGGCTTCCCCGCCGAAAGGCGGGATTTTTTTGCCTGCAACTTAGCAATATCGCTTAGTATATGTTCATCTGTAAGAATTTAAAGAGTCTAAAGCTGTGGAACTGGAAGATATTTATCGACGTGATCTGAATTTGCTGGTGGCCTTAAGGGTTATGATTGAAGAGCAGAGTGTTAGCAGAGCTGCCAATCGACTTAATCTTAGTCAGTCAGCAATGAGTCGGGTATTAGGACGTTTAAGAGAGCTATTAGATGATCCTCTGTTTACTCGTCAGGGACATAAGTTACTACCTACTGAAAAAGCATTAGAGTTTGATCGTTCTTTAGGAGAACCATTAGAGTCAATCCGGGCTTTACTATCTGATAAAGAATTTGATGCTCAAAGTTGTGATCAGACTTTTACCATTGCGACAACAGACTATGCGATGCAAACTATCTTGCCTTTTGCACTTCCTCGAATCTACAAAGAAGCACCTAATGTGTCTCTTAACTTTTTGCCGTTGCAACACGACCAGCTATTAGAACAGTTAACAACCCACGGTGCAGATTTAGCTATCTGTCGACCTACTTCATCTGTAGAGCCTTTACATAGGGATGTGCTTGGTAAAGTAGGGGTGTTTTGTATGGTATCTAAAAGTCATCCTCTGGCTGACAAAGATATGAATCTGGAAGATTTTTTAAGTTTTCCCCATGCAACAATAGCGATTAGTGATGGGGTGAAAGCGTTGATTGATGAAGCGCTTGCTGATCAGCCTGAAAGAAAGGTGCTTATCAGAGGGTACCACTTAGAATCCGCTCTAGCTGTTATCGACAATATTCCTCTTATCATAACAGTACCAGCTGACCTCGCTTATCTGGTCGCTGAGCGCTATGGTTTGGTCATTAAACCATTACCATTTCAGTTTACTCCTTTTGATTACTCTATGATCTGGCATTCAAGATGTGATCACTCACAATCTCAGGAGTGGTTACGCAACCTGCTTAAAGAAGAGTGCGGTAAGTTGATTGCTAAGCGAGTAGAGGATTTAGGACTCGAGGGTTAGGTGTCTAGCAAGTTGGTGATATTTATACTGCAGGACGCCGTAGATACGTCCATGTAGGCTTGGACGCAGCATCCATGCTGCGAACACCTGCTGTACAAACACCACCAACCTGCTTATAAGTCGGTAGCGTGTTTAATTAAAGCTTAATAACTACTCGACCAGTTACCTGACCGTTAGTGATGTCTTCTGCGTACTTTGGTGCTTCTTCAAGAGCAATTTCAGTACATGCTTGCTCGAAGTAGCTTTCAGGCAGAAGCTCAGATAGTTTTTCCCATGCAGCGATACGCTTCTCAACTGGGCAAGAAACAGAATCCACGCCTTGTAGACGTACATTGCGCAGAATAAATGGCATTACAGTTGTTGGTAGGTCAAAACCGCCAGCAAGGCCACACGCCGCCACAGTGCTATCGTAGTCCATTTGAGCTAGAACTTTAGCCAGAACCTTAGTACCTACAGTATCAACAGCACCTGCCCACACTTGCTTCTCAAGTGGACGAGCTGGTTCTTCAAACTCTGTGCGGTCGATAATGCGGCTTGCACCTAGTTTTTCTAGTAGCGGGCCATTTGTTTCAACACGACCAGTTAGCGCTGCTACTTTATAGCCAAGTTGTGCAAGAAGAGTGACTGATACTGAACCTACACCGCCACTTGCGCCTGTTACAAGGATTTCACCATCTTCAGGTTTTACACCGCTATCCAGGATAGCCTGAACACAAAGCATTGCAGTAAAGCCTGCGGTACCAACCATCATTGCTTTTTTGCTGTCTAAGCCTTTTGGAAGAGGAACCAGCCAGTCTGCCTTTAGTTTTGCTTTTTCAGCCATACCACCCCAGTGGTTTTCGCCTACACCCCAGCCAGTAAGAACAACTTCATCGCCTTCTTTATAGCGAGCGTCGTCAGAGCTGATTACTTTACCAGCCATATCTATACCGGGAACCATTGGGAAGTTGCGGATGATTTTGCCTTTACCTGTAATTGCTAGGCCGTCTTTGTAGTTCAGCGATGAATAATCTACAGCGACCAGAACTTCACCTTCAGGAAGTTGTGTTTCGTCGATTTGTTCGATTGCTGAAAGAGTACGTTTATCTTCTTGATTTAGAACTAAAGCCTTAAACATGCTTATCTCCACATAGTTATAGGGGGGCACTGAAATTTTGTGTGATTAAGTGTAGACCTTTATGCGGTATGTAGAAAATGAAACTTAATCATTTTATCTATGCGCAACTCGCATATAAGAAAAAAGCGGCCGAAGCCGCTTTTAAAATCAGGATGAGTTAATCCCTTTCAAATACTGTTGCTATGCCCTGACCGAGCCCGATACACATGGTAGCCAGGCCGTATTTAGCATCCTTGGCTTCCATCAGGTTGATAAGCGTTGTCGAGATTCTTGCTCCCGAACAACCCAGAGGGTGTCCAAGTGCAATAGCACCACCGTTCAGGTTCACTTTCTCATCCATTACATCTAGAAGACCAAGGTCTTTGGCGCATGGAAGTGACTGAGCGGCAAATGCTTCATTAAGTTCAACAACACCCATATCTTCAATAGAAAGGCCTGCACGTTTCAATGCTTTTTGGGTTGCAGGTACTGGCCCATAGCCCATGATAGAAGGATCGCAGCCAGAAACTGCCATCGATTTAACACGAGCGCGGATTTTGACGCCGAGCTCTTTTGCCTTCTCTTCGCTCATCAGCAACATAGCGGAAGCACCATCTGACAGAGCAGATGAAGTACCAGCGGTAACTGTACCATTAGCCGGGTCAAACACAGGGCGAAGCTGGGATAGTCCATCCACTGTAGTTTCTGGGCGGATAACTTCATCATAATCCAGTTGGATTAATGAGCCATCAGCTGCATGGCCTTCGGTTGGCAGTATTTCATTCTTAAATCGGCCTTCAGTCGTTGCTGCATGGGCTCTGGCGTGAGACCTTGCGGCAAACTCATCTTGTTGTGCACGGCTTATTCCATGTAGTTTTCCCAGCATTTCAGCAGTTAACCCCATCATGCCTGCGGCTTTGGCTACATTCTTTGACAGCCCAGGGTGGAAATCGACACCGTGGTTCATAGGTACATGACCCATATGTTCCACACCACCAATTAGGCAGATATCTGCATCACCAACCATAATAGCGCGTGAAGCGTCGTGAAGCGCCTGCATAGAAGAGCCACAAAGGCGGTTTACTGTTACTGCACCAATCTGTTTAGGCAGATCTGCCAATAAGGCAGCGTTTCGAGCAACGTTGAATCCTTGCTCAAGCGTTTGCTGCACACAACCCCAGTAGATGTCTTCAATCTGATTAGGATCAACTTCTGGATTACGTGCCAGAATGCCTTTCATTAGATGAGCAGACAAATCTTCAGCTCGTACATTTCTAAATGCCCCACCTTTGGAACGACCCATAGGTGTACGAAGGCAATCAACAACAACTACGTTATTCATTATGATATTCCTTATCCAAAAGTGAAGTTAAAGCGAGCTGGCTTGCTGAGACTGATAAAAAGTCTCGCCAGATTCAGCCATGTCCAGAAGCATCTGAGGTACCTGGTAAAGCGAGCCCAGATCCTGAAGCTTCGCAGCAGCTTCGACATATTGCTTAACACCGATGCTATCCAGATAACGGAATACACCGCCTCGGAATGGAGGGAAGCCAAGCCCGTATACCAGCGCCATATCGGCTTCTTGTGGTGAGGCGATAATTCCCTCTTCAAGACAAAGAACCACTTCGTTAATCATAGGAATCATCATTCGGTTAATAATGGTTTCATCATCAAATTCTTGTTGTTCCGCGCATACATCTTTAAGCAAAGGTATTACGTCTTCACTAAAGGCTTTTTTCGGACGCCCTTTCTTATCCATCGTATAAGCGTAGAAACCGCTGCCATTTTTCTGGCCATACTTGCTGGCTTCAAACAGAGCATCAATCACATCTCTGCCGTCTTTTGCCATACGCTGCGGGAAGCCTTGAGACATTACTTCCTGAGCATGATGAGCGGTATCAATACCAACTACATCAAGCAAGTATGCAGGACCCATAGGCCAGCCAAAGCGTTTTTCCATTACTTTATCGATTTTCGTAAAGTCAGCACCATCACTCATCAGTTTGCTAAAGCCACCGAAGTATGGGAACAGAACGCGGTTTACAAAGAACCCTGGGCAGTCATTCACTACGATCGGTGACTTACCCATTTTTGCAGCGTAAGCGACTACACGATTAATAGTATCTTCTGAGGTGTGTTCGCCGCGGATGATCTCCACCAGTGGCATTCTGTGTACAGGGTTGAAGAAGTGCATCCCACAGAAGTTTTCCGGACGTTTGAGAGACTTCGCGAGCAAGTTGATTGGAATGGTTGAAGTATTCGAAGTAATAACAGTCTCTTCGGACACATTACCTTCTACCTCAGAAAGCACAGCGGCTTTGATTTTTGGATTTTCTACAACGGCTTCAACAATCACGTCTGATTGCTCAATGCCAGCATAGTGGAGGCTTGGAGTGATGGAAGACAGGATTCCCGCCATTTTGAATCCGTCTAGTCTTCCACGCTCCAGCCTTTTATTCAGTAACTTGGATGCTTCGTTCATACCAAGATCAAGGGAAGCTTGCGCAATATCTTTCATCAATACTGGTACGCCTTTAAGGGCTGATTGATAAGCAATGCCGCCACCCATAATGCCTGCCCCAAGAACAGCCGCTCTTTCAGTATCTTTGCTCGCTGATTCAGCCGACTTTTTCGCGAGCCCTTTAATGTACTGATCGTTTAGGAATATACCAACCAGCGACTTAGCTTCTTCTGACTTAGCTAACTTTATAAAGTGTTTACGCTCTACATCTAACGCTGCATTACGGGATAGAGTTGCTGCTTCTTCAATAGTTTTAACCGAAGTGATAGGAGCGGGGTAGTGCGGGCCAGCCTTTTGTGCTACCAGACCTTTCGCCATAGTGAAGCTCATCATGGCCTCAATTTTACTTAAACTAAGAGCCGATGTTTTTTGCTTACGTCTTCCTTGCCAGTCAATTTTTTCATTGATGGCCTGAGATATTGTTTCAATTGCTGATTCTGTCAGAGCTTCAGAATCTACAACTGCATCTAAAAGACCAATCTTCAGAGCATCGTTAGCACGCTGTGGTCTGCCTGTGGTAATTAACTCCATGGCAGTGTCTGCACCAACCAGTCTTGGCATGCGAACCGTACCGCCAAAGCCAGGCATAATACCTAGCTGAGTTTCAGGAAGGCCGATGCTGGTGGTTTTATCACCAATACGGAAATCAGTAGCAAGTACACACTCACACCCTCCACCAAGTGTATGACCTTTAAGAGCTGAAAGTGTAGGGAAAGGCAGGTCTTCAAGTTTGTTAAAAATAGCATTGGCAAATTGCAGCCATTTATCAAGCTCATCTGCTGGCTTGGCAAATAGACCTAAGAACTCGGTGATGTCAGCTCCAACGATAAAGGTGTCTTTGTCTGATGTTAAAATCAGGCCTTTGATATTGTTGTTTTCTCTAATCGTATCGAGAGCCTGATTTAGGGATTCAAGAGTGGCTAAATCGAGCTTGTTTACAGAAGCGGGAGCGCAAAAGCAAAGCTCTGCAATACCGTCTCGTAATTCCTTTACTTGTAGGGTAGTGGCTTGATAAATCATTATCTTTCTCCGTGATGAACAATCTGAGATTGCTATCGAGCACTTATCAGCTCTGTCTTGTTCTTTTTATCCAGAGCTGACTCCATCTATTAATTATTGTCTGGATTACCATTTAGTTTTGATGGTATGACCAGTGGCTAGATTTTGTACCAGAGAAAAGTTAATTGCAACATAATTTAAACAAGTGTTTAACATTTGTGAGATTGATGCGGCTATCTATTTAATTTTATAGCGTGATACACTGTAATCAGATTTGAAGTTTCTAAGTAAAGAATGAACGAGCAACCTTATTTAATACCGTCTGCGCCTGCTGTTTTTGAAGAAGAGATCAAGAAAAGTGTATTTATCACCTATCTAGCACACACTCCCTCAATCGATGATGCAAAAGCGTTTGTAGAGCAGATAAAGAAAAAGCACTCAGATGCGCGCCATAATTGCTGGGGTTTTGTAGCCGGGCGACCTGAAGATTCGATGAAATGGGGCTTTAGTGATGATGGTGAGCCTTCTGGTACTGCGGGTAAGCCAATACTGGCTCAGTTAAGTGGCTCTGGTGTTGGTGAAATTACCGCGGTGGTAACCCGATACTCTGGTGGTATCAAACTGGGGACTGGTGGTTTAGTAAAGGCATATGGTGGGGGGGTTCAACAGGCACTTAAGCTGCTTCAAACTATTGAGAAAAAAATAACCACTAAATTGACTCTGACGTTAGACTACGGTTTTATGCCGATACTCCAGTCTATGTTGAGTCAGTATGGTGCGACACAAGTGAGTTCTGACTATAGCGACAAGGTAAGTTTGGTTATTGAGCTTGAAAAGTTAGTTGTCGAAGAGTTTACACAGGCAGTTGTGAATAAAAGTGGTGCAAAGGTTATTGTCACCGAAGAAAAGAACTAGGAAGTCGGAAGCTTGCGCTTCAAATAATAAATCATGCAATTTCGTTCAATAATCCGCATCGTCGGGCTACTTCTGGCTTTGTTCAGCGTATCTATGCTAGCTCCTGCATTTGTAGCGCTGGTCTTTAGGGATGGTGCGGGTGTTCCTTTTGTTACTACCTTCTTTGTACTCCTGGTTTGTGGGGGGATTTGCTGGTTTCCTAACCGATACCATAAAAGGGAGCTGAAAGCGCGGGATGGTTTTCTTATCGTTGTTCTTTTCTGGACGGTAATCGGTAGCGCAGGTGCGATTCCTTTTCTTTTATCTGAAAACCCTAACATATCTGTAACTGACGCCTTCTTTGAATCTTTTTCTGCATTAACTACAACAGGCGCGACAGTTATTGTCGGTTTGGATGAGCTTCCTAAGGCTATCCTATTCTATCGGCAAATTCTGCAGTGGTTTGGTGGTATGGGTATCATCGTATTGGCTGTTGCTATTCTTCCTGTTCTTGGTATCGGTGGTATGCAGCTCTACCGGGCAGAGATCCCTGGCCCTGTAAAAGACAGCAAGATGACTCCTCGAATAGCCGAAACCGCAAAGGTATTGTGGTATATCTATTTGAGTCTCACATTAGCTTGTGCTGCGGCTTTCTGGTTGGCAGGGATGACGCCATTCGACGCTATATGTCATAGCTTCTCGACGATAGCTATTGGTGGTTTCTCTACCCATGATGCAAGTATGGGCTATTTCGATAGTCACGCAATCAACATGATTACTGTTGTTTTCCTGTTGATCTCAGGGTGTAACTTCTCTTTGCACTTTGCTGCATTTGCATCAGGTGGCGTGCACCCACAATACTACTTTAAGGATCCCGAGTTCCGGTCTTTCTTTTTTATACAGTTTATTCTTTTTGTAGTTTGTTTCCTGTTGCTTCTTAATCACCACTCATACGATTCAATCTACGATGCCTTTGATCAGGCTCTGTTTCAGACTGTTTCTATATCAACAACAGCAGGATTCACCACAACAAGCTTTGCTGAGTGGCCATTGTTCTTGCCAGTGTTGTTACTGTTTTCTTCATTTATAGGTGGCTGCGCGGGCTCAACTGGTGGTGGTATGAAAGTGATTCGTATTCTTCTGCTGTTTTTGCAGGGGGCTCGTGAAATTAAACGGCTTATCCACCCAAGAGCCGTTTTCACTATTAAGTTAGGTGATAAAGCGCTTCCTCAAAGAGTCGTTGATGCTGTGTGGGGCTTCTTTTCTGCTTACGCTCTTGTGTTTGTTGTATGTATGTTAGCCCTTATTGCAACCGGTATCGACGAGCTGAGTGCATTTTCAGCGGTAGCATCGACTCTGAACAACCTTGGCCCTGGGCTAGGGGATGTTGCTCTCCACTATGGAGATATTAACGACAAGGCTAAATGGGTTTTAGTAGTCTCCATGCTATTTGGCCGTCTTGAGATATTTACTTTACTAATTTTGCTTACGCCTACGTTCTGGCGAAGCTAAAAAGGATATAACGTGAAAAAAGCACTTTTGCTCTACTCGAGCACAGATGGTCAAACAATAAAGATTTGTAACTTTATAGCAGAACAGATGGAAGGCTTTGAATGCGAGATTAGTGATTTGCACACTATAGAAGAAGCTGATTTTGTTGGGTTTGATAAAGTACTTATCGGAGCGTCTATCAGATATGGCCATCTAAGTAAGCACTTTTACCGTTTTGTGACTAAAAATAAGACCAAACTAGAAGAGATTAATGCAGCTTTCTTCTTAGTGAACCTAACGGCAAGAAAAGAGGACCAAGGCAAAGATACCCCGGAAGGAAGTGCTTATGTGAAGACATTTAAGAAGAAGTCTCCATGGCAACCATCTAAGATTGGCGTTTTTGCTGGTGCGCTTAGATACCCTCAATATAAGTTGTTTGATCGAATTTGTATCCAGTTAATCATGAAAATCACTGGTGGTGAGACCGACCCTACCAAAGAAATTGAGTACACCAACTGGGAAAAGGTTACTAAATTTGCTCATTCCTTTAAGGAGATGTAAACATAACTTCTTATTTTAGCCCTTTTTGCTCAATTTTTCTGCGAAAGCAAAATAAATTCAAAAAAAGTTAAAAAAGGGCTTGCCAATGTGACACAGGTCTCTATAATGCGCCCTCACTGACACGGCGGACTCCTAACGGAAACGCTGATATCAGTTGGACGAATCACTCGAAAGAGTGACTAGCAAAAAAGATTTTAAAAAGTGTTTGACACTGACGATTATCTCGCTAGAATGCACGTCCGCTTTGAGAGAAAGCCTTTCAAAGCACTGCTCTTTAACAATATAAACCTATCAATCTGTGTGGGCACTCGTTGATGATAATCAAAACTGATTCTTCGGAATCACAATGATTTCAATGATACAGAGTGACCAAGCGAAGTAACTTATAGTTACATCGGCACAGTCAATTCAAACATTACTTAGCTATTTATTAGCAAAAGAATGTTCAGTATTCATTGAGTCACCAAAATCTTAAATTGAAGAGTTTGATCATGGCTCAGATTGAACGCTGGCGGCAGGCCTAACACATGCAAGTCGAGCGGAAACGACAACATTGACTCTTCGGACGATTTGTTGGGCGTCGAGCGGCGGACGGGTGAGTAATGCTTAGGAATTTGCCCAGTCGAGGGGGATAACTATTGGAAACGATAGCTAATACCGCATACGCCCTAAGGGGGAAAGGAGGGGATCTTCGGACCTTTCGCGATTGGATAAGCCTAAGTGAGATTAGCTAGTTGGTGAGGTAAGAGCTCACCAAGGCGACGATCTCTAGCTGGTCTGAGAGGATGATCAGCCACACTGGAACTGAGACACGGTCCAGACTCCTACGGGAGGCAGCAGTGGGGAATATTGCACAATGGGCGCAAGCCTGATGCAGCCATGCCGCGTGTGTGAAGAAGGCCTTCGGGTTGTAAAGCACTTTCAGCAGTGAGGAAGGTGGTGAGCTTAATACGTTCATCATTTGACGTTAGCTGCAGAAGAAGCACCGGCTAACTCCGTGCCAGCAGCCGCGGTAATACGGAGGGTGCGAGCGTTAATCGGAATTACTGGGCGTAAAGCGCATGCAGGTGGTTAATTAAGTCAGATGTGAAAGCCCGGGGCTCAACCTCGGAAGGCCATTTGAAACTGGTTAACTAGAGTACTGTAGAGGGGGGTAGAATTTCAGGTGTAGCGGTGAAATGCGTAGAGATCTGAAGGAATACCGGTGGCGAAGGCGGCCCCCTGGACAGATACTGACACTCAGATGCGAAAGCGTGGGGAGCAAACAGGATTAGATACCCTGGTAGTCCACGCCGTAAACGATGTCTACTTGGAGGTTGTTCCCTTGAGGAGTGGCTTTCGGAGCTAACGCGTTAAGTAGACCGCCTGGGGAGTACGGTCGCAAGATTAAAACTCAAATGAATTGACGGGGGCCCGCACAAGCGGTGGAGCATGTGGTTTAATTCGATGCAACGCGAAGAACCTTACCTACTCTTGACATCCAGAGAAGCCAGCGGAGACGCAGGTGTGCCTTCGGGAGCTCTGAGACAGGTGCTGCATGGCTGTCGTCAGCTCGTGTTGTGAAATGTTGGGTTAAGTCCCGCAACGAGCGCAACCCTTATCCTTAATTGCCAGCACTTCGGGTGGGAACTTTGGGGAGACTGCCGGTGATAAACCGGAGGAAGGTGGGGACGACGTCAAGTCATCATGGCCCTTACGAGTAGGGCTACACACGTGCTACAATGGCGCATACAGAGGGCGGCTAACTTGCGAGAGTAAGCGAATCCCAAAAAGTGCGTCGTAGTCCGGATTGGAGTCTGCAACTCGACTCCATGAAGTCGGAATCGCTAGTAATCGTAGATCAGAATGCTACGGTGAATACGTTCCCGGGCCTTGTACACACCGCCCGTCACACCATGGGAGTGGGCTGCAAAAGAAGTAGGTAGTTTAACCTTCGGGGGGACGCTTACCACTTTGTGGTTCATGACTGGGGTGAAGTCGTAACAAGGTAGCCCTAGGGGAACCTGGGGCTGGATCACCTCCTTAACGATAAGATTGTTGTTGATTAGTGTCCACACAGATTGATGGTTTATGTAGTTTAGAGTATGAAGGTGCCAACACCTTCGGTTTTAGTGTCACGTTCGTCTAGAGGTCTGGACACCGCCCTTTCACGGCGGTAACAGAGGTTCGACTCCCTACGGATACCATTGGGTCGTTAGCTCAGTTGGTAGAGCAGTTGACTTTTAATCAATTGGTCGCAGGTTCGAATCCTGCACGACCCACCATTCTCTTCCACGAGAATAAAAACAATGTGGGCGATTAGCTCAGCTGGGAGAGCACCTGCCTTGCAAGCAGGGGGTCACTGGTTCGAGCCCGGTATCGCTCCACCATCTCTAAGTATTTTTGGTGTTGTATCCAAACCAATAGTGTTCATTGTTGGTTGCTTTTACGACTTGAGATTATTTAGAAAGTGTTTTGTACACTTTGCTCTTTAACAATTTGGAAAGCTGACGAATAACAACAATCCCCATATCAATTGATATGCGTTGTTATTCAATTAAAAGTTCTCAAATCCTATGTCTTTTAAAGATGTAGGTACCAACACACATTCAAGTGTTCTTGGGAACAACATTTTATGTAGTGTTCATATTTGAGTCCGGCAAAATCGTGTCTGCATCATGTTTAAATAATTGCAGACAACTTTGGTTGTTTGATTAAACAATCTTAAAGGTTTCTTCGAAACTCTTTGGGGTTGTATGGTTAAGTGACTAAGCGTACACGGTGGATGCCTTGGCAGTCAGAGGCGATGAAAGGCGTATTAACTTGCGATAAGCGCAGATGAGGTAGTAAAAACCACTTGAGTCTGCGATTCCTGAATGGGGAAACCCAATTGCATAAGCAATTATCATTAACTGAATACATAGGTTAATGAGGCGAACCGGGGGAACTGAAACATCTAAGTACCCCGAGGAAAAGAAATCAACCGAGATTCCGAAAGTAGCGGCGAGCGAAATTGGACTAGCCCTTAAGCGTTTAATGGTTCAGGTGAACAAGCTGGAAAGCTTGGCGATACAGGGTGATAGCCCCGTAACCGACAAACCCTTTTACGTGAAATCGAGTAAGGCGGGACACGTGATATCCTGTCTGAATATGGGGGGACCATCCTCCAAGGCTAAATACTACTGACTGACCGATAGTGAACCAGTACCGTGAGGGAAAGGCGAAAAGAACCCCTGTGAGGGGAGTGAAATAGAACCTGAAACCGTGTACGTACAAGCAGTAGGAGCCTCCTTGTGGGGTGACTGCGTACCTTTTGTATAATGGGTCAGCGACTTATATTCAGTGGCAAGGTTAACCGTTTAGGGGAGCCGTAGGGAAACCGAGTCTTAACTGGGCGCTCAGTCTCTGGATATAGACCCGAAACCAGGTGATCTAGCCATGGGCAGGTTGAAGGTTGAGTAACATCAACTGGAGGACCGAACCGACTAATGTTGAAAAATTAGCGGATGACTTGTGGCTAGGGGTGAAAGGCCAATCAAACCTGGAGATAGCTGGTTCTCCCCGAAAGCTATTTAGGTAGCGCCTCGGACGAATACTACTGGGGGTAGAGCACTGTTAAGGCTAGGGGGTCATCCCGACTTACCAACCCTTTGCAAACTCCGAATACCAGTAAGTACTATCCGGGAGACACACGGCGGGTGCTAACGTCCGTCGTGGAGAGGGAAACAACCCAGACCGCCAGCTAAGGTCCCAAATTATTACTAAGTGGGAAACGATGTGGGAAGGCTAAAACAGCTAGGATGTTGGCTTAGAAGCAGCCATCATTTAAAGAAAGCGTAATAGCTCACTAGTCGAGTCGGCCTGCGCGGAAGATGTAACGGGGCTAAGTAATAAACCGAAGCTGCGGCTGCTAGCATTTGCTAGCGGGGTAGGGGAGCGTTCTGTAAGCCGTTGAAGGTGGTCTGTAAGGGCTGCTGGAGGTATCAGAAGTGCGAATGCTGACATGAGTAACGATAAAGGGGGTGAAAAACCTCCTCGCCGGAAGACCAAGGGTTCCTGTCCAACGTTAATCGGGGCAGGGTAAGTCGACCCCTAAGGCGAGGCCGAAAGGCGTAGTCGATGGGAAACGGGTTAATATTCCCGTACTTCTTACAATTGCGATGGGGGGACGGAGAAGGCTAGGTGGGCCTGGCGACGGTTGTCCAGGTTCAAGTGCGTAGGCTTGAGAGTTAGGTAAATCCGGCTCTCTTTAAGGCTGAGACACGATGTCGAGCACCTACGGGTGTGAAGTCATTGATGCCATGCTTCCAGGAAAAGCCTCTAAGCTTCAGATTGTAAGGAATCGTACCCCAAACCGACACAGGTGGTCGGGTAGAGAATACCAAGGCGCTTGAGAGAACTCGGGTGAAGGAACTAGGCAAAATGGTACCGTAACTTCGGGAGAAGGTACGCTCTCGACGGTGAAGAGATTTACTCTTGGAGCTATTGAGAGTCGCAGATACCAGGTGGCTGCAACTGTTTATTAAAAACACAGCACTGTGCAAAATCGTAAGATGACGTATACGGTGTGACGCCTGCCCGGTGCCGGAAGGTTAATTGATGGGGTTAGACCTTGTGTCGAAGCTCTTGATCGAAGCCCCGGTAAACGGCGGCCGTAACTATAACGGTCCTAAGGTAGCGAAATTCCTTGTCGGGTAAGTTCCGACCTGCACGAATGGCGTAATGATGGCCACGCTGTCTCCACCCGAGACTCAGTGAAATTGAAATCGCTGTGAAGATGCAGTGTACCCGCGGCTAGACGGAAAGACCCCGTGAACCTTTACTACAGCTTGGCACTGAACATTGAGCCTACATGTGTAGGATAGGTGGGAGGCTTTGAAACACTGTCGCCAGATAGTGTGGAGCCATCCTTGAAATACCACCCTTGTATGTTTGATGTTCTAACTTAGCCCCATTATCTGGGGTGAGGACAGTGCCTGGTGGGTAGTTTGACTGGGGCGGTCTCCTCCCAAAGCGTAACGGAGGAGCACGAAGGTGGGCTAATCACGGTTGGACATCGTGAGGTTAGTGCAATGGCATAAGCCCGCTTGACTGCGAGAATGACAATTCGAGCAGGTGCGAAAGCAGGTCATAGTGATCCGGTGGTTCTGAATGGAAGGGCCATCGCTCAACGGATAAAAGGTACTCCGGGGATAACAGGCTGATACCGCCCAAGAGTTCATATCGACGGCGGTGTTTGGCACCTCGATGTCGGCTCATCACATCCTGGGGCTGAAGTCGGTCCCAAGGGTATGGCTGTTCGCCATTTAAAGTGGTACGCGAGCTGGGTTTAGAACGTCGTGAGACAGTTCGGTCCCTATCTGCCGTGGGCGTTGGAGAATTGAAAGGGGCTGCTCCTAGTACGAGAGGACCGGAGTGGACGAACCTCTGGTGTTCGGGTTGTCATGCCAATGGCATTGCCCGGTAGCTAAGTTCGGAATCGATAACCGCTGAAAGCATCTAAGCGGGAAGCGAGCCTTGAGATGAGTTCTCCCTGGCACTTAAAGTGTCCTAAAGGGTTGTCGTAGACTACGACGTTGATAGGCAGGGTGTGTAAGCGTTGTGAGGCGTTGAGCTAACCTGTACTAATTGCCCGTGAGGCTTAACCATACAACACCCAAAGGGTTTTGTGGGCTCAGAGCCAAGAACAGAATTGAATGTGTAGAGAACATAGAAACAGCTTTCCGAATTAAAGAATTTGCTTGGCGACCATAGCGTTGTGGACCCACCTGATTCCATGCCGAACTCAGAAGTGAAACGCAATAGCGCCGATGGTAGTGTGGGGCTTCCCCATGTGAGAGTAGGACATCGCCAGGCTTTAAATCATAAGAACCCGTTCTCAGAACGGGTTTTTTGCTCTTGAAGCAACTGCAAATTTGCTGATATAGCTCAGGTGGTAGAGCGCATCCTTGGTAAGGATGAGGTCCCCAGTTCGAGTCTGGGTATCAGCACCAGTTTCTTATAACTAGAGAGCAAACAACAGAATTTTACTTGGCGACCATAGCATTGTGGACCCACCTGATTCCATGCCGAACTCAGAAGTGAAACGCAATAGCGCCGATGGTAGTGTGGGGTTTCCCCATGTGAGAGTAGGACATTGCCAGGTTTTAATTTAAAACAACAAAGCTAAGAGATATAAGACTTTGTTTGTATAGAAGGCCTTCCGTTTGGAAGGCTTTTTTCGTTTTAGAATGGTAGACGTTAAGGAGCGATAAATTTCCCTTCGGCTAGCTCCCATAAGGCTTTAACAAGCGGATCGTTTAGTCTTGAACGGTTGCAGCAGATACCAAGATCAAATGGTTTAATAGAGTCCACTTTGAGCCTCTGAATCTTATCTTTTACCGGGCTGTTGTTAATCACAACATC
This sequence comes from Vibrio hannami, assembly GCF_029589055.1. Classification (GTDB taxonomy): domain Bacteria; phylum Pseudomonadota; class Gammaproteobacteria; order Enterobacterales; family Vibrionaceae; genus Vibrio; species Vibrio hannami. The sequence goes on from NZ_JARQZP010000006.1 coordinate 169,767, forward strand.
AGGCGCAATTCCTATACCACACCCCAACGCCACCATACTTGCAATCGCTTCGTGACCGGATACCTGAGCATAAATATTGGGTTTAATCTTCATTTTTTTAAACCAGCTATTGGCTCGATCTCTTGCCGTACCTGCTTCTGGAAGAATAAACGGGATTTGATTCCAATCCGGATCATCTTTCTGTAATTCGGATGAGAAGCTACTAACCCCATTTGGAGCAATAACTGATAATGGAATTGTACTGATAGTCTCAAAAGCCAGCCTTGCTGGTAACTGCTCTGGCTTTGCAGATATAGCGATATCCGCTTCGTCTTCTAGAATCTTATCTATTGCCTGTGCCGGGTCGCCAGTAGAGAGCTTGAGTTCTATCTGCGGGTAGTTTAGGCGAAAATCATTAAGTAGATCTGGTAAGTGGCTATAGCTAGCAGTTACAGAACAGAACAGTCGTATCTCCCCTTCCAGCTCTTTAGATTGTTCTGAAAGATCAGAGCGATATGAGTGCCAATCCCCAGTAATTGATAAAGCGACAGGTAAAAAGTTTTCTACCTGCGTTGGTTAGGTCTACACTTCTGTTGTCCCGGATAAAGAGGCTTTGACCTACCTCTTCTTCAAGTTTCTGAATCTGACGACTAAGTGCTGAAGGACTGATGTGCATAGCAGCCGAGGTTTTGCTGAAGCTTTTGCTATCGCACAAATGGATAAATAACTGCAGGCTTTTAATGTTCATAAGTCATTATTTTCTCGATAAAGTGTGTTGCGTAAAGCGCAATAACTAATTGTGAATATATCACTTTAAGCAATTTAAATCCTGCATTAGTATGTGGACATTCGACAAAGAAAGTCGACCAACGGAAAGTTTCTTAAAGGAGTCTTTAAAAATGGCTAACTATTTCAATACACTAAACCTACGTCAGCAACTAGACCAGTTAGGTCGTTGTCGCTTCATGGATCGCGAAGAGTTCGCGGATGAAGCAGATTACCTGAAAGGTAAGAAAGTTGTAATCGTAGGTTGTGGTGCTCAGGGTCTTAACCAGGGTCTTAACATGCGTGATTCTGGCCTTGATGTTTCTTATGCACTGCGCCAGGCAGCAATCGATGAGAAGCGTCAGTCGTTCAAAAACGCGAGCGAAAATGGCTTTGTGGTAGATAGCTACGAGAAACTAATTCCTCAGGCAGACCTTGTTGTTAACCTGACTCCAGATAAGCAACACACAAATGTTGTTGAAACTGTAATGCCTCTAATGAAAGAAGGCGCTGCGCTAGGTTACTCTCACGGTTTCAACGTTGTTGAAGAAGGTATGCAGATTCGTGAAGACCTTACAGTAGTAATGGTTGCACCTAAGTGTCCTGGTACTGAAGTACGTGAAGAGTACAAGCGTGGCTTTGGTGTACCTACACTAATCGCTGTTCACCCGGAGAACGATCCTAAAGGTGAAGGTTGGGATATCGCTAAAGCCTGGGCTGCAGCTACAGGTGGTCACCGTGCGGGTTGTCTTGAGTCTTCTTTCGTTGCAGAAGTTAAATCTGACCTTATGGGTGAGCAAACCATCCTTTGTGGCATGTTACAGGCTGGCTCTATCGTATGTTACGAGAAGATGATTGCTGACGGTATCGATGCTGGTTACGCTGGTAAACTTCTTCAGTACGGCTGGGAAACTATCACGGAAGCACTCAAGTTCGGTGGTATCACTCACATGATGGATCGTCTGTCTAACCCAGCGAAAATCAAAGCGTTTGAGCTTTCTGAAGAGCTAAAAGAGCTAATGCGTCCACTTTACAACAAGCACATGGATGACATCATCCAGGGTGAGTTCTCAAGCACAATGATGGCTGACTGGGCTAACGATGATGTTAACCTTCTAGGCTGGCGTGCAGAGACTGGTGAGACTGCGTTCGAAAACTACCCAGAATCAGATGTAGAAATCCCAGAGCAAGAGTACTTTGATAACGGTATCCTGATGATCGCTATGGTTCGTGCAGGTGTTGAGCTAGCGTTCGAAGCAATGACAGCTTCAGGTATCATCGACGAGTCTGCATACTACGAATCTCTACACGAGCTACCGCTAATCGCAAACACAGTTGCTCGTAAGCGTCTATACGAAATGAACGTAGTAATCTCTGACACAGCTGAATACGGTAACTACCTATTTGCTAACGTTGCTACTCCGCTTCTACGCGAGAAGTTCATGCCTAAAGTTGGTACTGACGTAATCGGTAAAGGTCTAGGTGAAACTTCAAACCAGGTTGATAACGCGACTCTGATTGAAGTTAACGAAGCTATCCGCAACCACCCAGTTGAGTACATTGGTGAAGAGCTACGTGGTTACATGACTGATATGAAGCGTATCGCCGTTGGCGGCTAAATTACTGGTCCTATGGGCTGATTTCTGCGTCAAAGGTGCTCATTTACTATCGTAAACTCCGCGCCTTTTCCTTGAACTCAACCCATAACCCTGCGTAATTTACTTCCCTAAAGGTTCTAAAGACAAGGGGCTTGGTTTTGACCAAGCCCTTTGTTAATTTAGAAGGTAGTGAGAGGTGGTTGGGCTGATGTTTATCAGGTGTTCACAGCATGGATGCTGTGTCCAAGCCTACAGGGATGTATTCACGGTGTCCTGAGAAACATTAACCCAATCGCCAGTGCCCCATTGCTCTCTAAAACCTCTATTTATTCTTTATCAGAAAGCTTAGCTTCAAGATCTGCCAGTTTCTGCTCCATCTCTGTTAGCTTCTGGCGAGTGCGAAGCAGAACCTGAGTTTGTACATCAAACTCTTCACGGCTTACTACATCCAGCTTGTTTAGCTGGCCTTGAATTACCTGGCGGACTTTTGCATCCACATCCGCACCCAGCTCTTTCACTGGTGCAGGCATAGACTCATGAATTTGCTTAGCAACTTGTTCTAATTTTTTTGGGTCAAACATAACTAATAAAACTCCTTTTGATATGCGCTCATTTTATGCAATTTAATACGCTATGCCCAATAAAAAAGGCCACCGAAGTGACCTTTAACCTAACTAGCTCTTATTAGTGATGAGCAGAAACTTCTCTTTGAGCCGCTTTTGCTTCATCAATTCTTGCCAGTTTCTCCAGGTCTTTGTCTTCAACAAACACTGGAAGTGGCTTGTGCTTCTCGGCTAGGAATGTATAAATCACCGGAAGAACAAACAGAGTAAACAGTGTACCTATAGCCAGGCCAGCAACGATTACAATACCGATACTGAAGCGCTGAGCGGCACCTGCACCAGTTGCGTACATTAGCGGGATCAGACCTGCAATCATCGCAGCTGTTGTCATCAGGATAGGGCGAAGACGAACTTTCGCTGCTTCCATTACCGCTTCCATTCGATTCTTGCCATGGTTTAGCTGCTCTTCTTTTGCAACTTCACAAATAAGAATACCGTGTTTGGTTATCAGGCCAACTAGCGTGATAAGCCCTACTTGCGAATAGATGTTCATCGTTGCGAAGCCCCAGGCCAGAGCAACCAAAGCTCCTGATATTGCCAGTGGTACAGATACCATGATTACGATTGGATCTTTTAATGATTCAAACTGAATAGCCAGAACTAGGAAGATAATCGCCAGTGCCAGACCAAAGGTTGTCACTAGTGAACTGCCTTCAGTCACAAACTGGCGAGCTTCACCCATGTAATCATGAGTATAGCCAGCAGGTAGCTTGGTTTCTGCGATGTCCTCAAACCATGCGATTGCGTCTCCCATTGGAACCATAGGTACTGCACCAATGGTTGCGGAGTTTAGCTGGTTGAAGTGTGGTAGCGCTCTTGGTTCAGCAACTACATCAATTTCAATCAGGCTGCTCAGAGGAATCGCTGCACCAGTTGAAGATTTAACGTAGTAATTCTTCATTGTTTCTGGGTTCAAGCGGTATTTACGTTCTACCTGAGGAATAACCTCATACGAACGACCATCAAGGTCTATACGGTTAACGTAACCATCAGCCATCATAGTACTTAGCGTAATACCAATGTCTTGCATCGTCACGCCATATGCACCAGCTTTATCTTTGTCGATACTGATCTTCATTGTTGCTGAATCGTAGTTCAGGTCAATGTTAGAGAATGCGAAGTTCGGGCTCTGCATCGTCTCAACCAGTACATCGGTAGCAATTTGGAACAGGCTTTCGAAGTTGTTTGGTGTTGTGATAACAAACTGAATCGGCAGACCAGAACCAGCACCAGGAAGTTCTGGCATCTGGAACGCAGTAACTGCCATCCCGGGAACATCTTTAATCAGTTTGCCAACACGACCTGTTACTTCAGCCTGGCTTGCTTCACGCTCACTCCATGGAACCATAGAAGCAATACCAAACGCCTGGTTCGACTGAGGAACACCAACAAATACCTGTGAATAGGCAACTTCAGGCTGTTCGGCCATAATCTCGTTTACACCAGCCATAGTATTCTGAAGATAATCGAGGTTTGCGTTGGATGGGCCTGTACCCATTAGCACAACAATACCTTTATCTTCTGAGGGTGCTAGCTCACTCGGGATTAGCTTAAATAAGACAGGAAGCGCAACTACTACGAGTACCGAGAACAGAATTATAGAAGCTCGGTTTTGCATCACTTTACCAAGGATTTTCGAGTAACCCTCGGTCATTCGGTCAAGCAAACTGTGTACTCGACTTTCAAACCAGCTTGGCTTATCGTGTGCCTTAAGCATCTTTGAACACATCATTGGAGACAATGTTAGTGCAATGATACCTGATACAAATACCGAACCTGCCAGTGTTAATGCAAACTCTTTAAATAAGGAGCCGGTAATACCACCCATCATTGCGATAGGAGCGTATACAGCACCAAGTGTTAAAGTCATCGCAATAACTGGAACTGCGATTTCACGAGTACCGATAATGGCAGCTCTGAAAGGAGACTCACCAAGTTTGATATGACGGTCTACGTTTTCAAGAACAACGATAGCATCGTCCACCACTAGGCCGATTGCCAGAACCATTGCCAGCAGCGTCATTAGGTTCCAGGAGAATCCAATTGATTGCATTACCATCGCTACACCAATTAGTGATAGAGGGATAGTAACAATTGGAATGATTACTGCTCGGAAGGAACCCAGGAACAGGGTTATTACCACCAATACAATAAGGGCAGCTTCTGCAATAGTCTTAATTACTTCATTGATCGATTCGTTGATTGCAACCGTCGAGTCATAAAGAACGTTCATTTCAATATTGCTAGGCATGTTCTTTTGCAATTCAGGGAGAATAGCAAGAACGTCTTTAGCAATATTGATCGGGTTTGCACTAGGCGCTGCATTTATTGCTGCAACTACAGCTTCGCGCCCGTTAGCATTTGCCCTTACATAATCGTGGCTCTTTTCTCTGGTAACCTTCGCGATATCACTTAGTCGGATGACTTCGCCATTATCTTGCCTAATAACCAGCTGTTTTAGTTCATCAACACTAGAGATTTGAGTGTCTGCACTACCGTTATAAAGAACAAACTCACCAATAGACTGACCAGTTGCAGACTGGTAGTTATTCGCTCTCAGAATGTTCATTACTTCTGTTGCGGTTAACTTATAAGCGCCCATCTTTGCTGGATCCAGCCATATACGCATTGCGTATTTGGTACCACCATAGTGATCGACTTTAGAAACACCATTCACAGAGAATAACTGTGGATCAATAACTCGCTCAAGGTAGTCCGTAACCTGGCTCGACGCTAGTTCATCACTGGTGAAACCAATATAAAGAACCGCAGTTGTTGAGCCCGTAGACATGGTTACCGTTGGATCTTCAGCTTCACTAGGTAGCTGAGAACGAACAGAGTTAGTCTTTGCCAATATATCTGATAGCGCGGCGTTAGGATCTGTATTCAGCTTCATTGTTACCGTAATGGTTGAACTACCCAAAACGGACTGTGAAGTCATAAAGTCGATATTATCTGCTTGAGCGATGGCCTGCTCTAGAGGTTGAGTAATAAAACCCTGAATTAGATCGGCACTTGCACCGTAGTAACTGGTTGTGACTGTTACCACGGTATTCGTCATTTCCGGATATTCTCGTACCTGCATTTTGAAGATAGCCTGCAAACCAAGCAGTGCTATCAAAAAGCTGATAGATACGGCAAGTACCGGACGTTTAATAAAAATGTCTGTAAAACGCATTTTAAATCCTCTGATTAGAGCATTGGTGTTTCATCAGGAGTATTAAGCGCGTCGCTTTCAACAACTTTTACTTTTGCGCCGTTTCTCAGACGAATCTGTCCTGAAGTCACAATAACGTCTCCGGCTTTTACGCCTTCGAGGATATGTGCAATATCTTCTTTACGTTCACCAACTTTTACAACCTGCTGCTGAACACGCAGTGCTCCATCTACTTCAGAAGCAACATAAACATTGTCACCATATAAGGTATAAGTGATAGCGGTCTGCGGAAGAACGACCTGATCGTGGATAGTTGGAAGAATAACTTCAGCTCGAGCAAACATGCCGCTACGAAGCTTTCCACCATTGTTTGGAATATCTGCCTGAACCTGTACCAGACCAGTCTGGTGATCTACAGCTGGTTCCACTGCTGAGATAGAGCCTTTGAAGGTCTCTTCTGGGTATGACTCAACAGCGATATCCACTTCCTGGCCAAGATAAATTTTGGAAATGTCAGTTTGAGGAATAGTAAAGCGTAAGCGCATTACACTGGTATCTTCAAGGCGGACGATCTCAGTACCTGGCTGCAAATACTGGCCAAGGAACACGTTTCGAATACCAACAATACCATCAAATGGTGCCGATATTTCCCTACGGTCAATAGCTGCTTCAAGTGCCTGGATATCGGCTCTTAGAGAGAAATAGTCTGCTTCAGCACTATCAAAAGACTCTTTCGATACAGAACCTTTTTTATAAAGCCCTTCGTATCGCTTATATTTTGCTTGAGCGGCTGGGAATCGCGCTTTAGCACTTTCCAGGTTTGCTTTTTCTACTTCAGTATCAAGAATGACAAGCTTCTTACCTTTGCTGACAGTTTCACCAGACTGGAATTCAATTTTCTTAATAACACCGTTTGATTCGGAAGTAAGAGTCACCCCTTGATTTGGTTCAATAAAGCCTATTGCCTGAATGGTTGGAATCCAATTCACAGTGTCTACTTTTACTGTAGTTACCGGAAATTCTGGCTCTGGCCTGTTTGCCATCGCTTCTTTCATTTGCTGAAAGCCGGTAATTTTGCTGTAGATAACGGTGCCAAATAGCCCGCCAGCTACAATGAGTGCTCCTAGCATCCACCCAACTTTTTTCATTTTCATCGTTTTCTGATCCCCAAATCAGTGTTTTATTAATGCATCCCAACTGGCTTCGATAGCTTGCTCTATCTGTTCTTCAGTTAGCTTTGCACAACTTTTTCTCTGCTTCCTGGCGAGTGTTGCGCTTGTTTCCAAGCTAACGCCTGCCAGCAAATTATTGTCAAGATTCTTAAATAATCCGTTTAATTTTCCTTCATCAAACATCTGTTCTATCTTGAAAAACATCTCTTTTTCGAGCTTTTGAACTTGCTCTATATCATCTGGTTGAAACTGCTCGTATAACAGGTGAGCTTGTACCGCGCTTTTAGTTTGAGCGTATTTCCAGATATTTAGCCAAAAGATTCGATATCTCTCTTTAAGAGGGAGATCATCGCAAACACCAGCCTGAATGATATCAGCTGTTTTAGCTGTACTATGTAGGCGTGTTTCTCTTAAAAGGTGAGTTTTATCCTCAAAATATCGATAGATAGTACCTGCAGCAACACCTGCTTCCTTCGCGAGCTTTTGCATAGAAATGCCTTCAAATCCTTCTTTTGCCACTAGTTTTTCAACTGCATTAAGAATTAAGACTCTCTTGTCTGATGTATTTGCTACCATGTTTCTATCAAAATGAATGAACGTTCATTCATTGTTTCACATTTAGTTACAGTTTTTCAACCGCAAACTTTTTACGGTTATATTTTGTACGGTTTTCAGCGGAAAGAGATCACATTCTGTAGAAAATAGTGTAAGGCTAGATGCCGTAGTAAAAATGTCGCCATGCGATTATTATAGGCAGCCAATTCTTCAGTATGATTCAGGTAACTCGATGAAGCTCAACCCAAGACAGGACGAAGCCGTAAAATTTGTATCAGGACCATGTTTGGTACTGGCTGGTGCTGGTTCAGGCAAGACACGAGTTATTACCAACAAAATTGCTTACCTCGTGCAGCAGTGTGATTACAAAGCCAGAAATATCGCTGCGGTAACCTTTACCAATAAAGCCGCAAGGGAGATGACAGAACGTGTTGCTCAGACTCTTGGGAAAAAAGAATCCCGAGGGTTAATGGTTTCCACCTTTCATACCCTTGGCTTGAATATCATTCGACGCGAATACAAAGCGCTTGGCTTAAAAGCGGGTTTCTCGCTATTTGATGACCAGGATCAGCTAGCGTTATTGAAAGAACTGACAGAAAAGCAGCTAGATGGCGATAAAGATCTGCTTCGTATGTTACTGAGTACTATTTCAAACTGGAAGAATGACATGCTTTCTCCAGAGCAGGCCAAGGCGAACGCTCGCTCAGAACAGGAGCACTTATTTGCCTTCTGCTTTGAAATGTATCAGAACCAGATGAAAGCCTATAACGCTCTGGATTTTGACGATCTCATTTTAATGCCGGTATTACTTCTCAAAACTAATGAAGAAGTGCGCCAACGTTGGCAATCCAGAATTCGCTACTTGTTAGTGGACGAGTATCAGGATACCAACACCAGTCAATATGAGTTGGTTAAGCTGATCGTTGGTGAGCGTGGAAGGCTTACCGTTGTGGGTGATGATGATCAGTCCATCTATTCATGGCGTGGTGCTAAGCCTCAGAACCTGGTTCTGCTTAGCCAGGACTATCCAAATCTGAGAGTAATTAAGCTTGAGCAAAACTACCGCTCAACCAGCCGTATTCTTCGGGCTGCGAATATCCTGATCGCAAACAATCCTCATGTTTTCGAGAAAACACTATTTTCTGAAATCCCTGAGGGGGAAAAGATAAAAGTTCTTACTGCAAAGAACGAAGACCATGAAGCAGAAAGGGTAACAGGTGAGCTAATTGCGCATCGCTTCTTGAATCGTACCAACTATAAAGACTATGCGATTTTATATCGAGGGAATCACCAGTCTCGACTCATAGAGAAGTCATTAATGCAGAACCGGGTTCCATACAAGATTTCCGGAGGTACCTCATTCTTTGCTAGGGCTGAAATTAAAGACATCATGGCGTACTTGAAGGTTCTTGTGAATCCGGATGATGATAATGCGTTTCTTCGAATCGTAAATACACCTCGTCGGGAAATTGGCCCAGTTACCTTAGAAAAGCTGGGCAGTTACGCCAATATGCGAGGTAAGAGTTTGTTTGAGGCGAGCTTTGAGCTTGGACTGGAACAACATTTATCTGGCCGTGGTCTGGATAACCTGCGCAAGTTTACCCAGTGGGTTGTTGCGATATCAGATAACGCTGAGAGAGGAAATACAGTTGAAGCGGTTCGCTCTCTTGTTCGTGACATAAACTATGAAGACTGGCTATACGAGACCTCTTCAAGCGCCAAAGCTGCTGAAATGAGAATGAAGAACGTCTCAGATCTCTATAGCTGGATTGTTGCTGACCTCGAGGGTGATAACTACGATCAGGAAGAGAAGACACTAAAAGAAGTGGTTCAGAGGCTGACTCTCAGAGATATGATGGAACGAGGTGAAGATGACGACGATGCCGACCAGGTTCAGCTAATGACACTTCATGCGTCCAAAGGGCTTGAGTTTCCATATGTATATCTGATGGGGTCAGAAGAAGGCATCTTGCCACACCAAACCAGTATTGATGAAGAAAATGTTGAGGAAGAGCGTCGTCTGGCTTATGTAGGAATTACACGGGCTCAGAAAGAGCTGACATTTACTCTATGCAAAGAGCGTCGTCAGTTTGGTGAACTCATCAAACCTCAGCACAGTCGCTTTCTCGATGAGCTTCCTTTTGATGATGTGGAGTGGGAAACCGTTAAGAAACCTGTATCTCAGGAAGAAAGGATGGCAAAAGGTCAGGCGCATATTGCCAATCTCAAATCTCTATTTAAGAAATAACTCTTAGAACAAAAAAAGGATTGAGCAAATCACTCAATCCTTTTTGTACCTGTCAGTCGTTTTCTATTTATAGACCTTCAATCATATACTCTATGGTTGCGATGATTTCATCGTCTGAACAATCCATACATGACCCTTTTGCTGGCATAGCATTGAAGCCATTGATCGCATGGTCGTTCATTATATCTTTACCCTGAGCGATACGCGGTGCCCACTGTCCAGCGTCGCCTTTTATCGGAGCACCAGACACGCCAGTTGAGTGACATGCAGTACAGAAGGTATTGTAAATGGTGGCTGCATCACGAGGGCCAGTAGGTTCTTCAACAACAGGCTCTGCACCAGCAAGGTAAACATCGCCAACGGGCTTAATACGATCTGCAATAGCTTGATACTCTTCATCACTCACTTTAGAGGCTAAAGTCGCGGTAGAAAAGGTCGTGATTGCAGCAAATAACACGCAAATTAATTTTCGAGACATATCCATTTTGCTCACTTTACAGTTTTCATTTTTATAAGGTTTGCTTATCTACTAATATTGTTAGAGTGTTTGTATTAGATAAATTCGCTGATAATTGTTTGTTAACTTATTGTAAATGTCGCGTGATTATATCCTGTAAATATGTTGCGATAAACAGCAAGATCACCATGATTAGCGGTTAATCACATCCTAACTGTTGAAAAAGACAACAAATAATAAAAAAACTGCAAAAAAAGCTAGACGAGGCATGGTGATATACGTATTATTCCACTCGCCGATAGGGCATGCGCCCGTAGCTCAGCTGGATAGAGCGTTGGCCTCCGGAGCCAAAGGTCGAAGGTTCGAATCCTTTCGGGCGCGCCATTTATCCCGGAGGGTGTTTATATCGGTGAAATCAGTGGTGGCTATAGCTCAGTTGGTAGAGCCCCGGATTGTGATTCCGGTTGTCGCGAGTTCAAGTCTCGTTAGCCACCCCATTATTTAGGTAGCTTTGCTTCCTGCTTTGAATTGATTCGAAGCGAAATCTTAGTCGGTGAATAGCGCAGTTTGGTAGCGCATCTGGTTTGGGACCAGAGGGTCGGGGGTTCGAATCCCTCTTCACCGACCACTACAAGGAAGCCCCAGCGAAACGCTGGGGCTTTTACATCTCTCAGTGGTGGCTATAGCTCAGTTGGTAGAGCCCCGGATTGTGATTCCGGTTGTCGCGAGTTCAAGTCTCGTTAGCCACCCCATTATTTAGGTAGCTTTAGCTTCCTGTTTAGAGCTTCTAAACAAAATAAAAGTCGGTGAATAGCGCTTTTTGATAGTGCATCTCCGGGTTTAGGAATAGCGGATCAGAGGGCGACCCTCTGAATCGAATTTCTGAGCCAAAACTACGTCGGTGAATAGCGCAGTTTGGTAGCGCATCTGGTTTGGGACCAGAGGGTCGGGGGTTCGAATCCCTCTTCACCGACCACTATATTGAACCCCAGCAGAAATGCTGGGGTTTTGTGTATCTGCAGAACTGTAAATATGGATAACCAGTTGGGGTTCGCCTGTTCTTTGAATTGGCTCTTCACCAGCCATTACACAAGGCCTCGTCAAACGACGAGGCCTTTTTCGTTTTATCAGCTTTGCAAGCTGAGGTCGGGGGCTGGAACGCCAGTCCGATCGAATTCCTCTTCACCGACCACTATATTGAACCCCGGCAGAAATGCTGGGTTTTTTTGCATCTGTAGTTCAGTAAACTTGGATACCTAACCGCTTTTACCTCTAACTTTCCCCAGTTCGGGGCAAGATTTCTGATCAAAATGGTGCACTTTGGTCTATGTTTATATCTTTGTTCCGATCTAAACAGCGACTCCTTACTTTAATAGTGTAAATAGCCTAATTTAACAATGGATATAGCGTATGCTATTTCTAATGTGAATTAGTGTTATGTTTGGGTTTGTTGTTGTTTTCTAGGTTTATGCTCTAACCTGACCTTGGTTTGTGGTGTTTGTTTTTGTTTTGTTAAAATTGGGCTGGAATAATAATTCATATGTCATTAGTTGTAATTTTGGCTTCTGATCTTGATGTTTTTGTGTTTATTGGTGAATTATTCTGATGTGTTAACGAAATATGGATTATTTGATGCGTGGATGGTTATGCATAAAAACCACATTTCATGCATAAATATTACGCAACTATGCTTCAAATCCACTTTTTTACCATCTTTTATCCTATTATTGTTGCTTTTGTGTGAATTTTTTGCCAAATTTGTCAGTTAGTGTTTTGCCAGTACTTTATTCTGGTGATGAATGGAATCAATTTTGCAGACTGGGCTAGATGCCCACGCAGTTTAGAGGTCTGGTAATGTCCCTTTTAGAAGTTAAGAACCTACGTATCGAATATCCGTCGCGTCATGGTGTGCATGCAGCGGTAAAGGAGTTATCGTTTTCTATTGAACGTGGTGAGATTGTAGGTGTTGTAGGTGAGTCTGGTGCAGGTAAATCAACGGTAGGCAATGCTGTTATCGATCTATTGAGCCCTCCTGGCCTCATCGCAAGCGGCGATGTTTATCTTGATGGGGAAAAATCTCGGGTCTGAAGCCAGAAGAGATGCGCAAAGTTCGCGGATCTAAAATCGGCTTTATTTTCCAGGATCCGATGACATCTCTAAACCCTCTTTTTACTGTCGAGCACCAGCTAAAAGAGACGATTCACACCAATATGAAGGTGTCTGATGAAGAAGCTTACGAAAGAGCTCTGAATCTGATGAAGCAGGTTGGTATACCTCAACCAGAAAACCGTCTCAAACAGTTCCCTCACCAGTTTTCTGGTGGTATGCGTCAGCGTGTGGTAATCGCTATCGCATTGGCTGGTGAACCGGATCTAATTATCGCAGACGAACCAACAACTGCTCTGGATGTATCCATCCAGGATCAGATCCTGAGCCTTATCCGTGAGTTGTGTGTTAAGAATAATGTAGGCTGTATGCTGGTTACCCACGATATGGGTGTAGTATCTAACGTTACCGATAAAGTTGCAGTAATGTACCGTGGTGATTTGGTTGAGTTTGGCAAGACAGAAAAAGTACTTGGCGACCCAGATCACTCCTATACTCGCAGCCTGATTTCAGCTGTACCTCGCTCAGATAGAAAACTGGATCGCTTCCCTCTTGTTAGCTATATAGAAGAAGCTCATGAAATGGAGCCTCTTGATGTTAAGAACCATTGGCTTGGTCAGAGCCAGGATCATCGTTCATATGCGGGCCCTCTATTAAATGTTGAGAATGTGAGTCTGCGTTTTGTAACCAAAGACTCGCTGTTTGAAAGCCGTCGTGAGTATGTTCAGGCATCTAATGACGTAAGCTTTGAAGTATTTGAGGGTGAAACCTTTGGGCTGGTAGGTGAATCTGGTTCTGGTAAATCTACTATCGCACGAGTAATTGCAGGGTTGTATGAACCAAATGCAGGTAAAGTAACGTTTGAAGGCGTTGACCTTACTTCTTTGAAATCTGAAAAAGAACGTCGCCCAATGCGTCGTCAGATGCAGATGGTGTTCCAGAACCCATACACCTCAATGAACCCGCGAATGAAGATATTCGATATCATTGCAGAGCCTATTCGTTTCCATAAACTGACACGTAACGAGGCAGAGACTCGCCAAATCGTAAACGATCTACTAGAGCATGTAGGTTTAGGAAAAATGGCAGGTGTGAAGTATCCACATGAGTTCTCTGGTGGTCAGCGCCAACGTATTTCGATAGCTCGTGCATTGGCGACTCGTCCTCGTCTTCTTATTTGTGATGAACCAACATCGGCACTAGATGTATCGGTTCAAGCTCAAATCCTTAACCTGCTAAAAGACCTTCAGGATGAGCTAAATCTGACCATGCTGTTTATCAGCCATGACTTACCAGTTATCCGCCAGATGTGTGATCGCATTGGTGTGATGAAGATGGGTACGCTACTGGAAGTAGCTCCTACAGAACAATTATTTAAAGAACCACAACACGAATACAGCAAGCAACTTATCTCATTGATGCCGGAATTTACCGGACTTCGTGAGGAATTATAAGCTGTCGAATTTTTGTCTGTTGGGATGCCGTTTTACTCAGCAGACAGAAAGATTTCTTGAGCCAATCAGCTCTGGAACAACAAAAGTAACAGAAGCAAATACAACAAAACAAACAGGGATTCGGATTCCCGCATAAGGAGTTATGCAATGAAAACCATTAAGACCAAACTAGCAGTGGCTCTAATGGCTGCTGGCCTATCTTTTAGCGCTGCTGCTGCAGATATCACAGTAGCTTACGATGCAGACCCAGTATCACTGGACCCGCATGAGCAGCTATCTGGTGGTACACTGCAAATGTCTCACATGGTATTTGACCCTCTAGTCCGCTACACACAAAAACTGGATTTTGAACCTCGCTTGGCATCAAGCTGGGAACGTGTAGACGACAAAACTTTCCGTTTCAAACTACGTGAAGGCGTGAAATTCCACTCTGGTAACATGATGACTGCAGACGATGTTGTATGGACATTCGATCGTCTGAAAGCTTCTCCAGACTTTAAAGCTATCTTTGCACCATATGAGAAGATGGTTAAAGTGGATGATTACACTGTAGATATCGTTTCTACTGGTGCTTACCCTCTAGTGCTACAGACTGCAACTTACATCTTCCCAATGGACAGCAAGTTCTACTCTGGTGAAACTGCTGACGGTAAAGATAAAGCTGAAGTTGTTAAGCACGGTAACTCTTTCGCATCTACAAACGTATCTGGTACTGGTCCTTTCACTGTTACATCACGTGAGCAGGGCGTAAAAGTAGAGTTCGCTCGCTTTGATGGTTACTGGGACAAAGAGTCTAAAGGTAACGTAGATAAGCTAACTCTAGTGCCAATCAAAGAAGACGCAACTCGTGTTGCTGCACTTCTTTCTGGTGACGTAGATATGATTGCACCAGTTGCACCTAACGACCACAAGCGCGTTAAAGATGCGAAAAATGTTGATCTGGTAACGCTACCTGGTACTCGTATCATCACTTTCCAGATGAACCAGAACAGCAACGAAGCGCTTAAAGATGTTCGTGTTCGTCAGGCGATTGTACACGCGATCAACAACGAAGGTATCGTGAAGAAAATCATGAAAGGCTTCGCGACAACTGCTGGTCAGCAAGGTCCAGAAGGCTACGCTGGTTACGATGCGAACCTTGTTCCTCGTTACGACCTGAAAAAAGCTAAAGAGCTAATGAAAGAAGCTGGCTATGCAGATGGCTTCTCTCTAACAATGATGGCTCCAAACAACCGTTACGTGAACGATGCGAAGATTGCTCAAGCAGCGGCTGCAATGCTTTCTAAGATCGGTATCAAGGTTGATCTGAAAACTCTTCCTAAAGCGCAGTACTGGCCTGAGTTCGATGTTTGTGCTGCAGACATGATGATGATCGGTTGGCACTCGGATACAGAGGATTCTGCGAACTTCTCTGAATTCCTGACAATGACTCGTAACGAAGAAACCGGTCGTGGTCAGTACAACTAGTGGTCACTACTCAAATGCTGATGTAGACCGTCTGGTTGAAGAGTCTAACGTTGAAACAGATCCAGCTAAGCGAGCGAAGATGCTACAGCAGGTTGAAGCAACGCTTTACAACGAAGCTGCGTTTGTACCTCTACACTGGCAGAACCTTGCTTGGGGTGCAAAATCTAACGTTGATATCGCGCCTATCGTGAACGCAATGAACTTCCCGTACTTCGGTGACCTGGAAGTTAAATAAAAAACACATAGCCGTCATCCCGGAAATCGCCTAAGCGATTGTCCGGGATCTAATAACGCTCATTAGTAAGTATAAGTTGATGATCAGGTTATTTAGATTCCTGCCTTCGCAGGAATGATGAGCTTAGTGATTATTTTTTGGTGCCTTGCCTTATTTCAGTCGGGCTGGGTGCCATTTTTAGACTGAAATTTAAGACTGAATATTGATTTACAGAGGGACAGGGAATGTTTTCGTTTCTGGTCAAGCGCCTGTATCAGGCAATAATAGTGATGTTTGTAATCAGCCTTGTGGCGTTTGCAATACAAGATAACCTGGGTGACCCGTTGCGTGAGCTTGTTGGTCAGTCAGTCTCGGAAGCAGAGCGTCAGGCTCTTCGTGATGAGCTTGGCCTGAATGACCCGTTTATTACCAAATATACGAGATTTGTAACCAATGCGCTTCATGGCGACCTTGGTACATCTTATTTTTTCAAAAAACCAGCGACAGAGGTTATTCTCGATAAACTGGTGGCGACACTTGAACTGGTGTTCGGTGCGTCCTTAATAATTGTTTGCTTATCAATCCCACTCGGGGTTTATTCCGCTATCCATCCAAAAAGTATATTTACTAAGGTAGTGATGGCCTTGAGTAGTGTTGGTATCTCCATCCCGGTATTCCTTACCGCGATTATGTTGATGTATGTTTTCTCTATAGAGCTGCAGTGGTTACCTTCCTATGGTCGAGGGGAAACCGCTAATGTACTTGGTGGGAGTCTGGTTTCTTTACTATGGATGGTCTTGCACATCTGATACTGCCAAGTATCGCACTGGCCTCCATTATGCTGCCGCTATTCATTCGCCTTGTTCGCTCTGAGATGTTGGAAGTACTGAGCTCAGAATATATTAAGTTCGCTAAGGCAAAAGGTCTGGCGATGAACAAAATTTACTATCAGCACGCTCTGAAAAATACCATGCTTCCAGTACTTACTGTTGGTGGTGTTCAGATTGGTACCATGGTTGCGTATACCATTCTTACAGAGACGGTATTCCAATGGCCGGGTACTGGGTTCCTATTCTTAGAAGCAATAAACCGGGTTGATACGCCACTTATCACAGCATACGTAATCTTTGTTGGTCTTGTGTTTGTAGTAACCAACACCATCGTTGACCTTATGTATGGTCTGATTAACCCAACTGTAAACCTGACTGGTAAAGGAGCTTAAGAATGAGTCAAGAAAATACAGTTCCAGGTCGTTGGGAGCGTTTCAGACAATCTGATTTTATGTACTACTTCCTTCGCGACAAAGTGGCGATGGCTAGTTTTACCGTATTTATGTTATTCCTGGTTATGTCGATTGCGGCACCGCTGATCGCGCCGTCAGACCCATATGACCTGTCCTCTATTGATATTATGGACTCAGAGCTTCCTCCATCATGGATGGAAGATGGTGATGAGCGATTCGTCCTCGGTACTGACGAACAAGGTCGTGACATTCTTTCGACGATTCTTTACGGTTCTCGCCTATCCCTGACTATCGGTTTCTTAGCCGTAGGACTTCAGTTGTTTTTGGGTATCGTCATTGGCCTGTCTGCGGGTTACTTTGGTGGCCGTATTGATAGCTTCCTGATGCGTTTTGCTGATGTGCAGCTTTCGTTCTCTACCATGATGGTTGCCATCATTGTGTCGGCAATCTTTAAAGCTAGCTTTGGCAGTGAGTTCTATAGTCAGTATGCGGTTATCATGCTGGTGGTGATTATCGGTGTGGCTGAGTGGCCACAGTATGCTCGTACTATTCGTGCATCGGTTCTTGCAGAGAAGAAGAAAGAGTACGTTGAGGCAGCTCGCGTAATGGGCTTTAAGTCTCCACGCATTATGTTCCGTCATATTCTGCCGAACTGCCTGTCTCCAATTTTGGTTATCTCAACAGTCCAGGTAGCAAACGCTATCATGTCAGAAGCGGCGCTTTCTTTCCTTGGTCTGGGTCTTCCGGTTGATCAGCCATCGCTAGGTGCCTTAATTAGTATCGGATTTAACTACATTTTCTCTGGTGCGTGGTGGATTACTGCGTTCCCAGGGTTTGTTCTGGTAACTCTGGTTCTGGTAATCAACTTGTTGGGTGACTGGTTAAGGGATGTATTTAACCCGAAAATATACAAAGGGTGACCAAACCGATTGATCTTTAACCTTAAAGCTACATAAACTAGAAGAGTCGTATCAAATACGGCTCTTTTTTTGCATTGGATGATCTATAAGTTTCAAGTGTCAAAAAATAAGCGTTAAATTTAAGGTTTAGAGAAGGACGTATGAAAAACTTTCTGACAGGTAAGTCTTTACTAGCTGTATCTCTGCTTATATCCGGCCAATTGTTTTTTTCTGGCTCAGCCTTAGCCGATGAAGAGTATGTGTGTGAAGCGAGGCAAAACTCGAATAATGAACTGCCTGTGCTATCTGAGGCGTGTCCTATAGGTAAAGGGTTGTGGGGCAGAAAGCCGTCTGCGAATGATGACCTTTTCTGGATTCAATGTGGCGTATTCCCTGAGCCTTTAGCGCTAGGTGATGTTCAGGAAATTTATGAGAAAATCAGTGTCGATGTTTGGTTGAAACCGGAAGCTAAAGGGCATCGTTGCTTAATTGGCCCTTATGATCAGTTTGGAGTAGCGCAATACGAAGCGAAGCTAATAAGGGAAATTACGGCATATAAAGACTCTTTTGTGCGAGCTGTGAATACCAAAGCCAAGTCGGAACCTAAAAAAGCGTCGAAGCCAAAACCAGTTGTAACACCTAAGCCGAAACCAACTCCAAAACCACAAGTAGTGGCTCCTAAAGCTGAGCCGAAAAAGCCTGAAGTTGTAACCCAAAAAACACAACCTGCCAAAAAAACGTCACAAGCTGTTGGCGATGACTCTATTGTTATCAGACGAGAAGTAAAAGTCGGGTCTAAGAAGTTTGTTATTCCATTTTTGATGGAGGGTAACGAACAGTTCTATATGGAACACGGTATTGCCTGGAATCGCTTGAGTTATGATAAATCGAATATGATTTGCAGCAATATAGGAATGACATTGGTTGACGAAACAAGTTGGCAGCAACTTATTGATTCTAAAAAGATGAGTCAAAAAAGTCTGCCACTTCACTTGCCGTATTGGGGTAAAGGCAAGCGCGGCTTGTTTACCAGCGGAAAAGTGACTCAATTAACAGGAACGTCACTGTTGAATGTTATCTGTATGGATTGATGACACCTTTTAAAACCATAAATTTAGCCCGGTTTTTCCGGGCTTTATTATGTTATGTACTAGCACTTTCAAGCGGTAAACAGGTTCTCACTATATGGCAGTTTGATAAACTAATGAGACTTCGAGTGATAGTTAGCCTGTTCCGATATGTTGCTTAAGAATCGGATAAAGTCGGGGTGGTTTTGCAGTTGAGTTTCTCCCTCTTTAATGAGCGCATCAATTTCTTCGCTCTCGAGAGAAAAGCTGGTTGGTATGTTGTTTAATAAACGGTGTTTTTCCTC
The DNA here is from genome assembly GCF_029589055.1 of Vibrio hannami. GTDB lineage: Bacteria > Pseudomonadota > Gammaproteobacteria > Enterobacterales > Vibrionaceae > Vibrio > Vibrio hannami. The sequence goes on from NZ_JARQZP010000006.1 coordinate 189,076, forward strand.
GTTTTTTACAGCAAGTTCAGAGAGATTAATATTAATCAGGTACGTTTCTACACCAATTCCCATCATTTTGGATGTCATTGCTGTATAGTCCTCTCGCCACTTTTCAATCAGTCCGTACGTGGTTGCATTGAATCGATGAAGCTGAACATCCGTCATTGCCGAAATAGTTTCTGTAATTCCTGGAGCTAGCGGTGAGCTCTCGAGGTCGGTTTCTGGCTTGGCGGATGCATCTATAGAAATAATCACGTAATGGGGAAGAATTTGATCCTTGGTTTGCTCTAAGAACTCCATTTTCCCATTACCCAGATCAGCAATGTCGTATAGTGATAGCAGGCCCAGGTTGTCTGTAATTCCCCCATCCACTAAATGAATATATTTACGTTGTTCCTTGTTCCCGTAGCTGGCCAACCCCTTTAGTGTATCGCGCGTTATTGGAGGCAGTGCCTCTAGGTCTCGCATTAAGAAACTGTCGTCGATTTCACAGGTGTCATAATTTTTTAGCACAATCGGATTAAACAAAACGGGGACAGCAGAGGAGGCTGTAACTGCATTGGCTACAGGGTATTCAAGCAAGTCAGAGCAAACGAAATCAAAGTATTCTTGAAGGAATGAAAAGCGGACACCATTCCCAAGATCTGATGCATTCAAGATAATAAGTGGGCTGCCTTCCCGTTGAAGATCGGCAAAGGTCGCATCCCCAAACAGGTTTCTTTGATAATAACCAACGGCTTTTTCTGTGAGTCCTTGTGTAGAAAACCACAAGAACGGATTAAAAAAATGCGTCGTTAAATCTCCACCGACATCATGATAGAGAAAGTCTTTCTCGTAATCAGAGAAGATGCGCTCTCCATACAGGCCGTAATATGCAGCAGTGAAGCTTCCACCGGATACGGCACTCATCACGTCTACTTCATCTAACAAGTTGCTATGTTGCACCACTGGGTGAGCTTGCTCATGTAAAGCTTTTAAGACGCCATACGATAGCGCCGCAGCCCTGGTTCCACCTCCTGACATGGCAATAACAATGGTATATTTCCCATCATTTAGCATCTTAACGGAGTTTTCAAAAGAATAAGCTTTCTTGCCCATCGAATCCTCGATAGGAACGTTATCAACAGAACTGTATGTGCTACATCCATTGCCAATAAGAGCGAAGAGTGCGAGAAAAAGTATCCGCATTTCATATCCCTGCTGTCTATTCATTGAACAGGTAAATCTTTGCACCTTAGTAGTAAAAAGGCAAATTCACTCTAGGGCAGAGCATGTGGAATACACAGATGTTAGGTGTGCTATAAGCGCTCATAAAAAAACGGCCCATACATGTAAGCATGGGCCGATATTTATTTTCTTATACTGATGATCATCTCATGGTAACAAACTCTTCAGAACCAGTTGGGTGTATCGCGACCACACTGTCGAAGTCCGCTTTGGTTGCGCCCATCTTCATTGCTACGCCAAAGCCCTGAATCATTTCGTCTACGGCAAAACCAATACCGTGTAGGCCAACAACTTTTTCGTCTTCACCAGCACAAACCAACTTCATCTTACATGGTTGACGGTGCTGAGTGACCGCTGTGTACATCGCAGTAAAGCTCGAAGAATAAACCTTCACATTCTCTTCACCGTATTTTTCGATGGCTTCTGGCTCAGTTAACCCGATAGTGCCAATTGGTGGGTGGCTGAATACCACGGTAGGAACCAGCTCATAATCCATTTTCGCTTCAGGCTTGCTGTTAAACAGACGCTCAGATAGTTGACGACCAGCTTTTACAGCTACAGGAGTCAGCTCAATACCGCCTTCCATGATGTCACCAACGCAGTAGATGCCTTTAACGTTGGTTTCCTGATACTCATCGACCTTGATATAGCCGCGATCATTTAGCTCAACACCAGTTACGCCAAGATTGATAGCATCCGTAGCCGGGTGACGTCCAATTGCCCAAATTAGGGTATCAACGTTCTGAGTGTTGCCATTTTCAAGGTGCAGAGTAAGGCTTCCATCCTCTTCTTTCACAACTTCTTTTGGAATTGAATGAGTATGTAGGGTTGGGCCTTCCGCTTCCATTACCTCAACCAAAGTATCGATAACCATCGGGTCGAAAGTACGAATAGGAGATTGCTTACGTACAAATAGGTGAGTTTCACTTCCCAGAGCATTCAGTACGCCTGCGATCTCAACGGCAATATAACCAGCTCCGATAACCGCAGTGCGTTTTGGAAGCGCGTCTAGCTCGAAGAAGCCGTTAGAATCGATACCATATTCTGCACCCGGAACATTAGGTATAGTAGGGCGGCCACCGACAGCAATCAAAATATGATCAGCGGTATAGTGCTCACCGTTTACTTCTACTGTCTTTTCGTCAACAAACTTAGCGAAGCCTTTAATGACTTCAACCTTGTTGTTGCCAAGAACGCGGTCATACGACTGATGGATTCGACCAATATAAGCCTGGCGATTTTCAACCAGTTTATCCCAATTGAAGCTCTTAACATCTACATCAAAACCATAATCTTCAGAGTATAGATTGATGGCTTCAGCAACCTGAGCACCATGCCACATCACCTTTTTAGGTACACAACCAACGTTTACACAAGTACCACCAAGATCTTTGGCTTCAATCAAAGCGACTTTCGCGCCGTACATTGATGCGCGATTTGCTGATGCGATACCGCCACTACCGCCGCCGATACAGATATAATCAAAATGCGTTGCCATTACTTTCTCCAAATTATTATTTTTACTTAGATATAATTCCCATATTGGGTTAGACCGGTGAAAGTTCAATTCTTATTCAGGAACAATCCAATCTAACTTATAGCTTCCGGTTACTGGCGCGATTGTTTCCTTTAGGAAAGGTAGAACTTGTTTCATCTGTTGTTCCAACTTCCAGGGTGGGTTGATAACAATCATGCCCGACGCAGTCATACCTCGTTCGTTAGTGTCTGGTGAGACCGCGAGCTCGATTTTCAGAATTTTACGAATACCCAGTCCTTCTAACCCTTCGATCATATCGTCGATATCTGAGCGATTGACCACCGGATACCAGATAGCGTAAATACCAGTTGCCCAGCGCTTATGGCTCTGTGCTATAGCTCTTACAACATCGCGATACTCTTTTGCCAGTTCGTATGGCGGGTCGATTAATACAAGTCCGCGACGTTCTGCTGGTGGCAGGCTTGCTTTGAGGCGCTGAAAGCCATCTTCTTTAAATATTTTTACCTGTCTATCGCGGTGAAATTCTTGTTGAAGAAGAGGGTAGTCGCTTGGATGAAGTTCAGTAAGCACCATCCGATCTTGTGGGCGAATCTGAGCTCTGGCAACCCTTGGTGAGCCGGGGTAATAACGAAGATCTGAACCTTCGTTGAGGTTTTGCACCGCTTTTAAGTAGCTTTGTACCTCTTCAGGTATAGATGTGCTTTGCCAGACTTTTTCTATGCCTTGCTTGTATTCCCCGGTCTTCTCAGACCATTCGTGGGTAAGATCGTATCGGCCAACGCCCGAATGAGTATCGTGATAAACAAATGGTTTATCTTTTTGCTTCAGAGAATCCAGAATTAGACTCTGGACGATATGTTTTACAACGTCAGCATGGTTGCCGGCGTGAAAGCTATGTCGGTAACTTAACAATTTCTTCTCGCGAAACACTTCTATGCAATAGTTCACTTTCGGTTTTATACTGAATTGAGTCAGCTGAAAGGGTATTACCTGCTAAGTGTGATTAATGGTGAACTTTCAATATCATGAATTATACGCCACTATTGAAAATACTATAAGCGGCCTACACTTATAACCTAGGTCACTTCAGTATAAATAAGAAAAAATAAACAAGGAATTCTATATGCCCAACCCACTCCTTACTTTTACAGATCTCCCACCGTTTTCTCAGATTAAGCCTGAACATGTAAAACCAGCAGTTGAAAAAGCGATTGCTGATTGTCGTTTAAAAGTTGAAGAGGTTTTGCAGGGTAACCGCGAACCGGGTTGGGACAATATCTGTGCTCCTTTGGCAGAAGTGGATGATCGCTTAAGCCGAATCTGGTCACCTGTCAGCCATATGAACTCGGTAGTGAATAGTCAGGAGCTAAGAGACGCTTACGAAAGCTGCCTTCCTTTGCTATCTGAGTACGGAACCTGGGTTGGACAACACAAAGGGCTTTATGAGGCATACAAGTCGATTAAGGCGAGTGATGAGTTTGAAGGCTTGAGCCAGGCTCAAAAGAAGACGATTACAGACGCACTTCGAGATTTCGAACTATCGGGAATCGGCCTACCTGCTGATGAGCAGCATAGATATGGTGAGATCAGCAAGCGCATGTCAGAGCTAGGCTCTCAGTTCTCGAACAATGTACTTGATGCCACAATGGGCTGGAGCAAACACATTACTGATGAAGCTCAGCTAGCAGGAATGCCAGAATCAGCTCTGGATGCTGCGAAAGCAGCAGCACAGGCTAAGGAGTTAGAGGGCTGGTTGCTTACGCTAGATATTCCTTCTTACCTTCCTGTATTGACGTACTGTGACAATCAGGAACTGCGAAAAGAGATGTATGAAGCGTACGTAACTCGTGCTTCTGATCGTGGTCCGAATGCAGTTAAGTGGGACAACAGTGAAATCATGGTCGAGCAACTGAAGCTGCGTCATGAAATCGCCCGTATGCTTGGCTTTGGCACATACAGTGAGAAGTCACTGGCAACCAAAATGGCAGAAACACCAGAGCAAGTGCTTGGCTTCCTGAATGACTTAGCCGCTAAAGCTAAACCGCAAGGCGAAAGAGAAGTCCAGGAGCTAAAAGCATTTGCTGAAAAAGAGTTTGGTGTAACAGAGCTTAATCTTTGGGATATTGCTTACTACAGCGAAAAACAGAAACAGCATCTGTTCCAAATCTCTGACGAAGAACTTCGTCCTTATTTCCCTGAATCAAAGGCGGTTAACGGGTTGTTTGAAGTGCTGAGCCGCGTGTTCGGGATGAAGGTTGTTGAAAAAGAAGGCGTGGATACCTGGCATGAGTCGGTTCGCTTCTTTGATATTCTGGATAGCGAAGGCAAACTACGCGGCAGTTTCTATCTAGATCTTTATGCTCGTGAGCATAAGCGAGGTGGAGCGTGGATGGACGAATGCCGAGTTCGCCGTGTAACTGATGATGGTGAGTTGATTTCTCCGGTCGCGTATCTGACCTGTAACTTCAACAAGCCGGTTGGTGACAAACCAGCGCTGTTTACTCACGACGAAGTAGTGACGCTATTCCACGAATTTGGTCACGGTATTCATCATATGCTGACACAGGTTGATGTCTCTTCTGTTTCTGGTATTAACGGTGTTCCATGGGATGCGGTTGAGCTTCCAAGCCAGTTTTTAGAGAACTGGTGCTGGGAAGAGGAAGCGCTGAAGTTTATTTCAGGTCATTACGAAACTGGCGAAGCTCTGCCTAAAGAGATGCTTGAAAAAATGCTAGCAGCGAAGAACTTCCAGTCTGCGATGTTTATCCTTCGTCAGCTAGAGTTCGGACTATTCGATTTCACCCTTCATACCGAGTACGATCCTGAGGTTGGTGCGAAAGTGCTAGAGACTTTAGAAGAGGTTAAGAAGAAGGTGGCTGTTTTGCCAAGCCTTGAGTGGAACCGCTTCTCTCACGCATTTAGTCATATTTTCGCTGGTGGTTACAGTGCTGGCTACTATAGCTATCTGTGGGCTGAAGTGCTTTCAGCAGATGCATTCTCTCGATTTGAAGAGGAAGGAATCTTCAACACGGACACAGGTAAGAGCTTCCTTAACAACATCCTGGAAATGGGTGGTAGTGAAGAGCCTATGGAGTTGTTCAAGCGATTCAGAGGTCGTGAGCCAGAAATTGATGCTCTGCTAAGACATGCAGGAATTAGTGCATAAGGTAAACAAATTATAAGGCTCGGAAATCGAGCCTTTTTGCTAAAATATCCGTCATCTCGGATGAGCCAGAGCGAAGTCCGTGATCTACTTCAGAATAGATTCCTTACAACGCTCGTGCCTCGCTATAAGGAATGACGATAGTTGAGCATTGAAAAATGCTCTTTAAAATGTATCTGACAATACGATTATCTGGCTAATTCCCGTTAAAGAGAAGCCAGATCTCCGGTTCTGTTTTTTATGGATTCACATTACGATTAATCGGGTTTTGCAGCGAGATAAGCGTCTCCGTTGACTGTACTTCATCGATCGCCTGAAGTTTATCAATCAGTACATACTGCAGTTCTTCAATTGACTTACACATAAGCTTTACAAAGATATTGTAGGCACCGGTTGTGTAGTAAGCTTCCACCACCTCATCCAGAGCATTCAACTTTTCCAGCGCAGAGTGATAGTCGCGCGCGGCGTTTAAATTAATCCCGATAAAGCAGCAAACATCGTAACCCAGCTTCTTAGGGTTCACGATAACCTCAGTACCCTCAATGATTTCGGCTGCCTTCATCTTTTCAATGCGAACATGGATAGTTGCTGGACTAACGTCAAATTGCTTTGCCATTTCAGCATATGGCCTGCGAGCATCTTCCAGCAGTGTTTTTAGAATGGCTCTGTCCAGATCATCCAGACGAATAGTCGAATCCATATTGATACCTGCGTCAATCGAACTTGTTGAATCGTAAAAGTATATTTTATTAGCTACAGTGATACTATAAGTGATCCCTGAGTTTGGGTTAATTATCTTAAGGAATTGTTGGTTGTGCACAAATTCATGTTCGTTATTGCTCTGCTCTGGAGTAGCCTGGCTCAGGCAACAACCTCCGAAGTTCTTGTGATGCAGTCCTCCCAGCTCACGTATGTTGTCATTAGCATACTGTTTTTACTCGTGATTATTTTGTCACTGCTTTACTACATGCAAAAGCTGAAAGCGAGTGAAAAGCGCGCTAAGCAAAGTCAGTTACTCTTAGAGTCTATCTTCGATCAAAGTCACCAGTACATCGGCATTCTTGATGAGCATGGAAGGCTGATTTCCTGTAACAACAAGCTACATAATTTACTATTTGGGCAGGGATTAAATCTGGATAAACCGATTTGGCACCACAAAGGGTGGGAGGAAGAGAGCCGAACTAAGATGCTTGGCTACTTTGAAAATCGGAGTAACGATTTATCTATTCGCCTGGATGTGGAGGTGCTTTGTCAGGAGACTGGAAGTCGTCTGCTTGATATCGTGATTAATCCGCTTCCCTCTTTAGAGAAAGAAGAAAATCAATTTCTGTTTGAAGGGACAGACATTACCTCTGAAAAGTTAACAGAGCAGAAACTGGTTGAGCGTGAGTCTAAGATGCGGGTCTATTATGAGCAGCAACCAGTCATGATGCTGACGCTGGATGAACGTAACCGAGTTCAGGCTGCAAACCGCTTTACCAGTGAGTTGTTGGGTTACGAAGAGATGGCGATACTCGGACACCATCTTACTGACTTTTATATTGATGAAAGCTCTTTACCGGCTAGAAAGATGCTTTTACAGCCACAACGGGCAATGAAAGACGTATGGCGTAGGGAACTACGCTACAGGCATCAAAGTGGACGCACTTTATGGATTCGGGAGAACATTCGCCCACTCGATGATACCGGGCAGTTGTTGATTGTTGGTGAGGACATCACAGAAATTCATTCATTGACCGAGCAGCTCGAATACCAGGCTCGGTATGATGTACTTACGGAAGCCTTTAATAGGAACCATTTTGAAGCAGAACTTGGGGATGCTCTTAAAGAGGTACACAATCAACTCAGAACCCATGCGATGCTTTACATCGATCTCGATCAACTGAAGGTTCTTAATGATACCGCTGGGCATGAAGCCGGAGATTCTGCTATCAAGTTTGCAGCGTCGATTATTGAGTCTGTCCTGCCTTATAAAGCGATTCTGGCCAGAATGGGTGGTGATGAGTTTGCGGTACTTCTGCGAGACTGTACTGAGCTTGATGCTAAGAAAATTGCAAAAAACATCATCAACTCTCTCGCTTCAAATCCATTTACATGGGATGAAATTGTTCTGAGCCTTACCTGCTCATTGGGCATTCGATTGATTGATGACACTGCGACCTCGACTCAGATGGTTCACGCTCAGGCAGATACGGCTTGCCATGCAGCAAAAGAGGAAGGGCGTAACCGATATCACCTTTATCATGTTGACGATGAGGACTTACAGCGTCGTCAGCTCGAAATGGAAAGCGTTAACCTTGTTCATGATGCCTTGGCCAAGGATAGGGTTGAACTGTTTGCACAAAGAATCCTGAGTTTGGATGAGGAGCAAGAGAAAAACTATATTGGTTTCGAGATCCTAGTACGTATCCGGGATATCAACGGTGACTTTATCTCTCCGGGAATCTTTATGCCGGCTTCTGAAAAATACAATGTTGCACACCTAATCGATAAAGCGGTGGTAACGAAGGCGTTGGCCTGGCTTGAGTCGCACCCGGAAGTTGTTACTCATTTGGGTACATGTGCCATTAACCTTTCGGGGCAGTCTTTTGGTAATACCGAGTTTATTAACTTTTTGGTTGATGCTATTGAGCATAGTGCTGTTCCGGGAAGTAAGCTGGCGATAGAAATTACTGAAACAGCCGCAATGGGAAATGTTGACCAGGCCATTAAACATTTTTCAAAGATTAAGCGGTGCGGGTGCAGAATAGCGCTGGATGATTTTGGCTCTGGTCTATCATCATTTGGTTATTTGAAAAAACTACCGGTTGATACTGTGAAAATTGACGGCTTATTTGTTCGGGACATGGATCGAAACGAGACCGACTACATTATGGTGCGGTCAATAAATGATCTTGCAAAACAAATGGGCAAAAAGACAGTGGCTGAGTTTGTTGAAAACGAAGAGATACTCGAAAACCTTATAGAGCTGGGAGTAGACTTTGCTCAAGGGTATGTTATCGCCCGCCCTAAACCATTGGATGAACTCGTCAGTGAGTTACTGCCCGAGTTGCGTTAGAATACGCCGCGCTTAGCACCAGAGTTTCGGAGAATACCTTGCAACTACAACTAATATGTGAAGACCCAGCTAAATTGTCAGTACTGGAAAAAATAGCTTCTGAGTGGCAGTTGACGCACGATGATAGCAGTGAGTTTGCATTGGTGTTAACGGACGAAAGACTTGAGTTGCGTAAGCTTGATGAACCTAAACTGGGTGCTATTTATGTTGATCTTGTTGGTGGCGCTGTTGGTCATAGGCGGAAGTTTGGTGGTGGAAAAGGTCAGGCGATTGCGAAAGCCGCTGGTTTGAACAAAGGTGCAACGCCAACAGTACTCGATGGTACTGCTGGTTTGGGGCGAGATGCTTTCGTTCTGGCTTCATTAGGCTGCAAAGTTAAGATGGTTGAAAGAAATCCGGTTGTTGCGGCGCTATTAAGTGACGGACTGGAGAGAGCCAAGCAAGACCCGGAGATCGGAGCGTGGGTATCAGAAAGAATGTCGATGGTACATGCCTCTAGTCATGATGCTCTGGATGAGCTAGCAAATGATCCTGACTTCGAACAGCCAGATGTTGTTTATCTGGATCCAATGTATCCACATCCGGAAAACAAAAAGAAAAGTGCGCTAGTTAAAAAAGAGATGCGGGTATTTCAGTCACTTGTTGGTGCCGATGAAGATGCCGACTCCCTTTTAGCCCCGGCGATTAAGCTTGCAGGAAAACGTGTTGTCGTGAAAAGACCAAACTACGCTAGCTGGCTGGCAAATGAAAAGCCGACCATGGCTATAGAAACCAAAAAAAATCGTTTTGACGTTTATGTACTGGCTTCAATGAGTTAGATCTTAAGTTAAACAATCGCTCAAAAATTCTCCTTGTATTCGTCCCTCTAAAACGTTATACCTAACAAAGAATCATTATCATTACACTTTGCTGGGAGCGGTAAAATGGCGAAGCGATTGTGCAAATTAAGACGGCATGACATTACAGAAAGTTTTGGTGAGATAACCAGATTGGTTTCTCAGCCTCAATATTTATGTGGGTCTTGTGCACGCTCTTCCATCGAAAAATCCTCTCTTTGTAAACCTCTTGCTATTTCACATGAGAAAACAGAAAAAGTTGATTTTAAGCCTCGGGAAGATAAAGCAGCGCTCCCTAAAAATGCGCTGAAAAAGGCTAAAAAAGAGGCAAAGAAGCAGAAAAAATATCAGAAAAAGCTAGAAAAAGTGCTTAAAAAGCAAAAGAAGATGGTTAAAAAGCATCAAAGGATAGAGAAAGAGATGGCTCATATTGATCTGGCACTGCTCAATTCTAATGATTCGCCATCCAATCAGGCTATTCACTAACAAATTAGGTCGCAAACGCGACCTGATTTGTTTTGAGTTAATCGATCATTATTCGTCATGTAGTGGAACGACCAACATATCAACTGGTACGCTGTTAAGTAGTTGCTTGGTTGAAGACAAGAGCACACTCCAGAAGTCCTGATGATGCCCGCAAATAACCAAATCGACATCTCTTTGCTTAATTGCATCTTTTAATTCGTAACCTAAATCGCCACTTCCGACTAAAGTATGCTTAATTGGATAATTAGCATGATCAGCCAGGTTGTTTAGCTGAGTCATTGAAGCTTCCATTGCGTGGTTCTGAGTCTCTGCCAGATTGATATCAATTAAGCCGGTATAGATTTCTGCGTAGTTCACGTCGATATGTATAAAAGATATTTCGGCATCAAGCGGCTTAGCCAGAGCCACAGCTTTATCGATAAGAACTTTGCTTTCGTCGGTAAGATCTATTGCAACAAGTATATGTTTGTAACTCATAGTGCCATCTCCATTAAATCCCAAATACACCTTTAACTCTCTAATACAAATAAAGATTAGCACCTAATCCAGATATTTTTTGTCGTTATGATCTCATTCAGGTTTAGAGGCTACAAAATGGGACAAATATCAAGGTGACTTCGTGCTATAGTGGGATAAGACTAAGAATGCCTTAAAAAGGACGTTAAAAAGGAGAAAATATGTTGTCTCAAGCTATGGTCGATCAATTAAATGAGCAAATTAACCTAGAATTTTTCTCATCCAATCTATACTTACAAATGAGTGCTTGGTGTGAAGATCAAGGATTCGAAGGGGCAGCAGAGTTTTTAAGAGCTCATGCGACAGAGGAAATGGAGCATATGCAGCGTCTGTTTACCTATGTCAGCGAGACAGGAGCTATGCCTGTATTAGGCGCAATTGAAGCTCCACGTTTCGACTTCGAAAGCCTTGGTGAAGTGTTCCGCGAGACCTATGAGCATGAAAAGATGATTACTGAAAAAATCAATAAACTTGCTCATGCTGCGTTTACTAACCAGGATTACTCAACGTTCAATTTCTTACAGTGGTACGTTGCAGAACAGCACGAGGAAGAGAAATTGTTTAAAGGGATATTAGATAAGCTGGAACTTGTCGGCGAAGATGGTAAAGCGCTGTTCTTTATCGATAAGGACTTAGCAGTGATGGCAAAAGAAGGTTCGTCTTCTATTATGGATGCAGCTTCAGCTGAGTAACTCAGTGTAAAGGAAAGATACCGCGATCGTCTTTTCCTTTGGCATCCTAGAAGATGTAGGGAGGAAAAGATGATCAATGGAGATACAGTTCTTTTTGCATTGATGGTTGTTCTGTGTGTCAACCTGGCTCGTTATTTAAGTGCACTGCGCTCACTCATTTATGTTATGCGGGAAGCTCACCCGCTGCTTTATCAGCAAGTTGATGGTGGAGGATTCTTTACCGGGCACGGAAACATGACCAAACAGGTTCGTTTGTTCTCTTATATCAGAGACAAAGAGTATCTACATCACCACGATCCAGTATTTTTGAGAAAGTGTGAGAAGGTAAGAGAGCTGTTTATTCTGTTTGTTTCCCTGTTAGGGGTGACGCTGTTAGCATCTATACTGTTGTAGTATTCGTCTGCTGCTGATTGGCATCGGCGTGCAGAGGCGCTAAAATACTCATTCTTTATGTAAGGATGTACGATTTTCGTACATCCTTTTTATTTGGACTGGATGGGTATGAGTAAAAAAGTCGACGTTGTTATTATTGGTGCTGGTGCCGCAGGTTTGATGTGTGCCATTGAAGCAGGTAAGCGTGGACGAAAAGTGCTTGTACTCGACCATGCCAAAAAGCCTGGCCGAAAGATCCTTATTTCTGGTGGCGGCAAGTGTAACTTCACCAACTACGACGTGAGTGCTTCCAACTATCTATGCCAGAATCCTCACTTTGTTAAATCAGCACTGTCTCAATATACCAACTGGGACTTTATTGCTCTAGTTTCAAAATATGGCATCGAGTTTGAAGAGCGGGATCATGGTCAGCTGTTCTGTCTCGATTCAGCGAAAGAAATTGTTTCAATGCTTCTTCAGGAGTGCAATGGACTAGATGTTGAGTTCCAGTATCAGGTGGACGCACACTCAATCGAGAAAAAAGACACGGGCTTTCAGTTGCATGCCAATACAGAATTGGTTGAGTGTGATTCTTTAGTCATCGCAACTGGTGGTTTATCTATGCCTAAACTTGGGGCAACACCTTTTGGTTATAAAGTCGCAGAACAATTTGGGCTAACGATGGTTCCTACAACGGCTGGCTTAGTGCCTTTCACATTACACAAAGAAGACAAAGAGCTGCTTTCAGAGCTTTCCGGCATCGCTATTCCATCCGAGATAACAGCGGAAGATGGCACAAGCTTTAAAGAAGCCCTACTGTTTACGCATAGAGGGCTGTCAGGGCCAGCGGTGTTGCAGATCTCTTCATACTGGAAAGTAGGGCAAAAGGTAACTATTAACCTGATCCCGGAAACGGATGTAGAGGAGCTTCTTTCCCGCTCAGTAGAGAAGCATCCAAATCAAAGCCTCAAAAATACACTTGCTAAGGTGCTGCCTAAGCGACTTGTCGAACAGCTTATCGATAGAAAAGATCTAAGCGACAAACCACTTAAGCAGTTTAACCAGAAAGAGTTGAGTGCAATTACTCACTTGCTAGAGAACTGGGAAATTAAACCAAACGGCACTGAGGGGTACCGAACTGCAGAGGTAACTCTGGGAGGCGTTAACACCGATCATATCTCTTCCAAAACGATGGAAGTTAAAACCATCCCCGGACTCTTCTTTATCGGTGAGGTGCTCGACGTAAGCGGTCACCTCGGTGGGTTCAATTTCCAGTGGTGCTGGAGTAGCGGTTTTGTTGCTGGTCAGTGGGCGTAGCCTTTAGCTCTGCTGGCAAGTCTGGATGGTTATCAAACCATTCGTCCTTAGTTATGTAAGGTTTTCCTCCTGAGTTAAAGTATGGACTGCTCTTATCTACAATTGATAAATCGTCCGGAGATACGGTTACCATATATATCCAGGTTGGTTCGGGTGTCAGGTATTGAAAACGGCTGCCGCCAGCTCCAGGCAGATAGTTTGCGTTCGCAAATGAGCCTTTTGATACTGTTGATGTGGTTGTAGGGTAGTAGTCACCACCGATACTCATTAACACCTTGGCTTGCTCTGTATCATTAACCTGATATTTGTCGTCTTGTATTAACCAGGCTTTCATTCTGATCAGTACAGCTCTTACATTTTCTCCATGCATGTACAATACTTTTGTTCCACCATGAATCGGATAACGATTGTCGCTCAGAGGATACGATACAATTTTGTTTTCTAGAGGGCGATTAATTGCCGGGGAGATAAAATAACCGATGTTATTGTCGGTATAGTTTGCCCAACGAATCTCTTCACCAAATGATGTAATATTTTCCCACTTGGCATTTTGGGTATCTTCATCTGCTTTGCGTGCTCTCAATACCCAGATATCCGTTGGGCCTACTGCAACACGAACATTGCGAGCTGTATTATCTTCTCCCTCAAAAACAGAAAACCATGCAGTTATAGCGTTCCAATAGTTGCTTGTTGTAATTGATTTATCAATGACTGAGTCTGACCACCAGGAAGGTGCAGCGTCCCCACGTGGTACACCTTGCATGATAACGGCACGATATGCCCAGGCAGGAACTGTGGGAGCGTTATATAAAGGAGCATCATTCCACTGTGCCATAGAATTATAGGCATCTGTAGCATAGTTTGTGCTTTGGTTAACGGGGGATGGTTCGTTTGCGTAAGCAGATAAAGCTAAAAGACTTAAAGAGATAGCTAAAGTGTGTTTCATAGAGTTTGAAAACCTAAACATATGTGGAGGTTTTCAAATTCTAAGTTAGTTAACTATCTCTGTATGTCATAGAAATTTCACGAGCAGGCAAACGTTTGCTTTGGCCTAGTGTCAATTAATCAACAGGTTAGGGTGGTTGTTCAACCACTCCTCTTTGGTTAAGTAAGTTTTACCGCCAGACTTATAGTACTCACTGCTCTTATCTACAATTGATAAATCGTCCGGAGATACGGTTACCATATATATCCAGGTTGGTTCGGTTGTCAGGTATTGAAAACGGCTGCCACCAGCTCCCGGCAGATAGTTGGCGTTCGCAAATGAGCCTTTTGATACTGTTGAGTTGGTTGTAGGGTAGTAGTCACCACCGATACTCATTAGCACCTTTGCTTGCTCTGTATCATCAATCTGATATTTGTCGTCTGGTATTAACCAAGCTTTCATTCTGATCAGTATAGCTCTTATATTTTTTCCATGTACGTACAACATTTTTGTACCACCATGAATCGGATAACGATTGTCGCTTAAAGGATACGATACAGTTTTGTTTTCTAGAGGGCGATTAATTGCTGGGGAGATAAAAGAGCCAATATTATTGTCGGTATAGCTTGCCCAACGAATCTCTTCACCAAACGATGTAATATTTTCCTATATGGCATCTCTGGTATCGTCATCTGCTTTACTTGCTCTTAGTATCCAGATATCTGTTGGACCAACAGCAACACGAACATTGCGAGCTGTATTATCTTCACCTTCAAAAACTGAAAACCATGCAGTTATAGCATTCCAAGAGTTGCTTGTTGTAATTGATTTATCGATGATTGAGTCTGACCACCAGGATGGTGCGGCATCTCCTCGTGGTATGCCCTGCACGATAACGGCACGATATGCCCAAGAAGGAACTGTTGGAGCGTTATATAAAGGAGCATCGTTCCACAAAGCCATAGAGTTATAGGCATCTGTAGCATAGTTTGTGCTCTGGTTAACGGGGGATGGTTCGTTTGCGTAAGCAGATAAAGCTAAAAGACTTAAAGAGATAGCTAAAGTGTGTTTCATAGAGTTTGAAAACCTAAACATATGTGGAGGTTTACAAATTCTAAATTAGTTAACTACCTCTAAATGTCATAGAAACTTCACGAGCAGGAAAACGTTCGCTATTGGGCTGATTTAAGGCTGTTGTCAATTAATCAACAGGTTAGGGTGGTTGTTTAACCACTCATCTTTAGTTAAATAAGTTCTGCCGCCAGACTTATAGTACTCACTGCTTTTGTCCACATTGGACAAATCGTCGGCTGCTACGGTAGCCATATAGAACCAGGATGGCTCCGTCGTCAGGTACTTAAAGCGGCTGCCACCGGCTCCTGGCAGGTAGTTTGCGTTTGCAAACGAGCCTTTTCTTACTGACGTTTCAACCGATGGATAGTAGTCAGCTCCCACACTCATAAGCACTTTTGCTTTATTTACATCACTTGTCAGGCTCTTGTTATCAGGTTCCAGCCATGCCTTGACCCTGATAAAAGAAGCAAGCACATCTTTACCATTCATGGCGATGTTGTGAGTTCCACCATGGATTGGAAAGCGCTGATTACTTAAAGAGTAACTGACAAACTCTTTATCTGAAGATCTGTTTTGAGCGTTTGACTCAAGCTGAATCATATTATTTGCAAAGTATGCTGCCCAACTGATGTTTGCACCTGAAGGAGTGATATTTTCCCACTTAGCGTGCCTCACACTTTTTCCTCGTAATACCCATATATCCATATCACCCAGAGCGACACGAACATTGCGAGCTTTGTTCTTACTGGCTTCAAAAATGGTTACCCAGCCGGTGATAGCATTCCATGGCTCGCTGGAAGTAAGAGATTTGTTGACGATATCTTCAGACCAAAATTCTGGTGTCGCGTCACCTCTGGGAACTCCCTGTATTACAACGCCTTTTTTTGACCAGTCGGAAGTCTTCGGGGCTTTATATAGATTGGCTTCATTTTTTGCAGACATATTCTGATAGACATTTTCCGCAAAAAAATGGCTTTGATTTATTGCCTTAAGAATAGGTTTGGAAGAGCAGGCTATTAGGACAAATAGGCTTAGAGACAAAATTAAATAACGACGCATGAGTAATTCAGGTTGGTATTGAATCAGAAAACTGTATCTAAACCAGGTAATTAGCATGTCAGAGTTTTTTGGGTTCTTAGTTATTTTTTTTCAGTCTTGTGACAGGGAAGCTTGTAGCGAGTTCGTTGCTGCTAATTGAACAAAAATTAGCCGTCGACTTATGGCGTTTTGAACTATATTTTATAGGGAAGTTGAATAGAGGCTGAGCTGATGAATCAAGAAGAGTTACTAAAAAAAATAGAAGAACTCCCAAGATTGGAAAAGGTATTGAATGAAATTCTTGATATGGTGAATCAGTTAGATTTTGACTTTAATGAGCTTGCTTTGAAAGTTTCAATGGATCAGGTTCTTAGTACCAGAATGTTGAGGCTGGCTAATTCTGCCCAATTTGGCGGGCGTAGGGAGGTATCCTCCATTAATGAAGCCATTGTTCGGGTTGGTAGTGAGTCTGTTCGTTCTTTGGTTCGCGCTTCGGTGTTGTCTCAAGCTTTCCCAAAATTAAAGACCATTAGCTTGAAGGATTATTGGGCTAATACCTTTGAAGTGTCGATGATTGCTGGTCAACTGGCACCTCGTGCAAATCTGGATCCGGATGAAGTCTTTACAACAGGTACGCTTCACAACATAGGTTTGTTGATGATACACGCCAATGCGCCAGAGCAAGCTAAAATCATTACCCAGCGAATTGAAGGTGGTGAGAAGCCGTTTGCAGTGCAAAGAGACGTACTTGGTACCGATGTTCCTGCTATTGGAGCAAAACTGGCTCAGGCGTGGGAGTTTCCTCCTCAAATGGTCGATGCCATTGCTCACTCTCACTCACCGGCTAAGGCGAAAGTGTCCCCCGAACTGGCTTATTTGCTTCGTTTCTCTATTGATGTGCACAAGGCATGGGACTCTCTTTTAGACAGAGATAAAGTAACTTTTGTGACCATGCACCCATGCAGTAAAATACTGGGCTTTACCCCTGATACTGTAGATATTATCAATGAAATTAGGGGTGAGGGTTATGAGCTGGCATACCAGCTATTTAGCTAGTAGCGGCTTTTGTTTTTCCCTTAATCTGCTGGATGACTAATCCGGATACAATCATGACCAGGCCAACAAGAGTCGAAGGTGGGATTGTTTCTCCGATTATATAAGCAAGCAAAATGAGTGAGATAAACGGAGAGATAAAAATCAGATTGCTGATTCTTGCAGTGTTGGAGGTTGCTTTTAGTGCTGACAACCAAAGAACAAAAGTCACACCCATTTCAAACAGCCCCACATAAGTGACAGCCATCCATCCCTTGCTTGTAATGTTCCAGCTGGCCCCTTCAAAGAAAGCAATTCCGAATGTGAATGGTAGTGCAACCAGAAAGCCAAGCAGGACACCAACAACTGGATCGGCTTTGTTTTTGGTATTGAGAATCCAGTACCCCGCCCAAAGCAAAGTAGACAACAGAGCCAGGCCAACACCCAGAGGACTGTCAAAGTTTAGCGCCAGAACATCGCCTTTTGTCGCTATTACCACAACACCAGCATAGCCGAGCACACAAGCGATCCAGTCCTGCTTACGAATTTTTTGTCCGAGAAAGACCGCTGCCATTAAGGTCAGAGTAATTGCCCAGCTGTAGTTTAATGGCTGAGCCTGAGAGGCAGGAAGTAAGTCATAAGCCTTAAACAGGATCAAATAGTAGGCAAGGGGATTAATCAGCCCGAGAACCAGATAGTAAAGAGGATTGGAAAAAAACGTTGTATAAAGCTGCCCAAGCTTGCCCTGAAAGTAACAGATAAAAATCAGTGCCAATGCAGAAACCAAACTGGCGACAGCAAGCATCTGTATAGGGGTAAATTCCTGTAAAGTTAGCTTAAATGCGGTTGCGACGGTGGACCAAAGTAGCACCGCTGATAAGCCAAAAGCCAACGCGTGTTTCTCGTTTTTCATTATTTGATTCTTAGTATTAGTCTGACGCGCACAGTGTACAGAATACAACGATACTATTCATGGCTGGACATTTATCCAGTATCTACATAAGATTTTCAAAAAAGTAACTTGGTTAACGTATGCAGTGGATTATTGAGAATCAGCTTATCGTCATTTCTGTTCTGGGCAGTGGATGTGCTGCGGCATTTATATCTGGCTGGTGGATTAAGCAGAAAATGAATTTCAGCTTAGAACTTCAAAAGCAGAAAGCAGAATCTGAGCAGCAACTGATCTTAACCCGGCTGGCAGAAGCAGAAAAAGCTCTGGCTGAAAGTCAGAGTGAGCTTGATGAGCTGGATATAGAGCGCGACAAAGCTGCTTTTGAGCTCAAGCAATCGCACGGCAAACTAATGGCAGCGATGGAAAAGCTGCGTCACTTCGATGCTGTTAATCAGGAGAGACAGAATCATGTAGAGGCACTGAGCCAGGCGCGGGATGATATTGCACAACTAACCGCAGATCTGCGTGAGCAGGATGCGCGTCATCGGGAAGAGAGCAAAGCGAATCTTGAGAAACTTCAGTTACTGGAGAAGGCAGAGGAAAGGTTAAAACAACAGTTTGAGCATTTAGCTAACCAACTCTTTGAGGCCAAAACTGCCAAAGTTGACCAACAGAACCGTCAGAGCTTAGAAGGCTTACTCTCGCCATTAAAAGAACAGTTAGAGGGCTTTAAAAAACAAGTAACAGACAGTTTTGGTAATGAAGCCAAAGAGCGCCATACCTTAGTTCATGAGATCAAAAGCTTACAGAAGCTGAACGAACAGATGACTCGCGAAGCAGTGAATCTCACTCAGGCTCTGAAGGGTGACAATAAGCAACAAGGCAACTGGGGGGAAGTGGTTTTAGCCAGAGTTCTTGCTGAGTCGGGGTTACGAGAAGGACACGAATATCAAACGCAGGTTAGTCTACAAGATGAAGCTGGCAAGCGTTATCAACCGGATGTGATTGTTCACTTACCTGACAACAAGCAAGTGGTTATCGATTCAAAAATGGCATTGGTTGCTTACGAGCGTTACTTTAATTCGGAATCGAATGAGGAAAAATCTCAGGCGTTAAGCGATCACCTAACCGCGATTAGAGGACATATCCGGGGTTTGAGCCAAAAGGACTACCATAAGCTAAAAGGTATTCATTCTCTTGATTATGTGCTGATGTTTATCCCGGTGGAACCTGCGTTTCAGGTTGCTATCGAAGCTGATCCTTCCCTCGTAAAGGATGCTATGGAGAACAATATTATCCTGGTGAGCCCGACAACGCTGCTGGTCGCTTTAAGAACCATTGATAACCTCTGGCGGAATGAAAGACAGAATCAAAATGCTCAGGTGATAGCAGAAAGAGCGAGCAAACTGTACGACAAGCTTCGGCTATTCCTGGATGATATGGAGTCTATTGGCAGCTCATTAGATAAAGCGAGTCAGAACTATCAGGGCGCGATGAACAAGCTGGCTACAGGTAGGGGAAATGTTTTGCGTCAGGCAGAAAGCTTTAAAGAGTTGGGTGTTGAGATTAAAAAGCCCATTTCTACCAGCCTGTTAGAAATTAACCAAAATGAGGCTCTGGTAGAAAGACATCCCGATAAGGATAAAGTAAACTGAGCGCTCGCATCCTCTTCGAGGAATTAGTGGATGCCAGTGAGGGAAATAATGACAGATATAAGCTTAGACGCAAATTCAGCCGCTCAAACTGAAGAAACGACACATTTTGGTTTTAAAACCGTTGCCAAAGAAGAAAAAGTTGCCAAAGTTGCCGAGGTTTTCCACTCGGTAGCGACTAAATACGACATCATGAATGACCTGATGTCTGGGGGCATTCACAGGGTCTGGAAACGATTTACTATTGATTGCAGTGGCGCTCGCCCTGGTCAGAGAATTCTGGATCTTGGCGGTGGCACCGGAGATTTGACGGCAAAGTTCTCACGTATTGTTGGCGAAAAAGGTCATGTAATCCTTGCTGATATCAACAACTCAATGCTGAATGTTGGCCGTGATAAGTTAAGAGATTCAGGGGTTGTCGGGAATGTGCATTACGTGCAGGCGAATGCGGAAGAGCTCCCTTTTCCTGATGACTATTTTGACTGCATTACGATAAGCTTCTGCCTGAGAAACGTAACAGATAAAGACAAAGCGCTTCGCTCAATGTTCCGCGTTCTTAAGCCGGGTGGCCGTCTTCTGGTTCTTGAATTTTCTAAGCCAATACTAGAGCCGTTATCCAAGATATATGACGCATACTCTTTCCACCTGCTTCCTAAGATGGGAGAGATTATTGCTAATGACTCAGAGAGTTATCGCTATCTGGCTGAATCTATCCGTATGCACCCAGATCAAGACACGCTCCAGGGCATGATGGATGAAGCGGGTTTTGAGAAGACCAGCTACTACAACCTGACTGGCGGAATCGTTGCGCTTCACCGTGGCTATAAATTCTGAGGACGTTATGCCTGAGTTAATGTCACTTGACCCAATGGCAACGGCTGCCATTGAAACTGCACTCAATACTTTGCTCAAGGAGAGCCCAGAGCAGAGTAAGCAACTGCTCCGCTTGAAGGGGCAGGTATTACAGATTCACCTTATCGAAGTGAATAAAACACTGACATTTATCTTCAGCCAGCAGGTTGATGTGCTGGCCAGATATGAAGGTCAGCCAGATTGTTATGTCTCGCTTCATCTTTCCGCGCTTCCAGAACTACGGGATGAATCCAATATCACCAGACTAATCAAGCAAGAGAAAGTTGAGCTTGAAGGTGACATTAAGCTCGTTCAGCACTTTTCTCAGTTGCTTAAAGATATCAGACCGGACATTGAAGAGTGGATGTCTCGCTATACCGGCGATATTGTTGCTCACTCTGTTGTTCAGAGCGCAAAATATTTCGGCTGCTGGGTTAAGAAGCAGGCAAAAAAACACGAAAATCATCTGGGGCAGGCGCTTACCGAAGAGTGGAAAATTGCTCCGCCACCACTGGAAGTCGCTTATTTTTGTGATCAGGTTGATGACGTTAAATCGAAGGCAGAGCAGTTAGAATCTCGCCTGAATAAGCTGTTGGAGCACGCATGACTCCAACAGAACTGAAAAGACTCTACAAAATAACCAAAGTCCAACTGGAATACGGACTGGATGAGCTACTCCCGGATCATCAACTTACCAGAACGCCATTGTTAGCCAGAAAAGCTCTATTCTGGCTGAAAAACAAGCACGCAGACAAAGATTTAGGGGTTCGGTTAAGGCTTGTTCTGCAAGAACTTGGTCCGGTCTGGATTAAGTTTGGGCAGATGATGTCCACCCGTCGGGATTTATTTCCGCCATTCTTAGCTGATCAGTTAGCGTTACTGCAGGATCAGGTAGAGCCGTTTGATGGCTCCCTGGCTAAAGAGCAAATGGAGGAAGCACTGGGTGGTCCTCTGGAAAACTGGTTCACCGATTTTGATATCGAGCCGTTGGCTTCGGCTTCAATTGCTCAGGTTCATACTGCCAAAGTAAAAGAAACCGGACAGGAAATTGTTCTTAAAGTCATTCGTCCGGATATCCGCCCTATTATCGACGCGGATATCAAATTGATGTACCGAATGGCGCGTATCGTAGCTAAAGCACTACCTGATGCTCGCAGGCTTAAACCAGTTGAGGTTGTGCGCGAGTACGAAAAAACGTTACTTGATGAACTGGATTTAAGGCGTGAAGCCGCAAACGCCATTCAGTTGCGCAGAAACTTCGAAGGCAGCGAAGAGCTGTATGTGCCAGAAGTGCTTCCTGACTTTAGTAGCGAAACACTAATGGTATCAGAACGAATCTATGGGATTCAGGTGTCTGATATCGAGGGGCTCAGGGCAAACGGCACCAATATGAAACTATTGGCTGAGCGTGGAGTGAGTGTATTTTTCACTCAGGTTTTCCGCGATAGTTTCTTCCATGCAGATATGCATCCCGGAAATGTGTTTGTACAGTATGACCATCCGGAAAACCCTCAATGGATCGGCCTGGATTGCGGAATTGTAGGAACCCTTAATAGCGAAGATAAACGTTATCTGGCGGAAAACTTCCTTGCATTCTTTAACCGTGATTATCATAAAGTTGCTCAACTTCATGTTGATTCGGGCTGGGTGCCTGTTGATACCAATGTACAGGAGTTTGAGTTCGCGATACGCGTGGTGTGTGAGCCTATCTTTGCTAAGCCGCTGTGTGAGATATCGTTTGGTCATGTGTTGTTAAACCTGTTTAATACAGCGCGTCGATTCAACATGGAGGTACAACCTCAACTGGTACTTCTGCAAAAAACTCTGCTCTATGTAGAAGGGCTGGGAAGACAGTTATATCCTCAGCTGGATCTGTGGGCTACCGCCAAGCCGTTTCTTGAAAACTGGATGGCGCATCAGGTTGGTCCGCAGGCGGTAATCGATGCGGTGAAGGAAAAGGCACCTTTTTGGGCTGAGAGACTCCCAGAGTTGCCAGAGTTGATTTACGATGGGTTAAAACGAGGTCGTGAAATAGACCAAAAGATGGATAAAATCTATCAGGGCTATCAACAAACCAAGCGAAATCACGCAAAAGGTAAATTATTACTTGGTATTGGCTCAACTCTCGTCGTATGCTCTACGATACTGGTGATCGGCCCGTATAACTACCTCGCTTTGGGTAGCGGCATTACTGGTGTCACATTTTGGCTGCTAAGTTGGCGTGCGTACATTAAAAAATAGTACACTTAGCGGAATAAATTTCATGTTCAATAATAATCCCCGAGGTATTGGAAATGGGTGGTATTAGTATTTGGCAATTACTTATTATTGCTGTAATCGTTGTGTTGCTGTTTGGAACTAAAAAGCTACGTAATATGGGCGGTGATTTAGGTTCAGCAGTGAAAGGTTTCAAAAAAGCAATGAACGATGATGAGCCAACTTCTAAGTCGACAGAGAAAGACGCAGACTTTGAGCCTCAGAATATTGAGCAGAAGAAAGAACAAGCTTCTTCTGAAGAAGTTAAAAAAGACAAAGAGCAGGCATAAACCGTGTTCGATATCGGTTTTTGGGAGCTGATATTAATTTCAGTCGTTGGTCTAGTCGTATTAGGACCGGAGCGTTTGCCAACTGCTATTCGTAGTGTGGCAAAGTTCATCAATGGTGCGAAAGCCATGGCGAACGGAGTGAAAGATGAGCTCTCCCATGAACTAAAGATTCAGGAAATGCAAGAGAACCTCAAAAAAGCTGAGCAGATGAGTATGGAAGAGTTATCTCCAGATCTGAAGGCGTCGGTTGAGGAGCTTAAGCAGGCTGCAAAAGATGTG
This sequence comes from Vibrio hannami, assembly GCF_029589055.1. GTDB lineage: Bacteria > Pseudomonadota > Gammaproteobacteria > Enterobacterales > Vibrionaceae > Vibrio > Vibrio hannami. The sequence continues at coordinate 212,522 of NZ_JARQZP010000006.1, forward strand.
CAAAGACCTTTTGCTAACGATGCTCCTGCGGCTGCGAAAGAGCAGAATTCTGAATCCGAGAAAGAAAAAAGGCTGAGTAATAACGTAATTTATTATTCGGCAATATAGACAGAGCTGCCGATATGCAGCTCTTTTTGTTTTTCAGTGAGGTTTATATGTCGTCGGTGAATCAGCAGACGCAGCCACTTATTAGCCATCTTTTAGAGTTGAGAAACCGCCTGCTTAGAGCATTGGCGGCGGTACTTGTCATTTTTATAGCGCTAATCTATTTCTCGAACCATATTTATGAGTTTATTTCGGCGCCTCTAATTGAGCGATTGCCGGAAGACGCAACAATGATTGCAACAGACGTAGCATCACCGTTCTTTACGCCGTTAAAGTTAACTTTGATCGCATCTGTATTTATAGCAGTACCGTTTATTCTTTATCAGGTTTGGGCATTTGTGGCTCCTGGTTTGTATAAGCATGAGCGTAAGCTCATTATGCCGTTGATGTTCTCTAGCTCATTGTTGTTCTATTGTGGCGTTGCCTTTGCTTACTACGTGGTGTTCCCGCTGGTGTTTGGCTTCTTCACTGCAATATCGCTAGGTGGAGTTGAGTTTGCTACGGATATATCCAGTTATCTGGATTTTGTGTTAGCTCTGTTTTTAGCGTTTGGTATCGCTTTTGAGGTTCCTGTAGCGATTATTTTGCTTTGCTGGACTGGTGCTACAGATGTTAAGAGCCTTTCTGAAAAGCGCCCTTATATAGTGGTAGGTGCCTTTATTGTCGGCATGATGCTGACCCCACCAGATATGATCTCTCAAACACTTCTTGCTATACCTATGTGTTTACTGTTTGAGGTGGGACTGTTCTTTGCGCGTTTCTATACCCGACGTGATGAAGCCGAAGAGAGCAGTGAATCCTAACGTCGTAGTCATTCCCGCGGAAGCGGGAATCTAATCAACACAGTAAAAGAGCATAGATTCCTGCCTTCGTAGGGATGACAGTTTTTTGTATAGTGGTGGCTTCCTTGTTGAGCGAATGAGCTCCTCTTTTAGTGTCTAAAGCTTAAACAGCTTAGTCGCATTGTTAGTCGTTAACTTATCGACTTCAGCTAGAGTCAACTCTTTCAAATCCGCCACTCTTTTAGCGACCAGTTCGGTATATGAAGGTTCATTACGCTTACCACGATGCGGCACCGGAGCAAGATACGGGCAGTCTGTTTCCAGAATGATATCTTTTAAGTCCAGATGTGGTATCACCTTATCCATACCGCCATTTTTAAATGTAGATACACCACCAAGTCCAAGGTGGAATCCTAAATCCGTAATTGCTTTTGCTTCTTCTACTGAACCGCCAAAGCAATGAAATACGCCACTTAAGGAGCCATCCTGTTCCCCTTTTAACAGCTCTAATGTTTCGGAAATAGAGTCTCGGGTATGAATGACGACAGGAAGTCCCATCTCTTTTGCCCAGTTAAGTTGGGTAACAAACGCAAACTCTTGTTCAGTCCGATAGGTTTTATCCCAATATAAATCGATACCAATTTCACCCACTGCAATAAAGTTATGCTTCTCAAACCATGAGTGAATCGTAGCAAGGGTCTGCTTTACATCAGCATCCACATAACAAGGGTGAAGTCCCATCATTGATCGACAGATTTCTGGGTATGCTTTTTCAGTTTCTAGCATAGGTGCAATGGATTCCAGATCGATGTTTGGCATCAGAATCTGGTTTACACCTTGTTCAACCGCTCTGCAAATCACTTCATTTCTGTCGTTATCAAATTCCTGGGCATAAATATGGGCATGGGTATCAATCATGGGTCTGTCGTCTCTAATCTTTAATGGGTAGATTATACGGTGATATCTCAAAATTGTATTCTGGATAGTTATTTTTCAAGCTACAAACTGGTCTGCAATCCCTGTAGTGATATGATGTTGAAGTATTTTTTAATGTAGTCAGGAGACTCTTGTGAGCGTTTCAATTCAAGGACAATTTCCGGGGCGCAGAATGCGTCGTATGCGTAAACACGACTTTAGCCGCCGTCTAATGGCTGAGAATCAGCTATCTGTAAATGACCTGATTTACCCTATGTTTGTATTGATGGGTAAGAACAGGCGTGAAGCTGTTGAGTCGATGCCGGGTATTGAACGTGTATCTATCGATTTGTTGATCGAAGAAGCTCAACTGCTGTCTAAGCTTGGCGTTCCTGCTATTGCTCTATTTCCGGTCGTTAATCAGGACGTAAAAACCCTGAATGCTGAAGAAGCTTATAACCCTGAAGGTCTGGTTCAAAGAGCCGTGCGGGCATTGAAGGAGCATGTACCAGATATGGGTGTTATTACCGATGTTGCATTAGATCCTTTTACCACACATGGCCAGGATGGAATTATCGATGAAACCGGTTATGTGCTAAATGATGAAACTACAGAAGTATTGATTAAGCAGGCACTTTCACACGCAGAAGCGGGTGCAGATGTGGTTGCGCCTTCTGACATGATGGATGGCCGTATTGGAAAAATCCGCGAAGCTCTTGAAGAAGCTGGATATATCTATACACAAATCATGGCTTATTCAGCGAAGTATGCTTCAAGTTACTATGGCCCTTTCCGTGATGCAGTCGGCTCTGCTTCAAACCTGAAAGGTGGTAACAAGAAGAATTACCAGATGGATCCAGCAAATAGCGATGAGGCGTTGCACGAAGTTGCGATGGATATCAACGAAGGTGCTGATATGGTGATGGTGAAACCAGGTATGCCATATCTAGATGTTGTTCGAAGAGTTAAATCTGAGCTACAGGTGCCGACATACGCCTATCAGGTGTCTGGTGAATATGCGATGCATAAAGCTGCGATTCAAAATGGTTGGTTGAAAGAGAAAGAGATTGTTCTTGAATCGTTACTATGCTTTAAACGAGCAGGTGCGGACGGAATCCTTACTTATTTTGCTAAAGATGTGGCACTTTGGTTGGCTGAAGACAATGCAAAAGCGAAAGAGAGCATTGAAGAAAAATAAATGAGAAAAGTTATCAATTAGGTGTTGACTCTCAAATGAGAATGGTTATTATTAACTTGTCTTGAGGAGTTAAGGAATCTTCGGAAACGAATTTACTTTAACTTCTTGAATGACACGACATTGCTCACATTGCTTCCAGTGTAATTTAAGCTTTAGGGTAAATAGATAACATTCTCCGAAGTTCTCGCTTTACCACTTATGCTAGGCGACATCGAAAGATGTCGCTTTCTTTTTTTGTAGGAATCACTTAGCAGATCTAGCATAAAATGCTCTGTTACGTCCTTTTTCATTAGTTATCTATCTATTAACCCTCAGATAACTTTTCCACATTGAGTGATCATTTTAGGATCTCCTAATTATGGTTAGATCTGATTGTAAGAATATGTAATTTAAAGACTTATTATTGATTTCTTACTCTAGAAAAGTAAGTGTCAAAAATGTGATCTTAAGTTACAAACAGACTTATCCACAGGAGGTATGGTGATTTACTCTGAATCTCACATACTCAGCATAGAATCGTAAACAACTTCATGGCATCCTTAGCGCATCTTACTCTACTCATTGGATTTAGAAGCGCATGGCAAGCATTCCAGAAAACCCACTCATTCTTATCGATGGTTCATCCTATCTCTACCGAGCTTTTCACGCATACCCAGGCACTATGAGCAATGGCGACATTCCTACCAATGCTGTTTACGGTGTAGTGAACATGCTTAGAAGCATGATGAGGCAATATCCGTCAGATAAAATTGCCGTTATCTTTGACGCCAAAGGTAAAACTTTCCGGGATGACATGTATCCAGAGTACAAAGCTAATCGTCCGCCAATGCCTGATGATCTTCGATGCCAGATTGAACCTTTGCACAATGTTATTAAAGCAATGGGATTACCTCTTATATCTATTCCGGGTGTTGAAGCCGATGATGTGATTGGCACCCTTGCTTCGCAAGCTTCAAAAGCCAGTATGCCTGTATTGATCAGTACGGGTGATAAGGATATGGCTCAGCTGGTGGATGAAAATGTCACACTTATTAACACCATGACGAATGTTGTGATGGATCGTGAAGGTGTGGTTGAGAAGTTTGGTATTCCACCTGAGCTGATCATCGATTATCTGGCGCTCATGGGAGATAAAGTCGACAACATTCCTGGTGTACCAGGTGTTGGTGATAAAACCGCGACAGCCTTACTTCAGGGTATCGGTGGCCTAGATAAACTGTATGAACAGCTAGATGATATTGCTGCACTTGGCTTCCGTGGTTCTAAAACCATGGCTAAGAAGCTGGTGGACAACAAAGAGAATGCTTTCCTATCTTATGAGCTAGCAACCATCAAACTGGATGTGGAGCTGGAAGAAACGATAGAGTCTCTTGTTAAAGCGGATCCAAATAAAGATGAACTGATACAGCTTTATGGAAAGTTAACCTTCAAATCATGGCTGAACGAGTTGCTTGAAGGTGGAACTGGAGTTGTTGAGGCTGATGAAAAGTCTGGTCGTACGCCATCTTCAGCTGCTAGTGAAATGAATACCTCTGCAGTAACGATCGATCGTAGCCAGTATGAAACGATTCTGGATAAAGAAAGTTTCACTAAGTGGCTGGATAAACTAAAAGCTGCTGATGTTTTTGCTTTTGATACGGAAACTGACAGTCTGGATTATATGGTCGCGAACCTTGTTGGTCTGTCGTTTGCGGTTGAAGAGGGAGTTGCTGCTTATGTACCAGTTGCGCATGACTACTTGGATGCACCTGAGCAGTTGGACAGAGAGTGGGCTCTTGAACAGCTAAAGCCTATTCTTGAAGATGAAAGTCAGGCAAAAGTAGGTCAGAACCTAAAGTACGATGCAAGCGTGCTTGCTCGTTACGATATCGAGATGAAAGGTATCAAGCATGACACTATGCTGGCTTCCTACGTATATAACAGCGTGGGTGGCAAGCATGATATGGATAGCCTTGCATTACGCTTCTTACAACATAGCTGTATCTCATTTGAAAGCATTGCGGGTAAAGGTAAAAACCAGCTGACTTTTAACCAGATTGATCTAGAGCAGGCAGCGCCTTATGCAGCGGAAGATGCAGATGTCACTCTGCGCCTTCATAATCGTCTGATTGAAAATATCGATCAGGATGAAAAGCTTAAGTCGGTCTATGAAGAGATAGAAGTGCCTCTTGTTCCAGTGCTGTCTCGAATAGAGAGGGCGGGTGTATTTATTGATGATATGTTGCTTGGTGCGCAGTCGCAGGAAATTGCAGTTCGTCTTGAACAGCTAGAGCAGGAAGCGTATGAGATTGCCGGTGAAGAGTTTAATCTAAGCTCTCCAAAACAGTTGCAGGCTATTTTATTTGAGAAAATGGGCTTGCCAGTTGTGAAGAAAACACCTTCTGGCGCGCCATCAACCAATGAAGAAGTGCTTCAGGAGCTAGCGCTGGATTACCCGTTGCCAAAACGTATCCTTGAATATCGTGGTCTGGCTAAACTGAAATCTACCTACACAGATAAACTACCTAAGATGATTAACCCAGAGACAGGAAGGGTACACACCTCTTATCATCAGGCGGTTACAGCTACAGGTCGTTTATCGTCTACGGATCCTAATCTGCAGAACATCCCAATCCGTAACGAAGAAGGACGTCGTATACGTCAGGCGTTCGTTGCACCTCACGGTTGGAAGATTCTTGCAGTGGACTACTCCCAGATTGAGCTGCGAATTATGGCTCATTTGTCGGGTGATAAGGCTCTTCTTGATGCGTTCAAGCATGGCAAAGATATCCATGCTGCAACCGCAGCAGAAGTGCTTGGTATTGATATTGAGCAGGTAAGCAGCGAGCAACGTCGTAGAGCCAAAGCGATTAACTTCGGTCTAATTTATGGCATGAGCGCATTTGGTCTGGCTAAACAGTTAGGGATTCCTCGTGGTGAAGCTCAGAGCTATATGGATACCTATTTTGAGCGCTACCCTGGCGTTATGCAGTATATGGAAGACACCCGGGCTCAGGCTTCAGAGCAGGGTTATGTTGAGACTCTATTTGGACGTCGTCTGCATTTACCAGAGATCAAGTCACGGAATGGAATGCGCAGAAAAGCTGCTGAACGAGCTGCGATTAATGCCCCAATGCAAGGTACTGCCGCAGATATTATTAAGAAGGCGATGCTTCTGGTTGATGAATGGATTCAGACTGAAGGTAATGATCGGGTTCGACTGTTAATGCAAGTACATGATGAACTTGTATTTGAAGTTGAAGAGGGCGCATTAACTGAAATTGAAAGTAAAGTACAAAACCTAATGGAATCAGCCGCTACTCTGGATGTACCTTTAGTTGCTGATGCTGGACATGGTGATAACTGGGATCAGGCTCATTAGACACTTTTTAGCTAAAAAGTAAAAAATAGTATGAGCCAGCGCACAGCGCTGGCTTATTTTATTTTTGAATAAAGTTTTATGCCAGAAGCTCATGTATGTAGCTAAATAAAAGTTTAATGAAAAAAAATTACAAAAAGGGTTTGCAAAGACGCTCAATTGTTGTACATTAACTCTCGTAGGGTACAGAGGTAAGATGTTCTATCTTTCAGACCTTTTGTTTCACGTTATTGGATTAGGCTGATTCAGCCGCCCCGGTCAGTTTTTGACCGGGGCGTTTTTTATTGGGCGAAATAAAAAGTCGAACCAAAGCCAGTTTTAATAAAATCAATTACTTAGCGTAACTCATTTGACGCTGGGTACTTTCCATAAATCTTCAAAGTTATCCAAAGAAATCACTTTCAAATAGTTAAATAATTTTAGTAAACACTAATAACCTTATGTTTATTGGTATTTTATCGCTAAGTCGTCTTTATTTAAGTATTGTAATTTTAGTTCTTCTTGGTGTGGTTATTTATAGATAAAAAAAGTGGTGCATTTTAAAATGTATGGGTGTTGTCAGCTTTGGGAGTTGTTTTATTCAGATAAAACGAGACCGATGATGGATTTAGAAGGAGAGGTTGTTGCGATTTAATTTTAATTATTGAATCATGTTCGGATAATAATAAATACCTCCTAATTCTCTCCCGTTACCCCACCTTATCAGGTGGGGATTTTTATGGGAGCTTGTAGCTTTTATTCTGCTTCGTCGCTTTCAGCGTCCTCGGCATCAATAACGCTGTTCATCTCAAGCGCAGGTGCAAACCAGCTGTCCAGAGTGTTTCTTAGCTGATCGACACCGATGCCTTTCAGAGAAGAGAAAACATCAACTTTTACATCACCACCAAACGCTAATGAAGCTTCACGGATCTTTAGAAGGGTTGCTTTTCTTGCACCACTTTTCAGTTTGTCTGCTTTAGTAAGTAGTACCTGAACCGGGATATTGGATTCAACAGCCCAGTAAATTAGTTGCTGGTCGAGATCTTTCATCGGGTGACGAATATCCATTAACACAACCAGACCTTTCAGACATTCACGCTTTTGAAGATATTCACCCAATGACTTTTGCCACTTTTTCTTCATTTCCAGAGGTACCTGAGCGAAACCGTATCCCGGAAGGTCTACGATATGGCAGTTTTCCTGAACCTTGAAAAGGTTAATCAGCTGAGTTCGGCCTGGTGTCTTACTGGTTTTTGCCAGATTTCGTTGATTAGTCAGGCGGTTTAAAGAACTTGATTTACCTGCATTTGAGCGTCCTGCAAAAGCAACTTCGATCCCTTCATCCTCGGGAAGGTGACGAATGTCGGGTGCACTAGTGATGAAATGCGTATTTTGGTAATGAATTTTAACGCTCAATGTTAACTCCATCTGACTTTATGTAGTCAGTTGATTGATTTTTTGTTAATTTGTGTAAAATACACACGAAAGGTCGCCTATTGTATCACGACAATAATTTATAGGTGGTACTGGAAGCTCAATAATTATAATGGAATGTCATGAAAAAATTAGCGCTAATCTTGAGCCTGTTTGCCAGCTTTACTGTTTGGGCTCAAGGGAATATTGAGGCTGGCAAAGCAAAAACCGCAACTTGTGTTGCATGTCATGGTGCAGATGGTAATAGCCTTATTACTAACTATCCAAAATTGGCAGGTCAGCACGAAACCTACATTAAAAAACAGCTTGCAGAGTTAAAGCTTGGTGGTGAAACAGCTGGAGAAAAAGGGCGTTACGACCCGGTAATGAGCCCAATGGCAATGCCACTTTCTGAGCAGGATATGGCAGATCTGGCTGCTTACTATGCATCTCTTCCTATCTCTGACAACTCAACCCCAGAAAATGTTGTAGAGCAAGGTAAGGTACTTTACCTCGCTGGAGACAAAGAGCGTGGCTTAACCGCTTGTATTGCATGTCATGGCCCAAGAGGTAATGGCACTGAGTTGTCAGGATTCCCTAAGATCTCTGGTCAGCACGCAGATTACGTTAAACTGCAGCTTGAGAAGTTCCGTAAAGGTGAACGAAGCAACGATCTGAATGGCATGATGCAAGATGTTGCAAAACTTCTGACTGATGAAGATATTGAGATTCTATCTAAGTATGTTGGTGGTCTTCACTAATAGCAGATAGCTCTAAAATTTTTAAAGCCACGGCGAGAAATGTTCTGTTGTGGCTTTTTTTGTGACTAATTTCACTGGCTGTAAATGTAAGCATAGTGGGATATGTCTTTGTACCTTGTGAGACATCTGCCATTTGTTTCGAAAATGCTTTTTATAACTTGTTGAAAAGCATGGCCTGAAAAATTCTTTAGAAAAAAAGATACGCTTTTTTATTTCTCTTTCTTGTCTGAAAGGTGGAATAGAGTAAATTATACCTCAAGCAAGGAGCTACTGTTCTTCAGGAAGAAGATAACCAATGGCAGGGAGTCATTGGAACATGGATGGTTAATTCGTTTCTAGGATGAAACAGGTTAAGGATACGGCTTGGGATGAGCCTTGCAACAGGATGTTGTAGGAGTAGTAAAACGCATCAGGATGATGGCAAACGAGAATTTGCACGGAAAGCACTAACAACATAAGGAATGTTGTGTTTGTTCGCAGTTTGCACACACAGTTTATTTGCCACTTTTTCAGGCAATTTAGTAAGCGATAGGTTTCTATCGCTTTTTTTATTTCCGCAGGACGCTATTTCTTGCCGACCTTCTTACCGATAAAGAATCCAAGCCCAAATGGCGCAAAGAAGATAACGAGTACGAACAGGATAAAGTAGATCAGAACATCTTTGATTAGCCTGGTTAGTTCTTGTATCGCTAAAGAAACCACATCCTTAGATAATTTGTCCAAATCCTTGGTCATTAGTGCTCGTTGCTCGGATACCATCACCCCAATTTCGGTGCGCTCGCGCTCTACCATTTTCTCAAATGCTTGTCGCTCTTCACCAAGTTTGACCATCTGTTCTGAGGTCATTGAGTTAAGGTCATTGAGTAGTGGCTGTAGCTCTTTACCCATCTGCTTCGCGAGAAACTGCATATATTCGGGATTGTTTACCACGAAGTCCTGAAATTTATCAGACGATTGCGTAATGCTCTCCAAAGTCTGGTTAACTTTTTCACCACTAACTGTACTGTTTAAAGCAATCAGTTCTGCTTTCCAGGTCATAATTTTCGGTGTTTGCTCTGAAACCAGACTCAAACGGTCGGAGACGTCACCCAAAGCTTCCGGCATAGTGCCAAGCGTGCTTACTGCTTCGGTTTCATCAAGCCCCTGGTGTTTTAGCCAGGCATCAAAAGCTGGGGTGCGTCGAAACCAGATCTCTTCAAACCGATGGTTATTGGCAAACTCCAGTACAAACTTGCTACTAGATTGATAGGACTGATCATCCAGCATACGCCTGGCTAGCTGTTCTATCTTGGTCGTCAGTGCTTTACTGGTTAACACCGCATCGTCGTCATCAAAGAGCGCTTTACCAGCACCAGTCTCGAAGAACTGTTCCATTTGTAGAGTGAACACCCAGGAGTCAATCAAACCAGCCGTGGGAGAAACCTGATAGGCTGACTGCTGCATTCCTTCAAGCGCGTAGATTTGCCACAAAAGGATATTTGTTTGGTTCTGCTTATCATTTGGTGCGTATAAGCGAGAGGTGCGCTCGGCACTATCCTCAACCTGAGTAAAAAACGTTTTAGCGTATTCACGGGTCAGAATACGCATATTTAGCTCTTGTTGAGTTAGCGGCGTTGTCTGAGAGTCAAACTTAACTTCCAGCAATGAACAGGCTGACAATGATACTGCTATAAGTAGGATAGAAAAGGGTTTAAGCAGTTTTTGCAACATAGTTGGTGGAGTCCAGGAGTATAGTGGTAGTTTAATCATTTAATTTTACTCTTAGGGTGACTGTTGGTCAGCACAGTGATATTACAATTTACGTGAATATTACTTAAGACGCCTGCTGCTTTTTTACTCCACTTATGCTCTCTTTTCTGCTATGTTTCGCATCCCCTAATTAAAGGATGCATCTATGTACACTTGTCCTTTGTGTGAGCAGACGAATTCGCAGCTATTTTATCAGGATAAACACCGCCCTTATTATCGGTGTGAGCACTGTATGCTGGTATTTGTGCCAGAGGAATACAGGTTAGATGCAGAGAGAGAAAAAGCCTTCTATGATCTGCACAACAATGATCCTCTGGATGATGGGTATCGTAGGTTTCTGTCAAGAATGTCTATACCTATGACAGAAAGACTTGTAGAAAGTCAGCATGGTCTGGATTTTGGTTGTGGGCCTGGTCCGACACTCTCTCTTTTATTGGAAGAACAAGGTCATAAAGTTGCGTTGTATGATATTTATTATCACCCGGACACCAAAGTGCTCGAGCACGAATATGACTTTATGACAGCCACTGAGGTGATTGAGCATTTGTATCAACCGAATCTGGTGTGGCAACAATGGTTAAGTCTAGTGAAGGCTGGAGGCTGGCTTGGTATTATGACTAAGCTAGTTATAGATAAAGATGCGTTTGCAAGTTGGCATTATAAAAATGACCTTACGCATGTCTGTTTCTACAGCAGAGAAACGTTTCAGCATCTGGCCGAGAGAGATAATCTCCAACTAGAATTTATTGGTAATGATGTAATTTTACTGAGGAAACCCCAGTAATGAGTCGAAAGAAAAAATCGAGAAAGCCAGGTTCTACCGGTGACGTAGACCTGATTGTAACTAGAAACCGAAGTGAAGCAGATGTTGAAGGTCGTTTGCGCAAGAAAATGAAGAAGCGTAAAGGGCTTAAAACAGGTAACAGAAACGCTGAATCTGTTGCAACTAAAGAGAGAAAGGCTTCACAAGCAAAAGATCCGCGTATTGGAAGTAAGAAGAAAATTCCTCTGATCGTTGAAGCGAAGCCAAAGCAAACTAAGAAAGAGCGCCGTATTTCTGCTGAGAAAGAGCTGGAGATGCTGGAAAATGATGCGCAACTGAATGTATTGCTGGATCGTATCGACAACGGTGAGAAGCTAGGTGCAGGATTGCAAAAATACGTCGATGAGAAGTTAGATCGTATTGAAGTTCTGATGAACCAGTTAGGACTCATCGAACCTGAAGAGATGGAAGAACCAGCTGAAGAAATTGAGCCGGTTAAAGCTGCAAAACCTAAGAAAGCGTCTTCCGATGACGACCTGTTATCTCAGTTTGAAGATCTGGATTTAAACGACTTCAAAAGCTAAGGAGTAGCTGATGAACCTAACTGTACTAATAATACTTGCTGGGATGGTTATTTTGGCGCTTGCCGGATACGCCCTTAGTTTAATTCTGAAGGTTCGTAAGCAAAGTAAACTTCGTCAGGAGTTTATGGATATCTCTATTGCTAAGCGTAATGCTAACATCTTTGAGAGCGTGGATACGCTTTGTCTGGCTGGTATTCAAAAGCAGTGTGATTTGGCGGAAGTTAGTATCCGTGTTTATCACATCCTTGATTACGTTCAGGGTGAGCACAGAATCGATGTCGAAAAGGAATATCCTGCACTGTTCGAGCTGTTCAGTGTAGTAAAAGATTTTGCCCGTGGTGAGGAGCGCCAGAAGCTAGAGAAGCGTGAGCGAATGAAGCAGGATCTAGAGCGTCATAAAGCGGAATCTCGACTAACGGATGCGATCACTGAAGAGTTAAAACAGCTTCAAACTCGCATAGCTCCGCTAAGCGAAGCTCCGAAGGATCAGATCACAGTTACTCAGGCATAATTGCTTAAACTCTTGCTCCTATTTGGGGCAAGAGCCCTTTATCTGTATCAATCAAGTGCATACCTCAAAAGGGCTAGTGATCCATCTAGCACTTCTGAACATTTCTTCCGTATTCTGTCCGTTAATACACATTCATATCATACTGATATGGCAAAATAAACGGTCACAGCCAAATTAAAGTCGTAAATTGGAATTAAAGCTATGTCTAGTGAACAAATCGTATGGGATCAGTCAATCCTGGAGAAGTACAATTATTCTGGCCCGAGATACACATCTTATCCAACCGCTCTTGAATTTCATGAGGCCTTTACGATTGCTGAGTTTGATATGGCGTGTCGTCAGTACCCGGATCGTCCGCTGTCACTCTATATCCACATCCCTTTCTGTCACAAGCTATGCTACTACTGCGGCTGTAATAAGGTTATAACCAGACACTCCCATAAAGCAGATGAGTATCTTGATGCGCTTGAACATGAGATTCGTCAACGAGCTTTCCTGCTCAATGAAAGGCGAGTTACTCAGCTGCATTTTGGTGGCGGTACGCCAACCTTCCTGACAAAAGCGCAGATTTCTCGCTTGATGGAGCTGCTAAACACAGAATTCGAATTTGAAGACGATGCTGAAATCAGTATCGAGGTTGACCCTCGTGAAATCGAACTGGATATGTTGGACCATTTACGTGCAGAAGGCTTTAACCGCTTAAGTATTGGTGTTCAGGACTTTAACAAAGAAGTTCAGAAAACGGTAAACCGTGAGCAGGATGAAGAGTTTATTTTTGCGATGGTTGAGCGAGCGAAAGAGCTTGGCTTCCGTTCTACAAACCTGGATTTAATCTACGGTCTGCCTCTACAGACTCAGGAAAGTTTCGCTGAAACACTTGAGCAGGTTTTGAAGATGCAGCCGGGTCGATTGTCTGTATTTAACTACGCACACATGCCTAAGTTGTTCGCAGCTCAACGTAAGATCAAAGATGATCAGCTGCCGAAAGCAGAAGAAAAAATGGCGATCCTGCAGGATACAATTGCGACCTTAACGGGCGCTGGCTATCAGTTTATTGGTATGGATCACTTCGCTAAACCTGATGATGAGCTGGCTGTGGCTCAACGTGAAGGTGTTCTGCATCGTAACTTCCAGGGCTATACAACTCAGGGTAACTGTGACCTGATTGGTTTTGGTGTGTCTGCTATATCTATGGTTGGAGACTGTTATGCTCAGAACCAGAAAGAGCTGAAGCACTACTATGCTCAGGTGGACGAAATGCGCCATGCGCTGTGGAAAGGCGTTTCTCTAGATGGTGATGACCTGATTCGCCGTGAAGTAATCAAAGAGCTTATCTGTAACTTCTCTCTGGATAAGACAAAAATCGAACAGAGATTCGACCTTAAGTTCAGCCAGTACTTTGATGAAGACCTAAAGCTACTTCAGACATTTATCAACGATGAGCTGGTGGAAGACTCAGAGACGACAATTAAAGTAACCCCTCGTGGTCGTTTGCTGATTCGTAATATCTGTATGTGTTTCGATAAGTACTTGCGTGACAGAGCAAGACAGCAGCAGTTTTCCAGAGTGATTTAAAAGCCGTTTAACGGCTTTTAAATGCTTCTTTCTCTAACCCGTGTTTCTTCATCCTGAGATAAAGTTTTTTTCGTGGAATCTTCAGATGGTTTGCGGCTTCCGTAACTTTGCCAGAATGAAGGAACAAGGCATCCTCAATTAGTTGCTTTTCAAAGTTGTCAACCTGGCAGTCAAGAGGCGTTTCGTGACTCTCGGAACTATGTAACCGTTCTTGTTTAGTTAGCTTTACAATGCCGACAGCGTACAGTTCAGCCACATTTTTTAACTCCCTTACATTTCCGAGCCATAAGTGACTTCTGAGTACTGACAGATAATTTGCACTTACTTCCGGCAAAACTTTATTTAATGTCCTGCAGCTCTGTTTTAGAAAGTGATGGAACAGATGGGCAATGTCATCAGGGCGATCCACTAGAGGCGGAACCTCAATATGTCCCTGATTCAATATGTAATAGAGAGAGGGAACCAGTTGTTGGTTAGCGATCAGATTTTCCGGGCTTTCTTCAAATAGGGCGATAATACGAATATTGAATATGGCTTTGTGTTCCTGAGATAGCAGGGTATCTAATAGCTGTTGTTGGATTTCGAGATCCAGATTTTCGATACCACGGAATAAAATGGTACTGGAAGCATTTTGGTTAAACACAGACTCAATTTCGGCAAAGCCTTTAACCTGATGACCACTAATTTTTATGAGATTCTCATTAGTCTGATGACGATATTCATGAATCAATGAAGCGACGTGACTTCTGCCTGTGCCAGGTTTTCCAATAATAGATATGTGCTTATCTAGCATTGAGAGTTTCACTATATGTTCTCTGATTAACTTGCTGCGCGCTGATTTTCCAATAAAGTGCCTTTTGACACTTTTACTTAACTCCTCTTTGCGTTGGAAAAAAGTGTTTCGGACTTTAAGGTGCCGCGTGATTAACTGAAGAAATTCATTCGGATTGATTGGCTTCTCAAGAAAATCGCATGCGCCGTGTTGCAAGGCTTTAACTGCCATAGGGATATCGCCATGGCCTGTCACTAATATGATGGGAATATTTTCATCAAACTCTTTTATCTGAACCAGAAGGTCCATACCACTCATCTGTGGCATATACATATCCAGAACAATTATTCCCGGCCAATCTCGTGGAAGAGCCTTCAACGCCTGTGTCGGGTCGACAAGACAAAGTGATTGAATGTCTGTAATGGACAGCAAGTGTTTATATGAATCAAGTACATCCTGGTCATCATCAACGATAAGTACAGTGGTCGTGTTATCAACTTTCATAGCAAGGCACCTCCATTACAACCGTGGCACCACCATTTAGGTCAGAGGCTAGATAAATATTGCCATTAAAGCGCGATATCAGTGATTGAGATATCATTAAGCCTAACCCTAATCCAACTTCTTTTGTTGTTGTAAATGGGGTGAAAATCTTATCAATTACATCGTGATTAAATCCGTCACCGCTATCAGATACGGTCAGGCAGATAGTGTTTTTTTCTGTTGTATATCCTTCTATTTTTATCCAGTTTCCTTTGGAATTGTTGGCTTCGGAAACGGCGTCACATGCATTGACCAAAAGATTTATAAGAATCTGCTCTATCTGGACCGCTTCTGCGCATGTCGCTAAATCATCAGGTACGAAAGACTCGATAGTTATTTGTTGTTGTTTTGCTTTGCTACTAATAATTTCAACCGCTTTAGTGACTGCATCAGAAAGTTCTACACGCACCGGAGAGCTATCACCTGGCTTTTTGCGTGCAAACTGACGCAGATTATTGATGATTTTGCTCATTCGTTCGGTGAGCTCCTCTATTTTTGTCAGTGACTGATTTACTGAGTCATAATTAGAGGCGTTTATCGAGTATTTAGCGCTAAAAAGATACGCTGAGATTGCGGAGAGAGGTTGATTGAGTTCATGCGCCAGGCTTGTCATCGTTTGGCCGACAACGGCCATTTTGGCAGCATGAACCAGTTCGTCCTGCGTAGATTTCAGGTGTTGTTCGGTGCGCTTTCTCTCTTCTACTTCTTGTACGAGCTCCATATTCGTGTTTTGAAGTGATTGGGTTTTTTCAGCAACTCTTTTCTCGAGCAGGTGAGTTATCTCTATTTGCTCGGTGATATCCGTGATAGTAACGATGACCTTAGTTTGGCTTCCCTGGAGGTATTGGTGTAAGTCCAGCTTCAGAAAGCTGGGAGAGTGACTATCTCCAAATGTAATCGAAACAGAATCATGGCCTTTAGTTCGTAGTTGGCTGGTGGTTTCGAATAGTGATTGAATTTGAGAGCGATGTTGTTCAGGGAACCATTGCCATAGTGGCGATTTAGCCTGTTTTGTATCTTTGCAGAATAGTTGCCTTGCAGAATGGTTGATGGATTCGATACAACCGTTGAGCTCACAGGTAATAATACTTGCTTGCGTATTATTTAACAGATTCAATGCGTTAGTACGTTCCATCTCTTTCATCTGATCGATAAAAGTAGATAGTTTTTGGTTTATTAAGCTAATTTCATCTCTGCCAGCAGAATATATAGGCACATCCCAGCGCCCCTGCCCAATAGCTTCCAGGTTATTGCCTAATGTAGTCAGCCTTCCCACGATCTTATTTCTTATAAAGTAGGTGGTTAAAATCACACTGGTTAAAATTGAGAAGCTAAAACATAGTAGTAGCACATTATTTCCGTAAGCAACCTGTTTCGAAGTATTCGACTTTAGATCTGCAAAATGACCATCCGCTTCACTTACCAGGCTTTGTATTCCAAGATGCTGAGCTTTAAGAAGGTTATTTACGTGTTCTCTTGCTTCACCTACGGCCTGATAGCTTTCAAGCTTTTTGAGCAAAGCTTTGTGTAGCATTTTTTCCGGAAGTAATAGCTCGGCGTAATTTGAAAGCAACTGGAGGTAGGTTACTGCTGATGGTATAGAGTCAATCTTGTTGCTCTGATTGGTCAGCTTCTCGAGCTGGTATTGAAGAACCTTAGTGCCGTTATTTATTTGAGAGAAAGAAGAAGCAATAGAAACTTCTTCTATGATATTGAAAAGTTCCTTTTCTTGCTCGATAAGTTCCTGAATTGTTATTACATTATCGATAAACTCAGATACGTCCTGCTCATCGTTTTTCTCGATAATTGCCATAGCATTTCTTGATAAAGGGGTTGCAACTCCCAATAGATATCCTGGTGCAGCCATTGAATCTGCTTCTTTATTTGCTTTAAGTCGCGCTCTGAGTTCATGGATAAGGAAATGGATGAGTGATAATCATCTATTTTACGTTGAAGTTTAGCGTAGCCTTGCCTGAGATCTTTTACCTGAATAGTATCTTCAAGCTCATTCAGGGTGGAATAAATAGTCTTTAGCTCTTGTGCAATGGCCTCATATGACTCGCGAAGTTCATATCTGTTTCGTGCTGTAGATAGCTGTTCAGCAATGCTATGAATACGAAAACTAGCGGACTCTAATTGAGAGCTAGCAGTGTATTTGGGGACATTTGTATGAAGTATGTCTCCTACGTGATTATCCAGGCTATTCCAGGTCGCAAATGAAACCATACTAACCACAGTGATCAATACCGTCATGGCTGTGAATGCAAGCCTGAGCTTCATTCCAATGGAGTGATACTTACTTGCCATCGTTGATACCCTTCATGTAAGGAAGCGAGTCAATGAGTTCGTTGGCTTTTTTTAGATTAATGGCCAACTTTCCCTGCCACAACTTCAATACCTCAAGGCGTTCGGGATCTCGTTCAAGCTGAGTTAGGTTTGAATAGTGACCATCATTACTTAGTGCTGTCAGCGCGGTGCTCTGACTTACAGGCATGGTAAAGGCGATGTTTTTTGCCTTCTGTATTTGCTCTAAGTGGCTAGGAGAGTGCGAGTATTCTCTTTCTGCGCTGATGATGGAAAGCCAGGTTTCACATAGGTCGGGTAACCGTCTCGTTATGCTGAGATCAAAGAGGACCTGTATAGCTAGTTCTCTGTTGAAAGTTGAGTCTGTGGATAGAGTTGTGTGAGGTGACAAAGCCAGTTCAGAATCTCGCATAGAGTGTTTCGCAAGGGTTTTCTGTATCAAACCCTCCTGCACGGGTTGTGAGAGTAAAAAGCGAATAAAGATCTCAGCAGAAGAGTGGTTCTTCGATGTATTTATTATTCCTACGTAACTCGGCATAAGTGTAAAGTCAGACAAAGAGACAAAGCTGATATGACTAAGTCTTGTCTTGAGTCGAACAGCATAGCTATCAATAACCGGCCCGACAGCAGAATGCCCCTTAGCGACTCCGTCACTGACACCAAAACTCCGTGATGAAATGGTTGTCAGATTTGCAGCCATGTTCATGATCAGCTTCCAGCCTTCGTTCCAGCCATATTTCTGTAGCAGACTCTCGAGCATCAGTTGGTTGGTTCCCGAACGGGCAGGAGTGCTCGCTGACAGGTGACCAAAATACTCAGGCTTGGTGAGATCCCGCCAGGATGTCGGTTGCGATAAGTTATGGTTTTTCAGGTAATCTGAATTGATGATCAATCCACCACCTGAATAGGCAAAAGTCGTCACCTCTGCGTTATCGACCAGAGTGTAGGGCTTTAACCAGGTTGGTGTTTGTAATTTCTCGGGCAGTTGATCCAGATGCTTTCTTTCACTTAGGCCTTTCATCAAAAAAGGAGATGAGCTGAGTACCAGGTCCACATCCTGAATAAGAGGCCGATCAAGCAGATACCTTATTGAGCTGGTTCGTCGGTATAAAAGGTGAACTTTAGTTTCTGGAAAGCGTTGATTGAACTCTTCAACCAGAGGAGTTAATGATGCCTTAGAGAATGTCGTCAGAATAACCAGCTTGTCTGACTCAGCTTTTGCTGAATAGCTGATAAGCATGATTAGAGAGCAGAAAATTATTAGCGCTGCTGTTACCACGTTGTTTTTTCTGGCCGAAAGATACTTGTCCATGTCACAAAACTCACTCTAATTGTGAAGCGGTTCTTACTTAAGAAAACCAACAAAAAAAAGTCTGATTCTGTCGTGAGTCATTAGTGACTCTTTTCGCTGTTATGGATGTTAATGCTATCAATAGGTGGAATAATTATTGTGCTGTTTTTCTTGATTTTGGCTCGTATATTGTAAGGGCTTGTGTCACTTCTGACTCAAAATGGGTCATTTTTAACCTGTTGTCGTTTATATCAATATCACTCCGACAAAGCCGCCACATGGCTTAAACGCTATTTTCTAATTACGGAGTGGAATATGTTAAATTTCTTTAAAACTCGCCCGGATCTTCCGTTATCGGATGGTTCAAAGGCGGAAATGCAGTCCCGCTTTAAGCGGTATCAATGGCAGGTGTTCCTGGGACTAGTTTTCGGGTACGGTGTCTTCTATGTAGTGCGAATGAGTTTAGGTGTTGTGAAGAAACCTATGCTTGATGCAGAGATCGTATCGGTAGCTGAATTGGGTATCATGGGTTCTGCATTCTTCTTCACGTATGCATTTGGTAAGTTCTCGAATGGATTCTTATCAGACTACGCTAATATCGGACGGTTTATGTCCATCTCTTTGATACTTTCGAGTATCACAACCATTATCCTCGGCATGAACAGCGTAGCCTTTTTCTTCATTCTTCTATGGGGGGTGAATGGTTGGTTCCAGTCTGTGGGTTCTGCTCCTTCGTGTGTATCTCTGTACCAGTGGTTCTCGCCAAAGCAACGTGGTAGCCGTTACTCCATGTGGGGTGCTTCCCGTAGTATCGGTGAAGCAATCACCTGGATTCTGACTGCGACGCTAGTAAGTTACATGGGATGGCGTGCAGGCTTTATCGGTGCTGGTATTGCTGGTATTGCAGCTGGTCTGTGTATGCTTGTTGCTCTAAAAGACCGTCCTCAGACATATGGCCTTCCTGATGCGGCGACTGCATTTGATGAAGAGCCAGAGATCAAAAAGAAAAACGATCCTGTTGAAACTCGCAAAGCTCAGATGTTTGTGCTTAAGCAGCCTACGGTTTGGTTAATTGCAGCGGCGTGTGCGGCTATGTACATCTCTCGATATGCGATGTCTTCCTGGGCAATTCTTTACCTGCAAGAGAGTAAAGGATACTCACTTATCGATGCTGGTTTTGCGATGTCCACTTACCCATTAGCAGGTATGGCTGGTGCGATTTTATCAGGCATCATCTCGGACAAAGTGTTTAACGCTAACCGTCATATCCCAACACTTCTGTATGGTTTGGCAAACATTGGTGGTATGTGTCTTCTGTTCTTTGGACCAGAGAACCGTATGGTCGATGCAGTTGCGCTGAGTATGATTGGCTTCGCTATTGGTGGTCTGGTTGTATTCCTTGCGGGTCTGATTGCTTGTGACCTTATGCCTAAGAATGCGGTTGGTGCGGTTAAAGGCTTTATCGGGCTGTTCTCATATATCGCTGCATCGGCTCAGGAACTTATTTCTGCGTCTCTGATTGATGTATCTGAAGTGGATGGTCTGAAGCACTACAACTTCGACCAGGCTCAGTACTTCTGGCTTGCGGCGGGTGTGGTTTCATTAGTGCTAGCGCTCTCTGTATGGAACGCGAAGAAAGTGAACACAATCGATGAGTAATCTTTCTGAATCAGAACAATGATTCACATCGTGGAAGAGGAGCACCAATGGTGCTTCTCATTCCCTCCTCCATTTTAGTTACCTTATTCAGATGTAGAGTTATGAGTAAAACAAAGATTATTGCAACCATCGGCCCTGCTAGCGAAAGTGAAGTGATGATAGAAAAAATGATCACAGCAGGGGTGTCAGTTTTTCGATTTAATTTCTCTCACGGCGCTCTTGATGAGCACGTTCAGCGTGCAGAAAGAGTGAGGAAAACCGCTCTAAGATTAAGTAAACACGTTGCTATTTTGGCGGATTTACAAGGACCCAAGATACGTATTGCCTGTTTTGAGAATGAAAAAGTTCGGCTTAAGAAAGGTCAGGCATTTATTCTGGATGCGAATCTGGACAAAACTAAGGGCGATAATGAACGAGTTGGTCTGGATTATCCTGAGCTAATAGAAGATATAAATGAAGGGCAGATTCTGTTGTTAGATGATGGCAGAATCCAGTTGAAAACACTGGAAGTAAACCATGCAGAAAAGCATATTGTCACAGAGGTATTAACCAGTGGCACTCTTTCCAACAAGAAGGGCTTGAATGTACTGGGAGGAGGCTTATCGGCTCCGGCTTTGACGGAAAAAGATAAAAAAGACATTAAAGTGGCAGCGCATATAAAAGCGGAGTTTGTTGCGGTGTCTTTCCCTAGATCTGCTCAAGATATCCATGAAGCAAGGCAACTTATTCGGGAGGCCGGTAGCAACGCTGATATTATTTCCAAAATTGAACGTGCAGAAGTTGTTGAATCTTTGGAAACCATTGATGAGATGATATTGGCATCGGATGCCATAATGGTTGCCCGCGGTGATCTGGGCGTTGAGATTGGAGATGCTCAGTTACCAAAGATGCAAAAAAAGCTAATTGAGCGAGCTAATTATTTTGGTAAACCAAGTATTACCGCCACGCAGATTCTGGAGTCGATGATCTCCAGCTCAATGCCAACCAGAGCGGAAGTTTCTGATGTGGCGAACGCTGTGCTTGATGGTACAGATGCGTTAATGCTTTCAGCGGAGTCCGCGACAGGCCAATTCCCGGTGGAAGCGGTTCAAGCAATGGTGCGCGTGGCTGAAGCAACTGAATGCCAGCAAAACAACGCTGAAGACTTATGGAGTTCGGTTCGTCATTATTGCTCAGAGCCCGCTAAAGCTATGGCGGTCATGTCTGTGTTTTCCGCGGCGCAGGTCAAAGAGAGCATTGGAATAGTCATTGTAAGCCCAAGTGGTGATAGTGCGAAGTTAATGTCACGCTGCCAGGGGCATACTTCGCAACAATGGGCGTTATCCGATAACTGTGAAGCTCTTCGAAAAATGAGTCTCTTGAGAGGAGTTATTCCTATGTACATCTGCCTTAAAGGACAGGCGGAAGGAGAGTTGCTTGAGAGAGTGGAAAGTCATTTCAAACCAATTTTAAAGCAACAAAATATTACCCAGTTCCTACTTGCAAACCTGGAGCCTATCGAAGGTATAGGGAGCAATGCATCGTGTCGTTTGGTTGAGTTTTCTCCACACTAACTGAAGTAAATTTCAGTTAGCCCCCTTTGTCAGCTGCCTGTTAGCGCACGCGTTTAAGCCCGAAAGTGGGATGAGCGAGCGCCTTCAGGATTCACAGCTGACCTTTTTAGTTTATATCTAACTCTTTCAACTTCCGTGTAAGGGTATTACGACCCCAACCCAGCACCTTTGCCGCTTCCTGCTTGTGGCCATTAGTGTGGCTTAATGCGGTTTTTAGAAGAATTCGTTCAAACTCAGGTAATGCAAAAGACAGAAGCTCAGTCTCTCCTGACGCGAGAGCTGCATTTGCCCACGATTCCAGTTCAGTTTGCCAACTACCACTGCCTCCACTGGTAGCAACAGATTTTTCTTCTAATAATTCGGTAGGGAGGTCTGAAGGTAGAACCTCGCTGCCACTCGCCATTACTGTCAGCCAGCGACAGATATTCTCAAGCTGGCGAACGTTCCCTGGCCATGAAAGGCGCTTTAAGGCATCAACTGTTGAGGAGTGAAGCGTTTTTATTTCAACGCCAAGCTCTTCTGCTGCTCGTGCCAGGAAGTGCAGTGTTAGCTTCTCGATATCCTGTTTGCGATCTCTTAATGCAGGAATCTGAACTCGAATAACATTCAGACGATGGAATAAATCCTCACGGAATTTACCTTCGTGAACCAGCTTTTCAAGGTTCTGGTGGGTTGCTGCGACAATACGAACGTCAACTTTTATGCCTGAATGACCGCCAACCCGATAGAACTGTCCATCGGCTAACACCCGTAACAGTCGAGTCTGGATATCTAATGGCATATCACCGATTTCATCCAAAAACAGGGTTCCGCCATTAGCTTGTTCAAAGCGCCCCTGACGAACGTTGTTAGCACCGGTAAACGCGCCTTTTTCGTGTCCAAAAAGTTCTGACTCAATCAGGTCCTTTGGTATTGCCGCCATATTCAGAGCAATAAACGGATTTTTAGCCCTTGGGCTGTGGCGGTGCAGTGCATGAGCAACCAGCTCTTTACCTGTACCTGATTCACCGTTAATAAGAACAGATATAGAAGAGCGTGAAAGTCGGCCTATAGCACGGAATACTTCCTGCATCGCAGGTGCTTCACCAATGATCTCAGGAGCATCGGTTGTAAAAGCATCATCGGCAACTGCTTCTCTTTTTTGCTCGTGGCTATGAGTAATAGCACGCTCTACCAGCAGGAGGGTTTCATCAATATCAAAAGGTTTTGGCAGATACTCGAAGGCACCTTTTTGATAGGCGTTAACTGCCGCATCAAGGTCGGAGTGCGCCGTCATGATAATCACAGGTAAGTCTGGATGCCTGCTATGAACCTGGTTGAGCAAATCTAATCCATCGATACCCGGCATACGAATATCTGACACCAACACATCCGGAGTCTCCCGCTCCAGAGCCATGAGAACGCTTTCTGCATCTGCAAACGTCTCACACTGGATATTGGCAGACGAGAGTGTCTTTTCCATAACCCAGCGAATGGAGCTATCATCGTCTACGACCCAGACATATCCTTTACTCATATGAAACTTCCTTTATTTTGCTACTGATCCAATTTATATGAAGGTGATAAGTAGCTTAAAAAATTAATTAAATTGGTAGATAAATGGTGAACGTCGTTCTACCCGGCCAGCTTTCCACATCTATTTTGCCTTTGTGCTGGTCGATTAAATTTTGCGAAATTGATAACCCAAGCCCAGTACCGCCTTCTCTTCCGCTGACCATGGGATAAAAAAGCGTATCCTGAAGTTTGGATGGTATCCCCGGGCCGTTATCAATAATCTCGATTCTGGCAGCAAGCTTGTATCGGTGACCGTGAATATTGGCTTGATGCACTGTACGGGTTTTTAAAATGACAGTTGCATCATCCTGGTCTGCGAGAATTTGAGCGGCATTGCTAACGATGTTTAGCAAGGCCTGTTCTACCTGATCCGAATCCATAAGGATATCGGGCAAACTCGGATCATAGTCCCGGATAATCTCAATTCTTGGAGCTTCTAACTCAACCAGTTGACGGACTTTCTCCAGTACAACATGAAGGTTTTCTTCCTGTTTTTTGCCTGGTTTCTGGGGACCAAGAAGTCGGTCAACCAGAGCGCGAAGGCGGTCGGCCTGCTCGATAATGATCTGTGTATATTCACCAAGCGATGGATCCGGCAGCATTTTCTGAAGCAGCTGTGCTGCGCCTCTTAATCCACCTAACGGGTTTTTAATCTCATGAGCCAGCCCTCTCACCAGGAGTTTGGCCGCTTGCTGCTGTGCGTGTTGGTTCAGTTCCTGAGTCAGGCGTCTTTGCTGACCGATTTTTCGCATCTCTACCAACAGATAAAGTTTCTTTTCCCAGGTCAGTGGGCTAACAGTTACTTCTAGCATTAAAGGCTTGCCATCTACAACAAAGGTAACATCACTGTCGGTGATGCTTTGGCCACTTTGCAGGGGCTGAGTAAGAAGGGCAAGATCCATTGAAGCGTGCTGTATTAACTGAGAAAGAGGAACATCCAGTAAGCGTTTAGCACTTTGTGAGAATAATTGTTCGGCCGCTGGGTTTGCGTAACGAATGAGCAGGCTCTCATCCAGCATGATAGTCGCTGTTACTACGTTGTTCAGAATTGCATTTGAAAGATGATTGTTACTCACAACGCTCCCCTTGTCTGCGCCAAAATTGCACGTTGCACCAAGTTGGTGCGCAGTGTTTTATGAGTATGAGCCAAGATAGGGAGAACTCAAGAAATTTATTACGGGCAAAGCCTTATGATACGGGCTGTTGGCAATAATCTTTGCTTGTATCTGTGTTCCTCTTGGTACTCATGCACCGTTATAGAACATAGTAATGCAATTATCTTGCCGGATTAGGTTGGGAGATAGTTGATTGTAAAATAAATAAAAAAGGCTCACCCGAAGGTAAGCCTTTCTGTATTTCCGAGGAAATAAATCTTATACAGAGTAGTAAAGTTCGAACTCAAGTGGGTGAGTTGTCATGTTTACTTTCTCTACGTCCTGAGACTTAAGGTCGATGTAAGAATCGATGAAGTCATCAGAGAATACGCCGCCAGCAGTTAGGAACTCACGGTCTGCATCCAGACACTCTAGAGCTTCTTTCAGAGAGTAAGCTACTGTTGGGATTTCAGCTGCTTCTTCTGCTGGTAGGTCGTAAAGGTCTTTATCCATTGCTTCACCTGGGTGGATCTTGTTCTTAATACCGTCAAGACCAGCCATTAGCATTGCTGCGAAGCATAGGTATGGGTTAGCAGATGGATCACCGAAGCGTAGCTCGATACGACGTGCTTTAGGGCTTGGTACCACTGGGATACGGATAGAAGCAGAACGGTTACGAGCAGAGTAAGCTAGCATAACTGGTGCTTCGAAGCCTGGTACAAGACGCTTGTACGAGTTAGTTGATGCGTTCGCGAATGCGTTGATTGCGCGAGCGTGCTTGATGATACCACCGATGTAGTATAGAGCTGTCTCAGAAAGACCGCCGTACTTGTCACCAGCAAACAGGTTAACACCATCTTTGTTTAGTGACTGGTGAACGTGCATACCAGAACCGTTATCACCAACTAGTGGCTTAGGCATGAATGTAGCAGTCTTGCCGTATGCGTGAGCAACGTTGTGTACAACGTACTTGTAAACCTGAATTTCATCAGCTTTAGCTGTTAGAGTGTTGAAACGAGTAGCGATTTCGTTCTGACCAGCAGTCGCAACTTCGTGGTGGTGCGCTTCAACTACTTGGCCCATTTCTTCTAGAACAAGACACATTGCAGAACGGATGTCCTGAGATGAGTCAACAGGAGCTACTGGGAAGTAACCACCTTTAACGCCAGGACGGTGACCTTTGTTACCTTCTTCGAAGTCAGTACCAGTGTTCCAGCAAGCTTCAACGTCGTCGATCTTGTAGAAAGAGCCAGACATATCAGTGTTGAACTTAACATCGTCAAATAGGAAGAATTCTGGCTCAGGACCAATTAGTACAGTATCTGCGATACCTGTAGAACGCATGTACTCTTCTGCGCGCTTAGCAACAGAACGTGGGTCACGGTCGTAACCTTGCATTGTAGAAGGTTCTAGGATGTCACAACGGATGTTTAGTGTTGCATCTTCAGTGAATGGGTCAAGAACAGCACTTGCAGCATCAGGCATCATTACCATGTCTGATTCGTTAATGCCTTTCCAGCCAGCAACTGAAGAGCCATCAAACATTTTGCCGTCTTCGAAGAAGTCAGCGTCTACTTGGTGTGCAGGGATAGATACGTGTTGCTCTTTACCTTTTGTATCAGTAAAGCGTAGGTCAACAAACTTAACTTCGTTTTCTTGGATCAGCGATAGAACATTTTCTACTGACATCTTGGATAACCTCCAGTGTTGTTAAAGCGGTACAGTTCGTTATAACAAATTGTTATTGAACAACTTCAAGTCGATAAAATTGAAAGTGTATTCACTATAGCGAAAACTGTGCCAAAAAATCAAATCCTTTAATTTCAAGGGCTTAGTGTTTTTGTGTTTTGTTTTGGTGCAGCGTATGCACCAAAATGATCCTTAATTGCACCTAATTGGTGCAAGTGAGTATTGAGATGCTCAAAACATAGACTATTTCGCACGTTGTGCATTCAGTTGTCAATCAACTTTTTCATTCAACTGAGTTGAATTGTTTTAAATCAAAACTAAGGTTAAGGCAGTATTTTCGTTGTTCAAGATCACATTTCTTAGGCGTTTTCGGAAAAATCTGGTACATTAAGCGCCGATTTTTAAACCAAGTGGCGAAATATCGTCCCTTTTACTTTGAGTGAATCAAAATTCATGGCTACTCCACAGATTGATAAATTAAGAAATATCGCGATCATCGCGCACGTTGACCACGGTAAAACAACACTTGTAGATAAGCTTCTTCAGCAATCAGGTACGTTAGAATCTCGTGGAGAAGTTGAAGAGCGCGTAATGGACTCGAACGACATCGAGAAAGAGCGTGGCATTACCATCCTTGCAAAAAACACGGCGATTAACTGGAACGACTACCGTATTAACATTGTTGATACTCCGGGACACGCAGACTTCGGTGGTGAAGTAGAGCGTATTATGTCTATGGTTGATTCTGTGCTTCTGATTGTAGACGCTGTTGACGGCCCTATGCCTCAGACTCGCTTCGTAACTCAGAAAGCTTTTGCTCACGGTCTTAAGCCTATCGTTGTTATCAACAAGATCGACCGTCCGGGTGCTCGCCCTGACTGGGTAATGGATCAGGTGTTTGACCTGTTCGACAATCTGGGCGCAACTGACGATCAGCTAGACTTCCAGGTGGTTTATGCATCAGCACTAAATGGCTGGGCAACGATGGAAGAAGGCGATGAAGGCGAGAACATGGAACCACTGTTCCAGGCTATCGTTGAAAACGTAGCAGCTCCTGACGTTGACGTTGATGGCGCACTGCAGATGCAGATCTCTCAGCTGGACTACAGCTCTTATGTAGGTGTTATCGGTGTTGCTCGTGTAACTCGTGGTAGCGTTAAGCCGAACCAACAAGTAACTATTGTTAGTGCAGACGGTTCAACACGTAACGGCAAGGTAGGTACTGTAATGGGTTATCTGGGTCTTGAGCGTCACGAAGTTGAACAAGCAAATGCTGGTGACATCATCGCAATTACAGGCCTTGGTGAGCTGAAAATTTCTGACACCATCTGTGCACAGAACGCTGTAGAAGCGCTTCCAGCGCTTTCTGTTGATGAGCCGACGGTTACCATGACTTTCCAGGTAAACACGTCTCCATTCGCTGGTAAAGAGGGTAAATTCGTAACTTCACGTAATATCCTTGAGCGTCTTGAGAAGGAACTGGTACATAACGTTGCGCTTCGCGTAGAGCAGACTGACGATCCAGACAAGTTCCGTGTATCTGGTCGTGGTGAACTTCACCTTTCAATTCTGATTGAAAACATGCGTCGTGAAGGTTTTGAACTTGCAGTATCTCGTCCTGAAGTAATCATCAAAGAAGAAGATGGTCAGCTAATGGAACCGTATGAAACCGTAACTATCGATGTTCTTGAAGAGCATCAGGGCGGTATTATGGAGAACATTGGTCTTCGTAAGGGTGAGCTAACGGATATGTCTCCGGATGGTAAAGGCCGTGTGCGTATGGACTTTATGATGCCTTCTCGTGGTCTTATCGGCTTCCAGACTGAGTTTATGACTCTGACTTCTGGCTCTGGCCTTATGTACCACACGTTCGACCACTATGGTCCACATAAAGGTGGTGTGATTGGTCAGCGTAATAACGGTGTTCTAATTTCAAACGGCGCTGGTAAAGCACTGACAAACGCACTGTTCAACCTTCAGGAGCGCGGCCGTCTGTTTATCGGTCACGGTGTGGAAGTTTACGAAGGTATGGTTATCGGTATTCACAGCCGTGACAATGACCTTACGGTTAACCCGCTTAAAGGTAAGCAGCTAACTAACGTTCGTGCATCTGGTACGGATGATGCGCAGGTTCTTACTCCGCCAATCATTATGACTCTTGAGCAAGCGCTTGAGTTTATCGATGATGATGAGCTAGTGGAAGTAACACCAGAAAGCATCCGTATTCGTAAGAAGTTCCTTTCTGAGAACGAGCGTAAGCGTGCAGGTCGTGCGGCTAAATAAGCCCTTAGCTTTAACGTTTAGATAAAAATATACACCCTGAGTCACTTGTGATTCGGGGTGTTTTTTTATGCATGATCGTTAGATAAGGATATATCGAAAAGCAGGAAAACTGATGACAAAACCAATTATTATTACCGGTGGCCCAGGCGCGGGAAAAACGACGATTATTAATGCTTTGTCTGAGATGGGGCATGCAACTTACCCAGAATCATCTCGCCGTTTGATAGAAGAGCAGAGCGCTATAGAGAATGGAGTTTTGCCCTGGCATGATATGGCTGGCTTCGTCAAATTGTGCTTAGGGGTTATGGGTGACCAAAAGCTCCAGGCGCTGTACGATGACGGTTATTCGTTTCTTGATCGAGCGATAGGTGATCTGAGTGCTTATTCGATAATGAGTGGGTTAACACCCAGTGGTGAATTGAAAGAAGCTGCGCTTGGCTATTATTCAACGGTATTTGTATGCCGACCGAATAAGGTGACTTATGTACAGGATGAAGTTCGCCCATATCCGTTTGAACAGGCGATAGAGATACATGAATTGCTAGTGAGCACGTACCAGAGTCTTGGGTATGAAGTGATTGAAGTACCGTTTGACACGGTACTTGCTCGTTGTGATTTTATTCTTAGCTATCTGGCTTAGGTTCAGCGCAAAGATTACTTTAGCTTTGCCAGAAACTTATCCGACTCAGCAATCGCTGCTTGCATCTCTTTAATAGCGTAAGAGATATCTTTTTCCAGGCTCATAAACTCACCCTGTAGGGAACCAATCGCACTGGCGTTCAGGTTATGTTTTAAGTATAGAGTGTTGTCGCGAAGTGTGTTCAGAACTGGAGTCATTTTGGCTTCAGCTTTTTTCATTGCTTTTAGCATGGTTTGGTAGGAAGCCTTTGTTTCTTTTAGTTTCTGCTCGCTATTTCGGCGAAGTTTACTGCTGGTGTACAGCTCTAACTCTTGTTCCCACTCTTCAAACAGGGCATCGGAGACATCTTCAATAGCAGCGATTCTTGAACTTACATCTTCTGCGGCTTTTTCGCTATCCTCATATTTCTCATTGATCTGCTTATACATGACTTCCAGATCGCCACCATCAAACTGAGTGAGAGCGGAAAGTGCATCTAAGGCGCTGGTAAATTCCTGCTGAGCCTCTTGTTGTGACTCTTTGGCATCTTCGACTCGGTCAACCATGATGTCTCTTTTGTGAATGCCGACTTGCTCCATTGCGGAGTAGTAAGTTGACTGACATCCGGTTAAAGTGGCGGTAACAAGAAGAAAGCTAAGAAAGTAGCGCATAATGAAATCCTTTCTATTAGAATGCGTTATATAAAGATTTAAATGTATTAAGTAGGATGAACCAGTTGTCAGGAAGATACAAGTTGATTTCCCAGCGTTCTTTGAGAACGCTGTTGCATTTCTTAGCCTATCTCTATCAAAGGATGAAGCACGACAGAGTAAATATCAGTGCAGGTTATCTTGCCTATATTACGATTTTGTCATTAGTGCCTATGGTGACAGTTCTATTTTCTATTCTCTCGTCGTTCTCATTTTTTGATAATACTGGTGCGGTTATTCAGGACTTCGTTATTCGCAACTTTATGCCGACCGCTGGTGATGCGGTTAATCAGGCATTGAAAGATTTTGTCTCCAATACCGGAAAAATGACGGCGTTTGGTGTGCTTTTTCTGTTTATTGCTGCGATGATGCTTATCTCCAATATCGATAAAAACCTGAACTATATTTGGCGAATAAAACAAAAACGGCGAGCAATATATTCGTTTTCAATGTACTGGATGGTTTTGACTCTTGGTCCAATTTTTATTGGTGCGAGTATCGCTGCGACGTCTTATATAACGTCGTTACGCTTAATGCAGTTTGAGACGCTTTCTGGTGCTTACAACATGCTGTTAAGCTGGTTACCTTTTCTTATCTCGATTGTCGCTTTTATCGGCTTGTATATGCTGGTGCCGAATACTAAGGTTAAGTCTGGTCATGCGCTGACTGGTGCGGTTATTGCTGCTTTGCTGTTTGAGTTGTCTAAGCGTGGTTTCGCCTTATACATCACTCAGTTTCCTTCTTATCAACTAATTTACGGTGCATTAGCGACTATTCCGATTCTTTTTGTCTGGGTATATCTGTGCTGGCTTATTACGCTGTTTGGTGCAGAAGTCACGGCAGCTCTTGGTGAAGGGGAAAGCTGGAGAGAAGAGAAAGACATGGTACACTCGAAGGTAGATTCAAACCATTCAGAAAAGGAAAGTAGTTGTGATAGCTCTGATCCAGAGAGTAAGTGAAGCAGCGGTAAAGGTCGATGGCGAAGTGGTAGGTGAAATCGACAAAGGGCTTCTGGTTTTACTGGGTGTCGAACGCGATGACGATGAAGTGAAAGCAAAACGACTTATGGAGCGTGTCACTACTTACCGTGTTTTTGGTGATGAAGAAGACAAGATGAATTTAAACGTTCAGCAAGTGAACGG
Source organism: Vibrio hannami (assembly GCF_029589055.1). Classification (GTDB taxonomy): domain Bacteria; phylum Pseudomonadota; class Gammaproteobacteria; order Enterobacterales; family Vibrionaceae; genus Vibrio; species Vibrio hannami. Next base: position 243,428 of record NZ_JARQZP010000006.1, read on the forward strand.
AAAAGTATTAGTCGTGTCTCAATTTACATTACCGGCAGATACAAAGAAGGGTACCCGTGCTGGTTTTTCTCGCGGCGCGCATCCATCAGAAGCTGAGAGATTGTATGAGTATTTCTCTGATCGATGCGCAGAAGTGCTACCAACAGAGCGCGGACGCTTTGCCGCAGATATGAAAGTGTCACTGGTAAACGATGGACCAGTGACGTTCTGGCTTCAGGTTTAGTCGGTTACTTGAGTATATTACCGAAAAAGGATTTCTATGTTTAAGCTAATCACGCCCAAAACCGAAAATCAGATAGCCAAGTATTATCAGTTTCGTTGGCAGATGCTGCGCGAACCCCTTCGTTTGCCTAAGGGCTCTGAGCGTGATGAATTTGATGAGATGAGTCATCACCGAATGATAGTCGACAGCCGTGGAAGACCAATGGCTGTCGGGAGGCTTTATATTACGCCAGACAACGAAGGTCAGATTCGTTTTATGGCGGTAAAGGCAAACAGACGACAGCGTGGTGTAGGGTCACTGATACTTGTGGCACTTGAGTCGTATGCCCGACAGGAAGGGGTAAAACGCCTTGTATGTAATGCCAGGGAAGATGCTCTTGGCTTTTACAAGAAAAATGGTTTTGAAAGTCAGGGAGAGCTGAGTGATCAGCAAGGGCCTAACCGTCATCAGCAATTAGTAAAGCCGCTAGATCCTATGGCTAATGTACTGCGTAAGCCGCAGTGGTGTACTGAGTTGCAGGAGCGATGGGAACAACAGATTCCAATCAGTGACAAGATGGGCATCAAAATTAATCAGTACACAGGCTACCAGTTTGAGTGCTGCGCCCAGTTAAATCCTAACCTGAACCCTAGGAACTCAATGTTTGCCGGGTCAGCTTTTACTCTTGCAACCCTTACGGGGTGGGGTATGACCTGGCTATTGATGAAAGAGCGTGGGCTGACGGCTGATATCGTTCTTGCTGACAGTAATATCCGCTTCCGTCATCCGGTAGAAAAAGCCCCGGTTGCGAAAACTTCATTGGATGGGATCAGTGGCGATCTCGATAGGCTGGGTAAAGGTAGAAAAGCCAGAATTATCATTAATGTCACTATTTATAGTGGAGATAAAGCTGCGGTTGAGTTTGTAGGTACCTACGTTTTGCTGCCCCCTAAGAGTGCTGATAAACAGGAGCAGCAAGAGGCATTAATCGACGCTGCAATGAATGTTTAACGATTCAGAGCCAGAAATCAGATCCCACTCTTTTTTCTGGCACTCCTGCTCCAGGCTGAGTTTCATCTGGCTATTTTCAATATCTAGCAGATCGACTTTTGCTTCTAATAATCCCTTCAAAGATTCTCCTTCAATCTTAAGTGGCTTTAACTCTATTTGGCCTCTGGATGCATTAACCTGAATATCGGAAAACTGTATTGGGTGGGGAGTGAAGCTTTCCTCTTCATCGCTTTCATTGATAAGTGATGCTTCTCTGATAGTTCCTATTAGTTCGGCATTTAGGGAGTGATTGAACATCAAATTATCACCTCCCAGCCCGGATGTACTGAGTTGAAATTCTGTAATACCTTCTACATCTATGGGGAACGAATACCAGTGAGAAAAGAATTTAAGAGGAATTCCGTCAGCGGATACCTCGAATCGCCAAGGTTGGCTAACCCTACTCAGGTCAAAGGTTCCCGTTGCTTCTATCAAACCATTTTCCAGAGGGATAAATGCTTCCTGAAGAGACCACATTCCCTCGTCATTTTGCATTCGAAGAAACATCTGGCTTGAAAGAAGGTTGTCGTAACTGGCGCTGTTTGCACTGATATCGAGCTTGCCCTGCCATAATCCCCACTTACCGTCTTTGATTACAGATAATTGCTTCCCTTCAGCATTTAACCCACTAAGTTGCCACCTAACTCCCTTATTTAGTTGAATAAACTGGCTACGTTTTACCTCCAGTGTATTTATATTAAGAAACTGCACGTTAGATAGTGTGTCGGTTATAAAATCTGTTTCGCCAGCACTTTCCGGTATCCATTTAAGGCCGCTAATATTAAGGAAATCGAGGTCTGCACTGTTTGGGGTTAGTACGCCCTTTGTGTTGATTAGGCCCTGCTGAAATTCCGTATCGAACTCTTTGATAACTATTTTCTTATCGTCCAGCTCCAGTTGAAATGCTGGCTCTATCAGATTCTGGTCGTGAATAGTGATGTTATCTGCGTCCATTGAGGCATAAGCACTGTCCTGGTTCCACATATCGGATTTTAGCTTTACGTTTTCCAGCGAAAGGTCGAAGTTAGACATTGAAATTAAAGGAGTTTCAACCGAGCTTTTAAGTACATCCAGACTATTTACATGATCAACATAATCACGAATATCACCGAGCCCAAGCTGACTGATTTTTTGCCATTGGTTTACAGTTAGTCGCAGGCCATCTATTGTGAAGTTAACCAGAGACCATCCGGATTCATATTGCTCCGCCTGTCCTGAGAATTTTCCTCCACGCCAGTCAAAAGAGAGTCCGTAAATCGTACTAGAGTCTGGCTTGTAGTCTGCATCGATTAGCAGTGCGTCCAATGCTTCACCGCGCCAGTAAATTTGCTCGGCAGAAAACTGAATGGTTCCAAATGGTATTGGAAGTGAGTTATCTGAAAACTGAGGATCTTTTATCTGGATGTTTATATCGCGGCCAATAATGTCACCGTCTGAGTAATCCAGATTTTTAATGGCAAGCTGCTTTAGCGATACCGCCATATTCTCAGGAAGTTGCGGAATGCCTTGTTGTAGGCTGATTCCATCAATAAGAATGCTGTCGATAGTAGGACGAGAGCTAAAAAGCGAAGACGGTGTAATCCATATATCCAGCTTGCTGATTGATATTGGTGTTTCCTGAAGTCCTTCAATATCTACTCCGGTAAGAGATACATGGTTGGGTAGATTAAATTCAGCATCATAAACCGTTACTGGCAGAGAGAGGTGTTGAGATATTCGGTTAACGATGGAACTCGCATATTGCCCCTGTAAAGCCCAATACAAAGCGCCAATCACTAAGGTGATGATTAGCAGTATAGATGCAGTGGTAATTACAAATGTCCGTTTCATTCAACAGGTTCCGTTTAGCTCGGCTTTTTAACCAGTTGACTACAGAGTGACGTAAAAAAGTGTTGGATTCAATAAAAAGCCCCTCAAATGAGGGGCTTGAATAACGATTTGTTATGTAAGTCAGAATTAGTCTAGCTGAGGTCCAGCTGCTACTAGTCTTGCACCTTCTTCATTATCAGTGTACTTGTCAAAGTTCTTAATAAAGCGGCCAGCTAGATCTTCTGCTTTGCTTTCCCACTGTAGAGGATCAACATAGGTATCACGAGGATCCAGAATTGCAGGGTCAACACCAGGAAGTGCTGTAGGTACTTCCAAGTTGAAGATTGGAACCTGCTTAGTTTCTGCTTTATCTATAGAGCCATCCAGGATTGCATCGATAATGCCACGAGTATCCTGGATAGAGATACGTTTACCGCTACCGTTCCAGCCAGTGTTTACAAGGTAAGCTTCAGCACCTACTGCTTCCATACGCTTAACCAGTACTTCTGCATACTTAGTTGGGTGCAGAGTAAGGAATGCCGCGCCGAAACAAGCAGAGAATGTAGGAACAGGCTCTGTGATACCACGCTCTGTACCAGCTAGCTTAGCTGTAAAGCCAGATAGGAAGTGGTACTCAGTTCTGATCCGGAGTCAGCTTAGATACTGGTGGTAGAACACCAAATGCATCAGCTGTCAGGAAGATAACTTTCTGTGCGTGACCCGCTTTAGATACCGGCTTAACGATATTGTCGATATGGTAAATTGGGTAAGATACACGAGCGTTTTCTGTTTTCGATGCGTCATCAAAATCGATAGAACCATCGTTACGTACAACTACGTTTTCTAACAGAGCATCACGACGGATAGCATTGTAGATGTCTGGCTCAGCTTCTTTAGAAAGACGAATTGTCTTAGCGTAACAGCCACCTTCGTAGTTGAAGATACCATCATCATCCCAGCCGTGTTCGTCATCACCGATTAGCTGACGTTTTGGATCAGTAGACAGTGTTGTTTTACCAGTACCAGACAGGCCGAAGAAGATTGCTACATCGCCTTCTTCACCAACGTTCGCTGAACAGTGCATTGATGCAATGCCTTTTAGAGGAAGGAAGTAGTTCATCATTGCGAACATACCCTTCTTCATTTCGCCGCCGTACCAGGTACCACCGATAAGCTGCATTTTTTCAGTTAGGTTGAACACAGTATAAACTTCAGAGTTCATGCCATGTTTTTCCCAATCTGGGTTTTCAGTTTTCGCCGCGTTCATTACTACGAAGTCAGGCTCAAATGTTTTTAGCTCTTCTTCAGTAGGGCGAAGGAACATATTCTTAACGAAGTGTACCTGCCAAGCTACCTCTGTGATAAAGCGAATCTTAATGCGTGTATCTTCGTTTGCACCACAGAAACAATCCAGAACAAATAAGCGTTTGCCAGAAAGCTGATTTGTGGTCAGAACTTTAAGATCGTTCCACGCATCCTGATCAATTGCTTTGTTGTCGTTCTTAGCTTGCTCCGACGTCCACCACATTGTGTCTTTAGTTGTTTCATCTTTTACGATGAACTTATCTTTTGGTGAACGCCCCGTAAATATACCAGTGTCAACCGCAACAGCGCCTAACTCAGTAACGATGCCTCTCTCAAAACCTTCGAGATCGTCTCGTGTTTCCTCTTCGAACAACATTTCGTAACTTGGATTGCGAACAATCTCTTTCACGTCAGTTAGTCCGTACTGGGTTAGGTCTAGTTCTGCAGCCTTAGTATGTTCCATAACGGTCATAGGTAGCTCCTTATTGAGATTTTTGTAGGGATTTTGTAAAAATTTGTTTTTAAGTCTGTTGACCATGCTAGCAACGTGAAAGCCAGAAAACAGGGAGACAAGTCAAAAAATATCCAAGAATAAAATGCTGTTTTCGTCTTTGGTTCACATTTTTTATCGAATAGGGTGCTACCAAAGTATAGGATTGCGTTAGATCAAAAAATATGCAAATAACTTTCGAAATCGAGCATTTTGCTTTCGTTTTTGTGTTTGTTGTATGGTGTTTTAAACGGTGTAAATGCAATAAAAGTTATTTATAACATTGGGTTATACTTATTGTTCGTTATGTTCGAGTTGGGTTTGGAATGACAATTATCGAGAATAATCTTTCCTCCAACATCTATATTGTCAAAAAGCTCAATTGCCTGATTTTCGTCGATAAGAGGAAGGAGGGAAAAGAGGGAGTGGACAGAGCCGTTGTTAAGTTTTTTGGTGGTTAATTTGGAGATATTGTTAATTTTTATTCTTTAAATGATAGGGTTGAGACTGTTTTTAGTTTTAGTGCTTATATAATGAAAAAAGCCAACATGTGACTGCTGGCTTAGTAAAAGAGTTCGTTTATTTTCTTAGATTAGGACCTTGCCTAATGCCGAATTAATGAACAGTTTTATTTTCTGTTCCAGGTTGGTTGTACAGTTCTTCGACCTGGTCTTTATCAAAAGAGTAGTTTGCACCACAGTAGTCACAATGCAGAGCAATGCTTCCTTCATGAGCTAAGATGTCATACACTTCTTTTTTATCTATTGTTAAAATTGCTCCAGCGCTTCGTTCTCGTGAACAACCACAATGAAACTCAACTTCCTGTGGGTTAAACAGTTGTACAGTCTCCTGATTGTATAGTCGGTAAAGCAGTTCGTTTGCTTCTAGCGAGAACAGCTCTTCGTTCTTAATTGTGCTGGTAAGTTGTTCCAGGTGATCAAAGTCCTCTGGAGAGCCTGTTCCATCAGGAACAACTTGAAGAAGCATACCTGCCGCATGTGGCTTACCTTCATGCTCACCCAAACGAATCCAAAGGCGAGTTTTCAGCTGTTCTGAGCGAATGAAGTAGTTTTCCAGCACTTCAGAAAGTGAATCACCCTCCAGACCGACTACACCCTGGTAACGTTCACCTTTATTTGGCGTGATAGTGATTACAAGGTGCCCTTTACCCATAAGAGTATGCAGATCTGCATCGTCCGCAATATCACCTTCCCAACGAGCGACGCCTCTTACTTTCTGATCATGGTCGCCATTGATTACTGCTAGAGAAACGGGGCCGTCGCCTTGCAGCTGAAGGGTAATTGAACCTTCAAACTTAAGTGTTGCAGTTAAAAGAGTGGTTGCGACTAGTAGCTCACCGAGCAGGTTCTGAACCGGCTGCGGATATTCCTTGCTGGAAATAATTTGTTGGTATGTCTCGTCCAGTTGAACCAACTCGCCACGTACAGATAAATCTTCAAATAGGTAGCGGTTTAAAACATTGTTTGCCATTGCAGGAAACTCCAGCTGTTATTGATGTTTAAATTTAATAAGATCGCGACGCTGCTTTTTATCGGGCCTGCGATCCGGGCTTGGGCTGTGAAGGGCATTCATTTTACGCTTCATGTTGTCCTCTTCACGCCTTGCGATACTTTCATCCGTTTCTCTATAAAGAGTCTGAGCTTCAGGTGCGCCACGGCGTTTGTCTGAAATCTTCTCTATGATAACGGTCTTTTCTTCGTTTCCTTGTCGAAGCCTAATTTGTGCTCCGATTTCCACTATTTTGCTTGGTTTCGTTCTCTGGTCGTTATAATGGACTTTACCACCATCCACCATATTGCGAGCGATTGAACGTGTTCTGTAAAACCGGGCGGCCCATAACCACTTATCCAGCCTTACAGCTTCGGTTGTCACATTCATATTAAATACTTATATTTTGACTATTTGTTGGAACTAAAAATGGTGATATAAGTCCATCTTTTCAAGGGTGCTCAAAAAATGAGAGGAAAATCACCCTAACATCATATGTCTATGCTATTTTGCGTATTGCTTGTAAGCTTAAATAGTTAATTTTACCCAAGGTTTTTACTCATGTCGTTTACGCTGAGTCCTTCAGATAAAGTAAATCGTTTTTTTTCGGTTTTATTTCGAGGGCTTATCAATTCTCAGGCTAAATTCAGCCTCTTTTTTACCGCTGTATTTGTTTCTCTTTCTGCCTGGATTGTAGGAGAACTTATTTGGTATAGCGCAGAGAGCAGCTCAACGACACAATGGCGAGCACAGCAAAGTGTATCAGCTACTCAGGAGAGTGCCAATTTTGATACCAAAGAGTTAAAACAAGCGAACCTGTTTGGCTTATATTCGGAAAAGACAGAGCCTGTAAAAAGAGCGGTAGTTGTTCAAGATGCACCGAAGACCAGACTGAGCCTTACGCTTGTTGGTGTGGTTGCCAGTTCTAATGACGCTAATAGCCTGGCTGTTATTTCTAATAGAGGCGTTCAGGCTACCTATGGTATTGACGAAAGCATTGAGGGAACCAGAGCGAGATTAAAGGCGGTGCTGGTAGACCGGGTTATTATCGACAATTCCGGTCGTAATGAGACCCTGATGTTACAGGGAATAGACTATAGTAAACGTGTAGTCGAACCTGAAGATGTGAGACGAAGCCCAAGCGTAGGCCGTTCCGGCAACAATCCAACATTTAGCCTGCAAGATATCAGGCAAGAGATAGCAGAAGACCCACAAAAGTTGTTGCAGTATATCCAGCTTTCTCAGATGCGTGGTCAAGATGGCAAATTGATAGGATATCGGGTTAGGCCGGGCAAAAATAGGGTTTTATTTGAGAGTGTGGGATTGAAGAGCGGAGATATCGCTACACACATCAATGGCGAAGATTTAACAGATTCAGCCACTATGGGCAGGATCTGGAAGTCTCTTTCTGATTTGACTGAGTTAAACCTGACAGTAGATAGAAAAGGTCAGGCAGAAGAGATTTACATTCAATTTTAGGGAGTATTGTGTGAAAAGGTGGTTAAGCAAAAGCGCCTGGCTTTTGATGGGCAGTTTAATGTGCTCGCCTTCAATGGCAAATGAGTTTAGCGCTAGCTTTAAAGGTACGGATATTCAGGAGTTCATCAACATTGTTGGACGAAACCTGGAAAAAACCATCATTGTGGATCCCTCCGTCAGAGGGAAAATTGATGTACGCAGCTACGATGTTCTGAATGAAGAGCAGTACTATCACTTTTTCCTGAATGTACTGGAAGTGTATGGCTTTGCCGTTGTTGAAATGGAAAACAACGTGCTTAAGGTCATTAAGGCAAAGGATGCTAAAACGTCCGCAATTCCCGTTATTGATAGCGGTAAAAATGTGGCTGGCGACTCTGTCGTCACTCGAGTTATTGCTGTTCGAAATGTATCTGTTCGTGAATTGTCCCCTCTTTTAAGGCAGTTAAACGACAATGCCGGTGCTGGTAACGTTGTTCACTACGATCCTGCCAACATCATTTTGATTACCGGACGTGCTGCGGTAGTCAACCGACTTGCTGAAATCATCGAAAAAGTGGACCGCGCCGGTGATAAAGAGATTGAAGTCGTTGACCTAAAAAACGGTTCTGCGTCCGAGATGGTACGTATTGTTGAGGCACTGAATAAGACAACTGATACCAAAAACACCCCTGCTTTTCTTCAGCCTAAATTGGTTGCTGATGAGAGGACCAATGCGGTTTTGATTTCTGGTGACCCAACAGTGCGCAAGCGTCTGCGTAAGCTTATTGAGCAGCTAGATGTTGAAATGGCAACCAAGGGTAACAACCGGGTTGTTTACCTTAAGTATGCAAAAGCAGAAGAACTGGTTGATGTGCTGAAAGGCGTATCCGACAACATTCAGAAAGAGAAACAGGGTGGCGCTAAGCAAAGCTCATCCCGAAACAGTGAGGTGATGATTTCTGCTCACCCCGATACCAATGCATTGGTTATCTCAGCACAGCCAGATGTGATGAATGCGTTGGAAGATGTAATTGCTCAGCTTGATATCAGGCGTGCACAGGTGCTTATTGAGGCCTTGATTGTTGAGATGACAGAGGGTGATGGCGCTGAATTTGGTGTTCAATGGGGATCGCTGGACTCTGGCTCAGTCATTCAGTATGGAAATACGGGTGCATCAATAGGTCAGGTGATGGTTGGTTTAGAAGAAGCGAAGGATACAACCACCACGACTGCAGTATACGATAGTGATGGTAATTTCCTTCGTAACGAGACCACAACCGATCAAGGTGACTATTCAACATTGGCCTCTGCGCTTTCTGGTGTTAATGGCATGGCGACCAGCTTAATCTTTGGAGACTGGACCGCCCTGATTAGTGCGGTGAACTCAGATTCTAACTCTAATATTCTGTCATCGCCAAGCATCACAGTCATGGATAACGGAGAAGCATCGTTTATTGTTGGTGAGGAAGTTCCTGTAATTTCCGGTTCGACAACCAGCTCAAACAATGACAATCCTTTCCAGACGGTTGAACGCCAGGAAGTGGGCGTAAAGCTTAAAGTGACCCCGCAAATAAACGAAGGTGATTCAGTACAGCTGAACATAGAGCAGGAAGTATCCAGCGTGCTTGCTGCCGACGGAGCGGTGGATGTTCGCTTTGCTAAACGCCAGCTTAATACATCGGTCATGATTCAAGATGGTGAAATGCTGGTGATTGGTGGTCTTATTGATGAGTATACTCAGGAGAGTGAATCTAAAGTGCCTTTCCTGGGTGATATTCCAGTTTTAGGTGCACTATTTAGCTCTACCTCCAATTCCGTTGAAAAACGTAATCTGATGGTATTTATCAAGCCAACGATTATACGAGACGGTATGACGGCTGATGGTATCACTCAACGTAAATACAATTATATGAGAGCCGAGCAGCTGTACAAAGCGCAGGAAGGTATGGCGTTACTTCCCAACGATCTGCCCGTACTTCCGGTATTTGGGTCAGATATGAATTACCCTGCTGAAATACAAGCATTTATCGATCAGTTAGAGGTTATTAAGTAATGGTGGATGTAGTGGGGTTTCATCTGCGTCTGCCATTCAGTTTTGCAAAGCGTCACCAGGTGGTACTTGAGTACCTTGCCGATAGCGATAAGCCAGTTTTGTATTTTGTTGCACCACTGAGTATGAGTACGCTGACGGAAACCAGACGAGTCCTCAGAGCGCCGTTTGCACCCATTGAGCTGGATAAAGACGCATTTGAGGAAAAACTGACACAAGCCTATCAGCGTGATTCGTCAGAAGCGCGTCAGTTGATGGAAGATATCGGTGCGGATGATGACTTTTTTTCTCTGGCGGAAGAGCTGCCGGAAAATGAGGATCTTCTTGAATCCGAAGACGATGCTCCCATTATCAAGCTGATCAACGCAATGCTTGCGGAAGCCATCAAGGAGGGCGCATCGGATATCCATATTGAGACGTTTGAAACTGCGCTATCGATTCGGTTTAGGGTGGATGGTGTGATGCGTGAAGTGCTGGCGCCAGGCCGCAAGCTCGCGCCACTTCTGGTCTCTCGCGTCAAAGTTATGGCGAAGCTGGATATTGCGGAAAAACGCGTTCCTCAGGATGGCCGTATCTCGCTTCGAATTGGTGGCCGCGCTGTTGATGTGCGTGTCTCTACCATGCCTTCTTCTCATGGTGAGCGTGTCGTGATGCGATTGCTGGATAAAAACGCAACCCGACTCGATCTGCATAGCCTTGGTATGACGGATTTGAATCACGATCAGTTTGAAAAACTGATCGCTCGCCCACACGGCATCATTCTGGTTACCGGCCCGACAGGCTCTGGTAAATCTACGACTCTATACGCAGGCTTGCAGGAGCTAAACAGTACTGAGCGCAACATTCTTACTGTTGAAGACCCGATTGAGTTTGATATTGATGGCATTGGTCAGACTCAGGTTAACCCGAAGGTTGATATGACATTTGCTCGCGGGCTAAGAGCTATTTTGCGTCAGGACCCTGATGTTGTGATGGTAGGGGAAATCCGCGACCTTGAAACCGCTCAGATAGCGGTTCAGGCATCGTTAACCGGGCACCTGGTGATGTCCACGCTGCATACAAATACTGCGGTTGGTGCGATTACCCGCTTAAGAGACATGGGGATTGAACCTTTTCTTATCTCTTCATCATTGCTGGGCGTTTTGGCTCAGAGGCTGGTGCGAACACTCTGCCCGAGCTGTAAGCAGCCTTATGAGGCAGGCAGTGTTCAGAAAGAACAGTTGGGCGTTGATACTTCGGAGCCTCTTATTCTTTATCGCGCTCAGGGGTGTGATGCCTGTAACGGCAAAGGATATAGGGGAAGAACCGGTATCCATGAGTTGCTTCTGATTAACGATGATGTTCAGGCGTTGATACACAGCGAGCAAGGTGAGCAGGCGATAGAAAAAGAGATTCGCCGATATACCCCAGGTATTCGTGATGATGGATTGTCAAAGGTTCTTCAGGGTATTACTACCATAGAAGAAGTAATGCGCGTCACTAAGGAAAGCTGATGGCGGCGTTTGAATACAAAGCTCTGGACGCCAGAGGCAAACAAAAGAAAGGCGTTCTAGAAGGTGATAACGCTCGTCAGGTCAGGCAGCGACTGAAGGAGCAAGGGCTTGTTCCGGTTGAAGTCATCGAAACCAAATCTAAAAGCAACGGGTCGACTACTGGCAATGCAGGAGCTTTCCAAAGAGGGATCAGTGTCAGTGATTTGTCTCTGTTAACTCGACAACTGGCAACCCTGGTGCAAGCTGCAATGCCACTCGAAGAGTGCCTAAAAGCGGTTGCGGAACAATCAGAAAAAGCCAGAATTCAGAACATGCTGATGGGGGTGCGCTCAAGAGTGGTTGAAGGTTATACCCTTGCCGATAGCCTTGGTGATTACCCGCACATCTTTGATGAACTGTTTCGCTCTATGGTAGCGGCGGGAGAAAAGTCCGGCCACCTGGATGTGGTACTGAATCGTATTGCCGACTATGTAGAAAATCGCCAACAGATGCGCTCAAAACTGCAGCAAGCTTTGGTTTATCCATCGGTATTAACGGTGGTTGCGATTTCTGTAGTGGCATTTCTTCTGGCGACCGTTGTTCCTAAGATAGTCGATCAATTTGTTGAAATGGGTCAGGAGCTACCAGGACCAACGCAGATACTACTCAATTTAAGTGAATTTGTTCAGCACTGGGGTGTCTATGTTCTGCTGGCGATGATTGTCTTTAGCTTGATAATCAAGGCGCTGCTTAAAAAGCCGTCCATTCGCCTGTCATGGGATCGAAAGGTATTGAACATGCCATTAATCGGTAAGATTGCACGAGGCATAAATACATCCAGATTTGCCCGAACTCTTTCGATTTGTACCTCTAGTGCCATTCCTTTGCTCGATGGAATGAAAGTCGCGGTGGACGTGATGACCAATCAGTATGTGAAAGAGCAGGTGCTGATTGCAGCAGACAAGGTAAGAGAGGGTGGCAGCCTGAGAAAGTCTCTCGAACAGACAAAGCTTTTCCCGCCAATGATGTTGCACATGATTGCCAGCGGTGAGCAAAGTGGCGAGCTTGAGCAAATGCTGACAAGAGCTGCGGACAATCAGGACAGAGACTTTGAGTCTACAGTGAATATCGCGCTTGGCCTGTTCACTCCGGCGGTTGTTTTGCTGATGGCCGGTATGGTTCTGTTTATTGTCATGGCAACGCTGATGCCAATATTGGAAATGAATAATTTGGTCTCGTAATAGCTAACCGTCATTCCGCCAGCGAAGGTTGGAATCTAATTAACAGTTAGCAGATCCCGGACAATTGCTTAGGCAATTTCCGGGATGACAAATTAAGAGTTATGCCTTCGCAGGAATCTACAGGCTATCGTCATTCCGCTAGCCGCGCGCCAGCGAAGGCAGGAATCTAGTTTAGTAAATATAAAAAAATACCAGTTGGTTAACTGGGAGGAATAATGAAAAAGTTTAATAAGAAACAGTCAGGCTTTACCCTTCTTGAAGTGATGGTTGTTGTCGTTATTTTGGGTATTCTGGCGGGTTTCGTCGCTCAGAGTATGTTTGGTAATGTCGATACCGCAAAAGTGCAAAAGGCGGTTGCCGATATTACTTCTCTGGAGAGTGCGCTTGGTCGTTACCGACTCGATAACAACGTATACCCAACAACCGACCAGGGCTTGGAAGCACTGGTAACTAAACCAAGTGGTAACCCTGAGCCACGCCGTTACCCTGAAGAGGGATATATCAAGCGTCTTCCTAAAGACCCTTGGGGCTATGATTACCAATACCTTAGCCCTGGCGACAACGGCACCATTGATATCTTCAGTTATGGCGCTGATGGTCAGGAAGGTGGTGAAGGCATTAATGCTGATATCGGTAACTGGAACCTTCAGGATTTCCAGTAATTACTGAAACTCAACGCGCCACACCAACGGATCAACGGATGAAAAAAAGCAACAACCAGGCGGGTTTTACACTACTGGAAATCATGCTTGTGCTGGTTTTGCTTTCACTTGGTGCGGTTGCGGTTGTGATTAATCTGCCTTCAAGCCAGGAGGATTTAGCCAAAGAAGAAGCGATGCGCTTTTTTCACCGACTTCAGCTTTTAAATGAAGACGCTATCCTCAACGGGAAAGATTTTGGCATCCGGTTTGAGGCTGTTTCCAACCGATATAAGTTTCTTGAGTTAACACAGGATGGCTGGCAACTGACCGATTCAGATTACTTTTCTGAGCGGAAGATAGACTCTGGCTTAAAACTTGGTTTCGTGCTTGGCAGTGATGCATGGAATAGCAACCAAAGTCTGTTTGATAACACGACTCTGTTTGATGAAGAGATGTTTGCTGAGTTTAAGGATAAAAAGCAGCAAAAACCACCTCAGGTGTTTGTTCTTTCCAGTGGCGAAATTACCCCATTTGAAGTGAGCCTCTTTGCGGATAACCAAAAAGAGTCAGAGTCACGCTGGCGAGTGAAAGCACTTGAGTCAGGGCTTATTGAGCTGCTTGAGCCGGGTGACTCTGGTGCGGAGGATAGCCAGTGAAGCAGTGTGTTAAAGGGATGACACTGATTGAAGTGCTTATTGCATTAGCGATTTTTGCTACGGCATCGCTCAGCGTTATGCGGGCGGTGAGCCAGCATACGAACACGCTTAGCCATCTGGAGGAGCGAATGTTTGCTTCCATGGTGGTGGATAATCAGATGACGCTGATTTTGCTTGAGGGCGCACCAACATCAACCAAAAAAGGGAAGACAGAGTTGGCAGGTGTCGAGTGGTATTGGCAAGCCACTCCGGTAAAAACGGTTGCTGACTACATCAAGGGCGTCGATGTCAGTGTTTTCACAGACAAAGAGATGAAGGATCCTATTGTTACGGTGCGCAGCTATGCAACTAAGTAACAAGCATCGAAGTGCACCATGTTCAAATAAATCTGCGGGCTTTACGCTTATCGAAGTGCTGGTTGCGATAGCCATTTTTACCATGTTGAGCTTTTCTGCTTATCAGGTACTGGATCAGACTCAACAGTCTAATCAGCAATCCATTGACAAAACCCAGCGGATAAAAGAGCTGCAACGAGCCATGGTGACCATCGATAATGATTTTCGGCAGATGGCGCTCAGGCAGTTCAGACACAATGGTGAAGAGGCCTCGTCCAGGCTTATCTGGTGGGGTAATGGCCTGTTGGAATCCGAAAGTAATGGTGTTTTGTTTACAAGGCTTGGCTGGCAAAATCCACAGCAGATGTTCCCGAGAGGAGAAGTGACCAAGGTTGGTTATCGAGTTAAGGAGAACCGGCTGGAAAGGGTGTGGTGGCGATTCCCCGATACCCCTTCCGGGCAAGAGGGGATAGTGACGCCACTGCTTTCCGGAGTAAAAAAAATTGGTATGCGTTTTTTGGGCTCAGATGGCTGGAAAACCAGCTGGGAAGAGGCTTATTCCCTGCCTAAGGCGGTAGAGTTTACGCTAACTCTGGAAGACTACGGAGATATCTCCCGGGTGTATCTGACCACGGGCGGTAAGCTGGACGTTGCTGACAACCAGGAGGAAGATGAGTGATGAACAAGTATTGCCCTCATCGCTCATCGCAAAGTGGTGTAGCACTCATCGTCGTTCTTTTGATTCTGGCGGTCATGGTTTCATTGGCGGCCACCATGTCGGACCGTCTGTTTACCAGCTTCAAACGAGCGGAAAACCAGAAGTACCATCAGCAGGCTTACTGGTATGCGATTGGTGTCGAGGCATTAGCAAAATATGCCGTTGATGAGAGTAAGCAAGATGGTGATACGATAAACATGAGTCAACCCTGGGCGCTGGAAGAGCAGGTTTATCCGCTTGATGACGGTCAGGCAGCCGGCCATATCAGAGATATGCAATCATGCTTTAATCTCAATGCGCTGGCGGGAGAGTTGCAGACGACGGGTGATTCAACGAAACCCTATTTAGTCACCGTATTGCAGCTGACTCTTGAAGAGCTTGGCGTTGACAGCTACAAAGCAGAAGTGATTGCCGATTCCGCGTACGAGTTTCTCGATAGCAATGATAGCGCAGCGACCAATTTCGGAGTAGAAGACAGTACTTATGAGAGCTTGCAGCCTTCGTATTTGACGCCGGGCAATGTGGTTGCTGACGCTTCCGAGTTCCGGGCTATCTATCAGACCGACCCTATCGTGATGCGCCTGATAGCGCCGATTTTATGTGCGATTCCGACGGATGACTGGCGGCTTAATGTCAACACCATCGATGAAAACGGCGCTTATCTGCTTACAGCTCTGTTTTCACCGAACTTAAGCCTTAGCGATGCTCAGGCATTGGTGGATAATCGCCCGTTTGATGGTTGGCAGAGTCTGGATGACTTTATGGACGAGAGCCGGATTGCCAGTATAGATGGTAGTATTAAAGAGCGGGCAAGAGGTTATCTGACGGTAAACAGTAACTACTTTGAGCTTGATGCTCAGGTCATGGTAGAAGATTCCAGGGTAAGAATTAGAAGCTTACTCTATAGTGAAAATGGTGATGATGTAGAAGTAGTACGTCGTCGATTTGGAGGAATTAGTGAGTGAGTTCTTAACGGTTCGGTTGAGCCGGCAGGAAGAGAAGCCGATTGGCTGGTTAGTCTGGTCAACCTCTCAAAATGAAATCATTGCTAGTGGTGAGTTGTCAGACAGGGAGCAGTTGGAAGAGCTGACTGATTACGCGCAGCAAAGGACCACGATTTTACTGCTTGATAGCAGTGATTTGATTTTGTCTGATGTTGATGTCCCGGCAGGAGCCGCAAAGCAACTAGATAAGATGTTGCCGTATATCATGGAGGAAGATATTGCCCAGAATGTAGAGAGTCTTCACTTTCATATCCTTAAGAAAACGGCCTCAATAGCTTACGTAGCTGCGGTTGAGCGAGACTATCTCCAAGGCACGCTGGATAGATTAAATAAGCTCGGAATCGAAGTTAAAAAGGTCCTTCCCGATGTGCTTGCTCTGCCATATTCAGAGGATGCCATTTCTGCCGCTCAGCTGGGCGATCAATGGTTATTCAGAAAAGGCGAATATCAGGGTTTGGCTCTGGAGAGTGCATGGCTACCGCATTTTGAGGTTTCGGGCTGGAACAGTGATGGTGAAAGAGTCATTCCAGTGAATAGCTATACTCCGGCTCCAACGTTGAGTGGTGAATCACTGGGCTGGCAAGAGAAAGAGCCAGAGCTGGTGATGCAGCTTCTGGCAAAAGGCGCGATATTTTCAGGTATTAACATTCTTTCGGGGTCGTTTAAGCCCCAGTCGGCCATTCTTAAAAACCTGAAAGTTTGGAAAGGGGCTGCGATAGCGGCATGTTTGCTCCTAATGGTCATGGGGGTAAAAAACTACGTTGATGTTAGCCGGGCTGAAGTGCATGCATCGGCGTACCGGGCGGAAAGTGAACGTATTTTCAGAAGCATATTTCCGGACAAGCAAAGAATACCGACGGTCAGCTACCTGAAAAGAGAGATGGATGCAGAAGAGAGCCGACTTTCTGGCTCTGGCTCAGAAGATACGGTTCTGAGTTGGCTGGCGAGTCTTCCTGCTGCACTGGAAAACAAAAAAGATATCGATATCAAAGCAATAAGGTTTGATGCTAAGCGTGGTGAAATGAGAATCGAAGCTCAGATGGCGGATTTTCAGGCCTTTGAGGTGGTTAAAACAGAGTTGGAGGAGCACTTCTCTGTTACTCAGGGACCATTAGGCCGAGAGGGTGAAAAAGTGTCTGGTAGCTTTGTTCTAAGGAGGCAGGAATGAACGCATTGAAGCAGTCTATTTATTCCTGGTGGAGCAGCATTACCCGAAGAGAGCAGCGATTGGTGGTTATCTGTGCCAGTCTGATTGCTCTGGCAACCATATACTTGGGCGTGATTCAGCCGATGAGTGTCCGGTCTGAGCAGGCACAAACCCGCATAAACAGTGAAAAGCAGCTTCTTAACTGGGTAGAGAATAAAGCGGATAAAATCACGTCGCTGCGAAGCAGTGGCGGGCGCACCTACTCAAATACTCCGATGAATCAGGTGGTTTCTTCTTCGGTTACTCGATACCGAATGGAGCTGGTAAGGATTCAGCCAAGGGACGAATCTCTTCAGGTATGGGTTAAACCGGTGTCCTTTAACCAGTTGATTGACTGGCTGGCTTTTCTTAAAGAAACGCAAGATATCGGTGTCGAATTTATGGAACTCTCTGCCACCGATGCGGCGGGTATGGTCGAAGTGAAAAGGCTTCAACTGAAGAGAGGTATCTAAAGTGAAGCGGTTATTTCATCTGTTTCTTCTCTTTTTTATTGTTCTGGCTGCTAGTGTGATTGCCCACTTACCAGCCTCATTTGTCTATCAGCAGAGCCCTGCAATCAGAGGGCTGGATGTGTCCGGTATTTCCGGGACAATATGGCATGGTCAGGCAAATGACGTTCGCTGGCAGGGCACCAATGCAGGTCAGGTTCGCTGGGACTTCTCTGCATTAAAGTTGTTTCAGGGTAAGGTTGAGTATTCATTGAGGTTTGGTAAGGGTAGTGACCTTGAGTTAACAGGTACAGGTGCCGCTGGTTATAGTCTTCAGGGGCCTTATATCAGCAATGTGCTCGCTTCGATGCCGGTCAGTAAGATAACAGAGAGAGTAGCAATACCAGTGCCAGTAGAAGCTAAAGGTACGCTAGAGTTAACTCTGAATAACTATGTATATGCGCAGCCATGGTGTAAACAAGCGGAAGGAGCGCTGGTCTGGAATGGCGGCAAGGTTGACTCTCCTCTTGGAACCCTTGAACTTGGAACTGTTTTTACCGATTTTACCTGTAGTGAAAACAAGATCGAATTAAAAGGCGATCATGATGCGCCTCAGGCATCTGGGGCGGTTTCAGCAGAGCTAACACCGAACATGCTGTATAAGTTGTCAGCATGGTTTAAACCTGGTGCAGAGCTGCCGGATTCTATGAGTTCACAGTTAAAATGGCTGGGTAATCCAGATAATGATGGCCGGTATGTATTTGAGCTGTCAGGTAAGCTTTAGCTGTGATAGATTCGTTGTTAACAAAAAATCAATAAATAAGGGAGAAAGCTATGCCTGGCAATAAGAAACCAATAATTAAATCGGTTGAACTGGTTGCGAAGTCTAAGCTTTTTTCAATTGAATCTCTTGAGCTCGAGTTTTCAAACGGTGTTCAGAGAACCTACGAACGAATGAAGCGCAGTGGCCGTCAGGCTGTATTAATGGTACCGATCACTGAGGATGGCGACCTGCTGTTAGTAAGGGAGTATGGCGCCGGAACAGAAGAATATGAGCTTGGCTTTCCAAAAGGTTTGGTCGATTTAGGTGAAACTCCTGAGCAAGCTGCCGATAGAGAGTTAAAGGAAGAAATTGGCTTAGGAGCCAGAAAGCTGACACCGCTAAAAGAAGTGGTTCTGGCACCGTCATATTTTTCCAGCAAGATGACTCTGTTTGTAGCAAGAGATCTCTACCCAGAAAAACTGGAAGGGGATGAGCCTGAGCCACTGGAAGTTGTAAGGTGGCCGCTTCAGCAGGCAGAAGAGCTGTTAACGCACATGGATTTTAGTGAAGCGAGGAGTATTGCCGCTTTAATGCTGACATTGAGACAACTCTCACTGGAATCCGAATAAGGAACATATAATGGCGAAAGATCTTTCAAATCTGTTGCCTTCAGTGATTGAAGTTGCAAGAGCGGCTGGCCAGCTGATTCTGGATATCTATGAAAACAAAGAGTACGAGGCTTTTACCAAGTCAGATTCTACTCCCGTTACCAGTGCGGATTTAGCTGCTCATAAGCTGGTTACAGAAAAGCTTAGTGAGCTTACGCCTGATATTCCGGTTCTATCTGAAGAAGATGCAGATATTAGCCTTGAAAAGCGTTCCCAGTGGAACCGTTACTGGCTGGTTGACCCGTTGGACGGTACTCAGGAGTTTATTGCCCGAAGTGGTGATTTTGCCACTATTATTGCGCTGGTGGAAGACAACAAACCGATAATGGGCGTGGTTTATGCACCCGTTTCAGGGGTTACCTATTTTGCGTATGACGGAAAGGGTGCCTGGAAAATTCCTCAACTTGGCGAATCTGTGCAGATTCAGACTCACCTTCATGATGAAGATAGTCAGTCACTGGCGATTGCGATTAGCCGCAGGCAGGATATCAATAATATTACCAGCCGTATGTGTCCTTCATGGAACTATGACTTAGTTCCCCTGGGTTCTGCTGCTCTGAAGGCCTGCCTGGTTGCAGAGGGTGCCGTGGATTGTTATCTGCGTTTGGGTCCAACCGGTGAATGGGATACGGCAGCAACACAGTGTATCGTTCAGGAAGCGGGCGGAAGAATTTTAAGTACTCAGTTAGAGGCTCTTTCGTACAATGAGAGAGATACGTTGGAAAATCCAAACTTTATTGTATTGGGCGATGAAAGATTACCCTGGGATCAGATCCTTAAAGTTAAGGACTAGGTATTAGGTAACAGGACGGGCTGCGCCCTACAGGTGTTAGGTAAATAAAAACGCGAAGATATAAACTTCGCGTTTCAATACTCAAACTTTTAAGTAACCTGTAACCTGTAACCTGTAACCTTAGTAATAAGAGTGCTCACCTCGAGCGTGCTCTGTAGAGTCACGAACCGCAGTCAATTCGCCTTCAAATTGCTGAAGAAGCTCTTTTTCAATACCTTCTTTCAGAGTTACATCTACCATTGAACAACCGTTACAGCCACCACCGAAGGTAACTAGTGCTACACCATCTTCAGTGATTTCATTCAAGCTTACATGGCCGCCATGACCAGCCAGCTGAGGGTTTACCTGAGTTTGAATAGCGTAATCAACACGCTCCATCAGAGAAGCATCGTCGGATACTTTACGCATTTTTGCATTAGGTGCTTTAAGTGTTAGCTGAGACCCCATTTTGTCGGTTACAAAGTCGATTTCAGCGTCTTCAAGAAACGGCATGCTAAGCTCGTCAACAAAAGCTGAGAAACCTTCGAATGGCATCTCAGTATCAGCAGCTTCAACGGCTTCTGGTGGGCAGTAAGAAACACCACACTCCGCATTAGGAGTTCCTGGGTTTACAACAAATACACGAATATTGGTACCTTCAGGCTGCTGCTCCAGAAGTTTCGAAAAGTGAGCCTGAGCATTTTCTGTGATAGTAATTATATTTGACACGACTAATACCTGAGTAAAATTGTAGGTTATTTCCAAATCATTGTACTCCTGTTGTAAAAGGATGCCACCTTTTTTTAACACGCCCTAATTATCAGGTTCAGGAGTACGGCATATGCAATAAATATCAATTTTTTCTACTTCAAACTCAAGGAGTAAGTTGCATAAATGTCGTACCGTACTGCCTGTTGTCACTACGTCGTCGATGATAGCGACGTGTTTTTCCATCGGAGGGGCTTTCATTTTAAATGCGCCACGCAAGTTACTTTTTCTCTCATTTAAGGACAAACCCTGCTGCGGTGGTGTTGATTTAATTCTCTGAAAAACATTTTTTGTAATGATCGGCGAGTTCAGGAGGTGCTTGCTGAGGAAATAAGCCAGAACCTCACTTTGGTTGTACCCCCTGGAAACTTGCCTTTTCCAATAGAGTGGCACTGGAATGAGGATAGGTGCAGGTTCCTTAATTCTTGTTGCCAGCAATGATGTAAGGTCGAAAGCTGTTTGGTAATTGTGCTGATACTTGAGGCCGGATATGTAATTAGAGATAGGTGGCTGATAGTCACTAATACAATACAAACGATCCCAGGCTGGTGGCTCTTTGAGGCATCGACCACATTTCTCGGTATTTTCTATGGTAGTTAATCCACAGCACTGGCAACGAGGTGTAGCGACAAAATATCGTAAGCAATAGTTGCACCAGATAGATTGATTCTTTGGATCGTTAATGGTGAGACCACATAAATCGCATTCGGAGGTACAATGTCGGTGAATTTTATCTCTGATCCAATTTGAGAGCATGATGCCTTAGTGATAAGTTGGTTTCTTAGATAGTGTCATAACCACAGAATGGTTTTAGTGGGAGAAACAGAGAGAATGAGCGCAACTTTATACTGGCAAGTTCAGGGAGAAGGAGAAGATGTAGTCCTGGTACACGGTTGGGGAATGAATGGAGCCGTTTGGCAACAAACAGCAGAAGCGTTATCGCAGAGCTTCAGAGTTCATATTGTCGATCTCCCGGGTTATGGCAACAGCGCTCAGTTACACGCAGAAGATTTGAATGAGATTTCGAACCTGGTTCTCGAAAATGCACCGGAAAAAGCAATCTGGATCGGCTGGTCTTTAGGTGGCCTAGTTGCTACCCACATTGCCTTGAATCATCCTGGGCGGGTCAAAAAACTTATTACTGTAGCCAGTTCACCAAAGTTCGCCGCAGAGAAACCCTGGAAGGGCATTCAGCCAAAAGTGTTGTCTGCGTTTACACAACAACTTGTTGAGGACTTTCAGGTGACAATTGAGCGTTTTATGGCGCTTCAGGCGATGGGCAGTCCAACTGCAAGGCAAGATGTCAAAGCGCTGAAAAAAGCAGTGTTATCGAGGCCATCTCCTAATCCGGACTCGTTATTGGTTGGTTTGGGGCTTCTGGCAGATGTTGATTTTCGGACGGAGCTCAAAAATTTGACGATGCCATTTTATCGACTTTACGGTCGTCTTGATGGCCTTGTTCCAGTGAAAGTTGCTGAAGATGTGCAGGAATACACGGTTGATTCAGAGTATTTCACTTTTTCTTCCTCATCTCACGCGCCATTTATGACAGAGCATGACGAGTTTTGTTCTAAAATTAATCAAATTATTGGTAAATAATTGAGCGAATTGGCCGATAAGTAGTCTAACCAGGCAGGAACGATATTATTAGTTGGGAATGCTTTTCTGGTGAGTATTGCTTTATCACAGTCACAAGCTGATATCGCAATGCGGGAGTAGAAGGAGGTTTGTCATGATTGTGTCGCCGACCAACGTGAGCGTGCCACTGATTGCCCCTTCGGTCAATGTTCAGACGGAACAAGCTGCCCGGGAGAATAAAGTCCGGGAACCTGTAACTCCTCCGGTTGAACTGGCGAAAACCAATGCTGAAAGACGAGTGAAGGCAGAAGATAAACGCCGAAAACGTCCAGCGTGGGAACCGTCTGACCACCCTGAATATGATTTGGACAATGAGGCAAGTGCGTCGACAGCACAAAGTGAAGAACCACAAGATACGTTAGCCAGACTGTTTAGGTTAATTGCATTGCAAACCTATTCAGAAAAGCAGGGTATGGGATACACGATTCGCTTTCGTCTGCCAAAGAAGCTTCTCCAGGCCGCGATTGTTCAGGGAAAAATGGAGCAACGCCGTACAGTGATCAAGTATCACTATGGTCATGCTGTTGCACCTAACTCACCTTCAGAGGTAATAGCGGTGCTGTAAGAAAAGGTAACAGGTAAAAGGGCGGACTTCGCCCTTACAGGTAACAGGTAGTAAATTGACTCTGCATTAAGAGCATTCAAACTTCCTGTAACCTGTAACCTGTAACCTGTAACCTGTAACCTGTAACCTACTTCTTCGCTTTTGCAAATGCTGCAGCAAAAGCACCACCCATCGCACTATTTTCAGGTTGATTGTTTCCTGACTGATTACCACGAGAATTATTTCGTTGGTGGTTTGTTCTCTGCGACTGCGTTCCCCGGTTAGAAGATGCTCCTTTAGAACGGTTATCCTGCCCGGGTTCATCGTTAAGTCGCATAGAAAGTGAAATGCGCTTGCGTTGCACATCTACTTCCATCACTTTTACTTTTACGATATCGCCGGCTTTAACGACTTCTCGTGGATCTGAAACAAATTTATCTGTCAGGGCGGAAATATGAACAAGGCCATCCTGATGAACACCAATATCTACAAATGCACCGAAGTTAGCAACGTTTGAAACTACGCCTTCCAGTACCATTCCTGGCTCCAGATCAGAAACTTCATTGATGCCTTCAGCAAATGTCGCGGTCTTAAACTCAGGTCGCGGGTCTCGGCCAGGTTTATCCAGCTCTTTGATGATGTCAGTTACCGTCGGAACACCAAAGGTGTCATTTGTATAGTCTGATGCTTTTAGCTTTTTCAGAAATTCGCTGTCACCAATAATTGCTTTGGTGTCTTTGCTGTTCTTTTCTGAAATAGCCTTAACGACAGGGTAGGCTTCAGGGTGAACGGCTGATGCATCCAGCGGATTTTTGCCGTCCATAATTCTAAGGAAGCCTGCACACTGCTCGAACGCTTTCGGCCCAAGGCGGGCTACTTTCTTAAGTGTGGTTCTTGCTTCAAATCGGCCATTTTCATCGCGGTAATCAACAATATTCTGCGCGATGGTCGCAGATAAACCTGCGACACGTGTCAGTAGTGCAGGAGAGGCGGTATTAACGTCAACACCTACGGCGTTTACACAGTCTTCTACAACAGCATCAAGGCGTTTAGCAAGCAGGCTCTGGCTTACATCATGTTGGTACTGGCCAACACCAATGGACTTAGGATCAATTTTAACCAGCTCTGCCAGTGGGTCCTGAAGTCGTCGGGCAATAGACACCGCACCACGAAGCGATACATCCATCCCAGGGAACTCTTTAGCCGCCAGTTCTGAAGCTGAATAGACAGATGCACCCGCTTCACTGACGATAATAGTTTGTACGCTCAGGTTTGCTTTCTTCAGCGTTTGTGCCACGAAGGCATCGGTTTCGCGTGAAGCGGTGCCGTTACCGATAGCTATCAGATCAACATTGTGTCTGCGGATCAGTTGCTCTACTACCTGTGCAGATTTCTCTATCTGCTTTTGTGGCGGGTTAGGATAGATGGTATCCGTCGCCAGCACCTTACCTGTGGAGTCGACAACGGCGATTTTAGACCCAGTTCTCAAGCCCGGATCCAGGCCCAGTGTCGCACGAGGGCCTGCTGGAGCTGCCATCAGCAGGTCCTTTAGGTTGGTTGCAAATACTTCGATAGCATCAACTTCAGCACGCTCTTTCATTGCCGCCATAAGCTCGGTTTCCATATGCATAGAAACCTTGATTCGCCATGCCCAGCTGATGACCTGTTTACGCCACCCATCTGCCGGAGCTTCACTCAGATGGATGTTGTAGTGATTGGCGATAATGGTTTCGCAGTATGAGCTTCGAGCCGCCTCTTCCTGATCCGGATCTGCATTCATTGTTAGTTGCAGGAAGCCTTCATTTCGACCACGAAGCATTGCCAGAGCACGATGAGATGGTGCTTTGCTTATTGGTTCGTCGTGTTCAAAGTAATCTTTAAACTTCTCTCCGTCCCGCTCTTTACCAGAAATTACCCGTGAGCTGATCTGAGCCTGTCGCGTAAGATGTTGACGAATTTTTTCCAGCAGATCCGCGTCTTCTGCAATGCGCTCCATTACGATTGCGCGTGCACCATCTAGTGCCGCTTTGTTATCTGCAATACCTTTGTCTGCATTGATGTAATTTGACGCTTCACTTTCAGGATCAGTTTCAGGAGTGCCCCAAAGCGTGTCAGCTAATGGCTCTAGTCCTGCCTCTATAGCGATCTGGCCTTTTGTTCTTCTTTTGGCTTGTATGGCAGATATAGATCTTCAAGACGAGTTTTGCTGTCAGCATCGTTGATGGCTTTCTCTAAATCACTCGTCAGTTTTCCTTGATCAGAAATCGATTTCAGGATGGACTGGCGTCGGTCATTTAGTTCTCGAAGGTATGACAGGCGGGTATCAAGGGTTCGTAACTGACCATCGTCCAGTGCGCCGGTTACCTCTTTACGGTAACGGGCAATAAATGGGATGGTGCTTCCTTCATCGATCAGTTTTACGGTTGCAGTAACCTGATCGACCCTTACATTCAGTTCCTGTGCGATTTGGTTACAGATACTGAGTTGAGCTGAGTTTAGTTTGCTCATCTTAAATCTCTTTAAAAAATGTTCTATTCAGAGCTATAAATGGGGATAAATATCGAATTTTCTAGGTCACTTATAAAGAATGACACAGTGTTTGCTTTTTTATGCTCGGGTATAAACTAGAATCAAAAAGGCATACTATATTTGGCTAGAAGATAAAGTGATATCAATATATTAGATATCGCGATCACTTTGATACAGGGATAAGAATGAAAAAGATACCTCTTGCACTTAGTTTAATCGCATCCAGTATTCTGCCTTTCGCTATTCAGGCGGAAGATACAATAAAATACACTACGCAGAATCCGGCTTATCACCTGGAAGACAAAACGGTGCTTGGGCGTCTGGAGCAGATCTACTTCACCAGTAACCCGGAATATGCCCATATTCCTTTTGATGCAAAAATAGACACTGGTGCTGATACTACATCCATGCATGCGAAGAACATTCACCTGCATAGCCTTAATCCAAAATATTCCGGTAAGGTTGATACAGAACTGCTTAAAGAGGTGGTAGAGGAGTACGGTGGAACAAAGAGTAATCGCTGGAGAGATGAATACAACAATGAAGAGAATCAAATCATGGTTTCGTTTGATATTCGTAACCATGATACAGGTGACCTTCTTTCTCTAGAGATGCCCCTTTCTCGTATCAGTGTTGTAAAAAGCCGCACCAGTGAAGAACCTCTGTATCGGCCGGTAGTAAAAACCAAAATGAAGATTGGGGATATTGAAGTTGAATCGGAAACCAGCTTAACAAACCGAGAAAACTTCAGTACACCAGTGTTAATTGGCAAAACCTTTCTGAAAGATAATGCCTGGGTGTTTGCGGGATACGATTATTTGCAAGAGCAGCCGAAAGCACAGGTAATAGGACGCTCAGAAACCATGTTAGTTGATGAGCTTCCAATGGATGTTAGCTTCTCACTAACCAGTAAGTACTCGGTTATGCATGCGACTGATATAAAAGTAAACGAGTCTAAGCATGAGGTCAGTTTTACCACTACTGACAAAGAGGGAAATGCTAAGGATATGACCTTACCGCTGGCTGGCTATGTTTCTTTCGGAAAAACAAAAAGGCCGGAAGTTTATATACAGGCTAAAGGCAAAGAAAGCTTTGATAAAAAATTACTGGTTTATCTAAAGGACCGCTCGAAAAATTCCACTCAATTAAGATTGGGTAAAGAGGTTCTGAGTAAGCACTTTGTGATTAGCGCAAATGAGAAAAATCTGTTGGATAAACCAGCCGAGTTATTTAAAGACCGAGTAGCTAAAAAGCGCCCGCTTGTGGTTTCTCCGGAAGAACTAATCTCTGTTGATGGTATAAAAATCGAAGCTAAGCCTGATTTTGGTGTGCAAACTCCGGTGTTAAAAGTGTCTGGTTTTGAAATAACCAGTGCCGATAAAGGCGAGCAGGTGACCTATTATCTGACAGGTGAAAATGGCCGGTCGAAGAAGTACATAAAACCAATCATCAAAAAGATTCGTGTTGGGAAATCTGTACGGCCGGTAGTTGAGGTTAAGCTTGAAGCAGGTGGTAGCTTTGCTGACTATGACGTTGCCCTTGAAGCGTTTAATAAAGGTGAAGAACCGATACCAGAACTACTTATCGGAAGAAAAGCATCTAAAAATGGAGTGCTGGTTAACACCAGAGCTGAATTGCTATTGCAATCTCACGATCTTGTAAAAGCTGGCTATATTGAGAAAGCTATTGTTGAGGGTTTGATCTTCCCGGTTAAGCTGGATACTGGTGCTGATGTCAGCTCGATAAATGCACAAAACATCGAACTGTTTAAGGAAGATGGGAAGGATATGGTACGTTTTGTGTATGAAAATAGTCAGGGGCAAAAGAAAGAGTTTACCCGCGAAGTTGTTCGCATGATGACCATTAAAGCGAAGCAAGGTGAAAAACCAAACCATAGGCCTGTTGTTAAGATGGATGTGCAGATCGGGGATATCAGGGAAACGGTAAAAGTTAACTTACAAGATCGTTCTCGCTTTGAATACAGCATGATTTTGGGTGAGAACTTTCTTCGGCATGGGGTTGTGGTAAGTAGCGATACTACTTTTATGCTTGGGAAGTAAGATAATGAGTAATTCGGAATTTCTAGTCCAGGAAGGTGCTTTTCCATGTGCGATGCGCGCATGGAGTCAGCATGAGCAGATACTGCTTCAATGGCTATTAAAAGAGACGCACGATAAAGAACTGTCTCAGGATCTGTTGCAGGAAGTCTTTATTAAGGTGATGCAGCAAAGAGAGCAGTTTTGCAGTGTAGACAATACCAAAGCCTGGCTATTCCGAGTTGCACAAAATCTACTTATTGATCAGATAAGAAAAGACCGTTATCAGCCAATGGATGATAATGCGGAAAGGCCTGAAGAAGAGGAACATTACGATGCAATCGACCTTCTGGCCTTAAGCTGCTTACCAAGGTCTTTGTCCGAACTCGACCAGGCCAGCCGGGAAGTTATTACAGCCTGTGACCTTCAGGGGATGAATCAACAAGACTACGCTATTCAACATGGACTCACCTTACCTGCGGTAAAATCCCGCCTGCGCAGAGCAAGAGAAAAACTAAAGCAGCAAATTGAAGCTTCATGCAATGTGAAGCTGGATGACAATCAAAATATTTGCTGCTTCACAACCAGAACATAACTTTTTAAAATTTTTTGAGGATCCTTTTTAAGGGTAATACGTCTATGTAGCAGTTAGACAATTTATTACGCTTAAAGGATTCTTATGTTTCAGGTTTTTAGCGATTTTGCCTCCTGGTTGATTTACAGCCTGATAGGGCTTTCTCCAGATACCAGGCTCGGTGAATCGCTCCATTTCTTTGTTGAAGATACCACCAAAATTTTTGCGCTACTGGTTGTGATGATTTATGTCATTGCGCTACTTCGCGCTTCATTAAATGTCGAAAAAGTCAGAGATTATTTGGCAGGGAAACACCGCTTCTTCGGGTATGGGATGGGAGCTGTTTTCGGGGCAATTACCCCTTTCTGTTCTTGCTCTAGTATTCCCGTTTTTCTTGGCTTCACATCAGCAGGTATACCGCTTGGTATCACCATGGCTTTTCTTATCACCTCACCTTTAATAAACGAAGTCGCAGTGCTGCTGCTAGTTGGGCTACTGGGCTGGAAATTTACAGCTATGTATATCCTTATCGGTATCGCTGTCGGTATTTTAGGTGGGATGTTTCTTGATGCGATTGGAGCCGAGCGTTGGTTGCAGTCGTTTGCCGCAGATGCTTTGAAAAAAGGTAGAGAGAACCAGGAAGGCTTAGTTACAGAGCCGGAAGAAGAGCAGAAGCTGACTCTCAAAGAGAGGCATGAATTTGCCAAGGATGAGACCACAGAGATCTTTGGACGTGTCTGGAAATGGGTATTTATTGGTGTGGGGCTTGGGGCGGCACTGCACGGTTTTGTTCCAGATGGTTGGATAGAGGCTCACCTTGGTGATCGCCAGTGGTGGTCGGTTCCAGCTGCTGTTTTTCTTGGAATTCCGCTCTATTCGAATGCAACAGGCGTTATCCCTGTAATGGAAAGCTTAATTGTGAATGGATTACCAATTGGTACCACATTGGCGTTTTGCATGAGTACGGTAGCAGCGAGTTTCCCAGAGTTTATTCTTCTTAAACAAGTGATGCAGTGGAAACTGTTGGCAACGTTATTTGTAGTCCTTCTGACCGCATTCACACTGGTCGGCTGGTTCTTTAACTATGTTCCTCTGATGTAAATACATCCCTTTAATTTAAACAAAAATAGGAAAACTAAATGAAAACAGTAAAAGTATTAGGTTCAGGTTGTAAAAACTGTCAGGTCACGGCTGCTTTAATTGAAAAAGCAGCGAGTACTTCAGGTGTTGAGATTGAGCTGATAAAGGTAACTCAGCCACAAGATATTATGGCTTACAATGTGATGAAAACACCCGCTGTAGTTATTGACGAGCAGGTGGTTCATAAAGGAAGTGTGCCGAAAGAAGCCGAGGTTGCAAGTTGGTTTAATTAATCAGAGTTTGCGCCATTATTGAGAAAGAGGTTTATAGTTAATCTGATTTACAAACCATTCTTTCTCTCCTTCCGGTGTACGTACAATAAACTCCTCGTCCACCTCTTTTTTTAGAAGAGCTCTGGCCATAGGAGAATCAATGGAGATGTATCCCTTGGCATCTCCATAGATTTCATCCGGCCCCACGATCCGGAAAGAGAGTAAGTCACCGGCTTCATTTTCTATCTCAACCCAGGCACCAAAGAAAACCTTCCCTTCTTGTTGAGGTGAGTAATCAACAACGTTTACCTGCTCCAGTCTTTTTCTTAGATAGCGCACCCGGCGATCAATTTCACGTAATCTTTTTTTATTATACTGGTAGTCTGCGTTTTCACTTCTGTCACCCAAACTTGCTGCCCAGGTCACTTTTTTGTAACTTCTGGTCTCTCTTCTTTCCAGAGAAAATTAAGTTCTGTTTTTAATTTTTCGTATCCCTCACGGGTAATTAAATTTGTTTTCATAATAAGTTACAGAAAGTTATATTTATATTATTGTCTTGAGCATATGAAAGTGTAATAAACATTAACAATTCTTTGCACAAAAATTGCGCTAGCAATGATACAGTTTCCTATGCTTATAAAAAGTAAATAGTTACTGACGGATGTAAAATAATGCAAGAGAATTATAAAATTTTGGTTGTCGATGACGATGCACGATTGCGTTCCTTATTAGAGCGCTATCTTTCTGAACAAGGTTTTCAAGTTCGAAGTGTTGCCAATAGTGAACAGATGGATCGATTACTTACCAGGGAAAACTTCCACTTAATGGTTTTGGATCTTATGTTACCCGGAGAGGATGGATTGTCCATTTGTCGTCGTCTTCGTAGTGCCGAAAATATGATTCCAATCCTGATGTTAACAGCAAAAGGTGATGAGGTAGACAGAATCGTTGGCCTTGAAGTCGGCGCAGATGATTATCTTCCTAAACCTTTTAACCCCAGAGAGCTTCTTGCTCGAATTAAAGCAGTATTAAGACGACAGGTTATTGAGGCTCCTGGAGCCCCAAGTGCTGAAGAGTCTGTAGTTGAGTTTGGCGAGTTTCGCTTAAACCTTGGTACTCGTGAGATGTTCCAGGGAGAAGAAGCGCTGGCACTTACTTCTGGAGAGTTTGCCGTGCTTAAAGCTCTGGTTACCAATGCCAGAGAGCCAATGTCTCGCGATAAGCTGATGAACATGGCTCGTGGACGTGAATACTCTGCAATGGAGCGCTCAATAGACGTTCAAATCTCGCGACTACGTAGAATGCTTGAAGAAGATCCTAGTAAGCCAAGATATATTCAGACTGTCTGGGGACTGGGTTACGTCTTTGTTCCGGATGGCAAAGAGGTTTAATTTTTCAACCTATTCCCCTACTTAACGTGGGGGAATAGAATAGATATCCCTTCATAAATTCAGAGGCGTCTATGCGAATTCGCAGCTCTCGTACTCAGGCTCTTTTGCTCTTTGCTACTGTGTTGATTGGTAGTCAGGTATTTTCATATTACGCGGTATTTAATTACGCTCTTCTCCCTAGTTTGCAACAGTTTAATAAAATTCTCGCTTACGAAGTTAACCTGATGCTGGATCAGGATGTTGAGTTGGAAGATGGAACTATTCATCTTGAAGATGACGTTCGGAACAGATTGCTAGAAAAGCTGGGTGTTACTCTCCATTTACTGGATGACCCGCAAGTTGAAGAATTTAAAAACGCTTCTGTTATGGAGTTTTTAAGCGAAGATATCAGTGATGAGCTTGGGACTCAGGCAGAAGTCCGGTTGTTGCTTGGTGCTGAGAGCTACATACTCTGGATTCGTATTGAGGAGCTTCCTACTTACCTGCTCAGAATCCCTTTGTCTGAGTTGCAGGAAGAAGATTTTATTCCGCTATTTCGCAATAGCCTGATTATGGCCCTGTTGATAATTGTGGGAGGTTGGGTATTTATCCGTATCCACAACCGCCCGTTGATGGCACTGGAAAAGGCTGCGCTAAAAGTTGGTCATGGTGAAATACCTCCGCCATTAAAGGTACAGGGTTCAACTGAAATTAAAGCGGTGACTCAGGCATTCAATCAGATGTCTAAGGGGATTCAGAGGTTAGAAGAAGACCGCTCGTTGTTAATGGCGGGCATCAGCCATGACTTAAGAACACCACTGACACGAATCCGATTGGCGACCGAGATGATGTCGTCGGAAGATAGCTATCTGGCCGAGAGCATGATTGAGGATACAGAAGAGTGTAACGAGATTATTAGCCAGTTTATGGACTATCTGAAGCCTGTAAAGCGTGAAAGCTTTGAAGAGGTAAGCTTGAATGCTTTAGCGACCAGTCTTGCTAACGCGGAGTCGACGACGGATCTGGATATCGACTTACAAATAGATAGTAATTTAAAGGATGTTCACGGCAACCCAATAGCCATTAAGCGTTCTATAAGCAACCTTATTGTGAACGCAAGGCGATATGGTAATGGCTGGATAAAAATGTCTACTGGTATGACTGCTGATCAGCAGATGTCGTGGGTTTGTATTGAAGACAATGGTCCTGGTATAGAAGAAAGTCAGCTTGGAAAGCTGTTCGAACCCTTTACTCGTGGAGATACCGCGCGAGGGAGTGAAGGAACAGGACTTGGGCTAGCTATCGTTCAGAGAATTGTTGGCCAACACGGTGGTACTATTGCTGTGAACAACCGTTTAGAAGGCGGACTCAAGGTGCAACTTAGTTTTCCAGTTGTAGCAAAAATAAAAACTAAGCATTAGAGTAGATATCACGATTCTCAAGCCATCGGTTAATGATGGCTTGAGCGTTTTTAGGGTAGTTATCGTGAATATAACGGGCGATTCGTTGCACTTCAGGGATCATCCGTTGATCGCGTATTAAGTCTGCAATCTTAAATTCTGCCACGCCAGTCTGTTTTGTTCCGAGTAACTCACCTGGCCCTCTTATCTCTAGGTCCCTTTGTGCGATGACAAAGCCATCATTGCTTTCTCTGAGTACACCTAAGCGCTTTTGAGCCGTTTTTGATAAAGGTGCATGGTAGAGAAGTACACAATGGCTAGCGACTGAGCCACGGCCAACCCGTCCTCTTAACTGATGTAACTGAGCCAGACCAAGGCGTTCTGGGTTTTCTATGATCATCAGGCTGGCGTTAGGCACATCAACACCCACCTCAATAACGGTGGTAGCAACAAGAAGGTGCAGTTCATTGTTCTTGAATTGCTGCATGATATCTTGTTTTTCGGCTGGCTTCATTCGTCCGTGAACCAGTCCGATTTTAAGGTCAGGTAGCTGTCTTTGCAGTTCTTCTGCAGTATCTGCGGCAGCCTGTGCTTCCAGTACCTCAGATTCATCAATAAGTGTACAAACCCAATAAGCTTGCTTGCCTTCATTCAGACAAGCATTCCTCACCCTGTCGACAATATCGTTTCGTTTGGTATCCGGAATTGCCACCGTGGTTATTGGTGTTCTTCCTGGTGGCAGTTCGTCAATAATGGAAGTCTCCAGATCCGCATATGCGGTCATTGCCAGTGTTCTCGGAATTGGCGTTGCTGTCATTATTAGCTGGTGTGGAAAAGCTCCTTGCGCTTCGCCTTTTTCTCTCAGTTTGAGGCGCTGGTGGACACCGAACCTATGCTGCTCATCGATAATAACCAGTGAAAGGTGGCTAAATTGCACATGCTCCTGAAAAAGCGCGTGAGTACCCACTACCATCTGAGCTTCACCACTGGCAATACGTGCTAGCTCTGTCTCTTTGGCTTTGCCTTTCAACTTGCCAGCAAGCCATCCGACTTTGATACCCATAGGCTCAAGCCAGTTAGCAAAGTTGATAGCGTGCTGCTCCGCAAGGAGCTCAGTCGGTGCCATAAGGGCAACCTGATGGCCATTCTCAATTGCTCGTACTGCGGCGAGTACAGCAACCAGTGTTTTACCTGAGCTAACATCCCCTTGTACCAGACGCATCATAGGGTGTGGTTTTGATAAATCGTCTTCTATCTCTTTAACCACCCTCGATTGCGCACCAGTAGGAGAAAAAGGGAGCTGTGCTAATAGTTGAGATTTGAGCTTATTGGCTGGTTTTAATGGCAGCGCTGCATCCTGCTGCCCCTTACTGCGAACTGCCAACATAGAGAGGTTCTGAGCAAGTAACTCTTCCAGAATCAAACGTTTTTGAGCCGGGTGTTTACCTTCATCAAACTCTTCAATGTTAATATCTGGTGGCGGCCTGTGAATGGTATGAAGAGCCAGCTCCATGGTGATTTGATGGTCGTATAAACCATCCGGTAGCAACTCTTCAATCGCCGACTTATCCAATAACTCCAGAGCTTGTTCGGTAAGGTTTCTCAGTGTTACCTGTCGAAGCCCCTCTGTTGTTGGGTAGACAGGAGTGAGGTTGTTTTCAGTATCTGGTTTTTGCGCGGGAGAGAAGAATTTGAAATCAGGGTGAACGATTTCTAATCCATAGCTTCCACGTTTTATCTCACCATAAGCGTGTACCAGCTTACCTTCGGCAAAATTGTTTTTCATCCCGGCCGTAAAGTTAAAAAAGCGAAGCGTAATTGTGCCATTGCCGTCGCTAATTTTGACCGTCAGCATTTTGCGTCTGCCAAAGATGGTATCGCAGCTCATTACCTTGCCTTGCACCGCTCCCCACAAGCCAGGATGAAGGCTTGCTATTGGGTAAACACGGGTTCTGTCTTCGTAACGAAGGGGAAGGTGAAACAGAAGATCCTGAATGGTAGACAAGCCGATCTTAGCCAGTTTTTCTGCGACTTTCGCGCCAACACCAGAAAGTGAAGTAATAGGAACAGCAGAAAGTAACTGGGACATAAGCAAATCTCAGGAATTGAATGTAATCAGCTACATTCAATCATTTTACTGTCTTTTTGTACAGTGGGATTTTGTAACCCGTAACCCGTAACCTATTTCCTCTGCATCTCAGCCCACCATGCGTCGTCTGCGACAATCTGGCCTTCATCATCCAGAGGTGGGTAAGGGAGGTTTTTACGCTTGGCTACTTTGGCCAGAACCGGGTGACCACGTTCAAACAGGGTTCTGTGAATCACTTCTTCTGGAAGGGCTGAGGTTTCGCGATCGTACATACCAGCAAGCTCTCGCTGACGCTGGGCTTCGAACAGTATTAGAGCGCTCGCCACTGAAACATTCAGAGACTGAACCATGCCAACCATAGGAATGATGATGTCTTGATCCGCCAACTCAAGCGCCTGTTTTGTGATACCGTGCTTCTCACCACCAAGAATAATGGCAGTTGGTTTGGTGTAATCGATCTGACGAAAGTCCACCGCGGAATCAGACAGATTGGTCGCCAGAACCTGCATTCCCTTACCTTTTAATGTGCTGATAGCATCGCTAACAGAATCATGGGTATCCACTTCAACCCAGTTTCGTGCTCCGGCAGAAGTGTGGCTCAGAGTGCGCATTTTTTCATCTGGCCAGACGGCATGAATCTTATGTAGACCTACAGCATCAGCAGTTCTTATCACGGCAGACACGTTGTTAGGCTTATGTACCTCTTCCAGACACAGAGTGAGATCTGGCTGACGGGCTTTTAGTACAGTTTGGATACGGTTGTAGCGTTCAAGATTCATTGGATGTTGCTCTGGAGATAAGTTGCTTTGTAGATAAAGAAACGCCTTCTGAAGAGTCTCAGAAGGCGTGAATGGTTACTATGGTCTGCGTCGACGTACTTTCAGTGCGTTAGGCATAACACGGATTTTCTTCATAATACCCGCGAGGTGCACACGATCTTTTGTCGTCAGTGCAAGTGTGATGGTATACAGGCGACCATCTTTTTCCTCAGTGGAAATACCGTGAATATTAGAGCCTGTCCGGGAGATAACGTTGGTTAACTCCGCAAGGGCACCTTGTCGGTTATGCATATCGACCTGAAGTTCGGAGATAAACTCTTGCTCATGTTCATCTTCCCACTCAACGCCCATATACTTATCAGGTTCTTTCTGATAACCACGGATGTTTGAACACACCTCACGGTGAACCACAAGTCCACGACCTGGTGAAACGTGCGCAATGATATGATCCCCAGGGATAGGATGACAACATTTGGCGTAGTTAAGAAGAATACCGTCAGCGCCCTTGATAGATAGCTTTTTGCTAGACTTCGATGGAACTGAGCTGGTTTCAGTTAGCTCATCCGCATCACCAAGCAGCCTACGTGCAATAACAATACTCATCAGCTCACCAAGACCAATAGCTGCAAGCAGGTCATCAACTGATTCTATTTTCAGCTCGTTAAGCACATGTTCAACGTTTTCTGGGTAAATTGTATCGATAGAGTGACGGCCAAGGGCGTGGTTCAGCAGTCGGCGGCCAAGTGCCACCGACTCTTCACGGCGCATGGTTTTAAGAACCTGACGAATCTTAGTACGAGCTCGGGAGGTAACCACATAGTTCAGCCAGGCCGCATTCGGGCGCGCACCTGGTGCACTGATGATCTCGATGGTCTGGCCATTTTTCAGAGACTTACTTAACGGATAAGGCTGGCGATCAACTCGCGCACCAACGCAGGTATTACCAACATCGGTATGAACCGCGTAAGCAAAGTCTACAGCGGTAGCACCTGCCGGAAGTTCAACAATTCGGCCTTTCGGGGTAAATACGAAGATTTCATCCGGGAACAGGTCAGACTTAACGTTTTCGATAAATTCGAATGAGTTACCTGCACTCTGCTGAAGTTCAACAAGGCTTTGCATCCAACGCTGTGCTTTAACCTGTGCCGTGGTGCCTTTTCTGTCGCCACCTGCTTTATATGACCAGTGTGCCGCGACACCTTTGTCCGCCATCTGATCCATATCTTCTGTGCGGATCTGAACTTCTACCGGTACACCATGAGGGCCAACCATAGAAGTGTGCAGTGACTGGTAGCCGTTAGCTTTAGGTACTGCGATATAGTCCTTCATGCGACCCGGACGAGGTTTATACAGGTTGTGAACCTGACCAAGTACGCGATAGCAAGTATCTGCATCATCAACAATGACACGGAAAGCGTAGATATCCATGATGGTATGGAATCTCTGCTCTTTGGTTTTCATCTTGTTGTAGATGGAGAACAGGTTTTTTTCTCTGCCAATAACTCGGGCCTTAAGACCAACTTCTTCAAGGCGACCTTCTAATTCAGTGTGGATACGCTGAATCATCTCTTTACGGTTGCCGCGTGCTGCTCTTACTACCTCTTTCAATACCTTGTATCGATTTGGGTACAAAGCTTCAAAACCCAGCTCTTCCAGTTCGGTTTTAATATTGTGAATACCTAAGCGGTGCGCCAGTGGAGAGTAGATTTCCAGCGTTTCTCGAGCGATTCTTCGGCGTTTATCCGGGCGGAGAGCACCAAGTGTACGCATGTTATGCGTTCGGTCAGAGAGTTTGATCAGAATAACGCGAATATCCTGAACCATCGCAAGAACCATCTTGCGGAAGTTCTCTGCCTGAGCTTCTTTTCTGTCGCGGAATTTCAGCTTATCCAGCTTAGAAACACCATCCACTAGCTCGGCGACGGTATCGCCAAACTGTTCTGCAAGTTCTTCTTTAGATACTTCCGTATCTTCAATAACGTCGTGCAGAATTGCAGCCATCAGCGTTTCATGATCCAGACGCATTTCTGCAAGGATTCGAGCTACGGCTACAGGGTGAATGATATAAGGTTCGCCACTCGAACGAGTTTGACCCTCGTGAGCGTCTTTTGCTACCACATAAGATTGACGCAGAGCCTCTAATTGAGGCTCTGTTAGGTATTCCTGGGCAACGTCTTTGAGACTATCGAATAGATACAAATTATAGGCCCGAAAGGTTTCGTAAATTCAAATACAGAATTAACGGTTGTGAGCGATACTGCTCACTGCTGCTAGTTCTGCTGCTTCCTGCTCTTGTTGCTCCTGACGCTCACGTGCATCAAGAACTTCCTTAGTGATCAAACCTTCTTCGATCTCACGAAGAGCGATAACCGTTGGCTTATCGTTCTCTTCAGGCACTAGTGAATCTTTACCGCCAGTTTGCATCTGACGTGCGCGGCGAGCCGCAATAAGAACTAGGTCGAAGCGGTTGCCAACTTTTTCAACTGCGTCTTGTACAGTTACGCGTGCCATGAGGACTCCCAATAGTTACTAAAAATTAATATGACGAGAAATTATACACTCTATAGCTTAGCAATCACAAGGTGTTACTAATCATAGAAGGCTTATTAGCCTAATAGTGCAGTTAACATGCCGCTGTATTTAGCTGCTTGTTTATCTTGTTTCAGACGCTCAGCACGAAGGATTGCTTTAAAGTCCATCAGTGAAACATCGAAATCGTCGTTTACGATAACATAGTCGTATTCATCGTAATGCGACATTTCTGATTTTGCTTCACTCATGCGTTTTGCAATCACGGCTTCGCTGTCCTGACCACGGGTTGTAAGCCTGCGTTCCAGCTCACCATTTGATGGTGGAAGAATAAACACGCTTTTTGCCAGTGGCATTTGTTCGCGGATTTGACGAGCGCCTTGCCAGTCAATATCCAGAAAAACGTCGATACCTTTGTTCAACGTTTCTTCAATCCATACACGGGAAGTACCATAGTAGTTACCAAATACTTCTGCATATTCAAGGAATTCGCCTTTTTCGATCAGCTCTTCAAAATGCTCTTTCTGAACAAAGTGGTAGTGAACGCCATCTTCTTCACCAGGGCGCATACCACGAGTGGTGTGTGAAACCGATACTTTCATTGCGTATGTTGGATTTTTTTCCAGCAATGCGTTGATCAAGCTAGATTTTCCTGCGCCACTAGGTGCAGACACGATGTAAAGAGTACCTTTAACCATCTCGTTTATTCCACTTTAGTTTGGAGTTTTAAAGAGTTTACTGGTATCCGGAACAAGAAACCAGCGTAGAAAAATGGAGGCGAAGGGTAGCACAATACATAGGTGATACTCAATATTGATGGGGATTGTTTGTATCACTTAGAAGTAAAAATAAAACAGCCATCTAGACGTATGTATTCCTAAATTATTTCCGGTACGTTATACTTCGGCTTAACTTATCGCTTTATGAAATAACTTAATCTTTTAGCTAAAAAGGACTTTTTATGAATTTCACAGCAAAAACCGTTGTGGTGATAGCAATTGGCGCCGCTCTATACGGTATTGGTGGTCTTCCTATGTTTGGAATTCCTGTATTTGCAAACACAACGCTAAAACCGGCGATGGCTATCCTTGCACTTTTCTCTGTTCTTTATGGGCCTGTTGTCGGATTTTTGGTTGGTTTTATTGGCCATTGGGTAACTGATCTGTTTGCTGGCTGGGGTGTATGGTTTACCTGGGTTCTTGGTTCCGGAATCGTTGGTTTAGTGATCGGTTTATTCCCAGCACTTACTAAAGGAAGAATTTCTCAGGGACTGTTTGAAACAAAAGATTTTGTGACGTTTATAGTTTTAACCGTAGTTGGTAACGTTGTGGGCTATGGCTGCTCTGCCTTCCTGGACACCATTCTTTACGCTGAACCGTTCGCTAAGGTTTTCACTCAGCTAATAATCATTGCCGCAGGTAACACCGTTCTAATCGCAATTGTAGGATTCTTCATCCTTAAGTCTGTTGCGAAGAGAAACCAACAAAGCCTTAACCTTAAAGAAGAATAATCATTAATGACTATCGAGTTTTCTGACTTTTCCTTTCAGTACGACTCTCTTGAAAAGCCTACGTTAACCAACATTAACCTTCGTATCGAGAAGGGAGAAAAGGTGGTTATCGTAGGTCCAAGCGGAAGTGGTAAATCTACGTTAGGACAGTGTCTTAATGGGTTAATTCCTCACTCTAAAAAGGGAACGATTACCGGCTCTCTTACGATAGGGGATCATGATGCCCTGAAGTTTGAGATGAACGATTACACTGAAAAAGTCGGAACAGTACTTCAGGATACAGACAATCAGTTTGTTGGGCTGAGTATCGGCGAAGATATCGCCTTCGCTTTGGAGAATCAGCTGGTCAACAATATTGATATGTATCCAACCGTTAAAGCTACCGCTTCTATGGTTGATCTACAGGGTATGCTTGAACATTCTCCCCATGAGTTATCTGGAGGTCAGAAGCAGAGAGTATCATTAGCCGGTATATTGGTTGATGATGTTGATGTGCTGTTGTTTGACGAGCCACTTGCAGCACTGGATCCTAAAACCAGTCAGAAAACCATCGATATCATAGATAAGCTTCATTCTGAAAGCGGCAAGACAGTCATTATTATCGAACACAGGCTAGAAGACGTTCTATATAGAAATGTCGACAGAGTGATATTGATTGATAAAGGCAGTATTGTGGCTGATATGTCACCGGATGAAATACTGGTGTCTCCAATCCTGAAAAAGCACGGTATCAGAGAGCCTCTTTACCTATCTGCACTAAAAGCAGCGGGCTGCGAGGTGTGCACAGACGACAATCCATCTAAGCTGTCAGATATGCCGATTGCCTCTTTTAGAGAGCCGGTTAACCAGTGGTATAGAGAATCGGAAGGTGCCAAAGATCAACACAATAACAATGTCTTACTGGATATCAACTCGTTGTCTTACTCTTATGATGGCGAAACTAAGGCTTTAGATGATATTAGCTTTACAGTTAATCGTGGCGAAGTGATTTCCATCCTAGGCAAAAATGGTTCTGGAAAATCAACACTAACCAAACTCATTATGGGTGTTGTAGAGGCTGACTCGGGCTCAGTAAAAATTGATGGTGAAGATTTATCTGAACTCTCTATTTTTGAGCGCAGCCAAAAAGTGGGTGTTGTTATGCAAAACCCCAATCACATGATTTCACACCATATGATTTTTGATGAGATTGCCTTTGGTTTGCGTAACAGAGGTGTCGATGAAACTAAAGTCAAAGATAAAGTTGAAGCTGTACTCGAACTTTGTGGTTTAAGAAAATACCGCAACTGGCCAATTGAAGCTCTGAGCTACGGTCAGAAAAAGCGTGTAACTATTGCTTCTATTCTGGTTCTTGAGCCGGAAATATTAATATTAGATGAACCAACGGCTGGTCAGGACTATTTTAACTACACTTCGATGATGCGCTTTGTTCAAAAGTTAAATGAAGAACTTGGCATCACGGTCATCATCATTTCACACGATATGCACCTGGTATTGGAGTACACCACTCGTTCAATTGTCTTCTCTGATAGCAAATTGATAGCTGATGCCCCTATGACTGAAGTATTTTCTCAGCCTGATTTACTGGAAAGTGCCAATCTTGCGACGACAAGCCTTTATCAACTAGCGATGCATATGGGAATTCAGGACACCAATGGCTTTATGCAGCACTTTATAGGGCAGGAGAAAGTGGCGTGAAGGCATCAAAGATAACATTTGGCATCAACTATATTGATACTGGCTCTCCGCTACATAAGTTAAATGGCATAACTAAGTTTGCTTTGTTTATAGCCTGGACAACCGTTGTCCTTACAACGTTTGATTTAAGGCTTATAGTAGGATTGCTGACAACAGGGCTGTTGCTCCTTAAACTTTCCGCTATTCCATTTAGAATATATAAGCCGTTATTGATCGCGACAGGTGGCGTTCTATTACTTAACGCTTTCTTTATTTATCTGCTAGCACCGGGGCAAGGGACGGAATACCTGGGGAGTGAAACAGTATTGCTGACGCTGCCTTATGGGTACTCAATTACTCAGGAAACGATTTTCTATTTGATAACGGTGACACTGAAGTATTTCAGCACGTTCCCGATTGCACTCGTGTTTGTTTTTACCACTCATCCAACCGAGTTTGCCGCCAGTTTGAATAAACTAGGCGTGCCATACAAAATATCTTATGCAGTAAGCCTGACCTTGCGTTATTTACCAGAAATAAAGAAAGACTTCGTAAATATCATGCATGCTCAACAAGCCAGAGGAATTGAGCTTTCTAAAAAAGCACCGTTCTTTGAAAGGGTGAAGAGTATAGTAAGGATCCTTGGTCCATTGATTTTTTCAAGTTTGGACAAGGCGGATGATATTTCCAATGCCATGACTCTGCGTGGGTTTGGTCGACATGATAAACGAACCTGGTATAGCTTAAAGCCGATCAGAAGAGTAGACGTAGCCTGCCTGGTGTTTATTTTTATCGTTGTCGCACTAGCGATAACTAAACGAGTGGTGGAAGAACAGCTATTCTGGTATCCCTTTAGTATTGATGTGTAATGCCTCAGTTCCTGCTGAGGCATCATGCAGCAACATCAAGAACCCTTTCTAAATTGAGTAAGTCAGAAAGTGTTAGGCGCGACTTTTCTCTTGTATATTTCTTTTCTGGGGCGTGCTGTAGTAAGCCTAAACCACTTTCATAAATCCAGGGCCATTTGTACTCTTCTGGCTTTAGATTTCCGTGTAATCCTACTTTTGCACAAAGTTCGAAATAGAGAGCTCGGCACTCACCCAGGTCATTCTTTATGTAGCTGCTCTTGAGAATATTAATTAGTGTCGTGTGGTTCATTTATTATTGTTCTGATGCATGTTTGTTGTTTTGTTTATTTTCGGTATGAGTCGATTGTTAATGTCATGCTGAGGTCAAAATAAGTCCTGAGCACCTCGAAAAAAGCAAAAAAATAGCCTCGTGAATCCGAGGCTATTTTGCAATAAACTTTAGTTTGATTTTTTACTCAATGTTCTGAATTTGCTCATTGGTTGCTTGTTGCTGATCCCTTTTATAGTAAGGGGTTGCGGGTTCTTGTTGTCGTTACGCTATATTATCTGTCACCAACTCTGTCACCGTTTTTTCTAACCGTAACGCACTTTTTAATAAATATAGAATTATTCTACATTACGTAAAAAAGCGAGACTACCGCCTCGCTTCGTTATCGTCGTTTAGTGTAATACCACCATAGCCGCCTACGGTTTCGCATATTGCCTCCAATGTGGCCGCAATCGTTCGATCATGGCTGTATAGTCCAGGTCCACCAACTCGCAATACTCCTTGCAGATTGGCGAACGCTCTAGCCAAAACTGGGCGCGCTCCTGGTCGTCCTGCTTAACTTTCTTTCGTCCTTCTCCGCCTAGACTCTCAACAACTGCCAGTAGGATCACTTCCACAAATAGTTGTCGCTCTGGGCTAACGTCGGCTACTTCGCGAATCGCCTCTAGCTCTACCGCTTCCATAAAGCCCCCAGGGAATAGCCGTAAAGTATGCCTATCGTCGCGTAAATGGCGGCCAGGCTATAAAGCTCGATAAGGTTTAGTGTGACAGTCATACGCCCCCCGCTAGCGTTCGTAGCTGGTCTAGCGTCCGCTCTACGTAGTCGGTACGGTCCGCACGTTCACCGGCCGGGATTCGATCCGACGCAAAGCCCAAATAGAAAAGGTTATCCGCCACACTTTTAACCAGGTGGGGTACTTCCACGGTTAAAGATTGCTCTAGTCGGCGTAGCTCTGCGGACCGGCTCCGAATGTACTCGGCTAGTTCCTGTTTTCCGTTACCTTGTGGACGTCCTACCGACGCGCCCCGGTTTAGATACTTAATAGCGGCGGGGTGATCGGCGTCTATTCCGCCCTCGGTCATTGCTTCACGTAGTACCGACTTAGAAACTTTGGTTATAGCCGCCGGCGATACGCCCGCTAGCCGCGCAAACTCCGCTTTAGATACGACACTCATAATCTGTTTACTCCTTGAACAAAAGTTACTGTTTGTGCGAGGCCTGCGGGGCAAATCAAACGGTGCGGACCCGCCCCCGGTCGTCCACAGAACCTAAAAGTTTTCAGCCCGCTAGCCGCTT
The DNA here is from genome assembly GCF_029589055.1 of Vibrio hannami. Lineage (GTDB taxonomy): Bacteria > Pseudomonadota > Gammaproteobacteria > Enterobacterales > Vibrionaceae > Vibrio > Vibrio hannami. Next base: position 286,435 of record NZ_JARQZP010000006.1, read on the forward strand.
CGCTGCCTGTTCGTAGCGGTGGGCTTTCGCTTCTACAACTTGAGGCGGGCGCTTTGTTTCGACGGCTTCGTCCAGGGCGTCGCGGGTGTCCTGTATCTCTGCGTAAACGTCGTTAAGCTCTGCTTCATCTTCTGCCGGTGTGCCGCTTCGGACTGCTTCCACGGCTTCGGCTACTGCGTCGTAATAGCGGGCGGTGTCTAGGTGAGATAGGGCGCGGTTTCTTTCCTGCGCTCTACCTTCCTCTAAGATCGCTAGATATAGCTCCGGCGATTCCGCTAGTAGTTCCTCAAGTGTCATAACGAACCCCCAGGCGCTTCTCGATAGCGGCGACTACCTGGTCGCTTTGATTGTCGTTTTTTGCATCTGAGAGGGTCATAGCTAGATAGTTCGCTTTCGCTGTCTCGTTGAACGGCGCCCCTTCGCGTACACACTGGGCGGCGAACTTCATACGATCATTGCTAAACGTCGTCGGTAGTGTTGCTAGGATGCGCTCGCGCTCCTGGGTGACTCCTAGCGAGATACATTCAGCGTAAAGCCCTGGGTAACTCTGCTTTAAGTCGGCTACGGTTTGCGGGCCATTAGGTAGCGCTCGGCTTGATGTGGCCGCACGTGGTAGGGCGCCATTACGGCGGGCGATTTCGTAAAGTCCTGGGTTGGTGGTTTTAAGGTCGCTCATTGTTAGATCTCCAAAAGGCCCGCCATTAAGACGGGCGTAATTAGTGGTTAATATTCGTCGTCGGCGTTAAGGTCGATAACGCGGCTAGCGTTGCGTAAATCCGCTTGATAGTGATCGCCCGGTTTCATCGTTTCGCGTCGGCGTTTATTGGCTAGGTTCTCGGCGCATAGTTGGCTACACGTTTCGGCGGTGTCGTCGGTGTAGGTCTTATGCTCTTTGCCACAGAAAGCACACGTACGCGACGAGATAGGGCGGTCCGCGTAACCTTCGGCTAATCGAGAGATTAAGCCGTCAGTGTTCGATAGTTCGCGGGTAACTGCGCCAGGCGTTACGGTTAGTTCGTCGTGTAGTGAGTTAATGCGGTGGATCTCTGCCTGTAGCGATTTGCGTTCGTCTTTCAACAAATCGAAAACGCGGTTATCAGTTAGCCCGATATTTTCAGCATTAAATACCTGTCCACGCTGCCACAGAACATTAGCTAGCTTGTCGGCTAGGGCGTTCGCTTCTGCGGTTAGCTTGCTATGCTGCTCGATAGCCTGGCGGCTGCTTTTCGCTACTGCCTGTAGGTAGACTTTGCGCTCTTTGGCTTTTGCTTCACTCTCGGCCGCTTCTAGGCGGTCACGCTCTGCCGTTTCGGCTTCGTCTAGCATTGCTAGCTTTTCACGTAATACCGCACGTTCGCGGGCTACTGCGTCTAGGTCGTCGGCGCCTTTGGCTGTTAGTTTGCTTAGGGCTGCGGTTACGCTTTCGCGTACTTTCTTGATTTCTGGTAGCTTCATTATTTCTGTCCTTGTTCAATTTTGACTAAGTTGTCGATCATCATTAGGTCTTTACAAAGCCCTGATAGCTCGACGGCGTTAAATACGTGTTCTTTTCCAGGCTCCAGCTTGTCGGCGGCGGCCTGTAGAAAATTCGAAAGGTTGAGGGCGTGGTCTATGCCGTAATGCTCCCCGTTTTGCTTTAGAACTTCGGCCATTACTTCGAGTGCATCCCGTGGGTAGGTGACTACATCGTCCGCGCCTAAAGCTGCTATTGCTCGCTGCATTTCTGCTAGCTGGCTGTTTATGCTCATTGGCTTATCTCCGGTTGTTTGTGGCGCGCTAACTGGGCCGGTTTGTTGCTACCTGTAAGTGACGGGGGCGTCATTTACGGGTTAGCGTTAAATTTCTTACTTTTTCGGGCCGTTTGGGTCCGAGTGTCCATTTGCTTAAATATGTATTGGACCGGTTCTAGCCCTTGTCCTGTAAGGGTTTGGGCTACTTTGTCCGCACCCGTCCAATTGTTTTGACTTTACCGCCAGTTCTCCGCGTAGCCGCCACAGTGGCCGGCCGCTACGTAGCCGCTAGCTACTACATACCCCCTCTCTTTATTTATTACTTTTAACTATTAATTAGTTGGACAGTTGGACAAAGAGAGGGGGAAAGCTAGTAATTACGGGGGCTTCGGGCTGTCCGAGAAAATGGACTTAGCTCGGACGCTTCCGCTATTTGGACTTGTGGCCGCTTCATCGTGTGAACGCTCCCAATGATTACGGACGGCGTCGGCGGTCGTTACCTGGGCCGCTAAACTTCCACGCTTGGCGTAAACTCGGCGACGCTTACCCGCAATAGTTACCTTGCCTTGAGATACTTCTAGCGCCGGGTGTCTTATGTAACCCAGGTTCGCAAGTACGCCGGCCACTTTCTGCGGGCTGAGTTTCTTCCCGTTGGCGTTTAGGTGGTCTTTTGCTACGGTCGTACATACTAGGCCGCCACGGAACCCCCATTCTTCAAGTTCGATTGCTTCCTGGATAATCTGCTCGGCTACTCCCAGGCTAGAGCGTACGGCCTCGGCGGTGCTGCTGGTGTTCGGTGCGCGCCCCATAACATCGACGGTTACGGATCTTGTCGCCAGGTATTCGGCCACGTGAGCATAGCCGCCACGCTCTAGCCAGTTGTAAAGGTCTGCAAAGTAGCCGCCGCTCATATTGTCGCGGGCCAGGTCTGCGGCTTCTTGCTGGGCGGTATAGAACACACAATAACGGCGGTCGTTCTCGGTCTTGAGTACCGCGTCTTTATGGTTTGAAAACATAATGAAGTTAGCGCGGTTGTCGCCGGTTCTCTGGTCCTGGCCTTTGCCGTGGATTTCTAGCCGCTTGTTAGTGATCATCGGTTTTAGTGTGTCTGCTACTTCCTGGCGGCCCGCCGTGTGTAGCTCCTCAATGCCGATCACTAGCTTTTGTTCAATCCAGGCGTTAAACGGGTTTGTTATTTCCGCCGCGTTCGGTAGGTGGGCGTAGCGCTCGCCTAGAGCGTATGCCAGTACATGATAGAAAACGGTCTTTCCGTTACCTTCGGCCCCTTGCAATACGACACACCATTGAAATTTAGCGCCCGGTTGTTGAACGCAAGCGGCCAGGTACGAAAGGAATATTTCGCGGTCGCTTTCACTTGGTAATAGTCGCTCTACGTGGCCTAGAAACGGCGCAACCTCCCCGGCTTTACGTTCTCCCATAGCGGGGACGTAGACGTTAACCAGGCGGCGGCCGCTTTCTGTAACGATCTGCCCGGTTGCCAATTCTGGGCGAAACATAGCGCCATGCGCCCACGGGTAATTAACGCTCTGCGATTCGGTGAACGCTTCCCAGGCTTTACGCGTGGTTTTGCCTTCGGTATTCAGTACAAAGTCATAGCCGCCGTATATAGCGTTAAATTGTTCGGGTTTTAGCTGATCCCCTTCGGGCGTGAATACGCGGTGACGGTCGAGCATATAAACGCAACCGGCGAACCGTTCGGCCTGTTGTGTTGCGGCTAATAGCTGGTGGCCTGTTCTATACGTAATAGCTTCGACTGGGCTGTTGATAGCTTCCACGGGTTTAATGTGGCCGCTATAGACGTTAGCGCATTGTTGCGCCGCACTGGTGATCGTGCGGATAAGGTAGTCTTCTCGCTGCCACTTATCGCGTACTAACCCGGATTGCCACATTAGCGACTTGATACGCTCGCAATTGCGCCCTGTCCAAAATGCTAGATGCTGGGCGAGAGCGGCATCGGCTCGGCTAGCATTGTAAGCTCGGTTTTCGTCGGGGTATGCCTTGGTTAGTTCGTCTTCGTCGGCTTCCCACAGTTGGCGAACGGTAGCGGCGCCACCGAAAGCGCTACGACTACTAGGGTTAGTCGCTAGCATTTTTTCGATTAGTTCGTCGTCGCTTTCTGGGCCGCTCCACTCTGGCGACGGTTCGGTCGTCCATTCTGCGGCGGTTTCCGTTCCTGGCGCGGTAGGTTTGAAGTATGCGGCCACAATTCCCGGCAATGCTGCGCTACAATCGGTAGCGGCGTTACCCGTGGCGTTAATGCCGGTTAGCGCTACAAATCGGCCCTCGGTGTAGAATTCGAGTTTAAGGCGCTCGTTTTTACAAGCGTGTTGGGGTGCCGTACCTTTGCCGAAAATGTGTAAGCCTTGCCCGCTTTGCGAGATCTCAACGGCTGCACCTGTTAAACGGCTTACAAGATCCATAGCTACCGGGGACCACTCGCGGTTAGGCTCTAAACAGTGGTCAATATCGACAAAGAAAAACGGGTCCGATACAGTGAAAACAAAACCGATCCCATATTCGGAACCATACGCGGCGGCGGTGTTTAGTGCTTCCTCTGCGGTCATCCATGCGCCGGCGTCGTGCGCGTTGCTTACTTTCGCGGTGCGGTAGTCGACCGGTAATTTAACCGTCTTGCCGTCACGCTGGGCTGTTTTCCATAGAATAAATTGAGGGTGTTCAGCCAATGGCACAAAAGGGCCGTCTCTGAGCGCTGCGGCTAATGGTGCTAGCGGTAGGGGTAATTCCTGCATTAGAAAGCCCTCCCGCTATTACGCAATCTAGCGCCTCGCTCGACGTCTTTACGTACGCGTGGGATTGTTTTCCCATACATACGGGCGATTCGTCCCGCGTGGCCTGTTGGTAGTCTGCGGCCGCCTAATGGTAGGTTTTCTACTGCCTGGCGGATCGCTTCGTTATAGCCGCCTTTTCGTTTATTATTGGTCATGTGAGTTATCTCCGGTCCGGTGCCCGCTTCGGCGGGTTTCTTTTTATCTGCGGGTCACATAGCCGCGTGTTGGTTAAGCCATGCGTGATAAGCGGATTCGAGATAGCCCAGGACGCGCCCGTCAATTTCTACAACTGCGGGTAGTTTGCCTTCCTGAGAAAGTCGCCATTCGGTAGTTCGTGAAATGCCGGTTAGTTCGCGGAATTGAGCGCGGCTAATAATTCGGTCGGGGTTCTTTGATTGGGTATTCATAACGCACCTGTTTACTGTTGTTTCTGTATGGTGCGTATTGTTGCTTGCTGATCTGTACGGAAAGGAGAGGGGGCAATCCAGAACGCCCCCGAAAGGTAGGTTATTGCTTGCGGATAGCGGCCTCTACTAGCTGGCACACTTCTAATTCTTGTTCCTGGTATTTAGTCCAATAGTCGTCGGCTGTCGACTTGCCGATCCCCTGTTCTTTTGCTGCGGTTTTAATCGCTTTTGTTTGGCTGTCGCCCGCTTCGATTAGCCCCGCTATACGGCTAACCGTGGCCCAATATGGCGCTTTGCTGCGCCGGTGGTTAGTTTGTAGTCCCGTTCCGCTAGCAAGTGCGCTAACTGCGCCTTTCTGGTCGCCTGCTTTGGCCTTCGTGGCTGCATCGTATAAGGCGGGGGCTAACGTCATAGCGAGCGGCAAGGGTAGCGGTTTACCTTGTGCGATATAGTCGGCGGCTAGCTCCAAAAATTCGCCGGCACATTCGACGCTTACGTTTTTGCTATCGACTACTTCACCCGCTAACCCCATTTTTGATAAGTCCATATTACGCCCCCTTTCTAAAGCTAGTTACATTCGCCATAGGGTTAATAATTGGCGCTAACTGATCCGCTATCTTTTGTAGTGCTTCGCGGCGTTCGTCTAGGTAGTCGTAACGGTCGTAAATGCCCTCTACGCCTTTTAGTTTATGGTTTAGGCATCGTTCCGCTACGTGTCCAGGGACGCCCGCGTCGGCTAGTAGCGTTCGGCAAGTTCGGCGCAAGTCGTGGATCGTAAAGTGTTCGATACCCGCGTCGCCTAGTTTGTTCTCTGGTGGCTTTCCTGGGCGGACCTTTAAGCCGAATAATTTAGCTAGTGCATGGTTTAACGTATCTGGGCTAATGTGGCCGAATCGCTTACTAGCGCGTCGGTTAGGGAATACAAACTCTGAACCACACGCCCGTAAATGTAATTCTTCTAGCCACTCTACGGCCACACTTGAAAGCGGTACGCTGATCGGCGCGCCCGTTTTGCTTCGTTCTTCCGGTAGGTTCCATAGGCCCGCGTCTATATCGAACTCGCTCCACTTAGCGGCGATTAGTTCGCCTTTTCGAACGCCTAGCGTTAACAAAAGGGCCGTTGCTAAATAGTTCTCGCGGGTAAACTGGTTCGCGTTCTCTCTCAATACCTGGAAAACGGTTGCCAGTTCTTCGATTGTTAAAGCGCGGCTTCGGCTTTTCTCTACGCCTCCGGCATGGTGAACCGTGAAAGCATCGGCTGGGTTAGAAGTCATTAGGTTTAGGCGGATACCGTGGCGGAATAGCTGTTTGCAATACATAAGCGCATCGTTTGCAATCGTTGGGCGGTCGCTGGTGGCGATCTGCTCAATGGCGGCGCGTATATCTATCGGGCTTACACGGTCTAGCGATAGCTCCCCGAAAACGGGCGCTAGGTCATTTTGATACACGCGGCGGGGTATTCCTGGGTGCTTTAGGCGCTTTTCTATGTCGTTGGTTAGCCAGTCGGCGGCCAGGTCGTTAACTGTCTTTATCTTTACGCTGTCGGGCCGCTTCTTCTCTGCTAGCGGGTCGATACCTTCCTTAACGTCTGCCTTTAGTTGGGCCGTGGCTGCGGCTGCTTGAGCTAGTGACAGCTCGCCCGGCTTGGTTCCGTATCGGCCTAAAGTGATCTCGCGGCGTTTTCCGTTGGTTGTGTAGCGGCACACCCAAAAGCCGGTTCCTTCGTTGCTTACACGAAAGTAAAGCCCGTTACCGGCTGCGAATCGCCCCGGCTCGCTTTTGCGTAGTAGTGATTTGACTTGTTTGTCGTTTAGTTTCGCGGCCATGCTGCCCCCTCTGCTTCGTTAAGTGGTGACAGAAAGCCGATTTCTAGCGTTTTTATCATGTGTCAGATTTTTATGTCACCAATTCTGTCACCACTATTCTTAAACATAGCGGACAGATTGTAAACAGTGAGAAACTAAAAAGCCCCTATATACGGGGCTTTGTGTGCGTTTTGGAATGTCTGGAAACGTCAAGAAAAATCATTCAATATTCTGAATTTGCTCACGCATCTGCTCGATAAGAACCTTGAGCTCAACACCAGAAGCTGTGATATCTGTACTGATAGATTTTGAAGCTAGGGTGTTAGATTCACGGTTAAACTCTTGCATCATAAAATCCAGACGACGTCCGCAGGCACCACCTTTCTTCAGGATGTTGGTTGCTTCTTTTACGTGAGAATCTAGGCGATCCAGTTCTTCAGCAACATCGACTTTTTGTGCCAGAAGTATCAGCTCCTGTTCTACGCGGCTTGCTTCCAGCTCAATTTTCGCTTCTTCAAATTTGGTAATAATACGTTCGCGTTGCCACTCAAGAATCTCTGGCATACGAGCGCGTACTTTTACCACTTCGTCAGTGATAGCAGACAAGCGCTGCTCAATTAGCGCTTTCATGTTTTCACCTTCACGACCGCGAGCGTCGATAAAGTCCTGTACAGCTTCATCAAAAGCACTAAGCAGGTCTTTATTGACCACGTCCATATCCTGCTCAGGTGTTTCCATTACACCAGGCCAATTCATTACCTGGAATGGATTAACACGGCTTAACTCGCCAGTCATATGCATAACCTGATTTGCCGCATCGATAACCTGATTAGCAAGTGACTCATTGATCGTTAGTTTGCCAGTTGCAGCTGGGTTTGCTTCAAAGCGAAGGTGACACTCAACCTTACCGCGTGCCAGGCGTTTACGAAAACGCTCGCGCAAGATAGGCTCTAAACCACGGAACTGCTCTGGAAGACGGAAGTATGTTTCCAGGTAGCGTTGGTTAACGGAACGAATTTCCCAGACTGCAGTACCCCAGTCACCTTTCACTTCTTTGCGCGCGTAGGCGGTCATGCTGTAAATCATTACAATACCTTTATAGACACTGGCTAGTTCTGCCAGCACAAGAAAATAAATTTATAATTGCCATAATGTTAGCACACAATTGACTTCATATGGTTTGAAATCAGCTCTAGCTCTATGAACAAATATCGAATTCCTATATAATTCTCCGCCAATTATGAGACCCCATACTAGGAAATTTCCATGCGTCCAAATGACAGAAGTCCTGAACAAGTTCGTCCGATTAAAATGACCCGAAACTATACAGCTTATGCTGAGGGCTCTGTATTAGTGGAATTTGGTAATACCAAAGTGCTTTGTAACGCAACGGTGGAAGAGAATGTGCCTCGCTGGTTGAAAGGTCAGGGCAAAGGTTGGGTTACAGCAGAATACGGTATGCTGCCAAGAGCAACGCATTCACGCAACCGTCGTGAAGCAACAAGTGGCAAGCAAGGCGGGCGTACTATGGAAATCCAGCGTCTGATTGCTCGTAGCCTGCGTGCTGTAGTTGATCTGGAAGCCATGGGTGAAATCATGGTTACTGTTGACTGTGACGTTATTCAGGCTGACGGCGGTACACGTACTGCTTCTATTAGTGGTGCAAGTGTGGCGATGGCTGACGCGTTCCAATATCTGGTAAATGAAGGCAAGCTAAAAGCTAACCCAATGAAAGGCCACGTTGCTGCAGTATCTGTGGGTATTGTTGAAGGTGAAGCACTGTGTGACCTGGAATATGTTGAAGATTCAGCAGCTGACACGGATATGAACGTAGTGATGACTGAAGAAGGCAAGATGATCGAGATTCAGGGAACAGCGGAAGGCGAACCGTTTAGTCATGAAGAGCTGATGGACTTGCTGGCTCTGGCGAAAAAAGGTATTGCCGACATCGTCGAAATTCAGAAGTCGTCGTTAGAAGATTAAGTTTTTAGATAGCTCCTTTTAAAGGGGCTATTTTTTTGACCAACCAAATGGTTGTCATTCCTGCGAAGGCAGGAATCTAAAATAATTTAGTATAGCTAGGTTAACTAGATCCCTGCCTTCGCAGGGATGACGTAAATGTTTAAATAAAACGTTTTTACTTAGTATTAATACTGTTGCTTAAGTTAAGAGTTTAGAGGAATAGCATGAAAGCATATCAGCGCGAGTTTATTGAATTTGCCTTAGAAAAAGAAGTGTTGAAATTTGGTGAGTTTACACTGAAGTCTGGACGTAAAAGCCCTTATTTCTTTAACGCTGGTCTGTTTAACACAGGTCGCGACTTAGCTCGTTTAGGTCGCTTTTACGCAGCTGCGCTTGCGGATTCAGGTATTAATTATGATGTGCTATTTGGCCCTGCGTATAAAGGTATTCCAATTGCGACGACAACGGCTGTTGCTCTGGCAGATCACCATGACACAGACACGCCTTACTGCTTTAACCGTAAAGAAGCGAAAGATCACGGTGAAGGCGGTAATCTTGTGGGTAGTCCGCTTGAAGGCCGAATCATGCTGGTTGATGACGTAATTACTGCTGGTACCGCGATTCGTGAATCTATGGAAATCATCAAAGCAAATGGAGCAGACCTTGCAGGTGTGCTTGTAGCGATTGACCGCCAGGAAAAAGGTAAAGGTGAGCTTTCTGCGATTCAGGAAGTGGAGCGTGACTTTGGTTGTGCAGTGATTTCTATCGTAAGCCTGACCGATCTGATTACTTATCTGGAAGAGAAGGGTGGCAATACTGAACACCTTGACGCGGTAAAGGCATATCGTGCTGAGTACGGTATCTAATCGGTTACTATTTTGGTGAAATAATAAATCCAAATATCGTCATTCCCGCACTAGCCGTGCGCCTTGGCGGGAATCTAATCAAATCACGATCAAAACATTAAATAGATCCCTGCTTTCGCAGGGATGACGAAATTTTCCGTATTATCTTTACTTTAAGAACGGTAAATATCTTTACCATCTCTTTGTGTTTCAAGCAGGTAAAGGTTCCACATATACTGCTCAGGTCTTTCCATCAATAGCTCTTCGATAGCCTGATTCATTCTTCTTGCATCCAGTTCTTCATCACCGGTTGGGAAGTCTTCGAGCGCTGGCAGAATATGAACCTCATATTTGCCTGTTTTGTCGTTATATGCAGGAAGGATTGGAACAACCTTAGCGCGGGATAGTTTTGCCATCTTGCCAAAGCCTTTCAGGGTTGCTTTTTCAGTTCCAAAGAACGGAACAAATACCGAGTTCTGAGGGCCGTGATCCTCATCGGGTAACCAATAGCCAACATAGCCTTCTTTGATCGAACGAATAAATGGTTTGATACCGGCACTTCTTGCAAAGATACGACCGCCATACTGCATGCGCTGAACGTGCATTAACCAGTCACCGATAGGGTTGTTTTGTGGCTTCATTATGGTGGCTATTTTATAGCCTTGAGCTGCCAGCATAATCGCCGGGTAGTCGACCGCCCAGGCATGAGGCGCAAGAATAATAACCTTCTCACCTCTATCCAGATGAGGAATTATGTTCTCCTCACCAATCATTACGCCACGGTTCTGATTGTGCTTCGTGGAGCGGACTAGCAGTTCTGAGTAGCCCAACATAAATTGAGCAGCTTTGGCAAAGCAGTCATCAATGATCTTCTGGATCTCAGCTTCACTTTTTTCAGGGAAGCACAAGCTTAGATTAATTCTTGCTCTTTTCACTACACGGGGATTTTTTTTCACTATCTGCTTTGATAGTGAAGCAGCAATGGAGTCCCGAATTCTGGGGGGAATATAAGCCAGAATGACAGAAAACAGGATACCTAACCACGTTAGCCAGTGTTTAGGATGCAAAAACGCCCACTTAAAAGTGGGCTTGTATAAATAGTTATCAACACTGCTGTTTTTAGCACTGTTAGCGTTGTTATTACTTTTTTCCGCCATTCGGCTGTATACCTTTTATATATAGCGCTCGCCAGTTTTGGTTTCGTCTGGCATTGATTTAAAGCGTTTGTGTAGCCACATCCACTGATCCAGACCACGAAGTATCACCCTCTCCATGTATGTGTTCAGTAGTGTGGCTGCTGCAGTCATGTCTTTCAGTGGGTAATTCTGAATTGCCTCGTCCAGAATGATATCGTACTTACCTTTTTTGTTACGGAAGCCAGAACCAGTCATAATTTGACACTTGCTAGGAGCAGCAAGGATGCTTGGACCTGTAGTTGTACAAGTATCTTCAACACCGAAAAAAGGTACAAATACCGATTTGTTATGTCCATAATCATGGTCAGGAAGATAAAACAGACGTTCGCCTTTTCTTAGTACTCGAATCATCTCTTTTAAGTCACGACGATCTACCAAGCGGTTTCCACCATGACTGCGTCCCCAGTACTGGATAAAGTCGTACGCCGGATTAGTATGAGGTCGGTAAACACCATAGCCAGCGAGCCCAACTGTAGTAAAAGCGCGTGCAGTGATCTCAAGGTTGAGCGCGTGAACACAGCACAATAGAACCCCTTTTTTTCATTGTTGAACTGATTGATCTCAGTCATATCGTCGAAATTCAGGATTCGCTTAAAACGCCATGTTGGCCAGAACCAGGCGATGCCGGTTTCCATTAGCGCCATACCAGTATTTTTGAAGTTTTCGACCACAATGGTGCCAATTTCTTCTTTGCTCATATCAGGAAAAGCAAGCTCAAGGTTTCTTGTTGCGATCTGGACGCGTTTTTTTCCATATCGCATACCGAATTGGCCGAGCTTTCTGCCAGTATAAAGCAGAACCTTATAAGGCATGATATTGACAAATAATGCTAAAAAGCCAAATCCAAACCATACACCCCAATATTTAGGGTGAAGCAGTGCAATGGAAAAACTTGGTTTGATGCTTTTTTTACTCATAGTGTTACTGAATCTGTGCGCTTAAAAGTGCCCAATATTCCTCAAAGTTTTCTGTTGGTTGATACTTAAAGTCAGATCTTACAAAGCGGTTTAAGCTGCCCTCTACCTGACCTAAAAGCTGTGCGGCTAAGATGCTCTCATCTACCGGGAATGACTTCCCTTCTCTAAGCTTACGCTCACGAAGAATCTGTCTTAGCTGAGTTTCAATACGTTCAAACAGTTGGTTGATACGATCTCTCAGACGCTCATTTTCAAACATAAGAGCGTGCCCAGACATTATCCGGCTTAGGCCAGGGTTTCTTTCAGCAAAGGCTAAAAGTAGCTGTAGCACCATTCTTAATCTTTGAAGTGTATCTTTCTCTTCGTCCAGAATCCGATTGATACGAGTCATAATGGCATCTTCAATAAACTCTATAAGCCCTTCAAACATTCTGGCTTTGCTAGGGAAGTGGCGATACAGCGCAGCTTCAGACACTCCCACCTGTTTGGCGAGTTTTGCCGTAGTGATTCGGGATGCGCCTTCACTGGTCTCCAACATATGAGCGAGAGCCTGAAGAATCTCTTCACGACGGTTTGATTTTCTCGTGCCGGACATCTATCAATTCCTTTTTTATTTACTTCAACTGAGAGAATACATTTCTGCATTCTAACCAAGAGACAGAATAGTGCGTAGCTTTTTGTTTGTTTTACTGTTTACCAGAGTGACCGAAGCCACCTTCTCCGCGTTTAGTCGCATCGAAATCTTCAACAATATTGAACTCGGCCTGAACAACAGGAACAAATACCAATTGAGCAATACGGTCGCCAGCTTCAATGGTAAATGTTGTCTGGCCACGGTTCCAAACCGATACCATGAGTTGCCCCTGATAGTCTGAGTCGATAAGACCAACAAGATTACCAAGAACGATGCCGTGCTTATGGCCTAAACCTGAACGAGGAAGGATTGTTGCCGCAAGGTTTGGGTCTGCAATATGGATTGCCATACCGGTAGGTACAAGATGTGTTTCACCTGGCTCTACAGTTAGAGCATCATCCAGGCATGCTCTTAGGTCGATGCCGGCAGAGCCTTCTGTAGCATAAGTTGGTAGAGGAAACTCGTTACCAATACGAGCATCAAGAATTTTTAAATCAATTTGTTTCATTAACTGGTTTCCTGAAAATCAGTCTTCAATAAGTTCTAAAATTTTAATGAGAATGTCAGTCGCTAGACTATCTTTAGAGTTTAATGGCAGCGACTTTTCACCATCTTTCCAGTAGAGGTGGATAGCATTGTTGTTGCTGTTAAAGCCTTGTCCTTCAACAGAAACGTCATTTGCACAGATAAGATCCAGATTTTTCTTCTGAAGCTTACCCCGAGCATACTGTTCTACATCCTGGGTTTCTGCTGCAAAACCAACGGTAAAAGGTCGGTTCTCTTCTAATGCTGCAACGGAGGCGACAATATCAGGGTTTTTTACCATTGCAATAGACATGGTGTCACTGTCGTCAGTTTTTTTGATTTTCTGCTCAGCAACATTTTCCGGGCGGTAATCAGCCACAGCGGCACACGCAATAAATATGTCTTTTTCTGGCGCTGTATTCATAACAGCTTCGAACATATCTTGTGCGGATTCGGTATCAATCCGAGTAACTTGATCTGGTGTTTGCAGATTAACTGGGCCACTAACAAGAGTTACATCAGCACCAAGTTGGGAAGCCGCCTGAGCTAATGCAAAGCCCATCTTGCCCGAACTATGGTTGGAAATGTATCTAACCGGGTCAATCGCTTCACGGGTTGGGCCTGCTGTAATAACAACTGATTTTCCGTTCAAAGGTTTTGGCTGAAAGAAGTTTTCACATAAACCAACCAGTTGCATTGGCTCCAGCATTCGGCCTTGACCAACATCACCGCAAGCCTGTTCACCTGCTCCTGGCCCCCAGATCTGCATTCCACGGCGCTTTAGTGTCGAGATATTTTCTTGTGTAGCAACGTTCTGGTACATCTGCTGATTCATCGCTGGTGCAACTGCTACAGGCGCTGGAGTTGCAAGAACTAATGTAGAAAGAAGATCATTACCCATCCCAGCAGATACACGTGCTATCAAGTCAGCAGTAGCGGGTGCCAGCACTACTAAATCAGCCCATTTGCCGAGTTCAATATGCCCCATTGAAGCTTCAGCCGCTGGGTCTAAAAGGCTATGAGAAACAGGCCTGCCAGAGACAGCCTGCATAGTAAGAGGTGTGATAAATTCTTTTGCTGCCTTAGTCATGACGACTTGTACTGTAGCGCCTCTTTCTGAGAGCCTGCGTGTCAATTCAGCACACTTATATGCAGCAATCCCACCACTAATTCCGAGCAGGATTTTTTTCCTTCTAATGTTTGCATTTTCAGTTTCTCCAAAATTCTGTGCAAACCATACCACAAATTGCTTGAACACCTTATGGAACTTTAAGAGTTCTAGTATTTGATTACTGGTTACGGCCTATAATTTCTATATATGTAAACTAAATTACATGCGCTAACAATATTTGTGAGCTGAATTCAAAACTTGTAAAAGCACTGTGAGTCCAGGCTCAAATCTATATCTTGTCAGTCGATATAATCGCCGAGGTTAGTTTTACGAAAATGGCCGTTAAAACAATAAAAACAAGGCCGGAACGATTTTGGAGAGACTTTATGAGCATTAAAAGCCGTGGGAAGCTGCTGTCTATTACTATTATTCCTTTGTTGCTTATTACTTTTTTGGTAACCGGGGTTTTTTATTGGAATGGGATAAATGATCTGGAAGAGCAGTTAACCCGCTATCAGAATGAGCTAATTGAGAACAAAAAAACGGAGTTGAAAGCCCATCTTCGAATGGGGCGCACCGCTATTAAAGCGCTCTACGACGCGGATAAGAATGGTGAAAATATTGAGGCGGCTAAAGTGATTCTTAGTAATATGCGTTTTGCTGATGATGGCTACTTTTTTGCCTACGATTCGAAGGGCGTAAACACCATGCACGCCATTAAGCCTCAACTTGTTGGCAAGAACCTTTACGGATTTAAAGATGAGAATGGTGTTCCTGTTATCGCGGGATTAATCGAGGCATCAACTAGAGGAGATGGGTTCTTAAACTTCTCCTGGCATAAACCTTCTATTGATGCATTAGCGCCTAAACTAGGTTACGCAGAACATATGCCTAAGTGGGACTGGGTGCTAGGAACGGGCGTATACATAGATGATATAGATGCCGCTGTGAATCAGTTTCGTCAGCAAAGAGAGTCTGAAATCTTTGCCGATACTCGCTCCGCCATTTTAATTTCTCTTATCGGTTTGGTGTTAACCGGTTTTGTCGTAAGTTTGCTTGTGAACAAGGGGCTAGTTCCACTGCAAAATATGTCAGAGAAGCTGAACGATATAGCAAAAGGTGGTGGTGATTTAACCAACAGACTGGAAGCTAAAGGCAATGATGAAGTTGCTGAGTTAGGACAGGCATTTAACACGCTGATGGATAAGATGCAGCCTCTTATGCGAGATGTACAGGAGAGTTCGGTAGCTGTTCTTCAGGCGGCAAAAGACCTGGATGGTCAAACTTCTCGTTCAAGCCAAACAATGCAGCACCATAGTCGCGAAACAGAAAAAGTTGTCGCAGCTGTTACGGAAATGGCGGCTACTTCAAGAGAAGTAGCAAACAATACTAACTCCACTTCAGAAGCGATTACCGACGCAAATGTTCAGATTCAGGATGCGAGAAGAGAAGTAACACAGGCAATAAACAGCCTGAACGAGTTGGTAGAAGAGGTGAATGTTACTTCAGGCGCTATAGAGTCTTTAAGCGAACAAACGAATCAAATCACGAGTGTTATTGAAGTAATCGGTGGCATTGCTGAGCAGACTAACCTTCTTGCACTAAACGCAGCTATTGAAGCAGCTCGTGCTGGTGAACAAGGTCGTGGTTTCGCAGTGGTAGCGGATGAAGTTCGCTCGTTGGCAAGCCGTACCCAGTCAAGCACAGAAGAGATCAATGAGATGCTGACGGCACTTCAGTCTGGCGTTAAAAAAGCTGTGACAACGATGGCGGCAAGTCAGGAGCGCGGTGGTAAGACAGTGGAGGACGCTTCGGTTATTCAGGATCGCTTAGCTGGTATCGAGACCGCAGTCGGTACTATCCACGATATGGGGATTCAGACGGCATCTGCTGCTGAAGAGCAGAGCGTGGTTGCTGAGGAGATAAACCAGAATCTGGTAGCTATTCAACAGATTGTGACCGAGCTTGATGAGGAGATGCAGCAAGCATCGCAAATCAGTTCTTCTCTGGCTGACTCTGGCTCTAAAGTTAATGAGCTAGCCGGACACTTTAAAGTTTAGTTTTAGACTGAAATTTTTATAAATCCCTTCGTAAAACATAAGTGACGTTTTGCATTTGTAAATCCTCCTTTGCCTACTAAGGCAAAGGAGGATTTTATGTCTATCAAATCACTGCCAAAAGAATCTCAACCCAGAGAGAAGCTTTTACATCGAGGCCCACAATCTCTTTCCGATGCGGAACTGTTAGCTATCTTTTTGCGTACTGGCATCCAGGGTATGAACGTTATTGAGTTGGCTAATTACCTGATAGAAGAGTTTGGCTCTCTAAGAGCGCTCTTTAACAGCTCTCAGGACGAGTTTTGCAAACATAAGGGTTTAGGTGAAGCTAAGTACGTTCAACTGCAAGCTGTGCTTGAAATGACGCAACGATACCTTGCTGAAACGCTCCAACGAAGCGATGCACTTTGTAGCCCCCAACAAACACGAATGTATCTATCAAACAAAATAAGAGATAAGCAGAGGGAAGTATTTCTGGCTCTGTTTCTGGATAACCAAAACAGGGTAATTTGCGATGAAACACTGTTTGAAGGAACCATAGATAGCGCTAGTGTATACCCACGAGAAGTAGTAAAGAGAGCATTAGCCAATAACGCTTCTTCATTGATCTTTGCTCACAATCATCCATCCGGTATTGCAGAGCCTAGTCAGGCTGATAAACGCATTACCACAAGGCTTATAGATGCGTTGGCTTTAGTTGATATAAAAGTTTTAGATCACTTTGTTATCGGGGACGGAGAAGTCGTTTCTTTTGCGGAGAGAGGGTTAATTTAGGTGACAGGTGACAGGTGACAGGTGACAGGTGACAGGTTGGGGGTGATATGAAGTTTGATAAATTGCAGGTATGGCAGGACAGCTTCGAACTATCTGTGTTGATACATAAAGAGTTAACGTCTTGCAGAGATTATGGGTTTTGTGATCAGTTGAGGCGTTCATCTGTTTCGATTCCATCCAATATCGCTGAGGGTATGGAAAGAGGAACAAATAAGGATTCAGTGCGATTTTTATTCTATGCAAAAGGCTCAACAGCGGAAGTGCTTACTCAGGTTCGTTTGGGAGTAAGATTTGGTTATATTGAGCAAGGTATTGCTGACAAAGTAGAGCTCGAGTGTATAAAGATCAGTAAGATGCTGACTTCATTAATTAAACACCGTCAAAAAACTGCTTAAAATGGGTAGGGAGAGTAGTTTTTTTGAGTCGTTAGTACCCATAACCCATAACCCGTAACCCGTAACCTCAAGAATAAAGCTATTTTCTTGTTGTCCAAAACGTGAAATCTGCTACAATCCGCGCACTATTTTTGAACACAAATTCAGCTCTGCTCAAAAAAGATCACGAAATCCTGTAAAAAGGATCTGTTCGGGTCTTGAGCTATGCACGTCAAGTTAGTATAATGCGCGACCTTTGATAGCCTTGTATGGGTTTCCATAACGGTTTTTACCTCCGTTCTTTTGAACAGATAAGAGGTTCGGCCACCAAGGTTGATATCGAGCTGAAACGATTTGGAGAAGACTTAAATGTCCCGAGTATGCCAAGTAACTGGTAAGCGTCCAGTAACGGGTAACAACCGTTCACACGCACGAAATGCTACAAAGCGTCGTTTTCTGCCGAACCTACAAACTCATCGTTTCTGGGTAGAGAGCGAAAAGCGCTTCGTTAAACTACGTCTAACTGCTAAGGGTATGCGTATCATCGACAAGAAAGGCATCGATGCTGTTCTTGCTGATATCCGTGCTCGTGGCGAGAACGTATAAGAGGAATTGAACAATGGCTAAAGGCATTCGTGAGAAAATCCGTCTAGTATCTTCTGCTGGTACTGGTCACTTCTACACAACTGACAAGAACAAGCGTAACATGCCAGGCAAATTCGAGATCAAGAAATTTGATCCTGTAGTTCGCAAGCACGTTATGTACAAAGAAGCAAAAATCAAGTAATTGATTTTACAGTTTCTCTAAAACCCAGCTTTTATAGCTGGGTTTTTTATTGCCTATTGAAAAACTCAGCGTTAATCTTTGACAGAAGGAAAGGTGAATAGAAGATAAGGATATAACAACTCGTGAAACTCTCTCGCCGTGGCTGGAACAACGTACTCATACTTGGCATCATGATCTTTATGGTTGCCCTCAATCTGCCTAATGTATTTAAAGCGGCCAGAGAAGACTCCGAGCAAATTCAGGAATATCCATTTTTAATTAACCCTCAGCAGTCACCTCTGGAACTTCATTTTTCCGATTGGTCTCTTACCAATGATGGTTCAGACTGGATCTCTTCAAAAGAGCTAACCGTTTCTACTCCTGATTTAATTCAACGCTGGACGAACCTGGTTGGTACAGAAGTGGATGATCCAACGTTTCAGCAACTGAAATCCCAGCTTAGTAGTGCCAACACCATCGAAGTCTGGTATCAGGGAGTCGAAGAACCACAAAGAGTCACTTACTATGAAACCCCCAATTTTTGGCTGATGCAGAACTGGCAGAGCAAATGGATTGCAGTTTCTGTTGAGAGTGAGTACTTGTTCCCGTTTAAATAAAAGTCTTTAGGTGAGTATTTTTATTAGTGAGAGTATAGATGCCTGAGTTACCGGAAGTCGAAGTCAGCAGAATGGGGATAACACCTCATCTTAAAAATCAAACGATCAAAGAGATCAGGATCAGACAGCCTAAGTTGCGCTGGATGATTCCGGTTGAGCTTTCTCAACTTTCTGGCAAGGTGATTTTGGATATCGAACGCAGAGCAAAATACCTGCTTGTTCGATTGGATTCAGGCTCCATTATTATCCACCTAGGTATGTCTGGCTCTTTACGGGTGCTGGATGAGAGTGTGGCAGCAGATAATCATGATCACGTTGATCTGGTGTTAGATAACGGGAAGTTGCTTCGATATAACGACCCTCGACGTTTTGGTGCATGGCTCTGGCAAGGCAATGATCAGCTTCATGAGCTTTTGGGACATTTGGGGCCAGAACCTCTGGAAGCTGACTTTACACCGGAATATATGCTTGAAAAGGCGAAGAATAAGCGATCGGTGATTAAGCAGTTTATAATGGACAACAAGATAGTTGTTGGTGTGGGTAATATCTACGCTAACGAATCTTTGTTCTCATCACGAATCCATCCTAAAACCCCAGCGGGCAAACTCACGCCAGAACAGTGGAAAGCCTTGGTTACAGAGATTAAGTTGATACTCGCTACGGCTATCAAGCAAGGTGGAACAACGCTTAAAGACTTTAATCAGGCTGATGGAAAGCCAGGTTATTTCGCTCAGGAACTGCAGGTTTATGGCAAGGCTGGAGAGCCCTGCCCGGTGTGTGGAACGGCAATAGAACAGCTGAAAATTGGACAGCGAAACAGCTTTATTTGTCCTGACTGTCAGCCTTTGTAGTTTTTTCCAATAACGCCTGATTTACCGCCGCCGGGACAAATTGAGTTACGTCGCCGCCATGAATTGCAGTTTCCCTGACAATGGTTGAAGAGATAAAGGCATGTTCTTCTGCAGGAGTCAGGAAAATACTTTCCAGACCCGGAGACAGACGACGGTACATATTGGTCAATCCAAACTCGTACTCAAAATCAACGGTAGTTCTTAATCCGCGGATTAGAAGGTGTGCATTCTCTTCTTTTACGAAGTTAACAAGTAGCCCGGAAAAGCCTTTTGCAGAAACATTTGGGATATGCGAAGTGACCTCTTTTGCAAGCTCAACACGTTCTTCCAGAGTAAACATGGTTCTTTTTGATGGGCTTGCAGCAACAGCAATCAGGACTTCATCAAACATTTGCGCTGCACGCTCAATTAAATCCAGGTGACCATTGGTAATTGGATCGAATGTTCCCGGATAAAGTACCTTAGTTATTTTCTTTTCAGTCACTGGAATATCTCTGTGTAGTTGCAGTTATCTCGCTAAATACTAACAAAAATACTCAAAATTACCTATTTAACTCTGTATGATTGACGTTCTGAACGTTAGGAACTGGTAAGTCACAAATGAAGAAAATTCTGGTAGTACGTAATGATAAAATTGGCGACTTTATGCTGGCATGGCCTAGCTTTGCGATGCTGAAGCAATCTTTGCCAGATTGCCATATCACCGCTCTGGTTCCTAAATATACAGTAGACCTTGCTAACCTTTGTCCCTGGATTGATTCTGTTCTGATTGATCCAACAAAAAACGGTGAAAAAGAAGCAATAAATAAGCTGGCTCAAGAGATTAAAAAAGAAAGGTTTGATGCATCGATTAACCTTTTCTCTACTACCTATAATGCAAAATTGGTCTGGAATGCAAAGATTCCTTACCGCTTAGCACCTGCGACCAAATTAGCTCAGATATTTTATAACCGAAGAATCAAGCAAAAGCGTTCTCAGTCTGCCAAACCGGAATACGAATACAATCTAGATCTAATTCGGGCATTTCTGAAAGATATCAAAACGAATATTGTTGAACCTACTACGCCTTACCTTGAATTTAGTGGAGATGAACTTTTCACGCAGAGAGGAAAGCTAGCATCGCAACTTTCTATTGATGTAAATAAAAAATGGCTATTTGTTCATGCTGGTAGTGGCGGCTCTGCAAATAACCTATCGCTTGAGCAGTACGCAGATTTGATCACCGGAATAAAGCAGGAGAAAGAAGTTATCCTGACTGCGGGACCAGGTGAAGAGGAAAAAGCCAAAGAGCTATTGAAGTTGCTTAGTAAGCAAGATGAGCTCTCGGTTGTCTATGATAAAAACGACGGGTTGGTGGATTTTGCTTGCTCTATAGCTTGCGCGGATTTATTTGTCGCAGGTTCAACGGGTCCGCTACATATCGCTGCCGCTATTGATGTTCCTACAATCGGCTTCTTCCCGAGAAAGCGTTCTGCAACACCTTTGCGCTGGAAACCTATTAACTCCGAAGGGCGACATATCGCATTTTGTCCGCCAGAAGCTGATGATAAAGCAAATCAGGAGAATATGAGCCGCATTGATATCAATACGACTCTAAAAGAGATTAATCCCTGGGCTTCTCAGTACTTGTCCTGATCCAGAGATCAGCATATTTAACAAAGGTCGAATGAGCTGAAAGTATGGAAAGCAGGAATCCCTGTTTTCCATCTAAAAAACCAGCCTTTAACACATACATTTTTAAGAAACAGGTTAGGGCATGAATTATTCCCTGAGAGATACTGCTCTTCTTACCTTTTTTCTCTCTCTGCTCCGCCCATGCCTTGGCATAGCCTGCGGATTTAACCAGATAGTGATTCATATCGTTGTAGGTGTAGTGGATAGCATCACCCTGAAGCTTTTCCACCTTCATGTCCCTAGATACTTCGACCTTTTCATGAACCAGTACATCGTTGTACTGAGTCAACTTGGTTGGATATAACCGAAGTACTCTATCAGGATACCAGCCACAGTGGCGGATATAGCGGCCAAATACCCAACTGAGTCGAGCAAATCTGAATAACGTATCAGGTTTGTTTTCTTCAACCGCTTTTAAAATACTTGCCTTTAGTTCCTGTGTGACACGTTCATCTGCATCCAGCCAAAGTATGTAATCTGATTCAACATAAGACTGTGCTAAGCGTCGCTGTGGGCCAAACCCCGGCCACTCAGCATTTACAAAAAACTTATCAGTATACTGGCGCGCAACTTGCTCGGTATCGTCTGTACTGCCTGAGTCTAGAATGACTATCTCATCAACCCAGCCGTTTACAGTATCCAGGCAAGCTTTCAGGTGTTGTGACTCATTTTTTACGATTAAAGCAACAGCTAGAGTGGGTCTGCTCACTGAGATACCTCTGTATTGATTGTTGTGTTGTTTAATGAAAAGTCAGCAGTAATTCTATCAAACATGGATATAACATCTTGTGACTTTATGAGGTTCATCGCCTGCTTGTCTTTAACTCTGGCTCTCCAGCTTAGCTGTTCAGGTGTTTTGCCCGTTTCTATCTTAATAGCCTCTTCATACGCTGAAACCACATAATCTCTATACTGGTAGGGGCCAGTTCGTTGTGGATTATGATGAGCATATAAACCAAGAACAGGGGTATTTACTGCGTTAGCCATATGAGCTGGTCCAGTATCCGGGGCAATAACAAGATCTACTAGATCTAACAGGGCAAGCATCTGTTTCAAGCTACTTTTTCCAACCAGGTTAAGAACACCTCTAGCGTCACTCCCAGTAGTGCCTTCGTCACTCCCGGCCACTCCTTCGTCATCCCTGCGAAGGCAGGGATCTAATCCAATATTCTCGCTTATTTTTTCAAGATTCCCGCCTTCGCGGGAATGACTGTGTGTTAGCGATTCTTCAACCTGATTTGCCAGATCTATTTCAATCTTAGCAGGGCTTCCTGCCAGAATGATATTCCAGCCCAGAGACTGAGCGTGATGAATAACATCGGCATAACCTTCAGCGTTCCAGTTTTTATAGGCTTTACTGGCTGCAGGCACCAGAACAAGGGTTCTTGTACTGGTGCTTATATGCTGTTTTGCCCACTCTTTATCCGAATCAGAGTAAGGAATTGACCAGGATGGCGAAATGTCTTTTATTCCTAGTGTCTCACAAAAAGCAAGCAGGCCATCCAGAACGTGTGTTTCAGATGGGGATGGGACTTTTACGTTAGTAAACAGAGTTTGGAAATCCTGACTTCTTACTGAATCAAAGCCCAGCTTGTATTTTGCTTTAATTCCCAGAGTCGCAATGCTGGCTCTGAATGCATATTGCATATGTAAAAGTGCATCAAACTTGCGGCCTTTAAGCGTTTTCCATAATGATTTATAGCCTTCCCAGCCTTGCTTTTTATCAAATACAATGACTTCAATGCCATTCAGGTCATTAATTAGCTGCGCTTCTAACTTACCCGTTATCCAGGTGATTTGGGTTGTCGGCCATTGTCGCTGGATAGACTGGACTGCGGCTACCGTATTACAAACATCACCAATGGCCGAGAGCCTTAGAATGCAAAGAGAGTCTGGAGCCGAGGAAAAAAGAGGCATGAGTTGGTATCACTAGTTATTTGATTGCTAAGAATTATGCAGTGAGGGCAGATAAATGTAAAATGTTTAGGTTACGGGTTACGGGTTACGGGTTATTGATTTGAAAACAGTAGAAATTGGGAAACAGCGAATTTGGTTTAATGAAGAGTTACTTCTTGAATCCCCCGAAAGCTGTTTTGAACCTGTATTTTGGCAACAAAGCGGTAAAGTTACTGGCAGTGCGGAGGGTAGAGGTACTACATGGTTTGTTCAGACAGGTACCATTCCAGCTGCACTACGACACTATCGTCGTGGCGGGCTTTTCGGTAAGTTGGTTAAAGACCACTACTTCTTCAATGGTTGGGAGAATACTCGCAGCTATCAAGAGTTTCAGCTGTTAATTAAACTTATTGAGGCAGGTGTAAACGTACCAAAACCGATAGCGGCACGGGCAATTAAGCGAAACTTCTGTTATCAGGCAGACTTATTGAGTGAAAAAATAGCAAACGCACGCGACCTGGTTTCGATTCTGCAGGAAGCTCCTATATCAAAAGAGCTCTACCAGAAAATCGGTCAAGAGATCCGAAAGATGCACGATGCGCAGGTAAACCATACTGATCTGAACATTCATAATATCCTGATTGATGATAACGAAAAGGTCTGGATTATAGACTTTGACAAGTGTTACATCCAGCATGGTGATAGTTGGAAAGCCGGTAACCTAGAGCGCTTAAAACGCTCGTTTACCAAAGAAGTTGGTAAACGAGCGATTTATTGGAATGAGGGGGATTGGGATGCTCTTCTTCTTGCTCACAATGAGTAAGCAAGATTAATATCAACTGACGTAACGTACCGTTTTTTCGATCGCACCTTTGTTGTTATTGACCACATCAAGAGCGGCATTTCCCATCTTTTGCCGCTTATTTTCGTCGTTGAAAAGTTGGATTATTTGATTAGCTAGTTCATCGCTATTACTACAAAACGTAAGAGCTTCACTATCTCTTAGTTGATTAGCGATATCTGTAAAGTTGAAGTAACTAGGGCCATTGATCAAAGCCTTACCTAATGCGGCTGGCTCTAAAAGGTTATGACCACCAACTTTTTCACCAACAAGGCTACCACCTATAAAGCAAACATCGGAAGCGCCCATAAGAGTTAGCATTTCTCCCATAGTATCTCCCAGGTAAACCTCTGTATTAGTCGTGACTGATTGTTTGCTAGATCGAGTAGTGGTAGTAAAGCCAAATTTGGTGGAAAGTTGTTCGACACCAAAAAAACGTTCTGGGTGACGCGGTACTAGTATCAGCAGAGCGCCGGGAATCAACGAAGTTATCTGCTTATGTGCCTCGAGTACTTGTTCATCTTCACCAGCGTGTGTACTAGCCGCGATCCATACCGGACGCTTCAAACCAAGTGTTGTACGAAGCTCTTCGCCTTTAGCTTTTATTTTGTTACTTACCTGGATATCAAACTTCACAGAGCCTGTGACTTGAACTTTATCTTTCGGAATACCTAGCTTAATAAATCGTTCTGCGTCGTCTTTATGTTGGCAAAGTACCTGGGTTAAGCTTTTTGCCAACAAATCAAAAACGGGCTGTATTTTCTTATATCTATTGCATGATCGCTCTGATAAACGAGCATTTATCACGGTGATTGGTATTCCTGCTTTAGCAACGATTGCTAATGTATTAGGCCAAAGTTCAGTTTCCATTATCAATAGTTGGCTGGGGGAAACGGATTTTAAAAAGCCTTTTAGAGCAAATGGAAAGTCTAATGGCATATATCGGTGTTCAACAAGTTCGCCAAGCTTCTGCGCTTGTTCAGCTCCTGTTGTAGTTGTTGTTGTCAGTAGAATCGTTTGATCCGGGTTTTTCTCTTTTATCGCTTTGATAACTGGACTAACAGCGATAGTTTCACCAACAGAGACTGCGTGAATCCATAATGGTGACTCAGTGCTATTTAACTTAGGTGTGAAGCCAAAGTACTCTTTCCAGCGCTTGCCTATTGATGGTTTTCCCTCTTTTCTTCGTAGAAGTTGGTATAAAAACAGTGGGGATATAATGATTAGAAGGGCCGTATATATTAAGCGAAGCAATGGATTATCTCGTGTAGTATCTTGCAAAGAATGACTATATCAGCATAACATAAAGTGAGAGTGTAAGACCAAGGGCTGGTCTTGTTAAGCTTTCAATTACGCTTCTATACGTCGAGTGGATTTTAAAGGAATGTAGCAGATGAGAAGAGTCTTACTTCTGGGTGACAATAAAACAAATCTAATTTCTCCAATATTGGAAGAGCTTAAAAAGCTAAACCTCGAAGTCGACTATATAGATGCAGCAGAGCTAGATGCTCAAAAAAAGTACCCGTCTGTGTTGCATAAGCTAGCAGCAAAGACTTACCTAAATTTTAAAATTCAGGGAAAGCGTCATTGGGGTAGGGAGCAATATATTGTATCGAAAACTGACTCGCAGTATGACCTAGTGATAGTGTTTATTCCTGCAATGCTCAATTCTGTAATTGCGGCTCAATTAAAATCTCAATCGAGAAAGTTAATATGTGTATTGTGGGATTCATTAGAGAAATCCCCATCAGGCAAAGTTCTTTTAAACTACTCCGACAAGACATTTAGCTTTGATGACGACGATTGCAAAAAAGGTGGTATTAGTCATCTTCCTTCCTACCATTTGAATCCTCTAAATTATTTAAATTCTCCTGAAATGGATGTATTTAGTGTTCTTTATTTTGGTGATGAATCCGATGTTAGATATCAAGCAGTAAAGAGGTTTGCAGAGTCAAATAGCCACCTAAAGGGAGAGATTTATCTTATCAATGATAAGATAAATAAAAAGTCAATTAGAATTAATGATATTGAGTTAGTTATCCAAAATACAAAACTGATAGGTAATGAGTTAGAAGAAAAATTAAAATCCACAAAATGTATACTGGATATCGTTGATCCAAGGCAAAAGGGGCTATCATTTAGACTTGGTGATGCTTATCGCTATAATAAATTTTTAATAACCAATAATAACACTATAAAGTCAGAGTTGTGGTTTCAGGAGAATAACTTTGTACTCAGTGATGAAAACTATACGGTACCAACAGAGTTTATTGAGAAAGAGTATACTCCTGTAGAGTCTCCCCATTGTATCAGAAACTGGGTTAAAAAACTGATTACGTAATCTTAGCTCCTGTTGCTTAGCCCCTTCGATGCAAAATATTTTTTTGCTTCTTTCCTGGAGAGCATTAATTCGATCATCTCGTCATAGTATGGAATATGGTGGCTTCGCTTTGGATGATACAAATGAAAAACATTTGCTGTGTTTTTAACAGACTGAACTTTCAATCCATATGCTATAAATCGCCACTCAATATCTGTATCGTCTCCAACTGCTGTTTCACCATAACTTTCATCAAATCCATTTATTGCAACAATATCTTTTTTAAAGCACCCAAAGTTACAGCCTAGCAAACTAGTGGTTCTTGATGATTTGTTAAGTATATTCTTGTATATCCACCCATCAGGCTTGAAAGTAAAGCCACTCTCGATATGTCCCTCCTTACCATCTATAAGAAGAGGAACAAAAAATAGAAGGAAGTTATTTGCTATTGTACTTGCTTTGACTTTTTCCTTTCTTAACCAATCAGAAAATTTAGGTCCTAAGTTAACTCTTCGTCCAGAAGAGACATACCCCGGTTTTGCTTGTTGTACGTGATACTCTATGAAGGTTGGGTAAGGTACGCAGTCTCCATCAACAAATACTAAGTAGTCACCAGTGGCTGCTTTGATAGCGTTATTTTGAGATTGCATTTTTCTAATGCCGGAATCTTCTTGGGAGCAGTGTTTTATGTCTAAGTTCGGGAATTTCTTTAGAAGAGCGATTATTTCTGAACTTCGTGCATCTTCAGCTATAACAACTTCAAAGTTTTTATATGTTTGATCTTCAAGTTGCTGAAGAATAAGAGAAAGAGCCTGGTAATCTTTATAGACAGCAACAATCAAACTAACTTTCATAATTAGCATTTAAAACCTCAGAAAGTGTAAGTGATACAGCAAACGCTATAGTATATGTAGAGTATTCTTGGAGCAAGCTATAGAAAGGAGTGATCGCCAATAAGCCGATAAAATAACAGGAATTTATTTTCTGTATTTTGCTGTTTGTCCTTATTGAACGAGATAAAGACATAAATATCACATAGAAAAAGGTACCTAACAATAAAGTGGCGTATATGAATCCCGATTTTGCGTATAAGTCGATATATGTGTTGTGGAAGTCCGTACCGCCATAAATATGATTATTCGATAAATATTCTCGACTTTCTTGTTCTGGTAAGCCTTTGATGTATGAGTAGTAGTGTTGTGCGGAGTTTTTCATACCGCTACCAAATACGAAATGCTTTGGTGAATCGTTAGCTGTAGTAACAATGTAGTTCAATCCGCCTTTCCACATGGTAAGCCTGGCAGTATTTGACTCATTATTAGAGGTGTTAAAGATACTTGCACCTCGTTCAATTATGGGGGTGACTTTTTCAGGAAATACACTGCTGAATACTAATGAAACAGCTGCTAGAGCTATAAATAAATACCCTGACTTTGCTCTTAGACAAAGAAGTGAATATGCGAATATGACAACTACAGCACCAAGCCATCCACCTCTTGTGCCTGAAACAATAAGGCTGGATATCAAAATAAGAATGCATAGTATACTTACTACTTTTATATATCTATTTTTTGCTTTAAAGTGAATGTAAATAAACAAAGCAGATAAACTGAAAAATATCACATTTATATGTCTAGAATAATCTAAGAAACCAAGGACTCTAGATGATATCTGAAAATTTCCAACGGTAGAGAAGTTATAAAGGCTATATACTGACGAAATTATGGTTGCAATTACAAAAGTGACGATTGCATGCTTCCTAGCCTTTTCATTTGTAAGTGCGTAGGTAAGTGCTGGTATCAGCAATAGGTAAAGGTTTTTTCTTATAAATAATATGATGTCTTTAATATCCATATTACTAACTGTGCTAGAAAATACGCCTAACAAAAATAGGCCTATAGTTAGTATGGAAAGTTTTTTAAACCCTATAGATATACTCTTCCATTCTGAAATAAGCATATAAATGGTAGTTACTGATAGTAGTGTTCCAAATATATTCATTCCCGGCTTTGTGGAGGGCAGTGAAAGAGCAAATAATATTGCAAAAAGATATAAAGCTTTGCGTGAAAATTCTTTGTTCATAATTTAAAGTAAAATTTCTTTCCACTTAGAGATACATGTGGCTTCACTGAAGTTAGACAACAGTATATCTTTGTGAGTGTTTTCTTTTGATACTATAAAGTTGCTGGTAGCTAGCTCTATTTTATCTGCTAAATCAATGATGTTTTTGTCTTGTGCTTGATATAAGTCTTCAAAGCCTAGCGCCATAAATTCTGGAAATATGGTGTTGTTGTATGTGATACATGCAAGGCCATAGTTCATCGCCTCTAACATCACATTCCCAAATCCTTCTCCATAACTTGGAAACAAGAAGAAAGCATTTTCTATATAGTGTTGACTTACATTGTCAGTGTAACCTGTGAAAACGAGTTCAACACGATTGTCTCTAACGAGATCGAGTAGCTCATTTTTAACATTATTGTTGTACGGTCCTACGATCGTTAGCTTTTTGTTCTCTTCAGGGATATTGGCATTCGATAGTGCAGTGACTGCGTCATATATACCTTTACCTCTTTCTACTCTCCCTACAAAAACAAACGTTGGTGATTTAGGAGCATTTGGATAGATAGATGTAGTGTCAATGCTTGGGTATATAGTAACTGTTTGACTACTGGTAGCAGGGAGGATGGCTAATGCATTGCGGTGTAAGTGTTCACTAATTGCTACGTAATTGCTAACGCAACTATAAAATATGCGGTGTAAGAAGTCTTTTTTTGAAGTGGACTTTGTAGTTCCATGCCGAACAATGACTTTGCAGTTAGTACCTTTTACAGCAAAATAGATAGACTTAATCTCAGATGCACCAAAAAACACCAAAGTGGTGATCTGTTCTTTCTTGATTACGCTCCTAAGCTCTCTGATTAAATTCAGGCTCAGCTTAGATCTGAAAGCAATACTAAAGTGCTCTACATTTTGAGTTTTGGCCTTTTCTTCCAGAAACGTGTCACTTTTACATATAAGTAAAGCGTCTATTCCATGTTTTTTGAATAGTTTTGTATGTCTTATAGCATCTAATTCCATCCCACCTTTATGATGCGACAGGCATAGAATAGCGACTTTTGTATTGCTCATTTTTCTACTTACTTCAACAAGTCTTTAGGTTTTTTATGAATCCACTTACTTCTAGGTTTATCTAAGTACTGAAAATGTTCATTGGTAAAGGCACCTTGAATACATACGTACTTACGTTCAATAGATTTAACGGTCTTTCCTTCTAATGTTTCTGTCAGTACTCCAGGGCCAGTTAAGAAGTAAACACCTTTATCGACTTTTTTTTGTTCGATATTCACAACCATCTTATCTATAGTCTTTTGATAATCAGGATTGTTTGGAGCGGATGCCAGAAAAAAGTTTGTAAATTCGAAGTTGTTTTTAGCTAATGAAACATAGAGAGCTTCATCATTGGGGTCGATCAATTTCTTCAATGGTTTAACTAAAGTAGCGTCCATATCCAGATAAACACCGCCTTCGGTGTTTAGTGCTACAATCCGCCAGAAATCAGCCAATGCAGCACCATCATTAAGCTGTAGGTAAGCTTCAAACTCTTGTTTTGAAGTGTTCTCCTCAACATACTTTCTCTGTGCATCATCGCTGACAAATCTATATTCGTAATCTAGCGTCATCAATCTATTGAACAAATAATTTATATAGACGGGGAAAGCGACTCTGTTCGAGTAGTTTGTTTGCCATACAATTTTTGTAACATTTGCCTTTTTTGGTGATCTAACTATTGCTCTTGAGTACTCTGGAATCGTAAATCTGTA
Organism: Vibrio hannami; assembly: GCF_029589055.1. GTDB lineage: Bacteria > Pseudomonadota > Gammaproteobacteria > Enterobacterales > Vibrionaceae > Vibrio > Vibrio hannami. Next base: position 316,371 of record NZ_JARQZP010000006.1, read on the forward strand.
TTTAGGTAGCAGCAAATGCACCGGGTAACCCGCTATTTTAAATAGGTTTCCCATTAGTCTGATTAAGCGGTTAGCAACAATTGTAAGTGTCTTATTCATTCTAAGCCTTTACGCTCTTCTGTAATTTATTGTAATTGTATCGATATGGATGTACTTAGAGCCCCAATAACAGACTCGGGTTTCAATTCTTTTAAGCAGTTTAGGTGCCTCAGAGGACAAGTCCTTTTAAAGCAAGGACGACATTCAATATCAGTATGAAGTATGCTCAGTTTTTCAGTTAGTGGTGGCGTATATTCGGGGGATGTAGAACCGTACAAAGCAATGATGTTACAACCAACCGCTGCGGACACATGCATAAGCCCTGAGTCGTTACTTATAACAGTATGACAGCATGCTAGCATGTCGACAGCTTCTATTAACGATGTCTTGCCTGCTAGATCAAAACAATGACCTTTACTTTCATCACTCAAGCCATCTCTTATTAGCTGAGTTGTTTCTTGATCCTTCTGAGAACCGAAAAGCCAAATTTGTTGACCTGACTTAATCGCATGTTCTGCTACTTCGGTGTAGTACTCCTCGGGCCATCTTTTGGCAGGGCCAAATTCAGCTCCTGGGCATAAGCCGATGATAGGCCTTGTTGAGTTTAGTCCTAACTTAGTTTTGATGGAGGTTTGCTTCTCTTCACTTACCTCGAGCTCTGGTTCTTCAATAACGTTTAGAGAAACACGATCAAGCATTTCCAGTTTAGGGTGGGCTAAAGCGACGTAGCGTTCGACCATATACTGAAATATGCGTTTGTCTGGCCTAATGTCATTCAGCAACCCATACCTAAACTCACCTTTCCATCCGGTTCGCTTAGTTATTCCCGCAAAAGCAGGGATAAGAGCAGACTTTGCGGAGTTGGGCAGTATAAATGCGTGGTCATAGTTATTTTTGGCAAGTTTTCGGCCTATCTTCCATCGCTCTTTTAAGTTAAAAGCACCGTGACCAATGGGCATTTCGATAGCTTCATTCACTTCGGGCATGCGTTCCAGAATAGGCTTGCACCATGTAGGTGCGAGTACGTCAATAGTCGCCTCTGGGTTCGTATTTATTAGTTCTTTATATAAACTTTGCGACATTACCATGTCGCCCACCCATGACGGGCCAATAATTAAGATTTTCATATGTTAACGCATGCTTTCAGGTGACGGTGATACTATCACTAATCTGCTAAGTAGTAACCTTGAAGCTTTTCAATATGTGCATTCATAGAGAAATATTCTAAGGCTCTTAAACGGCTGGTGTGGGAATTTTTAGTAACAAGTTTCGAATTACTAAGATAGTGCTGTATAGAATTAGCAATATCTTTTTCCGATTTTGGATTACAAAAAATGGCGTTCTCGCCAAGAATTTCAGGTAAAGCACCTGAATCTGCAGCGACTATCGCTTTTTGAGCAGCCATGGCTTCTATCGCGGTAAGCCCAAATGCTTCGTTATAATAAGGTAAGCACACAACGTCCATTATGGAGTACATTGCTGGAGTATTTTTTTGGAAACCAGCTAAATGGATACTTGTCTTGTATTTACTTAAGGCAATGAATTCTTTTATCTCAGCTACATACTCACTGTCAGCACCTTCCGTGTCTGTAAGCCCACCTACTATTAGAAGTCTAAGGTTATTATTTTTAGCTGCGAGAACTTCAAAAGCTCTCAGAAGTTCTAATTGCCCTTTGCCTGGGCAGATCCGTCCTATTGTACCTATGACCAAATCACCTTCTGGAATTGATAATGACTTTTTAGTCTCTTCAATTTGCTTAGTAGTGCATAAGTCAGGGATGTCTGTACCTAACCACAACCGCTCGATTTTGTTCTCTGGTACGGGTAACGCTTTTATGTTTCTTTGATACGTTTGATCGCTAATGGATAACACTTGGTCTAGATGGTTATAGACCCATTTATGGTATAAATCTTTTTTGGGCTTGGTGACACCCATGTGCTCAGTAAACAATGTTCTACGTCGGGTAAAAATATTTAAAAGAGCTGAAATAAGAATATCGCCGGATTTATGGCAGTGAATTACCTCAACGTTATTATCTTTCAACCATTGGTTAAGCTTGAGAATTTCGAATGCGATAAGGTGTTTTTTGCTTTGTACCTTATAGGTTTCTATCCCGGATTCATCCATACCCTTGGCAACGCGAGTACCAGCGACACATAAGCCAAACACTTTGTAGCCACGTTTATCAAACTCCGCTCCTGTGCGGATAGGGTACATTTCTAGGCCTCCCCAACCCGTGGAGAGGCAAATATGTAATATCGCTTGGGTCATAACTTAGCTGTTGATGGTTTTCATATATTCAGCGACACCTTCAGCAACAGTTTTGAACTGATGGTCACAGCCTGTTGCTCGAAGCTTGGTCAAATCTGCCTGAGTAAACTCTTGATAAGCTCCTTTGAGGTGTTCTGGGAAAGGTATGGTTTCAATCTCACCTTTGCTATGAAATTTAATAACAGCCTTAGCGACCTCTTCAAAGGACTCTGCATTGCCTGTACCTAAGTTGAAAATTCCTGATTTACTGTTTTCCATAAACCAAAGGTTTACCGCTGCAACGTCACCTACATAAACAAAATCTCGTTTGAAGTGCTCACTGCCTGCAAAAAGCTTAGGGTTTTCACCTGCATTCATTTGGTTGTTTAAATGAAAAGCAACGGAAGCCATACTACCCTTGTGATCTTCTCTAGGGCCATAAACATTAAAGTAGCGGAATCCAGTTACCTGAGACAGTTCTTCACCATGCTCTTCGGCTTCTTTCCATAGACGACGCACATAGTTGTCGAACTGTTGTTTTGAGTAGCCATACACGTTAAGTGCACCTTCATACTCTTTTTCTTCAATGAAGGTATCGGTTTCACCGTAGGTAGCTGCGGAAGATGCATAAAAGAACGGGATTTCACGCTCCAAGCAATAGTGGAGAAGTTCTTTTGAATACTCATAATTATTGAGCATCATATATTTGCCATCCCACTCAGTTGTAGCTGAGCATGCGCCTTCATGGAATATAGCTTCAACTGGCCCGAAGTCTTCCCCTGCCATTACTTGCATTAAGAAGTCTTCACGATCCATGTAGTCTGCGATATCCAGGTCAACAAGGTTTTTGAACTTCTTACCATTTTTGAGGTTGTCGACCACTAGTATGTCGTTTATACCTTTTTCGTTTAAAGCCTTTACGATGTTGCTGCCAATCATGCCAGCGCCGCCAGTTACAATGATCATTATTAGATTTCCTTAATGTTTACATGGCCGTAGTATATCAGTAAAACAGATTTGTTTAATGCGTTGATTCATTTCTAGAACAAGTAACGCTTCTACTGTACAATCTCCACATTTTTTATAGAAACATAAGTGTTGGCTTCAAGGGCTATATCAAATCTTTATACAGCCTGAACTTTTGGTTGAAATAGTTCTTTGGTTTTATTTGTTTATAGTCGCTTGCGAGGCATCATTTAAACAGTGGATAGTTTTAGATGAAGATACTTGTAACAGGTGGTGCTGGATTTATTGGTTCAGCTGTAATTAGGCACATTATTAAAAATACTGCTGATGAAGTGGTAAATGTAGACAAGCTAACGTATGCAGGAAACCTTGAGTCTTTGATCGAGGTAGATCAGAACGAACGTTATTCTTTTGAACAAGTTGACATATGCGACGCCACTGAGGTTAAGCGAGTATTTGAGCAGCATGAACCAGATCTAGTTATGCACCTAGCTGCAGAGTCACATGTGGATCGTTCAATCGATGGCCCTGCTGCCTTTATCGAAACAAACATTGTTGGTACATATGTTCTTTTAGAAGCAGCTCGTGCTTATTGGAATGAGTTGGATGCGACTAAGAAAGATGCATTCAGGTTCCACCATATTTCTACCGATGAAGTATATGGCGATTTAGAAGGAACAGATGACCTATTTACTGAGACTACTTCATACGAACCTAGTAGCCCATATTCTGCATCTAAGGCATCAAGCGATCACCTGGTAAGAGCCTGGCAGCGTACTTATGGTCTTCCAACCATTGTAACTAATTGCTCTAACAACTACGGTCCATATCATTTCCCTGAGAAACTTATCCCTCTGATGATTCTAAATGCGTTAGAAGGAAAGCCTTTACCCGTCTATGGTGATGGTATGCAAATCAGAGATTGGCTGTTTGTAGAAGATCATGCTCGGGCACTATATAAAGTGGTAACGGAAGGTGAAATTGCTGAAACATACAATATTGGTGGTCACAACGAGAAAGCTAATATTGACGTTGTTAAAACGATCTGTGAATTACTAGAAGAGCTGGTTCCAAGCAAGCCAGAAGGTGTTGAGAAATACCTTGATCTTATTACATACGTAAAAGATCGTCCTGGTCACGATGTAAGATATGCTATTGATGCGTCCAAAATAGCGAATGAGCTTGGCTGGAAGCCTGAAGAAACATTTGAGTCTGGTATTCGCAAAACAGTTGAGTGGTACCTGGCTAACGAAAACTGGTGGACAAGGGTATTAGATGGCTCATATAGCCGCGAACGTCTTGGTGAGGAGAAGTAAATATGAAAGGTATTATTCTTGCTGGGGGATCTGGTACACGCCTTTATCCGATTACACGTGGTGTATCCAAACAGTTATTACCTGTTTATGACAAACCAATGATTTATTATCCGCTATCTACGCTTATGCTGGCTGGTATAAGAGATATTTTAGTTATTACCACTCCTGAAGATAATGAGAGTTTCAAACGATTACTCGGCGATGGTTCTGATTTCGGTATTAATCTAGAATATGCGGTTCAACCTAGTCCTGATGGATTAGCTCAGGCATTTATTATCGGCGAAGAGTTTATTGGAGATGATAGTTGCTGCCTGGTATTAGGCGACAATATTTTCTATGGGCAGCACTTCACTGACACCCTTCGAAATGCCGCTAACAGAGAATCTGGAGCGACAGTGTTTGGTTATCAGGTTAAAGACCCGGAGCGCTTTGGCGTTGTTGAATTTGATAAAAATATGAAGGCTGTTTCAATAGAAGAAAAGCCTTCTGAACCTAAATCAGACTATGCAGTGACTGGTTTGTATTTTTATGACAATCGCGTGGTTGAGTTTGCAAAAGCTGTTGAACCATCTGATAGAGGTGAGTTAGAGATTACCTCTATCAATCAAATGTACTTAGAAGAAAATACTCTGAATGTTGAGCTTTTGGGTAGAGGTTTTGCGTGGCTTGATACGGGTACTCATGAAAGTCTTCATGAAGCTTCGTCTTTTGTACAGACCATTGAGCATGTTCAAAGCCTTAAAGTTGCTTGTCTTGAAGAGATAGCCTGGAGAAATGGCTGGTTAACGAATGAAGAGCTTCTTAGCCTTGCTAAACCAATGATGAAAAATGATTATGGCCAATATCTGGCTAAACTTGCGAGCGAATAAAACGAGATAAGCAATGCGTGTATTAGTGACAGGTAGTTATGGTCAAGTTGGCCATTGTTTAGTTAACCAATTAGCGGGTAAAGCGGAAGTACTGGCTGTTGATAAAGAGCAGCTTGATATTACCGATCAAGCGGCCGTGTATACAATAGTCGCTGATTTTGAACCGGACTATATTATTAATGCGGCTGCTCACACAGCAGTTGACAAAGCGGAACAAGAAGTCGATTTGTCTTTTGCTATAAACAGAGAGGGCCCTAAGTATCTTGCAGAGGCTGCTGAAAGTTGTGGTGCCGTTATGCTTCACATTTCTACAGACTATGTATTTGAAGGAAATGGTCTCGAACCTTATTCCGAATGCGATATGACTTGTCCCCAGGGGGTTTATGGGAAAAGTAAGCTTGCTGGAGAACTAGCTGTCGCTGATGCGTGCGACCGACATCTTATTCTGCGAACGGCGTGGGTTTTTGGTGAGCATGGAAGCAACTTTGTTAAAACGATGCTTCGTTTGGCCCAGACCAGAAATGAACTCAATATTGTTGGTGACCAAATAGGTGGGCCAACTTATGCTGGTGACATAGCGGCAACGCTAATCAAAATGATTGAGTCTGTTGAAGGTGGTGTTGAAATCACTTGGGGAGTATATCACTATTCCGGTATGCCTTATGTAAGCTGGTATGAATTTGCACAAAAAATATTCGATACCGCTCAACGTCAAGGAGTTGTTGATGAAAAGCCCACCCTTTCATCTATTCCGACGTCAGCATATCCGACACCAGCAAAGCGCCCTGAAAATTCACGAATGAACTGTAATAAAATACAGACGCATTTTGGCATTAAGCCAAGTGATTGGATAACTGCCTTAGATAATATTCAAGCTTATAAGTAGTGAAATATGAAAGTAATTGATACAGAAATCCCCGAAGTAAAAATTATAGAGCCAGCAGTATTTGGTGATGAGCGCGGCTTCTTTATGGAAACCTGGCAGCAAAAAAATTTGAAGAACTAGTAACAGGTAAACCGACTCTGTTTGTACAAGATAACCATTCAAAGTCAGCAAAAGGGATTTTGAGAGGGCTTCATTACCAGACTGAAAACACACAGGGCAAGCTTGTGCGTGTTGTTTCTGGTGAGGTTTTTGATGTTGCTGTAGATATAAGAAAGGGCTCGCCAACATTTGGGAAGTGGGTGGGTGTATACCTTTCTTCAGAAAATAAACGTCAACTTTGGGTGCCCGAAGGCTTTGCTCATGGCTTCTATGTAACCAGCGATGAAGCTGAGTTTGTTTACAAGTGTACGGATTATTATAACCCTAATGCTGAGATATCAATTAAATGGGATGACTCAACCATCGGAATAACATGGCCGATAGCAGAAGAGGGAGCTTTACTTTCTGATAAAGATAAATTTGGGTTAGCTTTTAGCGAAGCACCATATCTTACCGTATGAGTAAATTTAATAACATATTAGTGTATTTATGAGTAGTAACAATCACCATCCTGCGACCTTGCAGTCTTTGCTCTATAGTGCTTGGCATAATAGAGAGTTAATTTTAAAAATGACCTATCGAGAAATAATTGGTCGATATAAGGGCTCAATGATTGGACTTGCTTGGTCTTTTTTCAACCCATTATTGATGCTAATGGTTTATACCTTTGTTTTTTCGATTGTTTTTAACGCTAAATGGGGGGCGGATTTAGGTGGAGGCAAGGGTGAGTTTGCAGTTATCTTATTTGCCGGAATGATTGTCTTTAATGTTTTCGCGGAATGTGTAAATCGAGCTCCAGGCCTGATGATGGCTAACACTAACTATGTGAAGAAGATTATTTTTCCGTTAGAGGTTATTCCATGGGTTGTATTACTAAATGCACTATTTCATGCCCTCATTAGCTTCCTTATTCTATTGATAGCGCAATTACTTATAATTGGCACCATCCCCTCTACTATACTGGTATTACCTGTAGTGTTGTTGCCGTTTGCTGCTTGTCTGATGGGAGTAACATGGATTCTTGCGGCTGCCGGCGTCTACCTCCGTGATTTGGGGCAGTTGATGGGTATTATTACTACGGTGTTAATGTTTACATCTCCATTGTTCTTTCCTCTCTCCGCACTACCAGAAAGCTTACAGCCTTACTTGGCTTTAAATCCTCTAGCATATTTTATAGAAGAAGCTAGGGCGGTTATCATATTTGGGAATATTCCTAGTCTTGCAAGCTTAGTCACAACCAGCCTCTTAGGTGTAGTTGTACTTTTTGTCGGATATGCTTTTTTTCAGAAAACACGAAAAGGTTTTGCTGATGTCTTGTAAAGAGCTTGCTATCGAGGTAAATAGCTTAACTAAATCGTATCAAATTTACTCGAAGCCTCGTGATCGATTACTTCAGATGCTATACAGAGGTAGAAAAAATTTCTATACGGAGTTTTCTGCTTTGAGTAAGGTATCATTTACTGTCAAGAAAGGAGACTCTGTCGGTGTTCTAGGCCATAATGGTGCGGGCAAATCGACACTTCTTCAGATCATCACCGGAGTTCTTACACCAACTAGTGGTAATGTCATTACTAAAGGCCGAATTGCAGCTCTTCTTGAACTTGGAGCTGGTTTTAATCCAGAGTTTACGGGTAAAGAAAATGTTTTCATGAATGCAGCGATCCTTGGGTTGACTACTAAAGAGATTAAAGCGAAATATGATGATATTTTAAGGTTTGCAGAGATAGGCGATTTTATAGATAGGCCTGTAAAAACATACTCATCAGGCATGTATGTGCGTTTGGCTTTTGCGGTTGCGGTACATACTGACCCAGAAATTCTTATTGTGGATGAGGCACTCGCTGTAGGCGATATTCGTTTCCAAATGAAGTGTATTCAGCACATGGAAAGCCTAAAAGCGAAAGGAACCACCATATTATTTGTTTCTCATTCACCAGAGCAAGTTAAAAGGTTTTGTAATAAGGCCATTTGGCTAGATAAAGGTAAATTACGAGAAGTTGGAGATTCAAATAAGGTCTGTGATCGTTATAGGGATTATATGGCGCATGGTTCAATAGAAACTTCGGAAAACGAATACGATGTAAAAGTTAATGGCTTGGAGAAGAGCCTACCAGCTCGATTGATATCAACAACTATCAATCGAAAGGTTATAAATCCTGGAGATGACATAGAACTAGTTATCAAGTATGAAGTGTTGGATGAGCGAATTGACGGGCTTTTAATCGGTGTTGCTATGCTCCGACCAAATCGAGATTACATCTTTGGTGCAAACTCTCATCTAGATGATGTGATAGTACCAAGTCATAAAGGGATTCATGAAGTTATATATATAGCAAAAGACATTCCCTTATTACCTGCGAGTTTTGAGTTTGACGTGGGTATTTTTACAGATAAGGGGTTGGTGAACTTGGATTATCTTACAGGAATAGCTCAATTTGATATAGTTGATGAGTATAATTCAGAGGGGCTAGTGAATATTAATCACGAGTGGATTGTTAATGACATTTGAGAGTGTCTAAGGCTACACTTTTCTCTCGGTTGGATGTTTGTTGCATGCTCGGAGCATGAAGGTGTGTTTTTGTTATTTAACTATTTCCAAACGAGAACTAGCGACGAAGAGTCAGCTATTAAATGTTAACAAATTATTATGGGTAAATATGAACTTACATAAATATTTTTTGAATAACTCTAGTTTAAGAATACATAAGTGGCTCCACTACTTTGATATATATGAGAGGCACTTTAATAGATTTGTTAATAAATCGCCCGTTGTCCTAGAGATTGGTGTATTTGGTGGTGGCTCGCTAAAAATGTGGAAAGACTACTTTGGGGATGGGTGTAAAGTAATAGGTATAGATATCAACCCGGAATGCAAACAGTATGAATCAGAAGGAATTGAAATTTATATCGGAAGTCAAGATGATCCTAATCTTATTGAGAGTATTTTGAATAAATACCCATCCATCGATGTTTTAATTGATGATGGTAGTCATATGATGACCCACATGATTAGATCTTTTGAGTTGTTATACAGCCATATATCTGAGAATGGAGTTTATCTTGTCGAAGATACTCATACTTGTTATTGGGAAGAGTATGAAGGCGGCTTAAAGAAACAAGGAAGCTTTATGGAGTTTGCTAAAGATAGAGTTGACATGCTCAATGCTGTCCATAGTCGAAACAGTTTACCAGTAACCGAGTTTACTAAGACCACAGATTCAATTTCTTTTTACGATAGTATTGTGGTATTTGAGAAACGTAGACAAGGAAAGCGACAAGCTCCAATGACGGAATCAATGGATTAGTGTAGATAGCTCTTTTAGTAAAATTACTATTGAGGGATGGTAATTTTACTGTATTAGTACAAAAGGTACTTTGGGGAGCGTATATATCCCTCGATCTTAGAAGTGATTTTAAGCATCACTTTAATCTAGGTTAAAAAGTCTTCATTTATTTAAATTAGAATAATCAAAACCCTTGATTTGCGGGTGCATGAGGTTGCGGTGAAGGACTTCATATTTTGTTCTTTTTCAACATTAACTATCTTGCCCCTTGCGCTTAAGGGACCGAGGCTGGCTAATGCAGGACTAGATAGCCAACGTAAATACACTGGATGCTACTTGTGGAAAATAACGTTTATACACGCTCAGTTGGCGTGGAGAAAGACTCTCTGTACTATGTGAGTCAGTTTATCGAACCTAATAGTCGAGCTCTTGACATTGGGTGTTGGGAAGGTGCATTAGGAAAACACCTAATTGAAAATAAGAACTGTATAGTTGATGGAGTGGAACTTAATGTCAATGCTGCGAACAAAGCTAAAGAAGTTTATCGAGAAGTTTATGTTTCTGATGTGGAGTCCCTTGATTTAGCGTTCTTAAATGACACGTATGACTATATTGTTTGTGCTGATGTTTTAGAGCATTTACTTGATCCAATGGAGACGCTTAAAAAGATCAAACAAAAACTCAATAAGAATGGCAAGCTAATTGTATCAGTTCCAAATGTGGGCTACGCAGGACTCGTTGAAGAAATTCTCTCTGGTAGATTTGATTATAGAGAATATGGTCTATTAGATAAAACACATTACAAGTTTTTTACCAAAGAAACAGTAGTTGAAATGCTAGAGAGCGGAGGATTCAAAATTGACAATATGGAATTTGTCAAAGCATTTCTGAGAGATACGGAGTTTAATAAACTGAATGATCTTTCGGATTTTACAGAGTCTCATGCACTTATGGCACGAGTACCGTACTCTGGTGTGTATCAGTTTGTTATAGAGTGTAGCTTGCAAGAAGAGGTTGCGATTAAACCATATACCGAGACTCATTCAGGGTTAGAACTTAAGTTCCCTCTAGATGTATTTTGGAAATCCAACGGCGAAGAGTATACGAAACAGAAGTCATTAACATGGCCAATTAGCTATGCAGAAAAAACTCAAATCAAGATTCTGTTGCCCTTTGTTGATGGATTAAGCTCTATTAGAGTTGACCCTTTAGATTTTAAGGGAAAGCTAGCTATCGATAAACTTCAGCTAGAGACTGAGTCGGGAAATGTTATTTTTAGTCTAGAAGACTCGCAGGAATCCATAAATCTTTATGGTGGAGAATTAGACAACTCAGCTGATACGCTATCGTATATTTCATATTCATCAGATCCTCATATAGATATTGATTTACAAAAGATCCAATCTTGTTGCTCTTTGGATTCAGACGTAGCTATTTATCTTGTCGCAGAGATTAGTTGTTTAGATAAATCAAGAGAAATCGAAAAACTAAAGGCATCGCTTGAAGAAAAAAGCATGACTCTTAGCGAGACTCAAAACTTGCTAAATACAATGCTTAATTCAAAGAGTTGGAAATTAACTTCGCCGCTAAGGCGTACTTTGACTTTCACGAGAGACTTTAAGGTGAATCTCCTTGAATTACTGCGAACGATTAAGCTAAATGCAAACAAAGAAAGAGTTAGATATTTGCTTAGCGTCTTGCGTAGAGATGGAGCACGAGCTTTCATAGCAAAAGTTATTAATAGAGTGAAAAATAACTCTGCATATAAAGAGGTAACTGACGATTATCAAGCGTGGGTAGTTAAAGCAGATGCGAAGCTAACCGAGATGGCTCGAGTGGTAGAACAACGTATTGGGTCTAATAACTCTCCTCTAATCAGTATTGTTTTGCCTGTTTACAATCCAGATAAAGAACTACTTGAATGCTGTTTAAACTCTGTCTTGATGCAGTCTTATCAACGCTGGGAGCTGTGTGTTGTTAATGATGCGTCGACAAAACCACATGTTGAAAAAACGCTAGAAGAGTTTAATGCGCGTGATAGTCGAATTAAGATAAAGCATAGTGAGTCTAATGGACATATTTCATCTGCGAGTAACCAAGCAATTGATATGGCATCAGGGGACTATCTAGTATTGCTTGATCATGATGATGAATTACATCCTCACGCATTGATGTTTATTTACGATACGATCAATAAGAACAAGAGCGTCGACTTAATTTACAGCGATGAAGACCATATCACAGTTGATGGTGTCAGATGTGCACCATTCTTCAAGCCTGATTGGTCTCAGCATTTGTTGTACAACCAAAACTATATTGGTCATATGGTTTGTCTTTCACGAAGTGTACTTCAAAAAGTTAAAGGATTTACGTTAGGCTTAGAGGGCGCTCAGGACTATGATCTACTGTTGAGAGTTAGTGAGAACACTGACCAAATCGTGCATATCCCCCATATCTTATACCATTGGCGGGAACATTCAGGGTCTACAGCGGCTAATGCGGATAGTAAGCCGTATGCACATGAAGCAGGGAAAAAGGCGCTAGAAAACCATTTATTGAAAAAATATCAGCTAGATGAAGCCAAAGTTAAAGATGGTATTAATCTCTTTACTTATCGTCCAAATTTCCCTATAGCGGCAAATACGAAAGCTTCTATAATTATCCCAATAAGAGACAAAGTAGAATTACTGCAACAACTGCTAGATAGTATTCATGAGAAAACGACTTGGACTAACTATGAGGTTATTGTTGTTGATAACGGTTCAATTGAAGTGTCAACGCTGAACTATTTAGCTCACATACAAGAGGAGTTTGGATATAAGGTCGTTAGAGATGAATCTGATTTCAATTGGTCGAAAGTTAATAATGTTGGTGTAGAAGTTGCTGATGGTGATGTATTTGTTTTCCTGAATAATGACACGATTGTTATTTCGGAAGATTGGCTGGAGTCTTTGATTTCATGGTCACAGCTTCCTGATGTTGCAGTCGTTGGTCCGCTACTAAGATATGATGACGACACAATTCAACATGCAGGTGTTGTTGTTGGAATGGGGGGCTGGGCAGATCATGTGTTTAAAGGGGAAGAGGCAACACATAAAGTTGGTCCTTTTGTATCACCAGTTCTTACTAGGGATGTTTTGGCTGTAACTGGGGCATGCCAAGTTATAGAAAAAAGAAAATTTGAAGAGCTGGGCCGTTTTGATGAAGCGTTTATTATTTGTGGTAGTGACGTAGAGCTGTGTATTCGTGCATACAAAGAGGGCTATAAAAACGTATATCTACCCCAAGCGGAGCTTTACCACCTGGAATCTAAGAGTCGAAGCTCTTTTGTTCCGGAGAATGACTTCAATCTGTCCAAAATTAAGTATGAGCCATATAGAAGTGAAGGAGTAGATCCTTTCTTTAACCCTAATTTGGATACAATGCAATCTACCCCAAAGGTTAAACAATGATTACTTGGTTAGTAAAACGTCTTCTAAATAATAAATATCTATATAATCTAGCAAAGCAAACTCACCATGAAGTAAGGCATGAGTTTACTCAAGGTGTGAACACTAATATACCCGAGATTACTCCTTTTGAGTTAACTCAAAGTCATGTTCAAGAAAAACGCTTAAATTTGTTGGTCCCGGCACTTTCTGAAAAGCATGTCTTTGGGGGTATTGCGACAGCACTTCGCTTTTATGAAAAAGTTTCGCAACACTTCCCTTCATGCAGAATTATCATTACTGACGAGGTATCAACATCGGTAAAAGTGGGGCAATACTATTCAGATTGGCCTGTTTTAGATGTTGGCTCATCTGATGTAAGTGGTAATAGTATAGTTGTTGCGGGGAACAGAATAGGCAAGCCACTTCCTGTTTCTGCTGAAGATGTATTTGTGACTACCGCCTGGTGGACGACGATCAATGCTTTTACAATGATGGATTGGCAACACAAGTCTTATATGCTTGAAGCACCACGTAAGCTTATCTACTTTGTTCAGGACTTTGAGCCGGGGTTTTATCCTTGGTCAACGAGGTACGCTCTGGCTGAATCTACTTATCGAAAGCCGGATCAAACAATACCAGTCTTCAATACAGAGCTATTGAACGATTTTTTTAAAAAACAGGGGTTTACTTTTGGAAAATCGTTCTTTTTTGACCCGAAACTAAACCCTGAGCTAAATCGATTGCAACTTGAACTCCATGAGGTCAAAAAGAAAAAGCAGATAATCATATATGGTAGGCCTAGTATAGAGCGGAACCTTTTTTCTTTGATCGTTCAATCTCTGCAACGTTGGTCGAAAGATTACGATGACTCAACTGATTGGAAAGTATATTCTGCTGGTGAAATGCACGAGCCTATCCAGTTAGATAATGGAATGGTAGTCGAGTCGGTCGGAAAGTTGTCTTTAGAACAATATGCTAATTTACTCGCAGAGTCTTCTGTAGGTGTATCTTTAATGCTATCACCGCATCCAAGCTATCCCCCTCTTGAAATGGCAATGTTTGGCGTTGAAGTAATAACTAACTCTTACGCAAATAAAGATTTGAAAGGGGTTGTTTCTAATGTCACTAGTTTAAGTTCGCTAGAACCAGGAGAGATATCGAGAGCAATAGGCGAACTATGCAATAAGTATAATGAAGAACAACCTATTAGTTGTGAAAGAAATATTTTTTCTACAAACGAAGATGAGTTCACTTTTATAGAAGAGTTAGTCGAAGATATATCAATAAAGGAGTTGTAGGGGAATGAAGAAACCCTTGGTTGTTGATCTGGATGGAACGCTGATTAAGACAGATATTCTTGTCGAAACACTACTAAAGTACTTTAAGTTAAATATTTTTAATATATTTCGATTCTTGATCATTGTATTTCGTGGTGGTAAGAGTGCCATAAAAAGTGAAATAGCTCGTTCTGTGGATATTGATGTGTCAATCTTGCCATATAACGAGGATGTTCTGGCTTATATCAGATCTCAAAAAAGTGAGGGAAGAAAGGTAGTTTTAGCTACCGCTACCAATGAGAAATATGCAAATCAAATCGCCAAGTACCTTGATATATTCGATGATGTGTTTTCGAGTGATGAGAAAACGAACTTAGCATCTAGTGTTAAAGCTGAAAAGCTAGTGAGCATTTATGGTGCCAAAGGGTTTGATTATGTTGGCAACTCTATGGCGGATATCAAGGTTTGGAAAGCCTCTGACCAGTCTATTGTAGTGAACCCCGATAAAGGTGTATTACCCAAAGCGGAACAGTGCTGCAATGTTGTACACATTATTGAAAATAGACCTAATTTTTTCAGACCTTGGTAAAAGCATTGCGTGTACATCAATGGGCAAAAAATTTACTTATTTTTGTACCTCTTGTAGCTTCACATCAGTGGTTTGATACTGAAAAAGTAGCTGATGGTATTATTGCGTTCATAGCATTTAGTCTTTGTGCTTCTACTGTGTATCTACTAAACGATTTGTTAGATCTGGAAGATGATAGGCATCACTCTTCAAAATGTCGTAGACCATTCGCCTCTGGTGCATTAGACGTAAGAATAGGGCTTTTATTTGCTCCGTTGATCTTGGTTTTCGTTTTCTTACTGTCGGTACTTTTACTACCTATAAACTTCCTGCTTGTTTTGCTGGGGTATTACGCACTTACTCTAGCTTACTCATTCAAATTAAAAAGAATGGTGGTTGTGGACGTAACTACACTGGCTATATTGTATACAGTGAGGATTATAGCCGGGGGCGTCGGACTTGAGTTGGATTTGACGTTTTGGCTATTAGCATTCTCAATGTTCATCTTCTTAAGCCTTGCGCTAGTAAAACGTTATGCCGAGTTACATGAGGCGAGAAGTTTGGGTTTAAACAAGACAAGAGGAAGAGGATATTACCCATCTGACTTGGAGTTGCTTTCCTCCTTAGGTTCATCATCAGGCTATATGTCGGTACTGGTCCTTGCCTTGTATATTAATGATCCAGTTACTTCAGTAATGTACAGTCACTCAGAGGTTATCTGGTTAGCCTGTCCACTTATTCTTTATTGGATTAGTAGGACTTGGATGATTACGCATAGAGGGCTTATGCATGATGATCCTGTGGTTTTTGCATTAAAAGATAAAGTGAGCCGGATTACCGGTTGTTTATTTCTTCTTGTTTTTTGGTCAGCTATATGAAAACAGTAAAATCCTGGGGGCGCTACCCCTATAACTCACAGCAAGTGAAATCGTTGAATTGGCTTGATGACGTTGAAAAAACAGTGTTATGTCAAGGAGAACAGTTTCTGCCGTTTGGTAATGGCAGGAGTTATGGCGACAGTTGTCTTGCTACAAGTAACGTAGCGCTCGGTGCCAGAAGTTTAAACCGTTTTATTTCAGCTGATTGGGAGTGCGGTGTTGTCAGGGCTGAAGCTGGAGTTCTTTTAAGTGAAGTTCTAGATTTGTCGGTAAAAAGAGGTTGGTTCTTAGCATCGACACCAGGAACTAAATTGATCACGTTGGGAGGCGCGGTTGCTAATGATGTTCATGGAAAAAATCATCACGTGGCAGGTACATTTGGAAGACATGTAACTAGATTTGCTATTTATCGGTCGGATCAGGGCATTCTAGAGTGTTCAAGACATGAAAATAGTGAACTGTTTCACGCTACTATCGCAGGACTTGGCCTTACAGGTGTGATTTTATGGGTGGAAATCCAACTTCGTCCAATTCATTCTAGCTTAATTGATAGCAAGAATATCAAATTCTCTAACCTAGATGAGTTTTTCACGTTATCGAGAGAAATAGATGTGGATTATGATTACACTGTAGCTTGGGTTGATTGTGTATCAAAAGGTAATTCTCTTGGGCGTGGTATTTACATGGTAGGTAACCATGCTGAACGAGGTACGATTGAGCAGCCGAAAGGTAGCAAATTAAAAGTACCAGTTGATTTGCCAATCTCAATGGTGAACTCAATTACATTAAAATCATTTAATACATTGTATTACAACAGGCAAATAGCAAAAACCTCTGACAAGATTGTAAGTTATGAACCTTTTTTCTACCCGCTAGATGCTATTTTGGAATGGAACCGAATATATGGTAAACCAGGCTTCCAGCAATATCAGTGCGTACTACCAGAAGATAATGCGCAAGATGCAATGAAAGAGATATTGACCATAATTTCAAAGAAAAAGATGGGCTCGTTCCTAGCTGTATTAAAGCGATGTGGTGATATTGAGTCGCCGGGACTACTTTCTTTTCCAATGAAAGGAGCAACACTTGCGTTAGATTTCCCCCAATTAAAAAACAAAACAAATGCGCTTTTTGACATTCTTGACTTAATTGTGTCTGAAGCCAGTGGGCGTTTATATCCAGCAAAAGATGCACACATGAGTAGTGATTTCTTTAAGGCAAGTTATCCTGAATGGGAAACATTGGAAGCAACACGCGATCCTAAAATTATGTCAAAATTTTGGAATAGAGTAACTAGATAATGAAGAATATTGTGTTAGTTGGTGCGACATCTGGAATGGCGATGGCTGTTGCTCGCCTATGTGCAGAGCGAAATGATAGGTTGTTTTTAGTTGCGAGAGATGAAACGAAACTCAAAATGCTGTCTCAAGATCTGTATGCACGCGGAAGTGATAAAGTTGGTACGTTTTCACTGGATGTTAACGATATTGAAAAACATAGGGATATGTTTGATGAAGCTGAAAATACGCTTGGTGGATGCATAGACCTTGTTATTATTGCTCATGGTACTCTGCCAGACCAAATTGAATGTCAAAAGCTGGTTGATAGTGCACTGCGAGAGTTTAACACCAACGCAGTAAGTACTATGGCTCTATTAACTGAGCTAGCAAATCGTTTTGAGAAGCAAAAATCAGGAACAATAGCAGTAATCTCGTCTGTGGCTGGTGACAGAGGGAGACCCTCTAATTATGTCTACGGAGCTGCCAAAGCTGCGGTTAGTACCTATTTAGAGGGGCTAAGAGCGAGATTATTTAAATCCGGAGTTCATGTACTTGATATCAAACCGGGTTTTGTGGCAACTCCTATGACCCAAGATCTAGAATTACCTGATCTACTTACTGTTACTCCGGATAAGGTTGCGAAAGATATTATTTCTGCTATTGAGAAAAAAAGAGACGTTATCTATACGCCATTTTTCTGGAAATACATTATGCTAATTATAAAAAGCATCCCAAGAACTGTTTTTAAAAGGTTGGGTTTGTAAGTGAAGTTTATATTACCTTCAAGTAATACTTATGACCGATTGTTTGCTACCTTTTCAGTCATTTTTTTCTCCTTGCGATTACCGGAGTAATTAATAATTACTCCCCTGTCCCATTTTGGGATATGTGGAATGGTTACTTAGACTTCTACTCGCATGTAGCTCAAGGTGATCATGGTATTTGGTGGAGTCAGCATAATGAGCATAGAATTATCTTGTCTAGGATACTTTTCTGGATCGACATTAAGTTTTTTGCTGGCGAAATATGGTTTCTGCTATTATGTAATATCTTGCTTTTTTCTGCGATAGTTTTTGTAATTCAAAGGTTTATAATAGAAACTGGTAATAAAAGCCAAAGGTGGCTACTCTATTTTGTTGTATGCTGGCTATTTTACTGGAGCCAGTACAATAATATGACTTGGGGTTTTCAGTCCCAGTTTATATTGGCTTATCTTTTACCAATTTCAGCTTTTTATAGCTTGGCTAAGTATAACGAGAGTAATAAAAACGTTTACTTTTTCCTTGCAAATTTCTTCGCTTTTATTTCAATCGGAAGTATGGCGAATGGGGTGTTGGCAATGCCATTACTTCTTTTGCTTTCTTTAGCTTACCGACTGCCTAAGAGTAAGTTGCTAATTACATTGCTGTTAAATGTAGCTTCTTTTTTCTTGTTTTTTTATGGCTATCACTCTATTAAGGGGGCGGGGCATACATCAATTTCACAAGCTCTTACGTTATATCCTGTGGAAACTTTAGAGTATGTTTTTGTCTATTTAGGGTCTCCATTCTACTATATGATCGGAGGACGCCATTATATAGCTCTATTTAGTGGCTTATTGTTTGTATTAGGTTTCGGTTATCATTTTTTCAAATTAATGATTAACTTTAAAAATATAGAAAATAAAGCTTATGAAACTGCTGTTATCATAGGAATTATTTATATTGGGGGGACAGCTTTTGCTACCGCTACGGGGCGAGTATCTCAAGGATTGGAACAGGCGTTGTCTAGTCGTTACACTACACCTGCGATCATTCTTTGGGCACTGTTACTAGTTCTTTTTACTCCTTATTTTAGAGCACTATCTAGTGTAAAGGTAAAACGAATTAAAGCAATATTCTTACTTATGCTTGCTTCAATGTTACCCTATCAACTGAAGGCGCTAAATAATCGAGAAGAAGTCATTTTTAATGAAAAACTAGCTGCGTTACAACTAGTTATGGGAATTAAAGATGATAAGCAGGTCATGTTTACTTTTCCAAACTCAGGTTGGGCGCTACAAATAATTTCTAATCCTGTTGTACAGAGTATATCAATATTTTCTTCTTCTCCATATAAAGATATGACACATAATTTGGGGAATACCTATAGTGGCGAATCACAACAATATGAAATGTGTGATGGATTTGTAAATGATATCGAGAAGAAAAAAATCAATATAGGGTTTCGGGAAGAGTATATGCAACTAGTGATTTTTCGTATGGACTAGTTAGTGATGTAAATAATAAATTAATTGGTTCTGTTTTGTTTTATAAGTCGGTTGATGGAAAAAGCTCTAAGGGTGATGTCGGTCAGGACTATGTAGGATATATAATTGATTCTGTCTCAAAAGATAGTATAGCGAGTATTATTTTTCCTGAGTTAGAGTGTAACTTACGTTACTCGAACCATGGTGAATAATTTAACAAGATGAAAGGCTTGACAAAAAGTTCAGAGAAATACCTGTTGTGGTAAAGTTCTTGGAAGTTGCTAATAACGCAAATTAATGAATGCTTAAGTATTTTCTATTAATGTAAGCATTTTTTGTCGAAGTGAAAAATGTTATTGCAAATTAAGCAGGGTGCCTTATTCATGTTTATATCGCTCACCTAACATTGCATGATTTTAATATTTAGGAGTGTATTTTGAAAATAGTGTTACCTGGCGGAGCAGGCCTTGTGGGCCAAAATCTAGTAGTTCGCCTTAAAGAAAGAGGTTTTCACAATTTAGTTGTTTTAGATAAACATAAAGCTAATATCGAAGTCCTAAAACAGATGCACCCTGATATCTTGGTCGAATACGCAGACCTTGCCGAGGATGGGTGTTGGAAAAAACACTTCCAGGATGCTCAGTCTGTTGTCATGTTGCAAGCTCAGATAGGAGCTAAAGAAACGGATCTTTTTGTCCGAAATAACATCACGTCGACTAAGCATGTATTAGATACGATTAAAGAGTATTCGGTTCCTCATACCGTGCATATTAGTTCGTCTGTTGTTGAATCTGTTGCCGACGACGATTACACCAATACAAAGAAGGAACAAGAGAAAATTGTGTTGGAGAGTAATATTGATTGTGTAGTATTGAGACCGACGCTGATGTTTGGTTGGTTTGACCGTAAACACCTCGGTTGGCTTTCTCGCTTTATGCAAAAGGTTCCGGTTTTTCCTATTCCAGGAGATGGCCGTTATATGCGTCAGCCACTCTATGTTGGCGATTTTGCAAACATCATTATTAGCTGTGTTGAAAGTCAACGAGTTGGCGGTGTCTTCAATATAAGTGGATTGGAAAAAGTCGACTATATTGACATTATTCGAAGCATCAAGAGAGCGATAGAATCTAAAACATTAATTATTAAGATACCATTCAAGTTATTTTCAAGCTTATTGAAGATATGGGCGGTTTTTGATAAAAATCCTCCATTCACAGCAGACCAACTTGATGCTCTGGTTGCATGTGATGAGTTTGAAGTTATTGATTGGGAAGGTCAGTTTGGCGTTAAAGCGACTCGCTTTGACGATGCGGTTGATGAAACATTTTGCCACACTAAGTATAGTAAGATAGAACTGGAATTTTAGATGAAGAGTAAAAAGGTAGCTGTACTTGGTGCAGGCCCTATGGGGCTATCTGTAGCCTATCAGCTAGTAAAAAATGGACATGATGTTACAGTTTTTGAGGCTGATGACAGAGTCGGTGGTATGACCGCATCATTCGATTTTGGCGGCCTAAATATTGAACGTTACTACCATTTTATTTGTGCAAATGACCAGCCCCATTTTGATATGATCTCAGAAATGGGTTTGGATGATAAGCTTAAGTGGACCAAGACGAAGATGGGCTATTACTACCAGGGAGAGTTGTTTTCTTGGGGGAACCCAATCGCTCTTCTAAAGTTCCCTAAACTTAGCCTAGTTTCCAAGTTTCGTTACGGGTTGCATGCTTTCTTATCGACAAAACGCTCTGATTGGTCAAAGCTCGATAAGCAAGAGGCATCTAGTTGGATTAAGCGTTGGATCGGTAATAGTGCTTACGATGTAATGTGGAAAAGCCTTTTTGACCTTAAGTTTTATAATTTTTCCAACAACCTATCAGCAGCTTGGATATGGACTAGAATAAAACGAATTGGTAACTCCAGATTCAATTTGATGGAAGAGAAACTCGGTTATCTTGATGGAGGCTCTGAGGTTCTTTTAGTTGCTATGAAAGAGAAAATTGAGCAACTAGGAGGAAAAATTGAGTTATCTTCACCGGTTCGAAAAGTCGAAATCGAGGACGGCAAGATAGTTGGTCTAAACGTCAATGATGAGTTTCATGAATTTGAAAACGTCATTAGCACTGTACCAGCGCCGTATATCCCTCAAATAATTCCCCAATTACCTGAAAAAGAGCTTCAGCAGTTTAAGGCGCTTTCTAATATCGCAGTTGTTTGTGTCATTGCAAAGCTTAAAAAAGCAGTGACGGAAAACTTCTGGTTAAACATCAATGATAGCCGGATGGATATACCTGGAATCGTCGAATACAGTAACCTAAACCCTCTAGATGACCATATTGTCTATGTGCCTTACTATATGCCAGCGGAACACGAAAAGTACGCTGATTCCAATGAAACCTTTGTGGAAAAGGTTAAGAAACATCTTAAGTTATTGAATCCAGAGCTCGATGATACGGATTTTATTGATATCCATGTGAGTCGATATCGATACGCACAACCGATATGTGAACCTGGGTTCTTGGATAAGTTACCTCCAGTCGATTTACCTGTCGAAGGGTTATATGTCGCTGACACGTCGTACTACTACCCAGAAGATCGAGGTGTATCAGAAGGGATTAGATTTGGTATAGATCTGGCCAATAAGGTTTTTAGATAAAATGCGGGTACCAACTCTGTCGAAGCAGTTTTTTCTGTTTCTATGTACCGGTGGATTTGCGGCTGCTGTTAATTTCGGTAGTCGTGTGCTTTACAGTCAGTACGTAAGTTTCTCTACAGCGATAGTTTTTGCTTATATAACAGGTATGATCACGGCCTTTATACTTGCTAAACTCTTTGTGTTTAGAGGATCTACCAATTCGGTTTCGAAGTCAGCGTTCTATTTTATATTAGTGAATTTGGCAGCTATCGTTCAAACATGGGTGGTTAGTATGCTTTTGGCTGTCTATATCCTACCTTATATGGGAATAACTCGATACGTGGAAGAAATATCGCATTTTGTAGGCGTGATAGTTCCGGTCTTTACCAGTTATGTTGGCCATAAGCGGCTATCATTTCGGTAGTCAAACGAAATGAAGGCTAAATCTAAACTGCCTCGGTCAGCAGTATTTGCGTTTACGCTGATATCAATAGGGTATGTATTTTTGGGATCTTTTTTCTCAGACCACATACCCCGTGAGTTGGTGGCTAACCTAGATTTGTTAGATGGGCTGGTTTTGTTTTTTCTTTTTTCTTCTAGCATCTTTCTTCGCTATGTTCGGTGGCATGCGTTAATGACCAGTCATCATTGCGATCATCGTTTTATTAGTGGTATGTTTTTCTATATTGCTGGGTTTGCTTATACTGCAACGCCGGGTAAGGTAGGTGAATTATCCAGAGTTGTTTATTACCAGGGGTTGGAATATCCTCGGATAAGGTTATCTCTAGTTTTGTGATAGAGCGATTTTTTGACCTATTGGTGGTGCTAGCGTTAGCTGGCCTTGTGTTCTTCAGCTTTCCAAGCTTGAAGGTTGTTGCTGTCTCTATAGTGGCTATTATCGGCATGCTTGTTTTTATCACAATAAAAATATCGATAAGTAGGCGATTGTGTAAAAACATACGGAAGCTGAATAATCGATACTCCATCAGACTTGCTCTACTCACTTATAAAGTCCTATTAAATGTTAATAGAAGCCTCAACTTAAGTCTTAGTATTATGTGTGTCAGCTTAGGTATCGCCGCATGGAGTCTGACTGCGCTTACATTAGTATATTGTTGTTTCGTGTTTGATTTGGCAGTGCCCTTTGCATCGGCTTTCTCTGTATACCCTGCAGCAATGCTTTCTGGCGCGGTATCTTTTTTGCCCGGCGGTATTGGTGTTACAGAAGGGGCTATCGTATACCTGCTCAACCAGTTTGATATTTCTCCGTCAATCGGAGGGTTTGTCGCGTTGGTCGTCAGGTTTTCGACATTGTGGCTGGCAATGTTGTTTGGTCTGATAGCAACGTCCCTCTCTGGCTTGTATATTCTAAGAAAATGAACACAGCCTTAACTCTATAACGATGTAATTCTTCTGATATTATTGTTTGCCCGGTACATAGTTTTTCAGTTTTTCTCTATGTACTGATAATTTTTTACTGTTAAATATAACCCTTTGTAGACTATAGGAGTGCTCTTTGTCGATCACGTCAATTATTGTTACCTTTCAACCAGAATTATCGAGTGTGGAGCAATTATTAACTGCTTGTCAGTCACATGGAAACAACGTCATTGTTGTTGATAATGGTAGCGAAAACGCCGAGGAGCTTGCAGAAGTTTGCCAATCGTTTGAGTACGTGAATTTTATTCGCCTCGGTGACAACCTGGGTATTGCTACAGCACAAAATATAGCGATCAAGCAATTGCGAACTGATAAAGACGACCTTATCGTATTTTTTGATCAAGATTCATCGATTGGTAGCGATTACTTGATGGCAGTCGAACAAACTTATCAGAAGCTAGAAAATGAATTTGGCCGAGAGGTCATAATAGGGCCCAGATTTTATAATCGCGTTTCTCAGTTTGAGTATCCAGTAATAAAATTGAACAAATTAGGTCGAAGACGAAAACTGTACCCTAGTCAGTTTACCCATCCGATCGAAGCTTCTTGCATCATTTCTTCGGGAATGGCAGTCAAAAAGAAAATCCTAGATCAAGTGGGGTTGATGGAAGAGTCTTTGTTCATAGATTATGTTGATACAGAGTGGTGTCTAAGGGCTAAGCATCTTGGAATTCTTATATTAGTCGCTCCACAATTGGTTATGGAGCATGAAATAGGCTCCAACAATTTGAAATTTTTGAAATGGCGCGTTCCTGTTCACTCATCAGCAAGGCGATACTATCGTATTCGGAACTCGTTTATTCTTACTAATTATTCGTACATTCCTAAACTGACGAGCTTTAGAGAAGTAGTATTTTCAATTGTGCATCAGGTATTTCTTATTGCATTCACAGATGAAAAAAAAGGGCACTTGAAGTCCCTGATTCGCGGTGTGAGAGATGGCATTTCTTATTCTAGAGCTAAACGTCGTAATTCAAGTTCCCCAATGTAGCTGAACTTGGTACCGTAAAGAACTTTTCCAATACCAGATAAAATGCATTGATAGAAGTTGTCTATTTTGATGCGATGCGAAATGGACAGCTTTGACATCTGGAAAATAGTAAACATTCAAATTGTGTTTATTTGCTCGTGTGCATATGTCGGCGTCCTCAAAGTACATGAAGTAACTTTCGTCAAACCCGCTCAACTTTTCAAAGCTGTTGACTGTAAATAGTAGAAAGGAACCTGCCGCCCACTCAACTTTCACCGGTTCCTTTATTTTACTTTTATCGTAGATATCGTTTCTTCGCATTCCTATCAAAGACTTGAGCGGTGACAATAAACTAGGGTAACGGCGGATTGAGTTGTCGTATTTATTGAATGTTTTATCCGTATACAGGTTGATAGCTGAGATGTCAGCTTGGTAGTTACTTGCTTGCTCTATTAGATCTGACAAACTGGATAGTTCGAGCTCAACATCAGGATTTAACACCAGGAAAAAGTCATCTTTAGACATACCAAGCTCTTGTTTAGCGAAACGAAAAACCTCATTGTTATTTGCTCCGAAGCCTTTAGGTTGAGCTCCAACAAGTAAGTAAATGCCAGACTCGTTACAGTAATTGATTAGTGATTCTGTTGGCTTAGTATTGGCCTTGACCACTACTTTATAGTATTTTGCCAAGCTTTTTAGCGTGTCACTATTAGCAATCATGTCATCATGCTGGTGGCTTACAACGGAAATATATAAGGTCATGCGTTTTTATTCCGAGTATAACCAGTTGGGGCTTCCAACAATATTCTCTTTATACATTCCACATCAAAGTCATGACAACATGAATCTAGCTGATCTAACAACGGCTCCATTTCTACCCAACTCAACTTATCTTCCTTAGCGGTCATGATCTTTTGATGGCTTGTACCTTCTACATTTTCTCCAATAAGCAATTCTTCGTAGAGCTTTTCACCTGGGCGAAGGCCAACAAAGTTGATTTTGATGTCTCCCTCTTCTGGCTCTGCGTCAATTATTTCTTTGAAACCCATCAGGTGAATCATACGCTTAGCGAGGTCTAGAATTTTTACTGGTTCACCCATGTCTAAGACAAACACTTGTCCGTTATGTCCCATTGCTCCTGCTTGAATTACGAGCTGAGCAGCTTCAGGGATTAGCATAAAATAACGAATTATATCGGGGTGAGTTACGGTAACCGGGCCGCCTTTGCGTATTTGTTTTTTAAATAGAGGGACAACTGAGCCTGATGAACCAAGTACGTTACCAAAGCGAACCATAGTAAAGGTTGTTGAGCAGTCTTTATCTGCCAAGGCTTGTAAAACAAGCTCTGCCATTCGCTTGCTCGCACCCATAATGTTAGTTGGTCGGACAGCTTTGTCTGTTGATATTAAAGTAAAGTTTTCGACTCCTGCTTCTAGAGCAGCCTCAGCGGTTGCTAGCGTACCAAATACGTTGTTTCGTATACCTTCAACAATATTATCTTCTACTATTGGGACGTGCTTATAAGCGGCGGCATGATATACAGTATGTACATTGTGTGCATTAAGCATATTAAGAACACGGTTCTTTCTTTGTACTGTACCTAAAGTAGCCACTATTTTGGTATCAGACTTTAAGTTGGACTTTATATTCTTAAGCTCTTGATCAATCGAATAAAGGTTGTACTCATTTAGCTCAAAAAGAACCAGAGTCTTAGGTTTCTGAGTTAGAATTTGTCGGCATAATTCTGAACCTATTGAGCCACCGGCTCCTGTAACCATTACATTTTTGCCTGTAATATTTTTTGAAAGCAGTTGCTCATCGGGATCTACTGGAGCTCTTCCAAGCAAATCAGCGACGTCAAGATCTTTAACATCTGTTAAGTGGGCTTTGCCTGTAGCTATATCTTCCACCGATGGGACCGATTGAATCTCGATAGGCCAGGTGGATAGTTTTTCAACCAATCGTAACCGCTTACCTTTATTGATATTGTTGATGGCTAATAGCAGTTTAACCGGTTCATATAAAGAGCTAAGCTTCTCAAATTCACTACTATGGTGAACTCGTATCCCAAAAATAATTTGGCCAGCTTTACTTTTGTCATCGTCTAGCATGGCTACAGGGTGGTATTCTCCTCCCTGAGTTAGTGCGTATGCTAACTCTCGGCCTGTGGCTCCTGCGCCATAAATAAATACGTTCGGTTTTTGTCGTTTGTAGTAGTGATAGTAAACCGCACGGATAAAAATTCTTGGGCCACCCAAAGTCAGTACTGCAAGGCCAGCATATATAAAGGGAACACTTCTAGGGACAAATGACTTAAAAAAGAAGCTGCTTACTGCGAGAGTAACGGTCGAAATTATTACTGCAAAAAAAATGTTTCCCAATGCTGGGATTGTCATATAACGAAGCACAGCACGATACATACCCAGCTTCACGAAGCAATAAAGCGTGACACCTAGTGTAAGAAGCATACTTCCAACTTCTTCGACACCAATATCAAAGCTATATACTCCCAGCCTTACAGCAATTGCTAAGTAAAGAGAAAAAATGATCGCTAGAATATCGTATATGATGCTGATAATTCGTTTATTTCTTCGAGAAGCATCGAGCAAAAATTGAACTGGTGTAAACATCTAAAGCCTGGATTTGTTGTTCATCTAATAATTGTTATCGGCGGTATTGTAGACCGCTTGAGTAGTCACTGCTAGCAAAATAGCAATTTGTGGTTTTCGTTTTGTGTATTACTCACTAAACTAACCTCATTTTTAAACTATAACTTCAACTTGTAGGTTGTTTTGAAAGTTCTGATTACAGGTAGTACAGGTTTTGTCGGTAAGGAAGTAGCGGCTGTGGCTGCCAGTAAGCACTGGCATTGTATCTTGAATAAGCGTGCAGATAGTAAAGGTGCCTTAACTGAACGCGTTAATGGAAACGTTGTTCACAAGAACGTTTCTTCAGACGAAAATTGGAAAGGTTGCTTTGATGGTGTCGATTGCATCATTCACTGCGCTGCTCGAGTTCATCAAATGAAGGAAAGCGATACTGATGCTCTTTCTGCTTACAAGGAAGTAAATACCCTGGGAACGCTTAATCTTGCCAGGCAGGCTGCTGAGGCTGGAGTGAAACGATTTGTTTTCCTGAGCTCAATAAAGGTAAATGGAGAATTAACGCAGCCTGGTGAGTCTTTCAGAGTAGATGTGGAGCGGTTACCTGAAGACCCATATGGGCTGAGTAAATTTGAAGCCGAACAGGGGTTGAAAGAGCTTTCAAATAGTAGTGATATGGAAGTTGTTATAATTCGCCTGCCACTAGTTTATGGTCCAGGTGTAAAAGCCAACTTTCTCTCTATGATTCGTTGGGTGGAGAAGGGAATTCCGTTACCATTGCGAAGTATCAATAATCGAAGAAGTATGGTGTTTCTGGATAATCTTGTGGATTTGATTATTAAGTGTTCAGAGCACCCTAATGCAGCCAATAAAACTTTCTTAGTTTCGGATGATAATGATGTATCTCTGTCGTCTTTGTTAGCTATGATTGCTAAATCACTTGGTCAAAAAAATATGATGTTTCCATTCCCCGGTAGCTTATTGAAACTCGCTACAACGCTGGTAGGGAAACCAGACATCGGAACAAGGCTTTGTGGTAACTTGCAATTAGATATATCCAAAACTAAAAGCGAGTTAGACTGGCTACCTCCATACTCTGTTGAACAGGGCATCCAGAAAACAGTAGATGACTATTTGAAGAATAAAACATTATGACACGTATTTTTGATTTTCTATTTTCCTTTTTCGGCCTTCTATTCCTTTGGCCAGTTTTAGTTGTTGTTTGTGTGCTGGGTTATTTTGACACCAGATCGCCAGTCTTTACTCAGAAAAGGGTTGGTAAAGACCAGAAAGAATTCACTTTAATCAAGTTCAGAACGATGCCTGTGGGAACTAAGTCCGTTGCAACTCATGAGGTGGGGAAAAGTTCAGTCACCAAATTTGGCTCTTTCCTTCGCAAGACAAAGTTAGATGAACTGCCTCAATTGATTAATGTTGTGAAAGGTGAAATGAGTCTTGTTGGTCCAAGACCTTGCTTGTTTAACCAGGTCGAGCTTATCGATGAGCGACAGTCTAGGGGAGTATTTGATGTTCTGCCCGGTATCACGGGGTTGGCACAGGTCAATGAAATAGATATGTCTACCCCAAAAAAGCTAGCAGAGTGGGATCAAAAGATGATTAAAACGATGACAGTGAAAAAATATTTTACCTACATCATTCAAACGGTATTGGGCAAAGGAGCTGGAGATAGAGTCTGATTACTTATCTTCTGAGATATCACTCTATAAATCTCCTTACCAAAAATTAACCTAGGTAGAATATTAGTATTGTGATCCAGTGTACTAGCTAGGATCACAATATGCACCTAACCCATCACGGCGGTAAAAACACAGTAACCGGTTCTTGCCACGAGCTGAGATACGAAAACCACAGCATCCTTATAGATTGCGGCCAGTTTCAAGGTAAGGATTCAAAACCGTTAGATATAGATTTTCCTGTAAAACACGTTCAGGCTCTTATCGTAACGCATGCTCATATAGATCACATTGGCAGAATTCCCTGGTTATTAGCTACCGGATTTAAAGGTTCAATAATCTGTACACCGGCAACAGCTGAGTTGATTCCCTTGATGCTGGATGATGGACTTAAGCTTAACCTTGGGATGAAAGAGGTTAGTCGCGAAAGAGTTCTGAGTCTGATAAAGTCTAGAATCTTCCCGGTTGATTATGGAAAGTGGCATCGAATAAAGGGTAATAATCTATATTGCAGATTTCAGCCTGCAGGTCATATTCTTGGTTCTGCTTATGTTGAGATTAAGCTTCCAAATGATAAGGTTGTCGTTTTTTCTGGTGACCTAGGTCCTTCCAATACTCCTTTACTTCCAGATCCTGCTCCCCCTATGCGAGCAGATTATCTTGTCCTCGAATCAACATATGGCAATAGAAATCACGAGAGCGTTGCACAACGTTCTGGACGTTTAAGAGAGATAATTAACCGGTCTCTATCGGATGGTGGCGCGATAATTATTCCTGCATTTAGTGTTGGTCGTACTCAGGAGCTGCTGTTTGATATTGAATCACTAATCTATTCTTCGGAAATTGAACGTAATATTCCTATTATTCTCGACTCCCCGATGGCTGAAAGGGTGACTAAGTCATATCGAAGGTATAAAAAGCTATGGGGTAGGGAAGCCAAAAGAAAGGTAGCAGATCAGCGTCACCCGCTGGCATTTGAGCAGTGTACGGTAATCAGTGACTACAGAAAGCACCTTGCGGTTGTTAACCGATTAGCATCAACTGGCGAACCAGCAATTGTGGTTGCAGCTTCTGGCATGTGTGAAGGTGGTAGAGTAATGGCCTACCTCAAAGAGCTTTTACCAGACTTTCGTACAGATATTATCTTTTCGGGTTATCAGGCTGAGGGCACGTTAGGGAGAATGATTCAGTCTGGTTTTGAACAGATTGAAATCGATGGTGAAGCAGTTCGTATAAATGCTCATATTCATACTATGTCTGGTTATTCCGCACATGCAGATCAGCAAGACCTGATTAAGTTTGTAAAAGGGATTAGTAAGGCACCGAAAGAAATCCACCTGATTCACGGTGATGACGAGCCCAAAAGAGGGTTGCGTTCCACGCTTATCAAAGAGGGCTACGCTCGAGAGAGCGTCATCATCTAAAGTAAATATTCAGTTTTCGTAATAGTTCCTTTTCGTTCCATGACTTTGTTCATATACTTACCTTAATACATTGAAGTAAGGGATATTATGAAGACGCGTGAAAAGATTGTACTTGCCGCGCTTGAGCTATTTAATGAGCATGGTGAGCGAAACATCACCACAAACCATATTGCTGCTCATATCGATATTAGCCCTGGGAACCTGTACTACCATTTTCGCAATAAGCAGGAAATTGTAAGGGAGATCTTTGAAAGTTACTCTGAGGAGTTGCTTGAGCGTTTTACTCCGGTGGGAACCCAGGAAGAAGATCTGGTCCTGCTAAAACGTTATATGGACTCCGTGTTTGCATTGATGTGGAAATACCGTTTCTTCTATGCCAACTTGCCAGAGATTCTTCAAAGAGACACGATTCTGCACCAAAAATACCTGGCTGTTCAGGAAAAGATGCAGGCGAATATTGCTTCTATTTTTAAGATGTTTATAGACAGGGATTTACTTAAGGTCAGCGAGGCTGATGGAAAGTCTTTGGTGACCTCTTTGCACCTAGTCGCTACTAGCTGGTTGAGCTATCGGGCGGCAATGTCCCAGGAAGCAAAAATCACTGAGCAGATTATTCATCAAGGGGTATTGCAGTTGATATCTATCGTCAAACCGCACGCCACCACCGCTGGCCTAGAACAGGTACAACTGATTGAAGATGGCATAAAAGCCATGCACGCTAACTAGGTTACAGGTTACAGGTTACAGGTTACAGTATGAGCAGTCAGATTCCCGCCTTTGCGGGAATCACTTCGTGATAAGATAACAAATATCGCACACTGTTTATCTACCAGATACTACTCTTCGTCAAAAGCTTCGAACTCGATGCCCATCTCGGTCATCAGTTTCTTCACTTCAGCTGGAATATCATCCGGACGATCTTTTCTCAGATCTTCATCTGTTGGTAAAGGTTGGCCTGTATAAGCATGCAGAAATGCTTCACATAGCAGTTCACTGTTTGTTGCGTGGCGTAGGTTGTTTACCTGTCGGCGGGTACGCTCATCAGTTAGCACTTTAAGTACTTTTAGAGGGATAGATACAGTGACCTTTTTAACTTGCTCACTTTTTTTCCCGTGTTCCGCATACGGGCTTATATATTCGCCATTCCAGTCAGCCATTGCACACCTTTAATTGTAATCAGAATCTAATAAAAATTTTAAAGTTGAATTTTAGCGGGATTTACTGCCATAAGCAAAGACATTTAGACGTCTAGAAGTGTTGACGGCTAATTTTGCGCGGGTTAAAGTAGTTGAAAATATGTTCTTAGAGAACACTCTTTAAAATGGATAGGGGTTTAAGATAACCCAGAGTGAATAAATCTCCTATTATTAAGAGTCAGTTTTGTAGCAAAAAGGAAAGTCAGTTCATGTCTCAAAGGAAACCTTCTACAATTGCTGTTCGTACAGGGATTGAATCCGATTCCCAGTTCAACGCAGTAGTACCACCTATCTACCTATCTACCAATTACAGTTTCCCTGAGCTTGGCGATGTTCCTAAATACGATTATACCCGTTCAGGTAATCCTAACAGGGGCTTGTTGGAGCAAGCTCTGTATGAGCTAGAATCGGGCAAGGGTGCTGTAGTAACAAACTGTGGCACTTCTGCTCTTAATTTAATGGTATCGGCTTTTCTGGGGCCTGAAGATTTAATCGTGGCACCAAATGACTGCTACGGCGGTACATACAGGCTATTTAACACCAGAGCGCAAAAAGGAGACTTTAAGGTTCAGTTTGTTGATCAAACAGATGAAGAAGCGTTTGATGCAGCTATCGCCTTAAAGCCAAAACTTATCCTGATGGAAACACCATCTAACCCTCTTGTGAGAGTGGTAGATATCGCGAAGGTGTGTGAGAAAGCAAAAACAGTTGGCGCGTTAGTCGCGGTAGACAATACCTTTTTGACTCCTATCTACCAGAAGCCACTGGAGCTGGGCGCAGATCTGGTAATCCATTCGACAACCAAATACCTGAATGGTCACTCCGATGTTATCGGTGGCGTTATCATCACTAAATCAGAAGAGCATGCGGAAGAGCTGGGTTGGTGGGGGAACTGTATTGGTGCAACAGGTACACCATTTGATAGCTACATGACCTTAAGAGGCCTGCGTACCTTGGGTGCAAGGATGAAGGTTCATGAAGAGAGTTCTCTGGCTGTGCTGGATTTTCTTAAGCAACAACCTCTTGTTGGCAATATTTACCATCCAAGCCTTGAAGATCACCCTGGTCATGAAATTGCTAAAAAACAGCAGTCTGGCTTTGGCTCTATGCTTAGCTTTGAGTTTGCAGGCTCGTTTGAGCAGCTGAAAGCCTTCGTAGGAAAGCTTGAGCTTTTCTCGCTTGCAGAATCTTTAGGTGGTGTCGAGAGCCTGATTTGTCACCCAGCCTCAATGACGCACCGTGCTATGGGAGAAGCCGCTCTTGAGGAAGCCGGTGTATCCCAAAGCTTACTGAGACTGTCTGTTGGCCTTGAAGATAGCCAGGATCTTATCAGCGATTTAGAAAAAGCATTCAATTCGGTTTCGGAGGAAGTGTAAATGACCGTTTCACGCCAGTTACATAAGTTTGGTGGTAGCAGCCTGGCTAATCCGGAGTGTTATAAAAGAGTCGCGAATATACTGAAAGAGTACTCTGAATCCGAAGATTTGATCGTCGTGTCTGCGGCAGGTGATACGACTAACCAGTTAATTGATTGGATTGATGCCCTGGACAAAGATGGTCGTATTGCTCATGAATTATTGATGTCGTTAAGGGAATATCAAAGTAGCTTGATTGAAGGGCTGTTAGAAGATAGCGGCATTTTACTGGATACACTGCATACTGAAATATCGGCTCTTGGAGAGATCTCTGCGCCACTAACGGAAGCACAAAGAGCGAATATTCAGGGGCACGGCGAAGTGTGGTCATCAAGGTTACTGGCAGCGCTGTTAAATGAACAGGAGCTCTCAGCCGTTGCCATTGACTCGCGTAGCTTCTTAAGAGCAGAGCGAGCAACACAACCAGAAGTTGATAGTGCCCGCTCATGGCCTTTGGCTAAAGAGGTTTTAGCTCAACACTCCAATCACCGACTAGTTATCACTGGCTTTATGGCTCAAAACCAGCAAGAAGAGACAGTCTTGCTTGGCCGAAATGGTTCCGATTATTCAGCCACAATCATTGGTGCACTTGCTGAAGCAAAACAGGTAACTATATGGAGTGATGTCGCCGGCGTATATAGCGCTGATCCGAGAAAAGTAAATGATGCATGCCTACTTCCTTTACTTCGCCTTGATGAAGCGAGTGAACTTGCTCGTTTGGCTGCGCCAGTTCTTCACAGCCGGACACTTCAGCCAGTTGCTCAAAGCGCAATGAATCTGGAGTTAAGATGCAGCTATCAACCAGAATCTGGTTCTACACGAATTGAGAGAGTGCTTGCCTCTGGCCGTGGCGCAAAGATTATTTCATCCCTAGATGAAGTCCTGCTGATTGAGCTTAGCTTTGCTCACGGGCATGACTTTGAAAGGCTACAGGCAGACGTAATGGGCCGGTTGCAAAGAGCACAGCTTCAACCTCTGGCATTTGATGTTCAGTCAGATCAGGGTGAGATGTTGTTAGCTTATACTGCAGAAGTGGCAACTGGGGCACTAGAGTATCTGCAGGATGCTGCAATCGAAGCTGAGATTCATCTGCGTGAAGGGTATTCGATGATTGCTGCTGTAGGGGCAGGGGTCACTAACAATCCGATTCATAGCCATGGTATCTACCAGCAGCTTAAAAACGCACCGGTGAAATTTATGTGTGAGGCTGAATCTGGCCTTAGCCTTGTCGCTGTATTACGTAAAACTGAAACCAACCTTCTGGTTAATGCTATTCATAAGCAGCTATTTCAGGCTCAGAAACGCATTGGGCTGGTTTTGTGTGGAAAAGGAAACATTGGTTCTAGCTGGATTGAGCTGTTTGCAAAACAAAAAACTGAACTAGAAAAGCGACATGGTATGAGTTTCGAGCTAGTTGCTGTTGTTGATAGTCAGACATACTGGATGGATTACGAAGGAATAGATCCTCAAGGTGTTTTAAGCAAGTTTGATGATGAGTCGATTCCAAATGTTGAAAATGAATGGCTTGATAAGCTCACCCATCATCAAGGATACGATGAAGTTATTGTTTTAGATGTTACGGCAAGTGAGCCACTATCTATGCTTTACCCTAAGTTTGCAGAGAAAGGATTTCATCTGATATCAGCAAACAAAGTGGCGGGTTCTGCATGTGGTGAGTTTTATCACCACGTACAGGACGCCTTCGAGAAAACAGGAAGACATTGGCTGTACAATGCAACGGTTGGTGCGGGATTGCCTGTAAACCACACAGTAAGAGATCTTCGAGAAAGTGGCGACAGCATAGTAGCCTTGTCTGGTATCTTCTCTGGGACACTTTCCTGGTTATTCCAGCAGTATGATGGTTCTATACCGTTTATGGAGCTGGTGGACTTAGCGTGGCAGCAGGGCTTAACTGAGCCTGACCCGCGTTCTGACCTGGATGGCTCAGATGTGATGCGTAAGCTGGTGATTCTAGCCCGTGAGTCCGGTCTTTCTATAGAGCCTGAAAACGTCAAAGTAGAATCGCTGGTGCCAAAAGAGCTAGAGTCCCTAACTCTGGATGAGTTTTTTGAACAGGGAGAGATACTGAGCACTGAGTTAGCGGAGCGACTAGAGAAGGCGCAACGCGAAGATAAAGTGCTGCGTTATGTTGCAAAGCTGGATCGCAATGGCAATGCGTTTGTTGGTATTGAAGCGCTTTCCCGTGAACATGCTTTGGCAAACTTACTTCCGTGTGACAACATCTTTGCTATCGAAAGTGCCTGGTATAAAGACAACCCGCTGGTTATCAGAGGCCCAGGTGCGGGTAAAGAAGTGACCGCTGGCGCGATTCAGTCGGATATAAATCGTCTGGCTGGTTTGCTTTAATCAGAATTGCTAATAGTAAAAACGGTCATCCCGGATGAGCCAAAGCGAAGTCCGGGATCTAGTCAAACTTTTCTTGACGTTCCTTTTAGATTCCTGCCTTCGCAGGAATGACGGATTGTTGGGCTCTTTCCATTTCTGAAGACTGCTCACTATAAGCATGAAAATTTCTCATGTTAACGCTATTGACATTAAATTCAATTCATTACATTCTACAGACATGTAGACGTCTAAACGTCAAAAAGTTAGTAGGGAGATTGGAATGGGATATACACACGCGAGTCATCTTGACGCTCTTAATCAGAATATTGCTGAGCTTGGTGATATTAATGTTTCTTTTGAGTTCTTTCCGCCGAGCAGCGAGAAGATGGAAGAAACGCTGTGGAACTCAGTACATCGCCTGAAAACACTTCAACCTAAGTTTGTTTCCGTTACTTACGGTGCCAACTCAGGTGAGCGTGACAGAACCCACTCAATTATCAAAGAGATCAAGGATCAGACAGGTCTTGTTGCGGCTCCGCACCTTACTTGTATTGATGCATCTCGTGATGAGCTTAAAGACATCGCTAACGACTACTGGGCGAATGGTATCAAAAACATCGTTGCACTACGTGGTGATATTCCTCCTGGTGGCGGTGCTCCTGACATGTATGCTTCTGACCTTGTTGAGCTGCTGAAGTCTCTGCATGATTTTGATATCTCAGTTGCCGCTTTCCCTGAAGTGCATCCAGAAGCGAAAAGTACTCAGGCAGATTTGCTTAACCTGAAGCGCAAAGTAGATGCTGGTGCAAACCGTGCAATCACACAGTTCTTCTTTGATGTAGAGTCTTACCTTCGTTTCCGCGACCGCTGTGTGTCCGCTGGTATTGATGTAGAGATCGTTCCGGGCATTCTCCCGGTATCAAACTTTAAACAAGCTTCTCGCTTTGCTGCAATGAATAATGTAAAAGTCCCAGGCTGGATGGCGAAGCAGTTTGAAGGTTTGGAGGATGACCCGACAACTCGTCAGCTAGTTGGTGCAAGTCAGGCAATTGACATGGTTCGAATCCTGAGTCGTGAAGGTGTAAAAGATTTCCACTTCTATACGCTAAACCGCGCTGAAATGACGTTTGCACTCTGCCACACACTGGGTGTTCGTCCGAACGCGCAATAACCAAGCCTGTAACATTGAATACTAAAAAAGGTTGAGGGGATTTCCACTCAACCTTTTCTGTTATTTATCTTCCGAACTATTTTAGTTCATCTGGTCCAGTTCATTTTGAACTTCTTGTGCCCACTCAATCCACGCTTCACGCATTAGAAGGTTTCTCCTCAATGTTAGTCGCTCTAGCCGGGCGTGCTTGTCTAAGTTCTCTACAGGTGTGTAGTAGTTTGATTCAATATCCTGGTAGTGAACGACGAGCTTCTGGGCCTCTTCAATTAATCCAGACAACTGCTCTTTGAAAATAGCAGGGTCTTCGATGTCACAAGCCATAAGTTTAGCTGCAAATTCATCACGAATAGTTTGCTGTGCTGTTGGTTGAGCGAACCACTCGCCAAGAGCTGTGCGGCCGTTTTCTGTGATTGAATAAACTTTCCTGTCTGGCTTGCCATCTTGTGGCTGGAGTTCGCAGGTAACAAGGTTGTTTTGTGCCATCTTATTAAGTTCCCGGTAAACTTGTTGATGGCTGGCTTTCCAGAAATAACCGATACTGTACGAAAATTCTTTCGTAATATCGTATCCGGTAGCGTCGCGAGTGCTTAAAACGGTAAGGATTACGTGTGGTAATGACATGTCTTAAATCCGATATTAAAAACTGTAAAACTCCTGGTTTAATCGTTACCTGTGCTTCTTTGTCACTGATTAATAAATATGATTAAACCGACCAGTATAACGTCCCCACAATCAGGTGATGTTATTTTCCAATCTAGCCTCGACATCATCTAGATAGTCTTAGAATTTTTTCCATAAGTGCCAATTTAGTTATAAGTTTAGACAATATTTGTTTGGCGGAGCGTAAGAATATCTTAATTATTAAGTATTAAGTAGAATAGAAGGGTATTTTGTCGCAAAAAACTAACAAGTGGCTGGGAAGTTGTGGTTCTGTAAATAAAAAGACCGAACAAGTCGGTCTTTTTGTCTCTTGTTTGGAGTTTTATGCTGCTGTTATCCGGTATTTCGCATGCCTGCAGCAATACCTGCGATAGTTACCATTAAAGCTTCCTCTAATTCTTGAACCGGTGTCTCATGTTGACGGGTTCTATATAGAAGTTCAGCCTGCAAAATATTCATTGGTAACACGTAAACGTTACGAAGTTTGATGGATTCAAGTCCCCACGGATCGCTCTGCATCAAGTTTTCATTGTTTTCAACTTTCAGTACTGCTTGAATGTCGGTCTGAAGTTGATTACGCAGTCTGTCACCTAGGCGCCATAGTGACTCATCGGTCAGTCTCTGATCGTAGTAGCGGGAAATCTCCAGGTTACACTTAGTGTAAACCATTTCCAGCATACCAAGACGAGTAGAGAAGAATGGCCATTCGCGACACATCTCTTCAAGCAGGGCAAGGTGACCTTTATCGATGGAGTACTGAATCGACTCACCAGCACCTAACCATGCAGGAAGCATCAGCCTGTTCTGGCTCCATGAGAAGATCCATGGAATTGCACGCAGACTTTCAACGCCACCTTTAGGGTTGCGCTTAGACGGACGAGAACCTAGTGGAAGTTTACCAAGCTCCTGCTCTGGCGTTGCTGCACGGAAGTAAGGAACAAAGTCCGGTTCGCCACGAACAACGTCGCGGTAAGACTCACAAGATACCTCAGACAGCACATCCATCAGGTCGCGCCACTCTTGCTTAGGCTCTGGTGGTGGGAGTAGGTTTGCTTCCAGAATCGCACTTGAGTACAGGTTCAGACTGTTTACCGCTACATCTGGCAGACCAAGCTTGAAGCGGATCATCTCACCCTGCTCGGTAACACGCAGACCGCCTTTCAGACTCTTCGGTGGCTGAGATAGAAGCGCTGCGTGAGCAGGCGCACCACCACGGCCGATAGTACCGCCACGACCGTGGAACAGAGTCAGCTCAATACCAGCTTCTTCACATACCTTAACCAGAGAATCCATAGCGCTGTACTGTGCCCAGCCCGCAGCCATTGCACCAGCATCTTTCGCTGAGTCTGAGTAGCCAATCATTACCATCTGGTGACCCTGAATAAATCCACGGTACCAGTCGATAGAAAGAAGCTGCTTGATTACCGCTTCAGAGTTGTTCAGGTCGTCCAGTGTTTCGAATAGCGGGCAAACGTCCATACGGAACTGACAGCCTGACTCCTGAAGAAGAAGGTGTACGGCCAGTACATCAGATGCTGTACGAGCCATAGAGATAACATACGCGCCAAATGCTTCACGAGACTGACTTGCAACGATCTTACAGGTATCCAGCACTTCTTTAACCTGTTCAGATGGTTCCCAGTCGCGTGGAAGAAGTGGGCGCTTAGAGCTTAGCTCTTTAACCAGAAATGCTACTTTGTCTTGCTCACTCCACTGGTCATAATCACCGATGCCAAGGTAACGAGTTACTTCAGAAAGCACGTCTGAGTGGCGTGTACTCTCCTGGCGAATATCCAGGCGCACAAGGTGCACACCGAATGCTTTAATACGGCGCAGCGTATCAAGTAGAGAGCCATCAGCAATAACGCCCATGCCACATTCGTGCAGGGACTTATAACAAGCCAGTAGCGGTTCCCAAAGCTGATCTACCGTTTCAAGAATTGCTTTGTTTGGTACGTCCTTCAGGTTGATATCCGCATCCAGCACTTCCAGTGTATCCTGAAGCAGTGAGCGAAGCGGTTTTAGTACTGCACGGTATGGTTCGTGTGCATCACCTGAAAAAGTTCTTAGCTCTTCGTTACAGCTCACCATAGACAATTCAGTGATTAGCTCCTGAATGTCACCAAGGTAAAGGTCTGCCGCTTTCCAGCGGGAAAGAAGAAGTACTTCACGGGTAATCTTATGGGTTACAAACGGGTTACCATCGCGGTCACCACCCATCCAGGATGAAAAGTGTACTGGCTGTGCATCAATAGGAAGCCCTTCGCCAAGGTAACCTGTTACCTTTTCATCTAGCTCTCTAAGGAAATCTGGAACAGCCTGCCATAGAGAGTTTTCTACTACAGCAAAGCCCCATTTAGCTTCATCCAGAGGAGTTGGACGCTGTTTACGCATATCATCAGAGTGCCAGGACTGAGCGATTAATTGCTCAAGGCGGCGTTCTGTTTTCTGGCGCTCTTTAATGGAAAGGTCACTCAACTCTAGTTGAGAAAGACATTTATTTATCTTAACCAGCTTGTTGATCATGGTACGACGCGCAATTTCTGTTGGGTGCGCAGTAAGCACCAGCTCAATGCTTAGGTCTTTAATTGCCTGTGCAGTATCAAGCTTGCTTATGTCTTTTTGATTTAGCTTTGCGAAAAGGGTGTTTAGAGCGTCTGGCTGACAGATGTGCGCGTCACAATGGCGAGAAATCGTATGATATTGCTCTGCCATATTTGTCAGATTCAGAAACTGGTTAAATGCACGCGCAACCGGGCTCAGTTGCTCGTCGGTCAGATTTGAAATCTCTTTAATAAGCTCTTCACGAGCTTTAGTGTCATTTTCGCGCTCCGCCGCTTTAGATAGAGTTCGGATTAATTCAACCTTTTCCAGAATCTCTTCACCATGAGCATCTTTAATGGTATTCCCCAGTAGATGCCCGAGCATACGCACATTGCTTTTTAAAGCAGAGTATTTCTCAATCATTCTCGTCCTGCCTGTAAATAAATTACATCTATTGTCCTTGTTATTCAGACAATCTAGCCAAAATCTGTTGTCTGAGTCAAATAATCCGATAGTGTAAATGGGTTTTATGACCTAAAATTGATTTTGCTCACTTAATAAACAGGAAGTGAAATGTCATTTGTGAAATTTTATTTCACGCTAAAAGCAGTACTTCCAGATTGCTTTGGTCAATACATCAATTGTCGGATCAATATACTCAAATGCAAGGTATTCATCGGGTTGGTGTGCTTGTTCGATTGATCCCGGCCCTAATACAAGAGTAGGGCATAGCTCCTGAAGGAAAGGCGCTTCGGTACAGTAGTTCACCGTTTCTGATGGCTTTTCACAGACCTCTTCCATTCCTTGTATAAAAGGGTGATCGTGCTCACACTCATAACCTGGAATAGGCTCATGTAGAGGGGTTACGGATATACGCCCTTGCCATTTCGCTTCTACCTCTTTCAGTGCTTCTCGCAACATATTGTCTAGCCCGTCTAGACTGATGCCCGGTAAAGGACGAACATCGTAGTGCAGCTCACAGCAGCCACAGATTCGGTTTGCGCTATCGCCACCATGAATACAACCAAGATTCAGTGTAGGAGAAGGTATTTCAAAACCGGGGTGGTGGTATTCTTTAATCAGCTTGTCGCGCAATTGCATCATAACGTAGAGAATTTCATGCATGACTTCTATCGCATTAACGCCATAGGAAGGATCCGATGAGTGCCCCGATTTTCCTGTAACACGAATGGCATTGGCTACGTGACCTTTATGCGCTCGTATCGGAGTCAGGCTGGTGGGTTCGCCGATGATGCAGTAGTCAGGCTTGAAAGGTGCGTCCTGAGTAAAGTGGCGAGCACCCAGCATGGTTGTTTCTTCATCACAGGTTGCCAGAATATAAACGGGTTTCTTCTGATCTTTCCAGTCGATGCTTTTTACTGCTTCAAGAATAAAAGCAAAAAAGCCTTTCATATCGGCAGTGCCTAAACCATAAAAGCGATTATTTGCCTCCGTAAGGGCATGTGGGTCGAAGTTCCAACGTCCTTGATCAAACGGAACGGTATCTGTGTGGCCTGAGAGTAATAGGCCACCTTCACCACTTCCTCGCTTTGCAATCAAGTTGTGTTTGCCTTTCTCTACTTCAACGACTTCTGTTTCAAATCCCAGATCTGCAAACCAGCCAGCCAGAAGCGCGATTACATCGGCATTTCCTTCATCCCAGGAAGTGTCTGATGAGCTAATGGAAGAGGTAGAAATAAGCCCTCTGTATACATCGGTAAATTTTGGTAATTGCATATTATCTTTGCTTCCCCTATTGACAGATAACCGATAAGAAGTTAAAAAGCATATTAAATCAATATTTATGAATATAAAATCAAAAAATAGCTATTTTTAAGTATGAATAATCATTTTGGGCTTACCGATTTTTGACGAAAAAGTAAGCGTTAACTCCCAAGATTCGGATGTAATGAGATGTTGAAAACCACAATTATTGGCGCTAGCGGTTATACAGGAGCTGAACTGGCCTTAATGGTGACAAAACACCCTGAGCTCACGTTAACAGGTTTATATGTTTCCGCCAATAGTGTGGACGCAAATAAGCCAATTGGCGAATTACACGGAAAACTAGCTGGCGTGGTAGATATGCCAGTACTTCCTCTGACTGACCCGTCAGCGGTTGCTAAAGAGTGTGATGTCGTTTTTCTGGCTACTGCGCATGAAGTAAGCCATGACCTGGCGCCTGTGTTTCTGGAAGAAGGTTGTCAGGTATTCGACCTGTCAGGTGCATATCGTGTGAAAGCAGATAACTTTTACCAGAAGTTCTACGGTTTCGAGCATAAATATTCAAAACTCCTGGATGACGCAGTTTATGGTCTTGCTGAGTGGAATGAAGATGAAATCAAAAACACAGATCTGGTTGCAGTAGCAGGTTGTTACCCAACGGCTTCTCAGCTGGCAATCAAACCTCTTATTGAGCTTAACTTTCTGGATTTAAATCAGTGGCCGGTGATTAACGCGACTAGTGGTGTTTCTGGTGCAGGTCGGAAAGCGACAATGACAAACAGCTTCTGCGAAGTGAGCCTTCAGGCTTACGGTCTGTTTAACCACAGACATCAACCAGAAATTGCATCCCATCTTGGCTGTGACCTTATTTTTACTCCGCATCTGGGTAACTTTAAGCGCGGCATCCTGGCGACAATTACCATGAAGCTGAACAAAGGTGTTACCGCTGAAGATGTACAGATGGCATTTGAAAAGGCTTATCAGAACAAGCCTGCAGTTCGTCTTAAGTATCAGCAGAGCCCTAAGATTCAGGATGTTCAGTATACGCCATTCTGCGATATCGGCTGGAAGGTCGAGGGTGAGCACGTCATCGTGGTTTCTGCTATCGACAACCTGCTTAAAGGTGCATCCAGTCATGCGATGCAATGTTTAAACATTCGTAACGGCTTCTCGCCGCTTACATCACTGCTGTGAGGAACGGTTATGAGCGAACTAAAACCATTAGTAATTAAATTAGGCGGAGCAGCGCTGGAAAATTCCGAAACACTGGAAAAGCTGTTCAACGCTATTCAGACCTATCAGGCACAAGCACAGCGTGAAATGGTGATTGTTCACGGTGGCGGGTATCTGGTTGATGATCTGATGAAAGGTTTGCAACTGGAAACCGTTAAGAAAAACGGCTTACGTGTAACTCCTTACGATCAGATTCCTGTTATTGCAGGTGCGCTTGCAGGTACAGCAAACAA
This sequence comes from Vibrio hannami, assembly GCF_029589055.1. Taxonomy (GTDB): domain Bacteria; phylum Pseudomonadota; class Gammaproteobacteria; order Enterobacterales; family Vibrionaceae; genus Vibrio; species Vibrio hannami. The sequence goes on from NZ_JARQZP010000006.1 coordinate 359,031, forward strand.
AATGCTTCAGGGAGAAGCGATTAAGAATGGAATCAACGCCGTTGGCCTTAGCCTGGCTGACGGTGGTCTTTGTCAGGTTGAAGAGCTTGACTCAGAACTGGGCGCAGTTGGTAAAGCTTCATCCGGCGATGCTGGTGTTGTTAAGGCGATTCTTGCTGTTGGTGCTCTTCCTATTATCAGTTCTATCGGTCTTACATCTGAAGGCCAGATGATGAATGTGAACGCAGATCAGGCGGCTGTTGCGGTTGCAGGAGCGCTGGATGCGGAACTGGTTCTGCTTTCTGATGTGAGTGGTGTGCTGGATGGTAAAGGCCACCTTCTGCCTAATCTGGATAAAGAGCAGGCAGAAGCACTGATTGAAGGACACGTCATTACAGACGGAATGATTGTAAAAGTGCAGGCAGCACTTGAAGCAGCAGAAGAGCTGGGTAGACCAATTGAAGTCGCAACATGGCGTTACCCGGAAAAACTGAACGAACTATTTTCAGGTAAGAGCATCGGAACACAGTTCTTACCTCAGTAAACAGATTTCTTATTAAAAGAATTACCTAGATAGTTATTTACCTAGAAAAACCCGAGTCACTGACCGCCAGAGCAGTCCGGGAAATTGGAGAGAAACAATATGAGCAAGGTTGAAGTTAAAAAAGTAGTAGTAGCCTATTCCGGCGGTCTGGACACATCTGTGATCATTCCGTGGCTGAAAGAGAACTATAACTGTGAAGTTGTGGCGTTCGTAGCGGATGTTGGTCAGGGTGAAGAAGAGCTGGTAGGCATTGAAGAGAAAGCAATCGCTTCTGGTGCTTCTGAGGTTTACGTATCAGACCTGAAAGAAGAGATGGTAGCGGACTACATCTTCCCATCACTTAAAACGGGTGCACTTTACGAAGGTAAGTATCTGCTAGGTACATCAATGGCTCGTCCTATCATTGCAAAAGCGCAGGTAGAGTGTGCACGTAAAGTAGGTGCAGACGCACTGGCACACGGTTGTACTGGGAAAGGTAATGACCAGGTTCGTTTTGAAGGCGCATTTGCTGCACTAGCACCGGATCTACATGTAATCGCACCATGGCGTGAGTGGGATTCTAGTAAGCCGTGAGCAGTGTCTTGATTATCTTGCAGAGCGTAACATCCCTTGTTCAGCGTCTCTGACTAAGATTTATTCTCGTGATGCAAACGCATGGCACATATCTACAGAAGGTGGTGTTCTGGAAGAAACATGGAACGCGCCAAACGACGATTGCTGGGCATGGACTAAGAGCCCTGAAGAGGCACCAAACGAAGCTGAATACGTAACTATTAAAGTAGAAAAAGGTGAAGTTGTAGCTGTTGACGGGGAGACAATGACTCCGTACAACGCACTGATGTACCTGAACGACAAAGGTGTTGAGCACGGTATTGGTCGTATCGATATCGTAGAAAACCGTCTTGTTGGTATGAAGTCTCGTGGTTGTTACGAAACTCCAGGGGGCACTATCATGATGGAAGCGCTACGTGCAATTGAGCAGCTAGTTCTTGATAAGAGTTCTTTTGAGTTCCGTGAAGAGCTGGGCGTTAAAGCTTCACATCTAATCTACGATGGTCGTTGGTTTACTCCATTATGTAAGTCAATTCTTGCGGCAACCGAAGAGCTTGCTCAGGACGTGAATGGCGAAGTAGTTATCAAGCTATACAAAGGTATGGCAACGCCAACTCAGAAGCGTTCGGACAATAGCTTGTACAGCGAAGAGTTTGCAACATTCGGTGAAGATGAGGTATATAACCAGAGCCACGCTGAAGGCTTTATCCGTCTTTACTCACTGGCAAGCAGAATTCGTACGCTAAACTCTCAGAAAAAATAATAATAGCGTTTAGAAATACAACCTTGATTAACCCTCCCTCTTTAGGGAGGGTATTACACAAATAAGCATTAGCACAGATTAGAGCGGGAGATTAACAATGGCATTATGGGGCGGAAGGTTTACCCAGGCAGCAGATACGCGGTTCAAAGACTTTAACGATTCGTTGCGCTTTGATTACCGATTGGCTGAGCAAGACATTGTTGGCTCTATCGCCTGGTCTAAAGCTTTGCATTCGGTTGGCGTACTGACCGAAACAGAACAACAGAAGCTTGAGCTTGCATTAAACGAGCTAAAGCTTGAAGTTATGGAAGACCCAGAGCAGATCTTGAAATCGGATGCTGAAGATATTCATAGCTGGGTTGAACAACAACTTATCCAGAAGGTTGGTGATCTGGGTAAAAAACTTCACACTGGTCGTTCCCGTAACGATCAGGTAGCGACAGACCTGAAACTGTGGTGTCGCCAACAAGGTCAGCAGCTGCTTATCGCTCTTGATCGCCTTCAGACTCAAATGGTTGACGTCGCGTCTAAGCACCAGGGCACGGTTCTTCCGGGCTACACTCACCTTCAACGCGCTCAGCCTGTAACCTTTGCACACTGGTGTCTGGCATACGTTGAGATGTTCGAGCGTGATTATTCTCGCCTAAGCGATGCAATCAAGCGTCTTGATACTTGTCCTCTTGGTTCGGGTGCACTTGCTGGAACTGCATATCCAATGGATCGTGAAGATCTTGCGCATAACCTTGGTTTCCGCAGAGCGACGCGTAACAGCCTTGATTCGGTTTCTGATCGTGATCATGTGATGGAGCTGATGTCGGTTGCATCTATCTCTATGCTTCACCTTTCCCGTCTTGCTGAAGATATGATCTTCTACAACTCGGGTGAATCTAACTTTATCGAACTAGCAGATACAGTAACTTCTGGCTCGTCACTGATGCCACAAAAGAAGAACCCGGATGCACTTGAGCTAATCCGTGGTAAGTGTGGCCGTGTATACGGTTCTATGGCTGGCATGATGATGACAGTTAAAGCGCTTCCGCTTGCATACAACAAAGATATGCAGGAAGACAAAGAAGGCCTGTTTGATGCTCTTGATACATGGAACGACTGCATGGAGCTAGCGGCGCTTTGTTTCGATGGCATCAAAGTTAACAAAGAGCGTACGCTTGAAGCTGCTAAGCAAGGTTACGCAAACGCCACAGAACTTGCTGATTATCTGGTAGCGAAAGATATTCCATTCCGTGAGGCTCACCATATTGTAGGCGTCGCTGTGGTGGGAGCCATTGCTAAAGGTTGTGCACTTGAAGAGCTTTCAATTGCAGAGCTGAAAGAGTTCTCGGAAGTTATCGATGAAGATGTATATGACATCCTGACTATCGAATCCTGCCTGGAGAAACGAAGCGCTCTTGGTGGCGTGTCGCCTAAGCAGGTTGCTTATGCTGTTGATCAGGCGCAGCAGCGTCTTGAGAAACGTGATACATCTGGTATTAAGGTTCGTGTTGCACGACTTACTGATATCGATGCACTTGAAGGTATGGTGGCTTACTGGGCTAACCTTGGTGAAAACTTGCCAAGAACACGCAGCGAACTGGTGCGTGATGTTGGTTCTTTCGCTGTTGTTGAGCATCAGGGTGAAGTAACTGGCTGTGGTTCATTATACGTGTACGATTCTGGTCTGGCTGAAATCCGTTCTCTAGGCATTGAAGCTGGATGGCAGCGTCAGGGGCAGGGTAGTGCAATCGTCCAGCATCTGATGAAGAAAGCCAAGCAAATGGCAATTGAGAAGGTGTTTGTGTTGACTCGTACACCTGAGTTCTTTATGCATCACAACTTTGCTCCGACATCGAAGAGCTTGTTGCCGGAGAAAGTGATGAAAGATTGCGAACAGTGTCCACGAATCCATGCATGTGATGAAGTTGCACTAGAGTTCGATCTTTCTGAACAAACGATCATTAGAACAAGTGTTGCCTAACTTATTGAATATAAATTAGAAGATCATTATTTAGGAAAAAGTTGAAAAAAATCTGATCTTTTTGGGAACAAATAAGAAAAAGCCCGGTCTTAATAAGTACCACTGCTTTTTCTTAGAAGAATCTAAGAAGGCCCCTAATCAGACATTGATTTAGGGGCTTTTTTCTTTTTAAGCCCCTACATTTTTCTGGTGAGCCCCATTCCTCTCGCTCCCCATGAACCTCGTTCCTCACGCTCCTGCGTGGGAATGCATACATTACTTAAAAAAACTTGCGTGGGTAGTGTTTCCCAATGCTCTTCATTTCAACCCAATTTCTGTAATGAAGAACTGAATATAGAGCGAGAAATATACGGCGGGATAGGTTTTTGGTGGTTTCATTAACCTAGATATGCATTCCCACGCGGAGCGCGGGAACGAGGGGCCGATAGAAGATTCCGGCCACTCGTTTAGGCTCGAGCGGAATGGCATTATTAAGCTAATCATCTTTCTCAAGTCCATTTCTGCGGCGATACGGAATCACCACAAACCTAAACCACAGATGTAAAAACAGCAACCCATTGAAAGCAAAGCCAGCAAAAATCAGAGCGATAGACTCAACACTAAATAGGTTGTCTCTAAATCCAAACCACCAGACGATCCAGCACAAAACAGAAAGTACGGTAAGCTGATCCATGCAGCGTTGGCAGCGACCAATCTTTTTCCAGAACCAGCTTTCTTTACAGTATTTGCACGACATAATCTTGGGTTACGGGTTACGGGTTACGGGTTACGGGTTACGGGTTACGGGTTACGGGTTACGGGTTACGGGTTACGGGTTACGGGTTACGGGTTACGGGTTACGGTGATATCAACCTGTAACCTGTAGGACAACGTCCGTCCCGTTACCTTTAACCTATAATTTCCGCCCAGTATCTAATACTTGGGTATTTATCGCAAAAAAATCCCACTTCCCCCTTGTTATCCCTGTGCTTGCCCCCCACATAAAATTCAACCGCCGAAAAACGGCATTAATCAAATAAATGGAAAATCAATCAGGAGAGACGACCAATGAATATTCGTCCTTTACATGACCGTGTTATCGTTGAACGCCAGGAAGTGGAATCTAAGTCTGCGGGCGGCATCGTTTTAACTGGTTCAGCTGCAGAGAAATCAACTCGCGGTACTATTCTGGCTGTGGGTAAAGGCCGCATCCTGGAAAATGGCTCAGTACAGCCATTGGACGTTAAAGTTGGCGATACTGTTATCTTCTCTGAAGGCTACGGTACTAAGACTGAAAAGATCGACGGTAAAGAAGTTCTTATCATGTCTGAAAACGACATCATGGCGATCGTTGAATAAGCACTCGTTGAGTAATTCATTTTTCAACAGAAACAGAATTAAAGATTAAAGGAAATAAAGATGGCTGCTAAAGACGTTAAATTTGGTAACGACGCACGAGTTAAAATGCTGGAAGGTGTAAACGTTCTAGCTGACGCTGTAAAAGTAACGCTTGGTCCTAAAGGGCGTAACGTAGTACTGGACAAATCTTTCGGTGCTCCAACCATCACTAAAGATGGTGTATCTGTTGCGCGTGAAATTGAACTGGAAGACAAATTCCAGAACATGGGCGCACAAATGGTTAAAGAAGTTGCATCACAAGCTAACGATGCAGCGGGTGACGGTACAACAACAGCAACTGTACTAGCACAGTCAATCGTAAATGAAGGTCTTAAAGCGGTAGCTGCGGGCATGAACCCAATGGATCTTAAGCGTGGTATCGACAAAGCAGTAGCTGCGGCAGTAGAAGAGCTAAAAGCACTTTCTGTTCCATGTGCAGATACTAAAGCAATCGCACAGGTTGGTACTATCTCTGCAAACTCTGATGAGACTGTAGGTAACATCATTGCAGAAGCGATGGAAAAAGTAGGCCGCGACGGTGTTATCACTGTTGAAGAAGGTCAGGCTCTTCACGATGAGCTAGACGTAGTAGAAGGTATGCAGTTCGACCGCGGTTACCTGTCTCCTTACTTCATCAACAACCAGGAAGCGGGTTCTGTTGATCTGGAAAATCCATTTATCCTTCTGATCGATAAGAAAGTATCAAACATCCGTGAACTTCTTCCAACTCTGGAAGCAGTAGCAAAAGCATCTCGTCCTCTTCTAATCATCGCTGAAGATGTAGAAGGTGAAGCGCTAGCAACTCTAGTTGTGAACAACATGCGTGGTATCGTTAAAGCAGCAGCTGTTAAGGCTCCTGGCTTCGGTGATCGTCGTAAAGCAATGCTTCAGGACATCGCTATCCTAACTGCTGGTACTGTTATCTCTGAAGAAGTTGGTCTGGAACTTGAGAAAGTAACTCTTGAAGATCTAGGTCAGGCGAAGCGCATTACTATCACTAAAGAAAACACAACTATCATCGATGGTGTGGGTGAAGAAGCGATGATCAACGGCCGTGTTACTCAGATTCGTCAGCAGATTGAAGAAGCAACTTCTGACTACGACAAAGAGAAGCTACAAGAGCGTGTTGCTAAGCTAGCTGGTGGTGTTGCAGTAATTAAAGTTGGTGCAGCAACTGAAGTAGAAATGAAAGAGAAGAAAGACCGCGTAGAAGACGCACTTCACGCAACTCGCGCAGCAGTTGAAGAAGGTGTTGTTGCTGGTGGTGGTGTCGCTCTTGTTCGTGCAGCATCTAAAGTTGCTGGCCTTGAAGGTGCAAACGAAGAGCAGAACGTTGGTATCCGCGTAGCACTTCGTGCAATGGAAGCACCACTTCGTCAAATCGTTGCCAACGCAGGTGATGAAGAGTCTGTGGTAGCTAACAATGTTAAAGGTGGTGAAGCTAACTACGGCTACAACGCAGCTACTGGCGAATACAACGACATGATCGAGATGGGTATCCTAGACCCAACTAAAGTAACTCGTTCTGCTCTACAGTTCGCAGCATCTGTTGCCGGTCTGATGATCACTACAGAAGCTATGGTTACTGATATGCCTGCTGGCGACGCTCCAGCAATGCCTGATATGGGCGGCATGGGTGGTATGGGTGGCATGCCAGGCATGATGTAAGTTTTGCCCGCCAGCCTATATTTATTGTAAATCAATAGGTTATTAATGTATTGAGACTGATTGTGGAACGGAACGTATCATAATCAGTCTCAAGTTTTGATCACACTAACGCCCTGATAAATACACAATATCTCCGTTCGTTTCAGGCTCTCAATAGCTATCTATCTTTGAAAATCGTATTCAAACAACTTAATATCATTCTTATATAGTTGAGATACGCAATCTATTGACTCATTATCATAATATTCTCGCCAATTCCTGAAGTCCGGCTGCGATTTTTGTTTGTAAGCACGTAAAAAGTTCTTAATGGTAGCTTTAAGGTTTGAATTGGGATCTATATCCTTGTTTTGGGATTCATTAACGTGCGGCAGTTCAGTTGGCGGGATTCCAATGTTTTCGCACACAGAGTTGAATCCATTTTGCAAGTCTTCGAACTTGCCCACAAAATCAACAAGAAGCTTGCCATCTTCTCCATAAATGAAATCACTTTGTGGTCCAACAAACCACCGTTTATTCTCAAACATCCTATCTTTCAAATGTTCGAATAAGAATGATTTGAAATCCATTTTTTGCTATATCCAAGATATTTATACATGGATACTGTTCGGCTCCAGGGGTTTCTGACAAACGCAAATTTAAAGTAGTCATCAAACATTTCTTGAGTCAGGTAGTTGTAGCGAACATATTCGTTAGCTTTCAAATGAGCAAGTCTTGGAGGGCCTAACTCCGGTTTATCGTTATATCGAAGTAAAAGTGGAGCACGGGTTTCCCAATTTAGGCCCAACAGATTAAGAAAAACATGCTCTACACTTTGTCCTGCATTTTTTGGTATATGAACAAAAATACACTTATGATGATGAGATATCATAAAGCTAACTTTTCCTTTCATGTTTAATGTGTACATTAGCGAGGCGCTCGCAACTAGATGCGATTCAAGTATTCTTAATCGCGTCAGTTCTTAATACATAGTAATAAAGATTAGAAGTAAATTTTGAAATTGGAAACTGCCAGTTACCTACTAATTTAGCTTTTGAGTACCAATAACCCTTTCTTCCCCAAAGGTGTACGTGTTCAGGTTTAATAGCTTTTGACTACCGGTAGATCATAAGGTCGAAAAGCTGCTCTGTGCAGCTAAATTAGCTTTTGAGTACCTGTAACCCTTCCTTGCTAAAAGGTGTACATGAGCAGGTTAAATAGCTTTTGACTACCAGTAGATCATAAGGTCAGAAAGCTGTTCAGTACAGCTTAATTAGCTTTTGGACACCCATGATCCTTCCTTCGGTTTTGCTGTACAAATTAAAAAAACAACGACTAAACCACCCGGTTATCACCACAACTAAACGCTATAGTTTGGCTTATCTCGGTTAAAGAGCGCCCTGACTCCTGTTGCCACTCTGCAAATGCTTTGCATGCTGCATTTTGAGCTCTCTTAGTGCCTCTTCCTGAATCGATAACACCGATATTTCGTAGGTGTGACTCAACGTCTGAGGAAAGAATAAAAGTATCTATGCCGAGTGCTCTGAGAGCGTATGGGCCTGTATTTCCACCTAAGCGGTTACCGTTCTTTTTCAGATATTCCCATAAGCCGGTAATGTCTTCTAAAGGCCAATTGGCGACCATCTTGCCAAAAGAACCATGTTCAATTGAAGCTGAATGAATCATATCGGCGTTAGCTGGAATCGACATTACCTTAGTTAGGTGGCGGATTATGGCTGGGTTCTTTGCTTTTTCTTCCCATTGTTCATCGGAAAGCATCAGTAACGGCTCCACTTTAAAGTCGAAAAATGCTTCTTCAAAGTTTGGCCACTTCTTACGGACCACGCTCCAGGAAATACCACACTGGAAAACCTTCATGGTAAAAGCTGATAACCAGCGGTCATTAGGGATAGCAGCGACTTCAACTGAAGTCAGAGGCTTACTCAGTAACTCTTCAAGGCGTTGTACTCCGCCTTTTCTTTCCGCAGCTCTCTGATATATAGATTCAAACTTTTCCATTTCTTATCCCATAAAGGTTCGGTGATCATTTGTACGCTTGTACTTTGTTTGTTGGGTGTGCTCAATGTAATGAATATGCTATCACGCTTGCTTAGAGCTGCTAAAGGGTAGTGTGTGTACTCGAAGGAACGAACATGCGGCTTCCCTATCTAAAGCGCATTGAAACTATTACCGTTAAGCGGTTCGTGTATTCGAGTGCATTCACTACTCTTTATAGATAGGTATAAAAAACGCAGCCAGGTGGCTGCGTTTTTAGGATAACTGTAACAGACTCGAAAATATTAACGAGTACCGTATACCACGATAGTTTTACCGTGTGCAGAAATCAGGTTCTGCTCTTCAAGCATTTTCAGGATACGACCCACAGTTTCACGTGAACAACCTACGATCTGACCAATTTCCTGACGAGTAATCTTGATTTGCATACCGTCTGGGTGAGTCATCGCATCAGGCTGTTTAGCCAGGTTCAGAAGAGTCTGAGCGATACGACCAGTCACATCAAGGAATGCAAGGTCACCAACCTTCTGGCTAGTTACCTGTAGACGGCTCGCCATCTGAGCAGACAGACGCATCAGAATATCTGGGTTAACTTGAATTAGCTGACGGAATTTTTTAAACGAAATCTCTGCAACTTCACAAGGAGACTTAGCGCGAACCCATGCGGTACGCTCTTGGTCTTCTTCAAAAAGACCTAGTTCGCCAATGAAGTCACCTTGGTTAAGGTAAGAAAGAATCATCTCTTTACCTTCTTCATCCTTGATCAGGACTGCAACAGAGCCTTTAACAATGTAATACAGAGTCTCGGCCTTTTCACCCGCATGAATCAAAGTACTCTTCGAAGGGTACTTATGAATATGACAGTGTGAAAGGAACCACTCTAACGTTGGATCGGTTTGAGGTTTACCTAGAACCATAATTATCTCACTTTATCTGCAGGGCCTGATGCTCAGCAGCATCCATTGCTACTGAACTTTTCTTATAGGACAAATAGCATAGGTTTTCTTACCTTTGGCTGCAAGCAACTTATATTTCGTTATGAATATTATCTCTTTTTGCAAACGATTTCTTGATTTTGATCGCTCACGAATCCCGATTTTTAAAGTAAAAATGTGCACGCTATCACGGTCTTACAACTATCTTGTGAAGCAGGCTGTGTTTTAACCAATTTTCCCAGTTTCGATAAGCTGCTGAAGAGCAGGTCGAATGATGAGCTCCATAGCAAAGCTCATTTTTCCACCAGGCACAACAAGCGTATTATGCCTTGACATAAATGAGCCATCTATCATTGCCAGAAGGTACGGGAAGTCGACGTTTTTTATTCCTCTGATACGGATAACGACAAAGCTTTCGTCCAGACTAGGTATACCTTTCGCATTTAGCGGGTTTGATGTATCAACAGTGGGTACACGCTGGAAGTTTATATGTGTACGGGAAAACTGCGGCGTAATGTAGTTTAGGTAATCATCCATTGAGCGCACAATAGAGTCCATTACCGCCTCACGAGAATGTCCTCGGTCTCGGGTATCGCGCACAAACTTCTGAATCCATTCCAGGTTAACTATTGGCACCATGCCAATCAACAAGTCAACGTGTTGAGAAACATTTACATCCCCCCACTTTACGCCGCCGTGTAAGCCTTCGTAGAAGAGGACATCACTATTTTCCGGTAAATCCTGCCAGGGAGTGAATGTACCAGGCATCTGGTTGTACGGAACTGCTTCATCAAATGAGTGAAGGTATTTTCTAAACTGTCCTGTGCCTTCATCGCCATATTGTCGGAAGAATTTCTCAAGCATCCCAAAGTCGTTGGCTTCCGGACCAAAATAACTGATGTGCTTTCCTTGCTCTTTCGCTTTTCGGATTTCTACATCCATTTCCGGGCGGGTAAAACGGTGGAAACTATCACCTTCTACCCATGCTGGCTTCAGATTCATGACATTAAACATTTTTCTGAATGCTTCGGTGGTGGTGGTGGTTCCCGCTCCGGATGAACCGGTTACTGCGATGATTGGATGTTTCGCTGACATGACAAACCCTGTCTGTTTGTTAACTACCTAATTAAGAGCAACATATTCCTGTTTAGAACAATATAGTTTATGAGATTCGGACTAAACGTCAATTAATCCGAATCAGAACTGTGGTTAAGAGAGTTCTCTTTTAAGCTTAATATCAATAGTCTCATGCAGCTCAGAAAATACGATAACAGCATCACCAGATTGTATCTGAGCCTTTACCTGATCAACTTTATCTTGCAGTGAAAACTCGATATCACCATAGTCTGTACCTTCTCGTAGGATGAACTCCTGAATCAGGTTTGTTAGTGTTTCTTCTTCCAGTTGTTCCCATGGAATAATCATAAATACTTCTCTTTCTATGATGCTTACAAATACATGCGACGGTAATAGTCTGGCATCGCGGATTCAAGCCAAAATTCAGGGCGACGTATCGATCCGGATAAAAAGCCAACATGACCACCTTGGTTAAACAAACGGTAGCGAATATTGTCATTGAGCTTAAAGTCGGGAATCACTTTCTTTGTCATAAACGGATCATCTTTAGAGTGGATAACCTGGAGCGGTATGGATACCTGATTGAGAACCGGTAAGCCGGAACACTTCGCGTAGTACTCGGCAGCATTTCTGAAACCATGCAATGGCGCAGTAATGGCGTCATCGAACCCGTATAGAGTCTTAACTTGTTTGATTGTCGTTGAGGTTATCCCGATTGCTTCGTTAAGTTTGTCTTCTTTCTTAAGAGCATTGCCCTTCAGAGAACCCAGCAGGTAATTTCGATATACCTTAGAGAATCCGCTCTCGATTCGTTTTGAACAGGCAGCCAAATCGAGAGGCGCAGATACAACTGTTGCTGCATTCAGGATAGGGTCGTCACGATATTGAGCCAGATACCTGACCAGCATATTCCCGCCGAGGGAAATTCCAATCGCTACTTTTGGTTGTTGTGGAAACAGGCTGTTTAAGTGTGTTAAGAAATAGCGAGCGTCTTCGGTTTCTCCAGAGTGATAAGCTCGGGCAAGTCGATTGGGTTTTCCGCTACAGCCTCTGAAATGCATCATCACCGAAAGCCAACCGTTATCGGCAAAGGCCTTCATTAGGCCATTAGCGTACGGGCTGTGAAAGCTGCCTTCTAATCCGTGAAACAGTACAAATATAGGCTTATTTTTGGCTGACTCACTTTGCCACTCTTCGCTCCATGCTAAATCCAGAAAGTCGCCATCAGGTAGCTCCATTGTCAGCCACACTGGTTCAAACAGTACAGATTTGCGTATCAGTCTGGGAACAATAGTCTGCAGGTGCGGGTTCTTTAATCCCTTGGCTGGTATAAATTCAGTCATAACGTGAAGTCGCTTATTGGTTTTATCTCTAGAAGCTGCTTTAGCTTTTTCAGTCCATTTTCCAGCTCAGTCTGATTTAAAGGAGAACTAAGAGCAAGCCTCACGGCAGGTGTGACGTTACCTGCAGGGGGGTAAAGAGCTCTGCCGACTTCACTATCACATCGGATTGTTTTGCCTGTTCAACAAAATCACTCAGTCGCCAGTGTTCCGGGAGTTTTAACCATGCATGAAAACTGTGCTTTTGATATAAAAGGTCGTAGTTACCCAGATAATCCAGGGTTAGTTTGAGCCTTTGTTCCATCTCTTCCCGTATGGCGTTTAACGCTTGATCTGCTTTCCCGTTGTTCATGAGTTCACATGTTAACGCGGTTAATAATGGACTTATCATCCAGCTATGATTTTGTAGAGCCATACTTATTGGTTGGTAGAGCTTTTCGGGGGGCTGTATGTAACCAACTCTCAATCCCGGTGCTAGCCATTTGGATACTGCTCCAATATGGATAACTCGTTCAGGGTCGAGGTTAACCATAGGAGGGAGGAAGTTCTCTGGGAGGAGGCCGTTTACATCGTCTTCAATCACAAAAAGATCGTACTTGCGACAAATTTCTAAAATAGCCTCTCGCCGCTCTAATGACATGGTTGCGGTTGTTGGGTTTTGAAGCGTTGGTGTTAAATAGATAAATCTAGATTGAAACTGCCTACAAGCAGCATCCAGTGCGTCTGGAATAATGCCTTCTGAATCCATTTCTACCCCTTTTATACTTAGCTGGTTTTGCTTTGCCAGACTGATAAGGCCGGGGTAGGTGAGTTTCTCTACAAGAATCGTATCACCTGCTCTGGTGAACGCATCAAGTACCATCTGAACACCGTGTTGTGCTCCAGAGCTGAACAACATAGTCTCTGCATTCAGCTTGATCCCTTTGTTGGCAAGCCAATCAGCGACAATCTTTCTATGAGATTCAATACCAGTGGGTTTTTGGTAAATCATAAACTGATTCAGGGCTTGGGGGGAGCGAGACAATGTCTCCATGGCCTCACGTAGCATGTCACTGCGGTCGATCAGAGGAGGGATATTGAAACCTAGATTTGCTTCTTTTTCTTCTCGCTGTTCACCTTGATCAAATGCCCAATAAGCTTTCTGTGAATCGACAACAAATGTGCCAGCTCCTACTCTGGCTTCTACTAGTCCCCGGCGCTCTGCTTCCGCGTAAGCTCTGGTGACAGTACCTACCGTAACGGAGAGCCGATCGGCAAGATAGCGATGAGTTGGTAGTTTATCGTTGGCTCCTAACTCGCCAGACACGACCTTCTGCTCGATAAGATCCGCAATTTGTTTGTACTTAGGAGAAGTCTCTTTGCTGTCTAACTCAAATTCGATAATTGTCATGGTGACAATAAACCTTTTGATCTTATTAATAACCATTGTTATGGTTATTTTGTGCGCACAATAGTAACAGGTCAATAAGTTTAACTTAATTGTATCGATACAATTTGTATTGTGTGAGGTAAATAGAATGGAATGGCAATTTTTCTTGTCGGTATTAGTATTTGCAATTGTGATGACAGGCACACCAGGACCAAACAACGTAATGTTAACCGCTTCTGGAGCAAACTTTGGATACAAGCGCAGTATTCCTCACTTTCTTGGAATAAGCCTTGGGCTGATTAGCATGATCTTTATGTTGGCCGCTGGTTTGAGTGCGACATTTAAGGCGTACCCAGAAATTCAGGAAGCGATGAAGTGGATGGGGAGTGCGTATATTCTCTATCTGGCACTAAAAATTGCTAAAACTAGCCCTGTTTCTTTGAATGGTGAGAAAGAGCATAAGCCTATGTCTTTTCTTGAGGCGGCGATATTCCAGTACATGAATCCTAAAGCCTGGATGATGATGGTTACTGCGATTGGTTCCTTTTCCTTAGCGGGTGAGAGTTATTGGTTATCAGTGGCTTATATAGCGTTGATTTTCTTTATAACTCAGCTGCATACCTCATCTCTCTGGGTCGGATTTGGGTCTTTGCTTGGCCGATGGCTTTCTAATCCTTCGGCCTGGAGACGTTTTAACTTTGGTATGGGTGCTTTAACAGCAAGTTGTGTCGCTTTTATGTGGTAGCCACCTTTGGGTAGCACACTAGTTTCAGCGCGATTTCTCTAATGCATAGTTAGCAAAGTTAAAGAGGCATTGCTTTGCAAAGCGGGTCTCTTCAATCTCCGCTAGTTTCTGTTGGTAATTATCACTGAGTTCACCTTTCAGATGCTCTAGGGAGCTTAGCATGATTTCTTCGGTGAACTCGGGATGAAACTGTACTCCCCAGGTTGATGTGCCATACCTGAATGCATGGTGTGGCTCAAAATCATTTTTCGCCAACAGTTGAGCACCCTCTGGTAGTGAAATTACCGACTGAAAGTGTACAACGTGCGCAGGAAAAGACGTCGGCATCGCACAAAACAGAGGATCATTGTTTGCCTCTGGTAAGACAGATATCCTTGTAGTTCCCGCTTCCAATCCTTGAGGATGAAAGCCCACATTACCCCCTAATGCCTGAGCTATTAACTGGTGGCCAAAGCAGATACCAAGCATGGGTATGTGCTGTTCTGTATAACTAACGATCTGTTGTGAGAGTCTGAGCATCCATTCTGTCTTTTCAGTGACCATGGATAGGGAACCCATAATAATTATGCCAGTACATAGCTCCGGCTTGGGAAGCGGACTAGCTACTCCATCAATGAGTTCTATGGTTGAATCTTCTATTCCTTGCTCGGTTAAAGCTTTAGATGCCCAGGCTTCAAAGTCTCCCCACCTGTCGATTTGCTCCTGATGTGCATGACCCACGTTCACAATATAAATTTTTTTCATTGGTACCTTCCGATCTTCCGTGATCAACTAGGTTCCAATGTAAAGAAAGGAAGGTATTGATTCAATAAAACTTTTTAGAAAAGGCTTCAGTCAGGTGATCGGCACTTAACTGCTCGCAATAGAGTTTGGTGAGTGGATCGCCACGGTTTTCATGTAATTCGAGAGAGTTGATGCAATCTACCAGATCCGATTGCTGCTGCTTTTCCAGCAGCAATTCAAACTCTAGAGATTCCCGGTACAAGGAATCTGGCAAATTGTTTTTTAGCTTCTTTCTCAGCTCTCGATAATGCAATAAAAGTACTTCGCTGCGTAAAATACATCTTTGTACCTGACTCCACTCTTCCTGCTTAAACGTAAGGTTATGCTCATCCAGCCATTTAAGCATTAAAAGCAGATTCACGTTGCCGTGGAATTTGTTTTGCAGATTCAGGCAGGCTTCTTTCACTTCTCTCACGCTGTAATACTGCAGGCTGAATTGCCACAGTCGTTCAATAGTGAGATTAATAGAAGAATCTGACGCCATAAACCTACATCCTTGCGATTTAGTTAATACTGAATTCTTCGTCATCCCGGAAATTGCCTAAGCAATTGTCCGGGATCTATTCTTGTTAATTTGTAGAACCTATCTGTTATTACTACATACTTTGATTAGATTCCTGCCAAGGCGGACGGCCAGTTCAGGAATGACGTGTTGTTTCTGAACTAAACTCAAGAGAACTCAGATTCCATTTGTTCAAGAGTTTCCTGAATATCCATCCACTCCATTTCCACTTCTTCTAACTCTGACTTAGAAGCAGCCTGTTCCGCCAATACTTTATTAAGTTTAGCTTTATTTTCAGACTGGTACAGCGAAGTATCTGTTAATTGCTGCTCAATTTCCGCTAAAACATCATTCAGCTTATCCATTCGCTTTTCAAGTTTTTCCAGGTTTTTCCTCAGCGGAGCAGTCTGTTTACGGAATTCAGCCTCACGACGTTTCTGCTCTTTTCGAGCCGCCGCACTGTTGGTTGTGTCTTTTGGTGGTGCATCTTGCTGAGCTTCTTTTCGTTCAGCTTTACTCTGATCAGTCAGCCACTTGTAGTAGTCATTTAAATCGCCATCAAAAGGAGCAACCTGACGGTCATGAACAAGGTACAAGTCATCAGTTGTCGCTCTCAATAGGTATCTATCGTGGCTGACAATTACCATTGCACCTTCAAAAGTCTGCAATGCCAGAGTCAGTGCTTGACGCATATCCAGATCTAAGTGGTTGGTTGGTTCATCGAGTAATAGCAGGTTTGGCTTTTGCCACACGATAAGAGCGAGTACTAAACGTGCTTTCTCACCACCAGAGAACGGCGCCACTTTATCCAGCGCTTTATCGCCGTGGAAACCAAAGCTCCCCAGATAATTTCTGAGTTCCTGGTCAGTTTTCTCCGGAGCAATCTGCATCATATGCTGGAGCGGTGTCTCTTCAGGGTGCAGAGTCTCAAGCTGGTGCTGAGCAAAATAACCAATCTTAACGCCTTGCGAGTAAGTTAAGTCTCCGCCTTTTGGAGTCAATTCGCTGGATAATAGTTTAATCAGGGTTGATTTACCGGCACCGTTACGACCAAGCAGGCCAATCCGGCTGCCTGGTACCAGATTCAGGCGAATCTTTTCCAGAATCAGGTTGTCACCATAACCAGCAGAAACTTCATCCATCATCAGAATCGGATTTGGAAGCGCTGATGGTTCTCTGAATTCAAAGCTAAACGGGTTATCAAACTGAGCTGGCAGAACCTTTTCCATCTTCTCAAGTGCCTTAATTCGGCTTTGAGCCTGACGAGCTTTTGATGCTTTATAGCGGAAGCGGTCAATATAGCTCTGCATATGCGCCATTTGCTTCTGTTGCTTCTGGAACATCGCTTGTTGAAGCACTAACTTTTGCGCTCGCTGACTTTCAAACGAAGAGTAGTTACCTGTGTACTCGTTTAACTTCTCGTTTTCGATATGAACAATACGACCGACGATAGGGTCTAAAAAGTCCCTGTCGTGAGAGATCAGAATAAGAGTCCCAGGATAAGATTGTAGCCAGCGTTCCAGCCACATTACCGCATCCAAATCCAGGTGGTTGGTTGGTTCATCGAGTAATAGCAGATCTGAGCGACATAGCAGAGCCTGCGCAAGGTTGAGTCGCATACGCCAACCACCGGAAAATTGAGTCAGGTTCCAGCTCATCTGTTCCTGGCTAAAACCAAGACCATTTAGAAGTTCCGCTGCTCGTGCTCTGATGGTGTAACCGCCAATGGTTTCGATCTTGCCGTGGATCTCTGCTGCAAGTGTACCGTTGTCATTCTCTTCAGCTTTAGCTAGCTCCGCTTCGAGTTGGCGATACTCTCTGTCACCGTCGATAACATATTCCAGAGCCTGACGCTCAAGAGCTGGAGTTTCCTGCGCAACCCAGGCTAGTTCCCAGTGCGATGGCATCTGGAAATTACCTGCATCAATAGAAAGTTCATCTTTCAGCAGCGCAAACAGTGTGGATTTACCGCAGCCGTTTTTACCCACCAGACCCACTTTATCGCCTGGATTGATAGTTGCCGTAGCCTGGTCAAGTAGTGGCTTACCGCCACGTAATAACTGAATGTCTGAGAAAGTAATCATAGAAATCTTATAGATGAGGTGAGTACGAATTTTTCCGGTGCATAGTATCAGATGTTATTGAGGCTCGCATCTTGAGTTAGTTTGGGTATATGATGGTTTCATTAACAAATTAAAAACAAATGGATGTTGGTCTCAGGGATGAAGTCAGAGGGAAATCAGCTACCTAAGATTCTGGTGATATTTGCGCACCCGGATCAGGAAGTATCTATCGCCAATAAAGTAATGGTCAGTAAAGTCAGCGATCTTGCGCATGTTACTGTCCATGACCTCTATGCCTGTTATCCGGATTTTTTTATCGATGTACAGCATGAACACAGGCTACTGCAAGAGCACGACATTATTGTTTTTCAACATCCCCTCTATATGTATTCCTGCCCGGCACTGTTAAAAGAGTGGATGGACAGGGTTTTAGGTAAAGGCTTTGCCTTTGGAAAAGGTTGTGCGCTGAAAGGGAAATATTGGCGTAGTGTGATCACCACTGGCGGAGCTAAAGAAGCGTTCGCTACTTCTGGTTACAACAAATATCCGCTGCAAGAAATTCTCCAGCCATTTGAATTAACCGCTGCTCTTTGTCAAATGCATTGGTTCCAGCCTTTTGTACTGCACTGGGCTAGGCATGTATCAAAGGTAGAAAGATATGAACATGCTGAAAATTACCGTAGCTGGTTAAAGAATCCATTTAGCGAGGTGCCTGTAATCACCTCGGATGAAGGGGAGTTAAGCCATGGCAGCGACTAGTGAGTTCCTTCAAAGTGGAGTTATTTTTCTCTCATCCGCAGTGATTGCGGTTCCTTTGGCTCAGAGAATGGGGCTTGGCTCGGTGCTGGGTTATTTGCTCGCCGGTGTCGCTATTGGTCCCTGGGGATTCGGCTTAATCAGCGATGTAGAGGAAATTCTTCATTTTGCTGAATTTGGCGTGGTGCTGCTTCTGTTCTTAATCGGGTTAGAGCTTAATCCGAAGAAACTCTGGCAAATGCGTAACCCGATACTTGGGTTAGGCGGAGCACAGGTCGTTGTTACCACATGTGTTATTGCGGCGATAACCAGCTTATTTGGCTTGTCCTGGCAGAACAGCATTGTTATCGGGATGGCTTTAGCACTCTCATCCACAGCTATCGCCCTGAAAGTTATTGAAGAGCAGGGTCTTGCTGGATCAGAAACAGGGCAATCGGGTTTCGCAGTACTGCTGTTCCAGGACATTGCTGTGATACCTATGCTAGCGATGTTGCCATTGCTGGCGGGTAAAGTCGGTGGCGACTGGCGAGATGCGCTGTTAATGCTAGGTAGCATAATCGTCTTTCTGGTTGGCGGACATTATCTATTGCGGCCACTTTTCCGCTATGTCGTGATGAGCGGGGTGAGGGAGCTGTTCACCGTAGCGGCACTGCTTCTTGTTATTGGTATTGCGGTAATCATGCAGAAGCTGGGCTTATCTATGGCACTAGGTACATTCCTGGCTGGTGTTCTATTAGCTGAGAGTGAATATCGACACGAGCTGGAAATCGCTATTGAGCCCTTTAAAGGGTTATTGCTAGGTCTATTTTTTATCGCTGTTGGTATGGCGGTTAATTTAGGTCTGCTGGTCTTGGAGCCTGTGAAGATCTTATTAGCAGTTGTTGGTTTAGTCGTGGTTAAAGGGTTAATTCTATATCTGTTGGCCCGGTTATTTGGAACAAGGCCCAAAGCGCGTAGCCGAATGGCTGCAATACTAAGCCAGGGTGGTGAGTTCGCGTTCGTACTGTTTACTGCAGCACAGGCTGAAAACCTGCTAAGTAAGGATCTGGTCGAGTTTTTGCTGGTGGTAGTGAGTTTATCTATGGTTACTACGCCATTATTGCTGCTGGCTCAGAAGAAGTGGTTTTCTGCGACCATCAATCCTACAACTGACTCCCCAGAGTCAGATAACGTAATAGACAAAAAGCCGAGAGTCATCATCGTTGGTTTTGGTCGCTTTGGGCAGATTGTTGGCAGGCTTATGTACGCCAATAAAGTGAAAGTCACGGTTCTGGAAAGTGATGCCGGCCAGATTCAACTATTAAGAAAATATGGTTATAAGGTTTACTACGGTGACGCTACTCAACTTGATCTGCTTCGAGCCGCTGGTGCAGAGAAAGCGAAAGCAATAGTTATCTGTACAGACGATCCGGATGAGGTCTTAGCCGTGGCTGAAATGTGTCAGCATCACTTCCCTAACATGAAGATATTAGCTCGGGCCCGAAGTCGTGTAGAAGCTTATCAGTTGTTAAATCATGGTGTGCCTAATTACTCGCGTGAAATGTTCCTTGGGGCATTGGATCTCGGTCGTCAAACTTTGGTTGAGTTGGGCTTTCACCCTTATCAGGCGAAGAGGGCTGAATCGCACTTCAGAAAACTTGATAACGCAATGCTTCAGGAGTTATTACCGCAACATCAGGATGATAAGAATCTGGCTCTTCGTTCGAAAGAAGCCCGTAAAGAGCTTGAAGAGATATTCGGCAGAGAAATGGAAACCGATAATCATTCAATGGATCACTGGAAATAGACAACAGCACGGACTGCGTCCTATAGGCTATAGGGCGGGCTTCGCCCTACAGGCAAAAGATACTAAAGTAAATGCAAGTGTAGTCTGTAAAAGTAACCCAAAATTTAAATATCAGGATAAAAATGAAAACCAAGAAACGCTTTATAGCAGGAGCAAGTTGCCCGGAGTGTCATAGTATCGACTCTCTGCGCTGGTGGGTGGAGAACGATGTAGAAGTGGTTGAGTGCGTCGACTGTGACTACAAAGAACAGCGGTTACCAAAGGCTGTTGAACAGAGTGAGCACAACGGACAAGAAATGATTGGAGTTTTTAAACCTGAGTAAGGTGTATTGAGATAAGTTCTCAACAAAGTTTGTATGGAATAATTGAGTTTATATAATTTGCCCCCATAATGGGTGGAGTTCCTGATTATTGGAAAAAGATTCAAGCAGGGCGATTTATTTCATTACATCCTCCGGAGTTATCATGAAAATTGAAAAGAACGTAGTAGTAAGCCTTGCTTACCAGGTAAAACTTGAAGACGGTGTGGTTGTTGATCAGTCAACAGTTGAAGCTCCACTGGATTATCTTCATGGTCACAATAACCTGATCACAGGCCTTGAAAATGAACTTGAAGGCAAAGTAGCAGGCGATAAGTTCTCAGCGACAGTAGCTCCGGACGATGCTTACGGCGAGCACAACGATGCGCTTGTACAGCGTGTTCCTGCAAATGTATTCCAGGGTGTTGAGCAAATTGAAGTTGGTATGCGTTTCCTTGCAGACACAGATCAGGGTCCAATCCCTGTAGAAGTAACAGAAGTTGATGGTGACGAAGTCGTGGTTGATGGTAACCATATGCTAGCTGGCCAGACTCTGACCTTTGATGTGGAAGTTGTGGCAACTCGCGAAGCAACTGCTGAAGAGATTGAGCACGGTCATATTCATAAAGCTGGTGGTTGCTGTGGCGGCGAAGGCAAAGGTGAAGGCGGTTGTTGCGGCGGTGAAGGTCACGGTGACGACCACGAATGCTGTGGCGGTGGCGAAGGTAAAAAAGAAGGCGGCTGCGGCTGTTCGCACTAATCAAGTAGCTTAATTTCTATAGCTATCATCGTTCCCACGGTCCTCCGTGGGAATGCCTATTTTGGCTCAGGTATGTATTCCCACTCGAAGCATGGGAACAAGTGTAAGAGCTTACAAAATAAGAATGTTAATAATGCGGTGGAGGCGTTTCTTCCGACTCTTTAGCCATATTCGAGGTATCCATGGTTTTAATCTTGGTTACCATAAAACGCATCTGCTCCTGCATCTTAGAGATGAGCAACTGCTGCTGACCTAATGCTTCATTAAGCTCATCAATGGTCTGCTCCTGAAATGAGTTCTTGATTTCCAGATCATTGATTCTCTGTTCAAGTTCTTCAGTCTTAGTCATTATCTATTTTCCAGGCTTGCGCAATACCGGCTGATGTCGCCGAAATTACTCTGTTCTTATAATCAAAGGCCGCATCATACACTACTGCGCGAGGAGGGCGAGTTTCTTTTAAAGGTTCAACTTCCCAGCCATCGAGGCGTTTTCCTGTTTTAGTATCCCAAAGCATTACCCTGCCTGATGGGGTTCCCGTAACTAGATACTTACCATCATCAGAAAACCTGGCGGTAGAGAACACTAATTGTCTGGATAGAGACTTAAGCTCAGTAATCTTTTTTCCGTTAGACAAATCCCAGATATAGCTGTCATTAGCTCCATCAGATGTCAGAGCAAGCTTTCCATCCCTATGTAAGGCTACACGATTGATTCTGGCATCGTGTTCAAACATATAGAGCGCTTGTCCTGTTGAGGTGTCCCAGAAGTAGGCTTTGTAGTCATTTCCCCCAGATAATGCATATTTGCCGTTAGCAGAAAGTGCCACTGTATTAACTTTTTCTCGGTGAGCAAGGAACTCCATGCGTCTTCCAGTGACTAAGTTCACATATATGGCTTTACCATTAGATAAACCAAGTAGTACTTGTTCACCGTTACTACTAACATCTACATCCCGGATAAGACCATCGGATATAGACCAAAGACCTTCGGCTTTGGACCAGGCTAAGTCCCAGACGGCAAAATTTAATTGAGTGGCTGTAACGGCATAGCGGCCATTATCTGAGATGCGAATATGGGAAACAGTGTTGCCTTCTGGATCTTGCTTTCCAAGAGAAGCAAGTTCCTGGCTTTCATCTAAGTCCCAAAGTACAAGTTGGTTTTCTTTTGAGTAAAGCAGAGCGAAGCGTCCATCTCTGCTCAGAGCAAAGCTGGTAGTGCCTTTGGGCTCGATAATCCATCTTTGGTCATCCTGGCTGGAAAAAAACAGCCATTTAACATGGTTATGACAAAGAGCAATGTCATTAAATGTGAGTATGTTCGCTTCACTAGGCTTAATCCGGTTTGTGTCAACGGGTATATACCTAGTATATTGATGCAACAAGATATTTGCATGTCTCTGTTTGTAAATGAGGCGTGTATCAAAATGGAAATGGCTTTGCCATGAATTGGAGTATTAAATGAAACCTTTCTTTAAAGTGTCACTGCTTGCAGCGACAGTTATGCTAGCTGCGGGTTGTCAGAAAGAAGAAACCCCAAAAACAGAAACAGCTCCTCAAGTTGAAGAGCAAGTGCAGGCAGAAGCAGCTGCACCTACTTTTGCATCTGAAGATGACAAAGCGTCTTATGCAATTGGGCTTTCATTTGCTAACTATCTTTCTGAAAGCATTGAAAAGCCATCTGAGTTCGGTATCGAGCTTAAGAAAGAGCTTGTTCTGAAAGGTATCGAAGACGTTTTTGCTGGTAATCCAACACTGACTGAAGATGAAACACGTCAGGCGCTTGAAGAGCTAGATCAGCGTGTTGCAACTAAGATGCAGGAAGTGGCTGCAGAAAAAGCAGCAGCAGTTAAGAAAGCGGGTGACGAGTTCCGTGCAGAGTTCGAAAAACAAGAAGGTGTAACTAAGACTGAATCTGGTCTTCTATACCAAGTAATGACAGACGCTGAAGGTGATAAGCCAGCTGCTACTGATACAGTAGAAGTACATTACAAAGGTACGTTAATTGATGGCACTAAGTTTGATAGCTCATACGATCGCAATGCTCCAGCTACATTCCCGCTAAACCGCGTGATTCCAGGTTGGACAGAAGGCGTTCAGCTAATGCCTGTTGGTTCTAAGTTTAAGTTCGTTATCCCGCCAGAACTCGCTTATGGTGAGCAGGATACACCAACAATTCCAGCAAACTCTACACTGGTATTTGAAGTGGAGCTGCTAAGTATCGACAATGGTGAAGTTGCGGAAGAAGTAACTCAATAACCGTTGCTAAATGGTTGATAGAGCCCTGATTTTTATCGGGGCTTTTTTGATCTTGAAGTTACTTGAGCATAATTCTTGACCCAAAACGGTGCGCGATTCAAATTTTCTGATAAACTTGCACTAATTAGTTGATTTATTAACCCGAGGCCCTCACGTGACTACAACGGAAGCAATGCATGCAGATGCATTAATGGAAATGGAATCGGTTGTGGTTCAGCCATTTTCTGAACACGACAAAATAATATTAAAGTCCTACGAAGCAGTAGTAGATGGGTTAGCTGGTCTTATTGGGCCATTTTGTGAAATTGTATTGCACTCGCTGGAAAACCTGGACACTTCTGCAATAAAGATTGCTAACGGTGAAAATACCGGGCGACACGTTGGTTCTCCAATCACTGATATGGCGCTAAAAACGCTAAAAGATATTGAAAGTTCAGAGCGAAACTTCTCAAGAGCTTATTTCACCCGAGCTAAGGGTGGAGTATTGATGAAATCAGTGACGATAGCGATTCGCAATGGCCATAATCGTGTGATTGGTCTTTTATGTATCAACGTAAACCTTGATGCTCCGTTCTCACAAATTCTGCAATCATTTATGCCAACAGAAGAAGCAAAAGAAGCCGCTTCTGCGGTTAACTTTGCAAGCGATGTTGTTGAGCTGGTCGATCAGACTGTTGAACACACTATCGAAGAAATCAATGCCGATAAGTCGGTATCTAATAACACCAAGAACCGTCAGATAGTGATGGAACTGTATGACAAAGGTATCTTCGATATCAAAGATGCAATTAACCGGGTAGCTGAACGCTTAAATATCTCCAAGCACACTGTATACCTATACATTCGTCAGCGTAAAACTGAGGATGGCGAAAAGTGAGTTTGAGCTATACCTTGCTGGTAAATGGTTCGGTGTACGGATCTCAGTCTGCAAGGAACGCTTATGGCTTTGCTTGTGCGCTTATCGAAAAAGGGCACAAGCTGAACTCAGTCTTCTTTTATCAAGATGGTGTCTCCAATGGCTCCAACCTTGTGGTGCCTGCAAACGACGAGTTTAATCTCACATCGGCGTGGCAGCAATTAGCTACAGAACATGGTGTAAAGCTGGAAACATGCGTAGCGGCCGCACTGCGTCGCGGCATTGTTAGCTCACAAGAGGCGCAACAGCATGAGCTAAGTGCTCATAACCTGGCTAGTGGCTTTGATCAGATAGGCCTGGGTAGCCTTGCTGAAGCTATGCTGACTCAGGATAGGGTGGTTCAGTTCTAATGAAGTTAGGTTATGTTTTTAAGTCTTTCCCTCATAGCACCAGTAGTGGTCGAGAAGGTTTAGACGCGCTTCTGGCTGCATCGGCATACTGTGAAGATATCTCTGTCTTCTTTATAAAAGAAGGAGTCACCCAGCTTTTGGGTTCCCAGGATCCAAAAGGGATTTATTCTCGTGACTATGCGCCTGCATTTAAGTTGATGGAGCTGTACGATATTGAAAACGTCTACCTCTGTGAGGCTTCACTCAATGAAATGGGGCTGGCAGGAGCAGAGCTTTTAATCGAGACAGAAAAGTTATCTAAGCCAGAGATTGCAGCTAAATTGCATGAGTGCGATAAACTTCTTACTTTTTGAGCTTATTACTCTTGAGACCAAACGATGCTGCACATAGTTAAGCAAATAAACGATATTTCTAACGCGATAGAATATTCATTAGCGGAGGATAAAATCCTTCTTACCGAAGATTCTGTGTATGTGGCAGTCGCTGACACCTCAAGTTGCGCAGAGCTGCTAGAAAGTTGCAAAAGCGTCTATATATTAAAGGCAGATCTTGAAGCCAGAGGCCTTTCCGAACTGGTCAATAAATACATTAAAGTGATTGATTATTCAGAGTGGGTGGAACTGACTGATAGCGAACCAAAATCAATCAGCTGGTAACCTTCTTTGCTGGTTAAAAAAGATCCTTTTATTTCTTGACACACATCTCATTCCTAAATAGAATTTTGCGTCCCTAAATGTACATCGTGCATCTGGGGAATAGATTTTTCACAAAGCTTACTTTTAGTAACAACAGGAGCTAGTTAATGGCAACTATTAACCAGTTGGTACGTAAACCTCGCGTTAAGCAAGTTGTAAAAAGCAACGTGCCAGCGCTAGAAGCGTGTCCACAAAAACGTGGTGTATGTACTCGTGTATATACTACTACACCTAAAAAACCTAACTCAGCACTTCGTAAAGTTTGTCGTGTACGTCTGACAAACGGCTTCGAAGTAACTTCGTACATCGGCGGTGAAGGTCACAACCTTCAGGAGCACTCAGTTGTTCTAATCCGTGGCGGTCGTGTTAAAGACCTTCCAGGTGTGCGTTACCACACTGTTCGCGGTGCACTTGACTGTGCAGGCGTAAATGACCGTAAACAAGGTCGTTCTAAGTACGGTGTGAAGAAACCTAAGTCTTAATGGTTCCCCGTTAAGTAAGGCCAAACACTAAATTATTTTAATTTTGAAGAAACTGAAAAGTTTTGGATAACCTGAAGAAGACAACGGAGATAAACCATGCCACGTCGTCGCGTTATTGGTCAGCGTAAGATCCTTCCAGATCCTAAGTTCAAATCTGAGCTGCTGGCAAAATTTGTAAACATCGTTATGGTTGACGGTAAGAAATCAACTGCTGAAAAAATCGTATACGGTGCACTAGATACTATGGCTGAGAAGTCTGGCAAAGACCACTTAGCTGTATTTGAAGAAGCTCTTGAAAATGTTCGCCCTGCGGTAGAAGTTAAGTCTCGCCGTGTGGGTGGTTCAACTTACCAGGTACCTGTAGAAGTACGTCCGGTTCGCCGTAACGCACTTGCTATGCGTTGGTTGGTTGAAGCTGCGCGTAAGCGTGGTGAAAAATCTATGGCTGCACGCCTAGCTGCTGAAATGCTAGACGCGTCAGAAAACAAAGGTACTGCTGTTAAGAAACGTGAAGACGTTCACCGTATGGCAGACGCGAACAAAGCGTTCGCACATTACCGCTGGTAATATACCTTCAGTGCTGCGAGGCTCTCTCGCAGCACTTATTCTTTTCTCTAAGATAACCTTACTTACAAGGCAACTTAGCTACAGAGGGATACAATCGTGGCTCGTAAAACTCCTATCGAGCGCTACCGTAACATCGGTATTGTTGCTCACGTAGATGCAGGTAAAACAACCACATCCGAGCGTATTCTGTTCTACACTGGCCTTTCTCATAAAATCGGCGAAGTGCACGATGGTGCTGCGACCATGGACTGGATGGAGCAGGAGCAAGAGCGTGGTATTACTATCACATCTGCTGCTACTACTACCTTCTGGCGTGGTATGGAAGCACAATTCGACGAACACCGCGTTAACATCATCGATACTCCGGGACACGTAGACTTCACTATCGAAGTAGAACGTTCTCTGCGTGTACTTGATGGTGCCGTAGTTGTGTTCTGTGGTGCATCAGGTGTTGAACCTCAGTCTGAAACTGTATGGCGTCAGGCCGATAAGTACAGTGTTCCTCGCATGGTATTCGTTAACAAAATGGACCGTGCTGGCGCAGACTTCCTACGCGTGGTAGACCAAATTAAAGATCGTCTTGGTGCGAACCCGGTTCCAATCCAGTTAAACATTGGTGCGGAAGACGAGTTCAAGGGTGTCATCGACCTTATCAAGATGAAAGCAATCAACTGGAATGAAGCCGATCAGGGCATGACCTTCACATATGAAGAGATTCCGGCTGATATGCTAGAGCTAGCTGAAGAGTACCGCACCAATATGATTGAAGCGGCAGCTGAAGCTAACGAAGATTTGATGGAAAAATACCTTGAAGAAGGTGAGTTAACAGAAGAAGAGCTAAAAGAAGGTCTTCGTATCCGTACACTAAATAACGAGATTGTACTTGCTACCTGTGGTAGTGCATTTAAGAACAAAGGTGTACAGGCTGTGCTTGACGCAGTAATCGAATATCTACCTGCTCCTGTTGATGTGCCTGCTATCAAAGGTGTTGATGAGAGCGAAAACGAAGTTGAGCGTCATGCTGATGACAACGAACCGTTCTCAGCACTTGCATTCAAGATCGCGACAGACCCGTTTGTAGGTACACTGACCTTTATGCGTGTTTACTCTGGTGTAGTTAACTCGGGTGACACGGTTTATAACTCAGTTAAGCAGAAGCGTGAACGCTTTGGCCGTATTGTTCAGATGCACTCGAACAAGCGTGAAGAGATCAAAGAAGTTCGAGCTGGTGATATTGCAGCAGCGATTGGTCTGAAAGAAGTGACTACAGGTGACACTCTATGTGATATGAACTCAAAAGTAGTTCTTGAGCGTATGGAGTTCCCTGATCCGGTAATTCAGATTGCAGTAGAACCGCGCTCTAAGGCTGACCAGGAAAAAATGGGTATCGCACTAGGTAAACTAGCTGCAGAAGATCCATCTTTCCGCGTTGAGACTGACGATGAAACAGGCCAGACACTGATCTCTGGTATGGGTGAACTTCACCTTGATATCATCGTAGACCGTATGAAGCGTGAGTTCAGTGTTGACTGTAATGTTGGTAAACCTCAGGTTGCTTACCGTGAAACGATTCGTGGTAAAACCGAAGTTGAAGGCAAATTTGTTCGCCAGTCTGGTGGTCGTGGTCAGTATGGTCATGTTTGGCTTAAGATCGAACCAGCAGAGCAAGGCGAAGGCTTCGTCTTTGTGGACGAGATTGTGGGTGGTGTTGTTCCTAAGGAATACATCAGCTCGGTATCTAAAGGTATCGAAGAGCAGATGAACAATGGTGTTCTTGCGGGCTATCCAGTACTGGATGTTAAAGCAACACTATTCGACGGCTCGTACCACGATGTCGACTCAAATGAGATGGCGTTTAAGATCGCCGGCTCAATGGCATTCAAGAAAGGTGCTCTTGAAGCACAACCTGTACTTCTTGAACCAATGATGAAGGTTGAAGTAACCACTCCTGAAGATTGGATGGGTGACGTTGTTGGCGACCTTAACCGTCGTCGTGGCATCATCGAGGGTATGGATGAAGGACCGGCTGGTCTGAAGATCGTTCGTGCTCAGGTACCACTTTCAGAAATGTTTGGTTACGCAACCGACCTACGTTCTGCAACTCAGGGGCGTGCATCGTACTCAATGGAGTTCTCCGAGTACGCTGAAGTTCCTAAGAATGTTGCTGAAGCAATCATTGCAGAACGTGTGTAAATAGAGAAATTGGACGTTTTTTGACGAAAATTAAATAGATCTTCTATTAAATTTGTAAGATCAATGCGTCCAAATATTGCGCTAACGGAAGTTGGCGCATAGAATAGCAAATTCTGGCGCGCCCTGACCGTTCATGAGCGGGGCGAATCATAACTAGGTAAGGAACACGATCGTGTCTAAAGAAAAATTTGAACGTACGAAACCGCACGTAAACGTTGGTACTATCGGCCACGTTGACCACGGTAAAACAACTCTAACTGCAGCTATCTGTACTACTCTTTCAAAAGTATACGGCGGTGAAGCGAAAGACTTCGCATCAATCGATAACGCTCCAGAAGAGCGTGAGCGCGGTATCACAATCGCAACTTCACACGTAGAATACGATACTCCAACTCGTCACTACGCACACGTAGACTGCCCAGGACACGCTGACTATGTTAAAAACATGATCACTGGTGCTGCGCAGATGGACGGTGGTATCCTTGTAGTAGCTGCGACTGATGGCCCAATGCCACAGACTCGTGAGCACATCCTACTAGGCCGTCAGGTTGGTATCCCATACATCATCGTATTCATGAACAAGTGTGACATGGTTGACGATGAAGAGCTTCTAGAGCTAGTAGAAATGGAAGTTCGTGAACTTCTATCTGAGTACGACTTCCCAGGTGATGACCTACCAGTAATCCAGGGTTCAGCTCTAGGTGCACTAAACGGTGAAGAGCAGTGGGAAGCGAAGGTTGTAGAGCTTGCAGAAGCACTAGACTCTTACATCCCAGAGCCAGAGCGTGCTGTAGACCAGCCGTTCCTAATGCCAATCGAAGACGTATTCTCAATCCAGGGTCGTGGTACAGTAGTAACTGGCCGTATCGAGCGTGGTATCCTAACTGTAGGTGATGAAGTAGCGATCGTTGGTATCAAAGAAACTACTACAACTACATGTACTGGTGTAGAAATGTTCCGTAAGCTGCTTGACGAAGGTCGTGCAGGTGAGAACGTTGGTGCACTACTACGTGGTACTAAGCGTGACGAAGTAGAGCGTGGTCAGGTTCTAGCTGCACCAGGTTCAATCACTCCTCACACTAAGTTTGAGTCAGAAGTATACGTACTATCTAAAGATGAAGGTGGTCGTCACACTCCATTCTTCAAAGGCTACCGTCCACAGTTCTACTTCCGTACAACTGACGTAACTGGTGACATCCAGCTACCAGAAGGCGTAGAAATGGTAATGCCAGGTGATAACGTACAGATGACTGTAGAGCTAATCGCTCCAATCGCGATGGACGAAGGTCTACGCTTCGCAATCCGTGAAGGTGGCCGTACAGTTGGTGCTGGTGTTGTTGCTAAAATCTTCGACTAATATCGAATGATTTTGCGGTAATACGCATACCAGAAAAGGGAAGCTTCGGCTTCCCTTTTGCGTTTATAAGGTTAAAGGTTAACGCATACCAAACTTATCCATTTCGACAAGATTCTTTAGTGATTTGCTTCATAGCTTAATAAAATCTGGTTTACATATATCCAGTCTCTACCCTTATATGCATTCCCACGGGGACCGTGGGAACGAGAGTGTGGCTATTTTTTCCGATTAATCTTTGTTCACCCCTTGCATCCCATTCTGTGATCTGTATAATGCCCCGCACTGACTTAAGTCAGTTGTGAACCAATGAGCACTGAGGAGCTTGTTAGAGCACGCTCTAAACAAGGTAATGTATACTCAGCTTATGTTCGCGGTTAATAAAATATTAACGAGGCGCAAGCCACATTAGTTAATTCAAATTTAACTGACAATGCTTCCTAATTTTGGAGGCTACGGTTTCACATAAATCAATCGGCATTCCCTCGTCTTTACGAGTGTGAGTGGCGATATTGTTTGTGTAATTTATTTGATTTTGGAGCTCTGTCTCATGCAGAACCAACGTATTCGTATCCGCCTTAAAGCTTTCGATTACAAGCTAATCGATCAGTCAACTGCGGAAATCGTAGAAACAGCAAAGCGTACCGGCGCACAGGTTCGTGGTCCAATTCCACTACCTACTCGTAAAGAGCGTTTCACTGTTCTTATCTCTCCACACGTAAACAAAGATGCGCGTGACCAGTACGAAATCCGTACTCACAAGCGTCTGATCGACATCGTAGAACCAACTGACAAGACTGTTGATGCTCTTATGCGTCTAGATCTTGCTGCTGGTGTTGATGTTCAAATCAGCCTAGGTTAAGGGAGATTAGAAGAATGATTGGTCTAGTCGGACGTAAAGTGGGTATGACCCGCGTATTTACTGAAGAAGGCGTTTCTATCCCAGTAACAGTTGTTGAAGTAGAAGCAAACCGCGTTGCTCAAGTTAAAACTCTTGAGAACGATGGCTACGCTGCTATCCAGGTAACTGCTGGCGGTAAGAAAGCTAACCGTGTATCTAAGCCAGAAGCTGGTCACTTTGCGAAAGCAGGTGTAGAAGCTGGCCGCGGTCTTTGGGAATTCCGTTTAGAAAACGGCGAAGAGTTTGAAGTTGGCGCCGAGCTAAACGTAGAACTTTTCAACGAAATTAAAAAAGTAGACGTTACTGGTACATCTAAAGGTAAGGGCTTCCAAGGTGCTGTTAAGCGTTGGAACTTCTCTACTCAAGATATGACTCACGGTAACTCATTGTCTCACCGTGCTCCGGGTTCAATTGGCCAGTGCCAAACTCCAGGTCGCGTGTTTAAAGGCAAGAAAATGGCAGGTCACATGGGTGCTGAGCGTGTAACGACTCAAAACCTTGAGATCGTACGTGTTGACGCTGAGCGTAATCTGCTTCTTATTAAAGGTGCAGTACCAGGGTCAACTGGTGGCGACGTGATCGTTAAACCAGCTGTTAAAGCATAACGTCTAGGAGTAAGTAATGGAATTGATGGTTAAAGGTGCTGACGCACTAACTGTTTCCGAAACTACTTTCGGACGTGAGTTCAACGAAGCTCTTGTACACCAGGTAGTTGTTGCATTTGCAGCAGGTGCTCGTCAGGGTACTCGTGCTCAGAAGACTCGTTCTGAAGTATCAGGCGGTGGTGCTAAGCCATGGCGTCAAAAAGGTACTGGCCGCGCGCGTGCTGGTACAATTCGTAGCCCAATCTGGCGTACAGGTGGTGTTACTTTTGCTGCGAAACCACAGGATCACAGCAAGAAAGTAAACAAAAAAATGTACCGCGGTGCTATGAAAAGCATTCTTTCTGAGCTTGTTCGTCAAGAGCGTCTAATCGTTGTTGATAACTTCTCAGTTGAAGCACCAAAAACAAAAGAGCTAGTAGCTAAGCTTAAAGAACTTGAGCTTAATGATGTTCTGATCGTAACTGGCGAAGTGGATGAAAATCTATTCTTAGCTGCTCGTAACCTATACAAAGTTGACGCACGTGACGTTGCTGGTGTTGATCCAGTAAGCCTGATCGCGTTCGACAAGGTTCTAATGACAGCTGAAGCTGTTAAGCAAGTTGAGGAGATGCTGGCATGATCACTGAAGAGCGTCTACTAAAGGTTCTACGTGCTCCACATATCTCTGAAAAAGCAACTATGGCTGCAGAGAAAGCGAACACTATCGTTTTCAAAGTAGCAAAAGATGCAACTAAAAAAGAGATCAAAGCAGCTGTAGAAAAGCTATTTGAAGTTGAAGTTAAGTCTGTAAATACTCTTGTTCTTAAGGGTAAGACCAAACGTCAGGGTATGCGTGAAGGCCGTCGCAG
This sequence comes from Vibrio hannami, assembly GCF_029589055.1. Lineage (GTDB taxonomy): Bacteria > Pseudomonadota > Gammaproteobacteria > Enterobacterales > Vibrionaceae > Vibrio > Vibrio hannami. Next base: position 391,460 of record NZ_JARQZP010000006.1, read on the forward strand.
CGATGTGAAGAAAGCTTACGTAACTCTGAAAGAAGGTCAGGATCTTGACTTCATTGGCGGTGCGGAATAACAGGAGTAGTTGAACAATGGCTATTGTTAAATGTAAGCCGACTTCCCCTGGTCGTCGTCACGTAGTTAAAGTTGTTAACGCTGACCTACACAAGGGTAAGCCATACGCACCACTTCTAGAGAAAAACTCTAAGAATGGTGGTCGTAACAACAACGGTCGTATCACAGTACGTCACATCGGTGGTGGTCACAAACACCATTACCGTGTAATTGACTTTAAACGTACTAAAGACGGTATCCCAGCGAAAGTTGAGCGTATCGAATACGATCCAAACCGTAGCGCAAACATTGCTCTAGTTCTGTACGCAGACGGTGAGCGTCGCTACATCATTGCACCAAAAGGCATTCAAGCTGGTGATCAGATCCAGTCTGGTGTTGATGCGCCAATCAAAGCAGGTAACACTCTGCCAATGCGCAACATCCCAGTAGGTTCTACTGTTCACTGTGTTGAGCTTAAGCCTGGTAAAGGTGCACAAATTGCTCGTTCTGCAGGTGCATACGCACAGATCGTCGCTCGCGACGGTGCATATGTAACTCTACGCCTACGTTCTGGCGAAATGCGCAAAGTACTATCTGAAGGCCGTGCAACAATCGGCGAAGTAGGTAATGCTGAGCACATGCTACGTGAACTAGGTAAAGCTGGTGCTACGCGCTGGCGTGGTGTTCGTCCAACCGTTCGTGGTGTTGTGATGAACCCAGTAGACCACCCACACGGTGGTGGTGAAGGCCGTACATCTGGTGGTCGTCATCCAGTATCTCCTTGGGGTCAGCCTACTAAAGGCTTCAAGACTCGTAAGAACAAGCGCACTGACAAGTACATCGTACGTCGTCGTAACAAGTAATCTATTTAAAGAGGATAAGCCATGCCACGTTCTCTCAAGAAAGGTCCATTTATTGACCTACACTTGCTGAAGAAGGTAGAGAAAGCGGTGGAAAGCGGAGACAAGAAGCCTATTAAGACTTGGTCCCGTCGCTCAATGATCATTCCTACAATGATCGGTTTGACCATCGCTGTCCATAATGGTCGTCAGCACGTACCAGTATTCGTAACCGAAGAAATGATCGGTCACAAACTGGGTGAATTTGCACCAACTCGCACTTACCGCGGCCACGCTGCGGATAAGAAAGCTAAGAAGAAATAAGGAGTAGATGATGGAAGCTATCGCTAAACATAACTTTGCTCGTATTTCTCCACAGAAAGCTCGCTTAGTTGCTGATCAAATTCGTGGTAAATCTGTAGACCAGGCTCTAGAACTACTAACTTTCAGCAACAAAAAAGCTGCTGTACTAGTTAAGAAAGTTCTTGAGTCAGCAATCGCTAACGCAGAACACAACGAAGGTGCAGATATCGACGATCTTAATGTAGCTAAGATCTTCGTAGATGAAGGCCCTATCATGAAGCGTATTATGCCTCGTGCTAAAGGTCGCGCGGATCGTATCTTGAAGCGTTCTTGCCACATCACTGTTGTTGTAGCAGACGCTTAAGACTAGGAGAGTAAGCAATGGGTCAGAAAGTACATCCAAATGGTATTCGTCTTGGCATCGTTAAGCCTTGGAATGCTACATGGTTTGCTAACACCAAAGAATTCGCTGACAACCTAGACGGCGACTTCAAGGTACGTCAGTTCCTAACTAAGGAACTTTCGAAAGCGTCTCTTTCACGTATCGTTATCGAGCGTCCTGCTAAGAGCATCCGTGTGACTATTCACACTGCTCGTCCAGGCGTTGTTATCGGTAAGAAAGGTGAAGACGTTGAGAAGCTACGCGCAGCTGTAGCTAAAATTGCAGGTGTACCAGCGCAAATTAACATCGCTGAAGTACGTAAGCCTGAGCTAGACGGTCAATTAGTGGCTGATAGCATCGCGTCTCAGCTAGAGCGTCGTGTTATGTTCCGTCGTGCTATGAAGCGCGCAGTACAAAACGCAATGCGCCTAGGTGCGAAGGGTATCAAGGTTGAAGTAAGCGGCCGTCTTGGCGGTGCTGAAATCGCGCGTACTGAATGGTACCGTGAAGGCCGTGTGCCACTACACACACTACGTGCTGACATCGATTACGCAACTTCTTCGGCTCACACTCAATACGGTGTGATCGGCATTAAAGTTTGGATCTTCAAAGGTGAGATTCTAGGCGGTATGCCAGCTGCTAACGCAGTAGAGCCAAAGGCTGACAAGCCTAAGAAGCAGCGTAAAGGCCGTAAATAAGGAGTCGACTGATGCTACAACCTAAACGTACTAAATTCCGTAAGGTTCAGACTGGTCGCAACCGTGGTCTAGCTAAAGGTACTGATGTAAGCTTCGGTACTTTTGGTCTTAAAGCAGTTGGCCGTGGCCGTATTACTGCTCGTCAGATCGAAGCGGCTCGTCGTGCGATGACGCGTCACGTTAAGCGTCAAGGTCAAATCTGGATTCGTATTTTCCCAGATAAGCCAATCACTGAAAAACCACTTGAAGTTCGTCAGGGTAAGGGTAAAGGTAACGTTGAGTACTGGGTAGCCCAAATCCAACCTGGTAAGGTAATGTACGAAATGGACGGTGTACCTGAAGAGTTGGCACGTGAAGCGTTCCGCCTAGCGGCACGTAAACTGCCAATCAAAACAACATTTGTAACTAAGCAGGTGATGTGATGAAAGCACAAGATCTACGCGAAAAAAGCGTTGAAGAGCTAAATGAAGAGCTACTGAATCTACTGCGCGAGCAGTTCAACCTGCGCATGCAGGCTGCGACTGGTCAGCTACAGCAGACTCATACTCTGAAAGCTGTACGCCGTGATATCGCACGTGTGAAAACTGTTTTGACTGAGAAGGCAGGCGCATAATGAGCGACAAAATCCGTACTATGCAAGGCCGTGTAGTTAGCGACAAGATGGACAAGTCTATCGTAGTTGCTATCGAGCGTATGGTTAAACACCCAATTTACGGCAAGTTCGTAAAACGCACGACTAAACTACACGCACATGACGAAAACAACGAGTGTGGCCTAGGCGATACTGTTGAGATTCGTGAATGTCGTCCACTGTCTAAGAAGAAATCTTGGACTTTGGTAAAAGTACTAGAAAAAGCGAAAATCTAAGATAGATATTCACTTTTTTATCTAGGCTTAAAAGCGGCTCCAAATTTTTTTGGAGCCGCTTGTTTTTTGTCTACCCAATCACAAAAAAGGGTGGTACAATTCGCAGCCCTTATAAAGAGGCAGCCCGACCCGAGAGGGTCTAGTTTTTAATATTTAGCGGAGCACTAACATGATCCAAATGCAAAGTACACTTGACGCAGCAGATAACTCTGGCGCGCGCAAGGTAATGTGTATTAAGGTTCTGGGTGGCTCACACCGCCGTTATGCACATATCGGTGACATCATCAAAGTTACTGTTAAGGAAGCAATTCCTCGCGGTAAAGTTAAGAAAGGTGATGTTCTGAAGGCGGTAGTAGTGCGCACCCGTAAAGGCGTACGTCGCCCTGACGGTTCTGTCATTCGCTTCGACCGTAATGCTTGTGTATTGTTGAACGACACTACTGAGCAACCAGTCGGCACACGTATTTTTGGCCCAGTGACTCGTGAACTTCGTAATGCGAAATTCATGAAGATTGTTTCACTGGCTCCAGAAGTTCTGTAAGGAGCACAATAATGGCAGCTAAAATCCGTCGTAATGACGAAGTAATCGTTCTTGCTGGTAAAGATAAAGGCAAGCGCGGTAAAGTAACTAAGGTTCTTTCTACCGGTAAAATCATCGTTGAAGGTATCAACCTTGTGAAAAAACACCAGAAGCCTGTACCGGCAATGGGTGTACAAGGTGGCATCGTTGAACAAGAAGCAGCAATTGACGCTTCTAACGTTGCAATCTTTAACGCGGCTACTGGTAAAGCAGACCGTATCGGTTTCCGTTTCGAAGAAGGCAAAAAAGTGCGTTTCTTCAAATCAAACGGCGAAACTGTTTCTAACTAATAGAATGTAATTTGGAGTTCTACTATGGCGAAACTGCATGATTACTACAAGTCGTCTGTAGTGGCTGAGCTTACCAAAGAGTTCGGCTATACAAGCGTCATGCAAGTCCCTAGGATTGAAAAAATCACCCTAAACATGGGCGTTGGTGAAGCAATCAACGATAAGAAACTGCTAGAAAACGCAGCAGCTGATATGGCAACGATCTCTGGTCAGAAGCCTCTTATCACTAAAGCGCGTAAATCTGTTGCAGGATTCAAAATTCGTGAAGGCTACCCAATTGGTTGTAAAGTAACCTTGCGTGGCGAACGTATGTGGGATTTTCTTGAGCGTCTGATTAACATCGCTCTTCCACGTGTACGTGACTTCCGTGGCGTTAGCGCTAAGTCTTTTGACGGACGCGGTAACTACAGCATGGGCGTTCGCGAGCAAATCATCTTTCCGGAAATCGACTACGATAAAGTCGATCGTGTGCGCGGTCTTGATATTACTATCACGACATCTGCTGCAAACGACGAGGAAGGCCGTGCTCTGCTGGCTGCCTTTAACTTCCCATTCCGTAAGTAAGGTGAAGGGTTACTGTTATGGCTAAACAATCAATGAAAGCACGTGAAGCAAAACGTGCAAAGCTAGTTGCTCGTTTCGCTGAAAAGCGTTCGGCACTAAAAGCTATCATCAGCGATGTAAACGCATCTGAAGAAGATCGTTGGAATGCAGTTCTTAAATTGCAATCTCTTCCACGTGATTCGAGTGCATCACGTCAGCGCAACCGTTGCAACCAAACTGGTCGTCCACACGGTTACCTACGTAAGTTCGGTCTAAGCCGTATCAAAGTTCGTGAAGCTTGCATGAAAGGCGAGATTCCTGGACTTCGTAAGGCTAGCTGGTAATTGCCACTTAATCATTTGGAGAGAAATCTATGAGCATGCAAGATCCGATTTCGGATATGCTGACCCGCATTCGTAACGGTCAGTCAGCAAATAAAGTTGCTGTAAAAATGCCTTCTTCAAAGCTTAAAGTTGCAATTGCTACTTTGCTAAAAGCTGAAGGTTATATCGCTGACTTCGCTGTTGAAGGCGAAGCAAAACCAGAGCTAGAAGTTACTCTTAAGTACTTCCAAGCTAAACCAGTAATCGAGCAAATCCAACGTGTTTCACGTCCAGGTCTGCGCGTCTATAAGAACAAAGACTCGCTACCTTCTGTGATGGGCGGTCTGGGTATTGCTGTAGTGTCCACTTCCAAAGGTCTTATGACCGATCGCGCTGCACGTAAAGCCGGTCTTGGTGGTGAAATCATCGCTTACGTAGCGTAATAGGAGTAGAAAATGTCTCGTGTTGCTAAAGCACCTGTCGCTATTCCAGCTGGCGTAGAGGTGAAACTAAACGGCCAAGAAATCACTGTAAAAGGTGCTAAAGGCGAACTATCTCGCGTTCTTAACGACGCAGTAGTTGTAGCTCAGGAAGAAAACAACCTAACTTTCGCACCTGTTGAAGGTGTTGCAAAGGCTAATGCTCAAGCAGGTACTGCTCGTGCACTAGTAAACAACATGGTTGTTGGTGTTACTCAAGGCTTTACTAAGAAGCTAATGCTTAAAGGTGTTGGTTACCGTGCTGCTGTTAAAGGCAACTCTGTAAACCTAACCCTTGGCTTCTCTCACCCTGTAGAGCACGCTCTACCAGAAGGTGTTAAAGCTGAGTGTCCAAGCCAAACTGAAATCGTACTAACTGGTTGTGATAAGCAGCTTGTTGGTCAGGTTGCGGCTGACATTCGTTCTTACCGTGAGCCTGAGCCTTATAAAGGTAAAGGTGTTCGTTACGCAGATGAGCATGTGCGTACTAAAGAAGCTAAGAAGAAGTAAGGTAACACTATGGATAAGAAAGCATCTCGCATCCGTCGTGCTACACGTGCACGTCGTAAGATTGCAGAACTTCGCGTTGATCGCCTAGTTGTACACCGTACTCCACGTCATGTGTACGCTCAGGTTATTGCAGCGAACGGCTCTGAAGTTATCGCAGCCGCTTCTACTGTAGAAAAAGCGATCCGTGAAGAAGTTAAGAATACTGGTAACGTAGACGCTGCTAAAGCTGTAGGTAAAGCTATTGCTGAGCGCGCTATCGAAAAAGGCATCTCTAAAGTTGCATTCGATCGTTCTGGTTTCCAATACCACGGCCGCGTAGCTGCGCTAGCAGAATCTGCTCGCGAAGCTGGTCTGAAATTCTAAGGTAGGGTTTGGAAGATGGCTAAAGAACAAGCACAAGCACAAGCTTCAGATTTGCAGGAAAAGCTAATCGCAGTTAACCGTGTTTCTAAAACGGTTAAAGGTGGTCGTATTTTCAGCTTTACTGCTCTAACTGTAGTTGGTGACGGTAATGGTCGCGTAGGTTTCGGCTACGGCAAAGCTCGTGAAGTACCTGCAGCGATTCAAAAAGCAATGGAAAAAGCACGTCGTAACATGGTTACTGTTGCGATTAACGACGGTACTCTTCACCACGCGGTGAAAGGTCGTCATACGGGCTCTAAAGTTTACATGCAGCCAGCTGCAGAAGGTACTGGTGTAATCGCAGGTGGTGCGATGCGTGCAGTACTTGAAGTTGCAGGTGTACATAACGTACTAGCGAAAGCATACGGCTCAACTAACCCAATTAACATCGTTCGCGCGACGATCGATGGTCTTGCGGGTATGAAGTCACCAGAAATGGTTGCAGCTAAACGTGGTCTAACTGTTGAAGCGATTTCGGAGTAAGAACACATGGCAACTATTAAAGTAACTCAAACTAAAAGCTCAATTGGTCGACTACCAAAGCACAAAGCTACTTTGCGTGGTCTAGGCCTTCGTCGCATCAACCACACTGTAGAACTTGAAGATACGCCATGTGTACGTGGCATGATCAACAAAGTTTACTACATGGTTAAAGTTGAGGAGTAATCAGAATGCGTTTGAATACTCTATCACCGGCTGCGGGTTCTAAACCTTCTAAGAAGCGTTTAGGTCGTGGTATCGGTTCAGGCCTTGGTAAAACTGGTGGCCGTGGTCACAAAGGCCAAAAGTCACGCTCTGGCGGTAAAGTTCGTCCAGGTTTCGAAGGCGGTCAGATGCCTCTGAAACAGCGTCTACCTAAGTTCGGCTTCACTTCTCGTAAGAGCCTAGTGTCTGCTGAAGTTCGTCTAGCTGAGCTAGCGAAAGTAACAGGTGACGTGGTTGACCTAAACAGCCTTAAAGCTGCTAACGTAATCACTAAGAACATCGAATTTGTTAAAGTTGTTCTTTCTGGTGAACTTAGCAAAGCTGTGACTGTTAAAGGTCTACGCGTAACTAAAGGCGCTAAAGCTGCAATCGAAGCTGCAGGCGGTAAAATCGAGGAATAATCTCGAGGATTGAGGTACAGATGGCTAAGAAACCAGGACAAGATTTTAAAAGTGCACAGAGCGGCGTGGCTGAATTAAAGTCGCGTTTACTATTCGTAGTAATAGCGTTATTAGTATTCAGAGCCGGTTCTTTTGTACCGCTACCTGGTATTGACGCAGCTGTACTTGCCGATTTGTTCGAACAGCAAAAAGGCACCATCGTTGAAATGTTTAACATGTTCTCTGGTGGTGCTCTTGAGCGTGCATCTATATTAGCACTGGGCATCATGCCGTATATTTCGGCGTCGATCGTTGTTCAGTTGCTAACTGTAGTTCATCCAGCGTTAGCTGAACTCAAGAAAGAGGGTGAAGCAGGCCGTCGTAAGATTAGCCAATACACACGCTACGGCACGCTTGTGTTAGCAACATTCCAGGCAATTGGTATTGCAACAGGCCTACCAAACATGGTCAATAATCTGGTTGTTATCGACCAAACCATGTTTACCCTGATTGCTACCGTGAGTCTAGTAACCGGCACCATGTTCCTGATGTGGTTAGGTGAACAGATTACAGAGCGTGGAATTGGTAATGGTATCTCGCTAATTATATTTGCGGGTATCGTTGCTGGATTGCCATCAGCAATCGGACAAACTATCGAGCAAGCGCGTCAAGGTGAACTGCACGTACTTCTACTATTGTTAATTGCGGTATTATCTTTTGCTGTAATTTACTTCGTTGTTTTCATGGAGCGTGGTCAACGTCGAATCGTTGTAAACTACGCAAAGCGTCAGCAGGGTCGTAAAGTATTTGCAGCACAGAGTACTCATCTGCCACTTAAGATAAACATGGCGGGTGTAATACCAGCGATTTTTGCATCAAGCATTATTTTGTTCCTCAGGAACATTGGCTCAGTGGTTTGGTCAGAACGGCGAGAGCAGCACATTTGGTTGGTTAACTGATGTGTCTTTGGCTCTGAGCCCAGGTCAGCCTCTGTACGTTATGCTTTATGCAGCAGCGATAATTTTCTTCTGTTTCTTCTACACGGCGTTGGTATTCAACCCGCGTGAAACAGCAGATAATTTGAAGAAGTCCGGCGCGTTCGTACCCGGCATCCGCCCAGGTGAGCAGACAGCTAAGTACATCGATAAAGTAATGACTAGACTTACCCTTGCAGGTGCTCTTTACATTACCTTTATCTGTCTGATTCCCGAGTTCATGATGGTCATGTGGAACGTACGTTTCTACTTTGGCGGTACATCACTACTAATCGTAGTGGTAGTAATTATGGACTTTATGGCACAGGTACAGACTCATCTGATGTCACAACAGTATGATTCTGTGTTGAAAAAGGCGAATCTAAAAGGCTACGGCCGTTAATTTAACGGTTTTAGTTTTAATAAGATTCTCATTTACGGAGTTTAGCAATGAAAGTTCGTGCTTCCGTTAAAAAAATCTGCCGTAACTGCAAAATCATCAAGCGCAACGGTGTTGTTCGCGTGATCTGCAGTGAGCCAAAGCACAAGCAGCGCCAAGGCTAATAAAGCAGAAGTTTTTACTTGAAATTATGAGGTTGGTCGAGTATATTGCTCGGCCTACCTTTTGCGTGCAAAAGAAGTAGTATGCCGCAGCGTATCCTCTACGGGCTTTGCTGCGGATAATTCTTTATATAAGTACTAGGAGTGAATAGTGGCCCGTATAGCAGGCATTAACATTCCTGATCAAAAACACTCTGTAATCGCACTTACTGCGATTTACGGTATCGGTAAAACTCGCGCTCAAGCTATTCTAGCTGAAGTGGGTATTGCTGAAAGTGTTAAGATCAGTGAACTAACTGAAGAGCAGATTGATCAACTGCGTGATGGTGTAGCTAAATACACTGTAGAAGGTGATCTTCGTCGTGAAGTGTCAATGAACATCAAGCGTCTTATGGACCTTGGCTGTTACCGTGGCCTTCGTCATCGTCGCAGTCTACCTCTACGTGGACAGCGTACTAAAACCAACGCTCGTACCCGTAAGGGTCCGCGCAAGCCGATCAAGAAATAGTCGGGAGAGGTAAAGTACAATGGCAAAACAACCAACTCGCGCTCGTAAGCGCGTACGCAAGCAAGTAGCAGATGGCGTAGCGCACATCCATGCTTCTTTCAACAACACAATCGTTACGATCACAGACCGTCAAGGTAACGCACTAGCTTGGGCTACTGCAGGCGGTTCAGGTTTCCGTGGTTCTCGTAAGTCTACTCCGTTCGCAGCACAGGTTGCAGCAGAACGCGCAGGCGAAATGGCTAAAGAATATGGCCTTAAGAATCTGGAAGTTATGGTTAAGGGCCCAGGTCCTGGTCGTGAGTCAACTATCCGTGCTCTAAATGCAGCTGGATACCGCATCACTAACATCGTTGATGCAACTCCGATCCCTCATAACGGTTGTCGTCCACCTAAGAAACGTCGCGTGTAACGTTCCGTTTCTAGGATAATTGGAGAAGAAACATGGCAAGATATTTGGGTCCTAAGCTGAAGCTTAGTCGCCGCGAAGGTACTGACTTATTCCTTAAGTCTGGTGTTCGCGCGATCGATACCAAGTGTAAAATCGATAACGCTCCAGGCGTACACGGTGCTCGTAAAGGCCGTCTGTCTGAATATGGCGTTCAGCTTCGTGAGAAGCAAAAAGTTCGTCGTATCTACGGCGTTCTAGAAAAACAATTCCGTAACTACTACAAAGAAGCTGCGCGTCTTAAAGGCAACACAGGTGAAAACCTACTTCAGCTTCTTGAAGGTCGTCTTGATAACGTAGTTTACCGCATGGGCTTTGGCGCAACTCGCGCAGAAGCACGTCAGCTAGTTAGCCACAAAGCTATCCTAGTAAACGGTAAAGTTGTAAACGTTCCTTCATTCAAAGTTGCGGCTAACGACGTTGTTTCAATTCGCGAGAAAGCTAAAACGCAAGCTCGTATTAAAGCTGCTCTAGAAGTTGCTGAACAACGCGAAAAACCAACTTGGATTGAAGTAGATGGTGGCAAAATGGAAGGTACATTCAAGCGTATGCCTGAACGTTCTGACCTATCAGCTGACATCAACGAACACCTGATCGTCGAGCTTTACTCTAAGTAAGGTTTAAACTAAAGAGAGGACACAATGCAGGGTTCTGTAACAGAATTTCTTAAGCCACGTCTTGTTGACATCGAACAAATCAACACGACACATGCGAAAGTAACTCTTGAGCCGTTAGAGCGTGGTTTTGGCCACACTCTAGGTAACGCGCTTCGTCGTATTCTTCTATCTTCTATGCCGGGTTGTGCCGTAACAGAAGTTGAGATTGAAGGCGTATTGCACGAGTACAGCACTAAGGAAGGTGTTCAGGAAGATATTCTTGAAATCCTTCTAAACCTTAAAGGTTTGGCAGTACGCGTTGCAGAAGGCAAAGATGAAGTGTTTATTACACTGAACAAATCAGGCTCAGGCCCTGTTGTTGCAGGTGACATCACCCATGATGGTGATGTAGAGATCGCTAACCCGGAACACGTTATTTGTCACCTAACGGATGACAACGCTGAGATCGCTATGCGTATCAAAGTAGAGCGTGGCCGTGGTTATGTTCCGTCTTCTGCTCGTATTCATACTGAAGAAGATGAGCGTCCAATCGGTCGTCTACTAGTAGACGCTACTTACAGCCCAGTAGACAAAATTGCCTACTCTGTAGAAGCAGCTCGTGTAGAACAGCGTACCGACCTGGATAAGCTTGTTATCGATATGGAAACGAATGGTACTCTGGAACCTGAGGAAGCTATCCGTCGCGCAGCTACTATCCTAGCTGAGCAATTGGATGCATTCGTAGATCTTCGTGATGTACGTGTTCCTGAGGAGAAGGAAGAGAAGCCAGAATTCGATCCGATCCTACTGCGTCCTGTAGACGATCTTGAACTAACAGTTCGCTCTGCTAACTGTCTAAAGGCAGAAGCGATTCACTACATCGGTGATCTTGTACAGCGTACTGAAGTGGAGCTTCTTAAGACTCCTAACCTTGGTAAGAAATCTCTTACTGAGATCAAGGACGTTCTTGCTTCACGCGGTCTTTCTCTTGGCATGCGCCTAGAGAACTGGCCACCAGCGTCAATCGCTGAAGATTAATCGATACTAGTTAGAAGGATTAGGTCATGCGCCATCGTAAGAGTGGTCGTCAACTCAACCGCAACAGCAGTCATCGCAAAGCGATGTTCAGCAACATGGCTAGCTCTCTTGTACGTCATGAAGTTATCAAGACTACATTGCCAAAAGCTAAAGAGCTACGTCGCGTAGTTGAGCCTTTGATTACATTAGCTAAGACAGACAGTGTTGCTAACCGTCGTCTAGCATTTGCTCGCACTCGTGATAACGAAGTTGTAGCAAAACTATTTAACGAACTAGGTCCACGTTTCGCTAGCCGCCAAGGCGGTTACACTCGTATCCTAAAAGCTGGCTTCCGTGCTGGTGACAAAGCTCCAATGGCTTACATTGAGCTTGTAGATCGCCCAGAAGCTGAAGAAGCTGCTGAGTAATCAGAGTTCGTAAGAATGAAAAAGCCGAGCGTAAGCTCGGCTTTTTTGTATCTGGAATTAGGCTCTAGGTTATAGGACGAACTTCGTTCTACAGGTTACAAGTTAAAATACCGCAACCCGCAACCCGCAACCCGCAACCCGCAACCCGTAATCTAAGCTTTAAGAGCTTGATCCAAATCTTCCAGAATATCGTCGATATGCTCGATACCTACTGATAGACGAATCATTTCCGGCGTAACGCCCGCTTGTTTTTGTTCTGCTTCATCAAGCTGACGGTGAGTGGTTGATGCCGGGTGGCAAGCCAGCGATTTCGCATCACCAATATTCACCAGGCGTTTAAAGATCTGTAGAGCATCGTAGAAACGTACACCTGCTTCATATCCATCTTTCAAACCGAAAGAGAGAATAGAAGATGGCTTACCTTTCATATATTTCTGAGCAAGAGGGTAGAACTCAGAATCTTCAAGACCAGCATAGCTAACCCAACTTACCTTCTCATGGTTTTGCAGGAAATCCGCTACCTTCATTGCGTTTTCACAGTGTCTTTCCATACGAAGAGATAGAGTTTCCAGGCCATTAAGAAGCATAAATGCGTTCATTGGTGATAGTGCTGAGCCAGTGTTACGCAGTGGAACGGTACGGGCCCGGCCAATAAATGCTGCTTCACCAAATGCTTCGGCGTAAACAACTCCGTGGTATGAAGGTTCTGGCTGGTTAAACTCAGGGAAACGCTCTTTATGCTCTGCCCACGGGAATTTACCTGAGTCGATAATCATGCCGCCAAGGCTGGTTCCGTGTCCGCCTACATATTTAGTCAGCGAGTGAACCACGATATCTGCACCAAACTCAATTGGTTTACAAACTGCCGGGCTAGCTACTGTATTGTCGACAACCACTGGCACGCCCTGAGCATGTGCAAGTTCAGCCACTTTTTCTAGGTCTACGATATTACCGGCTGGATTACCAATTGATTCACAGTAAACCGCTTTAGTTTTGTCATCGATAAGCTCAGCTAGACTTTCAGGCTTATCATCTTTAGCAAAGCGAACCTCGATACCCATGTTTGGAAACATGTGTGCAAACAATGTGTAAGTTCCACCGTAAAGCTGAGGTGTCGAAACAATATTATCGCCGGCTTTTGCAAGAGTCAGAATGGCATAATGGATAGCAGAGCTACCAGCACTTACCGCAAGGCCAGCGATACCACCTTCAAGAGCTGCCATACGCTTTTCCAGAACATCGTTAGTCGGATTCATAATGCGCGTATAGATGTTTCCTGGTACCTCAAGGTTAAACAGGTCTGCACCATGCTGAGCGTTATCAAACTCGTAGGCTACGGTTTGGTAAATAGGTGTTGCGACTGATTTGGTTGTTGGGTCGGTCTCGTAGCCGTAGTGGATGGAAAGGGTTTCGTCTTTCATTCTTGTTCTCTCGTCCATGTGTTGTGTTTGATAAAACAGGATGGCACAAAACGAGCGTGGTAGACAAGTAGTACAAAGGCGGTTTTAACCGCCTTTAGTGCTTAAGTACTTATTGAGTGCCCCATAGGCTACCTAGTGAACTAAGCAATCCAGAAGATGCATTTTGGCTTGTTAGGTATTGCAAAATTACTGGAGCAAACTGACTTACCATGGAAGCATCCAACCCAAGCGCTCCAAACACCTGGTTTACAGCATCCATATTGCTTGCAAGGCTCATCAAACCAGGTGCGGATTCCTGAAGTGAACTCATCCCAGGGATAAGGTTGGATAGTTCACTTGAGTTTGAACCCGTCAGAGAGTTAGAAGCAAGAGCTAAAAGCGCACCAGCACCACCTGTTGCTTGCTCGGCTGTAACTCCTAACTGACCAGTTAATGCTTGTACGATAGGAGAAGTTTCCTGAGCTTGAACGTTATTGGTTAGTGAGCCCACCATAGAAGCGATGGAGGTTGCGTCTACACTGCCAGAAGTACTATCTGAAGAGCTTCCCGTTGATTGGCACGCAGTCATGGAAAGCGCAATAGCTGATATTACTAGTGTCTTTTTTATAGTTTTCATACTTCATTCCCTAGAAGTTAATAGTAAGCAACGACTAGTGTAATTCAGCAGATGAAAAAAAGCGATGCACAGGCATCGCTTATTTGAACTTGATTCGATTATGAGACGGGAATTATAGGATATCCAGTAGCTCAACTTCGAATACTAGAGCTGCATATGGAGGGATAGCAGCACCAGCGCCACGCTCACCGTATGCTAGGTCTTGTGGAATGTATAGTTTCCACTTAGAGCCTACAGGCATTAGCTGAAGTGCTTCAACCCAGCCCTTGATTACGCCTGTTACAGGGAATTCTGCTGGTTGACCACGAGATACAGAGCTGTCGAATACAGTGCCGTCAGTTAGCTCACCGTGGTAGTGTACGCGAACTTGCTTGTCTGAAGTTGGGATTTCGCCAGTACCTTCAGTGATAACTTCGTACTGAAGACCAGACTCAAGAACTGTTACTTCTGGGCGTAGAGCATTGTCTTTCAGGAACGCTTCACCGTCTGCAGCTGCAGCTTTTGCCGCTTCTGCGCGAACTGCTTCAGCACGCTGGTGTAGTTCTTGTAGAGCTTTGTTGATTTCGTCTACTTCGATTTCTGGCATATCACCAGTAAGTGCAGTTGCGATACCTTTTGCGATAGCGTCAACGTTCAGGCCTTCAAGACCACTACCTGCAAGCTGTTGGCCCATCTGTAGACCAATACCGTAGCTAGCTTTTTGCTCTACAGTTTCTAGTTTGATTTCAGACATTGTGTCTCTCTTTATTTGAATAAAATAAAGGCCAAAGAATAACAGTATTAAAAGGGTGAAGGAACCTTGATTGCGCAGATAGTGAGTTATCACCGAAAAGAATCGTTACAAAAGTCAGATTAATGTCTGAATTGGTATATTCGTTATACTGGAGTGTATATTTTTGTCGGGAAAATTTATAATCTGGGTATCTGTCTTTTGCGGATTATCTAAGGAATTTGAGGCATGAGCCGTCGTAACAGGAAGAAAAAACAGACATCTTCTTTCGATACTATGAAAGAACACCTACCTTCGATAGATAAGGAGAGGTTAGCTTCATATTGGCAGATGTTGCCTGAGTTTCATCAGAAAGCACTTAAGGTATTAGTGCCACTGTTTGTCGTTGTGCTGATTGTTCCTGTTCCAGAGTCAGAGAGTGAACCAAAAGTTTCAGCTTCGACCAGCCAACCAAAACGGGTAGAGGTTGGTGTGAATACTACCGGGCTAAGCGAGCAGGGTGGAGAAAAGCAGGTTGTAGTTCAGACTGCTGACTGGCAAGAATACATAGTTCAGTCCGGTGATACTTTGTCTAAGGTGTTTCGTAGCAACGACCTTCCAATTACTGATTTAAATGCATTGGTTGCAATAGAAGGGTTGGATAAACCTCTTAGCAAGATTAAGCAAGGGCAACTTATTCGTTTCAAGCGAACTCCTGAGGGCAGTCTTGATATCTTGCAGCTTGAAAAACAAGGTACAGCAGTAATGTTTTTCCGATTGTCAGATGGTGGGTTTGGCAGAAGTAAGTAGTTACTTCTGCTTTGAAAGTCTAGGTTCTGGAGTACGCTTTCTGTAGGCTATAGGGACAATAATCATAGCTATTCCTATTAATGTCAGAAGGTCTGGGACTTCGCTGAACCAAAGAACTCCAAACAGGGTTACAAACACCAGACCACTATACTCAACCAATGCCACCTTGTTGGCTTCCGATCTTTTATAGGCGTATACCGCCAGTCCGTTGTATCCCAAAATAGCTAACGAACTGAATACTATCCACGCTAATTGCTCTGTGTTTATAGTCTGCCAGCTACTCAGTGCTAAAAGTGCTGATACTGGTAGTGAGTAAAAACTTGTCCAAAAAAGCGTGTGAATAACTGACGTCTTAGTAGGGATTTTTTTCACTAGTATATGGAACAGCGCCAGCGTTATTGCAGTTCCAAGTGCGAAGAGTGCCGCCCAGTGAAACTGAGATGGACGCAATACGATCAATACAACCGATAAATCCAATCAGGGTTGCAATTACTTTGGCTGCTTTTGGGCTTCCTTCAGAATCCACATAGAGAGCGGTAGCATCAATAACGGCGCGGCATAGAACACTGCATTAGCGGTTGCCAGTGGTAGGTGGGTAATAGCAACAACCATACAGGCAGCACCAACTAATATCAGCTGACCCCTTATTATATTAATGCGTGAGTTTGCTAAATGTTCTGAAAGCGTTGCGCTTCGATTCAAATGCAGATAGATAGGTGCAAGAGCTATTATTGCGATTAGTTGACGTATAAACACATATTGGAAAGAAGGGATGGAACCATCGAGCAACTTAACCGCCACATCAGAAAGTGAAGCGAGTAAGTTGCCCGCAATAAGGCTAATCACTGCAAGAGTATAAGCGTTCAATGTAAGTGCTTACTTAGCAAGACGCATGTCTATGTGAGGGATATCATCTTCCAGGTAGCTTTCACTGAAGGGAATAAACCCATGCTGCTGGTAAAAGGCCTGAAGATGTTCCTGAGCCTGAATATCGATGATTTGTTCGGGCCAGAGCTCTGAGCAATGTTGCAAGGCGACTCTCATCAGTTCGTGTCCAAGTCCGGAGCCACGGGCTTCTTGTTTAGTAGCGATTCTGCCAATAGATACATTATCAAAGCTAATGCCTTGTGGTAAAAGTCGGGCACAGGCAACCAGCTCACCACCCTGATAACCCAATAGCTGATAAACGCCTTCGTTTAGGTCTTTATTATCCAGTTCCGGGTAGGGACAGGTTTGTTCTACAACGAATATATCTACTCTAAGTTTAAGTAACTGATAGAGCTGGAAGGTGTTTAGTTGGTCAAAAGTCAGGAGTTTCCATTCGGTCATTGCTTTACTGCTTCTATTGGTTTTAAGTTCTGGCTTAAAGCTAACAGCCAAACGTAAGCAGAGCATTAACTTTTGTTAATTATTCTCTTTGATCCTGCCTTTTATCCTACTTAGGCTAATTGGTGTTATGCCAAGATAAGCTGCAATTTGGTAATCACTTAACCGAGTTTCAAGGTCGGGATAGCTTTGGCAAAATAGTTCATAACGTTCTTGAGGAGAGTAAAGAAGCATAAAACGCTCTTTGTTCTCTTTATACATTAACTGAGTTTCTAATAGCTTCAGGTATAAAGGGTTATTCTGAATTCGCCACTGTTTCAGGTATTCAAAAGGAATGCAGAGCAACATTGCTGGCGTTAGTGTTTCGAGTAAAAAAGGAGAAGGTTTTTCACTAATTAAACTTTCAAAACCAATAATCCAATCCTGTTCCCAGTAAAACTCTTTACTGAACTGTTTCCCATCATCAGTTAAGTAGTTAGCGTGACAGAGGCCTTCAATAACAAAATAAAAATGTGTAGGTGTATCGCCCTGATTAACCAGAATGTGCCTTGTCGGCAGTTCCAGCGGGGTGACCAGCGCAGAGATTTCGTCAATTTCGCTTGATGTAAAGTTGTGGCTTACCAGTTGTTCCAGAAATACTTTATCCATTACTCAGACCTATAAATCAGACCTAAAAAATGCCGTACTACAAGAGTACGGCATTTTGAATGGATGACAAACCCAAACATTGTGATTCCTGCGGAGGCAGGAACCTTGGTAAATCCGGGTAATAGATCCCGGACAATTGCTTAGGCAATTTCCGGGATGACGAAGAAATGAAACAAGTAGCTATGAATCTTAGCTAGTCGTTACTTCTGCAAGTCGATCTGATAAACAGCAAAGCCTACTTCATCAGTGCCTACCTGCTTCATAGGGTACTGAGCTTTGTCTTTAACAAATTGAGCGGCTTTTTCACTTGGTGAAGTTTCGAAGCGGATATCCAGTTTCTTATCAGACGTAATTGGAGCAAATGACCAGTTATTGTCTGCACTTGGTGTTACTTCGCCTTTCTCTTTACTTACTTCAGTGATGTAAGCTGCAAGAATACTGCGGTTTTCATCCGGAGCATCGAAAGCGATGTAGTCCGCACCTGTACCAGCAAACTTGGCACCATATGCACGGTAGTTGTTACTTGCGATAATGAAGTCTTGCTTCAGATCAACAGGCTTACCGTTGTAGGTCAGGTTAACAATACGCTGAGAGTCAGGATTGATAACTTTACAGCTACCATCGTATTTAGGTGGTTGAGTAACATCAATCTGATATTCAACACCGTCAATTACATCGAAGTTGTAAGTACGGAACTCATCCCACTCCAGAAGAGACTGAGGAGCAGTGCTATTCACGTCAATTTGCTTGAACTGACCAGCAGAACACTCAAGCCACTCTTTAACTTCGTTACCAGTAACTTTCAGAGCAACTAGGGTGTTTGGATACAGGTAAAGATCCGCTGCGTTACGGAAAGTTAGCTGACCAGATTCAACTTCTGTGTAACCTGAAGGGTCATTCTTACGACCACCTGCTTTAAATGGTGCAGCAGCAGAAACTACAGGAATACCATCTAATTCTGGATCGCCCTGAATGAATTTCTCAACATAAGCCTTTTGAGCTGCGTTAACGATCTGGATTGTTGGGTCGTCCTGTACAAGTGCCAGGTAGCTGTACATCACGTCGTTAGCTTTACCGATAGGCTGGTTAACGAAGTCACGTGTCGCATCGTGGTCCGCTTTCAGAGCTTTTTCCATATCCTGATCGACAGCGGCTAGTGACTTCTTACTAGCTCTGTCGTAGATAGGACGAGCTTCTGCTTTACCAGAAACTACTTCCCACTCATCGCCTTGTTTTTCCAGAACAAGATCCATAACACCTACGTGGCTACCCCAACGGCCAGGCATAACTGCGGTAACACCATTGATTGTACCGCTTTTGTTATCTACGCCTTGAATACCATCAAAGCCTTTACCCGGGAACACTGCGTGTGCGTGACCAAATGCGATAGCGTCGATATCTTCAACTTCTGATAGATAGAAAACAGAGTTTTCAGCGCCTTGTTTATACGGGTCTGAAGAGAAACCAGAGTGAGGAATCGCAACGATAACGTCCGCTCCTTCCTGTTTCATCTTAGGAACTAGCTTTTCTGCTGTTTCTTTGATGTCTTCAGCGTATACCTTACCTTCAAGGTTTTTCTTGTCCCACGTCATGATTTGAGGTGGAGTAAAACCGATATAACCGACCTTGATTACATGAATTTTGCCATCAGTATCTGCTACGCGGTGCTCTTTAATCAGGTATGGCTTGAAAAGGTGTTCGCCCGTCGCCTTGATATAAACGTTAGCATTAACGTAAGGGAAGTCTGCGTCATTCAAAGATTCAGCAAGAAACTCAAGGCCATAGTTAAACTCGTGGTTACCGATGTTTGCGACATCGTAATCAAGCTGATTCATCGCTTTATAGACAGGGTGCACTTCATTTGGCTCGATACCTTTCGATGCCATGTAGTCACCCATCGGGCTACCCTGGATAAGGTCACCGTTATCAACGATTACACTGTTCGCGGCTTCAGCCTGAGCCTGCTTAACGAGAGTTGCAGCTCGAGTAAGGCCAATCTTCTTTGAAGCTCGGTCTTTGTAGTAGTCATACGCCATTACGTTAGCGTGGATATCGGTAGTTTCGATAATACGCAAATTAACCGTTTCTGCGAATGCAGAACCAGACATAGCCAGCATACCGGTAAGAACTGCAGCTGCTACAGGGGAAGTTCTGGTTTTCATTTGTTTCTCCAGTCCATGTGGGATAATTACACCGAAGACTTTAGCATCTTTTTTATGAATAATTTGTTTTTGATTTGTATTAATCGTGCGACCTTGGCATTCAATACTCAATTCTGTTAACGAAATCGATAACATTGCTTAATATGATTTCTGTCACTATGTGATCTTTACTAGTTCTTTATTCCAATAATGAATAAAGAATTAATTTTTGAACTTATGTGTAATAAGTATACAAAGGCATAATGCCTGTACTCCCTTACATAGAGACAGAGCGATGAGCAAAGCCATACCAATTAATGAGTCGAACACGAATAAGCCTAAGTTGATACACGACAGCCGAGCACCTGTTTTAAATCGGAGTATGTTCAAGGCTGGTGAAGTTGCTTTAATTGGTGCAGGGCCGGGCGACCCGGAACTTTTAACAATAAAAGCTCTTAACTTTTTGCAGCAAGCCGATGTGGTTCTATACGACTATCTGGTGTCTGACGAAATTATGTCTCTTGTTCCTTCAGATACTGTTTTGGTTTGCGTAGGAAAGAGGGCGGGGCACCATAGTGTCCCTCAGGAAAAAACCAATAAGCTACTGGTCGATTTTGCCAGGCAGGGATACAAAGTTGCACGTATCAAAGGCGGAGATCCGTTTGTGTTTGGTCGTGGAGGGGAAGAGCTGGAAGTATTGTTTGATGCCGGGATCTCTTTTCAGGTTGTACCTGGGATAACAGCTGCGGCTGGTGCTACCGCGTATGCAGGCATTCCTTTGACTCATCGTGATTATGCTCAGTCGGCGCTATTCGTTACGGGTCACCTAAAAGACGAAGACAACAATCTGGACTGGTCTACTCTGGCTCGTGGCAACCAGACTCTGGTTATCTATATGGGGCTTATGAAGTCTAAATATATCCAGCAGCAACTGATAGAGCATGGTCGGGCAAGCGATACTCCAGTTGCAATAGTTGAGTGTGGAACACAGAGTTCTCAAAAGGTACTCAAAGGCAAATTATCTGAACTCTCAGAAATAGCCAGGGATGCGCAGTCACCAGCGTTAATCGTGATAGGAGAGGTGGTTAAGCTTTCTGAAAAACTGTCCTGGTTTAATACAGAAAGCTCAGAATATGCTGAATCACTGTCAGCTTAAACCAGTTGATCAACAGAGTTGCCTTTGGCTTCCGCGTGAACAGTAAACTTCTGGCTTAGCAATGCGACAAGCTGATCGTAATACTGCATGTTAGGTTTATTGCCTAACAGTTTACACAGCTCGTTACCTACAGGGCTGAAGCGATAATAAATAAGCCTTGAACCTTTACTCATAGGCTGCAAAGAGATCGTTTCACCCTGATAGTTGAGTGTAAGGGCAGGATCAAACTCGATTTCGCCAGATTCTAGCTCTGTGCCCAGTATTAAACCCAGCTCAATCAGGTGCAATAGGCTTGAATAGGGAAGCTTGTAATTACCGAGGTTAACAGTATTGGTTTTGTCTCTACGATTAAAACTGAAAATTCCTGCCTGGGTTCTGAAGCCAAGAAGCAGCTTTTTCGAGTTATCGCTGCCAAAGCTGCATGCAAGTGAAGCAGCACGCTGAAGATTTTGTGCCTCCTTCGGCGTCATATCTTTTAACACCTGAAGCGCTTTCATTGATGTAGAGCCTGGATTGGTGATTTCCAGCTTTAGTACCTGAGCCCACAGTCGTTGCATTGAACTATTATGGATATCCTGCGCCATATCAAAGAAGCGATATAACCAATCCTGGTCAGGATCTCCGGCAGTTTCATCCTTACAGAAACTATGAGAAAACTTAACGATTTGCTCCAGATTTTTTTGTCTCTGCTCCTGGCGTTTTTTTTCACGATTGATTGCCCTGTCCAGAAGGGTCTTTTTCTCGTTTTTTTGCGGCTGCAACATGGCATCCAGCCCAAATGCCTGAGCAATGTTTATTACTCTGCTTGCGCTGTCTTTTATCGAACTCTTTCTGCCAGAATAGTTACCGTTGCTGGTTGAGCTAGTTTGCTCAATGGTAACAGGTGCTCTTTTTTCAGCCATGTGCTCTGTATTCCTATCCCACTGTTGTAACAGTGAATGTACCGAGAAACGGTTGAATTTTCTACTCAAGAAAAAATAAACGTGATTAAGCCGTTATTTGATTAAGCAAGAAGTAAATTAGTAAATACGTAAACAAATGTTAATTTCTCTGAAACATGGTTAACTAAATAGAAACTTGTTATTAATCAATAAGTGATCTGTCAAAAAGCAATAGAATCACGGCATTAATTCGCAATGTGTAATTTTTCTGATATTATTGATATGGAAATGTTAAAAATGTTAAGAGAAAGAGTTATGGACCAACCTGAAGAAAATCGTTTTAAGAAGCAGATTTCTGTAGCGCTTCTGGCCGTTGTTTATGTTGGAGTGCTCGCTTATCTGTCAAACTACATCGTGTAACAGATAAGCGAAGAATACAGGGTTACATGTCGTCGTAGTCTTCCAGCCTAACCCCTTCAATTACATACCCGGCTTCAGCCAAATAATCTTCAGAGAATACCGTCTCTGTCTTTAGTGTCCCAACAACGTAAACAACATCCCATAGCTGTGTTACGGGTGCACCCTCTTTAAACCTTACGTAAATAATCTGATTCGCCGGTGGTGGTGGAACGTGAATACATGCGCCAAGAAATGGCACCAACAAAAACTCGGTGACCAGATCTGCTGTGCCCTCAAGAGGAATTACAAATCCAGGAATCTTTACCTGACTTCCATTAAGCTCAGGACGAATGCTACCAATCTGGGATTGGGAAGCAGCATCACCAGAGTGATCCATTGCTGGCATTCCCAAATTATTGAATAAATTCCGCTCCTTTTCCGGAATTAGATCCAGCCAGTCTAGTTCAAGAACTTCACTGCTAGCTCCATCGCCATCACTTGCTGACGCAAAGTGGGGGAAAGAAAACGCCAGTATTAAGCCGAGTAAAAATAAGATTTTTTTCATCTTTGATCCGTATCCAGGGGGTTAGATTCTAATAGTCATACCATCTGCAAGAGACTGCCTGTAAGCCCTAAGTGCAGGAATAATCCCAATAATAATACCAGCTAATTGTACCAGCCCAAGTAGCATCCACTCGTAAGCACTTATTGGTGACAAAGCAATACTGATACCATACATTTGCTGTACAACTGGCTGGATTATAGCCAGCAAGGCGTAAAGCAACATAACACCAAAAGCAATTCCGGCAAAAGTCAGGAAGCCTGCTTCACTGACCAGTAGCACAAAAATATGCCTCGGTCGTGCACCCATAGCTCGTAGTATTGCCATCTCTCGGCGGCGTTCTTGCAGGCTTGTTAGCAGGCTGCTTAGCATTCCAAGCAACCCTGCTACAACAACAAACCCTGATACCGCCATAAGAGCTTGCTCCGCAACAGACATCATGCCCCAAAGTTCATGAAGGGCAATACCCGGTAAAATCGCGCTCAGTGGTTCTTGTCTGTAAGTATTGATCTGTCTTTGTAGCCTGAAGGTGTGAATCTTGGACTTTAACCCAAGCATAAATGCTGTGATCTGCTTGGGGTGGAAATTTATTTTTAATAAGTCTTCAGCACTAGGAGTACTTCCCATATTTGTGCCGGTTTCCCAACCTACGTGAATCGCTTCTATCGCCTCCAGGGATACATGTACCGTTTTATCCACTGGGGTGCCTGTAGGTGCAAGGATACCTACTACTTTAAATGGCAGAGTATCGTGGCGGCTGAAACTGACATCACTGATACCGTGAGCAATAATAATTTCAGTGCCTATCTGATAGCCGAGTTCTTTAGCAACATCGGCTCCAAGAACCGTTTCAAACAGTCCATCAAATTCTTTGCCTTCACTGAGTTTTAAGTGCTGCTTTTGACCGTATCTGAAGAACTTAAAGTAGTCCTGATTGGTTCCCATTACTCTGAAGCCTTTATGAGAATCCCCCAGAGATATAGGAATTGCCCAGTCCACAGAACGGTCGGATGCAAACTCCTCATAGCTTTTCCAATCAATATTCGCAGTAGCATTACCGATTCTGAATACCGAATACAATAGTAAATTGACCGAACCAGAACGGGCACCCACGATTAAGTCTGTTCCGGAAATCGTATTGGCGAAGCTATCCTTTGCCTGAGTTCGAATTCGTTCAACACCCATAAGAAGTACTACGGAAATTGCTACAGTCAGGATGGTTAAAAGTGCGGTTGTTTTGCGGTTTAACAGGCTCTTCCAGGCTAAATGTGCGGTTGCTTTCATTGTTATGCCTCCACCTGGTTTTGTAGTGCTTTGTAATTGAGTTCGTTCAGATGAATACTTCTGTGAAACATAGACTCCAACGTCGGATCGTGACTGACAAATACCAACGTGGAATTGGCGTTTTCTGCTTCTTCCATTAACAGTTCGATAAATGCCGTTCTGTTGTCGAAATCCAGGGCAGATGTGGGCTCATCAGCAATTAATAGCTCGGGCTGACCGATAAGCGCTCTTGCAGCTGCAACTCTTTGTTGTTGACCGATGCTGAGTTCTGCTACTGGTTTCTCAAGCAAATTTTTGCTTAGGTGCAGACGCTCCAGTAAGTGATTTGCCGTTGCTTTAATATCATCGCCTGCTCGTGTTTTTCTCAGTTTGGAAAAATGGCAAGGCAGGACGACGTTTTCGAGAACAGACAGGTATGGGAGCAGGTTAAATTGCTGAAAAATATAACCAATGTGATCAGCCCTGAAGCTGTCTCGTTGATTTTGTTTTAGTTTCGCTATATCTGTACCCAGAATGGAGACATTGCCTTGTTGTGGTGAAAGGATACCGGTAAGCAAACTCAATAAAGTTGACTTACCACTACCACTTGGACCTTTTATAAATACGTGTTCTTTTTGACTGATGGTGAGTTGATCGAACAATAATGTTGGATCCTGCTTTTCATTCCAGCTAAAACTGATATCAGAAAGCGTCACAACCTCTGTTGACTTGTCCATTTGACTACCCATATAACGATGAAGCAGAGGCTGATTGCTCAACCTCTGCTGTAAATTTAGCGGTAAGAATAAGTGCTTACTTAGAACTTAATGACAGTGCTATTTTTGTTTAGTTCCGCAGCTATCTGCGCGGTATCTGTCAGCAAGTTTACATCGATTTCTTCGGTAGATGGGAAGTGTTTAAACCAGCTTGTATCGATTTGATTTAGTTTTGCGATATCGTCACACTCGAAGTGGTACTCGATTGTGAACTCTCCATGTCCACCATGTTTGTTTTCATGGTCATGGCCTTCATGGCCTTCATGGGAATCATGATCATGCTTGTTGTGGTCATGGTGATCATGTTCTTCGTGCTTATCATGGTCGTGACCTTCATGATCGTCGCCTTCAAGCGTATTTCTAACTTCTACGTGCTCAACTTTACAGCTTGCCGCAGAGCTAAGAAGGATAATATCCGATGCGTTCTTTAGTACTTTTTCTGCATCTTCAATTTTGTGGTGTTGTTCTTCGTTTTCTGGAGCATGTTCAAAGCCAACAACATCTGCACCAGGTGCTGTAATCTCTACAAGTAGCTCTTTACCATCCTGAGCAATATTGAACTCAACGTGGCCGTGAACGTGAGCTTCGTGCTGACGGAACTCTTCAGCCTGCGCCAGACCTGATACAACCAGGCCTGCTAATAATGAGTACTTAAATGTCTTTTTCATGGGGGAACCCTTATCCGAAATAAATCTAACTAAACCTTGTTTGAAGCTGAGTGTAAGCTCATTATCGACAAGCTCGAATGATATTAACTCTCATAAAAGCTTAATGTAATAACATAACAATTCTGCTTCAAGAAAAATTAGTTAAATTTGTTGTCAGATATAAGAAAAGCTCTCTGGTGAGGAGAGCTTTATAGAGAAGGAGGCGCGTTACAGGTTTGATTTCACCAGATTCAAAACATCCTGAATCTCAGCTTCGTTCAGAGCGCCTTCTTTTACAAAAAGGATCTGGCCTTGTTTATCCAGAACAATAATAGCTGAGCTTTCTTCCTGAAGTTCCCAGGCATTTGCGACACTTCCATCTTTATCGAGAACAATCGAAGACCACGGAAACTCTTTTTTACTGTCCTGAGCGGAGGACTTCACAAATGAACCCGTTCCCCACATCGCATCGTCCTGATTGATGATTGAAGTCGTTTGGTAACTATCCTCAGGAAACTTTGCTTCCCCGATTGCTGTCATAAGTGGAGCGTTCATTTTCTTAGAACTTTTTCTGCCAGCGATTGCCTGAATGATGCGAACTTTGCCGAGCATTTTTTGATTGTTCCATTCGCTGTAGCTAACTTCTTCGCCTTTTAGGGTGATCTCGCCATGTTTTTCTACCGTAATGTCTGGCAAGGAACTGCCGACAGAAAGGTTGTGTGCCATGCTCACAAATGGTGCAGCGCACAATGTTAAGGCGATGAGAGACTTTAGTTTCATGTTGATATTTCCATAATTATTAGAATCTATGCCTGACAATCAGGCATTCAAAAGACTAGTCGATGTTAGGTAATTTTTACACATTGATGGCGTTAAATTTGCATTATTTTTTATGAATTCATAAAAGTTAAGCAGTTGTAGAATAAATTTAATACACAAGAACTTACAGATATGTGTGTTCATAAAAAAATAAATAATCAGTTGGCTAGGAAAGAGCCTTGAGTGGTTCAAATTTTGATAAGGTATAGAAATCGTGATGTTACGTGAGTTTACAACCTATAGACCGCAGCAAATTGCTAAGTTTGTATTGACCCTGTTTAAAGGGACTTTTTCAATTGCAGGAGTCGGTACTTTTTACTTTGATAAGGGGAGAGTACTGCTACCAGATCTTGAAGACCGTCAAATGTTAACGGTCAGGAAGGAGATCAACCTGATGATTGACTCCTTGTCTCCACAACACTAATTCACTCTACTTTGGCGGGAAGCAAACGCCTGTCCCGCCAAGACCGCAATAGCCATCAGGATTTCGGGCAAGGTATTGCTGATGGTATGTCTCCGCAAAATAATAATCACCTGCTTGCGTTATCTCGGTTGTAATCGATTTGGAATCTACGTTACCCAGAGCTGTTTGATACTGCTGCATACTGTTTTCTGCTATAGATTGCTGTTGGGCAGAGTAGGTGTAAATAGCAGAGCGGTATTGAGTCCCCAGGTCATTTCCTTGACGCATGCCCTGAGTCGGGTCGTGTCTTTCCCAAAAATGTGCCAATAAAACATCTAGCGGCATTTTTTCAGGTTCGAAAACAACCCTAACCACTTCTGCATGTCCGGTATCACCTGTACATACCTCCTGATAGGTCGGATTTGGGGTGTAGCCACCTGAATACCCTACCGAGGTGGAAACTACGCCATCAAGCTGCCAAAACAGTCTTTCTGCACCCCAGAAACACCCCATACCAAGCAAAATCTCTTCTTGCCCTATTGAAAGCGGAGCATTCAAAATAGTGTTGTTTACAAAATGAGGCTCAGTAACTGGCATTGGGGTTGAGCGACCCTTCAGTGCCGTATCAGGCTGAACCATAGAGGGATTGTTTAACATATTTTTAATTATCCTTTTTGTGCTGTTACTTTTTCTTCTTATTGGTGTAATTTATGATTATTGCTGTATCGAGTATATACCTAAATAACCTCAGATGTATCTTGAGAACACTTGTGTATACTACTTTCGTAACAACATGATTTTTGCTAATTTAACGCCGTTTATATTCGGAGTGGTATTCCTCTGGCGATGATTAAAAAAACTGTTCCTCTAACTCTTCTTTCTTTAATCCTAACGCAATCGGTTCGGGCTGAAACCCAGTTAACCATTAATGGGTTGGAAGGGGCGTTGTCAGAAAATGTTGCCGCATACATGTCAGCTATTCCTGAAACTGATTATTCCACTTCACTACGCTTTCGTTCTCAGGTTCAGGAGCATATCGTTAATGCTCTTCAGGCATTAGGTTACTATCAACCGGAAATAACTTTTTCTGTTTCTGACGATGAACAGGAACTTACGATAACGGTAGACCCGGGTATGCCGGTTAAGTTAGAAGTTGTTGATATCCAGATCATCGGCGAAGCCGAAGAAGATCCGGAATTTCAAAAGCTAATCGACTCAAGCCGGCTTAAAAAAGGTGCGGTGCTTAACCATGGTGATTATGAAGCATTAAAGTCGGGTATTCGTAACCTGGCATTAGGTCGTGGTTATTTTGATGGTGATTTCTCTGAAACTAAACTGGAGGTTGCTCCTGAACGCCTGCAAGCTTTTGTTTATCTGCACTACAAAAGTGGTGACAGGTATCACTTTGGTGAAACGATAGTTGAAGGCAGTCAGATCAATGAAGAGCTTGTTAGAAATTTAGCACCATACGAAACCGGCGATCCGTATTTATCCTCCCAGGTAGGCTTGTACAACCAGAGAATGTCTAATACTGACTGGTTCTCTTCCGTATTTGTCCAGCCTGATCTCAGTTTTGTTGATAAGCAGAAAGAGTTACCCATGAAGGTTTCATTGGCTCCCCAGGCAAGAAATCAGTTTGAGACCGGTTTGGGTTACTCAACCGATGTCGGGGTTCGAGGAACCTTTAAGTGGAAGAAGCCCTGGGTGAATAGTCGTGGGCACAGCTTTGACTCGAGTTTGTCCCTGTCGAATCCTGAACAGGTAATCACTGCTGGCTATAAGATTCCTCTCGAAGATGTACTGAAAGATTATTATCGCATCGAGTATGGAATGAAGAACGAAGATAACAACGATACAGATAGTTTTGAATCAAGCTTGTCTCTTGAAAGGCATTGGGTGCTTGATTCAGGCTGGCACAGAACGGCATCTATCCGCGTATTGCATGAAGACTTTACCCAGGGCTTACAAGATGATGATATTGCAATGATTCTGCCTGGTATATCCTTTTCCAAGACCCAGACAAGTGGTGGCTCAATGCCAATGTCAGGCAATAAGCAATCTATCGCATTTGAAATCTCGGACAAGAATATTGTGTCTAGAGCTCGTGCTATTCGGGTGATGGGAAGGACTGCATGGATCCGGAGTGCAGGGCAAAACCACCGAGGATTAGCTCGTTTTGATTTCAACGCAAACTTTGTCGAGAATTTAGAAGATCTTCCGCCTTCTCTGCGATTTTTTGCAGGTGGTGATAACTCCATTAGGGGTTATGGCTACGAGTCTATCTCTCCGGAAGATGAGAGTGGTGCTTTGACTGGTGCAAAGTATATGGCAACAACAAGTCTGGAATATCAGTATCGGTTAACAGGAAACTGGTGGGCTGCAACCTTCGTCGATTATGGTGATGCATGGAATAATGATTTGCCAGAAGGAAAAGTAGGTACAGGATTCGGTGTTCGCTGGGCATCTCCTGTTGGTCCGGTAAAACTAGATTTTGCCTGGGGCCTAGATTCTGAACCGGGAGACAGATTCAGGTTCCACTTCACGTTAGGTCCAGAGCTATGATGAAACGGACAGCAAAATGGTTGAAAAGAGGTTTCATCACTATTCTGGTTCTGATGATATCTGTTTTTCTGCTGTTGGCGGGAACTCTGTTTACTAACCCTGGCTTAAAGCTGGTTTTGTGGGGGGCTCAAAAAGCCGTTCCTGCATTATCTGTGAATGTCGATAAAACAGAAGGGGCCCTGCTACCACACTTCACTCTTCATAATGTCGGATATACCGATCAACAGCTTACCGTAGATTTAAAGCTGAGCTCTCTGTCACTGGGTATCAATCCGCACTGCTTTCTTACGCCTTCCGTATGTGTTGATGAGTTTAAGCTAGACGGACTTAATTTCTCATTAGCTGAGCTACCAACTTCGGAAGAAGAGGTGTCAGGGGATACTCAGGAAAGCCCAGCAGAAATTAATCTGCCAATCGGCATCGACCTGAACAACGTTGAGTTCTCCAATATCAATCTGGATATTCTGGGTAATAAGGTTGACTGGAAACGCTTTTCTACCCAGATCGGTATGTCCGGGAGTACCCTGACTATCTATCCGACACAGTTCTACGATATTAACCTTGAACTGGGTGAGCCAGAAAGCAGTGAGCCTGCTCCTAAAGCAGACAAAGAGCCTGAAATAAGCAAAGACAATCAGGTTGCTAAACCTATTGTGTTGCCTGAGGTGGATATTCCGCTTGAGATCGACTTGCAAGAGCTCGATCTAAGACGCTTTAATTTAAAAGGGGATACGCCTTTCACCGTTAATTCACTATTGCTCAAAGCTCACGCTGAAAACAATGATATAGAGATAAAACAGTTAGAGTTAGATGTTCCT
This sequence comes from Vibrio hannami, assembly GCF_029589055.1. Lineage (GTDB taxonomy): Bacteria > Pseudomonadota > Gammaproteobacteria > Enterobacterales > Vibrionaceae > Vibrio > Vibrio hannami. Next base: position 421,295 of record NZ_JARQZP010000006.1, read on the forward strand.
CAGGCTGATTTAAGTCTGAATACAAAAGTGACGTTGAAAGGTGGTTACCCGTTAGAGCTTAACGCTCAAGCTGATGTTAAACAGACGGATCTACGAGGGCAGAAGCTAAAACTGTCTGCTGATGGCAGTGTTGAGCAGCTGAATCTCCATGCCTCCCTGTCTGAACTGGTGAAAGCATCTCTGGAAGGCAAAGTTAGTCCTCTGGATCCTAAACTTCCATTCGAACTCTCGCTGCAGAAAGGTCATGTAAGCTGGCCGTTTACCGGAAAAACAGAGTATGTCGTTGATGTTCATTCATTGCAGACATCCGGTTCTCTGGATGGTTATCAGCTTAAGCTTGATACAAACGTGAAAGGAAATGCGATTCCTGAACTTGATCTAACGGTTTCTGGGAAAGGTGACCTGAACCAGATTGAGCTTGAGACCATTACCTTAAACACCCTTGGTGGTGAAGTGTCCGGCCAGGTAATGGCCAACTGGCAGGAGCCTGTTAACTGGAAAGCAGCATTGTCTTTGTCTGATATTCAGCCAGGCCTGCAGTGGGAAGACGCTGAAGGAAATATTAGCGGGAGTTTGACGACATCTGGTGAATTAACCGCAGCAGGTGGCTGGCGTGTAGTCGTTCCAGAGCTCGATATTGATGGGATAATCAGAGGTTACCCGCTTGATCTGGCAGGCAGTTTTGAAGCCAGTGATTTGGAAGGAAAAGGTGATTTTCAGTTAAACACTACTGGACTTAATCTCAAGCATGGCGTCAATGGAATTTATGTTGAAGGTAGTGTTGATAAGACTTTGCACCTTGATACAAGAATCAACTTCCCTGACATTGCAAAATCCGTCCCCGATGCAAAAGGACGTCTATCCGGGAAATTGAACCTCAGAGGTGATCTTAAAAAACCTAGGCTGGAAACACAGTTAACCGCAAGGAACCTTTCATATCAGGATGCAGCTTCAGTCTCTTCTATTAGTCTGAGAGGCGGCATTTCTCCGTTACCTGTCCCAGAGGGGCAGATTAACCTACTTGTTAAGGGCATCGAAGCTCAGGGGAACAAGTTTGATTCTTTAGATGTTTCATTTTCGGGTAGTCAGCAAAAACATGGTTTAACTATCTCCATGCTGTCAGAGCTGTTGAACTTCAACTTGCACGTTTCAGGCGGACTGGAAGAGAAGCCGGAATTGAAGTGGGTGGGTGTTTTAAATGGGGCTAACTTTGAAACTGAACAAGGGCCCTGGAGCCTCAACCATCCGGTCAATATGAGCTTCTTACTTAATGAGCAGTTAGCGAAAGTTCAGGCACACTGCTGGTCTCAGGCTAACTCTAGCGTTTGCCTTACAAAGGATATTACAGCAGGTAAGTCCGGTGACGCTGAAATAGCAATCAAGAACTTTGATTTTGAACAGGTGAAGATGTTTATGCCTGAAGACATTCAGGTTCATGGTGCTGTTGATGTAGTGAGCCGGGCTTCGTGGGCCCCGGATGTAAGCCCACAGGCAGAGACACACGTAAATCTTTCCAGCGGTAAGGTTATTCAAACTGGTGAAACTACTGTAGAGCTGGGTTGGGATTCTATAACAGCAAATGCAGTGTTGAAGAAAGATAAACTCAGCCTTGATTGGGACTTAAATCTTACAGATAACGGAACTGTTGAAGGTAATGCGACTATCCCGAATGTGCGGGCTAAAGAGCAATCTATTGATGCAAACTTGGCAATAAAGCAGATAACAATGGATATGTTGAAGCCACTGTTAGGAGAGTACAGCAAGTTAGAAGCCCAGCTTGATTCTGAACTACATGTTTCTGGCCCGGTTATGCAACCTGCTGTTAAAGGATCCCTTTCACTACATGATTTAGTGGTTGCTGGTGAAATCGCACCGATTGAGGTGAAAAAAGGCCGGGTAAATGTGGCCTTTAATGGCTATAACGCAGTGCTTGATGCCGATATTGAAAGTGCCGATGGACTGTTAACGGTCGATGGTGATGCAGTCTGGAAGGATATGTCAGCCTGGTATACCAGGATAAAAGTTCATTCCGATGAGCTGAACGTTAATTTACCTCCAATGGTAAGAGTTAAAGTTAAACCTGATATGGCAATAACTCTGACTCCGGAGTTAGCGAAGATAGATGGAGATATCTACCTTCCATGGGGGAGAATTACCATTGAAGAGTTGCCACCAAGTGCAGTAAGTGTCTCTTCCGATCAGGTTATTCTGGATGAAAATCTGAAACCTTTAGAGACCAAAAGTGCCATACCAATGGTGTTAGAGACAAATGTAAACATCCATATTGGTGATGACTTTGACTTATCTGCATTCGGACTGAAAGGGGGCTGAAGGGCAACCTGAACGTTACTCAAAAGGATAAGGGCCCGTTCATTGTTGGTGAGATCAACGTGACTGATGGTACTTACCGTTCCTTCGGGCAAGATCTAATCATTAAAGAAGGTAAAATTCTGATGAATGGTCCGGCAGATCAGCCTTATCTTCAGGTGACGGCCATCCGCAATCCAGATAACACAGCCGATGGTGTTACCGCTGGTATCCAGGTGACAGGACCCGCCAGTGAACCGCAGATTGAAATTTACTCTGATCCAACAATGCCGCAACAGAATGCACTCTCATACCTATTGCGCGGGCAGGATATTGATGGTGAAGCGGGCGGTAACGCAATGACGACAGCATTAATTGGCTTAAGCCTAGCTCAAAGTGGACGCCTTGTCGGCGAAATCGGTGCTGCATTTGGTGTAAGCGATCTTCAACTAGATACAGAAGGTTCTGGCGACGACTCTCAGGTGACAGTAAGTGGTTACATACTCCCTGGCTTACAGGTTAAATATGGTGTAGGCATTTTTGACGCCATTGGCGAGTTTACTGTCCGGTATCGCTTAACAAAGGATCTTTACCTTGAAGCGGTCTCTGGTACTAACAGCGCTATGGATATTCTGTACCAGTTTGAATTTGAGTAAGCGGTTTTGTTAGTTTGCTATCCCGGCTTTTGAAGTACTTCCAATTCATGTTCAAAAAATAGACATTTTTAGATATGAATGCTATTTACTGATTAGTATTTATCAAATAGAAGGGTTAGGTGGGGTATGCAGCATCTGGTTTTTGTCTACGGTACTCTGCGTAAAGGTGAGTGTAACCATCACTTGCTAGCGCAAAGTGAATATTTAGGAATGTACGAAACCGAGCCAAATTTTCAGCTGTTTGACCTGGGGCAGTACCCCGGGTTAATGGAAGGAATGCACAGCATCACAGGTGAAGTTTATCGTGTGAGTGATTCAACGCTGGCAGAGCTGGACATACTTGAAGATGTGCCAATCGAATATCGACGTGAAAGTATCGAAACACCCTTTGGCCAAACCTGGATTTACATTTACCAGCAACCGGTTACTCAGGATCAAGTTATAGATTCGGGAAATTGGTTAAACAGAAACTACTAGAATGAAAAAGGCACCCTGTTTTCAATTTAGGGTGCCTTTGGAATTAAGCTACTTGTTGATTACTCTTCGTCCGGGAACTCTCTAAGGAACTTCTCAACGTCTTCAACCATACTCTTTGAACCAACGAAGAACGGTACACGTTCGTGCAGCTCAGTTGGTTTTAGTTCCATAATACGATTCACACCATCCGAAGCAATACCGCCAGCCTGCTCAATTAAGAAGGCCATTGGGTTACATTCATAAAGTAGACGAAGTTTACCCTTTGGATAGCCTTCTGTACTTGGGTATAGGTAAATACCGCCTTTTAGAAGGTTACGGTGGAAATCCGCTACAAGAGAACCGATATAACGAGAAGTATATGGGCGGTTATCTGCAGGTACATTTTCCTGGCAGAACTTAATGTATTTCTTAACACCAAGAGGGAAACGAATATAGTTTCCTTCGTTGATTGAATAGATTTTTCCATCTTCTGGAATCATCATCTTTTCATGTGATAGACAGAAAGAACCAATAGATGGGTCGTACGTAAAGCCATGAACACCGTTGCCAGTTGTATACACCAACATGGTGGATGAACCATAAATCACGTAGCCAGCAGCCACCTGTTTTTCTCCCGGCTGAAGGAAATCTTCTTCTGTCGGTGGAGTGCCTACAGGTGAAACGCGTCGATATATGGAGAAAATAGTACCAACCGATACGTTTACGTCGATATTTGATGAGCCATCTAGTGGATCCATCAAAACAACGTATTTAGCATTTTTGTTTAGCTCCTTATTAAACGCAACCGCTTCATCTTCTTCTTCACTCGCAACACCACATACTTGGTCGCGAGCTTCCAGAGCAGCTTTAAACTTGTCGTTTGCATAAACGTCTAATTTTTGCTGCTCTTCACCCTGAATGTTCTCTCCGCCAACTGCACCAGTGATATCAGCAAGTCCGGCCTTGTTGATTTCACGGTTTACTATTTTTGCAGCAAGTCGAATTGAAGCCAATAATGATGACAACTCACCACTAGCGTGGGGGAAGTCAGTTTGTTTCTCTACAATAAATTCGCCGAGGGTGCGAAATTCAGACATCTTATATCCTTATCATTTTTTTGATTTAGGTGGGAATTCGTTACAATGAAAAAAACATAATGAATTGTTATTAGCGTGTTTTTTGTGTAACCATTCCGATTGTATGGGATACGATTTATTACGAGTAACGAAGAAAATCATCAAGTTACTAATATTTTCACAGGGTGATCACTTTTGTAGTATTAATGGAGCACTCTGTTGCATGATTTAAGTGGCACAGATCACTTAAGTTGGTTTCGTCAGGAAAAATTAATGCATATTCATATCTTAGGTATCTGCGGCACTTTTATGGGTGGTGCTGCAATTCTGGCCCGTCAGTTGGGGCATAAAGTAACCGGTTCTGATCTTAATGTTTACCCTCCAATGAGTACTTTGTTGGAGTCTCAGGGAATAGAAATCATTGCAGGGTTTGACCCTGTTCAACTAGAACCAAAACCCGATTTGGTTGTTATCGGTAATGCGATGAGCCGCGGAAATCCTTGTGTTGAGTATGTACTGAACAACAACCTGAAATACACTTCAGGCCCTCAATGGCTACAAGAGTTTTTGTTGCACGATCGCTGGGTGTTGGCTGTATCGGGAACACATGGCAAGACGACCACAGCAAGTATGCTTTCCTGGGTACTTGAGGATTGTGGGTACACACCAGGCTTTTTGGTCGGCGGCGTTTTGGGTAACTTTGGCGTTTCAGCTCGTCTTGGGGAGAGTATGTTCTTCGTGGTAGAAGCGGATGAATATGATAGCGCCTTCTTCGATAAGCGCTCTAAGTTTGTTCATTACCATCCAAGAACACTGGTAATGAATAATCTTGAGTTTGACCACGCTGATATCTTTGAAGATCTTGCTGCAATCAAGAAGCAGTTCCATCATTTGGTAAGAACCGTTCCGGGAAATGGTCGCATTCTGGCTCCTAAATCAGAAACTACACTTCAGGAAGTGTTAGATATGGGATGCTGGAGTGAGCTTGAGTTTTCTGGCGCACAGCAGGACTGGGATGCTAAGAAAATTCAGAAAGATGGTAGCCACTTTGAGGTTTACCTGAAAGGTGAGCGAGTTGGTGAAGTTAAGTGGAATCTGGTTGGTGACCACAACGTAAATAACGGGCTAATGGCTATTGCGGCTGCAAGGCACGTGGGTGTATCACCGGATCTAGCTTGTGAAGCGCTTGGGAAATTTATAAATACCAAAAGAAGGTTGGAGCTGAAGGGTGAAGTGAATGGTGTAACTGTTTATGATGACTTTGCCCACCACCCAACTGCGATTGATCTTACTCTTGGTGGCTTGCGTAATAAGGTTGAAGAGAAAAAGATAATAGCTGTTCTTGAACCAAGATCGGCAACCATGAAAATGGGCGTTCATAAAGAAACTCTGGCTAAGTCACTGGAACAAGCCGATTCCGTATATCTTTATCAACCAGATAATATCAAATGGGACGTTACCGATGTCGCGAATCATTGCTCTCAGCCAGCAACCGTTAGCGCCGATATTGACGAGCTAGTAGATCAGATCGTTTCTGAAGCTAAAGCAGGGGACCAGATTCTGGTGATGAGTAATGGTGGCTTTGAAGGTATTCACGGCAAGTTGCTACAGAAACTAAAGGAAAAATAATGAGCCAACAGGATCAGTCTGTCACATTTCTTCGTTCCCACGCTCCTGCGTGGGAATGCATACCTTACTTTAGGGTGCCAGGCGTAGGTTATATATCCCAATTTCTCGCATACCTTAAGTGTTTTAACATATATGGCTTGTTTGAGTTTTGTATGCATTCCCACGGGAGACCGTGGGAGCGAGGGCATAAATATGAATAAGGTCGAGAAGAGGATTACTCTGGCATTTACTGGCGCATCAGGAGCACCTTATGGGCTTCGTTTGCTCCAGTGTTTAATCGCTGCCGAATATAAGGTGTATCTGCTGGTTTCTTCTGCTGCTCGTGTTGTACTTGCAACGGAGGAGGATCTAAAGCTACCAGCAAATCCTGAAAAAATGCAGCAGGCGCTGGTGGAATACCTGGGTTGCAATCCCGAACTACTGCAAGTGTGTGGTAAAGAGGACTGGTTTTCTCCGGTTGCTTCAGGAAGTGCGGCTCCAAAGCAGATGATCGTGTGTCCGTGTTCCACAGGGAGCGTAGCGGCTATCGCACATGGTATGTCCGATAACCTCATTGAGCGTGCTGCCGATGTGGTTATCAAAGAGCGAGGTCAGCTTCTTCTGGTTGTCAGGGAAACACCTTTTTCTACCCTGCATTTGGAGAACATGCATAAGCTATCTCAAATGGGAGTAACCATAATGCCTGCGGCTCCGGGCTTTTATCATCAGCCGAAATCCATCGATGATCTAGTCGATTTTATGGTGGCGAGAGTTCTGGATCATCTGAAGATTGAACAGGCTTTAGTTCCGAGGTGGGGATACGATCATAGGGAATGATGCTTCCCCTCTGGTGTGATTATTAAAAGCAGATTACAATTCATCAGTCTTATGCATTTGATATAAGCCAATATACTCAACGGGGTGCTGATTGCGCGATTAAGCGTTTAAGGCTGAGATAAACCCGTAGACCTGAACCAGATAATACTGGCGTAGGAATTGAGCTCGAATCCCCCCAGGTTTTCCGCTTTATCCTGTGCCGCTCATAAAGGAGAGCGACCGGTGAAATACACTATTTCTGCTTTGGCATTAGCCACATCATTTTCAGCTTTAGCTGCTGATAACACATTAACTGTTTATACCTACGATTCATTTTCTTCTGATTGGGGTCCAGGCCCTAAGATCGAAAAAGCATTCGAAGAAAAGTGTGGATGTAACCTGGAGTTTGTGGCGTTGGATGATGGGGTTTCGATACTTAACCGTCTTCGCTTGGAAGGTGGAAATAGCAAAGCGGATATCATTCTTGGTTTAGATACCAACCTGATGGCAGAAGCCAAGAAGAGTGGATTACTGGCAGAGCACAGTGTAGATACTAAATCTATTACGCTTCCAAATGGCTGGACAGATAACACTTTTGTTCCATTTGATTACGGTTATTTCGCGTTTGTTTATAACAAGGAAAAGCTAACCAACCCACCTAAAAGCTTGAAAGAGCTGGTCGAGCAACGCGATGATCTAAAGGTTATCTATCAGGATCCCCGCACTTCTACTCCGGGTCAGGGTTTGATGCTCTGGATGAAGTCGGTATACGGCGATGATGCTAAGCAGGCGTGGAAACAACTGAACAAGAAGAAAGTAACAGTGACTAAAGGCTGGTCTGAAGCCTATTCTATGTTCCTTGAGGGTGAGTCTGACCTTGTGCTCTCTTACACAACATCACCTGCTTACCACCTGATTGCGGAAGGTGACAGCAAGTACGCTGCCGCTGATTTTTCTGAAGGTCACTATATGCAGGTAGAAGTTGCAGCCAAGGTTAAGAGCTCGAAGAATCAGAAACTGGCCGATGAATTTATGAGCTTTATCTTGAGCGATGAGTTCCAGTCTGTGATCCCTACAGGTAACTGGATGTATCCGGTTACCAACGTTGAGCAGCCAGAAGGTTTTAGTGCTTTAACTGTTCCTGCTAAATCTCTGGAGTTTACGCCTGAGAAAGTAGCTGAAAACCGTAAAACCTGGATCCGAGAGTGGCAAACCGCCGCTGTAGAGTAATATTCACCTTATGCAGAAAACACCAAAAGCAGGACTTTTTATAGGCTTAATTATTCTGGCCTTTGTGTTTTCTGCATTATCCGCTCTTCTCACATACACACCTTCTTTAAATATTGGTCAGGTATTCTCTGACCCTTATTATCGACACGTAACGCGTTTTAGTTTCTATCAGGCAGGATTGTCTACCTTGCTTAGTGTAGTGTTTGCTATACCCGTTGCTCACGCTATTTTTCGTAGGGAATTTCCCGGCAAAGCACTACTGCTAAAGCTGTTTGCTTCGACGCTGGTACTTCCGGTTCTTGTTGGTGTGTTTGGAATTCTGGCGATATATGGTAACAGTGGGTTACTTGCCGAGCTGTTTTCATGGTTCGACTCAAAACTGCCATTCTCGATCTACGGATTAACCGGGATCCTGATTGCGCATGTATTTTTTAACCTGCCGTACGCCAGTAGGATGTTTATTCAATCTTTAGAGAGTATTCCGCTAGAACAGCATAAGCTGTGCGCTCACCTTGGTATGAGTCATTGGGATAAGTTTAAATGGGTGGAATGGCCTAGAATAAAGCAGCAGATACCGCAGGTTTGCGGGCTGGTGTTTATGCTCTGTTTTACCAGCTTTGCTACGGTCATGGCGCTTGGGGGCGGTCCTAAATCAACGACTATAGAGTTAGCCATATATCAGGCGATTAAGTTTGATTTTGACCTTCAGGCAGGAGCTCTACTCGCTATCTGGCAGATGTTGATTTGTGCCATCCTCTACATGGCGGTTCACCGTTTATCCAAAACAAGCAAAGTCGCTTCGAGCTACAGAAACCATCGTTCAATGATGATTCGGGACAATAGTAAGTCAAAAATCTGGGACTGGTTCTGGATATTGCTCTCAGCGCTGTTAGTTTTGCCACCGATGTTTATGGTTGTGCTCAGTGGGTTGAACAGTAAGCTGGTCACTATTTTTTCGGATAGTCGATTCTGGAGTGCTGTTAAAGCTTCAGTTACCGTGGCTGGCTTATCCAGTACATTAGCGTTGCTAGCGGGAATCATTTTGCTGCTCACCAGTCGGGCATGGCGAATTCAGGGTAAAAACGGAAACTCTGACCGTCTTGAGTTTGTAGGAATGATTATTCTGGTTACTCCTGGCTTGGTGGTCAGTACAGGCTTATTCCTGTTACTTAGAGGGCTTGGGGACGTATTTAGCTATGCCTTCTATATTGTTATCGCGGTAAACAGCCTGATGGCTTTGCCATATGTCATTAAAACTTTATCCCAGCCAATGTTACACATCGAGCAACAATATCAAGTGCTTTGCACCAGCCTTGGTATGAAGGGGCTAAAGCGTTTGTGGCTGGTGGAAGGCAAGGCATTAAGAAAGCCTTTGGCTCATGCCTTTTCTCTAGGTTTTATGGTCTCTATTGGTGACCTAAGTGCTATAGCGTTGTTTGGCAGTCAGGATTTCAGAACTCTGCCTCTTTACCTCTATCAGCTAATGGGAAGCTATCAGATGGAAGCGGCAGCGGTTGTTTCTCTGTGTCTGCTTTTGCTTAGCCTGGGCTCGTTTACTGTTACAGAAAAACTATTCCGGAGATCGGTAGATGCTTGAAATTAAAGATGTGCGATATCGATATCATCAAGCGGTGTTTCAATTTGATGCCAGTATTTGCAAAGGCTCTATTACCGCAATTATGGGCCCAAGTGGCGCGGGTAAATCGACATTGCTTGCTCTGGTTTCTGGGTTTATCACTCCTGAATGTGGGGAGATAAGCGTCGATGGCAAAAGTGTTTTATCGCTAGAGCCATACCAGCGACCGTTTGCGATGTTGTTTCAGGAGCATAACCTGTTTGGTCATCTGACTGTAAGGGAAAATATAGGCCTGGGTCTGCATCCTGGCTTAAAACTAAGTGATGAACAGAAACAACAGGTAGAGCAGGCGGCACAACAGGTTGGAATAGTAGAGCACCTTGAACGATTGCCTGAGCAGTTGTCTGGAGGGCAGAAGCAGAGGGTCGCGTTAGCGCGCTGTTTTGTTCAGCCACATCCAATCTGGCTGCTCGATGAGCCTTTTTCTGCGCTCGACCCCGTACTTCGTTCAGAAATGCTAAATCTGGTAAAGCAGCTGGCTGCAGAGCGAGATATCACGGTATTAATGGTGACACACCACCTTAGCGATACCAAAGCCATTGCCAGCAACTTCGTCTTTGTCGATGATTATCGGGTTCAGCTTTGTGAGCCGGTAGATAGCTTAAGCTCCGAGCACGCTCATTCGGGGCTCAGAAACTTTGTGTTAGCGGCGGAGTAAAAGGCAATAACCTTTTACTCCACTTCTATCCTACTTAATTAACGAACTTCGATATCAGAAATCTGGTACCAGCCATCGGCTTGTTTGCCTACGTTAGCAAATTGGATCACTGGTTTTCCATATCTGTCTAACATAGCTGCCTGAATGTGGTAGTGCCCGCGATGCAGTGATTTTGGCACCGAAATGCTGGTATTGATCTCATGGCTTCCCGGAACCCATTTAGTGATGTCGCGTGCCAGTTTTCTGAATACGACGGTGTTGTGTTGATCATCCTGAATTCGGTACGCCAAAGTGTAAGGATGGTAAACAGGCGCAACACCTTCGTTTAACCAGGTTGATTTGATATTAAATGTCGTACCTGATTCAACAGAGGTAGGGTGAGTCATGGATTCTACCCGGAATCGGTAGCCCATCTTTTTCAGGGCATCATCGACTAAATCTCGGTACTGAGGCGGGATCTTATTCGACTTGAGGTTGATAGAGCTGGTGTGTTGCTCAATAGCCCAATCTAACGCGCGTTTAACTTCTTCTCTGGTGTAGTTATAGTTGTCCTGCCACATCTCCATGTTGTAGCAGATCTCCATTGAAACAGGCGCTGTTTTCCATGCGTCAGGGAATGTCGGGTCTTCTCGTGTTGCTTTGTTTATACGGTAAGGATAGTCGTGTTCCATATGGTTCCAGCTATCGGAGAAGTTACGCCAGTCTCCCCAGCAATCAGCACGCCAACCTGCACCTTTTGAGGTGGCATAAGAGAGTGCCTCGTTACCACTAATCAGCATCACTTTAGGTGTTTTAGGAAAGGCGTTAAAATGTAAATCCACATATCGATTCTGTACTTCGTCACTGTACTCCTGTTCGATGTTATTCAGAGGAGCAAAGTTACTCTGGTGCCACTCTCCCCAGGAACCAACCATACCAATATCAATATGACTGATATTGGGGTTTCCGTCGTATCTATCACCAAAGGCATTTAGGAGTTTTTCGACATAATATAGGTAGGTTTCATCAGATATATCAGGAACAAATGTTTTTCCATTGTTTACCCAATCTCCCTTTATGCCTTTATTAATTAACCATTGTGGAATTTTACTACCGCTCCATGGTTCATCCTGTGTCATAAATCGAAATGCCACTAGTATTGGGTGTTCATTATTTTCTGTCTCTTTGATTTTTTCATCAATGAGGGCGAAATTATATTCACCTTCTTTTGGCTCAACTTCACCCCAGTAATAACGAAGGTAGTTTATGCCACCTTCAGGATATTCATCATTTGATAGCTGCATACCCCAGCTACTGTGGAACTCCTCTATTCCCATCCCTGGGTTTACTAGAACTGCTGATATAGGTTCAGGGTATGCTGTTGTTAATTCTTGAGCGCACAAAGCGCTAGAGACAAGTATGGATAAGCTAGATATGTTTTTGATTGATAATAAACTCAAGATATAAATCCCTTTTTAAATAAAGGGTTAACTTATACCGAGTGCAATATTTTAGTCTTGAACCAATCCCAAAGTCCTAGAGAATAGTGATCAAAGATATCGATCCCTGCCGCAGATTTTATTAAATAGACAATAATAAACAAGCCTATGGTGGCAGAACTTATTAATAAAAATAATGTTAACAAGAAAACTATTAATCCTAATAAAGAACTCTCGTTATCTTCTCTATTATCTTTGCCAAATAGAAACGAGTAGTAATATCTTTTTTGAATATAGATATGGAACTTTTTATATTGATACTATGATGTTCAGGTATACTGAGTGAAAGGATCGCATTGTTTATTTCCTGCTTCTGTTTTTCGGTCAGGTCTTCCATGGCCTGATCGCTAAGAGCGGTGTGAAACCGATTTAACAGGTGAGCTCCTCGCTTTGATGCGTGTTGCTCATCCAATGGTCTATTATCTATTTTGTTAAACATTTTTTGTAAACCTGAATAGTTTGATCTGCTATCTTTTTCCAGTCGTATCGCTGCAGGAAGGTGGAGTAGTCAGCATCAAGAATATCAATCCTCTGACGCAGTTTTTCAGATAGCTGTTCAACGTTGCCTGTTTCGTAATAGATATCCGACTCCAGACCAATTTCGCTGTTAGCAGGAATATCACTTACAACGCATGGAAGTGAATAGGAAAGCGCTTCTAACAGGGAAATAGGCAAGCCTTCGTGGTACGAACTCATCGCATATAGCCGTGCCTGAGAGAAAACGGCTTGTAGCTCATCTCCGGTTAAGAACCCTGTCATTACAACGCCTCTGGTATCTTTAGCCATCGTTTTTAGCTTTTGGCTGTACTCAGTTTCATGATCTGCATCGCCAGCAATCACTAATGGGTACTCAATACCACTTTGTTTATATGCCTCTATAAGGTCGTGAAAGCCTTTCTCTTCCACAAGGCGACCTACCGCGACAATGTATTTTTTGCGCTCAAGATTGAACTTAGACATTGCATCATCAACAACGGATGGTGAAAGCTCTTTCGGTTTAAGAACACCGTTATAGATAAGGTTGGCGTCATATCGGTTATACATCTTTTTAATCGATGAGTTGATAACATCAGAGATTACCACCACTTCACTGGCGTACTTTACAGCCCACTTTTCACCAAGCTTCAGAACTCTTTTCGCTGCCTTGCCCCATTTTTGACGATCATAGTCGGGGCCGTGGTGGGTAAACACCACCTTTTTACCGAACAGACGAAGTAGAGGCACAACAAGGCCGGGACCAATAGCATGGACGTGGACAACCTGAGAACCGTCAAACAAAGTCTTAAAAGATGCCAGAGTTGAATGAATAATAGCTTCCAGAGACTTTTTCTTTGGTGCCCAAACGGACTTCGTAGTTATCCCTTTATATTCTGCTACGTCGTATTCGACATAAGGAGATCGAGCGATAATAGTAATATCGCTGTGGGATTGATCTTTGATTTCCGGATACAGATTCTGGCAGTGAGTTTCTACACCACCAAGAACATTTGGGATACCGCGAGTACCCAATACAGTGATTCGTTTATCTTTCATGGGTTACTCCTCAAGTAGCTTTTTGTACAGTTCGATTAGTGCTTCTTTGTGTCGGGTTAACGAATACTTTTGCAGTAAGCGTTCTCTGGCGTTTTTGCCCATTTCGATTGACGCGCTTTTGTCGATAACCAGTTGATCCATCTTTTTCGCTAGATCGATTGGGTTAGCCGCTTCGAACAGATAGCCATCGATGCCATCACGGATTTGCTCCGGAATACCGCCAATTCTTGAGCCGATAACTGGCTTCCCGTAAGCGAGGGCTTCTAGTACCGACATTGAGCAGTTCTCGCTCCACTCAGAAGGAACAACCACCGCTTTAGCACCTTTGATCAAGTTGATCAGTGCTTCCCCACTCTGGAAGCCGTAGAGTTGTGCGCTTGGGTAGCTTTGCTTGATCTTGTTGTATAGAGGGCCATCACCAACAATTCTCAATTCGGCGTTGTGCTCCATTAGCTGATGAGCCTTCGCCAGAGTGTGTACACCCTTAACGTCGGACAGACGGCCTAAATAGAGGAAGTAACCCTTATCAGTGCTTTCTTCGAAAGCGACATTTTCATCCACGCCATTTACGATCACTTCGATTCGGGCATCTGGTAGCTTTTGCTTAATCAGATTGCCAAGAAAAGCGCTTGGGGCAACGATAGCGTCAAGGTATGAGTAGTTTTTCGAAAACTTCTGATAAAGTGCTTCGGCTGTTAGCAAGGCACTTTTTGCCAGTGAGCCTTCCTGACAACGGTATCTGGTAGCGTTAAGGAAAGAGCCGTGCAGGCATTTTTCACATGTTTTACCATCCCGGTACATGGTGTAGTTAGGACAGACGATTTTTGAGTCGTGAGCCGTTAAAACGGTTTTACAACCAAACTTCTTCGCAACCTTTATCACAGAGGGCGTAAGTTGGTGGTAGATGTTGTGAAAGTGCACCAGATCTGGCTTTTCTTGCTCAAGCAGTGCCTGCATCTTTGTGCAAGCATCTTTGTTGTGAATAAAGTTAATCGCCGTTTTTAACGCTGCTAACTTTGAACCTTCCCGATGGTAATCAACATTCTCGACAAAAAAATCGGCGTAATCAGAAGCGAAGTTTTTTTCGTGATCCATTGAAAATTCAATGGTTTCATAGCCTGCTGATTGCAGCATTTCCTTTTCCTGGAAATAGACGGTCTCCGCTCCTCCTTTCATAAAGAAGAACTTATTTACCTGAAGTATTTTCATTTTTAGCCTTACTTTTGAATCACTTTGTTGTCAGGAGCTTCGAATGGGTTTTTCACAGGGTTAAATAGTCCCCGGATTAAGCCTGCAGAAATGATGGTTAGGTTGATGACGCTTTGAGTTGCGTCGTGTAACGAGCGGTTTTTCACAGCTTTTAAGCTGACAAAAGCCACCAGAGGAAGAAGGGTAGAACCTATAGATGTTGGATTCAGAGTCAGAAGGCTCGATGCCAGAATCAATAGGTAAAGTGCGAAGATAACTTCGTTTTTAATTATTTTCAGAGCGTGTGTGAAATGGCTGCTACCAAAGGAGTTCCTTAGTAGTTCGCCAGTTGCAAATAAATAGCCGCTTCTCCAACGATACTTTATTAACTCAAAAGTGGACATGTCGTATGAGGTATGATGGAAATATGGCACCGCGAGACGATGGAGCTTGTATCCAGATTTTGTTAGTCGCATACCAAGCTCGGCTTCTTCAAAAGCGTGCAGGTTTCGGTTGGTTAAGTAACCAATCTCATCGATTGCTGATTTTCTATAGAGACCGCCGCCACCAAGGTGATCGCAATCACCTACAGGATAAATTTGGTTAATTCGTTGTTTTCGCGACTTAAACTCATAGTTTGCTGCATCGTCCATCTCTACTAGCCCCGCAACGCCTGCGTAGTTAGTGTTTTCTTCCATAAATGTAATGGCATGATCAACAAATCCAGCTTCTAGCTGCATATCACCATCAAGCAGTAACAGGTAGTCACCTTCACTGTGTAGATAGCCTAGTTGGTGACCAACGCCACAGCAGCGTTCGTTACTATTGGTTAGTGATACAACAGTAGCTCCGTTTTCTAACGCAATTTCCTGAGTTTTGTCGGTAGAAAGGCTATCAGCAACAATAATCTTGTATGGATAACTGCCAATTTGCTCACGGATGCTTTGAATCGTTGCCGCAATGCCTTCTTCTTCATTAAAGGTTTTAATGATGGCGGAGATAAATGGTTTATCTTTCATGTGGACTTACCGTTATTTACCAATATTTGTTAAAACTGTTCTGCGAATAACGAGGCTAGCGCCCATGCAGAAGTAGAAGAGATATTGCAGACCAGAAACGTGGATTAGAATCTGGCTGTAAGGGATACTGCACAAAATAACAATCATGAATGCCCTGAAGGCGGCTTGCATCGACATAAACTGAATTTCGTCTTTGCACAGCTTATTAGGGTCAAGAACAGGAATTGGCTTGGTTATTTTAAATACGTAAATAATCAAAGATATGTAGAGCATTGCGCCGACAAAACCTGTTTCCCACAACAAGGCACCAAGAGATGTTGAGTCAAGCTCTAGATTAAATTTCAGATCCAGAAAACCACGAGACATGGCACTACCGTGGTTGGTCGAGTTCAGACCATACCCGAATAACCGCCCCGCAATACCATGAAGGTCACTGTGGTTATGCCAGAAGAATACCGTTGTCATACGACCTATCTGACCACCATCCATAATGTAGTTAGGGTCAAACACATATTCGATGGAATCCCAGAAAACCATAAATGGGCTTTTGGTTGGGTCAGAGTAGAAACTGGCTGTATTGGCGTAAACCATACCCAGGATATAGGCTGCAAGCGTAACCAAAGCTAGGGAAGAAAGATCAATCATCAAGAGCGTTTTAACGCTATAGGTTTTCATTCCTTTCAGGTAGCTACTGGATAGCCATATGTACGCCATCATGAAAGGGGCCAACATGATGACAAACTTAATTTCACCCAGGATGCAGATTGCGAAGGCAGAACAAGCATGAAGTATTAGTGAACGTTTGCTACAAACACCGTGCTTATATTCTGAAAGTTTCAGCAAAATGATAAACAAGCAGAACATACCTAAAGCGGCACTGTTACCACCATTGAACTTCTCACCACCAAAGGTGCCAACCACAGAGTCCCATTTTTCTGTATCACCTTTTATTGCTACTCGTTGAGGAACAATGACGAATATCTGGTAAAGGATCGCGGGAAACTGCGCGTAGTAGATGGCGTAGAACACCTTAGACGCCCGATATAGCTGATCCTGATTGACAAAACCAGCAATCAGGCAGTACATGACCAATGATAAACAAAAGGTATTTTTGAACCCGATAATGGTCACGGTGATGCCACCCTGAAGAATGGTGCTAACCATTGCTACACCGATGCCACTAAAAAATAGCAGAAAGACTATCCACTCTTTTAGATCAAGTGGTCTACTTTTATAGCGTTTCTGCATCAACTGCATTCCCACCATCATTAGGGCAAGAATACATGGTAGCCAGAAAAAACTAGTGATGCCGGTTACGTATTGCGCCAGTCCACAAAAGACCAGCGTAGTCACTGTCGCGAAAGTCAGGTAGTGGCTAGTGTTTAACATGATTTTTCTTTTGCTAGGTTATTTGCAAGTCTGTTCATTCGGTAAAAAATAAACATGTATCGCGTGAAAGAGAGTAGTGCGTATGTCATAACAGAAGTTGAATAATCGAGATGCCAGTATGGCAATGCTGCAAAGGCGATAAGTACAATCGTCAGTTGTTCAATCTGAATACGAAGGAAGTATTTGGGATCGCCAAAAACCAGCTCAATAACGGTTAATGGTGAAATTGCCAGTGCAATAAACATATATGGCAGCATATAGCGCGAGGTCGGAACAGAGCTCTGCCACTCTTCGCTAAAGAACTGGTTCATAACTAATGGGTAGAAGATAAATATTCCCGTAATTGCTAGTAACGCGAGTATGAACAGCAGTTTGCGTGTTTTTCTATATTCGCTCAGGTTGAAGCGGTTATTTCTGAAATCCAGAGACCAGCTAGAAAATATCGAGTTTCTAACTGCGTTACCCACAATGTTTACCGGTGACAGACAGAATCGAGTTACAACAGCAAAGTAGCCAGCGGTCAGCGAGGAAAACCATAGGTTAACCAGAATGGTTGGCAGGTTGGCACTGGCCATTGCCAGCACCTCAGCGCTTCCCACTTTGGTAATATGTGCTTTGTTTTTCACAAAGAATGCATGATTACTTCGGAAGGAAAACATGCCGAAAGTAAAGTGCGACTGCTTAAGTGAATAAGACAGCCATGAGATAGCGTTGACCAAAAGTACAACCGCCCACACCCAATAAAAGAGAGGTTCGGTCTTGGTGATGACTAAAGCGCAGATAACAACGATAGATACTGACAAGCGCTGCATTGCCAGAATCTTAACTTTTTCATCGCGAAGCAGCAGATTTTCAGAGATAAGCAATAGGCCATAAGCTAACGTCAGTACGTAGATAAAGCCCAATGACAAATCAAAACCAATTGCTATCCCACATGAAAAGGGAAGTGCAATCAATGCACTCTGCAAACAGCAATACACCACATTCTGCGCAAGATGAGAGTCTTCTTGTTTGGGAAGCAGCAGATGAGTTGCGTAAGTGCAGACTTGCGCTCCGATCAGCACAATGCTGTAGATCAGAGCGTAGTGACCAACTTCAGCCATTCCATATTTGTGGGATATCAGCCAGATAGCTCCCGCTCCAATGAGCTGGGAGATAACGGATGAGCCTGCAATTGTGGTTGTACTTTTAATCAGGCTCATTGCTTAGCTGCGTCTAACTTTTTTGTTAGCAGTATTACCCTTTGAAGCGTTCATCTTAACAACGCGCTTGTCCAGGTAGCGAAGGCCTTCTTCACTTTCAAGATCTCTGTCTTCGACCTCGTTTACAACACCACCAATCACTGATGCACCAGCGGTTTCAAGCTTGTCTACAGTTGAAGTGATATTATTTACCACTGTGCAGTTAGCTTTGGTAACAATAAGTGCAGAGTCGATATGCTGAGCAACCAATTGAGCATCTTTAGAGTGCTTACATGAAGGAAGGCTAAAGATTACCTGTTCATACTGAGCAGCCAGGCTCTTGATAAACGCTACAAAACGTTTTGATGCAAGAACAGACAATGGAGATGCTGAGTTTGTGCCTGTTGAATAGAAGTCTAGTTTGTCTAAAGACACAACCGCTTCTTGCATGTTACAGCCAGAGCTACAGATATCTGAAACGCCTTTCGCTGACTTTTGCACTAGAACATTGCTTAGAGAATCTGAGCTTCTGAAGTCCAGATCAACCAGTGCAGTTTTACGGTGCTCACTGAACGAATGTGCTAGTAGGTAGCTAATGGTTTTGCTGCCTTCGTTTTCATCAACGGAAACCACACCCATAGTGGTGGAATCCTGCTCTTTATCCAGCATGATAGAGGTACGGATACCGTGAATCATTTCTGCATAGCTATCGATACTGAATACGGTCTTTCTTACCTGTTCAACAGGAAGGTTTTGCAGTTTCTTATCTTTTCTGAACTCGCCCAGCGCTTTGATACCTACGAATTTTTCCAGCTCACTCATTGTGCGCACTTTGTTATTTAGCGACGCTTTAACAATCAGGAACAGACAAGTGAAGATGGTTGTAACAACCATGATCATTATCATCAGGAAGATTCTGTTTGGCTTCAGAGGCTTAATCGCTGGAATAGCTTCGTCATAAAGCGAGGCATTCGACTTCTGGAAGTTCAGGCTAAGCTGTTGCTCTTTAGTTCTTACAAATAGTGATTTGTATAGTGCTTCCATTTGTTCAAGATCGACTTTCAGGTCGTAGTACTTGTCCTTTTTCTCAGCCATCTTATGGAAGTTTTTCTTATGCTCCTCGATCTGAGCAAGATATTCGTTCTCTTCAGCTAGAGCGGATTCATAACGCTTATGCACAGTTTCCATTAGCTCTTCGAATAGCTCTTCAGACTGTTCGTTAATTGCAGTGATCTGAGAGTTAGCCTGAAGAACTTTTTGGTGTTTTGGACCATAAGTTTTTTCAAGTTCGTATAGTTCACGCTTAGATTGTGTCAGTGAACTACGAAGGTCTCTAAGCTGAGCATTATCTGAGAACATTGGCAGGGTGATGATCTCTTCAAGATCACGGCCGCGATAGCTCTCGGCTGTGTTGTACTCTGCTTCTGCAGCAATACGTTTTGCTTTTGCTTCAGCGTAATTGCGGTTAAGAAGTGCTAGCTGATCAGTTTCATAGCCATCGATACCGTTGAATGTCAGCATGTCTTCATCTTTCAGCAGCTTTTGAATTTCTCTCTGCTTAGCAAGAATCTGTGCTTTCAGTTCAGCGTTCTGCTTTTCGTTCCATGCTTTCGCATTGGCGGTTTTTTCCATTCGCTTCTGCGCTTCAAGGTCGATATAAGCGTTAGCAATGGCGTTTGCGATATCAGCAGCTAGCTGAGGATCGGCATCTTCGTACGTTATTGTCATTAACTGAGTTTTACGTACACCGGTAACAGTAAGATGCTCACGCATATACTGGATAGTATTCACAATACGATCGTAATGAGTGTATACCTCGGGATCGACGGATAGCCCTGCATCAACTCTTAGGTTTACCCCGTTGAAGCCTGGGTTCTCATCAAGCTTTAGTGCTTCGATCGCATTGGTCAATACACCACGAGATTTAGCTAGTTCATATTGGGTGGTGTAGTACTCTGCCTGAGATGAGTCTAAGCTCTCTACCTGGCTTAACGGAGAGATATTGTCTTCACTCGCCTGAATATACACAGTTGCGGTTGATGCGTAGATATCGGTGATATTACTTACCAGTGGGTACATACCCGCAGTTACAGCGGCAACGACAGCCAGTATTTTTAGCCATTGTTTTCTTAGCACTTTAGTGTAAAGACTAAAGTTGATGGTGCTTTCAACGCTACCTTTTTTATTCAAAATTACGCCTGTCATATTAGAAAAAACTCTGCTCTACAATAATTGTGTCACCCGGATTTATAGGGAAAGTAAGTTCTACGTTTTCCAGAACTTTCCTTGAACCAGACGGTTGTATGTTTATGTCTCGGCTTGCGCGATCGGTAAAGCCACCAGCCATCGCAATCGCTTTTTGTACGTTCATACCCGGCTGGTATTCAAAACCATTTGGAGCTGATACTTCGCCAAGAATGAAGAACTTGCGGAAGTTTGCGATAGAAACAGTAACCATTGGGTTTACAAGGTAATCGCCACGTAGTCTTGACTCTATTTCCTGTTCCACTTCCAGTGGAGTTCGGTTATTCAGTTGAACGTTACCGATATAAGGGAAGCTGATTACGCCATTAGCGCTAAGAGCTACATCCATTTCCAGGTCTGGTTCGCCAAACACGTTGATATGAACCAGATCTCCTCCACTAAGGCGATAAGTATTTTTAACCTTATCCATCTGGCTGCTTTGAGAACTGCTTACATTGTGCGTCTGCAGCTTATTTGTTGTGTTTTGCTCGCTCGCATTTGTATAAGCAGGAGTTGCCATACTTGCCGTGAGCAATATGTTGATAAATGATTTTTTCATCTAAATCTGTACCTTTGCAGTAAGGACTAGTTTCGATTGGTCGTAACCCAATGTGGTCATCGGGTTGTGGTTTTGATTGATATAAAAGTTGTCATATTCTAGGTTTGAGCGATCAGTCACCGTCATATATTTGATTGTGAAATTAATTGATGGTCGGAAGTCGTAACTCATAGCCAGAGATAGCTCGTTGTTATGATCTAGCCGGCCTGAGTCATCGTTCTGATGCTTTTTACGGCTGTAGTCGTAACCTGCTATGGTTGAAAATCTGTCGCTGCCCCAAAAGTGCTGCCAACTTATACCCGCAGAAGTATTTAGGGTGTATTCGCCCCCTTCACTCGAGTCTTCAGTGTTTTGAGAGGTGGTTGCTTTCCAGGTTGAATAGTTATCCGGTTTCCAGGCTAAGTTAGCATCCCAGTTGAAACCATCGAACGGCTTGGCGTCCAGGTTGATGAATACCTTGTGAAGCCAGCTAATGTTTCCATCAATAACAAACTTAGAACCAAGCGTGGTCTTCATGCCCATTCGTAAGTAATACTCGTTCGTATCCTTCGACGAGTCTGCGTTATAAGCTATATTGTTGCGAAGCAAGCTATACCGGAAAGTGGTGTCTGATGAATAGTCATCGACAAACCCAAACTGAGCTGATGTAACGGCGAATTCTTCACCTTTCAGGTAGTCAACAAAGTCAGGCACACTGGTAGATTCCGCTACCGAGTCCAGGTCACGGAATGTTTTATCTCGGTATGTTAGTGCAAACTCAAGTTTACCTTCGCTATCCCAGGCTCCGTACTGGTAAAGCATTTCACCAAATGTGCTCCCGGTTAGCAGGGCTTCTTTTACACCATAATATTCCAGCTGTTCTGTCGATAGATCGCCAGTGCTATCGTCGCCACGAACCTCATGATCCCATGAATGTCCGAAGTACAGTTTCAGTAAGTGGCGTGAACCAAATTGCCATACATTGTTGGTGCTTATCTGATGGTCCTGATAGGAGTCTGCATCGCTGGCATTATAGTTTTTATAGTCACCCTTATAGCTAAGCGAATAATAGTCATCGTTGATCTGCGACTGCATACTAAATTCAGGTGCGACAGAGTAGAAGTCACTATCGATAGCGTCTTCTGGTTCACTTTGCAGGGTAATATTGTTCTCTCTGCCGTAACTTGCTTCTGCGTCCATTAGGTACTCCATACCTAATGGACCAGTATGAGCTTTGGGTTTGGTATCGGCTAAAGCATTTGCAGCATGTAGGCTGGTAAATACAAATAGAGAAACAGAAGCCCAGTTCGACTTAATATGCCTGTTCACTGACAAACCCCTTAAATATGGTTAGGAAAACAATCTTGATATCGAGCCATAGGCTCCAGTTGTCGAGGTACATGATGTCGTACTCAACACGCTTCTCCATCTTGTCGACAGTGTCAGTTTCTCCGCGGTAGCCGTTGATCTGAGCCCAACCAGTGATTCCCGGCTTTATCTTGTGACGGATCATGTAGTTGTCTACAATTTTGCGGTATTGCTCGTTATGGGCAACGGCGTGAGGACGTGGACCTACGATAGACATGGAGCCCTGAACTACGTTAAAAAACTGCGGTAGTTCATCTAGAGATGTTCTGCGAATGAAAGAACCAAATGCCGTAACTCTCGGGTCATTCTTTGTTGCCTGTACTACGGTGTCTTTGTTCTCCATCACTTTCATGGAGCGGAATTTCCAGACTTTTATCTTTTTACCTCCCAGGCCATAACGGTCCTGTTTAAACAGAACTGGGCCTGGAGAGCTGAGTTTTACGCCGATAGCAACGAACAGCAAAATAGGTGAGATCATGGTTACGATAAGCGTGCCAAGGATAAGGTCTTCAATGCGCTTGATTACTCTGTTCGCGCCCGAGAAAGGAGACGCAAAAACGCTGAAGGTACTCATATTGCCAATGTTGCTGATTTTAGATACACCAAGGCGGCGTGTATAAACGTCCGGTACAAGATAAGTATCTACTGTGGTATCAGATAACATATGAAGAGAGGAATTGAACCTTTCTTTCGCAGTGACAGGTAGAGCAACATAGACGGTGTCTATCAGATTGTTTTTTATGTCATCGATTAGTTTGTTTGTGTTGCCCTTGTAATCAGATTTGGTCAAATAACCAAAGCGGTTTACTGTTCGATCATCATAGAAGTAGACAGATGCATTGAGTTTTGAATACTCGTTAAGAATCTCCCGCTCGACCTGAACTCCTGCTGGCGTTAAGCCTAAGATGGCGATATTTTTCTTGTTTTCCCGCATCTTACCGATAGTGATGGCTAAAAATTTCATCAGAGGTCGGTAACAGAAACATACCGTCATAGCAATCAGTAACCAGGAGTATCTTAATGCAGGAAAAAGGCTGTTATCCTGAAAACCTTCCAAGTGCTTTAGAGGAAACTTGGCCAGTTCAATGATGACAATGGTAAGTACAGCAGTTGCCAGAAATTTAATAGTCATGTTGCTGAACTTATGGCGCAACTTATGTCTGTATAATCCCATATATCCACCACAAATCAGGAATGCGATGGAAGTCATAAAAGCGCTGCTGAAGTCTACGGCTGTTTCTTCCTTGCCAATGGTTTCAAGGAGTAAACAAAGACATAAGTTGATCGTGAGAAAGTCCAGGACTTTCATCAGGCTACGATAGCCATTATCTGCTAACTCGAATACTTGCTTTTTCATTTCGTTCTCAAACCTAAGTGGCCAGAGAGAAAAATAGAGAGCAATGCTCTAAAAATGGGCCACGGATTGGTGATAGGGACTTAATTTTCCGGAGTAGTATAATGATTCTGAATGATGATTAAATTAGTCTTATTTTTCCTTGCGAAAAAATAACAATTCTTACATAAGTATGTGAAAAATAGGCTTTAAAGTTATACCTTGGCTCTATTCATAGATTTGAGTGATGATTGGTTTTGTGTTGATTTTGGGATGTGTTTATGTAGCTAAGGGGCACTTTTATGCCCCTTGTGAATGAGTTAAAGATTCTCTTCCGCGAACTCTGCAAGTCGGCTACGAACGACACCATTAAGGTGTATATTGGCACTTCCCTGGAAGTTCTTAAATCGTTCAACCATGTAAGTTAAGCCTGAAGTTACTGGTGTCAGATACGGTGAATCAATCTGAGCGAGGTTGCCCGAGCAGACGATCTTGGTGCCTTCACCACAACGGGTAATGATCGTTTTGATCTGGGATGCGGTCAGGTTCTGACACTCGTCTAAAAGTACGAAGGCATTTTGGATCGAACGGCCACGCATAAAGTTGATCGACTTAAACTGAATGTTGGCTTTATCGCAGATGTACTTGAGAGATCCTTCAGTGCAATGATCGTTTTTATGCAGAGCCTCAAGGGTATCGGTTACCGCAGCTAACCAGGGCAACATCTTCTCTTCCTCGGTTCCTGGCAGAAAGCCAATAGATTCACCGATGTCTGGTGTGTTTCTGGTAACGATGATCTTGTCGAACATATTTTTTTCTATGCTTTGCTCGAGTGCACAAGCCATTGCTAATAGTGTTTTACCGCTACCCGCCGCACCAGTAAGAATCACCAGATCGATATCAGGATCTAAAAGGGCGTCTATAGCCATTCCCTGATAGATGTTCTTCGGTCTGATATCCCAGGCCTGTCTATGCATCAGTCGTTCACGGCTAAGATCTTTAATGGTGACTTTATTCTCTTCTATTGAATCGACACGGCCTGCGAAATCAGTCTCTTCATCGACCATATATTGATTGATAAACGTTGGTTCAAGCGCCTCATTGTCGATAGTGTGATAGGTTCTTCCTCCAATATTTCTGCTTTCAACCCTACTAACATTGTTCCAGAAGTCGCCTGCATATGTGTGGAAGCCTTTAGTCAGGTACTGAACATCATCAATAAGCTGATCAGTACGATAGTCTTCAACAAAGCGAACACCGGCACCTTTGGCACGAAGTCGCATATTGATGTCTTTAGTTACGAGAACCACTTCTCGTGGTGAGCGTTTGTTCTGAATATAAAGAACAGCATTTAAGATTCGGTTGTCGCCAGCTTTATCTACAAAAGCTTTTACGGTTTCCTGAAGTTCGAAGTCAGCAAGAATAGAAATACTCCCGGTTGCTTCTTTTTCCTTGCTAAATGGAATCCCTTCAGAGATTTGATCTGGTGTCGCATCACGGAAGATATCCTCAAGAGCTCGAATAGCAACTCGAGCATCGCGGGCAACATCGCGCTTGCTGTCTTTGATTTTGTCGAGCTCTTCGAGGACGGTCATGGGGATGACCACGTCATGTTCCTGGAAGGAATAAATGGCAAAAGGTTCGTGGAGAAGGATATTAGTATCCAGTACAAAAATTTTCCGATCGGTATCGCCCATAAGCGTCTCCTTATCCGCCGGGTGGCGGCTAGCCTGCAAAGCAACGTTTGTAAGCTTGCAGCTGGAATTTTGACGCTAAAGTAGCGGTAAATTCAGCTACTTACTCCAAACTCTGTTTGATACCAAGTTCAAGCATATTTTGTGCCTGATATTCATTCAGTACGCAATATCTTGGACTTAATATCAGTATAGATACAAAAACTCTTCGGGATCTAGAAATCGCATACTAAGTTTACAGTTTGATTTCAGTAATATTGGTGATCAAAAAAGGTAGAAACCTGATGATTTAGTCGTGACCTGTGTCACGGGTTCGAGTAATATAAGCGCCCATTTTTGGTACCAATGGCTTAGCGGTTAAAAGGTACCTATATAGACGCTAGAATTTAGAGACGAAAGTCGACTCCAACAACGAGGTAGTCAATCATATGACATTTGCTTTGGGCCAGCGCTGGATAAGCGATACAGAAAGCGATTTAGGTTTGGGCACATTGGTAGAAATCGATGTGCGAACGGTAACGTTTATGTTCCCTGCTTCTGAAGAGAATAGGGTATACGCAAGAGCCGATGCACCTGTTACCCGAGTGACGTTCAATGTTGGAGACACAATAGAGAGCCAGGAAGGTTGGTCACTTAAAGTTGAAGAGATTCAGGAAGAGAATGGTATCCTGACATACATTGGCACGCGCCTGGATTCAGAAGAATCAGGTGTTGCTCTGAGGGAAATCTTTTTAAGTCATCAAATTCGTTTTAATAAACCTCAGGATAAGTTATTTGCCGGTCAGGTTGATCGTATGGATAACTTTGTGCTCCGTTATCGTGCATTAACGAACCAATTTGAGCAGCATAAGAGCCCAATGCGTGGCCTTTGTGCTATGCGTGCAGGATTAATTCCTCATCAGCTATTTATTGCTCATGAAGTTGGTCGCCGATTTGCACCTCGTGTTTTGTTAGCAGACGAAGTTGGTCTGGGTAAGACCATCGAAGCCGGTATGATAATCCACCAGCAGGTGCTGTCTGGCCGCGCGGAACGAATTCTAATTGTTGTTCCTGAAACTCTTCAGCACCAGTGGCTGGTAGAGATGATGCGCAGGTTTAATCTTCACTTCTCTATCTTTGACGAAGAACGCTGTGTAGAAGCTTATGCCGAAGCAGACAACCCATTTGATACTGCTCAGCTTGTGCTTTGCTCTCTGGACTTTATTACTAAGAGCAAGAAACGTTTTGAGCAGGTAATCGAAGGCGACTGGGATCTGCTGGTGGTCGATGAAGCCCACCACCTTGAGTGGAGCCAGGAAAAACCGAGCCGCCAGTATCAGGTAGTTGAAGGGCTTGCTGAAAAAACTCCGGGTGTTTTGCTGCTAACAGCAACACCAGAGCAGCTAGGTCATGAAAGTCATTTTGCTCGTCTTCGTTTGTTAGATCCGGATCGTTTCTACGATTACTCCGAGTTTGTAAAAGAAGAACAGCAGTATGCACCAGTTGCAGATGCCGTGAGTACACTTCTTTCTGGTGACAAGTTGGAAGATGAAGCCAAGAATCAGATTACTGAGCTACTATCTGAGCAGGATGTTGAGCCTCTTTTCCGAATCATCGAAGGCGATGTTGCTGAAGATGAGAAAGCCAAAGCGCGTCATGAGCTGATCGATAACCTGATGGATCGTCACGGTACTGGACGCGTGTTGTTCCGTAACACTCGTGCTGCTATTTCTGGCTTCCCTAAGCGTAATGTACACCTGCTGCCAATGGACATTCCTAAGCAGTACGAAACCTCAATGCGTGTTGCCGGAATGATTGGCGGTAAGATGCCACCTCAGGCTCGCGCAATGAAGATGCTTTATCCTGAAGAGATCTTTCAGGAGTTTGAAGGCGATGCAGGTAGCTGGTGGCAGTTTGACTCACGAGTTGACTGGCTGATTGAAAAAGTAAAAGAGAGGCGTTCAGAAAAGATTCTGGTTATCGCTTCCCGCTCATCAACTGCTTTACAACTTGAGCAGGCACTGCGTGAGCGTGAAGGTATCCGTGCAACGGTTTTCCATGAAGGCATGTCCATTATCGAACGTGATAAAGCTGCGGCGTACTTTGCGCAGGAAGAGGGCGGTGCTCAGGTACTTATCTGTTCTGAAATTGGCTCTGAAGGTCGTAACTTCCAGTTTGCAAACCAACTGGTGATGTTTGATTTGCCGTTTAACCCGGATCTATTGGAACAGCGTATTGGCCGTCTGGATCGAATCGGACAGCTGCGCGATATCGATATCCACGTTCCTTATCTGAAAGGCACTTCTCAGGCGATTCTTGCTCGCTGGTATGAAGAAGGTTTGCAGGCGTTCTCTGAAACCTGTCCGACAGGGCGTGCGGTGTACGATCAGTATTCTGATGCTCTGATTGAGATGCTTGCAAGCGGAGAGACTGATAATCTGGATGAGGTTATTGAAGAGTCTAAGAAGATGAACCTGGAGCTTAAGTCTAAGCTGGAGCAGGGACGTGACCGCTTGCTTGAGATGCATTCTAATGGTGGTGAAGATGCGCAAAAGATCGTTGATCAGATCGCATCAACCGATGGTGATACCAACCTGGTGACCTTCGCGCTTAGCCTGTTCGATACTATTGGTCTGAATCAGGATGATAAGGGGGATAATGCGCTTATCGTGACTCCGTCTGAGCGTATGATGGTTCCTAGCTACCCTGGGTTGCCATATGAAGGTGCAACGATCACCTTTGATCGCGACACTGCGCTATCTCGAGAAGATATGAACTTTATTAGCTGGGAACACCCGATGATTCAGGGTGGTATTGATCTGCTAATGAGTGAGGGGGTGGGTACTTCTGCGGTCTCTTTGCTGAAAAACAAAGCGCTTCCTGTAGGTACTATTCTGCTTGAACTGGTGTATGTTGTGGATGCTCAGGCTCCTAAGCGCAGTGGTATCAGTCGTTACCTGCCTAAGACGCCGATTCGTCTGATGATGGATGGACGTGGCAATGATCTATCTGCTCAGGTTGAGTTTGAGGGCTTTAACCGTCAGCTTAGCCCTGTTAACCGACATCTGGCCAGTAAGCTGGTGAACTCTGTTCAGGGTGATGTACACAAGTTGATCGAGTCTGCTGAAAAGCTGGTGGTTGATAAGGTAGAAGCCATTCGTGGTGAGGCTCAAAGCAATATGTCAGAAAGCTTGAACAGTGAGCTTGAACGCTTACAGGCACTAAAAGCGGTTAACCCGAACATCCGTGATGAAGAGATTCAGGCGATTGATGATCAGATTAAAGAGCTGACAGGTTATATCGGTAAAGCTCAGGTACAGCTTGATTCGCTGCGTCTGATCGTTGTTTCTCATAACTAGTAGAATTAGGTTACGGGTTACGGGTTACGGGTTACGGGTTACGGGTTACGGGTTACGGGGGGATTGATATGTCCGCTTCCAGTAGGGCGAAGCCCGTCCTGTAACCTGTGACCAGTAACCTTCAAACCACATCACACATATGTCTGTATTAAACTACATCCCACCCGAAGTACCGTTAAGCATCGTTTATCAGGATGAGCATATCCTAGTAACCAATAAGCCTGCTGGGCTTTTGTCTGTTCCTGGGCGATTAAAAGAGCACTTTGAAAGTCAGTGGAGCCGTGTGCGCGAGCAATATCCGGAGGCAGAGGTTGTTCATCGTCTGGATATGGCGACCTCTGGTTTAATGTTGTTTTCTTTAAACAAACCCGCTGAGCGTCACCTTAAAAAGCAATTTCAGTATAGGCTTACTCATAAGGTCTATTATGCTCGTGTATGGGGAAACCTAGAAAATGATGAAGGTGTTATCGATCTACCGTTGATTTGCGACTGGCCTAATCGACCAAGACAAAAAGTGTGTTATGAGCATGGAAAGCACGCGATTACCCGATATCAGGTTGTTCAACGTGAAGAGAAAACCACTTTAGTTAGATTACTTCCCATTACTGGACGTTCTCATCAACTTAGAGTGCACATGTTGGAAGCAGGGCACCCTATTGTTGGAGACGAGTTCTATGCTCATGAAGAAGCGAGAGCGTATTCTGACAGGCTTCAATTACACTCTGCTGAGTTAAGCTTTTATCACCCCGAAAATGATCAGCTATTCTCAGTTTTTGTTAGATGTGATTTTTATCCTTTAGCTGAGTCACTTATAGAATCGTTATATAACCTTCCCTCAACTCTGCCTGACTACAAAACGCTGCCTAAATCTTGATTCAGTCTGTTTGAGGCTATGGAGTAGTACTAAGCTTCTTTGCCTCTTCGGCAATATTTCTTCTAAATCGAAGAAAATCCGGGTGGTTTTGTAGCTGAACGAAACCTTCTTCTATTGCTATATCAACCTGCTCTTTTTCCAGGGTTAAGTCTGTAGGGATATTGTTCAGGAATTTGCGCCGCTTCTCATCAATGATTGCCATCGGAGAAAAGTTAATATTGATAATATATGGTTCTATTTCGATATTGCGTTCTGCGGCAAGCTTTACATATTCGTCGACCCAGTCTTCAATAAGCTGCCTTGTACTGGTGTTATACCTGAAAAATTGAACTTCAGACATGGCGCTAACGGTATCAGTGATACTCGGCTCATCAGGAGATAGATTTATCGTGCGTTCGGGTGATACGGATGCATCAATTGATATGATGATATAATGCTTTGGAATTTTATTTCCACCTCGCTGAATAAACTTCTCATGACCACCTCCAATTTCGGCCGTGTCATACAGTGAAAGAAGACCTAAGTTATCACTGATGCCTCCATCGACAAGGTGTACATATTTTTTGTTCTCTTTATCCCTATAGCCAACAAGCCCTCTCCAGGTTGACTCAGATACCTTTGAAATTTCTTTGTCACTACTTTCTAAAAAGCGATTTGTTGAGTTGTCACAAGTATCATAGTTCTCTAATACAACAGGATTGAAAACTACCGGTACTGCAGCAGAGGCTGCTACAGCATTGGCTACTGGATAGGTAGAAAGGTTAGAGCAAAGGGGATCGAAGAACTCTTGTAAGAAAGAAAATCGTACTCGATTACCGAGGTCGGTGGCGTTGATGATAATGAGTGGACCTCCAGCTTTTTGAATATCCGCAAAGGTTGCTTCTCCAAAAAGTCGTTCTTGATAGTACTCGATAGCTTCACCGGTTCTACCTGATTTTGAGAACCAGGAAGAAGGCTTTAGTAAAACACTATAAAGTTCACTTTCTACATCGGTATAGAGAAAATCAGGCTCAAAGTCGCTGAAAATTTTATTGCCATAAAGTCCGTAATAGGCTGCTGTAAAGCTACCACCTGACACCGAGCTGATAACATCGACTTCATCCAAAAGGCTTTGGTGATTTTTTTCAGGCAGGGTTTCGGCGCGTAGCGCTTTTAATACGCCGTATGCAAAAGCGGCGGCTCTGGTGCCTCCTCCTGACATAGCGATAATAATCTCATACTCGTTATCATGATTTCGACTCATAAAGTTTCTTATAGAGTATGCAGAGCCATGTTGTCTTTCTTTATAGGAGTGATTGTCAGCTGCAGCAGCAGGGGTAGATAAAACGACAGCCAATACTCCTAAAGCAATAATTCCTTTAATCATGACTTACTATCCTTGTGAATGTTACCTCTATTTAAGATACGCATATTGAATAAAAAGAAAAGGCTTGTTCAGTGAACAAGCCTTGTTATCAATAAAAGTGTTAGCCTCAGCCTTGCGGTTTAATCACCATTACATTGACAGGTGAGTTCTGAACAACCTTACTTGCTACAGAACCAAGTACAACCTTATCTACTTTTGATCGCTTATGGCTTGGCATAATGATCAGGTCAGCGCCTAGCTTTGCTGCATACTCAAGAATTGTTGAGTATGGTTTACCCTCAGCAACGTGAGTTTTGTAGATAACGTCATCATCAATATGCTGATCAGCAAACTGCTGAAGCTGTCTTTTAACGTCTTGCTTCATCTTTTTGGCCGCATCTTTTGGGAAGTATGTAGCCACCATAGACATGTGTATTCCAGGAAGTACGTTTAGCAGGTGTACTTCAGCGTTAGAATGTTTAGCAAGCCACACTGCCTGTGCAACTGCTTTGTCCGAAAAACCTTTATCATTCAAATCAACTGGAACAAGGATCTGTTTGTACATATGCGTAACTCTTATTTTCGTTAAAATGGACACCTCTTGGGAGATGTGTGCCCTAATATCCCTTTCCGGTTAGAGTCTGGTGCCAGTTTATAAGTTGACACCAGTTACAGCTATGCGCTCATCTCTTCCTTTCGAGCGCGTCTTCTCTGATTTAATCCTAGACCAAGAAGTATCAGGAAGGCAGGTACAAACACCCATTCTTTCATCGGGCGATCAGCTGGAGTTACTACCCATTTGATTTCCCAGTCAAAATCGATACCTGATGATTCTGCCGGACTACCAAACTCCACCATATCTACGATCATCTTACCTTCGTTCTCAGTTAACATCAGACCCATAGATGCAATGCGATCTTCTGCTGATTCAGCAACGTCTTCGAAAGGTAGGCGAACGGTCTTCTCTATGAACTTGCCTTCCAGGTTTTCACCTGCAACCCTTAGTTCAAGTGATTGTCCCACAGGAAGATTTTCGGTAACTTGAGCTATCTCAACTCCCGGATAAAGATCTTTTGCCGGATAGATCATATCCCACCAGAATCCTGGTCTGAAGAAGCTGAAGGTCAGTACTAGCAGAAGAATAGTTTCCCACCATTTGTTCTTAGTGAGCCACCACCCCTGGGTTGCCGCAGAGAAAATCAGCATTGCTGCGGTAGCTGATATAATCGTCAGACACAGGTGCCACCATGAATCAATGCCCATCATCAGTAGCTGCGTATTGAAGATAAACATAAATGGCAGAATCGCGGTACGAATATCGTAAGTAAAGCCTTGAATACCTGTCCGGATAGGATCAGATTTCGCTATTGCTGCTGCCGCAAATGCCGCTAGACCTACTGGTGGTGTATCATCAGCAAGGATACCGAAGTAGAACACGAATAAGTGTACAGCTATCAGCGGAATGATAAGACCATGAGATGCACCCAGAGTAACGATTACAGGAGCCATCAGCGTTGACACAACGATGTAGTTTGCTGTTGTCGGAAGACCCATACCCAATACAAGGCTGATTACTGCGGTAAAAAGAAGCATCAGGATAATACTACCGCCAGAGATAAACTCTACGAAATCTGTCATTACCAGGCCGATACCAGTAAGCGTTACAACACCAACAACGGTACCAGCTGCTGCCGTAGCCACACCGATACCGATCATGTTACGCGCGCCTGAAACCAGACTTTCAGTTAGATCAACCCAGCCTTCTTTAGCTGCCTCTTTTAGCTCGCCTTCTTTAGCAAAGAAAGCGATTAGAGGGCGCTGTGTCAGAAGGATAAAGATCATAAACACTGTAGCCCAGAATGCCGACAGGCCAGGCGAGAAACGCTCTACAGTCAGACACCAAACTAGCACAACGATTGGAAGCAAGAAGTGCAGACCGGATTTAATGGTTGGTCCTGCGTCAGGCACTTCATTTAGCTCTTCATCGATAGCCATATGTGCATGCTCTTGATAAGCAGCAGATACGCGAACCAGTCCAACATAAGCTAACAACAGAGCAACAGTTACAATTGGAGTCGCAGCAGCACCAAAGACATCTTTAGTCCAGCCCACGCCGTAGTAAACAATCGCACTTAGAACACATAGCCCGACAATGGTACCGACAAAAGAAGTCATGCTTTGAAGGATTGTCGGGTTATGGCGACGAGGAAGCCCCTTCATACCCGCTTTGGTCGCTTCAAGGTGCACGATATAAAGTAGAGCAACGTAAGAGATAAGCGCAGGGAGTAGTGCCGCTTTGATTACTTCTACGTATGAAATACCAACATATTCAACCATTAGGAATGCTGCTGCACCCATGATAGGGGGCGTAAGCTGACCATTTGTTGAAGCTGCAACCTCTACTGCACCTGCTTTTGTTCCAGGGAATCCAACACGCTTCATCAATGGAATAGTAAAGGTACCAGTTGTTACTACGTTAGCGATGGATGAACCTGAAACCAGCCCAGAAAGGCCAGATGCTACAACAGCTGCTTTTGCTGGGCCACCTCGCATATGACCAAGAAGAGAGAAAGCAACTTTAATGAAGTAAGCGCCCGCTCCGGCTCTTTCCAGCATTGCACCAAACAGAACGAATAGGAATACGAAAGAGGTAGATACACCAAGAGCAACACCAAAAACACCTTCTGTTGTTAGCCACAGGTGCGACATTGCTTTGTTAAGGCTTGCCCCTTTATGGGCGATCACATCTGGCATGTAAGGGCCAGCGAAGGTGTAGGTCAGGAATACTGCCGCTACAACCATTAGTGGTGGGCCTAATGCGCGTCGAGTCGCTTCAAGAAGAAGCACCATACCAGTTACCGCAGCAACAATATCCAAGGTAGTTGGCGCGCCAGAACGTCCGGCTAACTCAGTGTAGAAAATATAAATGTAGGCAGCAGAAAAGCTACCAGCTAGCGCTAATACCCAATCGATCAAAGGAACTCTGTCTCTAGGAGAGTGAGTCAATGCCGGGTAGGCTGTAAAAGCAAGAAATATTGCAAAAGTCAGGTGAATTGCGCGTGCTTCAGTGTCATTTAGTACGCCAAAGTTAAAAATGAACGGTAGTGGAGAGGCGTACCACAACTGAAATAGTGACCAGCAAAGCGGCACAAACCAGAGAATTCTGCCCGGTAGACCGGATGGGTTACGTGCCCCAGTATCTGATTGTGCCACCATTTCTTGCACATCTGGAGACGGTGTGTTTGTCTTCGTCATGTACTTATATCCTTATTATTGATGGTCTGTCCAAAGAGTAGGAAATCGGCTGTTACATTAACCACCAATTCCTTAATTTTAGCTTGAGATAAGGATGGTGTTTAATTTTGAGCTTAAGTTTTGCTTGTTTGTAGGATTTTATCCGGTAAAACAGCGTATTGCCCGAGCCTAAAAATAGTTTTTGAAAGTATAAAAATTGTTAAGGAGGCATGCGCCTCCTTAATTTACTTAGTCGTAACTGAACTCAGTTACTTAAGTAATCCTACTTCTTTGTAGTATTTCTCAGCACCTGGGTGCAGAGGAATTGAGAGACCAGCTTTAACCATATCTTCTTTTTTCAGATTTTTGAAAGCAGGGTGAAGGCGTTTGAAAGTGTCAAAGTTTTCAAATACCGCTTTAGCAACGTTGTACGCAACTTCATCTGAAACATCAGTTGTTGTTACCATTGTTGCTGCTACACCGAAGCTATTTACATCTGAATCTGTACCACGGTAAGTACCAGCAGGAAGATTGCTATATGCATAATATGGGTTGTCAGCAACGATACTATCGATTTCAGGACCTGTCGCAGATACTAATTTAGCATCACAAGACGTTGTCGCTTCTTTGATAGAGCCGTTTGGATGACCAACCATATAGATGAATGCATCGATTTTGTTATCACACAGAGCTTGTGAACGTTCAGAACCTTTTAGTTCAGATGCCAGTTTAAAGCTGTCCATAGTCCAGCCCATTGCATCCATTACCACGCCCATAGTTGCGCGGTCACCAGAGCCAGGGTTGCCAATGTTTACACGCTTGCCTTCAAGGTCTTGTACACTTTCTATACCAGAGTCGGTACGAGCAATAATGTTGAAAGGTTCTGTGTGAAGGGAGAACATTGCACGTAGTTTTTTGTACGGGCCTTGTTCAGAGAACTTGCTTGTGCCGTTATATCCGTGATATTGCCAGTCAGATTGCACGATACCAAAATCGAGCTCACCAGCACGGATTGTATTTACGTTGTAGATAGAACCACCGGTTGATTCTACCGAACAACGAATATTGTGTTCCTTACGGCCTTTGTTGACTAGCTTACAGATAGCACCGCCAGTAGGATAGTAAACACCTGTAACTGAACCGGTACCAATAGTAATGAACTCCTGAGCGTGAACTGCACCTGTTCCCATTACCGCTGCTGCAATTGCGCCAGCCTGGACAAGTTTTTTGAATGCCATGAATTTTCCTTCCTTATTCATTATCTAGCTCTCTCTCTGGGTGAGAGGAGTATTTCCTTTGGAAACGGCATCTTTTTCAATCCATTTGTTGAAAAAGTGCCGGAATAATACCAAATCTTTGGTGAAAAATGATATTTTTCACCATAAATACAGGTGTATTATCTGTGCTACAGATACATGACCACAAAAAATAATCGTGATAAATAAAACAAAATCAGCAACTTAAGTTGCTGATTAAAAATTGTAAGAAGATTACTGTTAATGTGATCTTTGTCACATTGATTGGGTGCGCTTCACATCACATATGGCTATTTATATTAGCATCAGCCCGCGTACTCAAATAATGTGCATACAGAGTCATATAGCTGTTTGGTTGTGACGTTAAGAGTGGGAGTGATAAAGATGGTATCATCACCCGCAACAACACCCAGAATTCCTTCAGATTTGCCAAGAGAGTCCAGCAGTCGAGCAATAAGCTGAGCCGCGCCCGGACCCGTGTGAATAACGACGATTGCATTGTTATGGTCGATATCCAGAACTAGCTCTCTAAGTGGGCTGGAAGTGGTAGGGACACCTAGCTCTGCTGGTAAGCAGTAAACCATTTCCATTTTGGCATTTCGTGTCCTTACTGCCCCAAATTTAGTTAGCATTCGGGAAACTTTCGACTGGTTTATGTTTTCAAAGCCTTCGTGCTTTAGTGCATCAACGATCTCTCCCTGAGAACCGAATCTTTCTTCTTTAAGGATGGCTTTGAAGGCTCTTACCAGATTATCTTGTTTGTCAGTATTACGCATAGTCTGTTTTTTGTGCAGTAACGGAAGAAGAGTATCTTCTCACAATTTTGCGAATTTCAGCAAACGTACAGCTAAAAAATGCAGTGATTGTCACTATAACTTAGGGCTGTTTAGTGTGTAATAGAACCATAGTTAACCCTTTGTATAGATTAAAATATCAATACGACTTTTGTCGTTATTGGTGCGAGTATTGCGTGAAGTCGCAAAGATGAAGTTAGATAATTGTAATCATATTGTGAATGATTTAGTTTGCGACATACGCTGTTACATTAAAAGAATTAATACTTACGTGAAACAATTTTTTAATTTAATTATAAAATCTTAAGGAGAACTACTATGAAAGTAGCTGTTATTGGTGCTGCAGGCGGTATTGGACAAGCTTTAGCTCTATTGCTTAAAAATCGTCTACCTGCCGGTTCTGATCTTGCGCTATACGATATCGCTCCGGTCACTCCGGGTGTGGCAAAAGATCTTAGTCATATCCCTACACCTGTAGCTGTTGAAGGTTATGCAGGTGAAGATCCAACTCCAGCTCTGGAAGGTGCTGATGTTGTTCTTATTTCTGCTGGTGTGGCTCGTAAGCCTGGTATGGATCGAGCGGATCTTTTCAACGTGAATGCTGGTATTGTTAAATCTTTGGCAGAAAAGATAGCCGTTTCTTGCCCTAAGGCGCTGGTAGGTATCATCACAAACCCTGTTAACACTACTGTCCCAATTGCTGCAGAAGTTCTTAAAAAAGCTGGTGTTTACGACAAGCGTCGTCTGTTTGGTGTTACTACTCTTGATGTTATCCGCTCAGAAACTTTCGTGGCAGAGCTGAAAGATAAAGATCCAGGCGACGTTCGTGTACCTGTTATTGGTGGTCACTCTGGTGTAACCATTCTTCCTCTTCTTTCTCAGGTAGCTGATGTTGAGTTTACGGATGAAGAGATCGCAGCGCTAACTGATCGTATCCAGAACGCTGGTACTGAAGTTGTTAAAGCAAAAGCGGGTGGTGGTTCTGCAACTCTGTCTATGGGACAGGCGGCTTGTCGCTTTGGTATGGCTCTGGTTAAAGCGCTTAATGGTGAAGAAGGCGTTATTGAGTGCGCATACGTAGAAGGTGACGGTGAACATGCACGCTTCTTTGCACAGCCGGTTAAACTAGGTAAAGATGGTGTTGAGGAAGTATTGAGCTATGGCGCTCTAAGCGACTTCGAGAAATCTGCACTGGACGGTATGCTTGAAACACTAAACGGTGATATCAAGATTGGCGAAGAGTTTGTATAAAATTTAGCCTTATATAAGAGAGCGGCAGCCAGTTGGCTGCCGTTTTAGTTTAAGTTGTTGCCATGAAGTTATTTGCTTCTCTTTACCGCAAGATGCGCTAACGCAACAAGTGCTTCTTTATATTCAGAGTCAGGAAGTATGTCTAATTCAGCAATGGCTTTGTCTGCTTCTCTATTTGCGAGCTCGGTAGTGTAATCCAGGGAGCCAGTCTCGTTCATGGCTGCCATAATCTCATCCAGGCGTTCCATACCGTTAGATTGCTCTATAGCTTCTTTAATCATCGCAGACTGTTGTTCATTACCATTCCACATTGCATATAAAAGAGGGAGTGTTGGTTTGCCTTCTGCGAGGTCGTCTCCGACATTCTTGCCCATCTCTTTGCCATCTGCAGTATAGTCCATTACATCGTCAATCAACTGGAATGCAGTGCCAAGATATTTGCCGTAGTTTTGCATTGCAGTTTCTACCTCTTGAGGTGCTTCAACCAAAATAGCACCTATTTGAGTTGCCGCTTCAAACAGCCGAGCGGTTTTTGAGTAGATTACCTGCATATAACTTTCTTCGGTGGTCTCAGGATCGTTACAGTTGATTAATTGTTGCACTTCACCTTCTGAGATCACATTTACAGCTTCACTCATCAAAGAGAGGATCTTTAAAGATCCTAAACTGGTCATCATCTGGAACGAGCGAGTGTAGATGTAATCCCCAACCAGAATACTCGCTGCATTACCAAATGCTGCGTTTGCGGTTTCTTTACCGCGGCGCATATCAGATTCATCGACCACATCATCGTGTAATAGGGTAGCTGTATGTATAAACTCAATGAACGCTGCTGCGGTTGTATGAGCTTCGCCCTTGTAACCCAAAGCTTTGGCTGAAAGAACGGCCAAAAGGGGTCTCAGGCGCTTTCCTCCGCCACTGACAATGTAGAATCCCAGTTGGTTGATTAAACTCACTTCAGAGTTGAGTTGAGCGAGGATGGTTTCATTCACTTTTGCCATGTCATCGGCAGTGAGGGCTTGGATAGCTTTAAAATCCATGATACTTCCGGCAGAGATAAGGCCCAATAAGGCATATAGGTTTTAATTTATTGGCGAATAATACACTAAAAAACATTGATTAATGCAAGATTCATAGGCATGATCCTCCCACTTTTCGTTGGCGATTACCTTTTCGCCAATTTTTTAAAAATATGGCTTGTCATAGTGTGCTCATTCGCGTAGAATCTGCGCCCTATTGATGATTAGTTTAGCGCACACCCACATTGCTCATTATGCAAATAGGCTGTGCGGAAAAAGCGGAGTAAAAAATGTACGCTGTTTTCCAATCTGGTGGTAAACAACACCGTGTAAGCGAAGGTCAAACTCTTCGTTTAGAGAAATTAGACGTTGAAACTGGCGCAACAGTTGAATTCGACAAAGTACTTATGATTGCTAACGGCGAAGAAATCGCTGTTGGTGCACCTCTTGTAGAGGGCGGTAAAGTAACTGCGGAAGTAGTTAAACACGGTCGTGGCGATAAAGTTAAGATCGTTAAGTTCCGTCGTCGTAAGCACTCGCGTAAGCAACAAGGCCACCGTCAGTGGTTCACTGAAGTGAAAATCACTGGCATCAGCGCTTAATAAAGTTAGGAGAGTTTAACAATGGCACACAAAAAAGCTGGCGGTTCTACTCGTAACGGTCGTGATTCAGAAAGTAAACGTCTTGGTGTAAAGCGTTTCGGTGGTGAATCAGTTCTTGCGGGTAACATCATCGTTCGTCAACGTGGTACTAAGTTCCACGCTGGTATTAACGTTGGTATCGGTAAAGACCACACTCTATTCGCTCTATCTGACGGTAAAGTGAAGTTCGAGGTTAAAGGTCCTAAGAACCGTAAATTTGTAAGCATCGAAGCTGAATAATTTTAGTTTCTAGCTGAATTCAAAAGCCCTGCCGATTCGGCGGGGTTTTTTATTTATAACGAGCACAAAGAAAGTATCAGTTGCACCAGAGCGAGATAGCCTCGTTCCCACGGTCTCCGTGGGAATGCATAGTGTTTACTTCTGGCTATGGTATGCATTACCACGCAGGAGCGTGGGAACGAGTAGTTAGCTTTACTCTCTTTGTGTTCACATGAGCAGATAAGCATTGGATCTTAGGTGATCGATCTGATTGGTATTTGGATCTGCTAAAATAGATACCTAGATGGTATTCGTACCAATGCGGAGTAAGAAATGAAATTCGTAGATGAAGCTGTAGTTAAAGTAGATGCTGGTGATGGCGGCAACGGCGTTGTTAGTTTTTGGCGAGAAAAATTTGTGGCTAAAGGTGGCCCGGATGGCGGCGACGGCGGCGACGGCGGTGATGTGTATATTGAGGCTGATGAGAACCTTAATACGCTTATCGACTACCGTTTTCAGCGTTTCTACAATGCTGAGCGTGGCGAAAATGGTCGAGGCGGTAACTGTACCGGCAAGCGTGGTAAAGATAAGGTACTAAAAGTACCAGTTGGAACACGCGCTGTAGATATCCACACTAACGAGATCGTAGCTGAAGTTGCAGAACACGGCAAAAAAGTGATGGTGGCTAAAGGCGGTTGGCATGGTCTTGGTAACACCCGTTTTAAGTCATCAGTAAACCGAGCTCCACGTCAGAAGACAATGGGAACAAAAGGTGAAGTGCGTGAGCTTCGTCTTGAGCTACTGCTTCTTGCTGATGTTGGTATGCTAGGTCTTCCAAACGCAGGGAAATCTACATTTATTCGTGCGGTTTCTGCAGCTAAGCCTAAAGTGGCGGATTATCCGTTTACTACACTTATTCCTAGCCTTGGTGTAGTAAGCGTTGTTCCTGAGAAGAGCTTCGTTGTTGCTGATATCCCTGGTCTGATCGAAGGTGCCGCTGATGGTGCTGGCCTTGGTATCCGCTTTCTTAAGCACCTGGAGCGTTGTCGTGTTCTTCTGCATATGATCGATATTCTACCAATCGACGGTAGTGATCCTGCGCAGAATGCTCTAACGATTATTGACGAGCTTGAACAATACAGTGAAAAGGTTGCGGCTAAACCAAGATGGCTGATCTTTAACAAGGTCGATCTGATGCCTGAAGAAGAAGCAAATGAAAAGATCCAGGAAATTCTTGATGCACTGGGTTGGGAAGATCGTTACTTCAAGATCTCTGCTGTAAACAAAAATGGCACCAAAGAACTTTGCTATCAGCTGGCTGACTTTATGGAGTCACTTCCGAAAGAAGTTGTTGAAGAGTCTGAAGAAGAGAAAGTTGACTTCAACTGGGATGATTACCATAAGGATGCAATGTCTGGTAAAAATGTTGTTACCGATGATGATTGGGATGACGACGATTGGGATGACGATGAAGATGACGGCCACGTTATCTACGTAAGAGACTAATCTCATATCAGTTAAATTATTTTTAAAAACCACAACATTTGTTGTGGTTTTTTTGTCTGAATCATTTTTAATCAGTTCGTTTTATAGCAAACTATATGAGTTGTTAGGTGATTTGATAGGTGGGATGTGGAAAGTAAACAGCGAGCGGTGTCCAGGTTGATAGCGCAGGCGGGGCAGATGCTACTGGCTCATGGTGCGGAAAGTACATTGGTTGGCGATATTATGCGCCGTATGGGTAAGGCGAGTGGGGCAGAAGAAGTTGAGGTATCTCTTACCGCAAATGCACTTGTTATTACTACCTTTTTTGGCGGTAAATGTATGACGACGACCAGGCAGGCTCCGGATCGTGGTATCAATATGCGGGTTATCACTCAGATCCAAAGGATCTGCATCATGATGGAAAAGGGAGTGCTGAACTATTCACTCGCCCACGAAAAGCTTCAAACCATAAATCCTGACCGTTATAACCGTTGGCTAGTTGTATTTATGATTGGTTTG
This sequence comes from Vibrio hannami, assembly GCF_029589055.1. Lineage (GTDB taxonomy): Bacteria > Pseudomonadota > Gammaproteobacteria > Enterobacterales > Vibrionaceae > Vibrio > Vibrio hannami. Next base: position 462,678 of record NZ_JARQZP010000006.1, read on the forward strand.
TCCTGTGCCTCGTTTAGTCGATTGGCGGGAGGGGATTGGATTATATTCGCTATTACCTTTTTAGCTTCTGCATTGGGAATGATCGTTCGTCAGGAAATTGGTCACCGACATTTCAATCCTCTTCTAAACTTCGCTGTTACTGCTTTTGTTACTACCGTTATTTCCTCTCAGGCAATGGTCTTTGAGCTTGGTAATCAGCCTTTTATTGCGATGGCTTCTTCTGTATTAATGCTTGTCCCCGGCTTTCCGCTAATTAACTCTGTCGCCGACGTGGTTAAAGGTTATATCAATATGGGCATAGCGCGATTTGTTATGGCGAGTTTACTTACCTTCGCAACCTGTCTGGGTATCGTTGGTGCAATGATGTTCGTTGGCGTATGGGGCTGGGTAGGATGATGGAAATAATGCTTGGCCTTTTGAATGATATGTTTTTTGCGGCTATCCCTGCGGTAGGTTTCGCACTGGTTTTTAATGTTCCGCAAAAAGCACTAAAGTACTGCGCAATTCTAGGGGCGTTGGGGCATGGTAGCCGTTATCTGATGATGCAATATGGTATGCCTATTGAGTGGGCAACCTTCATTGCAGCAACTATCGTTGGAATGATTGGTGTAAGGTTATCACATAGGTTTCTTGCCCACCCGAAAGTGTTCACTGTCGCGGCTCTGATTCCTATGGTTCCAGGAGTATTTGCATTTAAAGCAATGATTGCGTTGGTAGAGATTAACCATATAGGTTTTTCTCCAGAACTACTCGCTGTGCTGATGGAGAACTTTTTAGCAGCGATATTTATCATTGCTGGTTTGGCCGTAGGGTTGGCTATGCCGGGATTACTGTTTTATCGTCGTAAGCCGGTTGTGTAGGGTGCCTGCGTATTTTAGCTCGTTACCACGCTCTAGGCGGACTCGTTCCCACGCTTATGCGTGGTAATGCATATTGTAGTTAGATGTTTGCGTGTAACTTATAGAAATTAAAGATAATTGTTGGTGAGGTATGCATTCCCACGGGGACCGTGGGAACGAGGTGCTGTATATATCGAAGAGAGCTATTCTCTTTCCAGAATAACAAAGTGCATATCAAACTTGTTTTTTTCATCAGCTTGATAATCTTCAGTATGGGTGCACTTCCAGCCACTATCTCCCCACTCAGGGAATCGGGTGTCGCCATTAATATCGGCTTCAATAAAAGTCAGGTAAAGCTTGTCAGCTTTTGGAAGACAATATTCATAAATAGAGCCACCACCAATAATCATTAGCTCTTCGCACTGACCCGCTGCTTCAATAGCGCTTTCAATCGATGTGACAGTTGTTACGCCATCAATTGTTAAGTGTTCATCACGGCTAACGACAATATTCAGCCTTCCAGGTAGTGGGCGACCAATCGACTCATAGGTTTTTCGTCCCATTACTACAGGCTTACCCATGGTTTGCTTCTTAAACCAGACAAAGTCAGCTGGCAGGTGCCATGGCATCTGGTTATCTTCGCCTATTACTCTTTTGCTAGTAGTTGAAGGATATGAGTTCTGAGTTTTGTCTACTTTGCTGCCGTGAGCCATTGCAGCGATCATACTAATTTTCACTAAATATAAACCTATTCTTAATGACTGATTGCATCCTGATAGAAGTACTTTTTATCTTCCCAACGGATCATGGTGAGTTTTCCACCCCAGACACAACCAGTATCCAGGCCAATCACACCATTAAATTCTCCACCATTAAGTGCAGCCCAGTGCCCAAATAGTACGGTTTTAGGAAGCTTCACGCGACTTTTTACCTTAAACCAGGGAGTAAGATCATCTTCATTTATCTGGTCTGGTGGTTGTTTGCAGAACATGTCCAGCCGACCGTCAGGATAACAGAAGCGCATTCTGGTAAATGCATTGATTGTGTATATATACCTTTCAATACCTTTTAGGCTTTCGTCCCACGAATCAGGCGAGTTAGCGTACATCTCTTCCACCAACCACTGCCAGTGATCGGCTTTTAGAATGTTTTCAACTTCTCTGGCTGCATCTCTGGCCGAGGATAAATCCCATTGTGGAGAAATACCGGCGTGACACATAACAAATTCATCATGTTCGGCCATAAGAGGTTGCTGCCTTAACCAATGGAAAAGCTCTTCCCGATCCGGTGCTGAAAAAATAGGTAGTGTTTTATCTTTCTTTTTCGCAGGGTGAACCCCTAAAGAAACGGCCAACAGGTGTAAGTCGTGGTTTCCTAAAACGACTCTTGCTGAGTCTCCCAGAGATTTTACAAATCGCAGGGTTTCCAGAGATTTAGGCCCCCGGGCAACCAGATCTCCCGCAAGCCATAGAACGTCGTTCTTATGATCAAATTCTGATTGAGTGAGTAACTGTTCAAGTTCGTCAAAGCAACCCTGAATATCACCTACAATATAGTTTGCCACTGGTTTTTCCGTTAATTCAGGATATTTGGAACAGCAAGTCTGAAAGGCTCTATTTCCACGATGAACTCTTGCTGGTTTTCATCAAGCATAATATATTGCCCTTGCATAACCCCTACAGGAGTTTCTATTGCAGTGCCACTTGTATAGGTATATTCATCGTTGCCCTGGATAAAGGGCTGCTCGCCAACTACGCCATCACCTTCAACGGTTAATTGCTTACCATTGGAGTCTGTGATTAGCCAGCGTCGGCCTTTCAGCTGTACGGTTTGATTGCTCAGGTTCTTAACTGTAATTACATACGCAAATACATAGCGTTTCAGATCCGGTTGAGATTGTTCGGCAATGTATTTGGTATGCACCTGACATTTGATACAAGGTTGTGAGACGTCCATGCTTACCTCAATATCAGCATTAGCTTAGTGGTTTTTGTCCAGCCAGTTAGCCATATCTACAAACTGCTTAAGGGTTAGATTTTCCGGTCTCATTCCCGGATTGATATCTAACTCTTCAAGAATCTCTGAGCTTAGCAGGCTCTTATAGCAGTTACGAACAGTTTTTCTACGCTGGTTAAAGCCTTCACGACATACTCTGTCCAGCCACTTCAGGCTTGTAGTTGGATAAGGAATCTCTTCATAAGGGACTAGCCTTACCACTGCTGAATCTACTTTTGGTGGTGGAACAAAAGCGGTCGGTGGCACTTCAAGAACAGGAACAACTTTACAGAAGTATTGAGCCATAACGGTCAGACGACCATAAGCTTTCGTTCCCGGGCCAGCAGCCAGTCGGTTAACAACCTCTTTTTGCAGCATAAAGTGCATGTCCTGAACGTCCTTGTGGAACTCAAACAGGTGGAACATCAGAGGTGTTGATATGTTGTACGGCAGGTTACCAAATATGCGTAGCTTGTTGTTTGGCTTTACTAGTTGGGTAAAGTCAAAACGCATCGCATCGCCTTCATGAATAGTTAGCTTGTCAGCTAGCTCTGGGTGGTTCCTTAAACGTTCAGCCAGATCGCGGTCGAGTTCTATAACGGTAAATTTATCGGTCTCTCTGCCTACAGGCTCTGTTAGTGCGCCCAGGCCTGGACCAATCTCGACCAGGTTTTGCCCCGGACGTGGATTTATTGCAGACACAATGCCGTCAATAATATATGGGTCGTTCAGGAAGTTCTGACCAAAACGTTTACGCGCTTTGTGCCCTAAGTGGACATCATTTCTCATCTTTATTCTCTACTAATTCGATTGCGTATCGCAAAGCTGTCTGGAAACTTCCTGTATCTGCTATTCCTTTCCCTGCCAAATCAAGGGCGGTTCCGTGATCGACAGATGTTCGGATAAATGGCAAGCCCAGCGTAATATTTACTGAGCGACCAAATCCTTTGTACTTCAATACTGGCAATACCTGATCGTGGTACATACCAAGGACAGCATCAGCGTCTTCTAAATACTTTTCGTTAAAAATGGTATCTGCTGGCAATGGGCCAATCAGATTCATTCCATCATTTTGCTTTAGTTTTTCAAGCGTCGGAGTGATGGTATCTATCTCTTCGTTACCAAGACAGCCGTCTTCTCCGGCATGTGGATTCAAACCACATACATATATATTAGGCGCATTTATCGCGAACTTGGTGACTAAATCATGATGAAGGATGCGGATTATACTCTCTAGTCGCTCTTCTGTAACGGCTTTTGATACATCAGCCAGAGGAATATGAGTCGTAACCAGAGCGGTCCTTAGTCCTTCTGTTGCTAGCATCATCACTACCAGCGGGGTATCTGATTTTTCTGCAAAGAACTCTGTATGCCCGCTAAATGTAACTCCGGCTCGGTTGATAACGCCTTTATGGACCGGTCCGGTTACTACTGCATCAAACTCGTTGTTCATACAGCCGATAGTTGCACGCTCTAGTGTATTAAGAACATAGTGGCCATTTTTTTCGTTTAGCTGGCCAGCGATAACCTCTTCCTGAACAGGTATATGATCAACTATTAGGGTTCCGGCTTTTTGAGCTGCTGGAATAGCTTGAGCATCATAGTCAATCAGGGTTACTTCGATTCCCAAAAGAGATGCTCTTTGCTTAAGCACCTGTTTATCGGCACATACGACAATTTCGTGTGTCCAGTCGTGCTGAGACAGTGCCAGTACCAGGTCTGGCCCCACGCCAGATGGCTCACCAGCAGTAACGATAATTCGCTTAATTGCCTGTGCCATCTTCCGCCTCATCCTGATCTAGAGTTTCAACAAAAGCACTGGCTCTGATTTCCTGAATCCATGCCGTTGCTTCTTCGTTGAACTTGCGGTTAAACAGAATGCGATATGCACGATTGTTTAGAGCGGAATCAGTTCGGTCTACCTGTCTTTTATCCATTACTTCAACGATATGCCAGCCGTGTACTGTTTTGAACGGCTGACTGATCTGCCCAACAGGAAGAGTCTCTACCTGATGTTTAAATTCAGGAACATAGATATCCGGAGTTTGAAAACCTAGCTCACCATTCTGAGCTGCAGAGCCCGGATCCTGACTATGTTGAGCAGCAAGCTCGCCAAATGTCGCCTCACCGTCATTTATCTGTTTGATGTAGTCATTTAGAAGTTTCTGTGCACCGTCATCACTCATTATTACAGAGGTTTTGATTAGAATATGTCGGGCATTTACTTCGGTTACTGCTACTGTTTCCAGGCCTTTAACGTCTGCAATTTTCAGAATGTGGAAACCAACGCCACTTCGGAATGGGCCAATGATGGCTCCTTTACCCTGAGTGGTGATCTGGTCGGCGAATACGGTTGGCATTTCTTCTTTTCGCATCCAACCCCAATTACCACCCTCTAGTGCCTTAGGACCTTTGGAGTAGGTGTATGCCATAGTGCTGAAATCTTCGCCAGCATTTAGCTTTTCAACTAATTCTTTTGCCTGTTTCTCTAGCTCTTTTTTATCAACGCTATCGTCGAATCTTAGCTGGATATGCTGAATGTTGTATTGAACTGATGCATTACTCTCTTCTGATAGGTTTTTCGCTAGGTTCTCTACTTCTGCAGGTAGAATGTTAATTCGTCTTCTTACCAAAGCGTTGCGAGCTTCAGATATTTTTATCTCTTGCCTGATTTGCTCGCGGAACTCTTCATAGCGGATACCTTCAGCTTCAAGAGACTCTCTAAGCTGGTCTACGGTTTTCCCCTGCTCCTGAGCAATATCTGTAATAGCCAGATTTAAACGGTTATCGTCTATACGAACACCGAGACGATCAGCCTCTTGTAGCTGAATTTTGTCGTTGACTAACTTCTCAATCACTTGCTCGTGCAACACATCTTGTTCCGGTAATGGTTGATTAGATGCTTTGGCATTTGCCTGCAGGGTTTTTAGGGTGTTGTCTATATCACTCTGAAGGATTACGCCGTCGTTAACCACAACGACAACGCGATCCAGTTCAACAGGTTGAGCGCTTGCTTGGAACGCAGAAGTAACCAATGCAAGGCTAAAAAGTAGGTGTTTCCACATTTTCATTCAATATTTCCAATCCACCGGATGACGCTAACTTGCCAATCATCCGTAATAACTTACTTGTTTAGATAAATACGTATTTAGGTAATTAGTTGTTTAGATAAAATGGTCGGCCATAACCTAAAGAGCTTCCAGCGCTATCAATCTCCGCTAACCCAGAACCTGCGCCAATAGTGGTACCAAATCCTGTTATACCAAAGTTCACGCTAAACTTCTGGTCGTAGGTGACTTCAGAGCCGTCATTCCCTACACCGTCAGACCAGTTTTCTAACTGGTCACTATAGGTAAAGCTGATATACCAGCAGTCACTGGTGTAATTTAGCCTTGCTAGCCACTCCAGGTGTACGTCTTCAGTTAAGTCATAAAAGTACTGGCCATATAGATTCCATTTACGCCCTAGCTTGTAGCTTGAAATGAAACCAAGCTGAGAAATACCATCTCGTGTGTACGTGTTGCTATCGTCAATATAGTCTGAAGCGTTACTGTTTATATAATCGATACTTACATAACGATAATTAAGCTGAGTAAAACCCGCATCATATTTGTACTCTACGGTACTGTTAGCTAACTGAAACTCATCTGAACTAATATCGTACTGAATGCCACCGTGATAATAGTAGGTGTCATCGTAGTTAAAGTCGGTCTCTACGGCCCATGCTGAATACGTTGAGTCGTCACTATTACTATTCGAATTATCCAGATCATGTGAATTGAAATAGACTATCTGACCAAATGAGATATTCATTCGCTCACGGTACTCATCATCATAAAATCGGGATGTTGCACCGTAGCTTAACTGGTTTGCAGGAGCTATATAGTCTACGCTACTATAGCTTTGATCTCGGAACAGGCCATAGTAGTCTAGCTGCAGTCTGGTTGTATCGTAGCCAGAGTAGATATTTGACTGATCTGTTTTGGGTACATACAAATACTGTACCTGAGGTTCCAGTGTTTGAGTATAGGCACCAATAAACTCAGTTTCTCGCTCCAGATAAAGGTCACCGTGCAGTCTTACTTTAGGGAGTGCTCGCGAAACTTCTTTTTCAAGGTTTTCATTTCCCTCTTCTGCAAGAATAGTGTTATCTAACTCTTGCTGATAATAGGCATACATCAGCTTTGCTTCGGTGGTAAAACTACCCCAGGTAGCGGCTAACGGCAATTTCAATCCAGGCTCGACATATAGACGAGTCGCTGAAGGGGCTGTCGTTGAATCTGTTTCAAACCGACTTACATGGCTAACTAAGTTGAAGTCCAGTGCGTTATAGAAGGCTGGTGCATAGTAGTTAAATGCAAGTTGTGGCATCAGGCGGTATGGAGTAGAACCTTCAGTCAGAACCTGAAAATCCCTTATCTTTAAAGTACTATCCCATGCTTGAGTTCGATAAGCTACTTCGCCGGATTGTAATAACTGCCCATCTTCGCGACTACCAATACTAGAATCCAGGTCGGTGAAATAGGCAATATCACTCACTTGTGAATAGTCGGCATCCAGTTTCCAGTTTTCTTGAATGATAGCTGAATGGCTCCAGTTAACTCCCCATCGCTCTCCGTAGCTAGGGTATAACTGGTCTTCAGGAAGATATTCCAAGTTAATGTTGCCTTGCCCTAGGTCGGTTAGGTACCTGAACTCTGAATCCAGCTGTGTCCCTCTTTTTTCCATATAGTTAAAAGTGGTTTCCAGGTCATAGTTTGGTGCAAGGTTCCAGTAAACAGGAACTTCCACACCAAAACCATTTTTGGAATCGAGAGATATGCTTGGGTATAGGAACCCCGTTTTTCTGGTATCGCCAATAGGAACAGTCAGATAGGGGAGATAAAACACAGGAACGTTAACGATTTCTACCCTAGGATGGTAAAGCGTCGCTTCTTCATCGTCTTGATCGATTTTTATGTCTGCGGCTCTTAAGCGCCATGCGTCGTTACCTTCAGGGCAAGAAGTCAGCGAGCCATCTTCCAACTCGAAGTAACGTGCTCCGGATTTATTGATTATCTTAGCATCACCACGGCCAGCTTCACACAGGAACTCGTAATCAGTATCTTCTAGCGTTGCATTATCGGTATTCAGATAGGTGGTTGCTTTTTTTGATATGGTTTTAATCTGGCCATCCGCATAGACAACGTTACCTTCAGCAACCACAACATTTTCTTGTTGGTGATAATCTACTTTGTCAGCGGTAATACGCTTATTGCCCTGGGTAACAACTACATCTCCCTGATAAGTTGCTTTTCCACCGTTAACGCCTTCCAGAGTGTCTGCCTCAACGTGAACTGGCAATTCACCTTGTTCTTTATTGGATTGTTCTGATATCAGGCATTGATCTGGTGAGGGCATTTCCTGCACACTAGTACCTTCGGTTGTATCGGTACTGGTACTTTCAGTAGTTTCGGCAAATGCTGTTGGCAAAAATAGCGCAGCGTAGATCGATGTAGCTAATAAAGTGCGTGGGTAATGTGACATCGAGATTTACTATCCTTGGTAACTTTATTTTTTTCGGCTAACTTATTGACCGAATTTCGAATAAAACGTTCCCTATCATAAAGGAATTACGCTTTAGTACATAATTAAAATCGGCATTGAGAGCACAAATAATGTATGTCTTCGGCAAGATATTAGGTATTTTTTTCGGTTTTCTGTTTGGTGGCCCTTTTGGTGCACTGTTTGGGTTATTCCTAGGGCACCAGTTTGATAAGGCTAGGCGCCTGAGCCAGGCGGGCTTCAGGGCAAGCAGTGCTTTTTCGGGTGGACCGAGTCAGGCTGAGCGTCAGGCTGAATTTTTTAAGGCCGGATTTGCAGTAATGGGTCACGTTGCCAAGGCAAAGGGGCAGGTGACTAAACAAGAAATTCAGTTAGCCTCTACGATGATGGATCGTATGCGCTTGCACGGTGAACAGAGAAAAGCCGCTCAGGATGCATTCCGGGAAGGAAAATCACCTGATTTTCCTCTTGAGTCTGTTTTAGACGCCGTGCGTATCTCTTCAGCAGGCCGACATGATCTGCTGCAGTTTTTCTTAGAGCTTCAGATTTCGGCGGCATTTGCTGATGGTGAGCTCCACCCAGCTGAGAGAAGCATGTTACATACCATTGCTCAGGGGTTGGGCTTCTCATCTCAGCAATTAGAGCAAAGATTGCGTATGCAGGAAGCAGCGTTCCGTTTCCAGCAAGGTGGTGGTTTTGGTGGTGCTGGTGGACAGCAGAGCCATGGTGGTTGGCACCAGGCGAACCAACGAGACCATCTTGCAGATGCCTATAAAGTGCTTGGCGTAGAAGAGAGTGCAGATAGCAAAGAAGTGAAAAAAGCGTATCGCAAACTAATGAATGAGCACCATCCTGATAAGCTGATGGCAAAAGGCTTGCCACCGGAAATGATGGAAGTTGCAAAAGAAAAAGCTCAGGAAATTCAGTCTGCTTACGATCTAATCAAGAAAGAGAAAGGTTTTAAGTAGACTATAACTCTCCAACCGTCATTCCTAAACTCACCTATCGTCATTCCCGCGGAGGCGGGAATCTAATTTAACTATGACAGTAATAATAAATAGATCCCTGCTTTCGCAGGCGCGCGGCTAGCGGGATGACAGGGTTTATGGGTTTACTCTTTGAGTTCATTCAATGACCAGTCATAGTCATACTTGATTTTACCCAGGCTTGCTGGCAGGTCATTACGGTATTTACCTAGGTGTTCAACAAGCTCTGTCTGAGTTCCGAAGTCAGCAATAAACCAGTCATAAATAGATGATAGTTGTGTGGAGTTCTTACCTAAACTTACACCTTTCGAACTATTGATGAAGTCTTTAGCTGCTTGTTCTAACAGGGTTTGTGTGTTTTTTGATGTGAATGCTTCTGCTTGTAAATTTGGGCATCCAAGGCTGGCACAATTTACTGCATAGTGACTCCTTGGGTCATTCCAGATAGGACGCAGGATACGGTGTTCAATATCGTTTAGAGACAGTTCTTTTCCGTTTACGGTAACGATCTCTTCTCCCCAGGGGCCAAAGCTAAATAGGCCACCTAGCTTAGTAATCGACTTAATAGGGTAGTTATCCAAAATCAGATCAACCGTCACAGCATTGTAGAGGTTTACCCAGTATGCGTATTGTTCAGCTTTGTTGTGCGCTAGAGGGTTCAATGAACTTAAATTCTTGATATAGCTCTTTAGCGTTTGATGGTCGTCTTTGGAGACATCAGCATAACGAACTAATGCGTTCTCACCTTGAGTGACTAAATAATTTTCCAAAAAATTCTGCCATTCAGAATGAGATATTTGATTTGAATTGGCTTCATCAGATAAGTTCCAGTAAGCCCATAACTCAGACTTTGGAGCTGAAAATGATGAAAAAGATATTACCGAAAGTAATATTGTGAAAAGTAGCTTCATAAGGGTTCCAATAGCTTAATCAGATGACTAACTATCAAGACCTTACCACCAAAGAATATCTTTCATTAGAAAAGAAAAAAGCTTCGAATATTACCCCGAAGCTTTATAAAGTTTAACCAGTAACCTATCTCATAAACGCAGGGATTTTACTCTCATACTCAGCAATCTTATCTTCATGCTGAAGTGTCAGGCCGATATTATCCAGACCTTCCAGCAAACAGTGGCGGCGGAACTCATCAATCTCAAATGAGTATTCTTTGCCATTTGCTGTTACCTTCATCGCTTCAAGATCAACCTTGATTTCGGCGCCTTCCGTTGCCTGTACAAATGTGAAGATCTCATCCACTTCCGCTTCCGTCAGCTTAACTGGCACCATCTGGTTATTGATGGAGTTACCGTAGAAGATGTCAGCAAAGCTTGGTGCGATCATTACGCGAATGCCATAATCAGCCAGTGCCCAAGGTGCGTGTTCACGGGATGAACCACAACCAAAGTTTTCACGAGCCAGTAGGATAGAAGCGCCCTGATAGCGAGCTTCGTTCATTACGAATTCCGGGTTTGGCTGTTCACCTGCATCGTCAAGGAAGCGCCAGTCGTGGAATAGGTGCTTACCGAAGCCTATACGAGTTACTTTTTGTAGGAATTGCTTAGGGATAATTGCATCTGTATCAACGTTCGCTGCATCCAGAGGAACGACTAAGCCTGTGTGTTGTTTAAAACCGCTCATTTCTGTTCTCTCCTTATGCGTCCAGTTCACGGATATCTACAAAGTGACCTGCAACCGCTGCAGCTGCAGCCATCGCCGGGCTTACAAGGTGGGTACGCCCATCTCGACCCTGACGACCTTCAAAGTTACGGTTACTTGTTGAAGCACAACGCTCCTGAGGGCCAAGGCGGTCGTTGTTCATCGCAAGGCACATAGAACACCCAGGCAGACGCCATTCAAAGCCTGCTTCGATAAAGATTTTGTCCAGACCTTCTTCTTCAGCCTGTGCTTTAACTTGTTCAGAGCCAGGTACAATCAGTGCCTGCACATGTTCAGCTACTTTGCGGCCTTTCGCGACTTCCGCAGCAGCGCGCATATCCTCGATACGTGAGTTGGTACAAGAGCCAACAAACACTTTATCTACTTTGTAATCAGTCAGAGATTTACCAGCCTCAAGTCCCATATAAGCCAGTGCTTTTTCAGCAGATGCTTTTTCTACCGGATCAGAGAAAGACTCAGGAGCTGGAATTGGTGTATCAACTGCGATTACCTGACCAGGGTTAGTACCCCAGGTTACCTGTGGTTTGATGTCTGCAGCTTCAAGGGTAACAACTGTATCGAACTCAGCGCCTTCGTCTGTTTTCAGAGATGACCAGTATTCAACCGCGTCGTCCCAGTCAGCACCTGTTGGTGCAAACTTACGGCCTTTAATGTAATCGAAGGTTGTCTGATCCGGAGCGATAAGACCTGCTTTTGCACCCATCTCAATTGCCATATTACAAACCGTCATACGACCTTCCATTGTAAGGTCAGTGATAGCTTCACCACAGAACTCTACAACGTGACCAGTACCACCAGCCGCAGTTGTTTTACCGATAATCGCCAGAACGATATCTTTAGCGGTAACACCTTCGGCTACTTTGCCTTTCACTTCGATTTTCATTGTCTTGGCACGAGGCTGTTTCAGGGTCTGAGTTGCCATTACATGTTCAACTTCAGATGTACCGATACCAAATGCCAGAGAGCCAAACGCACCGTGAGTTGCCGTATGTGAATCACCACAAACGATGGTCATGCCTGGAAGAGTAATGCCCAACTCAGGCCCCATTACGTGTACGATACCCTGATATTTATGGTTGATGTCGTAAAGGGTTACACCGAAATCCATACAGTTCTTGATAAGCGTCTGCATTTGGATACGTGCCATTTCACCGGCATCATTAATATCTTTAGTGGTAGTAGAAACGTTGTGATCCATGGTCGCAAAGGTTTTACCAAGCTGGCGAACCTTACGGCCTTTTTCACGCAAACCATCAAACGCCTGAGGTGACGTTACCTCATGTACTAACTGGCGGTCGATATAAAGAATCGGGTTTTCGCCCTCCGCTGCAACCACAACGTGAGCATCATAAACTTTTTCGTATAGTGTTTTTGACATTGCTATTGTCCTTTATCCTCTGTGCCACTTAAGTAAGTCGCCAGAAGATTATAATTTTGTCATTCCTGCGAAGGCAGGAATCTTGTTAACCTTTATCGTATTGGCAGACCAGAACCCTGCCTACGCAGGGATGACGGTTTTTAGTTGTTCTGCTCTGACGGTATTAAGTTATTCTGCGATATATTGAGCGATCTTATCGCCCATCTCTGAAGTAGATAATGCTGGCTTGTCACCCGCAAGATCGCCAGTTAATTCACCAGCTGCAAGCGCTTTACTTACTGCAACTTCAATATTTTGAGCCGCTTCTTCTTCACCCAGGCTGTAACGTAGCATTAGTGCTGCAGAAAGGATCTGAGCTACCGGGTTTGCGATGTTCTTGCCTGCGATGTCCGGAGCTGAGCCACCTGCTGGTTCATACAGACCAAACTTGCTCTCGTTAAGGCTTGCAGAAGGTAGCATACCCATTGAACCGGTAATCATTGCACATTCATCAGAGATGATATCGCCGAAGATATTTGAACATAACATTACGTCAAACTGCGCTGGGTCTTTGATTAGCTGCATGGTTGCGTTGTCGATGTACATATGTGACAGCTCAACATCCGGGTAATCTTTTGCGATCTCTTCTACTACTTCACGCCAAAGGATAGAGCTTTGAAGTACGTTTGCCTTGTCTATTGAGCAAACTTTTTTACGGCGCAGACGTGCCGATTCAAACGCGATCTTAGCTATACGTTCAATCTCAAAGCGGTGATAAACCTCGGTATCATACGCTTTTTCATTTGCGCCTTCGCCTTCACGACCTTTTGGCTGACCGAAGTAAATACCACCAGTTAGTTCACGAACAACAACAATGTCGAAACCCTTTTCAGAAATATCTGCACGCAGAGGCGAGAAAGCTTCCAGGCCAGAGTGGATCTGAGCCGGACGAAGGTTACAGAAAAGCTGGAAGTGCTTACGCAGAGGCAAAAGTGCACCACGCTCAGGTTGGTCATTTGGTGGCAGGTGTTCCCACTTAGGGCCACCTACCGAGCCGAACAGTACAGCATCTGCTTCTTCACAACCCTTAACAGTGCTCTCCGGTAGTGGACAGCCATGGTTATCAATTGCAATACCACCGACATCGTGTTCTTCACGAGAGAAAGAGATGTCGTGCTTCTTTTCTATTGCATCCAGCACTTTATGCGCTTGTTGCATCACCTCTGGGCCAATACCGTCTCCCGGTAGAACTGCAATTTTGTACTCTTTGCCTGCCATTGTTATTTAATCCCTGTATTTAAAGTTGTCTTAAATTGTTGTGTTTGCCAAACAGTTAAATGGTTAAACGGTTTGTACTTCTTGTTTTGCTTGCTTAATCTCAGCAATCTTGTCTGCACGGTGGATGCTATTAATTACATGTAAAAGTGCTCGACCTGAAGCTTCGATGATATCGGTTGAGATACCTGTTCCATGGTATTTTCGCCCTTTATAGTTGGCGATAATATCAGCCTGACCAAGTCCATCTTCACCTTCACCTTTTGCGGTTAGGTCGAACTTATCAAGAACGATATCGTAACCAGTCAAACGATAGATTGCCTGGTACAGCGCATCAACCGGACCGTTACCTACAGCCGCTTCGCATTTCTCTGTTTCACCGCACTGTAACTTGATGGTTGTTGTAGCCATAACGCTACCTGCTTGTGAGCTAAAGTAGTTTAGTTTGTAGTAGTCATCTTCTTCACGCAGATTTGCGAAGAACATTAGTGATTCTAGGTCGTAGTCAAATACTTGCCCTTTACGGTCGGCAAGCTTCAGGAACTCAGTATACAGAGTATCCAAATCGTACTCTTCCTCTTTATAACCCATTCTGTCCATATGACTCTTCACTGCAGCGCGACCAGAACGACTGGTTAGGTTAAGAACCTGATTTTGAAGACCGATAGACTCAGGAGTCATAATCTCGTAGGTATTCTTGTTTTTCAACATGCCGTCCTGGTGGATGCCAGAAGAGTGACTGAATGCATTAGCACCTACAATCGCTTTGTTTGCCTGAACTGGCATATTACATAGCTGACTCACCAGCTTACTGGTACGGTGAATTTCATCATGCTTAAGGCCTGTGTTCACGCCCATAAACTCAGAGCGCGTCTTGATGATCATTGCCACTTCTTCAAGAGAACAGTTACCAGCACGCTCACCGATGCCGTTAATCGTACCTTCTACCTGACGAGCACCTGCCTGAACCGCTGCTATAGAGTTTGCAACCGACATACCAAGGTCATCATGACAGTGAACAGATATTATCGCTTTGTCGATATTCGGAACCCGATTAAACAATTGCTCGATTATTCCACCGAATTCACTTGGAATGGTGTAACCCACAGTATCAGGAATATTGACCGTCGTTGCGCCAGCATTAATAGCTGCTTCTACCATACGGCATAGGTTGTCGATTGGCGTTCGACCTGCATCTTCGCATGAAAATTCAACATCATCGGTATAGTTACGCGCGCGCTTAACAGCCTGTACACCCATTTCGATAACATCATCATAGCTACGGCGTAGCTTATCCTGAACATGGATGGTTGAAGTCGAGATGAAGGTGTGAATTCGAAATGCTTCGGCTACTTTCAACGACTCCGCTGCAACATCAATATCTTTGGCAACAGCTCGAGACAAAGCGCAGATACGGCTATCTTTAATATGTTTTGCAATTGTCTGTACCGACTCAAAGTCACCTGGTGAGGATACCGGAAAGCCTGCTTCGATAACATCAACGCCAAGACGTTCGAGAGCATATGCGATCTGCAGTTTTTCTTTTACCGTCAAACTTGCTGATAGTGCCTGTTCGCCATCACGCAATGTGGTGTCGAAAATAATGACCTGATCGTTCATGATTGCTTCCTTTTCTTGTCTGATGTCAGTTGTTGCTGTGTTTGCTTTAGTTTATTTAGGTATAAAAAAACCCGCGTTAAGCGGGTTTCGTAAATTCTTTTGTGGTGTTTTTCGTCCACAACCTACCCGCGCGAAGTTTTCACGATAAGGAGGAGGTTCAGGAGTGATGAAAAACGTATTGTCATTTTTTGATTAATTAGTCATTCCACAAATTGATGTTCAATTAGTACCGCACTCACCCACATGCGTCAAGCACAAAGTTGATTTTTTATTCAAATCACTGGGGAATTGACGATATTGAACTT
Organism: Vibrio hannami; assembly: GCF_029589055.1. Taxonomy (GTDB): domain Bacteria; phylum Pseudomonadota; class Gammaproteobacteria; order Enterobacterales; family Vibrionaceae; genus Vibrio; species Vibrio hannami. The sequence goes on from NZ_JARQZP010000006.1 coordinate 478,276, forward strand.
AATTAATCACTTGGTTAAATATCGATTAATTAATCATCTGTAGGAAATAGATCAGAGCAACTATAATTAACCAGTTGATTAATTCTGAGGTATTGATGGTAAGAAAAGCGGGTAGACCCAATGAAAAGACCGACGCAAGGGAGTCGCTAATCTCGTGCTCAAGAGAGCTGTTTGTAACACTCCCGTACGACAAAGTTTCGACCCGAATGATAGCGCAGAAAGCGAACGTTAATGCGGCAATGATTCGTTATTACTTTGGCAACAAAGAAGGCCTGTTTGAGGCAATGATTCGGGAAACAATGAAGCCTGTAGTGAAACAGCTGAGGCAGTTTTCTGAAGATGACACCCATAAAGGGTTGGGTGAAATAATGAAAGCTTACTACCAAACTATGGGAAAAACGCCACAATTTCCCCGACTTATTGCACAAATTATGAATATGCCTCCGTCAGATGTTCAGCGAAAGTTATTGGAAAAAATATTTAGTGAGGTTTCATCGCCAATTGAAAAAAATTGGCGGAGAAGAATGAAATACGTCCGGATATGGATCCTAAGCTTTGCCGAATTACCTTTATGAGCATGATGGTTTTTCCATTTCTCGCTCCTCCTTCCATGATGAAGGTTCATGGTATCGAACTGAATCAGGAATTTTTAGACGAGCTTCTAGAACACAATCTCAAAGTATTCGCACACGGATTTCAGGCTACTGAAATGAACACAATTTCTGGAGACAACAATGAAAATTAAACGAAGCCTGCTCTTCTTTCCTGTATTAGCTATTGGAATTGCAATATTGGTGATAGCTATAAAAACCAAACCAGACCTTCCGGCAAAGCCTGCTACTGATCGTGCAAGATTGGTGGATACACAAGTGATGGAGCAGCAAGATATCGCTCCAATTGCTATCGGTTATGGCAAGGTCGCACCTAAATTCGACTGGAAAGCGATTGCAGAAGTTTCTGGAAAGGTTATCTACCGAAATCCGGCGCTAGAAAAGGGGCGCGTATTGCCTGCAGGGACTGAAATTTTAAGAATTGATCCGCTGGATTATGAACTTAAGTTAGCGCAGGCGAATGCCGATCTTAACTCCAGTAAAACTCAGTTAGCGAAGCTAAACCTTGAAGAGAAAAATACCCGTAACACTCTTCAGATAGAGAAGAACCGCTTAACGATTAGCAAGAAGGAGCTGGAAAGAAAACAAAACTTAAAAGGTAGAGGCCTTACCTCTCAGTCCGATGTTGATCAACAGCAACAATCGTATCTTTCCCAGCAAAAACTGGTTCAGGAACTGGAAAATCAGCTGTCACTTTTCCCTGATGAAAGAAAAGTGTCCGAAGCTCAGGTTGCAGTAAATAGTTCTAAAGTGTCTGAGGCTCAGCGTTCTCTGGAGAAGACGACGATCGTACTTCCACAGCAGATGAGAATTTCCGAAGTAAGTGTCGAAGAAAATCAGGTCGTTAACCTTCAACAAACCATGGTAGAAGCACACCGCACTGATGTGATGGAAGTGGACGCCCAGCTCTCTATTCACGATATGCAGATGTTGGGTGCCAGCTTAGAAACATTTGCTAAAAATGCAGAAGGCATTATTAGCCCTGAACTAAGCAACATTAATGCAACGATAGAACTCTCCAGTGGAAACTTGAAAGCTAGCTGGCCAGCTAAAGTCGCCAGAATAAGCGACACGGTCGATGCCAATCAGGCGACAGCGGGTGTCATTCTGGAGATTGAGCAGGATTACAATAATCTTACCCCCGAAAGCGCAACGCCTCTGGTAAACGGTATGTTTGTTAAGGCTCGTATTGAAGGGTTTTCTAAATCGCACTGGGTTATTCCAGAGCGAGCTCTGCATGGCTCAAGAATCTACCTAATGAATGAAGAGCAAAAACTGAAGATTCTTGAAGTAGAAGTTTTGTTCCGCAGAGACAACATGGTGGTTATCAAGGGGGCAATTAACCCGGGTGATAAACTGATTCTTAACGATTTATTGCCTGCAATAGAAGGCATGCAATTAAGAGATGGCGCTGATACGAGTGCAGAGGGGGATGCAGTATGATTCGCTTCTTTGCTAAACACCCTACAGCAGCCAATCTGATGATGTTGGCTCTGTTTGTGGTGGGGCTATCGGCACTGCCAACGCTAAAGCGTGAAACCTTTCCAGAGTTTGACCCGCCATACATCATGGCTGGTATTACTTATCCCGGTGCGTCACCACTTGAAGTTGAAGAAAGCCTCTGTGTTCGCCTTGAAGATGCCGTGGATGGTTTGTCTAACATTGAGGAAACCCGTTGCGAAGCGATAGAAGGCTCTGCTCGTTTGGTGCTAAAACTAGATGATAATGCCGATATGGGACGCATGTTGATTGATGTGCAGACCCAGATAGATGCGATTCAGGACTTCCCAGACGAGATTGAATCTCCTGTTGTTCAGGAATTGGATATGAATGAACCTGTGGTCGATATTGCTATTACGGCAGATCTATCCTGGCCAGAACTCAAAGCCTATGCTGAGCAACTAAAACGAACCTTAAAGCTAGATTATGGCGTATCTCTTGTTGATGTGAGTGGATTTTCCGACCATCAGTATCTTATTGAATTAAATACACTGGCGATGCGACAACTTGGTCTGAGTATCAGCGATATCGCTAATCAAATTGGCAAACAAAACATTAAGTTGCCTAGTGGTAATGTAGAAACGCCGGATAAAAACTTTCTGATTCGCTTTGATGAGCGCCGTATAACGCCAGAAGCTCTAGAGGATATTGTCGTTGGTTCTGGCAAAAATGGATCTGTCATTCGCTTAAAAGATATCGCAACCATCACCGACAGATTTGAACTGGATGAGCAGAAGGTACTGTTTGATGGTAAACCATCGGCGGTGTTGAAAATTAGTAAAAACAAAGCCGATGATGCATTAAGAGTTAAAGATCAGGTGGTGCAGTTTCTGGAGGATCAGCGTGCCATTGCCCCCGATGGGGTGAAAATGGAGATGACAAATGATCTCTCTTCAGTGTTGTGGGATCGCTTAACCATGATGGTAAGAAATGGCTGGCAGGGTATCATTCTGGTATTCGCAACCATGTGGTTATTCTTTAGTTTCAGGTATTCGTTTTGGGTCGCAGCAGGTCTGCCCGTAGCTTTCCTCGGTGGTATGTTTTTGATGGCGAACCTAGGGCTTTCCATTAACATTATGAGCCTTGTAGGCCTGCTAATGGCTATCGGTATCATGATGGATGACGCCATTGTTATTGCCGAATCCATTGCTGCTCATATCGATAGGGGGCACAAGGTAGATGATGCGGTTATCAAGGGAGTCAAGAAAGTGCTTCCCGGCGTTATCTCATCTTTCCTGACCACAGTTTGTATCTTCGGTAGCTTAATGTTCCTTGAAGGTCAGATGGGGGCTGTGCTCAAAGTAGTACCTCAGGTGTTGATACTGGTACTTTCGCTCAGCTTGATTGAAGCGTTCCTTATCCTTCCCAATCACCTTTCTCATTCGCTACATAAGGCGAAAAAAGAGAGAGAACCAATGAAGCTAAAGAAGAAGCTTCTGGATGGATTTGAACACTTTCGTAATACTAAACTGGTTACCGCTGTAGATAGAGTGGTTAAGTATCGATACGCCTTTATTGGTCTGGTGTTCACGATCCTCTTGAGCTCTGTTGCTCTGATAGTTGGTGGCGCAGTTAAGTTTGTGCCGTTCCCTGAATTGGATGGTGACATAGCGGAAGCCAGAATCATTCTTCCTCCGGGCTCTTCTTTAAGCCAGACTGAAATGGTGGTCGACCATATTGTCGCTTCGGCTGAGCGACTGAATGAAAAGTGGTCTGCAGAAGTGGAAGGTGGTACGAACTTAATTGAGCATATTACAAGTAATTTTAATGCGAATGCCGATGCCGATGAATCTGGTCCTCACCTTGCTACGGTAAGACTTGATTTATTGGGGGCTGAAAGCCGAAATACAGTTATCGATGATTTTGTCGATGCATGGCGTGAAGACGTTGGGGAGTTGGCGTTACCAATTTCACTAGTATTCAAGCAACCAACAATGGGACCTGGTGGTCGGGATATTGAAATTCGTGCCCGACATGACGACTTAACGGAACTTAAAGCCGCTGCAACAGAAGTTCAGCTTTACCTCAATAAATTTGCTGGTATTCACGGTGTAATGGATGATATGCGTATGGGTAAGGAGGAAATACTAATTAAACTTCGCCCTGGCGCTGAAACATACGGTGTTAATGGTCAGATGATTGCAAGCCAGTTGCGTGCAGCATTCTACGGTCAGACTGCAGATGAAATTCAGGTTGGCGTCGAAAACATTAAGATCGAAGTTAAGCTAGAAAAAACCGAAGCGGGAGATCTTCGGGAGCTTGCTAACTTCCCAATCATGATGCCTGATGGGGTGCAGATCCCACTCGCTACCGTTGCGAGTTTCGACTTCCAGAGAAATTACGTTCGTATCAACCGAATCGAAGGCGTTCGAACGATCAGTATTTTTGGTGATGTTGATAACAAAATAGTCAGCTCTACCGAGGTCATAAATAAGTTTCGCAATGAAAAAGCGCCGGAGTTAACTAAGAAGTATCCAGGCTTAAAGTTTGACTTTGAGGGGCAGGCAAAAGATAGCGCAGATACTTCATCATCAATGCAGAAAGGCTTTCTGCTTGGGCTGTTTGGCGTCTATATGATTCTTAGCTTCCAGTTTAGGAGCTATCTGGAACCATTTGTGGTTATGTTAGCTATTCCTCTGGCATTTATTGGCGTTATCTGGGGACACTTCTTGTTAGGGCACTCTTTAAGTATGCCAAGCATGATGGGTTTTGTGTCACTGGCAGGGGTGGTGGTTAATGACTCGATACTTCTGGTGCAGTATATCCGGCATCATGTTGATGAAGGAGATAACGTACACGACTCAGTAGTGAAGGCGAGTCGGGAGCGTTTTCGTGCGGTATTCCTGACTTCTATGACAACTGCGGCTGGCTTGTTACCGCTACTGGCGGAAACAAGTTTGCAGGCTCAGGTTATTCAGCCACTGGTTATCTCTATTGTGTTTGGTATCTTCGCTTCGACTCTGTTGGTGCTGTTTATGATCCCTTCAGCTTACGCAATATTAGCTGACTGGGGGCTTGTCCATAAACATGTAGAAGAGTGGGATGGGGAGTAATAAATCTATGCGTGAGTTAAGGAGGGCTTAGCCCTCCTTAACTCGTTATTATCCGTAAGCTACACTTGGGAACCAGAGTACCAGTTGTGGCCAGGCTATCAGACATACCAGTGCGATTAGCTGGATGATGATAAAAGGAATAACCCCTCTATATATATCTTTCAACGCAACGCCTTCCGGGCAAACTCCTTTCAGGTAGAAGAGAGCAAAGCCGACGGGTGGAGTCAGGAAGCTCGTTTGCAGAGCCATTGCCACCAACATTACGAACCATACCAGGCTTGGGTTATCTACCACGCCATGACCGTCTAACTCTATACCTAAGCTGCTTACCACAGGTGCAAGAAGGGGTAGTGCTATCAAGGTAATTTCAATCCAGTCCAGGAAGAAGCCAAGCAAGAATACGATAAACAGTATAAAAGCGATAATTCCATATGGCCCAAACGGTAGCCCGCTCAAGAATGACTCTATAAGCTCATCTCCTCCCAATTCTCGTAACACCAAAGCGAAACAGGAAGCACCTAGGAAGATCATAAAGATATAAGCTGTCGTGCCATATGAGGTGAGTAATACTTCTTTTAATACCTTGAGATTCAATTTACGGTTGTAGGCTGCAAGCATAGTCGCACCCATTGCACCAATACCAGAAGCTTCGGTTGGTGTAGCAATACCCGCAAAGATTGAACCAAGAACCACGAAGATGAGGATCACTGTTGGGGTAATATCTTTGAATACCTGAAAGATCAGGCTCCAGTCGACAGGCTTTACATCATCTGGAATCGGTGCGTTTTCAGGGTTCAGCTTGCCGACAATCAAGATGTAAGCAATATATAGTGAACCCAGTAGTAAACCAGGCAAAATCGCCCCCATAAACAGGTCACCAACGGACAGACCTAGCTGATCCGCCATGATAACTAGCATTATGGAAGGCGGAAGAAGAATACCTAACGTACCTGCTGATGCAACGGTCCCTAATGCTAATGGTAGGTGGTATCCCTGACGCATCATGGTTGGCAGAGACATAACAGTAAGCAAGACAACAGATGCACCGATAATGCCCGTGGAGGCAGCCAGAATAATCCCGATAGCCATAACAGTTACGGCCAGACCACCATGAACCTTACCGAATAAAGCCTGCATTGATGCCATTAGCTTTTCTGCAATACCAGACTTATCAAGCATGTTTCCCATAAAGATAAACATAGGAAGGGCAACCAGAATCCAGTTGTCCATGATCTTAAAGATCCGGTTTACCACCAAGCCAAGACTGGTGTAATCAAGCCCGGTAAACGTATCAAGATAGATATCAGCATAGTAACCAACAGCAGCAAATATTACGCCGATTCCGCCAAGCACATAGGCTACCGGAATACCGGTAAACAGCAGCAGGATAAAAGAGCCAAACATGGCGATAACAATCCATTCATTAGCTTCCATGAGATGCTCCTTTTGTAATGGTTTCCAGGTTTCTGAGTACTCGTGCCAGCAGCGATAGCAACAGCAAGGCAAAACTCACGGGAATAACGCTCTTTATCAACCAGCGAAATGGAAGCCCGGATGGTGATGAAGAACTTTCGTTTACGCGCCATGATTCGTAAGCAAAATCATAAGAGTGAAGAATGACGATGATGACAAAAGGCGCGGCGAGAAACAGGATTCCAATCAGGTCGATAATGGCCTGCTTTTTCGCGCTAAAAGTGTGATAAAAGAGGTCAACTCGCACATGAAGATTTGATATCTGAGCATACGCGGTACCAAACATTACCGCAGTTGCATAAAGGTGCCATTGCAACTCTTCCAGAGCGATCTGCCCGTTGGAAAAAACTTTTCGCAAGATGACCTGAATGATAATAACAGCCACCAGTGCCAAATTCGTCCAGGCAAAAACCTTGCTGACTGCGGTAATTAAGTTCTCTATACGAAGATAGAAAGGAACTGAGGGAGGTGAAGATACAACCTTGTTCATGGACTCCTCCTAAAAAATGCCAGCCCCTGGGGGAGGACAGTGGGGCTGACATTGGTTAGCTATTTAATTATTGACGGGTGGCGCGAGGTAGGAATGCGTTGGCTTCCCAAAGCTCATAGCCTTTTCGGAACTCACTCAGGTCTTTCCAGACTTTATTAAAGAACGGATCTGAAGATGTCTTCTCATCGACCACCTCCATCCAGGTCGTCTCGAACAAGTTAAGCATTTCATCGTTCCAGTAACGGATCTCTACGCCATTTTCTTTCGCTTTCTGCATGACGCTAAACTGCATAGCTTCACCTTCTGCAATGGAATAAGTCATGGTTGCCATACAGGTTGTTTCAACAGCGCTTTGCTGCGCTTCATCCATCTTGTTCCAGGTGTCTTTGTTAATCAGCAGTTCAAAGACGGTTGATTGTTGATGCCAGCCAGGGAAATAGTTGTACTTCACCACTTTATGGAAGCCTAAACGTTGGTCGATAGCTGGCTGAGAAAATTCAGAAGCGTCGATTGCACCTTTTTCCAGAGCACCAAAGATCTCGCCCCCAGGTAGCTGCACGGTACCAACTCCTAGCTTCTCCATAACTGATGCACCAAGGCCAAAGAAGCGCATGTTCAAACCTTTCAGGTCTTCAGGTTTCTCAATTGGTTTTTTAAACCAGCCAGATGTTTCCGGAGAAATGATGGCGCAAGGCAGAACTTTCACGTTGTAGCCGCCCTGGTCGTACATCTCCTGATAAAGCTTCAGGCCATTGCCGAAATATAACCACGCCATGTATTCACCAGCCTCAGGTCCAAAAGGTACAGCAGAAAATAGTGCTGAAGCTGGAAGTTTGCCTTGCCAGTAACCGGCAGTTGCATAACCGGAGTTCACTTTACCCGTTGATACGGCATCAAGAATTTCTGCAGGGTTTACTAACTTGCCTGGCTCGTAAATCTTCATCTTAATGGTACCACCGGAAGTGGCTGTAATATGGTCTGCATACCATTTGATAGGTGTGCCAAGTGCAGGAAGGTGGGTTCCGAATGCAACCGGGGTTTTGAGCAAAATTTTGCCGGCTGCGTTTGCACTTACAGCAAATCCCGTTGATGCTAGAGCAATAGTGGTAGCGAGGGCGACTTTCTTGAAATTCATTTCGTTCTCCTTATCAGGAATATCCTTGATTTACGTTTTAAATGTGAACATCGTGTGGTAATTATTGTTAATGTGATGTTACATTTGAGCTTAAGTTTAGAATGGTTGTTTCTATGGCTCTATTGGGATAAATGCGCAAATTTTGTCGGTATTTTGTGCAGTTTTTACGATGTCTTGTCCGTATTACTACGTACTTTTGTTTGATGTTATAGCGGTGGAATTATGAGTTTTATCAGTAATAGAAAGTTAAAAATTAACATTATTTTGCTTTCGATAGTTCCTCTGGTTCTGGTGGTTACTATTGTTGCTAGCATATTGTTTAGTCAGGCAAAACAGCTGGTGGCTGATGAGGTTCATATAACCAGAAGCAACATCATGGCGGCGAAAAAACAGGAGTTGAAACAGTACGTCGAACTGGCAGTAAAAAGCATCACGCCTTATTACGATAGTTCAGAGCTGGATGAGCGAGAAGCGAAGCGATTAGTTGCAGAAAAGTTGAGCGCGCTCACATATGGCAGTGATGGATACTTCTTTGCGTACACCTGGGAAGGGGATTCTCTGGTGCTTCCTTACCAGAAAGAGAGGGTTGGAAAAAACTGGTGGGAAGTGGAAGATTTCCATGGCAAGAAGTTGATTCAGGAGTTGGTTCGGGTTTCCCGTGAGGGAGGGGGATTTGTTGATTATTTCTGGCATAAACCTTCTAAGCAAGAGCCGCTACCTAAGCTTAGTTATGCAGTATCACTAGATAAGTGGCAGTGGATGGTGGGAACCGGTATTTATCTGGATGATGTCGAACGACAGATGCTACATATGCAGAGTGGCTTCGATGAAAACGTGGGTAAAAGTTCCTCCGCTCTGTTTGTGGTGGTGTTTATCGCAGTCTCTGTCATAGCAGGCCTAGGAGCATCACTGAACTTAAATGTGAGAAGGTTGGCAAACCAACAACTTAGTCTATTAAATCAACAGATTATCGATTCTCAGGAAAATGAGAGAAAGCGGGTTTCCAGAGAGCTTCATGACGGCGTTAACCAACTATTGGTGGCGGCTAAGTATCGCCTTGATAACTTGGCCCAGGAAAAAGATGACGCTAAAAAAGAGCAGGAGCTTACGGCGAGCAAAAGCGCAATGGAGCACGCTATTGTGGAGCTCAGGAGGATCTCAAGAGATCTTCGACCACCTCAGTTAGATGATCTTGGTTTAGTTGCTGGTATCGAGGCTTATATCAATGAGTTGAGAAGCAGAACCGATCTGGAGCTCATTTTTGAACATGACATTGATGATATCGAAATGCTACCAGAGGTAGAAACTACGTTATACAGGGTGGTTCAGGAGTCTCTGCATAACGTAGAAAAACACGCTGAAGCTCAGGGAGTGGATGTGATTTTACAGCGTGAAGGTCATATGATTATTCTAACAGTGAGTGATGACGGAAGAGGTATATCTCCAAACTTACTCAAAACAAAGAAAGGACGTACTCCGTTGTTGGAGCATATGGGGTTGCAGAATATGCGAGAAAGAATCCAGGCCATTGGTGGTGACTTTAAGGTTGCCAGCACACCAGGAGAGGGCACAGAAGTGCGGGTCAGTCTGAATATGGAGTTTATATGATTAGCTTGATTTTGGCGGATGATCATCGCCTTATGCAGGATGGGTTAAAGTCCAGACTAGAACGAGAAGACAATTTCCAGATTATAAAGTGTGTCGGGACTGGGACAGAAGCTTATGAAGCCACTCAAGAACTGAAGCCTGATGTGTTGCTTCTTGATATCAATATGCCTGGATTAAATGGCATTGAGGTATTGGAGAAGCTGAAATCAGAAGGTTCGGAGACGTCAGTGGTTATGCTTTCTATGCACGATACCAAAGAGTATGTTGTTCGTTCTATGAAATCCGGAGCAAAAGGTTATGTTTTAAAAGATGTGGGTTCTGATGAGCTTGTAATGGCAATCAATCAGGTGGCTCAGGGGCGTTCGTATCTTAGCTCTCAGGCATCGGATAAGTTGCTCGAACAGTTTAATGAAGAGCCAAAACAGAAGGATGAAACGCTTTCTAAGAGAGAGTCGGATGTGCTTAAAGCTATAGTGAATGGCTATTGCAACAAAGATATAGCCAATTCTTTGCATATTAGCGTCCGTACTGTAGAAACTCACAGGCTTCGCATCAAGAAAAAGCTAGGTGTAACCTCAACCGCTGGGCTTGTAAAGATTGCCCTTGAAAAGGGCTTAGTTCATTAAAATTAGATGAAACTGTAATCAATTATAAAAAAGAGCGTCACCTTGCTGTCATTTGAATACCCTAGATTTGAGGGAGATTGGAACCTCTAGTAAGGAGTCTATGATGCGAATAGAGCCTATTGCCAAAATTGATTTAGCATTTTCGCTATTTTGCCTGTCACACAAGTTCAACAATCACGTTGCTCGCGTAAGTAAAGCAATCTCACATACTGGCGACGGTCACCTTTATGTTGTTATCGGTTTGCTCGCCTGGTGGATGGAGCCCGTTTTTGGGAGCTTGTTTTTAGTTACAGGTCTTGCCGCGTTTGCTATTGAACTACCAATTTACTGGGTAACCAAGAATAGTTTTCGCCGACGTCGACCAGAAGAGCTATCTGCCAAATTAAACTCTTTTATTACTCCTTCTGACAGATACAGCTTGCCATCAGGTCATACCGCTGCTGCTTTTGTAATGGCTACTCTAATCGGACATTTTTATCCGGAAGTTTATTCAGGAGTGGTTATCTGGGCTACTTTGATTGGCGCCGCCAGAATACTGTTAGGTGTTCATTTTCTGACGGATGTGGTTATTGGTGCAGCCCTTGGTATTGGTAGCGCAACCGCTGCAATATCTCTTATCGGAGTGTAACAAATTTTGAAGATACTTTATGGCGTCCAGGGCACCGGTAACGGTCATAGTGCTCGTGCGAGAGCGATGGCTTATGCACTGAAAGAGCGTAATGTCGATGTAGATTTCCTTTTTAGCGGTCGGGAGGAATCAAAATACTTTTCGATGGAAGCTTTTGGTGACTATCAGACTCGCCAAGGTCTGACTTTTGTTACTGAGCAAGGAAGGATCAATTACGTCAAAACAGCTTTTAACAACAACATTCTGAAATTGCACAAAGAAGTTAAAGAACTTGATTTATCCGCTTATGATCTTGTGGTTAATGACTTCGAGCCCATTTCCGCATGGGCTGCAAAGTTGCAGAAAGTGCCTTGCATTGGTATTAGCCATCAAAACGCTTTCCGTTTTGATGTTCCCAAAAAAGGAGAAAGCTGGCTTGATCAGAGTATTATCAAAAACTTTGCGCCGGCAGACTTTCTGATTGGTTTGCACTGGTATCACTTTGGACAGCCGATTCTGCCGCCAATTGTACACACCAACCATCACCATAATGTAGCAAAGGAGGCTTTTGTTTTGGTTTATCTGCCATTTGAAAGCGCGGAAGATATTACCGCATTATTACTAAGGTTCATGAATCAAAAGTTCATCTGCTATCACCCCGATATTAATGACGAGCAGGTAATGGAAAATATTCACCTTAAACCGCTATCGCATAGTAATTTTCAACGTGACTTACACAAGTGCCAGGGCGTTATTGCTAATGGTGGATTCGAACTTCCTTCGGAGTCTTTGATACTTGGAAAAAAGCTGCTGTTAAAACCTTTATCGGGTCAGTTTGAGCAAGAAAGCAATGTTGCTACATTAGAGACGTTAGGGCTGGCGAATTCGATGGACCATTTGGATCCAACAGCGGTGAGGACATGGTTGGATGAACAGGATACAGAGAGTGTAAATTATCCTGATGTAGCAGGTCATATTGCCGATTGGCTACTTGAAGGTGATTGGGAAGTTCAAGAAGGTTTGTGGAAATCACTGTGGGATAAAGTTGATTTCCCGAGCCACGCAGTAATTCACGATTGATGTTCGATCTATAAGTAGCGATTAAGTATCACTGTAAAAAGCTGTCTAATTGGACAGCTTTTTACGTTAAAACCTACTACAAATAATTCGGCAAAAACATATCGAAAATGCTCATAATTATCCTACATATATATAATGCTTATGAGTGTCTATATAAACATATAAAATTGCCATTTATATTTTTTTATATTTAATGTTAATGTCATGTTTTATATGGTCTTTTTTGTTTTTTAACTAAAACATACTAATTATTTGTAAAACTAATTGATGTTGCTATCTGGTTCGTGGATAGTAGCCCCAAGCCGAAAAATTTGTCGGACAAATAATATAATCAATACAGGTTTCTATTCCGTGACTTTTAGTCACACATAATTGGACAAAAGACCATAACTCAGGAGGAGGATCCTGAGATTATCGTTGTCCTCCTACCGTAATTTATGTCCTAGTTTAAAGATGACACGAGGCGCATCAATGTTGAATAAAAATGAATTGAATAGTGCAGCGACAGCTTATCGAATGGAATCGACACTTCGCGGAGTAGACCTAAACCTACTAACTGTTTTTGACGCAGTAATGCAAGAGCAGAACATTACAAGAGCAGCTCATAACCTTGGTATGTCACAACCAGCAGTTAGCAACGCTGTATCTCGTCTGAAAGTTATGTTCAATGACGAGTTGTTCATGCGTCATGGTCGTGGTATCCAGCCAACACAGCGTGCTCGCCAATTGTTTGGTCCTATCCGTCAGGCGCTACAGCTTGTCCGTAATGAACTACCTTCTTCGATCTTCACTCCGGAAACTTCAAGTCGCATGTTTAAGCTTGCGATTTGCAGCCCGTGTGATGTGAGATTTGCACCTAAAATTCTTGCGGGAATCGGTGAAAAAGCGCCAAGTATCCAGTTACATGTGGATGCAGATTTTGACCTGAATCTATCTGAAAAGATGCGTTATCAGGAAGTGGATTTTGTTGTTGATTACGCACGTTTTGAGCAACCTGGCTTCTCAAGCACTGAAATCTTCAGCGACGAGCTTGTTGTTGTGGCTTCAACAAGCCATCCTCGCATCGGTGATACTATTTCTGAAAAAGAACTGCTAGCAGAAAAACATGCGAAGCTTTCTAAGATGCACGGCATGCGTAGCTTCTCTGAGCAAGCATATCGCGATATCGATATACAGGCTGCTTACAAAGGTACTAGCCTTAGCAACATCCTTTATGTTGTTAGCCAGTCAGAATTAGTGACTGTGGCACCTCGCTGGCTGGTTGAAAACTTGCCACACAACGAGCAGCTTAAGATTCTAAGTTTCCCTCTGGCAAATAAACGTATCAGCGGATTCCTAAGCTGGCATGAGTCTAGTGAAAAAGACAAAGGTCACATCTGGATGCGTGATCAACTGATGATGATTTGTGGCGAAGCAGTGGCTTCAACTCAACGTTAATCATTTGTATAAAAAGATTATAAAAAAACACCAATAAGCGTATTGCTTATTGGTGTTTTTTATTTCTGGAGGGCAAATCTGACCAACCTAGTTACAGGACACATTTTTTATAAATTTAACAGTTAAGACATGGATTCTTAGTTGCCTTTTCATTAGCCGGAGGTACACTTGTACGCCGAATTAGCTTACATGTGTAAGCCACAGGTAGAAAGATGGCCAATTTAGATTTTCATATAGTAACAAGAATCAGGGACCAGGTTGCACGAGGTGGTGAACGTACAGCACTTCGTCATAAAGTAAATAATGCATGGAAGAGCATTAGCTGGAAGCAATTTGGTGAGAAGCTAGACGCACTGTCGCTAGCACTTTTGGCTCAGGGATTGAAAGTACAGGACAAGATCGGCATATTCTCGAACAATATGCCCCGGTGGACGATTGCCGATGTAGGTGCATTGCAGATCCGTTGTATCACCGTTCCTATTTATCCAACCAATACCGCTGATCAGGCGGCTTACATTACACAAAATGCCGATGTAAAAGTACTGTTCGTGGGCGAACAGCCTCAGTTTGATGCAGCGATAAGTACGTTCGAACAATGTGAAAAGCTTGAGCTGATCGTTGCTATGTCTGATGACATCGATCTAAAAGAACACCCGGCAGCGATTTCCTGGAGCGCATTTATTGCCAAAGGTATGCAGGAATATCAGGAACAGCTAAATGAGCGCCTAAGCGGTGCTGATATGGATGACTTGTTTACGCTGATATATACGTCTGGCACTACGGGGCAGCCGAAGGGCGTTATGCTTGATTATCGTAATATGGGGTTTCAGTGCGATAGCCACGATAAGAGCATGACAGTAACGCCTGATGATGTTTCTCTGGCTTTCCTTCCGCTATCTCATGTATATGAAAGAGCATGGACTTTTTATGTTCTTTATAAAGGCGCTACTAACTGCTACCTACAAGACACCATGCAGGTGAGAGATGCACTTGGTGAAATAAAACCAACAGTAATGTGTGCAGTGCCTCGTTTCTACGAAAAAATCTTCTCAGCCATTCACGAGAAGGTTCAACGAGCGCCAGTTCAGAGAAAGCTTGTATTTACCTGGGCGGTAAATATGGGCGCGAGAGTTGCAGCATGTAAGCAAGAGGGGCGTGAGCCTTCATGGCTTCTTAAAAGAAGCTACAAGTTTGCAGATAAGGTTGTTTTAAAGAAGTTGCGTGACCTTCTCGGTGGCAGAATCAACTTCATGCCATGTGGTGGTGCGAAACTGGATGCCACAATTGGACGTTTTTTTCATGCTATTGGTATCAATGTTAAACTTGGCTACGGCATGACAGAGACAACCGCGACAGTTTCTTGCTGGAGAGACAATGTTTTTAATCCTGACTCTATCGGTACACTAATCCCTGGAGCAGAAGTTAAAATTGGCGCTGACAACGAGATTTTAGTTCGTGGTCCGATGGTGATGCGCGGCTACTATAAAATGCCTGAAGAAACAGCTAAAACCTTTGACGAACAAGGTTTCCTTAAAACAGGTGATGCGGGTGAGTTCGACGCAGATGGTAACCTGTTTATTACCGATCGCATTAAAGAGCTTATGAAAACATCTGGTGGTAAGTATATTGCTCCTCAGGTGGTAGAGGGCGCGATTGGTAAAGATCACTTTATTGAGCAAATTGCTGTCATAGCGGATACGCGTAAGTTTGTTTCTGCTTTGATTGTTCCTAGCTACGAAGCGCTGGAAGAGTACGCCAAAGAGCTAAACATCAAGTATCATGATCGTTTAGAGCTTTTAAAGCATAGTCAGATCGTAGAGATGCTTGATAAGCGTGTGGCTGAACTGCAAAAAGATTTGGCTAAGTTTGAGCAGGTGAAGAAGTTCACTTTGCTACCAAAAGCATTCTCAATGGACAAAGGTGAGCTAACGCCGACTCAGAAACTTCGTCGTAAAGTGATTCAAGAACGCTACGAAGATGAGATTGAAGAAATGTACTCAGAAAAGAAAAGCGATAAGTAGCCGACTCTAAAAATGAGATCATAAGCCCATTAATCCCTTTGGATTAGTGGGCTTTTTTTAGTGAAAAATCCAGCCAATAATTCCTTTAATCTAAACCTATGATAATAATCAGAACATTTGTCTGTATAAAGTTCAGCCTAAAGAGATTCATGTTTTTTTGGATTCCCCCTTGATTTAGCTTCTGTAAAGCTGGAAATTAGAGTGAAAACGCAAGGGTATCCCTTGCGTTTGTCATGAACATATCGCTATTAGAACACGTTTAAGCTGTACCTCTGTTCCTGCTTTATAGCGGTATTTTTTAGGCTACGAATAAGCCCTAACATGAAATACGACAATCGGAAAAATAGGTTACAGGTTACAGGTTACAGGTAACGTGCCTCATCAGGCCTATTGGAGCTGTATTGTGCGTATTAAGGAGACAACTCAATGGAAATGTTATCCGGCGCGGATATGGTTGTACGCTCTTTGATCGACGAAGGCGTTGAACACATCTTTGGCTACCCAGGTGGCTCAGTTCTAGACATCTATGATGCTCTTCATGAAAAAAGCGATATTGAACACGTATTAGTTCGTCATGAGCAGGCTGCTGTGCATATGGCCGATGGCTACGCTCGTGCAACAGGTCAAACTGGTGTCGTTCTTGTAACATCAGGACCGGGCGCAACCAATGCGATAACAGGCATTGCAACTGCTTACATGGACTCTGCTCCTATGGTTGTGCTATCTGGTCAGGTGCCGGGAACACTGATCGGTAATGATGCATTTCAGGAATGTGATATGGTGGGCATCTCTCGCCCTGTAGTAAAACACAGCTTTTTGGTAACCGATCCTCAGACTATTCCAGAAATCATTAAAAAGGCATTTTACCTTGCCTCAACAGGTCGCCCAGGACCAGTTGTAGTCGATCTTCCTAAGGATATGCTTAACCCATTAGTTAAGTTTCCATATGAATACCCAGAATCTATCAAGATGCGTTCATATAACCCGACAACATCAGGCCACAAAGGCCAGATTAAGAAAGGACTGAAGGCGCTTCTTGAAGCAAAAAAACCAGTGCTATACATTGGTGGTGGCGCAATTATCTCAGAGTGTCACGAGCAGATCCTATCCTTAGCTGAGAAACTGAATATCCCGGTAATAAATACCCTTATGGGCCTGGGTGCTTTCCCAGGAACCCACAAGAATAATCTCGGTATGCTTGGCATGCATGGTACATACGAAGCAAACATGGCGATGCATAATGCTGACCTGATATTTGGTATCGGCGTTCGATTTGATGACAGAACAACAAACAACGTAGAAAAATACTGTCCGAATGCGAAAATTATGCATATCGATATCGACCCGTCTTCTATTTCCAAAACTATTCGTGCTGATCTACCAATTGTCGGCTCTGCGGAAGTTGTACTGGATGCGATGTTAAAGCTGCTTGAAGAGCAAAATAGCACTAATGACCATGATGCGATTGAGCAGTGGTGGAAAGAGATTAATGTATGGCAGGAACGTAAGTGCCTGAGTTACGACACGTCATCGGACAGAATTAAACCTCAGCAGGTTATTGAAACTCTGTACAAGCTAACTAACGGAGACGCTTACGTTGCTTCGGATGTTGGTCAGCACCAGATGTTTGCTGCACATTACTATCCGTTTGATAAGCCGCGTCGCTGGATCAACTCTGGTGGCCTTGGAACCATGGGCTTTGGCCTTCCAGCCGCTATGGGCATTAAGTTTGCGATGCCTCAGGAAGAAGTGGTTGTAGTTACTGGTGACGGAAGTATCCAGATGAACATTCAGGAGCTTTCTACTGCAATGCAGTACGATATTCCGGTTAAGATCATCAACCTGAACAACCGTTTCCTTGGGATGGTTAAGCAGTGGCAGGATATGATTTATCAAGGTCGCCACTCTCATTCTTATATGGACTCCGTTCCAGACTTTGCCGCTATTGCAGAAGCATATGGCCATGTTGGAATTCGCATCTCTTCAAAAGATGAGCTGGAATCTGGTCTTGAGAAAGCGTTGAGCATGAAAGATAAACTAGTGTTTGTCGATATCAATGTGGATGAGACCGAGCACGTATACCCAATGCAGATTAAGGGCGAGGGTATGGATAAAATGTGGCTAAGCAAAACGGAGAGAACCTAATGAGACATATTATTTCCCTATTATTAGAAAACCAGCCAGGCTCTCTTTCCCGCGTTGTAGGTCTGTTTTCTCAGCGTGGTTATAACATCGAGTCTTTGACAGTTTCACCAACGGATGATGAGACGCTTTCTCGTCTGAATATTACAACCGATAGTGATGACATGGTTTTGGAACAGATTGAGAAGCAACTGAACAAGTTGGTCGATATTCTTAAAGTTCAGGAAGTCACAGAGCATCAACATATTGAACGTGAACTGATGCTTGTTAAAGTAAAAGCTGGTGGGCAGGCTCGCGAAGAAGTGAAACGTTTATCTGATATCTTCCGTGGTCAAATTGTTGATGTGACATCATCGCTCTATACCATTCAGCTTACTGGTAGCAGTGGCAAACTGGATGCGTTCATTACTTCTATTTCAGACATCACGGATGTGATTGAAGTTGCCCGAAGTGGAGTAGTTGGAATTGTCCGTGGTGACAGAGCATTGAAAGCGTAAACTTTAGCTGTTCAAATGAGATACTAAAAAAAGGGACGGTACAGTCCCTTTTTTCTGCGCTATAAGTCATTGGAGATAAATAAAACCTTCTCCTTCTACAGCACAAATGTCTCTGCAACCGCCTAAAAAAACATCATTAGACTAAAGTATAACCTCATTTTGTGCTTGAGCTATAATTGCAAATGAGTAAACTGAGTGTTTTATAAACAACTCCCAGTTAGCTTATCTAGGACGAGTCGCGGTATTCCGTGCTTTATTAAGGAAATCATACTGTCTGGGTACATGGGGCTATTGTATGTTAACGCAATCTCTAGTGAGGCTTACCGTCGGAAGTCTAGTAATACTTGGTATCAAACTTTCTGCAATTTACTTTTTGCCAATGGTATTACTACTCAATACACATCATAAAGAATTCTTTGGATGGTAAGGAAAAATCGGAGCAAATGCTCCGATTTTTTATATCTGAAATTCAACCGCTTGAACGAAGTGAGCTGTCTGCGAATTAGACTAAGGTCTAATTTGGTGGGGGAGTCACCGAATGCAAACTCGTTCCCACGCTCTGCGTGGTAATGCCTACCTAGCTTTCATTTATCTACGTACTGACTAATTTCAGCATCTAGTTCTGTGCTAAAGGGAATAGTTTAACTCAGATATGAATTCCCACGCAGGAGCGTGGGAACTAGGGAATTCCATCAGGTATACACGGTAAACCCATGATAGAAGTCTGAGTCAAACAGAAAATAAAAAAGGAGAGCCGAGGCTCTCCTTTCAGTATCTGAAATACGACGTCTTATAGTACGTGTACAGATGCAGTGTTAGTTGTACCAGAAGCAACTAGAGCACCAGATACCATTACTACGATATCGCCTTTCTTACCAAGACCAGTTTCAAGAGCTAGCTCTTTACCGCTTGTGTAGAATGCGTCAGTGTTAGCGAACTCTTCAACAACGATTGGGCGAACACCCTTAGTTAGTGCAAGCTGAGCTGCAGTCTTCTGGTTAGAAGTAAGAGCCAGAATGTTTGCAGTTGGGAAGTACTTACGGATAGAACGCGCAGACTTACCACCTTCAGTTGCAACAACGATTAGTGGAGCAGCTAGTTTCTCGGAAGTATCTACAGCACCTTTACATACTGCTTCAGTGATACGTAGACGTGGGCTGTCCAGACGGTCACCTAGCTCAGCTTTAAGAGCTGAATCAGTACGGTTAGCGATTTGAGCCATGATAGTTACAGCTTCAACAGGGTACTTACCTTTAGCAGTTTCACCAGAAAGCATTACTGCATCAGTACCGTCCATGATTGCGTTCGCAACGTCACCAGCTTCTGCACGAGTTGGGCGTGGGTTCTTGATCATAGAGTCAAGCATCTGAGTTGCAGTGATAACCATCTTACGTGCACGGTTACACTTCTCGATCATCATCTTCTGAGCGAAGATTACTTCTTCAGCCGGGATTTCAACACCTAGGTCACCACGAGCAACCATGATACCGTCAGAAAGCTCTAGGATTTCGTCGAAGTTATCAACGCCTTCCTGGTTTTCGATCTTAGAGATGATGTGGATGTCAGAACCGCCGTTCGCGTCTAGTAGCTCACGGATTTCTTTAACGTCAGCCGCTTTACGGATGAAAGATGCAGCAACGAAGTCAACGCCTTGCTCACAACCGAATTTAAGGTCAGCTTTGTCTTTCTCAGAAAGAGCTGGAAGCTGTACAGATACGCCTGGAAGGTTAACACCTTTATTTTCGCCTAGTGCACCGTTGTTAAGAACTTTACACTTAACTTCAGTTTCAGAAGTAGAGATAACTTCCATTTCGATTAGGCCGTCATCTACAAGGATAGTGTTACCAGCTGTTAGGTCAGCAGCAAAACCAGTGTAAGTTACAGCAACGATGTCTTTGTTACCTACAACAGAAGCATCTGTTGTGAAAGTGAATTCTTGACCAGCTACTAGATCAACGTCATCGCCGTTTTCTAGCTTGATAGTACGGATTTCTGGACCCTTAGTATCAAGAAGGATAGCTAGCTCTTTTTGCTGTTCTGCAATGATAGTGCGGAAGTTAGCAATACGAGTACCATGCTCTTCAAAGTCACCGTGTGAGAAGTTCAGGCGCATTACGTTCATGCCTGCATTTACTAGTTCACGTAGCTTCTCAACAGATTCTGTTTTAGGGCCAATCGTACATACGATTTTGGTCTTTTTCATGGAAAATACTCTCCGGTAAGTATAGTTACAGTTTTAAATTTAGTTCATTCAGGAGTAAGTACATAAGAAAGAAAATGACAACATTTTTTAGTTCACTTTCTGTTCGCTACCTGAGGAGGCAACTTCCTGAATTTATATCAATTAATACGGCAGACCCAGTTTCACAATGGCTGGATGTGCGGTTTACATCTCAAATACAAGTACAACACTTTCAATGTTATCAGTGAAAGATTGCAAAAAAATAACGACTAATTCTGTAATTTTTTTTCTTTTCGGCGCGAATTCTAACACTGAATCTGACCAAGATCACTTCTCAGAATTGTTTTAGGACAAGGTTTTTGCTCAAAATATTTAATTTTTGCATCAAAAAAATAGACATCTAGGTTACGAAGTGAATATAATTCTTTCGATTCGTAACTTATAACTTTCGATTTAATGACTAAAAGAAATACACAATTGCGTCGGCATATGATTTCAAAGCTCGTTGACGAGCTAGGCGAAATCAGCGTTGAAGAACTTGCTCAGCGTTTCGATACCTCAGAAGTGACAATCAGAAAAGATCTCGCGTCTCTTGAATCCAATGGTCTACTATTAAGAAGATATGGTGGTGCTATCTCTATTCCGAAAGAAGTAGTGACTGAAGGTCTGTCTTTGCAGGTTTCGGAACGAAAGATTAAAATTTCGAAATGTGCAGCAGAGCTAATTAAGGACCATAATCGCATTGTGATCGACAGCGGAAGTACAACAGGTGCCCTGATTCCGAGAATGAATGACAAGCATGGCCTTGTAGTGATGACTAATTCATTGTATGTCGCTAATGCATTGAAAGAATTAGAAAATGAGCCGACGTTGCTTATGACTGGTGGGACGTGGGATAACCGTTCAGACTCTTTTCAGGGGCAGGTGGCGGAATCTGTTTTGCGTTCCTACGATTTTGACCAGCTATTTGTTGGTGCTGATGGTGTGGATATTGCGCGAGGTACTACAACGTTCAACGAGATGACAGGCCTGAGTAATGTGATGGCGGAGGTGTCTCGTGAGGTCATCGTTATGATTGAATCCGACAAAGTTGGAAGAAAAATACCAAATTTAGAATTGTCCTGGGAGAAGATCGACATCCTGGTTACGGATGCAATGCTTCCAGACGAACAAAAAGTACAAATTGAATCTCATGGTGTTCGCGTACTGCGAGCGTCAAATTAAAAACAAGTATCGTTAATTTACTTTCCTGTCATAACGTTCTGCTTGCGACGCAGGAAAGAAACAAAAAATAAAATGGAGACATTCCTATGTGTGGAATCGTAGGTGCGGTAGCACAACGTGATGTGGCTGAAATTTTGGTTGAGGGCCTTCGCCGCCTTGAATATCGTGGATATGACTCTGCGGGTGTTGCTGTAGTGGATGCAGAGAGCAATCTGACTCGTGTACGTCGTCTTGGTAAGGTTCAGGAATTGGCTGACGCTGTTGAAGCTGCAAACGTAATTGGCGGTACAGGCATCGCTCATACACGCTGGGCAACTCACGGTGAACCATCCGAAGCAAACGCTCATCCTCATATGTCTGGTGACATCGCGGTTGTACACAACGGTATTATCGAAAACTACGAAGAGCTGCGTGAAGTATTGAAAGCGCGCGGTTATGTATTTGAATCAGAGACGGATACAGAAGTCATCGCTCACTTAGTGGAGTGGGAATACCGTACCTCAGATACTCTTATCGAAGCTCTGCATAAAACAGCAGCCCAGCTTGAAGGTGCATACGGTACAGTAATTGTTGATCGTAAAGATCCTGAGCGCCTAGTTGTTGCGCGTTCTGGTAGCCCGATTGTTGTGGGTTACGGTGTCGGAGAAAACTTCCTGGCTTCTGACCAACTTGCTCTTCTAAGCGTAACTCGCCGCTTTAGCTACCTTGAAGAAGGTGATGTGGCTGAAATTACTCGCCGTGAAGTAAATATCCTTGATGTAAATGGTAAACCTGTAGAGCGTGAGATTATTGAATCAACGGTTGAGCTTGATGCTGGTACAAAAGCTGGTTACCGCCACTTTATGCAGAAAGAGATCTTTGAGCAACCTACTTCTATGAAGAATGTTATGGAAGGCAGAGTAACCAATGATAGCGTTATTACTGAAAGCATTGGTGTAAATGCGGTAGAGATTCTGTCTAAGGTTGAGCACGTACAGATCATCGCTTGTGGTACTTCTTACAACTCAGGTATGGCTGCTCGCTACTGGTTTGAAGATATTGCAGGCGTAAGCTGTGATGTGGAAATCGCTTCTGAGTTCCGTTACCGTAACTTTGTAACTCGCCCGAATAGCTTACTTATCACTCTTTCTCAGTCTGGTGAAACCGCCGATACTCTAGCTGCACTTCGAATCGCAAAAGAGAAAGGTTACATGTCTGCAATGACTATCTGTAACGTATCTGGTTCTTCGATGGTGCGCGAGTCTGATATCGCGTTTATGACCCGTGCTGGTACAGAGATCGGCGTGGCATCAACAAAGGCATTTACTACTCAGCTAACAGCAATGCTGATGCTTGTTACCGCTATCGGTAAACATCAGGGGCGTGTAGATGCAGCCAAAGAAGCAGAAATCGTAAAAGAGATCCATGCTCTTCCTGTTTATATGGAAAGCGCTCTGGCATATGACAAAGAGATTGAAACGCTGGCTGAAGACTTTGCTGACAAGCAGCACGCTATGTTCCTTGGTCGCGGTGAGTACTATCCAATCGCAATGGAAGCAGCGCTTAAGATGAAAGAGATTTCTTACATCCATGCGGAAGCTTACGCAGCTGGTGAACTTAAGCATGGACCTTTGGCTCTGATTGATGCAGATATGCCAGTTGTGGTTATTGCGCCAACCAATGACCTGCTTGAGAAGCTGAAGTCGAACGTTGAAGAAGTACGTGCACGCGGCGGTCTGCTATATGTATTCGCTGGTGAAAATGCAGGCTTTGAAAGCGATGAAAACATGAAAGTGATCAAGATGCCTCCGGTGAGTGAAATTATCGCACCTATCTTCTACACAGTACCAACACAGCTACTTGCTTACCATGTAGCTTTAATCAAAGGTACTGACGTAGACCAGCCACGTAACCTGGCTAAAGCGGTGACGGTTGAGTAATGATTGAGGGGGGTAATAGTCCCCTTTATGACCACTTAACAAACGGATTTCAACTTGAGCTCACAAATCAGATTAAATTCGCTTTAAATATCTGACAACGAAGCGGATTATCTGATTTACAGGCAGATGTGGTGGAATTGGTAGACACGCTAGCTTCAGGTGCTAGTGGCCTCACGGCCGTGGGAGTTCAAGTCTCCCCATCTGCACCAGTTTTAGACTCGGCAGAGTGAATAAAGCCCGCTTTTTTGGCGGGCTTTGCTGTATTTTGAATTTATCTTTCTACAACTTCGTGGCGGGAAAGGTAATCAACACTCTCTTCTGAACCCATATAGCGACCTAATGTCTTTTGACGAACCTTACGTAAGTCAACCACAATCAACCCGTCTAGTGCGTCGTTGAACGCAGGATCAACATTAAAGCACACCAGTTTACCGTTTAAGCCAAGATATTGTCTTAACAGTACCGGCACCCCTTTTCCTATATCTACGCGTCCTATAACCCGGGAAAGCAACTGAAGATCACCAAGCGCGGTAAGTAAGCTGGTATTCCATGAAGATGGCTTACTCTTAAGTGGATTGGATGCAGTTACACACTTAGCACTTTCTACATCGTAATGATGTAGCGTCATGGTTTCAGCCAGAAGCTGACGTGCTTCATGGCTATAGTCGTTGCTTATACTCACCGGGCCAAAGAGGTGAGTGTAACTTGGATTACGATGAACAAAGGTCGCAATACCTTTCCAAAGCAGGAGAAGCGCACTCATGCTACGTTGGTACTCTTCACCAATCACAGAGCGTCCCATTTCTATAGCTTGACCGTTATTCATTTTGTTTAGAAAGCGTTGGTCATAATTGAACAAGGTTCTTGAATAAAGGCCATCCAGTTTCTGAGACTCCATGATCTTATCGACCAGTCCAAGGCGATAAGCGCCAACTAGCTTTTGATTCTCTCTATCCCAGACAAACAAGTGAAGATAATAGTTGTCGAACTCGTCAATATCTAACGCAAGCCCTGTACCTTCGCCTACTTTACGGAAATTTATTTCGCGCAGGCGGCCTATCTCGTGCATTAAAGCTGGTATTTTGTCTGCTGTGGTGCAGTAAACATCAAAGTCTGCGCTAGACAGTAGGTGTGCTTGCTCTGGTAGTGCGTCAATATCCGCCAATATTGCATCTACTGGGAGCGCGTCAGCAACAGGCTCTGCGTTTTCATTGTTATGCATAGTTTGGGCTGACGGGTAAGCGCTTCTATTTAGAAGATAAGTATTTAAGCGAAGGTAATTAACCAGGCTTTTGTCATCCAGGTTATTCACTTCTTTGTACTTAATTGCATCACCAATAGCGATGGAAATCGTATCTTGTTTTTTGTTGAGCAACTCGCGACCAAGCATCAGTGTTCGCAGCAGAGGATGGATTTTACCTGCCATATAGAAGTTTTGTGAGTTCATGCCATTGATAAACATAGGCACGGTTACCGCTTTATTTTTACGTATCAAGGAACTAACTGAGCGGCTCCACTCTTTATCTTCCAGTTTTTTTGCCTTTCTATCGACCAGTTGAGATACTTCTCCAGCCGGAAACATAAGTAATAAACCACCATCAGCAAGGTGCTTATTTGCAGCTCTGAGTGCTCGCATATTTGCTCTGGTTGCATCTTGGGTTTCGAAGACATCCACACCAATAAATAATTTATCCAGCTCGGGAACTGTTTTCAGGTATTGATTAGCCAGTACTTGAATGTCACTTCTTACCGAAAGCAGTATCTCTGCCAGAATAACACCTTCAACACATCCAAGAGGGTGGTTTGCTACAACGACGGTAGCTCCTTTTTCCGGAATGGAGTTGAGTGAACCGTGCATCACCTGATAATCAATCCCCAGTATTTCCAGAGTAAAGCGAAGAAACTCCTGGGTATTACAGCCAGCAGGACGTTGAGCATAAAACTTGTCTAGTGTACTAAGACCGGTTGCCCATTCTGCGAATGACTCTCCGATACCAAATGGTGTTTTCCTTGGAAGGCGAAATGGACTGACACTTTCCATAGCTTGCTACCTCAATATTCACGTAATGATTTCAAGGTATGCTATGAAGTTTAAGTTGCAAATAAGCGTCAGTTAAATGAGAAGATGGTGACAGCTTGATTACAAATAAATGTCACCGGGTTGCTCAGGAAATAACGCTTTAACTCTTAGTCGCTTTTTTCTTTCTAGCATAAACCTTGGGATATTTTTTACGTAAGTACAGCTGTTCTACGGTCATACGTTTAAATGAAACGCCCTTACTGAGTTTGATAATCACTTCCAGGTCGTCTTGTCTTAGAATGTCACCTTCTATAAGGATCTTTTCATTGTCATGAAACGTAATATTTCCAGATACAGTTAAGCCAATAGCTACAGGAGTATGACTAAGAAATACGATTCTCAGCCCTTGCTCAGAGATCTCACAGACATGATATTTCTTGTCCATCAGTGTAATAACAGGTCTGTCATTCCTTGGGTAACGTAACCTGTAAAACTGGCGTCGTTGTTCGTGATTCTCTTGTGGCATAAACCGAAATAGTCCTTGTGATATTCAGTTGAAAAATACTATCACTGTTATCGGCCTGTATCTAATATTGATTAGCAAAGATTTATAAAGATCTTACTCTGTTCAATTATTTGGAACTTCCACTGTTGCTTACTTCTATTCAGACCTGAGACAAGGAAAAAAAATTTCACTGCTATTTGTAGAAAAGAAAAAGGCCTGGTTTTCACCAGGCCTCATTACTGTTATTTCATTGAAGGGTTACAGAGCTGCAATAGTCGCTTTTTGCTCTTCTAGCTTAGTCAGAGTCTCTTTGTAACCTTCGAGCTTCTCGCGTTCTTTCGCAACAACAGCTTCTGGAGCTTTCGCTACAAAACCTTCGTTGCTTAGCTTGCCTTCGATACGCTTGATTTCACCGTGCGTCTTCTTCACTTCTCCTTCCAGGCGAGCAAGTTCTGCATCTTTATCGATAAGGCCAGCCATTGGAATCATCAGCTCAGACTTACCAACCAGTGCCGTTGCACATGCTGGTGTTTCTTCGTCCGCTGCAAGAACACGTACGCTTTCCAGCTTAGCCAGAGAAATCAGAACCTGCTTGTTCGCTTCAAGGCGAGCTGCATCTGCTTCATCTGTTGCTTTCAGCATTACTTCAAGAGGTTTACCTGGGTTGATGTCGTATTCTGCGCGCAGGTTACGGATACTTGAGATAAAGCCTTTCACCCACTCGATATCAGCAACAACCGCTTCGTCGTAAGCTGCTTCATCAAACTGAGGCAGTGCCTGCGTCATAATGGTTTCACCTTCAACACCAGCAAGGCCTTTAACACTCTGCCAGATAGACTCTGTGATGTAAGGAATTACCGGATGCGCTAGGCGTAGCGTCTTCTCAAGTACAGTAATCAGAGTATGGCGAGTTGCACGTTGCTGTGCTTCGTTGCCTTTCCAAAGTACGGGCTTAGTCAGCTCAAGGTACCAGTCACAGAATTGGTTCCAGATGAACTCATAGATGGTGTTAGCTGCCATATCCAGACGGTAGTTGTCGATATGTGCGTTAAACTCTTTCGCTGCAATCTGGAACTGAGATTCGATCCACTTATCAGCTAGTGAGAATTCCATATCACCGCCATGAAGGCCACAATCCTGTTCTTCTGTGTTCATCAGTACGTAACGACTTGCGTTCCATAGCTTGTTACAGAAGTTACGGTAACCTTCCAGACGCTTCATATCCCAGTTGATGTCACGACCTGTAGATGCCATAGCAGCAAGAGTGAAACGAAGTGCGTCAGTACCATACGCTTCGATGCCGTTTTCAAATGTCTTACGAGTGTTTTTCTCGATCTTCTTCGCTAGTTGAGGCTGCATCATGTTACCAGTGCGCTTCTCAACCAGTGACTCAAGATCGATACCATCGATCATGTCGATTGGGTCAAGTACGTTACCCTTAGACTTAGACATCTTATCACCGTTCTCATCACGGATAAGACCTGTAACGTAAACCGTTTTAAACGGAACCTGCGGTTTGCCGTTTTCATCTTTGATGAAGTGCATGGTCATCATGATCATGCGAGCAACCCAGAAGAAGATGATGTCAAAACCAGTAACCAGAACATCAGAAGGGTGGAATACCTTCATATCTTCAGTATCTGCTGGCCAACCCTGAGTAGAGAAAGTCCAAAGTGCAGATGAGAACCAGGTATCCAGTACGTCATCGTCCTGACGAAGAACCACGACAGGAGCAAGGTTGTTCTTTTCACGAACTTCTTTTTCAGTGCGACCTACATAAACATTGCCGTCATTGTCGTACCATGCCGGGATACGGTGGCCCCACCAAAGCTGACGAGAGATACACCAGTCCTGAATGTCACGCATCCAAGAGAAGTACATGTTCTCGTACTGCTTAGGAACGAACTGAATTTCGCCATCTTCAACCGCTTTGGTTGCTGTTTCTGCTAGTGGAGCTGCGCGTACATACCACTGGTCAGTTAGCATTGGCTCGATAACCACACCACCACGGTCACCGTAAGGAACTGTTAGGTCGTGATCTTTGATTTCGTCCAGAAGGCCAAGTTCTTCAAACTCAGCAACAACCAGTTTACGTGCAGCGAAACGCTCAACGCCGTGGTATTTCGCAGGAAGCTCTGTGCCGTAAACATCAGATACTTCACCGTTGGTGTTATAAACTTCTGCTGCGTCAAGAATTTCACCGTTGAACGTCAGGATATTGATCATCGGTAGCTGGTGGCGCTTACCAACTTCGTAGTCGTTGAAGTCATGTGCGGGAGTGATCTTCACACAACCAGTACCTTTCTCCATATCCGCGTGTTCGTCACCCACGATAGGGATGCGACGATCAACGATAGGAAGAATAATTTCTTTACCGATAAGATCTTTGTAACGTGGATCTTCAGGGTTTACCGCAACACCGGTATCGCCAAGCATGGTTTCAGGGCGAGTGGTTGCTACGATAATGTAGTCTTTACCTTCCGCAGTTTTTGCTCCATCAGCAAGAGGGTAGCGGAAGTGCCACATGTGGCCTTTTTTGTCTTTGTTTTCAACTTCTAGATCAGAGATCGCCGTGTGAAGTTTTGGATCCCAGTTAACCAGGCGCTTACCACGGTAGATAAGATCTTCTTCGAACAGTCGAACGAAAACTTCTTTAACTGCGTCAGAAAGGCCGTCATCCATAGTGAAGCGCTCACGCTCCCAGTCTACAGATGCGCCAAGGCGACGAAGCTGCTGAGTGATTGTGCCGCCAGATTGACCTTTCCATTCCCAGATTTTGTCGATGAAAGCGTCACGTCCGTAGTCGTGCTTGGTTTTGCCTTCTTCGGCAGCAATCTTACGCTCAACAACCATCTGAGTTGCGATACCAGCGTGGTCAGTACCAACCTGCCAAAGGGTGTTTTTGCCCTTCATTCGCTCACAACGAATCAGCGTATCCATGATAGTGTCCTGGAATGCGTGACCCATGTGCAGGCTACCTGTGACGTTCGGTGGCGGGATCATGATGCTGTATGATTCTTTAGAGGTGTCACCGTGTGGCTTGAAGTAGCCTTTCTCTTCCCAGTTTTGGTATAGAGATTGCTCAATTGATTGTGGGTTATATGTCTTTTCCATAGCGTTCTTAATGGATACTTTTCGTTGATTTTTAAACTAGATAAACCGTATAGGTAAATTTCCTCTTCTTTCTCTTAAGTGAGGAGAAGGACGTTACCTATACGGTTAGTATTAAATTTGGTGTTCAATATCGATGGTTTGCATCTGAAAACCAGCCTGACGGTATAGTTTATACCTTTCACGAGCCAGTTGCTTCGCTTTTTCATCGCAAGGCACGAAGTCTACCACTTGTGCAGAGGTTCGGGCAAAGATTGTCTCATCTTTAGACAAATTTATTATGATCTGGCGATTCCAGCTTGGCTTTAACTTGTTGTAGCCAATTTCTAGCTGAGTCCCGTTCTTAGGTCCTTCACTTACAAGATTGTGAGGAAGGAAGCTATCTCCTGATAGCTGCCACAACTTGTCGTCCCATTTTTCTGCTTCTTGTTTATCCGCGGTATTCAAATAGAGCTTTGCCCCCTGAGAGACAAAGTGCTTTATCAGAAATAGCACGTATTCTTCAAATCCATCGCTGGTGCTTTGGGGTGATTCGGGTTGGATGATGTAAAAGGTAGCGGTAGGCATAGCGTGATACTTAACTCGTTCCCACGCTCTTGCGTGGTAACGCATATCGTAGTCGAACTAGCGCGTATGCGTTCAATTTAACCTAGGGTATGCATTCCCACGGAGGACCGTGGGAACGAGACTATTTCTGCCTGCGCAGGAATAACAGTTAATTTAACTTTTACTCTTCTATTTCCTGACCACTGCGATTCAGCAGGAACTGAACCAGCATAGAAACAGGGCGACCTGTTGAGCCTTTTGCTTTACCAGATTTCCATGCTGTTCCTGCAATGTCAACGTGAGCCCAGTGATACTTCTTCGCAAAGCGGGATAAGAAGCAACCTGCGGTAATAGTTCCACCTGGACGGCCACCGATGTTCTGCATATCAGCAAACGGGCTTTCCAGTTGTTCCTGATACTCATCAGCCATCGGTAAGCGCCATGCACGGTCGCCAGCTTGCTCAGAGGCATTTACAAGTTCATGGGCAAGTGGGTTATGGTTGGATACCAAACCGCTGATATGGTGGCCAAGGGCAATAACACATGCACCAGTCAGAGTTGCTACGTCAACAACACACTCTGGTTCGTAGCGTTCAACATAGGTTAGAGCATCACAAAGAACCAGACGGCCTTCAGCATCGGTATTTAAAACCTCTACAGTTTGACCTGACATAGTAGTCAGGATGTCACCCGGGCGGTATGCGTTGCTTCCTGGCATGTTTTCACAACCAGCAAGAATAGCGACAACATTAATTGGCAGGTTTAGTTTTGCTAGTGCTTTCATAGTGCCGAACACAGAAGCTGCACCACACATGTCATATTTCATCTCATCCATGCCTTCGCCCGGCTTAAGTGAGATACCGCCTGAATCGAATGTTAGCCCTTTACCTACAAGAACTATGGGTTTAGCTTCGGGATCTGGATTTCCTTTGTATTCCATCACCGACATCATGGATTCATTTTTAGAACCACGACCTACGGCAAGATAAGAAGTCATGCCCAGTTTTTCCATCTCTTCTTCACCGATGATCTTGGTTGTTACTGTTTCGAAATCATCAGCAAGGCGACGGGCTTGAGAAGCAAGATATGCAGGGTTTGCAACGTTTGGTGGCATGTTGCCCAGATCTTTTGAGGCACGAACACCGGAAGCAACCGCTAGTCCATGGGTAATAGCTTTTTCACCAAGGTTAAGTTCTCGACGAGTCGGAACATTAAACACCAGTTTTCGAAGAGGGCGGCGCGTTTCAGGCTTATTGCTCTTAAATTGGTCGAAAGTGTACAGTCCATCTTTAGTGGACTCTACAGCCTGCCGTACTTTCCAGTAGGTGTCGCGGCCTTTAACGTGTAGCTCAGTAAGGAAACATACCGCTTCCATTGAACCTGTTTCGTTCAACGTACTGATGGTTTTTTGAATAATCTCTTTGTATTGGCGTTCACCAAGTTCACGCTCTTTACCACACCCAACCAGCAATACCCTCTCAGATAGGACTCCTGGTACCTGATGTAATAGCAGCATCTGACCTGGCTTGCCTTCTAAATCACCGCGGCGTAGTAGTGAGCTTATATAGCCATCACTAATTTTATCTAACTGTTCCGCCACTGGAGATAGGCGACGTGGTTCAAATACACCAACGACAATACATGCACTGCGCTGCTTCTCCGGACTGCCACTTTTTACACTAAACTCCATGCGTACTCCTACATCGTGAAGACAAATAGAACTAAATGTTAGATAATCAGAATTAAATACGTAGAATTCTAGAAAATGCTCTGAACCTATTGTCTAACATTTAGTCGAAAAATTAATAAAATGAAAGGTTCATCGAGAAATTATAGTGATTAGACTAAAAAAACAAGTTTTGTATAGGTACTTTTAGCGTGATTATTGTCAGATATTTGACCCGCGAGACAATTAAGAGCCAGTTCGCCATATTTTTTGTGCTCTTTCTGATATTTATTAGTCAGAAATTCATCAGTGTTCTTGCTGACGCTTCGGATGGTGATATACCTGCTAGCCTCATTCTTTCAATTGTTGGCTTGAATATGCCTGCAATGGGGTTGTTAATGTTGCCACTCAGCTTGTATATCGGAATTTTGGTCACTTTTGGCCGTTTGTATGCTGAAAGTGAGATAACGGTAATGAACGCCACTGGTATAGGAAATAAGTTTCTTATCCAGGCTGCTCTTTATCTTGCAATTATCACTGCATCCGTGGCGGCTTTTAATTCTTTGTGGTTAGCCCCGTGGGCGCAGGACAAAGAAGCGCAGCTTATGGAAGAAGTTGCTTCCGACAACAGTGTTGAGTTGTTACAAAAAGGACAATTTCAGAGTACGCCTGATGGTACTGCTGTAGTATTTATTGATGATGTTGAGGACAAAACTCTCGACAGTGTATTTATTGCTCAAATAGTGCCGAGAGACTCTTTACTTCCTAGTGTCGCGCTTTCAAAAAGCGGGGTTGTAAAAGAGATGTCTGATGGGCGTCAGGTGCTGACACTTCTGGATGGCTCTCGATATGAGGGGGTTCCATCGCGCGTTGATTATATGATTACTCATTTTGATGAGTATGACGCTTTAATTGGTCAGCGAGAAGTGAAGAGAAAAGGTCGTGACTGGGAAGCACTGCCTACCCTTGATCTCATTGGTAATCCGGATATTAAAGCGAATGCCGAGTTGCACTGGCGTATTTCTTTGATTATCTGTATACCAATGCTAACCATGTTGGTGGTACCACTTTCAGCGGTTAACCCCCGTCAAGGGCGCTTTGCTAAGATGGGGCCGGCAATATTGCTTTATCTGGCCTACTTCTTGTCCCTCAGTGCGATGAAATCGGCGATGGAGGACGGTTCGATACCGCCACACATTGGAATGTGGCCGATTAATACTGCGCTTCTGCTATCGGGCATTATTATGAACTCTTTGGATAGTATTCCGGTACGTAAGTTCAAAGACAGATTCAGACAAAGAAAAGTAAATAAGAAGGTAGCGTAAAGCATGTTTAAAATTCTGGATCTCTATATTGGCAGAACCATTATCGCTACCAGTTCACTTGTGCTCGTTACACTTGTCGGACTCTCTGGCATCATCAAGTATGTTGAACAGCTTCGGAAAGTAGGGCGTGGTACTTATGATCTGTTGCATGCTCTCTATTTTGTGCTTCTATCTATCCCTCGTGATATCGAAATGTTTTTCCCTATGGCAGCACTGCTTGGTGCACTAATGGGATTAGGTATGCTTGCTGCAAGTTCTGAGCTAACGGTAATGCAAGCGGCAGGCTACTCTAAAGTTGATATCGGTCTTTCTGTGCTAAAAACAGCGGTTCCTTTAATGCTTATTGTTATGGCATTAGGTCAGTGGGGAGCGCCACAGGCACAAAAAATGGCTCGTGAACTGAGAGCGTTCTCTATCTCTGGGGGACAGATTGTTTCAGTGCGAAGTGGTGTGTGGGCGCGTGATGCCAGTGATTTTATATTTATAGGAAGAGTTGATGACGATGAGCTGACAGGTATTAACCTTTGGCGATTCGATGACAATAAAAAGCTTAGTCAGGTGATTTACGCAGAAAAAGCAGACTATATCAGTGATAACCGATGGCAAATGAACAATGTCCAGATCACCGATATGGAGAACGAAGTAGAGGTGTCAAAGGCAACTTACGATACCTACGACTGGACTACATCACTAGCGCCCGACAAGCTGGCTGTTGTTACTGTAAAACCTGAAGAGCTCGCATTGAGCGGTCTTTATGATTATGTAAATTACCTTAAAGCTTCAGAGCAGGATGCATCTCGTTACGAGCTAGCCTTCTGGAGAAAGCTTACTCAGCCGCTCTCAGTTGCCGTTATGATGCTAATGGCGCTTTCATTTGTATTTGGACCACTACGTAGTGTAACTATGGGGGCCCGAATACTGTCGGGTGTTATCGCTGGATTTACTTTTTATATATCCAGTGAGTTCTTTGGACCACTTAGTCTGGTATATAAAATACCACCATATATCGGCGCGATAGCCCCAAGTATATTATTCCTGATGGTGGCACTTATGCTGTTGAGGCGGAAGCTATAAAACGAAGAAGGGAAAGCGCAGAGCTTTCCCTTCTTTCCATATATGGTTTGCTGATTTAGTTTGGTAGAACGACAACCTCAGTTTTAGCCCACATATCATTAAATCCCCTCTTTTTAGGATCGATTGGCACAGTGAGATTCGCCAGCCCGAAGCCTGAGGTTCCTACACGTATTAGAGCCTGAGTAGGTGTGATAGTTGTACCATCCAACTTTTGAACCCTTAATCTCCAGGCTCTCATACCTACGGTTTGACCTGCTTTGGTCCAGAAATAGACAAGGAACCCTACCCAGATAGCACCAAGATATAAGGTAAAAACATGGCTGAATATTGGGTGTTTAGTAAGGAGGTCACTGGCATCTGAATAGGGTGCATAGTTCATTAGTCCGGCAGCAACCAAAGCTTCCAGAACCGCAATAATTATGCCTGCAGCCATCATTTCAATGGCAGCGATAACAAGCCCGTCATATATGAGTGCCGATAACCTTCGGATCAGCCCCGCTTTTGGATAGTCTACTTTTGATTTCATTTTTGCTGCTTTACCGTTTGTTTTGCAACAGGATAGCTATTTGTAAAGGTTATTGAAAGCTCTCGTTAAGTGGAAAAGAGAGCTGAAGAGGAGAAAACTCGGCATCTGCAAAATTGCCTTCCAGTAATTTGATTGCATGAGTCAGTGGTACTGGTTTGCTGTAAAAATATCCCTGAATAAAGTCACATCCGAAGTCTGTGACTTTATCGACCTGTACCTGAGTTTCAATGCCTTCTACGGTTACTGACTTATTCATGTCTTTGAGAAAGTCTATGAGTGATAGCAATATTTTGCTGTCGCCGTCTGCTGCAAGAAATTGGGTAACAAAGCTACGGTCTATCTTTATGTTGTCTGCCGGCAGTTGAGTCAGATAACTAAGAGAAGAATAGCCGACACCAAAATCATCTATAGACACATTAATACCCAATGAAGCCAACTCATGGCATCTCTGACTTGCAAGCTCAATATCATCAAGCAGAGTGTCTTCTACAATCTCGATACGAATTAGATGACCACTTACATTGAATTTTTTCAACAGAAGGCGAATATCTTCACAGAGATGAGAGGACATAAACATCTCTGCAGTAAGGTTAATGGATACCATTATTTCCCGTTCAGAAACCTGGTTAATTTGTTTACAACTAAGGATTCCCTGATAAATGATCCTCTCTTCCAGTTTCCTGAACTGTTTGGTTTCTCGGAGTGTAGGTAAAAACTTATCTGGTGTTAACAAACCTCGTGATTCATGTTCCCAGCGTATTAAGGTCTCAAACCCTCGGATAGTAGAAGTTCCAGCATACATAATGGGCTGGAAATACAGAACGAAATGTTCTTGTTCCAGCGCATTGTTGAAGTCGTTGATGATATTAAATTGTTCAGACATCTCACTTTGCATTTCAGTGCTAAAGAACTCGTAGCTACTTAATTTGTTTCGTTTGGCGCAGTACATGGCGATGTCAGCCTGGCGGATAATATTACTCATATCGGCATACGGACTATCGATTAGTGTAATACCAATACTAAGAGTCAGGTCAATTCGTTCATTGTTTACATGGATGGGGTCGGTAAACTTAGTCAGTATGGTGTTTACAACCCTAACTACATCACTTTTCCAATGGATATTTGTTAGTACGATAGTGAATTCATCTCCTCCAATACGAGATACCAAGTCAGTGTCCCGAATACTAGCCAAAAGCCTTTTCGACGTTACTTTTAACACTTGATCGCCGACATCGTGACCAAGAGAGTCGTTAATATGTTTGAATCTATCCAGATCCAGAAAGAGAACAGCCAGAAAGCCCTGCTTGTTTTTCAGTGTATTAATCGATTTATTCAATGATTGATAGAAGTTAACCCTGTTCGCGAGTCCTGTTAGACTGTCATAATGAGCCAGTTCTTTAAGCTGCCCCTCTCTTTCGATAACAACATTATTAAGTTGCATCAGACGCATAGCTAGATTGTTTGAGGTCTTTTCTAATGCATTGATTTCATCATAGAAAGTTATCTTTTGCTCCTCTAAATCAAGGGGCCGGATGTCGCCTTCATGAGCCAATGTCGGCAGATAGTTTTTGAGTTTTTTTATTCTGTTAATGGGTTGCCATAGCACTGCGAAGATGATGAAAGCCAGGGATATGATCGAGATGATAGATACGGTAGAAAACCATCGGTAATAAGCACTATCAAGTTGGCGTTTATGAGTTATATCGTACATGATGACTAAATAGCTCTTAGAGGCTTTTTGATGGGGAAATAAAATAATATCAATAAGATAATTACGATTTCCCAGGTTTACGTTTCCTCCCGAAGCGTAAATGTGATCCAGAGGATATTGTTCAACCGCTCTTTTTAGTACGTTGAGCTGAACCTGATTATTTTCCGGCCGCATTATGAGGTACTTATCCTGCAATTCAGATGAATGAACCTTGGTGATGGTTTCATTTGGATCTTTTTGGCTTATAACCAGGGTTTTTAGTTGAGTAAACTCTCTGAATCTGAGTATAGGATTCAAAAGTGAAGTCTCAACAACAACGATAATTTCTTCACCAGAGACTAGTACGGGGATGATTATGACTATCGAACACTCTTGCTGGCATATGAAATAATAATCGGGAAAGCCTTTTTGCGAAGACTCCGTGAAAGAATCAGCAAATGGAGGCTGTTCCCTTACTGTTTGATGCCCTTTCTCAAAAACTAATTCTGAACCCTTATAGATGCCTACAGATTTACCTTCCCAATCCAGCGCTAGAGTGTCCCATTGGCGCTCAAAAAATGACACAAAAGTATTCAGTTTGCTGTTTTCAAAGCCGGAAAGCATAGAGATACTTTCCTGAATGTCGTTTATATGGTTCTCAATGGAGTTGGAAAAGTAAGTTTGAGTCTTAGCTCTTATCAACTGTGTTTCGCGTTCAAGGCGCTCTTCTAGCGCTTTGTTAGAGATATAGGCATATGTTCCCATCACGGTAGTGAGGAAGATAAAAAGCACGATAAATACCTTCCAGATTAGCCCCATTTTGCCTAGTCTGGATCGAGGTGCTGATGTATCACCGCTTTCTTTAGAATGAGTAAGAAATTTCTGCTGCATACATTTGCCAGTACTTATCTCCAATATTCTTGTTATTTACTCGAATCATTGGAGCGATAAAGCCTGCTCCCTCGACAAAATGCGCTTCTGCCTTAAGTGTCCAGTCTTTGTTGAACTGCCACATAAGACCTGCGGTAAAGTCTTTGGAGTATTGTGCATAGTCCACTACATTGGCATTTGTACTGTTGTAACGGTTATCTCTATCTTTGAAATAAACATCATAACGAGCCAATAGGGTAATCTGGTCAGTAGCAAAGTACCTTGCCTGGAAATAACCTCCGTCCATTGCTGTGTTAGTGCCAAATGGTTTTTGAATTGGAATGCCGTTTATACTGGCGTCAAAGCCTTCACCAGTTATATCCATGTACATTAACTCGAGGGTCCATTCCCAACGTTCCCGATAATGTTGGGCAAACACAGTGTATTTATCCAGAGAAAACGAACCGTTATCTATAGATATAACTGGGTTCGGGGTGGTAATGAACGTGATATCTAAAGTTTGGAATCCTGCTCCAATGAGCCAGTCACTTTCTAAAGACTCCCAAGACAAGTGAAGCTTCTGACTGAAATCTGGGTCAAACTCACCTTGCAGACTATCGTCAAATATTTTTTCTACTAAATCTTCACCAACTGAGTGCATTCCATAAGCCACAGACCAATTGATGGTGCCGATTGAAAGCATCATATTTCCGTATAAGTTACCTCCGTCATAATAAGATTCAGGCTCCCTCATGAACTCGAGGTAAATAGACTGAGGAAGGAAGATAGTCGGCCTTGCACTGGGTATATCACGTGAGGTGTTATAAATGCCCAACTCTGTTTTTATTCGGCCAAGTCTGATTCCGGCAGTAGAGGTTGGACGGGTAAATATTGTGTAATCAAGAAAAAGGTGATCCATATTAAAATCGTCGTAATGTCCCCAATTTCGATACTGAATCTGACCAGCAAATCGAAGGTTATTACTAAACACATACCCACCCTGTAGAGCGGCTTCAGTTAAATCCAGGCTGACATCATGATCACTAAAATATTGGTTATCCGAGTTATAGACTATGCCTTGCGAAACAAAACCACTCCAGAAAAAATCGCTGGAATAGCAGGGCATTGAAGCCAAAAACAAAGTTGGTATTAACTTATTTAAGGCTCGCATAATTCACCCCCTCAAATATGACGTTCTCTTCTACATAGCCAATAGCACCAGGAAGTGATGCAACCATTTCAAACATTTCTTCATCGCTGGATACTTCGATTGGTTTAACACCAAAGCCACTGAACTCTAGTTTTTGCCATCTTCGTTTGTATTGATACGGGTATAAGCCGAGAGAATATTTAACAAAATTGCTGTGTTTTACTTCTGAGGGAGGAAAAATGATCAATACAATCTTGGAGCCATTAGACCAATGTGTCCGCTGACCCAGATAGATAGCACGTATTTGTTGCTTTGTGAGCTCACTATCGGGAACGGAAGGGTTGGTTACGATATAGTTCATCGTATTATTTGTATCAGCAAGCACCGTCCCCGGTGAGAACACTAAAGCGGCAAATAACGTCACTACCGTAACGATAGAGTACCTAGCCATAGCAATTCCATTTGTTTTTTTTATCTATTTCTAAAAGTAAGTATTGTCGTCTTTCTGAATAGATCAAATTGCATATGTGGAAACGGGGTGAGAAAAACGATCAAAAATGCTGTTTGACTATAACAAGCCGCCAGTTGGTAGATATGAGTTTATCCAATAGCTCATATTATCCATCTCAGCTGACTTAGTCATTGTAAATAGATTTGCGATTATCATTTTCGGTAAACGTCAGGATGGTGATTAAAGCAGCAACTGATTCACAAATAAAAGTTTTTCCCTTGCGCCTGTTAGTTTCATCCGTATAATGCATCGAACAAATTGCCGGTGTGGTGAAATTGGTATACACGACGGATTCAAAATCCGTTGCCTTCGGGCGTGGCGGTTCAAGTCCGCCCACCGGTACCATACATAGGAAGGTCGCTTTTATAGCGACCTTTCGTCGTTTTGAAAAGAAGAAAATTTAAAACATCAGCTAGAGATAGTTGGTGTTTTTTTGTGCCCGAAAATTCTGATTTTTGGAGCCATAGCATTTTCACATATTTTTTGTTCGCAGATTTTTCGCTTATCGATTATAGTCGCGCCATCAAATACCTCCCCATATTAATTATCTGGATAGATCTGATGCAATAATTTGAATTGGCTATATTTTTGCAATTTTTCCTTGGTTTGGTCGCTGCTGTGAACCCAGTAGGGATTATGCCTATTTTCGTTTCTCTAACCAATCATATGACAGTGGAAGAAAAGCGTAAGGTAGCGATTACTGCAAACATCTCCGTTGCTATTAGTCTTACTGTTTCATTGTTAGCTGGTCAGATATTGCTGGATATGTTCAGCATATCGCTAGACTCCTTTCGGGTTGCTGGTGGGCTTCTACTGTTAAGTATTGCTTCTACCATGATGAGCGGTAAGTTAGGCGAAGATAAGCAGAATAAACAAGAGAAGTCAGAATACGTCAGTCGTCAGCAGATAGGTGTCGTGCCATTGGCTATGCCACTTATGGCTGGGCCAGGTGCTATCAGTTCTACCATTGTTTATGGCTCTCGTTATCCGGGCATGTTGGATACCGTAGGAATTATCGTCACTATAGTGCTGTTTTGTACTGGTGCATGGCTATTGTTCCGATCTGCTCCTTTAATTGTTCGCTTCCTTGGGCAAACAGGTATCAACGTTATCACTCGTATTATGGGCTTGATTCTGGGAGCTCTGGGTGTTGAGTTTATTGCTAATGGATTACGCAATCTGTTTCCTGGGCTGGCATAGGTTATAAGATTACCATTCGGCAAAATGAAACTCTGAATAGTGTATTTTTTTACTGTTCCGACATAAATGCGGCTTATCGGGGCAGTATTCTCTTCTTTTCATGACAAAATGTGATTACAACATGTAACTCTGTATGCTTTTCACTGTATTATTTTCACACCCCCTAGTGTTAGAACAATTAGTTAGCTGATTTAGGGCTTGCTCTATACATCAGCACGGCAGTGTTTTCTGCCATTGAGCCATTTTGGATTGTAAGTAAGAATAATTTGAGGGAATACAATGAATATAGTTTGGGCAACAAGTGAGGCTGCACCATACGCAAAGACCGGTGGTTTGGCTGATGTATCGTACTCACTGCCTTATGCTCTGGCAGAGAATGGACATAATGTTTCTGTTTTCATGCCTTACTACCCCCAAGTAATGGGTGACAAATGTGCGGACACAGAAGTGGTATACGAACTTCTAGGCGTTCCTTTTGGTGAAGGCAGAGAAGAGTGGGGCAGTATTCGCCGTCACAAAGTTAGTGAAAACCTCTCGTTCTACTTTATTGTAAATGACAAATACTATGATCGTCCTAAGTTGTATGATTGGGGCGGAAGCGAATATTCTGACAACGCAGAGCGCTTTATTTTCTTAAGTCGCGCCATTATGCAAGCCGTTCTTGCGCTGGATATTGATGTAGATGTTCTACACTCTAATGACTGGCATACCGCTCTATGTAATGTGTATCTGAAAAGTGATTTATATAATCAATACAGCAATTTTAGCAATGCTAAGTCAATAATGACGATTCACAATATTGGTTATCAGGGCGTATTCAATAAATCGAACCTTTATTGGACTGGTTTAGGCTGGGATTACTATAACTTCCACTGCCTTGAATACTACGATCAGCTTAACTTCCTGAAAGCAGGGGTAGAAATGGCTGATATGGTAACAACGGTAAGCCCGACTTACGCTATGGAAATACTATCCCCAGAGTATGGCTTTAGTCTTGAACATTCATTGCAGCACCGTGCTGTTCAAGGGAAATTGCGTGGAATTCTTAACGGTATTGATATACACGAGTGGGATCCTGCTACAGATCCACTATTGCCTCATAACTATTCGCACAACGATCTCTCTGGTAAAGCCTTATGTAAGGCTGAACTGCAAAAAGAATTTGGACTAACAGTACGAGCAGATGTGCCGGTATATGGTGTAGTGTCGCGCCTGGCAACTCAAAAAGGGTTGGATGTCTTTATTGAATGTATTGATGAGATGCTTCGGGAAGATGATATTCAGGTTGTGGTTGTTGGTTCTGGTGAAGAGTGGCAGGAAGACGCGCTGAAACACTATACAAGAACCTATCCTGGAAAATTTGGTAGCTTTGTAGGTTATAGCAATAAGCTAGCGCACCTGGTAGAGGCTGGTTCTGATTTCTTCATTATGCCTTCACGCTATGAACCATGTGGTTTGAATCAGATGTACAGCATGCGATACGGAACTATCCCAATTGTTCGTTCAACTGGTGGCCTGGAGGATACGGTTATTAACTACTCTGCAAAAGACATTAACAAAGCAACTGGGTTTAAGTTTTATGATCTATACGCAGCGGCATTGCGCGATACTCTAAGGTGGGCTGCATCTATATACCGTTATGACAAACCTGCTGTTGAAAAAATGGTTGTAAATGGGATGACAACAGACTTCTCATGGCATCATACTGCTGTTGAGTATGAAGAGCTGTATCAGCACGCTAATACCAAGTTCTAACCAGTTAGATAACATTTAATCATTAAATTAAGGTCACCATGTGTGGCCTTAGTTATTTGGTGGCTGTTAATTTAACCTTATGATAAACCTAGTTTTACTTTCTTTCACTTTTCTAAATTTAGTTTTTTTATATTTATTTATATTTATTTTATTTCTTAATGTTAACAACTCCAGTAATTTAGTTTTGATTAAATAATAAACAAAAATGGCAATGATTGCCGAATATATTTTACTTCGATGGAGGTTGGTTATGTTTGTATATTCTGGAGAGAAGTTATGTCGGGGTACCTATTTATGTAGTAGTTGCCGAATAGCAATTACTATTGATTCACGTAATAGTATTTTACCTAATTGTCCTTGTTGTGAATCTTCAGAATTCATTGTGCGTGAATCTACAAAAACGCCAACGTTAATGATGGATAAATTAATATCAGGGCAGCAATTACACACGAAAACAGTTTTCTAGAATAACTACGATCCTTATTGATAAAAAAGCCAACCATGGGGATGATTGGCTTAAATCAAACAAATAAAACAAAACGTCATTTGGCTAGGAGCCCCAGTACCTCTACGGTATTTGGGGTTACTTAGATCCTAGTAGTTTATTGTAAAAAAGCAATTTATTAGACTTCGATATACAGAGATGTGGTAAATATCCTGTCACAAAATGTCAATTCATGTAAATGCAATCTCATTCTTGAGATGCATGTCAAATATTATTCATTTACACGCTCTAGATATACACACCCTATGGATAGGTATGGTAAATAGATATAGTTATACTTGATGAATAATACTCATAAATATAAAAGGAATTAATATGAAGAAAGTAGCTGTGGCGGTTTCATCTCTTCTTGCTCTATCCTCTCTTTCAGTTAGTGCTGATACATATATCGGTGGTAAGTTGGGCCATTCCTGGTTGGATGATTCATGTTATGTCGCTTCACCATGCGATGACAAAAGTGTAGGTGGTGGTCTCTACGGGGGCTACAACTTTACGGAGAACTTTGGCCTTGAGGCTGGTTTAGATTATCTTGGAAAATTCGAATCTAATTTTGCGAGTTCGAATACTATAGATGGTAGTGCAAGAGGTTTGTCATTGGCACCGAAATTTACGCTTCCGTTTGATGCGTTTTCTGTTTTTGCGAAGGCTGGTGCTGTTAAGGTTGACTACGGTTCAATTGATGATGTAACTCTATTGACTGCACTTGGAGCCGAATATGCATTTTCTAGTGATTGGGCTGCCAGATTAGAGTATCAGAGAATCAACGATATTGATGATTCGTTCGTTGACGGTATGGACATAGACTCTATTTTCCTGGGTATGACCTATAAATTTGGTGCGAAATCAGAACCTATGCCAGTAGAGCCCGCTCCAGCGGCTATGGTTGAAGAGAAAGTTGAACCTGAACCTGAACCAGTAAAAGAAGTAGTAGCTGAGCCAGTACCAGAAATCAAAATGTTCAAAGAGTTCGGTGTTGAATTGTTTGATAATGATAGCTATAAATTGGCGGCTGGTAGTGAGCAGTACTTCGATTGGTTAGTTGGGGTTATGAAAAAGTATCCTCAGGCTGAGGCAAAAATTGTAGGTCATACTGATTCAAGAGGTTCCGAAGCTTACAATCAGGCTCTATCAGAGAAGCGAGCTCAGGCTGTTGCTGATTACCTGTATACTCAAGGAATCGACAAGTCTCGTGTAATGGTTTCCGGTGCGGGTGAAACTCAACCTAAAGCGTCTAATGACACTGCAGAAGGTCGTATGGAAAACCGTCGTGTAGAAGTGATTATCGATGAGTTTGAATACAAAGAGTAGTAGTAAGCTTTAACTATAAAAGAGGCTCAACAGTATGTTGGGCCTCTTTTGCATGGGCGCTCAATTAATGTTTCCTGGAGTTCACAATCATTCATAAAATAGAATTGTTACTCCAATGTTATTCGTTTGATGCATGTATTTTGATCGAGATCATTCGAATGTAAAAATGTATCCCCAATGTTGCGTAAATGTGATTTTATTGCTCGGCGAAGAGACTGAATTAAGTTAGAATTTTTTCCAGTAAATATTCACAGGGGAGGTGTTGGATGTTTTCTACTGGCGATAAACCTGGAAAAGGTTCTTATATGTGTGAGAAGTGTCGAATCGCTGTCGTATTGGAAGATGATAGTAAGGTTTTGCCATACTGTCCTTGCTGCGAAGCTCAAGATTCTTTCACAAAAAGCTGGGATAAAAAAGAAAGGTAACTAGTACTACTGGATACCGGACACATAAGTTTGAAGCCTCGAAATTTTCGAGGCTTTTTTTGTTTGCTAGAATGGTGAGACCCGCATTCATAAAGAAATCGCC
This sequence comes from Vibrio hannami, assembly GCF_029589055.1. Taxonomy (GTDB): domain Bacteria; phylum Pseudomonadota; class Gammaproteobacteria; order Enterobacterales; family Vibrionaceae; genus Vibrio; species Vibrio hannami. The sequence continues at coordinate 522,171 of NZ_JARQZP010000006.1, forward strand.
ATGTTAAGCAAAATTAACCTGAACCTCCTTCGTTCATTACATGTCTTATTGGAAGAGTGCCATGTCAGCAAGGCCGCTATAAGATTACATGTAACCCAATCGGCGGTGAGTAGACAGCTTTCTCAGCTGAGAGATCTTTTTGGTGATCCTTTATTAATAAGAGAAGGTAACCAGTTAGTACCAACCTCTAAAGCAATTGAAATCAAAGCTAAGCTCGACTCGTTATTTGAAGAATTTGATCATCTACTCGATGAACAAGCGTTTGAGCCTAACGAATGGAAAGGGGAGATGGTATTTTCCTCAAGCGATTATGTCGCTCAGTATATTTTTCCAGGATTAGTGGCACAAGCTTCGAAGCTAGCGCCTAAAGCGAGCTTTAAGTACGTAATGTGGGAGCGTGATTTTCTGTCTGATCTGTCTAAGTCTGATATACATTTGGCATCAACCATGCTGCCTGAAAAGCCCGAAGGTTTATCAAGCATTCTGTTAGGAGAAGATAAGTCGGTTGTTGTTATGGGGAAACATCATCCTTTGGCGTTAAAGGATGAACTGTCGGTGGAAGATATTCTGGGCTTCCCACACATTCTGATCTCAGGCGGGGGAGATAAAAACTCGCATATAGATAGTGCGTTATCCCGGCTTAATAAAACCAGAAACATTGGTTTAACAATTCCGTTCTTTTCGGCCGCATTTGATACATTAACGGTTTGTGACTATTTACTTGTAGTCCCAGAGCATGTGGCAAAAAACGTGTCAGAGACTGTTGATATTACTTATAGAACATTCCCCTTGGAAATAGTCAGTCATAAATACTGGCTTATATGGCACCCTAAATATGACAGAGATCCTGCTCACCGCTGGATGAGGGAGCAGGCAACCAGAGCCATTCAAACTTCTATGTACTCCATTGCTTATGACTTATAGTCATGGTCTTGATGATTATATTTGATTTCAATTGATGTCCGTATATTGATACTGTTCATCCATCAATAGGAGGATATATGTCTTTAACTGTTTGGCTTTCACTTTTTACTATTTGTCTTTTGGGAGCGATGTCGCCAGGACCAAGCCTGGCTATAGTTGCGAAACATAGTCTGGCTGGTGGACGCATAAATGGAATTGCAACGGCTTGGGCTCATGCTACAGGGATCGCAATATATGCATTAATAACGTTAATTGGTTTAGCCGCGATACTGCAACAATCGCCACTACTCTTTAAAGGCATAAGCATCGTAGGGGCACTGTATCTTGCTTATCTTGGTATGAATGCGTTGAGGTCTAAAGGGGGGATAGCGGCTAAGCTAGAATCAGGCGAGAAAGTCAGTGTTTTCCAATCTGCTAAAGAAGGCTTTTTGATCTCGCTAACTAGCCCTAAGATCATGATGTTTTTTACTGCTTTATTTAGTCAATTTATTACAGTTGGAAATGAAGTAGGATCAAAAGCGATTATTGTTGCAACGCCATATGTCATAGATGGCTTATGGTACACATTGATTACGATTATGCTCTCGTCTCCGATCTTTATCGAAAGACTTCGCTCCAAAGCCAAGATAATTGATCAACTATCTGGTGTAGTGCTTATTGCATTAGCATTAAGGGTTATCTGGACGCTATAGGTTTAAGGTGTATAAATTTAAGGTGCTGACAACGTCAGCACCTCTAGCTTTAATGGTATATGTAAATTGTTTTGGCCTTATACCATCTATCAGGGCTTTCATATCGATTACGCAATTGTATTTTAGCGTCATGAGTCCCTGGTTTTACTAAGCCTACATCTAGCGAATATGTACCATAATCAATATCTGCTGGAATATAAATCCAGTCAGTTTCATGGAATATTTCAGGATAGGTATTTAATGTTTCTGCTGGCATCCACTTTGTAATGTCACTATCTGTAGCAAATGTGGCAACAATGTTGTTAGAGCTATCTCTCAATCGATACATTATTGGGTAGTTTAAGTATGAAGGTGCAACTCCAGTATTTACCCATTGACTCTTTACCTTATACGTTTGCCCTCTATTCATATTGCTTTCAGTGTCTATACCAAGCAGCTCAAACTGATAACCTAGTTTGCTGAGTACATCCTGTACCAGCGAATAATATTCATCTGGTATTGAACTAGACTTAGCATTGATTAAAGAAGCGTGGTGTTCCAGTGCCCATTCGAAACTTTTTACCACTTGGTCATAAGTAAGCCTGCTTTGCCACTCCTTCAGGCTGCCCCAACATATCTCAAAATCTACCGGAGCTGTTTTCCATCGTTGATCGAATTCAGGATCCGGATATTGATTGTAAATGGGACCAAAGCTTTTTGCGTGTTCTATAGATTCCGGATATCCGTTTTTCATATGGCTCCAGCCACCATATCCCCAGTCACCCAAGCAATCGGCTCGCCAACCCATACCTATAGAGGTTGCGTAGCTCAACATATCTTCGTGTATAGAACCGATAAGCATTGTTTTTTGTTTGTTTGGGAAGGCATTGTTTACCATATCAACGTATGGTTTTAGGTCATCATTGGTTAGACCAATACTTTCTGAACCAAGATTAGGATTACCTAACTCCCAACCAGATAGGTGCCACTCACCCCATGAGCCAACCATACCAACATCCACTCGTAAGAGTTCTTCTTTGTTTCCGAACCTTTCGCCCATCTCAATCAAGAAGTTTTCAGCAAGCCGTCTAAATTCAGGGGTTTTATACATACTTTTGACAGTTGATTTGCTTATAGGACAACTTTGTGCTGAATCATAACTATTGTTAAATTCAATCCTGTTTTTAACCCAGCAAGGTATGCCTGAATGGTAATGATAAGAGTCGGCGAGTGTCATAAAGCGTAAAACGACTTTCTTATCTAATTTTTTAGCCTGCTGAAAAACCTCTTCTATCTTTCCTGTATGGAACTCTCCTTCGTTAGGCTCTATTTGGTCCCAATAAAATCGAAAGTAGATAACGCTGGTTTCTGGATAAGATGGCACAGAGTAATAGGGATCGTTTTTAATGTTATATGAGTGGAAGTCAGTGAAGCCAATATCTGGATTGATAATGGCTCTTCCGTTACTCCAGTTAGTGTGTTTTAAGACATTACTACCGAGGTCATTTGCACTAGCAACAGACTGGTAAACTATTAGGGTGATGAGTAAGAGGCTGCGTAAGTAAGTTATTCGAGTAAGCAAAGCATTAGCTTCCCTGTAAAAGGTAGTGAGTATAGTTGCATAAAGGTGCGTGTCTCAATAAAACAGCCAAGTGCTTTCAAAACAATTACATATAATACAAAGGCATAAAATAATCGCTTAAAATACAGTCAAGTTAAAACGGTTTGCTTTTTTTATGCAATACTTTCATAAGTTACGGTCAGGTTCTTTTCGCTTCATAACTATTACTTTATAATTTAAAGTTATGATTATTGTTTATGAATGTATTGGCTGCCTGGATTACACCCCCAGAATCTAGCCTTTGTTCAACCATAGAGCATTTTTTAAGGAAAAAGTGGCTAGTATCAAGATTACTGTAGACAGAATTAGACCGGGGCTGCACGTTCGTCTACCAGTAAAATGGAATGAGCACCCGTTTCTGTTTAATAGCTTTAAACTGAAATCACAAGAGCAGATCAACTTGATCAGGCACCTTGGGATTCAGCATGTCTTTATTGACCCTAATCAGAGTGATACTACTCCTCTTCCTGTTGAAGAATCTGTTGGTGTTAAAGAAAGCAAAGAACAAGCTGACGCAATAAACAGAGAAGCAAAAAAAATGTGGGATGAAAAACAGTCTCGCATCGACAAGCTTAACAATTATAGAAGAAGAGTTATTGCGTGTGAAAAGGAGTTTGAACGTTCCCTTTCTCAATTACGTTCAGTGATGAGCAAAATTCGAAATCGACCAGAATCGGCTGTAGAAGAAGCGACAGTAATGGTTGATGATATCGTCGAAAAACTGCTTTCAGACGATAACGTTACTCTTCATTTAATGAATGGAAAAAGTGAATTCGAAGATATCTACTTTCATTCACTCAATGTGTCCATTTTGGCCATGATGATAGCTAAGAGTAAAAAGCTATCGAGTAAGGCTATCAAGGAAGTCGCGTTTGGTGCGCTGTTCCATGATATCGGTAAAATCAAAATACCAACGGCGATTCTGCGTAAAACGACTCCTTTATCAGGTCCAGAAAGTAATTATCTAAAGTTACATACTAAATATGGCCAGGATATGGCAGAAGCCATAGATGGCTTTCCAGATAGTGCTAAGAATATAATTTCACAGCATCATGAGTTTATAGATGGTTCTGGTTATCCCGATGGGAAAAAAGGGGATGACATTGACGAACTGGCTCAGATCGTTGCTGTTGCGAATGCCTATGATAACTTGTGCCATACCAATATCATCGCAGAACAAAAAGTACCTTATACGGCCTTATCTCATCTGTATAAGAACTGCCAACGCCAATACAATGCAGAAAATCTCAATATCTTGATCAAGTTCATGGGGGTTTATCCTCCAGGGACGGTTGTTCATCTGTCTAATAAGATGGTTGGCTTAGTTATTTCGGTTAACTCCAGCAATATTCTTTGTCCTAACGTTCTTTTATATGATCCTAACGTACCTCGCACACAGGCTCCTATTGTTGATCTGGCGGATAAGGATATAAAGATAGAAGGTGCAGTGTTACCAGCAAAACTTCCAGATGCTGTTAGAGAATACTTAAATCCAAGATCTCGTATCTCTTATTTCTTTGATAGCGATGATTAATCAAAATCAATAGTTATCCACAATACTTTGTGGGTAACTTGTTCCTTTTTAGTGTCTAAGTCTGTATATGATAAAAAGGCGAAAAAAGTGCACTTTTTTCAATAAAAGTATTGCCAAAGAAAATCTGCTCCCTATAATGCGCTCCTCGTTGGCACGGGGAACTTCTTAAAAGAAACTTCTACTACCAACAAGCGGAATAGAGAAATAAATAACTTAAAAAAGTGTTTGACACGCTAAGTTATCTCGCTAAAATAGCCGCCCACTTCAACGGAAAAGCTGAAAGGCTTAAAACTGAAAGTTTTAGTTGAAGTTGCTCTTTAACAATTTAAACCTATCAATCTGTGTGGGCACTCGTTGATGATAATCAAAAGCGAAACTTCGGTTTCAACTTGATTTCAATGATACAGAGTGACCAATTCAAATTGGGAATCAGCCTTGAGCTGTTTTGTTTTACTTTTTTAAAAGTGAAAACCAATAAGAGCACAGTCAATTCAAACATTACTTAGCTATTTATTAGCAAAAGAATGTTCAGTATTCATTGAGTCGAACAAAATCTTAAATTGAAGAGTTTGATCATGGCTCAGATTGAACGCTGGCGGCAGGCCTAACACATGCAAGTCGAGCGGAAACGACAACATTGACTCTTCGGATGATTTGTTGGGCGTCGAGCGGCGGACGGGTGAGTAATGCTTAGGAATTTGCCCAGTCGAGGGGGATAACTATTGGAAACGATAGCTAATACCGCATACGCCCTAAGGGGGAAAGGAGGGGATCTTCGGACCTTTCGCGATTGGATAAGCCTAAGTGAGATTAGCTAGTTGGTGAGGTAAGAGCTCACCAAGGCGACGATCTCTAGCTGGTCTGAGAGGATGATCAGCCACACTGGAACTGAGACACGGTCCAGACTCCTACGGGAGGCAGCAGTGGGGAATATTGCACAATGGGCGCAAGCCTGATGCAGCCATGCCGCGTGTGTGAAGAAGGCCTTCGGGTTGTAAAGCACTTTCAGCAGTGAGGAAGGTGGTGAGCTTAATACGTTCATCATTTGACGTTAGCTGCAGAAGAAGCACCGGCTAACTCCGTGCCAGCAGCCGCGGTAATACGGAGGGTGCGAGCGTTAATCGGAATTACTGGGCGTAAAGCGCATGCAGGTGGTTAATTAAGTCAGATGTGAAAGCCCGGGGCTCAACCTCGGAAGGCCATTTGAAACTGGTTAACTAGAGTACTGTAGAGGGGGGTAGAATTTCAGGTGTAGCGGTGAAATGCGTAGAGATCTGAAGGAATACCGGTGGCGAAGGCGGCCCCCTGGACAGATACTGACACTCAGATGCGAAAGCGTGGGGAGCAAACAGGATTAGATACCCTGGTAGTCCACGCCGTAAACGATGTCTACTTGGAGGTTGTTCCCTTGAGGAGTGGCTTTCGGAGCTAACGCGTTAAGTAGACCGCCTGGGGAGTACGGTCGCAAGATTAAAACTCAAATGAATTGACGGGGGCCCGCACAAGCGGTGGAGCATGTGGTTTAATTCGATGCAACGCGAAGAACCTTACCTACTCTTGACATCCAGAGAAGCCAGCGGAGACGCAGGTGTGCCTTCGGGAGCTCTGAGACAGGTGCTGCATGGCTGTCGTCAGCTCGTGTTGTGAAATGTTGGGTTAAGTCCCGCAACGAGCGCAACCCTTATCCTTAATTGCCAGCACTTCGGGTGGGAACTTTGGGGAGACTGCCGGTGATAAACCGGAGGAAGGTGGGGACGACGTCAAGTCATCATGGCCCTTACGAGTAGGGCTACACACGTGCTACAATGGCGCATACAGAGGGCGGCTAACTTGCGAGAGTAAGCGAATCCCAAAAAGTGCGTCGTAGTCCGGATTGGAGTCTGCAACTCGACTCCATGAAGTCGGAATCGCTAGTAATCGTAGATCAGAATGCTACGGTGAATACGTTCCCGGGCCTTGTACACACCGCCCGTCACACCATGGGAGTGGGCTGCAAAAGAAGTAGGTAGTTTAACCTTCGGGGGGACGCTTACCACTTTGTGGTTCATGACTGGGGTGAAGTCGTAACAAGGTAGCCCTAGGGGAACCTGGGGCTGGATCACCTCCTTAACGATAAGATTGTTGTTGATTAGTGTCCACACAGATTGATTAGGTTTAATGTAATAGAGTATCTTAGGAGCTTATATCGAAATCTCCTATCTAGATTGCTCTCTTAGAGCAGTTACCTATAGTGGTGGCTATAGCTCAGCTAGGAGAGCGCTTCGCTGGCAGCGAAGAGGTCATCGGTTCGATCCCTTAGGCTACCACCATTATGTTCTATGAAATAAAACAAACATCATCAAAGGTTTCTCTAACGAGAAGTTTTCATGATGTTTTGTACATCTAGCTCTTTAACAATTTGGAAAGCTGACGAATAACAACAATCCCCATATCAATTGATATGCGTTGTTATTCAATTAAAAGTTCTCAAATCCTATGTCTTTTAAAGATGTAGGTACCAACACACATTCAAGTGTTCTTGGGAATCTTACATTTTATGTAAGTATTCATATTTGAGTCCGGCAAAATCGTGTCTGCATCATGTTTAAATAATTGCAGACAACTTTGGTTGTTTGATTAAACAATCTTAAAGGTTTCTTCGAAACTCTTTGGGGTTGTATGGTTAAGTGACTAAGCGTACACGGTGGATGCCTTGGCAGTCAGAGGCGATGAAAGGCGTATTAACTTGCGATAAGCGCAGATGAGGTAGTAAAAACCACTTGAGTCTGCGATTCCTGAATGGGGAAACCCAATTGCATAAGCAATTATCATTAACTGAATACATAGGTTAATGAGGCGAACCGGGGGAACTGAAACATCTAAGTACCCCGAGGAAAAGAAATCAACCGAGATTCCGAAAGTAGCGGCGAGCGAAATTGGACTAGCCCTTAAGCGTTTAATGGTTCAGGTGAACAAGCTGGAAAGCTTGGCGATACAGGGTGATAGCCCCGTAACCGACAAACCCTTTTACGTGAAATCGAGTAAGGCGGGACACGTGATATCCTGTCTGAATATGGGGGGACCATCCTCCAAGGCTAAATACTACTGACTGACCGATAGTGAACCAGTACCGTGAGGGAAAGGCGAAAAGAACCCCTGTGAGGGGAGTGAAATAGAACCTGAAACCGTGTACGTACAAGCAGTAGGAGCCTCCTTGTGGGGTGACTGCGTACCTTTTGTATAATGGGTCAGCGACTTATATTCAGTGGCAAGGTTAACCGTTTAGGGGAGCCGTAGGGAAACCGAGTCTTAACTGGGCGCTCAGTCTCTGGATATAGACCCGAAACCAGGTGATCTAGCCATGGGCAGGTTGAAGGTTGAGTAACATCAACTGGAGGACCGAACCGACTAATGTTGAAAAATTAGCGGATGACTTGTGGCTAGGGGTGAAAGGCCAATCAAACCTGGAGATAGCTGGTTCTCCCCGAAAGCTATTTAGGTAGCGCCTCGGACGAATACTACTGGGGGTAGAGCACTGTTAAGGCTAGGGGGTCATCCCGACTTACCAACCCTTTGCAAACTCCGAATACCAGTAAGTACTATCCGGGAGACACACGGCGGGTGCTAACGTCCGTCGTGGAGAGGGAAACAACCCAGACCGCCAGCTAAGGTCCCAAATTATTACTAAGTGGGAAACGATGTGGGAAGGCTAAAACAGCTAGGATGTTGGCTTAGAAGCAGCCATCATTTAAAGAAAGCGTAATAGCTCACTAGTCGAGTCGGCCTGCGCGGAAGATGTAACGGGGCTAAGTAATAAACCGAAGCTGCGGCTGCTAGCATTTGCTAGCGGGGTAGGGGAGCGTTCTGTAAGCCGTTGAAGGTGGTCTGTAAGGGCTGCTGGAGGTATCAGAAGTGCGAATGCTGACATGAGTAACGATAAAGGGGGTGAAAAACCTCCTCGCCGGAAGACCAAGGGTTCCTGTCCAACGTTAATCGGGGCAGGGTAAGTCGACCCCTAAGGCGAGGCCGAAAGGCGTAGTCGATGGGAAACGGGTTAATATTCCCGTACTTCTTACAATTGCGATGGGGGGACGGAGAAGGCTAGGTGGGCCTGGCGACGGTTGTCCAGGTTCAAGTGCGTAGGCTTGAGAGTTAGGTAAATCCGGCTCTCTTTAAGGCTGAGACACGATGTCGAGCATCTACGGGTGTGAAGTCATTGATGCCATGCTTCCAGGAAAAGCCTCTAAGCTTCAGATTGTAAGGAATCGTACCCCAAACCGACACAGGTGGTCGGGTAGAGAATACCAAGGCGCTTGAGAGAACTCGGGTGAAGGAACTAGGCAAAATGGTACCGTAACTTCGGGAGAAGGTACGCTCTCGACGGTGAAGAGATTTACTCTTGGAGCTATTGAGAGTCGCAGATACCAGGTGGCTGCAACTGTTTATTAAAAACACAGCACTGTGCAAAATCGTAAGATGACGTATACGGTGTGACGCCTGCCCGGTGCCGGAAGGTTAATTGATGGGGTTAGACCTTGTGTCGAAGCTCTTGATCGAAGCCCCGGTAAACGGCGGCCGTAACTATAACGGTCCTAAGGTAGCGAAATTCCTTGTCGGGTAAGTTCCGACCTGCACGAATGGCGTAATGATGGCCACGCTGTCTCCACCCGAGACTCAGTGAAATTGAAATCGCTGTGAAGATGCAGTGTACCCGCGGCTAGACGGAAAGACCCCGTGAACCTTTACTACAGCTTGGCACTGAACATTGAGCCTACATGTGTAGGATAGGTGGGAGGCTTTGAAACACTGTCGCCAGATAGTGTGGAGCCATCCTTGAAATACCACCCTTGTATGTTTGATGTTCTAACTTAGCCCCATTATCTGGGGTGAGGACAGTGCCTGGTGGGTAGTTTGACTGGGGCGGTCTCCTCCCAAAGCGTAACGGAGGAGCACGAAGGTGGGCTAATCACGGTTGGACATCGTGAGGTTAGTGCAATGGCATAAGCCCGCTTGACTGCGAGAATGACAATTCGAGCAGGTGCGAAAGCAGGTCATAGTGATCCGGTGGTTCTGAATGGAAGGGCCATCGCTCAACGGATAAAAGGTACTCCGGGGATAACAGGCTGATACCGCCCAAGAGTTCATATCGACGGCGGTGTTTGGCACCTCGATGTCGGCTCATCACATCCTGGGGCTGAAGTCGGTCCCAAGGGTATGGCTGTTCGCCATTTAAAGTGGTACGCGAGCTGGGTTTAGAACGTCGTGAGACAGTTCGGTCCCTATCTGCCGTGGGCGTTGGAGAATTGAAAGGGGCTGCTCCTAGTACGAGAGGACCGGAGTGGACGAACCTCTGGTGTTCGGGTTGTCATGCCAATGGCATTGCCCGGTAGCTAAGTTCGGAATCGATAACCGCTGAAAGCATCTAAGCGGGAAGCGAGCCTTGAGATGAGTTCTCCCTGGCACTTAAAGTGTCCTAAAGGGTTGTCGTAGACTACGACGTTGATAGGCAGGGTGTGTAAGCGTTGTGAGGCGTTGAGCTAACCTGTACTAATTGCCCGTGAGGCTTAACCATACAACACCCAAAGGGTTTTGTGGGCTCAGAGCCAAGAATATTGAATGTGTAACTACAGAACTAGAATTAACATCAGTTTTCCGAATTAAAGAATTTGCTTGGCGACCATAGCGTTGTGGACCCACCTGATTCCATGCCGAACTCAGAAGTGAAACGCAATAGCGCCGATGGTAGTGTGGGGCTTCCCCATGTGAGAGTAGGACATCGCCAGGCTTTAAATTTAGACTCTTATAGTCTAACCAGTGCGGAGCGGTAGTTCAGTTGGTTAGAATACCGGCCTGTCACGCCGGGGGTCGCGGGTTCGAGTCCCGTCCGCTCCGCCACTTATTTCAACCCGATGCGAAAGCGTCGGGTTTTTTAATGTCTGAAATTTACGCCCTTCGGTCGTACGAGTCCCGCAGGAAGGCCAGCCCGATGACCGCAATCCCGAACTAGGCGTTCCCACCGTTCCGCCACTTCTTCTAAAGCCTTAACTAGGTGTCCCCGACGTAAGACAAGGCTTTTTTGCGTCTGGTGCTCCCTGAATCTGAGGGCTACCTCGGCAATATCACGCTATCAATCACGTGAATCACTCCGTTACTTGCTAAAACATCTGTAGCGACAACGTTGGCATTGTCTATCATCACGCTGTTGCCTGATGTCGAAACCATGATGTTCTGACCTTGAACGGTAGCTGCACTGTTGATTCCAACTACATCTGAAGCCATTACCTTCCCAGGAACAACATGATAGGTAAGAACTGCAATTAGTTGCTCTTTATTCTCGGGTAGAAGAAGACTGTCCACAGTTCCCTCTGGTAGTTTTGCAAATGCTTCATCTGTAGGTGCAAATACCGTGAATGGGCCATCTCCTTTAAGAGTGTCAACAAGTCCGGCTGCTTGTACCGCTGCAACCAGTGTATTAAAGGAGCCACTTTCTACGGCAGTATCGACAATATCTTTTTTCATCGCGTAACTACCTCCGGCAAATGATGACAGGCTAATAGCGAAGGTGAAAATTGCGGTAATAAGTTTCTTAAACATGATCAATTCCTTTTCTAATGATGTTCACCTGATTGGATGAAATTCTTAAGGTGATACGAGGTTCTTAAGAAAAGGGATCAAGATTATTTTTGAGAAGGACGGTGGTTGAGAAAAGTTATTTGGGTAGGATAGAAGCCCTGAGCTTTTTCTCAGGGCTTTATAAAGTCGAATTAAGGGCGATACTCGGCCCATGTCTTAAGCGTTTCAGAAACCGCTACAGCAGCAATTTCAGGCCAGCGATCTTTGCACCAGTCATAAAGGTGTTTAGCTATTCTTTCTGCCGTGGTGTTATCTTCGCCCAGAACCTCGTTCAGGTGCCTGTGATCTAAGGTGCCATCGATATACTCTTTTAAGTCAGAAAGCTCTCTGTAGTCTCTTACGAAGCCTGTTTGGTTTAAGGTTTCTGAAGCCAGCTCGACGATAACTTCATAGTTATGTCCGTGAAGGCGAGTGCATGGATGATCTTCAGGCAAACCCATTAATTGATGAGAAGCTGAGAACTGGAAAGATTTACGGATTCTGTACATAGTGCATTGTCCTTCAGATGTTCATATACAATGCAGCACTACATCTTCAGCATCACTGAAGACGGTGTTTTTTACCTGGTGCTACGACAGGGCACAAAGAGTTTGTGCAGCGCGAAGTCTATCATTTATTCGCGTTTAAAACGAAAAAAGCTGCAGCAAATGCTACAGCTTTTTTCTTAATGATGGCTCCCCCTGCGGGACTCGAACCTGCGACATACGGATTAACAGTCCGCCGTTCTACCAACTGAACTAAGGGGGAACAAATTTTTATCTCTTACGAGAAATAAATGGTGCCGACTACCGGAATCGAACTGGTGACCTACTGATTACAAGTCAGTTGCTCTACCTACTGAGCTAAGTCGGCACACTAAATAGTGGCTCCCCCTGCGGGACTCGAACCTGCGACATACGGATTAACAGTCCGCCGTTCTACCAACTGAACTAAGGGGGAATAAATTTTTGTCTCTTACGAGAAATAAGTGGTGCCGACTACCGGAATCGAACTGGTGACCTACTGATTACAAGTCAGTTGCTCTACCTACTGAGCTAAGTCGGCGCACTATATTCAATTATTTGATATTTCGACTATTGAAGCACCAAATACAAAAATGGTGCCCGGAGGCGGAATCGAACCACCGACACGAGGATTTTCAATCCTCTGCTCTACCGACTGAGCTATCCGGGCGCGGTGTGTATTAAACGGTTTTTCGGCTTTCAGGTCAATAGAAAAATAGAAAAAAATGCCTGTTTGATGATTTTCTATACTTAATGGGTGATTTATGACAGTTAATTATACTTGGAGTAGTGATTTCAATGTTTGGAGACAAAGTGAATTTTAGTTATGGGAGTGTTAATACGTGTGTTGGAGGCTTGGAAATACTGGAAAAGGGGGTAGTTGGTTACTATTTAGTTTGACTTGTTTTAACAGAAATCGATTGCAGTCAAATTGAAAAGGATACGATTGGGCAGTCTCCTATCAGTTGCATTGATTTCGGAGAAATCAGTCGCATTGAAACCAAAAAAGCCAGGTCTTGCGACCTGGCTTTTGGAAAAGTGGCTCCCCCTGCGGGACTCGAACCTGCGACATACGGATTAACAGTCCGCCGTTCTACCAACTGAACTAAGGGGGAACAAATTTTTATCTCTTTCGAGAAATAATGGTGCCTCGAGGCGGAATCGAACCACCGACACGAGGATTTTCAATCCTCTGCTCTACCGACTGAGCTATCGAGGCAAAAGAATGGTGCCGACTACCGGAATCGAACTGGTGACCTACTGATTACAAGTCAGTTGCTCTACCTACTGAGCTAAGTCGGCACACTTTATTCTTTTACTACTGTTCGTGACTAGCACCAACAATAAGAAATTGTGGTGCCCGGAGGCGGAATCGAACCACCGACACGAGGATTTTCAATCCTCTGCTCTACCGACTGAGCTATCCGGGCGACGGAGCGCTATTAAACGGATTTTCGGGCGCTACGTCAACTTGTTTTTGAAAAAAATAGTAAATTTGTGACTGTTTGATGTGAATTTAACCACTTTGCTCAAATTCAACTCTTTCCGTTATTAAAATCCTTCTTGTATCGGGTCACTTTCTTTAGATAATTTCTTGCTTCGGCATTCGAATGTTTGTTGGTTAAAGCCCAGTAAACCTGATTTGGTTGAAGAGAATTCAGCCTTTTCATTGCATTGGAACGGCTATTACGATCAAACGTGTTTAATACGCCACCGGTTCCTCCGTTGTATGCAGAAATCATGCTGTACTCTAAAGATAGTGGATGACCGACACTCTTTAAGTAACGATTTTTGAGAATGTAGAAATATGCTGTTCCAGTATCGATATTGTTTTCAGGGTCAAAAAGGTATTCGGGGCTTGGTATTCCCGAACGTTTTTTCACCAACTTAAATACGTCAGCGCCAGCGGTTTTAGGTACAACCTGCATCAATCCATAAGCATTTGCCCAGCTCACAGCATAGGGGTTGAAGCTACTTTCCGTTTTGATGATGGCGTAGATAAGATCTTCTGGAATGTCATACCGTTTTGAGGCTCGCCTTACTATGTCTGCATATTTGTAACTACGCAGTTCATAGTGTTCTTTAACCATAGGTATCTGAACATAGTAAGCTTTTTTGTAGTCAACGGTTTTGGTTTGTAGCTTGTTTGCTATCAGGTAATCCGCGAATCTGTTTGCGCGCCATGACCACTGTATGGCCTTGTTATCCTGGTCCACTACCTGCTGATATAAAAATGGTTCCCCTTCTAGTTTGATATCTGATGAGGAGAAAAGGTCGACATGAGCAGGATCATCCGGTGTAAGAAGGGTGGTTACGATAGCCGTTTTAAGGTGTCTTTGGGGATCGGTTGGCGAAACGGTTTCTATCGTGATCATACCGTTTGAAAAGTTAACTTCCGCCCGGCTGAGATAGTTATCGATATACTTTACGTAGTTTGACTTGCCTGCAATCCGAATCTCAGCACGCCCCCATTTTTTTCAATAGAACCGGAGAAACTATTAATCAGGGCATCTAAAGCCGCAGTATCTTTTTGAAATTGTCCCGGAAGCTGGGCCAGATTTTTAGCAAAACGGTTAGTCGGCTCGTAGTTTGGACTGTAGACATAGCGCTTCAATAAACTCGCGGCTACATCCTGCGAGCAAAAATGGCAAAATCAGATAGAAGAATTTTTTCATAGTACGGCTATAAACAGAAAAGATGGCAATTAGCCATCTTTTAAACTAGATTCAATTACTCTGAGGGTGGTGTGTAGCCGTCAATCACGACGTCTTTACCTTCGAACAGAAACTGCTCCATTTCGGTTTCAAGCAATTTTCTGTGCTCAGGGTCCATCATGTTTAGTTTCTTTTCATTAATCAACATCGTCTGCTTGCTTTGCCACTGAGCCCAGGCTTCTTTGGAGATATTTTCAAAAATCTTTTTGCCTAGTTCACCCGGATAAAGTTGAAAATCCAGACCATCTGCTTCTTTTTTAAGGCGTGCACAAAATACGCTGCGGCTCATAATTATTCCTTTAGTTCAATTCAAAGGGTAAGGCTTCAATTAACTGCTTTACTGGAGCAGCTAAACCTACTTCTTCTGGTTGAGATAAGTTATACCAGAGACCTTTCGTTCCTTCCATTATCAAATCGGGCTGTTTATTGAGTTTTACTAATACTGGCGTGATATCCAGGTGATAATGACTAAACGTATGCCTGAATGCGATCAGCGTCTGGACTGAGTCGATACTTCTATCGGTTATTAGGCGACTATCAAGTTGTGTTTGTATTTCTTTGCTTCCATTTTGAGGAAAGCAGAATAGTCCACCCCAGATGCCGGACTGTGGCCGTTGTTCAAGCCAGACATGGTTGTCATAACAAAGCATCACAAACCAGGTTTCACGTATCGGTTTCTCTTTTTCGGCTTTTTGCCCGGAAAGTCCAGTTGTCGCTCCTGCTTCTTGGCCGCACAAGTCGCTTCAACTGGGCACAGTCCGCACTTAGGTTTGCTTCTTGTGCATACCATCGCCCCCATATCCATCATTGCCTGATTATATTTATCGACGTCGATTTGAGGGGTATGTTGTTCCGCGATCTCCCACAACTGGTTTTCGACTTGTTTTTTACCCGGCCAACCTTCGATAGCAAATGCTCTGGAAAGCGTTCGTTTTACATTGCCATCCAGTATCGCATGCGGCTGTTTTAACACCGATGAGAGTACAGCAGCAGCGGTAGAACGACCAACTCCCGGAAGCGCGTTTACTTCTTCAATATTGGTTGGGAAGTTACCCTGATACTGATCTCTTATTACCTGAGCCGCCTTATGCAGATTTCTGGCTCTGGCGTAATAGCCTAGTCCTGTCCATAGATGAAGCACTTCATCCTGATTCGCGTTAGCGAGATCGGTAATGGTTGGAAACCGTTCAAGAAACCTTTCAAAGTAAGGTATTACCGTAGTTACCTGAGTTTGCTGAAGCATAATTTCAGATAGCCAAACCTTATAAAGTGTTTTCTCTTGTTGCCACGGAAGTTCTTTACGACCGTAAGCGTCGTACCAGGTTAATATTGCCTTTGCGAAAGGTGTCACGACATACTCTGTATTGGTTTTATTTTGGCTGGAAATTGCACCACAATTATCACGCTGTGTAAAACAGACAAAGAGTATGGGTATTTAAGGCGATTAAAGCTTGCACAGAAGGCAGATCTTTGGATAATTCCCGCTCTGACTAAAATCTCACTCAATTAAACAGGCAAAATTCATGAGCGAAGTGACCACAAACGAATATAACGAAGATGGCAAATTGATACGTAAGGTGCGTAGTTTTGTACGTCGGGAAGGGCGTTTAACGAAAGGTCAGGAAAAAGCGATGAATGAATGCTGGCCTACAATGGGTATTGATTACAAAGAAGAGCTTCTAAACTGGAATGAAGTGTTCGGTAATGATAATCCGGTTGTACTGGAGATTGGGTTTGGTATGGGTGCATCGTTAGTTGAAATGGCTAAGAATGCTCCTGAGAAGAACTATATCGGTATTGAAGTTCATAGTCCGGGTGTTGGTGCTTGTCTTAGCTCTGCCCAGGAAGCGGGTGTAACAAACCTTAGAGTTATGTGTCACGATGCGGTAGAAGTGTTTGCAAATATGATTCCTGAGGGTAGCTTGTCTACTTTGCAGTTATTCTTCCCTGACCCGTGGCATAAAAAGCGTCATCACAAACGTCGTATCGTTCAGCTAGATTTTGCAGAGATGGTGCGTACGAAACTGATCCCGGAAGCCGGTATCTTCCATATGGCAACAGACTGGGAAAACTACGCAGAGCATATGATTGAAATTATGAATCAGGCTCCAGGCTTTGAAAATATTGCCGAAGACGGTGATTACATCCCTCGTCCGGATGAACGTCCGCTAACTAAGTTTGAGGCTAGGGGGCACAGGCTTGGGCATGGCGTCTGGGATATTAAGTACAAACGTACAGTTTAAGTTTTCTAGAGAGCCGACATTATGTTGGCTCTTTTGGTCTTAGTGGGAGTAGATATGCCAACACAAGAAATGTTATCGGATATTCTGGATGAAGTCCGTTCATTAATTGGTCAGGGAAAAGTCGCTGATTATATTCCAGCGTTGGCTAAGATTTCCGGTGGCAAGCTCGGCATGGCTATCTACACCAATGAAGGTGAAATATATAAAGCAGGAGATGCGGATGAGGCGTTCTCCATCCAGTCTATATCAAAAGTTCTGAGCCTGACTTTGGGAATGATGGTGTATGAGTCGGATGAAATCTGGCAACGTGTAGGTAAAGAACCTTCTGGTCAGGCATTTAACTCATTAATCCAGCTGGAAATGGAGAAGGGAATCCCACGCAATCCATTTATTAATGCAGGCGCTATTGTTATTACCGATATGCTTCAGAGTCGCTTTTCTGCACCCAAGCAAAGGTTACTTGAGTTTGTAAGGAATCTTTCAGGGGAGACTCATATTGTTTATGACAAGATTGTAGCGGCCTCTGAAATGATGCACAGTGACAGAAATGCGGCAATCGCTTATCTGATGAAGTCCTTTGGTAACTTTGACAATGACGTGATTCCGGTGCTGAACAACTATTTTCATGCATTCGCATTAAAGATGAGTTGCGTGGATCTGGCTAAAACGTTTAGTTACCTTTCGAATCAGGGAGTATCTGTTGAAACTGGCCGACAGATCATTACGACACAACAGAGCAAGCAGCTGAATGCGCTTCTGGCTACGTGTGGCCTGTATGATGGTGCTGGCGAGTTTGCTTACAGGGTTGGTATGCCCGGCAAATCAGGCGTTGGTGGCGGCATCATGGCTGTGATTCCGGGAGAAATGACAATCGCGGTTTGGTCTCCTGAATTGGATGACTCCGGAAATTCTCTTGCTGGAACCGCTGCGTTGGAGTTACTTACAACCAAACTCGGGCGATCGATATTTTGAATAGATAAGGGGAGTTATCCCCTTACATAAAGCCTTCTAACAGATCGTTTAGGAACAATTTGCCTTTTTTCGTGATCTGCCATTCTGCTTCAGTTTCTTCCAGATACCCTTTATCGAAAGCCCAGTCTAACTGCTCCTGAATGGCTGAAAAATCCAGGCCAGTTCGCTCTTGAAATTCATTCTTAGGGCATGTTTCCATTAACCGGAACCGATTCATAAAGAACTCAAACGGACGGTCCTCTGCTGCGACTTGAGTTTCGCTATCCAGATATGGTTTAAGCAGGTTCAGGTAGCCTCTTGGGTGTTTTACTTTGGTTGTTCTGATAATCCTGCCATCTTCAAAGCTCAGCTTTCCGTGTGCGCCACAACCAATACCCAGATAATCTCCAAACCTCCAGTAGTTGAGATTATGCTGACACTGATAGCCCGGCTTGCTGTAACCCGATATTTCATATTGAACGTAACCTGCTTCAGCTAGTTTTTTATGACCCTCGTCGAAAATATCCCAAAGATCATCGTCATTTGGTAATTCAGGCGGTTTTGAATAGAACAGGGTATTTGGCTCTATGGTTAGCTGATACCAGGATAGATGAGGGGGATTTAGCTCTATCGCTTTATCCAGGTCACTAAGTGCCTGCTCTACAGACTGATCCGGTAAGCCATGCATCAGATCCAGATTAAAGCTCTTCAATCCAATAGTGTGTGCCAGTTTGGCTGCATTTATTGCTTCGTTCTCTCCATGAATTCTGCCCAGCTTTTCTAGTTTGCTTTGCTCGAAGCTCTGTACGCCAATGGAGATACGCGTAACACCTTGCTTTTGGTATTGTGAAAAGCGTTCAGCCTCGATGGTTCCAGGGTTGGCTTCCATGGTGATTTCGATATCGTCTTTAAATGAGATGCGTTCTTGAACTCCATTAAGCAGACGACCAATCTCTTCTGGTGAAATCAGGCTTGGAGTACCACCACCGATAAATATTGAGTGCAGCTTGCGGCTGTCATTCTTTAGCTTGTAGTTTTCGATATCCTTATCAAGATCTTCAAGAAGAGCATCAACATACTGTTGTTCTGGTATCTCACCTTTTAATGCGTGAGAGTTGAAATCGCAATATGGGCACTTTTGAACACACCATGGGATGTGGATATAAAGACTAAGAGGTGGTGGGGTGATTTTCATTGTATCTTCAAATCATTACTTCTGGGATAACGTTTCGAAAAGCTGTTTTAGGGCTTTGCCTCGGTGTGATAATTTCTTCTTCTCTGAACCTTCCAGTTCAGCAGAAGCACACTCTTTTTCTGGTACCCAGAATACTGGATCATAACCAAAGCCATTTGTACCTCGAGCCTCGGTAAGAATGTGACCTTCCCATTTACCATGGCAAACAATTGGTGTTGGATCGTTTTCGTGGCGCATAAGCACCAGAACACAATGGAAACGTGCTGTACGCTCTTCTTCAGGTACACCTTCCATCTCTACTAGAAGCTTTTCCAGATTCTTCTGATCGGTCGCGCCTTCACCTGAGTAACGAGCTGAGTAGATGCCCGGAGCGCCTTTCAGGTAGTCCACTTCTAAGCCTGAATCATCTGCTATTGCTGGCAGGCCAGTCTCTTTTGCTGCATGCCGAGCTTTGATAATCGCGTTTTCAATAAAGGTAGTTCCCGTTTCTGCCACTTCAGAAACGTTAAACTCACTTTGTGCTATTACTTCAAAGCCGAAATCAGCCAGTAAGTCTGCCATTTCACGGACTTTACCCTGATTACCTGTCGCTAAAACTATTTTGCTCATGTGTATTCTCTTTTTAAGTTTTAGGTCTCGCTGCTACGCTCTATGGTGCAACGCATACCTTAATCTGAGATTTTTACGCCTAATATGCATTCCCACGGAGGACCGTGAGGAACGACAAAAAACTGTCATCCCGGATGAGCCTATGCGAATTCCGGGGTCTGGTTGAAACAATACTTTTGATTCTATTAGATTCCCGCCTTCGCGGGAATGACGATATTGAGATTTGTTGTCTGTGTATAGGTATGTTGCGGTATTGGGCTTATAAGAGGGCTTGTATTTCAGATGGTATCAAAGCAGGAGAATGAATCCGCACCTGCTTGTGCCTGCCCAATTCACCCTTCTCAATATCAATCTGCCCCTTAGCCACTTTAAACTGCTTACTTAACACCTTTGTCAGGTGAGCATTGGCTTTTCCGTCTACTGGAGGCGCAGTAATCGCAATTTTCAGTTCTTCACCGTGCAAGCCAACAATTTTATCTCGGCTGGCTTTAGGCTGAATATAAAGGCGAAGCACTAAGTCTTCGCCTTCCATAACTACAGCAGCCATTATAGCTGGTGCCAGATAGGGCCAATAAGGTCCGCCATCAGAAAGTTAGCAAACTGAAGGCCGATAAATAGAACAAGCACGCTCAGGTCAAGGCCGCCCATAGCAGGAATAATTCGGCGAATTGGACCAAGCATCGGTTCAGTTAGCTGATGGAATACATACTCGATAGGGCTACGACCCTGGCTTACCCAGCTCATAATTGCTCGAAGTAATAGTACCCAGAACAGAAGACCGCCAGCAGCTTTTACTAAGGATAGAAGAGCTAGCAGAGGGAAGCTGGCATCAAATACAACGTTGCCACCGGAAGCGATGGCTATTAGAGCAACGAACTTAATAGTGCAAAGCACATAAGCAAACAGAATGGTCGCTAAATCTATACTGCCGATAGAAGGAATTGTTCTGCGCAGTGGTGCTACAACCGGTTGAGTTGCTTTAACGACAAACTGAGAGAACGGGTTGTAGAAATCAGCCCTTGCTGCCTGAAGCCATACTCTTAGTAATACCACCATGATGTACAAGTCAAACAGGGTGGATATAAGAAAACTCATTGAACTCATTATTAAACCTTTTAGTAGTTTAGGAGAATTTGTTTAAAATAATTTTTCCATCTCTTCAGCTCTCTCTACCGCAGCAATCATTGCTTTAGATACAATCTCGGTAAGCTGATTTTCATTAAATACTCGTAGCGCTTCTGCCGTGGTACCGCCTTTAGAAGTTACTTGTTCACGCAACGTAGACAGTTCAGTATCAGCGTTAGCGATAACCATCTCTGCTGCGCCTAGAGCCGACTGCTGAACTAGCTGTCGGGCTGTATCTTTATCGAAACCCTGAGCAATGGCTTCTTTCTGCATCGCTTCCATAAATAGGAAGAAATAGGCTGGTGCACTGCCTGCTGCTGCGATAACGCCATTAATCCCTGATTCTTCATCAACCCAGCAAACTTCACCCACAGCTTCCATTAGCTGGCCTGCGAAAGTTTTATCAGAGTCATCAACAGACTCAGCTGCAAATAGCCCGCTCATTCCTTTACCAACTAAAGCGGGTGTATTTGGCATAACACGCACCAGCTTTAGTTTAGTCTCCAGGAACTCGTTTAGGCGCGAAGCTGAAATACCAGCTGCTATAGAGATAACAAGTTTGTCAGAAAAATCGATACCAGTCAGGCCACCACATACCAACTCCATTAACTGAGGTTTTACTGCCAGCACGATGACATCTGCATTTTGTGCTGCTTCGAAGTTATCTTTTGTGGTGTTTACATCATAAAGCTGTGTCAGTAAATCACGCTGCTCCTGATTTGGATCGGTTGCAGTGATGCTTTTAGAGTCATAGCCACTAGCAACAAGCCCCGCGATGATAGAGCGAGCCATATTACCAGCTCCAATAAATACGATTTTTCTGTTTTCCATACCTTTCTTCCTTAGGCTGTGCTGCTTGTTATTTTTTGTTGGAATAATCTCTGGCACCAAAAATGGCAGTACCGATTCTTACCATTGTACTACCTGCTTCAACGGCTGCCTCTAAATCTCCGCTCATCCCCATTGAAAGGGTATCCAATCCGTTATAGCGGGATTCTAATTTGTTTTTCAGTTCAGCAAGCTGGTTAAAAGCGGCTAGCTGAGATTGGTAGTCGGATACGTTAGCTGGAATCGACATCAACCCTTTTAAAGTGAGGTTTGGCAACGAAGAAATCAACTCAGCCAGAGCAAAAACTTCTTCTTCATTGGTTCCCGATTTTGATTCTTCACCACTGGTATTTACCTGAATCAGGACTTTTAAAGGTTCTAGTGAGCCCGGACGCTGATCGTTTAAGCGCTGCGCTATTTTGGCTCGGTCTACAGAGTGAACCCAGTCAAAGCTTTCTGCAACTTGTCTGGTTTTGTTGGACTGCAAAGGGCCGATAAAGTGCCATTCCAGATTTTGCTCTGCGTGGTGTTCTTTGAAATACGCGACTTTCTCTACACCTTCCTGAACGTAATTCTCACCAAAAGCTTTCTGACCCGCTTCGATTGCCTGCTCTATAGCTTCTATTGGTTTGGTTTTACTTACCGCCAGCAGTTGCACGGAAATTTGTTGTCGACCACACTTAACTTCAGCAGTGTGGATTTGTTTGATGACCTGTTCAATATTTTGTTGAATACTAGACATAAATAACTTTTTAGGAAAATTAAATGGATATCGCCGAATTACTGCAATTTAGTGTAAAGCATAATGCGTCAGATCTACATCTTTCTGCAGGTGTTCCTCCAATGATAAGGATAGATGGTGACGTAAGAAAGCTTGGAGTGCCAGCATTCAGTCATTCAGATGTGCACAAACTTGTATTCGATATCATGAATGACGCTCAAAGAGCTGAGTTTGAAGAGAAACTTGAAGTCGATTTTTCTTTTGAGTTGCCTCAAATTGGCCGATTCCGTGTGAATGCGTTTAATCAGAGCAGGGGATGTGCTGCGGTATTTCGGACTATTCCTACCAGAATACCAACTTTGGATGAGTTGGAAGCACCGGATATTTTTAATGAAATAGCTAACTATGAAAAAGGCCTGGTTTTGGTGACAGGCCCAACTGGTTCTGGTAAGTCGACGACTCTTGCGGCGATGGTGGATTACATAAACCAGCACCACAATAAACATATCCTGACGATTGAAGATCCCATTGAGTTTGTTCATGAAAATAATAAGTGCCTGATCAACCAACGGGAAGTTCACAGGGATACGCATAGCTTTAAAGCAGCGCTTCGTTCTGCATTACGTGAAGATCCGGATGTAATATTGGTTGGTGAGCTTAGGGATCAGGAAACCATTAGTCTTGCTCTTACCGCAGCAGAAACAGGGCACCTGGTATTCGGTACTCTGCATACAAGCTCAGCCGCAAAAACTATCGACCGAATCATTGACGTCTTCCCAGGCGAAGATAAGAACATGGTTCGCTCTATGCTGTCTGAATCGCTAAGAGCGGTAATCGCGCAGAAGTTGCTGAAACGAATCGGTGGTGGTCGGGTCGCATGTCACGAAATTATGATTGCCAATAGCGCTATCCGAAATCTTATCCGGGAAGATAAAGTGGCTCAGATGCAATCCATTATCCAGACGGGGGCGGCAACTGGTATGAAGACAATGGAACAGGGAGCCAAACAGTTGCTGGCTCAAGGCTTTGTTGATCAGCAGGAAGTAAATAAAAAGATTGAAGTAACCACTATTTCAGCTAACGGGTTTTAAAGGAAAAGTCACTATGCTACTGGATTATGCGCTTAATCAGATGCTGGATAACAAAGCCTCTGATCTTTATATCACTGTTGATGCACCATGTTTCTTGCGGATTGATGGAGAGCTGAAAGCAATCAGTGCAGTTATGGACGAAGAGCATGTATCTCAGATGCTTGATTCCTGTATGGATGAAGAGCGCAAGCAAGAGTTTGTGCAAACCAAAGAGGCTAATTTTGCCATCGTTCGCGACAATGGGCGTTTTCGTATCAGTGCATTTTTCCAGAGAGAGCTTCCGGGGGCTGTTATTCGTCGGATCGAAACAGAGATCCCGACCATCGAGCAACTGCGATTACCTAATATCATGAAAGACCTGGCAGTGGCTAAGAGAGGCTTAGTGCTGGTGGTTGGGGCCACTGGCTCAGGTAAATCAACAACCATGGCTGCGATGACTGGATACCGCAATCAGCAACGTAGCGGGCACATCCTGACAGTAGAAGATCCTATAGAGTTTGTGCATCAGCATGACAAATGCATTGTTACACAGCGTGAGGTTGGCCTGGATACGGAGAGCTTTGAAGTTGCACTGAAAAACTCTCTAAGACAAGCGCCAGATATGATTCTGATCGGCGAAATTAGAACCCGGGAAACCATGGAGTACGCAATGAACTTTGCGGAAACTGGACATCTCTGTATGGCAACATTGCACGCCAATAATGCTAATCAGGCCTTAGAACGAATTCTTAATTTGGTGCCTAAAGATGCCAGAGAGCAATTCCTGTTTGATCTGTCAGTTAACCTTAAAGGGATCATTGGTCAGCAGCTTATTCGCGACAAAGATGGAAATGGTCGTCATGGGTGTTTCGAGCTGCTTCTAAATACTCCACGAGTTTCTGATCTTATCCGTAAAGGCGATCTACATGAGATCAAAGCAACAATGGCTCGATCTAATGAAAGCGGAATGATGACCTTCGATCAGTCTCTCTATCAGTTAGTAGCGGAAGCTAAGATCTCGGAAGAAGATGCTCTGCACAGCGCGGATTCAGCCAATGATCTTCGAATGATGCTAAAAACCAAACGAGGCGATATTGGCGGCAGCGGTTTATTGGATAATGTAACTATAGATATGGACTAAGCAGAATTAACAGTGGGGAATTACCCCCACTGTGCTTCAAACCAGCTTTCAAGAATAACAACAGCAGACTGACAGTCGATATTTCCTTTGCTTAGGGCTTTGTAACCCCCCATCTCAAAGAGTTCAGCACGAGCTTCTGCCGTCGACAGGCGTTCATCGTGCAGCTCTACAGGAAGACCAAACCGGCCATGCAGACGATTAGCAAACTTCTTCGCTCTTGGAGTAATCGCTTCAAGAACTTTACCGTGAAGATCCGTTGGCAGCCCAACGACAATCAGATCTGGCTTCCATTCTTTTAGCTGTTTTTCGATATCATCCCAGTTTGGAATGCCATCATTGGCTTTGAATGCTTTCAGTGGAGAAGCAGTTCCTGTAATTTCCTGTCCAATCGCACTACCGATACTTTTTGTACCGTAGTCGAAGGCCATTATTGTTCTTGAAGACATTAGTTAGCTCATATTTACTCGTTACCACGCTCCTGCGTGGTAACGCATACTGTAGTTAAAAGATCTCATACAGGTGCAAACGCGGATAAAGTTACTACTAGCTCAGGTATGCATTCCCACGGAGACCGTGGGAATGAGGCTCTACGTAAGCTATCGTTACGCGTGTCCTGCATCTGTCGATAGCTGCGCTGCATCAATACCTAACATTTCTACCGCTTTGCTCCAGCGCTCCTGAACAGGGATATCGAAGATAACACTTGGGTCTGCTTCCACGGTTAGCCAGGAGTTATCTGCCAGTTCGTTTTCAAGTTGTCCCGCTGTCCAGCCAGAATAACCCAGGGCGACAATATAATCTTTTGGCTCGGCCTCTGTTCCCAGCACTCCAAGAATATCTTTGGATGTGGTTACTGTAAGGTCATCCGTCATATTGACGCTTGAATGATATTGATCTTTAGGGCGGTGGAGGATAAACCCGCGATCTTCGGATACCGGGCCTCCACTTAGCACTGGCTGAGTCAGACTGTCCTGATTAACCTGAGGATGGGCTGACTCCACATCAACCTGTTTAAGCATACCACCTACGGTAATATCGATGGGAACATTAACGACAAGCCCCATCGCCCCTTCTTCGTTGTGTTCACAGATGTAGATAACAGAACGTTTAAATAGTGGATCTTGCATACCAGGCATAGCAACAAGGAAATGATTAGCTAAATTCATGTTATCTCTCCCGTGAGAAGACAGACTTATTTGCCAAGTCTTCTTTCAATTGCATCCATGAGCTTACCTGTAATAGACACGTCAAATGCAGCTTCTATTTCACGAATACAGGTAGGACTGGTGACATTTATTTCCGTCAGCTTGTCTCCAATGACATCAAGGCCTACAAAAATAAGACCTTTTTCTTTTAGTGTAGGTGCAACTGCTTGCGCAATTTTGAGATCAGTCTCACTTAATGGTCTTGCCTCTCCTGTACCTCCAGCCGCAAGGTTGCCGCGTGTCTCTCCTTCGGCAGGAATGCGCGCCAGACAATAAGGCATAGGTTCACCATCTACTACCAGTATGCGCTTGTCACCATTGCTAATGTCAGGGACGAAGGTCTGAGCCATAGCGTAGTACTGGCCGTGGTTAGTCAGAGTTTCAATGATCACTGATACATTGGGATCGCCCTGCTTAACACGGAAAATAGAAGCACCACCCATACCGTCAAGTGGTTTAAGAATTACGTCGCCATGCTCAGCCTGAAACTCACGGATCTTTTCTGCTTTGCGGGTAACGATAGTCGTTGGAGTTAGTTCCGGGAACCAGGCGGTAAATAGCTTTTCGTTGCAGTCTCGTAGGCTCTGGGGTTTGTTTACAATCAGAGTGCCTTTCTCTTCTGCGCGTTCCAGAATGTAAGTAGCGTAGATATACTCTGTATCAAAAGGAGGATCTTTACGCATAAGGACAGCATCAAGTTCAGAAAGCTCTATGGTTTGCTCTGATTTGAATTCGTACCAGCCGTTTGGATCTTCTTTTAGCTCAACCACTTTTGTGTCTGCAACAGCTGTGCCCTGATCAAGATGGAGATCACCCATCTCCATGTAGTGAATTTCGTAACCGCGCTTCTGCGCTTCAAGCATCATGGCAAAACTTGAATCTTTTTTTATGTTAATGGACGAGATAGGGTCCATTACTATGCCTAGCTTAATCATTGTTCTCTCCATATTAACCAAGGTCGCCAAAGCGAACTTGTAATGCTGTAATTGCAGTGAGTGCTGCGGTTTCTGTTCTAAGGACTCTTGGCCCTAATAGTGTTTCTTCAAACTTGTGTTCTTCGGTCATGCTAATTTCTTCAGCAGACAGGCCTCCTTCAGGCCCAATTAACAGACGCACCTTTTGTATAGGCTCTGGAAGGGTATTGATGGAATATTTTGCTCTTGGATGTAGATTTAACTTTAGTGCGTCATCCTGCTCGGCACACCAATCTTCCAGCTTCATTAGAGGCCTTACTACAGGCACGCGGTTCCGGCCGCATTGTTCGCAAGCCGCAATAGCAATCTTTTGCCATTGAGCGAGTTTTTTTCAAACCTTTTAGGGTCCAGCTTTACACCGCAACGCTCTGAGATGAGAGGGGTAATGGTGTTGACGCCAAGCTCTACTGATTTCTGGATGGTAAATTCCATCTTCTCACCACGAGATACCACCTGACCGAGGTGTATATCTAAAGGTGATTCAATGCTCTTCTCTATACGCTCAAGAACATCTACCTGAACGTTCTTTTTGCTGACTTCGGTAATTTTGGCTGGAAATTCAGCGTTACTTCCGTCAAATAAAAGAACTTCCTGACCGGGTTTCATGCGAAGAACTCGTCCAACGTGTCCGGCTGCGTCATCACTAAGAAAAATAGTGCCTAGCTGGTTGATTGACTCTGGATGATAAATACGTGGAACTCGCATGCCAGTGGTTTCCTGAAAGAAAATAAATAACTTTCCATAACATGGATGCAGAGAACTAAAAAAACAAGGGTTTTCTATTCTTTAGGTTCAGGTAAGTTGCGTGCCTGTAAATACTAGCGGTTGCTGGCAGCTTTTGCACATATAGCTAGCTTGTTGCCTTAGGACTTTGTTATGGCGTCTCACAGATAGGGGGTAGGTCTCGCAACCGCATTTGTACTCAAAGGTTTTTCCCTGTACAGAGGCAATTTCGAAGCTATGGGTAGTTTTAGCTGGAATACGGAATACTTTTTCCATCACCATTTGCCATTCATACCCATGGGGACGAACCTTACCAAAAAGTTGATAAGTGATTAGATGAGCTATTTCATGTGGGATGACTTCATCGATAAAAGCCTGGTAATTTTCCTGAAATAAAACAGGATTCAGGCGAACCAGATTGGTTTGTAAATAAGCTTTTCCGGCAGCTTTGCCACGAAGCTTAAAGCTTATCTCCGGTTGAGAGAAAGGTCGCTGAAATGCAATTTCAGCCCGGTGGATACACCAGGCTGTTCTATTTCGAATATCATCTTCAAAGTTTGAAGGTAGGACGGTCATCTGAGTTATTTTTTCTTAGGACGGAAAGGCTTGATAACCTCTTCATTGCACTCTAGGAAAGGACCTTCCATCAGGTCAATGCAGTAAGGGATAGCCGGGAATACCGCATCCAGACACTCGCGAATTGATTTTGGCTTTCCTGGAAGGTTAACAATCAAGCTGTCGTCCCTAAGACCTGCAGTCTGGCGAGAAAGAATAGCGGTCGGAACAAACTTTAATGATTCAGCACGCATCAGCTCACCAAAGCCTGGCATCATACGATCACATACCGCTTCCGTTGCCTCTGGTGTAACGTCGCGCTTCGCTGGCCCTGTTCCCCCGGTAGTAACGATCAGGCTGCAGTTTTCTTCGTCTGCCATTCTTATCAGAGTGGCTTCAATAATATGTTGCTCATCAGGGATAACTTCGTAAACAGGCTCCCATTCAGAAGTAAGGTAATCGTTGAGTGTTTCTATTATGGCTTTGCCTGAAATATCTTCGTAAACGCCGGCACTTGCTCGATCGCTGACGGTAACAATACCAATTTTTGCTTTTGTCATTTTATGTCCCTGTGAGCGTAATTAAGTATAAAAAAGGGGTGCGTAATGCACCCCGATTATCTGTCTTTAAGCTTAGAAAATCTATTTACTTATTTTAGACCTGCGAACTCACGAATTAGAGCTGCTTTATCTGTTGCTTCCCATGGGAATTCTTCACGACCGAAGTGACCGTATGCAGCAGTCTTCTTGTAGATAGGCTGAAGAAGGTTCAGCATTTCCTGAAGACCGTATGGGCGTAGGTCGAAGAATTGGCGTACCGCTTCGATGATGATGTCGTGAGATACTTTTTCAGTACCGAAAGTCTCAACCATGATAGAGGTTGGATCTGCAACACCGATAGCGTATGAAAGCTGGATTTCACAGCGGTCAGCAAGGCCAGCAGCAACAATGTTCTTAGCTACGTAACGCGCAGCATATGCAGCAGAACGGTCAACTTTTGATGGATCTTTACCAGAGAAAGCACCACCACCGTGACGAGCTGCGCCGCCGTATGTATCAACGATGATCTTACGGCCAGTCAGACCACAGTCACCCATTGGGCCACCGATTACAAAACGACCGGTTGGGTTGATAAAGTACTTAGTCTCTTTGTTTAGCCACTCAGAAGGAAGAACTGGCTTGATGATCTCTTCCATCACTGCTTCACGAAGGTCTGGAGTAGAGATTGAGTCACAGTGCTGAGTTGAAAGTACAACAGCATCGATACCAACGATCTTGCCCTGGTCGTACTGGAATGTTACCTGAGACTTAGCGTCTGGACGTAGCCAGTCAAGACCGCCTTTACGTACTTCAGCCTGCTTTTGTACAAGAAGGTGAGAGTAAGTGATAGGAGCTGGCATTAGTACGTCGGTTTCGTTCGTTGCGTAACCGAACATGATGCCCTGGTCACCAGCGCCTTGCTCTTTAGGATCTGCTTTATCAACACCCTGGTTGATATCCGGAGACTGTTTACCGATAGTGTTAAGTACGGCACAAGAGTTTGCATCGAAACCCATGTCCGAGTGAACATAACCGATTTCGCGAACAGTCTGGCGAGTCAGTTCTTCAATATCAACCCATGCAGAGGTTGTTACTTCACCACCAACCATGACCATGCCGGTTTTAACGTATGTTTCACACGCAACACGTGCTTTAGGATCCTGCTCAAGAATTGCATCTAGTACTGCGTCAGAGATCTGATCCGCGATTTTATCCGGATGGCCTTCTGATACAGATTCAGAAGTAAATAGGTGCTTAGCCATGATAGTCAACTCCAGTTAAGAGTGAAAAAGGATGCGAGTGGCACCCTTTAAATAATTATTTATGGAAACACCATACGTATGGGTGTTTCGACATCTGGACGTCTATTCTAGTTTGCGATTACATAATTACAAGTAAAATTTATCTTTCCGATGGAGAAAATTGCACAAAAAAACCGCTTTAAAAAAGAGGTTTCTACTCGGAAATTCCGTATTTTCTTAAGGGAAAACGATTGCAGTCAAATGGGGGCTTTGAGAGAATAGGCGCGCTAAATTGACCGGATACAATTTAGTAAATACGAATATCAAGTAATTTTTCGTTTTCTATTACCTTTTTCTTACGAATTCGCTTATCTATTCAGGAGCAGACATGCCGTCTCAAAAAGAACTAGCAAATGCAATCCGCGCACTAAGCATGGATGGTGTTCAACAAGCAAACTCTGGTCACCCAGGTGCACCTATGGGTATGGCTGATATCGCCGAAGTACTATGGCGCGGCCACATGAACCACAACCCACAAAACCCAGAGTGGGCTGACCGCGACCGCTTTATTCTGTCAAACGGCCACGGCTCAATGCTGATTTACTCTCTGCTTCACCTGACGGGCTACGAGCTGTCTATTGATGACCTGAAGAACTTCCGTCAGCTACACTCTAAAACTCCAGGCCACCCAGAGTACGGTTATGCGCCAGGTGTTGAGACCACAACAGGTCCACTAGGCCAGGGTATTACTAACGCTGTTGGTATGGCGATGGCTGAGCGTTCTCTTGCAGAGCAGTTCAACAAAGAAGGCCACGACATCGTTGACCACTACACTTACGCATTTATGGGTGATGGCTGTCTGATGGAAGGTGTTTCTCACGAAGCATGTTCTCTGGCGGGTACGCTTGGTCTTGGTAAGCTAATCGCATTCTGGGATGACAACGGTATCTCTATCGATGGTCACGTTGAAGGCTGGTTCGCAGATGACACTCCCAAGCGTTTTGAAGCGTACGGCTGGCACGTAATCCCTGCTGTTGACGGTCACGATGCAGCGGCAATTGATGCGGCTATCATCGCAGCGAAAGCAGACCCACGCCCAACTCTTATTTGTACTAAGACTATCATTGGCTTTGGTTCTCCTAACAAGTCTGGTTCTCATGACTGTCACGGTGCACCACTAGGCCATGAAGAAATCGCAGCAGCGCGTGAATTCCTGGGTTGGGAGCACGGTCCATTTGAAATCCCGGCTGACATCGCAGAAGCGTGGGATGCAAAAGAAGCGGGCGCAGCAAAAGAAGCGGACTGGAACGCGAAGTTTGACGCATACGCAGCGGCTTACCCAGAGCTTGCAGCTGAGTTCAAACGTCGTGTAAACGGTGAACTGCCTGCTGAGTGGGAAGAAAAAGCATCTGCTATCATCGCTGACCTTCAGGCAAACCCAGCAAACATCGCATCACGTAAAGCATCTCAGAACGCACTAGAAGCGTTCGGTGCAATGCTGCCAGAATTCATGGGCGGCTCTGCTGACCTTGCGCCTTCTAACCTGACTATGTGGTCTGGCTCTAAGTCGCTAACTCGTGAAGACTTCTCTGGTAACTACATCCACTACGGTGTACGTGAATTTGGTATGACCGCTATCATGAACGGTATTGCCCTTCACGGCGGTTTTGTTCCTTACGGTGCAACCTTCCTGATGTTTATGGAATACGCGCGTAACGCAATGCGTATGGCGGCACTGATGAAGGTGCAGAACATCCAGGTGTACACTCACGACTCTATCGGTCTGGGTGAAGATGGCCCTACGCACCAGCCAGTGGAGCAAATCGCTTCTCTGCGTGTCACTCCAAACATGAGCACATGGCGTCCATGTGACCAGGTTGAATCTGCGGTAGCATGGAAGTACGCGATTGAGCGTAAAGATGGTCCTACTTCTCTTATCTTCTCTCGTCAGAACCTTGCACAGCAAGAGCGTGATGCAGAGCAGGTAGCGAACATCGCGAAAGGTGCATACGTACTGAAAGATTGTGATGGCAAGCCAGAGCTTATCTTCATAGCTACTGGTTCTGAAGTAGAGCTAGCTGTTGAAGCTGCAGCAGTACTAACGGCAGAAGGTAAGAAGGTACGCGTAGTATCTATGCCTGCAACGGACGTATTCGACGCGCAAGACGCTGAGTACCGTGAATCTGTACTGCCTTCTGACGTGACGGCTCGCGTTGCTATCGAAGCAGGTATCGCTGATTACTGGTACAAGTACGTTGGTTTCGACGGCCGCATCATCGGTATGACAACCTTCGGTGAATCTGCACCAGCAGGTGAGCTATTCAAGATGTTTGGCTTCACTGTTGAAAATGCAGTAGAGACAGCGAAAGAAGTACTAGCTTAATTTAATAAGCAATAACGACTACGAGAGCCGGGCTATAGATGCCCGGTTTTTTTTATACCATCGTTCTCTCGTTTTATCATTGTCATCCCGGAAATTGCGTTAGCAATTGTCCGGGATCTAATCCATACATACAGTAAGAAAATGTTGTTCCAATAATTATGAGGGCATTTTTTTAGATTCCTGCCTTCGCAGGAATGACGACATTCAGGCTTTATGGTAAAAGGGCTACCAAGAATAAAAAAGGAACAACACTAAAATGCTAAGAGTCGCTATAAATGGATTTGGTCGGATAGGACGCAATGTCCTTCGTGCTTTATACGAAAGTGGGAAGCGAGAGCAGATCCAGATTGTTGCTGTTAACGAGCTGGCGCAGCCTGATGCCATGGCGCACCTCCTTCAGTACGATACCAGCCATGGTCGTTTTGGTAAAAAAATTACTAATGATCAGGAACATCTGTTTATCCATAACGACGACAACAGTTACGACTCTGTTCGTATTCTTCACCTTGCCGATATAGAGCTTCTACCGTGGCGCGATCTTAATATAGATATCGTTTTTGACTGTACAGGTGTGTTTGGCAATAAAGCCGATGGTGAAAAGCATATCGCCGCTGGGGCCAAGAAAGTGTTGTTCTCTCATCCCGGAGCCAACGACTTAGACAACACAATTATCTATGGCGTAAACCACGACACTCTTAAGCCAGAACATAAGATCGTTTCCAACGGTTCATGTACAACAAACTGTATTGTCCCTATTATCAAAGTGTTAGATGAAGCCTTTGGTATTCAGTCTGGTACAATCACGACTATTCACTCCTCAATGAACGATCAACAGGTTATCGACGCCTATCATTCTGACCTGAGACGAACACGCGCAGCCAGCCAGTCTATCATTCCTGTAGATACAAAACTTCACAAAGGAATTGAAAGAATTTTTCCGAAATTTTCCAACAAATTTGAGGCAATTTCGGTTAGAGTACCAACCGTTAACGTCACGGCAATGGATTTGAGTGTAACAATCAATACAAATGTGAAAGTTAATGACGTAAATCAAACCATCATAGAGGCGTCTCAGTGTACATTACGTCACATTGTTGACTATACTGAATCACCTCTGGTTTCGATTGACTTTAACCACGACCCGCATAGTGCGATTGTCGATGGTACGCAGACCAGAGTAAGTGACGGTCATCTGGTGAAAATGCTGGTTTGGTGTGACAACGAATGGGGTTTTGCCAATCGTATGCTGGATACCGCGTTAGTTATGTTCAGGTAAGTAGTGTATTGCTGAACGTAGCCCCCTACCTTTTGAGCTGTAGGTAGGGCAGGGGGGAAAATATTTATTTCATGACTTGAAAAAAATATAAATATCCCCACAATAATTTGTAGTAAAGAATTAATAAGGCTTGACGTATTGTCAGGCTAATCAAACTTTCTAAATTTAAAATCGAGAGGACGAACCATGTCTGTAATCAAGATGACTGACCTGGACCTAGCAGGTAAACGTGTATTTATCCGTGCTGACCTAAACGTGCCAGTTAAAGATGGCAAAGTAACTTCTGATGCACGTATCCTTGCATCACTTCCAACTATCAAGCTATGTCTTGAAGCTGGTGCTAAAGTAATGGTTACTTCTCACCTAGGTCGCCCAACTGAAGGTGAATACGCAGAAGAGTTCTCTCTACAGCCTGTAGTTAACTACCTGAACGATGCACTTGATTGTGACGTTAAACTAGCTAAAGACTACCTGAACGGTCTTGAGCTAAACGCTGGTGAGCTAGTTGTTCTTGAAAACGTTCGTTTCAACAAAGGCGAGAAGAAGAACGAAGAAGAGCTTTCTAAGAAATACGCTGCACTATGTGACGTATTCGTAATGGATGCATTCGGTACTGCTCACCGTGCACAAGCTTCTACACACGGTGTAGGTATGAACGCTCCTGTAGCATGTGCTGGCCCTCTACTTGCTGCTGAGCTTGAAGCTCTAGGTAAAGCAATGGACAACCCAGAGCGTCCACTTGTTGCTATTGTAGGTGGTTCTAAGGTTTCTACTAAACTAACTGTTCTTGAGTCGCTATCTAAAGTAGCTGACCAGCTTGTTGTTGGTGGTGGTATCGCAAACACATTCATCGCTGCTGATGGCCACAATGTTGGTAAATCTCTATACGAAGCAGATCTTGTTGAAACTGCTCAGAAGCTAATGAAAGAGTGTTCAATCCCAGTAGCTACTGACGTTGCTTGTGCAAAAGCATTCGACGAAAACGCTGAAGCTGAAATCAAGAACGTTGCAGACGTAGCTGACGACGACATGATCTTCGACCTTGGTCCTGATTCAACTGCTGCTCTTGCTGAAATCATCGGCAATGCAAAAACTATCCTTTGGAACGGCCCTGTAGGCGTATTTGAATTCAAGAACTTCGAAGCTGGTACAGCTGGTATCTCTAAAGCTATCGCAGAATCTGCTGGTTTCTCTGTAGCTGGTGGTGGTGACACTCTAGCGGCTATCGACAAGTTCGGTATCAAAGCTGACGTTTCTTACATCTCTACAGGTGGCGGTGCTTTCCTTGAGTTTGTAGAAGGTAAAGTACTACCTGCAGTAGCAATGCTAGAAGAGCGCGCTAAAGCTTAATTATTGATTTATAAAGCGGGAATTTTTTTCCCGCTTTCTTGTTTGCTGAAGTTGCCATTTTGTTGCTAAAATGCCGCACGTTGTTAGCAAACGATTGCAAAATTCGATTGTAATTTTTAATTTATACGACAGAAAATAGGACTTATTCCATGTCTAAGATCTTCGATTTCGTAAAGCCAGGCGTTATTGCTGGTGATGACGTACAAAAAGTATTTGAAGTTGCTAAAGAAAACAACTTCGCTCTACCTGCAGTAAACTGTGTTGGTACTGACTCTGTAAACGCAGTACTAGAAGCAGCTGCTAAAGTTAAGTCTCCAGTTATCGTTCAGTTCTCTAACGGCGGTGCTGCATTCTTCGCTGGTAAGGGCCTGAAACTAGAAGGTCAGGAAGCTCAAATCCTTGGTGCTGTAGCTGGTGCTAAGTACGTTCACGCTGTAGCTGAGTCTTACGGTGTACCTGTAATTCTTCACACTGACCACGCGGCTAAGAAACTTCTTCCTTGGATCGACGGTCTACTAGACGCTGGTGAAGAGTTCTTCGCTCAAACTGGTAAGCCTCTATTCTCTTCTCACATGATTGACCTTTCTGAAGAGTCTCTAGAAGAGAACATCGAAATTTCTGCTAAGTACCTAGAGCGCATGGCTAAAATGAACATGACTCTAGAAATCGAACTAGGTTGTACTGGTGGTGAAGAAGATGGCGTTGATAACTCTGATATGGACGCATCTGAGCTTTACACTTCCCCTGAAGATGTTGCATACGCATACGAGAAACTAAACGCTGTAAGCCCACGTTTCACAATCGCAGCTTCTTTCGGTAACGTACACGGTGTATACAAACCAGGTAACGTTGTTTTAACTCCAACTATCCTACGTGACTCTCAAGCATACTGTGCAGAGAAGTTTGGTATTGCACCTAATGCTCTAAACTTCGTATTCCACGGTGGTTCTGGTTCTTCTCAGGAAGAAATCCAAGAGTCTATCGGCTACGGTGTAATTAAAATGAACATCGATACTGATACTCAGTGGGCATGTTGGGATGGTATCCGTGCATACGAAGCGGAAAACCGTGAGTTCCTACAAGGTCAGATTGGTAACCCAACTGGCGAAGACGCTCCAAATAAGAAGTACTACGATCCACGCGTATGGCTACGTGCTGGTCAGGCTTCTATGGTTGCTCGTCTTGAGCAGGCGTTCGCTGACCTTAATGCTGTAGACGTACTATAATCCGTCTGTAGCAAAGAATTCAAAAACCGCTCTTCGGAGCGGTTTTTTTATGTCTGAAAATCCTGATTTTTAGAGCAAATATGTTATTTTCGTGTTTTCTTAATTCAGGAGCTGGATGTTTCCTGTCACACTAAGTTATCTTATATCTACTAAGCGTTGGGATCTGTAAGTGCTTATTTTTATTTACAGAAATATGACTCTACTTTTTTTCATACAATCTATAGTCGCTACGCTTATTGGGCTTGCTATTAGCTCAGCTCAAAGCTAATAGATTGGCCAAACTAATAATAGTTTATAGCTTTAAGGGAAATTAATATGGCAGTTGAAGAAACGATGTCTGAGGTAACAGAGGGTATCTCAAAGATTGAAAACTGGATCTCAGGTAACTCTGATTTGTTTATCCAGTATGGTGTAAATATTCTCTCCGCAATTATTATCCTATTTATTGGTAATATCATTGTTAAGACGATTGCTGGCAGTGTATCCAGGTTACTTTCTAAGCGGGATATGGATAAGGCTGTTGTAGACTTTATATCGGCTCTTGTTCGTTACCTGTTGTTCGTTATTGTTCTTATCGCGGCTCTTGGTCGTGTTGGTGTTGAGACGGCATCTGTTGTTGCGGTTATTGGTGCGGCAGGTCTTGCTGTTGGTCTTGCTCTGCAAGGTTCGCTATCTAACTTCGCGGCAGGCGTGTTAATTGTAGCTTTCCGTCCGTTTAAATCTGGTGATTATGTTGAGATCGGTGGTGTTGCTGGTTCTGTTGACTCTATTCAGATTTTCCAGACAGTGCTGACAACACCAGACAATAAAATGGTAGTAGTACCAAACGCCTCTGTTATCGGTGGCGCAATTACAAACTACTCTCGCCACAATAAGCGCCGTATTGACCATGTTATTGGTGTTTCTTACAGTGCGGATCTACAGAAAACTAAAGCTGTCATTGAAGCAACTCTGAAAGCAGATAGCCGTATTCTAAAAGAGCCGGGCATCCAGATTGGTGTTGTTGCTCTTGCAGACTCTTCAGTGAACTTTGTGGTTCGCCCTTGGGTTAAGACGTCTGAATACTGGGACGTATACTTTGATTCACTACAGGCAATCAAAGAAGCGCTTGATAAAGAAGGTATTGAAATTCCATTCCCTCAAATGGATGTACATCTTGATAAAGCAAGCTAAAGCCTGCTGATTTAAAAAAGCGCATGTTGCAAGGTAACATGCGCTTTTTTGATCTATATGTAGTGGATGGTATTTGGATTATGTTCCAGCAATGGCTTTAAATCCTTGCCACTGAATCCAAAGGTTACCTCAGGAAGACCCGGCGTATACAAGATCTCCTCCTTTTCCAACAGTTCTTTATCTACTACTATAGGAATCTCTTCTGGTAGGCCAAACGGGCATACCGCTCCCGGAACACAGCCAATAGCCTTTGTCATCTCTTCGTTGCTGCAAATCGAGACTCTTTTCCCTAATACGCTTTGAACGGGCTTTCTATCTAACCGCTTATTTTTTTCTGTCAGGTAAAGAGCAAAACCACCACTTTTAAGTTTCAGGAATAGGCTTTTGCTGTGTGTACCTGTCCAGCCTAGCTCCAGAGCCACTCTTTCATCGGTTGCAAAATCCAGTATTGGCTCGTGTGACCACGATTGATAGTTAATACCTGTTTGGTCAAAAAGGGTCAGATTATTTTGATAAATTTGCTCCAGTAATTTCATAGCTCACCTCACATATATTGCAACCAGAGTTCTTTAGCCAGCGATGCTGAAATCGCAAACATAATAAGCGCAACAATGATATCGATAGCTTTTTTAACCGAAGGTTTTGAGAGTGTTGGGGCTGCTTTGGCTGCGGTTATAGATAGCCCGAAGAACCAGGCAATCGATGCGATCATGGTTCCCAGAGCAAATGCAATACGGTCATCGTGTTCGAATTGCCCGCCTATAGAGCCGAGGACAACAATCGTATCCAGATAAACGTGTGGGTTGAGGACAGTAACAGCAAGAGCACCGAGAATCACCGCCTTTCGCCCCTTAACGG
Source organism: Vibrio hannami (assembly GCF_029589055.1). GTDB lineage: Bacteria > Pseudomonadota > Gammaproteobacteria > Enterobacterales > Vibrionaceae > Vibrio > Vibrio hannami. Next base: position 560,136 of record NZ_JARQZP010000006.1, read on the forward strand.
AGCTATTTAGCTCCAACTCGTCGTCGCTTGTACTAAATGCGCTTTTTAGAGATAAATACCCATAGTAAGAGAGAAAGGCTATTCCACCTAAAGTAACCAGAGTCAGTAAGGCTTCATTCCTGGATAAAAGTGCGCCACCTCCAAACACACCCAGTGAGATAAATAGGATATCCAGAGTGCTACATAGTGTGGCTGTGGTTAGATGGTGATTCCTTTTTATGCCCTGATTGAGTACATAAGCGTTCTGAGCGCCAATAGGGATAATCATGCTGGCTCCAAGGCTAAAGCCCTGCAGTAAGATCCAAAAGTTCAAGTTAATACCACTGTGTTGTTCCAAATTGAAGCTAAGTTTAGGGTGGTTGATTTAATAAATATAACTAATAATATTAATCTTTAATAAGTTTAACTTATCTAGGTGAGAAAGCGATGCGTGGATTAGATTATCGTTGGATAGAGGCGCTGGAAGCAGTAATCACTTACCGAAGCTTTGAACGTGCGGCTCAGAAGCTATTTATTTCTCAGTCAGCGGTGTCGCAGAGAATTAAACAGCTAGAGAAGTGGTCTTCTCAGGCAGTACTTGTCAGAGAGCAGCCCCCTAGAGCAACGCTTACAGGTCAGAAGCTACTTGGTTTATATAAGCGAGTACGCCTGTTGGAACAGGATCTGCTACCAGATCTTGATATTAACGATAGTGAGCAGGTGCTGGATGTCTCGATAGCTACCAACGCAGACACGTTGGCGACCTGGTTGTTGCCGAGTTTGGCGGGTTTATTGAAGAAATCTAACCTAGCTATCAACCTAAATGTCGATGATGAACATCGAACATTAGAAAAGCTGCGTATTGGCGAGGTAGTAGGAGCTGTCAGTATTGAGCCTGATTCTATTCCCGGTTGTGTTGCGGACTACCTGGGAACAATGGAGTACATTTGTGTTGCAAGCCCGGAGTTTTGTGAGAAATACTTTCCGAATGGCACTTCGAAAGAAGCGCTGTTACAAGCTCCGGCCGTAGTATTTAATCAGTATGACCATATGCATGAAAAGTTTATCCAACAGCACTTCGGGCTCTCTATTAGCCATGTTGTAAAACATACGGTCAGAAGTTCGGAAGCCTTTGTTCAGATGGCTACTCTGGGAATAGCTTACTCTCTGATTCCCAAACCTCAGATTGAAGAAGAGTTAAACAGTGGTAAGTTGATAAATATTACACCTCATCTCAGCATCCCTCACAGGTTATATTGGCATCACTGGCAATTGGAAAGTGGCGTTTTAAGGGAATTATCAGACACAATTATTGATTATGCGCGAGAGTACCTCCCTCAATAATATAGGCGGTATTGTATATAAATTGACAGAGTTAGAATTTGGTAAAAAGTAATCAACAAAACACTAAATTAATAGAGATTGACGATAAAATAGACCAGCATAATTAATAAGGTCTAGAAAAATGAAAAAATTATTAGTGGCCGTTAGCTTTGTAACCTCTTTTTCTTTGCACGCTGCTACGCCGGATTTCGCTCATATAGAAACTAATGGCTATGGTGAGGTTGTGGCTAAACCTGATCTTGCTGAGTTTAAAGTGCAGGTTGTGGAGTCTGCTCTAAACGCCGAACAAGCCAAGAAAGCCGTTGATCGTGCAGTTATTGCTTTCCATAAAAGGCTTGCTGAAGCCGGAATTGATCGACGCAGTATTAGCTCGACCAATATTCACCTGGCTCCACAATACCATTACCCTAAGTCAGGTAGCGCCGAGTTAGTTGGCTATCGCGCCTCAAGACAGATTACGGTTACCCTTGATGACCTGCCGAAGCTGAATGATTTGCTGGATAAGGCATTGGGCGATGGGATTAGCCGTATAGATGACATCCTATTAAAAGTCAGTGACCGGGAAAAGTATCAAGAGCAGGCTCGTATTCTTGCTATTAAGGATGCAAACCGAAAAGCGCATTCTTTGGCTGAAGGTTTTCACGGAACTTTAGACGGTGTCTGGAAAGTGAGTTATCAGGCAAGAAGCCGACAGCCAATGATGAGAGCTATGGCTATGGACGCTGGTGGCGCATCTGACACAGGTTATCAGGACACATCCATAACTATTAGCGATAGTGTTAATGTGATATATCGCTTTCAGCAGAACTAGTACTAATCTAAGATTAAAGCCCTCAATCGAGGGCTTTATAGTCTGACTGGTAAATTAGTGAAGTAGCCTTGCTCGAATTGTACCTTCAATACCTTTCAGTTTAGCCAGTGCTTCTTCTGAACGATCTGCCTCGATATCAAGGACAACATAACCGATTTCCGCGTTAGTCTGTAAGTACTGACCTGCGATGTTGATACCGTCTTCTGCGAAGATGGTGTTAATCTGATTCAGAATACCAGGGCGGTTTTCGTGAATGTGCAGAATTCGGGAAGCGCCACTATGGATTGGTAGTGATACCTCAGGGAAGTTAACACTAGATAGTGTTGAGCCATTATCCGAGTATTTAGCCAGCTTACCTGCTACTTCAACACCGATATTTTCCTGCGCTTCCTGAGTTGAACCACCAACGTGCGGAGTAAGAATAACGTTATCAAACTTCATTAGTGGAGACTCAAATGGGTCTGCGTTAGTTTTTGGTTCTGTCGGGAATACGTCGACTGCTGCACCACCTAGATGACCAGATTCCAGAGATTCACATAGTGCAGGGATATCAACAACTGTGCCTCGTGCTGCGTTGATAAAGATCGCGCCTGGTTTCATACGTGAGAACTCTTCAGCACCCATCATATTTTTAGTACCGTCTGTTTCTGGTACGTGCAGGGTAATCACATCACACTTGTTTAGCAGTTCACTCATGGTGTGAATCTGAGTCGCGTTACCTAGTGAGAGTTTATTCTCAATGTCATAGAAATAAACTTTCATCCCCAGGTTTTCAGCAATAATACCTAGCTGAGTACCGATATGACCGTAGCCGATAATACCTAAGCGCTTGCCGCGAGCTTCGAATGAGCCATCGGCGCTTTTTTTCCAGATGCCACGGTGTGCAAGTGCATTCTTTTCAGGAATACCACGAAGCAGTAACAGAATTTGACCAAGAACAAGCTCAGCAACACTACGAGTGTTCGAGAATGGCGCATTAAATACTGGAATACCGCGTTTAGCAGCTGCGGGCAGGTTTACCTGATTAGTACCAATACAGAAGCAACCAACAGCAACCAATTTGTTTGCAGCCTGGAATACTTCTTCCGTTAGGTTAGTACGGGAACGAATACCGATAAAGTGAACATCTTTGACTGCTTCAAGAAGCTCCTCTTCTGGTAGCGAGCCTTTATGGTACTCAATATTGGTGTAACCAGCTGCTTCTAAAACTTCTACTGTTGAAGGGTGTAATCCCTCTAAAAGCAGTATTTTTATCTTATCTTTTTCCAGTGATACTTTCGCCATCTCTTCTCATCCTTAAAACAAAAGGTAACCGACGCACGGAACTGAGTATTTATGCGTCAAATATGGATTAAACTTATCAAAAAAAAGGCTGGTTGGGTAAGAAATTTACGGAATAAGCAATAAAAAACGGCACTTAGTAGCGCCGTTTGTCTTTAAATGATGGAAATTACAGATTTTTTGTAATCTAATTTCCTGAAAACATTATTCTTCGATTTTTGCACCTTCAGGTGTGCCAGTGATAACCACATCGGCACCACGGTGTGCAAACAGTCCAACAGTTACAACACCAGCGATACTGTTGATCTTGTCTTCCAGCTCTTTTGGATTGGTAATTTCCATGCCGTAAACGTCAATGATGATGTTACCGTTGTCTGTTACAACGCCTTCGCGGTATGCAGGATCTCCACCTAGTTTTACCATTTCACGTCCAACATAAGAACGAGCCATTGGAATAACCTCAACAGGAAGCGGGAACTTACCCAGAACATCTACCGCTTTGGTTCCATCAACGATACAAATAAACTTGTCAGAGATAGCTGCAACGATCTTTTCTCGGGTCAGAGCTGCACCGCCACCTTTAATCATATCTCTTTCAGGGTTGATCTCGTCCGCACCATCAACGTAAACATCCAGTTTGTCTACTTCGTTACAGTCAAAAACTTCAATGCCAAGCGCTTTTAGTTTTTCAGTAGAATCCACAGAACTCGAAACTGCACCTTTAATCTCATCTTTCATAGTGCCTAGCGCATCAATGAAGTGCTTCACTGTTGAACCAGTACCAACACCTACAATGCTGCCTTTTTCAACATATTTAAGCGCTGCCCAGCCAGCTTCTTTCTTCATTTCATCTTGAGTCATGCCATTCTCCAGAGTTAGTTCTTAGGGGGTAATTTCGGCGGGATTATAACGGTTTATTCTACCCGAGTATATTTGTTTCCCTTAGCCATATGTTGTCAGGGGTAATAATGACTGGCAAAGGTACATCCCATGGTTCAACAGGAACCTTTTCTATTTGCTGGCAGTTGTGCGCTATTCCCATTGGCGTTGGTCCTTGCCCGGTTTTAAACCACTTTTCCAGAGTTCTGTCGTAATAGCCACCACCCATGCCCATTCGGTTTCCTGTTTTATCGAAAGCGACCAGTGGTGTGAATACAATATCAAGCTGGGATACCGGAATGACCTCGGTTTGGTTGAGCACGGGCTCCGGAATATTGAACTTGTTCTCACACATTGGTGAATCTGGCGTATAGCGTAAAAACAGCAGGTGGCCTTTAGAAAAAGGGTGCAAAACAGGTAGTGCGACTTCTTTTCCCTGTTGCCAGAAATACTCGATAATAGGGTGGGTATCAATTTCGCCATCGGCAGACAAATAGATAGCAACACGTTGAGCATTATTGATTTCAGGAACAGATTTTAGTTGTTGCAGAACTTCTTCTGCGGCGAGTGTCTGCTCTAAGGCAGAAAGGGATTGTCGTTTACTACGGATAAGTTTGCGGATTTCGGTTCTGTTTTTCATAGGCATGAGTAGAAGAACCCCTTCATGAGAAAACTCATTGAATAGAAACCCCAGAGTGCCGTTGAGGATTTTGACCCTTGAACCAGCTGGTTCAAGGCGGATCAGCAATGATAACCGTAGGCTTCTCGGTACGGGCCGAGCTTGCTCAATAGCTACCAAGTACTAACCCTTAGGTATTGCTTATCGGCTCAGGGACGTAATCCTACTGACGAACACCCCAGGGTAATTTTTGTTCTGTGCTTGCGTTACTTCTCTTGTGTAACGCCACTTAGCGCATCTTCCAGCGATGCGATTAAGTAATTCCATTCGTTCTTTTATCTGTTTCTGACTATCTTCATCAGCTTTAAACTGGTTGAGTTCGTAGCAGACGTTTAGAGCAGCAATAGTCAGTAACTTTTCGGTATTTGCAACATTAGTTTTTTCAGTCATCTCTTTCAAGCGGTTATTTAGATCTCGCGCTGCGTTTAACAGAGCTTGTTCTTGCCCTGGAGGGCAGTTAACCCGGGTGATTTTTCCCAGAATTTCGATTTCGACCGCGTGATGACCCATAGTGACTGAACTCTTAATGTGTAACAAAGATGGAATATTGCCATCGAAGGGGAACTATAGGTAAAGCCCAAATAAGATTCAAGGGCTTCTCACGCAAATATCTTCTTTTGACATAACAATTACCCACTAAACAAGCAAAATGGATAATTGGTAAGCAAGAGAGGCTAAAGTTTTCCATGAAGCGAGTAAATGATACGATGGAGCATAAATAATCCCAATCCATTTCGAAATAAAGTGAGTCATCATGAGCGAAACAACGCTTCCAGAATATCTTAGTGTAGAAACTGAACTGCAGTCTTCTGAGTTGTCTGTTACTCCGGCGGAGTTACACGGACTATTAACAGGTATGTTGAGTGGCGGGCTATCATTAAACGATAAAAGCTGGCAGCCACTAATTTTTGATTACACCAATGATGGCATGGGATGGCCAACCAGAGCATTAGCTGCGGCGGAAACACTACTTAAGACAACGACATCTGAATTAACTGGCACCGGGATGGAGATGTCTATTTTGCTTCCTGATGAAGATGCGGGGCTGCTTGATCTTGCAGACGCTTTGTCTGAGTGGGTAAACCACTTTATTTCTGGTCTGGGTCTGATCAACGTCTCTCTCAAAGATATGCCAGAAGATGTGAAAGAAGCTCTGGCTGACCTTGAGGAAATCGGCAAACTTGGTATCGACGAAGAAGACGATATGGAAGAGCAGGCTGATCTATTAGAACAGGTTATCGAGCATGTTAAAGCATGTGTGCTGACCATTCATGCTCAATACGGCATGAAGCCAAGCGAAGAAGAGTCTCAGACTATTCATTAAAAGCGATTTACCAGACTGATGGCAGACCCAACATTGTCATTCCCGCACTAGCCGTGCGCCTTGGCGGGAATCTCAATAAATCAACATATTAGATCCCTGCCTTCGCAGGGATGACGAATCTTATCAATAAGCTTGATTTGCAGGGAAGAAAGGATGGCAGAGAAGCACTTCGATATTGTAATTGCTGGCGGGGCTATGGCCGGTGCAACCCTTGCGCTGGCGTTGTCAAAATTCTGTGACAAAACGTTATCTATTGCGGTAATAGAGCCTTATCAGGTTGATAGTAACGAGCATCCGGGATTCGATTCCCGATCAATCGCTCTCTCATACGGTACAACTCAAATACTTGAGGCTTTTGGCTTATGGGAGCAACTATTACCTGACGCAACACCAATCAATACCATACATGTTTCTGATAAAGGGCATGCAGGCATGACAGACATCGATAGTAGGGACTATGGCGTCCAGGCTTTGGGGTATGTTGTCGAGCTAGCCAATGTCGGACGTGTATATCAGCACTGCATTGAACAGAGTTCTAATATCGAATTTATTTGTCCTGATTCAGTAGCGTCAATTGATAGCCAACAGCATGTTACGCGAATTACTCTTGAATCAGGCAATGTTATAGAGTGTGCTTTGCTGGTTGCAGCAGATGGTGCGGTTTCTGAGTGCTGCAGGTTGATGAAGATTGATAATCAGCAGGTAGACTTTGAGCAAGTTGCTGTTATTGCCAATATTGGAGTCTCTCAACTGCATCAGGACAGAGCTTTCGAGCGTTTTACTCCAAATGGACCGCTCGCACTATTGCCTATGAGCCAAAATCGCATGTCGTTGGTCTGGTGTTTGTCTGCTGACAAAGCTGAGCAAATGATGAGTGCTACAGAAGACGATTTCATCTCCGAATTGCAGTCAGAGTTTGGATGGCGATTAGGGGCAATTAGCCACGTAGGTTCAAGAGCCAGTTATCCGCTAATCTTACACAAGAAATCTCAGATTACTGCTCATCGCTTTGCGACTATTGGAAATGCGGCACAGGCACTTCATCCCATTGCCGGGCAGGGATTTAACTTGGGGAACCGAGATGTTGCCTCTCTGGCTGAAGAAATTTCTTTGTCTGCAGATCCCGGTAGCTACGAGACGTTAAGCCGATATCAGAAAAGAAGAGACGCAGATAGAAACTCTACAATTGATCTAACCGCCGGGTTGGTTCATATATTCTCTAATGAGTGGCTGCCAATGGTTGTTGGGCGTAATCTCTCATTGATGGCAATGGATAATATTCCGGCATTAAAAAGTCCGTTGCTGAACAGAACCATGGGACTGGTGAAAAGATAGTTATGATGCAAAGTTTTGATATCACCATTATTGGTGGAGGCATGGTTGGGCTTACCCTGGCAGCCGCATTAAAAAACACCGATTTGAGAATCGCTATAGTTGAAGGTAACAAACCAGCAGAAGACTTAGATTTACTGCCTGATGTAAGAGTATCAGCGCTAAGCAGGGCAAGTGAGCTGATATTGAGAAATGTCGGTGCCTGGCCGGGTATCGAAAGGAGGCGTTTGTCACCTTACAATGCAATGGAGGTGTGGGAACAGGATAGCTTTGCCCGTATCGAGTTTAATGCGAACAACCTCGGACAGCCAAACCTGGGACACATTGTAGAGAACCGTGTTATTCAGCTGGCTTTGTTGGATCAAGTTTCTAAGCAGCATAATGTCACTATGTTTATGCCTGCAAAGTGTCAGTCTATGGTGATGGGAGAAAGTGAAGCATGGTTGACTCTGGATAATAGCCAGTCGTTGACGACTAAGTTAGTCGTTGGTGCTGATGGCGCAAACTCCTGGGTACGTCAGCAAGCTGATATTCCTTTAACAAACTGGGATTACGGCCATAGTGCAATTGTGGCAAATGTTAAGACCGAAAGAGCTCATGATAGTGTAGCGAGACAATCCTTTTCACCAATGGGTCCTTTAGCTTTCCTTCCAATGTCAGAGCCTCAAATGAGCTCTATCGTCTGGTCGACCGATCCCAATAGGGCGGAACAGCTTCTTGCAATGCCAGATGAAGAGTTCAATAAACACTTGTCAGCAGAATTTGATATGAAACTGGGACGCTGCAAAGTGATTGGCGAGCGTCAGGCGTTCCCATTAAAGATGAGATATGCAAGGGATTTTGCCCTTGAGCGTATCGCATTGGTAGGAGATGCCGCTCATACCATTCATCCTTTGGCTGGGCAGGGAGTTAACCTTGGTTTGCTAGACGCTGCTTCATTAGCTCAGACATTAGTAAATATCTGGAAAGAAGGCGAGGATATAGGCCTGCGCTCGAATCTTAGAAACTACGAACGTTGGAGAAAGGCTGAAGCGGCGAAAATGATAGCGGCGATGCAGGGGTTCAAAGATCTGTTTGAAGGAGATAATCCTGCTAAGAAACTGTTCCGTGGTATTGGAATGAAGCTGGCTGCACAGTTGCCCGGAGCCAAAGATGAGATTATGAAAAGGGCCCTGGGGCTAAAGGGTGAGTTACCTGAGTTGGCTAAAGCTCTAAACTACAGCCATGAGCTATAAACTTAAGCAATGAGCTGTAAATAAACTTTATTATCAGAAAAACAAAAGGGCTGTTAAATCAGCCCTTTTTGTTCCTCAGAATTCAAATCTATTAATAGTGATTATTTATGCGAGGTGAATCTATGCATAGGAGCAGCGAAGTCTCATGATTTCTTGATTAACTTCTTTAACTGCTTGAAAGTGACGCTTTTCTGCTCTATCCGGTATAATGAGTTTACCGTTATCAAATTCAAACTTTCCGATCCCGTAAATATAAATTCTCCCCTTAAAAAGCCGACTTACATGCTTCGCTATCATACCTGGTGAATAGCGTTTAAACAGCCTCATACTTGAATCCTTGTGTTCTATACAGCGCGGTAAATTATAAATAATTGAGCGTGACATTTATGTGACTCAAACCGACTAAAAGTCTCGCTTTCTGCACTAATTAAGAGTTTTGTGCTGCAAACAACACTATAGAAGTTGTAATCTATTTTCCGTGTGACGTTACACTCAAAAATCTAAATTGGATATTTATTCCTTGCTGTGAATACATCTCGCAACAATAACCGAGATGAATCATTCAAAGGTACTATATAAGGATAGACTAATTTTTTATGTCTCATCGGAAAGTTTGCTACTAAATAAGCAAAAAAATTGCCCGCTATTCTAGCGGGCCAATAGTCACAGATGCATTACACAAAAGTGGATATGACTGAATAATTCAGTGGATTCACTTTTACTACCGGTTGAATTTCCTGCCAAACTTGAAGGAAAAACACTCAACCGAGTAGGGTTCCGATAATACACATTAATTATGGTTATGAATAATTATTTATTAAATGTGATTTTAAATTCATGATTTTTACGTTAGATATGTGATCTAGATCACCTGATTGATTGTTTTATCCAATACTAAGTGGCTAGTCTCATCGGGTGATATCGGCGAATATTGGTTCACACAAGGCAATAAGGTGGGTCGTTTCCATCGCAATACCCGCCATATTGCTGCCACTGCTGATGGTAATGCTATCTAGTTCTCTAAAACGGGAGTCAAAAAATATGTTCATTTTTGAAGGCAGTAAAAGGGGGGCAACTGTTCCTGGAGCATAACCAGTAATTGAGGGAACATCACTGAGTTCTACACAAGTCATACGCCGACAATTCAATATCGCTCTTACCTTCTTAGGATCTGCCTGCATATTTCCGGGAACACAGGCTAACGTATAGTTATTATCCATGTCTCTTAGCAGAATTGTTTTCACCATCTGGTGTGGAGATATACCACGCTGTTGTGCTGCATCCTCTATTGATATCGCCGGGCTTTGATGGTGCAGGAGTGTATAAGGTACACCCTGCACATCTAAAAACTCAGTTATCTTAGTAGAGGTAACTCTTTCGTTCATGCTTCCGGATCTTCAAGGCTATACGGCATAGGAACAAGGCTAAAGCGCGAATCAGGATCGCTGGTTAGCCTGAACTGCGTATCTGGTTCGAGGTTGTTTGGTAGTACGATCAACCCATAAATGGCGTTGTCTGCAAACTGATAACCAGCTAAAAGCTCACCTGCTGAGCGCCAGTTTTCTCCAACGTTGCGCTCTAACTCGTCTGTCCCTGTCAATGTGTCACGGGAATGACCTTTAACCAAATACATAGCACGTTTGTTTGTGCCTCGATATTTCGCTCTGGCAACCGTCTCCTGGCCTGTATAACACCCTTTGCTGAAGCTGACCCCTCCAACTAGATGCAGATTCAGAGCTTGAGGAATGTGAACGTTCTGCTGTGCCTCTGTCACTCTAGGGATTGCAGCCTGAATATCATAAAGATCCCATAAATCTTCTGAGGCAAGAGTACCTTCAAAATTTGCGACTATAGATTCTGCTTCCTGTTCTTCAATGATAAGGAGCCATTGCTTATCATCTACCTTAACTGCAGTGCCATTGCCAAACGTTCGAACAGAACCTTGGGTCTCTGTGTTCTGGTTTATAAATGCGGTAGATTCAGTGCCAGTGATACCTAAAATCACGGCATCGGATATCTCTATTTCAACCTTTGAAAATACCGAATATTTTTTGATTTCAGCGAGCGATTTCTCGATGCCGGAACCGTGCTGGAAAAGAGCGTATGTGTCTTTATGGTTAAAGAGGCGGAATGTACTCCACACCTTACCTTTTGCATCGCAGTGGGCACCTAGCGTTGATTCGCTATCGGCTAAGGTAACCACATCACAGGTTAGTTGCCCCTGAAGATAAGACTTTTTATCCTCTCCAGATACGGTGATTACCTTCCATGAACTCAGCAATGATATTGCTAACTCTGGCAGTGCATCTTTTTCATTTAGCTTCAGAGAAGTGAATTTATTTTGCCATGTCATAATTTAGTTACCCTTTACTAATAGAGAACGGGCGAATAGATAGCCGTAATGTTAATCGGCTTACAAAAATTTGTCAGCTATCAGATGTTTTCATCGTTCTAATTGGCTTAAAAGGCTAATATAGTTTTCATTAAATATAAAACAATTAGAGGAAGCCAGATGTACACGCCAGAAGAGAAGGCTAGAATCAAATGGGCATGTCGCAGGGGAATGCTTGAGTTAGATGTCGTCATTATGCCGTTTTTCGAAGAGTGCTTTGACACTCTGAGTGAATCAGAACAACAGGACTTTGTTGCTCTGCTTGAGTGTGATGACCCGGACCTGTTTACCTGGGTTATGCAACATGGCAGAAGTGAAGACGAAGCGTTGGCAAAAATGGTAGATAAAATTGTTGCCCATAACCTCAGTAAGGTCCGCTAAGCTTTATCTTGTAAAGTCGTTTAATGCTCAGATAGCAGCATGGGGAATTACCGCAATTGTTATCTGGGCTGTACTCGTATCTCCCGCACCTGTTGTTGTTTCCGTTTATCTTATTTTTTCGCTTTGTTGGTATTCATCCGTTAACAGAGCCTCTGGCTTGTTTAAGATCTCATTGGATGGTTATTTTGAATGGGGCTACAAAAACCATGAATTTAAGGTGGCGGAGCTTAGCTTTAAGCCCTTGTTTGTTGTTATCTATAGTGAGCAGGGAGAGAAGGTAATTATCTGGCGAGGTGCTTGTGAAGAAGCGGATTACCGCCATTTGTTAGTCGTTCTGAAGTTATTGCACCGAAAGAAAAGGGGTGAACAGATGTCACCCCTTTAGCATATATTGGCTATTTACTGAAAGTCACCAGGACTAAGAATTGTTGGCTTTGGATTATCCTGCATCTCAGGGTAGTCCAGCGTATAGTGAAGCCCACGGCTCTCTTTACGCTGCATTGCGCATCTAACCATTAATTCTGCTACCTGAAGCAAGTTTCGCATTTCCAGCAGATTATTGGATACACGGAAGTTGCTGTAGTACTCATGAGTTTCCTGCTTAAGTAACTGAATACGGCGTAAAGCACGTTCCAGTCTCTTATCTGTTCTTACTATGCCCATGTAGTCCCACATAAACAGACGCAGTTCATGCCAGTTGTGCTGAAGTACAACCTCTTCATCAGAGTTACAAACCTGGCTTTCATCCCAGGCTGGAAGATCCGAAGGAAGCTCAACTTCTTCCAGCCTCTTAAGAATATCTTTAGCTGCAGAACGGGCATAAACCACACACTCAAGCAAAGAGTTAGAAGCCATACGGTTTGCACCATGCAAGCCAGTGTAGCTAACTTCACCGATAGCGTAGAGATTATCAAGGTCAGCACGACCTTTCTGATTAACCATTACACCACCACATGTGTAGTGAGCTGCGGGAACGATAGGGATCGGCTCCTTGGTCATATCAATACCAAGATCCTGAAGTCTCATATGAATCGTCGGGAAATGTTTCTCTATAAACTCTGCAGGCTTATGGCTGATATCAAGGTACATACAGTCAGCGCCAAGACGCTTCATTTCAAAGTCAATTGCGCGGGCAACAACGTCGCGAGGTGCCAACTCTTCGCGCTTGTCAAAATCAGGCATAAAGCGAGAGCCATCCGGACGCTTCAGATAAGCACCTTCACCACGTAGCGCTTCTGTCAGTAGAAAGTTTCGTGCTTCCGGGTGATACAGGCAGGTTGGATGGAACTGATTGAATTCCATGTTAGCTACACGGCAGCCGGCACGCCATGCCATAGCAATACCATCACCGGAAGAGACATCTGGGTTTGAAGTATACTGATAAACTTTAGATGCCCCGCCTGTTGCCAGAACAACAAACTTGGCTCGAACTGCTTCAACATGTTCGTCGTTGCGATTCCAGATGTAAGCGCCTACTACTTTATTTTTGTCGCCACCAACTTTATCTTCAGTGATTAGATCTAATGCATTATGACGTTCAAAGATGGTGATATTAGGGTGGTTGAGAACATTTTCCTGAAGGGACGTTTGCATCGCCATGCCGGTTGCGTCAGCGGCGTGCAGGATACGGCGATGGCTGTGTCCGCCTTCGCGCGTTAGGTGATATTTAGGATCTTCATTGGTGTCGTCTTCGATTCTGTCGAACGGGACACCACCATCAATTAGCCACTGAACACATCGCTTACCGTTCTTGGCAATAAATTCAACGGTATCTTCTTCACACAATCCAGCACCGGCTATCAATGTATCTTCAACATGCGATTCTACGCTGTCAGACTCATCGAACACTGCGGCGATACCGCCCTGCGCGTAGAAGGTCGAGCCTTCGCTTCTTGGGCCTTTACTTAAGACAATCACCTTTGCATATTTTGCAATTCTTAAAGCCAGTGATAATCCAGCAGCACCACTACCAACGACTAATACATCACACTGATGTTCTCGGTTTTCGTTCATAAAACTTTTAATTTCCCGAACTATAGTAGAGCAATCGACACTCTACGCTGTTAAACAGCTACTCTCAAAATTGACACTCCCTGATAAATGAGTTGCATTTATTTTCAGGTGCCTCCACTATTCCTGTGGAGTTTTAAAATGTCTTATTCATCACATTATCAAATTATTAGATAAAATGTTCAGAAAGTTTGGAACTTTCTATTTTTTACATAGTCACAATAGTGCTCATGTAAACAGTGGTGTCAACACTACATTTTGCATAATTAGTGCTCATATCTGAGAAGGTACGGGCGATAACAATAGGAGTATGTGCTCGAATGAACGAGCAGTTGACCGATCAAGTATTAATTGAGCGAGTACAGAACGGGGACAAACAAGCATTTAACCTACTGGTTATTAAGTACCAGAATAAAGTTTGTAATCTGATTTCGAGGTACGTGAGTAATTCGGGAGATGTACAAGATGTGGCGCAAGAAGCTTTTATAAAGGCTTATCGTGCTATCCCTGGTTTTAGGGGAGAAAGTGCATTCTATACATGGTTATACCGTATTGCTGTTAATACTGCTAAAAACCACCTTGTTGCTCAAGGCAGAAGACCGCCAGCTAACGATGTGGACGCTGAAGAAGCTGAATATTACGAAACGGGAAGTGCGCTGAAAGAAATTTCGAACCCTGAGAACATGACGTTGTCCAACGAGTTGAAACGTGTTGTTTTCAGTGCAATTGAAGCACTTCCTGATGATTTGAAGACAGCAATGACCTTGCGAGAGCTAGATGGCTTAAGCTATGAGGAAATTGCTGAAGTGATGGATTGCCCGGTAGGGACAGTACGTTCGCGTATTTTCCGTGCAAGGGAAGCGGTTGAGAAAAAAATTCAGCCGTTAATCGAGAGATAACTCAGAGACTATGGTGAAAAACATGTCTGACAAAGAACTGCTTTCAGCTCTCATGGATGGAGAAACGGTCGATAAGGCCTTAATCGCAGAGCTTGAACAGAATCCGGAAAGCCAAAAATCCTGGCAAAACTACCACCTGATTGGTGATGTTATGCGAGGAGAAGCGCCGGAGACTCCAAGCTGGAATATCGCTGAAAGTGTTGCAGCTGCATTGGAAAGTGAACCTGCTCATAGTACGGTCACTCCTTTTGTTGAAGAATCCCAGCCAACACCACAACAGGCTAAAAGACATCTGCCTTCGTGGTTAACTCAGGTGGGTCAGGTTGCGATGGCTGCGTGTGTATCGTTAGCGGTTATTCTTGGCGTTCAACAGTACGGCGGCGGAGAAGCGGATCAAACACAATCTGAAATTCCTGTATTGCAGACTATCCCTGTCGCAGGTAGTGTAGAACCGGTAAGTCTTACTCGTGAATCTGTAGCACCAAAAGCGCAGCAGATGAATGAAGCGCAGTTGTTAGAACAGCGCCGTAGAATTAATGCAATGCTGCAGGATTATGAATTGCAACTTCGTTTGGCAGATGATGCAGCAAAAGAAGAAATACAATCGGTAGTTGAATGAAAAAATTTCTGATCAGTGCGCTGACACTGTTCAGTTTGATACAACCGCAAGCCTCAGCAGAGGAGATCTCAGCTGAGGCTTTGTTGCATCAAATGAACCAATCAGGTCAGCAACTTAATTATGAATTGTCTTATATCCTGATTAAGAAAAATAGTATTGAACCAATCCTTTATCGACACGCGAAAGTGGAAGGAAGTACCTTCGCACATCTGGTCTATTTAAGTGGCCCTGTTCGTGAGGTCATCCGCCGCGGTGAAGAAGTAAGTTATATCGAACCGGGTGTAGAGCCATTCTCAATTAAATCAGGAAATATGGTAGCGCCCATCGTTCCTCTTCTGGAAAACGATATTGATGTACTTAGTGAGTTTTACGACTTCGTTCTGATGGGTAGAGCACGAGAAGCTGGAACTGCCGCTCAGGTTGTCCGTGTCGTTCCTAAAGATGGTCAACGCTACTCTTATGTTATGTGGGTGGATGAAAAATCTCATTTGCCTTTGAGGGCTGATTTGGTCGATCGCGATGGCGAGGTTCTAGAGCAGTATCGTGTTATCTCCTACATGGTGAATGACCAGATAGCAGAAATGATGAAAGGGTTGGAGCAGGCTCGGTTACCAGATGTTTTAACGCTTCCAAAACAGGAGCCCACGTCTTCTTTCTGGAAAGTAAACTGGATTCCTGATGGTTTTAAACCACATAATCTTAACCGTTATAAGATGTTGATGACGCAGAAAGTGGTAGAAAGCCAGATGTACAGTGATGGCTTGTTTAGCTTTTCTGTTTATGTCGCTGAAGTTGATGATTCATCACTTAAGAGCCAGCTAGTTAGGCAAGGCCGAAGAACTTTGCACAGCCTGGTTAAAGGGAACAAAGAGATCTCGATTGTGGGGGATATACCTCCGGCAACGGCGGAGCAGATAGCGCTTTCGGTTGAGTTTACTAAAGCTGAGCCTTCTACTGAGTAACCCATGATCACTGCACTAGCAACAGTCGTCTCGGTTGAGGCGACAACTAAAGGCAATAAAGTTGGTTTGAGCTGTGAGCAACAGACTAGCTGCAGTCACTGTTCATCACAAAAAAGCTGTGGGACTGGCCTGGTGTCAAAAGCCATTGGTAACAAAACCCATAAGTGGGAACTGATGACAGATAAGCTGGTTGAGGTTGGGCAGACCGTTGAAATTGGTTTGTCGGAGCAAAATCTGGTCAAATACGCCTCGATTATCTACCTACTACCCATTTTGGGGTTGATTCTTGGCGCTACCATAGCAGAGTTGTTCCTGACACCTATAATACAAACAGGCGAAGGAGTAACCATTCTTCTTTCTGTTGGCTTTATGGGGCTGGGAATACTGTTGGCAAAGTATTTATCCAGGCGCCTTCAGTCAGGAACTTCCCAATCTGTGTCGCTAATTCGGGTACTCGGAGAAGCTATAGAGATTAAATAATCTGTATAGCCAACAAATTCAAGATAGCGGCAAGGCGTGAAATTGGGTAGAATCGCGCAACTTGATCGAAATATCGTCATTAGGCGGATATTTCTTCCATTCATTATTTAGCAAGAGTTAAGTCACACCAACCTATGAAGCACATTCGTAACTTTTCGATTATCGCCCATATCGACCACGGTAAGTCGACCCTTTCAGACCGCTTGATCCAAGTTTGTGGTGGATTAAGTGAACGTGAAATGGACGCACAGGTCTTGGACTCCATGGATCTTGAGCGTGAGCGTGGTATTACCATTAAAGCCCAGAGTGTGACTCTAGATTACAAAGCAAAAGATGGTGAAACTTACCAGCTTAACTTTATCGACACTCCGGGGCACGTAGACTTCTCATATGAAGTATCTCGTTCACTAGCTGCGTGTGAAGGTGCTCTGCTGGTGGTTGATGCTGGTCAGGGTGTTGAAGCTCAGACTCTTGCGAACTGTTACACAGCGATCGAGATGGATCTGGAAGTAGTGCCAATCCTTAACAAGATTGACCTTCCGGCAGCTGATCCTGAGCGTGTATCCGAAGAAATTGAAGAGATCGTTGGTATTGATGCGCTAGAAGCAACTCGTTGCTCGGCTAAGACTGGTCTTGGTGTTGATGACGTTCTGGAAAACATCGTAACAGCAATTCCTGCTCCTGAAGGTGATCCTGACGCACCGCTTCAGGCTCTAATCATCGATTCATGGTTTGATAACTATCTTGGCGTTGTATCTCTTGTGCGTATTAAGAATGGCGTACTTAAGAAAAACGACAAGATCAAAGTGATGAGTACCGGTCAGATTTGGGGTGTAGACCGCCTTGGTATCTTTACACCAAAACAGATCGATACTACTGAACTTAATACCGGCGAAGTAGGTTGGGTAGTTTGTGGTATTAAAGACATCCTTGGTGCACCAGTAGGTGATACCCTGACTCTTGCTAAGCACGGCTGTGAAGAAGCACTACCAGGTTTCCAGAAGGTGAAACCACAGGTATATGCAGGTCTGTTCCCTGTATCTTCTGATGACTACGAGAGCTTCCGTGATGCTCTGGGCAAACTGAGCCTGAACGACGCATCTCTGTTCTACGAGCCAGAAAACTCAGCGGCTCTTGGCTTTGGTTTCCGCTGTGGCTTCCTTGGTATGCTACACATGGAGATCATTCAGGAGCGTCTGGAGCGTGAATACGATCTGGATCTGATCACAACTGCTCCGACTGTAGTTTATGAAGTAGAACAGACCAATGGCACCGTTTTATACGTAGATAGCCCAGCGAAACTTCCTGCTGTGAATGATCTAGAAGAAATCCGTGAGCCTATCGCTCGCTGTAATATTCTGGTTCCTTCAGACTATCTTGGTAACGTAATCACTCTTTGTGTAGAGAAGCGTGGTGTTCAGGTAGATATGGTTTACCACGGCAATCAGGTTGCGGTTACTTACGATATCCCGATGGCTGAAGTTGTTCTTGATTTCTTTGACCGTCTGAAATCAACATCCCGTGGTTACGCATCTCTGGATTACAACTTCCAGCGCTTTGAAGCATCTAACATGGTTCGTGTAGATGTACTTCTAAACGGTGACAAAGTGGATGCTCTGGCAATCATCACTCACAAAGACCAGGCACAGTCTCGTGGTCGTCTGCTTGTTGAGAAGATGAAAGAGTTCATTCCTCGCCAGATGTTTGATATCGCTATTCAGGCAGCCATTGGTAACCACATTATTGCGCGCTCTACCGTTAAGCAGCTACGTAAAAACGTAATCGCTAAGTGTTACGGTGGTGACGTGAGCCGTAAGAAGAAGCTACTGAAGAAGCAGAAAGAAGGTAAGAAGCGCATGAAGCAGATCGGTAACGTTGAGTTACCACAAGAAGCGTTCCTGGCTATTCTTCATGTTGGTAAAGACTAAACGATGTTATCAACACCGAAATAATATAACCTAAGTCATTCCCGCGCAGGCGGGAATCTTGTTTTTAGAGTTCCATGTTTTCTAGCAATAGGCTTTGACTTTGTGCTCTGAAATAGATCCCTGCCTTCGCAGGGATGACGAGAGAAATTAAGGAAAAGCAATGGCTAATACATTCTCGCTCATTCTGGTTCTGGTTACACTGGTAACTGGTATTGTATGGGCTTTTGAGAAGCTGGTTTGGGCTAAAAAGCGTGCTCAAAAGCTGGCAGATGTTCAGGCTCAAACCAGTGAGCTTAGTGATGATGTGGCTGCTAAAGTTGTCGCACAACCGTGGTGGATCGAGAATAGTGTCTCTATCTTTCCGGTTATCGCCTTTGTATTAGTGCTTCGTTCCTTTATCTATGAACCGTTCCAGATTCCATCAGGATCAATGATGCCGACACTGCTTGTTGGTGACTTTATTCTGGTAGAGAAGTTCTCTTATGGCATTAAAGATCCGGTATTTCGCTCGCAATTAGTGGAAACAGGTAAGCCAGAACGTGGTGATATCGTGGTATTTAAATATCCGCCTCAGCCAAACATTGATTACATCAAGCGTGTGGTAGGTCTGCCGGGAGACACGGTTCGTTATAGCCCTAAGAAAGAGATTTGTATCAAGCCACAAGGTGAAAGCACATGTAAGCCAGTGGGGCTGTCAAATGTGGTTGAAAGCGAGTTTATACAGCGTGGTGTTCCGCTGATTCAGCTTAATGAAAAGCTGGGTGAAGTTGAGCACCAAATTCTGGTTCATCCCCTGCAAACGGACAACGTAGCTATGTATCAGCCTCGTCCGGGTGTGAATGAATGGGTTGTTCCAAAAGGTCAGTACTTTGTTATGGGCGATAACCGTGACAACAGTGCAGACAGTCGTTACTGGGGCTTTGTCCCGGAAGCGAACTTAGTTGGCAAAGCAACAGGTATCTGGATTAGCTTTGAGTTTGAACGTGGCGCAGATAGTGTGCTGCCTTCTTGGATTCCTACTGGTGTGCGTTTCAATCGCATCGGTGGCATTAATTAGTTGAGAGAGCATGAATTCTCCGTTAACAAGACTAGAAAAAAAGCTCGGTTATCAATTTAATGATATCGAGCTTATCAATCTGGCGCTGACTCACCGCAGCGCCAACAGTAAACATAATGAGCGTCTTGAGTTTCTGGGCGATTCAATTTTAAGTTTTGTCATTGCAGATGACCTGTACCACCGTTTCCCTAAGGTAAACGAAGGTGACATGAGCCGTATGCGTGCAACACTGGTAAGAGGTAACACCCTTGCTGAGTTAGGTCGTGAATTCGATCTTGGAGAGTACTTAAAATTAGGTCCAGGTGAGCTCAAAAGTGGTGGTTTCCGTCGTGATTCGATTCTGGCTGACGCAGTAGAAGCGATCATCGGTGCGATCTATCTGGATAGTGATATTGAGAAGGTTCGGGTGATTATCCTGAGCTGGTATCAAAGCCGTTTAGATTCAATTCAACCGGGTGTATCGCAGAAAGATCCTAAGACACGTTTGCAGGAATTCCTGCAAGGGCGTAAAAAACCACTACCTGTGTATACAGTGACTAATATTAAAGGTGAAGCACATAACCAGGAATTTACGGTTTCGTGCAATGTAGCAGGTGCGGATAAGCCTGTTATTGGTAAAGGCACTAGCCGCCGCAAGGCAGAACAAGCGGCTGCGGAATTAGCACTAGAGCAACTGACTAATGAGTGAAGATAACAACGAATTCGATTTGGATGCATACTTTGCAACGCACGGTAGCGAAAGCACATCGTCTGAAAACCAGCACTGTGGTTTTATCGCAATTGTAGGTCGTCCGAATGTAGGTAAGTCTACGCTTCTGAACCACATCCTTGGTCAGAAGATTTCGATCACCTCAAGAAAGCCACAAACCACCCGTCACCGTATTATGGGTGTTGATACCGATGGTGACTATCAGGCTATCTACGTGGACACTCCAGGGCTTCATATCGAAGAGAAGCGCGCAATTAACCGCCTGATGAACCGTGCGGCTAACAGCTCTCTGAGTGACGTCAACCTAGTGTTTTTCCTTGTTGATGGTACGCACTGGACTGCAGATGATGAAATGGTGCTGACCAAGCTTCAAAAATCCAACTTCCCGGTTGTGCTTTGTGTAAACAAAGTGGATAACGTTAAAGACAGAAATGATGTGATGCTTCATATGCTGGAACTGTCTAAGAAGATGGATTTTGTTGATGTGGTGCCAATCTCGGCAAAGCATGGTAAGAACACAGATGTTCTTCGTAAGCATGTTCGTGAGCACCTTCCTAAAGCTGAGCACCACTTCCCGGAAGAGTATGTGACTGACCGCTCTCAGCGCTTTATGGCGTCGGAAATTGTTCGTGAAAAGCTGATGCGCTTTACTGGTGAAGAGCTTCCTTATTCAGTAACGGTTGAGATTGAACGTTTCGACTACAACCCTGAAACCGATGGCTTTCATATCAATGCCCTGATTCTGGTAGAACGAAATGGTCAGAAGAAGATGGTTATCGGTAAGGGTGGCGAGAAAATCAAGACTATCGGTCGTGAAGCCCGCCTGGATATGGAAGAGCTGTTTGAGCGTAAGGTTTACCTGGAAACCTGGGTTAAGGTTAAATCTGGCTGGGCTGATGATGAGCGTGCACTGCGTTCTCTAGGCTATATCGACGAGCTGGAGAATAAGTAGCCTTGTCATTGCGAAAAACGTTAAACCTCGTTACAACGCTCCAGCGTGGTAATGCATACTAAGGTCTGAGGTTTTCGTTTGATATGCGTTCCCACGGGGACCGTGGGAACGAGTCGTTTTAGACTTATGGGGGGGAAGCATGAGTGAAGGTTCTGAACTTCAACGTTGTTTTGTTCTCCACCGCCGTCCGTATAGTGAAAGCAGCCTTATCCTGGATGTATTTAGTGAAGAGTATGGCCGGCTTTCAATCATGTCTAAAGGTTCCCGCAGTAAGCGTTCAAACTTAAAGGGAGCCTTACAACCCTTTACTCCTCTTCTTATGAAATGGTCGGGCGGTGGCTCGATGAAGACACTGCGTCAGGCTGAACCGATCAGCTTAGGACTTCCTCTTACCGGCGTTAACTTATATTCAGCAATGTACGTGAATGAGCTGCTTGGCAGAGTATTGGAAAGTGAAACCCCATATCCTGCGCTGTTTCATGATTACCTTCAGGTGCTTACCGAGTTGGCACAGTCAGATAACCCTGAACCTGCATTAAGACGCTTCGAGTTAGCCTTGTTGTCTGCGATGGGGTATGGAGTCGACTTTCTTCACTGCGCAGGTACTGGTGAATCCGTTGATCCTGATATGACATACCGATACCGGGAACAGAAAGGTTTTATCGCCAGCGTGCGCCGAGATAATCTTACTTTTCTCGGTAACGAATTGATCGCCATAGCAGAAAGGCGATTTATGACAAAAGAGCAGCTAATCGCAGCAAAACGCTTTACACGAATAGCCCTTAAGCCTTATCTTGGCGGCAAACCTTTAAAAAGTCGGGAACTGTTTGCCAACCGAACGCGTAAACAGAATTAATTATCCCAGAGCACGGAGTATAAAAAAGATGAGCTCTATCCTTCTTGGCGTCAATATTGACCATATCGCTACACTACGTAATGCCCGTGGAACTAAGTATCCAGATCCTGTACACGCTGCTGAAATTGCAGAGCGTGCAGGAGCAGACGGTATCACCATTCACCTTCGTGAAGACCGCCGTCATATCCTGGACAGAGATGTTCGCATTCTTAGAGAAACTATCCAGACGCGTATGAATCTGGAGATGGCAGTAACTGATGAAATGGTTGAAATCGCAGTTAAGACTAAGCCCGAGTTTGTTTGTCTGGTACCAGAGAAGCGTGAGGAGCTGACGACAGAAGGCGGGCTGGATGTTAAAGGCCAGCTTGAAAAAGTAAAAGCAGCAACTAAAACTCTGACAGAAGCAGGTATTAAAGTATCTCTGTTTATCGACGCAGACAGAGAGCAAATCGATGCTGCTAAAGCGTGTGAAGCGCCATTTATTGAGCTGCACACTGGTCACTACGCAGATGCTGAAACTGAGCAGGATCAGCAGGATGAGATTAAGAAAATTGCTGCGGCAGCGAGCTACGCAGACGATCTTGGTATCACAGTAAACGCAGGTCATGGTCTGACTTACCACAACGTTGGTCCTATTGCGGCACTGCCTGAAATCTATGAGCTTAATATTGGGCACTCAATTATTGGTCGTGCGGTATTTGACGGGCTAAGCAAAGCGGTTGCTGATATGAAAGCGGCTATGGTTGCAGGTCGCTCGTAAGCGTTTTTCCTCGTTCCTGCTGTATTGCCATATCTGGTCGTTTGGCTACGGTATGCATTACCACGCGGAGCGTGGGAACGAGATTATTGCGGATGTTTAAGAAACTCAGGAACTTCGTCATTCCGTATAGTGAGGAACAAACGTAGTACGGAATCTGATTCCAGCGCACTTATAGTTTTGAAGTGAGTATTTAACTTTGCGGTAAGCTGAAAGCAGATCCCTGACTTCGCATAGGCTCATCAGGGATGACGATTCGATTGGATTAAAGAGAGCAGACGTGGCAATTATAGGTTTAGGTACAGATATCGCTGAAATAGAGCGAATTGAAAAAGCACTTTCTCGAAGTGGAGAGGCATTTGCTGCCCGCATTTTATCTGACTCTGAACTGGAGATATTTCACTCCCTCAAACAGAAAGGCCGCTTTCTGGCTAAACGCTTTGCTGCCAAAGAAGCTGCTTCAAAAGCGTTAGGTACAGGTATCGCTCATGGTGTGACCTTCCATGACTTTGTCGTTAGCAACGATGAAAATGGAAAACCCATTCTTACCTTAAACAACAAAGCCAAAGAAATCTCAGAGTTAATGGGTGCTAACAGTATCCATCTTTCAATTTCAGATGAAAGAAACTATGCAGTAGCAACTGTTGTTATGGAAAAATAGCGTCACGTGTCACGTGTCACGTGTCACCTGTAACTTATAAATACAACTTTGCCGTTTCCTGCACTTTCTCCATTTCATCCTGAAGTTCAAATAGCTCTGGTTCAATATCCATAACACTCATCCCTGAGCGCAAAGATTTTTCAATCAAAGCACAGATCGCTTTTAGTTTAGGAACGCCACTGTACGAGCAACTTCCGTGAAGCTTATGGATATGGTGAATCAGATCATCGATAGGGTAGTCGTCCTGCTCTAGTGCCTGTTCCACTATCTCACTTACTTCAGCAATAAAATCGATCAGCATCTGAAGCATCTCTTTCGCTAGATCTTCTTTGTTTGCAGCCTGCTTTAATGCAGCCTGCCAGTCTACGATGACGCTGGTGTTTTTGTTGTCCGGCTCTGGTTCTGTAGATGGTAGATCCAACTTGTCCACCTCTTCGCTGCTTGTATTAGGGTTCCAGTGAACCAAAACCTGTTGAAGAATATGCTCTTCAATAGGCTTAGTTAAGTAGTCATCCATTCCGGCATTTAACAAGCGATCTCTTTCGCCGCTCATTGCATGTGCGGTAACCGCAATCACTGGCGTTGATTCATTAAGATCAGTCTGTTTAATGTAGCGACATGCCGTTACCCCATCCATATGAGGCATCTGAATATCCATCAACACCATATCGAATTTACGGTCAGTTGCTTCCTTAACCGCGTCTTTACCGTTAGTACAGGTAATTACATTTTCAACTCGCTCCTGAAGCAGTGCTGCAATAAGCTTCAGGTTTGCAGGATTATCATCTACTGCCATAACAGTGAGTGGCAGCCTGGTAATGTTAGTCTGAGTTGCCTGCGGCTCAACAACCTCAACTGGCCCGCTGTCCTGATGTTGAACAGCAAGTATGTTCAGTAGTTTCCTTCGTGAAAGTGGCTTCGTCATGCACTGAACACCAAAGTCATTAATCAGTTGTTCAGCAAGAGCCAATTCTGTACTTGGAACGCCAACCAGAATTTGATCAGAATATTGACGGATCTTATCAAGATGCCCGGCAACTTCTTCGATCGTATATCTGCTCTTAGGAGGTAAGCAGAGAAGAACGCTGTCTTGCCTTTCAAATTGATCCGGTGTGCTGGTTTGGTAAGTAACGCTTAGACCTTCCTGAATCAATTGCTGTTGGATCACCGAGCCCGCCTGCATATTTGGCTCGATGATTAACACTCTTCTGTTAACCAGATATTGAGACTCTGGCTTGGCACCCATTGGAAGATCGGTTTTATCCAACCGGAGCGTAAACCAGAAAGTCGACCCCTGATGCAGACGGCTGGTTAGGCTTATTTCGCCACCCATTTGGGCAACCAGTTTCTGTGTGATAACCAGACCAAGACCCGTACCACCATAACGACGAGAGATACTTGCGTCTGCCTGACTGAATGCCTGGAATAACTGAGATTGTTGGCGCTCTGAGATACCGATACCTGTATCGCGAACCATAAATTGTAGCTCTACAGAATCATCTTTTTGTGTTCTTAACTCGACACTGATATCGATGTTGCCGCGTTCAGTAAACTTAATTGAGTTACCGACAAGGTTGGTGAGAATTTGCTGAATACGTAACGGGTCACCAACCACACCAGCTGGTATCTTAGGATCAATCTTAAGGGTGAGCTCCAGCCCTTTTTCATGGGCGCTGGTGGCCTGTAGAGCAACCACTTCTTCGAGGCTTTCCTGGAACTCGAATGGAATATTTTCCAGAAGCAGCTTACCGGCTTCTAGTTTAGAGAAGTCTAGAATGTCATTAATGATACTTAACAAGTTGTTCGCGGAACGTTCAATGGTTTGAAGGTAGTCCGTCTGACTTGAAGAAAGTTGTGTCTTCAACATCTGACGGGTAAAACCAATAACACCATTTAGCGGTGTTCTCAGTTCATGGGACATATTCGCCAGAAACTCTGACTTAACACGAGCGGCTTCCTGAGCACGCTTTTTCGCAATATCCAGTTCCACGTTCTGAATCTCAAGCTGCTCCAGTGTTTCTCTTAAATCAGATGTGGCTTGATCGATGCTATTTTGCATCTCTACATGGTATTCAGACAGTGATACCGCCATGGCGTTAATACCATTTTTCAACGAGTCCAGTTCACCATGCATTTTACCTTCGATTCGGGAGTCCAGATGACCACGACGAATTCTGTCTACGGTTCTTTTCATGTTGGTGATTGGCTGGGTTACGTCATGCATCAGGCTGTAAGCGAAGATGCCAGATAGTCCAACACCAAGAACCAGAACTAACAGAGCGGCAAAAATTTCCTGATATTGCTGTAAGCGAAGTGGAGACATATCCAGCTCCATCGCAATATAACCCAGCGGCTGATTCGGTTCTGTTTGCGTACCGTCTTGTAAAGAGAACTGTCCTTCCACAACGATTGGTGCCCGAAGAATTAACCGCGTATCTTGCCTTTCAATGTTAGTTAGTAAAGGTATCGGCATCCCTTTCGGGAAGGTGAGTTTCTCAAAGTCAGGGTGGAAATTCGATGTTACGAATAGCTGGTGGTTGCTATCAAATACCGCAATACTTCGGACTATGTCTGAGTTTTTTCTGTGTGCATAGCTGATGAGTCGCCTGACAGCTTCACGACTCTGAGATGTCATGCCAAATTCGCTGGCAATAGCCAGTGGCTCCAAAATGCTGGTTCCTGAAGAAACGAGTTGGGTTTCCAGATCGTTATATCGATTTGAAGTGAAGAATGCACTCAATAAGAGACCAACAATAAGCGTTGGAGCAAGAGTTAAAGTGATTACGCGGGCGCGTAAGCCGTATCTGGTCATGTTCGATGATTACAATGGAATCTGGATGTGGGAAAATAGTATCAAAGCATTGAATTTCTACCAACATTGCTAACCAGAATAGTGATGTTCAGTGATATAAAAATTGGAACAATTACATGGCTCGTTTCTTTCAACCAAAAAAGAAAACTCAGATAGAGAAAAAACATCAGCTTATAAAGATAGAAAGGCTTGATCATCACGGAGCAGGGATAGGCTATTTGGGCAAGAAGCCAGTATTTATTGATGGAGCGCTTCCTGGTGAGGAAGTACTTACTCAATTAACCGAGAGCAAAAGCAAATATGCTCGGGGTAATTTAATTAAGATTCAGAAGCAAAGCCCGCAACGTGTAGAACCATTTTGTAAATATTATGGGGAGTGTGGTGGCTGTAATATGCAGCATTTGCCACACAACGAACAGATTGCCTATAAGAGTGATTCATTAGCTCAGTTGTTTAACAAATTTGCTGGCGAGTCTATTGAGTTAGAGTCGCCAATTGTTGGTGACGAAAAAGGTTACCGAAGAAGAGCCAGAGTTAGCCTGTTTAAGGATAAAAAGAGCGGAAAGCTGCTATTTGGTTTCCGTAAAAAGCAGAGTAAACAGATAGCTGTTGTTACTGATTGTCCGGTTTTGCAACCTGAATTAAATGTATTGTTGCCGGAACTAAAAGAGTTGCTTTCTGGTCTGAAAAATATTGCTAATTTAGGGCACCTTGAGTTGGTGGCAGGTCCTGGTTCTCTAGTGGTTCTGCTGCACTATGTTCGCTCTCTTCATGAAACGGATAGAAGCAGTCTGCAAAGTTGGGCAGAGCGAAATTCGGTAACCTTATATTTGCAGTCTGATGAATTATTGGAACGTGTTTGTGGTGATGTGCCGTTCTATGATGAAGTTGGTGTCACCATTCCATTCCTGCCCACAAACTTTATTCAGGTTAACGGCGGTGTAAACAAGCAGATGGTCGAGCGTGCTTTATCATGGCTCGAGTTAACTCCCGAAGATAGAGTGCTGGATCTGTTCTGTGGTTTGGGTAACTTCAGCCTGCCAATGGCACAGCAGGTTAAAACTGTTGTTGGTGTTGAAGGTGTTCAGGAGATGGTGGATCAGGCAACGGAAAACGCTAAAGTAAATGGAATCAGTAATGTTGAGTTTTATCAGGCTAATCTGGAAGAGGATTTAACCGAGAAGCGCTGGGCTCAATCTAAGTTTGATAAGGTGTTGTTAGATCCGGCGAGAGCAGGTGCGGCAGGCGTTGTAGATCAACTTTCTCGATTTGATACAAAGCGTGTAGTTTACGTTTCCTGTAATCCTGCTACTCTAGCCAGAGATAGCCAGAGCTTGCTAAATCAAGGGTTCAAGTTAGTTAAGCTGGGTATGTTGGATATGTTCCCTCATACCGCTCATTTGGAGTCGATGGCTTTATTTGAAAGATCGTAGTTGGGTAAACCAACTGGGTATGCTTCCGCAAACCGCTGCAAGTCGTCCCTGAGCGCTTAAACAAGGGCATCCATGCCCTTGAATGTTTGCTACAGCACACCCGGTTAGTTTTTGGTTGATCTACGTGACTCGTAATTAGTGACAAACAACGTCACGGAAGAATAAAAACGCTAGGAAAGAAAATGGTCGCAGTACGCGGTGCGCATTTAAATGCAGATGAAAAGTTCGAGTTGGAATCATGGATTGCCAGTCTGGAACAGGAAAAGAAAACCAGTAATAAGCTGACCAAGGTTTATCAGCAGTGTGAAGTGCTGCTTGAAGGCAAAGAAGAGGCTCAACTGTTGTTGTGGCGCGGTCGTGAGATGATTGAGATTTTGATAACTCTCTCTATGGATCGCGCAACACTCGTAGCAGCTCAGTTGTTCCCGGTTGTTTCTGCTGGCTACTATGACAGAGAAGAACTGGAAGAGGATTACGGTAAGGAAATTATAAAGCTGATTGATGGTGTCGAAGAGATGGCAGCCATCGGTCAGTTAAACGTAACGCTAGAAGGCAGTGCTGCATCCGGGCAGGTGGATAATGTAAGACGTATGTTGCTCGCGATGGTAGATGACTTCCGTTGCGTGATTATTAAACTGGCTGAGCGTATCTGTAACCTTCGTGAAGTTAAAGATGAGTCTGACGAAATTCGTCAGGCAGCAGCGAAAGAGTGTGCCAACATCTATGCGCCGCTGGCAAACCGACTTGGTATTGGTCAGCTAAAGTGGGAAATTGAAGACTACGCTTTCCGTTATCAGCACTCTACGACCTATAAGCAAATCGCGAAACAGCTTTCCGAACGTCGAATTGACCGCGAACAATATATCGAAGATTTTGTTACCGATCTGGAAGATGAAATGAAGTCTTCTGATATCCGGGCGGAAGTCAGCGGTCGACCAAAACATATCTATAGTATCTGGCGCAAAATGCAGAAGAAGAGCCTCGCCTTTGATGAGCTTTTCGATGTTCGCGCCGTACGTATTATTGCAGAGCGCCTGCAGGACTGTTACGCCGCACTGGGTGTGGTTCATACCAAATACAAGCACCTTCCAAGTGAGTTCGACGACTATGTCGCGAATCCAAAACCAAATGGCTATCAGTCGATCCATACCGTTATTCTTGGGCCAGAAGGCAAAACCATAGAGATTCAGATTCGTACCAAGCAGATGCACGAAGATTCTGAACTTGGTGTTGCCGCGCACTGGAAATACAAAGAAGGTGGAAGCGGTGGCCGTAGTGGTTACGATGAAAAAATCACCTGGTTGCGTAAGCTTTTAGACTGGCAGGAAGAGATGTCAGACTCTGGTGAGATGCTTGATGAACTTCGTAGTCAGGTCTTTGATGACCGGGTTTACGCCTTTACACCACGCGGGGACGTTGTTGACCTTCCTATGGGGGCAACGCCACTGGACTTTGCCTACCATATTCACTCTGAGGTAGGGCACCGTTGTATTGGTGCGAAAGTAGCGGGAAGAATCGTTCCGTTTACCCATAAGCTGGAGATGGGCGATCAGGTTGAAATCATTACTCAGAAAGAGCCTAACCCATCCCGTGACTGGTTAAACCCGTCGCTTGGATTTGTCCTCTCTGGTCGTGCCCGTGCCAAGATTAATGCCTGGTTCCGTAAGCAGAGCCGGGAGAAGAACCTCGAAGCGGGTCGGGAGATTCTGGAAACAGAGTTAAACAAAATCGGTGCGACGCTAAAAGATGCCAGTGAGTATGCTCTAAAACGCTTTAACGTTAATACTCCGGATGAGCTATATATTGGTATTGGTAGTGGTGACCTGAAAATCAATCAGGTAGTCAATCACATCAATGCGTTAGTCAATAAACCGACTGCGGAAGAAGAAGATCAGCAGGCTTTGGAAAAACTGCAGGAAAGCGAAGCAAAAGCGCCTGCTCAGAGTCGACCTCATAAAGATGCAGTTGTGGTTGAAGGTGTTGACAATCTGATGACTCACCTTGCTCGCTGCTGTCAGCCTATACCAGGTGATAACATTGCCGGATATATCACTCAGGGACGTGGAATCTCGGTTCACCGTGCTGACTGTGAGCAACTTGCTGAGCTTAGAATTCATGCTTCAGAACGTATTATTGATACGGTATGGGGTGGCGGTTTTGTTGGCTCCTATATTTTGACGCTGCGTGTTGAAGCGTTAGAGCGCGGAGGTCTTCTTAAAGATATCACCACACTTCTTGCAAACGAGAAGTTGAAAGTATCAGGAATGAAGAGCCGCACCGACTTTAAGCGTCAGATCTCAGTGATGGACTTTGATATCGAAGTGAAGAATGTTGAGATACTAGGACGTATTCAAAGCCGTATCGAGCAGATTAAGGATGTCGTCTCTGTTAAGAGACTAAGCTAAGCATTTTACTGAATCTGAATTAGGCAGGTGTGCAGGTATCGATAAGCAGACCCTTTGCGGCAGGGACGCCGCATCGGAGCCTCCATGGATGGGTTTACGCGTGTCTGCGTTCGATACCTGCTCATCTGCGGGTATCATTAACCTTCAAGAGCCATACAAATTAAGAATTTCTACCATGACCCAATCAATCGATCAGTTACTCGAAATAATGTCTACCCTGCGCGACCCTGAAAAAGGTTGCCCGTGGGATCTAAAGCAGAGCTTCGACACCATTGTTCCCCACACCATCGAAGAAACTTACGAAGTGGTTGACGCTATCCAGAAGCGAGACTGGAGTAATCTTCAGGAAGAGCTAGGCGACTTGTTGTTTCAGGTTATCTTCTATAGCCAGATGGCTAAAGAGCAGGAGCTGTTTGATTTTAATGATGTGGTTGAAACGGTAAACGAGAAATTGATTCGACGCCATCCCCACGTTTTTTCTGATGCTGAATTTGCTTCAGATGAAGAAATCAACGCCAACTGGGAACTGGAAAAAACAAAAGAGAAAGCGGAGCAGGGGAAAAGTGAAGAGAGCATTCTAGATTCTATTCCCGACTCACTTCCTGCATTATCAAAAGCCAATAAGATTCAAAAACGTTGTGCCAAGTTCGGCTTTGACTGGAAATCTATCGGGCCTGTTGTCGATAAAGTCAGAGAAGAAGTAGACGAAGTTCTCGACGAAGCGCTTCAGGTAACACCTGATGAAGAGAAAGTAGAAGAAGAACTTGGCGATCTTCTGTTTGCGACTGTTAATCTGGTGAGACATCTTGGGAAAAATCCAGAAGTGGCATTAACAAAAGCAAATATTAAGTTTTCTAAGCGCTTTAAAGGTGTCGAAAATCTGGTCAGAGCAGAAGGAAAAACATTAGAGGACTATTCTCTAGAGGAACTTGATGCTTTCTGGGATAAGGTCAAAAAGGACTCCAAATAACCACTATTGATAGATTTGTATGAAAACTTACGTAATATTCCTACAAATCCTGATTTGATTTGAAGCAAGAAATTAAATAACTGGGTGTGATAAGTTTCACGTTGTGGTGGTAAAGGGCTTCTGGTATATTTACGTCCCGTCCAGAAAGTACTCATTTCCCTCATTCAACCAATTTCAGGTTAAACATGACGACAAATTACATTTTTGTTACTGGCGGGGTTGTTTCCTCACTAGGTAAAGGTATTGCAGCAGCATCTCTAGCGGCTATTTTAGAAGCTCGTGGTCTAAAAGTGACCATGATGAAGCTTGACCCTTACATCAACGTTGACCCGGGTACTATGAGCCCGATTCAGCACGGTGAAGTGTTCGTCACGGAAGATGGCGCAGAAACCGATCTAGACCTTGGTCACTATGAGCGTTTCATTCGCACCAAGATGACTAAGCGTAACAACTTTACAGCAGGTCGTGTATACGCTGACGTACTTCGAAAAGAGCGTCGTGGCGACTACCTTGGTGCTACTATTCAGGTAATCCCTCATATCACAAACGCGATTAAAGACCGTGTAATTGCAGGTTCTGAAGGTCACGATGTTGCTATCGTTGAAGTTGGTGGTACGGTAGGCGATATCGAATCACTACCATTTATGGAAGCGATTCGTCAGCTAGCAGTAGAGCTAGGTCGTGAGCGTGCTATGTTTATGCACCTGACTCTTGTTCCTTACCTAGCAGCAGCTGGTGAAGTTAAAACAAAACCTACTCAGCACTCTGTAAAAGAGCTGCTTTCTATCGGTATCCAGCCAGATATTCTTGTTTGTCGTAGCGATCGCATGATCCCAGCAAACGAACGTAAGAAGATTGCACTATTCTGTAACGTTCCTGAGAAAGCGGTTATCTCAATGAAAGATGTAGATTCTATCTACAAAATTCCACAGCTTATTAAAGCTCAGGGTCTTGATGATCTGGTTTGTCAGCGTTTTGGTATTAATGCACCTGAAGCAGACCTTTCTGAGTGGGAACAGGTAATCTACGAAGAAGCAAACCCAACAGGGGATGTTGTTATCGGTATGGTTGGTAAGTACATCCAACTGCCGGATGCTTATAAATCAGTTAACGAAGCACTTAAGCATGCAGGCTTGAAAAACCGTCTTAACGTTACCATTAAGTATGTAGATTCAGAAGACGTTGAGACTAAAGGTGAAGAAGCACTTGAAGGTCTTGATGCGATTCTAGTACCTGGTGGCTTCGGCGACCGTGGTGTAGAAGGTAAAATTCGAGCAGCTCAGTATGCTCGTGAAAACAATGTGCCTTATCTTGGTATCTGTCTGGGTATGCAGGTTGCTCTTATTGAATACGCGCGTAACGTAGCAGGTCTTGATGGCGCACATTCAACAGAATTTAATAAAGATACTAAATACCCTGTGGTAGGCTTGATCACAGAGTGGGTAGACGGCGAAGGTAAAGTTGAAGAACGTACCGAGCAGTCTGACCTTGGTGGCACAATGCGCCTTGGTTCTCAATTATGTCATCTTGAGAAAGGGACTAAAGCGTATGAGCTATATGGAAACGCTAAGATCCATGAGCGTCATCGTCACCGTTATGAAGTAAACAACAACCTTCGTCCGCAAATTGAAAAAGCAGGTCTTAAAGTGTCGGGTCTGTCTGCAGATAAGAAGCTTGTTGAGGTAATTGAGAATCCAGCACACCCTTGGTTTGTTGCAGCTCAATTCCACCCAGAATTTACCTCGACGCCTCGCGATGGTCATCCACTATTTGCAGGTTTCGTAAAAGCAGCTGGTGAATACCAGCGCGGTGAATTTGATAAGTAAGTAAGGATACGGGCAGTAGAGATTGGTAGTGCTGCTGCTCATTAGTTATGACATTTAAATTGAAACGAGAGGAAACATAATGTCTAAGATCGTTAAAGTTCTAGGTCGTGAAATCATCGACTCACGTGGTAACCCAACTGTAGAAGCTGAAGTACACCTAGAAGGCGGTTTCGTAGGTATGGCGGCAGCTCCATCTGGCGCATCTACTGGTTCTCGCGAAGCTCTTGAGCTACGTGACGGTGACAAAGCACGTTTCCTAGGTAAAGGTGTTCTTAAAGCAGTTGAAGCTGTAAATGGCGCAATCGCTGAAGCACTAGTTGGCAAGGACGCAAAAGCTCAAGCTGACATCGACCAGGTAATGATCGACCTAGACGGCACTGAAAACAAATCTAACTTCGGTGCAAACGCAATCCTAGCTGTATCTCTAGCAAACGCAAAAGCTGCTGCTGCAGCTAAAGGCATGCCTCTATACGAGCACATCGCTGAGCTAAACGGTACTGCTGGTCAGTTCTCTATGCCTCTACCAATGATGAACATCATCAACGGTGGTGAGCACGCTGACAACAACGTTGATATCCAGGAATTCATGATCCAGCCAGTTGGTGCTAAGACTCTTAAAGAAGGTCTACGTATCGGTGCTGAAGTATTCCACAACCTTGCTAAAGTACTTAAAGGTAAAGGCATGAGCACTGCTGTAGGTGACGAAGGTGGTTTCGCTCCTAACCTTGAGTCTAACGCTGCTGCTCTAGCTGCAATCAAAGAAGCTGTTGAGCTAGCAGGCTACGAGCTAGGTAAAGACGTAACTCTAGCTATGGATTGTGCTGCATCTGAGTTCTACGACAAAGAAGCTGGTAACTACAACATGAAGGGTGAAGGAAAAATCTTCACTTCTGAAGAGTTCAACCACTACCTTGCTGGTCTAGTTGAAGACTACCCAATCGTATCTATCGAAGATGGTCTAGACGAGTCTGACTGGGATGGTTTCGCACACCAGACTAAACTACTAGGTGACAAGATCCAGCTAGTTGGTGACGATCTCATTCGTAACTAACACTAAGATCCTTGCTGAAGGTATTGAGAAAGGCATCGCTAACTCTATCCTTATCAAGTTCAACCAGATCGGTTCTCTAACTGAAACTCTAGCAGCTATCAAGATGGCTAAAGATGCTGGTTACACTGCAGTAATCTCTCACCGTTCTGGTGAAACTGAAGACGCAACTATCGCTGACCTAGCGGTAGGTACTGCTGCTGGCCAAATCAAGACTGGTTCTATGAGCCGTTCTGACCGTGTTGCTAAGTACAACCAGCTAATTCGTATCGAAGAAGCTCTAGGTGAGAAAGCACCTTACAACGGTCTTAAAGAAGTTAAAGGTCAATAAGAATAAAGCTATTTAGCTTAATACTTATTAACTTTAATTAGACTTTGAAGAGCTCCCATTTGCTGGGAGCTCTTTTTGTTAATCTGACCCGTAACCCGTAACCCGTAACCCGTAACCCGTAACCCGTAACCCGTAACCCGTAACCCGTAACTCCTATGGAATTCCAATTTACTAAAAACAGCCTTACCGGCGGCCTTCATATCAAATGCAGCATGGGGCATGAGGTGGTCGCGCGTTGGCTAGAAGAAGAGCTAACGACAAATAAGCAAAAGGTCACCGAACTGTTAGTCTCTGTCGGTGAACTGAAGTCTGGGGATATTCAGGAACTAACTATCCGTGGTACGGAGATTTCTGCATACCTGACCACTGAAGAAGTGGTAATTCAGGAAAATGTACTGGCATATGGAGAAGAGATGGAAGCAGATAGTGAGTTTGACTTCTATGACAGTGAAAGTACTTCTGCCTGTGGTCTGGAAGACTTTGAAGACCTGTTAAAATCCCTTCTCGAATTTATTTCTTAACAGTCCCTTTTCCTCCCTCCCTTTACCTTCCTTAATTTGAGTGCACAAGCTTGGGGCGTAATTAAATTTCGCATCAAAAAGGTGATCCACATGCACTGTAATGGTGCAGTTGAATTTATCTTTCTTAACATTTTTCATTCAAGTTCAATAAAAACAATAGTTTAAAAACTTGGCATACCTCTTGATTGTTATATCCCTGTTATAGGACTTAATGCTCAGAGGGGATGCAATGAAACTTATTAACGCAATAATCAAACCATTCAAGTTAGATGATGTACGTGAAGCGTTGTCTGATGTTGGTATCGAAGGGATGACGGTATCAGAAGTAAAAGGTTTTGGTCGTCAGAAAGGTCACACTGAACTTTATCGTGGTGCTGAATATCAGGTGGATTTCCTGCCTAAGGTAAAGCTTGAAATTGCAACACAGGCTGAAAATGTTGACCGCGTTGTAGAAGCAGTTTCAAAAGCAGCGCACACAGGAAAAATTGGTGACGGTAAGATTTTTATTTACGACCTGAGCCAGGTAGTGCGTATTCGTACGGGCGAAATGGACAGAGAAGCACTTTAAGGGATTGGAGACTTTATAATGGAATTAGCAACAACAGTAACTGAATTACGATACGCACTGGACACTTTTTTCTTCCTCATTTCAGGTGCGCTGGTAATGTGGATGGCAGCAGGTTTTGCGATGCTGGAAGCAGGTCTGGTACGTTCAAAGAACACAACTGAAATTCTAACTAAGAACTTCGCTCTATATGCTATCGCTTGTACTATGTACCTGCTAATCGGTTACAACATCATGTATGTTGATAACGCGGAAGGTGGCTTTATTCCTTCAATTGGTGCCCTAATCGGTACTCAGGGTGAAGGCGCAGACCACTCTCTGGAATCAGACTTCTTCTTCCAGGTAGTATTCGTTGCAACAGCAATGTCTGTAGTATCTGGCGCAGTAGCTGAACGTATGAAGCTTTGGGCTTTCCTACTGTTCTCAGTAGTACTAACAGGTGTTATTTACCCAATCGAAGGTTACTGGACCTGGGGTGGTGGCTTCCTGTCTGAAGCTGGCTTCAGTGACTTTGCAGGTTCTGGTATCGTTCATATGGCTGGTGCGGCAGCAGCACTTGCAGGTGTTCTACTACTAGGTGCTCGTAAAGGTAAGTACGGCAAAAACGGTGAAGTTCACCCAATCCCAGGCTCAAACATGCCTCTTGCTACACTAGGTACATTTATCCTGTGGTTAGGTTGGTTCGGCTTCAACGGCGGTTCTCAGCTAATGGTTTCTGATTTCGAAAACGCGACAGCAGTTGGTCAGATCTTCCTGAACACGAACGCAGCAGCAGCAGCAGGTGCAATCGCAGCAATGCTTGTATGTAAGACTATGTGGGGTAAAGCAGACCTGACTATGATTCTGAACGGTGCTCTGGCAGGTCTTGTTGCAATCACAGCTGACCCTCTATCTCCATCACCAATTGCTTCTGTAATTATCGGTGTGGTAGCAGGTGCGCTAGTAGTATTCAGCATCATCGGTATGGACAAGGTTAAGATTGATGATCCTGTAGGTGCTATCTCAGTACATGGTGTTTGTGGCTTCTTCGGTATCATGATTGTACCTCTAAGCAACGGTGACGCTAGCTTTGGTGCTCAGCTTCTTGGTGCAGCAGTTATCTTCGGTTGGGTATTCGCAGCAAGCCTTGCAGTATGGGCTATCCTGAAGGCAACAGTAGGTATCCGAGTATCTGAAGACGAAGAGATGGAAGGTATGGATATGCAAGACTGTGGCGTAGTTGCTTACCCAGAGTTCGTATCTCTTAAGTAATAAATATTTACAGTGTGATAAATGGCTCGCAGTAATGCGGGCCATTTTTTTGTTTGAGATCATTGTTTCCATAAATTAAACTGAATATAATAACGCAACTGATAACCATTATTATTACCATCTACATTAAGTGCATTAGGTATATTCAATGAAAAAATCTCTATCACTACTAGCAGCTGTAATTGGTGCTTCTAGTTTTTCAGCTATCGCAGCAGAAGAAGTTAACGTTTACTCTTATCGCCAACCTTTCCTTGTTGAACCTATGTTCAACGAGTTCACCAAAGAAACTGGCATCAAAGTTAATGTTAAGTTTGCTAAAAAAGGCTTAGCTGAGAAGTTAGTACAGGAAGGTGAATACAGCCCAGCTGATGTTATCTTAACTACAGATATTAGCCGCCTGGTTGAACTGGTTGATAAAAAAGTGGTTCAGCCATTAGATAGCAAGGTTATTGAATCAAATATTCCGGCTCAATACCGCTCGACTGATGATGAGTGGTTTGCACTAACCCTAAGAACTCGCAACGTATACTCATCTCGTGACCGTGTTGGCAAACTAGGTATCGACTTCAACTACGCAGATCTGACAAGTCCTGAGTTTAAAGGCAAGATCTGTACTCGTTCCGGTAAGCACCCTTACAACGTCTCACTTATCTCTTCAATGATCGCTCACAAAGGTGAGGCAGAGACTAAGCAGTGGCTTGAAGGCGTAAAAGCTAACCTGGCTCGTAAACCACAAGGTAATGATCGCGCTCAGGTTAAAGCGATTAAAGAAGGCCTTTGTGATGTCTCTTTGGGTAACAGCTACTACCTAGGTAAAATGGTGAATGATGAAAACCAGAAAGCTTGGGCTGACTCTGTGTATATCAACTTCCCGAACCAGGAATCAACAGGTACTCACGTTAATGTAAGTGGTATGGCTCTGGCTAAATTCTCTCCAAATAAAGAGAATGCTCAGAAGCTTATGGAGTTCCTGACTGGTGAGAAAGCTCAGCAGATGTATGCTGAAGTTAACTATGAGTACCCGGTTAAAGAAGGTGTTAAGCGTTCAGAACTTGTGGCTTCATGGGGTGACTTTAAAGCTGACGATGTTAAGCTGGAAGATATTGCGAAGTACCACAGCACAGCAGTTAAGCTACTGGATGAAGTTAAGTTCGACCTTTAATGGAAACACATAAAATAATAAAAACCAGCAGTGGGGCAATAGCCCTGCTGCTGGTTTTGCCAATTCTGGCAATCTTCTATTTATCGCTTGGTGAAACAGACGATCTTTTTGCTCACCTGTTTGGCACCGTTCTGCCGACATATACCTTCAATACGATTGCACTTGTTACTGGTGTCATGTTTCTTGCACTAATCTTTGGTGTGCCTTCCGCATGGCTAATGGCGATGTGCCGATTACCCGGTGAGAAAATACTTCAGTGGGCATTAGTGCTTCCGCTGGCAATGCCTGGTTATATTGTTGGATATATTTATACCGACTGGTTTGACTTTGCTGGTCCTGTCCAGGTATTACTTCGGGATGTTACGGGCTGGGGAGCTGGGGAGTACTGGTTTCCTGATTTAAGAACACTCCCTGGTGCTACGCTTATTCTGGCTATGGTGTTTTACCCCTATGTATACCTGATGGCGAGAGCTGCATTTATGGAGCAGAGTGTAAGTTTGCTTCACTCCGCGAGGTTATTGAAGTGTTCACCGTGGGAAAGTTTTAAAAGAATTTCATTACCTCTTGCCAGGCCCTCTATTGCCGTTGGGCTATCGTTAGTTGCGATGGAAGCTATCGGTGACTTTGGTACAGTAAGTTACTTTGCGGTGAATACATTGACTACTGCGGTTTACGATACCTGGCTGGGGTACTCTAACCTGAATGCGGCAGCAAAGATATCTGCGATTATGCTGGTGGTGGTAGTTCTTTTACTCAGTGGTGAGCGTTATAGCCGTCGAAAACAAAAGCTATTCCAAACCAGTTTTAGTTCGCGTGAAAATATCCGCTATGAGCTGACTGGAACCAAAAAGTGGCTAGCTCTGGTTTGGTGCTGGGGATTGGTTGCTGCGGCATTTATCCTGCCGCTAATGCAGTTGAGCTACTATGCTATTGAGTATTTTGCCCAAAGCTGGACTGCCGAGTTTCAGCGATATGCTATCAATAGCCTGAAAGTCTCATTCTCTGCTGCAGTTATAGCGGTAATCATCGCGCTTGTTGTAAATTTTGCTAACAGAGTAGAGAGTACAAAGGTAACACTAGGTTTTATGCGAGTAGCATCTCTAGGCTATGCGGTTCCAGGTACTGTTTTAGCGATTGGTGTTATGGCGCCAGTGCTAACT
Source organism: Vibrio hannami (assembly GCF_029589055.1). Classification (GTDB taxonomy): domain Bacteria; phylum Pseudomonadota; class Gammaproteobacteria; order Enterobacterales; family Vibrionaceae; genus Vibrio; species Vibrio hannami. Next base: position 599,147 of record NZ_JARQZP010000006.1, read on the forward strand.
ATGGATCATTGGATAAATGATGTTGCAAAGTTTATGGAGTGGGGAAGGCCGGGGCTTATTCTTTCTGGCTCTATGTTCGCTATTATATTTGCTATGGTTGTTCGGTTCTCTGCAGTTGCGATTGGTAGCGTAGAGAGCAGTATGAACAAAATATCTCCTTCAATGGATATGGCTAGTAGGACAATGGGATGCAATGCCAATCAGATGTTAAAGCGTGTTCATCTTCCTTTGGTTAGGAGAGGAGTATTAGTTGCGGGATTACTTGTCTTTATCGAATCAATGAAAGAGCTAAACGCAGCATTACTACTGCGCCCTTTCAACTTCGAAACGCTGGCAACCTACGTCTACAATTTTGCATCTGATGAGCACCTTGAGCTGGCGGGCTTACCTGCGGTTCTGTTAATTCTTGTGGGGCTTATCCCCCTTATTGTTGTAAACCGTTCTCTGGAGCAGACACATTAATGAGCAGTACTCTTTCGATTAATAAATTAACCTGTCAGTACGAGAAACAGGTTGTATTAGAGTCTCTAAACCTAAACGTTGAAAAGGGTGAAATCGTATGTCTCCTGGGTGCGAGTGGATGTGGTAAAACAACGTTACTTAAAGCTATCGCCGGGCTTATTCCTCTGAGTGAAGGAAAGATGAGCCTAAACGATCAGTTGCTTGATGATGGAAAGCTGTGGGTACCACCAGAAAAACGCAATATAGGAATGATTTTTCAGGACTACGCACTATTTCCTCATTTGACGGTCTCCGAAAACATTGCTTTTGGTCTGAAAGGTGCGTCGAGTTCTGAAAAGCAGAATAAGGTAGAGGAGATGCTTTCTCTGGTTCACTTGAACGGTTACGGCGAGCGTTATCCACATCAGTTATCCGGAGGTCAACAGCAGAGAGTTGCAATTGCACGATCTTTGGCATATCAGCCAGATCTTCTGTTATTGGATGAACCGTTTTCCAATATAGATACTCAGGTAAGACACGATCTTATTCGGGAGATCCGTAAAATATTTAAGAGCCAGGGTGTTACTGCTATCTTTGTTACCCACAGCCGAGAAGAAGCTTTTGCTTTTGCTGATAAAATGGCAGTGATGAATCATGGTGTGATAGAGCAGTTTGGTACGGCTAGTGAGCTCTATTATCAGCCATCAAGCAAGTTTGTAGCAGACTTCCTTGGAGGAGGGAGCTACCTTGCAGCGACGATGGTGTCTGATAGCAAGTTTAAAACCGTGCTTGGTGAAGTACTAGCACAACCAAGAGTTGAACTTGTTTCCGGACAAGAGTGTACCCTGCTGCTGAGACCACAACATGTGATCATCCGCCCTGATGAAAATAGCGAGATCAAAGTGTTGGAACTGCAATTTATGGGAGATCACTGTAGATATGTTATTGAGGTAGGTGGAAGTAAGTTAATTGCTACCTCATATGATCCACTTTCAGTCGGGGATAAAATATCGATAGAGCTGGATCAGGAAGGGATATTGGCATTTTCTTAACTGAAAGCAAAAAAAGCCCGGCGGTACAGCGGCCGGGCAAACGCTCTGCCTATAGGGTAGGTTCAGAGATTAATTAGGATAAAGACAAAAACGCCTTCATTTGGCTCAGAATCTTCTCTGCAGTTGGTTTATCTTCCATCTCTGCGAAAATTCTTAGCAGTGGTTCGGTGCCTGAGAACCGGGCGATGACCCAGCCACCGTTTCTAAAGTAAACCTTCAGCCCATCGGCATAGCTTACGTTTTCTATCTCATACTCAAACTCTGGCAGAAGCTTCTCTACATAGAGCTTGTTATACAGAGATTCTTTTTCAGAAGGCTTAAAAGTACAATCGCCTTCTGCGGTATAGGCATAACCGTATTTGCTGTAGATCTCTTCAAGTAGCTCAGACAGCTTCTTACCGGTTACGCTGATCATTTCGACGAGTAGGCTGGATGCAAATACACCATCCTTACCCTTGATATGGCCACGTATCGTTAAGCCACCAGAGCTTTCACCACCGATGAGTGAATCATCTGCTTCCATTTGGGAACTGATATGCTTAAAGCCTACCGGAACCTCAAAGCTCTTCTCACCATAGTCGGCAGCGATCTTATCGAGAATATGAGTGGTTGCGATGTTGCGAACAACAGATCCTTTCCACTGCTTATACTCCAGCAGGTAGTAGTAGAGAAGGATCAGAACTTCATTCGGGTGAATGAAGTCACCATTTTCATCGATGATCCCGAGTCGATCTGCATCGCCATCGGTGCCAATACCGATATCGTATCCTTCGTGAGTTACCATATGCTTCAGGCGATATAGCGTAGCTGCACTTGGTGATGGCATTAAGCCGCCGAACGCCGGGTTTTCGCCATCATTGATCACATCCACATCGCAACGACCATTGATCAAAACCGTCTGCAGGGCATTTTTTGCCACACCAAACATTGGATCGATCAGTACTCGCAGGTTTGCCTGCTTGATCGCATCGATATCAATGAAGTCGATGATCGAGTCTACAAACTCGTTCATCGGATTGATTATTTTGATCAGTCCCTTTTTTACAGCTGTATCAAAGTCTGTGCTACGAACATCCGAATGTTGGATTACAGCGACCTGTTGTTCGATTTTCTCCGTGATGATTTCATCGGCATCACGACCACCTTCAATAAAGACTTTGATACCATTGTAATCAGCCGGGTTGTGAGAAGCAGTAATACACGCTGAATATGCACATCCCATCTGCTTTGCTTTAAACATAACAATTGGCGTAGGGACGTACTTGTCGATAAAACTTACTGGAACGCCATTCTCTGCCAGTACTTCCGCAAACCATTTTGCAGCTTTATCCGATAAGAAACGCCTGTCATAACCAATTATAAAACCACGATCAGCGACTTTCTCATTGTTGATGATGTTAGCCACCGCCTGGGCAACAATACGTACGTTATCTTTGGTGAACTCTTCACCAATAAAGGCTCGCCAGCCACCGGTACCGAATTTAATCATCTTCTAACTGCCTCACTAACCTTTTTCTAGTTCCCACGGTCCCCGTGGGAACTCATATCTCACGGAACAAATACAGCGCTACTAATCTAACTGCTCAGTTACTATTTACTCTGGTCTGCATTCCCACGCAGAGCGTGGGAACGAGTAGAGTGCTTTTCTAGTTCCCACGGTCCCCGTGGGAATTCATACCTCACGGAACAAATACAGCGCTACTAATCTAACTGCTCAGTTACTATTTACTCTGGTCTGCATTCCAACGCAGAGCGTAGGAACGAGTAGAGTGCTTTTCTAGTTCCCACGGTCCCCGTGGGAATTCATACCTCACGGAACAAATACAGCGCTACTAATCTAACTGCTCAGTTACTATTTACTCTGGTCTGCATTCCCACGCAGAGCGTGGGAACGAGTAGAGTGCTTTTCTAGTTCCCACGGTCCCCGTGGGAATTCATACCTCACTGAGCAAATACAGCGCTACTAATCTAACTGCTCAGATACCATTTACTCTGGTCTGCATTCCCAACGCAGAGCGTGGGAACGAGTAGAGTGCTTTTCTAGTTCCCACGATCCCCGTGGGAACGAGGAGATTTAACCCATTACCACCAAAACTTCATTCACTGAACCAGCAGCCTGAGCAGGAACTGCTCCTTCAATGACTTCACCATTCAGAGTCACCTTAGCCACGCCTTTACTTACCCCGTTCGGGTTCTCTACCTTGATCTGGTACGTTGCATCTCTCCATTCACGTGTTACTTCAAAGCCTGGCCACTCAGCTGGAATACATGGATCTACAATCAGGCCATCGAAGCCAAGTCTCACACCCAGGATATGGTTTGTTGCTGCTACATAAGCCCAGCCGGAAGTACCAGTTAACCATGGGTGGTTAGCGCGGCCATGATCCTGATGATCGCGACCCATAATGAACTGTACGTATGAGTATGGTTCCGTGATTCGTGTTTCGATCATGTCATTCTGGTTGTACGGGTTTAGTGCATCGTAGAACTTCATTGCACGGTCACCACGGCCAAGTTGAGCTTCTGCTACCCACGCCCAAGGGTTTGGATGAGAGAAGATTGCGCCATTCTCTTTTACGCCTTGATAAACACGGGTAACAAAGCCGATATCATCGTTAGGCGTAGCAAACGATGGAGCATTCAGGTGCAAGCCATAGTCGGAATACAGGTAGTTATCTACCGCGTCCATCGCTTTTTTACCGCGTTCTTCTGAAACCGCGCCAGATACAACAGCCCAGGTATTGGATTCAAGGTGTACCTTACCTTCAGTTTGTTGGTTAGTACCCACTTTATCGCCATGCTTAGTAATGCCACGGATATACCAGCCACCTTCATCATCCCAAAGGTTCGTTTCACAGGCATCCTTAACCTTGTCGGCCATTGCCTGATAGCGGACAACATCTTCCTGACGATCAAGGAATTTCGCCAGCTCCACAAACTCGTTGATAGACCAGTAGTGAAGGAATGCCACCATAGATGACTCACCACCACCAAGGTTCAGACAGTCGTTCCAGTCAGCACGAAGGCCTTTGGCAATTCCAGTTTCACCAACGTGTTTCTCAGTGAAATCCAGAGCGGCTTTCATATGCTCGTAAACGGTTGCATCACCACCATCAGCGTATGGGATCACTTCATCAAAGAACCCGGTTTCGCCTGTTTCCATTACATAACGACAGATCGTTGGTACCAGCCACAGATGATCATCTGAGCAGGTATCGTCCAAACCGTGGATCTTATCTTCGTCACTTGGTGTCGGAACAACAGTCGGTGATTTAGATGGCTCAACATCGGCTTTTTCAGGATCGAACCAATCTGGATCAAACAGATGCAGACCGTAACCTTCTTTAACCTGACCACGAAGAAGATCAACGATACGTTTCTTCGTCATATGAGGGTTTGAATGCGGAACCGCCATGGCGTCCTGAGCTGTGTCGCGGTAGCCAAGACCAGTTCTTCCACCCACTTCGATAAATGAAGCAAAGCGAGACCACACTACACAAGTTTCAGCCTGATAGAGTGTCCATGTGTTAATCATGGTATCCAGGCCTTTGTTCGGTGAACTTACCTGGAACTTACGGCAGCGTTCATCCCAGTGAGCAATTATCTCTGCAAATGCTGCATCAACGTTCTCTACGTTCTGGTACTTCTCTCTTAGCTTGTCACCGTTGCCTTTGCCTAGACCAAGGATAAAGGCGAAACGAACTTCTTCACCTGGCTGAATAACAAACTGCTTGTGCAGTGAACCGCAATGGTTGTAGCAGGTTTGAGTTTTGTTTGAACAAATCCCTTTTTCTACTGCAATAGGGTTGGATTCGTCACGGTATAAACCAAGGAAGTTATCGCGTTGGCCATCGTAGCTATCTGGTGCAAATGTTGATGCAAGGTAGTAGAAGCCTTCGAAGTCGTTGGTGTTGTAGTAAAGGTCATATTCGATTACGCCTTCACGATATTCTGTACCCGCAGAGTATAGGGACATCTGATGGTTCTGGTTATCTGAAGCGATATGGCTGAATGAGAACTCTACAAATGAGAATGCACTAACTGTTCTTGGTTTGTCTGAGTCATTTCGGATCACAACATCCCAGATTTCAGCGTCTTCGCCTTTTGGCACAAACAATGTCTTGGTTGCAGTAATGCCGTTGTACTCACACTTAAATTTGGAATACGAAAGGCCATGACGGACTTCGTAGTTTGCCTCATCCAGGCTTTTTGCCACTGGCTGCCATGAGATTGACCAGTAATCACCAGTTTCATCATCACGCAAGTAGACATAATGTCCTGGGCGATCAAACGTAGCGTTCGGGCGGAATTTGGTTACACGATTGTACTCAGGAGAGTTATAAAAAGAGTATCCACCAGCGTTGTGAGAAATAACCGTACAGAACTTCTCTGTTCCCAGGTAGTTGGTCCATGGAGCAGGGGTGTCTGGACGTGTGATGACATACTCGCGATTGTCGTTGTCAAAGTAACCGTATTGCATTGAAACTTTCCTTTAAATTTACTCTTCTCTTATGAGAGCTTCTAAGTTGATCTGATTAAACTTCCCATGGATTCCGATAGTGAATTTTCAGCTTATCCATATGGGTTAATTGTCCTTTTAGTCGGGAAAGGAACTCTTTCCAGTCTCTGTTTTCACTGTTTGTCCAGGCGGCTTCTGCGCTGGCTAATAACCTCGGATAAAGCATGTACTCGAGGCGTTGATTGTTTGGTATAAACTCGCTCCAAATTGCACACTGAATTCCCAGAACTCTGGAGTGAATCTCATGTGATGGTTCCAGTTCCGACAGAGGCTCATAGCAATATGTTTTTTCTAACGAAATAGGGTTTGACCAGTCGACGCCTTGTTCGTCAGGGTTATTACTCTGAGCCATATCGAAATACAGGTATTGAGCTGGCTGGAGTACAACATCAAATCCTTTACGGGCACATTTGATAGCAGCCTCTTCACTTAGCCATGAATAGATAACGGTGTCGGTGCTGACTTTTTCTCCATGATGGGCTTCTTCCCAGCCCAGCATTCTTTTGCCAAGAGATTTCAACTTGTTCTCAGCATGTCTGAGAATGTGTCCTTGCAACTCACCTGGTTCACAGTAGCCAGAACGATTCATCAATTGAGTGCAGTGCTCACTGCCTTGCCAAACACCCTCAGGTACTTCATCGCCACCTATGTGGACATAGGGGGACGGGAAAAGATCACAAACTTCCTCCAAAACAGTGTCAATAAACTTATAAGTGCCATTCAAACTAGGATCTAGGATATTGTCTTTGTAGCCCTGAACACTTTGATAGCTAGAGTTATCTTTTGAATCCACAAGAAGCTCTGGCAGAGATTTAATTGCTGCCCGGCAATGACCCGGAATATCAATTTCCGGAATTACGGTGATGCCTCGCTCTTCTGCGTAAAGGATGATCTCTTTGATCTCGGTCTTTGTGTAGTAACCGCCATAGATCTCGGAAAGGTGCGTGTACTGCCCCTCAAGTGTGAGTTCCGGGCCTCTCCATGCGCCAATTTCAGTCAGTTCTGGATAAGCGTCAATTTCAATACGCCAGCCTTCATCATCTGTTAGGTGCCAATGAAATACGTTGTATTTGTAATAGGCGAGTTGGTTCAGTATGCCTTTGACTGCGTCGATTGAGTGGAAGTGTCTGGCACAGTCCAGCATCATTCCACGATATTTATAACGCGGCTGATCCTCCACTGTAATACATGGGAGGAACATACTTGAAGGATCAGCCAAAACGAGTTGCAAAATGGTAGAGCAGCCATGAATAAAGCCTAACTTTCCTCCTGCCTGCAATAGGATGTGACGTTCACGAACTTCCAGTTTGTACGCATCATCTGATAGCTGCTTATTGAACGAAAAGCTAAGCTTTCCGCTGGTAGTATCCCGAAGAGATATGTCGGTATGTTTTGTTAACTCATCTCTTAGCCATTTAAGCGCAGGAAGGGCTAATTCTGTGTCTAAAGAGAATGTCAGCTCTTTGCTTAATGCAACCTTACAACCATCTGTCGAAAGCTTATTAGGGCGTGGGATAATTGAGTAAGGTGATAGCTCTACGTTCTCATACCTGCCGGAATCCTGTTCATACCTATTTAGAACGGATAGTGAGGATAATTGAGCGCTGTAGTATTTGTTATTCACCACGACATTCGCTTCCTGAACTCCCCAGGTTTGATTACGCATAACCAGTGCGCTCATATTGAAGTGAAATTCGAAGCGTTCGCCCGGCTCAAGAGACTTATCTTGCTCCGGTGAGAAAAGGCAGTATGTACCTACCTGTTCCAGTGAGCCGTTAGTCACTGAATCCGGATGAATGACCAGAGTAAAGCTGAAGTTTAGTTTCCAGTCTCTGATGGTCTGCTCAGTATTGTTGAACAGTGTTATCTGCAACTGAGATGTTTTTTCCTTCTCAGATACCACCGCTTGTTCAACGTAGAAGCCTCTGTCTCGCATTTCCATAACTGTTACTCCTGATCCAGAGTGTAAAGGTTATGTTCGGCTTTGCCAGCGAACATAATTGCTCCCTCAATAGCGTCGGAGTGAGGTTCGACTATCCAGCTTTGAACCGGAGGTGACAGCCAGTCTTTTATGCGTTCAGCGATACCACCCATAAGTGCGATTCTTGTTGCTCCTCGTTTATTAAGGGCAACTAAGAACATTTCGATATCTTCGGCGGTTTGCTTTAGTAAGCTGATAGCTAACTCATCACCTTGCTGGGCAAACTGGAATATTTGCGGTGAAAACTGACCGTAATCTCTGGGCTTAGCGGTTTTAGACCACTCAACTATTGAGTCAATGCAGTTATCAAAATGATTCAGTACAAAGGTTGCTAGCGGAGTCATTGTACGAATGCCATCGTGAGCAAGTAATACTTGCTGGATAAGCCGTAACCCCATAACCGCACCACTTCCCTGATCGGAAATTGGAAACTCTCTTCCGCCAACGACAAATTGTTCATTTCCGCGAATAAAAATGCCGCAAGAACCGGTTCCAGATATCATAATTGCGCCGTCATCGCCATTGTGTGCGCCGATACATGCACCGTAAGCATCTGTATTTAATGTGATGCTGGCAAAAGGGTGGGGTTGCGCCATAAATGCTTTCCATGCCGATTTTTGTTCAGCACCAGCAAGTGCCAGCCCAACATGCATATTTTCAAAGGTACTCTTTGATAATCCACCTTGCTCCACTGCTTCTTCAATGGCAGAAATAATTGAGTCCATCGCTAACTCAACACCCAATAAAATATTGGCACTGCCACTTTTCCCTTCGCCAATAAGCTGACCAAGTTCATTTCGGATACGGGCACGACAAGATGTTCCTCCACCGTCGATGCCTACGTAATAGTTCGTCATTATTCTTTCTCCCCCGCTGCTTTATCAGGGCTGGTTGCGGTGTACTGACTAATTACAGCCAATAGGAACCAGGCTGCATGAGGTATCCACTGTTCTCCCCAGCGCCAGTTTTGCAGCATGTCGTTTTTCTGTTTTTCTGGAATAAATGCAATGTCCTGCTCATCCTCAAACCCTGCTGTAACACCGTTACAGATGCCACCTTTAGCGTTTGAGAATCCAAGCTCCGGTAAGTAGTCCGGATTGTTGTGCCCGTGACCATCCATCATGCAGGTATCGAATGGATTCAAACCTGCAATCCAGTTGAGAGAATCCTGAGCGTATTTTTCCATCTGTTTTGCGATGGAATTGATCTCGATATGCTCTCGAGATAAGTAGGCAGCACAAGCCAATGAGCCCAGACGAGCGTTCTCTCCCTGCCACCAGTAACCGGATTCATTATCTTTTGCGACAAAGAATGCATCGCGCTTTTCACCCTGATATTCGCCCGATACGGACTTAACATATTGCCTTGGATAACCAAACGGGTTTGTAACCTTTTGGGTTATCATGAGCTCAAAGATCATGGCAAACCCGACTGTTGATTTTATTGATTTTTTTCTCTCTGAATCTGGTTCAACAGAAAGATATTCACACAATGCGATAACAGGCAACCCTGCCTCTGATGCATGGAAATATGGTCTGTTTCCGCTGTTGTCGGCTGACCAGTAATTAGCAAAATTAGTATCTGACTTTTGTCGAGAGCACAATCTGTGAGCCCAAAGGCGAGACTCGTTCAGGTAGAGATTTTCACCCGTTGTCCTATATAGTTCTATTGCAGCAAGAAGCGCACAATACTCGTCGATAATATTTTCGGTACCGTCAGGGAGGTAGTTAAGATTGCGCTCTAATAAATGGCGGTATCCGACAATCGCACATTCTAAATATTGAGGCTGATTAAATTCACCATGATGTTCTAGGCGGGCTGCAGCCGCTAACGCTGCAATGGTAATGCCAGCCCCTTGACGAAATCCACTCTGAAAATCCTGAGACTTTATGCCCTCTTGTGTTGAGTAGGCACAAATTTCGCGTTGCTCAGTATCCTTACTCCACTTGTCGAATACAGTCATGTAGAAGTAGCCATCCGGGCTTTGCATTCTGACAAGGAAGTCTGCACCGTGAAGCGCTTCTTCGATAAGACGTACTTTCAAAAAGGACGGTACATCTTCTTTTGATTCAAGAAGTTCTAACCCTTTAAGCATGTTCCAGACAACCATTGGTGTCTGTTGTGGGTTGAGGTAGTTCGCATAGGAAAGGTGGCTCAGGTATTTACTTACGTCACCAGATGCGTCGTACCATCCGCCACTGACATCAACAGTTTTATTGCTGCCGAGTAGTTGGACTGATTTGTCTTTCTGCTCAAATATGCCTCCGCAGCGCTGAGACTTAAAGTAATGAAGAAGATCTGAGAAGGTTTGATTAAACAGCAGACCTTCTTCAATCTTAAACACGTGAGAACGGGTCTCTTCCAGTTGCAAATAATACGAGCCGCTTTGAGAGAAGCTGGTGAAATTGATGCTATAGAAAAGACCACAATACCAGTTTGCCACTGAGCCATGAGAGTAAAGCGGAAACTCTTTGATAAAAGTGTCCGTTTCACTGTCAAACAGTTTTACAGATAAGGGAAGTTTTAGCTCACTATCTGTCATTAATACTGCCTGTTTCTCTCCCGTTAACTCATAGCCAATGTGGTTAGTTAGCAACTGCATTTCGTTCTCCGGTTTAATTTTCTCATCGTCGTTTCCGAGACCTTTAGTCGTCATTTCGCGACTTTTCCATCGTCATTCCCGCGAAGGCGGGAATCTTGTTAACGGTATATAGCTCGAATAGATTCCTGCCTTCGCAGGAATGACGCGCTTTTTGTTCTCGTTCCCACGGTCTCCGTGGGAATGCATATCAGCCTTTCCCCAATCAACTCTCGTGCAAATAACAACGAACAAAGTGGTTCTCAGAAAGCTGAGTCACTGCGGGTAGTTGTTCCTTACAACGAGGTGTTGCGTGAGAGCATCGGCCGGCGAAAGGACAGCCTGTTGATGTTGGTGTCCATAGCGGGATCTCGCCCTTGTTCCCCTTCAGCTTTTCGTGGATCGACTTCTTAGGATCCGGTACTGCTGAAACTAAAAGTTGGGTATACGGATGCTGTGGATCGTGGATGATCTCTTCAGTGTCACCCCACTCAACCATGTGTCCTACATACATCACCGCCAGATCCTCAGCGATATAACGCGCTGTCGCGATATCGTGAGTGATGTAAAGCAGTGACATCTGTTTTTCGAACTTCATTTCTTCCATCAGGTTAAGAACACCTGCGCGGATAGAAACGTCTAGCATGGAAGTTGGCTCATCGGCCAATACCACTTCAGCGCCAACGGCAATATTCCGGGCAAGGTTTACACGCTGACGCTGACCACCAGAAAGCTGGTGGGGGTATTTGGCTGCGGTTTCTTTTGGCGGGATCAGACCAACTTGCTCAAGCAGGTCGTAAACGCGCTCTTCCAACTCTTTCTTATTGCCTTTTGTTACCTTCTTATGAATAAGAAGAGGGCGCGCAATATGATGGAAGATAGTATGTGTTGGGTTTAGGGAACCAAACGGATCCTGCCAAACCATCTGAATACCTTCGCGGTACTCCATCAGGTCTGCTCTTTTCTTGATTGTCTGAATATCGCGACCTTTATACTCGATAACGCCATCTGTAGGTGCGTACATCTTTGCTATCATCTTCGCGGTCGTTGACTTACCGGACCCCGACTCACCTACAACAGACAAACCACGGCTTTTGTACATCTTGAATGACACATCGTTAATTGCGCGCATCATTGGCTGATTAAGTGCATTACTGCTAATTGGGAAATCTTTTACCAGGTTGTTGCCTTCAACCAGTAATTGTCCAAAATTGTTACTCATAATTAATTCCTGCTCTTATTCCTGACTTCTAACCTATATCCAGACTGTTAAGCCGGAACCTGAACAATCGGCTCACCATACAGGTGGCAGTTAGAGAAGCGGCTAGCCTCAATTTGTCGAAGTATTGTCTGATCTCGTCGACATCTCTCTTCAACACGGTCACAACGTGCCTGGAATCGGCAACCTTGTGGTATTTCAAGCAGGTTTAGCGGGTTACCAGGAATACCTGCCAGCTTGGGTTTAGGACCTGTAAGAGGAGGGAATGAGCTACCCAGCCCTTTGGTATATGGGTGATATGGGTTCTCCAGAATCTCATTCGATGGAGCGACTTCTATTAGTTCACCTGAGTACATAATCCCGATGCGATCCGAGAACTCCACCATCAGTGACAAATCATGGGTAATAAATAAGATAGAGAATCCAAACTCTTCTTTTAGTGCGTAGATCTTTTGCAGAATTTCACGCTGAACCACCACATCAAGTGCTGTGGTTGGCTCATCCATAATGATCATCTTAGGATTTAGTGCCAGTGCGATTGCAATAACCAGACGCTGTCTCATACCACCAGAGAACTGGTGTGGGTAGTCCGTCAGACGACTTGGGTGAATATCAACAATCTCAAGCAGGCCTTCTGCTCGCACTTTTGCCTGCTGGCGAGTCATGTTGGTGTGACGCATAATTACGTCACAGAACTGCTCTTCCATGGTCAGTACAGGATTCAGAGCGTTCATCGCACTCTGGAATACCATAGACATCTCGCTCCAGCGGAAGCCTTGCATGCGGCTGTCACTGTATTTAAGAATATCTTCACCATTAAAGATAACCTCACCGCCACTAATAAATGCTGGTGGCTTATGCAAACGCATCAGAGAGAAAGCAACGGTTGATTTACCACAGCCAGATTCACCAGCCAGACCAAATACTTCACCTTTAGCGATGTCGAAACTTACGTTATTACATGCACGAACGTCTCCGGCGTCGGTAATATAGTCCACGCATAGATTGCGAATTGAAATCAATGGATTAGTCATATTGTTACTCTCCAGTCCATAATGCTTTTTGTTCAGGTACTACTTCCTGGCGAGACTTTTCGTCTTGTTTTGCCATCTTCTTCCAGCGCTTCATGCCTTTATGAGAGCGAAGCTGTGGGTTTGCGATTTCATCGACTGCGAAGTTAAGAAGAGCAAGTCCGGTAACCAGTACAGTCAGTGCGATACAAGGTGCCAATAGCTCCCACCAAGCGCCGATTAGCATTGATGAAGAAGTCTGTACGTTGTAAAGCATGATGCCCCAGCTAATGGTGTTCGGGTCGCCAAGACCAAGGAAGGAGATAGTCGCTTCCATCATGATTGCGTACATCACTGAGCCGATGAAGCTTGCTCCGACGATTGAAATAAGGTTTGGCAGAATCTCTACAAAGATGATTCGCCATGAAGACTCACCCAGTACCTCTGCCGCTTTTACAAACTCTTTCTCTCTAAGAGCAAGTGTCTGTGAGCGGACGACTCGGGCACCCCAGGCCCAGGAAGTACAGCCTATTATGAGCGCGATGGTGAGTGGCCCAGCCTCACCGATAAAGGCTGCCACAACAAATAGCAGCGGGAACTGCGGAATAACCAGCATTATGTTCATACAGGCTGTCAGGATATCGTCGACACGGCCACCGAAGTAACCTGCTGACACGCCAATTACAGTTGCAAGGAAGCAAACAGTAAGACCTGCACCAAAGCCTACAGCAAGAGATACTCGTGCTCCGTAAGCAACCTGTGCCCAGATATCACGTCCCATACGGGATGTACCCATTACATGGTCTGCTTTTTTAGACAGGTGCATTGTGCGTCTGTCAGTAGCCAGGTTTTCAGCTACCCAGCCATCTGGGTTGGCTTTAGCTGAGGTTACAACGAAACCAGGATATTCATGTGGATTACCTGTTCTCTTATCTGGTGCGTGCTTGGTTAAAAGTGGGGCAAACAGCGCGACAAAGATAAAAGTGCTCAGGATAGTGACACCAATCAGTGCCATGCGGTTGCCCAAAATTAGTTTGATAAAGTTTTTCATGATTATTTACCTCCCTTACGCAGGCGAGGATCAAGCACGACATAAAGCATGTCTGCAAGTAAGTTAAAGAACAGCATAAATAGCGTCATGATAAGAAGCTGTCCCTGAAGAACCTGATAATCTCGAGCGTGAATAGCATTGAAAAGAACCGTACCCAGCCCCGGATAGTTGAAGATAATTTCGATGATAAGCTGACCACCGATAGCCATACCAAGAGACATAGAAAGAGCTGTCACACTTGGTAGCATTGCGTTGCGTGCTGCGTAGTTGAATACCACACGGTTTTCGCTAAGACCCTTACCCTTCGCCATGGTGATGTAGTCTTCCGCTAGCAGGTTAATCATGTTGTTACGCATGTTAACCAGGAAGCCACCCACCTGAACGATTGAGGCACAGAACAACGGCAATGCTGCGTGGTAAGCGACATCTTTTATAAATGCCCAGCTTGTCCAATCTGGTGTTGTACCTGCTGTATAAGCGTATCCAGTCGGGAACCACTTAAGACCGATTGCAAAAGTAAATACAGCAATCATTGCAATAACGACTTGCGGTACTGCCTGAACAATTAGCATGCCTGGAGTGATCATTGCATCGTACTTACTGCCTCGTTTCCAGGCTGCAAAAATACCCAGTATCGAGCCAAGAGAGAAAGATAAAAGAACAGCTGTACCGGCTAAAAATAGAGACCAGCCAAATGCGCCGCCAAGCAGCTCATTAACACTTAGCGGGTAGAATTTGATAGATGTGCCAAGTTCCCAGCTAAGGATGCTCTTAATATAAGTTAGATACTGCACCCATAATGGACCATCAACGAAGCCAAGTAGTTGCTTCATCGCTTCGATTCGTTCAGGAGTTACCTGAGTGGTCGCATTAGCAAACATCATTGTGACCGGATCACCCGGCATTGCCCGAGGAATAATAAAGTTGAGTGTCGCTGCAACTAACAGCGCAATCATATAGAACGACAATCGTCTTAAAAAATAACCCATAACTTACACCTTGCATTGTCCAGTTTTTTTACCTGATTCTGGTTTCAGACATCCTGAAAAAAGGACGAACTATCCCCTGACGACAAGCGCCATATGTTTAATTAGAGTAGGGGGGTTTAGGAGCAGCGCGCGGTTAGCGCGCTGCCGGGAGTGTTACTATTACTTAACTGGTTTCAGGTCTAGTACGTGAAGTAGACGCTCTGGGATACCTGCCCAAATGTTTGGACGGCCTTTAGCGTTGTCTTCGCTCCACCAACCAGTGAATCGAGTTGTATTGTATTGATACATGTAAGCACCAGACATTACAGGGATTGTTACCTGATCGTTTGCGATGATCTTCTGGATACCGTGAGCGATAGATAGCTGCTCATCTTTATCCGCAGTCTTGTAGAAGCTGTCTAGTAGGCTATCTAGCTTCTCATTCTTATAGAAGTGCATAGCAAAGCGAGGCATACCTTCACCTGCTTGCAGTGCTGAGTTATAAGCACTGTTCCAATACAAGTGTGGATCTGCACCGTGGAAGTAGTTGGTGTATGCAACGTCGTAGTTTGCTTCTAGCATAGCCTGGTTGTATACCGCAAACTCAGGAGTACGTGCACGTGCTTTGATACCAATTTCATTTAGCTGCTCTACGGCTAGCTGAACGGTATTGTTGAAGTCAGTCCAACCGTTTGGAGATTGAATCAGAAGTTCGAAAGACTTACCTGATGGAGTCTCTACAAAACCATCTTTGTTAGTGTCTTTGAATCCTGCTTTTGCCAAAAGTGCTTGAGCACCTTCAGGGTCGTAAGAGTTGAACTTCTGGTACTTCTTATGGGTTGCTTCATCTGACCATGACTCAAATGCGTAGCCAAGGCCTGATGCGAAGTCGTTCACAGTACCACCACCGTAGAACGCGATATCAATGATAGTCTGACGATCCAGAGCCATAGAGAATGCACGACGGAAATCTACGTTAGAAAGGGCTTCTGCTTTAGCTGCATCTTTGTTTTTAAAGTTCACAACAAACGCTTGTGTACCTGATGCAGGGTACCAGTAATGGTGATTAGGGCTAGCAGCTGCGTAAGTACGGTCAATATCTGGTACGAAAGAAGAAGTCCAGTCCAGTTCAGAGTTTACAATTTTACCAAGTAGCTGGTCGTTGTTTGCGATCTGAGGTACACGAAGACAGTCAACTTCCAGGTTGTCATTATCCCAATACTCAGGGTTACGACATTGGATATAGAGCTGTGGAGTAAAGGTGTCGATCTCTGTAAACGGACCTGTACCAACTGGGTTTTCGTTAGTGAACGTTGTTGGGTCTTTTACATCTTTCCATACGTGCTCAGCAACGATTGGAATAAGAGAAATTTCGTACGGTACGTTTGAGTTTGCTTCTGTTAAAGAGAAGACAACTTTCTTATCGTCTACTTTCTTAACGCTTTTAACCCACTTGTTGATGCCACGCTGGTCTAGTTCAGGCTTATCACGCAGTAGGTTGTATGTGTAAACAACGTCATCTGCGTTAAATGTTTCCCCGTCTGACCATTTAACGCCGTCACGTAGTTCAAATGTAACGGTTAGAAGGTCATCAGACATATAATAGTTTTCAGCCAGACGCATTACCGGCGTATTACCATGCATTTCATTAAAAACAACAAGAGGTTCGTAGATGAAGTCTGTTGTTGTTCTCAGGTTAGTCGCAAGATAAGGGTTAAAGTTTCTAACCATGGTTGGATAGAAGTCGGGTACAATAGTTAGCTCACTTCTGGCAGATGCCTGAGCTGAGACGCTTGTAGCTGCAGCAGCGATTACTGCGGATGCAACGATCGTCTTTTTAATATTGGTAAGCATAGCTGTTCCTTACTATTTATTTGATTCAGTTAAAAGCAGGTCTTCTGCTTAAACGAACTTGCTTGAATTGCTACCCCAGTTCCCAGAGGAAGTGGATGGCCTGTAGCGTTAATTCATGAGTAAGAAAACACTTATCCCTTCTTTTCGTCAATTTCCCGTATCGTTAAAAACGTCAAAACCGCGATAATTAACGTGAAAAACGTAAAAAAAGAACGCTAAACCATAAAAAAGAACGATTATCTTAGTGTGATCTAATACTACTTTTGTCTGTTTTATAGTGTTTGTGTGAGTGCTTACTATTCTTATGTGTTTTTATTATTAAGGGTTTTGTTGTTTTGTTTCTATATGGTGATATTAATCACCCTAAGAAATGTTATGTTATTTTTTGGTCACAAATAAAACTGACGATTCGTCGTGATTCATGTCTCAATACTGATAAAAAAATAAACAACAAGCTAATTATCGATGAAATATACGCTCATTCTTTTGAATTCCACAGCCTTATTTGTATGTTGTTTTTAAGAGCGAAATATGTGTATTGCAACCAACCTATGAGGATTTGCTAGTTGTTGTTGCTACTGTGCCTACAAGTGACAAATAACCGGGAAATGGCAGAAAAAAGCCTTACTGAGAGTCAGTAAGGCTTGAATGTAGGGGAGGTAAAATTAAGCGCTGACTAGTCTGTTGAGACGTTGCTTTATCGCTTCCAGTTCTTTTCTTAGCTCTGTTTGTTCGTGGCAGTGCTCTAGAATAAACTCTACAGAACTTAGCACTGTTCGCCACCTAGGGGTTTTGGGTACCGTTTCTACTCTAAGGTATTTATCTAAGGTTCTTGTTTGTAGAGTGCTCCTGTCCAGATAAACTTTCCATAATCCACTTTCTTCTGCGAAATTGAACTTGGTCTTTCCCGTAGTATGTTCCCAGTAGGAGAGTGCAGTTGTCATGGCTGCAACCAAAGTTTCTCGTAGAAGAGTTTGTTTATCTTTGGTGCTACCAGAGGCTTTATCGACAATGCCTTTAAACTCATCGCCGAGTTGCTTCAGTTTGTCCAGGTTCTCTTCTCCCCCTTAAATGCGTAGTTGGAAAGCGCATCCACGGCTGTTTCCAGCTTCCGAACTCGATTGGTGTTAACTTCTCCGTCTATATCGAAGATAAACATTGAGTTTATTCCTGAGCTCTCTGGCAGTTTGATGATGTCGCCAGTCACTTTTAAACGCTGTGTTCCCGAGAATATATCTATTTCGCCACAATAATGTTCCTGGTCTGAGTTTAGGTACTTTGTGGCGATGATTTCGTCGGCATTTGAACGTTTGAGTTGATCGACTGTTCTTCTGAAAAGTACTGATGCGGCTTCATTCGCAAACCTAACCTGCAGCGCGTTATTCAGGCAAAGTATGGCTTCTGGGGCGCCATCTAATTGTTCAATAAGACGTTTTTGAGTAGCAAGTAGCTCATTCTCGGCCTTAGTTCGCTTTTCTATCTCGACAATGAGTTTTTGGTTTTGCTCTTTTTGCTGCTCATTTTGACTCGCAGAAATATGAACGCGTATTCTGGCTGCGAGCTCTTGCCTGTTAAATGGTTTGCTCAGGTAGTCATTCGCGCCTGAGTTAAAGCCTTCCAGCCTGTCTTCTGCCTGGTTTAGTGCTGTTAACATTATGATTGGCAGTTCAGTTTGAGTGTAGTCGGTTCTTATGGAACGACAGACCTCATATCCGTTTAGTCCTGGCATCATTATATCTAGCAAAATAATGTCCGGTTTTTCTTCTTCAACTAACTGGAGTACTTCAGTGCCTTCCGTCGCTGTTTTTACCCGGAATCCTTCCATCGCAAGGAAATTTTTCAAAACACTAAGATTCACGGATTCATCATCTGCGGCTATAACTAATGGTCCGTCAAAATTCTCATTAACTGACAATGTATCGATATCAGGTAACTCCTGCACAGGTGATAACTGATAGCTATAATCAGCCTCTACAGGTTCATATTTCTCAATGTCTTCTTTAGCTAAAGGCAGAGTAAAACTGAACGTAGTACCTACGTCTTGCTGACTGCTGACATATAATGAACCGCCCATTAACTCAATTAACTGTCTGCTGATTGAGAGCCCTAGTCCGGCACCTTGTTTATAGCGAACACTTTTTCCGTTGCCCTGTACTAGTGGCTCGAATATATGTTCAAGAAACTCAGCTGGAATCCCCTGTCCAGTATCGACGATCTGCACTCTCATCTGATTCTGCAAATTTTCAGCTGAGATAATGATTTTTCCTTCGTCGGTATATTTAATTGCGTTACCAATCAGGTTGTAAAGAACCTGCTCTAGTCGTTGTGGATCGGAAACTACAAGGGGCATATCAATAGGTATCTGGTTGATAATTCGTATTCTTTTTTTGCCCAGAAGGTGGGTTGAAAGCTGCAGAACGATACTGGTAGCGTGAAACAGATCCGTTGCTTTTTTACTAATCTTAAGATTGCCGTATCGCATCTTATGGTAATCGAGAAGATCGTCGACTAGATTAGCCAATCTTTGTCCGCTATTGATAATGATATCCAGCTGATACTTTTGATTTGCTGGAATTGTTCCACTTGCGCCAGCACCAAGTGCTTCTGCAATACCAATCATGCCATGCAGAGGGGTACGCAATTCGTGGGAGGTGGTTGCCAGAAACTCATCTTTCAGTTTATCAGTTAGCTGCAACTCGTTATTTTGTTGCTGAATGATTTGAAGGTTGTTTTCAAGCTCCTCATTTTGTTTTCGAATGGTCAGGATTTTTTCTCTAATGGAGCGTTGCATCCTTTCAAAACTGACGGCAAGTCTGCCAATTTCATCTTTTCGATTTGTATTGATAACCGATTCATCAAGGTCTCCTGCTGAGACCTTTTCTGCCGCCCAGGTAAGCTTTAATAATGGAGCTGTGATGAAATTCGAGAATATGTGAGAAGCGATGATCACCAGGGCTGATGCAAATAGCATCGCAAGTACAAAGACCTTCTCTAAATTATGAATACGTGCATGTGCCACATCTTCAGCCAGTTGTACTGAAAGGCCCCAGTGCACGCCGTTCAAAGGAACCGGAGTTATTGCTGCAATGATATGTTGACCGCTCTGGTTTTCGTAGTTTTCAACTTCGGTAAGGCCGTCAACTGCTGACTTTAATATGCTGGCGTTGCTATCGATGACCTCTTGTGTAAGGTTCAAAGAGCGGGGGGTCATATCTGGGCCAACAAGCAGTATTTGTGCAGACGTATTGTTGTCTTCAATCAGCTTTGATACTCCATCAATCGGTAGGCGAAGTAGAGCATAACTATGAAGGAAACCTTGCTGCATAATTGGAGCTGCTAACCAGGCATATAGGTTATCGCCTTCTTGAGCGAAGTCCGATATCTCAACTGGAATGGGGGCGTCGGGTTCGTACTGTTGTGAGCTTAGCTGCTGCTTGATGTAATGAAATGTTTTCCCAAGGTTAGTATCCTTATATCTCCCGTCGAGTAGATTTGTTCCATAGTAGCCGTTCTTCAGGACTGAATAGGTGACATTACCTTCCCTATCCACAAGGAGCACATCATCAAAGTCGGAGCGTTTCAGTAGCTCGACATAGGTTCTGTGATAACGTTTATGAAGCAGACGGTATCGTTCACTGCCCACATAGTCATCAGAGTCACGAGCAATCAAGTTTTTAATCTTGTTCCCCGAGCCCTCAACATATCGATCTTGAGCATTTTTTCGAGCGTCTTCAATATTTAGTCCTAAGCTTCGGAAGGCATTCACTAGTCCATAAAACCGACCACCACTGGCATATGCTAGTTCGGAGCGAACAAAGCCAATCACTTCAGATTCTTTAGCGTTAACGTAATCTTGTAATTGTTGTCGCTTGGTATCTCTTACCGAAATCAGATAAGAGTGGCTCTGTTCTTGCAGGTCTTTACTGTGAGAATGCAGAAAAAAGAGCGCAATAACGGTGAGCGGCACCAGGCTCAAAATCAGAAATGCCACCATTAATGTGTTACGGAGGCGTTTGAATGGGAAATGTTTCTTTAGCATTCTTCTACGCTGACAACTTACGGATAATATAAATGTACTATCTTATTTCGTTTCGACAAGAAAGTTTTTTATGTTCCGTGGATGCGAGCGCAAAAAATAGTCAGATAAATAAATTTTATCCGACTATCATACGGTTACGTGGGTGTGAATATTGGATTTAACTACTTTTGTGCATGATAAATGGCGAATTTATTGGTCTTATTTATCGTGTTGTAATCAGAAAATGCGGTTTGCAGTATTGGCTGATATTTCAGGAAGCTATTCGCTACGATGTATAATTCGCCAGTTCTCTTTAGGTGCTTTGGTGCTTTGTCTAACAAAGTCTCTGCAGCAACATAACTTGTATCTAATCCGGAATGAAACGGTGGGTTGCTAACGATGAAATCATAATCATCATTGGTATCAGAGTAGATGTCAGATGCAAATACATTGCCCTGTAAACCATTTGCTTTAAGTGTCTCTCTGCTTGAGGCGATAGCAAACGCACTTATGTCGCACATCTCCAGCTCAATGTTAGGGTTCTGAGTTGCCATAACAGCGCCAAGCACACCTGCTCCACAACCAAAATCGAGTACCTTGCCCTTTAGAGAAGGTAATGAATCTATTAGTAATTGGCTACCAACGTCCAGTTGTCCGTGGCTAAATACACCTGGAAGGCTCTTGATGGTTAACTCATTGCCTGAGATATTCAAGGAATAGGTCTTGTACCAGTCATTAAGGTTAAATTCAGGTGCTTCTGAAGTTGCTTGCCCCCAATAGAAAGAACAACGACGAGCAGAGTCATATTTGTTGATAGGGCCAAAAGGTTTGAACATCTTTTCGATGCTCTTAACACCAGAACGATTTTCACCCACAACACAAATTTCGGTATCTTTGCCTAGTTTGCTCAGTAACATTGTTAGTAGGTACTCGGCCTCTGCCTTGGCTTTTGGCCAGTAGAGCAGAATCATGTCAGAACCAGTCTCTTCAGATAGCTCTACATCGAATATACGTTTTATCTCAGAATATCTTTCCAGTTGCCTGAAATAGCTGTAGTTAGTAGTGAAGACAGTGACTGAATTACAGTGCTTTGCCAGCTCAACAGGAAATAGGTCTTCAGCTTCACCTGCAACGAGGACATTTTTGCCTTCAAAGTAGGCTAGTTGACGCTGTGCAATTTGGCTTGGAGCGATATACGTAGACATGGGTATACTCTGATAAAAAAAGTGGGCAGATTTTCGCACAATCTGCCCAACTCATGAAGTGGTTTGTTTGTAATTAAGAAGCGCTTTTAACTATTGTCCTGATCATGCAGGAAGTTATGAAACTCCTCTTCATAGATGTTAAACAGAACAATCGTGACTGCGAAAATAAGAGGTCCGTAGATAAGTCCTATCAAACCAAACAATTGAATACCACCAAGAAGTGAGAAGAATATCATCAGTGTATTCATGCCAGCACTTCCCTGCATCAGCAGAGGTCTCAATACGTTATCAATCGAACCTACAACAACGGCACTCCAGACAGCCAGGAAGATTGCCCAGTTGATATCGCCAATAATGATGAGGTATAGGGTTGTAGGAATCCAGATTAGCGCTGTGCCTACAACCGGAATGAATGATGCAAATCCGAACATGGTACCCCAGAATAATCCTGGGAATCCGACAATCCACATGCCTATACCGCCAGCGAGACCCTGCGCGATAGCAGTAAGAAACGAACCTAATACCGCTGATTTAGAAACTTTTTCTACTTCGCTTAATAGCTTGTCTTCCTGACTTCGGGACAGAGGAAGGATATGACGTAGAGCCTTGATGATCTTTTCGTTATCTCGAAGCAAAAAGAACAGAACAAACAGCATCAGGAAGAAATCCATCAGGAAGTTGGTTGCATCTCCTAATATCTTCGCACTTATCGCAACAAGGTTAGTACCAAATGAGGTAGCAAACTGCCCAATTTTTTGTGCAATATCCTGAGGGTTAATTTCATCAAATGGCAGGTACTCATTTGCCAGAGAAACGATTTTTACAACCCATGGCAGATCAAATAGTTGCTGGATACCGCCATTTGTAACCCAGTGAAAAACACCTTGTGAAGCGACCGAGCCTTGTTGAACAATGGCTCCGAATACTGTTAAAAGCGGAATAACAATGATGAAGGTAAGAACCAGGCAAGAGAGAAACGAAGCAAAGTTTTTATGTGTAGGCATTTTGCTTTGAATTCTCTCATGTATGGGAAACATCAGCATAGAGATGATAAATGCCATTACGATGGAATTGACATAAGGTTGAACAAGCAGGTAGCAAGCATATGCAGCTGCTAGCAATGCTATAATTAATACCCAGTGGCTGGAAGACACCTTCAATTTAATTGACACAAGAGGATCCTTTTCGGTCTGCAAAATTGTCGCTTAGTATGATGGCGTTAAATTCATGTGTTATCAATCTAATGTAATAATTTTTAGGGGGATGTATGGGATGCTGCAATGACAATCAAAATTGTGTCAGCAAGAAAGCCAGTGGCAAGAGAGCTTTTTCTCAGAAGATTCCATGGTTTAGATTAATGCTGGCGGGACTTTTGATTCTGGTGCTTGTTAACTGGCGATAACGCTATCGCCAGTTATTTGTATCTAAATATGTAAGGTTCCTATTACTCCGCCGCAAGTCTCGCAAAACACTTATTCGCAGCTTCAAGTGTCTTCGCGATATGCTCATCAGTATGAGCCAAAGAGGTAAAGCTAGCTTCAAATGCGGAAGGTGCTAGGTATACGCCTTCTTCAATCATATAGTGGAAGAACTTCTTAAAGCGCTCGATATCACACTGGCTTACTTCAGCAAATGTGGTCACTTTGTCCTGTTCAGTAAAGAAGAAACCAAACATACCACCAACCTGGCTAACAAGAAGTGGAATACCATGTTTATCAGCATTTGCTTTGAAGCCTTCTGCTAGCCTTTTGGTAATTTCCGCCAGACGAGCTTCGTTGCCCTCTTTTTTCAGTTCATTCAGACATGCAAATCCAGCAGCCATAGCAATCGGGTTACCAGATAATGTGCCTGCCTGATATACCGGACCTGTTGGAGCGATGTACTGCATTACATCTTTACGGCCACCGAAAGCACCTACTGGCATACCGCCACCAATGACTTTACCTAGAGTGGTCAGATCAGGTTTGATGTTGTAATAAGCCTGAGCACAACCCTGAGCAACACGGAAACCAGTCATTACTTCATCAAAAATTAGAAGCGCGCCTTCTTTGTCACAAATCTCGCGCAGCCCTTCAAGGAAGCCATCAACTGGTGGAATACAGTTCATGTTGCCAGCAACAGGCTCAACGATAATACATGCGATATCGCCTTTATTTGCATCGAAAAGAGCTTGCACAGATTCCAGATCATTAAATGTTGCTGTTAAAGTGTGTTTCGCAAAGTCTGCTGGTACACCTGGAGAGCTTGGTTGACCAAGAGTTAGAGCACCTGAGCCAGCTTTAACCAGGAGGCTGTCAGCATGACCATGATAACAACCTTCAAACTTCAGTAGTTTATCGCGACCAGTAAAACCACGAGCCAGGCGAATTGCACTCATGGTCGCTTCTGTTCCAGAACTTACCATCCTGACTTGTTCCATTGATGGTACTAGCTCTGAAACCAGCTCTGCCATCTCGATCTCCATTGCTGTTGGAGCTCCAAAGCTTAGGCCTCGGTGTGCTGCTTCGATAACAGCATCACGAATAGCTGGATGGTTATGGCCCAGAATCATCGGTCCCCAGGAACCAACATAGTCGATGTACTCTTTACCATCGGCATCGGTAATCAGTGGGCCATCGGCTTTCTCGATAAAGATAGGCGAACCGCCAACACCGTTAAATGCCCGTACTGGTGAGTTAACACCACCTGGAATTTTTTCCTGAGCCTTTTGATAAAGTTCCGCTGATTTGGTCATTAAATCATCCTCGTTATGTTACCTGGACCAAGTAGAGGCATTGTAACCAGTAGTGTTTTTTTTGCATCAGATGCTGTGCGGTTTTTTTCTCTAAATGTCTAAAAAAGAGAGATAAAACATGTGGGGGCATCTTTGAATTGTTTTGAATACTTGAACGATTCACTCAGGTATTAGATAATCAGGACAATATAAAGGCAGACATGTGCGTAAATATAAGAAAGATTCTGTCCGCACTGCAATTTTAGAGAGGCCCTTGTGAGCGAATTAAACGTACCAATTACATTTTCTGATGCTGCTGCATTGAGAGTAAAAACGCTGATTGCAGAAGAAGAAAATCCAGAGCTAAAGCTACGCGTGTATATTACGGGTGGTGGTTGTAGTGGCTTTCAGTATGGTTTCACCTTCGATGAGAAAGTAAATGATGGTGATACGACAGTAGAGAACAGTGGTGTGACTCTGGTGGTTGATCCAATGAGCCTACAGTATCTTGTGGGCGGTGTCGTCGATTTTACGGATGGTTTAGAGGGATCTCGCTTTTTGTGAATAACCCGAATGCAACAACAACATGTGGATGCGGCGCATCTTTCAGTGTTTGATTAATAGTTGAGAAATGTGGCATTTAATACGTCACTAAAAATCCGGATGAGATAAAATTAGAGCCTTGCATTACTTGTTGTTATGCAAGGCTTTTTATATATACAAGGATTTAGTTATGCCAAGAGTTCGGCCTCTGGCCTTTTTTTCTCATCGTCCCTGGCTTATATCGCTGATTATTATTGTGGCACTCTCTACCTGGTTAGGTATGGGAATGTTGAAGGCGCAAGAAGGCCCTGTTGATACTCATAAGAGTGAAACAGTTGACGCACCAATAGCTAAAGTGGTGTACGAAACATTTCTTTCTCAGCCCACTGCTAAAAAGGTTGATCTTTATGGCAGAACAGCCCCTGATCGCCAGGCTAATCTTGGTGCAGAGGTTGCAGGAAAAATTACCAGGCTAATCGTTAAAAAAGGCGACTTTGTCAAAAAGGGGCAGGGCATTGTCCAGATAGATAAAACAAGCCTTGAAACACAGCTTGAAAGGGCTAAAGCAGCTCTTAAACTGAGAGAGAAAGAGTATAAAGCTGCTCAATCTCTGAAGAGTAGAGGTCTTCAGGGAGAAGTTGCATACACTCAGGCTCAGACCGCTCTGACAGAGGCAAAAGCTGCAGTCAAAGATGCTCAGACAGCGCTACGAAACTCTCTGGTAAAAGCACCATTTGATGGCATTGTTGACGATATCATTGTCGACCTTGGTGATTTTATTGGCGTTGGCGATCCGGTTGCAGAATTTATCGACCTCAAAAAGCTGGTTATTGAAGCTGACGTGAGTGAAAGGCATGTTCAGGCGCTGCAAGTTAACCAGCAAGCAAAAATTCGTCTCATTAATGGTGAGACTGTTCAGGGAACACTTCGGTACATTTCCCGGGTCTCTTCTGCTTCTACTAATACTTTTCCAATAGAAATCGAAATCGAGAATATTGAAGGCAAGGTACCTGCTGGTATTAGTGCTGAAGTAGAACTTGAACTAGAAAGCACCACGGCAATTAAGGTAACACCAGCAATGCTAGCATTAGATGAAGCTGGCAACCTTGGGGTTAAAACACTTGAAGATAATATTGTCCGTTTTGTGCCGATTAAACTGGTGAAAGCAGAACAAGATGGCGTCTGGCTATCCGGTTTCAAAGACTCAGTGGATATTATTACGGTTGGACAAGGTTTTGTGCGTGATGGTGATACAGTTGTGGCGTTGAAACGCGACTCAGAAGCGCAATAATTGGGAGGCAGATATGTTTGCAATTATTGATGCGGCGCTCTCTCGTTCAAGAACCATGATGACGCTGCTGGTGCTAATCTTGGTTGCCGGAGCTTTGACATATGTCGCTATCCCTAAAGAGTCCAGCCCGGATATTACTATTCCTGTAATCTATGTCAGCGTCGGTCATGAGGGAATTTCGCCCGGAGATGCAGAGCGTTTATTGGCTCGCCCGATTGAACAAGAGTTACGTTCAATTGAAGGTGTGAAAGAGATGACGGCAACGGCTGCGGAAGGCCATGCTTCAGTCACACTTGAGTTTAATGTTGGTGTGGATCTCGACAAGGCGATGGCCGATGTGCGGGATGCCGTCGATCAGGCAAAGCCTAAGCTTCCTGCCGATAGTGATGAGCCCGCGGTACACGAAGTAACATTAGCATCCTTCCAGCCAGTCCTCTCTGTCGTGCTTTATGGTACGGTTCCTGAGAGGACTATTGTACAGGTTGCCAGAGAACTAAGAGATAAGCTTGAAAGCTATAAACAGGTTCTTGAAGTTGATATTGCTGGTGATCGGGAAGACATCGTAGAAATTCTTGTCGATCCTCTTCTTATGGAGAGCTACAACCTAGATCAGGGCGATATATATAACCTGATCTCGCTTAACAATCGTGTGGTAGCTGCCGGGTTTGTTGATACAGGGTATGGACGTTTTTCAGTAAAAGTCCCATCTGTTTTTGAGTCTCTTAAAGATGTGCTTGAAATGCCAATTAAGGTAGATGGCAAGCAGGTTATCACCTTTGGAGATATAGCCACAGTAAGACGTTCATTCAGAGATCCTGAGAGTTACGCCAGGCTCGATGGTGAATCAGCTGTAGTGCTTGACGTTAAAAAACGCGCTGGTGAAAACATCATTGAAACGGTAGATCTCGTCAGAGCGGTAATGGCAGAAGCTCAGAAAACAGAAGAGTGGCCAAATAACCTGATGGTGAAATACACCTGGGATGAATCCGAAGACGTAAAAATGATGCTGAATGATCTTCAGAACAATATTCTGTCAGCGATCATTCTGGTTGTGATTGTCATTATCGCTATATTGGGGGTAAGAACCGCGCTTCTTGTCGGTATTTCTATTCCAGGATCATTTCTTACGGGCTTGCTCGTACTCTCTGTGTTTGGATTGACCGTTAACATCATCGTTCTGTTTGCCCTAATCATGGCGGTAGGCATGCTGGTCGATGGTGCAATAGTTGTCACAGAGTTTGCCGACAGGCGGATGCATGAAGGGATGGGACGTCGACAGGCGTATCAGGACGCAGCCAAACGAATGGCATGGCCAATAACTGCTTCAACGGCTACTACGTTGGCTGCTTTTGCTCCACTCCTATTCTGGCCAGATGTTACTGGCGAGTTTATGAAATATCTGCCAATGACTTTGATCGCGACTCTGAGTGCATCTCTTCTTATGGCTTTGATATTTGTCCCTGTTCTGGGGAGCTTGATCGGTAAAGAGCAATATATAAAACCAGAATACAGAGCTGAGATGGTCGCTCTCCAGAATGGTGATTTTTCAAAAGCTTCAGGTATAACTAAGCTTTATTTCTCCACACTTTCTTTTGCGATAAAACATCCACTGAAGATTTTCATTGCAGCAGTATTGCTGTCAGTAGGTGTTGGCTTTGCTTATGTAAAAGCTGGATTGGGTATGGAGTTTTTCCCTGAAGTTGATCCGCCATCTTTTACTATTAAGGTTCGTTCGTATGGGGATCTTTCGATTAATGAGAAAGATAACATCATGCGTGATATTGAATCCGTTGTGCTTGGTGGTGATGAGTTTGAAAGTGTCTATACCAGAACAGGTGGCGATGACACAATCGGTCAAATACAGGTAACCCCTGTGGACTGGCAGTATCGCCGTTCTGTGAAAGAGATAATCGAAGAACTTCAAGGCAAGTTAGACGGATTTGCTGGTGTTGAAATTGAGTTTAAAAAGCCAGAAGCGGGTCCTCCGATAGATCATGACATGATTATCGAGTTGTCATCCAGAGATGCAAGCAAGCTTGACGATGCCGCTAAGTATGTTCGGCATTGGGCTGATAGTTATCCAGCCTTTACCAACCTTAGTGATAACTCCAGCAAGCCAGGTATTGATTGGCAAATAGATATTAAGCGTGATGATGCTGGACGGTTTGGAGCAGATGCAACATTGGTTGGTAACACGGTGCAATTCGTTACCAATGGATTAAAAATTGGAGACTACCTGCCTGATGATGCGTCCGAAGAGGTCGATATATTGGTTCGATTCCCAGAGGAACAGAGGGATATTGGTCGCTTCGATGAGCTACGAGTGAAAACAGCTGCAGGCCTTGTACCTATTACTAACTTCGCTAGCATTAAACCAGAGCCGAAGCAGGATACCATCCATCGGATTGATGGGAAGCGCGTCATTCAAGTTATGGCTGATATGAAGGAAGGCTACAACCTGGCACTGGAACTACCTAAAGTAGAAGCGGAGCTCAAGGCTCTTGGATTGGATGGAATAGAGTTTACTCTAAGAGGAAAAAACGAGGATCAGGAGAAATCTTCAGCTTTCCTCGGTAACGCATTCCTGGTTGCTCTGGCAGTGATGGGGCTAATTCTGATTACTCAGTTCAATAGCTTCTACCAGGCATTCCTGATCTTAAGTGCAGTGCTATTCTCTACGGTCGGTGTATTTGCTGGTCTGCTTATTTTCCAGAAGCCTTTTGGTATTGTTATGTCTGGTATTGGTGTTATTTCTCTGGCCGGTATTGTCGTAAACAACAATATTGTTTTGATTGATACCTTTAACCAGCTTGTTCAACGTGGGATGAGTAAGGAAGAGGCAATTCTAAGAACTGGGGTTCAGCGTTTGCGTCCGGTTCTGTTAACCACAGTGACCACAATTCTTGGTTTGTTGCCAATGGTGCTGGAGATGAATATCGATCTGATGAACCAGAAGATAGAATTTGGAGCACCTAGTACTCAATGGTGGTCACAGTTGGCAACCGCAGTAGCTGGTGGATTGGCTTTTGCTACCATGTTAACCCTGGTTCTGACTCCTTGCCTGCTGATGTTAGGGAGAAAGAGCAAAGCGCCGGAGTTAGTGGAAGAAACGAGTAGTTAAACGAAGATTTGATTCCCACGGTGTCTCGTGGGAATCAATACTGTCAAGGCTATTGAGCTTTAGACTCTTCTTCAAGCCCGGTTGAGCTAGCGGTGCTTATTGAGGTATCGACATACGGATTGTTAGTCAGATTAACCTGTAGACGAACCACGTTATCAATAACATTTACCAGACTAGCCCACTTTACTTTCTTTTCTTTTTCAAACACTTTTTCGAAATTTTCAGGTGTCCAGTCCATCAATGTTTTTGGATTCAGGTAGCGACCCAGAAAGCGAATTTCATAATGAAGATGAGCTCCGGTTGAATTACCTGAATTGCCACATGTAGCTATTTCATCGCCTTTTGTTACAAACTGTCCTTGTTTTGCTTTGAAGCCATGAAGGTGAGCGTAAGAGGTTGAGAAACCAAATGAGTGCCTGACAATCAAGAAGTTGCCAAAACCTTTTTTACTTGGTCGAACGGTTTCAATCACTCCGTCTGCCGGTGCATAAATTGGCTCACCCTTCTTGCAGGTTAAATCGATACCTGTATGGAAGTGGCGTTTATTAGTAATCGGGTTCAGTCTGCGACCAAACGATGAAGATACTCTGTTGTAGGAAAGTGGAGCATCATTCGGAATTAGCCGAAACATAGTTGCACGAACAGCAGAGTTAATAGCCGCAGCATCAACCCGTTCTTCCAGCTGTTTCTCTTCCGTACTAACCGAACTATGTTCTGGATTCATATCGGATATGCCTAATACCTTTTCAACATCATAAACGCGTTTATTAAGCACAAGAAGTTGGCTATCTCTTGCTTCTAATTCTCTGTTTAGATGCAGCTTGTCGGTAGATAACTGTTCAATGTTGGAGTTGAGTTGAACTATTGAGTTTTCTTTATCGCCTAACTCGGCCATCAAATGGGAAAACGTTTCTTGCGACTGAGTTTGCTGAGCCTGATTCTGATAAACGAAGTAGCCTGCGACTAATGGCGACACTACCAATGTAGTGAGTGTCGCTAATACTGTTTTTCGGCCAACAAAAAAGTGCTTATCCCCCTCGGAAGAAGGAATTGTAATTGTAATTTTGGACATATATAGCTTAAGAGTTTATTTCTAGATCCGACAGTTGCTCAATTTCTCTATGTAACAACTGTTCATCACCAACGTTTAATTCTACCAAACGTTTTAAGTGGCTGATGCTGTCGATATCAATATGCTGGATTTTTACACGCAATAATGAGTCCGTGGATTCCACTATCTCGGCCTGAAGCGAAATAATGATGTCACTTTCCGGAATATGGAAAAAACATCGGTAGGACGGTTAATGTCTAATGTTTCGCTTGGAGAAGAGAGTAGCAAGCCGTGCAACGACAGATCCTTAATCGTACATGTGGCTTTCACTGAACCTTGATGCAGTTCTGCCGGAGCTTGATAAAGGATTCGCGAAAATCTACGTCGTTCACTCATGTTTCCTCACTTACAGTTTCGTTGATAGCCTAAAGCTAGATTTACATCAGTTTAAGTATAAACAGAAGGTTATCTTGAGGCTCGGTCACCGAAATTGCAGGAATGCTCTCACTTCGGGAATAATAGAGCCGCTGAACTTAGCGGCTCTTAACATTCGCAAAAGGCTTTACTTAGCGATTCGCTTGTACTTGATACGATGAGGCTCTGCAGCCTGAGCGCCAAGAGTCTGTTTTAACCACTCTGTATACTCAGTATAGTTGCCTTCGTAGAAGTTCACCTGACCTTCGTCGCGGTAATCAAGAATATGAGTTGCGATACGGTCCAGGAACCAACGGTCGTGCGAGATAACCATTGCACAGCCAGGGAACTCAAGAAGCGCTTCTTCAAGTGCACGAAGTGTTTCTACGTCCAGGTCGTTGGTTGGTTCATCGAGTAACAGTACGTTACCGCCAGCTTTAAGAAGCTTAGCAAGGTGTACACGGTTACGCTCACCACCAGAAAGCTCACCGATGATCTTCTGTTGATCAACGCCTTTAAAGTTAAAGCGTGAACAATATGCGCGAGCAGGGATTTCGAAGTTGTTGATCTTGATGATATCAGCGCCTTCAGAGATCTCCTGGAATACAGTTTTACTGTCATCCATGCTGTCACGGAACTGATCAACAGAAGCTAGCTGAACAGTATCGCCCAGATCAATAGTACCTGAGTCTGGTTGCTCTGTGCCGCTTAGCATCTTGAATAGTGTTGATTTACCTGCACCGTTAGCACCGATAATACCAACGATCGCACCCTTAGGCATGGTGAACGATAGATCATCGATAAGAACGCGGTCACCAAACGATTTAGTCAGGTTATTTACTTCAATAACCTTGTCACCTAGACGCTCACCTGGCGGGATGAACAGTTCATTGGTTTCGTTACGCTTCTGGTGATCGGAGTTGTTAAGCTCTTCAAAGCGAGCCATACGAGCTTTTGATTTCGCCTGACGACCTTTTGGATTCTGGCGAACCCACTCAAGTTCTTTCTCGATAGTCTTCTGGCGAGCTTTCTCTTGAGCAGCTTCCTGCTTAAGACGAGCATCTTTCTGCTCAAGCCATGAAGTATAGTTACCTTCCCATGGGATACCTTCACCACGGTCCAGTTCCAGAATCCAGCCTGCAGCGTTATCCAGGAAGTAACGGTCGTGGGTAATCGCCACAACAGTACCTGTGTAATCGACAAGGAAGCGTTCCAGCCAGGCTACAGATTCTGCATCCAGGTGGTTGG
Organism: Vibrio hannami; assembly: GCF_029589055.1. Lineage (GTDB taxonomy): Bacteria > Pseudomonadota > Gammaproteobacteria > Enterobacterales > Vibrionaceae > Vibrio > Vibrio hannami. The sequence goes on from NZ_JARQZP010000006.1 coordinate 631,424, forward strand.
TTGGTTCGTCGAGAAGTAGCATATCTGGTTTTTCCAGAAGAAGACGACAGATAGCAACACGACGACGCTCACCACCAGAAAGGTGTTCAATCTTCTGATCCCACTCAGGAAGGCGAAGTGCGTCAGCAGCACGCTCTAGGGAGTTTTCCAGATTGTGACCATCTTTTGCCTGAATCAGAGCTTCCAGTTCACCTTGTTCTTTAGCAAGCGCATCGAAGTCTGCATCTTCTTCGGCATAAGCTGCGTATACCGCATCCAGTCGCTTAAGTGCGTCAGCAACATCTGCAACAGCTTCTTCAACAACTTCACGAACTGTTTTAGATTCATCAAGCTGTGGTTCCTGTGGAAGGTAACCAACATTCAGACCTGGTTGTGGGCGTGCTTCACCATCGATATCGGTATCAATACCAGCCATGATACGAAGAAGTGTAGATTTACCTGCACCGTTCAGACCTAAAACACCAATTTTGGCGCCAGGGAAAAGCTTAGAGAGATGTCCTTAAGAATTTGACGCTTTGGTGGCACGATTTTGCTCACCCGCGACATGGTATAGACGTATTCAGCCATTGCCGATCGTTCCTGTATTCAGAAAAGGGAAAGCTGCATTTTATATAACTGGCACTTTAACCACAAGTTGCACTCATATACTCATCACATCATGAGACAGGTATGCAAATTAATCGCATTTTAACTTGAAAATTTATGCAGAATATTTCTAACATTAGTTTTACATACAGCAATATCTTATAGGCTATATAGTGTAGCGTGTTTATTGAAGTAATCGATTGCGTAAAGATGTGGCTCAGGTTACACAAAATTAAAATTTGGAAACAATACAAATGCAAAGGCTAGCTAAACTTGTTTCTGCTGTTCTGCCATTATTGGCTATCTCTTCTGGTGCTTATTCTGCACCAGCGTCTCTTGCACAGCAGCGAGTTATTTACCAAAAAGCACAAGACTATTTGGATAAAAAGCAAGTAGATGAATACATGGAGATCCGCGATCAGATTGCGGATTATCCTTTAACTCCTTATGTAGATTACCGTACTTTTCTGATCGGAATTGGAGATCGTACGCCTGAAGAGGTGGCGGCTTTTATTGAGCAGCACAACTCTTTCCCTTTTTCTAACCGTGTTCGCGCAGCATATCTGGATGCACTGATCAAACAGAAGAAATGGCAAACCTTCTATCAATACCAAACCTATGAACCCAAAATGGAGAAATATCAGTGTAGCTATTATTACTCCAAATACGTAAACGGGGATACGTCTGAAGCGTTTAAAGGGGCAGAGAAGCTTTGGCTAAGTGGTAAAAGTGTATCGGACAACTGTTCACCACTGTTTGATGCCTGGAAGGATGCAGGTTTGCGAACCGACGATTTGGTGCTTCGCCGAATGTTGCTGAGCTATGAAAGTAGTAGTAACAATATGGTGAACTATCTCGCCAAAATGACAGAAAGTAACAAGAGTCGTCTTCAGGCAAAAGAGATGAAGAAACTGGCGAGGGATCCTAGGTATGTTGTCGAGTTTTCGCAAAAGTATCCACCAAGCGATTTTAATCGCAGGCAGTCAGAGATTGCGCTTAAGAAGTTAGCCCGAAAAGATATTCAGCTTGCTCAGCGTAATCTTGAAATAGTGCTTGATGCTCAGAACTTCCAAAAAGAACAGGCTCAGAAAGTTTCCGAGTATATTGCTGTTAGGTTGATGAATACAAAAGAAAACTATCTTGCAGCCTGGCGCGATTCTGTATTGATGGACAGCGAGAACGTTAAAGCTCTTGAAAGTCGAATTCGCCTTTCTATACGTCAGGCAGATTGGCCAATGACGGCTTACTGGATAACGCTGCTACCGCAGACCAGTCAGGATTCCATGCGATGGCAGTATTGGCGAGCCAGATCTGAGCTTGCTCTGGGAGATAGAGAGCAAGGCATTAAGAGGATGCAGGGGCTTCTTGGACAGCGAAACTTCTACAGTGTAGCGGCAGCTAAGTCTCTGGATAAACCGTTTCATTATCAGACACAAAAAACTCATGCCAATACAGAGCTTCTGAAGCCTTATAATGAATCTCTTGTCCGAATAAATGAACTTATTGATGTCGATAAAATCCAGGCGGCTAAAAGCGAATGGAACTGGTTGCTTTGGCAAGTTGGTAAAGAAGAGCAAAAGGCGCTTGCTGTTTATGCTGCAGAGAAGGACTGGCACCACCTAACAGTTAAAGCAACGATACAGGCTAAGATGTGGGACGATACCGCGCTCAGATTCCCGGTAGCACACCAATGGTGGTTTAACTTCTACGGTGATAAGCATAAGGTTAATCCGATTACCCTGATGTCGGTTGCACGTCAGGAGAGTGCTCTCGACGTTGAAGCTCGCTCTCCGGTAGGAGCCAGGGGCATTATGCAGATCATGCCAAACACCGCAAAATATACGGCTAAGAAATATAAGCTGTCTTACAAAGGCGCAGGTCAGCTTTATGATGTTGGTAAGAATATCGAGATTGGCAGTAAGTACCTGAATAGTTTGTTGAGTCAGTACGACAACAATCGAATCTTTGCCTTTGCGGCCTACAATGCCGGGCCAAACCGTGTCAAAACCTGGCGAGAAAGGTCTGATGGCAAGCTAGATGCATTTGCATTTATTGAAGCGATTCCATTCAAGGAAACCCGCGGATATGTACAAAACATTTTGATGTTTGAAACCTACTATCGAGATTTGATGGATGTGGATGGTGAGTTTCTAAAATCAAATGAGCTGTTAACAAAATACTGATGCTGAATGTGTCTGGCTCTCGCATAACTGACTAAGTTGAGTATACAATGCCTGATAGGATTAATTACCGAGCTTAGTTTATGTCTTTAAAGCCTGACTATGATGATTGGCAACAAGTATTGGATTTGGTGGAGAAAGCTGCTGAAAGTGAACAACACGAAATGTTGCTGACTATGCTTATGACACCAGATGAAAGAGAGTCACTGGTAACGAGAGTAAATATTCTCAACGAGCTTCTGAAAGGTGAGGTATCTCAACGCCAGCTTAGCCAGATGTTGGGGGTGGGTGTTGCGACCATTACCAGAGGTTCAAACGAGCTTAAAGGGCATACAGACGAGCAGAAGCAGGCATTATTTAAGTTGCTTAAGAAAAGTTCAAACAAATAGCAATAAAGGGTAGCAGACGCTACCCTTTATTTTTTGAATGCTAGATATTTGCAGGAAATTGCTCTGAATTAATAAAAGGAATCAAAGCCAGAATCAGTGCCTGGTGATAAACAGAGCTGCGCGTCAACAGGTGACTGGTGAGTAGCCCAATCGCACCGCCTTTCTGCTTTATGTTTTCGGTAGAATAGACTTCATCCATCGCGTCACCTAACTCTTTTCCTTCGCGAAGCTTTTCTATAACTACCGGAGGAAGCATTAGGCTGGCAGAACGTGATTCGCCACGCTTATCCTGAGACTCAATTACCATCCACGCAAAGGTGATATCTCCTTCATTACCTGCTTCTATACCAACATAGAAATCAGCTTCCTGAATCTGTGCTTTCGCGTTTTTTACCCGGTTAAGTGCGCCTTGCTTAGTCTCTTCATTAGAAATAGGTTGATCGGGAACCTCACTGGGAACACTTACACCCTCAAAGTCGAACACCTGTTCGGGGAACACCTCTCCAAATGCACTTTCAACGGCTTTGATTTTTGCCGGGTTTAGTGAAGTAACTATTACCTTTTGCACTGTCACGTTAACTCACCTTCACTTCTGTTGGTGTTACATTCTCAATTGGATAACAACCAAGAACTTTCAAGTGGGTAGTTATCTTAGTCAGTTCAGCAATGGACTTCTGCATCTCTTCAGAATCCAGGTGTGCTTCTAGGTCTACATAGAACATCTCTTCCCATGGATTACCGATTATCGGGCGGTTTTCCAGCTTGGTCATGTTGATGCCGTATTTCTGCAGGATTAACAGCGTTTGAACCAGAGAACCAGCTTCTTGTGAGGTAGACATAATCAGAGTGGTTTTCGCTGGAATTTGTGTTGAGACTTCGACTGGCTTGCGAGCAACCACGATAAAGCGTGTGTGGTTTTCTGTCTGGTTTGCAATATTGCTTTGGATTGGCTGAAGACCATAAAGCTTACCACTAGATGCATTACCGATAGCAGCTACCTCTTTACTATCAAGGTCTTTCACTTTTTGCATTGCGTCAGCGGTGCTAGCACATGATTCAAGAGTTACACCGTTCAGTCTGCTTAAAAACTCGCTGCATTGCTCATGTGGCTGCGGGTGTGAATATAGAGTATGAATATCTTCAAGATGTACGTCAGATGTCGCCAGAATACAGTGCTCAATTGGGAGAGTTATTTCCCCAACGATATACAGAGTAGTGTGTTGAAGAAGGTCGTAAACCGCATTGATAGAGCCAGAACTGGTGTTCTCTATAGGTAATACTGCGTAATCTGCATGACCGGATTCAACTGTTTTGGTGACTTCTCTAAAGTGTTCACAGTTTAGTTCTACCAGCTCAGTATTTCTTCTGCTGAAATACTCGCGGCTTGCCAGATGTGAATATGAGCCTTTTGCACCAAGGTAAGCCACCCTGGCTATAGGTTTACGGCTTAGCTCCGGGTTTGCCAGGTTTTGAAGGTAGGACTGCTGTAGTAACACCGAATCTTCGATAATGGTGTGATAAAGCTTGGTGATATAAGGTGCGTCCAGGTCGTACTTAGTTTTGCCGTTTTCGATCAGCTTGACTAACAGTTGTTGCTCTCGCTTTGCGTCTCGAACTGCCTTAGACGTTTTTATCTTGCTCTTGGCTACTTCTATACTTAGTGAACGTCTCTCAGATAGAAGGCTCAACATTTGATCATCGAGCTCATTTAGGCGAAGTCGAATTTCATCGAGAGAATATTTACTGTCTGTCATGTGAATTATCCTTATAAAAAAAGCCTCCCTGTGGGAGGCTTTCTGTTCGTTTTTGACTTGTTTTTCCTAAAACGACTTAAGCCTCCTGATTAGGAGTGAAAAAAGAAGTCAAAAAAGAACAGGTTGAATTTATGCATGTTTAGTCACTTTCGTTAATTGAGTAAACACAATAAGCAAGGGGATAGGTTCCGTCAAGCAAAAAAATAGCGCCCGAAGGCGCTACTTAAAGGATATCTATTTTATACTGCCTCATCCACTTCTGGGACTTCTGGTTTCTCGGCATGGGTAGCACGACGGGCTGCTGGCTTATGAATAAGCTTATTTAATTGTCTCTCCAGTTTCTGTTCTACTTCAGTAACCGCCGCGTATAAATCTTCGTGTACAGAAGAAGCGTTTAATCTGCCTTTAGGAACGGTAATGCTCGCTTCAAATTTCTTCTGTTTATTTGGTTCCTCACTGATGGCTGTCTTGCAGCTAATAATGTCTACTTGCAACTTTTCTAGTTTTTTGAACTTCGCTTCAATGTGAGTTCGGATTGCAGAGGTGATCTCGATGTTTTTGCCGGTGATGTTTACTTTCATATAGTTTTCCTCTGTTGCATCCCTTATGGGTTAACTCCAGATTACCCTTCTAAAGATAAAATAATGTGATCCAGATCACTTAAGTTGAGAGGGTTTGATGTCGTAAATACAAATGTGATCTGAAACAAATCTGCTATATTTTTTCTGCGAAAAAACTTGTACAACTGTTGAATCTGGTTAAATTGGTAAGAAGTAGCATACTGAAAATCCCCAGTTTTTAGGGATTTTGTAGTGCCCGAGAACAGAGCTGTTTACTTTATGCTCAACAAAAAAGTGTGAGAATGATCGAAAACACATTCAGTTTGAAATCAATCCAGAAACGAATATAGAAAAGCCGAGCAGATAATCTGCTCGGCTTTTTGCTTATGAGGTGTAAGGTTATTCCGCACCAGGCAGAACTAAATTAACTAGAGCTGCGTTTTGTTCTTCTCTTAGCTGATTAAGTTCGGCCATTTGTTTGTAAATAACAAAATATCGATTGATATTGGCAACATAATGAACAGGCTCTCGGCCTATATTTCTTCGTGTCACTATCTCTACATTTCTGAACCATACATTCGGGTCATAACCATTTTTTTCAGCTAACCTTCTCATTTTTCTTATGTTGCCAGGCCCTGCATTGTATGCGGCTAAGGAAAGGTAAACCTTGTTCTTTTCGGTAATGCTTTCATCTGAAAAGTAACGATCTTGCAGGAAGCGAAGGTATTTGGTGCCAGCGTGAATATTGTTCTCAAGATTGTTGATATCAGGGATGTTCACTTTGGGATCATTGGCTGTTGAGGGCAATACCTGCATTATGCCCACAGCTCCCTTATGCGACACTTTACGGTTATCAAATCCAGATTCCTGAAACGCCTGAGCGGAGAGCATTAACCAGTCAAACTCATATTCTTCTCCATACTTCTTAAACAGGTCTGATAGGGCATGCATTTTTTCAACCTTGGCTGGATTTAATGCACGGGAAAGCCAACCTGTTTTCTCTATATATTTTTCGTATAAAACGTTACCCAGTAAGGTTCCAGATTTTGCTGTTTTAAGATAGTTATTAACGATTTTTTCCAGCATTGGGCTACCTTTTCTAAATGCCCAAGCTATCTTACCTTCGAAATGAAGGGGCACCTTTTTATGTACCTTTATATTGTCCATGACTCTAAGCCATAGTTCCGTTTTGTGGCTATCGAGAACCGTTGAGTAGATATGCCCCTGATTGACCATATCGATAACCTCGTAATCTTGCAGAGCTTCTTCCAGAAAATGTACGTTCATAGGAGGAAAACCAGTTTCACTCAATAAGCGATTTATCTTGCTTATATGTTCAAAGTAACTTGAGCTGGCGCGAATCCAAATCTCTTTACCACTTAATTGCTCTAATGTAGTTATCTCTGGTTCATCTTTACGAGTAACAATATATTCATTCACCCCTGTGAGCATTGGGGTACTAAAATCAATATCACGTTCTCTTTGTGGGGTAATCGTCAGGTTAGCCACGATAAGATCTCCGTGACCTGAAATTAGCGAGGGAATAAGCTCACTTCTTTCAACGGGAATGATCTGGAGATGCAAATAGCTGCTCTTCTGTTTTAACTGCTTTTCAAAATGGTAGAGTAATTCGGCAAGCATTCCCTTAGGTTTGCCACCTTCAATGTAATAGAACCCAAGATCGGCAGAGACCAGTACCCTAATTCCGCCATTCTTCTCAAGTACATCGAAATCCCCAGTATAAGGCTCATTTGTTAGCGGGCTGAGTTCAAGTGAGAGAGCATTAAACGAATAGAACCAAAAAATGATTAGCCAATGGCATAACTTCTTCATACAACGATCCGTGTTGATGTTTTGTTAAACAATTATAGATGAAGATAATTGTTTAATGTACAAAGGATTTCTGGGGTTGTGAGAGGTGCTGGGAATGCAAAAAAAGAAAAAGCCGCTGAAGTAGCGGCTTTAGATAGATATCTATTGAATCAGAGTGGGTTTAACCTAATCAATTCTTCTGTACGTTGGATGGCTTCTTTGATACCCAGTTGTTTATAGGCTTCCAACTGAATATTCAGCGACTCTTTAGCTGCAATAGTATCAGGATAGGTTTTCTGAATTTCCTGGCATCGGTTAATTGCTGCGATCCACGCTTCTCTTCTTAGGTAAAAATCAGCAGTGGCCAGATCGTAGTTCGCTAATCGGTTTTTCAGTGCAACCATCCGCTCCTTTGCGTCTGCAGCATAAGGGCTATTAGGGTACCTTTGAAGCAGGCGCTTAAAGTCGGCAAATGCGGATTTCGCTGGCTCTGGATCTCGATCTGAACGATCAGTATTGAAGAGATCATGCATCCAGCTTCTGTCCTGTGCCATGTAGGTCAAACCGCGCATATAAAGCACCCAGTCGATTTTATCGTGTGTTGGGTTCAGGCGAATAAAGCGTTCTATAGTGGCAAGACCAAGTGGCAGATCATTATTTTTGTAGTATGCGTAAATCAGATCCAGTTGTACCTGCTCAGAGTAGGCGCCAAAAGGATAGCGAGAATCCAACGCTTCTAGCTTCTCAACCGCGGAAAACCAGTTGCCGCTCCTCAATGCATCTTGAGCTTCGGAGTACAATTCTGCTGCTGGGATATCAGGCACAACTTCCTCACTGCTGGAGCAGCCAAACAACAGGGATAATGCGAGTAAGCCCGATAAAGTGCGGTATTTCATGTCAGGAGTTTATTCCTCAGGTATAAATAAATGTTCTCATTCCGTTACTTCGGATAGAATAGCAGCGTATTTTTCCATAGTCTTTAGAAATATACCAACGCCTTTATTCACAATATGTAGTTAACGCCTTGGTATTAGTCTCATTGTTTTAAAAAAGTTCGATATGGCGCAGCAGATAGAATTAACCAGTACCGTAAAAGACAGCCAGCTTGGTCAACGATTAGATCAGGCAATCGCAGAGTTATTTTCCGATTTCTCTCGCTCAAGGCTAAAAGAGTGGCTAGTAGCCGGTAAAGTTCAGGTAGATGGAACTGTCATCACCAAACCTAGAGTTAAGGTGATGGGCGGTGAACAAATCACGCTTCAGGCTGAGCTTGAAGATGAAGAGCGCTGGGAAGCACAAGATCTTCCATTGGATATCGTTTATGAAGATGACGATATTCTGGTAATTAACAAACCTCGTGACTTTGTTGTTCATCCGGGAGCGGGTACACCGGATGGTACAGTGCTGAATGCATTGTTACATCACTATCCGGCAATTGCTGAAGTTCCTCGTGCAGGTATTGTGCATCGTCTGGATAAAGATACAACCGGTTTGATGGTTGTTGCTAAAACGGTTCCGGCACAAACCAGACTGGTTCGGGCGCTGCAGAAACGCAATATTACCCGTGAGTACGAAGCCATTGCGATTGGCAAGATGACCGCTGGCGGTATGGTAGACAAGCCAATTGGTCGTCACTCTACTAAGCGTACATTGATGGCCGTCAATGAGCTGGGTAAACCTGCGGTAACTCATTATCGAGTTGCAGAGCACTTCCGTGAACATACGCGTATCCGTCTTCGCCTTGAGACAGGTCGAACTCACCAGATCCGTGTTCATATGTCTTACCTTCAGCACCCTCTATTGGGCGACATTGCTTATGGTGGTCGTGCTCGTATTCCACGAGGAGCATCTGAAGAGCTGACTGCTATGATTCGTAGTTTTGATCGTCAGGCACTTCACGCGGTTATGCTGAAGTTTGAACATCCTGTTACTGGCGAGGAGCTGGAATTCCACGCACCAGTGCCGGATGATATGGTAGCGATGACGGAAGCGTTAAGAGTAGATACTCAACTTAATAAAGAGGAAGAGTAAATATGGACATTATCCTCCCGAACTGGCCAGCACCGGCTAATGTGAAAGCATTTAGTTCACTTCGTGCAGGTGGCGTATCCAAAGGACCTTATGAAGGTTTAAATCTTGGAATGCATGTGGGGGATAGTGTTTATGATGTTGAAGCTAATCGCCAGCGATTAATAGAAGCCAATGATTTACCTTCCGCTCCGGTGTGGTTGAATCAGACACACTCAACTGTGGTTGCTGATCTTGCCGCGCCAACAGCTCAGGTAATCGATGCCGATGCGGCTTCAACTTCATCAAAGGGTGTGGTGTGCAGCGCAATGACGGCAGATTGCCTGCCTGTTCTGTTAACTGATGTTGAAGGAACTAAGGTTGCCGCTGTACATGCTGGCTGGCGTGGTCTGGCTGGTGGCATTATCGAAAATGCGGTAAAGCTTTTTGATAAACCAGTGATGGCCTGGCTTGGCCCAGCCATTGGCCCGGATGCATTTGAAGTTGGGGAAGATGTTCTTAAAGCCTATGTTGAACATGATTCAAGTGCTATAAAAGGCTTTGTAGAAAAAGGTAACGGAAAATATGGGGCAAATATGTCCATTTTAGCTACTCAACGCCTGAACTCTGTTGGAGTAGAAGCAGTCTACGATTGCGGGTTATGTACTTACAGTGATGCAGAACGTTTCTATTCATATCGAAGGGATGGTGTCACCGGAAGACAGGCAACCTTTATCTGGATTGAATAAATAACTCCTTTTTGAGGTACAGAGCATCTTCTCTGTACCTTATCCCCTTGAAAAAATTCCTTTCGTATCCATCTTTCTAGCATAAGTTACTTGAGTATATTCATCTCTCGCGATGTTTTGAGGTCACTATGCGATTAGACAGATTCACCAGTAAATTTCAGCTTGCTATCTCTGATGCTCAGTCATTGGCTCTTGGCCGTGACCATCAGTATATAGAGCCTGTACACCTGATGGTGTCTTTACTTAATCAGGATGGTTCGACCATCAGACCACTACTTACTATGCTTAGCGTTGATGTGGTTCAGTTACGTTCCAAATTATCTGAAATGCTCGACCGCCTGCCAAAGGTGAGTGGTATTGGAGGCGATGTTCAGCTTTCAAGCCAAATGGGTGTTTTGTTTAACCTTTGCGATAAAGTTGCTCAAAAGAGACAAGACAGCTATATCTCTTCAGAAGTATTCCTGTTAGCGGCCATAGAAGATAAAGGGCCTCTTGGTGAATTATTAAAAGAGTTCGGTTTATCAGAGGAAAAGGTCTCTCAGGCGATTGAACAGGTTCGTGGTGGCCAAAAAGTTGATGATCCAAATGCTGAAGAAAAAAGACAAGCGCTAGAAAAGTTCACTATCGACCTGACTGAAAGGGCAGAGCAGGGCAAGCTTGACCCTGTAATTGGTCGTGATGATGAAATCAGGCGTACCATTCAGGTTCTTCAGCGCCGAACTAAAAACAACCCGGTGATTATCGGCGAACCCGGCGTAGGTAAAACGGCAATCGTTGAAGGTTTAGCACAACGAATTGTAAATAACGAAGTGCCAGAAGGTCTGCGTAACCGAAGAGTTCTTTCTTTGGATCTTGGCGCGCTGGTGGCTGGTGCAAAATATCGTGGTGAATTTGAAGAACGCCTGAAGTCGGTTCTGAATGAACTCTCAAAAGAAGAGGGCAATATCATCCTCTTTATTGATGAGCTTCATACCATGGTAGGTGCAGGTAAAGGCGAAGGCTCAATGGATGCAGGCAATATGTTAAAACCTGCACTGGCTCGTGGTGAGCTTCATTGTGTTGGCGCGACTACTCTGGATGAATATCGACAATATATAGAGAAAGATGCGGCACTAGAGCGTCGATTCCAGAAAGTCATCGTAGATGAGCCTACAGTAGAAGACACTGTTGCCATTTTGCGTGGCCTGAAAGAGCGCTACGAATTACACCATCACGTTGAGATTACCGATCCTGCAATCGTAGCCGCAGCAAGTCTATCTCATCGCTATATCTCAGATCGCCAGTTGCCGGATAAAGCAATCGACCTGATTGATGAGGCGGCTTCAAGCATCCGTTTGCAGATCGACTCCAAACCTGAGTCACTGGACAAACTTGAACGCAAAATTATCCAGTTAAAGATCGAGCAGCAAGCACTGGTTAATGAAATAGATGAAGCGAGTACCAAGCGTTTAGAGACACTTAACGAAGAGCTTTCCGAAAAAGAGCGCGAATATGCAGAACTTGAAGAAGTCTGGAATGCAGAAAAAGCGGCGCTTTCTGGAACTCAACATATTAAGACTGCGCTTGAACAGGCAAGAATGGATATGGACATTGCCCGACGAGCTGGTGACTTGAACCGAATGTCTGAACTTCAGTATGGGCGTATTCCTGAACTGGAGAAGCAACTTGATTTAGCGACTCAGGCTGAAATGCACGAAATGACTCTGCTTAGAAACAAAGTAACAGACGCGGAAATTGCAGAGGTGCTTTCTAAGCAAACAGGAATTCCTGTCTCTAAAATGCTGGAAGCAGAAAAAGAGAAGCTTCTCCGCATGGAAGAGGTAATGCATAAAAGAGTCGTTGGTCAGGAAGAAGCGGTAGAAGTTGTTGCGAATGCCATTCGAAGAAGCCGGGCTGGTTTATCTGATCCAAATAAGCCTATTGGTTCTTTCCTTTTTCTTGGACCTACAGGTGTGGGTAAAACCGAACTGTGTAAAACACTTGCCAGCTTTATGTTTGATAGTGAAGACGCCATGGTGCGAATCGATATGTCCGAGTTTATGGAGAAACATTCTGTGGCTCGTTTGGTTGGTGCGCCTCCTGGCTATGTTGGATATGAAGAAGGTGGCTATCTTACAGAAGCGGTAAGAAGGAAACCTTATTCGGTAATCCTATTAGATGAAGTAGAAAAAGCACATCCGGATGTGTTTAACATTCTTCTTCAGGTGCTGGATGATGGAAGGCTGACCGATGGTCAGGGAAGGACGGTAGATTTCAGGAATACTGTTGTCATCATGACCTCTAACCTTGGTTCTTCGCGAATACAGGAAAACTTTATGCATCTCGATTACGAAGGTATAAAGAATGAAGTAATGGATGTAGTGACAAAGCATTTCCGTCCAGAGTTCTTAAACCGTGTTGATGAGAGTGTCGTTTTCCATCCTCTGGGGCAAAAACATATTAAGTCAATTGCTTCTATACAGCTTAAACGCTTATCGAAGCGAATGGCCGAGAGTGGATATCAGTTAGAGATTTCTGAAAAAGCTCTGGATCTTATCTCTCAGGTTGGCTTTGATCCGGTTTATGGTGCAAGGCCACTTAAACGAGCGATTCAGCAGAGCGTTGAAAACCCACTAGCGAAAGCTATTCTGGCTGGCAAAGTTGATGCAGAGAAACCGATACAGCTATTAGTAAACAATGACAGAATCATCGCTCATCAAATGTTTTCAGACGATAATTGACATTAGAAGGGGCAAAAATGCCCCTTTTTGCATCAATTTGTCTGAAATCTAATCGAACGACTCTTTTTTTATAAAAAAACTAAAATTAAGGGTTGTGCAAACCTAAATTCTCCCTATAATGCGCCTCCGTTGTCACGAAGAAGTCTTCAAAAACTTAGAGTGTCAATAAGGACTGAAAGCCTTGAGAAATAAAGTTGAAAAAAGTGTTTGACACTGAGACTTATCTCGCTAAAATGGCCGTCCGTTTTGAGAGTTCCTTAATAAGAACGTCATCAAAACAT
>NZ_JARQZP010000007.1:0-2282500 GCF_029589055.1 Vibrio hannami
TCAAACATTACTATGTAATGTTCAGTATTCATTGAGTCGACCAAAATCTTAAATTGAAGAGTTTGATCATGGCTCAGATTGAACGCTGGCGGCAGGCCTAACACATGCAAGTCGAGCGGAAACGACAACATTGACTCTTCGGACGATTTGTTGGGCGTCGAGCGGCGGACGGGTGAGTAATGCTTAGGAATTTGCCCAGTCGAGGGGGATAACTATTGGAAACGATAGCTAATACCGCATACGCCCTATGGGGGAAAGGAGGGGATCTTCGGACCTTTCGCGATTGGATAAGCCTAAGTGAGATTAGCTAGTTGGTGAGGTAAGAGCTCACCAAGGCGACGATCTCTAGCTGGTCTGAGAGGATGATCAGCCACACTGGAACTGAGACACGGTCCAGACTCCTACGGGAGGCAGCAGTGGGGAATATTGCACAATGGGCGCAAGCCTGATGCAGCCATGCCGCGTGTGTGAAGAAGGCCTTCGGGTTGTAAAGCACTTTCAGCAGTGAGGAAGGTGGTGAGCTTAATACGTTCATCATTTGACGTTAGCTGCAGAAGAAGCACCGGCTAACTCCGTGCCAGCAGCCGCGGTAATACGGAGGGTGCGAGCGTTAATCGGAATTACTGGGCGTAAAGCGCATGCAGGTGGTTAATTAAGTCAGATGTGAAAGCCCGGGGCTCAACCTCGGAAGGCCATTTGAAACTGGTTAACTAGAGTACTGTAGAGGGGGGTAGAATTTCAGGTGTAGCGGTGAAATGCGTAGAGATCTGAAGGAATACCGGTGGCGAAGGCGGCCCCCTGGACAGATACTGACACTCAGATGCGAAAGCGTGGGGAGCAAACAGGATTAGATACCCTGGTAGTCCACGCCGTAAACGATGTCTACTTGGAGGTTGTTCCCTTGAGGAGTGGCTTTCGGAGCTAACGCGTTAAGTAGACCGCCTGGGGAGTACGGTCGCAAGATTAAAACTCAAATGAATTGACGGGGGCCCGCACAAGCGGTGGAGCATGTGGTTTAATTCGATGCAACGCGAAGAACCTTACCTACTCTTGACATCCAGAGAAGCCAGCGGAGACGCAGGTGTGCCTTCGGGAGCTCTGAGACAGGTGCTGCATGGCTGTCGTCAGCTCGTGTTGTGAAATGTTGGGTTAAGTCCCGCAACGAGCGCAACCCTTATCCTTAATTGCCAGCACTTCGGGTGGGAACTTTGGGGAGACTGCCGGTGATAAACCGGAGGAAGGTGGGGACGACGTCAAGTCATCATGGCCCTTACGAGTAGGGCTACACACGTGCTACAATGGCGCATACAGAGGGCGGCTAACTTGCGAGAGTAAGCGAATCCCAAAAAGTGCGTCGTAGTCCGGATTGGAGTCTGCAACTCGACTCCATGAAGTCGGAATCGCTAGTAATCGTAGATCAGAATGCTACGGTGAATACGTTCCCGGGCCTTGTACACACCGCCCGTCACACCATGGGAGTGGGCTGCAAAAGAAGTAGGTAGTTTAACCTTCTGGGGGACGCTTACCACTTTGTGGTTCATGACTGGGGTGAAGTCGTAACAAGGTAGCCCTAGGGGAACCTGGGGCTGGATCACCTCCTTAACGATAAGATTGTTGTTGATTAGTGTCCACACAGATTGATTAGGTTTAGAAAGTAAAGAAGCAAACGTGGGTCTGTAGCTCAGGTGGTTAGAGCGTTCGCCTGATAAGCGAGAGGTCGGTGGTTCGAGTCCACTCAGACCCACCAATTTTTCTTCATAGAAAATACAGATGGGGCTATAGCTCAGCTGGGAGAGCGCCTGCCTTGCACGCAGGAGGTCTGCGGTTCGATCCCGCATAGCTCCACCATCTTTAAGTGTTTTCACTGAGAATATTTAAAAATGGTTCATTTTATGAATCTTTGCTCTTTAACAATTTGGAAAGCTGACGAATAACAACAATCCCCATATCAATTGATATGCGTTGTTATTCAATTAAAAGTTCTCAAATCCTATGTCTTTTAAAGATGTAGGTACCAACACACATTCAAGTGTTCTTGGGAATCTTACTTTTTAAGTAAGTATTCATATTTGAGTCCGGCAAAATCGTGTCTGCACATGTATAAAAATGCAGACAACTTTGGTTGTTTGATTAAACAATCCCGAAACTCTTTGGGGTTGTATGGTTAAGTGACTAAGCGTACACGGTGGATGCCTTGGCAGTCAGAGGCGATGAAAGGCGTATTAACTTGCGATAAGCGCAGATGAGGTAGTAAAAACCACTTGAGTCTGCGATTCCTGAATGGGGAAACCCAATTGCATAAGCAATTATCATTAACTGAATACATAGGTTAATGAGGCGAACCGGGGGAACTGAAACATCTAAGTACCCCGAGGAAAAGAAATCAACCGAGATTCCGAAAGTAGCGGCGAGCGAAATTGGACTAGCCCTTAAGCGTTTAATGGTTCAGGTGAACAAGCTGGAAAGCTTGGCGATACAGGGTGATAGCCCCGTAACCGACAAACCCTTTTACGTGAAATCGAGTAAGGCGGGACACGTGATATCCTGTCTGAATATGGGGGGACCATCCTCCAAGGCTAAATACTACTGACTGACCGATAGTGAACCAGTACCGTGAGGGAAAGGCGAAAAGAACCCCTGTGAGGGGAGTGAAATAGAACCTGAAACCGTGTACGTACAAGCAGTAGGAGCCTCCTTGTGGGGTGACTGCGTACCTTTTGTATAATGGGTCAGCGACTTATATTCAGTGGCAAGGTTAACCGTTTAGGGGAGCCGTAGGGAAACCGAGTCTTAACTGGGCGCTCAGTCTCTGGATATAGACCCGAAACCAGGTGATCTAGCCATGGGCAGGTTGAAGGTTGAGTAACATCAACTGGAGGACCGAACCGACTAATGTTGAAAAATTAGCGGATGACTTGTGGCTAGGGGTGAAAGGCCAATCAAACCTGGAGATAGCTGGTTCTCCCCGAAAGCTATTTAGGTAGCGCCTCGGACGAATACTACTGGGGGTAGAGCACTGTTAAGGCTAGGGGGTCATCCCGACTTACCAACCCTTTGCAAACTCCGAATACCAGTAAGTACTATCCGGGAGACACACGGCGGGTGCTAACGTCCGTCGTGGAGAGGGAAACAACCCAGACCGCCAGCTAAGGTCCCAAATTATTACTAAGTGGGAAACGATGTGGGAAGGCTAAAACAGCTAGGATGTTGGCTTAGAAGCAGCCATCATTTAAAGAAAGCGTAATAGCTCACTAGTCGAGTCGGCCTGCGCGGAAGATGTAACGGGGCTAAGTAATAAACCGAAGCTGCGGCTGCTAGCATTTGCTAGCGGGGTAGGGGAGCGTTCTGTAAGCCGTTGAAGGTGGTCTGTAAGGGCTGCTGGAGGTATCAGAAGTGCGAATGCTGACATGAGTAACGATAAAGGGGGTGAAAAACCTCCTCGCCGGAAGACCAAGGGTTCCTGTCCAACGTTAATCGGGGCAGGGTAAGTCGACCCCTAAGGCGAGGCCGAAAGGCGTAGTCGATGGGAAACGGGTTAATATTCCCGTACTTCTTACAATTGCGATGGGGGGACGGAGAAGGCTAGGTGGGCCTGGCGACGGTTGTCCAGGTTCAAGTGCGTAGGCTTGAGAGTTAGGTAAATCCGGCTCTCTTTAAGGCTGAGACACGATGTCGAGCATCTACGGGTGTGAAGTCATTGATGCCATGCTTCCAGGAAAAGCCTCTAAGCTTCAGATTGTAAGGAATCGTACCCCAAACCGACACAGGTGGTCGGGTAGAGAATACCAAGGCGCTTGAGAGAACTCGGGTGAAGGAACTAGGCAAAATGGTACCGTAACTTCGGGAGAAGGTACGCTCTCGACGGTGAAGAGATTTACTCTTGGAGCTATTGAGAGTCGCAGATACCAGGTGGCTGCAACTGTTTATTAAAAACACAGCACTGTGCAAAATCGTAAGATGACGTATACGGTGTGACGCCTGCCCGGTGCCGGAAGGTTAATTGATGGGGTTAGACCTTGTGTCGAAGCTCTTGATCGAAGCCCCGGTAAACGGCGGCCGTAACTATAACGGTCCTAAGGTAGCGAAATTCCTTGTCGGGTAAGTTCCGACCTGCACGAATGGCGTAATGATGGCCACGCTGTCTCCACCCGAGACTCAGTGAAATTGAAATCGCTGTGAAGATGCAGTGTACCCGCGGCTAGACGGAAAGACCCCGTGAACCTTTACTACAGCTTGGCACTGAACATTGAGCCTACATGTGTAGGATAGGTGGGAGGCTTTGAAACACTGTCGCCAGATAGTGTGGAGCCATCCTTGAAATACCACCCTTGTATGTTTGATGTTCTAACTTAGCCCCATTATCTGGGGTGAGGACAGTGCCTGGTGGGTAGTTTGACTGGGGCGGTCTCCTCCCAAAGCGTAACGGAGGAGCACGAAGGTGGGCTAATCACGGTTGGACATCGTGAGGTTAGTGCAATGGCATAAGCCCGCTTGACTGCGAGAATGACAATTCGAGCAGGTGCGAAAGCAGGTCATAGTGATCCGGTGGTTCTGAATGGAAGGGCCATCGCTCAACGGATAAAAGGTACTCCGGGGATAACAGGCTGATACCGCCCAAGAGTTCATATCGACGGCGGTGTTTGGCACCTCGATGTCGGCTCATCACATCCTGGGGCTGAAGTCGGTCCCAAGGGTATGGCTGTTCGCCATTTAAAGTGGTACGCGAGCTGGGTTTAGAACGTCGTGAGACAGTTCGGTCCCTATCTGCCGTGGGCGTTGGAGAATTGAAAGGGGCTGCTCCTAGTACGAGAGGACCGGAGTGGACGAACCTCTGGTGTTCGGGTTGTCATGCCAATGGCATTGCCCGGTAGCTAAGTTCGGAATCGATAACCGCTGAAAGCATCTAAGCGGGAAGCGAGCCTTGAGATGAGTTCTCCCTGGCACTTAAAGTGTCCTAAAGGGTTGTCGTAGACTACGACGTTGATAGGCAGGGTGTGTAAGCGTTGTGAGGCGTTGAGCTAACCTGTACTAATTGCCCGTGAGGCTTAACCATACAACACCCAAAGGGTTTTGTGGGCTCAGAGCCAAGAACAGAATTGAATGTGTAGAGAACATAGAAACAGCTTTCCAGATTTAGGAATAGAATTTATCAACTACATCCATGTAGTTGACCCTTCGGGCCGCACTGAAGTGCGTTAAATTTTGTTCCGGACAAAATTTTGCTTGGCGACCATAGCGTTGTGGACCCACCTGATTCCATGCCGAACTCAGAAGTGAAACGCAATAGCGCCGATGGTAGTGTGGGGCTTCCCCATGTGAGAGTAGGACATCGCCAGGCTTTAAATTTAGACTCTTATAGTCTAACCAGTGCGGAGCGGTAGTTCAGTTGGTTAGAATACCGGCCTGTCACGCCGGGGGTCGCGGGTTCGAGTCCCGTCCGCTCCGCCACTTATTTCGAGGGTCGCCTCATAAAATACGAACTGCAGGGGTGTAGCTCCAATTGGCAGAGCAGCGGATTCCAAATCCGCGTGTTGGGAGTTCGAATCTCTCCACCCCTGCCATATTCAGAGGCCTCAGTCGAAAGACTGAGGCCTTTTCCATTTCTATCTTTAAAGAAATCCCGTTAAACTTGCCTTCCTCTCAACTAAGAAGAATTAAATACAATATGAAGATTCATTTTGATCTGAATCCTGATGCGGAAATCGAGGATACCATTCTTACCGGGCTGAAAGCGTATAACGCCAACTATTTGCCTAAAGAAGAAAAAGTAAGAATAGCCTGCTATGTACGTAATGATGACGGCAAAATAGTAGGTGGCCTGAAAGGCGAGATTTATGGCCATACCCTGTTTATTGCTCATTTCTGGATTGACGAAAACAGCCGTGGTGACAAGCTTGGTTCAAAGCTAATGAAGCAAGTTGAATTAGAAGTTATAGAGAAGGGCGTTACAGATATCTACCTGGATACATTCTCATTTCAGGCCAGAGATTTCTACATCAAGATGGGCTACACCGAAGTTGGTAAATACACAGGTTTTCCAGCAAAAGGTATAGATAAATACTTTCTACAAAAACATATCGCTTAACAGTTGGCATAACTTTGCAAACAGTAACGCCATAAACTAGCTTTATACAAAGCAGAGCAAAAGAAATCCGCGGAACAACATAAGAACATTAGTTGGGAAAGGCCGAACAAGGCAACATAAAACAGTATTAGTTGATTCAAAACTTACCAGCGAGGGTTAAGGATGGAACGAGTACTTTCCCCTTTGATTTTATTGCTTAATCGTTTTTCATTTCGCATCAAATTTATGGCAATCGGGGTGATATTTATTGCTCCGTTGCTTGTTACCAACCTGATCCTCTGGTCTCAACTTGATGCAAAAATCACTTTTGCAGAGAAAGAGCGGGTTGGTATTGAGTACCTTCCTATTTTGCGACATATCGCAGCTAATATGGCCGGGCATAGAGGGACAACCCAAGGGTTAATGAGTGGTGATGATTCCTTTGCTCCTAAGGTTCAGAAGCGCAAAGAAACCGTAGATAGTTACTTCCGGGAACTTACTTTAGCGGATGAAAAGCTGAGCTCTATTTTAGATAGTCAACCTCGCTCACAGAGGATAATGAGTGAATGGCAAAGCTTTAGAAACAATAGTTCGCTTTCAGCAGCAGATAACTTCAAAGTTCACACCGATTTGATCGCGCAAGTTTTGCAGCATATGCAGCATGTGGCGAATCAATCTAACCTTATTCTCGACCCTGAGTTAGATAGTTATTACTTAATGGATACCGTTGTTAACTTGTTACCCGCTCTTGCAGAGAGTATGGGCCAGGTGCGAGGAGCCGGAGCAGGTGCTATTGCCAAAAACGACCTGGAAAAATATCCGGTGTTGAAGCTTTCTGTGCTCAGTGACAGATTGGTCAGTCATCTGGACCGGCTTGAAGTCGCTCTTAAAACAGCAGAAGAGCAAAACCTGACTCTAAAGGCTAGCCTAAACAAACCAGGAGAGGAAGCTGTGAGTGCTACTCATCGATTTATTGATATGACTAAGAAAGAGCTTCTTAGTGATAAGTTAGCGACAGTAGCTGCAGGTGATTATTTTGATGCTGGCACACAAGCGATAGCAGCATGCCTTGCACTTTATGATCTAGTTGTTCCTGAACTAGATAGGTTATTAAGTGAGAGAATCGACGAAGATCAGGGGTATTTGAATCTGGTTCTATGGATTTTCATCGGAATTATCCTTCTTATATCTGCCATTTTTATGGCTCTCTATATTGCGCTTGGACACTCTATCGATCATTTGAGTGAAGTAGCAACTAAGTTAGCAGAGGGCGACCTTACGGTACGAAGTGAGCTTCAGGTCAAAGATGAGCTAGGCAAAACAAGTATTGCCTTAAATCGAATCGCCAATGATTTTGGAAGGGCAATGTTTAACATAAAGTCTTCCAGTGACAATCTCGATGCTATTTGCGGCGATATGTATAAAGTTAATGAGAAAACTTGTGAAGGCGTTATAAAACAAGAATCAGATATCGATATGGCCGCCACTTCAATTAACCAAATGACTTTAAGTGTTCAAGAGGTGAGTAATAGTACTGTGCAGGCAGCGGATGCGGCAGACAGTGCAAAGCAGGCTGCAAGAAATGGTCTTGAAGTGGTGAACTCCGTTGTTACTTCTATTGAACAACTGGCGACAGAGGTAGAAAGAGCTGGGCAAGTGGTACTTACTTTAGAAAGCGATAGTAATAACATCACTGCTATCCTGGATGTAATTCGAGGAATTGCTGACCAGACTAATCTACTTGCTCTTAATGCAGCGATTGAAGCAGCGCGTGCGGGTGAACACGGGCGTGGGTTCGCAGTGGTTGCTGATGAAGTACGAACACTAGCACAGAGAACTCAAGATGCAACGCTCGAAATTCAGGAGATGATTACTAAACTTCAGGCCGGCTCTCAGGACGCTGCTGAGGTGATGAAGTCGGGTGTAAATAATGCTCAGAGAAGCGTAGAGCAGGCATCTGGTGCAGAACAAGCCTTACAGGAAATAGTCGAAGCCGTCGATGTAATAAATAGCATGAGTGCTCAGATTGCAACTGCGGCGGAGCAGCAAGGGACGGTAGCGGAAGAGATAAACCGAAGCATAATTAGTGTGAAGGAAGTTGCAACCCAAACTTCTCATGATGCGAATTTGTCCAGAGAATCGAGTGGGCAGGTAAGAGCCCTTTCATCAGAAGTTCGTTCCCTTTCAAATCGCTTCATTGTGAATGAAGAGCAGGTGGAAGCGGGCTGGGTTCCACCTAAGAAGCTATTTGAGTGGGACGACTCCTATTCTGTTGGGGTAAAAGAGATAGACCGACAGCACCGTAGCCTAATGACTCTGGCGAATGAGTACCATAGAACTCAAATAACCAGGAGTGCCAGAGGTGCTGTTGCCCGTGTGATGGAAGGGGTGATTGAATACACTAAGAGCCACTTTCAGTATGAAGAAAACCTTATGGAGAAATTTAACTACCCGGAATTAGAACCGCATAAAGCAAAACACCGCAAGCTGGAAGCTGAAGCTGAAAGTTTTAAAGAGAGGTTTGAGCGTGGTGAAGATGTTGGCAAAGAGTTTTCAGCTTTTATGGAGAGCTGGCTGCTCAATCACATCAAGAAGACCGATCAGGAGTACTCAGAACACTTAAACTGCCGGGGTGTGTATTAGACGCCTTAATAAGCACAGCTTATCAGCGTTATAATCACTAGTGTTTAGTTCGTGTTTATAAACTAGCCTAATATATCGGCATTAGACAGAGGATGTCGTGCTTGGTGTCTGGAATTTATAGTTCTGAAAAATACGGGTCAAACATGAAAAAATCGATTCTCTCTCTGTCGCTGATATCTACAATAGCTCTAACTGGCTGTGTAAGCCCTGATAGGACTGATGATCCAAACGCTGCTACTAAACAGGGGGCGGCTGGCGGAGCATTGCTTGGCCTTACTATGGGGGCTTTAACTGGTGACGCTGAGCTTGCAGTGAAAGGAGCTATTGCAGGTGGCGTAGCTGGCGGTGTTGCGGGTGCAAGTCACGATATCCAGAACAACCGTGAAAACATTCGTCATGACAGCAGAAACGATGCTATTTCAGGTATTACTTCAGAATCTCAACCTCAAGCATCAAACAACAATCAATACTGGGACGAAATCGAGCGCTTTATTGGCGAGTGGGACGTTTCCATTCGTAACTCGACAAATGGCAGTAACATTCATGACATTAAGGCGAGCGGTGCTTTAACGTCAGTTGCGAATGCGAAGATTAATATTTCGGCAGACACAGGTATCGAGTTAGATGCTGATTTCTCATACTCTCAAGAAGAAGGATACCGCCTTGATATAACAAACCAGTCAAAGCAAGTATCAGTCGGTTTTGTTGGTGAGCAACTAGACGGTAACCAGAGATACAGCTTTTATCCGACCAATGTACAAGACGTAATTTACGAAGGTATCAACACATCTGATATCAGAGTTGAGCTCAGTTTTGTAGGTACTCAGGTTTGGCGTATTGAATCGTATGTATATCAAGGTGGTCAGGAACAGAAGCTACAAGAGATTAGATTCACAAAGTCTGATTCATAACCAATTACCTCACTCTAAAATAGATGGAAGATTTACTAAGCCAGTAACCGACGTTTCTGGCTTTTTTGCACCAAATGACCCAAATAGAATCGTCGATAGTAAACTCCTATTGAATCTATATGTTTAATCGTTTTTATCTTTTTAATTGTTCGGCGTATTCTTAACCCATACAAAAGATTACCAAACATTCTAAAGAGAATTTCGGGGGACATATGGAAAAGAACATTATCGGACTTGATAAAGCACAGACACTAGAGCTTACAGATAGACTAAACACCTTACTAGCAGACTATCAGGTGTTGTATATGAATGTTCGAGGTTATCACTGGAATATTAAAGGACGTGATTTCTACGAGCTGCATGCTAAGTTTGAAGAAATTTACAACGACTTAATCATTAAAGTTGACGAGATAGCGGAGCGTATTCTTACGCTGGAATCTACACCTTTACACGGTTATTCGAAGTATCTTGAGTTGTCTGAAATTGGTGAAGCGTTAGATGTGACGCAAGGTGCTGTCGCTATCGAGCAGATTCTAATTGCTTACAAATCGCTTCTAGTGAAGCAACGTAATATTTTATCAATGGCTTCTGAGCTGGGTGATGAGGGGACGGTATCACTTCTTAGTGATTACATCAGCCAGCAGGAGAAAGAAACCTGGATGATGAACGCTTATCTCCAGTAAACTGCAATGAAACACCATGCCTTTTTGTTTGCCTCACACTAGCTGTGAGGCTTTTTTGCTTTCTGAATACCGAAAGCTAGTCAGTCAACCCCTGAATAACAACAAACTTTTCAAGCAGCTGCTCTTCAGTTTCGACATGATCCGGGTCAGTGATGATGCACTTTGTAATTGGGCAAACTGACTGACAGGTCGGGGTTTCATAGTGGCCTTTGCATTCCGTGCATAGATTGGGGTCGATCTCGTAGATCTCATCACCCATCGAGATAGCACTATTCGGACATTCCGGTTCGCACATATCGCAATTGATACAACTGGCTTGGATTAGCAGCGCCATTGTGAACTCTCTCTACAGATTGGTTGTGTTTGGATAAACACGGAAAAGTAATCGGGCGCGAAGTGTAGCACAAGTGGAGTTATAATCACCAGTTTCTAGCAATAGAAACTGGTGACTATAGGGGATATGAAAACTAAGCAGCAACCTTCGTTGACGTTGACCAGCAATAAATATCGTGTTCGCTAACATCATCGCTAATGCATGAGATGTTTGGCAGCAGTTCCAAAGATTGTTGGGAGCAAAAGATATAGTCAGTGATTACCGACCATCCCAGAACAATGCAGTGACCGCCTTTGTTATTAATATATCCGGCAATTTTACCGGCACACGACTCGCTATAGGTCTCGATTTTGTAGATATCGCTCATAAGAGAATCCACCTATATGTCAGTTTACATAAAAAAAGTACCAGCAACATTCGCTGCTGATACTTTTATTGTATGCATTTCCGGTGCCAGTGCAATACGTTTACATCACACTACTGCGATCGTTACACTACGTTACAATAATCGGTGTTTATTACCTGTTTTAAGGCAACATATAGTTGTAAATAGCGTTGTAATCGTTTGCATTAGACAGGGTTTCTTGTATTTTGACCGTCAATTAAGTTACGCATTAGCAGGCCATATTCCAAATCCATATCTTCAGGAACAGGAATAAAGACAAAGTGGCCGTTGCCTTTTGCATCTTCAATTGATTCTGATTTGCGATTTTCCATCGCTTCAAGAGTAAAGATAACATTGCCTTGCGGAGTCATTAGCTCCAGGCTGTCACCTACTACAAACTTGTTTTTTACCTCTACTTCCGCAAGGTTACCAAGGCGCTTACCTGTGAACTCACCAACAAACTGCTGGGAATCTGACACAGAGTAGCCATAGTCGTAGTTCTGGTAAGTGTCATGTGTATGACGGCGAAGGAAACCTTCGGTATAGCCACGGTGAGCAAGGCTTTCAAGTGTACCCAACAGGCTTTCGTCAAACGGTTTGCCGGCAACCGCATCGTCGATAGCCTTGCGGTAAACTTGTGCCGTTCTTGCGCAGTAGTAGAAAGACTTGGTACGGCCTTCAATCTTCAGGGAGTGCACGCCCATCTTAGTCAGGCGCTCAACATGCTGAACAGCACGAAGATCTTTCGAGTTCATGATGTAAGTACCATGCTCGTCTTCAAATGCCGCCATTTTTTCTTCAGGACGATGGCTTTCTGACAGAAGAACCACTTCATCCGTTGGTTTGCCAAGACCAATAGTGTTGTCCGGACGCGGCTCCGCTTCCTGGATTTCTACGATCTGGCCAGCATCGTTCTGCTGAGCTTCTTCTACTTTGTATTCCCAACGGCATGCATTAGTACATGTGCCCTGGTTTGGATCTCGTTTGTTGATGTAGCCAGAAAGCAGACAGCGGCCAGAGTAGGCCATGCATAGAGCACCGTGTACAAAGATCTCGATTTCTGTATCCGGGCATTTCTCTCGAATTTCTTCAATCTCTTCCAGAGATAGTTCACGCGAAAGGATCACGCGCTCAACGCCTTGTGTCTCCCAGAACTTAACGGTTGCCCAGTTAACCGCGTTTGCCTGTACTGACAGGTGAATAGGCATTTCCGGGAACGCTTCGCGAACCATCATGATCAAACCAGGATCAGACATGATTAGTGCGTCCGGGCCCATTTCTACCACAGGCTTAAGATCACGGATAAAGGTTTTTAGCTTGGAGTTGTGTGGCTGAATATTGCATACCACATAAAGCTTTTTACCCTGAGCATGTGCTTCATCGATGCCGATCTTTAGGTTTTCGTGGTTGAACTCGTTGTTACGAACACGAAGGCTGTAACGAGGTTGACCTGCGTATACTGCGTCTGCGCCATATGCGAATGCATAGCGCATGTTTTTAAGGCTACCCGCTGGGGATAATAATTCTGGTTTAAACATTGCTTTTATCTCTGGTCTGATATCAAGTCAGAACTACGCTACCTGATAGCGTAATTGGGAGCGCGAATTTTACGCCAAAAGAAGGGGATTGGATAGAGGGAAATGAAATCTTGGTTACAGGTTACAGGTTACAGGTTACAGTCTACGCAACCTGTAGAGCAAAGCTCGTGCTGTTACCTGTAACCTTATTAATCATTAGTTCTCAGGCAGACCGCCCAACGCTTCATATAAACCCGGTAGGAAGACACTGAACTCAGAGCTCATCAGAGAGAAATCTGCATCAAAGCGCGCAGCCTGATCTTCTCTTGGGATATCTTCATTTTGATCTTTTATCTCATCGCTGAATTTCAGGCGCTTAATGCTGCAGTCATCAGCCAGAATAAACTCAATACGTTCCTGCCAGTTTAGTGCTAGCTTTGTTACTACCTTGTCTGATTCAAGGTGGTTCAGGATCTCTTCGGCGCTCAGTTCCTGCTTCTTACAGCGAATGATGCCGCCGTCTTCCTGAACAGAGCGAAGCTCAGCTTCATCAAGCACTTCGATGCCTTGAGGCGCGTCGCCTGTTTTAACCCAGTCGGTCATGGAATCTTCGACAGCTCTTTCAGGGAAGGCTAGTACTACAGGTAGGCTACCCATGGTTTTACGAAGTAGCGCAAGAACGTCTTCCGCTTTCTTGTGGCTGCTGGCATCAACCAGAATAAAGCCTTCTTTTGGTAGAATAAGAACGAAAGTGTTCTGACTTTTACTGAATGCACGAGGTAGAAGGTCAACGATAATATCTTCTTTAACATTGTCCTTCTCTTTTTTATTCAGAGGGCGACCTTCTTGTTGTTCCAGCATCTCAACTTTTTCGTTCATTGAGTCTTTGATAACAGAAGCTGGAAGCATCTTCTCTTCTTTCTTAGCACAGATAAGAATGCGGTTTTCAGAAACATGAGTCATCATATCTCCATGTTTACCCATAACATTCGTCCAGCCGAATTTACTCTTGTCCTGACTGCCGCAAGGAGTGAAGCGGAATTCCTCAAGCTGTTTTTCGAGTTTATCTGCGTTAAATTCGATCTCGCGGTTGAAGCGATATACCAGACAGTTTTTAAACCACATATTTTTTCTCGTCTCTGAAAATCAAGAACGCAATCATAGTGGAATTTGGAAGTTTTGTTGAGGAGTTTGTTTTGTACTTTGCAGCTTCTTACAAGAAGTTTCGCTTTAGAGCAAAATTAAAAAATAACAATGAATTGAATACGACAGTTATATTAAAAATAGTTTGCAAAGGTCACAAAAGTGTCATACTAAGTAAAGATAATGCGTAGCGTTGATAGAAACTTAAAGGTTGTTCAATTATGTCTAGAAGGATTCTGGTTGTTGAAGATGAAGCGCCAATCCGCGAAATGTTGTGCTTTGTTCTTGAGCAGAAAGGGTATCAGGCAGTAGAAGCTGAAGATTACGATACTGCGTTAAGCAAACTTTGCGAACCATACCCGGACCTTATTCTTTTGGATTGGATGCTGCCAGGTGGTTCTGGTATCAATCTAATCAAACATCTTAAGCGCGATGAACTGACTCGTAATATCCCAATCGTGATGCTGACGGCACGCGGTGAGGAAGAAGATAAAGTTCGCGGCCTTGAAGTTGGTGCTGATGATTACATCACCAAGCCATTCTCACCAAAAGAGCTGGTTGCACGCCTGAAAGCTGTTATTCGCCGAGTTACACCAACAGCGCTTGAAGATATCATTGATGTACAAGGCTTAAGGCTTGATCCGGTGTCTCACCGAGTAACCATCAATGATACGCCTGTTGATATGGGTCCAACCGAATTTAAAATGCTGCACTTTTTTATGACCCATCAAGAGCGTGTGTATAGCCGTGAACAACTTTTGAATAACGTTTGGGGCACAAACGTTTATGTTGAAGATCGTACGGTAGACGTACATATTCGTCGCCTGCGTAAAGCTCTGGAAGGCGATGGTCATGACAAGCTTGTACAAACTGTACGCGGTGCTGGCTACCGATTCTCGACCAAAGCGTAAGGAGTCCACTCCCGGAGATTTTAATGGTTGAAAGATTAACCTGGAAAAAGCTAGCCTGGTCGCTAGCTTTTTTTTACACCCCCTGGGTCATCATTGGATGGCTATTCGGATATATGCCCTGGCTGCTGCTCGCTGCAACAGTTATCCAGTTATTGTGGCACCTTCACAATCAAGTGCGTCTTTCTACCTGGTTATGGGATGAAAAACGCTTGTCACCACCTTCCGGCACCGGCCATTGGGAGAGCCTGTTTAATGGAATATATCGGCTCCAGCAGCGTCAGCGTAACCGACGTAAAGAGCTAGCAAACCTCATTCGCCGCTTCCGAAACGGTGCTGAAGCGCTGCCGGATGCGGTTGTAGTGTTCCGTGCTGAAGGCAATATTGTCTGGTGTAACAAACTAGCTCAACACCTTCTGGGATTCCGCTGGCCGGATGATTCAGGACAGCCTATCTCCAACCTTATTCGTACTCCTGATTTTATAAAATATCTGAACAAAAATGACTTCTCTGAACCTCTGGAGATGCGCTCACCGTTAAATATCGAACGGATGCTGGAACTGCGTATCGTGCCATATACAGAGGGTGAACACTTGATGGTTGTTCGTGATGTTACCCAATTGAAGCAGCTTGAAGGTATGCGCAGTAACTTCTTTGCAAACGTGTCGCATGAGCTACGCACACCAATGACGGTTCTTCAGGGCTATCTGGAAATGACGGAAGACCCGGATATGGTTGTAGGTCCAATGTGGACAAAGGCGCATGGCGTCATGACAGAGCAGCTCAATCGCATGAATAGCCTCGTCAGCCAGCTATTGACGCTGTCAAAAATCGAAGCAGCGCCAATGCATGAGTTAGATCAGGTCGTTGATGTACCAAGAATGCTGGAAGTTCTGGAAAAAGAAGCAAAAACCTTAAGTGGTGATAAAGGTCATATCTTCGATTTTGATATCGATGAAAACCTTAGAGTTCTAGGTGACGAAGATCAGCTTCGTAGCGCGATTTCTAACCTGGTTTATAATGCTGTTAAATACACTCCGCCAGCGGCAGAGATTCATGTGCGCTGGTACGAAACCAGACAAGGTGCTCATCTGGATGTAGAAGATAGTGGGGAAGGTATTGAACCTCAACACTTACATCGATTGACAGAACGTTTTTACCGAGTGGATAAAGCCCGTTCAAGAGATACGGGCGGTAGTGGATTAGGGCTAGCTATTGTTAAGCATGCTCTGAATCACCATGATTCGATGTTAGAAATTAATAGTGAAGTAGGTGTAGGTAGCCAGTTTGCTTTTGTTTTGCCAACCAGGCTAATTGTCAGGTAATCAAAGAATGAATAGGTCCGTTCTATCTACATGTTCATTGATTTTGAAGTTAGGCGCTCTAGCTGTTGTCGCTATTAGCAATACTGTTTTAGCTAAACCTCTGCCTGACTACAATAAGGTTCAGGGACTTTCCGGAAACCTTATCTCTATTGGCTCAGATACTCTCGCGAGCATGATGTCCCGCTGGAGTGAGGAGTTTCAAAACCTTTATCCTAATGTCAATATTCAGGTGCAGGCGTCCGGTTCTTCGACCGCTACACCTGCATTAACAGAAGGCACCGCTCAGCTGGGACCAATGAGTCGTCAAATGCGGCTGAAAGAGATAGAAGCCTTTGAGGACGAACATGGTTATAAACCTACTGAACTGCGTATTGCTGTTGATGCAATCGGTATATTTGTTCATGAGGATAATCCGCTTAAAGGTTTAAACTTC
Source organism: Vibrio hannami (assembly GCF_029589055.1). Lineage (GTDB taxonomy): Bacteria > Pseudomonadota > Gammaproteobacteria > Enterobacterales > Vibrionaceae > Vibrio > Vibrio hannami. The sequence continues at coordinate 16,347 of NZ_JARQZP010000007.1, forward strand.
CAGCAGGTTGATAGCATATTCTCTTCAACCATGTTGTGCGGAGGTGACGTTCCTATTGAAAGGTGGGAGCAACTTGGCATCGATTCTGACTGGGCAAAACGTCGCTTCCAATTGTTTGGTAGAAACTCTGTCTCTGGAACTTATGGTTACTTCAAGCAAGTTGCCTTGTGTGGTGGTGACTTTAAGAGATATGTCAATGAACAGCCTGGCTCTGCTTCTGTTGTTCAGTCGGTGGCTTCTTCAATAAATACTATTGGCTATTCAGGTGTTGGCTATCGTGTTGCTGGCGCAAAGTTATTACCGATTGCTAAACAAGGTCAGGACTACGTAACCCCTACTGAACAGAATATAATTAATGGCAAATATCCATTATCCCGTTACCTGTATATTTACGTGAACAAGGAGCCGGGAAAACGGATGCCTGCGGTAGAGCGAGAGTTCATTCGCTTTATATACTCAAAGCAGGGGCAGGGGATGGTTAAAAGCGAAGGTTATGCGCCACTTTCCCAAGATTTTGCAGATCGCGAGTTACAAAAAGTCGGCCTGTAAGAGGCCGATTATCTGCTCAAATCATCAAACCTTAATCGAACTTAAGTTCCCAGTCGGCTTTTTGCCAGTACTCTTGTTCTGTTATCAGATCGGCATGAAGTAGCTTATTATTTTCCAGCCACTCAATATCATCACACTCCAACAGCCACTCGTTATCGTTGCTCACTACAATTTTGATTGAAGGGAGTTTATCTTCATTTCTTTGTCCATTAAGCAGAACAGATAAGCGAAGTATGCGAATTAGCGTCAGAATATGCTTTTTCTTAAACAGGTTAAATTCAGGCATTTCCTGAAGCTTAAGAGACTTTCTGTGGAACCGTGCCAGTGTTGCCAGTAACAATTGTTGTTCATGGTTGAAGCCTGGCATATTGGTATGTTGTAGTATATATGCTGAATGGCGATGAAAGCCCTGGTAGCTGATACTTAGGCCTACTTCATGCAGCATAGCGCTCCAGCCAAGCAGTGATGCCTGTTCTCCATGTTTTAAGATGCCTTCTTTTCCAACAACCTGTTTAAGGAACTTGTGTGTCTGTTTGCGAATTTTATCGGCGTGGTTAAGATCTACGTGATGTTTTCTTGCCAGGTTTTCCGTTGTTCGCATGCGAATGTCTGAACGTTCAAAGCGCTCTTCCATTTCATACAGAAGCCCTTCGCGAAGTGCTCCATCTGAAAAGTACAGTTCTTTGATTTTTAGGCGGTTGATAATTGCATCAAGTATGGCGACTCCGGCTGCGAACACGGGTTTACGCTCGTCATTCAGCCCTGGCATTTTGATATTATCAATGGAGTCAAACTCGCAAAGAGCTTCTATCAGTTTAGCCATTCGCTTCGAAGTGATAACACCATCATCGTAGCCCATACCGATAAGGACTTCTTTGATTGCTTTTATGGTACCAGATGAGCCGAGTGCCGCATCCCAGCTTTTTTTCTTGTACTGTTCCACCAGTGATTCAAACTGTTGCTGGGCAGAAATACCGGCTTTGGAGAAGTTCTTCTTAGACAGTTTCCCATTGGCAAAAAACTGATTGGTAAAGCTGACGCAACCCATAAGCGTATTATTCACCAGCTCAGGTTCAAAACCGTTGCCTATGATCATTTCGGTACTTCCACCACCAATATCTATCACCAGCTTGGTTTTTGATTCGGGCTGGGTATGAGCAACGCCAAGATAAATCAGACGAGCTTCTTCAATACCGGATATGATTTCGATAGGGAAAGGAAGAACTTCTCTTGCTCTACGCATAAAGAAGTTGGCGTTTCGTGCCTGGCGCAGTGTATGGGTTGCAGCGATACGAACGTTGCCGATTTCAAAACCTTGAAGCCTTTCGGCAAACATAGCGAGACAATCAACGCCTCGTTGGATAGCTTCTTCTGTCAGAAGTTTATCTTTACCTAATCCAGACGCAAGCCGAACACGTTGCTTGTGTCGGCTTACTATCTGTAGATCTTCTCCCACAACTTTTGCCACAACCATATGGAAACTATTGGAGCCAAGGTCAATGGCGGCAATATCACGAGACTGAAGACCTAGTTTTTCATTCATTTTTTGCTTCTAACCGTAGTTCGTTTTCTTTTCGGCTCTGCTTTTCGACCTGCTTAATGTAGTTATAAATAGCGATTTGAGAGCGTATCTTCTTACGGTTACCCCTTGGTACATAAGCGTTGCTCATGTCCTTGTCGATCCTGCGAGCTTTAACGGTATCCGTAAAGTGGATCGCAATTATATCCATAATTCGCTTCTTAAGTCTCTCTTCCTTTATCGGTACCGCTACTTCGATACGGTGATCAATGTTACGGGTCATCCAGTCTGCAGAAGAGATATAAACCTGAGGATCGCCACCGTTTTCAGTAATGATTACTCGTGGATGTTCAAGGAAGCGGTCAACAATACTAATGATCTCAATGTTATCACTGATATCTTTCACCCCAGGAACTAGTGAGCACATGCCGCGAATGATCATTCTGATTTTTACTCCAGCAGCGCTGGCACCATAAAGTTTGTTTACCAGACCTTTATCTACAAGATTGTTTACTTTCAGCGTAATACCTGCCGGTTTGCCTTCTTTAGCGTTGGCAATTTCAGTGTCAATCAGTCGGTAGAGCTGCTTACGAGAGTTGCGTGGAGAAACGATCAGGTGATCAAAACGAACCGGACGGTAAGGGTTTTCAATGTAACCAAATACGTTACGAACTTCGTCAGTGATCTCTTTGTTAGCAGTGAGAAGCGAAAAGTCAGTGTAGATTCTGGCTGTTTTTTCGTGGAAGTTACCTGTGCCTACGTGTGCATATCTCACTATGTCGTCACCTTCGCGGCGAGAGATAAGCAGTAGCTTAGAGTGGATCTTCAGACCCGGAGCACCAAAGTGTACATGTACGCCTGCGTCTGTTAGTACCTTAGACCATTCAATGTTTGCTTCTTCGTCGAAGCGCGCCTGAAGCTCAACAATTACTGTCACTTCTTTGCCGCTGTGCACGGCATCAATAAGTGAGTTCATCAGCTTAGAGTCTTTCGCTACACGATAGATGTTTATCTTTATGCTTCGTACTTTGGGATCAAAGGATGCCTGACGCACCAACTCGGTAATATGATCAAAGGTGTGATAAGGATAATAAAGCAGAATATCTTTTTCACGAATCGCGTCAAAGCTGTTGTTGTAGTTGTCAAAATCAGCACTTGGAAGTGGAGGTAGTGGTTTGTTTTCCAGATACTCACGACCAACATTCGGGAAGCCAATGAAGTCTTTAAAGTTATGATAGCGACCGCCTGGTAACAAGCTGTCGTAGTTAGATATTTGTAATCGGTCACATAGGAAGTTAAGCATGTTTTTAGGCATGCCATTTTCATAAACAAACCGTACTGGCATTGCAGTTAAACGCTGAGCTACACCTTCTGACATCTGTTCCAGCAAGCTGTGCTCTACCTCATAACCAAGGTCGTATTCTGCATCACGGGTCATCTTAAACGAGAAGCAGCCTAACTCGTCATATTCAAAGAAACCTCTGAAAATATCATCCAGGCAGTAACGGATAATATTGTCTAACAGGATGATGGTTTTCTTCCGCTTTCCTTTCTCCTCAGGAACCATGATAAAGCGAGGCATATGTTCAGTTGGAATTTCAAGCAGAGCGTATTGAGGATCGGTATCGTCTTTTTTGATCTCTACACTTAGATAAGCATATTCATCTTTCAGGAACTGAAGTACATCGATATCTTCACTCATCAACAGAGGAGTAATATGAGGAAGTACCTCTTTTCGGAAGTATTTTTTAACCCATTTCTGTTGATGTTCGTTGAGCTGTGTTTCGTTGACAAGGAAGATGCGCCTTCTTGCCATCTCCATTAAGAGTTCGCTGTATAGTTCGTTGAAACGTTCATCTAGCTGGGCGGCCTTTTTCTGCATCTTCGCCAGCAGTTCTTTAGCGTTATCTTTTCGGCCACTTTCCTGACTGATGAGAATTCTTCTTTTCACATCTGCAAAACGAACCTTGTAAAACTCGTCCAGGTTATTAGAGAAAATACCTAAAAATCGCACGCGTTCGATTAGAGGGACGTTTTTGTCTGCGACTTCTTGCAAGACGCGTTCGTTAAATGATAGCCAGCTTAGTTCTTTTTCAACATATAGCGATTCTGCGCTCATGATACCTTCCGATTAATGTCAACTAGCGTTGGGATTTTGATCCCTGAAATCTTTAGAGAGGGGTAGATAGTGAAGAGTAGACTCTTTTTATTACATCCATATGTATACCTTCATAAATCTTAGCGTAAATTTCAGATAGTTACAGACTTTTTACAGTGCTATTTTTGATAACAACGCACACTTTGTAATATAAATGTCATTGAAACGAAATATTATTGGTGAGATCTAGCCTTCCGACTTTTTCACTTAGGCTTTATCGTAGAACATAGCTAGTTTAAACACAGCAAAAAGGTAGATACCCACTTATGCCTAGGGCAGAATTTTCACTTAAAGAACGAGATCGTACCCGATATATAAAAGATCGGATTGTTCGTTCTACAGTGACAGCTGGTGGTGTTGGTGTTCTTCTGGCGTTACTCCTAATATTCTTCTATTTGTTAAGCATTGTTCTTCCCATTTTCAACAGTGCTGATATCGATCTGGTAGCCAGAAAAAAATTTCATCTGAGCATAATATTATCGCTTCTGGTGTTGATAATTACGGTGAGAATGCCTTTGTTTTTGACCAAAGTGGTGTACTTACCTACTTAAGTTTGAAAGGGGATACTTCATCTGAAAATGCAGATGAAATCCTTAGTACTAAGCTGTTGGATAAACCAACGTTGCTGGCCTCTTCGGCTGATGGTAAGCCCTGGTATGCCTACGGAAATAGTAGCGGGCAAGTGGTTGTTGTCAGGCCAGAGTTTAATGTTTCTTTTACCAATCAAAGAAGAATTCTGACTCCCGATCTGGATACGCTTCTTAGTGGTGATCCTATTCAGCTGGATGACGGCCAAACTAAGATAAAGCAACTGGCGTTCGCCGTTACCTCGAATTTTGGTGTTTTTGTTGCAGTAAACGAAGATGGGGTGACTGTAGCAAAAAGAATTAATAAGGTGGCTGATTCAGAAGGAGAGATTGTTAGCGAGAATCTGATGATTCCGCAGTTACCAAAATCAGTATCCAGGTTGCTTATGGCCCCGGATGGTTCTCAACTGTTTGCACTGTCTGGGAACGAACTACTTGTTCTTGTCAGGAAAAAACATAGATTCCTGATTAGAGAAATCATAGACCTTACACAGGGTATCGAAAATCGGGATGTTACCGATATTAACCTTCTTGCTGGTGCTCAATCAGTTTTAGTTACTCATAAAGGTGGAATTATTTCTCAGTGGTTCGATGTTCTAAGTTTTGATGAAGATAAACGTGGAACAAGAAAGCTAACTCATATACGGGATATGGAAACCGAATCCGATTTAGTTTCTCTACTACCGGATGCATACAAAAAAGGTTTCTATGCCTTCCATCGTTCCGGGTTATTGCAGGTACATTACACAACCGGTGAAAACCTTGTGTACTCAGAAAGGCTACTACCAGTTGCTCCAGAGGTTGTGTCTATTTCGGGGAATGAGAAATACCTTCTGACATTAGAGAATGGAAAGCTAAGTGTATTTAATGTCGATAACCGATACCCAGAAATCTCGTTAAAGTCGTTATGGAGCAAGGTCTGGTATGAGAATTACCCTGGGCCTCAGTTTGTGTGGCAATCTACTGCATCAACAGACAGCTACGAAGCAAAGTTCAGTTTAGTTCCTTTAACTTTTGGAACATTAAAAGCAGCACTATTTTGTATGTTACTTTCGGTTCCGATCGCGGTATTTGGTGCAATTTATACTGCTTACTTTATGACTCCGGCTATGCGCAGAGTGGTTAAACCGACGATTGAACTCATGGAAGCGCTGCCAACAGTGATTATCGGTTTCCTTGCGGGGATGTGGTTGGCACCTATCGTGGAGTCCCACCTTCCGGCAATTGTTCTGATGGTTATTGCACTTCCGTTATCGACAATGGTGATTGGTATACTCTGGTCGTTTATTCCTGTAAAGGTACTGAAAAAAGTGCCGAGTGGATGGCATGCTCTTCTGTTGATCCCGGTACTTCTGATTATCTCTGCCCTATGCTTTGGATATAGTGGTGACATTGAAAGGCATTACTTTTCTGGCGATATTCGTGTCTACCTGGCAGATATGGGAATCGATTTTGACCAGAGAAATGCTCTTGTTATTGGTATCGCGATGGGGATTGCTGTTATCCCTGGCATATTTACCATTGCAGAGGATGCTATATTTTCTGTACCTAAGCACTTGTCTGATGGTGCTATGGCACTGGGGGCAACTCCGTGGCAGTCGCTCACCAAGGTGGTACTGCTTACCGCGAGTCCAGGGATTTTCTCTGCTGCTATGATAGGGCTTGGAAGAGCTGTGGGTGAAACCATGATCGTATTAATGGCTACCGGGAATACGCCAATACTCGACTGGAATATACTGGAAGGGATGCGAACTCTATCCGCGACGATAGCGGTTGAGATGCCTGAGTCTGATGTCGGTTCGTCGCACTATCGGTTATTGTTCTTGTGTGCGCTAATTTTGTTTTTGTTTACATTCGCCGTTAACTCTTTGGCGGAGATGGTTCGTTTCCGTTTAAGAAAAAAGTACAGTTCGCTGTAATATCGATTTGATTTTGAAGTAGTAGGTTATCGCTTGTTAGCTCAATGGTTGAAAGCAGGCAGACCCTGGGTCTGGTTATCTGGAGGAGCAGTCAGTATTAGTCTGATTTCTGTTCTTGGGCTGCTATTGCTTATTGGCTGGAAAGGTCTGGCCTACTTCTGGCCTGCAAAGGTATATCAGTGGGTTGATGTTAAGGGTAATGTCATTCTCGGACAGGTATATCAACGAGATTCTGTGCCCATTGATCATGTCGTGAATGCTAAGCAGCGACTGCCTGAAGATATTTATCAGAAGGGCACGGTTGAAAGATTAAATATCAAAATCGCCAACCGAGAGCTTTACCCACTCGATTTTATTAACGTCTTTAGTAGTGATCTTCAAAAAGAAGAAACACCAGAAGATATCTTAGTACTGGAAAGAAACCGAAATGGTAACTTTATCGGTAAGCCAGTTGCCTACCTTTCTCAGAATCAGCGGTATATCGAAAACATTGAATCTCATTTGGAGTCTGGAATTGAGTTTACAAACTCAATGCGTGCAGAAATAGAAGATGTTAAGTCGGATGAAGTTCAACAGCTAAGCTGGCAGTTAAGTCAGCTCAAGCTGAAACGAAAAAAAGCTGAATTGAATGATGAGATTACAGAATCTTACTTAAGCAGCTATAACCAGAGAAAGAACGAGTTAGTCGCGCAACTTAATCAAGCAGAGCTGAAGCTTGAGCTTCTAAAAAGTCGCCTGGATCAGGAAGTTCTGATTGTTGAGGAAATGGGTGGCGAACAAGTTCGAATCCCCATGAATACGGTGCTTAATGCCTGGTTCCCCAACCAAATGGGAGTGTTGGAAAAAGTAGGGCATTGGTTTACTCAGGTAAAAGAGTTCTTGTCTGATAACCCTCGGGAAGCAAACTCCGAAGGGGGCATTTTTCCTGCGATTTTTGGTACTGTGTTTCTGGTTATATTGATGTCGATAATAGTGATGCCGCTTGGGGTTATCGCTGCTATATACCTTCATGAGTACGAGAAAGAAAGTGCTTTAACGCGAGTGATTCGTGTGGCAGTAATCAATCTGGCGGGTGTTCCGTCTATTGTATACGGTGTGTTCGGGCTGGGATTTTTTGTATACACCATAGGTAGTTCGCTGGATACATTTCTATTTTCCGATAAATTACCAGAGCCAACATTTGGTACTCCGGGTATTTTATGGTCTGCGTTGACGCTGGCACTTTTAACTCTACCAGTAGTAATCGTAGCAACGGAAGAAGGGCTTAGCCGTGTGCCTAACTCAGTTAGGCATGGTGCATTAGCATTGGGAGCCACCCAGTTTGAGACTATTTGGAGAATCGTCTTACCAATGGCAAGCCCGGCAATCATCACCGGGTTGATCCTGGCAATTGCCAGAGCTGCGGGTGAGGTGGCTCCGTTAATGCTGGTGGGGGTGGTAAAATTGGCTCCGACCCTCCCGGTAGACGGCAATTTTCCTTATGTTCATCTAGAGCGTAAGTTTATGCACCTCGGCTATCATATCTATGATGTCGGATTTCAGTCACCAAATATTGAAGCTGCCCGGCCATTGGTATATGCCACTTCGTTTTTACTTGTTACAGTAATCGTGGGGCTGAACCTTACCGCAATCAATATACGAAATAACCTTCGGGAAAAATATCGCACTCTGGGGCAAGATTAAGAATGTTCTCTGTTAATACAGCTTTAGGCTACAAAGCACCTTTAGACGTCAATAATCTTTCGGATAAAGATACGGCTATCTCAATTGAGGGCCTTAACCTGTTTTATAAAGACAGTGGACAGGCTCTCAATGACATTTCTATGCGTATACCCAAAGGAAAAGTTACCGCGTTTATCGGGCCTTCAGGTTGCGGTAAGTCAACTTTGCTTCGCTGTATAAACCGTATGAACGACCTGGTTGATGGCTGTAAAATTGAAGGCAAAGTATTACTACACGGAAAAAATGTATACGATTCGCAGGTAGACGTTGCAACGTTGCGTCGCCGGGTTGGCATGGTATTTCAAAGGCCAAACCCTTTTCCTAAGTCTATTTACGAGAACGTTGTATTTGGCCTAAGGCTACAAGGGATTAAAAATGCTCGAGTTCTGGATGATGCCGCAGAACGCTCGTTAAAAGCAGCAGCACTATGGGATGAAGTTAAGAACCGACTGCATGAGAATGCTTTTGGGTTATCCGGAGGACAGCAGCAGCGCCTGGTGATAGCAAGAGCTATTGCTATTGAACCCGAGGTGCTATTACTTGATGAACCAACTTCTGCACTGGATCCTATATCGACGTTAACAATAGAAGAACTGGTGCATGACTTAAAAACCAAGTATACAGTAGTTATCGTTACCCATAACATGCAGCAGGCGGCACGAGTAAGTGACCATACGGCGTTTGTTCATTTAGGGCAACTAGTCGAGTATAACGATACAGACTCTATTTTTACGTCACCAAAACAAAAACGTACAGAGGACTACATTACCGGGCGTTACGGTTAAATTTATACTCAAGTGTTAAGCAGGATAGGAGAACATATGCATTTTGGCCGTCATATTTCCGGGCAATTTAACGTAGAACTGGAGTCCCTCAGAACCCATGTATTAACCATGGGAGGGCTGGTAGAGCAGCAGCTATCGTTTGCTATGCAAGCTTTAAATAAAGATGATATCGAGCTTGCAAGGAAAGTCGTGCGTGACGACCACAAAGTGAATGCAATGGAAGTGTCGATTGATGAAGCCTGTACACGTATCATCGCAAAGAGACAGCCTACAGCCATTGACCTTAGGTTGATTATGGCAATCATCAAAACTATTACGGATTTGGAGCGAATTGGTGATGTCGCGGCCCGAATAGCCAGAGTTGCAATAGAGACGCCCTCATCAAAAGGGCAGAGGTATCATGTTTCTCTTGAGCCACTATGTCTGCAAGCAATAGCAATGTTACACCAGGTACTAGATGCATTTGCGAGAATGGATATAGATGCAGCAGCAGAGGCTTTTAAGTTAGATAACAAGTTAGATGCAGAATATGACGCAGTTATAAAGCAGCTAACGAAATATATGATGGAAGAGCCGAAGAATATCCCAAGTATTCTTCAGGTTATGTGGTCAGCAAGGGCCATAGAACGTGTTGGTGATCGCTGCCAGCATATCTGCGAGTACATCATTTATTTTGTGAAAGGAAAGGATATCCGTCACCTGGACGAAAATGATATCGATAAGTATATCAAGTAAGAGAAGGCGGTCGTGAAACCGCCTCTATAGAATCAGTTAGAACTTGTATCCAACTGTGAAAGAGAAATAATCTGCATCCATAGAGTCGATACTCGTTAGATCAAATCTCATATCTGCATAGACACCAGCATCAAATTGAGCCCTGGCCCCAATTCCTAGATGAATCGCTGAATCGTTGTACTTTTCAGAGTAGCTGTAATCACCGTAGGACAAAGTGATTTCTTCTTTATAGCGTGTAAACCCAATAGCACCGTATGGCTTGACGCTGAACTGATCTAACTGAAATGCATAACCAATATCAGTATCGATTTTAAAGGAGCCGCCGTCTATTTCCGATGAGAAACCATATTCACTGACTTTATCTGAGTTTTTTTCATATGACACATTTAAACCTAAGATACGGTTGAAGTCATACCCGTATTCCAGCTTAAAACCATTTCCAGCATCATAGGTAGCGTCTAAATCTGAAAAGTCTAATGATGAGTAACCAATTCCTGCTCTGTGGCCACTAAAGTCGTCCATCGCGATAGTGCTAAAAGAAAGTGTTGAAAGTACAGCCACTGCTAATTTTTTCATTAATATATCCACCGGATTAGTTGAGTTTCCTCTTCCAAAGTGAGAGCTAATGAACATCCTGTAACTGGCGGCTACTTTATAGATAGTATTAATGTGTTTCTAAACAGAAGAAGTTATATTGGTGATAAGTGCTACTTATTAAATTGTTCAAGAAACTCTTGCTCTTGCTTTTCGAGAAGCGATTGAATTAAAGAGTTCAACCATTGAGTTAATGGATCATTGGTATTTTTTTGGTGGTAGTGACTTTTTAATGGATGGTTTACATCAATGCCAGTTAGGTCGACTTTGATTGCACGAAGCCTTGGGTTATCCAGGAATGGAAATATTGACGTTGTAGGTAAATACATGTCAGTTTCTTGAATGACGTCCACTAAAGCCATCAGGTATTCCGAACGAAATCCCAACTTTGCTTTTAGGCCTAATGAGTTAAGTACTTCTTCTGCTATAACGCTGTAGGTATTCCACCCAGGAACAATCAAAGATGCAAGCTCGTAATCAGCAAATATATGCGGTCTTGTAATACGCCCTTTTATTGGATGATCCCGCCTGACTGCAACATAAGAGTTCATATCCAATAATTTTTCAGATCTCACCATCTTCGATGTATTGGAGATTTCATGATTGACTCCAATAAGAATTTCACCTTTTTCTATATCGGATAAGGTTGTAGCACTCCATGAGAGTAACTGAAGATCTGCTTTGGGCGCTTGCTTTTTGATTTCCTTTACAATTTTTCCTGATATCGCACATAGTACCGTTGAGTTTAAGGCTATTTTTATCGGTTTATCTATCGATTGTAGATCTAGTTTTTGACCTAAGTTAAGAGTGTTAGATAACTCATTCATAAGTGGAGTAAGGCGCGAAGCTAAACTCTCCGCATAAGCAGTAGCAGTCAGCCCTTTGGGTGACTTGATAAATAAGTCATCAGAGAAATGATTTCTCAATTTCTGAAGTGATTGACTAATGGCAGGCTGAGAGACATAAAGTCTCTCAGAGGCTTTTCGCATATTCAGTTCTTGAGACAGGACAAGAAATGTTCGAAGTAAATTTAAATCCAGATTTTGATAAAGATCTTTCGCCATCAATATTTCTCGGGTACGTGTTGCTGCTCTTCAATTGGAGCTCTAATGTAACCCTCTTTGTTAATTTCGGGTAGTTCTATTTCCGGGTGTTCAACTTCTTGATATTCAATGGAAGAGAGTAGGTGACTAATACAGTTTAATCGAGCACGCTTCTTATCGTCTGAAGGGACGACCCACCAGGGACACTGTTTAGTGTCGGTGTATTTAAACATCTGATCTTTCGCTTCTGAATACTCCTTCCAGCGGCTGCGGGATTGAAGATCCATCGGGCTGAATTTCCAGCGTTTAATTGGTGTATTGATTCGTTCTAAAAAGCGCTTTTCCTGCTCTTCATCAGAAACCGAGAACCAATATTTAAGAAGGATAATTCCTGAGCGGGTGAGCATTCTTTCGAATTCAGGACAAGAGCGCAGAAACTCTTCATACTCATCGTCACTACAAAATCCCATGACTTTTTCAACACCAGCCCGGTTATACCAGCTTCGGTCAAACAGAACCATCTCGCCAGCGGAAGGAAGATGGGCAACATAACGCTGAAAATACCACTGGGTTTTCTCACGTTCAGTCGGTGCTGGAAGAGCGGTAACTCTGCAGACTCGAGGATTAAGTTTTTCCGTAATTCGTTTGATCACGCCACCTTTACCGGCGGCATCTCGGCCTTCAAACAATACTACGACTTTTAACCCTTCCTGCTTAACCCACTCTTGTAGCTTAACCAGTTCGATTTGCAGTTTTCCAAGCTCTCTTTCATATTCTTCTTTTTTTAGCTTTCCCATAATAAACCTACATCCGTTTAGTTTGTATACAATTATAGAACAGATGACGGAAAACTAATTTAAGGATTTCAGTGAATTGAGTACTTGAGCTATCTTTTCACTGCTCGTGACGGGGATGATATGGTCACTAATATCGGCATTTCCCATATGAGCTGAGGCGACATTTTTCATATAGCTGACTCTTTGAGACTTTCCTGATAGGTGAACTTCATTAACCCCTGTTGCCGATACAATTTCTGCAACGTTATCGGCACTAACTCCTGCACCAGCCATAATAGAAAGCTTGTTCCCTGCGAGTTTTCTCATGGAACGGATCGTATCCCGGCCTTCATAGGCTGTGGTCTTTAGTCCAGATGTAAGTACTCGCTCACAACCAAGAGATTTAATAGCGTCAATCGCTTGTTCATAGTCAGAGCAATGATCAATGGCTCTATGGAAGGTAGTTCCTACACCAGAGGCTGCTGACATTAGTCGTATACAGGTATCTTCATCTATGACGCCTTCAGAAGTAAGAACGCCAAATACAACACCGTCGACTCCGGCTTTTTTCGCGATATAGATATCCTCCAACATGGACTCTATATCATCGCTATCGTACAAAAAATCGCCTTGTCGGGGACGAATCATCGCATAGACAGGAATGGAGGATATTCTGGCTGCTTGTTTCATTATGCCGTAACTTGGTGTCAAACCACCAAGCGCGAGAGAAGAACATAGCTCTATTCTTGTCGCTCCACCTTTTATAGCGTTATGAAGAGACTCTAGGTTATCGATACAGACTTCGACTTCAATTGACATAGGTGTTGCCCATTCCAAATATTAGATTAAAGAGAGTATCAGGAATGTAAGTGAGCACCAGTGGCAGAGGCAAAATTTGGAACAAAAAGAAAGCCCGAACTGATGTCCGGGCTTTTGTCTTGGGCTGATTATTACTTTATAACTGATTGGCGTGCGTTTTTTCGCTTTATATTTTGTCCAACCAAGTCCGTTGAGCTTAGGACTAAGTAATTACTTGTTCAGGTCGTCAGCGTGCTCTGACAGGAACGCAGCTACACCTGTTGGTGTTGCGTCCATACCTGCTTTACCTTCTTCCCACTGTGCAGGGCAAACTTCACCGTTCTTCTCGTGGAAGTTTAGTGCGTCAACCATACGTAGCATTTCATCAATGTTACGGCCAAGTGGAAGGTCATTAACTACCTGATGACGTACTAGGCCATCAGAATCAATTAGGAAAGATGCGCGGAATGCAACACCTGCTTCAGGGTGTTCAATACCGTATGCCTGGCAAATCTCGTGCTTAACGTCAGCAACAAGAGGATATTTAACTTCACCGATACCGCCGTCAGCAACAGCAGTGTTACGCCATGCGTTGTGCGAGAACTGAGAATCGATAGATACGCCGATTACTTCAACGCCTTTTTCCTGGAAATCTGCGAAACGCTTGTCAAAAGCGATTAGCTCAGATGGGCAAACGAAAGTAAAGTCTAGTGGGTAAAAGAATACAACCGCTTTTTTACCTTTAGTGAACTCTGCAAAGTTGAAGTTTTCAACGATTTCACCATTACCTAGTACAGCTGCAGAAGTAAAATCTGGGGCTTGACGACCAACTAGTACCATTTTATTGCTCCTAAATAATAAATATTTATCAAACCTTTGGGTTTGGTTCCGTGTTTCGACAAGGAAACTATAGTACAGATTTGAGGTTGTAAAAAAGCGAATTAAATAGATTGATTTAATCGAAAAAAGCGATGAATATGGAAGTTCGGATTTTCAAGTCGATTCAATCACTATTAGTAAGTGGATTGATAGTTAAGCTTGAATAAAGAAATAAAAAGTTTAGACGGTTACTATGAACAAATGGCCTAGTTTAAAACAGCTGCATTATTTGGTTACCTTACACGAAACCCGCCACTTTAGTGACGCGGCGGAGCGCTGCTTTGTCAGTCAGTCAACACTGAGTAAAGGTATCCAAAACCTGGAAGAGATGATTGGTTGCCCGCTTTATGAAAAAAAGGACAAAAAAAGCCCGCTTGTATTTACTATGGCTGGTGAGCAGGTAGTTTCTCACGGAAGAGAGTTGCTAGCTAAAGGGCAAGATCTGATAGAGCTTGGTAAGCTGTGTCAGGGGGGAACCATGAATGGGCAGTTGAGAGTTGGCTGCATCCCTACGATTGCTCCCTTTTTACTTTGCGATTTGGTACAGGAAGTTAACCAACGATTTCCTGAACTGGATTTGCTGCTTCGTGAAGATACAACGTCGAACCTTCTTCAGGCGTTAAAGCATGGGGAAATGGATGTTCTGATACTCGCACTGCCAGTTGATATTGGTAGTATGCATAGTCAGGTGGTGGGGCAGGATCCTTTCCGCATGGTAATAAGCCGCAATCAGGCTGGCAGTATCCGTGTTCCAATAAAATATGATGATCTTCCTGATGAGTCAGTATTTTTGCTAGAGAATGAACACTGCCTTACCGAACACGCAGTATCTGCCTGTAAGTTGACTGATAAAGAAAAAATCAACCCATTTACCGCAACCAGCCTGCATACGTTGGTTCAGATGGTGGCGAATGGCCTGGGCACAACCTTTATTCCTCAAATGGCTATTGAACATGGCTTGCTGGATAACCAAAATCTGGTGGTGGTTGATCCGCCGGGCCAAAAAGCCTATAGGGATATTGGACTTGTGTGGAGACCAAGTTCTTCTCGTTACGAAACGTTTGAACAGTTAGCAGATGTGGTTGCCGAGCTTCTGTAGCTGAAAAAAGAAAGGAGGGGGCACCTGGGCTTCCGGTTGTTGCCCCCTTTGAAAGGGCTTCCTCTGGGGAGAGGAAGTTATCGTTATGATTTTTGGTTTTTTAACTAGATCGCTTTTTAGCTATTTCTCTTTTAGTTCAGAATTATTGGGCTTTTAGTTTTCTACGCATAGCATGCAGAACAGGTTCAGTATAACCACTTGGCTGGGCTCTACCGTCAAATATCAGTTCACATGCCGCTTTAAAGGCAATGCTGTTCTCAAATTCCGGAGCCATGTTGATATAGCCAGAATCACCAGCGTTTTGTTGGTCTACTATCGCAGCCATACGCTTGAGGGTTTCCATAACCCGCTCTTCTGAACAGATACCATGGTGCAACCAGTTAGCGATATGCTGACTTGAGATGCGGAGGGTTGCTCTGTCTTCCATCAATCCAGTGTTGTTGATATCAGGAACCTTCGAACATCCAACGCCCTGATCTACCCAGCGAACCACGTAACCTAAAATGCCTTGTGTATTGTTATCCAGCTCTTTCTGAATATCTTCTTCTGTTAGCTTTTGGTCTCCCAGTAGCGGAATAGTCAGAATGTCATCAACGCTAGCCTGTTTACGACTCTTCAACTCTTCCTGACGGCTAGGTACGCTCACCTGATGATAGTGCAGGGCATGCAGTGTAGCTGCTGTCGGTGATGGCACCCATGCTGTATTAGCTCCTGCCATTGGGTGTCCTAGTTTAGCTTCCATCATCTTCGCCATATTATCCGGCTCTGGCCACATACCTTTACCAATCTGTGCTTTGCCCGGAAGCCCGCAGGCTAGGCCAATATCAACGTTTTGATCTTCGTAAGCACCTATCCAGGTCATGGTTTTTAGCTGACCTTTTGGTGCAAATGGTCCCGCTTCCATGCTGGTGTGAATTTCGTCTCCGGTTCGGTCAAGGAAGCCTGTATTAATAAAGACAACTCGTTCTTTAGCGGCGCGGATACACTCCTTCAGGTTTACCGATGTGCGGCGCTCTTCGTCCATTATGCCAACTTTTATTGTGTTGCGTTCCAGCCCTAAAGCATCTTCGATACGACCAAATAGCTCAGTGGTAAAAGCAACCTCTTCGGGGCCATGCATTTTAGGTTTTACTATATTAATGCTATTAGCAGTAGAGTTGTTGAATGGGCTGTTTCCCTTTAGATCGTGCATAGCGATCAGTGAGGAAATCATGCCATCCATGATACCTTCAGGAATTTCATTACCGTCTTTGTCCAGAATGGCAGGCGTAGTCATCAGGTGTCCTACGTTACGGATGAACAGCATACTACGGCCTTTAAGTGAAACCTCTCCGCCGTTTATACTGGTGTAGATGCGATCAGCGTTCATCTCACGGGTCATCAATTTGCCATTTTTCTCAAAGGTATCCTGAAGATCTCCCTTCATTAAGCCAAGCCAGTTCTGGTATGCGAGTGCCTTGTCCTCGCCATCAACTGCAGCAACCGAATCTTCGCAATCCATGATGGTGGTAAGGGCAGCTTCAACGGCAATATCTTTTATACCCGCTGTGTCTTGTTTGCCGATAGGTGCTGTTGGGTCTATCTGAATCTCCAGATGCAGGTTATTGTGTTTTAAAAGAATCGCACTTGGTGAAGAAGCATCGCCCTGATAACCAACAAGCTGAGAGTCATCAACCAGAGTCACTTGTTCGCCGTTGTCTAATGTTGCGCTTAATGATGAAGCGATGGAGTAGCTGGTGATATCCTTATGAGAAGTGCCATTTAGTGGAGCGACAGAATCAAGAAGCTCACGAGCAAAGGTGATAACTTTATTACCGCGAACCGGATTATAACCGCTGCCTCTTTCTGCGCCGTCTTCTTCACTGATTGCGTCTGTGCCGTAAAGTGCATCATAAAGGCTGCCCCAGCGAGCGTTAGCAGCGTTTAGTGCAAAGCGCGCATTCATGATAGGTACAACTAACTGTGGGCCAGCCTGAGTAGCTATCTCTGGTTCAACATTAGCTGTAGTGATTTGAAAATCATCACCTTCATCAACCAGATACCCGATCTCTTTCAGGTAGTTTTTATATTCCGCCGGATTCAGAGGTTGGTTTGCATGTTGTTTATGCCAATTGTCTATCTGACTTTGCAGTATTTCTCGTTTCTCAAGAAGAGCTTTGTTCTTTGGCGAAAGGTCATCCAGGATGGTTTCAAACTCTTTCCAGAATGTGTCAGCATCGACGCCAGTGCCGGGAATGATACGGTCGTTAACTAGCGAGTAAAGGGTGCTATCGATCTGCAAACTTCCCTGTTGAATTCGATTGCTCATAGAGTTCTCCCTGGATAATTCTTCGTCCTTAACTATGAAGAAAAGTCTAGGGAGATGGTCATAATTTAGCTAATTTATAGTGGTTATAGTCGGTATTTATTAAATGAATGATGACAGTTAATCTTATTATTTATCCGCCTCGTCTAACTCTGTGGCCGTTTCTTTTATAAGCCTGCGCATCCATTGGTGACCCGGATTACTTTGCAGAAGTGGACTCCAGGCCATTTTGACTTCCAACGTATCGATGCTGAAAGGTGCAGGGCGAACTATCAACCTTGGGTTTATGGTGTGGGATTTTGCAATCTTACTCGGCACGGTAAGAATCAGGTTTTTCTGCTCAGCAAACAGTACCGCAGAAAGATAGTGTCGGGTGAACACCGTTATGTTTCGGGTTTTTCCGATTTTCATCAGTGCAGCATCAACCCAGCCGAGTTTTTGAACATCACTCGGGTTTACGCCTACTCCCGTACCCATCCCGGTTTTATTCACCCACACATGTTGGGCTTGCAGGTAACTGTTGAGGTCGAAGTTTTCCGCTATCGGGTTATCTTTGCTGAATATACAGCAGAAGTTGTCGTGCCATAAGCTGGTCTGGTGGAACGACTGGGGGATATTGTCAAAACGGTTAATGATCAAATCTACAGAACCTTGTTCAACATCCTGATAATTCACGTCACTAGGGGTCATGATATCTAGCCGAACCTTAGGTGCGATATGATTAAGCTTTTCCAACAGTGGCAGAAGTAGGGTGGCTTCTGAGTAGTCGCTGGCCATTATTCGGAAAACTCTGTCGCTATCCTCTGCGTTAAACTCAGCGGTCGGTTGAACCGCCTTTTCTATATTCGACAGAACGTTCCTAATCATAGGCTGTAAGCGAGTTGCACGCTCGGTTGGAATCATTCCTTCGTTGGTTCTGACCAACAGTGGGTCACCGAACAACTCTCTTAATCTTCGAAGTGCATTACTCATTGCTGGCTGGCTTACCCCTAATTGATTTGCCGAACGAGTTACGTTTCTTTCTCTTAATAAAACGTCGAGATATACCAGCAAGTTAAGATCGATTCTATTAACATTCATTAAATAAATACCGAATATAGAGACTATAAATTAACATAATTGTCACACATCGCCTTAAACTTTGTCCGTGATGTACGTTTTACAACTGACCTAAGTTGGTCACATTTAAATCCAAGAACGAGGGAACGGTCATGACAAGTTTAACTAAAGATATCCAGTCTATTACTGAAGCAAAAAACTCAGCTGGCGCTCCATGGGATGCAATCAATCCTGAATCAGCAGCACGTATGCGAGCGCAGAATAAATTTAAAACAGGTTTGGAGATTGCGCAGTATACGGCTGATATCATGCGTGCAGATATGGAAGCGTATGACAAAGATAAATCTATGTATACGCAGTCGCTGGGTTGCTGGCATGGTTTTATCGGTCAGCAGAAGATGATTTCTATTAAGAAACATTTTGGTGGCAAGACGGATCGCCGGTACCTGTACCTTTCTGGCTGGATGGTCGCAGCGCTTCGTTCAGACTTTGGTCCTCAGCCTGACCAGTCAATGCATGAAAAAACCGCTGTACCTGCTCTAATCGAAGAGCTATATACCTTCCTTCGTCAAGCTGATGCTCGTGAACTAGGCGGCCTGTTCCGTCAGTTAGATGCTGCTCGTGAAGCTGGTGATGTGGAAGCTCAGGCAACTGTTCAGGAGCAAATCGATAACCATGTTACCCACGTAGTGCCTATTGTAGCCGACATCGATGCAGGTTTTGGTAATGCAGAAGCAACGTACCTTCTTGCTAAGAAAATGATCGAAGCGGGTGCTTGTGCGCTTCAGATTGAAAACCAGGTTGCCGATGAGAAGCAGTGTGGCCACCAGGACGGTAAAGTAACGGTTCCTCATGCAGACTTCCACGCGAAACTTCGAGCACTTCGTTATGCATTCCTTGAGCTTGGTATCGACAACGGCATTATCGTAGCTCGTACCGATTCATTGGGTGCTGGCCTGACAAAAGAAATCGCGGTAGTGAAAGAGCCTGGCGATCAGGGTGATGTATATAACTCGTTCCTGGATGTTGAAGAAGTCGATGCATCAGCACTACAGCAAGGTGATGTGTGCTTCCAGCGTGATGGCAAACTGGTTCGTCCTAAGCGTCTGCCTTCTGGTTTATACGAGTTTCGTAAAGGAACAGGTGAAGCTCGTTGTGTGTTTGACTGTATTGAGGCGATTAATGCTGGTGCAGATTTACTTTGGATTGAAACGGAAAAACCTCACGTTGGTCAGATTGGCGGCATGATGGATGAAATTAAGAAAGTACATCCAAATGCGAAGCTGGTTTACAACAACTCGCCATCCTTCAACTGGACGCTTAACTTCCGTCAGCAGGTATTTGATGCAATGGTTGAAGCGGGTGAAGATGTATCTCCATACAACCGCGATAGCCTGATGAGTGCAGAGTACGATGATACAGAGCTAGGCAGAAAAGCGGATGATAAGATCCGTACCTTCCAGGCGGATGCAGCTCGCGACGCTGGTATCTTCCACCATTTGATTACTCTACCGACTTACCACACTGCGGCGCTATCTACGGATAACCTTGCTAAAGAGTACTTTGGTGACCAGGGTATGCTTGGTTATGTTGCGAATGTACAGCGTAAAGAGATCCGTCAGGGCATTGCTTGTGTTAAGCACCAGAACATGTCTGGCTCTGATATCGGTGATGACCATAAAGAATACTTCGCTGGTGAAAACGCACTGAAAGCGGCAGGTGAGTTGAATACTTCTCACCAGTTCGATTGATAGGATCAGTGAAGCTGTCATTCCTGTGAAAACAGATCCCGGACAATTGCTTAGGCAATTTCCGGGATGACACTTTGATTTACCTTTAGTGATATTTAGAGGTTATTTATGACACAGTCTCAGATACACCTGCAGGATGCAAATGAACTACTCACCTCTGATGGCTTTAAGTCGAATGGTACCTGGTACCATGGCACATCGTCAGCATTGATTGGTTCGATCAAAACTCAGGGATTAACGCGTTCGGGGGATCAGGCGCTTAATCAGGCAATTGAGAACACCATGAAAACCATAGGTAACTCTTACAATCAATCCGTTGAGCCTGTGTTTCTAACTCAGAGTAAAGAGCTGGCTTTTTACTGGGCACAACAAACCGTTCGGGAACGTGGTGTTCGATTTGAAGATGATGAAGAGCCTGTCGTATTAGAAGTGAGGTTGCCCGGTGAATTGCAAAGTTATGTTAAACCCGATGTGGGGGCACGGACTTTGTTTATGATGGGAGGTAATGAGCAATATATGAGTTTTCTTACATCTGTGTATGAGAAAAGTGCTTTGCATTTTCCTGATATTGACTGGATGCAGGCGGACAGAATGGAATTTCGAAGCAAGTTGGGGATGGTCTATATCGATATGGATATAGCACCTGAGTATTTGAAAGTACTGTGAGAATCGTCAGAATCTCTGAGCGGCTTAAAGCCGCTCACTAGCTACCGGGAGATCATTTTATCTAGTCGAAAATCTCAACACTAAAGTTCGTTCAGTTCGTCGTCGTACTCTTCTTCTTCAAAATCCTGAAATTCACCCTCTTCAGGTTCAACCTCTTCCTGAAGTTCCAGCAAATGGATAGCAATGGTAACGAAATCGCTATCAGTGATAATGCCAACTAATACGCCATTGGAAACAACCGGAAGGCATCCAACTTTATGCTTTTGCATATAAGTAGCACTCTCTTTTAAACCCGCGTGAGGGTCAACTGTCATAACGTTTTTACGCATGGCAATATCAAGAGGGGTGGTTAAGGTGTGTGATTTTTCTTCAGGGATTTTTTGTAGGCTGGATTCTTGCGCAGATAATACATCGCGCTGAGTAACCACACCCAATAAATGGTGTTCAGTGTCTACTACCGGTACATGACGGATATCGTGTTCATCCATCAGGTGTTTGGCATCGGACAGAGAGTTCGACCGCAACAGGGTATGAGGGTTGCGAGTCATCATGTCTTCAACTTTGATCATCCCGACCTCCTGTAATTATTGTTCTAAATGGTTGATCTCGTGTACCTAAACTCGATCAGCCTTTAATTAACTATAGGATTATTTGCCTTATATATCTGCGAGGTGTCCCCATTTTTGACGGATTTTTTTAAAGAAAAAGAGTCGTCATATAAAGTTACAAAATGTTTCTTTGCGCAATCGATTTTCTAGGCAATTAATTTATCCAAATCCTTGCTATTAACAGGCTTGAGCCTATACTACCCGATGCTAAAATTTTTAACTTAAACTCGCCTGAAGACCTGTATATGCAAGTATCCGATTTCCACTTTGAATTACCCGATGAACTTATTGCCCGTTACCCAAAAGCCGAGCGTTCTTCGAGCCGTCTGCTCCAGCTAAATGGAGAGACTGGGCAGGTAACAGATAGATCATTTAAGGATGTACTTGATCTGGTTGAAGAAGGCGATCTTCTGGTATTCAACAATACACGCGTTATTCCTGCTCGTGTTTTTGGTAGAAAAGCGAGTGGCGGTAAACTTGAAGTTCTGGTTGAACGTATGCTTGATGAAAGTACGATTCTTGCCCATGTTCGCTGTTCGAAATCGCCAAAGCCAGGTACTGAGCTGTTCCTTGGTGAAGAAGATCAATATAAAGCAGAGATGGTTGCTCGTCACGATGCTCTGTTTGAGATCAGAATGAAATCGGATAAAACCGTACTGGATATTCTGAACGATGTCGGTCATATGCCTCTTCCTCCTTATATTGATCGTCCAGACGAAGATGCAGATAAAGAGCGTTATCAAACGGTTTACAACGAAAAGCCAGGTGCGGTTGCAGCGCCAACAGCTGGTCTGCACTTTGACGATGAGATTCTGGAAAAGATCAAACAGAAAGGTGTTGAGTTTGCATACGTAACGCTTCATGTGGGTGCTGGCACATTCCAACCTGTTCGTGTTGATAACATCCACGATCACCATATGCATGCAGAGTATGTAGAGGTTACACAGGAAGTGGTTGATGCAATTAACGCGACCAAAGCTCGTGGTGGCAGAGTGGTTGCGGTTGGCACAACATCAGTACGTTCTCTTGAAAGCGCAGCACAAAGTGCTATTAAAAATGGTACTGAGCTAGTGCCATTTTTTGACGATACTGAGATCTTCATCTATCCGGGTTACGAATACCAGCTGGTGGATTGTCTTGTGACTAACTTCCATCTGCCGGAATCTACGTTAATCATGCTGGTAAGTGCTTTTGCTGGATATGACAATGTAATGGCAGCGTACAAGCACGCAGTAGGCCAGAAGTACCGCTTCTTCTCGTACGGGGATGCGATGTTTGTAACTAAAAAATCGTAAACAAGCGTCATCCCTGAACTGGCCGTCCGCCTCGTCAGGGATCTAAGTAAATTAGCTAGTAGATTCCTGCCTCCGCAGGAATGACGATGAATAGCTTTACTGCGTGGGAATACATACGGTAGTTGATACTGTATGAAGAAGTATTAGGTTATGAGGTAGCAACTGGTTAGGTATGCATTCCAACGCGGAGCGTAGGAACGAGTTGACCTTTTCCTCTTGAATCTGAATAAATCAAAGGCGGTGAGCTACGCTTACCCTGCCGAATCTAAAAACCGCCAGACTGTTTCTCTGGCACATTGGAGGCTTCGTGAAATACGAACTATTTAAAAAACAAGGCAATGCGCGTCGTGGTCAGCTGACTTTTGAACGCGGTACAGTTCAGACACCTGCATTTATGCCTGTTGGTACTTACGGTACGGTTAAAGGCATGACTCCGGAAGAAGTTAAAGGTACTGGTGCCGAGATCCTTCTTGGTAACACCTTCCATCTTTGGCTACGCCCAGGCCAGGAAATCATGAAGATGCACGGTGACTTGCACGACTTTATGAACTGGCAAGGTCCTATCCTTACCGATTCAGGCGGTTTCCAGGTATTCAGCCTTGGCGATATCCGTAAGATAACTGAAGAAGGTGTTCATTTCCGCAATCCGGTAAATGGTGACAAGATCTTTATGGATGCTGAAAAATCCATGGAGATTCAGAAAGACCTTGGTTCAGATATCGTAATGATCTTCGATGAGTGTACACCTTACCCAGCGACGCATGCTGAAGCTAAAAAGTCGATGGAGATGTCACTCCGTTGGGCACAACGCAGCCGCGATCACTTTGATAAGCTGGAAAATCCAAACTCTCTATTCGGTATCGTTCAGGGCGGTGTTTACGAAGACTTGCGTGATGTATCTGTAAAAGGCCTGACTGAAATCGGCTTTGATGGCTATGCTGTTGGTGGCCTGGCTGTAGGTGAGCCTAAAGAAGATATGCACCGTGTTCTGGAGCATACTTGTCCTCAACTACCTGAAGACAAGCCTCGCTACCTGATGGGTGTTGGTAAGCCGGAAGATCTTGTGGAAGGTGTTCGCCGTGGTATCGATATGTTTGACTGTGTTATGCCAACTCGTAACGCACGAAATGGCCACCTATTTGTAACTGGCGGTGTAATTAAGATTCGTAACGCTAAGCATAAGACAGATACAGGACCACTGGATGAGCATTGTGATTGCTACACGTGTCAGAATTATTCTAAGTCTTACCTGCATCATCTTGATCGCTGTAACGAAATCTTAGGTGCACGTCTTAATACTATCCACAACTTACGTTACTATCAGCGTCTGATGGAAAGTATTCGTAAGGCGATTGATGAAGATCGTTTTGACGAGTTTGTAGAAGAGTTCTACGCTCGACGTGATCGCGAAGTTCCACCTTTGAATAAATAAGGCTTATATATAAGCCTTAATAGATTTGCTCAATAGTAGATCCAGATCTAAGTTGAGTGAATCAAAGCACGGAACTGCTTATATGTTGGGTGTTTGAGCCTTGAAAAGGTGTCACAAACACCCAATAGAATAAACATATTAAAACTTTTATTAATAGAGGACGTTTTTGAATGAGTTTTTTCATTTCTCAAGCTCACGCAGCTGCTGAAGGCGCAGCACCGGGTGGTGGTTTCGAAATGCTAATCATGCTTGGCATGTTTGCAGTGATTTTCTACTTTATGATTTACCGCCCACAGAACAAGCGTGTTAAAGAGCACAAAGCGCTGATGGCATCAATGTCTAAAGGTGATGAGGTTCTTACTGGCGGTGGTCTGGTTGGTAAGATTGTTAAGATCTCTGAAGACAACGACTACATCTCAATTGCCCTAAATGACAACAATGAAGTAACTATCAAAAAAGACTACGTTACAGCAGTGCTGCCAAAGGGTACGCTTAAATCTCTATAATCAGGCTTAAGGGTCCTCACTGTGCTGAACCGTTATCCATTATGGAAGTATCTGATGGTGGTTTTTGCCATCCTTATCAGTGCGCTATACGCCCTTCCAAATATCTACGGTGAAGATCCAGCAATTCAAATTACAGGGGCGCGCGGCGCCTCTGTTGATATGGCTACGCTGGATTCTGTCACCCAGGCTCTTGATGAAAAGAGTCTTTCTCATAAATCTGTTGCATTAGAAAATGGATCAATTCTTGTTCGCTTTAACGATACTGATACCCAAATCAGTGCTCGTGATGTTATCGGCGAAGCTCTTGGTAGAGATGTAGTAGTAGCATTAAACCTTGCTCCAGCAACACCTGACTGGCTTGAATCTATTGGTGCAGAACCAATGAAGCTTGGCCTTGATTTGCGTGGTGGTGTTCACTTCCTGATGGAAGTAGATATGGATGCTGCTATGGACAAGCTATTGAATCAACAGGAAGAAGCATTCCGAACTGAGCTGCGTGAAGAAAAGATTCGCTACCGTGCTATCCGTAAACAGGGTAAGGACACAGTAGAAGTTGTTCTTCGTAATGCAGAGCAGTTAGCGCAAGCTAAAAGTGTTCTGAGCTTAAAGCACCAGGATATGGTGTTTGTTGATTCAGATGACAATGGCTCTTTTTCGCTAAAAGCGTCCTTTAGTGAGGCTCGTCTTGCTGAAGTGCGGAACTATGCGGTAGAGCAGAACATCACTATCTTGCGTAATCGTGTAAACGAACTGGGTGTTGCTGAACCTCTTGTTCAACGCCAGGGCGCTAGCCGAATCGTTGTTGAACTACCTGGTGTTCAGGATACTGCTCGCGCGAAAGAAATTCTTGGTGCTACTGCAACTCTTGAGTTCCGTGAAGTTGATGATAAAGCCGACCTTGCAGCTGCTGCAAATGGTCGTGTTCCTGCGGGAAGCGAGTTGAAGTTCGACCGTGATGGTCGTCCGGTTGTTCTTAAGAAGCGCGTTATTCTGGGTGGTGATAGCATCACTGACGCTAGCTCAAGCAATGATGAATATGGTCGTCCTCAGGTAAATATCTCACTGGATAGTGAAGGTGGCACTAAGATGTCAGCATTCTCTAAGAAGAATGTTGGTAAGCTAATGGCTACTGTATTTGCTGAGTACAAAGATAGCGGACGCAAGACGCCTGAAGGTAAGATCATCCTGAACAAGCACGAAGAAGTGATTAATCAGGCGACGATTCAGACTGCTCTTGGCCGTAACTTCCGTATTACCGGTATTGATTCTACTGCTGAAGCTCACAACCTTGCATTGCTACTTCGTGCTGGTGCGCTTATCGCTCCGATTTCGATTGTAGAAGAGCGTACGATTGGTCCTTCAATGGGTCAACAGAACATCGACATGGGTATTCAGGCATGTATCTGGGGTATGGTTGCGGTAATGCTGTTTACCTTGATCTACTACCGTAAGTTTGGTCTGTTTGCCAACCTGGCACTTATCGCGAACCTGGTTCTTATTATCGGTGTTATGTCTATGATTCCTGGGGCGACAATGACGCTACCTGGCATCGCAGGTATCGTATTGACAGTAGGTATGGCGGTTGATGCTAACGTACTGATATTCGAGCGTATACGTGAAGAATTGCGAGAGGGAAGAAACCCTCAACAAGCAATCCATCAGGGTTATGCTAATGCATTCAGTACCATTGCCGATGCGAACATTACTACGCTAATTACAGCGATTATTCTGTTTGCGGTAGGTACAGGTGCAATCAAAGGTTTCGCCGTGACTCTGTCTATCGGTATTTTGACCTCGATGTTTACAGCTATTGTGGGTACACGTTGTATCGTGAACCTGCTGTATGGCGGTAAGCGTATTAACAAATTGTCGATCTAAGGAAAAGTTATGTTTCAGATAATGAAATCAGACAGAACGATCGACTTTATGCGTTGGTCGAAGTTTACGTTTGTACTTTCTATCGTTGTTATTTTGGGTGCAATTTTTACCCTATCTACTAAGTGGATGAACTGGGGGCTGGATTTTACTGGTGGTACGTTGATCGAAGTTGGCTTCGAGCAACCGGCAAACCTGGATAAAATCCGTGATTCACTTGAAGCAAAAGGCTTTGGTGATGCAACGGTTCAGAACTTCGGAAGTGCTCGTGAAGTGATGGTTCGCCTTCGCCCGCGTGAGGGTGTTCAGGGCGAAACTCTGGGTAACCAGATCCTTGATGCACTGAAGGAAGGTACTGGTGAAAGCGTAGAGATGCGTCGTATCGAGTTCGTTGGCCCAAATGTGGGTGATGAGCTTACAGAAGCTGGTGGTCTGGCGATCCTTGTTTCTCTGATCTGTATCCTGATTTACGTATCAATGCGATTTGAGTGGCGTCTGGCTGCTGGTGCGGTACTGGCACTTGCTCACGATGTTATCATTACACTAGGTGTTTTCTCGTTCTTGCAAATCGAAGTTGACCTGACAATCGTAGCGGCATTGCTGACGGTAGTAGGTTACTCACTTAACGATACCATCGTTGTATTCGACCGTATCCGTGAGAATTTCCGCAAGATGCGTAAGGGTGAACCTGCTGACATTATGAACAGCTCGATCTCTCAAACACTGAGCCGTACCTTGATTACATCTGCAACGACTTTGTTTGTGGTAATCGCGCTATTTACTAAAGGCGGTGCAAACATCCATGGCTTTGCGACTGCATTGCTATTGGGTATTGTTGTAGGTACTTACTCTTCTATCTATGTTGCTTCGGCGCTAGCTCTGAAACTGGGTATCCAGAAAGAGCACCTGATGCCTCCTCAGATTGAAAAAGAAGGTGCAGAGTTTGATGAGATGCCATAGCGGTTAATATCGTTAGCGTTTTACAAATTTTTGATTCTGAAGCCGCAGTGAAAACTGCGGTTTTTTTTGTAGATTTAAAGGTGAAAGGACGGACTTTGTCTTAGGGGTTTTCTCGTTCCAATGCTCTGCGTTGGAATGAATACAGAGCTTGATGAAAATGGCTATTTTGGAAAAGGGATTCGGATTCAAATTAGTCAGTAAGTATGCATTACCACGCAGGAGCGTGGGAACGAGTGGTGAAAACTGCGGCTTTTTTTGAATATAAAAAAGCCCCGCCAACAAGGTTGGCGGGGGCTTAACTGGTTTCAGCTGTGACGGGCTATTGAAACCAGATTCTTGAATTACTTAAGAATCGCTTCGTTACCGTTTTCACGGATGTGGCCCAGCATAGCTTTAACGCCACGAGCACTTGAACCGACAACGTTACCAGACTGCATGTAGTTTGTGCCACCAGAGAAGTCAGTCAAGATTGCACCAGCTTCACGAGCGATTAGTTCACCTGCAGCCATATCCCATGGTTTCAGGCCTAGCTCAAAGTAGCCATCAACACGGCCAGCAGCAAGGTAACATAGGTCCAGAGCTGCAGAACCGGCACGGCGGAAGTCTGCGCAGTCTACAAATAGTGCAGACATGATCTTGAAGTATGATTCAGAGTGTTGCTTCTGCTTGAACGGGAAGCCAGTAGCAAGTACTGCACCCTGAAGGTCTTTAATTGGGTTTACTCGGATACGAGCGTTGTTTAGCTGTGCACCGCTACCGCGTTGTGCTGTAAACAGTTCGTTTAGCATTGGATCGTAAACGCAAGCTACTTCAGTACGGCCTTTCAGGCGAACTGCAATAGATACTGAGAACTGTGGGAAACCTTTAACAAAGTTAGTGGTGCCATCCAGAGGGTCAATGATCCACTGTGCGTCGTTATCTTTACCTTCGATAAGACCACTTTCTTCAGCAATGATACTGTGCTCAGGGTAAGAGCTTTTGATTGTATCAATGATGATAGCTTCGGCTTCTTTGTCTACGTTTGTAACAAAGTCATTAGTGCCTTTCTGAGAAGATTGGATTTTCTCAGCGTTTTCTAGAGATTTAGCAATATGATTGCCTGCTTTTCGTGCAGCACGAATAGCAATATTAAGCATAGGATGCATATTTAATTACCCAACGGATGTTAAAGAACAGAAAGCGGCGGGGAGTATACCAAAGATTTTTAAAAAGGGAAGTGGTTATTTTTTGTTCTCTTCGTAAGTGTATTTACGGGAATACCCGATTCCGTGAACCGCTTTTTTTAACGATGAGCGTGTAATAAATTTCTTCGTAGGGGCATGTTCACTAAATCGGGTACAACCGCAAACACATACTATCCCCTGAGATAAAAAGCTCTGCGACAAAAAATTAATGCCATTTTTGATTCGTCAGTATGAGACACAGAAAAGGTTAACTGACGTACCTTATATGTTAATATCTCGCCCCTTATTTAGATTCAATCAGGTTACTCCCAAATGTTAGATAACGTAAAAATCGTTCTTGTCGGAACATCTCACTCTGGAAATATTGGCTCAGCAGCAAGAGCGATGAAGGTGATGGGGTTGAGTAACCTGGTGTTAGTGGATCCTCAGTGTGAAGTCGATGAACAGACCTTAGCCCTGGCTGCAGGTGCCGGAGATATTGCTGAAAATGCAACCATCGTAGATACCCTTGATGAAGCGATAGAGGATTGCGGTTTAGTGGTTGGTTCTAGTGCTCGTTCCAGAACGCTTGAATGGCCGATGCTTGAGCCGCGTGAGTGTGGTGAAAAATTTGCGCTTGAAGGTGAAAAGCATCCTGTTGCGCTTATCTTTGGTCGTGAGCGTACAGGCTTAACAAATGAAGAGCTTCAGAAGTGCCACTTTCATGTATGTATTCCGGCCAACCCAGAATATAGTTCATTAAATCTTGCGATGGCAGTTCAGACTCTATCTTACGAAGTAAGAGTTGCTTTCCTTGATCGTCAGAACTCAGTGCACCCGACGCAAGAAATAGAGTACCCACGTCACAAAGAGTTAGAGATGTTCTATCAACACCTTGAAAAAGTGATTATTGATACCCAGTTTATCTCAGAGGATAAGCCTAATCAGGTAATGAATAAGCTTCGTCGTCTATTTAGCCGTGCACGACCAGAAATACAGGAAATCAACACTCTACGAGGCATTTTGACATCTGTAGAAAGAGCCGTTGAGAGCAAAAAATAACCATTATTTGAAAATGGTTAAATACCTGACTGTTTTAGTCAAATAAATACTTGACCAATTTAATCGGGTATGAAAAACTTCCTGTAAATAGTTGTCGTGGATACGTGCATTATGAGACTTACATCGAAAGGAAGATATGCGGTAACAGCAATGCTGGATGTCGCACTACATTCACAGGAATCTCCTGTGCCTCTTGCTGATATTTCAGAGCGACAAGGGATCTCTCTCTTATCTGGAACAGCTTTTCTCTAAGTTAAGAAAAGCAGGGCTGGTAGCAAGTGTTCGTGGGCCTGGTGGAGGTTACCGCCTTGGAATGGATGCTTTCAAGATCTCTATCGGTACGGTGATTTCAGCAGTAGATGAGTCCGTTGATGCAACTCGTTGTTCCGGCAAAGGAGACTGTCAGGGAGGCACTCGTTGTCTGACGCATACACTTTGGCGAGACTTAAGCAACCGTATCAGTGATTTTCTCGATAACATTACGCTCGGCGAGCTAATGAACGATAACGAAGTATTAGAAATTTCAGACCGTCAGGAACTAGAACTGGTGGTTAATAGTGGATTTAAAACGACAACAAGCACTGCACCACTCAGTGCAAATGTACGCTCTTAAGCGCGGCAATTTTTCACTGGAGTAAAGAATGAAACTGCCAATATATTTTGATTATTCAGCAACATGCCCAGTTGACCCAAGAGTAGCTGAAAAAATGGTTCAGTTTATGACGATGGATGGAACGTTCGGTAACCCTGCGTCTCGCTCTCATCGCTATGGCTGGCAGGCGGAAGAAGCAGTAGACACTGCTCGTGAGCAAATTGCAGATCTGCTGAACGCAGACCCGCGTGAAATCGTATTTACATCTGGTGCTACGGAATCAGATAACCTTGCTATTAAAGGTATTGCGCACTTTTATGGCAAGAAAGGCAAGCACATCATTACTTGCAAAACTGAACACAAAGCTGTTTTAGACCCATGTCGCCAGCTAGAACGTGAAGGCTACGAAGTCACATATCTTGAGCCTGAATCAAACGGTATCATCGACCTGAACAAACTTCAGGACGCGATGCGTGAAGACACTATTCTGGTTTCCATCATGCATGTGAACAACGAAATCGGTGTAATCCAGGATATCAATGCTATTGGCGATCTATGCCGCGAGCGTAAGATTGTATTCCATGTCGATGCCGCGCAATCAGCGGGCAAGCTACCAATCGATGTACAGGAAATGAAAGTAGACCTTATCTCTCTTTCTGCACACAAAATCTACGGACCAAAAGGTATTGGCGCACTTTATGTTCGTCGTAAGCCACGTATCCGCCTTGAAGCTCAGATGCACGGCGGCGGTCATGAGCGCGGTTTCCGTTCTGGTACGCTTCCAACTCACCAGATTGTAGGTATGGGTGAAGCTTTCCGTATCGCAAAAGAGGATATGCAGAAAGATTACGACCATGCAAAAGCGCTGCGTGACAGACTTCTTGCCGGCCTTAAAGATATGGAAGCTGTTACTATTAACGGTGACCTTGAGCAGCGTTTGCCTAATAACCTGAACATTAGCTTTGCGTTTGTTGAGGGTGAATCACTGCTTATGTCATTAAAAGACTTAGCGGTATCTTCTGGTTCTGCATGTACATCAGCAAGTCTTGAGCCTTCTTATGTACTTCGTGCTCTTGGCCTTGATGATGAACTAGCACATAGCTCAGTACGTTTTTCCTTCGGCCGTTTTACAACGGAAGAAGAAGTAGACTACGCGGTTGAACAAATCCTCGTAGCAGTTAATAAACTAAGAGAGATGTCCCCTCTTTGGGACATGTACAAAGAAGGGATTGATTTGAACACTGTTGAGTGGGCTCATCATTAATCTTGAGGAAGTGAGGAATTAATTATGGCTTACAGTGAAAAAGTGATCGATCACTACGAAAACCCACGTAACGTTGGCTCATTTGAGAAGGATGATCCAAATGTAGGTAGCGGCATGGTAGGCGCACCTGCTTGTGGTGACGTAATGAAGCTTCAGATCAAGGTAACACCAGAAGGTATTATCGAAGACGCTAAGTTTAAAACTTATGGTTGCGGTAGCGCAATTGCCTCAAGCTCATTGGTAACAGAGTGGGTTAAAGGTAAGAGCCTGGATGAAGCGGCTGCGATTCAGAACTCAGAAATTGCAGAAGAACTTGAACTTCCTCCTGTGAAAGTTCACTGCTCAATTTTAGCAGAAGACGCGATCAAAGCGGCCGTTTCTGATTACAAGAAAAAGCACCAAGAATAATAATTTTTAACTAATATAACGAGACAAAGATAGGGTTGTAGTATGGCCATCACCATGACAGAAGCGGCAGCAAGTCGTGTTAAAGCATTCCTGGATAAC
The DNA here is from genome assembly GCF_029589055.1 of Vibrio hannami. GTDB lineage: Bacteria > Pseudomonadota > Gammaproteobacteria > Enterobacterales > Vibrionaceae > Vibrio > Vibrio hannami. The sequence continues at coordinate 48,555 of NZ_JARQZP010000007.1, forward strand.
AGAGGTAAAGGCTTAGGCCTGCGTCTGGGAGTAAAAACCACGGGATGTTCAGGGATGGCTTACGTCTTAGAGTTTGTTGATCAGCTAAATGAAGAAGACAAGATGTTTACGGAAAAAGATGTAAATATCATTATCGACCCTAAGAGTCTGGTTTACCTTGATGGTACCGAACTCGACTTTGTCAAAGAAGGTCTCAATGAAGGTTTCCAGTTCAACAACCCTAACGTTAAAGACGAATGTGGTTGTGGTGAAAGCTTTACAGTTTAATAAAGTTACTTCATGAATCATTTTGAATTATTTGGGCTACCAATCCAGTTTAAGCTGGATGGTAGCCTTCTTTCTACTCAGTTCCGTGAGCTGCAAAAACGTTTCCATCCGGATAATTTTTCTACTGCATCAGAACGAGATCGCCTTCTAGCCGTTCAAAAAGCGGCACAAATTAATGATGCCTATCAGGTTCTGAAAGATCCTATTTCCCGTATAGAATACATTTTGACTTTGAATGGGCTAGAGCTCAGCCACGAAAAGCAGACGGTAAAAGATCCAATGTTCCTGATGGAGCAGATGGAACTGAGAGAAGAGCTTGAAGAGATCACATCTGATGATGCGCTTTTTGACTTTGACTCTAAGGTCAGCAAAATGTACAAACAGTATTTGGCTGAGGCAGAAAAAGAGCTGAATAATGCTCAGTGGGATCTCGCTGCTGACATGGTTAGAAAGCTAAAATTTATCGCCAAACTAAAAAATGAAATCGAGCGGGTTGAAGACAAGCTTATGGCTTAACCCCTTTAATGTTTTGAAGCGTGATACAGAATAGGGACGCTTAATGTTACTTCAAATTGCAGAGCCGGGACAAACCCCTGCTCCTCACCAACAAAAATTAGCAGCAGGTATTGATCTAGGCACCACGAATTCATTGGTTGCTTCAGTACGCAGTGGTGAAGCTAAACCTTTGGTGGATGCCCAGGACAGAGCTATTCTTCCTTCCGTTGTACGTTATACATCTGAAGGGCATCAAGTCGGCCATGAGGCCAGAGAGTCGGCTCAGGTAGATCCGAAAAATACCATTATTTCAGTTAAACGTCTGATCGGGCGCTCTCTTGCTGACATCAACAAACGCTATCCGACTCTTCCTTATCAGTTTGAAGAGAGTGAAAACGGTCTGCCGCTTCTGAAAACAGAAGGTGGTGTGAAGAACCCTATTCAGGTTTCTGCTGACATATTAAAAGCGCTGAATGCACGTGCAGAAGAAACTTTAGGCGGTGAGCTTGAAGGTGTGGTGATAACTGTTCCAGCATACTTTGACGATGCTCAGAGAGCGGGAACTAAAGATGCAGCGACTTTGGCGGGTCTTAAAGGTTCTTCGCCTGTTAAATGAACCAACTGCTGCGGCCATCGCTTATGGTCTGGACTCAGGTCAGGAAGGCATTATCGCAGTGTACGACCTGGGTGGTGGTACGTTTGATATTTCCATTTTGCGTCTTTCGAAAGGCGTATTTGAAGTACTGGCTACAGGTGGTGATTCTGCTCTTGGTGGCGATGACTTCGATCATCTGGTGGCGGATTACTTCCAGTCTCAGATTGGCCTTGAATCACCGTTAACTGCTGAGCAAAACAGAGCGCTTCTGGATGCAGCTACTGAAGCGAAAATTGGCCTTTCTCAGGCTGAAACTATAGAGGTTTCGGTTCTTGGTTGGCAGGGTAAGTTGACTCGTGAACAGTTCGAATCTTTGATTCAGCCACTAGTGAAAAAGACCTTAATGTCTTGTCGTCGCGCTCTGAAAGATGCTGATGTAGATGCGGATGAAGTGATGGAAGTGGTTATGGTAGGTGGCTCTACCAGAACACTGCTAGTTCGTGAGATGGTTGGTGATTTCTTCGGCCGCACTCCATTGACCAGCATTAATCCGGATGAAGTTGTTGCTATTGGCGCAGCTATTCAGGCGGATGTACTGGCGGGTAATAAGCCTGACGCAGAAATGCTGCTTCTTGACGTAATTCCGCTATCTCTGGGTATTGAAACAATGGGCGGATTGGTTGAAAAAATCGTCCCTCGTAATACCACTATCCCTGTCGCTCGTGCTCAGGAATTTACTACCTTTAAAGATGGTCAGACGGGAATGCTGGTACATGTTCTTCAGGGCGAACGTGAAATGGTCGATGACTGCCGCTCGCTTGCTAAGTTCTCCCTGAAAGGTGTATTCCGCCAATGGCGGCGGGTGCAGCGCATATCCGCGTGACTTATCAGGTTGATGCTGATGGCTTGCTCTCCGTTACAGCAATGGAGAAGAGTACTGGTGTTCAGGCCGAAATTCAGGTTAAGCCTTCTTATGGCTTGAGTGACGATGAAGTTGCTAACATGCTGAAAGACTCAATGACCTACGCGAAAGAAGATATGCTGGCGAGATCTCTTGCTGAGCAGCGCGTAGAGGCAGATCGAGTAATTGAAGGTCTTATTGCAGCAATGCAGGCAGATGGTGATGTTCTACTGAATGAAGAAGAGAGAGCCGAACTGTTGAAAGCCATTGAAGCATTGATTGAGCTGCGCAATGGTGATGATGCAGATGCGATAGAACAGGGTATCAAAGATACCGATCAGGCTAGTCAGGAGTTTGCTTCGCGTCGTATGGATATGTCGATTCGTAAAGCACTGGCTGGACAGTCAGTTGACAATGTTTAGACCCAAATAAGTTTAAGCCCGATTTGAAATAAGGTAGAGAAAGTTATGCCAAAGATAATTGTATTACCGCACGAAGAGCTATGCCCGGATGGTGCGGTGCTTGAAGCTGATAGTGGTGAGACTGTTCTGGACGTCGCTCTAAAAAACGGTATTGGTATTGAGCATGCGTGTGAAAAATCGTGTGCTTGTACTACGTGCCATGTAGTGATTCGTGAAGGCTTTGACTCTCTGGAAGAGAGTGATGAACTGGAAGACGATATGCTGGATAAAGCCTGGGGACTGGAGCCTGAATCTCGTTTAGGTTGTCAGGCTAAGGTTACTGATGAGGATCTGGTTGTCGAAATTCCAAAGTACACGCTAAACCACGCATCAGAAGATCACTAGAGACATTAAGAGGATGGAAAAGTTATGAAATGGACGGATTCATTAGATATCGCGATTGAACTGGTAGATAAATTTCCGGAGACTGATCCTAAAACAGTCCGTTTTACCGACCTGCATAAGTGGATTACTGAACTGGAAGATTTTGATGATGACCCGAATCGTTCAAACGAGAAGATTCTTGAGGCAGTGATTCTTTGTTGGATGGATGAAATGGATTAAAGCGCCAGCGTCCAATTTTCTTAACAATTTTTGTTCTAAATAGAAGGGGTTATCCCTTCTATTTTTTTTGTAATAGTGTAGCTTTAATATCAACCTGTTTAAAAAGCTTCAACTGCCCACCCCGCAAGTAATTAAGGCTATATAAACGCCCTCCATCTCAGCTCGGTGAGAAAATATTGCAGTTGAATATGAATAAGGCAGCAGCAAGAGAAATGCTGCATATAAAAAGCAAGGAGAACTCATGTCTACACAGATGTTAGTCAACATTTCAAATCAAGCTGCAGCGCCTCATTGGGGCGAAAAAGCCATTCTTTCATTTGGCGATAGTGGCGCAACTATCCACCTGGATGAAACTCATGATCTTGGCGCAATTCAGAAAGGTGCCCGTAAACTCAATGCTCAGGGCATTAAATCTGTATCACTGCAAGGCGAAGGTTGGGGACTGGAAGAGATATGGGCTTTCTATCAGGGATATCGCGCTTCAAAAGGAGCCGTAGAAGTTGAATGGACACCATTAGCTGAAGCAGACGAGAAAGAACTAGAAGCAAGAATTAGAGCCACTGACTGGGTTAGAGAAATTATTAATAAGCCAGCGGAAGAAGTGGCACCGCGCCAGCTTGCAACTATGGCTGGTGAGTTTATCAAATCCCTGGCACCAGAACATGTGACTTACAAAATTGTAAAAGACAAAGATCTTCTCACTGAAGGTTGGGAAGGTATTTATGCAGTAGGTCGTGGCTCTGAGCGCACTTCGGCAATGCTACAGCTTGACTACAACCCGACTGGTAACGACGACGCACCTGTATTTGCTTGCCTTGTTGGTAAAGGAATCACGTTTGATTCAGGCGGATATAGCCTGAAACCATCAAACTTTATGACCTCTATGAAAGCCGATATGGGTGGTTCAGGTACCATCACAGGTGGTCTTGGTCTGGCAATCATGCGCGGGTTGAACAAGCGTGTGAAATTGATTCTATGTTGTGCAGAAAATATGATTTCTGGTCGAGCTCTGAAGCTTGGCGATGTCATTAAGTACAAAAACGGCAAAACCGTTGAGATCCTAAATACCGATGCAGAAGGTCGCCTTGTACTTGCTGACGGCTTGCTTTATGCGAGTGAACAAGAACCAGAGTTGATTATCGACTGTGCAACACTGACAGGGGCTGCAAAAAATGCGTTGGGTAACGACTACCACGCGCTAATGAGCTTTGATGAAGAACTTTCTCACATTGCGCTCGATAGTGCTCGTAAAGAGAAAGAAGGCCTGTGGCCGCTTCCTCTGGCAGATTTCCACCGTGGAATGTTAAGCTCAAACTTCGCCGACCTTGCTAACATAAGCAGCGGTGATTACACGCCAGGGGCGAGCACTGCGGCAGCATTTCTGTCCTATTTTGTGAAAGAGCACAAAAAAGGATGGTTACATTTTGACTGCGCTGCAACTTACCGTAAAACTGCTACAGATAAGTGGTCTGCAGGCGCAACCGGTATCGGTGTTAGGACGCTCGCGCGTATTCTGAACGAGCAGGCAAAATAATAATACTTATAAATAGGAGCTGCCCGGAATTTCAACAGGGCAGCATTAGAAAGATAAAGTAGTAAAAGGACACTCTATGGCCCAGGAAAGAACATTTTCTATCGTAAAGCCAGATGCGGTTAAACGAAATCTTATTGGTGAAATTTATCACCGGATCGAGCAAGCTGGTCTGCAGATTGTTGCAGCTAAGATGCTGCACCTGACACAAGAACAGGCTGCTGGATTTTATGCGGAACACAAAGAAAAACCTTTTTTCGAAGATCTTAAAGCGTTTATGACTTCAGGCCCTGTCATGGTTCAGGTGCTTGAGGGTGAAGATGCAATCGAGCGCTACCGTACGCTAATGGGGAAAACAAATCCTGAAGAAGCGGCTTGTGGCACTATTCGCGCAGACTATGCACTAAGCATGCGTTATAACTCAGTTCACGGCTCAGACAGCCCTCAGTCAGCAGCTCGTGAAATAGAGTTTTTCTTCCCGGAATCAGAGATCTGCCCTAGACCTGCTGAATAATCTAATCAGGTCTTTTCGCTCATTCCCACGCTCAGCGTGGGAATGTATATATAATCCCCAAAATTCAACACATCTCAATATAAACATCGTCTGATACACATCACACTTTTTCTTGTTGAAAACGCTCAAACGCTGTACAATTCGCGCCCCAGTTTTAAGTTCCATCGGTGAGAGGCAACATGACCATTTCAAAAGTCAATTTAATGGATTTTGATCGCAAAGGACTACGCGAATATTTTGCGCAAGAGCTTGGCGAAAAAGCATTCCGTGCAGATCAGGTCATGAAGTGGATTTATCACTTTGGTTGTGATGACTTCAACCAGATGACGAACCTAAACAAGAAGCTACGTGAGAAACTTCTTGCAGTCGCTGAGATTAAAGCACCATACGTATCGGATGCTCAACACTCATCAGATGGCACCATTAAGTGGGCGATGAGAGTGGGCGATCAGGACGTTGAAACCGTATATATCCCGGAAGATGATCGTGCAACCTTGTGTGTATCGTCTCAGGTTGGTTGTGCATTGGAATGTAAATTCTGTTCAACTGCGCAGCAGGGTTTCAATCGCAACCTTAAAGTTTCAGAGATTATCGGTCAGGTTTGGCGCGCAGCGCGTGAAATCGGCTTGGAAAAAGAGACGGGTCGCCGCCCTATTACTAACGTTGTAATGATGGGCATGGGTGAACCTCTGCTAAACATGAAGAACCTGATTCCAGCACTTGAACTAATGTTGGATGACCTTGGCTTTGGTCTTTCAAAGCGCCGCGTAACTGTGTCTACTTCTGGTGTTGTTTCTGGTCTTGAGCAAATGACCGGAAATATTGATGTTGCACTGGCAATTTCACTGCACGCACCAACGGATGAGCTTCGCCGTCAGATTATGCCAATTAATGATCGTTGGAACATCGAAGCGTTCCTGGAAGCGGTACGTACCTATATTGCGTCTACTAATGCTAACCGCGGTAAAGTAACCGTTGAGTACGTTCTGCTGGATCATGTGAATGATGACATGGAGCATGCAAGACAACTCGCAGAGTTACTAAAAGATACACCTTGCAAAATCAACCTTATTCCATTTAACCCTTACCCTGGTTCACCATACAACAAACCAAGTAATTCTCGTATTGACCGTTTCATGAAAACGTTGATGCAGTACGACAATACGGTGACGGTGCGTAAAACCCGTGGTGATGACATCGATGCTGCTTGCGGGCAGTTGGTAGGAGATGTGATCGACCGTACAAAACGCACAAAACAGAACCAGTCAGGGGAACCTATCCCAGTTAAAGCTATCTGAGTATCTGAACGATAGCCATGGATTCGGAGTAACTCTGACATAAATAGAGAGTTGCTCCACATGAAAAGATGGTCAATGGCTACTTTTGTTGCTTGTTTGCTGGTGGGATGTGTTACAGTTAACGAGCAAGATATAGATAGCAATTTCGACAAGTTACAGGCTGCCAGAGCGAGAATTGCTCTTGGTCTCAGTTATCTCGATGCCGGAAATATGGTTAAGGCAAGAGAAAACCTGGAACTGGCAGTGCAATATGCACCAGATTACTATCGTTCTTTAAATTCAATTGCTTACTTTTACCAGCGAGTTGGTGAATTCGAACTGGCGGAGCGAGCATATAAAAAAGCATTGCGGAAGTCTCCAGAGAACGGCGATTTGTTCAATAACTACGGTGCATTCTTATGTAAACGTGGCGAATATGAAAAAGCCGACGAGTATTTCAACCGTGCGATTGAACAGCCTCATTATTACCTTGTATCAGATAGCTATGAAAATGCTGCTGTCTGTGCCTTAAAGGGAGGTAATAGAAAAAAGGCAAAGTACTATTTCGGACGCTCTCTGGAAAATGAGCCTTATCGACGTATTTCATCTCTTAAACTTTCTGAGTTGGAGATAGAAGACGGAGAATTAGATTTGGCAAGAAAAAGACTTCTTAGGTTTCAACATAAATTTGGATACCAGCCAGCAAATTTAGCTCTCTTAATTGAGTTAGAACAACAAGCAGGTAATAACCATCTAACAGAAGAGTACAAAAACACTTTTGATAGCATGTATCCAGGTTTAAAACAGAATTAGAAGCACAAAGCGGATGAGTACGGAAAACGAGACAGTAACACCACAAGAAGAAGCAGTAGTCGTTAAAGCAGGGGATCTGCTTCGCACTAAGCGTGAAGAACTCGGCATTTCACAAAAAGATATTGCTGATAGGCTAAGGCTAAGAGTCGCTATCATTGAAAGCATCGATAACAATGTTTTTGAGTTTGACCACGTAGCAACATTTACTCGTGGCTACCTAAGATCTTATGCAAAGGCTGTCGGGCTTGATGAAAAAGAGGTGCTAGCGGCACTGGATGGTGCTGAAGAAGCTCAGCATAGTCCTCAGTCAATGCAAAGTTTCAGTCGTAAAACCAAACGTGAAAAACACGATAGCAGAATCACCAGTTTGTCCTGGGTGATTTTTGCCGTAATTATCGGTATCTCTGCGGTTTGGTGGTATCAGAATCAACAAGATACCCTGGACGAAGCTACGCTACTAGATGACCAGCAGCCAGTTGTTAGCGTGGAAGAAACGGTAGCAGAAGTTGAAACTTTCGCTGAGCCATCTACAGTAATTGAACAAGCTGAAGAACCAATTCAGGAAGCCGATGCTGCGGTATCACAGGAGCCATCGGAGCCTGTTGCAATAGAAGAGACTCAAACTGAAGAGGTTGCTCAGGAACAAGATGTGCAGCCAGCTGAAGAATCTGCCGCTGATGAAGTCACTGTGATTGAAATAACAGAAGAAGTTCAGGAACCTGTTGCTGTAGCAAATACTTTGGTTATGAATTTCTCTGCAGATTGCTGGGTTCAGGTGAAAGATGCTGATGGCAAAACACTGGTTACTGGTGTTAAAAAAGCGGGTCAGAACCTGAATGTAGCAGGAACTTTGCCTTATAGTGTTGTTTTGGGTGCTCCTGAAGGGGTAAAAATGACATTAGCAAGTGAACCTGTTGACCTTTCTGGGTATACTTCAGGCAAAGTCGCTAGATTTACTTTACCTTAGAAACCTATATGCAACACGAATCTCCTATAAAGCGTCGCCCATCGACACGTATATACGTGGGCGATGTACCGATTGGCGATGCTGCGCCAATCGCCGTTCAGTCGATGACCAACACACGTACCACAGACATTGAAGCTACCGTAGCGCAAATTAAAGCGCTTGAAAAAGTAGGTGCTGATATCGTCCGTGTTTCTGTTCCAACCATGGATGCCGCTGAAGCGTTTAAAGCAATTAAGCAGCAAGTGAATGTTCCATTGGTTGCCGATATTCATTTTGACTACCGAATTGCCCTGAAAGTGGCAGAGTATGGCGTAGATTGTCTTCGTATTAACCCTGGCAACATAGGCAAAGAAGATCGTATCCGTGCGGTAGTGGACTGTGCTCGTGATAAGAGCATCCCAATTCGCATCGGTGTGAACGGTGGTTCTCTGGAAAAAGACATCCAGGAAAAATATGGCGAGCCGACACCGGAAGCTCTGGTTGAGTCTGCGATGCGTCATGTGGATATTCTGGACCGTCTGAACTTTGATCAGTTTAAGGTTAGCGTCAAGGCATCGGATGTATTCCTTGCTGTTGACTCATATCGTTTACTGGCTAAGCAGATCGATCAGCCTCTTCATTTGGGAATTACTGAAGCAGGTGGTGCTCGCGCGGGATCGGTGAAGTCTGCGGTTGGTCTAGGCATGCTGCTGGCAGAAGGGATCGGTGATACACTTCGTGTTTCTTTGGCTGCTAATCCGGTTGAAGAGATAAAAGTAGGTTTCGATATTCTGAAATCACTAAGAATTCGTTCTAGAGGCGTTAACTTCATCGCTTGTCCTACCTGTTCAAGACAAGAATTCGATGTAATCAGTACGGTAAATGCTCTGGAAGAACGCCTCGAAGATATCATTACCCCAATGGATGTTTCTATTATTGGCTGCGTGGTTAATGGACCCGGCGAAGCGGAAGTATCCCATATGGGGGTAGCTGGTGGTAATCGTAAGAGTGCTTTCTATGAAGACGGTAAACGTCAGAAAGAGCGCTTTGACAACGATAATATGGTCGACCAGTTAGAGGCTAAGATTCGTGCTAAAGCATCTATGTTGGATCAGGCTAAGCGAATCGACATTAATCAAGTAGACGAAAACTAAATTCAACGATTACGGTAACAAAACTGTGGCAAAAACTATTCAAGCAATCCGAGGCATGAACGATTGTCTCCCAACTAACTCTCCGCTTTGGCAGAAAGTGGAAGGTACTGTAAAAAATGTAATCAGTGCTTACGGCTATAGCGAAATCCGCATGCCGATCGTTGAAATGACTCATCTTTTCAGCCGCGCTATCGGTGAAGTGACCGACGTTGTAGAAAAAGAGATGTACACGTTTGAAGATCGTAACGGCGATAGTCTGACTCTGCGCCCTGAAGGGACGGCGGGTTGTGTACGTGCTGGTATTGAGAATGGTCTTCTGTACAACCAGGAACAACGTCTTTGGTATATGGGGCCAATGTTCCGTCATGAGCGTCCGCAGAAAGGTCGTTACCGTCAGTTCCATCAGGTTGGTGTTGAAGTATTTGGTCTGAACGGACCGGATGTAGATGCGGAGATGATCATGATGACCGCTCGTCTGTGGCGTGAGCTGGGTATTTCTGACCACGTACGTCTTGAACTGAACTCTATCGGTTCTCTGGAAGCTCGTGCGAATTATCGTGATGCTCTGATTGCTTATCTGGAACAGCATATGGATGTTCTGGACGAAGATGCGAAACGTCGTATGTACACCAACCCACTGCGCGTTCTTGATACCAAGAACCCAGACATCCAGGCTATTCTGGGTGATGCTCCTAAGCTTTCCGAGTACCTGGACGAAGAGTCAAAGCAACATTTTGCGGGTTTGTGTGAACTTCTTGATGCTGCGGGAATCGAATATCAGGTTAATGAACGTTTGGTTCGTGGTTTAGATTACTACAACCGTACTGTGTTTGAGTGGATTACAGAAAGTCTGGGAGCTCAGGGAACAGTTTGTGGCGGTGGTCGTTACGACGGTCTTGTCGAGCAACTTGGTGGCAAAGCTACGCCAGCAGTTGGCTTTGCAATGGGACTAGAAAGATTAGTTCTTCTGCTTGAAACCCTAGAGCTGAATGAAGTAAGACGCTCTGTAGATGTATATCTTGTTACTGCCGGTGAAGGCACCATGATGGCCGGAATGAAGCTTGCCGAGCAACTTCGCGGTGAAGTACCAGGTATTCGAGTTATGAATCACTTTGGTGGTGGTAACTTTAAGAAACAATTTAAGCGTGCTGACAAAGTTGGTGCAGCAGTCGCATTAGTGTTAGGTGAGAACGAAGTTGCCGAGAACACGGTAGTACTTAAGGATTTAGTCGGTGGCGAACAGCGCACTGTTACTCAGTCTGAAGTTGCTTCTCAACTAGTAGATTTGATTTAAGAGGAATAAACGTGGTGGCACTACACGATAGCGAAGAACAACAGGTTGAAGCCATAAAGGATTGGTGGAAAGAGAACGGCAAAGCAGTCATTCTTGGTGGTGTTATTGGTATTGGCGGTATCCTTGGCTGGCAGTACTATCAGGACTCTGTAATGTCTGCGAAAGAAGCAGCGTCAGAGAGCTACACCGTTGCAATTGAAACACTAGCAACGAAAGGTATTGAAGCAGCACCACTGGCTCAGAGCTTTATCGATCAAAATAAAGATACGGACTATGCCAACCTTGCTGCTCTTCAGCTAGCTCGTGTACAGGTAGAAGCTGGCGAGCTGGATGAAGCTCTTGCTCAGCTAAACTGGGTTAAGTCGAACACCAAAGATGAAGCAATCCTTCCTTTAGTCTCTTTCCGTATTGCACGTATTATGGCGGAGAAGAAAGAACTGGATGACGCGCTTGCTGAACTGAATACGGTCACATCTTCTGCATGGACTGGACGGGTGGCTGAGCTAAAGGGTGACATTATGTTACTTAAAGGCGACAAAGAAGCTGCATATAGTGCTTATACCGAAGCTCAGCAAGCAGGTGATGCGAGCCAGAGTATTCAGGTTAAACTGGACGATCTTGCCAAGTAAGGGCTGACTGAATGAAGAAACTTTTCAGCCGTATACTAATAGGGTCAGTTATAGCCGCTGGTTTAGCTGGCTGTTCGAGTGAAGAAGACACGGTTATCATGGCACCTGTACCTCAAGTGCAGAGTGAGTTCACACCGAAAAGTGTATGGTCATCATCTATTGGTAAAGGTGTTGGACAGTATTTTTCTAAGCTTACACCTGAGTTCGAGTACGGCAAGCTGTTCGTCGCTGCTCGTGATGGCGAAGTAAAAGCCCTAGATCCGGAGAACGGAAAACTCATCTGGAAAACTGATCTTGAAGGTGATGGTTCGGCACGACTATCAGGTGGCGTGACCGCATCTTACGGAAAGGTATTTATCGGTTCCGAAAACGGCGAATTGATTACTCTTGATCAGGAAACTGGTGAAGAGCTTTGGCGGGCAACGGTTGTTGGTGAGATTTTAGCCAGGCCGGTTACCGACAATAACTACGTTATTGTAAACACAAGCCGAGGCATGTTAACTGCGCTTGATGCAGAAACAGGAAGCGAAGTCTGGACTATCAGTACAGAAGTTCCAAACCTGACACTACGCGGCGACAGTACACCGAACACTGTTTCTGGTGGTATTTTCTGGGGAACGGCTAATGGTCGATTAGCGGCGGCTTTAGTTGCTCGTGGACAACTTATCTGGCAACAGCCAGTGGGTACACCAAGAGGTGCGACAGAAATCGATCGCCTTGTAGACTCAGATACATCACCAATTATTTTGGGTAGTACCTTGTACACTGTAGGGTATAACGGCCATCTTGTATCGATAGACCTTCGATCTGGTGCACCAATATGGAAGCGTAACTACTCATCGTCTTCGGATATGGCAACCGATGGCTCTAAGATTTACCTACTTACAGATAAAGATCACCTTGTCGCTGTTGACTCGCGCAGTGGTACAGAGCTATGGGAAAACGCATTACTTGAAAACCGTTTGCTTACTGCGCCGAAGATCATTGATGGCTATCTTGTTGTTGGTGACGCCGAAGGCTATCTTCACTGGCTAGACCGTGAGTCAGGTGAGTTTATATCTCAGCAGCTTGTTAATGAGAGTGGCTTTGCTGTCGGTCCTGTAGATATTGAAGATGGCTATGTAATTGTTACTCGTAATGGCGATGTAAAGAAACTACGAATTGCTGAATAAATTGTGATAGACTTCACATCCGGCTCCTGACTGTAAGGTCAGGAGCCGTTTTATTGCTAAGTAATAGGAAGTTTTAGGTAAACCTGATAGGTAAATCGCAGCAGATTTACCTATAACTTCCTAAGGAAACAAATTTTAGAGGTTGTTATGGTACCTGTTGTTGCTCTTGTTGGGCGTCCTAATGTTGGTAAATCGACACTATTTAACCGTCTTACCCGCACCAGAGATGCTCTTGTCGCTGACTTTCCTGGATTAACCAGAGACAGAAAATATGGTCAGGCCAAACTTGGTGAACACGAATTTATCGTAATCGATACTGGTGGTATCGATGGTACGGAAGAAGGCGTAGAAACCAAGATGGCAGAGCAGTCTCTTGCTGCTATCGATGAAGCTGATGTTGTTCTGTTTATGGTGGATGGCCGTGCTGGTCTTACCGTTTCGGATGAAGCTATTGCAATGCACCTGAGAAAGATCGAGAAACCAGCAATGCTTGTGGTAAACAAGGTTGATGGCATCGATGCCGATGCAGCGAGCGCAGAGTTCTGGCAACTGGGTATGGACAACATGTATCAAATCGCTGCGGCTCATGGCCGTGGTGTTGGTGCCCTGATTGATCGTGCTTTAAACCCTTTTGCTGAAGAGCTGCTTGATCAGGAAAAAGGTGAAATTGAAGATCTTACCGATATCGAAGACGAAGAAGAGAAGCTGGAGTACACCGAAGAAGAAGCGGAAGAAGAGTTCAAGCGTCTTCAGGATCAGCCTATCAAACTTGCCATTATTGGTCGTCCTAACGTTGGTAAATCAACGCTAACTAACCGTATCCTGGGTGAAGAGCGTGTAGTTGTTTACGATATGCCGGGAACAACGCGTGATTCTATCTATATTCCTATGGAGCGTGATGAACGTGAGTATGTTCTTATTGATACTGCGGGTGTTCGTCGTCGTAAGCGTATAAACGAAACAGTAGAGAAGTTCTCTGTTGTTAAAACGCTGAAAGCGGTAGAGGACGCTAACGTAGTACTTCTAATCATTGATGCTCGTGAAAACATCTCGGATCAGGATCTTAGCCTACTTGGTTTTGCATTGAATGCGGGCCGCTCTATCGTTATCGCGGTAAACAAGTGGGATGGTCTGGATACAGAAGTTAAAGAGTTTGTGAAGAAAGAGCTGGATCGTCGTCTTGGTTTCGTTGATTTTGCACGTATTCACTTTATCTCTGCGCTGCATGGTACTGGTGTAGGTCACCTGTTTGAATCTGTTCAGGAAGCATATAAGTCTGCGACAACTCGTGTTGGTACATCTGTTCTGACTCGTATCATGAAGATGGCGACAGATGACCACCAGCCGCCAATGGTTCGTGGACGTCGTGTTAAGCTGAAATACGCTCACGCTGGTGGTTACAACCCACCGATCGTTGTTATTCACGGTAACCTGGTAAACGAACTGCCAGATTCATACAAACGCTACCTGATGAACTATTATCGCCGCTCTCTGGAAATCATGGGTACTCCTATCCGTATTCAGTTCCAGAGTAGTGAAAACCCATTCGAGAACAAAGGTGGTAAGCTGACACTTTCTCAGGAGAGAAAGAAAAAGCGTCTTATGGGTATGATTAAGAACCGTAAGAAGTAATCACTGTTTATTTGAAAGTAGCGCCTCACAGGCGCTATTTTTTTGCCGGAAGAATAATAATTTGTTCAAATTACAGAACAGTGTTATTCGATTTGCGATAGCAGAGATCGTTTTTATTAAGTTTCAAATGAAATGGGTTTTTATCTTTGCGGTGATATATAATTCCAAATAAAATCCAAAAACAGGATATGTAACTTATGCTTTCGGGATGTGGTTATATAAATGTTCTTAATGGGGCTGATCGCTGATCAAAATGAATTTAGCAGATGATCTTATAAAGATCATGGTAAACCAAAAGAGCTAGATCTTTTATTAGTGAAATCTAATTTTAGATTGAGTATGCTCAATGTCAGTGATAAAGATCTTGTTTATATACTTTTAGTTATTTTGGAATTTTAGGTGAAGTGATGTCGACACAAAATATTTGTCCTAAGTGTGAAAAAGAGCTGGATTGGGTAGATGGAAACTACAAGTGTCAGGATTGTGATGTGAGCTATAAGAAGTTTGCGTATTGCCCTGATTGCGATGCGGAGCTTGAGAAGCTACAGGCTTGTGGTGCGGCCAGTTATTTCTGTAATACCTGCAATGAGCTGAAGTCTAAAAGCCTGGCTCGATTTGAGTTTCGTCCACTAGCTTGACCTTATTCGGTTATACTCGTTACCACGTTCCTGCGTGGTAATGCATATCATAGCAAAGGGGTTTGCTGCGTGGTCTTTGTTCCGTGAGATATAAATTCCCACGGGGCCGTGGGAACTAGGACGGTTATACTCGTTACCACGCTCCTGCGTGGTAATGCATATCATAGCAATGGGGTTTTCTGCGTGGTCTTTGTTCCGTGAGATATGAATTCCCACGGGGACCGTGGGAACCAGGATAAAAGGGTATACCGAAGGTTAACTCACAACAGAACGAACTTCCCCATCAGCTAACTGAGTAATTAACTGATCGCCACTATTAACCTCTGACGCTTGAGTAATAACCTTTCCGCTATCCGCTTTAGTGATCGAGTAGCCGCGCTTAAGAGTTGCCAGTGGGCTAACGGTATCCAGCTTTTCTGCTGCCAGGGCCAGTGAGTGCCTGGTTTTCAGCAGCTTCCGCTCCATTGCATCAATCAGCTTCTGTCTGGACTGTGCCAACATATACTGTTGCTGACTAAGTTGCTTTTGAGGGAGTTAAGATCCAGTCGATGGCTAAACCTGTTCAAAGTTGAACGTTCAACCTGAATACGAGTCATCATTGCCGACTTCAATCTGCTTTCAAGATCATCCAGTTGCTGGTTCTGCTTTTCCAGACGATAGTTTGGATGCTGTCTCTCCAGTCTGTGAGCTATCTGCTGGAGCGTTATTTGGCTATCAGATAGGTAGTGCCTGATTGCGTGACCTAACTTCGAAGTTCTAGAGTTAATAGCCTGTAACTTATGGCTTTGATCTCTGCTTACCAGTTCCGCTGCCGCCGAAGGAGTAGGGGCTCGTACGTCTGCAACAAAATCAGCAATGGTGACATCTATCTCATGACCAACGGCGCTTATTATTGGGATCTGGCTAGAAGCGATAGTGCGGGCAACAATTTCATTGTTAAAACACCAGAGATCTTCCAGTGAACCACCACCGCGTCCGACAATAAGTACATCACATTCATTACGGCTATTGGCTCTTCCAATCGCTTGGGCGATCTGAATTGCTGCTTCTTCACCCTGAACCATGGTTGGGTAAACAACAACGGGTAAGCCAGGGTCTCTGCGCTTAAGCACATCAAGTATATCGAACAGAGCTGCGCCCGTTTTTGAGGTGACGATACCGACACGCTGCGGGTTTTCTGGTAATGGAAGCTTTTCAGATTGAGAAAAAAGCCCTTCTGCAGCTAGCTGCATCTTTAGCTTCTCAAACTCTTGCTGCAGCCTACCGTCACCCTCTGGCTGCATACTTTCAACGATTAACTGGTAGTCACCGCGTGGCTCATAAAGAGAAAGGCGAGCTTTGACCAGTACTTGATTACCGTTAATCGGCTTAAACGTTACTCTACGGTTGTTGCCACGGAACATGGCGCACTTAACCTGAGCACGTGAATCTTTTAGTGAGAAGTACCAATGACCTGATACGGGAGCTGAGAAGTTAGATATTTCTCCAACCAACCAAACAACACCCATTTCATTTTCCAGAAGTAAACGCACTTCTGCATTTAAACGGGATACAGTAAATATGTTTTTGTTATCGCTAACAGATTGATCTCGAAAGGACACTGGATACCACAGGACGTGAGTATAGGAATTAGCGGCAATATAATACATAGCAAGGGGTATATTGCAAATAAAAAATAAAAATGAGTAGTCAAACGATTGCGCTGTGCGTATAATCCGTCTGCAATATCACAGATGACAACTCCACTAAACATCTAGCTCAGTACCTAAACGGTTGTGTGCAGATTGGGTTTTTAGTGGAGTTGTCATTTATTTATCTCCTGTTATGCGAAACGACAGGGATATTTAGTTTTTAACCCTTTTTTGAGAGATATTGCAATGCTACGAATCGCAAAAGAAGCACTAACGTTTGATGACGTTCTGCTAGTCCCTGCACACTCTACTGTTCTTCCGAATACTGCGGATCTTCGCACCCGCCTGACTAAGAATATCGAATTAAACATCCCGATGCTTTCAGCGTCGATGGATACTGTAACGGAAGCACGTCTAGCTATTGCTCTTGCCCAGGAAGGCGGAATCGGCTTTATCCACAAAAACATGTCTATCGAAGAGCAGGCAGAGCAAGTTCGCCTGGTTAAGATCTTCGAAGCGGGTGTTGTTGCACACCCAGTGACAGTTAAGCCTACAAATACAATTGCGGAAGTATTAGAGCTAACACATAAGAATGGTTTTGCTGGCTACCCTGTAGTTGGTGATAACAATGAGCTTCTAGGCATCATCACTGGCCGTGACGTTCGTTTTGTTACTGACTTAAGCAAAACGGTTGATCAGGTAATGACTCCGAAAGATCAACTAGCTGCGGTAAAAGAAGGCGCATCTCGTGAAGAAGTTCAGGAGAAAATGCACAAAGCTCGAGTTGAAAAAGTACTTGTTGTAAATGATGAATTCCAGCTGAAAGGAATGATCACTGCAAAAGACTTCCATAAAGCAGAGAAAAAACCAAACGCATGTAAAGATGAGCAAGGTCGTCTGCGCGTAGGTGCTGCTGTTGGTGCTGGTGCTGGTAACGAAGAGCGTGTTGCTGCACTTGTTGAAGCTGGTGTCGACGTACTTCTTATCGACTCATCACATGGTCACTCTGAGGGTGTTCTTAACCGTATTCGTGAAACTCGTGAAGCGTATCCAGATCTAGATATTATCGGCGGTAACGTAGCTACAGGTGCTGGTGCTAAGGCTCTTATCGATGCTGGCGTAAGTGCTGTTAAAGTGGGCATTGGCCCAGGTTCTATCTGTACTACTCGTATCGTAACCGGCGTTGGTGTACCTCAGGTAACGGCTATTTCTGATGCTGCTGAAGTAGCAAATGAGCACGGTATTCCAGTAATCGCTGATGGCGGTATCCGTTTCTCAGGTGATATCTGTAAAGCAATTGTAGCTGGCGCATCATGTGTGATGGTTGGTTCAATGTTCGCTGGTACTGAAGAAGCACCAGGTGAAGTGATTCTTTATCAAGGTCGTTCGTACAAAGCATACCGTGGCATGGGCTCTCTTGGCGCTATGTCTCAGGGTTCTTCTGACCGTTACTTCCAGACTGACAACGCAGCAGACAAACTTGTACCAGAAGGTATTGAAGGTCGTATCGCATACAAAGGTCGCCTGAAAGAGATCGTTCATCAGCAAATGGGTGGTCTGCGTTCTTCTATGGGTCTGACTGGTAGCGCAACTATCGAAGATATGCGTACTAAAGCTGAGTTTGTACGTATTTCTGGCGCTGGTATGAAAGAGTCGCATGTACACGACGTTCAGATCACCAAAGAGGCTCCGAACTACCGTCTCGGATAATTTTATCGTCGCAGAATGGCTTGATTACTGCGTCAAAAGTGCTCATTTACTATCGTAAACTCCGCGCTTTTTCCTTGTACTAAAGCCATTCTACTTAGAAAAATTAACCGAGAAATCAATTTGATTTCGTCATCGTTAGTAACGGTGAAGTGAATAGCTCAACAGATTTGAGAGAAAAATGACAAAGAATATTCATGACCAACGCATCTTGATCCTGGATTTTGGTTCTCAGTACACTCAACTTATTGCTCGTCGTATCCGTGAAATCGGTGTTTACTGTGAGCTTTGGAGCTGGGATGTAGACGAAGCGGATATCCGCGAGTTCAATCCAAACGGTATTATCCTTTCTGGTGGTCCAGAAAGCGTTACTGAAGATAACTCTCCACGCGCGCCTGAATATGTATTCAACGCTGGTGTTCCAGTGTTTGGTGTATGTTACGGCATGCAAACTATGTCTGAGCAGCTTGGCGGTAAAGTAGCTGGTTCAAATGAGCGTGAATTTGGTTATGCTCAGGTTGAAGTTGTAGAACAGTGTGAACTATTCAAAAACATCGAAGATGCAATTGCAGAAGATGGCAATGCACTTCTTGATGTTTGGATGAGCCACGGTGACAAGGTTGTTGAGATCCCAGCGGACTTTACTAAAGTTGCTCAAACTGACACTTGTCCTTACGCAGCAATGGCTAACGAAGAGAAAAAATTCTACGGTGTTCAATTCCACCCTGAAGTAACTCATACTCGCCAGGGTATGCGTATGCTGGAGAACTTTGTTCTTAATATTTGTGGCTGTGAGAAGCTATGGACATCTCAGTCAATCATCGATGATGCTGTTGCTCGTATTAAAGAGCAAGTAGGCGATGATGAAGTAATCCTTGGTCTATCTGGTGGTGTTGACTCATCAGTGGTAGCAATGCTGGTTCAGCGCGCTATCGGTGACAAGCTGACTTGTGTATTTGTAGACAACGGTCTTCTTCGTCTTGATGAAGGCAAGCAGGTTATGGAGATGTTTGGTGATCACTTTGGTCTGAACATCGTTCACGTTGATGCTGAAGAGCGTTTCCTGAAGGCGCTGGAAGGCAAATCTGATCCTGAAGATAAGCGTAAGACAATCGGTCACGTATTCGTTGAAGTGTTTGATGAAGAGTCTAAGAAGTTAGCAAATGCTAAATGGCTTGCTCAGGGCACTATCTATCCAGACGTTATCGAATCAGCAGCGTCGAAGACTGGTAAAGCGCACGTTATCAAGTCTCACCATAACGTAGGTGGTCTTCCGGACGATATGGAGATGGGGCTTGTTGAGCCACTTCGCGAACTGTTTAAAGACGAAGTTCGTAAGATTGGTCTTGAGCTTGGCCTTCCTTACAATATGCTTTACCGTCATCCATTCCCTGGTCCGGGTCTTGGTGTACGTGTTCTTGGTGAAATCAAGAAAGAGTACTGCGACCTTCTACGCCGTGCTGACGCTATCTTTATTGAAGAGCTTCATAACGCAGATCTATACCACAAGGTTTCTCAGGCGTTCACAGTATTCCTGCCAGTTCGCTCTGTAGGTGTTATGGGTGATGGTCGTAAGTACGATTGGGTTGTTTCTCTTCGTGCAGTTGAGACAATCGACTTTATGACGGCTCATTGGGCTCACCTTCCATACGACTTCCTGGGTAAGGTTTCTAACAGAATTATCAATGAAGTAGATGGTATTTCTCGTGTCGTTTACGACATTTCTGGTAAGCCACCAGCAACGATTGAGTGGGAATAATATTTCACCAAATCAATGAATTAGAGGCCAGCCATTGAGCTGGTCTTTTATTTATTTTACTGAGTAAAATATTTTTAGTCGAAGTCATCGAAATAGTATTGAATACGAGTAAATTTTAGACTAATATTCGCGCGCTAAAATTTATTTTAAATTTTACAAATTTTTTGATACTCACACTTTGAAGGTTCCCCCTGATGTCGACTAAACTAGCGAATCCAGCACCACTTGGCCTTATGGGCTTTGGTATGACTACTATCCTGCTTAATATTCATAATGCAGGTTTTTTCCCACTAGACTCAATGATTCTTGCTATGGGGATCTTTTATGGTGGTCTTGGTCAGGTGATCGTAGGCATCATGTGCTTTAAGCGTGGTGACACATTCGGTACAACAGCATTTACTTCATACGGCCTGTTCTGGCTGACTCTGGTTGGTTGCATTGTAATGCCATCTATGGGCCTACCTGCTAGCCCACACGGTTTCATGGCATGGTACCTTGCTCTTTGGGGTATCTTTACCGGCTTTATGTTCCTTGGTTCTCTATGCTACCCAACTGCGAAGCAAATCGTGTTCGGTTCTCTGACTCTGCTTTTTGCTCTGCTAGCAGCGCGCGATTTCACTGGTAGTGAACTAATCGGTACTATCGCTGGTTTTGAAGGTATCTTCTGTGGCGCAAGTGCAATCTACTTTGCTATGGCTCAGGTTCTTAACAATGAGTTTGGCCGTGAAGTATTACCTGTTGGCAAACCACTAATTGGTCGCACTAAGGCTTCAGAAGTTCCAGCTGAACCTGTAGCAGCTTAATCTGCAAGACCGTCCATTTTCTGAGAAGGCTTTAGCTTAGCAGCTAAAGCCTTTTTTAGTTTCTGTGCACTCTCTTCTAAACTTTACTTATAGAGGAGTAGGGAGGACGGCAGATGACAGAAAGAAAAGCCGAGGCCTGTAACTTTTGTAATCAAGACGGATGGAGATGCTCTGAACCAGCAGGTGAGTCGGGACTGTGTTACTGGCATGACCCTGAGATAGACAAAAGTTGTGATGACATAAAAAGCGAGATAGAACAATGGGCAAGAGACGGAAAGCCTTTGGATGGTTTTCAGCTTGCCAGAGTGAATCTGAATGACATCAACCTTGTAAATAAGGGACATAAGGTTGGCTACAAATGCCGGAATGCTGACTTCTATCGGGCAGATCTAACAGAAGCTCACTTCTTTGGGCTGGATCTTCGCGGTACCTCTTTGATGAAAACAAAGCTCAAGGGAGCTAATCTCCACTGTGCTCAACTGGAGGATTGCAACTTACTCGGTGCCGATTTAACTAATGCCCGCCTTGAGACAATAAATTGGGGTATTATGCTCAAGCAAGAGAAACGGGCATTTGAAGCGCTAAAAAACTGTAAACATGATGAAGCTGTAGGATTGTGTCAGGAGGCCGAAGAGGTATGCCGAAACATTCGCAAGCAGTGTGAGCGACAAGGGCTTTTTGAAACCGCAGGCTACTTTTTTAAAAAAGAGATGACGTACCGTCGTTATCAGATGCCTAGAACTAGCTTTAAGCGTTGGTTCTCTAAGTCGGTGGATATCTTTTGTGGTTACGGAGAGTCGCCTTTAAGGGTAGTGTTATTCTCAATCTTTTTTATTCTTTTCTGCGCCCTTACCTACTTTATTCTTTTCTGCGCCCTTACCTACTTTATTCTTGGCACCGCTGCTCAGAACCCTATTTATCCAGGTGCGACAGGCCCAATAGCCGTTTTTCTGGAAATTCTCAACGCCATTTATTTTAGTGTCGTAACTTTTACCACATTAGGGTACGGGGATATCTCGCCTATTGGAGTTGCTCGGTTTATCGCAGCATTTGAGGCCTTCGTTGGTAGCTTCACGATGGCATTGTTTGTGGTTGTTTTTGTGAAGAAAATGACCAGATGATCTGAGAACACAAATCTCAGTTGCTCTGATATTAAAAAAGCGCCAACAGGCGCTTCTCGTTAACAGCTAATTTGTTACTTATCGCTTTCACCAGGCTCTGTGATTTGGTATAGCGTTGGCTTGTGTTCTTCACAAACGTCTTCACAGTTACAAACACGATCAACGCCGACACTATTTAGTCCACCACAACTACCGGAAATAGTTTTCTTATTCAGGATAACGCCAATAGCCATCATAAGAATAACGATAAGAAATACACCGAACGTGATAAGTGCAGTTGTCATAACATTTGCCTAACTACTTATTAATAGATCGCAGAGATGATATACCACTCAGAGAAAATCTCATAGCACGTTTTTTTCCACTGCGGTTATTATTGGTTATATGTTTTAGTATGCCTGAATCATTTAGAGTGCTTCTGCCATGATGTTGATGGCTGTGCCCGTGATTACAGCCGCAACCACTATGTGAGCCGTCTTGCTTAGAGCTGCAGCAAGAGCCACCTTCACCATGTGAACAGCCACCTTTCTTGTGATGATTATGGGATGGACGCCCCTGGCTGGTATCAGTTAGCTCAACCATTGGGCTGTTTGCCGCAGCTGATAGAGGTGTTTGGGTTGTCACCATAAACACTCTTATTCCGGCAGATAGTAGCTTACCCAGAGCCCTTTCTCCGATATTTCTTACTATTACCGCATCTGTTTTCATCTCTTTTAGCATTTTGATTGCAGCACTTTTTTCACTGCAAGAAGAGTTGCCTGCTGCTGGGTTGGTCACATTTTGTATTAACGAATTTTCTTCATCAATAAATGAAAACTGAGGGGCTTTAATAAAGTGATTCGCAACGTTGTCACGATTGTTTGGAACCGCATAGATCATTCTAAATTTTCCTTATGTTCCGGAGCATCAAAGGTGTCCAGAACAAGTGCATTACCTTTAACTAAACTCTCGGCGACCTTAAATCTCGCTCGACCAATGATGTTGCCAAAAGTTTGCCTGGAAACTCCCATTTGGTTAGCAGCGTCTTGCTGGCTCATGTTTTCGAAGTCAGCAAGCCTGAGCGCTTCAAATTCCTCCGGTAAGATCTCTGTTTTGTTTAATTGGCTTAGCGGAATGCCATTTGGTTTAAAGCAGCTTTGTGCTGGTCGCCCACAAATGCGGCGGCATTTTTTAGGTCTGGCCATGCTTTCTCCTCTTGAGTTTCGTCGCAATATTACGCCCATTAATGGCATATGCCAATAATTATTTTTGGCATATGCCATTAATGGGTGCGATGTTTAGTTACTAGTAGTACGTCTGGTAGAAGCTGGGATAGAGCGATACAGGTAGTCCTGCTCACGATGTTTAGAGAAGAAGCCTTCAAGTTCTATTACGATTCCCGGATTTGCTTTGTAATCGTAGTCTCTTGGAAAATCGACAAAAGGGGTAACGGTCAAGTAGAGCCATTTCTTGTAGAGTCTTTGCTTCCACGCGACAGAAATCCAGGTGTTACTGATTTCCTCATCATCTTGAGGTTCGGCACTAATGCCCGTTGTGTATTCCAGTAAGTGATTAGTATTAATGCGATCAAAATAGCCGAGTTGGCCTACAAGCTCCCAGCCGCGCTCTTCATATAGATACTGGGCACTATTACTAAACCTAAAGATATCAAGTGGATCTTCTTCAAATGCGCGATAGAAGTTGAGCTCAGTTACCGAACCTGCTCCCTTAGAATCAAAGTAGAAAAGCTCTGGCTTTAACTGAGCGGTCCATTTATCAGAAAGGTCTTCAACCCTTTCGGCTTGTGCTCTAACAAAAGGATCAAGCGGCCAGCGTATCTTTACACCAATATCAAAGCTAGTTAGCCAGCTGTGAACTTTTTCATCCTGTAGACGCACCCCACCTATCGCCCCGGAAGAGGTAGTACGGCTTTCTATTGGGAAGTCTCTTTGCTTTGTCTCTAGAGAATCAAAGTCATCAGGATCTGTTTCCAGAATGATTTTCCAGTTTTTTTTGATATGGGGGAAATCTACCCTCGCTTTAATTCTTGATTTTGAAGTGTAATATCCCCGATGTGAATACTCAGATTGTAACCTTATTTTCAAATAGCTTCGGTTAATTAGGTCTTCGTCATCTTCACCTCTTGCAAGCCCCTCATCAACATAGTGGCTTATGTCGTGTATGACTTCAGAGAAATAATTCTCGGTATTGTCTAGCCAATTATTTTCAATGGGATCAGGAACTATATCGTGCTCCTCTCCAGCAGGAACCATAGATATTTGATAAGTATTTTCATCTGGCGTATGGATAATTTCGGCGAATGCAGTGTCCAAAGGAACGAGGAGTAGAGATAGTAATAAAGGTGTAAATAATCTGCCAGACAATACAAAGTTACTGCCCATCAATGTAAGCAGTTTTGGGTGGTTAGATCGCATTCCCTTGAATTTTTTCAAATATAAACAGTCTGTTATTGTATGTTGTATTGTTTATTATAGGTGATTTGCGATAAGTTGATACTAACACTTTAGTTTTATTTTGGAGTATCTCAAATCTGAGTGGATTGGCTTTTCGAACTCAACTAAGTTTAATTATGTGCCTGATGTTTTTATCAATACAGGGTTTTATATGCTAAGACAAAGTCTGTTTTCTATAGCTCTTTTGCTACTGAGTAATTGTGCCGTTGCTTCTGAAGTAATGCCTGGAGAGAAAGGGAAATTTATTGTTGAGCTCGGGCCTATAGAGCTTGGAGAACTGAACATTGATTCAACCTGTAATGACACTACCTGTTTTTATCGGGCTCGCGCGAAAGGTTCATTTATGTTTATTGGAGCTGATGTTAACGAGAAAGGCTCTTATATGCGAGAGGGAGAAAGGGTAGTACCAATCTCTACCGATTATCAAGAAAAAATAGGTTCTAAAGAGAAAGCCTATTCCTACGATTTTGTTGGCAAAGAAATTCAGAATAAACGTAAGGACGAACTGATCGAATTGCCTGAAAACGCCTATACGTTTATGCCTTTACTCAATCAGGTTCTTTTGGACTTATTAAACGGTGGACCGAAGCCAGAGTATGAGTATTTATCAAAGCACAAACATAGAACAGCATTAATAACGAATTACACCAAAAAGACCACAGATGATGGAGTTATGCATCGTTTTATCGGCAGACAAAAAGACAAAGATAAAAAAAACAAAAAGGTGGTGTTCTATTTCCTGCAGAAAGGCGATTTTATTGGTCTCCAGAAAGTATCTTACGGTGGTTTTTATCTAACTCGAGTAGATTAATAAGTTCTTGATAAACCGTACCTTGAGCATCAAGGCTTGCTGCCAATAGCAAGCCTATATTCACTAACCTAAATATGGCGAATTTTCGGTTCGGAAGTTCCACCATTTTTTAATGATTCAAGAGCATTTGTCATTAAATAATCAGCGATAGCACTGACACTTTGTCCCCGGCCTGCATTATGGCTTTCACCAAAGGTCGCTGTTCCAAAATTAAGTGTAATTTTTTCGTCACCGATAATCACACTTTCTTCTACCTGATTAGATAGCCTTTCTATTGCTATGGCTGATGATTTGCAGTCACAGTTGTAAAGTAGGAGTGCAAACTGATCGGTTTCTATGTGGCCTAAAACGTCACTGTCGCGTGATACTGCTTTTATAAGGTCGGCACTTTCTCTGACCATATCATCAATATCATCTTCGGAATATTTACAAGCCATGCCTGAGTAGTTGTCAATGCTGGCAATGACAAGAGTTACAGGCATATGTTGACGCACTGATATACGTAACAACGATTCCATTACCTGAATAAACAATGTCTTGTTATACAATGCAGTTAGAGGGTCATACATTCCAGGCATTGGAGTTGGACGATTTGCTGCTAATGCTTCTCTTGTATAGATCGTCATTTTCTACTCCTCTTATCCATATATTGTTAATTTTAGCCGAAGTTAGCCGCTAGTAACTGATAATTTGCGTGATATCGTATTTTTGAGAAAGTTTCATGAGGCAGTGAGTGCTGCATCATATGCAGCACTCATTAGTGGTTTTTAGGCTGCTTTTGGCAGCAAAAAGATACCGGTAGGATTAATGGTTAGGTACGCGTGATCAGATATTTCTGGATCAAACTGAGACGAGTTTAGTTGCAGTAATAGCTCTTGGCCTTGCCACTCAACTGCAACCTCATACATAGAACCCATGTAAACAACATCTTTCACTTTACACTTCTGGCAATCTTCACCTTCACCAACCAGAAGGATAGCTTCTGGGCGCACGCCGACCTGATATTCATCAGCTGGAAAACCTCTTACTGTGTCATCATTCACAGGAATCTTGTAGCCATTAATATCAAGTAAGCTTTCCTGATAGTTTCCTGTAAAGATGTTGGCATCGCCCATAAAGTTCGCCATAAACATCGACGCAGGAGTACGATAGAGATCATCCGGTGTACCTTGCTGCATGATATCGCCATCCTTCATTACTATGACTGTATCAGATACCGCGAAAGCTTCTGACTGATCATGGGTAACGTAAAGCGATGTGATATTGAAACGCTGCTGAAGCTCACGAATGGTTTCACGCATATTACGTCTTAGGTTTGCGTCGAGGTTACTTAAAGGCTCATCGAACAGAAGCACCTTTGGCTTAAGAACCAGAGCTCGAGCCAGAGCCACACGCTGCTGCTGACCACCAGAGATCTGATCCACAAAGCGATCGCCCATGCCTTCAAGGTCTACCAGTTTTAAAGCTTCATCAACACGCTGCTTGATTTCATCAGCTGGCAGCTTAAGCATTTTCAGGCCGTACGCTACGTTTTCATACAGAGACATATGTGGGAACAGAGCGTACGATTGGAATACCATGCAGATGTCTCGTTGCTGGATTGAGGTGTTAGTTACATCCTCACCGTCGATAAAGATCTGTCCGCTGGTGGGCTTTTCAAGGCCAGCCACCAAACGCAGTACCGTTGTCTTACCGCAACCGGAAGGACCGAGTAGGGTAATCAGTTTGCCTTTTTCGATCTCAAGATCCAGGTCGCCAATTACCGTGTTATTGCCAAAGCGCTTACAGATATTTTTTAGCACTACAAAGCTGTTGTCTTTCATTGTTTGTATCTCCGGTCCTTAATCTTGGTTCTTGGCTCTAGAGCGTGAAATCCGGGCTTCACCAACCAGGAAGTCGAAAGTGAGTATGATAGCTAGCATGACAAAAATAAGCAGCGAGCCATAAGCGATAGCGATACCGTATTCGCCATCCTCAACGCGGTTTAGTATGTATGAGGTTGCAACACGGGTTTCTGGTGTCACAAGGAAGATGATGGCACTTACTGTGGTCATCGCCCTTACAAAGCTGTAGATCAGCGAGGAAAGAATCGCAGGTCTTAGCAGCGGAATAAGAATATGCATGATGGTCTTGAATGAGTTTGCACGCAGACTGAGAGATGCTTCATCCAGAGACTTATCGAGCTGTCCAAGTCCGGCAACACCCGCTCGGATACCAACAGGTACGTTACGCATCACCATAGAGATAACCACGATTGCTGCGGTACCCGTCAGATAAACAGGCGCATCGTTGAATGCCAGAATATAAGAGACACCAGCAACAGTTCCCGGAACGGCAAAACAGAGCATGGTGACAAACTCCACCACTTTTTTACCGTGGAACTGCTGACGAACAACAATGTACGCAATCAACAAGCCGAAGGTTGCAGTGATAGGAGCAGCGATACCCGCATAAGTCATAGTACTGATAAGCGATGGCCACGCACCTTCACCTAAGCCCATACCAAACAGGTTGATATAGTTTGCAAACGTTAATGTGTAATCCACACCCCAGTTAACGGTGAAGCTACCAAACACGATGCTTCCGTAAAGAAGTACATTAAACGCCATCCAGAAGTAGAGCATTGCAGATACAAACATGCGCAAGCTATTTGGTAGTGGCTGAACATCACCACGATAAGATTTACCTGAAATCGTCACGTAAGAACGTTTACCAATCCACAGGTATTGAACCACAAATATCGCCAGTGAGAAGAGCAACAGAACCGCACCAAGGGTACTTGCTGAAGCGTAATCCAATTGAGCACCAGCGATGTAGAAGTAAATCTGTGTTGCCAGTACGTCGAAGCTTCCGCCCAGTACAAGTGGGTTACTAAAGTCAGCTAGTGACTGCACAAAAATAATCAGGAACGAGTTAGCCAGTGCTGGTTTTAGCAGAGGGATAACCACGTTAAAGAAGGTCTGATAGCGGTTTGCTCGAAGAGTATAAGATGCCTCTTCAAGAGACGGGTGCAGAGACTTCATCGCACCGTCCAGAATCATAAAGGACATTGGCGCAAACGCCAGTACCTGAGCCATCCAGATACCAGTAAAACCGTATAACCAGTTAGTCTGCTCTAAACCAAACCAGTCAACCATCAACTCAGTAACATAGCCTGAGCGACCGAGCATAAGCGTTACACCCAGGCCAACGACAAATGGTGGGGTTACGATTGGAAGAATCGAGAAAATACGAGCAATAAAGGCAGATTTTACTGCGATACGGGTTGAGTAAATCGCGAATATCAATCCAAAGAAGGTTGCCGTGATACCTACCGAAGTACCCAGCATAATAGAGTTTGTGATGATCTGAACGATCTGTCGCTGGGAGAGAATTTCAATAAATTGCCAGGCGACAAAGTTCCCCATTTCGTCCTGAAACATAGGAACAAAAATGGCGATACTTGGGTAAAGAATAAAGGTTGTGATTAACCCTATGATGGTAACCAGCGCACCAATAACGAATACATCACCACCAAGGAACTCAAGGCGGGCAAAGCCCAGCGTCATGATGCAACCTAAAGCGATAAACAGAACGATAGTCGCGTAGCCGAGGCCGTTTCCTGTTCCCCATGAAGAGAGAATGGTAAACAGCATGCAGAAACCGGAATACCCGATATCAAAGTAGTGGCGTTTTTTCTGATACTTATTCTGAGCCAGTTTAGGACGAGCAAGCAGAACAAGAGGTAAGCTAAACCAGAGCCAGGCAATATTCTGGCTGCTCCAGCCCATTGCATCTAAAAATTCATCAGATGTGGACTCAAACACGCCATAGTCGAGAGCGAAAACGGGTAGAAGAATGAAAGCAGCGACAATGGAAATAATCCAGTAAAACACCGGATCGCGGGTAGACTGCTCCTTGTGCAGATGTAGTGCGCTATCTGCAGCTAACTGAGGCATGATAATCACCTTGCTGTGTAGAATTTTTCAGGGAAGATTACCTTTCCTCCTGCCCGAGACCCCATGGGCAGAAGGAGAGGCAATTTAATATCGATTCCTGTCGGAACAGGGGGATCTAATTACTCACCCATTTTGACGACATTTACCCACTTCTTGATTAGGCGCTTACGAGTATCGGAAGCTCCGTAGGTGTCCATGTCATAGTTGATAAGGTCAAGCTTGCTTGGATCCAGAGCGTAAGGAGACTGCTCTGCTTGAGTATTAGTAAGAATCTGGAATGACTTACCCTTCTGCCATGCTAGCTGCTGACCTTCTTTAGAAAGTACCCAATCGATGAACAGTTTTGCGTTCTCTTCGTTACGAGCGCCTTTGATCATACTTACGCCACCGATTTCGTAGCCTGTACCTTCACAAGGAGAAATAAGCTCAAGTGGTGCACCCTGAGATTGTTCAAGAGAGTAATCATGCAGGAAGCCGATGCCGATAGCGATTTCGCCACGAGCAGAGTTACGAGATGGAGTTACACCAGACTTAGTGTACTGCGAGATGTTTTTGTCTAGCTTCTTGAAGTATTCAAATGCTTTCTCTTCACCCCATAGCTGGATGAAAGTTGCCAGCGCTGTATAAGCAGTACCAGAACTTTGTGGGTCAGCAATCTGAATCTCTTCTTTGTATTCAGGCTTAGTCAGGTCTTCCCAGCAGCGTGGAACTTCAAGGCCTTTTTCTTTCAGGCGTTCTGTGTTTACACCGTAACCAAGGATGCCCATGTAAACCGCTGAAGAGTAGTTACCTTTGCGCTTAGCAGGATCGCGGAACTCAGGAATGATGTTTTCAAGCTGTGGTGATTTATATGCGCTTAGCAGATCCATTTCACCAGCCTGAGATTGAGGATCAAGTGTGCCGCC
The DNA here is from genome assembly GCF_029589055.1 of Vibrio hannami. GTDB lineage: Bacteria > Pseudomonadota > Gammaproteobacteria > Enterobacterales > Vibrionaceae > Vibrio > Vibrio hannami. The sequence continues at coordinate 78,566 of NZ_JARQZP010000007.1, forward strand.
GTACCATACGTCAGCTCTTGGGTTTTTGCGCTCTGCCTGAATTTTCGCCAGAGTACTGCCTGAGCCGTTACGAACGAATGAAGTCTTAACATCATATTTTTCAGAAAAGGCTTTTGTTTCAGCTTCACACATAGCGTTAGTAGCACTACAGTAGACAACCAGGCGGCCTTTAGCCATAACTTGTGGAGCTGCTGCTAATGCAGCTGAACCGATGACACAAGCAGCCAGTAGATGGCGACGGAATTTTCCTTTCATCTTTGTTTCCTCTGTTATTGTTTTTCCCAATGCCAGAGTTCGCTGCTCTTTCGCATCGGGTGGATTTTACGTCTTTCGACGTTGCCATCCCCCCGATACATGTCGGGGTTAGGCGGGATCAGGTTCTGTGTCTGGTTCCTGAGCTTTGAGGAAAGGAAGAAGAAGTAAGCCAACCGACGCTGCAACCAGAGTTACGACGCTGAAAAAGCCTTCCCAGCTATATTGCTCTATAACCAGAGATATCGGGTAACCAGCCAACGCTGCACCAAGATATCCAAACAGCCCGACAAATCCGGTAGAGGTTCCGGCTAGATCCTTGTGAGAGCATTCTGCCGCAGCCATTCCTATCATCATTTGTGGACCAAAAATAAAAAATCCGATAGCAAACAGACATCCGGATAGCACGTATAAGTTATCCAGAGGTGTTAACCATAGCGCTGCCACTGATATGAAAATTCCCAAAGCAAATATCAGATTCATTGGCGCCCGGTTTCCATGGAAGAAGCGGTCAGAGCCCCATCCACCAAATAGGGAACCCAAGAAACCACCCACTTCAAACATCGATACCGCAGTGTTCGCAGCCATAAGGCTCGTATTATGTCTCTCAACCAGATAGAGACTTGCCCAGTCATTGATTCCGATTCGAACCACATAAACCAGCATGTAAGAGCCGCACAACAGCCAGATGTATTTGTTGCCAAGAACGTAGGTTTTCACCTTTTCCCTGAACAGCAGACCTACGCCTTCTCTCTCCTGCTGTTTCTCCAGAGGATCATTCCGCCAGTCTCCAACTGTGGGTAGTCCCATGGTTCCGGGCTTGTCTCTAAGCCTTAAGAACAAGATTGCTCCTATCACGCAAGCTGTAGTTCCTGCAATATAGAACCCGAAACGCCAGCCCCACTGCATAGCTATAAAGCCAATAATGATAGGTAACAGGGCGCCGCTCATATTGATGCAGGTGTTCCAGACTGACCACCAGAAGCCACGCTCGGAGCGTGAGTACCAGGTGGTTAGTATCTTGGCGCATGCCGGCCAGCCCCAGCTCTGGAAGAACGCATTGAGCATCCAGAGCAGTACCATTACGGTCAGTGAGGAGCTCAGGCCAAACAGAATATTCACAATGCCTGAAGCGATAAGGCCAAGCCCCATAAAGTACTTAGGGTTGGACTGGTCACTGACCATAGCTGAGAGGAATTTTGATGTGCCGTAGGTGATGTAATACGTTGTTGCGATAACACCGATATCTGAATGTGTCAGCCCCAGATCATTTAACATGGCTGGCATCGTGAAATTCAGACTCTTTCGGGCAAAATAGAAAACACCGTATCCAACATACATCATCAACATCAGATGAATTCGCCAGTAGCGATATGTCGAGTCAATCTCTCTGCTGTCGGTAATCCTGCTCACAGGCTCCCTCACTTGCTGATGCCATGTTAGAAAAATAAAATTGAGAATGGATGAGATAGGTTTTTAGGCAAATAGGAAAAATTCCTAGTTTGGTGGTTTGCTATCCGACTTTGCAGGCAGGCTCACAATTACGCGGGTGCCATCTCGGTCTTCGACATTAAATTCACCACCAAGAGCAGTGACTCTTTCTTCAATACCGAGCAAGCCGGTTCCTTTTTTACGCCAATCGGACGGGATTCCAATACCATTGTCCCGATATTCAAGACGCAAGTGGCTACCCGGAAACAGAGTGATGTGAACCTCAGATGCACCTGCGTATTTAGTAGTGTTATTCAGTAGCTCCTGTATTACCCGATAGATAGTTACAGTGGTGACTTCGTCGAGTTGTTCAGTGCTCACTCCAATATTAATGACACAATCTATATCGCGCTCTTTAAACTTCATCTCTTGTGCCAGGTGTATTAAAGCGTTTTCTAAACCCAGTTCATCAAGGATTTGCGGGCGAAGTTGAGTAAGTAAGTGTCTGGTGGATGTATGTATCTTTAGCGCTAGATTGTTAATTGCATCTGAAATGTGTCTGGTTTGTTCTTCTTTGGCTGTTCGGTTTGCCAGTGTTGCCTGAATTTGAATAGCGGTAATGTTTTGACCTATCTCGTCATGAAGTTCTCTGGCGACAGATTTTCTTATATCTTCTTCGACATGAACTAGTTGTCTGGTGAGTTGTTGTTTTGTGTGTAGCTCCTGCTCCAGATTGCGGTTGAGCTGGTGCAGCTTTTCAGACAGAAGGTGTTGTCGGCTGATTGCAATACCTAGCCCAAGCCCAATTAAAGCCTGTGTCGTAATAAAAATATGCATCTCTTCAAAGCTGCTGAATGAACCGGTCACCTTTCTGGCTGCGGTAAGAAGCACGCTGTTCATCACAGCAGCCAATACGCCACCCTGCCAGCCGTACTTGTAAGCCATAAAGATATTAGGTAGTAGCACGATAATCAGCAGTAATGTCGTTAACTGTTCCTGAAAAACAGTCTCACTGATAAGGCCAATAACGAAGAAAGTTAATACCCATAAGTAAGCCGAAGGCCGAATGGTTACAGCCTTATGCACAAGCGTTGGAGACAAAGGAACCCAAACCTTGTGCATGATGTAATCATGTAAAAGATAAAAGAATGGAGCGAGAAGGATTCCGCCTGTTATTGCTGCTACAACACTACTATAGAGCACTCTATTACCCAGATAGAGTGGTTTGCTCAGCATAAAGAAAAGAAAGGAAATCAGCAGTGCGTTCGCAAGAACAAAACCCACAAGAGCCAGTAGTTGTTGCCAGTAAATCGTAAGCTGTTGCCACCTAAACTGAAAAGGTTTTAACATCAATGCAGTAGCGAAGGGGATTAAAAGTAATAGCAGATCGAATGGTACAAACTCTGTTGAAGAGGTAATGCCCAACCAAACCATAAACTCGCTGAGCAAGATGACCCACCAGAATTGCCCTGGTGTTAATAAAAGAGCAGCGATTCTCAGCCCTACAGGGAATAACAAAGCTGCATAGTGAATATCAGTAACCAAATATCCACTGATACTCCAGAGACAAAACCAGGTAATGGTATAGATTAGAAACAGAAAAGCGGATGAGAAAATACGATTTCCTGAAAAGTGGTTATCCTTCGTCATCAGGTAACAACTTATGCTGAATGGCAAAACGAATCAGGTCGACATTATTTGATAGCCCAAGTTTTCCAAGAATATTGGCTCTGTGTACATGTACGGTTTTATGGCTGAGTGATAGGTCGTATGCGACTTCTTTTACATCTTGTCCCTGAATCAGGTAGTCGAAGATCTGTTTTTCTCTTTTTGTTAGCTCAGATAACACGGCAGGTGGGGCGGAGGCATTACTAAGGTTAATAAGGGCGTCTGCGCATAGGTAGCGATTCCCGTTAGCGACGGTTCGTATTGCTGTAACTAACTCTCCAGGTCCACATCGTTTTGAAAGGTATCCTACTGCACCCGCATCAATTGCCTTGCTAACAAATGATGCGGAGTCGTAGATGCTGAGAATTATCGCTTTTAGATCTGGTTTCTTTTCACGTAGCCGCTCCAGAAGAGAAAGTCCGCTTTCATCTGGCATAGATATATCGATAACAGCAACATCTATTGTTGGAGAGCAAGACAAGGTACTGAAAGCTTCTTTAGCCGAGCTAAACTCACCTTCTACTCGGATATCAGACTCAACATTGAGCAGTTGGGCAAAGCCGGAGCGAACCATCACATGATCGTCTACTAACGCTACTGAAATCATTTTTTCGAACCTGGTTACATTTCATTTATATGAAGGTTTTATGATTTCAGATTGAAACTAATGATTCAATTATTGGCGATTAAGCTGTGATGGTGCTCTTAATTGTTATGTTTAGGGTGAATAAAATTAGCATTTTTAATTTATGGTTAAATATATATTGATCGTGTAACTGCATGGCAGCACAATGGAACCGGCGGTTGTCTTCAGTGGTTTTGGCTAGAGGTGTAATCGACTTTTAGCCGTCTATAGTTGATCGCCTGAATGTTATATGGAAGTTTAGGGTTATAAAGTGAAAAAATCTGCAATATTACTTAGTGCAATAATGTTAGTTTCAGGCTGTGAAATGACGCAGCGACAGAATGCTACGACTGGTGAGAGCGAGACTAACTCTACAACAACAGGTGCAATTATCGGCGCGGTTTCTGGTGCATTGGTTGGCTTAGCTACCGGTGACGATGCAGATGATCGCCGCAAGCGAGCAATCATCGGTGCGACTGCTGGTGGTGCGGTAGGTGCGGGTGTTGGTTACTACTTCGATCAGCAAGAGGCTGCATTGCGTGAAGAGCTACTTAACTCGGGTGTACAGGTTAAGCGAGTTGGTGAAGATCAACTGGTACTCGTTATGGAAAATGGGATTGGCTTCCAGACTGACTCTTCTATGCTTAATTCTTCAATCTATAACACGTTGAACGGTGTTGCAAAAATTCTTGTTGAGTATCCAGATACGCAGCTTCTAATCGAAGGACATACCGACAGCACGGGTAGTGAGGCATACAATCAGCAGCTTTCATTGAAGAGAGCTGGTTCAGTAAAAGATTACCTTCAGGGACAAAAGGTTGCCGCTGATCGCTTGTTTATTCAGGGAGTTGGTGAGTTGAAGCCTATCTGTGATAACAGCACTCCAGAAGGTCGCGCATGTAACAGACGAGTTGAAATTAATATCTACCCAGCAAGCAAGTAACGATTTTAATATCAAGTTAGCATTTAGCCCGGTTTGTGTTTGCTCAAACCGGGCTTTTTAGTTTTACGCTGTTGCACTTCTAAAAACTTGATATTGCTTCATTATGGGGCAATCGATTTGTCTCCTCCCTGCTATTCCTAAAGCTATACACTAATATTATTGATAATTCAGGAGAATGTATTGTTTTAACTACATTCTGTAAGGCTAATTCTTAATCCATATTTTCAGGCGTAAAGATTGCTTAACTATCTGGAATTTAAAAAATAATAAGGGAATTCATGTATAAAAAATCACTAATAACTGTCAGTGTGGCTCTCGCTTGTTTTTCTGCATTTGCAACAACTACGGGGGGCGATGTTGCAGATAGTGTCGCACCAGAGTTAACCAGTAAAGTTACCTCTAAACAGAGTGTGGAAGCAGAGAAATACATGGTTGCGGCAGCTAACCCACTTGCTGTTGAAGCAGGGTACGAGGTGCTAAAAAACGGAGGTTCGGCAGCAGATGCGCTGGTAGCCGTGCAAACTGTTCTTGGGCTAGTAGAGCCTCAATCATCTGGTTTGGGCGGTGGTGCGTTTCTTGTCTACTATGATGCGAAGAACAAAAAAATCACTACTTTCGATGGTCGAGAAACGGCTCCATTAGCGGCAAAACCTGAACTGTTTCAGGATGAAAATGGTAAACCTCTTAAGTTTTATGATGCCGTTGTCGGTGGTCGTTCGGTAGGCACACCGGGAACGGTTAAGCTGCTTGCAACTATGCATGAAAAGTACGGAGAGAAGGAGTGGTCAGAGTTACTGAAACCGGCGATGAGTCTGGCGGAAAACGGTTTTTCTGTATCTGAGCGTTTAGCTTCTTCAATCGAACGAGATAAAAAACGCCTTAGCCGTTATCCAGATACCAAAGCATATTTTTTCACTCCAGATGGAGAACCATTGAAAGAGGGCTCTTTGCTGGTGAATAAGGCATATGCAAAAACACTGGATACCTTAGCTAAAGAGGGAGAAGAGGCCTTTTACTCTGGGGTAATCGCTACAGATATCGTTAATAAGGTAACGGGAATCAGTGATAACCCAGGTTATCTGGCAATGGAAGATCTGGCTATTTATAAGGTAATAGAAAGAGAAGCTACATGCGGTAGCTATCACCAGTACGATATCTGCGGTATGGGTCCTCCGAGCTCAGGTGCTCTTACTGTAGGGCAGATTTTAGGGATTGTGAGTCATTTCGATTTGAAATCTATGGGGCCAAATAACCCAGAAGCCTGGCAGATAATAGGCGATGCTTCCAGATTGGCTTTTGCTGATCGGGGGCGCTATATGGCTGATTCCGATTTCGTACCAATGCCAGATGGCCTATTAGATGAAGCTTATCTTGAAAGTCGTGCAAAATTGATTTCGAAAGGAACTGCTCTGTCTGAGGTATCTCCTGGTAATCCACCATGGAGTAACCGTATGGCTTTAGCCGACGATCAATCGATTGAACTACCAAGTACTACACATATTGTTATTGTTGACGAGGCAGGCAATACCATCTCAATGACAAGTACTGTTGAAAATGGATTTGGCTCAAGGGTTATGAGTAATGGCTTTATCCTGAATAACGAGCTTACCGACTTCTCTTTTGCTTCTCATAAAAATGGTTACCCAATTGCCAACCGTGTTGAGCCGGGCAAGCGCCCTCGATCTTCGATGGCGCCAACAATCGTATTAGAAAACGATAAGCCATATATGGCGGTTGGTTCTCCTGGAGGTTCGAGAATCATTGGTTATGTAGCACAAACCCTTATTGCTCATTTTGATTGGGGTATGGATATTCAGGACGCTATCAATATGCCTCATCTAGTGAATCGATTTGGTACTTATGACCTGGAAGAAGGCACGGACGCAGTGAAGTTCAAAGAGCCACTTGAGAAAATGGGATTTAAGGTTAATGTTCGTGACCTAAATTCCGGCCTTCACGGAGTAGTATTTACCGGCAATAAACTCATTGGAGGAGCAGACCCTCGTAGAGAAGGAATAGCAATGGGAGAGTAATCTCAGCCATTATCTCCATTTTTGATCCATATTGACCGCATAATTCGTATCTATCCTGGTTACATCAACGTGACTAGGAAGATACTTTATGAATGCGACATATCTACAAGGTATTATCGATGCTGAATCAAAACTGGCTTTGCTAAATGGTGATGTAAGCAAGGTTTATAATTGGCTAAATCGAGAAGCGCAAATAATCGCCTCGGATTATAGGTGGTCTGACTGGTTAAACGGCGCACATGATTTTCTGGTGTTTCACCTTAAGAGGAATTTGCGGGTTTAGACAACTTATCTACCCCCCCACCCAAATATAACCTTTGCTATTAAAAATCTTACCAAATATAGCAAAATGGTCTTAAAACTCTCTGTAATGGTTATTTATCAACAGGTGATTTATTACTGTTGAGCAATGAGTTTAGCATACTCGATGAGGACGGTATTAGACCAACTTTTAAACCAAAAGGTTTGAAAACTTTATTCAATATGTCTGTTTTGTAGTTACCACGATCATTCTCTATATCTGAGAGGGTTTTACGGGACACATCTACGAGCTTTGCGTAAACATCTTGCTTTAAACCTAGCACATTGATTCGAAGCTCTTTTAATGCCTGCCCTTGAGTTAGTTCGCCAAACAATAGTTGTTTAACTATTTGATTTACTATCCTGCTGCGTTCGGCTGCTTTTGGAGGTAGAGTCTTTTTTGATGCCCTTTGAGAAGTGCGACTTCCTAGGTTAAAAGTATCAACCTTTACGTTGTCGTCGCTGTTTGTATTGTGGGGGCTAGAGACCTGTTTGCGATTATGTCGGAGACGATTAACGACATCATTTATAGACTCTTTGGATGACTTGTTGTTATTGCTCATAACAGCCCCCATTTTTTCAATTTTTCAGGAATATGATTTAATCCAATAGCTGGCATTTTAATGATCTGCTCTGGAACCCCACGAACAATCAGTCTTTCTTTAAGATCAAGACACTTTTCTGCGGTATCTTTAAGCTCGCTCAGTAAGAACTCACTCGGCACAAGGTCAGACAGTGATTCTGCAATACCGATAAAATTGTAAGTGCCTCCAACTTCTAGTGGGGCTTTCCATTTTGTAGTTCTTGGAATACCTTCTGGATCGGCTTTCATTGGAGCAAAATCGTAGATTGGGGCTAACTTAATATAACCATCACCTTTTAAGAATGAGGTGTTTCTACCGTGGTTGTCGCTATTGCCAAATAGGATGTTGAGTAAGTCTCTCTTTACCCACTCTACAACAAAGCTCTGAACATCAAAGTCATACCCTTGATTTTGCACCGTATGACTATGGGTGATTTTTTCAATTAACGTTCTAATCGTCGCTTCATGCTCTAGAGTAACACCCGCACCTTTATTCAGAATTGAGTAAACAGACTCTATTCCGAATTTTTCAATCTGTTGCTCTTCGTTAAAACGAATATCAAATCTAGGTAACCATAAAGAAGGGTAATTTAATCCTTCTTCTAATCGCATATTTTGGATTGGTATGGTATCAAAGCCCATAGCGGTGAGTTCGTGATAATAATGAAACTCAGCTCGAAGAATATTGCAGTCAACAATGCCTCTTGAGCCTCTAGGATACTTGACTAAATAGTGTAGATCTTGGTTGGTGTTATCATCTTGATAAGGATCGATCCATATATTATTTTGTTCAGTATTTCCTGTAAAGCAACGCAATACTAGTTTCGGTGCTTCACCTCCCGCTCCTGTTGCACCACCAGCAGCTGCTCCTCTTTGCTGAGCATAATCTAAAAAATCACTTGCGCGGTTTTTTACATCGTCTAAAGAAAAGTAGAGGGTATCGGACTCTTCATAGCGTTCTGGTAGAGAGTCTTTTACTCGCAAGTTGCCGATAGGCGACATTGTGCCAAATTTTAGTAAAACATAGTCTTGTTCATCAATTGAAAGATCTTCAATGTCTAGGTGTTTGACCCAATAGCGTCTGCTTGCTCCACTTGGCATGATGTCATCAAGAAAAGTTAGCCATCCAGGTCTCCCCATGTCGTCAAAGAAAAAAGATACAGGCAGGTTTATGGATACGGCGTGTAGGTCATCTTTTTCATGATGTTCTAATGCATAGTCTCCGAGGTAATTGAGTTCAGTCACTCGGAAGTTGTTCTGTTCACTTTTCGGAAATGAAATGACAGCAATGTCTAGCCATTCACCTTTGATAAAAGCCTGTATGTTTATTTCTTCCATCGAGGACTCCACTTTATCTATGAGTAGTATAATACTCATAATGATTGAATTTATCAATTAATGTGTAAATATTTACGCATTACTTGATAGGGAAGCCAGTGTGGGCTTCCAGTTTAGAGAGCAGCTCATTGTTCAAATTAGCATGGTAGTGCGGAGCATACAGTATTGCGTCGTGCTGATTAAGAGTTAGTTATTTCCATATGTGTTATGGGCAAAAATAGCCACTGTTCATGCTTTAAAAAATTTCATCGGTGATTGATTGGAAGACATATTTACCAATAATGATACTTTTACTACTCACTATTTTGATTTTTCTTTATTTATGTAACTTTAATTACTCATTAGTTAATTGAAGAGTTCGAGTCTGAGAAACAAAAGCTGGGAGTATCAGGTTCTGTTCACTTTTTAGGTGTGTTCATAAAAAATGAACAGGGGAAGTAAATGGCCACTTGACGCGTTTTTATCTCGAAGAGATTTAGCTAGCGTATAGGTGGGTATGGCGTTTAGGGCTGGTAGGTAGAAGCGGATATCTTTTATAGGGGATAATCTCAATTCTCAAACGCTCGATTAGTATAAGATAAATTCTGTGTTTTGTGATTCATAGTTGCTGAGCTGGCAGCTAACTATTATCAAGTAGAGAACACAAAGAGCAGGCACTCTTTGTGCTTTTTGTACACTACAATTACAGCTCAATTTCCGTAACGAGTGGTGCTTGCTCAAGGAAGTGCTCACACCGATCTATAACAACCTTACGATATCTTTCTAGATAAGCTAACTGTGAATCTGAGTTTGGAGCAACGAGAGATATCGCCTCATCAATATGGCTTATAATGCCATTTGCTATTTTGACTAGACTCTGCTGAAGCAGCTTCGGTGAAATATCACAATCGTCTGAAAATTCAATTAGTTGGTAAGCATTGATAGAGTCTGAGTCAAATTCGTCTCCAATTGCCATTGCTAGATCTTGCTCAAATTCAGGATACATTCGCACATTGACGAGATCGTAGAGTGGCGTTGGTGTTAAGCCTGAATTTTGGACAAAGAAACTGAAGTTTTTTCCATGAGCGTCTGCGTTATAAATACACAGATTGAATAGTGCCCAATTCAATACTGTGAGCTTTGCTGATAATGGATTCGTGCATAGTTCTGTTATCGAGAAGAGTCGACTGAAACTGACACCGTCACGGATATGGCTTACATCTCTTTGCTTACCTAAATTTCGCTCATACTTTCTGTCTACACCTAAGTTGCAGGCTTGGCAGGCATCGATCATGTGTCGTCTTTTGACACTTGTAGAGCTAAATAACTTGCGGTCGAATCTTTCGACAATCAATGCAGGGAACTGGTCAAAATATCGTAGCTCCACCTCAGCAACTTCCAGCCCAATTAGCTTTGCTAGCTTCATTGTTAAAAACTCATTGATGACGAGATGCTGTTGGTCATTTTTCTCGAATTTAACGATATGAGTTGAGCATAGTTCGCCTTCACCAAACCCTAAAGTTCCATCGATGGACAACATGTTAAGCTTAGACTGAACCCCCGCTACTGAGAGCCTAGGCCTTCCTTCCCAGATTTCCAAGTGCCAGAGTTCAGGGTCAGAAAGTTTTTTGATTAATTCACTATCACGGATTGGTTTAAAAGAAGTGTCAGTTTCATCTGAAGACACCCCCTCAAGTAGAAACATCATGGCACCTGACGTATCAGAGCCAATGCCTCCAATCTGTGCAAATACGTTTGAACGTGACACGCCCAGAAAGTCGATTAAGTAATCTAACCCTTTATTCTCAGGAAGTAAGTTCTGTAAGAATCTCCTGATATTTGTTGATGGTATATCAGTGTTAAATGGTAGGTGTGGAGATATTGGAAATCCGTTATTCAGCCAATCTTGTGAATAGGTGAGAGAGAGATCATCGCTTTCTTTATTTAGTGATAATTTACCGATGACTTGTTGGCTGTAGACAATATCAAGAGTGTATTGATTAGACCCAGACATCATTGTCACTCTCCTGCGATGAAGTACCTGAATCTTGCCACGGCAGTATCGATATCTTTATTCCTAGAGCAGAAATAACCTTCATAAGAGATGTCAATTTAATATCAGAGCTGCCTTGCTCAATCTTTATGTAAGTCTGCTTTGACACGCCACAAAGCAGTGCAGCATCTTGCTGGGTCACTTTACTTTGAGTTCTTTTAGCTCGCACTACTTCACCTAGTAGTGTTGGTGTGAATGCTTGGCTGAGATCTGGTGATGGTATTGCTTTTACTTTTTTAGCCATAAATCCCCACTTAATAATGCTTTAAAGTCTGTCATAGTAGACTTTTAAGTGTTTTAGATAGTGATTTTTTATAAAAGTCCATCATAGTTAACTTTTAATATGTAACGGATAGGATTAACCTTAAAAGTCTACCATAGTCATCTTTTATGCTTTAGTCTGAACTATATCATTAAAAGTCTAGTTTAGGGTACTTTATGTCTTGTGCGAGTAATAGATAACTCAAAGCCATACCTTATGAGACTGTATCTAAAGTTGTCTCAAAAGTATTGACTTTTAGTTTTGATACATGCAATCCTGTAAGTGTTAAGAGGTTTTGAGACAGTAAAGAGGTAGGTATGGCACACGTTGGATATATCCGAGTGAGTACAGCAGAGCAGTCCACCAGCAGACAATTAGCTGATGTGCAGTTAGATAAGGTGTTCGAGGAAAAGGTATCAGCCAAGACAGTAGACAGACCACAGCTACAAGCATGCTTGGATTATGTCAGGGATGGTGATGTGCTGCACGTGCATAGCCTTGATAGGATTTGCCGAAGTGGTGCCGGTGATGCTGTGGCGCTGGTGGAGCAGATGAACGAGAAAGGCGTGTCCGTTCAGTTTCATAAGGAAGGTATGCGGTTCGATGGTTCCATGAGTGCAGCACAAAAAGGTGTGCTTGGGATACTGGCAGCAGTGGCACAGATGGAACGTGAACTGATTAAAGAACGTCAGGCTGAGGGCATAGCGGCAGCCAAGGCAGCAGGTAAGCATATCGGTAGACCAAAGGCTCAAGTCACGAAAGAAGATATTCAGAGGCTATTGGATACTGGTGTATCAAAAGCACAGGCAGCAAAGGAATTGGGTATTGGTAGAGCCACGCTGTATAGGTTACTCAATTGAGTGAACAGACTTTCGCTAATCTGTTTGGAAGTATATAAAATAGTATGCATTCTCTTCCTATGGAGTTGCTGGTGTATGTTTAAGAGTTTACTTCTGAGCCTATTGCTGAAACATGCCTTAAAAAAGCATGAATTAAAACAAGAATTACCTATCAAAAAGGGAACGGATGCCTACATTGTTTACGTTACTGTTAACAATACAGAATACCTTGCTAAAGCAGTTGCCCGAAACTCAAAGCTATATGTCTATAACAAAAATGATAATGATGAAGAGTGGCAGGATACAGGGCATTGGGTTTATCTTGCAGATATAGAGCAAATGGAAATCCATCACTTCTATGGCGTAGAGCGATATTGCTATAAGAACAAAAAAGATTTCATTAGGCATACTGTCACAAGGAGGGCATCTAGAGATGCTTTGCTTAAGTCTCAGGTTATGTGTTGGTTAGCCAGTCGCCGTAAAGTAAAACTACCTACTAGATTGGACGTATTAACTGCTATGAATGAAGATATACCGGATACCCCTGTGCAGCGGGTGACTCCCTCGGAAGTGTTCAAAAAGATTTATGGGTACAAGTGGTATCTGCAAGCCCACGAAAAAGCATTAACGTACAAGGTCGAACAAATCTTCCAGTCATTCTGTGATTCTGGAGAGATGGATAAAGTACCTGATTCAAATATATATTATACAGTGAACGGTAAAGCCCTAGTTACCTTAGAGCACTTAAGTGAAGAGAAGGCTAGAAATGATAGAGCCGAGAGTTATTCAAAGTGGATGATGTGCTTAACTTTGGTACTGGTTATAACAGGCTTATTTCAAGCAGGGCTTATAAAGACGACTTACTTTTCTGATATCGATTGGTTAATGGAGTTGTTACACGATTATATAGAACTTTCAAAGGAGTGGATTAGAACTGTGGAGTGCTATGCTGTGGCACTTTAGTGTGGCACTTCGTAGATAAAAGAAAACGGCGTACTTTCGAAGTGCGCTAAGGCATTGAAAATACACCGTTTACTCATGCAATGGGCTGGCGGGAGTTGAAATGGTTTCTCACTTTTCATAAATTCAGTAACTTATAACGATGTTACCAATTTGGTGTTGCATCAAATGTTACATCAATTTCCTGCTTAAAAAGGAACTGAACCCGCGTCCATGTATTCCTAAATCATTTAAAAATACTAGCTTGTTATAGCAATTCAATCTAAATAAATAGGGCTGATACTGAGCATTTTACCCATCCTCACCATCCATTAATAGCGATTTTAACGCATCGGGAGAAGAAGGGAGTAGTCCGACTTTTAAGCCAAATGGTTTGAATACCTTGTTGAGAATCTCTGTATTGTAGCTGCCCCGATCATTCTCTATATCTGAGAGTGTTTTTCTTGAAACACCGACGAGTTTTGCGAACACATCCTGTTTGAGTCCCAGTATATTAATACGTAAATATTTCAACGCTTGACCTTGCGTAAGTTTACCAAGCAAGAGTTGCTTGATGGTTTTGCTTGCCTCGGTTTTGCGTTCTGATGGACGAGTGGAGGGGGCGATTTTTGAGACTCTCTGATTTATTGAAGTTTTGGGCGATGTATTAACGACATATCTCTCTGATATCTCGTGAGGTGCATCTCGATTGGCCCTTAAACGAGCTATGACTTCTTCTACAGACTCTCTTTTTTCTGGAGCACTTTTATTCATAGCAGCCTCGCTTCATCAGATCCTCTAAAGCTTATGAATTAGTTATTAATGTTATGAGTAAAAAATTACTCATAACATTGATTCTTAGATGTTAATGAGTATTTTCTTACTCACTTAGCTTTTATCTAGATCTCTGAGGTGATCAAGTAAGTATTCTGTGTAGTAAAGCGGCATCACGATGTGCTCCTTCTCTGTTGCTGGAGAGCCTTGAGTACCTGTAAGTTTGATTGTCTTGTGGGGGTTGCACTTCTCGATGTAGGATTGCAATGATTTCGCACGGGTTCGCTTACCACTCTTTACTTCTACAGGCACAATTCGACCTAGGTCATCAGCGATAATGAACTCTATCTCTGCTCTTGCGTCTCCCCAAGAGAAACTTGGTTCAATACCTAGCGCAGCGATTTCCTGTTGAACATAGTTTTCGGCGACATATCCCTTGTATTCATAGCCTTGCTGTTTGATTTCACGGTAACCAGTGCCGAGCATATGGTTCAATAGCCCGACATCAAAGAGAAACAGTTTAACCGTATTTTCCTTCTGATAAGCAGCTAAAGGAGAACGAGGCTGTCCTTCAATAGGATGATTTTTTAAAGCAAGCCGACACTTGTGAAGCCATGTGATCGCACTTTCATACTCAGCATAGCGAGACTTGCGTTCGTGAACTCCCTTGAATTTAAACCGTTTAACGGAGTCGTCGAATACCGAAGATAGTTGAGCGGGAATGCTTCGAAATACTGATTCGATTAGCTGTGCATCCACTTTTCCAGAGTACTTTCCGAAATCACGCATGTAGCCCTCAATTAAGTTCCTATGGACTTCAGACACGGCTTCAATGCGTTCAATAATACTGAGTTCTGAGTTTTCGAACCATGAGTTTACGGCTTCAGGCATGCCGCCAACAAAATAATAGTCGGTCAGTAGTTCGATTAATTTTGTATGAGCTGCTGGAGAATTCAGCTTTTGGTCAAATGCTTTTTGCAGTGCTTTTTCTCCAGATGCCCACAAGAATTCCCTGAAAGTCAGTGGCCTTAAATTGTGTTGCTCAACTTTTCCAACGGGAAAGGACGTGAGCAATCCGATATTTGAACCACTAGCAGCAACATAAGCTTTGGGAGCCTTTTCTGCAAAGTACTTAAGAGAGGTGACCGCTCTTGGACATTCACCAATTTCATCTAAAATAAGAAGATCTGTCGATGGTTCGAAGATTTCTCCTGTTAAGAGTTCAATGTTGGTGATGATGTCATCAGGGTTTAGAGAGCCTGAAAAGGCTTCCATTAACTCAGGGCTTTCTAGAAAATCGATTCTTAGGACATTTTCGAATGTACTTCCTAATAGTTCCTGCAATAGGAATGTTTTACCAGTTTGTCTAGCACCGTCAATCAGCAAAGGCTTCCTTGTCGGCTTGTCTTTCCAGGTGAGTAGGTTTTCAAGTAGTGTTCGTTTCATCTAGCCACCTCAGTTAAAGTGCTTATCTGGTCGATTGTTTATTACATAAAAATGCGCAATAAAATGCAAGCGTTAACATTTAAATGCGCATAAAAATGTATTAAATAACACTTTTATGCGCGTAAAAGTGTTATGTGTGTATTTGTGCGAATGATAGTGTTGGGATTGTGAAGGGAGGTGATGAATCTATGCATCATTTCTGATTGGTTGCTTGGCAAGGTGATCAATTATCGCAGCGAGAAAGCCCTAACGGACTTTCAGATGCCGAAGTTTCTTGCTGTCTAGCTCTTATAGGTAATAAGCTTTATTAGTAAGTAATCCACTAGTTAATAAGCTGACAGAACCCTTGGGGTTAGAAATGAATGTGGTACTACCGTCAGCGATCACTTTCTCTACAGCATCATGTTGATGCCCTGCAACCCAATACCTAGCTCTTGAGATCAACTCATTACTCAACCCTGCATGATAATACGGAGCATAATCGTTGCTGGCATTTTGCTCGAAAGCAAAAGCTTCTTTAGATGGAAGGTGGTGAGATATTGCTATATCAACTTTCTCTGGAAAGTTGTTAATGAATGCTTTGTGCTGCTCTTCAATCATTTGATGGCTGATGTACTTTGTATCATTCATCAGTTCTGAGTACGCATCAATCAGTGTAGACGAGTATGTGTGAATAGGAAACCAAAGAGTTCCCCCATAAATGCTATATCCATGTAAATCAATTGACTCATTATTCAAAAAGAACAGGTTTTCAGTTGTATCACTATGAGCCTTAAGCTTGGCTAGTACGGAACCCCTAGAATCTTTGAGAACGTCAGAGTTAGCACTAGATTTGCACCCAACGGACGTACTTCTATGGCGGTAGGATTTACTCTTATTGCTATACCATTCATGGTTTCCTGCAATCATTATCACAGTCTTAAAGTGGCGGCAAAGTACATTCTTCACATACGCCATGCCTAAGAGGCCGTTCGCTGTGTCACCTGCAACGACTAAAGTGGCTTCGTTATCGAAGCTATACCAGAAATCACGGCGTATTCCGTGAATGTCGAGATGCAGATCGGAAACAACGTAAAACTTCAAACTATCATGACCTTAGAGTTGATTGACTTCTCCATGGTACAGGGTTTTTTTAGATTAGAGAAGTGAGCACATACGCTAAGTGCTTTAACATCAGTAGCTTAAAGTGAAACCTCCATGGAAGACAATGATTGGACGCTTTGTTTGATTTTTCGGCACTAAGATTTAGACACTAACTTTTAGTGTCTAAATCTTAGTGGTTTATAACTGTCTGAAATTAATCGTTTTTATTGTAAACAGTTAAGATTTTTTGCTGAGGAAACTTCTCAGAGGCTGGCGAGAGTGTAATTGTGCTACAGCCGTGAATAGCCACCGACTTTATAGACATGCTTCGGTTAGACTCGTTTACTTGGTTTTATACAATTCAACTTATCCGAAGTGCACGATTTTGATCACCAACTATAACTCGTTTGTGCCCCAAAGTCGTTTAAAGTGAGCACTCTATACGACTGAGGCAGTATGTGTTTGCCCTACTAAAAGTTATCCATTGCCCTAATCCTGTTAGCTGAATCCCCGTGATGTATCACGGGGGATATTCAACCAAGCATTCGTCTATAGCTAAACTTGTTCTAAGATCTTGTTCAGCAACAGTAACTCCCTATTAGCTCGCTCAAGGCGGTCTCTGCAATTTTGAACAAGCTTCTGATCAGCATTATCTACAAACCCTTGATTTGCTAATTGACGGGTAGTTTGTTCCCTGATTCTTTCATGTTCTGCTTTTTCACTATTCAACTTCTCGACAGTTTGCTCTTGATTTAACTGAGCCTCTAATACCCATAACTTCTCATAGATAGTCTGAACTTCTAAGCTAGTTGTTGCATGAGAAAAGTTATAGTTATACTCATCAAACGCGTGATGTTCTTGATTCTGACCACCCCAGTTTATTAGATCGTTTTTCAGGTAGTTAAAGGTGCCGACATTACCGTTCAATGATTTCGCAAACTCGCGATAAGTTTCCTCTAAGCTGATTTCCAACCAATTGTCTTTTTTGAGTTGTCTGCTAGAAAATGTTGTCGTTATTTCGATTTGATTTCTAACACAATACTCATTGACCATAGTCTCAAACCAAATTCGTGAGTAGACCAGTGCTTGACGAATGTCGTATACCTCAAGTGCTTCTTTAACCTTTTGAGAGTAATTCACACCGAAGTTTTGTATAACTATCCCCTTTGGTGTCGATTTCAATATTTGACTTGAAAATGTGTCCGCATCAGTTGCTCTTTTATGTCTGTTCGAAATCTTCTCCCAGAACATTCTGTCATGCGTTGTAATTATTCTTTGAACTGTTTTTAGGTAAACATCATCACTAAACATATCTATAATATTTGACCTATGTTCAGTATCAATTGCATTGACTACATCATCGAAAACAATCACTGGATGACTGTTTTTCTTTGCTACAGATAAGAGTAAGGCAAGTCCTAACCCTCTGAGGTGTCCTTCACTTAACACACAAAACGCGTCATCTTCACTACCATCTTGCATCTTAAGAATAATTCTATATGTTCCGCCTTTTTGCTGAAATTTGACTTCCGACACTAGTTCATTCGGGTTGTCATGCTTATTGATTTGGTTGTAATAGCTCAGTGTTGATAGTTCTATTCCATTTATATTTGTAGACTCTATTCCTTGCTTGTACTCATTAAGTTTTGAAAATAATTTCTTGTAACTATCTTCAAGCTGCTTTGCAAAGTCGTTAAACTTCTCGTCAAGCACTATTTGAATCGCATGAATTTTACTTTGTTCAAAAAGACGAATTATTTCTTTTTGTGTTTCCAGTAATAGCTCAGATTTCGCCTCAATATTTGTTTCAAAAACTGTAGCAGAATCGAGTTTTTTCTCGATGTCGTGAATTTTAGCGTTAAGAGACTCGAGGCGTTTAGCTTGATTTGCTACTCTCTTGTTTCTTGCTCTAATATCATCATTCAGTTTTTCAATTTCAGTTGAGAACCCGTATAGTGCCGATAACTGTTTTAAATACTCGGCTGGATTAGATGTGTCTGACGATAAAACATTGTTGATAGCTGAAACCAAGCCTTTCGTTAGGGTATCTCGGTGTAGCTCTAGGCACGTTTGTATATAAGCGACGGAAACAGCTATTCGTTCTTTTAATTGGTGCTCTATCTTTTCGCAGGTTATGGATAATTGCTCTAAAAACGCTAGCTTTGGTAGCTCGTCTTCAACTACTTTTTGTGGATGTTTTCGAACCTCTTTAATAGGCGTTTCACAAGTTGGGCAGATTTCAATTTCGGACATATCACCGAAGTTTTTCATAGCCTTATACAAATCTTTGTAGTTAACTTTACTAGCGTTGTTTGCTAAGACTTTTCTTCTACTTGCTGACAAATCAATTAACCAAGTGATTGACTCGATATATTTAGCTAAGGAGTTTAGCTGAACTTCTTCACTAGTAACTTCAAATTTCTGAGTACTTAGCATTAGGTGTTTTTTCAACCTATCGAAGTAATTCTTCCTTGTTACTATATGAGCATGTTCATATCTTTCTAATCCAAATAGTTCAGCTAAGAGCTGCTGCTCTTTTTGGATTTCGTCGTTCTTTGTTTTTCTCAAGCGCCTTTTTTCAGCGAGTTGTTGGGTCACATCTTCATAACTGTCTTGACCAGACGTTCTAAAAAACTCAGCCGCTTTGAATGAAGCTGGCTTAACCATTCCATTTACAATGTCGTCAATTTCTTCAAGCTCAAACAATGTAGCCAGAACATCCGCTTGTCTGACGTTCGTATCCTTCGAACCCAATAGTGAGAATTCTTGTAGTCTGTTTCTATCAATAAAGCAGCTATTCCAAAAGGGGGATTGGGAGACGGTTCCATTAACCAATTTGCAGTTAATGCTTGGTGCCCCACCATTCTTTATGTAGCTTTTTAATGGTGTATTTCTTCTACTCGCTTCTTTTACGTTATTAGTAAGGCTATATTCTATAGCTTCACATAATGATGTTTTGCCTCCACCGTTTGGTGCAAAAAAGACATTAACACCCTTGCTAAATGGGATTAACGTCCCTTCATCATTGTCGTTAAGTGAAGAAAACCCTCTAAAGTTTTTGACTTGTATTGATTTCAAAGGTGTCAGGACTAAATTGGAGTCATCACGTGCTAAAGCCATATTTTGATCTACAATTCGCCTGTACCTTTCTACATTCTTTTTCACTCTTCTCTTTATCTTATCTATGTCACCAAGCTCCGAAAAAATCACTTTTGTCAGTTTCTTGTCTTTTTGATTTTTAATGAGGGACAATAGATATAGATAAGAGACATCATCATCTAGAATCTGACTTTTTAGAAAATTATTTAAATGATAACTCATGAAAGGTACACCTGTGCAACTGGTTGTAAAGGAATGCTACCATTTATAGTAACTGCATGTTACCCAAAGTTTTATTCTTAAACCGTTAGATTGATCTATGTAGTTGTCAGAGTGTTTTGAAAAAAGCGAACTTAATGAGATCTGCTTCTTTCCCCTTGATATGAACAAATCGGAGTAGTTAACGGCTTTCCATATCTGTAGTTATCCATGAATGTCTAATTTAGGAAAGTCACTGACAAGCTTTTGTCCAAAAGTGAGTTGTGTGTGTGGTTTTTGGGAGTGCCAGCATCTGCCTACTTGTGATTCGTCACTATTAAGTGCGTGTTTCTTCCAACCCTTTTCAAATCTCGAATCGCAGCTTCTTTTTTCGCAATTCGCAGAGGCCGATCTGAAGTTATAGTATTGTTGATAATATCAATAGCATCACGCTTCGTATGTGTGAACTCGATAACGCCGTAAGGTGTCTTAAACTCTCCCTTGCGTCCAGTCGTCATGATCGTAATTCGATCAAGCATTACTTGGGAAATAACACTGTATTCCGAGAGTGCCGATTCTAGAGAGATGTAGTTGTACTCTCCTCGTCGCAAGCATTTAGCAATGTATTCAATGGTATAACCGTCCTTATGACGACTGTATGAGAATACATAAACCCCGTTGCACACCCGCTCTAGTACTCCAGCTTTCACCAAACGAGGTAAACTTTGCTGGAATGCTGTAAGTGAATCATCAAAAAATAACCTCCCGAGGTCACTTTTTCGATAAACGTGTATGCCTCGCTTGTCAAACTTATACAGACGCTCCAAAGCGGTCTTAATCTTCACTTCAATACTTATAAGTAGTCATAAAAAGTAAGTTTAGCATATATTTTTGTCTACTTGTGATTGAGGCTAAAGCACATCGGTAGTCGCTGATAGCCTAGTGATTCCTGACTTGTTTTTCCGAGTTAGGATCCTAACTCGGAATTTTTGGGATGAATATGGTTACTTTGAGACTAGGGGAAATAGCTGTACTAAGCGCAGCCAGATTCCGATATTCATTCTTGGTTAGGATCCTAACGTGGAATACGTAGTGATGAATGTGGTTGCTGTGAGGCTAGGGAAACCGAAGCACTAATCGTAGCCAGATTCCGATGTGTATTTTCGGTTAGGATCCTAACTCGGAATTTGTAGTGATGAATTCGGTTGCTATGAGGCTTGGGAAATAGAATCACTAATCGCGGCCAGACTCCGATGCTCATTCTCGGTTAGGATCCTAACCGAGAATTCATAGTGATGAATATGTGGTTCTTTGAGGAGAGAAATCGCAACACTAATAGCCCAGAATCTGATCTTTTTCATTTTTAGGTAGAAGTTTAACTAATTATTATTTTTCTAATTTAATAATTAAAAAACAAACGGTTTTTATTTAATAATTAAATGTTAATGTGATTTTTAAAATAGTGATTAAAGGTCCTTTACAAAGAGAATATTACTTGATAAATATAATAGTCATTGAATTTATCTATATATATCAAGAGGGTTGTCGATATGTCTCAAGTTTTGGTTTATTCTAAACGTAATCGTGAAATGAGTTATCTATCTGCAAGAGAAGAACGTGAAACTAAGCCAAATAGATTTCAAGTCGTTTATAATGATATTTCGGATGAAGAAGCATTACGTAGAGCAAACTCTATTAATTTAGATGAAAAGAACAATGTTCCTCAAGTTCGTTTAAAAAGACAACCTATTAAGGAAGAGAAAGAATGCCGAGTGCCTGGCTTGTATGGTTGTAACCGTTATAAGTCAAGAAAAAATGAGACATTCAACGTGTTCTAACGTTGTTCTTTTTTTGCACAACGTTAAAGCCTATGGACTTGTATCAGGCAAGTGATAAAAGCCTTAAAAATTCCGTCATTAAAGCAGGTGGCAAGAGAATTTGCCAAGATTGGCAATCAATGTGCCAATGCTGGCATTGAAAGTGTCAGTAGTGGCAGAAGAATTTTTTCAATAATTTAATCTTTCTTCGTCATAAACTTCCTTTTTTAAAAGGTCAACCTTATATTAGAATTATAACTTTATAATAGTTATAACAGTTATAATAGTTATATCATGAAAAATTAAATAAATAAAATTTAATTTTTATGTTGGATTTTAATGTCAAGGTGTTTTTAAACTGAATTTGTTTTTAATTATATATAAATAACTTTAGAGTAATGATATTTGCCTATGCGTATTAATTTATTTACTCGATTTTTATTAAGGCAAAGGTGGTTTGCCAAAATTATTGACTAGTCAACTTTAGCGAGATGTAAACACCCCTGTAGTATCAACAAACATCCATTTTCTGATACCAGACGGGAATGAAGTGTTTGCGGTCTCATAAAGTAGGGTTCGGATTTTTATGACACCTAACAGGTTGATGATACCAATTGTGATGCCAAAAGGAGTGAGTAGTGAATAGTATTGGACGGACATTCGCTTATTGTCGTGTATCGACTAGTGAGCAAACTGTGTCAAATCAGATCTTAGCTATCAGAAATGCTGGCTACGATATTCAAGAACACCGAATTGTACATGAAACAGTTTCTGGTAGTGTGCCTGCAACAGAACGACGTGAGTTCAAAATGTTGATTGAGCATAAACTAGAGCCAGGGGACAAACTAGTTGTACTTAAGCTTGATCGACTTGGAAGAGATAACATCGATGTTCAGCATACGATCAGTATGCTGTTAGAAAAAGGTGTTACACCAATTTCTCTGGATCTGCCGACCGCTGATCTAAGCTCGGCGGAGGGACGATTGATGCTGCAAATGTTCTCAGCATTTGCTGAATTTGAGCGAAACCGTATTCGAGAGCGAACATTGGAAGGGCAGGCCAGAGCTAAATCTGAGGGTAAGCGGATTGGGCGACCAGAAGCCATCAGTACAACTCAAAAAGTTCAAGAATGTAGATCAAGGGGACTGAGCCAATCTAAGACAGCAAATGCTCTAGGCATCTCCGTCCCCACGGTTAAGCGGCATTGGAACAAGCGGCTAACTGAAAGAGTTCAATGAGAACAATGTTCCATGATACCGAGAGGCGGAGATCTACCAGTCAGTAGTAGTTATCAGCTAAGAGGTTTAAACGATATTGTAAGAACCTTGTTCTCGCTAGCTTATCGAATAATACCAAGTTCTCTCGCCGACATTCAGTAGAAGTCTTATCTTTCGCTAGTTTTGAGTAAGCTGCTAATTGATGTCTGATAATCATATCGAGAATGAACTGCTCTTTACTCAGAACAATGTTCTTATGGTAACCCTAAAATAGTAAAGATTGGTTATTTGAATAATCAATAAAAAACAGAAGCATAATAAATATGTTATAATTACTGGTATCCGTCTCGTTATTTGCTTATTTCGTCTTGAAGCCGTTGCCATAGAGGCTTCAATTGTCTTTTGATACTTTTTGAGTTCATAATCTTGGCTGCTCGGTAGCCGTATGAGAGGAAGTTTCTTCTTCCTCTGTAAGAATACAGGCGATGGAGCTTTCTCTTGTAAAGCTGATTCTGTTCTGGTTCGCCTTTACTTTTACGTATTCTGTTCTCTTTCTCCATCGTTTTCTTGGCCAATTTAACACCGCCTTTCATTTTTTCTGAGTAGCGAGCGAGGGCTGTAGAACGAAGAAAGATAGAATGTCCATCGAATAAGAAACCTAGATATTGAAGCGGTTTCTGTTTGCCAAATTCGTCAAATGAGCAAAGTTGTCCATTATGGAATTTAAAATCTCTGATTTCTGTTTTATCGCTGTTTATCTGTACCTTTAGTGCTGTAATTTTACTATTAGCCAGCTTCTCAACAGTATCTCGATACTCTGATGGAACAATAAACAGCATATCGTCACAATATCTAAAGTACTTTCCTCCGATAGAGTCAACATAATTCTTCATGTGTTTATCAAATGAGAACATGTAGATGTTAGAAAGTAATGCGCTGATTGGAGAGCCTTGAGGAATGCCCATAGCACCATTTGGGTTTGGGTTTATCAAACCAGAACCACGAACTTTTTCTCTGAATTCAAGTGGGGTACAGACGCGATTTCTTCCATTCGCTTTTTGGTTGTATTGAGATATACCAAACGTTTTGAAAAGCTCACCTCGTTCGACAGTCGAAAACTTGGTTAGAGATCGAAAAACGTTGTAGTGATCTTTTGGAAGGTGTTTGACTTGGAGTAGTTTACTCCATTCTTCTTTTAGAATTCGATGGTCAAGAGTGTTAAAAAACTTAGAAAAATCGAGAGCGATAACTGAACACTCTTTCATTTTACGTATGTAATTAAAAGCATCGTCCGCGAAATGGATATTACTTTTTCCATCAAGCTTTCTAAATGCTAAAACCGATTCATGTAGTCCTGATTTTTCAACTTTTTGTTCGTATAAATTAGATAGTTGATTAGCGTAGTAAGCATAAATATGGCTATCTATATGAGAAGAGTATGCTACCTCTCTTGGCTTTGGCTTGCGGTAAAGTTTACCCGTAGAAGTATCTCTATCAAGTTTAGTTAGCTGGAAACTGTAGGAGATAAAAGGGAAAAATGCGTGCCTAGCAACAGATGTTGTACTCGTTACGATCTTTTCTGCTTTTGTTCCAGATACAGGTACATCAAAGTGAAGGTAATTTCGTTTTGTATACCAGAGTGGAGCGGACATCTTTTTCATACTTTGAGCGCACAAGTTCTAGCAAAACCCAAGAGGAGTGGACATGCGGCCTTTCCGTATATCCCCTTGGGCTTTAACTAACTGGCCTAACCAATCATCTGGCCCCGAAAGGCACTCGCCGCGATCTATTAGAAATGATGTATAATGTAATCTGCGATGGAGACTATATGATGATAATCGTACACCTCATGACAATGTTGTTGTCTTGGCTCAGCAAGCGCAACGGTATTGACAATCTGTCACAAACCTCCACGCCTTTCGCGTGAAGCTCCGACAGCATATTGATTTTTATATATGCAATCAAGTCTTTATTGGTGTCTTATTTCTCATCACTTGCTGCTTTATGTTTCTTGTGTGGTTAGACTTTCTCAGTCGCCTTTGCTTGAAAATGAGCTTGAAATTTCCTATCCACTCTAATTTTCATAACAGAGAACAATGTTCTCTGAGTAACGAGTTGAGTAACAGGGTATTGGTGAGCTGGCTATTGATACTGCGAGAACACTGTTCTCGCTCAAATTATCAAAATCTAAAGATTGAGTATTTGATTAACAAATAAAAAATGCTTCGAGGAGAACTATGTTCTACTCAAAGCTTGTTACTTGAGACTTTGACTAACAGAATCAGTCTACTTTCTCTACAACCATGCCACTTTGCTCTGCAAAGTGAATCAATCGAGTGATATTGCTGAGGCTCCACTGGTTGGTGATGGCTATCACTTCATCGTTAGGCAACGTAATCAGCGCGTCTTCATAGCTGTGGAAGCGGCGAATTCTACCTTGAGGGATTTCATCCGCTAGGATGGCAATGCGTCGTCTTACTGGTTCGTTAAATGCGTTGAGCACATCATTCAGGCTTTGCGGCTGATGCTTCTCAATCCAGTCAGTGACTAACGCTAGGGCTAGGTGACGCTTTTTATAGGTATGACCGTTATAGCGATACTCTGAGTAATCTTTTTCGCCTTTTTGAACGCTTGTGCGCTGCTCGGCACGCTTCTCGCGGAACTTCACCTGGTACTCTTCTACCTCGGGTACAGGGATGATCTGTTCTGCATTGATCAATACATCTTCTTTGTAGCGATAGGGCGTGAGGCGCACACAACTGATATCGATACCTTTATCACGCAGCCACAAGACAGAGGTGGTTAGTTCTTTACCGAAGTCTGCTGATGCTAGAACGATTCGAACATCGTTACCAAAGTCATCCAGGCTGTTTTCATCCAGATCGACAAACTCCAGAATTGCTTCGCGGGCATCAATCTCTTGGCCTTCTTTCTTCAGGTACTGGGCATAGTAGTCACATGCTTTATCGAACGTCATGGTAGAGATCATCGCGGCATAGCGTAGCGCTTGCAGCTCCATATGCGCACCGATTTCATCCCGCTTAAGCTCGATGACGACTAAGTTGGCATTCTTGTCGATGGCTAACAAGTCAATACGGCGACGGCTGTCTTCCCAGTCAGAAAATTCCTCTGATATCACCACGCAATCAGGGGCGATGGCATCAATACAGCCTTTCAGCGCTTCTTGCAAATCGTGCCGTTCTTGCAGCCCTTCGGCTGCAAAGGTGGTCGGTGTCAGTGCGGTGAGGTTTTTATTGGCGATATTGTACAGGCTCATAGTTACACCGCTTGTTCGATCACACTATCAGTAAATTGGAAATGTGCATGCTTTCCTTTTTCTAAAGAAAGTTTGAGCTTATCGCATAGATCAATTAGCTCCTCTACTTTCTTCGCAATCAGAGTCTGTTCTCTAATGGGGGGAGTGGGATTGGTGCCATTTTCAACTTGTCTTGAGATATGTTCATTTGACTTTCTGCCATGCCAGATTTAGATGATTCCAGATACTCTGAAGTAGCCCCCGCGTTTAGACACAGCGAAACGAAGTTGTTAGACATCCCAAGTTCTATTAGGTGAAAGCGAATAATTTTATCTGAGATCATAAGCTTAGGCCTTGTGGTTTGAACCAAGCAAGAGACTCCTACTCTGTTTTTGGGGCCTGCTCTAGTAATCAAAATATCTCCATTCTTTACCTCATATTGAGGTCGAGGTTCCTTGGAGGAGCTGAGAACTTTATTTTCATATTCTCTATACTCCATATTCTGAACGGCAGTTGTTTTAAGTACACCCCAAGTTTCGTGGTTTGGAGATGCCTCTGGTGGACAAGCTGGACTCCAACCAGCATCCATTTCACTAATTAATGAGTTCAAGTGACACCACTCCCACCCACTCGGCAGTTCAAACGGCTTTTCATCTTCAGAGATCGGTGGCAGCGCTTTTTGCTTTTTGATTTTCTTCTCTTTGACTAACTGTGCTTTTTCTTCCGCAATTCTTTTCAGTAACTCAGCAGCAGGTTCATCACTTGGATCTTGTGGAACCAGCTTACCCATCACCGCCAGTTGTAGGATGGTTTGCTTAAGCTGGTCGATGCTTTCTTCAGTGGTGAATAGGGTATCGAAATGCTCACTGATTCGCGCCCAGCTTTGCATTAACTCGTCAGCATCGGCAGAGTTGGTGAGTGTATCCAACAGTGTTGTTACCAGCACTTGATGCGCTTCAATACTGGCTTCGGTTTGTTGCTCTAGTTGGTCGCAGAGCGCCATTAGCTCATCGACTTTGGCGACGATGCGGTGTTGCTCGTCGGAAGGGGGATACAAACTACTAGCGCGTTAGCTTCATTTCTATTTAAGCCTGGTTTTATACCCTTTCCGAGTGAGTCTAACCCTAAAGTTTGTAAATGTAGAAAACAATACTTAAGGCTTATACCTACAGGTGGTATTAAGCTATAGGCTACATCTGTAACCCAGCAAGGTTGGTCACTTAAATTAATTGCACCCGCAGATCCTTTACGGCCGATAACGAGACAAGGGCTACCAACAGAAAAAAGATTGTGAGTCCCTACAGAACCATTAGAACCATAGACTAAAAATTCACCACTTTCAGTACGTTTTGCTTTTGGGAGATTATCCCCATAAACCAAGCTATAAATATCACCAAAATAACAAGCTTGCCAACCTTCTGGTAAAGCAAACGTTATATCTTGTTTTTTAATAGCAGGGAGCTTTTTGGGCTTTGTAATTTTTTTTTCTTTAATTAACTGCGTTTTTTCCTCTGAAATCCGTTGAAGTAAAAAAGATGCAGGTTCATCGTTTGGGTTTTGAGGAACGAGTTTGCCGCGAACTGCTAGTTCTAAAATTAGCTCACGCAACTTCTTAACACCGTAAAGCTCCAGTTTCTTGCTGCTACCACGACCAGAGGTCGATCTGGCCTTAACTGCTGAAGTCCAAATATCAATATGTTCGGTAATTAGGTTCTCTACAGCCATTATTGCTCACCACCTTGCTTTTTATCTTGAATGGTAGAGCTAAGAGCATCACCGAGAATGCCTTTTAGTTGGTCACGCAGTGCTTTAATGTCTTGTTGCTGCTGCTGATAGTTCGCCAGTAACTCTTCAGGGTCATGGCTGACGACTTCGTCCTGATACGGGTTTTTAATATCAAGGTTAAAGTTGCGCTCGATAATATCTTCAATCGACACTTTCCAAGCTTGCTTGGTCTCGATGCGACTAGCGAATCCATCTGCCTCGTTACCCCACCAATCGATCTCTTGCTGGAATTCTTCAAACTTCATCGGTTTGGTTTTGCTGTAGTTCTTCACGCCTTCTGGGTAAGGGTGCTCATAGAACCACACTTCTTTGGTCGGTTGGCCTTTGGTAAAGAACAGAATGTTGGTCTTAATACCTGTGTATGGATTGAACACGCCATTAGGTAAGCGAACAATCGTGTGCAGGTTACACTCTTCCGCCAGCATCTTTTTGATTTTGGTTTTTACGCCTTCACCAAACAAGGTGCCATCAGGCAACACCACACCAGCGCGACCATCTTTATCCAATACTTCGACAATAAGCTGCAAGAACAGATCGGCGGTTTCACGAGTTTGCATTTCGGCAGGGAAGTTCTTTTCAATCCCGTCCTCTTCGGTGCCGCCAAACGGTGGGTTAGTCGCAATCACGTTGATATTGCTATCCCAACTTGAAAGCGGTTTATTGAGCGTGTTGCCGTGCTTAATCTGCACAGGGACTTCGATGCCGTGGAGCATCATATTGGTGATACACAGCAAGTGTGGTAGTTGTTTCTTCTCTACACCATGGATTTGCTTTTGCAGCGTTTGGTGGTCGGCTGCGCTTGTCACGTAGTTCTCTTTCACGTGATCGAACGAGCAAGCCAGGAATCCGCCCGTACCGCAGGCGGGATCCATAATTTGTTCGCCTAGCTTTGGATCCAGTCTGTTTACGATAAAACGGGTTACTGCACGAGGGGTATAGAACTCACCCGCATTACCTGCGCTTTGTAGGTCGCGTAGGATTTGCTCGTAGATATCACCAAACAGGTGACGTTCTTTAGAGTCAGTAAAGTCGATTTCGTTGAGCTTGTTAATCACTTGGCGCAGCAGTGTGCCATTTTTCATGTAGTTGAAGGCATCACTAAAGGCTTCTTTCACCACAAAACCGCGTGGGTTGGTGTCTTTCGGCGCAGTAAGGTTTTTTAACGTCGGGAATAGGTCATCATTGATGAATTCCAGCAGCTCATCACCCGTAATACCTTGGTTATCTGCCGCCCAGTTGCGCCATAGGTACTTCGCTGGGATGGGTTCGCGGTAATCATCTAACTCGAACTCTAGTTCTTCCTCTTGAGCATCAAACACTTTAAGGAATAAAAGCCACGACATTTGGCCTAGACGCTGAGCGTCACCATCAACACCCGCATCTTTACGCATGATGTCTTGAATAGACTTGATAACTGAACTGATTGACATGGAGTTCTACTACTAACTGACTGAAAAATTGGGGCTGATTATAGCAGAATTGATATGAAAAACGTGAATTAGTGCATATGCAAAAGGGTGGTTATTTATGATTCAATAAACAATAATCAAGTGAATATAAAATTAATAAATTGATCACTAGGTTGTCTAGGTTTCATGAAAATAGAATGCCCACATTGTCAGACCGACAATGATATCGAGTTTGCGGAAAATATTGCTTGTAAAAAGTGTGAGAAGAGCTTCAAAGGTTTCAAGTTCAGCAAACGTAAACTTGTGTCCGCGAGTACCGCTTTGTTCGTTGGCGCGATCGGTGGATACAAGGTTAACGCTGCTTTAGATGAAGAGCGTTACCCACTCGAAGTGGAGTATGCCATCGTTGATACCTGCATAAACTCAGCAAAGAATATGGTGTCGGTAAGTTGGTATGAAAGTAAGCGAGAAACGTGTTTATGCGCTCTTGCAGAAACGGAAAAGTCTGTACCGTATTCAGACTATAAATCGGATCAACAGTTGTTTTTAAGCAATTTTAAGTTGAACGCCAAAGGGTGTTCATAGATAGGAAATGAGGCAGTGATGACTGCCTCATAATATTGCTAACGTTTAGGTGTATTACCACGACCTTTGCCAGAAGGCTCGCCAGTTTTACTTGGGTAGTTAGGATTTTCTTTGCTCATGTTTATCTCCTTACTTACCTTGTTTTTGGTTGTGGGCGGCAGCGCGTTGGGCACGGCCTGTAAAAGTGCCTTTTTCGACTTTTCCGCCATTATTCTTCGCTTCATGTGATTGAATGCGAGCAGCGGCTTCTGGGGTCATTGGTGCTTTGTTTTTAGACATAATATTTTCCTTTTCGTTTATGAATGCTTGTCTCCGCTGAGACCATTGCATAGTAACTAGTAGGGTAGGGACAAATGGGGACAGCCCAAAAACACAAGCAAATTCGAACCATGATGGATGCGTTAGGTTGGAGCTATAAGCAACTGGCCGATGTTCTTTATGAGGAACTACAATGCTCTGAGTTCGAACATTTAGAAAATGCTTCCCCTGAGGAAATTCGTAAGTTTAGAGAGTCTCTCAAGAAGCAGTTACAAAGGGACTCTACACCAGAGAGTCGGCTTGAACAGTACGTGAAAATCATTTCGGATCACCCAGATTTTGTTGCATTGGGGTTGGATGTCGTGGTTCCAAAATACGTTAACCATAAATGCTTGAATGAGGATTCGCTTGCAGGTTTAGCAGAGATATCCAGTTGGCTGGATGAAGATAAGAGCCGTTAAAGACGGATGCGTTTGACGTAGAAATATTTTTTCTGACTTTTACTAATAAATTATCGTTATTAAGAGGAGCGCAGGATGTACAAGGGGCATTGGTATGATGTTGTCGGGAAAGAGAGGACAGATCTCCGTGCAATGAGTCTAGACTTCGATTCATTAAAGTTGGCTGTCGATGAAGCAATGAGTGTTTTGCCTGATACACGACTAATCGTAATGAATGAGAATTTAGGCTGGGGTCTTATCTCTATCGAGGAAACCAAGAGGATGCTCATTTGTAAGGATTAGAAGGTGACAAGCTAAGATAAACTTTGTTGCTTTCCTCACTGTTTGATTTATAAGCAGTTAGTATCATAAAGTGTCTTTGATACTAAAGAGGTGCTTTGCATGACATGCAGTTGTTGTAATAAACGTTTGAACGTAGGGATGATACACAAAAGAGATCCCCATACAGGCCAAAAATTTAAGTCCTGCCCTCACTGTTCCGATGCGAATGGAGGAGAGCACGTTTTTCATCCATATCCATCGTCCTTTGGTAAAACACCTGCTAGAGTGACAGCTCGAAACCCTGAAGGATACCAAAGCTACTGTATAGATTGTCGTCACCTGGATAAAGGAGTGCAGTCTCAAACCTATATGAATGGGAAAACATGCAGTAGTCTTATCGAATAGGACTCTGATGAACTTATTTCAAGAAGATGCAGTAAAATGGTTGTCAACGCTCGATGCTGCGAGCGTTGATCTATTAATCACCGACCCTCCCTATGAGTCTTTAGAAAAACACCGAAAAATTGGGACAACCACTCGGCTTAAGGTGAGCAAGGCGTCAAGCAATCAATGGTTTAAGATCTTCCCTAACGATAGATTTGAAGCGTTACTCAGTGAGGTCTATCGTGTGCTCAAGAACCACTCCCACTTCTACCTATTCTGTGATCAAGAAACGATGTTTGTCATTAAGCCGATAGCGGAGAAAGTCGGCTTCAAATTCTGGAAACCTATTGTATGGGACAAAGTGAGTATTGGTATGGGCTACCACTACCGTGCTCGGCACGAATTCATACTGTTTTTTGAAAAGGGTAAGAGGAAGCTCAATGATTTGAGCATACCTGACATACTGACCCATAAACGAGTCTATAGAGGGTATCCAACTGAAAAGCCAGTAAGTCTCTTGGAAGTTCTGGTCGCTCAAAGTAGCAGAGAAGGCGAGCTAGTTGTTGATCCGTTTTTTGGCTCTGGCTCGACCTTGGTTGCGGCTAACAACTTGAATCGTCAGTTCAAAGGAAACGATATTTCCTCATCTGCCCATGAGCATATTCGTCAGCGTTCGGATTTTTGAACCTAAAAGGCGAATACAGTTAACGGCTACCTGAAGGTAGCCGAGTAGCAATGCTAGATTTGTTATGACACAGGCATTCCCAGCGACGAGAGTGGGCATCCTGGTACTTGAGGGAATTGTTCTATAAGGTTATTGACGTCATCAAACCAGCAAGAACTTGGGCCAATTTGTTCAATTAAAAACCACATGACACGGATCACGCCGTATAGACGAGACAGCGTATTACCGTTTTCCTTTATGTCTTCGAAAGACTCGTGAGATGTTACTTTTAAAACTTTAGAGGATTGTTGGTTCCATATCCTAGTATGGTGAGCGCATCGGTTACGTAGAATGTTCATTTCCATAAGCCAGGCTCGTAATACATCGGTTTCAGTTTTATCTTCGATTCCTAATCTTGAGCAGATGCGCTGGCGATATTGATCTTTGAGCATACCGTAATACTTGGACATTGTTCCAAAGTCCCAAGCTTCGATAACAACCCAAAAGGGCATTTCTTTCTCGTTCTTTTTGTGCCAAACAATACAGTCTTCTTGGCTTCTTTCAATGAGTTTACTGTGTTTGTTTTGCCACTCTTCCCAAAGGCTTGGCCTATGTCCTCGCTTCTTGAGAAATTTGCCATTGATGTAATCAGAATCTTTCCAAGCTAATGGTTCAGGAATATCCTCCCCCGTACCTGGCTGTTTCTTTTTGCCTCGGCCTAACTCATGTGCGATGACTGAACGGACAAATATCTCTATGCGCTCAAGGCCATCAAGCATTGCTAAGCGGAGTTTTTTATCAAAAAGGTAAAGATTGAACACTTGGTCAAACTTAGTGCCTTGTTGAAAGTGGTTGAGTCGCTTTGGGCGTTTTAAGTGTTCGCACTGGATGGGTTGATATGATTCGTCTCGTTCGATAACTCTTGCTGGATACCAAAAACCACTCAGTCGGTAATATCCCACTTGTGCGAGCTTTCTTATAGCTCTTTCACGATTGTCTATCACCATGTCTCTTTCGATGAGAATATCGATGAGTTCCTCATAGTGCTTAAACTGCTTAGGTGGGGTTAGTGGCATCCAGTGTCCTTGATTTTCCTTGCTGTAAAAACGAGAACGCCCAGCCTTGATTCCAAAGTCATCTCGAAAGATAACTTCAGAAACAGGGGACTGGGCACTATTGCGGTGAAGTATTGTCTATCTGATGTGTATAGTCAATGTGAAATAGTTCACATAAATCTTCTACACAAGTAGTATTTAAACACCAAAATACAATATCTATGCTCTTTATGGTCATTGTTTTCTATATATAGTGTATTAGGTGATTGTTCAATTTGTGACGAAAATCTTATGCAGATTGATAAATCTCAGCTTCCAATTCAGAAATCGCTTCTAAGTATTGCTCTCTACCACCAAAGCACTTTTTGACGATTTCAGCAGGGCGTCCCATCTCGTCAAAAGGCTTAACTTTGAGTACATGAATATTTTCAATCTCTTGAACGCCTTTGTCTGCGTACTTGTCCAGTAGGTTGTTCAACACCTGCTGAGCCGTTTCACCGTACTTAGTGAAGTAGTTGCGCTTTTTGACGTTGTCAGCGCGTTCTTTTCTGGTGAGTGCTGGTTGGTCATACACGACATGACAAATCATGTCGAATGGATCGAGATCTTTGCCGACTTCCAGCTCTAACGCTTCCCAGATGATGCCTTCCTCTGCCAGTTCATCAATGATTGCTTGCTTTTTATCGGCATCTTGCCAGCGCTTAACGAAGTCATCCATTGAGGTGAACTGTTTTGCCATCGTCTTGCGGGTATAGTCTTTGAACGATTCGGTTACGAGTTTACCGTCGGAATCGTAGTATTGAACACGTTCGGCAATGGCTTTCACCGTTACACCGTTGACATGGAACTTTCTAACTCGATTTTCATCCTGCCAATCATCATCGGAATTGCTACCGTCAGAAGGAGATGAACCTGAGTCGTATGGAGCTTCTGATTCATGGATGCTTTCAGGGTCAATATCTTCCCCTTCAAATGGATTATGTTGTTCAAGTTCATCCTCACCATCGATGATCTCATCGAGTCCTTCATCGGTTTCGAAGTCTTCGGGTCTTGTTTCTTTAACTCGCTCGGGGACACCATCAAAGCGCTCATCAGCGAACAGTTCAGTCGCCTTTTTGAAGTCGAGAATGGTAAACCATAGCTTTCCGTAACGATCATCGATACGAGTACCGCGACCGATAATCTGCTTAAACTTGGTCATCGACTGAATGCCCTGGTCAAGAACAACCAGTTTGCAAGTTTTTGCATCGACACCTGTTGTCATAAGTTCTGAGGTGGTTGCGATAACAGGGTAAGCCTTTTTGGGGCTGATGAAGTTATCAAGCTGAGCTTTGCCGATTTCATCATCACCAGTAATTTTCATTACGTATTTTTCATTTTTAGCAACTTGCTCAGGGTTGCAATTGATTAGTGCTCGTCGCATACGTTCTGCATGGTCAATGTCATTGCAGAAAACAATGGTCTTCGCCATCGGGTCGGTGCGCTTGAGGTAGCTGGTGATGGTCTGTGCAACCAGTTCTGTTCGCTCATCAATGACCATAGTTCTGTCGAAGTCTTTCTGGTTATAGATCCTGTCTTCGATAACTTCACCATGTTTATCGACTTGTCCTTTGGTTGGTCGCCAACCTTGTAAATCTACATCGATGTCCACACGCACAACTTTGTATGGGGCTAAGAAACCGTCTTCAATTCCTTGTTTTAGAGAGTAGGTATAAATGGCATCGCCAAAGTACTCGGTGTTAGACACGATATCGGTTTCTTTTGGTGTCGCGGTTAGCCCTATTTGAGTCGCAGAACCGAAATACTCAAGAATCTCGCGCCATGCGCTGTCCTCAGCGGCACTGCCACGATGGCACTCGTCAACGACAATAAGGTCAAAGAAATCAGGATCGACCTGTTTGTATGCTTTTTGGTGCTCTTCTGGGCCAGTCAGAGCTTGATACAGAGCTAGGTGGATTTCGTAAGCGGGATCGACTGTTCGACCAGTGACTTTGGTCATAGCGGTGCCAAACGGCTGGAAGTCGTTGGTCTTAGTTTGATCGACCAGAATGTTTCTGTCCGCTAGAAATAGGATGCGTTTTTTGGCTCGGGACTTCCATAGTCGCCAAATAATCTGGAAAGCAGTGTAAGTTTTGCCCGTACCTGTTGCCATAACCAAGAGTACACGGTTTTGTCCTGCTGCGACCGCTTCCACGGTTTTGTTTATCGCTTGTAGCTGATAGTAGCGCGGAGACTTTCCGCTACCGTCATCATGGTAATCTTGAGTAATGACTGGAAGGTGCTCGGCTTTGTATCCTTTCCAAACGCAGTACTTGTCCCATAGTTGCTGAGGTGTCGGAAAATCTTCAAGTCGAATTTCAGTTTCGAGTTGAGCTGGGTTGGTTTTGTCGTGGAAGATAAAACCGTCGCCATTTGAGGCAAAGACAAAAGGGACTTCAAGTAGGCTGGCGTAATCTAGACCTTGTTGCATACCTTTGCCGATTTCATGCTTATTCGCTTTTGCTTCGACAACGGCTAGAGGCATGCTCGGTTTATGGTAAAGGACGATGTCCGCAGACTTAACCTTTTTCCTCGCTGCTGCCTGACCACGAACAATGACCTTACCGTCACGCAGTTTAACCTCTTGACGGATTTGAGACATATCATCCCATCCTGCATCTTTGATAGCGGGAAGAATGAATTTCGTGATGATGTCGGTTTCAGATAGCTTTGATTTATTGATTGTCGATTCCATGCGATTAGCCAGCTCAGTACAAATGCATTTCATGACTATACCAAAGGATGCATAAAAGCAGAAAAGATACTGACTTATCAGTGAAGTGGGTAACGGTATGCATGAAATACCAGATGCTATTCGTGGAAATAGTTATCCCGTTATGCAATAGCATAACGGGAAGTCAGTTAAGCAACGATATCTAGAGACTCGGTACTTAATCTAGTGTAGCTACGCGCCCTTTGAGTCAGAGAGATTTTCGCTTTATTTGTTGTTCCGCTAAATCTACCGATTTCAAAACCCAGAGACTTCATGAGTTGCCCAAAATACAGCATCTTTTTATTTGTCGTGCTGTTTTCGTTGAGTGATAGTGGGATGTGAGTATCTTTGTGCAGTGTCCAATTGACTAAGTCCCGATTTTCGATCATCAGATTAACAAACCCCAAAATCTGCTCCCTATGGATCATGATAGAAGGTGATTGAGAATTAAGCTGGTGTCCGTTGAACAGACCCTCATTGATTAAATTCGCCAAGCGGCGATATGTTGAGTACTTGCTGTTATCTTCGTTTGGCGCTGGAACAGAAAATAGCTTGTCGAAGAGCTTTCTGTTCTTAGAAAACAGGAAATGAAACTCGACATCCTCTTTCGTGACTTCAGTCAAATGATAGTAGCTTTTGATTGTATGCTTCGAGATGGCTGCGTTGTCACTGGCTGTGCGCTTATCAGCCATCATAAGCCGCTTCACGTCATGCTGGGTTAAATCGACAGATTGCATAATGGCGTTGACCAACGCCTCTCTGTAAGCTTTTAAATATTGCTTGTTCGTTTTAGACCCACAGCTCTGTGAGTACACTGAGGATGGTAGCGGATCAACATGAAAGCCGAGTTCCTTCAATGTTAGCCATAGATGTAGCCCCAGAGGTGCGGTGAACTGTGATTTCACGTTACCGAATGCAATCTCTAGGTGGTCTGTTGGCGCTGAGTGAATATTCGCATTGTAGACTCTTGCCCTTGTCGGGCGGCAGAAGAAGTCTTGATGGGCATCTACGGTGAAACAAATCTCCTTTGCTTTACGGAATCGACGTGCGAAGTTAACTAGTTCAAATGGATTTAGTGTTTTGTCACAGAATACGACAACTCTATTGGCAAAGTTTTTGACGATTGAGAAGCCTGACCCTAGACAGGGAGAAGCGATAATCGCTTTGTATTTGGAGATTTCTTCATTC
Source organism: Vibrio hannami (assembly GCF_029589055.1). Classification (GTDB taxonomy): domain Bacteria; phylum Pseudomonadota; class Gammaproteobacteria; order Enterobacterales; family Vibrionaceae; genus Vibrio; species Vibrio hannami. Next base: position 115,503 of record NZ_JARQZP010000007.1, read on the forward strand.
GGGTTAGCCAGAAAAGCACGTTGTGCGTCCATTCCTTTATTCTCCCCGTGAATGACTAGCACACCGTCGTTTAGAGCCGCAGTCTCACTATCTAAACCTTGTTTGTCCTCATAACCAAGTTGTTTAACTACTCCTCGAAGTGTCACTAGCGAGTCAAAGAGAAACACCTTGTCCTCCAACAATTTGGACTTGAGATCATCCTGACTATAAAGATACTGATTTTTATCTGTGATAACTGCTTCAATTCCCAGATATGGGTTTTTGTCGCACTGGATTAAAGTCACGTCACCTCGTAAATCCTTCAAGAAGCCTAAACTAATATCGGAAAGATCAGCATCGCCCACAATGACTTGTGGAATGGAGCGAATAATCTCAGACAAGCAATGAAAGACGCGTTGTTTAGGCATTTGTAGTGAATGCTCCGAACACACGACAGTTGAAATTACTTTCTCAAACTCATCAATAATCAAGGTATCAGCATTGTGGCAATATGCTTGGATATGTGCTTTCCACACACTATTGACGACTAATCCCATCGCTTTCGACTGTTCAAGCTGAGTTAAGTTTTGAGTGGTATAGCTGACCGCATGATTTTGAATGCAGTATTGTTCTACTAAAGCCATCAGGTGAGAAAGATATACCACGGATTTATTGTTTTGCTCAGCTAGCTGAGTAATAGGGCCAAAGACGTGTTTCGTTTTACCAGTCCCTGTTGCAGATTTAATCGCAAGGGTTCGCTCATTGGCTAGCGCTTCACACACTTCTGGACAGTCGAGAGTTGAAGTACGGATTGTTTTCGTCGGCGTTCTAAGCTTCATAAAATCTTGAACTGACGAATGATAGTGGTGTAGCTGTAGTTCAAGGCAATCTAAAACTTTACTTAGGAAATTATTGTCTTTGTGAAGATAGAAACGGTAAGTTCTCAAGCATGATTTAGCATCGGAACAGATCAGAGGAATTGTACGGACTAGTTTTTTAGCTAGCCAGTCAATGATTTCGTCACCCCGCATGCCGCAATTCGTCAACTGATAGCAAAGAGATAGATACTGGATTGTATCGTTGTAGTCTTTCAGACTGTAGAGTCGCTTTGATGCTAAATCATAAAGATCACACCTAGCGTCGCGATAATTAATCATCATGAAATCTACAGCTTGAGCAGGGAGCTTTTTTGAATCAATGATTAACTTGATGTTATTGAAGCCAGCATCACGGTAATAGCGGATAACTTCAGCCAGGTTGTTTTTGTCGTTGCGAACAGCAACGACCCTGTACTTGTCATGATCGAAGCTTAGAGACTCGCCGCTAAGAATAGCGACTGAGCAGGACTCTGTTGAACGAACCAGTGTATGTTCTGAGGCTTGAGATTGCGCGATAACGTTCATTTATTCTTATTTCCAGTAGAACGTAAAAGTGCAAAGTTTCTAAGTAATATATATAACTAAAGAACTCTGCACTTTTACCAGCATGCTAAAGCATGCAGTAAACAATTGATTTATTTGTGCTTAGTGAGAGTTTTTAGTTATGCGGCTAGTGCATAGAGACTGTTGTCGAAAAGAGACTGTCTTTGCTCAACAAGATGAGAAACGGTTTGCTGTAGATCTTTGCCCAATGCCATGGCTGCGATAATTGCATCGACTTCATGAGATAAGAAACCAACAGAGTTTGCACCAAGTGGAATTGACGGTGGGAAAGTTCCATCATTGATTTTGCGATGGAGAGTCGCTCTTGAGAATGGAACGCGCTGTAGAACGTCAGATTTACGTACGATTTTTAGAAGAGGAGTTGTATTTACAGACATAACGATAACCTACATTAATTCATGTCTAGTACTAACTTTATATTCCAATACTTACACTGATCCACGGAAGTTTATTATCAGTGAAGGAACACCTAGATGGGACTGGAGCCTATTGGGTTACAGACTCATTCCTTAACAATTAAAGGAAGGTATTCGTATGTAATGGAATAGTGAAGTCTTCAAAAAAGGCTCCGAAAGTTAAGTTAATACCAAAACAATAAACAAATAGTTAAACCGAAGTTTAACGGGAATAAGTTACGTTGCCGCGTAGCGGACTTTAAATGTCTGTTTCCTATGTGAAAATTAAATATTTAAACGCGATTTAAAATAATGCGGGCGATTCTCATCGTCAATACAAAATTACCCGCATCTCACTAAAATTGTGATATTTGTCACTTAAATTTTTGGTTTTGCTATAGTATTGGCGTTTTTAGAAGCATCAAGTATGAAATTACTCCACCAATCCATGATCTTTCGTCGCTCTTCCAGATATTCAGCGTTGTTGTAGATGTCACGGATTGTGTTCTTGTCTACGTGTGCCAGACACAGCTCAATAGCATCTTTGTTGAAGCCCTGTTCGTTGAGCGCTGTACTGCCGATGGAACGCATACCGTGACTTACCAGCTTTCCTTTCATTCCAGCACGTTTAAGTGCGGCGTTGACGCTCTGGCTGTTCATGTGCTGATCAACTGATGTTGAACTAGGGAATACATAGCGTTGTCCGTATGAGATGGGCTTCATAAAGTTTAAAAGTTGAATCGAAGCGTCCGAAAGAGGGATTTTGTGATCGCGCTTCATTTTCATTTTATCTTTGCTAATGACCCAAAGTTTGTTTTCGAAATCAATTTCACTCCATTCAGCGGCAGCACACTCAACGGGACGGGTCAGAGTGTGGAGTTGGAATTCAAAAGCGCAGCGGGTAGCAAGCTTGATATTGGCTAACGACATCGCTTGCATTAGATCACTAAGTTCATTTGGTCTGATAGTGCTCATATGATCAGTTTTTGGCTTCTTAAATATTTGCTTTATCCCAATCAATGGGTTGGACTGAATCTTTCCGCAATTCGCCGCGTAGTTCATCACTTCATTTATTCGCTGACATACTCGCTTAACTGTCTCTAATGCGCCCTTTGCTTCTACAGGTCGTAGGACTTGAATCACAATTGGGGCAGTTAGCTCACTTATCGGCATGTTACCGAGGTTGGGAAAGATATGTAGCTCTAGAGATCGCCAGATATCGTTGGCATAGTCTTCGGAAACGTCATGCTTTTTTACTTCAAACCATTCTTCGGCAACTGATTTCAGAGTTGATGACTGAGCTATCTGTGCGGTAATGAGTTGGTTATCTCTGTGAGTTTTCGGATCAATACCTTCAGCGACATGTTGGCGCATTTCTCTTGTTTTCTCTCTCGCAGATGCGAGAGTAATGTCAGGAAAAGCACCAAGGCTGATGTTCTTGCGTTTTTTAGTTACTGGGTGGATGTAGTTGAAAATCCAAAGTTTTGCGCCATTCGGCTTTATACGTAAGTACAGACCGTTGCCATCGGCAAGCGAATATTCTTTTTCTAAGGGCTTAGCTTTGGTTACTTGAGTTGGTGATAAGGGCTTGATTTGCTTAGCCATTTTAATGGTTCCTTTCTGATGTAACACCAATTTGTGTTGTTATTGGTTAGTGTTACGCAGAATGTTACTAAATGACTGAGATTAAGTGAATCTCGATGAGACGCCCTGAACCACTTAAAGCTAGATGGGACAAGGGTTTAGAAAAGAAAACGGGACGTCCTGAGACGTCCCGTTACTAGTGATTGGTGGAGCTGGCGGGAGTTGAACCCGCGTCCGAAAACCATTCATCTTTGGTACTACATGCTTAGTCGATCTTTAAATTCACCAAGTACCTGCGAACCGACACGCTAGTAAATGACTATCCTGAATTAAACTTCGCCGTTCATCTCTCAGGCGGGAGAATCCGGGCTAGCTCGTTTGGGTTTGATCTCTCGTTGGTCCCCGTCTTACAAGCGGAAGCTAGGGCGAGAGAGCTCTCAGCAGGTTATTAAGCTGCTAGTGCGTAGTTTTCGTCGTTTGCGACTATTTTTTTGCGGCTTTTTACGTGGCCAACCGCCCCACGACATGCACCTCAGACTGCAAAATTCCCGTCGAATCCTAGATCAGCCCCGAGATAGAACGAGCATGGTACCAGAAAACTTAATGCTGTCTAGCACTTGCTGGTTCAGTTGATTAAGTTTAACGCAATTTGCTCTTCATAATCCGAGCTTTATCGCGCGCCCAATCTTTCTCTTTCAAATCAGTTCGTTTGTCGTGAAGCTTTTTACCCTTCGCAACACCGATTTTGATTTTTACCCAGGAGCGGGACCAGTAAAGAGAAAGTGCGGTTAGCGTCATACCTTCACGGTTCACACGACCGAATAGGTTATCCAACTCTCTTCTATTTAATAATAGCTTACGCACGCGGGTAGGGTTAGCTACAACGTGTGTTGATGCCTGATTCAGAGGAGTGATGGTAATACCACTAACAAAGGCTTCGCCATCACGTATGTAGACGTAACTTTCAGCAATGTTAGCTTTACCCTGGCGGAGAGATTTAACTTCCCAACCCTGAAGTTCTAACCCAGCTTCGATTTCATCATCAATGAAGTATTCGTGACGAGCTTTTTTATTTAGCGCTATGGTATTGCTACCAGCTTTGGTTTTTGATTTTTTCTTTGCCATAATGGCGTCATTATACGGATCGTCTCCTTGTTGGGAAATCCTTATTTGTTGAATTAGATAATATATTACGAAGAAAAGAGAGAAAGTATGCCCCAAGTCAGGCGCTCGGCTCTTGTTTCATACAGTGCAGAGCAGATGTATGATCTGGTAAACGATGTATCAAGATATCCAGAATTTTTGCCTGGTTGTTCAGGTTCCAAAATACTGAAATCAGATGACAATCAGATGATAGCGTCTGTAGATGTTGCCAAAGCCGGAATCAAAAAAACCTTTACCACCTCAAATACGTTAGAGAGTAGCTCTGCAATTTTGATGGAGTTAGTGGACGGGCCTTTTAAGTCTTTAAAAGGTGGTTGGTATTTCACTGAGCTTGATGAAGCTGCCTGTAAGGTAGAACTCAAGCTGGATTTTGAATTTTCCAGTAAGTTGGTTGAAATGGCATTTGGTAAGGTATTCAGCGAGCTGACAAATAATATGGTAAGTGCATTTACCAATCGTGCGAAACAGGTGTACTAATGAGTATTGAATCGGACATGATCCATGTAGAAGTTGTTTATGCATTACCTCATGAGCAAAGAGTGCTTACGCAAGTAGTAGACAAAAACTCAACAGTTGAAGAGATCATTAATCAGTCCGGGGTATTAGATATGTACCCTGAGATAGATTTGAGTAAAAACAAAGTGGGTATATTTAGCCGCAATGTTAGGCTTGATGCCAAAGTAAGAGATAAAGATCGTATCGAGATCTATAGACCTCTGTTGGCTGATCCAAAGGAGATTAGACGTAAGCGAGCAGAGCAAGCTAAAGCCTCAGGGAAGGCAGATCCCGTGACAGGTGGAAAGCCAAACGAACTGAGGAAAAAATAGGGCTATAAAGCCCTATTTTTCTGGATTCGATAATTACTTCAGGCGATTACTAGTTCAGACTTTCAAAAAAACCGACTCCTGGTGGAAAATCTCCCTCCAGGTTTAAAAGGCGACCATCTTCATTAAAGTGCACAAATAGGTTCTTTTGAATGGAGTCGTTGTGACCTTCAGTATGGTGATAGATGTAGTACCAGGTATTTGGATAACCATTTTCGATTAACATAGGCGAGCCAAGTACATATCTTACCTGCTCTTTACTCATGCCAAACTTTAATTGATCTACTGCTTGTTGTTCTACGTAGTTACCCTGGTTGATATCAATTCGGTAAACAAGCTTTTCTGCCAATGAGCAGCCGGTCATCATCGTAATAGACAGTGGGACTACTACTAACCACTTTTTTAATTGCATAATTGGTACTTCTGTATCTATGTATTTCGCTAAGCTCGCAAGATAATAAACAAGCAGAGCCGATATGTAAAAGGGACTTTACCTGTGACCGCAAAATTCGAGTTTTGTTGCAATTAGGGTCTCAAATAAAGTTAGCCCACAAAAGTAGATGTTCATTTTGTGGGCTAGATAACATTTATGTCAATTATGAAATTAGGCGGCTAATAATTCTCTAGCGTTTGCCAGGGTTGAATCTGTAATTTCACTACCGCCCAGAAGTCGAGCAAGCTCAGATACTCTTTGTTCGTTATCGAGTGGTTTCATCTGGGTTTCAGTTTTACCTGCTTTAGTTTGTTTTGCTACGAATAACTGTTGGTGCCCGCAACCTGCAACTTGCGGTAGGTGAGTTACGCAAAGAACCTGAGTGGATTCTCCTAGCTTGCGCAGCATTTTGCCGACGACTGCAGCTGTTGGCCCACTGATACCAACATCTACCTCATCAAAAATCAGGCTTGGAGTATCGACTTTCTGCGCTGTGATTACCTGGATAGCCAGAGATATACGCGACAATTCACCGCCTGAAGCAACCTTAGCGATAGGCTGCATTGGCTGACCTGGGTTAGTTGAAACAATAAAGGTAACCTGATCAATACCTAGTGGCGATGCATGTTTTTCATCACGCGAAATATCGATACAGAACTTCGCTTTTTCCATGCTCAGTTCATGCATACTTTTGCTAATCAGCTTATCCAGTTCTTTACCATAGCGGCTTCTCGATTTACTTAGCTTTTCTGCACCGGAAAGGAATCTTGCATGTTTCTTTTCTGCTTCTTCGGCAAGTGCATCCAGTTTTTCATCGGAACAATCTAACTCTTCAATCTGCTTTAACAGATCCTGGTGATGGCTATAAAGCTCTTCTGGCATGACATGATGTTTTCGGGAAATCGACATGATTTTAGAGAAGCGCTCTTCTACAAATGCCATTCTTTCTGGGTCTACATCAATAGAGTCCAGATAACTACGAAGTTCATTGTTTGTCTCTTCAATCTGAATCAGAGCCTCTTCTAGCATTCCCGGAAGAGTTGCAAGTTTAGGATCCAGTTCAGCGAGTTTGATCAATGAGGTAGAGGCAGTTTGCAATATGCCCAAAGCATTAACTTCTTCACCTTCATATATCAGTTCAATAGCTTGCTGGCAGTTAGTTGCGAGCTCGCCACTGTTAGCAAGTCTTTTATGCTCTTGCTCAAGCTCAACAAACTCGCCCTCTGCAATTGCCAGCTCATTCAGCTCTTTTATCTGATATTCGAGCAGTTGCTTTTGAGCTTCATTTTCTTGGCTGTTTTGGCGCAGCTCTTTCAGTTTATTTTCAGCTTGTCGCCATGTTTGGTAATGCTGTTGAGTTTTGCTGATCAAATCTCCGTGACCAGCGTACTGATCCAACATTGAAAGCTGATATTCGCTCTTCATTAACTGGTGGTGTGCGTGCTGCCCGTGAATGTTTATTAGCTTTTGCCCTAAAGACTTTAGTTGAGAAAGAGGAACTGGGCTTCCGTTAATAAAGGCTCTGGAACGGCCATCTTTGGTGATGATGCGCCGAAGAATACACTCGCTACCATCCAGAAGTTCGTTATCTTCCAGCCAGCGAGTTGCGTGAATATTGTTATCCAGTAAAAATGCTGCACAAACCTCAGTCTTATCTTCACCCTGACGTACCATTCCAGCTTCTGCTCGACCACCAAGGCAAAGCCCAAGCGCATCGATAGCAATAGATTTACCAGCACCAGTTTCACCGGTGATGGTTGTCATACCTTGTGAAAGTTCAAGTTGAAGTGACTTAACAATGGCGAAGTTATTTACACTTAAGTGAGCCAGCATTTTCAGATACCTGTATAACCAAACATTACTGTATAAGAAAACAGTATATACTGTTTCTTTATACAGTAAAGTTATCCAGGTGATTTTTTTATGAACAATTTATTTTGTTCAATAAATTGTGACACATAACAAAATCAGAATGCTCAGTTAGAAGAGTTTGCTAGACCAGCCCAACTTATTGCGGAGTACATGGTAATAGCTGTAATCCTCAGGGTGAATAAGCCTTAGTACATTAGGGCTTTGATAAATAACGATTTCATCAGACGGAGAAACGGGGAGTGAAATTTGTCCGTCGCAGCTTACTTCCTGAGTTCCCCTGTTATCAGGAGAAACGCTTAGCTTAATTTTTCGGTGGCCGTCAACCACCAGTGGTCGGCTGGAAAGGGTGTGCGGGAACATAGGCACGATAGATATAACGTTCAGACTTGGTGATAAGATTGGGCCACCACCAGATAGTGAATAGGCAGTAGAGCCTGTTGGTGTTGATATGATGAGTCCATCGGAACGCTGAGAAAAAGCGAAGCTATCATCAATGTAGACTTCGAACTCTATCATATGGGCTATCTTACCTGGGTGCAGAACCACTTCGTTTAGCGCAGCACTATGGCTTTTTTTCTTACCGTGTCGATACACTTCAGCTTCAAGCAGGAATCGTTCTTCTTCTACATATTGGCCGTCGAGTACCGCTTTAAGCGCGGTTTTAAAATCTTCCGGGTTCAGGTCGGTTAAGAATCCCAGGTTTCCTCGGTTTACACCGATAACACTTATATCAAAGCGGGATAGTACACGGGCAGCACCAAGCATATTACCGTCACCACCCACAACGATAGCCAGATCTGCTTTTTCACCAATATTGACTAAAGAATCGAAGTTCTCTTGAGGAATATCATCCAGGATATCAACTAAACGATCGTCGACTATTGGTTGATAGCCTTCAGAAGATAGCCAGCAAAATAGTTCTTTGTGAGTTTGAACCGCTTTGTGATTACGTGGTTTTCCTATAATACCGATGACTTGGAAGGGCTTTTTCATCTGGATAGTCCAATTGGTAGCAGTTACGCTTGATTCAAAAATATCTGTCCCCATAATAAAGGCAAGTTGATTAAATACGCGAGCGTTTTATCTTAGGATTAATGACAAGCTCGCTATAAACATTGAGTTCCGAAGTCTGGAGATATCATGAGTAACGAAGAAAACAAGGTTAAAGAAGAAGAGCTGAAGCAACAGGAAGGCGTTGAGCAGGAAGTAGCTCAAGAAGAAGTGGAAGCTGTTGGTACTGACGCTGATATCGAATGGAATGAAGAAAGCGAGCAGGAAATAGAAGAGTCTAAAATTGCTCAGCTTGAAGCCGCACTTCTGTCTAGTGAAGCAAAAGTGAAAGAACAACAGGATTCTGTATTGCGTGCTAAAGCTGAAGTAGACAACATGCGTCGCCGTACAGAGCAGCAAATTGATAAAGCTCGTAAATACGCACTAACTAAGTTTGCTGAAGAGCTGTTGCCTGTTATCGACAACCTAGAGCGCGCTATTTCACACGCGAACATGGAAAATGAAGAAGTGAAACCAATTGTTGAAGGCGTTGAGCTTACTCATAAAACTTTTATCGACACTGTTGCGAAGTTTGGCCTGAAAGAAATCAACCCTGAAGGTCAGCCATTCAACCCTGAGTTCCATCAGGCGATGTCTACCCAGGAAAGCGAAGACTTTGAGCCAAACACAGTTATGTTCGTAATGCAGAAAGGTTATGAACTAAACGGCCGTGTTGTCCGCCCTGCGATGGTAATGGTTTCTAAGTAATTCAATCGAATTATTTGTCAAAAGGTCGCTTTCGAAGCGGCCTTTTTTTCATTTACAGGTACTACATTTTTGCTGATTTTTCCCCTAACTGATAAAAATCTGCTCTTTTTTTTAGTCACTCCCTTGAAAACCCATTCGCTGACCTTATCTATGGTGCATACACAAAGAAACATTAGTGTGAATGGGGTTGAATCCCAATTCATCGCCCCCATCTAGGGGGATATAGAAATGATTAAATTGAATTCTCGGAGATAGCCTGATGGGTAAAATCATTGGTATTGACTTAGGTACTACTAACTCATGTGTTGCTGTACTAGACGGCGATGCACCACGCGTAATTGAAAATGCTGAAGGTGAGCGTACAACTGCATCTGTTATCGCTTATACAGACGGCGAAACGCTAGTAGGTCAGCCTGCAAAACGTCAAGCGGTAACCAACCCTCAAAACACGCTATTTGCTATTAAGCGTCTTATCGGTCGTCGTTTTGAAGACGAAGAAGTACAGCGTGATATCGAAATTATGCCTTTCAACATTGTTAAGGCAGACAACGGCGATGCTTGGGTAGAAGCACAAGGCCAGAAAATGGCGGCTCCTCAGGTTTCTGCTGAAGTACTTAAGAAAATGAAGAAAACTGCTGAAGACTTCCTTGGTGAGGAAGTAACTGGTGCAGTTATCACAGTTCCTGCTTACTTTAACGATGCTCAGCGTCAGGCTACTAAAGATGCTGGCCGTATCGCAGGTCTTGAAGTTAAGCGTATCATCAACGAACCAACTGCAGCTGCACTAGCTTACGGTCTGGACAAGTCAGGCGGTGACCGCACTATCGCTGTATACGACCTTGGTGGTGGTACATTTGATATCTCTATCATCGAAATCGACGAAGTTGAAGGCGAGAAGACTTTCGAAGTACTAGCAACTAACGGTGACACTCACCTTGGTGGTGAAGACTTCGACAACCGCATGATCAACTACCTTGTAGATGAGTTTAAAGCAGAGCAGGGCATCGATCTTAAGAACGATCCTCTAGCAATGCAGCGTGTTAAAGAAGCAGCAGAAAAAGCGAAAATCGAGCTTTCTTCTACTCAGCAGACTGACGTAAACCTACCTTACGTAACTGCAGACGCAACTGGTCCTAAGCACATGAACGTTAAAGTAACTCGTGCGAAGCTTGAGTCACTTGTTGAAGACCTAGTTCAGCGTTCTCTTGAGCCACTAAAAGTTGCTCTTAACGATGCAGATCTTTCTGTTGGCGATATCACTGACGTTATCCTAGTCGGTGGTCAGACTCGTATGCCAATGGTTCAGGCGAAAGTTGCTGATTTCTTCGGTAAAGAAGCACGCCGCGATGTAAACCCAGACGAAGCAGTAGCGATGGGTGCTGCAGTTCAGGGCGGTGTACTTGCTGGTGACGTTAAAGACGTACTTCTACTAGATGTTACTCCTCTGTCTCTAGGTATCGAGACAATGGGTGGCGTAATGACTAAGCTAGTTGAGAAAAACACAACTATCCCAACTAAAGCTAACCAGGTGTTCTCTACTGCAGAAGACAACCAGAACGCTGTAACAATCCACGTTCTACAGGGTGAGCGTAAGCAAGCGATGTACAACAAGTCTCTTGGTCAGTTCAACCTAGAAGGTATTCAGCCTGCACCACGTGGCATGCCACAAATCGAAGTAACATTCGACCTAGATGCGGACGGTATCCTGCACGTATCTGCGAAAGACAAGCAGACTGGTAAAGAGCAGAAGATCACTATCCAGGCATCTGGCGGTCTGAGCGATGATGACATCGAGAAGATGGTACAAGAAGCAGAAGCTAACAAAGAAGCGGACAAGAAGTTCGAAGAGCTAGTAACTGCACGTAACCAGGCTGATCAGATGATTCACGGTACTCGTAAGCAAATGGAAGAAGCGGGTGACGCTCTGCCAGCAGACGAGAAAGAGAAGATCGAAGCAGCAATCAAAGAGCTAGAAGAAGTGAAGAGCGGCGACGACAAAGAAGCTATCGACGCTAAAGTTCAGGCTCTGATGACAGCAGCTCAGAAGCTAATGGAAATCGCTCAGCAGCAAGCGCAAGCACAGCAAGCAGCTGGTGGTGCAGAAGCGGGTGAACAGCCTAAGCAAGACGATGATGTTGTTGACGCTGAGTTTGAAGAAGTTAAAGAAGACGACAAAAAATAATTAGTTTTCGTCGCCAGATTGAACGATTTCTGCGTCGAAGGTGCTCATTTATGCTTATAAACTCCGCGCCTTCTCCTTGAACTCGCACAATCTGGCTTAGAAAACACAATTATTTAGTTCTTTTAATAACAGAGCTTCTTTATTGAAATATATTGCGGGCGTCGGGGGTTTCCTTTCGCCCGCAAGTTTGTAAATAAGATTGAGTGAATCTATCTAGGTGATGTCGGTGTGAAGACATTCTCCAGATCGATTTAGTTAAGAAAAATGGCACGATGCCATTTGCAGTAAGAAACGGTATTTAAACACATGTCAAAACGTGATTTTTACGAAGTATTAGGCGTTAGCCGTGATGCGTCAGAGCGCGATATCAAGAAGGCGTATAAGCGTCTTGCGATGAAATACCACCCGGACAGAAACCAGGGTGATGAAGGCGCTGCGGAACAGTTTAAAGAAGTAAAAGAAGCGTACGAAATTCTGACCGATCCTCAGAAGAAAGCGGCTTACGATCAGTATGGTCATGCTGCATTTGAACAGGGCGGCATGGGCGGAGGCGGCTTCGGCGGCGGTGCTGGTGCTGACTTTGGCGATATCTTTGGTGATGTATTTGGCGACATCTTCGGTGGTGGTCGCCGTGGTGGTGGCGGTCAACGCGCTCAGCGTGGTTCCGACCTTCGTTACAACATGGAGCTGACTCTTGAAGAAGCGGTTCGTGGTTGTGAAAAAGAGATTGAAGTACCAACACTGGTTGAGTGTGACGTTTGTCATGGCTCTGGTGCTAAGAAAGGTTCATCACCTCAGACTTGTGGAACCTGTCATGGTCATGGTCAGGTTCAGATGCGTCAGGGTTTCTTTGCGGTTCAGCAAACCTGTCCTACCTGTAACGGTAAAGGCAAGATCATTAAAGACCCTTGTAATGCGTGTCACGGACAAGGTCGTAAGCAGAAGACTAAGACACTTAACGTTAAGATCCCGGCTGGTGTAGATACTGGTGACCGTATCCGCCTGTCTGGTGAAGGTGAAGCGGGTGAGACAGGTGCACCAGCAGGTGATCTGTACGTACAGGTTCATGTGAAAGAGCACCATATCTTTGAGCGTGATGGTAACAACCTATACTGTGAAGTGCCTGTAGGCTTCGCGATGGCTGCGCTTGGTGGTGAAGTTGAAGTTCCTACTCTTGATGGTCGTGTTAACCTGAAGGTACCTGAAGAAACGCAAACTGGCCGTATGTTCCGTATGCGCGGTAAAGGTGTGAAAGGTGTTCGTGGTGGCGGTGTTGGTGACCTAATTGTTAAGCTGGTAGTAGAAACTCCGGTTAAACTAAGCTCGCGCCAGAAAGAACTGCTAAGAGAATTTGCAGAAAGCTGTGGTGGTGATGCTGCAACTAAGCATTCTCCGAAGTCTGAAGGTTTCTTCAAAGGCGTTAAAAAGTTCTTTGATGACCTGACTAGCTAATCTGCCAGCAAAACGAATATTACTAAGCCAGTGAAACTGAAACTATTCGCTGGCTTTTTTATTTCCAGCACTCTAATGGCTCCTTCTTACCATTAGAACTAATAGATAAAACAGGGCATTTATCTGTTGTCTGGTGACCAATGGATTTGACCTGAAGAATATACTCATCGTTGGTTTCAATAACGGAAAAATGAAACCTGCCTCTGTCTGATTGGCATGGAATACCGGCAGAGCAGTACCCTTCTTCTATTACTATCTCCCTGTCTTTTGAAGTATTAAGCGTTTCGATTCGAAGCTGCAATAGCATAAGATCAGACATGGCTTTTACTCTGTGGTTGTTTAGAGTGTGCTGGCTGTATGTTGGCAGTGCTAGTAAAACCAGAGTCCCTAATACCGCTAACACCACAATTAATTCGAGCAATGTCATTCCTGACGACTTCTTGAGTTCATATTTGCAAAAGAATAAACGAATCACTTCCAGCTTTTACCCTCAACATACTTTCTTAATGGATGAGCTTGATAGCATCTGATAATTCTTCTCAGGCGGGCATATGCTGACGGTAAATTTTGGAAATAGTTCGCGGTTTTACTCTGATAGAGCTGGTTGTTGTTCTGCTTATCTTTTCGGTTGCTTTCACTGGCCTGAGTGTCGGTTTTGAATCTTTGTTTGAACAGCTAAGAATGAGGCGAATAGCAGCGGAAATCAGTAGTTTTTTCTTCAATGTTCGTTCAGAAACCATGCACCGAGGAGAAGAGCTGTACGTTGTTGTTAATTCTTCACCGTTAGGTGATTTATCCTGGACTCTTGAATTGCGGTCAGAAAAACAGAGTGAGGCTATTCAGATAGTCGAAGGGCGTTATACGCAAATTCAGGTATCAGGAAGTCAAAATAAAAATGGTCCTGCTTTCATATATATGGACCACATTAGTGCCAAGTACCGGGGAAATGGGCATCTACTTATTCGTTATCAAAATAACCCGGTTAAACCGCTAAAGCTGGTTTACTACGGTATTACCGGAAGAACAAAAATATGCGGTGAAGGTGGTGAGTTCTATGGCTTTCCTAAGTGCTGATATCAGCCATAGAAGCAAACACCATAGATGCGCAGGGTTTACGCTTATTGAGCTAATGGTAGCGACCTTTCTCAGCCTGACGGTGATTACAACCGTCAGTACACTATTTATTACAACTCAGAAACAGGCTTTGATTCGTCATCAGAAAACGCTATTGGCAAAGTCTTTAGATAATGTAATTAGCGAAATTGCCCGAGAGGTAAGACGCGCAGGATATACCTCGGATCTTGGCCAAAAACTGACGTTAATTGGAACTGAGAATACATTTGAGCTTAGCGACAATACACTGACTTTTGCTTATCAACTTAGTGCTTCAGGTGAAAGGTTTTCTGCCAGGTTAATCTCTTACAAAGCTGACACTAAAAAGAAAAAACTTAAGATATGCCATCGGACTATTGCCGACAGAGAGAAGCTTACACAAGGAACTTGTCGCGTCTATTACTCGGTGTTTGATGAGCGAAATATTGCTCTGACGGACTACGATTTTAAGCTGGATTCCGCCTTTCTAAACGATGAAAGGTCATTGTTGAGGATCTCGTTGTCTGCAGAGATTAAGAATCAACCTGGTATCAATATGAGCAGGACAGTTGAAGTAGTACCGAGAAACCAATGAACAAAAACACCGAGCAGGGGATGATCACCTTATTGTTTACGTCATTACTTCTGGTGGCGTTACTTATTCTTACATTAACCAGCTATAGGCCACTTATTTTGCAAACAAGGATGGCAAATAACCAGGTAGCAAAAGCGCAGTCACATTGGATTGCTGAAGGTGGTGTTCAGTGTGTTTACGGACAGTTTAAAACAGGCTCTCAGCTTCCTTCCACATTTCATAAATGCAGTTTGCCCAAAGAGCTGGATATTGAGGTAACCAACCTGGATGCCGTGACTTATCAAATCCAATCTCGTTACCGGTATGCAGTAGTGTCAGCAGTGATCGTTCTTGCTGATGGTGAGTATCAATGGATGCAGGGAGGCTGGCGTGATTTCTAAACAACGAGGAGCCACACTGTTAGAAGTATTGATCGCTTCATCTTTGATTGTGTTCGGCGTTATGGGCAATATCAGGCTACAGGTCTATATGGAGCAGAAAACGGATTACGCGCACCGAAGTACAGAAGCTTTGCGCATTGCTGAATCTCGAATGGAAAGACTATCGATAGAGTTTTCAGAACATTCAGATGCAGTTGAAACCTTGAATGAAGAGGTTCAGTTAGACAATGAATATGAGTTAATAGTATCGATATCTAAGTTGCCAACGGCTACAAGTGGAGATGTGTATCATGTCTCAGTTGAGGTTATCTGGCAAAACAACCAAAGCGAAGTGAATAGTGTCAGCCTAAGTACGGTGATGACTATTTATTCTTAAGGTGTAGCTCGCTAAAATGGCGACCTTTATATCTATATCGGAAAGCTGTTTTGACTAATTCTTTTAATCAACAAGATGAAACCTTTATGCGCAGAGCCATCTCTTTAGCTCATCAGGCAGAGTTAGAAGGAGAGGTGCCTGTGGGAGCGGTTTTAGTCAAAGACGGAGAAGTTGTCGCTGAAGGATGGAATCGCTCCATTGGATTACACGATGCTACAGCGCATGCTGAGATACAGGTTTTGAGAAAAGCGGGTGAAGTTCTGGAAAACTACAGGCTGACTGATACTACTTTATATGTGACTCTGGAACCGTGTCCTATGTGTGCCGGGGCGCTTCTACATAGCAGGGTAAAACGAATCGTATATGGAGCTCCCGATCTAAAGGCTGGTGCGGCAGGAACGGTGCTGAATCTTTTCGAAACTCAGGCAGCTTATCATTACGCGACGATAGAGGCAGGACTGCTCGAAGAAGAGTGCCGTACGCAGTTGCAGGCATTTTTTAAAAGAAGAAGAAAAGAGAAAAAGGAACAGAAAAAGTTGAAAGCTCAGGAACAGGGTTCTGAGGGCAAAGATTCTTGAAGTTGAAGGCTTTGCCCAGGTTTTACTAAGTTTTAGCCGAAGACTTCGGTCTGGACATACGCGCGGTGACGCCAGATGATTTTCTTCTTATTGTTTGCAAGCATGCGCTTGCGACGGTTTGCAGAGGCGGTCTTCGCCACGGATTTATTAGTCGTTCGTTTTTTTCTAGAGAACATTTGTTATTCCCCCATAATTAGTAGCTGTCGGCTACTTCAGTTTTCAGTTGTTTACTTACCTACTGTTATAGTTTGCTTTTATTACCGCAATATTAAAGCTGGCAGTTGCCAGCTTTTTAACATTATAGCTCAGTTGAAGTTATTGAGTCTTCAATGATTGGGGCAGAACCTTCTGGCTGTGGTGGAACTGATTCTGGTGGCGCAACTTCCGGTGATTCAGCTGCTGGGCTAGTATTGCCTGAAGACGTTTCATCACCTATTGCTTTCGGAGTTGCTACTTCAGGCTCTTCCGGTAGTTCAACTTCTATTACCTGTAGATCATCAACATTGACGTCTTCTTCGGTGACCGCTTGCTTTTCTACGTGACCAATAATCGACTGGTAGTAACGGCGGATATTTTCAACGTAGTTACGGGCTTCATCGCCACGAGCATAACCATAGCGAGTTTGGCTGTAGTATTTTTCTTCTTCAGCAGAGGAAGCCGGTCTTTCACATCTGTCCATGCATCAGGATTTCCGCCTTGCGCTCTGGTTAGGCGGCGGGCGTCCAACATATGACCGTAACCAACGTTATAAGATGCCAAAGCAAACCAAATTTTTTCATGCTCGGCAATGGAGTCGGGCACTCTTTCGACAATACCTTTCAGGTACTTCACACCACCTTTGATCGACTGCTCAGGATCTAAACGGTCTTTCACGCCCACAATTTTGGCTGTTGGTAAGGTCAGCATCATCATACCGCGCACGCCTGTTGGGGATTTTGCTTTTGGATTCCAGTGCGACTCCTGATAGGAGAGTGCAGCAATTAATCGCCAGTCAAACTCACCAGAGTACTCTTTAAATAGAGGCTCCCACTTAGGAAGTTTGCTGTCTAGGGCGCGGATAAAGGCGCGAGTATCGACATAATCGAAGCTATCAACGTGACCGAAGTACTTCTCTTCCAGTTGTGCTAAATCACCAGATGAGTTCATAGAGCCAAAGAACTCTATCAAAAGAGCATATAGGCTTTCGTCGTCCGATTTTCGCATATACCAGGAAACAGGAAGATCCTCAGTAAGCTCAAACGCAAGAGCAATATCCGGATAAAGCCTTTGAGTTAAAGAGAGTTCAACAGAGTCTGCTACCGTGTAGGCAAGCTCGCCATTAGAGACTTGTCTCAGCAAATCTTTAACGTCCGAATTTCGGTTGATATCGTATTTCAATTCAGGGTTTACGAGCTCCAGGTGGTTTAGTGTTTTTTCAAACTGGGAGCCAGCAACAACAGTCAGCTTATCTTCAGTTTCATTCAGCCTTTCTATCAGCTTATCCAGATTGCGAGGTCGCCACGAGCCGGTTTTATAAACGACTTGCTCACTGACATAGTAGTAAGCAGGAGCGGCGCGATATTGTTTTATACGCTCAGCAGACTGGCTCAAGCCTGCGGCTACGATGTCTATTTCATTTTTGTCCAGTGCAGGAAAAAGTCCGGATAAACGATACGCAGGTTTGATTTCCAGCTTAACGCCGAGCTCATCTGCAAATCGCTTAGCTAACTCATAATCAAGACCAGTTGGGCCATCAGGACCAATATAGTATGCGAGTTGGTTATTTAGGGTACCTACTCGCAAAACACCGCGCTCGCGGATCTTATCTAATTCGCTCATTGGATCGGAGTCGATCTGGCAGCCAGAAATAGCTATCAGGGCAATCAGTAAACTAATCAGTTTTATATATGTTCGTTTAAAAGCAATACGCATTACAAATAGAGGCAAGGTTTTGTATTAGCTATTTATAACAGAGGGGAGTATGTCGAGCAAAGCAGGATTCAAAAACATTGATGATTTGCAAAGTTACCTGAAAATTCACAAATTGCGTGATATATGAAAAAAATGACGCAAACGGTTGCTTTGGGTGTTACGTCACAAAAAAATACTCTATAATACGCCCGCAAATGAGCAGGTGAAATTGGTGTAAGTTTAGTATTTGTCGTAACTTATTGAATTTATTCCAATACCACTTAATCCACTGCATATAAGAGACCTAAGCACATGGAAATACTCCGCGGCTCCCCAGCTCTTTCTGAGTTTCGAGTTAACAAACTGTTGGAACTGTGTCGTGAAAACGCGTTACCAATCACTGGTATTTACGCTGAATTCATGCACTTTGCTGATGTAGAATCAGCGTTAGATTCCTCCGAGCTTGATAAGCTGAAAAAGCTTTTGACCTACGGTCCAACTATCCAGGAGCATGAACCAGAAGGTCTTCTACTTTTGGTGACGCCTCGTCCTGGCACGATTTCCCCATGGTCTTCTAAATCTACAGACATCGCAAACAACTGTGGTCTGACTAAGGTAAAACGCCTTGAACGCGGTACTGCTTACTTTGTAGAAGTTGCGCAAGAGCTTACAGAAGAACAGGTTCAGGTTCTGAAGTCTCTGATTCATGACCGCATGATGGAAACTGTATATTCAGAGATGGAATCAGCACAGGCACTGTTTACCGTTGCTGAACCTGCTCCGGTACAGGCTGTAGATATTCTTGTTGGTGGTCGCAAGGCTCTGGAAGAAGCAAACGTATCTTTGGGTCTTGCTCTAGCAGAAGATGAAATTGACTACCTGGTAGAGAACTTTACTAAGCTAGGTCGTAACCCTAATGACATCGAGCTAATGATGTTTGCGCAGGCGAACTCAGAGCACTGTCGTCATAAGATCTTCAACGCAGACTGGACAATCGATGGTGTTGAACAGGAAAAATCTCTGTTCAAGATGATCAAAAACACTTTTGAGACAACTAGTGACCATGTGCTGTCTGCATATAAAGACAACGCAGCGGTAATGACTGGCTCCAAAGTAGGTCGTTTCTTCCCTAACCCTGAATCGCGCCAGTACGATTACCATCAGGAAGATGCACACATTCTGATGAAGGTGGAAACTCACAACCACCCAACCGCGATCTCTCCATGGCCGGGTGCTTCTACAGGTTCTGGCGGTGAAATTCGTGATGAAGGCGCAACTGGTATTGGTGGTAAACCAAAAGCAGGTCTTGTTGGTTTCACTGTATCTAACCTTAAGATTCCTAACTTCGTTCAGCCTTGGGAAACAGATTTCGGTAAGCCAGGTCGCATCGTAAATGCACTGGACATCATGCTTGAAGGCCCACTAGGTGGCGCGGCATTTAACAACGAATTTGGTCGTCCTAACCTGCTGGGTTACTTCCGTACTTACGAAGAAAAAGTAAGCTCTCACGCTGGTGAAGAGGTACGTGGTTACCACAAGCCAATTATGATCGCTGGTGGTATGGGTAACATCCGTGACGAACATGTTCAGAAGCGCGAAATCCCTGTAGGTGCGAATATCATCGTACTGGGTGGTCCGGCAATGAACATCGGCCTTGGTGGTGGTGCCGCTTCTTCAATGGCATCTGGTCAGTCAGCGGAAGATCTTGATTTTGCATCGGTACAGCGTGAAAACCCAGAGATGGAGCGTCGTTGTCAGGAAGTTATCGACCGCTGCTGGCAACTGGGCGAAGACAACCCAATCGCATTTATCCACGATGTGGGTGCAGGTGGTATCTCTAACGCACTACCTGAGCTGGTTGATGATGGTGAGCGTGGCGGTAAGTTCCAGCTACGTGATGTACCAAACGATGAGCCGGGAATGAGCCCGCTTGAGATCTGGTGTAACGAATCACAGGAACGTTACGTTCTGGCTGTAGGTCAGGAAGAGATGGCAACATTTGATGCTATCTGTAAGCGAGAAAGAACACCATATGCGGTTGTAGGTATCGCTACTGAAGAGCGTCACCTGACTCTGGAAGATTCACATTTCGACAATACACCTATCGATATGCCGATGGATATTCTTTTGGGTAAAACACCTAAGATGCATCGTGATGTGAAATCTCAGAAAGCGGAAAGCCCAGCGTTTGACACTACAACTGTTGAGCTTGATGAAGCGGTTGATCGAGTACTTCGTCTGCCAGCTGTTGCAGAGAAAACTTTCCTTATCACAATCGGTGACCGCAGTGTAACGGGGCTAGTTGCTCGCGATCAGATGGTTGGTCCATGGCAGGTTCCTGTTGCTAACTGTGCCGTGACTGCGGCAAGTTACGACACTTACCACGGTGAAGCGATGTCTATGGGTGAAAGAACACCTGTAGCACTTCTTGACTTCGCTGCATCTGCTCGTCTTGCTGTTGGTGAATCACTAACTAACATCGCAGCGACACATATCGGTGATATCAAGCATATTAAACTGTCTGCTAACTGGATGTCTCCAGCGGGTCACCCTGGTGAAGATGCTGGTCTTTACGAAGCTGTTAAAGCGGTTGGTGAAGAGCTATGTCCTGCTCTTGGTCTGACAATTCCTGTTGGTAAAGACTCAATGTCTATGAAGACCAAGTGGGAAGAGAATGGCGAGCAGAAGGAAGTGACTTCTCCGCTATCGCTAATCATCACTGCATTTGCCCGTGTTGAAGATGTTCGCCGCACAGTAACACCTCAGCTACGCACTGATAAAGGTGAATCAAGCCTTGTTCTTGTTGACCTTGGTAACGGTAAAAACCGTATGGGTGCAACAGCACTTGCTCAGGTGTACAAGCAGCTTGGTGACAAGCCAGCAGACGTTGATAACGCTGAGCAACTAAAAGGTTTCTACGATGCAATGCAGGCACTGGTTAATGATGACAAACTGGTTGCTTACCACGATAAAGGTGACGGTGGTCTGTTCGTTACTCTTGCAGAGATGGCGTTCGCCGGTCACTGTGGTGTGAAAGCAGATATATCTGACCTTGGTGAAGATGAGTTGTCAGTGCTGTTCAACGAAGAGCTGGGAGCAGTAGTTCAGGTTCTGAATGAAGATCTGGATGCGGTACTAGCTACTCTTGCTAACTACGGTCTTGCAGAGTGCAGCCACGTAATTGGTGAAGTAGAGCAGTCGGATAAGATAACTCTATCTAAAGAAGATAAAGTTATCGTTGAGCGCAGCCGTACAGAGCTTCGTACAATCTGGGCTGAAACAACCCATAAGATGCAGGCACTACGTGATAATCCGAAGTGTGCGGATCAGGAATTTGCAGCAAAAGCGGACGACAACGACCCTGGCCTGAACGTTAACCTAACGTTTGATGTGCAGGAAGATGTAGCTGCGCCATACATCCTGAAAGGTGCTAAGCCTAAGATGGCGATTCTGCGAGAGCAGGGTGTAAACTCTCACGTTGAAATGGCAGCGGCGTTTGACCGCGCTGGCTTCGAAGCTATCGATATCCACATGAGCGATATCCTGACAGGTCAGGCTGTGCTTGATGAGTACAAAGGTCTGGTTGCTTGTGGTGGCTTCTCTTACGGTGACGTACTTGGGGCGGGTGAAGGTTGGGCTAAGTCTATCCTGTTCAACCAGCAGGCTCGCGACCAGTTTGAAGGCTTCTTCAAGCGTGAAGATACGCTAGCACTTGGTGTTTGTAACGGTTGTCAGATGCTGTCTAACCTGCACGAGCTTATTCCGGGTGCAGACCTGTGGCCACGCTTCGTACGTAACGAATCAGAGCGTTTTGAAGCTCGCTTCAGCCTGGTTGAAGTTCAGAAGTCTGACTCTCTGTTCTTCTCTGGTATGGAAGGTTCACGCATGCCAATCGCAGTATCTCACGGTGAAGGCCGCGTAGAAGTTCGCGATGAAGCGCACCTGAATGCGATTGAAAACTCAGGCACAGTAGCAGTTCGTTATGTAGATAACTTTGGTAATGCAACTCAGCAGTACCCGAACAACCCGAACGGTTCACCAAATGCGATTACCGGTCTGACAACAACTGATGGCCGTGTAACCATTATGATGCCACACCCAGAGCGTGTGTTCCGTACAGTTGCAAACTCGTGGGCGCCGGATTCATGGGGTGAAGATTCTCCATGGATGAGGATGTTCCGCAACGCTAGAGTTAATATCGGTTAATAGCTGCGTGAGAGACTCTATCTCTGCGTCAAAGGTGCTCATTTACTATCGTAAACTCCGCGCCTTTTCCTTGACCTAGAGCCTCTCACTTGCTGTAAACCGACATTAAGTTGTAGGTAAATTAATTTAAGTTTAAAAACGCGAGCTATCGATGCTCGCGTTTTTGTTGGTTCTCGCTCCCATGCTCCTGCGTGGGAGTGTATAGCTTTGGTATGAATTTTATCTTTAATGTGTTCTAATGCGCGCGAATTGATAGTTACAGGAAAATCAGATGAGCAATAGTAAAAAGTTTAGCTATAAAGTTGTTGAAAAACGAAGTGGCTGGGCGGCAGAAATTATTCGTCAGGTATCAGCCAGACGTACAGTAGTTTCTAAGAGACAAATGGGCTTTGAAACGGAAGCTGAAGCTATTGCATGGGCAGAGAAAGAACTACCTGCATTTATCGCACTTCAATCAGAGCGTAATAAACGTAAAAGCGAAGGGCGTAAGGCTAAGGAAGAGTAATTTCTGGCCGACTGTTGATGGAGTAGAACCTTTCTGACGTTAGATAAAGCTACAGGTGTCATCCTCGCGTAGGCGGGGATCTAGTGTGCATCAACTGATTAGATTCCTGCCTTCGCAGGAATGACGTTACAAAGAGGTGTTTCTCTAAGAGAGGGCTAACGGAGTGTTAGCCCTTTTTGATACGGGTTTACATCTGATCCAAACGAATATGACTATTCATCAGATCATCGCGTGTAATGCCTTTACCATCATTCAGGTTATTGAAATGACGTAGCAGCTCAGTGATTGCGTGGATGGAAGCCAACAGATCACCTGTATGTGCAGACTCAGAAGAGGTATGCATATTACGGATAGGGTAGCCAATAGAAATTGCTGCACTATCAACACCGGCAAGCGCTGCCGCCATACCGTCCGTACCCATATCGCGGCCAGAGAAGTCCAGCTGATATGGAATCTCTTTTTCACGACATACCGCTTCCATTTCATGAACCAGGTACTCTGAAGTTACTGAACCTCGGCCAATGGTAAAGCCATCACCCATTTTCAATTGGTTCATATTACGGCTGCCAATTCCCGGAGCTGCTTCGTAGTCGTGATTAACGTCTGTAGCAACTAGAACGTCAGGTTTTAGTTCACCAACAACCTGAGTAGAACCAAAGCGGCCAATCTCTTCATGTGTAGCAACAGTATAAAGAACGCGAACGTTCTCTAGACCTTCATCAGCCAGAATACGAGCAACTTCTGTAACAGAGAAACAACCCAGGCCGTTATCAAGATAAGCGCCATAGAAAGTATCTGGTGATACGCCACGTTTAATTGGACGGTTAAGAAGGATAGGGTCGCCTGCGCGCAGACCAAGGGCTTCTACTTGTTTCTTACGCTCTTCACCGTGAGTGTGAAGCTCAAGGTAGATTGACTCAGGTTTAATCCCCTGATCGCCTGAGCGTTGCTTTTGAGTCGAGAAGTGGATTGCACCAAGAGCTTCAACGGTGCAGCCTTCGATCATCTTGTAACGACCAGGTTGTTCCGGATTCTGGCAGAACACCTGTACTTCATGGCCGATCAGTGTGGTCGGCAGGAACGAATCTGTGTTGATCCATACTTTACCATCGTTATCGATCTTACGAACCTGCATGCGGATTTTGTCGGCATGACCAACGATCATTACGCTGACCAGATCATCGCGACCAGGATGGGAATCAAAGACTAAACCAGCATTACCTTTGAACTGGTGAACGCCCCAGCCCTTAGGCATAAAGGACTCGAATTCTGGCTTGATAACACCATAGGTCATAGCAGCTTCGAAACCGATTGGAGACGGTGCAGCTAGAACCTTAGACATAAACTCGAACTGAGCTTGAGGCATTGGCTGTTGCCATGCCTGTGTTTTATTGTTTTCTGAACTCATATGTGACTCTTATAAAAATAAAAAAATGCCTTCCATAATCAGAAGGCATCAAACTTTTAACGTCGTCATTCCCGCACTAGCCGTGCGCCTTGGCGGGAATCTAAACAAATCAATATATTAGATCCCTGCCTTCGCAGGGATGACGAACTTTGCCATTAAACTAATGCCTTCCATGAACGGAAGGCATATAGAAAATTATTTAATTATTTTGTTGGAATGTTTTCCAGGATTGCGACCATCTGTTCCCAGAATAGTGCAACGGTATCAATCTTCACTTTTTCATCTGGCGAGTGAGGGAACTTGATTGTCGGACCAAAAGAAAGCATATCCATCTTAGGATACGGTTCTTTGAACAAACCACACTCTAGGCCAGCATGGATTACCATGATATTTGGCTTGTTGCCGTAGATTCCTTCATAGACATCGCGGAATGTTGCCATGATTTCTGAATCTGCATCTGGCTTCCAGCCAGGGTAGGCACCGGAGAACTCTGCAGAAGCCTTGGCTAAATCTGCTACGGATTGCAGCATGCTTTCTACCTGCTGTCTGCCTGAGTCAATCAGAGAGCGGATTAAGCAAAGAACAGTTACTTTGTCTTCTTCAGTAGTTATTACACCCACATTTAGAGATGTTTCAACAACACCCTGAATATCATCACTCATACGGATAACGCCATTAGGGCAAGCGTTTAATGCTGAAATAAAGCGCTTCTGCTCTTTCTTTCTGAAAGGTTGTGCAGTTTCATCAACCACCTCATAAAGAGAAAGAATATCGGTCTCTACTTTACCAAGTTCTTTGCTTAGTAGGCTTGTGTAGTATGTGAATAGCTCGTTTAAGCGACCTTCATTTACCATAGGCACCGCGACGACAGCAAAAGCTTCACGAGGAATTGCATTGCGCAGGCTGCCACCGCGGAAATCGATCAGTTTTAGCTCCAGTTCATCGGCATGACCAGCAAGGAACCGAGCAAGAAGTTTGTTCGCATTACCGCGACCAGTATGGATGTCGCAACCGGAGTGACCACCTTTTAAGCCTTTAAGGGTAAGTTGGCGGGTAACATAGCCTTCTGGTAGTTCTTCACGCTTGATATCAAATGTAAGTGACGCGTCGATACCACCGGCACAACCCATGTATACTTCACCTTCCTGTTCGGAATCAGTATTAAGCAGGATATCGCCTTCTAACCAGCCTTCTTCCAGTCCAAATGCGCCAGTCATACCAGCTTCTTCGTCGATAGTCAGAAGTACTTCAAGTGGGCCGTGTTTGATATCATCAGAATCTAATACCGCCAGACATGAAGCCATGCCAATACCATTGTCTGCACCAAGAGTGGTGCCTTTTGCGGTTACCCACTCACCATCAATATATGGCTGGATTGGGTCTGTAAGAAAGTCGTGATTTGTCTCTTCATTCTTCTGCGGAACCATATCGATATGCGCCTGAAGTACCACGCCCTTACGATCTTCCATGCCTTCTGTTGCCGGCTTCTTAATAAATACGTTGCCTGTTTGGTCCCTGCGAACGTCGAGTCCTTTATCTTCAGCCCACTCAACAATGTACTTAGCTAATGCTTCTTCATGCTTAGATGGGTGAGGGATTGAGCAAATCTTGTCAAAGAACTGCCAAAGCGTCTTTGGGGCTAGATTGCTGATTTCGGAATGATATTGGGACACAGATAACTCCTTAAACCGAATAAGTCAGAGTTATTGATTGTTCATGCCATATTTTGTCGAACAATTGATGGTAACTCTGACCAATAAAAAAGTTTCGAAATCATACCACTGCAAGCAAGCGGACAGAAGAGGGATGTGTATACTGGCGCCGCATAATCACACAAAGCTGTCATTAATGAAAATGTAATTAAATTACAAATTTTAAGATTGTTTACAGAAAATGTGATTAATATCTCTTTTTGCTTGTAATTTTATTTCAGTTTGATATATTGGCATCAACTTCAGAGTTGAAGAGAAAATGCTCAAAGGATGAGTCCGATTATCGCCTCCATGGAACTGAGATACTAACGAAAAGTATTAACTATTTGAAAAGGTGATAAATATGAATAAATTAGTTTACAGAAGCTTGTGGTTTAACAGAGATGTTGTTGCTCACGGGTTTCGTTACCCAACATACTTTGGTTACTAAGGTAGCCAGAATTATGTAACTGAACTTAATGTTCGCCCCTATTGATTTGAAATTTTTTTACTTTTTAAAGATTCTTTCTTTATAACGCTGTCAAATTTGGCAGCGTTTTTTTATATCTGAAAATGTAATCCATTACATAATGGTTGGTTTTTATCTGCTAGAAACAGAATAGAATAAGCGAAGGGTGTTTTATAAAACTTAGGTATGTTTTTCTTTGCGATATCTGATACCAAAATTGTGGTTATGATTATCTTAAACACGTATAGAACGCTTGAGGGGATTGATTATTATTTCTTAATTATCAAAACTTTGATTTCTAATTTTTATAATATCGATCAACCAGTAATATTAAATAGATAAGAAAAGGCCACTAACACCAAAAATTTTTCTAGAAATTGGTTTTTGATAACTTTATAATTCGCGCCAATCGATTACGCAAACGTTTACCTTTTTATTTATACATTTTAGGGACCAATCACCATGTTGGAGAAATTATTTAAATTAAGTGAGAACAAAACCGATGTTCGCACCGAAGTTATCGCAGGTGTTACCACCTTTTTGACAATGGCTTACATCATTTTTGTAAACCCTGCGATCCTATCTGCTACTGGCATGGACAAAGGAGCAATCTTTGTTGCAACCTGTCTTGCTGCTGCTATCGGATGTTTCATCATGGGTATTGTTGCTAACTACCCGATTGCTCAGGCTCCAGGCATGGGTCTGAACGCATTCTTTACTTATTCTGTAGTTCTTGGCATGGGACACACATGGCAGGTAGCTCTGGGCGCGGTATTCGTATCTGGTGTGTTGTTTATCCTTCTTAGTGTATTCAAGATTCGTGAGTGGATCATCAATGCAATCCCAATGTCTCTGCGTACTGGTATCTCTGCGGGTATCGGTTTGTTTCTTGCGTTTATTGCACTTCAGGGTGCAGGAATTGTAGGTGATAACCCTGCGACTCTGGTTTCTCTTGGTGATGTAACGTCACTTAAAGCTGCTCTTGCTGCGTTTGGATTCTTCCTGACTATTGCGCTTGTGCATCGTGGTCTTAAAGCTGCGGTTATGATCGCAATCCTTGTTGTAACTGCACTGGGTGTTGCTTTCGGTGACGTACAGTACGGTGGCATCATGTCTACACCACCAAGCATTGCTCCTACATTTATGCAGCTTGACCTTTCTGGTGTATTTGAAGTGGGCATGATTTCAGTTGTATTTGCATTCCTTTTCGTTGACTTGTTTGATACAGCAGGAACGCTTGTAGGTGTAGCAACTAAAGCTAACCTGATTAAAGAAGATGGAAAACTGCCTCGTCTAAACCGTGCACTTTTAGCTGACTCTACAGCTACGTCTGTAGGTGCTCTACTTGGTACATCAAATACTACCTCTTACATCGAGAGTGTTTCTGGTGTTTCTGCTGGTGGTCGTACAGGTTTAACAGCAGTTGTTGTTGGCATTTTGTTCCTGCTTGCATTATTCTTCTCGCCACTTGCAGGTATGATTCCAGCATATGCAACATCAGGCGCACTGTTTTACGTTGCGATTCTTATGATGTCTGGTCTGGTTTCTATCGACTGGCGTGACCTTACTGAAGCAGCTCCAACTGTAGTTGTCTGTCTTCTTATGCCACTTACTTACTCTATCGCTGATGGTATTGCTCTTGGTTTCATCGCTTACGCGGCAATCAAAGGTTTAAGTGGTAAAGGCCGTGATGTTCCAGTTAGTGTTTGGGTTCTGGCTGCTGTTTTTGTTCTTAAGTTTATTTTTGCTTAATCGAACTTTAACAAATAAAAAATTAAACAAAAGCGTGCTGATCTAAGGGTCAGCACGCTTTGTTGTATAAGAATATATACCAATCAATTTCGATCGTAACAGGTTAATAATTATGACTAAAAAATTCATCATCACCTGGGACAATATGCAGATGTATTGTCGTCAACTAGCTGAAAAACAGATGCCGGCTGAGCAGTGGAAAGGTATCATCGGTGTAAGCCGTGGTGGACTGGTTCCTGCTGCTATTTTGGCGCGTGAATTGGGTATTCGATACGTTGATACGGTCTGTATCTCTAGTTACGATCACGATCATCAGCGCGATATGAAAGTTGTAAAAGCGGTTGAAGGCGATGGCGAAGGCTTCCTGATTGTCGACGACCTGGTGGACAGTGGTGATACCGCTCGTAAGCTTCGTGAAATGTATCCTAAAGGCAAGCTGATAACAGTTTGCGCTAAACCTGCGGGAGCTGATCTGGTCGATGAATATATTGTAGACATCCCTCAAGATACATGGATTGAGCAGCCGTGGGATACGGAAATTGCGTACGTGGATCCTATCTGTAAGCAATAATTAGCTTAGTTTTTACTGTTTTCTTGAAAAGTGGCCCTGTATTGGGCCACTTTTTTATATGATTTAGTCAGTTGCCAGTAAAACGTAGAATCGCTGATGTCAGATAAAATAAAAAACCTATCAGAAACACTTTTTGTTAAGCACAAACAAGCAAAGGAGACATCAGGTCTCACCAACTATATGCCCAGCAGTAAAGAGTTTCTGGATGAGAAGCAAATTAGAGAGGGTTACCGCTGGTATCGTAACATACGGCGCTATCAGTGGATCTGGCAAGGTATTGATCCCATAGAGCAGGAGAGGGTTCTGGCAAAAATTGCCTCGTCTGAGCATTCAAGAACTTCAGACGACTGGCTGGATACAGTGATGGGTTACCACTCAGGTAACTGGGCCTATGAGTGGACTGCCCTGGGGATGGAACATCAGAAAAAGGCTGCTGATCTGGAAGGCGATGCGGCGGCTGATGAACTTTATACTGCAAGCCTCTGCTTTAGCCTTGCGGGATACCCTCACCTGAGAGGCGACAATCTGGCACTTCAGGCACAAAGCCTTGCAACAACAGCATTTGAAGAATCAATGAAGCACAGCCGATATGAAATGCGTCAGCTTTCGATCCCTTATCAGGGCAAAAAGATATCGGCTAATCTGCATTTGCCTCATACAGAGCGTCAGTTACCAGTTGTTATTCTGGCTACGGGGTTGGATAGTCTTCAGTCAGATATGTACCGGATTTTCAGAGATTATCTGGCACCAAAAGAGATCGCGATGATCACGTTGGATATGCCATCCATTGGTGCGAGCAGCCAGTGGCAGCTAACCGAAGATTCCAGTTGTCTGCATAAAGCTCTGTTAGATGAACTGCCAAATATCCCATGGGTCGATCATTTTAAGGTGGGCCTGATAGGATATCGTTTTGGTGGTAATGCAATGGTTCGCCTTTCTTTCTTAGAGCAAGACCGAATTAAAGCTTGCGTGGCACTTGGGGCACCGCTGCACGCTACTTTTTCGTCACCGGAAAAGATGAAAAGTATGTCTAAAATGTATCTGGATATTCTCTCTTCAAGGCTAGGTAAAACAGCGGTCGATATCAATAGTCTAGCTGGCCAAATGGCGGCCTGGTCCCTTAAAGTGCAGGGCTTTTTGTCCAGCAGAAAAACCAAAGTACCTATTTTAGCGGTTTCTCTGGAGGGGGACCCAGTATCACCATATTCGGACAATAAGCTGGCTGCGCTTTTCAGTATAGGCGGTAAGGCTAAGCAGATTTCATCCCGCTCAATATCTTATGGATATGAGCAATCTCTTGATTTAGCAATAAACTGGCTTGAAGACGAACTAATTTAATGACTTTTTTCTAATTTAGTTAAATATGGAATCCCCGTATATCGTTCGCTTACTGAGCTAATTATTAAAATTGAAACGGAGATTCAACATCATGACGGAAGTTGCTGCTAGCCCTACACACTACAGATTATTATCGGCACTAAAGGCCATTGGCCCGTATTTGAGAGAACCGGATTCAAGTGAAGACAGCTATCTGTTTGATTGCCTATCAGCTTGTGTTGATGACAAAAAGTCTCCGGAAGAGAGAGAGTTCTGGGGATGGTGGATGGAACTTACGGTGACAGACTCCAGGTACATCGCCTGTTTTAAAACCGGAATCTATAACCTGGAAGGTGTATGGGAAAAAACGGATATCCCGGCTAACGCCAGTGCTGAAGTAACTCGCACTCAGCAGGAGTTTGTGAAAAAGCTGACTGCTGCACTGAAAGATCGTTTCGATCTTGGGTTTGAGTTACATCCGGAATCAGAAGAATTTGTCTGATTAACAGAGCTTATCAATTCAATTCTTTAAAAAGGCGCGTTTATGCGCCTTTTCTTCTTGTGTAAACCCCGGATGCTTGTTAAAACGTAACATCAATTTTGATTACTTGAATATAAGTAAAGGGTGAGAAAGTGACACAGCCAAAAACCGTTGTGGTGAAGCTTGGTACAAGCGTTCTGACGGGCGGCACATTAGCACTGGATAAAGCTCATATGGTTGAGCTGGTGCGTCAGTGTGCAAATCTAAGAAAACAGGGCCATTGCGTTGTAATGGTTTCTTCTGGCGCAATTGCTGCGGGAAGAGAGCACTTAGATTACCCCGCACTTCCCAATACTATGTCGAGTAAACAACTGCTTGCTGCTGTAGGGCAGAGCCAATTGATTCAGGTTTGGGAATCTCTGTTCGCAATCTATGGTCTTAAGATTGGTCAGATGCTGCTTACCAGAGCGGATCTGGAAGATCGTGAGCGTTTTCTAAACGCGAGAGATACCATCAACACGCTTTTAGACAACGGTATTATTCCAGTTGTAAACGAAAATGATGCGGTTGCGACTTCTGAGATCAAGGTCGGTGACAATGACAACCTTTCTGCTCTGGTTGGCATTTTGTGTGGCGCTGATAAGTTGCTGTTGCTGACTGATCAGCCTGGCCTATTTACTGCCGATCCAAGAAAAGATCCTGATGCAGAGTTGATTCGCGAAGTTTCTACTATCGACGAAACTTTAAGGAAGATCGCTGGCGGGAGTGGAACCTCTCTTGGTACTGGTGGTATGGCAACTAAACTACAGGCTGCAGATATTGCCAGAAGAGCCGGTATCGAAGTTATTATTGCAGCGGGTAGTGCAGAAGACGTTATTTTTGAGTCGCTGAGCGATCAACCACATGGTACTCGATTCCTGCCTCTTCCTGAGGCTCTGGAGAATAGAAAACGCTGGATTCTTGCTGGTCCTTCGGCTTCTGGGGATATCGTGATTGATAGTGGAGCAGCAAAGGCTGTAGTAGAGCGTGGCAGTAGCTTATTGGCAAAAGGGGTAACCAAGGTTACCGGTTCCTTTGCTCGTGGCGAAGTGGCTCGAGTAAGAACAGAGCAAGGAGAGCTTGTCGCTAAAGGCATCTCAAGCTACTCAAGTGAAGATTTAACAAAGATCATCGGAAAACACAGTAAAGATATTGGCTCCATTTTGGGGTACGAATACGGTTCGGAAGTTATACATCGCGATGATCTGGTTGTAATACAAGAATAAGGAAGCAATATGGAACTGATTACAATGGGAAAGGCTGCTAAAGAAGCGGCTTTTCATCTAGCGACTGCATCGACTGCTCAGAAGAACAGAGCTCTGCAGATTATTGCTGACGAACTGGAAGCGAACGCGGACACTATTCTGGCTGCAAACGCTAAAGATATTGATAAAGGTCGTGAAGCGGGTTTGACCGAAGCACTTCTGGATCGACTATTGCTGGACGAAAAGCGTTTAACTGGCATTGCGAACGACGTGCGCAATGTAATCAGCCTGAACGACCCTGTTGGTAGCGAAATCGATAGTAAAGTGCTTGAGAATGGCATGGCACTTTCGCGTCGTCGTGTACCACTTGGTGTGGTTGGCGTTATCTACGAAGCTCGTCCGAACGTAACCATCGATATTGCGGCTCTTTGCCTTAAAACAGGTAACGCCAGTATTCTTCGTGGCGGTAAAGAGACCTTCTTCTCTAATATGGAGCTGGTTAAAGTAATCCAGACAGCACTTGAAAAGGCTGGCCTGCCAGCGGCTTCGGTACAATACATCGAGAAGCCAGATCGTGAATTGGTTAGTCAGCTACTTAAGCTGGATGATTATGTTGATATGATTATCCCTCGTGGTGGTGCTGGCCTGCACAAGATGTGTAAAGAGAACAGTACGATTCCGGTGATCATTGGTGGATTTGGTATCAGCCATGTGTTTGTTGATGAAAGTGCAGAGCTGGATAAATCTGTTGATGTGGTCGAGAACTCTAAGGTTCAGCGTCCATCGGCGTGTAACTCTCTTGATACGCTTCTTGTTCATGAAAAAGTAGCGGCAGATTTTCTACCAAAGCTGGTTGAGCGCTTAAATGGTCAGGTTACTTTTGTTGTAGAGCCAAAGGCGAAAGCGCTTATGGCTAACGCTGCTGAAATTCGTGATGTAGCCGAGGGTGATTTCGATACAGAATGGCTAAGCTATACCCTTGGCGTTAAAGTGGTAGCAGATGTGAAAGAAGCAATAGATCACATGCGAGTTCACAATGCGAGCCATTCTGATGCGATCATGACAGACAGCCTTGAAAATGCAGAGCTGTTTATCAACTCTGTGGGTTCAGCTGCGGTTTATGTAAACGCATCAACACGATTCACAGATGGTGCTCAGTTTGGCCTGGGGGCTGAAGTAGCTGTGTCTACTCAAAAGCTTCATGCTCGCGGCCCTATGGGGCTGGAAGAGCTAACCAGCTATAAGTGGGTGGGTAAAGCAAACTACCTGCCAAGAGCTTAAATTATTTGGAGGCTATATGCACTGCCCATTTTGCTCGGAAAACGACACAAAAGTGATTGATTCTCGTCTGGTGGCAGATGGTCACCAGGTAAGACGCCGCCGTCAGTGTCTGGCGTGCAACGAGCGATTTACCACTTTCGAAACCGCTGAACTGGTGATGCCAAAGGTGATTAAGTCTAATGGTAATCGCGAACCATTTAACGAAGATAAGATGGTAGGCGGAGTACAGCGCGCTCTGGAGAAAAGACCAGTTAGCGCAGATGCGATAGAGCTTGCGATCAGCACCATCAAGTCTCAGTTACGAGCAACAGGTGAACGTGAAGTCCCAAGTGAAATGATCGGCAATTTAGTGATGGATCAGCTAAAAGAGCTGGATAAAGTCGCTTATATTCGTTTCGCTTCGGTATATCGCAGTTTTGAAGATATCCGGGAGTTTGGTGAAGAGATCGCTAAACTAGAGGATTAAGACACCTAATGCCATTTAGTAAGCTTGATTTTGAAATGATGTCCCGCGCTATTCAGTTAGCAAAAGGGGGCATCTATACCACTCACCCTAATCCAAATGTCGGCTGTGTCATTATCAAAGATGGCAAAATGATTGGAGAAGGCTTTCACTACCGTGCTGGCGAACCTCATGCTGAAGTCCATGCGCTGCGGGCCGCAGGCAGCAATGCTGAAGGCGCGACCGCTTATGTGACATTAGAGCCTTGTTCTCATTTTGGCAGAACCCCACCTTGCGCAGAAGCTTTAATTAAAGCAAAAGTATCCCGGGTAGTTTGTGCTATGCAGGATCCAAATCCTCAAGTAGCTGGGCGTGGCGTGAATATGCTACGCGAAGCGGGTATCGAGGTGGATGTCGGTTTACTGGAAGCAGAGGCGAATGCCCTTAATCCTGCATTTTTAAAGAAAATGCGTACCGGAATGCCATTTGTTCAGTTAAAGCTAGCCTCCAGCCTTGACGGGAAAACCGCTTTATCAAATGGTGTCAGTAAGTGGATTACTTCTCCGGAAGCCAGACAAGATGTGCAGCGATTCCGAGCTCAGTCAGGAGCTATCCTGTCTACCAGCAAAACAGTTATTGAAGATAACGCATCACTTACAGTGAGAATGGATGAGCTACCAGCATCTCTAAAGAGCCATTACCCTGAGAGTGAACTAAGACAACCAGCAAGAGTGATTCTTGATCGTCAAAACCAGCTTACACCAGAGTTGGCACTTTTTCAGGCTGGTGGCGAGATCATTAGGCTGTCTTCTGATTCTTCAGCCGATATTCAAGTTTCTTTGGATACGGATGGAAACCTAGATTTGGAGCGGGCTCTTTGCCAACTAGCGAAAGAGTTTAATATCAATCATATCTGGGTTGAAGCGGGTGCCACATTAGCTGCATCACTCATTCAGCAAAATCTGGTTGATGAGCTAATTTTGTATCAGGCTCCTAAAGTTATGGGTGCTGACTCCCGTAGCCTTGTAAATATGACCGGGCTTACAGAAATGAACGAAACAATTGATCTGGAGATCAAAGATATCAGGATGGTTGGGCCAGATATCAGAGTTATTGCTAATATCAAATAAGTTAAATAAACAAAGACGAGCTATGTTTACTGGAATTATCGAAGCAGTCGGAACGCTTACTGCAATTACACCTAAAGGCGAAGACATTTCAATCACAGTCGAATCCGGAAAGCTGGACATGTCAGATGTGAATCTTGGCGATAGTATTGCGACTAATGGCGTTTGTCTGACGGTTACCTCATACACCGAAAACAGCTATACCGCTGACCTTTCACTGGAAACGCTAAACAAAACAGGTTTTGCACAGTATTCCGTGGGGGATAAAGTTAATCTTGAAAAAGCGATGTTGCCAACGACCCGATTTGGCGGACATATCGTTTCTGGTCACGTTGACGGTGTTGGCACGATTGTAGAGAGAAACCAGGTTGGTCGTGCTATCGAATTCTGGGTAGAAATGCCTTCCGACCTTATGCGTTATGTCGCCCCAAAAGGCTCTGTAACTGTCGATGGCATCAGCCTAACAGTGAATGACTTGCGTAAGAACTCTTTCAAGCTGACGATTGTTCCTCATACAACAGAAGAGACAACCATCGACAACTTTAACGTTGGAAGAAAAGTAAATCTGGAAGTAGATGTTTTAGCTCGTTATATGGAGCGACTGCTGTTGGCTAACAGAACGGAAAGAGAGCTTCCAGAGTCCAGGATTACAATGGATTTT
Source organism: Vibrio hannami (assembly GCF_029589055.1). Lineage (GTDB taxonomy): Bacteria > Pseudomonadota > Gammaproteobacteria > Enterobacterales > Vibrionaceae > Vibrio > Vibrio hannami. The sequence continues at coordinate 150,654 of NZ_JARQZP010000007.1, forward strand.
TTACAGAAAAACGGTTTTGCCTAACCCAATAACACAGCCTGTATACATAGGGCGTACAAAAAGGAAATAACAACAATGCCTATTAGCACTTCACAGGAAATTATCGAAGATATTCGCCTTGGAAAAATGGTGATCCTTATGGATGATGAGGATCGCGAGAACGAAGGCGATATCATTATGGCGGCTGAGCACGTTACGCCAGAGGCTATCAACTTTATGGCAACTCATGGCCGTGGTCTGATATGCCTTACAATGACTAAAGAGCGATGTGAGAATTTGGGCTTGCCACCAATGGTTCAGGACAACAACGCTCAATACACAACAGCGTTTACCGTTTCAATTGAAGCCGCTGAAGGTGTTACAACCGGTATTTCGGCTGCGGACAGAGCTGTTACTGTACAAGCGGCTGTTGCCAAAGATGCAAAAGCGGCTGATTTGGTTCAGCCAGGTCATATATTCCCGCTTACCGCTCAAGATGGTGGCGTACTGACTCGTGCAGGACACACTGAAGCGGGCTGTGATTTAGCTCGTTTAGCTGGCCTGGAGCCTGCTTCTGTTATTGTTGAGATCCTGAATGAAGATGGCACTATGGCGCGTCGTCCAGATCTTGAAATCTTTGCCGAGAAGCACGGTATTAAGCTTGGCACTATCGCAGACTTGATCGAATATCGTAACAACACCGAGACCACCATTGAACGAGTAGCAGAATGTAAACTGCCAACAGAGTTTGGTGAGTTTGACCTGATTACCTACCGCGACACTATCGACAATGAAATCCATTATGCACTTCGTAAAGGAGAGGTAACGGAAGAGCCATGTCTGGTACGTGTTCATCTTCAGGATGTGTTTACCGATGTGCTTCGCTCTAACCGTAATGCGGATCGTAGCTGGACACTGGATAGTGCGATGAAGCGTATCAATGAAGAGGGCGGTGTTTTAGTGATTCTTGGTCATGAAGAATCAACAGAATTGCTGACTCACAGAGTGAAAGCATTTGAGGCTCAGGATAAAGGTGAAGCGCCAACAATGGCGAAGAAGCAGGGTACTTCCCGTCGCGTAGGTGTGGGTTCCCAGATTCTGGCTGATATTGGTGTTCACAAAATGAAGCTTCTTTCTTCTACAGATAAGAAATACCACGCACTTGGCGGCTTTGGCCTTGAAGTGACTGAGTATGTTTGTGAGTAAGTAAATCGCTTCCTAGATAGTTAATATCCTCGTTCCCACGGTCCCCCGTGGGAATGCATATCTAACGTAGAAACTACGTGTACCTTAACTTTTATATGAATTCCCACGCAGGAGCGTGGGAACTAGAAGTTGGTATCTAAAACTCTTATTCACCACCTAAATTTCTCATAGATCTTGCTCACAAAACTGTGCTAGAATCCGGCGATTCTCACTTGACGAAAATAGTTAAAGGAAGGCTTATGAAAGTGATCGAGGGTGGATTCCCAGCTCCAAATGCAAAAATTGCTATCGTTATTTCTCGTTTTAACAGCTTTATTAACGAAAGTCTGCTATCTGGTGCTATCGATACTTTAAAGCGTCACGGACAGGTTAGTGACGAAAACATCACAGTTGTTCGTTGCCCGGGTGCAGTTGAACTTCCACTGGTTGCTCAGCGTGTTGCTAAAACTGGTAAGTTTGATGCGATCGTTTCTTTGGGTACTGTAATCCGTGGTGGTACACCACACTTTGACTATGTATGTAGTGAATGTAACAAAGGTCTTGCACAAGTGTCTCTGGAATATAGTCTTCCAGTTGCGTTTGGTGTACTGACTGTAGACACAATTGATCAAGCTATTGAGCGCGCAGGAACCAAGGCTGGTAATAAAGGTGCAGAGGCTGCACTAAGCGCACTAGAAATGATCAACGTTTTATCTGAAATTGATTCCTAATGGGGGCCAGTGTGAAACCAGCCGCACGTCGTAATGCACGTCAGTTTGCTCTGCAAGCTATTTATTCTTGGCAGATTACTAAAGAAAATGTTGCCACTGTTGAAGAGCAGTTCTTATCTGGTGATAAGTATGACGAAGAAGAACATCGTTCTTCTGAGCCTGCACTAAAAGCGCCTGAAACTGACGTAGAGTACTTTCGCGACCTGTTAAGTGGTGTGGTTCTAGCTCACACTGATCTGGACAGCAAACTTCGCCCTTACTTGTCTCGTCCTATGCAGGATTTAGACATGATGGAGCTGGCACTTCTTAGACTAGCGATGTACGAAATGACTCGTCGTGAAGATGTCCCTTACAAAGTGGTAATTAACGAAGCGATTGAACTTGCAAAAATATTCGCAGCGGAAGACAGCCACAAGTTCGTGAACGGTGTACTTGATAAAGCAGCACCACACGTACGTAAAAAGTAAGTCTTAGGTGATTAATAGAGAAGAGGTCGGCATATGCTGGCCTTTTTTGTGTCTATTCACTTAGTAATTGATAACTGGATTGCTGGTTATGCTTGATGGAATGAACATGCTAACAATACAAGCTGAATCCTAGCGAATAGCGTGCTTAAAGCGGTTCAATGGAATCAAGCATATCCAGTAAGCCAATTTGGTTCGGTGATATAAAGAATATCCCGGTAAACATACTGCTGAACTAACTGGTATAATTTACGCCATCCCATAAACAAGGATCTTATCTCTCAATGTCAGGCGAATTCAGTCTTATCGACAAATACTTCTCAAACCGTCAGTCCCAACGCAAAGATGTTCAACTTTCTTTGGGGGATGACTGCGCCATTGTGCAGGCTCCGGAACATGTTCGGATCGCTATTAGTACCGATACGCTGGTGGCAGGAACTCACTTTTTGCAAGACGCAAACCCAGCATGGGTTGCCCACAAAGCACTAACAGCCAACCTTAGTGACCTTGCGGCTATGGGAGCAACTCCTGCCTGGGTATCACTGGCGATCACAATGCCAGAACCAGATGAAGAGTGGTTAAAGCCTTTCTGTGACTCCTTTTTCGATTTAGCCGATTACTTTAGTGTTCAGCTTATTGGTGGTGATACAACTAAAGGCCCTTTGAGTATTACTCTTACCGTTCAGGGCTTTATTCCTGAAAACAGGGCTTTATTGCGTAGTGGCGCTAACCCCGGTGATTGGATCTATGTAACCGGGACGCTTGGAGACAGTATAGCCGGTCTGGATGTGATTATTGGAGATGCTGAACGAAGCAAGCCGTTTGCCCTAGAGATGGAAAAAAGGCACTACCTAACAACACCAAGGGTGGTGGCAGGGCAGGCTCTGTTGAATATCGCTTCGTCCTGTATTGATATCTCAGATGGACTGGTTTCCGATTTGCAGCATATTCTTAAACGTTCTGATGTTGGTGCAAGCATTGATGTTAGCTCACTGCCGATGTCCAGCGAGCTGATAGACTTTTGTGATGATCGCGATCTGGCTCTGCAGTACGCACTGACTAGTGGTGAGGAGTATGAGCTTTGTTTTACTGTGCCGGAAGAGCACAAAGGTAGCATTGATAGCGCACTTGCTCATATCGGAACAGAGGTAACCTGTATTGGTCAGATTCGCCCTTCTGGCACCTTTGAATTGCTTCGTGATGGTCAGCCTGTAGACTGGGCTCTTTCAGGATTTGATCACTTTAACACTACCCAGGATTAATCAATGACAAACCCTCTGGATCGTATTTCTCTTTCTAATCCATGGCATCTTTTGGCAATGGGATTCGGAAGTGGCCTTTCTCCTGTAGTACCGGGCACCATGGGGACATTGGCCGCAGTTCCTTTTTATTTTCTGTTAGCGCAAACACCGCTGGTGGTTTATGTGCTGATAACTCTGTTTGCTTGTCTTATCGGCATCAAGATTTGCCAGATCACTTCAGATGATATGCAGGTCCACGATCACGGTTCTATCGTTTGGGATGAGTTTGCCGGATTCTGGATTACTATGCTGGTGGTCCCTCTGTTTGGTTTACCTGTATTTGACTGGAAAATTGTTCTGACTGGTTTTGTGTTATTCCGTTTCTTCGATATGGTAAAACCATGGCCGATCGGCTGGCTGGATAAAAGAATGCACGGCGGACTAGGTATCATGATTGATGATATCGTAGCGGGCATCATAGCTGCGGTGGGGTTGTATATTTGTTGTGTTTATTTTGACTGGATGGTCGCCTAGCTTATAAAACTCAAGCGCTCCCACGGAGGACCGTGGGAGCGAGGCCTGATTTACTCTTCCCAAACCACAATTTTATCGGAAGGCCAGTTTACGCCAACATCGTGGTATTTTTTCTCTAGCAGGTGACGTTTGATTTTTAGAGTCGGAGTCAGAATGCCATTCTCGACACTCCACGGCTCTTTAATCATTAACACGCCTTTTATCTTCTCGTGTGATTCAAGCTCCTGGTTCATACGCTTAATTACGCGCGTAGCACGCCTTTCGTAGCGTTCTTTGTCGAAGTTAGGAAATGCATGCGGTACAGCAAGAAGAATCGGTGCAGGCATGCCTAAGCCCACCAGACACATCATCTCTACACGAGTGTACTCATACAGTTTCTTTTCGATTGGAACAGGTGCAACGAACTTACCTTTAGCTGTTTTAAAGGTGTCTTTTTTACGTCCCTGAATTGAAAGATACCCCTCGTCATCGATGAAGCCGATATCTCCTGTATGCAGCCAGCCTTCTGAGCCAAATGCTTCTTTAGTTTCTTCCGGGTTTTTGTAGTAACCAGAGAATAGTCCTTTACTGCGAACCATGATCTCCTCATCATCCGCAATTTTTAGCTCAATACCAGGCCCTGCATTACCTACAGAACCTATCTTATCGGCTCTGAATGGGTAGTTTAACGTGCTGTAAGCGAATGACTCTGTCATCCCCCAGGCTTCGGTGATATTCAGGCCGATGGAGTGGTACCATTCAAGCAAGGCTGGTGATACCGGAGCAGAGCCACAACCAAGGACACGCCCCTGATCAAGCCCAAGACCATCCGCTATCTTTTTCTTCACGATATTGTTCACAAAAGGAATCTTAAGCAGGAAGTTCAACTTTTTCTGCGGCATCTTGTCCAGAATACGTTGCTGGAAAAGCGCCCAGAGTCGAGGCACCGATATAAACAGGGTAGGGCGGTGCATTTTCACATCTTCAATAAAGGTATCAAGGGATTCAGGGAATGCCGTGGTCACCCCTCCCATAATGGATGAGCCGAAAACATACACCCGCTCAGTGATATGTGCCAGCGGCAGGTAAGAGAACAGACGATCGCCTTCTTCTATACCAATGTGCTCTATCAGCTTCTGTGTCGACCAGCTAAAGGCACCGTAAGTCAACATTGCACCTTTTGGGACTCCCGATGTGCCAGAGGTATAAACAATGGACATCAGTTTGTCATCGTAATGCTGCGGTCTCTCGGTACTTGGCTGATGAGACTCTACCAGTTTGGTAAATGACAGCTTACAAGGTGGAGCGCTGTCATAAGGAAGTGAAATGGTGATACAGTCCGGTTGGTTATTCATTACCTCCTGAACGGCAGCAGAATCATCCAGCTTTCCTACAAATAGCGCTTTACTTTCACTATGAGTTAAACAGTATTCAATGGTTTCTGCACCAGCGGTAGGGAAGATAGGCACACTAATATAGTCACCCAGCATCATCGCAAGATCACAGATAAACCACTCAGCACAGTTCTTTGAGATAAGTGCAACCTTATCACCAGGGTTTAACCCTTGTGCCCGAAGAGCAGACACCATCTTCAATGCCATGTCGGCAACATCGGAATAAGTGTACTCAACAAATTCTCGGTTAATAATCTGTTTCAGGTAAACGGAAGCGGGGCGCTCTTCCGCCCACTTAAGGATCATTTCGTTTGGTGGTGGAATTGTGCATGTTGCGTCCTGCAGGGCTTCTACTGGCATAGGCATAACCATCATTCTCTCCGTTAGTTTCACTTATTCTTATTGTGTTAAGTTAATGTTAATAATATGTTGTGTTTTGGGTCGTGTAAATGAAAAAGTTAAAACAGATGTTTGAATGGGGGGATCTTCAGCTCAAAGTCTAAATGCTTGCTTGTTGTTTCTTATAGTTAAGAATGCTGCTTCAAATTTAGATTAATTGATAAAGCTAATTATTGAATTCATAGATAGAATAATTTCCATATTTAATTTTTGAGCAGAAGATCAAAGTTTTTAATGTTTTAGTTCTATATTATTCATGCATAAATTAGATCCTGTCCCCATAAATAGTGGGTTAATAATAAAAACTGGGTTCGTTAATTTTGAATATTAACTCTAATTAATAGAGACAAATGATAAACTAGAATCTAAGAGAGCATAATTAATGCTTCAATTAATCAGTGCTGGTGACTTTTTCTATATTCAATAGGCGTTAGCCCGGTTTTCTTTTTAAAGATTCTTGAAAAATAGGAAACATCATTGTACCCACATTGATAAGCTATCGACGCGGTTTTTTCGTCAGGGCTTTCTACTAGTAAGGATTTGGCTTTTTTTATCCTTTTACTGGTAACGTAATCCCTAAAGCTGATTCCAACTGTTTTTTTAAAGATTTTTGAAAAATAAGGTGCTGAATAACCGTAGGTTTTCGCTACGTCCGCTTCTTTTATTGATTGCTCTATATTGGCATCGATAAAGTCCAAAATGCGATATATATCGATCTTGCTTCCACTTTCAAACAAGCTTTGTTTTAAATATGTTTCAAATGTTAAATTTTTGTTAAATTCTGGTTTTTCAAATAATTGCTTGAGCGTTATACTTAAGTCTTTTTTTGCATTGCTTTTGTTTATATCTATTTGATTATAAATGAGTTCTGTTTGTTTGTTACTCGGTCTGTGTCCATTAGAAATAAGTGTTATGAGCTTTATATCTAAATTTTTGCACACCTGAATACAAATATTAAAAATGCTCTCATTCTCTTTTTTGAGACAGAATATTGCAAACGTTACATTTTTTTGCGTGATTGCAGAAAAATCGTTCCCACAATCAACAATTTCAAATTTACTTGATAAGTAACCCTTTATTTCATCGGGGATGGCATTAAATGAGCTACCAATCCAATAACAGATCATCGTATTATCAACCTTAATCTTAACTAATTGATTTAACTGACGTTGATCTTATTAATATTTTTATTCTTTTATATAAGCATAATCTTAAAAAAGTACAATGCAAGTATAAAAAAGTCCTAACCGAAAAATTTAAAAAAGCCTAGATTTATAACCAAGGAACAGGCGGGAACGGGAAGTTCCAAAACTATTTTTCTTTTAGGAGCGCGTTATGAGCAAGTTAATCAATCTATGTAAAGAATTCATGAAAGACGAAGAAGGTCTAACTGTTGTTGAGTATGTAGTAGGTGCGGCATTACTAGTTGTTGGTCTGGCTGCAATCTTCAGTGGATTGGGCGATGACCTTAGTACTAAGCTAAACGAAACAGTAACAGGCATTGGTTCGTCTTCTACAGATACGACGACAGCAAACTAAACTGCGAGTGTTTAACATCTTAACTATACTAAAACTAAGAACTAAATAGTTGGGGTAATCTGGTGTGTCTTTATTTATATGGTCGACTCTTTTTTTAGTAGCTCTTTACGACCTGAAAGAGAACCGGATCCCCAACTACTGCTTGCTGTTACTGATAGTTTTGTATGTTATAGATGCGTTAATAAGCTTCTCTTCCTGGAGCGAAATCGGAATGAATCTGGTGGCTGCGGCTACCATGTTCTTTTCTTGTCTGGTGCTGTTTTTTGTTCGGGTTATGGCGCCGGGTGATGTAAAACTCATGGGCGTATTGGGATATTGGATTGGGTGGGGAAACCTGCTTGATTCATCCTTTTATATCCTTATTTCCTCTGGTGTATTGGGAATCTTATTCATCCTGGGAGACCTGGTTAATCCCGCTTCCAAATACCGCAATCTAATACTATTTTTAGATAAAGATGGCCGTAAAGAGTTTTTGACCAAAGACAATCTGCGTATGCCATTTGCACCTTCAGTTTTTATAGGTTTAGCACTTTACCAGTATTTATCATTTCATTAAGGGGTCCTCATGAGCTCAGCAGAGCAGAAGAAGCAGGGAGGGGGGCTGACACCGCAAGCGGAAGCGCCGAAAGTACCAACGTCCTTAGATGATCTGGATGTTCCTGCTGTTATTCTGGAAAACCTAGTCCTTAAACATTTGGCGGCTTACCCCAAATCAAACGTCATTGAGCTATCGCGTAGTCTTGGCGTGATTAGTCAGTTTGTTGACGGCATTCTACAAAAGTTGCGCGAAAAAGCTCAGGTCGAGGTTTTTCAGGCTGAACGCAACGCATTCCAAACTGACAATTCCGGAACCCAGGTCCGATACGCACTGTCTGAACAAGGAGCTGAGGAAGCTGACAAGGCATTTGCCAAAGATGCTTACGTAGGGCCGATGCCTGTGTCCCTCAGGCGATATAACGAGATGGTTCAAAAGCAGGATGTCAGGGAAAGGGTTGTAACCAGAACCGATGTAGAAAGGGCGCTGTCAGATGTCTATGGTTCAGAGCGACTTATTCCGGTAATAGGCCCGGCGATTAACTCAGGTAGGGCGTTGTTACTCTACGGCCATGCAGGTTCAGGTAAAACTTTTGTCGCGGAGCGAATCCTCAACGCTCACCACACTTCTGTTTATGTTCCTCATGCTGTTTATGCTGGTGGTAACATCATTAAAGTTTTTTCTCCTCAGCATCATAAGCCTGTCCCTCAGGCAGAAAACAGTTTACTCAGTGCTAGGCTGGACCAGCAGTATGATAAACGTTGGGTTTTATGTCAGCGCCCTAGCATTCAGATAGGTGGTGAACTGACCATGGACATGGTGGAAGTGAACCATAGCGAACAAAGTAAGGTATGGACGGCACCACTGCAGATGATGGCAAATAATGGCATCCTGGTGATTGATGACCTTGGCCGTCAGCCAGTACCTGTTGACACGATTCTGAACCGTTGGATTGTTCCTATGGAGTATTTCTATGACCATCTAGGCTTGCCGAATGGTCAGCAGATCACGGTGCCTTTTATTCTTACTCTGGCATTTTCAACCAACCTGGATCCACAAAAAATCGCGGATCCCGCCTTCCTGAGACGACTGGGTTACAAGATTCAGTTTTACGCCCTTAAGGAGTCGGAGTACACCAGCCTGTGGAAAGATAATACTGATCGCAAGAAGTTGGGTTTGCCAGAGGAGTCGGTAAGCAAGCTTTTATCGTTACATAATCACTACTCAGTTGGATATTTCCCTTGTATCCCGAAGGATATTGTCGGTATAAGCCGGGACATCATTGCATTTGAAGAGATCGACCCGGTTATTACTCCCGATATCATGGAACGGGCATGGGATCTTTACTTTACCTCTGATGGAAAAGGAGGCGTGATATGAACCGAACCCAGGTTATTTTCTTGTTGCTACTCTCAGTGGTGTTTGGTCTCGCTGCGGTGTTTGTCGGTAAGCAGTGGCTGGATAACCAAAGACAACCAGAAGTCCAGATGGAGCTTGTGGAGCGCCATCCAGTTGTTGTGGCCGCGATAGATATACCTACCGGAACCGTGGTTGCTCTGGAAAATTTGAGCACTAAGTTGTTGGAAGTAGAGTGGATAAACGAAGAACACCACTTCGCTACTACAGACGATATTGTTGGCAGAGTGGCCAAGGATAATATCTACGCTGGAGAGATTGTCCATAATTCACGCCTAGCGTTACCTGGCGAAGGAACAACCTTATCTGCACTTATTTCGGAGAATAAGCGTGCGGTGACCATCCGGGTGAATGATGTTGTTGGTGTGGCCGGGTTCCTGCTTCCGGGAAGTAAGGTCGATATTCTTTATACCATTCAATACAGCAAGACCAGTGCAGTAACGTCGACAGTACTCAAAGATATTAAAGTATTAGCGGTTGACCAGACTACCCGCACAGAAGAGAACAAGCCCATCATTGTTCGTGCAGTAACACTCGAAGTTACGCCAAAGGAAGCGGAAAAGCTGTTAACAGCAAATTCAAAAGGGTCGATCCAGTTAGCGCTGAGAAACCCTCTTGAGATCGAGAAGCCTAAACCAAAAAGAGTTTACAAGCCTAAGCCAAGTGTAACTATCATCAAGGGCACACAATCATCAGATGTGCGGGTTCAGGAGTGAGGTCTGTATCGATGAAAAGAATATTATTACTACTCAGTTTATTGACTTGTTCATTCTCTTTGTTTGCCTCGGTAACGGCTCAAACAGGAGAGACCATTTATATTCCTCACCACAAATCAACACATATTAACCTGACAGCGTCAGCCGGTAGGGTCTCTCTCGGTGACCCGGATGTACTTGATATCGTGATGCTAAAGTCCGATGAGCTTTTCCTGATAGGTAAAAAACTGGGCTCGACCAACCTTATGGTCTGGAACAAGCGCGGTGTATTGATAGAAGCACTAAACATCGAGGTGACTCATGATCTGAATACTCTGAAAGCGAAGCTTTACGAGTTTTTGCCTGATGAGGAAATCTCTGTTCATAGCTCCAAAAATAAGTTGATACTAAGTGGAATGGTAAGCAATCAGGCTACCATGAATCTGGCTCTTAAGGTGGCTGAATCATACGCAGGTGGTAAAGAGGCTGATGCAGAAGCTGAAGGTCAGGTTAATGAATCGAGCGTGATCAATCTTATGACTATCGGTGGTTCGCAGCAGGTGATGTTGGAAGTTACGGTTGCGGAAGTGCAGCGTAGCTTAACCAAACGTTTTGATGCTGACTTTAACTTCTTCCAGTCCAGTGGAGACTTTAAATGGGGGGAGGTAGCAATGCAGGAGGGGTAAGTGGCATAGACCCTATATTTAATATACCTGCTTACTCAGATACAGGTATTTTGGGTTCTTTTGTTGACGGAAACACTCTATTTGAGTTTGCTCTCGATATCGCAAAAGAGAATGGTAGTGCAAAAATATTGGCAGAACCAAACCTTACCGCACTGAGTGGTACCAAAGCCGAGTTCCTGGCTGGGGGCGAGTATCCCATTCCAGTTCCTGATGACGATGGTATTGTTATTGAATACCGAAAATACGGTGTCAGCGTTGAGTTTATTCCCACCATATTGAGTAATAAGCAAATCAATCTGGCGATGGTTGTTGGTGTTAGTGAGCTGAGTAGCACCAACGCTTTAACCCTGGATTTTGGGCAGACGACACAATTTTTTATTCCTTCTCTCACCAGCCGAAGCTCCTCAACTACGGTCGAGCTTGCTGACGGACAAACCATTGGTATCGCAGGTTTGTTGAGCGAACAAACCAGAGAAGTGGTTACCACTATGCCGGGATTCAGTGATATTCCCATTCTGGGGCAGCTTTTTAATAGCCAGGAATACGTTTCGGGTGAGACAGAGTTGGTGATTTTGGTTACACCAAGGCTAGCGGCACCTATAGACAGAAACAAAGTTACCCTGCCGACGGATGGTTTTGTAGCACCGAATGACTGGGAGTTTTACCTGCTAGGCAAGCGGGCGGGTTATCAGAAAGTAGAACCTTCGATGTCAGAAGATAAAACCCCGATGCCATTACCATCATCGACTGAGATGGGTGGTTCGGAAGGCAAGTTTGGTCACACTCTCTAGGAGGCTATATATGTTGAGAAAGATTAGAACGGTTTCATTCTTAATATTGCCTGTGCTTTTTGCAGCAGGGTGTGCTTCTGATTATGAGGTAGCGTTAGGTAGCTCAGTGTCGATGATTAAATCGGAACAGACTATGAACCCAGAGGCGTCAGAAGAAAACCTTGGTTATGTTCCTGCAGGTAGCGGTGAGCGGATGCAAGCGACTTTGGATGTGTATCATAAACAGACTGCAAGCATGAAGAGTGACACATCGATGAGTGCGCAGAATGTACTGGCAATTCCGGTTAGCTCGAGTAGCAGTAAATAAGATAAACAAGAGTGCAGGATTATGAGTCATCGTCTTCGGCAGTATCCATTGCGAAATAAACAGAAAGGCTTAGTAGCTGTTCTGATTACGGTCGCGTTTGCCTTGATGATTGGCTTTGCTGCACTGGCGATTGATATCAACCATATGGTGTTAAACAAAGCCAGGTTGCAGAATGCCGTCGATTCGGCTGCACTGGCTGGTGCGAAACAGGCCGATCAGACCGATATTGCATCAGATATTGATGCGGCGGTAACAGAGGCATTGGATAAATTTGATGATGCGGCAGGCAATACGGTTTTAACCCTGACTGGCGCAAATGCTCCAACGGTTATCGTGCAGGTCGCGAATGACGCCATCTCTTTTCCGGGTACTAGTGTAGACCACTCTTCAGATATCTATGTACGTGTGCAAATCACCGCTTATCAGCTGGATAATTACTTTATCAGCCTGTTTGGTATCAATAAAACCATTACTGTCAGTGCGGTAGCCGGGCCGAGTTCTGGTGCCAGAGAAGTGTGTAATATAGTCCCAATGGCGGTATGTTCAATGGACTCAATGGATACCGACGGTTCAGATGGCACTTATTATGGCTACACCACAGAAAAAGCATATGTATTAAAACTGGAAGATAACGTCAGTGATATGGGAGCGGGTAACTACCAACTACTTGATTTTGGTAGTGGTGGTGCCGATGTAAGGCTTGGTTTAGCCGGGGATTACCCCGGATGTGTAGATATCAGTGATCCGGTGACGACGAAGCCGGGTAACACGATAGGCCCGGTTGCTGATGGCCTTAATACTCGCTTTGATGATTACACGGGTAATATGTCAGGAACGGAACTAACCTACCCGTCAGATAAGTTTGTTTACGGAGTTACTGATTATAACACTGTGGTCTATGACGAGGACCTTCCCTACGAAGATTCAGTCAAAATCTATGAGTCTAATGTAAATAATCCGGATGAGTGGACACCTGTATCTATTGACCCTTGGGGTCATGATGAGTACGAGACAAGTAAGTCTGCCTGTAACGGGAGTAATAGTGGGGGGTGTCGTTCTGACGGTGTATCAGAACGCCGCACGTTAGCTATTCCCATGATTGATTGCGTTAATCCATTGTCTTCGGGTGGAGGTACAAACCAGTTTAATGTTGATGGGATCGGCTGTTTCTTCCTGCTGGATAAAGCCAGCAGTAATAGCGGTAAAAATTCGATCCCGGTTATCGGTGAGTTTATCGAGGACTGTACTGTAGAAAAAAGTCGCTCAGACGGGACATCCGGATTAACCACAGGTCCATATCGCATTGTGCTGTATAAAGATCCTATGAGTGGAGAGTCATGATATGAGACACATGACTTCCCACACAGAACAAGGCTATGCAGCGGTAGAGTTTGTTATCACGCTACCCATTTTGTTGATGTTGGTTGGTATATTCAGCGAACTAGGCAACCTCTATATCCAACATACAACCTTGACCAAAGCGGTACAGGATGGTGCCAGATGGGCGGTGAATGGTGTTGTTGGTACCAATGGTGGGATTGCTGACAGCAATGAAATCAAGAATCTGGTTGTGTATGGCAAGATGTCCTCCGGCAGCTCTTCGGTGCTGGAGTCTTTTACTACCGCAGATGTATCAGTTGTTGAAGTGGGTAACTTTGTTACAGTTTCAGCAAGCTATGATTATTCTCCAATCTTCTTAAATATTCCCTATGTTACCCAGAATTTTAATCTGACGCTTAATGCCTCTTCGGTTATGAGGACTAACTGATGGCTATTCGTCGGCGTCTAACTAGATACAAGGGAATCGCAATTGTTGAATTTACAATTGTCGCCACTGCATTGCTGATCATTCTATTTGGCATATTTGAGATTGGCAGGTTTGTTTATTCAGTGCAGATGTTGAATGAAGTGACGCGAAAAGTGGCAAGACTTGCGGCAGTTTGTCACGTTTCTGATCAGAACAATATTATGGGAATGGCGGAGATCAAAAACACCCTGCCAGCCGGGGTCAGTAGTGCCGATGTTGTAGTTGAATACCTTGATGAAAGTGGCGCTATTGTGGCTGATCCAATGGGAAGTTTCGGTGATATCAGCTTCGTCAGAGCCAGGATCACAAACATCAATTATACTTTTCTTAACGTCCTTGAAAGCTTTAACAGTGAAAGTAATTTAATACCGAATTTCGAAACCACAGTACCAGCAGAAAATCTGGGTGTATTACGTTATAGCTCAAAAGCTGATGATTACACAGATTGTATCTAAACTTATAAAGGAAGAAGTTAACGCCGGAGAATAACTATATGGGAGAGGCGGTAAAGTTGGGCCTGGATGATCAAAGTAATTACAAGATAAAGACCAACCTCTGCATCTGGCTAGTTTATGCCAGCGAAAGATATTTAAACCATATGAATGCAGAGCTAGGTAAGTGTGGCAACTTAAATGTTGAGACCATCTCTTTGTCTATTTTTAATGCCGATGGTATCGACGGTTTCGCAGCTCCGGATCTGGTTTTTATTGAAACAGGGGTTAACTGGGCCAAGAAACTGGTAGACCTTCAGGAGCAGGATGCTACCTTGCAGGATCACGAGGCTTCTCTGATAGTGTTTGGTGATGAGCAGGATACCGGAGCCCTTAAGATTGCACTGCGGTTAGGTGCTTCCGACTTTCTTTCTTATCGTGCTTCAATTGATGAGCTAATGCCCCTGCTGAAAAACACAGCAGAAGAAAAAATTGTCAACCGTAATCTAGGTGACTTATGCCTTTTTATCAATACCAAAGGTGGCTCCGGAGCGACGACACTCGCGGTGAATATGGCAATTGAAATTGCCCAGTCGCATTCTAAAAAAGTGATTCTTGTTGACCTTGATTTGCAGTTTGGAGCAACACCGGACTATCTGGATATGAAGCCAAGATTTGGTATCTCTGACGCGCTTGAGTCTATTAATGACCTGGATGAGGTATCGCTTCCTTCTATGGTATCCAGCCATGAATCCGGGCTAGACCTGATAGGATACACAAGCTATGGCAGCCACGAGAATTACAGTTTGGCAAGAAACTTTGGCAAGCTTCTGCCTATTCTCAGGCAGTTTTACGACTACGTTATCGTTGATTTGTCGCGAGGGATTGAACACTTCTATGCACCATTAATCGCGCCGGCTTCTAGGGTTTATCTTGTTTCACAGCAGAACCTTATCTCTATAAAGCATACCAGCGAGCTAATTCGAGTTCTCCAGCTTGAATATGGCATTAACAAAGATTCGGTAGAGATCATTCTTAACCGATATGAGAAGAGCGTGCCGGTAAACCTGAAAGATATTCAAAACACCATAGAAAATGTCGAGATTCATATGGTGCCGAATGACTATAAAGTGGCGGTAGAGTCCGCAAACCTTGGTAACCCAATTGTGCTTTCAAGTAAAAAAAGCGCGATTGCTAAATCTATTGTCTCCATTGCAAACAATCTCGATCCAACCAAAACAGAGACCAAAGGGTTCTTTGCAAGACTGTTTTCCTGAGAGAGGCTGAATCATGTTTTTTAAGCGTAAGAATATCAACCCGGACTTTGAACAAAAAGTCTCTGGAATTAATGAGAAAGAGCCGAAGAAAGAGATCAGAACTCCTTTTCAAAGTACGCCTGAAAAAAAGAAGAAGTCGTTAAGAAAAAGGAACCGAGTAAAGAAGTTTCCCGAGCTGAAGCAGAGAGTCGTAAGCTGGTAGAGCAGGAGCTGGATGTTAAGCACTACTACCACAAAAAACTACTGGAAACTCTGGATCTTGGGATTCTTGCTAACCTGGATGCCGGTAGAGCAAAAAACGATCTTCATGATGCGATTATCCAGTTGATGGAAGAGGATACCTCACACCCATTAAGTGCAGAGGGGCGTAAACGAGTTATTAAGCAGATAGAAGATGAGGTTTTTGGGCTGGGGCCTCTTGAGCCGTTGCTGGAGGACAAATCGGTATCGGATATTCTGGTTAACGGGCCTAAAAATATTTTCGTTGAACGCAAAGGTAAACTGGAGAAGACTCCTCACACTTTCTTAGATGACAGGCATCTGCGCAATATCATAGATCGTATTGTAAGCCAGGTTGGTCGCCGAATAGATGAAGCCTCTCCGATGGTTGATGCTCGTCTTGCCGATGGTTCTCGTGTAAACGCTATCATTCCGCCTCTTGCTATCGATGGATCTTCAGTTTCTATCCGTAAATTTGCGGTCGATAAGCTGACCATGGATAACCTGCTTGGCTATAACTCTCTATCTGCACCAATGGCAAAGTTTATTGAGGCGGCGGTTGAGGGAGAGATGAACATCCTGATTGCTGGTGGTACAGGTTCCGGCAAAACCACCACACTGAATATCTGCTCCAGTTTTATTCCTTCCGATAAACGAATCGTCACCATAGAGGACTCGGCTGAGTTGCAGCTACAGCAGCCTCACGTTGTTCGTCTGGAAACTCGCCCGGCTAACCTCGAAGGTAAAGGTGAAATAGGCCAACGGGAGTTAGTGAAAAACTCGCTTCGTATGCGACCGGATCGGATTGTTCTCGGGGAGGTTCGGGGAGCCGAAGCTGTCGACATGCTGGCGGCTATGAATACCGGGCACGATGGTTCACTGGCGACCATTCACGCCAATACCCCTCGTGATGCAATGAGCCGGGTTGAGAACATGTTCTCAATGGCTGGCTGGAATATCTCAACCAAAAATCTGCGTTCACAAATTGCTTCTGCTATTCATCTGGTGATTCAGATGGAACGCCAGGAAGATGGTAAACGCCGGATGGTAAGCATTCAAGAGATCAACGGTATGGAAGGGGAAGTGATTACCATGTCTGAACTCTTTAAGTTCCAGCGGCAGGGAGTCGATGAAGAGGGCAATATCATCGGTTATTACACAGCCACTGGTATTGTTCCCGCTTGCCATGATCAGCTAACCCGAAGAGGGATAGATTTGCCGTATGAGTTGTTTAACGAGTCTTATCCGTAAGGAGGCCCCTAATGCCAAGTATGCCTGAAGGTCCTACTTTATTTTTAATGTTGCTGTTCTTTGCGATTGTTTTTATCTCGCAGGCTTTGATTTTGCCTGCCGCTGGGCAACGTGCAAAACATAAAGAGCTAGCGGCAAGGTTAAAAAATACTCAGCAATCGTTAGATGAGGAGAGCAGAACGCTCTTGCGTGAACACTATCTGCGTGGTCTATCTCCGATAGAGAAAAAGCTGGTTAATATTTCGTTTTTTGCCGATATGAAGAAGATCATAGAGTTATCCGGTAGCTCATGGGGGTTGAGTAAAACGCTCGGAATGACTTTTCTTATCAGTATTATAGTGGTGATGCTGACGGTTATTTTTGTTCAACCCTGGTTTGTCACCGCTATCGGGTTTGTTGGTGTATGGATCCTTATGTATATGATCCTCAACAAAATGGTATCAAGACGCCTAGCCAAATTTGAAGAACAGCTCCCGGAAGCACTAGACATTATCAAAAGGGTGCTGCAGGCCGGTCAGCCACTGAATCAGTCCTTTGCGGAAGTGGGACGTGAGATGCCGGAGCCTATTGGCATAGAGTTTATGAATACCTTCAATATGCTCAACTATGGCTATGATCTTAGGCTTGCGATTATGCAGATGGTCGATCGCAACCCCACGGTATCTATGATGGCTTTTTCCAGTGCGGTGTTATTGCAGAAAGAGACGGGGGTAACCTGACGGAGAACCTGGATAAGGTAGCGAATGTACTCAGAGCTCGTTTCAAGCTTGGACGCAAGATTAAGTCGTTGTCAGCAGAAGCACGTATGTCAGCCTGGATTCTGGTGCTTTCTCCTTTTGGACTCTTTCTTATGTTGCAGGTAGTGAATCCCGCTTATCTTGAGCCCTTATACACACCTGAAGGTATGGACATGGTCACAGGTGGGATTATTAGTTTGGTGCTCGGAACCTTCTGGATTCGGCAAATCATTAATATTGAGGTGTAACTATGGATCAGATTAACCAGTTACTCTCTTTACTCAGTTTTCCTGTCATGGATCGGCAAGTTGTCTTTTTAATCGTGGTTCTTATTGCGGCCATATCGTTTTTTGTCGCGGTTGGTTTACTGCTCATGAGCAAGACAAATTCTCCGGTTAAGAAAAAGCTAAAAGAGTACGCCACACAAAACGACATTAAGGCGCGAAAAGTAAATAAGCTGGAAAATACACTGGAATCGCTTTCACCCGTTATTACACCAAAAGACAAAAAAGAAAAAGAGTCGATTCGACATCAGCTTATGCATGCCGGATACCATCAGGCTAGCGCATTATCTGTCTTTTATGCAGCCAAAACCGTGCTATCTCTTATCGGTATTGGTGTAGCTGCTTTTGTCTGGTTATTTCTTCCCAAAACTGAACTTACTAATCTGTACGTGGCTCTGCCTATCGCTATAGGCCTGTATGGTCCCAATGTTTTTCTTAAACGTATGGTGAAAAAAGGGTACGCAGGCTTCGTGCAGCGGTTCCTGATGCGCTTGATCTACTCGTAGTGTGTACCGAATCAGGGCTTGGGTTTAATGCGGCATTGCAAAGAGTGGCCAATGAGTTGGTTATATCCCACCCAGACTTCGCTGATGAGTTGGATACGGTTTGTGTCAAGCTTCGGGCCGGTATTCAGCTTACCGATGCCTTTGGTGACCTGATTACCAGAACGGGTTTAGAGGAGCTTCGGGGACTGGTGAGTATGCTTTCTCACGCTGCGCGAATCGGTGGCAGCCTGGCTCAGACGCTTAGGGACTACACTGAAGATTATCGTGATAAAAGGCAGCAGGAAGCGGAAGAGGTGGCAGCTAAAATACCAACCAAGATGCTGTTTCCTATGATTGTATTTATCTGGCCATGCTTTTTTATAGTAGCAATTGGACCGGGAATGATGATGGTTACGGAAGCACTGAAGTAAGGAGTTGTAATGAAACTTAAACGATATGTAGTAACCGCATTGTTATCGGTGGTGGCTGTTACGGGTTGTAGCTCAAAGGATGAAGGGTCGTCGTTAGATACCGAACTGTATTCTGGTGTTCCGTTAGACTCGCTAACCAGTGAAGAGCCGCCAAAATCCGAACAGGAAGCGATAGAAAGAGCAGATCTGGCAATCAGCCAGAACAAGCTGGATTTAGCATTGTATGAATATATACGATCTTTAGCATTTGAAGATGCGCAATATAAAGATAAAAGTCTGTTTAATATAGGCCGCATTCATCAATCAAGGAACAACATTGCGTTAGCAGAAAAAGCTTACCTGAAAGCGGTCGAGTTTAATCCTGAACACGCTGGTTCGTTAGAGCAATTGGGTATTCTGTATGCAAAAGCAGGGCGTCTGAACGACAGCAAAATATACCTTGTCCGAGCAGTAAATGCTGATCAGGCACGAAGTGAGAACGGAGTACCTATCGATAGCTTTGAAATACTGACGGAAGAACAGGTTAGCAACATGCTGGTAGACAACTCTTCTCCTATCGACAGTTATGTTGGGGTAGGTGTTTTATCCGATCTTGACGGTAGATACGATGTAGCAAAAAGGTTGTATGAAAAAGCACTGGAGATAAACCATCGTTATGTCAAAGCGTTGATCAACCTGGGATACTCTCATTATATGAGTGGTAATCTTCATATTGCGAAACGAGTGATGACTACGGCATTGCAGTTTGAGCCGGACAACGAAAAAGCGCTGAATAATCTGGCTCTAATCCATTTAGCGCTGGGCGAAAACACTCAGGCACTGAATGTGTTTATGCGCCAGATGGAAGCACCAGAAGCACTGAATAATGTGGGCTATTTTCTGATCTTGCAGGGCAAACCTGATCAGGCTATCCCTTACTTACAGCAGGCTATCGATAAGAAAGCCTCTTACTATAAAATAGCCAATGAAAACCTTTCCAGAGCGTTGGCAGAGGTCAGGGCGAATAAACATAGTGAGCAAAAGCTGAATACTCAGCATAAGGTTCACATTATTTTTGAATGATAGCCTGAGAATAAAATACGATAGACATAAAAAAGCAGCCAATGTTATTTCGGCTGCTTTTTTGTGATGATCCTTAGTTAGTTATAGTTGTAGCCGGGATCTTTTTCCGGGAACTGCCTGATAATATCGTTAAGGCTGTCCATATGATTTCTAAGTGCAGAAACGCAATTGCCATCTAGTTTCCCGTCAAAAACCATTTTTTCCAGTTCAAGTAGGGCTGCTGGCACTGAACAGGCTTGTTTATATGGTCTGTGGCTGGTTAATGCATCAAAGATATTTGCTACCGTAATAATCCTGGTAGGAATCGATATTTCACCGTGTGATAGTCCGTTAGGGTAACCGCTTCCATCCAGAAACTCTTGATGGCACGCGATGATATCTTTCAGAATATCGACACATGGATGGGATGGTGAGCCCAGGTTGTCCAGAATTTTATCCACCAGTGCAATACCGTTTTCGATGTGGTTTTTCATGGTATCGCGTTCGTCAGAAACCAGGCTATCCGGCTTTAGAAGGATATCAGTTGATAAGGCGGATTTACCTATATCGTGTAATCGGGAGAATAGATGAATGTTTTCTATCACTTCGTCATCCAACTGATACAAGTCAGCAACCTCTTTCGCAATCAAGTGTGCGTATCGACTTATCCTTTCTACATGTTCCTTAGATTCTTTCTTATAGCCTGGCGATAGCTCTTTAGTGAGCTCTGCAGAAGCTAAAATGGCGTGTAGCAGTGAGTACTCAGCGTTTACAACAAAACTGATAAGGTCACAGAATGGAATTAGCTCGTTTTGAACCAGTTGTGTAAACAACCCCCTTTTGTGAGAGTTAAAAAACACAAAGCCGATAAGTTGCTGAAAGTTGTAAATAGGAACGGTGAAAGAAGAACGGTAGCCCTGTTCAAGAAGCCACTTTGAGTGTCTGTTTTCAGGTTTAAGGGTGGATGGTATATCATTGATAACTCGGGTTTCTCCTGAATCCGCACACTCTTTTAAAGCACTACAGGAATCAAGGGGAAACTCATGATGACTGAAGGTATCAATGTTATTTGAACTCTCGGCATAGGTTTTTAATAAGCCCGCACTCTGATCGTATAAGACAAACGCGATTCTTTCCAAATCCGGAACCTTGGTTTTAACGCGTTTATGCAGGTCAGCTAACTCATGATTCAGCGAATTTAACTGGTTAGGCTGGGAGTGCATTAGATACGATGAATCACTTATAGTACGCATTTTGATCGTCCGTCAGCAAAACAGCTGAATGCTCCTGACACTCGGCTGGTATATTTAAATAAGATTATCCTTATATGATTAGTTTAGTAGCTAGATTGAAAAAGGGGGGAGTTTTGGGTAGCAAAATAAGCAAAAAGTACCAGTTTTATTTGAGTAAATGCACGAGTTTTTATTTTTGATTCAAGTTGTTAACTAAACTGTCTCAGTCGCGAAAACAAAAAAAGCGGGCCCCAGGCCCGCCAAAACGTAGAGAAATAAATACTCTCGGCTAATTACTGCTAACTCGTAATACAAATACCCTCGGCGTCAAACAGGTGAACATCACTTGCTGCGCAGCTTAATTTTTAAAGTCTGGAAGCTCTTCACTTCCTGGTCACCAGGAAGGTGAACCTTGAATCCATCCACATTGGCACACTGGCCAAACATATAGGTGCTGTTACCCAGACGCTCTACCACTTCACTCTGGAAAGTCATATCGATGTCTGATTCTTCATTAATCAGCAGGTGCTCAGGGCGAATACCAAAGTTGATTTTCTGTCCTTCCGTGATTGCTTTTTTCGGCATCGGAACAACGAACTCTTGTTTGTCATCTGTTACCAGTGTTGCTGTTTCACCATTTATTGCACTAACCGTAGTTGGGATAAAGTTCATTTTTGGTGAGCCAATAAAGCCTGCAACAAATTCATTTGCTGGCTTGTGGTACAGCTCAAGAGGTGACCCAACTTGCTCGACCTGACCAGCACGAAGTACCACGATCTTATCAGCAAGTGTCATCGCTTCTACCTGATCGTGCGTTACGTAGATCATGGTATTTGCTAGTTCCTGGTGTAGCTTCGCGATTTGCAGGCGCATCTCTACACGCAGTTCGGCATCAAGGTTTGAAAGTGGTTCATCAAATAGGAAAACCTTAGGATCTCGAACAATGGCACGGCCGATTGCTACACGCTGACGCTGACCACCTGAAAGCTCTTTAGGCTTACGTTTAAGGTAGGTCTCAAGTTGCAGAGTTTTTGCAGCAATAGATACTTGCTTTTCAATCTCTTCCTTTGGAACGCCGTTCATCTTAAGACCGAAGCCCATATTCTCTTCTACCGTCATATGCGGATATAGCGCGTATGACTGGAACACCATTGCAACACCACGTTCTGCCGGGTCTACGTCATTGACCAGGGTGTTACCGATATGGATTTCGCCATCACTGATCTCTTCCAGACCAGCAACAAGGCGTAATAGCGTTGATTTACCACAACCAGATGGCCCAACAAATACAACAAACTCACCGTTTTCTATTTCAAGATCTACACCGTGAATAGTTTGAACGTCGCCAAATCTTTTGATTACATTTTTTAGCGTAATGTCTGCCATTACTGACTCCTTTGCTACAGCTGGCTTAGTTTGATCGTTAAGTCGCGGTGAGTTGAATATCTCGTCGTTTTCTCCGCGTTTGTATAAAACATACTCGTTTTACCGGATATTGTTAGCGGCTAGGTTGGAATTATTGATCGGCGTCATACTTCTAACACGATTTTCACTAAATTTTGTGGAAACGTTTACAAAACGGCGTCTTTATTGTGCAAAAACGCAACTGTCGTCCTATTATAAAACTCGTACGCTGTCGTATTTGTAGATTTGCAGTAAAAACGAACGCTCGAACATGAGTGTTTAAGTGCGATGAGTTAATGCGATGTAAATAGTGGGAGTATCGGAAAAATGGAGCGTTCAGTGAAAACGATCTACCCGGAAAACCGAATGCCTTCGGCCAAAAAGAAAAGGCGAGTTAGTTCAGCACTGTCCCCATGGCTATTTTTAGCCCCGGGCATGATAGTGTTTATGATCTATGTAATTTACCCAATTCTAGACAGTATCCTGTTGAGTTTTTACGAGTGGGATGGCCTTGGTGAAAAAACGTGGGTTGGATTCTCCAACTATGCAGAGTTATTTGACTCTGAAGCTTTTTATACCGCGCTAAAAAACAATTTATATTGGCTTGTCTTTTTTATGTTAGCGCCGCCAATTGGGCTGTTTATCGCTCTGTTCCTTAATCAGCAGGTTAAAGGGATTAGAGTGGTTAAGTCACTGTTCTTCTTCCCGTTTGTAATCTCCCAGGTGGTTGTTGGTCTGGTGTTTGCGTGGTTCTATGACCCTAAACTGGGCCTTCTGAATATCGCGCTAGGCTGGTTTGGGGTTGACGCTATTTCGTTACTGGCTGACGAGGATCTGGTTACCTTCGGTATTATTGCAGCAGGTCTTTGGCCTCAAATCTCCTACTGTATGATTCTTTACCTCACAGGCTTGAATAACCTGGATCCTGAACAGCTGGAAGCGGCTCGCCTTGATGGTGCTAAGAAACTTAAGATGCTCTGGTATGTCGTTATTCCACAGCTTCGTCCGGCAACCTTTATCGCGATTGTTGTAACCGTTATCGGCGCACTACGGTCGTTCGACCTTGTCGCAATAATGACTTCTGGTGGTCCGTGGGGTAGTTCAACCGTGTTGGCGTACCTAATGTATGAAGAGTCTATCTTCAACTACCGTATGGGTTACGGTGCTGCAGTTGCAGTAATGCTATTCCTGATAATGGATATCTATATCGCTTACTTCCTATGGCGCATGTTGAGGAGTGAAAAATAATGTTTCCACAACCGATTGAAAAATCCGGACGCTTTACAAACATAAGCTACCGTGTCGCTCTTCCTATTGCGTTAATGATGTGGCTACTACCATTGGCTGCGGTGTTGATGACCTCTATCCGTTCGATTGAGGATATCAACAAAGGTAACTACTGGGGGATGCCGACAGATATTAACTTTATCGAAAACTACTCTCAGGTATTTACCGCGACGCCTATGTGGCAATACCTGATGAACAGTTTAATGATAACCCTTCCGGCTGTAGCTGGTGCGGTAGCGCTTTCGACTCTGGCTGGTTTTGCACTTGCTAAATATCGCTTCAGAGCGAATATCTGGATATTTGCAATGTTTATCGGCGGTAACTTTGTACCTTTCCAGATTCTGATGATTCCGGTACGTGATCTGACCATCAGTTTTGGACTTTATGACACCCACTGGGCGCTGATTTTTTTCCATATCGCGTTCCAGTCCGGTTTTTGTACTCTGTTTATGCGTAACTTTATCGTTGGTATCCCTGATGCTCTTATAGAAGCTGCGCGTGTTGAAGGGGTAAATGAATGGAAGATCTTCTGGCATGTTGTTCTACCACTAGTTCGCCCAGCATTGGCAGCACTGGCTGTACTGGTATTTACCTTTATTTGGAACGACTTCTTCTGGGCATTGGTACTGGTTCAGAGTGATGAAGTTCGTCCGGTAACAGCAGGCTTGAGTGCGCTAAAAGGACAATGGTTAGCTTCCTGGCAGTTTGTATCGGCAGGTGCTGTCGTTGCGGCAATACCGCCAGTAGTCTTGTTCTTTACAATGCAACGCCACTTTATCGCAGGTTTAACTTTAGGTGCTACAAAAGGGTAATTGATTCAGCTAGCTGGCTTTGGCCAGTTAGCTTTGTTAATTGGCACCAAAAATACCAACGCCATGAGTTAGCTGTTTTGATTCGTGGCATTGCTATACCACCCTACAAATTGAGAAATAAGCTAAAAATAATAGCAACCGGAACAATTGAGCTTCGGCTCTATAACAAGGACCTCAATATATGAAATATGTGAAACATATTGCTGCATCTGCAGTGCTTACTGCTACTCTATCCGCCACCGCTTATGCTGGTGAGCTGATCATTAACTCCGACCAGGCAGACCCAGCTCCTAAAGCTGCGTGGGAAGAGGTAATTAAGCGCTTTGAAGCGGCTAACCCGGATATTACAGTAAAGTACAACCTGTATGATAAGGAAGCATACAAAACAACCATCCGTAACTGGCTGGTAACTTCACCACCAGATATCGTTCACTGGTATGCGGGTAACCGTATGAAAACTTTCGTTGACCGTGGTCTATTGGAAGACGTAAGTGATATCTGGCAAGACAACAACATGCTGAATGATTTTAAATCAGCAGCGCCAGCTATGACTGTGAATGGTAAGCAGTATGGTGTTCCATTTACTTACTACCAGTGGGGTGTTTACTACCGTAAAGACCTATTTGAAAAATACGGTATCTCTGAGCCTAAAACATGGGATGAGCTAAAGGCTGCTGCAGCGACGCTTAAGAAGAATCAGGTAGCTCCATTTGCTATCGGTACTAAGTACCTATGGACTGCTGCTGGTTGGTTCGACTACATCAACCTGCGTACTAACGGCCTGGACTTCCATATTGATCTGATGGACGGTAAGGTTCCTTATACTGATGAGCGCGTTAAGAAGACGATGTCTAACTGGGCTGAACTTGTTGAGCCAGGTTACTACCTAGAAAACCACGCGTCTTACTCATGGCAGGAAGCTCAGCCATTCCTATACAATGGTGAAGCGGCGATGTACCTAATTGGTAACTTCATCACTCCATTCTTCCCTGAAGAGCTAGACGGTAAGATGGGCTTCTTCCAGTTCCCTGTTATCGATCCTTCTGTGCCTATTGCTGAAGATGCGCCAATGGATACAATCCATATCCCAGCTAAAGCGAAGAACAAAGCTGATGCTCGCAGATACATGGAATTTGTTGCTACTCCAGAAATTCAGCAGCTTATCAATGCTAAGATCCTTCAGATCCCAACTAACTCTAAAGCACCAACAGTGGACAATGAGTTCCTGAACATCGGTGTTGAAGTGCTTGGTGGAGCGGATGGTACGGCTCAGTTCTACGACCGTGATACCGATCCTGCAATGGCGAAAGAAGGTATGAAGGGCTTCCAGGAATTTATGGTTAAGCCTGAGCGTGTAGATGCAATCCTTAAGCGTCTGGAAAAAGTTCGTAAGAGAACGTTCAAGTAAAAGTCTCCCCTAAGAAACCGCAGCCTTCGGGCTGCGGTCGTTAGTTAAACCACATGTTTTATTAAGCCGTTAATCAAAATGGTCGTAGATGGTACGGGTATTTTGATTGATATGGGTTTGTTCGATCTGAACTTGAGGAAGCCTATAAGCTACTTCAAATAAAGTTCAGTTATTTACCTGGAATACTCGATTCCACGAACCGCTGAAGTTACTTAAGTGCTTTGGTTTACTTACATCGTATCGGCATGTTCGTTACATCGAGTACACCAGGTAAACAAGCTGTTTGATAAGCAGTATCTAAGAAAAAGCAGTTTAGAAATTAGAAAACACAGAGGCAGAAAGCCCGATATTCCACACAACCTGGAAAGGCTGTAGAGAGGAAAATACAATGATTACTTTTGAATCCCTTATAGCACGTCGAGACTGGGAGAACCCGCTCTCGTATCAGGCCAATCAGTTGGCGGGACATAGTCCTTTGCATCATTACGTTAGTCAGGATGATGCACTTAAAAAGAAAAATAGCTCACGCGTAAGCCTGAATGGTGAGTGGAAGTTTAACCTGTTCGATAAGCCAGAGTCAGTACCCGCACAGTTTACTCAGAACAATTTCGACGACAGTGAGTGGAGCAAGATTACGGTTCCATCTAACTGGCAGTTGCAGGAAGCAGGCTCGGCCGATAATCCTATCTACGCCAATATAAAGTATCCTTTTGAGGTTAACCCTCCGTTTGTTCCTGAAGACAACCCTACAGGTTGCTATCGCACCGAGTTTGAAATTAGTAAGGCAGATTTGCTTGAGCAAACCAGAATTGTTTTTGATGGTGTGAACTCAGCGTTCCATATCTGGTGTAACGGTATGTGGGTTGGATTTTCACAGGATAGCCGTCTTCCGGCAGAATTTGACCTTTCCGCACATCTGGTTGAAGGGGTAAATACCCTGGCGGTGATGGTGATTCGCTGGAGTGATGGAAGCTACCTTGAAGATCAGGATATGTGGTGGCTAAGCGGTATTTTCCGTGATGTTACCTTGTTGACCAAGCCGAAATCCCATTTAGCAGATGTATTTGTGAAGCCTCAGTTGGATGCATGCTACAGAGATGCAAAAGTCGATGTGGAGGTTGTGCTAACGAATCCTGAAGCGCACAAGGTCCAGATACAGGTTTTTGAGGGGCTCAATCCAGTTTCAGACACAGTTTCGGGATCAACTCAAAACCTAATCGTCGATGAAAAAGGGGGCTGGGATAACAAGGTTTTCTTGTCTGTCGATGTAAAAGAACCGAAGCACTGGAGTGCTGAAAAGCCAAATCTTTATCGTTGTGTCGTCACTTTGCTGGATAAAGGAGGTAAAGTTGTCGACATTGAAGCCTACGATATTGGCTTCAGGACGGTAGAGATCATCGGTGGTCAATTGCTCCTTAATGGTAAGCCGCTGCTGATAAAAGGCGTTAACCGTCACGAGCATGATCAGGTGAAAGGTCATGCTATCGACGAAAAGAGCATGATTGCTGATATCAAGCTTCTTAAACAGTCGAATTTCAATGCGGTGAGGACGGCGCATTATCCTAACCATCCTCGCTGGTATGAGCTTTGTGACCAATATGGTTTGTATCTGGTAGATGAAGCGAACATCGAAACTCATGGTATGTTCCCGATGGAGCGTTTATCTGCCGATCCTCAGTGGGCGGGCGCTTATATGATGCGTTTCACTAAGCTGGTGGAGCGGGATAAAAACCATCCGAGTGTCATCATCTGGTCGTTAGGTAACGAATCAGGGCAAAGTACTAACCACAATGCTATGTATGCCTGGGCGAAAGAGCGTGATCCTTCTCGTCCGGTTCAATATGAAGGTGGTGGTTCTGATACCACGGCAACCGACATTATCTGCCCAATGTATTCTCGTGTTGATCAGGATCAGCCGTTCCCTGCTGTTCCTAAGTGGGCGATTAAAAAGTGGATTAGCATGCCGGGCGAAGATCGCCCATTGATTCTGTGTGAGTATGCTCATGCGATGGGTAACAGTATCGGTAGCTTCAATAAGTACTGGGATGCATTCAGACAGTATCCTCGTTTGCAGGGTGGATTTATCTGGGACTGGGTTGATCAGGGGATCAGTAAAACCGATGAAAGCGGTAAACATTTCTGGGGGTACGGTGGTGACTTTGCTGATACTCAGAATGACCGCCAGTTCTGTATTAACGGGCTAATATTCCCTAACAGAACACCGCACCCAACATTGTTTGAAGTGAAGTACTGTCAGCAGCCGTATCAGATTACTTTAGAGTGCAGTGAAAATAACGGCCAGACAGTAAAGTGGAAGGTTAAGATCCTCAACGAACAGTTGTTCCGTGCCAGCGATAACGAAACCTTTATGTGGACTCTGCTTGAAGATGGAATGCCAGTAGCTTTGGATTCTTCAGACTTTGTTATTGCGCCCGAAGGTGAGCAAGAGTGGGTATTTAACTGTGCTTACACCTTGAGAGCAGGTTGCGATTACCGCCTAAATATCGATGTTAAGAGTCTCAAAAAGACTGCATGGGCTGATGCAGGACATGTAATTGCAACAGAACAGTTTAAAGTTCCGAATAAGTTGAGTCTTGCTCCTAAGAAAGTAAGAAAGATCAAAGCAGAAGAAGTTGCGCTTACAGAAAGTGACGATAACTGGGTTGCGGAAGTGGCGAACAAGTCATTCAACTGGAGTAAAACAACAGGTGAACTGACTCAGGTTTGCAGCAAAGGACAGGAGATATTAGCTCAACCTCTAACGGATAACTTCTATCGTGCGCCATTGGATAATGATATTGGTACAAGTGAAGCGGACTTTGTTGACCCTAATGCCTGGGTAACACGCTGGGGTGAGATTGGCCTCGGCAACTGGCAAAAAGAGCTGTTGTCTCTGGAAGTAAACGAGCTTACCAGTTCGATCTCTGTGACTAGCGAGTTTGCCTACCGTCATAACAGTGATGTGATGGCGTTGAGTCGCTGGAACTACACTCTGAGTAATGATGGCAAGCTAACTCTGGATATTGAAGTTGAAGTGAGTGAGCATTTACCTCCATTGCCACGAATTGGGCTGGAAGTTGCTTTGTTGGCTGAAGCTGTAGATAAAGATGTGTCCTGGTATGGATTAGGGCCATTTGAAAACTACCCTGACAGACTATCAGCGGCAAGGGTTAACTACTATCAGTCAGCGATAGAAGAGATGTTTACGCCTTACATTTTCCCGACGGAGAGTGGCCTGCGTTGTAATACGTCGTTAGTTGAGCTTGGCAACCTGAAAGTAACAGCGGATAGTTTCCACTTCGGTGTAAGCAAGTTCTCTCAAAAGCAAATCGCTGAAGCGAAACATCCAAACGAGTTGAATGCTGAAGAAATAGTATATCTACGACTGGATCATCAGCATATGGGTGTGGGTGGTGATGACTCATGGAGTCCAAGTGTTCATCCGGAGTTTCTGATTACCGATAAGAAGTTTAGGTATCGGATTTGCTTTGAAATAGTGGGCTAAAATTACGTCATTCCGTATAACGAGGAACGAGTGTAGTACGGAATCTACTAAGCTAAAAAAGAAAGTAGATTCCGGAATCTCGCTTAGGCTCGTCCGGAATGACGAAATCAGAGCTATGGAAGCAACTGATTAATCTGATTTAACAGATTCTGGATCTCTTTTTTATCGTACAGAGAATCTTGTTTTATTGCGGTGCTTTGCCGCTCAATCAGAGAGGTGGTTGCAATCGAACGTTTACTCTCGCTCTCTTCTTTGTTTAAAACAAAATCAACAGCTTGTTCACCAATGGCAGCAAAGTCCTGACGGATAGTGCTGAGAGGTGGATTAAAGAATGCAGAGTCTTCGGTATCATCAAAGCCGATAACCGCCACCTGTTCAGGTACTTTTACGCCTTGTTCGTCTAAAGCTCGTAATACACCTAGAGCCATCTGATCGTTGGCAACCAATATAGCGTCGAAGGTTTCCCCGGTGGTAAGCGCTTCTTTAGTGCTCAGGTAACCACTTTTAGCCTGCCAGTCACCTTCAAATCGATGGACGATAGTTGCATCGTTAGAACAAACGGTATCAATCCAGCCCTGTAAGCGAAGTCGGGAGGCATTGGAATTTTCTGGCCCACTGATCAGGATAAATTTATTACGCTTGTGTTCCAGCATCAGATTGGCAGAGGTTTGAGCACCTTCGTAGTTACTGGCGCTCACTGAGCTGACTTTAGTGTTCGGTGGGACATCGATAAAAACAAAACTTAAGTCAGGAAACTGCCTT
Organism: Vibrio hannami; assembly: GCF_029589055.1. Lineage (GTDB taxonomy): Bacteria > Pseudomonadota > Gammaproteobacteria > Enterobacterales > Vibrionaceae > Vibrio > Vibrio hannami. The sequence goes on from NZ_JARQZP010000007.1 coordinate 180,902, forward strand.
ACCAGGGCTTCCGCGTCATGCTTAACCACATGCAGGTTGAAGATTATATTCTCAACTTTTTGCGACTTCAGTTCCCGAATAGCTGACAGCATATTGTCGAAAGCTGGGTCAGGGACAATAGAGAGCGAGATACCATACCCTTTCTTTTGAGCGTGTTGTCGGATGCTGCTAGCGATCAGGGATATACCATGAAGGCCAATATCCAGAGTGATAAGTCCAACAACATTCGCTTTAGCACGACTTAGTATCTGGGCACCCCGGTTAGGGACATAACCCAGCTCATCAATAGCTGCGAGTACTTTCTTTTTGGTCTCCTCTGCAACACTTGAGGAGCCGTTTGTTACCCGGGATACAGTTTGAGTAGATACACCTGCTAATTTAGCAACTTCTTTGAATGTTACGCTCATCTGATTGGATCTGGCCTGATGTGATTTAAAAATAAGTTTTGATTCTAGCATTAGGCTGATTGATTTGCCTATCGAATTGCTGTTATTTGATGTAGTAAAGATAGCACTATTTAGTGCTATTTTGTTTTCGAAAACACAAAATGTCATGTGAACGACTTTGTATTGATGGTAAATAACGATCTTGATCACGAACCTTGCTAATTGATCTGGATAATTCCGCCCTTCAAGTTCATTATCATATCAAATGTTTTCGCAAACAAAGGTTTCTAAAGATGAACAAGATCGTCCACTTAAAGAGTAAGAATAGCAGCCTGATTATCAAGGTTGATCGCGTCCCTGAAATTTTGCATTGGGGGGCCGCTATCAGTCAGATTGATGACGATCTTCTACTTTCAACAGAGAGACCTATTTCTCAGGCTCGATTGGATGTGGATGTTCCTCTTTCACTTTGTCCTGAGCTCGGAAGCGGGCATTTCAACGCGCCGGGTATAGAGGGGCATCGTGCTGGTTATGACTGGGCTCCTGTCTTTGGTGTTACTGCCGAGGATGTTAAAGATAATAGTGCTAAGTTTACTCTGGTTGATAGCGTTTCTGATCTTCAGTTGGACATTGAAGTGAAACTGGACTTCGAAACGGACGTTGTACAAAAGCGTATCAGCGTAACCAACAAAGGCAGCTCCGAGTATTACTTAAACAAGCTTTCATCAACGCTGCCACTTCCTCAGCATGCAAGTGAACTGATGAGTTTCCATGGTCGATGGAGTCGCGAGTTCCAGACGCACAGACAATCTTTTGCTCACGGTGGCTTTATGCAGGAAAACCGCCGTGGTCGTACGTCTCATGAGAACTTTCCTGGCTTGCTTTTAGGTACGGATAATTTCAATGAACAGTCAGGGTTAGTATGGGGCTTCCATTTAGGTTGGAGTGGTAACCATCAAATCCGTGCGGATGTGAAAAGTGATGGTCGACGTTTTGTTCAGGCTGGCGAGTTGCTTCTTTCGGGGAGAAGGCACTTCAAGCAGAAGAAACTTATACCACACCATGGTTGTACGCTTGTTACAGTACGACAGGTCTAAATGGAATTTCCGACAGATTCCACCGCTTTGTTCGCAGTAACATTGTGAAGTTCCCGGTATCTAAGCCACGCCCGGTTCACCTTAACACCTGGGAAGGTATCTACTTTGACCATAAGCCAGAATACATAATGCAAATGGCGACAGAAGCTGCAGAGATGGGGGTAGAGCGTTTTATCATTGATGACGGCTGGTTTGTTGGTCGTGATGGTGAACGTACGGCGCTTGGTGACTGGTTCCTGGATGAGAAAAAATATCCGGATGGTCTCGAACCAGTCATCAAGCACGTCAATGATGCTGGAATGGAGTTTGGTCTGTGGGTTGAGCCTGAGATGATCAGTAAAGATTCTATGCTATATCGCGATCATCCTGACTGGGTACTTGGTTTGCAGGGATATCATCAGCCTTCTGGTCGCTGGCAGTATGTTCTGGATCTACAAAATCCAGATTGCTTTGCATACCTATATGAACGACTGGATTCACTGCTAACGCAATACAATATCGCTTACCTGAAATGGGATATGAACCGAGAGTTAGTGCAACCTGGCCATGAGGGTAAAGCAGCGGTAAACGGCCAGACAAAGGCGTTGTACAAACTATTGGATAGTCTTCTTGCAGAGCATCCTGAAGTGGAAATTGAATCTTGTTCTTCTGGTGGCGGCCGAATCGACTTCGAAATTCTTAAGCGCACGCATCGCTTCTGGGCATCTGACTGTAATGATGCTTTAGAGCGTCAGACCATTCAAAGAGGTATGAGCTACTTCTTCCCACCAGAGGTGATGGGCGCGCATATTGGTCCGGATGAAGCACATACAACCAGCAGAATGCACCATATCAACATGCGTGGTATGACGGCGCTTGCAGGCCATATGGGGGTAGAGCTTGATCCGGTCAAAGAGTCAGCTGAGGAGAAAAAAGCCTTCGCTCACTACATTGCTCTGCATAAGCAGTATCGAGATCTTCTGCACTCTGGTCGTAGCTTCAGGTTGAACGCTTCTGATGGCAGGCAGAATATCTACGGTGTAATGAATGATGATGAGATGGTGATAACAGTTTGTCAGCTAGCTATGCCTGATTACGCACTTCCAACTCCTTTACGCATTAGTTGCATCGATACTGATGCTAGCTATGAAGTTAAGTTGGTTGAGATGCCGACAACCAGCTTCCAGCTGATGAAGCAGCGTCCACAGTGGTTGGATAAAACGCTGACGTTGAGTGGGGATAACCTGAAAGAAATAGGCCTGACCTTGCCGATTCTTGACCCTGAATCCGCTCTGATGGTGCACGTTAAGAAAATCTAGTTTTACTCAGTCCGAGACCATGTCTCTCTGGGCAGAGTGTTTACTGCGCTACTCGATTTAAGGGGGAGTAGCGCAGTCTTTTTATTCTAGGCCTTACACTGCGGTGTAAGGCCTTTTTGTTCCCATTAATGAGATAACACATATCGTGTAACTTGTGCCTTAACGATAAAATGCAAGCGTTTACAATAAATTCTTGGCGGATAACTGTCATTTCCCTGACTCCTTTTCATACATATGTTTGCAATATATTTCAGTTAGAGTAAAAAATTGTGGAAACGTTTACACTAATTTGAGTTTGATCACAGCATAAGTGACAAATAGACTCTACACTTCATACAAGCTCAATAAACAATCCAGGGTTTATTGAAAATTATTTATAGGCGTGACTTACACGCTAAAGAGAGGCAAATGTGAAAGTTCTAGTAACAGGTGGCATGGGCTATATCGGCAGCCACACATGTGTGCAGATGTTAGAAGCAGGCATGGAACCAATCATTATCGATAATCTTTGCAACAGCAAAACAGAAGTGCTTGAGCGTATTGAAGCGCTAACAAGCCAACGCCCGGTATTCTACGAAGGTGATATTCGTGATGAAGCGTTGTTAGACAAAATCTTCAGCGAGCACGACATTCAATCAGTGATTCACTTTGCTGGCCTGAAAGCGGTAGGCGAATCTGTTGCGAAGCCTCTTGAGTATTACGATTACAACGTCAATGGTTCGCTGGTTCTTGCGCGCTCTATGCGCAAAGCTGGTGTAAAGAGCATCGTATTCAGCTCATCGGCAACAGTTTACGGTGACCCTGATATCGTGCCAATTACTGAAGATTCTCCAGTTGGTGCAACCACTAACCCTTACGGCCGCAGCAAGTACATGGTTGAGTGTGTATTCTCTGATTTCTTCGATGCAAATGATGACTGGAGCATTACGCTTCTTCGTTACTTCAACCCAGTAGGTGCACATCCATCAGGCACTATGGGTGAAGACCCTCAAGGTATTCCAAATAACCTGATGCCGTTCATCGCACAGGTAGCCGTAGGCCGCCGCGAAAAACTATCAGTATTTGGTGATGACTACAGCACGCCAGATGGTACCGGTGTTCGTGACTATATCCACGTAATGGATCTTGCAGATGGCCATATCGCCGCACTAAAAGCGGTTGGTGAGAAAGCGGGTCTACACATCTACAACCTGGGTACAGGTAATGGTTCGAGTGTTCTAGAGATGGTTAAGGCGTTTGGTGATGCTTGTGGCAAACCAGTTCCTTACGAAATCTGTCCTCGTCGTCCTGGTGACATTGCTGAGTGTTGGGCAAGTACAGCTAAAGCTGAAAAAGACCTTGGCTGGAAAGCAACACGAAGCGTTATGGAAATGACAGCTGATACCTGGAATTGGCAGTCCAAAAACCCGAATGGTTACTAAAATAAAATTAGTGATAATTTAGTTATTAATAATCAGGTGTCCGTTACCTGGAAATTAACGAGACACCTGAGTTGAATTTTTGAGAGCTTGTATGTCTGATATCAAATTTGATCCGGTTGATCACCCACACCGTCGTTATAACCCTTTAACGGGGCAGTGGATTCTAGTTTCACCACACCGCGCAAAGCGTCCCTGGAGTGGTCAGGACGAAAAACCTGCAACAGAAGAACTGCCATCTTACGATGAAAACTGTTTCCTTTGTGCAGGCAATACCCGTATTTCTGGTGACAAAAACCCAGATTACGAAGGAACTTACGTTTTCGGAAACGACTTTGCTGCACTAATGACAGATTCTCCGGATGCTCCTGAGTCAGACAACCCGCTATTTAAAACACAAGGTGTTCGTGGACTAAGCCGCGTTATCTGTTTCTCTCCAGATCACAGCAAAACACTTCCAGAGCTACCGGTTAACAAGATCCGTGGCGTGATTGATACCTGGGATGAGCAGATCGAAGAGTTGGGTAAAGAGTATCTATGGGTTCAGGCTTTTGAAAACAAAGGCGAAACCATGGGGTGTTCTCAGCCTCACCCACACGGTCAGATCTGGGCTAACAGCTTCCTGCCTAATGAGATCGAACGTAAAGAGAAGAATCTAAAAGAATACTACGAAAAGTATGGTTCAAACCTGTTGGTGGATTATGTCCAGGCAGAAATGAAAGATGGTGAGCGCACGGTTGTTGAAACCGAGCACTGGATTGCCGTTGTACCATATTGGGCTGCATGGCCTTTTGAAACTATGTTGCTACCGAAAGCACATATTCGTCGTATGAGTGAGCTATCTGATGAGCAGCGTGACGACCTTGCTGTTGCTATCAAAAAGCTGACCAGCCGCTATGACAATCTGTTCCAGTGTTCATTCCCATACTCTATGGGCTGGCACTATGCTCCGTTCTTCGAAGAAGGAACCGATATCGATCACTGGCAGCTACATGCACTTTTCTATCCGCCTCTACTACGCAGTGCAACTGTACGTAAGTTTATGGTGGGCTATGAAATGCTTGCTGAATCTCAGCGTGACCTGACTGCAGAGCAGGCAGCACAGAAACTTCGCGATTTGAGTGACGTTCACTACAAAGAGCAGAAATAAATAATTATTAGAGAGACAGAATTATGACGACTTTATCCACTAGCGTTCAAGAGGCGTTCAGCTCAGTTTTAGGGTATGACGCAACACATATTATTCAGGCTCCTGGCCGTGTAAACCTGATTGGTGAACACACTGACTACAACGATGGTTTTGTGCTGCCATGTGCTATCAACTACCAAACTGTGGTTGCTGCTGCAAAGCGTGATGACAATATCGTACGCGTAGTATCAGTAGATTACGGAAACGCGACTGATGAATTTGACCTGACCAAAGAGATTGAATTCCAGCAAGATAAAATGTGGGCAAACTACATCCGCGGTGTTGTTAAATGCCTGCTTGCACGTGGCTATGAGTTTAAAGGCGCTGATATCTCAGTTAGCGGTAACGTACCACAAGGTGCAGGCCTGAGTTCATCTGCTGCTCTTGAAGTGGTTATCGGTCAAACATTTAAAGAGCTGTATGCTCTTGAAATCAGCCAGGCTGAAATTGCTCTGAACGGTCAGCAAGCAGAAAACGAGTTTGTTGGCTGTAACTGCGGCATCATGGATCAGTTGATTTCTGCAGAAGGTAAAGAGAGCCACGCGCTACTTATCGACTGTCGTTCCCTTGAAACAACAGCTGTTTCAATGCCAGAAGATATGGCAGTTGTTATCATCAACTCGAACAAAAAACGTGGTCTGGTTGATAGTGAGTACAACACTCGCCGTGAACAGTGTGAGCAAGCTGCGCAAATATTTAACGTAAAAGCACTAAGAGATGTTTCCATTGATGAGTTTAATGCTAAGGTTACCGAATTGGATCCTGTTGTAGCGAAACGTGCTCGTCATGTGATTACAGAGAATGATCGTACTGAAGAAGCAGCAAAAGCACTTATCGCTGGTGATATGAAGCGTATGGGTGAATTGATGGCTCAATCTCATGCTTCAATGCGAGACGACTTTGAAATTACAGTAAAAGAGATTGATTACCTTGTTGATATCGTGAAAGAAGTTGTTGGCGATAAAGGTGGTGTTCGTATGACAGGTGGTGGTTTTGGTGGCTGTATTGTCGCTCTTGTTCCACCTGCGTATGTGGATGATGTAAAAGCAACAGTTGAAGCGAAATATGAAGCGGAAACTGGCCTTAAAGAGTCAATCTATGTGTGTCAGGCGAAGGATGGAGCTGGCTTAGCCGAAGTACTATAAAGCTAAGGAACGTCATGGCTGACACATTAGAAAAAACAGATTCGTTGGAAAAAACGATGACAAGCGAGGCGGCCTTCGATGGTCGCCCTGCTATTTTGGTAACACTAAAAAATGCTTCAGGTATGAGTGTTACTTTTATGGATATCGGTGCTACATGGTTAAGCTGTAAGGTGCCTGTGGCCGGAGATGAGCGCGAAGTTTTACTTGGTGTTTCAACAATGGCTGATTTTAACCGACAAGCTGCTTATATGGGCGTGTCTGTAGGACGTTATGCAAATCGTATCGCTAAAGGGCAATTTGATATAGGTGGAAACCTGTATCAGGTTGAAACCAATCAGGCAGGAAACACTCTGCATGGCGGTCCTAACGGCTTCGATAAGCGTCGTTGGAAAATAGCAGAGCAGGGCTCCGATTTTGTGCGCTATAGTCTTGTTTCACCTGATGGCGATCAAGGCTTTCCTGGCGAAGTAACAGTATCTGTGACTTATCAGCTTACGGCAGACAACAGAGTCTCTATTTGTTATGAAGCAGAGACAGATACGCTTACGCCGGTCAATCTGACCAACCACGCTTACTTTAACCTTCTGGGTGCTGAGTCCGGTCATACCTGCAAAGAACATATTGTTGAGTTAAATGCTTTGCATTATCTGCCAACTAATGAAGTGGGTATTCCTCTAGGCGAACTAGCACCAGTGTTTAATACCAGTTTTGATTTTCGTAAGGCGAAAGCTATCTCTGACGATCTGTTGTCGGATGAGCAACAGGAAAATGCCAAAGGATATGACCACTCATTCTGGTTAGATCCAGAGCGCGATATTGCTGATTCAACGGCAACGGTAGCGTTACCTGATGGTAGTCTGAAGATGAAGGTGTTCACTGGTAAACCGGCAATACAGCTTTATACAGGGAACTGGTTGGGCGGTACGCCAAATCGTGTTGGTGGAGAGTATCAGGATTACTCAGGTGTGGCGCTGGAAACTCAGTTCTTGCCGGATTCACCAAACCATCCTGAATGGGCTCAGGAGAGTTCTATTCTGGAGCCGGGTGAAAAGTATAGCTATACAACAGACTATCAGTTTGAGTTTTAGCTGAACTGCGTTTGTTAATCTTTGAGAATTATTGAACCCAAATACCGTCATTCCGTATAGCGAGGTACGAGCGTAGTACGAAATCTGGCTACAGCTAGATCCCGGACTTCGCTTTGGCTCATCCGGGATGACAGCTTCTATTATTGTGTCTGGATTTAGCTTTCAGGCTTAACCAGCATATCTACTTCACGGATCTTTCGGTCAAACACATAGTCGGCGTTTTCCTTGTCCAACATATCGATATGTTTTTCCGCTAATTCTGTTGCTGTTCGTACATACTCTCTACACTGACATTCGGTCGTTTTGATGTCCTGGCATAGCGGAGAACCGTTCTGTTTTACAAAATTTTCAACAACATCGTCGGTCGCTTTGCCTTCTCCAAACACCATTTGAACAGCATAAAGCGCACCGCATACCCCGTCTTTAGCTCGGCCACCGCCGGCTACCTGTGCAGACTTAATGGTAAAGTCGGTCATGCCTGATTCGGGCTGAAACGCTTTTAATACTGCCTGAGCGCAGTTCAAACCTTCTTCGCCGTGAAAATATTTTGCTGCCTGTTTGTTCTTCATAATTTAAAACCTAGCATTTAAACCTGATTGAGAGTTTATGCTCAAGTAACCTCATTTACAAAATAGTGGAATTGATAATAGTTAAAAACTACCTATTTATGGCTGTGAAAAATGTAACAATGTGAGCTATTGCGATGAATATGTAACCCGTATCGGTTTTTTCCAGCACATTCTGAACTACATTTAATACACAAATAATAATAAGACTTGAACGGTTTTTTAGGTGTGGCCGTATCGATCATGGTGAGGCATCTGCGGGCACTAATGTGCCTGTGTTAATTCATACATGGAGATAAGTACGATGATAGAACATCATAGCCTGGACCGAGACTTTCCAGATTTAGCTGATACCCTGAGAAACTGTGTCCTAAATGACGATGAATTCAAAGCGGTAAATAGTGAGTACAACAAACTTGATGATGAGCTTTACGAACTAGAGCAGAATGGCGTTCCCACCAGTGATGAAGCGTTTTCCAGCTTAAAGATGAAACGTGCGGAAATGAAAGACTGGCTATATCAGCGCTTGATTCAATTCCGCAGTAAGTAGTATCGGCGTTAAACCTTCTCAACAGACATACGTCTGACAATGGTTGGAGAAAAGCGGTTGGCCTCTTGCTCGGCTTCATTGCCCTGAGCCAGTTCTAAAGAGAGTCTTGCTGCTTTTTCAGCCATTAGCTGAATCGGGTAACGAATAGTCGTTAGTTTAGGATGTACGTATTTCGCGATCAAACCATCATCGAACCCGACAATCGACATCTCCTGTGGCACCTTGATACCATTTTCTTCAAATACAGAGATAGCTCCGGCAGCCATATAGTCGTTGTATGCGACTACTGCAGTGAACGGAACTGACTTCGTTAGGAGGTTAGTGGCAGCGACTTCGCCACCTTCACTATTCGGCTCACCGTACTCTATAAAGCTTTTAGGGGCATCTAGCCCATTATCACGCATTGCAGACAGATAACCTTCAATACGCTCGTCGGCATCTTCAATCTGATGTTGAGAGGCAATATGAGCAATCTTTTTATGACCGTGACGAATCAAAAACTCGGTTGCCAGGTATGAGCCTTTGCGGTTATCCAGAGATATACAGCGATCAGCTAGCTCTGGAATATGACGGTTTATGATCACTAGACCTTTAACTTCTTTTGCATACTCAATAATGGTTTCATCGGACAGGCTTTTAGAGTGAATGATCAGCGATTCACACCGACTATTAATCAAGAGCTCTATTGCTGCTTTTTCGTCTTTTGGATCGTGATAACCATTACATATCAGAATATGTTTGCCCTGAGCCTGAGCGATGTTATCGATCGCTTTTACCATGGTCCCAAAGAAGGGGTCTGATACGTCCGCAACCAGAACACCCACTGTATTCGTACTTTGGTTTACAAGCGCTCGCGCATTTGCATTTGGCCTGTAGCCAAGCTTTTTCATTGCTTTCTTAACAGACTCAATGGACGCTGCACTTGCTTTAGGGGATTTATTTATAACACGTGACACAGTTGCCACTGATACGCCAGCTTCTCTAGCGACATCTTTAATGGTTGCCATCTTCTACACCAATTTAACTGAGCTTTTCGCTTCTGATTGTTTTAAGTGTAAGTGCTTTGTGTAATGACTTTCAATGTGGTAGTTCTCATAATTGATTTGTTGTTTTTAAATGATTGAAATTAAATAAATAAAATTAGTGTAAACGTTACATTGATTGTGTCGTGTTAAGTTAAAAATCAAAACTTAACCCAAATTCTATACTGTCATCCCTACCTTCGAAGTAGGTATTAATGAGCGACGATACTTCAAACATGAGTTTTATCTATTTAATTGTAGGTAGTTCGATATTAACTATTGGTTAATGCTGGCGTGTTGAGAGAATATCCTTTCAACAATGTTTGCAAGCCAGTTTAGTATTGGATCTTGTTTATTTCTGTAATGATAAAAGATAGAAATTTCGAACACGAATGACTCGTTTGTCGTAATGATGCTAGCAGTTGTTAGCTGAGGATGTCGCTCAATGTGAACATACTGGCTTGTTGGGAATAGAATATCTGAGTCAGAGATGACTTCAAAAATTGCAGATGGTAGCTCGGAGCGAAAAACGATATTAGGCTTTACGTCAGGAAGTTCTTTTTCTATTACTCGGCTGGCATGAGAACGCCGGGTATTCCAGTCAGCGGCAAGGAGAGTTGCAATGGGATACTTTGCTATGTTTCGAAGTACCTTTTCTTCCCCATTAAGTGGGTGGTTCTTTCTCATGTAGAGTTTAAATTGGTCGCGTGCCACCTGTTTAGCAATAATTTCCTTAGGTATGTCATCCAGATCATAGTTGATACCAAATCGAACATGACCATTCTGTATATCTTCCGCTGAAGTTTTTGACCAGTTGATAAGGTGAAGCTCTAACTCTGGTGCCTGCTTATTGATTTCTGTAAACAGATCTTTACCGATAGCTTGTAGTAGGCATGGAGATACCGCGATTGAAAATTCGCCTTTAAGAACAGACGGGTCAAACTCATGCAATGCATTGATGCTAAAAGCTAAATTGTCGAACGATGGTAGGATATTATCGTACAGCTTTTCGGCAAAAGGGGTAGGGGATAACCCGGACGGAACTTTTACAAACAGTCGGTCGTCAAAGTGGTCTCTAAGGTTATTTAAGGATTTAGTTAGTGCTGGTGGTGAAACATTCAGTCTAACAGACGCTTTTTGAAGGTTGTTTTCTTGATAAATAACTAAGAATGTTCGAAGTAAATTCAGGTTTAAGTTGCGAAACAGATCCTTTGCCACATAACGTCCCCATCGATCAGCTGTCCCACTAGTATAGACAGATAGGAATAATAAAAACAGTGCTTTAGAGAGGAAGTGGGGAATAACAAGCGCTAGTACAGCATTCAGTATTAGCGCTTATCGTTACGTCGACTTATATGTTAATCGACCATACTCTCGCTACATTCTCAGCTAGGTTTGCCAGGTTAATACTGGACTCTGCAAACGCAGTTTGAAGGTCCATTGCTCTTGGCAGTGCGGTAAATACCGCCTGAATACCAATATCATAAACCGCCTGATAGTTGTCACCAACACAACCCGCCATTGCTACTACAGGAACAGCGTGTTTCGATGCTTCGCGAGCTACTCCCATAGGTGTTTTGCCATGGATGGTCTGCCAGTCAATTCGACCTTCGCCAGTGATAACCAGATCGCTGCCTGCAATCTGGTCACTTAGCTGAACAGTTTCAACTACAATGTCGATACCTGCTTTCATTGTTGCATTAGTAAAGCCAATCAGTGCAGCGCCCATACCACCGGCTGCACCAGTACCAGGAACAGAGATGATCTCTTTACCTAGTTGAGTAGCAACCTTTTCACCGAAGTTTCTTAAGCCATTATCAAGGAACTCAATATCTTCTGGTGTTGCGCCTTTTTGCTTACCGAAAGTAGCTGAAGCACCATGTTCGCCGCAAAGTGGGTTATCAACATCACATGCGACAAGGATATCGACATCAGCTAGCCTGCTATCCATACCTTCGATATTGATGTTTTCAATCTGCGCTAACCCCGTACCATTTGGAGTTACTGGGTTTCCTTCGCTATCGGTTAACTTCGCTCCCAGCGCAGCTAGCATACCGATACCGCCATCGTTGGTTGCACTACCACCCAAACCGATAATCAGTTTAGTCATGCCGTTATCCAGAGCGTGTTTAATCAACTCACCAGTACCAAAGCTAGTTGTAAGCTTAGGATCACGCTGAGCCTGAGGTACGTGGTGCAGTCCACTTGCTGCGGCCATTTCAATAACCGCAGTGGTGTTATCGCCCAGAACGCCATAAAAAGCTTCCACAGGTTCATTTAGCGGACCTGTGACGGGAAGTTCTACCAGTTTTCCTTCGGTTGCATCGATAAGTGACTGAACAGTACCTTCACCACCATCTGCTACAGGAACATGTACGAACTCAGCATCCTGCCAAACTCTTTTCAGGCCAGTTTCTATTGCCTGACAAACCTCTTTTGCAGTTAAGCTTTCTTTGAATGAATCTGGTGCGATAACGACTTTCATTTATGTCTACCCTAATGATTGAGTTTTTATATTGGTATTGATTATCTTCTTTTGTAAGTCTGAATACATCGGACTCATATACAAATTACTAGAGTGAAAAATGCTTATTTTTGTGCGTTTGCACAATTATTTTGATTTACTTAATTGTAGTGCCAGGTAGAGCTCGACCTGTCCGGCAAAAGTGTGAGGTGATACCTGAGTGATCTCTTCAATTTTATTCAGGCGATAACGTAGCGTATTACGGTGAATAAATAAGGAGTCGGCGCACTCTTTCAGGTTACCTTCATTCTCGAACAAGGCGGTTAAGGTTTTGGTCAGTTGTCCGGATTTATCCTGGGCCTTTAGCTTAATGATAGGGGTCGTCAATTGATTACCCTGCCATGAATCGATCAAGGGTGATAGCAATATCGGGAATGAGTGCGCATCAAAAAGGTGCTTATGATCGTTTGTCGAGCTGGCTTTACCTATCTGAATGGCCTGCTTTGCACTTTGGTAAGATAAATGGATATTTTCTAGCTCCGGGAAGTATCTGCCTAAGCCGATATGGACATCATATATTCCACGATCGTTCAGACGTTCAATGAGCTTGTCTATTCGGTTGCTTTCTGTCTGTTTGAAGTTGTTAGAGTCTGATGCCTGGTAGGGTTTCAATACAGCAACTTCGTTCATGGACATAACTGACACTAGGTTATCTCTGTATGGGTATTCAAGAATATCAATAGCTTGTTGAATGTGCTTAAGGGTGGAATCTCTATTTTCTGATGAGAACTCAATAACGGTAACAACTCTTGGCTTTGTTAGGTCAATATTCAAGCGAGAAGCCCAGCTCTGAAGCTCAATTTCGTTTAAACGGTTTTCAACCCATGCTGTTACAAACTCTTCCTTGTGGCGTTTATCCCACTGAAGCTGTTCGGTTAGCGCCGATTGTTCAACTATCATTTCAGCGGTCATTTTGACTAGCTCTGCATAACTACGTATCGAGTCGGGCTCACCTGTAATACCAACTACACCAATGACTTCTCCCTGATGTTTGAGCAAAAGATTGATACCGGGCTTTACGCCCTTAAGCGTTGCTCCGGCACTTTCTGTTACTTCTACAGTATCTCCGTGTTTGATGGCGAGCAGAGCACCGTCGTGTACTTCGCCTATTCGATGCTTATCGCCGCTGCCAATAATCACCCCTGTGTGATTTATTACGTTGATGTTGTTGTCGATAATATCCATGGTTCGATCAACAATCTGCTGGGCAAGTTTGTGCGCTAAAATCATGTTTGACTCGGAGTCTGTCAGAGAAATGATTTGTGCAGATTAACAAAAAAGGAGCTGATGTGGTACATCAGCTCCCTTAATCTGTTAACTAAGAAAGTGAGGCTTAGTTGTTGCTGTGCAGTTCGCTGTTAAGTTCAACAGCTGACTTGTTTGTCAGACATTCAATCTGGCCAGTTACAGAGTTGCGGCGGAATAGTAGGTCCGGCTTACCAGCAAGGTCGCGAGCTTTCACTACCTCCACTTCTTTACCTGAAGAGTCCAGCATGCTTACTTTAGAACCAGCAGTTACATAAAGACCTGATTCGATAGTACAGCGGTCACCTAGTGGGAAGCCAAGACCAGCGTTAGCACCAAGCAGGCTGTTTTCACCGATAGAAACAACCACAGTACCACCACCAGAAAGCGTACCCATGATAGAAGCACCACCGCCGATATCAGAGCCATCGCCAACCATAACACCAGCAGAGATACGACCTTCAACCATGCTTACACCAGTTGTGCCAGCGTTGAAGTTAATAAAGCCTTCGTGCATTACCGTTGTGCCTTCACCAACGTGAGCACCCAGACGTACGCGAGAAGTGTCAGCGATACGAACACCAGCAGGAACAACGTAGTCCACCATTTTAGGGAACTTGTCTACGCAATCTACAGTCAGAACGCGGCCAGCAAGGCGAGCTTCGATTTGACGGTCTGCAAGCTCAGGAAGATCGATAGGGCCTTCGTTTGTCCATGCGATGTTGTGCAGTAGACCAAAGATACCGTCAAGAACAGTGCCATGTGGCTTAACCAGGCGGTTAGAGATCAGTTGTAGCTTCAGGAAGCCTTCAGCAACAGATTGTGGCTTCTCATCAGACTCAAGAATAACCAGAACAAGAGGCTGTTTAGAAGCGGCTGCTTTTTCTGCAAAAGACGCATTTGCTACATCTGCGTTTGCTGCAAATGCGGTAGCAAGTTCCGCCGCTGTTTCTGCTGAAACTTCGATAGCCTGGTTGCCAGCTTCGTAACCGCTAACTTTTGCAATAGCAGCAACTAGTGCTTCTGATGGGTTTAGTACTGGGTTTGGGAAAAATGCTTCGATGATTTTACCTGCGTTGTTTTTAGTTGCAGTACCAAAAGCTAATGAGAAGTGAGCCATATTTGTCTGTCTCCAAAATATGTAGTTATTCGTCTTTGTTGCTAAGCATAATAATGAGACTAATTCTTAGATGAAAGAGTGAAAAAGAAGAAAGTCTTGAAAAAGATATGTGTTGTCTTTCTATAGATATATTTCTACAAAAAGAAAAGCGCCTAATTTCGGGAAATTAAGCGCTTCATGTGCAAGGGTTACTCTTAACTTATGTTAGATAGCCCAGCCTCCGGCATAAAAGACAACCAGAGCGATTGTAATTAGGATGGTACCCAGGTTTAACTTCTTCCAGTCACCAGAAACAAAGCGACCAACAAGCAGACATAGAAAGCCCAGCATAATACCAGTTACAATATTGCCAGTAAGAACAATAAATACCGCACATACCAACCCTGAAAGTGCATCAACAGAGTCATTGAAGTTTAACTTACTTACATTGCTAAGCATTAGAAGGCCAACATACATCAGTGCCGGAGCGGTTGCGTAACTAGGAACCAGATAGCTGATTGGCGCAACAAAAAGCAGCAGCAAAAACAGTGTTCCAACGATAACCGCAGTTAAACCTGTTTTACCGCCAGCGGCAGTACCGGCAGCTGACTCTATGTAAACAGCAGCAGGTGCACCACCAACAAAACCAGATAGGATGCTACTTACAGAATCTGATGTCAGTGCTTTGCCCCCATCTATAATATTGCCATCTTTATCCAATAGATTTGCTTGCCCGGCTACAGCCCGAATGGTGCCCGTGGCATCAAAAATAGCGGTCATTACCAGAGCGAATACGCTAGGTAAAACGATAGGGTTTAGTGCGCCCATTACATCCATCGAACCAATCAGAGAGTTCTCTCCACCAAACGAAGGCAGTGCAAAGAAGCCCTGATAAGTAACCGCGGGATCAAATACCAACCCAAGCACAGAGATCGCGACAATAACAAGAAGAATACCACCAGGTACACGACGCTTTTCCAGACCAAAGATAGCGGCAAGTCCGACAACCGACATCAGTACCGGGAAAGAGGTAAACTCGCCAAGAGTAACAGGTAAGCCCTCTACCGGATTTTTGATAACAAGACCAACCCCGCTAGCAGCAATAAGCAAAAGGAACAATCCAATTCCTATACCTGTGCCGTGTGCTATTCCCGTTGGAAGATTGGTAAGGATCCATTGACGCACTCCTGTTACCGTGATCACGGTAAATACCACACCCATTAAGAACACGGCACCAAGAGCAACTGGAATGGATACACCCTGACCCAAAACTAAACTGAAAGCAGTAAAGGCGGTTAGTGAAATGGCGCAGCCGATTGCCATAGGTAGATTTGCCCAAAAGCCCATCAATAGTGAGCCAAAAGCTGCAACGAGGCAGGTAGCAGTGAAAATTGCGCTCTGATCGAAGCCAGCAACGCTCAACATGCCCGGTACAACGATGACTGAATAGACCATAGCCAGAAAGGTGGTGAATCCGGCCAGAACTTCCTGACGAACAGTGCTGCCTCGGAGAGATATAGAAAAGTAGTTATCCAACCAGCCTTTAGAGTGAGAAGCGTTTTGTTCTTCTATATTCTGCTCGGTTAGATTCGGGTTGATTTCAGACATGTTTTCCTCATTTACATAATGCCGAGAAACATCCTGTAAAATCGGCGATTTAGGGTCTACAGACCCTGGCTTGGGCGAGGAAAATACTCTTTTATTAGTGGGCTTACAACTCATTTGATCGTTTGCGGTGAGCGTTTGCTTTTTAATCTATATTATTGATGTAAATGTAATTATTGGCTTAGATGATTGTACTTTTCATAATTGGAATATAAAAAACCGCCCGATATTGCTATCGTGCGGCTTTAAACTATCTGTTTTAAAGGATTAAATCCGTATTAGGGAGCTTAATTAAGCAGCGTTGTCCTGTGACTCGTCTTCAACAGCTTCTACCTTCTTCGGCTTTTTAGGAGCAGGTTTGCGCTTGGCTCCCAGAGCGAACAGAACATCTTCTTTATGCTGAGCCAGGAACATAGATAGTTCTTCTTGCTTAGCTTCGTCTTCGATAAGTTCACTTTTTCCAAGCAGTTCAAAAAGCTCATCCGCCATATCTAACATTTTGTCATAAGCGTCAGCTTCAGCTTTAGAGGTAAAAGTCATCTTTTCTTCTCCGTTGCGCTCCACCACGTACTTGACGATTACAGCCATGGTTATCCCTCAAAAATATACTTAGTTAATTACTGGTTGTTTATACAGTTTTGAGTGCAAAAAGTCCAGTTGATAGTTCCATAATGTGACGGGACATTTTGCCTAGAAAAATTGTCCGGAAGTGTTAGTCACATATGTTAATCTGGTAAGCAATAAACTAAATTCGCAAAGGTGTGCGTTTGTTTACTGTTTACCATTCAAATCAGATAGATATTCTTAAGTCCATACTGGTAGAACTGATTAAAGCCAACCCTCTGGAAAACCCGTTCGATAAGGAGATGATCCTAGTCCAAAGTCCGGGAATGTCACAATGGCTTAAAATCGAGCTAGCCAAAGAACTGGGCATTGCTGCGAATATCGACTTCCCATTACCTGCC
Organism: Vibrio hannami; assembly: GCF_029589055.1. Taxonomy (GTDB): domain Bacteria; phylum Pseudomonadota; class Gammaproteobacteria; order Enterobacterales; family Vibrionaceae; genus Vibrio; species Vibrio hannami. The sequence continues at coordinate 198,099 of NZ_JARQZP010000007.1, forward strand.
ACTTTTATCTGGAATATGTTTATTCAGGTTCTGGATGATGTACCGGATCGCAGTGCATTTAATAAAGAGTCCATGACCTGGAAGTTAATGCAGGTGATTCCCGGACTACTGGAAACGGAAGAGTTTTCTCCACTAAAGCAGTATCTGGAAAGCGATAACGATGGCTCAATGTTATATCAGCTTTCCGGTAAGGTTGCCGATATCTTTGATGGGTATCTGGTATACCGGCCTGAGTGGATAGCCCAATGGGAGGCTGGGGATAGCGTCGCTATTCTTAATGATGAGCAGCCCTGGCAGCCAATATTATGGCAGGCTCTATACGACTACACCTTGTCTTTAGGGCAGTCGCCTTATCACCGGGCAAATCTCTACGAAAACTTTATCGATACTCTGGAAAGCTATACGCACAAGTTTGAGCAGCTACCGGAAAGAATCTTTGTCTTTGGTATCTCTTCATTGCCTCCACGATATCTGGATGCGCTAAAAGCACTTGGAGAGCATACTGATATCCATCTGATGTTTACCAACCCCAGCCGTTATTACTGGGGCGAAGTCAGGGATCGCAACTATCTGGCAAAACTGGCAAGCCAGCAGAGAAAGCAGCTTGAATGGCAAAAGGATCACTATGAACCTAAAGGTGAATCCTCTGTTCTGAAGGGCAGTGTTGAAGATAATATTGAGCATGAACTGCATACTGATGTTGTTGGCAACTCCTTGCTTGCATCAATGGGCAAGCTTGGTCGGGACAACCTGTATCTTTTATCTCAGCTAGAGTCGAATGAAATTGAAGCTTTTGTTGATTTAAACAGGGATACACTGCTGCATCAGATTCAAACCGATATTCTTAATCTGGAAGAGCGGCAGGATGATGAAAATATCGATACCAGCAGCCACAAGAATTCCATATCGGAAGATGACACTTCTCTGATCGTTCATGCCTGTCACAGCCCGATGCGTGAAGTGGAAGTTCTGCACGACAATTTATTAGCCATGTTTGATGATAACCCGGAGCTTAAGCCTAGGGACATCATCGTGATGGTTGCGGATATCAACACCTACAGTCCGGCAATTCAGTCTGTGTTCGGTAACGCGCAGGGCGAGCGCTATATTCCTTATTCTATTTCGGATAGAACCAGTGCTGAGGAGAGTCCGGTACTGTCGGCATTTATGACCCTGATGGCACTACCTGAAAGCCGGTGTAGTGTGTCTGAACTTCTGGAGTTGTTAGAAACCCCAGAGCTGATGAGCCGGTTTGAGATCAGTGAACCTGAGTTTGAAAAAGCGGCGCTGTGGATTGAAGAGTCTGGTATTCGCTGGGGGATAGATTCAAATACCGCAGCAGATTTTGATTTGCCTGAGTCAGAGCAGAACCACTGGCTGTTTGGCATTCAGAGAATGCTTCTTGGCTATGCGATGGCTGGTGAAGAGACTCTGTTTGAACATGGGCTGCATTGGATTACGCCTTACAACGAAGTTCAGGGGCTGGATGCTGGCCTTGCAGGTAAACTGGCGCACTTTATTTCAACCGTACAGCACTATCGAGAACAGCTAACAAAGAGCCATACTATCGATGGCTGGAAGCAGCTGGTTTATGGATTACTGGAATCGTTTTTTACGGTAGATTTGGATGGTGAGATTTCGCTTAAGCTTATTCGCGACGCTCTGACTAAGCTGGAAACCGAACTGACGGATGCGGTATTTGCCGAAGAGATTACCCCTCCGGTTATTCGTCTTTATTTGGAGGAGAAGTTGTCCGGCTCCAGAGTCAGCCAGAGGTTCTTATCTGGTCAGGTCAACTTCTGTACCCTGATGCCGATGCGTTCCATTCCGTTTAAGGTGGTTTGCCTGTTGGGAATGAACGACGGTGCATACCCTCGCTCCGTTCCTAAAGATGGTTTCGATTTGATGAACGGGCGAGCTATGCCGGGTGACCGCTCGCGGCGAGATGACGACAGGTATTTGTTCCTGGAAGCACTGATATCGGCAGAGGAAAGTCTTTATATCAGCTATGTCGGACGTTCGATTCAGGACAATACAGAGCGTGTTCCTTCCATTCTGGTCACTGAGCTACTCGATTATTGTGGTGAAAACTTCTGTCTGGGTGGAGATGAAGATCTTCATAGTGACCAGTCAGCGAAAAAGCTAAAAAGTTGGATAGAGCATATCCATCCTATGGTGCCATTTAGTGAGCTGGCATTCGAAAGAAGCAAGCCAAGTTATGCCAGCGAATGGCTGCCTGTTGTGAACAATAAGGGAACAAAGCGCAAGCCGTTTATTCAGCCGCTTCAGGATATTCTGTTGGACTCTGAACTGTTTAGCGAGCTGCCTTTAACCGAGCTTCAGCGCTTCTGGAGATTGCCGGTTCAGTACTTCTTTAACCGCAGGCTTAAGGTGACATTCGATTACACGGTTAACAGCCCTGAAGATGAAGAGCCGTTTAAGCTTGATGGCTTGCAAAGCTACCAGTTGCGAGATGAACTACTGGGAGTATTGCTGACCGCCCGGTTAAACGGACAAGATGAAGCAGAAGAAGCAGAACATTTTATCCGCAAGTACAAGGCTCAAGGAGCCTTGCCTGTTGGAGCCTTCGGTGATTTGGAGTTTGAAGCGGGGAGTGAGCAGGTGAATCTGTTAGTTGATGAACTGGCACACTACTGTCAGGCTCCGCTGGACGATATTGAAGTGAGCCAACGGTTTGAATTGCCGGGATATGAAAAAACACTGCTGATAACAGGATGGCTGAAGAATCAGTATCAATCGGGAATGGTCAGGTATCGAAGCGGGAAAATCCGTTCTCAAGACTGGTTATCAGCCTGGGTTGATCACCTGTTTCTGGCTTTAAGTGGTGTCAGCCGACCGACACATATTATTGGCTATGATCGAAGCGCTAAAAAGAACCCTCTGCAACATAAAGTTTTATTGCCTATTGATGCGGAGTCGGCAAAGGCGCATATCCAGAATCTGATCAATCTCTATTTTGAAGGATTAAATCAGCCGCTAGCTTATTTTCCTCGCTGCGCACTCGCCGGTGCCGAGCAGCTGATTAAAGGTAAAGATGATGCCGGAGCCAAAATGGAAGCGGCGTTTAATGACGGTTATTTTGTTTCCGGAGAGGGCAGCAATAGTTACATTCGCCGTGTTTGGCCGCAGTGGAATAGCAATTTGGAAAGTCAGTTGCTGAATAATACGCAAGATGTACTTATGCACACACTAACTCATAGTCAGGACATAGAAGAGTATAAAAGTTGATGAATGACAGAATAAGGAAATTTGTGGCCGTCTACGTTTGATTATTTTGTGTAGGGTGTTGCTATTAGTAGTACGGCCACCAGGGTCAGAGGGACCACAAATTCTGTGGGAAGGATACTAGCCAGATGTGGCGCAATGATCCGTGACTAGGATCTCGAATTAATTTCTGATTCAGAGCAAAATTGCAGTTTAGTTTCAATTGTTAGCTGTAGATCACATAAGTCAGTAACTTGCAGTATGTGAATTATAAATAAGGCAGAAGAATGGCAAAAACGCTGAATACCATGACATTTCCCTTGCACGGCGCTCGATTAATCGAAGCTTCAGCAGGTACAGGGAAAACATTTACAATCGCCGGGTTATATCTGCGCTTATTGTTAGGGCATGGTAGTGAAGAGACTCGTCATCAGGAACCGCTGACGGTCGATCAGATACTGGTAGTGACTTTTACCGAAGCTGCGACCGCTGAACTTAGAGACAGAATCCGAGCGAGAATTCACGATGCCCGTATTGCCTTTATGCGTCATGAAAGTAGTGATCCTGTTATAGAACCTCTATTGAACGAGGTTAATGATCATCACTGGGCGGCGCGAGTACTGTTAAATGCTGAGCGTCAGATGGATGAAGCGTCTGTTTACACCATTCATGGCTTTTGCCAGCGCATGCTGACGCAAAATGCCTTTGAGTCTGGGAGCCGCTTTAACAACGAGTTTGTGACCGATGAGTCTTACCTGAAAACACTGGTGGTATCTGATTATTGGCGTAAAAACTTCTACTCTTTATCACATCAGCTTGCTGCGCTTGTGCGTAGCTACTGGGATTCACCAAAAGCTCTGCTTTCTGCAATTTCACCGTATCTGACAGGTAGTCCGCTCAAGCTAAGCGTTGAGCCTATGCAGGCCGATCTTGAGTCTTTGCATATTGAAAACTTAAAAAAGGTCGATGAGTTTAAACAGCAATGGCTTTCTCATGAAAGTGATGTGGCTAATACCATCAATGATTCAGATGTAAGTAAGCGTTCATTTACTAAGAAGAATCTGCCCGCCTGGATTGAGTTAATCAACGCCTGGGCAAAAAGCGAAACCACCAGTTATGAACCTCCAAAAGAGCTGGAAAAGTTTTCCAATGAGTTTTTGCAGGAAAAGACACCGGAAGATAAAAAGCTACCTCAGCATGAAGTGTTTGATGCAGTCAGCCTTTTTTTAGCCAACAAGCCTAGCCTTAAAGAACCACTGTTAGCTCATGCAATACAAAGTTGCCGTCAAATGCTTGAAGAGGCGAAGAGCCGTAAACGCTGGCTCTCATTTGATGACCTTTTGACCCAGCTTTCTGGTGCGATGGATTTGGACGACTCAGGAATGCTGGGTGAGCGTATCAGGCAGCTTTATCCAGTGGCGATGATCGATGAGTTTCAGGATACCGATCCGCTTCAGTACAGTATTTTTAGCCGTATTTATCTGAATAACCCTGAGTCTGGGTTGTTTATGATTGGTGATCCGAAACAGGCGATTTATGGTTTCCGTGGCGCGGATATTTTCACCTATATCAAGGCCAGAAATGAAGTAAGCGATCACTACACATTAGGAACCAACTGGCGTTCAAGTGCCGATATGGTGACTTCGGTGAACCAGATTTTTGAGTTTTCAGACAGTCCGTTCCTTTATGACAGCGATATTCCATTCCTTCCGGTTACCTATAGTCCGGGAGCCGATAAGCGTGAGTGGAAGTTAAAAGGTGAAACCCAGCCAGCAGTTAGCTTTTGGTCACTGGATAGTGATGAGCCTCTGCCTAAGTCTGATTATCTTGAGGCAATGTCGGAATCAACCGCCAATCAGATTCACTCCATGCTGGAACTGTCTCAGCAAGAACAAGCTTGCTATCTGGATTCAAAAGGAACGAGTCACACTGTCCAGGCTGGTGATATTGCGGTTTTGGTTCGGACAGGTTCAGAAGGGCACTTAATTAAAGAGAAACTTGCCAGCAAAGGTATCTCTAGTGTTTATCTCTCTAATCGAGATAGCGTATTTTCCAGTTCCGTTGCTCAGGATATTAGAAGAATCTTGATAGCAACCTTATCTCCTGAGGATGAAACCGCGCTTCGAGCCGTATTGGCTTCTGAGTTGTTGTTTTTGGATAGCGAGCAGCTCGATCAGCTAAACCATGATGAAACCTTACTTGATGACACCATGGGAGAGTTCAGAGAGTACCGAAAACTGTGGCTTCAGCGCGGCGTTATGCCGATGCTACGAGCGGTTCTGAGCAAGCGACATATCGCGGAAAACCTGTTGTCTGAAGAAAATGGAGAGCGGTTACTGACCGACTATTTGCACCTTGCCGAGCTGCTTCAGCAAGCCAGTCAGACAATGGAAAGTCATCACGGCTTGCTGCGCTGGTTCTCAGAGCAGGTAGAAAAGACACTTTCCGGTGAGAAAGGAGCCGGGGAAAACGAAATTCAACGGCTGGAATCGGAGAAGAATCTAGTCCAGATAGTGACCATTCACAAGTCTAAAGGGCTTGAGTACGACTTTGTCTTTCTTCCCTTTGTTAGTGCGTACAGAGAAGCGGGAAGCGCGAAATATTACGACGAGCAAGAGCAGAAGACGGTTCTGGACATCAGGCAGGAAAAGTCTGCGCTTCAACAGGCTGATAAAGAGCGACTTGCGGAAGATTTAAGGCTGCTTTATGTGGCTTTAACTCGTGCAGTTTATGGCTGTTTTGTTGGTATTGCACCGTTAAAAGGGCGCTCCAAAAAGAATCCATCGATGGCTCATCTAAGCGCTATCGGACATTTGATTCAGGGAAGTGAAGCGGCAGATGCAAATGTACTACAGGCTTCGTTACAGGAAAAACTGGCAAGCGTAGATACCAATATGGCAATTTCGCCACTGGCTGAAGCTTTTGATAGCAACATCCAGCTTGCTCTTTTTGATGCGGCAGATGAGACTCTAGAACTGCAAGCCAGTCAGTTAAAAAATGAGATAGATCGTAGTTGGCGGATGAGTAGTTATTCCGGGCTTGTTAAGCAAGGTCATTCGCATACTACAACCGAAAATCAGGAGCTAACCTTAGATCCTGTGGGGCTGGATATCGATTCACTCGATGATGTAGAGGTAGCGGAATCAGAAGAGCCGGAACAATCCATTTTTACCTTCCCCAAAGGGGCAAGGCCGGGTACGTTTTTGCATACCTTGTTTGAAGAGATCGACTTTACGCTTCCTGCAGACTCTCCAGAAACGGAGAGCATTATTAGTCAGTTACTGGAAAATGAGCAGTTTGATCCAGAATGGCTACCGATACTTCAGGAGCTGGTGGATACCGTGTTAACCACGCCTCTGGATGGTGAGTCATTGTTACTGAATCAAAAAGATGAGAGCCAGAAGCTGGTGGAGATGGAATTTATGCTGCCGGTATCAGTATTGTCTTCTTCGTTACTCAACAAGGTGACCCATAAATATGATCCTTTGTCAGCGAAAGCGGGAGAGTTAGGATTTCAAACCATAAGCGGAATGCTGAAAGGCTTTATCGATCTGGTGTTTGTTCATGAAGGCAAATACTACGTATTGGACTGGAAATCTAACTATCTGGGCGATCAGGTGACGGATTACCACAAAGAGGCACTGGACAACGCTATGCTGGAGCATAGATATGATCTCCAGTATCAGATTTACGCATTAGCTCTGCACCGGTTCCTGAAGTTCAGAGTCAGAGATTATAGCTATGAGCAACATTTTGGCGGAGTGTATTACCTGTTCTTGCGTGGGATAGACAGAGTAAACTCACCAAAGATGGGAAGTGGGATATTTTCAGCCAAACCTACTCAGGAGTTACTGGAAGCATTGGACAAGCTAATTGATGGAGAGAATGCAGGAGAAGTTCATGCTTAAGTCATTGGAAGAACTTAGCCGCAAAGGTGCGATTCGTCAGCTGGACTACCAGTTTGCTAAATTTGTTTATTCGCTGGAGTCCGCTTCTGAGGAATCGCAATCGGCTGAGCAACTGGCGTTTATCGCTGGAGTAGTCAGTGCAGAGTTGGCAAAAGGACATATCTGCATTCGTCTGAATGAGTTTGATTTTTCCAGAGAGTTGGGTGTTTTCGGTCAGCAGCAAGCTACGCTGATTGAAATGCTAGATGGTGTCGACTGGAAGTCGCTGTTTTCTGCATCAGCTAGTGTTGGTCTGCCGGGTGATACAAAACCACTGATTTTTGATGGTGAAAGGCTGTACCTGCAAAGATACTGGTTCTATGAAGAGACTCTGGCGAACAAGCTGAAAGCGATAAGCCAGCCGATTGATATGTCTTCGGATGAAATCTCAGCGCTGAAAACAACCCTTGATCAGCTGTTTGCCCGTGAATATGGTTTTCTGTTTACTGCCCTGCAAGAGAGCGATGGCAATATACTTAACCGACAACAGTTAGTTTGTGACCATCTGGATATCGTGGATACTGAGTCACTGAACTGGCCTGCTATCGAAAAGGTTCTATCTAATGCAGATAAAGCAGAGCAATTGTCTGAGCTGGATAAACTCGTGCCTCTAAGTCATTGCATCAACTGGCAGAAGGTTGCAGCAGCAGTTTCACTCACACGTCGATTTTCGGTTATTTCCGGTGGACCGGGTACGGGTAAAACCACAACGGTTGCAAAGTTGCTCGCAGCTCTTGCAGAGCAGAGTTATCGGGCTGGTCAGACACTGAATATTAAGCTGGTTGCTCCTACCGGAAAGGCGGCGGCCAGATTAACTGAGTCATTAGGAAAGGCGATAGGCGGTTTGCCGGTCAGCAAGGAAATCAAGGCATTGATTCCGGAAGAAGGCAGCACCGTTCACCGATTGCTTGGTGCCATCCCGGGCAGAGCTGAGTTCAGACATAACGCGAGCAATCCGCTTCATTTGGATCTATTGATAGTCGATGAAGCATCTATGGTCGATCTGCCAATGATGTATAAGCTTATCGATGCACTTCCTTCTCATGCAAGGCTTATCCTACTGGGCGATAAAGACCAGTTAGCTTCCGTGGAGGCTGGCGCAGTGCTAGGGGATATATGTTCTTTCACAGAGCAAGGTTATAGCCGGAATCAGGGATTGTTGCTTTCTCAGTTAACTGGCCATCAAAACTTTAAGATCTCGGAACAAGGAACATCTACGCTTTCTGACAGTTTGTGTATGCTGAGAAAGAGCTATCGTTTTGATGCACGATCGGGAATAGGGCAGCTTGCCAGAGTAACCAACGAAGGTGTGGTTTCTGAGCTAGCTGGCGTATTAACCCGTTTTGACGATATCGCTTTGTACCCACTGGATGATGCTTATTACCAACATATGATTGATTCTGTGGCGGGAAGGTATTCAGGTTACCTCAACCTGATCTCTGAGGCTGAAACAAGCACCGGAGATAAACAAATAGTACTAATAAAAGATAGCCTGAAATGTTTTAGTCAAACCCGCTTATTGTGTGCGGTTAGAGACGGTGAATATGGAATTTCAGGGCTCAACTCCAAAATTGAAAAGACCCTGGCAAAAAAAGGATCGATTTCACCTGGAGATGATCTTTGGTATTCAGGCAGACCCGTAATGGTCACTAAGAATGATTATTCGCAGGGTTTATATAACGGTGATATAGGTATTTGCTGTATTAATAATGAGCTAAAATTGAAAGTTTATTTTGAGCTGCCGGATGGAACGATTAAGTCGATATTGCCAAGTCGGGTTCCCGAGCATGAGACAGCCTTTGCCATGACGATACACAAATCTCAAGGTAGTGAATTTAGTGCTCCGGTTATGGTATTGCCGCCACAGTTTTCCCCAGTGTTAACTAAAGAGCTGATTTATACCGGAATTACCCGTGCTAAGGAGAGCCTCTCTATATATGCGGCGCAAGAGGTTTTAGCAAAAGGGATAAGAACCAAAACAGAGAGAAATAGCGGGTTAAAACACAAATTAGCCTAAATAAACCATATAAATTAAAGGCTTAACCAATAGGTTAAGCCTTTAACTTTTCTGACTAAGCATTAGCGACCGCTTTAGAGAATGTAATATTCCTAATTTGGTGCCTTTTCTGACAGTGGAGAATCATTTTCTTAACACTCTCGTTTACCGGAAAAACGCAATGAACGTTTAGCCCGTTAAGAAAATCATTTTCCGCCATATCAATAAAACTCTGGGCAGAATTACATACAATTGTTTTCATATCTGTGCTCAAAAAGATTTGGTTTTATGCTCCCCGCTTTTCCGTATGGGAGTGGCATCCTTCACTTATGAGCCAACTGAGCAAGTAAATTTTATAACTTTGTTGTACAAAAAAAGCACTAAGAAATACTATTTTTACTGCTTTTTTATAACTATTTGTTTTAGAAAATAGTTTTATTGAAATTATCTTAAACGTTTAAGGCAAGAATCTTTGACCTACGCTGATAATTGTAGAGATCTTGCTTTTCCATTGGTAAATCGGAAACCGGAATTTCGTAGAAACCCTGCTCCCTGAACCAGTGCAGGCTGTGGGTGGTTAGAACAAATATTCTGTCGATTCCCAGAGTTTTTGAATGCTGTCTGATGTGATTCAGCAGAACCAATCCTCGGTTGCCATCTCGGTAATCCGGATGAATAGCAACACATGCCATCTCTGCCATACGATCTTCAATATAGGTGTAAAGAGCAGCACAGCCGATAATAAGGCCATCTTTTTCTATGATGGTGAACTTGTGAATCTCTTGTTCGAGCTGTTCTCTGGAACGACGAACCAGGATACCTTGTTCTTCCAGTGGACGAATTAAGGCTAAAATACCGCCAATATCGTCGATTTGCGCGATTCGAGTCTGTTCGGCACTCGCCATTACCACCTGCGTTCCGATACCATCCAGTGAGAACAACTCCTGAATTAAAGCGCCATCTTCTTGATAGCTGACAAGGTGGCTTCTCGCGACTCCGGCTCTGCACGCTGTTATTGCGCCTCGTAAGAAGCGCAAAGTACCTGAACTATTGTCTTTCGATTGATCCTGATCTTCTTCAAGTGCTTTAAGAATACTTTCGGCTTCACTAGGGAATAGTTCCGCCATAACTTCACCATTTTCACCAATAATGCCTTGCTCTGAACAGAAACCTATCAGCTTATCTGCTTTCAGGCGGATAGCTACCTGGGTAGCGACTTCTTCAGAGAGCAAATTGAAAGATTCGCCGGTTACAGAGCCAGCGACAGGCCCTAGCAAAACAATTGAGCCTTGATCCAGCACCTGATTAATGGCTTTCGTATCTACTCTTCTAACTTTACCGCTGTGACAGTAATCAACGCCATCATCAACGCCTAAGGGCTGGGCGATAATAAAGTTTCCGCTAATCACATTAAGTTGAGTCCCTGCCATTGGGGTATTGTTAAGGCTCATGGACAGGCGGGCAGTGATAGACAACTGGAGCTGCCCTGAAGCCTGCATTGCCAGGTTTAAGGCTTGTTCATCGGTAACTCGGATCCCTTTGTGATAAGGCGTCTCACAGTGATTTAATTTCAGAAGATGGTTAATCTGCGATCTTGCTCCATGGACCAGGACAATTTTGACTCCCAGGCTATGTAGCAGGGCTATATCACTGATAATGTTCGTGAAGTTTTCGGCATCAAAAGCCTCTCCGCCAAGCATTATCACCATGGTTTTACCCCGGTGTGCGTTAACGTAAGGTGTCGATTGTCTGAAACCTTTAACTAAGGCTGTACTTCTGCTCTTCATAGATGCCTGATACTTAGAATACAAGTTGATTGAATTATTATTTGATTATTTTGAATTAAAATTCATTTTTATTCAATGGTTTTTTATGAGCTTTTGAGATATGTATCTTGAGCCGCCTCCTGTTATACTCAGATTAAGACATTTCATTACGTTTTATTGAAGCTGTGTCATCAATTTATGTAATACAATAAAGATAACTAAATAACTATTATGGCTGATATGTCTAAGGAACAGTTGCGAAACTCGGAGCGAGAAGTTCAGAGGCTAAAGAAAGCGATGCTTTTAGTAAGCATGCTCATCTTACTGTTGGTTGCTGGTGCAGTGAGTGTCATCTTGAATCGGCACTTAGAGAAAGAGGCCATGCAAAACAGAGAAGCTATCTATGGCGTCTGGATAGAGCAAAATGTACCTAAGTTTGCCAGAGACAGATTCGTTGTGAGTGAAGGTGGTATTCTGGTTAACGAGAGGATCATAGATACTCAGTATACTTTTGACGGTAGCGAACTCACATATGTATATGGTGAAACGCAATATGTATATAAGGTGAAAGAGCAAGAGGATGAAAGCATTGCTTTAATCAGAGTTAAACCAGCTCATTACCTCTCTACTTTTGTTTTACAAGGTTCGGAAGAATTATTAGAAGCGGATACGTTAGCAGAAGAAGCCGAACATCAATAAATATACTTAACGGACAGAACAGTGTTTAAACCTCTATTTCCGGCAGCGTGTGCTGCTTTTTTATTTGGTTGTGCTCAACCAGTTGATATGGGACAGCAGTATTTTGGTACTGAATTCGAGTCGAACTTAAATCAGGTTGAGTCTATTGAATCCCATCAACCTCGTGACTTCACTACGTTTTCCAAACAAGCTGAACAGGTGGTTGAAAACTCTCCCTCTATGGCAGAGAAATATAAGCCTCTTTATGATCAACTCAATGCCTGGATTCTCCAGAGCGGCGATCCGTCTGAGTTAGCAAACTATGGTGTTCAGCTTGCCCAATTAGGTGGCGGGGATAAAAAGGGTAATGTACTGTTTACTGGCTATTTTTCTCCGGTGATTGAGATTCGCCATCAGCCTGACGATGTGTACAAATATCCTCTTTATGCCAAGCCTGATTGTTCGGAAGATTGCCCGACAAGAGCGCAAATTTATGATGGTGCGCTTGATGGTAAAGGACTGGAGTTGGGTTATGCTTCCAACATGATAGATCCTTTTATTATGGAAGTGCAGGGAAGTGGTTTTGTTCATTTTGATGACGACGATACCCTTGAGTACTTTGCTTACGGTGGCAAAAACAATAAAGCGTATGTCAGCATTGGTAGAGTGTTGATTGACCGAGGGCAGGTACCACGCGAAAAAATGTCGTTAAAGGCGATAAAAGAGTGGGTGATGGCAAATGATGAAGAGACGGTAAGAGAGCTGCTGGAGCAGAATCCTTCCTTTGTATTCTTCCAGCCAAAACCTGACAACGCCGTTCGTGGCACTGCAGGGATCCCTTTGCTTCCAATGTCATCGGTTGCTGGTGATCGAGAATTGTTTCCAATGGGAACGCCTATATTGGCGGAAGTACCGCTTCTTAATCCGGATGGTAGCTGGAGTGGAGCGCATCAGCTAAAGCTTTTAATCGTTCTGGATACTGGTGGAGCGGTGAAGGAGAACCATCTTGATTACTACCACGGCATGGGGCCAAGAGCAGGCACAGAAGCTGGTCATTACAAACATTTCGGTCGGGTTTGGAAGCTTGGAATGGAGAGTACAGCAACAGAAAAACCATGGCTGACTGCTGAGGAAGTAAGGTTGCAGCAGGAGCTTAAAAGCAAGGCTGAAAGCACAGAAGAAACGCAACCCATTGCTTCGAATTAGTACATACTGATTCAACAGATTTCAGGCTAGACTTTTTACTAAAGAGTGCGTATAAAACGCACTCTTCTTATTTCTATCTTTAACCGGGAACAAATCATGCGCGAACTAGACACGCCAGCATCAGATTCATATGACCAGAGATTTGGCGGTACTCGTCGGCTTTACGGTAACAGTGAAGTTGAGATTTTGCGTGCCGCACATGTGTGTGTTGTCGGAATAGGAGGCGTTGGCTCCTGGGCCGTTGAAGCTCTGGCAAGAACGGGGATTGGTGAACTGACGTTGATCGATATGGACGACGTATGTGTGACCAACATTAACCGTCAGATCCATGCTATGACAGGCACGGTTGGTCAAAGCAAGATAGAAGTGATGGCAGAGCGGGTAAAGCTAATTAATCCAGATTGTAAAGTGAATCTGATTGATGATTTTATTACTCCGGAAAACATCAGTGAGTACATCACTAAAGATTTTGACTATGTTCTTGATGCTATAGATAGCGTTAAGCCTAAAGCAGCGCTTTTGGCATACTGTCGTAGTAACAAGATTAAAGTTATAGCTACTGGTGGTGCTGGTGGACAGGTTGATCCGACTCAAATTCAGGTCGTAGATCTGGCTCGTACGATTCAGGATCCTCTTGCAAAGAAAATCAAAGATAACCTGCGCCGCTTTTATAACTTCAGTAAAAATCCGCAGCGCAAGTTTGGTATTGAGTGTGTATTCTCTACCGAGCAGCTAAAATATCCTCAAGCGGACGGCAGTGTTTGCTCAACAAAGGCTACCGCTGAAGGCCCCAAAAAAATGGACTGTGCCAGCGGTTTTGGCGCAGCGACGGTTGTAACCGCAACTTTTGGTTTTGTGGCGGTTTCCCGTATTATTGAAAAGCTGCTATTAAAACACAGTAAGTAGTTTTATCTCGTTCCCACGGTCTCCGTGGGAATGCATACCGAAATTACCAAATGCTATGTGGTGTCATTAACCCACAGTATGCATTACCACGCTGGAGCGTGGGAACGAGCGGACTAGATATATGAACTTCCCAACAACACCTTTTCCATCTGAAATTTCTGCCGAAGATATTGTTAGCACCATGTCTGCATTTAAAGGCTGGGAAGATAGGTATCGTCAAGTTATTCAGTGGGGTAAGAAGCTCCCCAAAATGCCTGATGAGCTAAAGGCTGAAGAAGTGGTTGTTGCCGGATGTGAAAGTCAGGTCTGGCTGCAAAGCCGATATGAAGACGGAAAGTGGTATTTCTGTGCTGATTCCGATGCCCGTATTGTCCGTGGCCTGATAGCTTTGGTGATGGCGGCATACAACGAGAAATCAGCTGAAGAGATACAGAGTTTTGATATCAATGGTTACTTTGAAAAGCTTGGTCTGATAGAGCATCTGAGTGCATCTCGTGGCAATGGGTTGAAGGCGATTATAGAGACTATCCAAGCTACAGTATCCAAAAACTGACTTACATTTTGTTCCGATGCTGTGAAGTGGGAATACTCATAGAGATTGCAAAGTCAGGTATGCAATTCCAACGGTGATCGTGGAAATGATGCGACCAGATACTCTTAAAAGCGAACTTAGGCAGACCGTTGTTAGGTTTGATGAATATGGTGGAACGAACATACAAGGGCATGGATGCCCTTGTTTAAACGATCAGGGAAGACTTGAGTGGTTCGTGGAACCATATTCGTCAAGCCGATTCTATATGCGTCACAATATATCTAACGCTTTCTCCAACGCAGAGATCAGCTTCTCTACATCCTCAAGCGTGTTATAAATCCCAAAAGAAACCCTAACAGTTCCCGGAATGTCGAATGCATCCATTAACGGATGGGCACAGTGATGACCACTGCGAACGGCGATTCCCTGCTTGTCTAATAGCGTAGCTATATCTTCATGATGAACGCCTTCCATCACAAAGCTGATCACACTTGAACCGGGTTGGTATCCAATCACTTTAATATCGTCATCGAGTGCGATTAGCTTCTGGTAAGCCGTTTTTTGAAGCGTGGAGATATGATTTTCTATTTCAGGCCTATCGAAAGATTGATACCAGTTAATCGCCTCAGCTAATGCTATGGCTCCGGCGATATTTGGTGTTCCTGCTTCAAATTTCCCCGGGAGTTCAGAGTAGGTTGTTCCACCAAAAGATACTTTTTGTACCATCTTCCCGCCACCATGCCACGGTGGCATTTGCTCCAGAAGCGCTTGTTTGCCATAAAGAACACCAATCCCGGTCGGTGCGTAGAGCTTGTGACCTGAGAAGACGTAAAAATCAGCATCAAGATCCGCTACATTAACCTCTTCATGTACCACGCCCTGTGCGCCGTCAATAACAACCTTCGCCCCGACGTTGTGGGCTTCAGAAATCATGGCTTCAATTGGGTTTCTGGTCGCAGTGACATTAGTGGTTTGCGCTATAGCAACCAGTTTTACCTTATTGCTTAGTAAAGACTCATAGGCATCCTGACAAAGATGACCATCAGCTTTTACCGGAATAGGAATAACGGTAGCTCCTGTCTGCTCTGCGACGATTTGCCACGGGACAATATTAGCGTGATGCTCTGATTCACCTACAAGAATCACATCACCTTCCTGGAGCGTACTTCTCGCGTAGGTTTGAGCGATAAGGTTAAGTGCTTCCGTTGCTCCGCGAGTCCAGACAATCTCTTTCGGGCTGTTTGCACCAATAAATTGAGAAACCAGTGCTCTGGCCTGCTCAAACTGATTGGTTGCATGGGCGGTTAGGCTATGACTACCGCGATGGACGTTTGCGTTTTGCATGCTGTAATAGCGCTTTATCGCTTCGATAACACATGCTGGTTTTTGTGTCGTGGCCGCACTATCAAAATAAACTAGCTCGCTGTTATCTAATGCTGGAAATTGCTGGCGAATACTGGTTACATCAAAACTCACTTTGGTCTCTTTCCTCTATTCGCCTAATTCGTTGTAGTGAAGGTTTGGCAGAGTCACCATAGGTTCGGCAA
Source organism: Vibrio hannami (assembly GCF_029589055.1). Classification (GTDB taxonomy): domain Bacteria; phylum Pseudomonadota; class Gammaproteobacteria; order Enterobacterales; family Vibrionaceae; genus Vibrio; species Vibrio hannami. The sequence goes on from NZ_JARQZP010000007.1 coordinate 213,902, forward strand.
CTTTCCACGCATGCTCTTTTCCGGACAAGCGAATAATAATTTCCATTGCAAGCTCAAGAGCAGAGCCTGGTCCCTGGCTCGTGATCAGCTTATTGTTGATGTCCGTTGTTACACGTTTTACACGCCAAAGTTTCTCTGGGATATGCTCCTGAAAAGAAGGGTGACAGGTCATGAGTGCACCCGGGTAGATATTATGGGTTTGCAGAACCAGAGCAGGGGCTGCACAGATAGCCGCCATCCAGCGTCCATCATACTTTTGTTGCTTAACCATCTCGACAAGGAGAGTGCTGTCTCTGAATACTTCACTACCGGCAACCCCGCCGGGCAGGGCAATTACATCAAACTCTTCATCAGCGACATCAACCAGCTTGCAATCTGCAGTCAGAGTCACGCCCCGGGAAGCTTTCATTGTTAGGTTACCATCAAAATCGGCACTGGCAGTGGTTACATCGTAACCAGCTCGAACAAGGATATCTATGATGGTAATGGCTTCCATCTCTTCTGTTCCCGGAGCAATCGGGACAAGTACTTTTTTGCTCATGTTATTTCCAGCCTTGTTCTATTTGTTTGATCTGATTGTACAGCTTTTTGTTCTCAGGGGCGTCAATTGCGTGTCTATCAGCAGTTCGACATAAGTACCCATTAATATAGTCAATTTCTGACCTTCTTTGATGATAGATATCCTGTTGCATCGAGGAGTGGTTTCTTGCTGTTGCTGATATCACCGCCTTCACTTTTTCTAGTAGGGCAAATTGGTCTGTTTCAATACCTTCTGCAGACATAACCAGAGAGACTTCTTCTACGACCTTTTCCAATGAGGGTTGATACTCTTCTTCACTCAGCTCACCGTTTGTAATCTGATAAATGGCAGTAAGTGGGTTAATGGCGCAGTTGATAGCGAGTTTATTCCATAATGCATTGGATATATTTTTGTTCCAGCTTACTTCCGGGAGAGCATGCTGAAATACTTCAGCAAGGAAGGCACATTGTTTACCTGCTGTATTATATGCTCCTAACTGGGTTGAACCATTTCCGGTATGCAGAACTTTATTGGCATTTGGTTTATATGCGGCTTGCGTTGTTGTTGCTAATACTACTGGAAAACGTTCAATTTCTGCTTTTATTTCATCAACCGCACCCATCCCGTTATGCATAAAAACAAGGATAGTCTCGGAATGAAGCCTGTTCAGAATAGGTAGCAACGCTTTTCTTACCTGCCAGGCTTTTACGGTAATCAGCAGCAAGTCGCTGTCAGCTAAAGTATCAAAGCTATTTGCAGTGAACTGTTTTAAAGGCTTCTCGTCTAACTCAATAGCGAACCTAGTTTGAGTTGTATCTCTGGTCCAGACAGAAACATTGTGTCCTGCTTCTGCAAGTTTGTAAGCCCAGAGAGAGCCAATAGCACCCGCGCCCAATACAGTGATATTCAAAGCGTTTATCCCGGAAAGAAATTTGGGCAAAGGATAGCGAGGATGGCGTAAAAAACCAATCAAAAAAGGCGCTGGATAGCGCCTTTTTCGGGGATGAACTATTACAACTTCAATTAGAACTTGTAAGTTACTGCTATGTAGTGACCAACACCTGAAGATTCAACTGTTGAAGTCCATGGTAGAGCTTCACCATCTTTGAAGCCATATACGTCTTTGTATAATTTCAGACCATAGCCAATTGCGTAACGGTCAGAGTGCCAGTAGATACCGTTAAACATAGCACCACCATTGCTTGAAGTGGTGTTGAACTTATTGCCTGCGCTGTCATCCATGCCAAACTGGTAATCAATGTAACCCTGGTAAGAGATAAATGAGCCATTTTCAAAGAAGTGGAAAGGCTTGAACCAGTTAGTAGAGAACTGGAAACCATTCCAATCTTTCTGAGAACCAGCATATGTTGCGTATAGGTTCATGCCTACTTTGCCAAACCATGGAAGTTCAACGTCAGAACCTAGACCAATTTTCTGGTTATTAACGCTGTTATCCCACTCCATTAGAGTTGCAACGTAAAGCTCTTTTACTGGACCGAAAGATAGGTCTTTACCAGTTACTGCGTCTAGAGACATACGTGGGGCAAACTTCATAAACATTTTATCTGCGCCAGCTTTGTCGCTGCCTGAATCAGAAGTTAGGTTGAATACATCAACGTAACCATAAAGATCGAAAATACCTGAGCGACCACCAAATTCCATTTCAAGGTAATCATGAGTTGACTCTGGACCTGCACCTTTCTCGTTAAATGCACCCATAAGGTTAAATTGCATCCACTTGTAATCGTTTTTGTGGATGTCGCCATCTGAGTAGTCTGCTGCTAGAGCTGGTGCAGAAGTTGCCGCTAAAAGGCTAAGAGTAAGAAGTGATTTACGCATAAGGGACTCTTTATGTTTGTTTGAGTGAAAATATTATTCTCACCAATCTGACATTGATAAGCATTGCTTATCTTATCTGGGTACAAATTAAACTGTGGATAATTCATACGCCGTTTTCATTTCGGGGTGAATCATATCGATTTAAATCTCAAATAAAAGTGATAGCGGATGCAATAATGTAAATTTTGTGTGATTTTTATCTCAAAATGACAGTCGGTTGCGGAACTTTTTACTTTTCTAGTTAACGTTACATGAAATTGCATAAATAAAGTGATCTAGCGTTATATTTATGATGTGAATGGTTTTTTCGATTGCCGTATTATAAACAACAAAAATAGTTATCATTCCTTAGAAAGCCCTTTTGTATAAAGGGTTCTGGAGGCAAATATGGCTAGTGGATTAAAGTGTGTTATTAATATTTACAAGACTCATTTTTGCTTGTGTTGCAAGTATTTGATTTAAAATTTTGAACTCAATCTCTGTCTAATTAAACTCCTTGTTATCAGGATGTTAGCTTGAGTTGTAAAAAAGGCCGCGTTATCAATTGATAACGCGGCCTTCAGCAGAGTGAGAAATGCTGGGTTAGTTTTTAGTCTTCTCTCGCTTTTGCTTTTTCCAGTAGATCGTGGAAATAGTGTCTTAGAGACCAAAGCATAAGCAAACTTGGAATGACCATAAGCGCGGTAATAATAAAGAACAGTGACCAGTCATTCAGGTAATCAGCAAGTTCACCACTGAAAGAGGCCAGTGTTGTGCGTCCAAAGTTACCGAGCGAAGCCAGCAGGGCGTATTGAGTTGCTGAGAAAGCCTGACCTGTCATTACTGTGAGGAAGGAAACAAAAGCAACCGTTGAGAACGCGGTGGTGAAGTTGTCCACGATAATAGTTGCAAGGAATAGGTTTTCATTTGGACCGACATTCGCGATCCATGAGAACATTAAATTACTTGCCGCCATCGCTATGCCGCCAATCATCAGACCACGCACGATACCAAACTTCACATTGAACATACTGCCCACCAGAGTAAAGAAGATGGTAACCCACCAACCTATCAATTTCGAGTAGTGGCCAATCTGTTCATTGCTAAAGCCGATCTCTTTATAGAAAGGTATCGACATACGACCAAGAAAGGCTTCACCGATCTTGAACAGGAATACAAACAGCAGCAACGTTAGCGCAACACGTACACCATTGCGCTTAAAGAAGTCGAGGAATGGTTCTATCACTGTTACGGTTAGCCATGCTGTGACTTTGGAACCAACGACTTTACTGTGGCGCGCTTCAGCCTCGTCTTGCAACCTTTCGCGTTCGGTTTTTGGTTCACCAACCAGAAGGGTAAAGACCATCAGTAGTACGATAACCGCGGCCATACCGTAGAATACTCCGTTCCAGCCGATGCTATCCGCATTGATAAATGCTAAATAACCCGGTAGCGAGTATCCCGTCCACCAACCTATAACTGCCATAGCCGAAGCTTGTGGAAGTTTACTGGATTCCGATTTAGGGAAAGTATCGATACGAAATGCATCTACCGCGATATCCTGTGTTGCGGACGCGATAGCGATGCCTAGCGCCAGCATTGACGTAAACATCAGGTTACTAGCTGGATCGATACCAGCGATGGCCAGAGTGCAAACCAGAATCACAGACTGGCAAAGCAGCACCCAGCTACGTCGTTGCCCGAGAGCACCTAATACAGGAAGTCTAACTCTGTCTACAAGTGGAGCCCAAAGAAAGTTAATCGCATAGACGGCGAATATCGAACCAAAATAACCGATGGCAGCGCGCGTTAGTCCGGCATCTTTAAGCCAGCCAGACATATTTGAGCCAATCAATACCCAGGGGAAACCACTGGAACACCCCAACATAAACACCCATAAAAGGCGTTTATCCATATAACTGCGAATAGTTTCGCCCCAAGACATCTTACTGGTCATTGTGAAATCCCTTTTGCCTGACTGAACGGGAGAAGAAAAGTGGCCTCTGAATCAGAGGCCATTATTGTATTATTCTTTGATTGAGACTTTGTTGATAACAATTGCTGTTACAGGAACATCGTGATAACCACCGATAGACGCTGTCTTTTGCTTAGCCATGGATTTGACTACATCGAATCCTTTAACAACTTTACCAAACACGGCATAGCCATCATTACCATGCATATAATCCAGTGCTTTGTTGTCTTCGAAGTTGATAAAAAACTGGCGGGTTGCAGAGTGTGGGTCGCTGGTACGTGCCATTGCGATAGTTGCCGCATCATTTGTCATTCTGTTGCTTGCTTCGTTCTTGATTGGAGCATAAGTTGGCAGACGTTTAAAGTCGGTGTCGAATCCACCACCCTGGGCCATAAAATGAGGAATCACACGGTGGAAGATAGAACCTTCGTAACTACCATCTTCTACATATTTAAGGAAGTTCTTAACCGTAACCGGGGATTTTTCAGAATAAAGTTCAACTTCAAAATCGCCTAAAGTTGTTTCAAATAAAACGGTAGGTGCGGCAAACGCTGTAGCGCTAAACAAACATACGAGAGAAATTAAAAAGTTGCGCATTAGAATCTTTCCTTCATGTAGCTATTTAGTTCCTGGTCATTTGCGATCTCTTTTAGCACCAGGCTTGAAATATCGTTCACAACCATTTCAATTTGTGCATCTGAAGCGCTGAATGTTCCGGTTTTTCTGGCTGTTCCGTTATAAGTTTTAACTAACTTACCTTCGGGGGTTTCTGCGGTCAGTTTAAGTGTGATTTTTGCATCCATCTCATTTTCCATCACGCTGTGAGATACATTAACCAGCAGCTCAACGATCTCTAACTCGACACTGTTCTTACTGTTTACAGACATCATATAGCCCTGAGAACGGAACTGCTCTTGTAGCGCTGTTTCCAGAGTGATTCGGATGTTTTGTTGTGCATGGATCGGCTGGATATTGTTTCTACCACTATCGACCAAAGCGACATATTGAGCGGAACGAATGTCCTTGCTGTCCAGAGTAAAAGAAAGGTTGTCCACCATCTTATTCTGGCTGGTGGTTGTTTTTGGAGCAAAGTTGACTTGCGGCTCCTGAGGCGTGGAAGAACAAGCTGCCAAAAACGCTAGTGATGCAGCAACGAACATCTTTTTCATAGTAAGTTTCCTTTTTCTTTGTAATTCTGCCGTTCAGTGGCGAAGTACAACCTATTTAGTCGCCTGTAAAATAACAAATTTCTGGTTTGATGCGATAACTTTTACCTGAGATTTACCGAAAAGGCGTTTAAGTTTCACATCGTAGCCCAGGTGGCGGTTACCGATAACTAATAATTTGCCAGCAGTGTTAAGAACATGCTTAGCATCACAGAACATCTGCCAGGCGATATGATCCGTTATTGCATACTGCTGATGGAAAGGTGGGTTACAAAGCACTAGATCCACATCTTGTTTCTCAAATCCATCCAGACAGTTGTTCGTAATACAAGCGAAATCACGCTCACTTCCGACATTGTTCTCTAGGTTCATTTTTGCTGACTCTGTCGCCATAAAGCTTTCGTCAACACTGGTGATCTTCGCATGTGGATTGAGCTGCGCCACTCTTACGGATAAAACGCCGTTGCCACACCCCAAATCCAGGACATGCTTTAGTTCTGGATCTGAAGGGATATGCTCAAGCATAAAGCGAGCACCCAAATCCAGAGTTTCTCCTGAGTAAACATTTGGTAAGTTCTTTAACCGGATATCACCTTCTATAGCCCATTCGGTTACAGGGTTTACTTTCTCCGTGAAGCTTTTATCCGGCGTCGAGAAAACAAGTCGGTGTTTTTTCCAGGCCAGAGAGGTTTTCGTTTCACCTAAATAGCGCTCGAACAGCTTCAGAGTAGATGTATGGATCTCTTTGACTTTATTTACAGCGACTACTGGGCAGTTATGAGGCAACTGGGTATTTAACTGATGGAGTTGCCAGGCAAGAAAGCGATTGTTTTTGGAAATCTGCATTAGAACCAGATCCAGGCTTTCTGGCAACGACTCCATTGCAGTCAAAAACTCGACTTTATTGCACTGATTTCTTAGCAGATTCTTAAGCGTACCTTTATGAGAGATAAAGGAGTCGCTCATCATATATACAGAATGTTTCTCAGATAACCAACATGACAAAGCGCCAAAATTGTCGTTCAGAATAAGAATGTTCTGGTTCTCAGGCAGGTTTAGCTCTTCGACATATTTGATCAGATACTCGTCACCCGCGTCCCATGCCTGGAGCGTCTCATTGGCTCTTTTGGGATATCGATGGAGAGTTAAGGATTTGTCTAATAGTTTGAGTTCGGTTTTCACATCACTCATTTGGGATTCTTGATATTGCGAGAAATAATGAGAATATTGTGGCAGATAACGGTTCCGTGTTCTAGCGCTCGTTATATACTCACAAATAGGTATTACAGTCACAATAGGGTTTAAGTAACATACTAGCCCGCATCAGGAGTAGGGAATTTCATGCTTCAGGAAGTTATAGAATCAAAATTACAAAGCGCGTTTAGCCCAAGCCATCTTCAGGTTTTAAACGAAAGTTACCTTCATAACGTGCCTCCCGGCTCAGAGAGCCACTTCAAAGTCGTAGTAGTTAGTGAAGAATTCGAAGGCTTAAGGTTGATAGCGAGGCACAGAAAAGTAAACGCAACACTGTCTGAAGAGCTGGAAGAAGCAATACATGCGCTATCCATCCACACGTTTACAAAACAAGAGTGGGTTGACAGAAATGAAGCAGAGCCCGAATCCGTTCATTGCAAAGGTGGTGATAAGTAATAATACTGCGCGTGAATGTTACAAATAAGAAACGTAATCTCGATATGTTAATTAACCTTTTTACAACACTGTAAATAAAAAATGTAAAGGTTAATTTTGTCTGTTTTATGTTCTTCTTAGTCATGTTTTTAGAAATATTCGAACATTTGTGCTGTAGGTCAAACTTATTAAACTTTGTTTAAATATTTAATGCGATATGAAGAAAAATAAAGCATTTATGCGCCTGTTGGGCGTGGCATCGCTGTGCGTAAAAATGCTAAACTGTCGAACTTGGAGAACCTGATGCTGACGTAGTAAGTGTCAGGTGTTATTAATAGGATGTTGCGATTTTGACGATCTAGTGTCAAATCCGGACACAAAATGTCGTGTCTTATAACTACGCAATCAAAAGAATCTTTTTCCCGATAAAATAGTGCAAGTGCGTATGATTACAATAAAGAAGGGCTTAGATCTTCCGATCTCGGGAGCTCCCGCCCAGGTGATTAATGACGGCAAAGCTGTCAAAAAAGTCGCCTTGCTTGGCGAAGAGTACGTTGGCATGCGACCTACCATGCATGTCCGCGTTGATGATGAAGTAAAAAAAGGCCAGATTCTTTTTGCTGATAAAAAGAACCCTGGCGTAGTCTTTACTTCTCCTGCAAGTGGTAAAGTTGTTGAAATTAATCGTGGTGCTAAGCGAGTACTTCAGTCTGTTGTGATTGAAGTGGCTGGCGATGAGCAGATTACTTTCGACAGCTATGATGCTAAAGAGTTGGCTAACCTTGACCGTGAAGTGGTTAAGAAGCAGTTGGTCGACTCTGGTGCATGGACCGCTTTGCGTACTCGTCCGTTCAGCAAGGTACCCGCTATTGACTCTTCAACTCAGGCGATTTTCGTTACTGCAATGGACACCAATCCATTAGCAGCTGATCCTGAAGTCATTATTAATGAGCAATCTGAAGCTTTCGTAGCTGGTCTTGATCTGTTAACCACACTGACCGACGGTCAGGTTTATGTCTGTAAAAAAGGCACAAGCCTACCGCGTAGTGAGCTATCTAAAGTAGAAGAGCATGTATTCTCTGGTCCGCACCCAGCCGGGCTTGTGGGTACTCACATGCATTTCCTTTACCCTGTAGATATGGACCACGTTGCGTGGAGCATTGGCTATCAGGATGTGATTGCATTCGGTAAGCTTTTCCTGACTGGTGAAATCTATACTGACCGTGTTGTAGCGGTTGCGGGCCCTGTAGTGACTAATCCTCGTTTAGTTCGTACTCAACTTGGTGCTTCCACTGAAGGCATCGTTGATGGTGAGCTGATGCCAGGTGAAGTTCGTGTAATTTCAGGCAGTGTTCTTTCTGGTGTTAAAGCTGCTGGCCCTCATGCTTACCTTGGTCGTTATCATACGCAGGTATCTGTATTGCGTGAAGGTCGTGAGAAAGAACTGTTTGGCTGGGCAATGCCTGGTAAGAACAAATTCTCTGCAGGTAAAACTTTCCTTAGCCACCTGTTCAAAGGTCAGTTATTCAACATGACGACTTCACTGAATGGTGGTGAGCGTGCAATGGTTCCAATCGGCAGCTTTGAAAAAGTGATGCCTCTGGATATGGAAGCGACACCGCTTCTACGTGACCTATGCGCACGTGATGTGGATAGTGCTCAGCGTCTTGGCTGTCTTGAGCTAGACGAAGAAGATTTAGCATTGTGCACCTATGTTTGTTCAGGCAAATCAGAGTACGGCGTTATGCTGCGTGAATGCCTGGATACAATAGAGAAGGAAGGGTAATCCATGCTTAAAAAGATTATTGAGGACTTAGAACCGCATTTTGAGTCCGGTGGTAAGTATGAGAAGTGGTACCCGCTTTACGAAGCGACCGCAACCCTTTTCTACACACCAGGAACAGTAACTCCGCGCAGCGCTCACGTTCGTGACAGTGTTGACCTGAAGCGTATCATGATTATGGTGTGGCTTGCGGTTTTCCCTGCGATGTTCTGGGGTATGTATAACGCTGGTCATCAGGCGATTGGTGGTCTTACGGCTCTGTACGAAGGTGCTCAGCTGGCGGACGCGATTGCTGGCAACTGGCACTACTGGCTGACTGAGGCGATTGCTGGCAGTCTGACAGAGGCTGGTTGGGCTACCAAGATGCTCTTGGGGGCAACCTACTTCCTGCCAATTTATGCAGTGGTATTTGCTGTGGGTGGTTTCTGGGAAGTTCTGTTCTGTATCGTACGTAAACACGAAGTAAACGAAGGTTTCTTTGTTACTTCTATCCTGTTTGCTCTTATCGTTCCACCAACACTACCTCTATGGCAGGCAGCGCTAGGCATTACCTTCGGTGTTGTTGTTGCTAAAGAGATCTTCGGTGGTACTGGTCGAAACTTCCTAAACCCGGCACTTGCTGGTCGTGCATTCCTGTTCTTCGCATATCCTGCTCAGATTTCAGGTGATGTTGTATGGGTTGCGGCTGACGGTTTCTCTGGTGCAACAGCACTTAGCCAGTGGGCTCAGGGTGGTGGTTCTGCTCTTGTTAACAATATCACTGGTGAAACAATCAGCTGGATGGACGCATTCATTGGTAACATCCCTGGTTCTATCGGTGAAGTATCGACTCTGGCACTGATGATTGGTGCGGCGATGATTGTTTATATGGGCATCGCATCATGGCGTATCATTGCGGGTGTAATGATCGGTATGATTGCTACCTCGTTCCTGTTTAACATCATTGGTTCTGATACTAACCCAATGTTTAGCATGCCTTGGCACTGGCACCTGGTTCTTGGTGGCTTTGCATTTGGTATGTTCTTCATGGCGACAGACCCTGTTTCAGCTTCATTTACGAATAAAGGTAAGTGGGCATACGGCATACTAATCGGCCTGATGTGTGTGTTGGTTCGTGTAGTTAACCCAGCGTACCCAGAAGGTATGATGCTGGCGATTCTATTCGCTAACCTGTTTGCACCTCTGTTCGATTACTACGTAGTAGAGAAAAACGTTAAGCGGAGGCTAGCACGCTATGGCAAGTAATAACGATAGCATTAAGAAAACGCTGTTTGTTGTTATCGCAGTAAGTTTAGTGTGCTCAGTAGTAGTTTCTGCTGCTGCGGTATTCTTACGTGATAAACAACAGGCGAATGCGGTACTGGATAAACAGAAAAACATCGTTGCAGTTGCTGGCCTTGAAGGTAAAGAAGGTAGCATTCCTGAACTGTACGAGCAGTTTATCGAACCAAAATTGGTAGATTTTAAAACAGGTGAGTTCGTTGATGGTGATGCAGCTGCTTATGATCAGCGTGCTGCAGCGAAAGATCCAGCTCAGTCTATTAAGCTAAGTGCAGATCAAGACGCGGGTAAAATTCTACGTCGTGCAAATCAGGGTGTTGTTTACCTGGTGAAAGAAGGTAATGACGTATCGAAAGTTATCCTTCCTATGCACGGTAACGGTCTGTGGTCGATGATGTACGCATTTGTTGCTGTTGAAACCGACGGTAACACAGTTTCTGGTATCACTTACTACGAACAGGGTGAAACTCCTGGACTTGGTGGTGAAATCGAGAACCCGAACTGGCGTGGTCAGTTTGTTGGTAAGAAACTGTTCGACGAAAACTACAAGCCAGCACTTAAAATCGTAAAAGGTGGTGCTCAGCCAGGCGATATCCACGGTGTGGATGGCCTATCTGGCGCAACTCTGACTGCAAATGGTGTTCAGGGAACCTTCGATTTCTGGTTAGGTGAAGACGGCTTTGGTCCGTTCCTGACTAAAGTACGTGAAGGAGGGCTGCAATAATGTCTGTTGATGCTAAAGAGATGAAAGGTCATCTAATTACACCAATTATGGACAACAACCCAATTGCCCTTCAGGTACTTGGTGTGTGTTCTGCACTGGCTGTAACAACAAAACTGGAAACTGCGTTCGTAATGACGCTTGCAGTTATCTTTGTATGTGCGTTTTCGAACTTCTTCGTATCGGTTATCCGTAACCACATTCCAAACAGTGTGCGTATCATCATTCAGATGGCAATCATCGCATCTCTGGTAATTGTGGTAGACCAGTTCCTAAAAGCGTTCCTGTACGATATCTCGAAGCAGCTATCTGTTTTCGTTGGTCTGATTATTACCAACTGTATCGTAATGGGTCGTGCTGAAGCTTATGCAATGAAGTCTGAGCCACTTCCATCACTGGTTGATGGTATTGGTAACGGTCTTGGTTATGGTTTCGTACTTATCACTGTTGGCTTCTTCCGTGAACTGTTTGGTTCAGGCAAGCTATTTGGTATGGAGGTTCTTCCTCTTGTATCTGACGGTGGTTGGTATCAGCCTAACGGTATGATGCTACTGGCACCATCTGCGTTCTTCCTGATTGGTTTCATGATTTGGATTATCCGAATTCTAAGACCTGAACAGATTGAAGCGAAGGAGTAAGCCGAAATGGAACATTATATTAGTTTGCTTGTTCGTTCGATCTTTATCGAGAACTTAGCACTATCATTCTTCTTAGGTATGTGTACGTTTCTTGCGGTATCTAAGAAAGTTAAAACCTCTTTCGGTCTTGGTGTCGCGGTAATCGTAGTACTGACAATTGCAGTACCTGTGAACAACGTGCTTTACAACCTGATCCTGAAAGATGGTGCTCTGGTAACTGGTATTGACTTAAGTTTTCTTAACTTCATTACCTTTATCGGTGTAATCGCTGCATTGGTACAGATTCTTGAAATGGTACTCGACCGTTTCTTCCCACCTCTGTATAACGCACTGGGTATCTTCCTGCCGCTAATCACAGTTAACTGTGCGATTTTCGGTGGTGTATCCTTCATGGTGCAGCGTGACTACAACTTCGCAGAATCAGTAGTATACGGTTTTGGTTCTGGTGTTGGCTGGATGCTTGCAATCGTTGCTCTTGCAGGTCTGCGTGAGAAGATGAAGTACTCTGATGTACCTCCTGGCCTTCGTGGTCTGGGTATCACCTTCATCACGGTAGGTCTTATGGCGTTAGGCTTTATGTCTTTCTCTGGTGTTCAACTGTAAGTCGGGTAAACGACACAATAAATAAGGAATAGTAAATGCAAAGCATTATTCTTGGTGTAGTGATGTTTACCGTGATTGTACTGGCGTTGGTTTTGATCATTCTTATGGCAAAATCCAAGCTGGTTCCATCAGGTGACGTTACAATTACCGTAAATGGCGATCCAGAGAAGAGCTTCGTAACTTCTCCTGGTGATAAGCTTCTAGGCGCTATGGCTGGTAGTGGTATCTTCGTATCCTCTGCTTGTGGTGGTGGTGGCTCATGTGGTCAGTGCCGCGTGAAAGTAAAATCTGGTGGTGGTGATATTCTGCCAACAGAGCTTGACCACATCACTAAAGGTGAAGCGCGTGAGGGCGAACGTCTTGCGTGTCAGGTTGCAGTAAAAACTGACATGGATATCGAGCTACCTGAAGAGATCTTCGGTGTTAAGAAGTGGGAATGTGAAGTTCTTTCTAACGACAACGAAGCAACCTTCATCAAAGAACTGGTTCTTAAGATCCCTGAGGGTGAAGAAGTACCGTTCCGTGCTGGTGGTTACATTCAGATCGAAGCTGAACCTCATCACATCAAATACTCTGATTTCGATGTACCGGATGAGTACCGTGAAGACTGGGATAAGTTCGACCTGTTCCGTTACGAATCTATCGTGAAAGAGCATTCAATCCGCGCTTACTCTATGGCTTCATACCCCGAAGAGAAAGGCCTGATTAAACTGAACGTTCGTATCGCAACTCCGCCGCCTAATAAGCCGGATGCGCCTCCGGGCATCATGTCTTCTTACATCTGGTCACTTAAGCCTGGCGATAAGTGTACGATCTCTGGTCCATTTGGTGAGTTCTTCGCGAAAGAGACTGACAACGAGATGGTATTCATCGGTGGTGGTGCGGGTATGGCTCCTATGCGTTCTCATATCTTCGACCAGCTACTTCGTCTGAAGTCTAAGCGTAAGATGTCTTACTGGTACGGTGCACGTTCTAAGCGTGAAATGTTCTATATTGAAGATTTTGATAACTTACAAGCTGAAAACGATAACTTCGTTTGGCACTGTGCGCTTTCTGATCCGCTTCCAGAAGATAACTGGGATGGCTACACAGGTTTCATCCACAACGTTATCTACGAGAACTATCTGAAAGATCACGAAGCACCAGAAGATTGTGAGTACTACATGTGTGGTCCACCAATGATGAACGCAGCTGTTATCGGCATGCTGAAAGACCTTGGTGTAGAGGATGAAAACATCCTGCTTGATGACTTCGGTGGTTAAGAATTAAGTAACGTAATATTCGTTACAATTAAAATGAGAATGGCTGATTCTGAAAGGGATCAGCCATTTGTTTTTTATGGTGTTTAGTAGGAGAATAGCACCCTAGAACAACACCTAGATACTCGTTCCCACGCTCTGCGTAGGAATGCCTATCTTATTTAAAGGTGTCGTGTTGGAGTTCGTTCCGGCATTACCGGGAATACCCGATTCCACGAACCGCTGAAGTGACTTATTCGAGGTCAACACCTAGATAGTTGCGTATAAAAACTCAGGAGCCCCCGTGAAACAAATTAAAGTCTGGTTTGTAGCATTAGTAACACTGCTATTTATCACTGCATGCAGCGAACCAAGAGAACAAATTCATCTTACCGGCCCAACTATGGGTACGACTTACAATGTTAAGTACTTCAACGCTAACAATTCTCGCTCTCCGGCTGATATGCAGAAGACAATTGATGAGTTGTTAGAGCAGGTGAACGATCAGATGTCGACTTATCGTAAAACCTCCGAGTTAAGTCTGTTTAACCAGTACAAAGGCTCTGAGCCATTTACTGTGTCTAAAGAGACAGCACTGGTAACGAAGGAAGCGGTAAGGCTAAATAAGTTAACTCGTGGTGCACTGGACGTTACTGTTGGGCCGCTGGTTAATCTTTGGGGCTTTGGACCTGAAGCTCGCCCTGAAGTGGTTCCAACGGATGAGGAGCTTGCTACACGCCGTGCAATTGTTGGTATCGAAAATCTGACCGTGACCGATACGACTCTGGCTAAATCGATCCCTGATCTTTATGTAGATTTATCTACCATAGCCAAAGGCTGGGGCGTTGATGTTGTTGCTGATTTCCTGGAAGCGCAGGGCGTCGTTGACTACATGGTTGAAATTGGCGGAGAGATCCGTATGAAGGGTGTTAACCGCGAAAAGGTTGGTTGGCGTATCGCTATTGAAAAACCGGACGTAAACGAGCGTGCGATTCAGGAAATTATCGAGCCGGGCGATATGGCGGTTGCTACCTCAGGTGATTACCGTAACTACTTTGAGCGTGACGGTATCCGCTACTCCCATATTATTGAACCAAAAACAGGTAAGCCAATTAGCCATAAAGTGGTTTCGGTAACGGCGCTTGATCCCTCTTGTATGACAGCAGATGGTTTGGCTACTGGTTTAATGGTTCTGGGTGAAAAAGTGGGACTTGAAGTCGCAAACGCGAACAATATTCCGGTGTTTATGGTGGTGAAAACCGAAGATGGCTATAAAGAAGTCTATTCAGAGGCATTTTCTAAATACCTAAAATAAGTAAAAAGCCAGCCACTTTACGAGTGGCTGGCTTGAATCATACGGGATCTCCAAGCTTATTCGGTTCGGTTTCTTGTAAAGTACAATCCGGCTGTTAGCGCACTGGCAATAGCAACGCATACCCAGGTACCATAAAAGCTGATGTCGTTACTATAACCAACAAGGAGTGTGGTTAACCAGAAGCCTACGGTAAGCGATGTAATGTGTTTTCTCATTTATTAATCCATTATTAGTTTTATCAAATTCTAGGTGGCTATGACCCGGTTTCTACCCGAATTTTTAGCGTCGTATAGCCTGTCATCAGCAATACTGATCATAGTGTCGATATTACGTTTAGCCTTAGTACAGCCAATACTTATAGTAAGAGAGATCTCTTTACCGTCGTATGGAATTGGTGTTTTTTCTATCCGAGCCCGCATGTTTTCGAGGCGGGAGACAAAATCATCATAGTCACCGTAGTTAACAATACAAAACTCTTCGCCACCAGTTCTCGCAGCTAGGTCATTAGCAAAGTAAACAGATATTATCTTGCTCACCATGATCAGCGCCTGATCTCCACCGTCATGGCCGTAGTTATCATTTACCTTTTTGAAGAAGTCTATGTCCATCACAGCAACGTTACATTGCTCTTGATTGGTATCGGCGTTGTTAAACAGGTATCTGCGGTTCCAAAGTCCGGTTAAAGCATCTTCGTTTGCCATACGGAACATATCATCGTTGATATCTTTCATATCCAGGATATTCTGAACTCGACAGTAAAACTCTTCCTGATTAAAGGGTTTCTTAAGGTAGTCATTTGCCCCTGCTTTCAGAAAGCGCGCTGTGAGTGACTCGTTGTCTGTGGCTGAAAGTCCAAGAATGGCTATCTGATTTCTATCGAACTGAGATCTAATTTCAGCAGTCATAGTCACACCATCTTTTTTGGGCATATGATGATCCGTGATGATAAGTGTTACATCTGGATTTTGATTGAGCACGGTTAATGCCTCTTCTCCATCTTCGGCTTCAACACACTCTAAATAGTGGTGTTGAAGCAAATCAGTCAGATGCTTCCTAACGGTTTGGGAATCATCAACCACCAATACCTTGTGGTGGTTATTTCTCGCTAGTCGTTTTAAAAGAGGAGGCAGGTAAGAAATCGAAGTCAGGCTATCTTTTGTCATATAGTCGATAGCGCCTTTGGCGATAATATCTTTCCTAGTCTGTTCGTTGAAATGAGCCGTGAGAACGATAACTTTCAAACCATATGTAAAAGCGAGATCGATAACCTCACCATTTTCAGCGTCAGGAAGGCAGTAGTCTAAGAGTGCGCAAAGAAAATTGCTTTGTTGGCTGAGAATATCTTGAGCTTGAGAGTAGTTTTCGGCTAATACAACATCAAAACCAAGTAGAGAAAGTTGGTTAACGAGATATTTGCTGTATAGTTGACTATCTTCAACGATCAGTACTTTGTTAATACTCATACGTGTACGGAGCTCTCCCTTCCTTAACAGTTGAATACCATGTGTAAATTTAGAGTAAGTGATTTGTTGTGATTTATAAAGAATATATATTTATATTTACTGTAAAATCTTCTGAGCTATGTACGACACTCCTCAACATCTGCGAAAAATAATCCACGTTGATATGGACTGCTTCTATGCGGCCGTTGAGATGCGTGATAATCCAAAATACCGGGGAATTCCTCTGGCGGTTGGAGGAAGTGAAAGGCAGCGAGGTGTTATCAGCACCTGCAATTATGAAGCTCGCAAATATGGTGTTCGTTCAGCTATGCCAACAGCGAGAGCAATCCAGTTGTGTCCAGACTTAACTGTTATACCTGGGCGTATGGATGTATACAAATCCGTATCTAGGCAGATTAGGGAAATCTTTGAACGTTATACCCAGATTATTGAACCGCTTTCATTGGACGAAGCCTTTCTCGATGTGTCGGAATGCAAACAATACCATGGCTCTGCCACTTTAATTGCTGAAGCTATACGCAGAGATATCTGGAATGAACTGCAGTTAACGGCTTCAGCCGGGGTGGCTCCGCTGAAGTTTCTTGCCAAGATCGCATCTGATATGAATAAGCCGAATGGGCAATTCGTCATTCCTCCAGAGGACGTTCAAAAAGTCATTGATAAGCTCCCTTTAGAAAAAATCCCTGGGGTGGGGAAGGTGAGTCTGGAGCGGCTTCATCAAGCCGGTTTTTATATTGGTGAAGATATTAAAAACAGTGATTATCGAGAACTGCTTCTGAAGTTTGGCAGAATGGGTGAGTCACTGTGGAAAAAGAGTAATGGCATCGATAACCGAGAGGTTGTGACCGAACGAGAAAGAAAATCTGTTGGTGTTGAGAGAACCTTCTCCACCAATATTTCAACATATGAAGAGTGTTGGGAAGTTATCGAAAATAAGTTGTTTCCAGAGCTTGATAAACGACTAACGAAAGCTGACCCTAACAGGGCGATTATAAAACAGGGAATTAAAGTTAAGTTCGCTGATTTTCAGCTGACCACCATAGAGCATATTCATAACGAACTTGACCTGGAATATTTTAAAGAGCTACTTACCGATATTCTTAAGCGGCAAAAGGGAAGGGAAATCAGGTTGTTGGGTTTAAACGTTATGCTAAAGCCAGAAGAACAGACAAAACAGCTTAGTTTTGACCTGTAAGCTAACGAAACATTTACAAAAATTATAGGTCTACTCTGATAGAGTAATACGATTAAGGTCGTATCAGGATGATTGTTGAGGTATTCATGAAAAAGCTTCTATTAGGCTTTGCGTTACTATTTTGCTCTACAGCTTTCGCACAAAGTCAGTGCAAGGTTGATATTCAGAACGAGGTTCACCTGGATGGTAAGCAGGTAGAAATCTATCAGGATGATGTGCCTAAAGTACTTATCGACCAGGATAACCAACTGTTTATCAATGGCCAAAAAATGGAACTGTCAGCCACACAGCAGGCGGCGCTTGATAGTTATCGCTCGAATCTAAATGAGTATCTTCCAAAAGCAAAAGAGATCGCTCGTGATGGGTTAGCCCTGATGAATGACGTTTTGGATGACATTGCGGTAAGCTTCAATAACTCAGAGGCGTTTAATAACGTGAAAAAAGTGTTGGAAGAGTTTTTGACTAAGCTGGAAAAACGGTACTACAAAGAAGATGGTTTTGTCATGCAGAAAGCGGCGTTCAGTGATGCTTTCAATAACTGGAAGCAGGACTTTGCCGATGCCAGAGAGACATTTAATTCAGAGTTTTTCTCAAGCGCATTTGATGCTCTTTCTCAGAAGATGAAGCAGGAAGGTGGTATTAATCTCACCGAACTGAAAGAAGAATTGATGTCTCTGAAACAGAATCTGGATGGTAAGCTGCAAGCGGATTCGGCAGAGCTCCAGCAAGACGCGCAGCAATATTGTGAAGACGTTGAAAAGGTAGCAGAAGAAGAGAAAATGCTACACGAGAAGATTCCTGAGCTGAAAGATTATCAGGTGTTTTTGATTTAAAGTTTCTGAGCTTCTTACTGGAAATACTCGATTACACGAACCGCCATTGCTAAATAGGTATTTGTGAATACGCCATCAACATGAGCATGTTCGTTCCATCGAGTACATCCAGTAAACAGCTTTAAATCAAGGGATTATTTGCCATTTAGCTTGAGCCTATCGAAACTGGCCTGTTTCAGGTAAATACTCAAAGCCGGCAGTCGCGAGTCTGGCTTCCAGAGCTTCCCGGTCAATATCGAAGTATTTAACCAGTTCATCCAGCTTGCCACTAAAGTCATCACGCAACTTCATGTTGACGATACTCATCAGCATCACCGGCTCCATTGTTTCGAAGTTCGCAAGATTCACTTACTTATCCTCAAAGTCAGAAATAAGCAGGTTAGCTGCGGCGAAGGCTGCTTTTTCTCGAACATCCTTAGGAAGGTTGGTGTCAGAAGCAATATCGTTCAGAGCCTTTAGTGCGCAGGTTATAGCCTGAGGTACATAACCCTGGTCACCACTACCAATCAGAGAGTAAAGTTCGCGAATCATGTCGCAACAATCATAAACTTTCATTTTCTAAATCCAATACTAAATGAGAACTTGTCTCAATATACATTGTGAATGAGACAAAGACAAAATATGAGTTTGTTCTGGCGCAATAAAAGGAGAGAAGTGGTTATCTTCTCTCCGATATACATTGGTGCATCGTTATTGAGAAACCTGATTCTCTAATTGCAGGACCAGGTCATCAGCAAGGTTTAGCTGGGTGGCTAGCTCCTTCAGGTAGGCCTTTTCCATAAAGTTCTGCTCATCGACTACCAAAAGTGTGGCCAGATAGACTTCTGTTGCCTGTTGGGGTGAAGAAACTAATTGCGCCACCTCAGAAGGATCTAAAGGCTTGTTTAGTTCTGTCTGAACAAAAGTATTTACTGAGTCATCAGCGCCCATTTCTGCCAGAGCCTGTTCAATTTTTGCCTGTTCTTCTGCATCAACGTGCCCATCTGCCTTTGCTGCTGCAATCATGGCTTTAAGGATTAAGGTGCTGTGCTGGTTCTCATCCAGAGTTTCTGGTTGCTGCTGTGGTTGTGCCGGAGAAGAGCCTGAATCATTCCCGCCCTGATAATCGTTATAAAGCTTGTATGCCAGAGCGCCAAGAGCGGCAGCACTGGTTACGCCTAACGCCTTTTTCCCCATCTTTTTGGCTTTCTTTGAGCCCATAAGTACACCTAGTAGCCCTCCACCAACTGCGCCAGCTCCAAAGGCTGTCAGGTTGCTTTTGTTATCCTTCGCCATATTGCCAAGGTTTGAAGAGCCTTGCTTTAGTTGTTCGGTACCTTGTTTAACAATATCCGAGTTTAGTGCCTGATTAAGTAAACTTTTAAGATCCATGGATATCTCCCCCCAGATAGTTCTTTTTCTAATATTGATACCAATAATAGACAACCTATTCGGGAAGTTATTCCATATTTACGATGTTTTACAAAATAGTGAGCGATGGCCATCTGGGAATGCTCGCTTCCACGAACCGCTCTAAGCACATGTCGAGTGCAAATGTTATTTAACCACTAAGCATGTTCGTTCCATCGAGCACACCCCAGATGGTCATGTTAGGCCGCCGAGACAAGAAAAAAGGGCCGCGAATGCGACCCTTAGTAAGTAACAGCTTATCGAATTAAGCTAGCTGAGCCTTTACATGCTCAACGATGTTTTCCATCGCTATGCCAGTCTTTTCGCCTGAACGACGGTTCTTATATTCGAAGTTGCCTTCGTCCATGCTGCGGTCGCCAATAACGATAGTGTGAGGAATACCCACAAGCTCGATATCTTTAAACATTACACCCGGACGCTCTTTACGGTCATCGAATAGTACTTCAATGCCCGCAGAAGTCAGGTCCGCGTAAAGCTTCTCAGCTGCTTCTTTTACGCGCTCAGACTTGTGCATATTCATAGGAACAATCGCAACCTGGAACGGTGCAATCGCATCTGGCCAGATAATGCCGAATTTATCGTGGTTCTGCTCAATTGCAGAAGCAACCACACGAGAAACACCGATGCCGTAACAACCCATTTCCAGAGTTACGCTCTTACCATCAGGGCCAAGAACGTTACAGTTCATCTTCTCAGAGTAGTTAGTACCAAGCTGGAAGATATGACCAACTTCGATACCACGTTTAAGAGATATTATCCCTTTACCACATGGGCTTGGATCGCCTTCAACGACATTACGTAGGTCTTCAACCTGACCCAGCTCTGCATCACGACCCCAGTTGATACCGAAGTAGTGCTTGTCATCAGCGTTAGCGCCAGCGCCGAAGTCACTCATTTTAGCAACGGTGCGGTCAACGATAAACGGCAGTTCAAGACCAACAGGGCCTAGTGAGCCAGGGCCAGCACCGATTAGCGCACGAATCTCTTCTTCTGTTGCCATTTCCAGAGGAGAAGCCACTTCTTTCAGGTTCTCAGCTTTAACTTCGTTAAGCTCGTGATCACCACGGATGATAAGTGCAATCAGGTCAGCTTCAATTTCTTCAGATGCTTTTACAAACAGTGTCTTAACGGTTTTTTCGATAGGAAGATCGAACTGCTCAACAAGCTCTGCAATCGTTTTAGCGTTTGGTGTATCAACCAGTGTCATCTCTTGAGTTGGAGCTTCTAGCTCGCCTTCTGGAGCCAGTGCTTCTGCTTTTTCAATGTTTGCCGCGTAGTCAGACTCAGTAGAGAACGCAATCAGGTCTTCACCGCTTTCTGCTAGCACATGGAATTCTTGAGAGCCACTGCCACCGATTGCACCAGAGTCAGCTAGCACCGGACGGTACTCAAGGCCCATACGATCAAATGCTTTACAGTAAGCATCGTGCATTATGTCGTATGATTTCTGTAAACCTTCTTTATCGATATCAAAGCTGTACGCATCCATCATGCTGAACTCACGAGCGCGCATTACACCAAAGCGTGGACGACGTTCATCGCGGAACTTAGTCTGGATTTGGTACAGGTTAAGCGGTAGCTGTTTGTAAGAAGCAACTTCGTTACGCACAAGGCTAGTGATAACTTCTTCAGCTGTTGGGCTAAGTACAAACGGACGTTCATGACGGTCAGTAAAACGAAGTAGCTCATCGCCCATCTTTTCAGAGCGGCCTGTTTCTTCCCATAGTTCAAACGGCTGAACAACGGGCATCAATGTTTCGACAGCACCTGCATTGTCGATCTCTTGACGAACGATGTTTTCGACTTTACGCAGCACACGTAGACCGGTAGGTAGCCAGGTGTATAGACCTGAAGCCAGCTTACGGATCATACCTGCACGTAGCATGAGCTGGTGGCTCACTACTTCTGCGTCGTTTGGAGTCTCCTTAAGAGTAGAAAGAAGATAGTTACTGGTACGCATTTATGGTATCCGTTTATGAAAGTTAATAAAAAATACTGCAAGAGCAGTAATTAGAGTAGCCGCTAATAATAGCAGTCTTCAACTCATGTCAAAAGCGTTCGATTGACGTCACAGTAACTATTTCGTCTGATATCCTGAATTTAACATTCAAATCGAACAAATTTACCGCATATTCTTTGCTATCTGGCTTGTTCTTTTTATAAGCAGGCCGTGGATCCTGAGCCAGCACCTCGATGATAACTGCTTTTACCTGCTTCTGATTTGCATGGAATCGTAGCTGCTGTGTCGCAAGATCTGAGAACACAACCGCAAGCTGTGTTGGTTCATGACTGGCAAAGCCGCCATTTGCCTGAGGAATGGAGTCTGAGTAAGGGATATAAGGTTTTATATCCACGATAGGGGTTTGATCGACTAAGTCTGCGCTTCCCAGTTCCAGCCATACCTGACCGTTTTTATGGATAACTCCCTTGAGTTCGACTGCTGACATACCAATACCGTTTGGTCTGAAAGGTGAACGTGTAGCAAATACACCAACTCTTTCATTTCCACCAAGCCTTGGTGGTCGAACGGTTGGAGTCCAGCCGGATTCCAGATTTTGATCAAATAGAAAGAGTAGCCATAAATGGCTGAATTCTTCTATCCCTCTAACGGCTTCCAGAGAGTTGGCATCACCAGTTAAACGAAGTCGTGAAGTCGCACTAGGAGCTAGCCTGGGCTGC
The DNA here is from genome assembly GCF_029589055.1 of Vibrio hannami. Classification (GTDB taxonomy): domain Bacteria; phylum Pseudomonadota; class Gammaproteobacteria; order Enterobacterales; family Vibrionaceae; genus Vibrio; species Vibrio hannami. The sequence goes on from NZ_JARQZP010000007.1 coordinate 236,169, forward strand.
CTTGGAACTGCAAATTTCTCTTTGTAAGGGCTTTCTATAAATCCAACAGGGGTAACTGAGTAGTCCATCGTTTCATTTGCTTAAATTTAGTTAAAAACAAAATAACACAAAAAATGCTCGATTAATTGAGTGATAATCAATATCATTTAAATTATGTTATAATATAACAATTTTTAGAGGAGATTATGAAGGTATTAAGTTCACTCAAAAGCGCAAAAACGCGTCATCCTGGTTGTCAGATAGTAAAGAGAAGAGGCCGAATTTACGTAATCTGTAAAACAAATCCACGCTTTAAAGCTGTTCAGGGCAAGAAAAGCAAAAGATGAGAAAGTGAGGTTATTTGCTATGAAAATGTCTTTACGTCCTGGATATTTGGCAAAATTATCGTAGTAGGTCAGTGTATATGCAGTTCTGTCAGGGTTTGGTCAGAACTGCGATAAGTTAGATACTAATGCAGGTCGAACATTTACTCATTAAGTATTCTCCCTGTGCGACATTTGTCGCATAAATTATTTAAAGGGGGAGAGATGAGTACATCTACTTCAATAAAAAGAGAACTGCCGCCAAAAAAGCCGTTATTTACGCGTTTTCTGGATGGCGTTGAATATCTGGGGAATCTATTACCTCATCCGATTACTTTGTTTGCCATCTTCTGTATTGCGATTTTATTAGCATCAGGTATTGCGGGTTATTTTGAGGTTTCAGTTGTAGATCCAAGGCCTGAGGGTGCTAGTGGTCGTTCCGCAGATGGAATTATTCAGGTTGTAAGTCTGTTAAATGCAGATGGCCTAAGACTGATTGTCACTAACCTGGTGAGCAATTTCACTGGGTTCGCACCATTAGGTACAGTGCTGGTTGCTATGCTTGGTGTAGCGATTGCAGAACATTCAGGTATGCTTTCAGCGGCTATGCGCGGGCTGGTCATGGGCGCATCGAAGCGCATGGTTACTGTAGCTGTAGTGTTTGCCGGTATTATTTCGAATACGGCTTCTGAACTTGGCTACGTTGTTCTTATTCCACTGGCAGCTATGCTCTTCCACTCGCTTGGTCGCCACCCGCTTGCAGGTCTTGCTGCTGCGTTCGCAGGTGTATCCGGTGGTTATTCAGCAAACCTTCTTATTGGTACGGTTGATCCGCTACTTTCAGGGATTACTGAAACTGCCGCGCAGATGATCGATCCAAGCTATACGGTTGGCCCTGAAGTTAACTGGTACTTTATGTTTGCATCTACTTTCTTTATCGCTTTTACCGGCGCTTTTGTAACGGAGAAGATTGTAGAGCCTAAGCTGGGTCAATATAACGAAGAAGAGGCAGCTGAAGATCTCTCGAATGACAAAATGGGCACACTTACAGCAGAAGAGAAAAAGGGTCTGAAGTGGGCTGGTATTGCTGTACTTGTGGTAGGAGCGATTATTGCCTCTACAGTGGTTCCGGAAAGTGGTGTACTGCGTAATCCTGAAACTGGTCTTGTAGCAGGGTCACCGTTCCTTAAGAGTATCGTTGCCTTTATCTTTGTATTCTTCGCTATCCCGGGTTTTGTTTACGGTAAAGTCACCGGTAGCATGAACAATGATCGCGATGTCATTAATGCCATGTCTAAATCCATGTCTTCTATGGGTATGTATATCGTACTGGTGTTCTTTGCGGCTCAGTTTGTTGCTTTCTTCAAATGGACTAACTTCGGACAGGTGTTCGCGGTTGCGGGTGCTGACTTCCTGCAAAGCATCGGATTAACAGGACCATTGCTGTTTTTCGCATTTATCCTGATGTGTGGTTTTATCAACCTGATGATAGGCTCTGCGTCTGCTCAGTGGGCGGTAACTGCACCTATCTTTGTTCCTATGCTAATGCTAGTGGGATATGCGCCAGAAACCATTCAGGCGGCGTACCGTATCGGTGATTCAACCACTAACATCATCACACCGATGATGAGTTACTTCGGTCTGATACTGGCGGTAGCTACGCGCTACATGAAGAACCTGGGTATCGGTACGCTTATCGCGACTATGCTTCCTTATTCAATGGTCTTTATTGTTGGATGGAGTTTGCTGTTCTATGTTTGGGTATTTGTTCTTGGTTTACCGGTAGGTCCGGGTGCAGCAACTTACTATACGCCTTAATCAACTTACGCATTAATTATCTAGGACAGCCGTTAGTCTGATTGGTTGTGATGGAACAAACATACAAGGGCATGGATGCCCTTGTTTAAGCGAACAGGGATGTGTTCAGCGGTTTGTGGAATCATGACCATTCAGGCTATTTGAAGACCTACTCCGTAGAACTTTCAATGATAGCCCTCAGATCGTAACTGGCTAGCTTTGGGTCTTCTGCATGACAGATTGCGGAAACCAGTGCGATTCCATCAACCCCTGTCTCAGCTATTTTCCTTATATTCGAATCCTTGATTCCACCAATGGCAACTAGCGGAAGTTTGCTGGCTTCAACCGCTTTTTTCAGACCATCAATACCCCAGTGTTTGACCGTGTTGGTTTTGGTTGGGGTGGCAAAGATTGCGCTTACACCAAGATAGTCCACAGGCAGGCTTTGAGCTTCAGCTAACTGCTTTTCGTTTTCTACCGAAAGCCCAAGAAGCATATCTTTGCCAATCAGCTCCCTGGCAATAGTCGCAGGCATATCTGATTGACCAAGATGAATGCCGTCTGCCTTTACCGCCAAAGCAACATCAACACGATCATTGATAATTAGTGGTACGCCAGTTCCTTCAAGCACCGATTTTACAGCCTTTGCGCGCTCGATAAAGGCACGGATATCTCCGTGCTTTTCACGAACCTGCACCATAGTTACGCCACCTTTGACTGCTTCAGAAACAACGTATTTCAGGGTTTCTATATCCTGATGATCATCGGTGACCAGATATAAAAGATATGGGCTCATATAATTACAATGCTTCTAGCTTAAGGGCTTTCAATAATTGCTCTTCATCTAGTTGATACAGAGCATCCAGCAGGTTTAGCTGCAAGGAACCCGGTCCCGCTGACTTCTCTGCTGCCAGCTCGCCAGCCACACCCAATACGGCAGTCGCGGCTAATCCGGTAGTATCACCAATAGCTGCAAATGCACCAGTGAGTGCGGTATGAGTACAACCCATGCCTGTTACATACGGCATCATCTGGTGACCGTTTTTAAGCGCAACAGTGCTGCTTTCAGTGACTACATAATCTGTTTCGCCAGAGATAACCACAGAGCATTTATACTCACACGCCAGGAACCTGGCAGCATTGACCGCAGAATCGCTTGAATCCAAAGCATCTACACCCTTGCTTTGAGCCTGTTCGCCAGCCAGAGCGATTATTTCGGATGCGTTACCCCTGATTATCAGATTACTTGCAGCTGCAACAATCTTACGGGCGGTTTCAGTGCGTAGCTTACTTGCCCCGCAGCCTACAGGGTCAAGAACAATAACTTTATCGTTAGCGTTTGCCTGCTCGACGGCGAATTCCATACGAGGAACCCAAACACTGTCCAGCGTTCCGATATTAATAACCAGAGCTCCGGCAAAGCTCATCATCTCCGCCATCTCTTCTTTGCTATGAGCCATTATTGGTGATGCACCAATTGCCAGTAGGGCATTGGCGGTATTATTCATCACTACATAGTTGGTGATATTTACAACCAACGGTTTTTGCTTACGCAGGGTGTTTAGTGATTCTGAAATTTGTTGTTTTAGAGTTTGCATGCTGTGTCCTTATCTCTTTATGTCCAATGCTTGTTGCCAGAACGCAATTTCCATACGTGTTGCGACTCTGAATGTATTGCAAAGCTGTTTACCGCGAGCACTATTTAAATCAATCTCTTCCAGTAATTCATCCAGTTGCTCAGTACTGGTTGCTACACCAGACAGAAATTCTTCCCCGCCATAAAGCAAAATCCAGCTGTTATATGGATTTCCTTCAAGAACCGTTTCCGGGCCATTAATCAGGTTGTGGCCAATTTCACCATAACCGATAGAGCAGGGAGCAAGAGCAACCATCAGGTCGGTCAGGTCGCCACTGTTGCCTGCATCTAATACATATCGCGTATAAGCCACGGTGCCAAAGTCTTCGTCTTCAGCTTCCATATCGCTTTCTGTCAGCCCCCACTGGCCGCAGTAACTCACATGATGGGCAATCTCAGAATCCAGAAGGGCTTGTACGCTCGGTAGAGCCATTCTCATTTCTTGCAGGGTACGAGCCTTGTAGATCGCCAGCGCATAAGCTCGGGCGTACTGCTTCAGGAATAAAAAGTCCTGTTTCAGATAGTGGAGATACGAGCTGTGCTCAAGAGTCCCCAGTGATAGTTGCTGCACAAAATCATGTTTTGTGTAGGCTTCCCATTCTTCCTGGCAAGCGTTGATTAAGTCCTTATGATTCATCGTTATTAAATCCTTAAAGGGCAGAGAGCATCTGCTCAGCAGTTGGCTGCTTAGCAATGATCTTGTGACGGAACATAAACTCAGCGAAGTCGTCGTAACGTTTTTTATCAACGGCAGAAGGGCGCAGCGCAAAGCGTGGAAGTGTGTCTCTCCAGGCGCGCTTGTTTAGCTCGTTGTTTAGCGTATCTGGAGAGTAAGCAACAAATTCATCCCATGCTTTTTGTGGGTGGTTGACGATATAGATCGTCGCTTTCTCAATTGCCTTATTAAATCTTTTCAGCGCGTCTGCATCATAGCTGTTGGCATTAGCAACAAAAACAAGTTCATCGTAAGACGGAACGCCATGCTCTTCCGGGAAGAAGGCTTTTGCTTTGTATCCTTCAAGTTCAAGCTGGTTGGTTTCGAAGTTTCTTAAGCCGCCCCAGATAGCATCAACTTTTCCTGAAGCCAGCGATGAAGATAGTGCCCAGCCAACGTTGATAATCTCAACGTCGCTAAACTCCACACCCTCTGTTTCAAGCATGGTGCCAATGGTTGCTTCTTCATTCCCGGCAATTGCGATACCAATTTTCTTACCTTTCAGATCAGCAAGTGTGTTTATCTTTCCGTTGTCCAGCACCATCATGGTGTTTAGTGGAGTAGAGATAAGTGTTGCTGAACGAACCAGTGGCAGGTTTTCCGCAACATCAATCGTCAGGCTTGTTTGATAAGAAACGGCCAGATCCGTTTTACCTGCTGCTACCAGTTTAGCGGGCAGGCTAGGATCGGTTGGTTCCTGAATAGTGACCTTTAATCCTTCGTCTTTGAAGTAGCCCTTTTCCTGAGCGATAACAATAGGACCGTGGTTAGGGTTCACAAACCAGTCGAGCATCAGGGTTAGCTCTTTATCTTGTGCAGAAGCAGCAGTAGAGCCAAGCGCCAGCGCCAGAGTGAATAGTCCTTTTTTAATCGTGTTTATCATTTCTGATTTCCTTTGAGTAAGGCTTTAATGTATTGATTTTCAGAGCTTCCAGGGGATAGCTCGGTTTAGTAATTTGTCTGAGATAAAGTAGAGAGCGATTGAAAATGTCGCGAGAATAAATAGGGCGGCAAACATTTCGTCGATCATCATTCGGGCATTTGCCTGTAACATCAGGTAGCCCAGTCCGGCACTGGAACCGACCCACTCTCCGACAACTGCGCCAATTGGGGCAACCACCACAGCAACACGAACACCTGATGCTAAAGCAGGCAGAGCCGCCGGGAAGCGAACATATCTAAGAAGTTCCCATTTAGAAGCCGACATAGTCTTCGCCAGATCCAGATAACCAGTTGGTGTGTTTCTGAGTCCGTCATAACAGCAGGTCGTGACCGGGAAAAAGATGATGAGTGCAGCCATTACCACTTTTGAAGCAATACCATAGCCCAGCCAAAGCATTAATATTGGTGCAATAGCAAAAGTTGGTATCGCCTGACTGGCGATAAGAATCGGCAACAACCAACGCTTAACGGGATCAAACAGCAACATCTGTAGCGCAAACATCAACCCCATTGTTAATCCAAGTAACAGCCCCAGAAAGATTTCCTGAGCGGTGACCCAGGTATGGCTAAGCAGGACGTCATATCTGTCTATCAGTTTTATAAAAACGGCTTTAGGAGCAGGCAAAATAAAGGGTGGAAGCTTGAAAAAACTAACAACCAGTTGCCAGAACGCCAGAATGATCACGACTGTAATAAACAACCTAATATAAGGTTGAATAGAGCTGCTGTTTTTCGTTGTATTGGTGGCAACGGTTTGAACCACGGTGATATTTGTCGCATCAGGCATAGTCAGCCTCCAACTGCGAGATAATCTCTTGTTGCATAGTCGCCATTTCAGCCGTGAGCTGACGTGGAATCGATGTATCTGGAGGATTTACTTGTAGCGCTTTGGCTGGTGAGCCCTGAAACACATAAATCCGTTCGCCAAGTCTTAATGCTTCCAGTGGATCATGAGTAATCAGAATTACGCTTTTATCGCTGAGCAGCTCGGCTGCCATGTTCTGAAGCTTATGCCTGGTAACGGCATCCAGTGCAGAGAAAGGCTCATCCATTAGAACAATTGGTTTGTCCTGCATCAGAGTTCTCGCAAGAGCAACTCTTTGTCTCATACCACCAGAGAGTTGATGCGGAAGTTTGTGCTCATAACCACTGAGGCCGACTTTATCCAGCAGCTCTGTCGCTCTTTTCTCGGTGGCACCAGAAGCTGGCTGTTTACCAAACTTAAAACTAAAGCAGACATTCTCAAGCACACTAAGCCATGGCATTAGCAGATCTTGCTGCGCCATATAAGCAACGTTGTTTTTTATCTCTTGTGCCAGAATGCCGGATATTGAGCCTTGCCACTCTGCCGTATCATCCAGTAGCCCCGCCAAATAGCGGAGTAGGGAAGTTTTTCCACAACCACTTCTGCCGAGAATGCATGTCCACTGCTGGTGGGGAAGGCTCATGTTCAGATTGGAAATAATAGGCAGTTCGCTATCCTGATAGCGGAGACTGCCATTATTTATCTGAAGCCCAGTTTGCTCAGGCATTCTGATGTCCGTCAAAGAAGTGGTGAACCGGACCGTATCCCTTGCCAATATCAAGTTCATCAGCGTGTTTTAGTGCCTGAGTGATATAGTTTTTAGCCTGTTGAACCGCTTGGTTTAACGACTCCCCCTGAGCCAGATAACTTGCTGTAGCTGAAGAGAGTGTGCAGCCAGTGCCATGTGTGTTGTTGGTAGCAACGCGAGCAGTAGAGAGTCTGATAACAGAGCTATCATCGATAAGCAAGTCTGTACTTTGCTCTTCGTTTTCCAGATGACCACCTTTCAGCAGCACAGATTTAGCACCTAGTTCACGAAGTTGGGTTACCAACTCATCCATCTGTTTTTCGGTGCTAGGAACTTCCACATTCAACAAAGCGGCGGCTTCAGGAAGGTTAGGAGTAATCACATCGGCCAGAGGTAGCAGCTCGGATTTCAAGGTATCAATGGCAGAGTGTTCCAGAAGAAGGTCACCGCTGGTCGCAACCATTACCGGGTCAACCACAAGGTGCTTTGGCTGATACTGGCGAATTTTTCCAGCAACCGCTTTGATTACATTAGAATCACTGAGCATTCCAACTTTTACAGCGACGACATTGAGGTCGGTAAATACTGCATCGAGCTGCTGTTCTACAAATTCTGGTGTTACCGGGTAGATTCCGGTTACGCCCTGAGTGTTTTGGGCTGTAAGTGCGGTAAGCACAGAACAAGCGTAACTTCCTGTAGCAGAAATAGCTTTGATATCGGCCTGAATACCAGCACCGCCGCCACTATCGGAGCCCGCTATGGTGAGTACAATGGGTGTTATTTTTGTTATTGAAGATGCCATCTTTGTGTTCCTTGCAACTAACGTTGGGAACAGTAATGGCCTTAGAAGAGATCCGCAGAAATAAGAACGGCTTAGACAAGACACTAGTTCCCTACGTCAGTGTTAACTGAATCAGGTTCAACGGGTCCCGCATAAACGGTCTCAGCACAAGGCTCCCCGACTAATTTGTAGCGCTAGTGTAACAAAATGGATTGTTTGTGCAAATGGATAGAAGGAACAGGATGTGCGTCGCTAGGCAAATATAAGGCAGTCCCTACGTAAAAACGCTGTAAATACGTCCCAGTACGCTCTAATTTTTCTTCCATGAAAAATAGGTTTTACTCCGGGAATACCTGATATTTCCCCAAAAATTCATCACACAAAAAGTAAAAGGCCAGTTCACAATATGAACTGGCCTTAAAACTCATTGCAAATGGTTTGTTTCTATTACCAACCCTTAACTACACCACCGTTAAAGATCTCAGAAGCGGCTTTGTATACTTCTTCAGTCTGGTAAGCCTTAACAAAGTTCTGAACGTTTTCAGCATTTACGTTGTCTTCACGAGCAACGATAAGGTTTACGTATGGAGACTCTTTATCTTCAACAAAGATACCGTCTTTCTGTGGAGTAAGGCCGATGCTGCTTGCGTAAGTTGTGTTGATGATTGAAAGTGCAACATCATCAAGAGAACGTGGAAGCTGTGCCGCATCTAGTTCTACGATAGTGATGTTTTTAGGGTTAGCCGTGATATCACGAACAGTACCTTGCAGACCAACACCTTCACGAAGTGTGATAAGACCTTGTTGTTCAAGAAGAAGCAGAGAACGACCAAGGTTTGTTGGATCGTTTGGTACTGCGATGCGAGAACCTTCAGCAATTTCGTCTACAGATTTAACCTGCTTTGAGTAACCAGCAATTGGGTATACAAACGTGTTGCCAGCGATAGTTAACTTGTAGCCACGGTCAGCAACCTGCTGATCAAGGTATGGCTTGTGCTGGAATGCGTTGATGTCTACAGAGCCATCGTCAGTTGCTGCGTTTGGAGTCACGTAGTCAGTGAAGGTAACCAGTTCAACATCAAGATTGTATTTATCTTTAGCAATTTTTGCTGCTACTTCAGCAACCTGTGCTTCCGCACCTGCCATTACGCCCACTTTTACTTTGCTTGTATCTACTTCTTTTTCACCACAGCCAGCTAGGACCAGGGCAGAAGCTGCTGCTGCGATTGCTAAAACATTCTTAAGGCTAAATTTCATGATTATCTCCTGTCTAAATTCATTAAGCTTTATTGATTAGCTTTTGTTTATATATCCATTTTTCAGTTATCTATGGTCAACACGGCGAACAACGGCATCCCCGATTGACTGAATAATTTGTACCAGCACGATTAGCATTACTACGGTAACTGCCATGATCACCACATCGTAACGGTGGAAGCCATAACGGATAGCTACGTCGCCAAGACCACCGCCACCAACAGTACCAGCCATAGCGGAGTAACTCACCAGCGTTACCAGAGTAATAGTTACCGAGTTCACAATGGTTGGTAGTGCTTCTGGTAGTAATACTTTTGTGATGATCTGTTTTGTACTTGCGCCCATTGATTGTGCTGCTTCAACCAGGCCCGACGGAACTTCCAATAGCGCACCTTCAATAAGGCGAGCAACAAACGGAATGGCACCAATAGTCAATGGTACGATTGCTGCGGTTGTACCGATAAATGTACCAACCAGTAGCTTAGTCACCGGAATAATCGCTACCATCAGTACCAAAAATGGAACAGAGCGGCCAACGTTTACTACAGCGCCTAAGATAGAGTTCAGTTTAGGGTTCTCTGCAAGTCCACCTTTTTTGCTGATATGAAGAATCACGCCTAGCGGGATCCCTACAGCAAAGCCAACAATGCCGGATACAGCAACCATATAAAGGGTTTCCCCGGTCGCGCCAAGAAGTAGGTCACCATTCAGGCTTAGCCAGTTGCCGATATCGTTAAAGGACATAACCCAGTACCTCTACTTTTACATTGTGGTCGCGAAGGTAGTTTATCGCGGCGTTATCATCTTCTTCGTTACCAAATATCTCAGCTACCATCATGCCGAATTTAACGCCACCGGCGTAATCAAGGTCAGAGCTAAGGATACTGATATCAATATTGAACTTACGGCTGATCTGACTAACCAGCGGAGCATCAACGGTTGCGCCTGTAAACTCAAGGCGAACCAGAGGGTGACTACCGTCAACTCGCTTATTTTGCAGGCGAACCTGATAATCGTCAGGAATAGATAGATCCAGAGTTGAGCGAATAAATTGATGCGCCAGTTCAGTTTTAGGATGAGCAAAGATCTCACCAACCGTACCTTTTTCTACCAGCTCACCATCACCGATAATGGCAACTTCATGACAGATACTTTTTACAACATCCATTTCATGAGTAATCAGAAGCATGGTGATATTCAGCTTTCGGTTGATCTCTTTTAACAGCTCAAGAATAGACTGAGTTGTAGCAGGATCTAGCGCACTTGTTGCTTCATCACACAAAAGCACTTTTGGGTCAGAGGCCAGTGCACGAGCAATAGCAACACGTTGCTTTTGACCGCCACTCAAATTCGAGGGATAGGTATCACGCTTATCTGCTAAACCAACCAGTGACAATAGCTCGTTAACTTTTGACTCTATATGTGTTTTCTCTTTACCAGCCAGCTCAAGTGGTAGCGCAATATTTTCAAACACAGTACGCGAAGAAAGCAGGTTAAAGTGCTGGAAAATCATACCGATGTTCTGACGTGCTTTGTTTAGCTCAGACTTCGATAAGGTTGTCAGGTCGACGCCATCGACTATCACTGAACCCGAAGTGGGCGCAGATAGCATATTTACACAGCGTATAAGCGTACTCTTACCAGCACCAGAAGATCCGATCACTCCAAAGATCGTACCCTGAGAAATGGTCAGGTTAATATCCTTCAGAGCATTGATTTCCTTTGTGCCCTGATAGAAAACCTTGTTTACCTGAGAAACTTCAATCATTTAAAAACTCACATGGAAGTTGTGTCCGTAGACTTGTATTCCCGACAGCATATTATTTGGGGTTCTGTCGTCATTGGTAGAAGATGCTATTGGTAATACGTTTTTAAGTCAATAGATATTTTTACGTCTAGACGTCTAAATTGCTGTGTGGTCAGTTCGATTTTGTAATTTCCTATGACTGAGAGTTATAACAGAGCGATTTAATTAGTGCTAAGCAGTAAAAAGAGTGCAATAATTTCCGGGATAATCGTTAAAGAGGACAGAACTTTGGCTAAACCTGCCGTTTTTTTAGATCGTGATGGTGTGATTAACGTTGATCATGGGTATGTTCATGATGAGCATGACTTTGAGTTTGTTGAAGGTGTTTTTGAAGCAACCAAAAAGCTTCAGGAAATGGGATACCTTCTGGTTATGGTCACCAATCAGGCAGGTATCGCGCGCGGTTATTACACAGAAGATCGTTTCCTTTCTCTTACTCAGTGGATGGACTGGAACTTTGTTGACAACGGTGTGGATTTTGATGGTTTTTACTATTGCCCGCACCACCCTACAGAAGGCAAGGGTGATTATCTGCAAGACTGTGAATGTCGTAAACCGAAGCCAGGTATGTTTATCTCTGCCCGAGATTACTTAAAAATTGATATGGCCAACTCCATTATGGTCGGCGATAAAGCTGAAGATATGATGGCTGCAGAAGCTGCTGGTGTGGGTACCAAAATTTTGGTGCGTACAGGAAAACCCGTTACCGAAAAGGGTGAAGCGCTCGCAACTACGGTCCTTGACAGTATTAAAGAAGTACCAGAATTTGTTGCTTCTATTAAGTGATTAGTCCATTTCGTCTTACCAGCATATGAGTAAAAAACTAACCATTCATGATATAGCAGCACTGGCCGGAGTCGGTAAGTCTACTGTGTCGCGAGTTCTAACTAACGACCCGAAAGTTAAACCGGAAACTAAAGCCCATGTAGAAAAGGTAATAGAAGAGTCCGGCTATGTCCCTTCTAAATCGGCTCAGTCCATGCGCGGCGGGAGTCAGAAGGTGATTGGTGTGATTATCTCCCGTCTTGGTTCTCACTCAGAAAATCGCGCTGTTAGCAGCATACTGACAACGCTGTACGCTGCTGGTTACGATGCGGTGATTATGGAGAGCCAGTTCGATCGTGATAAGACCAACGAACACCTGGATGTACTGCATAAGCGTAACGTGGATGGAGTCATCCTGTTTGGTTTTACCGATTGCGACCAGAAGCAACTGGAGATCTGGCAGGAGAAGATGGTGGTGATCGCTATGGATGTCAGTGCTATCTCTTCTATTAACTATGATAACCAGGGTGTGATAGATAAAGCTCTGGCTCACCTTTTGGCTGATGGCCGCAGGGAGATCAGCTATATCGGTGTTGACCCTTCTGACCGTACAACCGGACAACTTCGTCTCCAGGCTTATTTGGACTGGTGCCAAATGAACGGTGTACAACCCAGATATGTTACCGGTCGCCTGCACCATGAAAGCGGCTACGAGCTGGTGGATCAGGTACTGAATGAAAGTACTGAAGCCATTGCTTGTGCTAGTGATACTCTGGCGATTGGGGTGATTAAGCGCCTACAAGAGCTGGGGCGCGAAGAGATTGCGGTCACTGGTGTTGGTGGTAATGACTTGCTCTCATTTTTGTTCCCTAACACATTTAGCGTTGATCCCGGCTACGAAGAAGCAGGTCAAAGAGCCGCGGCTCAACTTATCCAGCAGCTATCCGGTGATAGCGAAAGAGTACATATTACCCTGTCTCCTACAAGTAATCAGTGAAATCAAATTAACAGCTTAATGTTTACTGGGTGTGCTCGACGTAACGAACATGCCCTATCAACTGTGAGTAAACCTGACAACAATTGTCTGTTTAAGCGGTTCGTGTAGTCGAGCATTCCCAGTATACGTCAATACAATAAACTCTCGCTTAAAAAGCACTTTGAGGTTGCTTGGTTATAACTCATTGTTTTATAAACAACACAAGATCTTTTCTGTGATCATATTCAATTATTGGGAACAGTCCCATTTCATTTCCAAATAACCGGGGTTAATATATCGACAGATTTTGGGACTGTTCCCATTATTTTTATCACACCCCCATTTTTGGGTGTAACATTTAATTAATTCGATAACGGGTAGAGAATTATGAGTAAGATTGCAAAACAAGACATTGCACGTCTTATAGAGTTAGTTGGTGGTAGCGACAACATCGCAAGTGTAACCCACTGCCTGACTCGTTTACGTTTTGTTCTTAATGATACAGACAAAGCTGATGTACAAGCGCTTGAAACCATCTCAATGGTGAAAGGCTGCTTTACCAACGCTGGTCAGTTCCAGGTAGTTATTGGTACTGAAGTAGATGAAGTTTATAAGGTTTTGATTGAGATGGCTGGTAAGAAATCAGCCTCTAAAGACGACGCCAAGAAGGCGGCCCGCCAGAACATGAACATCCTGGAACGTGGTATCTCCCATTTAGCCGAAATTTTTGTACCACTGCTTCCGGCAATCATCACTGGTGGTTTGATCCTTGGCTTCCGTAATGTAATCGGTGATATTCGTATGTTTGATGGCCAGACGCTGACTCAAATCAGTCAGTTCTGGGCAACGGTTCACTCATTCCTATGGTTGATTGGTGAAGCGATCTTCTTCTTCCTTCCTGTTGGTGTTTGTTGGTCAACTGTGAAGAAACTGGGTGGAACACCAATCCTGGGTATTACCTTAGGTGTAACTCTGGTTTCTCCACAGCTGATGAACGCTTACATGATAGGTAAAGCCGTTCCTGAAGCATGGGACTTTGGCTTGTTTGTTATCGAAAAAGTCGGTTATCAGGCACAGGTAATCCCTGCAATGCTAGCAGGTATGGCTCTGGCGTTTATTGAAACGAATCTGAAACGCATCGTTCCTTCGTACCTGTACCTTGTTGTTGTACCGTTCGTATCTATCATTGTTTCTGTAGTACTTGCGCACGCTCTTATCGGTCCATTTGGTCGTATGATTGGTGATGGTGTTGCATTTGCAGCTAAAGCAGCGATGACAGGTGACTTTGCGGTAATCGGTGCGATGTTCTTTGGCTTCTTCTACGCTCCACTGGTTATTACGGGTGTTCACCACACAACTAACGCCGTTGACCTGCAACTAATGCAAGAGCTTGGCGGTACGCCAATCTGGCCTCTGATTGCACTATCTAACATTGCTCAGGCATCTGCTGTTGTTGGTATCATCATGATTAGCCGCAAAGAAGGCGAGCGTGATATCTCTGTACCAGCTGCAATCTCTGCTTACCTTGGTGTAACAGAACCAGCAATGTACGGTATCAACCTGAAATACAAATTCCCAATGCTAAGTGCAATGGTTGGTTCTGCAATTGCAGCAGCAATCTGTGGTAGCGCTGGTGTAATGGCTAACGGTATCGGTGTAGGTGGCCTGCCGGGTATCCTTTCTATCCAACCGCAGTACTGGACAATCTATGCAATCGCAATGCTGGTAGCAATCGTAGTTCCTGCATTCCTGACCCTGTTCTTCTACAAGCGTGCACAAGTAAAAGGCGAACTGAGAGTCGCTAGCGCGTAAGCCCCTTGAGTGGCCAGTTGGCCACTCTCTTTTTTCTGCAATTTTTCTATGAGTATTAAGTAAGATGAACGTACAAGTAATGGCAAAGGATCAGACAAAAAATCTGGCTCAGGGACAGGCTTGGTGGAAAACGGCTTCCATTTACCAGATTTACCCAAAAAGCTTTTGCGATAGCGGTGATAAAGGTACTGGAGATATCAAAGGTATTATCTCTAAACTGGATTACCTTAAATTATTAGGTATTGATGCAATTTGGCTAACGCCTGTATATGAATCACCGATGATTGATAACGGTTACGATATTTCCGACTACTACGCTATAAACCCTGACTTCGGAACCATGGCTGATTTCGACCAGTTACTTGAAGAAGCGCACAGCAGGGATATTCGCATTATTATGGATATCGTTGTGAATCACACCTCTACTGAGCACAAATGGTTTCAGTCGGCACTAGGTGATAAAAACAGCCCATACCGTGATTACTATATCTGGAAAGATCCTATCGATGGTAAAGCGCCAAATAACTGGGAGTCCAAATTTGGTGGTAATGCGTGGGAGCTGGATGAGAAAACAGGCCAATACTACCTGCACTTGTTTGCCAAAGAGCAGGCAGATCTGAACTGGGAAAACCCAAAAGTTCGTGAAGAAGTGAAGGGTGTTATTGAGTTCTGGGCTGAAAAGGGCGTAGATGGTTTCCGCCTGGATGTAATCAACCTAATCTCTAAACAACAAGATTTCCCAAATGATGATATCGGTGATGGCCGCCGTTTCTACACTGATGGGCCTCGTGTACATGAATACCTTCAGGAAATCAGTGAAGCAGTATTCCAAAAGTATGGCTCAGTCACTGTAGGTGAGATGTCGTCAACCACGCTTGAACATTGCCAGCAGTACTCTTCTTTGGACAACAAAGAGCTTTCTATGGTGTTTAACTTTCACCATTTGAAGGTTGATTACCCAAATGGTGAAAAATGGACCAAAGCGCCATTCGATTTTATCCAGTTGAAACAGATCTTTAATCACTGGCAGACTGGCCTGAATGGCAAAGGCTGGGGCGCTCTGTTCTGGTGCAACCATGACCAGCCTCGTGTTGTAAGTCGTCTTGGTGATGATCAACAGTTCCGGGTTGAGTCAGCTAAGATGCTTGGCGCTTCTGTGCATATGATGCAGGGGACACCATACATCTATCAGGGTGAAGAGATTGGTATGACTAACCCTCACTACACGGATATTAGTCAGTATCGCGATGTAGAAAGTACCAATATGTTCGACATTATGGTGAATCAGCAGGGCGTTGCTGAATCAGATATGCTGGCGATTCTGGATCAAAAATCTCGCGACAACTCGCGTACCCCTATGCAGTGGAATCGTGAGTCTTTCGCTGGCTTTTCAAAAGGGCAGCCATGGCTTGAAGTTGCGAAGAACTATCCCAAGGTCAATGCTGCCTCAGCAGTGGATGATCAGGACTCGGTGTTCTATTTCTATAAGCGTTTGATTGAATTGCGTAAAGAGGTGCCTGTCATCACAACAGGCAGTTTTACAGACCTTTTGCCTGAGCATATGCAGGTCTTCTGTTATGCGCGTGAAGATGCGAATCAGGTGCTTCTTTGCATCAACAACTACTATGGTGAAGAAGCAGAGTGTTCTATACCTGAGCAGTATGATTTGTCTAAAGCGATCTGTCTGCTTTCTAACTATTCTGAAGCTGACAGCAGCAATCAGATGACGCTTCGTCCATACGAAACGAGAATTCTTCTGGTACAGAAGTAAAGACTGTAGATACAAAAACGCCTCTTCATTTTTATAAATGAAGAGGCGTTTTTTTGTTTGATCATCCGGTTATTGGGCAGCCCAGCTAAGTTGGCTGGTCATTCCGCTTACCTCACAGATATCGGCCAGTTTCACTTTTACCGCCATCTTAATCGCATCCGAAGTGAGGCTGCGATTGCTTTGTACCAATGCCATTATCTTTGCAGACTCGGGTTCTGCACTGTATTCAGCTTTACCTAAAGCAGCATGAACGACTTTGACCTCACAGCCACTATCTGAAAATTGCTCAGGAAGTGTCTGAAGGAAGCTAAGCATGTCAGTCATCGCATTTAGCGGGCTTATTGCTTCATCGGTTTGTCCCTGAAGAACTATTTCCATTTCTGTTTTCTGTGTTGGCTGGGTCATCTTGTTTCTCTATCTGGCCTAGTGTTCGCTTTTTCGAGTATTTTGCCACTCTGAGGGTTGAGAGTATAGAACTAATGAAATACCGATTTCAACCTGCGCAGAGCGTATCTAACCGTAAGTTACAATATAGCGGCTAGGTTTATGATTCATGGCTAAAACCATATTGAGAACAATTGCTCCCAGAACCGATAGAACCAGTGTCCATACTGGAATAAAAAACATAGATGCAATAAGAATGGTACAGTCAATCAACATCTGAACTTTCCCTGCCGGGATGCCTTTTTTGTCCTGAACAAGAAGACAAAAGATGTTAAAACCACCCAAACTGGATCGATGTCTGAACAGAATAAGCATCCCTAGCCCCATCATTAGGCCTCCAATCACGGCGCAATAAGCACTATTGACTCGATCGATATGAACAAGCATATCTAGGTGATCGACGAATAGGGACACTAAAGCACTAGAAATAATACTGTTCACTGCAAATGTAGACCCAAACCTTTTCCAGCCCAGATAGAAAAAGGGCAGTTACACAAAAAATAGAGTACACCAAAGCTAATAGGAAGCACCTGGCTAAGTAAGAGCGCAAGGCCAGCGGTGCCTCCAGTTATTAAGTTTGCAGATTGAAGAAAGAAGATTCCCTGAGCGGTAATAAAGGTGCCGGTAAGAATTGCAATCCAGTCTTCTTTGAGTGTGTGTTTTTCAGCCATTAATAAAGTTTTCAGGTTAATTTATTACGCGAATAGTAGAGAAAAAGTTAATTTTTCGGTAGCTTGGGACGAAAATTAATGGTAAACCTGTGTAATCTGCTTTTTACGGAGTGTAAAGCACAGAGTTGACAGCTTATGATGAGTTGATTTTTCATCTTTTTATGAGCTAATTTCAAATGGAACATGAAAAAACTGCATAAAGAAATGTCGTTAAGTGGCTTTCTGACCAAAATCAATTTAGGTAGAATATCGCCTCTATTTAAGTTAACGAAAACGTTTGCTTGGACAATATTTCTACATTTTTATGCTACCTAGCGTAGTTTATATGTGTGGTTTTTTTGCAAATTCAGAATATCTGAGTCAGGAGATACAGATGCTAAAGCGTGACATGAACATCGCCGATTACGATGCGGAACTATTCGCAGCCATCCAGGAAGAGACTCTTCGTCAGGAAGAGCATATCGAGCTAATCGCTTCAGAAAACTACACCAGCCCACGAGTAATGGAAGCTCAGGGTTCTCAGCTAACAAACAAGTATGCAGAAGGCTACCCGGGTAAGCGTTACTATGGCGGTTGTGAGTACGTTGATAAAGCTGAAGCTCTAGCGATCGATCGTGCATGTCAGCTATTTGAGTGTGAGTACGCGAACGTTCAGCCACACTCTGGTTCTCAGGCAAACAGTGCAGTATACATGGCGCTTCTTAAGCCAGGAGATACTGTGCTAGGTATGAGCCTTGCTCACGGTGGTCACCTTACTCACGGTTCACCAGTAAACTTCTCTGGTAAGCACTACAACGTTATCCCTTATGGTATCGATGAAGCGGGTCAGATCAACTACGATGAGATGGAAGCACTGGCTCTTGAGCACAAGCCTAAGATGATCATCGGTGGTTTCTCTGCATACTCTCAGGTAGTTGACTGGGCGCGCATGCGTGAAATCGCAGACAAGGTTGATGCGTACCTGTTTGTAGATATGGCACACGTTGCTGGTTTGATTGCGGCGGGTGTATACCCAACGCCACTTCCACACGCACATGTAGTAACAACCACAACGCACAAAACACTTGCTGGCCCTCGTGGCGGTCTGATCCTTTCTAATGCAGGTGAAGACATGTACAAGAAGCTGAACTCAGCAGTATTCCCAGGTGGTCAGGGTGGCCCTCTGATGCATGTTATCGCGGGTAAAGCAGTAGCGTTTAAAGAAGCGATGGAGCCAGAGTTTAAAGCATACCAGGAGCGTGTAGTTGTTAACGCTAAAGCAATGGTTGCTGAGTTTATCGCTCGTGGCTATAAAATCGTTTCTGGTTCAACTGAGAACCACCTGTTCCTTGTTGATCTAATTGACAAAGACATCACAGGTAAAGAAGCAGATGCAGCACTAGGTGCAGCAAATATCACTGTAAACAAAAACTCAGTACCAAATGACCCACGCAGCCCGTTTGTAACTTCTGGTATTCGTGTAGGTACTCCAGCGATTACACGTCGTGGTTTCACTGAGGAAGACGCTAAAGCGCTAGCGGGCTGGATGTGTGATGTTCTTGATAGCATCAACGATGAAGCTGTTATCGAAGCAACAAAAGCGAAAGTGTTAGATATCTGTAAGCGTCTACCGGTTTACGCTTAATTTCGTCGTCAATTTGGTGATTTCGTTGTCGGAAGTGCTCATGTACTGGCGTACACGCCGCGCTTCCTCCTAGAACTCACCGAATTTCGTCGTGAATGGTTCTATTTCTGCGTCAAAGGTGCTCACTTACTAACGTAAACTCCGCGCCTTTTCCTTGAACTAAAACCATTCACTTAGAAATACAAAAGGGCGAGCTGTTTAATGACAGCTCGCCCTTTTTGATATCAGATGTGGGTGTGCGATTACTCGTCTTTGTTGATGCTTAGTGTGGTGCCAGACTTACACTTGAATGAGTAGTAGCGACGGCTTTCGTTGAACTTAGAAAGGCCTTCTCCGGCACAGTAATCGATATTGATATCACGCATGATCTCTAAAGTATCTTCACTGTCCATGGTGAACTTAGAGTCGTCTGCGCAGATGATTCGAACGCGACCATCATCACTTACTGAATATATATCAACTTCTGTATTACACAGCTCGAATGAGGCGTCCAGATAGTTGTCGTTTTGAGTATTGCCCGATGAACACCCGGCAAGTGCCACCGCAGCGAAAATGCCTAATAAACCTAGCTTTTTCATTCGATCATTCCTTTTAACAATATCTATATTGATTACTATAGCTTATCTGTAGACCTTAACTCAAAGTATCCGTTCACACAAAAATTACTTTACTTCTACACCTTGTGCCTGAAGATCGGCGTGGTAGGAAGAGCGAACGAAAGGACCACAAGCAGCGTGAGTAAAGCCAAGTTCCAGAGCGATCTCTTTCAGCTCTTCAAATTCCTCTGGTGGAACGTATCTTTCAACAGGTAAGTGGTGGCGACTTGGTGCCAGGTACTGGCCAAGGGTCAGCATAGTCACACCATGTGCACGGAGATCTTTAAGAACTTCAACAATCTCTTCTTTGGTCTCACCCAGGCCCATCATCAAACCAGATTTGGTCGGGATATCAGGATGCTGTTCCTTGAACTTCTGGAGCAACTGCAAAGACCACTTGTAGTTCGCTCCCGGACGAGCCTTTCTGTATAGACGAGGCGCGGTTTCAAGGTTGTGGTTGAACACATCAGGCGGGTTATCTTTTAGAATATCGAGTGCTGTATCCATCCTTCCTCTAAAGTCAGGAACCAGTGTTTCGATACGAATATTTGGATTAAGAGCACGGATTTCACGGTTACAGTCCGCAAAATGTTGAGCACCACCATCGCGTAGGTCGTCGCGGTCTACTGATGTAATAACCACGTATTTCAGATCCATATCGCTGATGGTCTTAGCCAGGTGTGCAGGCTCTTCAGCATCAGGAGTTAGTGGGCGACCATGGGCAACATCGCAGAAAGGACAACGTCTGGTACAAATAGCACCAAGAATCATAAAGGTTGCAGTACCGTGGTTAAAACACTCTGCAAGGTTTGGACACGACGCTTCCTCACAAACTGAGTGAAGGTTATTCTTACGCATCGCAGATTTAATGCTTTGAATACGCTTGCTGTCTGATGGCAGCTTGATTTTCATCCATTCCGGTTTTCTCAGAACTTCTTTTTGCTCTGACGGCATGTTTTTAACCGGGATCAGAGCCATTTTGTCAGCGTCTCTGTATTTAACGCCTTTTTCCATCTGGATTGGTTTGCTCATAGTTTCAGTGTTCTTTTATACGTTATTTGATGCTTCAGGTTGAATAACTTCAACGCTTTTGTAATTCAATAATGATACCAGCTCATCGACAAGCTTATCACTGACAGCAGACACGTTATCCGGTCCGCCCAGTTCAGATACCTGGACCATTTCCATACCCTGATAACCACATGGGTTAATACGAAGAAAAGGGGATAGATCCATATTAATGTTCAGTGCCAGACCGTGGAAAGAGCATCCTTTGCGGATACGTAGCCCCAAAGAACATACCTTTCTTCCATCGACGTATACACCAGGGGCATCGGGTCTTGCTGCTGACTGGATATCAAATTCAGCTAAGGTTTTGATAACCAAATTTTCTATGTGAGTAACGAGATCTCTTACGCCCAGATTCTTTCGTCTTAGGTTGATCAGGAAATATGCTACTAACTGACCAGGACCATGATAGGTAACCTGACCACCTCTGTCGCTTTGAACAACAGGTATATCGCCAGTTGCCAGAAGGTGTTCTGCTTTTCCTGCCTGCCCTTGAGTAAAAACGGGGTTGTGTTCGACTAACCACACCTCATCAATCGTGTTGTCTGTACGTGTGTCAGTAAACTCATGCATAGCTCGCCATACAGGCTCGTAGTTTTGTAAGCCGAGATTCTTTACGATCAGTTTATCTGTTACGTCAGTCAAAGCGTTCATCACATGTTAATTAATAAAGTTATTTCATTATAAACTGCTTTGAAACACAGAACTATATTAAAGTTACAAGATTATAAAATTTATTTATAACTTTTGTTGGAATATTTGAATGGATGTTTGTTTTTTCGTGTTCAGATACAAATTCAGATACAAAAACAGCGGCTGATTTGCCGCTGTTTCTATGGGGTTTACTCCCGGGATCCGATGATTACAGAACCATTCTTACGATTTCAATCTCACCCAGCTCTTTATAGAGCGTTTCTACCTGCTCAACAGAGGTAGCAGTGATAGTAACCGACACTGAATTGTATGTGCCTTTACCGCTTGGTTTTACCGATGGGCTGTAGTCACCAGGAGCGTGTTTCTGAATCACTTCCAGAACCAACTCAGGAAGTTCAGGTTTCGCATAACCCATAACCTTGTAGGTGAACTGACAAGGGAACTCTAAGAGATCTTTTAGTTTTGGCTGCTCTTGCATGATTAACTCCGGATACTAAGTTGACCGCGAATATTACGCTCAATAGAAAAGGAACTCAAGTTAAACAAAAAGCGCGGGCCTTAATCGCCCGCGCTTACACTAGTCTTGAGTATACGGGTTAATTAAAACCAGCTTTTAAATAGCAGAACGATGTAGTCGATAAGACGACTGAACAGGCTTCCTTGTTCAACATCTTCAAGTGCAAGAAGTGGGTACTCAGCAATATCTTCGCCATCAATTTGGTAGTACAGCGTACCAACAACGTCGCCTTGAGATATTGGTGCTCTTAGCTCTTTTTCAAGAACGAAGCTTGCTTTCAGGTTTTTAGCTTGTCCACGAGGAAGGGTTACGTACGTATCCTGCGCAACACCTAGAGCGACATTTTCTTGAGAACCCATCCAGATGCGCTCGTTTACGAAGGTTTCACCTGCTTTGTGTGGTGCTACTGTTTCAAAGAAACGGAAACCGTAGTTAAGAAGCTTTTTGCTTTCTGCTTTTCGGGCATTTTCATTTTTTGTGCCCATTACAACGGAAACTAGACGCATTTTGCCTTCAGTAGCAGAACTTACCAGGCTATAACCCGCTTTTGATGTATGACCGGTTTTGATGCCATCGACATTCATGCTTTTATCCCAAAGCAGACCGTTACGGTTGTATTGGGTAATACCGTTGTAAGTGAATTTTTTCTCAGAGTAGATAGCGTACTCTTCCGGTACATCGCGGATAAGAGCGCGACCTAGAAGAGCCATGTCATATGGTGTTGAGTACAGGTTCGGGTTATCCAGACCATGAACGTTAGCAAAGTGCGTATTTTTCATGCCAATAGAGTTAGCCCAGGCATTCATAAGGTCTACAAATGCATCTTCAGAGCCTGCGACGTGCTCAGCCATTGCCACACATGCATCGTTACCTGACTGAATAATGATACCGCGGTTCAGGTCTTCAACTTTTACCGTTGTGCCTACTTCGATAAACATCTTTGACGAATCTGGGTAGTTTTTAGCCCATGCATTTTTACTGATGACAACGTCGTCTTGCAGAGAAATATTGCCTCTAGCCAGTTCCTGCCCGATAACGTAGCTGGTCATCATCTTGGTCAGGCTTGCTGGTGAAAGCTTGGTGTCTTTCTCTTTTTCTGCCAGCACCTTGCCAGAATTGTAGTCGATCAGAACATAACCTTTTGCAGCAATGTCTGGTGCATCAGGAACAACAATCGGAGCTGAGTGTGCAACAGTCGCACCCAGCAGCGTTGTAGAAACTAGTAAAGATTTAAGTAGGTTTTTTGAATTAATCATTGTTAGTTTGAACGTCTATGCCAATTTGTTTTGCATCTTAGCAGAATCCTTCTGCTAAGTTCGAATTCTCAATTGCTGCCACTATGACAAAAAATGCCCTTGTACGCTAGCTATGAAGTTATTTTTACTGAGTTATCTTCTTAATAAATGCGCCCGAATATCCGCCTTGTTTCACCTTCTCAAGCGTTTTTTCCGAATGCATGAAATCATTGAAAGGGCCAATCATTGCGCGATATTTTCCATTTCTGTGTTCGATGAATGTTTCGACAGAAAACTGCTCAGATAGTTCGCTTGCCAGAGATTTTGTTCTGTCTTCATGAGTTGAAGCGGCTACCTGAATAGCATATTGAGTGTCTGCTCCTGGGTTCGCCACACTAATATGCTCAATCTGAACATTAGCTGTTCCCGTCTTTATCACATCCAGTTTGAAGGCAGCTGCGTAGCTTAAGTCTATTATACGGCCTTCATGAAATGGGCCCCGATCATTAATTCTGACTACGGTTTCTTTGCCATTATCAAGGTTGGTAACCTTGACGTAGCTTGGAATCGGTAGTGTTTTATGTGCAGCTGACATGGAGTACATATCATAAATTTCTCCATTTGATGTCAGGTGCCCATGAAACTTCTTGCCATACCAGGACGCAATCCCTTTTTGAGTGAAGTCTTTCGGATCCTTAATGATTTCGTAGGATTTCCCGCGAAGCGAGTAATTTCTATTACCCCCTCGACTGTACGGTTCATATTTAGGATGTGCGTCTTCAATATGATCGACAGAAAGCGGCTTTTCCGGGGCGACGTCATCGGAAATAGAGTACCTGCCAGAGCTGGAACAGCCTGCCAGAACAAGTAGGTATAACAATGTAATGACTGATTGTTTGAAGCTCATTATGTTGCCTTTGAAAGCATTTTCCGGTGAGTGTGTATAGACATTAGTATTCCAAATCCAGCCATTAGTGTCACCATTGATGTGCCACCATAGCTGATTAGTGGTAGTGGTACGCCAACAACGGGTAGGATTCCACTGACCATACCTATATTCACAAAAATATAAACGAAAAAGCTCAGTACAATACTGCCTGCCATCATCCTTCCGAACGCAGTTTGGGCGTTACTGGCGAGATATAGGCCTCTGCCAATAACAAACAGATACAGAGTTAGCAGCATTAAGATGCCAAGCATACCCCATTCTTCTGCGATTACTGCAAAGATAAAGTCAGTATGTCTTTCAGGCAGGAACTCAAGCTGAGACTGAGTGCCCTGTAGCCAACCTTTACCGGTTATACCCCCAGAGCCAATCGCTATCTTGCTCTGGATAATATGATATCCGGCACCTAATGGATCAGATTCAGGGTCAAACAAGGTTCTGACCCGCACTTTCTGGTACTCACGCATCAGGAAGAACCACAAAATTGGGATAAATCCACCAATTGCAACGGCGGCTGCGAAAATAATTCTCCAGCTAATACCCGCCAGGAATATAACAAAGATACCTGATGCAGCGATAAGAATTGATGTACCCAGGTCAGGTTGTTTTGCGATTAGTATTGTTGGCAGACAGACCAGTATTAACGATACGGCCAAAGTTCGGAACGTTGGAGGTAGTGACTTTTTGCCAATATATCGCGCTACCATGAGTGGAACGGCGAGCTTTAGTAGCTCAGATGGCTGAAAGCGAACAAAACCAAGGTTCAGCCAACGCTGAGCGCCTTTGGACGCTTCTCCGAAGAACAACACGCCAAACAATAACGCGACACCAGCGACAAAAAGTATAGGAGCTAACGCTTCATAGGTGCGAGGTGAAATTTGCGCCAAAACGACCATTACTCCTAGCGAAAGCAACATACGCAGAGCCTGACGATCCATCATTGCCATACTTTGCCCGCTGGCACTGTACATGACCAGCAGACCAAAGATCATAATCAGAATAATCCCGATTAGTAAGGGCAGGTCGATATGAAGACGCTCAAATAAGATTCGGCTTTTACCTGTGGAGGGATCTACTTTCACTTTTTCTCAGCCTCTTCTTTTTCACCTAATAATACGTAATCAAATATCCTTCTAACGACAGGAGCTCCGTTCGTTGAACCACCGCCGGCGTTCTCTAGTACTACAGTCGCGACTACTTTTGGCTCTTCAAGAGGAGCAAACCCGGTGAATAGCGCATGGTCACGTAGGTTTTCTGCAATTTCGTCTGCGTTGTACTCTTCGTCTTCTTTCAGGCCAAATACCTGAGCGGTTCCTGACTTACCACCACTCTTATATTTCGCTCCCTGGAAGGCTCTGCGTGCAGTTCCTTTCTTACCGTGGTTTACCAGATACATGCCTTCAATCGACATATCCCAGTACTTTTCAGTAACGCCGGTAATTGGTGGGTATAGTTCCGGCGGTACTATTGTTTCTACTTCGGTTTCTTTCGATGTATCGATTGTAGATCGAAGTAGATGAGGAGCCATAACCTCACCTCGGTGTATTAGTACAGACGTTGCTTTTGCTATTTGCATTGGTGTTGCTGTCCAGTACCCCTGACCGATGCCTACCGGAATGGTATCACCCTGATACCATGGAGTTCTGTGTCGTTCCATTTTCCATTCACGTGTAGGCATATTTGCTTTGCTTTCTTCGTGAATATCGATACCTGTATAATCACCAAACCCAAACATCATCATCCAGCGGGATAGCCTGTCGATGCCCATGTCATAAGCGACCTGATAGAAGAACGTATCCACAGATTCTTCAATGGATTGAATAATATTGACTCTACCGTGCCCCCATCTTAACCAGTCCCTGAAAGGTTTGGTTTTTGAGTTAGGGATTTTCCAGTACCCAGGGTCATTACGGGTTGTGTATGGTGTTACGACCTCTTCCTGAAGTGCTGCCACGGCAATAAATGGCTTAACAGTTGATGCAGGAGGGTAAATGCCAAGCGTAGTACGGTTTACCAGCGGTCGATTTTTATCGTTAAGCAGCTTTCGATAATCAGGCCCGGAGATGCCATGAACAAAGGCATTAGGGTCGTAGCTAGGGCTGGAAACCATAGCAAGCACACCATTATCGGAAGGATCCAGGACAACAGCAGAGCCTCTGCGCCCGTCAAGCAGTTGGTACACATATAGTTGTAACTCAATGTCCAGATTGAGAACAATGTCTTCACCGGGTACGGGAGGAATATATTTAAGCGTCCTGATGATCCGGCCACGGCTGTTTACTTCAACTTCCTGATAGCCCGGCGTGCCATGCAGAGTATCTTCGTAATAACGCTCTATACCTAGTTTGCCAATATCGTGAGTTGCCTGATAATCTGCCTCTTTATCTTCACGGATGAGTCTTTGAATATCTCTGTCATTAATGCGAGATACATAGCCTAAAACATGAGTAAGTGCGGAACCATAAGGGTAGTGTCGTTTTAGTTTTGCGGTAACCTCAACACCAGGAAAACGGTACTGATGGACAGAAAATATGGCTACTTGTTCTTCAGTCAGTTGTGTTAACAGAGGGACAGATTTAAAACGACGCGTTCTTTTTCGTTCTTTATGAAAAGACTCGACTCGATCAGGAGAAATTTCCAGAATTTCCTGAAGATGAGCGATAGTCTCATCGATGTTTTTGATCTTTTCAGGTATCAGCTCAAGACTAAATACCGGTCGGTTTTCTGCCAGTATTTTACCGTTACGGTCATAGATTAGTCCCCGGTTAGGTGCGATCGGTACGACCTTAATCCGGTTGTCGTTAGAACGAGTTTTATAGTCCTGATATTGATTAACCTGGATATTGTACAGGTTGGTGATCAATACGCCGACTAAAAAAACAATACCGATAAATGAGACGATGGCTCTGTTGCGGAACAGAGACATCTCCGCATTGTGATCCCTAATGTGCGTGCGTCTTCGTCTCATTCCTGACTATTCTCGGTGGTACGGATGATTGGTTGTGATGCTCCAGGCGCGATAAAGGCTTTCCGCCATTACAATACGTACAAGCGGGTGTGGCATAGTTAATGGTGACAGTGACCAGCTTTGGTCCGCTGCAGCCTTACAGGCGGGAGCTAGCCCTTCAGGACCACCAATGAGTATGGAAACGTCTCTACCATCCAATTTCCAACTTTCGAGTTGTTGCGCAAGCTGTGGTGTATCCCAGCGCTTACCGGGGATATCCAGAGTGACAATGCGATTGCCTTTTGGAATGGCTGCTAACATCTGTTCGCCTTCTTTTTGCAGAATACGAGCAATATCAGCATTTTTTCCACGCTTTCCTGCCTGGATCTCTACCAGATCCAGTGGCATATCATGAGGGAAGCGACGTTTGTACTCCTGAAAACCTTCTTCAACCCATTTGGGCATTTTGGTTCCGACGGCAATAAGCTGGATCTTCAACCTTTAGCTCCACAATTTTTCTAGTTGGTAAAGCTCTCGTTGCTCTTCCTGCATAACATGAACCATCACGCTGCCCATATCCAGAACAACCCATTCGCCTTCATTTTCACCATCGATTCCGTATGGGGTCATACCGGCGTTCTTGGCTTCAGATGCTACATTATCGGCGATGGAAGTAACGTGGCGCTTTGACGTGCCAGTGCAAATAACCATGTAGTCGGTTACGCTAGATTTATCAATAACATTAAGAGTAACGATGTCTTCTGCTTTCATATCGTCAGCTTTGTCGACAAGAAAGTCCTTTAGTTCTTCCAGTTGCAATGTTTTACCTCGGTATCTTTTTCGTTTTTTTACTGGGTAATTATATCACCCTTTGTCCACCGTTAGCGGCAGCAGGCTATCAGGTGAACATAACTCAATCGAAAGGCGGTTGATATCCAGCCACCCTGAGTTTTCATATTGAGTTTTGGTTTGTATTTCTAGTTTAGTGAGTAATTTATAGCTGTCTGTCAGGTTTTTGTACGATAGTCGATTCAACGCTGCGTTATATAGTGATCGCTTACTCTGCCAGATTCTGTATTTATCAAATAACATTCCCGGATTGGCTAACTTCTGGCTCTCTTGCTTTAACTGAAGGAGCAACTGAATCTCTTTTTGTAGCGTTCTGAGAAGGATTATCAGTTCAACGCCTTCCGCCTCTAACTGACGCAATATCCTAAGTGCTCGATTTGGTTTCCCTGCAAGCACCGCATCCATCCAGTGAAATGGAGTAAAGTGATTGTGTCTGCTTAGTGACTCTTCGATACGTACTAGGGTTAATACGCCGTCAGGATATAAAAGGGCTAGCTTTTCTAACCCTTGAGAAAGAGCCAAAAGATTACCTTCATGCCACTGAGCGAGCATTTGCAGGGCTTCTGGATCGGGTTTTAACCCAAGCTTGAAGCACCTTGACTGAATAAAGCCTGGAAGCCGCTGAATGTCCGGAGTCAGGCAGCTAACCCAAATGCCTTTTTGATTGAAGGTTTTAAACCATTTCGCATTTTCTTGCTGCTTGGTGAGTTTGCTACCGGTAAGCAGTAGAATGATGTCCTCGTTCAGGTATTCGCTAAGAGCGACAAGCTCTTTGCTTGCTCCCGCGTTAATGCCTGATTCTGGAATTTCCAGCTCAATAACTTTTTTGGAGGAGAACAGGCTCATTGCCTGACAGCAGTCGTAAACCTCATTCCAGTTGATACTACTGTCGACAACGAACTGATGTTTTTCATCAAATCCTGCTTTTGTAGCGGCAGCAAAAATTTGATCGCGGCTTTCTAGTAGTAGTAAGGGTTCGTTACCGAAAACCAGATAGATACCACTTAGGTTACGAGACAGATTATCTGCAAGTTTGTCTGCGAAAATACGCATTAATTCAATGTTTCTTGTTCGCTTGTTTTAGACTCTGATAACTCGTCAAACTCTTCCGCAGTCAGTTCGTTATGTTCAAGCTGATATTTTAGGCGAGCCATCTGACGAATGATCTGAATCGCCGATTGTTCAACCATCTCTTGCTCTAGCATCTCTTCTTCCACCGATTTTGCCAGTGCGGTTTGCGGGTTAGTTAAGTATGTACGATAGGCTGTGGTTGTGAATGTTTTTGTACCAATCTCTGGAATGGTTACGCGATAGCTTGCAGAGTAAGTTAGCTCTTTTTCTGCAGCCTGACCGTTCTGATACAACGAAATGGTTCTTTCACCTAGCGAACCACTCATTAGGTGTATATTTGATACGTTTTCAGCTGGAGTGACAGTGGTTATACCGTTAAGACGTAGTTGATTTTTTACAGCCCTTGTTAAGCTACTGTATTGGTCGTAACTGGTCATTGATATATCTGAAATTTCTTCCGGTAGCTGGTAACTGCCACGGAAATGAAAACCACAGGCAGACAGAGTGCCTGCCAGCAGTAAAACAATGGATAGCTTTGTCGGGAATGCTGATAACAGTGATTTCACAAAATGCTCTCTATTTTGTTTATTTATATTTAGCTAATATCAGTGGCGTTATACGTAGTGTTTATTCACCAGTGTGGTTATGCCGGAACAAACATACAAGGACATGGATGTCCTTGTTTAAGCGTACATGGATGTCTTGAGCGGTTTGTGGAGGTATATCCACATTGGTGCTCGAAGCCATCACACTGATCTTAGATAAATATAAACAGGGTGAATGCTCACCCTGTTTAAAGACATTTTATAGCGAAATTAGTTCGCTACAATGTTCAGAAGTTTACCTGGTACATAAATTACTTTACGTACAGTTTTTCCTTCTGTGAACTTAACAACGTGTTCATCTGCAAGGCCTAGCGCTTCAACCTCTTCTTTAGAAGCGTCCGCAGCAACCGTTAGTTTTGCACGAAGCTTGCCGTTAACCTGAACAACGATCAGTTTTTCATCTTCAACCATCGCTTTGTCATCGGCTACAGGCCATGTCGCTGTATCGATGCCTGATTCACCCAGCGCTTCCCATAGCTCGTAAGAGATATGCGGAGTGATTGGGTATAGCATGCGAACAACCGCTTTGAGCGCTTCATCAAGGATTGCACGATCCTGCTCTGATTCCTGAGCGGCTTTAGCCAGCTTGTTCATCAGTTCCATGATTGCAGCGATAGCCGTGTTGTAAGTCTGGCGACGTTCAATATCGTCAGTCACTTTAGCGATAGTTTTGTGAACATCGCGACGGATAGCTTTTTGGTTAGCTGTAAGTGCAGACGTATCAACGGCAACAGCTTCACCTTTAGAAGTATGGTCTTTAACCAGTTTCCATACGCGCTTAAGGAAGCGGTTTGCCCCTTCTACACCAGACTCTTGCCATTCAAGCGTCATATCTGCTGGAGAGGCGAACATCATGAATAGACGTACTGTGTCAGCACCGTACTTGTCTACCATCTCCTGAGGATCGATACCGTTATTCTTAGACTTAGACATCTTAGTCATGCCAGTATGAACAACTTCGTTACCATCTTTGTCGATAGCTTTAACGATACGGCCTTTCTCATCACGCTCAACAGTTACGTCAGTCGGAGAAACCCAAACTTTCGCGCCTTTCTCGTTGTTGTAGTAATAAGCATCAGCCAGAACCATACCCTGACAAAGTAGCTTCTTGAATGGTTCGTCGCTGTTTACCATACCTGCGTCACGAAGCAGTTTATGGAAGAAGCGAGAGTACAGAAGGTGCATACAAGCGTGCTCGATACCACCGATGTACTGGTCTACTGGCAGCCAGTAGTTTGCTGCATCTGCATCCAGCATTTCATCTGCTTGTGGAGAACAGTAGCGCGCATAGTACCAGCTTGATTCCATAAAGGTATCGAAGGTATCGGTTTCACGCAGAGCAGGCTCGCCATTGAAGGTTGTTTCTGCCCAGCTCTTGTCAGCTTTAATTGGGCTAGTTACGCCATCCATTACCACATCTTCTGGCAGGATAACTGGCAGCTGGTCAGCAGGAACCGGATGAACCTCACCATCTTCAGTAGTTACCATCGGGATTGGAGCACCCCAGTAGCGCTGACGGGATACCCCCCAGTCACGTAGACGGAAGTTAACGGTTTTCTCGCCTTTACCTTCAGACTCAAGTTTCGCAGCAATAGCATCAAACGCTTGTTGGAACTCCATACCGTCGAACTCACCAGAGTCGAAACAGATGCCTTTTTCAGTGTATGCAGCTTCAGAAATATCCAGCTCACTGCCATCAGCAGGCTTGATAACTGGAACGATATCAAGGCCGTACTTAGTTGCAAACTCGTAGTCACGCTGATCGTGGCCTGGTACAGCCATTACTGCGCCTGTGCCGTAATCCATAAGTACAAAGTTAGCCACGTAGATTGGAACTTCACGACCATTCAGAGGATGGACAGCCTTCAGGCCTGTATCCATACCTTTCTTTTCCATTGTTGCCATATCTGCTTCGGCAACTTTGTTGTTCTTACATTCGTCGATAAATTTAGCTAGCTCAGCATTGTTCTCAGCAGCAAGTGTAGCCAGAGGGTGACCTGCTGCAATACCAACGTAAGTCACGCCCATTAGCGTGTCAGGACGAGTTGTGTAAACTTCCAGGTCTTCCTGGCCCGCAACCGCAAACTTCAGTTCAACACCTTCAGAGCGACCAATCCAGTTGCGTTGCATGGTCTTAACCATTTCAGGCCAGCCATCCATGTTGTCCAGCTCGTCAAGTAGTTCCTGAGCGTAAGCGGTAATCTTGATAGACCACTGAGGAATCTCTTTCTGCTCTACAGGCGTATCACAACGCCAGCAGCAGCCATCTTCTACCTGCTCATTAGCCAGTACTGTCTGATCATTCGGACACCAGTTCACTGCTGAAGTCTTTTTGTAAACCAGACCTTTTTCATAAAGCTTGGTGAAGAACTCTTGCTCCCAGCGGTAGTACTCAGGTGTACATGTTGCGAACTCGCGATTCCAGTCGTAGCCAAAGCCCAGTAGTTTTAACTGGTTCTTCATGTATTCGATATTTTCATACGTCCATGGCGCTGGTGCTGTTTTGTTTTTAACAGCTGCGTTCTCAGCAGGTAAACCAAATGCATCCCAGCCAATTGGCTGCATTACATTTTTACCTTGCAGACGCTGGAAGCGGGAAACAACATCACCGATAGTGTAGTTACGCACGTGACCCATATGGAGTCGGCCACCTGGGTAAGGGAACATTGAGAGACAGTAGAATTTTTCTTTGCTTGGGTCTTCAGTTACAACAAACGTCTTGTTGTCATCCCAGTGCTTTTGAACTTTCTGTTCAATATCTTGCGGATTATATTGCTCTTGCATCGATGATTTCCGGTTATCGTGGAATATGTGAGATCGGTTAGATCGCATAAATATAGATCGGCATAGAATACCTAAAGCTAGGACAAGCTACAATAACTATAAGCAAGTGAAAATGGAGGTTGTTTATGCCAAAGCGTAAAGCAGGTTACGAAGAGAAGTTTGAAGAGGTCGTAGAAACGCTAAAACATAGTCCTGAAGAGATAAATAAAGTGTTTGAAGCCTCTGAAGAGGTAGCGAATGCAGCAAGCGATATGACCAAGGATGAGCTATCACTGATCTCGGCTTATATGAAGTCGGATTTAAAAGAGTTTTCAGAGAACTATGAAGAGAGCAAGAGTAGCCCTTTTTCCATCATGATTGCAGACTCTATGTGGCAGGCACTGATTGATATTACTGATAAAACCAAAATAGAGTGGATAGAGATGTTCGAAGATATCGAGCATCAGGGTATTTACAAAACGGGTGATGTTATTGGCCTTGGTCATTTGGTTTGTGAAAAATGTGGGCACAAGGCTCAATATATTCACCCAACGGTGATTGAGCCATGTGCTAAGTGTGGTGCGGATGAGTTTAGCCGGATACCGTTGAAGCCGTAAGCTGGGTTACAGGTTACAGGTTACAGGTTACAGGTTACGGGATCTTTTCCAGGAAACTAACAGTCCCAGTAGTACAAATATCGCCAGAGGCCAGCTGCCAAGGGTTCGGAATGGTGTTGTACCAGTGGTCGATACTACCTCTGCTTTCAGTACCTCGGTTTTGAACTGGGGTACTGAATCCGTGATATTGCCTTTATAATCGGTTACCGCCGTTACACCGTTGTTGGTTGCACGTATAACTGGCTTACCTGTTTCCAGCGCACGCATACGGGCGATTTCCATATGTTGTAGTGGACCAATTGATTCGCCAAACCAGGCATCATTGGACAGAGTCAGAATAAAGTCAGTATCTTCAGTAATATTTTGACGAACCTGATCGCTAAAGATGATTTCATAGCAAAGCGCTGTAACCAGATGTCTGCCTTTCGCCACGATATTGTCTTGTATAAAGTCACCACGACTAAATGACGACATCGGCAAATTAAAGAACGGCGCTAATGGACGTAACAGATCTTCAAATGGTACAAACTCACCAAATGGTAGCAGGTGATACTTGTTATATCTTGGCTGAGTCTGGTAGTTGTATTCACCGCTTGGTGTATCCCCAAGAGTAATCACACTATTGTAGAAACGCCCCATCTCGTTTTGAGTGACAACCCCGGTGATCAGTGCTGATTCATTCAGGCGCGCAGCAGAGTCGACATTGCTTAAAAAGCTAGGTAGTTCCTTTTCCAAAGCAGGAATAGCAGCTTCTGGCCAGATAATGATGTCCGCATCCCAGTTTGCCCGGCTCAAGTCCATAAATTTCATTAGCGTTGGCCAGCGTTGATCCGGGTGCCATTTAAGCTCCTGGGGAATATTGCCCTGAATCAAGGCAAAAGTAGTTTTGCTATCCGGATTAGGTGTTACCCAGTTAATGTTCTTAAGAACAAAACTGGTGGCAAATATCACTGCAGGTAAAGCGAGGCACTGCCACTTTCTGGTGAGTACCAGATAAGTTAATGAAGAAGCGCAGAGAGTTACAGCCAATGTGACCAGTTGAACGCCACCTATCGGAGCAAAAGCGGAAAGGGGTGTATTTATTTGACTATAGCCAAGCCATAACCACGGAAAACCGGTAAATACCCAGCCACGGGCCCAGTCTGTTAATAGCCAAAGTGCTGGGATAGCAAGAAAGTACTTTGTTGATGACTTCCCAGAGAAAAACTTGTTGGTTAACCAGGTAAACAGAGCCGGATAAATAGCCAGATAACAGATAAGCAAAACCATCAGAAAGACACTGGCGGCTTTTGGCATTCCACCAAAGGTATCAATACTTACATGTACCCAGCTTAAGCCTGTTGCAAAGTGGCCAACACCCCAGAAAAAGCCGACGGCCAGGGCTGTGCGGGTGGTTACTTTGTCGATTAACAAAAATAGTATTGCGGGGCTGAGAATGGCTAGCGGCCAGATTTGGTATGGAGCGTAAGCTAAGGTTGTTAAGGCGCCAACAAAAGCGGCCACAATGGGCCGCAGTAGGCGATGATTTGCTTTATGCATCATCGTTATTTTCCAGACTATGTTAAGTCAATTATTCTTCGATATCAGGAAGAGGCTCTTCGTCAGGTACGGTTACCTGTAGCTGAACGACTCGACGGTTATCTGCAGCAGTGACTTTGAAGCTATAGCCTTCGATATCCACAACTTCACCACGAGTTGGTAAATGACCAAAGGCTGTCATTACCATGCCGCCGATAGTATCGACCTCATCATCGCTGAATTTTGTGCCGAAAGTGTCATTGAATTCTTCGATTTCCGTCAGCGCTTTAACCGAATAGGTATGTTTACTCAGCTTACGGATATCTGCTTCATCTTCATCATCGAACTCATCTTCGATCTCACCGACAATCTCTTCCAGAATATCTTCGATGGTCACCAGGCCTGAAACACCGCCAAACTCGTCAACGACGATAGACATATGATAACGTTCTTCACGAAATTCCTTTAGTAATCGGTCAACTCGTTTACTTTCAGGAACAACGACAGCAGGGCGGATAACCTGTTCTATACTGAACGGAGCACTATCTGAGCCTAAGTATTTAAGTAAGTCCTTCGCTAATAGAATACCTTCAACGTGGTCTTTGTCTTCGCTGATAACCGGGTAGCGGGAGTGCTGAGCATCGGTTATCAGTTCAACCAGCTGATCAAGGTCGTGCTCTTTCTCAGCGGTAACCATTTGAGAGCGGGGATCATAATATCCCTAACTCGCATTTCGGATATTTCCATAACACCTTCGAGCATATCGCGAGTGTCGTGGTCAATAAGGTCATTTACTTCAGAGTCTCTGATAACATCGACCAGTTCCTGGCGATCTTTGGGTTCGCCCTGAAATATTTGCCCCAGGCGTTCTAGGAAGGACTTTCTACTCGGACCTTCAGATGAGGGAGGGTTTTCTTCGTTCATGATATCTCTTTAATTTACGCTACCAGATGCGTGATAGCCCGCATTCCCTGTTCGTCATTCCTGCGAAGGCAGGGATCTATTCCTTCTCAGCAATATATGGGTCTTCAAACCCCATAGATTGCATAATTTCTGTTTCGAGGGACTCCATCTCTTCAGCTTCGTCATCCTTGATATGATCATAACCTAGCAGATGTAGACTACCGTGTACAACCATATGAGCCCAGTGGGCTACAACATCTTTATGTTGTTCACTGGCTTCTTTTTCAACCATCTGCTTGCAAATAATCAGATCACCAAGCAAATTTATCTCTATTCCTTCTGGTACTTCAAATGGGAAGGAGAGTACATTGGTTGGCTTGTCCTTGCCGCGATACTCATGGTTAAGCTCATGACTCTCTTGTTCATCGACAAGACGAATGGTGACTTCAGCCTCTGGTTGAAACTGAGATACTGTTGTCTGTAACCATTTCTGGAAATCTGCCTCGGAAGGCAGGTTTTCCTGGTTTTCTACAGCAATTTGAAGATCGAGTTCTATGCTCATTTACTCACCTGTAGAGCCTGATAGTTCAGCCTGTGATAATTCAGCTTTCTGAGCTTCAAGCAATTTTGCTTCTCGCTCTTCTCTGCGTCGTTTCTCTGCTTCTTTGCGGTCTTTCTGATCTTTTTGTTCCCACTTCTCATAAGCGTTAACAATTTGTGCGACAACAGGGTGACGTACAACGTCATCAGCCTGGAAGAAGTTAAAGCTGATTTCATCAACTTCAGAAAGAACCTCGATCGCGTGACGAAGGCCGGATTTAGCGCCACGCGGTAAATCGATCTGGGTAACGTCACCAGTAATAACAGCGCGAGAGTTAAAGCCGATACGAGTCAGGAACATTTTCATCTGCTCAACAGTGGTGTTCTGGCTCTCATCGAGAATGATAAAGGCATCATTCAAGGTACGGCCACGCATGTACGCCAGAGGAGCAACTTCGATAACGTTTCTTTCAATTAGCTTTTCTACGCGCTCAAAACCAAGCATCTCAAACAGAGCGTCATACAGAGGGCGCAGGTAAGGGTCAACCTTTTGACTCAAATCACCAGGAAGGAAGCCAAGCTTTTCACCCGCTTCAACAGCTGGGCGAGTAAGAAGAATGCGTCGGATTTCCTGACGCTCCAGAGCATCTACCGCAGCCGCGACAGCAAGGTAGGTTTTACCTGTACCAGCAGGGCCAATGCCGTAAGTAATATCGTGTGTCACCATATTAACCAGGTACTGAGCCTGATTAGGTGTACGTGGCTTAATTACACCTTTCTTAGTTTTGATAAATACTTCTTTACCGTGCTCAATCGCAGATTCGGTGTTCTGTTCAAGTACACCAGTTTCAATAATGGCTAAGTGAATCTGTTCTGGCTCAATATCGGCGATCTTGCCTTTTACCGGAGCGGTTTCGACATAAAGGCTCTTTAGAATTTCTAAAGCTGCTGCAGCAGTATGTGGTTTACCAACAATAGAGAAGAAGTTGCCGCGATAATTGATTTCAACGCCTAGGCGTCTTTCAAGGTGTTTGATGTTGTCATCGAATGGACCACACAAGCTGGATAGTCGGTGGTTATCAGCAGGCTCCAGATCAATTTCCAGAGTAACGATTTTATTGCTCAATATAGCCTCTCAGTTTTTGCCTTTGCGGAGCCCGATTACGACCGGGCTCTCTGGCATGATTATCATTTATTAGTTTAGTATATCTAAACTCTATGGCGTAAAGGTTGCAACACCTAATTCATCTTCGCGACGTGTTTTTTCCATCATCTCACTTGGTGAGGTCACAACACGTAGGTTCATCTCTTTTTCTGTACGAACCAGTTCACCACGTAATGAGTTAGGGAATACGTCTGTAATCTTCACATCAACGAACTGGCCGATAAGCTCAGCTGAACCTTCGAAGTTTACAACGCGATTGTTCTCAGTACGTGCACGCAGTTCCATCAGGTTTTTCTTCGATGGGCCTTCAACCAGAACACGTTGCTCTGTGTCTAGCATCTGGCGCGAGTAGCGCATAGCCTGGCTGTTGATCTGCTGCTGTAGTTCGTACAGACGCTCTTTCTTGGTCTGTTCAGGCAAATCACATGGGTAGTCTGCTGCTGGAGTTCCTGGGCGCGGAGAGAAGATAAAACTGAAGCTCATATCGAAGTCGACATCTTTGATTAGCTTCATTGTGTCCTGGAAGTCCTGATCTGATTCGCCAGGGAAACCCACGATAAAGTCAGAGCTGATATGGATATCAGGGCGTGCCTTACGAAGTTTACGAATAATAGACTTGTACTCGATAGCGGTATGAGGACGTTTCATCATGGTCAGAACACGGTCAGAACCGCTCTGAACAGGAAGGTGCAGGAAGCTAACCAGTTCTGGTGTGTCTTCGTACACTGCGATGATGTCGTCTGTGAACTCAAGCGGGTGGCTTGTTGTAAAGCGGATACGGTCGATACCATCGATAGAAGCAACTAAACGAAGTAGATCGGCAAATGAACAGATATCACCATCGTGCATTGGGCCACGGTATGCGTTTACGTTCTGACCAAGCAGGTTAACTTCACGTACGCCTTGCTCTGCAAGTTGTGCAATCTCAAATAGTACGTCATCCATTGGCCGGCTTACTTCTTCACCACTGAGTGTATGGTACAACGCAGTAAGTACAGTACTTTGAACAACCCTCCATAATGGAAACGAACGCTGTAGCACCTTCTGCGCGAGGTTCTGGCAGACGGTCAAATTTTTCAATTTCCGGGAAAGAAATATCCATTACCGGTGCTTCGTTGCTACGAGATGTCTTGATCATCTCAGGAAGACGGTGAAGGGTCTGTGGGCCAAAAATAACATCAACGAAAGGCGCACGTTCACGGATATGATCGCCTTCTTGGGTTGCAACGCAGCCGCCTACACCAATGATCACGTCTTCCTTTTTATCTTTTAGTGTTTTCCAACGGCCAAGCTGGTGGAATACCTTTTCTTGAGCCTTTTCTCCGGATCGAACAGGTGTTAAGGAGAAGTACGTCTGCCTCTTCTGGATCTTCAGTCAGCTCGTAACCGTTAGCGGCATTAAGCAGATCAGCCATTTTTGATGAATCATATTCGTTCATCTGGCAGCCCCAGGTTTTAATTAGCAGTTTCTTACTCATCTCACATTTCGCTCGTAATTAAATCTTAAATCGTTCAAGCACATACCATTCACTACTGATAGCTATTACTATAGAGCTCAGTTTTATGGCTTGTTATCTGGTCGCTTTATCGTCATTTATACTCCTGATTGGAGTTAGTACAAAAGCGAGCCGCGTATTGTACTGCTTTAAAAACCAACTGACCAGTACTCATATTAAACAGGCCGGTTCAAGCTAAATAGTAAAGTTAGAAGTGAAGTTATTAAGAGATGCGTAAATTTGATATCGCCGTTATCGGCGGAGGAATGGTCGGGGCTGCAATTGCATTGGGTGCGGCTAAATCCGGAAAAAGTGTTGCTCTTGTCGAAGGTAAGGCTCCTGAGGCTTATCGCCCGGATCAACCAATGGATATCCGCGTGTCTGCTATATCCCATAAATCCGTTGAGTTATTAGAACAGCTTGGTGTGTGGAATGATGTGCTTGAGATGCGGGTATGCCCTTATCGCCGCCTGGAAACATGGGAGCATCAGGAGTGTCGGGTTCGGTTCGATGCCGATTCGCTTTCTCTGAATCAGTTGGGTTATATCGTTGAGAACAGATTGATTCAGTTGGGGTTATGGAATCAGTTTAGCCAGTACCCAAATTTATCTCTGTTTTGTCCAGATTCTTTAGAGCGAATTGAGTTTTCTACTGGGTCAAACACGGTTGTTCTTAGGTCAGGAGAAGAATTAGAAGCCATGATGGTTGTCGGTGCTGACGGTGCAAATTCTAAAGTTCGAAATCTGGCAAATATCGGTGTTACTGCCTGGGATTATCGGCAGCACTGTATGTTGATTAATGTTGAAACAGAAAAGCCTCAGCAGGACATCACCTGGCAATGGTTTACCCCTTCAGGCCCGAGATCGTTTCTGCCGTTAAAAGGGAATCAAGGATCTCTGGTCTGGTATGACTCACCAAAACGTATTCGGCAATTGCAAGCAATGTCGTCGGAAGCTTTGAGAGAAGAGGTGATAGCGCATTTCCCTGGAGAGCTGGGTGATATCAAGGTGCTCCAATCAGGCTATTTTCCGTTAACACGCAGACATGCCCAAAAGTACTCTGAAAGGCGGTGTGTGCTTGCTGGTGACTCGGCTCATACGATTAATCCGTTGGCAGGGCAGGGTGTAAATATTGGCTTTAAGGATGTACAGGTTTTGCTGGATATTCTTGGTAACGAACATTGGGATAGTGAAGCTTCTTTGGCTGAATATGAAAGAAGGCGTCGCCCGGACAACTTGCTGATGCAGTCGGGGATGGATTTTTTCTATAAGAGTTTTAGTAATGAACTTGGGCCATTGAAGTTGCTTAGAAACATTGGCTTTAAAATGGCTGAAAACTCAGGGCCAATCAAGACGCAGGTTTTGAAGTATGCGTTGGGGATATAGCTGATATTTGTACTTAATGCGGGGTATGGGCATACAGGAATGCTCTATTCCGTGAACCGCTTTTTGCTAACTACGGGTGATTCGGTTTGATATTGGTATCAGGCATGTTCACTACATAGAGCATGCCCTGCATACCCTAAGTAACCTCTTGGTGAGACAGTTGATTAGCCTCGTTGCCCTATGCCTCGTTCCAACGGTCTCCGTTGGAATGCATACCGAGCGGTATTTAGTATAGAGTTGTTGAATTTTAGGCATAAAAAAACCACCATTAAGGTGGTTTTTCTAATGATGGTGCGGAAGGAGAGACTTGAACTCTCACACCTTGCGGCGCCAGAACCTAAATCTGGTGCGTCTACCAATTCCGCCACTTCCGCATCAATTCTGTATTCTTGTCGACAGAGTTGGAAATCAACAAGAAATTGTAATAATGGCAGGGCTACCTGGATTCGAACCAGGGAATGACGGGATCAAAACCCGTTGCCTTACCGCTTGGCGATAGCCCTACAGAAAACTCAGTGAGCCTTCTAAATAATGGTGCGGAAGGAGAGACTTGAACTCTCACACCTTGCGGCGCCAGAACCTAAATCTGGTGCGTCTACCAATTCCGCCACTTCCGCAACTTAATCTGTAGTTAACTGAATAATTGGTTAATTCAATTAACGTTGTAATAATGGCAATGCTGCTTGATTTGAAGCAGGGGGATAACTGAGGGATCAAAACCCGTTATCGATATTACCACTTTGTAATAATGGCAGGGCTACCTGGATTCGAACCAGGGAATGACGGGATCAAAACCCGTTGCCTTACCGCTTGGCGATAGCCCTGCAGAAAAACTCTATGAGTTATTCTAAATATGGTGCGGAAGGAGAGACTTGAACTCTCACACCTTGCGGCGCCAGAACCTAAATCTGGTGCGTCTACCAATTCCGCCACTTCCGCAAAATTGTTGTAGAGAGATTTGAGATGGTGCGGAAGGAGAGACTTGAACTCTCACACCTTGCGGCGCCAGAACCTAAATCTGGTGCGTCTACCAATTCCGCCACTTCCGCGTCTCAAATTTTCTACAGGTTTATCAGCTAATTGGTAAAAGCTAATAACCTTTTAATAAATGGTGGCTACGACGGGATTTGAACCTGTGACCCCATCATTATGAGTGATGTGCTCTAACCAGCTGAGCTACGTAGCCACTATATGCTTTTCAGCAAATAATGTCAGAACTATCTGAATTTGAATCAGGGTGATAACTGAGGGATCAAAACCCGTTATCTATTCTGCCATTAACTTAATAATGGCAGGGCTACCTGGATTCGAACCAGGGAATGACGGGATCAAAACCCGTTGCCTTACCGCTTGGCGATAGCCCTGCAGAAAAACTCAATGAGTTATTCTAAATATGGTGCGGAAGGAGAGACTTGAACTCTCACACCTTGCGGCGCCAGAACCTAAATCTGGTGCGTCTACCAATTCCGCCACTTCCGCAAAATTGTTGTAGAGAGATTTGAGATGGTGCGGAAGGAGAGACTTGAACTCTCACACCTTGCGGCGCCAGAACCTAAATCTGGTGCGTCTACCAATTCCGCCACTTCCGCGTCTCAAATTTTTCTACAGATTTATCAGTCAATTGGTAAAAACTAATAAACTTAAATAAATGGTGGCTACGACGGGATTTGAACCTGTGACCCCATCATTATGAGTGATGTGCTCTAACCAGCTGAGCTACGTAGCCATTCCGTTTGGGCGAAGTAATATAATATAAACTTTACCCTTTGAACAGTACTAATTGTACATATTCAAAAATTAATGTCAGAACAAGTTAAACTTTGTTATGCCATTAACTTAATAATGGCAGGGCTACCTGGATTCGAACCAGGGAATGACGGGATCAAAACCCGTTGCCTTACCGCTTGGCGATAGCCCTGCAGAAATACTCAAAGAACTATTTTCTTAAAGCACTCTAAATAATGGTGCGGAAGGAGAGACTTGAACTCTCACACCTTGCGGCGCCAGAACCTAAATCTGGTGCGTCTACCAATTCCGCCACTTCCGCATTATTTCCTAAAGACTTTCGAGAAAGCACTTAGGAAATGGTGGCTACGACGGGATTTGAACCTGTGACCCCATCATTATGAGTGATGTGCTCTAACCAGCTGAGCTACGTAGCCATTCCTAATTTTTGTCTTTGGCTCTTAAGTTGCCTCAGTGCCGAAGACGGAGCGCATTATGCGTATCTGTAGGAAAACCGTCAACTACTTTTTTTAATAAAATGCATTTCAGCGACTGTTCGAGTCTTTTTTAAACAAAACGCCCTATTTATACCCAAAAAGTCTCAATAAAATTAACATCATTGGAAAGAAAATTAGGCAATAGGCAATGTTCTCGTTCCCACGCTCTGCGTGGTAATGCATACACGTAGTATGGCTATATGAACAT
The DNA here is from genome assembly GCF_029589055.1 of Vibrio hannami. Lineage (GTDB taxonomy): Bacteria > Pseudomonadota > Gammaproteobacteria > Enterobacterales > Vibrionaceae > Vibrio > Vibrio hannami. Next base: position 278,327 of record NZ_JARQZP010000007.1, read on the forward strand.
GTTTTCTTTTTGGTATCTATAATTCTTTAGATATTGATAGATTAGTTGAGAAATTTATAGTCAGATATGAATTCCCACGCCGGAGCGTGGGAACTAGGGAAAAAGAGCCGTTCACCGACTCTTTTTACGCAATTAATTACTGTTAATGCGCAGAAACGACCATTAAACGTTAAAGCGGAAATGCACGACATCGCCATCTTTTACGATGTAATCTTTGCCTTCAAGACGCCATTTACCTGCTTCTTTTGCACCGCTTTCGCCGCTGTACTCGATAAAGTCGTCATAACCAACAACTTCTGCGCGGATAAAGCCTTTTTCAAAGTCTGTGTGGATCTTACCAGCAGACTGTGGAGCTGTAGCGCCAATTGGAATTGTCCATGCGCGTACTTCTTTAACACCAGCAGTAAAGTACGTCTGAAGGGCAAGAAGTTCGTAACCAGAACGAATTACGCGGTTAAGACCTGGTTCTTCGATGCCCATATCAGCAAGGAACTCTTCACGGTCTTCGTCTTCAAGTTCAGACAGTTCAGATTCAATTGCAGCACAAACAGGAACAACAACCGCATTTTCTTTAGCTGCGTGTTCACGAACCTGATCAAGGAATGGGTTATCTTCGAAACCATCTTCATTTACGTTTGCAATGTACATGGTTGGCTTAAGTGTCAGGAAGTTCAGGTAGCCAACTGCTGCAAGCTCTTCTTTAGCTAGTTCAACACTACGCGCCATGCCGCCTTCAGTTAGTACAGGAAGCAGTTTTTCCAGAACAGTGATTTCGAATTTTGCATCTTTATCACCGCCTTTTGCTCGTTTAGCCTGTCGTTGAATAGCACGCTCACAGGTATCAAGGTCAGCAAGTGCAAGTTCCAGGTTGATAATCTCGATATCCTCAAGAGGTGAGATCTTACCTGCAACGTGAACGATGTTTTCATTCTCGAAACAACGAACAACGTGACCGATTGCATCTGTTTCACGGATGTTAGCCAGGAATTTGTTACCCAGACCTTCACCTTTTGAAGCACCGGCAACCAGTCCAGCGATATCTACGAACTCCATTGTGGTTGGCAGAACACGTTGTGGGTTAACGATTTTTGCCAGAGCGTCCAGACGAAGATCTGGCACAGGAACAACACCTGTGTTTGGCTCGATAGTACAGAACGGGAAGTTTGCCGCTTCGATACCCGCTTTTGTTAGTGCATTAAACAGGGTTGATTTACCTACGTTAGGCAGACCAACGATGCCACATTTAAAACCCATGATAGTAACCTTATTCTGCTTTGAATGTATGTAAACGGTTTTGTGCTTTAGTTAAGCCGTCTTTTAGCAATATGTCGAGGCTGCGAACAGACTCATCGACAACAGCATCAAGGCACTCCTGCTCTTTTGTCGGCGCCTTACCTAACACATAACCGGATACTTTGTCTCGATGTCCGGGATGGCCTATGCCTATCCTCAGACGGTAAAATTCTTTGTTATTTCCAAGCTTACTGATGGTGTCCTTTAAGCCATTATGACCACCGTGACCACCACCTTTCTTGAACTTACCAACACCCGGAGGCAGATCAAGCTCGTCGTGAGCGACCATGATCTCTTCTGGCTTGATCTGATAAAACTTTGCTAATGCAGCAATGGATTTACCGGAAAGGTTCATAAATGTTGTTGGTATCAGAAGACGAAGATCGTGACCGTTTGCCATGATTCGACCCGTCTGACCAAAAAACTTCGGTTCATTTTTCAGAGTTACGTTATGAACTCTCGCCAACTCTTCGATAACCCATGCGCCTGCATTGTGTCGGGTTCTGGCATATTCTGGCCCTGGATTGGCAAGACCAACCAGCAATTTTATCTCTTGGCTCAAGGCTAGGATCTCTCTTGGAATAGAAAAAAGCGCCGTATGGTAGCACACATTCTGGGTTGCAGGCTACAGGTGACGGGTTACAGAAATTATGACTAAACGAAACAAAACACCCGGCTTAATTGGCCGGGCGTTTGAGTATGGTGAGATTACAAAACCTGTCGCTTGTAGCGACGCGTCCAGTAACCTTATGCCTTACTTAGAGTTAAACATTGCTGAGATAGACTCTTCGTTGCTGATACGACGAATTGCTTCTGCCAGCATGCTTGATAGTGTTAGCTGAGTAACTTTACCTGTTGCAGCCATCTCTTTAGTTAGAGAGATAGAGTCTGTAACGATCACCTGGTCAAGAACAGAGTTCTTGATGTTCTTAACGGCGTTACCAGAGAATACAGGGTGAGTTGCGTAAGCGAATACTCGCTTAGCACCACGCTCTTTCAGAGCTTCAGCTGCTTTACACAGTGTGCCGCCTGTGTCGATCATGTCATCTACGATAACGCAGTCACGGCCTTCAACTTCACCGATAAGGTTCATTACTTCAGATACGTTTGCACGAGGACGACGCTTGTCTACGATAGCGATGTCGATGTTACCCAGAGCTTTTGCTGTTGCGCGTGCACGTACAACACCACCAAGGTCAGGTGAAACAACCACAGGATCTTCCAGACCACGAGTTAGCATGTCATCCAGTAGCACAGGAGTACCGAAGATGTTATCTACAGGAACATCGAAGAAGCCCTGAATTTGCTCAGCGTGAAGGTCAATGGTAAGAACGCGGTCAACACCTACGTTAGAAAGGAAGTCAGCAATAACTTTAGCTGTAATTGGCACACGAGCAGAACGTACACGACGATCCTGACGAGCATAGCCAAAGTATGGGATTACAGCTGTGATACGGCCTGCTGAAGCACGACGCATTGCGTCGATCATTACCACTAACTCCATTAGGTTGTCGTTAGTTGGTGCACATGTTGATTGGATAATGAAAACATCACTACCACGAACGTTTTCGTTAATTTGTACAGCAATTTCGCCATCTGAGAATCGGTCTACAGTTGCATCACCAAGGGAGATGTATAGGCGGTCAGCAATACGTTGTGCTAGTTCGGGAGTAGCGTTACCAGCAAAAAGCTTCATATCAGGCACGGTGGAAACCTCAAGGTTGCGTCCAGTTTTTTAAATCGGTTGGATGATGTCTGATTTATATTCAGACAGTCTCTTACTCAAAGGTGAAATATTTTTCCCCTGAGCAACAAATGCAGAGACATCGTCAGGAAGTTGTTTACGGGCATTTTCTGCGCTAGTTTTGCTTGAAAATTCAGCAAAAACGCATGATCCGGTACCCGTCAATCTTGACGGCGCGTATTGTAGCAGCCATGAAAGTTGCTTATCAACCTCTGGATACGTTAATCGTACGATTTTTTCGCAATCGTTTTCGTATGATCCAGTTAACAATTCGGTACAGCCTCGCTTTGGCGTGTTACGAGTGAGCTCTGGATGATTAAAAATTTCTGCTGTCGAGATACTGACATCCGGCCTTACAACCAGATACCATTTTTCGTCAGGGCTCACTTTTTCAAGTTTTTCACCCACACCTTCGGCGAAAGCGGCGAAACCACGTACAAATACCGGAACGTCTGCCCCTAGCTTTAAGCCAATTTCTGCTAGTTCATCTTCTGAAAGGTTGGTTTGCCATAAATAGTTAAGAGCCACCAGAGCCGTAGCTGCATTAGAAGAACCACCACCAATGCCGCCCCCCATTGGAAGGATCTTCTTTAGATCTATTGTTGCACCAAATCGACAGCTAGCCTTGTTTTGCAATGCTTTAGCGGCCTTCCATATCAGGTTGTCTTCTACGGCAAGATCCTTAATTTCAGGCGTTATAACTATTTCTGGTTCTTTTGTTGCCTGAATGGTCAGTTCGTCACCATAATCGAGAAACTGAAATAGCGTTTGTAAGTCATGATAACCATTGTCACGACGGCCAGTGATATATAAGAAAAGGTTGAGTTTAGCCGGAGAAGGCCAATAAGTAGTGCCCTGGATCATGGTTAAATTTTCCACTTAGATACAACAATTTTTAATGAAGTGTCACTTTGAGTCAGATTCATCGCATAGGGTAGCGGTATGCTATTTACTGCCTGGTAGCTGGTGTATTCAAGGTTCCAGAACTGACTGCCAAGCTTCTTTGATAGTGATGAAAGAGTATTGGTATCTTGTTTTAACACGAAGTCATCTGCCTCAGTTGGCCGGCCTTTTAACCAATCCTGCATATAGGTAACCGGGATAACCAGCCCGGTTAACTTGTATACCAGCATAGTGGCGTTTTTATCCTGATATTCATTACCGTCGATATCGATAACCGTTGCGCCTTCCGGTGTCATTGTCAGGTTAAGTACGGTTTTTCCAAGAAAGGTGGTTAAACGAAGTTGGCTTTTGTCAGGAGAATGGTTCCAGATAAAATTCAGGCTCTGCTTTACATCCGGACTTTTATAGCCAAGTTTACCGGATGCCTGAAAATGGTCTATTTGTGCTAGCAGCCCCTCATGCTTCTGCCACTCTACACTTAGAGTTGATTCTTTTGGCGCAGTTTCACAGGCGGTAAGTAACAAAACGGGGAACAAACAGAGAAAAAATCGAAATAGAGTCTTCATTAGCGGCAAAAAATCAGCTGAACGTATTAGCTGCAAACTATACCACTCAATCCAAATGAAAATAAGTCTCAGGTTATTTGCGTGTCAAATGAGCATTTTCTATTATTTCCTAACCCTTTAGGGGTAATTCTTCAGAACTGTGCTGTACAGATACCGCACACAGACGGTTTTAGGTCACGAACTAAGGAAAACAGTGAAGCAACGCACTTTTATTAGATTGAGCCATCAAGTAAAATTCCTTCTTTGTCTGTGTTCCAAATCGAGAATTCTATACACATGTCTTTGCTTGCTATTGGTATCAATCACAATACAGCGTCGGTTGAGTTGCGAGAAAAGGTTGCTTTTTCACCAGAAAAATTAACTGAAGCGCATAAACAATTAGAATCAGATGCAAATGTAAATAGCGGCGTAATTGTCTCTACCTGTAATCGTACAGAAATTTATTGCGACGTTAAGAAAGCTTGCAAGAATAAGGTTATCGATTGGTTGACTCAGTTTCATCAAATCACTCCTGAAGAGCTTATGTCCAGCCTCTATATCCACGAGGAGCAGGCTGCGATTAAACATCTGATGAGAGTATCCTGTGGCCTTGACTCACTTGTATTGGGTGAGCCTCAAATCCTTGGGCAGGTTAAACAAGCTTATACCAGTGCGCGTGAATACAAAGCTGTTGATGGCACGATGGAGAAGCTGTTCCAGAAAACCTTTTCGGTGGCTAAACGTGTAAGAACAGAAACCGAAATAGGTGGTGCCGCAGTTTCTGTGGCTTATGCGGCCTGTACGTTAGCGAAACATATCTTTGAGTCGTTGAGTGAATCTACGGTTCTTCTTGTTGGTGCTGGCGAAACAATTGAGCTTGTGGCTAAGCATCTTGCAGACAACGGCTGTGAGAGTATGATTGTCGCCAACCGAACCCGAGAGCGGGCGCTTGGTTTAGCTGAAGAGTTCAACGCTGAAGTTATCAGCCTTTCTGAAATTCCTGAGCACTTACATCGCGCCGATATTGTTATTAGTTCGACAGCCAGTCCACTGCCTATTATTGGTAAAGGTATGGTTGAAACCGCTATCAAACAGCGTAGACATCAACCCATGTTGATCGTAGATATTGCGGTTCCTCGAGATGTTGAGCAGCAAGTAGGTGAGTTGAGGGACGTTTATCTATATACTGTCGACGATTTGCAATCTATCGTTGAGCAAAATATAGAACAACGAAAAGTAGAAGCTATCGAAGCTGAAGCAATTGTAACCGAAGAGAGTGCCGCATTTATGACATGGCTTCGCTCCCTTCAGGCTGTCGATAGTATTAGGGATTTCCGCACTGCAGCAAATGAGACCAGAGAAGAGCTTTTGACTAAAAGCCTTCAGAGTTTGCAGTCAGGTGGTGATCCAGAGAAAGTACTGCTAGAACTAAGCAATAAGTTAACTAACAAGCTTATCCATGCTCCTACACGAGCCCTGCAACAGGCGGCTGAACGAGGTGAGCCTGATAAGCTTTCTGTCATAAGACAGGCTTTAGGTCTAGAGGACCTACAACAGAATTAAAGAAGATTATGAAACCGTCCATTCTAACTAAGCTGGAAACCCTTGTAGAACGATATGAGGAAGTTCAGCATCTTCTTGGTGATCCTGAAATTATAGGTGACCAAGACAAATTTCGTGCTTTATCTAAAGAATATTCTCAGCTGGAAGAAGTGACTAAGTGCTTCCAGTCATACCAACAGGCTCAGGAAGATCTGCTTGCTGCTGAGGAAATGGCAAACGAAGACGATGAAGAAATGCGCGAAATGGCGCAGGAAGAGATCAAAGAATCTAAAGCGGCAATCGAGCGCCTGGCCGATGAGCTGCAGATTCTGCTGCTGCCTAAAGATCCAAATGACGAGCGTAACTGCTTCCTGGAAATCCGTGCCGGTGCCGGTGGTGATGAAGCAGGAATTTTCGCGGGTGATCTGTTCCGTATGTACAGTAAATATGCGGAAAAGCAGGGCTGGCGCATTGAAGTCATGAGCTCTAACGAATCAGAGCAGGGTGGCTATAAAGAGATGATCGCTAAGGTTAATGGCGATGGTGCATACGGTATCCTTAAGTTTGAATCTGGCGGCCACCGTGTTCAGCGTGTACCTGCTACAGAGTCTCAGGGGCGTGTTCATACATCAGCTTGTACTGTAGCGGTTATGGCGGAGATCCCTGAAGCGGATCTGCCGGAAATTAAAGCGGCAGACCTGAAGATTGATACCTTCCGTGCATCAGGTGCTGGTGGTCAGCACGTAAACACCACGGACTCTGCAATCCGTATTACTCACTTACCAACCGGTACAGTAGTAGAGTGTCAGGATGAGCGTTCTCAGCACAAAAACAAAGCGAAAGCGATGTCTGTACTTGCAGCCCGAATCGTACAGGCTGAACAGGAGCGTCGTGCAGCAGAAGTTTCTGATACAAGACGTAACCTTTTAGGTAGTGGTGACCGAAGTGACCGTATCCGCACCTATAACTATCCTCAGGGTCGTGTTTCTGACCACCGTATCAACCTTACGCTTTACCGTCTGAATGAAGTTATGGAAGGCGACCTGCAGAGCTTGGTTGATCCTGTACTTCAGGAGCATCAGGCTGATCAGCTAGCGGCTCTTGCGGAACAAAACTAATTTAATGGATACACAACCCTCCATTGAGCAATCTCTGAAGGCGGCTATTGCGGAACTACAGTTAAGTGGAACCGAATCGCCGTCTTTGGATGCAGCGGTACTTCTTTGCCACGTTCTGGACAAACCAAGAAGCTATCTACTCACCTGGCCTGATAAAGCGCTGGATGAATCGCAGCAGAAATCTTTCCGCCTATTATTAGACCGTCGGATTTCTGGCGAACCTATCGCGTACATTACCGGAGAGAGAGAGTTCTGGTCTCTTCCTTTGAAAGTTTCTCCTTCTACATTGATACCAAGACCGGATACTGAGAGGTTGGTAGAACTGGCGCTGGATAAAGCCCCGCAAGGTGTGGCCTCAATTCTTGATCTAGGCACAGGTACAGGTGCTATTGCTCTTGCTTTAGCTTCTGAGCTACCTACTGCGAATGTTGTTGGTATTGATATCAGGCAAGAAGCTCAGCGCCTGGCAACTGAAAACGCTAGTAACCTTGGAATCAAAAACTGTCGTTTTCTTCAGGGCAGTTGGTTTGAGCCTGTTGAAAACGGAACAAAGTTTGCTTTAATTGTTTCAAATCCGCCGTATATAGAAAAAGACGACCCGCATTTGACGCAGGGAGATGTTCGTTTTGAACCACTTTCTGCTCTGGTTGCGGAAGAGAAAGGTCTTGCGGATATCAGGCACATTGCAACAGAGGCACGGGTTCATATTGATACCGGCGGTTGGTTGATGTTTGAACACGGTTTTGAACAGGGGTCAGATGTTCGTAACTTGATGAAAGAATTAGGTTACAGCGATGTGTCTACAGAAAAAGATTATGCCGGAAACGATCGAGTGACCATGGGTCAGTTTTTCGGTTAAGAGAAGTATCAGGACAAAATAAAATAAGCGAGAACAAATGTATTTTGCCTTAAAACATATTCATCTAGTAGCTATTGCTCTAAGTGCGATTCTTTTATCTATTCGTTACGCACTTATCATGGCTGATTCAAGCAAAGTAAACGCCAAGATTCTGAAGGTAACGCCACATATAGTCGATTCAGTATTGCTAGTGTCCGGTATTGCACTGGTGTTTACTCTAGGATTTGTTCCATTTACTGCTGGTACCGAGTGGTTCACAGAAAAAGTGACCTGTATCCTTGCCTACTTTGCGTTGGCTATGTTCACCCTTCGAATGGCCAAGGGTAAATTAATCCGTACCTTTGCTTTTTTTGGTGCTCTTGGCTGGCTATTTATGGCAGGACGAATTGCGGTGACCAAAATACCTGCATTAATGGGGTAAGCGATGTTTGATTTGTTTGATGAAGACCTGGACAACATGGAGTTGGTGGAAGGTGCTTTGGCGTTAAATGTCGCGATTAATCCTGAAACAGAGGTCCAGTGGGCAGAACAAGAACTAAACAGGCTGCTAAAAGATGCGGAGTTGTCTCTTGTTCATGAGACCGATGAAAAACAAAAGTTTGAATCATTCCTACGCCTGTTCTATCACGAATGGAAATTTTCTGGCGACGCAGACGCTTACTTTTCTTCAGAAAATACCTTTATGGATAAAGTGCTGGAAAGAAGAAAAGGCATACCAGTTAGCCTTGGCGCGCTGCTGCTCTACTTTGGACGCAAGCTTGGGCTACCAGTAGAAGGCGTTGCATTTCCTACTCAGTTTATTGTTAAAGTGAATTGGCACGATGAACGTGCTCAGTATATTAACCCGTTTAACGGTGAGTATGTTGCTGAAAAAGTACTGGGTGCCTGGTTAATCGGGCACGAGGGTCCGCTGGCGAAACTTGAAGCAGAACACCTGCAGTCAGCAGACAACCCAACAGTGATTGGCCGTTGGCTGGCAATAATTAAAAGCGCTTTGTTAAGAGAAGAGCGCTACACTTTGGCGTTGAAGTGTACTGATTTAGCGTTGACGTTTGTTCCTGATGATCCGTATGAGATCAGAGACAGAGGTTTCATCTATCAGCAACTTGATTGTCACCAGGTAGCGAAATCGGATTATGAGTTTTTTATCGATCAATGCCCGGAAGATCCTGCGGCAGAACTGCTAAAAGCTCAGGTAAAGGCACTCAATGAAACACCGACTGTTTTTCATTAATTAGAAACTGAATTTAGAGAGAAGAAAATGGATCAAAAAATCGTTCACGTTGGTGACATTCCTGTTGCGAACGACAAGCCATTTACCCTATTTGCAGGGATGAACGTACTTGAATCACGCGATCTTGCGATGCAGATCTGTGAGCACTATGTGAAAGTGACAGAGAAGCTAGGCATTCCATATGTATTTAAGGCTTCTTTCGATAAAGCGAACCGTAGTTCCGTACACTCATATCGTGGTCCTGGCCTTGAAGAAGGGATGAAAATCTTCCAGGAACTGAAAGATACCTTTGGCGTAAAGGTGATTACGGATGTGCACACTGAAGAACAGGCACAGCCAGTTGCTGATGTAGTAGACGTTATTCAGCTACCTGCATTCCTTGCTCGCCAGACTGATCTGGTTGAGGCCATGGCAAAAACAGGCGCTGTAATTAACGTTAAGAAGCCTCAGTTTATGAGCCCAGGGCAGGTAGGGAACATTGTTGAGAAGTTTGGTGAGTGTGGAAACGACAATATCATTCTTTGTGAGCGTGGCTCTTGTCATGGCTACGACAACCTAGTGGTTGATATGCTTGGCTTTGGTGTTATGAAGAAAGCATCGAAAGGTAGCCCGATTATCTTTGATGTAACTCACTCCCTTCAGATGCGCGATCCAAGTGGTGCTGCTTCAGGTGGTCGCCGAGAGCAGACTGTTGAACTGGCTAAGGCAGGTTTAGCAACGGGTATTGCTGGTTTGTTTATCGAAGCGCACCCTAACCCAGATCAAGCTAGATGTGATGGTCCTTCTGCTTTACCACTAGATAAGCTGGAGCCGTTTTTGGCTCAAATGAAAGCACTAGACGATCTGATCAAAGGCTTCGAGCATATCGATATCAAGTAACGATAAGTTACACTTTTTCTTCCAGAGCCGACCGTATAAGGTCGGCTTTTTTGCATCTATTTGTGTGATATATCTTGTGAAATCAACAGAAATGGGAAATCATTCCTGTGGCAAATGTTTGCGAGTGATGTTTTTAGCTTGCAATCACAGTTTGTCTGTCATCTATCTGTCATATTTCATGCGCAAAGTTTTTGTGGCGATGAAATCGTATTTTAACTGTATTTATAGCGGCTAAGGCTAACTGTAACTATAGTGATATTTGACAACAGAAATAGTAAATGGGATTACGTATTTGGGTAATCTCTCAGGTGCTTTTTGCACTTGTCAGTCCCCTCAATAGAAAAGGTGAAAACATGAAGGAACGCCTAGTTTTTAAATCAGCAGTAAGTGCTGCGGTATTAGCTGTGTTGGCTGGTTGCGCTTCTGGTCCTAACTGGGAAGAAGACCAAACTTACAAGCTAACTGTACTGCATACCAATGACCACCATGGTCGCTTCTGGCAGAACAAATATGGTGAGTATGGTATGGCTGCTCGCAAGACATTGATTGATGAACTGCGTGCAGAAATTGAAGCAGAAGGTGGAAGCGTATTGCTTCTTTCTGGTGGTGATATTAACACTGGTGTGCCAGAGTCTGATCTTCAGGATGCTGAGCCTGATTTCAAAGGTATGAATTTACTTGGTTACGATGCAATGGCGTTAGGTAACCACGAGTTTGATAACCCGCTCGAGGTGCTACAACAGCAGATTGACTGGGCAAACTTCCCAATGATGTCCGCAAACATCTATGATAAAGAAACTGGTGAGCGCAAGTACCAGGCTTACCAGATGTTTGAAAAACAGGGTCTTAAGATTGCGGTTATTGGTTTAACTACAGAAGACACCATGAAAATTGGTAACCCTGAGTTCATTAGTGGATTAGACTTCCGTGATCCAAAAGAAGAAGCTAAGAAGCTGATCGCTGAACTAGAGAAAACTGAAAAGCCAGATCTTATTTTCGCAGTAACACACATGGGCCACTACGAAAACGGTAACCGTGGTGTAAATGCTCCTGGTGACGTTGCGCTTGCCCGTTATCTGGATGAAGGTTCTCTGGACATGATCGTAGGTGGTCACTCTCAGGAACCTGTGTGCATGGAAGGTCCAAACATGTACAACAAGAACTTCAAGCCAGGTGAAGACTGTAAACCAGACAATCAGAATGGAACCTGGATCGTACAGGCTCATGAGTGGGGTAAATACGTAGGTCGTGCAGACTTTGAGTTTGTAAACGGTGAGCTAGAGATGGTGAGCTACGATCTTATCCCTGTAAACCTTAAGAAGAAAATTAAGGTGGATGGTAAGAAGAAACGCGTCTTTATCGAAGAAGAAATCGCACAAGATCCAGAAGTGCTAGCATTCCTTCAGCCATATCAGGAGAAAGGTCAAGAACAACTTAGCGTTAAAATCGCTGAGACAAATGGTCGCCTGGAAGGTGAGCGTAACATCGTTCGTTTCAACCAGACTAACCTTGGTCGCCTGATTGCAACGGCTCAGATGGAGCGTGCAAAAGCCGACTTCGGTGTAATGAACTCCGGTGGTGTTCGTGCGTCTATGGACGAAGGTGACATTACCTATAAAGACGTATTGACTGTACAGCCGTTTGGTAACGCAATCACTTACACTGATATGTCTGGTAAAGAAGTACTTGATTACCTGAATGTTGTAGCAACTAAGCCAGTTGATTCAGGTGCATACGCTCAGTTTGCTGGTATTTCGATGACAGTCGAAAACGGTAAAGTAAGTGATGTGAAGGTTGGTGGTGAGCCTCTGGATATGGCGAAGACATATCGCTTCACAGTACCTAGTTTTAACGCATCAGGTGGTGACGGATATCCTAAGCTAACGGGTCACCCTGGTTACGTGAACACAGGCTTTGTGGATGCAGAAGTACTTAAAGCATTCCTGGAAGAAAACTCTCCAGTTGATGTAAACAAGTTCGCACCAAAAGGTGAGATGGTTTACAAGTAAGCTTGACCAATAAAGTCATATAAGCGTAGATTAAGGCGGTGTTTTTACACCGTCTTTTTTGTTTAGGTGCGCTATGACTCCCGCTATTAATTTACTTAAAAAGAAAAAAATCTCTCATATCATCCGTCAGTATCAGCATGATCCCAATTGTCAGAGTTATGGTATGGAAGCAGCAGAACTGCTGGGGATGGATCCTAAACAGGTATTTAAAACCTTGCTGTTTTGCGTAAATGGTGAGCCTAGAAATCTGGCAGTGGCCATTATCCCTGTTGATGCCAAGTTAAACCTGAAGAACGCAGCAAAGGCGATGAAGGCCAAGAAAGCGGATATGGCTGACCCGGATATCGCGCAGAAAACCACAGGATATATTGTTGGTGGGATTAGCCCGTTAGGCCAGAAAAAAGCATTACCGACTTTTATCGACATGACGGCGGAACCACAGCAAACCGTTTTAGTATCCGGTGGTAAACGAGGGTTGGATATTGAGTTATCGCCATCGGATCTAGCTTCTTTGACCCGTGGGAGCTTTGTTGAGTTAACAGCGTAACCTGTGTTCGCTTAAACAAGGGCATCCATGCCCTTGTATGTCTGTTCCACTATAACCAGTCAGATGATGAGTAAAGTTATCACTTTTTAAGAGATAGCGTTCCTGTTACTCGTTTGGCTGGCTTAGAAGCTGATGGTTTTGAGTTGCCAGAAGGCTTATTGTTTTGTACTGATCTGGACGAGTTACCCGACGTACGCTTTTGAGTATCTCTTTTTTTCGGCGAATGCCTGAATTCATCAGCGCCCTTGCCGCCATAGGTGTGGTGTTTTGGCTTCTGGTTTCTTCTTGCTTTTGAAGTCTGATTCTCTTCCCTGCTGTCGAATAGTTTTGCGTCGGTTGCTTTCTTAATTCTCTGGCCTTTCGCATTTACCTTTGAGGCTTCTTCAGTACCGACAGAGCTCTCACTCATCCTGAGGATTTCAGCAACTTCATCGTCGGTAAGGTAACGCCATTTACCATTTGGGATACCATCAATAGTGATATTCATAATGCGAACACGACGTAGCTTAAATACCTCATAGCCCAGTGCTTCACACATGCGGCGAATCTGGCGGTTTAAGCCTTGAGTCAGAACGATTCTGAATGAGAACTTAGTCTCTTTGGACACTTTACATGGCAAAGTTGTAGTGTCGAGAATATCAACACCCGAAGACATCTTATTAATGAACTCCTGAGTAATTGGTTTATCTACGCGAACCACGTACTCTTTTTCGTGGTTGTTGCCCGCCCTAAGAATCTTGTTAACGATATCGCCATCGTTAGTTAAAAAGATCAGGCCATCAGAAGGCTTATCCAGTCTTCCGATTGGGAAGATTCGCTGTTTATGCCCTATATAATCGACGATATTTCCCTCGACATCACGTTCAGTGGTACAGGTTATCCCTGTTGGTTTGTTCAGAGCTATATAGATTGGCTTCTCTTTTTTCTTTAGAGGGTTGCCATCTACCAGAACTTCGTCACCAGGGAATACTTTGGTACCCATTTCAGGTACTGAACCATTAATGGTTACTCGACCTTGTTCGATAAGCCTGTCGGCTTCACGACGTGAACAATAGCCAGTTTCACTGATAAACTTATTCAGGCGTTTAGCTTCGTTATTTGATGAATGGTTTTGAGGTGTGGTTTCTTGTGACATATAGGGGACTCCGCGTTTCACAACGATGAAAAAAGCAACTGATATACAGTTGCTTTAAAAATTAATGGAATTGTAGCACAGGCGATTATTTATCCCATGCGTTTTTGGTGTCTTTCCCGGTTTTCAGCCTTCTTCTCGGCACTCTTTCGAAGCAGCACATACACAGCTCCGGTTCCACCATGAAACTGCTGAGCACTATGCACGCACATAACATCTTTGATTTGGCTTAACCAGCTAGCTGTATAGCTCTTCATTAGAGCTGGTGGATTTGAGCGTTCACCTTTACCGTGAACAATAATGACGGTTCGAATGTCCATCCGAAGACACTGTTTGAGAAATTTAACGATTTCGTCTCTGGCCTCTTGCAGTGACTTCCTGTGTAGGTCGAGTCTGGCTTGAATAGGGTACTTTCCTAACCGGAGTTTGCGGAAAACGCCTTCCTGAACCCCATCGCGCTTATACTCAATAACATCTTCAGGTCTAACCATAGGAGCATTATCAAGCGAAAGGTATTCGGGATCTTGTTCACTGAGCCAGATCGCGGCTTCTCGGCGAGCTATATGAGCATCAGTAACCTTATGCTTTTTCTGATGTTCTGCAGTATCGTTTTTAATTGGGGTAACGTCCCCCATCATTTGCTGGAATAGATCTAGATCGTCATCTTGAGACATAACTTCATCTCATATAGGAATGGCATGACTAGAGTATAAATTAAATTGCGCCCATAGAAAAACCGGAGCAAATATTCAAATTTACTCCGGAGCAATAGCTTTAATTGCTAAGCGATCTAGTGAGGAGATTTGTCACTCACTGCTTTGTAAACGAAGAAACCACCGAAAAACAGCATCAAACCAAGAGCGCCAAAGATGACTATCATTGAAGATAATCCAACGGCATTGCCAAAAAGGAGATCGAGCCAAAAGTCCATGAGTCCTCCGTCAAAGTTAGTGACGACAAGAACTAACTTAGAGCTATGCGCCTATTTTCGTTATGATCTGGATCAAATGTGGATATAACGTTAAGAAATTGTTTGTGTTGTTGTGTTTTTAATCACAGTTTGAGCGTTAAACGAACACTTGAGCTTGATGCAATAAAAATCCAAGAAAGGGCTTGCGTCTTTGTCAGGAATCCGTATTATACGGCTCCGTTCTCAGGGAGAACCTGATACGGAACATTTCGGTGAATAGCGCAGTTTGGTAGCGCATCTCCGGGTTTAGGAATAGCGGACCAGAGGGTGACCCTCTGATACAGCGTCCTAACAAAATACATTATCGGTGAATAGCGCAGTTTGGTAGCGCATCTGGTTTGGGACCAGAGGGTCGGGGGTTCGAATCCCTCTTCACCGACCACTTTAAAAGCCTCGTCGTATGACGGGGCTTTGTCGTATTTGGAATCTGAAAAGCAAAGCTTTTGGTCGGGGGCTGGAAGGCCAGTCCCATCAAATCCCTCTTCACCGGCCATATATTGAAACCTCGCTATCGCTAGCGAGGTTTTTTCGTTTTGGGTCAAAAGGGTCGGGGGTTCGCCTGTTCCTTGAATTGGCTCTTCACCGATCACCTTTCAAAGCCCCGCTAGCGGTAGCGGGACTTTCTCGTTAAGCAACAAAAATATATGCTGCAAATCCTATCCAGCTTAGAAGCAACAGTACCCACGGTAATGTGTTTGATTTTCCTGCAGACTCCTGGGAGCTAACCTCAGTAACTTTAGAAGTTGCTTCAGTTTCAATCGTGACTTGCTGCTCTTTGGCTTTTTTTCTCTCTTTTTGGCTTTATCAGCCTGTCGTGCTCGCTCTTTTTGCTGCTTTTTGTACTGTGCAATACCCTTCTCGATGCCCTGGGCTATCAACTTGGTTTGCTCTTTTGTTTGACCGGGTTTCTGTGTTGATTTGGCGATCTTCATTGCTTCAGTTTGCGTTTCTGCAGAGATTGTCGTCTTGTTCTTTTTCATATTTACATTCACGTAGTTTAATCACTTCTATTTTCATCTATCATACCTATCGAGATTTGAGATGTAAGCTTCTAAGAGGGATTAGTGCGGTATCCGATTGAACATTACGACAAGAATGGTTTTTTAAATGCACCCGTATGGCTTAAATTGGGTTGGTTATTTTTAGCAAAGGCCTGGGTTGTGTTTGTGATGGCAGGAGCAAGCCGAGACACAGGAGCGAGAATCCTTGAGCTAATTTATCCGGTGCATTCAACCCTTTATATGGGCTTAATAACAGGCGCGCCAGCGATAGTGTTGTTTTGGCTGTTAGGGCTTAGGCATCAGGATCGAAAAATGGTAGTAAAGCTGTTTTCTTACGGAAAAAGCGTAACTCTGCTTACCATTATTGTTCAGCTATTTCTGCTGGTTTATCAAATTCAACTGGATAAAGGTGTATTTAGTTGGCCCAATGCCATTTCTCTTGTTGGTTTATTATGGCTATTATTGTTTGTATTAAGAAGCAAACGAGTTAAAGATTGTTTTCGTGCCCCAATACTTGAGTAACAGGTTATTAATCATACATATTTCAAACCAGGAGTATGACGGAAATCAAACTTTATCAAAAACAAAGTTGTAGACTGATCAGAGGTTAAATGCCTCAATCTTATAATCAAGGAGAGAGTCCCCTATATGTCAGTATCTCAATCAGCCATTGTCCCTGAGGCAGGGCCATTCGCACTATACGCTCAACTTAAAATTCGCAACGATGCATCAGCCGTCCTTGCAGAGCTTAAGAAATTGCCTCAACTGGTAAATGAGATCAATGAAACTCAACCAGAAGCTGAGTTAACGGTGTCTGTTGCATTCACTCATGCGTTTTGGTCGCAAACAAATCAGAATATGCCTGAAGAGCTAATTCCTTTTGAAGCTCTGGGCGAAGGTGAAATCATTGCTCCTGCTTCTGATGTGGACATCATTGTTCACTGCCATTCAAATCGTCACGACCTTCACTTCTACGTGATGCGTAAACTGATGGCTGCAATTTCAGAGCAGGTTGAAGTGGTTGATGAAACCTATGGTTATCGTTACCTGGATTCCCGCGATATGACGGATTTTGTCGATGGAACCGAAAACCCTGAAGGTGAACAGCGTGCGGAAGTTGCTATTATTCCAGAAGGTGAGTTTGCTGGTGGCAGCTATGTGATGGCGCAACGCTTTATTCATAACCTTCCTGCCTGGAACCGCTTATCTGTGTCTGCACAGGAAAAAGTCATTGGTCGTACCAAGCCAGATTCTATCGAACTGGATAATGTACCTGCAGCTTCACATGTGGGCCGTGTAGATATTAAAGAGGAAGGTAAAGGATTGAAGATTGTTCGCCACAGCCTGCCGTACGGTTCGGTATCTGGTGACCACGGCCTGCTGTTTATCTCTTATTGTAATACTCTGCACAATATCAAGGTGATGCTGGAAAGTATGTACGGTGTTACCGATGGAAAAACAGACCAGATGTTGCGCTTTACTAAAGCGGTGACAGGCGCTTACTTCTTTGCTCCTTCCGAAGGAATGCTTCAAAAGCTAGAAATTAAATAGTAGCTAATTTTTTAGCAATAACATGATATTCAGGCCGTTAGTTATTCAGCGGCCTGATTCGTTCTTATCGTCGAATAACTGTCACTAATTTTCCTAAAGTTTCTGAACGCCTTGCCGATACTAGCCCAGAGAACCCTATTTTTAACTGTTTCGGGGAAAACGGGCATCAATGGCTGTAAATGTTAATACCAACGTCGCTGCACTGACGGCACAAAGGCATCTTGGACTGGCAACTCATCAGTTGACCCAGTCGCTTGAGCGTTTGTCGTCAGGTAGTCGTATTAACAGCGCAAAAGATGACGCTGCCGGCCTTCAGATATCTAATCGACTAGAATCCCAAATGCGTGGCCTCGATGTGGCGGTAAGAAATGCAAATGATGGCATTTCTATTATGCAAACCGCAGAAGGCGCGATGAACGAAACTACCAATATCCTGCAAAGAATGCGGGATCTTTCTCTTCAGTCCTCTAATGGTGCGAATAGTAAAGCAGACAGGGTTGCGCTTCAGGAAGAGATGACAGCTCTGAATGATGAATTAAACAGAATTGCTGAAACGACATCATTTGGTGGTCGTAAGCTACTTAATGGTAACTTTGCTAAAGCTTCATTCCAGATAGGCGCAGACTCCGGTGAAGCCGTTCAGGTTGGCCTTAAGAATATGCGCTCGGACACGCTTGATATGGGTGGCCTTTCGTATGTAGCACAGGGGAAGGCGGATGATACCTGGACGGTAAAACAGGGTAGCCATATGTTTAATATGAGCTTTACCAATGCACAAGGCAGAGAAGAAACCATTAAGATAAGAGCCAACGTAGGCGACGATATTGAAGAACTGGCAACCTATATAAATGGCCAGACAGACGCGGTATCCGCATCAGTAAATGAGGATGGTCAGCTTCAGATATTTATGTCTGGTGATAAAGCTGGGGGAACGATCAGTTTTAGTGGTGGTCTGGCAAATGAGTTGTCGATGGCTAGTCCGGAATTCGAGACGGTCAATGATCTCGATATAACAACAGTTGGCGGCTCGCAACGAGCTGTATCTGTAATTGATAGTGCATTAAAGTTTGTCGACAGTCATCGCTCTGAGTTGGGCGCATTCCAGAATCGATTCGATCACGCGATAAATAATCTTAATAATATCCACGAAAACCTGGCTGCGTCTAACAGCAGAATAAAAGACACCGATTTTGCTAAAGAAACAACAGCAATGATAAAGCAGCAGATCCTCCAGCAGGTAAGCACATCAATACTTGCTCAGGCTAAGCAAGCTCCTAATATGGCACTGACCTTATTAGGCTAACTAAGAAATACAGAGTTTATCGCTCGGCAAGTTTATTAAAAACTTTAGCGATAAATTTAAGATTTTTGTTCTTTTTATGCCTTTCATCAAATCTTACCCATCAAACGAATATTTTTATAAAAAAGAGAAAAAAACATCTAAAGATTTCCCATGATGAGCCGTTAATAAAAGTAACTTTGAGAGAACTACTTGGTTTTCCGAGACGTCGGAAACCGCTATACCGGAAAATCAATTGGAGAAATCACCATGGCAGTGAATGTAAATACTAACGTAGCAGCAATGACAGCTCAGCGTCACCTGAACAATGCAGCGAATGACCTGAATGGTTCAATGGAACGCCTGTCTTCTGGCTTCAAGATTAATAGCGCGAAAGACGACGCAGCGGGTCTTCAAATCTCTAACCGTTTGAACGTTCAGAGCCGTGGCCTTGACGTAGCGGTACGAAACGCGAACGACGGTATCTCGATTGCACAGACAGCAGAAGGTGCAATGAACGAGACCACCAACATCCTTCAGCGTATGCGTGACTTGTCCCTACAATCAGCGAACGGCGCGAACTCAAAAGCAGACCGTGTAGCGATTCAGGAAGAAGTAACGGCACTGAACGACGAGCTGAACCGTATTGCAGAAACCACATCTTTCGGTGGCAACAAGCTTCTGAACGGTACACACGGTACAAAGTCTTTCCAGATTGGTGCGGATAACGGTGAAGCGGTAATGCTATCTCTGAAAGATATGCGTTCAGATAACCGTATGATGGGTGGTACATCTTACGCAGCAACAGAAGGTAAAGACCAGAACTGGGGTGTAGCACAAGACTCTACACTGACAATCTCCTTTACTGATGATGCAGGAGCAGAGCAGAATGTAACCATCAATGCTAAGCAGGGTGATGACATCGAAGAGCTGGCAACGTACATCAATGGTCAGCAGGATTCTGTGGCTGCATCGGTAGACGAAGAAGGTCGCCTTCAGGTATTCGCTGGTAACAACAAGGTTCAGGGTGAAGTGGCATTCGGTGGTAGTCTCGCTGGCGAACTAGGTATGGGTGAAGGCAAGGCAGTCACTGTTGATACGCTGGATGTGACAACCGTAGGTGGTTCACAAGAAGCAGTAGGTATCATCGACTCGGCACTGAAATATGTGGATTCACACCGAGCAGAGCTGGGTGCATTCCAGAACCGTTTCGACCATGCGATTAATAACCTAGACAACATCAACGAAAACGTGAATGCGTCTAAGAGCCGAATCAAAGACACAGACTTCGCGAAAGAAACAACAGCGATGACTAAGTCTCAGATTCTGCAGCAGGCATCAACTTCAGTCCTTGCTCAGGCGAAGCAGGCACCGAACTCAGCGCTAAGCCTACTGGGCTAATATTGAGCATCGTAGAGAAGATTCAAAACCCGGCAGCCGCCGGGGTTTTGTTGTTCTGCGATAATATTTATCAGGAATACTCTCTTCCATGAACCGCTAAGTGGCTCTGTGTTCAAATGATATTTCAGTCTCATGCATGTTCATTCCACAGAGTACACCTGATAAACATTCGGACAGTGCCGGATACTATCGATTAGTTGTTTGCCTATTGTGCTCTATGTAGCGAACATGCCAAACAGCCATGGTCGCTACAGGTACAAATATCGCTATAGCGGTTCGACGGAATAGAGCATAATTGGCAAATATACGGAGTTTAACGGGCCGACCTGCATACTAATTACGCAATCAAAAAGAAAACGTTAACTTTTATACGGTTTATATTGTGTAATTCCTCATAATCGTGGATCATTAGCGATTATTTCTGACAATCCAAAAAACTGAGGTGCTTAGATGAGTGAAGCTGCTGAGGCTCGCCCTTCGAATTTCATCCGCCAAATTATCGATAAAGATCTGGCTGATGGTAAACACACTAGCGTGCATACTCGATTCCCACCGGAGCCAAATGGCTACCTGCATATCGGTCACGCGAAATCAATCTGCTTAAACTTTGGAATTGCTCAGGACTACCAGGGACAATGTAATCTTCGTTTTGATGATACTAACCCTGAAAAAGAAGATATCGAATACGTTGAGTCGATCAAAAACGATGTTAAATGGCTAGGCTTTGATTGGTCTGGTGACATCTGTTATTCATCAAATTACTTCGACAAGCTATATGAATATGCTATCGAACTGATTAATAAAGGCTTAGCGTACGTAGAAGAGCTAAGTCCTGAACAAATTCGCGAATATCGTGGCACACTAACAGAACCAGGTAAGCATAGCCCATACCGTGATCGTAGCGTTGAAGAAAACCTGGCGCTGTTCGAAAAAATGCGCTCTGGTGAGTTTGCTGAAGGTACAGCATGTCTTCGTGCGAAGATCGATATGGCTTCACCATTTATGGTAATGCGTGATCCGGTAATCTATCGTGTGCGCTTCGCAGAACACCATCAGACTGGTGACAAGTGGTTCATTTACCCAATGTACGACTTTACTCACTGTATCTCGGATGCGCTGGAAGGCATTACGCACTCACTATGTACACTGGAATTCCAGGACAACCGTCGTTTATACGACTGGGTACTAGAGAATATCACTATTGAGTGTCAGCCACATCAGTATGAATTTAGCCGTCTGAATCTTGAATACACGGTGATGTCTAAGCGTAAGCTAAACCAGCTTGTTGTTGATGAACTAGTAAATGGTTGGGACGACCCTCGTATGCCAACTATTTCTGGTCTGCGTCGCCGTGGTTTCACGCCAGCTTCAATCCGTGAGTTCTGTAAGCGTATCGGTGTTACTAAGCAAGAAAACATGATCGAGTTTGGTTCTCTGGAGTCTTGCATTCGTGACGATCTGAACGAGAACGCAGCGCGTGCAATGGCCGTTCTTGATCCTGTGAAGATTGTTATCGAAAACTTTGCAGAAGGGGAAGTCGAAACGCTAAACGTTGCGAACCACCCGAACAAACCAGAAATGGGCGAGCGTGAAGTACCGTTTACCCGTGAAATCTGGATTGAACGTGAAGACTTCCGCGAAGAAGCGAACAAGAAGTATAAGCGTCTGGTTCTGGGTAAAGAAGTTCGTCTACGTGGTGCATACGTTATTAAGGCTGAGCGTATCGAAAAGGATGAAGAAGGTAATATCACAACTATCTTCTGTACTTACGATAATGAAACACTTGGTAAGAACCCGGCAGATGGCCGTAAAGTGAAAGGTGTTATTCACTGGGTTTCTGCGGATAAAGGTGTTCCGGCTGAGATTCGTCTGTACGATCGTCTGTTTACTGTTCCTAACCCAGCAGCGGCTGATGACTTTGCAGCAACAATTAACCCTGAATCACTGGTTGTGATGAACGGTTTTGTTGAGCCAAGCCTGAAAGCGGCTGAAGCTGAAGTAGGTTACCAGTTTGAACGCACAGGTTATTTCTGTGCTGATGTTAAAGACTCAAAGCCAGAAGCTTTAGTATTTAACCGTACAGTTGGCCTGCGTGATACATGGGCTAAGATTGAAGCTAAATAAATAGATTCCCGTCAAGGCGCACGGCTAGTGCGGGAATGACCAATTTTGGTTAGCATAAAAAAACCAGCTTAATGCTGGTTTTTTGTATCTTTACTTTTTTTCGTGGAGATTCGGGTCTTTTTTACAATCCCCTTCAGCACATTTCCCGTAAAGGTATAAGCTGTGGTTGGTTAGCTCAATACCATAGGAAGAGGCGATCTCTTTCTGACGATTTTCGATAACCTCATCAGAAAATTCAATGACAGTGCCACAGTCCAGACAAACCAGGTGGTCGTGATGGTGCTGTGTTGAAAGTTCAAATACTGATTTACCACCTTCAAAGTGGTGGCGTGTGACAATACCTGCGTCATCAAACTGGTTTAGCACTCGGTAAACTGTTGCAAGTCCAATTTCTTCACCAAGGTCAATTAGCTTTTTATACAGCTCTTCTGCGCTAATATGCTGGCAATCTGGTTGTTGAAGGACTTCCAAAATCTTTAATCTTGGTAGGGTAACTTTTAGCCCGGCATCCTTGAGTGCTTTATTATTGTCTGACATATGTTTTCCTGTAGATGAACTGCATAACTGATTCAACAGTCACAATTAGAGTCATTATAGGTTACTGAGCAAGAACATTAAACCTCAAACTTCAAAGGGTTAATAAGAAAGATTTGATATTAAGATAAAAATCATAGATATTGTGATCCGACCAGTAACAATTGATTAACAAAAAACAATGAATAAACATCTCGCCAGGGTATATAAACCTGGAACTGTAAAATTTGCATTGAATATTTGGCCTCCTTTTTGGGGAGCGGGGATCAGTATCCGGCATATCAGCGAAGACTTTCGAGTAGTTAAGATGAGATTGAAGCTGAGATGGTGGAACAAAAATGCTAACCGAACTCAGTATGGTGGAAGCATATTTTCTCTTACCGACCCGGTTTATTCGCTAATGCTGATGGGAATTCTAGGAGAGCAATATTATGTATGGGACAAAGAGGCCAGCATCAATTTTCTAAAGCCGGGTAGCTCTGACTTATACGCCGAATTTCAAATATCACAGGAAGTGCTGGATGAGATACTGCGAACAACCGCAGATGGCGATAAGTGTTTTCCAGAGTTTATGATCTACGTTAAAAACGCCAGAGGTGAGGTGGTCTCTGAAGTTCAGAGAACGCTATATGTTCGTAAAAAACCTAAATACAGACAGGTAAAGCAGGATGTTGATGGAGAAGAAATAAAAAACGCCTCTGTGTAAAGAGGCGCTTCAAACTACTACAGCTTGTTTTACGATTAGTCTTCAAGCTCTGATAAGCACATTTCTTCATGGATCTGGTTGACCCAATTAGTAACACGCTCTTCAGTTAGTTCTGGTTGACGATCTTCATCAATGCACAGGCCAACAAATGTTTCGTCATCAACAAGTGCTTTAGAGGCTTCGAACTCATAGCCTTCAGTCGGCCAGTGACCTAGAATAGTACCGCCTTTTTCTTCAACGATATCGCGAATGTTACCCATAGCATCGCAGAAGTACTCTGCATAGTCTTCCTGATCACCACAACCAAAGATAGCGACAAGCTTAGTAGAGAAATCGATCGCTTCTAGCTCAGGGAAAAAGTCATCCCAGTCACACTGTGCTTCACCGTAGTACCATGTCGGGATACCCAGAATCAGAAGATCGAAGTTATCGATATCTTCTTTGCTGCTTTTAGCGATGTCTTGAACGTGAACCAGCTTCTTGCTTAGCTGCTTCTGAATCATCTTTGCAACAGCTTCTGTATTACCAGTATCACTGCCAAAGAAGAGACCTACACTTGCCATATATGATTACCTATTTATGAATTTGTTGAACTTGGCGACAGAGGGTTTCAACCCAGGCCAGTACCTTCCCAGCTTAGCTGGATTAGGCCTTTTGCTACAAAGCCGGCACACCCTAAGCAGAGAACTCCCCATACGATACGTTGACCAAACACTGGGACATTACCTTGTTTAAGAACATCTTTAATTGCTAGTCCAATAAGCAGGAATATAGAAGCAAAAAGAAGATCCAGACCGATAGATTCCAGTAAATCAAAGTACTCGTAAAGCATACCATTCCCTGATGCCAATTTTAGTGGCAGAACTATACCACTGTTAAAAGGTAATGTTAATGCGGTCAGTCACTGACTCGTTAATTGTTTACCAGAAATCGACGAATTGCTCTAATTACCTCAGATGGCTTCTCTGCGTGAAGCCAGTGTCCGGTGTTTGCGATGACGTGCGCCTTCGCATTCGAAAACTGTTGCTGGACTAGAGGCTGATGTTCCTGCGTAAGATAATCTGAGTTTGCTCCTTTAAGAAACAGGGTTGGGATTTCGCAGTTCTTGATTGTCTCCCAGCCGAGAATATTCCAGTAGTTTTTCAATATCGAAGGAACATTAAAACGCCACTGAAGATAGCCATCTTTACTAAAAAGAGACTTACCCAAAAACTGTCTTACACCTTCCATCTCTATGTGCTGTGCCATGAGTTGCATCGCTTGGGAGCGTTTGGTCGGTTTACTTTCAACTACTGCCTGAAGCCCGGCAAAAACATTGTCGTGCTTTCGCTGTTTGTAGGCTACTGGTGCCATATCCATTACGATCATACTTTTACATAGATCAGCATGATCCGACGCGAAACGCATGGCGACTTTTCCACCCATCGAATGACCGATTACGTGAAGATCAGCCAGATGAAGGTGAGCTACCAACTCATAGATATCATCGGTCATAGCCTGATAGGTATGATCATCTGAATGAAAAGAGAGACCGTGGTTGCGTAGATCTACACTCAGTACCTGATAGTCGGTTACGAGATCTCTGGCGATTAGGCCGAGATTGTCTAGGTTGCCAAACAGTCCGTGAATTAGCAGAACGTTTGGACCACTGCCTTGCAGTTTATAGTTGAGCATTTCTGACATTGTATTTTTGTATGATGATGTTGCGATGAAAGAAATCAGCGTCTTAAAATATTCTGCTGACACTCGCATCTTGATGTGGCTTGAGTATATAATCATCCAGATATTAAAAATAGTGAGATTGTGAATACGAATGAAGACAATTGAAGTTGATGAGGATCTTTACCGTTACATTGCTAGTCAGACGGAGCACATTGGTGAAAGTGCATCTGACATTCTTAGACGCTTGCTAGGCTTTGATAACAACGGTGAAACTGTAAGAAAAGACGCTTCAATGCCTACCGAAACGGTTTCTGAAGAGACTAAGCCAGAGCAGCCACAAGGTATCGTTGTTAGTAAGGATGCTGGAAAAGAGACCAGTATCGATGGCGTGAAAGAGATGCGCTCACTGCTAATTTCTGATGAGTTTGCCGGAAGCAAAAAAGCTATCGACAGATTTATGCAGGTTCTGTCTGCACTTTATCGTATAGATAATTCAAGTTTTGCAGAAGCAACGCAGGTGAAAGGCCGTACACGTGTTTATTTTGCGGACAACGAAAGTACGCTTTTAGAGAGTGGTAAAACGACAAAACCACGCGCTATTCCAGGCACACCTTTTTGGGTAATTACCAACAATAATACAAATCGAAAACGTCAGATGGCAGAGCAATTGATGACTCGCATGGGTTTTCAGGCCGATTTAATAGAAAAAGTGTGCAGTTCCATATAGTTTTTGACTGACAGCATAGCTTTGTTGCAAGATTAGGCCCCATAATGAACCGTCCTCAAACGTCGTTATGGGGCTTTTATTATTTTTAGGCTTTAGTGTTTTTTCAAAGGATTATTTATGGCTATGCATCCTCGCGCAGGGCAGAAGGCTCAGCAGGAAGATCTACACAACATTCCCGCTTTGGTTGCCAACTACTTCTTATTACAACCAGACCCAACTAACCCGGCTCATAAAGTCCAGTTTGGTACTTCTGGGCACCGTGGTACAGCAGATAAATCTACGTTTAACGAAAACCATATTCTGGCGATTGCTCAGGCGGTAGCAGAAGTTCGTGCAGAGAAAGGAACAACAGGTCCACTGTTTTTAGGTAAAGATACCCATGCGCTTTCTGAAGCGGCGATCTACTCGACTATCGAAGTACTGATTGCAAACGGTGTTGAAGTTATTGTTCAGGAAGAGAATGGCTATACGCCAACTCCAGGTATCTCTCACGCGATTCTTACGCACAACGTTAAGAATGAGAAAAAAGCAGATGGTATTGTAATTACTCCGTCTCACAACCCACCTCAGGACGGTGGTATCAAATACAACCCACCACACGGTGGTCCAGCTGAAGGTGAACTGACTCAAGCGATTGAAGACCGCGCTAACGAGCTTATCGCAGCTGGCCTTGAAGGCGTTAAGCGTTTGCCTCTTGAAGAAGCAAAAGCAAGCGAACTGCTTAAGCAGGTAGATCTTGTTCAGCCATATGTTGATGACCTGGTAAACGTTATCGACATGGAAGCGATTCAGAAAGCAGGCCTTAAGCTTGGTGTTGATCCACTAGGTGGCTCAGGTATTGAATACTGGCGTACAATCGCTAAAACATACAACCTTGACCTTACTCTGGTAAGCGAAGCGGTTGACCCATCTTTCCAGTTTATGTCTCTGGATAAAGATGGTGTGGTTCGTATGGACTGTTCTTCGCCTTACGCGATGGCTGGCCTGCTTGCTCTTAAAGATGAGTACGCTCTGGCATTCGGTAACGACCCGGATTACGACCGTCACGGTATCGTAACTCCAAAAGGCCTGATGAACCCTAACCACTACCTTGCTGTGTGTATCGACTACCTATACCGTCACCGTGAAGGTTGGGCTAGCGATGTGGCAGTGGGTAAGACTCTAGTATCAAGTGCTCTTATTGACCGCGTTGTTGCTGATCTTGGCCGTGAGCTATGTGAAGTGCCAGTAGGCTTTAAGTGGTTTGTAGATGGCCTTTACAATGGCTCATTCGGCTTCGGTGGTGAAGAATCTGCAGGGGCATCGTTCCTGCGTAAAGATGGTACGCCTTGGTCAACAGATAAGGACGGTATTATCCTTTGTCTTCTTGCTGCTGAAATCACAGCGGTTACTGGTAAGAATCCTCAGGAATACTACGAAGAACTAGCTGCTAAACACGGCGCTTCTGCATACAACCGTATTCAGGCTGTAGCAAACACTGAGCAGAAAGATGTTCTTAAGAAGATGTCTCCTGAAATGGTTTCTGCAGATACGCTTGCTGGTGAAGCAATAACAGCTCGCCTGACAAATGCTCCGGGTAATGGCGCAGCTATCGGTGGCCTGAAAGTGACAACTGAAAACGGTTGGTTCGCAGCTCGTCCTTCTGGCACTGAAGATATCTACAAGATCTACTGTGAGAGCTTTAAAGGTGAAGAACACCTGAAAGCGATTGAGAAAGAAGCTCAGGAAATTGTAAATCAGGTATTTGCTGACGCTGGCCTGTAATAGGCGATAGGTTACAGGACGGATTTCGTCCTACAGGTAACAAGTGATAAGCGCGAGAGGTTAACTTTCGCGCTTTTTTAATGGTTGTTTGGCCATGTATCGGGAACAATAATCCAGAATACTCCAGATTCAGACTGGCAGTGAATAGAGTATTCAGGTAGTGAAAGAAGTAGCTGTCGTTGCTTTTGGTTACCAGTGATCCAATCGATCTTCTGAAGCTTGTATAATGGCTCAGTAACTTTATCTATTTGATGCTGATAGCACCAGAATCCGGTTAGGATATCTTTGTTCAACGGATGGTTAAGGCAATAGTCTGGGACAGGTTCATCACTAAATGGGTTCTGATACAATCGTCCCTGAATAAGCAGTTTAGGAATAGTTGTGCTTATAGCCGGAAACGCAGTTTGAAAAGCTCCTGTCTCTGACATTTTTAGTTGGTGATTAAGCATTCTGGCCAATTTGATATCTAACCTGTCTCGGCTATCCGGGCCATACCAATACCCACCTTTCAGTAGATAGAATTTTAAGGCTACCTCCCAGTGCTCCACGTTATCGTTTCGCCTTAGTAGAAAGTCGATGGCTCCAAGAGTTTGTTTACCTTCTCTTAGCTGAATTTCATCGGCAACCAGTTCATAGTCAGGGTGCAGATCAAACAGCCGCTTACATAACTCCTGATAAATAAATCCAAGCTTTGGACTTCCTTCATACCCTCCTGATGGAATATCTTTCACACTAGTAAATGGATTTTCAACGACAGGTTCTTGCTCAGGGACAAGGAGTGAAGGTTGTTGAATTATCCATTGTGCAATAGAAGTTAGTGAGTCGGTTGTCATGTGATATCCTGAAATAACAGTACTTAAAGTATAAATGACAAAAGTAGAGTTGGTATTTCACATAATGAATAACTTAGAACTAGAGAAGCTACTTAATCAGAAATTATCGCCAGAGCTGATTAAAGATTATTGCCCTAACGGCTTACAGGTTGAAGGCAAAGAAGAGGTGCGTAAGGTGTTAACTGGCGTAACCGCATCTAAGGCTCTGATCGAAAAAGCAATTGAAACGCAAGCAGACGCTATCCTTGTACACCATGGTTACTTCTGGAAAGGCGAAGCGGAGCCAATTCGAGGCATGAAGGGTAACCGACTGCGTACCTTGATAAAAAATGACATTAACCTTTATGCCTATCATTTACCTCTGGATATTCACCCGGAGTTAGGAAACAACGCTAAGCTGGCTGAATTGCTGGATATTCGTGTAGAAGGCGGTCTGGAGCCAACACCACAATCTGTTGCTTTGTATGGTGAGCTTGCAGAACCAATTATGGCCGATGAGTTTGCAAAACGTATAGCGGTGGCATTAGGCCGCGAGCCACTACATATTGCCCCGGAGTTTGATATGCCAATTAAGAAAGTTGGCTGGTGTACTGGGGGAGGGCAAGACTACATCGATCTTGCTGCGAAAATGGGGTTAGATGCCTTTATCTCCGGCGAAATATCGGAAAGAACTACGTACTCTGCTCGCGAACAAAATATTCACTATTTTAGTGCTGGGCATCACGCAACAGAGCGGTACGGCATAAAAGCACTGGGTGAATGGTTGGCTCAGGAACATGGTATGAATGTCGAGTTTATAGATATTGATAATCCGGTGTAATCCCGCATGACTGCTCGCTCCCATGCTCTGTATGGGAGTGTATATCTAATAATTAACCCTGCTAACTTAGCAGGGTTATTTATTTGCTCGTTCTCACCGTGAGGACGTCGATTTAGTGTGACTGACCATACGCCTACAATCGATACCCACACAAATTATTTTTGGACAGAAATCATTTAGGGGCTTCTGGCGTATTCTACCCTTCGGATAACTTCTGGTATCCTAAAATGACGAACGGCACCTCTTTCTGAGATGCCGACCGTGGAAGCTTATGGACAATACCTTCCAATATTTGGTCTACATTCTCTATTCTCACTTTGTTATACCATGCATATCAGATGCATAATATTGCAGTGAAATCATTGCTGCTTGTAACTTGCATATCGATACTGAAAGTATGTTGCCTTTTCCACAATAGATAAAGCAAACATAGACAATCTCACTTAAACGCAAAGCGATTTAAGTGAGATGTAAAATTGACGTGACACTCCAATTATTGTTTCGCTGCCTTTACCAGAATTGATGAAATACGGTCACTGGCGTCTTTTGCAGACTGTTCATTGTAAGCAAATCCTGTGCTCGCATCGGTGCCTACAAACGGAAGCGTAAATGCATGAGCGGTATCTTTATATAAAACGACTTCATAAGAGGTCTGGTTTTTACTGAACTCATCCTCTATGGCATCGATAGCCGCTTTTGAGGTAAGAGGGTCAATATCCCCCTGCAAAAGTACGACGTTCGATTTTATGGCACTCGCGGTTTCCGGTTGAGTATTCTCTAAAACCCCCCACATTGTAATAATGGTGTTCACGCTTTCTCCAGAGCGCCCTAACTCTATCGCAGCAAGGCCACCGACACTGGTTCCAATCACGACGGTCTTCTCTTTCTTTCCGCCAGCCGCAACAACCTCCGATAGTGCTTCTTTCATGGCAGCACGTAGCTCGGGAACGTTTTGGCGAACTCGCATCGCTTCGATATTCGCTTCTTCAGGATTTGATGGGCGAACGTTTGAACCATAGAAATCCGCAACAAAAGAAAGCGCACCTCGGTCAGCATACTCTCTTGCTAAAGAAAGCTGGTTTTCTCCGGGACCCAGAAAGTCATGGGCAAATAACACTGAAACACCATCCAAGTCACCGGATTGAGTTGGTTTTACAAGATAGCCTTCATACTGGGCGGATTCCGTCTGATAGTTAATTGATTCTTGTGCCATAGCGTTTCCTCCAATAAAAGCAGCAAAGATTATTGCAACGTGGGTTGTAAGCTTGTTCATCATTTTGGACCTGTATTACTGATTGAGTAGATGAGCTTAGTGTATGGAGAGCAGAGAAACTTTTCTAAACGATTAGACTGATATATGATATCGACATGGCCGATATCAGAAGACTAGATCCACAAGTATTACTTGTGTTTGAATCACTCCTTGAAACGAAATCAACGACGATGAGCGCTGCGAGATTAGGGTTGTCCCAATCTGCGGTTTCCGGTGCGCTAAAGCGTTTAAGAGATATTTTTGATGACCCTCTTTTTGAGCGACATAGCCGGGGATTAAATCCGACTCAACGAGCAAATGAGCTGAGTGTTCCTGTTTCACAGATATTGAACTCAATGCGCACACTCAGTTCGTCAATGGAGTTTGAACCTTCAACAGCAACAGGTACAGTGACTATTCTGGCAACAGACTATGCATTATCTACTATCATATCTCCGATTAGAGACCGATTGTCGTCAATAGCCCCAGAGCTTAATATCACGGTTCAGGCCTATTCAGGTGAAGACGCCATATCAAACTCTTCGCTCTTAGCGACGGATTTGTTAATTGGTTCACCAATCATGTTGCCTGATACGCTTCAGACAAGACACCTTAGAAGTGATGAGCTTGTACTGTTCATGTCGCCCAAGCACCCGCTGGTCGATAAACCTATAGGTATCGATGAATTTTGCGCCTATCCGCATGTTATGGTGAGTCTACGAGGAAAGTCTTCGGGAACGATGATTGATGAGATATTGATGGCTAAAGGCTGTACAAGAGTCATTGACACCATAACACCGAGTTTTCTGTCTCTACAAACGTTGGTAGGACACAGTGAAAGGTTGTCAGTTGCACCTAAAGGTCTGGCAGAGGTAACCCATGGAACACTTGTCCATAGGCCTCTGCCTTTTGAACTAAAGCCAATTGAGCTTTATGCGGCTTGGCATAAACGATTTGCGCCCGACAAACGTCATATATGGTTACGTAGAACCATTGCGTCATGGTTTTCTGGAGAGTAAGTCTGACTGTATTTTCCGAACAATTGAGTCATGGTGTTTCTTTAGATCTAAAACTAATCTTCTAGACTACAAATACGCTGAGCCAAACGGCCGACCTTGTTTGAAAAGAGAAGAATAAAACAATAAGCCATTGGCCATGCGATGGAAAATGACGATAACCAACGCCAAGTAAATCCCTTGTCTACGCCTGTGTTGATAGCCGTGATAAGGCCTGTCATCAGAGTAACCATAAACAAAGACATCAAAAGTGGGGCAATGAATGGTAGAAAACGTTTTGAGAGCATAATGTCACTTCCTTTTATAATGGTATCAAGGGCATACTCAGAGCGAGGAAATGATTCTAGTTCACTGAGTATATTCAAACCAAGTGTAAATGGTGATGACAGATAGCAGCTTCAGTGATAACACGGTATATTCGATAACTCATCGCCCAGCTTAACTTTTTATAGTCGACAAAACTTACCTTTTTGTTGTTGAAACAATAACCTCTCTTAACCACCGGCTTGCGGGTGAGTTATTAGCTCGCTTAGGCCAAAACATTTTGATAGATAAAGGCTTAATGTTTAAGGGGGTATCAAACATCTCAATATCATGATGCTCACAGCAAAACTGAATGTAGCGACTTGGCGCGGACCAAACGGCATCACTTTTGGCTATAAAGTAAGGAACATTCGAAAAATTGAAAGTCACGTACTTAAGTTCTCTGGTGCGGCCTATTTCTTCCAACTTACGGTCTACTATGGATTTAATGCCATCATTTAAACTAGATAATATATGCGGGTATCGTAAGTAATCATCCAAGCTTTTCTGTGTATTTAGCAATGAATGACCGGCTCTCACACAGGATGCGTAGTTGTCGGTGTATAGAACCTCGGACTCAATATTTTTGTCTGAGGGGCTGCGAACAGAGATGGCTATGTCGCATACTTGTCTGTTTAAGTCATCGGCTAATCTATTGGCATTGATTTTGATAAACTTCAGCTTTGCCTTGGGAGCGACTTCCTGAAACCTTGTTAACAGCACAGGTCCAAACATCTGCTCGAATAAGTCACTACATGCAATGGCAAATGTCTCTTCTGTTTCCTCTGGGCGAAAAGTTGCAGGGCTGACAATCTCATCAAGCTCAAGAAGCCACGCCTTTAATCGAGGATAAAGCTCAACGGCCTTTGATGTCATCACCATCTTGTTGCCATCTCTGATAAACAAATCATCCTCAAGCGCTGCCCTTAACTTTTTTAAGTTGTGGCTTATGGCTGATTGCGAGAGAAAAAGTACCTTTCCTGTTTGAGTCGTTGTCCCGGTTTCAGCTAAAACAACAAAAAGTCTCACCAAAGCCAAACTTAGGTTATTTGATATATTCATAGCTATGACCAAATCGTTTCATTACCTTCATATCCTTGTCTGTTGATATTATCCCTCTCAAGCAAATAGTCAACGAGGAATAAATAATGAAAATCTTACTTACTGGCGCATTTGGTGGATTCGGTAAACTCATCGCTGAATCTTTGGCAAAAAATGGTCATGAGGTGGTAGGCACCACACGCAGTCTTGCCAACCATACTGATCTTAAAACGGAACTGGCTGAGACTGGGGTCAAAATGATCGAAATGGATGTCCGCTCTGATGATTCTGTAAACGAAGGCGTTCGCAGCGCGGTTGAGTTACTTGGCGGACTTGATGCGGTTATTAACAATGCGGGACGTGGGACAACTGGTTATCAAGAGTCGTTTACGGCTGACGATTTAAGTACGATTTTCGATATCAATGTCTTTGGTGTTCAGCGTGTTACGCGTGCGGTTATCCCGTATTTTAAAGCGCAAAAGTCCGGCCTGATCGTGAACACATCCAGCTTGCTTGGCCGTTTTGCGTTACCTTTTCATGGCCCCTACAGTGCATCGAAATGGGCGCTTGAAGGCTTAACCGAAACATACCGTTACGAGCTCTCAGGGTTGGGAATTGAAGTTTGTTTAATCGAGCCGGGCGGTTACCCTACCTCATTTATTGACAACTTAATGAAAGGCTCCGACAGTCGTGCTGAAACCTATAGTGGACTGAATCCAACACCGGAGTTTTTCCTTGAGCGCTTTGAAGAAGCATTAGCAAACAACCCGGCTCAAAACCCTCAAGATGTTGCGGACGCGTATGTTGAATTGTTAGCGAAGCCATTTGGTGAGCGCCCACTGCGCATCACAGTAGATAAGATGGGGATGGGTGAGCACCTAGAAGGTTACAATGACCATATTTCTAAAGTGACTAGTGGCATCTATGGCGCGTTCCATATAGGCCATTTACTGGACGTTAAAAAAGAAAGTTAATCTGTTCACTGCCTTTGTGTATTACACGACTCAGTTCAGGGGGAGCGATACTCTCCCTGAACTTTTTACCTGCAGTGGATTGGATCATGTTGAGCTTTCGGCTGGCTATCAAGGACGAGAGAAGTTTTTTGACCATACCGGAGGGGTGCCAATAATAGTATTCTGGACGATATCAAGAAATGCTTTTACTAATGGTGGCTGGGCGCGATGAGCATACATCGCATAGATATCCCCATAAGACGGGATGTCGTATTCTGGCAGAAGTTGAACGAGCCCCATAGCTTCCAGTTCATCAGGTATCACAAAATGTCCCAACATGCCGTAACCCAGACCAGACCTGACGGCATCAATGATGAGCTCTGTTTCATTCACACTGTATTGCCCTTGCATGGTATAGATTCTGGGTTCAATAAAGTTGGGACCGTCTAAAACGTGGAGTTTATCCAGCTTAACATTACCATTCGAATAGATAACCGCTGGTAAGTTCACTAACTCATCCGGTGTCCTTGGCATTCCATGTGTTTTTATAAAGTCTCTTGAAGCAATCAAAGCGATGTCGTTGGGCGCGAGTCTTCGGGCAATCATACTAGAATCTCGTATAGGCCCGATTCGAAAAACGATGTCAAATCGCTCTCCCACCATATCTACCCTGTTATCATCAAGATGCATTTCAATGCTAGAGTTTGGGTACCTGCTTGCAAATACATTTACTGCCTGCTGAAGGTACTTTCTACCGAAGAAGGTTGAACTCGATATCCTGATATGTCCTTTTGCTTCGGTTTGTGACGTTTCAGCGATAAAGCGTGTTTCATCAAGCAAGTCAGCGATCTTCCTTGCTTGCATGACAACATCCTCTCCTACGCTGGTTAAAGACAGGGAGCGCGTGGTTCGATTCAATAAACGAACCCCCAGCGAGTCTTCTAATTGTTTGATTTGTTTTGAAAGTGATGACCTGTCTATGTTACGGCTGTCCGCGACTCTTGCAAAAGAGCCGTAATTAGCGACATCCAACAACAGTTCCAACTTATTCGCCAAGTCCATAATCTACCTCACAAGTGCTCAGTAATGTTGTCCACAAACTAAAAAGCCGGCTGAAAATGTAGCCGGCAATTGCATTGTTAAATCTTAATTAGCGCGTGAGATAACCGCCGTTAATGAACAGTGTCTGGCCATTGACCCACTGACTTTCAGGACTGGATATAAATCGAACCAGAGGAACTACATCCGACACTTCACCCAGTCGACCCGCAGGGGCCAACTTCGCGGCATAAGCACCAGAGCGTTCATTTTCCTGACTCCAGAAGAAAGGAGTATTGATAGGGCCGGGCGCAATACAGTTCACTGTAACGTTCTTGCCACCCAGCTCTTTCGCCAAAGTCCGCGTATATTCCTCCACTGCGGCTTTAGTGCCTGAGTAGACGGAATAACCCGGAGCGGCGCCTGCTAACAACGAAGTGCCAATGTTGATGATGCGTCCATCTTCACGTATACGTCGGCTAGCCTCTCGGAGTGAATAAAAGAGGCCGCGATGGTTTACCTGATCGAGTTGGTCAAACTCTTCATCGGTAAACTCGGCCAACGGTTTTTTAATAATGGCTCCCGCATTATTTACAACAATGTCTACACCGCCGAACCTTTTCTCTGCTGTGTCAAAGATACGTTTTACCGTCGCCAAGTCACCAAGGTTCCCTGTTACCAACTCATACTTTGCTCCAGCATCAGCAACTAACTTAGCCGTCTCGAGTGCTTCACTTCGCGTTGATTCTCTATGGTAATGAATAACGACATTTGCACCCAGCTCGGCCAGAGTTTGTGCAAATGCTCGTCCCATGTTAGCTCTTGCACCTGTTACGATGGCAGCCTTACCTTTTAGGGGCTGTTGCAAACTGTCTGACTCACTGGATGGTGAGGCAAATGCCGAACTTACCATTCCAGATGCTGCTAATGCGCCTACGCCTGCCAACCCTGAAACGGCGGTTTTTAGTGCCTGTCTGCGATTAATTTGTTCATTATTCGCTGGGTTTTGATGTTTGTCGCTCATAGTGACTCCTTGATGTGGGATTAAGTCAATGGGTAGAAATTAGACCCTATGAGCACTAATGGCTGTCATGCGTGCCAAGAATCTAACGACTTGACACAAAATGCTATCAGCGTTATTTACGACAGTGGTAATGGCATCTTTTGAGATTGGTCATTAGTTTTATTCATAACCCTGATTGATGTCATGTGCATTTTCTGAAACTGATTATAAAGACAGAACAATACATTGCTAAAGCAAGAAAGGGATTTGTTGTTTGAGTGCGTCGATGATAATTTCGAGTGCCTTAGTTTTTGACTTAGTCGGGTAAACCAAGTAGATACCTTCGTCGCTGACCAACTTTATTTGAGGTAATAACTGAACTAACTGACCACTTTTCAGTTCGTTCTCGACCATGAAGCTCGGAAACAACCCATATCGCTTTCCACTGAGTACAGTGCGAACAATGAGTTCTGCGTCACTGACCAAAAGGTTACTGGTAAGATGATACGTTTTTATCACACCCTGCTCATCACAGTAAGAAAACTGCTTATTGGAATGCTCGTTTCTTGCGTAAAGGACAGACGGCAAGCTATCTAGATCAGATAAAGAACGAGGTGTCCCGTGCTCTTCTATAAACTCAGGTGCGGCAGCAAGTAAAAAGCCGAAGCTACATAACTTTTGAGCGACTAAGTTCGTATCCTTTGGCTTCCAGACTCTTACAGACAGGTCAAATCTTTTCTTTATGATATCAACCTTGTCTTCATCTAATTCCAACTCAATAGTAAGTCCAGAATAGTTATCGCTTATCCGTTGCAGAGCGGGGTAAACATATTTTCTGCCTAAGAATGCACCGCAAGTTACCCTGACCAACCCCTGAATCGTTGCTTTTTCACTGTGTGCAGATTCGACAATACGGTTAGAAAGCTCTTTGATTTTACACGCATCCTGATAGGTTTGTTTACCGAAGTGTGTTAGTGATAGCGAACGTGTTGAGCGGTTGAACAATACACTCCCCAGCTCAGTTTCAAGCCTCTTTACCTGTCTACTGATATAACCAACATCACTTTCTCTAAGTTGAGCCGCTGCGGTGAAGCTTCCTGTTTCAACGACATCAACAAACACCATTAGCAATTTTAAATCCAGTTGGTTTACGTTCATTTGGTTGAACCCGGCTTGTAAAAAAACACAAAAGTATTCTGTATTTTATTACATACAAAATCAACAAGACAGAGAGTAGATTGATCATCAACTGGCATTATCCATCTCAAGCAAATGGGCAACGAGGAATAAATAATGAAAATCTTACTTACTGGTGCATTCGGTGGTTTCGGTAAACTCATCGCTGAGTCTTTGGCAAAAAATGGTCATGAGGTTGTTGGCACCACACGCAGTCTTGCAAACAATACTGATCTTAAAACGGAACTGGCTGAGGCTGGAGTCAAAATGATCGAAATGGATGTTCGCTCAGATGATTCTGTAAATGAAGGCGTTCGCAGCGCTGTTGAGCTACTTGGTGGACTTGATGCGGTTATCAACAATGCGGGACGCGGGACAACCGGTTATCAGGAGTCGTTTACGGCTGACGATCTAAGTACGATTTTCGATATCAATGTTTTTGGTGTTCAGCGTGTTACGCGTGCGGTTATCCCGTATTTTAAAGCGCAAAAATCCGGCCTAATCGTGAACACGTCCAGCTTGCTTGGTCGTTTTGCGTTACCTTTTCATGGTCCCTACAGTGCATCGAAATGGGCGCTTGAAGGCTTAACCGAAACATACCGTTCCGAACTCTCTGGGCTGGGAATAGAAGTTTGTTTAATCGAACCGGGCGGTTACCCTACCTCATTTATTGACAACTTAATGAAAGGCTCCGACAGTCGTGCTGAAACCTATAGTGGACTGAATCCAACACCAGAGTTCTTCCTTGAGCGCTTTGAAGAAGCATTAGCAAACAATCCAGCTCAAAACCCTCAAGATGTCGCGGACGCGTATGTTGCATTGTTAGCGAAGCCATTTGGTGAACGTCCACTACGTACCACAGTAGATAAGATGGGGATGGGTGAGCATCTAGAAGGTTACAATGACCATATCTCTAAAGTGACTAGTGGCATCTATGGCGCGTTCCATATAGGCCATTTACTGGACGTTAAAAAAGAAAGTTAATCTGTTCACTGCCTTTGTGTTTTACACGACTCGGTTCAGGGGGAGCGATACTCTCCCTGAACTTTTTTACATGCAGTTAGTTAGAAAGCTCTCTGATTTTACAAGCACCTTGATAGATTCGTTTACAGACGTGTATGAGCGATAGCGAATATGTTGAGCGACTACCTCGGCTCAGTTTCAAGCCTCTTTACCTGCCTACTAATATAACCAACACCACTTTCCCTAAGTATAGCTGCTGCGATGAGGCTTCTTGCTTCAACGATACCAGCGAACACCATTAGCAATTTTAAATCCAGTCGGTTTACGTTCACGTGGTTGAATCTATCTTGTAAAAAAACACAAAAGTATTCTGTGTTTTATTGCATACAAAATCAATAAGACTAGGAGTAGATTAAACATCAATCCACTGCACAATCCTAAAACTCAAATGCAATCGAGGTACCTGATTATGATCATCAATACTGTAAAAGGGCAAATCAAGCCTGAATTCAAAGAAAAATTTGTCACGCATATGGCTGAGCTTGCTGAAACCGTAAGAGAGGAAAAAGGCTGTATCGCATACGATCTTAACTACGATACGGAAAACAGTCTGGTGTTATTCCTATTCGAAAAGTGGGAAAGCAAAGAAGATATTCTCGCCCATTTGGCAACCGAGCATATGCAAACGCATCTGGCAAAAGCCCAGCCTTGGTTTGACACGCTGGAAATGGAAACCTTTGAATCAACTCAGTTTGATTTGTTCTAAACCGGAGCGAATACGATGGACAATAACCTTATCGGTACATGGGGATTGAAGCGGTTTACTCTAGCTGACGAAAAAGAAAGTGACATCGTCTTCCCATTTGGAGGAGATCCCGAAGGTCAGCTTATTTACACCCAAGATGGTTTTATGAGTGTCGCTCTGCATAGTAGTAATCGTGCCCCTTTTGCATCTGATGACATTTTATCCGGCACGCCAAAGGAGTTCGAAATGGCTATGCAGACCTACAGCACATACGCTGGGCGTATTGTCATTAAAGAGCCGGGTAAGCTGCTGCATGTTATTGAGCATTCTTTGTTTCCAAACTGGGTTGGTCACTCAGAAGAACGAGAGTATACCGTTGAAGGTGATACGTTGACGCTAAAAACGCCGCCCTTTTTTATCGCTGGAGCTGAACGAGTTGGCACTGTTGTATTTGAGAGACAGAGCTAATTATCAAGAATTTAACAGCTTGCCTTAAGTAACGTTAAAAGCTTTGACCAAAGTATTCCTGAAGATAACTTCTTACCATAAATCGAGAAACCAAAGGTTTATAGGGTTATCTGTGTATGTAATCAAATATCCAGATGGGTTTCAGCCCATCCACAAATAAAGAGAAACGAAAATGAAAGATGTCCTTTTTGCTCCCCTTAACTTCGGTTCGAAAACACTAAGTAACCGTATTGCACTTCCACCAATGACACGCTCTCGAGCGACCCAACCGGGTAACATTGCCAACGAAATGATGGCTACATACTACGCGCAACGAGCCTCTGCTGGACTCGTGATTGCTGAAGGGACACAAATCTCTCAACTCGGTCAGGGATATGCCTTCACACCCGGCATTTACACTCAAGAGCAAATCTCTGGTTGGAAAAAAGTAACGGAAGCCGTTCACGCTGTGGGCGGTACCATCTTTGCCCAAATTTGGCATGTCGGCCGAGTGACACATCCCGCTAATACCAGTGGCGAGCAACCAATCTCATCCTCTGCACTTCAAGCACAGAACACTAAAGTATTTATATCTGAAAATGGTGCTCCTGGTTTTGTTGATGCCGCTCTACCACGAGAAATGACCGTAGAGGATATCAAAAACGTTGTTGAAGAATATCGCCAAGCCGCTTTGAATGCCATAGAGGCAGGGTTTGACGGTGTTGAAATCCATGCGGCAAACGGATATCTGGTGAGCCAATTCATTGACTCTGAAGCAAATAATCGTACCGACGAATACGGCGGCTCTATTGAAAATCGTCTTCGCTTCCTAAAAGAAGTCGTTGAGGCAACAACGCAAGCAATTGGTGCAGAGCGTGTTGGTGTGCGTTTCTCTCCATTTACAACGCTGAATGATAGTATTGATTCAACGCCTATTGAGACTTATGTTGCGGCAGGCGCATTAATGAATCAGCTAGAAGTAATATATGTACATATCGCGGAAGCGGATATGAATGGCGCTCCTGAAACGCCTGAAGAATTTAAGCAATCTCTTCGCGAGGTTTATAGTGGCACCATCATTTATGCTGGTATGTACGACGCTGAGAAAGCGGTTAAAACAGTTGAATCTGGTTTCGCCGATATGATTGGCTTTGGCCGTCCATTTATCGCGAATCCTGACCTGCCAAACCGTATTAAAAATGGCTATCCATTAGCCGAACTCGATCCAAATACACTTTTTGGAGGGGATGAGAAAGGTTTAACTGACTATCCGGTTTATCAGTAACATTAGAAGTTAAATAGGGGGCGGCATAATCATCCCCCTATTTCTCTGTATAGCTTG
The DNA here is from genome assembly GCF_029589055.1 of Vibrio hannami. Lineage (GTDB taxonomy): Bacteria > Pseudomonadota > Gammaproteobacteria > Enterobacterales > Vibrionaceae > Vibrio > Vibrio hannami. Next base: position 318,783 of record NZ_JARQZP010000007.1, read on the forward strand.
AACTCATATCTTGCTCGTGTGAATCAACCAAACTGAATAGCTCAGCAAGTGAATGGTAGAGAACTACCCAAACATTTTATTAGATGGATTTGATGTACTCTTAATTTACCAGTGAATGTTTCAGTTGCTCTATAAGCAGTTTGGTGCCTTTGGTCGCTCCTCGGTGAGGGTAAACGGCATAGACCGATTGCTCAGGTGGCAGTTGCAACTCAGGCAACAGTTGAACTAACTCGCCTGATTGCAGGTACTCATCCGCCATATAGTCCGCAACCTGGGCAAAGGTGTTACCAGCGAGTGCCGCGCGCATGATCAGGTCGGCATCATTGACTACAAAGTTACCGTGCAGAGGTTCAGAAACCAGCTCCTGCTCATGGTTAAAATACTGCAGCTTATTACGGTACAGGTTTTTGCGGCGATAGAGAGACGCGGGCAGCCTGGCTAGGTCATGTACTGAGGCTGGCTGTCCGTGCTTTTGCAAAAACTGAGGGCTGGCGACGAGCTTAAAACTGACATCGCGCAGTTTAATGGCGATTAGATTGGAGTCTTTCGGCAGCCACTGACGGATCGCCACATCGTAACCTTCTTTGATGATATCGGTATGGCCATCGGTGATCTCCAGATCAAACACCACATTAGAATACTGGGTTTGTATGCTGCGTATGGCTGGCTCGACAAACTTACGCCCGATAAAAACCGGAGAAGTAGCCTTAACCACTCCTTGTACATTCTGCTGGTAATCACCGGGAATATCGCTAACCTCATCCAGCAATGTCTTGATCTGACTTGCCTTGGCATACACCTTTTCGCCCACTTCGGTCAGTGACATCGAGCGAGTCGAGCGGTTAAGCAGTACTGCCCCTAACTTGGTTTCCAGAGCTTTGATCTGTTTAGTTACCCGGCCGGGATCGGTATTGCGCAGTCGAGCTGCGTTAACAAAGCTACCTTGATCAACTACATCCAAAAATACCAGGAGCTGTCTGCTTTCGTTCATTGTTTATCCTTTTAGGAGAGCTGTGCACCGGACAAATTATACCAGCTAGAAGCACCTATAAACGGGGGAATTATTGCCTTTTTCGACAATAGAATATTGGATTTATGACTATTTTTTCCAGTAGCTAGACTGCGTATTATCTTCCCATTGAACAGATTTCATTAACCAATAGGTTATAAACCAAGGATAAACTCATGAGTAAAAAGAAAGTTCTGGTTGTTGGATCTACCGGTCAGGTGGGTGGTCAGGTTGTTAATAAGCTGCAGCAACTGGCGGGTGATGTTGAGGTCGTCGTCAGCTCACGTCGTCAGGCGCAAGTTGATGACTGGAAAGCACAGGGGCGCAATGCGGTACTGCTTGACCTGGATGAACCGCGTACATTCGGCACAGCATTGGCAGGTGTCGACAGCGTGTTTATGCTGACCGGTTACACGGTGGACATGCTGGTACAGAGCAAGACGCTAACCGATGCAGCGGTTAAGGCAGGTGTTCAGCACATGGTGCACTGGGGAGTATTCCATAACCCTGATGTCACTGACCCACACTTTGCCTGGCACCAGATGGTGGAAACCTATATTGCAGCCAGCGGCCTGAAATGGACCAACTTGCATCCCAACTACTTTATGGAAAACCTGGTCAACGTTACTCAGATTAAGAACAACCGCTTTTCTATCTACTCAGGCGACGCACGCTGGGGCTGGATTGCGCTGGAAGATGCGGCAGAAGTGGCTGCTATCGTGCTGCGTGACGGTGCAGAAAAGCACCATGGCAAGGATTATTGGTTGAGCACAGAATCTCTGAACGGCGTTGAAGCAGCGGCTATTTTAACTAAAGCGCTGGGTACAGAGATCACTTGTGATGTGCGTCCGGCAAGTGAGCTGGAAGAATTCTTTAACTCAGGTGCGGTAGACGTTGAGCCGAATTATGCCGCAAGTGGTGTAGAGGTGATGCGTCAGATCCAGGATGGCCGGATGGCCTATCTGGGCACAGTGCGTGATGACGTTCCTCATGTGACCGGCCGCGCAGCACTGACACTAGAAGATTGGGCGATGAAAAATCGTACCGCTCTTCTGGGAGAATAAGGTGAAGTCATGATTGTTGTCACGTAAGAGTTTAACTATCAAGCATTACTCGGCAAGCGAGCATCAAGCTATTAAGTCGCTTTAAGTGCAGTTCATGCGCATTCCCCGACCGATCCGAACGAAAAGAGCCGAACTATTAGATGATAAAGCACAGTTAATCGACATTTTGGCTGAATACTCTCTGAACAGCCAGCGCTTTGGGAGGTTCACTAAAATTAGCGAGCAATGCTCCCGAAGTGATCCGAGTTGCAGTAACTATCACTTTGTTCCTCATCACGACCTTCAATAAAATATCTTGGTTCATTGCCATGAGAGGCGACCTCATCGTTTGGGTTGAATAGGCTGCAGCTTCTCAAAGAAAGGCAGCCACAGCCGGTACAAGTAGTTAGGTTGTTTCGGAGCCTTTGCATTAATATGCACTCTCAAGGCTAAGCGTGGAAATGGTTTTTTGCAAAGTTTTGGGAGGATTTCTCTCCAGTCCAAACTGTCAGTTCCATACTTGATAGTCAGTTTCAATCTTTTTCCTTAAAGTTAAGCTAGTTACAAGGCCTTGATCAACTTTAACATACTGTTTTAATTCAGATAGTACATTAGTACCTTGATTGTTAGCTGAACAGTGAAAAACGTGAACACGAAATGACTTGAACACCTAACCATTACTCATGTCTGGTCTGGCCGTGAGCGAAAACTCCCATTTTCGTGCAGAGTGGCGTTTTTATTTTGTGAGAACATTCTGATTTTTTATGCAGTTTACAAATGAGTCATCATTAATACATCTACGGTTTAGGGGGAAGCGGTATGAGATCGAGTTGAATTCGGCAACATGTACACCTTCGTTATCTGATATACGTACGTGATAATGGCCTATCTTGTTTGACCCCGAAACAATATTAGCTTCCGCAATTAAACGACTACCTTCAGGCTTATTTAAAAACTTGATATCAGCTTGCATACCGATTGATGTATTTACTGTGTTGCACGCGGCTGCAAAAGCGATATCAGCCAATGCAAAAATCACCGCACCGTGTAAAGTGCCCAATCCATTCTTGTGATTTTCATTTATTTCTAGCTCACAACGAGCAAATTCAGTTTCTACTTTTACAAGCTCAATGCCAAGGTTATTCGCATACTTGTCATTGGAAATATAAGAGCCTTTTTCGTTCATGATATCCCTTTGATGAAAGGTTACAGTATGATTGCGAGTTGAACCGCCACAGCTAATTAAGCTAGTAGCGATTCAGATATTTGTCAAAACAAGCGGTCACCCATCTAACGCCTTCATCCTCAACATATTTTCGCTGAGAACTTGTTTTACGGGCCGTTGCTTGTAGCTTCGCCTGACTATTACTTGTTAAACACCGATAAGAATGTATCTGGATGAGGGCGCACACGATAGTTATCTGTTTCATCACCAAAAGTTACTAAACCATTTTCATCTAGCGTAATCACTGTTGCCATAACAGTATCTTCAGGGTATCCCGACATACCTGCAGGGGAACCACCGATGTCCTCAATCCCTAGTCTCTTGGCCGCCTTTAAGTCAACATCTTGTAAAATCTCAAAGTGTTCTGGTAAACCCATTTTATCGACCAGTTTCTTTGAGTTATCAAAACCCTGATTGGAAATAAATTTCACCTTCACGTCACGACTTTTCAACGTGTCAGCGAGCTTTTGAACCTCTTTGAACTGGTTCATACAGAAAGGACACCAGTTTGCTCTAAAGAAGACGATTAACGTTTTTGATCCAATAAAAGATGTTGAAGATATAACACTTTCATCTAACCGACTTAAGTCGAACTCTGGTAATAGTTGGCCTTTTACGATGGTCTTACTTTTTTTTCGATTATAGATGGAAAAACTTCGGATATACCACTGTACAAAAAGCGAACCAAATGCAGCTAAAGGTATCGCAATATACTGAGCACTTGTCAGATGTTCAGCCCTATATATATACATAGCAACAAACGCGATCCCGACTAAGCTCATAAGCTGAACTAAAGGTAAACGTGAAGACGTCCTTGCGATGCCTGTCATGTTAATTAGCACCATGAGAAAAAATGGTAAAGGGAGCGTAGTGAGAAACGAACCCAACCATATCAGTTCTCCAGAGAGCCAGAACATAATACCAGAGCCAATACCACCAATCATATTGAGTAGAATCAGTGGCAAAATCATTTTTTTCATCTTACTTACCTTCTAAATACATTTATGATGGGGTGAGGAGAACTTGGCTACTGCCACCCCTATCAAGAGGATAAAATCTAAGCTACTTATATTGCGGCATAGTTTTTCACTGCTGGAAAACAGGGCTTATTTCTTTGCAAGAGAATCGAGTACAGGAAACAGGTCACTCGGCTCAGGTCGCTGAGTGTAATCTGGATTCACTTCCGCGTAGTCAATCGTTCCGTCTGTGTCTATCACATAACGTGCAGGCATCGGTAGATTCCACTGACCATCACCATGGATATTCGGAAGAACGACATTGAACATTTTTTTGAACTCGATCACATAATCCTGAACTTGCCAACGAATACCGAACTTGTCCGCTAGCTCGCCAGCTTTGTCAGTCAGGATTGGGAAGCTGAGATTGTTGTCACGTTGAGATTTACGGCTATCCGCAGCACCTTGCATAGAGATAGCGACAAGGGTTGCACCTTTGGCCGCGATGTCCTTAGCTGCCGCTTCCAAAGCTTGCAGTTCGATGTTGCAGTATGGGCACCACACGCCACGATAGAAGCTAATCACAACAGGGCCGTTCGCCAATAGTATTTTTAGGGCTACGTCGTTACCTTCAGAGTCACTTAATACAAAATCAGGGGCTTTGTTCCCAACCTTTAGGGCATTATCAGCTTGCCCACTTTCAATTAGCTCTTGTGTTGAGCGACTGAATGCTTCATAAGCGGGTGCAGGAGCTTGTTTCTTGAATTGTTCTTTAAAAGTATCTAGTTGTTGTTGTAGAGACATGATTTCTTCCTCAAGTTGTTTTCATATTCGGCTAAATTCAGAACGTACATAAGCTGTTTAATTCTGAGCACCGTATTGAAGCGTATTGCTTGTATAAGCTTGTGCTTCGAACCAGTGAGGTAAGATTATTGTTTTTTATTTGAGGGATAAACATGCTACTTTGATACTCATAGTATCCCAATTGGACACAATTATGTTCAAAAATGCACTCTTGAATGAGATGGTTGCATTTGTTGCTGTCGCTGAATTTGGTAGTTTTACCTTGGCGGCTGCTTCCCTTAATTCAACGAAATCAGGAACGGGAAAAGCCGTTAGAAAGCTTGAAGCGGAGCTAGGGTTAAAGCTGTTTAATCGAACAACACGCTCAGTTAGTTTGACGGAAGAAGGAAGGATTTATTTTGAGGCAGCGAAGCATGCGCTTGATACCATTAATGATGCGAGGCTCCTATTAGAAGCAAGAAAAGACGAGCCTGTAGGTAAACTGCGAGTGAATCTTCCTAACGCTATCGGGCGCAATGTCGTTAATACATTGAGAGAATTTACCGATAATTTCCCTAAAGTTACTGTTGAACTATCTCTGACAGACCGATTTGAAGATGCCGTTCAAGGAGAATGGGACGTTGTAGTTCGGATTGGTGAGTTGGATGACAGCTCATTTGTTGCCAAAAACCTAGGTCAGGCCAAAAGAATACTTTGCGCCTCTCCAAGATACATAGAAGAATTTGGTATCCCTAAAGATTTAAATGAGTTGCGTAATCATAACTCCGTAGCCTTTCGTGCCCCGACTGGAAAAATCCGCCCGTGGCTTTTTAAAGACTCAAGCGGAAAGACATCTGAAATATCAATATGACCAATAGCGGTATTTAATGATGGAAGGGCGTTGGTCGATGCCGTTGTATCAGGCTTAGGCATTGCGCAAGTGTATGACAAAGCTGTTAGCCAAGCTCTAAAAAGTGGAGATATGGTAGAACTACTCCCCAGCACATCAATATCTGGCCCTCCTGTGAATGCATTAATACCGAGCGGTAGAGTGATGCCAGCAAAAACAAAAGTGTTTATTGAGTTCTTGAAAGCGCAGCTAAGTTAGATTCAAACTGACCATAAAGTCATAATCTTGTTACAATTCAATGCGTAATACACACACTCACAAGTGAAAGCCTTCTCATAATGTACAGTATATACATTCTTCAGTATAAGGTTTGGTAGTCTATGCTGAACATGAGGTAATCATGAAGTTTTTTCGGTATTTACTGGTATTATCAACAGTTATTATTTATGTATTCACCATAATTGCTGTTAATGGGTATGGCTTTAACTGGCCATCTGTAGCGGTAAATGATCTGCTGAGTATGAATTGGAGAAGCCAGTTTGATATTGATTTTTTAATTCATTTGTTTTTGCTAGCTAGCTGGGTGGTGTGGCGAGAAGGTGCAACCGTTAAAGCTTATGTGTTCGGCTTTTTAAGCATTGTAATGGGAGGAATGTTCAGTTTTCCCTACATTGCCTATTTATCTATCCAAGCTAATGCTTCTTGGTGTGCATACTGAGAAGTAATTAACTGGAAAATTTACCAAATATACACTTTCTACTAGTGCATTGGGTTTGGGTGAAGTTGCCTCGAAAAATCTCAGGCGTGAATAAATTCTTATAAAAAACGCATAAAGGTAATTTAGCCAAGAAGCTCTGTACTGAAAGCTTTTGTCCAAAACCGTTCACGCTCCGGTTCTTGCCCAACATTAGGAAATGTAGGGCAAATCCTGACAGGATTTATCGGTCGAAAATTATGCTGTGTCGCTTTGGGGCAAATATGAGTCAAATTGTCCCGCAAAGTGCCATTTACCTCGTTCCCACGCTCTGCGTGGTAATGCATACTGTGGCTGAAAATATCCACGTAACATACTGAAAAGATGAGAATTACCCCGTTAACGGTTTATAATTCTGACTGATAACTTTGAATCTAATATACATTCCCACGAGGACCATGGGAACGAGGGTTAAATATCCATTACTTTGGTGCTGGGCATCATGCTACTGAGCGCTATGGCATAAAGCGCTGGGTGAGTGACTGGCTCAGTAGCATGGTATGAATGTCGAGTTTATTGATATCGATAACCCGGTTTAATTGAAGTGAAGGGTTATAGGTGACAGGTTAGGGATAATAAAAGCGCAGGCTAATTAGCCTGCGCTTTAACATTACCTGTAACCTAAAAACCTTATTCACGCTCGTGAAGAGGTTTAAAGTCACGCATTTCTTTGCCAGTGTAAAGCTGACGTGGACGTCCGATACGGTTAGCCGGGTCACTGTGCATTTCATTCCAGTGAGCAATCCAGCCGATAGTACGAGACATCGCGAAGATTACGGTAAACATAGATACAGGGATACCAATTGCTTTCAGAATGATACCTGAATAGAAATCTACGTTTGGATACAGTTTCTTCTCAACGAAGTATTCATCCGATAGAGCGATACGCTCAAGTTCCATCGCTACGTCTAGTAGTGGATCTTCAATGTTTAGCTCTTTCAGTACTTCGTGACAAGCTTCGCGCATTACCGTTGCACGTGGATCGTAGTTCTTGTAAACACGGTGACCAAAGCCCATTAGGCGGAATGGGTCATCCTTGTCTTTTGCTCGAGCAACATACTCAGGAATACGATCTACGCTACCTACTTCTTCAAGCATACGAAGACAGGCTTCGTTAGCACCACCATGAGCTGGCCCCCAAAGAGAAGCGATACCTGCGGCAATACATGCGAATGGGTTAGCGCCTGATGAACCAGCAAGACGAACGGTTGATGTTGAAGCGTTCTGCTCGTGGTCTGCGTGAAGGGTAAAGATTTTATCCATAGCGCGTGCGACAACAGGGTTTACTTCGTACTCTTCACATGGGTTAGCGAACATCATGTGAAGGAAGTTCTCTGCGTAGCTAAGGTCATTACGAGGATAGATGAAAGGCTGACCAATTGAGTACTTATAACACATCGCAGCCAGAGTAGGCATTTTAGATAGCAAGCGGAATGCTGCAATCTCGCGGTGGTTGTCGTTGTTGATATCTAATGAGTCGTGGTAGAACGCAGCAAGTGCACCTACAACACCCACCATGATTGCCATTGGGTGAGCATCACGACGGAAACCATGGAAGAAGCTAGCGATTTGCTCATGTACCATGGTATGGCGTGTAACTATTTTCTTGAACTCTTCGTATTCATCGCGGTTTGGTGCTTCACCATAAAGAAGGATATAACAAACTTCTAAATAATCCGCTTGATTTGCAAGTTGATCGATAGGGAAACCACGGTGTAAAAGAACACCTTTTCCGCCATCGATAAAAGTGATTTGTGATTCACAAGATGCAGTGGCAAGAAACCCAGGGTCAAAAGTAAAGTATCCATTTGCACCTAGTTTACGAACATCGATTACTTCTGGGCCTAGATTACCATCCATAATCGGCAGTTCGATTGGAGCTTTACCTTCAATATGAAGGGTCGCTTTCTTATCTGCCATAACATTCTCCTTTGTTTATAATTTAATCCGTCCAGGATTTTTTGTGAGCTGTTTTTTTACTCATGATCGGGCTGAAAGTCAATTTTCGTCCCATTTTGTGTGCACTTGTTAAGATTTTGCACGCAGAAAAAGTTAAAAACATGTTCTGAGTAACAAAAATTGTTACAACAATTGTATTAATATGTTGCGGGTCGTATAGTGGCGACGAATATAGCGATTAACTCCTTATAAATTCTAGGCTTGAAAGAATTGATGTGCAAAGTTTTTCGAGCCTGCATTAACTTTTTAGTAACACGAAATCTCCGCCTGTGATGAAATTTTCATCGGAAAATGTTTCTTTAATGTTAAATTAACGGAATGTTAATCAAAAATAACTATAACGCTCAATGGAGCTGAGTGAGCAAGCCCGTGAAAGAAAGAAAGTCAAGACCTGTAAATCTAGATCTACAGACCATTCGCTTTCCGATCACAGCAATAGCATCAATCCTTCACCGTGTATCTGGTGTGATAACTTTTGTTTCGATCGGTATTTTGCTTTGGTTACTATCATTATCCCTCTCCTCGCCAGTCGGTTTTGCCCAGGCTGCAGATATCGTTGACAGCTTTTTCGTCAAACTTATTCTCTGGGGAATCCTGACAGCACTCGCCTATCACATCGTTGGTGGCATCCGACATCTGATTATGGATCTCGGACACTTTGAGGACTTCGAGTCCGGAACGATGACGGCGAAGGTGTCATTTGGTGCGACAGTGGTACTGTCACTTCTTGGAGGAATTCTTGTATGGTAAGCCATGTATCATCTGTAGGCAGAAATGGTGTCCACGATTTCCTGTTAATTCGTGCCACCGCAATCATTCTCACCCTGTATACCGTCTATTTAGTCGGTTTTTGTGCATTTAACGATATCACTTATCAAACCTGGACCTCCTTTTTTGGCGGCACGTTTACTAAAGCCTTTTCCATGTTGGCTCTTACCTGCATTCTGATTCATGGCTGGATTGGGATATGGCAAGTGCTGACGGATTATGTAAAGCCAACGTTGCTTCGTGGCTTACTTCAATTTGGTTTGGTAGCGGTACTTATCGTTTATTTCTTCTCTGGACTATCTATTCTGTGGGGTGCATAAGTGACTATTCCAGTTCGTGAATTCGATGCCGTAGTAATCGGCGCGGGTGGTGCAGGTATGCGTGCCGCCCTTCAAATATCAGAGCAGGGTCTGACTTGTGCTCTTCTCTCAAAAGTTTTTCCAACTCGTTCCCATACGGTATCTGCGCAGGGCGGTATCACCGTTGCTCTTGGTAACTCCCACAAGGATAACTGGCAGTGGCACATGTACGATACGGTTAAAGGTTCTGACTACATTGGTGATCAGAATGCAATCGAATACATGTGTAAGAATGGTCCAGAGTCAGTCATCGAGCTAGAGAAAATGGGCTTACCATTCTCTCGTTTTGATGATGGTTCTATCTACCAACGCCCGTTTGGTGGTCAGTCTAAAGAGTTTGGTGGTGAACAGGCTGCGCGTACTGCGGCAGCTGCAGACCGTACCGGTCACGCACTTCTGCATACACTGTATCAGCAGAACATCAAGCATAAAACCACGATTTTTTCTGAGTGGTATGCACTTGACCTAGTTAAAAACCAGGATGGCGCTATTCTAGGTTGTACCGCAATCTGCATGGAAACCGGTGAGATTTGTTACTTCAAGTCTAAAGCAACAATTTTGGCAACCGGTGGTGCAGGCCGAATTTATCAGTCAACAACTAACGCACACATCAACACTGGCGACGGTGTGGGTATGGCACTGCGTGCAGGCGTTCCAATGCAGGACATCGAAATGTGGCAGTTCCACCCAACAGGTATTGCTGGCGCTGGTGTACTGGTAACCGAAGGTTGTCGTGGTGAAGGTGGTTACCTTCTAAACAGCGAAGGTGAGCGCTTTATGGAGCGTTATGCGCCGAACGCGAAAGACCTTGCTGGTCGTGACGTGGTTGCACGTTCAATGATGATTGAGATTCGTGAAGGCCGCGGTTGTGATGGCCCATGGGGACCACATATCAAGCTTAAACTTGATCACCTTGGTAAAGATGTTCTTGAGTCTCGCCTGCCGGGCATCTGTGAACTATCCCGTACCTTTGCTCACGTTGATCCGGTTAAAGAACCAATCCCTGTTATCCCAACCTGTCACTACATGATGGGTGGTGTACCAACTCAGGTTTCTGGTCAGGCTATCAAGCAAGATGCTAGCGGTGCAGATATTGAAGTTCAGGGGCTATTTGCCTGTGGTGAAATTGCCTCTGTATCGGTTCACGGTGCGAACCGTCTGGGTGGTAACTCACTGCTTGACCTTGTGGTGTTTGGCCGTGCAACAGGCCTACACCTTGGTGAAACTTTGGCGGCACAGGCAGAAGCGCGTCCGGCAACGGAATCTGATATCGAAGCTTCTCTGGCTCGTACTATGCGCTGGGAGAACAGCGCTAGCGGTGAAGACCCAGTACAGATTCGCAAAGACCTTCAGACCTGCATGCAGAATAGCTTCTCTGTATTCCGTGAAGGCGAAGCAATGGCGAAAGGCCTTGATGAGCTGAAAGTGATTCGTGACCGCCTGAAAGAAGCTCACCTTTCAGATAAGTCTTCAGAATTCAATACTCAGCGTATTGAGTGTCTGGAACTGGATAACCTGATGGAAACAGCTTACGCAACGGCTGTGGCTGCGAACTATCGTACCGAGAGTCGTGGTGCACACGCCCGATTCGATTTCCCGGATCGCGATGACGAGCAGTGGCTATGCCACTCCATTTACAACCCTGAGACAGAAGAGATGTCGAAGCGTGATGTAAATATGGAGCCGGTATACCGCGAAGCATTTCCACCAAAAGTACGTACTTACTAAGGGAGGACTAAACGATGAAACTGACATTCTCTCTTTACCGCTACAATCCGGATGTAGATAAAAAGCCTCATATGAAGGACTACACGCTGGAAGTGGAAGAAGGTTCAGACATGATGGTTCTGGATGCTCTTATCTTATTGAAAGAGCAGGACCCAACCATTTCTTTCCGCCGTTCATGCCGTGAAGGTGTATGTGGTTCAGATGGCTTGAATATGAACGGAAAAAATGGCCTGGCATGTATCACTCCGCTTTCGGCTCTTACGGAGCAGAGCCCTATAGTAATCAGACCATTACCAGGATTGCCTGTGGTTCGTGACTTGATCGTGGACATGACGCAATTTTATGATAACTACGCAAAAGTTAAGCCTTATCTAATTGCTGACGGCAACCTGCCACCATCAAGAGAAAATCTGCAGATGCCGGACGAACGCGCGCATCTTGATGGTTTGTACGAATGTATTATGTGTGCATGTTGTACAACGTCTTGCCCGTCTTTCTGGTGGAACCCTGATAAATTTATCGGCCCCGCTGGGTTATTGGCTGCTTACCGATGGCTAATCGATAGCCGGGACACTGCAACAGATGAACGATTGTCTGATCTTGACGATGCATTTAGTGTTTTCCGTTGCCATGGCATAATGAATTGTGTAAGTGTTTGTCCTAAGGGATTAAATCCGACCAAAGCAATCGGTCATATAAAGACTATGCTAGTGGAACGTTCGGTTTAACCCGGCAGATTACGATAGGTAATAGATAGGCACACCTGGTGAAAAAGTAGCGATTTAATGCTCTGAAAAGACCAGGTGTTGCTTTAAAAGACAAAGTATTGCCGGCAGGGTTGTCGGCGATTATTACTCGGTCATACTGGCTGGGTAAAGTTATAATAAACAACTGATTAAGGGAATATATGCACAACGGCGTGATGAAGGCATGGCTCGAGTCTTCACACTTGGCTGGTGCCAATGCAACCTACGTAGAAGATCTCTACGAACTGTATCTAAGTGACCCCGATCAGGTAAGTGAGGAATGGAAACGTGTGTTTGATGGATTGCCTGTGCAACCATCAGAAGTGGTGGAACAACCACATTCACGGGTCCGTGATTACTTCCGACGACTAGCTCAAGAGACAAAGCATTACAATGTCCAAGTAAGTGATCCTGATGTCGATGCTAAACAAGTAAAAGTTCTGCAGTTAATTAACGCCTATCGATTCCGTGGGCACCAGGCTGCAAACCTTGACCCTCTGGGTATCTGGAAAAGGGATGCTGGTCCCGATCTGGACCCTGCTTTCCACAACTTAACCGAAGAAGACTTCGAAGAAACCTTTAACGTCGGTTCTTTTGCGATACCACAAGAGACGATGCAATTAGGTGACCTCTACAACGCTCTGAAGAAAACCTACTGTGGTTCTATCGGTGCAGAATATATGCACATGACGAACACCGAACAGAAACGTTGGGTTCAGCAGCGTCTTGAGTCCGTTCTGGCTCAGCCTTCTTTTAATCTGGATGAGAAGAAAACCTTCCTTGATGAATTAACCGCTGCTGAAGGCCTTGAGCGCTATCTGGGTGCGAAGTTCCCGGGCGCTAAGCGTTTCTCCCTGGAGGGTGGTGATGCTCTAATCCCTATGACGAAAGAGCTTATCCGTCATGCAGGCCGTAGCGGGATGCGCGAAGTCGTTATCGGTATGGCACACCGTGGCCGACTAAACATGCTGGTTAACGTTCTTGGTAAAAAACCAGCAGACCTGTTTGACGAATTTGCCGGTAAACACGACGAAACCTGGGGTACAGGTGACGTTAAATACCATCAGGGCTTCTCTGCGGATTTCGCAACAGAAGGCGGCAACGTCCACCTTGCTCTTGCATTTAACCCATCTCATCTGGAGATCGTAAATCCGGTGGTTATGGGTTCGGTTCGTGCTCGTCAGGATCGCCTTGGTGATAAAGACGGAAGCAAGGTTCTGCCAATTACCATTCATGGTGACTCAGCAATAGCAGGGCAGGGTGTTGTTCAAGAGACATTTAATATGTCTCAGACTCGTGGTTTCCGTGTTGGTGGTACGGTTCGTATCGTAGTCAACAACCAGGTTGGTTTTACTACTTCAAACCAGAGAGATACCCGTTCGACCATGTACTGTACCGATATCGCCAAAATGGTACAGGCACCGATTTTCCACGTTAATGCGGACGACCCTGAAGCCGTAGCATTTGTCACTCAGATTGCACTGGATTTCCGTAACACGTTTAAACGTGATGTTGTTATTGATCTGGTTTGTTACCGCCGTCATGGTCACAATGAGGCGGATGAACCAAACGCGACTCAGCCTCTGATGTATCAGAAGATCAAAAAACATCCGACACCACGTAAGCTATATGCAGACGTTCTGATGGAGCGTGGTGAGTTTGGTATTGATACCGCAACGGAGCTGGTAAACGACTACCGAGACGCATTAGACCGTGGTGAGGTTGTTGTTAAAGAGTGGCGCCCTATGGAGATGCACTCTGTAGACTGGAACCCTTATATTGGGCATGACTGGAATATCGACTGGGAAGCTCAGTTTGACGAGACCAGACTAAAAGAACTTGGTGAAAAGATTTGCCAATATCCAGATAGCCACAAGCTTCAGAGTCGTGTTAACAAAATCTACAACGACCGTCGATCGATGCTGAACGGTGAAAAAGCTCTAGACTGGGGTATGGCAGAGATACTTGCCTACGCTACTCTGGTTGATGATAGTAAGCGCATCCGCTTGTCGGGTCAGGATTCAGGTCGTGGTACTTTCTTCCACCGTCACTCGGTTCTGCATAATCAGGACGATGCGAGTACCTATATTCCATTGCAGAATGTTCATAACAGTCAGGGGCCTTTCCAGGTATTTGACTCGGTACTTTCTGAAGAAGCGGTTCTGGCATTTGAATATGGTTATGCAACAGCGGAGCCAGGTGGCTTAACTATCTGGGAAGCTCAGTTTGGTGACTTTGCCAACGGTGCTCAGGTGGTAATCGACCAGTTTATCTCTTCTGGTGAGCAGAAGTGGGGACGTTTATGTGGCCTTACAATGCTGCTTCCTCACGGTTACGAAGGACAGGGGCCAGAGCACTCATCCGCTCGCCTAGAACGCTACCTGCAGCTCTGTGCGGAACAAAACATTCAGGTTGTCGTTCCTTCAACACCAGCTCAGGTTTACCACATGCTGCGTCGTCAGGTGGTTCGCCCAATGCGTCGTCCGCTGGTGGTGATGTCTCCAAAATCACTGCTTCGTCATCCGCTATGTACTTCAACTATGGATGAACTGGCTAATGGAACGTTCCAGCCAGCCATTGATGAGGTGGATGAACTGGAGCCGAGCAAGGTGAAACGCGTCGTATTCTGTTCAGGTAAGGTTTACTACGACCTGCTGGAACAGCGCCGTAAGAATGAACAGGACGATGTTGCCATTGTTCGTGTTGAACAGTTGTATCCATTCCCTCTGTTTGAGGTTAGGGACATTATTGAGAAATACGAAAATGTGCAGGACTTCGTCTGGTGTCAGGAAGAGCCTCAAAACCAGGGTGCCTGGTACTGTAGCCAACACAACTTTGTGAATGCGATTCGTGGAGCTACGCTGAAATATGCGGGTCGTCCGGCATCTGCGTCACCAGCGGTTGGCTATATGTCAGTCCATGTTAAACAGCAAAAAGCACTGATCGAAGATGCTTTGAACCTAGATTATTAAGAACTAGAAGTTAAGGAAGAAAAGATATGACAATTGAAATTCTGGTTCCAGATTTGCCTGAATCCGTAGCTGATGCGACGGTTGCTACCTGGCACAAGCAACCTGGTGACGCAGTAGCTCGTGATGAAGTTATCGTTGATATTGAAACCGATAAAGTGGTGCTGGAAGTTCCGGCACCAGAAGAAGGCGTTTTAGAAGCCATTATTGAAGAAGAAGGCGCGACAGTGCTGTCCAAGCAGCTCATCGGCAAGCTTAAGCCTGGTGCTGTAGCTGGTGAGCCAACGGCCGATACAACAGAAACAACGGAAGCTTCTCCAGATAAGCGCCATAAGGCGTCTCTGGGTGAAGAGTCTAATGACTGGTTAAGTCCTGCAATTCGCCGTCTGGTTGAAGAACATGGTATCGATCCTGCACAGCTCAAAGGCACTGGTGTTGGTGGTCGCATCATTCGTGAAGATATCGATGCATACCTTGCGAACAAACCAGCTAATGCACCAGCTCCTGCTGCTGAACAGCCAGCGGTTGAAGCACCGGCTACGGCACGTAGCCAGAAACGCGTACCTATGACTCGTCTGCGTAAGCGTGTTGCTGAACGCCTGCTTGAAGCGAAAAACAGTACCGCTATGCTGACGACTTTCAACGAAGTAAACATGAAGCCAATCATGGATCTTCGTAAGCAATACAAAGACCAGTTCGAGAAGCGCCACGATGTGCGTCTTGGCTTTATGTCTTTCTATGTGAAAGCGGTAACTGAGGCTCTGAAGCGTTACCCTGAAGTGAATGCTTCAATCGATGGTGACGATATTGTTTACCACAACTACTTCGATATCAGTATGGCGGTATCAACGCCACGTGGTCTTGTGACTCCGGTCCTAAAAGATTGCGATACTCTAGGTATGGCGGATATTGAAAAAGGCATTAAAGATCTTGCAATTAAAGGTCGTGACGGTAAGTTAACGGTAGAAGAACTAACAGGTGGTAACTTCACCATTACTAATGGTGGTGTATTTGGTTCTCTAATGTCTACGCCTATCATCAACCCGCCACAGGCAGCGATTCTTGGCATGCACAAGATTCAGGAACGCCCGATGGCTGTGGATGGCAAGGTAGAAATACTGCCAATGATGTATCTGGCTCTCTCTTATGATCACCGCTTGATTGACGGTCGTGAATCCGTTGGGTTCCTGGTTACCATCAAAGAACTACTGGAAGATCCAGCACGCTTACTACTCGATGTATAAGCAGCCTGACTAAACTGGTGTGTTTATTTTAATGCACCAGTTTGAATTGAGAGTCAGGCAAGCTCAGCGTCTGACTCTTTTCAATGGCATCGGATGTTGCCATTGATAAATGCGAGTACCCTACAGACGTATAAGCATTCTCTCCCGAGAACGTTTTATGGACATAATAAATCCCCTAAGGGATTAACAAATGGAATAGCACAATGAATTTGCATGAATATCAAGCCAAACAGCTTTTTGCAGAATTCGGTTTGCCGGTACCAGAAGGTTACGCTTGTGATACCCCGCAGGAAGCCTTTGAAGCCGCTGGACGTATTAGTACAGAAAAGAAAGTTGTAAAGTGTCAGGTACACGCTGGTGGCCGTGGTAAGGCTGGCGGTGTAGAGCTACACGACACAAAAGATGGCGTTAAAGAGTTTGCCCAGAAATGGCTAGGTAAAAACCTGGTTACCTATCAAACAGATGCGAATGGTCAGCCTGTATCTAAGATCCTGGTAGAAGAAGCATCCAACATCGCGAATGAGCTGTATCTTGGCGCTGTTGTAGACCGTTCTACACGTCGTATCGTATTTATGGCATCTACTGAAGGTGGCGTAGAGATTGAAAAAGTTGCGGAAGAGACGCCGGAACTAATCCACAAAGCAGCCATTGATCCGCTGGTAGGCCCTCAGGCATATCAGGGACGTGAGCTTGCTTTCAAACTTGGCCTTGAAGGCGATCAAATCAAACAGTTCACTAAGATCTTTATGGGTCTTGGCAACATGTTTGCCCAGTACGATCTTGCACTTCTGGAAATCAACCCACTTGTTATTACTGGTGAAGGTAACCTTCTATGCCTTGACGGTAAGATCAACATCGATTCAAACGCACTTTATCGCCAGCCTAAGCTACGTGAAATGCATGATCCTTCTCAGGAAGATGAGCGTGAAGCTCACGCAGCTCAATGGGAACCGAACTACGTAGCGCTTGATGGCAGCATCGGTTGTATGGTTAACGGCGCTGGTCTTGCGATGGGTACGATGGACATCGTAAACCTTCACGGTGGCAGTCCGGCTAACTTCCTGGATGTTGGTGGTGGCGCAACAAAAGAGCGCGTTACTGAAGCATTTAAGATTATCCTGTCTGATGACAACGTAAAAGCAGTGCTGGTTAACATCTTTGGCGGTATCGTTCGCGTGACCTGATTGCTGAAGGCATCAATGGAGCTGTCGAAGAGGTTGGGTGTTACAGTACCGGTAGTCGTTCGCCTTGAAGGTAACAACGCTCCGCTTGGCTCCCTGTGAAACTGGCAGAAAGTGGTCTGAATATCATTGCTGCTAACTCGCTAACTGAAGCAGCTGAAAGAAGTAGTTGCAGCAGCGGAGGGCAAATAATGTCTGTATCGATTGATAAAATACCGAAGTTATTTGTCAGGGCTTTACTGGTGGTCAGGGTACTTTCCACTCAGAGCAGGCAATCGAATACGGCACACAAATGGTTGGTGGTGTTTCACCTGGTAAAGGTGGGCAAATGCACCTAGGTCTTCCTGTGTTCAATACGGTTCGTGAAGCAGTAGAAGTAACAGGTGCGACAGCATCGGTTATCTATGGGCCGGCCCTTTCTGTAAAGATGCGATTCTTGAGGCGATTGACGCAGGCATCAAGTTGATCGTAACTATCACAGAAGGTATCCCAACCCTTGATCTTCTGGACGTTAAAGTACGTCTGGATGCGGAAGGCGTTGTAATGATTGGTCCAAACTGTCCGGGTGTTATCACTCCAGATGAGTGTAAGATTGGTATTATGCCTGGTCATATCCACAAAAAAGGTAAAGTGGGTATTGTATCCCGTTCTGGTACGCTAACTTATGAAGCAGTTAAGCAGACTACTGACGAAGGCTTCGGTCAGTCTACTTGTGTTGGCATTGGTGGTGACCCGATTCCTGGCTCTAACTTCATCGATATTCTAAAACTGTTCCAGGAAGATCCTGAAACTGAAGCAATCGTAATGATCGGTGAAATCGGTGGTACTGCTGAAGAAGAAGCGGCAGCATTTATCAAAGATAACGTGACTAAGCCGGTGGTTTCTTACATTGCAGGTGTTACTGCGCCTCCGGGTAAGCGTATGGGCCATGCTGGTGCGATTATCTCCGGCGGTAAAGGTACTGCTGAAGACAAGTTTGCAGCTCTTGAAGCAGCGGGTGTTAAGACAGTGAAGAGCCTGGCTGATATCGGTAAAGGTCTTCGTGAAGTGACTGGCTGGTAAACGCTTGCTTTCACAAAACAATAAATCAAGCCCGAACTTAGGTTCGGGCTTTTTGATGTCTGTACCTTTCAACGGATTATGTTTATGTTACATTCAGCATATAATCCGGTTTAATTGAAACTGGTACTCATATAGATTTTTTGTATTGCCTATGCCTGCTGTAAATATTGATTCCACTTACGGAGTGGTTATCCATAAAAATTTCGAAATTCTTAGTGTAGACGATAACTACGCACGTATCTTTGGGTTTGAATCCGCGAAAGACCTACTTGATGAAACAAGCTCTCTCTTAGACTTAATATCGCCGACTGAATGGGGTCTCGCTAAATCTAATAATCAGGCGATGCTGAATGGTGAAATACAGGCAGCATCGACTACTCACGCAAATGTAAACTCTACTGGTGAAGTAATTACGGTACTTACTCTTGACCAGGTTATTGATTGGGAGGGAGAGCCTGTTCTACAAGTGACAGTGGTCGACCTGACAAGCATTGTTAAAGCCAACAAGAAAATTCTTGATAACGAAAAACAATATAGAGAGCTAATCACTAAATCTGCACAAGGGATGGTTATCCAGCGAGATTTCAAAGCACTACTGGTTAATGAAGCCTGGGTGCGTCTTTATAACGCTGACTCAGTAGAGGCTGTTATGCAGAGTTCGCTACTGGATCGTATTCCTGAATCTTACCGAGGTTTTTGTATTGAACGATACAACAAACTTATCAATGGAGAAGTAGAAGGAGAAAGCATAACTGTCGAAAACTATTGTTTCGATGGTGCCCTTCGTACTTTTCGTATCTATGAAAATAAGATTGAATGGGACGGGAAGCCTGCATTGCAAACGGTTGTAGAGGATGTGACAGAAAAAGCAAAACTGGAAAAAGAGCTTCAATATAAAGCAAATCATGACCAGTTAACCGACCTCTATAACCGGGATGCTGTTTTTGAGTGGCTGGAGAATGAGGAGCGTGAATTTGAGACCTTAACATGCATGATCTTAGATATCGATAACTTTAAGAAAGTGAATGATTCTTATGGTCATTATGCTGGTGATAAGGTAATCAAAGCGTTTGCTCATACTTGTGAATCCGTTATTGATGATAAAGGAATAGTTGGTCGCTGGGGAGGCGAAGAGTTTCTCGTGCTACTCCCGGATGTTTCCGCTAAAGAAGCCATGCATATTGCTGAAAGAATTAGGGAAGCTTGTGCTAAACGGGTTTGTCGATTTGGTAATATAGCGATTAAAACCACCGTGAGTATTGGTGTCTGCACCAGACCAAATCAATGTGAACCACTCTTTTTTGATGATTTACTCAAAGAAGCTGATGATCGAATGTATAACGCGAAAAAGAGCGGTAAGAATCGAGTTTGTTGTGGCTAATTTTTCCAACAATTTCAGAACGAAAAAAGCTGGCTTTAATTGCCAGCTTTTCTAATTTTTGACCTGGTTAAAGTTGCTTTTATTTAGCCAGATTTTCTTCTACAAATGCCCAGTTCACAAGAGCCCAGAAACCGTTCATATAATCAGGACGAACATTGCGGTAGTCGATGTAATAAGCGTGTTCCCAAAGGTCTACTGTAAGTAGAGGAGTAACACCTTCGTCAGTTAGCGGCGTTGCTGCGTTTGACGTATTTACGATATCTAGAGAGCCGTCAGCTTTCTTAACAAGCCATGTCCATGAAGAGCCAAAGTTGTTGATCGCAGAATCTGTGAACTTCGCTTTGAATTCTTCAAATGAGCCAAATGATGCATTGATTGCTTCTGCTACTGCACCTGTTGGTTCACCGCCAGCATTAGGAGCCAGGCAGTGCCAGTAGAAAGTGTGGTTCCAAATCTGTGCTGCGTTGTTGAATACGCCGCCTAGAAGAAGTCTTGATGATCTCTTCCAGAGTTTTGTTTTCAAACTCAGTACCTGGGATAAGACCATTTAGTTTTACAACGTATGTGTTGTGGTGCTTACCGTGGTGAAAATCTAGTGTTTCTGCTGAGATGTGTGGTTCTAGTGCATCTTTTGCATAAGGAAGAGCTGGTAGTTCAAAAGCCATTGCCGGATTCTCCATTGATATGAAAGAGTTGTCTCTTTCTATTGCTTCCAAGTAAATTGTTGTTATTGGTCATTTTGCTGACTTGAGACATAGTTTATCAAGTTTTTACTTTATTAAAAGCCCATTAACAAAAAAATATTAAAATATTCACTTATAAGAAGTAACACTATGACCTAATAACCATTTAAATAATGTGCTTTTTATTCTATTTTAAAACAGTAAAATGTTTCACCTATGTAAAGTTGTATCAGCCAGTGAGTAAATGATGGAAACTATCGATAAAATCAAACAGCAGATTGAGCAAAACCCTATTCTTCTTTATATGAAGGGATCTCCAAAACTTCCTAGTTGTGGTTTTTCTTCTCAGGCAGCACAAGCACTTATGAACTGTGGTGAAAAATTTGCTTATGTAGATATCCTTCAAAACCCTGATATTCGAGCTGAGTTACCAGCATATGCGCAGTGGCCGACGTTCCCTCAGCTTTGGGTAGAAGGTGAGCTGATTGGTGGATGTGACATCATTCTAGAGATGTTCCAGAAAGGTGAGCTGCAGCCACTCATCAAAGAAGCTGCAGCAAGAATGGCTGATAGCGAGTAATCTTTTCTAATCAATATTTAGAAAGAGTCCTGATTTTGTCAGGACTTTTTTTGCTCAGAACGCGGCAAATTGAGTTTAATTCATTTGGGTCAATTAAAACTTTAAGGACAGTTTTTATTGGATGTTGCCAGAGCTTGGCTTAACACTAATTCATTTAGTATGTCTTTATAGTAACAAGTGAAAAATGAGTTAGGTCCAAGATGAGCCAGACAGATCAAGCCATTCCTGTAGTTGATGTCAAAGCAGCGATTGAGCTGTACGATGGGCACATTAAGCGGGGTTGCAGCCAACTACTTGAGTTAAATAATGTTTTGCTTAAGGCTGAACGGCAACAGCGTAAAAAACAAATTCTTTATCGATTAGCATGGGTTGGGGGGCTTTCAACTCTGGTGATGATAGTAAGTTATTTAACTATTGGCATAAATGTAATCACCGCAGTAGGTCTGCTTGCCGCCTATATGGCAGGAATCCTGTTGCACCATAAGTACTCGCCAAAGATTGTTTTACCTAGGCAAGAGCAGGAGTTGTATAAGCTCAATGATCAGCTACGCGACCGGATTTCAGAGTTTGAGCGGGCAAGACCAGGGATTCTTATTAAGTTGTTAAAGTTTACCAACCAGGAGCAGAAAGCACGTTCACAGGGCATGGTTCTTGAGCAAACTCTGATTGATGAGAGTCAGCTATACGGGAACGGGTTATATCAATATCTGGATGCAATGAACCTGGTGTTTGAACAACGTAGTCAGCTTGATAAGCTTGCTGCGGAATAGTTTTAAAATCATAAAGAAAAGCCCGGATACTAGGTGAGTGTCCGGGCTTTTTAGATCTGTTTTAAAGAACTTTGGATTTACAGAACCATTGCCGCAATCCAGCCAAATACGATTAGCGGGATATTGTAGTGAATAAACGTTGGAACTACTGTTTCCCAAACGTGTTCATGCTGACCATCAGCGTTCAGTCCGGATGTTGGACCAAGCGTTGAGTCAGAAGCCGGAGAGCCTGCATCACCAAGTGCCGCAGCAGTACCAACTAGTGCGATCGTCGCCATTGGTGAGAAGCCAAATGCCGCATGCTAATGGTACATAAATAGTTGCGATAATTGGGATAGTAGAGAACGACGAGCCGATACCCATAGTCACAAGCAAACCAACGATCAGCATTAGCAGAGCTGCAAGTGCTTTGTTGTCACCAATACTTGTCGATAGCGCTTCAACCAGTGTTTCAACACCGCCAGTTTGCTTCATTACTGCTGCAAAACCAGCTGCTGCGATCATGATAAAGCCGATCATCGCCATCATGTGTACACCTTTGGTAAACGCATCGTGTGTTTCTTTGAACTTAATTACGCCACCAAAAGTAAACACCATAAAGCCAGCAAGACCACCGATGATCATAGAACCTGTGCTTAACTGAGCACCTAGTGCTGCGAAAATACCAGCAACAGCAACCATGATGTTTTTCTTATCAACTTCGACTTCGGTGTGAACTGTTGTCAGTTCAGTCTCTTTGTACTCGCGAGGTTTACGGTAAGTAAAGAATATCGCTATCCAGCAGGCCAGAAATCATACCCAGACCTGGTAACAGCATTGCTGTCGGAACCTGGCTAGCAACAACACCTTCAAGGCCGTTGTCATGCAGGTTTTTAAGCAGGATATTGTTTAGGAAGATACCACCGAAACCAATTGGAAGAACCATATACGGGGTTACAAGACCAAAAGTAAGCACACACGCGATAAGACGACGGTCTACCTTAAGTTTTTGAAATACGCCCAGTAGAGGTGGAATCAAAATTGGGATAAAGGCGATATGTACAGGAATAACATTTTGAGATGACATGGTTACCAGAATCAGGGCACAGATAACAACGTACTTCAATCCAGTTGAAGCAGCACCGTTCTCTTTGCCGTGAATTTTCTTGATAACATTCTGTGCAAGCAGATCTGTCAGGCCAGATTTTGAAATCGCAACAGCGAAAGTACCAAGCATGGCGTAGCTAAGTGCGATAGTAGCACCGCCTCCAAGGCCGCTTTCAAATGCTGAGATAGATTCGTTCAGGCTCATACCTGAAACCAGTCCGCCGATTACTGCACTGAAAGTAAGAGCGACAACAACGTTGACTCTCATCAGTGCTAGCAGCAGCATAATACATACTGAGATAACTACAGGATTCATTTTTATTCTCGTTAGAGTTGTGTTTGATTATTTTTCTTGGGTTTCATCAACTAGTGGCCAGCCACCAAGTGCTTTCCATTTGTTAACGATGCCACAGAATAACTCTGCGGTCTTTTGAGTGTCATAAAGGGCTGAATGCGCCTCTTTATTGTCAAACTCCATCCCGGCTGCTTTACACGCTTTTGCTAGTACCGTCTGGCCATAAGCCAGACCCGATAGTGCGGCAGTGTCAAAGGTAGCGAAAGGATGGAATGGGACTCTTTTGAGCTTACTTCTCTCAGCGGCCGCCATATAAAAGTTATGATCAAAAGTCGCGTTGTGGGCAACAATGATAGCTCGGCTGCACTCTGAGTCTTTTTGCTCTTTTCTGACCAGTTTATTAATCTCTTTCAGCGCATGTGCTTCAGTAACGGCTCCACGAAGCGGGCTGAAAGGGTCACGAATACCATTGAAATCCAGTGCTTCTTGTTCCAGGTTGGCACCTTCAAAAGGTTCGACATGAAAATGTATTGTAGACGCTGGCAGCAGGTCTCCGTTTTCATCCATTTTTAAGGTAACGGCGCAGATTTCTAAAAGTGCATCGGTTTTTGCATTAAATCCGGCAGTTTCTACATCGATGACAACAGGGAAATATCCTCTGAATCGGCTTTTTAGCGTCAATAAATCTTCTTGTTTGCTCATGGTATTTAGGTCATGTTTTGTAAGCGACGCATTATTGCAGATAATCCCTACAATAAAAATGACTAATGCCAATTTTGTTAGAGTATAGGTTGGCTAGCTTTTTGCTTATATCTGAGCAGACAGAAGAAAAAGGACGTTCTATCCGTAACAACGGCAATAGTTAGCCGTTTTGATAGGTAAGAGTTAATAGATTTTATGAATAAGATGATTGCGTTAAGCACAGTGGTTGCCGCTAGTCTGATATCTCCGATGTCAGGAGCTTCCGCTATTCGCTATGAAGCAACACCAGAGCAATCAAAGTGGGAAATGACGATGAACTCTCCATTGGAGTGCCGTCTGGTTCATCCCATACCTCATTACGGGCAAGCGGAATTTTCATCCCGGGCCAGCAAGAAAATTAATCTCGATTTTGAACTTAAGATGCGACGCCCAATGGGGGAGACCAGAGCGGTGAGCCTGGTTTCTATGCCGCCATCCTGGAGGCCAGGTGAAAGTGCAGACCGGATGCAGATGATTAAGTTTTTTAAACAGTTTGATGGTTATGTAGGTGGTCAGGCTGCGTGGGGTATTCTATCTGAGCTAGAAAAAGGGCGAACGCCAACATTTAGCTATGCCGACTGGATTAGCCGTGATCAGCGTATTGAAGTTGCACTTTCGTCTGTACTGTTTAGACAGAAATATGACGCTTTCAGTTTTTGCCTGAGCCAGTTGTTGCCGTATAGCTTCGAAGATATCTCTTTTACTATTCTTCATTACGACAGAGATAGTGATCAGCTAAATAAAGCTTCTCAAAAGCGTCTTGCCCAAATTGCGGAGTATGTGAAACACAACCCGGATATTGATTTGGTTTTACTTTCAACTTACACCGATTCGACAGGAGATAAAGGCGTTAATCAGGCTTTATCGGAAAGGCGAGCAATGGTGATGAGAGATTACTTTAAATCACTTGGTCTTCCAGAAGACAGAATCGAAATTCAGGGTTACGGTGAGCGCAGGCCAATCGCGGACAATAGCAACCCTATAGGGAAAGACAAAAACCGAAGGGTAGTGATCTCTTTAGGTCGTACACAAGTCTAGGCCGCAATCAAGAATAGCAACAAACAAAAAGGCGACACTGAAGTCGCCTTTTTCAATGGGTTAACAACCGGATATTAAAGAATAACGGTACGGTTGCCGTATACAAATACGTGGTCATTCACGACCTTGTTCAATGCTTTACTCAGTACGTTCTTCTCTACATCACGACCCGCTCGTGCCATATCTTTAGCACTGAAGTTATGATCCACAGGAATCACGTCTTGCTTGATGATTGGGCCTTCATCCAGGTCATTAGTTACGAAGTGAGCCGTTGCACCAATGATCTTAACGCCGCGTTCATACGCCTGATGATAAGGTTTGGCACCAATGAATGCAGGCAGGAAGCTGTGGTGAATATTGATAATTCGGTTATTGTACGCTTCAACAAAGTTAGGTGTTAGTACACGCATGTACTTCGCCAGTACCAGATAATCAACATCGTACTTAGCCAGAACTTCCAGTACCTTCTCTTCGTGTTCTTCACGATTCAGGCCTTCATGAGATACGCAGTGGTATGGAATATCAAATTTCTCGGTTAAGCCTTGAAGGGTATCGTAGTTACCAACCACGGCAGCGATCTCAACATCTAAACTGCCATCGAAATTTTTCATCAGGATGTCACCAAGACAATGCGCTTCTTTAGTAACCAGAATGATAACTTTCTTTCGTTCTGAGCTCACAAGCTTTCGTTTGGCTCCTTCAGGAAGTGCTTGATCTAAGTCCATCAAGAAGGTTTCATCATTGAAAATGCCTTCCAGTTCAGTGCGCATGAAAAAGTGACCACTGGTGTTATCTACGAACTCGTTATTGTGGATGATATTAAGCTGGTGCTTGTAACAGATGTTCGTAATCTTAGAAATTAACCCAGGTGCGTCACTACAATGGGTTAATAAAGTTTTCTTTTCCATTTTCTACTTCCGTAAATCTTGTTGTGTATGCTAAAGCATATTAATAAATTTATTTTTTAGCTCAAAAGTAATCAGCAAGTGATCTGAGCAACATTTTATCACCTATAATTAATCTATTATGTAGATGCTTTCAACAATAAGCTTCAACTAAAGGGATAAAACAGAAGTTTATTTGATGTTTTTTTGTTGTACTTAGTGAGGTGGTAAGATGGATAGAGATCTTTTAGCACGTAAATTATACGGTGAGCGCGTAAGTCGATTGAGCGGGAATCAGGAAATCGACGAGGAAACACTGGATGAGCTTTGGGAAAGCAAGGCAAGCCCTGCTGACGCGGCAAAAGCGATTATGACGGATGAAGATACGGCTTTTGAAGGCCCTGCGTGGTTGTCCCGTTACCTAAAACGTTAATCCCCAATTATTAATTAATGATTTCGACGGCGTGATGTGTTTAGCATCACGCCGTTTTTGCTTCACTTATTTCACAAATTTCAATTTACGGAATGATTTTTCGTCCATTCGGGTAATAAAGGTTTGCTCGTCATCTACAAAAGCCACATAGCCGCCGTGATAGATAAACACCCGACCACGACCCTCAACTATGCAGGCGAGCTGTGGATTCAAATCTTCTTCGTTATCCTGGCTTTGAAAGGTGCCAGTATCGGTGATTACGCCGTTGAATGCAGGTAAATATCCATAAGCGCGCCTGGCTTGATCAATCAGGCTCAATTCGCTGGTGGTAGAGAAGCAAGACGGGATCGTACCAGCTTCTTCGATAAATAGAGTTTTCAGTTCTTCAAAAGCGGTAATCACCAGCCAGTCGATGTCGTTAACATGATGGATAAACATAGATATTCTCGGTAATTCTGATGCGGGGATTCTATCACTATCAAGGGGAGAACGTAGTAGAGATTTAGTTGTTAATAGACGCTATTAAGCGCCTGGCTAAATCTGAAAACAGCTGTTTGTCCTGTGCTAGCGTTTCACCTCGTGTGAATATCGAAATCACATACGAGGCTTGCTCGTTTAGAGTGACATAAGCGGTTTCATGCTTAACTGTTGATGTCCAACCGGCTTTACTCCAGTACTTGGCATTGTCAGGCAATCCACCTCCAATAAAGTTAGAAACCTGATCTACTCCGTCAGCAGCGAATCGGTTTTCTCCATTATTCTTAGAAAGTAGCTGCTTCATTTGTGTTTGAAATTGAAGCTGAAATGTTTTCTCTTCGAATATACTCGCCATCATTTGAGCACACGCAAAGGGTGAAACCAGATTTCCGCCAAGTCTTTCTCTTGCTTGTTTCTCTCTACCGTAAGGGCTTTCATCGAAAGTAGAGTGATAGAGGTGATATTGTTCCTGAGGAATATGTGGGTAGTTTGCTGCTAACCATCTCTGGATGGCCTTTCGCTTCTCTAGCCACGGCATGAGTCTGGAATCGTCTAACTTTGCTCCGGTTTCCGTGCCACAAAGGCGGTTAAGAATATAGCCGGTCGCATCATTTGAGGACTGAGTAACCATGTTATTGATAGCACGCCAGTCTTCATCATCGGCTTCCAGTTCTTGTTTTTGCACCTTGTCATAGAAGCAGGCTAAATAGAATAGCTTACAGACGCTGGCAGGATAGAAACTGGAATTACCATTGATAGATACAATCGGCTGGTCTGAAGATTGAGCCTTGGCCAGGTAGAGCCCGATATTGCCAGCTTTGGAATCTGTCTTATAAATATCAAAGTCGGTGTTCTCTTGCGGAAATACGGTATTGTTTTGAACTAAATTGGTCACTAATTACCTATTACTTTTGTAGCAATTCAACCATCGGTAGTAGATAGTCTTCGATGGCTTCATCATTGGAGATTGGTGGGAACTCGACAGTCACACATGGGATAACTTGCTCTTTACACCAGGAGCCGAACGAGCCGGGCGTGTCGTAGCCCACATCTTCTACCAGTGGTAAGTTGAATGTATCAGAAAGCCAACGAGCGAGTTCGGTTTTATCAGGATCATCAACGCAGGCTAACGGGTCGTGAAAGCTGACTATAAACTGAGGTTCTCGTTGGTTTATCAGTTCGATTAAGTGAGCCACTTCAGGTTCTCTTGATGAACTATTGCCTGTGCTGACTTTCACATCTCTGACTTCGCTATTGGTACTCCATCGGTAGACTTCACCAGCTGCGTTCCAGTTCTTGGTTGGAAAAGCGCGGTTTAAGTCGACTCGGTTAGCATTAGCTCGAGTCCCAAGTTGGTTGCCGTCAGGGTTTACTGAAATAACAACATCGTGTTTTAACGTCCCAGCTTGAATAGAGCGAATCGCACAAGATAGTGCCACCATCGAGGCCGTTTCATCGCCGTGTGTGCCGGCGATGATAAGACCCCTATTTTCCTCACCCGTTTGGGCGGGAAAATAGAGTAGTGGAGCACCTAATGCGGATTGACCATATTTGACTGGACTGATTTCGAAAGAAGCGCGTTCAGAGCGCTTACGCAATGATTTCATATCCATCTAGGTTATCTTCTCAACCGACGTTAGTCTGCGATACGGTACAAGTCTTTCGAGTAGATGCGTCCTTCAACGTTGTTGGTTGGGAAACCACCTACATTTGGACGAACCAGGCGAGCTTGCATGTAGTAGTAAATCGGAGCGATAGGCATGTCTTTACTTAGGATAGCTTCTGATTCGTCGTAGTACTTATATCTTTCCGACTCTGATGTTGCACTCAGCGCGTTTTCAATCGCTTTGTCGTAACTGTCGCTCTTGTAGAATGCATAGTTGCCGTCACTGTCCGACGTTAACAAAGTGAGGAATGTTGAGGCTTCGTTGTAGTCACCACACCAGGAAGTACGGATTACGTCAAACTCACCTGCTTTGCGCGCAACCAGATACGACTTCCACTCCTGGTTTTCTAGCTCCACTTTGGCACCCAGGTTCTTGCTAAACATTGAAGCAATACCTACTGCTATCGATTTGTTGTTTTCACTGGTGTTGTATAGAAGTTTCATCTTCAGTGGATTTTCTGGGCCATAACCAGCTTCTGCCAATAGCTCCCGAGCTTTTTCATCACGCTGTGCTTGTGTCCAACTCGCGTAGTTAGGTTGCGTAGCTTTAAAGCCCGCAATGTACTTGTGAGTAAAGGTGTAAGCGGGAATATTGCCTACCTGAGTAATACCATCGGTGATGATGTCACGCATCATAGTGTACGATGCTGCTTTACGTACGCGCTCGTCATTAAACGGTGCTTTGGTGGTATTAAATGCGTAATAGTAGGTACATAAAAGCGGAACAACTTTATACGCATCGGCTTGTTCTTTTTTTAGCTTAGGCGCTAATTGAGTTGGTACATCTGATGTGATGTCAACTTCACCCGAGGTATAACGCATCATCGCTGCTGTTTGGTTTTCGAAAGGGATGTAAGTAACCGCGTTTAGAACGGTGTCCTTCGAATCCCAGTATTGGCTATTTTTCTTTAGCTCAATACGCTCGTTGATTACCCACTCATCAAGGGTGAACGCGCCGTTTGAAACGATGTTGTCTGGCGATACCCACTTACTGCCGTATTTTTCTACTACCGATTGTGGTAACGGCATCATAGAGGTGTGGCCTGTCATCGCGACAAAGTAAGGGACTTTGCTTTCTAGTTTGTATTCAAGAGTGTAATCATCGAGCGCTCTTATACCTATAGAATCGACAGGTTTTTCTCCATCGATAATTGCATCGATGTTCTTAATTTTAGTTAGCTTTAGATACCAGCCGTTCGCGGATGCAAAGCTAGGGTTGATCGCGCGCTTCAGGCTATAAACAAAGTCGTGTGCAGTGACAGGCTCTCCGTTAGACCACTTTGCATCTTTTCTGAGTTTGAAGACGAACGTCTTGTTGTCTGACGTTTCCCAGGAGGTCGCAACACCAGGGATCACGTTGCCGTCTTTGTCTTGAATCACTAAGCCTTCGAACATATCTCGAATGACATGCATCTCTGGCAAGCCTTCTGCGTTAGCCGGATCTAAGGTCGCCACTTCGGCGTCATTACCACGAACAATATGTTGTTCATCAGCAAGCTTTACGCTGTCTGGGATAGTTGCGGCAGTGGCCGATAGGCTAGCGAGTACCAGACTAGCAAGAAGAGATTTCTGAAGTGTATTGTTTTTGAAAATATGGCTTTTGAAGCTATTGTTTTTTAAATTATTGTTTTTAAACATCCTTGTGAACCTTATATTTTAGCCAATCTGTCGTGTGATTTATCAAGTAAATCCTAGTGTTAATCCATTAAAAATGTAACTCGATAGTTAGGTTACATCGTAAGCAGCTATAAATCTACATCTTCAATAAAATTAGTAAGATAGGTGACCTTTCTGCTATAACAGGTAACGGATGTTTATTTTACTAGCGAATAAATTCTCGCTGAAAATGCATCTTGAGGTCACTTGAGTATATAATTCCCTAATCTTTTTTCCTTTCAGTGAACTCATGATCAATAAGACTTTCTCAGCTGATGGTGCGCTTGGTAAAGCGATACCAGGTTTTCAGCCTCGTCAGGCGCAGCTGGATATGGCGGTTGCAGTAGAAAAGGTGATTGCCAGTCAAGGGCAACTCGTTGTTGAGGCGGGAACGGGTACAGGTAAAACCTTCGCGTATCTTGTTCCGGCGTTGATGAGCGGAAAGAAAGTGATTATCAGCACAGGTTCAAAAAACCTTCAGGAGCAGCTTTATCACCGGGATCTGCCACTGATGGTTCAAGCGCTCGGATATTATGGGCAAGTATCCTTGCTGAAGGGGCGCTCCAACTATCTCTGTTTAGACAGATTGAGTCGACAGATGGTAGAGAGCCACAGTAACGAAGCTGATCCCACCTTGCTGACTCAGTTGGTAAAGGTACGAGGTTGGTCTTCTGAAACGAGTACTGGTGATTTGGGTGAATGTGATGAAATCGCAGAAGATAGCCCGATTATTCCCACAATTACCTCTACCAACGATAGCTGTTTAGGCAAAGAGTGCCCAAGCTATCAGGATTGCTTTGTTCTTAAAGCTCGTAAAAAAGCTCTGGATGCCGATATTGTGGTCGTTAACCACCACCTGTTTCTGGCCGATCTTGCGATAAAAGAGACAGGTTTTGGTGAGCTTATCCCTGAGGCTGATGTATTTATCTTTGATGAAGCCCATCAGTTACCGGATATCGCCAGTCAGTATTTCGGTCAGTCAGTGTCGAGTCGTCAGATTCAGGAACTGGCAAAAGACATAGAGATAGGTTATCGAACTGAAGCGCGTGACATGAAACAACTGCAGAAAGTAGCGGATCGATTATCTCAGTCGGCTATGGATATGCGGATTGTTCTTGGTGAACCCGGTTTTCGAGGCAACTGGCGTGAAGCGATAAAATCGGAGCCCATTGCTAGGGAAGTGACCAGAGTCACCGATGCTTTGGATTTGGCAATTGATGTGCTGAAAATAGCATTAGGGCGTAGTCAGCTGCTTGATGCTGCTTTCGAGCGCGCGAATACTATTAAGTCCCGAATTGAAAGGGTATGTGATGTTTCCATTACCGGATACTCTTATTGGTACGATATTTCACCGCGCCACTTTAGCCTGCATATCACACCACTTTCGGTAGCCGATAAGTTTAAGGAACAGCTGGAGATAAAGCAGGGCAGCTGGATATTTACCTCGGCAACACTGGCGGTATCGGATGATTTCAGCCACTTTACTCAGCGGTTGGGTTTAGAACCAGCTCAGCAATTTTCATTGCCAAGTCCTTTTGATTATCAGTCTCAGGCAAAGCTTTGTGTTCCACGTTATTTGCCGGAACCCAATAGCCCGGGTTTAGCTGACAAACTGGTTAGGATGTTAGGGCCTGTTATTGAGAAAAACCGTGGTCGCTGCTTTTTTCTTTGTACCTCTCACGCCATGATGCGAGATCTGGCGGATGGGTTCAGAGAAAGCCTGGAGATACCGGTTTTGATGCAGGGAGAAACCAGTAAGCAGAAATTGCTAGCTGAGTTTATGGAGCTAGGGAATGCGTTGCTTGTCGCAACAGGTGCTTTCTGGGAAGGAATCGATGTTAGGGGCGACGCGTTGAGCTGTGTTATTATCGACAAATTGCCTTTTACGGCTCCCGATGACCCATTGCTTAAAGCGCGCATCGAAGATTGCAGGTTAGGTGGCGGAGAGCCATTTGCACAGGTACAGCTTCCGGATGCGGTAATTACCCTTAAACAGGGGGTAGGCAGGTTGATTCGAGACAAAAAAGATAAAGGCGCGTTGATCATCTGCGATAACCGACTGGTCACGCGTGACTATGGAGGCATTTTTTTACAGAGCCTTCCACCTATTCCAAGAACCCGCGATTTAACGCAGGTTTCTGAGTTTCTGGAGCAGTTGTCCGAATAACAACTGTTCTAACAACAGATTGTAAGGCGATTCGTACTCACGATTCGTATTAACATAGATTAGATAGATAAACCGAGGCGTAAATGAGCGCAAAAATTCTTGCACTTGATACCTCAACAGAGAACTGCTCTGTTGCACTGCTTGTTAATGACAAAATCTACTCTCGCAGCGAACTCGCTCCACGAGATCACACTAAAAAAGTTCTGCCAATGGTAGATGAGTTGCTTAAAGAAGCAGGTCTTAAGTTAACCGATCTGGATGCACTGGCATTTGGTCAGGGACCGGGCAGCTTTACTGGTGTTCGAATTGGCATTGGTATTGCACAAGGTTTAGCATTCGGTGCAGAACTTCCGATGATTGGTATATCGACACTAGAAGCAATGGCTCAGGCAGCGTACCGTAAGCAAGGTGCAGAAAGGGCTGTATGCGCCATTGATGCCCGAATGAGCGAAGTATACTGGGGCCGTTATAAGCGTCAGGAAAATGGCGAATGGGCGAATGTCGAAGCTGAGAAGGTTATTCCACCGGAAGTGTTAGCAGAGCGGGTTGAAGCCGATGATTATACATGGGCATCAGCGGGTACAGGCTGGGATGCTTATGCTGAAGCCTTGTCTGCTCTTAAGCTAAACACGGAATCTTCAGAAGTACTTTACCCAGATGCACAAGACATGGTGGTTCTGGCAAAGTTTAAGCTGGAAAAAGGGGAAACCACCCGGTAGAAGAGTCCAGTCCGGTTTATCTGCGTGATAAAGTAGCCTGGAAAAAACTTCCGGGAAGGGAGTAGAGCTTACTCAACTGGAGTAAACAGATAGGTACTAAATGGTTACTATTCAGGGATTGCCGGCAACGGCAATCAATAAGCCTCAGAAGTCGAAAAAGCGTAATGAGGTTAAAAAAGAGAGTACTCAGGATGGCGTTGTTCAGACTAGCAAAGTTGCTAACGCCGTATCCCAGTCAATCCGTACCATGCACGAGTCAGATATCGAGAAAGCACGGATTCAGTATGATCTGCCTGAAGGTGGCTCACGTAAAGCTCTGGAAGAGTATATGCAAGTTCTGAATCGTGCAAAGAGAGAGGAACTTGCTCAACTTGTCGGGGTCGATATATACATCTGAATTTAAGGTTTTTTCATTATGGCCAGTTTACGTATCATCACTGCACTCTTTCTTGCCACTCTGTTATCTGCCTGTTCATCACTGCCCGACCAACTTGCTTCTACCAACGAAAACCTGATTACTGACTATGGTCAATGGTTGGCACAAGATGCGGATATGGAGTCGGAAATCAGGCTTGGCGGCATGATAGCCAACGTAACAAATCTGAAAGATAAAACGCGGATCGAAATCGCTAATATGCCAATCAGCAGTGCGGGTAAGCCGAACCTGAAGGCGAATCCGGAAGGGCGTTTTGTTGCCTATTTTGATGGCTATCTCGAACCAATGACTTATTCCGAGGGGCGTTTAATCACCGTATTGGGTAACAGTGCTGGTGAGGAACAGGGTCAAGTAGGTGAGTACGACTATAAGTTTCGTGTTCTTAACGCATCAGGGTCTCATCTATGGAGAATAGAAGAGAGCGTTATCGTTCAGGATCATGGGAGTTACTTATCGCCGTGTATTGATCAACTCCACTGTCGGTCGATGAGAATGAGTGTCTCAAAGGGAAGGATTGTACAGGAAGTTAAATAGTATTTATGGAAGAAACTGTGTTTAAGGAAAAGCCGGTGTTTAAGGAAAATAGATACCAACTCGAATTTATACGACTCGCTGCTTTAGAGTCAGGAGTAAAAGAAACGGCCGATTTAACGGTCGTTTTTCTTCACGGCTGGCTGGATAACAGTGCTAGCTTTATTTCAGTCATGGAAAACCTCAGAGAAAAACTACCATCAGCTCATCTTGTTTCGGTTGATTTACCAGGTCATGGCCAGTCATCTCATCGAAGAGCCGACAATTTTTATCCCTTTCATGACTATATTGATGATTTAAATCAGTTAGTGACTAATTTATCACCGAACAGGTTAGTGATTGTTGGTCATTCGCTTGGTGCATTGATTGCGAGTTGCTATAGTGCAGCCTTTCCTGAAAAAGTGGATGGACTTGTTCAGATAGAAGGTTATGGCCCATTGAGCGAAGATCCGCAAAACGCGGTAAAACGAATCAGAAAAGGGGTCATTAGCCGTGATCGTGTTAAGTTGAAGCCAGACCGAGGTTTCTCTTGCATCGAAGATATTGTGGCGTTGCGCGCCGATCTGAATCGACTAACTGACTCTGAAATCAGACCCATTATAGAGCGTGGGTCAGAGCAGCGAGAAGGACGTTGGTACTGGAAGCACGATCCAAAGCTGAAGTGTGACTCTTTGTATCGAATGTCACCAGAACATGCTCAGGCAGTATTGTCTGCCATTGAATGCCCTCATAGTGTCATTCTTGGAAGTTCCGGCTTTGAAAGACTTGCTCAGTTTGCAGAATCTAACATGGGACAAAATGTCTCTATCCATACTATTACAGGAACCCATCACTGCCATCTTCAACAGCCTGAGTTAACATCTGAGCTGATTGTGGATTTAGTTAACAAAATTTAAACAACTGTTTGATACTTTCGTGCTCAAGCGGTCTGGCTATGCTGTAATAAGCGCAAATTAGAATAAATAGCCAACGAGAGGAGTTTTGCGTGGATAAACCCTGGCTTTCCCGTTACCCAAGTGACGTGCCTGAAACAATCAACCCTGATATGTATCCATCTCTTATTGAGATGTTTGAAAACGCTGTACACAACTATGCCGATCAGCCAGCGTTTATGAACATGGGTGCAACCATGACGTTCCGTAAGCTAGAGGAACGTAGTCGAGCCTTTGCCGCTTACTTGCAAAATGAGCTGAAGCTTAAAAAAGGCGATCGTGTTGCGATTATGATGCCGAACCTGCTTCAGTATCCGGTTGCACTGTTTGGTATTCTTCGTGCCGGGCTTATTGCGGTCAATGTAAACCCACTCTATACACCACGAGAGCTTGAGCATCAGCTGATTGATGCTGATGCCAAAGCCATTGTCATCGTGTCTAACTTCGCAAACACGCTTGAGCAGATTGTCGACAATACGCCAATCAAACACGTAGTACTTACCAGTCTGGGTCAGATGCTACCTAGAGCCAAAGGCACGGTTGTGGACTTTGTGGTGAAGTACGTGAAAGGGATGATTCCGAAGTATAACCTTCCGGGCGCAATCTCATTCCGTCAGGCATTGAGAAAAGGCCGACGCCTGCAATATATCAAGCCATTTTTATCTGGCGAAGATATCGCGTTTCTTCAATATACTGGTGGTACAACAGGCGTTGCAAAAGGCGCAATCCTTACGCACCGCAATATGGTTGCCAACGTACTGCAAGCTAAGGCTGCATATGGGCCGGTGTTAAAAGAAGGGCGAGAGCTGGTGGTTACTGCGCTGCCTCTTTACCATGTATTTGCACTAACGGTTAACTGCTTACTGTTTATCGAAGTTGGTGGCCGAAACCTTCTTATTACCAACCCAAGGGATATTCCTGGTTTCATCAAAGAACTGCAGAAGTACCCATTCACTGCGATTACTGGTGTAAATACATTATTTAATGCTTTGGCTAACAACGAAGATTTTCACGAGCTGAACTTTAGTAACCTTAAGCTGACGATCGGCGGCGGTATGGCTGTTCAGCGCGGTGTAGCAGAGAGCTGGAAGAAGATTACGGGTGTGCCATTGCTGGAAGGTTATGGGCTTACGGAGTGTTCACCTCTGGTTTCTGTTAACCCGTACAACCTGGAAGAGTACAACGGCTCTATTGGCCTGCCAGTATCATCAACCGAAGTGAGAATGGTCGATGATGAAGGGAATCCTATTGCTAACGATCAAACTGGTGAGCTGCAGGTTCGCGGCCCTCAGGTAATGCAGGGTTACTGGCAACGAGCAGAAGCAACTCGTAGCGTTATCGACGAAGATGGCTGGGTTTCTACCGGTGATATCGTTAAATTCGACGAAGATGGCTTTATTCACATCGTCGATCGTAAGAAAGATATGATTCTGGTATCTGGGTTCAATGTATATCCAAACGAGATCGAAGATGTGGTAGCACTACACGGAAAAGTTCTGGAAGTGGCTGCTATCGGCGAACCTCATGAAGTGTCGGGTGAAGTGGTGAAGATTTGTGTAGTGAAACGCGACCCTAGCCTTGAAGCACATGAGTTGATAGATCATTGCCGTAAGTACCTGACTGGTTACAAAGTCCCTAAACTGGTTGAGTTCCGCGATGAGTTGCCTAAAACTAATGTGGGTAAGATCCTTCGACGAGCACTTCGAGAAGAGGCGCAAGCTAAGCGCGAAGAACAGGAAGCGTCTGTTGCCAGCTAATTAAGCAAATATACGCACAAAATATCCTGTTAATTGATATACTAGCCGGCACTCGGTACTAAGGGTGCCGGCTTTTTTATTTCTAATGGAACCACATGAATTTTACAATTATTGATAACACTTCCGCACTGGAAGAAGCATGTGAATTGGCACGTCAGTGCGATCAGGTCATGTTGGATACGGAGTTTGTCCGCACCAGAACATATTACCCACAACTTGGTCTTATCCAGCTTTTTGACGGAGAGAGACTCTCTCTTATTGACCCTCTTTGTATTGACGATCTCTCTTCACTGAAATCTTTGTTGACTGACAGTTCGGTACTTAAAGTACTGCACGCTTGTGGTGAAGATTTAGAGGTGTTTAAAAACAGTTTTGGCTGTATGCCTTTCCCTATGATCGATACCCAAATCATGGCGGCCTTTCTTGGTCATGGCCTTTCTACAGGTTTTGCTGCAATGGTCAGCGAGTATCTCGATGTGGAACTGGACAAGAGCGAGTCACGTACAGACTGGTTAGCAAGACCACTTACTGAAAAGCAATTGGACTATGCTGCTGCCGATGTTTTCTACCTGAAGCCGCTATTTGAGCAACTGGAAGAAAAAGTGTCAGAGTCTGGCTGGTGGGGAGCGGCGTTACAAGAATCCGAACTGTTGATAGAAAAGCGTGAAGCTGTTCTGGAACCGGAAAAAGCTTACCTGGATATTAAAGGTGCCTGGCAGCTTAAGCCAGAGCAACTTGCGATTCTAAAACCTTTGGCAGCCTGGCGTATTAAAGAAGCTCTGAAAAGAGACCTAGCATTAAACTTTGTTCTTAAAGAACAGGATCTTTGGACTATCGCCCGGTTTGCGATTAAGAGCCGAAGAAAGATGGAAGAAGAGGGTATGGATCCTCGCGCCATAAGACGTCACGGTGAGAAGATTGTTTCTATGGTTAAGCTGGCGGAACACACACCGTCAGAAGAGTGGCCAGAAAGAATTGAGCGCTTGATGGACAAGCCAGGCTATAAGCAGAAGTTTAAAGACCTGAAAGATGAAGTGAAGAAGGTATCCCACACTTCTGGCCTGGCGACTGAGTTCTTAGCGTCGAAAAAGCAACTGAATCAATATATCAGCTGGGTTTGGCGACATGAGCGTAACCCTGCTAAATTACCAGACGTAGCGACAGGCTGGCGAAAAGAGCTGCTTTGCGAAAAGCTGGATGCTTTGATGTAACTCACCCAACCAGGCTATTTTCACCTTGTTTCACCTCGTTACCACGCTCAGCGTGGTAACGCATACCTCGGCTGAAGGCATCGGTTAATTCCCAACACAACTATCATTTCTCAACAAAATTTTTCAACTCACTGGCAAATCCAAGGCCAGCTACTGTGTAGATATTAAAGGTATGGTCTACACCCAGAGCCTTTAGCTCTTCCTCTTCATCCTGGTACTTGGCTGTGACAGCGATGCGCCCTGAATAACCCATCTCTTTCAGGCGTAGTACCGAGTTTACGTTTGCTTCATGAACTGGCAAGGTTAGTAATACCCACTCAAGGCCGTGATGCAATTCTGGTGCTCTGATCCAAAAATCCGGATTTGTTACGTCACCAGGAAGCACATCTCGTCCCATGCGAGTTAATCTGGTTGCCTTTTCCTGATCGAGATCCACACCAACAATAGTTCCGGAGTAGTTCCTCTCAAGGGCATCATAGGCTGCAACCCCCATTCTACCCATGCCAAATACAATGGCCTTGATATGTTTGAGATCCAGGTTTTCTTCACCTTCAACACGGCTCTTTCGTTCTAACCTGCGTAGTTTCGGCCTCCACCGTGCATATAATCGGTCCCGAACACTGATCACTGGTGATGAAATCAAAAAAGAGAAAGACAAAGCTACCGCCAAAACGCCTAGCCACTCGTTTGGTAGCCACCCGGATGATACGGCAATTGCTCCAACGATTAATCCAAACTCACTGTAATTCGCAAGCGTTAAGGATGAACGCCAGGCGGAGCTGCTTCGTAGGCAGAATAAACTGAACAGGCCAAAATAGATGGCTACTTTAACAGGAAGAAAGAGTATAAATAGCAGTGCTATCAGAATTTCAGCCAACCCGGGCATAGCGGTCATACCAACGCTAAGGAAAAAACCGACCAGAAATAGGTCCTTAAACCTCAGTAACTCTTTTGCTAGCTCGTTGGATTTAGGGTGCCTGGCAAGCATCATTCCGAACACCAGTGCTCCAACATCTTCTTTGATTCCCACAAGTTCAAACACGTCGGCGCCAACAAGCGCCATAGTGATGCCAAAAAGTACCAAAAGCTCACCATGACCAACCTTGTCGAGTATCTTAAAAAATACAAATCTCAAAGGAATCAGGGTTACAAGCGCCAATGTCCATAAAGAGGGCATTTTTCCCATAGATACTGCGATAAATATAACCGCAGCAATATCCTGCACTACCAGTACTCCAATGGATACCCGCCCATGCAGAGCGCTGCCCATTCCTCTTTCATCAAGCACTTTCACCGCGAAAACGGTACTAGAAAAAGACATTGCAAACCCGATCATCAGTGCGGTTTCTATGTTTAGATCTGTGATGAGAGGGAGTGCTGTATATGAAAGGAGCAAAACTAACCAGGCTAGAAGTGCGGTAACAACGGCCATATGTAACGTAGCAACAGCCCACACCTCTGGTTTAATCAAAGATTTCAGCTTAAGTTTTAGTCCGATGGAAAACAGTAGAAGGGTAATACCAAGATCGGCTAAAACACCAAGAAATCCACCTCCCTGGGCTCCGAGCGCATTCAGGATAAACCCCGCGATCAGGAAACCCACTAATGGAGGCAAACCCAGGTTTTTTACAACGAGACCACAAATAAGGGCGATTGTGATCCAGATAGGGTCGCTGTAGTGAATTGAAAGTAGCTGCGGATCCATGTTTGTCTGAAATTACCTAGTGTGAAAGTGGTATGTCTGACGATGGCAGTAAGCTGCTTTTATTATTTTTTAATAAGGATAGAAGAGATTTTGTGTTCATTTTAGTGAAGAGTTGCACTTTTTTGGTGAAGTAGTGATTCGTTAAATTTAGAAGAAATTGATAACTCTTTGTTTTAAATGAATTTGAAGAATTGGCACAGAGGTTGCTATTTATTCGTAGCGTTTTATCGCATTAGCGAATTACCCCCGGCTCTAATGGCGGAGTAGGGATAAAAATACATATACATCAACAGTCACTGCACCGACGTAGTATTTGAGTTGATTAAGGCACCGTAGCCCACATGCATTTGGCATTTTTTGCCACTCATGCATGTGGGTTTTTTATTTGGAGAAATGGAATATGTTAAATGCTCATGTAAAAAGGATTGTAAAGACAGCCGTTGCAGGGCTCTGTCTGTTCTCTTCTGCCAGTACGATGGCAGAAGAGCTGGGTTGGCCTGAAAAAGAAGAACTTAAATTCGGTTTTATTAAACTCACCGATATGGCTCCGATTGCCATCGCATATGAGAAAGGTTACTTCGAAGAGGAAGGGCTGTACGTAACTATCGAAGCACAGGCTAACTGGAAAGTACTTCTTGATGGTGTGATTGACGGGCGATTAGACGGTGCACATATGCTAGCCGGTCAGCCTATCGCTGCAACTATTGGATACGGCACGAAAGCAGACATCATCACGCCGTTCTCAATGGACCTTAACGGTAATGGTATCACTGTATCAAATGAAATCTGGGAACAGATGAAGCCTAATATCCCTAAGATGGATGATGGCCGCCCTGTTCACCCAATCAAGGCAGATGCACTTAAGCCAGTTGTTGATAAGTACAATTCAGAAGGTAAACCATTCAACATGGGTATGGTATTCCCTGTATCTACTCACAACTATGAACTACGTTACTGGCTTGCTGCTGGTGGTATAAACCCAGGTTACTACGCACCGCATAAAGGCGATACATCAGGTCAGATTGACGCTGATGCACTACTTTCAGTTACTCCTCCGCCACAAATGCCGGCAACTCTGGAAGCAGGTACTATCTACGGTTACTGTGTAGGCGAACCTTGGAACCAGCAGGCTGTATTTAAAGGTATCGGTGTTCCTGTCGTAACCGATTACGAAATTTGGAAAGACAACCCGGAGAAGGTTTTCGGTATTACAGCTGAGTTTGCGGAAAAATATCCAAACACCACAATTCGTTTAACCCGCGCACTTATTCGAGCAGCAAAGTGGCTTGATGAGAACAACAACGCTAACCGTCCTGAAGCAGTGAAGATCTTATCCCAGTCTAACTATGTTGGTGCGGACTACGACGTTATTGCAAACAGTATGACAGGTACGTTCGAGTATGAGAAAGGTGATAAGCGTGAAGTGCCAGATTTCAACGTATTCTTCCGCTACAACGCAACTTACCCCTACTACTCAGATGCTATCTGGTACTTGACTCAGATGCGTCGTTGGGGACAGATCAGCGAAGACAAGTCTGACGAATGGTACAAAGAAACAGCCGCTAAAGTATACCGTCCTGACATCTATGCAAAAGCAGCGCAGTCTCTTATCGATGAAAACATCATTAGTGCTTCTGAGTTCCCGAACTTTTCTAGTGAAGATGGATTCCGCGACCCACAGACTCACTTCATCGATGGCATTGTGTACGACGGCACTAAGCCAAATGAATATATCAACAAGTTTAGCATTGGCCTGAAATCTGGTCAGACTCTTTAACCCTAATAGATAACCTGAAGCCGGCTGTAGAGCCGGCGACTGGAGAAGGCTATGTCGACAAAAAACGAAATACTTAACCCACAAGATCAGGCCAGTGTTGGAGTAAAGGCGATGGAGGTTTTGGTGAGTTCACTGAAAAGTCTTGCACTACCTGTCGCTGGAATCTGCTGTTTTCTAGTTATCTGGGCCGTGACAGCAAATAGTATAAATACATCGCTTGGTAAGTTTCCTGGACCTCAAGAAGTGAGCGAACAGGTAGTTAGTTTGTATCAGGAGCATACTGCTGAGCGTACCAAAGAGGCTGCTTTTTACGAAAGACAGGAAGCGCGCAACGCGAAGCGAGTTGCAGCGGATCCAACTTATCAACCTAAAATTCGAGCTTATACTGGTAAAGAAACCTTCCTGGATCAGATTGTTACCAGCTTAATTACAGTGATGACAGGCTTTTTACTGGCTGCTGTTATTGCAATCCCGCTAGGCATTGCAGTGGGCTTGAGTAAAGCACTGAATACAGCGGTTAACCCTATTATTCAGATATTTAAACCAGTTTCTCCACTTGCCTGGTTACCACTGGTAACTATGGTAGTGAGTGCATTATACGTATCGCCGGACCCGATTGTGGCTAAGTCATTTGTAAACTCAGTCATTACTGTAACCCTTTGCTGCTTGTGGCCAATGGTCATCAATACAGCGGTTGGCGTAACTTCTATCGAAAAAGACTGGGTTAACGTTAGTCGGGTTCTTCGCCTGAACTCTTTAACTCACGTTCGTAAGATTGTACTTCCTGCTTCAGTGCCAGCCATTTTCAC
Organism: Vibrio hannami; assembly: GCF_029589055.1. Taxonomy (GTDB): domain Bacteria; phylum Pseudomonadota; class Gammaproteobacteria; order Enterobacterales; family Vibrionaceae; genus Vibrio; species Vibrio hannami. The sequence continues at coordinate 361,153 of NZ_JARQZP010000007.1, forward strand.
AGGTATGCGTTTATCTCTTGGTATTGCCTGGATGGTATTAATCGCGGCAGAAATGCTGGCTCAGAACCCTGGACTTGGAAAGTTTGTCTGGGATGAGTTCCAGAATGGTAGCTCACAATCACTAAGCCGAATTATGACAGCAGTACTGGTGATTGGTCTGATTGGTTTCTTACTGGACCGTAGCATGATGCAACTACAGCGTTTGCTGAGTTGGGATAAAGCGGCAGAAGTGCGTTAAGAGGGAGATAAAAAAGATGAATCCGTTTTTAGATATTAGCCATATCGATATGGTATTTCCGACTCCCAAAGGGCCATTTACTGCTCTGAAAGATGTCGACTTGAAAATCAACAAAGGTGAGTTTATCTCGCTGATTGGTCACTCTGGTTGTGGTAAGTCAACAGTACTTAACGTCGTAGCCGGCCTTTATCAGGCAACAACGGGTGGCGTTATTCTTAACGGCAAAGAGGTGTCCGCACCAGGACCAGAGCGTGCGGTCGTGTTCCAGAACCACTCGTTGCTGCCGTGGCTTACGGCGTACCAGAACGTTGAGCTAGCCGTTAAGCAAGTATTTAAGAACAAAATGAACCCACAGGAGATGAAGGAGTGGATTGAATACAACCTTCACCTTGTGCACATGGATCACGCAATGCATAAACGCCCTGATGAGATATCAGGCGGTATGAAGCAGCGTGTAGGTATTGCACGTGCTCTGGCTATGCAGCCCGAGGTTTTGCTGATGGATGAACCATTCGGTGCCCTGGATGCGTTAACAAGGGCTCACATGCAGGACTCACTGATGGAAATTCAGGAAGAACTGAACAATACGGTCATCATGATTACCCACGATGTGGATGAAGCTGTGCTGCTTTCAGACCGAATTGTCATGATGACGAATGGCCCATCTGCAACTGTCGGTGAAATACTGAAAGTTGACCTGGAGCGTCCAAGGAACCGCATTACTCTGGCTGAAGAGCCAGCGTACAACCATCTGCGTTCAGAAGTCCTCACCTTCCTATATGAGAAGCAACGTAAGGTAGAAACTCTGCCAACAGATCGAAAGAAGAAGAGTGAAACTCAACGCAAACGTGCATAAAAGCACATCACTTTAAATATGGCACTTTTAAACAGAGCACTTTAAAACCTCACCGCAAGGTAGAGAAAAACGGAATTTAGAACGCCCGCCGAAATTAGAGCTGTAGAGTTTTCCAGCCAGTGAGCAATGGCAGGGTATAGGAGATAGACATGGATACAAAAATCCAGGTAGTGATAGTAGGTAATGGCATGGTAGGCCATCACTTTGTCGAGCAACTTTCGACGCTACGTGAATCACCAGAAGCGATTGAGATCACCGTTCTTTCAGGTGAACCGCGTCTCGCTTATGACCGGGTGCATTTATCAGAGTTCTTTGCTGGTAAAACTGCAGACGATCTGGCTATGACAGATGAAGAAACTTATGACGCCTGGCAGGTGAATTATAAAACGGGCGCTAAAGTTACCCACATCGATAGAGAGAATAAGGCAGTAACTACAGAGTCGGGAGAGGTCTACTCCTACGACAAACTGGTCTTAGCAACAGGCTCTTATGCTTTCGTTCCACCTATACCTGGAAAAGATCAGGAACACTGTCTGGTTTATCGTACGATTGAAGACCTTCACGATATCAAAGCCACTGCTGAGGTAAGCAAGGTCGGTGTGGTTATTGGTGGTGGACTTCTGGGCTTAGAAGCGGCGAATGCGCTTAAGCAGTTAGGCCTTGAAACCCACGTTGTTGAGTTTGCCCCTCGTCTAATGGGCGTGCAACTGGATGATGGCGGCGGTCGTGTACTTAAATCCAAAATAGAAGGAATCGGAGTACATGTTCATTGTTCAAAAGCCACTGAAGTTATTGAAGCAGGTGAAACTAGTCGTTATCGACTCAAGTTTACCGATGGGGAAGTACTGGAAACCGATATGGTTCTATTCTCCGCAGGTATCCGCCCTTATGACAACCTGGCAAGAGAGTTTGACCTCGAAGTTGGCGAACGTGGTGGAATAGTAGTTAATGATCAGTGCCAGACTTCAGATCCGGATATCTATGCGATTGGTGAGTGTGCACTGTGGAATAACTTTATTTATGGCCTGGTGGCTCCAGGTTACAGTATGGCGAAAGTGGCCGCTGCGCACCTGATGGGAGAAGAGAAATCTTTCCAGGGTGCTGATATGAGTACCAAGCTTAAGCTTATGGGAATCGATGTTGGCTCTATTGGTGATGCACTATGTCGTACACCGGATGCATTGACTTACACCTACGACAATCAGCCTGAGAATATCTACAAGAAGATCGTTGTTAGTGCCGATAAGAGCAAGTTATTAGGTGCGGTTCTGGTTGGAGATACCAGTGAATACGACAGCCTGCTGCAATATATGCTAAACGGCATTGAACTTCCTGAATCACCAGACGCACTTATTCTTCCTTCCGCTGGCGAGAAACCGACATTGGGTGCAGACGCACTTCCTGATAGCGCGACTATCTGTTCATGTCTGAATGTGACCAAAGGGAACATTATCCAGGCGATCGATTCCGGTGCTGAAACACTGGCAGATATTAAATCTATTACCAAAGCCACAACAGGTTGTGGCGGCTGTGCTTCTTTGTTGAAAAACGTGTTTGATAAAGAGCTGGAAAGCCGGGGGATAGAAGTAAAAAAGGACATATGCGAGCACTTTGCCTATAGCCGCGCAGAGCTATACAACATTGTTCAGGTAGAAGGCATCCGAACTTTTGATGAGCTTCTCAAGAAACATGGTAAAGGGCTTGGCTGTGATATCTGTAAACCTGCGGCAGGTTCAATACTGGCGTCTGTTTGGAATGATTATGTTCTTAACAAGAAAAATCTTCCGCTTCAGGATACCAATGATACTTATCTTGCCAATATGCAGAAGGATGGCAGTTACTCTGTAATTCCACGTATACAGGGTGGTGAAATAACACCTGACAAGTTGCTGGTGCTAGCACAGGTTGCTAAGAAATATGACTTGTATACCAAGTTGACCGGTGGTCAGCGTATCGCACTGTTCGGTGCACGAAAAGAACAGTTACCTGCCATTTGGGACGAGCTAATTCAGGTCGGATTTGAAACGGGTCAGGCTTACGGTAAGTCACTGCGAACGGCTAAATCTTGTGTCGGTAGCATGTGGTGTCGATACGGTGTTCAAGACTCCGTAACGATGGCGATTACGATGGAGAATCGTTACAAAGGGCTTCGTGCACCTCATAAATTTAAATTGGGTGTCTCTGGTTGTACTCGCGAATGTGCTGAAGCTCAAGGCAAAGATATTGGTGTTATTGCGACGGATAAAGGCTGGAACCTTTACGTTTGTGGTAACGGTGGTATGAAACCGCGTCATGCTGACCTATTTGCGACCGACCTTGATGATGAAACATTGATTAAGTATGTCGACCGAGTACTGATGTTCTACATCAAAACAGCAGACAAACTTGAGCGTACTTCCGTATGGATGGACAACCTTGAAGGTGGTCTAGATTACCTGAAAAAAGTGGTCATTGATGATCATCTAGGGATTTGTGCGGAGCTGGACAAGCAGATGGAACATATTGTTGAAACCTTCCAGTGTGAGTGGAAAACAACGCTTAGCGAACCACAAGTTATCAAGCGCTTCCGTTCTTTCATCAATACCGATGAAGTAGATACAAATATCGAGTTTGTGCGAGAACGTGATCAGATACGTCCTATTCGTGAGGAAGAGCGTATCGAATCATTGGCCGTTGAAGTGAAGTAGGAGGGCTTATTTATGGGAAACAGTAGCGATATGTGGCACAACGTATGTGATATTGATGATCTTGTGGAGAACTCGGGCGTCTGCGCGCTGGTTGAAGGTAAACAGATCGCCATTTTTCATCTTAGTTCAGAGCCGGAACAACTTTATGCCGTAAGTAACTATGATCCGGTTGGTAAGGCGAATGTCATTTCTCGGGGGATTGTGGGTTCGATAGATGATGAACCTATTGTAGCGTCACCTTTGTACAAGCAGCACTTCTCATTGATTGATGGCCGCTGTTTTGAAGAGGCTGCTGCACTGACGGTATATCCCGCGCGAATCGAGGGACGTCAGGTTCAACTTCAGTTAACCGCATAAAGAAGAGAGTCCCCCATGACAACTGCACGCACCAAAAACTCGGAAAACATTCTCTCTTTGAGCAAATTAAAGCAGACCACCTGCGCCTACTGTGGTGTCGGGTGTGGCGTTGACGTTAAGTTTAAAGCGGGTGAGCCCGAGTCCGTTAGCGGAACAGCGGACCACCCGGCGAACTTTGGCAAGTTATGTGTCAAAGGCAGCAACTTGCTTGATACCACAGGCCTGGAAGGGCGACTGCTGCATCCGTTTATTGATGGTCAGCAAGTATCATGGGGAGAGGCGACGAATACCGTTGCTCAGCGTTTTAAAGCGATAATAGAAGAGCATGGGCCTGATTCCGTTGCTTTCTATCTGTCAGGGCAATTACTGACGGAAGATTACTATGTAGCGAATAAGCTACTCAAGGGCTACGTAGGTACAGCGAACATAGATACTAACTCTCGGCTTTGTATGTCTTCAGCAGTAGCGGGTTACAAGCGGGCATTTGGTGAAGATGTTGTGCCTTGTAGCTACGATGATTTGGAACAGAGTGAGCTGATTATCATTGTTGGTACTAACTCGGCCTGGACGCACCCGATTCTTTACCAACGTATTGAACGTGCAAAACAGATCAATCCGTCGTTAAAAGTAGTGGTGGTTGATCCGCGAAAAACAGCGACCACAGAACTTGGTGACCTGGTTCTTAATCTCCGTCCTGGCAGTGATGCAGGATTGTATAACGGTCTACTCAATTACATTGCCGAGCAGGGATATTGCGATAAAGATTTTATTGAGCTACATACTTCCGGCTTTGAGCGCGCTTTACAAGAAGCGAGTGAGTGGCCTGTCGAGCGAGTTGCTGAATTTTGCGACCTTCCTGCTGAAGATGTTCTCCGCCTTTATCAGTGGTTCTGCAACACCAAAAAGGCAATCAGCTTCTATTCGATGGGTATAAACCAGTCGAGCTCAGGTACCGATAAGTGTAATGCCATCATCAACTGCCATTTAGCGACGGGAAAACTGCTTAAACCCGGGGCGGGACCTTTTTCTATGACCGGACAACCCAATGCCATGGGTGGTAGGGAAGTAGGAGGTCTGGCAAACCAGCTAGCTGCGCATATGGAGGTCGACAACCCAGAACATCAAGACAAACTTCAGCGCTTCTGGCAGTCCCCTACAATGGTTACCGGCGCAGGTAAAGCTGCGGTGGAAATGTTTGATGATATCCAATCGGGCAAGATCAAAGCGGTATGGATTATGGCAACCAACCCTATGGTGAGTTTGCCAAACCGCAAAAGCATTCAGCAGGCGTTAGAAGGGTGTGAACTGGTTGTGGTTTCTGATTGTGTTGCTGAAACGGATACACTTCAATTTGCCGATATTAAGCTACCGGCAACCGGTTGGTTCGAAAAGAACGGTACAGTCACCAATGCAGAAAGACGCATTTCACGTCAGCGCGGTATTGTTCCTCCCCAAGGGGAAGCGAAACACGACTGGCAAATCATCTGTGAAGTCGCACATGCAATGGGTTACGAAGGTTTTGCATTTGAACACCCTTCAGAAATATTTTCTGAATGGGCCGAGTTAACCGGTTTTGAAAACGACGGTGAACGGCAACTTGATATATCTGGTCTGGCAGGTATGACAAGAAGAGAATACGACCTACTAAAGCCAGTTCAATGGCCTGTTAATAAGCAGAATCCATATGGTACAAAAGTCGTGTTTAATAATAATCGCTTTAGTACCGCGAGCGGTCGGGCTAACTTTATTGCCATTCAGCCAAAATTACCATTGCAGGTGACATCGGAAGAATTCCCTTTCATTATGAATAGCGGAAGAACCCGTGACCATTGGCATACGATGACACGCACGGGGAAATCTGCTCGTTTATGTAATCACACCCAGCATCCATTTATTATGGTGAACCCTCAGGATGCCAGAAAACTTGGTGTTGAAAGTGATGATCTTATGAAGGTCAGCTCTATCGGTGGTGAAGCTATCTTCCCTGTAAAGATAAGTAATGATGTTCGTCGTGGGGAGACCTTTGCTCCCATTCACTGGAACAAGCAGTTTGCATCGGCAGCAAACGTTAGCGCGATTTATCAGCCAGTCGTTGACCCGGTTTCAGCACAGCCTGAAAGTAAACAGGCAGCAGTACAACTTGCTCCCGCTATGTTTGGTCAACATGTTCGCTTTTATTCCAGTGTTAATACAGATCTTAAAAGCCAGGTACCTTTCTGGCTGAAAAATCCAATGCAGTACTGTGTTAGCTGGCAAATTGCTTTGAGTGAGTCTCGCGAGGATCTACTGACCTGGTGTCAAAAAGTATCAGGAATAGAAGGCGAATGGATATGCTTCCATGATAAGCAGAGCCGAGTAACGAATATTCAGTGCCTGGTCGAAGGTCGAGTCGTGGTTACCGCATTTGCGGGTTCGAAACCCATGGAAATAGACAGTAACTGGATCGATGAGATGTTTCGTAAAGAGCAACTGGATTATGGTCAGATTCAGTCACTTCTTAATGCCGAGCCGGGAGAAGAGTTTAAGAAGGGAAAAATTGTATGTAACTGCTTTAACGTTGGGGAGAAGCAAATTAATGAGGCAGTAGAGAATGGAGCAAGCTCTGTAGAGGCAGTAGGGGAGCAATTAAAATGTGGTACCAGGTGTGGTTCATGTCGCTCTGAGATAGGCCAGCTAGTAAAGAGCAGGCTGATAACGAGTATCAGTGAGCCTAGTTAACACATTGAACTCTCTATTAATACTGGTTGTTTGGATAACCTCTAGCTATAATCCATAGTGATATTTGTTAAACCACCATGGATAGGTGATGGGTAGTATGAGCACCAGGATTAAAGTAATGCTCATTGAGAATGATGAGGAAAAAGTGCAGGCATTGCGTCAGGCACTGGATAGCTCTGAATACTCAATAGAGCATGTCACACATACAGGGATATCATTGTTACATGAAGTAGTTCGGGTAGAACCAGATCTTATCATCATGAACATAGAGTTTCCGAACAGGGACATACTGGATAGCTTACAGATCATATCTCAGTCTAATCCTAAACCTGTTGTTATGTTCTCGGAGCAGGAGGACTCAGACACAATCCGCAACATGGTGAAATGTGGTGTGAGCGCCTATGTGGTTGGAGACTCTAACCCTAAAAGGGTTAAAACCATTCTTGATACCGCTGTTGCACGTTTCACTGAGTACCAGCACTTAAAAGATGAGCTGCAGGAAACCAAACAGCGCCTTTCTTCCCAGAAAACTGTAGAGCAAGCCAAGATCTGGCTGATGGAAACAAAAAATCTGTCAGAGAAACAGGCTTACCAATCCATTCGGAAAATGGCGATGGATAACTCACAAAAAATAGAAGATGTGGCGAAAAACATACTATCCGTCGCCGCGATGTTGGAAAAAGGTTTATGAAGCAAATATCACCCGAAACGACAGAATTAAATATAGGCTTTATGCCGCTCACTGATTGTGCGCCAATTGTCATGGCTTATGAACTCGGTCTATTTGAAAAGTACGGGCTGCAGGTTACTCTGGACAGACAAAACTCCTGGGCAACGTTACGTGATAAGTTACACGCAGGGTTACTAGATGGAGCACAGATGCTGGCTCCCATGCCTTTTGCCAGTACCTTGGGTGTAAGAGGGCCTCGTCACCATGTTATCGCCCCGTTCGTGCTTAGCCGAAATGGCAACGCGATCACTATTTCTCACCAACTCTATGATGAAATTCTTGATTGTCACAACTTAAATAAATTGAGCCTTCCACTTTCATCCAGCCTGTTGAAAGAGTTGATTTCTCGTCGCAACGCAGAGGGGCGGAAACTGCGCTTTGCCGCGGTACATCCTAATAGCTGCCATTACTACCAGCTTATGAGTTGGTTGCATATGTCGGGAATCGAGTTGTCTGAGGTTGATATTTCGATATTGCCGCCTTCTGGAATGGTGGATGCCCTTGCCAATGACTACATTGATGCATTCTGTGTCGGCGGGCCGTGGAATGCAGAAGCGGTACGTCAGGATGTAGGTACTACTGTTTTAACGTCATCAGATATTTGGTCTGATTCGCCCGAAAAAGTTCTTGGTGTTTCGCTGGATTGGTATCAGAAAAATCCGCAAACGATGATGGCACTTATTGCAGCGCTGCAGGAAAGTTGTGATTGGCTTGAACATGTGCCGAACCGTTTTGAAGCGGCCAGAATTCTGGTTAAAGAAAACTATCTGAATACAAACCTAGATGTGATTGCCCCTTCACTGCTAGGCAGCTGTTTAACCCGCGCGGGAGAGCAACCCAGAAGGATCCCTTCTTACAATCAGTTTAGCGCTATCGATAAGTCTGATGGCAATGCGCCTGAATATGCTCAGGGTGAAAGGATTTTGCAATACATGATTGAAGCGCAACACCTGTCACGTCAGGACGTTTCGCATGAACTGATTTCCAGTGTTTACCGGAGTGATATTTACGAAGATTTTCTTGCGCTCTGATTTAAGGCTTTCGTTCTTAATTAAGAATATTGCTTATCAATATTTACCAGAGCGTCATCAAAGATTTTCAGTGCATTTTCCATAGCGTGTGTTGCTTCTTTAAAATATGTCGCTGCACTTAATTTCGGTTTCTCAACAACGATTTCGTTTTGGATCAGATCAATCAGCGGCGATACAGGGCAACGGCTTCTATCTTCCTGGCGTATAGCTCCAATGACTTGTTGTAAGTAATTTAGTTTGATTCTGTCTACGCTGTTACACTCACCGGAAGCGGCAACCCCTGTACCTATAGCTCTGGCTTGACCAATATATTCGATGGTAACCAGAAGCTCCCTCCATAGATAACGGACTGAACGGTTCTCAGTGTCTTTGAGATCATATAAGGAGTAGTGCTCGCCACAATCATCAATTAGATCAAGTAAGTGGGTTATTACTGCACAATGCTTTTGGAAGCTTTGGCTTGGCTCGAGCTTTTCATAATTGACAGATAATGACTTAAAATCTTTTTCTATCGATTTCCATTCAGCAACACCTTTGCTCCACTTTTCGTTGGCAAATAGCGTGTTGCTTACTGAGGATATCTCTTTTTGCAATACCTGAATTTGGCTGTATAAGCTTTTATCACCACACAAGTATCCGTTAACTAGTCCTCTATGTTGTTGAAGAAGCGTTAGCAATTTCTTAAGCTTTTGAAGCTGAGTTAATCCTTCAGATAGCTGAGATTTGTATAAACGATTAGTTCTGACATGTACCACAACCAGCAGTAGGCAGATGGCGATAATGATACAAGTTCCAAATATGGCTAATTGGATGTAGTCCATTTCTAGTTTCCTCCATGGTCAGTCAGTTTCTTTAAATACTCGGAGACATTGGCATTTTGTTTAGCCATGTGGGAATTTTTGTCTGCGGTTGCTGCTACCTGTTCCATATTTACCGATATCTCGTGTGCGGCTACGGCTTGTTGCTCTGAAACAACAGCAATACCACTGACCTGACCGGTCACGTCATCCATTGATGAAACAACCAGCTCTAGAGAATCATATGCGGTATGAACGCTGTTTCGGCATTCTTGCGTGATTTCCACAACATTATTTACCTGAGCCGCTACGTTCTCCATTCGTTGTGTTACCTCAGAGATCTGGCTTGTTATTGCTGATGCGGACTCATGGCTTCTTTGTGCAAGCATTCTGACTTCGTCAGCAACAACACTAAATCCCCGCCCTTGTTCACCCGCTCTCGCTGCTTCTATAGCGGCATTTAAAGCAAGTAAATTGGTCTGAGCGGCTAAATCGGTAATAAAGTTTGATATTGACGTAACAGAGTCGAGTTTTTTATCCAACTCCAGGATATTAGTAGCAGACTGTCGAACGTGTTTATCGACTTCGTCGACCTGATTTTGTCCGTACATCAAGGCTTCTTTAGTTTTTTGACACAGTCCGTTGCTTTCTTCCATGATTTTTAGTGAGTGTTCAATATGAGAGGTTACCTCACGGATACTTAGTGAAATTTCCGTAGCAGCGGATGCGGAAGAAGTTGTTGCTGTAGCCTGATTTTCGCTGTTTGATGCAACCTCCAACGCGTTACGGGCTAGTTCTTGCGCTGAATAACTCATCTCCTGGTTAACGGCTTTTTCTTTGTGTAACTCTCTTCTGAGCAGCCGTATTACATTGTCTATAGCTGGGAATAATGGGTAAAGTGGCCCAGCTTGTGTAGTATCAAGCTCCTGAGCCTCTGCAGACTGATAGGAAGCTGACATATGTGATAACAGAGTTATGTCTTTGTTTATCGCAACTAATACCCGCCACACAAATATGGAGGATAGTAGTAGAGTTAGAAAGCCTGCCTGCAGATATCCAAAACACGCAAAAAGTATGGACAGGCTTATAGTTCCAAAAATATACTGGCTTGCCCGGGTTACGCCAAATGAACGAAGATATTTATGCATAATGTCCCTGTTATTGCTGTTATATTTTTAATTCTGAACTGGAATCTAGCTTATCCTTCGATGTGCTGAACGTATTGTTCATGCGCTGTTGCCAATAGCTCTTTACGAAGATTAACTACTTCACCCAGAATGAGTAATGCAGGGCTTAGACCTTTTAATGACTCTGCCAATTTGGTCAGCTCAGATAATTGGCTTGTGTAAACTTCTTGCTCCGGACTGCATCCTTTACCGATGACCGCCAAAGGTGTGTCACCGGATAAACCGGCTGATAACAGGCCCGTTTGAATTTCCTGAGATTTTTCTAGACCCATATAAAAAACTAACGTTTGACCTGCTTCAACCAGTCCCGCCCAGGCAGGTAGTGCCCCTGAAACGACATGCCCAGTAATAAAGGTGACGCTACGAGAAACCTTTCGGTGTGTAAGGGGAATCAAGGAAGAAGAAGCACAACCGATAGCAGCGGTAATTCCAGGAATGACCTCATAAGGAATTTGTTCGTGTACTAGCTTCATGGCCTCTTCACCACCACGCCCAAAAATAAATGGGTCGCCGCCTTTAAGGCGAACGGTGTTTTTACCGTGAAGTGCGTTGTCCACCAGAATCTGGTTAATATTTTCCTGACTCAGGCTAGGTTGGCCGCAACGTTTACCTACGTATATGAACTCTGCATCCGGATTGGCTAATTGCAGTATCTCTTTGCTTACCAGACGGTCGTAAACCAATACTTCTGCAGCTTCAATGGTTCTTAGTGCTTTAATGGTTAAAAGCTCTGGATCACCGGGACCTGCTCCAACTAAGCTGACTTTTCCCTTATGGTTGACGGAAGGTTTTGACTTAGCCGGGGTGTATTCGCGGTAACACTGACCGTGAATACTGTAGCTTTTATCCTGAATTCTGGTCGATTTCATCTCTGAACGTTCCATCTCATACTCCTGATCTTGAAGTGCTTCAAACAAAAACGCCCCTCCCGGCTAAAGGAGAGGCGTCGCTGCCTAGAATCGATATAAATTTACTTATCTGGATACAAGCAATTTTCGAACCGGAATAACTATTACAGTAAATCAAGATGTTAGGGTAGGGGATAACGAATTTTGCCCCATAATGGGGCAAAATTAGATGATATTTGGTAGAAAATGTGCTCGTTACTTGTCGTCTTCAGGCAGTTTTACATTTAGCTCAAGTACAGAAAGATCGTCGTCTCCCTGCTCCAGAGATACATTCACCATTTCTGGGTCGACATCTACGTACTTAGCCAATACTTTCAAGATATCTTCCTTAAGTTGTGGCAGATATGAGACGGAACTGTCTGTTTGGCTACGGCGTTCAGCAACAATGATTTGCAAACGCTCTTTTGCAAGCCCAGCGGATTTTTTTCTGAGGGCGGAAAAACTCTAATAATGACATCTTATCCTCCGAATAGGCGCTGGAAAATACCTCTCTTCTCTTCCGTCAGGAATCGAAAATCCATTTGCTGACCTAGCAGACGTTCTACTGTGTCGTCGTATGCCTGACCTGCGTCAGAAGATTCATCAAATACTACTGGCACACCTTTGTTTGATGCATTAAGCACGGCCTGGCTTTCAGGAATCACGCCCAACAGTTTGATGTGAAGAATTTCTTCTACATCTTCAACGCTCAGCATTTCGCCCTGATTTACACGAGCAGGGTTGTAGCGGGTAAGCAGAAGGTGCTGTTTAACAGGCTCAAGCCCTTGCTCTGCACGAACAGACTTGGAATCCAAAATGCCAAGAATACGGTCAGAGTCGCGTACTGATGACACCTCAGGGTTTGTTGTTACGATAGCTTCATCGGCAAAATAAAGTGCCATCAAAGCGCCTTGTTCGATACCCGCTGGTGAATCACAGATAATGAACTCGAAGCCCATTTCATCCAGTTCATCTAAGACACGCTTTACGCCATCTTTAGTCAGAGCATCTTTATCTCTGGTCTGTGATGCAGGAAGGATGAACAGGTTGTCAGTGCGTTTGTCTTTGATTAACGCCTGATTAAGGGTTGCTTCACCGTTAATCACATTTACAAAATCATAAACAACTCTGCGTTCACACCCCATGATCAAGTCGAGGTTACGCAAGCCAATATCGAAATCGATAACGGCGGTTTTTTTACCTTTCAGTGCAAGTCCTGATGCAATAGCAGCGCTGGAAGTTGTTTTCCCAACACCGCCTTTACCAGATGTAACAACAATAACGCGGGCCATTTTTGTTCCTTTCTAAATATTAAGTATCTCGAATTTCAGTACATCGCTCTCCATCGAGAGCATAACCTTTTGCTGCCAGTAATTGGTCTCTATCTGGTCGCTTAGCCAGTAGTTCCCGGCTATCGATACCAGTTCCGCCTGAAGATCATTACAGATGATTCTGGCTTCTTTCTGTCCGCTTGCTCCGGCTATTGCCCGGCCTCTTAAGGTGCCATGTATATGAATGCTGCCATCTGCAATCACTTCTGCTCCTGCGCTAACATGGTTAAGAATGATTAGGTCGCTGTTGGCTGCATATACTTGTTGACCGGATCTTACAGGAGTTCTGATTACCTTGGCTGGTACCATTTTCTGAGTAGGCTGCTTCACAGGAGCAGAGCCTGACATAACCGCAAGTCCGGACTCTTTAGCCAGGTTTTCGGTTCTCCTGTCTTTGCACCCGATAACCGCAACAGGCACCATTCCAGAATCCATTACTCCGGCTTTAAGCATCGAAAAATCGATCTCTTGAGTCACTTTAGTGATGTTAAGTACGATAGGTGCAGAAGAGAAAAAAGAAGGAGCTTGAGATATTTTTTCTTTTAAATAACTCAGAGTATCTGATAATGGGTTGTCAGATAGATGAAGAACCGATAGCGTAAAGCTGCTACCTTTTAAATCCGGGGAGTTCGCCATAGAGCTTACCGCCTCATATAATCAGATATAGCGAAAAAGTGTAAAGCATGTTATAGCTGAAAGGAGTAGTCAGCAAGTGAACTTATGGTAAAAATAGCTGTTTAATATGTAAATCATAGTGAAATGGTTAAAACTTACTCTTTGTTGATTAAGAATTGCGCTAAATGATAGTAATAACAAGGGTGAATATGTTTTGTTCAATTTATAAAAGTAGCAAAAAAGAAGGTGCTTACCTATACATTCCTAAGCGGGATGATTTTTCTCAGGTGCCGGATCAGCTACTTGAAACATTTGGCAAGCCCACGTTTGTCATGTTAATAAAACTTGAGGATCGTCAACTTGCTCAGGTAGATATTGAAAAGGTGAAAGCGTCTATTTCTGAACAGGGCTTTTTCCTACAGTTACCTCCACCACCAGAAAACGTATTGGAACAATTCAAAGAGCAAAACAAGAAAAATAACTCATAATAAATGGTAGTTCGGAAGTTGTTTCAAAATAAAAAAGACAGGTCAGTTGCCATAAGGATTTAGCGATGAAAAAAGTGATCGCATTGTTGTTAAGTGCAGGTGTTTCAGTATCTGCACTAGCAGCCAAACCAGAGTTTAGTACTTACATTGATGGGTTGAAGCAGGAAGCCCGGGCACAAGGAATATCTGAGCAGATAATCCAGCAAGCATTTGAAGGGGTTGAATACAAGCCAAGAGCGGTAAAAGCAGACAGAAATCAGCCAGAGAAGAAGCTCACCCTGGATGAGTATATCCCACGAGCGGTCCCTGACTGGAAAGTGAAACAAGCTCAAAAGCTATACGACAAGCACTACGCTGAATTATCCAGAATTGGGAAAGAGTATGGCGTACAACCGCGATTTATCGTCGCGCTTTGGGGTGTAGAGAGCAATTTTGGCAGCCTTACTGGTGGTTACAACGTAATCGATGCGCTTTCTACTCTGGCCTATGATGGTCGCCGTGAAGCATTCTTCCGCAAGGAAGCGATGGCGGCACTGACTATCCTTGATCAGGGCCATATAGCGGTTGATAAAATGAAAGGTTCCTGGGCCGGAGCAATGGGTCAATGCCAATTTATGCCTAGCTCTTTCCTAGCCTATGCTGCTGATGGAAATGGTGATGGCAAAAAAGATATCTGGAATTCAAAGCCGGATGTTTTTGCTTCCGCTGCTAACTACTTAAGTGAGTTTGGTTGGGATGATAAATATACCTGGGGACGTCAGGTTATGGTTCCGCACAATATTTCTCATGATCTGATTGGCCGTCAGGAAGAAAAAGGCAAAACCCTTGAGGAGTGGTCTAAACTGGGGGTGACAAAACATGATGGTTCTAGACTTCCTAGCCCTAAAGAGCCAATCAAGGCATGGCTGATTATGCCGGATGACGAAGACGGAAGAGCATACCTTGTATACAATAACTATCAGGTATTAATGAAGTGGAACCGCTCTTACTACTTCGGTATTGCAGTAAGCCACCTCGCAGACCGTATCAAGTTTGGCTAAACACAAACTCAGTTAAACGACAAAAGCCAGAATCTCTCGATTCTGGCTTCTTAATATGTAACTAACTAAAAAAATTAGTTTAGTTTTAGTACGTCACCAACGTAAAGAAGGTCAATACCTTTGTCATTTAGCTGAGGGTTTAGAGAAACCAACGCTTCAATAGTAGTGTTGTTAGCGTTCGCGATTTCAGTTAGCGTGTCGCCTTCTTTTACCGCGTAAGTGATCTTCTTCGCTGCTGCTTCTCTAGCTGCTTCTTCTTCGGCTAAAGCTTGTGCTTTTTCGTTAAGCTCTTGCTCTTTGTTAGCAAGGTTCTGCTGCTTTTCGTTTAGAAGCTGCTCTTTAGTGCGCAGTTCTACTGCTTTGTCACCAAGTTGCTCTTGCTTAGCGTTAAGCTGTTGTTCCTGGTTAGTTAGCTGCTGTTCTTTTTGAGCAATTTCGTCAGTGTTAGAACAACCAACAACAAGAGATGATGCACCCAACATTAGCACTAATAGACTTTTATTAATTGATTTCACAATTTTCTACCTTGTTCTATTTAAGAAGAGCGGTAAGACTATCAACGCTATGTGTGCAAAATATCTGAGAATTGTTAGCGTTTTATGGAGTTGGAAAATAAAAAGTCAAGAACTAACAATGAGTTATATGGCTTCTTAAAATAAAGAAGCCATATGAATATAAAGTGCTATTTTGCGGTTTGATATTGTTCACACGCAATCATGGTGTTTTCAATCAGGCTGGCTACTGTCATAGGACCAACGCCTCCTGGCACAGGAGTAATAAAGCTTGCGTTCTCTTTTGCTCCCTGATAATCCACATCACCAACCAGCTTTCCATCTTCTAGGCGGTTAATGCCGACATCTACAACGATAGCGCCTTTCTTAATCCATGAGCCTGGAATGAAGTTCGGTTTGCCTACAGCAACTACCACAACATCAGCCTGACGAACAAACGATTCAAGGTCTTTAGTGAATCTGTGGCAGGTAGTAGTGGTGCAACCGGAAAGAAGAAGCTCAAGCGTCATTGGGCGACCAACGATATTTGAAGCTCCAACAATAACGGCATGTTTACCGCGAAGCTCTATATTATAGCGCTCCAGCAGCGTGATGATACCTTTAGGAGTACAAGAACGCAGCTTAGGAATACGCTGAGCAAGGCGGCCTACGTTGTATGGGTGGAAGCCGTCGACATCTTTTTCTGGATGAATTCGTTCTAGTACTTTTGTGCTATCAATACCGGCAGGAAGAGGTAGTTGCACCAGAATACCATCGACTTCATCATCGTTATTTAATTGTTCAACAAGCGTTAAAAGCTCTTCTTCAGTCGCGGTTGCTGGCAAGTCAAAAGACTTGGAAACAAAACCCACTTCGTCACATGCTTTACGTTTACTTCCAACATAAACTTGTGATGCAGGATCTTCACCCACAAGTACCACGGCTAACCCCGGCGCTCTCAATCCGGCTTCCGTTCTGGCTTTTACACGTGCTGCGACTTCTGAACGAACGGTTTGTGAAATCAGTTTTCCATCAATATTTTGAGCTGTCATAGGTTCCCTTGCGATTGTACATATAGGTCTGCGCGCATTGTCGCAAAAAGAAGGCAAATATCCATTAGGCAAACGTTTGCGTGGCTTTTGATATTATTCGTCGCAAACATGAGCATATGTATGAAGACACATATATGGTACTGTTGCACAGTTCTATCGTGTCATACGAAAGTACTAAAAAGTATCGTGTTGTAATTTGATAATAAAAAACATAACCGTCAGCTGGATTAGTGAGTAATGAGATGCTTAAAAAAATAAAAGACAACTATTACAAAGCAAGAGCAGCCAAAATTATCGAACATCAGGTTAAGTCCTGTATTGAGCGCGGTTTGCTTGAAGACACGATGTCTGCAGATATACATGCGACTCAGATTGTCGATTCAGTCTGGGAAAAAAATAACTTTTTGTTGAGTGATGGTTTGGGAAAACGGCCACATGAACAGGTAATAGCAGTCTATTGCATGATGTGTCAGGTGGAAGAAGCAGAAGATGACTCCGCAGAAGAAAGGGCGTTTATGTCGATGTTATCTGACACTCTAGCCTTCGTTCAGCAAGAGTTTAATGCTAATTCTATGTCCAAGGCTGACTTTCATTTATTAAGTATATGTTTTGAAGTTATAGAACCTGTTGCTGACAGGTATAATGACCTGTCGTTTGATCTCGAAGTTCGGCAATATTCAGCGCTTTAGCGTGTAACTGACTAATATGCAAGCAAACAACAACAATCTCGTTATAAAGCCGTTGACACATATAGGGCTAAACATGTAGATTACGCAGCACTGTTAGGCAATTGCCAGGCAGTACCTAATAAGAAGTTAAAACTCTTATTGTGCGCCCTTAGCTCAGCTGGATAGAGCACGTCCCTTCTAAGGATGTGGTCGAAGGTTCGAATCCTTCAGGGCGTGCCATTATTTCGAGCCGCAGTAAGTTAGTTCTTACTGCGGCTTTTTCATGTGCCTGTCTACTTACATCTACTCTCACTTAAGGCTGGTGGAGATCATAGGCCTAGAGCCTAAAGTCGTTTTACCACTCGGTGCTTTTGAAATACTTTTAAAGGAAAGACGATGACAATCGAAAGAATTGAATCAACTGAACGTATGAGCCGTATCGTAAAGCATAACGGTACAATTTATCTTTGTGGACAAACGGCTGGTGACGCTGAATGGGATATCACAGAGCAAACTCAGCGTTGTCTGGATAAAATCGATGCTTTGCTTGAAAAGGCTGGTAGTAACCGAGACAAGATTCTGTCAGTAACTATCTATATTCGTGATATGAAAGACTTTGCTGCTATGAACAAGGTATGGGATGCATGGGTTGCTAATGGCGAAAAACCAGCTCGTGCTTGTGTAGAAGCGCGCATGGCTCGTGACGTTATTCTTGTTGAAATGTCGGTTGTTGCTGCTCAGTAATCAGCTCTTATTTTCATTTTTTTAAGCCCCGGAATCTCAGGATTCCGGGGCTTGTTTTTTGGAGTGCCTCGAAATCAGTTGACTTAAGTTTTTGATTATATGGATTGTAAAGGTTGGCTATTTTATTGTGAGGTAGTAACAAAGAAGGCCGTTATAAAAATAAATTTAGTTATCTGGTTTCGATAAAGTTTTGTCTGTTTTTTGGCTTATTTGACGCTCTTGCTGTGATTTTTGCGGATTGTGATCTCCTGACTATTCCTGGCGATCCGGTTTTTAACTGTTTAACCGAAAAAATTAACACTAGATGGTGATGAATATGAGTCAAAATATTACAGACAAAAAACCAGACAAGTTAGAAAAAGATAAAAATAACTTTATCGCGGCCAAAACGATACCGGCTAGCTTCATTGTTATCGTCGCTGCGGTTTTGTGGCAATTAGAACCTCCACAAGGATTGGAACTCACTGCTTACCATACAGCCATCGTTTTCATTGGAACAATAGCAGCAATTGTTGCCAATGTTCTGCCAACAGGAGCTGTAGCTGTTATTGGTCTCGCAGTCTACGCTGTACTTAGGCCGGGAGGAGAAGCCAGCGCAAAAGTTGCCATAACTAGTTCACTCAGCCACTTTGACAACTCTCTCATCTGGCTAATCATCGTTGCTTTTATGATCGCTCGGGCATTTTCAAAAACCGGGCTCGGAAGACGTATCGCACTATTGCTGCTTAGTAAGTTCGGACAGTCGTCTCTTCGGGTGGCGTATTGTCTGGGTATAGCTGATTTTCTTATTGCGCCAGCTACTCCGAGTAATACTGCCCGTTCGGCAATTGTATCTCCTATCGCAGACTCATTAGCGAAAACCATTAATAAGTCTGATACCAGGTTAGGCAAGTATTTTATATCCAGCGTGAGTGCGATGAATGATGCATCGGCCATCGGTTTCCAAACAGGATTTGCAGGTAACCTTGCTCTGGTGGGTATCGCTTCTGCTGTGGCGGGTGTGACTCTTACTTTTGCTGATTGGGCGTTTTACTTACTCCTTCCTGCGCTGGTGATCCTGTTGGTTGTCCCATTTGTTTTATATAAAGTGATATCCCCTGAAACAAAGAAAACGCCGGAGGCGCCTGAGTTTGCCAGAAAAGAGCTTGGAAAAATGGGTGCAATCTCCTTAGCAGAGTGGAAGTTGGTGGGGGTGTTTGTTGGCTTAATAGTCATGTGGGTTGGAGGCAAAACATTCGGATTACACTCAACGACTTCCGCTTTTGTTGGTTTGTCTGCGCTATTAGTTATGGGTGTTCTAAGCTGGAATGATATTAAATCAGAGAAAGGCGCATGGGATACGTTAATTTGGTTTGCTGTACTTATGGGGATGGCAAGCAAACTCAAAACACTGGGCTTTACTGGGTGGGTGGCAGACATAGTATCTGCAGCTCTTTCAGGTGGATTGGAAGGGGCATCATCAACCATGTTTCTTGTGGCGATGATGTCGTTTTACCTGTTTACTGCTTACTTCTTTGCATCAGGAACGGCAAAGGTTGTGGCGTTGGGTCCTGTGATTATTGGTGCTTTGATGACACTCGGAGTATCGCCATTAGTTGCGGTACTTGCTGTTGCTGGTATCACTAATCTGGGCTGTAACCTGAGTACCTACAGTCATGCCCGTAATCCTTTATTAATTGGGTATGGCTATCATACTGACAGCGAATGGATGAAATATGGGCTAGTAATTTCAGTCGTAGGAGCAGTATTGTTTATGACTGTTGGAATACTCTGGTGGAGTGTTTTAGGATTAATGTAACCTTAACAAAAAGGGCACTGATATTTATCAGTGCCCATATATGAAAGTGGTATCTCGGTTTAGATATTAATTACCAAGAATCGCAGGAATACCTGGTAGCTGGCCTACTAGTGCTAGTGAACCAACACAGATAACGAAAGCTGCACCCGGAATCAGATACTTATCTTTTGCGGATAGCTCTTTAGCGCGCTCGTGGTCACCGATTAGGCCCATGTTGTCTAGTAGCATTGTTGTTGCCCAGCCAAATACAGGGTTTACAAATGCACATGCGAAGATACAGATACCAGCACTTAGAGAATCTTTGTGCTTGTGAATCATCTGCATCCCTGCTTCAAGTAGTGGTAGGAATACACCAACGATAAGTGCAACACGAAGCACAGGTTCCCACATTGCAAGGTCCATTGGGTAACCAATAACCGCTGCTGCGATACACATGATACCAGTCAGTAGTGCACCACCTGGAATTGGGCGTTTCGCGATAGCTGCCGGGATCATGTACGTACCCCATGATGAAGCCAGGTTACCACCACCTAAGAATGAACCCACACCCTGGCGGATAGAAGCAACCATCATAGTGTCATCCACGTCCATCAGCACGCCCTTTGCTTCTTTCGGGTAGTTCAGCTCCTGGAATACACGGTGACCAAGGTAGTCTGGTGACCACATAGCCACTGCCAGCAGAGCAAATGGTGTTACCGCAATAAAGTGCTGTAGGTTGGGCCAACCCATCTGCCAGCCTGTGTCCTCCCCCCACCAGTAGAATGGGCTGAAGTGTGGTAGGCCCGGCTCAGTGGTGAACTGGAACTCAGCACCTAGCAAATAGGCAATGATACCTGCAATCAGAGAACATAGCGGGATAGCCAACCAGCGTTTGTTAATCTTAGCCAGGTAAGCATATACCGCTAGGGTTACACCGATTACCGCAAACGATATGTAGCCCTGGTCGGTGCTTGCAGCCCATGCTTCGGTCTTGTTGATCTGACCAATCAGACCCACCGCACCCAGGTAGATAAGCAGGCCGCCCCGCACACCTACGCCAGTTAGCGTCATTAGCTTCGAGCCGCCTTTGGTGTAGGCCAGAGCCAAACCAAACAGACATACCATAATACCGAGCGCGAGCGGGTGTCCGCCGGCCGCAGCAATAAGGGGTATCAAGGGGATCATCGGACCGTGGGTACCGGCCAGGTTAGAGTTAGGATTTAAGATAGCTGAGAACAGGATTACAAATAGGGCACCAGCGATCAGTAGTTCATAGCGCACGTTTTCTGCCACAAACTCTGGCGACAGGCCAAACTGTGCAGCGAATACTGCAACCATCGCCGCCACCATAACCACCTTACCGATTGTCGCCGCTAGTGCTGGTATTAAGTCTTCTAGCTCGACACTGTAGTCACGCGAAGGTAAATGAATACCCCAGCGATTAAAGCGCATGATCTTTAGATCATGGTTTAGAAACTCTTCTCGAGTCTCAAACTCTTGCGCCTTTCGACGCATATCTCTGTAAAACTTCTTATTTTTTGACATTATTGTCATTCCTTTAGGATTTCGAGTTTCACCAAATCCATTCAGGTTCCACTTGCGTTTGATATACCGGCCTTCGACCAGTACGAGACGACATCCCAGACGCTACCAAACATCTCTATTATTCAATAAAGAGGGAAAATGAAGGTTGGCTATGCTCGTTGGTGAAAACAGGAAGGTTTATGACCTTCCTGATTAGAATCTATTCACTTAATATCACTAATTTTAGAAAAGGCATTAGTGAAAATTATTGATTTAGGTTAATTTATCAAAAATAGTTTAGTTTAGGGCGGTTCTTTTGTACAAACTTGTTACCAACCGCACATTTTTGACTGGTTTATCAATATAGTTTTTATTGTGTTTACGGCGTTTATTCGAGGGTGGAATTCCTTAATGAAAATATCTGACCATGCTGATCGTACAGAGCAACTTTTTGGAATTCGGGCCGAAGACATACACAGGTGGATAGATGGTTTTTTCGACTATAACGGGGTTGGACACGTTTCAACGATGGCAAAAAATATTGGCTATGACCCCTATGATCACCGACGTTTCCGCCATTGTAGAGAAGGGTTGTCGGAAGCCATTAGAGAGTTCGGTGATAAATACACCAGTCAGCAAATCAAAGATGTTTTCGAAACCCATATAAGGGATGATTACGATGGCTACCTGCCATCGCGTGCCGATTTTGAGAATGGCACGTTTACTGCGAAATATCATGATGCCGTTCATGGTGAAGAACATATCGATGTTCTTGATGCTAATGAGTTAGCAGACTATTTCAATGGTCTTCATTCTTCACAACAAGAAAAACAACCAACATTTAATAGCTTTAGTCTTCGAATTGTTCTTCCGACTACGGTGGCTATTTTCTTGTTTATTACGGCTATCATATACGTAATTCTTCCTCTAGTTGAAGATTCAATGCTGGGACAGAAACGTCAGATGCTTAAAGAGCTTACCTCTACCGCTGTCAGTATTGTTGATAGCTATGTCGCTCTCGAACAACGTGGCGTTCTTAGCCTTGAAGATGCTCAGGAGCAGGCCGCGACGGATATTAAAGCGATGCGATATGGTGCGGAAAATAAAGATTATTTCTTTATTACAGATATGTACCCGAGAATGATAATGCACCCTTATCGTAGCGATTTAACCGGGCAAGATCTTACTAACTATACCGACAGTGAAAATACTACCGGGTTTCCGGTGTTTGCTGAGATCACTAAATTAGTCAAATCATCACAGCATGGATACCTAGAATATCAATGGCAGTGGAAAGATGATCCGAATATCACCGCACCCAAAATGACTTACGTCGAAGGGGTTGAGGAATGGCAGTGGATTATAGGTACCGGCGTCTATTTTCAGGATGTTCAGGAGGGTATTGATCGCCTAGAAAGTATTCTCTATCGAGTGTTTTTTGCCATCACTTTGGGGCTGGTAGCCTTGATGGGATACGTTATCTCGCAGTCTAAAGTTATCGAAAATCGCAAAAAACGTGCCGAACTGGCGTTACATGAAGCGAAAGATCGTTATCGTGCTCTGGTTGAGTCATCGAATGAAGGTTATATCCTTGAGGCCGATGGAAAGATTATCTTCTCTAATAGCAGGCTGCATCAATTGCTTGGCTATACCGATACCGAACTGAAGTCTCATTCTATATGGAAAAGCCTGTTCTCTGATAGCCCTCAAAATACAGAGGTTTTACACCACCTATTGCAGCTATTTAACCATGAAAGTGAGCCTGGAGAGTTTGAAGCTCAGCTACAAACCAAAGGTGGCAAGAAGATAGACATTATCCTGAGCACATCCCGAATTTTCCTTTCGGAAAAGCTTGGGCATGTTATCTCATTCCGTCCGATTGTACGGAAGATATATGGTGGTAGCTTCGGCCCGATTAATCAAATCAATAGATACCAGGCACTCAGTGGAAGCCTTGTGGTAGAAATAGAGCAAGGAGACAGCCAGGGGCAGGTGGTTGAATCATTGAATCAGCTTCCTGATCTCATTAGAGAGATGATCGAAACAGGAACGCGTCCGGATTACCTACGCCGTTTGATAGGCAGCACTTACGATGCAGCAATTTGTCGGTTTATCGAACTAACTATCGAGGATATAGGTGAGCCGCCGGTGCCATTCTCGTTTATCTCATTTGGCAGTAACGCACGTCATGATATGACATTGTTTTCGGATCAGGACAACGCCATTGTATTTAAAACACCTGATGATGCAGATTTAAAATCGACACGACGATACTTTTTACATTTGGCTGAAAAAGTCTGTGCTATGCTAAATCAAGCTGGTTACAAGTATTGTGAAGGCTTGATTATGGCTTCAAATCACCAGTGGTGCTTAAGCCAAAAAGAGTGGGAAGAGAACTTTGATCGTTGGATAGATGAAGCGTCTCCTGATTCCATTTTAGAGCTAAATGTATTCTTTGATATACGGTCAACCTATGGTGAAGCCGCGCTTGTATATGGAATACAGTCGCATATTCAGAAACTATTGCAGAAGCAGTCTGAGTTTCTACCTATTTATGCGGAAAACTGCCTGTCCTACCAAATTCCATTGAATACAGCTGATGAGATTCAGACCGAAAACTATGAGGGCAGGGCATCAATTAACCTGAAGGATTGCTTGCGACCAATGGAGATCTTCTGCCGAATCTATGCTTTGAAGCACGACATACGCGAAGTTAATACCTTGTCTCGTTTGAAGTGCCTGGCAAGAAGAGAAGAGATAGACGCTAAGACATTCAGGGAGATGGTGTATATATTTGACCATATCTGGCACTTGCGCTTTATGAACCAGATCGTTGAATACACAGATTTACGAAAAGTGAACGATGTTCTGCCAATTAATGATCTGACGCCTCTGGAGCAAAAGAACCTAAAGAATGTTCTGAGCCGTATTTCACTGTTCCACGAGAAAGTGCAGCGCGATTTTCTTTGATCGCTCTAGATCCTAGGTGTTAGGTTCCACAGAATGTTTGGTAATAACGGTCGCCATCTTCAGGTAGATCCTGATATTTCCTGGTGTTTTCAGACATTGTGTATGGATGCCGCAGTACAGACAGAAGTTCGTTGGCACTATCAGGTTTATCAAGTGTAATACATTCTTCTATAACCCGTTCTACGTGATGGTTACGAGGGATGACTAAGGGGTTAGCTTGCTTCATTCTTTCAAGCGAGATTTTATCTAGTCGCGTTAACCAGTGGGTATGCCAGCCAGCAAGTTCCGGGTTGATAGTGCCGGGTTCATTCACTGAATGCATTAAATCAATAAAGGTTTGTGTGTAATCCAGCTTATTTGTTTCCATGATAGTTAAAAGCTGATCTGTGACTTCTTTATCTACTTCTCGGAGCCCGAGTTTGTTGGCCATCATTTGGTAGAACTGGCTATAGTAAAGTTCTGTTATCTCATCAATAAGTGGCTCAACTACCTTGACCGAAGAAGAAGTATCGGAAGCGATAAGTGGCAACAAGCTTTCGGCAAAACGAGTCATATTCCACTGCATAATGGCTGGTTGATTACCAAAACAATACCTTCCCTGAGTGTCTATTGAGCTATATACCGTTCTAGGATCATAGGATCCCACCATTGCACAGGGCCCGTAGTCAATTGTTTCTCCTGAAATAGCCGTATTATCTGTATTCATCACACCGTGGATAAATCCGATACGCATCCATTCGGTAATTAAGGTGACTTGTTTTGCGATAACGGCTCTGATGAACGTTATGACGTAATCGGGGGCGTTGGTGTCAATTTCTGGAAAGTGGCGCTCGATGGTGTAGTTAGTTAAGCGGCGTAGATTATCGATATTGCCCGATTGAGCATGATACTGAAACGTTCCTACTCGGATATGGCTGCTGGCTACACGGGTTACAACGGCACCGGGTTCAGGCCCTGTTCGCAACAGTGACTCTCCTGTCTTTACTACCGCTAAGGTTCTGGCAGTCGGGACTTTCAACGCGTTTAGAGCTTCGCTCATCACATACTCACGTATGGCTGGGCCCAGCGCACACTTACCATCTCCTCTGCGGGAAAAGCGAGTCCTTCCAGAGCCTTTTAACTGAATATCAACTAAACCACCGCTGCTTATTTCTAGCTCGCCGAGCAGGTGTGCTCTACCATCACCAAGTTGTGGATTGTAATGACCAAATTGATGACCAGCATAAGCCTGAGCGATAGGTATTGAGTTATATAAACGTTGATTTCCAGAAAAGTATTCAGAGGCGTTATTTTGTAAGTCGGCAGGCAATGACAGGCTTTGTGCCAGTGGATCATTCCACAAAAATAGCTCTGGGCCAGGAACAGGCTCTGGGTCTACTTGTTGGAAAAATTCGGTACCTAGCTTTCTGTATGAGTGCACTAGCTTCAAATCAACATCCTTATAAGTGAAATTTCCATTAAAAATATAAGGTTATTTCACAATTTGTAACAATTATTTAAGAAAACAGTATACAAGCCGATATACTTTTTTATACAGGGTAAGGTTAAAAGTTTTGAGTTAAATGTAAGCAATCATTAACGTAAATGCATTATATTTGTTATTAAAATAGATCGGGTTGCGGTCGATTTTCTGTTGTAGGAGTCCGAGTATCACCATGAGAAATAATCAGCCAGTTACGCAAAAAGAACAAAAATTCAGAACACCTGAAGATTTAGTCTCAGTGACAGATCTAGATGGCAAAATTAAATATGTTAATGGTGCATTTCTTGAAATCAGTGGTTTCACGGAAGAAGAGCTGATAGGCGCTGATCACAATATTGTTCGCCATCCGGACATGCCTAAAGCCGCGTTTGAGGATTTGTGGAGCACAGTACGTTCTGGTATCGGCTGGAAAGGGATAGTAAAGAACCGTTGTAAAAATGGGGATCACTACTGGGTAAGTGCATTCGTAACTCCGGTATTAAAAGGCGGACAGGTTGTAGGCTATCAATCCGTACGTTCTGAGCCAACCAGACAACAGGTTGCAGACGCAGAGAAGTTGTATGCAAAGCTTCGTCAGAATGAATCCCTGAAACTGCCTAAGCCTCCCTTACACAAACGAATATCGTTAAAAGCGACGTTTTTAACCACTACCGCTGTTTCACTGCTTTCACTATTACTGGTACTGATTTCCAACCTCAATCAATCAAACTTGTTCAGCGTTAGCATGATTGTCATTGCAATGCTAAG
Organism: Vibrio hannami; assembly: GCF_029589055.1. GTDB lineage: Bacteria > Pseudomonadota > Gammaproteobacteria > Enterobacterales > Vibrionaceae > Vibrio > Vibrio hannami. The sequence continues at coordinate 387,571 of NZ_JARQZP010000007.1, forward strand.
TGTGGTGTTTACATGCTGGAAGTTCCTGTCACACGTGTTGGCTCCAATTGATGAAGTACGCTTCTTTATGCGGGACATGGCCGGAGGAGACTACACCCAGCCCATTAACTCAGACCGTGAGGACGAAGTGGGTCGTACCATAATGGCCGTGAAGCTCTTGCAGGCTCGAAGCAAAACGATTCTTGGGCAAGTAATTGAATCTACCCAGGATTTAATTGTTTCTGTTGACCATCTTTCTGCAAGCAGTCATGAGATGTTAGGTCATATGAAAAGCCAGGCATCAACGACAACTCAGGTCGCAACTGCGATGACAGAGATGAGTGCAACGGTAGAGGAAGTGTCTGGCAATGCGCAACAATCTTCAGACACAACAAATAGTGCGCAATCCACAGTCACCGACGGAGATGCCGTTGTGACCGATGCACTGCAATCAATGCAAGTGTTTTCTGAAGAGTTAACCAAAACCACAGAGCAAATTAACCAGTTATCAGCAGATAGTGAGCAGATCAGCCAAATTACCGATGTGATTAGTGGTATCGCTGATCAAACCAACCTCTTAGCACTAAATGCCGCGATAGAAGCAGCGCGTGCAGGTGAAGCAGGCAGAGGGTTTGCTGTCGTTGCAGATGAAGTAAGAGGCCTCGCATCAAGAACTCAGGAAGCGACACAGGAAATTAGAACTATGCTGGATAACTTATCCAGTGGTATTCAGCACTCTGCCTCAACGATTGAGTCAAATAACGAAGAAGCTCAACAGGCTCTTGAGAAGGTCGCTTCTTCGCGGGAAATATTTGCTCAGGTTGCAGAAAGCATGAACCATATCAATGATATGAGTATGCAAATAGCAACGGCTGCGGAAGAACAGGCTCTGGTTGCCCATGAAATGAGTCGCAACATCGAGAACATCAGTGACCATGCGACAGAAACAGAAAATGAAGCGGAAATGCTTCAGGTGAAGGTCACAAAGATGAATGAGAATGCCTTACACCTACAGGCACAGTTGAGTGATTTTGATTTAGGGAACTCGAACGGGAAGTAAAGGCGAAGCGTTAGGAAAGGGGTGAATGAGTTTTAGTTTAATAATTAAATGTGACTACTGTTGTTAAACTGACAATAACCTAACACTTACATCTGTCTAACCGGTTTAATATTTGAACTCATTATTATTTCGGGGAAATTATATGTTGGCTTTTTATAGAAAGAAGCGTTGTATGGCAGGTGTAAGTGTCACGTTGGAAATGCTTGGTATGGACAAGCGTGCAGCGATGGATACAGTGAGCTCATACCCGGAGTTTTTTTCTATTATTGATGAGCTTTCAAAAAAATTGCCTTCCAAACCGCGAGATATAATAGCTTCTCTTGTTTTAGTAGAACGTATGTTGCTCGAAGATAATGGTTCTCGTACAAAATTAACGAAATATCGTGATTTCCTGTATGAAGGATTCAAGCATCAACTCAAAAACCATAGCAATTGGAGAGAGATAGCTCATTACTATTGCGTTGCGATGAACCTGGTTGTAGGTGTTTATATGCCTTCAAAAGAAGAGATAGAAGATCTGTTTGATCCAGAAGCTCTGGTTACTATTGATTATTCTGAAGAGCTATCATCTAGATAGAAATAAAATGTTACCTATGTGTAACAAATGACGCATTTAACTTGATTCAATGTGTCATTTCCCACCCATTATGATGTACATCCTTTCAGCTATTATTAAGTAAAACAGCCTACAGCCCTTTAGGTTGCTGGTTTGTTAATGTATTGTGGCGTTTTGGCATATCTATTGCTCTATAGAGTTCATACAGCACCCATAGATGGGGCTGTGAATATCTAAAGGAGAATAAAAATGTTCAAGCCACTTGCTCTACTATCTGTATCCGCTCTTGCTCTAACGAGTTTTAATGCCGCTGCGAACTGTGATCCTGGTGAAGTTGTCATCAAGTTCAGCCATGTAACCAATGCCGATAAACACCCAAAAGGTATTGCGGCATCCCTGCTAGAGAAACGTGTTAACGAAGAGATGAATGGTAAAGCCTGCATGCAGGTGTTCCCAAACTCAACGCTTTATGATGATGACAAGGTACTGGAAGCCCTTTTAAATGGTGATGTGCAGATGGGGGCTCCGTCTCTGTCTAAGTTCGAAAAAATCACTAAGAAATACCGCATTTTTGACCTTCCATTCCTGTTTGAAGATGTTGAAGCAGTTGACCGTTTCCAAAACTCTGAGTCTGGTGAAAAACTGAAGAACGCGATGAAACGTCGTGGTCTGAAAGGTTTGGCATTTTGGCATAACGGTATGAAGCAGATGTCAGCGAACAAGCCTCTGCTATTACCTACAGATGCAGAAGGTCTGAAGTTCCGTGTACAAGCATCAGACGTACTGGTTGCACAGTTTGAACAACTAGGTGCAAACCCTCAGAAAATGTCTTTTAAAGAGGTATATGGTGGCCTGCAAACTAAGGTTATCGATGGTCAGGAAAATACCTGGTCAAATATCTATGGTAAGAAGTTCTTCGAAGTCCAGGATGGGGTAACTGAAACCAATCACGGCATTCTTGATTACCTTGTGGTTACGTCGAACAAGTTCTGGGATGGACTGGCACCAGATGTGCGTGATCAGCTGGCGAAGATCGTAATGGAAGTTACTGAAACACGTAACTCCGAGTCTGCAAAAGTAAACGAGGGTAACAAGCAAAACATTATAGAGGCTGGTGGTGTTGTACGTTCTCTTACGCCAGAACAGCGCCAGGCATGGGTTGCAGCTCTTCAGCCTGTGTGGAAAAAGTTTGAGAAAGATATCGGTTCAGATCTAATTGATGCAGCTCTTGCATCGAACAAGTAACCCTTTCAGAAACACTCCCCTTCATATCCGGAGGGGAGTAAGAAAAACATAATAATCGTTACCTTAATTCCTACTTTACGAGTCTTTATATGGAACAGTCATTTTTTTCAAAAGTCGGTAGAGTGACTGATTTGATCGAAGAAACCTTAATTGCTGGCTTCTTAGGATTAATGACACTTCTTACTTTTACCAATGTTGTTTTTCGTTATGTACTAAACGACAACATTCTTTGGGCCCTGGAGCTTACTGTATTTATGTTTGCCTGGATGATATTGGTCGGGGCTTCTTATGGCGTTAAACGTCACTTTCATATTGGTGTGGATGTTGTGATCAACATGGCTCCTGCAGGACTTCAGAAAATCTACGCCATCATAGCAGTTACCCTTTGTCTTATATTTTCCATACTGCTGCTTATCGGTTCCTGGAACTACTGGTATCCGTTCGTTACGGAAAGAGCGTGGTATGAAACCGATGATATTCCTATGCCGGAGATGCTGCAGTTCCTATCTGATTGGCTAAATGAAGGCGAGCGATACGAGAAGCTACCTCGTTTTATTCCGTATGCAGCTCTGCCAATTGGTATGGCTATGCTGACATTTAGATTTGCCCAGGCGGCGTATCAAATAGTTACCGGAAAACTGGATCGCTTGATTGCCAGCCATGAGGCTGAAGAAGATCTAGAAGCCTTTAAACAAGAAATGCAGAAGGAGGACTAACAGATGGCGATTTTATTTCTCTTTCTGATGGTGATTGGCTTTATGCTGATTGGGGTGCCAATTGCGGTGTCCCTTGGTTTGTCGAGTATCTTTTTCTTGCTACTGCACTCTGATGCTTCATTAGCTTCGGTAGCACAAACGCTATTTAATGCGTTTGCTGGTCACTATACGCTGTTGGCGATTCCATTCTTTATTCTTGCGTCCAGCTTTATGTCTACCGGCGGTGTAGCTAAGCGTATTATCCGCTTTGCAATAGCAATGGTCGGCTGGTTCCGTGGTGGTCTGGCGATGGCATCGGTTGTTGCCTGTATGATGTTCGCAGCACTTTCTGGTTCATCACCGGCTACGGTTGTGGCAATCGGTAGTATTGTTATTGCAGGCATGGTGAAAAACGGCTACTCCAAAGAGTTCGCTGCCGGTGTTATCTGTAATGCGGGTACTCTGGGTATTTTGATTCCACCTTCTATCGTAATGGTGGTATATGCAGCAGCTACAGACGTTTCGGTTGGCCGTATGTTCCTTGGTGGTGTAATACCAGGTTTGCTAGCTGGCCTGATGTTGATGATTGCTATATACATCGCAGCACGTATTAAGAATCTGCCAAAACAGCCATTTGTGGGTTGGCCGGAAGCTATTGCAGCCGCAAAAGATGCGAGCTGGGGATTATTGCTTGTGGTGATAATTCTGGGTGGTATCTATGGCGGTATTTTCACCCCTACCGAAGCCGCCGCAGTTGCAGCAGTGTACTCTTTCTTTATCGCAAACTTTGTCTATAAAGATATGGGGCCATTTGCGGACAAAAATAATACCAAACCGTGGATAGTAAAAGCGGTGCAAACCTTTGTGCATAAAGACACTCATGCAACGCTATTTGAAGCGGGCAAGCTGACGATTATGCTGCTGTTTATCATTGCGAACGCGCTGATTCTTAAGCATGTGCTTACTGAAGAGCGCATTCCGCAGATGATTACAGAGTCGATGCTATCCGCAGGGCTTGGGCCTATCACCTTCCTGATTGTTGTGAACGTTCTGCTGCTTATCGGTGGTCAGTTTATGGAGCCTTCAGGTCTGCTGATTATCGTTGCACCATTAGTATTCCCAATTGCGATTGCTCTGGGTATTGATCCGATTCACCTGGGTATCATCATGGTCGTGAACATGGAGATAGGAATGATCACGCCGCCAGTGGGGCTCAACCTGTTTGTAACGGCAGGTGTTGCGAAGATGTCGATGATAAATGTAGTGAAAGCGGCACTTCCTTGGGTAGCGGTTATGTTCCTGTTCCTGTTAATCGTAACTTATGTTCCTTGGGTATCTACCTGGATGCCAACAACCCTCATGGGACCTGAGATAATAACGAAGTAACTTTCTCACCTCCCCTAGAGATAAGTTGCCCCTTAACTTGCCAAGTGCAATCTTGTCTCCTGATCATGATTTGATGTTCAGGAGACTTTTTTATCGCTACCTAATACTTTCTAAACTCGATGTTTTTTAGCCAATGAATTAACTTATCTTGATATTCAGGGTGTTTGTTGGTGAAGGCTTGGGCATGGCGACAACCACTCAATAACAGTAACTGTTTGTTTCCTGAAACTGCGTTAAAAATATCGCGACTGTAATTTACCGATACCACTCTGTCCTCTATGCAGTGAGCGATCAGAAAATGGGAAGACGGCAAGGGTGTATCTATTGATGATATCGAGTACTTGTCTCGAATAAACAGTGGTGAAAGCCAGGCATACAGGAAGCCGGTAGAGGATTGCTTTAGAGTGTAGGACGCGATATCGATATAGCTGCTATACGCAGAGTCAAGCAGTACTCCATCTACAGGTAATGGATGTTCTATCCAGGCCCTCAAGAATACATTTGCACCAGTTGAAGTTGAAATAACATAAACAGGCTTTTGCTGCTGTTTCCTAACATTATCGACGTAACCTAGAACAGATAGCGCATCCTGATGAAGAATATAGTCTTTGGCCTTTCCCGCTGAGTAGCCAAAGCCAGAGTAATCGAAAACAAAGACATCATAACCATAGTTTTTCAACCAACTCACTTTTTCACTCGCAGAGTCGAGATCAGAGCTATTACCGTGAAAATGCACAATAATGCCCTTGCTGGCATTTTCAGGTTTATACCACCTAAATGCTAATTGGTTTCCTGAGTCAGACTGTAGCCATTGTAATCCTTCTCCATAAGTTTTTTTGTCTGGAGATGAGTAAAAAACGCTGTTTGCACACCCCATACTAATAACTAAAGTAATCATCAAGATACAGAAGTGTCTCATGAGCAACTCGCATCCGGTGCTTCATGTATTAAGCTTAGCAGTTTTTAATTGGTGGAGAGATATAAGGTCAATACCAACCAGCGTAATTGGTTGGTATTGGAGGTGTATGCTTTTGGGAGGGAGTTAATTTGCTTTTAGCGTTAGCAGGGTATGTCCTAGGCCAATATTGTCAGTATGCTTTTCTACTGCAAACCCTGCCTCACGAACGATCTCCAGGAAGTCTTCACTACGGTAAAAACGGCTATTACCATTTGCTAGGCAGGTGAAATACAGAGATGTTGCGTTCAGGCTATAAGATGCCGCTTCATATTTCTGTGCATCCCAGAATAGCTCCAGAATATACACTGTCGCATCTTGTTTCATGGTCTGACGGACTTTCTTGAGTATATTTAGAATCTCCATTGGAGAAAAACAATCCAGAAACTGGCTCATCCACCAAACATCAGCACCCTCAGGAAGGGTTTGAGATTTATCCAGCATATTCGCCGGGTAACCTGAAATTCGGTCTGAGAATCCATTCTCTTCAGCATTCTTTTTTGCCATCTCTAGCTGCTGAGGCAGGTCAACAATGGTGACTTTTACATCCTTGTCATAGTTACAGCATTGAATTGCCCATTTCCCTGTGTTTCCGCCAATATCGACCAGCGAACCAGGCTTTTCTTTGAACACAGTTTCAAGTAATACAGGGAATGAACGGTCTGAGTAGAAGTGGTCAAAAGCAAACCAGCTTTGTTTTGCCTTTTCAGGTAATTGGGATAGTCCCTGATAAATGGTTTCCCAGTCTCCCAGCTCTTTTAGTCCCGCCGGAGTGCCTTCTTTAATTGCTTCTGTCAGGTGCATCATAGCCGCGTAGCAGACATCGGCAGTGAAATCTAAATTGGCGTTGGTCATTCCATCATGGAGCAAGAAATGACCAAGGTTTGCTAAGACGTAATTAGGTTTTTTCCAGAGAACAATATGAGCGCTAAGTGCCATATCAAGTAACACTTTCACGCCGTATACTGAGACATCGGTTTGCTCTGATATTTCTTCTGCGCTCAGCCCGTTACTCCCAGCTTTATCAAGAGCCTCGAGTATGTTCAAGTCTCTCAGTGTGCGTGCTGTATGGAAAACAACTGGAGCAAATGAGAGCTTCTGCGCTTCAGTTTTTGCCTCAAAGGCATTAAATGGATCTTGTTTATATTGTGTCACTGGTAAACCTAACTACGTCTGGTGATAAATGTATATGTATAAAAATGAGTTACTTCGAGTTGCTGATAATACCAAGTTCTCTTCTGATGCTTTCATTCAGAAGCGTGATCCATTTGTTGTAGTTACGGTGGATATTGTCGCCTTCATGAAGAAGGTTTGAAGAATCCGCATAAATCAAAGAGTAGTGGGTAGAGTTGTAAGGGATTTTGATAACGGCATGGTGAGTACGAACAAAGACTTCAGCTTTTAGTTCATTGCTGCTTACATCTTTAACAATCCACTTACGAGATTCTGCAGCTCTTACTATTGCTTGCTTAACTTCTTGCTGAGTTAACTCATATGCTACTGGAGTATCTTCAATGTTCATGATAGGTTGCACTTTATTACAGCCTGCAAGTACGAAAGCTAAGAATAAAGTGATAATTTTTATAAACTTCATATAAATAAGCCTCATTGTTATTGACGTTGGTTAATAAATCGTGAGTAGTATTCAGGCGGCTAGAAAAAAATCAACAGGTTATGTCTAAAAAGAATCTAAACTTCAAATTCAATTTTGCTATCGAGCAATGGTTCGCATTATCTGAAGGGTTGACTAAGAAAGATGCGTGGTGTCGATGGGCTGATTCAAATGAAATTAACAGCGAAAGTACTATTCCGGTTAATTTAATTCCGCCTATGATGCGCAGGAGAATGAGCTCATTAAGTAAACTGGCCACTCAGGTTGCGATACACTTGCTTTCAGACTACGACGTGGACTATTTGATTTTTTCAAGTCGACACGGTGAGTTACCAAGAACCGTTGAATTATTGAAAGCGATTCTGTCCGGTGATGAAGCCTCGCCAATGGCTTTTTCTCAATCGGTGCATAATACGGCAGCAGGCTTAACGACCATTGCGACAAAACAAGCAATTCCCGTTACTTCGATTGCCGCAGGGGAAGATACATTCCATCAGGCACTTATCGAAGCTTATGCCTATATTTCAGAATATCCTGACAAGCGAGTGTTAGTTATTGATTTTGATGAACCACTCCCAGAAATATACAATGAATATGAGACCAAACAGTTTAGTGGGTATGCTCTGGGCTTCTTGTTATCAGCTGCTGGCTCTGATTCTGATACTTCAAAAAGTTTTGGTTTAACGGCTAATCGCGCAGCTACAGAAATGCCTGAAACATTACCGCAGTCAGTCAGTGTACTGAAGCGCATTTTGCAGGGTAAGAAAGAGTGGCAAATTGAGTCTGGTAGCTATCAATGGGAATGGAAAGGCTTAGTTTGATATCCAGGCTGTAGGATGTAGTCAGATGTTATTTAAATATTGGCGAATATTTAGTACAGGGTTTTGCTTTTTCCTGTTTGGTTTAGGCGGATTAGTACTCAGTTTTATTTTTATCCCCGTAATCCGGTTGGTAACCCCTAATAAAAAGCATAGTGAACTCAAGGTTCAGCGGTTAATTCGGTTCTGCTTTAATTTATTTTGCAAAATAATGAAGGCAACTCGTGCCATCGATTACAAAATAACCGGAGCTGAGATTCTTAAGGAAGACAAGGGTTGTCTGATAGTTGCCAATCACCCCAGTTTAATTGATTACGTATTGATCGCTTCTCAGTTGAAACAGTGTGACTGTCTGGTTAAGGCGGCATTGTGGGATAACCCGTTTATAAAGAAAATTGTTCAATCTGCTGGGTATATCCCGAACAAAGACCCTGATGATCTTATCGCGACGTGTTCCAGCAGGCTTGGAGATGGAAATGTGTTGCTTATTTTCCCTGAAGGAACAAGAACCACTCCAGGGGTAAAATCTAAGCTCCAAAGGGGCGCAGCCCAGATAGCAGTGCGAACAAACACCGATATACGTGTGATTAATATTACGGTTCAACCCGCATTTTTGACCAAAGAATCAAAATGGTATCAGGTCCCCTCGAAGAAACCCTTCTTTCACGTTGAAGTAAAAGGTAGAATTGAGGTTGAACCATTTATTCAAGGCAGCAACAACCTTACTGCTGCAGCGAGGAAGTTAAATACTCACCTCGAAGACATTTTATGTCATGAAGTTAACGAAAAACACAGTATGGAAAAAGTAGGTTAGTGTGGAAGTATTACATAACGAAATAAAAAATCTGATCATCGAAGCTTTAAACCTGGAAGATATGAGTGCTGATGATATTGAAACAGATGCACCACTTTTTGGTGATGGCCTGGGTCTGGACTCTATCGATGCATTGGAACTAGGTTTGGCTATAAAGAAAAAATACGATGTGGTTATAGACTCTGATGACAGTAAAACCAGAGAGCACTTTGCATCGGTATCAAGCCTGGCTACTTTTATCTCGTCTCAAACACGTTAATTATTGGTTTAGTATTATGTCGGATATTACAAAAGAAAGTGTGTTGAAGCAGGTTCAGGACGCATTGGTAGAACTGTTTGAAATAGATGCTGATGACATAGTGCCTTCCGCACACCTATATCAGGATCTTGATCTAGACAGCATTGATGCTGTTGATTTGGTCGTTCACCTTCAGAATGTTACAGGTAAAAAAATCAAACCTGACGAGTTCAAAGCCGTCCGTACTGTTCAGGATGTCGTCGATTCGGTATACGATCTATTGAAGGCTAACTAATGAGATTGCTGGCTGCTTTGTCAGCAATCCTTTTATTGGCTTACCCTTTCGCAGTTTATTTTGGAATAGAAAAGTTTGGTCTCCAGTCAGTAGCCCTTTTCCTGATAGCCCTGTTTGTCGTTCGCATCTTTGCCGGAAAAAAATCTAAGCTCTCTGAACTAAAGCATTTAGCCTTGATTACAGGCAGTGTTGGTATTTTTTTACTGGCGCTCAGTTTTGTTTTTAATCAGGCGGGTTGGCTGACTTTCTATCCGGTTGTCGTCAACATCTGCATGTTCTTAATGTTTTTCTCTAGCTTAAAGCAGAAGCAAAGCATCATAGAGAGACTTGCCAGGATACAGGATCCTAAACTGCCAGAAAGTGGGGTTATATATACCCGAAATGTTACCAAAGTTTGGTGCTTCTTTTTTGTCATAAATGGTCTGATTGCGCTTACGACATGCTTTCTTAGTATTGAGGTATGGACACTTTATAATGGCTTAATAAGCTATATTGCGATGGGAACACTCTTTGGCATCGAATATCTGGTTAGAATTCGGATGCAAAATAATAACAGCAGTAAAGTATGAATCAAATATCAGCGGAATTTCATCCATTCTCCAACCTATTAACGGATAATAGCGCAGAAGAGTATACAGTTGCCTTTTCTGAACGAGGTGATGTGTCTTGGAGTGTGTTCCGAAAGCAAGTAGCTTCTTTGGCTTGTGTGCTTGAGCGCGCTCCTGAAGCAAAATGGGCTCTGTGTGCAAAAGATAGCTACCTGTTCGCGGTGGCGTTTTTTGCTTTGTCGCATAGTAATAAAGAAATTATCCTCCCAGGCAATTATCAGCCCGCAGCCCTACTGGAACTATCTTCGCAGTTCGATGCGATTATTCATGACTCGGCTATAGCTTCTAATGATTTCAAGGTAAGTTTAGATCTTGAAGATGCGTCATATCTTTCTGGTGAAGAAGAGGTATTGCAAGAGCTGAATGCGCAACAAACAAATATTACGCTATTCACATCGGGCTCTAGCGGCACTCCAAAGGCAATAAGAAAAACGTTATACCACTTTGAAGAAGAGCTGCGTCAGCAGCATCAGGTATGGGGAGACACTATTACTGATACCCGTGTATATAGTACGGTTTCCCATCAACATATTTACGGCTTACTTTTTCGTCTGCTCTACCCGCTGGTGACAAAACGTTCGTTTGACAGGAATAACCTTGAGTATCCAGAACAGGTCGTTAATTGCTCTGCTGACGATGCAGTATTAATTAGCAGCCCTGCGCTATTGAAGAGACTATCTTCCCTGATGGGGCAGAAGCCAGAACAAGGATATAGAGCGGTGTTTTCTTCGGGGGGGCCCTTAAGTCAATTAGCAGCCTCTCAATGTGAAATGCTGCTGGGAAGTTTACCTTTCGAGGTCTTTGGCAGCACAGAAACTGGTGGGATAGGCTATCGACAACAGAAGTCCGAGTCTGCTTGTTGGAAGCTGTTCCCAGAGGTATCTGCTCGTCTTGACAACAATGGTTGTATCGCGCTTTTGGCTCCGCATATTGATCAGAATGAATGGTATCAGACGACCGATAAGTGCACCCTTTTGGATAATCATCAATTTATATTGCATGGAAGAGTCGACAGAGTTATTAAGATAGAAGAGAAAAGAGTCTCAATTGACGAAATTGAAAGACGACTTCACTCCCTTGATGACGTTGAAGAGGTTGCGGCTGTAACCATCACTACCGAAGAGCGCGTTATAATAGCGGCGGTTATCGTTTTAACTCCTGCTGGGCAGGAACGTTTGGCTACTTTGGGCAAGGGCAAATTTGGTATTGAGTTGCGTAACCACCTCAGAGCATGGCTTGAGCCTGTCGCTATACCAAAGCGTTTCCGATTTGTAGAATCTATTCCGGTAAATAGCCAGGGCAAGCGCCTTAATACAGAATTAAGCGCACTGTTTAACCATCAATAACAATGGATACAATGACGATGGCAAAGCGAAAACCAACAGTTATTTCTCAACACTGTGAAAATACCAAAGCAATATTAGAGCTAAAGGTTGATCGCGATATTTTAGATTTTACTGGACACTTTCCTTCATTTGCTTTGCTTCCCGGTGTGACTCAAATTGACTGGGTGATGTATTTTGCGAAGCAAGTATTAGGTGTTCATCAAGAATTTGCCGGGATGGAAGTGATTAAATTTCAGCAACCCATTTTACCCGATAGCCTGGTTAGCCTGGAGCTTAACTGGGATAAAGAACACTCAAAGCTGCAATTTAAGTATTTTAACCAGGAGCTGGTGCATGCATCTGGCAAGATAAAACTTGGTGACAGCCAATGAGTTTTAACCCCTGCATTATCATTCCTTGCTATAACCATGGCCCGATGGTTCCTAAAGTACTTGAGCTACTCAAGCCTTTTGGAATGCCTATTATTCTGGTGGATGATGGTAGTGATGATGAAACCAAAAGAATTCTGCGTCAGTTAGACTCTGAGGATATGACGCTTCTCTCTCTACCGGAGAACCAGGGCAAAGGTGGCGCGGTTATCGAAGGCATTCGATATGCCGGTTCTCAAGGGTTTACCCACGGTATTCAAATAGATGCTGACGGACAGCATGATTTAGAATCTCTTCCGAAACTGGTTGAAAAATCACAATCAGAACCAGATAAACTCATTTCAGGGAAACCACTTTACGATGACTCTGTACCCAGCTCCCGACTGTATGGGCGCTACATAACACATGTATGGGTATGGATTGAAACTCTGTCATTAAGCATCAAAGACAGCATGTGCGGGTCCCGCTCATATCCGATTGAAAAAACCATAGAGACACTGGATAAGTGCAATATCGGAACAAGGATGGATTTCGATACTGAAATTATGGTGCGCATGTACTGGGAAGGGGTCGACATTGATTTTGTCGATATCAGGGTGATTTATCCTGAAGACGGCCTTTCCCATTTTGATGTGCTAAAAGATAACCTCACGATCAGTAAAATGCATACCAAACTCTTCTTTGGCATGCTTCCTAGAATACCGAAGCTACTATGGCGAAAGTTATCGACACATAAGACTCAAAAAACCGAACAGAAACACTGGTCTACCATGGCAGAGAAGGGCAGTGTATTAGGCATTAAGACACTACTGTTTCTATATTCTGTGTTGGGAAGAACGGTGTTCAACCTGGTGTTGAAGCTAGTGATGTCTTACTACTACATGACAGGCAAAGAGTCTCGAACGCATTCTCAGGACTATCTATCTAAAGTGAAGCGCTATGGTGAAAATCAGGGTTTGACCTTGCCGGGAGAGCTGTCGGCGTATAACCACTTTGTCTCTTTTGGCAAATCCATGCTTGATAAACTGGCTGCATGGAAAGGGGATATACAGTATCAGCACCTTACCTTGTCCGGTGAACATATTTTTGATGATGTTATTACCCAAATGCAAGGCATCATCCTGCTTGGTTCGCATCACGGAAATCTGGAGTTATGCAGAGCGTTAAGTCGAAAGCACACGAATCTTAAAATTAACGCGCTGGTATTTACCGAGCATGCAGAGCACTTTAATACGGTAATGAAAGCAGTAAACCCTGACTCTGATATTAACTTAATTCAGGTACAGACTATCGGACCGGATACCGCGATTCTGCTACAGCAAAAACTCGAGCTGGGCGAATGGATAGTGATTGTTGGGGACAGAACCTCAACCACGCAGGAACAGAGGGTTGTCTGGGCGGATTTTCTGGGAGAACCAGCGCCGTTTCCTCAGGGCCCTTTCTTGCTGGCATCAGCATTAAAAGCACCCGTATTCTTGATCTTTGGTTTAAGGGATGAATCCAGACCACAGCCGCACTTCAACGTCTATTTTGAAAAGTTTGCGGACAAACTAGAGTTACCCAGAGGGAATCGCGAATCCGCTCTTCAAGGCTATGTTCAGCAATACGCGATGCGTTTACAGCACTATGTATTAGAAGCTCCGTTGCAGTGGTATAACTTTTTTAATTTTTGGAAATTAAGTAACAATAACAATGACAAGCACAACAAAGAATAGTATTCAGTTTGGCGCAGAACGACTAAGCATAGAAGATGTCGTCGCCATTTCTCAGGGCGCTCAGGCACACCTGAATGACTCAGAGGCATTTACCACTAAAATTGACCGTGGTGTCGCCTTTCTTGAGAAGTTATTGAAAGAAGAGGGCGTAATATATGGTGTCACTACCGGATATGGTGATTCATGTACTGTTGCGATCCCACCGGAGTTAGTCGATGAACTTCCTCTTCATCTTACCCGCTTTCACGGCTGTGGGCTGGGTGATATTCTGACACATGAGCAGGCAAGGGCTGTACTGGCTACCAGATTGTGTTCGTTGTCACAGGGAGTATCAGGCGTTTCCCATGAACTGCTTAATCAGCTCGTTACACTAATAAATAACGATATCTCTCCAAGAATTCCTCAGGAAGGCTCAGTGGGTGCGAGTGGTGATTTGACACCTCTATCTTATCTGGCTGCCGCGCTTATTGGTGAGCGTGATGTTCTGTACAAAGGGGAAATTCACCCGACAGAAAGTGTTTTCAAAGAGCTAGGTATCTCACCGATAAAACTGAAGCCTAAAGAAGGGTTGGCGTTGATGAACGGCACCTCGGTAATGACGGCTTTAGCTTGCCTGGCCTATAAGCGTGCAGAGTATCTTGCTCAGGTAGCGACAAAAATTACCGCAATGGTTTCTGTAGGGATGCAAGGTAATGACTTCCATTTTGATGAGGCTCTGTTTGCAGTGAAGCCTCATCCGGGTCAGCAACAGATTGCTTCCTGGCTAAGAAGCGATCTTGAAGCAGAACGACCACCTCGAAACAGTGACAGGCTTCAGGACAGATATTCTCTTCGCTGCGCCCCTCATGTCATTGGTGTGCTTCAGGATAGCCTGCCATGGCTGCGACAGCTTATAGAGAACGAACTGAACAGCGCAAATGACAACCCGATTATCGATGGAGATAATGAGCGAGTACTTCATGGCGGACACTTCTATGGTGGTCATATCGCAATGGCAATGGACACGCTCAAAACGGCTGTGGCGAATATCGCGGATCTACTGGATCGCCAGATGGCACAATTGATGGACTATAAGTTCAACAATGGATTGCCGTTTAACCTCACCGGGGCTCAAGGGGAGCGCAAACCAATCAATCACGGTTTTAAAGCGGTTCAGATTGGTATTTCTGCATGGACGGCAGAGGCTTTGAAAAACACCATGCCAGCGAGTGTCTTTTCACGCTCTACTGAGTGCCATAATCAGGATAAGGTAAGCATGGGGACTATCGCTTCAAGAGATTGCATACGAGTCTTGGAGCTGACAGAACAGGTTGCAGCAGCATCTTTACTTGCGGCTTGTCAGGCAATAGAGCTACGTAAGAGACAAGAACAATTGAACGAAGAGCATATGAGTGGTGATCTTAAGCGAATGCAGCAAGAACTGCAGAAAGAGTTCCAGTTTGTTGAAGAAGACAGACCGCTGGAAGGTGACCTTCGCCATATCGTTGAACTGATCCAGAAACAGTACTGGAAACTCTACTAAGGTCGGGAACAAATAATGAGTAGTCATCGATTTGAACTAGAAACGGAAGTGGTGCTTAAGCCCTCTTTTCAGGACGCTGACCCTATGGGAGTGGTTTACCACGGCAACTATTTTCGTTTCTTTGAAGAAGCACGACGTATTCTGCTGGATAAAATCAATTACGGCTATCGTGAAATGAATAGCTCCGGCTATGCGTGGCCGGTTATTGATACCAGAGTGAAGTACATAAAGCCGATACCGTTTCATCATGAGATTCGCGTGACTGCAAAACTGGTGGAGTGGGAAAACAGGCTTCGGGTTGATTTTCAGATATTCGATAACGGTAATGGAGCGAGAATGACTAAAGCTCATACTACTCAGGTTGCCGTTGATATGACTACCGAGGAGATGTGTTTTGCTTCTCCAAAAGTTTTTACAGATAAAGTTGAGTACTGGTTCGAGCATGGCAAACTTAAAGACTAACGTAATCGCTGGAGTCTGGTTTTTTCTGGCTCTTATTGTCTCCCCTAATCTGTTTGCTAAAAGCATGGAAGAGGTTCAGCAACATCTCTCTTCCCATCCTGTTGTCCGTGGTGATTTTGAACAGGTTCGAGAGCTTGAAATGTTTAAGAAGCCTCTGGTTTCTACAGGAGAGTTTACCGTTGCCAAAGAGTATGGATTGCTCTGGGGGCAGAAACAGCCTTTTGTAATATCTCTTGTTCTAACGGAAGATAAATTAAGTCAGAAGTTCGGCGAGCAGGATGCTCAGGTAATGACTTCTGACGAGAATCCAATGGCGTTTTATTTCAGCCATCTTTTTCTTGGTCTATTTCAGGGAGATACTGAACAGTTAAAGAGCCAATTTAAATTGATCTTTAATTCGGAAAATGAGTCCTGGAAAATGGAACTTGTTCCGTTAAAAGCCCCAATCGATAAGGTCTTTACGTCAATTGAGATTTCCGGCTCTGACTATATCAACTCAATAAAATTAAATGAGGTTAGGGGTGATGTAACCACCATTAACTTCAGCAACCAGAACCATGTTCCTGATGAGCTAAGTGATAATGAAAAACTGGCTTTCCAGCTCTGATGGCAGCAGGGCGCTTTCACGCCTTTGGCTTGTTGCGTTTCTTATCTTCTCAGCTTTATTGCTGCGCAATACGCTTTGGCAGGAAAAGCCTTTTATTGAGACCGATGTATTAGCGCTGCTACCAGAAAACCGACAGGATCCGGTAGCGCAGGAGGCCTTTGACAAGATTGCTGACAGTGTCAGTAATAAAGTTATCTTTGTGCTATCAGATTCGGATAAGGCTTCTTTATATGATTCTGCAGAATGGTTTTCCAGTCAGCTTTCAGCACTGGCTATTTTTGAACAAGTAACAGCCCAAATACCTGAAGCGACTCAAAAGGAGTGGGCAAAGTTCTATTTCGAGAATCGTTTTCAGTTATTAACTGAAGAACAAAGATCGACACTTAAGTCTGACCCTAAGGTTCAGACTGCTCATGTCGTTCAGTCAATCTATAACCCTTTTTTAGGGGTGACAGGTGCCGAACTAAGCGTCGACCCTTTCCTTCTCCACCGGGATTATATCGCCTATCTCTCGTCTCTTGCTGGCAAGTTTAAAGCCGACGATGGTTATCTGGTGCAGAATGCACAAGGTGAGTGGCACCTTCTAATCGTGGCTGAGCTTAAGTCGTCACCCTATAACTTTACTGCTCAGGAGCAAGTGCCTTACCTGAATCAGTTGGAACACGATTTGACGGATAAGTTTGGCGTGAGTGCGATTCATACCGGAGCCCTGTTCTATGCTTCATTTGGTACAGATAGCGCTAAATCGGAAATCAGTACAATTGGTTTAGGCTCTCTTGTTGGTGTTTTGGTTCTGTTTTTGACCATTTACCGAAGTGCATTGCCTCTAACTCTGGCTCTGGTTTCCATTTCTGCCGGGTTTATTTGTGCGCTTTCTGTCTCTTTGCTGATATTCGATAAGGTCCATCTGTTTAGCCTGGTTTTTGGTGCCAGCCTGATAGGGGTGTCGATTGATTACTCCTTCCACTACCTGACAGAGCGACTGGTGGCAGGAAGAGAGTGGAATGCTGGTGAAGCACTGAAACATGTCTTTGGTGCTATTACCTTAGGGCTGATTACTAGCCTGATTGGATACCTTGGGTTGCTTGTTGCTCCGTTCCCCGGATTGCAGCAATTGTCGGTATTTTCAAGTGTTGGTTTGATTTCTTCCTACTTGACTGTGGTCTGCTGGTATCCGGTTCTCGCCAGAAAGCCTTCTGGTACTGGTAAGCTGCCAGGGGAAGGATTATGGACAAAATGGCTTGCTTTATGGGCATCTAAAAAATTCAGATTCGGTTTTCCGCTAACAATAGCGGTTGTTTCGCTGATTTTGCTTGGAAAGACGACTTACAACGACGATATCCGGCAGCTACAGGCGATGCCTGATGCGTTAAAACAACAGGAAGCAAAGATACAACAGTTAACCGGGCTGTCGAGTAGTCAGCAAATGTTGTTAGTTGCCGGATCGGATGAACAGGCGCTTTTACAGGAGTTGGAGACTTTATCTCAGCAATTGGATCGCTTTAAGGGTGATGGGTTACTGGAAAGCTATCAGAGTATTCATCAATATCTCCCAAGCATAAAGCGACAGCAAGAAAACCATTCCTATATTGAGTCACTGTATCAGGCTGAAGGTGCAAATCTAGAAGTAGCTTTGGGTCTATCAAAGACTGATTTTCAGGTTAAGCCTTTCTCACCTGTTAATCTTAATGATTTCTTATCATCGCCTGTATCTGATGCGATAAGCTTTCTGTGGCTTGGAGAAGTTCAGAAGCAGCAATATGCGTTAATTTCACTTAATAAGGTGTCAAACAGCCAGAAGATAAAGGACTGGGCTGAAACAATAGATCAGGTGACGTATCTGAACAAAGCCGATGAGATTTCTCAGCTATTTGGTGAATACCGTTCCAACGTCACTTTGTTATTGGTAGTTGCTGTTGTTTCTATCTGCCTGATATTAGGCTGGCGCTATGGCTTTACCCAGAGTCTATTGATGGTTTTGCCTCCTGTTATTGCTGGTTTCGCCGCAATAGCGGTAAGCAGTATTACCGGGGTGCCAGTTAATCTATTTAATCTTCTGGCACTGGTTTTAATTCTCGGTATTGGTATCGACTATACGCTGTTTTTTACCGAGCAAATCCAGAGTAAAACAACTCTGCTGGCCATTACGTTATCCGCTATAACAACAATTCTATCGTTTGGACTGCTTGCTTTAAGTAACACCAATGCTATTCACAGCTTTGGTATCACAATACTGACAGGTATTTTTGTCTCATGGCTTCTTTCACCACTGGCACTGACCAGAACAGATAAATAAAAGGAACTGGCGTAAAAATGATTCGCTCTATTCGTTGTATCACACTTATGACACTGCTTTCGGTGCTATGTGCTTGTGCGTCAGTAACAGAAACGCCGGATAACACGGTTCAGGTTACTCGGGGTCGTTATATTGAGTTGCCTGATCCAGAGGATTTGGCAAAAGAGGTCTCCGTCAATCAGCTGATTACGGTTGACTGGCAGGGCAAGGTTCAGCAGTTACCCGTTAAACTAGAGGTAGAGAACAAAAAAGTTGTTCTGGCGGGATTTTCTTCCTGGGGAACCCGAATATTTAGCCTCGAATATCAATCCGGTGAAGTGGTAACAGAGGTATTACCCGGGCTAGAAGGTCAGTTACCCGATCCAAAGCAAGTGCTTTTCTATATCATGATCAGTTTATGGCCGCAAGAGGTATGGGAGTCAAGGCTGGCAGAGGCTAACTGGCAGTTAACCGAACAGTCAGATAAAAGGATTTTAATGGATTCCGCTAAAAAAGAAGTGGTATCCATCTATTACTCCGATATTAATGACATGTTGGCGGGAGACATACGCCTGGAAAGCCAGCATGATGGTTATTCGATTCTGATATCGACACTAGATTAGAAGTAGTGAGTGCAGCGCACGATGGACAATATTAAAAAAAGATTTCCCGTATACATTAATGCTTGTGGTTTTAACTCTGCTTTAGGTAGCGAGAAAGAGACTGTGATAGCGCGCCTGAAGGGTGAGCAGAGTGCTGATATGGAGTTGGCTGAAGATGTTCTGAATAACGGCAAAGCAACAGTTGTAGGGCGAGTAAAATCGGAGCTTCCTCAGCTGCCTGCTAGCTTGAGCAGATTTGATAGCCGCAACAACCAAATTGCACTTTCAGCTGTGATTCAGATTGAAGAGAGTGTCAATGCCGCCATAAAGCAATATGGCTCAGACAGAGTGGCTGTCATTATTGGCACCAGCACGTCAGGCATATCGGATGGTGAAGCGGCATTAAAAGAAAAACTCGATACAGGGGAGTTTCCACATGACTATCACTACTTCAAACAAGAGTTGGGGAACCCGGCAGAGTTTATCAGAGAGTATTTTTGTCTGGCTGGCTCCTGTTATTGTGTATCCACGGCCTGTTCTTCAAGTGGCAGAGCCTTTTTGTCAGCCAAACGCTTATTGAAAGCAGGGCTGGCGGATGCTGTGATCGTAGGTGGTGTTGATAGTCTTTGCAGCTTGACACTAAACGGTTTTAACGGCCTTGAGGCTCTATCCAATAAGCATTG
The DNA here is from genome assembly GCF_029589055.1 of Vibrio hannami. Classification (GTDB taxonomy): domain Bacteria; phylum Pseudomonadota; class Gammaproteobacteria; order Enterobacterales; family Vibrionaceae; genus Vibrio; species Vibrio hannami. The sequence goes on from NZ_JARQZP010000007.1 coordinate 407,412, forward strand.
TAATCCGTTCAGCATTAATCGGGATGGTATCAATATCGGAGAAGCTGCTGCAGTAATGTTGCTCTCTTTATCTCGGTCTGAAGGAAGTATTGCGCTTCTCGGGGCAGGGGATAGTTCTGATGCACATCATATTTCTGCTCCTCACCCTGAAGGAAAAGGTGCAGAGGAAGCGATGTTGAAAGCTCTTGATGATGCTGCTCTTTCCCCTAGTGACATCGGCTATGTCAATGCACATGGGACAGCGACACCATTAAATGATGCTATGGAGAGTAAGGCAATAAACCGTGTGTTTTCCGATGAGGTTCCGGTTAGTTCAACTAAGCCTTTAACCGGGCATACACTGGGTGCTGCCAGCGCTGTTGAAGCAGCCATTTGCTGGTATGTGTTGAAATACAATTTGTCGTTGCCAGTACAATTGAATGATGGACATTTTGAGGATTTTTCTCTGCAATTTGTAAAGCAGGGTATTCCATTGAATGGAAAGGCGGTTCTGAGCAACTCCTTTGCATTTGGTGGAAACAATATTAGTTTGATTTTTGGGTATGCAGATGACTGATTTACCAGATGTAAAAGACCTATTACCTCACGAAGCGTCGATGGCTTTTATCGATAGACTGATCGACGTGGATGAAACATCGGTGCATTGTCAGGTTGATGTGAGTGAATCGAATCTGTTTTTTGATAAAGAAACAAATGGTATACCAGCTTATGTCGGCATTGAATTTATGGCCCAGACAATTGCGGCGTGGTCGGGATACCATGCATGGCGCGTTCAAAATCCGCCCCCGGTCGGTTTCTTGTTAGGAAGCCGTCGGTATAATACGGATGTCAGTGCGTTTGAGAGCGGCAGCTTGCTAGATGTCTATGCAGAGCAAGTGATGGAAGACAATGGAATGGCAGTGTTTACAGGCAGAATTGAGCATGATGGAAAATCAGTTGCTCAATGTCAGCTTAATGTCTACGTGCCGAGTGAAGAGAAATTAGAAGAAATGAAGAAGGTTGGTAAGTGAAAAGGCAGGTGTTGGTAACAGGTGCGAGTAAAGGCATCGGAAGAGCTATTGCCATTCAGCTGGCAACAGATGGATTTGAGGTAATTGTTCACTATATGGGTGACAAACAAGGCGCTCAGCAGACTCTGGCTGAAATAGAAGCTCTTGGACAATCAGGACGAATCATTCAGTTTGATATCGCTGACCGGGAACAATGTCGCGAAGTTCTTGAATCAGATATTGATACTCATGGGGCCTATTACGGCGTTGTAAATAACGCTGGAATAACACGCGACACAGCATTTCCTGCAATGACCGAAGAAGAGTGGGATGGCGTGATTCATACCAACCTGGACAGCTTTTATAACGTTCTTCATCCATGTGTTATGCCTATGGTTCAAGCCAGAAAAGGTGGTCGTATCATCACGCTTGCTTCAGTTTCGGGTTTAATGGGAAACCGCGGCCAAACGAACTATAGCGCGGCAAAAGCAGGCGTTATTGGCGCAACAAAATCACTCGCACTAGAGCTGGCAAAAAGAAAAATAACCGTTAACTGTATTGCTCCGGGTCTTATCGATACGGGCATGATAGAAGAGCACGTGAAAGAGCATGCTCTTCCTCAGGTTCCTCTGAGAAGAATGGGTAAACCAGAGGAGGTTGCCGGACTGGCAAGTTATCTAATGTCAGATATTGCAGCTTACGTCACAAGGCAGGTTATTTCAGTTAATGGAGGTTTAATATGAATCGTAGGGTTGTTGTTACAGGTATGTCTGGCGTGACTGCTTTTGGTAATAGCTGGGAAAGTGTTATGCCAAAGCTACAAGCCTGCGAGAATGCGACACAGTATATGCCAGACTATGAGCAGTATGATGGCTTAAACACTAAGCTGGCGGCTCCGGTAGATGACTTTTCTCTGCCAAAGCATTATACCCGCAAAAAGATTCGTTCTATGGGAAGGGTTTCGAAGCTGGCGACTCTGGCATCAGAAAATGCTCTGGTTCAGAGCGGGTTAATTGGCAATGAAGTTTTGACCAACGGGCAAACGGGCATTGCTTATGGTTCATCTACAGGAAGCACAGATGCAGTCGGCGCGTTTGGCGTGATGCTGAATGACAAGTCGACTTCTGCAATTACAGCAACTACCTATGTGCAAATGATGCCTCATACAACGGCTGTCAATGTTGGGCTTTTCTTTGGATTAAAAGGGAGAGTGATTCCAACAAGTAGTGCATGTACTTCGGGTAGTCAGGCTATTGGATACGCTTATGAAGCGATAAAGCACGGCTATCAGACCGTTATGGTTGCTGGTGGTGCAGAAGAGCTGTGTCCTACCGAGTCAGCCGTTTTTGATACCCTGTTTGCAACGAGCCTTAAGAACGACGACCCTAAATCGACACCAAGCCCGTACGATAAAGACCGCGACGGATTGGTTATCGGTGAAGGCGCCGGGACGTTAGTGCTGGAAGAGTTTGAACACGCAGTGGCTCGAGGAGCACATATCTATGCCGAACTTATTGGCTTTGCGAGTAACTGTGATGCTGCCCATGTTACTCAGCCGCAAAAGGAAACCATGCAGATCTGTATGGAGCTTGCTCTAAAAGATGCCAATCTTAGCCCAGATAAAATTGGCTATGTATCGGCTCACGGAACAGCGACAGAAAGAGGCGATATCGCTGAGAGTAATGCAACAGAAAGTGTTTTCGGTAGTGTTCCTATCAGTTCATTAAAGAGTTATTTCGGACACACCTTAGGTGCATGTGGCGCGATTGAAGCCTGGTTGAGTATTGAAATGATGAATCAGGGATGGTTTAGCCCTACGCTAAATTTGACTAACCTTGATGAGAGATGCGGAAACCTGGATTACATCACCAATTCAGGCAGAGAGATCAACTGCGAATACATCATGAGCAACAACTTTGCCTTCGGTGGCATAAATACTTCTCTAATATTTAAGAAAGTAGCTCAGTAACTCTAAGGATGCCTGTTTAATTTGAACCGTTGCAGCTCAACCTGCTAGTTCCTGAACCACAAACACTGTTCGCGCTCGAATAGGTTCGAGCGCTCGTCCACACGATCCTCCGTGGGGATGCATATCAGACTCGAATTTATCAGTCATCACTTCAATATATAATGCATTCCCACGCAGAGCGTGAGGAATGAGGGTATATGCATGAAATCCAATCTAAAAACTGTTTAATATGGTTCACCTGAGGTCCTTAGGCTCAGCTTAGCTTGTAATTATCTTTATCCAGCTCATATCGCTGCATTTTGTCGTAGAGTGTTTTACGGGCAAGGCTAAGCTTGTCCATTGTCTCTTTTATACTTCCGCCACACTCGATCAGGGCTTGCTCGATTACCGAACGCTCGAACTCAGCAACCTGTTCAGCCAATGTGGTTGCTTCAGAATTAGAGCTTTGTTCACTACCATCAAGCTGAACCAATTTACCTAGCAAAACATAGCGTTCGGCAGCATTTCTTAGTTCTCGTACATTCCCGGGCCAACTATGAGTTAACAGTAATTGTAGATCTGCCTGTGAGAGTGAGGTTGCTGCTTTTCCGTATCTGGCTGCCGCGACCAACAAAAAATGATGGAACAGGGCAGGGATATCTTCTTTTCGCTCTCTAAGCGGAGGTAAGTCGAGAGTCACGATATTAAGTCTGTAGTAAAGATCTTCGCGGAAGGTGCCTTCTGCAGCCGCTTGTTTTAAATCGACTTTAGTTGCCGCGATAACCCTTATATCAAGTGGAATCGCCTGGTTTGAGCCGACACGCTCAATGGTTCGCTCTTGTAACACTCGCAGCAATTTTATCTGTGCCTGCATTGGCATCGACTCTATTTCATCAAGAAAAAGTGTTCCTCCCTGAGCATATTCAAACTTACCGATACGTTTGGCTTCTGCTCCGGTAAATGCCCCTTTTTCGTGACCGTATAACTCACTTTCGATCAGGTTTTCCGGAACTGCGCCACAGTTAACGGCAACAAAATTTTGTTCTCTGCGGCTGCTTTGTTCATGTAAGGAACGGGCGATAAGCTCCTTACCTGTCCCTGTTTCACCAAATAGAAGAATATCGGCATGGGTGTCTGCGATATGGGTGATGGTGTCACGTAAAGCGTTTACCGCCGCTGTTTCGCCAATGATTCTTGGGCCAAGAGGGGTTTTGGCTTTTAGTGCCTGTTTCAGCTGTTTGTTTTCTTCTGTCAGTTGGCGTTTTTCAATCGCACGATTAACGGTTTCAATGAGCCTGTCGGTAGAAAAAGGCTTCTCAATAAAGTCATAAGCCCCATCATGCATCGATTGCACAGCCATCGAGATATCACCATGACCAGTGATAAGAATCACAGGGAGTTCATCGTCTAGCCTTTTTACGGAATTTAGTAAGTCCTGGCCTGAAATCCCGGGAAGGCATATGTCGGTAACTACAACCAAAGGCAGACCGTTTTGTTTAATGTCCAGCAATGCGGTTTCTGCGTCCGGAAAAAACCTAGCGGATATGTCTGCCAGTTCAAATGCCTGTTCGTAGGCAATTCTCATGTCGAGTTCATCGTCTATAAAATACAGCTGGCACATACATTATCCTTGTTTTGGTGTGGCAATCGAAATAGTGAGGCAGGCTCCACCCAGTTCGGAGCTCCCAATATCCAGTGACCCGTTCATGCTTTTCATTATCTGGCGGGATATGGATAGCCCCAGTCCGAGGCCATTTTGTTTTGTTGTATAGAACGGCTCAAACAGGCGTGTACCGTTTTCATTTGAAATTCCCGAACCACTATCTTCTATCAATAATTGTATCTGTTCAGTGCTCTCGCTTAGCGTGACACGTACCTGCTTTCTTTTACTTTGGCCAAGCGCTTCAATAGCGTTCGATATCAGATTAATAACAACTTGTTCTAGTTGAATCGGATTGATTTTCGCTCTGGTTTGCTCATCAGGGAAAATAGTATCTAATTGAATTTGATTGGCGCGTAGCCGAGTTTTCATCAACTCTAGTGCTGATATGACTACGGGCTGAACGTGAGCCTCAACTAACTCTTCTGACGAACTTTTTCTGGCGAAAGTTTTGAGCTGTTGGCTGATCTTCGCCATTCGATCGGTAAGAGCTGAAATGCGTATCAGGTTATCGGACGTTCGTTCAGGCTGCCCTTTATCTAAAAACTTCTTGCCGTTTTCGGCAAAACTACGGATTGCTGCGAGGGGATTATTAAGTTCATGGCTGATACTGGCTGACATTTCCCCAAGCACAGCGAGTTTAGCTGCCTGAATCAGTTCATTCTGAGTTTTACGCAGTGCTTGCTCTGTTTTCTCTCTCTGAAATTTCTACCTGAAGCTCTGCGGTTCGGGCCATTACCTGAAATTCTAACTTCTGTTTTGATTCGGCTTCTATTTGGGCGATTTGTCGGCGTTTTATTTGTCTGCTTCTAACTAGTAACCAACACGCCAAAATCAAGGCATAAATAAGAGTGATGATGATGATAAAGCCGAAGGTAGACCAAAAGATCTGAACCTTTGGTGAAAGAACTCGGACGATAAGTTCTTGCGAGTTGAGTGTTGTCTTTGCGCTCAGGTAGGTGCCTGTATATAAAATCGGATTAGCTCTTGCTAACTCACCTGTAGGCCCTTCATGGTCGAAGGCATAGTGCAATGTATCCAGCGTTTTATCGAGATATCGCTGAGTCTCTTTAATGGCGTCTTTTTTCGTTTCGGTAAGAGGCAGAAAGCTTTTGAATAACCAGTTAGGTTGACTAGACATAAAAATCACATCGTCAAAGTCGGTGACGACTAACTGACTTTGAGTATTCGACCACCCCTCTTCTATGTTAGATAGATTGGTCTTAACAACGATTACCCCTAGTGTATCTGCGGCATATATCACTGGATAAGAGTAATAAAATCCCCGTTTACCGGAAGTAGAGCCCAGTGCGAAGTACTGGCCATTTTGCTTGTTCATTGCCTGTTGAAAATAGGGGCGAAAAGCGAAGTTTCTGCCGATAAAGGTATCTGGTTTTTGCCAGTTACTCGCTGCAATGGTTGTACCTTGCGGATCAAGCAAATAAATATCGGATGCTTCTACTATCCCTGCAACGTTTTCCAGGTAGCGATTGGTTATTTCAATTTGAGCACTGTTGTCTGAATGTACCAAGGCGTCAATTAGCTCGCTGTCTTTGGATAACAGCCTAGGGATATAGATATATTTTTCTAACTGGCTGTTTAGCTGATTGGCAAAGCGGTTTAGGTCCGAAAGGTTGGTGTCAATTTGTCGTTGATAACGGACTTCCCAGTACAAATAACCGGCAATAAAGGCGGTAAGACAGTAAAAAAGGATAATTATGAAAGAGATACGTCTTAGTTTTGTCACTCTTAATTCCTTTTTCTGACTTCAGCTAAAGGTAAATTGTGTCAGAAAAGTTAATGATTAGTTAGCGTTAACCGGAGCGAAAATAAGACAAAGATCTCTTTTTGCTTATTTAAAGAAAAAAACAGTACGATTCGTTGAAAAAACATATATCGTCCCCATCTTCAAACAGACAAATTGAGAATTTAGGTGATGACTCGACAGCGCCATATCATATCGCTAGAATGTCGCGTCTAATTTTTTGGTCCTGAGACTAATAGGAGATACCTTTTTCAGTCAAATGTTAAAGATATCGCTGATTAGTTCGATGTCTGAAATGCAAAAACCTGATGATTTGGGTTGGCAAATCCGGCATCTATGCTCGATTTAGAATTTGTATTCGAAAGAATACAACAAGGATATAGCCAGGTATTCGAACAGAAATACTGGGTTAAGTTACTCAGATAAACTGAGTTAGTTTTGAGGTTTATTAATAATGCAAGCTACTGTTGAAACTCTAGAAGGCCTAGAACGCCGTCTAAATATTACTGTTCCTGCTGCTAACATCGAAGACGCAGTAACAGCGGAACTTCGCAACATCGCTAAAAACCGTCGTTTCGATGGTTTCCGTAAAGGTAAAGTGCCTTTGAAGATGGTTGCTCAAATGTACGGCAAAGCAGTACGTCAAGATGTGATGGGCGAAGTAATGCAGCGTCACTTCATCGAAGCTATCGTTAAAGAAAAAATCAACCCGGCAGGCGCTCCTACTTTTGAACCAGTAGAAAACGAAGCAGGTAAAGATCTAGTATTCAACGCAACTTTTGAAGTTTACCCAGAAGTAGAACTTAAAGGTCTTGAAAACATCACTGTTGAGAAACCAGCAGTAGAAGTTAAAGATGCAGACGTTGAAGAGATGATCGAAACTCTACGTAAGCAGCAAGCTAACTGGATCGAGTCTGAAGAAGCGGCTGGTGAAGGCACTCGCGCTACTATCGATTTCGTTGGTTCTATCGATGGTGAAGAGTTTGAAGGCGGTAAAGCTGAGAACTTCCCTCTAGAAATGGGCGCTGGTCGCATGATCCCTGGTTTTGAAGACGGTATCGCAGGTAAGACTGCTGGTATGGAATTCGAAATCGACGTGACTTTCCCAGAAGACTACCACGCTGAAAACCTAAAAGGTAAAGAAGCTAAGTTCGCAATCAAGGTGAACAAAGTAGAAACTCGTGAACTACCAGAACTAAACGACGAGTTCGTTTCTAAGTTCGGTGTTGCTGAAGGCGGCGTTGACGCACTTAAAGCTGAAGTTCGTAAAAACATGGAGCGTGAACTAACTCAAGCAGTTAAGAACCGCATCAAAGAGCAGGCTATCGACGGTCTTGTTAAAGAGAACGACATCGATGTTCCTTCAGCTCTTATCGATCAGGAAATCGGTGTTCTACGTCAGCAAGCAGCTCAGCGTTTCGGTGGCAACCCAGAAGCAGCAGAACAGCTTCCACGTGAACTGTTCGAAGAGCAAGCTAAGCGTCGTGTAGTTGTTGGCCTTCTACTTGGTGAAGTAATCAAGTCTGAAGAGCTAAAAGCTGATGACGAGAAAGTGAAAGCACTTATCGAAGAAATGGCGACAGCTTACGAAGACCCATCTGAAGTAGTTGCATACTACGAGCAGAACGAAGAGATGATGAACAACATGCGCAACGTTGCTCTAGAAGAGCAAGCAATCGACGCTATCATCGCAAAAGCTCAGGTTAGCGAAAAAGAAGTTGGCTTCAATGACATCATGAACCAGCAGCAGCCTGCGTAACTTCACTTTTCAGGCAGAAAGTTGACCTAATATCAACTTCTCTGCTATCAATGGTCCGTTTGAGTTTCTCATTCGGACCATTTTGTACCATTCTATATAAATGTTCCGTTAAATCTGTTTGAATACACTAACAAATCAAAAAGATAAGACCAGACATCTACATAGGTTGGTATTTTTAGGGAAAAGATATATGAGCTATCAAGATAATAATCCAATGTCTCCAATCATGAACGCATTAGTGCCAATGGTTGTTGAGCAAACTTCTCGCGGTGAACGCTCTTACGATATCTACTCGCGACTGCTTAAAGAGCGCATCATCTTCCTCACGGGTCAGGTAGAAGACCAGATGGCTAATCTAGTTGCGGCTCAGCTTTTATTCCTTGAGTCGGAAAACCCAGATAAAGATATTTTTCTTTACATCAACTCTCCGGGCGGTAGTGTAACTGCAGGTATGTCTATTTATGACACCATGCAGTTTATCAAGCCAGACGTAAGCACGGTATGTATGGGACAGGCATGTTCTATGGGGGCATTCCTGCTTGCTGGTGGTGCGCCAGGTAAACGTCATGTACTTCCAAACTCGCGTGTGATGATTCACCAGCCACTGGGTGGTTTCCAGGGCCAGGCTTCAGATATCCAGATTCACGCTCAGGAAATCCTGACGATCAAAGAAAAACTAAACCGTCTATTGGCAGAGCACACAGGCCAGCCACTAGAAATCATTGAACGAGATACAGATCGTGACAACTTTATGTCTGCAGATCAGGCAGTAGAGTACGGTCTAGTTGATTCAGTACTGAATCATCGCGGTGAATAACTGCGTTTTGTGTAAATCTGATATAAACTGAAATCAGATAAGTAAAGGCTAAGAGGTTAGCGAATGACAGATAAAAGCAAAGAGGGCGGTAGCGGTAAGTTGCTATATTGCTCTTTCTGCGGCAAGAGCCAGCACGAGGTTCGCAAGCTGATAGCTGGTCCTTCTGTTTACATATGTGATGAATGTGTCGATTTATGTAACGACATCATTCGTGAAGAGATCAAGGACGTATTGCCGAAGAAAGAATCTGAAGCACTACCGACACCGCGTGAGATTCGCGATCACCTTGACGACTATGTAATCGGTCAGGACTACGCTAAGAAGGTGCTTGCTGTTGCGGTATATAACCACTACAAGCGTTTACGCAATGGTGATACGACAGCAGAAGGTGTAGAGCTAGGTAAAAGTAACATTCTTCTTATCGGTCCTACCGGTAGTGGTAAGACGTTGCTGGCTGAAACGCTGGCACGCTTCCTGGATGTTCCTTTCACGATGGCTGACGCTACCACGCTAACAGAAGCGGGTTACGTTGGTGAAGATGTTGAAAACATCATCCAGAAGCTTCTGCAGAAATGTGATTACGATGTAGCAAAAGCGGAACGCGGTATTGTTTACATCGATGAGATCGACAAGATCTCCCGTAAAGCTGAAAACCCATCGATTACACGTGATGTATCGGGTGAAGGTGTTCAGCAGGCGCTGCTAAAACTGGTTGAAGGTACTGTTGCTTCTGTTCCACCACAAGGTGGCCGTAAGCACCCTCAACAAGAGTTCCTGCAAGTAGATACATCTAAGATCCTGTTTATCTGTGGCGGTGCGTTTGCCGGCCTTGATAAAGTGATTGACCAGCGTGTTGCAACGGGCACTGGTATCGGTTTCGGTGCGGATGTACGCTCAAAAGATGAAACTAAGACCATTGGTGAACTGTTTACTCAGGTTGAACCAGAAGACTTAGTTAAGTACGGCCTGATTCCTGAATTCATCGGTCGTCTGCCAGTAACAACAACGCTGACAGAGCTAGATGAAGATGCGCTGATTCAGATTCTTTGTGAGCCAAAGAACGCACTTACTAAGCAGTATGCTGCACTATTTGAGTTGGAAGATGCTGAACTTGAGTTCCGTGAAGATGCGCTTAAAGCTATCGCTAAGAAAGCGATGGAGCGTAAAACGGGTGCTCGTGGTCTTCGTTCGATTCTGGAAGGCGTACTTCTGGAAACCATGTATGAGCTTCCATCCACCGATGATGTAAGCAAAGTGGTTATCGACGAATCAGTAATCAACGGTGAATCAGAGCCGCTTCTGATTTACAACGGTAAAGAAAATCAGGCAGCTGGTGCTGAATAAGTTTTAGCTACTTGATTTCATTTACGAACTACTATTAGAAGAGAAGGTATGAAAATACCTTCTCTTTTTTGTATTCACTTGTTGAAACCTTTTAAAAAAGCCCCATATACTTTTGATAAGACAAAGCGGAAGAGAGAAAAATATGAACTTGGAACGTTCCGAGCGTATCGAAATTCCCGTACTGCCTCTGCGCGACGTAGTAGTTTATCCTCATATGGTTATTCCTTTGTTTGTTGGTCGTGAAAAGTCTATTCGTTGCCTTGAGTCAGCGATGGAAAACAACAAGCAAGTACTTCTCGTTGCCCAGAAAGAAGCAGATACTGATGAGCCTTCAATTGATGACTTATTTAGTATTGGTACTGTAGCGACTATTCTGCAGCTTCTGAAGCTACCGGATGGCACTGTTAAGGTACTTGTAGAAGGACAGCAGAGAGCTAAAATCGAACAGTTCAAGGAAGAAGAGTTCTTCCTGGCTGATGCGGAATTCCTGATAACGCCTGAAATTGAAGAAAAAGAACAGGAAGTAGTTGTACGAAGTGCAATCAATCAGTTCGAAGGCTTTATCAAGCTTAACAAAAAGATTCCACCAGAGGTGCTCACTTCTCTGAATGGAATCGATGAGGCTGCTCGCTTAGCCGATACCATTGCTGCTCACATGCCGTTAAAACTTGCTGAGAAGCAGCAGGTGCTTGAAATTACTGATGTGAACGAGCGTCTTGAGTTCTTGATGGGACAGATGGAATCGGAAATCGACCTGCTTCAGGTTGAGAAACGAATCCGTGGTCGTGTTAAGAAGCAGATGGAAAAATCTCAGCGTGAGTACTATCTGAATGAGCAAATGAAAGCGATTCAGAAAGAACTGGGCGAGATGGACGACGCGCCTGATGAATTTGAAACTCTGAAGAATAAAATAGAAGAGTCGAAAATGCCTCAGGAAGCGCGCGAAAAAACTGAGCAGGAATTGCAAAAGCTGAAGATGATGTCACCGATGTCAGCGGAAGCAACAGTTGTTCGCAGCTACATCGACTGGATGGTTGGTGTGCCATGGGCCAAGCGTTCAAAAGTTAAGAAGAATCTGTCGAAAGCAGAAGAAGTTCTTAACGCAGACCACTATGGTCTGGAACGAGTGAAGGAGCGCATACTTGAGTATCTTGCAGTACAGAACAGAATCAACAAGCTAAAAGGTCCGATTCTTTGTCTTGTTGGTCCTCCAGGTGTAGGCAAAACCTCTTTAGGGCAGTCTATCGCGTCTGCAACAGGCCGTAAGTATGTTCGTATGGCATTAGGTGGCGTGCGTGATGAAGCGGAGATCCGTGGTCACCGCCGTACATACATTGGCTCCCTACCGGGTAAGCTGATTCAGAAGATGTCAAAAGTTGGCGTTAAGAACCCGCTGTTCCTGCTAGATGAGATCGATAAGATGTCTTCAGATATGCGTGGCGACCCATCTTCAGCACTGCTGGAAGTCCTTGACCCTGAGCAGAACAACGCATTTAACGACCACTACCTGGAAGTCGACTACGACCTTTCCGATGTAATGTTTGTTGCGACGTCTAACTCAATGAACATTCCGGGCCCGCTATTAGACCGTATGGAAGTGATTCGTCTTTCTGGCTATACAGAAGATGAAAAACTGAACATCGCGAAGCGCCACCTTGTTGAGAAGCAGATGAAGCGCAACGGTCTGAAAGATGGCGAAGTGAATATCGAAGACTCTGCGATTATCGGTATTATTCGTTACTACACTCGTGAAGCTGGCGTGCGTGGTCTTGAGCGTGAGATTTCTAAGATCTGCCGTAAAGCAGTGAAGAACATCCTACTGGATAAGGATCTTAAGCAGGTAACCGTGAATATGGACAACCTGAAAGACTATTTGGGAGTTCAGCGTCACGATTACGGTAAAGCTGACGAAAGCAACCGCATCGGTCAGGTGACAGGTCTTGCGTGGACCGAAGTTGGTGGTGATCTACTGACTATCGAAACCGAAGCGATGCCAGGCAAAGGTAAGCTAACGCAGACTGGTTCTCTTGGCGATGTCATGCAGGAGTCGATTCAGGCGGCGATGACGGTTGTTCGTACTCGTACTGATAAACTTGGTATTAACGAAGACTTCTACGAGAAGCGTGATATCCACGTTCACGTTCCTGAAGGTGCTACGCCAAAAGATGGTCCAAGTGCAGGTATCGCGATGTGCACAGCACTGGTTTCCAGCCTGACAGGTAACCCTGTTCGTGCCGATGTTGCTATGACCGGCGAAATCACTCTGCGTGGTGAAGTACTTCCTATTGGTGGTCTGAAAGAAAAACTACTTGCAGCTCACCGTGGTGGTATTAAAACAGTATTGATTCCTAAGGATAATGAACGTGATCTGGAAGAGATTCCTGATAATGTTATTGCTGACCTGGAAGTTAAGCCAGTACAGTGGATTGATGAAGTTTTAACCGTTGCGCTTGAAAACGATCCAAAGGGATTCTCTGTAGAGCCCTAAAATAGTGACGCGCAGCAAAAATAAGTAAAGAATTACGCTGTCAATGCCGAAAAAGGCTTGTCAGCGTTTTTTTTGGAAGTTAAGTTATCAAACTATGCCGTAGGGCTTGCTACTCAAGGCCTGAGGTAAAATTTAAATCTCAAATGGAACGAATGTTACCTATAAAAAAATACAACGGTAACAAAAAGGGGAATAAACGTGAATAAGACACAATTAGTAGAAAAAATCGCAGATAGCGCAGACATCTCTAAAGCATCAGCTGGCCGTGCACTTGACGCATTCATCGAAGCAGTGACTGAGACTCTAAAAGACGACGATCAAGTAGCACTAGTTGGTTTCGGTACTTTCAGCGTTCGTACTCGTGCAGCTCGCACTGGTCGTAACCCAAAAACTGGTGAAGAGATCCAAATCGCTGAAGCTAAAGTACCTGCATTCAAAGCTGGTAAGGCTCTAAAAGAAGCTTGCAACTAATTTGAGTTGAATTTCTTCTGTTCAGGAACTTTTCCTGAAATTAGGAATCGTATTTATGCGCATCGTACTGGTGCGCATTTCTTTTTCTGATATCATCTGTTCATTCAACCTCAATCGAGTCAAAGTCGCCGGAACAGTTACTATCGGGCTTTATCTGACTCAACCATCGGAGAACTAAAAAATTATGATGGATCGATTACGCGAGGGCGTAAACAGCATCGCAGTTAAAATTATTCTAGGGCTCATTATCCTTTCTTTCGTATTTGCCGGTGTAGGTAACTACATCATTGGTGGAAGCAACAACGCGGCTGCTAAAGTAGGGAATACTGAAATTGGTCGTAATGCATTCGAGCAGGCTTATCAGAACGAACGTAACCGCATGCAGTCACAGATGGGTGACTACTTCGCTAACCTTCTTGCAGACCCAACATACGTACAGTCATTCAGAAAGTCAGTGCTTGACCGAATGATCAACGATGTGTTGATTGAGCAGTATGCAGACTCTCTTGGCCTGCGTATCAGTGACGACCAGATTCGCACTGAGATTCTCCGTATGGAGCCGTTCCAGAATGACGGTAAGTTCGACCAGGAAATCTACGCAGCGTCTTTACGTCGCGCAGGATTCACTGCAGACAGCTTTGCTGAGTACATGCGCCGTGAAATGACACGCGCTCAGGTGACTACCGCACTGCAAGCGAGTGAGTTTATCCTGGATAATGAAGTTGAAGGTCAAAGTAAGCTACTTACTCAGACCCGCGATATTCGTACTATTTCCCTTAACCCAGAAGAGTTCGCGAAAAATGTCGAGCTGACCGATGAAGAACTTCAGGATTACTACAAGCAAAATGCTCCGGCATATACCCGTCCGGAACAAGCTAAGGTTTCCTACATCGAGCTTTCTGCACAAGCGCTGAAAGATCAGATGGAAGTGACTGAAGAAGAAGCGACTCAGTATTACAACGAGAATACTGACAAGTACTCATCAGAAGAACAGCGCGAGCTAAGTCATATCCTTGTTATCGGTGATGATGAAGCAAAAGCTCAGGCTATCCTGGACAAGCTAAATGCAGGTGCTGATTTTGCAGAAACAGCGACTACAGATTCTGAAGATATCGGTAGTGCTGAGCAGGGTGGTTCTCTGGGCTGGGTTGAGAAAGGTGTAATGGATGCTGATTTTGAAACAGCGGCATTTGCACTGAAAAATGTGGGTGATGTAAGCGGATTGGTTAAGTCCAGCTTTGGTTACCACATCATCAAGCTGGATGGCCTGAAAGAATCACAGACTAAGCCTTTTGCTGAAGTTGAAGCTCAGATTAAAGCTGATCTGGCCGATCAAAAAGCGGTAGAACGTTTCTACGAGCTTCAGACCGAACTTGAGAAGGTTGCGTTTGAGTTCCCGGATTCTCTTGACGACGCAGCAGAAGCAACAGGTCAGAAAGTCGTACATACAGACTTTATTTCTCAGGTAGAGGCTCCTGCGATTCTTAGTACACCTACTGTAATGCAGGCTATCCTTAGCCCTGAAGTGAAAGATGAAGGTCTGAACTCTGAGGTTATGGAAGTCGCTCCGGAACATGTAATTGTTGTTCGTGTGGAAGAGACCCGTGACGAGACCTTACTGCCTTTCGATGAAGTAAAAGATCAGGTAGTTGAAGCGCTTTCAAAAGTGAAAGGTGAGCAGAAGGCACTGGAACTGGCAAACACTGTGTTGGATGCACTTAAATCCGGCAATGAAGCTACTCTGGCTGAAAATGGTCTGGAGTTCGGTGATCAAGAGACAATAGACAGAAGTTCACCTTTGGCGAATGTTGTATTTGCAATGCCTAAGCCAACAGAAGGTACAGTTAGCTTTGACCAGACTAAGGACTTCCAGGGTAATGTCGTGCTAGTGGAGCTGTCTAAAGTTAACACTAACGCGGATGCATCATTTGCTACTCAGATTGGAGCGCAGATGGCACGTTCTAACGTGCAGCAGGATCTGGATGCTATTCTGAAGGTTCTTCGTGAGAATGCTGATATTGAGTATTACGTTATCGACTCTCAGCCGTAACTTGCTGAAACTTAATTAATATCTAACGGGCTACTTTATGTGGCCCGTTCTGTTTTCTGAAACTGCTACAAGACAATTAGGGCCAGTTTTTTATCATAAATGTGTTCCAAAAAACTTAGAGGAATAGATATGGTGAAAATAGGTGCGCTATGGTCTGCATTGCTGTCACTATTGGTGGCAGTCCCGGTTTATGCCGATGCGGAGTCGAAAGAACAGCAACAAGTCGTCGAGGCTTCAGACAAGTATGAAGGGATAGAAATTACAGTTAATATCAATACCGCGTCAGCAGATGAGTTAGATACTTTGCTGGTTGGAGTGGGTAAGAAGAAAGCTCAAGATATTGTTGACTACCGGGCAGAACATGGTGCGTTCAAGTCAGCGGATGAACTAAAGAATGTTAAAGGTATCGGCCCTTCGATTATCGATAAAAACCGCACACGAATAAAGCTCTAAACAGGTAAGTTCGACTAGGTTATGCACTTTTCGGTGATGTTCAACTCCTACTGACAAGCCGGAAGGTGCATCTTTTTATTAGCGCTGTCGTCAATCATGTTCTGAGGTATGAACGTATCTCCATAACCAAACTAAGCAGAATATAACAATACCTGAGATACAACCCGCCAGATGAGCCTCAATAGCCACTCTTGCACCAATCAGCTGGGCTGTACTTTCTGAGGCACCGAACACTTGCTCATAACCGACTTTCGCAATGACGCCTAACACTAAAAGTGCGCTTGTCTTTCGACCTCCAACCGTTTCTTTCATAGCGTAATAGGCAAAAATTCCATGAAGCACACCAGACAGACCTGCATATATGAGAGTGTCACTCATAAGTAAACACATACCGACAAATGCTGAAATGGCTAGCAACAGTATGTTAAGGCTTTTCGCCTTTGGTTTGAACAGATAAGCGATAATCCAAAGTGCAGAAGTATTGAGTATCAGATGGTAGATGTTGGTATGAGTGAAGTTTCCTGATACGATTCGCCACCATTCGCCAGATACGATAAGCTGGCTGTTCCAGATGGTCAGAGACTGAATAAAAGGTGTTTGAAACAGCGCTGACAAGATGGTAGTGAGAAAAAGTAAGAGATAAAGATTCACGCAATGTCCCGATATTGTCCAAAGTGTGGTAAAGCAAAAAAGGCCTGTATCTGCCGCTGGATTAAACCAGTAGAGACAGACATTGAGCTTATCATTCTTCAGCACCCATCAGAAGTAAAGCACGCGAAAGGTACGGCTAAAATACTGACACTGTCGTTAAGCAACAGCCGTCTGTTTGTCGGGGAAGATTTTACATCACACTGTGAGTTGAATCATCTGCTCAGCGATCCTTGCTACCATAATCTGTTGATCTATCCTCGAGAAGATGCGACACCAATCAGGCAGGAGGCATCAGGTAACTTATCGGGTGGAAAAAAGTTACGATTGCTGCTGATTGACGGAACCTGGCGTAAAGCCTTTAAAATGTATCAGCTTTCATCGAATCTTCACTCGTTGGATGCGGTAGATATCTCAGAAGGGATGGATGGTAACTACCGGATTAGAAAAGCGCCTTCCGAAACCAGCCTCTCTACTGTTGAAGCTGGTTATCACGCACTAACGACTCTGGATACTAAGACCGACTTTTCTTCCTTAATCACCACATTCGAGAAAATGATAGATTTTCAGATCTCTCAAATGCCTGATGGAACGTATGAGAAAAACTATCGCTCAAAATAATCCTCAGTACGGAGAGTGAGCTGAAAATAACTGCTGATGTAGCTTTTGCGCATAGCCATCAGTCATATTGGCAATATAGTCGCAGATCACTCGCATACCGCCATCGTGGCTTTCATTTGCCTGCTGCCATTTGCTACGTGTTGCCTCGGGCAGAAGGCGTTCCGGGTCTGCACTGAGCGCTTCAAACAGATCTATGACTATCTGTTGGCCTCGGTACTCTAAACGCTGGACGTCCGGTACCTGAATAACGTAGTCGCTTACAAAGCGTTTGAAAATCGACAATGCGTTGTTCAGTCCCGGTTCGAGATAGGCATTGTAATTAAGCAGGTCGCTATCAAATGAGTGATCTTTAACTTTCTCAACGGTAATACCTGTCAACAGAGTGTTCACAATCCCGCCGATGGCGTCTTTTCTCAGGTAATGCTCCCCACCAAACAACATGTCGCTGATGGCCTGAATATTCTCTTCAAACCAGATTGCGCCACAGTCAGCCAGATAACTTGCTGCAGCTTCCTGCCACTGATTCCGGTTGATAAGGCCCAGTACAATCGCATCTTCAAGATCGTGGACACCATAAGCAATATCGTCAGCCAGCTCCATAATTGAGCAGTCTAAAGATTTAAAGCGGGTTTTTTTGTGTGCTAATGGATTGCCGCTGGTGCTTTTCTGTATAGCACTGAATGCTTTTCTGTCGGACTCGACAAGAGGTTCAAATACCCAGCTCAGCTCACTTTTATCAACGTCATAAATACCTTTTGCAGGAGCCCATTCTTTGGCCTTGAGTTGACGCTGGTGTACCACCGGGTTTGGGTTTTTAACGCTATGGGTCTTACTTAGAAGAGCAGGATATTTCATCAATCCAAGGAGAGTACGCCGGGAAAGATTCATTCCATTATTCTGGGTATAAGGCTCAAGCTGTGTAACGATGCGGAATGTCTGAGCGTTACCCTCAAAACCGCCGTGTTCCCGCATCGCATAGTTTAATGCTACTTCGCCACCGTGACCGAAAGGTGGGTGACCAATATCGTGTGCCAGACAAAGGGCTTCGATTAAACTGGCGGAAGGAAGAATCGATTCGAATTCAGTCTGCCTCTGTTGGATCTGTGCCAATATACCTGAGCCTATTTGAGCTGCTTCCAGTGAGTGGGTTAGGCGTGTCCTGTGAAAATCATTAACACCTGTGCCATGAACTTGTGTTTTGGCTTGCAAACGTCTGAAGGCAGCAGAGTGGAGAATCCGTGCCCGATCTCTTTGATAGGGATCCCGGTGATCTTTTCGTCTTAACTTGTGTTCATTGTTAATACGCTGCTGCCACAGGTTCATCTGTTCGCTATCCATACCTAACTCCATCATTTTTCACATATTTATAATGCGCCGAAACAGAAGGTGCGTCCAGACAAAATATGATAGGGCACCAGATGCAGTTTATGAGGTGAACAAATCTGGTTTGAAAATAATTTAGTTTGGAAACGTTTACAAGCGTCAAGTTCAGCCTGTTAAGGCTAACTTTTATGTTCTTTAGCGTAAAAACAGGAACAAAATTTGTGAGATAACATGAAAAGTGTGAGATAGATCTGATGATTAATATTCAGTCTAAAATTTAGGGTAAACGTTTTCACTAATGTAGTTTTGATCACAGAATATGTTCATGCAAACATCTACTCTTACCAACATGGAAAATCAATAACGCTTATATGACAGGGATTGGTGGTTATATAAATACCACTAATTTCTCTGGTTAATGTGTAAACGTTATCAGTTTAAAAAATAATCTTATATTTTAACGTGTAAACAATCGTTACGAGGAAAGTTTTATGGAAACAATAATCCAGTTAGCTGTTTTTTTCGGGCTAACAGCGTTGGTAGGTTATCTTACCTACAAAAAATGTGCGGAAGCCGGTCCGCGTGGTGAGGGTGCAAAAGATTACTTCCTTGCGGGCGGTGGTCTATCCTGGGTATTTATTGCAGGTTCTATTACTCTGACTAACTTAAGTACTGACCAGTTGGTTGGTATGAACGGTAACCAGATGGCGCTACTGGCTCTATGGGAATTGTGTGGCTTTATTGGCCTGTTGATTCTGGCGAAAGTTTTTGTACCTATTTACTACAAATACAACTGTACAACGACGACAGAGTTACTAGAACGCCGCTACAACAATAAGCATATTCGTGCAACGGTAGGTACCCTCTTTTTACTAGGTAACATTTTCATCTACCTGCCTGCGATGCTATACGGTGGTGCGCTGTTTATGCAGTCTATGTTTAACGTAGAAATTGGTCTGATGCCACTTGCTATTATGTTCGCCGTTGTTGGTTCTGCTTATGCGATCTTTGGTGGTCTGCGTGCGGTAGCGGTATCTGATACCTTCTCAGGTGTTGGTCTGCTTGCGATGGCACTGTTAATCGTATTCCTTGCTCTGAATGCTATCGATTTTGATTTCTCTGGTATCCCTCAAGAGCGTCTGACTCTGATTGGTGGCCCTGATTCACCGATTCCATGGCCAACACTACTGACTGGTATGCTATTTATCCAGATTTACTACTGGAGTACTAACCAGACAATCACTCAGCGTGCAATGGCTGCAGAAACAGTTAAAGAAGCTCAGAAGGGTGTACTTGCAGCAGCGTGTATCCGTATCCTGATTGTACCTGCAATCGTAATCATTCCGGGTATCGTTTCTTACAAACTGTACGGTGATATTGGCGATGCAGCATATGGTCGTATCGTTGGTGAGTTGCTTCCAAGTTGGCTATCAGGTGCGTTTGCAGCGGTAATGGCAGCAGCGGTACTAACAAGCTTTAACTCGGTACTTAACTCTTCAGCTGCTCTGTACGTGTGTGACATCCACCAGAAGTACTTTAACGAAGAGCCAAACGTTAAGCGCCTGAACAACATTGTGTCACTAAGCTTTGTTGTAATCGCACTGCTACTTGTACCTGCATTTGCAACAGCGGACAGCTTGATTAACCTGCTTCAACAGCTGAATGGTCTGTTAAGTATGCCTATCCTGTCAGCATTTATCACAGGTCTGCTATTTAAGAATGTTCGTGCTGAGTCGGTAATCCTGTCGGTGGTATTTGGTACTTCGCTATACGGTTACTTCACATTTGGCAGTGCGCCATTTGGCCTTCACTACATCCACTTGATGGCAGTAACTCTGATTGCGTGTGTGGTATTCGCTCTTGTGACTAACAAAGTGGTATTTAAGCAGAATGCGAAGTTTGTAGGCTTCAAACGTGGTCAGGATGATGAGCTAGAAACGGCTACGGAAACAAATTAAGAGTAAGTAGTAGTAACTACTAAAGCCCCATTGGCCTCTCTTTTATAGCGAGGCCTTTTTTATTTTCTAGCTGTTGAAATGTTAACTAATTTCATCCAAAGAGAGCTCAAAGCTAGGAGCAAAAGTCTCGAGAAAATAGATCATCTCGGGGGTCTCGCGTTCTTTCAACATATCTTTCAGGCGTTTCTGAGCCTGAACAAATTCATGGTTTCCTGCTGATAACTCTTCTAGGCACTTTAAATAAGCACATATGGTATCTGCTTGTTTTACGATCGCTTTATCTACTGGGTCTACACTTTCTGAAACAAGAAATGGTTCAAAATCCTCTCTGAACTCCTCTGGCAACATAGACAACAGGCGTTGTTCTGCTGCAGATTCAATCTTCTTATACTCTTTTGCGATATCTGGGTTGAAATACTTGACTGGAGTGGGCAAATCCCCCGTAAGAACTTCACTGGTATCGTGATACATACCGTAAATAGCGATTCTTTCTGGATTGACGTTACCACCAAACTTTTTGTTTTTAATCACCGCTAAAGCGTGTGCAACAAAAGCGACCTGCAGGCTGTGCTCAGATATGTTTTCCTTGGAGACCAGGCGCATAAGTGGCCAGCGATGAATAAGTTTCATCCTGGCAAGGTGTGCAAAGAAGTGGCTTTTATTATTTGAGTCAGACATTACAACTTCCATATTAGAGTCGGTTAGTCATTCCGGACGAGCCTGAGCGAGTGTCCGGAACCTAAGCGACTAACTTTGCTGTAATGCCTTTAGATTCCGTAATGCGCTCGTTCCTCGCTATACGGAATGACGGGCTTTACTTATGAAGTTTTCATCATAAGCAAATTTATTGTTGATAGGTAGATAAAAAACGTTCGAATCTACCAATAGCCGCTTCCAGATCTTCTACGTGCGGCAGAGTAACTATCCTGAAATGGTCTGGCTTAGGCCAGTTAAACCCGGAGCCCTGAACCAACAGCACTTTTTCTTGTACTAAGAAATCGAGAACCATTTTCTGGTCATCTTTAATGTTGTACATCTTAGTGTCGATTTTAGGGAACAGGTACATGGCACCTTTAGGTTTCACGCAAGTAATTCCCGGAACCTGAGTGATTAACTCATAAGCCTTATCTCTCTGCTCTAACAATCGGCCACCAGGAAGAATAAGTTCGTTTATGCTCTGATATCCGCCGAGGGCTGTCTGAACGGCGTGTTGCATCGGAACATTAGCGCACAGTCGCATGGATGCCAGCATCTCTATCCCGTCGATATACCCCTGAGCCAGATGTTTAGGGCCAGTCAAAAACATCCAGCCACTTCTAAAGCCACATACGCGGTAGGCTTTTGAAAGGCCATTAAATGTCACGATAAGTACGTCGTCAGCAAGCGTCGCAATAGAGGTGTGAGTAGCGCCGTCGTAGAGCACTTTGTCGTAGATTTCATCGGCAAAAATGATCAGGTTGTGCTGACGTGCTATCTCAAGGACTTCGAGTAAAAAGTCCCTGCTGTAAACTGCCCCTGTTGGGTTATTTGGGTTAATAAGGACAATACCGCGCGTTTTCTTGGTGATTTTACTCTTGATATCATCCAGATCCGGATACCAGTCAGATTCCTCATCACAGATATAGTGAACAGGATTACCGCCAGATAGAGAAACCGAAGCTGTCCACAGGGGATAATCTGGTGCCGGAACCAAAAGTTCATCACCATTGTTAAGCAACGCCTGCATTGACATCACAATTAACTCAGATACACCGTTACCAATGTATACATCTTCGACATCAAGAGTGCGAATACCTCTTTTTTGGTAGTGCTGAACGACAGCTTTTCTCGCAGAATAGAGACCTTTAGAGTCTGCGTATCCCTGCGATGTTGGCAGGTTACGGATTACATCAACAAGGATTTCATCAGGGGCGTCAAAACCAAATGGGGCGGGATTACCAATGTTTAGCTTTAGAATTTTATGTCCTTCTTCTTCCATGCGCTTAGCATGTTTAAGCACTGGTCCTCTAATGTCATAGCAGACATTATCAAGTTTTGATGACATCCCGATATTTTGCATTGCAACAATCCTTATAATTCTTGTTTTAATTTATTAAAGTACACTAAAAACCTATTTGATAGAATAAAAATCTGTTGAAAATTAACATGTAGTTTACGTTTTAACCCATTGTCCACTCTAGGGTTGCGATAAATGGGATTTGAACTGGCTGAACCAGTAAACGAGAGTATACTTAGGGCGCACAAAACCAAGCACTGAACTTGATTTGCGGATAGCCAGCAAATAGAGTATCTCTCTTATGTGCTTAAAAAAGAATAATCTGTAGATTTGCTCCAATAAGAGGTCGATTTGTCCCAGTTTCATAAAGCGATTGTTGCATTAGCAAAGAAAGTAGAAGATTGCGAAGCACGGAATTGTCGCCTTTCACAGGATATAGAGGTTGGCGCTGATTTTTCAGCGATAGACTGGTTGGAGGCACAACCGCATTACCCAAGGTTTTACTGGCAGTCACGAGATACCCGAGAAGAAGTTGTGGCGTTAGGTAAAGTTCATACCTTTACCGAACCTGCTCCTGCATACGCTATTTTGGCTGATGACCAGCGTGTATGGGGTGGCAGGGCATACGATAGTCAAGATGACAGAATGCCTTCTTATTTTTTCCTTCCACAGATAGAACTAAGCCGATTTGATCAACGATGGTCGATTATCGTCAACATTGGCGATGACACCGCTCCGGTAATAAAGGCGCTTAACCAACTTGCCTCAGACGTTACTAAACTGCCATTAATCAACGCAGATATCGATTCGGTGAACCATTTGCCAGAACTGCCGGGATGGACTGATATGGTGAATCGTGCTTTAACCAGCATCGAGCAGGGCGAGTTCAAAAAGGTAGTGTTGGCAAGGAAAACAGAGTTACTGTTAAACGGTGCGGTATCACCTGCGCAACTTATTAAAGTGAGTAGGGAGCAGAACAGCCATAGCTTCCATTTCCTGTTTGCTATCGATAAAGAGTCCGCGTTTGTTGGTTCGACCCCTGAACGACTATACAGACGCAATGGAAATGAACTGGAAACTGAAGCGGTTGCCGGAACAATTGGCCGAGGCTCAAATGCGCAGAAAGATCTAGAACTAGCTAATTGGCTGGCACAGGATAAGAAAAACCTGCAGGAGAACCAGTACGTAGTTGATGATATTGTCGAGCGTTTGACTCCTCACTCGATGGAAATTGATGCTCAGAAAGAGGCTAATTTAATTCGGCTACGCAAGGTTCAGCATCTGAAGAAGGCTATTCATGCCGCGCTCAAAATGGGTACCAATGGTGTTCAGCTACTATCTGCACTTCAGCCTACCGCTGCGGTTGCTGGTTTGCCCCGTGAAGACGCGATTGAGTTTATCCGTAATATAGAGCCATTCGCCCGAGGGTGGTACAGCGGTTCACTTGGCTTTATCAGCCATCAGAAAGCGGAATTTTGTGTTGCCATCAGAAGTGCGCTTTTTACTGGTAATAAAGTAGAACTTTATGCCGGAGCGGGTATTGTTCCAGGTTCGAACGCCGATTATGAATGGCAAGAGTTGGACAGAAAAATGTCGACTCTTTTATCCCTGTTAACTGAAAACCCTTCTATTGAGGTGGCTTCATGAGCCAACCATCAATGATTGACGCTGGCACGCTTCAGGCTGTATTAAATCGAGTTTGGAGCCAGACAATCCTTGAAGAGCTTACCCGGTTTGGAGTGAAGCACATCTGTATTGCCCCTGGTTCAAGATCAACGCCATTAACACTTGAGGCGCAGGAAAATTCGAACCTGAAAATACATACGCATTTCGATGAGAGAGGGCTTGGCTTTCTGGCTTTTGGTATTGCGAAAGCGAGTAATGACCCTGTTGCGATTGTTGTTACCTCGGGTACCGCAGTGGCTAATCTGCTTCCAGCGATTGCTGAATCAGGGCTTACAAAAGAAAAGTTGGTTGTATTAACGGCGGACAGGCCTGCTGAGTTAATTGACTGCGGAGCTAATCAGGCTATCAATCAATTAGGTATATTCAGTACACATGTTACCGATTCACTCAACCTGCCGAGTCCTACATTACAGATCTCCCTTAACTGGCTGCTTAGTAGCATCGACCAGAAGATGTATCTGCAGCAAAAGGCGGGTGGGGCAGTACATATCAATTGCCCTTTTCCAGAGCCACTGTACTCAGATGGCAGCAAATCGCTTCTGAATGAATATTCTCAAAGCATCGAGCAATGGTTACAAGGTAAGGCTCCATATATTGAGCAGCATATACAGACTACCGATTCCCCTGTAGCTCTAACTGAGCTGACTACACACAAAGGCATTATTGTTGTGGGAAACGTACCACTTCAAGAGAGTCTAAAAGCGAAACGGTTAGCGGAAGAGTTAGGTTGGCCATTGTTAACCGATCCTCAGTCTGGAGTAACCAGTGATTGGGCTGGTTATGATATCTGGCTACAGAATCAAAAAGCTTCTGAGCTATTAGCAAGCAGTGACCTCATTATTCAGATTGGAGCCAGGTTGGTATCTAAGCGTCTGGATGCTTTTATTAAAGCTTCAGTGGCAGAGAGGCAAGCGAAGTATGTACTCGTTACGGATTCAACTCAAAGGCTAAATCCTAACCATCTTCCAGTTGTTCATATTGCCGGAAACGTTGAAACCTGGCTGGATAAGCAGATTCAGTCAATGGAGTCACACGCTTCACCGTATAAAGGTTGGGGTGATACGCTGCGCGAGTATTCTAGAAGTGTTGCTCAGTCTCTGATTTTTCCAGCGCAAATTAGTGAGCTGGAACTGGCTCACAAGTTGAACCTCATTCAGCAAGACTTAAACCTGTTTATCGGTAACAGCCTGATAGTTCGTCTGTTGGATATGGTTGGAAAAATTGCAGATAAGCAAGTGTTCACTAATCGGGGAGCTTCTGGAATAGATGGCCTTGTAGCAACGGCAGTTGGTACTCAGATAGCGAGTGAGCAACCTTTAATGATGCTTATGGGTGATACCTCCCTGTTGTATGATCTGAACTCTCTGGCGTTAGCTGGGAAAAGCAGCCAGCCAATGGTGATAGTTGTAACCAATAACGACGGTGGTGCGATTTTCGACTTACTGCCAGTTCCGGAAGAGCAAAAGCAGTCGTTGTATCAAATGCCTCACGGTTATCAGTTTGAGCATGCTGCGGCTCAATTCGGAATACAGTATGTGCAACCAACATCAATGCCAGCCTTAATTGATTCCGTTGAAGCGCATTTGTCAGCTGGAGAAGGGTGCTTGTTGGTGGAAGTTCAAACACCACCTGAACAAGCGACGCAAGCCGTGAAAGAGCTGGTGTTGAAAACAAAAGATGTTAGCCACTGATTTCTATCCATCAAAGAAGCCTGAGTCAGAAAAGCCAGTATTGGTTTTTCTGCATGGTTTGCTGGGAAGCGGTGATGACTGGAAGGAAGTACTAGACCTACTGGAAGAGTATAATAGGGTAACTATCGATCTCCCTGGACATGGTAAGAGCAAAGATATCGGCAGCGTGGGGTTTGATTCTGTTTTAGGCCAGGTGTCCGAAGCGGTCGAAAAGCAACTATTAAACGCTGGCCTAGATAAAAGTGTACCAGTGGTACTGATTGGATACTCGCTGGGTGCGCGTTTATTGATATATGGATTAGTACATCACAGTTTTGATGATTTGAATGTAGATAATGTACTACTGGAAGGTGGTAACTTTGGTTTAAAATCCGATACAGAGAAGCAGCAAAGGCTGGCGAATGATCAACGGTGGGCAAAGCGTTTTGCGGAAGAAAAAATGGAGCAGGTGCTGAATGACTGGTACTTGCAACCGGTGTTTTCTTCGCTCACTTCAGACCAGAGACAAAACCTGGTTAAAGTGCGAGCTAAAAATACCGGGAGTAGAATTGCAGAAATCATGCTGTCTACTTCTCTGGCTAAACAGCCGTACTTATTAGATAAACTCAAAAGTATCAATGTTCCGCTACACTATATCTGTGGCGAGAAAGATAAAAAATTTTTCGAACTTGCTGAGCAAAGCAGGCTATCTTATTCTGCAGTTAAGGGAGCCGGACATAACGTCCATAAAGAGGCTCCAGAGCCCTTTGCAAAGCTGGTTCGTGATCAATTGGGTGAGGCAACACCCACTATTTTAGAAAGAACAAATTTGGAATAGAACATGGCAAAAACAGTTGGAATCACTGAAGAAGAACTCTATGCACCGGTAGCCTGGGAAGATTGTAGCTCTGAATATGAAGATATTCATTTTCACAAATCTGAAGACGGTATCGCAAAAATTACGATTGCGCGTCCACAGGTTCGAAATGCATTCCGTCCTCAAACCGTAAAAGAGATGATCAAAGCACTGGCAGATGCTCGCTATGATGAAAATGTTGGTGTGATCATTCTGACCGGTCTTGGAGAAGATGCATTCTGTTCAGGTGGTGACCAGAAGATTCGTGGCGACTACGGCGGCTATAGAGATGAAGAAGGTACTCACCACTTAAACGTTCTGGACTTCCAGCGTCAGATCCGCACATGTCCGAAACCAGTCATTGCTTCTGTCGCTGGCTGGGCTGTTGGTGGTGGTCATGTTCTGCATATGATGTGTGACCTGACTATTGCTGCAGAGAATGCGCAGTTTGGTCAGACTGGCCCTAAAGTTGGTTCGTTTGATGGCGGCTGGGGGCTTCTTACATGGCTCGTATCGTAGGCCAGAAGAAAGCTCGTGAAATTTGGTTCCTGTGCCGTTTCTACGATGCTCAGGAAGCACTGGATATGGGGCTTGTAAACACAGTTGTGCCACTGGAAGAACTTGAAAAAGAAACCGTTCGCTGGTGTCGTGAAGTACTTCAGCACAGCCCGATGGCGCTGCGTTGTCTGAAAGCGGCTCTGAATGCGGACTGTGATGGACAAGCTGGTCTTCAGGAGCTTGCAGGTAATGCAACCATGATGTTCTACATGACAGAAGAGGGACAAGAAGGTCGTAACTCATTCAATGAGAAGAGAAGACCGGACTTCTCTAAGTTCCCTCGTAACCCATAATAAAAATTCAGATGTTCACCCCGCTCAGATATATATGGGCGGGGAATTAGAGGTTAAAACCTCGCTTGCTTATCAAAAGAAGAGAAATCCCCCATGCGTAATGCCAAGTTATACCGTTACCAGCTTCCAATGGATAGTGGTGTCGTGCTTCGCGATAAAAAACTGAGCCAGAGAGATGGCTGGATAATTGAGTTATCTGAAGATAATAAAACGGCTTATGGTGAAGTCGCACCCCTGCCAGGCTTTAGCCGTGAAACCGTCGAGCAAGCCGGTGTTCAGGCTCAGGAGCAGCTAGAACTTTGGGTTGCTAAAAGGCCGATAGATTTTGACGCCTTACTCCCCTCTGTCGCTTTTGGTCTGTCGGTAGCGGAATGTGAGTTGAAAGGTGAACTTCCTAAAGAAGGTAACTACTTTAGCGCGCCGCTTTGCTCTGGTGATCCAGATGCCTTAATTCCAGCACTTGATGCGCTGCCTACTGAAAAGAAAGTCGCTAAAATCAAAGTTGGGTTGTATGAACCAATTCGTGACGGAATGCTGGTAAACCTGTTTTTAGAGAGCATTCCAACGCTTTCACTTCGTCTGGATGCTAATCGTGCCTGGACACCAGAGAAAGCACAGAAATTTGCTAAATATATCAATCCTTCTTATCGCCAGCGTATCGAGTTTCTCGAAGAACCATGCGAAAAACCGGAGCAGAGCTTCGCCTTCGCAATGGACTCAGGAATCGCCATCGCCTGGGATGAAACGCTACAGAACGCGGTTAAAGAAGCGGACTTTTCTTTAAGCAACCTAACAGGTGCTAAGGTGATTGTTATCAAGCCTACACTCATAGGTTCGATTGAGCGTTGCAAAGCGCTGGTGGAAGATGCTAAACGTCTGGCTATCAATGTGGTAATTAGCTCAAGTATTGAATCTAGTTTGGGGCTGAATCAATTAGCCCGGTTGGCAAAATGGCTGACTCCAGATGAGGTTCCGGGTCTTGATACCATCAAGCTATTCGGGCAGCAGTTAGAGGTACCGTGGCCGGATTGTGACTTGCCTGTAGCCCGACTGCATGATCAACCAGTCGTGTGGCAGAGTTAATAGATGTTCAATCTCTTACCAGACTGGGCTGAGAAAACACCAAATCATCCGGCGCTCTTCACGCCGGATAAGAGTTTTACCTGGTCGGAATTAGAGGCTTATGTCAGAAACATTCGCTGGAACCTGCTAAGGCAAGGGATAGAAAAAAATGATGTTATTGCGTTGGTATCCAGGAACTGCCCGGATTTGGTGTTTATCTATCTCGCTCTGTTGGAGATTGGTGCAGTACCGGCCTTTGTTCTCCCTCAACCCTTAGTACAGCTCGAGCGCAAATTCAGGGTTATAGAGTGCTCCCATGTCTGGTGGGGAAAAGATTCTCGTAAAAACTTCTCTGATTCAGAGTTAGAGAGAGCTGCTTTGCATCATGAAGTGGTAATTAAAACCAATGCTCCCAAAGGACGGGTATCTGAGCATAATGTCAGCCAGAGTGAACCACTGGCAAGCATAGTGTTTACATCCGGCACAACGGGAGAACCCAAAGCGGTGGCTCATACCGCTGAACAACATGAAGCATCAGCAAACGGGCTGTTAGAACAGTTGAAGTTCGAGCAGTCGGATTGTTGGTTATTAAGCTTGCCTGTCTACCATGTCTCAGGGCTCGCGATTGTCTGGCGTTGGCTATACTCGGGAGCTCAGATGAAAATTGGCCTCGGAGAGCATTTGAGTACCGATCTTGAAGGCGTTACACACGCATCGCTGGTGGCGACTCAGCTCAAGCGTTTATTGGATAGCGGCTCTAATTTAAGTCTGAAAAGAGTGTTGCTTGGCGGAAGTCACATCCCTACAGAATTGACTCAAAGGGCCAATCAAAGGGGAATTGAAACCTGGGTCGGCTATGGAATGACCGAAGCCGCCTCTACTGTAATGGCAAAAAGAGCAAATAGTTCGGGTGGTGTTGGGTATCTTCTGTCTGGCAGAGAGATAAAGCTTCAAGGGGAGCGAATTTTTATCGGAGGCAAAACGCTGGCTGAAGGCTATTATCGCCGAGGTAAACTTACTGCTCTGTCGGCAGATGGCTGGTTTGACAGTAAAGACCTGGGAGTCTGGTGTGGTGAAGAGCTTAAAGTGATAGGCAGGGCTGATAATCTGTTTATTTCTGGCGGTGAGAATATCCATTGCGAAGAGATTGAGGCCGTTCTCAATCAGCATCCATCAGTGGTTCAGGCTATTATATTGCCAGTAGAGAACAAAGAGTTTGGTCACCGGCCGGTAGCTTTAATTCAGTCAGATATTGCAGTAGAAGAGTTGAAACTAGCTGAATGGTTAGCGGATAAACTGGTTAAGTTTAAAATACCAGATGCTTTTTATGGCATGCCTGAGCTTAGCAATGGCAGTATCAAAGTTTCCCGTAGCGAGCTTAAACGCTGGTATGAGGGTGAATTGCAACTCACCGACTAGACGAGTTGTACTTTAAGTGGAAGCGGTGATAATGAGTCACCGCTTTCTTGTTTCTGGACCTATTTAAGCCAGTGCTCTCTTCATTTCTGCTGCAACCTTGTCGACCTTACCCAGACCAACAATAACCTGCAAGCCACCTTTACCAATAGGAACAACACCTGCTGCACCCAATGATTTTAGTTTGTCAGAATCTGCTAGCGCGGAATCTTTTACTGTCAAACGAAGGCGGGTAATGCAGTTGTCTACTTCCAGGATGTTTTCTGCCCCACCAATAGCAGCGATATATTCCTTAGTCAGAGCCGGAATGTTATCCGCTATTTCAGACGCTTCTGTGTTCTCATCACGACCTGGAGTTTTCAGGTTGAACTTAGTAATCGCGAAACGGAACACACTGTAGTAAAGAATAAAGAAAATAATGCCTTGTGGGATCAGCATGTACCAGTGAACCGCAAGTGGGTTCTGTGTGGAAAGTACAAAGTCAATCAAGCCCGCAGAGAAGCCGAATCCAGCAATCCACTCCATGTGAGCGGCAATATAAAGAGATATACCTGTCAGTACAGCATGAATAAAGTAAAGTACCGGAGCAACAAACATAAAGCTGAACTCTAGAGGTTCTGTGATACCGGTAAAGAAAGAGGCGAAAGCTCCCGCCAGCATGATAGAGAAAGTCGCAGTACGTGCCTTGCTGTTTGAGGTGTGGTAAATAGCCAGAGCCGCACCAGGTAGACCAAACATCATAATAGGAAAGAAACCGGCTTGATACATGCCTGTTTGGCCGATAACTGCTCTGCCTTCAGCAATAGACTGTGCGCCACCAAGGAAGTTCGGAATGTCATTAATGCCTACAACATCAAACCAGAAAACCGGATACAGAGCATGATGCATACCGATAGTTAGCATTAAACGGTTGAAGAAACCGAAGAGTCCTGCACCAACCGCTCCCATAGATTGTAGTTGAGTGCCGAATATTGTTAGCGAGTCGTAGACAACAGGCCATACGTACAGGAGGATAAAAGATAACCCCATACCTGCAATAGAAGTCAGAATCGGAACTAGACGCTTGCCGCTAAAAAATGCCAGAGCTTTAGGTAAGGTTACATCGCAAAAGCGGTTATAGATTTCTGCTGAAATGATACCAATAATGATGCCAACAAACTGATTACCAACTTTAGCAAACGCTGGAGAGACATCCGATGCAGGGATTTGTAGTAACTGAGCTGCAGATTCCGGGGTTAACAGAGTGGTGACTACCATAAAACAAACAAAGCCGGACAGAGCGGCAGAGCCATTTTTATCGTTACTTAACCCGAAAGAAACACCAACGGCAAATAATAAGGCCATATTATCGATAATGGCACTACCAGACTTTATAAGAAAGGCTGCAAACAGATTGTTTGCTCCCCAGCTTACCGGATCCATCCAATAACCAATCCCCATAAGGATTGCCGCTGCAGGAAGTGTTGCAACCGGAACCATAAGGGCTTTACCCACTTTTTGCATATAACCGAGTACATTCATTTGTACTATTCCTATCAATTTGTTTATTAATATAATTAATCTAAATAGTTAGGGAGATTGAATTAGCCCCCTAAAGTCGGTATTTAAAACTTATTTCTCATCGCGAACAAACTAAAATGTTGTTAGTATGAATTAAAGTTTTTAATGCGTATTAAAGGGTAGTCAAATGATGGATAATCCTTTGCTCCTAAGGAATTTGCACACGTTTACGATTGTTGCAAATAGCCTGAGTTTTACTCAGGCAGGGCATCAGTTACATATTACTCAGGGAGCAGTAAGCCACAGGATTAAGGT
This sequence comes from Vibrio hannami, assembly GCF_029589055.1. Lineage (GTDB taxonomy): Bacteria > Pseudomonadota > Gammaproteobacteria > Enterobacterales > Vibrionaceae > Vibrio > Vibrio hannami. The sequence goes on from NZ_JARQZP010000007.1 coordinate 439,058, forward strand.
GCTCGAAAAGGAGTTGGGTTTTAGCCTATTTGTACGGGGAACCAGAAAGCTGGAACTGACACCTGAGGGAGAACGTTTTAACAAGACTCTTATAAAATCGCTGAATGCCATCTACTCAGATATCAATGATATAAACTCGACAGAAATGACGGGAGAGCTCTCAATTGCTGTCTCGCCAAACTTTGCTAATGGCTGGCTTTTTCCTCGACTTTCAGATTTCAAGCAGCGTTATCCAGGATTTAATTTGTGTCTTCAGATTCATGATCAACAGCGTGACCTGGTCGCTAATAATACTGATGTTGCTTTTTATTATGGAACCGGGCATCTGAACGATGTCTATTGCCAACCATTGCTGGAAGAGAGCTATGTGCCAGTCTGTACACCAGAGTACGCCAAGAATATGCGTATGTATGAAGACGGCAATGAAGCGCTCAGAAAGGTCAACTTTCTGAGAGTAAATGGTTCCAGAGCGTGGGAAAACTGGTTAAACCATATGGGCATCGATATTAACTCTCACCAACAGACCTACACGGTCAGTTCCCCGGGGATGGAAATTACAGCAGCAAGATACTCATCCGGGATTGCTATGGGGCGATACCTGGCGGTTAAACCAATGATTGAGAGTGGAGAGTTAGTAACACCTTACGCAGGCATGAAAACGAATCAGAAATACTGTGTGTTATGTTCTCTGGGCTCAGAAAGTCGTCCTAAGATCAAAACCTTTTTAAGCTGGGTAAACAGTCAGCTTAGTTAGGATTAATATAATTTAGTGCAAAACAGAATTTAAAAACCATATAACCCTGTATCATAATAAAACCTCATTTAGTTCATGCAGGAATATCGGATGGTCAGGGTTATACTCATCTTAGTGATAGCTATTCAACTTTTTATAGCGCTACAGTCTGAAGGCCTGATCCGAGCTTTATCTGAATTATCTGCTTTTCTTACCATTGTTATGCTGGCTTTAGGGATAAAGCAAAGCAGGCGTTCAGCATAGCCGCCTATACGTGCAGTAACCACAGCAGAGAAAGTGTTGAAATACTTACCCACAAACCCACGCCAAACAGCAATGGCTTTGCTCCCGCCGATTTTAGTTTCTCAACGGAAATACCGCAGCCAATAAAGAATAGGCAAAGTACCAGGGTTTGCTTGGATATGCGAAAGATGCCTTGATAGACAGCTTCAAACTGAGGTAAGTAATCACTTACTAAAATTGCGATACAATAAAACAGGATAAAGTACGGGATTGTGAGTTTGCTGTTCTTATTTCGGAACAGGAATGCGCTGAAAAAGGCGACTGGAATAATCCAGAGTGCGCGAGCTAGTTTCAGTGTTGTAGCCGTTTTTAACGCTTCTTCCCCGTATGCTGATGCAGCACCAACTACCGAAGAGGTATCATGAATGGCAATAGCAGCCCAGGTGCCAAGAGTGTGTTGATCCAGGCTCAGGGCATGGCCAATAACCGGAAACACAAACAGCGCTATAGAGTTAAGAACAAACACCGTCGCCAGCGCTAACCCTGTTTGTTCTTCATTCGCCTGAATGGATGGTGAAACTGCGGCGATAGCGCTTCCGCCACATATCGATGTACCTGCTGATATTAAATAGCCGGTTTTACGTTCTAAGCCGATTTGCTTTGCTACCAGAGTGCCAATTAATAGGGTACCGAAAATAGTCGCGACAATCAGCCCGATTCCCTGACCAGTCACGGTTAACGCTTCCTGAAAATGAATGCCAAAACCTAGCCCTACGATTGACCATGCCAGCAGCTTTTTGGTTAGTTTTGCTGTAGAAATTGATTCAGGGACTAACCCCAAGCTCGATAGCAAAAAACCAATAACCAATGCCGTGGGGGAAGTAACCCACGGCAAAAGGCAGAAAAGAACGGCACAATAAAAAATAACGGATTTTTTGTTCATAAGACAATTCAGAATCAATACAAGTACTAGCTAGCGATAATCGCCTCGCAATTCGGATACAACAGCCTTTAAATGATCGCAGTTAGCACTGCTTGCCGGAATAGGCTCTCCGGCTTCAACCTCGAGCTTGGCTCGGAATCGAGTTGGAAGGCCCTTACACGCTCTGCCTTTATGGCGGCTAAAGTAACTTCCCCATAAGCCCTTAAGAGCCATTGGGATAACCGGAACAGGAGATCGTTTAAGAATGATATCAACGCCACGCATAAATTCGTGGATATCACCATTGCTGGTAAGTCTTCCTTCAGGGAATATGCAGACAATGTGTCCTTCAGATAACGCTTCTTCTACCTCTGTAAAGGCTCTGCGAATCGAACGTCGTTTAGTGCCATCAATAGGATCACTCCCGCCCGATTGAGGAAACCTTTCAGGGGAGGAAAGTTGGCGTAATCTTCTTCCATCACGAATCGAATCAAACGAGGACAAACAGCGCTTAAAAGTAGGGCATCTACATAACTGACATGATTGCAGACAATCAACGCTCCGCCTTTCTCCGGAATATGCTGCAAATTAACATGCTTTACCCGATATAGGGAGTGGGTAAGAGTCCAAACCAAAAATCGTACGACATAGATTGGTGCTTGTACAAACAGATATAACGCCATACAAAGATTTAAAATGGCAAGAAACAGGAATAGGTGTGGTATTTCCAGTTCCAGAATACCGAGAAACACGATGCCTAAAACAGCACTGCCAACCATAAACAGTGAGTTGAAAATATTGTTAGCCGCAATAACCTGAGAGCACTGCTTTTGCTTAGCGCGGTGTTGCATGATGGTGTATAGGGGGACAATAAACAATCCACCGGATGCACCTAAAAGTGTTAGATAAGCGAACAGTGGCCAAAGGCCCTGATAACTCACAAACTCAGAAAAAACCTGAAAGTTAGGTAAGTCCTTTGGGATAGAGAAAGCAAACAAAGCGCCAAATATCGATATACCCAGGCTACCTAAAGGAACGATACCGATTTCAATTCGGCCACTAGATAACTTGTCACAGAGCAATGAGCCTGCAGCAATGCCGACTGAGAACAGAGCCAACAAAAAGGAAACGGCAGCTTCATTTCCGTTTAGGTGTATCTTGGTAAAGTTGGGAAACTGAGTAAGGTAAGCCGCACCGAGAAACCAGAACCAGCTAATCGAAATAATAGCCTGGAAGACAACAGGGTCGCATTTTCCGATAGCAATCGTTTTTCGGGTTTGAGTAAGGGGCTGCCAGCGAACTTTGGATTCGGGGGCTGCGGCTGGCGTTTTAGGAATGTAAGTACTGGTGACATATCCGGCAACAGCAAATGCCACGACCGAGATTGCAGCTACGAACTCTGCACCCTCTTGAGAGGCAATCACGCCGGCTCCGAGTGTGCCTATCAGAATTGCCAAAAAAGTCCCGGTTTCAACCAATGCGTTGCCAGTTATCAGCTCATTGCATTTCAAATGGTTTGGAAGAAGAGCATACTTTACCGGGCCGAAAAATGCTGATTGTGTTCCCATAAGAAACAGCAATAACAACAAAATGGCATAGCTATGGGTTATAAAGCATATTGCTCCCAATGCCATGATACCGATCTCAGCCAGCTTTACCTTCCTGATAAACCAGTCTTTATCGTACTTATCCGCTAACTCACCGGCTGTTGCCGAGAATAGGAAGAAGGGCAATATAAATAGTCCGGCAGCCAGATTAATAAACAGATTTGAAGATATCGGCAGTGCGCTGCTTCCTGCGAAGGCGACAAATATTAGAAAGACGTTCTTAAAGATATTGTCATTAAACGCTCCCAAAAACTGAGTAAGAAAATAGGGAAGGAAGCGCCTTTGCGTAAGTAGTGAACCTTTGGAGGTCATTGGGTATCCTTCTCGCGTCCTAGGTAATTATCTAACAGGTTGGCAATCAGTTTTTTACCATCGATTGGTTCGGAGGCAAAAAACTTGTCGTCGACGCTAAGTAAAGTAATACCATGAACACCAGCCCATAATACCCGACTGGCTTCGACTATTTCCGCATGTGATTTATTAGAAGATACCTGTTCAATTAGGTGTTCTAGCATACCAGTCATATTATCTATTTTTTCCGACTGCCATTCGGGTAATTGCTCTCCCTGCATTGTATGTTGAAAGATCAATTGCCACCTATATGGATGCTCTTTAGCAAAATCGTGATAGCAGTAAGCCAGTAAGTAGAGTGCTTCGTCTGGAGATACTGCATCCTTTACCGATTGGGCTGTGACTTCTTTTAGTTCATCTACGGTTTGAGCGACTACGTGTAAAAGAAGCAGGTTGTAGTTTCCAAAGATGTTTACAAGAGTGCTGGGAGCGTATCCGATCATCGTTGCGACTTTACGTAAACTAAGCTCATGGTGTGAGCTATTGATTAGGAACTCTTTTACTTTAGATAGGGTCAAATCGACCAGCTCTTCCCTGGTATGATCGTTTCTTCTTGCCATGATATTTATTTATTAAGAACAGTGTTCAATATTCTATGTGGCTCAATATTAACCGTCAAGAGACCGCTATCACCTCTTATACATAAGAGAGTATCTATGGTAGGGTAGTGGATGTGTTCCGTCATTGATAAAGCACTTATTAACATTCTGAAACAATGTAAATAAGAGGCCGAATTTATTTATGGAACGTATGACTATATAGTCAGATAAATCTAATAAGATAATTACTAGTCTAGTGTGAAGGAAGGTTATGAAACGTATTTTTGCGATGGTGGCATTACTCATGTTTACCATTACAACATCACCTATTGTTGAGGCGAAAAAGTTTGGCGGAGGTAAATCTTTTGGCAAGAGCTTTAAGACAGCGCCTGCACCAAAACAGACGACTCAGAACACCAACTCAATCAAAAAGGATCAAACCCAAAATGCAGGTGCTAAAAGAGGCCTGATGGGCGGCTTGCTTGGTGGTTTATTAGCTGGTGGCCTGCTTGCGGCATTCTTTGGTGGCGCTTTTGATGGTGTTCAGTTCCTGGATATCCTGATTATTGGTTTGATCGCATACTTCGCGTTTAAGTTTATGCGTGGCATGTTAGGGGCTAAGCAGGGAAGTATGAATCAGTCTCAGCATTCGTACTCAGGCATGAACCAGAACCCGTTTGAGCAAAAGCAACAGCAGCAATCGAACTTCCAGAGTTTTGAACAACCTCAGGGAGCGGCAGGCGGTTTTGGTAGCCATGGCCATAGTGATGTGCCACATAACTATCCGCCAGGATTTGATCAGGCTGCATTTATTAATGGTTCTCGTGAGCATTATCGTATTTTGCAGGGCGCCTGGAACCATAACGAACTTCACACCATTGAAGAGTACGTGGCACCAGCACTGTTTGAAGAGCTAAAAAGTGAACGAGCAAAGCTACAAGGTGAGCAGCATACCGATGTTATGTATGTCGACGCTGAAATTGTGAGAGCTGACTACGATTCACAAAAAGCGCAGCTAAGCCTTCAGTTTAGTGGTCGTTACCGTGATGCGGTTGAGGGCATTGAAGAAGATATCGAAGATATCTGGCACCTTGAACGAGATCTAACGGTACCAAACGCGCCATGGTTGATTGTTGGTATTCAAGGCTAAGTACAGAATAAAAGCAATATAGCCTTTGGTGTTGAACCAAAGGCTAGTTAGCATAGTTAGAAATCAAAGTTAATTGCCATTGATGCACCATCTAAACCTCTATTGGGTATGATGGCAATTTTTAGCCCTGTTACTTCACTTAACCCCACCCCTAACGCACACCCAGCCAGATCATAAGCGAAATCTTCAGCACTAGCCCCACCGTAATCTTTTTCGTCATACACTTCCTTAAATGCTCCTACAGCAGCACAAATTCCAAATGCTGTAGTCCATCGCTGAGTTACCGTGTTTGTTGCAAACCCAATTGCAGTGCTATACCCAAAATGTTTAATTTTATCTTCCTCGATTTCTGCCATAGAAAAGCAAGGTATAGCGGACAATAGTATTGCTGTAATAAGTTTCTTCATTTAATGGCCCATTGGGGAAAGTAATTGTGTTGCCGGCGGCAATGAGAGTGTTACTCCTTATACTCAAGCAAAAAAAATGCCAGGCGATGTGCCTGGCATAATATAGATTGTTAATCTTTCAAAGATTAAGCGTTATCAGCCTGAATAGCTGTTAGCGCGATTGTATATACGATGTCGTCTACTAGCGCACCACGAGACAGGTCGTTAACTGGCTTACGCATACCCTGAAGCATTGGGCCGATAGACACAAGGTCAGCAGAACGCTGTACCGCTTTGTAAGTTGTGTTACCAGTGTTCAGATCTGGGAATACGAATACCGTTGCTTTACCAGCTACAGGAGAGTTTGGTGCCTTAGAAGCAGCAACGTTTTCCATGATTGCAGCGTCGTACTGTAGAGGACCGTCGATTACAAGATCAGGACGCTTCTCTTTAGCAAGTTTCGTTGCTTCACGTACTTTATCTACGTCTGCACCCTTACCAGATTCACCAGTAGAGTATGAGATCATAGCAACGCGAGGGTCGATACCGAATGCAGCTGCAGATTCAGCAGACTGGATTGCGATCTCTGCAAGTTGTTCTGCTGTTGGATCTGGGTTGATCGCACAGTCACCGTATACCAGTACCTGATCAGGTAGAAGCATAAAGAATACAGAAGATACGATAGATGCATCTGGTGCAGTCTTGATGATCTGGAATGGAGGAACGATAGTGTTCGCTGTTGTGTGAACCGCACCTGATACCAGGCCGTCAACTTCATCATTCTCTAGCATCATTGTGCCAAGGAATACTGAGTCTTCTAGTTTCTCGCGAGCAACAACTTCAGTCATGCCTTTCTTAGCACGAAGTTCTACCAGGCGAGCAACGTAGTTTTCACGTACTGCATCAGAGTCGATGATTTCAACACCAGAACCCAGAGTTACGCCTTGCTGTTCTGCTACGCGTTTGATTTCATCTGGGTTGCCCAGAAGCACACAAGTCGCGATGCCGCGTTCAGCACAGATAGCCGCAGCTTTAACTGTACGTGGTTCGTCACCTTCAGGAAGTACGATACGCTTGCCTGCTTTACGAGCAAACTCAGTTAGCTGGTAACGGAATGCTGGTGGGCTTAGACGACGAACGCCTTGAGTGCCTTCAGTCAGAGAGTCAATCCAAGGACCATCGATATGGCCAGCAACGTGATCGTTAACGAATTCGATACGCTCTTTATCGTCTGCTGGTACTTCAAGGCTGAAGCTCTGTAGGTTTAGAGAAGTCTGCCAAGTGTTACCTTCAACCTGGAAGATTGGAAGACCAGTGTCAAATGCGCGCTGACATAGTTTCTGGATCTCTTCAGGAAGGTCGTAACCACCTGTAAGAAGTAGTGCACCAATCTCAACACCATTCATTGCAGCAAGTGCAGCAGCAACGATTACGTCAGGACGGTCTGCAGAAGTTACCAGCAGAGAACCAGGACGGAAATGTTCAACCATGTGTGGTACAGAGCGTGCACAGAAAGTGATGCTCTTAATACGACGCTTGTACATTTCACCTTCGCTGATGATGTTTGCACCAAGGTGCTTCGCCATATCGATAGCACGAGTAGCGATTAGATCAATACGCCATGGCACGCAACCTAGTACGCGGATTGGACTTGTATTGATGATTTCCATCGCTTTAACGTCAGCTTGTGTTGCTGCGTCTGCATCATCGAAGATCTCAGAAAGATCAGGACGAGTACGGCCAGCTTCATCTACAGGTGCGTTTAGCTTGTTGATGATTACGCCAGAGATGTTCTTGTTCTTAGCGCCACCGAAGTTTGATACAGCCAGTTCAATACGCTCACGAAGCTGAGACGCGTTGTATGTGCCTGGAGTTGCGACGAATACAATTTCAGCACCAAGAGTTTTAGCAACTTCCTGGTTTACCTGGTTTGCAAACGGGTGCTTACGAGTTGGTACAAGACCTTCGATTAGCGTTACGTCAGCATCATTTACCTGGTTGTAACGTTCAACGATTGACTCAAGCAGCACATCCATCTTCTCGTTACCGATAAGAGATTCAGCATCATGCATCGGCGTTGGAGCCGCTGTTTTCATGTCGCTGCTAGCTTCGATGATTGTAGAAGTCAGATCCGGTGTATTACCACCGTGACGTGGTTGTGCAATTGGTTTAAAGAATGAAACGCTAACACCTTTACGTTCCATAGCACGGATAACACCTAAACTAACACTGGTTAGACCAACACCAGCGCTGATAGGCACAAGCATAATAGTACGGGACATTTGTTGAGTACCTTTGGATATTAGATTCAGCTCTAATCACGTGAGGGCGAGTGACGAGCCCCAATACAAAACTGGCTAACTTTCGTTAGCCAGTTAATTTTTATTCTTACAGACCTGCTAGTTTTGCAGTGTCTTCAGCGATGACCAACTCTTCGTTAGTTGAGATAACCATTGCAGGGATGCGGCTTTCTTCAGTAGTGATCACACCTTCGCCGCCGAAGCGAGCTTTAAGGTTAGCTTCACCATCTACTTCGATACCGAATACGCCAAGACGGTTAAGAACCATCTCACGGATTGGGCCAGAGTTCTCACCGATACCACCAGTAAATACGATAGCGTCAAGGCGACCTTCAAGAGTTGCACTGTAACCAGCAACGTACTTAGCAAGACGGTGACAGAACACGTCCATTGCACGAGTTGCTTCTTCTTTTTCACCGTAGTTGTCTTCAACGAAACGACAATCAGAAGTCACCTGAGTTAGACCCTGAAGGCCAGACTCTTTAGTTAGCATTGTGTTGATTTTTTCAACAGAGTAACCAAGCGCGTCGTGTAGGTGGAAGATGATCGCAGGATCGATGTCACCACAACGAGTACCCATTACCAGGCCTTCTAGTGGAGTCAGACCCATAGAAGTATCTACTGATTTACCGTTCTTGATTGCACAAACTGATGCGCCGTTACCAAGGTGACAGTTGATGATGTTTAATTCTTCTGCTGGCTTACCTAGACGCTCAGCTGCTTCACGAGCGATAAATAGATGAGAAGTACCGTGCATGCCGTAACGACGGATACCGTGCTCTTTGTACAGATCGTATGGAAGTGCATATAGGAACGCTTCTTCAGGCATAGTCTGGTGGAATGCTGTGTCAAATACAGCAGACATTGGTAGACCAGGGAATGCTTTTTGTGCAGCCTTGATACCAACAATAGCAGCTGGGTTGTGAAGAGGAGCTAGAGTTGCACAGTCTTCAATACCTTTTAGTACTGCATCGTCAATCAGTACAGATTGTGTGAATTTTTCACCGCCGTGAACTACACGGTGGCCGATAGCTTTAAGCTGCTCAGAAAGCTCAGGCTTAGAAGCAAGAATAGTTTCTACGATAAAAGAAAGAGCTTCATCGTGTGCAGCGCCTTCACCAAGCTGTGCTTCGTGCTTACCGTCAAGTTTCCACTTGATGCGTGCTTCAGGAAGGTGCAGACACTCTGCAAGACCTGTTAGATGCTCGTCGCCATTTGTTGCGTCAACGATAGCGAACTTAAGCGAAGAACTACCGCAGTTTAAAACTAAAACTAGCTTAGACATGGTTAAATACCTGTTTGATCGTCTGTATAAGGGTGAAAATTAGTCAGTAGAATAGCCCAAACGGGGGAGCCCCAGGCTACTCTATGTCAATAATACTTCATTATCCTTAATGTTGAGAACTGTGAATGCCACTCGCATTCATGTTTGCAATCCTTGCATCAACCATCATAAATTTGCCAATATTGTAAGTTACAGCAACAATGATATTGTGGGCTCGCAAAGAATAACGATAATGAGCCATTATAACAAAAAAAATTTGAGAAATAATAACATTCATCAAATTTTTGCTGAGTTTTTTGAATGATTAAACTTTTTTTGAATGTGAGGTCGGAATGAATAACAAGACTGGTTTGGTCCATTATTTTAGAGATGGGCAAAAATATATGGATATCTGGCCCCAAAGAAAGGAACTCTCACCTATCTTTCCTGAAAACCGGATAATAAAAGCCACCCGCTTTGGTGTGAAAGTGATGCCAGCGGTCGCAGCTATTAGCATTCTTATCCAGATGTCATTCCAGAACTATCATGCTATGCCACAGGCAATTGTTGTTGCTCTGTTTGCTATAAGTCTTCCTTTGCAGGGGATGTGGTGGCTGGGTAACCGTTCTAACACAAAATTACCACCGGCTTTGGCAGGCTGGTATCACGAACTGCACCAAAAAATACTGGAAAGCGGCTACGCCCTCGAACCTGCGAAACCCCGACCAAGATATAAAGAGCTTGCGGTCATTCTTAATAGGGCATTCCGTCAGTTAGACAGGAACGCATTAGAGAGGTGGTTTTAGTTAGAGTCGTTACAGGTTACAGGTTACGGGTTATAAGGGCGTGAAGGTTTGACCTTTGCGCTTTTTTGTTTTAAGAACCTGCCGTCACCCGTCACCCGTCACCCGTCACCCGTCACCCGTCACCCGTCACCCGTCACCCTATATCCATCTATCCTACCCATCAAATTACAGAATAATATTTAAAACTATCTTCCATTCTTGAAAGATAATGGTAATAATGTTGACGCATGCGTAAAGAAATACGTACAAACTAAAAGATAATTATTTTGCAACACAATATTGAAACTAGAATAAATTGCTAATCAAGGAGTCAAGATGAAGGCAAGCAGAATTATTGCTACTGCTGCATTAGCAGGCGTAGCGCTTATGGCATCTACTGGGGTTATTGCAAAAACAGCTAAAGTGGCTGTATCTCAAATCGTTGAACACCCTGCACTGGACGCAACTCGCCAGGGCCTGTTAGATGGTTTGAAAGCAAAAGGGTATGAAGAAGGTAAGAACCTGGACTTCGATTTTAAAACTGCTCAGGGTAACCCTGCTATTGCAGTACAAATCGCTCGCCAGTATGTAGGTGAGCGTCCGGACGTATTGGTTGGTATCGCAACGCCAACAGCACAGGCGCTGGTTTCTGCTACTAAGGACATCCCAATTGTATTTACCGCCGTTACTGATCCTGTAGGTGCAAAACTTGTTTCTAACGCTGAAAAGCCAGGTAAGAACGTAACTGGTCTTTCTGACCTTTCTCCTATCGTCCAGCACGTTGACCTAATGAAAGAGATCATGCCAGAACTAAAAACTATTGGTGTGGTTTACAACCCGGGTGAAGCAAACTCAATGAGCCTGCTGTCTCTACTGAAAGAAGCAACTCAGGCAAAAGGCATTGAGCTTGTAGAATCTACAGCACTGAAAAGTGCAGACGTACAGAGCGCGACTCAGGCTATCTCTGCTAAGTCTGACATCATCTATGCGATGATCGATAACACAGTTGCGAGTGCAATCGAAGGTATGACTATCGCTGCAAATCAAGCGAAGACGCCAGTATTTGCTGCGACAACTACATATATCGATGCAGGTTCAATTGCGGCTCTTGGCTTTGATTACTACCAGATTGGTGTTCAAACTGCGGATTACGTAGCTGCTATTCTGGAAGGCCAGGCACCTGGTGATATCCCAGTAAAAGTTGCAAAAGGTTCTGACCTTATTATCAACAAAACTGCTGCAGACAAGTTAGGTATTGCAATTCCTAAGTCCGTTATGGACCGCGCAACAGAAGTAAAATAAGAAACATCTTCGGCTAACTATTTAGTTCGCCGGAATAAGCCGACCTTATTTTAAGGTCGGTTTTTAAGCAGAAGAGGAGTAAATATGTCTGCTTTCGCATTTTTTGGTGCTCTTGAGATAGGGTTAATTTATGGTCTGGTTGCACTTGGTGTATACCTGACTTTCCGAGTGTTGGACTTTCCGGATCTGACGGTAGATGGCAGTTTCCCAATGGGAGCCGCCGTTGCCGCAACAGCGATTGTCGCTGGAATCGACCCTGGGTTGCTACAGTTATGGCGATTATTGCTGCTGCAGCTACCGGTTGGGTAACAGCATTTCTTGCTGTGAAGTGCGGTATCCTGCATCTATTGGCCTCTATCTTAACCATGATCGCGGCTTTCTCTATCAATATCCGAATCATGGGACGACCAAACATTGCGTTGTTGGGTTCAGATACCATCCTAACGCCATTTGAAGCAATGGGTGACTCTATGTATGTTCGCCCGCTGGTGGTAGGCATATTGGTTCTTGTTTCTGCGTGGTTTGTTGTCCGTCTCCTTAATAGTGATTTTGGTCTTGGCTTACGTGCTACAGGTGTTAATGCCCGTATGGTAAAAGCACAAGGTGCAAACACGGGCTTTTACACGTATTTCGCGCTGGCACTTTCTAACGGTTTTGTCGGTTTCGCAGGTGCTCTATTTGCACAGACGAACAGTTTCGCAGATGTAACTTCTGGTACAGGTACCATTGTTGTCGGCCTGGCTGCGGTAATTCTTGGTCAGACGCTTATCCCGGGAAGAAAGATTTGGGTTGCAGTAACTGCGGTTATTGTGGGCTCGGTTCTGTATCGTCTTGCCGTCGCGTTTGCACTAAGCACAGGTATGTTCGGCCTTCAGGCTTCGGATCTAAACCTTGTAACGGCAGTACTGGTTGCGGTGGCTCTTATTGCGCCAAAATTAAAAGGAAATATGCAGGCCAAAAAAGGCGGTAAAGCGGCTCAGAAGTCAGGAGAAGTAGCATGATTTATTTAGAAGACATTCAGGTTACTTTCAACCCTGGCACTATTCTAGAAAACCGAGCACTTAGAGGTGTCAACCTTGAAGTTCCTGAGCATCAGTTTCTAACGGTAATTGGTTCAAACGGTGCTGGTAAGTCGACGTTGCTCGGTGCGGTTACCGGCGAAACACCAATGGTAGGTGGTCACGTTCGTATCGATGATATGGACGTAACAAAAATGCCTGTACATCAACGCGCTGCACAGTGTGCACGAGTATTCCAGGATCCTTTGGCTGGTACATGTGGCGATCTTACGATTGAAGAGAATATGGCTCTGGCATATCGCCGTGGTCATAAACGTGGCTGGCATCATTCTCTTTCGTCCAAGCGCCGAAAGATCTTCCAGGAGCGCATTAGCATTCTTGGCCTAGGCCTTGAAGACCGCCTTGGAGATAATATTGGCCTGCTTTCAGGTGGTCAGCGTCAGGCAGTTAGCCTAGTAATGGCAACACTTTCAGATAGTAAGCTTTTATTATTGGATGAGCATACAGCGGCACTTGACCCACGTATGGCTGCGTTTGTTATTGACCTAACCAAAACCATCGTCAAAGAATTTAATCTAACGGTAATGATGGTAACTCACTCGATGAAAGATGCGCTTGCGGTGGGTGACCGTACCGTGATGCTTCATCAGGGCGAAATTGTACTGGATGTAGAGGGCGAGCAGCGTGCAAATATGGGAGTTCCTGATCTGCTTGAGATGTTCTCTAAAGTGCGTGGTGAAGAGCTGGCAGATGATAGTTTGCTTTTAGGTTAATTAACTGACATTTAAATCAAAATCTACGCCCCAAAGCTCATACTACCAACTGTGATCCCTCCTGAATTTCAGGGGGATTTTTATTTGTGCAATGTGGCCTAAAATTAAGCTGATTCTTTTTTATGCCAACAGGAGCGGCCAATGTCCCTACCATTTGCTTTTCATTCTCAGACCAATGATGGTTTGAAATTCGATGGTGAATTTTTTGAAGTGGTGTTGAAGACCGAAGCTAATTCTTACTCTAAAGTCCAACTTCGCTCGGAACCAGATAACGAAGAGTACATGACTGACATGAACTATGTTGGTATGGAGGGGCGTCTTAAGGTCTGGAAAGCCCGATTCAGAAAAATCAAGACAGAGATGTTACCCATTACCTGTTTAAGCTGGTAGAGGAGTCAGAACAGTACTGGCTGGATGCGCGAGGTGTTCAGAAACGGATGCCTGGTAGAGAATTCCATTTTAAGGTGAATACGGTGAATGAGCCGCCAGAATGGGTCTCTGAGCAAGTCTTCTATCAGATCTTCCCTGAGCGTTTCTGTAATGGAAATCCGGCCATTTCTCCTAAAACAGAGACCATTAAAGTTGGTGAACGTGAGTATGAGAAGGTATCAAAGCAATGGGGAGAGTTACCGGGAAGCTACGACGGTTCCGCCAGCCGTGAGTTTTTCGGTGGTGATTTGGCAGGTATCCGTAGCAAGCTGGATTACCTTCAGGAGCTAGGGGTAACGGCACTTTACCTAAACCCAATATTTGCTTCTCACACCAATCACAAATACGACACAAATGATTACTACAAGGTTGATTCGGGTTTTGGTACTAATGAGGAGTTCGCTGAGTTAAGTAAAGAGATTCATCAACGCGATATGCGCGTTATTCTGGACGCTGTTGTCAACCATACCTCGGTAAGCAACGAGTGGTTTGATATCAACGATACTAACGGTAAGGGAGCTTATCATCACCCCGACTCGGAATATCGTGATTACTACCTGTTCGATGGCGAATCAAGTAACTATTCCGGTTGGAAGGGGATCGACTCGTTACCAGTGCTGAACTTCAACAATTCACAGCTAAAAAACAAAATCTATCAGGATGATGATTCTGTTATCCGTCATTGGCTTAAAGCCCCGTATCACATTGATGGTTGGCGTTTTGATGTGATACATATGCTTGGCGAAGGAGAGGGTGCTGTCAACAATGCCCACTATGTCTCGGAGTTCAGGAAAGCCGTGAAGCAGGAAAACCCCATTGCTTATGTTCTTGGCGAGCACTTTTTTGAGGCGACGCAATGGCTTCAGGGTGATCAGGAAGATGGCGCAATGAACTATTATGGCTTTGCTCATCCGGTAAGGGCGTTTCTTGCTGAGTGTGATATTGCCTATGACCCGATCTCATTGTCGATTCCGGAACTTAGTAACTGGTTGCTTGAAAGCAAGGCAAAACTGCCCTGGAAGAACCAATTGTCACAGCTTAACCAACTCGACAGCCATGATACTTCTCGTTTCCTTACATTGTTAGATGGCGATGAAAAGAAAATGAAGCTAGCTGCCAGTCTTCTATTTACTTATGTTGGCACACCATGTCTCTACTATGGTACCGAAGTAGGACTAGAAGGCGGAGGCGATCCAGACTGTCGTCGTTGTTTTCCATGGGAACGAGTCGAAAGCAGTGATTGGCTTTCGTTCTTTAAACAGTTAATAAGCATAAGGACAACTTGCCCTGAGCTTCAACGTGGTGCTTTTATGTTGTTAGACGCCACAGAAGAGTATATGGCTTTCGCTAGGGTGTTGGGCGATGAAAAAACGATAGTGGTGTTTGGGTTAAAAAGTCGTGAAGTTGAGATTCCTCTCTGGAAACTTGGTATGGAGCAAGGGCAAATAGGCTCACTGATTGACGATGAACGCTATTCTTTCAATAATGGTGAACTAATACTGCAACTCGATCCTCTGCAAGCTCGCATCTTGAAGGTTACATCTTAATAACCAAAATCGCAGGCCAGCTTTGTATCGTATTCGCGCATCACACTTAGGTACAAGGCTTGGCTTATTTGAAAAACGTACAATCAATAAAAGATGGTTTGTAACAGTGCCGGTGGTTTTTGCATTGGCCTTTGTGTTGCTACTGGTCCATAACTACATAGAACGGACTCAGTTAGAGATTCAAAGTGAGTTCGAGCAGCTCGAGTCGTCTTTAGCACGTTCTGTAAAAATAGTTTCATCCCTCGATTACAATATATCCAGCCAGTTATTTCATCAGGCGGAGCCAGAAGAAACCGGTGTATTACATCATCAAGTAGAGATGGATGACGGAGTATGCAGAGCCTGGCCTGTTATGGAGGAGAAAAAGCGAGGGGATAGTTCTTCCTTTGTTCTATCTGTGGATTTAGATTATATGGTTTTGGGCTCTCAGAGCCTTTGTCAGACAGGGTCACCACTTTTTCGTATAGCAAAGCAGAGAGTGTCTATAGCTCCTGTCATCTCTTTTTTGCATGACCTAGATACTCATATCGATGCTGTTCATTATGTGTCTGCTAGCAAATACACCATCACATCGCCAGAAGCGTTGGCTAAGAAAATTGATAAGCTGACCATCTTAAGCGTTACGGATTTACCTTTTTGGAGTAAGACGGCGAACAATGCCGATAAGATTACGGTGTTAGGGCCATACCATTGGGACTTTATGCCCGGGAGCTATATTTCGCTATCCAGCCCTATCGCCTCAGATGATACCTATTATGGGGCTGTCGTTGTCGAAGTCAGTATAGAGAAACTACTACGTACTAGTTCCTGGCGAAGCCATCAGTATCGAATCATAAACTTAAGCACTACACCGCTGCCTAAGAATGCTCAGCATGTTCATAAGATCAATGCCAGTGGGGTGAATTTTTCTCACGCATTTTATTATGATTTTGATTTAAAGCGGGAGGTATACCGCGGATTTATTGATCTCCAGGAAAGCTTACTAACGGTCTTAACACTGTTAGTTATCGCCATTATTGCGATGTTTTATTTTCAATCACGCATCGAAAACCGCTACTTTAAAGAGCTAGCAGAAAAAGACCCTATGACTGGTTTATGGAACCGTCGGGGGTTAGAGGTGCATTGTGAGCTGCCAACAAGACATAAATACATTGCTGTCGGGGTATATGATATTGATGATTTCAAAAAAATAAATGATACCTATGGGCATGATAAAGGTGATGAAGTGCTTTGTTATGTGGCTGACCGGATTAAGGAAAGTGTTCGCGAGTCGGATATTGTTGCCCGGTTTGGTGGCGAAGAGTTTGTCGTTTATTTAAGAGGCGACGACAGTGCAGCGATGACGGATGTACTAAAGCGCGTCAGGTTAATTGTCACTGAGAATGCCTCGCAAGCCCTGTCGAATGGCTTTACTATTTCGGGTGGTATCTCAGTATCACTAGCCAAAGACAGGGTCTCGTTTTCAAAGCAGTTTAAAGAAGCCGATGAGAGGCTCTATATTGCCAAAACGTCCGGCAAAAACCAGGTAGTTGTATAGCTATTTAGCGCAGGCTGCCTTATATTCTTCGATATGTTCGACGATTGGGGCAGCTTTTTTGAATTTACGTATGGCTCTAAACAGTTCGTCTGCGCCGGTATACTCTTTTCGTAAGTAAACTAACCACTGTTTTACTCGATTGGGGTAATAAAGGCCTTTATCACCTTCCATTTCAAGCTCTGAGTAACGTAAAAGTAGATCGACAACATCATTCCAGGGCATACGTTGGTGGTTGTATTTCACCATATTACCCAGGTTTGGAATGTTAAAGGCACCACGGCATACCATTAGCGAGTCGATACCTGTAGTTTCAATGCAGTTCTGACCATCCTGATAACCCCAGATCTCTCCGTTAGCGATAATTGGTATCGAGGTTCTTTCTTTAATCTTGCCGATATATTCCCATTTTATTTCTTCAGCTTTATAGCCTCCGAATTTGGTTCTGGCATGAATAGTAATTTCATCGGCACCGGCTTTTTCTATAGCATCGACAATCTCAAAGCATTCGTCTGGGCTTTCCCAGCCAAGTCTGATTTTTGCTGAAACAGGTACAGAGTTATCAACCGCTTTTCGGCAAGATGCAACAACCTGATGGATAAGTTCAGGGTGCTGAAGCAGAGCGGCTCCGCCTTTGTTGCGGTTAACGGTTTTGGCTGGACAGCCGAAGTTAAGGTCAATACCTGCAGCGCCCAGTGACTCGGCTCTTACGGCATTTTCAGCCATCCAATCGGGATCCTGACCTAAAAGCTGTAGATATACTGGAGTCCCAGAGCGAGTTTTTGAACCCTGCTTTAGTTCAGGGCACAGCTTGAAGAAGGATTTCTCGGGCAGAAGTTGGTCAACTACGCGGACAAACTCGGTGACGCACTGATCGTAGTCGTTTATCTCTGTTAAGAGTTCACGCATTAAATGATCCAGAACGCCCTCCATTGGGCCTAATATTACTCGCATTGACTTACTCACACCGTTTTATCTTACTCGGAGCATCCGAGATTGGGAGGCGAGATTGTATTGTGTGATTGCTTAAAAGTCACTGTAAAATAGCAGGGTCATGTCGGTATAATGCCGATAAATTGTTTAAGAGAGATTCCTGATGGAACTGATTGTATTACCGGAAGAGTGGCAGGGTGAGTCTGCGCTGTTTCTTGAGGGTGCTGTATTAGCGTCAAATTTTGCTGTAAAGCCGTTGGAACCTGAATCATGGGTTGAGCTGATCGGGTTGGATTCGCAGGAAGCTCAAGCGATGCTGGTTCCGCATATTAATAAGCAGCACAACCTGCTCCAGAGAGCTGAATACGCTTCAGTGACCGAACTCCCCGCTGAAGATTTGGCAGATTTCGCAGAGGGCTTTATGACAGTGTGGCCTGTCGTGGAGCAGCAATATCAGGATGCTGAGTTAGGAGATGGTGCGTTAAGGATGCTGCAGGGGCTTTTAACGGCTCTGATGCTGGCTGTTGATGAGGAGCAAACGCGAGAACAGATGTCTCTGGCCGGAATCGATAATCCGCCGTATCTTGAAGATTTGAAACCGCAGCTTGATGTGATGATCAACGAAGTGGCTCATGCTGCCGACGAGTTAATGGTTGGTGCAAAAGCCCAGGCTCTTAATCCGTTCAAAGACGTTGGTAGAAATGATGCCTGTCCATGTGGGAGCGGGAAGAAGTTTAAGCAGTGTTGTGGGAAGTAACATTGCCGATAATCAAATACCTGATTCTAATGTCCCTCGTTCCCACGCTCTGCGTGGTAATGTATACAGTAGTTGAAGGAATCTAAATAAGCTACTAAAAACAAAGTAAATAAGTTCAGTAAAAGTTTATACTCCAATTGACAAAGTTGAATCTGATAGGTATTCCCACGCAGAGCGTGGGAACGAGATTGACAGCATGCTCATGTAGGGAAGCAAGTATATTTGATATTGCTATCCACTGACAAATTGCCTTATTTACCTTTAGCAAACTGAGATAGGGCAATCACACCAATTGCTAGTAAGTTACCAGCAAAGATTACAACCAGCCACTGAGGCATAGAAAGTGTCAGGAATTCCCAGGCGATTTCACTACAGTCACCCGGCGCTTCGAAGAATTGAGGGAACCAGACGTTCAGTGGAGCCCAGGAAGGCAGGGTTAGAGCTTCACAAGTTGCAAAGATAGATGTCTGATAATGAACATGCTCCAGAGACAGCATCAGCCCCTTATATGAACATCCTGCCCATCCAACTAAACCAATCCATCTTAAAATTGTTGAGTTAGGGTTAATGGCTCCAACGATAGCAAAAGCGCCAATGCCCAGCATAGCAATGCGCTCATAAACACACATTACACAGGGTGCCAGATTCATCACATGCTGGAAAACTACGGCACAACCAGTAAAAAATACTACAAATAGTAGTAAAAGTGCCCAAGAGAGACGTGATTGGGAAAAGGCTTTGATAGAAGAGAAAATGTTCACTGCAATTCGTCCTGAATAAAAAAAGCTCTGAATACTCAGAGCTTTTTATACATATATCGTTCAATAATCAACACTATTTATCTGAAAAATAGATATCAGCTTTAGTGTTGTCCTGCGCTTACTGCTCCAGCCGCGGCATCAGCTACGTGGTGGCTGATCATACCGATGTCATACATCCACATAGTCATAGGATCCAGAAGGTAAGAAATACCGAATAGACCAACTACCGCAAGGACGATGGTGTACGGAAGTGCCATATAAACCATTGTGCCGTATGAAAGGCGGATAAGTGGAGCAAGTGCCGAGGTCAACAAGAACAGGAATGCAGCCTGACCGTTTGGCGTCGCAACGGATGGCAGGTTAGTACCTGTATTAATAGCTACAGCAAGTAAGTCGAATTGGTCGCGAGTGATAACTCCATCAAGTAGTGCAGCTTTAACTTCATGGATGTATACCGTACCAACGAATACGTTATCGGATACCATGGATAATAAGCCATTCGCAACATAGAACATGCTTAGCTGTTGGCCACCTTCCATGGCCAGTACTGCATTGATAATCGGTGCAAACAGATGCTGGTCGATGATTACTGCTACAACACCAAAGAAAACGGCAAGAAGTGCTGTAAATGGTAAGGCTTCTTCAAACGCTTTACCCAGAGCGTGCTCTTCGATTACACCAGTAAATGCAGTTGCCAGAATAATAACTGAAAGACCAATCAAACCAACGGCTGCAAGGTGGAAAGCAAGACCAACGATAAGCCAGATAGCAATAGCTCCCTGTACGTAAAGCTTAGCAACGTCTTGATTCGTGCGCTGTTTCTTCTGCTCGTTATCGTAATCTACAAGAATGTTTCGAACATGCTCAGGCAGCTCTGCGCCATAACCAAATACCTTGAACTTTTCTACAAGCGCACAAGTGATAAGGCCACAGATAAATACTGGTAAGGTAACAGGCAGCATACGAATAATAAACTCACCGAATAGCCACCCTGCCTGATCTGCAATAATCAGGTTTTGAGGCTCACCTACCATCAGTGGTTACCCCACCAAGTGCTGTACCTACACCAGCGTGCATTAACAGAGAACGTAGGAATGCACGGTAGTTTTCAAGGTCTTCACGAGTAAGTTCCGACAGGTGTGAATCGGTTGTGTGGTCATGGGAAGAGTTATGACCTTTCCCTGATGCCACTTTGTGATAGATGGAATAGAAACCTACAGCAACGCTGATAACAACCGCGATTACAGTTAACGCATCCAGGAACGCTGATAAAAATGCAGCAGTAAAGCAGAATGCGACAGACAGAATAATTTTAGAACGGATGCCAAGCAGTATCTTAGTGAAGATAAACAGAAGCAACTGCTTCATAAAGTAGATGCCAGCAACCATGAATACTAACAGTAGTAATACTTCTAGGTTGTTTTCCAATTCGTGCATCACCATATGTGGCGATGTCATTCCCATGGCGACCGCTTGTATTGTTAGTAAACCACCAGGCTGAAGAGGGTAGCACTTAAGTGCCATAGCTAGGGTGAAAATGAATTCGATAACAAGCATCCAGCCAGCTACGAAGGGGTTTACAAAAAAGAATACGATTGGGTTAATAATCAAAAAGGCGATAATGGCAACTTTGTACCAGTCTGGCGCTTTGCCAAGAAAGTTCTTAACAAAAGCGTTTCCGAGTGTCATCGGCATTGTTATTACTCTTAGTATTAATGAAACTTACAGTCCGTTGCTCTATAAATCCTAAATAACTGATTTTGTTGCTTTTAAGAAACATAGATCCTATTGGTTATAGATTTTGTATAAAGCTCACACAAAAACCGAGCTAGGATAGCACGTATTGAAATAATTGCTTACAAAAATGCCCTTCAATCTTTGTTTTTACCTGTTACATCACGCTATCGGTTTGTTGTGTATCAGGCGTTTTATAGGTTTATTGGAAGAGATAGGATGGTGGAACGTTAGTTTACATTTTTATTTCATCGATAACTGACCTTGAATTGCTTTTACATCGCTGTCAGCTCAGAGATGTTGTACCGATTGTAAACGTTTTTATCAGAGTTGAACGGCGATGGATGGTGTTTGGTTGGTTTTCGTTCATGGGAACTAGTGGTATGATGAGTTAATTAGACCTCTTAAAAACATAACTGGATATCTCACTACATGGTGATCAAGGCAAAGAGCCCAGCAGGTTTCGCTGAAAAATATATTATTGAAAGTATTTGGAACGGTCGTTTCGCACCTGGCTCAATCCTCCCTGCAGAAAGGGAACTATCAGAACTTATTGGTGTTACCCGAACAACTCTACGTGAAGTGCTACAACGTCTTGCAAGGGATGGTTGGCTAACTATCCAGCATGGTAAGCCAACCAAGGTAAATAAGTTTATGGAGACCTCCAGTCTTCATATTCTCGATACCTTGATGACGTTGGATACTGATAACGCAACCGGTATTGTTGAAGATCTGCTTGCAGCTCGTACTAATATCAGCCCAATTTTCATGCGTTACGCATTTAAAGCCAATAAAGAAACTTCTGAGCGTACGATCAAGAATGTGATCGAATCGTGTGAAAGCCTGATGAATGCAGATAGCTGGGATAGCTTTATTGAGCAATCGCCATATTCTGAGAAGCTACAACAGAGCATCAAACAAGACAACGAAAAGAGTGGTGAAGAACGCGAAACGGATTTGTTGGCGAAAACCTTCAATTTCTATGATTATATGTTGTTCCAACGATTAGCTTTCCATTCCGGTAACCAAATTTACGGTCTCATCTTTAATGGAATTAAAAAGCTATACGATCGAGTGGGTAACTACTACTTCTCAAATCTTCAAGCTCGAGAGCTGGCATTAGACTTTTATAAAGAGCTACTGGCAGTTTGTGAATCCGGAGAGCGTGAAAAGTTACCTCTGGTTATTCGACAGTATGGTCTGGCGAGTGCAGAAATTTGGAACGAAATGAAGAAAACGCTGCCTACCGATTTTACGGAAGATGATAGTTAATCGTTGAACGAACTGACGTCAATTGCAACAATTAGAGCCCGGTAACGGGCTCTAATTGTTTTTTATTCAGGCTGTTTTTACCAGTTTGGGGAGTGGTTGATAAAACATTTCGGCGACACTCTCTAATACCTGGTCATATGCGTAGAAGATAACCAGTGACACGTCGGAAGATATCTTGTACAACTCAGCTTGTGTACGGGACGTTTCAGACTCACTCGATAGTGCTGTAAGTTGTGTTCTGGCGTGAACAGATATTGGAGCGCTATATACCATAGGGTTAAGCAGAGATAGCTTATTGAGCTTTCGGTTTAACCTGGTAGCCTGCATTCTTAACTGGTGACTATCACTTTCAGTATCGATGTTTTGAATGGCTATTCGAAATTGTGTTAGTGACTCTAGGGTATCGATAACCAACTGCCAGGTATCGTTATAGGTATCGTTTAAATCCGAATGCTCTTTTTCTAACAACCACACCAGCATAATCTCATCGATTAAAAAAAGGCAGTGTCTGATCGTTTTGCCATGTGCCATCTGGTTTTTACTTACGCTCATTTCGTGCCATTCAGCAGAAAGATTTTCGAAACGTTTTTGCAAAATACGATAGGTCGGTTTATCGTCAAAACTGGCGTCCTCGACGATTTTTCTTATTAGCTGATGGGTATTTTTTTCAATCGACTTTATTTGATCATTTTCGGCAGTATTACCCAGGAGTGCCATATGCGTTTGGGTTCTGTGCTGTCGACAGTGGTTCACAAGCTGTCTTAAGCTAGCGACCAGTTCGTACTTACGTTTGTAATCAAGCTGTCTTGTCTGAGAATAGTGGTACATCAACCCAAGGATCAACGCAGAAACGATAGTTGAAAGCAGTATAAACATCCTAGCCTCCTTGTGCTTATGACATTGAACTATCTAAGTTTTAAGCAGGAAGGATGCCAGAAAAAATAACTTTTATTTCAATTGGATAAGCTCTAAAGGCATTGAAAATACGCTAGGGACTGTGCAGAACGCACTAAGTTGGGGCAGTTTAACGACTAGGGTGTGAGTAAAAAGAGTTTGTAAAAAAATCCCCGCTACAATGAGCGGGGATTGAATAGTTTAATCAGTTAAGAATTACATGATTCTCATACCTGGCTGTGCACCTTCGTGTGGCTCAAGAATCCATAGATCTTTACCACCCGGGCCAGCAGCCAGAACCATTCCTTCAGACATGCCAAACTTCATCTTACGAGGTTTAAGGTTTGCCACCATTACAGTGTGTTTACCGATTAGGTCCTCTGGTTTGTAAGCTGACTTAATACCAGCAAATACCTGACGAGTCTCTTCACCGATATCTAGCTGAAACTTAAGGAGTTTGTTTGCTTTTGGTACTTCTTCACAAGAAATGATTTTTGCTACACGAAGATCAACTTTTGCGAAGTCATCAAACTCGATTTCGTCAGCAATTGGCTCTTTAGAAAGCTCTGTCTCTTCAGCTTTTGCTGCAGATTCCGCCGCCGCTTTTTCTGCTGCCGCGTCTTCTTTAGATGCTTCAACCATAGCTTCAACCTTCTTAGGATCGATGCGGTTAAACAGCGCTTTAAACTTAGTAATTTCGTGACCAGTTAGCGGTGCAGCCATACCTTCCCATGTTAGCTCTTGGTTCAGGAAAGCTTCAGTTCGTGCAGCCAGCTCAGGCATAACAGGTTTCAAGTAAGTCATAAGAACGCGGAACAGGTTAATACCTACAGAACAGATATCCTGAAGTTCTTTTTCTTTACCTTCTTCTTTAGCGACAACCCAAGGTGCTTTTTCGTCAACATACTGGTTTGCTTTGTCGGCTAGAGCCGTGATTTCACGGATGGCACGACCAAACTCGCGAGCTTCGTATAGCTCAGCAATGCGATCAGCCGCAGCAACAAACTCGTTGTAAAGCTCTGGTTCAGCAAATTCTTCAGAAAGTTTGCCTTCGAAACGCTTAGTAATAAAGCCAGCGTTACGAGATGCCAGGTTTACGATCTTGTTTACAACGTCAGCGTTTACACGCTGAGTGAAGTCTTCAAGGTTCAGGTCTAGGTCATCGATACGGCTGTTAAGCTTCGCAGCGTAGTAGTAACGCAGACACTCAGGATCCAGGTGATCAAGGTAAGTCGCTGCTTTAATAAATGTCCCTTTAGATTTAGACATTTTCGCACCGTTAACCGTGACATAGCCGTGAACGAACACATTGTTTGGTTTACGGAAGCCACTACCATCAAGCATTGCAGGCCAGAACAGGCTGTGGAAGTATACGATGTCTTTACCAATGAAGTGGTACAGCTCAGCATCGCTGTCTTTCGCCCAGTACTCATCAAAGTTCAGGTCATCACGCTTGTCACAAAGGTTCTTAAATGAAGCCATGTAACCAACAGGCGCATCCAGCCAAACGTAGAAGAACTTATTCTTTTCGCCCGGGATCTCAAAACCAAAATAAGGTGCATCACGAGAGATGTCCCACTGTTGCAGACCAGATTCGAACCACTCCTGCATTTTGTTTGCAGTCTCTGACTGAAGTGAGCCAGAACGAGTCCACTCTTTCAGCATGCTTTCAAACTGAGGAAGATCGAAGAAAAAGTGCTCCGAGTCTTTCATTACCGGTGTAGCGCCAGATACTGCTGATTTAGGGTTGATCAGCTCAGTTGGGCTGTATGTTTCACCGCAGTTATCACAGTTGTCGCCATACTGGTCTTCTGACTTACATTTCGGACATGTACCTTTTACGAAACGGTCTGGCAGGAACATCTCTTTTTCAGGGTCAAACAGCTGAGAGATGGTGCGGCTGGAAATAAAGCCGTTCTTTTTCAGCTCAAGATAGATATGAGATGCCAGTTCACGGTTCTCTTCAGAGTGTGTGCTGTGATAGTTATCAAAGCTGATATCAAAGCCAGCAAAGTCCTTCTGGTGCTCTTCGCTAACAGCTGCAATCATCTCTTCAGGCGTAATACCCATTTGCTGCGCCTTAAGCATGATAGGCGTGCCGTGTGCATCGTCAGCACAGATGAAGTTTACAGTGTTGCCGCGTAGGCGCTGATAACGAACCCAGATATCCGCCTGGATATGCTCAAGCATATGACCAAGGTGAATAGAACCGTTAGCGTACGGAAGGGCGCAAGTTACCAGTAGTTTCCTTGGAGTAAGGTTTCTCGGATCAGTTGCCATACTTAATATTCGCTGTTTATAGGTATTAAAAAATCAAGGCGATAATACTACCTCAACAGGCTTGATACTCCAAGATTGCAATTAATGATTCCCTGATCTTTTTGGGGTTTAGTGAGACTTTATGTAGTGGTAGCATGAGCAAACTAGCCCTTACCCTATTTCAAAGATAAATATAATCACACTCAGGGCTACTGAAGGAGCAATCAATGTCATTACTTGAGTCCCAAGAATCTGTTTGTCGCTGGTTAGCCGGTTTTTCACATCCACTCCTTATTGAGGGATGGAGTGCACAACCGGGCATCGTGAAGTGCCTAAAGAACAGTATCGTTAATATAGAATTTCCTTTTTATTCCCTCTCTCTTGCTGAAGAGTTCACTGGCTGGCTTGAAAAACAAGCAATAGATAACGAACCAGGAGAGCTGAATATCAGCTATAAGGTAAAAGCGCTGGAGACTCAAATTCAGTCTCAGCTGCCCAAAGTGAAAAACATTATCGCGGTTACTTCCGGTAAAGGTGGTGTTGGTAAGTCCACAACGGCCGTTAACCTGGCACTGGCACTGAAAGCTCATGGCGCAGAAGTTGGTCTGCTAGATGCTGATATTTATGGCCCATCTGTTCCGATCATGCTGGGAATGGAAGATAAAACGCCAGATGTTCGAGACGGTCAGTTTATGATTCCGATTGAGTCATACGGCATTCATACTAACTCCATCGGTTACCTGGTTGATAAAAGTGAAGCCGCTATCTGGCGTGGCCCTATGGCCTCAAAAGCCTTGGGTCAATTACTTAATGAAACCGACTGGCCAGAGTTGGATTACCTGGTAATAGATATGCCACCTGGCACTGGCGACGTTCAACTTACGTTGTCACAACAGATCCCGGTTACCGGTGCGGTGATAGTAACTACTCCCCAGGATCTTGCGTTGGCCGATGTCCGTAAGGGGCTTGCGATGTTTGAGAAAGTAGAGACACCGGTGCTCGGCATTGTAGAAAACATGAGCTATCACATCTGCAGCCATTGTGGTGAGAAAGAACATATTTTTGGCGTGAATGGTGCTCAGAAGATGGCATCAGAGTTTGGTACTTCTATTCTTGCACAGGTACCATTGCATATCACGATGCGAGAAGATATTGACAGCGGTAAACCAACCGTTGTTGCACGCCCTGAAAGTGAACACACGGCTATCTACTTATCACTTGCCGAACAAATTGTCAGTAAGATGTACTGGTCTGGGAAGGCGAGACCGGACGCTATTCCGTTTACTTCGCTTTAACCTCTGTAGCCAGAGGTGGATACAACCTCTGGCTTTTTTATCAGTTAGTCGAATTTTCTGTTCTCTCTAAGCTCTAATATCTGGCAACTGCCTGTCGAAACCCATATAATCATGCGGTTTATTTAATTATCACCAAGTACGAATCATGTCTGAAAATACTAAATGTGTCATTGTAGGTATCGCAGGTGCATCAGCATCGGGTAAAAGCTTAATCGCGAGCACTATTTACAACGAGCTTCGTGAAAAGGTCGGAGATCACCAGATTGGCGTTATTACGGAAGACCGTTACTACAAAGATCAAAGCCACCTGAGTATGGAAGAAAGGGTGAAAACAAACTATGACCACCCAAATGCACTTGATCACGACCTTCTTTGTGAGCATTTGCAAAGCCTGTTAGATGGTAATGCTGTAGAGATTCCAGAGTACAGTTATACCGAGCACACTCGTACGGAAACAACGTCAACTTTCACGCCAAAGAAAGTGATTATTCTTGAAGGTATTCTTCTGCTAACGGATCCTCGTCTACGCGACTTAATGCATGCATCAATCTTCATGGATACTCCTCTTGATATCTGTCTTTTACGCCGTGTTAAGCGTGATGTGGAAGAGCGTGGCAGAACAATGGAATCGGTACTTAAACAGTATCAGAAGACTGTTCGTCCGATGTTTATGCAATTTATCGAACCATCGAAGCAGTATGCAGACATTATCGTTCCTCGTGGTGGTAAAAACCGCATAGCGATTGATGTACTTAAGGCACATATCGCCAAGTTACTGAAATCATAACGATAGAGCTGTATATCTGACAGCAATACAAAAAAACGAAAATATGTATTTGAAAAGATGGCACTTTATGTGCCATCTTTTGTCTTAGGTAAATATAAATTCTTCCTCAGGGACGAAACGAATGAAAAAACTGTTTTTAATCATAGGTATTCCCTTAGCTGTCATTATTTTTGCAGTGGCAGCGCTTCTACTCTTTGTCGATCCAAATCAGTTCAAACCTCTTATTGTAGAGCAGACAAAAAAACAGACAGGGCTGGAGCTAAATATCGAAGGCGATATTAGCTGGCAGTTCTTCCCAAGTCTTGGGTTGTCTATGGGTAAAACCGAACTTAAAAATCCAGAGGGATTTAAGTCGGATAACCTTCTGAAAATCGACCAGATCGCCGTTGATGTTTCGGTTATGCCACTACTGGATAATGAACTGTATATCGGTAATGTGACCCTTGATGGTGCCGAGATATACCTGGAAACTCTGGCTGATGGTAAAAGCAATCTTGATACTCTAACTGGCGCAAATCAAAAAGCCTCAGATAATGTGCAAGATGCTCCGGCGAACACTCCATCTACGGAAAGTACAGAGCAACAAAGTACAGGCTCAGAGCCAACTCAAAGTTGGACAATCAACCTTGCGGGTGTTTCGGTGACCAATGCATTGCTGGAGATTCGCGATGATAAAGCGGGTTCTTACACCAAGCTTTATGATGTAGGGCTTAGCGTTTCAGAGTTTGCTTTTGATCAGTGGACTACTGCAACCTTCGAGGCGAAAGGTCAGAACAATCAGCAGAGATTCGCTGCTAAAGGTCAGGCTGAGTTTAAATTGGCTCAGGATCTTACTACTTATGAACTGCGTAATATTGAAGCGGACACCAGCTTTAGAGATCCAACAACAGATATCTCAAGTGCAAAAGTAACACTAGACACCTTCGCATTTGATCAGGTTAATCCAATGGCTGTATCTGTGAAAGGCACTGCAGCTGATATGGATATCGATCTGTATCTTGACGCTACTTTGCTAGTGGACGAAGCGATTAGCCATATTCGTTTAGAGAACATCGCCCTTAAATCCAAGTTTGAAGGCGAGGCTCTTCCTCAATCGCCGATGAATATCAATGGTAAGCTGGCGTTTGGATATCAGGCAACTAAACAACTGGTTAGTCTGGATATCGAATCCCTTGCACTTAATGATATTCAACTAGACGGTAATTCTACGGTTCAACTTGCTGATATTCCGGCTATTCGTTTTGCAATCCACAGTCCAAATATCGATCTTGATGAGTTCCTTGGTGCAAATGCAGATAAGGCGACAACAACAGAGAACAAACCAACTGACCAGACCAATGACACTAGCTCGAAACCTACACCGGAAACTGGCACAACTAAGCCCCAACCAGAAGCTGAGCCAGACCTCTCTGTTCTGAAGACGTTGGATATTGCTGGTAAGGTTAGCATTGAAAACTTCAAAGTAAATAACGCCAAAATGCAGAATGTTAATGCTAGTTTCAGTGTTGATCGTGGTGTCGTAACTCTTTCTTCGTTTACGTCTAATCTGTATGAGGGTGCAATCAAAGCAAGTGCGATCCTTGATGGCAGAAAAGTACCTGCGACATATAGCGTTAAGAAGCAGATTACAGGCGTAAAAGTTCAACCTATGCTAACAGATGTCGCAGATAACGATATGTTGGAAGGCACAGGTAATATTGACGTGTCTTTGAAAGGTAAGAGTTTGACGCCGACCGGTATCAAGCAGAACCTTGCAGGCACAGTGAAAATTAACTTTGCAGATGGTGCGGTAAATGGCATCAACGTAGCCCAAATCATTCGTACAAACTACGCAAAGATTAAGGGCAATACGCTTTCTGAGGAAGAGAAGCAAGAACAGAAAACGGATTTCTCTACGATGACTGCGACATTAAGACTGGCGGCAGGCGTCGCGAAGACCGACGATCTTTCAATGCAGTCACCTTTGCTTAGAGTTCATGGAAAAGGTGAAGCAAATTACATCCAGGAGACGATGGACTTCTTGATTGATGCTTCAATAGTGGGTTCGCTAAAAGGGCAGGGCGGTAAGGACATCAATGAGTTAAGAGATGTAACCATCCCAGTTCGAATCTACAATAAGTGGACCGAACCTAAGTATAAAGTAGAGTTTGATCAGCTACTTAAGGCTCTGGAAAGTGAGAAGAAAAAAGAGCTGGAAGAGAAAGCCAAGAAAGAAGCCGAGCGCGGCTTGAAGAAGCTGCTCGGTGATAAGGCTGACGAAGGCGAGACCAAACAACTGGCCGATAAGCTGCTAAAAGGGCTATTTAATTAATTTCTACGTTATTTACTTAGCTTAGTGAACTGATACAAAAAGAGTACCGATATCGCATCGGTACTCTTTTTCTTTATTTGCAAGCTGGGAACTAATGGAAAACCTGACTACTGAAATGTAACCATTTTCCTTCACTCATCGCTTTGTGAAATCCTGCTCTATCCAGCTTGATCAAGGTTTCATGATCGCCACCTTCTAGGTATACCTCCTCCAAATCGATCAAAGACTCTTCGCAAATCATCGAGATATGATAGGGAGTACCGATAGGAGGAACAGCGCCGTGTTCACAATCCTCAAATAGGTGGTAAACCTGCTGTTCTTTTAGCAAGTGAAAATCTGCATGTAGTTTTACATTCAGTTCTGAGATGCTTATTTTAGAATCGGCTGGAAGCACAGCGAGAAGATGCCGCCCTTCGTGGTCTTCGAGCACAATTCCTTTGGCAATGTTCATCTTTGGTACATGTGCTTTCACTGCACTATGCAAAGAGCTTTGGCTATGTTCGTGGATAACTGTCTGAAAGGGAATTTGATTGTCGTTCAGGTAGTTCTCAACTCGTGTTGCAATGGTCATAACAACCTCCGTGTTTTACACACTGATGTTTTCAACTAACGTTGAGGCAATAACGTGCTCTCAACGTTATCTGAGTACATAAAGTATAGAAGAGGAACGGAGGATATACTCGCTAAACGGTGTAAGTTACCAGTCCACACCTTTACGTGCTTTAAGTCCGGATTCAAAAGCATGCTTAACATTTTTTACTTCTGAAACGGTATCGGCTAGCTCAACGATAGAACGGTGAGCGCCACGTCCAGTAATGATTACAGACTGTTCTGCCGGTCGGTTTTGCAAAGCTTCAAGAACTTCATCTAACTCGATGTAGCCGTAGCTCACCATATAGGTTAGTTCATCGAACAAAACAACGTCGATGGACTCGTCTGTGAGCATTCGCTGACACTCTTTCCAGACTACCTGAGCGGCAGCGGTATCGGCTTCTCGGTCCTGCGTCTCCCAGGTAAAGCCTGTTGCCATCACCTGAAATTCAACTCCCAGTTTCTCGAGTAGGTTTTTCTCACCGTTGTCCCAGGTGCCTTTGATAAATTGGGCTACAGCGCACTTTTGGCCATGTCCTACCGCTCGGGCAATAGTTCCGAAACCAGCAGTAGATTTACCTTTACCGTTACCGGTAATAACTAACAGTAAACCTCGTTCGTCTTGAGCATTCTCGATTTTTTGGTCAACTTTCTCTTTTACCTTTTGCTGGCGAGCTTTATGTCTTTCGTCATTATTCTTTTCAGACGTCATTATCTCATCCCTGTTGTCATCATGTTTCCCTCATAATAGAAGAATAATTAAAAAGTAAAAACCATTTAATTATTATGGGGTTGAATTTCAGTGCAGACTAAGTCGACTCAAAAGAAACAGAGGCTCTATCTCAGATGATTTGCTAAAGTGCGTATCATTGTTGCATATGTCATGGTAATGTGTGCGCAAGATTGCAGAATGGTGGCCTATAAAGGCATTTGTAAATATGACTTCCCCGAAAAGAGAAACATTTATAAACACCAGAACCCATTGCATGGATTTGGCTAATCAATCCAAAGCGGTTCAATCATTGGACATCAATGGTCAGATCATTGATGTTAGTCCTGCCTGGCTTGAATTGACCGGGTATGATAAAGATGAAGCGATAGGGAGACACTTTATGGAGTTCCTTTATCCAGACTCTCTGTCATGTGTGAAAAAGAATTTCCCCAACCTGAAAGATTTTGGCTATGTTGACAATGTTCAGTTAAAAGTCAGAACTAAAGCGAATCGAGCGTTATCTGTCACTCTTAACGGCACATCAAAATATGATGAGCAGGGTGAATTTGAAAGGACATTCTGTGAGCTATCCTTAAATGCGGTATTAGAGGATGGGTTCAAAAAAGATATGGATGAGTTTCTTGAGGATATGGAAGACTATCTTACGAAACTTGGAGATCTGCTTAACCAAAAGATTGAAGGTGTGCAAAAACTCTTACGTCGGGCTTAATGTTTTTGCGTAGAAAAGGGGTAGACCTGGTTCAATTACCAGGTCTATATAGGGAGTTACTTACTTAAACGCTGATAAATTTCGCCGCCAATAAACTCAGCATCACTACCGAGTTTATGCTGGATTCTTATTACCTCGTTCCACTTAACTAACCTTTCGCTTCGGGTAAACGATCCCACTTTCAGCTGCCCGGCATTGGTTGCCACCGCAAGGTGACTGATAAAGGCATCTTCGGTTTCACCAGAACGCGCTGAAACAACTGGCAACCAGCCAGCTTCCTGAGTTAAACGAATCGCTTCAATAGTTTCTGACACAGTACCAATCTGATTAAGCTTAATCAGTACACTGTTAGCCAGTTTTTGGTCAATGCCCTGACGAATGCGCTTGATATTGGTGGTAAAGAGATCATCACCAATAACCTGCACCTTGTCTCCAACCTCGAGCATAAACTTCTGCCATACTTCAAAATCGGTATCCGCAAATGGGTCTTCAATGGAAAGTACGGGGTAATCTCGGCACCACTTAAGCATCAGCTCAAGAAACTCTTCCGAGCTATAGCTTTTACCGTCTAAAGGAAGGTGGTAACGCCCATCTTTGTAAAGGTCGCTGGCTGCGATATCCAATGAGATAGAAACCTCTGCACCAGGCTTATATCCAGCGGCTTCAATCGCTTCAACAACAAACTCGAAGATTGATGTGTGATTATCAAATGTGGGCCAGAATCCTCCTTCATCTGCAGCGCCGGCAAGTAATCCACGCTCTTTCAGAATTTTCTCACCTGCATGGTAAACGTTATATGTTGCCTCTAGCGTCTCTTCGTAGGTTTTTGCACCGTTGATGATAAGTAAAAAATCCTGAATATCGGTACGCCATTGGGCATGTGCGCCACCGCCGACAAGTTGAATCTCTGGTAAAGGCAGCAAGTTACCACTGTTATCGCATAAGCTACGGTATAGAGGAAGGCCGAGTAACTTAGCTCTGGCATCTGCTACGGCTAAAGACACCCCAAGTATTGCGTTGGCACCTAGGCGAGATTTGTTCTCTGTACCGTCCAGCTCACACATCTGTTTGTCTATCTCTTCTTGGGAGCTGACTGAGCGACCAATTAGCAAATCCGCCAGTTCGGTTTTTATATTACTTATCGCTTTATATACAGATTTTCCCAGGAACTTGTCAGGGTCGCCATCTCTCAGTTCCAGTGCCTCAAACTGGCCGGTAGATGCTCCGGATGGAACCATGCCTACACCTTCAATACCATTCTCAAGACAAACCAGAACCTCTATGGTCGGTTTACCTCTTGAGTCGAATATTTGATAGGCATCGATTGCTTTAATTTTCATTGCCTCTTACTCCTTCTAGCAAACTTGAATAGGTTGTAAATTCTTTTTGCAACAACGTCTTGACCTGTTCACGAATCTGCTCTTTTTCTTCGCTACTCAGGTATTCCACTGGTGACTTACCATCGATTCTTGCCAACATTAGCATTAGTGTCATTTCACACACGTGAGACTGCTCTATCTGCTGGTAAAGATCTTCACCAAGCGAGTTGCGATAGCCGAGCATAAAGCTGTTTGCCAGCCCCAAATATTCCGGGTTGTTGAAGTGAATAGATTTAATAAACAGGTGATGCAACATAAAGCCGATATCAAAGACAGGATCGCCGTACCAGGCGACTTCACAGTCGACAATCTTTATTTCTTTTCCTGAAACCAGAATGTTTTTAGGGCTAAAGTCACCATGAACTAGACATTGCTTATTGGTCATTAATTTGGAAGAGAGGCGATCTATTCTCTCTTTGAGTTCGGGATGAATATCCCGCATAAATTCAAAGTAGGGTGATACCCTTAACTCATGGAAGTTTTGATCCGAGTCGAACCATTTTTTTGCCTCTGAATCGCCCCAGCTCATTTTATGAATAGAGCCAAGAGCCAGACCTATTTCTTGGGCTACTGCTGGATTTATCTCTTGCTTTATCAGTGCCTTTTTCCAGTCTTTGAAGCGTTCAGGGAAGAACTCCATGATAAAGAGGTTTTGGTCCTCAAAGCTTTGAAGGATGTCCGGCACCCATACAGGGAACTGTTCTCCAACATATCTCAGATAACGTTGTTCGTAGATATTACGACTGGTATTAGCGTACCAGTCTTCTTTTACATTTAGCTTAGCCAGGGCACGCTTGGCGACATATTTTTTTTCGCCGTCTTCTACCAGAAATATCTCACAACTGACCCCGCCCGTAAGCGGGGTTGCTGTTGCTCGATCTTCTTTTACGACGCCTTGCTGCTTTAAAAGATCGATAATCATAAAGGCGCCTTATCTAACAGAAGCTATTGACTGATGGCGTAGGTAACCTTCAAACGTTGCACGGCTGTTTACACCACCGCCACAACCACTCTTGTTGCAAGCACCATAATGCAGGCCATACTCGAAGACGTTGTGAGCGTTAATCCAGCTATTACCGCCGACAAGCTCACGAGCAATCGCTTTAGCCTTAGGAATATCCTTAGTCCAGACACTGTTAGCGAGGCCGTACAGATTGCGGTTAGCTCGTTCTACCACTTCATCTTCGTCGCTGAATTTCAGCAAGAATGCTACCGGGCCGAAAATTTCTTCCTGAGCCCAACGATTACTGTCATCACCAGCCAGAAGGGTTGGCTCGAAGTAATAGCCCTCTTTCAGGTCACCTTCCAGAGCGCGCTTACCACCACATACGACTTCTGCCCCATCTGCCTGCGCTTCCGCAATACATTCCAGTACTTTTGACATCTGCTTATGGGTACACATAGGCCCCATCTGGGAAGCTTCATCCAGTCCACGACCTAACTGAATCGATTCAAAGTGCGCTTTTGCCTTAGCAACAAACTCATCATAAACGGATTCATGTACATACCAGCGGGAAGCGGTGCAACACACCTGACCCGCGTTAAACAGAACAGCTCCGGATAGACCTTCAACCGCAGCATCAACATCTGCATCGCTGCATACGATAGCCGCACCTTTACCACCGAGTTCAAGCTTGGCAGGAACCAGATTACGACCACACACTTCACCAATATGACGGCCTACCGCAGTGGAACCTGTAAACGACATCAGTTTCAGGCGGGTATCGTTGATCAGGGCTTCACCCGCAGTGCTGCCTGTCCCCGGAAGGATATTAACCACACCTGATGGGAATCCGGCTTCTTCCATCAGCTTAGCCAGATATAGCGTAGAGAGTGGCGTTTCAGAAGCAGGCTTAACCACAATGGTGTTACCTGCTGCCAGTGCAGGAGCAATACCCCATGCACAGAGACAGAATGGGAAGTTCCACGGGAAAACAAAAGCCGCAACACCGTAAGGGATTTTTACTGTCTGACTGTCGGTAACTTCCAGCCCTAGATCAATTTCATATTCAGTATCTTCAGCAACATTGGCGAAGTAGTCGAAACACTCTGCGGCAAACGGAATATCAAAGCCGGTCGCTTCGCCTATAGGCTTACCGACATCCATAGATTCCAGCTCAGCCAGAACATGAAGATCTCTGCGGATAAGCTTAGCCAATTTGCGAATCAACCCTGCTCTTACTGTAGGTTCGGTTTTTCCCCAACCTTTGAATGCCGCTTCTGCGCTACCAACGGCTTCTTCCATATCTGATGCCTGGGCAAGAGATACAGTGGCAAATGCCTGAGATGTCGCCGGGTCAACGACATTGATAACGTCATCGGATGTTTTCCATTTACCGTCTACATAAAACTTCTGTGGAGACGCTTCGAGAAAGGCATGAGTTTTGTCTTGTAGGGTATAGTTTTCCATTTTATACGCTCCTGATGAGGGTCTTATTATTTAGCTAATTTGTTTAGCTTGGAGTATTTAGCTAAGATTCGTTGCGTCCAAAAACGCTTTAAATTCAAGGTCTAGCTGGTGTATCTGCTGTTTAACCTCTTGTCGGATCTGCTGTTCGGTATATTCATTAGCAGAGTCGATAATTTGGATTTCAAATAATGAATTTATGCATGGGAACATCACCTTTTGACCTGGTTGCAGCTCGATCACGGAAGGTTTACCCATAAGTGTTCGGTTTTTTCTACTGTGGTCTAAGCCAAGGCACGAAGCACCGATTGAAGTCTCCATCCCTAATGCATAGTTACGATCAACGCCTCCTTGATAATCTGCCCACGGGGCAAAATTTCTGCCGCCACTGTGCATCCAATAATTCATAAATCCGGCATTTGCTTGCTTTGGCAGGGCATCCAATGGAATCAGGGTTAGATAAGCCAAATTCAGATGCGGGTTTACACATGCGCTCCATAAGTAGTCGTATTCGTTGCTAACGCCTGTAATAAACTCAGAATGACCGTTGTATCCTGGCATTGTTGAACGGTCTTGAACTTCTCCATTTCTTCCTGGCGCTTGCTCCAACGAACAGAACTCAGAACCAGGTTCGATTGAGCAGGTATCATCAAACTCAGTTCCCAGTGGGGGAGTGATAAATTGATTGCAGTTAGTGACAATCTGGCAGCCTCTTTCAAGGAAAGGAGCACCTAATGTGGTATGCCAGGCAAGGTTGATGTCTACGGGGTGGGATTGGGTATTTTCAGCTTCCAAAATCATGATATGAGCGGAACCTGACTGACTTAACATATCCCATTTTTTGTATCTTAAAGATTCATAACTTCCGTCAAGTGACCACTGAACCAGGTTGTGGTCAGAGTCCAGATAATCCAGTGACCAGAAACCACTAGCCAGATCGCCGTGAGGTAACAGTTCTTCATTGCCAGGACCGAAAGTAGGACCACAAGGGAAGCAACCAGCAGCCTGGCGCATAAGCTCGATTCCCCAGTATTGACCCTCTTCTTCACTATCACTATTTAATAGACCAGAAAAAGGAGTGCGAAAGTGAGGGTTCCAGTGAGTGTTTACCCAGTGAGATTCACCGCCAAAGCTCGCTTTAGCTGAAAACTCCGGAGTCATTCCTCCAAACTCCTGAACAAATAGACGAGAGTCTGCGTTTTTTAGCCAAACGCCTGATTGTCCCATGTAACTGCTTTTTTCCGCGGACATGAAAAATCTCCTTTTGCCAATAGCTGGCAATCAACATCTGTTATCTACGCCTGAACGGTATTCAGGTACTTCTCAACTTCTTTCTCTATTTCTGGTAGAACACGTTGCATTGTAATCGGTGGGTAAGCGTTCATGCCGTCAGCCTGAATCTCTCTACCCAGTGTTTGCATGTAGGAGGTATGAATTGCGGTTCCAACGTTTATCTTGGTGATACCCATAGTGGTACTTCTTTGAATATCTTCAGCACTGATACCAGTGCCACCATGTAGAACCAATGGAGAATCGGTTGCGTCATAAATCTCTGACAGGCGATCAAAGCTGATTTCTGGCTCACCTTCATAGAAACCGTGCGCGGTACCAACACCAACAGCGACCAGATCTGCTCCAGATTGATTTGCAAGCTCAACAACATCGTTAACAGCTGCCAGATAGTCCTCATTTTCATCGAAACCACGACCACGAATTTTCCCGATTTCGACTTCAACCAATACGCCTTTCGCATGAGCATAGTCTGCGACTTTTTTACTGCCTTCGATATTGGCTTCCAGGCTCAGTGCTGAACCGTCGTACATTACGGAGTCAAAACCAGCATCTACAGCCTGCATACAAACTTCGATATCATCGCAGTGGTCCAGATGAAGATAGATTGGCGTTGAATAGCGGGCTCTCAACCCTTGAACCATGGCATAAACCATGTCGACACCCAATGCGTCGATAACGGCGGTATAAGCCATAAGCATGACGGGCTTATTTTGTTTTTCAGCCACGGCGCAAATCGCTTGTCCGTCCCAGATGTCATTAAAGTTGAAGCCAACAAGGCATTGACCACTTTGTAGTACTCAGTTAAAAGCTCAGATAGCTCTTTCATATTCCTTTTCCTCAATACAGATCTGTTGATAATTATTTAATGCTCCGGTTGAACCGTACTGCTGGACAACCGCTGCTCCGGCGTTGTTACCAGTTTGAACTGCTGTTTTTATGTCTAATCCTCGCGATATAGCGGCTAAGAACCCGCTGACAAACCCATCACCAGCACCAGTGGTATCGACCACATTGGACACTTTGTTTCCAGGTACCATGAAGCCTCGTTTGCCGTCGTGCACATACGCCCCTTCGGCTCCAGCTTTGATAACGACATTGTTAACGCCCTGCGAGAGAAGGAAATTTGCACAGTCCTCAATTCGGTCTTTGCCGGTTATTTCTCTGGCTTCATTCAGTGTTGGTAAAAAGTAGGTTAGGTAGGGAAGAATAGGGCGGATAGTTTTCAGCCACTGACCTGTTGAGTCCCAGCCAACATCAAGGCTTGTTACTAACCCCTGTTCATATGCGATCTTAAATAGCTGTGGTAAACCTTGTTTTTCCAACGAAGGGAGAAGGTAGAACCCGCTGGAATGGAGCATGTCGTGTGCAAGAACATTATCAATATGAATGTCATCAATACTCAGTGTATCGACTGTTCCACCACGGTAGAGAAATACTCGTTCACCATTGTTATCCACAAGAGCGATAGCCGTGCCTGTGCTCTCTTCCGTAGTGAGGTGGATAGAGCGAGTATCGATGCCATAGCCATGATAATGCTCAATCAGCCATTGTCCGAAAAGATCTTTACCCAGCTTGGTGTGCAGGCTCACAGGTGTTTCGAGGGCAGCAAGGTTTAATGCAACATTTGCCGCATCGCCCCCCGCTTTTATATTAACGTTGTCAACCAGAGTGACGTCGGTCGTGAAGTTGAACCCCTCTACGGGGCCAACGATTAGATCCGCTACCGCCATCCCTATGCATGCGATACTTTTCATGGGCTATCTCCGGCCTACGCCCATCTGAGAACCAGCATTGCACACTTCGATATCTTCAATGCCTAACCAGTAGTTGAATAGTTCAACGTCGCGAAGGAAATGGCCTCGACCAACAATCCAATGGTGGTCCAAACCTTTATCCAGAATGGTGCCAACGATCTGCTCGGCAGTGTACTCTCCAGCCGGGATTATTTCGCCGTACGTACCGCGGAATTTCATATCAGACTCAACAAGCTCACCTTCAAAGGCAAGAACCTTATCAATGTATGGAGCTTGATATTTAGCGACAGTGACTGGACCAGGCTGTACTAAGAATTCAAACAGCATCCCCCAGGCAGTTTCCGTATCGTAGTTTTCCAATATCCCGTGTTTACGACTTTCAAAACCAGCGCCTTCTTTTCTTAACCTGGTGGCGGCAGAACCGTTGTGCCATACTCCCAAGCGAGAACCATCAGCAGACATGTAAGATACGTCCGAAAGCATTGGAATACTTGCCGAATCTCTCAGTTCGTTAAAAATAACCATAGTGATTAATGCACCAGTGTCAGCCTCGTCTGAAACAACAATTCCCTGATCGTTCATTAGTGCCATCGCGCCATCACCAGCAACGTTGAAATGATCGAATAATTCTGGCCAGTTTTTGAAGCTAACACCGATATAGTCGCCGTCTCGTGCCACTTTCATCAGAGCCAGCGAAAGACGGATGGTATCTTCAACTTGTGGAAGAGGGACGTTATTGAAAGTACAGTCAGGATCATCAAGAATCAGACCTTTAATTTTTTCTATATCTTCCTGTGCGAACTCGCCCATTTTTGAAGTGATATCAATGAGGTTGACTCTGTCGAAACCCAGTTCAAACTTCTCAAGCACTGATAGTTCGTGTACTTCACAATCGTAGAAACCCGGTACACGGCTTGCTCCGGCGATTAGTGCTTTTCGACCTTTGATGTTGCTAATTGCACGACTTACGCGAGCGAATCGTTGTAATTCAGAAGCAAACTTCTCATCCCCTTGCGGAGAAAACAGCCACTGATATCGAACACCAAGGCCACTCAGAATCCCAAGTACAAAGTTTTGTGAACAAAGGCGGTTCGCGGACAGGTTCTGCCCAGCGCCCATAGGCTCTGGCATACCGTAGCTGAAGATTGGCGTTTTGTGTTTCGCTAACCATGTACCAAGTTGAGAGGCTATCTCTCCAGTGGTATACGCTACATGGCAAAGTACAATTCCGTCTACACCGCCATGTGCTGCGTCATCGAGAAATGCTTTTAATTTTTGATGATCCTGGAACGGTTCATCGGCACAAATGAGTTCGTATTGATCTTCGGGAAGTAGTTCTTTTACCTGCTGAGCGACTTCGCGGTTTACTTTTTGTGCTAGTTCCCAGTCAAAATGAATTTCAATGGCAACTGAGAAGTATGCAATTCTGGTTTTCTTGCCAGGCTTTGCTGGTGGAATCAACGTTGAAATATAGTCTGCTGCAACGCCGTAGTTGGTGATTTCCTGCGCTATCATAATATGCTCCACAATGAATTAGGCATGCGAGCACCCCTCCCGAATCTCTGGGGAGACGGGCGCTAGCTTGATTGGTTTACTAATATTTTTTTGTTAGCGTGTTAGCTCGATTTCTTACTGGTTAGCTGATCCAGACCAACAGCGGTTAGAAGCACTGCTCCTTTAACGACCCACTGAACGTATTCGTCTATATTCAGAAGTATCATGCCGTTGGAAAGAACACCCATGATCATTACACCTGCGATAACACCTGTGAGACGACCCGAACCACCCATGATAGAAACACCACCAAGAACAACCGCTGTGATAATGTCCATCTCGTATCCAGTACCACCACGAGGTTGGCCACTGTTCACACGAGCCATCAGAACGATGCCTGCAAAGGTCGATAGGAAAAAGCCCAGAAGGTAGACTTTAGTTTTCAGGTTTTCCACGTTTACACCAGAAAGACGAGATGCCTCTTCATTACCGCCTGTACCGTAAAGATGGCGACCAAATGCGGTCTTGTTGAGCAGAATATATCCGAAGATGAAGACAGCTATCATTAGGATTACTGGGAAAGGAATACCGAAAACCCAACCCTGACCAATGAATTTAATCGAATCAGGAAGTCCGTAAATTGGTAAGCCATCATTCAAGATGTAAGCAACACCACGAAGTCCTGTCATTAGACCCAGCGTCGCAATTAGTGGTGGGATATGGATTTTGTTAATCAGCATTCCCGTAAAGTAACCAAAACACAGACCAAGGGTCAGAGTCAGACCAACAGCCAATGCTGGTGGGAACCCGGCTTTAAGCATCAGGGCACATGCCATTCCGGCAACACCAATCATAGAGCCAACTGAAAGGTCGATCCCTCCGGTCAGGATTATCATGGTCATCCCTACCGCACAGATACCAATAATAGATACCTGACGCAGGATGTTCAGAATGTTGACCTGCGTTAAGAAGCTTTCGGAAAGCATGCTGAACGCAAAAATCAGTACCAGCAAAGCTATAAAAATCCAATATTGAGACAGCAAATTAATCAGCTGTTTTTTGTCCGGGCTGTTCATCATTCCCGGTCTTTGAGTATTTTCCATGGTCATATCCCTTAATTAAAATCCGGAAGCGTACTTAAGAACAGTTTCCTGACTGTATTCTTCAGGCTGCAGCTCTTTGACAATGTGCCCTTCATGAACGACGAGCACCCGATCAGACATACCGAGAAGTTCTGGCATCTCAGAGCTAATCATGATGATGGAAGCGCCTCGCTCAGTGATTTGGCGCATCAGGTCATAGATTTCGGCTTTTGCACCTACGTCGATACCACGGGTTGGTTCATCGAAAATCAGTACAGAGCAGTCATTTAGAAGCCACTTAGCGAGCACAACTTTCTGCTGATTACCACCCGAAAGGTTGCCGACTAATTGGTCAATGGATGGCGTTTTAACATTAAGTTTTTTGACAAATTCCTGAGTTGATTTTCTTTCGAGCGCAGGTTGGATAATGCCTTTCACAGCAAAGCGGCTCAGGCAGGAGTAACTGACGTTATCACTAATCGACATTCTCAACAGAGCACCCTGGGTTTTTCTGTCTTCTGGCAGCAAACCAATACCCGCTGCAATAGCATCGTGTGGTGTATTAATTTTTAGTGTCTGTTCATTCAGAACTACTTCACCAGATGAGATAGGGTCTGCACCGAAAATTAAACGTGCGATTTCAGTTCGTCCTGCCCCAACTAATCCGGCTAAGCCCAGGATTTCGCCCTTGCGCAGTTCAAAGCTGGCGCCGTGTACTTTCTCAGATTTTAACTCTTTAACCTTTAAGCAAGGGTTGCCAAGGTCATGGCTACGTTGTGGGTATTCGTTGGTAATGGTACGACCAACCATAGAGCGAATTAGCTCGTCTTCAGTTACGTCGCTAATGTTGCGAGTTTCAATATAGTGTCCGTCTCGAAGAATGGTCACGCGGTCACAAAGATCGAATACTTCGTTTAAACGGTGAGAAACGTAGATGATGGTAACGCCTTGCGCCTGTAATCGGCGAACGGCTTCGTACATAAACTTCACTTCCTGATTTGTCAGAGGTGCAGTAGGCTCATCCATAATAAGAAGGCGGCATTGTTTAGAAACAGCTTTAGCAAGTTCGACAAGTTGCTGGAAGCCGATACTTAGTGTTTTGACCTGCACATCAGGTTCAATATCGGTACCTAAACTGTCTAAAAGTTCACGGGCTTTTTGGTTCATGGTGGTTTTATCCAGGAACATGCCCTTGTACATTTCGTTTCCGTAAAAAATATTTTCAGCGACAGTAAGCTCAGAGAACAGACTTAGCTCCTGATAAATTGCCGAGATACCCAAATCGATAACCGCTCTCGGATTACCACTAGGCAGGGTGTTACCTTCAAAGATTACTTCGCCTTTTGTTGGCTTTATCGCACCTGTGATGGTTTTTATCAGAGTAGATTTTCCAGCACCATTTTCACCCATAATGGCATGGACTTCTCCAGGTTCCAGGTCAAAGCTAACTCCTGCTAGCGCCCGAACACCGGGGTACTCTTTGACAACAGACTTTAAACTCAAGATGGACATAGACCTATCCTTACGTATCCAGATTGAAAATCAGGAGGAGAGGGGAGGTTCTCCTCCTGCTTGGGCTTACTCTGAAGCTAACAGAGGGAACATCTCAATCTTGACCATCTCTTCGATAGGTCCTTCTTTGGCGACTTTTAGTGCAACGTCAACAATCATCTCACCCGTTACATATGGAGCGATGTCGACAGTACCTTTGTACATAGTGTTACCAGCAATCTTCTCTTGAGCCGCTTCGGTCGCATCCAGGCCGAACAGAGCGAACTCGCTTTCGTTAACGCCCATGCCTTTCAGTGCTTCAAACACACCTAAGATGCCCGCGTCATTCATACCAACAAATACACGCACAGATGGTTTGGATTGCATAACAGTTTCAGCAGCGCGTGCCCCCATTTCTGGAGTGTAACCTGCTTGCTCTGCAGCGATTTTTGCGTTCGGTGCAAAATCTAATACACCTTGTTTAATACCGCTTGTGCGTTCAACCAGTGCAGATACTTCTGGTTGGCCCAGGATAGCGACATCAGCTTTCCCGCCCATGTGTTTAGTGATGTATTCACCAGCAAGTTTGCCTACTGCATATCCGTATTCAAACTCAATCAGACCAATCTTCGCGTCTGCACCTTCCATTGCCTGATGCGCGTTGATAATAGGGATGTTGTTGTCGTGTGCTAGTTGAACACTGGATTCTACCGCCATTGCATCGATAGGGCTTACGACAATAGCGTCCATTCCCTGAGCAACAAAGTTTTCGATAGCTGCTATCTGGCTTGCTGGGTCAGATTTCGCATCGTGGATCGTGACTTTAACGTCCATGCTTTTTGCTTTGTCTTTAACTCCGTTAGTTACAGCAATAAAGTATGGGTTG
Organism: Vibrio hannami; assembly: GCF_029589055.1. Lineage (GTDB taxonomy): Bacteria > Pseudomonadota > Gammaproteobacteria > Enterobacterales > Vibrionaceae > Vibrio > Vibrio hannami. The sequence goes on from NZ_JARQZP010000007.1 coordinate 482,764, forward strand.
GCTAGGTCCATTGTGGTGTAGCCGATTTTCATTTGGTCAGCGATTGTGCTGGCAGAAAATGTGCCGGCAGTCAGTAACATCGTGGTCGTGAAGAGTTTCTTGATACAGTTCATTTCAAACCTCAATTCCTTGATTGTTTTTTTGTTGCATCAGCAGCTCAATAACTTTTCCATATTGAATCTGATCCGCTTATGGACTGGTGTAGGGCCAGTTGCTATTGATAATAGAGTGTTACTTTCAAGTTAACTGTGCGCATTTTATCGCTGATAGGTCTAATATTATCCAAAAATGGAGAATTAGGACTTGATCACATTTTTACCGATTTTTTAGTGGAAATATAATATTCACCATATTTATTGTTTATATATCAAGCGATTTGAAACATTGGTGTGTTATGTGAATGTTGCAAAAAGGTTGATTTATGGGGTTTGTGTGAAAAATGAGAACAAGGCCCGTGATCAAATTCTAAGTTTATTCTGAGTGACCTGTACATTGAAAAAAAGATAACCGAGACTGGTTCGGACTTACCCGAAACTGGAATAATTTACGCTACTATTTTCGTAACGACAGCCTATGAAAGCCATACGTGAAAACATTCTTTATGCTTCTGGATCTTTTACTGCTTACCTGTTTGAAGGGGATAGTTTTAATCACCCGTATCATTTCCACGTGGAAAATGAAATAGTCTTAATATCAAAAAGTAGTGGTAAGTTAATCCTTGGTGACCACCTAAGTGAGTACAAAGAGGGCGATATTTTTGTGCTAGGCGAAAACATGCCTCACTCGTTTGTGTGTGACCCTAACTCGGAAGGGACTCGATCTCTGGTTATTCAGTTCAACAACAACTGTTTTGGTGAGCAATTTTTCCAGCTACCTGAGTTTAAAACAATTAGCCAAATGCTTGAGAAGTCTAAGTACGGGGTGAAAATTGTCGATGAAGAAGGCAGGCTCAAAAAGCTAATAGAAGAAACATGCAACTCCAATGGCGTAAAGTCTGTTATTAATCTTTTAAATCTTCTCTATGAAATCAGCCAGTTAGAGCGTATTGAGTTGATCAGCCCAAATAATAGTTACACCGATGTTAACCTTGAAACTCACAAGCTAAATGCGGCTATCGATTGGTTAGACGCCAACTTTGCGCAGCCAGTTCACCTTGGTGAAATTGCAAATATCACCAACTTAAGCGAGAACGGTTTCTGCAGAGCATTTAAAAAAGCGACAGGTAAAACGTTTCTGGAATACCTTAGCGATAAACGTGTTCACGAAGCGGCGCGTTTACTCATTGAGAGTGAACGTTCTGTGACTCAAATTGCCTACGAAGTGGGTTTTTCGAATATTAGTAGCTTTAATCGTTACTTTAAAAAGGTGAAAAAAGTATCGCCAACCGAGTTTCGCAAAGACATGAGCAGCTATGTTGATGAATAACCCGTAACCTTGCCCAACAATCCTTGTCTACCTATTATTAAAGCTAAGTATTCAATGCTTGGTAATAACCTTATGACCGATCAGATCAAAGCTAAGATTCTAATAGTCTGCATGGGAAACATTTGTCGCTCACCTACAGGTGAGGCAGTACTAAGGGCAACCTCTGAAAGATTAAAAATCCCTGTGGAAGTTGATTCTGCCGGTACTATTGATTTTCATGTTGGTGATGCCCCCGATCCGCGTGCTCGAATGGCGGCAGAGAAACGAGGTTACTCTTTTGAAGGTATGAGAGCCCGGCAAGTCAAAGAAGCGGATTTCGAGTACTTTGATCTTATTCTAGCTGCTGATCGAGACAATCTAGATAAGCTTAGAGCAATGTGTCCGACAGACCATGTGCACAAAGTAAAACTGTTTCTTGGTCGGTACCATCCTGATTACGAAGAGATCCCTGATCCTTATTACGGTGGAGACGAAGGTTTTGAATTGGTTCTGGACTTAATCGAAGAAGCGAGTGAACACCTACTTCGGAAATTACGGCATTAATGTGACTAAGCTGGCTTTATAGCTGAGAGTATATCATCGACAACCTCGATCCAGTGCTTAACTGGCTGCTTTGATTCTGATGAAATGTGCGCCTGGCAGCTCGCATTGGATGTCGCTATAAGAGTGGGAGAGTTCAGGTTGAGAGCAGTAATCTTGTTACGCAGCAACTTCTGGCTCATTTCTGACTGGAGAAGTGAGTAAGTTCCGCCTGAACCACAACAAATATGATTATCTTCGCTTTGGGCAATGGTTACCCCGAGTTGATTGAGTATTTTCTCCGGAAGTTCGTGTTTTTCCAGTCCGTGACGTAAAGAGCAGGGGGTGTGAAGAGCTATTTTGCTTTTTGGAGCTTGAGATACGAACGGTGATAGATCTTCGTTTATAAGAATCTCACCAATATTTTTCACCATCTCGCTTAACTTAACTGCTTTATCTGCATATTCCGGTTCGTTTGCCAGATATCGCACATACTCGCTTAACATTAACTCACAGCTTGAAGACAAAGAGGTAATGGCTTCGATACCGTTTTCCACCATAGGCCACCAATTATCAATATTGCTTTTCATCTTAGCTTTTGCACCTTCTGTATCACCAAGATTTACATTTACCGAACCACAACAGCCAGGGATTTCCTGTGTATAGATACCGAGTCTGGCTAGTACGTTGCGCGCTGCTATATTGGTGTTTGGTGTAACCGAAGGCTGAGCGCATCCTTTAAGGATGAGCACGGTTCGCCGGCTGGAAATGGCAGCGTTTATTCTTAAGTCCGTATCAGGCTCTATTCGGCTCTTCTCCTTTTGCGGGATCTTCTTAGCCAGCGGCTCTGGTAATACTGGTGATAGCAGGCGCCCAACCGCGACAACTCTGCTGATGCGTTCCGGGTATGGGATTGTCTGTCGAATAGACCAACGAAGTAGCCGCTCTTTCCATGAGCGCGTTGTTTCTGCTTCGATCATCTCTCTGGCTATATTGACCAAACGTCCGAATTCAATACTGGCTGGGCAAGTTGTTTGGCAGCTTCGGCATGCAAGACATAAGTCCAGATGTTGTTTTTCTTCGGCACTCAGTACCTTGCCTTCTAAAAACGATCGGATGATGTAAATCCTTCCTCTGGGGCCATTATTTTGATCACTTGTCTCTATAAAGGTCGGACAGGTTGCATTGCAGAATCCACGATGCACACACCGTTTAATGATTCCAACCGCCTCTTGTGCAGGTACTGAATCCCGATAGACCTCATTCAATTCAGTAAGCATCTTCCATCCCTCTTAAAGCATGATCACTAGCTAAAAGGAGTACACATTTTAACCAGATGTATGCGTTAGTTCTCGTTTTGAAAATCTTACTTTGACAATACGTCATATTAGATCAATAGTCAAAATATTGATTACTCCAAAAACGGAGTATTAACCGAGAAAAGACAGTTTTTACTATTAATTGGCGCGATCAAAAATTCAGTTAAGAGGGAATTATGAGTAACTATCAACTAACAGCAGCAGCGCTACGTGAAGCGCTTGGTGAACAAAAGGTTTCTACTTTACAGAAGGACCTGGAGGCAAGTAGCCACGATACCTGGCCTTTGATGACAAAGCTTAATTTGATTGGAGAGCATCCAAATAAGGCAGATATCGTAGTCAGAGCAGAAAATGATGACGATATTTGTAAGGTTCTGGATCTGGCAAACCAGGAGAAAGTGCCGGTAACTGTTCGCGCACTTGCTTCTTCAGTGACAGGACAGCCCTTGCCTACTAAAGGCGGTATTGTGTTGGATATTTCCGAAATTCCAAGTAGCTATTCTGTCAACGAAGCAAACATGACCGTAACGGCAACCTGTAGCTTTAATGGTGGTGACCTAGAAGAGCTGTTGAAAAAACAAGGCTGGACAATGGGGCATTCTCCTCAGTCACTTTACCGCTCTACGGTTGGTGGTTGGCTGGCAACACTGGCAACTGGTCAGTTTTCATCAATGTACGGCGGTATTGAAGATTTAGTTGTGGGTTACGACGTGATTCTTGCTACTGGTGAGAAAATGACGTTAAAGGCAAACCCTCGCGCCGCAATGGGGCCGGACTTAAGACAAATCTTCCTAGGCTCTGAAGGCACACTGGGTGTTATCACTTCAGTAACACTTAAGATCTTCCCGATTCAGGAAGCAGAAGCGTTTATGACCTACGCCATTCCTACGGTAAAAGATGGCCTGGCTTTAATGCGTGAAATCGCGGCATCAAACCTTAAGCCTTGTCTCGTACGTTTTTACGATACCGAAGAAGCGCGTCATGCAATGCAGGATAAATCATTCGAGACTCCGGTACTGTTTTTGGGTAGCCGTGGCTTACCAGCAATGGTGGATGCAGAACAGGGAGTTCTTAATCAAATAGCAACTAAACATGGAGGTCAGGCAATAGGTCCAGAAGGCGTTCTTGGCTGGATGGACAGAAGATACGATTTCTCTACGGTTGAGAATCTGCTGGCATCAAAAGGTGGATTTGGGGAAACCATTGAAATTGCTCACAACTGGGATTCTATCCATCCACTATGGGAAGACTTGAAGCAGGCGTTAGACCCATTAGCGGATGAGGTGATTTCTCACTTCTCACATATCTACAATCAGGGTACTTCAATGTACGTCATCCTGTTAGGACAGGAGGAAAGCAATGAAGCTTCAGTTGAAACACTTAAGAAAATATGGAGCACCACGATGGAAGTCTGTATCAAGCATGGTGCTGAACTTTCTCATCATCATGGTGGTGGTTTAGCTCGCTCTCCATACAGTCGACGTTCTATCGGTGAGGCGCATTTAATTCTTAGAAAGCTAAAAGCGGCGCTGGACCCTAACTCAATTCTAAACCCAGGAAAACTAGGTCTGGATTAGATCTAACTTAGGTTTCCGACAGCCTGTACCCTCGAGCTGTTCGGAAACCACTTTTTATGGCTATAACCAATAAAATAAAAAAAGGTTGACGTTGGCCATTTCCAATAACGTGAAAGAGGACAACACGATGGAGAATTTCTTCAATATCAGTGTCATGGGAATATTCGGAGCTGCTGCCGGTGGCTTCCTTGGAGCAACCTTTGGAGGACTGGTTGCATTTGTATTTACCGGAATCGCAATATTAGTTGGTATTGCAGTACTAGTAGGAGGCGGCGACGCCAGCTTCCTGAATCTAATCGGACTTGGACCATTTTTTGGTCCGCATATTTCCTTTGCCGCAGGTGTTGCTGCTGCCGCTTATGCTGCCAAGAAAGGCTGGTTAGAAAGTGGCCGTGATATTGTTACCCCCTTAGTAAGTTTAAGTCGCCCTAGTGTGTTACTTGTTGGTGCAGGTTTTGGTGTATTTGGTTATGTAGTTCAGTCAGTTATCGCATCTATTGATGGAATTGGCGCCAATACAGATTCAGTTGCATTAACCGTTGTTATTTCGGCGGTTGTCGCACGGTTAATGTATAGCGAATGCGGTATTGTAGGTCAGCATTGTGAAGGTAAAAAAGGACTGGATAGATTTAAGACGTGTGAGCAGCATTCGTGGCTTGCTTATCAGGATACATTTGCCATGACAGCATGGTTAGGCATCTTTGTTGGCGCTATGTCTTCTTGGGCTGCACTTGAGCTGTTAAAAGCATACCCAGAAGCGCCCGGAGTAATCCTGGTAGGTTTTGCAATCTCTGCTGTGTCATTGTTATTCCTGGCTATGAATGTACTGGTTCCAGCGACTCACCATATCACTCTTGTAAGCGCAGTTGCTGTATCACTGTTTATGGGCGTGGTTGAGAGTGAAACTACACTAGTAATTATTGGAGCTTTAGCAGGGCTTATCGCCGCGGTTACCGGTCAGCTGTTTGCACGCTTCTGGCTTATTCGGGCAGATACGCATATCGACCCGCCTGCCAGCGCTATCTGGCCTGTTACCTCAGCACTTATCTTTCTTTCAGTTGCTGTTCAATAACCATCACATAAGGGACAAATATTATGGACAAATATATTTTAGTTATTGATGCAGGCACGACAGGTATAAGAGCACTTATTTACAACCAACGCAGCCATATTCTTGCTCAGGCTTATAGTGAGTTTCCAAACTATCATCCTGCTCCGGATCGTGTAGAACAAGACGCAAACGAAATTTGGGATGTGACCCAGAAGATGATCACACAGGCATTGGATAGCTTGTCTATCCGAATGAACGATATTTCTTGTGTTGGCATAACTAATCAGCGTGCAACAAGCGTGGTGTGGGACAGGAATAGCGGTCAACCTATAACCAAAGCTATTGTCTGGCAGGACACTCGAACCGCCGCTCGTGCAGAAGAGCTTTCTGCTGAATGGGGTGAGAAGGTATATAGCCGCACGGGTTGGGCCCTGGCTCCTGTGTACTCTAGCCTGAGCTTAGAGTGGATGATGGGTAATGTTCCATTGATGAAAGAGCGCGCTGAAGCAGGCGAGCTTGCCTTTGGCACCATCGATTCCTGGTTGGTTTACTGTCTTACTGGTGGAAAAGAACATGTTATTAGTGCTTCTAACGCGTCCGTAACCGGTTCTTATGATTTGGTTAATGATGAATGGTACGAAGAGTGGTTGAGTGCTTTAGGTCTACCGCTATCTTTATTCCCTACTGTGGTTGATGATTCAGCGAATATCGGTCTGACAGATGAGCAGGTAATGGGGGGAAGCGTACCAATTTCAGGCTTAATAGCGGACCAACATGCTGCTCTGTTCTCTCAGGAATGTGTTGAGCCAGGCATGATCAAGTGTACTCATGGTACGGGTACTTTCCTCGATATGTTGATCGGTACAGAGCCGAAGATTGATACCGGAAGCGGCATTGTCTGCCAAATTGCATGGCGTAAAGAAGGTAAGACCCATTACGCACTCGAAGGGTATGCAGGTTGTACAGGCTCTGCGGTTCAGTGGCTGCGAGATGGCCTCCAGATCATTGATTCTTCGGCAGAATCAGAAGCAGTTGCTGGCAAAGTTGATAATAACGGCGGTGTCTATTTTGTTCCCGCACTGACGGGCTTATCGGCACCATATTGGGATTCTTACGCTCGCGGCACTATCTTAGGTGTTTCTCCGGGCACCACTCGTGGTCATATCGTTCGTGCAACTCTAGAGGGTATCGTTTATTCGGTTCGTGATTTTGTTACTGCGATGCAGGAAATCTCAGGTTATGACATCAAGAGTATTGCTGTCGATGGTGGTGCCTCGAAGAACGATCTGTTGGTACAGTTCCAGGCAGACCAGCTAGGTGTTGATGTTATTCGTCCGCGCAACGTAGAAGCAACTAGCCTTGGTGCTGCATTAATGGCTGGACTAGGTGTCGGTTTGTGGAAGTCGGAAAAAGAAGCCTTTGCAATTGGCAGAAATAAGAAAGTCTTTTCGCCACAAGCAGACGAAACGGTTCGCGATCAGCAGTATAAAACCTGGAAGAAGGCCGTTGAACGCTCACGGGAATGGAGTAAAGAGTAATGAGAAGAGCAAGTTTACAGCAACTAGAAGGTGTGACGTTTGATCTCGTTGTCGTAGGCGGAGGTATTACGGGTGCCGCGATTGCCCGTGATGCCGTCCTTCGGGGTCTTAAAGTGATTCTGGTTGAGAAGGAAGATTTTGCGTCTGGTACGTCAAGTCGTTCGTCTAAGCTGATTCATGGTGGTTTGCGTTATCTTGAAACTTATCAGTTTGGTTTGGTAGCGGAGTCGGTTAGAGAGAGGGAGCTTGCCTTGCGGCTTGCTCCTCACCTGACTAAGGTGCAGCCATTCTTGTATATGTTTTATGACAATACGCCTGATAAAAAATGGTTGCTGAATCTTGGGCTGACTTTCTACGACTTTGTATCTGGCAACTGGAACAAGCGTCGTCACAAAATGCTTAGTAAAGAACAGGTGCTTCAAAGGCAGCCTCAGTTCAGAGCTGATGGTTTGCTCGGTGCGGCGATGTTCTATGACGTTTCGACGGATGACGCCCGAGTTACTATCGATACGGTAAAAAGCGCTGCAGAGCATGGCGCTCAGGTGCTTAATCACTGTGAGGTGACAGGTTTAACGTACAGCGATAATAAGTGCGATGGTGTTCAGGTCAGAGATACACTAACTGGCCTAGAGCAAGTGATTAAGGGCCATTACGTAGTAAACTCAACCGGGCCATGGAGTGATAACGTCCTGCGCTTTGAAAAGCCTGACTCGAAGGTGCTAAGGCCAACCAAAGGGGTTCACATTGTCCTGCGCAAGAAGGACTTCCCTCTGCATTCAGCGATCTTTATGCGTTCGCCGGATGATGGAAGGGTGGTATGGCCGATTCCTTCTACTCAGGATGATCGCGTATTTATCGGGACAACGGATACGACCTATGAAGGTGATCTGAATGATGTTCATCCTGAAAAAGAAGACATCCGTTATCTGCTTAATGTAGCAAATCATCTGATGCCGGAAGCCAAGCTTACGGAAGATCACGTTATTGGTTCATGGGCTGGCTTACGTCCGCTTATCGCGCCTAAAGATGACCTTAACAACAGCAAAACACCTCGAGAGCACCAGATTATGCAAAGTGATTCGGGTATCTTCTCGATCATCGGAGGTAAGCTGACCAGTAATCGGGTAATGGCTAAGCAGTTACTGGATGCTGTGGTTAAGCATGATCAGTACAAATATCTGGCTCCCGATCTAGCGCCTTATAGCGCGAGTAAAATCGGGATCTCAGGTGCGCAGTCTGAGCCTGATAAATCATTAACGAGTAAAAAAACTTACTCTAAGAATATGGTGGTTTCAGGGCTTGAAACCAAAGGCATCCCAACAAAGATCGCCTTGGTCTGGGCATCAAGATATGGCTACAACGCGTTTAAAGTTGCTGAATACTGGATAAACGATAAACGCCTTCGTACGGTGCTGTCCAAGCGTGGTCTTACTGCAGCAGAGATTCACTATTGTGTTAAAGAAGAAGCGGCCTGCTCACTGAAGGATGTGCTAGTGAGACGTACCTCTGAGTTCTTCTGGGACAATAAGGGCGGCCTGGACAAGGTTGGGCTGATCGCTCAGGAAATGCAGGAGCTTCTTGGCTGGCAAGAAGAAGAGAAGCTCAACCAGATCGATGCCTATTATGATTTGGTATGCAAACATAGACCTGTACATGTCGAAAAGCCTCAACTAGAGGTTCAGGCAACAGAGCTTGTGGAAGAGTAAACGTTGCTAGCCAAAATCAGTCAAAAGCTTTCGTGTAAGGATCTTCCCCGGCGAAAGCTTTTTTTGTTGGTTGATAATCTCTTTGTCATCCAGTTCTTTTAACAGTGAAGCCAACTCAGGTCGATGTGGGTTAATTACAAAAGCGGCTGCCGACAAACTTTGATGTAACGCTATAGCAGAGTCATTAGTAAATTGAGAGGCTTTTAAACCAGAAAGCGTAAGCGGAACTGGGCTAGAAGTGATGTGCCACAACCCTGCATCCACTTCTTTACGCAGCACTCTGGCCGGGATCTGACGGAAATCTGTTTCGGTATACTGGTATCCCTTATCCATCGGAAATTCAGCTTCGGTAATTCTTGTGTGGTCAGAAGAGTTATGATCGATAGCTATATTTTTCCACTTGTCTGCATCTTCTGAAGTTCGCGAGACAATCACCAGCCGATTCAGGGAGTAATAGGTGTTGGGCTCCAGGATCTTAACCTGTCCCTCGGTCAGCTCGTTTTGCATATTTTCGTATGCACCCTGAGAAACCAAAGCGATATCAAACTTACCATCTATAACTTGCGCAATACGGTTTTCGCCACCTGGCTCATTTGAAATAAAGTAAGGAATATTTAGCTGGCTGAGTTTACTGGTGATGTTTTTTATCAGTATGTCGATTTCTATCGAGCCGCTACTTGGCATCAGTAGCTGTACTGGCTTTAGTTTCGCCATACTCCAGCACAAACCCGTATCCATATCGGTAATTACTCGGCCCATATGGCCTTTTGAACGGGTAATCAGCGCGCCACTGTTTTTTAAAGAAGTCAGTGCCCTCTGAATGGTGCCCGCCACAATACCGTACATCTCATGCAGCTGAGTATTGGTAAGGAGCTTTCCGTCGACTCCTGCTTGTAGTGCATGTACAACGATATAACGCTTAGCGTTAAGAATAGCTTGCTCTTGATCGGAGACGACTGGTGTTTGAGACATACGAAATTACCAACTAGCGACGTTATCTGGTTGAGATAATAACTTTTTTCCAGGAGTTATTGAAAGTGTGAGATCAAACTTAAATTAAAAAGGCTGCTACGGAGAATATCCGAAGCAGCCTTTAACTCATTAAGCTGGAATGTTTTTGTTTCGAGTTGGTTTAACCCGCTAAAACATCGGTAGCAACTTTATAGCTTGGGTCTTCTTTCACGTTAATCTCTACCAGGCTGCCAGCTTTCTCAAGCAATGTACGGCAATCCGGGCTCAGGTGGCGAAGATGAAGTGTCTTGCCCTGAGCTGTGTAACGTTCAGCCAATGTTTCAATTGCTTCAATCGCAGAGTGGTCTGCTACGCGTGAATTGGCGAAATCTACGATTACGTCTTCTGGATCGTTTGGCGCATCAAATAGCTCAAGGAAGTTAGCTGCCGAACCGAAGAAGATTGGGCCGTTAATCTTATATACTTTCGAACCTTCAGCATTCAACTGGCTGCTCGCATAGATGTGCTTTGCGTGCTGCCATGCAAACATAAGTGCAGATGCAATAACACCAACCACAACCGCTACCGCGAGGTCAGTCATTACCGTTACGACTGTTACAAGTACGATAACGAAGAAGTCTTGTTTAGGTACACGGCGTGCCAGTTTAAAGGTTGCCCATTCGAAGGTGCCGATAACAACCATAAACATAACACCAACAAGTGCTGCCAGCGGAATCATCTCGATAAGGCTTGATGCGAACAGGATAAAGCAAAGTAGGGCGATAGCAGCAACGATGCCAGAAAGGCGTCCGCGACCACCTGAGTTTACGTTGATCATAGACTGACCAATCATCGCACAACCACCCATAGCGCCGAATACAGAACAGCTTAGGTTTGCAAAGCCCTGACCAACACATTCACGGTTAGCTTGACCGCGAGTATTTGTCATTTCATCTACAACTGTCAGTGTCAGTAGTGATTCGATAAGACCAACCGCTGCTAGAATAACTGCATAAGGTAGAATAATCTGTAGGGTTTCAAGATTGAAAGGTACAGCTGGGAAAGCAAAAGTCGGCAGGTTACCTGCCAGTGTTGCTGCTTCGTCACCAGACATAGTACGAAGGAAATCAACTACAGTACGGGTATCCAGTCCAAGAAGCTGTACCAGAAGTGTTACTGATACAATCGCAACCAGCGATGAAGGTACAGCAGTGGTGAACTTAGGAAGGAAGTGGATGATTGCCATCGTTAGTAGGATTAATCCGCCCATCACAAGCATCTGGCCTGTTGGTAGCCAGGTAAGTACACCGTTGATATCCGGAGCTTTAAATTGTCCTAACTGAGCAAGGAAAATAACAATAGCTAAGCCGTTTACGAAACCGATCATAACCGGGTGTGGAACCATACGGATAAATTTACCCAGTTTGAATATTCCGGCACTCACCTGGAAAATACCCGCCAGCATAACCGCCGCGAATAGATACTGGACACCGTGCTCCATTACAAGGCTAACCATTACAACAGCCATTGCACCAGTTGCACCAGAGATCATACCCGGTCGACCACCAAAGATGGAGGTTACAAGGCCAACGATAAAGGCAGCATATAGGCCAACCATAGGGTCTACGCCTGCAACGAATGCAAAGGCAACGGCTTCTGGAACCAGTGCTAGCGCAACTGTCAGGCCAGATAAGATGTCATTCTTGGCAGAATGATTGGAAAACTTCGGAAATTCAAACATTTCGGCTCATTATTTAGCTTAAATAAAAGGTATTCCAACCTCTGTGTTCATAAAGCTAAAAAGGGGGCTAACAGAGTGCTTTAAAAACAAGTGTGATCGGAAGCTCAGTAACGACGCGCATGCTACAGAAAAGTGTGATTGAGTTCAATATTAAGCCGTTTTATTCGAGCTGAGAATTAAATAAAAGCGAGAAATAATATTATCTCCCGCTATAAATTAGCTCAAAATTACAGGATGAGACTCAGTCGGGTGGCTTATGATTTTTACTGGCCAGTGGTAAACGCTGTCGATGATCGTTTCCGTCAGAGTCTCCCATGGAGAGCCATCCGCGACCAGTTTGCCATTATTCAAAATCAATACCCGGTCCGCATATTGAGCCGCCAGGTTCAGGTCGTGGATTACTGCAATAACAGAAGCTCCAGACTCGGTAAGCTTCTTTGCTAATGCGAGCGTTCTGTGTTGGTGAGAGAGATCCAAAGCAGATGTTGGTTCATCAAGTAATAGGATCTTTTGCTCGCCACTTTGTTCTATCTGAGTTAGGACCCGGGACAGGTGAACCCTTTGCTTTTCACCACCCGATAGCGTTGGATAGGCACGGTCAGCGAGGTGGGTTATGTCGTTAGCTTCCATATACTTATCAGCAATGGTACTTATCTGTGACTGCGAGGCGTTCAGGGTTAGCCCCCCAAGTTCGACAACTTCCCTAACGGTGAAATTAAACGTAAGCGAGCTTGATTGTGGCAACACTCCGAGATGTTTAGCGATATCGGAAGGTTGCCAGTGTTCGGATGGCTGTCCGAAATAGTCTACCTCACCATTCACTTTCCACTCTTTGGTGATCATTTTTAGCAGGCTACTTTTACCTGCGCCATTTGGGCCAAGAAGAACAGTCAGTTCACCGGAGTTAAACTCAACGGATACATCATCGAGGATAACTTTTTGTCCAAGGGTCAGATTCAGGTTTCTAAGCGAGATACTAGGTACTTGCATTATAGTTTCCCCCTCTGTTTTATCAGTAACCAGATAAAGAATGGAGAACCAATCAGTGCGGTAACAATACCTACCGGCATATCTAACGGTGCGACGACTGTTCGGGCAATCATATCCGCTACCAGCAGTAGTAGTGCGCCGATTATCATAGAAAGTGGAAGCAGAGTTTTGTGGTTTGGTCCGCTTATCATCCTTCCCAGATGCGGAACGATTAATCCGATAAATCCTATAATGCCTGCCAGAGAAACCGTGATTCCTACGCCCGCTGCTGTCAACAAGATCAATCGGCGTTTCAGAGCCTGAACATTAATACCCATATGCTTTGCTTCAGGCTCCCCTAGTAAAAGAGCATTTAGCTTATCTGCGTCCCGATAGAACAGGATAAATAGCACACCAAGACAGATGAATGACATAAGAATGCCTGTCCAGTTGCTACCGGCCAATGAGCCCATTGTCCAGAGGGAAAGATCCCTCAAGGCCTGATCATCGGCAAAATAGTTCATCAACCCCAAGCCTGCTCCTGCCAAAGCACTGATAGCTACACCAGCCAGAAGCATCATAGAGACAGAGGTACCGCTTGTGGTGGTACCAAGTCTGTAAACCATAATAGTGGTCATGGTTCCGCCCAAAAATGCAAAAAGCGGCACGGTTCCAAACAGAAGAAGAGCAGGATACTCCTGAGCCAGACTGCCAAAAAGAACAATGGCTAAGGCGGCACCCAAGGAAGCACCTGCCGAAACACCAATAATGCCCGGGTCTGCTAATGGGTTTCTGAACAGCCCCTGCATCACTGCGCCACACAAAGCCAGTGTAGCGCCTATTGCAACTGCTAAAAGAGTACGTGGAAGGCGCACTTGTTGGATGATCAGCTCAACATGAGGAGCTAGACCGTTATCAGGGTAAATAGCGCCAGGAATAATAGCGGTAAAGCTATCAGACAGAGAGATATCCATAGGCCCAATAGCCACTGATGTGACTATGGCCAAATACAGCATGGTCAGGCCGAAAGGTATCAGAAACTTCACTGATACACGCCCGAGAGATTTTGGTTTAACAGGTTTTGAATCCATTATTTTTATTACTTATTTGATCAATTTGTGCTGAATTCTTTTGAGAATCGTTGATTTAGTTCGCCTGAAAGTTTGATGCTCTCCAGTCCAAATCCGCCAATCAGTGCTGTGCCAGGAATAGGGACAATGTTGCCATTATGACCTGCTGGCGTTGCCATTAGAAGAGGGTATTTTTTAACAATTCCTTGCGCGCCTCCCATAGCATCCCATGTTCGTTGTGAAACCAACAGGTATTCAGGCTTCATTTCGATAATAGATTCTACAGAGATGCTTTTGTATGAACTGAAGCTACTGCTAGCCGGGTTTTCACCTCCCGCCAGTTGAATGATCTTGTCTATTGAAGTATCTGCGCCTGCTACACTAAGCGGTCGGCCACTGGTCATCAAGAGAAACATCACATTGGGGGAATCAGAAAGCTTTTGCTCCTGAAGATATTCGATCTGTTTTCTAGCCTTAGCCTTAATGGATTCTGCTTTCTGTTCAGTGCCAGTCACTTTTGCTACTTTATCAATTCGGGCATACAGGTCTTCAATTTTATCGCCTGATGAGGTTACAACTACGTCAATCTTGCTCTCTTTAAGAACGGAAAGTGTGGCCTCTGGGCCCATCTCATCTGAACCGATTATCACTGAAGGCTGAAGAGCCAGTAACCCCTCTGGTGACAGTTGCCGGTGATACCCAACAAGCGGTAGTTCATCCTGCGTGACCAAAGCTTTACTTGTACTATCTACGGCAACCAACTGATCATTTGCTCCCAAAGCGTAGATTAGTTCAGTAACACTAGAACCTGCGCTAATAATTCGTTCTTTAGCCTGAACCGATAAGGTTGCGAGTAAAAGAGGCAATATGAATGTTATTTTTTTCATGAAGTACTGTCTTCCATTATGATATTAGTTGCGCTGATATTGTTACTCTGCAAAAAAGCGAGGAGTTTAAGCATAGACTCCACATCCGCTTTTTTATCTGCAGCAATAACCAACGTTTTTTTCGGGTTAGCTTTTACCCTTTGGATAAGATTTGAGGAGAAGGCTTCCCAGTTATTGAATGAGTCGCCATCTATCGCCCATCTAGGTTTATCTGCCAGAATCGCAACACTTATGACTGCCTTTTCCGGAGAAGAGAGCACATCTCCGTCTTCAGTTTGAGGTATGTTAATGTCCATGGTGTGGACGCTGATATTGGTGGTTAGTAATAGGAACACCATCACGATAAATACCAGGTCAAGCAGAGGAGTTAGATCCGGAATCACTGAACTTGCCGATGTGTGGGGAGTGCGTCGCGAGCGAATCATGCCGTTTCCCCGGCATTAATTTCGCATACTCCGCTTGATGTTCGAGCACATATAACCTTCGACGGTTTGCTGTCGAGGGTGATGCCTTCAAGATATAAGTTGCAGTGGTTTAGCGCATGCTCAATTTTCCCGATAGAGCGATCTGCCCAGATTTGTAATAGATGAGATCCTGAAATAGCTGGCAAAGCGATGAACAATCCCGCAGCTGTGGTCGACATTGCAAGGCCAAGTCCGCTGGCAAGATCGGATGGGGCAATCGAACCAGAGGTATGTGCCAGATCTTTAAACATCTCAATAAGTCCAAGAACTGTACCTAAAAGCCCAACTAATGGGCTAATCACACCAATAATAGTTAGGAATTTAAGCCCGGAGCTGTATTGTTGGCGTTTTTTTCTAGCCAGATGCTCACAGTATCTTCTCTCAGGGCTTTTTCGAAATGTCGGTGATTGAGCAGCATGATAACGCCTTGTGCCAACGTGTTTTTCTGACTACTTTGCTGCTTGAGCAGTTCATCAAATGCCAGTTTGTTATTGAGGTCGATACTATTAAGGTGATTTATCAACTTACGACTATTGATCCGGGAATTAATGAGCAGATAGAAGCAACGTTCCAAAATGATCAGCATCGCCAAAAGTGACATAGCAGTAAGTGGCCAGGTCATCATGCCTAACTGAGAGTGGATAACCGAAAAAGTTTGCATGTTTTAATCCAGTTTAAAATTTACAGGTATTCGTACTCGGTGGCTTACTGTGTGACCACCTTCTTGATGTGATTTGAATTTCCACTTAGCTACTGCAGCTAAAGCGGTTTTATCCAGCAGTTCATGACCGGATGAAGTGTGAATGATTTGTCTGGTTTGCAGGCCAGATTCATCTAGCCAAATTTCTATAACAACTTTTCCTTCAACCCCACGCTTTCGGGCTACTCTCGGATAGCGAATAGGAGAAGGTTTTGTAGTAAAGCTGGGCTTTTTAATCAGTTTTGGCTGGCTGGATTGTGCCTGTACCAGAGTAGACTCAGATACTTTTTCTACGCTTTTTTGCTCAGGGTCCTTAACTAATTTTATAAGCTCACGCTTTTCTACTACTTGTTGTGGATCTGATTTCTCTACATTCTTCTTAACTGCTCTGTTAGGTGGCTTACTTACGGGTTGTGATTTATTTACCACCTTTTTTTGAATAGGTTTTTTATTCGTTTTCTCAACTATTTTCCGAGTAGGTTCTGTTTTTTTTTGAGGAACTTCCTGATTTTTAGGCTGTGGTTCAATGGTTTTCTTAAGTTTTGGTTTATCTGTTTTTATTTCTTTAGATATCGGCTCAATTTCTGGCCTGGAAATGAACTGGATGTTCACTGAAGCGCCAGGTCTTTGAGTGCTAATAGTGATGGGATTTTGTACTGGCATTGCAGACACTACCATTGCATGTAGCGCAATTGATATCGCTGAAAAAACAATGTATCTGGGAAAATTCAATGCGTAAACCTCGTAGAAAACCAGCTGAAATTAATCTTTATACTGTTCGGAATGATTCGGAATTTAGCACATAACTTAATGAGAATGCAAATGATAATAAATATCAATTGACAATAATTGTAATAACTGCGTAAACTCTGTATCCATTGGTACGTAAGGGTTGTTGGTTAATGGTTAACAATTATGATAAATCAATTGAACATAAATATGAGTGATGAATTGGTGGTGGGGAAAGCGACGCCTGACCCAATTCGTTATGCTTTTGAACGTAAAATTTCAGCTCATGCTGGTGGATGGACTAAGCCAGTCTCACCGGAAAGTACCCAGAGTGTATTGTGCTCTGCTTTGACTGAGAATGAAGTAGTATCAGGTTCGCGTTGTCTCTATGTGCATATCCCCTTTTGTCGTGTTAGATGCACGTATTGCAACTTTTTCCAGAATGCTTCTAGCAGCTCACTAATTGACGAGTATTTTTCTGCTCTTTTGGCTGAAATCGAGTGGAAGTCTAGATTTGACTGGTCCCAGGCAGCTCCGTTCCAGGCTGTTTATATTGGTGGAGGTACGCCGACAGATCTCTCTGCAAAACAACTAAAAATATTAGGGAAAAAACTTAGGGAGTCATTCCCGTTAACTCCTGATTGTGAAATAACACTTGAAGGCAGATTAAACCGTTTTGATGATGAAAAATTCGAAGGTGCATTAGAAGGAGGGTTTAATCGCTTTTCCTTTGGGGTGCAAAGTTTTGATACCAAAGTGCGTCGAGCGGCAAAACGTCTCGATGATCGTGAGTACGTTCAGGAGAGGCTATCTCGCTTCACCAGTTACAACGCTGCGCCAATTGTATTGGATCTGCTATATGGGTTACCGCACCAAACGCTTGAGGTATGGCGTGATGATCTCCAATGCTATCTAGAATCCGGTGCGGACGGTGTCGACCTGTACCAGCTCATTGAGATGAAAGGTCTGCCGATGGAAGCGATGGTTCAGCAAGGTAGATTACCGATGCCGGCAGATACCCAAATGAAGGCGTCCATGTATGAAATGGGCGTAAAATTCATGGCAGAACACTTCCAGCGTCGATTAAGTGTGAATCATTGGGCCTCAGGTAACCGAGAGCGAAGTATTTATAACTCTCTTGCTAAGACCACAGCAGAAGTACTACCACTAGGTTCGGGTGCCGGGGGTAATGTAGGAGGTTTGCAAATGATGCACCACCGAAAACTAGATACGTACATTGAATCGGTTAAAAAGCAGGAGTTTCCTGTTGGCATGGTGTTTAAGAGTTCTGAATCTAAAGAGAGTAGTGCAGCTATCAAATGGAGCTTCGATAAGGGATTGATATCCAGAAGGTATCTTCTGGAGGCTTTGGGCTATGACCTTTTCGAACTGGCTATACCGTTGTTTAAAGCATGGCAAAAGAATGGCTTGGTCGAGCTAAATTCTGATTACGTAAATCTGACACTGGCGGGACAGTTTTGGTCAGTCAATCTTGCTCAGATAATGATAAAAATAATTGAAGATAATAAAGAAAATACGCGTGCAGCGTGAGGAGATAAAAGGAATGTATTTAAGTCGCTCTTTTGAGGAAACATCAAAACTGGTTGAGAATTTTGTAGCCAATGATCCGCATCAGGCTTTGTCGGAAATGGCAAAACAACTTGAGATGAGTGAGGGTGAGGTGACTTTAGCGCTACCGGAGAAGATGGTTAAGCGTGTAGCAGGAGAGCATGCTGAGTCGATTCTGACTCAACTACCAGGTTGGGGAAAGGTGACTACAATTATTCACTCCTTTGGATCTATTTTCGAAGCCAAAGCTCCGTTCCCTAAAGGAAAGAACGCAAGAGGTTATTACAACCTTATGGGTGGGAAAGAAGGTCAGCTTCATGGACACTTGAAGCTAGACTTAGTGGAAAAGATTGCTTTTGTAAGTAAGCCATTCATGGGAGCTGAAAGTTACTATATTGGTTTTTATGACAAAAATGGTGGCTGTATATTCAAGGTATACCTGGGCAGGGATAAAAAACGCCAGTTATTTCCGGAACAAGTGGAGCACTTTAATCAGTTAAAAGGGACGTTGAGTTAATGGATACAAAACAAGAGAGACTTCAAAACCGAGTTGGTCCGGAAGTGGCAGAGTTCAGAGAAACTCAGAAAACGCTGCAACTGGCGACAATCACTCCTTCAGGAGTACCACACGTTAGCTATAGTCCGTTTGTATACCTGCCGGATGGGTACTATATCCTGGTGAGCGACATCGCTCAGCACGGTCAAAATTTACACAATAATAAAAGCATCTCAATCATGATGATTGAAGATGAACAAGATGCAAAAAGCATCTATGCACGGAAGAGATTGAGCTTTGATGCTCAGGCAGTCCACATCGAACGTGGTTCAGAGCCATGGTTAAACGCTATTCAGGCTCTTGAAACTCGGTTTGGTGAGATTGTCAGTAATTTGAGCAACCTCGGTGATTTCAATCTATATCGACTTGTTCCTGAGCAAGGGCGTTTTGTTAAAGGGTTTGGCAAAGCGTTTGAAGTATCGGGCAGCGACATGGTTGAATTTGTTCACCTGAATGAAGGCCATAAAAGTATCAATAAACAGGCCTCCTAACTAAAAACTCAACTTAACGCACTTAGTTAGTGGGCAGGTTTGCTGTCCGCTATAGGCTTCGTGCGCCCAAAATATGGAATAATAATGTTTAAGACAACAAAATTAGCGGCGGCAGTGAGTACTGCATTGACTGCATCATTAATGCTGCCAGCAGTGGCTCAAGCGGAAGAATCCTATACATTTGATGAAGTTGTGGTTTCCGCAACCAGAACAGAGCAGAACAAATCTGATGTGTCTGCTTCTATTGAATCAGTTTCTTCCGAAGATCTGGATAAAACACTTTCTAAAGATCTTTACGATGCAGTTCAATACACCCCCGGTGTAGAAGCAACAACTTCAGGCCGATTTGGTGTATCTGGCTTCAATATTCGAGGTATGGATGAAGGCCGTGTGAAAACGGTAGTTGATGGGGTTCAACAAACAGCACCATTTAATCCAGGAGGAGGTAGTGTTCAGGCTATCTATCCCAATGCAATAGAAGTCGACACATTAGCGGGTATCGAGATCAACAAAGGGCCATCTTCGACCCTATACGGCTCAGACGCTATGGGTGGTGTGGTTTCTATGAAAACTAAAGATCCTTCGGACTTTTTAGTGACGGATGGTGAGGAGTCTAGATTCGGTATCAAATCGAGCTACTTTTCAGCTGATGATCAGTTTAAAAATACGCTAACCTGGGCGATGCGTCGAGGTGACCTGGAAACCATTCTTATTGGTACTTATGCACAAGGCCATGAGCTGGAAACCTATGGTGACGGGGCTGATATTGATGGCAGTGACCGTGGATTAGAGAACCCAGCAGATAAAGACCTGAATAACGTTCTAGGCAAGGTTTATTATCGTCTGAATGACACAAACCGAATTGGTTTTGTGTTTGAGCGTTATGACTATACTTACGATGAAGATTCAAGAAGTAGCAACTACACGTCTCAATACATGGGAATGCCAGTGGTTGGTTATGATAACTCTCGTAGCACCGATAATACGGTAAGAACCCGCTATGGCCTTAATTATGAGCTAACTAAGCCAAATGTTGCCTTTGATGAGATGTTTGTTGCTCTGAACTTCCAGACAACAGAAACCTCTAATGAAAACTTTGCAACTGTGACCGACTATATGGGAATGGTTGGATACAACGGCGACCGAACTCGCTTACGCCAGGCGAAAGATGAGTCTATTCAGTTCGATAGTCAGTTTAACAAAGTCATCTTTACTGATAGTGCAAGTCATGAGCTTACCTACGGATTGACTTACATAGGCACAGATTTTTCGCTGGATAACGTAGATATTTACCATGATAACGGAACCAGTCAGCCGGGTGCGACAACTATACCTGATGCTAAGGTGACGCAATGGGGTGTATTCTTGCAAGACAATGCTTTCTTGCTCGAGGACACTCTAGTGTTAAATGCGGGGATTCGCTACGATTCGTTCGAAGCAGATCCGTCTTCGGACGATGGTTTCACAACGACTCGCAGCAAAAATAGTAACGATGCCTGGACAGGTAAAGTGGGTGCGGTTTATCACCTGAACAGTGAGCTAAGTACTTTTGCCCAGATTAGCCAGGGTTTCAAAGCGCCTACTGTAGAACAGCTATATTACGAGTATGATACTGGTGCGGATTACATCCCAAATCCTGATTTAAAAGCAGAAACCAGTACGTCCTACGAGATTGGATTCCGCCATCAAGGCGATGCAACAAATCTAGAACTCATTGGTTTTGTTACTCAATATCGTGATTTTATTGACTCAGAAGATGTCGATAATGGTGACCCTGACCCTGACCCTGACCCTGACCGTGATGCATTTACCATCGTAAACCGGGATGAAGTTGATATATCAGGCGTGGAGTTCAGTACAACCGTGCGATTGGATAAAGCAGTGTCGTACGCTCCAAAAGGTTTATATACCCGACTTTCTATTACCTATCTTGATAGTGAAGATCAAGCCACAGGCAAATCTCTTGACTCTGTAGCACCTCTTTCTTCTATTATCGGATTGGGCTATGACAATGTTGAGAAAGGCTTCGGAACACTAGCTTCATTGAAACTAGCAGCTAAAAAAGATGCTTGGTCTGACGAAGAACAGATCGATAGTGCTGGTTATGGCGTAATGGATATTACGGCGTACTACAAACCAGTAACAGACCTTACTATATCAGCAGGTTTGTTTAACGCGTTTGATAAGAAATACTGGACTTATCAGGACGTGAGAGGGTTGGATGCAGACGACAACAAAGACTTCTACAGCCAGCCTGGAAGAAACTGGGGTGTATCATTGGATTACCAATTCTAGGTCGCTTAGAGGTACCTTAAATAATTCAGGTACATACTAACTTTATCGCCATAGCCTACTATTAGGTTATGGCGTTTATTTATGTGAGATATATGTGAACAACAATCAAATAAGAATAAATAGAAGTTGGCTGTTAACTGAAGCCAAAAAACACAAAAACAAACTTATCTTTGCAAACCTAATTGCGATATTCGCAGCCGTGATTGCAGTGCCTATTCCGCTGTTAATGCCGGTGATCGTCGATGAAGTCCTACTAGGGCAGCCCGCTGGTGGCTTAGAACTTCTAGGTAAGCTTTTACCCGAGAGTCTGCATACTAATCAGGGGTACATTGGTCTGGTTCTGTTTCTTGTTATCTTTATGAGGCTGGCGAGTCAGGCTCTGAATATCTTGCAGACAAGACAATTCACGCTGGTGTCTAAGACTCTGACTTGTTATCTGCGCAAGCAACTGCTGGATAAGCTTGGTCGCATCAGCATGCGCCAGTATGAAGAGCGAGGAAGCGGTGGGCTAACTTCGCATCTGGTTACCGATATCGAAACTATTGATAGCTTTATTGGTTCTACACTTAGCAAGTTTGTTGTTAGCTTACTCAGCACCGTTGGAGTTGCTCTGGTTCTATTCTGGCTTGATTGGCGTCTTGCTCTGTTTATCATTCTTCTGAACCCGGTAATTATTTATCTGTCTCGTAAAATGGGTCAGCGAGTAAAGGCGCTCAAAAAACATGAAAATCAGTCTTTTGAGCGTTTTCAGCAACGTTTGGTTGAAACGCTGGATGGGCTATATCAATTAAGAGCTTCTAACCGGGAACAGGAATATCTCAAGCGTTTAAAACACGATGCGGATCTTATAAGAAATGATGCCGACAGTTATGCGTGGCAATCGGATGCTGCCAATCGCCTATCGTTTTCTTTGTTCCTCGTTGGCTTTGAAATTTTTCGCGCCGTAGCCATGGTGATGGTGTTATGGGGTGATTTGACTGTAGGGCAGATCATCGCTGTTTTTGGTTATCTCTGGTTTATGCTTGGTCCAATTCAGGAACTACTGAGTATTCAATATGCCTGGTTTAGTGCGTCTGCTGCTATGACAAGGCTGAACAATATTCTGGCTTTAGAGGAAGAATTCAGACCAGTTGCTCAGGTAAATCCTTTTAATCAGGATCAGGCTATTGATGTTGAGTTTCGTAATGTCTCTTTTTCTTATGATGATGAAAAGCAGGTGTTGGAAAACTTGAATCTGGACATTCCAAAAGGCAAAAGGGTTGCTCTGGTTGGCGCGTCTGGGGGAGGGAAGTCTACACTGATTCAGATTTTGCTTGGCATCTATCAGAAAAACAGTGGTGATATCTTAATTAATGGTTATCCGATAGAGCAGGTGAGTTACGAAGCGTTAAGAAAACAGATGGCGGTTGTATTGCAACAACCGATGATCTTTAACGACAGTTTAAGGCAGAACCTTACGCTTGGTGACGAAATAGCAGATGATCGCCTATGGCATGCTCTGGAAGTAGCGCAGTTAAAAGCATTTGTTGAAGAACAGCCTTCTGGGCTTGAAACCGAACTAGGCAGACAGGGTATACGTCTATCAGGAGGTCAGAGGCAAAGGCTTGCTATTGCCAGAATGGTATTGGCAAACCCAGAGTTGGTTATTCTTGATGAGGCAACATCGGCTCTGGATACCTCAACAGAAGCCGCTTTGCATTCTGCGCTTACAGAGTTCTTAGAAGGGCGAACAACACTGATTGTTGCTCACAGGCTTTCTGCAGTAAAACAGGCAGATCTAATCTATGTGCTTGAAGACGGGAAAGTGATTCAGACTGGTCAGCACCATGAACTCGTTAATGAACCGGGCTTATATCAAACTTTGTATGGGACTTTACAGGCGGGGTAATTGTTGCTGTACGCTAGGTCTCGACATAATCGGAATGGTTGTGGTGGAACAAACATACAAGGGTATGGACGCCCTTGTTTAAGCGTACAGGGATGTCTCGAGCGGTTTGTGGAACCATGACCATTTTGATTCTTGAATGACTATATAAAAAAGAGGCTGCCATTCGGCAGCCTCTTCTATTTTTAAATCAAAGCCAGTAGCTTAATAACCTTCAGGTTTTGTCATTCCTGACGATGCCTGATTGGTTGCTACCTGACTACCTGCGCCTTTCGGCTGGTAGCGTTCTTCACGGAACGGAGCAGCTATCACTTCAATCTCTTTGATTTCCTGTGGACCAGGTGCTTTCGCCATTGGAGAAGATACTTGTGCAGTAAATGCCTTCTTCTCGATAGTTTCTGCTTTCGCTGGTATTTCGGATACTGCCTGAGCTTCAGTAACTTCTTCAGTTTGCTCAACAACAGGAGCCTCAGCCATAACAGGAGCGGTTTCCTGTACAGCAGGCTGCTCTGCCACTACTGGAGTTTCTACCACTGGGGTTTCAACTACTTCAGCTTGTACCGGATTATCTTTAACAGCAGGTTTAACTACCGGAGCTTGCTCAACAACAGGGCGACTGATAATCACTTTACCCATTGCCATTTCAGGGCAAGCGAATCCGCCAAGTACAGGCAGTTCAACTTTCTCGTTCTTATTACGACGTTCTTTACGCTTCGGTGGCTTAGGAAGGTCGTACCTAGGCATAACTTTACCCATTGCCATCTCTGGAGAAGCAACCCCACCTTTACGTAGGCGGAATGGGTTAGGTCTGCGGTCACGTCCACGACGGCGACGCTGACCATTTGCTCTCAGGTGACGAGGAGAACGGCGATTACGGCGTTGTTTGCCTTCTTCACGTTCTTCACCTTGCTGAGGTGCTTTTTGCTTAGGCTTGTCTGCTTCAGCTTTTGCAACTTTAGCTTCAACCGTAGCTTCGGTTGTTGCTGCTTGCTCTGCTGCTGCAACCTGATCTTTAACGCGAACCTGCTTCTTAAGCTGACGGCGTTGGCGACGTTGTTTAACCTGAGCAGTTTTCTCTTCAGCACCTTTCTCAGTACCAGCATCTGCTGCCAGCTTTTTGCCTTCTTCAGCAACCTTTGAAGGTTTCGCTTTTCTATCCTGCTTAGGTTTGCGGTTCTGTTGCTCTTTACGACCTTCAGTCGCTTTTTCTTGCTGAGCTTCATCAGCCTTTGCAGGGCGGCGTTTACGCTTGTTCGGATCGCGATTATCACGGTTTCCGCTGCGACGACGGTTATTTCTGTCACGGCGGTTTCGATTGTTATTGCGATCTTTCTTCTCTTGTTCTTGCTTCTGTTTTTCTTCCTCTTCTTTCTTCTTCGCTTCAGCGTCAGAAGAACCAAACAGGAAGCTACCCAGAGCTTTGAACAGGCGAGTGATAACACCTGGCTTGTTCTCAGTTTCTTCTACTTTCTTCTCAGGTGCAGCAGCTGGTTGTGGTGCTGGAGCAGGAGTAGGAGCAGACTGAGCTGGTGCAGCAAAGCCTTTAAGTGCAGGCTCTTCAATCTTCTTAGGCTTAATTTCAGCTTCAGATGGATCTTTTTCTTCAGCTTCTTTCATTGCTTCTAGTTTCTTAGGAAGCAGGTAAGAAAGCAGATCTTGTTGTTCACCTTCACGCACACGGATCACTTCAAAGTGAGGAGTTTCCATGTCTGAATTTGGAACGATAATGATCTTCACATCCTGATGTTTCTCGATGTGATTGATGGAGCGACGTTTCTCGTTAAGCAGGTACGAAGCAATAGCAACAGGTACAATTGCTAGTATCTGAGCGCTGTTCTCTTTTAGTGCTTCTTCTTCAATTAGACGAAGTACAGAAAGTGCCAGAGATTCATTGTCACGCACAACACCAGTACCTGAACAGCGAGGACAGATATGGTGGCTAGCTTCTGCCAGAGAAGGGCTCAGACGCTGGCGAGACATTTCAAGAAGTCCGAAACGTGAAATTCGGCCAATCTGAACGCGAGCGCGGTCCATACGAACGGCTTCACGCAGACGGTTCTCAACTTCACGCTGGTGGCGTACTGGTGTCATATCGATAAAGTCGATTACAACAAGGCCACCAAGGTCACGTAGACGTAGTTGACGTGCAATTTCGTCAGCGGCTTCAAGGTTAGTATTCAGAGCCGTTTCTTCGATATCACCGCCCTTTGTTGCACGAGCGGAGTTGATGTCGATAGAAGTCAGTGCTTCTGTTGGGTCAATTACAATCGAGCCACCAGATGGTAAGCGAACTTCACGCTGGAAAGCAGATTCAATCTGGCTTTCAATCTGGTAGTGGCTGAATAGTGGCACTTCACCTTCGTATTTCTTAACTCGATTTAAGAAGTCAGGGCGAACAAGTTGGATGTGTTGGCGTGCACGTTCGAAAATAGTGTTGCTATCGATAAGGATTTCACCAATATCGCGACGCAAGTAATCTCGAATCGCACGTACGATAACATTACTTTCCTGATGAATTAGGAAAGGAGCAGGGTTCGCATCAGACGCCTCTTTAATCGCATTCCAATGATTCAGAAGTACGTTTAAATCCCACTCCAGTTCTTCAGCACTTTTACCTACACCAGCAGTACGAACAATCAGCCCCATGCCTTGCGGCAGGTCAAGAGTGCTAAGTGCTGCTTTAAGTTGTGTACGCTCATCACCTTCGATTCGGCGAGAAATACCGCCAGCACGAGGATTGTTTGGCATAAGAACAAGATAACTACCAGCAAGTGAGATGAAAGTAGTTAGAGCAGCGCCTTTGCTGCCACGCTCTTCTTTCTCAACCTGTACAATAACTTCCTGGCCTTCCGTTAGCACTTCTTTGATGCTAGGGCGGCCTTGATAGGTGTAACCTTCAGGGAAGTAATCGCGGGCAATTTCTTTTAGAGGAAGGAAACCGTGTCTTTCAGCGCCGTAATCAACAAATGCGGCTTCCAGACTTGGTTCGATGCGGGTGATGCGGCCTTTATAGATATTGGCCTTCTTTGATTCATGACCTGGACTTTCGATATCAAGATCGAAAAGTCGCTGGCCGTCAACCAAAGCGACACGCAACTCTTCTTTCTGAGTTGCGTTAATTAACATTCTTTTCATTGTAGAAATTCTCGTTGTCTTCTTTTATATCAGCTGACTTGTCGCTTTGCTTCGATACTGATGGTGCCAGATCCCATGGTTTACGGATGCAACCTCTCGGCTGGAAGGGATGCTCGGGGACACTCCAGTCATCAGATATACATTACAGTCTTGATACCTGATCCACGTCTTGGGTGGTATATAACTCAACATCAGTGAACGATGAGTAGAACGACAAGTACACCTCATCCCGAATGTCTTACGCCGCTGCTGCAGTCGAAAAATGAAGTAGTCTACTCATATTGCATTATTTTTATGCTCTGGATTGTCGGAAAAAGTGTAAAATATAACCAATCCGTCCATTACAAACGTGAACTATAGCAGCGTGAAGAAAACACGGCAATCTGCTTTGTTATAAACAGGATAAAAAATTGAACCAGACCGATTTTTCTTGTTTTTATTGTATTGAAAAATATGGGAAATATTGCATTTGGTTTATTTTTGTCCAATTTGAATCCCTAACTTTATTCACAGGTAGGCCTGAATTAGGAAATTACAACTTAAGTTTCCCTTTCGGTCGGATATTTTTTAGAATGTCGCGCTTGGTGAAAAACACCATGACAACCCCGGAACACACAGATTTTCTGAGCCAGAGCGAATGAATGAGATAAAAACCAAAGTCCAGTTTGTAGAAATAGACGAAGATATGGCTGGGCAGCGTATTGATAATTTTTTGCGTAATCAGCTTAAAAATGTTCCCAAAAGCCTGATTTACAGAATTATTCGTAAAGGAGAGGTGCGGGTAAATAAAAAACGCATCAAGGCAGAGTATAAGCTTAAGGCGGGTGATCTGGTAAGGGTACCACCGGTAAAAGTGGAAGAAACTGCACAGGCTGATGTGCCAAATACTAAGCTAAACAAAGTGGCTGAGCTTGAGCATTGCATCATCTATGAAGATGACCACATGTTGATCCTTAATAAACCTTCCGGTACAGCGGTACACGGTGGGAGTGGTTTGTCATTTGGTGCTATTGAAGCATTGCGTGCTCTGCGTCCACAGGCAAGATTTTGGAGTTGGTGCATCGTATAGACAGAGATACTTCGGGTATTTTGCTGGTCGCCAAAAAACGTTCTGCACTACGACATTTGCAGGCACAGTTCAGAGAAAAAACGGTGCAGAAGTATTATTTCGCTTTGGTAATGGGCGAGTGGAAAAACAGCTGCCGTACTGTCAATGCGCCACTGCTTAAAAATGAGGTGAACAGTATTGTTCGTGTAAACCCAAACGGTAAAGCATCGGAAACCCGATTCAAGATACTTGAGAAGTTCAAGGACGCTACGCTCATTCAGGCGAGTCCGATTACCGGAAGAACACACCAGATCCGGGTGCATACTCAATATACTGGTCACCCGATTGCCTGGGATGACCGATATGGTGATCGCCGTTTCGATGCTTATACGGGGAAATTCGGCCTAAACAGACTTTTCCTGCATGCCGCGAATATCAAGTTTACTCATCCGGGTACAGAGAAAGAGATGGATATCTCTGCACCGATGGGTAATCAGTTGGAAAAGGTTCTTTCAGGTTTACGCAAAGCTTAGTTGGTAGGGGGCCGGTTAGAGAACCTCAATCCCTTCTTTAGCTAGCATATCAATCAAAGTGATCAGGGGAAGGCCGATCAGTGTGTTCGGATCTTTCCCTTCTAACTTGTTGAACAGCGCTATTCCCAGCCCTTCACTTTTAAAACTGCCGGCACAGTTTAATGGCTGTTCTTTATTTATATAGCTTTCAATCTGCCGATGAGTCAGATTTCTGAAATGGACAGTAAAGGTATCGAGTTCAACCTGCTCGCTGCCAGTTTGGGTGTTGTAAACAGCAACTCCAGTATAAAAGTGAATTTGCTTACCGCTTGCTTTTGAAAGCTGTTCAATAGCCTTTTCTTTTGTATGAGGTTTGCCAACAATTTCGCCATCAATAACACAAACCTGATCTGAACCGATAATCACTGCCGGAGAACTGGAAAAGCAGCTTTTTGCTTTGCCTAGCGCTAGTCTTTTAACCAATTGTTCTGGTTTTTCTTTGTTGAATGGACTTTCATCAAAGTCTGGCTGAGCGACAGTAAAACTAACGCCTAGTTTCTCCAAAATGGACTTTCTAAAAGGGGAGGTTGAGGCAAGAATAAGGTTTAGATTTGGCATAGAAAAATTCTGCTTTAGGTATCTTGGTAACCATAATACTTCGAGAGGAAAAAAAGCGTAAGTTTTTTGCCTTTTCCTTTGACTCGAAGCGAATTGAAGGCTAATATTCGCGCCCTATGCAAAAGGTAAAAATACCGCGAACGGTTGATCCGGCGAAAGCAGCTCAGAAGCGACTTGATTATAATGGTATTATTCAAGTTAGCCTGTTGAAGCGTGTAGCTGAATCGGTCGAAGGCGTAAAACGCGACGCAGAAGTCTCATTGTCATTTGAGCTTGATGAACAGCGATTAGTCGTTATCTCTGGTAAAGCTAACGTCGAAGTCGATTTAGAGTGTCAGCGTTGTAACGAGGTTTTCGCACATGAGTGCGAAGTTCAGTTTACTTATACTCCTTATTACAGTGAGAAAAGTGAGCAGGACGCACCGGAAGAGTACGATTTGGTAGATCTGAACGAGTACGGTGAAGTTGATCTCATACAATTAGTTGAAGACGAGTTCATTCTTGGATTACCTCAAGTAGCAATGCACGATGAAGCGGATTGTAGCGTTGATTCGAGCAACTTGGTGTTTGGTGACCTTCCGGAAGAAATTGTGGAAGAGAAGCCGAATCCGTTTGAAGTTTTAAAAAACTTAAAGCGATAAGCCTTTAAGAATAACATAGGAGTAGGGTCCATGGCCGTACAAAAGAGTAAAAAGTCACGCTCAATGCGTGGTATGCGTCGTTCACACGATGCACTAACTTCAGCTGCACTTTCTGTAGACGCAACTTCAGGTGAAACTCACCTGCGTCACAACGTGACTGCTGACGGTTACTACCAGTGGTAAAAAGGTAATCAACAAGTAAGGTTGCCTTTTGCAAAATATTACCGTTGCACTTGATGCAATGGGCGGGGATTTCGGTCCTCGCGTCACAGTGCCTGCCGCCGTGCAGGCATTGTCGCATTTCCCAGAGCTAAAAGTGATTCTTGTTGGTGATCAGGGTGAGATCACAACACAGTTAGCACACCTAAAGACTTTACCCAGCGAACGCCTGTCAATCCGACATGCTGATCGTGTCATTTCAAATTCTGAAAAACCATCCCTTGCACTTAGAAATAGTGCAGGAAGTTCCATGCGTATTGCTATTGACGCTGTTTCTGACGGCGAAGCCGATGCTTGTCTCAGTGGTGGCAATACCGGCGCATTGATGGCGTTATCCCGATTCCGGTTAAAACTGTTGCCTGGTATAGAAAGACCAGCTTTGGTTTCAGCCCTACCTACAGCACAGAGAAACAAAACCTGGCTACTGGATCTCGGCGCGAACGTGTCGGTAGATGCGGATACTTTGTTCCAATTTGCCGTGATGGGCAGTGCTTTAGCCAAAGAACACTTGAATCGGCCTCCTCGCGTCGCCATCTTAAATATCGGTGAAGAAGATATAAAAGGGAATGATTTAGTTAAGCGCTGCGCAGAAATGCTCAGCAAAACTAAATCGGTTAACTTCATTGGCTACATTGAAGGTGATCAGCTTCTTCACGATGCTGCGGATGTGGTTGTGTGTGATGGCTTTGTTGGCAATGTTTGTCTTAAAACCTGCGAAGGTGTTGCGCATCTATTTATTGCCAAGCTGAAAGAGCACATGATGGCGTCTAACATAAAAGGCTGGATCGCAAGAAAACTGTTCTCTGAACTGTTTAATGAGCTAAAAACGCTGAACCCCGACCAGTATAATGGTGCAAGTTTGTTAGGATTGCGCGGCATCGTGATAAAAAGTCACGGAAGCGCTGATATACCTGCTATTATCAATGCAATAGGTGAGGCGGTACACGAGGTCAAAAGACAGGTACCCAGCCAAATAAGTGATCGTTTAGAAGCGGTCTTACTCGAGAGGCACTATTAGTCTTCATGTTTAGTAAAATTCTAGGTACAGGCAGCTACCTGCCGTCTCAGGTGCGTTCTAACGCAGATTTGGAGAAAATGGTAGATACAAGCGATGAGTGGATCGTTACCCGAACAGGTATAAAAGAGCGTCGAATCTCAGCAGAAAATGAAACTGTTGCGGATATGGCAACAGAAGCAGCTCGCAACGCTATTGATATGGCGGGAATCGATAAGAACGATATCGATATGATTCTTGTTGCAACCACAAGTGGTTCGCATGCCTTCCCATCTGCAGCCTGTCAGGTTCAGGCAAATCTTGGTATCAAGCACTGTCCTGCATTTGATATGGCGGCAGCGTGCTCAGGATTTGTATATGCACTGTCTGTTGCGGATCAGTATATTAAAACAGGCCATTGCAAAAACGTTCTTGTGATAGGTTCTGATGCACTTTCAAAATCTTGTGACCCAAGCGATCGCTCGACCATCATCCTGTTTGGTGATGCTGCGGGTGCGGTTGTTGTTGGTGCAAGTGAAGAACCAGGTATTTTGTCTACCACAATTAATGCAGATGGTCGCTTTGGCGATCTGCTGAGCCTGAAATACCCTAACCGTCGTGAAGAGATCGACAGTGAATGGGAACATAACGACGATATTAATAGCTGGTTACACATGGCAGGTAACGAGGTATTTAAAGTCGCAGTGACTCAGTTGTCACGTCTGGTAACAGAGACTTTGAAAGAAAATGGCATGGATAAGTCAGAGCTAGACTGGCTAGTTCCGCATCAGGCGAACATGCGTATTATCTCTGCTACCGCTAAGAAGCTGGCAATGCCAATGGAGCAGGTGGTTGTTACCCTTGATCGTCATGGTAATACGTCGGCCGCGACAGTACCAACGGCTCTGGATGAAGCTGTACGAGATGGCCGAATCAAGCGAGGTCAGACACTTCTGCTGGAAGCGTTCGGTGGAGGGTTTACCTGGGGCTCTGCACTAGTAAAGTTTTAATTTGATTCAAAATTAAAGGGTGGTTTCAACCATCCTTTTTCTTAATACATATTTTATGTTGAGTTGCTTAAAGGAAAAATAACTATGAGCAAGTTTGCTATCGTATTTCCGGGCCAGGGTTCACAAGCAGTAGGAATGCTGTCTGAGCTTGGCGAACAGTACGAAGTTGTAAAAAATACATTTGCAGAAGCATCTGAAGCACTAGGCTATGACCTATGGGCGTTAATCCAGAATGGTCCTGCAGAAGATTTAAACCAGACATTTCGCACTCAGCCTGCGCTGCTAGCATCTTCTGTAGCTATCTGGCGTGTATGGCAGGAGCTTGGTCTTGAGCAGCCTGAATATCTGGCTGGTCATAGCCTTGGTGAGTACTCTGCGCTAGTGTGCGCGGGTGTTATCGACTTTAAAGAAGCGATCAAGCTGGTAGAGCTTCGTGGTCAGGCAATGCAAGAAGCAGTACCTGCTGGCGTTGGTGCGATGTATGCGATCATTGGTCTTGCGGATGATGCTATTGCAAAAGCATGTGAAGAAGCGGCTCAAGGCGAAGTAGTATCACCAGTTAACTTTAACTCACCTGGTCAGGTGGTTATTGCTGGTAACAAAGCGGCTGTAGAACGCGCTGGCGCATTATGTAAAGAAGCGGGTGCGAAACGTGCACTTCCTCTTCCTGTGTCTGTTCCTTCTCACTGTGCGCTTATGAAACCTGCGGCAGAAAAACTAGAAGCAGCTCTGCAAGCTATTGAATTTAATACGCCTGCAATCCCAGTGATCAATAATGTTGACGTTATTGCTGAAACGGATCCTGCGAAGATCAAAGACGCGCTTGTTCGCCAGCTATACAGCCCGGTTCGCTGGACAGAAGGCGTTCAGAAGATGAGCGAAGATGGTGTAGAAAAGCTGCTTGAACTTGGTCCTGGTAAAGTACTTACTGGTTTGACTAAGCGTATTGTTAAAACGCTTACTGCTGCTGCGGTAAACGATGTTGCGACGTTAGACGCAGCAAAATAATCGTTGAGGTAATAAAAATGACTCTAGAAGGCAAAATTGCGCTAGTTACAGGCGCTAGCCGTGGAATTGGCCGCTCAATCGCGGAACTTTTGGTTGAACGCGGTGCCACAGTAATTGGTACTGCGACAAGCGAAAATGGCGCAGCGGCTATCAGCGAATACCTTGGCGAAAACGGCAAGGGTATGGCTCTTAATGTGACTCAGCCAGAATCTATTGAATCTGTGCTGAAAGCAATTAACGAAGAATTTGGTGCTATCGACATTCTGGTAAACAATGCCGGTATCACCCGTGATAACCTGTTGATGCGTATGAAAGATGACGAATGGACAGATATCATGGATACTAACCTTACGGCTATTTTCCGTCTTTCTAAGGCTGTATTGCGTGGAATGATGAAAAAACGTAACGGACGTATCATTAATGTTGGTTCAGTTGTTGGTACTATGGGCAATGCTGGTCAGACCAACTACGCTGCTGCTAAAGCGGGTGTAATTGGATTTACTAAGTCAATGGCACGTGAAGTCGCTTCACGCGGTGTTACAGTGAATACTGTTGCACCTGGTTTTATTGAAACTGACATGACAAAAGCGCTGAACGATGAGCAACGTGCTGCTACACTATCTCAAGTGCCTGCAGGTCGTTTAGGCGATCCTCGTGAAATTGCTTCAGCAGTGGCATTTTTGGCATCTCCGGATGCTGCTTATATCACTGGTGAAACACTTCACGTGAATGGTGGTATGTACATGGTTTAAGTTTTTGTGTGAAATTTGCACATGATTTAAGTCAAAAATGTATCTAATTTCGGTTAAATTCGTAAAAATTGTGGTTTGACCAGCATGGTCTCTCTTGCAACTTTGAAAAGTTTGAATAAACTACGGAAAACTATCGCATAGAGCGAATCTGTAAAGGAAAAGAAAAAATGAGCAACATCGAAGAACGCGTAAAAAAAATCATTGTTGAACAACTAGGTGTAGACGAAGCTGAAGTTAAGAACGAAGCTTCTTTTGTTGACGATCTAGGCGCTGATTCT
This sequence comes from Vibrio hannami, assembly GCF_029589055.1. Taxonomy (GTDB): domain Bacteria; phylum Pseudomonadota; class Gammaproteobacteria; order Enterobacterales; family Vibrionaceae; genus Vibrio; species Vibrio hannami. Next base: position 516,421 of record NZ_JARQZP010000007.1, read on the forward strand.
CTAGACACAGTTGAGCTAGTAATGGCTCTAGAAGAGGAATTCGACACTGAGATTCCTGATGAAGAAGCTGAGAAAATCACTACTGTTCAAGCTGCAATCGACTACGTAAACAGCGCTCAGTAATATTATTCTCTTCCAGGCGGTCACCCTTGACCGCCTGAGTTTTACCTAATATCTTTAAATCCTCTCAACTTAAATCAATCCCGGAGAATAATATCGTGTCCAAGCGTCGCGTCGTTGTCACTGGCATGGGTATGTTGTCGCCGGTAGGCAACACAGTAGAATCTTCATGGAAAGCCCTGCTAGCAGGTCAAAGTGGTATCGTTAATATCGAACATTTTGATACGTCAGAATTCACAACTCGTTTTGCTGGTCTGGTAAAAGACTTTAACAGCGAAGAGTACATGTCTAAAAAAGATGCTCGTAAAATGGATCTATTTATCCAGTACGGCATTGCGGCTGGTGTTCAGGCACTAAATGATTCCGGCCTGGAAGTAACAGAAGAAAATGCAGCACGTGTTGGTGTGGCGATTGGTTCTGGTATTGGTGGTCTTGAGCTGATTGAAAACGGTCATACAGCGTTAACGACCAAAGGTCCTCGTAAGGTTAGCCCATTCTTTGTACCATCAACCATTGTAAATATGATTGCTGGTAACTTATCAATTATGAAAGGCTTACGTGGTCCAAACATTGCTATTTCTACAGCATGTACGACTGGTCTTCACAATATCGGCCATGCAGCTCGCATGATTGCATACGGTGATGCAGAAGCTATGGTGGCTGGTGGTGCAGAAAAAGCATCCACTCCACTGGGTATGGCTGGATTTGGTGCGGCTAAAGCGCTGTCTACCCGCAATGATGAGCCACAAAAGGCTTCTCGTCCTTGGGATAAAGACCGTGATGGTTTCGTTCTTGGTGATGGTGCGGGTGTGATGGTTCTTGAAGAGTACGAGCACGCGAAAGCACGTGGCGCGAAAATCTACTGTGAGCTAGTTGGCTTTGGTATGAGTGGTGATGCTTACCACATGACTTCTCCAAGCTCAGATGGTTCAGGTGGTGCGCTTGCAATGGAAGCCGCTATGCGTGATGCAGGCGTAACCGGTGAGCAAATTGGTTACGTTAATGCGCACGGTACTTCAACGCCTGCGGGTGATGTCGCTGAACTGAAAGGTATCAAGCGTGCACTTGGTGAAGAGGGTGCTAAGCAGGTACTGGTTTCTTCTACTAAGTCGATGACTGGTCACCTACTGGGTGCGGCAGGTTCTGCTGAAGCTATCATCACTGTTATGTCTCTTGTTGATCAGATGGTTCCGCCAACAATCAACCTGGATAACCCAGATGATGACTGTGATATGGATCTGGTTCCAAATACTGCTCGTAAAGTGGAAAACATGGAGTACGCTCTGTGTAACTCATTTGGCTTCGGCGGTACTAACGGTTCTCTAATCTTTAAGAAGATTTAATGATAAAGATTGGATTTAGAATCTAAGTCTAATAAAATTATTTTCAAGCGGCTTGATGCGCGTAGCATTAAGCCGCTTTTGTTTTGAACGCTGGTAATTCAGAGCAGAAAGAATCACCGAATGTACCCGATTCCATGAACCGCTAATGTTATTTATGCGTGTTGATGATGTCTCATTGTTCAGGCATGTTCATTCCATCGGGTACACACGGTAATCCTTTATTAGGTTTATGTAGCCCAAGAACTTACAAGGTATCTAAGGGAGCTGGGTGGTTGTGGAGTAAACCTACTTTTCAGGGAAGAAAAGTCGGAGCCTACATGGATGTACTTGTGGCGTTTTACGGAACAATTACCTAGCTTCCTTTGCCAAAATGGTAAAACGCTCGAGGAAAGCAAATGATGATTTTGGTTAATGGAAAGCCGAAAGATTCGATATCGGTAAAAGACCGCTCATTTCAGTATGGCGATGGTTGCTTTACCACCATGCTGACAGTGGATGGTAAGATACAAAACTGGCCTTTGCATATAGAGCGAATGGAAGCCTGCCTGAGCCTGCTTAGAATTAAACTTCCAGATTGGAAGGTTATTGAAGGCTGGTTGAATGATATAGCAACTACAGACCCGTACGCAGGTCTAAAGCTTCATATCTCCCGTGGTGAGGGTGGAAGAGGTTATAGCGCTACTGGAGCTAACGAACCAGTTGTTACAGTCAGCTCGTTTCCATTTCCTGCGCACTATCTGGATTGGCGTGAAAATGGCGTAGAGCTTGGCGTTTGCGAGCGCCGACTTGGGCATACTCCGATGTTGGCAGGACACAAACATAATAACCGTCTTGAGCAGGTATTATTAAAAGCTGAGGCCGATGAATCCGGCTATCCGGATGCTGTGGTTCTGGACATCAATGGCCACGTAGTTGAGACTACGATGGCAAATCTGTTCTGGGTCAAAGGTCAAAAGCTCTACACACCAAGCATGGAGCATTGTGGTGTCGCCGGAACTATTAGGCGGCTAATCATTCAGGATGCGAAATCTAACGGTTTAAAAGTACTGGTAGGAGATTTCGAGCTGGACCATTTAAACAGTGCAGACGAAGTGTTTATGACTAACTCTGTATTAGGCGTTGCCCCGGTGACGAAAATAAACAATAAGGCCTTTCCTATAGGGCCAATTACACGACGTTTTCAGGAGAGTCAGAGTTCGTGATTAAGAAATTATTATTTCTGGTGTTTATTGCCATTGCTTTAGCGGCAGGTGGCGTTTTTTATGGATTGGGGCAGGTCGAAAAATACCTCGAACAGCCATTGAATATTCAACAACCTTCGATTATTACCATTAAGAGTGGTACTAGCTTTCAAGGAGTTTTGAAGCAGCTTGAAGCGAACCAGTGGATTGAGCCTAGTGATTTTTCCCGCTTTGTTCGCAGGGCGAAACCCGAACTGGTTCATGTAAAAGCAGGTACATTCCAGCTTCAGCCAGATATGACCTTAACTTCTGCGCTACTTTTCCTAGCAGAAGGTAAAGAGCACCAGTTTGCGATCACTTTTGTCGAAGGCAGTCGTTTCAGTGAGTGGCGAGACATTCTGAAGCAGTCTGAATCGTTAGTTCATACAATCGATGAACTTTCGGAGAAAGAGATTGCTGATAAGCTTGGTATTGAACGCGAAAAACTTGAAGGCTTGTTTCTTGCGGAAACTTATCACTACACGGCCGGAACGTCTGATCTCGATATCCTTAAACGCGCCAATGACAAACTGACTTCTGTGCTAAATGCTGCATGGGAAAGCCGCCAGGACAAGCTTCCTCTGAAAAATTCATATGAAGCATTGATACTTGCTTCGATTATTGAGAAAGAAACCGCTGTCGAATCTGAAAGAAAACAGGTTTCTTCTGTATTTGTTAACCGCCTGAACCGTCGTATGCGTCTCCAGACAGACCCTACAGTTATCTATGGTATGGGTGATAAATATAAAGGTAATATCAGGAAAAAAGATTTACAGACACCGACACCTTATAACACCTACACCATTAACGGATTGCCACCAACACCCATTGCGATGGCCGGAGAGGCTTCGATCGAAGCGGCGGTGAACCCTGATGAGACAAAATACTTATACTTTGTCGCAAGCGGTAAGGGCGGACATGTCTTTTCGAAAACATTGGTGGAGCACAACAGAGCTGTGCGCGCCTATCTGAAACAGCTAAGAAAAAATAAATCATGAGCAACGCAAAATTTATTGTAGTAGAAGGGCTTGAAGGCGCGGGCAAGAGTACGGCAATCGCTGCTATTGAAGCCACTTTAAATAAACATGGTATCCAGGACCTCGCTAAGACACGTGAGCCGGGGGGCACAGCTCTGGCAGAGAAAATGCGTGCATTGATTAAAGAAGAGCACGAAGGCGAAGAGCTACAGGATATCAGTGAGTTGTTGCTGCTGTATGCAGCGCGTGCTCAGTTGGTAGAAAATGTTATCAAGCCGGCACTTGCAAAGCAGCAGTGGGTAATTGGTGACCGTCATGATATGTCTTCTCAGGCTTATCAGGGTGGAGGTCGTCAGTTGGATCGTGATGTGATGCAGACACTTAAAAACGTTACGCTGGGTGAGTTTAAGCCGGATTTGACGTTATATCTGGATATTGACCCTAAGCTGGGCTTAGAGCGTGCTCGTGGGCGTGGAGAGCTAGATAGAATCGAGAAAATGGATATCAGCTTTTTCGAGCGTACCCGTGAAAGATATCTGGAGCTAGCAGGTAGCGACAACAGCGTTATTACCATCAATGCAGGCCAGACGATAGAGGAAGTGACAGGTGATATTGTCAATGCGCTTGAAAACTGGCTTACAGTAAACCGTTAAAATGACTTCAATCTATCCCTGGTTATTACCGGTTTGGAACAAATGGCAAGCGTTATCTGTTGCTGACAGAGCGCCTGCCGCTATGCTCTGCTCGTCACCAGAAGGTATGGGCATTTCTAGCCTGGTGAAACACTATGTTCGCACTCTGGTTTGTACAGAATCAAAATCAGAACCTTGTGGATTTTGCCACTCCTGTGCGTTGAGTGAGTCTGAAAACCACCCTGATATTCACTGGGTAGCCCCTGAATCTGAAGGGAAGAGCATTACTGTTGATCAGATTCGCCTATGTAACCGTTGGGCGCTTGAATCCTCACAATTAGGTGGGAAGCGAGTTATCGTGATCCAGCCAGCAGAAGCGATGAATGAGTCAGCTTCTAATGCCTTGCTGAAGACCTTAGAGTCGCCGCCAGAAAACTGCCTGTTTTTATTGCTATCAAACAACAGAAGCAAATTGCTGGCAACGATAATAAGCCGCTGTCAGTTATGGGATATTGCTGAGCCGAATATAGAGATAACTTACGATTGGCTTAAATCTAACTGCGAAAAGCCTGTATCTTACAATGGAATCAGGTTGAGCAAAGGAGCTCCGCTAAAAGCGCTTGAGTTCTTTACTGACGGAGACAGCGATCGCTACTTTGAGCTGGAAAAGTGTTTTAGTGAAGAGATAGTTAAGTCCATCCCGGACACGCCTAAACTATTTAAGTGCATCAAAGAAGAGCCGTTAAAAAGCCTTTATTGGTTAGCATTACTATTGTCTGATATCCAGAAGGTACATTTTGGCGTTGTGGAAACCGGGTTATGTGGCGCAAGCACGTTACTTGCGGAGCATATTAGTTATCAGAATGCTTACGAGTTCAGTAACAGACTGAACAAACTAAGAGAGCAACTGGTTACCTATACGGGCTTAAATACTGAGCTATTATTTACAAACTGGGTATTAGAATTACACGAGGAAATATGTTCGTAGATTCTCATTGTCATCTCGACAAACTTGATTACGAAGAGCTGCATCACGACATCTCTGATGTTATCAATAAAGCCAATGAGGCAAGAGTAACTGAGATACTGTCTGTTGGTGTAACACTGGATGCATTTCCAGAAATGATCAAAATGATCACGCCATTTGATAACGTTTATGCCTCTTGCGGTGTACATCCTCTGGATGTAGAAAGCCCATTTGCGCTGGATGAGTTCCACCATTTTGCTAAACATTCTAAAGTGGTCGCGATTGGTGAAACCGGGCTTGATTATCACTACAAGCCAGAAACAGCGGATTTACAAAGGCTTCGTTTTGAGCAACAGGTTTCTCTGGCTGTTGAAGTTGATAAGCCTCTGATTATTCATACCCGTGAGGCTCGTGAAGATACTCTTGCGATTTTGCGAAATGGCCATACTGAAAAATGCGGCGGTGTTATTCACTGCTTTACAGAGGATATGGCGTTTGCAGAAAGTGCAATGGAGCTTGGCTTCTATATATCGGTTTCCGGTATAGTGACTTTTCGTCAGGCTACAGAGCTTAAGGAAGTGGTTAAAGCTTTACCATTAGAGCGTTTATTGATTGAAACCGATTCCCCATATCTGGCTCCGGTTCCTCATCGTGGTAAACAAAATCAGCCTGCTTATGTGGTTGAAGTTGCACAATATATCGCTCAGTTGAAAGGCATCTCTTTGACAGAAGTTGCTACGACAACAACACAAAACTTCCGTGATCTTTTCCTTAAGTAATTAAAGACAAGCGCTGAGTGATTGGTGTATCCAAATCACTCAGCCGTATTTATTGCCTTACTCTTTTCTAAAGCTTTCTGGCGACTCTCATTCTTTAATCTCTTCTCAATTTTGCTACAACAGCAAGTTTATCTGTTCCAAAGCTATTGAAATAAAACATTAATGCGACAGTTTTGCGTTACGTACTAATATTAAAACTATGTGGGAGGTAGTAAGAGCCCTGGATTTGGTTTATTCAAACTTTGTCAGGAGTGCAATCTATGAAAAACTTGTTTGCTGAATTACAGAAGGTCGGTAAAGCATTGATGCTACCGGTATCTGTTCTTCCTGTTGCTGGTATTTTACTTGGTGTGGGTGCCGCAAACTTTAGCTGGTTACCCGATATTGTCTCTAACATCATGGCTCAGGCTGGTGGTTCTGTGTTTGGGCAGATGCCTTTGCTTTTTGCTGTTGGTGTTGCTCTGGGTTTTACTAATAACGATGGTGTAGCTGGCCTCGCGGCAATAGTTGGCTACGGTATTATGGCAGCTACCCTTGGTGTTATGGCTTCGATTATGGGGGTCGATAAGATAGACACCGGTGTGCTTGGCGGTATTCTTGCTGGTAGTGTCGCTGCCTGGACATTTAATCGGTTCTTCCGTATCCAGTTGCCGGACTACTTAGGATTCTTTGCTGGTAAGCGTGCAGTTCCTATTATTACTGGCTTCTTAGCTATTGCGCTTGGTTTACTTCTTTCTGTTGTGTGGCCTCCTATTGGTGCGGGTATCGAATCGTTTTCTCACTGGGCAGCTAACCAGAACCCGCAGGTTGCGTTTGGTATTTACGGAATCGTAGAGCGGGCGTTGATTCCTTTCGGTCTTCACCATATCTGGAACGTACCTTTCTTCTTCGAAGCGGGTAGTTGTGTCAATGCTGCAGGTGAAGCACGTACGGGTATTTTGACCTGTTACCTCGAAGCTGATGCCGCATCTCGCGCTGCTGGTAATGGTTTTGGTCAATTGGCTGGTGCTTATATGTTCAAAATGTATGGCCTGCCTGCTGCTGCTATTGCGATAGCTCATTCGGCTAAGCCAGAAAATCGCGTTAAGATCATGGGTGTGATGGTTTCTGCAGCATTAACATCATTCCTTACGGGGATAACAGAGCCTATTGAGTTCTCATTCCTGTTTGTTGCTCCTGTTCTTTATGCGATTCACGCTCTGCTTGCAGGTTCGGCTTTTGTGCTTACCAATACACTTGGAATGGTGCATGGTACATCGTTCTCACACGGACTTATCGACTTTATTGTTCTATCTGGTAACTCACAGAAGATGATTATGTTTGTAGTGTGTGGCCTGGTTTATGCTGCTATTTACTACACAATTTTCCGCGCGGTTATTAAGGCGATGGATCTTAAAACCCCGGGACGTGAAGATGAAACGGAAGATGCGGGAGCTGCAATCAGTGACAATGAGATGGCTGGTGAGCTGGTTGCTGCCTTCGGTGGTAAAGTTAACATTACCGGGCTAGATGCTTGTATTACTCGTCTTCGAGTTGCAGTTGCTGATACTGATGCAGTCGATCAGGACAAGTTAAAACAACTCGGCGCAGCTGGTGTTGTGGTTGTTGCTGGTGGTGTTCAGGCAATATTTGGTACCAAGTCTGATAACCTAAAAACCGATATGGATGAGTGGATTAAAACTCACGGCTAGCCGTTTACCACTGTTTTTATAGACCCGAATTTCATCTCATAACGAGCCCCATATCCCATGGGGCTTTTGTCATTTTTCTGTGTATTTTTTGTTCGCATATTGATTTTGTTTCTCGAATATAAATACTAGGGCGTTATTAAAATAAGCACTATGGGGAACGCTATGTATAAGCGTATATTATCTGTTGGCATGCTTGCCATAGCCATATCTGGAACGGCTTATAGCCAGGAGCAGGGTGGTACACCGTCAAATGTAAAATTTGGCTTTGGTATTGATCCTGGTTTCAGTGTTTTACTTCAGTTTGACAACAAAATTAACCTTGCGGTTGGTAATGACGGGGTGACTGCAGATTATCTATTCCGTAAAGGCCCTTTTGATAATCAAGATATTCCGTTCACCTGGTATGTCGGTGGTGGCGCAAGAGTTGGCTGGGGTGATGATAGTCGAGACTTCGGTGTCCGAATGCCACTCGGATTGAACTGGGGCTTTTCTCCTAACTGGGAAGCCTATGGGCAAATACATCCAGAGCTGGAATTCAACAACCGCAAGGATGATTTGAAATTGGGTATGGGGGCGGCAGTCGGAATCCGATACGATTTTTAATGGCTCTGAACTGCTTTTAAAGCTTAGATAAAAGAAAACGCCGGCTAACTACTTAGCCGGCGTTCTTGTTATCTAGTCATTATTTTTGCTGACTATCCATTGCGCGCTTAATACAGAACGCTGCGCCACCCCAGGTTACACCCAGGCCGATAATCATCATGATAATTGCACCGAAAGTCATAATTATGCCTCCACTTTCTGTTGTGGTTTGCTCATTACGTTAACAGCAACACCAATGATTAGTAGAACAGCCATCAGGCCCCAACCAAGTTTCATATCGTAGCCGCCGTAACCTTCCTGAATCAGGTGAATCAGCTTCTGACCAACGATGATAGCAAGCATAATTGGTGTAATGAATCGTAGGCAGACCTCAAACCAACCACCGATAGAGAAGTCAGAGTACTTGTTCACGTAGTCGCGAACATCAGCCAGCTTAACGAACCATGCCATCAGTACAATTTCAACCAGACAGCTACCCAGAATACCAACGTTGTTCACGAAGTGGTCAACAAGGTCTAGTAGTAGTAGGCCGCCATCAGTAGCGAATGCCATAGAGATTGCGAAACCAACGCCACATACGATAGTTGCCGCTTTTTTACGAGACCAGTTCAACTTGTCGATGATTGCTGAAGTTACTGCTTCAATGATAGAGATTTGTGAACTCAGGCCTGCAACAACTAGTGCAAGGAAGAATAGAGGGCCAAGAATGTATGGCGCAGGAAGCAGGTTGATTGCTGCTGGTAGCGTTACAAACGCAAGACCAACACCAGCACTTACTACCTCTGTTAGTGGTTTACCTTGCTCTGCAGCCATGTAGCCTAGTACAGAGAAGATCATAACACCAGCCATGATAGAGAAACCACAGTTGATCAACACTGTCATAAATGCGTTATTGTTGATGTCTGATTTCTCAGGTAGGTAGCTTGAGTATGCCAGCATGATTGCGAAACCGATACTTAGGGTAAAGAAGATCTGACCGTAAGCAGCAGCCCATACGTTAAAGTCAAAGATTTTGCTGAAATCTGGCTTGAACAGGTAGTTAACACCATCTAAAGCACCAGGAAGCATAATCATGCGAACAATCAGTGCAAGTACCATGAAGAATAGTACTGGCATCATGATTTTTGCTGCGCGCTCGATACCTGCTTTAACGCCGCCAGCGATAGCTGCGTATGTGATACCCCATGCAATTAGCATTGCGCCAGCAATCTTCCACTGCATGCCACCAAGGTTAGTTGGTGAGTTGTCACCAAGACCTAGGTATTCACTGAAGAAGAATGCGTTAGTATCTGTGCCCCACTCCTGAGTGAAAGACATACCGAAGTATGAAATTGCCCAACCAATAACAGCAACATAATAAACTGCGATTGTTGCAGCGACACCAATCTGGAACCAACCAAGCCACTCATACTTAGCGTTAATACGCCCAAGAGTGATTGGTGCAGAACCACGATTACGTTGACCCATAGAAAATTCCAGGATCATAAATGGAATACCTGCGGTGAGCATGGCAAAAAGGTAAGGAATTAAAAATGCGCCACCACCGTTTTCGTACGCCATATATGGGAAACGCCAAATGTTACCCAGGCCAATTGCAGATCCAACTGCGGCAAGAATGAATCCCGCACGGGATCCCCATTGTTCTCGCTTCATAACTACTCCTTTACGGCATTTCTCTGAGACATGAAGCATTTACCTGTGCATTTCGAATGACATGCTGCAACCCTTCAACATAATAAAGCGCCAAAGGCGAAAAGACTTTGCTCTAATGTCGAAATAAGAGTTACAAACTAGGTTTTTATTCTAATTTAACAGATAAAACTCAGAGTATTATTCTAATTTATGCAATGTGTGTTTGCGAAAACTGAAATATTCAGCTACGCGTGACAAGAAGACTACAGTTTAATGTGACCTAAAGCAATAGAAAGTAATTGTTAAAAAATATGTTTTTTTGAGTTAAAAATGAGTACTGGTGTGGGAAATAAAGTGATTTAAGTTGGATAATTGATTTGTGATGGTTGAATTGTCTCTGTTGTTTCTATGTGTCAGATGTTGTGACTGCAATGCTTTTTAGCGTGTATGACTGAAAAATATGCAAAAAACATAATTTTATTACGGTAATAGCCGCTGACTATAGTGAAAATTCAGAATTTTATAACCATTCCGATATTGCTCTGTACCTGACCTAACCAGTCACTTTCAAATTTTATCAAACACTTACTTGTCTCAACCGAGGCTGAAGAAGTACATACCGAGTACGTTTTACTGTCTGTGAGAATACCGAGCCAGCGAAGTTGAGCCTGTAGTGCTATCGTTTCGTTGAACTTATACTCCAAGCCACCAAATACTGAAGCTGAAAACTCGTAGTCAGATTTAGCCCAGTTCGTATCCAGGTAGGTGCTTCCCAGACTAAGCCCCAGATAGGGAAGTATCTTCTCAGAGGAGGATTGATAATAGATTGCACTCTGGAAATGCAGGTGCTGCATCGTCAGGCTAAGAGGTTGGTTAGTTACGTTAGTATCTTGTCGTGAGTAGAACAGACCTATTCTTCCTTTATCTAGGTTGGTTGTTAGGCTTAAGTTGTAGTTTTCCGATGACTCGATATTAAAGTACTCACTGCTCTCGTTCTCTATTTTCCCACCCGCAGTGTACCCGATAGCAGGTGACAAAAATAACCTGGCATAAGCTGTATTGCCAATACTGAGTAGTAGCATGAAAAATAACAATTTATTCATAACTTCATCCGATATTTATCAAAATCCCGTACTATAATTGTGACTATAACTACATATTCAAAAAGGTTTTTTGTTGAGTTCTTGAGGGTACCTCACACATCTGTTATTAAAATGTTAACCAAGGAGGCTTTTATGGATAAAGACTTAAATTACACTTTAATGATTGTGGTAGCGGCATTTGCAGTGATCATCGGATTAGGTGTCATTGCGATAGGTGCTTAACTTGAGGTAGGGATGTCCAATAGGGGCGTAGTTACTGGTACCCAGACCTTAACCAATACCTCCAGATACGTGAAATACCTGGAGGGAAGGACTGCGCTTATTGCGCAGGGTGGCGGCCAGAGGTCGATATTTACCTCTGGCGTACTCGATTCTTTTATACTTTCCAATTTCGATCCTTTCGATATTTTTTATGGCACCTCGGCAGGTGCATTAAACATATGCGCGTTTCTATGTCGACAGAATGGGCTTGGAAAATCCTTCATTCTTGATTTAACTACTAACGATAACTTCTTCCACCTATTTAGCTATATCAGGCGTAAACAGGGGCTAAACCTTGAATGGGCGCTTGAGCGAATTTGTGACTATCCATATAAGCTTGATCTGGATATGGGCAGACGTTCTTTGAGAGACAGAATTGCATTAGCCGCGGTTACAGATTCGAAGCATCTGAATGATCACTATTTGCCAATTCTTGATGACAATTGGTATGACGTGATGAGGGCAACTTGCGCAATACCCGGAATTTATTCCGATGAGATAATGATTGATGGCGTTAGCTATGTTGATGGCGGTGTCTCTGCTGCAATTCCTGTACAGGAGGCCTGGAGAAATGCTGCAAGAAATATTGTTGTGATTCGTACAGAATGTTTAGATGAAAATGAAGAAGAGCAATCGCCTGTAACAGACAGAGTTTGGTATAGGGAGCCAGTCGCGAATATGCAGGAGCGTTGGCAGGGTGTTTTTAATGACTGGAAAAGTGAGTGGAGTGATTTCTGGCAGGATCAGCTCAGTCGTTCAAAAGAGGCGAAGCCACACAAGAAGCATCTGAATATGCTTAATGGAGGGCGCTGGCTGTTTGGTGCTGATGACATCTATCGTCTGAGCCATCTTTTCGGGGATAAGTTTGACTCTGGTATTGCTGATCTAGTCATGGTGCATTACCAAACTTACGCGCTCACCCAGGAGTTTTTGCTAAGTCCACCTGATGATTGTTTTATTGTGCAGATTACCCCTCATGAATCGTTAAGAGCATCACCACTGCTTAGCAAAGAAGAAGACCTTTTACATGACTATGAGTTGGGTTTGATGGCAGGGTATAACTATATAGACAGTTATGTTGAGACGAAAAACCTTCAGTGGAAACAAAAATAGGCCCTTTAGAAAGAGCCTATAGTCGTCCTATAAGTTTATTCCACAGTAAGAATTCTCATACAGTTAGTGGAACCGATAATGTCCATGACGTCACCCTGAGTCATGATTACACTATCACCCGCATCGAGTAATCCACGCTCTTTTAATGTCGCCAACGCAGCCTGTGCGGATGGAAGCCCAGCATCAGCGTTACTATCAAAATATACCGGAGTGACGCCACGATATAGAGCCGCTCGGTTTAACGTGCTTTCATTTCGGGATAGAGCGAAGATGGGTAATCCTGAGCTCAATCTGGACATCATCAGCGGTGTGCGGCCTGATTCCGTCAGAGTCACAACAGCGCTAATTCCATCCATATGGTTCGCCGAATACATGGTTGCCATAGCGATGGTTTCTTCCGGAGCGACGAAGCGACGTGTCATTCGGTGACTGGAGACATTAACCGATGCCATTTTTTCCGCCCCCATGCACACTTCTGCCATCGATTTAACGGTTTCTACAGGGTATTGTCCAGCCGCTGTTTCTCCGGACAGCATTACGGCATCGGTACCATCGAGTACAGCGTTTGCTACGTCCATCACCTCTGCCCGTGTCGGCATTGGTGCTGCCATCATGGACTCCATCATTTGAGTCGCAGTAATTACTGTACGGTTCATGCTACGAGCACTTCTGATAAGCTGTTTTTGTACCCCGATTAATTCGGGGTCACCAATCTCAACTCCCAGATCACCTCGAGCTACCATAATTGCGTCCGATGCCATCACGATGTCATCAATGCTTTCCTGATCACTGACGGTTTCTGCTCTCTCTACTTTCGCTACGAGCTTTGCCTGTAAGCCAGCATCTCTGGCCAGACGACGGGCATATTTCATGTCTTCACCATTCCGGGGAAAGGATACCGCGAGGTAGTCAACCTTGATCTCTGCAGCAGTGAGGATATCGCGTTTGTCTTTTTCAGTCAGAGCCGCAGCAGATAACCCACCGCCTTTTTTGTTTATGCCTTTATTGTTAGAAAGCGGACCGCCAATCGTTACATCGGTATGTACTTTGTTTCCATCTACTGAAACGATTTTGAGTTGTACCCGTCCATCATCCAGTAGTAGGGTATCTCCAATGGATACATCTTGTGGCAGCTCTTTATAATCCAGCCCAACCCCTTCCTGATCACCTTCTCCTGCAGGAAGATCACTGTCGAGTGTAAAACGGTCTCCTACATTGAGATGAATCTTTCCTTCTTTAAAGGTTGATACCCGGATCTTTGGTCCTTGTAAGTCGCCTAGTATGGCGATGTGGCGGTTGTATTTGGCTGCCAGCGTGCGTACTTGATTTGCTCTTCTTATATGGTCTTCGGGGCTACCATGCGAGAAATTCATCCTGACTACGTTTGCCCCTGCCTGAATAATGGCTTCCAGGTTATCGTCTTTATCAGTGGAAGGGCCAAGTGTTGTCACTATTTTGGTTCGTCTGAGTCTTTTGCTCATGGGATACTCCACATTCCTTTAGGCTGCTGTTTTATGATAGAACGGGCGGTTTTAGTTATCTGTTTTTGCCTGCCTACCCGTGCAACATTAAGTATATGCACTGATAGAACTATTTGTGTCGTTGTTGACAACTTTATACTTAGGCATATATGCATAAAGTTTAAAAAATTATTAATGAAGCTCAGAAAAAAGAAGTGGATATGCAAAAGCAAGACAGATATTCTGCTATTTTGCTGTGAAATGTGATTAGTACGTGATGCTGGTCACGGCAATATAGCAAGTGACTTCACAATTAGTTCGCAAAGTAAAAAAATTAGTCGGTTCATACTGTTTTGGAGTAGAAGATGTATTTGGCTCAACCCGGCCATATTGACCATATAAAACAGGTTAATGCAGGCCGCGTATATAAATTGATTGATCTTTACGGTCCTATCTCCAGGATAGATCTTTCAAAAATAAGTGAGCTCGCTCCTGCCAGCATAACGAAAATCACCCGAGAGCTTATTGATGCTAACCTGGTGCACGAGACGGTGGTTCAGGAAGCGACCAGTCGTGGGCGTCCTGCGGTTGGTTTGCAAACGCTAAATGAAGGGTGGCAGTTTCTTTCTCTGCGTCTTGGACGCGGATACCTTTCAATAGCACTACACGATCTTGGTGGTGATGTTCTTGTCGATACCAGAATTGATGTTCATGAAGATGACCAGGACGACTTGCTTGCCCGACTTTTGCATGAAATCGATGAGTTCTTCCAAACCTATGCTGACCAGCTCGATAGGGTAACCAGTATCGCAGTAACGATTCCAGGGCTTGTTGATCCAGCCTCAGGGGTTGTTCTCCAGATGCCACACTACAATGTAAAGAACATGCCGTTAGGCTCCGCGATTTTTGAAGCGACTGGATTGCCTGTATTTATGGCAAACGATACTCATGCTTGGGCGTTGGCGGAAAAACTATTTGGTAACTCGCAGAAAAACGAAAACTCTGTTCTGTTCTCTATTCACCACGGCCTTGCTGCCGGGATCATTCTCGATGGACGATTGATTCAGGGGCGAAATGGTAACATTGGTGAGTTAGGGCATATCCAGGTTGTCCCTAATGGGGAAGTTTGCGACTGTGGCAATAAAGGTTGTCTGGATACGGTTGCAAGTTCGAAGGCGGTTAGGGGTGAAGTAGAACGCCGGCTTGCCGAAGGAGAGGAATCTTCTCTTTCATCTCAAAATATTACGATTGAAAATATTTGTAGCGCTGCTGCTGATGGTGATCCCCTCGCTGTTGATGTGATTGAAAAGCTTGGCCACTATCTTGGTTCTGCTATTTCCATCGTTATTAATCTATTCAACCCGGAAATCGTGTTGATTGGTGGCGTTATCAATCAGGCTAAATCAGTTTTATATCCTGCGATTCAGGCTAGTATCAAACAACAATGTTTGCCCATTTATTATGAAGATCTTGAGATGGTTGAGAGTCGTTTCTACAAGCAAGCAACCATGCCTGGTGCGGCACTGATTAAACAGGCGATGTACGATGGTCAGCTTCTGATGAAAGTGGTTGAAGGATAAAGCTCGCAATATATTATCTGGCGCATCCATCATAAACGGTTATGAGCTATAGTAGTTACTGAGAAAAAGCTTTATATTGAAACGCGCTTGTATTGGTATCCAGGCGATTTAGATAAAGCGATAACCTGATTTTTTTCCAGCTTAGTGAGAAGTGGTATGTCCGGAGTTTTAAGTACAGTTGATCAACGAACAAATTTGGTTGGTGAAAACCGTCTAGAGTTGTTGATGTTTAAGCTAAATAGCCGACAGCTATTTGCTATAAATGTATTTAAAGTAAAAGAGGTATTGAAAGTACCGGTTCTGACTAAGATGCCCGGTGCTCACCATCATGTTACTGGCGTTGCCTCTTTAAGAGGGGAGTCTGTTCCTGTTATTGACCTGCGTGCAGCGATTGGCTTTCCTCCTGCCAGAGGTGAAGATTTGGAAGAGAACCTTATCATCACTGAGTATAACCGCTCTATCCAGGGTTTCCGCGTCGGGCAGGTGATGAACATTGTGAATACAGCCTGGACCGAAATTGAACCGCCCCCAGCCACTGCAGGACGTTCTAACTACCTTACTGCTATTACTCAGATAGAGCAGGATGGAGCGAAACACATTGTTGAAATTATCGATGTGGAAAAAGTGCTTGCTCAGATTGTTGATTATGATGTTTCAATCTCTGACGAGGTGTTGGACCAGGATCTTGTTGGGCATATGGCGGGCAGAAACGTTCTGATTGTAGATGACTCATCGACGGCGCGTGGTCAGGTTAGGGGAACATTAGAACAGCTTGGGTTAAATATTATCGAATGCAGTGATGGTAAGCAGGCCTGGGAACTGCTTAAGCGCTGGGCTGATGAAGGTAAAGATATTTACCAGGAAATCATGATGCTGATTACGGATGCAGAAATGCCTGAAATGGATGGTTACCGACTAACGTATGAAATCCGCCAGGATGCGAGAATGAAAGATCTGTTTATCACTCTAAACACGTCTCTTAGCGGCAGTTTTAATGAAGCGATGGTTGAGAAAGTGGGGTGCAACCGCTTTATTTCTAAGTTCCAGCCAGACTTGCTGGTGGATGTTGCTCAGCAAAGAATGCGTGAAATACTTGGCCATAAGTAACTTGATGATTACTTATGAGAAGGGTGGCAAAGTCCACCCTTTTTAGTACCTGGTAAATGTAATGACTAATGAAAGTCTCTGGATTTTGTCGCCAACTCTCCAAGCTTGTCGGTCAGGTCAATTAACTTCCCGGCGATAACATGGATAACCTTTCCATCGTGTTCAATAATACCTTTTACTTTTAGTATCTTCGAAGATATATAAGCCTGTTGTTGTGCTCTTGCGGTTCCTGACCAGACAACCACATTGATATTCCCGGTATCGTCTTCCAATGTAAAAAAGGTCACTCCGGCTGCGGTTCCAGGGGATTGTCTTCCCGTTACAACACCAACTACAGTCACCAGCGATTTATGAGGCTTATTGAGGAGATCTTTCTGACGGGTGAATCTACCGAGCTGACCTGCTTGATCAAGTAAGGTTATTGGGTGAGTTTCCAGTGACAGTCCGGTTGAGGCATAGTCTTCGACCAGAGTGTCATAATCACTTACCTGATGTTGGTAAGCATTGTCAGTTGGTTGGTATTGTTCAAAGAGTGGTAGATCGTTAATGGAATCCATCAACTCCCAGCGAGCGGAATATCTGTCCCCTGATAATTCTTCTAGGGCATTCGCTGATGCCAGGGCTTCTAAATCCCCTCGGTTTAAGCCGATATTTTTTATTTGAGTAATATGAGTAAACAGAGACTTCTTTCTGCCGAGTAATAGCTGTTTTGCTCCCTGAGCGGACAGGCCTTTAACCAACCTGAAACCGAGGCGGATAGCATAACGTTTCCGGTCAGAGCCGGAAGAAGATATACGAACTACTTTGTGGTCGTACTCGGAGTAGTTAGCAGATACTGGAAGTATTTGTATATGGTGCCTTCTGGCATCCTGAATAAGCTGGGAAGCACTATAAAACCCCATAGGTAAACTATTAAGAAGGGATGTATAGAATGCTTCGGGATAATAATACTTCAACCAGGCGGAGCAATAAGCCAGAACTGCAAATGAAGCGGAATGACTTTCTGGGAAGCCATATTCACCAAAACCACATATTTGATCGAAGATACGTTCAGCAAATTCAAGTTCATAGCCGCGTTCAAGCATGCCATCGATTAGCTTTGATTTAAATTTAAACACGTTACCGTGTTTCTTCCATGCAGCCATTGCTCTGCGCAGTTGATCTGCTTCACCACCAGAGAACCCGGCCGCGACCATCGCGAGTTTAATCACCTGTTCCTGAAAAATAGGGACGCCAAGAGTTCGTTTCAGAACCTGTTCCACTTCTTTAGATGGGTAGCTCTCTCGTTCAATTTTATCTCGTCTTTTCAGGTAAGGGTGGACCATATCACCCTGAATCGGCCCGGGACGAACGATCGCAATCTGGATTACCAGGTCATAATAGTTGGCAGGTTTCAGGCGAGGTAACATACTCATTTGTGCCCGCGATTCAATCTGGAATACGCCAATGGTGTCTGCTTTCTGAATCATGTCATAGACATTCTTGTCATCTTGCATACGCGTGATATCAGCAATACTTAGGCTCCGTCCTTCATATCTTTTAATCAGATCGAAGCACTTACGTATTGCGCTAAGCATGCCTAAAGCCAGAACATCAACTTTGAGTAACTTCAGGCTCTCCAGGTCGTCTTTATCCCACTGGATAACCGTTCTGTCAGGCATTGAGGCATTTTCTACAGGCACTAGCTCATAAAGTGGGCCAGCAGAAATAACGAACCCGCCCACATGCTGAGACAGGTGTCTTGGGAAGCCCATAATATCGTTGACCAGTTGAATAAATTGCTCACCTTTGAGTGAGTCAGGGTTAAGCCCTAGTTCAGTTATTTGAGCCTGCCAGCCCAAAGAGCGGTCGCGTCGATTGATGTTTTTAATAAAGAAATCGAGCTGGGCTTCTGAAATCCCTAATGCTTTACCAACATCCCGAACTGCACTTTTAAAACGGTAACTAATCACGGTAGCAGCGATGGCTGCGCGTTCGCGACCATATTTTTTATAGATGTATTGAATAACTTCTTCTCTGCGTTCGTGCTCAAAATCGACATCAATATCAGGTGGCTCATCACGTTCTTTACTAATAAAGCGTTCAAACAGAACAGAAATCTGCCGCGGATCGACAGAGGTGATTCCTAGGCAGTAACAGACCACGGAGTTAGCAGCAGAGCCACGCCCCTGGTAAAGAATTCCTTTTTCTTTGGCGAAGACAACCAGATCGTGGATGGTGAGAAAATAAAAAGGGTAATCTACCTCTTCAATCAGGTTCAGCTCTTTATCTATTGTCTGTTGAATTTCCGCTGTAATTCCTTCCGGAAAGCGTTCTTTTTTCCCTTGTTCAACTAATTCACGCAAATAGCCCATCGGGGTTTTACCATCCGGAACCAGCTCTGATGGGTACTGATACATAATTTCGTCCAGTTCGAACTGGCAACATTCAGCAAGATGGTGGCTTTCCTTTAGCCATTCAGGCCGAAAAACTTTTCTGAGCTTCTCTTTAGGTCTCAAACTTCGTTCTGTATTGGTAATCAGGTGTTTTTTGGCATCTGATACTGAAGTGTTCAACCGAATTGCAGTCAGAGTATGTTGTAGTGGTAGCCGCGTTGCAGAATGCATCAGTACGCCACCACAAGCTGTAATTGGTAGGTGAAACTGATGAGCCAATCTTTCACAATATCGGATATAGCTTTTATCACCGCTTTCTAGGTGCCTTTGGGCACCGATCCATAACCGTTCCTTGTGATGTTTTGAAAGCCAGTCTCCCCATTGGTAATCCGCATGTTTATTGCAGGGTAGCCAGAGAACAAAACAGTGCTGAAGAGACATCAGATCCCACTCAGAGAGATTATATTCTCCTTTTTCAGCTCTTCTTCGAGCATTGGTGATAACACGACAAAGCTCTTTATACGCCTCTATGTTTGGGCAGAGTAAGACTATTTGGCATTCTGCATTCAGCCAGAACATACTGCCAATAATCAGTTTGATTTTCAGGTTATGCTCTTTTTGGGCTGAGTAAGCTCTTACTACTCCGGCTACAGAGCATTCATCAGTAATCGCGATGGCTGAGTAACGAAGAAAATCCGCCTGCAATATCAGCTCTTCCGGATGAGATGCACCGGTAAGAAAGGTGAAATTGCTCTGGCAGAAGAGTTCTGCGTATTGAATCTGTTGCTCTTTCATATGTAATCAAAGCGATAAAGAGGAAACTTACGGTTTAGGTTGGATGATAAGGGTGTGGCTCGTTGAGCAGGTGTTCGCAGCATGGATGCTGCGTCCAAGCCTCCATGGATGGATTTACGGCGTCCTGAGCGATGAGCTTCACCCTTGTCATTTCTTAGGTTGTATGTATTAACTAAAAACCCCATGAATAAACCACTGCTTATTTTTATTTCTAAATACCCACAGCCAGCGTCCGGTACTGCTTCGTACGACAAAGTAATCCCGGACAATTTCTCCTGCATCCCACCACCCCGTAGCTAACCTTTCCGGCCCTTGCATAATGGAGACTTTCTCATTTAATGGCTCTGGTTCCGGAAGCAAAAAGCTAGGCCGGAGCCTATTGGTTTTATTGTGCTGCGACTCAGTACTCATCGGAGGGCAGAGTAGGGTGGTCTTTTCCGGACGAGGGTCATCGGTTAGTGTGATACCACTTACAGCTTCATTACCTAGCTTTGCCTGAAGAAGGGATATCAGTTCAAGGGCAGAGTGGTTACCTACCTGACCATCGAAGATATCGCTATGTGCAGGCTGAAGTTGTTCGACCCTTTTAGCTTCCAGAGTTAAACCAATAACCGGAGCATCAAGCTGAAGTGATTCCAGTGTTAATTGGCTTAGCCTTTGCCATTTTCCGGCAAGGTAATCTCCCTGCGCAGAGCTAAAAGTCACGCTTTGATCGGGTTTATCTCGCAGATGAAGGGATAGGGTTAATTCATAAGCAACCTGATCTCTTATCTTTAAGAATGATTCCAGCAGAACGAATAATTTGCGCAGAGGTTTTTCCAGCCATTGAACATTCTCTATCTCGTACAGCAATTCCAGATAACGCTTAAAAGACTCTGGCGGATAGTAAAACTCAACAGGGTGTTTAAAACGTCCGGTAAGTCGGCCGACGTAATTGACCAGATTGATATCGAATCGCTTGGCTACTTCTGATATATCCAGTTCCAGTAACTCATTAAGCGTACGGATACCAACCCTGTTTAGTTTTTCTGTAGTTTTGATATCAAGATCGGTTGCGGCTAATGGGTAAGTTTTTAGTTGTTTCTCTAATCTTGCCTTGTTGTCTGCAATTTGATTCCAACCAGCTTGTGCCATCAGGCGAGCAGCCAGTGGTGAAAAGGCTGATGCGTAATAATATTCGAATTCCTGTGTATCTAAATGTGATTTCAGAGCATGCCAGTAGCTTTCAAGGCCGTCGTACAAGGTCAACATATTGCTGGCTTTCAACAGTAATCCCGATGGCGGAAAAAGTGCAATATCGGAAGTCAGTAGATAGAGCCAATGAGCAATCTCTTTCAGTTTTTTTCCTCAGCTTCGGGCTTATAAGGATGCACCTGAAGGCTTGGGCAGAGTGATGCTGCGCTCCCTAGTCCCATTCCTAAACGAATACCTTGCTGTTCAGCAACCGAATTTGCCTGGATAATGGTCGCTTTATCGATAATACAGACAGGACCACTGAGCTCTGAAAAAAGAGTATCCAGTTGTAGTTTCGGAAAATGCAGGTAGAGCCAAAGCATTATGCATGGCCTCTTTTGAGAGTCGGGAATGCAAGGACCGGCTCATTTGTAGCTGGCCTTGTCAATGAAGGCCACAACCTGGACATATCGATCTGGAAGGTAGAATTGAGCCAACCTCCTTTTCTTTTGCTAACAGATACTTCTAACCCTAGATCGGTCGCTTTTAATGTGAGACTAAGAGATATAGGAAGGGTGACTTGAAATTTTTGTTCTGTTCTGAAGAAAAAGTGCAAGCAGCCTCCGGTTTCGCTGGCAACCTGTAGGCGTCTTGCCTGATGTACTTCTAATGAGGAGTGCCATAAACAAACACTTCCACAGGCACCACTTTTCAGGCTCTGTTCAGCAGCCCATAAAGCATCTTTATCATTTTTAGGATGAATCATGATAACTCTACTTAAATCGATGTTTTGCTGTTCAAGAAACTCTGCACACAGATAGGCTGGAGGATTAATAAAAACAGAGAGTCTCTTCTGGCTGTTTTCCCTGATATAAGGCGTGAGCAAACGAAGTTCACCAATACCGGTATCAGACAAAATTTCAACCACGCCATGCTTTGGAAAGCCACCCTGTAGTTGGCGATCCATCTCTTTGTAGCCAGATGATGTCACCTCTGTCATCGGCTTTTGTTCAGAGCCTTTCCAGAGTAGTTTTCTGTTATTTATAAGATCAGTGAGTACATTCATAATAAAATACCTGTATATATGTACAGTATATTTAATTATAAATGAGGATCAAGGCTAGAAAAAGAAATGGTGGCAAAACTACTCGTTACCATGCTATGCGTGGTAATGCATATCATAGGTGAAATCACCCGAATGAGCGTAGAAAGTATGAAGGTAAGATTTTATGGCAGATCTGTCTAAGTCAGGTATGTATTCCCACGGGAGGACCGTGGGAACAATGGGTAAGTTTTGTGAAGAGGTTGCGTTACTTAGGCTGAGCGTCGATACACTGGCCGTTAACGTCTTTACCTTCTGGTGCCATCAAATAAAGGTAAAGCGGCATAATATCCAGTGGTGTTTTCAATAAGCTGGAGTCTTCCGCAGGGTAAGCTTTAGCACGCATCCCTGTGCGGGTGCCGCCTGGGTTAATCGCGTTTACCTGGATATTGGTATCGCTTAGTTCGTCAGCCAGAACCTGCATCATCCCTTCGGTAGCAAACTTAGAGATAGAGTAAGTACCCCAGAAAGCTCTGCCAGAGTGCCCAACAGTAGATGTAGTAAATACAATTCGAGCGTCTTCAGATTGGTGAAGTACAGGAAGAAGTGCCTGAGTCATCAGGAACTGAGCTTTTACATTCACCTGCATCACATCATCAAAGGTATCTTCACCAATTTGATCAAATGGGCTGATAACACCAAGAAGGCCAGCGTTATGTAATACACCATCAAGCTTACCAAACTGCTGTTCAATGGTTTCAGCCATATCAACATAGTTTTGCTTCGTCGCGCCTTTCATATCCAGAGGAATAATTGCGGGTTGAGCATAGCCGGCGGCTTCAATTTCATCGTAGGTTTGTTCTAGTTTTTTTACTGTGCGACCCAGAAGAATCACCGTTGCGCCATGTTCGGCGTAACTTAGAGCGGCTTGTCTACCAATACCGTCGCCAGCGCCGGTAACCAGAATGACTTTGTCCTTTAGTGTGTGTTTTGCTACAGAATATTCCACTTTCTCGTATCTCTATCTTATTAATTATTGTAAGAACTCATAACGCTTTTAGCAGGAACTGCTTGAAAGAGAATTAAGCCCTTGTATCATGACGGGATGATTACATAAATCTCATGTATTGAGGAAGCAAGATTGGAATTTTTGTTAGATTATGGCCTGTTTTTAGCTAAGATCGTGACCTTTGTAGTTGCGATTGCTGCTGTATTGATTGTTGCGAAAGGCGTTTCAGGTAAGCCAGGTGGCGCAAAAGGGGAGTTAGAGATAACCAACCTGACAGAACAGCATAAAAACACGGTGGAAGTGATGGAGCATCATCTTCACGACGGCACCTTTATCAAAGAGCGCGATAAAGTCGAGAAGAAGGCGGCAAAAGAGAAAGCTAAGTCTCGTAGCAAAGAGGTGAAGAAAGCAGCCAAAGAAGGTGAGCTGGAAACAACTCGCGAACCACATCTGTTTGTTCTCGACTTTAATGGCAGCATCGATGCGAAAGAAGTGGCTTCTCTGCGTGAAGAGGTAACCGCCATCCTTTCTGTAGCAAGAGAAGGGGATGAAGTATTGCTTCGCCTTGAGTCTGGTGGCGGTATGGTCCATGGCTATGGCCTTGCATCTTCTCAGTTAGACAGACTAAAAGCAGCAAATCTGCCTTTGACTATTTCGGTTGATAAAGTGGCAGCAAGTGGCGGTTATATGATGGCATGTATTGCCGACAAAATTGTCTCTGCGCCATTTGCTATCGTTGGCTCTATTGGTGTGATTGCACAGCTTCCAAACTTTAATAAACTGCTTAAAAAGCACGATATTGAATTTGAGCAGCTAACTGCTGGTGAATATAAGCGCACACTGACGATGTTTGGTGAGAACACTGATAAAGCTCGTGAGAAGTTTAAAGAAGAGCTGGAAGAAACTCATGTGCTTTTCAAAGACTTCATTCGTGAACGTCGTCCTGAACTGGATTTAGAAAAGGTAGCAACGGGTGAACACTGGTTTGGTACTACAGCGAAAGGTCTAGGTCTGGTAGATGAGATACGCACTTCTGACGACCTTGTCGTTGAAGCTTGCAAAGAAAAGACGGTTCTTTCTATTCACTATGTTCAGAAAAAGAAAATGTCAGATCGTCTGGCTAAAATTGGTGGTGATGCAGCAGACAACCTTCTGATGAAGTGGATTCAGAGAGGGCAAAGACCGATCGTTTAGTTTAAAGGTTACAGAACGAGCTTCGCTCTACAGGTAAAGGGTAACCGGTTAAGAATTAAAAGCGCGAGTTGATGAGCTCGCGTTTTTGTTTCACAATCTTCCGTAACCCGTAACCCGTAACCCGTAACCATAAATAATCCACATTTCTACTCGCCCCCAATCCTATTTCCCCCTATAATATGCCGCCGTTAAAGCAAGCTCTCATACCTTTTACTCTGACTTTTAAGCTTGCTAAAAAATAATTTGGAGAAACAAATGTCCTCTAATACACCGGTTGTAACCGTTGATGGACCTAGTGGTGCTGGTAAAGGCACTTTATGCATGATGCTGGCGGAAAAATTAGGTTTCCACCTACTCGATTCCGGAGCAATCTATCGAGTATTGGCTCTGGCTGCTATTCACCATGGCGTTGATACCGAGTCTGAAGATGCATTAGTACCACTGGCAACACATCTGGATGTTCAGTTTATCGCTGAAGGTGACCTGGTTAAGGTTATCCTTGAAGGGGAAGATGTTTCTGGTGAACTACGTAAAGAAGAAACCGGAATGGCTGCGTCTAAAGTAGCAGCCTTACCTCGAGTCAGAGAAGCTTTGCTACGCCGTCAGAGAGCTTTTGCAACGGAACCAGGTCTGGTTGCAGATGGCCGTGATATGGGTACAGTGGTATTTCCATCAGCAGAAGCTAAAATATTCTTAGATGCAAGTGCAGAAGAGCGTGCAAATAGACGCATGAAGCAGTTGCAAGACAAGGGGTTAAGTGTTAAATTTGACCACCTTTTGAGCGAGATCCAAGAACGTGACCACCGAGATCGTAACCGAGCGGTTGCGCCGTTACGTCCTGCGGATGACGCTTTAGTGCTTGATTCTACATCACTTTCTATTGATGAAGTGGTGGAAAAAGCACTTGAATTTATCGAATCTAAGTTGTCTCAGTAAGAGGCAACAGGAGGTCGGTCGCATGGAAGATGACTGGCTAATTTATCAACCCCACGCGGTAGGATGCCCGTGGAAGTTTAATATTGAAGATCAAATTAATGACTGAATCTTTCGCTCAACTCTTTGAAGAGTCTCTAAACGAACTAGAATTCCGCCAAGGTACTATTGTTAAAGGTACTGTAGTAGCAATTGAGAACGGTTTCGTTCTTGTTGATGCTGGCCTTAAATCTGAGTCTGCTATCCCAGCAGAGCAATTCAAGAACGCTGCTGGCGAACTTGAAGTAGAAGTTGGTTCTGAAATCGACGTTGCTCTAGACGCTGTAGAAGATGGCTTTGGTGAAACTCAGCTTTCTCGTGAGAAAGCTAAGCGTCACGAAGCTTGGATCGTTCTTGAGAAAGCATACGAAGAAGCTGAAACTGTTGTTGGTATCATCAACGGTAAAGTTAAAGGTGGTTTCACTGTAGAACTAAACGGTATCCGTGCGTTCCTACCTGGTTCACTAGTAGATGTTCGCCCAATCCGCGACACTGCTCACCTAGAGAACAAAGAGCTAGAGTTCAAAGTAATTAAGCTAGATCAGAAGCGCAACAACGTTGTTGTTTCTCGCCGTGCTGTTATCGAATCTGAAAACAGTGTTGAGCGTGACGAGCTTCTTGAAACTCTACAAGAAGGCAGCGAAGTTAAAGGTATCGTTAAGAACCTTACTGACTACGGTGCATTCGTAGACCTAGGTGGCGTTGACGGCCTACTACACATCACTGACATGGCTTGGAAGCGTGTTAAGCACCCATCTGAGATCGTAAACGTTGGTGACGAGATCCTAGTTAAAGTTCTTAAGTTCGACCGTGAGCGTACTCGCGTATCTCTAGGCCTTAAGCAGCTAGGTGAAGATCCATGGGTAGCAATCGCTAAGCGTTACCCAGAAGGTCACAAGCTAACTGGTCGTGTAACTAACCTAACTGACTACGGCTGCTTCGTTGAAATCGAAGAAGGCGTTGAAGGTCTTGTACACGTTTCAGAAATGGATTGGACTAACAAGAACATCCACCCATCTAAAGTGGTTAACGTTGGCGACGAAGCTGAAGTTATGGTTCTTGAAATCGACGAAGAACGTCGTCGTATCTCTCTAGGTCTGAAGCAGTGTAAAGCTAACCCATGGCAGTCATTCGCTGAAGCTCAGGCTAAAGGCGATAAAGTAACTGGTAAGATCAAGTCTATCACTGACTTCGGTATCTTCATCGGTCTTGAAGGCGGCATCGACGGTCTTGTACACCTATCTGACATCTCTTGGAACGTTCCAGGTGAAGAAGCAGTACGTGAATACAAGAAAGGCGACGAGATCTCAGCAGTTGTTCTTGCAGTAGACGCAGAGCGTGAGCGTATTTCTCTTGGCGTTAAGCAAATGGAGAACGACCCGTTCAACGCATTTGTTGCTGACAACAAGAAAGGTGCTCTAGTTAACGGTACTGTAACTGCAGTTGACGCAAAAGGTGCTACAATTGAAATTGTAGAGGGCGTTGAAGGTTACATCCGTGCTTCTGAAGTATCACGTGACCGTGTTGAAGATGCATCTCTAATCCTAAGTGCTGGTGACAGCGTTGAAGCGAAGTTCACAGGTGTTGACCGTAAGAACCGCGTAATCAACCTATCTATCAAAGCTAAGGATGAAGCTGAAGAGCAAGAAGCAATGGCTTCACTGAACAAAGCTGATGAAGGCGCGTTCGGTAATGCTATGGCTGACGCATTCAAGGCTGCTAAAGGCGAATAATCGTTCTGAGGGAGCCTGATGGCTCCCTTTTTTCGATAATAACCTTTAAGATACCCAATGCGTTGGGATAACACAGTAATGAGGGATATATGACTAAATCTGAACTTATTGAAAGACTCTGTGCTGAACAAACTCATCTTTCTGCTAAAGAAATTGAGGATGCCGTTAAGGACATTCTAGAGCATATGGCTTCTACCTTAGAAAGCGGTGACAGAATTGAAATTCGTGGTTTTGGCAGCTTCTCATTGCATTACCGTGAGCCTCGTGTAGGGCGCAACCCTAAAACTGGTGAGAAGGTTGAACTTGAAGGTAAATACGTACCTCACTTCAAACCTGGTAAAGAACTGCGTGAACGCGTAGATATTTACAGCTAAATCATTAGTTAGAGTTATAAAAAAGCGGCATATCTCCATATGCCGCTTTTTTATGTCATGAAATCGAAGATTAGCGTGGTTTGTAAAGGCGATTTGCTGCATAATCAGAGGTCGGCGAAGACCCAGGGAGTAATGAACGATGAAAATTATAAAAATCATTCTTGTTATCGCGCTATTCTTAGTTGCACTGGCATTAGGTGCACAAAATCAAGAAGTTGTAACATTCAACTATTTACTGGCAAAAGGCGATTTCCATTTATCTACTTTGCTGGGTGTGGTATTTGTGTCAGGTTTTGCATTAGCGTGGTTAATATTTGGCAGTATGCAACTGAAATCACAACTAACCATCAAAAAGTTAAACCGTCAGCTTAGAAAGCACTCTTCTTCTACACCTGCTGTAGAGAACAAAGCTTAATTGCGTATAAAGGTTTTACTAATCGATGCTTGAGCTACTTTTCCTGTTGCTACCCATTGCAGCCGCTTATGGTTGGTATATGGGTAACCGTAGTGCGCGTCAGGATAAGCAGGAGCAGTCTCATCAGATATCCCGTCAGTATGTGACGGGTCTAAACCTTCTTTTGTCCGATCAATCGGATAAAGCGGTTGATCACTTCATTGAACTCCTTCAGGTTGATAATGAAACCATTGATACCCATTTAGCGCTGGGTAATTTGTTTCGTTCACGAGGTGAAGTTGATAGAGCCATTCGTATTCACCAGAACCTGATTTCACGATCCGGTTTAACCATCGACCAGAAGAACCTCGCACTGCAACAGTTGGCGAAGGACTATATGGTCTCTGGCTTTTTAGATCGCGCAGAAAAGATCTTTGAACAGCTCGTGGATGAGCCCTCCCACAAAGAAGCTGCACTAACGCAACTAGTCGCCATTTATCAACAGACCCGTGAGTGGAGCAAGGCGATTTATTACGGGAATGCGCTAGTGAAATTAGGGCGCAAACGTATGAAAGCCAATATTGCACATTTCTGGTGTGAAATGGCAATGCAAGAACAAAGAGAGCAGAATGTCTCAAAGGCTATTCAGTACTTTAAGCGAGCTCTTTCAGAAGACCCTAAATGTGTTCGGGCAAGCATCTCTCTTGGTAAGATGTACCTTGAAAATGAGGACTACAAAAGCACCATCAAGTATATGGAAATGGTGCTAGAACAAGATATAGATTTTATTGCCGAAGTATTGCCGACCATCGCTGAGTGCTATCACCATTTAGGACAAGAACAGCAGCTGGTAGAGTTTTTGAGAGCTAGTATCTCAGCTGGTGCTGGGGTGTCTGCTGAACTTATGCTTGCCCAGATGGTGGCGCATCATGAAGGAACGGCTTCAGCTCAGACCCTGCTAACACGCCAGCTTTTGAAAAACCCTACAATGAAAGGGTTCCATCGCCTTATGGATTACCACCTTGCGGAAGCTGAGGAAGGCCGAGCGAAAGATAGTTTGACTACACTTCAGGCGATGGTTGGTGAACAAATAAAAGTAAAACCACATCATCGATGTCGAAAATGTGGTTTTTCAACCCATTCACTCTATTGGCATTGCCCTTCCTGTAAAGGGTGGGGAACGATAAAGCCAATTCGTGGATTGGATGGGGAGTAATTTTTAGCTATTTCTATCATTTGTCATCCCCGCGAAGGCGGGGATCTAGGTTAGTTTGTAGAAATAACTTCAGTTAATATATTTTTATTTCAGGTTTTGTAAGTAGATTCCAGCCTGTGCAGGCGCACGGCTAGTGGAATGACGTGAATTTGGGTTTTATTAGAATTTTAGGAGAGAAAATGCTGGATCAAAAAGTAATAGTAGCACTGGATTACGACAATCAGGCGGATGCGCTTGCGTTTGTTGACCGAATCGATCCTGCTTCTTGTCGCCTGAAAGTGGGTAAAGAGATGTTTACCTTGTTTGGCCCTGAGTTTGTGAAGGAACTTCATAAACGAGGCTTCTCGGTATTTCTGGATCTTAAGTTCCACGATATTCCAAATACCTGTTCAAAAGCGGTAAGAGCTGCTACAGAGTTAGGTGTATGGATGGTGAACGTACACGCTAGTGGTGGCGAAAAGATGATGCGTGCGTCGCGTGAGATACTCGAACCGTATGGTAAAGATCGTCCGCTATTGATTGGCGTAACAGTGCTTACCAGTATGGAACAAAACGATCTTGCGGGCATTGGCCTGGATATGGCACCTCAGGATCAGGTAATGCGACTTGCAACACTTACTAGGAATAGTGGTCTTGATGGGGTTGTATGCTCTGCTCAGGAGTCTTCGATGCTAAAAACAAGCTTGGGTCAGGATTTTAAACTAATAACACCGGGAATTCGCCCTGCTGGCAGCGCTGCTGGTGACCAGAAGCGTATTATGACTCCGGTAGAAGCTGTGAATGCAGGCTCTGATTATCTGGTTATTGGTCGCCCGATAACTCAGGCAGCAGATCCTGCAGCGGTATTGGCGGAGATTAATAAAACTCTAGGTTAAAGAGCAAAGGTTACAGGTTACCGGACGGGCTTCGCCTTACAGGCAACAGGGAAAACAAAAGCGTGAAGGTTTGCCTATCACGCTTTTTTCATATTTCTCATCCTGTGTCACTTGTCACTTGTCACTTGTCACTTGTCACCTGTCACCTGTCACCTGTCACCTAAACTGGAATCCCACTATGGAACTTAAAATCATCATCTGGTGATAAAATAAGCTCAGCTTCTATTTTTCCAAAGTAAGTAACTCTTTCTGAAATATCTTCACCAGCTATCTGCTCTGCCAACTCCAGATAATCCTTATAATGTCTTGCTTCTGAACGGAGCAGAGAAACATAAAATCTGGCAATATCGTCATCCATATGGGGAGCCAGTTTAGCGAAACGCTCGCAGGAACGAGCTTCTATAAATGCTCCAATAATCAACTTGTCGACCAGCGCACCTGGCTCATAGGTTCTCATATTACTAATCAGGCCTTTTGCATATCGTCCCGCAGTGATATTTTCATATGGAATACCCCGGTCTTCCATAATTTCCAACACCTGATAAAAATGATGTAGCTCTTCTTTGATTAGCAATACCATCTTATCGATAAGATCCCGGCTATAAGGAGAGTCTGCTTTCGCGATGATTGATTTGGAGATATTACTTTTTCCCTTCAGTGTCTCTAATGAACCAGCCTGTCGGTATGCAAAATCCTCGTAAGGCTTAAACCAGTCAAGCAACGCTGCAGCGCTACTGGGTTCTACGGCATATTTGCGAATGAGATACATGGCTGATTGACCTGCTTTCAGCTCACACATCAAATGATCGACTAAAACAGTCTTTAAGTTTTCAGGTTTCTTAGCTTCGATTATCCATTTATCGGGAGTAGCACACTGTAGAAACTGGTTTATCGGCTCGAGAAGGCTTTGGTATTCAGAAAGTATATTCATAGTAAGAGTCTGGTTTTATACAAAAAGGGCCGCATAAAGCGACCCTGGAGTTGATTTTATAGATAAGTACTTACCATTTTTTCTTTTCGCCAAAAAGCGCTTCCATATCGCTATTACGCTCTTGCTCTTCCATAGCTAACAGGTCTTCAGCATTTTGATCTTTCTTATTTTGTTCTAGTTTATCAAGCATCCCCTGAAGCTTTTCTCGCGCCTGATTAGAATAAGAGTCATTTTTAGGCGCCAGAGCGTCGAGCCCTTTCTTAAGTAGTTGACGTGCAGTACCTACCTGATTACGCATTACCGCTTCGTTTGCACGTTTGATAACGTTCTCGATATTAATTCGGATCTGGATAGTTTCTAAACGGGCGTTCTCGGTTACATAAGATTGTGTATTGAAACGACCTTTATTGTGTTCGCTGCGAATAGTGTCGCGGAGTCTCTTAACCAGTTTAAGCATTATTATCGCTTGTTTATCACTGGTTGGAACTTTAAAAGATGTACTTTCGCCGCCGCTATAATTTTCTTTAAGCTGCTGAACCTGATTCTTCATATTTTCTCTACGCTGAGCTAGCTGGCGGTTTTTCGGATCCAGCTCACACATGGCATCCAGAGCATCAAGAATACGTTGGTTCAGGCAGACAAGTAGCTCCTGGCTAAATGGAAGGTGGTGAGCGTTACCAATAAGATCTTCCGTTGCATCTATGATGGCAATGTAGCGTGCAGACTCTTGTTTTCTTGCTGACTCAACCTTAGTGCGGTACTGAAGCATGACGTTATAGCCGATCACCAGAACGAGAAGTACAGCAACAAGAATTATAATTAAACCAATATTCACAAAGTTACATCCAAATAAGTGTTTACAATTGGGCGTCAAATAGAATACACCAAACTTGCGTATTCAGCACATCATTATCAATGTTGATATTCGACAACGTAACGAAAAACGCAGAATAGTTATAAATTCTGTGTGTTTGGTTACAAAACTAGCATAGAAAAGAAACCAACGACCAAATAATTCAAAGACTTTTTCTTTTTACTATCAATTTTCTGGTAATAGCGTTATAACTAATCATTATATGCATGGGCTGAAATGGAATACAGGTCAGAAAATGAAATTGCAGCAACTAAAGTACATTGTTGAGGTGGTGAACCACAACCTGAATGTGTCGGCAACCGCAGAAAGTCTTTATACATCACAGCCGGGGATCAG
This sequence comes from Vibrio hannami, assembly GCF_029589055.1. Lineage (GTDB taxonomy): Bacteria > Pseudomonadota > Gammaproteobacteria > Enterobacterales > Vibrionaceae > Vibrio > Vibrio hannami. The sequence continues at coordinate 548,302 of NZ_JARQZP010000007.1, forward strand.
TAAGCAGGTCAGGTTACTGGAAGACGAGCTTGGTATTCAGATTTTTGAACGAAGTGGCAAGCATCTTACTCAGGTTACTACCGCCGGAGAAGATATTGTACGAATTTCCCGAGAAATCTTATCCAGAGTTGAAAGTATCAAAGCTGTTGCTGGTGAACACACTCATCCGGAAATGGGCAGCCTGAATATCTCAACGACCCATACCCAGGCTCGATATGCGCTACCTGAAGTGATTAAAGGGTTTACAGCAAGGTACCCTAAAGTTTCCCTGCATATGCATCAGGGAACGCCAACTCAGATGTCTGAAGCCATTGCAAAAGGTACTGCGAATTTTGCCATAGCAACTGAAGCGTTACATCTGTATCAGGATGCAATCATGCTACCTTGTTACCACTGGAACCGTTCAATTGTTGTCACAAAGGACCACCCTCTGGCGAAAAAACGAGATATCACGATTGAAGACCTTGCTGCTTATTCTTTGGTTACTTATGTATTCGGCTTTACTGGCCGTTCAGAGCTTGATACGGCGTTCAATTCAGCAGGGTTAACCCCGAGGATAGTCTTTACAGCAACCGATGCAGATGTAATTAAAACCTATGTGCGTATGGGAATTGGTGTTGGTGTTATTGCTAGTATGGCGATTGACCAGCAGCAGGATACCGACCTTGTCGTAATTGATGCCAGCCATATCTTTGGATCAAGCACTACGAGCATTGGCTTTAGGCGAGGCACATTCCTTCGTACCTATATGTTCGATTTTATGGAACGTTTTGCTCCTCACTTGACGCGCCCTGTAGTCGAACAGGCGATTTCATTGCGTAACAACGCTGAAATCGAAGAGATGTTTAAAGACATCGATCTGCCAATTCGATAATTTTCTTCCTTTCCGAAATCCTTCTCCTTAGAATGGCGACAAACTAAGGGGAAGGTATGTTATCCAGATTTTCACAACTCGACTCACTGTTAACCCAGTGCCAGAATTATTGGCGAATAGAGCCTTTTCAACTGAGTAGTAAAGATACTCTTCCCTGGAACGATTCGAATAACGAGCTTGTAGAGTGGCTGGAAAAACTTTCACCTGAACAGGTTGTTGCTTACAAGGCCGATACAAAAAGCCTGATACATGCCATTTCGCTGTTTCTCCCTTTTATAAGTGAGCTTGAAGAGCTTATAAAATTGCCAGAAGAAAAGATAAACGAACTCCAACTTGAAAGAGGCCTGGATACTGGTATACCTGGCCGAAAACTGACACAAATAGTATCAATGGGTACTTGTTCTTTGCAGCATCACGTTGGTGACGAATGGTTAGAATGGTGTTCTGGAAAGGGGTATCTAGGGCGAATTTTAGCGGCTAAGTCAGGCGAAAAAGTTACAAGCCTAGAGTGGCAGAATGAACTTTGTATTTCTGGTCAACAAGAAGCCGATACACGCCATTTGCCGATGGAGTTTGTACAGGGGGATGCCTTTTCTCCTGAGGTGGAACTGCTATTTAAACCAAATCAACATGCTGTAGCTCTGCATGCTTGTGGTGATTTGCATGTTCAACTGATTCGTCGTGCTACCGAGCATCATCTAAAAGGAATCACTATATCTCCATGTTGTTACCACCTTATCCGTGATGATTTATATCAACCGCTTTCTGAGCCAGCAAAACAGTCGACGTTGAAATTTAGTAAGTCGGAACTGAGAATACCTTTGCAGGAAACAGTGACTGGCGGAGAAAGGGTCAAAAAGCACCGTGAGCTTGAAATGAGCTACAGGTTAGGATTGGACTTATTGTTAACCTTGGAAACAGGCTCCAAGGAATACGTCTCTATTCCAAGTGTTAAAAAGTCCGAACTTGCTAATGGCTTTGAATATTTCTGTCGTTGGGCTGCTGAGAAAAAGGGCTTGTGTTTACCTGAGGTTGATTTGGAATTCTGGTGTCAGAAAGGGATAGAGCGTTTCTGGAAAATGGAAAAAATCAGTTTAGTTCAACAGGTTTTCAGAAGGCCGCTGGAAATATGGTTAGCTTTAGACCGGGCACTATATCTGGAAGAGAAAGGGTATAAGGTGTCAGTGTCTACGTTCTGTGAGAAAAGCGTAACGCCGAGGAATATTTTGATTCACGGGGGCAGGATTTAGGTTACAGGAAAGAAAAAAGCGTGGAGGTTTGCCCCTCACGCTTTTTGCATATTTATCACTGTAACCTGTAACCTGTAACCTTAGTTAAACATCGCAATTGCTGTTTCAGGCTCAACGTATTCAAGGTCAAAACCTTCAGCAACCTCTTTGCATGTCACTTTACCGTGAATCACATTCAGGCCAGCCAGGAATCCTTGATCTTCAAGAAGCGCTTCTCTGTAACCTTTATTGGCAAGTTTAATGATGTATGGCAGCGTTGCATTATTTAGAGCAAAAGTAGAAGTTCTGGCTACGGCGCCTGGCATATTGGCCACGCAGTAGTGAACAACATCATCAACAATGTATGTTGGATCCGCGTGTGTTGTTGCATGAGAAGTCTCGAAACAGCCACCCTGGTCGATTGCTACATCAACAATCGCTGCGCCCGGTTTCATCTTCTTAATATGCTCTTTAGTCACCAATTTAGGCGCTGCTGCACCAGGGATAAGAACCGCACCTACTACTAAATCGGCTTCAAGAACATGCTTCTCTAGTGCATCCTCGGTAGAGAATACTACTTTCGCGCGTCCCTGGAACTCTTCATCCAGAGCTCTCAGTGTATTGATGTTCCTATCCAGAATAGTGACATCTGCTCGCATGCCTACCGCCATTCTTGCCGCATTAGAACCGACGACACCACCACCAACAACAACGACCTTAGCTGGTTCAACACCAGGCACACCACCTAGAAGAAGACCACGTCCACCGTGAGATTTCTCCAAAGTTTGAGCTCCAGCCTGAATAGACATGCGTCCTGCGACTTCAGACATTGGCGCTAATAGTGGAAGATGACCCGCATTATCTGTTACAGTCTCATATGCTATACAGATGGCTTTACTCTTGATAAGCTCATCTGTCTGTGGAAAATCTGGTGCAAGGTGTAAATAGGTGAACAATATTTGCCCTTCACGGAGCATGGCACGCTCAACAGATTGAGGTTCTTTAACCTTTACAATCATGTCTGCTTTGGCAAATACGTCTGAAGCAGTTGGAAGAATGGATGCACCCACTGCGACGTAATCGTCGTCAGAAAAGCCGATGCCCGCCCCTGCATTGGTTTCAACAAAGACTTGGTGTCCATGAGAGGTAAGCTCTCTCACGCTGGCTGGAATCATACCAACACGATATTCGTGGTTTTTGATTTCTTTAGGTACGCCAATGATCATCCTGACTCCTTAATATTTATTGGTTGTATTAACTGTTTGTAGGGCATTTTGTTAGAGATATTAGCTAGTATATAAATCAAATGGGAAAATTTGATTCTGAATATTAATAAATTGTAGTATATATTTTTGCAAGGAAGTATTAAGGTGGAATAAAAAATGGCAGACAACTACAAAAAACCGTCTAAGGAACTTGATCGAATCGATCGAAATATTTTAAATGAGCTACAGAAAGACGGACGTATTTCGAATGTTGAACTGTCTAAGCGCGTGGGGCTTTCGCCTACACCTTGCTTGGAACGTGTTCGCCGTTTGGAGCGTCAGGGATACATTACGGGCTATACCGCACTGTTAAATCCTCAATATCTGGATGCATCATTGCTTGTGTTCGTTGAGATAACATTGAACCGTGGCGCACCTGATGTATTTGAGCAATTTAATACAGCAGTGCAGAAATTGGATGATATTCAGGAGTGTCATCTTGTATCAGGTGATTTTGACTATCTTCTTAAAACCCGAGTATCTGATATGAGTGCATATCGTAAACTGCTTGGTGACACACTTCTACGTCTACCTGGTGTAAATGACACACGTACTTATGTAGTAATGGAAGAAGTTAAACAGACCAACCAACTGGTTATCAAAACAAGATAGCAGTAAATAAAGTCAAAACCCTGTCAATTGTTGTCCTGGTTGCGCGGTCTTCAGTTGTTTACTTACTGGGTTTTGGCTTTAATTGGGGTAAATCGAGCGGCTTTGGCCGCTCGGACTGTTTTTATGCTCATTCCATTGTCGAGTTATGAGACTCGGCAACGGAATTAGTATTACAAAATCAGAAAATGATATGTTCAAAGAGAACAAAGAAAAAATTACAACTATTCTTAAGACGTCTGAAGATGAAAGCAGCTTAAACCTCAATGGATTCCAGAGGCTTAGAGAGTTTGGTTTTATCTTTGGCGTACTCATCTCACTGTTTCTCGCTATAGCACTCTACAGTTTCGACCCGGCAGATCCGTCCTGGTCACAGACATCCTGGGGTGGTGAAGTAAAGAATGCTGGTGGCACCTTTGGTGCATGGCTGGCCGATACCCTGTTTTTTACCTTTGGTATTCTCGCTTTTATTTTGCCTGCAGTGATTGCCATCATTGGCTATGGGTTGTTTCGAAACCGGACAGAAAACGATCCTCTGGACTTGATGTTATGGGGAACGCGTCTGCTTGGTTTATCCATCATGGTTCTTACCAGCTGCGGTCTTGCGGACATTAACTTTGATGATATCTGGTACTTTTCTTCAGGCGGTATCGTCGGAGATGTATTGACCAGCTTTACGCTTCCCACATTAAGTGTGCTTGGAACAACACTTGTACTTCTGTTTCTTTGGGGAGCGAGTCTAACACTACTTACAGGTATTTCGTGGTTGTCTATTGTAGAGTGGCTTGGAAGCATGGCAATTTCGTTTGTTACAGGCGTTCTGAACCGAGTGCGTGGCAATAAGACCGAAAAGCTTCAAGCTAATACGGACGCTGCGAGTTATACCGATGATGAGAGTGATTCAGAGTTTCATTTCGAGAAAAAAATCGTAGAGACGCCGGAAAAAAAACCAGAGCCAGCTTCTCGATACAATATTCACATTCCACCATCCGCAGCAGAAGCTGAGCCTCAACAGATGGACGAGCAGGTTGATGAAGTGCGAGGTGAAGAACTTATTGAAGAGATGGATCCAGGTATTAAGCTTCATTCTACAATAGAAGAACTGGAATCTGTTGCGACTCACCATCACGATGCCAGCCATCATGAAACTGTTGAGCATCGGGTAATAGAACCAGTGACACAGGGCTCATCTGAACCGCTGATTGAATCTGAGCCGGAAGAGCTACAGCAACCAGCCTTTTCGATGGAAGCGCTTGATGAAATCTATCAGGAAGAACAACAGACAGGTGCTTCTGAGCCAGAGGTAACGAATCTTGATGCAATAGTAGAAACTACGATGGCAGAAGAAGAGCTCCCCGAAGTCGAAGACATGGCTCAGGCAGAACAAGCCGCGCATTCAGACCCCGATGTAGAGGCGTTTCAGAATATTGTTCAGGAAGCCCAGAAGAACATGGCTGCTCAGGAGAATCCATTCCTGATGAAGAAGGAGGAGTCGTTGCCGGTGCCAACGTCTCCGATGCCGACGCTTGAACTGCTGTATCATCCGGAAAAACGAGAAAATCATATCGACAGAGCCGCTCTTGAAGAGATAGCAAGGTTGGTTGAATCTAAGCTGGCTGACTACAAAATTACTGCTCAGGTTGTCGGTATCTTCCCAGGGCCAGTAATTACCCGTTTTGAGCTGGATTTGGCACCAGGTGTCAAAGTAAGCCGAATCTCAAGCCTTTCAATGGATTTAGCGCGCTCGTTGTCTGCGATGGCGGTTCGTGTGGTTGAAGTTATTCCAGGCAAGCCATACGTTGGCCTGGAGCTACCAAATATGAGTCGCCAAACAGTATTCTTCTCTGACGTGGTAGGCAGCAAACAGTTCCAGGAAGCAACGTCGCCTACAACAGTAGTGATGGGACAGGATATCGCTGGTGAAGCCGTGATTGCTGACATCGCTAAGATGCCACACGTACTGGTTGCCGGTACAACAGGTTCCGGTAAGTCGGTTGGTGTTAACGTGATGATTCTGAGCATGCTCTACAAAGCGAAACCAGAAGATCTGCGCTTTATCATGATCGACCCTAAGATGCTTGAACTATCCATCTATGAAGGCATACCGCACCTACTTGCTGAAGTGGTTACTGATATGAAGGATGCTTCCAACGCTCTGCGTTGGTGTGTCGGAGAGATGGAGCGTCGCTATAAGCTGATGTCAGCACTGGGTGTGCGGAATGTGAAGGGCTTTAACGACAAGCTGAAAATGGCGGCAGACGCAGGTCATCCAATTCACGATCCACTTTGGCAACCGGGCGATAGCATGGATCAGGAGCCGCCACTACTTGAAAAACTTCCTTATATTGTCGTTGTAGTCGATGAATTTGCCGACCTGATGATGGTGGTTGGTAAAAAAGTAGAAGAGCTTATCGCCCGTTTGGCACAAAAGGCACGAGCTGCGGGTATTCACCTTATTCTTGCAACGCAGCGTCCGTCTGTGGATGTTATTACTGGCTTGATTAAGGCGAATATACCGACGCGTGTGGCATTCACTGTATCAACTAAAACCGATTCCCGAACCATTCTGGATCAGGGTGGTGCAGAGTCGCTACTCGGTATGGGTGATATGCTTTATCTTCCTCCTGGCTCAAGCCATACCATTCGTGTTCACGGTGCGTTTGCATCAGATGATGATGTTCATGCGGTGGTGAATGACTGGAAGGCGCGTGGTAAACCTCAGTATATCGATGAAATCACCAATGGCGAGCAGAGTCCGGAAATGTTACTTCCGGGTGAAACGATGGAGTCTGATGAGGATGTTGATCCATTGTTCGACCAGGTAGTAGAACATGTGGTAGAGACCCGCCGAGGTTCTGTCTCTGGTGTACAGAGACGATTTAAGATTGGCTATAACCGCGCGGCACGTATTGTTGAGCAACTTGAAGCTCAGGGTATTGTAAGTGCACCAGGGCATAATGGTAACCGTGAAGTGTTAGCGCCTGCACCGCTTAAGGATTAGATTGGGTTACGGGTTACGGGTTACGGGTACGGGTTACAGGTTTTCTCGTTCCCACGCTCCTGCGTGGTAATGCATACCTGAGTTCAAGCAGTCTGATAAATAATGTGTTGTGTAGTTTGTTTCTGCCAGGGCACGCATTCCCTCGGGGACAGTGGGAACGAGAACTGTGTGCGGAACTTGAACTAAAGATACGGGTCTAGTAAAGAGTCCCTGTTGTTAAAGAGAATTTAAATGAAAAAACTTTTATTTGTTTTGCTGGCAGTAAGCTTCACTGCATTTGCTACTCCACAGGAAGAGCTTAGCGAACGTTTGACGAAAACGGATGGGTTTAGTGCTAACTTTTCTCAAAAGGTAATCAGTCCGGAAAATGAACTGATTATGGAGGGTGAAGGTACCGTTGAAATAGCAAGACCGAGCCTGTTTAGGTGGACAACAGTCATGCCGGATGAAAATGTTCTGGTATCGGATGGTAAGACGCTTTGGTATTACAGTCCGTTTATTGAACAGGTAACCATATACTGGCAAGAGCAAGCAACAGCTCAGACGCCATTTGTATTGCTGACTCGCAACCGTGCTAGTGACTGGGATAACTACAATGTGACCCAGGAAGGCGATAAGTTTACTCTAACGCCGACTGCAACTGATTCGACTCAAGGACAGTTTGTTGTTGAGATTGACGATGGTGGTGTTGTTAAAGGTTTTACGGTGATAGAGCAGGACGGTCAGCAGGGGCAGTTTGTGTTTGATGAATTCAGCTCAAAGGTTCCAGCAGCAGATAGATTTACGTTTATTGTTCCTCAGGGAGTTGAGGTTGACGATCAGCGTAATTAGAGCTCCAATCCTCCCTCGTTCCCACGGTCTCCGTGGGAATGCAGATCTGACTAAAGACGATTGATTCAAGCACGATATGCATTCCAACGCTGAAGCATTGGAACGAGAAGTTTAAATAATCTAATCTTGTTCTCAGACCTTAATGGGAATGCAAATAGGGACAAATTTTGTCAAATTACACCTTAGACTTCGCTTCCGATGAAGATTTCCGTCCTCTAGCTGCTCGTATGCGACCGGAGACGGTAGAACAGTACATCGGGCAGCAGCATATCCTCGGAGAAGGCAAACCGCTTCGCAGAGCGTTAGAGGCGGGACAGATTCACTCGATGATTCTTTGGGGGCCTCCGGGTACGGGCAAAACGACGCTGGCGGAAGTGGCGGCGAACTATGCCAATGCCGAAGTTGAGCGAGTCTCTGCGGTTACATCTGGTGTGAAAGATATTCGTGCGGCAATCGAGAAAGCGCGAGAGAACAAGCTTGCTGGCCGACGTACTATCCTATTTGTGGATGAGGTGCATCGCTTTAACAAGAGCCAGCAGGATGCATTCTTACCCCATATCGAAGATGGCACGGTTACCTTTATCGGTGCGACGACTGAAAACCCTTCTTTTGAACTCAATAACGCACTTTTGTCACGCGCCCGTGTTTACAAGCTTACCTCCCTGAACACACAGGATATTCTTCTAGTAATAAACCAGGCGGTTTCCGAACAGGAAAGAGGGCTTGGAAATGTGAAGGCACATTTTGCAGATAACGTGCTAGACAGGTTAGCCGAGCTGGTCAATGGTGACGCCAGGATGTCTCTGAACTACCTTGAGCTGCTTTATGATATGGCAGAAGAGGATGCTGACGGCGTTAAGCAGATAACCTTACCATTGCTGGCGGAAGTAGCTGGTGAGAAGGTATCGCGCTTTGATAACAAAGGGGATATTTGGTACGACCTGATCTCGGCGGTTCATAAGTCGATTCGTGGTTCAGATCCAGATGCTGCCCTGTATTGGTCTGCCCGAATGATTACTGCAGGCTGCGATCCGCTTTATATCGCCCGTCGTTTACTGGCTATCGCATCTGAGGATGTAGGTAATGCTGACCCGAGAGCGATGCAGGTGGCTTTGTCTGCATGGGATTGTTTTACCAGAGTTGGCCCAGCTGAAGGGGTGAGGGCGATTGCCCAGGCTGTGGTATATTTAGCTTGTGCTCCAAAGAGCAATGCAGTCTATACAGCCTGGAAGCAGGCTTTGACGGATGCTCGCGAGCAACCTGAGTATGAAGTTCCTCATCATTTGAGAAATGCGCCTACGAGTCTGATGCAAGATATGGGCTACGGAGCGGAGTATCGATATGCGCATGATGAACCTGGTGCTTACGCTGCTGGAGAAAACTATTTTCCACCTGAAATGGCACAAACCCGTTACTATTTTCCAACAAATCGGGGTTTGGAGACGAAAATTAACGAAAAGTTAGATTATCTTGCCTCATTGGATGCAAAAAGCCTGCAAAAGCGCTATGAAAAGTAGTGCTTTTTGTTTATCTTTACCCAGTTATTTTAATTTCAGTCATAAGTCACTAATCTCGTCATTCCTGCGAAGGCAGGAAGCTTATTAATTTTATCGAATGTCTGAGATAGATCCCGGACAATTGCTTAGGCAATTTCCGGGATGACGGATCATGTAAAAGAGATATCGAATCATACAAACGATTAGTGTTACTTTGACTTCAAATGTATTTACTCAACTAAAAAGGCATAGGATTAGCAATGCTGGATTCTAAATTACTTCGTACAGAGCTGGAAGAAACAGCTGAAAAACTGGCGCGTCGCGGCTTTAAGCTGGACGTAGAGACAATTCGTCAACTTGAAGAGACTCGTAAGTCCATTCAGGTAGAAGTTGAAAATTTACAATCCACTCGTAACTCCATCTCCAAGCAGATTGGCCAGAAAATGGCTGCTGGTGATAAAGAAGGCGCTGAGGAGATCAAAAAGCAGATCGGTAACCTTGGCAGTGAACTAGACAGCAAAAAGGTTCAGCTGGCTGATGTTCAGTCTAAGCTTGAAGAAATAGCGCTTTCTGTACCAAACCTTCCGGATGATTCTGTGCCAGTTGGTAAAGATGAAGACGAGAACGTAGAAGTTCTGAAGTGGGGCACACCTAAGTCTTATGACTTTGATGTGAAAGACCACGTTGACCTGGGTGAGATGGGCGATGGCCTTGATTTCGCAAGTGCAACTAAGATCACTGGTGCTCGCTTTATCGTAATGAAAGGTCAATTTGCACGTCTACACCGTGCAATCGCTCAGTTTATGCTGGATCTTCATACGGATGAGCACGGTTATGCAGAAATGTATGTGCCATATCTTGTTAACGCAGACAGCCTGTACGGTACTGGTCAGCTACCTAAATTCGGTAAAGATCTGTTCCACACAGAGCCACTGGAAGAGAAAGTTAATGACGAAGAACCTCGTCGCCTGTCTCTGATCCCAACAGCAGAAGTACCGCTGACTAACCTTGTTCGCGATACCATCTCTGACGAAGCAGATCTTCCAATCAAGATGACGGCTCATACTCCATGTTTCCGTTCAGAAGCAGGTTCTTACGGTCGTGATACTCGTGGTCTGATCCGTATGCACCAGTTCGATAAGGTTGAGCTTGTACAGATCACTCGTCCAGAAGATTCTATGGATGCTCTGGAAGAACTAACAGGCCACGCTGAGAAGGTTCTACAGCTCCTTGAACTGCCATACCGTAAGGTTGTGCTATGTACAGGTGATATGGGCTTTGGTTCTCGTAAGACTTACGACCTTGAAGTCTGGGTGCCTGCACAGGAAACTTACCGTGAGATCTCATCTTGTTCAAACATGTGGGACTTCCAGGCTCGCCGTATGCAGGCTCGTTTCCGTCGTAAAGGTGAGAAAAAGCCTGAACTTGTACACACATTGAATGGTTCTGGTCTGGCTGTTGGTCGTACAATGGTAGCTATTCTGGAAAACTACCAGCAAGAAGATGGCCGTATCGAGATCCCAGAAGTACTACGTAAGTACATGGGTGGTCAGACTCATATCGGTTAATTTGACCGACTGAATGAACTCTTCAGGGCCTGGCTAGATTAGTCGGGCCTTATTTATTTTTAGTGGAATAAATGGTGAGAAAGATTCTATTTTTATGTACAGGTAACTCCGCTCGTTCTCAGTTAGCTGAAGGTTTGTTTAACCGTATGGCGAAGGGTAACTTTACTGCAGCGAGTGCTGGAACACGTCCCGATGAAGTTGACCCAAGAGTTGTTGAGGTACTTACTGAGCATGGTATTGATGCCAGCGCTCTGAGAAGTAAATCGACTCAAGAGTTTGAAGGCCAGACATTTGATTTTGTGATAACGCTATGTGAGCGTGCTAAAGATGAATGTGGTGTATTTGATGAACAAGGCGATCAGATTCACTGGGACTTTGCAGATCCTAGGGATGCTACAGGCAAAGAGGCGTTCGAAGAGGTTTATAGAGGGCTAGAAGAGAGAATTTCTCTGTTTCTGTTACTAAATGGTCATCAAGTTGAAGGCGTGTTTGCACCAACTGCTTTTTTTAAAGTAATGAGTGACCCGCTTCGTCTAAAAATCATTATGTTGCTCGAAGATGAAACAGTGCTGAGTGTATCGGACCTTACCGAGGCACTGGGAGAGAGCCAGCCGAAGGTGTCACGTCATCTGGCGTTGCTGAGGGATAGTGGCTTCTTACAGGATGAGCGAGATGGCCTGTGGATTTTCTACCGTTTATCTGATCATCTTCCGCTATGGATTAAGCATACGCTTCAAACGGTTCGAAATGGTAATCCTGGGATTATTAACCACGAGAAGCATCAGCTTAAACTAGCTGAGCGGAAGAGGCGTTATAAAGGGAAATAGATGAAGGCATAAAACGGAATTGGTTCCGTAAACCGCTGGGACACATCCCTGTTCGCTTAAACAAGGGCATCCATGCCCTTGTATGTTTACTCCACCAACACCATTTCACGCCTTATAGGTGTGTGGCGGAGAAGCATTCAGGCTCTGCCAGTGCATTTCGAACAGCTTCAACCAGTTTTTTTACTTCTTCTTCGGTGCTGATATAGGGTGGCATCATATAGATGAGCTTACCGAACGGGCGAATCCAGACGCCCTGAGAGACAAACAGAGACTGAATCTTATCCATATTGACCGGAGTGTTGGTTTCTACCACACCGATTGCGCCTAACCAACGTACATCTTCTACCAAATCAGACTCTTTCAGAGCCGGAAGCGTTTCAGCAAAGATAGATTCAATTTTCCGAGTCTGTTTTTTCCAGTCACCTTGTTCAATCAACTCCATACTGGCGGTTGCAACCGCACAAGCCAGAGGGTTACCCATAAAGGTTGGGCCGTGCATAAAACAGCCTGCTTCGCCTCCACAAACGGTATCTGCGACATTCTTTGTAGTTAATGCCGCAGAGAGCGTCATATAGCCACCTGTAATCGCTTTTCCGATACAAAGGATATCAGGCTGGATATCGGAGTGCTCACAAGCAAACAGCTTTCCTGTACGTCCAAATCCGGTGGCGATTTCATCAAGAATCAGCAGTACCCCGAATTCATTACACAGCCTTCTGACCTGTTTAAGAAACTCTGGGTGATAGATACGCATACCACCGGCTCCCTGAACAATCGGTTCCAGAATAACGGCTGCTATTTCTTTGTTGTGCGCTGTTAATTTTGCTTCAAAATCAGCAATATCTTTTGGGTTCCACTCTTGCCAGAATCCGGTTTTAGGAGAATCGGCAAAGATATGTTCAGGTAGAAAGCCTTTGTAGAGGCTATGCATAGAGTTGTCAGGGTCAGTCACCGACATAGCTGCAAAGGTATCCCCATGATAACCATCCCTAAGTGTGAGGAACTTTGGTCGGGATTCACCTTTAGCATGCCAGTATTGCATCGCCATTTTAAGGCTCACTTCAACTGCAACGGAACCAGAATCAGCCAAAAACACGTGTTCAAGGTTATCAGGCGCTAGATTGAGCAGTTTCTTACAGAGATTGATTGCTGGATCATGAGTAAGACCACCAAACATAACATGGGACATCTTATCGATTTGCTGATGAGCTGCCTGATTAAGGTGAGGGTGGTTGTAGCCATGAATAGCAGACCACCAGGAAGACATGCCATCTATAAGTTGCTCACCAGTTTCTAATTCTAAGTAAACGCCCTTAGCACTTTTTACCGGGTAACAAGTTAAAGGATTCAGGGTTGAGGTGTATGGGTGCCAAATGTGTTGGCGATCAAAGTTCAGATCCATAATTAGTATTATTGATTATTAATTGGTCAATTGTAAACTTAAGTGCATTTAGTTTTGTTGACAGTCTATCTTCTGTCAGTAGACTAGCCAAGCATTAACACAATAAAAATTCAGGATATACACGTGGAAGTTCGTCATAACTGGACGGTGCAGGAAGTTCGTGCACTGATGGAAAAGCCTTTTATGGATTTGCTGTTTGAAGCGCAGCAAGTTCATCGCCAATATCAGCAACACAACTATGTACAGGTGAGTACGCTGCTATCGATTAAAACCGGCGCTTGTCCGGAAGATTGTAAGTACTGTCCGCAGAGCGCTCGCTATACAACAGATGTAGAACGTGAGCGCCTGATGGAAGTAGAGCGTGTGTTAGACGCTGCTGAGAAAGCAAAAAATGCCGGCTCTACCCGTTTTTGTATGGGAGCGGCGTGGAAAAACCCAAAAGAAAGGGATATGCCGCATCTGATCAGTATGATCAAAGGTGTAAAAGAGAAAGGACTCGAGACCTGTATGACTCTAGGCATGCTAACTCCTGACCAGGCAAACGAACTTGCAAATGCTGGTTTAGATTACTACAACCACAACCTTGATACCTCACCGGAGTTTTACGGCAAGATCATTACCACTCGTACTTATCAGGATAGATTAGATACCCTTTCTCATGTGCGTGATGCCGGTATGAAAATTTGTTCTGGTGGCATTATCGGTATGGGGGAAAGCGTAAATGACAGGGCGGGCTTGTTTGTGGAACTTGCCAATCTTCCGGTCCATCCGGAGAGTGTGCCTATCAACATGCTGGTTAAAGTGAAAGGCACACCGCTTGAAGATGCAGAAGATGTCGATCCTTTTGACTTCATCCGCCTGATTGCCATCGCACGAATTATGATGCCGAAATCTGCGGTTCGCCTGTCTGCTGGTCGTGAAAATATGAATGAGCAGATGCAGACGCTTTGTTTTATGGCTGGCGCAAATTCTGTGTTCTATGGTTGTAAGCTTTTAACCACACCTAACCCGGATGAAGATGCGGATATGCAGCTGTTTAAGAAGCTGGGTATCAACAGTGTAGAAATGAGTCAGAAGCCGGATGAAGTACAGGAAAATGAACTGCTAGAGCAGGTTGCAGAACGAGTTGCCGCGCGTCCAACAGAAGACGATCTGTTTTACGATGCCAGCGTTTAACCAACGAATTGCTGCTGAACTGGAAGAGCGTAAGCAAAAAGGGCTTACCCGTAGGGTGAATGTGCTTTCAGGGGCTAATAATTCGAGCTTCCAGAGTGATGCTAGGAGGTATGTAAACTTCTCCAGTAATGACTACCTTGGCCTGGCCACGGATGCAGATGTTGTCGCAAGTTGGCACAAAGGGCTGGATCTATATGGTGCTGGTAGCGGAGCCTCTCCGCTGGTTACTGGCTATTCTCCCGCCCATCAACTGCTGGAAGAGACACTGTGTGAATGGCTAGGATACGAGAGAGCGATATTATTTGTATCTGGCTTTAGCGCCAATCAGGCGGTGCTTTTTTCGTTGCTGGATAAAACGGATCTACTGGTTCAGGACCGCCTGAATCACGCTTCTCTGATGGAAGCTGGTAGCTTATCTCCGGCTTCAATGAAACGCTTTAAGCACAATGACGTTGAACACCTGGAAAAACTGATTGATGGCACAAAGTCCTCGCTCGTCGTTACCGAAGGCGTGTTCAGCATGGATGGCGATAAAGCACCTCTGGACTCCATTCATCAGAGGTGTAGAGCAGCAAAAAGCTGGCTAATGGTCGACGATGCGCACGGTATTGGTGTACTGGGGGAAAATGGCGAGGGAAGTTGTTCTGCTGTCGGAATTAAGCCCGAACTTCTGGTCGTTACCTTTGGTAAGGCGTTTGGTTTATCTGGCGCTGCCGTTATGTGCAGTGAAGAAACGGGTGATTATCTAGCACAGTTTGCAAGACATCATGTCTACTCAACTGCCATGCCGCCAGCACAGGCATACGCGCTGGCTAGTACGGCGAAGCTAATTCAGGAGCAAAATTGGCGTAGGGAAAAGCTTCTTGAACTGCAATCAGTTTTTGATGATGAGCTCAGAAACTTAGATGGTTTTGTCCAAACTGAAACGCCGATTAAGCCGTTGATTTGTGGCGAGGCTGAAACTGCTATGAATCTGGCGCGATCTTCTTAAAGAGAAAGGCTTCTGGGTTACCGCTATTCGCCCGCCCACGGTTCCGGCAGGTAGTGCGCGGTTAAGAGTGACCTTAACGGCAAAACATACATGTGACGAAGTAAAGTTGCTCGGTCAGGAAATCTGCAGGGCATTAGGTTAAAAAAGAGTGGTACAAAGAGTGGTACATAGATGGTGTTAGATAATAGTCGTAAAGAAGCCATTGCAGATGCGTTCGGCAGAGCCGCAGCGCGATATGATGACCATGCAGAGTTTCAAAGACAGGTCGGTCATGAGCTGATCGAAATGCTACCTGAGTCTCTGAAAGGTTTGAAGGTACTAGATATCGGGTGTGGTAAAACCGGTTATTTCTCCGCACTTTTAGCAGAGAAAGGAGCGAGTGTTACAGCTGCAGATCTCTCCGTGGAAATGCTGGCTCAGGCAGAAATCCGTTGTGGTAGTCGGGTTGAGAGCTATCAACAAGCTGATGCAGAAGGTCTTCCTTTTGATGATGATTCATTTGATATTGTTTTCTCCAGCCTGGCTTTACAGTGGTGTGACGATCTTTCTATTCCATTAAAAGAGTTGCAGCGTGTAACCAAACCCAGAGGAAAAATCTACTTTTCGACTTTACTGGATGGCTCACTGTATGAATTGAAACAGTCCTGGGCCAAAATTGATACATATCAACACGTCAATGATTTTCTTAATGAGAAAAATATAAAAGTTGCGTTAGCGCAATCTGAGGCATCGGTGCATCATCTAGACTTACGGACAATTAAGGTGTGGTACTCATCTGCGTTACAGCTAATGCGTGATCTGAAAGGCATTGGAGCAACCCATGTTAGTGGGCGATCGCAAGGACTGATTAAAAAGCAGACTTTGTTAGATGTTGAGGGTGAGTACAGTAGATATAGAAGTGAGTCAGGATTATTACCTGCCACTTATGAAGTATGTTTAGGGGCTATTAATCTATGATTAAAGCATTTTTCATTGCCGGAACTGATACAGAAGTCGGTAAAACAGTAGTATCTAAAGCGCTACTGCAGGCACTGGGTGCCAGAGGTTTAGAAACCATCGGGTACAAACCCGTTGCTGCTGGTTGCAAAGAAACGGAAGAAGGGATGCGCAACTCTGACGCATTACATCTTCAGCAAGCTGCAACAAAGCAAGTACCATATGAGGATGTCAATCCTTATGCTCTTATTCAGCCTTGCTCTCCGCATATTGCGGCAAAGAGAGAGCAAGTAAAAGTCGAGTACTCGGTTCTTAGCGAGAAACTTGTTCACCACAAAGAGTGTGCTGATGTTGTACTGGTTGAGGGTGCTGGTGGCTGGCGAGTTCCGATTTCTGATTCAGACTGCCTATCAACCTGGGTAAAACAGGAAAAGCTTCCGGTAATACTGGTGGTTGGCATTAAGTTGGGTTGTCTGGAGTCACGCAATGCTTTCAGTTGAAGCGATCCAGAATGACGGATTGGAAATCATCGGCTGGGCTGCAAATCGCATTAACCCAGGTACCGAAAACTATGCTGAAATCATCAAGATGCTGGAAGACAAGATACCGGCACTCTAAACTTGGTGAAATCCCATACGTGCCTAGTGTTAAAAGGCGTGATATCGGTAAATATATGGATGTTTCACCGATTATTGAAGGTTAATTTAGCCGAATCATATAATTAAGAAGGGTTGCCGTACGGCAACCCTTCTTGTTTCAAACCTTGAACAAGCGGTGAATTTACTTTTCTGTGTTTAGGCCCATCAACGCCTGCTGGGTATCCACTACATGCTTATGGATTGATTGCTCATCACCGATACCAAGCTGATCTCTCGCTTCATCCTCAGTAATGCCCAGATGGCAACATAGTAGGTCAATTGCCATCTGATAGTTACTTCCATTCTCAACCATAATCTAATCCCTTTACTTAATAGTTCATGCAGTTTTGCATGTCTGGAATCCTACTCTTGATGTATTTATCATCAATAAGACCTTAGTCTATAAAGTATGATGGTTAGACCAGTGTTACTTTGTGAATGAGGTTTTCACTTCATTGACAATTTGTTGCAAATTAGGCTTAACCTTGTAATCGAAATTTATGACACTATCTATATAACATGACGGCGTACCAAATAACCTTATAAAAAATGTACGCTAATAGATAATAACTGGAGATAAGAATGAAACGTGTAATGCTATTTTTAGCAACGAACTTAGCTGTCGTCTTTGTACTAAGTATCGTATTGAATATTGTCTATGCGACCACAGGAATGCAGCCAGGTAGCCTCAATGGTCTGCTAATTATGGCCGCGGTATTTGGCTTTGGTGGCTCGTTTATTTCCTTGCTCATGTCCAAGAGTATGGCTCTGCGCTCTGTCGGTGGACAGGTTATTGATAGCCCAAGAAATGAAACGGAACACTGGTTATTAGAAACCGTTAAAGTTCAGTCGCAGAAGGCGGGTATCGGCATGCCAACTGTAGCGATTTACGATTCCCCTGATATTAACGCCTTTGCTACAGGTGCAAAGCGTGATGATTCGCTGGTGGCTGTATCTACAGGACTTCTTCGCAACATGACGCGTGATGAAGCGGAAGCGGTGTTAGCGCATGAAGTCAGCCATATTTCCAATGGCGATATGGTCACTATGACGCTAATGCAAGGTGTTGTGAACACCTTCGTTATATTCTTATCTCGCTTTGTTGCCAACATTCTAGCCTCTGGTGACAGAGAAGAAGGTCAGGGCACAAATATGATGGCTTACTTTGCGATATCCATGTTCCTGGAGTTGGTTCTTGGCTTCCTGGCTAGCTTTATCACCATGTGGTACAGCCGCCGTCGAGAGTACTTTGCTGATGCAGGAGCAGCGAGTCTGGTCGGCAAGCATAAGATGATTGCAGCGCTCGAGCGTCTTAAAATGAGCCACGAGCCGCAACTTGAAGGTTCCATGATGGCATTTGGCATTAATGGTAAGAGCACCATGATGCAGCTTCTGATGAGCCATCCTCCGTTGGACAAGCGTATCGACGCATTGCGTAACAGCTAAACCTTTCCTTACATCCTACCAAAAGCCTGATTATCTCAGGCTTTTTTTGATCCATCTTCCTTTCTGAAACGTAGATACCCGCAAGAAAATTAAATTGTACAAAAAAATATTTGTACAATTATTTAATCCGTACTAAGTTTTACATAAACGAATATTGTATAACTTTAGGTTGTATGCAGGTATTTAGAGATGAATGTCGAACAAGTCGCTTCCTTTTATAAAAGTCTTACTGCTGATGGGCTCTCTGAATTGTATGAGATATATCATACAGATGTGGAGTTTCGCGATCCTCTTCATTGTATTGAGGGTATAGATAGCCTGTACAACTATTTCGATAATTTGTACAAAAATGTCGAGAATTGCAGTTTCTATATTTCTTACTCGCAGCAACAGAGCAGTGTTGGTTTCCTGGTTTGGGAGATGTCCCTTAAACATCCAAAAATCAACAAAGGGAAAGCAGTTACCGTTCATGGATGCAGCCACCTTGAGTTTTTTGAAGGCAAAGTTTTGTATCACAGAGACTACTTTGATGCGGGAGAAATGCTCTACGAAAATCTGCCTGTAGTAGGGACATTCATTAGCGCTATCAAACAGAGGGTTGGCCAATGAGCAGTGCAGAACATCACAACTGTGTGCTGATTACCGGAGCGACATCTGGCATCGGTAATCAGCTAGCAAAGGACTATGCAGACGAAGGTTATTTTGTCTGGGCATGTGGAAGAAACTTTGAACAACTCGGCGAACTGGAAGAGTACTCGAATAATATCCGAACTATTGGGTTTGACATATCTGATCTTGAGTCCACAAAGTTGCACCTTGAGAGCTTATCTCCTGAACCAAGTTTATGGATATTTAATGCGGGTACCTGCGAATATATTGATGACGGAAGAATGGACGCAGAATTGGTTGGGCGTGTTTTCTCTGCCAACGTCCAAGGGTTGGTGAATAGCATTGAAGCTACCCAACCAATGTATCGCTCTGGTCACAGGATTGCGGTCGTCGGCTCGATAGCGAGTGAGCTTGCATTACCGAGAGCAGAAGCGTACGGGGCGTCTAAAGCGGCAGTAAGTTATATAGCAAGAGCTTTGGCTGTTGATCTGAAAAATTCCGGAGTAAATGTAACCACAATTTTTCCGGGCTTTGTCAAAACCCCTCTAACGGACAAAAACACATTTAGCATGCCGATGATAGTCAGCGTTAAAGAGGCTTCTTTAGCGATCAGGAATGGTATCAAGGCTGGCAAATCCAATATCTATTTCCCAAAACGGTTTACTTCGATACTCAGGGCGATCTCGCTGCTGCCGTACGAATGGCAATCATATCTGGTGAATAGATTCGTTAAGGAGCAATAAAATGAAGATAGCTATCATCGGAAGCGGTATTTCAGGACTGACCTGTGCTTATTACCTTAATAAAAACCACGACATTACCTTGTTTGAAGCGAATGATTACATTGGCGGACATACAGCGACGGTAGATGTCGAAGTAAAGGGAAAAAAGTATAAAGTTGATACCGGGTTTATTGTTTACAACGACAGAACGTATCCAAACTTCATTAACCTTATGAATGAGATAGGTGTTGAAGGCAAGCCTACCGAAATGAGTTTTAGTGTCAGAAACGACGAGATTGGTCTTGAATATAACGGGCATTCAATCTCGACGCTATTTGCTCAGAAATCGAACTTGTTTAATCCACAGTTTTACCGATTTATTCGCGAGATTCTTAAGTTTAATGAGCTCGCAAAGCAAAGTGTTTCAGAGAAAGATACCCATTTCATAACGCTAGGGGATTTCCTCACTAGCTACGGGTTTAGTGATTACTTCACTCAAAACTATCTTTTGCCAATGGGTGCTGCAATCTGGTCTTCTACGATTGCCGATATACGTAAGTTCCCGATGATGTTCTTTATGCGCTTCTTCCGGAATCATGGCCTGTTGGATGTGAAAAATCGCCCGCAGTGGCATGTGATTAAAGGAGGTTCAAACTCCTATGTGGAACCGATGACGCGGGAGTTCAAAGACAAGATAAAGCTCAACTCTCCGGTTGAGAAGGTATGGCGTGATGAGAGTGGTGTACACGTTGTTTCTAATGGCAACCATGAACTGTTCGATGAAGTTGTTTTTGCCTGCCATAGCGATCAGGCACTCAATATGATTCAGGATAAAACTCTGGCAGAGCAAACCATATTGCCAAAGCTCAAGTATCAGGCCAATGAGGTAACACTTCATCTTGATACTGGGCTGCTGCCTAAGCGAAGAAAAGCCTGGGCATCGTGGAACTATCAGTTACCTGAAGCTGACTCCATGGATCATCAGCTACCGACGTTGACTTACAATATGAACATTTTGCAAGGCATTCAATCTGATGAAACCTTCTGCGTGTCGTTGAATTCTTCAGAAAAAATACGTCAGGACAAGATCCTAAAATCGTTTGTTTATCACCATCCACTTTTCAACCGTGAGTCTAGTGAGGCGCAATCAAGAAGAGCGGAGATCAACGGTAACAACAGAAGTTGGTTCTGTGGTGCCTACTGGTACAACGGATTCCACGAAGATGGTGTAAGAAGCGCCCTTGACGTGGTTCGGGCGATAGAAGCGAAAGCCATAGGCGTGTCAAATGTGCATTCAAAACAGCGCTGGGAGAATGCATCATGATTTCTAGCTCTCTAATGATAGGTAGTGTGCAGCATACTCGATACCTGCCGATCAAACATCAGTTCAGTTATTCAATGTTTATGGCCAGCATCAACCTGGATGACCTTGAAACATTGCAGAAAAAAGTATGGCTATTTGGTAATCGCTGGTGGCACTGGGCACGATTTAAGCGGAGTGACTATTTGGGAGACGGTAGCCTTAAAGTAGCGGTTCAGAATAAGGTATTTGAGCTAACCGGAGAGAAGTTTTCCGGGCGGGTGATGATGGTCTGCCACCTCAGATATCTCGGCCTCTATTTTAGTCCGGTTAACTTTTATTACGTTTACGATGATGATGGTAAATGGCGATACCTGTTGGCAGAAGTGAGTAATACCCCCTGGAATGAGCGCCATTACTACGCGATCAGCGCAGACCAAGATTCAGAATCAGGCTGGGAACATAAGAAAGCTTTTCATGTTTCCCCTTTCAACCCGGTAGATCAGGATTATGTCTGGAAATTGAAGCCTTTGTCCGAGCGCTTATTTGTCCATCTTGAATGCCGTCGATCGGACAAAGAGTTTGATGCCACACTAGCACTTAAGGCCAATGAGTTTACCTCGTGCAACCTTGCAAAGGTACTTGTTAAAACACCAATACAGACCATTAAGGTGGTAACTGGTATCTATTGGCAGGCATTGAAATTGTTTATTAAAAAAGCCCCTTTATATCAGCACCCGGGAAAAACCATACCAGAGAATGCAGTAAGCGATCATCCAGTAAGTGATCGAAATAGGAGAGACAGCCATGTATGAATCAATTTCTGTAGCGTCGATTAATGAATTAAGCGTGTCTCAAAAAAACGCTCGCGCATTGATATTTAAATTATTGCCAAATATTCAACATGGCTCACTTACCATTATTGAGAATTATCTATCTGGCAGGGAATTACGCTCAAATGACGATGATAAACGTTATATCAAAACAGAGCGATTTGGCAGTGAATCTGGAATTCATGCGGTTATAGAAATAAAGCACCCGGATTTCTTCTGTACTCTTCTCAAAGGGGGAAGTATTGCGGTGGGCGAATCCTATATGGATGGGCGTTGGGATAGCACAGATCTGACAACGTTGATGGAGCTGATGGCTAAGAACCTTCCTTTAATAGATAAACTGGAAGCGAGTACAGGTCGATTAGCAATGCTGGTAAATAAGTTTAAGCACTGGCTAAACAAGAATACGGTAAAGAACTCCAAAAAGAACATAGAGGCCCATTACGATTTGGGTAACGACTTATATGAACAGTTTCTTGACTCGAAAATGCTCTATTCGTCGGGTATCTACCTTGGTGTCAACGATTCTCTTGAACAGGCTCAAATCAATAAGATGGAAAGACTCTGTCAACAGTTGCAACTGAAAGCGAGTGATGAAGTCATTGAGATCGGCAGTGGATGGGGATCAATGGCGATTTATATGGCAGAGCATTACGGATGCCATGTGACGACTACGACCATATCCGAAGAACAGTATGAGTATGCTAGAAAGAGAATCGAAGAAAGCGGTATGGGAAACAAGATCACTTTGCTGAAAGAAGACTACCGTAACCTGAAAGGGAAGTACGACAAATTAGTGTCGATAGAGATGGTTGAAGCTGTTGGCAAGGCCTTTCTGCCTTCTTACGTACATCAGTGCAATGAGTTACTAAAACCGGGCGGTTTAATGGCTATTCAGGCGATAACCATAGCCGACCAGCGTTACGAAGCATACAGCAAACGCGTCGACTTTATTCAAAAATACATATTCCCCGGTGGTTTTCTGCCTTCTGTTACAGCCTTGGTCAACACAGCAACCAAAAATAGTGAGCTCATGCTTAACAATGCAGAAGACATTGGCGCAGATTACGCACGGACACTTGCAGACTGGCATGGCCGTTTTTTGAATTCACTCGACAGAGTTCTTAGCCTCGGGTATGACCATAGATTTATCCGGATGTGGCGTTATTACCTGAGTTACTGTGAAGGAGGCTTTCTTGCCCAAAGTATCAGTACAGTACAGTTAACCTTCAGAAAGGCGGGCTAGATTATGGCCCTTTTTCTAAAGTCACTCTGGTTCCAAATGATATGGTTTCTTGCCGTGCTTGGCAGAGGAGATTATTTAATTTTACTGGTAATACTGATTGTAAGTACCTACTTATACTCGCTATACAAAAAAGATCTACCCATTACGTTTGCCATATCAGTGGTTGGACTGGGATTACTGGTGGATGGTGGAAACATTTATAACAGCATACTTAATTTTGATACCGGCCCTTTTCCGTTATGGCTTATCTGCCTGTGGCTGATTTTTGCCTGGTATTGTTGGCAAATACGAGCCTTTTTGATCCGTTTGCCGCTTGTTGGCGTACTGTTTCTTGGAGGAACCGGAGGTGCACTAAGTTACCTTGCTGGTTATAAATTGAGCGCTGTGGCTCTGGCGTTTCCGGTATACGTTACATTCGCTATTCTATTTGTGGAATGGATTTTGCTGACCTGGAGTGTACGTTTACTGATTCGTAACAGGTGGGAATAGTCATGAGATGGATAACCGGATTACTGATCTACACAGTTCTATCAACGTCAGCGTTAGCTTCGGCACCTGACTGGCAAGATGAAACAAAGTGGGAAAGCTGGCCGACCGTTGGCAAGTCTAGTTTAAGTTGGTTGTTCTTTAAGTTATTTAACTCAGAGCTCAAAACCCCTACTGGTGAATACGAAGAGTCACTGGATGTAACACCTCACCCTATGGCGCTTTCTATTGAGTATCAGCGTGATATCACCAAGCAGCAACTGATGGAAGCGACTCAGGATCAGTGGAATTACCTCGGTTACAGCGAAGAGTCGCAGAAAGAGTGGTTAACGCAGTTGGATAAGATCTACCCAAGCGTTCAAAAAGGACAAAGATTGGTTTACATCACTGACGGGAAAACAGGTGAGATCCATTTTTATCGTGACAAAAGTGAACCAGTTAAACTTGGAGAGATTCAAAGTGAGTCTTTAAACGATGCATTCTTGTCTATTTGGTTATCGCCGGGTACCGAATACCCTAAACACAGGGCTAAACTTATCGGGAACAGAAAATGATAAAACGTTTGCTTTTATTTTTAACTTTAGTGTTCACCCTTTTTGGATGCAGCGCAGATCTGAATGAATACTCGGGACAACATCCTAAATTTAACTTGTTTGAGTATTTTGAAGGTGAAACACATGCATGGGGAATGGTACAGGACTATACGGATAAGCAAACCAGGCGTTTCAGCGTTATATTAAGAGGAAAGATTGAAGGAGATGTGCTGACTCTTGACGAAGATTTCATTTTTGCTGATGGCGAAAAATCCAAAAGGATCTGGGTAATCACGCGTCAGCCTGACGGTACTTATTCCGGCAAGGCGGATGACATAATCGGTGCGGCTAAGGGGCGAGAAGTAGGTAATGCATTGCAGTGGCAGTATGACTTCGAACTTGAGTTAGACGGCAGCTCTGTAACCGTTGCATTTGATGACTGGCTTTATCGTCAGGATGAAAAACGAGTATTCAACCTGACCAAAATTAAAAAGTTTGGCATTGAGGTTGGCACTATCACGCTATTTTTGAAAAACAGTAACAATCTTTCGTTAAGTACGTGCAGGCTCGATTTTGCTTTCTAAATCCTGTTTCACAATGTTAATCGCATCAAGTGCCACTTTTGGGTCAATCTCATTCGACTCGAGTAGATAAATAAGATCAACAGCCAGCTTTATCTCTTCGGCCGCATTCTCTAAAGTGTTGTTATTGGAGATATTTCTTTTCCCTGTCATTGCTTTCTTTCTCGTTTGTAAATCTGTTTTTCAATATTGGCCTTTGCTGCGATACAGCGTTCAAGACGCTTTTCTGCGTTGATAAGAGCCTTGAGTGCTTGAGGTTTTAAAGTTGGTGGAGCCTGTTCAGCTTCTTTCTCTTTTGCCCTTACTAACTCCTTTAGGCGACGCTCCCACTCCTGGTGTTGTGCAAGATCTTGATAGAGCAGGCAGATAGGCTTTTTATAATATCCTCTCGGCTTGGCTTCGCTTTTCCGCAGTTCCTGAGTGTTAAGTTCGAGTTGAATAGCTGAAATCTGGTCGAGCAATTTATCTGTCAGGTATTCAGCGTGCTCGGGTGTCAGTTGCCCGCTATCTTTTTCGTTTATCAGAGTAACGACTAGGTTCCGGGTTTCATCGACATATGGAGTCAGCAACATAGAGCGAGTACTAAAAAGTCGGTCATCAAACAGTGGATGATGATGCTCACCACGTTTACCGTCCAGTTGTTCAGCCTGAAGAGTCAGCTGCTCAAGCAAATTGGTTAGTTGGAGGAATGAAACCGACATCTCTATGATTATCTCTATACAAACCAGGCTTCGTAGGCCAGTTTTACTGCCAGCACAGTAACCACAGTAATAAACACAGGGCGGATAAATTTAGCACCAAACTTAATCGCGGAATGTGCTCCTACGTAAGCTCCTATCATCAGGCAGACTCCCATAGTTAGCCCGAGAACCCAGTTAATATGGCCTAAAACGGCAAAGGTGACCAATGAGGTGAAGTTGCTGGTAAAGTTCATTGCCTTTGACAATCCAGAAGCGAGTAGTATGTTCAGGCGGTATATTGCCATGCTACTTACTGTCCAGAAAGCGCCGGTTCCCGGGCCTGCTACGCCATCATAGAAGCCTAAAGTGAATCCTTGTAAGCACTGGATTTTTGTCAGCTTTTTGCTGGGCTCCGGAAGGACGTTTTTATTGGTATCCGGGGCTTTATGGAAAATGGTGTAAATCGCGGTTGCTATAATGATAAGTGGTAGCGCCTTTTCGAGCCACTCTGTGCTTATTGCATCTACAACCAGCGTTCCGGTAGTTGCTCCGATAAGCGTTGCAACAAACGCATGTCCCCAAAACTGAGGGTTAAATAAACGCTTACGATAGTATGTGACCGCCGCAGTAGACGATGCAAAGGTTGCTGCCAGTTTATTTGTTCCTAATGCAATATGAGGGGGAAGCCCAAGAGACAAGAGTGCAGGTACTGTGAGCATTCCTCCGCCCCCCGCTACTGCGTCAATAAAACCAGCTGAAAAAGCGACTATCGCTAAAATAACCAGCATGGCCGGTTCCATCATTTCCATAACAATTCTTATTAATAAAGCTTACTTAACTAAGGTTAATACTCGATATTGCGTCTAAAAGGAGGGAGTGAGTCCAGAAGCGACTTCCCATAACGTTTTGAAATCAAGCGACGATCAAGAATGACGACTCTACCAGAATCCTCTTCTTTTCGCAGTAAACGCCCCACAGATTGTATGAGTTTTTTACTCGCTTCAGGAACCGCTATTTGCAGGAAGGGATTACCGCCACGTTTCTCTATATACTCCGAATGAGCCTGTTCTACCGGCGATGTGGGCACCGCGAAAGGTATTTTGGTGATTATCAGGTTTTCTAAAAGTTCGCCTGGTAGGTCTAAGCCCTCTGAAAAACTTCCGGTGCCAAAAAGCACGCTTGTTTTACCGCACTGAATCAGTGTTTTATGTTTTTTTAGAATTTCGGAACGGGAGCTTTCCCCTTGAACCTGCAGAGCCCAGCCTTTCTTCACAAAACTTGTTTCTAGGGATTTAGCGACCTGATTCATCTGCCAGTAAGAAGCAAAAAGTATCAGGTTCGCCTTGTTCTCTTTAATTAATTCGGGTAAAGCTTCGGCCAGATAATCGCTAAATTGAGGCGCTTGTGGTTCGTATTTGGTTAGCGGTAAATAAAGCTCGGCATTGTTTTGATAATCAAAAGGCGAAGCCAAAGCCAGATACTGGGTGCCTTCTTCAGGTTTTTGGCTAACTCCAACCTGAGAGCAGAAGAAGCCAAATGAGTTAAGCGCTCGAATGGTTGCTGATGTTAGAACGGCTCCGATACATCGGCTCCAGAGCTTTTGGTCCAGTTGCCAGCCAATTTCCAGTGGAGATACATTAACAATAAAGTCGCCTTCACGATCGGGGTGAAGCTCTAGCCATCTTGCCAATGGTGCGCCTTTTTCCCGTGTTGGCTCCGCCATAAGTGTCCAGACCTTAGTCAGGTTTTCCAGACGCTGAAGATAAAACCCGGCTTCCGCCATGGTAGGCTCGGCCAGTTTTGCCGATAGCTCGCCGTCTTTTACTTGCTCTGCAATAAGGTCGATTATTTTTCCCAACGCTTGATTGGTTTTTAAGGCGATAGTTTTGAGTTCAGACGATTCTTTTTCCAGCCACTCTGGTAATTCTCCATGTTCAAAACGGAAAACGTTTTCTTCAAAGCCTGTTGGATTAAACTGTCTTGCTAATTGCGTCAGGCCAGGAATGAGTTGTTGAATACCATCCTGTAGCTCATTGCGAAAACGGTTAACCCGTTTATCATCAGCCAGTGATGCAAATTTGGCTGATGACTGGTTCAGTTTTTCCAGCCAGCTTGCTGCACCTTTCAGGCTTGCAGCTGCAGAAGAGTGGTCTCTGGCTACTTTAGGCAGATGATGCGCTTCATCAAAAACGTAAATAGTATTTTCTGGTTCTGAAAGGATGATTCCGCCACCAAGATCAATGTCCGCCATCACCAGGCTATGATTGGCAATGATGACATCATTTTTATCCAGTTCCGAACGTGCCTTCTGAAATGGACAGCCTCTATGCGCAGGGAGAGCATTGTTACAGCTGTGCTTGTCACTAACGATCAGTTGCCATAGTTCATCTTTTATGGGTTTGGGCCATGAATCCCTGTCGCCATCCCACTTACCCTGAGCAAGGGAGCGATACATTGTCTCCAAAAGCTCAATATCTTTCTTTTTAGGTTTGGTTTCAAATATCGCAAGTTGGCCGCCATCGGCACCACACGCTACCGCGAGCTTTTCAGCGCAGCAATATCTCTGTCTGCCTTTCGCTAATACAAAAGAAAAGTTCAGATCGGTAATTCGCCTAAATAGGGGCAGATCTTTATTTAGTAACTGTTCCTGAAGGGCAACGGTAGCGGTAGAGATAACGACTTTTCTGTTGTTTAACACGGCAACAGGAATTGCAGCCATTAAATAAGACAGTGATTTACCTATTCCTGTACCAGCTTCAGCCACTATCAGTCGATTTTTTTTATGGTATTCCCCAGACAGTGTTTTAGCTATCTCGGCAACCAGATAGTTTTGAGCGCGCCTGGGTTTGAAATTATCAAGTTGATGTTGAAGGTTTTGATAACTGGTCTTGATGGATTTTTGGATGTTTGGGTTAATCATGAGTTTTAAACTGAGGCTGAAACCAGGGGCGACATTGTGTGCATGATATCACAATACAGATGCTGTCCACTATCGAGAATAGAAGGAATAAACTCGCGGTAAATATAGGTTTCGTAAATGTTTTGTTACGTAACTTATCGCTTTAACAAACTCATTTGATTGACTATTAGTTTTAGTTTGCGGGTGTTTTATAGCCAGATAGAGTCTGTTTTTGACTAAAAATTGACTTGCGTCACAAAAAAATACTGAACCTTACGGAACTAACTAAAATACACCCAGATACATGCCTTTATGGCTGTGTAAAAAAATATAAATAGAATTTAATGCTGTAAACTGTGGTTTATTGAAGTGTAAACAGATATAAATACTGCAATGAGGTGGCTGATTTTTATTTAAATTTAATGAATGTTTTATTATGAAGATCACATTAATTGACTGGTAACATTACTAACTTGCTGTAATTAAAGGGTTTTTATTTTTTTGTTTATAAAAATTTATCCGTTTGACATGCGGCTCAAACTTTTGCAATCTAACTCCGCAATTTAATGGCGATAACGATTTTGCACAAAGAGGTAAAACGTTGTCATCAAAAACTAAAAGGGAACCGGGCAAGGACCTCCCAATTTTAAGAAAAGGCAGTGGATTATTATGAAAAAGACTCTAATCGCTCTAGGTGTACTAGCAGCAGCTGGTACTGCGAACGCGGGCATCAACATTTATGACGCAGACGGTGTTACTGTAGATTTCGGTGGTGACATCGAAGTAGTTTACATCAAGAGCACTACAAAAGACTCTTCTATGGAGCAAGACATCCAAGATGCAGACTTCAGCTTTGACACTCGTTACGCTATCAATGATGAGTACACTGTAGGTGCATTCTGGGAGTTCTCTGGTGACGCAGGTCAGGCAGATACTGGTGACGTTTACGTTGCTCTTTACACTGCAGACATGGGTTCAATTAAAGTTGGTAAGACTGCAACAATCTTTGATGACGCTGGCGTAGGTAGTGACTACCAGTTCGGTATCTCTAAAGCTATCGACGACGTAACTGTTGGCGGTGAAGAAACTATCAAGTACCAAATCGACACTGGTATGGTATACGGTGGTGTTGCATTCATGGATAACAAGCAAGGCGGCGACCGCACTGCTGATATGAACATTGGTGTTCGTGTAGCTGGCTTTGACGCGGTAGTATTCTACGGTCAGACTCAACCAGCAGGCACTACAGAAGAAACTGACGTAATGGCTGTTGAACTACGTTACGCTATCGACGCTGTAAACCTAGAAGCAGGTTACTACGATACAGAAGATACAGCTGATTCTTGGGCTCTAGCGGCAGATTACTCTGTAGACCTTTGGACATTTGCTACTGGTTACTCTGTAACTACAGTAGACAAGAAAGTTAATGCAGCTGAACCTGAAACTAAAAACTGGTTCGTAAACGCTGGTTACGGTATTGCTCCAAATACTAAGATCTATGCAGAAGTTGGTGGCGCAGATATCGACGGTACTGACACTGACACTGGTTACGCTATCGGTGTTAAAGCTGAATTCTAATCAGAATTTTGACTTTATAAAAAAAGCCACCTAAGGGTGGCTTTTTTACTTTTTTTACCTTTATTATATATCTTTATCGATTTGTATTTCGTGTTTTTGAAAAAGGGTTATCAATGAGAAATCAAGTGCTTATTCTACTAACAAGCGTAGTCTTTTCCGGGGCAGCATATTCTGCAAAGCTGATACCTGAGTCAGGTGTAAGGTTATTGGTAGTCAATGAGGAAACTTCTGAGTTTTTGGGTTCCAGCTTCGATATTGAGCCTGGCAAAGTTCAGGCTGTGGTTAGGATGAGTGAGTCTGTAGGTAGAGGGAGTAAAAAACGCGTATTCGATTCAGAACCGTATATCATTACTTTTACAGCAGGGGATTCCGACGTTCATATTAGCGCTCCAGAAATATACAGCTATGAACAAGCGGTAAACCTTTTTAAAAAGGGACCAACGTGGGGCGTGACTTCAAATGGTAGGCCTGTCGATCATGAAGCGATTCCAATGCCACTAGAAGATGGTTTTATGCCAAACTGGAAGCTTGACCGCAAGATAAAGGCGTATAACGAGAATCACAATATCTACTTTGGTACTGAGGCTGCAATCGCTGCAAAGGCAAAGTCTGCAAGTGTTACAGCAAGCCAGAACGTGGCTACAGGAAATAGTGCCAAGCTACAAGGTAAGATGATCAATACTGACAGCCTTGACCAGCTAAAAGCCTGGTACCTAAAATCTTCAAAAGAAGAGCGTAAAGAATTCAGACGCTGGATGATTGACCAGGAATAATCCTGTTTAAATCTTCCTGAGTCGATATGCATTCCCATGCAACTCTATTGCGTGGGAATGACATTGGCTATTTTCACCCGCAACCGTTTGCTATTTCCTATCATATTGCTGTAACAAAATACCCACGCTAAACTTAACGTTTTACTCATAACCCTGTAGAACGTTCCCATGAAATTTCCCGGTCAACGCAAATCTAAGCACTATTTCCCCGTTCACGCACGTGATCCCCTTATTAGCCAGTCTCCGGCTAAAACAATGAAGCGTACTCATGTTATTGGTATCGACCAGACCCTGGTAGATATCGAGGCAAGAGTGTCACAAGAGTTTATCGAAAAGTTCGCACTGAGTAAGGGACACTCTCTGGTTATCGATGATGAGAAAGCAGAAAGTTTATATCGAGAGCTTAAGGAAAACGAACTAATCACCAATGAGTTTGCTGGCGGCACAATAGGGAACACGCTGCACAACTACTCTGTGCTTGCTGATGATCGCTCTACATTGCTTGGCGTGATGAGTAAAGATATCGAGATTGGAAGCTACGGCTATCGTTATCTTTGTAACACATCGAGCAGGGTGGATTTAAACCATCTACAGGGTGTTGATGGTGCAATAGGCCGCTGCTTCGCCCTAATTAGTGATGATGGCGAACGTACTTTTGCTATCAGTGAAGGGCAAATGAACCAATTGCTACCAGAGAATATCCCGGAAACTATTTTCGAGAATGCGTCAGCGTTAGTTTTAACAGCTTATCTTGTTCGTTGTAAAGAAGGCGATCCTATGCCTGAAGCAACGATGAAAGCAATAGAGTATGCAAAAGCGCACGATGTTCCTGTCGTGCTGACGCTTGGTACAAAATTTGTTATTCAAGATGACCCTCAATACTGGCGAGATTTCTTGCGTGACCATGTCACCATTGTCGCAATGAATGAAGATGAAGCAGAGGCGTTGACTGGTGAATCAGATCCTCTGTTAGCGTCTGACAAGGCTCTGGAGTGGGTTGACCTTGTTTTATGTACCGCAGGCCCAATTGGGTTATT
This sequence comes from Vibrio hannami, assembly GCF_029589055.1. Taxonomy (GTDB): domain Bacteria; phylum Pseudomonadota; class Gammaproteobacteria; order Enterobacterales; family Vibrionaceae; genus Vibrio; species Vibrio hannami. Next base: position 579,868 of record NZ_JARQZP010000007.1, read on the forward strand.
TATGGCTGGATATACGGAAGAGAAGGCGAAAAGGACTACTTCGTTGCCATTACTACCAGGTGCAATTGCTGAATTTAACCAGTATGAATTTAGTCGTCCGGCACAAAAATCACTATGTGAAGACCCAATTAAAGTGTATTCACATATTGCCCCTTATATGGGTGGACCGGAAAAAATAAAAAATACTAATGGTGCTGGCGATGCAGCATTGTCTGCTCTATTACATGATATGTCGGCAAATAAGTACCATAAAGAAAACGTCCCTAATTCTAGTAAACACCAATATCCATATCTGACTTATTCGTCATTTTCACAGGTTTGTAAGTATGCGAACCGGGCAAGCTACGAGGTTTTAGTTCAACATTCTCCAAGGCTTTCCAGAGGGTTACCTGAAAAAGAAGATAGCCTGGAAGAGGCATACTGGGAAAGATAATTAACACTATCGTTAAATATATTAATAATAATTAACAAATAAAAAAAGAGCCCCTTTTTAGGGGCTCAAATTTTAATACGAAGCTTAAATAGATTAGGTTAGATTAGGAAGTCTTCCAGAGATTTACCTTGATCTAGTTGGCTTTGAATAGCAGATGGTGTACGGCCCTGACCAGTCCATGTTTTCTCTTCGCCATTTACATCAGTATATTTATACTTCGCTGGGCGAGGGTCGCGTTTTTTACGCGTCTTAGTTTTAGTTTCGCCAGAAAGAGCGGCAATTAGATCTTCAACATCAATTCCGTCCTGAGCAATCATCTGAGCATATTCAGATAATTTAGCTTCACGTTCTGCTAAAGCTGCTTTTTCTTCTTCTGCTGCTGAGCGACGCTCATCAACAACAATTGTTAGTTTATCTAAGGCTTCTTCTAGTTGCTCTAAAGTTAATTCGCGAGCGAACGCACGCAGACTACGAATATTGAGCAGAGTTTTGGTAAGTTCTGACATGATTTATCCCATCTATTTCTTATTAAACGCGCTAATAATAGCAGTGCGTTTAACTATTAACAATTAAATTCGCACTGAATCCTGTAAATATTATTATAGAATATCTACACATAATAATAAAAGTTCGAGTGGTGTAACATTCCTTACAATCATAAGAATTTATATATTTTTATTTAACTGGATGAATCGTTAAAAAATAGAATTAATTTGCGGCATCGATTAACTAAGTTTGTGAGCTGACTCTAACATCAAATCCCGGCACTAAACGTGTTGTGCCTCGAATTTAATCTTGCAAATAACAATGAAATCAGTAGAATTCCCGTTACCTAATTCAGTCTATAGCCCGATTTAACTAAATTTTAACTAAAATTTGGGATGAGGCTGAGGTAGAGGCGCAATAGTTATCAGTAACTTCTGTTGGGGTGATGCCAATGAACAGATGTGAAAGGGGTTATTGCCGAAGTGAGTTCACTCATCAAGGTGGCTTGCTGGGGGTGTATTAAATAGGTACATCACTGCCATAGTAATTGTTTTTAACTATGGAGCGCTACTGTAGGGTTGGGTGAAGTGTTCGCTTCCCTTTCGCTTGTTCAACATATGTCGCTTTAGCGACTGTTCTGCAGTAGATCTCTAACCAAATTGGTTTTTGAAGATCATGATTTTAGTCGATTTTGCATTATCTCCTGTTTCTGTATTACCACCGCTTATTGCGTTAACGTTAGCGATTGTCACCCGTCAGGTATTACTTTCGTTAGGTGTAGGTATTATTCTTGGTGGTTTACTCTTAACAGACTTTTCTTTAATTAATTCCGCTTCTTATATTGGCGATACGGTAAAAGGCGTATTTATAGAAGACGGTGGAATTAACTCATGGAATATGAGTATAGTCGCTTTCCTACTATTATTGGGAATGATGACAGCACTGCTTACTCTTTCTGGCGGTACTCGTGCTTTTGCTTTCTGGGCACAACAAAGAGTGAAAAGTAAGCGTGGCTCTAAATTACTGGCCGCTTTCCTTGGTGTTTTCATTTTTATCGATGACTACTTCAACAGTTTGGCGGTAGGTGCGATTTCACGTCCGGTTACAGACCGATATAAAGTATCTCGAGCGAAACTTGCTTATATTCTGGATTCTACCGCTGCTCCGATGTGTGTATTAATGCCTGCATCTAGTTGGGGGGCTTATATTATGACCATTATTAGTGGGATTTTAGTTACCCACGGTATGACAGAATATTCGCCAATTGGTGCTTATCTCGCCCTTATCCCAATGAACTTTTATGCGGTATTTGCACTGTTAATGGTATTTGCAGTAGCCTGGTTCCAGTTGGATATTGGGCCTATGCGTAAGCACGAAGAAAACTGTAATTTAGCTGAAAGTGATAATTCTTCGTCAGTGAATGAATTAAGCGAAGATCTAAATATCACTGAAAGTGAAAACGGTAAAGTATCAGATCTTATTTTACCAATTGTAGCGCTAATTATAGCAACAGTTGTATTTATGTTAACAACTGGTGGTAATGCACTGGCCGAGTCTGGCAAAGAGTTTTCTGTATTAGGTGCGTTCGAGAATACAGATGTAGGCACTTCTTTAGTTTATGGCGGACTAGTTGGGTTATTGGTATCCCTAATTACTGTATTTATGCAGAAATTATCGATGTCAGATATATTTACGACATTATGGATTGGTGCTAAATCTATGTTCGGCGCTATTCTTATCCTTATATTCGCCTGGTCGATTGGTTCTGTTATTGGTGACATGAAAACGGGGGCATATTTGTCTTCTCTTGTTCAGGGTAATATTGATTACCACTGGTTGCCGGTAATTTTATTCCTATTGTCTGGTTTGATGGCATTTTCTACAGGTACTTCATGGGGTACGTTTGGCATTATGCTTCCTATTGCCGGTGACATGGCGGGAGCTACGGATTTGGCGATGATGCTGCCAATGCTAGGTGCGGTATTAGCCGGTTCGGTATTTGGTGATCACTGTTCACCTATTTCGGATACGACTATTCTTTCGTCTACAGGTGCTCGTTGTAACCATATTGACCATGTTGCGACACAGCTGCCTTATGCACTTTCAGTTGCCTTTATTTCTTGTATTGGTTACGTGCTTCTTGGTATGACTGGTTCTGTAGCTGTCTCGTTTGCAGCAACATTCGTAGCCTTTGTCGCAGTTTGTGTTGCTCTAGCAATGATTTCAAAGGCAAAATCTTCGGCTCTGCAAAAAGCATAACTCATTGAAAGTTAGTTAATTATATAAGGGAGGCTTCGGTCTCCTTTTTTTATTGAAAAATAATATGGAAAAACAACAAATTTTCTGTTGAAAAATGTGAACAGCTTCGTTAGTGTGGTTAGCAAGAAATCGGAGCTAATAAAACTTATGCGTAATTTTGTAATGAACATTCATCATCACCATCATCCTGAGTAGTCTTTCGGGAGATGTACGCATACCCGGGAGACAATCTCCCGGTGGTTAAGTCAGAAACATCAGATTTAGACCCTCGGGAGATAAAACTTCCGGGGGTTTTTTAGTATTTAACACAACAAAATTATTAAACAGACAGAATTTATTACAGGGAAATACAATGCCAAATCAAAGATTGAGAATCGCAATTCAAAAAAAAGGACGCCTAAGTAAAGAGTGTCAGAACCTGCTAAAAAAATGTGGCGTTAAATTTAACCTAATGGGTGAGCGCTTAGTGGTCCACTCTGAAAACATGCCTATCGATTTGCTACTTGTTCGCGACGACGATATCCCTGGTCTTGTGATGGATGGCGTCGTTGACCTTGGCTTCATCGGAGAAAACGAGCTGGAAGAAGTTCGCCTGGACAGAATCGCTCAGGAAGAACCGAATGAGTTTGTGGCACTTCGTCGTCTTGATTTTGGTGGTTGCCGCCTGTCAATCGCGATTGATAAAGATGAAGACTACAACGGCCCACAGGATCTGGCAGGTAAGCGCATCGCAACAACTTATCCGCACCTGCTAAAAGCCTATATGGATGAGCAGGGCGTTGATTTTAGCACTTGTGTACTGCAAGGTTCTGTTGAGGTTGCTCCACGCGCAGGTCTTGCTGATGCGATTGCCGATTTGGTTTCAACGGGAGCAACGCTAGAAGCGAATGGCCTGAAAGAAGCTGAAGTGATATTCCGCTCTAAAGCGACACTTATTCAGCGTGCCGGTGAATTTACAGAGGATAAAGTGGCTCTAATTAATAAGCTTCTGACTCGTATGCAGGGCGTGATTCAGGCAAAAGAATCTAAGTACATCATGCTTCACGCACCGACTGAGAAACTGGAAGAGATTAAGAAGTTGCTTCCGGGTGCAGAAGATCCAACCGTTCTGCCACTATCTGAAGACAGAAACCGTGTTGCTGTTCATCTTGTAAGTACAGAAAACCTGTTCTGGGAAGAGATGGAGCAACTGAAAGAACTGGGCGCGAGCTCAATACTGGTACTACCTATAGAGAAGATGATGGGGTAAGGCGATGAAAACAGTTGTCTGGCAATCATTAAGTGAAGATCAGCAGGATTCAGTACTTGAACGTCCTGCGATTACCGAAGGCGCAAATATTACCGCGGCGGTAGAAAGTGTCATCAAGAAAGTTCGTGCAGAGGGCGACGAAGCGATACTAGAACTTACGGAAAAGTTTGACGGCATTCGTCCTGAATCAATTCGCGTATCGCAGGAAGAGATCGAAGCTGCCTCTGAGCGTTTGACGGATGAAATGAAGCAAGCATTAGAGCAAGCGTATACCAATATCTCGACATTCCATAAAGCACAAAAACCACAACCTTTGAGTGTTGAGACTCAGCCGGGTGTGGTTTGTGAACAGGTTACCCGTCCAATTAATAAGGTTGGTCTTTATATCCCGGGAGGTAGTGCGCCTCTACCATCAACGGTGTTGATGCTTGGTGTTCCTGCTCAGATTGCCGGATGTCGTAAAGTTGTTCTATGTTCACCACCACCAATTGCAGATGAAATTCTGTATGTAGCAAAGCTATGTAAGATTGACGAAGTATACAATGTAGGTGGTGGTCAGGCAGTGGCTGCAATGGCGTATGGTACTGAGACGGTAGCTAAGGTCGATAAGATCTTTGGTCCTGGCAACGCTTATGTAACTGAAGCTAAACGTCAGGTTAGCAACGATTTCCGTGGTGCGGCGATTGATATGCCTGCTGGCCCTTCAGAAGTACTGGTTATTGCTGATGAAAACGCAAATCCTGACTTTATTGCAGCAGACTTGCTAAGCCAGGCTGAGCACGGTCCAGATTCTCAAGTAGTGCTGGTAACACCATCTCCAGTGATTGCCGATCAAGTTGCAGATGCAGTTCAAAAGCAACTTAAACAGCTGTCTCGTGCTTCTATCGCAGAGCAGGCGTTGGGTTCAAGTGTGATTATCATTGCAGACTCTATTCCTCAGTGTGTATCTATCTCTAACTACTATGGTCCAGAGCACTTGATTGTTCAGACCCGTAACGCTCGCGAACTGTTGCCAGTGCTGGACAATGCTGGTTCAATCTTCCTTGGTGACTGGTCTCCAGAGTCAGCCGGTGATTATGCTTCTGGCACAAACCACGTACTTCCGACTTATGGTTACACCAGAACATACTCGAGCCTTGGTCTGGCGGATTTCTCTAAGCGTATGACGGTTCAGGAGCTATCTGCTGACGGTATTCTTGGTCTGGCTCCTACGGTTGTAACAATGGCCGAAGCTGAAGGCCTTGACGCACACAAGCGTGCGGTAACGATTCGTGTAGAAGCACTGAACAAACAAAAAGGAGAGTAAGGCTAATGGAGAAACTTGCAAGGAAACAGGTTCAACTGCTTACGCCTTATCTTTCAGCGCGTCGTATCGGTGGTAGTGGTGACATCTGGCTGAATGCCAATGAATCACCACACGACAACGAGTACATAACCACGTTTGATCGTCTGAATCGCTACAGTGAGTGCCAACCACCAGAGCTAATTAATGCTTACGCGGCGTACGCTGGCGTTATACCTGAGCAAACACTGACTTCTCGTGGTGCTGACGAAGGTATCGAGTTGCTTATCCGCGCTTTCTGTGAGCCGGGAGAGGATTCGATTCTTTATTGCCCACCAACATACGGGATGTATTCAATTAGTGCAGAAACCATTGGTGTTGAGCGTAAAACAGTACCTTTAACGGCTGACTGGCAGTTAGATCTGGAAGGTATTAAAGCAAATCTGGATAAGGTTAAACTGGTCTTTGTTTGTAGTCCTAATAACCCAACAGGTAATATTGTTAATCGCGAAGACATTATCACTTTGCTTGAGATGACCAAAGACAAAGCGATTGTTGTAATGGACGAGGCTTATATTGACTTTTGTCCGGAAGCTTCAACTGCCGATCTGCTGAGTGAGTACGAAAACCTAGCTATTCTGAGAACCCTTTCGAAGGCGTTTGCACTGGCTGGTTTACGTTGTGGTTTTACTCTGGCAAATAAATCTCTGATTGATGTTCTGTTGAAGGTAATTGCACCCTATCCGGTACCGGTCCCTGTTGCCGATATTGCGACTCAGGCACTTTCTGAAGCAGGTTTAGCGCGTGCTAAAGAGCAGATCTCTGTCTTGAACGAGAATAAGGCTTATCTTGAGGAAGAGCTTTCTAAGTTAGAAGGTGTGACGGTTTATCCGGGCAACGGTAACTACTCTCTGATTCAGTTCCCCGAAGGTGATAAGCTGTTTAAAGCTGCATGGGATAAAGGAATCATTCTTCGTAACTCGCCGATTGAAGACTGCGTTCGTATCAGTATAGGTAGTCGGGAAGAGTGTGAGAAGACAATCGAATTTATCAAAGGAACAGTGGAATAATCCCGCACACTCGTTCCCACGCTCTGTGTGGTAATGCATAAAGGAAAAAATAGTGAGCAACCAACAAAAAATTCTATTTATCGACCGTGACGGCACCTTAATTGTTGAGCCTCCGGTGGATTTTCAGGTCGACAGACTGGACAAACTTAAGCTGGAACCTTACGTGATTCCAAGCCTGCTGGCGCTTCAGGATGCAGGTTACCGTCTTGTTATGGTAACCAATCAGGATGGCTTAGGTACAGACAGCTACCCGCAGGAAGACTTTGACGCTCCTCATAATATGATGATGGAGATTTTTGAATCTCAGGGCGTAAAATTCGACGATGTTCTTATTTGTCCTCACTTTGAAGAAGATAACTGCTCTTGCCGCAAGCCAAAGCTTGGTCTGGTAAAAGAGTATCTTCAAAACGGCAAAGTCGATTTTAAAACTTCCGCAGTGATTGGTGATCGTGAAACTGATCTTCAGCTTGCAGAGAATATGGCCATCCGCGGTATTCAGTACAATCCTGAAACCATGGGCTGGCGTGAGATTCTGCGTGACCTGACAGTAAAAGAGCGCATCGCTAAAGTGGTTCGAAAAACTAAAGAGACAGATATCTCTATCGAAGTTAACCTTGATCGTCAGGGCGGAAATGAAATCTCCACGGGTCTAGGTTTTTATGACCATATGCTGGATCAGATTGCGACACACGGCGGCTTCCAGATGAAGGCAAAGGTGGATGGTGATCTACACATTGATGACCACCACACGGTTGAAGATACCGCATTGGCTCTTGGTCAGGCACTTCGTGAAGCGCTTGGCGATAAGCGCGGTATCGGACGTTTTGGCTTCTCGCTTCCAATGGATGAATGTCTGGCGCAGTGTGCCTTAGACCTATCCGGTCGTGCTTATCTGGTGTTTGATGCTAAGTTCAGTCGCGAGACGGTCGGTGATTACTCTACCGAAATGACCGAGCACTTCTTTAAGTCTCTGTCCGACACCATGCTATGTACGCTACACATTTCATCTACTGGCGAGAATGATCACCACATCATCGAAAGTATCTTTAAGGCTTTTGGCCGTACACTTCGTCAGGCGATTAAAGTGGAAGGCAACGAGATGCCAAGCAGTAAAGGAGTGCTGTAAATGAGTCAGACCCAGAAGGTCGTTATTATTGATACAGGCTGTGCCAATGTATCTTCTGTAAAGTTCGCAATCGAGAGGCTTGGCTATCAGGTTACTATCTCTAAAGATCCAGAAGTGGTTCTTGCGGCAGATAAACTGTTTCTGCCTGGAGTAGGAACAGCAAGTGAAGCAATGAAGAACCTTGAAGAGCGAAATTTGATTGAGCTGGTTAAGAAGGTTGAAAAACCACTTCTGGGTATCTGTCTGGGTATGCAGCTACTTGGTAAGCTTTCTCAGGAGAAAGGTTCGAAAGCGGACGACATCGTTGAGTGTCTTTGCCTGTGTGAAGGCGAAGTTAAGCTAATGGATACTGGAGATCTGCCTCTACCACACATGGGATGGAATACCGTTTCTGCAAAAGAGGGCAACCCGCTGTTTAAAGATATCGAAGAAGGAGAATACTTCTACTTCGTACACAGCTTTGCTATGCCAACTGGCGATTACACCATCGCGAGTTGTGATTACGGAAATCCGTTCTCTGCAGCGATTCAAAGTGGTAACTATTACGGCGTACAGTTCCACCCAGAGCGTTCAAGTAAAGCTGGGTCTAAGTTAATACAAAATTTCTTAGAACTCTGATGGATCTCATTCCCAAGTTCCGCGTGGGAATGCATACGGTGTTTAATTTTAAATAATCTCGTACCAAAATATCAGAAGCAATACGCATTCCCACGCAGGAGCGTGGGAACGAGAGGATGCGGAATGTGGGAACGAGGGAATAAAAAAGAAAGGAATTAAAATGATTATTCCAGCATTAGATTTAATCGAAGGACAGGTAGTCCGCCTTTATCAGGGCGACTATGGTCAGGTAACAGAATACAAAGTCGATCCGGCTGAGCAGTTTAATCTTTACCACAAAGCAGGTGCAGGCTGGCTGCACCTTGTTGATCTTACTGGCGCTAAAGATACTTCAGCGCGTCAGCTTGATTTGATTGCAAAGCTTCTTGCTAGCACGCCTGCCAATATCCAGATTGGAGGTGGTGTACGTACCGAGCAGGATGTAAAAGACTTGCTTGATGCAGGCGCTCAACGCGTGGTTGTTGGCTCTACTGCTGTTAAAGAACCAGAAATGGTTAAAGGTTGGATGGAGAAGTACGGCGCTGAAAAAATCGTTCTGGCTCTGGATATCAATATCGACAAATTTGGCAATCGTCGCGTAGCGGTGTCAGGCTGGCAGGAAGATTCAGGCGTGTCGATTGAAGAACTGATTGAAAACTACCTGACAGTTGGCCTGACTCATGTGTTATGTACTGATATCTCACGCGACGGTACTCTGGCTGGTTCTAACGTTGAGCTTTACATCGACCTTTGTAATACCTACCCACAGATTCAGTTCCAGTCATCAGGTGGTATTGGCAAGCTTGAAGATATCGAAGCACTGAAGGGTAGTGGTGTAGCTGGCGTTATCGTTGGCCGAGCGCTACTGGATGGCAAATTTACAGCTGAGGAGGCATTCGAATGCTGGCAAAGCGAATAATACCGTGTCTTGATGTTCGTGACGGACAGGTAGTAAAAGGCGTTCAGTTTCGTAACCATGAAATTATTGGTGATATCGTTCCTCTTGCGCAGCGCTATGCTGAAGAGGGAGCCGATGAGCTAGTTTTCTACGATATTACCGCTTCTTCAGATGGTCGTGTGGTAGATAAAAGTTGGGTAGCTCGTGTTGCAGAGGTGATTGATATTCCTTTCTGCGTGGCTGGTGGTATTAAATCAGCCGAAGATGCGGCGCGTATTCTTGAGTTTGGTGCAGACAAGGTTTCTATCAACTCTCCGGCATTGGCAAATCCTGCACTGATTACCGACCTTGCGGATAAGTTCGGCGTTCAGTGTATCGTTGTGGGTATCGACTCGTACTACGACAAAGAGACAGGTAAATATCAGGTTTACCAGTTTACTGGAGACGAAGAGCGAACCAAAGCCACTAAATGGGAAACCCGAGACTGGGTTCAGGAAGTGCAAAAGCGCGGCGCTGGTGAAATCGTACTAAATATGATGAACCAGGATGGTGTGCGAAATGGCTACGATATTGAGCAGCTAAACATGGTGCGTGAAGTTTGTCATGTTCCTCTGATTGCTTCAGGTGGCGCTGGGGCGATGGAGCACTTTGCAGAAGCCTATAAAAAAGCGGATGTAGATGGCGCCTTGGCGGCATCGGTATTCCATAAGCAAGTCATCAATATTGGTGAGCTAAAACAGTATTTGAAACAAGAAGGCGTGGAGATCCGTATATGAGCCTGACAGAGAGCTTTAAAGTTCAGGATATCGAAAGCATTATTGAGCGTATCAACTGGGACAAAGTCGATGGGTTGGTTCCCGCGATTGTTCAGGATTTTCAGTCCAGTCAGGTTCTGATGATGGGCTACATGAACGAAGATGCGTTGCGTAAAACGGCAGAAACTGAAAATGTGACGTTTTTCTCTCGTACCAAAGAGCGTCTTTGGACTAAAGGAGAAACCTCAGGCAACGTTTTGCAGCTGAAAAACATGGCGCTGGATTGTGACGAAGATACGCTGCTGCTTAAAGTCGATCCTATTGGTCCAACGTGCCATACGGGTATGACAACCTGCTTTGACGCTGATAAGCAAGAAGAGTCTCAACTGGTATGGTTAAGCCAGCTAGAGTCGCTTCTGGCAGCGCGTAAGGACGCCGATCCTGATTCATCCTACACAGCTAGCCTGTATGCGCGTGGTACTAAGCGTATTTCTCAGAAAGTGGGTGAAGAGGGCGTTGAAGTCGCTCTTGCAGCTACTTCTGGTGATAAAGCAGAACTTGTGTGTGAATCAGCTGACCTGATTTATCACTTATTGGTTCTGCTACAGGATCAGGGCTTATCACTGAATGATGTGATTAATAAGCTTAAGGAAAGACACAAATAGGGTTACAGGCAACAGGTTATAGGACGGACTTCGTCCTACAGGTAACTGGCGAAGAAGCGACTGATATTATTTATGTCAGTCCTTTTTTTAACGATGTTAGCCCTGTTTTAAGAAAATAAAAAAAGTGACCAAAGTAAAACTCAGGTCACTTCCTTCAAACAATTGCTCATAGCCTATAGGACGAAGTCCGTCCTGTTACCTATAAGCCTTGAACCTTCATCACAGCTTATCAGTTAGCTCAATAGCCTGACCGATATAGTTCGCTGGCGTCATCTCTTTCAGACGAGCTTTCTCTTCTTCCGGAAGTTCAAGGCCGTCGATAAAGTTACGCATTGCTTCACCGTCTACACGCTTACCACGAGTCAGCTCTTTAAGCTTCTCGTATGGCTTTTCGATACCGTAGCGACGCATTACTGTCTGTACAGGCTCAGCCAATACTTCCCAGTTCTGGTCTAGCTCCGCTAGTAGAGCGTCGCGGTTAACTTCCAGCTTGCTGATGCCTTTAAGTGTAGATGTGTACGCGATGATCGCGTAGCCAGCACCAACACCCAGGTTGCGTAGCACTGTTGAGTCAGTCAGGTCACGCTGCCAGCGAGAGATAGGCAGTTTTTGTGCCAGGTGGCTGAATACCGCGTTCGCAAGGCCAAGGTTACCTTCCGAGTTTTCAAAATCGATAGGGTTAACTTTATGCGGCATGGTTGAAGAACCGATTTCACCAGCAATTGTCTTCTGCTTGAAGTGACCAAGAGCGATGTAGCCCCAAACGTCACGGTCGAAGTCGATTAGAATGGTGTTGAAACGTGCGATAGCATCAAATAGTTCTGCGATGTAGTCGTGCGGTTCAATCTGAGTTGTGTATGGGTTCCAGGTAACGCCCAGAGACTCAGTAATGAACTCTTCGCTGAACTTGTGCCAGTTTAGCTCAGGGTACGCAGAAAGGTGAGCGTTGTAGTTACCTACAGCACCGTTGATTTTTGCAAGAATTTCAACATTTTCGATCTGCTTGTACTGGCGCTCCATACGGTAAGCAACGTTCGCCATCTCTTTACCCATAGTAGAAGGAGAGGCTGGTTGACCGTGCGTACGTGATAGAAGAGGAATATCACGATACTCTACTGCAAGCGCGCGAATAGCATCGATGATGTTTTTGATTTCAGGAAGAATAACAGTATCACGAGCTTCTTTTAGCATCAGTGCGTGAGAAGTGTTGTTAATATCTTCAGAAGTACAAGCGAAGTGAATAAATTCGTTCACTGCGTGAAGTTCAGGAACTTCAGCCACTTTTTCTTTCAGGAAGTACTCAACCGCTTTAACGTCGTGGTTAGTAGTGCGCTCGATCTCTTTAATGCGTGCTGCATCTGCTTCGCTGAAGTTAGCAGCCAGCTCATCAAGAAACTTATTTGCTTCTGCGCTGAAAGCAGGGACTTCTTTGATAGCATCGGTAGCAGAAAGCTTCTGTAACCAACGGATTTCAACGATAGCTCGATACTTTAGGAGGCCATACTCACTAAAGATGCTGCGTAACGCAATCGTTTTACTACCGTAGCGGCCATCTACCGGTGAAACAGCAGTCAGTGCTGACAGTTCCATTATGTTTCTCCTGAATAAAAAATTTAAGTGGGTGGGTTATGCAATTCTTGCCAAAAGGATCTGTGCTTGCTCGACCATTTTTTTGCGACCAAACACCATATGGCGGCGCTTGCCACCAACCTGACGCCAAAGTACTGCGCATCGGATGCCACAAAGTAGCATAGCTCTTACTTTTTGCTGGTTGGTAGTTTGCTGTAATACTGATGGGGTGCCGGTTACCTGAATTCTTGGCCCGATAGGACTAATAACGTCCAGATAAACACTGGCAATATTCGAAAGCATCTGGTCGTCCAGAAGCTCGAAGTGATCTGCCTGACGTTCGATCATCTGAAGACGATCGCCAAGTTGAGCCATTGCGTCACGCTTTTCGTTTAGCTTGCGCTCAAGTGCCATCAGGCTGATTAGGTAGCGAGTCACTTCGCTACCAGCTGGAGTGCTATCAATGCCCTTAACCAGAGTCTCCAGGCCTATTTTAAGGTTTGACTCATGACCGAATACGTCAAGCGTACTGGATGGGTTAAGGTTGATAATTGCTTTAAGAGCGGTTTCATACGCGTCGTTGTCACAATAACCGTCTTTTGCTACCTGCTGAACCAATGCAACAGCCTGACACATTCCTGCGAAAGCGATAGTACGGTCATAAAGTGAATTTGCCACGTATTTTTACTCCTGGTTAGATTCGTTCTTCGATAATGCCGCCACCAAGACAGACATCATCTTTATAAAATACTGCCGACTGACCCGGTGTAACTGCAACCTGAGGTTCGTCGAAGATAACTTTAATATTCTCGTCGTCAACAGGAATAATTGTACATGGAATATCCTGTTGACGGTAACGGGTTTTAACCGTACAGCTTAGGGGCTCAGTAATTGCTTTTCTATCTACCCAGTGAAGCTGCGAAGCAAGCAAGCCCTGAGATTTCAGCAATGGGTGGTCAGCACCCTGAACCGCGATAAGAACATTTCGCTTCAAATCTTTGTCTGCAACGTACCACGGTTCTTCATTGCCGCCGCCGCCTTTTTGGCCGCCAATATGCAGGCCTTTACGCTGACCAAGGGTATGGTACATCAGCCCCATATGTTCGCCAATAACCTTGCCTTCAGGAGTTTCAATTTTACCCGGTTGCGCAGGCAGGTAGCGAGAAAGAAAATCTGTAAATTTGCGCTCTCCGATAAAACAGATGCCGGTAGAGTCTTTTTTCTTCGCTGTAATCAGACCTTGCTCTTCAGCAATACGGCGAACCTCTGGTTTTTCTAGCTCACCTACAGGGAAAAGGCTACGAGCGACCTGGTCATGACTTAAAGTATAGAGGAAATAGCTCTGATCTTTATTACCATCTAAGCCACGTAGCATCTGTGGGTTACCGCCATTTTCAGGGAAAGTGCGGCGAACGTAGTGGCCCATAGCGATATAATCTGCATCCAGAACGTCGTCAGCGAAGTCCAGAAACGCTTTGAATTTGATTTCTTTATTACAAAGAATATCCGGGTTTGGCGTGCGCCCTGCTTTATACTCAGCAAGGAAGTACTCAAATACGTTATCCCAGTATTCTGCTGCAAAATTAATGGTGTGCAGATGAATACCAAGTTTGTCACACACAGCTTGAGCATCGCGAAGATCATCCGCTGCTGTACAGTACTCCTCGTTGTCGTCTTCTTCCCAGTTCTTCATGAACAGGCCTTCTACCTGATACCCCTGTTGTTGCAGAAGGTAGGCAGATACAGATGAATCAACGCCGCCGGACATACCGACAATGACTTTCTTTTGGCTATTATCAGACATTGGCTAACACCACTAAAGTTACACGGGCGGTGATTCTATCAGAAAGATTCGCAAGGTTACAGTTTAGAGACACTGTTCACACTTTTTATTAGTTGATGCTTGTTTTGGAGGGGCAAAATTACTCGCTTTTCTTGTCGGTTATGTCATAGTTGCGCAAGAATTTAACCGGAATTAAACCAATGACTGACACTCCTGAATTTATCGATGAAGCAATGCTTCTGGAAGTAATCGAAAACCAGCTAGCAGATGGCAAGCCATTAAAAGCAAAAGAGACTCTGATGAGGCTTACGATGATGGGCACTTCACGAGAAGACGCCATCGCTATGATGGCATGTGCAGTTTCGGTAGAAATCTTTGATGTGATGAAAAACCAGCAGCCGTTTAATGAAAAACGTTATGCTGAGCATCTGGACATGCTGCCTGATATCAGCTTTATGGAAGGTGAGTAGTTTCAGAGAATTGAACCATAAACAGGGTTTTTAACCCTGTTTACCCACAACATTTTTTAAATTTCTTTCCGCTACCACAAGGGCAGGGATCGTTTCTGCCGACTTTTTCTGTTTTTACTGCTGTTGCTGTGCTCTCTGGCGCGTCTTCATTTTCGGGAAAAACGCCATCAATGTAGTACCAGAGTCCATCGTCTCTGACAAAACGAGATAACTCATGCATACAATGTTCGATACCTTCCTCTAAAAGGTAAGCTTTAAACTCAACAAAACCTTCATCTGATAGAGGTTTGTCTGCTCGAACCACCTCGAGTTTGCTCCAGTCCAGATTGATTGATTCTTCAATCCCGGCTCTTTCATGCTCCGCATTACAGGAAGAGTGGTATGTGTTAACAACAAAATCCACCAGTTTAAGCACATGGGCACTATAGCGTGCGCGCATCAATTGCTCAGGGTATTGAGCCGTAGCGTGGTTGTGATGAACTAACTCGCAACATTGGCTGTAGCTTTTACCACTGCCACAAGGACAAACATCATTCACTAAATAGTTCCTCGGCCCATTCGGTAGACTCTTCATAACAACGACGAAGTGACTCTTCGCTTAAGTTAGTTTCAGGCAGGAGAGATTCTACTTCTGACCAGTTAGCCTGCTCGTAATGTATCGATATTGACAAAATCTTGCCCAATATCCCTTCTCTATCAAGCAGTGCGCGTTTGATTTCATCATCAAGAGGTATAGAGTTAAGTACCTTTTCTAGCGGCTGGTCTAGTAACGAATCCAGTAAAGAAAACATGCCGACTAAAAAGGCCTGGCTTTTGTCCATGCTTTTATCATGATAATGAAGCATTAGTTCACATCTTCTGGCACGTTGAATCGACAATGCGTAAAGTGAATCAGGCTTGCTATCCTGTTCGTTGGCGATAGCTACAAGAGCAATAAACTTACGTAAGCGCTCCTGACCAAGGTACACTAGCGCCTGATGGAAAGAGCTGATCTGAGAAGTAATATTTGCTGATGAGTTCACATAGCGCAATAGCTTGTATGAGAGTGATACATCCTGTAAAACGATGCGTTCAATAGCATCGTAGTTGATGTCATCTGAGGCCACTTCTTTACATAATTGAACAACGGTTAAAAATGATGGTTCAATCGCTTTTTGCTGGATAATTTCCGGTTTGCTAAAGAAATAGCCCTGAAAATATTTGAACCCGGCGTCCAGTGCCTCCTGAAATTCCTCGTAGGTTTCTACTTTTTCTGCCAGAAATTCTATTTTGGTGCCCTTTAGCCGAGCGATAAACTTCGCGGCCTTAGCAATCGGCACGATCCGGATATCGAACTTGATAATAGCAATGTAGGGCAGAAACCGCTTCCACTCCGGGCTGGGAACAAAGTCATCTAACGCTATTTTATATCCTTTAGAGTGTAACAGTTTAACCGCTTCCAATAATTCATCTGTAGGCTCACAATCCTCAAGAATCTCTACTACGATCTTCTTTCTTGGGAACAGGGTAGGGATCAGATTGACTAGACTGGCATAAGGAAAGTTAACAAAACCAAGTTTTCCACCAATGGACGCATATTGAGCACTTAGAAATTGATCAGATAGCAGGCGGCTTGTCGCCATTTCTGCCTCAACTTCTGGAAAAGTGTTTTTAGGGCCATCCCGGAATAATAACTCGTATGCAACGGTTGTCTTATTTGCATCTAATATAGGTTGGCGCGCAACATAGGAATATCTCATTTTATCCTGCAGCTCATTTTGTTCATTGAGGCTTAAATCACTATGTTCTAATGATACGATGATTTTTGCGAAAGATCATGGTTTCGTTAAATTAGGTACATAGACATGTTTCTATTAAGTGAAATCACGATTTTGTAAATCCAGATTTTCTTTCGTCACCACTAAGACTGATCCCTGGGTATACCAGTCGCCAAGTACGATTCGTTTGTTGTGCTCGAACGTATGTATTGCCGGCCTGTGGGTGTGGCCGTGAATCATTAGCTTACAATCGTATTGCGCCATGACTCTTTCGACCTCGGCCTGATTAACATCCATGATGTCGAGCGACTTTTCTTTTTTCTCTTCGCCAATATCAGATTGTACCTTGGAAACAATTTTCTTTTTGATAAAGAGCGGAAGGCGGTTATAAACCCATTGTAACCATGGTTGATGAACCTTCTCTCTGTACGCGAGATATTTGTGGTCATCAGTACAAAGTGTATCTCCATGAAGGACTAACGCTTTTTCACCATATAGGTCGATAACGCTAAGTTCATCGAGTATGATCACACCGGTTTCCCGCGCAAAGCGCTTACCAACAAGGAAATCACGGTTGCCCTGGGTGAAATAGCAAGGGATGCCGGCACTGGTTAATGACTTGAAAGCTTGCTTAATATTCTGGTTGAAAGGGTTATTGTCATCATCGCCGACCCAGAACTCAAAAAGGTCACCGAGCACATACAGAGCTTCCGCATGTATCGCTTCACTTTGCATAAACTCCATAAAACATTGGGTGATGTCGGGGCGGTTAGGCGTAAGGTGTAAATCAGATATAAAAAGTATTGTCATAATAGAAAGAAGGGAAGCATACGCTTCCCTTAAATATTACTCTTCGATAGTAGTGTCAGTGATTACTACTTCTTCCAGTGGAACATCCTGGTGCATGCCCATTGTACCTGTGCTCACACCTTTGATTTTGTTTACGATTTCCATGCCCTCTACTACTTCACCGAAAACGCAGTAACCCCAGCCATCAAGACTCTCTGATTTAAAGTCAAGGAAGGTGTTGTTGTTTACGTTAATGAAGAATTGGGAGCTTGCAGAGTGTGGTTCCATTGTACGAGCCATTGCTAATGTACCAACCTTGTTGCTAAGACCATTGTTCGCTTCGTTCTTGATAGGAGCACGAGTTGCCTTCTCTTTCAGGCCAGAAGTCATGCCGCCACCCTGAATCATAAAGCCATCGATAACACGGTGGAATAGAGTGTTGTCGTAAAAGCCATCTTTACAGTACTGCAGGAAGTTTGCGCTGGTCTCCGGAGCTTTTTCTTCGTTTAGCTGAATTTTGATGTCGCCAAAGTTGGTATGAAGGACGATCATGATTAATTCCTTTCGATTTTTTGTTCGGGTTGTATTGTGGACTCTTTTGAATCCAGATGAACCTAGTCTAGCTGAACATGGCTCACATTCAAACCTAAGCCATTATTTTGCTGACTAATTGAACACTTTAAAGCCACATTTGGAGTGACTTGGTGCCTGATGAGTTGTTATACTTTCGCTCTGTTTACTTAAAATTAAATACAGATAGAGATCATGCTAAAAATATATAACACACTCACTCGTCAAAAAGAGGAATTCAAACCCATTACTGCCGGCAAAGTTGGTATGTACGTTTGTGGAGTGACTATTTACGATCTCTGTCATATCGGTCATGGTCGTACTTTTGTCTCTTTCGATGTGGTATCGCGCTACTTGCGCTACCTGGGTTATGACCTGACTTTTGTTCGTAATATCACGGATATCGACGACAAAATTATTAAACGTGCGGCAGAGAACGGTGAAAGCTGTGATTCACTGACTGAGCGTCTGATTCAGGATATGTATCAGGACTTTGATGCACTGAACATGAAGCGCCCTGATGTTGAGCCTCGCGCTACGCATTACATCCAGGAGATCATTGAGCTTGTCGAGCGATTGATTGAACGTGGCTTTGCATACGTTGCTGATAATGGCGATGTGATGTTTGAAGTGAGCAAGTACGATGAATATGGCCGCCTTTCTAAACAAGACCTTGAGCAACTTCAGGCTGGCGCTCGTGTTGATATCGAAAGTGCGAAGAAAAGCCCATTAGATTTTGTGCTGTGGAAGATGTCTAAGCCGGGTGAGCCAACATGGGAGTCGCCATGGGGACCTGGTCGTCCGGGCTGGCACATCGAGTGTTCTGCAATGAACTCGGCTATCCTTGGTAATCACTTTGATATTCACGGTGGTGGTTCTGACCTCCAGTTCCCGCACCACGAAAATGAGATTGCTCAGTCGTGCTGTGCTCATGATACCCAGTATGTAAACACCTGGATGCACAGCGGTATGGTGATGGTAGACAAAGAGAAAATGTCTAAATCACTAGGCAACTTCTTTACTATCCGCGATGTGCTGGGACACTATGATGCAGAGACAGTTCGTTACTTCCTGATGTCAGGCCACTACCGTAGCCAGCTAAATTACAGTGAAGAGAACCTAAATCAGGCTCGTGCTTCTCTTGAGCGCCTGTATACGTCGCTACGTGGTTTGGATATGTCTGTTGAGCCAGCGGGCGGTGAATCCTACGTACAGCGCTTCAGCGATGCGATGAACGATGACTTCAATACACCAGAGGCTTACTCTGTACTGTTTGATATGGCTCGAGAAGTTAACCGCCTGAAGACAGAAGATGTTGTAGCTGCATCTAAGCTAGGCGCTTTGATGCGTGAGCTGGCGGATGTTATTGGTATCCTTTATCAGGATCCGGAAGCATTCCTTAAAGGTGATGCGGGTGATGACGATGAAGTTGCAGAGATCGAAGCATTAATCAAACTTCGTAATGATTCTCGCGCGGCAAAAGACTGGGCGAATGCGGATATGGCTCGTGATAAGCTGAATGAAATGGGTATCGTTCTGGAAGATGGCCCAGAAGGTACAACATGGAGAAGAGGCTAACCACTTCTTTTCTATAATAAATACTTGCCCTGAGAGTTTTCTCGGGGCAATTTTTTATCAGAAAGACGAAGATATATCGTCGTATAAGACAACTACTTAGAGGAAAGCCACGTGGCTCAGATGTACTTCTACTATTCCGCGATGAACGCGGGTAAATCAACCACCCTTTTGCAGTCATCGTTCAACTACCAGGAGCGAGGAATGAACCCGGTTATTTTTACTGCTGCTCTTGATGATCGTTATGGCGTAGGCAAGGTGAGTTCAAGAATCGGGTTGCAGTCGGAAGCGCACCTTTTCCAGCCGGAAACAAACCTTCATGAAGCAATAGATAAACTGCACAACGAAGAGAAGTTACATTGCGTCCTTATCGATGAGTGCCAGTTCTTATCCCGTGAGCAGGTCTATCAGCTTACCGAAGTGGTGGATAAACTGAATATTCCGGTGCTTTGCTATGGTCTTCGTACTGACTTTCTGGGCGAGCTATTTGAAGGTAGTAAGTATCTGCTGTCATGGGCAGACAAACTTATTGAGCTTAAGACGATTTGTCATTGTGGCCGTAAGGCGAATATGGTTATCCGAACAGATGAGCATGGAAATCCAATTGCTGAAGGGGATCAAGTGGCGATTGGTGGCAACGACCGATATGTGTCTGTATGTCGTCAGCATTATAAAGAGGCGCTAGGGAAGTAGGTTGTGGGTTACAGGACGGACTTCGTCCTACGGGTCTTAGATAAAAAGGCGCAAGAGTTTGATTCTTGCGCTTTCTATTATTCCTTGCGTAACCCGTAACCCGTAACCCGTAACCCGTAACCCGTAACCCGTAACCCGTAACCCGTAACCTATACCCCAGTACCAAACTGCTCTGCAGCGTAGGCTACGCGTTCAGCGGGGCGTGGGAAGTCTATTGGCGGCAGTTCATCGAGGTTCAGGCTTTCGATATGCTGAAGGCGAGGGAGGATTCCGCAGCCGTTAGCGATCTGAATAGCTAGGCCAGGACGGGCATTCAGCTCTAGTACCATAGGTCCTTCTTCTTTATCCAACACCATATCTGTACCCATATAGCCAAGTCCGGTCATCTCCCAGGCGCTAGACGCTAGTGTTAAGAGCTTTTCCCAGTGCGGAACCTGTAGGGTACTCAGATCCTTTCCTGTGTCGGGGTGATGGGTGACAGGTTGGTCAAACTGAACCGCACGAACCGCTTTTCCGGTGGCGATATCAATACCAACGCCCACTGCACCCTGGTGAAGGTTCGCTTTACCGTCTGATGCAGAAGTAGAAAGGCGCATCATTGCCATTACTGGGTAACCTTTGAATACGATGATTCGTACATCTGGCACACCTTCGTAGCTGAAGCCATCGAAGCAATCATCAAACTTAATCAGGTTTTCTACAACTGCTACGTCGTTTTTTCCACCTAGAGAAAACAAGCCAGCTAGCGTATTACTGATATGACGCTCTACGTCTTGCTCATTAATGGTTGCGCCTGAAGGCTTGGTATAAACTCCATCTTTATGAGAGGTTATGACCAGAATGCCTTTACCACCACTGCCCTGAGCCGGTTTGATGACGAATCCAGGCCAATCCTTAACCATCTTATGTACGGTTTTTACAGCAGACTGGCTTCGAATCACACCAATTAGCGCAGGTGTTGTAGCACCAGCTTTCTCCGCGATGATCTTAGTTTTTAACTTATCATCAACCAGAGGATACTTTTTACGATCGTTGTATCGACCGATATAGCTGTGGTTCCTCTGGTTCATCCCCATGATGCCTTTATCACGAAGTTTAAAAGGGGAGGTTAGCTTTCCAAGCATAGGCTTAGTCCTCCGTTAACGGCTTAAAGCGTCTAAGTTCAGTGAGTCGGTAACCGGTATAGTTACCAAGTGCCAGAATGGCAGCCAGAACAAGAAGCTGAACACCGATGAAGTTAAACGTCATGTGCTGAATAAACGGATTGGTCATCGCAAGGTACACAAGTACGGCAGTAAGAAGTGAGCCTCCGCCCTGAATCAGTACTTCTTTTGCACCTTCCTCTTCCCATAGAATCGACATACGTTCGATAGTCCAGGAAAGAATGATCATTGGGAAGAAGGTAATGCTTAGACCTTCGGTTAAACCAACGCGGAAAGCAACAACAGTAAACACAGAAATAATCAGGATTACGGTAATAATCACTGCAGAAATCCGGGCAACCAGTAACAAGTTAAGCTTGGACAGATAGCTGCGTATCACCAAACCTGTACCAACAATAAGCAGGAACCCAACGATACCGGTTACCAGCTGTGTTTGCACAAAGGCTACTGCAATCAGTACTGGCATAAAGGTACCGGAGGTCTTAAGGCCAACAATGATTCTGAGGAAAACAACAATCAGCGCGCCGATAGGGATCAACATAATGGTTTTGAACATTGACTGTTCTTCCAGCGGCAGGCTGTGTATTGAAAAGTTAATCAGGTTATCTGCTTCAATCTTGGCGTTGGTGGCAAGCTTAGGTGAAACTTCCTGTGCGATCATCGAGAAGTGCACCTGGCTGTTTTTACCGCCAATCACGTCTAGAAGAGATACGTTGGATTCATCCCAGACCAGCACATTCTTTGGCTGCCCCTGAGCGCCTGATTCAGGGTCAAACAGAACCCAGTTTTTCCATCCCAAACCTGAAGCATTTGGGTAATGCTTTGGCGACGGCGACCATCCTCAAGGAAAATAACGCCGACAATCTTATTGTGGATATTGGAGTAAGAGAGAATACGAGACGTCGTTTTCGCTTTAGAGTCATCGTTTAACAGCAAAGAGGCATTTTGGCTATCGGTATCGTTCAGTGCTTTGATAAGCTCACGAGTGAAAGTGACATCATCCGCAGAGCGCTGAGTAGCTCGTTCAATTAGCGCGTTTGCAGCCGCTTCCTGAGGTCCGTCAAGGGTTGGTTTCAGTATCGGCGAATCGGACGGTGGAATTGGTTTTACATCCGCGCGGTCATCTTCCAGAAACTGAGTTTTATAATAAATGGTTTGTGAACCATCAGCGTGGCGTACAGACCATTCTGCACGACGACCGATATCTGTATCTAAATAGGCAACACCATAACCAGGTGAAGAAGATGATTCTTCGATTAAAGTATAACCCTGCTGGGTACTTGGTGCTGCAAGTGATACTTTAGCAGGTTCACCAACACCACTGAACTCTACTCTAGCTTCAATATCCCATACCTGACGTTGTTCACCTGGAGTCCAGGGTACACCGTAATTCTCATGCCGTGTGATACACAAAGAAATACCAGCAGCCACTAACAAGCCAATGAGTAAGTAGAAAGGAACTCTGGAAATCATAATTTTCCCTAACTTTGATTTTTCTTATCTGACGTAGATTGAAGAAAGCTCTTACTTACATCTACTATCGCGATGTCTTTAATAAACTCTCTGCCTAAAAGGATAGAGTGGCTCATATGAGTGCGATCCGCCAATGTAAATTGCGATTTTTCATGGATATTTCCCACTTTTACCCACAATTCAATTACCGGACGTTTTTCTAGCTTGTCGTCTGTTGAAACTTGTCGGATATTGACATACCTAATAACCGGAGCTTCAATCCAGTTTTTATCTGCATCTTCAACGTCTTTATCACCTAGATGAAAACGCACCCAGGTCTTGCCTTCGCGTTCAAATCGCTGCATATCAACGGCATTCAATGACGACATTTTTGAGCCAGTGTCGATTCTTGCATCGAACGTGACCTCTATCGAGTCTATTGTGACAGATTCTACGGCACCAAGTACAACTAATTCATCGGAAATTGCCGATGTGTTCAAAGATGAAAGGTTTTGACTTTCAGGTGGTTGTGGACTGTTTTCTGTATTTTGGCTTTGGTCTGAGTCTTTAGCGTTAACTAGTGCAACTTCTTCCCGCAGTTTATCTACGTCAGATTTCAACGATGTCACTTCGTGTTCGAGACTTTCAATGTAGTCGGACTGGTTGCTAACAGCTAGTGTAATAATAGAAAGCTTTTGGTTTATATTCGTTTCAGACTGTTGAATAGTTGCTTGCGTTTCCTTGCTGTACTTCTCCCCATCGGTAAGTGTGCATCCAGACAGCAACGATAAAATGATAAGTGGAAATACGGTCGTTTTCATTGAATACCTTAATTTATTAAGAGCCGCGAGGAGTTTAGCTCACAAAAAAGGGTGCGAGAAGCACCCTAATGTTAGTATTAAGTCAGATAATCAGAAATCGATATCTAATTGAGATAGTTATGGATTTCTTGCAACCAAAATTGCACGTCTTGGTGCAGGATAACCTTCAACTGTTTTTGTTGGGTCGTTCTTATCCAGATAGTCCGGTAATGAGTTGTGAGTCATCCAGCCGGTTGTTCTCTGTTCACCAGTTGTTGTGACGTTTTCGTCTACAATTCTTACGTCTTCAAAGCCGGTTTTTTCCAGCCACACTTTAAGCGCCTTAGCTGATGGGAAGAAGTAAACATTTCTCATCTGAGCATATCTGTCTACCGGAACAAGTACCGCGTTTTCGTCACCCTCAATCACCAGTGTTTCCAGGATCAGTTCGCCACCGGAAACAAGCTGGTTTTTCAACTGAATCAAATGATCAAGTGGGGAACGACGGTGGTAAAGTACACCCATGCTAAATACGGTATCAAAAGCCTTTAGCTCAGGTAGTTGTTCGATTCCAAGCGGAAGAAGGTGGGCTCTTTGATCACCTCCCATCAGCTTTCGGATTGCTTCGAATTGAACAAGGAACAGATGTGACGGGTCGATACCGACACACAGGCGAGCACCTTCTCCTAACATACGCCACATGTGGTAACCATTACCACAGCCCACATCCAGTACAGAGCGATCTTTCAGCGGAGAAATATGAGGTAATACTCGGTCCCATTTCCAGTCAGAGCGCCACTCGGTATCAATATGGATGCCGTGCATCTCAAAAGGGCCTTTACGCCATGGGTGGAAAGTACGTAGTAGGTTTTCCAGTTTTTTCAATTCACCGTTTGGTAGCGGCTGGTTATTGGATACCGTGACCGAATCTTTAAGTTCAATATTGTCAGGTGTGCCTTCAGGGATCTTTTTTAGCGCCTTTAGCCAGCGTTCAAAATCACCGTGCTCAGCATTCTGCCAATCAGTAAGCTGCTGTGGAAGTATATTTAGCCAAGGCTGCAGTACAGTATCTTGAGCGATCAACTTATAAATATCTGAAAAGTTAAACATAATGAATATTCTTATTTAATTGCGTACATTGAGCCAAAGTTGAAGCACTGGAACCACACCTCTACACTACTGAAGCCGATATCGGCTAGGCGTTTTTGGTGAGTTGGAATAGAATCCGGGATCAGTACATTTTCAATTGCACTGCGTTTTTGGCTTATTTCAAGTTCGCTGTATCCATTCGCTCGCTTAAAATCATGGTGTAGGTCTATCAGTAGCTCGTTTGAGCGCTCATCTTCAAAAATATATTTCTCTGATAGGATCAAAATGCCACCCGGGCGCAGACCCTGATAGATTTTCTCAAGCAGTGCACGGCGATCTTCCGGTGATAGAAATTGCAAGGTGAAGTTCAGTACAACCATGCTTGCGTTTTCGATGTCAACATCGCGGATATCTGCTTCTATAACATTCACAGGTGTATCCGAGCGGTAGGCATTAACATGCAGCTTACATCTTTCCACCATCGCTTTAGAGTTGTCGATGGAGTAAATAGTGCAACCTTCCTGTTGAATGTTGCGTCGGATAGAGAGTGTCGACGCGCCAAGCGAGCAACCAAGATCGTAGATATTGCTGTTGGGCTTAACAAAGCGCTCAGCAAGCATGCCGATGGCAGATACGATGTTACTATAACCAGGAACCGAACGTTGAATCATGTCTGGAAAGACTTCAACTACATTTTCATCAAACGAGAAGTTACCAATGTTGTCGATTGGTGATGAGAATATATCGTCTCTGTTGCTCATATCAGGGTATCCGCCAGTAAAAATTGGGGGCGTATTTTATGAGATCTTGTGGACTATGTCACTTAAAACATATCTAACTGCTGTAGGTCATTATTGGCAGGAAAATCAGGTAGGTTAGGGATAGTGCAAATCTTTTGTAATTGTTTATACAGTTTATCAGCTAGCTCAGGTGCTTCTATGTTATCCGGCGTATGAATCATCACATACGGCTGCTTTCCCTGTTCCATCCACAACGGTATTTTTTTCAGCCAGGGAGCAAAAAAGGCATCATTCTCGGACAAAGTAGGGTGTCCAATAAACCGTATTAATGGGTTCTCAGCTGTTGCAATGGCATGTACCGGGACTTTAGGTTTTTTCTGATGGGCGTCAATAACCGCGTCAGTGGTTGGTGGTGCGGCAAAAACTGGACGACTATCCATGATGATTCGATTGATCCCCGCTTCCATCAGCCAGTGATTAAAGGCTTTTTCACGCTCATCTTTAGAGAAAAAGCCGAGATGTCGAACTTCCACACCGAGTTTGACTTCTCTTGGCATTAATTCACAAAAGGTTTTTAGCTCAGGCAGGTTTTCGGGGGAAAATGAAGCGGGTAACTGAATTGTCCACTGACCAATTTTGTCGAAAAGTGGCTCCATTACAGAAAGAAACTCATGAAGTAATCCCTGACAGTTCTTCAGTTGGTTTTGATGCGTAATAGAGGAGGGAAGCTTAAAAGTGAACTTGAAATCTTCGGGTGTGGATTTGTTCCATGCATCAACCGTCTGGCTGGAAGGTGTTGCATAAAACGTTGTATTTCCTTCGACGGTATTAAAGACACTCGAGTATTTTTCCAGCCTTTCTGCAGGCTTTGTTCCCTTGCCATAAAAAGAGTCTGCCCACTGGTTATGAGACCAGAGAGTTAACCCGATACGAATAGGGATTGGTTCCATTAGCTTACCTTATTGCAGAAAGTTCGTTGTCCACTCTACAGAATACTGTTGTGTTTGCTAAGAGAGAATTTTACATAAACGTTATAAATTGTTTGTTTTCTGTCCGATTTAAAGAAAGAGGTCATTTTTTATAAGAAAAAGTATCTGCAAAGGTCGATTTTAAGCGACTTTCCGAGTATAAATGTGGGTTCGTACGCAGACCGGAAAGTAGACCGGCTGCACTGGAATAATTTGAATTAAGAGATTGGGAATTTCATTATGCGTACCCAGTATTGTGGTCACCTGAACAAGTCCCTTGTGGGACAAACTGTTGAACTGTGCGGTTGGGTAAACCGTCGCCGTGATTTAGGCGGTCTTATTTTCGTGGATATGCGAGATCGCGAAGGTATCGTTCAGGTAGTTGTAGACCCGGATATGAAGGACGTTTTTGAGGTTGCCAACCAACTACGAAACGAGTTCTGCATTAAGTTTACCGGTGAAGTTCGCGCTCGTCCTGAAAGCCAAATCAACAAAGATATGGCAACAGGTGAAGTAGAAGTGCTGGCTACAGGTCTGGAAATCATCAACCGTTCTGACGTGCTGCCACTAGACTTCAACCAGAACAACACCGAAGAACAGCGTCTGAAGTATCGTTATATCGATCTTCGCCGTCCGGAAATGAGCAACAACATCAAGCTTCGTGCTAAAGCATCAAGCTTTGTTCGTCGTTTCCTTGATGGTAACGACTTCCTGGATATCGAAACACCGGTACTAACGAAAGCGACACCTGAAGGTGCGCGTGACTATCTTGTACCTTCACGTGTACATAAAGGCAGCTTCTACGCGCTACCTCAGTCGCCACAGCTGTTCAAACAGCTGCTGATGATGTCTGGCTTTGACCGCTATTACCAGATCGTTAAGTGTTTCCGTGATGAAGACCTTCGTGCTGACCGTCAGCCTGAGTTCACTCAGATCGATATCGAAACATCGTTCATGTCTGCTGTTCAGGTTCGTGAAGTGACTGAGCGAATGATTCGCGAAATGTGGCAAGAGCTGTTGAACGTTGACCTTGGTCAGTTCCCGGTTATGTCATTTGAAGAAGCAATTCGCCGCTTTGGTAGCGATAAGCCTGACCTACGTAACCCACTTGAGCTGGTGGACGTTGCTGATCTGGTTAAAGACGTTGAGTTTAAGGTATTCTCAGGCCCGGCTAATGATGCAAAAGGTCGCGTAGCGGTTCTATGTGTACCTGGCGGTGCGAAACTAACCCGTAAGCAGATTGATGAATACGGCAAATACGTAGGTATCTACGGTGCTAAAGGTCTAGCATGGATGAAGGTTAACGATATCGATGCTGGCATGGAAGGTATTCAGTCTCCAGTTGCTAAGTTCCTGAGCGAAGATGTTATCAAGGGTATTCTTGAGCGCACTGGTGCTAAGTCTGGTGACATCATCCTATTTGGCGCTGATAAAGCGAACGTTGTTGCTGAAGCAATGGGCGCACTTCGTCTTAAAGTGGGTATCGATCTTGAACTTACTGATACTTCTGCTTGGAAGCCACTTTGGGTTGTGGATTTCCCAATGTTTGAAGAAGATGATGAAGGTAACCTGCATGCTATGCACCACCCATTCACATCTCCGCTTAGCGTATCGGCTCAGGAGCTAAAAGAGAACCCGGCAGCGGCGAACTCAAATGCTTACGATATGGTAATTAACGGCTACGAAGTTGGTGGCGGTTCTGTTCGTATCCACAATGCTGAAATGCAGTCAGCGGTATTCGAT
Organism: Vibrio hannami; assembly: GCF_029589055.1. Classification (GTDB taxonomy): domain Bacteria; phylum Pseudomonadota; class Gammaproteobacteria; order Enterobacterales; family Vibrionaceae; genus Vibrio; species Vibrio hannami. The sequence continues at coordinate 607,849 of NZ_JARQZP010000007.1, forward strand.
ATCCTGGGTATTGAAGAAGACGAGCAGAAGCAAAAATTCGGCTTCCTACTTGACGCTCTGAAGTTCGGTACACCGCCGCACGCGGGTCTGGCATTTGGTCTTGACCGCCTGGTTATGCTGCTTTGTGGTACTGAGAACATTCGTGACGTAATTGCATTCCCTAAAACAACTGCTGCAGCGTGTTTGATGACTGACGCCCCAAGCCTTGCTAATCCAGCAGCGCTTGAAGAGCTGGCTATTGCGGTAACGAAAGCACAGGATAAAGAAGCAGAGTAATTTTTGCTTTTGTAACAATTCAAAGCCGGGGCTAGCCCCGGCTTTTTGCATCCGATAATTGATAAATTGCATGAATTCCTTCAACCTAGTTTGTTGATATCACTCGGTGAAAGGATACATGGATGCGTATTGTGCTGGTTGCGCTATTAGGAATACTGCTTGCTGGTTGCTCCAGCAAGGATTCACGCCCTTTTAATATTAAAAATCTGGCTAAATCAGACGTTGACCTTGTGACGGAAATTCACCTGGAACATCTGAGGGCACTTACCAAGCAGCTGATCATCAAGCTATATAAAAGGAACCCGCGAGAGCTCAAAAAGAACTCTGGGATGACAATTGATGCAAGACTCGTTCAATTGATGACAGTTGATCGCCCAGAAAAAGGATTTATTGAATTAGGGTATATGGATGGTGTTGACGTTCTTCCCCTGGCCTTTTCAAAAGAGTTTAAAGGTGACCGCGTATTTGCTTTGATGGCGGGTGTCACCGGGATGCTCACAGCTTCTTATGAAAACAAGCTTGAGTTCTATTTGCTCGATGATATTGATGAACAGAAGCTGTATAACAGTGCCCGAAACCTAGAGAAAATAGCCTGGCAACTTAACAATGCAAAATACGATGATGGTTCGCTTTTATTGCTATCAAACGGCTACGATGAAAGTGGTGTACCTAACTTTAGTTACGAACGCGTTCTAGGGCAACTGATCATTATTCAGGACACAATGTCGGCAATCATCGCCGACAGCAATAACAGAACAATAAATAAAGTGGTGCATAGCGTTGCATCGATGACATTCTTCCCGATATAGGATTTCTCATCTGACGCAGCCCACATACAGGACACTTAATGATTATTCTTGGTATAGACCCTGGCTCCAGAATTACTGGATATGGTGTTATACGACAGGAGGGACGTCACCTCCACTACGTGGGTAGCGGCTGTATCCGCACTTCAGAGGAAGCACTACCGGGGCGTTTAAAGCAAATATACGCAGGTGTGACAGAGATTATTACTCAATTTCAGCCCGATGCCTTTGCCATAGAACAGGTGTTTATGGCTCGCAATGCCGACTCAGCGCTTAAGCTAGGACAAGCTCGGGGAAGTGCAATTGTTGCCGCGGTAAACGCCGATCTGCCAGTTTATGAATATGCCGCGAGGCTGATAAAACAAGCAGTAGTGGGGACAGGTGGGGCGGATAAAGCTCAGGTACAGCATATGGTGAAGAGTATGCTGAAACTTCCTGCTAAGCCACAGGCTGACGCTGCCGATGCACTCGGTGTTGCTATCTGTCATGCTAATACCAATAAAACTCTTATTGCGCTGGCGGGTAAGGCAACGTCTGCAAAGAAGGGACGCTATCGCTAGTCAACTCATACTGCTATCTTTTACTGGATAAATAGCCAGTAATTTATTACTATCTTCGCTATTAAAAGTCACTACTATCCAAAGGAACACACTTGTGATTGGACGCCTTCGCGGAATGCTTATCGAAAAACAACCACCAGAGCTACTTATTGAAGTCGGTGGTATTGGCTATGAAGTACAAATGCCGATGAGCTGCTTTTATGAATTACCAGAAGTTGGCCAGGAAGCTATCGTTTATACTCACTTTGTTGTGCGGGAAGATGCTCAGTTGCTCTATGGCTTTAATACAGTGAAAGAGCGAGCTCTGTTTCGTGAAGTGATCAAAGCAAATGGTGTAGGACCTAAGTTGGGATTAGCCATTCTTTCCGGGATGACAGCCGCACAGTTTGTTGCTTGTGTTGAGCGTGAAGACATCTCTACACTGGTTAAGTTGCCGGGCGTGGGTAAAAAGACCGCAGAGCGTCTGGTCGTAGAAATGAAAGACCGCCTGAAAGGGTGGGGTGAGGGAGATCTGTTTACTCCAGCGACAGATGCCGCTCCAATGGACGGTATGTCTGGTGGTGTTGCTGATAAGTCTGCAAACGCGGTAGAAGAGGCTGTAAGTGCTTTGGTTGCTTTAGGTTATAAACCTCAACAGGCATCAAAAGTTATTTCACAAGTTGCGACAGATGATATGACCAGCGAAACCCTGATTCGTGAAGCCCTTAAATCGATGGTTTAATAAGAGACGATTGTCAGAGAGAAAGATATGATTGAAGCCGATCGCCTGATAGCCCCGGATAACCCGACGTTCAGAGAAGAAGACGTTATCGACCGTGCTATCCGCCCTAAGAAACTTGCTGATTATCAGGGACAAGACCACGTTCGTGATCAGATGGAAATCTTTATCAAGGCGGCACAGCAAAGGGGTGAAGCTCTGGATCACTTATTGATTTTTGGTCCACCAGGATTAGGTAAAACCACGTTGGCGAATATCGTCGCTAATGAAATGGAAGTGAACATTCGGACTACTTCTGGGCCGGTGCTAGAAAAAGCCGGTGATTTGGCGGCCTTGTTAACTAACCTCGAAGAAAACGACGTTCTTTTTATCGATGAAATTCACCGGTTAAGCCCAATGGTTGAAGAGGTACTCTATCCGGCGATGGAAGATTACCAGTTGGATATAATGATAGGTGAAGGGCCTGCGGCTCGGTCAATTAAGATTGATTTGCCGCCGTTTACTTTAATTGGTGCCACGACTCGCGCGGGTTCGTTAACGTCTCCACTGCGGGATCGATTTGGTATCGTGCAGCGTCTTGAATACTATAATGTTTCAGATCTTAAGAACATTGTCCAAAGAAGTGCGGACTGCTTGAATCTGTCTATGGAGCCGGCTGGCGCAATGGAAGTAGCAAGACGTGCCAGAGGAACGCCGCGTATAGCGAACCGCTTGTTAAGACGAGTCCGTGATTATGCGGAAGTTAAGGGTGATGGCCATATTTGTGGAGAAATTGCTGACAAAGCTCTGGACATGTTGGATGTGGATAATCAGGGCTTTGACTACATGGATAGAAAATTGCTGCTGGCGATTATGGAAAAATTTGGTGGCGGGCCTGTTGGTCTAGACAACTTAGCCGCAGCCATTGGTGAAGAGAAGGATACCATTGAGGATGTTCTTGAGCCTTATCTGATCCAACAGGGTTATCTTCAAAGAACGCCAAGGGGAAGAATCGCGACTAACCGAGCCTATCTTCACTTCGGTCTTGATACAAACGAGTAACAATCTTCATAGCCAGATGGAACATCTTATTCGGTCTGGCTTTCTTGAGTTAAGTCTTTTACTCTATTCAATGTGTGATAAATTTCACACTTCTAATAATTCTCTCTTATCGCTCGCCTTTCAGTTTTCTCAAAAGCCTTGATTCTTAAACGTACGTTTTAAACGTTAAAACCATAAAATTCGTGTGGGTTCACTTGATCTCGATCAGTTTAATTATCTATGTATGACAAATTAGGATGAATGTTTGATTTAAATCAAGGCGAAATTTGTTCATAAAAATTTTGAAACGTCGGAAGTTTGGCGTTAATATTAGCCCCAGCTATATTAGGAGTGTCTTAACAAAATAATAACCATTAAGACACAAAGTGTTAACAATGAAGTTGGCCCGTTAAGGAAAGGCTTCGTTGGAATTTTAAGCCCAATGGATGCAATAGCATCAGTGTCATTCAGCCGACACAAAAGGAGTTTCAATGATAGATATAGATGTAGTCGATCTATCGCGGTTGCAGTTCGCGCTAACAGCGATGTATCACTTTTTATTTGTTCCACTGACTTTAGGTATGGCGTTTCTTCTTGCCATCATGGAGTCTCTCTATGTAATGACGGACAAGCAGATCTACAAGGACATGACTAAGTTCTGGGGTAAGCTGTTCGGTATTAACTTCGCACTTGGTGTTGCAACCGGTCTGACCATGGAGTTCCAGTTTGGTACTAACTGGTCCTATTATTCTCACTATGTAGGTGACATATTCGGCGCCCCTCTTGCTATCGAAGCGCTAGTTGCATTTTTCCTCGAATCCACCTTTGTTGGTCTGTTCTTCTTTGGTTGGGAACGTCTTTCTAAGCGCCAGCACCTGGCTGTTACCTGGCTTGTTGCTTTAGGTTCGAACTTTTCTGCGCTATGGATTCTGGTAGCGAACGGCTGGATGCAGAACCCAGTAGGTTCTGAATTCAACTTTGAATCAATGCGAATGGAAATGGTGAGTTTCTCTGAGCTGGTTCTAAACCCTGTTGCTCAGGTTAAGTTTGTTCACACAGTCGCTTCTGGTTATACAACTGGCGCGATGTTTATCCTTGGTATTAGTGCATGGTATCTGCTGAAAGGTCGTGATGTCGCGTTTGCACGCCGATCTTTTGCAATCGCTGCTTCATTTGGTATGGCATCAATCCTGTCGGTTATTGTCCTGGGTGACGAATCCGGTTATGAACTAGGTGATGTCCAGAAGGTTAAGCTCGCTGCTATTGAAGCGGAATGGCACACAGAACCAGCACCAGCTGCGTTTACCTTGTTTGGTCTGCCTAATCAGGAAACCATGCACACGGACTACGCCATTAAGATCCCTTACGTTATGGGTATTATCGCTACTCGTTCCATCACAAAAGAAGTCACTGGCCTGACTGATCTGAAGCTTGAGCACGAAGAGCGTATCCGTAACGGTATGTATGCGTATGAACTGCTTCAGAAACTTCGCGCTGGCGAAAAATCTGATGCAAACATGCAGGCATTTGATGAGGTTAAAAACGACCTTGGTTATGGCCTGCTTCTGAAGCGTTACACAGAAAATGTTGTCGATGCGACTGAAGATCAGATTCAGGCAGCAGTAGATGATTCTATTCCGACTGTTTGGCCTCTGTTCTGGTCGTTCCGCATCATGGTTGCTTGTGGCTTCATAATGCTATTCGTATTCGGTGCCGCGTTTGTTCAGACATGTCGCCAGAAGATAGAACAAAAACAGTGGGTGCTTAAAGCCGCACTGTTCAGTATCCCGCTACCATGGATCGCTGTGGAAATGGGTTGGTTTGTTGCCGAATATGGCCGTCAGCCATGGGCGGTTGGTGAAATTCTTCCTGTAGATGTTGCAGCATCTGCGCTTTCCGCAGGTCAGATTTGGGCGTCACTTGCCGCGATAATTGCACTCTATACAGTGTTCCTAATCGCAGAAGTATATCTGATGCTTAAATTTGCACGTAAAGGTCCAAGCAGCCTGAAAACTGGCCGCTACCACTTTGAACAAAACGGCAACTCTGCACAGGATGCAGTGAACCGCCAGGTTGAAGCGTAAGCAGGGAGAATAAAAATGTTTGATTACGAAGCCTTACGATTTATTTGGTGGGTATTGGTTGGCGTATTGCTAATTGGTTTCACCATTGCTGATGGTTTTGATATGGGCGTAGGTGCGCTTGTTCCTATCATTGGTAAAACGGACAACGAACGCCGTGTAATGATTAACTCGATTGCACCGCACTGGGATGGTAACCAGGTGTGGTTGATTACCGCTGGTGGTGCGTTGTTTGCTGCGTGGCCTTTGGTATACGCAACGTCATTCTCAGGATTCTATTTTGCAATGATTGTGACGCTGGCTGCACTGTGGCTACGTCCGATCGGTTTGGATTATCGTTCTAAGATCGAAGATCCAAAGTGGCGTAATAACTGGGATATCGCGATCAGTATCAGTGGATTTGTTCCGCCAGTTATCTTTGGTGTTGCGTTTGGTAACCTGCTTCAGGGTGTTCCGTTCACTTTAAGTGACTTTATGATGCCAACCTATCATGGTTCGTTCTTCGGTCTGCTAAATCCATTCGCATTGGTGTGTGGCGTACTTAGCCTTGGTATGTTCATCATGATGGGTACTACTTGGTTACAGATGAAGACCACGGACGCAGTATATGAACGTGCACGTAACTTCAGTGTGATCTCTTCACTTGTGGTTGCAGGACTAATGGTTCTTGCTGGTATTTGGATTCAGTTTATCGATGGCTACGCTATCAAGAGTGAAATCGATACGCTTGCTGCATCTAACCCTCTGAACAAAGAAGTGGTTCGTGAAGCAGGTGCATGGATGGCAAACTTCCACAAATATCCTCTTATGTGGGCTGCGCCTATCCTTGCGGTAGTAATGCCATTGCTAACTATCGTTGCTACGAAGGCAGAAAAAAATGGTTTTGCGTTCTTGTTCTCTAGTCTGACTGCTGCGGGTGTAATTCTGACTGCTGGCTTTACAATGTTCCCATTCGTAATGCCTTCAGAGCTAAACCCAAGCCACAGCCTGACAATGTGGGATTCAACGTCCAGTGAGCTGACACTGCAGATTATGACTGCGGTAGCAGCTGTATTTGTGCCAATCATTCTTTCATACACAGCATGGTCGTACTACAAGATGTTTGGTCGTCTGGATGAAAACTTCATCGAAGAAAACAAGAATTCACTTTACTAAGGAGATATTAATATGTGGTATTTTGCATGGATTTTGGGCGTACTGTTAGCCTGTGCATTCGGCATCATTAATGCTCTTTGGCTAGAGCATTCAGAAATGATGGACAAAGACAGTGAGTAATTGCTGATGAGTAACTTGGCTACAAAGGTTGCTGAGATACATCGTCCTGTAGAAAGAGCCCTTTTCAGGGCTCTTTCAATATTGATGGTGTTTATGCATGCTGGATTAGTTCTATGGGAACCAACTCAATATGCGCAAGCGATTGGTGGATTCAATACGGTAATTAGTCCGTTAATGATTTGGGCGATCTGTACTGGCGTTATTTTTGGAGTGGGTTTCACGCCGATTAACTGGTACTGGCGCGTTCTGTTTAGTCCGTACATTTCGCTACTAGTGCTCGGTTATCTTACATTTCTTTACTTCTTCGTATAATTTCTATCCAAACAGGAGTGGCTAAATGGTAGCTACTCCTATTTTCCTGAAAAAAATTCAACGTTTTCGTACTATTGCCGCATTCATCATGTATAGTTGAGCGTTATTATTGACAGAATTAACCTGGTATTGAGTTGTGCAGGAATTGACGACTTCTCTATTTGAATGGCCTGTGACCGTTTATTACGAAGATACGGATGCGGGTGGTGTTGTATATCATTCTAATTATCTAAAATACTTTGAACGAGCGCGCACAGAGCTGTTACGCAGTGTTGGTGTGTCCCAGCAAATTTTATTAGAACAAAACATCGGCTTCGTTGTCAGACACATGGATATAGATTTTCGTCAGGGTGCGAGGCTTGACGAAAAATTAACAGTACAGACAACAATCAATGAGTTGAAAAAAGCATCGATTACTTTCTGTCAGAAGATTGTCAATCTTGAAGGCCGTACGTTGTGCCAATCAACGGTTAAGGTAGCATGCGTCAACAACCAGAAGATGAAACCACAAGCTATACCAGTCTCGATTATTGCGGAGTTGAAGAACAGTGACAGCTGATATTTCGATTTTAGATCTTTTTTTACAGGCAAGTTTACTCGTTAAAATTGTCATGCTTATCCTCCTTGGAATGTCCGTTGTTTCCTGGGCGATGATTATTAAACGTAGTCAGGTGCTCACCACAGCAATTCGCGATAGTAATGCCTTTGAAGATAAATTCTGGTCAACTCAAGACCTTTCTCGCCTTTATCAGGACGTTAAAAAACGTAAAGATGAAATCTCAGGCTCAGAAGAGATCTTCTATTCAGGCTTTACTGAATTTGCTCGCCTTCGAAGAACGACGGGTTCATCAGCTGACTCAGTCATGGATGGTACTGGCCGTGCGATGCGTGTTGCAGTCGCTCGTGAAGTTGAAGAGCTTGAAACCAATCTTCCATTTCTGGCAACAGTAGGTTCAATCAGCCCTTACATTGGTCTGTTCGGTACGGTCTGGGGTATCATGCATGCCTTTATTGCATTAGGCGAAGTTAAGCAGGCAACGTTGGCTATGGTTGCTCCCGGTATCGCAGAGGCACTTGTAGCAACAGCAATGGGTCTGTTTGCAGCGATACCTGCTGTAATGGCTTATAACAACCTGAGTAACCGTGTTGGTAAGCTAGAACATAACTTTGCGACTTTTTCAGAAGAGTTCCACAGTATTCTTCACCGTCAGGCGATGAGTGAGAAGGAATAAGCATGGCGGGTTATCAACCTAAAAAGCGTAAAATGACAGCAGAGATTAACGTCGTACCTTATATCGACGTTATGCTGGTTCTGCTTATTATCTTTATGGTTACCTCTCCGTTTGTTACTCAGGGCGTTGAAGTTGAGCTTCCTCAGACTTCAGCAGCGAAACCAGCTTCTGAATTGGCTGGTGATAGCGATGCAAGCTTTATCATTGTGGAAATTGATGACCAAGGTAACCTGGGATTAAGCGTTAATGACGAAGAGGTCAAACGAGGCCTGTCATTGGAAGATATTATTGTTCGTGTTAAAGCCGAACTGTCTATTGCGCCAGAATCTCCAGTTGCGGTTGGTGGAGACGCTTCTACGCCATACGCAGAAGTGGTGCTTGTGCTGGACGAATTAAGCAGAGCCGGGATTCCGAAAGTAGGACTGCTAACAGAAATCAGGGAATAGCTTAAGCTGTAAATGAAGAGCGATAAGAATTATACAAAAGAGATTTTAATATCTCTTTTCCTCCATCTGCTACTGGTAGTGGCACTGATATGGGGAACAGACTTTACCATGTCTAAACCAAAGCCTAGCGGCAATCTGGTTCAGGCTGTGGTAATTGATCCCGATGTCGTGAGAAAACAAGCTCAGGAGATCAGAAAAACGCGTCAGGCAGCGGCCAAAGCTGAGCAGGAGCGTTTGGATAAATTGCGTAAGCAAAGTGAGCAGCTAGAGAAAAATCGAAAAGCCGAAGAGGCTCGTATCCGCAAGCTCAAAGAAGACAAAGCCAAAGCGGATAAAGCCGCTCGTGAGGCAGAGAAAAAACGCAAGGCTGAGCAAGAGAAAGTTAAGCTTGAGCAAGAACGAGTTAAGAAAGAGCAGGAACGCTTAAAAGCGGAAAAGGCTCTGGCGGCAAAAGCCGAAGCTGAACGTAAGAAAAAGCAGGAAGCGATAAAACGAGCTGAAGAAGAGCGTAAAGCTAAGCAGGCAGCTATCGAAAAAGCGGAAGCAGAACGAATAGCTAAAGAGAAAGCGGCTAAACAAGCAGAAGAAAAAGCTCGAGTTGAACGTGAAAAAGCAGAAAAAGCCGAGCGGGAACGAGTAGCGAAGGAAAAGGCCGCTGCTGAAGCTGCCGAGAAAGCGCGTGTAGAAACAGAGCGATTAGAAAGACTAGAGCGCGAACGTAAAGAACAAGAAGCAGCTTTAGGGGATATTTTCTCTGGACTACAGGAAGAAGCTGCTCAGAACAACTCAGCAGCAGCAAGACATGTGGCTTCTGAAGCGGATCGCTACGGTGCGATTTATCGCCAACTGATCCAGCAAAACTTATTAATGGAAGACTCGTATCGAGGCAAAACCTGCAAGGTAAACCTTAGGTTGCTACCAACAGGTGCAGATATGATGCTTAATGACGCAAAAGTAATCGAGGGTGACTCACGTTTGTGTGCTGCTACAAAGCGAGCGGTTGCGCAGGTGGGAAGCTTTCCTTTACCAACAGAAAAAGACGTAATTGAGAAAGTTAGAAATATTAATCTGACTGTAGCGCCAGAATAGTAAAAGGAAAGGGTTGTGATTAAACGACTGCTAACAAGTATTGTTATTTTATTTTTTGGAATGGTAAGTGTGGCAAACGCTGCGCTGGAGCTAGTCATTACTGAAGGTATTGATTCTGCCAGACCTATAGCGATTGTACCGTTCAAGTGGGAGGGAACAGAGCCTCTTCCTCAGGATTTGTCGGCAGTTATTGCATCTGATTTGCAGCGTAGTGGTAAGTTCAGCCCGGTGAAAGTGAACCAGATGCCACAAACGCCGTATAGTGATACTGAAGTTGATTACAACGCCTGGGTTCGTTTAGGTGTGGACGCGTTATTAACTGGAACGATTACAAAGAACGCCGACGGTACATATAACGTTAACTACCAGCTAATTGATGTAGTAAGAGGGCAGTTAACTGGTGGAAAGAGTGAAGGCTTAGATCCTGCGACTGGTGAGCTTGTTGTGACTAAGGACCATGTTCATTTCCACAAAAACAAGAATAACTTGAAGTCAAAAGATATGCGCCGTTACGCGCATAGGATATCCAATCTGGTTTACGAGCAACTGGTTGGTGAAAGAGGCGCGTTCCTGACACGAATTGCTTACGTGGTTGTAAACGATGACGCCAAGTATCCTTACCAACTTCGTGTTGCGGATTACGATGGTTACAACGAACGTATGGTACTTCGTTCGAAGCAGCCACTGATGTCTCCAGCTTGGTCACCAGATGGAAAGCAGTTGGCTTATGTAAGCTTTGAAAATGGTCAGTCAGAAATCTTTTTGATGAACATTTACACAGGTAAGCGTGAAAAGCTAACGTCATTTCCTCGTCATAATGGTGCGCCAAGGTTTTCTCCGGATGGCAGCAAGTTGGCACTGGTTTTGTCAAAGACCGGAAGCTTACAGGTTTATGTTCTCGATTTGCAGACACGTCGTCTCAAACAAATTACTCGCGGCAGATCAAATAATACTGAACCATTTTGGCATCCGAATGGTCAATCTTTGATATTTACCTCGGATCGGGGTGGTAAACCGCAGATTTATCAAGTAAATTTGGAGGACGGTTCAACAAACCGTCTGACATGGCAAGGTAGTCAGAATCTGGGTGGTCAAATTACTCCTGATGGGCGTTTCATGGTAATGGTGAACCGTTCGAACTCAGGATTTAATCTGGCTAAGCAGGATCTGGAAACCGGAGCTGTTCAGGTGTTAACAAAAACACTTCTGGATGAGTCTCCAAGTATCGCCCCTAATGGTGGCATGGTCATCTATAGCTCTATGTACAGAAAGAGAAACGTTCTTTCTATGGTGTCTATAGATGGACGATTTAAAGCTAGATTACCGGCAACAAATGGGCGTGTTAGAGCTCCCGCCTGGTCTCCGTTTTTGTAGCAACTAAGTTTTTATAAAGTAAAGGAAGAAATAAGATGCAACTTAATAAGGTTCTGAAAGGGCTTCTGATTGCGCTACCAGTACTGGCTGTAACTGCATGTAGTTCTAGCGACGAAGCGACAGATGCTTCATCTGAAACAACTACAAACCAGCAAGCTGGTGCAGCTAACACTACAGATACGTCAGTAGTTACTCCAATGGACGCAGATGCTCAACTTTCTGAGCAAGAGCTAAAAGAGCAGGCGCTTCGTCAAAACCAAACCGTTTTCTTTGCGTTCGACAACGCAACAGTTTCTGGTGATTACGAAGAAATGCTAGCTGCACACGCTGCGTTCCTAAGTAAAGACCCATCTATCACAGTACAGGTTGAAGGTCACGCAGATGAGCGTGGTACTCCAGAGTACAACATCGCACTAGGCGAGCGTCGTGCAATGGCGGTATCTAAGTACCTTCAGGCTCTAGGTGTACAAGCAGATCAAATCGAAATCGTTAGCTACGGTGAAGAGAAGCCTCTAGTTCTAGGTCAGAGCGAAGAAGCTTACGCGAAAAACCGTCGTGCGGTTATCGTATACTAATTGAGGATATACCTCATGTTCAGTAACTTAAAGCGAGCTGTTTCGCTTGTGTTACTGGCAAGTGCAGCGGGAACCACTCTCGCTGCACCAGCTCCAGTATCAAATATAAACGAAAGTAACTCTACTCCCGTTTCCACTCCTGCCTCTCCCGAGAATGAAGTTCAGCGCCTTGAACGTCTACTGCAAAATCGAAACCGTATACAGATCCAAATGCAACAGCAAATGGATGATATGACGGCTGAGATGAGTGACTTACGTGGATTGGTAGAAAGAAACAGCTACGAAATCAAAAAGCTATTAGATCGCCAGAGAGAACTCTTTCTGGAGTTGGATCGTGTAAGAAGCCAGGCTCAGACAGCGTCTCAATTTCCGGAAGAAGCCGCTCAAGAAAAAGCCGAGCTGAAAAGTGCGGGAACCTTTTCAAGTAATCAGAAAGAAAGAGAAGACTACGAGGCTGCTGTCGATCTTATCCTGACTAAAAAAGATTACTCAGGTGCCCTGGAAGCACTGAATCAGTTTCAGGCTACTTACCCGGATTCAGTTTACTCGCCAAATGCAAACTACTGGCTAGGTCAATTGTACTTTGCTAAGAAGCAGGATGTTGAAGCTGCCAAGCATTTCGCGTCTGTGGTTTCATTTACTGATTCTGGAAAAAGAGCGGATGCTTTAGTTAAACTTGGCGATATTGCTAAGAGAAACAAAAAGCCGGACGTGGCTAATAAGTATTACCAGCAGGCTATTGATGAGTACCCTGATAGCGCATCGGCGAAAACCGCAAAATCTCGCATAGAGAAATAAAACGAGCTTTTCCGATAGAGCCAATAATGGAAGGTCATCCACATAGGGTGGCCTTTTTTATTGTCTTAACTTTAGATTAAAACTCTTTAGACTTATGTATACCTCATTGGTAGTGGAACTAAAAACACTATCGGGTGTACAATGCGCGGATTACAGGAAATTGCGTGAGCAGAGCAATGAGCCACATATTAGATATTATCGAAAATACCGTATACCCATTTCCTCCTAAGCCAGTACCTCTTACAGAAGAGCAAAAGCAGACTCATATAGAAAATATTAAGAGGTTGCTTAAAGAGCGAGATGCGGTTTTGATAGCCCATTATTATACAGACCCAGAAATCCAGGCATTGGCTGAACAGACAGGCGGCTTTGTTGGGGATTCTCTGGAGATGGCGAAGTTTGGTAACCGTCATTCAGCAACCACACTAATTATTGCAGGTGTGCGTTTTATGGGCGAATCAGCAAAAATTCTTACGCCAGAAAAGACCATTTTGATGCCGAACCTTGAGGCTGAATGTTCATTGGATCTGGGTTGCCCTGCTGATAAATTCACAGAGTTTTGCGATCAACATCCAGACCATACTGTTGTGGTTTACGCCAATACTTCTGCTGCGGTTAAAGCGCGTGCTGACTGGGTCGTAACCTCTAGTATTGCATTAGAAATAGTTGAACATCTGGACTCGGAAGATAAACCAATTATCTGGGGGCCGGATCGCCACTTAGGTTCATATATCAAGAATCAAACCGGTGCTGACATGATTTTGTGGCAGGGCGAGTGTGTGGTTCATGATGAGTTTTCTTCTAAGGCTCTAAAGGATATGAAGGCACTCTATCCGGAAGCGGCAATACTGGTTCACCCTGAGTCACCAGCAAGTGTTGTTGAATTGGCAGACGCAGTTGGTTCAACCAGCCAGCTGATCAAAGCGGCAAAAGAGCTTCCACATAAGCAGCTTATTGTTGCGACGGATAAAGGCATCTTCTTTAAGATGCAACAACTGGTTCCTGAGAAAGAGCTTATGGAAGCACCAACAGCGGGTAATGGTGCGACTTGTCGTAGCTGTGCTCACTGCCCGTGGATGGCGATGAATGGTCTGGCTGCTATTGAGAGTGCTTTAACGGGTAACAGTAAAGAGCATGAAATCTTTGTTGATGAAGACGTTCGTGTTAAGTCGCTTATCCCACTAAACCGCATGCTTGATTTTGCAGAACAACTTCAGATGGAAGTGAAGGGCAATGCTTAAGCGGTTATCAGCTTGCATCTAAAAAAACTAAGGGGCTTCAACGAGCCCCTTATTTGTATGCGTTTATTGCTGTTCTGCCAATACGGCTCCACGTTGGGTTAAGCCACAGAGCATTACAGGTACAGCGTTAAAAATCTCTTCAAACTGTTCAAGTCCTTCAATGCCTTGCTCCTGAAGTGTAGTCAGTGCGGTTTCCGGATCGTAAAGCATGCTCAGAGAAAGAAGTACACCACCTAGTAGAGCGTTATCTTCACTTTGCTCAGGCATCAGCGTTTCCCAATCGTCTCGTGCAAGCTGATAACCTTGTAAGACGCCTTCCAAAAATCTCGGGTTTGAGTTGAGACGATATCTTCGTCGTCCAACGTGCATCCTTCTGGCCATTGCCACTTTCCGTCCAGAAGCGCTGGTCTTGCTTCGTTCCAGATATCGACAACAAGACCTGCATAAGTTTCTAGCTGCTCTCCATCAGAAAAGGGCGCTGTTTCTTCCTCCCCACAGGAATGGTAGCCATTCTGCTGGGTCTAAAACGTTTGGGGCGCATGCCATTGCGGTCACGAATCCAATAGTTTGGGATTCACCAAGCAGCTTACCTTCTAACTCGGGCAACTGAAGTAATTCTTGTAGTGTCACGATATGTCCTTGATTGGAATAATAGCAGTATCCTACCAAGATAATTCATCAGGCTAAACCCAAAAGACAGGTTACTGGTGGATCGATCTGATGTTGATATCAATACTCAGAGAATCTGACTGATTCCTGTTAAAAAACTAGTGCAATATTCATAAAACTATTTTAAATATAAAATATAAAACTATAAAAAATCTGTTTTAATAGCGCGCACTGCTGGATTATGGTCTTTAAGCCAGTTTATAATATTGCATATCAATAATTAATCTAGATATTTATTCTTGTAGAGGATGTAAATGAAGGTTCGCGCTCCTTTTAACTTAAGGAACTTTGCAGCAGATACTTTTGCGATGGTTGTATTCTGCTTTATCACAGGGATGGCGATCGAGGTATTCATTTCGGGTTTAAGCTTTGAAAAATCATTGGCTTCAAGACTGGTTTCTATACCGGTCAACATTGCTATAGCGGTGCCGTATGGCCTTTATAGGGACTGGGTAGTTAGACAGGGTGCGAAAGTTGCTACTGGCTCTTTTGCAAAAAACGTTTCAGATCTTTTTGCTTTTGTTACATTTCAGTCCCCGGTGTATGTGGCTATCTTACTGTCTGTAGGCGCGTCAACTGAACAGATTATTTCTGCAGTGTCGGTTAACGCGGCGCTTTCGTGTGGCATGGGTATTCTTTACGGCTACTTTTTAGATAGTTGTAGAAAAATGTTCCGTGTGCCTGGGTATCAGGGTGCTTAATTAACGCCATACGGCTAGAGTGGCTGGCCCCCGAAAGGGGGCTCTCACTTCCAGAGCTCTTCTTAATTTTAACAGTCCGTTTCTACCAACAGCCTAATTTTTCCTGAAGCTCTGTGTCGAATGGCAACTTAGGAAGAGTGAAAGAGAGTTGCGTTTGAATTTCCTCAAGTTTGACTATTTTGGAACAGGCGTTTTCGCTTCGTTTAACATTCTGAGCCATTAAAAAGCCGATTGAATGTTTTCCATCGTAAATCACCTTAAAGTAACCGGATGGCACGGTATGGTTTTCATCAGCTTTTGGAAGGCTTGGCATCTTTTCATCAAATACGGGGCCGGTGATGACATACAATGGCGAGTCATATGTGGCGGCATTCCTGACTTTTTCTTCCAGCTGTTTCCATGGTCCCTGGTTCAGGTCCTTGTCTTGTGGGGTGATATTACTCAGATAGTTTGCTTCATACCAAAAACGGGAGCCGGCGAATGAGGCTAACGGTGCCTGATGCCCTCTGTCTGCTTGCAGTGATGTTGAACTAGCGCCACTGTAATCTGCTTTTTCCAGCGTTTCATCTTGTTCCAGCAGGGGATCGGACTTCCAGGTTCTGCCCGGAGACGCACCGAAATTAATAGGATTGACTTCATACGCTACCCAGTCTGCAAACTTAGTCTCTGGATTATTGGATAGGGCATAGATATGTGTGAAGACGAGGTCATTATTATCCGGGTTAGTTGGACAACCTTGTGGACAATGTACAGATAGAGTTGCTGCAAATGCTGAGGTAACAATCGCTGGTGTGAAAACAGTGCTAAGTAAGCCAATGAGTACAGATGATTTCATAACTATCCATGTTTCAGCTGAGAAGTATGACTTAAATAATACTTGGATTAGAGTTAAATCACAGTATTTAATACGGAAAATACATCTTTTAAGGTATATCAATCCCGGTTTCTTCTGCTTATATTAATCTCTGTAATAGTTCAGGAGCTTTTTTCTCCTCACTTCATCAAGAGCAGTATTATGTCGCTAGTAGAATCCATAGTTTTGATGTTAGGGTTAATCTTCTGTGTAAGCTTACTTTACTGGAGTAACAAGAAGTGGGGTTACCTGCTTTCAGCTTTGTTATTGCTAGCCGCGGTTATTATTTCGGCATACTGGCCACTAATGCTGGCAACGGGGTTTGGGTTAGTTGCTGTAGGCTTGCTCAATCGTTACCAACCCGAACTGTCAAAAGGAGAAGTGCGGGAAAATAATCTCCGGGATTGGGTGCAACACCTGATGGCGCTTTCTATCTTATTGGTCGGTATCCAATATGTTGCGTATTACAGCTTTTTAGCGCATGGCGAGATAAGTGGGCTTACCCGACCCGATGTACTGGATGCTTTTTTACCTATCGCGGCAGGGTTGGAGATCAGAGCGATTCTTACTCTCAATTTATGGGACGACAACCACCCGGCAGCAGCGGTCATGATGGTTTCTGTGCTACTTAGTGGGTTGCTATGCAAGCGTGCATTTTGTGGCTGGATTTGCCCGATAGGTTATGGCGGTACTTATCTATTCAAGCTGAGAAAGCGATTTATAGCTGGAGATTACAATCCCCCGGGCTGGCTAGATTGGCCGCTTAGAATGCTAAAGTATCTACTTCTGGCAGGCCTGCTTTTCATCATTATAAAAGGAGTTCCTACCCAGGCATTACCGCACTATTTAGACGGCACCTATATGAAAGTCGCTGATCTGAAAACAGGACTGTTTTTTATCAGCCCCGGTTTTATTGGTGGACTATGCTTGTTAGTCGTGCTGCTACTTGCCTTGTGGCAGGATAGGGCGTTTTGTCGCTACCTTTGCCCATATGGTGCTGCACTGGGGATTCTAAGTTTCGCCAGTCCATTCAAAGTGCGTCGTAATACGGCCCACTGTCTTATCGACTCAAAAGGGATGGATTGTGATAAGTGCACGCGTGCATGCCCTGCGCGAATTAAGGTCCATACCGTCGAAGCCGTAAGAACCGACGAGTGCCAGGCGTGTATGAGGTGTGTTAGCGCTTGTCCCAAAAAAGAAGCATTAGATGTCAGTACTCGCAATGGTGTTCGTTTATCGGCGAGGGGAATGTTGATTGTCTTGCTTCTGCTAATGTTTGGTTTGCCTTTGATAGCCTACCTGTCAGGGTTCTGGAGCAGTCAGATTGAAGATATCACTCGTATGGAGTTGATGAAGTATCTGCATCAGATAAATCACTAACCAGCCGTATATCGACCCTGCAAGAAAGATATACGGCTTACGGTTTAGCTGTTAGAACGATTTATTTCATGATCGGATGGACCAAAATATCAATCGAACTGCTATTAATCAGTTGCCTAGAAGTAGAAATGATATGGCTCCAGAAGTCATGATGGTGCCCACATAACAGCAGATCGGCTTCGTATTCTTCGATGATTTCAGGGAGTCGGTTGGCTATATTCCCGGAGCCGGCCAGAGCGTTTTTAACTGGTACATCACAGGCCTTGATAAAGCGCTCAAAGAAGTGGTTGGTTTTATCCGGTACGTTTGCACGACTCTCTTCGTCATTCAGATCAAAAAGTTCGTGATAGATTTCCCCGTGTGTATCATCAATGTAAATCAGGGAGAGTTCGGCATCGAATTTTTTCGCTAAAGCTGCGCCCTTACTGACGAGCGAATCACTCTCTTCGGAAAGCTCTACTGCAACTAAAATGTGCTTATACATAACTGCAACTTCCTCATATAGTTATTAACATAAAAAGCATAGCACCTGAGAAAGCGTGTTTTTGTACACCTATTCGCATTTTTGTAATCTTGTTCGAAAACAGTGATTTATTTGGTGAAAAATTTGATGAAGATAACTATTTGTAGCAGATAGTAGTAGGAAGTGTATCGTTTGAAGAATAAGGCCCGCAATAATCTAGCGGGCCAGAAGGGATTTACTTACCAAGTTGAAGCCAGGTATCAACAACCGTATCCGGGTTGAGGGAAATAGAACTAATGCCTTCTTCCATTAACCATTGAGCAAGATCTTCATGGTCTGAAGGGCCTTGTCCGCAGATACCTACGTACTTGCCTTGTTTGGTGCAAGCTTCTATAGCCATATGCAATACCGCTTTTACCGCCGCATTTCTCTCATCGAAGATATGCGCAACATCGCCAGAGTCCCGGTCAAGCCCCAGCATTAGCTGAGTCATATCGTTGGAACCGATTGAAAAGCCATCGAAATATCTCAGGAAGTCATCCGCTAGAATCGCATTAGATGGGATCTCACACATCATAATGATGCGAAGACCTTCCTGACCACGGTTGAGTCCGTATTTAGAGAGCAGGTCGATAACAGAGCTTGCTTCACTTGGTGTACGAACAAATGGGATCATAATTTCTACGTTTTTCAGACCCATTTCACCACGAACTCGTTTGATCGCCTGAGTTTCCAGTTCGAAGCAGTCTTCGAATGATTCGGAGATATAACGTGATGCTCCACGGAAACCAAGCATTGGGTTCTCTTCATGGGGTTCATAGTCAGGACCACCAACAAGGTTGCCGTATTCGTTCGACTTAAAATCAGACATACGAACGATCACACGTTTAGGCCAGAATGCAGCACCGATGGTAGCAATGCCTTCTGTTAGCTTGCTTACATAGAACTCCACCGGATCGCTGTATCCACGCATTTTCGTGCGGATTTCTGCTTTTACTTCCTCTGGTTGCTCATCAAAGTTCAGCAGTGCTTTAGGGTGAACACCAATCATTTTGTTGATGATGAACTCCAGGCGAGCGAGCCCAACCCCTTCGTTTGGTAGTTGCGCGAAGTTGAATGCTCGATCCGGGTTACCCACGTTCATCATTATCTTGGTAGGAAGTACAGGTAACTCATCTACCTCAGAACGATTGATCTCAAACGGAATTTCACCTTCATAAACATGGCCGGTTTCCCCTTCAGCACAGGACACCGTTACAAGCTGGCCATCCTTGATTTCATCTGTTGCGTGTCCGCAGCCGACAATTGCCGGAATACCCAGTTCGCGAGCAATGATGGCTGCGTGGCATGTCCTTCCCCCACGGTTAGTAACGATTGCCGCTGCTTTTTTCATTACCGGTTCCCAATCAGGGTCTGTCATATCGGTAACCAGAACATCACCTTCTTTAACCAAAGACATTTCGTCCAATGAGGAAACCAGGCGAGCTTTACCTGTTCCAATCTTCTGACCGATAGCCCGGCCTTCTATCAGAACCTGGCTCTTGTCACCTAGCTGGTATCTTTCAATGACGTTTGTATCTTCTTGGGACTGAACGGTTTCCGGGCGTGCCTGAACAATGTACAGCTTGCCGTCGATACCATCTTTGGCCCACTCAATATCCATTGGACGTTGGTAATGACGTTCAATAATCAATGCTTGCTTAGCCAGTTCTTCCAGCTCGGCATCCGTTAGCGAAAACTGGTTTCTCTCTTCGTTACTTGTATCAACAATCTGAACCTGTTTGCCGACTTCTGTTTGATCGGAGTAGATCATCTTGGTCAGCTTAGAACCAAATGTTTTCTTGATGACAGCGTGGTTGCCCGCTTCCAGCATCGGCTTATGAACATAAAACTCATCCGGGTTAACGGCTCCCTGAACCACCATTTCACCCAGGCCCCAGGAAGAAGTGATAAATACCGCGTTATCGAATCCGGTTTCGGTATCAATACTGAACATAACGCCAGACGCGGCGATATCAGAGCGAATCATTCGCTGAATACCCACTGACAGTGCAATACCCTCGTGATCAAATCCCTGATGAACACGATAAGAGATGGCTCGGTCATTAAATAACGAAGCAAACACATGCTTTGTTGCTTCAAGTACGGCATCAATACCTTTGATGTTCAGAAAGGTTTCTTGCTGTCCTGCGAAGGAAGCGTCCGGAAGATCTTCTGCAGTAGCCGATGAACGCACTGCCACTGATATTTCAGGGTTTCCATCAGTCAGAGACCGATAATATTCTCGTATATTTTGTTCCAGCTCTGAAGGGAAGGGGGCTTCAAGAATCCACTGCCTGATAGTAGTTCCAGCTTGTTGAAGTGCTTTCACATCATCAATATCCAGAGTGTTCAGGGTGTTATAGATCCGTTGATTCAGGCCTTCAAACTCCAGAAACTGATGGAAAGCGAATGCTGTTGTAGCGAATCCATTAGGCACCGAGACGCCTACGTTAGCGAGATTGGATACCATCTCTCCAAGGGAAGCGTTTTTACCGCCGACTTTATCTACATCGTCCATGCCTAGCATATTGAGCCAGAGGGTATGGTTTTGCATGATTATCTCCACGTCATACATTGGGGGCTTAAAGTGGGTAAACAATGAGCAGAAAATTAAAACGTGCAAACATCTCAACTTCCTATTAGCCTAATTGAGTACCCTGTTATTATCGTTATCATTGCGCACATCGTACTCAAAAATATTTTAAGTTATAAACAAATTATGGAATCGAATATTCAAACTCGTGACGTATTCTACGTTTCTGATGGAACAGCCATTACATGTGAAACATTAGGACGTGCAGTTATTGCACAGTTCTCATTTTTGCCGGTTGAGAGAACATTTCCGTTTGTAGAATCTGAAGAAAAGTTGTACGAGCTTATCCGTGAGATTGAAAAATCCAACCAAAAGCAGGGAGTTCCTCCAATGGTTCTCTTCTCTATGGTGTTACCTGAAGTTAGAGATAAGTTACTTGAATGCGAGGCGCACTTTTATGATGTACTTGCCCCATTAATTCAGGCGATGCAGACGGATTTGCAACTTGAAGCAAAGCCAAAGCTGCACCGCTCTCATAGTGTGAACAAAAATGCAGAGGGGTATTTCGACCGTATCGCTGCTGTTGAGTACACCCTGGCTCACGATGACGGAATTTCACTCCGGGATCTGGATAAAGCCGATCTAATACTGTTGGGCGTATCCCGTAGTGGCAAGACACCAACAAGTGTGTATATGGCGATGCAGTTTGGTTTACGAGTGGTCAACTACCCGTTTATTGAAGAAGATCTTAAGAAGTTAAGGTTGCTGCCTGAGCTTGAAATAAACAGGCATAAGTTATTTGGATTAACGATTAAAGCAGAGCGATTGACTGAAGTACGAAGCCATCGTTTAGCTGAGAGTGAGTATGCCAGCGCTGATCAATGTATTAGCGAAGTTAATCAGGTAGAGGCTTTTTTCCGCCGGGAAGCGATCCCTTATCTGGATACTTCGAATCTATCAATTGAAGAGATCTCCGCCCGGATTCTGGAGCGTACTGGTGTTAGCCGGAATATGTTTTAATTTTAAGCTAATCTACTTTAGGTGCCTTCTCTGTAGTGCTTAGGTGCGACAGAGAAGTACTTACTAAACTGATTCGAAAACTCGTATTGAGAAGCATAACCAAGTCTGGTCGCGACTTCTAAGATACGCAGGTTGGTTGTTCTGAGCAGTCGACCTGCTTCGTTCATTCTTTTGCGGATGAGATATTCTCGCGGGGATACCCCCATGTTTTTCTTAAACGTCTTGCGAAACTTTTCGTAGCCCCAGCCTTTATCCTTGCAGTAAAGCTTTAAATCAAATCGGGTAGGATAGATCTTCTCAAAATCTTCGAGTGCGTCTTTTAGCATCGCATCTGGGATGATGCCGATGCTTTGTTGCGTAAAAAGCAAACGAAGAATGTTCAGGTAGTTGAGGTATGCATCAAACATCTCTTCTTCAGTACTTGTTTTGAGCTGTTCCATGAAAGATTTGATACTTGTAATAAGCGATTCCGAGACCTCGCCTTGATATACAGGGATAGTTTTATCAACGAGTGATAATGAGCAAAGGTGGAGATAAAGCTCTTCATTGCAGTCCAGATAGTACTCAGCCCAGCCGCTGCCTTCTGTAATCAATGTTGTGTGTGTCACTTGAGGAAGTCGTTGAAAGACAGATCCCGCGACAAGTGGATACTCCTTTCCATGCTTATCGATATATAACCCTTCCCCTTTCACCACATACACAACGGAGTAAAAGGGGAATCTGCCATTGATATGCACATTGTCGGTGCCAGTTTCTTCTATATATCCGCTTCCAATCCAGTTTTTTGATGGTCCCAATGTTCTGGAGAAATTGAGTGAAGAGGTGCTATTTTCATGTTCCATAGGAAACAGGTTTTGGGCACATATCGACTCTTTTTCCAAATATTTGTGTTGGTTTTTTTCTACCATTAAGGTCATTCACTCCTCTAAATTGAATTGCCAATTAGCATATCTATTTTACCAGTCATGGCATTTAGATTTGTGATAAGCCTTATAAAATATGAAGTGTAGATAAGCAAAGGGGGAATAGATATGAACCATTTAATTGAAAAACCGTGGGAATATACTGACGATAACGAAACCACTAAGCATATTGTTGAGAAGCATAGGCTACGAGCTAATGTAGGCTTTGTTCACTCGCTTGTCAGAATGAATGACGCAGCACACCGTTCTTACGACGTATTGAAAGAGCGTGGAATGGATATGCTGCTATTTGTTGTCCCATGTGTATTGGTCTTGCCACTACTTTAATTGGTAGACTTCATTTATGGATGACATTGCTGGTAATACGTTTGCCCTTTAACGTATTACCAGACTACCATCTTCGTTAAATTGCCAGCCATCAGAGTAGGCGACTTCCCACATGTAGCCATCAGGATCGGAAAAGTAACCGCTGTATCCTCCCCAGAAGGCATCTTGTGCTGCTTTCTCTATTTTGCCACCGGCAGCTTCTGCTTTACTTAGAATTTTATCTACTTCTTCTTTCTTCCTGGTGTTATGTGCCAGTGTGATACCTGAGAAACCAGGTTGAGGAATAGCCAGATTTGGAGAAATGTCCTCTGCTAACTTATCCAATGGATAGAGTGCTAAACAGGTGCCAGAAGTTTTGAGAAAGATAATGCCTTCACTGGGCTCACGAGTGGTAGGTAGCCCGAGCCCTTTATGATAAAACTCGTAAGACCGCTCCAGATCTGATACGCCCAGTGTGATGATGCTTATTCTTGGTTCCATCCGAATCAATCCGTATCTCTATGATTTTCAGTAAATTATAACCCGAAAGAAGGACATAAGTACTTTCAAATTGCCCAGATTAACGTTATCAGATACGCTAAGTCACCAGTCAGGATATTTCACGAGGCTTATGACATGTCTACATCTAAAGCAGAATCACAAACCCGCCAATGGCTGGAAGATGTTGTTATTGGCCTCAACTTGTGCCCGTTTGCTCATAAACCAAACAAGAAAAAGCAAATTAAAATTGCAGTATCTACAGCGACGACAGAGGAACAGCTTTTAGAATTTATCTTGCTAGAACTTAAGGAGTTAGATCGTAGCGCTCCTGAAGAGCTTGAGACCACTTTAGTAGTGGCTCAGGATATGCTAGAAGACTTTATGGACTATAACTTTTTCCTGGATTGGGTCGACGCTTTATTGAAGCAAGAAGACTACGAAGGGGTATATCAGGTTGCGAGCTTCCATCCCAATTATTGCTTTGGCGGAACGGGACCTGAAGATGCGGAGAACTTAACAAACCGATCCCCATACCCAACGATTCACCTGATCAGGGAAGAATCGATGGAAAAAGTATTAAAGCATTACCCAAACCCAGAGGGTATTCCGGATGACAACATTGCCAGAGTTGAGGCTTTGACCGATCAAGAGAAAGCAAAGCTATTCCCATACCTGCTTGGGTAGCCGTTTAATGTTTCTGCCAATTACGCTCTGGTGATAAACTATGGCGTCTAACATTCGTCAAATAAGAACACTGTACAATGGCAAAGCGCTCACCTGTAATTGAGATTGAATCCTACGGCATATTTTCTACCTGGGATGCGAAATCTAAACATCTACCTAAAATACAAGAGTTCACGACTCAGGTTCCTGCTGAGATAGATATCGAGTTTGGTTTTACCGTTAATATTAAGAAGGCGAAAGGAAAGAAGGTTCGTTACTGCATCTATCACCCGGGAATAACCTCTCCAGACGGGGAAGTGTTAGCGCCTTTCAATGGTGAAGTCCATGTCGGAAATAACGATTGGGACTTTTATCTGGGTGATACCATCTGGGAGCCAATTGATAACAAGGTAGGGAAGTGGCGAATGACGATTGAGTTAGATAATCGAATTATCGCAGAGAAAACCTTTGATGTTTATGCCAGAGATGAGGGTGAGTTCTGGAGGCGCAGAGGTTTTTAACTCTGCAAGTTGTTTGTCATACGAACAAAAAAGCAGATACCCGCCAGGATATCTGCTTTTCAATTAAAGAGGGTGTGACCTAGACGATTAAGCTGTTTCAGTTTCTAGTACAGGTGTATCTGAATCGTAGATAGTTTCATCCAGCTCGCCTTCGCTCTTAGCGATAAGCAGAGATACCATCATATCGCCACATACGTTTACTGTTGTACGAGCCATATCCAGGATACGGTCGATACCAGCAACAATTGCCAGACCTTCAATTGGAAGACCAACTGTTGTCAGCACAAGAGACAGCATGATCAAACCAGCACCCGGTACACCAGCAGTACCGATTGATGCAAGGGTAGAGGTCATGATGATAAGCATGTAGTCAGCCATAGTCAGGTCGATACCAAATGCCTGAGCAATGAACAGCGCACAAACGCCCTGGTAAAGCGCTGTACCATCCATGTTGATGGTTGCACCTAGTGGTAGAACAAAGCTTGATACACCTTTAGAAACACCAAGCTCTTCGCGTGAAGCCTTGATAGTTGCTGGAAGCGTACCTGAACTACTTGTTGTTGTGAAAGCAACAGCAGCAGGGTTTGTCAGGCCTTTCAGGTAACGAGATGGGTTTAGTTTACCAACTACCTTAACAAGACCTGAGTAGAACACTAGCACATGCAGCAGACAGCCAAGGTATGCAACCGCGATTACCTTAAATAGAGGCAGAAGGATGTCCAGGCCATATTTGCCAGAAACCCATGCCATCAGGCCGAATACACCGTAAGGGGCAAGCTTCATAACAAGCTCTGTTAGCTTGTACATAGCTTCTGCAAGGCTTTCAAAAACAGCAATCGCTGGCTTTGCTTTGTCGCCAATCAGGTTTAGTGATACACCAAGACCGATAGCAAAAACGATGATCTGAAGGATGTTACCTGCAGCCAATGCACCTACTGGGTTTTTAGGGATAATGTTTAATAAAGTTTGTACCAGTGGTGGAGCTTCTTTACCTGATGCGCCTGCGTCTTGAGCAACCATGTTCAGACCTTCACCAGGACCAAAAACAGCAGCCAGAACAAGACCGATAGTGATTGCAACTGCGGTTGTACCCATGTACAGAACGATAGCTTTACCGCCGATTCGGCCCATCTTGGCCGAATCTTGCATTGAGGTTACGCCCACAATCAGTGAACAGAAGATAAGTGGTACGATCAACATCTTGATAGCGTTGATGAATAGTGTACCGATAGGTTTTAGCATTTCCGCTTCCGGGCCCATGATGATACCAACGATCATTCCGAGAACCATTGCGATTACGATCTTTTTCCAAAGTTCCATTTTGCTCCAAAAGCCACCGCTTGCCTGTGGTGACGAATCCTTTGCACTCATATTTCATTTCCTTGTATTGATAACGAGTTCCAACGCGTTGGCTTTTGCAAGCACCTGCGACAAGGAATAGATTGCAATCCGAGTGCCAACATTGATTTGGTCGTTAACTATATGATTTTATGAGTTTTATGGTTTTTATGGATTAAATAAAGGGGTATAACTTTAGTAATGCCCTCTAGCTTTAATTATTGACGAGCTAAATATATCAATGGGTTATATTGATATAATAAAAGTTATACTATAACCAAAGTTATAGGGGTTTAAGGTTTGCTCTCATGCATTTTTTGCATCCGCTAGGCGTTTTTTGCATTCTTTAGGCGCTTACTAAGAGCGGGTTGCGAAATGCCTAGCATGCGCGCTGCAAGTGATTGATTACCTTCTGCTCGTTCCATTGCCTCGGAAACCAACAGTTCGTTCATTTCCTGAAGAGTCGGAAGGGGTTTAGCCGGATCAAACAGTTTTTCATCACTCTCTGATGCTGGTGGCTCGAAGTGGCTTTTTCAATCACATTCCGAAATACATCCATTGACAGAGTATGGCTTTTATGGCGGCTTACAGCGTCAAGTACAAGAGCCTGCAGTTCCCTGATGTTTCCCGGAAAATGGTAGGTAGAAAGCAAAACGGGAAGCTGTTTAGGGTATGCAGGAGTTGGCTTGTTCATCTCTACAGAGGCTTTTTCCAGGAAGTGCTCAAAGAGTAACGGTATGTCACCTTTTCGCTCCCTTAGAGGTGGGATCTCTATTTGATGAGTGCATAGGCGGAAGTAAAGATCTTTCCTGAAGCTGCCTTCTTCTACCCTTTGGCTAAGGTTGTGGTGTGTTGCTGCAACAACTCTGGCTTTGCTTCTTTTAGGTTTGTCGCTACCCAGGGGATAATAATCACCTTCCTGAAGTAATCGAAGTAGTTTGGTTTGAGATGCGTGGCTTAGGTCACCAATCTCATCCAGAAACAAGGTGCCATCGGCGGCGGCTTCTACCATTCCAAGCCTTTTTTTATCGGCACCAGTGAATGCTCCACGGCTATGACCAAACAGAGTATCAGCGAAAACCGAATCATCGATGCCCGCTACGTTGACACTGACTAAGTCACCCTTACGACCACTAAGCTTGTGGACTGCATTGGCGATATGCTCTTTACCAACACCACTTTCGCCAGTGATCATTACGGGCTGTCTGCTGCCAGAAATAGATTCCAGGTACTGGAAGATAGAACGTAGCTTCTTGTCCTCGGTAATGATCTCCTGAAAGACCTCTGGATGCTCAATGGTATCTGAGAGAAATCTGCGGCGCATGGCTTCGTGCTCACGGCGCATTTCCTGCATCGAAATAGCTCTCTTTATCCCTTCAATCAACCGGTTTTCGTCAGTAGTTTTAACGAAGTAGTCGTATGCACCAAGCCGGATACAGTCTACGGCTGTTTCTATCTGGTTCATTCCGCTAATAATGATGACACCGATCTCCGGGTGTTTCTCCATGATCTGCTTTAACAGATCTTCGCCGGATAGGTTTGGCATATTCAGGTCGAGCAATACGAGCTCTATTTCCGGATGATGCTCAATTAAAGCCATAGCCTCACGACTATCGCTGGTACTGAACAGATGATTTATCCCACCTCGTCTTTCCAGTGATAGTGAAAGGCTGCGAATAAAAGCTGGCTCATCATCGACTAATAAGATGCCAAACTCGGGATATAGGGTTTTCTTCATGCTATGTATTCTTAATACAGTGTTTCTTGACAACTAGTTATCTTCTGGACAACTTTGTTTCCATATCCTTAACCGGAATATGTACGCGCACTATTGTGCCTTTTGATGGCTGTGATTCAAAGTGCAAATGTCCGCCGTGCTCTTCTATTATTGTGGAAGATATAGAAAGCCCGAGTCCGGTGCCTCCTTCCTTCCTCTTGGTGGTGAAAAATGGATCAGATAGCCGGGTCAGGTTTTCCTTCTCGATACCGCACCCGGTGTCGGTGACAATCATCTCTACCTGGCTCTTTTTGAATCTGTGCCGGGTTTTAATTGAAATAGTCTGAGACTTAGAATCGAGTGCCTGACAGGCGTTAACGATTAGATTGATAACAACCTGCTGTAAGCGCTGAGCATTCCCTTTAAAGAGAGGTAAGGAATCTGTGTATTCGATAGTGAAATGATCCGTTGAAGAGCGAATCGTTCTGTCGGTAAGTCGAATGGCAGCGGCAATCACCTGATTCATATCAACCAGCTCGGAAAGCTCTTGCGGTTCCTGCCGGGCAAAGTCACGAAGGTCGTTAACAATTCGTCTGATATGGTTGGTGCCTTCGAGCATCTCGCTCAACATTGCAGGCAATTCAGTTCTCATACGGCTGTAACTTAATCCGGCGATCTCGAAGTCACCATGAGCCTGATAATGCTCTTCCAGAATTTCTTCAATGTCCTCAAAAGACTCATTTAAAACTGGTAAGTTGAGAAGAAGCAGGCTAGTGGGGTTGTTAATTTCGTGAGCAACACCGGATACCAGTATGCCAAGCGAAGCCATCTTGTCTGCCTGAATCAATTGCTGTTGCTGCATTTCCAGGTCTTTAGTTCGGCGAGTAACCTCATTTGCCAGACTTCGGTTCCAGACGATAACAGCACCAAATATTGCGGTGAGAATAATAGATGAGCTTACCAACACTAGAGTGAAGGTTTCCCAGTCTATCTTTTCGGAAGTATAAGTGCCGAACCATTTATTGTAGATTTCCTGTTGCTTACCAGTGTTTTTTAGTATGGCTAAGCCTTCGTTAAACTGAGCTAGAAGTTCATCATTACCTTTTAGTACGCCGTATCCATATCGTTGGGAATCAAACAGTTGGCTAACGGGTTCAATATTTGAAAGAGAGAACTCCGCTCCAAGATAGAGCCCAGGAAGGTTAGCAACCAACGCATAGTCATATTTGCCAGCGGCGAGAGTTCTTAGGGCTGCAGCATGAGTATCCACATAGATAAATTCAGCGTTAATTTGTGCGTTTTTAAGCTGTTCTGCACCAATACCACCTCGCTGTACAACGATTGATTTTCCTTCTAATTCGGAGATATCTTCAACAGGCGGAGCCCCGTCTAATCTTGAAAATAGGGAGTGATGAATGAGTGAGTGAGGTGGTGAAAAATCAACATACTTGCTCCTGACTTCTGAGTATGAGATCCCCTGAAGTATGTTCACTCGTCCTTCTTCTAGCCCTAGTTTCATTACGTCCCAGCTATCTAGAACGATTTCAACATCCAGCCCCATAACATCGGCAATGGCAAGCGTAAGCTCCGTGTTATAACCGTCAGGCTCCCCCTGATCGTTTACGAACTCATAAGGAGGGAAGTTATGATCGCCCCCCACAAGTATGGTGTCGGCATAAACTGGAAAGGCGCTGCTAACAAGCAACATCAAAGAGAAAACGTACAGAGATAATCTGTTCATACAGGCTAAGCGTTCCTTCTTTATCACAAGTATCTACTTCCTTCCCTGATACTCAGGCCTTAGCCTGTTTTTTGTTATATTTGCCGATCATTATCGCAATCATATCGACATAACGATAGGCTTTTTGTTTAGACCGGAAGCGGATAAGTAAAAAATATTAAGTGGGTCAGGTTAAACACAAAATGAGTGAGGATTGCCCAGTGAAGTCTGCCACTGAAGTGATAAACCAGACCGTAGCCTAATCCGGCAAGAGCAGCGAATAACATAAACATAGGACCGCCGGCGAAATGAGCGATACCAAATAGCAATGATGTAATCACTATCGCGTATATCGGATGGATCCGCTTTGTAAGCGACTGCTGAACATAACCCCGAAAGAATGCTTCTTCAGCTGTACAGGTGAATAACAGATTTAATGCCGCCCATAAAGGCAGCCATTCCGGTATCGTAAAGTCCAGATTCATCATACCCAGCGGAAGGCTGGCATACTGAAGTCCTGCTAAAGCGAACAACACACATACAACGTATACGACAGATACGCTTTTCACCGGAGTAAGGTTCTTCATTCCGGGCAATATAAGCAGCAGCGCAAAATAGATATGGATCTTGTCGGCGTTTAGATAGAGATCAAATGGAATCGCATTGGAAGAGGTTTGAGCGGAAGGTATTAATAGGTAGTTATTGATACCGGGTGCTTTGTGGGCAGCAAGAGCGATACAAATAACGCCAAAAACTACGTGAGTGAGCTGGACTAACCTCGGTTGTCTGACTTTGGTGATTGCCAAAGCTGATAAATAAAGAACGATAAGCACTGAAATACCCGTTAACTCATAAACCTCCGATAAATATCCTCCCGCAATAGCAAGAATAACCAGTAGCGGTGTAAGTAAAGAGAGCTGAAAAACAGAAAGTGCTGCTATCCCTAGTCCAATAAAAGTCAGGTTTACCAATATATCCATGGTCAATCAGGTATGTTCGCGTTATTTCCAGAGACTATAACAAACTATTAGCGGTTCGGCGTGAAAGGTTTGTGGTTGTTGGAGTTGAGGGGCTCGTCAGCAAGCCCCATTATATCCTCAAGTAACCTAAAGGTGCGTTTTCAGCAGCTCTGAATCCTGCATCTTGAGGTCCCTCGAGTATACTTGAGTGAAACTTAATTTAGGCGTATCCGATTAAGTTAGGTAGCCAGAGCACGATACCTGGGAACGCAATGAGTACCGCAATGGTGACTACATCGGCCACAAAGAAAGGTGTACAGCCTCGGAATACATCCTGAACGGAGCATTCGGGTCTGACCCCAGCTACTACAAAGCAGTTAAGTCCAATTGGCGGTGTGATGAGACATAGTTCAGCCATCTTAACCACGATTATCCCGAACCAGATTGCACATCCCACTCCTGATACTCCAAATGCTGAGTCTGCAGCCGCAACATCTACGCCACCGTTTAACGCAATGATTGCCGGGTAAACCACAGGTAAAGTTAGCAACAGCATGCCAATCGCATCCATAAACATACCTAATACTGCGTAAGCACACAGGATAAGCAGTAGTGTTAACATCGGGCTTTGTTCAAGACTCACAATCCAGTCAGAGAACGCGCTTGGCAGATCTGCAAAACCTAAGAAACGAACGTATATCAGAACACCCCAGATGATTGCGAAGATCATCGCCGAGAGTTTGGCTGTTTCCATTAGCGAGCTTTTTATCTCTTTCCAGCGACTGCCATGGTACAAGGCAACTGCTAAGATCACGGTGGCACCCAGTGACCCCGCTTCGGTCGGGGTACCTACGCCACCGTAGATACAGATCATTATGATGGCAACCACAAAGAAGATGGGCATTGCGCCTGGCAGCGATTCAAAGCGTTGCTTCCAGGTGTATCCCCGCACAGGTGGACCAAAATTCTTGCGTGTTACCGCAAGCAAGACAACAAGACCGCCGTAGATAAGGGCAGATACAAATCCCGGAATAAAACCAGCCATCAGTAGTGCACCAACATCCTGCTCAACAATGATGGCGTATATAACCAGAATCGCCGATGGTGGAATTAGTGAAGCGAGTGTTCCGCCTGCGGCAACAACCCCAGCGGCAAAGCGCTTGTCGTATCCGAGTTTTAGCATTTCTGGAACGGCAATACGGGCAAATACCGCAGACGTTGCTACTGAGGCTCCGGAAACTGCAGCAAAACCAGCAGTAGAGAATACCGTTGCAACGCCCATTCCTCCCGGAAGCCACCCAACCCAGCGTTTGGCTGCTTCAAAAAGCGATTTGGTCAAGCCTGCATGATAGGCGAGAAAACCAATCAAGATAAAAGTTGGTATCAGCGAAAGGGCAAGAGACGATACTTTAGAGTGTGGAATTGTACCGGCCATTTTCAGTGCGACCATAAAACCGCGCTCAAACCCGAGCTTGGCACTGAAAATCCAAAGCAGACCTAAAAATCCAGCAATAGCTGCAGCAAAAGCAACTCGTACACCAAGAATAACAAAAACCAACATTGCACCAGATACCCAAAGGCCAATTTCAATGTTGTCCATGTTTGCCATGGTTTCTAATAATTGTGACAAAATAATGCTCCTATTCGTCGTGTCCGCTAACGGTTTCGGCTTCTTTAGCAGCCACTTCTGCCGCTGATTCAATCAGAGGTACAGCAACAGGTTTGTCTCCCCCTTCTTTTAGTGCTCTTAAGTAACCCCAAATCTGCAATATCAAGCGCAGAGCCAGAACGGATAGAGCAACAGGAACCACGAGTTTGGCTGGCCAGGTTGGCAAATTGATATCGAGTGAAGAGTCTCCAATGCTGTAGGCACGGAAGAAGTGAAGGTACGAACCATAGATAAGAATAAGGGTAATGATCAGCATTAAACTGGTTGTAACCAGCTCGGTGAACCATAACCATCTTCGGTGTAGCAGACCAACAACGATATCCATACGGATATGGCCACCCATTCGTTGGGTGTAGGCAATGCCCAGAAAAGCAATAAATGCCATTGCTTGTTCAACCCAGTCAACATAGCCGCTGATTGGGGCAGAAAAGAGCCAGCGACCAAGCACGTTTACTGTTGCGAGAAGTACCAGAGCAAAGATGGCAAGTCCTCCGGCTAAATTGAGCACAGATTCAAAGCGGAAAAACCAACGATCAGCGCGACTTAGAGTCGATTTGTCTTCCAGTACCGAGGCAGCTGCAGACATAACAGCCTCCTTTTAAAATTAGTAGATAAAGAGCCGCCGTTATCCGGCGGCCTTAATACGTATTGATTCCAATCGATTACTTTTCGGCAAACAGTTTTTCTGTGAAATCGAAGAGTGTTTGAGAGTCGAACTTTCCTTTGTATTTAGCAATCCACTCCTGACGAACCGATTCTGAAAGCTCGCTTAGCTTGGCAGTTTGTTCATCGTTAAATGTCACCATTGCCAGCCCCTGATCTTTCACTGCCGCCTCATACTTGGCAGTTGTATTCTGCTCGTAATTTTGCACGTAGTAATCCAGAGCCTCTCCAACTGAGCCTAGAAGTGCTTCACGGTGAGCTGGTTTAAGCATTTCAAGCGCTTCGGTGTTTACCACTACCGGACAGTTTGCTGAACCAAGGTTCAGGTTGGTTGTCGCCCAATTACCCACCTTGTATGAGTTGGTCGCCAGATGCGCATGGGGTGCAAATGAAGCAGCATCGATTACGCCAGAGTCCATAGATTGACGGACTTCAGAAAATGGTACGCCCGTTTTTACTGCGCCCAGTTTGCCTAGTACGCCCATTATCCCGCCTGGACCTCGAACACGAAGACCATCGAAGTCTTCCAGTGATTTAAGTTCACCCCCTTTACTTACGATGTTGTACTGAGGAAGAGGTGTTGGCATTAACAAAGTCGCATTCCAGCGAGCTAGGTCTTTTTTCACGATAGGGTGATTAAATACTTCGGTATAGATCTCACTCACGCGGGCAAGTGACACATCCTGAGAGAAAGGTAGCTCAGTAACTGTGATGGTAGGGTTTTTATCAGAGTGGTAAAAGGAACAGAACTGTGCCATTTCAAAGGCTCCGAAAGAGATGCCATCAAGATTTTCGCGCGACTTTGAAAGTCCACCATAGGAAATGTTTAGCTTAAACTCGCCGTTGGTCTTCGCTTCGACCAGCT
Source organism: Vibrio hannami (assembly GCF_029589055.1). Classification (GTDB taxonomy): domain Bacteria; phylum Pseudomonadota; class Gammaproteobacteria; order Enterobacterales; family Vibrionaceae; genus Vibrio; species Vibrio hannami. Next base: position 641,158 of record NZ_JARQZP010000007.1, read on the forward strand.
CTGCTAGTTTTTCAACGTTCTCCGTAAAGGCTCGTCTTTTACCCCATAGCGATACGTTCCACTCAGTAGCAGCGTTCGCCTCTGCCACCATAAAACCTGCTAACGCCAAAGTGGTGATAACTGATGTCTTTACTGTCTTCATACTTTCATCCTTGTTTCTTGTTATATGCTCGGTTGATTTGTAGGGAGGTGAGCATTAATCGTTCGACATCTATAGAGCAAAGGTCTTGCCACTTTTTACATGTTTGTTACTTTTTGGTTTTAACATGTTGATTGTAAATGCTTTGTGAGCGTTGTTGTTTGGATTAAATGTTAAGATAATGTATTCTTAGATTGTTTTTAGGCCAAATCTGGCTCATTTTTTCGCCTTAAACTTTGGTAAATGAGCCAGATTTGGCCTATGGGTTCAAGGCTTGGGAGAGACAGGATGTCACAAACCAGTTCAAAAAAAGCTAACAGCTGGATCGTCTTTGGTTCATTGCTACTTGGGGTAATGCTGGGAGCGGCACTCCTTAAAGCGACAGAACAGGCGCATTTTGAAGAGCTGAATAAAGTGGGCGAAGAGCGTCTTAATCTCTATGTTTCAACGGTAGAAGCGGAGCACAAACGATTTGAATATCTGCCTTATATCGTGGCTCATGATCATCAGGTGTTACAACTTCTTATTTCTCCGGAAAATGCGCCTCTAACGAATGGAATTAACCTCAAACTCGAGAGCTGGCAGTCGGAGTCTAACGCGGATGCTCTTTATTTAATGAATCGAAATGGTGTGGTGGTTGCGAGTAGTAACTGGAACAAGCCAGGAAGCTTTCTGGGAAACGACTACCATTTCAGACCTTATTTTATTGATGCCATTAAAGGGGAAACTGGCCGATTTTTGCTGTAGGTGTTACCACTGGTCAGCCCGGACTGTTCCTTTCCAGAGCGGTTTATTTCCAGGGTGACATTGTTGGGGTCGCAGTACTCAAAATTAACATGTCTAAGTTAGAAGCGAACTGGAGTTCTGGCGGTGAACAGGTTTGGGTGAGTGACAGCGATGGTGTGATATTTCTTTCCAGCAATCCATCATGGCGTTATCAAAGCCTGTTTGCTTTGCCCGCTGGTGTGTTAACTCAGATTAAAGCAGCAAAGAAATATAGCCACCACCAGATTGGAGCATTGGCTTATAAAGAGTTACCGCTATCTCCTCAGGGGAAAAGGGTCATCCAACTTATCTCAGGGGAGACTCGATCGAGCAATAAAGTGGTAAGCACGCCTTACTTGTTGCATCAGCGTGAAATAGCCGAGCTTGGCTGGCAACTATACTATCTCAGCGATTTAACGGGATTAGAAGAGCGTAAAAAAGGTGCGCTGTTAGTTTCCGCTCTGACTACAGCACTGCTGATGGTGGTTGGATTGTTTATCTTCAGCCGACTTAGGCTTCAGCAACAACTCGAATGGCGAGTGGAAAAACGTACAGCAGCATTATACAAAAGCAATAATCAGCTCCAACGAGAAGTTGAGGAACGGGCGCGAACAGAAGAAGCGCTGCGTCAGACTCACGAAGAGCTGATTCAAGCCGAAAAACTGGGCGCTCTCGGACAGATATCGGCAGAGCTCGTTCATGAGATCAGTCAACCGCTTCAAGCAACCGTTACCTTCCTTGCCAGTACCCGATTATTGATTGAGCGGCAGCAATTTGAACTCGCTCAGGATAACCTTAAAGAGATAGATAAGTTATTACATAGGGTTTCAGGAATTGTCACGCATCTGAAAACCTTCTCAAGCAAATCCAGTGGTTTGTTGAGCCAGGTCGAACTTCAGCACGTTATCAATAATGCATTGCTGGTTCTAAACACCAGAATTGAGAAAAACGACATTGAACTTAACTGGCTAGCGCCAGAACTGCCTGTCTTCGTAAAAGCTGATGAGATTAAGTTGGAACAAATTCTGGTTAACCTGATACGAAACGCAGTCGATGCCATACTGATGTCGAATCGATTTGATAAGGGCAGAGTCGCTATCTTGTTAGAAACGAAAAGCGGGAAAGCTGTAATTAGGATTACTGACAACGGCTGTGGCATTGAACAAGAGCACCTATCCAAAGTGTTTGATCCCTTTTTTACGACAAAACCACCGGGAGAAGGTATGGGATTAGGATTGTCGGTCTCATATGGAATTGTCGAAGAGTTTGGTGGTCGACTTGAAGTGTCCTCAAGCCAGGATGGTAGCACAACCTTTAGTGTCATTCTTACTCAATCATCAACGGAGTCTATCTATGAAAATCAGTAGTGAATTTGCCAGAGCATTCAAAGTGATTTTGGTTGATGATGAAGACGCTATTCGCAAGGCTACAAAACAATGGCTCAGTCTTGCAGGCATTGAGGTAGATGATTTTTCGAATGCTGAGTCTGCCCTATCTTCTATTACTCAAAATGAAAATTGTGTCGTGGTGTCTGACATCAGAATGCCAGGAATGGATGGAATGGCTTTTGCGAAGGAGGTTCATCGTGTCGATCCGGACATACCGGTTCTGTTGGTTACCGCACACGGCGATGTCAGAATGGCGGTCGAGGCGATGAGAAATGGTGTATACGACTTTATCGAAAAACCAGTAGAACCCGATCTGCTGGTGGATAGAATTGAGCGTGCAGGAGAGAAGCGACGCCTTGTATTAGAGAACAAAAATCTACAACGCTTGTTGAGTCAGAAACCAACACTTGAGAGCCGGATGATAGGGCAATCCCAAGTGATGACGGACCTCAGACAACAGGTTTTGATGCTGGGTCAAACACCAGTGGATACGGTGATTAACGGTGCAACAGGCACTGGTAAAGAGTTGATAGCTCGTTGTCTTCACGACTTTAGCATTCGGAGTGAAGGCCCATTTGTTGCAGTAAACTGCGGTGCGATTCCTGAAAATCTGTTCGAAAGTGAGCTCTTTGGTCACGAGCGGGGATCGTTTACTGGGGCAGATAGCCAACGTATCGGTAAGATAGAACATGCTCAGGGAGGTACTCTTTTTCTGGATGAAATAGAGAGTATGCCTATGAACTTTCAAATAAAGCTGCTTAGAGTTTTGCAGGAGCGCAAACTTGAAAGGGTCGGTTCAAATAAAGAAATTCCGCTTGATTTATGGGTTATCGCTGCGACAAAAGTTGACTTGGTTCAGGCATCTGCCGAGGGTGTATTCCGTGAAGATCTCTACTATCGATTTAATGTTATTGAGCTTAATTTGCCAGATCTCAAAGACAGGCGGGAAGATATCCCTCAGTTGTTCGAATTTTTTGCCCGGAAAGCCGCAATTCAGTATGAGCGAGATTACCCGGAGCTAACTGAACAAGACATCGCTCGTTTGATGGATCATCTCTGGCCCGGCAATGTTCGACAACTCAAAAACGTGGCTGAGCGCTATGTACTGGGAATGGGTAGCTCAAATTCGGTAGGCGCTATACTGGGTCATGATGAACAAGACGTTGCCGCTCCTGCAAGCTACAACCTGGCGGAACGGGTTCAGGCATTTGAAAAACAACTAATCATACAGTCTATGCAACGTCAGAAAGGAAATATACTGGCCGTTATGGATGAGCTAGAGCTGCCACGTAGAACACTCAATAATAAGATGAAGCTATACGATATACAGCGTCGGGATTATAAATAATGATATTCATATTATTTGACCTGGATTGAGTAATTTATTACTCAGAAGAATTAAACTGTTTGCATAATAAATTTTAACCAGAAGTAATATGTACCAATCTTTAGTTAAGCTGCAAAGGTTTGTAGACAGTTTAGTTGATAAGAAAAGGCCTATGAGCGTACGGGCTGAGCTAAGACTGAATCACTACATATGGTTGGTCTTTATTGCTGTTCCTCTGAGTATCTTATTTGGTATTAAAAACCTATGGGTTGGAAACTTTTACATCGCAGCAACACTAGGTGTTTTTCTAGGCTGTATCGTTTTCAGTCTTTTACTCATTCCGCATGTAAAAAACACAGAGAAAATCTATCACGTTAACAATTTTGTGTTTATAGCAATGGTCACCCTGGTTTCAGTATGGGGAGCCAAAAGTGAAGGGCAAATTCTCTGGAGCTATACCTATCCATTGTTAAGCATTTCTCTTTTTGGTCATAAGTATGGCCTTCGCTGGAGTATTGCACTGTTGGTTATCATTATGATCAGCTTGCTCTATTTCGACTCACTGAATCAGACATATTCTTATGACTTTGAGGCTCGATATTGCGTTACTTACCTTTGCATCATGGTGATCACCACCTGGCTTGAGTACGGGCGAAGCCGATATATAAAAGAATCAATTGAGCAGAAACGTTCGTTAGAGAGTGAGAGAAAAACATTAAAACGAGAAATTAAAAAGAGAGCACAGCTCGAGGAGGAGCTGGCAAACCTGGCCAATATCGATGACCTGACTCAGTTATACAATCGCCGATATTTTTGGCTCAAAGCAAACGAAGAAATATCTCGTGTCAGGAAGCTCAATAGCACGTTAACGGTAGCGGTGTTTGATTTCGACAGGTTTAAAAAATTAAATGACCAATATGGTCACCCGGCAGGAGATGAGGTACTCCGAAAGTTTGGTGAAATGTGCAGAAGTTCTCTCAGAGAGTCCGACATCGTGGGAAGAATCGGTGGAGAAGAGTTTGCTGTGCTATTGCCGTTTACCAATATTGAAGAGTCTAAACAGATAGTCAGAAGGCTTTGCCAAAAAATTAGCGAGCATCGTTATGATTTTCAGGGCGAGATTGTAGGTGTGACTTCTAGCGTTGGCATGTGCGAGCTAAGTATAGAGAATTCCAGCATCGAGCGGTTATATGCCAGTGCAGATAAAGCGCTATATGAAGCGAAAGCCAAAGGTCGAAATCAGATTATAAGTTCTTAAAGATCCAGAAATAATCTCAGCATATCGATATGTTGTAAGCCATGCTCATAGATTGGTTGTTCGTAATTATCGGTGAAGAAATTTTTGCGTACCCTCCACTCTGAAACCAAAGCGCTGGTAATAGGTAAGCTGATAGCCAAATGTGCCGGTGCCTAGTTCCACTTTTTAAAACCACGATCACTCAGCTGCTCTAACACATACCGAAGTAAAGACGTTCCAATTCCTCTGCCTTGCAGTTCTGGCCATACGGCAATGTTGAAAATCTCTGATACGTCACTGCTTTCTGAGTTTGTTACGCAAACACCAGCTAGCTTGCCTTGATCATATGCAGCGAAGCAGAGAGCCTTTTCAAGGTACTTATGAATGCATTTCTCTGAAGGATCCGCTTCTAACAGTAGTGCAATCGGAAGATCTTTAGCGTTAATTTGCTTGAATTCTGGCATATTAAACAACCACTTGCTTAGTGCCAATTGGTGCCGCGTAGCCACCAACAACCACAGAGTGAAACTTATCGTTCCTATATTTAACTACCGCTTTTAGTTCAGAGCGGCAATTCATGGCTTTTCCCTGTTCAAACAGAAATTCATCTTTTGGCCCCAAATGCTTAGTTAAGTAACACGCCAGCGCACCATTTGAACTTCCAGTTGCAGATTCTTCAGGTATGCCAAAAAGTGGGGCAAAATTACGGCAATTTGCAGTGTACTTACTCTTTTCACTACAAATCTCGAAAGCGTGGATCCCGACAAGGTTATGCTTACGACTGAACTCAGCGATAGCATCATCATTTGGGCTCAATTGTTCTAAAGTCCCTTTTGCAACAGGCAGTATCAAATCAGATAAGCCAGTTGTTAATGACTCTATGGGCAACTCCCCAGGTTCTAGATTGTCGAATAGGCTTGAAACATCAGCTTTAGAGAAGGTTTTTAACCAGGTTGGAGTGTTTTGCTGAAGCATAACTTGTCCGTCTGGCTCGATATGTACTTCAAGTAGTCCTGCTTTGGTTCGTTGGGTAAATTGCCCGGCTGGCACAATCCCTTGTTTGAACAAGGTAGAAAAGGTTGCCAGAGTGGCGTGCCCGCAAAAATCGACTTCATCGGTCACCGTATAAAAAGAAACAGCAAAATCGGCGCTATCATCAGCGGTAACAAAAGCAGTCTCTGAATAGCCAACAGCTTGGGCAATCATCAACTTTTGTTTTTCAGATAACCCTTCGGCACCTAATACTACGCCTGCAGGATTGCCACCGTTGCCATTAGCGGTAAAAGCGTTAATCAGTTCTACATTGATTGTTTTCATCGAATTGTTCGGAGCTATATGTTTTGGTGAAGATATTAACGTGGGCGAATACTTAGTGAATATATGTGGTCATCATATAGAAGTCCTTTAATACAATAAGCATTAGGAACGATTTTTGAGAGAGTAAACCCACATTTGGTCAATACCTTTTCTGAGCCGACGTTGCCTTTTGTCACAATCGCCTCATAGTTTGTAATTCCCAAACTCTTGGACGCCCATCCGATAAGTGCAGCCAGGGACTCTGTTCCGTAGCCTCGGCCAAAAAACTCGGGTAATAGGAGGTAACCGACTTCAGCTATACCATTTTCCAGTTTAAATCCGGTAACCCCTACTTTACGGCCTGTTTCTGCTTCTGTAATAACTAAACATAACCAGTTCTCAGAATCGACTCTCCACGCTGGTAATCTCGACTGAAACTTTAACTCTATATCTTTGAGACTTGGCCTGTCAAAGCACAAATCAATGACGTTAGGATTTGTGTGTAACTCCAAATAAAGAGAACGGTCATTTTCGGAAATTTGCGCCATTCTTAAACGTACAGATGAGAATTTTATTTCTCCATTTTTCATAACGTATCCATGTCTTTTTAGTCCGGTAACAGTACCAATTGGATGAACGTAAAACAATGTTAATAGGGGCTTAAATAAGAGAAATATAATAAAAAGGAGAATTAAAATATTTGATTCCAGCCTCAGTAGGGTTACAAGGCGGCTTATGGACTCATTGAATTGTCGCTAATCATTGCTCAATAGGGGGAATTATTGTTTCCAAAAGCGATGTAATTACATCTTGCTTGTTTTGAGTGTCCTTTTAAGCTCATGATTTTACAGTGTTGTTGAGTGGGCTGTGTTTTTGTGTACAGATCTGAGTCACACTATTTTTGAAGAGGTTTACAGACTAAGACTTTGGGGGGATAGCGATAAATATCATTGTGGCTAGAATATAAATGCTAGTTAAGAATAATAATTTAAATATTAGCTTAATTTAATTAATAATATTTATCGAACTTAATATTAATGTATCTGTAATTTATTGGAAGAGTTTAAATAACATCACTCTAATAAAGTAATGTTAATGGGAGCAATATAATGAAGGTGAATCTATTTGCAACCTGTCTGGGAGATATGGTCAAAGCAGAAGTTGCTAAAAAGACCGTCTTATTGTTAGAGCAGTTGAATTGTGAAGTCATTTTTCCCGAAAGGCAGGGGTGTTGTGGTCAGCCGTCTTTAAATAGTGGTTATTCGGATGGCAGCAAGGCTGCGATGAAGAGCATAATTAGCTCTTTTGAGGTCAACGATTACCCCATTGTAAGCCCTGCGGGTTCGTGTGCAGCAACCATTAAGCGTTATCCAGAGTATCTAGCTGATGAGCCTGAATGGGCGGCGAGAGCACAAAAAATTGCAGATAGATTATACGAACTGACACAGTTTATCGTCGGAACCTTAGGTATCACAGATCTCGGTGCAAAGCTCTGTGGTCGCGCGGTTTACCATCCTTCATGCAGTTTGATTAGAAAGTTAGGTGTGAGAGAAGAGCCTTTGGCGCTTCTTGATAAGGTTGAAGGTTTAGAGATGCTGCCCATCGCTAATCAGGAAACCTGTTGCGGCTTTGGCGGTACTTTCTCCGTCAAGATGTCTGAGATTTCCGGTGAAATGGTGAAAGAAAAAGTACAGCATATCTCTGCTGTAAAACCCGATTATCTGATTGGAGCGGATATCAGCTGTCTTATTAATATTGGTGGTCGTATCAGTCGGGAAGGTAAGCCGATAAAAGTGATGCATATTGTGGATGTATTGTTATCTGGTGAGGGGAAATAATATGTCGATGAAAACCAGCAACATCACCTTCCGCGACAGAATCAATGTGCAGATGAAAGATGACTTTATGCGCCAGTCGGTAGCTAATGCGCAGGAGCGTATGTTTACCAATCGCCAGATTGCAGCAGACAAGCTGGGTAACTGGGAAGAGTGGCGCGAAATGGGGATGGATATCCGCAACCACGTCCTGGAAAATTTGGATTACTACCTAAAGCAGCTAAGTGACAATGTGGCTAAAAATGGAGGATATGTTTTCTTTGCTCAAACCGCTGAAGAAGCGACGGACTACATTGAGAAGATTGTTCAGCAGAAAAATGCCAAAAAAGTCGTTAAATCCAAATCTATGGTGACGGAAGAGATCGACCTGAACCGAGTAATTCAGCGTAATAATTGCGAAGTGGTAGAGACCGACCTCGGTGAATATATTCTTCAGGTTGACGACTGCGACCCACCATCACACATCGTTGTTCCTGCTCTGCATAAAAACCGCACTCAGATCCGCGATGTCTTCCGCGACAAGATTGGATATCAGGGTGAGGATGATCCTGAAGAGATGACTCGATTTGTGCGTGACTACATCCGCCATGATTTCCTCGAAGCAGATATTGGCATAACGGGCTGTAACTTTGCGGTGGCCGAGTCTGGAACCATTAGCCTGGTCACCAACGAAGGTAACGCACGACTTGCAACCAGCCTGCCGAAAACGCATATTGCAGTAATGGGAATGGAGCGTATTGTTCCTACCTTTGAAGAACTAGATATCGTTATTAGTTTGCTTTGTCGAAGCGCCGTTGGCCTACCGTTAACTGGTTATGTTACTGCGCTTACGGGGCCACGAGAAGAAGGTCATTGTGATGGGCCAGAAGAGTTTCACCTGGTCATCGTTGATAACGGACGCTCGGACATTCTTGGTTCCGAGTTCAAAGATATTCTGCGCTGTGTCCGTTGTGCGGCATGTGTCAACACCTGCCCGGCATACAGGCATATTGGTGGTCAGTCGTACGGTTCTATCTATTCAGGGCCTATTGGTGCAGTACTTTCTCCACTACTTGGTGGATACGACGATTTTAAAGATCTGCCATATGCGTGTAGTTTATGCAGAGCTTGTCACGATGTTTGTCCGGTTAAGATTCCACTTTCTGATTTGTTGCTAAAGCACCGTGAAAAGATGGCTGAACAGTTTATTACTCCTGCGCTAGAGCGTATGACAGTAAGTGCGTTTAACGTCATAAATGCTCGACCAATGCTTTGGGATACTACTGTAAAAATCGGCGCTAAAGTTGCGGGAAGCCTTATTAAAGATGGCCATATGCCTTTTAATTTGGGCGCAACAAAAGAGTGGACAGAAGCCCGGGATCTACCAGAGCCGGATGGCGAATCTTTCCGTAGTTGGTTTAAAAAACATCAGAAGAGCAAGGAGTCATAATTATGTCGAATCAAGAGATTTTGGGTCATAAGATAAATACGGCTTCTGAACGAATTATCAAGCGTGACGACTTTTTAGCTAACATCGCCCAAAAGCTTGGCAGAACGGACACTCCTCAAAGTGTTGAGCGACCGCCATTAAGGTATACATGCCACCATGATGTGATGGCAGAGTATACTCAAGATGAACTAAAACAGGCGTTAGTAGATTACACTCAGACTACGTTGGCATCTCAGGCAGTGGTTACCACTCAGGAAAACCTCTCTGTTACCTTACGTGAAGTTTGCGAAGCATACTGCCTGGCTGGTGAAGAAAAAGTTGGAAAGCTGGCAGATGTGCTTTTTTCTTCAGATGCACGACTGCAGGTGTTGTTAGATAGCGGGCAGATTGAGTCCGACTACTACCAGATAAGTTTATGGAACTCGCATATTGATTATCAGGGTAATATTGATATCGCTGAGCGAGCGAAAGTAGGTGTCGTATATGCCGAACAAGCGTTAGCGGAATCTGGCACTATGGTTTTGTATAGCCAGCCCGATCAGGGGAGAGCAGTTAGCCTTCTGCCTGAAGCATCAGTTTTTATAGTGGCAAAAAGTGCTTTAGTGCCACGTCTTTCTCAGGCGACAGCGGTGTTGCATCAAAAGGCGGCGGAAGGTGAACGTATGCCTTCATGCGTGAACTTTATATCAGGCCCAAGTTCAACCGCGGATATTGAGCTGATTAAAGTTGTAGGAGTTCACGGTCCTGTCTACGCTACTTATATTATTATTGATGATATTTAGGCCAACAGACCCGAGACGAATTGAGTTGTATCTATGCCCGATATTGATGATTTGGTGTTGTTCACCCAGGTAATAGAAAATGGTTCATTCAGCAAAGTTGCTGAGTTGAACGACATAAATAAATCTGTTGTCAGCAAACGAGTTAGCAAGCTAGAAAATACGCTTGGTGTACAGCTGATTTATCGTTCCACCCGAAACCTTTCTCCGACTGAAGCGGGAGAGGTGCTTTATAATCGCGCCAAAGACATCAACGAGATAGCCGCTGCCGCATTTAACGCGATAGACGGCTACAATGAAGCGCTGTCGGGCCATATCCGAATGTCGGTTCCGACGATTTCTGGTGATTTACTGTTAGCGGAAGCGGTATCCGATTTCTGCCAACAGCACCCGGGATTGACCATCGATATGTCAATGGACAACCGTTTTGTCGATTTAATTACGGATAATTATGATCTGGTGATCCGAACTGGCTACCTCGAAGATTCCAGTCTAATTGCGCGCTATATTTTCAACTCGAGATGGGTGATATGTGGCTCTCCAGAGTATATTGCGAAAAATAGCGAGCCACAAAAACCAAAGGATTTATTACGCCATAACTGTCTGGGCTATACCCACGAAAGCACAGGAACATACGACTGGCAATTTAAACGTAATAGCGACATCTTCACACTACGAGTAAGCGGTAACTTCAGCTCAGATAACTCGGCGGCGCTGCGCAAGGCAGCATTGGGGGGAACGGATTAGCTTACTTACCAACTTGTCTTGTGTATGAAGATCTTCAGGCGGGCAGGTTAAAAGAAGTGTTAGCTGGCCACGTAGGTAAAGAAGTCGGTATCTATGCGGTTTACCCTTACACACGGCAGCCAGCCAAACGAATTCAGATGCTTATTGAACACATCCGGAATCGTTATTTATCAATGAGTGAGTATTTTGGTTAAGGGCTTCATTTGCGAATCTTCACAGCTTCGAAAATCGAATAGAACTAATTAGTAGAAATAGCCTGTCAGAGCAAAGTATGTGGCTATTATCTACTGATAATATTTACTCTGGAATGACAACTTTATGGAGTAAATATGCGTACGCTGCTGTTGATATGTAGCTTATTTTTTTATCCCGAATGCCTTAGCAGATAATTATTGTACCAAGCGAAACTCAGAGACAGGAATGGAGCTCATTGCTGAGGCAGATGGGTTAAACAAAGAGCTTGCTGCTCAATATAACGGCATTCTGAATTCGACCACATATAAGGCTCTGCTTTCCCGAAAGTATTCTGGTGTTGACGGTACCGAGCTATGGGAAATGCAGCGGAGTAAGTTTGTGGATCATGCTTATTTAGTGGCAGAGGCTCTTATTTCAGTCGCGGAGTTAAAAACGCAAACACCAGTTTTAATAAAGAAGATGGATAAAGCTAGGCGACTGTGGGATAGATTAGCAGAGTACTGTTATGATGAGGGAAGGTATAAAAACTACGATGAATCAAAGGCTAACGCCAAGCTTATCTCTCAGGCTATTGAAGGGGTAAAAGGGCTAGAGAAGCAACTGGAAAAAGTGAACCAGCAACTACAATACGAACAATTAGGGATTCGTAGTACCTCATATTACAGCATGGACTGGGGTCACAACCCTGTATATGTTGCTGATCTAGGCAGCGGTTGGAAAGAGCTTAAAGGCTACATTCACTATCAAGTTGATATATCTGCGTGCGAAGAGTTAGATTTCGTTCCAGTCAGATTGCTTACCAGTAAGCTCTCCTATAAAGCAGTACCAGGAACACACACCTTAACATCTATAACTCCCTCAATTTCTGGCGCATACAAAAATGATACGGGGAAGGGATCCAGGCATCAGTATAGGGGAGACACTTATGTCGTTCCTTCTGAGATAAATCAGCAAAGGACGATGCAAATCGTAGACAAAGTCTTTTTGATTGAAGTTGAAGAGTGCTTTTGGGGCATCGATCATTTTAGTGCAGAGAACGGCCTCAGATTTACCATGTCAATGAATGATCAGAGCTATGTGATTGCTTCCGGAAAGTTATTTGATGAAAACTCGCAACTTCCAGGTGGAATGCAAAACGTCGAAGAATTAGTAGAGTTGCATACAAAAGAAGGCGGCTACTTAATGGCCGCTTCCTCACTTCGCTTATTAACTAAAGAAGAGCTTCAGGGCTACAGTGCCAGCGAATTGCGTTTGATTCGTAATGAAATTTTTGCCAGGCATGGGTATATATTTAAATCTAAAGATCTTTCTTCCTATTTCTCGACTAAGTCTTGGTATAGCCCGAACACCACAGATGTCACTTTGTCTACTATAGAAACTAAAAACGTGAAACTGATTAAGTCTTTGGAGTGAGCTAAGGGATTAAAATTTAAGCACTCCTAAAATTGTCATATCATCAAAAGAATGAGTTTGACTAAGTCAAAAAACAAGGAAGTCTAACAATGACAGTAAATAATAACAGGCGAAGGTTAGTGGCTGCTGTTTCTGCAGGTGCAATGCTGTTTCCGTTCTCACGAATGGTAAAAGCGAGCTCTGCAGATGATCTTCCAGCCTGTGAGTCTGGAGAGTTTATCAGAAACGGTTGGTATGCAGAGTGGAATACACTTTATATTGAAGTGTCGGATACCAAGGACCCGAAATATCAAAAGCATACTAAAGATACCCTGAAGATCAGGCCGAAATCTCAACTTCAAACTCTTTCCGATGCGTTACCTATATTCAATCTAAAAGCTGAGTTTACGGTTAATTTCGAGCTGGTTGCCGAGGCTATACCTCATCACATTATTTTTAACGATACTTATTATGAGGTTGTCTCTCAGGACGACGTTAGATCTTATAAGAAAGTTGTTGGGCCGGATAAATACGAAGATGCCAATATCCAGATTGAGTTAAGCCGAGGCAACACTGTTCATAAAATGAAGCTAACCAGTGGAGACTGGGGAACGGATGCCTTCTTAATCTTGTCTGAAAGTGCGGCAACCAGGCTGTTTGAATATGGAAATCAGAAGGTAAATATCACTTTGCTTATTGATAATAAAGCTGTGATATCTCGCCAATACGATGTCAACGGAATGATGTCGGCCTATTCAATGGCGAAAAAAGCCCATGACAAAGAAACAGCTAGAGCAGATGCTGGTAAATGTGATTCGGGAGGTTGTTTCTTAACAACCGCTGCGTGTGAAAACCTTGGCCTGTCCGATGATTGCTGGGAACTAGAAACGCTGAGAAGCTTCCGGGATGAATACATGATGAGTATCGAATCAAGAAAGCAACAGGTAAAGGAGTATTATCAGGTTGCTCCTGATATCGTAACAGGCCTAAACCAAGCTAATGATTCTAGAAGCTTATATTTGGCAATGTACTGGCGTTATATCCTGCCTTCGGCATTACTTATAAAACTGGGTATGAAAAAGCGGGCCCACCGCAAATACATGGAACTGCTCCAGTGGGCTAAGTCACATTCAAATCGTAATATGGATAGCTGTAGTCAAGGAGCGATATCGTGAAAAGAGCCATTCTGACATTAGCCATCACGTCACTTAGTTTTTCTGCTTTCTCTTCAGATGAGAAGATATCCGTCTCCAAGTGGAAAGGAACTGAGGCTGTTACCAGCTCAATAAAAACTGTAGAAGGCGTTAAGCACGAACAAAAATTGTTTACCGCTATTTTGAATATCGACTCAATTAATGCGGGTCTTGATAATGCAAATGGTTCGTTTCCAAAAGTGTACCTCTATTTCACGGGTGAAAGACATGGCGCTTACACTCAGCCTCTTGATGCATGCAACCACTCCGAATTCATAGCCAATAACGGGCACTATAGTGTAAGAGAGAAATGGAACATAGGCGGCACAGAAATAGGAATGTACACAGAGTGTTATTACTCAAAACAGAACCTAACCTGGGTTGCGGCTGGAACACCGTTGACCAAAGATGGAGAAGCCTATCTCTATAAGTTGTTTAAAGAATCTAGCGTGCCGATTGGTGTAAAAAGAAATGATCATCAATGGATGGAAGCCAGTGCATCGGGCTTTTCGAAAGCCTGGGCATCAAGAGTTGCAGAGCTGACTAAAATTGCAGAAAAAGGAAACTCAGGCGCTATGTTTGCTTTGGGATATGGCTATTTCAACGTTGAAAAGAAGGATAAAAAGGCGTTCCCCTGGCTATTAAAAGCTGCCCGAGCGGGTGTTATGGTTGGACAGGAGTGGGTGGGGCACATGTACCTAAATGGATTAGGTGTCGCTCAAGACAAACCCAATGCCGCCTACTGGTTTCAAAAAGCATCAGAGCAAGGCAGCGAGTTTGCTAAAAAGCAGCTGGTGGAGTTGGCGAAGTAATACGTCACCACTCACCAACCAATAGCCGATCTTTTGAACTCGTCCCCACGGTCCCCCGTGGGGATGTATATCAGATTCAAAGCTATGGGTCGATATAAACTCCGAAATTGATTTAACTCTATGTTTTTATGGATTTTTCGTGGGTGGTTTTACTCGCAGTATGCATTACCACGCGGAGCGTGGGAACGAGAGGTAATGAAAGTGAGTGTGTAGAATTCTTACTGTACTACCACTCACCAACCAATAACCGATTCTTCACTCCCTGAATCTGAAGTCCCATCGCTTCGAATACCTCCTCAAACTCGTAACATTGAGGAGGAACGTTTGGAAGCGAGAGGGATGCCTCGGTGAAAAAGCGCTGTCGATGAGCGTCGTTTTCTCCCCATGCCAGTTGCCACCAGTCGAGAATTCTGTGTTTCGACTCTACGAGCCTAGGCTTACTCGGAAGCCTGTCTTTTTTGTTGAGATTTTCGGTCTTAGTGGTTGGTAATAGGTTCCACTTGTCGTTATTGGGCCAGTACGCAAATGGTAAACAATGGTCGACATGAAAGGTGTTGTTTAGTTTGGTGTTGCTCCATGCACTGGTTAATGCTGTTTTATTATCTCTTAGTTCATGTACACGATTACGAACTTCACTTGTATCATGGTCTTTTTCTAACCAAACCAGACAGTTGTGATAGGTCTGTAGAGAAATATTGTTGTCTTGATTCAGCTTGAACCTCTGCATCTGCATAATCCACTGATTGACGACCAATGGTTCAATCCAGGAGTTATACAACCTAAAGCATTCCCACAAGCTTTCATTTAGAACAAAAGAGCCGTAGCTTTCAAAAAACGAGTTATCCAGATAGATACTTGATTGCATCTTTCTTCGCCTGGTCGGCGATACGGTAGAGAATTCCTGTTGATTATCGGAGAGTGATCCAGTGTAGATATACTTTATCGGACCATCTTTCATTGCCTTAACAGAAGCCTGAATCGTCTTTTGAATTGCTGTCGCATCTTCCCCTGCAAACAAGCTCCCTACTGAAAGATCGTCTGCTGAGAGGTGCTTAATTTTCTCCCAACCATCAGGAGTTATAAAGGTGAGTCCTTTGGTGGTATTGCTGTTCTGCTGAATGTTACCCACATCGATCAGGCGCTTGTATGCTTTAATCCAATAAAGTGCTACCAGGCCCAAAGGGATAGCAACCTCACCATTACTTCTGTCGATAACACAACCTGGGTGTGCATCCGCGATGCGCAAGAGAACACGTAGCAGAGCGAGCTTATACGTTGAGCTCTTACTATCGTTGACTATGATATGGCGAACTTTATTCAGATCTCCCGAGCCATCATCCGGAAGTGTCATCACAACCGTTTGCCAGGAAACCTCATTGCGGTTTAGAGAGTCGCTAGAGTCAGAAATGTCCCGAACTAAAAGAGCGGTATCTTTTGCGAGCCGTTCTAACTCTTCAACGGTAACTTTATACCCGATACGCTCATCATCAAACTTGCCATGACGCAGTGTGATAATGAGTCTGCCGTTTGACGCCAGTAAGTTGGATAGTTTGCGAAATGCTCTGCTTCTATGAGTCTGTGCCAGGTGCATCCATACGGCACTAACCAGAATTATATCGAACCTGATACCTAGCTCTTCGATCTTCTTGAGGGCAGGTAATTCATCGGCTATCCATGTAACGCGATCTCCAGTCAGTTCCTTTCCAAGCTTTAGCATTGGTTCCGATGGTTCAAGGGCAATAACATCTGCCCCTTTCTCAGACATCCATTTCGCATCACGGCCTGTGCCAGCACCCACGTCCAGTACGGTATCTCCAGCCTCTGGCCAGAACTTTTCCCACGACGAATGGGCCGACTCAAAAGAAACGGAATTATATTGCTGCGCTAATTGCTGAGCATTTTTATCGTAAAAAGAAGATGTTGCGGACATAACCTAAACCATATACCAGACAGTTCAATGATATATGGGATTGTGTAATAAGGCGATAAGATACATCACATTATGTTTGGTAGGTTATTCAATCACATACTTCTGCCAGTGCAGTAATCTTTTCAGCTTCACCTGATGATCTTCAAATCCACAACTTGTATAAAGCTTCTGTGCCGAATGATTATTGTCATCGACTTCTAAAGTGATTTTCAGGTAGTCGTTTTCTCTGCTAAAAGTCTCAACGCCTTTTAACAGTACTTTTCCGTACCCCTTGCCTCGGTATTGTCCTGAGATCATAAAGTCGTGGATATTGAGTACCTTCTTGCAACGATATGATGAAAATGACTCCAGACATACGGCAAAGCCGACAGGTTTGTTGCCTTGATAGGCGATAAAGCCAATGAAGTAGGGGAGCTGGCAGAGTTCCTCTACAATGTTTTCCTTAATACTTGCCTTCGCGTTGGAGCTGTATTCGATAAACAGCTTTTGCATATCTGCTTGTTGTTGCGAACTTTCTATATCCAACCGGACTATCTTTGGTATCTCTGTGCTAACTTCTGACATTGGTATTCTCTAAAATTGATTGGGTGAGAGACAGTTATCTCGTTGTATCGACATAGTAATTAAATCATCACTGTCATACAGTCTGACGGCTGCAGGGCGCATGCCGAGCTTCTCCAGTAGTCTTGCAGATGGGAGGTTATCTGTTACTGCCACACCATAGATCTCGTTCTGATTTGTTTCTCTAAATGTAAATTCAAGAGCTACTTTGGCGGCTTCAAAAGCATAACCTTTGCTTTGATACTCAGGCAGCAGACCATAGCGGATATCATCCAGTCCATTGTCAGGGATGGTCTCTACCCCTGCATATCCAATCTTTGTGTTTGGCGCGTCAGCCAGTGAAACAATAAACGTCCCATACCCTTTGCCCCAGTGAGCGACTTTTTCCTGTAGATAATTTGCGATGTACTCTTCACTAAATGGTTTACCACCGGGAAGGTATTTTGTGACTTCCGGGCTTGTTAGCAGCGCTTTGTAGATATCTAAATCGGTTTTCACGACGGGTGTTAGGATGAGTCGTTTGGTTTTGATTTTTGGTTGCTTCCTCATAAGTTCTTATCCGTCTATGGTGGTTAGCAAATAACTGTGAGCTTTGGCCAGATTTCCAGCCACTGTTTAGAATGCACTCGCTCGTTAAATGTTTGAAGTGTTCTCTTTGGGTTGTGCGTCAGCTTTAAGTTAAAGAGAGATTCAAACCCAAAGGAGGAAATGCATTCGTATTGGTTCTCGCTGGTTTTCCGAATGGCGACCGCAGTTTCCTTTTCTACCCAATATGACATGGCGTCTAATGTGCTTTGGTAGGGGGCATCGTTGTTTCTTCGATGCATCAAAGATTGATTTCTAACCTGCCAGTTAAATTCGGGCTCTAAAGCTTTTAGCTGCTCTTCGTAAACAGCGTACATGTTGCTGTTTTTTTCAGTAGGGTCATAATAGATCACGTCAATATCGTTCAGTGGAGTCGAACAGGCCTTTTGGTGCAAGTAGTCCCAAACTAGGTTCCGGACAAAACCAGCGGCAATGTAACAATCAGGTAAATCTAGTTGATAAACTGCGCTTAACGCCTTCACTCTTTGTTGATCTTGGCGGACGAGTTCGATGATTTTTCTTTCGTATTGCGTTTTGGTCATCAGTTATACATTTTCGTAGTCAGATGCATTAAATGAGTACATACGAACTTCGTCTCTGGGGAGCCAGCCTATAGACTCGTAAAATCGTTGCGCATTGATATTGTCGTTGGCAACAAACAGGTGAGTTTTGGAAATACCATTCGCTTCCAACGCCTTAATTGCGGATGAAATTAGCAGCTTGCCAATACCGTTACCTCGTTCAGATTTATGAACAGCAAGGTGTTGAACATAGCCCCTTCGTCCATCGGTACCTACCAAAATAGCGCCTTTAATCTCCGAAGAGTGCTGCGCCACAAAGCTTAAACCAGGGTTGAGTTTAAGGTAGCGCTCTATGTTTGTCCTGGAGTCGGCATCTCGCAACAACATGGCTTCGGTCCCAGACCACAATTTGATAACCTGATCGTAGTCCGAGATGAGCATTTCTCTAATAGTGATATCCATATCTGTTTTCTTGGTTCCTTACACTAGTTCTGCGATCACTAAACCGTGATTACTTGAGCCCAACAAAGATGGTTCGTCACAGGTCTTTAAATGGCTTTGAAGCCAGGTGTTGTATTGCTTTGGAGTAAACTGGTTTACGCCAGTGGCGATATATCTCGAGAATCCATCTGTCGCAAGGTGCCTCAACGGGTTGAAACCGTTCTCTCGAATCAGTTGTTCTATCTCCGATGGTGAAGAGAAATAACCGACTCTGAAAAAACTGTCTGCTTTGGGATCAGATACCAATCCTGTTTCCAATAGTTTGCTCATTACTTGTGGGGTGATAAGCTCTGGAAACTTCTGAGCAAACAAACCAGCGACAAAGTAACGGGAAATATAAGCAATGGCTACGCTGCCACCTGGCTTAAGTATTCGTTTCGCTTCCTGCATAACCTGATTACGTTCTTCGATAGACTGTAGATGGTATAAGGGACCGAGAATAACGCAGAGATCTTGTGATGAGTCTTCGATAAAAGGGACAGAGCACGCATTGCCCTGAAACAATTTTACCTTAAGATTTTGGTCTGCTGCTTTCTCAGCGAATATATCCACCTGCTCTGGCGCAAGTTCTACTGCAGTAACGTCACACCCCATATCTGCAAACTTTAAAGAGTAACGTCCGGTAGCCGCGCCAAGTTCGCAGACTTTATTGCCAGGTTTAAGGTATTTGGCTAAAGCGTGCATCGTAGTGTCGTATTCAAGCTGAGCGATGTACTGGCGAGTAAGGCGGCTATCTTCATCAGCGCCAGTGTATTGTGCTATCAGTTCTTCCATGATTAATTTTTCTATATATCAATAAATTAACGGCAGTAATTAATTCATACTAGTGGTATGGATTGAAGAAAGGAATAGAAATCTTATGTTGCGGATAGAAAGGAGAGAATAGGGGAGTGGATGTGGCTCCCCTGTTTGATACTGTGGTTATCAGTTAAACTCGGAAAAACTCCACTGAGTTAGCAATGCTCTTTGATATTGCACTCAGCTCTGTTGCGTGTTCTTTGTTGCCTTCAGAGCGCTGGTAATTAAGTTTTGCAGCATCGTTTATCTCGATAATGCTGTTATTGATCTCTTGGGCCACTTTGGTCTGCTCTTCTGCCGCTACAGCGATTTGGCTATTCATATCGGTAATCAGGTTTACAGAGTGCTGAATAGAAGACAACACTTCGTCAGCATTTGCGGAGCTGTTTAACGTCATTTTAGCCTTGTCCACATTAGTATGCATTTCCTCTACAGAGCGGTGTGATAACTCTTGTAACCTTTGAATCACGCCACGAATTTCGTCGATGCTCTGATTTGTATTGCTGGCTAGTTTCCGAACTTCATCGGCAACAACGGCGAAACCACGGCCTTGCTCACCAGCTCTTGCAGCCTCAATGGCTGCATTCAGAGCAAGAAGGTTCGTCTGTTCAGAAATATCGGAAATCACACTCAGCACGCTAGCGATAGATTTGGATTCTTTATCAAGTTCTCGAATAACTGCTGAGACATCGTCCATGCTAGATACCAGTGCAGTTATCTCATTATTCATGTTACTGACCACTTCTTGCCCATGTTGGGAATACTGCTTTGCTTGCTCTGATGCATCAGAGGCATTCATTGCATTTTGAGCAACTTCGGTAACAGTGGCAGACATTTGGTTCATTGCAGAAGAGGCAAGCTCTAATTGTTCCATTTGGGCCTGGGAGCTCTGGATCAGATCATTGGCGGACGCAGAAGACACAAGAGATGCTTCCCCGAGTTGGGTAGAGGCAGCATTAATCTTTTGCACACTTTCTGTTAGCTGTTTAGACATGGTATGTATAGATAGGTTGATGCCAGTTTTACCATTTAAGTCTTCAGATTGCGTTTTTCGCAGGTCACCTTTGGCTATTTCTTTTACATATCGCTCTATTTCGAGTGGGTCGCCACCTACCGGGTTATACATATATCGGTGAACGAGTTGATAAAGAATGACTATCGAGATAATGATTGAAATAATGGAAAATATAACGCTACTTATTGTGTTTTTTTCAGCATCGGCGTTGATATTTTCCCATTTCTCCCAGGACCAGACATTCCATCCCACATTTGGTAATGTAGCTTTAACTACATAAGCTTTCTCATTATTGAAATCAAATGTGTGTCCTTCTTCTTTTGAAATGCTATTTTTAAAACTAGGGAAGAGCGAGTAAATATTATTCCCGATATCTTCGTTGAACTTAGATGCCAGGATATATCCATCCTCTCTGCTGATAAATACTTGTCCTTTTTTAGTTATTTCCTGAGTCAAATCAGATAGTTCGTTTACAGATATATTGGCATTTAATACACCAACAACCTTTTGATTTCTTTTTACTGGTACAGATAGAGACATTACCAGTTCACCAATATTATTAACATAAGGTAATGTCGCTACATTTTCTTCGTTTGCCATGGAGCGAACAAACCATTCTCTTTGGAGTTTTTTGGCATTAAAGTCAGGAATTAGCCCCGTCGGTTTATAAGTTAGGCCGTTGTTCATAGCATATGCGGCGCCGAACATATGTAACCCTTGTTCTAACGACTCAAGTTGGCCTGATAGCTGAAACATTATTGGCATGCCGGAATCGTCAACAGCAATGGTTTCGCTGGCTAAATGCAATCCGGTAAAGTATATCTGTAGCCGGTTTTCAATAGTGTGAGAGATTAGTGATGCGGACTCTTCAAGGCTGAGTAAGGTTTTTTCTTTGCTGGAATTTTTGAAATTGTAGTCACTGTATATCGTCAATATTGAGATAACAACTAGAATAAGTAGGGCGGATAATGTGACTAACTTCTGCTTTACATTCATGGTTTCTACTCTGAATAATATACTTTTCCATTGGGCCAATATTGTCAATACAATACTATTGATAATATTGAAATGTAAATAACTATATAATGTATTTGTTTTGGTGGTTATAGGCTTTATTAAATAAACTACGGTTTTTTATTTGAACGTTAATGTATAATTAAAATACATTAACGTTCAAATAATGTATTTGGGCTGTTTTCGGTTGACAAATATACTTATACCTTTAATCTGAATATTTATTAATTATATGGCGAATGGTTATAAATAATGGTGACAGGTAGAAGTTTGTTTTCTCAACGCAATCAAAAAATTGATACAGAGAATGCATTTAAAGTTGGGCCTCATATTTCTGCGATTGAAAAACAAGGTCATTCAGTAGTGAAATTGAACCTTGGTGAGCCTGATTTTGATATACCAAAACCAATAGAAGACGAAGTCATACGTCAGCTACGAAATAATAATACCCACTATTGTGATCCTAAAGGCTTGCCCGCTCTTCGTATGGCGATTGCAAAACAAATCTGTGAAACCAGGCAGTTAGATGTATCTCCGGATCAAGTCGTTGTTTTCCCAGGAGGAAAGCCAAGCATCGGCTTTGCTCAGCAAGTCTATTGTGATCCTGGGGATGAAATAATCTACCCAAGCCCAGGTTTTCCAATTTATGAGTCGTTTATTGATTATGTTGGTGCTGTGGCAAAGCCCTTGCACTTAAGTGAGGATCAGGACTTTTCGTTTACAGCAGAACAATTAGATTCTCTGATCACAGATAGAACTAAACTTATTTATATTAACTTCCCTTCTAACCCAACCGGGGGTATTGCCAGCGAAGAACAGCTTAAAGCTATTGCGGAAGTCATTAATCGCCGATGCGGCCCTGAAGTCAGAGTTTATTCTGATGAAATATATGAATACATCACGTTTGATGGGAAGAAACATATTTCTATCGCGACGATGCCAGGCATGGCAGAGCGAACGATTATTGCGAGTGGCATGTCGAAAACATTTGCCTGGACTGGTGGCCGCATAGGATATGCTGTGTTCCCTACCGTAGAAGAAGCAGACACATTTAAAAACCTAAATATCAACTACTTCTCTTGTGTGCCTCCTTATAACCAACAAGGCGCTGTCGTTGCGCTAGAAAACCCGGATGTAATGGACACTGTGAGAAAAATGGTAGATACCTTTGAAGAGCGAAGAGACTGGATATATTCGGCCCTTAATGCCATCGATGGGATTTCTACTAAAAAGCCGGGTGGGGCGTTTTATATCTTCCCTAACATATCGAAAGTCTGCGAATCTCTTGGTGTGATAGATGCGTTTAATAACCTTCCTGGCCATGTTCAGGAAACGACATCGCCATCGACATTATTCCAGATGTTTGCACTTTATCATCACCACGTTGCGGTGATGGATCGCCGCTCATTCGGGAAAATCGATGTGGAAGGGAAACATTATTTACGGCTTTCATATGCGGCGGAGATGTCACAGCTTCAAGAAGGCATAAAGCGAATTGAAGCAGCGACTAAAGATAAAGCTGGATTTGCTGAGTTCATATCTAAAGGGAAGAACTTCTGCTGACGCTACCGTTTTCGCTATAATTTAATCAGCTTGCAAGTGATTCATTGGTGCCCAGGCGAAATTGTCAGGGCTACTTTCTTTTGCTCCCCATATCCAGCCATTGAGTGAAAACTCTGCGATCAATATTTCTCCAACGGTGAGAGTATGTTCTACCGCATGATATTTTTGATTCGAAGTGGCTTCATTCCCCTCTACATTCAATATCTGCTTTGGAACCCAGCCTTGCTTGTTAATGCCTCGACACAATATCCAGTTTGGCCATGGGCCATTAGCATCTGACTCTTCAATAACGGTCAGAACCTCGCCTTCTTCTATCTTTATTGGATCTGATGGTGCGTCGGTATACGCTTCGATAACTTTATATTTCATGGTCGCAGTTAGTATTCCGTTTTTCTTAATATAGGACAGTCAGCATATTGGCGTTCACTAAAAATGTGAATAGTAAGAAAGGAATAAATAAGATGTTACCTCATTTCCTTCCATTTGGATTTAAAATCAATGAGGTAATATCAATTGTGCGCATAAAATTAGCGAGTTACAGCTTCTGGCTCATCTAGCTCGTTACGTTTTAACTGGCTCTGGTAAAAACCAGCGTAAGGTGGACGTGTCACATACTGACCGTCACCAGGGTTTGTCTTAATCTCGCCGTTGTCCCAGGCAACCTTACCGTTACAAATAGTCGTAACAGGTTTACCTTGCACCTGCATACCTTCAAAAATACTGAAGTCGATTTGTGACATCTGATCTTTGACCGAGAAAGTCTTTTGTTCATTGGTATCCCAGATAACAATATCGGCATCCGAACCAACCGCGATGGCACCTTTACGAGGGTAGAGGTTAAAGATTTTAGCTGCGTTGGTAGAGGTAATCGAAACAAACTCATTCGGTGTCAGTTTGCCCTGATTCACCCCTTTATCCCACAACACCATCATTCGCTCCTCCACACCAGCGGTACCGTTTGGAATCATAGTGAAGTTATCTTTACCCATCGCCTTTTGAGAGGCACAGAAGGCGCAGTGGTCAGTTGCAGTAGTTTGAATGGCATCACTCTGCAAGCCTTTCCATAGCGCATCCTGATGTTTTTTCGGTCGGAATGGTGGGCTCATAACGTGTGCTGCAGAGTAATTCCAGTCCGGATTCTTATAGACGCTGTCGTCAATGACCAGGTGTCCTGCTAGACATTCACCAAACACAATTTGTCCATTGTCTTTGGCGTATTTAATTGCATCGATAGCTTCTTCTGTCGAGACATGCACAAGGTAAATAGGCGCGCCCAAAGTACCTGCAATGTTGATAGCGCGATTCGCCGCTTCCCCTTCAACAGCCGGTGGTCGCGAAAGTGGATGTGCTTCTGGTCCTGTAATACCTTTTTCTAACAATTTTTGCTGCAGGTGATAAACCAGCTCCCCATTTTCAGCGTGGACTGTTGGCACTGCACCCAGTTCCAGGCAAGTACTAAAACTGGATACCAGAATATCGTCGGTTGCCATTATTGCGTTCTTATACGCCATAAAATGCTTAAAGCTGTTTACACCATGTTCTTCCACCAGTGTTTTCATCTCTTCCTTTACTGAATCGTCCCACCAGGTGATTGCAACGTGAAAACTGTAGTTACATTGTGACTGAGAAGCCCAGTCTTGCCACTGATGGTATGCTTCAATCAAAGATTGCTGCGGAGAAGGGATGACAAAATCGATAATGGTTGTTGTTCCGCCTGCAAGAGCCGCAGCCGTACCCGATGCAAAATCATCTGAAGCAACCGTACCCATAAACGGCAATTGCATATGAGTATGCGGGTCAATGCCGCCTGGCATCACTAATTTACCACTGGCATCGACTATCTCAGTATCTTGCGGAATATCCAAATCGCTACCTATCTGAGTGATTTTTCCGTCCACACATAACACGTCCGCCGTATAGGTCTGCTCGTGGGTTACGACTTCGCCGCCTTTAATTAATAGATTCATAGTTACTCCTTGTACATTAACGGCCTGCAGCATATAAAGTGCGACAGGCCGATATTATTCCCTTAAGCTTCTTCAGGTTCAGCGGTAAGAACCGGTTGCGTCATCACGCTAGACGCAAGGTAATACAGGATTGCACCTGCAAAAGCACCAGTAAACCAACCATAGTTGTAGAACCAGGTCATCACATCGAAAGTGACCGCGATGATGGTAAATAGCACAGGTATGAAGAACGCAATAAAGCCTGCGTAGTTGATTGAAGGAATCAATTCTTTGTCAGAATATAGTGCCGGTATATTCAGACTCTGCTTCTTGACCAGGAAGTAATCGACAATCATGATGCCAGCGATAGGACCCAGCAAGCTGGAGTAGCCCAGTAGCCAGTTCGAGTACATCGCTTCCACACTCACATCCGATTCAATCCAGTGAAGTTTTTTCAACAGTTCCCAGCTCATTAGCCCAATACCAACCAGACCCGTCAGAAGTACACCGCGAGTATGGTTGATTTGCTTAGGAGCAATGTTCTGGAAATCATTGGTAGGGGATACGACGTTTGCCGCTGTGTTCGTTGACAGTGTCGCGATGATAATCAGAACCATGGCAATCACTACCCAGAATGGGCTCTCAATCTTACCGATTAGCGTGATTGGATCTGAAATGGTTTCACCGAATAGTGTAGTTGAAGCAGAAGTCAGTACCACACCAAGTGCAGCGAAGAAGAACATAGTGAGTGGCAGACCGATGATCTGACCGGTAATTTGATCTTTTTGTGATTTAGCGTAACGGCTGAAATCAGGAATGTTCAGAGACAGTGTAGCCCAGAAGCCAACCATTGCTGTTAAGCCAGCAAAGAAGTAGCTCGCAAAGCCCGCGTCTTCAGGTCGGTTTGCCGGAGTCATGATGATCTCTGAGTAAGAGACCTTGCCACTTGCCCAGAACATAAGACCAAGGCCTACAGCAAGCAGCAACGGTGCTGCCAGGGTTTCCAGCCACTTGATTGAGTCAGAACCTTTGATTACCACTCCAATATTCAGTACCCAGAATATAAAGAAGCCGATCACCTCACCAACGCTGCCAAGGCTAGCCCAGCTACTGGATAACTCGGAAAGAAGAAGGTGGATTGCCAGGCCACCGAACATGGTCTGGATGCCAAACCAGCCACAAGCTACCAGACCACGGATTAGACATGGTACGTTGGAACCAAAGGTACCAAAAGACGAGCGCAGAAGTACCGGGAAAGGGATGCCGTATTTGGTGCCAGGAAAGGCGTTCAGTGTTAGTGGTATAAGCACGATCACGTTAGCCAGGAAAATAGTAAACAGCGCCTCAAGCACTGAAAGCCCAAAGTAAGCGGTTAATACACCGCCTAAAGTATAGGTTGGTACACAAATCGCCATACCTACCCACAATGCAGCAATATTAACTTTACTCCAGGTTCGTTCCGCCACCTTAGTCGGTGCAAGATCGTCGTTAAAAAACTTACTATCGGTCAGGTCTTTGGCAACATCCAGTTCATAGAAGTCACCGATTTTTTTCATGGTTGATTTCATCATTAAGTCCTCATCCAGTTGAGAATTTTTCTGGTAGCAGAGGGTTACTCTGCCGTCTCACATAGCGCTTCGGTTGCAGATTCCTTTGCAATGCGCGTACTTGCCTCCAGCATGGTATGCAGCAGTACGTTCGCACCGGCTTCACACTCTTGCGGAGAGGTATTTTCGATTTCGTTGTGGCTTATCCCGTTTTCACATGGAGTAAAGATCATGCCAGTAGGAACTAAATCCGCCATGTAACAAGCGTCGTGGCCAGCTCCGGCGTAGATATCCATGTGTGAATAGCCAAGCGATTCTGCCGCAGCTTTTACGTCGTCAGACGCGTTGAATTCAACTGGCGCAAAATACCAGAATGGGTCGATTTCAATCTTGATCCCACGCTCTTTGGCTACTTTAGCGCAGTATTCGGTAAATGCTTTGTCCATCTCTGCCAGTGTCTCTGCATTAGGGTTACGCAAATCGACACTGAAAGTGATTTCGCCAGGGATTACGTTGCGAGAGTTTGGATAGACCTGCATAAAGCCAACAGTACCTAAGCCATTTTCATAGCTGTTTGCCAATTGCTCTATCTCAGCGATGATCTTAGCACTGGCAACCATGGCGTCGTTACGCAGATACATTGGGGTTATACCCGAGTGGGACTCTTGTCCCTTAATGGTGACGTTGTACCAACGTATCCCCTGACCAAGACGTACTACACCGATAGTCTTTTCCTGGTCTTCCAGGATTGGACCTTGTTCGATATGGGCCTCAAAGAATGCACCTATATGACGGCTGCCAGGTTCTTCGTCACCCAGATAGCCTATTTTTTCTAGCTCATCTTTCAGACGAATACCATCGACGTCGGTTTTGTTCAGCTCAGTTTCCAGGTCAAAACGGCCGACATACACACCAGAACCTTGCATTGCTGGCTGAAAGCGTGAGCCCTCTTCGTTGGTCCAGACAGAAAACTCCATCGGTGCTTCGGTAACGATATTGTTCTCATGCAGCGTGCGAAGCACTTCCACACCAGCCAATACACCAAACACACCGTCAAACTTTCCACCTGTCGGCTGGGTATCAAGATGACTGCCGGTCGCGATGGCTGGTAAGCTGTTATCTTTACCTTCGCGGCGAGCAAAAATGTTGCCCATTTTGTCTACGCTGATAGTACATCCGCACGCTTTGCACCACTCAACGAACAGATCTCGAGCTTTACCGTCTAATTCAGTGGCAGCAAGGCGAGCACATCCACCTTTCTCAGTGAGCCCAAACTGCGCCATCTCCATCAGACTTTCCCAGAGCCGATCGCCGTTTACACGTAAATCTTGCATACAAATTCCTTTTACTTGGTTCTTCTTAGCGTTAACGCTAAGTCACATTAGGCCTGCATCCCTTTTCTGAGCGGTACAGACCCCACGTATTCAAGAACATTCTCGTCTGGCTTTCCGTGCCATTTACCAAATGGTAAAAATTCTAAGTAAGCTAAATTGGGCTCTGGTCTCTGACTCACTAAAGTGGGTTCTGCCGGAGCCGGCTTTATAATTTGATATTGCTACGTGCTATAAACTTGGGAATGAAAACAGAGTTCCGTCTTTCACTCCACCAGATGGCCACCTTTGGGTGATTGCTTTACGTCTGGTATAAAAACGAACCGAGTCTGGACCATAAGCATGCAGGTCACCGAACAAAGAGCGTTTCCAACCGCCAAAGCTGTGATAGGAAACTGGAACCGGTAATGGGACATTAATACCGACCATACCAACCATTACTTGATCCGAGAAGTAACGGCTCGCTTCGCCATCACGGGTGAATATGCAGGTTCCGTTCCCATATTCATGCTCGTTGATTAAAGCAACGGCATCTTCCAGTGTGTCAACCCTTACTACAACTAGCACCGGACCAAAAACTTCTT
Source organism: Vibrio hannami (assembly GCF_029589055.1). Taxonomy (GTDB): domain Bacteria; phylum Pseudomonadota; class Gammaproteobacteria; order Enterobacterales; family Vibrionaceae; genus Vibrio; species Vibrio hannami. The sequence continues at coordinate 669,588 of NZ_JARQZP010000007.1, forward strand.
CCTGATAAATTGTCATTTCCGGGGTTACTTTGTCGAAAAGTGTACCGCCAAAAAAGAATCCTGCCTCAAAACCGGGCACAACTATGGTGCGACCATCTACAATGATCTCTGCACCTTGCTCAACCGCCTGGGTTACATAAGCTGCTACTTTGTCTTTCTGCGCCGCAGTGATAAGTGGCCCCATTTCATTGGTGTTGTCATTACCTGGACCAACCTTCAATGCTTCGATTTGTGGTTTCAGCTTATTTACCAGAGCATCCGCAACTTTGTCACCTACTGCAACTGCTACAGAAATCGCCATACAACGTTGACCACATGACCCGTAAGCCGCCCCCATAAGAGCACTGGTTACGTTATCTAGATCCGCATCAGGCATTATAACCGCATGATTTTTCGCACCGCCCAGAGCCTGGCAGCGCTTCCCTTTTTCAGATGCACGATTGTAGATAGCCTCTGCAATTGGAGTAGAGCCTACAAAGCTCACCGCCTGAATAGCATCATCATCAATGAGTTGATTTACTACATCAGCACCACCGTTCACGACGTTTAGTACACCCGGTGGTAGACCTGCTTCTTCTGCTAATTGTGCTATGTAAAGCACACTCGCAGGGTCGCGTTCTGATGGTTTAAGAATGAAGGTGTTGCCACACATGATAGCGCTTGGCCACATCCAAAGTGGCACCATCGCTGGGAAGTTAAACGGCGTAATACCAGCAACCACGCCTAGGGGCTGAAATTCACTCCAAGCGTCGATGTTACGACCAACATTGCGGCTGTGTTCACCTTTGAGCAGCTCAGGGATACCACACGCAAACTCTACGTTTTCGATACCACGTGCCAGCTCACCTTTTGCATCGCTCAAAACTTTTCCGTGTTCACGTGAGATAAGCTCACAAATTTTGTCCTGATTTTGTTCCAGTAGCAGCTTAAAGCGATACATAACTTGTGCTCGAGCTGCTGGTGGTGTGTTGCGCCAGGCAGGGTAGGCTGCTTTTGCTGCGCAGATCGCCTGAGATACGGTTTCTTTTGATGCCATACCCACTACGGCACATTGCTCGCCGGTAGCCGGGTTAAATACAGCCTGAGTCTGAGTACTGTCTGCGTGGATCTCACCGTTAATCAGGTGACCAATATGTTCTGACATGTTTACTTCCTTGTTATCTTTAATCTGTTTGTCGGATTGCGTCGCCCATTGCATTTATGAGGCGATCTATCTCGTTTTGTTGAGTGATAAATGGTAGGCCTAGCTGGATAGTGTCGCCGCCATAACGCACGTAGAACCCTTGGTTCCAAAGTGTTGTGGCGATGTCTACAGGGCGAATCGTTGGATCGCCGTCTCGCGGCGCGATTGTCAGACCCGCAGCGAAACCAAAGTTACGTATATCCAGAATATGCTCAATGCCTTTCAGGCTATGGATAGCTTTTTCGAATACAGGCGCCATTTCGGCAACTTGCGGTATCAGTTGTTCTTCTTCCAACAGATCAAGCGTGGCTAGGGCGCAGGCACAAGCGACCGGATGGCCAGAGTAGGTATAGCCATGAGGAAGTTCGATGTTGTGCGGAGCGCCGCCTGCTTGCATAAATACATCATAAATCCCTTGCTTTGCCAGCAAGGCTCCCATAGGGATAGCGCCGTTAGTGATCTGTTTAGCAACGCAGATCATGTCAGGCGTAACGCCAAATGTCTGAGCGCCAAAGTAACTACCAGTACGACCAAAACCCGTTATCACTTCATCAAAAATGAGTAAAATATCGTGCTGATCACAAATTGCCCGTAGTCGCTGCAAATATCCTTCGGGTGGAATAATTACCCCGGCAGAACCGGAAAATGGCTCAACGATGACAGCAGCAATATTAGAAGCATCATGTAAAGCAATCAGGTCCAGTAACTCATCCGCCATTTCAGCACCTGTCTGGGCCATGCCTTGCGTAAATGCCATTCCAGGTTGCATGGTGTGCGCGAGATGGTCAGCATCCATCGCCTGTCCCCATAACTTACGGTTACCGCCAATACCACCCCAGCTAATCGCACCCCAACTGGCGCCGTGATAGCCTTTACTGCGTCCAATAATTCGGGTTTTTGTCGGCTCTCCTTTTTGTCGCCAGTAAGCACGAGCTATCTTAGTTGCGGTATCAGAAGCCTCAGAGCCCGAGTTAACAAAAAAGACTCGGTTGATATCATCTGGTGCTAGTTCCGCTAAACGTTCGGCCAGCTCAAATGCTTTTGGATGTCCATACTGAAAGGCTGGAGCATAATCAAGCTCCCTCAGCTGTTTCTCCACCGCGATAGCGATTTCCGGACGATTATGACCCGCGCCACAAGTCCATAAGCCGGAAAGACCATCAAATATTTTTCGACCTTTATCGTCGATATAGTATGCCCCTTGAGCGCCAGTAATCATGCGTGGATCCGCTTTAAACTGACGATTTGAGGTATACGGCATCCAGTAGGCTTCCATCCCTGTTTCTATCTGCTGCATATCCATCTGCTCTGTATCTCCTTTGGTGATTTTTCCGTTTAATCGGGAAAAAACATGAACTGCGTTTTACTTTAAGCACGAGATTTGGTTTGATAAATCACAAATAATCGAACTAAAGATGCAGGTTTATGAAACAATGAAGGCGTTACTAGGACAGTTATCCGATTTGGATATTCGCCTGCTGCGTGTGTTTATGGCCGTTGTGGACAGCGGTGGTCTGAGTGCAGCAGAGATGGAACTCAATATTGGTCGTTCTACCATTAGTCGTCACTTAAAAGACCTAGAGCAGCGGCTTGGCCTAGTGCTATGCCACCGTGGCCGCTCTGGTTTTTCTTTGACGAACGAAGGTCAACATATTTACGAATCGGCACAGAGGCTTCTACTTTCGATTGATGATTTTCGCCATGAGGTCAACGATCTTCATCAGAGTCTGAAAGGACACCTGGTATTAGCGATGTTTGATACTACGGTAACTAATCCTGATTGTCGGGTTGACCAGGCAATCGCGAGTTATGCTGCTAAGGCCCCGAACGTTGCTATCGATATCCATGTTGTGCCAGTAAATGAAATTGAAAAAGGGGTGCTGGAAGGGAAGTATCATGTCGGAGTCATCCCCCCGCATCGCCGCTCAGCGAGCCTGGAGTATATGCCACTATTTGGTGAGCAGATGTACATGTATTGCGGAAATGGCCATGAGTTATTTAAGGTCAAGCGCCATGTGAGTGACGATGAGGTTATGGCACAGAAATATGCAGGCCTGAGTTTTAGTAGCCCCAATATGGAAACGGGTAGGGCATTAAACTTGATCAAGAGTGCGGGTGCGAGTAACCAGGAGGGTATCACCACACTGATACAATCAGGACAATACATCGGATTTCTGCCAGAACACTTTGCCGATATCATGGTGAAGAAGGGGCAGATGGATAAGATAAACAACAACAGATTTTCATATTATTGCGAATTTACCGCTATTCATAGAAAATCCCCCAAGCCTACACGGATCGTACAGGAGTTCCTGGATGCTCTCATGCAGACCAGAACCCTGACAGATAAAGAACAAAAATAATTCAAAGGTTAATGACCATGAGCAGTACATCTTCTCAGTTAGTGCCATCAAAAACAAAGAATACTAATCCCTCTTCAGCTCGCGTAGCGATGGAAGCCAATATCCTGCGAGCATCGGAAATCGTATTTGCTGAGTTCGGCTACAAAGGTGCAACAATGGATCGCATAGCGAGTCAATGCGGTATTTCTAAGCAAAACTTGCTGTACTATTTTTCATCCAAAGAGCTGCTTTACCGCACAGTGCTACAAAATATTGTTGATATTTGGTTAGAACGCATGGTGTTTGCTGAGCAATATGACGCCACTCCAGAACAGGTTATTGAAGCGTATATTCGCGGTAAGTTACAGTTATCCCATGATTATCCAAATGCCTCTAAAGTGTTTGCACAGGAAATTATTTCTGGTGCTCCGATAATTCGAGGCTACTTAAAAGCAAACCTAAAACCTTTGTTTGACAGGGATGTTCAGCTAGTACAAAGCTGGGTTGATGACGGTCGACTACGCGATATTGAGCCTGAGCATTTATTTATTGCCATTTGGGCGATGACACAAACCTACGCTGACTTTGCTGCTCAGATAGAACTGGTTCTGGGCAAGAATAAACTTGAACAGCCTGACTTCGAACGAGCTACCAAGTTTCTTACTGAGATGGTCGTCCAGGGTATCGTTGCCCCAAAATAACGCATAAAAATTTTTTTCGGGGGTATTTTACCCCTTTAACAAGCCCTTGCTGGAGCCTCAGGGAGTCTTTCATCGAGCTTACTTCTGAAGCTAAAATTTATACTGTCTGATTTTTGTCCAATCCCATATCCAACCATGCATACCGCTTAATTAATACTCATGATTCCGAGCCAGATTCATTGCGTTTACCTGTGATTAACTGGCTGATTTTCTCCCCAAATTAGACCGCATTTGCACCAAAAAAAACATGTCATCAAGGTCTTTACCATTTGGTAAAAATCGTGCTAATTCTAATTATACCAGATGGTCAAACTTTCAGATTTCAGCTAGGGACAGGGAGAAATCTGACCAGGAAATTCAGGGAGAAAAATATGCTGAGCAAAGGTGCGGCAATGCATATGGGTGATGCGAGCGACAAGTTGCTTGATACGCTCTGCCAGCAGGCTGGCGGCATACGTGACAAGTACTGGGGCAACCAGGTGACATATTCAAGAAAGGTGTTTATTCCGCTAACCAATATGTGTCGGGATACATGCAGTTACTGCACTTTCGTGAAAACACCGGAATCAGGTGAGGCGCAGCTGATGACTCCCGAACAAGTGCTGACAACCGCAATCAAAGGTCAAAGTATGGGCTGTAAAGAAGCCTTGTTTAGCCTTGGTGAACAGCCGGAAAAACGCCATAAGTTGGCGAAGGAGTTATTAGCGCAGCAAGGTCACACCACAACCGTTGGCTACCTGAAAGCGATGGCTGAATTAGTGCTAGAAAAAAGCATGCTGGTGCCTCATATCAACGCCGGTGCTCTTTCTTATGAAGAGCTCGAATCATTGAAGCCAGTAGCGGGCTCTATGGGCATGATGCTGGAAAGTTTAAGCCCAGCTTTGACCAAAAAAGGCGGCGCTCATTACGGCTGCCCTGATAAAACACCGCAGCGACGTATCGATACATTAGTCGCTGCAGGAGAGTTGGGTATCCCATTTACCACCGGGCTGCTTATAGGCATTGGCGAGTCATGGGAAGACAGGATAGAAAGCCTTTCGGAAATCGACCGTCTGCACAAAAAATACGGACATATTCAGGAAGTCATAATCCAGAACTTTCGTGCTAAGTCAGGTACCGGTATGGCGAATGCACCAGAGCCCTCCAAGCTGGATATGCTGCGAACTCTGGCGGTAGCACGCTTAATACTGTCACCATCTATCAGCCTACAGGCACCACCAAATCTGGAGCAAGATTATCAGGACTACCTGCGTGCGGGTATCAACGATTGGGGTGGTATTTCACCGCTAACCAAAGACTTCATCAATCCGGAAAGAGCCTGGCCACAAATAGAGCGACTGGCAGAACACTGTCGCACCGCAGGATACAGATTGAAAGAGCGTCTGACGGTATACCCCGATTTTCAGGTTACGCAGACAACAGTAAGTTTGCCACAGGTAAGAATACGCTCACAAGCATCAACAAATGGGCTAGCGATGGTTCAGTGCCATTAAGTAAGAGTGAGTTAAGGAGAGAGTTATGCTGTCACGGAACGACAATTCTAAAGTAACACCTATTCAGTTTGGCCGATTAAACCCTGAGATCAGGGATACGCTTAAACAGGCACTGGAAGGGAAAGAGATCTCAGCAAAACAAGCAACGACGCTATTTAGCGCACAAGGACAAGACTACCAGGCTCTGCTCAATGTTGCTGATCAGGTCAGGCAGAACTTATGTGGCGATAAGGCGAGTTTTGTTATCACTCGCAACATCAACTTTACCAACGTTTGTTACATGGGCTGTAAGTTCTGTAACTTCGCTAAGCCGATTAAACACGAAGATGCGGAATTTTTGTCATTAGAGGAAATCTCAAACAGAGCACAAGAAGCATGGGACAGAGGTGCTACCGAAGTGTGTATTCAGGGCGGCTTACACCCAAAAATGAGCGCCGATTTTTACCGGAATATTCTGTTAACCATCAAGGCTAGGCTTCCAAAACTTCATATTCACGCGTTCTCTCCATTTGAGATTTGGTACGGTGCACGTCGTGCCAAGATGAGTCACAAAGCGTTTTTGCAGGATCTTAAGTTCTGTGGACTGGACTCAATGCCGGGAACCGCAGCAGAGATTCTGGATGTAGAAATCCGTGAACAACTGACTAAGAACAAGCTCAGTACAGAAGACTGGATCAGTATTGTCAAAGCCGCACACGAGGTAGGAATCAAAACGACGTCTACCATCATGTATGGACATATAGACCAGCCTCATCACTGGGCAAATCACCTGGAATTACTTCGTAATACACAAAAAGAGACTGGCGGTTTTACCGAGTTTGTACCGCTGGGTTTTGTTCACTACAAAACCAAGCTGTACAACGACAACCCTGGTCAGGTTCGCCCGGGACCGACTCGAAACGAGCATTTTAAAATGCACGCAGTTGCAAGGCTTATGCTGCAGGGGCAGATCAATAACATTCAGGCTTCCTGGGTAAAAATGGGTTCTGACGTTGCTGCACAAATGCTGCGCTCGGGTGCAAATGACCTTGGTGGAACTCTGATGAATGAGAGTATATCTCGTGCAGCCGGAGGCGAGCACGGCCAGGAGATTGAGCCACAGGATCTGGTGAAATTCATTCACAGTGCCGGTTTAGATGCATTCCAACGTTCTACCCTGTATCGAAATGTTCACGACTACCCACTGCAAACGAAGGCTGAAACCTCATTGATCTTACCGTCTCAAGAGATCATTCGTTGTGAGGCTGCAGTATGAACAGCCTCAATGTGACCCTTCTTGCTGGTGGTGTAGGCGGCGCAAAAGCTGCTGAAGGTTTGGCAAAAAGCAATTACGCCAAGGGCCTGAAAATTATAGGTAATATTGGAGATGACCAGGTGTTCCATGGACTATGGGTCTCACCTGATATCGACACCATGATATATACCTTGTCTGAACGCATCGACCGAACACAAGGCTGGGGTCTTGCTGGAGATGAACAAAAGGTACTGAATGGCCTTAAGCAATTGGGTGTGGATACCTGGATGCAGTTGGGTGATATGGATTTTGCTAGTCATATCTTTCGCACTGAACAACGCCGTTTAGGTGTTCGTGCACAAGAAATTACTCAGCAAATATCTATCGCAAATGGTGTTGAGATCCCGGTCTTAGTACCAACAGATGATGTGGTTCAAACCAAACTGAAATCCGGCAGTCAGTGGCTTAATTTTCAGGATTACTTTGTTCGTTTTCGTTGTCAGCCAGAAATCGAAGAGATCCATTATGTCGATTGCGAAAAAGCGAGTGCCACGCCTGAGTCTTTAGATGCCCTACGCAGTGCTGATTTGGTTGTGATAGCGCCCAGTAATCCTCTGTTAAGCATTGGCGCCATTCTTTCGATTGACGACATTCGTCGTCAGTTAACCAAAGTCACCGTCCCAGTTGTTGCGGTTTCCCCGCTTATTGGCGGTCATGCAGTGAAAGGCCCGGCAGTCGAACTGATGAAGTCGCAGGGCTACAGCCCGGATGTGCTCGGCGTAGCAACTTATTATCAGGGGCTTATAGACGTGCTGGTTATCGATCCTATGGATGCTTACCTTGCACCAGAAATAGAAGCGATGGGCATACATGTTCTGGTAAGAAATATCTGGATGCGCGATGAAGCAGAGAAGTCCGAGGTTATGAGTACCATCGTTGATGAAACCCTGAATCTACAGATCAAGAGGGCAAGCTAATGTTGGAGAAACTAAATATTGTTATCCCGATGAAAGCACCTGCTTACTCTAAGCAGCGTCTGATGGGAGTTCTCAATGTAGCCCAGCGCGAGACCCTGGCTCTTAGCCTGTACCGGGAAACATTACGTTTTTTTGCTAATCACTACCCACAGGTGAATCGCCTTGTGGTCACGGATTCACAGCAGATAGCAGATATAGCTAAGCGCTACGGTGCCTGTACACTACTGGAAAAACAGTCAAAAGGGTTGAATAACGCCATCGACGTTGCTACACGCTGGAGCATGATGTCCGGATATCGACATCAAATGGTGATACCGGCAGATATTGCCAAATTAGACACAGATGAAGTAAGCGCACTTTTTCAGGCTGTTGAGGCGGGAAATCAAGTGGTCATTGCCAGAGCAAAGGATTCAGGGACTAATGCCTTGATAACTACGCCTCCAAATGCGATTGAATTCCAGTATGGCGCTCAGTCAGCGCTCGCTCATGCCCAACAAGCACACGTAAATCAATTACAAGTTGAAGTTCTGGAACTGTCAGCTCTGAGCCAGGACATTGATGTGCCAGATGACCTGCTACGTGTTCACCCAGGGTACCAACACAAGGAGTACTGTTATGAATAATCTGGCTGTAGCAGAACCGGTAAATGAACCCGAGTTTGATTCAATGCAGATGTTTACGGTTGGTGGCCTTCCCGATTTCAAACCGGGGATGAATCTGGCGCAGCACCTTATCAAAGCGCTAGAGGAGCAGGGAGAGAGCTTACAACAAGGGGATATCCTGGTGGTTGCTCACAAGGTGGTGTCCAAATGTGAAGGTGCGGTTGTCGATGTAAATGATGTGACAGCCAGTGAAGAAGCCATATCGCTCGCGAAAACCGTGAACAAAGATCCGCGCAAGGTGCAGGTCATTATGGACCAATCTTCCCGCATCGTACGCAGCATGAAGCGGCCTGAGCAGGAAGAAGGCATTCTGATAGCAGAACACAAGCTGGGCTTTATTTGCGCTAACGCTGCTGTCGATGAATCCAACACCGACCGCCCCGGCCAACTGATAACCCTTCCAAAAGATCCAGACAGTAGTGCCGTGACACTGTGCAAACAGCTGGAGACACATTTTAGCTGTCGTCTTGGAGTAGTTGTGAGCGATACCTTTGGCCGTCCATGGCGATTGGGCCAAACCAATGTTGCCATTGGGCTGGCACGTGTGCCTGCTATTCAACAAATGTATGGAGAGGGTGATGCGTGGGGTAGAGAGCTGAAAGTTACAGCCCCTGCGTTTGCCGATGAGTTGGCCGCAGCATCCGGGCTATTAATGGGTAAAAGTGGTAAATGCCCGGCAATTATTTTTCGTGGGTTGAACTGGCAAGCTAGCACCAGCTCAGCAAAGCAGATTTTAAGACCAATCAGGGAGGATCTATTCCGATGAGTGGAAATAACAAAATAGCAATTCTGGGAGGAACAGGCCCCCAGGGTAAGGGGCTGGCATTAAGATTTGCCATGGCTGGAGTGCCAGTAGTGATTGGCTCTCGCGACGGTGGCCGAGCAGCGGATAGCGCGGATGAAATGAACGCGACTCTACCTGAAGGCTGTGCAACTATCGAGGGTATGGACAACCTGGCTGCAACTCAGGCAGCGGATGACATGGTGATTCTGTCGGTTCCTTATTCGGCACACAACGCTACTTTGGAAGAACTTAAAGATGCTCTAATCGGTAAGGTTCTGATTGATATCGTTGTCCCCCTGGCACCTAAGAACCCTAAAGCGGTTGCGATGCCACCAGAAGGGTCAGCGACTGAAGCAGCTCAGGCACTCCTAGGAGACAATATCCCGGTAGTTGGTGCACTGCACAATGTATCCGCCGTCACGCTGAACAACACCGAACAACCAATCAACTGCGATGTTCTGGTTTGTGGAAACCAACTGGAAGCGAAAAAGGCGGTAATGTCTCTAGTAGAAAAACTAGGCGTGAATACTTACAACGCAGGGCTTGCGGAAAGCGCACGCTGCATTGAAGCATTAACCCCAATCCTAATCCGCCTGAACATCTCTAAAGAAGTACCGTTTAGTCACGCAGGCGTCACTATTGCACCACCTATTCACTAATTTATTACATTCTAAAAGGAAGCAAGACATGGAATTTGGAATTACTTTTAAAGGGTTTGTCAGCCCAAACCGCGCGAGAAATTTGGTTCGTCAGGCAGAAGAAGCTGGCTTTACATACTGCTGGTTTTACGACTCGCATATCTTATGGCGCGAATCTTTCGTCGCAATGGCTATGTGTATGGAACATACGAAGAATATGCGTTTCGGACCGTGTGTTACCAATCCGAATATTCGAGATTGGTCGCTGGCAGCAAGCCTATACGGCAGCCTGGCTCTACAAAGTGAAGGACGCTTTGATATTGGCCTTGGACGTGGTGACTCGTCGATGCGTGTGATGGGCAAAAAACCAGCGCCGCTTGCTCGCGTGGCTGAATTTACTCACAAGGTTAAGGCGATGGTAAAAGGGGATGAGCCGGTAACTTATGAAGAGTGTGCTTCGGAAGTTCAGTTCCCTTGGGCGGTAGGTTATGACTTACCTGTCTGGATTGCCGCGTATGGGCCAAAAGCTCTGGCAACAGCAGGTGAACACGGTGATGGTCTGATCTTACAGATTGCTGAGCCAAGCTTGGTGAAATGGTTTGCTGATCAGGCATTAGAAGCCGGCGAAAAAGCAGGTAAAGACATGAGCAACTTTAAAGTTCAGGCTGCCGCACCCGCGTATTTCGGTGACAAACAAGAGTGTTTGGACAAAACTCGCTGGTTCCCTGCAATGGTCGGTAACCACGTAGCCGATATCGTCGAAAAGTACGGCTCAGACTCTGGTTTAGTACCAACCAGCCTTACTGACTATATCGAGAAACGTAAAGGTTACGACTACTCTAAACACGGACAAAGCGATAACCCGTATCTGGAGTTTATCTCTGACGATATTATAGAAAGCTTCTCGGTACTAGGTAGTCCTGATGATCATATTTCAAAGATCAAACAGCTAGAAGAAGCCGGGGTGACTCAGTTCAACATCTATCTGGATAACGGTGATGAAGAGAACATCATCGCTAAATATGGTGAGCATATTATTCCAGAATTTAATAAATAGATTCTCCGGTTAAAAAACCTACAGACATACAACGGCAGCTCTTCAGAGTTGTCGTTGAGTTTATTTACAGAGTCCGCTATTACCACTAATACCGTCATCCCACTAATACCGTCATCCCTGCGCAGGCAGGGAACTCATATGTTGCACGATTTGTGTGCAATTCATTCTTTCTAATAGGGCTTAAAAAAGGGCTTAAAACATCCACTTGGCAGGAATTAAGGAGGTGTTGGGTTGTAACCTATTGATTATTAGTTTGATTATAACAGAGCATAATCCGGCACGTTTTTGGCATTGCTGAGAGATTGATAAATAAACGATATAGGTGTGCTGAGATGGCTTATCAAAATTCACATGCTAACTTCTCTACAATGCAGCCAAAACCTACGGAACTGGTTACATTGTCGACTAACATTGATGACCATGCACACGATTATCTACAGGTAGTTATCGGTCTTCAGGGTACTGTTGAATTTGATATCAATGGTAAAGGAAACTACATGGCTCCGGGGCAAGGGTGTATTATCACAGAGTCAGCAGAGCATGCCTTTGGTGGAGTGAATTCTCCCTCCGACATTTTTGTTCTCAATTTTTATGCCGATACTGAAATTAATCAGCTGAACCTATCTCGATTGAACGAAATGGCTCAGAAGGACTACTACTTTCAACTGGACGACCAGCTAAGGCAGTTAATTAACTTACTGGCAGTGGAGATAGAGTCAAATCCAGATAATCTGCTACTCAGCCAGAGTTGTAATCACACCATCATTGCGCTGTTAAATCAGCATATAAGAATATTTCAGTCAGACAGTCGTTCGTATCGTCTGGATATGGAAGCGATTAACCGTTATATAGAAAAGCATATAGACAGAAAAATTAGCGTAGCTCAGTTAGCCGGGTGCGTATTTTTGAGCGAAAGTCAGTTCCATCATTTATTCAAAGAGAGTGTGGGGGTGACCCCTCACCAGTATGTTTTGTCTAAGCGGGTCGAATACGCAAAAAAATTAATGGAGCATGGGGGCTACTCGCTTAGCCATGTTGCACATATGTCGGGTTTTGCAGGGCACAGTACCTTTACTCATGCTTTTAGTAAGTTAGTTGGCATTTCTCCTTCTAAGTACCGAAAAAATTATTTCTCATAACTGAGGATCCCCCCTTCACTCTCCCTGTCATTTCCCCAGAATTTGGCAAGTACTCAAGAGTTTTTGGCAAGTTTTTATCTTATTTGTAAATACACTGGTTACTACAGATACCCTTATGGAATAAGGGCTGACAAGATGTTCGCGCATGCAGAGCACCTATGATCAAGGATGAAGTAACCTTATGCTAAAAACAATGGAACCGTTGGGCTCGAATCTTTCGGCTATGCCCCTAAAAGAACTTGAAGCATTGATTTCGTCTCTCTATATGGTTGATGAAACAAAAGTATTGAAATCACTGCTGCCACTAGCCACACCGTCAGAGGCAGAAAAATCTGAAATTGAAAATCAGGCCAACGAGCTCATTCTCGCAATAAGATCAGACAAAAAATCGATTCAGATGATTGATGCACTGTTACTGGAATACAGTCTAGATACGCAGGAAGGCATTCAACTAATGTGTCTTGCTGAAGCGCTAATGCGCATTCCAGATAAGGCAACTGCTGATGCACTGATCCGGGATAAGTTAACCGTCGCCGATTGGAAATCTCATCTAAAGGGTAAAAACTCTGTATTTGTAAACGCATCGACGTGGGGGTTGATATTAACTGGCAAGGTCTGTGCGTTGGAAGGTGAACAAGGATCCTCCCCAGGTAAGGCGTTATCAAAGCTGGTTAACAAACTCTCTGAACCTATTATACGTCAGGCAATGAATCAGGCAATGGCGATACTAGGACGTCAGTTTGTGCTAGGGCGTAGCATCCGTGAAGCGCAAAAAAATGGACGTTATCAGAAGGAAAAAGGGTTTGATTTCTCTTTTGACATGCTAGGGGAGGCCGCGCTTACAGCACAGGATGCTAAGAAATATTTCAACGATTATATATCGGCGATTGAGAATATAGGTTCTCAGGGAACAGGAAGTGCAGAAAATCTTCCTTCCATCTCCATGAAGCTCTCAGCTCTACATCCGCGCTATGAAGTGGCGAATGAAGAGAGGGTGATGGAGGAGCTATTTAGTACGTTAATGATTTTGGCTAAACGTGCTAGAGAGCTCAATGTGCCACTTACTATTGATGCCGAGGAAATGGATCGTCTGGAATTGTCATTGCGTCTGTTTGAAAAGCTGTATCGCCAACCAGAAATTAAAGGCTGGGGTCAGTTCGGAATTGTGGTTCAGACGTATGCGAAACGAGCACTGCCAGTTTTAGCCTGGTTGAATCAATTGGCAGAAGAACAAGGAGATATGATCCCTGTACGTCTGGTGAAGGGGGCGTATTGGGATACTGAAATCAAGCTGGCTCAGCAAAAGGGCTACGATAACTATTCTGTGTTCACCCGCAAGGAGGGGACGGATGTTTCTTACCTGGCCTGTGCAAGGTATGTGTTGAGCGCCGAGGTAAACCGTAATCTTTATCCTCAGTTTGCCAGCCACAATGCCCACACCGTTACTGCTATCGCTGTAATGGGTAAAAAAGCCAATATGAGTTCCAGCGTTTACATGGTATGGGTGAAGCACTCTACAATCATGTAATGGAAAAATATGGTTCTAACGTACGTATCTATGCGCCGGTTGGAAGCCACAAAGATTTACTGCCATACCTGGTTCGCAGGCTGTTGGAAAATGGTGCAAACAGTTCTTTTGTACATAGATTAGTGGATGTGCATTTCCTCCGGAACTGCTGACAAAACACCCCGTTGATCAACTACTTAATGTACCGACGTTTGATAACAAATCGATACCACTACCACCGGCTATTTTCCAGGAGCGCAAAAATGCGGTTGGAATTAACGTAGATATAGATAGTGAAAGAGAGCCCTTTGAGGCAGACATCGCGGTTTACATGGCGGAGAGTTGGACAGCTGGCCCGATAATCGGTGGAAAGCACTTATATGACTCGCTTATTGATTCCGGGTGCAACCCGCAAACAGTCACCGCTCCATACGACAGAAGTATTGAGGTCGGAAAAGTAGTACACGCTCAGAAAGAGCATGTCGAACTGGCGATGCAGTCTGCAAGTCAGGCTTCTAAACTCTGGCGTGACAAGGAAGAAGAAGAGCGAGCTCTATGTCTAAACAACTTGGCTGATTTGTTGGAGTTAAACCTGGAAGAACTGGTGGCTATTTGTCATAAGGAAGCAGGAAAAACCATCCACGACGCGATAGACGAAGTGCGCGAAGCGGTCGATTTCTGTCGCTACTATGCCAGACAAAAAGAAGTATTTAGTGTTGAGCAGATAAGCTGTTTTGACGGTAAGAAAATGGCTATTAGCCGACAAGGACGAGGTGTCTTTGTCTGCATTAGCCCATGGAATTTCCCACTGGCTATTTTCCTGGGACAAATAACAGCTGCACTGATGGCGGGTAACACAGTGGTTGCTAAACCTGCGGAACAGACGTCACTGATAGCTGCAAAAGCCGCTAAGTTAATAGATGAAGCCGGTTTTCCTGAAGGCGTGTTTAACCTGCTTCCTGGCGGAGGTTCAGAGATTGATCTGCACTGACTTCTCACCCTCTTGTATCTGGCGTGGCTTTTACCGGTTCAACTCAGACCGCGATGAAAATTAATCAGTCACTGGTTCGTGATCAAGGTGAAGTTCTTCCGTTCATTGCAGAAACGGGTGGTCAGAATGCCATGATAGTTGACAGCACCGCTCTGCCAGAGCAAGTGGTGAGAGATGTCCTTCGCTCTGCATTTGCTTCTGCTGGACAGCGCTGTTCTGCACTAAGAATTTTGTGTGTTCAGGAGGAGATTGCCGATCAAATCATTGAAGCGATTTCCGGGGCAATGGAACAACTTACGGTGGGTTTACCTTATTTGCATAAAACCGATGTAGGCCCCGTTATTGATACCAACGCGAAGGAGAAACTCACTCAACACATAGAGTATATGACCAAGACTCAGCGTCTGGTTCAGCAGCTTCACTTAGATGATGTGTGCGCAAAAGGTGACTTTATCGCTCCTACCGCGTTTGAGATATCAGATCTATCCATTCTGAAAGAAGAAAAATTTGGTCCCATCCTGCATATCATTCGCTTTAAAGCAAATGAGTTGGGAGCCCTGATCGATGAGATTAATGCTACTGGCTATGGATTGACTTTGGGAATCCACAGCCGCAATGAAACCACATATCAGTGGATTGAAAAGCACGCCAGGGTAGGCAATACGTACATTAATCGCGATCAGGTTGGTGCTGTCGTCGGTGTTCAGCCATTTGGAGGTCAGGGGTTATCTGGAACTGGCCCTAAAGCTGGCGGCCCTCATTATCTCTATCGATTTACAGAGATAAAGTACCACGAAGCACCAACCGCATAGCATATACAAGGAAGTAAAAAATGAAACCAATTCAAGAGTGTTACAACGCTGCATTTTCTGCGTTTGAGTTGTGGAATCTTACGGATTTTTCTAACAAAAAGCAGGCACTAGCCGCAGTTGAAAACCTATGGCCCGAAGGGTTGAGCAAGGTGGCGCAGTATCAGTTTGCCCATGCTGAATCCGTTGTGTCGACTACGCACTCACTTGTCAGCCCTACAGGAGAAACAAATGAACTCTATACACAAGGACGAGGTGTTGCTGTTTTGTTGTTTGACTCGGATGCACAATATGCTGACAAAGCGTTGGTCGCAATGGTCACCGCATTATTAACCGCCGGGAATAGTGTCATCGTGTGCAGCGACAACTCTCGGGTTAAAACCTTAATTGAAGCGAGTAATATTCGGTGCACACTACCTGAGAACCTGATTCAGATAGTCGAGCGGGATAAATACACAGAGTTGTTGAATCTTGATATCCGAAATTTTGTGCTTATCGGTAGCGCGAACAGTTCAGTCTCGCTAAGCGAGGCGTTGGCTATGCGCCCAAATGCCATTACCTCAATGGTTGCAGAGACCGATCTGGAGTCATTGCCACACTCTAAAGACCCCAAATTGGTTTTGCGTTTTATTACCGAAAAGGTCAAATCAATCAATATCACAGCCATAGGCGGGAATGCGATGTTGCTTGAACTGGGTAATACCGTGCATTAGTGCGGATAAATACAACATAAGTTTTGTTGTGGTCTCTGTTTTAACTCAATGAGTATCACATGTTAACAAATGGTGAAATATGTTATCAGCAATCTCTGTATTGATAAATGCATCTAGTTATCTGAGTATTTAGCTCGATTAAACACTGATTGGTATGCAACTTGCAAAACTTATGTTTGTGGGCGTAAATCGACGCTATTTCAAGCTAGTTTGCACCAAATAGGGACAAAGATGACTACATTTGGTGCTATTTATCAACAGCTTGGACTTTAACATAGACACTTGCTCTCAACTTGGAAGAGAGCACCACAAAAAGCTAGTGAGGAATAGATGAGCGATACGTCTAAGGATAGATACGTACAGTTTAAGAAAGTTAAAAAAAGCTACGATCAAAGCACCCTGGTCGTTAAAGAATTCAACCTGGATATCCGAAAAGGCGAGTTTGTTACGCTACTCGGCCCTTCAGGATCAGGGAAAACTACCTGTCTGATGATGTTGGCGGGGTTTGAAGATGTGACAAGTGGTGAGATTCTTGTCGATGGAAAACCAATCACCGACGTCGCACCTTATGATCGTAATATTGGTATGGTGTTCCAGCATTATGCGCTTTTCCCTCATATGACAGTGGCAGAGAACCTTGCCTATCCACTTCGTGTTAGAAAGCTACCAGACAAGGAAGTTGAGCGTCGAGTTGCAGACTCATTAGCTTTGGTAGAACTTGAAGACTTTGGTAAGCGATATCCGGGGCAACTTTCCGGTGGGCAAAAACAACGCGTCGCATTAGCTCGTTCTCTCATCTTCGAACCATCTATCGTATTGATGGATGAACCTTTAGGCGCACTGGATAAAAACCTGCGTGAGCAAATGCAGTTCGAGATTAAAAGACTTCACGAAAAAATTGGCTTCACCGCGATCTATGTGACACATGACCAGACAGAAGCTCTGACAATGTCTGATCGTATCGCCGTTTTTAACAATGGTATCGTTCAGCAATGTGCTAGCCCAGATACTCTTTACGAAGAACCCGCGAACGCATTTGTGGCTGACTTTATTGGAGAAAACAATGATATACAGGCACAGGTCGTTGAGCTCAATGGGGATTACTACGAGCTCATTTTAGGGGACGAATCCAGAGTCAGAGCAATTTCAACCAATCAGCTTGAACCTGGACAAGATTGTATATTAACCGTTCGTCCGGAAAATCTGTTCATCGGTGCGCCAACCTCAGATAACGACAACAGTATCAAAGCGAAATTCATTACCCATCTCTATGTAGGCGACTTTATACGCTATTTGTTTCAGCTGGGTGATAAAACAGAAGTTATGGTCAAGGTGTTAAATGACCAGCAAGCACCTAGCTTCAAGCCGGGTGATGTTACAAACCTAACCTGGTCTGCAACTGCTGGCATGGCGCTGCAGAAAATGTAAATCAGAGTTAACCCTATCTATCAACTTGAAAGGAATCAATATGATGAGTAAAAAGATCGTGGCCCTGCTTCTCGCAGGTGCTTTAAGTACAGCAGTTTCTGCTGCCGAACAGTTTACCGCTGTTTCTTTTGGTGGCTCGTATGGAGAAACCCAACAAAAATATATGCTCGATCCATTTATGGCTGAAACCGGGCAAAAAATCTTATTCGAAAACTACTCCGGTGGTGTTGCAGAGCTAAAGGCTCAGGTCGAAAGTGGTAACGTGCTTTGGGATGTTATCGATATGGAAGTAATCGACCTGGAGCGCGCGTGTTCTGAAGGGCTACTTGAACCTTTCCCAATGGACACTCTACCAGCAGGTGATGACGGTACACCAGCAGAGAAAGACTTCGCTGGTGAAGCGTTAGCTAATGAATGTGGTGTAGGTACTATCGTTTGGACTGTCTTATTTGCTTACAACAATGACACTATCAAAGGCGGCCAGCCTATGACTGTAGCGGATCTTTTCGATACCAAAAAGTTCCCTGGTAAAAGGGCGCTGCGTAAACGTCCTCAGGTAAACATGGAGTGGGCGCTTCTTGCGGATGGTGTGCCGAAGTCAGAAGTGTATGAGCTACTTGAAACCGATGAAGGTCAGAAACGTGCGCTAGATAAACTGGCAACGATCAAAGATGACATTGTTTGGTTCGACTCCTGGTCTCAGGCGCCTCAACTGCTAAACGATGGCGGTGCAGTCATGGTTCAGGCGGCGAATGGGCGTATCTTTAACGCGATTAAAGCGGAAAGCAAACCATTTGAAATGGTATGGGATGGCCACTTGTACGATCTGGATGTGTGGGCGGTTGTAAAAGGTACCAAGAATAAAAAAGCAGCAGAAGAGTTTATTCGCTTTGCAACAGGTTCAAAGCCTCTTGCTGGAATGCCGGATATTGCTTACGGACCAACTCGTCAATCTTCATATAAGTATGTTGAGAAAAGTGTGATTCCAATGCTGCCATCTTCTCACCTGGATGAAGGTTTAAAAGCTTCTAGTGTGTTCTGGGCCGACTATGGTGAATCACTAGGCGAGAAATTTAACGAGTGGTTACTAAACTAATCTAGGAGACGGCAATGTCAGCACATCTAAGTATTGAAGAGATAGCCCAGAGCCAGAAACAGCTTAGGCGTAAGAAAATCCGGTTACTGGCGTTTACGCTACCACTTTTGTGCTTTGTGACGCTGGCATTTCTTGCACCCATTGCAACGATGCTTTACCGAAGTGTTTATCACCCTACCGTTTCGCAACTGATTCCTCAGACACTTGCTGAAATGCAGCAATGGGATGACTCCATTAATGCCGTTCCACCTGCGAAGGTACTGGAAACATTCAGCGTGGAGTTACGTACTCTCGCTAATGAACGTCGCTCGGGTAAGCTCGCAGAAGAGTTAAACCGAGCGGTACCAGGCACTTCGAGCCTGATTAAGTCAAGTTCTCGAAAACTTAAACGTATGGAAGTTGAAGAGCTACTTACTGGCGAAGGTAAACAGTTGCTTGCAACCCATAAAAAATGGGAAAACCCCAAGTTATGGGCGGCAATGAAAAGCATGGGTAGTGTCTGGACAGAGCGATACTACTTAACGGCGTTGGACCTCAAACGCAATCAGGCTGGTGAGATAGAGGCTAGGGATACTCAAATCTACCTGAAACTCTACTGGCGAAGCTTACGCATCGCTCTAACCATTACGCTGCTTACCGCTCTGCTTGCTTTTCCACTTTCTTATTATTTGGCAAACACCAGCAGTAAGAAGGCAAATACACTTATGGTCTTTGTACTGCTTCCTTTCTGGACATCTTTGTTGGTGCGTACCACTTCATGGATAGCACTACTGCAAACAAATGGTGTAGTAAACGGTACATTGCAAAGCATAGGGATAATTAAAGAGCCCATAGAAATGCTCTATACCGAATTTGCAACCGTTATTGCGATGACCCATATTCTTCTGCCTTTCATGGTGCTGCCGTTATACAGCGTGATGAAGAATATCGATCCCAGTTACTTTCGTGCAGCGTTGTCTTTGGGTTCCAAGCCGATGCCTGCATTCTTTAAGATCTACTTTCCAATGACGCTGCCAGGGTTAAGTGCGGGCGCACTACTGGTGTTTATCATCTCCATTGGATACTACATTACGCCCGCGTTAGTGGGAGGTACCGACGGTCAGATGATCAGTAATATTATTGCTTTCCATATGCAATCTTCTAACAACTGGGAACTAGCTGCTGCTCTGGGTAGCCTGCTGCTGATTCTTATCGTACTGCTGTACTGGATTTACGACCGCATCGTTGGCGTAAACAACATTAAGTTAGGGTTAAGCTATGTCTCGATTTCCTCGTTATTATTCGCCATTACAAAAGCTAGGCTCAGTGAGCTTATCTGCTAGTGCTTATTTGGTTTTGGCGTTTTTGATGTTGCCAATACTGGTTATCATTCCGCTCTCTTTTAATGCTGAGCCTTTCTTTACTTTTACCGAAGGGATGCTGTCGCTTGATCCTGACGCCTACTCAATGAAGTGGTATCAGCAGATATTTTCTGACGACAAGTGGATGCTTGCCATCAAAAACAGTTTCTTTATTGGTATTTGTGCTACTGCGATTGCCACCGTATTAGGTACTCTGGCAGCGATCGGTATGAGCAACTCGGATATGCCATTCCAGCGCGCCATTATGGCGATGCTGCTTTCACCGATGATTGTTCCTTTGATCATCACGGCGGCGGGTATGTTCTTCTTTTATACTCAGCTGAATCTTGCTGGTAGCTATTTGGGTGTTATCATCGCTCATGCCGCCCTAGGTACGCCTTTTGTTATTATTACGGTAAATGCTGCATTAGCTGGGTTTGACTATTCTCTGGTAAATGCTTCTCTAGGAATGGGGGCTAAGCCGACATACACTTTCTTCAAGGTGATAATGCCGCTAATTCGTCCGGGCGTTATTTCGGGTGCGTTGTTTGCCTTCGTAACCTCATTTGATGAAGTCGTTGTCGTTTTATTCCTGGCTGGGCCAGAGCAAAGAACGATTCCGCGTCAAATGTTCTCAGGCTTACGAGAAGAAATTAGCCCAACAATATTGGCTGTAGCGACGCTGCTGGTTGTCGTGTCTATGTTGCTTCTTTTAACCCTAGAGTATTTGAGAGCTCGTTCAGAGCGTATACGAATGGGAGAGCTATAGAAAAGCCCGCAATCTAGATACTTCAGATAAAGCCAGCTTATCAGCGTCAATGCTTACGTTGGCTTTTTGTATTGGAGACCATAGTATTTCTTCGGCTTCTAGTGGTGTCATTTTCCCATCCCAGTCATTTACAACATAATAATGAATTAGCTGCATCTCGCTGGTCGGGTGATACAAAGAGCATAGAAAGTAGTAGGAGAGGGGAGTGACATTCAGCTCTTCTTTGCATTCCCTAAATAGTGCTCCTAACTGGCTCTCTCCATTTTCAATATGACCACCGGGTATATTGACGATACCCGGATCGGTTTCTTTATCTTTTGCCCTTCTCTCAAGCAATATGTTGTTTTCTTCGATGATAATGAAGGAAACACATTCGTGGATTTTCATATGTAAGTCCAAAACTGTTTAACCACACGCCTTTAGTTATTGTCTTCGACGATGGAAAAGTAAGTTTCTTTCACCTTGCCATTGCAGATAGTGCAATATGTTATCCCTGGTGATTTATCGCTTCCCTGAAAAACCGTATCACCGCTTTTGTCCCACACTCCTGATTTACCAGCCGTTTCCCAGCCGCCAGTTTCACCAATGAAATTCGAAAGTAGTACCGGTGTGTTTAGCTGATTAGCTATGTCGGATAGGAGCTTCTCATCCGCAGCAAAACCACCTATAGAAATCAAAGCACTCACTAGATAAACATCAACGCTTTCGGCTAAAGCATCCTTCTGATGCTGGCGTTCAGTGAAGTCTGCGCACACAGCTAGAGCTATTTTGGTTTGTTTCATCGTGAAGGAGTAGTTCTCACTTCCTGCGCTGCAATAGGCGCTTTCCCCGGAGTGAAGATATTGCTTGTTATAGAATTCAATATCACCTGACGGATGGCCTATTACAGCACCAATGTAAGGTTTTGACCCTTCACTCTGTAACGGACAACCAACAATTACAGTTAAATTGTTATTAACCGCTATCTTGGATATTTCCTGGAAAATGGCTGAGGACGGTTCTTGTGCTAACTCCGCAAGTAACGAAGGCTCATAACCAGTTAGAGAAAGCTCCGGAAATACGATGATATCAGCACCTGCGTTTGCTGCTTCTTCACTATATCGCTGGTGGATTTTCAAATTTTCAGCAATGTTACCTTTAGCAGGGGTTATTTGAGCTAAAGCGAACTTAATTTTTCCTGACAACACGACTGTTCCTTGTCTTATCTGTTTCCAAAACGGTACCAGCTAAATCTCGGCAAAACAACGAGTTGTTACACTTTCTCTTTCCGCAAAAACGGATTGAAGTGCCTGTATGAATTTAAATTTGTTGGGAGGTTGTGTTTTTAGGAAGGGTAGATTTGAAGTTTTTGGAGCAGAAACGAAAAAAGGCCTGATAAATCAGACCTTTTCGAATGTGGCGGTGAGGGAGGGAGTCGAATTACAATCCTATATATTTGAAATTTAATAACTTATAGCAAGTCGATTTTCACGAGTATACACTCTGTCATACATGTTAAAAATGGTAACCATGTCACATTTATTTTCACTAAGGCCGAGCTTTCCAAAAAGAACTGCTGCTTATATGTTGGGGGCTGTTTTATGAAATGAAAACTTCATACTACCACTCCCAACTAACCTCATGACTTTGGATCCATCAGCAGAAAAAGGGTTAGGCAACAAACTAATTTGAGCATACTTTGGTTCAATGACATTTGAAACAAACAGTATGCGATACTTATTATGCCTGTCAGAAGCAAACTTCTGAGCTGCAGCTACTTCTGTAGGCCCCATCTCAAATGCTTCATTCTGGCCTTGAGTCGCTTTCACTTCGTAATAGTAAGTTACTGTTTTGAGCTTTACTATAAAGTCATACCCTAAGGAATCATCTCCGTTGTCATCTGCAAATATATGATTCCTATAGCCAGATACCCAACATTCATTGTTGATCTTCATTTTGTCATGATGTCTTTTGATCCACTCAAAAGCAAAAGCTTCTCCGGCTAAACCTATCGCTGCCTTTTGCTCATTAGACATTTTTGTTGCTGAGTTTGAAGAGGCAAAAGTTCCCCTCCCCCCTGACTTTGTATTCACATGTCTATCAAACTCTTCGAGTTTGGCTTCTCGCTTGCCTGCATTTTCAAAAGCTGTAGTCTCCGAAAATGTTGACTTGATAGTGTCATAGAGGTCTAAATATCCCTCTTCTTCTGCAGAGTGTTCAGTGCTATTTATCATAACCACTGTTCTCTGCTTTCTGAGCTGTTCCTTCTCAAGGCGCAATAACTCTTTTTTGCGAGCTATTTCATGTTCGTTAATGCCCCATGCTGACAGGTCAGAAACAGGTTCTTTGCCTGCTGGCCAATAACCATACAGAGACAACCACATCGCAATTTTTTCAAAAGATAGTTTCCTAAAATCTAACCAGCCTTCTTTACCCACATTAATTATCGATTGGCTTAAGCTACCAACAGGATCAGACCAAACTCCCGCAATTTCTTCGCTCACTGGTTCATCAGTATTATGAACCCAAGTTGAAACTACTGGCCCGATATCTTTCCAGAACTCACGTAAGATCTTATTGTTAACTTCTCGAAGCTCATCCATAGGTAGCAATTCTTCATCGGCAACGGCAAGTTCCGAAGTCCTTTCGTCCAACCAGTTCCATAAGTAACTTTCCATAACCTCTTCTGATAAGTCATCGTATACATCAAACCAGTTGGAACTAGGCTCGATTTCACCTATCTCCTGCTTTAAAGCAGAGTAGTCATCCAAAGCACATAGTGAATCAAAATCGTTGAGATATAACTTCCTCAATCGATCTACGATTTCTCCCTTGTTTTCCGAGAGAAAAGAGGAAAACTGCTGCCGATGCCTTTTTTCATTGGACTCTTTGACAAAACCATCACAATACTTGACCGCAGTATTTAGTTTTAATAAAGAAATATCAAACATCTCCTGAAGACTGCGCAAGTCAAACGTGTCTGCTAGTTTATCCAGTAACTGTCTAGATGTTATTTCAAGTTGATTCGCTAAGGGCTGTAGTATATCGATAACTTCGTCATCACTAACCTCTTCAGCATCACTTACTATTTGATTCAACTCGTCGACTAACTGATTATTGTTGTGCACCCCTGCTAAAACTGCCGCCAATCTTAATGAGAGCTCTAGACTACCTCTAACCTCTTTTAGAGTATTGTTTAATCCATCTGACGGTACACCAATCAACTTTTCAAATAGATCAGATAGTTTATCCCCAGATTCCAACTGCCATGATTCTTGGCATAACCTCAAAAAAGTAGCCTCAAAAGCATTGGACAGCGACGCGTAGTTCAGAGCGTGAGCAAATTGCTCAGATACCGCCGTGAGTATACTTATAGACACATTTGGTTCACCCGTCTGAATAACCAAAACCTTAGCCTCACCCATACTCGTCACCACAGCACCATTTGATGACGATGGTAAGCTTGAGACTTTGCCCGCAATTGAAACTTCAACCTGGCTTGAGATTACAATTCTGAGTTTTCTTGCTTGAGCACGTAAATTAACAAGAGGACTCTTTGTTGCTGAAAAGAAATGCTGACCTTTGTGAGCGGCGATTAAAACTAAAAGATCTAAAAACTCGCTCCCAAAGCATTCTTCTAATGAAAACATTTCTGTTTCAGTATCTATCTTTTCGCCATCGACAATCACATATAGGTCTTCACATGACAACTTCTTAATTGAAGGAGAGACAGTTCTAATTAAGGACCATGAGTTATCGGTAAAACGTCGGTCAAAGTCGAAATAAGGTATTTCTAGGTTTCCTAGTAGAGAAACTTTAGATGGATCATCTTCATCAACATAAAAACACTTTTGATCATCTGCGAACAAAGTGAAATCCACAATTTCAATTCGCTCTCCTACATTGGCAACCAAGCGAGATATACCTTTTTCTTCAACACCAGAAGCTACCAATTTTTGCCATAAGATACTGAAAAGTGATTTAAATCGTTTCGTATCTGATTCACCAACCAAGCCATTTTCGACGGTATCTAACAAGTACTCTACCGAATCCTGCACGTACTGCTTATCTGCTAATCCTCTAAATCTCAATAGCCTTTGGAATTCAGATATGTTCCCCACTTCTAAAAATCTAGAAATTGCGGGAATAATGAGAGTTAAAAATCTTGGGCTGGCTTCATCATCTACGTTAAAAAACCAAGCTTCTTGGGGAGAAACAAACGATGGTTTAGCCCCTCTTCTGGCAACTGGCATCCAAGGCATTAACTTCAAGAAAGTAGACAGAGGTGACGACAACTCGATAATATTTGTTCCTTTCCTAGAAACTCTAAAACGTAGTCGGTTCGAAGGTATGTCATTAATTGCTTTAACTAATTGATATGAATATAGCTTTCTAACTTCTTCACTTAGTTGAGAGTTCTCCATTAAACCGGGAATGAGCCAAACATCACATCTAGCACTATAAGGAACAGAGTTATACCAGGCCTTTTCTGAAAGCTCCTCTAATTCACTTTTCCACATGTTTTTGGCTAAGTCTGATTGTTTTAGCTTGTTTGCTAGCGCAGCAGGTAGCCAAGCCACGGTAGCATTTTCTGACAATCGTTCGGAGAAAAAGAGCCTTAAGTGATCCCGAACCCCTACGTCTTCTAGAAAGCGAAACCAATCCCTCTCAGTTCCCGTCTCCAAATTCAATTGCTCATACGGCAAGAGAAAATTACCGAAGCGATCCATGATTTCCGTTGACTGCCCTTTAGCTCGCTTAAAAAATTGGTCTAACTTAACTCCATTGATTGCATCGGACCACCCTAGGCCAAACATCGCCTGATCCGCATCTATCCATCCTGATTGAGTCGGAACATTGAATCCAGCAGACCTTGTATCTTTGGATGCTAACGCGCGTCCAGCCCCCCAAAGCTTAAAAGCCCAAACCAACGCCTTATAACGTACCAACTCATCTTTCTGCTCTCTTGTAACTTTCGCTAAAGTTCGCAAAAGCTCTCGCTTGTCATATTCTTTTACTAAACCAGCATCTATCAAAAAAGATCTAGCATTTCTGCAACCACCATCTTTCAATGTCCATGGGACTGTTTTACTTAACAAGGTAAAGCTAGTTTGAAGTTCAACCGGGAACTCTGTCAGGTCTAACTCTGCATCATCTTCATTGGTATTTACTCTGACTGGTGGGAAATAAACATCTTTAGTTTGCTTTTTACTGTTCTTCTCGTTCTGATGTGAGGCATAAACTAACTGGTCTTTTGAGTTAACTAAGAAACGACAGCCACATAACCCCTCGGGAGAGCTATCAAAAGCTGCAGCGACCTCGTTATAAAAATGAGCCCACTCTGTAGGAGAGGCATGAGACTGCAAAAGATTCTTAGCCACAGCCTCAATCCACTCGGCCAGTTCTACAGATGTAGGTTTAAAATCGTGTTTTCCTATAAAAAAATTACGAATTACGTTAACTTGCTCTTCACTAAAAGCCTCATCAAGGATTGATGCTGAAGCCGAGAACGACAAAAAAGCTGGTGTTAAACAAGAATTGTCTTTACCGAATATCCGTATTGAGTCTATTGAACACCATTCCTGATCATCACTATTACACGAGATGGGTAACAACTTACCGGAAATCAAAGGTGAATCGCCCTTCGTTAAAGCATCAAGCATTGCTTCTCTGTAGGGATATTTCCAACACAATAGCTTTACAACAGCGTGTTTAGATTCACTCCAGTTCTGATTCACTAGAAACTCAATCATCGTTCCGCATAAATCAGCTGCCGTTTTAATAAAGAATTCGTTTAGTCCTACATCAGAATTAAGTGTCCGACGATCCATGGATGTATAGAAGTTTGCATTAATATAGCCAGAGAATGGGGAAACGCCATCTGAGCCAAGTGGTAAGAAACAGTATAGCAATCCGTTATCGACATTCGTGTCGTCCAGCTTCACCGCAACATCAATAGATGCTTGTCCTTTCCAGTTGCTCCAACTACTTGGGAGCTCACCTAGCTCTATACTCGCGTTAAGTTCGGGCTCAAACTCTTCTTTAGTGAAAACCCTTTTAGCATGCAAATAGATATCACCAGCGACTTCAACCCTACTGATACTAACCTGCTCACTGACGCCCCAAAAGTCGAGCACTTTATGATCAAGAATCCTGTTATATCGGCCTTTATACTCTAGGCTAAATTTCTCGATGCGCTCAAAAAATAAATTTAGGGGCTCCTCTCTATCGAGTACTTCCTGCATCTGCTGTACAACTGACTCTTGAGATTTTCTTGAAGAAAGGGGCAACCGAACAACGCTAGCAAACCCCAAGTCGGAAAAATAAGGAATAAGACCAGGACGAGCTTCTTGAAAGATAGGAAGAAACAGGCAAGGCATGTTTTCGATAATTTCATTTGCTAAATGTTTGTATTCGTCAGCTAGAAGAAAAAGAACATCTTCCTCGTTTGCAAAGCGAAAACAATATCCATCAAAGCTATATCCACTATGCTGTGAAGAATAAATTTCTGGAGATTCACATATCTGTAAAACGCTCCTAAAGCCCAGTCCTTTGTTCCCTATATCTTCATTAACTGACTTGCTACTCAATGCAATATTAGTTATCGCTTCAAAGTTTTTGCTGGCAAATCCATCCCCCCTATTGGCGACATATAAACAACCAAAGTCTGACTCTTCTGGGTCAAAAACAACCGCTATCTCTCCTAATTTGTCTGATTTACCATGTGCATCATGAGCATTCTGAATGAGCTCAACTAAGAAGCGCTCACCGTAATCGTCTGATACATTGAGAGACAGGTTTCTAGCACCTTCATAAACGCGAGATTTACCACGCGTTGATAAGTAAGCCTCAATTTCATCAAGTGATTTTTGATTTATAGCTCGCTGAACATCAGTGGGATTTAACAAGGCAATTTCCTTTGAAGAGGTATTGAGTATGAGAAGTCAGCCTAAGTACACCGAAGAGGGGTCAAGCCTCCTCCTCGGTATGTTTCAATGCTCAACGTGAGTTAAAAACGCATTAGAGTAAACCTAGGTTCGAATACAGTTTTTTCTTATCAGCCAGTTGCGCACAATCGGGGAACATTCGCAGCGTAGCTTTGAGATAACCGACCGCTCCAGAGTAATCGCGCATTTGCTCACAAACCTGAATCAATTGAGTAAGCACGTGAAGCTTTCTTGGCGTGGCTTGGTTAACCTTTTCTAACAATGCTCTCGCTTCTGGATACTTGGCTTCAAGACCAAGAATGGAAGACTCTAGATACATGGTCGCGGAGTTTTCGTCTCCGACTTGCTTTCTCTGAAGCAACCAAAATTGAGCTTGATTAATATTTCTTAACTGCAGATTCGCCTTAACAATCAGCTCATACAACTCAGCAGATTGAGTAAGCTTTTCCTCAAGTAAGCATGACCTATTGTTCTCGACCACTTTTTCAAAGTCGAAGAACCTATTGTCCCGGTACAGCGCTATCAACTGCTGGTGGAGAGCTTGAAGATCCTTGCTGCGGCTGTATTCTTGAGACGCTAACTGAGCCGCTTTCTTGTATGACTGTTCAGCCATCGCCTCAAGAACCGCACTCGACCAATCTTGATCTGGTTTTGCCTGGAAAACTGGAACGGTAGCTCCAATCTTCAACTGTTTCTGGGTCGCTGCATCGAATGCAGACATCAAAGCCGAGATAGTTGAAAAGCGCTCCTCCGGCCTTTTTTGCATACACGTGAGTACGACTTGCTCCAAATCCGCATGGATAGAACTATTAATCTCGGTAGGGCGCTTGAAAGGTGCATGACGCTGGACTTGGGCTGGTGTATCATGCGGCAACTTACCCGTCAGCAGCTGATATAGTAAAACACCTAAACTATAAACATCCCCGAGCAATAGCTCTTCTAAACTCCCTTTACGGCTATCCACGTTGGAAAACTCAGGTGCGGAATACAACACTGTTCCACCGTTTTCCCGAGTACGAACGTATATTTCTTCCGGTAACGCAGAACTACCAAAATCGGTCAATTTAACCAGATCACGTTCACCAACAAGGATGTTATGCGGCTTTATGTCTCCATGTGAGATGGGGACAGGCAATTCAGATAAATACTGAACAGCACAAAGCACTTGTCGATAAATTCTGAACAACCTTTCATAGGTTTGGCCAAAATTGCGCTGTCTATCGTCAAGTTTTTGTGCCAAAGTCTGACTAGGGAAATACTCCATTTCAATATAGAACCATTCGTTATCGATTCGGCCCATATCAAAAATTTGTACAATGTTATCGTGAGGCTCGACTTGCAATAACTCTTTACCTTCAGCAAGCTGACGGTCTTCCCTCGTTATATCTTTAGGTATTTTTACAGCAACAATCTGACCATCATTTAAGCGCTCAGAACGCCATACCCAGCCATGACTGCCATCACCAAGACATTCGAGCAATAGGTATTTATCACCTAATCGCTTGTTTGTACCTGGTAAAAAGTGTGCTGATTTTACATTCATATCAACACCTCGTAGTGAATTCTATCCAAAGCGATAGTGTTTAGATTTTTAACAAACTGGAAACGGCTAAACACGACTTCAACATCGTTCGATGCCCTTACTTGGGTTCCCGCGGATGAAGTAAACCCTGAGCGGCAGATCTCTTTAAGTTTTTGCGTATCAGGGGCGTTCACAAGCCCCTGACTCCAAGCACTCAGCACCAAACTTTTCGGTGAATGGTCCCAACGTTGAGCTGCTTCCATTAAGTTCTTCAATTTTTCTTCAAGTTTTTGCTGGCCTCGGGAAGTGCCATCAAAGCGTTCAAACTCAATTAAACACAATGGTGTTGATGCGTTTTTATCAAACCAGCCTGAATCTGAACGGATATCAGCGCCGGAAGTGCCCGGAGCTGGGCACTCTACTACTGCCATATAAGATTGCTCATGACCATACGTATTCCAAACACTGCAGCCCAAACTATGGACCAGAACATCCTGGTCCAACAACTCTCCGCTAGTCATAAGAGGAAACGCTTCACCTACCCAAGAAAGCGCTGGCATGGGTAGATTAGCCATTAAATGCCCCCCAAACTCGCAATACTTCCGGAGACTCACCGCCATGAATAAGTGCCTTGCTACCGACCTTAACAAGTAATGGGGCCGGAATAGAACGACCACATACTAAAGCTTCACCGGTTGATAAACTCGGTAACTCATCCAGGTCGGCCTTGCTGACCATATCGGAAGCTTTGGCAATAAAACGCTGATCGTCTGGGTTTTTCAAACGCATGGTAATCAACGTATTGCACTGAGAGGTAACATCTGAGTCCAATTTGGATGGGCGCTGACTCACAATGCCAAAACCGACACCAAACTTACGACCTTCACCGGCAATTTTCTTAATGACCCGATGACTTACTGCGTTACCACCAGCTGGCGCAAAGTTATGGCCTTCTTCGTACACAATAAAGCAAGGGCGAAGTGGGTCTGTTTTGCTTGAAGCCGCTTTTAGAATCTCACTGGAGAGCAGAGCACAAACAACTTGCTTCGCGGTATCACTCAAGCCTTGTAAATCGACAACGACCAACCGGCCTTGTTGATTACTTGGACGACCGACCATTTTATAAATATCAGTTGGTTCAGCCATCGTTGCACTGTAAAAGCTTTGAGCTTCATTTAGCACGCGGGAGAGCTTCATTGAAGCAACAGCTGCACTTCGACCTGACAAGGCTTTGGCTTCCGCTTCAGAGAGATCGTCCCACTCTTTTAGCTCTTCAATGCCATCACCTAAAAAGTAACGTAGGCGGTTAATATCACGTGGTTCGGTTTTATCCACCGAGCGCCAATAGCGAATAGCCACATCCAACACACGCTGTTGCGGCTCGGTTAGCCCAGGTAAGATCTCAGCAATATCATCCATTTCAAATTGGTCGAATTGAAGCGCCAGTGATGTGTTTTTGCTGGCATATTTGTGTTTAAAAGATTCATGCTGTGGCGAGAAAACTTTAATGCCCGCACCTGCAGCTTGTAACTTTTCAAAAGTATGTTTAATCAGAGGCAATGCTTCTTGATCGCGCTTATCGTCTGATGCATCCAAAAGGCTAGAAAATTGCAGATTCCCACCTGCCAGGGCTTTGCCGTATTCACCGTGAGGGTCGAACACTACAACAGTACCATTGTTAACGGCAACCAAGCGCTCAATAATACGGCCAACTGTGTAAGACTTACCTGAGCCTGTCATCGCTAGCACAGCCATGTGCTCAGTCACTAGCTTATTTACATCAATAAAGACCGGAACCGTATTTTCACCTTTGTCGTAACCAACCAAATTACCCAAGTGCAAACTGGAGTGCTCATTGAACTCGTAAAAGTCACTCAAAAACTGAAAATCGACGGTTTCAACAGCAGTCCCGGGATTAAGCGGGCGACGCGGGATCTTGATCTGACGAGAAACAGGGTCGCGGTATCCTACCAGCTCTACCTGCGCAAACATGTTCTCACCAGTCACATTCGCACCTGGCAAGAGCTCCAGCTCAGTCACGCCATCACCAAAGCCTGCATTGTACAGCATATTGGTTCGGCTGATCTTCGTCACACGACCTAATACGGCCACTTGCCCCTCGTCTTTACGCTCTTGGTGCATAATCCGCACAAATTCACCACGACGCACTGAAAACGAATCTTGCACCACCATAGTTAACTGGCTGGCATCGCCGGTATTGCCAACTAATTTACCTAAAACTTTATAAGCCATTGTTCAATCCCTCATCCAAGCCAGCCAACCAGCCTGCTTCAATATCATTATTCTTAAGTGCACCGTGCAAACCTTGACGGTAAAACTTGGCAAACTTCGGCAAAATGCCAAGCTGCTGATAGCCTAGTAATTGCGGCAATGGCATGGCATTTCCTTTGTTCTGCATATCAAGCACCATCAATCGAGATGCCACTAAATCAAGATCTGCGCTCTGCCAATCAGGTTCATCACCTGCTAGCTGCACCATTTTAATTTGACCACCACGCGCGCTGCGAAAATGGAAGCCAATTAGGCCTTGCTTCGCTTCGACAATTGGTTCGATGCGGTTCTCTTGTTCAGATAAACGAAACGCAATGGTCCGCGAGTAATTGCCTAAAATGCCATTAATAAAACGTAAGTCCCCAACACCCACTAAGCTTTCGTCCAGTCCAGCCAAATTTTGCATTAACTCACTAGAGAAACCGTCCGAATCTAAAATCTGCTTTCGCCTTTGCTCAGTGCGTAAATCTTGTTTGGCAATACTCACAATGGCACTAAAACGCTCGGCCAAAATGCTTGCTAACACCGCCCCCGTCTTATTCCATGGGAACAGCTTTGCACGGTGGTTTTGCCAAAAGGATTCTATTGCTCGCTTGGTTTTGTCATATTCCTGTTTATGGCGAACATTCCGCTCCAGTGGTGCCATATCGCGCGCTAAAAACAAAGGAGTATCAAGTAAAATTAAATCACAGCGCTCTTGGCTCAACAGTTGTTTCTCAACCAGCTGATACGCTTGGCGAATTTCAATCAGGTCAAGCCGCTTTCGTTGCGCTTCGAAATCAATATCATCCAGTTCAGATACTGAATCACTACCAGAAGTACTGACCTTGTTTTCTTCTATCAACAAATCTGTTCGTACAGCTGCGCTGGCATAAATAAATCCCCCTAGAGCTTTATCTAGGCACGATTTAGTGGCTATACCTGCCACGCTTAAATTCACTACCGTGGGCTTAGGCACAGCCTTAACTAGACCAGCATCACGAAACAGTGGTGCTACCTGCTCAATATCGCGAATTTGCTTGAGCAAACGCCCCGCACTGCCTGGTAAGCGAAGCTGGCTGTCTATGGCAAGTGATTGCGCTAAATTCATTGTCTTATTTTCATTCATACTTATAGCGCTCCCGTATCTAACTGCTCGCTGAGTAGCGGTGCATAAGCCCAATATTGCGAGGCTTGTAAGCTGGCTTTGCCCGATTCAGTTAATCCTGTTTCGTTGATAAAACCATACCGCTGCAATGTTTCGCTTCGCTTGATGGCATCAAGACTATTTACATCAAACATCAACTTAACTGTGTCATTGGCAACAAGTGCCGCCAGGCTCTTACCGTGTCCGGCGTATAGCAACAACAGAACAACCAAATCGTATTTGTCGGGCAAATACGCCGCCAATTCTGCTTTTTCCTCAACAATAGGTGTTGCGACGCCAGCATGATCAACGAACCAGATTAGCCAGGCGACTAAAGCCTCTGCATTATCAAGCAGATTTAGCGACCACAAAGGCAACGTCGTGACTGCAAACAAACCGCTGTTGCTGTGTTTTCGGACATAACGAGTATGTACCACATCGCCAGCCATATGTTGCCTGTGATCTGCACTACCAACAAATCCAACAACAGCTTGGTTGGTTTCACTTGCCAGCACTGCCGTCAATCCTGCGTCTTCAGAGATCAGGCTAGCGGGTGCAAATGTCCAATCCAGCATTGGTTGCAGTTCGGCAAACTCAACATGCTGTTCAGGCTGCGGGTTAATAACTAAAGCCGAACAACCCGTTTGCATGGCCCATTGGAACAAGCTATTTAGCGTCTGTTTCTCGTTCAACTCTTCAGCTTGAACCAACAACAAACCGCTGGCTGGTGGCGAGCTAAGCCACTCCGTCTCAAGTGGTATTGCTCCCGCAACTGTTTGTAAAAAGCGCCCTTTACGATTGCTAGCCAATGACGACGACAGATAAATACTCATCGCATGACCTCTACAATACTGAAGCAAAGGTTAAGCGCATTTTAACGATGCCGTTATTGACTAAACCTTGTTGCTGCTTAGGAGTTAACATCGGCTCTTGGTTTTGGCTTAGTGCTTCATAAACCGGCTGCCACTGTGCCAGTGTTAACCCAGTGCCTTGTAAAATCGCTTCACCTTGGCTTTGCCAATCTGATAGGGTTTTATCACACACCATCACAAGCTCACTGACTCCTAACTTGTCCACATCAGCAAGTGTTAACTCAGCAGGTAGTGGTTGTTGCTGCGAAACCAGTAGTGGTTTTAATAGAGGCAACCAACTATTTACCTGAACGATGGCATCGCGTTTTACAGCTGCAAGGTTATTTTCAATATTGTTCAGTCGACCTTGAATAGGCGCAATTTGTCCACGTGCCGATTTCATCAGCTCTTCCGGCAAATCACGTAATCCCACGAACTGACCATTGCGCAAACTGGCTTGCATGCTTTGACGTTTACTTTCCGCATCAACCGGTAAATCAGCAATTGCATCTTCAATCAATTGCAACTTCATTACCAGTTTGGGAAGTTCAGCAATATCATCAGCATATTCATACGCAGCAGTTGCACTACTGAGCAGTTGCTGTAGTTTTTGAGCACGTTGGCTTTGCTCATCTAAGTTATTGATCAGCTTCTCAAAGCGCTCTTTACAATTTCGGTAGCTGGATAAAATATGGCCTTGAATTTCAGCCATCGGTAACTGCTGTTCCGTGTGCAGATTTAAACCGACTTCGGTAGCAAGGGCAGAAAGCTTATCTTGCGCTTTACCTAGATCCAGTTTGCGCAGGTAGTGCAATAAGGTATCGCTGCCCGCTTGCTGTTCCTTTTGGCCCGTTGCACTGCTGGAATCGTCTTTTAATGCACCGTCCAAAATATGACCAACGGTGCGCAATGTATTGGTATACAAACGTTTAGGGAAATGGCTGAGTGTTGCACAATCTGCGTCAACATCATTGATTAGATCTGTGAGCCGATTACTGATGCGATCAGCGCTTCGCTCAACAAACTCAGCAAATAAACAAGCCTGTTCAACTCGCTGGTAAAGCGAGGTGCCTTTGTCTTCCAAATCCAGAATATGCGCATCTTTAAGCGTAGGTTTGCTACTGTTCAATGGCTTAACTTTGGCTACCAAGTCCAACACTTCAGCGCGCTTATTAACCAGCCCTGCTAAAATATGAGCCTCACCCACCTGGGTAAGCTCTTCCAGCTGTTCTTCTTGTTGCTTAAGAGCACTAAAGAGTGCTTGTGCTTTTTCCAGCTGTTCTTTGGCTTCTACCGTGGCGTAACCCAGTTGGTTTTTACCTAGCGGCGCAAAGACTTCATTGATGCGGCCATAGCCATACACGCGGCTCATTACTTCTACGTTGGCTTTGTAACTGTCTTGGTCGTTACCACTGAACCAGTTTTGCGCCTCGGTAATCGCATTCTCTAAACGGGAACGAGGGTAGCTTTCCCACGTTGCTTGTTTTTCGTTTGGATTGGTTAAAGTGAGTAAATTCAGCTCGCCACACCACCACATCCAGTCGTTGAATACACCTTTGGCGGTAATATTGGTTTCAGCAACATAAGCAAAATAGAACTGCTGTTTAAATCGTTCGAACTGCCATTTATGCTGTTTGTTTGGGTGAGCAATACGCGCCAAAAACAGCGGGATTTGTGCTTGGCTGCGCTGTACATTATTTAGCTCTGTAAACAGTCCAGCGTGCTCATCAGCGGTATAGCCCTTCGCCATATAACTGCCTGGCACTTTGAGTTTATCCAGCAAACCGCTGAGCTCATCCACCGGCACACCATGTTGCTGCTGCAAATCCAACACACCGTTAAGTTCTGGGTGTGCGATAGCTAGCTGATACCAACCTTTGAACAACAAATCGCGATCATTTGGCGATAGCTTGCCGTCCACTTTTAGTGGCCATGCAATTAAACCGCGCTTTTGCAAACGCTGGCGCCATTTATGGATTGCCTCGTTGGCAAAAGTACTCAGAGCATGCAGCTTGTTTTTAAATTTAGCCGTGAAACTCTCGGGACTCAAAGACACGCCATGTTGTTGGCAGATCTGCACACTTAAACCAATACGCTCTAACTGGTCCGCCTCACTTGGGTTCACGTAGTGCAGCAGTATCGCATCGCGCAATTCGTTGTTTTCTTCTAGACGAGTATATTGCTCTGTTAAATGCGCAGAGGCGGTGAGTGCCAATACCGGCATACGTCCAGATTTACAGCAGTATTCGGTGGAAAAAGAATGGAGATTCTCCAACTCGTTTAGGTTGCTCACCCATGCAAACAATGCTTTGCCTTCTGGGTGCAACTTAAACCCTTCCAGTGTGAATAGGCCACCTTGGCGGCTTCGCGGTTCGGTTAGAATCGCCAGTGGCGCATCGTCTTGCCCGGCTTTGTTGTCCAACAGGCTCTCGTCATAGCCCCAGTTGTTGTCCAGCAAACGCACAAAGCCAGTTACTCGGGTTAACGCTTTTATGATTGGCTTTTGGCTGCTTTGTTTACTCAGCGCCGCCATCGCCTGCTCGTGACCATCGCCCATGCTTGGTTCTTTAAAGATCAGCGAGTTCTGTTGTGCACTTCGGTAGCGTAAATCCAAACGTAATAACATGGCCACGCTCGGTCCAATGTGGGTCGCTTCGCTGGCATCTAGCTCGGCGGTTTCTCCGACCAACTTGTGCCATAGGGCATCCGCGGCAAATTCAATGGCGGAGTGATCGTACAATAAGCTCAATAAGTACTTAAATTCACCTTTAGACAGCGGCAATAACACTGCACCTTTATCACCACTGGCAGCCTGCTCTTTAATCGAGAACGTACGCAGGTTATCCAGCAAGGTATCTAAACTGAGCGCTTGGTCTACCGCAGGGTAGTACCATTCATCGTTGTCGCGGCGAAATTTAGCTTGCTCTAGCGCTTGGCGACACTGCAAGCGGTCGATGCTCAGTTTTCGATAGTGCGCGGCTATCGGCTCCTGGTCTTCGTTTTTCAGTGCCAAAAGTTCAGTTGCTTGGCTCATCTCAGCCAAACGCGCAGGTAGCTGGCCATAAAGCAAACTGCGGCACTGACCTATTAAGGCTCTATCGCGAGTTTGAATCCCTTCAATGGCGCCTTTATCCAGCACGTGTTTGGCAACACGGCCAGAGCCAGCCAACACCGCTTCAAACAATTCTCCCACATCATCAATAGTGCGGTCAGCTTGTTGATATTGACTGAGTATTGCATCCACATTGGCCATCACCACGTTAAACCAACCGAAGTTCGCACCACTCATGGCATAAGCAGCTTCAACTAAACCCGCTGGGTAATCAAAACACAGTTTGCCATCTTTAAGTAGGCTGGCGACATAATCTGATACATCGGCAAACGCATTATGCTCAAGTTCGACCAATTCAAAGCGGCGCGCCACTGATTGAATTTCACGCAGCTGCTGACCCAAAAGTGGCGAACATAGCGCGACATAACGTAACCAAGGCAGTTTACGGCGTGGGTCTTCTTCTTTAATGGCTTTACCAATTAAGCGAATGGCTTGGCCATCGAGACGTTTATCTTGTTCATCTTCCAAACCAAAGGTGGCGGCTTCGGCCACAGTTTCTAGCTCATCGAGTACGACCAACACATACTGTACACCAAAACGTTTTAGCACCTCGTAGGCCGCTTGCACTAATTCAACCACCAGGGTTTGGTCGGTGTAGAGGTCTTCTTCACTGTGCTGTTTGTCCAGCTGCAGTGCCTCTGCCAATAGTGCAGAAGTAAAGCCAAACGGCATTAGGCGTTCGTAGGCTTGTTTAGCGATTTCACTTTGAATAGAGCCATCAAAGGATTGGGTCGCCAACGGTAATAGCGCCTGATACAAACCAAAAGCAAACCAGTTATCGGAATTTTGATAGTCTGATGCCACTTGCGAATAACGAATATACAGCGCTAAGTATTTATCTTGCGCTTCGGCGTTAAACAACTGCTGATCGTGCAATTGGCCTTGTTCGTCACGTACAAACCACCCTTTGGAGCAGTCATTAATTTGCGCCACCAGCTCATGGCCTAGACGGGATTTACCACGCCCCCATTCCGCCTCAACAGCAAATACATGGGCAAAGCGATCATCGTCATGGTCAACCGTGTGTAAAAAGGTTTGAAAGCGCTTAAAAAAACGGCTTTGACCAACCAATGGATCACGCGGTGGATAGTCCGACACACCCGTCGCCGCCCAGCGGTGTTGCTTGGCTAGCTTATCGACGACGACATCATCTAATTCAAAACTCATCACGAAAATCCTTTAACTGTTTATTCTGTTAGCCGAGCTGGCACTTTTTTTGTTGGCATAGCTGGTTTGCGCCAGTTGCTTAATCGCCTGTTGTAAATGTTGGCTTTTATAGCCAAACAGCGGCGCTAGCGGCAGGCTATAACAGGCATCGCTAAAATCGGGGTGAATACGGTAGTGACCTGGTTCGCCTCGGCCTGCTTCAGTGAACTGCCAGATTTTGTTTGCCAGTAGCTCGGCAATTAATGGGCTAAGTGCACGATTCAATCGCTGAATATCTTCTGAGCTATTAGTTAGCTCGGGGTAAAGCGCGATATTCAACTCGCCAAGCAACTGTTTTAAAAACTCGGCCAAACTGTCTAGGCTGACTTCATCACCATCAATGCCTTGCACCGCCACGTTCACTTGGCTTGGGGCAAAGGCATTTTGTCCGGCTGGCTGCGTCAGTAATAAACCGCCGCGCTGCTCAGCGGCCCACGCATCTTGCACAAAGCTCACAAGGCTTAATAAAAACCACCAAGGCTGGTGGGCGAAGCACTCAATGAGCTTCGCCTCATCATTGACAGGACGAAACACCAACAACCAATCACCATTGGGTTTGATTGGTTGCTTAAAGCTGTATTCGCTAAGCAAAGCGTCTGGCAGTGCCAGCAAACGACCTCGGCACCAGTTGTTGGCGAGCTGTTTTGCGCTAGTATCTACCGGTTGGATAGGCGTTAAGGCTTCGGTTTGCTCACTTAAAGTGTGTAACTTAAAACAGGCACGTAATATGCGGCATAACGCCGGTATAGCGGCGTTATCGTTTATGCTGTGGCCGAGTAAGTCACACTCTAGTTGCGCCAAGGGTCCCGCCGCAATTTGTGGCGCAGCCCCTGTGGTAACACTCGTGTTTTCCAGCTGCGTGAACACCCATTCACTGGCATTGCCCAATTGTTGGATAAGTTTAACCAGTACCAGTGGATCACTCATGGCCCCCGCTTCACGGCATCGGGCAGCGGCTAAGTTGATCCAATGCGTGCGCACTTCTGGGTTTAAACCGAGCAGCGCCAATCGCCATTCGCCTAATTGGCTGAGTTCGCTGTAAGCATTCAGCAATGGTGCGCTTAGGCAATAGGCATTGCTTTTTCCCTCTAAATCGCTTTCTGCAACTCTTTCCACAGCATCAGCAATCGGCTGTAATAAGTTTTTAAGCGCAGGAATGGCAATCAACAACGGTGAAGCTTTATTAGCTGCTAAGCCGCCGCTGTACCAAAGCTTGCTAAGTAATTGGCAACTGCTTTGGGCTACATCTTGAGATAACACGCTACTGACTTGCGCGTTACTATCCATATTGCTCGCCACCATAGTTACTCCTCAGTCTCAGCTTGGGCGGCGCTTTCCAGCAAGCGGTACAACTCATCAATATCACAAAATAGCGGTTTGGCACCGTCAGTGGCGTAACCTTCACTGCTAAGTTTGCTTAAAATGGCTTGGTCTAAGTCATTATCACCATCTTCCAAGGCTTGCTGAGCTTGGATTAGCTGGTGTTCGGTGAGTTGACCTTCGATCAGGGCTTCGACGAGGGTTTTGGCGCTTGTAGTTAGATTCGTTGCAAAAGCCTCTAATTCAACCGACTGCCTAGATAAACGAGCAACGAAATCCCAGTCATCAGGAGTTTCGGGAACTGGTATAGTTTCAATGTCATCTTCAGAAATTACAGGATATGTCGTCCACGTACATCGTTGGAGTAGAAGTAATTTTCCAGTATCATGCCTCAAAAACTCTTTGAGCCAATACCCGAAGTTTTTATCCTTAGGCTTCAGCCTAGCAAGGAATACAGAATAAAAAGTTGTGCTTGAAGACTCTTCAATAACTGCAATTGCCCCTCTGTTGGGTCTTCGCGTAGAAACAGCCACATCACCATCATCAAATACTCTTTGCGCATTGTTAGGAGCCTCTCCATATTTATAGAAGCTCCCAGAACCAAAAGCCCCTTTGCCTACATCAAGATCACCTATTTCTTTATAAACGCAGTCAGCTGATGGTTTTATTTTCGCTCTCACTGTTGGGGCTAAGCGACCAAGTGTGGTCAACCTTCCAAAGCGACTAATTAACCCTTTTTCGACTTGTGTGTAATAATCAGAGTAGTATTCGGCATTTAATCGAGGCACTAAAATATCAACGGATACTCTTGTATGGTGATGCTCCGGCCTTTCAAGGCTAATGCCGTCGAACAAACCATCAAAGTAGTCTTGAATCATTCTCCTATGGTGCTTCGCCCAAGCGCGCAATTGCTCGGCTTGGCGAACTTTATCCCCAATGTATTTTTGGGCAATTGGCGAAACTTTTGGAACTACAAGCGAGCGAACGCTGGGGAAGTCAATTGCTGGTCGAGTAGCTCCATATGCCTCCCTCCAGATTGTAATCTGACCCGTTTTTCCATTTAAAAAAGCAACTAAGAAATGAGCATCAATCTTTTTCGAGTCAGGTTTGAATCTAACTGAATGTTGACTAATATTCCCGGGTAAATGCTTCGAAGAAACAACGGCAGATTTGCCGAACTTTGCGCCAGTAATTGTTAGCAAAACATCACCATCAACCAATCGACTGCGCTTTAATTTTTCATCATCGTCATCGCTAATAAATACGGCATCTTCCGCTTGTAGGAACATTTCTTCAACTTCAGAGGTACGATAGAACTTTACTCGACCATTCTCTAAATAGTTGGCTCCTAACGGGGTAGCTCCACCAGCCACACCTCTCTTTGCTTCAATAATCTCGTCCAGGGATAAAGCACCTAAGTTCTTCTCAATTTTACCAATTTGTTTTTCAAAATTAGGCTGATAGTGCCAAGGATCAATCCGCCTTTCACTTAATTGTGCTGGCGCTCTCTTAAAAATTGTAGCCATCACTCACCTCGCTTATAAGCCGAGACAATCTTATCCAGATCGTTCTCCACACCAGCGTTGTAGTCTTCGATATTGTTTTTCACCACATAACCCAAGGTTTCGGCCACCGCCATAAACACCTCGCTTTGTGGCTCGGGCAAAAACTGCTCGGGTTGGTCTGGGTTAGCGTGGCGTTTTTGCAAATACAAAATCGAGGTTTTTGCGCCTGTACCTGAGAGCTTAAAGCAGTCGCTTGGTAGAGAAATTACTGCTTTAACGATAGCTTTACCGCCAACAAACTCGCCAGTTTGTTCATCTTTTTTGCCCATAATGTACTCGCGCACATAACGGTCGCCAGAGTTACACAAAATGCCATCGGGCAAGACAATCATTAAACGGCCACCAGGCTTAAGCAGCTGCAGGCAGCGGTCAATAAACAGCACAGCGGGATCAATGGTGGCACCGACTTGCTTCCAGTTACCTTTTTTATCAGGTTTACTACCTAAGGCTAAACCTTCAGTCGAAGGTGACAAACTATAAATCGGGTTGGCATCTGTACCACCAGTATTACGTAAGTCGGTGCGGTAACCAGCCCATCTTGGATTGCCATTAGCATCTAGTTCTAGATCACCTGTATCCTGCCATTTCATTTTTAAGTGATCGTAATAGGGGTTGTAACTATCGACCACTTTTTCGGCTGGGCGGAAACCACCGAGGACTTGCTCCATATTGGCTTCGTAGTTCTTTTTCGACTCTTGGCCTTTTTTGTCTTTACCAAACTTA
Source organism: Vibrio hannami (assembly GCF_029589055.1). Lineage (GTDB taxonomy): Bacteria > Pseudomonadota > Gammaproteobacteria > Enterobacterales > Vibrionaceae > Vibrio > Vibrio hannami. The sequence continues at coordinate 711,094 of NZ_JARQZP010000007.1, forward strand.
GGGGTACCAAATGGTGGGTTGGTACAAATAAGGTCAAAGCTATTTGGCTTCAGCGCTTGAGTCGTGAGCGAGTTATCGGTATAGAAAATTTGTGCTTTGGGTGCTCCTTGCAACGCCATATTGACACGAGCCAGCATCACCATCCGAGGTGCAGCATCTGCACCAGTAAAGGCACTGTCGCGAAGCTGTCGTTTAAGCTCTTGTTTTTTGTCGTCGGCCAAGACCAGCTTAAAGTCGATCCATTTATCAATCTGACTCAGTGCCACCGAGCCAAAACCAAAGGAGCCACAGGTCGGATCGCAAAAACGAAAATCGCCATTTGCCAGTCGTGAGCGCATTTCATCGTCATCGTCGATGTCATGCATCGCGATTTCGAGCATGGCTTGTTTCACTGGGTTTGGTGTGAGGTATACGCCAAGGCCACCTTTAGATTCAAAGTTGGCGCGCAGGAATACATCAAAGACACGACCAAGCAAATCACCTGACACATCGCCCAAGGTGCCTTGCTCTTTCACGGTTTTGCCATCGTTGGTTTTAACTGGCCCAAGGTTTTGCATAGCTTCAAGCAAATCTTGATAGTTTTTAGCCACCGATAAGCGCAGGTGTGATTCCGGTGGGAAGATGGCATTGCGCGAGCCATCATCCGAAATCACCACATAGTCTTGATGGCTTTTAAAGGCTTCAAAGGCGCCTTTAATTTGGGCAACGGCCTTATCACCGTATTTTTCCACGTATTGCCAGTCGAACACATCACGGAAACGTAAAGTACTTCCTTCGCTATCTTTAAAGGTAAGGTCTTCATCGTGGTGCACGCGGAAGCTCTCCAGAAATAGCAATTTAGCCACTTCTTCGATGATGTCGTTTTTGTCGTTCACCTTATCTTTGGTAACACGATAGACATTTTCATGGAAAGCATCAAAACGCTGCATCAAACGGGTGTAAACGCGCATGGACCAACGAAACGTAGGATCGCGCTCTAGGCGGTCAAAATTACGCAGCTCTTCAAGTGTTGGGAGTGCATCAACGCCATGAGTACCGTCTGAACCATCTGCACCGAAAAGGGCAAGGATACGATGGTTGCTACCGTCTGCCACGACGGCAAATACAGGCCAGTCGCCTTCTATATCACTTAACAACTGATACGCTAAATCATCAAACTTTGCAGTATCAGCAGCATATTCCCAATGACCTTCAAGCAGGGAAACCAGCATGACAGGTGGCGTCAAGTTACCCTCGACCAAACCTTGAATAAGGCCCGCTTTAGCGAAATCATGATTCGGCAGTTCTACTAATGGTTGAGTGAACTCGATATGCTGCGCCACCAGCTTTTGAAATTGCTCTTCGAGCAGAATGGTTGGGTCTATCTTTTTTGTTTAGCCATGATGTCTTCTTAAAATCTATTCACTAATGATCATTTGAGATGTATGCAGCGATTAATTATCGAGGACCAAAAATGGTCCCTTTACCTGAAGCTGGCTGTGCTGCTGTACCAATTTGCGAATTTGTTGTTCTGAGGTCACTACCCCGGCTGGAAGCTTTTTCAACACTTGCGCCAAAGGTATCCTCCCACCTGCTTTCTGCAACAACTCAATAAGGTGCGAAGAAATATCCGGTGTGACGTTGTAATCTGCGCCTGGATAATTAATCTCGTTGTCGACTCGCAATGAAGCAAGCCACAGCCTAACTTGAGCTTGACTGAAGTTTAGTGCGCGCCATAGTTCTTGCTGCTCATCAAAGATAACTTCAGCCGTTTTCGGCTCCGCTCTTAACTGTACTAACAGCTGGCTTAGCTTTGCCTTCTGAATCTCTTGGTCCACTGAGAGCCTCACCGATCAGTTTGTTGGATTTGCGTATTAATCCATGCATCTAAGTCTTCACGCTTGAAGCGCCAAGAACCACCGACTTTAAAGCCCGGTAGCTTGCCTTCGCTTGCTAATCTATATGCTGTTTTTTCGGCCAACTTTAGGTAAGCAGCCACCTCTTTCAAGGTTAAAATTTGGTCTACCATTCAGAGTGTTATCTCATGTTGGTTTTGTTCATCAGAATTGATAGTGAGAGAATATGGGAAAATTGGGGAATGAACAATCATTAAACTCGTATAGTTTGTCGGTCTGGTTACTTGATACACGAATCTGTGATTTCAAGTTGGTAGCTGGGTTATATATACGCATAAATTGATAATATGTATCAATGTCTGGTTGATTCAGGTTCGTCTTTCTTTATTCGGTTTGCATTTTTTCTTTAGTAAAAGCATAGGGTCTACATCGATCTGAGCCAAGGAAACCTGCTAATCTAACGCAACAAGTGTTTTTAAGGCGTTTTTTAAGGTCACCTTCGAGAAAAAAGGTGGCTCAGCGTACTTGAACTTCGATACAATTTCACGTGAACAAACTCGTTCCCATTTCTTATAAGATCGCAGTGTTCCAGCTTATCGTAAGGACCACCGATCTTTATGTTCTTCTTATCCATTAGGCAGAAGGAGCTATCACTCTCCACTACAAAAAACAACAAGGACAGGCACCTCAAACATACCTACTGTATTTCGAATATCTCAGTCGTGTGGTGTATTACCTTGATAGAGGATGTCTTCATCTGCGATAGGTCTTCCTTTGGCTGTCAACACTCGGGTTCTGTTGAACCAAACCTCTTCAGGAGTCATTCTGTGCCAAATAACAATATCTTCATCACATCGGTGTGCGTCCCAAAAACTACACTTGAAAGGTCCTAATATGACCTTTTCTTCATTCGAGGGAGTGCTGAAATAGGTAGGCTCCCCAATTTCATGAGCTAAGCATACGAAGGGGCCTATATAATCAGGTAAATCAAGGTCAAGGTTATCGAGTAACTTTCCGCATGAAGCAGGAGATTCAGTCCGGATGACGAACCCCAATGCTTCCTCTTCATACTTCTCGTCTATATCGAACTCTTTGGCACACATATATGCGATATATAGTTTCATTGAATGCTCCTTATTATTTGTTTAGCTCTTAGCCCCATTTTGAAACCAATGTTAACGTATGTTTAACCCCAATCCAGTTGAGTTAAACTACGATTAGTAAGGATTTACACTGCAATGTAGTATGGGTGCCCGCTTTATCAGTGACTGTCCTTGGTGATGTTGATTGTGCTATTGCAACTCCGCTGAGCTCCTTTCCGGTAGTTCGTGCAGCCCCAGAATGTGCCATATCTACCTTGTCGTAGTTTCATTTCACCACCGCATTTTTTGCATAGCGGACGGATATCTCCACATTCTTCATTAATGCATACCTGATAGCCTGGTTGGATGGTACTACTCATCGTGCTACCACATTGATCACAAGGGCGCTCTTTGTGCTTGCACCTTGGGAAATGAGAACAAGATAAAAAGTGTCCATATGGCCCTCGACGCTCTTTGAGTATTCCCGCTTTACATTTACTGCACGAGATCTGTTCAAACAGCTTTTGAACATAAGTAATTTCACCAAACTCACCAGTTTCTATCGGATATTTGTCTCGCAGTAGCTCTATCACAAACTCACTGGCGTCGGTCATGTCTGCTAACAGGTAAGCCCTGTGTTTCGCACGAGTAATAGCTACGTAAAACAGACGTCTTTCTTCGGCAAACTCAAAATTATCGCCTTGAGGGAGTAGGGCATCAACCAGTGGGGGAGTGACTTTTTGTGAAGGAAAACCGTTCTTTCCTGTTATTAAGCCAGTTACGACGACATAATCTGCTTCTTTGCCTTTAGATGCGTGAAATGACAGTGTTTTGATATCAAGCGTAGGATATCGAGCGCTCAGCTTTTGCAACTCGAACCTGTCGGGTAGTTGAAACCAGAATCTAGCCAGCAAATACACTGTATTCTGTTTTGATTTCCCGGATACCTTGACTCTGCTCACAATAGCATTAAGCGCTTTGTCTAATGGTGTACTTCCAGGTTCGTTCTTGCCTTGCCTTAAAATCGACACTGCGGGCTTGTGTACCTTGACCAGAGATTGGATGTTCTTCTTAAGTTGTACCGGGTTTCGAGTAACAAATTTAGTAGCGACATCGCCTATCGAGCTATTAAATCGAAATGTCATATCGAGTGCAGTGGTAGAAGTGGGACCAAAATAATCGGTAAAATTGGTCGTTAGTTGAACGTCCGCACCACTAAATCGATAAATTGCCTGCCAGTCGTCACCAACACAAAAGAGAGAGGAGCCGGGGAGCGAGTCTCGAAGCGCTTTTACTAATCTCGCTCTTGGCTCTGATATATCCTGAAATTCATCAACCAGTAGGTACTTCCATGGAGAGATAAACTGGCCAGTTTGAACATATTGAAGGGCCTTACCGATCATGTCATTAAAATCAATGACACCTTGATCTTGAAGGTATCGTTCATAACGGTAATACAGTGGATAAAGTAACCCTAAAGCTTTTTCAGTTTGTTTAGGGTCTGGTGAGTTTTGAATGATATTGTCTACACGAGTACTATCCAGGCACGCTGCTTTATACATATCAACTAAAGCACCAAAAATCTTCGCAAGTTCGGTAACTTGTCCCAGATCTTTTAAGCTAGAAAGCATTTCTTCATCAGGTATAGGATTTAGCTGCACATCGTTGGCAAATAACTGATCTTGTAAAGAGTCTGTCAGTTGACCATTTCTATGCTGAAAATAAAACAGTTCGATATAACCAGTTTCGTGCTGCTTATGTACTTCTCGCTTCCACTCCATCGATTGCCAAACAGACGAGCCAAAAAGTTTGTATTGAAATGCCACTGCAGCATGTATGCCTTACTTAGTCAGAATGAAGAGACTTCACGATAGAAGTCTTGTTGCTTATGGAAGTGTAGGCATTAATCAACAAATTTCGGTGATTCGAATCGCAACTTTAGCGATAAAGTAAATATATAAATTCGTCTTATAATTCATCTGAATGTGCAGCTGGTTATGCAGTAAAACACTGAATTTATATGTCTGGTGTTTAGCCCGAATACTACTGGTTTTTTCTAGTCATCGGATAGAAGAACTGTTCCATTGTCATCAAAAGAGATAAATTTTCGGTCAAACACTTTACCTAGGTTAGCCAGCAGCCTATGCGACAATTGGTGCCAAGGAACTACTGAAGGCATACCTGAAAACTTTATGTATTAAGTAATTGAAGCGTTTAGAAGCTTATTACCTTGATTGTTAAAAGATTAGAAGGACTAAGAACAAGAAAGCAATTACAATGCACATTGTTTAGCGAGCTATCAACTCATTTTTAAGTACAAAGAAATGCCTAATATCATTTTAACATCAGGCTTACGTTCCGCGTTTATAAACCTAAAGCGAGAATTCATTTTTGCACTTCGGCACTATACAGGTGTTCGAATGGCAAAAGAGTACCAAAATCAGATGCAACTTAAGCTTAATATCGGATGTGGGAAAAAGCCGAAACTAGGGTGGGTCAATATTGACCTTAAACCTTCGGCAGACTTGACCCTGGATGCACGTGAGCCTCTCCCTTTTTCTGATAACTCATGTAGTGCTATTTATTCAGAGCACTTTTTAGAGCATCTTGAGTACCCTAAACAGACATATTTTTTTCTTAAAGAGTGCTTTCGCGTTTTAGAGCCAGGAGGAGAGTTTAGTGTCGCGGTACCTGATACTGAATGGCCTATCGCTGAATACCTTGGTACCCGAAATGATGGTTATTTTGACATTGCGAAGAAGCAGTGGCACCCCGAATGGTGCGTAACTCGGATGGAGCATATTAATCAGCATTTTCGAGAGTATCATGACCACAAGTTTGCCTACGATTTTGAGACATTGGAGCATGTTCTTTATAAAGCTGGGTTTTCAGTCGTTCGCCAGCGCGAATACGATCCGCAATTGGATTGTCCCGTGAGGCGGACAGGTACACTATACGCTAGAGCATCAAAGTAATTCCTAAATCAATTAAAACAAAAAGTTAAAGGGGAGTTGGTAGTGTTAAGTACCAATAAAGAGCCGTTTACCTATTCACATGATTACCCAAAAAGATGGTTTCGTTTAGCCAAGTTGTGGTTTCACCTAAAGGCATTGTGGCGATGGTTTCGTGTTCAAAAGCCAGTAACTAGACTGATGGGGTATCAGTATCAGGTTGCCGATGACCTGATAGAAATAGATATAACTTATCAATGTAACTTGAAGTGCAATAACTGTAACCGCTCATCAGCTCAAGCTCCGGATAAAACTCATATCGGGTTGGACTATATATCTCAGTTTGTTGAAGATAGTCTGAGCGAGGGTCGGCGTTGGAGGAAAATCCGCGTTTTAGGTGGAGAGCCAACATTACACCCCCAGCTAAGTGAAATTCTAGCTGAGTTATACCGGCTCAAACAGACTCAGCCTGACTTATCCATTCAGTTAGTGACTAATGGGTATGGCCGCCGCGTAAATAAGGTGTTATCAGAGCTTCCAAGATGGTTGTATATCGAAAATTCAACTAAAACAGACTCAGTTCAACCAGATTTTGGCCCTTTTAACTTGGCACCGGTTGATAGCTGGTATCACAGATTTAGTGATTTTTCTAATGGCTGTGATATTGCGCGTACTTGTGGCTTGGGTCTTACCCCTCGAGGTTATTATCCTTGCGCGGTTGCTGGAGGTATCGATCGAGTCTTAAACCAAAAAAATGGTCGGCAGCGCATACCTGCATGTGATGATGAGATGCGTGACCTCATGAAAAATGCTTGTGGGTTATGTGGCCGATTTCGAGATGGGCATTACGTACCACCTAAATTACGTCCTAAAATATTAGAGCAATATACTTCAAACACATGGGCAAAGATTTATCAGGAGTGGGAGTCTGATAGAAATCAGTAGTGCTATTTCGGTATGAATGAGGGGTTTAAGTGGACATATGGCATATTGTCGGCAATGGTCCGGGTGAACAGGTAGTCGGAGAAAATGAAAGAGTTATCAGGTTTAATCAGCCTTTAACCCTTAATGCAGGTACGAACCTGACCATTACTAATAGTAAGGTGGCGGGCCTTAAGAACGGTTTTCTTGTTCAAGGCGAACTACCAGATGAACAGTTTATTGAAAGATTAGAAATTAACAGCAAGAAGTTAGAGCCCCTGCTTGGGTGCAAGCCTTCACTGGGTATACTCACCATTAAGACGATGCTTGAATACGACGTCGTGGTAAATGTTAGTTGTATGGCTTTGTTGCCCTCATTGGAAAGACCAAAAGGATACCCTGAGAACAAAGCAATACCAGCGGCTTATCACAACTGGTTGGCAGAGAGACAGCTTGCGTTACTTTGGATAGACAAGCTCTGTTGGCCAGAATTTCTATTGCAGGCCCCGGTTCAAAATGGGGCTAGTACAACTATCACAATGGACTGTTTTCACCTGCTGAAACAACTGCCAAGTTTATCTCGAAAAGAAGCGAGTCAACTGTGGGAAAAGCTATCTAAGGTTAGCTATCACACGTGGCTCGAGCAGGCCGATGGCTTCAGTCTAAAGACTGTCGAACCATTGTTCTACATTCCAAGAGACAGGCATATTTCTCCAAACTGGTGGATGTATGACAACCAAGTGTCTGTCCATGTCAATCACCTTCAAAAGATTCTGGCTCTCGTTCAACAAGCTTATATTTTCTCGAAGAGAGTGAAGGCATAGATAGCAACTCCTTAATTAACTTGTCTTCTCGCTTTCTGTCGTCCGGACCAAAGTTTTTTCGTAGGTGCCAGTATGTGTAACCGGAGTCCAAGTAAACAGGATTCTTAGCCAGTTCGGCCATAGGCAACATGGTTAAATAGTCGGTAACCGTGTCAAACCAGTCAGAGCTGTCCGCACGTTTAAAATAATCCTCGGGAACTAGCTCGAAGAGCCCTTTGGTAAATACTCGTAAGTGGCTCCATACATTTGCGCCGGCAGCTGCCCTTGGATTTCTATAATCGGGACCGTATAAGTTTATTGGTTTGTTTGGACGGAACATTGGCATCTGAATTAGATCTGCGCCTTGTTGTTTGGCAGTAAGCAAAGCGTCCACGACACTGGTTTGCATTAAGCAGTCGTCTTGGTCTAAAACGGCTACTAAGGTGTTAGGATCTTGGCAGATTTCTTTTATTGCCAATAAGAAGTTTGGCATCCTGCCGGTGTTAACACCGCGCCTCACCAAAGTTGTTTTAGCCAGAAGTTCACCGAGTAACATTGGATAACACCAGTTGTGAACTGCACCACTAGCGTCGTCAATGACAATAACACCAAAGTTTTGGTTTGTTTGGCTTCGTAATGAGTCCAGGCAACGTTTAAGCAGGGCGTGCTCGGTAAACCTGCCTTTAAGCAGGAAGACAATCGCTTCATGCCTTGGCTCATATTTCCAGTGTCTGCCAGGAACCCAATCAAACTTCTCATGCTGCTCTACAGGCTCGACTCCTTGCGCAATCAAATCTCTTGCTATTGAAAGTTCGGGTAGGTGCTTATGCTCATTGCGTGGGTGGACATAATAACTCTGTGGATCTCCACCACGCACCGCACGCAGCCCCCGGAGTTTCATTGCTGCCTGCAGCGCTCGATGCCAGGTTAAAGTGAGCTTGTTTCCTGATAGGGGGTTATCTATCGGTAGTTGATGGTATATTCGGTCAAGATCCAGAAGGCCAAAACGAACCTCAGGCGCATATTCACCCGGTACACCATGGTAGGGATTAAAGTCAGAACTGCTTTTGGGAATATTGTATCCAACCGCTAACACATCTTCCGGTTCACAGGCGTAAATCATATCTGCGATATAGTCATGTTGCCAATTGCGCCGACCGACTAACACGTCCAAATCACACTGCAACACGTAAGAGGTTGTAACTTGGTCGAACCCCCAAACCTGAGGGAAAAGAGGAGCGTTTTTCGGTGTGTGTGTCTCTGTGCAATCTGCTTGGGCAAACCATTTTTTATAGGTTGCTATTATGGTTTTTGAATCTGAAGGAGCAATTAGTATTGTGTCGATAAGTCCTTGATTTTTTAGCTTGTCTGCCTGTTCAATAACGGAGGCCAGATTTGCCTCTGCATACTGACGTAGAAACTCTCCCCTATAAGGATCAATGAGAAGTATTATCTCGTAAAAAGTAACCGGATAGCTAAGTTGAGTAACGATATGTGTCACTTGGTCAGTGAGTACATTAGCATCTTGTCCGCAGACTTTTATCATTAGGGTCACAGAACCACTCTTAAATGATGCAACGGGAATAGGATTATTATTTGGTTCAACACACTGAGGGTGAAGCTGGGCCATTAGCTCGCTGTAGAACTGCTCAAACCCTGGAAGAGCTTTTAGTGCATCGTCTTGTCTGCGCCAACTTTTTCTACGTACTAATTCCTCGTCGTTATTGCCCAAAATACCAATAGAATAGAGACGAGCGCACATGTCACGAAAGTACGAAGAGGTTAGGGGCTTTATATCATTACCAATATCAATGTAGTGCAGCTCTCCATCCGCAGTAATTATTAGGTTGTCTCTTTTGATATTGAGTGTGGCTATACGGGCTTGATACAGCTTTGTTAGATATCGAACTATCGCCTGTTTTGTGATTTTTTCTCCAGGTATAGTACTGCTCTTGTAGTCTGTGTGGTACTGCCATAATCCATCCCGTTTTCTCCATGTTACCTGAGGGATAGGAACATCTTTACCGGCTAGCAAAGATCTAAGGCTTTGTACTTCAGTATTGGAAATCGCCCATGGGTAGAACTCTTTATTGACCTGGTTGTGCTGTAACCATACGGCACCTTCCATACCTACTCCAAGCAGCTGTCGTTTGGTTGAAAGTAGGGTGCTCCACGTTCTGGCAACATATGCCAACCTGTTCCTCTGATTTTGCCAAGTCTTGTTGGACTTGTTTAGCTGGGTGTCTTCTCCATCCAAAGAGTAGATGGAGTAGATAGGGTAGGGGCAAATCACTATATCCGATGGGAATAGCATCAATAATCTCGTTACCAGCCAGTGGTCTTCTGCGCTTCTGATATTAGGGTACCTAAGGCCCAGCTTTGTTCTTAGCAGCAAATTGCACGATGGGATCTCTCGCAGTTGCTTACCGGATGCAAAATTCTCAATAAGCCCTGCGAGATTTAAATGGTCCGTCAACTCCTTAGGATCTGCGATGTTGTCATTAGGTAGAAATGCTCCATATTTTCGTAACTTATTGCTTCCAATCGCTGCTTTTTTCTCTGTTCCGCAAACAGAGTTCCAAAGTCCTTCTAGGCTATTCGTTGCGAATAGCTCATCATCAGCATCTAGTCGAGCAATCCACTGCAAATTCGGTTGTGTATCTGCCCAATCTAGCAGAAGGTTACGAGCTCTGGCTGGAGAGCCGCATTCAGCACTTAGAAGGGAAACAGAAGGATGATGGAGTAAAGCTTCTGTTTCTGATGACCATGTGATGTCTGAGCAATCGTCTAACACAACTATACGCGCAATCTGTTCTTGTATTAGAGTTTGGTTTAACGCACTTTTCAGTGCTTTGTTTAGGGCTTGGATTTGATTTTTGTGAGCGATTGCTACCACCAGCTCTGCTTTTTGGTACTCGATTGCACAGGTATGAATGAGCTGCAAGTTGCGGTCGCAGAGTATCTCAGTATATTTGCTTGGTGCCCGTGTTTTGAAATTAGTCATTGTCGCTCTCCATTTGTTCTAATTCGCTAAAAATCTCTTCTTTGGAAAGAGAAAAAAGCTCACGTGCACGTTGGAAATAGACATTCATTTCGTGTTCAGACATCTTGTTTCCGTGCAGTTGTAGAAACTGAGCACATCCTCTGAGTTTTTGTTTAGAGCCTGGCGCTGACAATGCATCTGGTGACTGATTACAAATCCAGTCAACGGTCGCCCTATTAGTATAGCAGATATTTGCTATTCCTGACTCCAAAGCTCTGATAGCAAAGTCTCGGTCATTCCCACTGATTAAACCATCCGTGAAGCCGCCAATATTGGTAGCGAGTTCAGACTTTATAAAGGTGTTTGAACCTTGCCAACCAGGGTTACCTATCAAGAAATCTCTAGCTGAAATATCGGTGGGGATATTAGTGGCAACGGTTTTTTGGTTAATGTTTACATTGATACCGGATAAGACGATATCGGCTTTACCGGAGTTGCTATTGGCTATGCAAGACGACAAATGCTCCGGGTGCCACATGTCATCATCATCAATTATGGCAATGTAGCTATTCGGAAAGTGTTCGGAGATATAGTTAATACCGGTATTCCAACTCCCGGCGGCACCAGAAAAGCGTAAATTATTCAATGTGAAAAAGGGAATGCCTTTAAGTTCCGATTGCAGTTGTGCTTTTTCTTTTCGATTCAGCAGACGAGTGTCTGAAACAAGAACGACAGCTGCTGGTGTGTGAGTTTGGTTAACGATAGAAGGCAATGCATTTTCAAGTAGAAGAGGCAGCCTGGGTGTGGTCGCTATCAGTACTATGACGTTGTTCATATTTGTTTTTCTTGTTCTTAATCGGAACAATAATATGCCAATATGCACTGCCTGTAAATTACTGATGAATATAGATATTTGTGTTTAGATTGATAGTGTTAGCTAGAAGCTATTGGTAATAGTGTTCCTTTATAATTACTTAAATCTCACCGACAGAAAATGTCGCAATTTAAGTCAAAATATACGGCGTTATGAGGCCTACCATGATAGAAAACGAGCCTTTGCTCGTAGACTTCAGTTAAACAGGAGCAAATTTTAAGCATCTTCATATAACGGACATTCGCTTTAATACTGCTCATATGGACTGGGTATTGTCTGAGTCAATTAAAGTAGATGTTGTATGTATAGCAGAAGGCTTTGTTTACAGTCAGTATGATTGCGAAACACTTAGTTTTTATCGTGAGCAGTGCTAACTTACTGACAATGCTCTCGTTATTAATACTACGCATTCAACTTTGTTACTGATGTCACATTACATATAACTACCTAGCCGTACGAGTAATTGCTGTTTCTTAAGATACTTAAATAGCATGAGGTCCTAGTATTCCGGCAAGCTTGTTTCTGCCAATATGATTAAACTATCTGTAAATGAGTACCCATATCCTAGCCCAAAGCTACCACCGCCTGAGACTGACTCGGTTTTCGTAAATAAGCTATATGAGCTGGAAACACCATCATCAGAGTACAAATAGTTGTAGTCGCCACTGGTTACTGGAACAATCTGCGTTACTTTAAATCCAGTATTATTAAGCTCATTTATCGCATCTTGTAGATCTTCCGCCAGCCTTAGGGAATCTATGCGTGATTTGGATATGCCTTTTTCTACCTTTTCCATGACAGTTTTATATTTTTCTTTCTTTCCCAATAAGGTCCTTTCATACTCTCCGGTAGCGACACGCTTTTTTACATATTCGTATTCAATTTCAAAATGTGCCTTTACTAATACTGTCTTTTGCATTTTAACTATTCTCCCAATGTACTACATAATCAATAGGTTTGATGATTGGTGCCAGGCAAGGCATCGTTAGACCTTTCTTTTTCAAGGCGCTCTCTCAGTTCAACAAAGGCTTGTTTAACAACTTCATCTTCAGCAGCGTCAATTTTTTGTTGAAGCAAACTGGTGTAGGAGTCATAAGGTAGTTTCATCAGAACGTATGCATTCACTTTGCCTTGAACAGCAACGAGCTCTTGCTTAGCGACTCTAAAGCCTACCAAATCAACTTTATTTACTAATGCTTCAATGGCCTTTGTGTATTGGTTTATAGATGTGCCAGAATCAGAGTCTTTAACAAAGCTTTTCTCATGACCAGAGAGTTTTTGTGCATATGCCTTCGCCAACGCATATTGAGCTTGTATATGGGCCTTAGAGAGCGCGATATCGACTTTATTACTGCTTCCCAAGCCAACGGCGTATGTTCCCTCCTGGTCAGCACTAGGTGTTGTTAGATACCAGTCTGGCAAAGCAGCGATTGATTCCACAGCTTTTTCTTGTTGCTCGGACTCTAGTTTGCGCGCTGCTTCCCGCCTGGCCTTCATTGCTTCGTTTTCCGCCATAGTAATGTCTTCATATGTCGAATTTGAACTACATCCAGCAATAAACATTAGGCTTACAAATGCAGCTGATAACATATTGTTTTTCATGGTTATGTTTCTCCAATTGTATAGTTTTATAGGTTGTATCCATACCAGGCGCAATAATTGCTGGTACCGCCATCACTAAAATAGCCTGCTTTAATTTTTTGCAGGCGACTTATCTCGCCCTTACTCAAAAGAGTTATGCTTTGCTTAAACTGCTCTTCACTTAAGCTCTTGCCTTCTACATCATCCTTAATTTCAAGTGTGGTTGTTGCTGTTACGGTCGCACTCAAGGATTGAACAATCGCAGCCTTTACAAGTGCTACGGCGAGAGTTTGGTCTTGCAGTTTGTCTCCACTAACCACAACGCAAGTAGACTTTGTAATTTGGTACTCAGGGTGAGCTTGATTCTCAAGCCACACTGGAAGTGCCGCTTTGGCTATTGTTGAAACACCATAAGTCAAAATGAGTAGTGCTATTTTCATTGGGTCACCTCTACGAGCTCGGCTTTTATGTTTGTTAGCGTTTGAAGAGTTTTTTCATCTACGTCTTCTATTAATACCGGATTGAGCACTTTTTCCGAAATGTAGTCTTTGGTGCGAGTGTCACCGCGCTCATGAATTACGTAGTAACTCGCTAGCTTAAGATAGGGTGTTTCGTTGCCGAAAGAGCGGTGGAGTGCCGTGATGGGGAGCAGCTGGCTCTTTTTGCCTATTGATACTTTGATGTAGAACCTATGCTTTGCCAGCTCACCAACAAAAATATCAGCTTTGGTATATTTCGCTGGTTGTTTTGTTGGAACTGCGAATGCACCGCCATAATTGTGCATGTGACCTCTGTACGTTAGTTTCACCTTCAAATACGGGTCGAGTACGGTCTTGATGGCTTCTTTGTCCACCTTCCATTTTATTGGCACTAATAAGTTATGGTTTCCTCTACTGTTCAAACGAAACTCAAGCTCGCCTACAGCAACCTCTGTTTTCATCATTGCACGAGTAAAATCTTGAACGAACTTCCTCTTCAACTCCTGGTTTTTCTTACTTGTTTGCTTAGCCATGAAGAGGAGTTCACCTTCGGAGAATAGGCGCTGAATGCTGGTATTGTTTTCTTCAATTCTTTGATAGAGGGATATGAACTGTTTTAGGCGCTTTATTCTTGAGGTATTGCCTATCCCGGCTAATGACCATAGCTCTTTTCGGAGTTGTTCGTTTTCGGTTTGTAGCTTATTGAGTTCATCGGTTAGCTTGCTATTTTGGCCAAGGCGTTTTAATCCTTCGCTTATTTCCTTTTTAGACAGCACCAATACGGTATCAACGTAAATAATCAAGTTGCCGTTCGCGTCAATATTGGTTTTAGTGGAAACGCTATTCACCTTAATCAGAGCGGCGGAAAGGTTCTGTATTTCATTGACTAGCATTTTTTTGTCCGAAATTAGCATCCGGGTTTGAACGTAGGTTCCGGCATACTCAACGGCACTGTTTTTGGCTAGCTGAACTGCTTTTTCTTTCGCGGATGCGATGGACTCAAATTCACCAACGGTATGTGCCTCAGTCACTCTCAGTTTAACGAGTTGGGGTGTTTCCTGTATTAGTTCAGTATCTGAATTGACCTGATTAGAGATAACTAGGAAAGCACAAATCAACAACTTATTTAAATAGTTTTTAAAATATGACTTAATATACATATACAAATGCACCTACAATAAATTATATGTAGGTGCATTATATCGAAATCTTGAATATTCCAAATCTGACAGTTACTAGTAGGTTTTAAATCGTACCGAGTTTATAATAAGATTTTCTACTCAAGAACGTTATGATGAATTCTATATTTAAATCAAGCTGAAAGACTATATCTTGATTTATGTTGACTTGATAATAATTATTACTGATTATCAATAAGTTTTCTTTTTATTCTTTTAATCGATATATCCCTTGGTGTTACTCGGTCCTTTATTGCAATTGCCTTTATCTCCTCGTCAGTCCCCTTAGCTGCATTTAATAAGTTATAATGAGCTTTCATCAAGTGTTTAAGTTTATGTCTAATAATTGATAGATATTTCTCTACTTGAAATATCAACTCATGCTCCCATGGATCTGCGTGATGAAAGCTTGTATCATAAGGCTTCCCGTTTGGCCGTATTGATACGGACTTTACTGTTCGATGAACTTTATCACGATATTTAACAAATGTTACTAGGTACCACCGTATTTTGAATGAAGAGCCCGAAAACTCTAAGCGTAATTGATATCTTGTATGCTCCTTCTTAACATTGTGTCCGTATTTTCTATTGATCTCTCTACGTGCAATACTATTCATCCAGCCTTCTTGAAACATTTGTGCTTCTTCAAATAGTTCGTCTATCTTTTCATATATTAATTTTTGTATTTCTTTCATGGAATTTCCTCTGGTATACAATAAGAAATGCATTAAATTCTTAATTCATTACTTAACAAATGTAGTAACAAGAAACCAACCAATTATGTACTATATGTATAAGCTTATGCTTATGGTTTTTTTAGTACTATTGTATAAGGCTTGGGTATTTTAGTATTTTGTACTACGCCACATTGCTGTATGAAATTACAGGGTCTAAATAAACTGCTGAAAGTCTTTACTTCTATTAACATCTTTTTTCGACCACTATATTGGTGGCCGAGCTTTCTACATTGATAGTTAGGTCAGAACATTGTGCAGTCACGTTCTTTTATTTTCTGTTCAATCCACTCTATTATTTCTTGTTCAACCCAGCCGACAGCTCCACCTCCTCTTCCTAGCTTGATAGGTTTTGGGAACTGACCTTCTGATATTCGTTGATAAATGCTACTTTTGCTTATTCCAGTCATATCTTTTACGGTAGAAAGCCTGATGATTTTTATGTTACTCATGCGTACCTCTCTGTGTTTGTATGAACTCACTCGTTGGAAACAAGACTACAAAAATTCCTCAGAAAAAAAACGCATCAAAATTTTTTAGGCAGCATCAGTTTTTCGGAGACACACCTGCCCAACCACTTCGAAACCGTTTCTAGGTTTACACCGGGAATACCGTATTCTTTTGGCCACCATATTTGAGATTTATCATCGATTTCACGAGCCCATTTGGCATTCTTGTTACAGTTTTCCGGATACATTGTTTTTACGTATACCGCGGGAATAAGAATTGTGATTCTTTGGTTTCTTGAGTTAAATCGGCCGTGATTTTCAGATTCATATCTCGGTCCCTCAATTTTCTCTGTTAAATCCGCAATACTATCTATACCGGAGAAACACGTATCATTTACGCACCAGTTTAAAAATGTATCTATATCTTCAATATGGAGGCTTGGCTCTTGTATCGATTTCCACTTTTGTGTAATTAAATCGAGTACTTTGGTTGCCCAAAGGTTGCTATCGGAAGTTATATTTGGTTCACGACTCATGATATGAATAGCAAAGCATAGGATGGCATATATTTTTTGGCTGTTGTATAGAGTATGATGCTCCATCATGTTAGGAAGTTTTTCTTTTTTGTTTGATGAACTATTATTCTGTCCTGTATTATCACTATCTATCGGAATATCATGATAAAAATAGTCATGAACTTTTTTAATATCTTCCTTTGATAGAAATAGATTTTTTACACTCAAATGTTGCTCGTTGTAAAGCCAAGCATCTTCAAATCGCACAGATAAACCTGTTTGTGTATTTCTATCTTCTAGAAACATGGTAGGATTGTTTTCTTCAAATATATGATTTCTCAAATGATGGGAAGGTAATACCCAGTAGTCGGAAATAACAGCATCATAAGTTATCGCTCTAACTTCGCCATTTATCACCAAACTGTTGTATTCTTTTATTTGCTCTATAATTGAAAACTCTGAGACTGAACTTATAAAGGTTTCTACATCTATCTCATCTAGCTTTAGAGTAAAATAAGCCACTGTTTCATCTTTGATTCTTATGTGTATTTTTATTTTTCCAGTCTCTCCAAGTTGAATTATTTTCTCTAGGCTTAAATCAAAATCGCTAAAAGATTCTGTAACTTGTTCAAGAGTGCTATATTCCGTCAAAAAAAGTTGCTTTGTTTGTTTTTTAATATTCATTTTCTAATCCTTGTTCATCTTTACAATAGAAAAATTGCCGAAAGAGCGTTCGTATATGTAATTGCTCCACCATTCCATTAGCTCCCTCCTTTCATTTAGGTATGTTGTTCTGTTATATGCGGCTCGAATTTTATTTGTATCTGAATGTGATAGAGCTGCTTCGATAACTGCCGTATTGAAGCCTTGCTCATGTAAAGTAGTTGAAGCTAATGAACGCAATCCATGTGCAGTAGTCCTCCCAGAAAATCCCATTTTCCCAAGAGCCTTATTTGGGGTTTCTGAGTCCAGGTGTTTCTTAGGGTCTCTCGGCGAAGGAAAGACAAATACTCGATGTCCACTAATTGGTTTCATCACTTCCAATATACTGAGTGTCTGCTTAGTTAGTGGGATCTCATGTGGTCGAGCCATCTTCATCCTTGTATCTGGGATCATCCATGTATTTCTCTCCAAATTAATCTCTGCCCATCTAGCTCCCACGGCTTCACTCGGCCTTGTCATGGTGTGTAATTGCCATTCAATTGCGCATCGCGTAACAAGCTGAATATTTGCCATAGAAACTCTTTGTAGTAGCTCTTTGATTTCATGTGGTTGAAGAGCAGCCATATGATTTGGTTGGGGTTTTTGAAATACTTCTCTGATTCCTACTAGTGGATTTGCTTGGAGTAATCCATAGTTCACCGCGTAATTCATTATCTCGTTCATCAGTTGTGCTGTACGTTTAACGGTTTCAAGGTGACCTGCTCTTTCTAAAGGTCTAAGTGCTTCGATCGCCATGGGAGCTGTTAATTGAGTTATCGGAATATCCTTCAAAACCGGAAATGCATGAAGCTCTAACTTTCTCCAATTTCCTAGGAGTGTTTTTAACTTCAATCGGTTTTTCTTAGAATCTCTCCACATGACTGCGACTACGTATAATGTGTTAGAGTTTTCTTCTCGTATGGAAGCTTTCTGTTGAATTCTCATTATTTTGAGATCAACCCCTGCAGAAACTAATTTGCGAAATTCGTGTGCTTTTTCCCTCGCTTCAATCTAGCTAACATCAGGGTACGAGCCCAACCCTAAATTTGACGGTTTCCCCGTAGTGCTTCTTATGTATCTGAACTCCCATGTTTTCGCTCCATTAGGTTTTATGAGCAGGTATAGATTACCGCCATCAGACAATCTGTAACTTTTATCTCTAGGCATAACCTTCTTTACCTGCATTGCTGATAATTTGTGCCTTGGTCTTCCACGAGTTTGTGCAGCCATGTCGTCTCCTTATTTAGTCGCCTACTAAATACGATACACAGCTAATTAAATTTCCAAAGTTTGTAACATAAAAATAACACTTGACATGTTGATTGAGAGTTGGGACTTGCTATTTAGGCATTTGGATTTTGTTGTAATGCTTTGATATATATTGCGTGTGTGCTGGTTATTATGCTGAGGTGAGGAGTTAACAGTTAATGATTTTTGTTTACAATATAGGCAATGGTTTTACTAAATTCGTCGTGTTTGGAAAAAATGGATGACCTGTTTTGTGGCTAATAGCGTAAAAATAGATGTAAGCATTTTCATTTAGGTAGCCGTAGTGTTCTATTCGGACACCAGCATGCAGATAATTTAACATCTGACGGAAAATAGATGGATGGTGTTTAGTCAATTACGGATTATGGATAGTAATGCCAAATGTAATATTTTCTGACCAAGCACAATCGAGTGAATTTTTTATCGAAAATATTTACGTATATAAGATATTGGGACTAATGCTGTATATTCGTTAATTTAGTAAGTTTGGTTATTTGGAAAGGGAAATATAATGTAGTCTTAATCGTGATGAGGGTGGAATATGCAAAATGTAAAAGATGAAGGTTTTACACCATTGAAAATATCAGGTGTAGTGATCTTTGTTATGTTCATCGAGTTGACGGTAGGTGAGGGGGCTTTGTGGTTGTGGATCCCAACGCTCATTCTTTTAATCGAGACTGTCTTTTTAAGCTACATTGTTTATTGGTTTCGTAAGACCAACGGAGGTGAGTCATGAATCCGGTATTGTTATTTATTGGTTGCGCTGGGATGATTTTAGGGTTGTTCGTCATATACGCCGATATGATTTTAAAGTGGTTGGAGTCAAGATTTTAGTCGGGTATTACAGCGTTTGGGGATGCTGTTAGTTGTGTTAAAAAAGCTATCCCCTTACGTGTGGTCAAAATATGTTGTTAAAGTAAACTATTTTGCTATTGTTACTTTTTCCATTGCACGCACTAATCCTTTTAGAAATCGTATCGCTTTCTCTAACTCATCTCTTTTTATCAAGTGGCTCTGACGATTTAATGTATTAGCCTGATGGGCTGCATCTCCACGCTTAGATATAAACTCGTTAAGTACTTTTTTAGCTTGAGGTGGGTGATAGTTATCCCACTTCCAGCTTTCTGTCACATCAACGTCAAAGTACGTTTTGAATAGTTGCTTTGTCTTATCTGTATTAGGGTTAAAAAAACGCTTTAAGTCCTCATCAACGCGCTTTTGTACAAAGTTACCTAACTGACTACCCTTCACCGACAAAAGCCATACATTGATTTCTTCTTTAAATCGATCCTTAACGTATGTTTCCCAGGAAGCCAGCGCGAGCACCATACCAGCTCTTTTCAGGGATTCAGCATTTGGACCTTGCTGCTTATCTTTTTCTACATCAAAACGAACAAGCATTTCCTCTGCATCTGTAATCGATTGCTCAAATAACCTTCCTGCCTCTGACATTTTTATTCCCTTGCTAATTGATCAACTAACTTATCGAGTTATTTTCGTAGTGCTTCTATTAAATTGTTATCTGGAAAACCCAGTATCCTCATGCTTTCATCTGGTTCAATGATAACCTCTATATATTTAGTCTTTGGTTCTAAACTCGTACTTTTGTCCTTGCGTGTAGATATGCGGAATCAGGATACTCGTGACAGTGTACCCCTGACTTTCTCTGCACTTGGAACATTGCCAGTCTTCTACACGGTCAACAGTGGTCAATCTGGTTTTAGGAAGGGGGGGCATGTAGTAAGAAAAACCTTCGGGCAACCTAGCTGTCACATCTTTAGCGTATTGCTCCCAGCCATTCATACCTTCATAACCTTTAATTTTTCCATCCAAAAAGAGATAGATAGAGCCGAGGCCAAAGGACTGGCTATCCCAAACTTTTACGTATTGAGACTCTGCATTAATAAGGTTTGTTCGGCCTAGTTGCATACCGTTTTCGAGTTCGAAATCATCGTTCCATAGGCCAAATATTGTCAACTTATCTTCACCGAGAGCGTAAGCAGTCTTTTTATATATTTTCCCTCCGAATGTTGCTTTTCCTTCTGGGGTTATCACTATTTCAGTGAGAACATTACCCTTATCTCGTAAGGTCTCTAGTATTGCGCTTTTGATGAGCTCGTTAGCTGCTATGTTGGCTTCTATTCCATCACTATATTTGGTAGCGTCTACTGCGACGAGCCAAGCTGGTTGTGTAGCAATATGATCGCTGATGAACATTGTTTCTAGGGTGCCACCTGTTGCGTGTATCGCAGCACCAGTGAAGTCGTGAGTGACAAGTGAAAATGCTGCATGTGCAAATGATACAGAAGCTCGCTGATCGCTAAATGCTTTCTCAATGGAGCTTATTTCTTGGTCAGAAAAATCTCTTAGAGGACTGCTATAAGTTTCTAAGCCCCATTTATATGGCTGTGTCAGAAAAGTTTGGTTAGCGATATTTAATGCTAGGCTATTTTCTTCACTGAAAGGGACGGGCTTAACTTCTGTTTTTGGTGAGATACTAGTTGAAGAACAACCGGATAATATAGTAGATAAAATGAATAATAAGCCGAGACGTTTCATATTGATAATATCCTGTGGTGATAAAAATTACTCAATTGCAGTGAAAAACTATCATGTGAAGAGGGGCTGATAGAATATTTGTCTTTTAAAACATTGGCATAGTTCGAATATACGGTAAATTTATAAGCCAATTTTGTTTAGTAGCTAACAAAGTTACTGTTTTTCCTGAGGAACTAAATGTTATTGGCGCCTTTCCTTTCTATTAGCCCAAGCAAGGCAATAGTTGATATTTGTATCATCAAAACTAGTAGGACTAGATCATCTGCGTGTATGACGTCTTTTGAATAATGAGAAACAACGCATGCGCTTAATGCCCCGCTGGCGATGAAGACAGTTATCAACATACTTAAAAGCAACCATTTTCGTTTCGAACTTGTATTAGTGGCTATAAGTCGGGCAGTTACTCTACCAATGATCACCGCGCAAAGCATAGTCATTACTGCGTAGCTAATTAATAGAAACGGTCCTATTAAGGATTCATTCATAAGTAGTTCCTTCAAGTTGCCTAAATAACTAGATGACTGCAGAGCAAACGAGCAATTAGATTTGCGTCTCTACTCAGGTCATTTATACAAGGTACCACTCGAATACGATTTCCAAAGCCACTTGTTACGTATTCATTTTACCTAGCAAAGTAATACTAATTTTTCAGTACTTTTGGTGGTGGGTATGAAATGGTCTGAATATTACTTTTGGTAGCAATTTCATTATATATCAGATGGTTATGGATTGCTTGTGAAGGGTAGGGTGCTTGAAAAAAGTGGTATAAGAGGAAGATATTTCTTCTAAAAAGTAATACTGATATAAGGGGAAAGTAATATTGGGTGGAAATAATATTACTTAATGTCGCGGATAGTACTGGTCGAAGATGAACTATACCGGACGATAACTTATTGATTTTATAGTATTCCAGGCACAAAAAAAGACGTCCCAGGACGTCTTGATTCGATAATATGGCGGTGAGGGAGGGATTCGAACCCTCGATACGTTGCCGTATACACACTTTCCAGGCGTGCTCCTTCAGCCACTCGGACACCTCACCAAATTGTTTTCGTTACCACGTTGGGCAACGAGGCGCTAATTTAATGATTCTTATGGCTTAGGTCAAGGGCAAATCATAGAAAAACGCCACTTTAAGGTTTAACTGCTCATTAAATAGCTGTTTAAGCTACTTTTAAGCCGTTTTCTTCATAACCTGGTTGCGGTAAAAGGCGATATCCTCAATGGTTAGAACTGGCATATCATGCGCTTTTGCGAACGTGACGATTTCTGGTGTTTTTGCCATTGTGCCGTCCGGGTTGGTTAGCTCACAAAGCAAACCAGCAGGCATAAGCCCTGATAGCTTCATTAGATCGACAGTGCCTTCAGTATGGCCACGACGCTCAAGAACACCACCAGGGCGAGCACGTAGCGGGAAAACATGACCAGGGCGGGCAAGATCGTTTGGCTTTGCATCTGGCTGGATTGCTGTTTTCACTGTTGTACAGCGGTCTTTTGCCGAAACGCCGGTTGTTACACCTTCTTTGGCTTCGATAGACACAGTAAACGCTGTCTGGTTTTGGCTATTGTTATTTATAACCATAGGAGGCAAATCTAGCTGGTTTGCCTGCTCATCGGTTAGGCACAAGCAAACAATGCCGCTGCATTCGCGAATCATTAAGGCCATTTGTTGCGGTGTAAGATGCTCGGCTGAATAGATGATATCGCCTTCATTTTCGCGGTCTTCATCATCTAATAGCATTACGCCGTGACCTTGCTTTAGTGCAGCCAGAGCTTTTTCAACGCGAGTGATTGGGTCGCCAAATTCGGCAAGTAGTGAGGTCTGATTCATGGTTTACTCCAATTAATTAATACCAGAATCAGGGCAGTTTCTTGAGGGAAAAAACACAAAGCAAAAAGCACCAGTTTTCGGGCGCAGAACCGCCGTAAGTCTGGTGTGTTTCCATTCTCTCTCATCCGGACTATAACCGTCGGCTCTGGCATCTCACCAGATCTGCTGACCTCGATAAATCGAGCGCTCGCGGGCTCATTCGCTAAGTTAATTATTAGGAACATACCGCCGGTGGGGAATTTCGCCCCGCCCTGAGAATTTCAAAATAAAAGGTTGTCCTTATTCGGACGGCGTAAGATTAATATAAATCTTTGTTTTTGGCTATGCTTCACACCTAAATTCTGATGGCTGACTATGTTCAAGATAGCTATACAGAAAAAGGACAACAGTTATGGCTAACTTACTTGTATGTTGCGACGGTACATGGAATGCAGAAGATAACAAAGACAATGGAGAGCCAGTACCGACAAATGTGAGGCAGATATTTAATTGTCTGCAAGCTATCCCCGGAGAGCAGGAAACTCGTTATCAGTCGGGAGTAGGTACAGGCGGTATCTTCGATAAAGTGCTTGGTGGGGCTCTCGGTATAGGTATTAGTGAAGACATTCGGGATTGCTACCAGTGGCTTAGCGATAAATATCGTTCTGGAGACAGAATCTTTCTTTTCGGTTTTAGCCGAGGCGCATTTTCTGCTCGAAGTTTAGCGGGAATGATCTGTCGGTATGGTCTGGCTGATTTTTCTGTTTGTGATGCGACGGAGAGGGAAGAAGTTGTCAGCGAGATTTACTCAAAAGGATACCGGGAGAAGGGCTCTAGAGAGATGCTTTTATCGCTGGATATGAATATTCGTTTCTATCCAGATTCAGACAAGGTGTTTTTTATCGGTGTATGGGACACGGTTGGTGCGCTTGGTATTCCCGACGATAAGGCTCTGCTTGATCTGTTTGATGATCCAAAACACTACGCTTTCCATGACACAACACTGAGTCCATCGGTAAGTTTTGCCCGTCAGGCGCTAGCCATTGATGAACGTAGAGGCAGCTTTGCGCCAACTCTCTGGGAAAAAGATAGCAACAACACTACTTCTGACTTGCTTCAGAAATGGTTTCCTGGCGTGCATAGCGATGTAGGCGGAGGGTACAAGCAGAACGGTCTTTCTGACGGTGCGCTAATGTGGATGATAGAGGAATTACAGAAAGCCGCGCCAGATATAAATTGGAATGAGAATCTGATTAAGCAAATCAAGCCGGATTATCAGGCGTTGCTGCACGATTCACACATAGGAGTGATGAAAGCTCTGATTACCGTACCAAGGACAATTCCCAATATCCGTAGCCGGGAAGATGAGTACCATGTGTCTGCTTTGCTTCGGCACGATGACCCGCCAAGAGAGCAGGGGCAGTATTTGAATATCAGAACACTATTACCGGGCGAAAAGCTGGTTATAGATATCTATGCCCGCCATCAATATAACTGGATAGGCATTTACCTTGAAGCAGGTAAGGAGTATCGATTTAGTGCAGAAGGGGCATGGGCCGATTCAACCATAGCCTGTGGCCCTAAGGGAGAAGGCGGGGAAGCGTTTAACGCTCAAGAGATCTTAAGAACTTTTGGTACGCTTATAGGGAAGGTTGAAAACACCGTATTCCATGAATTACTGGGCAGAGAAAACGCTAATTTTGTTGGCAGTAAACGACATGATGAATACCCCTGGTTTTGTCTCGTGGGCGCGATTGCCAATGGAGCTAATCCGAAGCTTGATGGAACGGTTGCTTCAATGGAGTCCTTTATGATTGGTGAACACAACACTCACAAAGTAGAAAAGTCGGGTTATCTATATTGCTATGCCAACGATGCCTGGGCGTTTTACGCTAACAACCGTGGATATCTGACTTTAACGATAGAAGAGGTTGGATAAGAAAAGAGATAACTAAAGGAAGAAGGGGAGACGAATTAACGTCTCCCCTAAACCGTTCTTAAATCATTACTAAGCGGGGCTGCCTTCCCCTATCAATTTACTGTCGTTCAGGAGTTATTGAAACAGAGCAGCAATTCAAATTTCAGCAACGGATAAGTACCGGAAAATTATATCTGAGGTGAATGCATATTTGTATTATTTATTTTTGATAAGACGAATTATTTGCTTTGTTATGCCATCTTACGCGCGATAGTGAACACACTGATATCTTGGGGGCCATGCTGCCACTGACTTTCAATAGTAAAGCCGGCCTGTGCCAGTTCGTTATTTAGCTCTTGTACCGTCATAACCTTTATATCCGGCAATAATCCTAAAAGCTTACCGATAGGTGCTACCCATTTGATAAATCGATAGTGTGAGGCACCTAGGCAAACCGCACTTGTGATAAATACACCACCGGATTTTAGGATTCGGTTACTCTCGTTCATTGCAGCGAGTCTGTCTGGAAGAAGGTGAACAACATTAAGTGCTAATACCGCATCCATAGTTGAAGAGTCAGCGTTAAACTGTTCGAGCGTACCCTGATGAAAAGAAACGTTTTCTATATCGGCTTCTTTCGCTTTTTCACGCCCAATATTTATCATGTTTTCTGAGATATCAATGGCGTCGATATGATTTACGTGCGGTGCATGTGCTATGGCCGTTGAACCCGTACCACAACCGAACTCGAGAACACGGGAGTCGGGAGAAAAATAGGCCTGTGTTTCAGCTAGTTTCTTCTGATAGTTCTCTTCATCTTTAATGGGCATCTGGGAATACTTCCTGGCGAGTTTGTCCCAAAACTTTGCGGAGCGATTCATCTTCGTTTCCTTTCTATTCGTGGTTAGCGGTAACGGACATAACAAAAAGGCAGCACCAAATGATGCTGCCCAATAAAACTAGACGAGAATATTACTTCAGTCCACCCATCAGCATATATTTGGTTTCCAGGAACTCTTCCAGGCCGATGTAAGAACCTTCACGTCCCAGGCCTGACTCCTTCACACCACCAAATGGGGCAACGGTAGTAGAGATAATGCCTTCATTAATACCGACAATACCGGTTTCCAGCTCTTCACCTACTTTCCAGGCGCGAGCAAGGGATTGAGTATAAACGTATGAAGAAAGGCCAAATTCGGTGTTGTTAGCGCGTTCAATCACTTCATCTTCAGTTTTGAATTTAAATAACGGAGCCATAGGGCCGAATGTCTCTTCCGATGCGACCAGCATATCGTCTGTTACTCCAGTCAAGACATGCGGTACGAACAGGCGGCTTCCTTCTTCTGGTAGTTTACCGTACTTAACCTCAGCACCTTTTGCACAAGCATCTTCGATATGTTGTTTAACCTTGTTCACGGCAGCATCGTTCACGAGAGGGCCAATCTTCACTCCCGGCTCGAATCCGTCGCCGACCTTAAGCTCAGCTACTTTTGCTGTCAGTTTTTGAGCAAACTCATCGTAAACACCTTCCTGAACAAATATACGGTTGGCACAGACACAAGTTTGGCCTGCGTTGCGGAACTTAGCGATAAGAGCGCCGTCTACAGCCGCATCGATATCCGCATCGTCAAATACGATAAAAGGAGCATTGCCGCCGAGTTCAAGTGAGAGTTTTTTCACTGTGCTGGCAGACTGCTGCATCAGAATCTTGCCCACGTTGGTGGAGCCAGTGAAAGAGAGTTTTCGTACCGCTTTGCTTTCGGTTAACACTTTACCTATTTCTATCGCATCGCCGGTTATTACGCTAAACAAGCCCTTTGGCAGGCCTGCTCGCTCCCCAAGTTCAGCCAGTGCCAGAGCGGTATAAGGTGTTTCAGGTGCTGGTTTTAGAATTACCGGACAACCCGCCGCGAATGCAGGACCACATTTACGGGTGATCATCGCTGCCGGGAAGTTCCATGGTGTAATTGCGGCGACAACACCGATAGGCTCTTTAGTTGCCAGAATACGAGCGTCGCCCTTGTGCGTAGGGATAATATCGCCATAGGCACGACGAGCTTCTTCTGCAAACCATTCCACAAAGCTGGCAGCGTAGGCCACTTCACCTTTTGCTTCAGCATGAGGTTTACCTTGCTCTGTGGTCATAATGGTTGCCAGATCATCGGCGTTTTCCATCATTAACTCGTACCAGCGGCGAAGTATCTTAGAGCGATGTTCGGCTGTTTCTTTTTTCCAGGTTTTGAATGCTACCTGAGCGTCTTCAATCGCCTGAAGGGTCTCTTTTGCTCCCAGGTTTGGCACGGTTCCGATAACACTGCCATCGAATGGGTTAGTGATTTCTGTGCAACTGCCGTTGTCAGCGTCATCCCACTGACCGGATAAGTAACATTGTTGTCTGAAAAGAGTGTTGTCGTTGAGCTTCATTGTGATTATTCCTTATGTAAACGGCCGCTTCCTTAAACTCATCAGCTGTTTGTTAATGCGGTATCTTCGTCCGGCTTCATTAATTGATAGTGGCTATAAAGATAGAGTGTCAATGAGATGATGCCAAACAAAACCAGATAAATTGGCAACAAAGTGGCACCTAAACTTTCAACCGATGCAGCAACAAGCTGAGCCATTGCTGCACCAAGTAGTAATTGGATAAAACCAAGCAGACCAGAAGCGGACGCGCGATTGTCCGGTACTGCAGAGATAGATAGTGATTGCAGGTGAGGCTGACTAATTCCCCGGCCAAAGGTAAACATCGCCATGGTCAGAAAAAGAGATTCGAATGTGATCTCTGAAAAGAGCATTCCACCTAACATCAGCAATGCGCCAAGCAGAGACAGGCTGTGTCCGGTGATCACCATGGAGGAATGAGTTAGTCGCGCAGCGAGCCTCGCGCTGGTGAAGCTTCCGGCCATAAAGCCAAGTGCGACGAACAGGAACCAGAATCCATAGGCCGTAAGGTCGTAGCCAATTTTGCTCGCGGCGATAAATGGCGCGCATGTGACAAAAGAGAAAAAGCCACAAGCGATCAGAGTGCTGGATACCGACAGATTCATATACAGCTTGTTGGCCAGTAGGGTTTTATAGGTTCCAAAGAAGGAGCGCTTTTTTCTTTCTCCGGTTTCTTTCAATGAAAAAGGGTATTGGAGAAATACGCCAATCCAGACGATAAACGCCATTAGCATGGGCAGATAAAAAACAGAATGCCAGCCTAACATTTCGGCTGAAACGCCACCAACCGTTGGTGCGATGGCCTGAGAAGTTGCCACACCCATAGTGATATAACTGAGTTTTTCCACCGCTTTATCGGAAGGGTAAAGGTCAACAAGAATACTGCGTGCCAGCATCATGCCGATACAACCGCCAGCGGCCTGCATAATACGACTAAGCAGTATCAGTTCTACGCTGGTGGCAAAAATTCCTACAGCTCCACCTGCAATGTGCAAGCCAAAGCCAGCCAGAAGGAT
Organism: Vibrio hannami; assembly: GCF_029589055.1. Taxonomy (GTDB): domain Bacteria; phylum Pseudomonadota; class Gammaproteobacteria; order Enterobacterales; family Vibrionaceae; genus Vibrio; species Vibrio hannami. The sequence continues at coordinate 739,195 of NZ_JARQZP010000007.1, forward strand.
AGGGCGCTTTCCCCAACGGTCAGCAATAGGGCCACCAAACAGTTGCCCGATGGCGAGGGTGGCAAGATAGAGGGTAAAGCTGAGTTGAATAACGTTACTGGATGCAGAGAACTCTTCTGCCAGTGTTGGCATGATTGGCGCAACGATATTGAGAGCGACAGGGCTAACCATCGCCATCAATATCAAAAACAGGGTAAGAAGGGTTTCTCTGCTCATCTTTTATTATTGTGTCACGTTATAGATCAAACAGTACGTTAACCTGACCAGTACCAGAGCTTGGGAAGTATGGGCTAACAATGCGACCCTTACCTTTGTACTTGTCCCAGCCTAATGCACCAAACAACATTGCGGTGTCGTGCATGCCACCTTCACCATCGCACTTCTCAGCATAATCCGGCAGGATTTCCAGGAAGGTTTCAATCTCACCATTCTCCCACATTTCAAGAACGCGCATGTCCATCTGGCGGTTAAACTCTTTCGAGATGGTAAATGTTCCGTTGTTTGCCGCGTACTCTTCGTTCGGCCAGATTCGGTGAGAAAGGGAACCAGACGCTAGAAGCATAACGCGGCTATCACTCGCTTCAATCGCTTCTCGGATCGCTTCACCCAGTTTGCGTGAGGATTCAAGACTATGAACGGTACATAGTGCAGCGACAGAGACGACTTTGAACTGCTTGTCTTCATTCATAAAGCGCATCGGAACAAGTGTGCCATATTCCAATGCAAGTGAATCTACCTGATGCGATAGGGTAAATACCCCTTTTTCTGTTGCTACGTCTGCAATCAGGTTGCCCAGTTGTGGATTGCCTTCGTATTGATACGGAAGGTCTTTAATAAAATGAGGGAACTCGTTACTGGTGAACAGGCCTTCAAAGTGATTATTTGCATTGATGTGGTAGCCGGCGTTTATCAGCCAGTGAGTGTCGAGAACAACCACGGTATCGACATTCTTCTCTCTTGCGATTTTGGCGATCTCTTTATGCCCGTCAATGGCATGTTGGCGACAACCATGAAGTTTGCTTTCCGGATCCTCGGACATAATCATGGTAGGTACATGTGTAATTTTTGCAGCAACAACAAGTTCACCCATTGTGCCTCTCCTTGTCAGTTATCAGATTAATTCAACGTTTAGCTTTCAGCTTCTCGTGGATATTGTTCTTTTTGTAATTCAGCGTTGGATGCAGTTCGGTCAGTTCAAAACCGATACTCAGGTAACGCCTGTTAAAAATTGGGTCCAGGAAGTTGGTAAATGCCTCAAAGATGGTGTCTCCGGCCTGTTTTAAAACCTCTTCAGGGCGGCCATTACCAACTTTTGTGGTGAGATGAATAAAAGCGTTTTCCGGATCACCTTCCGCCACACGAAAGTGTTCACAGCGGATTGCACGGCTGCGGATTCCTCCTAGTGGAAACACACCAGTTGAGACGGCGGTTTCATTCAGGACTTTCAGCAGTTCTGGTACATCCAGTTCATCTTCAATATTGGCAGAGTATTCAACAATCAAATGAGGCATCTCACTTCCTTATTTCTCTTCCTTAATACGGCTGGAAAAAGAAGAACCGGGATCGAAAGGGAGTTAATTTTCCCGGCTCTTTCTACTATCTACCTATTTATCTACTTACCTAAGACAGGAACCGTATGAGTATCAAAGGCGATACAAACGTTCTTGGTTTCCATATAGAAATCAAAGCTCCAGTCTCCGCCGTCACGGCCAATACCAGACATCTTCACGCCGCCAAATGGTGATGGAAGATTACGGTTGTTTTCAGAGTTCACCCAAACCATACCTGCTTCAACACTGTGCGCCATTCTTAGTGAGCGGCCTGTGTCTTTCGTCCAGATGTAAGCGGCAAGGCCATAATCAGTGTCATTGGCAATTTCTACTGCCTGTTCTTCGGTGTCGAACTCTATGGCGGTTAGGACTGGGCCAAAGATCTCTTCACGAGCGATACGCATTGTGTTGTCTGCCTCAGTAAACAGAGTTGGAGTCAGGAAGTTACCGTCATAAAGGTCGGTAATCTTCTCGCCGCCAACCGCAACCGTTGCGCCATCTTCCTGAGCGGCTGTTACGTAGCTAAGTACTTTCTCATAGTGAGTTTTGTGTACCAGTGGGCCAACTTCGGTTTCCGGGTCTAGTGGGTGGCCCACTTTGATATTGGCAACACGCTCTTTCAGTGCAGCGATAAATTTATCTTTAATGCCAGACTGAATAAGAAGGCGGCTTGAGCTGGTGCAGCGTTGGCCGTTCAGGCTGTATATCATAAAGACAACTGCATCCAGTGCTCGGTCGAAGTCGGCATCGTCAAATACGATAACCGGGTTCTTACCACCAAGCTCAAAGTGAGCGCGTTTTAGTGTGTCTGCCGCTTGCTTCTGAATCATTGAGCCTGTCAAGGTTTCACCGACAAAGGCGATTGCTTTGATGGCATCGTGCTGAGTCAGTTCTTTACCTGCCACTTCACCAAAGCCGTTAATCATGTTCCACACACCCGGTGGAAGGCCTGCTTCTTGTGCACATTCCGCAAGGATAGCCGCAGAGAGCGGGCTGAACTCAGCAGGTTTGTGAACCACAGTACAACCAGCGGCTAATGCAGGAGCTATCTTCCATGTTGAAAGCATGAAAGGTGTGTTCCATGGTGTAATCACCGCCACAGGGCCGATTGGAGAACGAACGGTAAAGTTGGTGTGCTGATCTTGCTGAAGAGCCAGGCCATTGCGAGCTTCAGGCGCTTTGTCTGCAAAGAATCGGAAGTTTGCTGCACCGCGAACCGCAGCCTGACGCATAAAGCGTAGCGGCTGACCACAGTCTGAAGACTCGACCATTGCGATCTCTTCGGCGCGCGCTTCGATTTTATCCGCAAGTTTGTGAAGGATTGCTTTGCGTTTCGCACCGCTCATCGCAGCCCATTCTTTTTGTGCGGCTTGTGCAGCAAGACATGCTGCATCTACATCTTCTTTGGTTGCTTTTACTACTTGCCCAAGAGACTGGCTGTCAGTTGGAGACGTATTGTCAAAAGTGACACCTTCGCTGCCTAGTGTCCATTCGCCATTGATGTAATGACCCAGCGTATTTTCCTTAAAACGGGCAAGGTAGGTTGACGCTTTATCAATATTGTTCTGAAGTTCCTGACTCATAATCCCATCCTTTGTTAATAATCTGTTCCGTAATATTCTTGTTCCGATACCATGTGTGTTTCCAAAGTACCGACACCTTCGATTGAGCAGTGAACCACATCGCCCGGCTGCATATCTTTAAGCCCTTTCGGCGTTCCGGTAGCTATCATGTCACCCGGCTTCAGTGTCATGATTTTGCTCAGATATTCGATTAAAAACGGCACATCAAAAATCATATCTGCGGTTGTACCTTGCTGAGTCACTTCTCCATTCACTTTGGTTTCCAGCTTCAGGTTGCTGATATCTGGTAGCTCGTCTTTAGATACAATCCACGGGCCGATAGGGCAGAGTGAATCCCGGCTTTTCACCCGCAGGTTAGGGCGGTAGTAGTTTTCAAGGTAATCGCGAATCGCGAAGTCGTTACAGATGGTGTAACCCTCAACGTAGTCCAGCGCATTTTCGCGAGAGATGTTTTTGCCTTCTTTACCAATCACCGCTACAAGCTCGCACTCGTAGTGCATAAATTCGATATCATCCGGGCGGTACGAGTTTTCTTTATGACCCGTTAGTGTGTTGGCTCCTTTGATAAATACCAGTGGCTCTTTTGGTGGCTCGAACGCCAGCTCAGATGCGTGGTCTGCATAGTTAAGACCCAGAGCAAAAATGGTTCCCGGATTCTCAACCGGGCTAAGCCAGGTCACTTCGTTTTCGTTTAGGGTTTGACCATCGTTTGTCACCAGCTCGTTGTTCTGGTTGATTGTGATGTCGTAAGTCTTTTCCTGAAAGAGTACACGTGCTGTTTTCATTATTACTCTCCCTTGACCTGGTTGTTTAATGTAAGAAGACTATTTGTTAGGCATATAAGGTTAGAGCTCACTTTGTCACCTGGATTCAGTGGGACTCGCTCTCCAGGGAAGCCAACTGCAATTACGTCACCTTCTTCTAATGTCATAATGTGCGAAATGGTGCTTATCAGCTGCTCTATGCTTCGCTCAAGGTCGCTTACTTTTAGGTTACGTTGTGACGTGCCATTCACTGAAGTTTCTACTGAAAGTTTGCTAACAGAAGAAATATCAGATAATGGTACTGCGTTTTGTGCAATTGGCGCTGAGCCATCAAGGCATTTGCCTTTGATATCCGGGCGGTAGTAACTGGTCTCCGGAAGAGAGAAGTCATGAACCAGAGTAAGGCCGCTAACTGATTCAAGAGCTTTCTCTTTTGATACGCGGCAGCAGCGCTGGCCGATAACCACGCCGATACTGGCACCAACAACAAGAGGTTGAAAGTCAGAAGGCAGGTCAATATCCGCATCATCAACCGACCAGGTGTTGTGTGTTTTAAAATAAAGCACAGGTTGCGTTGGTGCGTTGAGATACGGTTTTTCGTTAAACGTTTCTTTCAGGTTTTCCAGCTGTGCTTTGTCGTTGAGCGCGACACAGACCAGTTTTCCTTTTACTAATTGGTTTGTATTCATCAGAAATCCTTCCTGAATGCTTATAAATTATTTTGTTAAAGCGGGCGTTAATATCCGCTCGATGCTGACTGAGTTTGCTGGCCTTTGTTTTTTACTTTATTCGCCAGCTGTTCTGCTCCTAATCTCAGAAGTAAAGTGTCGACGCCAACGCCAACAAACTTAGTTCCAGATTCTGCGTAGTGTTGTGCTTTTTCCAGATTCAGTGACAAGATGCCGGAAGCTTTGCCTGACTTCTTAATCACCGACATTCCCCATTCGATCTTCTCAGCGACTTCCGGGTGGTCGGGGTTGCCAACGTGTCCCATTGCACCTGAAAGATCCGACGGGCCGATAAAGACACCGTCCACTCCCTCGACCTGAACAATCTCCTCAAGATTATCCATCGCTTCCAGAGTTTCGACCTGAACCAGAAGACAAATCTCTTCGTTTGCTCTCTTTAGGTACTCTGGCACCTTGTTCCAGCGAGCAGCACGGGCTAGAGAGCTGCCCATTCCGCGAATGCCTTCTGGCGGATATCGAACCGCTCCAACCAGTTCTCTGGCTTGATCTGCTGTGTTCACCATAGGGATTAACAGTGTTTGAGCACCGACATCCAGTAATCGCTTAATGGTTGCGACATTGCCGTCTTCAGGTCTGACGATAGGAGAGACATCGTATGGAGCCATTGCCTGAAGGTGGTGCATGGTGGTTTTTAGCTCAAACGGCGCGTGTTCTCCGTCGATTAAAAGCCAGTCGAAACCCGCACCAGCACAAATTTCTGCGCATGTAGTGTCTGGCAGGCCAAGCCATAAGCCCCATAATGGCTGGTCGCCTTTTAGTGCTTTTTTGAACTTGTTCTCAGGCAATGTCGTCATATCTGGCTCCTTAAACAAACTTGACTGAGATTCCGCCCAGTGGGCCGAAATCTGCATGAATAGTGTCGCCAGCTTTTACTGCAACTGGTCTGGTAAATGACCCAGCTAAAATGACCTGTCCCGGTTTTAATCCGATACCGTGAGGGGCAAAACGCTTACATACCCAGCGAATGCCGTTCGCAGGATGGCCAAGCACACCAGCAGCAAGTCCGGTTTCTTCTATTTGGCCGTTGAGGTAGAGCATTGCGCCAGCCCAGCGAAGATCTTGCTCAGTTGGTTTGATTGGGCGGCCGCCCATAACGATTCCGCCATTGGCTGCGTTGTCCGAGATGGTGTCGTATACCTTACGCGTATAGCCTGTTTCCGGGTCAGTTCGGTGACAGCGAGCAGCAATCAGTTCCAAAGCTGGCACAACGTAATCGGTAGCATTTAGCACATCAAAGATGGTGATGTCTTCGCCCTGAAGTGGTTTGTTCAGAATAAAAGCCAGTTCTACCTCGATGCGTGGATCAAGGAAATCGTCTGCAACGATCTGTGCGCCATCTTCATAAAACATATCATCAAGCAATACGCCGTAATCTGGCTGGTCAATGTTTGAAGCCATCTGCATCGCTCGGGATGTTAAACCGATCTTATAGCCTTTTACTTCTGCACCTTCTTCTATTTTGCGCTCTACCCATTTCTTCTGGATAGCGTATGCGTCATCCATGTTCATTTCTGGGTACTTCAAAGTAAGAGCAGGGATCTGACAACGCTCTCTTTCGGCTATATAAAGTTGTTCCGCTGCATGTTCTATTTGTTCTGGCGATAGCATAAGGTGACCTTCCTCTGTCATTAACTTCCTGTTTACATATTTGGTTAAAAGCCAAACGAACTAGTTAAGATATTAAGTATAATAATTAACATATTAATTAAATGCCAGCAGTTTTTTGTTTGCATGTATTTGACTTAAACGTAATAAAAATAGAGGGTTATGCGGAATTTTCCTGCAGGTTGGGAGATAAAGTTGTTTACTTATTAACTAAATTGAGGCTTTGATCACAAAATTTCCTCCGTATGCAAAATTTCACACTTTGTTTAGTGCAAGTTTGGCGTTGATAAGTGCAATGGCTATACGTTTAGGCTATGAAATTAAATAGTTCTTTGAAATTTGATTGGTCAATGAAAAGTACAAGTGTTCCATTTTTTCGTCTATGTTCAATAGTGGTTGTTATGTGGAAAATTAACATCACATTAACAGTGAGGGATAACAAAATGTCTAACCAACCTTTATTCAGAGATGCAATGGCGAACCTGGCAGCTGCAGTTAATATTATTACTACTGGTGGCGAAGCTGGCACGGTTGGCCTGACTGCGACAGCTGTCTGCTCCGTAACGGATTCACCAGCAACAGTAATGGTTTGTGTGAACCGTAAAAGTGCATCCAATGAGATTATGAAAACTAACGGTCATGTGTGTATCAATGTGTGTGCAGCAGAGCATCAGCAGATGTCTTTAGATTTTGCCGGAATGACAGATATGACGATGGAAGAGCGTTTTGCTAATCCAGCATGGCAGAAAAATGATAAAGGTGTACCTGTACTTTCCGGTTGTTTGGCAAGTCTTGAAGGCCATATTTCTGATATCGCAGAGGTTGGTACTCATACTGTGTTCTTTGTCGCAATCGATAATATTGAAGTAACGAAGTACAAAGACGGACTGGTGTACTTTGCCCGTGAGTTTAAGAAGGTGGAAGGCGAAAAACAAAAAGAAGAACAGGTTGCCTGATATCGCTCATACTTGCTTGCTATGAAACTAAGAAAGCCCTCGCCTGAAACAGACGAGGGCTTTTTGTTGGTTCTTTTGTCGATGGTTGATTTGGTGCTTAGTCCGCTTTCGCCTGCGTACACTGATCAACCAAATAAACAATCGATTGATAGTCGATACCGGAGTGGTGGCTAAGACCGATTTCACATGTACGGCTGGTGGAGTAACCGCTGTTACAACCTTCAACCTGATCTGCCAGGGTACTTAATGCCGATTCATTCAGCTCCGGTGTAGTAAAGCCTTTATCACCGGCAAAACCACAACATGTAATCTGATCTGGCACAACCACATTGTTGCTACACGCATTCATGACATCAGTGATTTTTTGTTCTAATCCCATACGACGAGCAGAGCAGGTGATGTGTAGTGCGACCTTCTCGTCTGTTGGGCTGAACTCTAGCTTATCCATCATATATTCGTGGATAAACTCTACTGGTTCATAAAGTTTCAGGCGTGCATCCAGGTGATCTTTCAACTGCATAGTACACGGGCTGGTATCACAATAGACAGGAATCTCGCCGTAATTACTCGCCTCCAGAAGCATCTTAACGGTTTCGATGGCTTTTGCTTCTGCCTGATTAAACATACCTTTACTCTTAAATGGCATACCACAACACTGATCATTTAGCCCCTGTGGGTAGATAATTTCAAAACCAGCCTTACGGAGCAGGCTTTCGGTTTTGTCTACCAGAGATGTTTGCTCTTCGGCCCCCCTTGCCGGGCCCATAGTACGGCTTGAGCAACTTGGAAGGTAGACAACTTTTAGCTTCTCTTCTGAGCCTGATTTAGGCTCGCCTAGCTTCTCAGGAACAATAATCTTAGGTGCAGCGGTTGGCATTTCAGGACTCCAGTAACCTATCTTGTTACCCGAGATCTTTCTGGCTGTACGTGTGACCGCGCCCATTGCTTTGCTGCCTAAGATGCCGTGGCTTACGTTAGCAACGCCGAATGCTGTTTTTGCAGCTCCGGCGACCGTACCGAAATGATTTGCAATCCATTTCGATACATTCTCTTTGCTTGCATGGCGATCATGGCGTAGCTGTCTGACAAGGTCTCCGGTATTGATACCAACAGGACATACAGTTGAACATAGTCCACAGCCAGCACAGGTATCGATAGCCATATAGTCGTATTCATCGGCAAACGTATCATGGTTTTCACCATCCAGAAGAGCTAACTCACGCTTACCGATAATACGTTGTCTCGGGCTTAGTGTCAGGTTGCGGGAAGGACACATGCGCTCACAGAATCCACATTCGATACACTGGTCAACAATGTCGCTAACCGCTTCCATTGGTTTAAGGTTGCTAATGTGGAGCTTCGCGTTTTTGGTGATCATTACATCCGGGTTTAGTATGCATTCTGGGTCGAAAATCTGTTTGATTTTCAGCATTGCCGCATACGCTTCATCACCCCATTCTTTTTGTACAAATGGAGCCATGTTACGCCCAGTGCCATGTTCGGCTTTCAGAGAACCATCGTATTTATCTACTACTATGTCACATACGTCATCGATAAAGCGTTCGTATCGTGCAATCTCTTCTGAGCTACCAAAACCCTGAGAGAAGATAAAGTGCAGGTTTCCGTCCAGAGCGTGACCGTAAATAACCCCGTCGTCATAGCCATAATCCTGCATCAGATTTTGCAGGTCGGACAGCGCATCAGCCAAGGTTTCAATAGGGAAGGCGACATCTTCAATCAGTGCTGTTGTGCCTTTAGGGCGAGTTGCGCCTACCGCCGGGAAGATACCTTTACGGATGTTCCAGTAGGCACCGTACTCCTCTGGTTTATCGGTAAAGCTTGCCGGAACAACCAGTTCAAGGTCGTCTATTTCCGACAAGATAGTCGCGATATGGCTTTCTAGTTCTTCCTGTTCATCCGCTTCGGCCTGCACCAGAATAGCAGTTGCACCTTCTGGTACGTCCGCAATGTAATCGGGTACACCATCCATATGCTGAACGGCTTTCATTGCAAAGTAGTCGATCATCTCTGCGGCAGAAACTGGTGTTTTGTTCAGTTTAAAACGTGTAACCGCAACACTGGCAGTACGTATGTCCGGGAATACAATAAACGCAGAAGCTTTCAGTGGATATTTGCGAATGGTGTTGTGGGTTATCTCAGAGATAAATCCAAGGGTGCCTTCTGAACCAATCAAAAGGTGAGAAATCATATCGATTGGGTCGTCCCACTCGAGCAGTGAGCGCAGACCATAACCAGTGGTGTTCTTGATTTCGTACTTACGAAGAATTCTCTTAGCAAGCTCTTCATTACTGCGCAGATCATTCGATAACGCTTCAATCTCCGCAATCATGGTTGCGTGGCTTTTTCTAAACGCATCACGGCTTGATTCAGAGCCAGTATCAAGTACCGTTCCGTCCAGGAACACAATCCTTGCCGACTCCATCACACCGTAGGTGTCCATCGAGTTCATACCAGCAGCGTTGTTAATGGCTATACCACCAACAGACGCCGCATCTATTGAAGCTGGCATAGGAGCGAGTTGATAATCAAAAGGAGCAAGATAACGGTTTGCGTCTCCACCCAACACACCAGGTTGCATTCGAATCTGCTTACCGCCTTCTAGAACTTCATAGTCTTTCCAGTCAGGAGTAAGAGAAAGAAGAATAGAGTCGGTGATGGTTTGCCCTGATAAGCTGGTGCCTGATCCTCTGAAAGTGATAGGCAACTTAAGATCGCTGGCCAAAGTCATCAGGCGAATGATTTCTTCTTCATTGGCGACTTGTACAATGACTTGTGGAATCAAGCGATAGAAGCTCGCGTCGGTGCCGTAGGCAAGCTTGCGAAGGTAGTCTGTAATGATTCGTTTTTCAGGTATAAATTCAGCAGCTTTGCTAATAAAGTCCTGGTAAAGTTCCTGCTTTTGCATCACGTTATCCTGTTAGTGTAAGGGTAAGGGCAATAGACCCTATTTATAATTTTATTTTTCTAACAGGTTAGCAGATCTACCGCCCTCTAATTAGAATGTTTGAATGAACATTATTGTTGCAAAAACATTCTTAATTAGAGGGAGTGTTGTAATTTTTTAACCTAATTCTTCAGCTTCCTTCATCTCCAATGCTTTCTCTTTATAGATATTTTCAAATGCTTTCAGACGTTTATAGATGGACATCAGCTCTACAATAGTGGTCCATGAGTTGATTAAGTACTGAAAAGAATTTTCAACCTGACCGAAGGCGTTCATGATGCGCTGCATTACACCTAATGTAAAAGCTCCCGCCACAATAGAGGGTGCTAATGCGATAAACGGAATAAACGCTCCGAACTGAAGGTAGCCATAACGAATCACATTGAAGTACACGTAGTGCAGGTAAAGCTTGAAGTAGTTCTGGCGAACATTACCAAAAAGCTCTTCTAACGTTAGCGGGTGCGCTCTGTCTTCATGATCCTCTCCATATACCAGCTCCTTACGATACGCCGCTTCGACCTTCTGGTTATTAAATTCCAGCCCCGGTAGTTTGATACCTGCAAACGCCAGCAAAACAGTACCGAAAATCGACCATAGAATGGCGACGAAAACCAGAGCTTGTGGCACTTCACCAACGATTGGCAGCGCTGTGACATAGCCAGAAAGCCCCCAAAGAATCGGTAGAAATGCCATTAGAGTCATCACCGAGTTCAGGAACTTAACGCCTAACGTCTCCATAATGGTTGCAAAGCGCATGGTATCTTCCTGAATACGCTGCGCCGCGCCTTCAACATGACGAACATGCTCCCACTTCGATGTGTAGTATTCTGTCATCGCAGTACGCCAGCGGAAAACAAAGTGGCTGACAAAGAAGGAGTTACCAACCGCGACCATGATGGCAACCATAAGCAGGATCATCACTGTTGAAAGTTCCGAGTAGAATTCAGACAGAGTAATACTGTTCGGAGCGGTCAGCGCTTTTTGAATTAGGTTATAAAAGTCGCCATACCATTCGTTCAGCATAACGCTGACTTCAACCTGGAACCAGGTGATAAATACTATCAGGGCAGAGCCTGAAACAGACCACTTCGCCCATTTTTGCCCGCCCAGATACATCCATGCACCAATAAACACCGCATAGCATAGCGTCATAAATTGGTACAACCAGGCGTTATTTGCGGTTTCGGTTGCTAGCTGAAACTCTGCTTTCAGTGCATCTGTCGCGTCGACAGGCAAAGCTGACGGATACTCAATACCTACAAGATGCGCAAGGCTGAAATAGTGCCCCAGGTCTTCGATGGTTGTGTACCAACCCACAACACATAATAGAGCCCAAAGAACAAAACTAAGAAAAAACCATTTGGGGTTTGGAAAAAAAGAACTAAACACGACTCTTACCTTTAAAAGATTCTTATTACAGAACAATGTACTTGAGACAATACAATTTGAGATTGGTTTAGTGAAGAGATTAATTTGATCAGAAGAGCAAAGGAAACAGGATGTTTCCAGAACTTGATTGGGATCAGTAGCCCAAAAGTGGTATCCCGTAGAATAAACCCATATTCAAAAATTAGACAATGATCAGGGATTGGATCTATGGGTATTGAAGAAGAGAATTATTCGCGATGGAGGATAAGAACCAGGGTTATTGGCTTTGTTGCGTGGTTAGGTATTGCACTATCTGTGTTGGCTGTTGTTGCCACCTATTTAGTGCCTGATATCAGTAATACTGCCAGATTAATGGGTTTTATATTTTTGATCTTAAATGTAATGGCGAGTCCTTTTTTGCTGTATTTATTTGTGCGAACAAGGGTCAATTTAAAGGAAGCCAAGGAGCGTTACGAGCAAATGAAACACACAGAGGTTTCATCGTAAGAAGAGTTGGGCAAGAAGATGCTTGTCCAGCTAGCTCTGGTTTTCAGAAATCTTTCGTTCAGTCAAAGTTGCTTTCTTGTCCTGCTTTATTGTTTTCCTTATCTTTGTACATACTTTTATCTGCAAGAGTAAGCAGAGTGTCTGCGGAAAGATCGGAGTTCGTACAGATTGCATGTCCGATACTTATTTCAATATATATTCGTTTTTGACCAGATTGGTATGGTTTGCTGCATATAGAATCTTTTACGTTAGCTATGATTTGCTCAACATGCTCCAGTTCGGACACCCTTGGAAGAATCACCAAAAACTCATCTCCGCCCATTCTCGCCACGATATCTGAAGAACGGACTGCCTTTTTGATTCGTTTGGCGACTTCGATTAGTAGTTTGTCCCCAACGGCATGACCATAGGTATCATTCACGGATTTGAAATCATCCAAATCTAAATTGAGTAACGCGAATCCTCCGCTCCGATTTTGCGTATCACTGACCAATTGCTCTAGCGTATAAAAAAAGTACCGACGGTTTGGTAGATGAGTAAGTTCGTCATGAATCGAGAGATCGTGAGCTCGGTGATAGAAGTAATAAACCATTAGCAACCCAAAAATAATCAGGCCGGTGATAGGGTAACCAAACAGGCGGCTTCCATATTTTTCATAAAATGGTATTTGTTCGTATAAGGACTCCAGTGATATAGCCATTTCCCACGAACCGGACGGTATCACGACAGTTTCGCTAGCGTATATCGAGTCAAATACAGATGCATTTCCCCAAAATACTTCACCTTGTGACCCCTTTCCGTCTTTACCTCTGATTGCAAAATTGTACCTTTTCTCCACCTCGTAAATGCCAGCGTGAGTAAACAGACTCTCTATATCTAGTACGACACTACATGTTCCCCAGTACTGAGTGTTAAGAGGAGGGTCGGTAAAGATAGGGGTTCGCGCTATCAGTCCGATACCACCCTGAACCAGGTTAACAGGGCCAGCTATGAAAATGGCTTCTAGCTCTCTGGCTTTTTTGACTGTTTCCCATTGGACCGGGATGGTTCGAAAATCCAAACCTAGTGCAGCTTCATTACCCTGTAGAGGGTATACAAACTGAATGATATCGTCTGGCGCTAAGCCTATATTTCTAAGGTGGCTTGATTTATTAAATAGTTCCTTCGCAGCATTGTGCCATTGGGTTTGGGAAGAGTTAGGAGTAACACTAACAATTGTGGCCAGGCTATTTGCAAAGAAAATATCTGAGTATATGTCAGCTTCAAGATTCGAACGAATAACCGTCAGCTCTCTTTGCGCTGTTTTTAAGATTTGGTCTCGTGAAAACTTGAGTTGTTGAGAATGCTGATATTCGATAATTGAGACCGCAATAGCACACAATACTGCAACGAATAACGCAACAACAAGACGAACTCCAAAAACATACTTCATCGGCACCTAGTGGATATTGATAGTTTTCTATCTATTTAGAATAGACGACAATTTTCTGCCTAGTGATGATTTTTTGAACATAGTTCACAATTTTCTAATTAGGCTATGGGAATAACTTATTACTAATCCGTTAGTTAGTTTGCGTTAGTCGAAATTTTTTATGTGCTTTGCCTTTCTATTTATATACTCAAGTGACCTACATGGAATTTGGAATGAAACACATTTGGTCTCATTTTGCGCTCCCACTATGTTTATCTATTTTTGTTGTAGCAAATGATGTGACATTGTCTGTACTAGAAGGAGAAGGGCATTTTGTTCTTTGGCAAAAGCCAGACCTTATCGTTAATGAGGTAATCAAGGCGATATCGAGAATTGAATGAAATCCAGGGTAGGGAGAGTGGATAAGATGAATTTACGTATGGACTTTCAAGTTAGAGTGGCAGTAGATACCGAACAGCAAGAATGGACTCCCAGTCCACTTGCGGGTGTCTGGCGAAAACCTCTTGAAAGAGAAGCGGCAGAATCAGGTCATACAACCAGCATTGTTCGCTATGACCCGAACTCGAAATTTTCTTCTCATCTGCATCCATTGGGAGAAGAGATTTTTGTATTAGATGGAGTATTCTCAGATGAAACAGGGGACTTTCCTTCAGGAACCTATATCCGCAATCCACCAGGAAGTCGCCACGCTCCGTTTAGCAACGCCGGCTGTACTATCTTCGTCAAATTGAACCAGTTCAACGAGTTGGATCTTGAGCAAAAGCGAATAACGACAACCGAACTTGAGTGGCTTCCGGGAAACGGGAATCTACAAGTGATGCCGCTTCATAATTATGAAGGTGAACATGTTGCGTTAGTTAAATGGCCGAGAGGGGAGAAGTTCCAATCACATGCTCATTTTGGTGGGGAAGAAATTCTGGTGCTCTCTGGTGAACTTAAAGATGAATACGGATCTTATCCCGTAGGTACCTGGCTACGTAGCCCTCATATGAGTAGGCATCTTCCCTATGTCGATGACGAGACCATTATTCTTGTTAAAACCGGTCATTTACCAATATAAAAAATAGCTTTGGGTCGGAACCCAAAGCTAAAGTACATCACTATGAACCTCATATGAGAAATGAAACGAAGGTAAACCATAGATAACAGACGCTAGTACATCATTTCCGGCAACAGTAGAGCAATTGCCGGAAACAGTACTATTAGCGCTAGCCTTAGCATATCTGCTACCCAGAACGGGAATATGCCCTTAAATATGGTGCCGGTACTGATGTCTTTTACTAGCCCGGAAAGTACAAATACGTTCAATCCGACAGGTGGTGTAATCAGGCTGATTTCTGTTACTACCACAACAACAATACCAAACCAGATTGGGTCAAAACCAAGTGACACCACAACCGGGAAGAAGATTGGCACTGTAAGTAGCATCATCGACATACTCTCAAACACACAGCCGAGAACAATATAAATCAGCAGTATGATAGCCATCGCCATCATTGGCGATACATCACCAACCTGAATCAGGTCGATAAGGGCGCTAGGTAAACCAGCCCGGTTAACGAAGTTAGATAGAATCAATGCACAAATGACAACAGCAAACAGAGACGCAGACGTTTTTGCTGTATCAACCAGAATGTCTCGCAGAACGTCATAGGTCAGTTTTCTTCTGTAGAGTGCTAAGAAAAATGCGCCTGTTGCACCAATACCAGCAGCTTCTGTAGGTGTAAATATGCCGGCATAGATCCCGCCCATCACAAGCGTAAACAACAGTAGTGTAGACAGAATACCTTTCAGTGCAACAAAGCGCTCTCCCCAGCTTGTTTTTTCACCTGGAGGTGCCTGATCTGGAGTGCGGAATACAACCCAACGAACCGCAAGCAGGTAAAGGCCAATTCCCATCAGGCCGGGTAAAAAGCCTGCGGCAAAAAGTTCACGAATACTACTTTCAGTAAGCAGGCCATAAATCACCAGCATGACGCTAGGTGGAATGAGAATACCTAGGGTACCACCAGCTGCGATAGAAGCTGCAGCCAGGCCATCGGAGTAACCATATTTACGCATCGGTGGCATGGCGACCTTAGACATGGTTGCCGATGTCGCCAGGCTAGAACCACAGATAGCAGAGAAGCCACCACACGCCAAAATGGTCGACATGGACAGACCGCCACGACGATGCCCGACAAAAGCGTTACAGGCGCGGTATAATTCGCTGGATAACCCTGACTTGGTAACAAAGTTGCCCATAAGAATGAACAGTGGAATAACCGATAAACCGTAGTCCTGGCCTGTGTCTATAATGCGTCTTGCTGCCATTGACATCGCAGCAGTCCAGTTATAGTCGTTGATATACCAGAAGCCTATAAAGCCAACCACACCCATAGCAAAGGCGAGGGGAAGCCTTAAGAAAACCATGATAATAAGAGCGGTAAAACCGATAATGGATTCAATCATTTGCTACTTCCCTCGGAAACTGTTGGC
This sequence comes from Vibrio hannami, assembly GCF_029589055.1. Lineage (GTDB taxonomy): Bacteria > Pseudomonadota > Gammaproteobacteria > Enterobacterales > Vibrionaceae > Vibrio > Vibrio hannami. The sequence continues at coordinate 755,152 of NZ_JARQZP010000007.1, forward strand.
GCAGTTTTAAAGAATGACATCTTAGAAACGTATATCACTGCGTTCAGAAGCGTCAGTACGCCACCTACAAATCCTGTTATTGAAATCAGATATGTGACATATCCAAGTGGGATTTCCAGTATTTCTGATACTTCTTCATATTCCAGAGAGCGGCCAGCCAGTTTCCAGTTGGTCAAAGCAACCAGTACCAGCGACACAGAGCAGATTAAGTTGATTACCGCTTGACGCAGATCTATCCATTTATCCGGGAAGTAAGCATCAAGCAGGTCGACGCAGATATTTTCTTCTTTCCACGATACTAATGGGAAAGCCATAAATACCATGACAGCGAGCAGAACCTCTATCATCTCTGTCGAGCCATCTATCGGTGAATTAAAAAAGTATCGCCCGAAAACATCGACAAATGTAATAGCCATCATAAGAAATAAGCTGATAGCAGCGAGGGTTTCTAACCCTCGCTTTACAGCTACCGAAACATTTTCAGCGACTGTCATAATTTACAACCCTTTCGTTAGTTGCTCGTTGTAGTATTCGAATGCAGTAGGACCATCCACCTTGCGCTTTTTCGCTGTTTTGTACCAGTTATCAATCAGGCTCTGACTTTTCGCTTTCACTTCAGAAATCAGCTCTGGAGAGGCATTGGTAAAGGTGTGACCATTTGCGACAGCTTTGTCGTAAGCGGCTTTATCGTAGTCGTCCATCATTTTGCCGAACAGACGAGACAATTTTTCACCGGACACTGCCATAATGGCTGCTTGATCTTCTTTCGATACGCCACGCAGAGCATCGCGATTCATTACGATAGCAAAGCTGCCACGGTACAGACCACCTGGGAACATCAACGTATTATTCGTTACTTCTGCCAGACGGAAGCTGCTCAGAGATTCAACTGGAAGGTAGGTACCTTCCACTACACCTTGTGAGATAGACTCATACACTTTAGGGGTTGGGATAAAGACAGGGGTTACTTCCATCTCTTTTGCGATGGTTGAGATAACGCCGCCGCCAACACGGATTTTTTTACCTTTAGCATCACCAAGTGAAGTCACTTTCTCTTTAGTGATTAGCTGACCAGGGCCATGTACACCCAATGCCAGAACTTCTACACCACGGTGCTCTTTGCCGTTTTTCAGGTACTTTTCGTAAGTGTTCCAGTACGCTTTGGATGCCAGTTCAGAGCTTACACCCTCTTTAAATGTTGGGATTTCTGGCATCTGTGTTAGTTTAAAGCGACCTGCCTTGTGGCCGTGGAAAATCCAGGTAACGTCACCGATACCATCGGTTACAACGTCAATTTGAGATTGAGGTGGTGCCAAATCGTATTCAATCTTGACGGTTACACGACCTTCCGTTGCTTCTTCTACCCATTCGCCCCATGTCGGCCATACTACTTTGTTGATACCGTGGTTTGGTGACGCCCATGAGCTGATTTTCAGAACTTTTTCTGGTGCAGCGTTTGCACTCATTGCTGCAAGAGCCAGTAGTCCGGTACTTGCTAGTCGTGTGATCTTTGATTTAATCATGACACATCCTTGTATATAGGGTTGTTTATGTTTAAGGCTGACTTATTTTTATGTGTTGTTTTTATCTGTTACGTTAATTCAATAACATGTTAACAATTTAGCAAATTTAAATTAGTTAATATGTTAATTAGATCAAGTTTGCCCAATTTCTCTTCAGTTTATCGCTTAGACTTTGGTCTTATTTATTTCATCACTAAATAAGACAGGCACTCAGCTATAATTTCCTGAGTGCCAAAGATATTTAAACCATCGTTGGATCCGGTTCCAGCCCCATGATTTCGCGGCCAAGAATCTGCTTACATACATCGTAATCAGTGTAGGCATGTGCTCCTGTCATGTGTGAATCGCGGAACAGGCGTTGGCCTTCGTTGTCCAGGAACCAGCTTTGTCCACCCATTGCATCGAACAGGCGATCAACGGATTCGATACACATTTTCACTGCGTATGCCTGATTGGTGCGCCAGTACGCTAGCGTTTCGCGGGTAGGGTATTCTTTTCGTTCACCGTGTTCTTTATGATCTTCCCAGGTTTTTTCCAACATAGCTCGAGCAGCAAACACCTGGTGAGTTGATTCTGCCAGGCGCATAAGTGCAGGCGTTGAAGCACCTACGTTAGCACCGGTATAGGCACGAACTCGGTTCTGTTGTTTCTCTTTGAATACTTCAAGCATACGCTCTGCGATACCAAGGCTGATTGCTGCGAAACCACAGGCGAAGTATGGACGATAAGGGGTATAGAAGATGTCACTGTCCGGGTATAGCCCGAAGCCTGCAGATTTACCTTCCATCATGCCTTTCGCGGTTTCAATGCGATGTTCCGGGATAAACACATCTTTTAGTACAAGCGTTTTTGTACCGGAAGACTTCATACCAGCGGCATACCAGTCATCAATAATTGTGTATTCGCTTCTTGGTACCACGCCAAAGCAGTAGACTTTGTTTCCTTCGCTGTCCATGCGGTTGAAGCCGAGGATTGCCCAGTCTGCGTGGTCACATCCGCTACTCCAGCGCATGTCGCCGTTGAAGATAACACCGCCTTCGGTCTCTTCTGTTTTACCGAAAGGTGCGATACTGCTGCTTGCTGTTGCATCTGGATTATCTCCCCAAAACTCTTCCTGTGCTTTTTCAGAGAACATAGCCATCTGATGGCTGTGTGTTGCTAAAAGGCTTCCGCCCCATGCTGTACCGCCACATGCACCGGCAAGTGCTGCTACGCAGTCGGTAAATTCTGGTAATGAGATTTCAAGACCACCGTACTTCTTTGGCTGGAAAGCACGGAAGAACTTAATTTCACGTAGCAGACGAATGCTCTCTTCTGGTGGCGTACGCAGTTGTTCCGCTTCCGCAGCATTTTCTGCAATTTTTGGTAGGACTTCCTGAAGTTTTTCTAGTAGTGGATTCGCTCGTTTCATTGTCACTTCCTTTTAATCAAGAACCCGCACTTGGCTGATGTTTATGTAGGGTATTGTGTGTTCTTGGATGTTATTATCATGTTAACTAATCGTTGTTTAAATGGATTAACCGCGATAACAATTGCACTTTTCGTAGAATTAGTTAATATGTTAATAGAATTGAGCGTTAAATGTGACGCAGTGCATGATTAAGGCGTTAACTGGTAGAAATATAAAGGGAGTAAGCTGTGGCAGGGACGATACCCAATATAAATATCGGTAAGGTATACGATCAAAAATACGAGAATGCTGAGCTGCATTTCGAGCACTTGGACAATTTGGCGGATTTCTTCGGACGTAATATGCCGGTCCATTATCATGATCGTTTTTATCAGATGCATGTGATCCTAAGTGGCACGACCCATGTTCACCTGGATGATAAGCATTATACTAATGAAGGCATCACGCTCTTCTTTACTCCTCCCGCCGTTCCCCATTCATTTGTCACAGAATCCAGCTCTCACGGTTTTGTCCTGACCATGCAGCAGCAACTGGTCTGGCGTTTACTCGAAATGGACAGTGGCCTGAATAGTATGATGGTGGATCAGATGGGCGCGTTTTGTACCAATGTGCCGGAAGATAACCCGGTACTCAGGCTGTTGGTGTTGCTGCGTGATGAGTTGGATAACGCAGGAATTATGAAAGAGCGAGCGACTCAATCTTTGCTACAGCTTATTCTTATTGAAGTGATGAGGCTGGAAAACCGTAACCATACGGATGCCAACAAACGGAGCGTTGATGTGAGTGTTTTTCATAATTTTAACCACCTCGTAGAATCTCATTATCGGGAACACTGGCCTCTCAATGATTACGCTGAGAGAATGGGTGTTTCGGTCTCTCGCCTGAATGATATCTGTCGCAGAGTCAGCGGGTTGTCGTCGAAAAAAGTCATCATCGACCGTTTAATGCAGGAAGCGAGGCGATCACTACAGTTTACTTCTCTTAGTATTTCAGAAATTGGCTACGATCTTGGGTTCAGAGATCCTGCTTATTTCGCACGATTTTTTAAGAAGTACTCCGATATTACGGCCTCGGAATACCGAAATCAGGTACAGAGTGTTGCCCCAACTGTTTCTGATTCAGATATCGAACAACAATAATAACTACAGTTGAACTTTAATATTTTTGACGATTAGGTAAGGAAAAAGATCAAATGAGTGAGTTTAAGGATTCATTACCACTACAACTAATAAAAGCCAGGGATGTGGCTTTAGATTATTTCAGGCCGGTACTGTCTGAGTATGAGTTAACCATACAGCAATGGCGAGTGATGCGAGTGATTCACTCTTATACAGAGATTGATTTTACAAGCTTATCCAAAGAGTGTTGTATCTTAAGTCCAAGCCTGACCGGTATTATTAACCGGCTAGAAAAGCAGGGTTTTGTCTGCAAAATAAAATCGGAAGAAGATCAGAGACGTGTCAATCTTCGCCTGACTGAACAATCCAACAAGCTTGTCGAAGAGATGAAGATAGAGATCGATAAACAGTATGCCAAGCTTAAAGAGAAGTACGGTACCGAGAAGTTTAATCAGCTTACGACATTGCTGGATGAGTTAATTCAGATGCGGGAAGAGTGATTGTTCAGTTTGGTATATAGGGCATATAGGAGGTGATAAGCATCCGCTTAACATCTCCTATTTTATGCTCAGGCTTGTTGAATTTTACTATCTCAAAGTTGTTTAAGAACGCTATCCCAGAAATGTGTCACCACCTGACTTCCTACTGAAGATTCACCGTTGATCAGTAAACCAATACCGATATTGTGCTCTTTGGAGTATGCGAGTTCAGCTGAAAAACCTTTAACCCAACCACTATGGTAGACGAGCTCCTCCCCCATAGTTAAAGAGTCGCCAACCCAGAGCATAGTCTGCACGCTTAAGTTTTTTGCGCCAGTACTTGCGGGTCATGTCTCGCTTGGTTTCGATGCGTGGTGTGGTTACCGTTTCGAGAACTTTAGGTGATATCACGGCAGGATACCCCCCTAACTGAGCCTTTAGCCACTGGCTTATATCACTGATGCTGGCATTTACTCCGGCCGCTGGAGAGACACGATAGTAGTTTGGTTTAACTTTTCTCGGATACCAACGATTCTTGCCCCGAACATGAGGTGCGGCTCTGTTGTCATTGTTCAGGTAACCTTGCATCCCCAATGACGCGTCGTTCATTTCTAGCGGGTCAAAGATTTTCTCCTGCATAAGCTCACTGAAGCCTTTGTTGGTCGATTGCTCCAGTATAGGCTCGATCATGCTGAACATTAGGTTGGTATAGCCATAACAGTTGCCGGGCTCACATAAGGGTTCTAGCCTATCAAACATTGGGTAGATTTTATTCAGTGGCTGATTTGCGTTGAGCAGATTGTCATAGACGTTATGAACCATACCTGTGGTGTGACTCAACAGGTGTTGTACCTGAAGCTGATTGCTTGCTTCAAGATCTTTATAACGAAACTCAGGCATATATGAGGTTAACGGGGCATCCCAGCTTAACTTCTGCTCTTCGACGATTATTGCTGCTAACTCTCCGGAAAAAGTTTTGGAGACGGAAGCGAGCCTGAATACAGTGTTTTTATCAACTTTTGGGCTGGCACCTTGTTTACGTACACCATAAAAGCTTAATAGTTTTACTTCTTGACCTTGTACAACAACCAATGCACCGCCAGGTACTTTGTTTTTCTTTAATTGCTTAGAGAAATAGCTATCGAGATCGCGCGTTATAGGAGAGAGTTCTAGGGCCTGGCATGAAAAAGCACTACTAAGAAGTAGCGCTAAGATAAGACGAAACATTAATGAAACCGATATAAAATTACTTAACGTTCGCAATTATATCACAATGACGTTATGTGATTTAGCGTCAATTAGCATTGTTTTCAGTCTAGAACCTTAGTGAATACAACTCTGACTAGCTTTCGCATGTTCAACAATAATAAGACTATCAGTCAGTCCTGGCTTTAAGCTAAAGATCCCTGCCTTCATAATGGAGGTAAAACGAGCAAATGAAGATTCTATTTGCTCTTCCTTTCCACATGATTTAAGGATTTGAGCTTTAGCCCACAGAAAATCGGGATATTTGAATCCTGTGTCGATGTGACTTGTTATCTCTTCTTTTACTGGCTCAGATAAAGAGAACTCAGTGTTAGATAGCATTATCTGGTATTTCTCTATCACAGGTTGTGGGACGAGCGCTTCAGAGCCTCTGTAGTAGAATGCTCCTGAGATTACAGAGATAACACAGATAGTGGCTCCTGTGATTTTAATTAATGTTTGGATGCTGGCGTCTTTGAAATAGGCTGGCCAGGTTAAGATACGATAAACTTCAACCACCAATCCAAATCCAGAGTGAAACACCGGCTCTTTGCCTGCACCAAAGTGTTCATCTTTGAAGAACAGATGCCCAATTTTCACGATCATTCCTAGCAATAAATAGACGAAGACTAACCCAGGGGACAACCAGGCGAAGAACAGTAGTGCTGCAATAGGCCAAAGTACTTTAATCATCGGAGTTTCCCTTGTTGTCAAAATTCATCAATTGACATTTAGGTTAATACAAAACCTCTTATTTGTATAATACATATAAAATACAAATATTGAATTTGTGAAGTCAGATCGTTTAGGCCGGGAAGATGACTGCCTATAAAAATAGCCCAACCCCAAATAATATAAGTACAACTCCGGCCCCCCTTTCAATGCGGTGTACGCTTTGTTTCAGGTGAAGTTGAACCTGGGGTCTACCAATTAACGAAGCAATGAGTAAGTCCCAACCAAGAACAGCAAGGAACATCCATAAACCGCATGCAATTTGCTGAGTAAAAGTCACGTTGCTACCAAGAATAACGGTCATTAGACTCATATAAAAAAGTGCATTTTTCGGGTTAAGAACCGCACTGTTTAAACCGAGAATCAGTTGTTTAGCAGGAGAGGGGGCTTTGACGTCCTCTGTTTGCAACAAGTCATTATTCTTCCGGCTGCGCAGTAACTGAGAGCCTATCCAAAGCAGATATAAAGCTCCTAAAGTTTCGACGATAGAGAACAGCGTTGAGTTATCTCGTATGCTCGTCCAGCCCAAAATAGCGATAGCTATATACAAGGCGTTTCCGAGCGCAATTCCTACGCATATGTAAAAACTGCCCTTTAAATTATGTCGAATAGAGTGTGCCACAATTAGAAAAAAATCCTGGCCAGGGCTGAGTAAGGCAACTAAGTGAGCGAGAGCCAGAGCTGGAAATGCAGCTGGCAGAAAAGTGGATAAAGACATTAGAGTTTCTCTACAGTTGAATCGAACCGTAACTATAGGGAAGACTTAGTTTAGTTTATTGTCGAAAATTGACGCTGGTAGCCTGGTATTGCCTGGGCGTTGAAGCGGTGTAATTGACAAAAGCTTTGTGAAACTGACTTTGATCTGAAAACCCCACTTCGCAGGCAACATCAACGATATTCATCCCGCTCTTCAATAGCAATTTTGCCTTCTCAATTCTATGGCTGTTGAGGAAGGATTTTGGTGTAGTACCAAACTGGCGTTTAAAGCTTCTAATCAACGACTCAGTTGGTCTGGAAAGCTCCTTTGAAATGTCTAGTATAGAAGGTGGATTGATAAAATCGTCCAACAAGCGGGCTTTGACCTGATAAGCGATTTTGTCCCTATCGCTATCTTGTAGTGAAGGCGCGCAGTAACGGCTGATGATACTATACAGATGGTGATTTATCTCAGATATGGTCTCCTGAGTTACATTCTCTATAAGGGATAAACATAAAGAGGACAGCTTTTTAGTTATCCCGGTATCCTTTAGAACGTCGATTTCGCACTCAAATTGGGTAACACTTAGGTCATATAGCCGGGATAGTACGTCGCAGCACCACTTATTATCGATATAAAGCATTTGGTAACTGCGCGGTAAGTTGCTGACAGGGTTGCAAGCGTGCACAACGTTTGGAGCGATTATGACTCCTTCATTCTTGTGTATGAGTACTTCTCGTCCACCTATTGTTGAACAGGTTGTCCCTGATTCTATAAGTCCGATTGAAAGCTCATCATGGCTATGTGCTTTATATCCCTGAACGCTGCTTATAGTTCGGCGAATAGTCAGGTGAGAAACCTGATTATTACTCCAAAAGTGTTGATCGATATCTCGAACATATGTGCTCAAAAGAACTCTCCTATCGTGAACCCGCGCAGACGTATCCTAGATTACTCCTGGATATAGCACAATGTGTATCAATAAGTTAGCTAATTGAAAAGCCACTATAGTTCGTCTACTTTTAAAGAAGATTAGCGATTGGAGTGGATATGTTAAATAAGGACGAGCTCAAAATATTACGGGTGATAAGACTGGCGCCGTTAGTGATCGTTCTATTCTCCTTAGCTACTATTTTTGTTGTTGTTATTAATAATAAAGCCAACTTTCAAGAAGAGGTTGATAATATTTATGCATCTGCAACACATGAAAAAAAGAACTTAATAAAAAATGAAGTGAATAAGGTGATTGACTTCATTCAATACAAACGAGAGAGCACGATACAGAGGATAAAAAACAATATAAAAAAGAGAGTAAATGAAGCTCATTCTATAGCTGAGTCTATTTATCAGAACAATAATGATAAAAATCCAGAAGAAGTTAAAGAAATTATTATCGATGCTTTGAAAAATATTCGATTTAGCGATGGGCGAGGATATTATTTTGCCTATGAAATGAATGGGGAAAATGTTATGCATCCTATTTTAAAACACCTTGAGGGAAGAAATCTTTGGGATTTTAAAGATGTAAAAGGAGACTATGTTATCCGGAAACTCTCCTCTATTGCTGAGAATAATGGCGATGGCTTTTATGAATGGTGGTGGACCAAACCAAATGATGTTGAGAATGAATATAATAAAATTGGATTTGTTAAAAAATTTGAACCATTTAACTGGTTTATAGGGACAGGTGATTACGTCTTAGACTTTGAGGAAGAATTAAAAGAAGAGATATTAAGAGAGATCGACAGAGTTAGATATGGCGTCAATGGGTATATTTTTGTTATCGACGAAGTAGGGGTATATTTAAGTCATATTAAAAAAGAATATATCGGAATGAATAGAATAAGCCTGGTTGATAAGAACGGTGTTTATATTACCAAAGAGATCATCAAAACAGCTAAACAAGGTGATGGATATATTTCTTATATCGGAACCATAAAACCAGATACAGGAAATCCTGCCCGAAAAATTTCCTACGTTAAAGGTTACAGTGATTGGGGGTGGGCAATAGGGACCGGTAGCTATCTAGATGAAATTGAACAGGCGATAGAAAAGAAAAAATTAGCGTTAGATAAGGGGAATCGTGAGAAAATTATTCAGATTATTTCATTATGTCTGATTGTCTTTGTTGTCCTGTTTGTAATCACACTCTTCTATTCCAACTTAATAAAAAGTCGATTTAATCTTTATAAAGAAAAAGTAGAGGAAAAAACTGAAAAGCTGAATGCCCTAAATCAGAATCTTGAAGTACAGGTCAAAGAGAGAACCAAAGACCTGAACAATAAAATTAAAGATATAGAAGATATGCAAAATCAACTGGTTGAATCAGCTAAACTCGCCAGTTTAGGGGGGATAGTCGCAGGCGTAGCTCATGAGATTAACACCCCGGTCGGTATAAGTATCACTGGGATAACACACCTGGATGATATTACTAAAGATATTGACGCTAAGTTTGAAGCACAGTCGCTCACGTCAGATGATTTTCGAGGGTATTTGGCTGGGGTTAAAGAGACGTCTGAAATCGTATTTCTCAATCTGGATAGAACAGCCAAGTTAATACAAAACTTCAAGATGATATCTGTTGATCAGGCTACTGAAGAAGAGCGACGCTTTAATGTTCACGATTACCTGATGGAAATTCTATTAAGTGTTGGAAATATAACGAAGAAAAACAATGTTCAGGTTGACGTTTTCTGTGATACGAACATTGAAATTAAAAGCCAGCCTGGCTATCTTGCGCAGGTGCTCACCAACCTGATTATGAACTCTATTCGCCATGGATTTATCGTTGATCGTGAACATAATATCCGAATCAGCGTCAATCGTACCGACAACGGCCTGGTTTTTATTTACGAAGACAATGGTGTAGGAATACCAGAAGAGCACGAGTCGAAGATTTTTGAACCATTTTTCACAACCAATCGTGAGGAAGGTGGTACAGGTTTAGGGCTGAATATCGTCCATAATATCGTAACGAATAAATTACATGGACGTATCGAGTGCACTCAGCCCCAGGGTGACTGGGTTCAATTTGTTATCACCCTACCAGAAGATAAGTTACTTTAGTGGGTCATCATCGGGCAGAACATTATGCAGCCATAACGCGAGCCTCTTCTTAATATTTTTCCCGTCTAATTTATCTGCCGGGAGTGGGGTAATTTGCTTCACTTCAACGAGAAACAGATAAACCGCTTTAGCCTTTACTGGTTGTGATGTTCCTTGATCCGCTAGTTCAAATCCTTGCATTTTTGCCATCTTGCATCCGACTTCCAACGCTTTTTTGAACAGTTTGTCTTCATTCATTATTTTGGTTGTTTTTGACATAGCGTTACCTTCCTTTTATACGTTGTTCTCAGTATATCAATCAGCTAGGGAAAGAAGATGCTCTATTGCTTCCATATGTTGAGGGTAGTCACTAAATTTTTCTCTTTGTTCTGTGGTCATCTCAAACAAACTGTTTTTTACCGACCAGAACAATTTGGTTGTTCGCAGCATCGCCTTTAAAGGTTTAGCGACTTCAAACTCGTAAATATCTTCAAGCAGATTATTTATCTGCTCTTGGTCAGGAGCCGCGTCATTATTAGTTGTTAATAGGGATTGCAATTCTTGATAGCGCTTTCCGGTTTTAAGGCTTTCCATAACCGGAACGTTACTCTTAGCCATATCACTCAGCTTTACTTCGATCAGCGCAAACCAGCGCTCAAAGGTTAACTGCTCAGGGGCAAGAGCGTCGAAATCAGTACGTATTTGCGATTCTATTGAAGTCTGAGATTGCATAAAAACGGTTCTTACCGCCTGAAAAGGAAGTTGGTATTTCTTACATTGAGCAATTATCAACGAGTGAAAACCATTTCCCGGTAAGTGAAGATTCTCTTTGAGTGTAGCGATTGCGATTTCTTGTTCTGTTGTCAGCGTACTCATCTAATGAAAATCCTCTAAATTGATCTGGTAGTTTTTTAGCTTGCGCCAAAGGGTGGTGCGGTTTACGTCGAGCAGAGCACACATCTTACCAGGCTTTCCCTGGCAGGCTTTAGCTGCCTGAAGAATCGCCTGCTTCTCAACCTGAGCCAGTGTCAGGTCTTGTCTTATGTTATCAGCATTCTCGGATCTATCCCTCAACACAGAATCAGGCAGATCGTTTTTGCTTATGGTTTCTCCATCGCTAAAGCTGAGTGCCCGTTCTAACACGCTTCTCAGCTCTCTGTTATTCCCCGGCCAACTATATTGCTGAAGCTGCATCATTGTGTCATTACTGAGTGAGATGTCAGTTCCTGTGCTGCCTCTGAGAAACTTGAGATACCTTGTCACCAGCGTTGGTATATCTTCAGCTCTCTCTCTCAAAGGTGGGATCTCGATATCAAATGACTGTAATTCGTACATTAGTTGGCGGCCAAACCGCTTCTCATCCACGTATTGGGTTAAGTCAGAACCGGAAGTTGCGATGATACGAATGTCTACCGGAACAACTGTGTGGTCCAACCGGTTTACTAGGCCAGTTTTTAGAAGATGGAGCAAGGCAGCTTGTACTTCGCTGGTCAGATATTCAATATGGTCGAGAAAAAGCGTCCCTCCATTTGCCAGTTCAAACTTGGAAGGGAAGGGGTTATCGCTGTCAGCATCTGAGCCAAGAAATTCCGCGATCATAGATACATGAGGAATCGCTTGGCAGTTTATCGCAATAAACGCTTTATCCCGTCGTTCACTTGCATTATGGATAGCCTGGGCAAGGTCGGCTTTACCCAGGCCTTCTTCACCTCTAAGCAGCACAGAACCACGCCCTTTTGCGGCGTGTTTTGCTAGGCGAAGGACTTTTTGCATTCCATCTGAATTAAACACCAGATCATCAAATGTTAGATGCGCCAGGTTGCCCGAGTGATGGTGAACCAACTGTCGGATATGCTCGATAGGGTGCATGAGTACGATATACGAGTGGACGTGGTTTTGCTCATCTTTCACCAGCCGGAGCGACATCAATAGCGAGATTAGTTTCTGGTTGCTTTCCACCGTTGTTTCGAACATTTCCAGCTCTTGTTTACTCTCAATAGCATGTCTGACTTTTTGAGGTAGGTGGATCAATGAGTCAACCTTGTTGCCAAGCGCCTTGTTACTTTCCAGGTCGAGCAGTGTACTCCCTTTCTTATTCAGGTAATGAACAACTCCCTGCGTGTCCCACGCCAGTACACCTTCCTCCACACCTTCAAGCAATACGTAAACCTCGCTGAGGTGCTGGTTCGACTCAGTGAGGCAGTGTTCGGCATACATATTACTGGCGATCTCTTTTGCCGCTGAGTACACCAGCCCCTGAGATGTTGGGCTTGCGAGTTCGTAAGGCATGATAAGCGCCACGGTCCCGAGAATGTTTCCCTGGCTGTTAAATATAGGTGCGGCATAGCTGGCGAACTGGTGAAGTGGTTGTTTAAAGTGCTCATGGCCGACAGTTTTGGTGGCTTGTGCCAGGCTAATTGCACTGGTTATGGCATTGTTCCCCATAGTGGCTTCACGCCAGTAAACACCTTCATATATTCCATAAGGGCGTAGCAGTTCTCGCATCTCTTCACTGGCGCATAGGCCCAAAGTACAACCAGTTTCATCGGTAATTAATAGTGCAGAGCAGCTATCTTCCAGAAACTCACAAATGTCCTCTATAACCGGAATCGCCACATCGATCAGATAGGACTTATTCCTTTTTAATGAGGCAAGTGTAACGCCTTTGGCATAGCTAAGCGGTGGCCAGTGATCATACCGCTGCCTGCGCTTACATCTATCCCATACTTCCTTCAGATAAGGATCCAGCTCACTACCTTCCGACTCAAGACTGTTGTCTTCAGCTATGTATTTTGTCCAGATTTTTTGTGCGTGGTCTGTGGAATGTATCATCGCAAGCGCTCAGAAGATTTAATGTTTCATATTGAAACATTGTTTTCCTGCCACAAATTTGATCAACTGCACAAAGGTTGAATTTATTCATTAGATTTGTTGGCAACCCACACAGAAGTGAGTGGGCACAATTAAAAATGAGGACCAATTAACAGTTTATGAATATTGAAGCTGTTCAAATAAATTTCATCAGAATCAGATTTTTGTATCAATATGAAACATAAGTGTCCTTTTGGTGTTTCAAATTGAATCACTGGTCCATGCTTTTTCGAAAGCCCCAGCTTTAAGTTAACTTATTCCCGGTAGGATAAAGCGGGTAAAGCAATAACAAAAACAAGCCACATAAATGCACACAGAAAATAACGTACGAAACAGAAGTGAAACTTCAGACAATAACAAGGACTAGAACATGAAAAAGATGATCAACAACGTAGATGATGTCGTAAAAGAAACCCTACAAGGCGTCGCTGCGGCTCACCCGGAGCTGGAAGTTAACATGGAACCTTACTATGTAACGCGTGGCACAGAGAAGCCAAAAGTAGCGTTAGTTTCCGGTGGTGGCAGTGGTCACGAACCAATGCATGGCGGTTTTGTTGGTCTTGGTATGTTAGACGGTGCTTGTCCGGGTGAAATGTTTACTTCACCAACACCAGATCAAATGTACGAATGCGGCCAGAAAGTAGATTCAGGCGAAGGCGTACTGTTCTTAATCAAAAACTACACAGGTGACGTACTAAACTTTGAGACTGCAGTTGAACTGCTACACGGTGACGGTGTGAAAGTTCAGGCGGCATTACTGGATGATGATGTAGCAGTAAAAGACAGCTTATATACCGCTGGTCGCCGTGGTGTAGCAACAACAGTACTAGCTGAAAAAATCTTGGGTGCAGCAGCAGAAGAAGGGTATAGCTTAGAGAAGTGTACTGAACTGGCAAAACGCATTACCAACCGTGGTCGCTCTTTTGGTGTCGCTCTTGACGCATGTACTGTTCCTGCTGCAGGTAAGCCTAGCTTCGAACTGGCTGATGATGAATTTGAATTTGGTATTGGTATCCATGGTGAGCCAGGTATCGAGCGTCGTAAGTTTACCAGTGGCGATGAGATTGTGACCGATATGATGGCGCAGATCTTTGACAATGCGCCTTATGAGCGAGTGGTTCGCCAGTGGGATGCTGAAGCCGGAGACTGGCGTGACGAGAGCTGGACAACCGAGTCTTTAGGTCAGGGTGATAAAGTGATCGTTCTGGTGAACAACCTTGGTGCTACACCGCAATCTGAGCTCTATATCGTTTATCGCAAAGTAGTTGAGTTACTAGAAATTCAAGGCATTAAAGTAGAGCGTAATTTAGTAGGCACTTACTGTAGCTCTTTGGATATGCAAGGCCTGTCGGTAACAGTTCTGAAAGTTGACGATGAAATGCTAAAACTTTGGGATGCACCAGTGAAAACACCAGCGCTTCGCTGGGGAATCTAATCTGATTCAGGAGTAAAAAATGATAGTTACAAAAGCGCATATTGTTGCCTGGCTAGAAGCGTCAGCTGCTGTTTTCGAACAGAATCAAGACTTTTTAACCGACCTGGACCGTGAAATTGGTGATGCTGACCACGGCTTAAATATGAACCGTGGTTTCCGTAAGGTAATGGAAAAACTACCAAGCGTTGCGGATAAGAGTATTGGCAATATCCTCAAAACGACAGGCATGACACTTCTTTCCAGTATAGGTGGGGCAAGTGGCCCGCTATATGGCACTTTCTTTATCCGTGCTGCTACTAGCGTAATGGCGAAGGAAGAACTTACTCTGGCTGAAGTAGAGAAAATGTTCAGTGATGCAATGGAAGGTGTTGTTCAACGCGGAAAAGCTGAGATAGGTGATAAGACCATGGTAGATACCATGAGTGCTATCGTAACAACCCTTAAAGCCTCTCAGGATGACGAGTTGACTGATGCGTTAGCAAAAGCGGCGAGCGCCGGAGAAGAAGCGATGAAAGGAACTATTCCTATGATTGCTAAAAAAGGGCGTGCCAGCTATCTGGGTGAGCGTTCTGCGGGTCATCAGGATCCTGGTGCAACATCGGCATACCTAATGTTTGATACCTTTTGCAAGGTCGTTAAGTCATAAAGTGGCGAAGTAAATAGCAAATGCGTTTGTAACTAAGCGTGAGGTGGCGAAAGCCACCTCTGTATAGGTAGTTAAGATGGTAAGTTTAGTAATAGTTTCGCACAGTAAACGCCTGGCTGAAGGGGTGTTTGAGCTTGCTTCTCAGATGTCTCAGGGCAAGGTGAAAATGGCGATAGCGGCGGGCATTGACGACCCGGATAATCCGATTGGAACAGACCCGATCGCCGTTATGTCAGCGATTGAAGAAGTCTTTACACCAGAAGGAGTGTTAGTTCTGGTGGACATGGGAAGTGCTATCCTAAATACCGATATGGCGCTGGAATTGATTGACCCAGATATGGCAGAGTCGGTTCATGTTTGTGCCGCACCGCTGATAGAAGGCACGATGGCAGCAGCAGTATCGGCTGCGGGCGGAATGCCGATGGAAGAGGTGCTAAAAGAAACACACTCGGCGATATTCGCAAAATACGAGACACTGGAACAATCAGACGCTTTACCAGTATCCAAAGGATCAGATGAATTAACGTCTGAAGTCGAGTTAGACAGTGACCATACTTTTAGCTGGGTAATCGAAAATCCAAATGGAATTCATGCAAGACCTGCTTCAGCCATTGTTTCGGTTGCTACTAAATTTGTTTCAGAGATGTGGCTGATTAAAGGCGATAAGCAGGTTAGTGCCAAGAGTATGAACAATATCACTCTGCTTGGAGTGAAGAAGGAAGACACAATAACCTGTATCGCAAGGGGCGATGACGCCTCCGATGCAATCGACGCTTTTTCTGAGCTGGCAAAGAATCACTTCGGTGATGATATCGATACTGAAACCAATAATGTGGCAGCAGTAGAGGATAAAAAGCCTGAAGCTAGTCCGGAAAATGATGGCTCTATTCAGGGTATTGCGGTATCAGATGGTATCTCAGTTGCTCCGGTTAAGTTTCTTAACTCAAACGGCTTAAGCTTCCCTGAAAGAATTTTTTCTTCTGAAGTTGAAGAGCTACACAGGTTAGAAGCAGCGTTGACACAGGCCGATAAAGAGTTAACAGAGCTGGTTGCCGAGATACTGAAAAAAGCATCAGATTCAGAAGCGGATATTTTCAGAGCTCATCAGGAAATGCTCTCTGATCCAGAGTTAAGAGATACGGTGCAGGATTCAATAATAGCGAAGCAGATAATTGCAGAGCAAGCGTGGGCAGAGGAAATAGAAGAAATGGCACAAGCCTATCGAATGATCCCCGACACCTACCTTTCTGAACGTGCAAACGATATCTGTGATATTGGCAGGCGTGTGTTGAGGCTAATGACAGGTCAAGTGGTTAGTCAGGTTGTCTATGATAAGCCAGTAATCGTGGCGGCCACGGAACTCTATCCTTCGGATACTGCGCAATTTGATCCGGAGATCATTAAAGGCATTTGCCTTGAAAAGGGGGAGCCACTTCTCACAGCGCCATTATTGCACGTTCGCTTGGTATTCCTGCTGTAACAGGTATTGAAGATATCTTGCTGCGTTGCAAAGATGGGGAGTCAATAACCTTGGATGGAGGGCAAGGTAAAATATGGCTCGCTGAGGACAGTCGTTAGAGACGAAAATATTATATATGTTAATGCGGCCATCACACGTGGGATTGGTGGTCGCATTTTCATATTCCCGTCGTCATACAATCGGTCAGCACTACTCCAGGATATTAGAAGCCAAAGTACGCTAATAATTATGCAGGAGTATCTAGTTTAATAATAACCACCGCACGTTTTGCCGGGCCATCTTTATCGGTAAAACAAGAAGCGGTGACCGTAGCTAATTGAGCGTCTCGGTTGCGAATTTTTATTTCCCCTTTTTCCTCTACTACGCCACCACCTTTAAATGTGTCAGTGAGAATAGAATTTATAGACTTGTTGTTACTTTCATCGCGTAGAGAGACCAAAAATCTCAAGTTAGAGTTGTTTACGTCACCTTCTGTATATCCAAGCCAATCGATAGCAGCTTGACTAGAGTTAATCACCGAACCATCTGGCTTAACAACAAAGACGATGTTCCCAACGATGTTCATCATCGCGTTAGTCAATCCATGTAAAATGGATAGCTCATCTCTTCTTCTCTTCATAACCGAAGTAAGGGTCACACAAATGTCTCCAATATTAGCGCTATCAATATTTGAGACTGTTTCTTCGTGCCAACGATGGGGTTTCATCACTGCATTTGCTGTAGTTCTTAACGGATTTGTAATCAAGGTGCGGAAAGAAAAACGCAGATACAGTAACCATATAAAGGAACAAGCTAGGAATATAACTATGGTGGTATAG
Organism: Vibrio hannami; assembly: GCF_029589055.1. Taxonomy (GTDB): domain Bacteria; phylum Pseudomonadota; class Gammaproteobacteria; order Enterobacterales; family Vibrionaceae; genus Vibrio; species Vibrio hannami. The sequence goes on from NZ_JARQZP010000007.1 coordinate 772,652, forward strand.
ATACGGTCAAAGGCCATAGGTGTGACGAGATAACGCATCTTAAATACGATGTTCGTTACTTTATCCGTTGTAAGTTGAAAATGGCTGAGCCAAATGTTTTTATCCTGCGAACTTCGTGCAAGGAGTTGGTAACTGATTTTATTCAGAACCGGAATTACCTCATACTGATCACCGATGCCCTTAAACGTTATGGTGACGATCACATTTTGCTGTTCAAGAATGTTTTTGGGTTTTGGCAACAGTGCGAGTGAGTAGCCTTTTATTATATTTCGCGAGGCGTAGATTTCCTTGACGCAGAAGGAATAAATATTGTTAACGTTTCCGATGTATCCACATTTTTGTTGGCTATCCATATGTTTTTTTAGGTAATCAATCAATGCTGTTCGCGCACTAACAGATGCCTTGTTGCTTCTTTCTTTGCTTTGCCAGATAGTATGGAACTTGCTATCTACTACAGTAAACTCAATGGGCAGAACATCTTCAGCTGTGTAACTCAAGACACTATTTGCAACACCGTAGTTGTTCCACTCGTGTGGTTTTAAATTTATCAATCTAGAATGACTTTGGGTCAGAGCATAATGCAAATTATCTGACTCGGCGTAGAATGCATTCGAAATAGTAGTTAATACATTTTCTTCTACTTGCTCTTTTTTTACTCGTTGTTCATGTATTAACAGCGAGTATATGCAGGATATGATAATCACAAGTGTGGTTAACATCAGCAATACAGCGTATCCAAGGGCGCGCGATTCAACTTTACCGAAGCTTTTGCCTGTAAAGAAATCTATGATTCTGTTTGTTGAGATATCCACTCTTTCACCTCCTCAACAAGTAAGGTCATAGCAAAATTAAAAGCGGGTATATGCGTATCAAGTTCTACAGATTTATTTTCTGCTAACCGCTCAATATGCAGCGCATGTTCTGCTATTTCGTGTGCACCTAGGTAGCTGACGCTTCCTTTGATTCGATGAATGGTATCTTTAACTTCTTTCCACTGACGATTTTGATATGCGTCCTGAACTCTGTCCATATCTAACTGTGCAGACTGCACAAATGCATTAAGAATTTCCGTTAATACTGGAATTGAGCCCATTGAGAGCTCAAGAACTTCTTCTCTACTGAAGTAGTTTTCTTTATCGCTGTATTGGAGGATATCAAAATCTCTAAGTACATCATGCTCTTGCTGAGTAAGAGCTAGTAATTCCTCTTCGACTTCAGAAAGCTCGGGAACAGTAATTTCTTGTTCTTGCGCAGGCTCAACTAAATCGACAATATCTGCCAATACACTAGAAGGTGGGAGGGGGTGTAGACTTGACTCTTGGGGGAAATATTTGGTACTGGCGTTGGAATGTTGAGTCTGACTTTGCAATAGTATGTTGTCGCACTCTTCCAGTATGCCCAATAATTTTAACTCGCTACATGGTTTTAATAACACATTGTCAAAGCCAGCAGCCTGGCATCTGTGTTCCGCTGCAGCCAGGGAATCTGCGGTAACTGCGAAAAGCAAAGGTAGGGTATTTGTCCCTCGCATTTTATTAGCCCGTTCAACAAACTGAAAACCATCCATCACTGGCATATGACAGTCAGACAAGATTAGGTCAAAAGAATTCAAACCAACAGTATTAATAATATCAAGTGCTTCAGCCCCATTTTCCGCTAACTCAGCTTCGACCCCTGTCCTAGACAACTGTTGTAACAACACCTTTTGATTCATCAGGTTATCTTCAACTACAAGTGTTCTGATATGGCTGAAGTCAGGAGGGGTATCAAATACTGTGTTTTTGTCATATTTGATTAGAGGGAGCTGAATACTAAATAAGCTGCCTTCACCCACTATAGAGCTAACCGTAACTTTTCCATTCATTTTTTCTGCGATTAGTTTGCAGATAGAAAGGCCAATTCCCCCGCCATCATGGACACGCTCAGTTCCTTCTTCGGATTGGCTAAAAGGTTGAAAGATTTGCTCTTGCATATCCGGCTCTATACCGATGCCACTATCGTTGACTTCAATTAGGACCAAATGTGTCTCTTCGGTTTTTTCTATGATACTAACGTTCATTTCTACAAAGCCAGATGACGTATACTTGATGGCGTTGCTTAATAGGTTATTGATTAGCTGGATAACTCTTACTTTGTCAGCGTTATAAAACTGTTTTTCTATCTCTTTAGATAGGGTGAGCCTATAATCCAGTCCTTTGTTGTGAGCTCTAGGGGCAAGACCTTCGAAGCACGCAGTGACTAGGTTATCAAGCCGCATGCTCGATTTTTCGAACTCAAATTCTGGCTGATCTAAATGACTTAGATCGATCAGCTCATTGATAAATGACATCAGATTATTAGCTTCCCGGTTCAGAACGCTAACGAACTCACGTTGTTCATTGTTTAGCGCGGTAAAGGAGAGACTCTCGGACATGCCTAATACACCATTCATTGGTGTTCTGATTTCGTGACTCATCTTAGCTAAAAACTGTCGCTGGCTTTTATCGCTTTCTGATACCCATTTTTGTTCCGTGTTGATGATATGTCTTTGAAGTTTCTTGTTGCTGAAATAAGACCGACCCAAAAGAAACAGTAGCGTAAAAATAACGACACTAAATGAAGTTACTAAGTATTTGTTTTGGTTTTGCTGTTCCCAGATTGTATGGAAATGCTCTTCATGAGCTGAACGTTGAGTGATTTTATGTACCCAGTGCTCTTTAATCATTGAGGTGAAATCAGCGTCAAATGATGATACCGCGTTACTGAAAATATCGAAAAGTACCGGATACTTTGGTGACATCACGATGTATATATCAAACATTCGATCAAACTCTTCCGGTAAATCGATTTTTGCTTCGGTAATGTTGTTGTAGTGACGAAGACTTCTCCATACTGTTATATTGGTTGCTTGACCAATGTAGGCGTCGGCCATCCCTGAGTCGACAGCATGTAAAGCGGATTCTACGGTTGGGAAGGAGATTACTTCCGTCCTTGGAAAATATCGTAGCAAATACTCCGTTTCGGCATAGTTGTCTACTATTGCAAGAGTGTGGTTGGTTAAGTCTTGTAATGCTTCATTGCTATCCAATCCGATGCTTTTATTCACAACCATCTTAGATTTTCCCTGGTCAACCCTAGCCAGATAGTTAACTTTCCGCTCGCGCTCTTCTGTTCGGTAAAGTGAAGGCATAATAGTAGTTTCGCCCTTAGCAAGACTTTCGATACTGGATGGAAACCTATCTACATGCTCGGCAACAAGTTCTACTCCAGTCGCTTGTGAAAGTTGAGTAAGAAAATCTATTGAGATACCAGAATAATTCCATTTTTCGGAAACAGTATATGGAGGTTGCTCTATCCCTTTATCTAACGCGATATTAGCGATAGGGTTGTGTAACAAGTATTCGGATTGCTCTTCAGGAATATGGCTTGCTAGGTCACTGATTGCGAACTCAAGCGTGTCTGTTAAGAAGAATTTATCTGTTAGACGCTTCGCTACTGGCTTCATTATGGTTCTGAAGTCATGGTTTATCTCTTTTATCAATGCGGTATGTTGTTTTTCCCCAGCTACCCGGAAAAGTGCCTTCGGTAAGGGAGCAGTGTACTTCTGGTATTGGTCATGAATAATCAATTGAGACAGCGTATAGTCCAGTTCGCTCTCAGAAAGACTTAAAATAGCATCTGGTTTAGCACCGGAAAGCAGGACATCAGAAATAGAATACTCTGAAATATCAATCACTTCATGATCGATCATTAATCGATCCGCGGCCCCAGAAGCACTAATATCTAATACAGTTGGTAGCTGAGACAGATGTGTTGTTTTCTCTTTGCGAAAGTACAGTGTCGGTGCTATCGCGATGTAGGGAAGGCTAAACACGTAGTCGCCTTTAGGGTGTCTTGGGTGCATCACAGCTAAAACAAGATCTACTTGATTAGCGTCAATAGCTGTTGTACCAAGGCTTGGTTCTACATCAACAAATTTAATCAGAACTCCTTTTTTATCTGCCCATATACGCCAGAACTCTTTTACCGCGTTTACCATTCCCAAATAATCGCGAGCCCATGAGTAACTGTAATCAAATGCGGGAATACCAAGTAACAAGGTTTTAGATTTATATGGTTCGATAGCAGAGTTTATGTTGCTGCCTTCCCCTTGGCTCGCCTGAGCAGGCATCACCAAGCTTAAGCAAGAGAGGAGAAGAATCAAACACTTGCGCATTTTGCTTTGTTCCTGAATACACTGTTGGACTCATAGTAATGTCTTTTATCTATTCCTTCTGTCCGAAACCGGACGGAATACTATATCTAGCTGGGTTAAAGTGATTATGAGGAGTCAGGATTGAGGCAGTATGAGCACTGAAATAGTGGCGTTTAACGATAAACGTCCGATTATGATAGTAGACGATAGCCCGGTCTTTCAAATCGCACCAAAAGCAATTCTGGAGTGTTCGATGCTGAATCAGGCTTTTGACCTCCGGCAAAGATGTCATGGTAGCGAGCAGGCATCGTCTACGCGCTTCCATTCTGCAGTTGAGGTGATTGGGCATGGATAAAATCAAACAGATAATGATTGTTGAGGATGAGCCTTTTCAGCGTTTGTTTGTAAAAAAAATAGTAGGCAGCGTTACTAAAGCAAACATCACGGTTGCGGTAGATGGAATTGATGCACTTGAACAAGTAACTCAACTAGAGTCAATTGATGTCATTATCTGTGACATTAGCATGCCTAACCTTGATGGCGTTGAACTCCTTAGAGCTCTGGCAGACAAAAACCTCGATCCGGTGGTAATTTTGGTCAGTGCCGCCGCTCCGGAAGTAATTAGTTCTGTTCGGGAAATGACATACTCATATGGAATGAGTAAGGCGATAAGCCTGTCAAAGCCTTTGATTCGGTCTGATGTCGCGAGCGCTTTGGAACAGGCGCAACGCCATCTGAGTAAGCAACACTCTGCTTGGAAGAATAACCAGTTTACCCCAACAAAAACGGAAATTATTTCCGCCTTAGAAAATGGAGAAATACAGCCTTTCTTTCAGCCCCAAATAGATATTTCGACTAGAAAAGTAGTCAGCTCGGAAGTACTAGCTAGGTGGGTTCATCCTAGTAAAGGAATAATAGCTCCGAATCTATTTCTGCCTAAAATTAAAGAGTACGATCTTAATGATAAATTAAATGTAGCGATTCTTAGTCGGTCTACTGAATACGCAAGTATCTGGTATAAGCAGGGATACAACGTTGGACTATCTGTAAATATAGCACCTACAGAACTAACGGATATTAATTTTGTAGACACATGTTTGTCGATAATCAGTAAAACAGGGTTTCCACCAAGTTTGCTAACAATAGAAGTGACGGAAAATGAGCTTAGTCCTCATCTCGGGAAAATGCTCGATACGTTAAATAGGCTAAGAATCAACGGGATTAATATCTCTTTAGATGATTTTGGGACGGGCCATGCTTCACTTCTTCAAATGACCTCTATTCCCATTAATGAGTTGAAAATAGATCAGTACTTTATTCAACAAAGCCTAACAGACATCAAATGCAAAGCTGCTGCATTATGTGCCATCACACTCTGTAAACAACTGGATATAAAAGTGGTCGCTGAGGGTGTAGAAACCGTAGGTGTTGAAGCGTTTCTACGTGAGCACAAGTGTGATTTGGCTCAAGGTTTCCTTTACTCACAAGCATTACCTCCTCGGCAGTTTATCAGTTGGCTTGGAGATTACTCAGTGACTGGTTTAGAAAAAAAGAAATAAATACAACAATATAAACATTGGTTAGCTAGTGATTCGTCAGCGATTAGTCTTCGGTTAGAGAGACGTATTGTTAGCTGGAATAAGCTGGTATTACCTTAAAGCAGTAGAAAAAAGGATTTTATGGCTACGTTCAATAGTGAGTCTTCTGGTACAGATATTGTTTGGCCTTGTTCTGTAACACAAAAAAGTAAAAACAAACTTATAGCTTTGGCGAAAGTACAAAAACTAAAAGAACACCAGTCATTTCATCGTACTTCGCTCGACTATTCAGTGATCTATGTTCAGTCAGGCTATCTAAACTTATTTATTCCATCAGAAGAGATGGAAAGCATTATTGGTAGTGTTGTCCAATCCGGACAGTGGTGTACAACGGAATTGCCTTCTTTTCCACATAACCCTTTAAATATAGCCGCCTTAAACGACGCAGAAATATTGGTTTTTGAAGGAGAGAAAATAAAAAAACTAATTGAAGGTGTTCCGGAAGTTAACATGTGGCTATCTAACTGTCGTAATCAATGTTCTCAGCGGTTACTACATAGTAGCTTTCTGGCAAAAAAAGATAAAACTGCTCTTCTTGCACATGTTTTATGTTCATTATGCTCAAGTGAGAGAAACAAAACGAATACCATTTCAATTTCTCAAAATCAACTAAGTGATTTATTAGGGTTACGCAGACAAAGCATAAATGAATTATTGCAAGTTTTTCAATTCAACAAGTTAATAAAACTTGGGCGGTGCAAAATTGATGTATGTAATCTAAAGCACCTTAACGAAGTCGCAGAAAGTAAACGGAAGTTAAGTATTGTTAAGCCACGCAAGCATGGTTGTGAGAATGGCTCTGAAAAATCTGGTTTTGAACCATTCACTACCGAAGAGCATCAATCGCATTGCCTGTTGCCAGGTGAAAAATTGCAGCCTGATTATTAGGACTTAGCCTGATAAGCAGAATCTTATCTTTATCTGGATAAGTTTTGTATTGATAGAGCGCGAACATATCAGAGGAATGCAGGTAGCCCAGGTTACTGAACCAGTGTTCCTGGTCGATATCCGGAGAGGGCGACGCGTCACTTAAGTCGCAGCTTGAATAATAGGCGAAAAGTAATGATTTAAATGGCACTTTGAGAAAGTGCATATTGCAATAAAAACCGACGTTAGGTTGATCTGGGAAGCGAGAGAATGAGCGCATCATCCCATTTTCTATCGTGACGTCCTGAACTTCTTTGGCACGTTGAGCATTTGGAAGTTGGTACTGTACTTCTATCTGACCGACAGCTTGCACCGTCCAGGAACGATAGATGCTGTATAGCAACACTGAAATGTTCATGGCAAGAACAACAAGAGTGATAACGGTTAGTTTAGAGAAGCGCATAGTTCGGAATTACTTTGGCATAGAGATTCGATATCAGGTTGATCGCTTGTAGAAATCACGGAGATATCAAACAGGATAAGAGCAAACAGCAATATAAGAACGAGCACTTTCGAAGCGCTTAGGCGGTCATGCTTTAGAGAGGGTTGAGTCACAACATCCGGAACAGCGTTTGAAGGGGTATCTGTATAGGGTTGGTCTTCTTGATTCGGGTTGATGTCTGAATCCTGGATTACAGACACCAGACTTGTTTCTAATCGATAGCCAGTGCCTCGAATAGCCTCAAGTTGATACGGCTCTGTTAGACAAAAAAGTCGGCGTATTTTGGACACCATATTGTTTACAACTTGAGAGCTGACAACTTGATTTGGCCAGCACGCCTGAGCGTAATCGGCGTGTTTGACTACCTCTCCAGCATGCTGACAGAGGTAAAGGGTTAATGCGATTTCCCGGTGACTCAGTTTATGTCTGATATCACCTTTGACGATGACCTCAGTATCAAGGTCAATAACCCAGCCGTTTAAAGAGTAGATAGCGGACATACAACAATAAAGCTCAACATTATTAGGAAGTTTTGAGGGCATAAAAACTATGCGTAGTAACAGTATCTTTCAACCATACCTTTGTCTAGGAATTGTATGCTGTCTGTTGGCTTTCACCCCTTGTTCGGTGAAATCTCAATCAATCAACGTCAATAATTTTGTTCAGGAGCAACTGCAAACAGTTCCCTCACAATTTCAGCTATCAGATATACCAGAAATCGCTAATAAAAAGCCTTTGCGGGTAGTTGTCGAAAAAGGTTTGGGCTCTAGCCTGTTACTCCCTTATGTCGTACCTAACTTCGAGCGCTTTACAGGAATCAAGGTCGAGATTGTTGAAATGACCCTAGAGCAGATGGGGGCATATCAGCTTAACTCATTACAGAATTTAGAAAGCAAATACGACCTCGTTACTGTAGAAGGATCCTGGGTTAGTAGCTGGGCTGATCAGGGCTTGTTATTACCGATGGCCACCTTGGCTAGAACATTCGATACACCGAACAATCTGGCTGACCATATTAGCTATATCTATCCGTCGTTGGTCGAATTATTAACCTATCGCAGTGAGTTATATGCCTTGCCGTATACCAACTACACCATGGTCAGTCACTACCGAAGAGATCTGTTTAACCACCCTGATGAACAGGCAAGCTTTGAAGCGCAGTACGGTTACATATTGGCTCCTCCGGCAAATAAAAAGCAGCTGATTGATGTAGCAAAATTCTTTACACGTTCTAAAGGGGAAAAGCTTGCGGGAGAAGTGTTAACAGAAGACTTTTTTGGTGTTTCTCTGATGGCAGGTTACGAGCCACATATTGGTGACGAATTTTCCTCATTGCTTTGGGGGTTTGATGGAAGTTGGTTGTCTCCGATTTATGATGCTGACAGCGGTAACATCAATGGATTCCAGGTAAATAACCAAAATGATGCCTTTATTCAGACCAGTGATACCTATCTAAAACTGCTTGAATATGCTCCACCCCAAGCGATCAACTCTTCCTGGAATGAGGCGAGTATCCAATTTTCGACAGGTAAAACTGCGTTATTTCCTTTTGCATACAACAATCTATGGAGCCTGAACGCTAAAGTTGAAGAGCTAATTCCCAATGCCGAAATTGCAGCTTCGCATGTACCATTAGGAAAGCCTTATTTTGGTGCTTACGGCATGTCTGTTCCTATAGATGCACCAAACCCAGAAGGTGCATACTGGTTATTGCGATACATCACATCTTTTGAAGGGCAGCTTGCGAGTGCTGTTTACTCCGGTTCGCCATGCCGCAGTGATGTGGTGACCTTACCTGTTTTCCAGAAACAGAAAATGCACAGAATAAGTGGTTCATTCAGCCAAGTGCACAAAGCGATGATGAGCTGGAGAGGAGAACTCCAGAACAAAGGGCATTACACCAGTATTGCTATGCAGCACATATACAACGAATTGAAAGAGGCAAGTTATGCTGTTGCTTCACGACGTCTGAAGCCTGAGTTTGCTTTAATTCAGTTAAACAAAAAAATTGGTACGCTCCAGAACCTTTATGGACGCCACCCAATGATATTGTCACCTTTGGAAGCATATCCTAATGAAAATTAATGTTCAGCATCAGCTGTTATTCGGTTTCCTCACCATCACGCTGGTGTCATCGATAGTTGCTTATATTAATTATGAATCTCTTCATAGGCTATCCCATAACTTAGAAGACCTTACCGGTGACAAAATTGGCATGCTTGAGTCTGCTTTATATGTCCAGACTGCTGCTGATCACATCATACGTAGTAAGGCTAACCTTGATCAGGAAAACGTTACGCAGTTACCCGCCCGATTTAAGATCAAATGGAATCTGATACGGGAAAACATCAATGCCATCCCTGTTCCAGTACTAAAAAACGCGGAACTAGATTCCGATTCAATTACAAAGGGAATTGACCTCTATTTAGCCGATATATCAGAGGTAGAGGGGCTGCTGGATGCCCGGCATATGATTTTGGAAGAAGAACACGCTTTGCTCTTGAAGCTAGATAAACTAGAGCCTGCGATTATTGAGACGATTAATGAAATTCAGGCTTATTTTGATTCTGCAGGTGTAGTAGACAGTCCACTCTACATGTCATCTATGGTTCAGGTTAAAAAGGTAAGGGACGTTTTCCACGATATGCCAATTATGGCGCAGCTCAACCAGGTGACCTATAACCTCAACTCTTTATACCAGGTTATGTTGAGGGTTATCTCTGCCACAACCGACGAGGAGTTGATTAAATTGCAGCTCCAAATAGCCGAACTCAAACATCTGCTAGATGATCACTTCGCGATTATCGGAGAACATCATTTAGCTGATAATCTGGAAGGCGCATTTAAAGAACTGCTGCCCTTTGTTGCAGGTAAAAGGGCTTTGCTTCAACTAAAACGTCGTAAATTGCGTTTTTCCGGTTTGATTGAGCTGAAATTACGTAGTCACCTAGCCAGTGCAGAAGACTTATCACCTCGAGCTCATGCACTGGTGACACAAATAAAGGAAGATATTTCCAATTCTGCAGCAGAGATGAATGTGCGATCGCAAAACGCCAGCATGTCTATCGTCTTGTCTACTCTAGGGTCGTTACTTTTCTCTTTTATTATTGTTTATGGGTTTATTGGTAAACGTATTGCCGGGCCAATCAGGCAAACATCAACTGCGATGCTGGACATTGTGCAGGGCAGAAATGCAATTCCTTTGGATCAGAAACGAGATGATGAAATTGGTGATATGGCGAGGGCGTTGGACGTACTTTCTACCTATGTCCATAGAACGAAAGAAGCTGAGCACGCAAAAGATCAGCAACAGATGTTGCTTAACACTATTCTTGACTCGATCAATGCTTTGATTCTTGTGCGCTCATCAGATAGAGAAGTCATCCTTGCCAATAATTATTGTCAGCGAGTTGATGGCTGGCAAGATTTGGATTGTCATCCAAACCGCTGTGATTGTGATAAAGATAATGTTGAACCATGTCAGTTTAGGGAGTTTGAAGAATCACTGACCCTCGACAATGGGCGAAAACATGACTATCTGACTCAACTTGTGCCCTTGGTCTCAGAATCCGGTAAATGCCAAGGAATGATTCGGCTTTCTACCAATATAAGCCAGCAAAAGAGTTATGAACAAAAACTTGCTATAGCAAAAAGTCAGGCAGAAGCCAGTACGCAGGCAAAATCAGACTTTCTGGCAACCATGAGCCACGAAATCAGAACGCCGCTGAACGGTGTGTTGGGTACGATAGAGATGCTTAGCCTAACGGATATGAACTTTCAGCAGCGCGAGTATATGAGTACCATTAATGAATCTAGCCAGTCTCTGCTCTCTATCATTAACGATATCCTCGACTTCTCAAAAATTGAAGCTGGCAAGATGGACATCGAGCCAGTTGCAGCAAAAATACGTGGTGTTGTAGAAGGGGTTGCTCAATTGCACACCTCGAATCTTAAAAAGTCTGGTGTCGACATACGTCTATATATCTCGCCCCTGCTTTCAGAGCAATTGGTGGTTGATGACGTTCGGCTACGTCAGATAGTAGGAAATCTGGTAAGCAATGCCGTTAAGTTTACAAAACGAGGGTATATTGCAATCGAAGTTGATGTTATCTCTGATACCAGTATGACTCAATCGATCTCGATAGCAGTATCTGACTCGGGAATAGGAATCTCTGAGGAGACTAAAGAGCGGCTATTTGAGCACTTTACTCAGGCGCAAGTTTCAACCACAAGGGAGTATGGTGGGACTGGTCTGGGGCTAGCCATTTGTCATCGACTGTGTGAATTGATGAGTATCAAACTCGATGTTGAGAGTGAGCCCAATGTTGGAAGTAAATTTATTCTGACTATGGAACTGGCAAAAGTGGGTTCTAGTCTGAAACTGCGAAATAACCGAAACCTACCTATCTATACGGTAGGGGCACACACACCAACCTTAGACTGCGTTATCCGATACCTTGATGAACTTAACCTTGACTATGCTGTTATTCCAGAGAGTGAAGGATTGGAAAAGCTGTCAACGTTCACTGCTGACCATGGACTGTTCATTATTGACTTTAGTGCTCTGGAGTTGCTCAATCACAAGACAGAGAAAGAGCTTGAAGATTGGCTTAACGGATTAGAAGCGCGAATTCTGGTATTGCATCCAAATCGTACTCTGTGGACCGAGACTCAGACATTTGTTGTTAACAATCCATTGAAATCTTCGTTGTTCATGCAGGCTCTTAAGGTGCATCTTCAATCCGAAAGGTCTGAGTTAACAGACGAGCATGAATTACCACAAGCGTTAGCCACCGATGATTTGTCCGAATTCCATATTCTTGTTGCAGAAGACAATCCGGTGAACCAAAAGCTTATTGCGAATCAGTTAAATCACTTCAACCTATCGCACAGCATGGTTGATAACGGACAAGAAGCCCTGTTGGCCTTGATCAGTTCCTGGAATGATCCAGAGGCACAACAATTCGATGCTGTTTTAACCGACTGCCATATGCCTCTAATAGATGGCTATCAACTTGCCGCAGAAATTCGAAACAACGAAAAACCTGGGACCCGAATACCGATAATCGCTCTTACGGCAAATGCGTTAGTAGGTGAGAGCAAGAAGTGTCTTGAGGTCGGCATGGATGACTTTTTGTCTAAACCCGTCAAGCTTCTTCATTTTAACGCTGTATTGAGTAAATGGTTGAGAAAGGGTTCTGCCAGAATATGAAAAAAATCAAAAAACACGGGCCTTTATTATGAATTTTATATTGCCAACACTCCAATCAACGCCCGATGTTGATGAAGCAAGTCGCGATGAACTGATGTTCTTGTCAAGCCGTGATATTGCTAGGAGATCGATAACGGGTGTTTTTAATTATTTGTTGATTTGGTTTGCTCTAATATTTAGTTCAAGTTTGTGGAGTGCTGCTCCTGAACTTAGCTTATTTTTGACCTGCTTTTATGTCGTACTTGCTTGTATACGTCTTCCATTTATATTCAAGTTTGAACTTATCTATCAAAACTATCCTGGCTTATGGCGTAATGGATTTCCGTTAGTTATTTTATTACCAGCGTTAATGTGGGGATTACTTTGTGCACTGTGTTTTGCGTTGCCCGAGTTAGAGCCATATTCGCTTTATATTATTATTTCGACAGCAGGTATCGCTGGGGGAGGCATTGCCGCATTTGTACCCTCACGGTTTCTTACGATTGGGTTATTGACCTGTTTTCTAGTCCCTTCATTTATAACGTTAATAGTGATCAAATATGAGAATGTCGCTTTAACACTAGTGTTTATTATTTATTGGATAGGGATGTATTCGGTGACACGCGAACAGCATAAGCAATACTGGACAGGTCTTAAAGACTCATTGTTTATAAAAAACCATGCGAAAGAGTTAGAAAGACTGAATAGTATTGACGAATTAAGTGGGTTAAAAAACAAGAGCTTCTTTAATAAATCTTTGTCCCAACATACCAAGCTCACTGCTCGTTCAAACGCTCCATTAGCTGTGATGTTGTTGGATATTGATAACTTTAAGCTTATCAATGATAAGTATGGCCATTTAGTTGGGGATGTGAGCATCCATAAATTAGGTGAAGTGTTAAAAACGATAATTAAAAGAGATACAGATGTTGTTGCTCGTTTCGGAGGCGACGAGTTTGCCATTATTTTGCCGGGTCAGGATAAACGACAATGCCTTGAGTTAGGCGAGCGTATTTGCAAAACAGTGGCATCGCTAAACACTAGTGCATCTAATGAACTTAAAACGGTGATATTTACGGTTAGTATAGGCATTTGCTATAGCACACCCAAAGCAAATACTCATTTTAATGAGTTAATTGCGCAAGCTGATCACGCATTATATGAAGCAAAACGTCAGGGTAAAAATAGGGTAGTAGCAGTAGAATTTTTTGATGATTGACGTGATTTGCTGGTGCTGTTTTGTTAATAGTTTTTCATTGTCTTGACCTTTGCCTGATAATGGCGTGCTAGTTTTATGCTCCTTTGGTTAAATAGTGTTCATATGGGCAATGCTAAAACTCGCGAACGAAACTGTGTGGAAATATCGGCTGCTGCTTTTGGCTATTACGTTTGGTATCAGCACGTCTGTTTTTGCATGTGATACTAAAGCTCCTGACATGGGGGGCTTAGTTACAACCGTTGAAATGCGTGAATGCGACCCTGTAACGGACAGTTCTGAGCTATTTTGGACTTACGATCTCGATGAGCTTGGATACATCGGTGACACGGATTATTGGGCGCATTGGAGCGGACATTTGGTTGATAATCCAGTGTTAACTGGTGGCGATGAAATAAGTCATTTTGGGCTAGGCCTCTGGCAGCCAAATGAAGAAGAGTCAATAGCAGATATGACCTATGTCGAGTGGTTACGAAGCCATGGTTTGCAATTTAGTCTTGGTTTTGGCGAGCCGGGAAAGCCAAGGTTCCGATTCGATTATCAGTGGCATGAAATGATTAACGATCACGTGTCTTTTCAGGTTGAAGTACCATTTTGATTAGCTGACTATACAGGGTCATCTAACGCTTACAACCTCGACTCGATTTCGACCCATTTCTTTTGCTTTATACAAGGCCTCATCGGCACGGAATAGAGTTGACTCAAAATGTTCATTACCGTGCAAGCGGGCAATACCAAAGCTAGCCGTCACCTTTAGCTCCATGTCTCTACAGAAAACTTCATCTTGTATTATGGATTTCAGTTTTTCTGACAGTTTGCGCGCGTTTTTTATGTCTATATGAGGGGCGATAATTAAGAACTCTTCACCTCCAAAACGAAATAATGAGATCCTCTTTACGTAAGTTTTTTCTTAGCAGGGTAGCAAGACTCGATAAAACCATGTCTCCGGTTGAGTGCCCTAACGTGTCATTTATTCGTTTAAAGTGGTCAATGTCCAACATGATAAATGTTAGTGGAAAACCATTTCTGTATGCCTTAGATACCTCTATCGGTGCAAGTTCATTCAGTGCTCTTCTGTTGTAGGTTTGAGTTAGTTCATCCTGCCGAGCCTGGTTTATAAGCCTATTTTCCAACCTGGTACTTATCATCCACATTAAGCCAAAACTACTGGTCACGATTAGCATATTCATGACTATGAAGGCAATTTGATGAACGCCCCGGCCGACATAAAGCTTTTAAAGTTACCTTGTTCCAATGACCAAAGCGCACGAAATATAAAAAAGGCGGTTGAAAAAACAAAGGGTAGTGCCGTCATCCATTTTGCAATCAACAACTCTTTTTGTTTTCCTCTGAACAAACATGAAGCGCAAATGGCTGATTGAATCGCCATAATTGTGTTGATCCAGATAAGCCTTTGAGATATCGAAGGTTCAAAGTATGTGTAGTAGATGAACGCTATACTCATAGCAACTAGCATCGCTGAGCCAAACATACTGAGCTTACCTGATAAACCTCTGAATCTTTCTAGACCGAAACTAAGAAGCACGTAACCGAGCACAATGAGAATGTTTGCAATGACAATAGACATGTAGTCGGGGACTATGCCCCGAAGGGTCAGTAGCAAGAATCCGATCCCTAAACTAATAAGCCCAAAAGCAAAATGTCTTATGCCATTAAAGCTGCTTTGCATAAAAGCAACGAACACGAGCCCCGCACCAAATACAAAAGAATAGAGCACAGTTAAGAAAGACAAGGTCCTAATATCAAGCTGAAATAAATCCACTCTTCCCCCGCGAATGGTCTAACGTTGCTGACACCGTAAGATATAGATTCTTACTTTGGAGTACTGGTTAAGTATCGGATAAGAATCGTGAATTTGCGAATTGAAGCTTAGGAATGATGAGTTTGTTTATATGAGGGAGTGTTCAGAAGTTAACCATCCACTATCTGTAGATAGTGGATGGTTGATTGTGCGCCGAAATTATTTGCCGTTAAGCTTAAGTGCAGAGAAGGTTACTTTGTTGTAGTCGCCATTCTTTTTATCGATAGCGAAATCACCTGTACCAGCACATCCAGGGCCCCAAATAGCGTGTTTTTCCTGAGCGCTACATTGTCCGTATGCACCAGCTTTAAAGTAGAAGTCATCTTCTGCATAACCGGTTGCGAAGTCTTTCTCATCAACCGCTTTGCTTAGGTCGATTTCATATTTCACTGTGTCGTGTCGCTCGGTCTCGAAGGTTAGATACATCATGGTATCTTTTACTTCTACTTTATAGCTAAATTCTTCGCCTAGCGCGATGCCTGCTTTTCCAGGTTCAGCTGGGTTTTCCCATGTGTTGCCCCAAACCGGGTAAGCGATATCAGCGCGATCTGGATCGGCTTTAGCTAGGTTACGTTCATAGTTCCAGAAAACGGAGCCGTATTGGTGACCAGGGAACTTTTTGTAAAAAATCTTAAGCGGCTCGTTACCGTGACCATAACCCGTTCCCGCTTTTATCTGGTCGTTATGCTTTTTAGCGTGAATCTGGCCAACAACTACAGAGTGTGCTGGGTATTTTTCCGGATACTTAGCGTTAATGGATACGTGATCAACTTTTAGAGTCGCTTCTAGGGTGCCACCAATAGCGCTGTAACTTTTTGCATCTGGGTGGCTCGAAAGTGCCCATTGATTCAGTTTTGAATCGGTAAGAATATTGTCGAAGTTTGCACCACGAGGCATTTGGCGCAATTCAGAACGGGCGTTCTTTGAGTTTTTAGTCGTAATAGCCTTGTTGTGAACCTGGAAAACCAGATGTCCATCCTCATTTAGGTAGAAGAAGTCTTCATGCGAATAGCTCAACATTGCAACACCTTCGATTTCATCAACTTTACCGTCTTCGTTGATATCCGAAGGGATAGTGATCTTCCAGTTGCGCATATCGAACTTATCCGCAGGAACAGGATAAGAAACACCGTTATTAGTGACATCAGCGAGAGTCGTTAAAGGTAGAGAAAGCAGAATTGAACCCGCAATAACACTTAGTTTTTTCATTTTACATTTCCGTTTTATGTATTATTGTCATACATAATATTTGCGCAGGAATGAATTTGAAGGCGATAAAACTTGATGTGTTTACGAGATCACGTTTTTAGCTATACTCTCTCTAAATAATTGGCAGTGCTTAACACTATTGAAGGTTAATTAGGACAATACAATGACTGTTGAAAGGGTGTTACTGAATGTGTTTTATGGTCTTATTATTTAATATCATAAGACCAGTTATGGCTGTTGTTCTTAAGTGAGTTCGATAACTAATCCATCGTAGGAAACAAACATCTTTTCTGTCTGTTTTGCATGTCTGGTGATTTGGTCGATTTCTTCATCCCAACAGTGATAAAGGCCGAGTGATTTTACATTGGCCTGTTCTACTAGAGTTTTACAGCCGTAAAAATCACCATGAGAGGAACCTTCTTCTAGTGGGGCGAAACAAGCACATTCCTGGAAAGCGATATCCGCCCCTTGCATCAGGGCTATGCTATCTGCGGTTGGCCTGCCATCTCCGCTATAAAAAAGATGATGTCCGTCTGTGTGAATGGATATGGCACGGTTCGGCATTTCATGTTGGGTAAAAGCGGTGTTTATTTCCCAGTTATTCCAGGTAAAACTGTCCGAGATCTCTTGCCAAATTATTTCAAAACATAAGGTGGTTTGAGGCCAGTTGGCAAAAGAGGTCAGGAACTCCAGAGAGCTTTGTTGTCCTCTTTGACAAAAAATAGTGAGTGGTTTGAGTGCGGCCAAAGCTTTTCCAGTTATTCAGCAGTGCTGAGATTCCAGCGCAGTGATCAGGGTGGATGTGGGTGAAAAAGATAGCGTCTATGTCGTTAACTCCCACTTCTTTCTTTAATAAAGCTCTAGGTATAGTGGGTCCACAATCGATAAGTAGTTGGTGTCCCGACTGGCCACTGATCAGTACTGAAGAGGTGTTGCTGTTTTTAGCGTATGCGCTGCCGCTTCCAAAGGACATCGATTTTCATGATAATAGGCCAGATGTTGTTATGGTCAAAAAAAGTGAATTCATATACTGACAGAGAAGTGTGTCATTTTACCGCAAAAGGTCAACAGACCCTAAGTTAGTGAAGCGGTTGTTAGACATGTATTTGTTGAAAAAAAGCTCCCCGAAATTCGTTGGGTATTTCGGGGAGAGGGCCACCCTCAGCCAAAATCATACACGATGGTATGTTCGTAGGTTTTAGATTTGTCGATTACTGTGCAAGGGAAATTGGGAGTGTTTACACCATTAACGAACCCCTTAGGCTCAAGGCATAAACCTGCATATCTTTCATACAATGTATCTGCTTTACCTTTTACGCCATCAAGGTTGTGTCCGTTATAAAAGTGCAGTGTACTTTCATTAGAGTAAACTGACAGGCAACGGCCACCGCCTTCAACTTTTGCCATCAGCTTCAGACCATCATTGTCCGGGATAACATAGGAATGGTTGATCTCCGCACCACTTTTTACGCCTTCTTCTAACGTAGTTGGACGTAAGAAACAGATGCCGGAATCAGCAGTATCCAAAATATTGCCGCTCGGGATACGATCCTCTTTCTGCTCCAGATATTTGTCGGCATAGATAGTGAGTTTATGGTCTTTGATGGAACCAGTGTCGTGACCAAACAGATTGAAGTAGCTATGAGCTGTCATACTGATTGGTGTCGGACCATCGGCTACCGCTTTATAGCTTAACTCCAGACGGTTGCTGTTGGTCAAAGTGTAGGTTGCCAGAACTTCAACATTGTTCTGAAAGCCTTCTTCACCGTCTGCATCCAGAAGTTTAAGGGTCAACGAAACTTCACTATCTGTTTTAGAGGTATTTACCGCTTTCCACACCCTCTTGTGGTAGCCGAATCTCCCGCCGTGTACACAGTGTCTGCCATCGTAAGCATTGCCATTAACCTTAATCGTCAGGTCGTCTTGCTTGAATGATGCATTTTCTATACGGTTAGCGACTCTTCCGATCATTGCGCCAAAGTAGTGATTATCTTTGGCATAATCACCGATAGAATCAAAACCCAGAACGATATCTTCGATTTTTCCGTTGTTGTCAGGAACAAAAAGATGGCTGACGATTCCGCCAAGCTCAAGGACAGAGACTGACATTCCGTTATCGTTGGTCAATACGAATCTATTGACATCCTGATTATAAAAGATGCCATATGAATATTTTTCAATGAGCATATTGCTATCCCAGTGTCAGGGCGTGTTAATTCCGCTGAACTAACACACCCTGGATCAGTTACACGGTGTTTTGTGGTTTACCGTTGATAAAGGACTTCACGTTGTCAGCCACCATATTCATAATGCGCATACGGGCATCTAGAGTCGCCCAGGCGATATGTGGAGTGATAACGCAGTTGTCTGCTTTAAGTAGAGGATTGTCTGCCTGTGGTGGCTCCTGCCACAATGTATCTAGAGCTGCTCCAGCGATATCACCAGCATTGAGCGCTTCAGCAAGGTCTTCTTCAACCACCAGTTGACCGCGAGAGGTATTGATTAAGAATGCTTCTGACTTCATCAATTCCAGCTTTTCCTTATTGATCATGTTGATCGTCGCCGGAAGAGCAGGGCAGTGAAGTGATATGAAGTCTGCTTCGGATAACACTGTATCAAGGTCTTTCATTTCATGAGCGTATGAAGGGAATGATTTTGCGTAGTCATCGTGTGCAATCACCTTCATTTTAAACGCCGACGCAATTTCACCGACTCTCTGACCGATATTACCAAAGCCAACAATACCGATGGTTTTTCCTGCTAGCTCGATTTGTGGATTTAACCAGTATGTCCAGTCGATGTTATTGGTCCAGCCAAGCTCATCTCGTACATTATCGCTGTTCAATCCCACATTTCGTGCCAACTGCATGACATGAGCAAATACCATCTCAGCAACCGTATCAGTACCGTATACAGGTACATTCATTACCGGGATGCCTTTTTGTCTGGCGTAATCAACGTCAACAACATTGTACCCGGTTGCAAGTACAGCGATACATTCCAGTTCAGGACAGGCATCTATTACTTCCTGAGTAATAGGTGTCTTGTTTGTCAGAATTACATTGGCAGCGCTTGCGCGCTCAATAACCTGTTCGGTACTCTCTGTTGAGCGGTCATAGCAGGTGAACTCACCCAGTTCTGAGATCGGATCCCAGGGGTTGTCCCCTGGGTTCAGAGTATAACCATCAAGGCATACAATTGTTTTCATATACTATTTTCTCCTGTGCTCGCGACGTTTTTCTAGGACGTCGCTAGCCGATTTTTTACGCTGGAAAACAGATTCTTTATGGCCCGGTTAACGAACGGAATCTGACTACAGATGATCATTACAATGATGCAAACAAGTACTAGTGAGATTGGTCGCTCAATCATTGGCATCAGGCTACCACCTGTGGTCTTAAGACCAGTACGTAGTGATGTATCTGCCATTGGTCCTAGAATTACACCGATCACCAGTGGAGCAATAGGCACGTGCAGCTTCATAAAGAAGTACGAGATAATGCCAATAACACCCATTAGGTAAAGGTTAAATACTCGCATACCCAGTGCGAAAGAACCGATAACACACAATACCGCGATCAGAGGCATAAACAGTGTCTGAGGGATACGAAGAATATGAACCACCTGCTTAGATAGGATCATGCCACATACCCACATCGCCAGTGCCGCAGCAAACAGGATAGCCGTTACTTCGGGGATAAAGTCTGGGTTAGATTTCAGGAGCATTGGGCCAGGTGCAACGTTGTGAAGCATCAGTGCGCCAAGTAGCATTACTGCTGGTGGTGAACCCGGGATACCAAGACTCAGTAGCGGAATCATTGCACCACCAACACAAGCCTGGTTCGCAACCGAAGTCGAGATAACGCCTTCAGGAGCACCTTTACCAAAGGTTTCTGGTTTTTTGCTTGTCTTACGAGCAATACCATAAGCTACCCACGCTGCGATATCTTCACCGATACCTGGTACGGCACCGATACCCACACCAGTTACCGCAGAGCTACCGATAAGCTTGGAGTTTTTGAACATGGTTTTCATGTCTGGCAGAAGTTTACCGATGGACTTGGCGTTCATCGACTTCATCTTCATCTTCGATTCCAGAACCGACATGATTTGTGGAATACCAAAGGCGCCAATCAGTACAGGAACAACATCGATGCCATTGTCTAGATCATGCATGCCCATAGTGAAGCGAGGGTACATTTGCATGTGATCCTGTCCGATAGTCGACAGCCAGATACCAAACAGGCCCGCAATCCAACCTTTGATCGCCAGTTCAGGCGATGTCAGGCTACCACTAATCAGAATACCGAATAGAGCCAGCAAGAAGTACTCGTATGACGTGAACTGAAGTGCTGCCTTTGCGATCATTGGCGATAGCAGAGCAACGAACACCATACCTATTGCGGAACCAATCAGTGAAGAGGTGGTTGCAAGACCAAATGCGCGACCCGTTTGACCCTTTTGTGCCATTGCAGCCATCCATCGCGTTGCAGCGGAAGCCGCTGTGCCCGGAATGTTTAACAGGATAGAGGTGTACATCCCGCCATACACACCACCAACGTAGATTGATAGCAGTGCAAGTAATGCTGTCTGGTTATCCAGACCATAAGTTAATGTTGTCAGTAGTGCTACCACCAAGCGTGGCTGTCAGACCCGGCATCGCACCAAATATAATCCCCAGAAAAGTACTGCCCGCCAGAATCAGAATCAGTAGAGGGGATGTGAAAATATGCAGGAACATATTTCCGAATACAGATAAAATTTCCATATGCTAATCCCTTTAAAACGCATCTTCGAGCTCAGAGAGCTGCTCGTCAGAAAGATCTCATTGCTTCCGTTTCAGTACCAGTATTGATGTAGTTGTAGTAGGTATA
This sequence comes from Vibrio hannami, assembly GCF_029589055.1. Taxonomy (GTDB): domain Bacteria; phylum Pseudomonadota; class Gammaproteobacteria; order Enterobacterales; family Vibrionaceae; genus Vibrio; species Vibrio hannami. The sequence continues at coordinate 794,105 of NZ_JARQZP010000007.1, forward strand.
GTTAAACACCTGTTCAACCACGATGCCTTCTTTAGGTAACGGCACCAACAGGAAGTAGCGGAAGATTGGGCACAATGCCGCAGGGAAAACGATAGCAATGATCGTCAGCTTACGAACTTTACGAGCCAGCTCTGAACTTGTTTTCTTTGCGCTGCTGAACATAGCAAGGAACAGCACTGCCATAGTGACAACAAGAATCATATCTGTAGTAAAAGCGTATCCAGCGTTAATTGTTGCGTCGATTCCGCTCAGGAACACCGCTAGAGAAAGAGCAATTGCGCTGTAGTAGATTTTCAGTAGCTTTCTGGTGATAGAATCATCGTCCAGATAATAGATACCGATATAAAGTAAAAGGAACGTCGCTGAAGCAAGGAAGAAATCGTACCAGGTAATCAAAACGTAGATGTAACTGATGATTCCACCTGCAGAGACAAGAAAACTGTTTGGGTTAATCTCTTTAAAATATTTAAAGAACTTTTCGCGACCTTGTTCATGCTTGCTCTGAACAAACACTGACAGGCCAGCCGCAAATAAAGAGCAGCCAATAACTAGTGGTAAAAGCCCCGGTGATTCATACCATTCGGTAGTGATACCACCAACGGTTCCGGAAAATGGCATTGTAAGAGAAGTAGCAACAACACCGATGGAAAACACCATCACGACAAGGGAAAATGCAAAGTCCCACCCATGCATCTTTTCCTGTTCTATGGCTTCGGCCAAGGCTTTGCTATCGTCAGATAACTCTTCCTTAGTGTGCACGGTATTACTAGACATCCTGACCCCCGTAATACATAGATAACATGAAAAACAACTTGGTAATCAGGGCCATTACCAAAGCCCTGACTACCTTTTACTTACTGACTATGGGCGTGGAATACCTAGTGACTCAGGGTTAACCTTAGCCGCTTCCAGTTCCCAAAGTGTCCAACTGAATAGTGATTCCAGACGAGCCATACGTTCGTTAGCTTTCTTGCCGTACTCACCAACTACCTGGTAGTGGTTTTCTTTCGCGTATGTCTTGATGTCGTCACTCGCCATCGCACTTGCAAATGCCTTAGCTACTTTCACTTTGATGTCTTTCGGTGTTTCTTTCTTCATAGCGAAACCGATAGCCTGTGAAATAGGAAGGTATTTATTCAGTGCTGGGTAAGTCTCTAGACCAGAAGGAATAGTGATTTCACCCACAGTGAAAGGCTTCTCTGTAAGCGTTGCCAGTGCTTTAAAGTCACCAGACTGGATAAGCTGGTTTTGCTCTGCAACTGAAGTGATTACAACGTCAACTTCACCACTAAGTGCTGCATTCTGGCTGCGAGAAGAACCAGGGTAAGGGATGAAATTCATTTCACCGTCAATACCTTTTGCAAACGCCAGGTAGTTGATGTGGTGTAGCGAACCTGCAGAACCCGCACCTACGCGTAGTTTGTTAGGGTTTTCTTTGATGTAAGCAACAAGCTCTTCAATAGTGTTGAAAGGAGAGCTCTGAGATACTGAAATCACGTCTGGAGAGCTTGCTACGATAAAGTAATCAAACACATCCATGCGATTTTCCCAGCCACCCATAACTGCTGCAGTTACGTTTGATTCAGATAAGCCAACAAATGTATAGCCATCTGCTTTTGCACCGTAACCTTCCAGTAGGCCTACAGAACCAGATACACCACCAGGTTTGTTAATAACGTTGATGTTAGTACCCAGATACTTTGCCATTGAAGCAGTAGCAACACGGTTGATTACGTCCGTACCACCGCCTGCTGACCAGGTGACAATATCCGTGATGTTGCGGCTAGGGTAGCGATCATCTGCTAATGAGACATTAGACATCAGAGAAATTGCTGCAATAGCCGCACCGGCAAGTAATGTTCTTCGTTTCATGTTATATACCTTTTTTCCACTGTGCTTAAAGCACTTCATTTAAGTTAACATTTTGTTGTTGTGTAAGTCGTAGGGGGTGGTCACTAAAACTTCATAAAGTAACCTTGAAGATCTGCCCAAATGTCCATGTATTCCTTCTTGCGCAGACTTTCTTCAAAATTCGACATACCAATTTCGTCAATACGAGCTGAAATGCGGTTTGTCATGTTCACGTTCGCTTCAAACATCTTCACAATGTCCCAGCGAGTAGGGGAGGTATCAGAAGTCAGCCAACCTTGATAGTTGAATTTCTTCAGATAGAAAATGAACTCAATGTATTGCATCAGGCTGCGGCTACCACAGAAGTAGTCCCAGTCCCACTTACCATCGTTGTCATTGATGTGGATGTAGTACTTAACGTCCTGAGAGTTCAGAAGCGCCAATTCTTCAGCAGGGTTGTTGTCACCGTAAAGTGAGTGACCATAGTCAAGAGTAACGCCGATATTAGGGTTACCAATGTCTTTAATAAGGCAGATGGTCTTCGCCGCATCATCAAGGTAACAACGACCACGAACTTCGTTTGGTTTGTACTCTATAAATAGAGGGATTTCTGGCTTGTACTCACCTGCTGCTGCGAACGTTTCACACAGGCGTTGCCATGTCTCGATGTAGTCAGCCTGGAAAGAGAACTCATAACCGTCACTTAGAGGGCAGCACTGAACTTTGTCTGCGCCTACTGCTTCAGCGTAGTCCTTTGCTTCCTTGATAAACTGAACTGCACGTTCCCGAACCACTTTATCTGGTGAAGTCAGGCCGCCGGATTTAAATTCAGGCTCAACTTTCACGTTTACGTTGATACATGCGACTTTGATGTCGTATTTCGCCAAAAGTAGCTTAACTTCAGCCAGGTTGTCGAAGTTAACTTCGTAAGGATAGATAAGCTCAGCACCTGTCATTCCTTCGATCATTCGTAGTGTCTGGAACTTCTGCTCCAGTGTTTTTGGCTCGTTATATTCAGAAAAACGATCCTTTGTTTGCCCCAAAAATGGGGTGATTACAGCATGTTTAAACATAAAGTCTCCCTGCAGCCTGCCGTCTGGTAGGCCGATATATCTCTGTTTAGCGATTTAATTTGTGTTAGGCGGTAGCTTCTGGAGTGACAAGCATCTCACTGGCTGAATCGATGATGTGCTTCGCCGATAAGCCATATTTATCCAGTAGCAACGGATACGCACCAGATTCTGCGAATGTGTCGTCCAGGCCAAGGTTATCGAATTTCGCTGTGATACCATCTTTCGCCATGCGGGTAGCGATTTCGTATGCCATGCCATTTCGTTTCTGATGTCCTTCAGCAACAATGACGCGGCCTGTCTTTTTGATAGAAGCGCTGATGGTATCCCAGTCCAGAGGTTTCACACTGTATGCATCGATAACTTCGACACTGACACCGGAAGCTTCGAGCTCCTTCGCAGCTTCAACAGCCTGGAACAAGATGTCACCATAGGACACGATAGTTAGGTCACTACCTTTAGAAAGTACGTTACTTCCGCCACACTTAAAGGTTGCGGTTTCATCGTATAACTCGTAGTAAGAGTCACGCATCAGGCGGCAATAAACAGGGCCTTTGGTTTCCATTGTTACGTCGAACAGGGCACGAGTAGAGGCAGTATCACAAGGCGCGAATACATGCATGTTAGGAAGAGTACTCATCAATGCCATATCTTCTGATGCCTGGTGAGTAACACCATCTATAGCAGCGGTGGTACCACCGTGTGAAGACATCAGTTTCACATTCAGATTCGGATAACAGATAAAGCTTCGAACGCTTTCCAGTGCTCGCATAGTCAAGAACACTCCGTAACCGGCAACGATAACCGGGCGACCATTAGCTGCCATACCTGAAGCCGAAGCCATCATGCCAAATTCAGCGATACCCATCTGGAAATAGCGTTCAGGGTACTTTTCATTAAACAGATATGAGTTGGTTGAATAGCCGATATCTGCTTCAAAAACGGTAAAATCAGTATTGATTTCTCCGTACTCAACCATACGTTCAGCAAAGGCTAATCGAGTCGGTTTTTTTGATTTCACTAGCTCTTTCATAATATTTACCAATAATTATCTTGTTTAAGCCACTAACTCTGCGCGTGCTGCTTCGTACTCTTCAGTAGAAGGCGCTTTACCGTGCCAGTTACGAACGTCTTCCATAAAGCTAACACCTTTACCTTTAACCGTATTTGCTACGATACAGGTAGGTTTACCTTTGAATTCTCGCGCTGATTTAAGAGCGTCCAGGATCTGTTCAATGTCATGGCCATCAATGGTGAGTACATTCCAGCCAAACGACTTAAACTTATCTTCAATGCTGAATAGCGGCATGATTTGATCACTGGTGCCATCCATCTGAAGGTTGTTCTTGTCAACAAAGAACACTAGGTTGTCCAGCTCGTACTTAGCGGCTGCCATAGCGGTTTCCCAAACTACGCCTTCGTTAAGCTCGCCATCACCTAAAACGGAGTAAACTCTTCTTCCGTCATTTGTCATTTTGCCTTCTAAAGCCATACCTGTAGCCGCAGCACAACCGTGACCCAGAGAACCAGTCGTGGTATCGATTCCTGGGGTGCTCTTCATATCAGGGTGACCCTGCAGGATCGAGCTGATTTGACGCAGTGTGTTGAGGTGTTCTTTATCAAAGTATCCAAGTTGCGACAGACAAGCGTACCAAACCGGACATGCGTGTCCTTTGGATAGTACGAATCGGTCACGATTCTCTTTTCGTGGATCCATTGGGTCCAGGTTCTTCATTTCTGAAAAATAAAGTGTGGTTACTATTTCTGCTGCTGAGAATGAACCACCAATATGTCCAGATTGGGCTTTATAAACCATGTCTAAAATATCGGTACGGATATTTCGGGCGAGCTCATAAAGCTCTGCTACACTTTTTTTAGGCATAGCAGTGCCTCCTTAACTAAATAAGTGAATTTACAAAATGTGTTTTTTAATTAGTTATCTAAAGTTAACTATCAAGGAAATGATAATTATCTAAAAATTCGATAAATTGTTTTGATACTTCTTTCCAGTGCGATAAGTGCATTTCTCTCGCTCCTGTTGCGTCTCTATTCTCAATCGCGTCGACTAATCTATTGTGCTCTTCGATTGAGTCCCATGGTAAAGGTCTGAGTTTTATAACAATATCTTTGCAGCGCTTGTTTTGCTCATTATATTTTCTGGCTGTTTCTATTAATCTAGAATTTCCAGTATATTCAAATATTGTCTCGTGAAACTCTCTGTCGTGTTCAGCCCATTGAAAAATATCTTTATTTTCAAGAGCTACCTGCATTAAAGATGTATATTCTCTTAACTTATTTATCTGATCTTCAGTTAGAGTATGTTGAATACACAATTCAATTGCCGTTACTTCCAAATGCGCTATCAGTTCGTATAGCTCTTCAACATCCCTTCTTGACATTGCACAGATTCTTAGACCGTGTCTTGGGTGAAGTTTAATCAGTCCATCTTCCTGAAGTCGAAGTAGGGCTTCTCGAACTGGTGTTCGGCTAAAGCCACAAATTTCTACGGCGTCTTCTACTAGTAATTGTTCGTTGATTCTAAATTTATTCTCTAGAATCATGGACTTAAGTGTTCCGTAAGCTTGTTCTGATAACTTCATTTTTCTTTCTACCTACATCCGTATGAGTGTGCTTATTACCTCTATTATAGCCCTAGGCCATGTGTCTTCTGCTAATCATACGCTAATAAATTTTTTAATTTATTCGTTAAGTTGAGGAGATTATAGATTAGCCAATCACTTTTAAATTTGAAGTTAATCACGCTAATAAACGTTTTTATAATAAATATTAACGTACAAAAAAAGTACGTTAATATTTTAAATAGATCTTATAATTATCAAATGTAATTAATTATCTGTTATTAATTTAATTATTACTGGATCTATTGTGTATATTATTAACTTACGTATTTTTTAATGTATAAAATAAAATATATTTCGTGATAAACCTCAAATAGCTGCTCTTTTTAATTGTCCTAAATAATTAAATTAATCTAGTTTAATTAACGAATCGTTATATTAACAAGGGCGAGATGATCATGAATATAGCTATTGGCTGTGATGATGCAGCTGTTGAAATGAAAGAAACTTTAAAAAACTACTTATCTTCTTTAGGTTACGAATATACAGATTACAGTGATGCTGTAGATGGCGAATCTAATTTATATGCAGATGTCGCGGAAAGAGTTGCTCGCGCAGTTGCAGATAATAAGCATGAAAGAGGAATGCTTATTTGTGGCACCGGAATAGGTGTATCAATTATGGCAAACAAGGTTCCCGGAATTAGAGCGGCGCTTTGTCATGACGTTTTTTCTGCTGTTAGAGCGAGAAAAAGTAATGGCGCACAGATTATCACCATGGGTGCCAGAGTTATCGGTCCTGAACTGGCAAAAACCATTTTAAAAGCATGGATGGAAGCTGAGCAGATCGATGAGTCATCCCTGCCAAAAGTAGAAAGAATCATGCAGTTAGAAAGCGCAATACAAGCTAGTTAACGAGGTGAACAATGAGAAAGCCAAAGAAATTAATTAATAATCCGGATGCAGTAGCCAAAGAACAGTTTGATGGATTTATGGTAGCCGCACCACATATGGAACAAGTGGGTTCGGTGACGGCAGCCATCCGTAAAGATTTTAATCCAGCTAAAGTGGCTATCGTAACTGGTGGTGGTGCAGGCCATGAACCTATGTACGGCGGTTATGTTGGTGAAGGTCTTGCTGATGCGGTTGCTGTTGGTGATGTCTTTGCTGCACCTTCTCCAGACATTATTACCGATGCTTGTAATGCGTTGAACCCGGAAAACGGTGTGATATTCGTATACGGCAACTATGCTGGTGACAATATGAACTTCGATATCGCAGCTGAGTTACTCGAAGATGACGATATTAAGAGTCACACAGTTAGAATCAATGATGACGTTATCTCCGCGCCAAAAGAGAATGAAGTTGAGCGACGTGGTATCGCAGGTGCTTTGTTTGTACTAAAAGCAGCAGGTGCAGCAGCCCAGTTGTACGCAGAGTTCGACGATGTTGTTGCTGCAACAGAGAAAGCGCTGAAAAACACAGCATCAGTTGGTCTGGCGCTAGGCCCATGTGCTATTCCAAGAAATGAAAGCTTCAACTTTGATATCGCAGACGACGAACTGGAAATCGGTATGGGGCTTCATGGCGAGCCAGGTGTAGGTAAATCGAAATTATCGACAACCGATGAAACGGTACCTCAGCTAATGGATAGATTGGTTGAAGAGTTGGAGCTGGAATCTGGTGACAACGTTTGTGTCCTGGTTAACAACCTTGGTTCTTCTACCCAGATGGAATTGTTGATTGCTAATCGCGCGGTAAGCAATTACCTGGCTGAAAAAGGTATTGGTATTCACGACAGCCTGGTGGGTGGATATTGCACATCGCTGGAAATGTCTGGTTACTCTATTTCGTTGTTTAAACTCGATGACCAGCTTACCCGTCTTTACGACAACCCATGTCACTCTTTCGCTCTAAGGAAATAACAATGAACACACGTGAAACAATTGAAATGATGCAACTGGTCGCTAAAGGAATGGTCGCGAGCGAACCAATGTTAACTAAGTATGATCAGACTATTGGTGATGGTGACCATGGTTTGGGTATAGAGCGTGGTTTTAGCAATGTAGTAGCGTTGCTCGACGACAACTTTTCGGCAAGTGATGTCGGCGATGCGATGGTAAAAATCGGTACAAAACTTATGTCGACAATGGGTGGTGCTTCTGGTGCGATCTTCGGGACGCTTTTCAGAGCAGGCGGCAAAGCGATTAAAGGTGAAGAGCAACTAACGACTGAAGTGCTTGCCAGATTTTTAGAAGCGGGCCTAGAGGGTATCTCCAAGCGAGGCGGTGCAAGTGAAGGCGCTAAGACCATGATAGACGCACTTGCGCCAGCAGTCAGAAAAGCACAGGAACTCAGCAGTGTTGAGTTTGATGAAGCAATCGTGGGCGTGACAGAAGCGGCAGAAAACGGCGTGGAAAAAACCAAAGATATGATTGCGACAACAGGTAAAGCAAAAACCCTTGGTGAACGCTCACTTGGTCATCCAGATCCGGGTGCAATATCAATGTCTCTAATTCTGAAGTTTATGGCTGAGTACTGTCATTCAAAGGTAGCAGCATGAAAACATCCAGCGGTAAAAAACTATGGATCGGTTCTAGCTGGAAAATGAACAAGACCTCTTCAGAGGTGGAGAGGTTTTGTGAGCAAATTCTACCAGTACTGAACGATTTGCCTGATCAAATCCAGAGCTTTCTGATCCCGCCATTTCCTTACGCACAGAAAGTTGCTCAGGAGCTAGAAAGCGTAACAACCCGTATTGGTGTTCAGAATATCTGCTGGGCAGAGTCAGGGCCTTTCACGGGTGAAGTCTCTTGTGCGATGGCAAAAGATATCGGTGCGAGTATTGTTGAGATTGGTCACTCAGAGCGCCGTTACTGGTTCGGTGAAACCGACGATACGGTAAACAAAAAGGTCAGGGCTACGCTCGACAGCGGGCTAAGTCCACTCGTTTGTGTTGGTGATACAGCCGATGAAAAACAGTGGGGTGTGTCGGTAGAGTCGATTGTTCGTCAGGTTAAAATCGCGCTTTACGGTATAGAAAAAGTTGAGCTTGGGCGTGTGTTAGTTGCCTATGAACCTGTATGGGCAATTGGCGAGAACGGTATTCCGGCAACACCTCATGAAGCAGAAGAGGGGCTGAAAGCTATTTATGATGCGCTTGTGTCCGTGTATGGAGAACTTGATGCAAACAAAGTAACGCTTCTCTATGGAGGAAGTGTTCATCAAGATAACGCAGAGGAGCTTATTCAACAGCCGACCATCGATGGGTTGTTTATCGGTCGTGCAGCCTGGCAACCGGAGGGCTATGCCGAAATTTTGTCAATCGCTTCCCGATATACTAGCTAGGAGGTGCAGTGTGAAAGATAACTTTTCCATCAGTACGGTCGCATACTCCGGTTATCCTATCGATCAGGCACTTGATTCGATAAGTTCACTGGGTGTGAAAAACATTGAGTTGGCATTGATTCAGGGGGCTGTTCATGGACTGGATGAAGATGGTATCTCTGAGGAGTATGTTCGTTATATTCGCAGGTTATTGCTTGAAAGAGGCATGCGTTGTACCTCTTTAGCAGCTCATTGCGATATGAATCTGGATAACTGTGAATCGTTGCTGCTAAAACGAGTCCAGTTAACCAATATGCTCGATTGTCCCAGGTTGATTTTGTATGCGCCAAGAGATTGCAATCTGTCTGACTTTCAGAGTAAAGCTCAGAGTGCGATTCGTGCAGCAGAGGGTTTCAGCATCCAAATTCTCATTGAGAATGTTGGCGACCAGAAGCCTTATATGCTCAATGACTCTGATGACTTTGAGGTAGTGAAAGGTGAGTGTAAATCAGCAGCCTTAGGTATCAACTTTGACCCGGGCAACCTTGCTTCACATCGTCCAGAAAATGACCTGTTGTTCGACAGTATAAGAAGTCTCAAGTCGGCAGAACATATCCATATCAAAGATCTTCATCTTGATGGAGAAGATTATCACTTCTGCGCGATAGGTGAGGGGATATGTGAATATCCGGCTCTGTTTGAATACGCTTTAATAAACAACGAGATGCCGTTCTTTAGCATTGAAGCGCCATTTTCATTGATTCGAAAAAGGGATGGCAGCGCAGTTCTCAAGCCCGTATCTGAAGTACCTTCTTTAGCAGAGATAGAAGATAAGTTGGGTCGGTCGGTACAGGTAATAGAAGAGTGTTTCAGCTTTTAGTGTTTGCACGCTTGATTAAAAATAATCCTGTGTATCAGTGATAGCCCGATACACAGGATTATTGGTGGGGGATTTATCTTAACGATTTATCTCAGCGTCGAAGCTTTCTTCTTTCAACGATGACCGTAGAACAAGGTACTGAGCCAGTCGTTGTTTGTTTTACCTGAACACTTAGTTTTGGTAGTGCAGACTTTATCTGTTTAACCAGCTTTAACGAAGATTCTTCGTCAATGAACTCGACAATCGTGACGTCGTAACGGTTGCGCTCTATTGCTTTTACCAGTTTTTCGTACTGGAACGAGTGACTCCAGTTCACCGTCGTATCTGAAGAGATAACCAGGTTTGGTGCTGCGTTAAAGAAAATAAAATCAAGTACATCTGATTTATACACCTTGCTTATCGCCGGATAGGTTTCGGCAATCTGGTGTCGTGCTTTGTTGCCACTGTAAACAAGAGTGATATTGAATCGGCTGCTCAATTGAGACGCTACAGAAGCGTTGCCACAGAAGATAACCTGTTGGCTTGCCACGTTTACCAGATGTTCATTAATACGCTGCTCGATATTGCTCTTTACAAACAGGTTGTTAGTAAGCCTAGTGCTGCTTTCTTCTTTTAAATAGCTAAATTCACTCATAGTTCACATCCTTAAAATTCAACTAATGAAACATTGGTAACGTATGAACTAATACAATTAGCGTGCCACAAATGGAGAAAAGTTATTTGGTGGTTCATTTTGTCCATTTTTTGATGACTAGGGATTGGTGCTGGAGTGATTTTGATTTTTAGGTTAATAACTCTGCATAAATATTCATTATGGGGAATTTATCTCTGCTCTTTAATGGTACGATCTGCATCAAAATGGGGCAGGGGAGCACAGGTTAATATGGATAGTTGAGTATAGGCTTGGCAGAAAGCACGTCACCACGGAGAACGAGGAATAACGAATGATCAAAATAAAGACAGAAACCAGCAGTAAAGTGATTATCGGTGAGAATTCTCTGCTCAAGGTTTTTGATGAGTTACCATCAGGGGCCAAGAATATCGCTCTTGTTACAGGTAGTCATTTTGTTTCAAGTGCCAGCTATGCTCTGCTTGAACAGCAGTGCCGCGATCTTAAAATTAAACTCAACCGTTTTGTTGTGAGCGCTGAACCTAGAGTTGAAGTTGTAGACTCGATTGTTGACTCGCTGGAAGAGCCTCAAGATCTTGTTTTGGGTATCGGTGGTGGTAGTGCTCTCGACTGTGCAAAAGCTGTTGCGGCGATGCTTACTTCTGAAGGAGGCCTCGAGCGTTATCTGGAAGGGATTGGTGATTTAGTGCCTTTACCGAGAAAGGTGCCGTTTTACGCCATCCCTACGACTTCGGGAACAGGTAGTGAAGCAACAAAAAACGCCGTGTTCATAAAGCAAGGTAAAGTTAGCTATAAGAAGTCGATTCGTCATGATTCTTATATTCCCGATGTGGTTATCCTTGATCCTCTCTTAACTTTAGGTTGCCCGCCTTTGGTCACCGCGGCTTGCGGTTTTGATGCAATAGCACAACTACTTGAGGCATATATCTCAACAAAAGCGACTAAATATACTGACGAAGCGTGTCTTGAAGGCTTGCAACATGCATTTGATGTGTTCCCTATCGTTTGCAATGATTTAGCCAGAGATATTCAGGCAAGAGAAAAAATGGCTATCGCATCTTTCTTAAGCGGTGTTGGGTTAGCAAATGCTGGCCTGGTTAATGTTCATGGGATTGCAGGTCCCATTGGTGGCGAGATTGATATCCCGCATGGCGTTGCGGTTGCGATGATTTTCCCTGAAACCTTACAACTTATCGTGGAAAAATTGCCTTCTGAGTGTATTACGCGTGAAAAGCTCGATAGGTTAGTTGATCTGATTTCAGATGAAAATGACACTTTAATCAAACTCCAGGGCAGTCACAAACTTATCGAGTTTCTTAAGTTATCGCGAGAGAAATACCTTCCAGGAAGCCTATCGGACTATGGTATAACCGCTGCTAATATCGCGAGAATCGCCAAAGAGAGTGCAGATAAGAACTCTCCGGTTCACCTATCAGAAAGCGAGATAATAGCGTTGCTGGAGAGTCGTTGTTAGGTCTTTTGAGTTTGCTTATATAGTGTGCTGCTGGATATTTAATAAAAATATTTCTGTTTCTTATATATGAGAAACAGAAATAGTCTCTAAAATATTTGCAATTAATATTTATGTAATAAAAGTGTGAGTGCATAAATTGTTCGTATATTGAACAGGTTGTGTTTGTTTACCTCGTTTTATCCTAATTATTATCTAGTTTTTTATTCTTACTTTTGTTTTTTAACTAGTGATTTAGACTATTTTGACGTTTCGAATATCCATTCCTATGTTTAATTACCACTTCAAAAACATGGGGAAATTCTGATGAAAAGAAACAGTAAAGGTTACCGCCTACAGTTGATCAAAGAGACCGTGGAAAGACAGCGCCGCAGGCAAAGTGAAGACCCCATGACCCAACACATTGACCAGTTGTTGACAGAGAGACCAGAGATTAAAAACGACCTCACCTCGCACCATTTTTCTGGACACCACTTCGATCAGGAAATCGGTGGTTGGGTTAGTGACAGATGGCACTGAACATCAGTATCTGGCCCTGAATTACATTACTTGAGTATATCCTGAGCGATCATAAAGTTAGCTGTTGAAGCGGATTCAATGGCTGGAACTGCTTTGTCATCGCTCACTGACGAACGATCTTTTAGTTCAATACCTGAGATCTGAAGCTTGAGGGATTCACCCAGCAAGTAGAACGCTTTGTTGCTCGCGTCATCATAGCCGAGCCCTTCAGGGCGGATATTTGATATGCAGTTCCTGCTCGACTCTTTAGCGCCGCGTTTGGGGCTCCATGTCATATAGATCCCCATGCTGTCTGGTGAAGTGAGCCCCGGTCGTTCTCCGATTAAGATCAAGACTATCTTAGCATTCAGGCACTCACCGATATCGTCTCCAATTGCTACTCTGGCTTGCGTGGCTATTGTGATTGGTGCCAGTGACCAGTCGTGATTGTTATCACTAACCATTTTCTGAGCCAACCTTTCAACAACAGGCAGGGCGTGATTTTGTATTGCGGTAGAGGAGAGCCCATCGCCGATAACAATAGCGAGGTCATATTTTTTATCATGATTTAGGCTATGTGCTTTAAGGTTTTCCCAGGACATTTCTTCCAACTGGCGACCAAGATCAGGTCGTTGTAGATAAACCATTCTGTCTCTTGCCTTACTATTAACTACGATGGGTGCATCGGATGTGGCGAAACGAGTTGCTTCTGATTCCATCAGCTGTTTTTTTAAAACCTCGACATCCAGCGCTTTATGAACGGCGTCGATAGCCCGCGCATGATCCAACTGAAAACCGAGAAGTTCTTGTGTCGGAATACTGTTACCCGCTCTCCCGATTGCGATTCGTGCAGAGGTAAATTGCTTGAGGCTTTTCCATTGGCTCTCATTAACTGTGGTGTCGGGATTGATTACTGAGGTATTGCTTGGCATTACTCCGCCTTATCCAGAATGGAAAGTGTTTCGTTAAATGATCTGGCTACCTGGTCGTTGAGTTTTACCTGTTCGATGTCACTGAAGATATTCATTTTGGTTAGCCACTCTTCAAACTCGGGAGCTGGTTTTAAGCCCAGTGTTTTTCTTGCGTAAAGCGCATCGTGAAACGAGGTAGTCTGGTAGTTGAGCATGATGTCGTCAGAACCGGGTATTCCCATAATAAATGAGCAGCCTGCAACCCCAAGTAAAGTAAGAAGGTTGTCCATATCGTTCTGATCGGCATACGCGTGGTTGGTGTAACAGATATCACAGCCCATAGGTAAGCCGAGTAATTTTCCGCAGAAATGGTCTTCCAGTCCTGCTCGGATTATCTGTTTTCCGTCAAATAAGTATTCTGGTCCGATAAAACCTACAACGGTATTTACTAGCAGTGGGCTGAAGTGACGGGCAACGGCATAAGCCCTCGATTCACATGTTTGCTGGTCCACTCCGTGAAATGCATTGGCTGAAAGTGCAGTGCCTTGTCCGGTTTCGAAATACATAACATTGTTACCGACCGAACCGCGTTTAAGAGATAACGCTGCATCTTGTGCCTCTTTAAGAACGGCCAGGTTAACGCCAAACGTGTCATTGGTTCCTTCGGTGCCCCCAATGGACTGGAATACCAGATCGACAGGTGCGCCTTGCTCTATAACTTCGATAGTATTGGTGACGTGAGTGAGCACACATGATTGAGTAGGGATCTGGTAGTGCTGAATAACCTCGTCCAACAGGGACAATAGTTTGGCTGTTTGAGGAACGTTGTCCGTCGCGGGATTAATACCAATAACGGCGTCGCCATTTCCGTACATAAGCCCATCGAATATTGAGGCAGCTATGCCGTCTAGTGAGTCTGTCGGATGGTTAGGCTGTAAGCGTGTCGAAAGCCTATTTTTCAAACCTATTGTGTTGCGAAACCCTGTAATTACCCGACATTTCTGTGCAACCAGAATCAAATCTTGATTTCGCATTATTTTGCTGACAGCCGCTACCATCTCTGGCGTAAGGCCTGGACGAAGCCTTGCTAATGTTGCTTCATCAGCACTATCGCTTAAAAGCCAATTACGAAAATCGCCAACAGTCATATGTGAAATAAGTGCGAATGCTTCAACATCGTGGCTGTCGATTATCAAACGGGTTATCTCGTCAGATTCGTAAGGGATAATGGCCTCATTGAGGAAGGTCTTTAGCGGTAAATCTGCCAGAGCCATCTGTGCGATAACCCTCTCTTCTGCCGTATTAGCACTCACTCCGGCAAGCATATCCCCGGATCTTTCGGGTGTAGCTTTTGCCATTAAATCAGCGAGGGAATGGAAATGATAAACCTGATTTCCCTGCTGCCAGCGATACGCTGCAGTCATAATCTGTCCTTAATAGATTAAACACTTCATAGAACGATCAATTGGAAACAGCGGCCGAAGCCGCTGTGATCAGAACTCATTAACTGTAGCGATAAGGTCGTCCTGCTTTTTCCATATCCGCGTTGTATTTCTTGAATATTTCAACGATTTTCGCTTTTGTCGGGGATTCTTTAGCAATCTCATCCCAGAACTTGTGCGCATCTGCTTCAACTGTTGCCCACTCCTCATCAGGGATAGAAGTCAGTTTCATATCTGCGCCGTCAACACGAAGTTTGGCTTCACCGCCCCAGTACCACCATTGACGGTAGTAGTGAGAGCTTTCCATACAAAGTTTAAGTAGCTCTTTCAGGTGGTCTGGCAGCTCGTTGTAACGATCCATGTTAGCGAAGAAAGAACCGATCCACGCACCTGAGATGTTGTTGGTAAGGAAGTAATCGGTAACCTTAGACCAGCCTACGGTGTAGTCTTCAGTGATACCAGACCAGGCAATACCGTCGAGCTCACCTGTCTGAAGAGCGACTTCTACGTCTTCCCACGGGATAGAAACAGGTACAACACCAAATTTAGCCAGGAAACGACCCGCAGTAGGGAAGGTAAACACCCTTAAGCCTTTAAGATCTTCAAGGCTGGTAATAGGCTTTTTGGTGGCGAAGTGACAAGGATCCCATGCACCTGCGGAAATATGTTTCACCCCAACCTTCGCGTACTCTTCTGCCCAGATTTCCCCTAAACCGTATTGATTGAAAAGAACAGGGACATCCAGAGAGTAGCGGCTACCAAATGGGAAGTATCCGCCAAATGTGGTGACTTCTGTTGGAGAAGCCATCGAGTCGTCGTCCGACTGAACTGCATCTATGATGCCTTTTTGCAGTGCGCGGAACAGTTCACCCGTTGGTACCAGCTGATCGGCAAAATAGAGCTCAATCTGCATCTCTTCACCAGCGATTTTATTAAATGCTTCTATCGCTGGTTTCACAACGTGCTCTGCCAAAGCAGGGCCAGCATAAGTTTGCATTCGCCATTTGATTTTTGGGCTGGATGCAAAGGTTTTTGCAGGAGCAAGCATGGTACCGGCGGTTAGTGCCGCAGCACCTGTTAAGAATTTACGTCTTGAGTTCATAGTATCCCTCCAATGGATATCAATCCGGGGGGCGACTTGCCCACCCAAAGTAGTGCGTTAATTTAAATTCGGTTTCATTATTTTGCGTAAACGTATTCTGGTAACCACATCGCTAAATCTGGGAACAGCATGATCAGGATGAGTGAGAAAACCATGATGGCGACAAATGGCCCGATTGAACCGTAGATGTCGCGCAAACTAATTTCAGGTGGCGCCATCGCTCTCATTAAGAAGAGGTTGTAGCCAAATGGTGGTGTCATGTAGGCAATCTGAGAAGTCACGGTGTAAAGCACGCCATACCAAATAAGGTCAAAGCCAAGAGCGTGAACAAGAGGAACATATAACGGCGCGACGATTACCAACATGGCGGTATCATCAAGGAAAGTACCCATCACCAGAAACGAAAGTTGCATTAGAATAAGGATGGTCCATGGACTCAGGCCAAGCTGTTCTGTGAACATATGCTCAATGGCTTTTACTGCGCCCAGTCCGTCAAATACTGCGCCGAAGCCAAGTGCTGCGAGTATGATCCACATAAACATGCATGAAATAGCCAATGTGCTGCGAACGGAGTTTTCAAATACAACCCTATTCATGCGGCCTTTTAGAATCGCAGCAAGCATAGCGGCCATAGCACCGATTGCTGAGCTTTCTACCAGGCTCGTCCAGCCATTAACGAACGGAATCATCATGACGGCAAATATGCCTATCGGAAGTAGCCCTGCACCCAAAAGCTTAAGCTTTTCATCTAACGGTACGTTTCTTTCCTCGGCACTTAACACTGGACCAAGCTTGGGGTTCAGGTAGCATCTTACAGCGATGTAGATGATGAATAGTGTTGCCATCACAAGGCCGGGAACAATTCCGGCCAGCCACAACTGGCCGACAGGTTGGCGAGCGATCATGGCATAAAGAACGAGTACCACAGAAGGTGGAACCAGTATCCCGAGAGATGAGCCCGCTTGAATTACACCAGTTACCATCTTTTTGTCATAACCGCGTTTAAGTAATTCCGGCAGAGCAATAGTTGCACCAATCGCCATGCCTGCCACAGAAAGGCCATTCATCGCAGAAACCAGCACCATCAGCCCTATGGTGCCTATAGCTAAGCCACCGGGCATCGGCCCCATCCAGACGTGGAACATTTTGTACAGGTCATCGGCTATCTTGGACTCAGAAAGGACGTACCCCATAAAGATGAACATTGGCAGCGTAAGCATTGGATACCAGTTCATCAGCTTCATTGCTGCGGTAAAAGGGATATCTACACCACCCGTACCCCATAGCAGCAAAGCAGCGATGGAAGCCACAGCTCCTATAGCAGCAAATACTCGTTGACCCGTTGCCATTAACAACATCATCAACGAAAACATCATTGTTGCGATCATGCCATAACTCATTTGATTTCTACTCCACGGATAGTTGCAATGTCTTTGATTAGCTGGGAAATAGCCTGAAGGATCATCATTAAGAACCCTGTACACATAAGTGCTTTAATAGGCCAAAGAAGTGGTCGCCATGCGGTGCGGCTGCGCTGTCCGTATTCGAGCGAATAGAGCGTACTATCCAAACCACCATAAAGAAGAACGCCCAGATAGAAGATGAGAGAAAATACAGTGAAGGCATCGACCCAGGCCCGCTGCTTGACTGACCACTCACCATAGAAAAGATCCATTCTTACGTTAGCGTTTAGTTGGATGGCGTAAGCGCCACCAAGTATGTAGTAGGCGACCATCATGAATTGAGCGGATTCGAGTGTCCAAAGGGATGGCATAAAAAAGGTTTTAGACACAGAAGACCACAGTAGCACGCCGACCATCAGGAAAATTCCATATGTCATCAGCCTGCCGACCCCCCGGTTAAAGGCATCGACATATTTGACATAGGCGAGAAGAAATCCAGGCATTTAAGTTCCTTAATAATCTGGTTCAGTTTTTGCTGTTTTACAGCTAATTCACTTTCAACTTTGACGTGCGAGTCCCGTTCCGTATTAATATCGAAAAGTGGAAAAAGTGAATAATTCATAAATAACAATAAGATAAGTAAGGTCTTGCCCTGTATTGGTTCAACAGCCGAGATAAGGACAAAGAGTATGGAGAACAATGGGGTAGTAGGTGGTGAACCATCGTTGTGCACACTTCACTCAGATGATGCAAACCATCAGGCTGCGAATCTGGTTAACTGGGATCAACAGTTTGACCAGCTTAGTCATGGGCGATTTCTGGGGGTTATTAATGAAATTCATTATCCGGATGTTCATGTTTTCAGAGAAGACACCAGCCACGTATTACGACAACAGTGCCGGGTCGAAGATGGCGGTTTGTGGATAGGGTTCAGTGCTGATAACAAACAGTGTCGTATTAATAATGCACTACCTGAAGGGCAGCAGTTTTTATGTCGTCCGGGAGGCCTAGACTTTGAATTATTGACTCCTGACGACTTTTCTATATTTGGCCTGGTATTGCACCGAAGCTTGATGTCAGAGCTCGAAGAGTGTGAAGAGGAGGGCTGCTTTTCCGATGCGGATCCACAATTGTGGTTAGAACATATATCACCGTTGGATTTGTTCCGATTTCGTGAGTACCTTTCGATTCTTCTTAATTCTGAAGGCAATAAGTGGAGCAGCAGAACTCAACAGTTGATACTAAAAGATGCTATTTACGATTTGCTCTGCCAGACCAAAAATCATCAACAAACAAACGTTTCTGTGGATCAAAGGCATAAGGTTATGTCCAAAGTTAAGCTGTATCTGAATGAGTCCGCTTTACACTCGCCGATCACCGTAAGTGAGCTGTGTACAGCTGTTCATGTAAGCCGTAGAACGCTACAGAATATTTTCGCTCAATGTTGTGGGATGTCGCCTAAACAATATATTTCGTTTGTCCGTCTAAATCAGGTCAGACGAGCCTTGTTAGTTGCTGATCAGACACAAACAGTAACGGATATAGCGTTTGATTTTGGTTTTTTTCATCTGGGGCAATTTGGTCAGGATTATAAACGTCTGTTTGGTGAGACGCCGTTACAGACACTAATGCGAAATTAAGACGCGAGAGATTCAGGAAAGTTAAGCAGATTTAACAAATTTTCCCAAATTGCGCTTTGGCCGCTAGCCTATGGTTGATGGATAAGATATGTTTTATTTATTAGGGATATAGTTCAAAAAATATCTTTGCTGAACCTCAACCAGAAGAAGAGTCACGGATGAAAACGATACTGACCAATGCCATCGCTCGTTTCAAATCAACTCACAAAGCCGTAAGAATCACCACCTATCTGATACTGAGCTACCTTACCTACGCTGCGTTGATTGGCCTGGCGCTACCGCCAATCCTTGAAGCGAAAGCCCCCGACAAAATTAAAGAGCTTATCGGACGCGACGTTACTATTGGTGAGGTCAGAATTAATCCCTTCTTACTGCGTTTTGAGGTAAATCAGCTCTCAGTCGCTGAAAATGAGAGTGCAAGTGAACGTCAGGACGACTTTGTTTCGATTGCACAAATCAAAACAGAGTTTAACTTCTGGGAAAGTGCGTTGAGCTTCACACCGACTCTAGAGTACTTCTATGTTACAAAGCCTGATATTAATCTGGCTCGCTTGTCTCGTAGTGATGATGGAGTGCGTTTTAACTTTAGTGATATTCCGGAACATATAGCATCACAGAAAGTAGAGGGCGAACAGCCGAAGACAGAGGTCACGCCTGAAGACACATCCGAAGGCATTTTTGCTTTCCGGGCTCGCCAGATTACATTGCAGGATGGTCGAATCGGTATAAAGGATCATATAACTGGGGCAAACTTAGGCTATCAGAGTATAGATATTGCTCTTACGAATCTGGACACACAAGCCTTCTCTATTCAGATCCCTGACACCGGTGCTCAAAACAAAGCCACGCTTTCTCCTGAAGCAAACAAATACTCTTTGTCTCTGGCGGGTATCGATAATAGCCAGCTTGATATCAAAGGACAGTTTCAGCTCTACTCGCTCGAAGTTCTTGGGGATATAGAACTAGCTAACCTACAGTTAGCACCGTTTTGGCCTCTGACAGAACAAGTCGTTGCCGCTGAGCTGACAAGTGGCGTTATTAACCTGTCTTCTCAATACCATCTTCAGCAAGAAGGTGAACAAATCAATATTAGTACTGAAGATGGACAGTTTTCGTTGTCTGACCTGACATTTAGCCACAAAGAAGACCCGAAATTGAAGCTTGCCAACCTTACTCTTAGCGACATTAAGGTAAGTACGGAAAAATCTTATGTCGATATCGGGGCATTGACACTAGCGCAACCATGGGTGAATGCGGTACTCGATAAAGCTGGCGTCGATTTACAGAAATATTTTGTACCGGAGGCAAAAGAAAAGAGTAGTGAAGAAGCAGCGACGGGCGCTGAAACTGCTGCAGACCAAGACGCTCAACCCTGGTTAGTAACGCTTGACGCTTTCGAAATGCAAAATGCTGACATCAACCTGAAGGAGAAAATGGTAAGTGATGGCGTTTTCTGGCGCGTATTTGGATTTGATTTGAGTACCGGACCATTGGTCAGTGATTTAAGCGCTCCTATTGATTATCAGTTGGGATTTGATATTGGATCTGCGTACAAAAAGCAGCCTGAAAAATCACGGGGAAAGTATTCCAGCAAAGGCAAGGTCGATGGAAAAGCGCTGACGGTAGACAGCGAGATGCAGCTGTCTAAATTGCAGCTAAAGCAGTTCCAGCGTTATATCGATCCGCACCTGAATATTATTCTTAACAAAGGAACACTTGATGTAAGCGGCAATGTTCAGGCTGACTCTGAAGGGAAACTTGATTTTAAGGGACAAAGTACAGTCGATAGTTTTCTGATCAGAGATGAACTGGAGAAAGAACCGCTGGTTCAGTGGAAAAAGGTGTCGGTTGACTCAATTGATTTTAGTAGATCTAAAAACGCATTAAAGATAAACACTATTTTGTTTGATGAGCTCTTCTCAAAGGTCATTATTACCAAAGATCAGAAAACTAATGTTGGAGATCTAACCGAAAACAACGAACAGGCTGGTGAGCCTGCGGCGAGCAAAGAATCAGTACCTAAAAGTAAAGGCGCACAGAAGGCAAGTAACTCTATATCTGACCCAGATGCGATGGCACTGGATGTTCGAAAAATCATTATCAAAGATGGTTCAGCCTTTTTTGCGGACTATTCATTAACACCTAATTTCGCCTCCGGTATTGAACTCATGAATGGTGAGATTAGTAATATTTCGTCTAACCCAGCAGCCAGAGCCAAGGTCGATATTCAGGGTAAAATAGACAAGTATGCACCTGTGAAATTAGAGGGTGAAGTCAATCCGCTAGCTGTTCCACCGTATCTGGATCTCGATTTTAAAGTAGATAGTGCGGAGTTGACTTCTGTGAATACATACTCTGGCACTTACGCGGGTTACTACATAGATAAAGGTTTGCTCTCTCTTACGGTAAATTACAAGTTGGAAAACAACATACTTGAAGGGAAAAACCATGTTGTTGTTGACCAACTTACTTTGGGCAAGCGAAGTGAGTCTGATTTAGCAACAAGCTTACCTGTTAGCCTTGCAGTTAGCCTATTGAAGGACAGTGATGGCGTTATTGACCTTGGGTTTGGTGTTTCAGGTGATGTTGATAGCCCGGACTTCAGCTTTGGTGGTGCCATTATGACAGTGCTTGGCAATATCATAACCAAAGCGATAACAGCGCCATTCTCATTGCTTGCCGATCTGGTTGGCAGTGATGAAGACCTGGATTTTGTCGATTTTGAAGCTGGAACTGACAGTCTGGATTCTGCTGCTCAAAGCCGATTGGATAAACTGGCTGAAGCGCTGGTTGCCCGCCCAGGTTTAAACATCAGTGTTGAAGGCTCTGTTTTAGCTGCCGAAGACTCCAAGAGCCTGGCAGAGCAGCAGTTCCATTCCAAACTACAAAAGCTCAGTGGTGTCGAACAGTTGCCGTCTGACTTGAGTGCCAGCCGGATCTCTGACTATCCAGAACTGACTCAGGCTTTAGAAGCTCTGTTTACTCAGGAGCTAAGTAACGATCTTTCTGAAGAAAGAGAGAAAATGGTTAATTACCTGAAGGAACAGAAGCAAAGTGAAGACGCTGAAATTACACCTGAGGAGCTAAATCAGGCTCTGCATATCAGCATATATAACCAGCTGTTGACCGCTCAGGACATCAGTACCAATGATCTTGGTAACTTAGCTCAGTCCAGGGCTAAATCGGTCAAGGCCTACCTGGTAGAAAAAGAGATTAATCCGGGAAGGGTTTATATTCTGGATAGCAAAGCGAAACTCAAAACCGAGGAAAGAAAGGCGCTTATGACGATTGAAATGGAGTAAAGGTATCCGAAAGATCCAGGTGGCAGGCGAACATTAGTTCGCCTACCTATATTTCCCTTCTACAGAACTTACAACAAAGGTTTCTACTTTTAACTCTTCTGACCAATAGTCTGACTTCCAGCCACCTTTGAGTTTTAGGTGACGGATAAACTCTTTTGGATTTGGCAACTTATCCCATACCTGAGGAAGAAAGACAGAACGCCTATACTTTTCGGAAAAAATTAAGCCGCATTTGTTGTTTGCGAGAAAATATTCAAGTTCTGCTTGAGAGGAAAAGTGCTGTTGCTTAGGAATGGATAATACCGAAACCTCTATTGTTAACGCATTCAACTGTTGGCTTTCCAGCGGTGGGAATCGAGTATCTTCAAAACAGCTGGAACGAGCTTTCCGCGCAACCTCCTCTGCCAGTGAGTGGTATGAGGAAGGATAGATAGAACCAAGGCAGCCTTGTAGCTCTCCATTGACCTCAAGAGTAACGAAACAGCCTGCTGGTTCCCGCAGTTTGTCGGGAAGTTCGGTAGGAGCAGGTCTGGATGCTTCTTTATTTGCTATATATTCCTGAATTGCAGTTCTCGCGATGTCCAGAAGGATGTTCAATTCTTTGTTATTAAGGTGAGGTAACAGTGTAACTGACATAGCCAACCACTCTTGATTTGTTTCCGGCGGTGTCGCCAGAGTTAATGAGTTCCAACTTGTGCAAACTACAGCCACTTTTTTGAGCAAGCACCAGAAGCGTGTTAATCGCTGTGCAACCACAGGCCATTTCCGGTGTCAGGTCGGGTTGAAGTGATTCTATATGAGAACAACTTTCTTTATCGATATCCTGAGCGTTGCTGTATGGATGAAAATGACTTAAGTCGCTGCTGATTACAAATATGGTTTGTTCATCTTGCCATAATGGTTCTAATAAGGACGCCAATACTTCAGGAGTAATATAGCCCGTTAGGATTGGGAGAAGCTTTATGTCATTCAGGCTGGTTTGCAAAAAAGGGAGCTGGACTTCGAGGCAGTGCTCCGGAGAGTGAGCTTCATCGCTGGCTGTTACATGCTCTGAGTTCAGGAGTAGGTTCATTCCATCGGTATCGAGGGTAATTTCTCCTAAAGGGGAGGTGAAAATATCTGCTTCAGGGATTACGCATCCGTCAAAACTGTAGTAATGGCTCGGCCCGATAAGAACAACACGCTTAATTTTGTCACTGATTTGTGAGAGTTGTTTATAGGCCTTTGCAGCCGTTGAGCCTGAATAGATATACCCGGCATGAGGCACAATAAGCGCTTTAAGATTATTGCTTTGTTCAGGCGAAAGCGTGGCTTCATCTAACCATTGTTCGATCTGTGATTTCAGATCCTGAGCCGAATCATCATAGAAACGGCCAGCTACAGCCGGGTATCGGGTCGTCATATCTCTGCCTATATTTAGTACAGGGTTTGAGGTCACTTGAATATAGTATAGAAGCGATCAGTGAATGAGGTTGTGTAATATGACTTTCATCAACAGTACGGTTAAAACCAAATACTGGCATAAGTTAGATGACGACAGAGTGGTTTGTGACCTGTGCCCCCGTGAATGTTCACTGCGGGATGGTAAGCGCGGCGCTTGTTTTGTTCGCCAGGCGGTTGATGGTGAAATTGTGCTGACCAGTTATGGCAGAAGTAGTGGTTTTGCTGTTGATCCTATCGAGAAAAAGCCGTTAAACCATTTTTATCCTGGTAGCCGTGTATTGTCCTTTGGAACGGCAGGTTGCAATCTTGGATGCAAGTTTTGCCAGAACTGGAATATCAGTAAATCGCGTAAGATGGACACAATTTCAATGGAGGCCAGCCCAGAGCAGATAGCGAACATTGCGGTTTATGAAGAATGCAAGAGCGTTGCTTTTACATACAACGACCCTGTGATTTTTATGGAATATGCTGTCGATACAGCCATTGCCTGCCACGAGAAGGGCGTTAAGAGTGTGGCTGTCAGCGCCGGGTATATATGCGATAAACCAAGAGTCGATTTTTTCAGGCATATGAACGCAGCAAATATCGACCTTAAAGCATTTACTGAGCGTTTCTATCGTAAGCTATGCAGCGGTCACCTTGCTCCGGTTTTAGACACCTTGCTTTATCTAAAACACGAAACCGATGTGTGGTTTGAGATCACCACTTTGCTTATTCCTGGAGAAAATGATTCAAATAATGAGCTGGAAGAAATGTGCCAATGGATTGTAGACAACCTTGGCTACGATACACCGCTTCACTTTAGTGCCTACCATCCGGATTTTAAGATAATAGACATCCCCAGAACGCCGCTTTCAACCTTGCTCAGAGCGAGAGACATAGCCATAAAACAAGGTATGAATTATGTGTACATTGGTAATGCAATAGATCCGGATTCAGAAAGTACGTTTTGTCCTTCCTGTAATCGTCGGTTGATCGAGCGAGCCTGGCATCTCGTGCGTCAAAATAAAATCTTTAGTGGGGGAAAGTGTCCATATTGTCGCTATCCAATTGCTGGCGTCTATAATTAACCAAAGCAGAAAAAGGAATCGCTTATGGGTAAATTCAAACACTCAAAGTTTGTGACTATCTGGATGTTAGCACTTGTGTTCATCACAAACGGATCCGCTTTTGCGAAAGATATTGTTGTGGCTGCTGTTGAGGTTAGCCAAAGAGGCTTTTGGGGCGAAGATGGAACAGCTCAAGGTTCATCTGTAGAAATCACAAATACTGTTGCTCAGGCCGCCAACATACAGGTCAAAAATGTAATCATGCCGTATCCACGTATCCTGCATAATCTAGAGGTTGGGAAAGTAGATTTAGCTTTGCTGGTACCCAATGACAAAGTAACCAAGGTGGCTATCCCTCTGGTTCATCTTCAAAACGTAGATTTTATCATTGTTGGTAAACGAGGTACTGAGCTGAATAACGTGGAGGACCTTACTGGCAAGCGGGTTGGTTACCTTCGGAGTTCGCGTATTTCCGAGAAAATTTTAGAAAATCTTGATGTTATAAATGTAGAAGGTGACCAATACACACATATGATTCAAATGCTGATGCATGATCGAATTGACGCAATGGTTGCTGCAAAATATACCTTCAATTATTCATTAAAGGAACTGGGCTATACATGGAATGATCTTAGCGCCCCCTTCTTATGAGGCAGTTGGAATTGCATCTGGTCTTTTCTAAAAAGAAAGCAGACGAGAGCATCATAGCGGCTCTGGTTGCTGCTTCAACTAGAACTGAAACAAAAAGTATAATTCAGGCGATCATTGATAAATATGAGCATCCGTGGTGACGTTTAGTAGGTTTCATTGTCAAAGCGTGCTTTCCTCGTTTCGCTTATCGAACAGTTGGTCATTGCCATCAGCTCATTGAGGGTGATGTTCGGGTTCTCTGTAATAATACGTCTCAAGCGTTCTTCTTTAGGTTCTAGTTTGTCCTTATGTCTTTCTAATCCTTCTTCCAGTTTACGAACCAAAAATGCCATTGTTTCTGGCTCAGTTGATTTGATGTGCTCGCAAAACTCAGATTGTTTTATCGCTAGCCCTGTTATTTGCCAGTTGCGGGATCGGCGAACTCGAGATAGTTTGCAGTGATAGTTTTCAGCCAGGCTACGAGCTCGTTTCGCTTGTTCACCACCGATTCGATGAATAAGAGAAGGAAGGGCTATGGTTATCGCCTTATCTGACATCTTTAATGGCTTGCTCCTAAAACTAAACCTTAGATTTTACACTATGGTCAAAATGAGACCGAGAACTGAAAAAGTCATTCATCGTAAAACACGAAGCTCCTTAGTCTAGCGTTAAAAAATTCGAATGCTAGATAAGGAGAAAAATAATGCTTTTTATCACTAACCGTGTACCTGTGCAGTCGGCCAGATCCAAAGTGAACAGGCGAATCAGTTTTAATTACGACAATACCAGTCCTTCAGCCTATCTTTATTTCTGTGAACGGACAGGAAAAGATGAATACAAGGAGATAAAACAAGATGCCTTCTTTAGTCAGTTAAAGTCACTATCGAACGAAACTCAAATTCTGTTTTATCTGCACGGCTTTAATAACAATATGGAGCCGGATATCTTCGGCAACGCGGCGCAATTGCAGAAGTTAATTAACGAACAGTCGGATGGCAATACCCTGGTAAAAGTGATTCCTCTTATCTGGCCATGTGACGATGATAGCCCAATCCATTTAGCTGATGATTATTACGATGATCAGGATGCAGCCGATGGCAGTGGACTGGCGTTTTCAAGGTTGCTGGGTAAGTTTGACACCTGGCGTCAGGCCGAGGCTCAGACGAAAGAGCTTTGCGTTAAACGTATCAATATACTGGCGCATTCGATGGGTAACAGAGTGCTGAAAAACGCGTTACAGAAATGGGCGCAAGACTACTCCAATGGAAACATGCCTCAGCTATTTCGTAACGTGTTTATGATTGCGGCTGATGTTGAAAACGAAACTTTGGAAAAAGGAGAGGCTGGTCAGTATATCGTTGATTCCGGGCGAAATATTGTTGTCTATTACGCTAACGACGATCTTGCCATGCCGGCTTCAAAAGTGGCTAATACGTTAAGAATGAAAACCATGTCCCGTAGAATGGGGATGACAGGCCCTGAAGATTTAAGCAGATTACCGAAGAAGGTATACGAAGTGGATTGTGATGACTTCAACAACCGCTTCGATAGCCCAAAAGGGCATTCATACTTTCTGACAGACTCAGACGGTAATGTGAGTCCAATTATCGCGCATATGGTTAAAGCGATAGATACCGGTCGTGTTCCGGGAGAGCGGAGCGACCGGTTAACAGTAGATTGATTTAGCTATTTTTAACGAAAATAAGTCTTCAGTACTTTAGCTAGTCTATCAACCGCAACTTCAAGCTCACTCTCGGTAGCGTTGCTGAAATTCAGTCGTAGCGCCGCCTGTTTATCGGCAGATGCAGGGTAGAACACATCACTCGGAACAACTGCCACGCCTTTAGCAAGTAGTGCTTTTGCGAGGTCAAAGGTATCGCACTCTGGGATAGTCACCCAGATAAACATGCCGCCTTCTACTGAGTTAACACCACACTCTTGCGGAAGGTGAGTAGTTAACTCATCGATAAGTTTCTGGCATCTTGCTTTATATAGCGCTCTGATAGTCTCGATGTGTTGTGGGAAATCTTTGTTCTTAAGCAGGCCAAGTAAAAGTGCCTGCATAGGAACGCTAGAGTGCAGGTCTGCGCCTTGCTTCACCTTAATCATTGGTTCGAGATAAGCAGCTTTACCCGTCACTACACCCATTCTTAAACCCGGAGAGGCAATCTTCGAGAAAGAGCGAAGAACGATGGAGTGTTCTGGGCAGAAGCTGGAAACCAATGGCAGAGCTTTACCGGTGAATCGTAAATCTCGATATGGTGCGTCTTCCACCAGTGCAACATTGTACTTCTTACATAGTTCTGCAACTTGCTGACGTACTTCCAGAGACCAGCAAACACCAGTCGGGTTGTGGAAATCGGGTACCGTGTAAAACAGTTTGGGTTTTTCTGCCGCGAAGCAGCTTTCCAATTTATCCAGGTCAGGCCCAGACTCATTTTGCGGCACGGTTATGATATCTGCCTGAACCAACCCAAATACCTGCATTGCACCAAGGTAGCTAGGTGCTTCCATCACCACTTTGTCACCGGGATTAATAAAAGCTCGGGCGATAAGGTCTAAGCCTTGTTGTGAGCCTGTGGTTACCATTACTTGCTGAGAATCAGCAAGCTCAAAGTAGTCGGTTAAGTAATTCAGCAGAGGTGTATACCCTGCAGTATTGCTGTACTGAAACACCTCTGGTGTATCAGCTAACCCTGTCAGGGTATCTTTCATCAGCGAAATCGGGAACGTATCTGCATCAGGTAGTCCACCTGCCAGAGAGATAACGTTAGGATCGCTTGCTGCATCAAGGATTTCACGGATATAAGAGGATTGAATTTGTTGAAGTGATTTAGCGATTTCCATTGGTAAGTTCCACAAGCAAGCGAATTGATTTTTAGTGTTGGAGCATCATAAAAGGAGTTGAGAAGATTATCATGTCCATTTATGCTTGTTGATGTGTCTATTTATGCTATTTGCTATGTCATCAACTCAATCTCACACTCAACAGATATCTCGCATCAATGATGTTCTGTTCTATATTCATCAGGATATAAGTCGGGATCTCCCGGCGGCCAAGTTGGCAGATATTGCTGCTTATTCTGAGCAGCATTTTCACCGTACCTTCAAATCAGTGGTAGGGGAGTCGGTTCACCAATATATACGGAGAACACGCATGGAATACGCAGCCAATCAGTTGACGTTTGATATGAATGCAACGGTATTGGATGTTGCCAATAAATCAGGATTTAGCTCGGTGTCTTCGTTTAGCAGAGCGTTTAAAAGTGCTTTCGATATGTCTCCGGGAGAGTGGCGGCACACTGGTCTTCAAAGTGATGAAAAACCTTATCTTAGCGACCCGGAGATAGCGGCGAGTTACGAAAGGTTATCTAATTGGGAGATTCCTCAGCCTCAGATACAGGAAGTGCTACCCCGGCAGGTCGCCTATGTTCGTCACCTTGGTTATAACCGTTCAATAAAAAATGCGTGGCTATTACTCAAAGCGTGGGCAGGCAGTGAAGAGCGGGAATTTAAAGGGCAGTTTGGGTTGCACCACTCTAACCCAGCGTGGGTTGAGTTGGATAAATGTCGCTATGTGGCATGTATTGAGATAGATAAACCATTAAAGCAGCGTGGGATTGTGAATCAGCTGACCATTCCGGGTGGCTTATATGCCTGTTTCAACCTGCAAGGGAAATATGGCGAACTGCTACCTAAAATTAGCCGGATTCAAGAAAGATGGTTACCTGAATCCGGCTTCAAAATGGGCTCAACACCGGCTTATGTGCACTATCTAAAAAATCACTTTATCGCTTCAGACGAGAGGTTTGAGCTGGAGTTTTACCTACCAGTCAGCTTTTATTGATCGGAAGCCTGAGGAGCTTGTGCCGCCGCAGACTCGCTTTGAGCGCGGCTTATCGGTTTTGATGCTGCCACCATCATAAAGCCTCTGGTAACGCGGAAGCATAGTTTCGTTACCCATGGTGCCGCCTTGATGGATATACAACAGGTTTTGGCCTTTATTTTCAGGAAACCACTGTTTCAGGCAGCGCCACATAAAGGGGTCGTAAAGCAATTCGAACTCCACATGTGTTTGTCGCTCCAGCTCTTGCCACACCTTATAGTTCTCTTGTTCAAGGCGGCCAAAGTGATGCTTTATATCTGCGCCCAAAACTGTGGGCTGAGGTACGTCCGGATCAAGTTCAGCAAACTGTTCTTGAAGATACTCTTCCCCTCCGACGCAGGCGCAGGTAAGCACTTCTATACCGTGAGTGTGGAGGTGTTTCTGAAGATATAACGCGGTGGTTCCTGTGCCCGATGGAAGCGCTACAGTCAGGTTTTCCATGCGTTCCATCATCTTCCAGCTAATGATTTCATCCGCCAGAAGCTTCACTCCCTCTTCTGCAAGCGGGCTTCTGCCGCCTTCAGGAATGATCATACACCCTTGTTCTTCTGCGTATGTGTCCTGAATATATTGTGCGGGATGCCTTCCTTCCCGATTCTCTACCAGAGATAGGTCGATGACCTCTGCGCCCATTTCGACTGCACCGCGATAATTGCCCATCGGGCGATCTGTAATAAAGCTGGGGATATGGTCGACGTAAAACTTAAGCTTCCATCCTCGACAAGCGCACAGCACAGACAAAGAGTAGAGAGAGTTAGCTTGCGCTGAACCGTAGCCAATTAAGGTGTGAACTTCAGGAAAATCACCATTCAGAAGTGACAGAAATTTACGAGCTTTGTTCCCTGAGAATTGTGAATGCAGCAAGTCATCACGTTTCAGGTAAAAAGGGTGCCCATCAAAACAATGCGTTGTTATTGGGCTGTCTGAGAGTTTCATAGCAATAGCTATTATTTATTCTGTTTATAGAAAAAGGTGGGAGATTCTAGCAGAAAATAGAAGAATTAGAAGACATTCTAGATAGGATTTTCCTAGCGAGATAAATCGCACAGAAACCAGTTTGTATCTAAGACAAGATAGGTGAAACGAAATCAATAATATAGTTGGAGAGGCCATGCGTATAGGAATTGATTTAGGTGGTACTAAAATTGAAGTAATAGCGCTATCAGACAGGGGCGAGGAGCTATTTCGTAAACGAGTACCGACTCCGAGAGGCACTTACGAAGGGACTTTAAACGCCATTAAAGGGCTGGTGGAGGATGCCGAAAAAGCAACTGGTGAAACAGGAACCGTGGGTATTGGTATCCCAGGGACAATCTCTCCTTATACAGGTAAAGTTAAAAATGCCAATTCAACCTGGTTAAACGGGCAACCGCTTGATAAAGATCTTTCTGACATGCTTGCAAGAGAAGTACGAGTAGCTAACGATGCAAACTGTATGGCGGTTTCCGAAGCAACCGATGGAGCGGGAGCGGGTAAACATGTTGTTCTTGCCCTAATTCTTGGAACCGGAGCTGGAGCTGGAGTCGTTATTGATGGAAAGCCTCATGCTGGTGGTAACGGTATTGGCGGTGAATGGGGACACAACAACATGCCCTGGCAAAACAAAGAAGAGCGGGAGTTCTCGGACGCAACGCCTTGTTATTGTGGGCAGCATGGTTGTATAGAGCAGTTTGTTTCCGGAACAGGGTTATGTGCGGACTATGAGCGACGAACTGGCAGAAAGTTAACAGGGAGAGAGATTTCTGAACTTGCGTTGGCTGGTGATGAGATAGCGAATATTTCTCTGGAAGCCTATGAGCGTCGCCTTGCTAAATCTATGGCTGGGGTTATCAATGTATTGGATCCGGATGTCGTTGTGCTAGCTGGTGGTGTATGTAATATCGAGCGCCTTTACGAAAACATTCCGAAGCTACTTCCGGAGTATGTGTTTGGTGGCGAGTGCTTTACTGAAATAAAGCCAGCTGTTCATGGAGATTCTAGTGGCGTAAGAGGTGCCGCCTGGTTGTGGCCGCAACTATCGTAGGTCCGGAGTTTAAACCTAGCAAAAACCAGATTATGAGGTGGGCATGATAGATCTGTTCTTTGTTGTTGTGCCCATATTTCTGGTGATTGTCCTTGGAAAAATAATTCAGTTGAATTTTGTCCAGGATCTCCAAAGCTGGACGAGCCTAAATAAAATCAATTATTGGATGCTATTTCCAAGCCTTTTGTTTTACTCAATATCGACGATTGATTTTTCCAGTGTCAGCCTACCAGAGTTCTCAGCTTCGATACTGTTTGGATTTTTTGTAGCCGTACTATTTTCCTTGTTTCTAGGTAAGGTGCTCAAGCAGCCTGCCTCCATTCTTACCTCTGTTATGCAAGGAGCAGGACGCCACAATACATTTATCGCACTTGCGGTTGTAGCACAGCTTTATGGCGCGGATGGAACGGCAATTGGCATTATTGCTACCGCGATACTTGTTCCCATTTCAAATATTGTCATGGTTGTTTCTATGTCGGTTTTGTTGAATGAAAACGGCAGGACATACAAAAGGGCGTTTCTTGAACTTGTAAAGAATCCAATAATCGTTGCGATAGCACTCGGCTTGTTAATCAACTTTGCCGGGTGGAGTCGGGACCCGGTATTTTATGAGCTGACAGGAGTTCTAGGCAGGGCAGCGTTGCCTATCGTCCTATTGTGTATTGGTGCGGGGTTACAGTTTAGAGGGCTACGTAATCAAGCTGTGCCATGTATTATATCTTGTGTATCTAAAATGGTTGTGTTCCCGGGCATGACGTATCTTGCAGCACTATATCTTGGGCTATCTGAAAATCTGACAATGATAGCTGTGATATTTTCTATTGCACCAACTTCCCCAGCAAGCTATTCGCTAGCTAAGCAGATGGGTGGCGATGCGCCTTTAATCGCGTCTATTATCTCATTGCAAACCGTTCTTTCAGTGTTCGCTATACCATTATCGGTTGCTCTAATGCAGCTCTGAACCCTGTATCTTGAGGCCACTTGAGATATAGTACTGGCTCAAAAAATAGAGGGAGAATGTAAAATGGAAAATTTCCTGGAGTTACTGGCTTCAAAGCCCAATGAAGTAATGTTCGAACAGACGATGCAAGTTATTGACGAGCATTACGACTTTAACCCGGTAAGCTTTGTAAACGGAGAAACTGAAAATCAAGCAGGACAAAATAATGGTTCTTGCAAGATTTTTGCGTTTGCCAAATTACAAGGATTAGATGAATCATCAACTCTGGCATGTTTTGGTCAGTACTACCGTGACGATGTGTTAAAGAACCCGGATGGCAGCGATCACGCCAATATTCGCAACTTTATCAAACACGGTTGGGCAGGCATTCGCTTCGATGGTACTGCGTTAACAGTAAAGTAATGGAAAAAGCGAAATCAAAGTGCCAACTGGTTAGGAAAATCAGTTGGCGAAAAATACGAACTTAATCCAAGGGAATCATCTGGCTATTTTTCACTTCCTTTACTGAAATATTAGAGTGCAAGGCACTTACTCCTTTTACGCGCCTTAACTGGCTGATTCGATCATAATACTCGTCCAGATCGCGTGCGATCACCTGAACAATGTAATCTGCACCGCCGGCAATACAGTGACAAAGCGGAATCCAATCGGTTGAAGAAACAAATTCTTCAAAATAGTCGGTATTCTCTATTTCGTGGCTACCTAAAGAGACAAGGGTGAATCCGACCATGCTAAAGCCCAACTTCTTGCGGTTTAGTACAGCGGTATATTCAGAGATATAATCATCTTCTTCCAGCCTTTTCCATCGCCTCCAGCATGGTGTTTCACTCAAATTTACCTTTTCTGATAGCTTACTATTACTTATTCGTCCGTCACTTTGAATAAACCGCAGCATTGATAGATCTGTGCCGTCTAGTAGATCTTGAGGGTTTTCTTTCTTCTTCATGTTTATTGTGGAAATTATCTGCCTTAAATTAGTTAAATCATAACGCATAAAGCAAATTTATTCCTAGCTAGTTTAATAAACTATTTCTGTTTTCAATCAATAACTGAATGTTTATTGCATTTTGGTGGAGGAATTATTTATGAGTGCTCAGGTTATCGTTGCTTTTCTGTTTTTTGCTGTATCCATGACGATTACCCCTGGGGCTGGCAACCTCACACTGCTGGGTATATCTAACCGATTTGGCTTTTCGGCAGCGTTACCGTTTGTTGCTGGTACCACCTTTGGTGTGCTGATTGTTTTTGCGGGAACAAGCGCAGGGTTAATGAGTATATTAACCTCGGTCCCCGAGCTATACAGTGCAATTAAGTACTTAGGGGCGTTGTATCTTCTTTATATTGCCTGGGGGATATTCACATTCAAAATGGAGGAAGAGACAACTTCCGAGTCTTCTGCTGGATTTATATCGGGCACACTTATTCAGGTGCTGAACCCTAAAGCCTGGATTGCGGCGATGACGGTGTTCTCACAGTTTGTAGAAGCTTCAGGAAACTACCTGGTTCAGGTGGTCACAATCATTACTGCTTTTTTATTGGTCACTACGCTAAGTACGACAATATGGGCTTACTTTGGCTCATTATTGAAGCGACTGCTGCATTCACCAAACCAGATGGTTGTTGTCAATCGTTGCCTTGGCGCTACTCTGGCCATGACCGTGGTGTTTATGTTAACTCAAACTAGCTAAGTTAAAGATGAAGAAAAGCTGTGTTTTCCACAACGAGTTAGTATTTTGTAGTGGGCCCCATTTATCTCTGATTCTGAGTATATAACCAAACTTAATGGTGCTGAGCTAAGTCTTGAATGTGATCAAACCTGCCATGTTGCAAAAAGTAGATAGCTTGTTTAGCCACTTCTTCGTTGTAACGCATATTGGAATGTCCGACTTCAATTTCGACGAAATCGCTCATGTTGCTTAATTTAGTCGACTCTACAGACACCAGCCCATCATTCGGTCCATTGAAATAACTATTGGTTAAACTTGTGCCTTTTGTTCCTGCGATAACACCAATGTTAATATCTAACTCTTTTAATTGATTGCCCAGGCTGTTTTCACCAGTCACCAACGCTTGACTGATTTCACCACCAACTTCCATTAGCCATGAGTCGATATAATGATCGGCAACTTCACTGCCTTTGTTTGGTGTACCCATTAAAACGACTTCGCCAAGGCGATCGCTACCAATGAAATCCTCATGATTTTGCAAGTAAGAGCGAACAACTAGTCCACCAAGAGAGTGACCTACAAAATGTATCTTAGGGGCAGAATCGGTACATAAGTCCATTTGTGCGGAGGTTGACGTAAGTACGGAATCTACGCTTTCCCCGATACTGGAATAGTTCAGAGTACAGACAATATATCCCGCGTTTTCTAATCGCTGGGTAAAACGCCACATAGCAAAGTCGCTGCGACCAAGGCCATGCGCCAGAACAACCACTTGATCATTCGGTTGATACTGTTTTGGCTCGGTAACAGAGGTCGAACAACCAGCTATCAACAAAACCATCGAGGTGACAAATATGGATACTATTTTTTTCATAATCATTTATCAGTGAATCTAATGGGTACACTTAAGTACAACAGCTTTCAAACTGTTAAGGAGTGCTGTTAAGTGCTCTATATCTCTGGCCTGATGTTTCGCGCCTGTCATCGAATTTCTAACCAAGTCCGACAGTCCAAATACAGATAAGCCGGCTTTTTCGATGGAAGACTGGTAGCTCTGTAAAGTGGACTCAATAACTGAACGAAAATGTTCATCAGTGGATCGAATTTCGTCGCGGCTTAATTGACTCATACCCTGGATAATATCCTCAGCATGAGGAGTCGAATGCAGAAGTTGATAAGGTTCAAGGGCAAGGTGCTTAAAGAAAACGTCCAGCTTTGAAGACAGGTCCGTTGTTTCTTCCAGCTCCTGTTGAATGACTACAGTCGTACGTTCTTTAAACAGCCGAATGGTTGCGCACAGCACCTCATCCTTATTAGAAAAAGTGTTGTAAAGCGTCTGCCTGGCAATGCCTGCTTCTTTGGCGATATCGTTCATCGTGGTTCGCTGCACACCATAGCGAGAGAATACCGAAAAAGCAGATTCGACAATGTTGATTTCTTTTATATTCATAAAATTCATATTGACATATTTTGACTAATTGTCAAAAAAGTGGACAAATAAACACAAAGTGTCCAGGTGAAGTGTGATTGAGGCGGAATAACAATTCACCAAAAACTGACACGAGGGTGGGGCCACCGGGTTTCACGCCGTCGCATTTCAATGATCGTTATGTTATAACAATTTTATTATTTGCTGTTTCTGAATCATCATGTCGTTTAATAAAAGTTGCCTCCTTGTTCTGACTCTTTCACTTTTCTCTTTTGGCATTAGCGCCCATCCCCACTCCTGGATTGCTTTGGACACGACAGTAAATGTACAAGACGGCAATATTGTTTCGCTTTCTATGGAATGGGAGTTTGATGCAATGACTTCCGCCTATATGCTAGCCGACGAAAAAATAGATGCTTCTAACAGAGACGAAACCTACAACCGTATAGCCAACGAAATCGTCGAAAACATGTTATCTAATCATTATTTCACCTACTTTTATCAGGGCGAGGAACCTATTCGTTATAAAAAGGCAGAAGGAGGAGAGTTGGTTCAGAAGGGAGCAAAGTTGACGTTGAGTTTTGAACTCGAGTTAGCAAAACCAGTGGCGCTGGAAACGAATGGTTTGAGTTTATTGATTTTTGATCCAACCTATTTTGTCGATATGAGCTGGGATAGTAAGCAATCCATAAAATTAAGTCAGCCTTACTCTGATGCTTGCAATATTGACATTATCAAACCTAACCCAACGGCTGAACAATTAGCTTACGCTATGTCATTGTCTATGGATGAAGATCCTGACTATGAGTTGGGCCAGCTGTTTACACAGCGAGCAAAGTTCCGCTGTAAACCGGAGTAATACCTAATGAACTCTGTCTCTGTCAAAATATTAGCCGTTATTGCGTTGATTGTTTTTTCCACTTTTTCGCTGTTTGTCTGGAATAATTTTCCTCTTTACTGGATGCAGTTGCTTAAGGTGCAACGAGATGTAGTGGATTCCTTGAGTGAATATCTGGTGTTAATTAGCCAGGGAGAGCAGCGTTTCGGCTGGTACATTTTAGCGTTCAGCTTGATTTATGGCTTATTGCATTCTGTTTCACCGGGGCACGGTAAAACCGCTATCACCTCAATGGCACTCATCAACAATTATCGTCGCCGAAAAGCGGTTATTCTGGTTGGCGTAATTGCTTCGCTTCAAGCTATCAGCGCATGTTTACTATTTGCTGCCTCTTCTGCATTAACTGAGCTGTTTTCTCTGAGTATCACGGATAACGTCCGAATGCTGACGCAAGGATGTGGCATTTTGATCATTGCTCTTGGGGGCAAAGAACTGATTGAGTTGGGAATACATCAATTAAAAGCGCGCAGAGTGTCGAGAGATGACAATGACGGTCAAAAAGCTGATACTCAAAAAGTTACTTGGGGGGCTTTGCTGTTAATTGGGCTCCGCCCCTGTACCGGAGCTATCCTTGTGCTTTTCTTGGCCAGCATGCTGGGCAGTTTAAGCTGGGGGCTATTCAGCACGTTTGCCATGGCTCTAGGTACTGCAATTACAAATTCTGTGCTGGTTTTTAATGCTTTAACCATCCAAAACAAATTCAATCGTGTTCGATCTAATAAACATCATTGGGTGGGAAAAATTTCAACTGTTTTTCTCTCATTCGCGATGATGTTCTCAGGGTTTATTTTATTTAGTTTTGCTAATTTGTCAGGTTTGCAAAGTTTTATTCGTTAACGGAAAGATGAGTTCGGTCGAAGGAACTTTATGGCAGAGAAAATTTCCGTACCAGTTTCATAGAACGGCGATATAATAGGCGCCATCTTTTAACTGAAAATGGTTACATTTTCACAAACTAATCTAAGGAGGAATTTATGTCTTTGTGGTGTTCTATCAACCCACGCTTATTTGGCATGAAGGCTCGCTCAAGAGTTATTGATATCGCGTTGCGATAATCTCGACTTGAGCGAATAATTACCTTTCGACGAACAACGTCACTCGAGTACTTTCACTCAAGCTCGAAGAATTATTGTCAACTCAGACAATGGCGCAGTGCGCCCAAAATTCTTGAGAAAATTATGAGTACTTATTTAACAGCACAATCCCTATCACACACTTACACATCCAAAGCTCTATTTGAAGATCTGAGTATCACCGTTAACGGAGGTGATAAAATTGGCCTTATTGGTCATAACGGCTGCGGAAAAAGCTCTCTGTTAAAACTTTTAGATGGTCAGTATGAGCCTAGTGAAGGGCATATTGCCACATCCAAGCAGTGCCTTGTGAGCTATGTTGAACAACACATACCTACAGAGCTGCAATGCCGTACAGTATTGGATGCTCTTACAGAAACATTACCAGCAGAAGACTATTGGCGTGCTGAGCTTCTTTTATCTGAACTAAG
Organism: Vibrio hannami; assembly: GCF_029589055.1. Classification (GTDB taxonomy): domain Bacteria; phylum Pseudomonadota; class Gammaproteobacteria; order Enterobacterales; family Vibrionaceae; genus Vibrio; species Vibrio hannami. Next base: position 831,701 of record NZ_JARQZP010000007.1, read on the forward strand.
CTTTTCGGACTCAGACTGGCAAATGCCAGTGACGAATTGCAGTGGGGGACAGCAAATGAGACTGCTGCTTGCCCGAGCAATTATAAATGACCCTGATTTGCTACTACTGGATGAACCAAGCAACCATTTAGACCTTCCGTCACTGATGTGGTTAGAGCAGTTTTTATCGAACTGGAAGGGAGCGTTTGTGTTGGTCTCCCATGACCAAACGTTACTTGATTCGGTGACAAATACCACCTGGATAATGCGTGACCAATCGCTGCACCATTTTTCTTTACCATGCTCGGAAGCCAGAAAAGAGCTAAAGGAAAGAGATGAGCAGGACAAACTTCGCTATCTTAGCGAACAAAAAGAGATTGACCGAATTGAGAAGAGCGCCAAACGCTTGGCCGTTTGGGGTAAGGTTTATGATAACGAGGACCTAGCTCGCAAAGCGAAAACCATGTTCGCCCGAAAAGAGCGCTTAGAAGAAGATCAAACCGAACTTAGCGAGGGTGCGCCATGGAGTTTAAAGCTACAGGGCGAGGTTCTACCAGCAAATCGCCTGCTGGAAATTGCTCCCTTTACACTAAAACCACCTAAAAGTGAGTTATCGCTTTTTGATATGCTCGAAATGCGTATTAAAAGTGGTGACAGAGTTGCAATGATGGGGAGTAATGGTTGTGGTAAATCAACATTGATGAACCTCCTGTATCAACTTTCACTGTCGGATGAAGAGATCGCGCCAGGCAAAGAAAACCTGGAGTACCCAGTTACGTTTCATGACAAATGTCGTTTAGGTTACTACGATCAGTCGTTAGAGCAACTTGACGATAATGACACCCTTACTGATGCCCTAAGTAACTTTGCATCAATTAATGACGAGCAGGCCAAACGAGCTTTAATCAGTGCTGGCTTTGAATATGTTAGGCATACTCAAAAAGTTGACTCCCTTAGTGGAGGAGAGCGAGCCCGGTTACTTTTTGTGGGGCTGACACTAGCCAGATATCACCTGCTATTTCTCGACGAGCCCACAAACCATTTAGATATGGAAGGCAAAGAAGAGCTAATAGAAACCCTTAACGAATTCGAAGGTGCTATTGTGCTGGTGAGTCATGATCGCAGCTTGATAGAACAGAGCTGCAATCGGTTTTGGCTTATCAACGATGGTTATTTAACTGAGTATTTGTCGGCGGTAGACGCTTATAAGCAATTGTCTGAACCATTAGTGTTTTCTGACGAAAATAAGGAAGCTAAGGTTCAGATGCAAGCTTCAACCGATCTGGACGACGGCTTAGATGAAGAGCAGTTGTTGGAACGTTTGATCGAGCTGGAGACACTTCTGGAAGAGGATAAGCAAAGGAAGCCTAAACATCAAAAGCTAAATCTACAAGTGCAATGGAAAGAGGAGATTGACAGAGTTACCAGTCAATTAGAATAACTTTTCAAACCGTGAATAACCTGTGAAGGCCTGCTTTATAAGCAGGTCTTCACTAATTTTTGCGTGGCCTCATCAGGCGATATTCAGATACTTATGTGTCTGAATTGATAGACGCCAGTTACGTTTCACACAGGTTTCAATGCAAAGCTCAGTGGCTCTGTTTCCCTGACTGATTGGTTGAAGAGCGATAACGGTTTTTTCAGATACGTCACACTCTTTTAGTAGTGTATCTAACTGTTCTATGTCTTTCTCTCTTGCAACCGGATGTTTTATTTCATTCGCTCGCTTAAGCGCTTCAGGCAACACCGGAAGCTTTCCACCCATATTAATTTTTGGTGACACTGTCACCCATGTTTTCTCCGAACAATTGATAGGAGATGTGCCGCTGGTTTCAATCTGGCACTGACAGCCAATCTCTTCAAAAGCGTTCGTTAATTTGGTCAGGTCATATATACATGGCTCGCCACCAGTGATGACAATATGCCTGGCAGTAAAACCTTGCTGTCTGTATAGCTCGATCAAATCTTGTTCAGAAACTTCGCTCCACGACGGTGAATCACCGGTTTTAGCAATAATAGCATCAGTAGTGGTTTCATCCTGGGCATTTGCCTCCCAGGTCTGCTTGGTATCACACCAGGAGCAACCTACAGGACATGCCTGCAAACGAACAAAAATAGCAGGCACTCCGGTAAATACACCTTCACCCTGAATGGTCTGAAATATTTCATTAAGCTTGAGCATTGCTGTTACCTGTTTTGTATGGTCTTCCAGAAGGAGGGGTAGTTTATAGATTTTCTGATATTTAGCCAGCTTTCAGCAGATACAGAATGTTTTAGTGAGTGATTTGTTATTCGTGATGTGAATGCGTAGATATTAAAAGTAAACAAAATAATGATATGATACGCAGTAAATATACTCGAGTATATTGAGACCAACCTGATGACATGCCGTTGAGCATCTTATTTATAGAAGATGAATGTAATGAATGGCTTAATATGGTCTAGAATAAAAACGTAAATGTATCAAAACGCAAAAATATAAAAACAATATCCTAAAGGTGTCGTACATATCTTATGGAAAAGATTTCTGATCAGAAGCTTTTAAGATTCATTAAATATTCTCCTGTTGTTTTCATTGGCCTGGCGACAATGGTTATCATCGGTATCATGTTTTACGATAACCGCATTGATGCGGAAGAAAAACTCGCCTCGATGAGATCTGATTATATACAGCAAGAGAAAAAACGTGTTCGGCAAGAGGTCGACAGTGTTTATCAACAACTCGTGTATGAAAAGGCTCATACGGAGGCTGCGTTAAAAAGAGAAATCAAGCAACGCGTCTACGAAGCTCACTCTATCGTTAAAAATATCTACGAAAACAACCTGGATAAACCAAGAGACGAAGTAATTAAGCTTATAAAGGATGTTCTTCGGGGTGTCCGTTTTAATCGTGGTAGAGGGTATTACTTCATTTACCAGATGGATGGCACTAATGTACTTTTACCTCACCTGAAGCACATGGAAGACACTTCTCTTTGGGAATTCAAAGACAGCAAGGGTTCTTCAATTATTCAGGAGCTTGTCTCTATCGTTACTGATAAAAATGAAGGTTATCACCGTTGGTGGTTTTACAAACCGCAGGATCTGAACAACGATCTAGAAAAAATCGGATTCGTTAAGTATTTCGAGCCTTTGGACTGGTTTATCGGAACGGGAGAATATGTAGAAGATTTCGAAGTTGAGATTCAGCAGCGCTTACTTAACTGGATATCCGAGATTCGCTATGGATCTTCAGGGTACATTTTCGTCATTGATCAAGGGGCGAAGATTCTCGCTCATCAGGATGAGGAGATGCGGAACTTTAATGGCTTCAACCTGCATGACAGTAACAAGAACTTTTATATAAGAGATTTACTGGAGGTCGCAAAAGCCGGAGGTGGCTTTGTGGACTATGAGGCTCCGTTTAAACCCGAGGGGGTGCAGAGATCGGATAAAACCAGTTATGCTCGTTGGTTTGATAAATGGCAGTGGACTGTGGGTTCTGGTATCTATTTATCGGACATCGAGTCTCATTTAGCCGATAGAGAAGAGGCTATCAAACAGCAAAATGATGCAGAGTTGGTAAAGCTTCTGTTATTTAGCTTCCTCATGGCATCAATCATGTTTGTATTTGCCACGTACCTTAGTGGTCGGTTATCGACCCGGTTCAGGAAGTTTCAGGCTCAAATTAATCACGATTTTGACCAGCTATCAAGCACCAATAAGAAGATGCAGCAGATCGAGCTCTATGATTCACTGACTGTATTGCCGAACAGAATTCAGTTTACTCAGTTGGTTAAGAAGTATATTCAGGAGGCAGAGCTCTCTGGGCGCTATGTGGCCACTGTTTTGGTTGATTTGGACAACTTCAAAAGTGTGAATGACAGTTACGGGCACAATAATGGCGACAAGCTGCTGGCAATGTTGGGTCGACGCTTTGAAGCCATTTTGGATGCAAATGAAGGTGTATCAAGGTTGGGGAGTGATCAGTTTATCTTCTGCTTCCCAGGCCTGGTAAAGAAACACGAACTGAGAGATAAAATTGAAATTATCCAGAAGGTGTTTTCCGAGGACTTTGTTGTTGAAGACCAACCTATTTCGGTGACATGCAGTATTGGCATTGCAAATTATCCAGAAGATGGGTTCACAGCCGAAGAGTTAGTCAGTAATGCAGATATAGCGCTCTACAAAGCAAAAAGCAATACAAAAGGTGGCGTTCAATATTTTAGCCCAGAATTGGCAGCGCAAGTTGAGTATGAGTTTAATCAGGAAGAGGAAGCATAACAATATCTTAAAAAACGTTAACAACACAAAATATCTTTTGCACCTCATGTTCTATACTCAAGGGTAAGTTATAGAATTTGAGGTGTTGCTCTATATATGAAAAACATAAATGACAGGAAGTTATTAAATTTAATACGTTATGCACCGGTTCTGATTATTGGGATATGTGTGATAGCTATTAATATTGTCGTTTTTCAGGATAACCGTAACAAGGCAACCGAGAGCATTGAGTCCCTTAGAAATGATCTAATTGAAAGGCAGCAAGGGCTCGTTAGTCACCATGTCAATCAGGCCGTAAAACAAATTCAATTCGAAAAATCCCGGGCTGTCGAGCTTCTTAAAAAACAAGCTAAAAGCCGGGTATATGAAGCTCACGAGATAGCCACTAATATCTATAACAATAACCGCGACAAATCCAAGCAAGAGATCACCAAACTTATTTCTGACGCACTAAGACCGATTCGTTTTTTTGAAGGCAGGGGGTATTTCTTTGTCTTTCAGATGGACGGTATTAATGTCATGCACGGTCTTAAAACTCAGCTGGAAGGTAAATCGGCCTGGGGTGCGAAGGATGTACGTGGGACATTTATATTAAGAGAACATATTCGCCTGATTAAAGAGCTGGGTGGAGAAGCCTTCTACAACTGGTGGTACCAAAAGCCAGGAGAACCTGTCGACGCTGAATTTGAAAAAGTGGGTTTTGGTAAACGGTTTGAACCCTACGACTGGTTTATTGGCACTGGTGAGTATGTTGTTGATGTTGAGAATGATATTAAGAAGCTGATGCTGAACTGGGCTTCAGAATTTGGCTACGATGAAGCTGGATATGTCTTTATTATCGACAAGTCGGGAGAGATTCTGGCATCCCATGGTAAAGCGCGAATCGGCAAGTTCATAGATAAAACAGTTTCTGAAAATGGAAAACTCACCGTCAAAGCAATGGAACAAGCAACGGCCGATGGTGGGGGATTTGTGGAATATAATGCCTCCTACAAGCCGGGTGAGATTTTTGATGGTGAAGATGTCGCTCCAAAAATTAGTTATGTCAAAGCGATAGAAGAGTGGGGTTGGTTTGTTGGAAGTGGCTTCTATACAGAAGAGTTTGAACATTATCTGGCACAGAAGCAGTTGGAACTGGTTAATAATAACCAGTCAGAATTTATAAAGATAACCATCATAAGTCTTATCTTTACCTTGATGGTAATGGGTGTTTCGTTGATGGCTGGAAACCTGATTGCACAACGATTCAGCAAATTTCAGGAACGCATCTCGGAAGATTTTGGTGAACTGGAAGATACCAAAGATCAGATGGCCTACATGGCACAACACGATGCGCTTACCGGCTTACCTAACCGGTTGATGCTCGTTGACGTTATCAGGGAGGGAATCGAATACTCAAGGGCGAATGGTAAACAGCTGGCGGTCATGTTTGTGGATCTTGATGACTTTAAGAAGGTCAATGATCTTTATGGTCATTCATCAGGAGATAAGTTGCTTGAAACGATCAGTCGCAAGTTCGAAACCATTCTTGGTGCCAGAGATACCGTTTCACGCTTTGGAGGAGATGAGTTCATATTCTGTTTCCCAGATCTGGAAGACATCACTGCCGCCGAAAGAAAAGTTCAGGACATAAAAGCGGTTTTCCAGGATCAGTTCGTGATTGATGGCAAGGTTCTGTCTACCGCATGTAGCATTGGGGTAAGCATGTACCCCGAAGACAGTGACTCCCCGGACTCACTTATTCGCAAGGCTGATATTGTGCTGTATAAGTCGAAAGCGATTAAAAAAGGTGATGTCATGTTCTACGACGAGAGCATCAATGAGCAGGTTCAGTATGATTTTGTTGTTGAAGAAGAACTAAGAAGAGCCATCTACAAAGATGAAATTTCAGTGCTGTATCAACCCCAAATGGACGCAGATACTGGAAAAATGATTGGAGTAGAAGCGTTGGCTCGTTGGAGTAATGTCCGATTAGGAATGGTCTCTCCAGTGAAGTTTATAGCCGTCGCGGAAGAAACCGGATTAATTCATGAGATTGGATTATTTGTATTCCGCAGAGCATGTGAAGACATTTCGCTACTTTCCAGAAATGGCGATGATGCGTTGAAAGTCTCGGTCAATATTTCTCCAAAGCAGCTCCTTAATCCAGATTTTTCTCAATATTTAGAGGAAATAGTCAGAGATGTTGGAATCGATATCAGCAGGGTAACGTTAGAAATTACAGAGAACGTTTTGCTTGATGACTTAAATAAAGTAACTCCGATTTTAATGAGTTTGAGGAATATGGGATTCGGCATTTCACTGGATGATTTTGGTACCGGTTATTCATCGCTAAGCTATTTAAATAACCTGCCTATTTCAGAAATCAAAATAGACCGTTGTTTCATCGATAAACTACTGGTTAACGAGCAAAGTGACAGCCTAGTAAAAGCGATCATTGCCATCGGTGATTCGTGTGGAATGAGAGTCGTCGCTGAAGGGGTCGAGACACAAGAGCAATATAAGACACTCATGTCGTATGGTTGTGGATATGTTCAAGGTTACTACTTCGAAAGGCCACTACCTATTCAGAAAATCAGTCAGTGGGGAGGATTTCAGGAGCTGGCTTGATCTCAGATAAATAGCGATAAACCGCACATATAGAGCCTTCATTATTAATAATGAAGGTTTTATTTTGTCCTGAAGGTCAAATAAATCAGGAATTACTAAAAAATAAAGAGGTAAAACTGATGCTTATTGCTAGGCTTTTTATAGGGATAGCAAATTACAACTCAGTATTCTGGGTGTAAATAGATAGCTGCGGATGAGATTGTGTGAATTTAAGGGATGATACGATGAGCAAAACCATTTTAGTTGTTGATGATTCTGACTCGCTAAGGCAGGTGTTAGCCATTTCGTTATCGGGTGCGGGTTACAATGTTCTGGAAGCTCGTGATGGTAAAGATGCATTATGTAAGCTTGATGGTACAAGAGTTCATTTGATCATCAGCGATTTTAATATGCCTATTATGAATGGCATAGAGTTTGTAAAAAATGTCAAACTGCTGCCTAAATACAAGTTTACTCCGATCATCATGCTGACAACCGAAAGTCAGCAACATCTGATGGACGAAAGTAAAAAAGCGGGCGCAAAGGCCTGGATGATTAAGCCTTTTAAACCCGATCAGATGCTTCAGGCTGTTTCTAAGCTGATTGCATAACTGATGTCAGAAGAGCCTTTGAGTGATGACGACTTTTCTTTTACCTCAGGAGATAACCATTTATGAAGTAGCAGATATTTATGCTGAACTTCTGGCGGTAATTTCTCAGTCTGATTCGTTGGAGTTAGATGGTAAAGCTGTTGAGGAGCTGGATACGTCAGGGCTTCAGTTATTGCTTTGGTCTCGTAACGAATGCCGGAAGATTGATATACAGTGGAAACTGACTTCTCCCAGTGATGAGCTTTCCCAATGTTTGGAACTGGCTGGCTTTGAACTGAGTGACTCTGATTCAGGGGAGGCGATATGATCCCCGGAATGGAGCAGGCGCTCGCGACCTTTGTCAATGAATCAAAAGAACTACTCGAAGATATGGAGGACGGTCTTCTTCACATAGAAGAAGTGGGTGATGAGCCTGATATTGAAGCTGTTAACTCCATTTTTAGAGCGATACACACTATCAAGGGCAGTGCCGGTATTTTTGGTTTTAATGATGTGGTGCAGCTTACTCACGTTACAGAGACCATTTTAGATCAGGTTCGCAATGGTGACAGCCAATTTGATAAAACGTTGCTCAGTCTGCTCTTCAGTACACGGGATCTTATCGAAGAGCTCATTGCTTTTGCATCACAGGATGTATTGCCAGAAGAGGAGGTGGTTGCACGACTCAGTCAGCTTATCGAAAACCTCGACGCTTATTTGCTTACTGAAGCGACTGATGCTCTAGACATAACTCCCTCTCAATCCATTGAAACAAAAAGTGAGAGCACACCAGAGGTAGGTTCTGCTAGGTTATGGCATATCTCATTTAAGCCTAAAGAAACCGTATTTCAGGATGGATTAGACCCCCTGTCTTTTGTTCGTTACCTCTCCAATATAGGGAAGATAGAGTATCTGGAGACAAATACTCGTGCTCTTGAACTTCTGGACGAGTTCGATCCTGAGCGTTGCTATCTGGCCTTTGAGATCTCATTACTCACTTCCCATGGGAAACAGGACATTCTGGACGTCTTTGAGTTCATACAGTCTGAAGCTGATATTAGTATTATCCCTCCTGAAGAAGCCATCACCGAGTATGTGCAATGTATCAGGTGTTTACCGGATGAAAAACAGAAGCTTGGCGAGATGCTGGTTAAAGTCGGGGCTATAACGTCGTCTGAGTTAGCTAGGGCATTAGAGTTACAAGATGAAATCAAAGAGAAAAAATCTTTTATACCGCATTTAGGAACGGTGCTGACTGAGCACGGGAATATTTCACCGGAGGTACTCCAGGCCGCGGTTGAAAAGCAGAGCAGCAAACCATTACCCCGGATTCACCAGAGTAAGACCTTACGCGTTGATGCACAAAAGCTGGATCGCCTTATCGATCAGGTGGGGGAGATGGTTATCACCGGCGCAAGAACCAATCTACTTGCGCACGAAACGGGTAATGAACAGCTAATTGAAGCGATGGGCTTGTTAGAGCGTTTGGTTGAAAATATACGAGACAGCTCCCTTAAATTGAGAATGGTTCAGATTGGTGGAACATTCAGCAAATTCAAACGTGTAGTACGCGATATTGCTGAGGATCTCGGCAAAAAAGTACATTTGGAGATTCGGGGTGAGGACACTGAGCTCGATAAAACCTTTGTGGAGAAAATCAGCGATCCACTCATGCATATCGTACGCAACGCCATTGATCATGGTATTGAGATGCCTGATGAAAGGATTGCCAAAGGTAAATCCGAAACCGGTAATGTGTTACTGAACAGTTATCACGAGTCAGGATCAACAGTGATTGAAATCCGCGATGACGGCAAAGGCATCGATAAGGAAAAAGTACGCGAGAAAGCGATCAGCAAAGGCCTGATTACCGAAACGATGCGCTTATCAAAAAGGGAGATCTTTTCTCTGATCTTTGAGCCGGGATTTTCTACTGCAGAATCAGTGACCAATATTTCGGGGCGCGGTGTGGGTATGGATGTCGTCCGGCGAAATATCGATGCGCTTCGCGGTACTGTTGAAGTGGACAGCGAGCTCGACAACGGTTCGAAAATCGTGATTCGTTTGCCTCTGACGTTGTCGATAATTGATGGTTTTATGTTTGAGGTATATGACGCGAATTATGTGATTCCACTGGACATGGTGGTTGAGTGTATGGAGCTGCATGAGTTGGTCGATGCGGAGCAAATACGAGAAAAGAATTTTCTCAGCCTGAGAGGTGAAGTTCTTCCCTTCATTCGCCTGCGTGCACTGTTCGGTATTCGAGAACAGGCAGACCATGAACGAGAGTCATTGGTAATAGTGCAGTTCGGCAGCCTGAGAGCTGGCCTTGTTGTCGACTCACTAAAGGGAGAGTTCCAGACAGTAGTAAAACCTTTAGGTCGATTGTTCGAAGGCATTAAATGTATTAGTGGAGCAACCATCCTGGGCAGCGGCGATGTCGCTGTGATTCTGGATGTATCGGCACTGATTGAGTCGGCTATCGTTGGTTATGAAAAGGCTGAAGCTGACAAGCTATAGGGGAGAAGGATGATGCGGAAAAGCTTAACAATCCGGAATAAGATAACCGTTGCGATGTGTATGATGGCGTTGTTGCTTCTTATGATTGCAATATCTGTGCAGGTCAAAAACGGCAGTATTGAAAAATACGCTGTAGGGGTCGGTGAGCAGGATATACCAGAGGCGATTTTATCGTTGAGCATGTTAGACGAGCTTGGCGATATGAATTCCAACGTACTGGAATTTATTACTGGTGAATCAGAAGAGAAGGATGACTTCAGGGCTAACTACACTGAGTTTGTTTCCTTTTTCGAACGACTGAAAAGGCTGGATAGTATTGATCCAGTTGTCATACGACAGATTGAAGACCTTTCTAATCGATACTATAACGATTCTCAGAACTTGATTTTCAACACCTTCGATCCGGAACGTGAGCAGTTAGCGGTTGATAAATATAACTACTTGCAAGAGGAGTTCGCGGTACCTTTAGAGCTGCTTCTAGACACACTAAAAGAAGAGGAGGTAGCGGATGCGGGGACGAGTGGAGACTTTAACGAGGTGGTTAATGATGACTTGCCTGGTGTTCGATATTACCTTGAATTGATTGATGAAGAAGGCGATATGATGGCATCGCTCAACGCGTATATGCGAGGTGAGTTGGGAGCTGTCAATGCTTTTGAAAAAGATGCGCGAGTTTTTGCTGGCTTCCTGGTCGATATTAAGGCGATCGAACGTAAACCGATAGAGATTAAAAATCTGAGTGAAGTCGAGCGCATGTACATGGAGCTCTATAACGGCGGCAAAGAGATTTTTGATATATACAACCCAAGAGACAAAATTAATGCTGCGATAGAAATTGATCGACTAGAGCATGACGCATTTAAAAAGTTAGAAGAAATTCTGGACAAGATAAGTGCTGATGCCATCACTCAGGGTAGAGAGTCTTTAAATACACTGGTGAATGAAGCGAGTGATAGTATCTCCTTAGTATGGGGAATGTTGGTCGTCGCTATTATTCTAGCTTTTGCGATTGCACTCTTCCTGATTAAAGGGATCGTATTGCCCATCAATGCGCTTGCTGATGCAGCAGAAGATTTACGCTCCGGTGAAGGCGATTTGACCCGTCGAATTCCTGATTTTGGCAATGATGAAATAGGAGAGACGGCACAGAGCTTCAATGGATTCATTGAGCGCCTGCAAAACATCTTGCTTGATATTCAAGAGTCGGTTGAATCCATCGCACACAGTACCAACGAGGTGAGTGTCACCTCCCGCATGCTCAGCTCCACGTCAAATCAGTTAGCGGCGAGTGTCGAAGAAACCAGCGCATCATTGGATCAGATGAGTTCATCTATCTCTATGAACACTGAAAACTCTAAGATGACCAACGATATTGCTACTCAGTCCAGTGTCGAAGCAAACGACGGTGGTAAAGCGGTAAAAGATACGGTGGCTGCTATGTCCGCCATCGCAGAGAAAATAGGCATCATCGAAGATATTGCCTACAAGACCAACTTGTTAGCGTTGAATGCGGCGATTGAAGCCGCCAGAGCCGGCGAGCATGGCAAGGGCTTTGCTGTTGTAGCAGATGAGGTACGGAAGCTTGCTGAACGCAGTCAGTTTGCTGCACAGGAGATAAGTAGCCTTGCCGATAGCAGTGTCCGAATTGCTCAGCATGCGGGTGATATGCTGGATCGTATGGTGCCAAACATAGGCAAAACGGCTGATTTAGTACAGGAAATCACCGCAGCATCGACAGAGCAGAGTACCAGCGTCGCAGAAATTAATCGTACGGTAAGCCAATTGGATGAAATCGCTCAACAAAATGCGTCAGCATCGGAAGAGCTGGCGTCTACAGCCAAAATGGTTCAGGACCAGACAACAGAGATTCGCAATACAGTGGGTTACTTCAAGCTGACGAGTGAAGAGAGAGGCTTTAATCTCAGGCATCATTATATAAAGGGCGAAAGTAAATCAGGGGGCATGGCGACAGCAGAAGATGGGTACGTGCCGTTTGACCAGTAATTGCAGGAGATAGAGATGTCGATAAATCTGCCGACTGGAATTGAAGAGTCTTTCAAAGAAAAGTATCTGGTTTTTGAAATCAACCAGCGGAACTACTCTCTGCCGATCTCTATAGTGAGGGAGATTATGGAGTATGTAGAGGTTGATAGCATACCAATGGCTCCAGCATTCATAGTGGGAGCGATAAACCTTCGGGGAGAAGTAATACCAGTTATTTCCCTGGCAATCCGATTTGGGATGGAACAGCAGGCGGTTAATAGCAGAACCTGTATTGTCATCGTAGAAGTGCAGAGAGACCAGCAGATTCTGGTTATTGGTTTGATGGTAGATATGGTGACTCGTGTCCTGGATTTGGATGTACAAAATATTGATGAGGTGCCCTCGTTAGGTGGTCAGCTGGAGAATAGGTTTGTTAAAGGGCTCGCTAAATCGGATGAGAGATTGTTGGCAATCGTAGAAGTAGACGAGCTGCTAACGGTTAGGGATATGGATTTGCTGGGGGAAGTGATGAATGACGCATACTAAGTCTGAGACAGAGCCAGATACGTTGATTGATTTTGAGCAGAGACGTTTTTTGTTAGTGCAAATTTGTGACGAAACTTATGGCATACCCATTAAGTCGGTCCGGGAGGTGATTGAGTATGCCCGTATCACCACTGTTCCTATGTGCACAGACTACATTCAAGGGGTAATTAATGTTCGGGGTAGTGTTGTTCCGGTGATCAATGCTGCTAAACGTCTGAGGCTGGAGAAGGACTCAGAATATGACAGATATAGCTGTGTCGTCATCTATGAAATGCAACCAGAGAATAGCGATGAGGTAATGACCCTTGGCATTTTAGTTAGCCGGGTATCATCTATTGAGTCGGTTGAATTGTCCCAGATTTCAAATCCCCCTTCGTTTGGTTCCAATATTCCTCGAAAATTTATTTGGCATATGGTGCGGGTCAAAAATCGGCTTTGTGCTTTACTGGATATGGAGGCATTTTTGAACGTGAAAGAGATAAATCAGGCAATAAAATCCAGTCAGGACCATTTTTTCTACAATTATAGTCGGTGAACCTTATGAGGCTCTCCGAACATGATTTCAAACAGATAAACAAGATTTTAGAGCTTAATACAGGAATTGTACTGAGTAGCCAGAAAAAGGATCTGGCTCTTAATCGATTGATTTCAAGAGTTAAAGCTCTTGGCTGTCAATCTTTCCATGAGTATCTGGTAAAGGTTGGCTCCGTTGAGGGAGGGGCTGAATTATCAGTGTTTATCGATAGGTTGACCACTCATGAAACCTATTTCTTCCGTGAATCAGAACAGTTTGAGTTTTTAAAAGAGTATTTTCTGAAGTCTAAGAATCGCCATTATCCGATAAAGGCGTGGTGCGCTGCCTGTTCTACAGGAGAGGAGGTGTATAGCCTCGGAATGGTATTGGACGATCTGTTTCAACCTGGGAACTGGGGAGTAACCGGTACGGATGTGTCTGAGACCGCGGTAACTCTAGCGAAACAAGGTCACTACGCGATATCAACGGCCAGTAAGATCCCAAAACCGTATCGGATGAGCTACTGCTTAAAAGGGGTTGGTGAGCGTCACGGCAGTTTCATTATATGTAAATCAATTCGTCGATTTTGCCAGTTTTATGCCGATAACCTGCTAGATTTAAATGTAATAGTGACAAACTTTGACATCATTTTTCTCAGGAACGTGCTTATCTATTTCAGCGAAACTAAACAACAACAGATACTGGATAACGTAATATCTCGCCTTAATAAAGGGGGATTGCTGTTTGTTGGTCATTCTGAAGGGTTGCGTAAAAAAAGGATAGATATTGAGGCAGTGGCACCTTGTGTATACAGGAAGGTGACTAAATGAGAATAAATGTCTTCGTAATCGATGACTCGGCCGTGATGCGGCAATTAATGTCCGAGGCCATTAGCAAAGACGGCGAAGTTTGTCTTTCCGGCTCAGCCCCGGATCCTCTGATTGCCAGACGAAAAATGGAAAAAAACTGGCCAGACGTCATTTTACTCGATATCGAGATGCCAAAAATGGATGGCATCACCTTTCTTAAGCAAATCATGAGCGAACGACCTACGCCCGTCGTTATCTGTTCTACACTAACTGAAAAGGGAGCCGCCAGAAGCCTTGAAGCTCTGTCTTCAGGGGCTGTTGAAGTGGTGAATAAGCCGAACACAAATTTGTCAGGTTTTTTGAATAGCACTGGGACCAGAGAGATACTCGATGCAATTAAAGCTGCTGGCAGGGCAAAGGTTAAGAAACTCAAGTTTCTGGCAGAAAACTCGTATCGGGAAAAGATTGCTCCTGATTCCGTTATCGAGCCGGCGGAGAGCAAAGTCAAAGTAGTGACGGAGCAGATCATTGTTATTGGTGCTTCCACGGGGGGAACCGAGGCCATATTGAGTTTTCTTAAAAACATGCCAGTAAAGAGCCCGCCAATAGCAATAGTTCAACACATGCCAGAAGCCTTCACTAGCGCCTTTGCACAAAGGCTTGCTATCAGTACACCACACTCGGTTATGGAGGCCAAAAATGGCGCTAAGATGGGGCAAGGTTGCGTTTATATTGCTCCGGGAGGTAAACACCTTCTGATTCGAAGGCAGGGTAATGGCTATTTTCTCGAGATAAAAGACGGGCCTCTTGTCAGTCGGCACAAACCTTCGGTTGATGTTCTGTTCAGAAGTGCAGCACAGAGTGCGGGTGCAAATGCAATAGGCATTATCCTAACCGGCATGGGTGATGATGGTGCGATAGGCATGCTGGAAATGAAGCGAGCGGGCTCCATGACGTTTGCTGAATGTGAAAGTAGTTGTGTGGTTTTTGGTATGCCGAAAGAGGCGATTGCCAAGGGCGGAGTTCAAAAGGTCTACTCACTTGGGAGTTTACCTTATCAAGTTCAGAAGTACCTGGAGTTTTAATGGAAAACATAAGTGCACAGATTACAGCGATGAAAGTGGCTTTTGTCCTGATTGATAATCAAAGTGAGATATTGGGAATTTCAGAGGAAGCTAGATCTATTTTTGGTTGTGGAGTCGGTGACTCATTATTTGATTCATCCGACCTGGAGTTTGTTAATGAGTCTTTTGAGATGGTTGCATTCAAAAAGCAACTGGAACAGGCGATTGTCGAATCAGGCCATGGTCAATTTGAACTCGGGATAACCTCCGTAAGCCGAACAATAAGCTGGTACCGGGTCGAGCTGATCCCATACTCAGACAATTACATCCTGTATCTGGAAGATATCAATGAATTAGTTGGTGCAAGACGCCTTAATCAACAGCTATCGCAAAAAGATCCACATACAGGGCTTCTTTATCGCGAGGCTTTTCTAAAAGAGATAAAAGATCTGAACCTAAGTGGTATTGTTTGCTGTGTACGGATATGCAATTACCAAAGAATCAATGAAATATGGGGTACAGCGGTTGCCAATATTGTCTATATGGAAATGTTGGCGAGGGTACAGCTAGAGTGGGATTATGCAATATGCGCTAAGCACTCGATTGATAGCTTTTATGTTTTTGTTGATTACAGCCGCGATCTTGATCTCGAGCTGCTCTATTCAAAGCTGAACGAACCGTTTCAGTTTAATGGTAACCATTTTTATAGCAACGTTGCCCTTGGTTACTATTGCGAAAGAGATGACGATGACCTTGAGAAAAGCATGAACAAGGCCGAAATAGCTATCTTTGATGTACTGGATAATCGAAACCGTTTAGTCGAATTCCAGGAAGAGTTTGCGGTTCATGTTGAGCATCAGAACAAGCTGGAAAATGCATTTCGCCATGCAGTAGCCGCCGATCTTCTTGGCAGAGACTTCTATACGTGCATTCAACCCGTTCATGATGAAATAACAGGTAAAGTTGCAGGTGGTGAGTGTCTTATGCGTTGGGAGCTAGAGGGTACACCAGTATCTCCCGTCGAGTTTATTCCTATTGCAGAACGGTTGGGAGAAATTGCAGAGCTCACTAAACTGAGTATAAAAACCATAGGAACAGTATTGAACCGCCTTAAAGAACAAGACGTTGACGTCAACAATTATACCTTTGCCATTAATATCAGTGTGGTAGAGATACTTGACGTCGATTTTATCGATAAATTAACTCAGTACCTTGATGAGAGTGAGATCAACCCAGAACAGATCAAGGTTGAACTTACGGAAACGGCGTTTGTAGAAAATTTCACCTATGTAAATATGGTGCTGTCTCAGCTTCAGTTGCGAGGGTTTAAGGTTTCTATTGATGACTTCGGGACGGGGTTCTCAAGCATGAGCTATCTCTGTCGGCTTAGTTTTGACGAGATAAAAATTGATCGTTCTTTTGTTTCAGGTGTTATTACTAACCAAAGAAAACAGATGGTGTTTAACGCTCTTGCATCTCTATCTCAGAACCTTGGTAAAGCGATAGTCGCTGAAGGAGTTGAAGAGCACAGCCAGCTTGTTTATGCAAAAGCGAAAGGTGTCCAGTTTATTCAGGGCTACTATTACAGTAAGCCCCTTTTACCGGACGAGTTTGTCAATTATCTGCTAAGTCATCAGGAATCAACCTGATTGCTATTAGCTATTTTTTGTTACGACGAGGCTTAGCGTTGGGGTTGTTGCGACCCCCATTCCTGGCATTACTACCAGCCTGACTATTGCCAGAACTGCGCTTAGATGCAGAGTTAGAGCCGTTGTTTTTCCGGCCTTTAGACTTCGGAGCTTCTTGTGAAAACTGAGCCTTAGTGTGCTTAGTCGCAAAGCGATTGGCACCGTGACGACCTGATTTACGTCTTTGAGCCGGAGTTTTCGACTCTTTGTCTTCTGCCGGAACCAGACAGCCAGGTTTATCACCGATAAGGTATTTTTTACCCATATTAATCAGTGCTTCGCGAATCAATGGCCAGTTCGCCGGATCGTGATAACGTAGCAGTGCTTTATGGAGTCTGCGCTGACGCTCGCCTTTAGCAACAGGCACATCTTCTCGTTGCTTGTACTTCACTCGCTTCAGAGGGTTGGTTTCTGAGTAGTACATGGCGGTCGCATTACACATTGGGCTAGGGTAGAAGTTCTGTACCTGATCGCACTCAAAGTCATTTGCTTTCAGCCAAAGCGCCAGATTCAGCATGTCTTCGTCTTCAGCTCCCGGGTGTGCAGAAATAAAGTAAGGGATCAGGTACTGCTTCTTGCCAGCTTCCTGACTGTACTTCTGGAACATATCTTTGAAACGGTCATAAGTATCCATGCCCGGTTTCATCATTTTATCCAGAGGGCCTTTCTCGGTATGCTCTGGCGCTATTTTAAGATAACCACCAACGTGATGAGTAACCAGTTCTTTAACATATTCCGGTGACTCTACGGCCAAATCGTAACGAACACCGGAAGCAATCATTATTTTTTTGATACCCGGAACTTTGCGTGCAGCACGATACAGATCGATGGTGTGCTTATGATCAGTATCTAGTTTGTTACAAATACCGGGGAAGATACAGGAAGGGTGACGACAGTTCTTTTCGGCTTTTGGATCGGAACAGCCAAGGCGATACATATTCGCAGTAGGGCCGCCAAGGTCCGAAATGGTACCGGTAAAGCCTGGAACCTTGTCGCGGATATCTTCAAGTTCGTTCAGAATTGATTCCTGAGAACGGTTCTGAATAATACGGCCTTCATGCTCTGTAATAGAGCAGAACGAACAACCGCCAAAGCAACCACGCATAATATTGACCGAAGTTTTGATCATATCGTACGCAGGGATCTTAGCTTTTCCGTACATCGGGTGCGGTACACGGGCAAAAGGTAGCCCAAACACGTAATCCATCTCCTCTGTTGTCAGAGGAATCGGAGCCTGATTCACCCACAGTTCGCGGTTGCCGTGCTTCTGAATCAGTGCGCGGCCTGAATACGGATTGGTTTCAAGGTGCATGACTCGGGAAGCGTGCGCATAGAGAATTCGGTCGTTGTTGAGTTTTTCAAAAGGCGGGAGCCTTACCGCAGAGCGGGCAGCATCATGGCGCGACGGACGCACTATTATTGGTTTGGCTTCTTCCGGGTTCTCCGTTTTAGAGTCGCAATCCGGCTCCGTCTGATACGGGTTAACAGGTATAAAAGCCTTGCCTGGTTTTTCGATTCTGGAAGAGTCGACAATCTTATAATCCGCTGGCGCTTCCGGTAGGTTTACTGCCGTGCCACGAATGTTGGTCATCTCAGAAATTGACTCGCCATCGGCCAGACGGTGAGCCACTTCAATCAGCGCGCGTTCAGCATTGCCAAACAACAAAATATCCGCTTTAGCATCAAATAGTACTGAGCGGCGCACTTTATCTGACCAGTAGTCATAGTGCGCCAGACGACGTAGGCTGGCTTCAATCCCACCCAGTACAATAGGAGCCTCTTTGTAGGCTTCACGACACCGCTGTGAGTAAACCAGTGTCGCTCTGTCGGGACGCTTGCCACCTTCGTTATTTGGCGTATAAGCATCATCATGGCGCAGTTTTCTGTCAGCGGTGTAGCGGTTGATCATGGAATCCATGTTGCCCGCCGTGATACCAAAAAACAGATTTGGCTTACCCAGCTTCATAAAGGCGTCTTTGCTGTTCCAGTCTGGCTGAGCAATGATACCGACACGAAACCCCTGAGCTTCCAATAAGCGACCAATAATAGCCATGCCAAAGCTCGGGTGATCCACATAGGCATCCCCGGTCACGATGATAATGTCACAACTGTCCCATCCGAGAGCATTCATCTCCTTACGACTGGTTGGCAGGAATTTAGCGGTGCCAAAGCATTCTGCCCAGTACTTTTTGTGTTGATGAATTGGGGTAATATCGTTGTGCATTTTTTGACCTCGGGTTGTGCGGACGGGAATTATAGCGGTATGGAGTATGCGAAGCTAGCGCAAAATAGCTTGCGAGAAAAAGTGTGTTATTATCGGCATCCGTTTTAGGTTCCAAGCCAAATAATGATCATGTTTAATAACTTTTTATCCCTTATCCCACCTATGCTACTGGGAACACAACTTATCCTGACACTTGTTCTGATAAAGGGAGAGATCTGCCCTGGACAAAGAGGCCGCTTACATAAGCTATTTCCTGCGATTGGAACACTATGGCTGGCTTGCTCGACACTTCATGTGTCAGCACTCGGTGTTGCTGCACCTGTCTTCTATTTTTATTCTCAGGTTCAGACTAAAAAAACGCGTGATAAAGGGCCAATTTGGGTTCTGGCTATTGGTAACCTCTTTTCTGCGATTTTTGTGGGTGCTGAGTTGATGAAATTGACTCATATTTCAGCTCAGATCGCGGGAGTTCTGCTGGTCATTGTTCTTGGTGCGGTTTTCTCCCAGCTTAGCTTGAAGGTTGCCCGTTCACGCCTGGATGCATTTCAAAAAATTCTTCCTTTGTCTGGTGTGGTGGGAGTGATGTTTCTGTTGCTGATGGTTGCACTGCAGAGCTTTAACCTTGACGAGTCTGTGCTGGTATCACTTTCTACCAGTATTTTTGCCGGGATAGCCACCTTAATTGCAGGAACGGCTGTCTGGGGATGGCATTTGTTGAGAGCATCGACGGCAGAAAAACTTCAACTTTCGATTGCTTTGGTATTAATTACTGCTGCCTGTCTGACTCTTCAGCCACTGTTTATGGTTTAAGATTTGCTGTAAACCGTCGTAACAGTCACTCTTTTCTGTAAAATTCCGGCTACTCTTATATTTGTGTACTTCGTTTTTTGGTCGCAAGAGGAGCCTTAGTCATGGATTTAAGTGATGTCACTAACCTGGACAGTACGATTCTATTGGGGATTGTAAATGAAAAGCTGCGCCATGAATGCAGCAGTTTTGAAGACCTTGTCAGTATGTATGAGATGGACGTTGAAAACTTAATCGGGAAGTTGGATGGATTAGGTTATCAGTACGATCCTTTAACTAACCAGTTTAAATCTTACGACCGCTAACTGCTCGCTCTTCGCTGTAATTAGCGGAGAGCCAATTCTCTAATTATCCTGAAATAACCTATACTTTCTTAAAATAACTACAAACTTTTAAAGTTGTCATTATTTTAGGGAAGTTAATGCGTTTGAACCCTTTACACAGGTGGTTACTGATAATTCTGATTGCAAGTGGTACGGTTCATGCGGACGAGCCGGACGAGCAGCTTATTCTGCTTATTCAACAGATTATTGAAAGCGACCTCAGCCATTCAACACTCACTCCAGTACAACAGAGCCAGGAACTGTTATGGTTTGCTCGTGCAGCCAGGCCATATCAGGGGATGACGATACACGTAGTTTCTGAAGATATTCCAACCCATAGATTTGAATCTAATGTGCTGGCTAAAGCATTTAGTCAAATAACCGGAATTAAAGTGATACATGAAATCACACAGGAAGACGATGTGGTGAAAAAGATGAGCGTGCAGATGGAAACGGGAATTAACATCTACGACGCTTATGTGAACGACCTAGATTTCATTGGTATGCACTCCCGCTATAAACAGGCGCGGCCTCTTTCTTTGCTTATGAGTCAAGACTGGAGCTCAATCACATTACCGACTCTGGATATTGATGATTTTATAGGGATTGAATTTTCGAAAGGGATGGATGGGCAGATATACCAGTTACCGACTCAGCAATTTGCCAACTTGTACTGGTATCGTCACGACTGGTTTTCGCGTGAAGAGTTACAAAACCAGTTCAAGGAACTATACGGGTATCCGCTCGGGATCCCTCAAAAACTGGTCAGCCTATGAAGATATCGCAGATTTCTTTACCAATATCGTAAAAACGATTGATGGAAAAACGATCTGGGGGCATATGGATTATGGCCAATATGATCCATCTCTTGGTTGGCGAATATCGGACTCCTGGTTAAGCCTCGCTGGGGTAAATGATATACCAGATAAGACAACACCTTATCATTCTCAAGACCTGGTGGGGGACTGGGGCATTCGTGTTAAAGAGTGTCACCCCATCGGAGCCTCGGTTGCCCGTGGCGGTGCCCTGGATAGCCCAGCAGCGATATATGCAGTTAATAAATATGTGGACTGGCTTCATGAGTTTGCTCCGCCAGAAGCAAAAAATTTAACCTTTTCCACAGCAACAGACTATCTTGGTAAAGGTAATGTCGCCCAACAGATTTTTTGGTATACCGCATTTATTCCTTCAATGTATAACGAAAACCTAACGGACAGTTTCGGCGCTCCTTTATGGCGGGTTGCACCGTCGCCGAGAGGAAAATACTGGAAACCGGGTATGAAGTCTGGTTATCAGGATATTAGCGGATGGACAATTTTGACTTCAACGCCAGACAAAAGAGCTGAAGCGGCGTGGCTTTATGCTCAATTTGCCGTATCTAAAAGTGTTTCCATGGAAAAGTTTTTGGCTGGTGTTACGCCCATCAGACAAAGCGATTTAAGTTCAGCGTATCTGAACAAAAGCAAAGAAAAGTGGGGAGGTTTACTGGAGTTTTACCTGAGTGAGGCGAGAGAGCACTGGACTCCTACAGGATTAAGCGTGCCGGACTATGCTGCACTTTCTAGTGCCTGGTGGCAGCATATTGGGCCTGCTGTAAATGGGGAGCAAACCGTTGAACAGAGCATGCATTCACTTGCAGAAGAAATGGACCGTCGAATGTCGATAGTTTCACGCAACAACGATATTGAATGCACTCCTAAGATCACGGATGAAGTGAAGCGTCAGAAGCTTTTGTATCAAGACCACTCACCCTGGCGAACAAGGCTTGTAGAGGAGGAGCCCAAAACACTCTCGTATCAAGAGGCACTTGATGTATGGCGAAACTAGCTATCCTGCTCCTGCTGTTCAGCAATATCGCTTTTGCTTCTGTCAAAATCTTTGTATATGACTATCCCCCTCTGGTTGAAGTGTCCGGAAACCAGCCTAAATCGGGGCTCTCTTATGAGTTGGTTGAACGACTATTTAATAAAGCTAATGTTCCTCACTATTACACTCAGCAACCATTGAGAAGGGCGCTTTATAGAACACAGAACGAGGTCGACTCCTGTACATTTCCGGTAGAACGTAATCAGAATCGGGAAGCAAGCTACCGTTGGATAGGGCCTGTTGCGATCAATCGATTTGCTTTTTTCAGCTCGCCGGAAAGAAAAATAAGCCTGTTTACTCTTGAAGACGCAAAGCAGTATCAAGTTTCAGGATTCGCCGGAACAGGTATTGTTGATTACCTGCTAGAGAATGATTTTGATGTATTTGAAACCAAAAAGGTCGAGCATGGTTTGCAGATGCTGATTCATGACCGGGTGGAACTTTGGGTCTCCGACACGCATACCGCGAGTACTCTGGCAAATAAATACAGGATAAAACAACTGGAGCCGGATCTGACCTTTTTTACCGCAATAAACTACATGGCTTGTAATTCCAATATGTCAGATGAACGTTTTGATGAACTTTCGGCAACTCTAGGCGTTATGTACCAGAGCGGCGAGGCTCAGAATATTCTGAAGATACACCTCATAGAACAATAGGAATACCTTAAACTATACTGTTATACCGTTCTAATTCCTTCCAGATGACTTTGTGATTGCTGTTTTGCGGTACTAAAAAATGCCTGCAAGTATCTTTTGTCCGTCTCTGAGGCTCTGGTGGCTGCAAATAACCTTCGCCACAAACCTTCGCCTAAAGGCTTACTAGTAATAAGCCCTTGTCTTGAAAACTCGCTTATTGCCCAGTTAGGTAATGCAGCCACACCTAATCCGGCAGATACCATTTGAACCAGCATTAAGGTGTTGTCTGCTTGTTTCCACCTTTCTGGTTCAATCTCGGCTGGTTGCAGGAACTGGTTATATACGTCAAGACGAGTTTTCTTAACCGGATAAGTCAGCATGGTTTGAGATGCTAAATCCTGAGGTGAGATTTTTTCCCGATCGGCAAGTTCGTGAGTAGTGGACGTTATCAACCGCATTTCGAAATCAAACAGTGGCTCGTAATGAACATCTGAGCGAAGAACGATATCTGATGTTATCACTAAATCCAGCTCTCCGGCTTGCAGAGCCGGTATAGGGTCAAAGCCAAACCCTGAAGAGAAGTCGAGCGTTACCTCAGGCCAGCTAAGCTGGTACTCTTTTAACGCAGGCATTAACCATTGGTAACAGGAATGGCAGTCTATCGCCATATGCAATCTGCCGTGGGCCTCTTCTTTTACGCTAGCCAGTTTTCCTTCAGCTATCGCTATTTTAGGCAGTATCTCATCCGCAAGCCTGAGAAGGATCTCTCCTTCAGACGTAAACTTGACCGGACGCGTTTTGCGTAGAAAAAGTTGCCCCCCAATCCTCTGTTCCAGTTCTTTTAGCTGATGGGAAAGCGCAGATTGAGTCAGATGCAGAGAGGTTGCAGTTGCTGTCAGTGAGCCTGTTTCCCTCAGCGAGGCGATGGTTCTAAGATGTTTGAGTTCTATCATTAGCTGGCTTCATGCATATTTGAGTCTAATACAAATTAGCTAATGTTGAGGGCGTTGTAAACGGTGAAAAGAAAACGGGCTCATGAAAAATGAAGCCCGTTTAAAACTGTTCTAAGAATTTGCGCAGGTTTTATTTCCAGTCTGCAAGCTCAAAAGTCAAAGTGTGTTTGTCACTCTTTAGTTGCAAAGTATCCTTAGTAAGAATCATATCGCTCCAGTCACTTAACACTACACCCATGGCCATTTCGACATTCATCTCTTCTTCCATGCACATTTTTTGAGTCATGCCCATCTGTTGGATACGGAATTGGTTGTCTTTCAATTCAGCCTGACCAAAAAAGTTGTTGCAGCCAGCGTTACCATTCGCAGACAGCTTCTCACCAATTTCCAGATTGGCTACAGGCAGGTTTCCCTGTGATTCGAATTTTGTACCGTCGATTTGTACCAGGTTCCAATTGTGATGTTGAAGATCGGTTGCAGTTATTGTTGCCTCGTCATCGCCGTTGCTTTGACAAGCTGTTATCAATAAAGGAAGGGTAAATACCGCAAGCAGTTTTTTCATATGTTGCATCCTGAGTTGTTCCAACATTAAGGAAATAATTTGAATAGTATAGATTAATTGATGGGGAATATGTCAGGAGAAAGTGATACTTATGAGATATTTATATTGCCTTTAGCATATTGAGCTACTATTAACCTAACAGCTGAATAGTTACATAAACGCAATTATACCTCGATATAGGAATAGGATTTGGAGCAGTTAGAGTTCTTTAGTGTACCCAGCCCATGTATAGGGGTTTGCAGTCTCGATGAGAAGGGATACTGCAAGGGCTGTATGCGAAAAAGAGAAGAGCGTTTTAACTGGCTCAGCATGACACCTGCACAACAAAAACATGTAATTAAGCTATGCAGGCAGAGGTATCGGAGAAAAAGGCTACAAGGAAAAGAAAAGCCAGAGGTAAAATCGGATACTTTGGATCCTCAGACCGACATGTTTGAGTAAATCGTAATAATTTATTAACAGCCGAAGATTTACGGAAGTCTTTATCTATAATGCTCCAGCACTTATCGGATGGAGTTTTATATGTTAAGGCCGTTTTCACTATTAACCACATCACTATTATTTTCTTCTGTTGTCTATGCTGTTTCCAGCCCAACTCCTAATCCTCCAGAGTTAAGCGCCAAAGGCTATGTTCTGATGGATTTTCATACCGGCGAAGTGCTGGTAGAAAAGAATGCCAATGAACGTTTAAACCCAGCCAGTCTTACCAAGCTAATGACCAGCTATGTTGCGGGGAAGGAGATGGAGCATGGCAATATCTCGATGGGAGATCAGGTTCGAATCAGCAAAAATGCTTGGGCTCGTAACTTTCCGGATTCGTCAAAAATGTTTATCGAGGTGGGTAAGGATGTTGCCCTTGAAGACCTCTACAGGGGGATGATCATACAATCCGGCAATGACGCCAGTGTGGCCATTGCTGAACACGTTGCAGGCTCTGAGGTCTCTTTCGTGGACCTAATGAACTCATGGGCCGATAAACTAGGTATGCACAATAGTTCATTTGCGAACCCTCACGGGCTGGACGCTGCAGGTTTGTATAGTACACCTTATGATATCGCGCTGCTCTCTCAGGCTATCATCAATGACCTTCCTGATATCTATCCGATGTATAGCGAACGTTCGTTCACATACAACGGAATTACCCAACCTAATCGCAATCGCCTGCTTAGCAATCGCAGTCTGAATGTTGATGGTATGAAAACAGGTTATACCAGTGCAGCCGGTTATAGCCTTGTCAGTTCTGCGACTGAGGGCGATATGAGATTGATCTCGGTTGTAATGGGAACCTCAAGTCCTCAGGCAAGAGAGTCAGAAAGTGCTCATCTGATGCGCTATGGTTTCAGGTTTTTCGAAACCATCCAGCCTCATTCTCAAGGCGATAAAGTCTTATCGCAGAGGGTTTATATGGGGAAATCAGAGAACGTTGAGCTAGGTGTTTCTGAAGATGTGTTTCTTACTATAAAGCGATCGGATAAACGACATTTTAGTGCTCAGGTAGAGGTTGATGACAAGATTAAAGCGCCAATCAATAAAGGGGATGAAGTAGGTTCGTTAGTATACCGAATCGGAGAAGAAGAGATTCACCGTGTTCCTATGGTTGCTATGGAAGAGGTGGCCCAGGGGGAATATTCAGGCGCCTGATAGACTGGGTTAAGTTGCTGATTAGCTCTTTTATTTAATGAATACAATGCCAGGGAGCTGATTTGGCTCTCTGGCATTTTTTGATCGTAGAGCTATCTATTTTTTATCCTGGGAATTTGTTGCGTGATACAGTGGATATTGCCGCCACCCAGCAGGATTTCACGAGCGTCCACACCAGTGATAAGGTAACCGGGGTAGAGTTCACCTAGCATCGATTTTACGTCAGCGTCGTATTGTTTATCCAGTAATGGGTAGACAATCTGGTCGTTGGTCACCAGATAGTTGGCATATGAACCTGCCAACCTCTCTCCCGCTGTTCTTACCATTCCTGTGGACTCATCTATGCCGCTCGCTTCTTGCTCTGAAATGTATAATGGCCCTGGCATAGGTATTTTATGTACTTTGATTGCGCGCCCTTTAGCATCGCGCTGAGTTTGAAGTGCATCCAAAGCCGCACGGGATATCTGGTATTGAGGATCTTCCTCATCGTCACACCAGGTTAGCACTACTTCACCAGGACGAACTACGTGGATAAGGTTATCAACATGCCCATTTGTTTCATCGTTATAAAGTCCTGCTGGAATCCAGATGATTTTTTCTACAAAAAGGTAGTCGCAAAGTACCTGCTCTATTTCTTCTTTGCTTAAGTGAGGGTTACGGCTTTCATGTAACAAGCACTCTTCAGTGGCGTAGAGTGTGCCTTCTCCGTCTACGTGGATAGCGCCTCCCTCGAGAATAATTGGGGCTCGATAACTCAAGTCGTTATTGATTTCGCAAACCTTACGGGCAACAGCATCATCATTGTCCCACGGGAAATAGAGTCCATCGACCAATCCTCCCCAGGCATTGAACTCCCAGTCTACACCGCGACGCTCACCGTTATCATGTACCACGTATGTAGGGCCGATATCTCGCATCCAGGCATCGTCGGTGCTCATCTCGATAAGCCTTATCTCGTCGGGTAACCTTGTGCGGGCATTATTAAACTGTCCCGCGCTCACCACCATGGTAACTGGCGTTGATTGGATAATGGCTTTGGCAACGTCGACAAAAGCGCTTTGTGCGGGTTTTGCTCCGTTTCGCCAGTTATCAACTCTTTCCGGCCAAATCATCCATACCTCATCCTGAGGCTCATGTTCTCCTGGCATCCTGTAACCATCAGCCCGGGGAGTCGTGGAACCTACTCTTTTACTCATTACAACGCCTCCTACTTAATGGCCATGAGCGAGTTTATAATTACTACGAACTTGTTTTACAGCCCTTTTGTTATCAATAGACAATCTGAGCAGATATTCTCCAATAGCTATAGTGAGTATCACACCTATTAGGATTGGGGCACTGTATGCCCAGTTCACTGTCAGCGATATTATGTCGGGAAAGATAAATAGAATTACGGCCTGAAAAATAGTCAGGAAGCAAACAATACATAGTGCCCATTGGATACCCATCCCGCCGGGAACTCGAAATGGGCGTGTCGTGTCCGGGTCACTGATGCGTAGTTTTAGATAAGACGGGAACATAAACAGGTACGGTAGAAGAAAGATACAACTTGAGAAGGAGAATACCGACCAGAACAAGTCGTCACTGCTTTGTGAAAAGGTTGCATACGCAAGGATAACGCTAGTGGAGAGGACTCCGGTAATCATATTTGCGCCAACAGGTGTGTCATGTGTATCGGACATTTTAGCAACTACTTTTGGTAGTTCTCCTTCGTTTGCTGCCTGTGCTGCCGCCCGGCTGGCACCCATGGTCCAGGTAACCATATTCCCTATGAAGGTTAATAGAGCCATAATACCGATAGCGTAGATCATTACGTTACCAAAAACGCTATTACCAAACAGCTTATGCAATGTAGCGATAATACCGGAAACCAGGCCAATCTCTTCCACAGGCAGGGCCATTAAAATACCAACAGTGCCAAACACATAGAGAAAGGCAGTGACCCCCGCCGCGAGGAAAATAGACTTTGGCATATCACGAACGTCTTTCATTTCTTTTGTCATCGTGGCGACAAGCTCAAAACCCATAAGATTAAAAACGAGCGCAGGGAGGAATGCGACCCCGGTATCAAGGCTTGGTAGCATTGAGGAAAATGAAAACTCATTAGCAACACCATGTTTAGCTGCATAGAAGAAGCCTCCGAAGCCCAACACTGAAATCACCGTAATTTTTAGTATTGCTCCCAGGTTTGTTACCCATACACCAACATCGACTGAAACGTTACAAATCCAGATGGTTAGCCAGGTAAGCAGAATACAGATAGCGACTTGCCAGAATAGGGGGAGTTCGGGGAAAAACAGTTCGGAAAACATGCCAGCGAACATGATATAGACCGCAGGCATCCAAAGGCCGATGTTTATCCAGTAAAACCAGGTGGTACGCACAGCCCACTTGTAACCGAATGCTTTTTTGACCCAGTCGTAAATACCACCATCACCGGGATAAGTGGTACCTAGCTCCGAGGTGATCAGGCCATAAGGAATTACAAAAACAACCAGTGTGACCAGCCACCATCCAATGGAACTAGCGCCCATAGACGCTGAAGCTGTCAAGGTATCAACGGCTATAACCGCACACAGACTAAACAGAGCGATGCTGCCGACTCCCATTTTTCCGTCGGATGTTTTTGCATTCATATATTCACCAGGCTTAGTTGAGTGCGTGTTTTTATATAGAGAAGCCTTACGTCATCCCATGCATTGAATATAAAGCTTATAATTGCTCTTGATTGTTAACAGAATCACTTATCGGAAAAGCGGAAATAAGAATCCAGTGAAGACGTGATGTTCGCCATATATCGGAAAGGAGCTAGATGATTAGTCAATAATATTGATTCTGATCAACTTATAATGTCCATGTTCTTCGTTAATTTATTAAATATCAAAAATGATAGTGCTCGCACAATAATCAATAATCGTACGCTGTACTATGCATTTCGCTTTCTCGTTATTGAAACATCCATAAGTATGGGGTACTAGCTCTACATGAAAAAAGAATCGACAGAACAAAGGCTTGAAAGAATACATAGTGCAGCTATCCGGCTGGCTTCTGAGCGTAAGGTTGATTCCATATCCATCTATGACGTTGCTAAGGAGGCAGCAATTGCCGCGTCTACTGTGTACCATCACTATCCAAATATCGAGTCTTTGATTGTTGAGTTGATGAAAGGCATTTTCGCCGACTTTGCTAAGGTTCTGGATAACGCCGTAAATCCTGAAAAGGTGAATCACTGGTCCGATATTAATCGAATGATCGAAACCGCTTATGTTGACTACTACCGCTCTACGCCTCTTGCGCAACATACCTTGCTCGGTCAGCACACATACGCCTCTGTGCGGCATGAAGATGCGCAGAACGATCTCGTATTAGGTCAGAGGGTAGAGGAAATATATAAACGGTTCTTTGTTCTTCCAGAGCTACCGAAAGATGTGAATATTTTCGCGATAGCTCTGCAGGTGGCAGATAAAGTTTATTCCATGAATTATCGCGAGAATGGTGAAATTGCGCCAGAAATGGCAAGAGAAGCAGTAGTATTAACAGAAGCTTATCTAGGCACTTATTTACCTAAAAACTTGCCTCGTGTAATGCACTAAGCCTAACAACTCTCCTTTATTGAGAAAGTACCAGAAATGGTACTTTTTTTACCTGTTAAAAACATCAAAACGGGTTATCGATAAAGCCGGTTAGAAATTAATTCGAACTGTGATTTTTATCATGCTCCTTTTTTCAAATATTCGCTCTCTACCGATTAGTGATTCTGATTTAAGAAAAACAGAACTATTTCTTTGATACTGAATCCATCGAGATTAATCAACTTATGTATTTAATTTATCGAATTAAATCATTAATAAATTCAAGTGATGAGAGAAAGGAAAGAATATGAAATTACCATCTTCAAGTGCAACTGAACTAAACAAAGAAAATATGGAGCACATGGTTTCAATGAAGGACTTCTCGGTACAAGAGATGGACAACATGATGGAACTGATGACCTACCTGAAGCAGGCACGCCGTGACAACGCTATCCCGCAACTGTTTAAAGGCAAGTCAGTAGGCATGATCTTTGAAGCAGGTTCTACCCGAACTCGTGTTTCTTTTGAGGTTGCTGCTACTTTACTTGGCGGACACGCACTGTTCCTGTCTCCAAAAGATATCCACTTGGGTGGAAAAGAGTCTATCGATGACACTTCTCGCGTGCTTTCACGCATGTGTGACATCATTATGGCGCGCACAAACAGCCCGGAAACATTAGATGGCCTGTTAGAGATGTCTACCGTTCCTGTTATTAACGGACTGGACACACGATTCCACCCTACTCAGATGCTTGCTGACCTTTACACAATCAAAGAGCACATCACCGATGGTCGTACGCTATCCGACCTTACTCTGGCATTTATGGGGGATGCGACAGATGTGTGTCGTTCACTAATGCTGACATGTGCCAAGTACGGCATGGGCTTTAAGCAAATTGGTCCTAAGAAGTATCAGATGGAGCAGGAGTGGGTTGATTTGGCTCAGTCGTTCTGTGAAGAGTCTGGTGGTCACATTGAAATTACCGACGATGTAGAAAAGATCAGCGAGTGTGATGTGGTTTATGGCGATAGCTTCTACTGGGTTACCCAGATGGATGAGAAAGAAGAGCGTCTTGCTGCGTTTATGCCTGATTACGTGATTACTGAAGAGTTAATGGCGAAAGCTAAGCCAGGTGCGATGCTTCTTCACTGTCTACCAGCTAACGATAAGGAAGAAGTAACCCGTGGCGCACTAGAGAGTGAGTATTCGGTAGCATTTGATGAGGCTGAAAACCGCTTAACAGCGCAGATGGCGATATTGGTTTACTTCACCCATAAACATGCCGTGGTGCCAACCGAAGAGACAATCAAACATCACGAAGAAAAAATTAACGGTTTCCTGGCTAAGCTATAATTAAATCAATATATCTGTAGTGTTTGCCCTTCGTTTTAGCAGCGACTTAAGTCGCTGCTTTTTTTGATCAAGCGTATCAGGCGCTCTTCACCTGGAATTGCTTCATTAGATTTCTCAACTCTGCAGCCAGAGTGGCCAGTTCTTCGCTTGAACGAGCAGTATGCTCGGAGCTGCCAAGTACCTCGGTACCAGAATGAGTAATATCGATAACACTTTGATTTATCTCTTCTGCGGCGGCTGATTGTTGCTCACAAATAGCCGCAATCTCCATCGTCATACCGTCAATTTCTTCGACTGACTGACTTATCGACAGAATTGACTGACTGGCTGATTCTGCATTTTTTGCACTTTCAGACACCATGTGGCTACTCTGCTCAATCACTGAAACAGCGCTTCCAGTTTTAGATTGCAAGGCTTCGATTAAACGATGAATTTGTGTTGTCGTTTGCTGAGTTCTCTGGGCTAAATGTCGAACCTCGTCCGCGACAACTGCAAAGCCTCGGCCCTGCTCACCAGCCCTTGCAGCCTCAATAGCTGCATTTAGGGCAAGTAGGTTGGTTTGTTCGGCAATTTCATTAATATTCACCACAAATTGATCGATGGCGTGACTCTCTTCGTCTACGGATTTTACTTGGCCAGCGGCGTCTTGTATCTGCATTACCAACTGTTCAATTTGTTTTTGATTTGAGGCGACCAGTTCATTTCCAACATCAGCTTCCTTACTTGCACTGCTGGTAGTCGAAGATGTGCGTATAGCGCTATCAGCTACCTGCTGAATGGTGGTAGACATTTCTGTCATTGCGGTAACAACATGTTCAGTGTTGAGTTGTTGTGTACCTATCGCGTGATTGGTCTGCTCAGATGCCGCAGCCATCTCTTCCGCTAGGGAAGCGATTTGCCCGGAAGAGTTCAGAATCTGGCGAATGGTGCCATTAAGTGTTGAAGCCATAGAGTCCATAGCATTGAGAAGTTGCCCGGTTTCGTCATTTGCGTCGCTCTTCAGTTCAACACGAAGGTCACCTTTCGCTAACTGATTCGATGCTTTTACAGCTTTACCGATAGATTTGGTTAGGGCGGTAGTAAAAAGGGTTCCAAGAAGAATACCGATAACCAGATCAACTATACCGATGATAACCATACCCTTAACGGCCGTCTTTTCATGTTCTTCGGTCTGGATAAGTGCATGTTCTGTTAATTTTTCAATTCCCTTTAGAAACTCTTCAAGGTGCTTGTTAAGACCATTTTGAAAATGTTCCAGATCTCCTAACTGTTGGTTAGCTTCATCCAGGTTTGTGCTTTCAATAAGAGCTACAACGCCATTTGCACGGGACATATAAGCTGTATGCTCTTTCTTCAAAGAAACAAGAGCAGTCTGGAGTGAAGCGATCTCCTGATATAGGTTGGTAGAATTGGAGTGTTGAATAGCTTTGGCAAGAATGTTCTCAGCTTTTATTAACTCCTTGTCTATTTCCGAATTGATAATTTTAAACTGGTTAATTAACAGTCCGGTTCCCTGATTTTCTAACCCTCCGGTTAACCCTACAGAACGTAATGATTTTTCCAATAAGATTGCACCTTCCAGCTGTTTTGTTGTAACGGATGTTGTTATCTCGGTTAATGGCATATCTTCATCGATTATGCTTTGTAACTCGATGCTGATTCTTTGCATCTGAGTATACCCAAACCCGGCGATAGCGAGCATTAAGCTAAGAAGGATAGCGACCAGAGCGATCATCTTAGACTTAATGCTTAAGTTGTAAAAAAGTTGTGACATCTATTATTCCTGCCAATCTGTCGTTTTATTGAATTATATTTTTTATACGTGTTTACATTGCGATCAGAGCTTTTACTCTATGTGTAAGTGCAATGAGTTTCAATAGCAAGAAAATGCTATTAAAGATAATCTGCTACCAATAACCTTACTTTTCATTGCATTAGATAATTTTGAATTAAATGTGGAAATTAAATGGGACGTTATACTATAACACCCTGATCGGTGTTTTTTTGACTTAGACCTATAAAATGAAAGATAAGTTTGCGTGATGTTTGTATCTGAAGCGGATGGAATATGGCGTCAAAGGCCATTAGGTAAGCGCAATAGTTTATGATGCTCTTTCTGACTGCATAAAAATAAATAATAAATACCAACAATCGGATATTGAATAGGTGGCGATTTCACACTATGTTAAATAGTTGATAAAAAATTAAAATAAAAAATATAGTTGGCAAGGATAATTATGACTAAATACGATTTTGATCGCGCTGTCGAGCGTAAGGGGACTTATTCGGCAAAATGGGAGTGTATGAATCTGATTTCACCTCATACCACTGAGGACACACTTCCAATGTGGGTTGCTGATATGGACTTTTCATGCCCTCCGGAAGTAATGGAGGCGCTGCACAAAAGAGTCGATAACCAGATTTTTGGCTACAGCATGGCAGACGATGATTACTACCAGAGTGTGACTGGTTGGTTTCGTCGACGGTTTGGCTGGGAAGTCGACAGGAAAGATATCATTATCACCAGTGGTATCCTGCCGGCATTAGAAAACTTAATTGATGCCTTTAGTGAGCAGGGGAGGGTGTCATTATTCAGCCTCCGGTGTATCACAAGTTTGCTGATATCATCAATCATAAGCAACGTACAATAGTTAACAGTCCCCTGATCGATAATGAAGGTTATTACACCATCGACTTCGCTGACCTGGAGCAGAAGGCAAGTGATCCCAACAATAAAATTATGCTTTTCTGTAGCCCTCATAACCCGGCTGGGCGTGTATGGTCAGAAAGCGAGCTTAGACGTGTAGGTGAGATCT
Source organism: Vibrio hannami (assembly GCF_029589055.1). GTDB lineage: Bacteria > Pseudomonadota > Gammaproteobacteria > Enterobacterales > Vibrionaceae > Vibrio > Vibrio hannami. Next base: position 865,002 of record NZ_JARQZP010000007.1, read on the forward strand.
GTCTGTGTCACGATGTATTGCTTGTTAGTGATGAAATACATTTCGATCTGGTAAGGCAAGGGGTAGTACACAGACCTTTGGCAGCTTTGTTTCCTGAAGACAATAGGATAATTACCTGTACGGCGCCAAGTAAAACCTTCAACATGGCAGGATTACATATGTCCAATATCGTGATTCAGAACGATGACTTTAAGAAGCGCTGGAACGAAGTCGCGGGCTTTGCAATGCCATCCCCCCTTGGAATCGCTGCGGTAAAAGCGGTTTATGATCACGGTGAAGAGTGGTTAGAAGAGCTTAAGCTTTATCTGGACAACAACTTTCAGTTTGCCAAAGAGTATATAGAGGAACACTTACCCAAGGTGAACTTTGTCGTTCCGGCTGGAACCTACTTTATCTGGCTGAATATGAAGAGGTTGGATCTTTCAGCAAAAGAGTTGGATAACATTTTTATAAAAGAGGCAAACGTGCTGCCAGAAGGTGGCACCATGTTCGGTGAAGAGGGTAATGGTTATCAACGGCTCAATATCGCCTGTCCGCGCTCTACCCTTGAAGAAGGCCTAAGAAGAATTGTTCAGGCATTTAAATCGTAGAGATTTGTAGAGTCCCTAAACAGCGAAACCCCGGTGTTGGTAGCACCGGGGTTTCTAATTTTTAGATGTCTCGGTTGGTAAGGCCGATAATCTTTATGCAAAAGGTTTGGAGTTTATCCTCCTAATTCCCTGGTAAGGAGAATTAGATGCGGATGAAGTCCATGTGTTCAACTTTTGGCTTGAACGCGTGACGCTGTACGTCTTGTGGCTTAACCTTAACTTCTGCGCCGTCGATCACTAGAGTGATGCCTTCGTAGAATTCTGGCTTGTCCATTTGGTTGATAACGTCATCGTGCTTAAGAGCGATAGATACTGGCGCTGCTTCACCACCATAAACGATTGCTGGGAACTGACCAGCGTGACGTAGGCGGCGGCTCGCACCCTTACCTAGTTCAGTACGTACTACTGCTTCAAATTTCATAGTATTTACTCTCAAATTAGTAAAAAATAGATTTCATTAACTGCATAGCGACCTAGCTGTTAATGGTTAACACTTTGATGATAAAAGCTGATACCAACAAAGTGAGCGCGGATACTACCATTCTTGCTGGTTTTGAGCAACAGAATCGTCGACAAATATACAATTTAATTCAACTTTCCGCTTTGGTTACGACGACAGTGTGAATTTCTAATGATCTTTTAACTCGTCTTCGAAGATCCTGTCCCTTAATTTCCAGAAACGCCCTGTTTTTCTTGCAATTACAAACTGAGGTAACCGAAAACGGTGCTGATTATTTACTACCCTGGTAGGGGAGGATTCAGTAAAAGGACGGTGACGATCGGCGAGGTGAGAGCGTACAAATTGCTTGTAAAAGCGTTCTTTCTGCGATTTGGTGTTAAGCGACCAAAACTCATGAACTTGTGCATTGTTATCGCCGATATAAGTGACTTTTAATTGATTTTTTCCGCTAGTGTCTTTGTGTGTATCTAACTGCATATCACGGCATTCGAATACTAGCGCATCTTTTAAGTTGAGTGCATCTCTTAGCTTTTTATCCGGATCAACCAGAGTTGCATCACATTCATGGCATATCCGTGCTGCAATATCGTTGTCAGCGCCACATTCGTTGCAGTATTTGGCTCTGAATCGATATCCGCAATGTTCCCGTTCACCGCTTTCTTCGTCCTCAAAGTAACCCTGACACCTTCTACCATAGTGTTCAATCAAGTAGCCGTTGCTATCGAGCTTGCCCCAAAAGTTGTTATTAAAGCCGCATGCCGGGCAGGGGATGGTGACGATGTCACTTTCTGAATCCGGCTTAGGATCACCCACCTCAGGTTGATACAGGTCGTAGTTATTACCGGCATAATCCAACACCAGGCACTCTTCCTTGCCTTCAGATAATCTTAAACCACGACCGATAATCTGTTGATAAAGGCTTATCGATTCTGTCGGACGAAGTATGGCAATCAGATCGACATGCGGTGCATCGAAACCTGTAGTTAAAACCGATACGTTTACCAGATACTTTATGTTTCGCTCTTTAAAGCTCCTGATTATTTCATCGCGTTCTTTGGTATGAGTATCTCCAATCACGATAGCCGAGTCGTTTTCCGGGAGCAGAGAGAGAATTTCCTGTGCGTGTCGCACCGTTGCTGCAAATATCATAATGCCTCGCTTGTCATCGCTTAGCTGGATTATTTGCTGAACGATTTGAGGTGTGGCGCGTTTGGAGCTCTCAATAACCATATCCAACTCCGCTTCTTTATAGCGACCAGTATTAGCTGGCTTTAACTGAGAGAAGTCGTAGCTTAATACGGGGGCATCTATCATTCTGGCGGGTGTTAAGAAGCCTTCATCCAATAAGTATCGGATCGGGAGTTCGAAGATACAGTCACGAAAGAAACGGGAGTCCTCACTGCGAACCTGTCCACGCGTATGGTATTGGTAAATCCATCCCATCCCAAGGCGGTAGGGAGTTGCTGTTAACCCTAATATCTTGATACCCGAGTTCATTTCTTTCAGGTGACTAATGACCTTCTGGTAACTACTTTTGGGTTCATCTGGTACGCGGTGACACTCGTCGATAACCAGCAGGGAAAACTGGTTAGCAAAGGCATCAAGATTGCGGACAACAGACTGAACCGAGGCAAATACAACCTGTTGTTCCGTCTCTTTTCTACCCAGACCTGCAGAAAAAATCGAACCCGTTAAGCCGTAGCCTTCGTATTTTTCGTGGTTTTGTTCAACCAGTTCCTTCACATGTGCAAGTACAAGTACTCGCCCTTTTGCTAACCTTGCCAGTTCTGCGATAACTAAACTTTTACCCGCGCCCGTTGGAAGCACAATAACGGCAGGGGTCGAGAGTTTACGAAAGTAATGGATAACGGCTTTAACGGAGTCTGCCTGATACGGTCTTAGCGTGTACATAAGAGAAAATGTGAAATAGCTCAACTTATTTCGGAATAGGGCATATAATACATGACCCACAAAGAAGAGGTAATCATGAGACTAGATAAATTCCTGTGTGATGCATTAGGTGCAACCCGAAAAGAAGCAACAAAAATCATTAAAAGCGGTGACGTAACAGTCAATGATGTTGTTCAGAAAAGTGGCGCATTTAAGGTTACAGAGGACTGTATAGTCGAGTGGCAGGGCAGAGAAATTGCTCATCAAGGGCCTCGCTATATCATGTTGTTCAAACCGGAAGGCTTTGTTTGTTCTCACGAAGACGGGTTTAATCACACCGCCTTTGTTCTTCTTGATGAAGTAAAGATGGAGAACCTTCATTTCGCTGGGCGTCTGGATGTGGACACTACTGGACTGGTTTTAATTACCGATGACGGCAAATGGTCTCACCGAATTACTTCACCAAAGCACAAGTGTGAAAAACGATATCGTGTGTGGCTGGCCGATCCCGTTCAGGCTGATTATCAGGACAAGTTCGAAAATGGTATAGAGCTTAGAAATGAACGTGAACCAACGTTACCAGCGAAGTTGGAAGTGATTGATGAGCATGAAGTACTTTTAACAATTACTGAAGGCAAGTACCACCAGGTTAAGCGAATGTTTGCTGCTTTAGGTAATAAGGTAGAAGCGCTGCATCGAGAGAGCATTGGCGACATCGAACTTGATGAAGATCTTGAACCTGGAGAATACCGTTATTTGACGGACGAAGAGATCAACTCAGTGTGGAGTTGATAGTTTTCTGACATTTATTCATCGCTTATATATTAGGGTATAGAGTCTCCCTGACGTTTATCGTTTCACTTTCTATTGCATTTTTTCTTATACGCTGTGTTTTATTCGTGCGTGCTTAACTCGCGCGCTGGAGGCTTATGACAAACTCAACAACACAACTTAGCTTTCTGATGTTCGTGGTCCTTGGCGCAATCGGTGCGCTAACACCACTTGCTATTGATATGTATCTACCGGCTATGCCATCCATTGCACGTGAGCTTGGGGTAGAAGCCGGGGCTGTTCAGATTACACTCACTGCATACACTGCCGGATTTGCTATCGGGCAGCTATTGCATGGCCCTCTGTCTGATAGTTATGGTCGACGCCCTATTTTACTTGTCGGCATCGTTTTATTTGCCGTTGGTTCAGTGGTCTGTGCGACAACGACAGATATCGAGTCACTGAAATATGTTCGCGCAGCTCAAGGTTTTGCAGGCGCGGCGGCGGCAGTGATCATTCAGGCTGTTATCAGGGATATGTTCGACAAAGAGGACTTTGCCCGAACCATGTCTTTTGTCACTCTGGTGGTAATGGTAGCACCTTTAATTGCTCCTATGCTTGGTGGACATTTGGCGGAATGGTTTGGTTGGCGTTCTATCTTCTGGGTGCTATCCATTTTTTCCATCCTGGTCATCATGGCGGTAATGTGGAAGATACCTGAAACACTAGCCCCGGAGAATCGTCAGCCTTTGCGCCTGAAAACAACGCTTCAGAACTATGTACGTCTGTTAACTAATCCTGTTGCGTTTGGGCTGATGTTTGCGGGTGGTTTCTCATTTGCAGGGATGTTTGCATTTCTGACTGCCGGCTCATTTGTTTATATCGATATATACGGTGTAGAGCCATCGGAATTTGGTTACCTGTTTGGCTTAAACGTTGTTGTTCTAACGTTAATGACCACAGTTAACGGCAGGATTGTGAAAAAAATGGGCTCTAAGTGGATGCTCAGCTTTGCGATTTGCATTCAGCTTTTCGCTGGGATTGGTCTGTTCTTTGGCTGGCTGGCCGATATCGGATTGTGGGGGATCGTTCCTTTTGTAATGCTTTATATTGGAATGATGTCTACAGTAGGTAGTAATGCGATGGCTTTGCTGCTGTCAAACTATCCATCAATGGCGGGTACGGCGTCTTCACTGGCAGGCACTCTAAGATTTGGTACAGGTTCTCTGGTCGGGGCATTAGTGGCAGTATTGCCAAGCCACTCGGCCTGGCCGATGATCATGACCATGGCGCTGTGTGCCGTGTTATCTGCACTTTTATATTGGTTTATGGGAAGAAAAGTATAATGTCTCTGTATAGTACTGATCTACAGAATCTGGTAAATAGCGCACTTGATGAGCTTGAGGCGGAACATAAAAAGGGCAAACTGGCGAACACACCAGTGAGCAACACGCATTTTCTCGTTCGTTGGGTAACAAGAAGCCTGAAAACTCAGCGTTTTCCTCGTAGTGTTGGTGATGACCTGACTCGTTGGCAAAAAGCGGGAAGAAGCAAGGGGACGGACTCCGATCTATTGTTTACTTTCCGCAATATCGCCCAGTTCTATGGCCATTTTCTTCCCGTAGCAGGAGAGGCTAAACCAATTAAAGATAAAGACATTGAATCTTTTCTGGAAGTGATGGAAGAGAACGGTTGGGGTGTAAGCACTGAGTTTGATTTAACGGAAAAGTTGCAGATCTTTACTGAAGGTGACAGCTCGCTGGTTCTGTGTTCTCGACAATGCGAGGAGTGTTTTGCTGATGCGGATGAAAATGGGCATGAAACTCTGGTTAAGCCGATGAGCTTTTATGTGCGTGGTAACCACACAGCCTTTGTCAGTCTGGCAGCTAAGTCAGGCTTTTTGGTTCACAAACGAACTGGTTATAAGTCGATAGTCAAGTACCATGGTGAGTATTTAATCTTCCCGGATAATCAGGGAAATCAGCTGGCCGAAATCCCTATTGGTTTTAAGCCGGAAGGCTACTAAGCGATATGCTTGAGTATATTCTGAATATAAGAGCGAGCCGTGAGTTTATACTCAATTGGGGCTCGCTTTTTTGCATATGGCTTTTACCATCCCCTTAAAAATGAATAGATGAGCTGGCATCATGGCAAACCAGTAAAGCAGACCTCTAAAACCTTGCGGGTGCCACCAGGCTCTAACGTCGAGTTCGCGGTAATCGCCGTGATCGATAATGGAGCACTCTAAACGACCTAATCCGGGCGCTTTCATTCCAAAAAGTAGAGAGAGAAACTTGTTCTCCTCACAACGAATTACCTTCCATGAATCGATATGATCGCCAATTTTTAGTCCCGGGCCAGCAGGACTTCTACGTGTTGGTATGCCGCCACCAACAAACAGATCCAACCATTCCCGGGTTCGCCATAAGTAGTTAGCAAAAAAATACCCTTCTTCTTTGCTACCGATTTTTTCAATCACCGCCCAAAGCTCCTCTTTGGACAGTTTTGTTTCTAGTGTCGCACCAGCATCTTTAGGGTAGTAACCATATCCAGCCTGCCAACGGTTTAGTGCTGCAGGGTCAAAGCCCCATACGTTACTGCGAATAAATTTACCTTCCTGACTGATAGAATCTGATACCGCTTCCTCATAAGAAATCAGCGTCTGCGGATAACGAGAGCGGATATCTTGTGAATTGGCAATATAGTCGTGGTCAAGTCCTGCCAGTAAGGCTTTACCTATGGTTGAAGGTACAGAGGTTACTACGCCAAGCCAGTAAGACGCCATCTTTGGGGTGAGGAGAGGCGTGGACCACAGTCTGAATGGTCGCCCGGTTGCTTTGCAAATAAGTTGAAATTGCTCTCGATAACTCAGTATATCAGGACCACCTACTTCGTAGTAATTATGGTCTTTCGGTTCTTCGCCTAATAACGCAAGTAGGTAATGGTTGAGGTTTTTAAGTGCTATTGGGTTCGCTTTGGAGTCCACCCATTTAGGAGCAACCAAAACAGGCAAGTTGTAGACAAAGTCCTTCATTATTTCAAAGGCTGCTGAGCCCGGACCTATAATAACGCCTGCGCGAAGCTCAGTTACTGGTACTGGAGCCTGTCGAATGATTTCACCGGTTTTTTTTCGCGCCTGAAGATGTTCTGAATTGCCGGTTTGCGGTTGAATGGCACTTAGATAGATAACGTGTTTTACGTCGCTGCCTATCAAAGCATGCTTGAAGTTAATCGCCAGCGAAAGTTCATACACCAGAAAATCGTGACCATGTGCCATTCCGTGAACCAGAAAGAACACCAAATCATGGTCTTTCACAACGTCTCTGGTTCTTTCTTTATCAATCAGGTCAAGATAGGTAATGGTCAGCTTGTCGTGAGGAGCAACTCGAGCCTTTAGATAATCTATATTTCGGGAGGCAGCAGTCACTTCATGTCCAAGTGCCAGCAGTTGCGGAATCAGCTGAGAACCAACATAACCAGACGCACCTAAAACTAAGATTTTCTTATAATTATTCATAAACAAATCATATCCATATGATGGTATTTATTTTAGAATTGGTGAACTCACTGATTGACGACCTCCGGCTTCTTTCTGAACGGCCTGCCAATCTATATTTCACTCTATGAGGCTCCAATGAGAAACACCTTATCACAAGCTTATCGCTATTCAAAAGGTGACTTTATACGTCGCCTGATCGCCATAGCACTGCCGATCGCTTTGCAAAACCTGATGTTTTCGAGCCGTGGACTTGTTGATGTGTTGATGCTAGGGCAGCTAGGTGAGGCAGATGTCGCAGCCGTTGGTGTGGCTAGTCGCGCAATGTTTGTAACCACCATTATGCTGGTTGGTGTGAATATGGGTGGTGCTCTGCTGACAGCGCAATATTGGGGCGCGGGTGATAAAAAAGGGGTCAAAGAGAGTACAGCCTTAACCTGGGTTATCGCTAACAGTTTTGCGCTGCTAACCGTTGTCGGCTTTTTCTTTTTTTCAGAACCGATTATGAAGCTGGCAACGGACTCAGAGCAGGTTATACAGCTGGGTAGCGAGTACATCGTGATTACTTCCTTTAGTATGATTGCTGTCGCCTGTATTAGCAGTATGGCGGTTGGCCTCCGGGCGATGCATCAACCTGGTGTAAGCACGTTCTTTAGTGGTATCGGTATTCTGTCCAATGTGTTTTTAAACTGGGTGCTGATTTTTGGTAATTTGGGTATGCCTGCACTGGGTATCAAAGGTGCGGCAATCGCAACCGTACTCAGTGGTGCTATCGAAGTGATATGCGTATATAGCTATATCTACTCGAAGAAACATCTTCTTGCTTTTGGTACGAAAGAACTGGCAAACATTTTTGATACCAACAAGGTAAGGCGGTTTCTTAAGCTTTCCCTGCCAACCACATTCAACTTTTTCGCCTGGGCAGCGGGTATTTTTTCTTATCACGCTCTGATGGGGCAAACGGGAGTTCAAGGGCTTGCTGCGCTCTCTGTGATGACACCTGTCGATCAAATCAGTTTTAGCTTTCTTATAGGCACCTCTAACGCCGCAGCCGTGTTGACCGGGAACAGCATCGGAGCGAAGCAGTATGATGCAGTTTATTATCAGGCGATAGGCTTGCTTGTATTAAGCATACTGGTTGGTATAGCGATCTCTATTCTCCTCTATTTTGCGCAGGGGCCGATACTGAGTGCATTTACCGCTTTAACCCCGGAAACAAGGGCGCTTGCGGATAAGTTTATATTGATTCTATGTGCCGGTATGATCATTCGATCTGTCCCGATAACCCTTGTTGTTGGGGTTCTTCGTGCTGGTGGCGATGTGAAATATTGCCTGTATCAAGATCTGACTACTCAGTGGTTAATCGGCATCCCATTAACGGCGGTAGCTGCGATTTTTATGGGGGCGGCTGCAGAGGTCGTCTATGCCATGTTTTTGATTGAAGAAGCTATTAAGTGTTTTAGTTGTATCCAGCGTTTGCGAAGCAAAAAATGGATTGTAAACCTTATCGAGAAATAGCTGATTTATTTGAATTTTTGCAACAAAATTTGATAAAAAGCGTGCCTAAGTCATTCTAATCTTCATGTTGAGTGTAAATAGTGTGATCAAGTATTCAAAATACTTCCGAATTGTGTGATTTTAGTGTAGATTCACAGACCCGATTTTTTAATTGCGAGCGAGCTCATTAATGTTAAAACTAACTGACCTTAGTAAAGGATATCTTGATGGAGGAGAATTCCATCCGGTACTTCAAGGGGCAGAGTTAGTTTTACCACAAGGTGAGCAACTGGCACTAATGGGTGAAAGTGGTTCGGGTAAAAGCACTTTACTCAATATTATCGCGGGTTTGGATACTGCAGATTCAGGCGAAATCTGGTTTCCCGGGTTTGCCATGCATGACTGTAAAGAAGTCGAACGCACCGCATACCGCCGAAATAACATCGGGCATATCTTCCAGCAGTATAACCTTCTTCCAACTTTGAATATCGCAGACAATATCCGCTTTTGCAGACAGTTAAAGGGTAAATCTGAAGATAAAGGCCTATGGCGTCAAATATTGTCGGCACTTGATCTTATGCCACTTTTAGGTCGCTACCCTGAAGAGGTCTCAGGTGGGCAACAACAAAGAGCGGCTATTGCCCGCGCTCTGTATATGGAGCCTCAGCTATTGCTTGCCGATGAACCTACGGGAAGCCTTGATGAGCGAAATGCCGAAGCGGTTATGCGCCTGTTAACGTCACTTTCCCGTCAGCTTAACTGCACTTTGCTTTTAGTTACTCATAGTGAAAAAGTCGCGAATCACATGAGCGGCTGTGTCCGTCTGCAAGGAGGACAACTGCATGTTATGGCCCGTAGTTAAAGCACTACTGGGTCATTATCGACGGCATCCTCTACAAATCTTGCTTGTCTGGCTGGGCTTAACGCTCGGTATATCATTATTTGTTGGTGTTGAAGCGGTAAACCAGCACGCTAAGCAAAGCTATGTTGATGGAGAGCGCCTCTTCTCTGATCCGCTTACATACAATATTCGTTCTAAGCATAACGCAAACAAAATCCCACAGGGCCTCTATATTCAGTTGAGGCGGGAAGGTTTCAACCAGTGTGTTCCAATGGATACGTTGCGAATTGAAACTCAGTCGGGTAGAGATTTAACAATTGTCGGCCTAGATATGGTTGCCATGTTGAACATTACTGGTGTCGAAGACCTGTCATCACTTGCTTTAGCTCAACCTCCATATCCTTTAATGTTCAGTCCCGAGCTGGCGTCTTATCTTTCTGTTAATGATGGTGACTTTCTTCAACTGGCAAATGGAACCCAACTCGGGCCCGTCGTTATCGATCAAACCGGGTTCCTTACTGGAACCAGAATTGTTGCTGATATAGCTAAGCTAAGAGAGCTACACCGTACTGGTGGCTTCTCAGCAATTAACTGTGGCGCTATGCCAAAACTCAAGTTTGATCGTTTAAAAAAGATGCTACCTAATGGTGTAACAGTGTCTCGCAGTTCAAAGACAGAGTTAAGTTCATTGACCCAGGCGTTTCATATGAACCTGAGCGCAATGGGGATGCTGGCATTTGTCGTTGGTTTGTTTATCTTCTATCAGGCAATGTCTCTTTCTTTTGTCCAAAGGCAACCTCTGGTTGGTATTTTGCGCCAGACAGGTGTATCTGGCTGGCAACTTACCCAGGCGCTTCTTATCGAACTTGCGTTTCTGATTATTTTTAGCTGGTCATTTGGCAATTTGCTTGGCCTGTATTTGGCAAACGGATTGATCCCCACTGTGTCTACTACATTATCAGATTTGTATGATGCCGATGTCGGTCTGGTTATTCAGTGGAGTAGCGATTGGAGTATCAAAAGCCTAATTATGGCTGTAGGTGGGGGATTTGTGGCTTGTGCATGGCCTATGGTTCGCCTGCTTAAAACTCAGCCAATACGGCTTACCGCCCGCTTGTCACTGGTTCGCTTTGCTGGTCGCGAGTTCCTTTGGCAAGCTCTTGTGGCAATAGTATTGGCAGCGATAGCAATAACGTTATATAAAACGACACCTACCTCAGAAACAGGCTTTGTGTTGATAGGCCTGATGATGGTGTGTACCGCACTGTTAGTTCCGTTTTTGGTTTTCCAGCTGTTTAACTTATTTTCGTATAAGTTGCGCTGGGTAAAAGTACGATGGTTCTTTGCTGATGCCGCGGCAAGCATGAGTTACCGCGGTGTCGCGTTGATGGCATTTATGTTGGCAATGTCCGCTAACATTGCCGTTGAAACACTTGTTGGTAGCTTCAGGGAAACGACAGATGAATGGTTAACCCAGAGACTTGCAGCCGACCTATATATTCACCCAACAAACAGCTCTGCGGCCAGAGTGAGTAACTGGCTGAAACAGCAAGATGAAGTTGATGCGGTCTGGTGGCGCTGGGAAGAAGAGTTCATGACCACCAATGGCACTTTGCAGGTAGTGAGTACCGGTAGCAGTATTGGTGAGCGCGACTCAATTCCAGTTAAGTTAGCGATACCTAATTACTGGTATCGCCTACATGATACCAAGAGCATCCTTGTCAGTGAGTCTATGGCACTGAAGAAAAAGATCAGGCCAGGTGATTACATCTCTTTTAATGAACCACTCAGAAAGGGTTGGTTGGTGGCTGGCGTTTATTACGATTATGGGAATCCATATAACCAGGTCATGATGTCACACCAGAACTGGTTACATATTTTCGCCGGCCAGGGAAATGTTGGTTTAGGTGTGCACCTTAAAGAAGGGCAACAAGCGCATGCTCAAGTGTTGATCGGTAAATTGAGTACTTTCTTCCGTTTGTCAGAAGAGCGAGTGCTGAACAATACCAACATCCATAATCAGGCTATGCGAGTCTTCGACCGGACATTTATTATTGCTGATACCTTAGGGGATCTGACATTGGTTATTGCCGTGTTTGGCCTGTTCTTTTCCACGGTTGCTGGCGAGGTGTCTAAACAGCGCCAGGTGGCATTGTTACGCTGCTTTGGTATTTCAGGCAAAGAACTAGTCGCACTGAGCAGTCTTCAACTTATGCTGTTTGGTGCTATATCTGCCATTGTTGCGTTGCCGCTAGGCTATGCTATCGCCCAGGTTATGGTTAGTGTTGGTCTAAAACAGTCATTTGGCTGGAGTATGCCTATTTATGTTATTCCTTGGGAATATATAGAAACCTTTGTCTGGACAATGGCAGCGTTACTTGTAGCGGGAGCGGCGCCAGTAATTGGAATGATAAATCGCACACCTATGAAGTCTTTGCGAGATGCGCTTTGATATGAAACACCTGATAAAAAATAAGTACTTTTTGACTTCAGTCGCGTTTTTTCTGGGTGCCGCTATCACTTTCGCACTACTTAGCCACGAGCCTAAGCAGGTTGAGGTTAAGTATCTGGAATCCATTCTTAGCAAAAAAGAAAATACTATCTATGAGCCCGTACTACCTGATAGGGCTGTTAGGTTGCCGCAGGATTTTAGTTTTCATTCTGAGTATCAACATGAATCATGGCGCTATGTAGCGAACTTAAAAGATAAAAGCGGGAAATCCTATAGTGTCCAGTGGACCTATTACAGGATTGCCACGGATGAGCGAAAGGGAAGTGGGTGGCGTAACCCGCAGCTTTATAACGCTCATATTGTAGTAACGTCTGAAGACGAAGTATGGCGTCAACAAAGGCTTGCTCGGGGAGGGATAGGTCAGGCAGGCTTCAAATCTCGTCCATTTGGGGTCTGGTTAGATAACTGGAACTGGCGCTCAATCGGTAAGTCACCTTTACCAGGTAAACTGAATGTCGAGACCGATACATTCTCAGTGAATTTGAACTCTTATGCTAAAGGGCCCTATGTTCTACCGGGCGAAGGCGGTTATACAAAAAAACACGACCTGCTGCCTATTGCTTCCTATAACGTACAGGCCCCGTTTATTAGTGTAATAGGTGAGTTAATACTAAATGGTGAAACTATTGCTGTAACAGGTACAGGATGGTTAGACAAGGAGTGGGGCACTGATTCACTGGACGAGCATCCACAATCAACAGCACTATTTACACTACATCTGGATAAAAACACCGCGTTATCTATCCATCAGCTGAAATTGCATAATTTCGTCGCATACAATTATGGGACTTTAGCAACGAACAAAGGAACTGTGGCTAACTTGTCTGATGAACAGATAGAGTTAACTCCAGAAAAATACGTTACTCTGGAGAACGACAAGTTTATACCAGTCGTCTGGTCACTTAAGATACCAGATTATGGCATTGATATTAGTGTCAGTTCGCTTATGAATGAGCAGTGGCAACCATTTGTTTTCCAGTATTGGGAAGGTGCAGTGGAAGTCATTGGCAAGCCAGAAATTATCGGCTTTATGCAACTGACTGGTTATTAATATCCCCCTTCGTTTACATTTTCAAACAATGTAAATACTGCATATCACAGTGATCTCCGACTAAACTTCACATATATATTTGAATATTGCTTTGCATTTCACCGTATGACATTTCGTAAAATTCGATGTTTTTTATCTAAACAATCGATTTTTTCTGTGTGTTAGAGGTGTGTAGACTGTTTCGCATCTCTGGTGAATATTATTCAAACAATAAATATAAATGATTTGAGGTTAGTTTATGAGCGACATGATTCGCGAATTTTTCAAATGGAATCTGCTGGCGGCATTTTGTTGGTTATTGCCGCAGCTTTTGCAATGATGGTAGCAAACTCCCCGGCAGGAGCCGCGTACGATGCTTTTCTGCATACCTACGTGTTTGGTATGTCAGTATCACACTGGATTAATGATGGCCTAATGGCTGTATTCTTCCTGCTTATCGGCCTAGAAGTTAAGCGTGAGCTACTTGAAGGTGCGCTTAAATCAAAAGAAACGGCTATTTTCCCTGCGATTGCAGCTGTAGGCGGTATGTTAGCTCCAGCATTAGTATATGTTGCGTTCAACTCCGGTGATCCGGAAGCATTAAAAGGCTGGGCGATACCGGCTGCGACAGATATTGCATTCGCATTGGGTATTATGAGCCTGCTGGGTAAACGAGTTCCTTTAGCGCTTAAAGTATTCCTGCTTGCTCTGGCGATTATCGATGACCTGGGTGTGGTTGTTATTATCGCATTGTTCTACAGCAGTGATTTGTCGACATTAGCATTGGCGGTTGGCTTTGTGATGACTGGCGTGCTGTTTATGATGAACGCGAAAAATGTCACTAAGATATCCTGGTATGTGATTGCGGGTATGATTCTCTGGATCGCGGTACTAAAATCAGGTGTGCACGCAACTTTGGCTGGTGTAGTGATAGGCTTTGCTATTCCGCTTAAAGGTAAAGCAGGTGAAGCATCACCATTGAAACATTTAGAGCACGCGCTTCATCCTTATGTTGCTTTTGCTATTCTGCCAATGTTTGCGTTTGCTAACGCTGGTATCTCTCTGGAAGGTGTTTCTATATCAGGGTTGGGAGCGACTCTACCTATGGGCATTGCTATGGGTCTGTTAATTGGTAAGCCTCTGGGTATATTCAGCTTCAGCTGGATTGCAGTGAAGACTGGCGTTGCTAAATTGCCAGAAGGAATTAACTTTAAGCATATTCTGGCAGTATCCGTGTTGTGTGGTATCGGATTTACTATGTCTATCTTTATCTCTTCACTAGCATTTGTTGGTGTTAGTCCTGAGTTTGATACTTATGCTCGATTAGGTATTCTGATGGGCTCTACGACAGCTGCGATAATTGGTTATGTGATGTTGCACACAACATTGCCGAAAGAAGTAAAACAGAGTTCGGTGACTAACTAATTAAAATTTAATGTTCTTTTAGCCTCCCACAGTGGAGGCTTTTTTGTTTTTAGTACGTGTAGATAAAACGTTAAGCAAAAAAAAGCCCAAGCTAAATTGGCTTGGGCGATACAAACATAGGAGTTAATAAGAAAAAAGCAGCATATTAGTAAGTTCAGTTTGAAAACAAGTCCTTTCAGCTTCAAGAACTTCAAAATGCACTTCTTACTACACCTATTCAGACCAGGGCTTTTCCATTCAGTTCAATCTTTTTGTCTTTTTTTTCAAAAACTTTTTCCGGTTAAAAAATACACTACCTCAAAGGGTTATAGTTAATTAGCAATAAATGTGATGTTGCATGCTTGTTAATAATCTGTATCAAGTGTATATTTCAAACAGTTGTTTAATACGGTTAATTGAAATGGTTCAAAAGAATAAAACGAAAGACAAGATTTTGGATGTAGCCGAAAGCCTGTTTGCCGAACAGGGATTCAATGATACTTCGCTGCGCGCCATTACCAGTAAGGCGAATGTAAACCTCGCATCGGTGAATTATCACTTCGGTGATAAGAAAACCTTGGTACGAGCTGTATTGGACCGCTACCTGGAAGCGTTTATGCCTGCTGTAGGTGACGCTTTGGTTGAACTCAATCACCGAGATGAATTTTCTATGGAAGAGGTTTTTGAAACTCTGCGTAACCCTCTTCTTAAATTGAATGATATGCGACCTCATGGTGCCAGCCGATTTATGCTTTTGATTGGTCGTGGTTATACCGATGTGCAGGGACACCTTCGCTGGTTTATCACAACGCGATATAGCGAAGTTTTATCTCAGTTCGTTGCTTCAGTGAAACGTGCCAATAAAGATATAGATGATCAGACGTTGTTTTGGCGTCTCCATTTTACCCTTGGCACTTGCATCTTCACCATGGCAACCAGCAAGGCGTTAGCTGAGATTGCATTTAATGATTATGGTCAGAAGGTCGATTCAAATGTCGTTATCGACCAGCTGATACCGTATTTGGCAGCAGGTGTTGCTGCAAAATAAACTCTAAATACACCCTAACCAATAATAACAATACTCTGTAGAACAAAAGGATCTGAACTATGTGCTCTCTAAGAAGAAAATGGGTAAGTGACCCGGCCTTTAAAATGTTTAAAAAAGTATTGCCACCTTTGTCCAGTACAGAGAAAGAGGCAATGGAAGCCGGTAGCGTTTGGTGGGATGGCGAACTATTTTCCGGTTCACCTGACTGGCAAAAGCTGCACCACTACCCAAAACCTACCTTAAGTGCTGAAGAGCAGTCGTTTATCGATAACGAGGTAGAAACCCTTCTGGATATGCTTGATGATCATAAGATCGTTAAGGAAGACCGTGACCTGCCAAAAGAAGTATGGGACTACATTCTTAAAGAGCGCTTTTTCTCTCTGATCATCCCTAAAGAATATGGTGGCCGTCAGTTCTCATCACATGCCAACTCAACCATTGTGTCGAAAATCGCGACTCGTAGTAATAGTGCAGGCGTAACCGTGATGGTTCCTAATTCTTTGGGCCCTGGTGAACTGGTCGCACATTATGGTACTCAGGATCAAAAAGATTACTGGCTGCCTCGCCTGGCAGATGGTACCGAGATTCCTTGTTTTGCGTTAACAGGCCCCGAAGCGGGTTCGGATGCGGGTGGTATTCCTGACACAGGTACAGTTTGTATGGGTATGCACGAAGGCAAAGAAGTGCTGGGCATGCGTATAAGCTGGAACAAGCGTTACATCACGCTTGCACCGGTCGCGACTGTTCTTGGTCTAGCATTTAAACTACAGGATCCAGATGGACTACTAGGCGACGAGCTAGATCTAGGTATTACTTGCGCACTGATCCCTGCCGATCACACTGGTGTAGAAATCGGTGAGCGTCATGACCCACTTGGTCTGGCATTTATGAATGGCCCTACTCGCGGGCAGGATGTATTCGTCCCTATGGACTGGGTAATCGGTGGACAGGACTACGTAGGGAAAGGCTGGCGTATGTTGGTTGAATGTTTGTCAGCAGGACGTGGTATTTCACTTCCTGCTATGGGTACGGCAACAGGTCACCTGACTTCTCGTACAACAGGTGCATATGCATACGTTCGTAAGCAATTTGGTATGTCGATTGGTAAGTTTGAAGGTGTTGCAGAAGCGCTGGGCCGTATTGGTGGTCTAACTTATCTACTTGAAGCAACACGAACACTAACTACTACTTCTCTGGACCTTAAAGAAAAACCAGGCATCGTAACGGCGATTGCTAAGTACCATATGACTGAGATGGCAAGGCAGGTTCTGGATGACTCTATGGATATTCACGCGGGGCGCGGTATTCAGCAAGGTCCGATGAACTATCTGGCTAACTTCTACATTGGTGCGCCAGTTGCGATTACCGTAGAAGGCGCGAACATTCTGACCCGTAATCTGATGATATTTGGTCAAGGCGCAACCCGCTGTCACCCATACGTGCTGAAAGAGATGGAAGCGGCTGCGAACCCGGATACAGAGCAGGGTGCTAAAGAATTCGATGATCTGCTGTTCAAACATGTCGGCCACGGTACGAAGAATGCCTTTGGTTCACTTTGGGCGGGCTTAACGGGCTCTGCATTTATCAGCTCCCAATGAGTGGCCCGACAAAAGGCTACTATAAAGACCTGACTCGCATCAGCCGTGCGTTGGCGATCAGTTCAGACGTTGCCATGGGCACACTGGGTGGTGACCTGAAGCGTAAGGAGATGATTTCTGCACGTTTAGGTGATGCGCTTAGCTTCCTGTATATGGCCTCAGCAGTGCTGAAGAAATACGAAGATGATGGTCGTCAGCAAAGTGATCTGGATTACGTTCACTATGCGGTTCAGCACTGTACGTACAACGCAGCTAAAGCACTTCAGGAAGCTTATACAAACTTCCCGAATAAAGCGGCTGGTCGCTTACTGAAAGTACTGGTATTCCCGTTGGGCAATCACTTTAAGAAACCAGAAGACAAGCTATCTGTTAAGTTGGCAGAGAGCCTGATGACTCCGGGAGCGCATCGAGACAGGCTAACTCACCTTTGTTATATCAGCGATAAAGAAGACGATCCAATTGGTTTGATGGAACGAGCGTTTATCAAGATGTACGAAATTAAAGGGTTGGAACGCAAGCTGGTACAAGCGGCGAAAGAGGGTAAAGTGGCGAGAAAAGGCTTATTGACAGACAGACTGCAACAGGCACTGGAAGCAGGTGTATTTACCCAGGCAGAAGTCGATAAGATCCTTGCTGCGGATGCGATTCGTTCTAAAGCGGTTCAGGTTGACCACTTCAGCCATGATTTCTCTGAAGTCTTGACGGATAAGCAGTCAGCTCCTAAGTTAAATAGCGTTGCTTAAGCATAAAGACTATGGTTTAGGCACCCTGCGGGGTGCCTTTTTGTTTGTAGTGCTCCAACCACTTAACAAATAACGGTAATTTCGAAGAAATTAGATGCGAACTCTTGTCGAAAACTTTATGCTACGGAAGTTTTTTAAAGGAAGCTGAATATGATCATCAAACCTAGAATTCGTGGTTTTATCTGTACCACAACACATCCGGTTGGATGTGAAGCAAACGTAAAAGAACAAATCGAATACACTAAAGCTCAGGGGCCAGTACAAAATGCGCCTAAGCGTGTTCTGGTTGTTGGTTCATCAAGTGGTTACGGTTTATCTTCACGCATTGCTGCTGCTTTTGGTGGTGGTGCATCAACTATCGGTGTTTTCTTCGAAAAGCCTGGCACAGAAAGAAAGCCAGGTACCGCTGGTTTCTATAATGCGGCAGCTTTCGACAAGTTAGCGCACGAAGAAGGCCTATACGCAAAAAGCTTAAATGGCGATGCGTTCTCAAATGAAGCAAAAGAGAAAACCATTGAACTGATCAAAGAAGACCTGGGTCAGGTTGATATGGTGGTTTACTCTCTAGCATCTCCGGTTCGTAAAATGCCGGAAACTGGCGAAGTTATTCGCTCTGCTCTGAAGCCTATTGGCGAAACTTACACTTCAACTGCGGTTGATACCAATAAAGACGTTATTATTGAAGCAAGTGTAGAGCCTGCAACTGAGCAAGAGATCAAAGATACAGTAACAGTTATGGGTGGCGAAGACTGGGAGCTATGGATCAATGCTCTGTCTGACGCTGGCGTGTTGGCTGATGGTTGTAAAACCGTGGCTTACAGCTACATCGGTACTGAGCTGACATGGCCAATCTACTGGGATGGCGCTCTAGGTCAGGCGAAGATGGATCTGGACCGTGCGTCTGAAGCACTAAACGCGAAGCTTGGTGCTACAGGTGGTAGTGCAAACGTTGCGGTACTTAAGTCTGTGGTAACTCAGGCAAGTTCTGCAATTCCGGTTATGCCTCTATACATCGCTATGGTGTTTAAGAAGATGCGCGAAGAGGGCATCCACGAAGGTTGTATGGAACAGGTTTACCGTATGTTCCGTCAGCGTCTGTATAAAGATGATGCAAGCGCACCAGAGACCGATGAGAAGAACCGTCTGCGCCTGGATGACTGGGAACTTCGTGAAGATGTACAGGAACACTGTCGTCAGCTATGGCCTCAAATCACAACTGAAAACCTGAAAGAACTAACTGATTACGTAGAGTATAAAGAAGAGTTCCTGAAACTGTTTGGTTTCGGTGTTGAAGGTGTTGATTACGAAGCTGATGTTAACCCAGCAGTAGAATTTGATGTTATCGATATCTAATTGACAACAAACCAGAACATCGTCATCCCTGTCTTCGCAGGGATGACAGACGTTGTCAATAAGCATAGGTCGCCCTGGTAGGCGACCTTTTTTTGTATTTGTTCTACGCTGAGTTTTTCCGAATAAAAACTAACTCAGTATAATTAGCAATGTACCTGCAAGAGTCATTAAGATATTTGCAATCGCATAAGTACCGGCATAACCAAGTGCCGGAATAGTAGAGCGTGCATATTCGTTAACAACATCCATTGCTGGTGCACAGGTTCTGGCTCCAATGATTGCACCAAACAACAGTGCTTTGTTCATCTTAAATCCATATGCACCTACAACAAATGCGAGGGCCACTGGCACCACACTGACAACTAAGCCGATTAAGATAACCTGCAAACCAATATCGCTGAGGTAGGTTAATATATTACCACCAGCACTTAAGCCAATCCCTGCCATAAAGAACATCAGACCAAGGTCTTTGACGATATTTAAAGCGCCTTGAGGGACGTAGCCAAAAGTAGGGTGGTTAGCTCTCAAGAAACCAAGGGTAATACCTGCCAGTAACAGGCCAACAGCATTACCAAGCCCAAAGGTTACCTGACCAAAGGTCATAGTAATAAGACCAAAAAGCAGCCCTAGTATGAAGAAGCTACAGAAGGCGAGTAGATCCGCCATCTGGCTATGAATTGAGATAAAACCGATTCGTTCAGCCAGACCATGAACACGGCTTGATTCACCGCTCACCTGAAGGATATCACCCTTAGCCAGAATAATGTCGTGGTCCATTGGCATCTCTATCTGCGCCCGGATAACACGGTTCAGAAAACAGCCATACTCAGAAAGGTTTAGCTCAGACAGTTTTTTTCCCGCGATGCTATCACTTTTTACTACGATCTCTTCTTCGACAACTCTTAGGTCGAGCAGATTCCTGTCGAATACCTCTTTTCCGTTTCTAAAGCTTGGATCCAGTCGTGCGTGGCTGTCAGGGAAACCTACTAGCGCTATTTCATCACCTTCCTGCAAGATAGCGTCGCCATCGGGGTGGGCGAGAATGCCGTTGCGTCGAACTCGCTCAATATAACAACCGGTCTGACGGTAGATGCCCAGTTCACGAAGGTTCTTACCATCTATCCAGTCGATAAGCTCCTGACCTACACGATAGGCTCGGATAATAGGCAGATAAACTTTACGTTGACCCGCATTACCAATGCCGCGCTCTTTTGCAATCTGCTCTGCACTGTCATGCAGGTTTTCTTTTTGCATCTTTGGCAGTAGCTTGGCAAACAGGATCATACTGATTAAGCCAACAAGGTAGGAGATAGCATATCCTACCGAGAGGTTTTGCATCACGGTATCCATTGTCATGTTTCGCGGTAACGTAGCCAGGCCAGAGTTTAGCGCGTCCTGAGCTCCAACCAGGATGGGCGTTGCAGTTAGTGCTCCCGCCATCATCCCCGCAGATAAGCCAAAGCTTAGCCCCAGATAGTGGCTGGAAATGTAGGTCAGGCCAAGAGCGGAAACAAGAACAATCAAACTAAGCAAAAAATAGTGTTTGCCATCTCTGAAGAAAATACCAAAAAAGTTTGGTCCTGCTTCTATACCTACACAATAGATAAACAGCATAAAGCCGATAGTAAGTGCTTCACTGTCAAAGGAAAAACCAAAGTTACCCATGATGAGAGCGGTAAACAGAACACCAATAGAATTGCCTAATTGAAAACCGCCAAAGCGGATTTTTCCGATAGTCAAACCTATGGCTAATACAACGAAAATAAGCAGGATGGGATTTTGCTCTAACAGTAGAATGACATTTATGTTCACAGTCGTCGCTCGATGCAATCTAAAGTGATGTTAAGGGTGGCGGTGTATTATCGGGAATTGTATAGGAATTAATGCAAAAGATAAGTGAAATTTTCGATTTTTCTCAATTAATTTTCTTACAGCGGATAAAAACAAAAAAAGCCCGCCATTGACGAGCTTAGTTATTGATTTGTTGATAATTATTCGCTGAATAAACTCAAGTTTTCTCAGCGTATGCTTCGAATTCTGTGTAGCCACCAACGTGGTCTTGATCGACAAAAATCTGAGGAACAGTTTCAACTGGTTTACCAACGGTTTTTTCCAGGTCAGCTTTTGTGATGCCTTCAGCATGAATGTCTACATAGCGGTAGTTGAAATCGTCTCGCTCCTCTTTAAGCTTTTCAGCAAGATCTTTAGCGCGAACACAGTAAGGACAACCCGGACGACCAAAAATAACTACAAACATGACTTTCTCCTATTTTTCTTTCGCTGTTTGGCTTTTGTAACAACTATGCATGATATGAGTAAGGAAATAAAGCTCGAAACTCCTTTCAATTTAATAGGTAAAACCTATCACATGATTTTGGCTCAACTTTGCTGTACCTAGATGTTAGTCAAATATTTCATTTGTAAATGTAGTGAACCCAAAATTAACTGATATAGAACAAAAATACTTAAGAGTAAATATGATGTTCTAGTACGGATGATGTATTGTTTATATAAATAGGATAAATAATTAACTGACTGATACTAAATAGTTTTTAGAATTTGAAAGGTATTTATTATGTTTCAGTTTATGACTTCCACAAGGATAGTGTTTGGTGAGGGGGCGTTAAACTCTTCGCTTTCCGTCTTGAATCAATATGGCTATAGCGTACTCCTGGTTACCGGAAAAGATCAGCAACGTGCTCAGCCAATAATCAGTTATCTCAACAGCTACAATATGCGTTATCAGCATGTTTCTCTGTCCAGTGAACCAAATATAACCATGATAGAAGAGACGGCGACTATTGGTCGTAAGTTTCAGCCGGATATGGTGGTTGCTATTGGTGGCGGTAGTGTTATCGATATGGGTAAAGCGCTCGCTGCTATGATCCCTAATCTGGGAAATGTCTATGACTATGTTGAGGTTGTTGGCCGCAGTGTACCGCTTAAAACCAAACCGCTGCCTTTTATCGCGATTCCCACCACGGCGAGTACTGGCTCTGAAGTAACCAACAAAGCAGTGCTTCGTTCTGGCCAGGATAAAGTGAAGGTGAGTCTGAGAAGCCCGGATATCCTTCCTGACGTTGCGATTGTTGATCCAACGCTGACATACGAAACTTCCTTAGCGATTTCAGCCCGAGGAGCAATGGAGACATTTACACATTTAATGGAGTCTTATGTTTGTGGTGATCCCAATCCATTGACCGATATGGTATGTGAAGAGGGATTAAGAAGGTTATCTGATGCGATTGTCCCTGCGTGTACGCAAGACGATAAGAAGGCCAGGGCAGACCTATCATTCGCTGCAATGCTTGGTGGTATGGCGATTTCGAATGCCAAACTAGGTGCCGCACACGGCTTAGCATCGTCTCTCGGTGGCAAGATGAAGGTACCTCACAGTGTGATTACCGGCAGGCTTGCCCCTTTTGTTATGCGAGAGAATATTGACGCGGCGAGAGTTGCCGGAAGGAATGATATTCTCAGCCGTTACAAGAAGTTATCAAAAATACTTCTCGGAAAAGCGGAGGCAGCGGAAGACGATTGTATCCAATGGGCGTTTTCCACATTAGAGAGGTTAAACCTCCCTATGTTGAGTGAATTCGGTATCTGTGACCACTCTTTTGCAAAGGTGGCTCAGGATGCACTTAAGTCGGTGTCAATTAAAGGCAACCCATTACCACTTAACGAGGAAAGGCTAGTCTATATTCTTCAACAGGTGTGCGATTGTCAGGAGCATGGAGATCATGCGCTGGAGTTTGATTCAGGCTCGGAGGCAATAGAGGTGAGAGCGTTGGGCTATGAATCGAGTGAGGATAAAACGTCAGATACGTTCTAATAGATGTAACTACTGCAAAAAAACAAAGGACGCCATGGCGTCCTTTGGTATATCTGAGTTTCACTCATTAAAAGTGAGTGATTTTGTCGTATCGGGAGTCCTTCAACGCATCTTTTACTCGACGTAGATTCTCTCGGAAGCTGGTACCTCTACGAAGAGTAAAACCAGTTGCGAGCACATCAATCACTGTCATCTGAACAACGCGGCTTGCCATCGGCATGTAGACATCCGTATCTTCTGGAACATCAAGCGTGATAGATAACGAAGCGGCTTTATCTAGCGGAGAATCTTTCGCTGTAATAGCGATGACTGTGGAACCATTTTCGCGACCCAAATTCGCGACTTCCACCATGCTCTTCGTTCGTCCAGTATGAGAAATAAGCACGATCACATCGTTGTCTGTACAGTTGATGCAGCTCATACGTTGCATCACGATATCTTCGAAACAAGCTATCGGGATGTTGAACCGGATAAATTTGTTTTGCGCATCTTTTGCAACAGCGGAAGATGCACCAAGGCCAAAGAAGGAAATCCGTTTAGCCTGAGTCAATAGATCAACTGCGCGGTTGATTTGCGTTGCATCCAGGCTATTTTTTGCTACATCGAGGCATGCCATTGTTGATTCAAAGATTTTGTGGGTGTAGGCATCTGGGCCATCATCTTCTTCAACGTTACGGTTCACATATGGTGTGCCGTTCGCAAGGCTTTGTGCCAAATGAAGCTTAAAGTCGGGGAAACCTTTAGTATCCAGTCTTCGACAGAAGCGGTTTACGGTTGGCTCACTTACATCCGCCATTTTTGCCAATGTAGCAATGCTGGAATGAATCGCCGTTTGGGGAGAAGCCATAATCACTTCAGCAACTTTACGTTCTGATTTACTGAAGTTATCTAGGCTTTTCTGAATTTTTTCTAAAATATTCATAGTAATAATAAAAATAGTTCGCTTCCGTTTGGCTCATATTTATGTTTACCCAGCTGATTTTTCATCAGTCTTGTTTTGCGGTAATACAAAGAGCCACCAAGTTAAATTGAGTATAAACCTAACAATCTATTTGGAAAAAGCTAAAGTCGTACTATTTAGAGGTTTATTCATCAGAACATGACAAACCTCAAACTAAATTTCAGTTTCGAAAGGAATTTGAAACAAATATGGTCAGAAACTTATCACTTTGAGCAGGTTCCTGACCGCTAAGTTACAAAAAATAGAAAGAAATTTTCAGTTTAACTTTCAGCTTTGTCTGTGGTTTTTGCTGATAAGACTTCATGAGTTAACCTTTGGATCTCATCCATAAGTGAACCATGGGTTTTAGCGATTTCTCGTTGCTCATCAAGTACACCAGCTAGAATATCGCAAGTGGTTAGAGGGTTGGCTAACACCACTCGGAAAACAACGGTACTCATCTCATCCCACTGGTGTGGTGTAAGTTTGGTGCGGGAGACAAAGGATTTACCGGTTTCTCGTTGTCTTTTTTGAATGGATTTAGTCAGGTCATTCAGAAGCTGATGTAACCTCTGTTTCCTTGTGCCGTCTGCTAGTGTCAGTGCTTTTCTGGTATCAGCAGGAACGTAACGGTAGGTTAGCAGGCAAAGCTCAGGTTCTGAAATAAGTTCAAAATCTGGTTGCTGCTTAATGAGTTTTGCAAAGTATTTGGCTTTATTAATGCTCTGATCGATAAGCAATTCATATCCAGGTCGGCTAATAATATGCATGCTTGAATAAACAAGCATAGCGATGCCTGAACGCGAACCTTCCAGTGTACGACTGCCCAAATCTTTTGAGCCTTTTCGCAGGATATATTCAGCATGATGTTCAATAGCAGACATATCGTTCGGATTCTTGAACAGAACCATACCAGCACCCATTGGAATATACAGCTGCTTATGTGCATCAATCGTTACTGAGTCTGCAAGCTCAATTCCATCAAGCAGGTGACGGTAGTTATTCGACATTAGTGTCGCACCGCCCCAGGCGGCATCAACGTGGAAGTGGCAACCTTCTCTCTGGCTAATTTCAGCAATCTTTCTGATAGGGTCGATATTACCGGTTTCTGTTGTACCAGCGACGCCTACAACAGCAAATGGCTTAATTTTTTTGCTTTTCAGCTTGGCAATCTTTGCTTCAAGATCATCGGTACAGATTCGGTTGTTCGCATCCGTACGCACTGGAATCAGAGCATCCTGACCGATGCCCAGCACATTGGCTGCTTTTTTTAGTGAATAGTGCCCACGCTCTGAAACCAGAATGGCCAAGCCTTCATAGCCATAGTGCTTCATTGCCCGGAAAAGCCCTTCGTTCTCCACACCTGTAAAGTCACCATCTGGCTTGAGTGCGTTGTTTCGAGCCACCCAAAGGGCAGTTATGTTTGCAACAGTACCGCCGGAACAGAATGCGCCTAAAGCGTGTTTAGCGCTATGCATCCAATGTCTATAAAAAGCGTCATCCTGAGCGTAGATCAGTCTGTGTAGCATCCCAAGAACCTGACGCTCTAATGGGGTGAATGCTTTGGACGTCTCGATTTTCACCAGATTCTGGTTTAGCGCTATCATAATTTTCGATAGCGGCATCAGAAAGTAGGGTAGAGCAGACGTCATATGACCGATAAAACTCGGTGCAGAAGTATGAACTGATTGAGCAACCAGGGTATCCATCAGATGCTGAGTATGATCCGAAACAAAAGATGGCAGCTCAGGGATAGAGGCGTTGGAAAAATCTTTCTCTATATCTCTTAGTGGTTTTTCTTCCGCAACGATGTGCTCTCGCAAAAACTTATTCAGGTTTTGCGATAATTCCGCTTCTATTTGTGAAAGTGCAGAGCCGGGTGCTTCTGGCACAGTAAAAATACGAAGCAAGCTTTCAAAGCTTACGTCCGCTGTTTTGTTTTCTGAAACCATACTAAGAGATTTTAACTTGATGTATTGCTAGCCGCACAATCTAAACGAAAACGGGAACAATGTCCCGTTTTAAATGCG
Organism: Vibrio hannami; assembly: GCF_029589055.1. Lineage (GTDB taxonomy): Bacteria > Pseudomonadota > Gammaproteobacteria > Enterobacterales > Vibrionaceae > Vibrio > Vibrio hannami. The sequence goes on from NZ_JARQZP010000007.1 coordinate 891,037, forward strand.
TAAACTGAAGTTTTAAAGATGACCTTGCTCAGAAATGGAACGGACTGTTAAGGGCAACTTATCGCTTCAGCTTTTTCTATAGCGTCGTTGTATTTTGTCAGTACGCTATCGATTTTATTTGGGTGACTGAGTAACTCGGCAAAAGCAGAGCGCAGATCGTAATTTTTCTCATGTGGCTTGCTCTGACGGAACTGATAGCTCAGGCTTGCCATTTTACCGAGTTCATCGCTTCTTGATGCAAGTGTCTTTACATCTTTTTGTTCAAGCTTAAGCCATGACTCTACAGCTTGCTCAGTAGCAACTTTAGTCATGTCATTCTGCAGATAATAATGAACCGCCGAACGGTTTAGTTCAAAGTGTTGCCTGCGGCCTTCATAAAACCAGTCTCCAACTTCCTTTAACTCCGGATACTGCTCTGTGGTTAGTCCGATTAGGTCTTTATACCAGTTAAGCGAGGCATCGATATACGCATCGTACTTGCCAGATAGACATTGCTTATCTGCTGCATGTGAGAAAGTAGCAGCACTACATAGCAGTAAAGTGGTTACAAAACGGTTCATTGCTATTCCTTTGGGCTAATTTATGTTGAGTTTTATTTTTTGTTGTAAGAATGTGACGCAATATAACATCTGATCAAAGCGAATCCTGAGAGCCAGCTAGCAGAGTTTTGCATAAATTAGCACTTTCTTAACCTGAAACCGAGTTATCCTGCCAACGAAACAAAAAACAACATAAATACAGGCACTAACAAGCTGAGAATAAAACCACTTACGATGGCGATTGGTACACATCTAACGCCACCGCTTGTTTGAATCACGGGTAATGTAAAGTCCATTGCGGTTGCGCCTGCGTAGCCTATAGCCGTGCAAGGCCGAGTTTTTATCATCATAGGAATCATCACCAGCGCAATTAACTCGCGAAGCAGTTCTATCATGAAGGATGCGCCACCATAAACAGGCCCAAATGCATCTCCCATCAAAATGCCGGAAAGTGAATACCATCCGAATCCGGATGCCATTGCTAAGCCTCTGAAATATGGGATATCCAGGAAGAATGCAGCGATCAATCCACCACACCAGGACGTTAGGATAATCACCAGGGCTATAATCATGCCGTGTTTGTTTAACAGAATTTGTCGTAGCGTCAGGCCACTGTTACGTAACTGAATACCTATCAAAAAGAGAAGCACAAACAGAATCCATTCACTGGCAGTATCTACCCAGCTTAGATCAAAAGGTAGGAGTAGCCCTACGAGCAAACCTGCACCAACGACAGCGACCAGTTTTACCGATTCCAACGCCATTGAAGAGAATGGGATACGTTTTTGGGAATGCTCAGTCTGTAATGGGAGTGCCCTATCGATAAAAGGTAATACCAATAGGTTGCAGCCGCCAATAATAAAAAAGAAGACTGACGTATAAAGCAATATGGTTTGCAGGTTTGAGCCAAGGTTATCCAGGGAAGCGAGACTGAGGCCCATTAAAGACAAAATAATGTACACCAGCGACGAAGTGTACTTATTGATTTTTTCCAGTAGCTTTTGGTTAGAGATAGAAAATAAATACCCCACGATAAGTGGGGTAAAGATAAATAGCATTCCTGCGAGCATTGGATGTTTGCTTCCTACGTATTTAGTGCCTTATAGTCCTGAAGCCTGGATGACATCTGATACTCTCGAACGAAATTCAGTTTCTGATAAATTACTGATTTCATATAGTGCTTCTGCACCAGTCGTGTTGATTTCTACCTGATGTTCATCGATATCTTCATCTTTACGGCGGAACATTAACAGGTGGTTAGCCATTCTTGCAACATCTAAGTATGTGATTTCCGGTCTTTCTTTGTTGCTGTCAATCTCCTTGTTGGTTGCTACTTCAAGAAAATCGCTGTCAAACTTCCAGCTGTTTAACACCAACTCACTGGTTTCAGGGCAGCGAGAATCAAGAATCTGCATGACCAGATCGTGTTCAAGGTAGTTCCCTTTATCCAGATAGAGGTGATACTCATTAACAAGGCAGAACAGCCCTATATCTGCCAGCAGTCCTACAAGTAACGACTTCTCTTCTTCCAGATAGTCATAGTGGCCTTTGGCGTTCTCTTTAATTGATTGAGTTACCATCACCATAGTTGCCGCTAGCTCTCGTGAGTTTACTGCGCTATCAACAAGAATCTTATTACAATCTTCATTTAAGTCGGCACTGTGTTTTAACTGCTCGATAGCTTGCGCCGTTACGATATCTCGGACACGCATCATTCCTAATCGGGATACTGCGGTTTGAAGGTCGGTGCAGGTGATGTTCCTTCGATTGAAGATAACGGAGTTAGCCACCCTTATTATTACAGCTGCGAGGCTAGGGTCATCGATCAGACAATTTGCAATATCAGGTATTCCTGCGTCTTCAGATGCACACAATCGCTGAATCTTAATAACGACCTCAGGAATAGGTGGAAGTGAGATTTTGCCTGTTTGGATGGATTGCTCAACCAGAAAGGCAAACTCTGATTCCAGAGATTCAATAAGTTTGTCTTTATTATCCGGCAACCAGTAAAAAGATAGATGATTCATGGTCTTGTTGTCCTAATTCTTGATGGCCAATTTACCCTCGAACAAGGTTACGCTTTGATTCGATTTACCTATTTTATTTTTTATTGTTATGGGCACATAAATCAGTGTATTCGATTTGAGCTGTTGATATAAAAACTTAACTCAATGCATTTCGTTTAATGTGACTCTTACCGAAACTTAATCGTAACAATGTATGTTATTCGCCTTACTTTTCAATTAAAGGAGTCGTAAAATCGAAAGTGCTGGCTGGAATAAGATAAATATCTAATATATATAATCCTAATTATACCTGTATATTTCATTTTTACAGAAAACTAAAGGCTTTTTTTCGCGTATTACTTTGTATCTTCCGGGGGATGTAAACTTACGGAGGATCAAGGAATATGATCAACCAGTATTACTATAGTTACCTAAAAAATTTCGGCCCTTACCTGAAGCGTTCCATGTTTGGCGGTACGGGCATCTTTCTAAACGATGCTATGTATGCCCTAGTCATTGAAGACCAATTATACTTAAGGGGCGGCGAGGAACTTGATGAGGTATTGACCTCCAAAGGGTGTAAAAAATATCGCCATGTAAAAAAGCAGACGACGGCGACTGTGAACTACTATGATATCTCTGAGCTGTTCGAAGCAAACGATCTAGAAATAGAAACTTTGATAAAACGCTCGATAGAACTATCTATTGAGTATAAAAATTCTCAAAAGTCTACGAGTAATATTCGGCTCAGAGACTTACCCAACATGCAATTAACGTTAGAACGTATGGTGAAAAAGTCTGGCGTGAAAAACGTCAGTGAGTTTATTTCCTTAGGTCCGGAAGTTGTGTTCAGGAAAGTTCAGGATGAGTATGGCAAAGATGTGGATACGCGCCTGCTCTGGAAGTTTGCCGGTGCTGTTGATGGAGTCCATTGGGAGTTGCTGGATGCAGGAAGGAAAAAGCAGTTGTTAGAGAGTTGTACCTAGCGCCTATTCTTCTCAATCAGATTAAAATCAGAACCCCATAAGACCAGGCTATCATGCCTGGTTTTTAGTTTTAGCAAACCTTAAAGTCCATTCTTTTTAGCAAATTTTACTAACACTGTCCTATCTTTAACTATATGATTATTAGTACGAGATACGTTAACAGGAAGAAAAAACAGGGAGTTAGTTAAAAGGTGTTAGACTATTTTTTGCGCAGGATGGCGCTGGTTATTCCTACCTTTATTGGCATTACGATACTTATTTTTGCCATCACACGCCTTGTTCCCGGAGGCCCTGTTGAGCGTATTTTGGCTTCTATGCAATTTAATACCGGAGATACGGCTGTAGTTTCTACTGATGTAGGAGCTGGTTCTGCACTTTCGGAAGATCAAATTGCTCAGCTAAATGAATTTTATGGCCTCGATAAACCTGTTCTTGAAGCTTATTGGGAGTGGTTAACTAAGCTAGTGTCTCTGGACTTTGGTGAGTCGACACGTTATTACGAACCAGTGACAGAGATGATAGCGGAAAGGTTGCCTATCTCTTTGTTTTACGGTGGGATGACTTTCTTTATTGCCTATTTTATTTCAATTCCTCTGGGTTATTTCAAAGCTTTAAAACACGGTTCGGTGTTTGATTCTGCATCTTCTGTTCTTATCTTTATTGGATATGCACTTCCGGGATATGTTGTAGGTGTACTTTTAATCACCTGGTTCGCATATAACCTGGAGTGGTTCCCTATGGGAGGGTTTGTCAGTGATGATTTTGAGGACTACGAAACTCTAGTCGAGCAAGTTAAAGATGTACTTTGGCATGCGGTACTTCCACTTATTTGTTATCTGATAGGCGACTTTGCCACGTTAACAATGACGATGAAAAACAACCTGATGGAGAACCTCTCCGCCGATTATATCCGTACCGCAATAGCGAAAGGTTTGCCTTTTAAGCATGCAGTCAGAAAGCACGCCCTGAGAAACAGCCTTATTCCGATTGCGAGCCACTTTGGTAATTCTTTATTGTTCTTTATGACAGGCTCTTTTTTGATAGAGGTGATTTTTGATATAGATGGTATTGGTCTTTTGGGCTATGAATCGATCGTTGAGCGTGATTATCCCGTAGTAATGGGGATAGTGGCTATTAATGCCATGATGTTACTGGTGGGAAATATTTTGTCCGATATCTGTGTGGCACTCGTAGATCCACGCGTTAAGTTTGGGGAGTAATGTATGTTCAATTTTGACCCCCTTACACAGAAAAAAATACAGCGTTTTAAGCAGATAAAACGAGGGTACTGGTCGTTTATTTTATTGTCGGTGCTGTTACTGCTATCGCTATTTGCTGAGCTACTGATCAACAGCAAAGCTTTGGTGGTGAAGTATCAGGGTGAGTACACTTTTCCGGTTATTAGCGATGTTATTCCGGGGCAACGCTATGGCTTGTCTTATCCTAGTGAGACGAACTATCGCCAGTTACAGGAAAAGTTCAGTCAAGAGAACGAAGGTAACTATGTCATTTTACCTCTTGTTCCCTGGAATCCTTATGAGCAGGATTTTTCCGGTGATTATCCTCCAACATCACCAGATGCAGCAAGCAAGCACTATCTAGGTACCGATGTAATTGGCAGAGATATACTTGCCAGGCTGGTATACGGTTTCCGTATCGCGATGGGCTTCGCGCTTATTACTATGGTCATATCGTACGCCATTGGTACAGCAGTCGGTTGTGCCATGGGTTTCTGGGGTGGAAAGTTTGACCTTATTGTTCAGCGACTGATAGAGATTTGGTCTATGGTACCGTTTCTCTATGTCATCATGATTCTGGTATCTATCATTCAGCCTACTTTCACCCTGTTTGTCGCGATAAACGTACTGTTTGGATGGATGGGAATGACCTGGTACATGAGAACCATGACATATAAAGAGTCAGCACGTGAGTACGTGCTGGCAGCAAAGGCCTTAGGTGCCTCTACATCCAGAATCTTGTTTAAACATATATTGCCTAACACCATGGTGATGATTGTTACTCTAGCGCCATTTACTATCGCAGGTAATATCACGGCGCTTACCGCGTTGGATTATTTAGGGCTTGGACTTATGCCACCCACACCGAGTTGGGGAGAATTACTTCAGCAAGGCAAATCAAACCTCGATTCCCCCTGGATTGCGACATCGGTAGTCGCATCTATTGTTTCGGTTCTGGTGATGGTTACCTTTATCGGTGAAGCGGTGAGAGCAGCGTTTGATCCTAAGAAATTTACTCGTTATAGCTAGAATTATAAGAATAAAACCTGACAAGGAAGTAAGTATGAAACTAAATCGAATTGCTACTGGATTATTGATATACGGACTCTCTGCCGGGGTTACAGCAAAACAGTTGCCAGATGGACTGGTATGGGAGACCAACTGGAATGAGCCTCTTTTTGCTTCGGAGCAGGCTAAATTTGGTGGGACATTCAGAACATCGATAATGAGTTACCCTCAGACATTTCGCACTGTAGGGCCTGATGCCAACGGCGCATTCAGGCAGTGGCTGGGTGATGTAAATCCAGCTCTGGTTGGTAAACATCCAAACTCAGGCAACTGGATCCCTTCGATTGCTAACGAATGGGCGTTTGGTGACGACAACCGTACAGTTTATTACCGCCTAAACCCAGAAGCAAAATGGACCGATGGCGAACCAGTCACGGCGGATGACTTTGTGTTCGTTCTTACCCTTATGCGCTCAAAAGATATTGTCGCTCCCTGGTATAACACTTACTTCAGTACCGTACTTGAAGACGTGACTAAGTATGATGACCATACAATTTCCGTCACACTAGCTAAACCGAAAGATAAATCGGATCTGCTTTACGCGACCAATATGGGGCTCAGACCTAAGCATTTTTATAAACCAGATGTAGATAAAAATGGCGACGGAATCGATGACAACTTCGTACGCAAATACAACTTTAAAGCAGAGCCTACCACCTGGGCGTACAAGCTAGATAAAACCAAAAAAGGGCGCTCTATCACCTTCAAGCATGTGGGTGAAGATTGGTGGGGGTACAGCAATAAGTACTATAAAAACCGTTATAACGTAGAAAAGATCAGAATCTCTGTTATTCGCGATAACGATATTGCTAAAAAGCACTTCGAAAAAGGTGAGCTTGACGCCTTTGCGGTGGTATTGCCTGACTTGTGGCATGAAAAGACCAACGGCAAGGTTTACAAGAATGGCTATATTCACAAGTTTTGGGGGTTCAACCAACTACCTCAGGGCGCTGGTGGTATGTGGTTGAATACAGCCAAACCTTATCTGGATAATCTTGAATTACGCAAAGGCTTAGGATATGCCACGGATTTTGATGGCATGATCAAGAATGTTCTGCGTGGCGACTATATGCGCAAACCGAATGGTATGGGGGTAGGGCAGGATGAGTACACCAATACCGGCATAAAAGCACCAAACTTCGATCCTAAGCTCGCGGTAGAGTATTTTGAAAAAGCTGGCTTCGACATTATCGGCCCAGACGGTATCCGAATGAACAGCAAAGGTGACCGACTGAGTTTTGAAATTACCTACGCGGCAAAGCACCACACGCCAAGGCTTTCATATATCAAAGAGCAGGCTAAGCGGGCAGGGTTAGAGTACAACCTGAAGTTGATTGATGGTTCTTCTGCGTTCAAGTATGTATTGGAGAAAAAACATGATATTTCCTTCCACACCATGGGGAGCGGTGAACAACCGCAGTACTGGGAATATCTGCATTCATCAAATGCAAACAAGCCACAAACTAACAACTTTACCAACTTCTCTACCCCGGAACTTGATGAGTTAGTGATGTCTTTCCGTCAGGAATTCAGTACAGAGCAGAGACAAGTGCTTTCCAGAGAGATTCAGAAAGTTGTTGATGATGCCGCAGTGATAATTCCAGGTTACATGGTTCCTTACACAAGGGAAGCCTACTGGCGCTGGATGAAGTTTCCTGAGCAACCGATGACAAAGAAAACAGAGTCTCTATTCAGTATTGGTACTCCGTCGGACTTAGGTACTTATTGGATTGATAAGGACGCAAAAAAAGAAACTAAAGCGGCGATGAAGAAGAAACAGGTCTTTGAGCCAGTGACCATAATAAATGATACCTACAAGTTTTAGAGGTTCTGGCGTGAGTGATTCTGATGTAATTTTGCAGGTAACCGATCTTGAAGCGGAATTTTTAACCGATGACGGTGTGATTAAGGTGCTTCACGGGGTGAGTTTTCCCCTAAGAAAAGGCAGAACCCTGGGCTTAGTGGGCGAATCTGGTTGTGGTAAAAGTGTTACATCCATGTCTATCCTGGGCTTATTACCTCAGCCATACGGTAGAGTAACTAACGGGCAGGTTCTATACGATGGTAAGGACCTGCTACAACTGCCAGAGTCTGAAAAATATAAGATTCGCGGTAACCACATCTCCGTTATATTTCAGGATCCAATGACAGCACTCAATCCGGTACACAGTATTGGCAAGCAGTTGTTAGAAGTTCTTAGTCTGCATAGACCTGATCTTAAAAAGCCAGAGATGATGAACTATGCTGTTGATATGTTGGCAAAGGTGAAAATTCCTGAACCGGAAAAACGGCTTAGAGAGTACCCACATAACCTATCTGGTGGTATGAGGCAGAGGGTGATGATTGCCATGGCATTGGCATGCAAACCGGATATCCTTATCTGTGATGAGCCAACGACTGCTCTGGATGTCACCGTTCAGGCATCTATTTTGGACTTGATGATTGAACTGCAGGAAGAGACCGGCATGTCGATGATATTTATCACCCATGATCTCGGCGTTGTGGCAGAAATATGTGACGACGTAGCAGTGATGTACGATGGCAAAATTGTGGAGCATGCCGACGTCTTCGAGCTATTTGACTCTCCCCAACATTCTTATACCAGGCGATTGTTAAAAATGATGCCTAGCCTGGATACAGAACCTAAGCAGATCATTGATTATGATGTCTATCAACCACAAAAAGGTCTTTAAATGAGCGAAGTTGTAAGAATCGAAAATTTGAAGCTTTATTTTACTTCCGGAGGTGGTGTATTTAGGAAGGGGTATACGGTTAAAGCGGTTGACGGTGTTTCGTTTCACGTTAATCGAGGTGAGACTCTTGGGCTTGTTGGTGAGTCTGGCTGCGGGAAAAGTACTCTTGGCCGGACATTATTAAAGTTATATGAGCCGACAGAAGGGCAAATTTTCTTTGAGGGAAAAGATATTACCGAGCTGACGACAAAGGAAATGCGCCCGCTGCGTAAAGAGATGCAAATCATCTTTCAGGATCCGCTTGAGTCGTTAAATCAGCGCCATACTATAGGTATGATTCTCGAAGAACCTTTCGAGATACACAATATCGGAACCAAAGCTGAACGAAAGGTATGGGTTACGGAGCTACTTGAAAAAGTTGGTCTGCCTGCTAGTTCAGTGAACAGATATCCGCATGAGTTTTCTGGTGGGCAGCGACAACGAATCGGGATAGCCCGGGCGATAGCATTAAAGCCAAAGCTATTGATTTGTGATGAGTCCGTTTCAGCGCTTGATGTATCGGTACAAGCTCAGATTCTTAACCTTCTATTGAAGCTTCAACAAGAGATGGATTTGGCGATTATCTTTATCTCTCATGATTTATCGGTTGTCCGACATGTCTCTGATAGAGTTGCGGTTATGTACTTTGGCAAGATAGTTGAGTATGGAGCCGTTAAAGATATCTACGACCATCCACAGGCTGATTACACAAAGACCTTGTTAAAGGCGATACCAGCTACGCATCCAAAGAACAGGCGGCGAAAGCCACAATAAGATAAGAGAGGATAACGTGGGGAGTATTCCTCCCTCTTGTGAGGGAGGAACAGGAAGCTCTTAGAACTTGAAGCGAGTGGTGAACATCGCCTGGTTGCCATAAAAGTCTTTGTACTTGTACTCAAGGCCTAGAGAGAATAGTTCAGTTGAGTGGAAACGCGCGTAAACAGAGCCAATCACATCGTTGTCATCTTTAATATCAACGTAACCTACTTTACCACCCACTTCTAGTTGTGGACCTAACCACTGGCGAACACCAAGGTTCAGTTCCATACCCAGATCGTTGCTAAGGTTGGCATCGTTATCAACGACACGTGCTAGCATTTCACCAGTTAAATCAGCCCAGTTGTTGATTGGAGCATGGAAACCAAAACCACCAGCAAAGTTGTAATCACCTTCAAACTCAGAGTCGATACGAAGGATCGCATGTGCATTTGGGTGGATCGATTTGCTGTACGCTGCACCAAATGTCACAGGGCTGGCACCAATACGTGCTTCAGCATAATCGTAGTTGAAGTTACTCATAACCGAAGGGCTATTTGGAGCTGACGCTGCGAAAGCAGAGCTAGATGCAAGCACTAGTCCTGCAACAAGAAGAGTTTTACGCATAATGAAAGTAAACCTATTTCCTAATTTATTTCCCTGGCTACATGAAGATAGCGAGAGCCACTGTAATTCCTTGCCATATAATAATAAATCAACGGCCTGAGTCACCAAAAATTTGTCACTATTCTAGTGCCTGGTTCTTTTTTATGCAATCTGAGTGCCATTACTCGCCAAACTGGGTGCGTTTGTCTGCAATCGCGTTGAATATCTTCTCTGTATCTAAAATTCGTGCCCAGGGCATCAGGTCGTCTTCATTCTGGATAACAAAAGATGTCAGCTGTTCGGTCACGTGAGCGACAAGCTCGTCACCTTTCCACGGCTTAGCAATGTAGTAGTCAAGGCTCGCATTGTTCACAGCCTGGATCGTATCTTCAAGATCCGCCTGACCAGTTAAGAGTAGCTTTCTCGCTGCTTTAGTGTCTTCTTGCTTGTTCAGTTCGATTAGGAAACTGATACCGGTTTCCTGAGGCATAATATGATCGCATAAGATAAGCGCCAGTTTTACGTCATCTTCCTGGTACTCATCCAACACTTCACGTGCTTCAGCGACGGATTCTGCTCCTTCAATTATGAAGTCATCTTCAAAATCAGACAGATCCTGAACAACGCTATCCAGTACTTCTCTTTCGTCATCAACGCACAGTATCAAGTATTTATTCATGTTGTTTCCTTATCACTGTTGAACCAGAGGATTGCTTTGCTGGAAAGGCAGCCAAACAATCATCCGAGTGTATTCATCTGGCATGGATTCAACTTCTATCCACCCGCTATGGTGTACAAGTATCTGTTGGCAGACAGACAAGCCAATCCCAAGGCCAAAGTTGCCTTCTTTTTTTGTCGTAAAGTTCAGTTCGAATATCTTATCGACCTTATCCTGAGGAATTCCATGTCCGTTATCCTCGAAGGTGATTTTGGCATACAGCATGTCTTCTTTCATTGCCTGATCTGTGGTTATCTTCAGACACCCATTTTCAGGGAATGCATCAATTGCGTTAGAAACAAGGTTTGTCCACACTTGCTGAAGCGCATTCGAAAGGCAGAGAATCTGTGGTAGCTGATGATACTCTTTAATAACCTGATGTCTTTTTAGCTTGTTTTCAAATATGACGAGGGTATCTTCAATACCTTCATGAATATCCACCACATGCATGACTTCGTCATCTTGCCGCGCATAACCTTTCAGGCTTTTAACCATGTCCGCAATGCGTTTGGCACATACCTGAATAGAACGAAGGGTAGAACCCGCGATATGGTATTTTTCCAGACCAAGAACACTGCCGTTGAGGTCTCCGCTCTCTTTGCCTAACTGCAATACTTCATCAAGATCATGGTGAAGATTTAACTGAACAATCTTCTTCGCGAGCTGTTTGTTGCCGATTTCTGAGACGATGGTTTTCGTTTGTTGACGGATTTCTGACGTCGACATAGGTCGCGACTCCATCGACTCTTTCAAAATACTTGCTCCCAGTTCCTGATGTGACTCTGGAAGAGGGGAGTGAATCAACTCATCAATCTTGGTGGTCAGGGTTTCAGCTCCACGCAAGATAGCGGCGACAGGGTTATTGAGTTCATGAGCCACACCTGCAACCAGCTGGCCTAGCATGGCCATTTTTTCTCTTTCGATAAGTTGCTGGTGGGCAGATTCGAGTGATTCATAGGTTTTCTGCAGCTGAATCTTGGTATTAATACTTCGTTGAAGGCGGCGGTTAAAGTGACGTAAAAGCAGGTTGGTAAATAGAGGAAGAAGTTCACTATTTGAGCGCATTACCTGTGAGAATACGTCCTTATCCAGCTTGATGACTTTCGTTTTAGTTAAGGTGATAGCTGTTGAGAATGACACTTCTCCCGTAACGAAGGACATACCACCAACAATGTTGCCTTTTGAGTGACGTACAACTTCTTGCTGTACCCCCATATCATCGAGCTTATATAGCGCGACTTCTCCTTCAACAATAAACCACAAAAACTCATTTGGTTCGTCTTCAACCGTTAACAGGTGATCAGGAGAGTAGGTTCTAAGCGCTCTTGTTTCGTCTTTCCCCGAAAAGAAATCAATCAGATTGCCAATAAACTGATCCGCCAGATAGGTGTCGCTAAGCTCGTGATAGTCATGAATAAAGCCACTTCTAAAGGAGTTTAGCTTGTGCTCGATATGAGCACTCAGGATTCGGGACTGATCAAGAACGGTGCTGTAATGGAGCCAATCGACGTCTTTCTCGCTAATAATGAAAGAGGTGAGTTCTTTAATCGCCGTATTTAAAACCGCACTTTCTTTCAAAGGGCGAGTTAAACAGTGATCAAGGCGACCTTCATTGACTGCCGCAAGAATAGCCTCTAGATCGTTACCATCACTAATGAGTACTTTGCGCGCGTTTTGAGTATGTGGTGATTGCTCCAGGTGAATCAGGAAATCGGACCCGTTAAATGCCTCTGATGATGTCGCTATAGCCATCGCAACAGTTTGCTTCTGCTCTTGCAGATACTCTATGGTCTGTTCAGCTTCTTCTGGTGAGTCGATACAATAAATATCAAAGTGCGAAGCGAGTGATGCCAGCTCTGTTCTCAGTAGATCGACAGATACCGGGTCATTGTCAAGATAGAGCAGTACAAATGGGTTCACAGTAACCTCATAACAGTCAAAAGACCTTAACTACTGTATCAAGTTTCCAGAAGGCGGGATGAGAGGTGAGTAAAAGAATCAAACATATATATGGTTTTATCTTTCAGGTACATAGGCTAGACTTTACTGAATTTCGGCATATCGAAAAGTGAGATCATGAAGAGTTTGAAAAAAATAGGCGCTATTGGTGGTGCCATTGTACTGGCTGCGTGCTGGCCTTTAGCGGTGGGGCAAATAGGTCAAACCGTTATGAAAGACGGTATTGCGGAGTTAAGCAATCAGCAAGTTGAAGCCGAAGTAGTTGAATATGACCGTGGTTATCTTTCCTCTGTGGCGAAGACTCGTTATGAGATAACCGATCCCGCACTGAAACAACAGTTTATTGCCGATGGCTTACCAACGACATTCGTTGTAAAACACAACATTTCTCATGGTTTACTGGGGATAGATGCTGTATCCACACCAGAAAATGTCGATGCTTTACCTATCACGTTAAATACTCACACCCAACTTAATGGGAATACGGACTTTAGTCTGGATATAGAGAACCTGAACTTCGTCGACGAAAACAACCTTGGTGGTTCTGTCTCGGTTTCACGCTCTCGTATCACAGGGAACGCCACTGTATTGGGAGAGCTAAAGTTTGCGTTCAGCTTCCCTTCAATACAAGTTAGTTTCGAAACGGGTGAAAAGCTCGCATTTACCGACTTAACTGGTTCCGGTGAAGGTAAAAAGAATAACGGATTCTGGCATGGGGAACAGCACGTTAACCTTGGTGATGTTGCTCTCGAAACGGCTACGGGACAGATGCTGGTTTCTGGACAGAATCTGGGGTACCACTTTGTATCTTCACTCAATGAGGCAGGCGATCGGATTCAGACTAACCATAAGCTAACAGCAGATAAGTTTTTAAATACCGAGGGTGAGATACAAGACCTTAATGTTGACTTTACTCTGGGTCAGCTCGATACCGATGCGTTCGAAAGTCTGGTTGATATTTATCAGAATCATACAGTCCTGACAGATGCCGTATTAAACCAATCTGCGCCGCATATCGATAACTTGTTTGATAAAGGTTTTGAGCTCTCTATGAACCAGATGAAATTGTCGTTAGGTCAGGGGGTGTTCGATTCGAAATGGAAACTTGTTGTCCCACAAGGCACATCTGACGTATCCAAGGATCTAAGCAAGGTTATCCCGGCACTTACCGGAAAGTTGGATACCTTTATTTCTAATGGATTAGTTACGGAGTATCCGTTTATTCAGGAAGGTATCGACGAACTGGTTATTATGGAAATGATAAAACCTGTTGAAGACGGCTATAAAATAGATGCAACAGTCGAAGATGGAAACATCGTTTTCGAAAGTGGTCAAAAAATGCCATTGATAGCACTTTTGTTCCCAATGATAGCGCGCTAATCGGTAAGATTTCTGATTCTGGCACTGGATAAATGAGAGAAGAGGTCGTTAGACCTCTTTTTTGTGCTTTTTATACGGTGCAAAACATGGTATTACTTGGGTTCTGAATTCTATTCTTTCAACTAAACACGGTATGAATTGGTTAATTGACCATAGTTTAACTTAAAGAACCATGGTTTAGTTGTTGTATTTGTCTAAATTGTATCGAATATCAATCGGGAGCATTTATCATCATGGATAAGATTTTTAACTTTAGTGCCGGTCCTGCTGCTTTACCAAAACCTGTTATGGAAAAAGCACAATCTGAATTTGTAGACTGGGGTAACCTGGGCACGTCCGTGATGGAAATTAGCCACCGTAGTAAAGAATTTATCGCTGTTGCCGATGCTGCGGAACAAGACCTGAGAGATCTTCTGAATATCCCTGACAACTACAAGGTACTTTTCTGCCAGGGCGGGGCTCGTGCTCAGTTTGCAGCAGTACCAATGAACCTACTGGGTAGTGCTGAAACAGCAACCTATATTGATGGTGGCTACTGGGCTGAAAGTGCAATCAACGAAGCGAAAAAATACTGTGAGCCAGATGTCTTCGTCGCTAAAACGGAAATTGACGGCAAAATGGCAATCAAACCTGCGAGTGAATGGGTTATTGCTGATGATGCTGCCTATGTTCATTTCTGTCCTAACGAAACTATTGATGGTATCGAAATTAACGACCTACCAGTAACCGATAAACCTATTGTTGCTGATATGTCTTCAACGATTCTATCCCGTGAAATTGACGTGTCTAGATATGGTGTTATCTACGCAGGTGCACAGAAGAATATTGGCCCGGCTGGCATCTGTATTGCCATCGTTCGCGATGATTTGCTTGGTCTGGCGAAAGAGTTCCTGCCAAGTGTGCTGAACTATAAAGTGCTTGCTGAAAAAGACTCAATGTTCAACACACCGCCAACATTTGCATGGTATCTGTCTGGCATCGTGTTCCAGTGGCTAAAAGAGCTGGGTGGTGTAAAAGCGATAGAAAAGATCAACCGAGAGAAAGCCGCGCTTCTTTACGACTATATCGATGCTTCACCGTTCTATAAAAACAACGTACATCCCGATAACCGTTCTCTGATGAATGTTCCATTCCAGCTGGCAAAACCAGAACTTGATGGCAAGTTTCTCGAGCTTGCTGACGAAGCGGGATTAAAAGCGCTTAAAGGTCATCGCGCTGTGGGTGGTATGCGAGCTTCTATATACAATGCAATGCCACTAGAAGGGGTTGCTGCGCTAGTAGAGTTTATGAAGCAGTTTGAAGCAGAAAACAAGGGCTAGTAGTAAAGTTTTATACTAGAAGGCGGTAATACCATTTGTTACCGCCTATTTTACCTCAGAATTCCCCCCAAAGAGCCTTGCCGACAATCTGCTCCGATCACGTTCTTCCGTAAGCACCTTAGTAAAATTTCTCTAAAACGCTTTTGCCCCTTTCGGTGTTAACGTAAATACTCAGTGGAAAATCGTGCCACTGACATCACCGTACTTTTGCTCATGGTTAACCACTGAGAGGCCGTGACAGAAAACTCCCATTTTCTTTCATTCTTCCTCTTTTCCTATCTACTCTCATATTTGCATATCCATGCTTGAGGTTCTGAAATGGAGCAAAGTTAAGATGTCTCTAGCAAGCTAGTAGCGATTCACCTATCGAAGAAAGCCTATGCCCATGTGAAATATGTGGTTTATACTGTTCTTCATAGGATTATATGATTGAAAGAGCATAGAGTTAGGGAGTCACTAGTTGCAGTTTCTATCAGAACAAATACAAAGAGAAAAAATCGAATCGCAGATGGGGTGCTATTTTTTTATGGCCTTTTTGTGATCCTACCTGTAATTGCAAGTGTCGCCAGAGCCTTAGACATTGGCTGGAAGCCAGCAATGCTTGTACATATCACTATGGTGATAGTCGCATGGAGTCTATACTTTTTTAAGAGTAAGTTGAGCTATACATTCAGAGCCTACGCGATAGTGGGTATCTTTACTATTACGGGCTTTAGTGGAATCTTTCAGTTCGGCGTAGTCGGTAATGGGATGACGTGGACAATACTTAGCCCAGTAATAGCAACGCTACTATTAGGAGTTAGAGTAGGTATTTCTCTGGTTCTTGCTTGTTGTTCAATCATCATAGGAACGGCTATTTTCGTAGTTCAAGGGCAGCATGCTCCCCAATTTGACGTCTACAAATACGCTATCAGCCCAAGAAGCTGGGCTGATTTTACGTTGTCATTTTTCTTTATTGCTACCGTCCTATCAGTAGCAACGGGTAAGTTAAATGAAGGTTTAATAATAGCCCTCAAAGTTGCCACTGTTCGGAATAAGGAGATAGAAGAAATAGTTAAGAAACGTACCAATGAATTAAACATAGCGTACAAAGAGTTGGAGTTAACGAACACTCAGATTAACGATAAAAACCGTGAACTAGAAGAAATTGCCTCCAAAGATCCCCTTACTCACCTATATAATCGGCGGGCATTTACGGTATTTGCAGAAAAAGAGATGTCGAGGGCTGCTCGCCACAACAGTGAAACCTCTGTAATTCTAATAGACATTGATCACTTTAAGGAAGTAAACGATAAGCATGGTCATGATGTAGGAGATACGGTGTTATCACGTGTAGCTCACATATTGAGCCATTACTCACGTAAAGAAAATGTTATATGTCGTTGGGGGGGAGAGGAGTTTATTGTTCTTATTGCTGAAGCCTCTTCCGATATGGCATTTCACGCAGCAGAAAGCCTTCGTAAGCAGATTGTTAATGAAGCCTTCGAGCCACTAGACGGTTTAACTATTAGTGCTGGAGTAGCCGCGTATCAAGTAGGAGAACCATTAAAAGACTGGGTTCATCGAGCCGATATTGCTTTGTATGCAGCAAAATCAGCAGGAAGAAATTGTACCAAAATTTCCGAGTGAGACAGCCTTACTTTATATGTTGGTTAATTGAATCTATATGCAGATTGTCGATCTTTCGAGCCAAAGTCCTTATGCATGATAATGTCCAAAACCTTCCACGGTAGGTATCTCAGAAAGAGGTACCGCTTTGCGTTTTGGGATACCAAAAGTTATTCGATGATAGCTAAATTAGAAGAGTCACTGACACGTCTTTGTCCAAAAGCTACTTCTAGCCTTAGTAAAGACAGCCAAGTATGCATTCCAACGGAGACCGTTGGAACGTTAGCGGTGCCTGATTGCGTTTTATTAGCAACTAGAAGCCAACACCTTCTTATTCATTTTCTTAAAGTAGGTTCTATAGATAGTCGCAATAACTAGGCAGAAAATAGCTGGTACCAACAGCGCTTTGAACTGAAGGGTTTTGTATAGGAAAGCCCCTAAAACAGAGCCAGAGACAAACCCGCAAATAATAAACAGAAACAGAATTGCTTTACGTTTATCGAATTTGTTTCCTCTCAATCTGGCTCCCAGCATTAGTCCCAGATCGGTAAATATCCCTGTTAGATGGGTTGTTCTTACAATGGCTCCGCTATAAGTAGTAGCCAGTCCGTTTTGCATGCCACACGCTGCGGATGCTGCAAAGTGCCCCAACTGAGATCCAGAAGATAACAGGTAAAACGCAACAAATATAAGGATCGCTTCAGCAAACAGCACGGTATCGTAGTGTTTACCCAGTTTCAGAGTTGTACCGTGCACAAGGTAACCGGGTACGGATGCTCCCAGATAGAAGGCTAGTAGGACGCCAAGAAGGTGGAAAGTGTGTGTATACGAGGATTCGAAGAGGCTACTACCTACTAGTGTTACGGTGCCTGATATGTGTGATACAGCTTGGTGTTCGAAGCCAAGAAGGCCAATTACGTTTATGTTTCCTGCAATAAAAGCCAGAATGAATGCTCCATATTCAACCCATTTTGGCAATTTAGATATCAATGTACTCACTCCGGATTAAGGAGGTCCCGACCTGGACAGAGGGCTCACGATGAAGGTATGAGTCGGTGTATACGTAGAGGACGCTCGTATAAAGGCAGAATTATGATACCAAGTGAACTTAGTTACAAGCGGTGTATGGTATACGCTAAAATAATGACCTGAAGCTGACAGTACTTTGCGAGGCACACCAAGGTTAACCGATCTAATTATCTTTTGATTTTGCAGGTTTATGCATGCTTATCAAAATTTTTAAAAAAGAGGTCTATCCGTCTCTATATGGAAAATTAACAGCTCCTTCTGACTATTCTCATTGTTGCAGAAATAACCACCAGTATGCCCGCCAATGAAAGGTGCATTACGCTGAATAGAATCTAGTGCATAAAAATCGTACAAAGATCAATTTTATAGATGTGTGTGATTTTTATACTAACTCTCTGATTCTCAGTAATTTGTAGTAGGCTTCGTGCCAGGGAGTAATATGAAACCTCAGATCACACCAGCTAACCCTAACTTTTCTTCTGGCCCTTGTGCCAAACGACCGGGCTACGATGTTAGCCAGTTAGACCTTTCGACACTCGGCCGTTCCCACCGCAGCGCTATCGGTAAATCTGCTTTAAAAGATGCGATTGAAAAAACCAAACAAGTATTAAATATACCGGACGATTATCGGGTGGGTATTGTGCCCGCATCAGATACGGGCGCAATGGAAATGGTGCTCTGGTCGATGCTAGGAGAGCGCCCCGTTGATATATTTTCATGGGAATCATTTGGTGAAGGGTGGTTTGCGGATATTTCTAAACAACTAAAACTGGACGAAGTTAATCATTATGATGCTGACTACGGAAAATTGCCGGACATGAGTCAGGCTAATCCAGCTAACGATGTTGTGTTTACATGGAATGGTACAACGTCAGGCGTCTGTGTTCCTGATGGGGATTGGATTGCGAATGATAGGGAAGGCATCACCATCTGTGATGCCACCTCTGCTGTGTTTGCCATGCCAATGCCGTGGGGAAAACTGGATGTAACAACATACAGCTGGCAGAAGGTACTTGGCGGTGAAGGTGGACATGGGGTCATCGTATTAAGCCCAAGAGCGGTTGAGAGGCTGGAAAGCTACACGCCGTCCTGGCCGATGCCTAAGATTTTCAGGCTAACGAAGGGTAATAAACTGATCGAAGGTATCTTCAGTGGCGCAACCATTAATACACCTTCGATGCTGTGTGTGGCTGATTATCTGGATGCTCTGGGTTGGGTTGAGTCTATTGGTGGCTTGTCGGAGTGCATCAATAAATCAAAACAAAACCTGGTAGTTATGGAGCATTTTGTTGCTGAAAATGAGTGGATAGACTTTCTGGCAGAGACAGAAGATACACGTTCCAATACTAGTGTTTGTCTCTCTCTGGATGCAACTGCAGAGCAGGTGAAGGATTTGGTGAAATTGCTGGATCGTGAAGGTGTTGCCTATGATATCGGAGCCTATCGTGATGCTCCGGCAGGTTTGAGAATCTGGTGTGGTGCAACGGTTGAAGCAAGCGACCTTAAAGCGCTATTGCCGTGGTTGAGTTGGGGATATCAGCAAGTATTTAAGTAGCTGTCGCCCTGATTTATAGCCTAATTCAATAACGGAGCACCACCAATGAAAAAGATAAGAACATATAACAGTATAAGTACCCACGGCCTTGATCGTTTTCCTCGTGATAATTATGAAGTAGCCAGCGAAGTAAGTGAGCCTGACGCTATCATGCTACGTAGTCAAAATCTCCATGATACGGAGTTTCCGGTTCAGGTTAAGGCTATCGCCCGATGTGGAGCGGGAGTAAACAATATTCCGGTAAGCGATTGTACCCATCAGGGAATCGTCGTATTCAACACTCCCGGAGCGAATGCAAACGCGGTAAAAGAGCTGGTATTGACGGGTATGCTTATATCGTCTCGGAAAATCCTGGACGGAGTTGGATTCGCTGAACGTTTGGTAGGCCAGAAAGATAATCCTGAATTTTCGAAGTTAGTTGAAAAGGAGAAGAAGAATTTTGTGGGCTCAGAGTTGGCAGGAAAGACACTGGGCGTTGTAGGGCTAGGAGCAATAGGCGCCAGTGTGGCTCATGCTGCTTTGGCGCTTGGTATGAAAGTTATCGGCTACGATCCTGTACTGAGTGTTGATGCTGCATGGCAACTCTCGTCTCAAATTAAGAGAGCAGAGAACATACAGTGGTTACTAGCTCGTTGTGATTACGTCAGTCTGCATGTGCCAGCAAACGAACACACCAAAGACCTGCTTAACAATGAAAACCTTTCGTATGTAAAAGAAGGTGCGGTGCTACTTAACTTCGCTCGTGGTACGGTTGTAAATCAACAGGCACTAATGGACTCTCTGGAAGTTGGCCGTCTGTCTCAGTACGTTTGTGATTTTCCGTCTCCCGAATTGTTGGAGCATCCACAAATTATTTTGCTTCCCCATCTTGGTGCCAGTACCAAAGAAGCTGAAGAAAACTGTGCATTAATGGCTGCGGACCAACTGATGGACTTCCTTGAAAACGGAAATATCCGCAACTCGGTGAACTTCCCGAGTATTAGCCTGGAACGAACTCAAGGACATCGTATTGCCTTTGCTAACGACAATGTTCCTAAGGTGTTGAGTCAGGTGTTGTCAGTACTGTCTGATATGGAAATTAACGTTATCGATATGCTTAACCGAAGCAGGAACGACGTTGCGTATACCATTATGGATATTGAATCTGAGCCGACAGATGAAGTGCTGGCACAGATTGCAGAGGTGGAACATGTCTTTAACGTAAGGGCGTTTTAACGGTTGAAAGTCAAATGAAAGAAGCCACCAAATTTGGTGGCTTCTTGCTTTATATAAACAGAGATTAAAGCGTCTGATTTAACTGGTAATAACGGCCTTTCTGCTCGAGTAAAGAGTGATGCTCTCCATGCTCGATAATTTTGCCGTTTTCGATAAGACAGATATTGTCCATTTTTTCCAGATTCACCAGGCGGTGAGTAATAAACAGTACCGTTTTGTTTTCAAAGTGCTGGTCAAACAGCGCCATAATCTGGTTTTCAGTTTTCTTATCCAGACCTTCTGTAGGTTCATCAAGCAGAAGGATGGGGGCGTTGTGAATAATTGCACGCGCTATACCAATTCGGCGCTTTTCACCACCAGAGAGCTGGCGACCACCGTCACCAAGCCATTCATCCAATCCTTTGTCGTCTAGCAGCTTTTCCAGTCCTACTTGTTTGAGTACGTCATTCAGCTCCGAATCACTAGCGTCGGGTTTTGCCATTAGAAGGTTATCTCTTAATGAACCGTTAAGCACATCAACTCTCTGGCTGACAACCGAAATACTTTCACGCAGAACAGACTCGCTGATTTCCTTGATAGGTTTACCCGCGATAGATATTTCGCCTTTCTGTACATCCCAGTAGCGACATAGTAATTGAAGTAGTGTCGACTTACCTGAACCGGTTTGTCCTAATATCGCCAGCTTAGTACCGGATTTAACCGACAGGTTAACGCCATTGATTGCTTTAGAATCACTATCCGGATAGCTAAATTCTATGTCGGTGAACTCTATGTTGTGCTCACCTGAAGCAAGCTCACCTTGTTCAGGGAATACAACATCCGGTTCTGCATTAATAATCTCGTTCAGTCTGCGAGCTGAGGTTAGAGTTTGTCCCAGATGTTGGAATGCACCAGCGATTGGCATTAGTAGTTCGAAACTTGCCATGGTTGCAAAGGCGAACAGCGCAATGAGAGGGTCTGGTTGGTTTCCTCCAATACCATCTGCGGCCAGCCACAGCATTAGTGTCAGTATCCAGCCGTTTGCCAGCATAAGAAGGGCACTTGCCATTCCAGTAAGATTGGCGTTAACAAACTGGTTAGACAGCAGCTTTTTCTGCGCTTCCAGAATCGCATTGCGGTAACGCTCTTCTGCGCCAAACAGGACAAGTTCGCTATGTCCTTGCAACCAATCTAGTGACGATACACGAAGCTCGGATTTATTTAGAGTTAACTCGCTACCGTTGTTTTTACCCAGCTTATAAAACACAACAGGCCAAACAAACAATAGAACAGCGAGTACACCACCAAGCGTTAAACCGAGGGCTAAATCCAACCAGCTAAGGAAGGCAGTTAGAGTAATAATACCCAGAGTACCTACGATTACCGGGTTAACAAGGCGCAGGTAAACATGATCCATCGCGTCTACATCGGCAACAAGGCGGTTTAGCAGGTCTCCATCCCGAATACCGGAAATCCGTCCTGGAACAAGAGGAGCCAGCTTTTTGAAGAAAAATATCCTGAGATCAGTCAGTAACTTAAAGGTTTCGTTGTGACTAACGACACGTTCACCCCAACGACCAGCAGTTCGAGCCATAGCAAAGCCGCGAACACCACCACCTGGCAACATATAATTGAACGTTTCTCTGGCGATGGTTAATCCAGCAACAGCAGCAGCCGAGATAAACCAGCCGGATAATGTAAGAAGGCCAATAGAAGCAAACAGAGTAGCGAAAGCTAACAGCATGCCTAGAGACAAACCAAACCAGTGCTTTTTATACAGTTTCAGATAAGGGAGTAAATCACGCATCTAGATCTCCTTTGTTTTCTGCAAGCTGTTGGTTTCGCGCGTTTAGCATGGTTGCGAATAGTCCATCGGAGTTTTCTAAATCGGCGTATGCGCCAGACTCGACAATCTCGCCTGACTGCATAACCAGAATCTGTTCTACCTCTTTTAGCTGATTAAGCTGGTGCGTAACCATAAGCGTTGTTTTACCTTCGATCTTTCTTTCAATCCCTTGCATCACCAGCTTTTCACTGTTTGCATCCAGGCTGGCGGTTGGCTCATCTAATAGCCAGAAGTTGCCTTTTTGAAGCATTGAACGAGCAAGTGCAAGACGTTGTGCCTGTCCAACGGAAAGACCGCCAGAACGATCGCTTATCTGATAGTCGAGCCCGTGTTTATGTACAAACTCGCTTGCAAAGGATTCGTCCAGTGCTTGCTCAATCTGGGTATCAGAAACATCTTGATTACCAAGGGTGATGTTCTCGCGAATGGTTCCGTGAAGTAACAGCGGATTCTGACCCACCCAACTGATCTGTTCACGCCATTGTGAAAGCTCGCATTGATTTACTTCAACACCATTGATAGTCAGGCTTCCCTGATAAGGAAGAAAACCAAGAATCGCGTTTATAAGGCTGGTTTTACCCGCTCCGCTAGGCCCTACTAGTGCGGTGGTTTCACCACTATTCATTGAAAACGAAACCGGACCTAGTAACTGCTTCCCTTCCGGGCTATTTACGATCAAATCACGCGCTTCAATCTGGACGTTACCGATATCATTAATGGCTTGAGAACCCTTTGCCTGATGTTCTACATCTATATTGAGAAAATCTACAATACTTTCAGCCGCACCTACCGCCTGTGCTTTCGCGTGGTAGAAAGTACCAAGGTCGCGCAGTGGTTGATAGAACTCTGGTGCAAGGATCAGTATAAACAAACCGGCAAACAAGGTTACGCCGACACCGTAGTGACCAAAGTTAAGCTCACCGATATAGCTAAAGCCAAAATAGACTGCAGTGATTGCAATCGAAATAGAGGTAAAGAACTCAAGAACGGCGGATGAAAGGAAAGCAACCCTTAAAACATCCATTGTTCTGGTTCGGAATACTTCCGATGCACCATGCAGAGTTTCTTCTTCCTTAGCTGTTTGGTTAAACAACCTGATGGTGGTCATCGATTGTAGGCGATCGTAAAAGTGTCCAGAGAGGCGTTGTAGTGCTTTGAAGTTTTTTCGGTTAGCTTCTGCGGCTCTCACACCAACAAATGCCATAAACATCGGCACAAGAGGTGCTGTGATTAAGAAAATTAAGCCCGCCGCCCAGTTTATCGGGAAGACAACCACCAGTATGATAAATGGCACCAGCACTGACAGCGACATCTGAGGAAGATATCGGGCGAAAAACTCCTGCATATCTTCTACTTGCTCAAGTAGTAAGGTAGCCCAGGTTCCTGCTGGCTTACCTTTGATATAAGCGGGGCCTAAGTCTTTTAACTTATCCAGGATAAGTTGCCTTATGTAGACTCTTATCTGTTCGCCACAACGGAATCCGGCTATTTCTCGTCCCCAGGTACAGCCAGCACGGCCAACCACGGATAGAGCTAGTCCGATAAAGTGCATGATAAGTTGAGATTTATCGACATGATCGATAATGAGCTGATGGAGAATTGAAGCAAGAAGAGCGGCCTGGGCCAGCAGAAATAAGCTTGAAATAACTCCTAAAGTGATACTGATTAACAGCCAGCGTTTCGCCAGTTTGCTCTGTTGCTTCAGCCACTTATTTAATTCGCGCTGTTTTGATTTATCCATTTGTATAGAAGGCTTGTTTTATTTTTCTTTTATTGGGAAAGGAGGAGTATACAAAAAGAAAACCAGTGGGAATACCACTGGTTTGTAGGGTTTTGAACTGAGTACAATCACTTATACTTCAGTATTATATATTGACCATGGGCAATTACTTTTCAGCCAGGGCATCCAGATAACGTTCGGCATCCAGCGCAGCCATACAACCAGAACCTGCAGAAGTGATCGCCTGGCGATAGTTGCTATCCATCACATCACCTGCCGCGAAGACGCCTTCAATGCTTGCCTGAGTTGCGTTACCGTTCAGGCCAGAGTTTACAATGATGTAGTCATCTTTCATTTCCAACTGGCCTTTGAAAATGCCAGTATTTGGCTGGTGACCAATGGCGACAAACAGCCCCATTACGTCCAGATTTTCAGTTGCGTCTGACTGAGTATCCTTAATTCGAACACCTGTCACGCCCATGTCGTCACCAAGAACTTCGTCCAGAACGCGATCAGTATGGAGAACAATGTTTCCATTTTCGACTTTATCCATCAGGCGTTTCATCAGAATTTTTTCAGCACGGAAACCTTCGCGACGGTGGATAAGGTGAACTTCAGAAGCGATGTTTGAAAGATAAAGTGCCTCTTCAACGGCAGTATTACCACCACCAATCACAGCCACTTTCTGGTTGCGGTAGAAGAATCCGTCACATGTTGCACACGCCGATACCCCACGGCCTTTAAACGCTTCTTCTGACTCAAGACCAAGGTACTTGGCTGAAGCGCCTGTTGAGATAATCAATGCATCACAGGTATATTCGCCGCTATCTCCTTTCAAACGGAAAGGGCGGTTTTGCAGATCAACTTCATTGATATGATCAAAGATGATTTCGGTTTCAAAACGCTCAGCATGTTCTTTCATGCGCTCCATTAGCCCTGGACCAGTCAAGCCCTCTGCATCACCCGGCCAGTTCTCAACTTCAGTGGTTTCTGTCAGCTGACCACCTTGTTGAATACCAGTGATTAATACTGGGTTTAAGTTTGCGCGTGCTGCATATACCGCAGCAGTGTATCCCGCAGGACCTGAGCCTAAAATTAACAGGCTAGCGTGTTTGACTTCACTCATCGAGCTGACTCCAATTTAAATACATTCTATTTTGCTGATTATATGGGGACTTGCTAATGCAATACAAAGGGTGCAGTAACAACATATCGTTATAATTTATGCCCGATTATACCGGCGCGGATACTTCGACCTCATATGAAGTGAACTTACGAATGTTGATTACTCCAGTATCCAGGATTAAATATTGTCCCTTAATACCTTTAAGGGTGCCTGTTACGACAGGTTCCTTGTCGAAGTTGTGAGACACAATTTTCGTAGGGTGCTCGGTTACAGGGTAGTCGATATTTGTGATCGAATCGTGCAGCACTTCAACGGAATCTTCACCATACTTAGCTCGAATCTCTTCCACTGTAGGCATAACAAGCGGGATAAGTTCCTGAGCTCTTTCTGCTAGTGGCATGGGTTCTCCATCGCCTTTAAGCAACGTTCTCCAGTTGGTTTTATCGGCAATATGTTTTGCCAGCTCTATTTCAATTAAACCTGAAATGTGGCGAGTTTTTACCTTGAAAATAGGCATTCCCTGAGTCGCACCCTGATCAATCCAACGAGTTGGAATCTGGGTGTGGCGTGTAATTCCAACCTTGAGGCTTGAGGTGTTAGAAAGATAGACAAAATGATCCACCATGCAGTTATCTTCACCCCATTGAGGTTCCCGGCATGTCCCTGCTTCGTAATGGCAGGTTTCTGGCTTCATAATGCACATATCGCAGCTGGCGAGTTTTTTCATACAGACAAAGCAGTGACCCTGAGAGTAGCTTTTTTTCGTCTTTTTCCCGCAGGAACAACAGTAGATATTGCCCGTATGTTTAAGAGTGATTTGTTTGCCGATTAGCGGGTTAAGTGCAACGGATTGTTCGCCTACTGGGAGAGAATATTCAACCTGTTCGTTTAAGGAGGACTTCAGTTTTCGAAGTGTTCCAGTAATTTGAAGTGACATAACTTTGCTCAGTTTTATTTTTGATTTTGATTAGTCATTGTAACAAATAATTATAATCAATGGCGTTAGGTGTCTGCCTATTTTCAAGATCAACTCTGAATCTAAACTTGTTCTGGAGCCATTGTGAGCTACTTTTATAGGGCGACTTACAAAATAGCTTAGGAGCGATTATGCAAGGAAATCCTGTGGGTTGGTTTGAAATATATGTTGATGACTTATCTCGTGCGAAAAGCTTTTATGAGACAGTTATGGCAGTCAAATTAGAAGAGATTGAGAGTCCTAAAGGTGCGGATTTAGTGATGCTAGGCTTTCCATCGAGTATGGAAAGTTATGGTGCTTCTGGTGCCATAGCAAAAATGGAAGGTGTTAAAGCGGGTGGCAATAGCACCATGGTTTACTTTTCTTGCGAGGATTGCGCTGTAGAAGAGTCGCGTGTAGAAGGTGCTGGTGGCAAAGTGATAAGTTCCAAATTTTCTATTGGTCCCTACGGTTATATTTCAGTACTGTTAGATACAGAAGGCAATACGATTGGCTTACACTCGATGCTTTGATATGTATTACAACAAGCGACCCTAAATACAAAATCTGACTTTTGTACTTGAGGTCGCTTGAGTGCTTTTAGCAATAATGTGTTTGGAGAGCACAGATCATATTTTCAGGAAAGGCTTGCCTGGTAAAAGTGCGGTACACTGTTCTGGAGAATAATATAAATAATTCAGGAATCTTAACGTGAAAAAACTAATTTCTATACTTGCACTGGCTTCGGCTTTGTTGTCTGCCAATATACACGCCGCTGAGAACACCGGACATGCAGGTAAAGCGCTCGAGGTGATAAATGCTGGTGGCTATTCCTACGTGCTACTGGACAAGGCAGGAGAACAAGTTTGGTTTGCTGGTCCGCAATCTCTAATTGAAGTAGGTCAGACGGTTAGTATTAACGAGCCAGGCATTGCGATGAAAGGGTTCCATAGCAAAAGCCTGAACAAGGACTTTGAAGTTGTTTACTTTGTGAATAGCTTTGGTAGCAGCGCCATTTCTTCCGCGCCAGTAGAAGACAAGCCAGCAATGGCTGAAAAAGTGAACGTACCGGCGTTAATTGGTGGGGTTACTGTAGAAGATGTTTTCACCAAAAAGGATCAGCTGTCAGGCAGTCAGGTTTCAATACGGGCAAAAGTGGTGAAGTTTAGTCCGCAAATCATGGGGAAAAACTGGGTTCATATTCAGGACGGAACCGGAAAAGTGAAAATGGCAACTAACGATCTAACGGTGACCACCGCTCAGGTGGCGAATGTTGGTGATACTGTAATTATTACAGGGAATGTCGTTTTGGATAAAGATTTCGGTTTTGGTTACAAGTATGACGTTATGCTGGAAGAAGCGACGTTTAAAGTGGAATAACACGCAGCTTTAACTCAGCTACTTTCGCAAAACAGCTTCTCACCCGAGAGGCTGTTTTCATTTTCAACGTAGTAAAATTTAAGCAGTGATCACGGTCACGTTATTTCGCTTTTCTGTTTGTTGAAACCGGTTTCAGAATTAGTTTTTAAAGAAAGACCGAAACAATCCTGTATTAACAAGCGAGCAAATGATGAACAAGGTATTTCCTGAAGAGTTTATGTGGGGTGGGGCAGTAGCCGCGCATCAGTTAGAAGGTGGCTGGGATGCAAATGGTAAGGGCATTAGTGTTGTCGATGTTTTAACAGCCGGGGCTCACGGTGTACCTCGCAGAATCACTGATGGAGTGCTTGAAGGTGAAAACTACCCTAATCAGGTGGCGGTAGATTTTTATCACCGTTACAAAGAAGACATTAAGCTGTTTGCTGAAATGGGTTTTAAATGCTTCCGAACCAGTATTGCCTGGACACGTATTTTCCCTAAAGGTGATGAGCTGGAACCATGCGAAGAAGGCCTGGCATTCTACGATGAACTGTTTGACGAGTTACTTAAGTACGGTATTGAACCAGTTGTGACGCTAAGCCATTTCGAAATGCCATACCACCTTGCGACAGAGTATGGCGGCTGGATGAACCGAAAGGTCATTGACTGTTTTGTGCGTTACTCAGAGGTGGTAATGGAACGCTACAAAAACAAAGTTAAATACTGGATGACGTTTAACGAAATCAATAATCAGGTGAATGTTTCAGCAGATATCTTTGGCTGGCTATGCTCTGGTGTTAAATACCCTCAGATGAGCAACCCAGAAGAGGCGATGTATCAGGCTGTGCACCATCAGTTTGTAGCGAGTGCGTTGGCGGTGAAAAAAGGGCATGAAATTAACCCGGAGATGAAGATAGGGGCGATGATCTCTTTTGTGCCATATTATCCAATCTCGTCGAAGCCAGAAGATATTCTGTTAGTTCAGGAAGCGATGCGAGAACGTTACCTCTTCTCTGATGTTATGGTACGAGGTCATTATCCTGCTTATGCGAAAAAGGACTGGGCGCTAAAAGGCTACAACATTGCGATGGAACCTAGTGATGAGCAAATCCTGAAGCAAGGCAAAGCCGACTATCTGGCATTCAGTTACTATATGTCTAACACGCTTGATTCAACCTCCCACCGTTCTATTGAAGAAGCGATGGATGGCGGACATGAAAAAACAGTAGAAAACCCTTATATCAAATCGAGTGACTGGGGCTGGCCTATCGATCCTGCTGGTCTGCGCTACGCTCTTTCATCCCTGTATGAAAGATACGAAGTGCCACTGTTTATAGTAGAGAACGGCTTCGGGGCGGTGGATAAGGTTGAATCCGATGGCAGTATTAATGATGACTATCGTATCGACTACCTGAGTGCGCATATCAAAGAGATGAAGAACACAATCTCTATCGATGGTGTTGATTTGATGGGATATACCCCATGGGGCTGTATCGATCTGGTTTCGTTTACTACCGGAGAGATGAAAAAGCGGTATGGGTTTATCTATGTTGATAAGCATAACGATGGTTCTGGCAGTCTTGAGCGTTCCCGTAAAAAGTCCTTTGACTGGTATAAAGGTGTGATAGCCTCTAACGGTGAAACGTTGTAGATTTTTATTAGATCGGGAGTTACGGATCGTTCATGAAAGTAACCATGCTTGATGTTGCGAACAAAGCCGGAGTCTCAAAAGCGACCGTGTCTCGCGTACTGAATAAAAAGGATATCGTCAGGCCAGATCTGGTAAAGCGGGTATTTGACGCTATTCAGGAGACCGGTTATAGGCCGAACATTCTTGCGCAGAACCTAGCCAACCGAAAAACCAATTTTATTGGCTTTGTGATGAGCAATGTTCTGTTTGACGGGCCTTATTTTTCTACTCTAATGAGCCATTCTGCTTCCTACTGTGAAGAGAACAATCATCAGTTGGTGGTGATTGATGGTAAGCACAGTAAAGCCGAAGAGAGACATGCGATTAATCTGCTGCTGGATATGAAATGTGCGGGCATTATCGTTTATCCCAAGTTTCTTAATGAACAGGATCTTGGTGAGATTATCAGCGGTACAGATACGCCGATTATTGTGTTGAATAAGAGTGTATCTGATTACTCTAGCCATTCCGTAACTACCGACCACTACCCAAGCGCCTGCCTGATGATGGAGCATATTGTTCAGCAAGGGCACCGGGACATTGCCATTATTCGTGGCAATGTGAACTCTACGACCGATAAGCAGCGTTACCAGGCTTACAGGGATATTCTGTACAAGTACAATATCCAGATAAATAGCGACTATGAGCGACAGGGGAACTGGAGACCTGAAGAGGGGTATAAAGCAGCAGAGAAACTTATGGAAGTAACACCGAGGCCGACTGCTGTTATTGCATGCAATGATGATATGGCTGTTGGAGCCATAAAGGCATTCCATAACGCAGGTTTGAAACTTCCTGACGACATTTCTATTGCAGGCTTTGATAACAGTAAAATGGGAGAGTATTTATCTCCTGGTCTAACGACTGTTCGGGTGCCTCTGGAAAATATGACTCAGAAAGCGATTCTCAAGATCATTGGTGAACATGGAAAGGCCGATTTGATTCCGACCTTTGGTTCATTGGTTTTGCGGGAGTCTATAGCGAGCATTAAGACATAGAATCAGCACATCTTAGCTACTACTACCAAAATGCCTTCTCCATTGAGAAGGAGTAACGTTAAATGCCAGTTTAAAGTGTTTTCTGTACACACTTTCCGAACCGAAACCCGCGAGCTGTGCGACATAGGATATGGGATAGTCGCTCGTTTCTAATAGCTGCTGGCTGAGCTTCAGCCTTTGATTCATCAACCAGTCACCAAATGTACAACCATAAGCGGCTTTAAAATGTCTGGTGAAAGTTCGCCGACTCATGGCACACTGCTCTGCTACTGAGTCGATATCGTGGGGTTTATCCAGTTGAAGCTCTATGCTTTCTATCACCTTGCTAATCCCAGTGTCCTGTTCAGGGCGAGGCGGGATAGGGGTTGGGATGTACTGTTGTTGGCCACCAGAGCGAAACGGCGCTGTAACCATGATACGCGCGAGCTGACTCGCTACTTCACTACCGCAAAAAAGGCGAATGATATACAAACAACAGTCCAGCGCAGCAGCAGTGCCTGCTGATGTAATGATTTGATCATGAGCGATAAATAACGGCTGGTTGTCTAAAACAACTTCTGGATATTTCCTTGTATAAGCGTCAGAGAACGCCCAATGAGTGGTGGCGGTTTTGCCATCCAGCAATCCCGTTTCGGCTATGACAAATGATCCAAGACACAAACCTACCAACAAGGCGCCATTCGAATGTGCTTGAATAAGTTTTTTCGTCAAAGCCTCTGGTATTTCAGGTAAATCACTTGGCCAACTGGGCACAATGATAATGTCTGCTTCCTCAAGCGAGGATAGTTCGTTTTCTACTTCTATTTTGAACCCGGAACCTGTTTTTATTCTGGTATCAGTTAAACCACAAACATTGAGCTCAAATACCGGTTCCCGATCAATAAATACATCCTGAAATACCAGGCATGGAACGGAAAGGTGAAAAGCACTTATGCCTTCAAAAGCAATCACAGCCACTTTTTTGGTTTCGACATGGTTCATTATGTTGACCCGATTTGAGCGATGGTTGTCCTTAGGGACAATTCTACACCATCTACTACTGGTGCATAATCAGTTTCAGTTATTAAGCACAGAATTGAGTGAGCCGGAATATGAAAATCCATCATCTACGCAGCGCGACTTTTGTTATCGAATCTAACGACAAGTTTATTCTTATTGACCCAATGTTAGCGGATAAAGGGACTCTTCCTCCGTTTTCGGTATTCCGCTACAAAGCGGTGAAGAACCCAACGGTTGATTTGCCTGCCAATGCTGATGAAATTCTAAGCAAAGTAACACATGCTTTGATTACACATAGTCAGACGTTTAACTTCAAACCCCTACAACATATTGATCACCTGGATCAGAAAGGAGAGGCGTTTTTGGTTGAAAAGAATATTCCGATCGCCACTCCAGCAAAAGACAAGGCATACCTTGAAAAGTATGGCATGAATGTAGAGCAGGGCGTTGGTGACTGGGAAACCGTAGACTTTGCTGGTGGCAAGCTGACAGCTGTTCCTGCGTTACATGGTCACGGGTGGGTAAGTAAAGTGTCTGCTAACGGTTGTGGTTTTTATCTGGAACTGCCGGGTGAGCCATCTATCTACGTTAGTGGTGATACGGTTTTAACCGACGATGTTAAGCGTGCACTTACAGAGCTAAAACCGGATGTAGCTGTTGTTGCCGCCGGTCAGGCCCGCCTTGATGTTGGGCAGGCGCTTCTGATGCCAAAAGATGAGGTGATGGAGTTCATTAACATGGCTCCAGGTAAAGTTGTTGCGAACCATATGGAAGCGCTGAACCACTGCCCTATCGATCGCAAAATTCTGCGTGACTCTGTGATAGCGCAGGGTGTGGAATCTAAAGTGATGATTCCGGCAGATGGTGAAGTTCTGGAAGTGTAGTTACGCAAAACAAATGGATGCAGGGTCTTTAGGTACAAAGATCCTGTTTTTCTCTATTAGTGATAGATTGAATTCTAGAAGAGGGTAGTATGGAACAATAATATGGACGTTCGCTAACGAGTGGTGGTGATGTTTAAAAGAATAATTGGGAAGTTCTTTCCGGGAGCGCAACAATATAAAGTCTCGTCAGCTCGAACCCAAAAGGCAGTTCCTGCCGCGAATATGAATTCATCTGCAAGAGATGACCTGCCTATTGCACCTCATGATGCCGATTTCCTTAATTATTTGTTTGGTGATTCAGAGCTAAAAACACATACAGACCCGTTTAGTGATTTTGTTTCTGAGAGGGTAGAACAGCTATTGCTGACGCCGAAAGCTTTGTTACAAGAGCTACCAGTGATGCCGGATTCTGTTACCACGCTTGTTGCTGAATTGCAGGGAGATGACTTTAATGTTGATGCTTTGCTCGAGGTTATTGAACGTGAGCCAAGTATGGCTGCAGAAGTGATCAAGTTGGCGAATAGTGCTCGTTATCGTCGTAGTGAAAGGCAGGTGACAGATCTCAAAACTGCCTTTATGAACATGGGCGCTCAGGGCTTAATTGAGGGTGTGATTGACGCCTATGTTAAAAAGTTTACTCCTAAGAACAATATATATTGGCGTCAGTTTGGGGATAAGATCTGGCAGCACAGCATAGATACCGGCCTTTACGCCAAGGCGCTAATTAAGTCCTCACATGCAGCAGCTGATCAGGCTACGGCCTATTTTGTTGGGCTGATTCGTAATCTGGGCAAAATGATTATTTTTCAGGTAATGGTAGAGGCGTTTCACCATGTCGACCCTAATGTTCCACCAAACTCAATGGCATTTAAAAAGCTGATTAATAGCTACGAAATCCGCCTTACCTATATGATTGCAAAGTATTGGCAACTGCCAGATACGGTGCTTAAAGCCATCGCTTATCAGGCGTCTAGCAGATATGAATGCACACCTTTGGCTCTGGCTGTATTGGAAGCCAACTATTTAAGTGAGTTAAAGTGCCTTTTGTCCTCAGAAATCATTGATGCAGATGAGTTCGAAAGAAGGTGTGAGAATAACCTGACAACTAACTCTGCGTTAACTATGGCGGATTATATTAAGGCTGAAATCTTGCTAGAGTTGTCCTGAAAAAAGAAGCGAGCTTTAACCGTACACTCGGCACCCTGGACAGCTCTCCGTTCTTGCGTCTAATTGTTGTATTAGCTATCACCGTACCAACTCAATGTTGTTAACGGAGGCCCATTTGCGTGGAAATGGACAATAGTTTCCATCACTTGTTAAAAATATAATTTTGCTCTAGGCACTTAAAGCACCATTCAACTACTGTACAGCCTCGTTCCCACGCTCTGCGTGGTAATGCATACAGTAGCTGAAGGAATTTACATAAGTCACTAAAAGCAAAGAAAATAAGTTCAGTAAAATTCATACTCTAATTGACTTAATTGTTGATAAAACGTTCGTCATTAAATTTCGATGCTGATCATAAAACGCTGTGCGTATTAGGAGTAGTGTATAGGCAGACATGTCGATACAATGAAGGTTTAAGATGGAACTTGCAAAGTTATGTGAAGAGATTCCACATAAAAAAAGAAGCATAGATGAACTGATCACATACATAACCACCAAAGCGAGTAGAACCGCAACAAACTACAGTTTGCTATTAGGCGCGGGGGCTTCAGTTACTTCTGGAATAAAGTCAGGACAAGACCTTGTAGGGGAGTGGCGCAAAGATATATTTCAACGATACAATCCAAGTGAAATGTATTCAAACGAAATTGCTACTGACTATTTTTCAAAACAAAGTTGGTATGATCCTGCTAAAGAGTATTCCTCCTTGTTTGAGAAGAAGTTTGATTTGCCTTCACAAAGGAGACGATTTGTAGAACAACAGGTTGATGCGGCTTTTCCATCAATCGGATATGCCTATTTAGTATCCTTAGCTAACGGCGAGAATGTGTATTTTGATACAATATATACAACTAACTTTGATGATTTAATAAACGAGTCATTCTATCAGTTTTCTCATATTAGACCACTTTTATGTGCTCATGATTCTTCCGTTAGTAGTCTGTCAATAAATAGTTCAAGGCCTAAAGTTATTAAACTGCATGGTGATTACCTCTACGATGATATTAAAAGCACTCTTAGAGAAACAGAGACACTTGAATCTAATATAAAGAAAAAACTAATCGAGTTTTCTAAAGAGTATGGGTTAATTGTGGTTGGATACTCGGGAGGAGATCGTTCAATCATGGACGTACTTTCCCATCTATTAAAAAATGAAGAATATTTTAAGAATGGAATATATTGGTGCATTAGAAAAGGCGACAATATAAGTCAGGAGCTTAAGAAGTTATTGTGGAAGGATAGGGTTTACTTTGTTGAGGTTGATGGTTTTGACGAATTGATGGCTAGTATACATAATTCAACAAAAGGTTCTCTATCTCTGGACGACAGTTTTGGTGACTCTAAGAAAGAAAAAATAATCAGGTCATTTACTGATGATAATTTTAACCTAAAAAATTCATCTGGATTTATTAATCAAGATTTAGAAACAATAACAAAGCGTCAAAATAACAAGGATATTGGTGGGCTTCTAGCTGAAATTAGTAGAGATAGCGAGGATAAGTTTGATAGTGAATTATCAGATGATGACTTGAAGAAGTTACTACTGATTGATAGTTATATAAAGCATGAGAATTATACGGATGCTGAATCTATAATCAAAAAATTCATGTCTGAAGATAATGACAAAGAATTGCAGAATAGATATATAACAAGACTTATACAAGTATATGTCTTGGAGGATAATGTGTCCTTAGCTGTTTCTTCCGCTGACGATCTAATTAAATCTGACCCATATAATGTAAATTTCTTGTTTAGAAGGATTTCATTAGAAAGAGAAGTTAAGGATAGATACGATCTATTATTAGCAAACAAAGAAAAATTCGAGTATTCATATCATTACTATAATGCACTTGCGTCTAATGCTCTTACTTTAACACAGGAAGATACTGTTTCAGAGAATGTTCCATTTTGTAACATGCTTGAATTTTGCGATAAAAGTATCAAACTAAACCCTTCTTTATCGAATGATGCTTATCAAATAAAAATTTCGATAATTGAAGAAAAACACTCTAGTATTGAGTGCAAGTTAAACAAAAAAGATAAAGATAAAGAAATACTTGAATTATTAGACAGTACTAATTCAATAAATCCAAATCATATTAAAAGTTTAAATATTAGAGGGAATGATTTTGTCCTTCAGCAAGATTTAAAAAAATTAAAAGCATTTCATGAAGAATGTAATAGAGTATATGCTATTTCTAATTCATATAAAAAAGAGGATGTAGTAGACACTTTATGTACTCCTTACTTCTCTGCTGAGAAGTATAGTGATGACGATAGTTATAAGCATGAGCTAGATAGAGTGATAAATACAAAAATAATACGGGAGAATTTAAAGCTAGATTCAGTTAATATGCTTATGGCTTATTACTATATAATTGTCACTTTTGACTTGCCAGCCGCAAGAAGATGTATCGATGTCATTGTGAAAAATTCAAGTGGTAGTATGTATATTTCTAAGGTAATAGATCTGCTGCTTGATGTTTATAATGATGTTGATGAAGCGTTACTCTATCTTAATTCGAGTAAGGATATCTTATCAAGAGTAGAGTATTTCCTCGAATTGCATAATATTCATACACATAAAGGTGAATATGAAGATGCCATTAGTAGCCTGGAAAAAGCCAAAGAATATGGATTAAAAAAATCGCGCTATGCTGTATGTTTATCATTTTGCCATTTAAAGTTTAAAAGCTATAAGGAAGTGGTTGAGCGTTGTGATTGGTGGTTGGAGAAAGTGAATAATATTTCTGATAGAGATGTATTAATAATCAATAGAGAATTTGCAAAGAAATGTTTAGGAGAAAAAATAGATAAGGATTCACTAAATATGGTTGTATCTCATAGGAATGGTAATAACCATTTAATGTGTGCTAATTTATTATTAGAGAACGCACCACAAGCTAGTAATTTATTTAAAAAAGACGTAGAACATTACAGGTTGAATTTATTTACTTACAATAAATGGCCTATTCTCCCAAGGGAATACTTTGAACCATATAAAGATATTCTTAAAAACAATATAGCTAGTGAGAGTAATGTAACGATATTAACCGATTCAACCAAGCTTACAGCTTAGATTTCAACTTGTTTCGCGATTGTGCAGGACTCCCTTGCACAATTGGCTATTAGAGTTTGTCCAACAGCTTGTTGCACAAATCAATTCTATGATAGTTTTCTATCTAAACTCACTTTCAATCTAAAAAATACCGACTGTAACGATTCTGGGAAGAAGCGCATGAGCGGTTATGTGGCACCGCCATAGAACGGTGCCGTTCACATTTGTGTCGGTAGAAAGTTCGACAAAAGTTAGTACGAGCTAAACATATCAGCCGCACTTAGAATCACCACAGTTCAGGCAGGTCTGGCAATTATCTTTAATCACAACCGCTTTGTTGTGACACTTGTAGCAGAGCGTTGCATTCGGCGGGAAGTTGCTCTTTGCTTCTTCCTCTTCCTGCTCTGGTTTTATTTCCACCAACTCAGCTTTCTTTTGATCCAGAAAAGCTTTTTGGTGCTCATCCATTTCCGGGTTCTCAAGCAGACCGATTTCTTTTAGGTGAAGTTCGATAACGTTGCCGATTTCAGCTATCAGAGAAGGGACATATTTACCGTTGTTCCAGTAGCCACCGCGAGGGTCAAAAACCGAACGTAGCTCCTCAACCAGGAAAGTACAATCACCACCTTTACGAAATACAGCGGACATAATGCGTGTCAGGGCAACAATCCACTGGTAGTGTTCCAGGCTCTTGGAGTTGATAAATACTTCAAACGGGCGTCGAACCTCATGCTCGGTGCCTTCATTTAGTATCACATCGTTGATGGTGATAAACAACGAGTGCTCTGATACGTGCTCTGGTGTTTTTAGTTTATACGTTGAGCCCATCAGCTTCTCTGGTCTTACAATGGTCTCATGCATTTGCTGGATTTCAGGCTGATCGTCTTTTTCAACCTGAGAAGCTTCTTCGTTTGCTTCTTTAATCTTAAAACCAACAATTTTGTTTTCTATTTTTTTAGCCATATGGCCCTCTCAAATTCAGGTGAATGCACGCTAGTATTTTCCGTAGTAGCCTTCTTTTAAGGCGTCATACAGGTTTGCGGCGGTATGTGTCTCACCGTCATATTCAATCTCTTCATTACCTTTGGCTTCAAAAGTTTTGCCGTCTTCTAACTCAAAAACGTAGGTTGTGTTCTCAAGATCTTTTTCTTTAATCAATACTCCCTGGAATACTTCTGGGTTGAAGCGGAAGGTTGTACACCCTTTTAGCCCTTTATCGTAAGCTTCCATATAGATGTCTTTGAAGCTGTCGAACGGGAAGTCCGTTGGAACATTTGCTGTTTTCGAAATGGACGAGTCAATCCAGCGCTGTGCCGCCGCTTGAACAGCGACATGTTGTGATGGAGTGATATCATCCGTCGTAATGAAATATTCTGGCAGCTTCGCTTCCTCTTCTTCAGAGTAGGGCATCGCTTTTTCGTTGATCAACTGGCGATAGGCCAGAAGTTCAAAACTATATACATCAACACTTTGCTTCGACTTTTTACCTTCAACAATCACATTGCGAGTGTAGTGGTGAGCGAAACTTGGCTCGATACCATTACTTGCATTGTTGGCAAGAGAAAGAGAGATGGTACCCGTTGGTGCGATTGAAGTATGGTGCGAGAATCGAGAACCTACTTCAGATAGTTCTTTTACCAGCTCTGGCTCATGTTCCGCTATCTGTTGCATGTAACGGCTGTACTTGGCGTGAAGAACTTTCCCTGAAACTATATCACCTAATTTGAAACCGTCTTTGGCCATTTCTGGGCGCTGTCTGAGCATCTTAGCTGTGATTTCGAACTCTTCGTTCATTACAGGAGCGGCACCTTTTTCTTTCGCCAGTTCCAGTCCTGTTTTCCAGCCAGTAATAGCCATTTCACGAGACACTTTGTCTGTGAAAGAGATAGACTCGTCACTACCATAACGACGTTGAAGCATTGTTAAAGTAGAACCTAGTCCTAAGAACCCCATACCATGACGACGCTTATGCTCGATTTCGTGTCTCTGCTTTTCAAGTGGAAGCTGGTTAATTTCCACGACGTTATCCAGCATTCGTGTGAAGATGGATACAACCTTGTTGTAGCTGTCCCAGTCGAAGAAAGCATTTTCAGTAAACGGATTACGTACAAATTTAGTCAGATTGACAGAGCCCAGCAAACAAGCGCCGTATGGCGGAAGCGGCTGCTCACCACACGGGTTAGTGGCACGGATTTCCTCGCAGAACCAGTTGTTGTTCATCTGGTTTACTTTGTCGATAAGAATAAAACCAGGTTCAGCGTAATCATAAGTAGAAGCCATGATGACATTCCATAGCTTACGAGCCTGTATTGTTCGGTATACACGGCAAGCGACACGACCCTGATCATCTTCAACCAGATCTTGTTTTATTGGCCAGTCTACCCATGCGATAGATTCGTCGTTGTGTAAATCTACTCCGTCTTGCTTCGCTTCTTTAGCCGTAATCGGAAAAACAAGTTGCCAGTCACTGTCGTTTTTAACGGCTGTAATAAAGTCTTCTGTTATCAGCAACGACAGATTGAATTGACGCAAGCGACCGTTTTCACGTTTAACCTTAATAAACTCCATCACATCCGGGTGGCGGATATCCATGGTGCCCATTTGCGCTCCACGTCTGCCACCAGCGGAGGAAACGGTAAAACACATCTTGTCATAAATATCCATAAACGAAAGTGGGCCAGATGTGTACGCGCCTGCACCGGAAACAAACGCACCGCGTGGGCGAAGAGTGGAAAAGTCATAGCCGATCCCGCACCCAGCTTTAAGCGTTAAACCTGCTTCGTGCACTTTATTTAAGATATCGTCCATAGAATCATGGATAGTGCCGGAGACTGTGCAGTTAATTGTTGAAGTGGCGGGCTTGTGCTCGAATGCACCTGCGTTAGATGTGATTCGTCCTGCTGGGATGGCTCCGTTTCTCAGAGCCCACAAAAATTCTTCATACCACTTTTTCTTATCTTTTTTTCCAGGTCTGAAAGGGCTTTTGCTACGCGCTTAAAAGTGTCATCCAGTCCTTGATCGACCGGCTCTCCATGCTTGGTTTTGAGGCGGTATTTGCTGTCCCAGATTTCCATTGATGTTGCTTGATAAGCAATATCACTCGCGGTGGTGTTGTTGAGGTTGGTTTCGTTGTAAGTGTCTGCCATGGTTGGAAATTTCCTTGTCTTTGGCATGGTTTTTGTTGAGTTTTTCTGCCGTTTAATCTAATGATCAAAGCACTGATGAAAAAGATCTTCAAGTCTTGATCTTTTGGAAGTAAGAGGTTATCCAGAAGTGGTTTTGTGAAGTGTTAAGCAGAGCCCAAATCAAGATGAAACAACGACTTAAATTGGGCTCAAATATTAGGTTGAAACTTTTTCAACTTACCAGAAAAAATGAGCAATAATTGCAAGTACGAAGATACAAACGAAGTTTAGTACCACACCAACTCTCATCATATCTTTTTGCTCTATATGCCCTGAACCAAATACCAAAGCATTAGGTGGGGTAGCCACAGGAAGCATAAAGGCACAAGAAGCGGAAACTGCAATGATGACGGAAAGGATAATAGGAGAAACACCCAACATCTCTGCAATACTGGCAAAAATCGGGATAAGTAGTGCGGCACTGGCAGTGTTGCTAGCAAATTCTGTTAAGAACACCACAAAGCCAATTACACAAAGCAGGGTGATAAACAGTCCCATCTGACTTAAAAAGGCACTCAGTTGCTCAGCCAGGAACACGCTGGTCCCGGTTGCTTTTAGAACGTTGCTTAAGCAGATACCACCGCCAAACAACAGTAATACACCCCAGTCGACGGTTCTTTCAATGTCCTTCCATTCTACAACTCTTGATGCGCCAAGAAGCAATATTGCCCCGATAGCAACCAGGGTATCGAACTTGGCGTATCCACCAAGCATTGCATTAATTGGTTTACTGAATATCCAGAAAGTAACGGTTAAGGCAAATATTGCCAGTGTTATCTTGCGGTTTGTCGTCCATGTTAGGGTTGTATGGTTAATCTCAAATGTGTGGTTGAGATTTGGTTTGGTCATCAGGTAAATCACGGTGACAGCTATTGGAAGCAATGTTAGCGACACGGGTAACCCTAACGCTACCCAATCAGTGAAGTTTAGCCCCATTTCAGCTGCAGCGATGGCGTTTGGCGGGCTGCCAACCAGGGTCGCGATGCCCCCGATAGACGCGCAATATGCAATGCCCAGCAAAACAAAGATGTAAGTGCTTTTATGTGTTTTCTCATCCACGTTTGCCATCACGCCTAACACTAAAGGAAGCATCATTGCGATGGTTGCAGTATTGGATATCCACATCGACAAACCTGCGCTCACAGAAAACAGCATAAGCACAGCAACAGACATTTTTCCTTTTGCTGCGATTAACACCTGATCGGCAATGGCTTTATCAATCTCTTGTTTATGCAAAGCTGCTGCGAGGGAAAAGCCACCGAGAAATATAAAAATGATAGAGCTGGAAAAATAGCTGAGCGCTTTTGAAGTGTCAAAGATATTGAAGACGATCGCCAACATTGGCACAAGCAGGGCGGTAATACTGACATGCAAGGCTTCTGTGAGCCACAGTATCGCGATAAAGATAAGTATACTCAGTCCGTGAACAACACTAGGTTCGAACGGTAATGTGTGGAGAAGGAAAACAAAAAGTATAGCATCGCCTAAGATTATCAATGTATTACGACTTAGAAAATCCTTAGGAGAAGGGAAGCTTAACGCCATCATGATTAACTCCTATAAAGATTAAAAACTTACATTGATTATAGGAGCTGGGGAGATGCAAATTCAGCTCCGAATCCTTTGGCAAGCAGGATTCGGGGCAAAAATTGATTTAGATAAATAAAATGCTAAATAAATGTTTAAAAAGTAACGATTAGGTTAACTTGGCTGCTGCGTTATAGGTTCTTTGGGACCTAAGAACTTCGGTTTAGTTTCCAGTATATAGAGGTCAAGCAGCGCCTTAACGCGGGCAAATACCTCTCTGAACCGTACTTTAATTCCTGACTGTTGAGCGGGGCCAGGAACGGCAAGGCATACGGCATGAATATCATAGTGTTTAGCGATAAACAGAGCCCGTTCGCAATGGAATTTTTGGGTAACGATAATAAATTCGTCTGCATCAAATATTTCTTTTGAACGTACAATTGAATCCAACGTTCTGAAACCAGCATAGTCCAGATGTATCGCTTCTTCTGGTACTCCAGCCTTGAGTAAGTCCCGTTTCATCGTCCATGGTTCGTTATACGAGCGATGTGCATTGTCGCCACTCATCAGGAACGCTTTCACTTTTCCTTCTTTATACAGCTTAATCGCAGCGTTTATTCTATTGGTATAGTAATCGTTTAGAATTTTACCAAGGTACTTGCTTGTCCCCAGAACCAGCGCAACGTCATAGTCAGGTAGCTCTTCTATCTCGGTATAAATATTGTCGGAGGTGGTCCAGCCCACAACAAAGTCTGCGGTGCCAATAGCGATTACTGCTGTTAGTAACAAGAAACCAACGAACTTAAAAAAACGCTGTGCAAAAGTGGGTTTTCGACCGAATATCTTTCTCACAATGATTACACCTGTCTGTTCTTCTGGGCCCACATCCCAATAAGGATGAAGCAGCTGAATATTAGGGTAAACATGAGCCCTGGCTCCAGACTCCTCAGTGTTTTTGCGAGGTATGGAGTTGCATAGACGATAAGCATGCCATAACCAAAGGCATTCAGAAGTACAAATGCACCGGTTCTAAAAAAGAAGTTATGGCCTGACAGCATTTTTCTCAGCATTCGATTGATGTCATTACCAGCCATTACTAGAAAGCAGGCGATCATCGCAGTTGAAAGCTCCGGGATATAAGGATAAATATGCTTACCCACGGGTGCGAGTACATCGAGCATAAGAACAGTCCCTTGATTAAACGTAGAGGGATAATATCGCCTATTTTTACTTTTATCACCTGAAATTACTGGTTTTTATGACCTTAGGGTATACTCGCTTCTCTCAGATAAAGCAGCATTAGCAAACTAAATGAATTCTTTACCAATCAACGCAATCTTTCCTGAATTTGAAAAGCGAGTCCAGTCAGACCATTTGGTTGTAGAGGCAGAAACCGGCTCCGGCAAGTCAACCTGCTTGCCTCTTTGGGCTGCGAAATACGGCCGGGTCCTTGTGATAGAGCCAAGAAGAATCGCTTGTACATCGTTAGCAGAATATCTGGCAGAGCAAGATGGTTCGCCTCTGGGAAAGAAGATAGGGTATGCCATAAAGCTAGAGTCCAGGTTTGATCAGATTACTGAGGTGGTTTTTGTTACCCCGGGCGTTGCATTGAGGTGGCTTTCTGAAGGTGCATTGAGCCAGTTTGATTATGTGATGATTGATGAGTTCCACGAACGCAGATGGGATACCGACTTGCTTTTGGCCTTGCTATTAAAAGCAAACCAGCATCGGTTGATTGTCACTTCGGCTACGATGGAAGGTGAGAAGCTTTGCAACTATATCAACGGAAAACGACTGATATCCGAGGGACGTAATTATCACGTATCTGTCCGATATAGAGCGAGAGATTCGCACTATTTACCGGATTCCAGAAATATAGAACAAGGTGTTTTCGATGCGGTTGAACAGGCACTTAAAGAAACATCTGGGGATATTCTGGTTTTTCTTCCGGGTCGCAAAGAGATAACACAGTGTGCCCAAAAACTGCGTAGTTTCAGTGATATTGAGATTGTTCCATTACACGCATCGGTTTCCGATAACGAAAGATATCGGGCACTGCACCAGCTTGAGCGACAGAAAGTGGTACTCGCGACTA
This sequence comes from Vibrio hannami, assembly GCF_029589055.1. Taxonomy (GTDB): domain Bacteria; phylum Pseudomonadota; class Gammaproteobacteria; order Enterobacterales; family Vibrionaceae; genus Vibrio; species Vibrio hannami. The sequence continues at coordinate 934,339 of NZ_JARQZP010000007.1, forward strand.
ACGTGGCAGAAACTTCCCTTACCATTCCGAATATTACCGTGGTGATAGATAGTGGCCTTGAAAGGAGAACACTTCAGCGAAATGGACGTACGGTATTAAGCTTAAAGTCCATATCAAAAGCCAGTGCTAAACAGAGAGCTGGTCGGGCAGGGCGTGTGACCGACGGAACCTGTGTTCGACTCTATGGTGAGTTTGCTCCACTTGAACTGGTAACACCGCCAGAGCTTATGAGAGAAGAGCTGACAGAAGCGATGCTGGCGTCTGCATGTTGTGATAACCGTTTAGAAGATCTGGACTTTCTGGATAGCTTGCCAGAGAAGTCTCTGACAAATGCAAAATCAATGCTTCATTCTATGGAAGCCATTGATGAAAAAGGAAAGGCAACAGACCATGGTCGCCTTTTATATCCGCTACCGATAGATGCCATTTACGCAGACTTGTTAACCCGAATGCCAACTAAAACCTTAAAAGAGGCGATGGTTGACCTGTCGGCAGCTTTGTCTGTTCCCGCCTCTATTTTCAAGCTACCTAATAGTGAACAGAAACTGGAAATGGTAGCTCAATGGGAGCCTCTATCCTGCGATGCGATAACATACTTAAAGCTGATTCGAGACGAAAAGTGTGAAGCATTAGAAGTGGATTTCGATGCACTAAAAGAAGCAAAGGGTTTATCTCAGCAAATGCGTGAAGCATTAGGTCTGCCAAAGCTGGAAGTTGCCTCTCGTTTTGATCGTGATGCCTTTGTGAAAGCGATAATCGAATCTCATCCCGAGTTGGTTTACGTGCGAAGAGAAAAAAGACGCGACGCAATGGGTAATGGATTGGCAGAAGTATTGCCTGGGAGAAACAGCCGATTCAGTGACAAGGACGAAGCAGCAATTGTTTTGGATCAGCACAGCGTTCCTGGGCGCGGGGTCAAACAAACGCTTAATCTGGCATCCGTAACTATGCCTGTCACCCTGAAAACTCTTAAAGAACTAGAGTTGGGTGATTGGCAGCAGGGTGAAACGGTCATGACAGAAAGCGGTATATCTTCTATTTTAAATCTCGTTTATGCGGGAAGATGTATAGCAACCAAAGAGATCGAGCCAGAAGGAGAGTTGCTGGTGAAACCGCTGGTGGAAGCTGTAACCTCAGGAGCTTTACTACCAGGACTGGCAGAGAAGAGAATTCAGGAGATAGAGCATTGGAAGCTTTATGTCGACCTTAAGCTAGATGAGCGATGTAGTGACCACGAGAACCTGACGTTCGAGTCGTGGTTTACTAAGCAGCTTAAGGATCTGGGCGTTACCTCCGTGGAAGAGCTGGATATTTTCTCAGAGGAAGATTTTGAGTTTGATGGTATTCCTTACTGGGAATACAAGAACTTTGCCGAAACCTACCCATATCATCTGAACATTGGTGATTTGCGGCTCGGTGTAGAGTATATGCCATCTCGTAAATTGATTTATGTAATTTATAAGAGTGGGCTAAGAAAAGCAGATCCAAAACGAATTGAGTTACCAGTATGGAAAGGTTGGCGAATCCAGTATAAAAAGGCGAGCCGTATTGTTGATATCCGATAAATTTCGACTCGTGAATTATTACGCGTTTTTGGCAACATATTTATGTATTGCAATACATATGTTAACAATATGGTGTTTTTATACCTTTAGTTATAGAACAAAATGGTCTAAATTCGATTGTTACATAACCTATTGATATAAAGTTAGCTCTATCAGATAGTAGACTTTCATAATCTACTGTGTTGGGGAGCATATGGTGGATAAACAAAATAGTGAAGTAGTTATTTTTGACTACACAACATTTTTAGGTGCTGACAGTAAGAAAAAATGGACCTTCGTCGAGGCATTCTCCTCTATCGCCCCTGTGTTTGGATTGGCGTGGCGGAATACCTTAGAGAAAGAGATGAATCCTCAAGAGAGGTTTATCGATAAAGCGAACAGCTCCTTATCGGCACAAAGCAGTGATGAATCCAACATCATAAGGCTTGCGGAGATCGCTAAGCTAGAAGGGATCAAAGAGCTTAAATTGATGATGCCCTATGAGCTGGATCAGAATCAGCTTGATAATATCAGTCAGGAGAGTGAGGCAGAAATTTCACGCTCTGCTCAAGACGAGTTTATGATTCGTTTTTGATGGCGTTTGCCGGCACTACAAGTTTAAAAAAGCCAGATGTCCGTCGAGGTCATCTGGCTTTTTGTTATAAGAGGCTTTATCTCGTTACATTTTTTCAGTAAATGTACGGGTAATCACATCCTGTTGCTGCTCTTTTGTTAGAGAGTTAAAGCGCACAGCATACCCAGAAACCCGGATAGTTAATTGAGGGTATTTCTCTGGGTGATCCACTGCATCTAACAGCATTTCTCTGTTAAGAACGTTAACGTTAAGATGTTGACCACCTTCAATATCAATACCGTTTTGGCTTTCTTCGTGGTGGAAGTAACCATCCATTAATGCAGCCAGGTTTTGTTTCTGACTATCATCGTCTTTACCCAGAGCACCAGGTACGATTGAGAAAGTGTATGAAATACCGTCTTTCGCGGAAGAAAACGGCAGTTTTGATACCGATGTTAAAGATGCGACAGCGCCATTCTGGTCACGTCCGTGCATAGGGTTTGCACCTGGGCCAAATGGCATACCTGCTTCCCGACCGTCAGGTGTGTTACCTGTTTTCTTACCATAAACCACATTGGATGTGATGGTCAGAATTGATTGAGTTGGCGTTGCTTCGCGGTAAGTATGCTTCTTTTGAATTTTCTTCATAAAGCGTTCTACTAGTTCACAAGCAATATCATCCACGCGTGGATCATTGTTACCGAACTGAGGGTACTCGCCGTCGATATCAAAATCGATCGCCAGACCATTTTCGTCGCGGATTGGCGTTACTTTTGCGTATTTGATTGCGGCTAAAGAGTCCGCAACCACAGAAAGACCAGCAATACCACAAGCCATTGTGCGATAAACATCTTTGTCCATCAGAGCCATTAGAGATGCTTCATAGCTGTATCTGTCGTGCGAGTAGTGAATGATGTTTAGTGCCGTGACATATTGAGTAGCCAGCCACTCTAGAACTTCATCAAATTGAGGCATAAGGCGATCAAAATTCAGAACTGTATCTGAAATAATCTCACGCTTAGGGCCTACCTGTACTTTAGATTTTTCATCGATACCGCCGTTGATGGTGTAAAGCAAAGCTTTTGCCAGGTTTGCTCGCGCACCAAAGAACTGCATATGTTTACCTACAATCTGTGGGCTAACACAGCAAGCAATCGCGTAATCGTCGTTGTTAAAGTCTGCACGCATCAAATCATCGTTTTCATACTGAACGGATGAAGTATCAATCGACACTTTTGCAGCATAGCGCTTAAACGCCTCTGGTAATTGCTCAGACCAAAGAATAGTCATGTTTGGCTCTGGAGCTGGTCCCATGTTGTATAAGGTATGCAAGTAACGGAAAGTGGTTTTAGTTACCAGTGTACGGCCATCTACACCCATACCAGCCATTGCTTCCGTTGCCCAGATAGGGTCGCCAGAGAATAGTGAATCGTAATCAGGAGTACGTAGGAATCTAACCATGCGTAGCTTCATGATGAAGTGATCAACCAGCTCCTGAGCTTCAGTTTCAGTTAATGTGCCGTTTGCAAGATCTCGTTCAACATATACATCAAGGAAGGTTGAAGTACGACCCAATGACATCGCGGCACCATTTTGCGATTTAACCGCAGCTAAGTAACCAAAGTAAGTAAATTGAATCGCTTCCTGAGCTGTTTTTGCCGGCACAGACATGTCGATACCATATTTAAGACCCATCTGGTGTATGTCTTTCAGGGCTTGAATCTGGTCGGCTAATTCTTCGCGAAGGCGCAGTACTTTATCTAGACCTTCACCTTGTTCCAGGTATGTTTGAGTAGAGTTGAACTGCTCTTGCTTATCGGCAATCAGGAATTCAATACCGTACAGCGCAAGTCGACGGTAGTCACCGATGATTCGACCACGGCCATAAGCATCTGGCAAGCCAGTGATAATGCCAGACTTACGGCAGGCCAGAATGTCTTTGGTATAAAGGTCAAAACACGCTTTGTTATGTGTTTTTCTGTACTCTGTGAAGGTTTTTTCAACTGCAGGATCCAGTTCACGGCCATATACTTCACAAGAGTTTTTCACCATGCGAATACCACCATTCGCGATAATACCGCGCTTTAGTGGTTTGTCAGTTTGTAGGCCAACGATGGTTTCCAGTTCTTTGTTGATATAACCAGCATCGTGGGAAATGATGGTAGAAGGCAGGTCGGTATCAAAGTCGAGTGGGGCATGAGTGCGACTCTCTTCCTTAATTCCTTCGAGTACCGCGTTCCATAAGGTCGTCGTGGATTCAGTTGCTTCAGCTAAAAACGACTCATCGCCCTCGTATGGCGTATAGTTGTTCTGGATAAAGTCACGAGTGTTTACTTCTTTTTGCCAATCGCCAGCTGTAAAGCCTTTCCAGGCTTCAATCATTGCAGTTGTTGGAATCGTCATCATCTTACCTCATGGAATAATGGTTTGATTAATCTGGAAACAAATATCTCTTCTTGTCGTTGTATTTATGAAGGGAATCTTTGTGATATTTGTTGAACGCAGAGGAATATATTGCATAGAAAAGAATGAGTAAAATGAATGTTTTGCAGATTTAATATGCAAAATGTGCATTTTGCGTTAATGAGAATAAGTGGTGTTGTTTTATAGTTCTTCGGAATATAAATAGAGAAATTGTTACTGATTTACATGAAAAAAAGCACCTTAGGCAGAAAGCCAAAAAGTGCTTTTAGGTATGTATTTAGTGGGAATTTATGATTTTTCTTTAAATAACTTCCCGGTTAGCATGCTCTTAAAGTGCTCTGTTACCGTCGCGCCGGTAGTACATAGGTAAACGTGAGCAGCAATGAACAGCACCATTATATGGGACATCGCAACATGAACCATAACGGAGAGTTCTTTACCGTTGTAGCCTAGTATCTCTTCAGGAAGCAGCTCGTTAAAGAACAGACCAATACCTGACAGTATCAGTAACGGGAAGGCACCTAACACTATCGACAGATAACCAACCTGCTGCAACGGATTCAGACGTTTTTTCGGATCATGACCCGCTGGATTTTTCTCCCCTTTGTGAATACCTATTAGATAGTATTTAGCTTGCTTAATACTTGCACTTACAAAGTCTTTGCGAGGTAAATATTGCTTTATTTGGCCAGAAACCAACAAATACAATAGATAAAGTACCCAAAGCGCAATTAACACCACCCCAAGAACATTATGGCTATATTGCGAGAACTCGAATGCGACAAGCGAGAAGTGCATTGATAGCCCTGTTAGAAGAAGAGTCACAAAAACAAGTACATTGCTGTTGTGCCATAGTCTAATGCCAATTGGGAACATTACCGTATCGGTTTTTTCAAGTTCAATTTTTGCTTTGCTTCCAAGTTTTCGCATACGTAAATGTAATGCTAGCAGCAGCGATATAGCGACAAGAGCGATACCGAACAGGGAGTCGATCCAGCCGATACGAGTCGCACCGATGATATAACGATCATCGAGTAACTTCTCGTTCAAGTATCCAAGTGGAGAGTCGGCTTTATTTGCTCTTTCTTCAATGGATTTCGCGTTGATCTTAATCAGCTCACCATCATCAAACAGCCCTTTGTCCAGATTCGAAAATGCCTTATTTTCGTTTCTGTAACGATAGAGTGTTGATGTGATAGCAGTATCTTCGCTATGACACAGTTCACAATCAGACACCGCTTCTTCAGCTGGAGTGATGGTGTGAAGCTGGCTACCTTCACCAGCGCTATGACAATCTACACAACGTACAGCGTCAAAGTGCTTGTTTTTTTCTGGTAAAAACCAGTGGGCCATATCCTGATCCAACATTTTCTTGTCAGTCAGCTTTTCGTATCCTTTCAAGTCGTTATGACATGAAAAACATGCTTCGTTGGCATCTTTGATACTACCCGCAATGTCTTCGGTTCTTTCTGGAAATTTGAACGAATGCGCATTGTGGCAAGCTTCACATTCAAACTCATTACCAAACTCATTGATGATGGTTTTTGTGTGGTGACTTGACTTCAACTGCTCGTCAATTTCGTGGAAAGCGTTGCTATGACAGCTTTCACAACTTCTGCTGGCTGTTTCGCCTTCAAAACGGTGTGGAGCCTCGTCAAATGCTGCTTGATCTGCACCTTTGTGACAGTTTTGACAGCTTAATCCCTGGTGCACCGAGTCGTTGTAGTGAATAGTATCGACATGAAGATCGATATTTCTTCCCCGGTCGGTGACCCACTCTTTGTTAATGCTGTCACTGCTGTGGCAGGAAAGACATGATTCATTGTCTGCTTTAGCCTCACTCCTGAGTTGTTTGGCTTTCTCGTTGAAATCAGTCGAATCAACGGTGCTTGCCTGAACATTCAAGGTAGTTAGCAGTACCAATAACACCATGCCAAATGCTTTATTCAATAATTTGAACATTGGTTACCTCTGGTGTTATTAAGGTGTCTGGAAGCCAAACTGATGACAATCACTACATACAGATTTCGATTTACCATGCTCGATATGACATGAATCGCAAGGTAATTCGGTTTCCCAGTGTGGAGAATTGTGAGGGTTCGGATGCATCTCTTCGGTGAGTTTTGCTACATCTTCCGGGCTGCCATGGCAACTTGCGCAGTTTGAAGTATCCGCAGGTGTTACCGGTTCGTTTGAACCATGACATAAAGCGCAGCTCTGACCATTTTGGTGCACTTTTTTATGATAACCCTTTACTGGCACTTTTCCGTAAATCTTGTCATCAAGAAAGTCGAGAATGGTTTGATGTATCGCGTTTTGTTCAAGGTTCTTGTCTGCTGTTGTTTCAGTTTTACCTTCAGCAAACGCATTGAATGCCAGACTCGTCGTAAGAACGAGAGCGAATAATGGCTTAAGTATATTAAGTACGTTTTTCATTGTGAGTTGTCCCAATAGAAGAAGATTAAACCGAATCATTAGCTGCAACACTGTTACCAGCGATACGGCCCATAACTAATCCGTCTGTTATTGCACAACTGCCCAATCGACTCGCACCGTGCGGACCACCCGTTACCTCACCAGCTGCATAGAGCCCTTCGATAGGTTCGAAAGTTTCAGAATGCAGTACCTGAGTTGTCACGTCGATTTGTACGCCACCCATAGTGTGGTGTACTTTCGGCCACGCTCTAACACCATAGAAAGGAGGTTCTATAATTGGTGTAGCTGTAGAGATAGGCTTACCAAACTCAACATCATCATTGTTCTTGACGTACTCGTTATAGTCACTGACAGACTTCAACAGTCTTTCTTCCGGAACCCGATAGAACTTGGCGAGTTCTTCTAACGTGTCGAACTCATTAATCACTTTGTACTTAAGACCACGATCCAAGGTAGGGCACGCTTTTGCACCGACACTGTCAACAAGAATGATTGGATAATCCGGTTCGCTGCCATTACCTGCGCTCTTAATGATCGCCGTCGCTCGTGTCTTACGGTCGGCTAGTTCATTTACAAAACGCTCACCTGTAGCGCGTCCGACCATGATGCCGTAGCGGAAACCAGACTGAATATTGAACATGGAAGCGACACCAAATCCACCTTCATCAGGAGATGCCCATGGACCAAGCTGAATTTGTCCCATCTGCACTGGTATTGCGCCGATTCGGAATGCAGCACGCATCGCTTCACCAGTTGCACCAAGCTGGTTGGTACTATCGATATCACCACTCAAACGAGGATCTTGTGTTGCTCGGAAGTCTTTATCACGGCTGAAACCACCGGAAGCTAGAACAACGCCACGCTTCGCTTTGAAATGCTTGATAATACCAGTTTCTTCATCAGGGAAACGGTAACCGTCTTGAACCTGAACACCGATGACGCGCTTATCATCATTGGTCACAAAATTCAGCATTTTGCATTCTGTGCGGATGACAACGCCTTCTTTGCGTGCAGTGCGAACAAGAGGACGGACGATACCAGAGCCAGAGGCGTTGTGAGTTAGATATGTTCTGGCAACGGAATGACCACCTAGCCAGGAAAGTTTGGGTTTAAATTTCGCACCGCAATCAATCACAAAGTCGTAAGCGTCGCGCGAACCTTCTGCGATTGCTCTGGTCAGCTCTGCATGGTTGATTCCGCGTCCGGCTTTCATCATATCTTCAACCATCAGTTCGACACTGTCTTCAACACCTTCTTCTTTCTGTAGCTCACTGCCTGCAACAGCGAAGAGACCACCGTTAATGGTTGAGTTTCCGCCTGGTACGCGCATTTTTTCGATGATCATCACATCGAGTCCTTTGCGACGAGCCTCTATTGCAGCTGACAGTGCAGCAAAGCCACTACCAATGACCAAAACATCAAATGTTTTGTCCCACTGGATATTATTTTGCTGAGTGATGGCGTTGGCACTGACACTGTTGCTAAACACCATGGTGGTTACTGCTGCTGCAGCGCTGCCCGTAAGGATCTTTCGCCGGGTCAGATCGGTAGGAGAGTTATTATCTTGACTCATTATTATTGCTTCCATTTTAACAAAAAACTAAGAACGAAAGCATCACGAGATAACAAGCTCATCATGGTTATTATTGCTGGTATATCGGATGATATCCCGTGACACTTCAAAGTATAAAATGCCGCTTTTAGCGTCAAAGATGACGCTAAAAGTTGCTTATTTGTTACAAACGTGTCGACAAGTTACAAAGGTAACCATGATGGCCATGTGGGTATATTAATCTTATCTACTACTTTATGACTAATGACCATTTTTCATTTATAACATGCATTACGTGCATATATGATCAAAATCACATACAGATCATGCATGTAATCATTGTGTCCGCATAAGATGATAATAAGTACTTAGGCCGCTTCTCTTTGGCGACTAACTTCCTGAGATGAATACAAAATCAGGTGATTGAGAAATAGCTGAAACATATCTCCTAAAGATGAAATTTCCAGCTTGTTGTAGATGCTTTTTCTATGCGCTTTGACGGTAGCGATAGTGATACCAAGTTTGTTTGCGATCTCTTTGTTATCCGTTCCCTGAATCACCAGTGATGCAATTTCTTGCTCTCGATTGGTTAGTACTCCAGATCCAAAAGTATCAAGCGATTGGTGGATGGTAGTTGCAAGCTGATTACCTCCGGAAACAGGTGTTGCCGCCCAAATATGAGGCCACAGCTTTCGACATAAAGTCTTTAGCTTCGCAAAGTGTGTTTGTAGAATGAGCTTTTCTTTGGTTGAGAAAAAATCATCCAACCTACTTCTCCGGATAAATACCGTGATATGTCGGCGTGAGTCTAACTGCAAGTTTATCGCTATTTCATGTAGTCGCTCATAGTCTGCTTGAAATTGTTGCCTGTATTCTTCGTACTTGTGTTTGTCCTTTAGCACCTCTTCAATCTTATAAATGCCTTCAAGTTTTCGATGGGTAAAGCTTGCGTAGAAAGGGTCAAAAGCGTAAGAGCTGTTGAGAAGATTCAATAAAGGTTGACTGTGGTGATTCTCTAGTGAACTAAACAAACAAATAGGATGACTTCCATTTTGGTAACCCAGAATAATAATTGAATCAAACTTGATTACTTTAGCGATAAGATTTACTAGATCAGTAGGAGAGGTGGTGTTTAAGTTCATTAATGCTTCTTCCATTTAGATTTAAATTAATTGAAAGCATCACGAGACGATTGGCACATCCGGTTATTATTCTGGTATTTCCGATGAAATCTCATGACACTTTTTGTAAAGCTAGGATTGTGAACGCAGGAAAATGCTGGAATCCTTAGCAGTTGTGTATGTGTCGATAAGTTACAAAAAGTAACCAACTGTGGCCATGCGCTTATAGTATGTTCATCTACCCCTTTTGGCTAATGACCATTTATCATTCTATGTATGCGCGTGGTGCATTTATCATTGGTAATACATACTTAAGATGCATGTCCTGCCCGATACGGAAGGCATTCTTTCTAAAGTGAGTCTGAATCTGCTGGACAACTATATGTGACAGCATTTTATGTAAGTGAAGTTATAAAGGTAGGGCAGACTCCACTTAATATCGGAATCAAATATATTAAACGGATCAAAAAAGGGAAGAGCAAAACCTCTTCCCTGATAAATAAGGCAAAAAGCCACTAGACCTTAATTAGTCAATCAATGAGTACTCTTCTTTCAGAACTTTGATAATCTCGGCTTTTGGATTCTCACTAAGAACGATCTTCTTACCAGTAATCTTCTCGGCAATGCCAATATAGGTGTCGGAAACCATCTGCATTGCTTCAAGTGGCAGTTCGTTGTTTCTGGCTAGTGCGCTTCTTTCGTCCATTCTGTCTTTGTTTAACAGGATGTCCGGATCAGGGAAGTGGTTGAGCAGGAACTGGCGGAAGCCTTCTTTTGAGTTCTCCACGATGTTGCCAGATTGATACTCTGTTTTATCCCAGATGCGTGATGAATCAGGAGTACCGACTTCATCCATATAAATAAGCTTCTCGTTTCCTTTTGAATCGGTCACATAACCAAACTCAAACTTGGTATCAACGAAAATCTGATCAATCTCTGAAAGCGCGTTACTAATAACGTTAAAGCCTTCTTTTAGTAGCTTCTCATATTGAGGAATATCTTCAGATTTAGAGAAGTTAAATGAAGCAAAGCTATCCTCGATATTCTTACGAGAGATATTTACGTCATCGGCTTCTGGTACACCCGGGATTCCTTTCAGAATACCCTTGGTAGAAGGAGTGATTAATAGTTCAGGCAGCTGCTTATCTTTTTCCAGACCTTCAGGTAATTCAATACCACAGAATTCGCGCTCACCTTTTTCGTAGGCGCGCCACATAGAACCGGTAATGTAGCCACGGCAGATTGCTTCGATCATCACTGGCTTGGCTTTTTGCACAATCCATACAAACGGATGCGGGATATCGAGGATATGGCTATCAGCCAGGCCATTGTCTTTAAATAACTGGAACCAGTGATTAGAGATGGCATTTAGAGCTGCGCCTTTACCTGGTACGCCTTTCAGGCCATTTTCACCCCGCCAAATGCAGTCAAACGCAGAAATGCGATCACTGATAACCATAATCGCCAGTGGTGCATCTTCTGCTACATCATAGCCCTTTTCTTTAATTAGTCGCTTACTGTCTTCTTCGGTAAGCCAGTACACTGAACGTACTTTTCCACTATGAACAGGCTTGTCTGTGCGAATAGGCAAGTCATCATTTACTGCTAGAACTTGATCGGCGAGATTCATCGAAAGATTCCTATTAATAATCTGAAAATAGGGTGTAGCTTAGGATATTTCCTGAGCATCCATTGAATGATGAGCGCATCATACCAGAACTTTTCTAACCTTCCAGAGAAAAAGCAAACGTTTGCTTTGTTTGCTTTCTATTTCAACAGTTGGGTTCACTTTATGGGTATAAATAAAGAAAAAGGCTACAGACTCTAGGTCTACACGTCCTAGCTGTAGCCAAACATAAAGGCAGAGTATGAATTAATGAATATGGGTTCTGTTTGCTGACATAAAAAAGACTTCGCATCCAGATTCAGCAGCGCAGCTAAGAATGTTGGTTTTTGCTTGTTGGGAAAGATTATTGCTGGCAACGACAGCACTTGCTGTGCGAGCTTGAATCGCCTTTAGCACAATTTCTTCTTCGGTTGAGCTTACAGAAGGCTTCATATGAATAACATTCTGGCAATTAACACCATGGGAAGTCAGCTCAGATTGTACAGGGCGAGGGCATTGGGAGGTAAACAGGACCCAAAGACGTTTGTGTGAAAGCGTCGCCAACTGATGATACATCCCTGCATCAACGTCAGAAGATTCGGAGTGGTTGCCCACAACAGGGCGATTAATATATGTGTGTAGCTGAGAATAGTTGTTTACCTGAAGCATAATACTGTTTTCCTGTACATACTGTATAAGTAAACAGTAGTGTGTATTCAGACAGTTTGCAACTAGTAATTTGGCTGTATTTTGTTCGGTGTGATGTTGATCTGTACAAATGCGTTGATTTGCGGGTATAAAAAGAGCCGCAACATGCGGCTCTAGGGGCTAATCCGTTAGAATTTATTCCGTTAGTCAGGCGTCATAGGCGTGTTTTCTTAGCACTAACTCATCTCTATTAAATAAGTTGACGTCGAATCTGGCCAGTTCCTGGCACTCTTCGCAAGAGTAATGATATCTCCCATCAACATAGTCATGGCGGATAAGTAAACTTTGTTTTTTACACCAATCGCACGAGCCTTCGGTTTTATGCATACATTCTCCTTCGGATAGTCTGCGCTTACGAGCGGCCGTATTATGACATAAATCAAAAGAAAAATGTTAACAAAATGTAATTATATTTTGCTTATTTGTAACTGGTTACTATTTTCACTGCTGCGTTAAGGCGCTTCATTTCGTCTTCACTACCTCCGGCGTCTGGATGGTATACACGACTTAGCTTTTTATAACGTAGTTTTAGCGCTTTTTGATCCGGGACTCTATTTGGATTGAATCCTAATAATGAGCACGCAAGTGCATATGACTGATCTCTGCTTTGTGCCTGATTATTCCGCTGAAGCCTGGAAAGTTGTTCATGGGCTTTGTTTAGATGGGTTTGAAGGGAGCGAATCTTACGTCTGCTTTCTGTTAACTGTTTTTCGTAGTTACCTAGCTTGGTTTGTTTTTTTTGTCTGAAAAAACGACGAATACTAATCGCAAGAACCAGAGCAATCAGCACTGCAACAAATATAACTATATTTGAAGAAATTCTATGGTCATCAATGGTTGATGCAGTTGTCACACTTGCTCCGTCATGCAGTGCCTTATCAGCTGCCTCATCGAGTAGTGCGATAGAAGAAACTTGCTTTTGTCGTCTCTTATTGAATTGAGTTTCTAATACGCGCGCATAGCCTTCTTCAGCGTCAGGTAAACCTAACTCGTTGGCAAGTTCGTACCAGTTTTCAGCAAATATTAAACTATCGAGTGGGCGGTTGTTGAAATCTTCATATAGCTTACCAAACTCGGTTAGTGTCTGATCATTGCCATTTTTTAACGCGCGAAGATACCAGTAATGAGCTAGCTTGATTTGATTGTCGCTGTAATATGAGCGGCCAAGTTCCAGTTGGGCCTGTGGATTGCCGGAATTAGCCTCTTCAATCAGGTTTTCAGCGGGAGCCGAGTTAACGGCAAAAGATGCAGACAGAAGTATGGCAGAGATAATAGAATGATATTTCTTGTTCACTGCATCCATGCACGACATTCGTGAATCCTTATTTGAGCATTTTCGGTGCTTTTGCCCCGTCAACAGGACGATTAACAGAAACTCGTCTGCCTTTTTTAGGCCGACTTCGTAATCTTCTGTAATGTTCTTCATTGCTTCTTTAAGCTGTTGTTTGAAAGTTTCTCTGTCTATATTCTTAAACTCACGATCAATATAGCTGTTAATCTTGTTTTGAGAGTCATCGTCGGGGGTGATGATCGGTAGCTTTTCAAGAGCGCCTTCTACCCAACCAGACACAAAAGAGTTTACACGACGTGTCACTTCTGCGGAACTTGTACCTGAACCTGCGAAACTGTTACGGAACTGACCTGTATGTTCGTTCATTTCTCGGTAGATAATATCGAAAGCGAATGCAGCAAAAATGGCTCTGTCAGCTTCGCCGATAAATTCAACCCTTTTTAACCCTTTATGGTTTAGCAGGACTGCTTCAACACCAAACTTAGTGTTAATACCACGGATAATACGAAGAATTGTTGAGCTGATTGAAGCAGGTAACAAGTGAGTCGATTGAGTTTTCCCCATCTTAATAAACTCAATATCGTCTTTATCAAGACCATATTTGAGCATCAAGCGGTGCGCCATTTTGATCGCCTGAGCAGCTTCGTTCACGTTTGCGGAGTTACCGAGCTCCAGGCATTTCGCAATTTTCTTAAGGGCTTTCTTCTTATCCATCGAACTTACTGAAATTTGCCTCTATCTTATGAAAAGTCGACCATTTTACCGATTTTGGCGTATGAGATAAAGAAATTAAGCGGGAATAGTAAAGCCTATAATAGAAAAGCCCTTTAAATTAAAGAGCTTGTCTGTTTTAGCTTGGATGTCTAATAGTTTAAATGCCTAGCTCATCGAGAAGATCATCAGCGGCTTCATCAGCAAGCTGCGCCTGATTCGCTTGATTTGACTGTGCTCGATTTCTTTCCGCTTCCAGGATAGAGTCGGGAGAAACGTCTTCTTCGATATCGAAATCTTCCAGCTGGATAAACTCGGTCTTATCCATTGCAAGTTCGAGATAAAAGATGTTGTTGTTTTCTGTAGAGAAGGTTACGCGTCTTGCCTGAGGGCGATCAAGGTTAGTATCAACAGATAACAATACCTGTTTGTTGATTGCCAGCATCTTTGGCTGGTTTTGAGTAATATTGGTTTTTAGTTCTTTACGGATTTTACTGGTAAAGTCACCAACCAACTGGTTCATCAATTCACCCAATACATCCGCTACATCGTCAGAGGTGTGAATAATGGCAAGCTCTTCTTCTGGCATGCCCATATTCTTCATATAGGTGTGATAAAGCTCTAAAGCCGCTGGAGCGGTAAAGTTGATAACCACCAGACCAGAAAAACCGCCATCAAAAAGAACAAAGCAACCAAGGTCCGGTTTAAGACAGGTCTTATTTATTTTTTGGACCATTGCCGAGTAGGAGACATTAGTACCAGTGGCGGAGCTAAGAACATCAGATACTGAATGACAAAGTTTTAAGAGAATATCTTCTGTTGTTACTACTGTGTTTTTTTTCATAAGTTCTCGCTAAGAAAGGAACATTTGGCTTTTTGTCAGTATGGAGAAAAATGTAGATTTAGTCATTTTATTTCCTCTAGCATTTTTGTTTTGTTCACATGTCAAATGTTGTAAAGTGACATAAATCAAAAATCATAATAATTCAGACAACTAAACAACGACCCCAAATTACGACCCGAATAGAGTGGATCTATGTATACCGGGGCAGGAAGCGAGATGTTACCAAGATTAGCAAGTCAGACGGATGTCGATCCCGTCGTATTAAAATACCTGGAAGAACTTCAACAATCCGGATTCACCGGAGATATAGAAACTCAATACTCGAGTCGCTTAGCGGTAGCAACCGATAATAGTGTTTACCAGCAATTACCACAGGCAGTTGTTCACCCAAAAACAACAGAGGATGTTATTCTAATTGGTCAAACGGGCAACCAACCCGATTATGACCGAGTGACATTTTCCCCTCGGGGTGGCGGTACCGGAACCAATGGCCAATCTTTAACCAAAGGCATAATCGTTGACTTGTCACGCCATATGAACAAGGTGTTAGAAATTAATACCAAAGAGGGCTGGGTTCGGGTTCAAACGGGTATTGTTAAAGATCAGCTTAACGATGCAATTCGTCCACATGGCTTGTTTTTCTCTCCGGAACTATCTACTAGTAACCGCGCCACACTTGGCGGGATGATTAATACTGATGCTTCTGGTCAGGGATCGTTGGTTTACGGAAAGACCTCCGATCATGTCCTCTCTCTCCAGGCTGTTTTTGCTGATGGTTCGTTGTACGAAACGGATGATACTCATGGGCTGCCTGTGGAAGGTGAGTTTGCTTATGATGCTTATCAGACAACTAAATCGGTCTGCAGTGAAAAACGCGAACAGATTGTTGAAAAATTCCCGCCGCTTAATCGCTTTTTAACAGGTTATGACCTTAAAAACGCTTTAACAGATGAAGGCAATTTTGACCTTACGCGAGTGTTATGTGGCTCTGAAGGTTCATTAGCATTTATTACAGAAGCGAAGCTGAACCTGACACCAATTCCAAAAGTTCGAACGTTGGTGAACGTTAAGTACGATAGCTTCGACTCGGCCTTAAGAACCGCGCCTTTCTTAGTTAAGGCGAACGCTTTATCCGTTGAAACCATCGACTCTAAAGTTTTGAATCTGGCAAAACAGGATATTGTCTGGCACTCAGTTAAAGATTTATTAACGGATGTACCTGATAAAGAGATGTTAGGTATCAATATCGTCGAGTTTGCAGGTCAGGACGAAACAGAAATAACTGATAATGTTAGGGCATTAGCAGAAAAACTGGACCAAATGATTGCTAACAATGAAGCAGGTGTTATCGGTTATCAAATATGTGATGACTTAGCCAGCATCGGTCGAATCTATGGTATGCGCAAAAAAGCGGTTGGTTTACTTGGTGCTGCAAAGGGTAGGGCTAAACCAGTTGCGTTTGCTGAAGACACTTGTGTACCGCCGGAAAACCTTGCTGACTTTATTGCTGAATTTCGAGAGTTGCTAGATAGCAAAGAGTTGCAATACGGCATGTTTGGTCATGTTGATACTGGTGTTTTGCACGTACGCCCTGCATTGGACCTTTGCGACCCCCATCAGGAAGAGCTGATGCAAGAGATATCTGACAGGGTAGTGGCATTGGTTGCTAAGTATGGCGGCTTAATGTGGGGTGAGCACGGTAAAGGGTATCGTTCTGAGTACGGGCCAGAGTTTTTTGGTGAAGAACTTTATACCGAGCTAAGACGAGTAAAAGCTGCATTCGACCCTCATAACAAGATGAATCCGGGTAAGGTTTGTACTCCCCTAGATAGCAATGAAGAGTTGGTAAAAGTAAATGGGGTCAAGCGTGCGTATTATGACAGACAGATCGATGTAGAAGTTCGCGATAGCTTTAAGCTGGCAATGGAATGTAATGGTAACGGTCTTTGCTTTAACTACGATACTGCTTCCCCGATGTGTCCATCTATGAAAGTGACGGCTGATCGTCGCCACTCACCAAAAGGAAGGGCGGGGCTGGTTCGTGAGTGGTTGCGCCAGTTGACGGAGCAGGGAATAGATGTACTCGATCTTGAAAAGCAGACTTTAGACAAAGCACCAACAGTTAAAGTGCTAATAGATAGAGTACGTAACAGTATCAATAAGCGCCATGAGTATGATTTTTCTCATGAAGTGTACGACGCGATGAATGGTTGTCTGGCTTGTAAAGCTTGTGGTACTCAATGTCCTATTAAAGTTGATGTTCCAAGTTTCCGAGCGCGATTCCTAAATATCTACTATTCACGTTACCAGAGACCGGCTAAAGACTATTTAGTCGCGAATATCGAAAATATGCTGCCTTTGATGGCTAAAATACCAAAAGTAGTGAATGTTACCCTGTTGCAGAAGTGGATACAGAATCTTACGGCGGCATCGGTAGGGTATGTAGATGCGCCGTTGTTATCAGTACCGACATTGAAGAAGAGACTTTCGAAAGTGGATGCGAAAGAGTTTGATTACCAGGCTCTTCATATTATGTCTGAGGACGAGAAACAGAAGCATGTACTGATCGTTCAAGATCCTTTTACTTCCTATTATGATGCTCAGGTTGTCGAGGATTTTGTAAAATTGGTTTCTAAATTGGGCAAAACACCAGTGGTATTACCGTTTAAACCTAACGGTAAGGCTCAGCATATTAAAGGCTTCTTGAAGCAGTTTACGGCAACCGCTTCGAATACATCTGAATTCTTATCGCAAGTTGCTGAACTTGGTATTCCAATGGTCGGTGTTGATCCTGCTTTGGTGCTTTGTTACCGCGATGAGTACGTAGATATTCTGGGCGAGCAACGTGGTGATTTTCAGGTGCTCAATGTTCATGAATGGATGATGGATAATCTGGAATCGTTTACTGCAGGTCAGCCTTCAGATCTTCCTCCGTGGTATCTGTTTGCCCATTGTACTGAAAAGACTCGTATGCCAAACGCGGAGAAAGAATGGACGACCATCTTTAAATTCTTTGGTGGTGTATTGGAGCCTGTATCTGTTGGCTGCTGTGGTATGGCTGGAACATATGGTCACGAGGCGGATAAGCTACAAAGTTCTAAGGACATTTATGACCTTAGCTGGAAACCGAACTTTGAAAAACTACCGAAAGAGCAGTGTCTGGTGACGGGTTACTCTTGTCGCAGTCAGGTTAAGAGAACCGAAGAAACCTATGCAAAACACCCATTGCAGGCGTTATTACAGTTAGTAGGTTAGTCGCTAAAATTGAGGGCGAACGAAAATGGATGCATTAAAGCTAAAAATACCACCAGTGTTTGTGTTTCTGATTTGTATCGCTCTTATCTATTTTTTTGATCGTATGGTGGTTCAATTAGCACTTGAACTACCAGCCAGATATGCCGTGTTTGCAATCTGTTTTGTCGCATCGGGTATATTTGGCTTAGCTGGTATCTATGAGTTTAAGAAGGCCAAAACATCGGTACACCCGGTCGATATAGATAAGGCCACAACTGTAGTCGATAGCGGGATATATAGGCTATCACGCAATCCTATGTACTTTGGCTTGTTATTGCTCTTAATCGGATCTGCGTATATGTTGCAAAACGTTCTGAGTATGCTGGTGTGCCTGTTGTTTGTCTGGTACATGAATCGCTTCCAGATAGAGCCTGAGGAACAACACCTGACCGCAAAATTTGGAGAAAGCTACACTCGCTATAAAAAACGAGTACGTCGCTGGATTTGAGCCACGGGCAAGCAAATACTTATCATTAAGTAAACAAGAAGAAGGCCTGCAAAATTTGAAGGCCTTCTTTGTGAATCTGATGTTTTTAAGAACTTTAAGTTATGCCGCTAGAATTGGGTCTGTAGCAAACTGAGAAAGAAACTGTTCTTTTCTTTCGTTGAATCGGGTAACCAGATCATCAATCGATTCTTGGTTATATGGTTTTAAACCGCTTGCAACCATACGCTTGATGCCTTTGCCTACAATCTCGCAATCTTCTTTAAAGTCGAAGTTAAGCGTTACTATTCCGCGTTTACCTTCAATATCAAATGTTGCACCAGCAAACTCAACTTCAGGATGCTCAAGATCCAGTCTGGTGAACTCAACTTCCATGCTTTCGTAAATAACTAGCGGACGCTGACAGTTAATCATCATCTGCTTCTCTTCCATCAATGGAACCATGATATGAGGGAAGTTCATGCCAGAGAACTGAACATAGCTCTTTACCACGTGCTCGATAAACTCGGGATTCTTATTGCACTCACCTTCATGAGTCATATGAAGATATTCTTTACCATTTGCATCAACAACGGCGCTCTCATGTTCACCTTTGTTTTCAACACTCAGGTTAACGCCTTCATTTACCATTCCGGAGAAATCAAAGCGCATTTTCTGGCTTACACCTTCTTTTTTAAGCAGTACCGCAAATAACAGGTCACCAGGCACGCAGAAGCGCTTATTATCTTCATCGTGGATTGGGTTGAAGTCGCCCGCTACTTTTTTAGCAAAGTGGCTTGCTTGCTGTTTAGTGAACTGAAAGTGCTCGCTGATCGCTGAAAAATAAGGTTTTAAAAACATAATTATCTTTAGAGTTGCCAAAAAACGGGCGGATTATAACTGAGATCTATAATGTAAATGGTCTATCCAGTGAGACAACACGTCATTTTTTTGTCAAAAACGTTTTTTGAACGGGTAATTGATTTAGATTCCTTCTTTGCAATCAGCGAATTAGATCGGTAGAATCACTCCTCTTGGAGATTGTCCGGTATACGTATTACCGAGAGGCGATCAAAAAGATTCTATTTTCAAATATTTTAGATGAACATGTGTTGCTTAGTGTGCAACACCACTGTAAAGGACATAACATGCCTGTAATTACTCTTCCTGACGGTAGTCAACGTCAATTCGATAATCCTGTTTCTGTACTGCAAGTCGCTGAATCTATCGGCCCTGGTCTGGCGAAAGCCACCATCGCTGGCCGTGTAGACGGTGAACGTCGTGACGCTTGTGATTTGATCGAAAACGATGCAATTCTGGAAATCATCACCAATAAAGACAATGATGATGGTCTTGAGATTGTACGCCACTCTTGTGCGCACCTTCTTGGTCACGCTATTAAGCAGCTATTCCCTGAAACCAAAATGGCGATTGGTCCAACCATCGACAATGGTTTCTACTACGATATCGACCTTGACCGTTCTCTGACTCAAGAGGACCTTGATGCGCTTGAAAAACGCATGAAAGAGCTGGCGAAAACCAAGTACCAGGTTATCAAGAAAAACGTTAGCTGGCAGGAAGCACGCGATACTTTTGAAGCGCGTGGCGAAACATACAAAATGGAAATTCTGGACGAAAACGTATCTAAAGATGATCGTCCGGGTCTTTACCATCATGAAGAATATGTTGACATGTGCCGTGGTCCGCACGTACCACACATGGGCTTCTGTCAGCACTTTACACTGTTAAATGTTGCTGGTGCATACTGGCGTGGTGATAGCGACAACAAGATGCTACAGCGTATCTACGGTACTGCGTTCCACGATAAGAAAGCACTAAAAGCGCACCTGACTCGCCTGGAAGAGGCAGCAAAGCGTGACCACCGTAAACTTGGTAAGCAACTAGACTTGTTCCACATGCAGCAAGAAGCGCCGGGTATGGTGTTCTGGCATAACCATGGTTGGACAATTTATAAAGAACTTGAAAACTTCATGCGTCAGCAGCTGGTTAAGTTCAACTATGAAGAAGTACGTGCACCGCTTATCCTGGATGTAAGCATGTGGGAAAAATCAGGTCACTGGGACAAGTACGGTGATATGATTTTTGCAACAGAATCGGAAAAACGCACTTATGCCGTGAAACCGATGAACTGTCCTGGCCACCTGCAAATCTTTAACCAGGGTCTTAAATCATACCGTGACCTGCCATACCGTATGGCTGAGTTTGGTCTTGTTCACCGTAACGAACCATCTGGTTCACTACACGGCCTGATGCGTGTACGTTCGTTCACTCAGGATGATGCTCACGTATTCTGTACAGAAGATCAAATCCTGCAGGAAGTGACTTCATGTATTGAAATGGTATTTGATACCTACAGTACATTTGGTTTTGAAAACATTGATATCAAACTGTCTACTCGTCCAGAGCAGCGTGTTGGTACTGATGAGATTTGGGATAAGGCAGAAAAAGCACTTGAAGAAGCGCTAGAAGCAAACAACCTAGAGTATGAACTACAGCCGGGTGAGGGTGCGTTCTACGGTCCTAAGATCGAGTTCACTCTATACGACTGCCTTGACCGTGCATGGCAATGCGGCACGATCCAGCTAGACTTCTCGATGCCTGGTCGCCTAGGTGCAACATACGTTGATGAAAACAACGAACGTCAGGTTCCTGTAATGATTCACCGTGCAATTCTGGGTTCTCTTGAGCGATTCATCGGTATTCTTACTGAAGAATATGCTGGTTTCTTCCCTACGTGGATGTCTCCAGAACAGGCCGTAATCATGAATATCACTGACAAACAGTCAGAATATGTTCAGGAAGTGTCAGAAAAACTGCAAAAAAGTGGAATTAGAGCAAAAGCGGACTTGAGAAATGAGAAGATAGGCTTTAAAATCCGCGAACATACTTTGAAGCGTGTACCGTATATGCTCGTTTGTGGTGACCAGGAAATGGAAGCCGGCGAAATCGCAGTACGTACTCGTAAGGGTAAGGACCTCGGTAAATTCAAGATTGAAGATTTCATTTCACATCTTCAAGAAGAGGTTTCTAGCCGTAAGCTTAATCTGGAGGAATAAACTATTAAAGGCGGAAGACGTGGCCAACAACAACCGGCCAAACAAAACCAGCACCGTTTAAACGGTGAAATTCGTGGCGTTCGTGAAGTACGTTTGACTGGCGCAGATGGTGAATCAGTAGGTGTAGTAAAACTTGGTGAAGCACTAGCTGCAGCTGAAGAAGCTGGTATGGATCTTGTAGAGATCAGCCCTAACGCCGAGCCACCAGTTTGTCGTGTGATGGACTATGGCAAGTTCCTCTTCGAGAAGAGCAAAGCTGCTAAAGAGCAGAAGAAGAAGCAAAAGCAGATCCAGATTAAGGAAGTAAAATTCCGTCCTGGAACTGATATTGGAGACTATCAGGTAAAACTACGCAACCTGACGCGTTTCCTTGAAGAAGGCAACAAAGTGAAGGTAACAATTCGCTTCCGTGGCCGAGAAATGGCACACCAGGATATCGGTGTCGACGTTCTTAACCGTCTAAAAGAAGATACAGTAGAATTTGCTGTTGTAGAATCTTTCCCGACGCGTATTGAAGGTCGCCAGATGATTATGGTGCTAGCCCCTAAGAAGAAGTAATTAACGGCTTTGCAAGTAATACAGCCCAGCTGCTGTAAAGCGGCTGGGTTTTATTCGCCCTAATTACTGTGTTTATTAACAAACTACAATGCGGAGTTATTCATCATGCCTAAGATGAAAACCAACAAAGGTGCTGCTAAGCGTTTCAAGAAAACTGGCGGCGGTATTAAGTACAAGCACGCGACAAAACGTCACATCCTGACTAAGCGTACTACTAAGAACAAGCGTCAGCTTCGTCCAAATGCAATCCTTCCTAAGTGTGAAGTGGCTGCAGTTGTTCGTATGATGCCATACGCTTAATTCTTTTTAGTTATTTCAACAAGTTTAGTTTAGGAGACAATTATGCCTCGCGTAAAACGTGGTGTTCAGGCTCGCGCTGCACACAAAAAAGTTCTAAAGCAAGCTAAAGGTTACTACGGTGCACGTTCTCGTGTTTATCGTGTAGCTTTCCAAGCAGTTACAAAAGCTGGTCAATATGCATACCGTGACCGTCGCGCTAAGAAGCGTCAGTTCCGTCAGCTATGGATCGCTCGTATCAACGCTGCTTCTCGTCAGAATGGTCTATCTTACAGCCGTTTCATCAACGGTCTTAAGAAAGCTTCTATCGAGATCGATCGTAAGATCCTTGCTGATATCGCTGTATTCGACAAAGCTGCATTCGCAGTTCTAGTTGAAAAAGCGAAAGCTGCTCTTTAAGAGTCAGTTTACAGGCTTTGAAAAAGGAGACCATTTGGTCTCCTTTTTTCTTACTAGCCTTCTAGCAAGCGATAAATATTTCCTCTGTCAGTACTAAAATAGATATACCCATCAGGGCTTATCTCAACATCCCTGATTCTTTCTCCCAGCTCTTCTGCGATTCTCTGCTCATCAACAATATTATTCCCTTCATCCAGAGTGAGAGCGTTCAAGTGAGCGAGTTTAAGTGCTCCTGCAACAAGTTTTCCTTTAAGTGATGGATAACGTTCTCCCCGATACAACAAAATATTGCTTGGTGCGATAGACGGGATATAGACTTTTTTTGGGGATTCTATCCCATCTTTTTCCTGATAGTCAGCTACATCAATTGGTCCCCAGTACTCTTTTCCATGTGAAGTTAAAGGCCAGCCGTAATTTGCTCCCTCAAGAATTAGGTTTACTTCATCCCCACCGCGAGGGCCGTGTTCGATAGACCACAAGTTGCCAGATTCCGCATCATAGAAAAGTCCTTGTGGGTTTCTATGCCCAAAGCTCCATATTTCATCTCTTACTGTTGGCTTGTCTGTAAAAGGGTTGTCGTCAGGGACTGAGCCATCAAGATTTAACCGAAGTATTGACCCTGCATGGTTGGAAGTGTTTTGGCCGTTAGAACGTTCGCCTCGATCTCCAATAGACAGAAATAGGTGGTCTTTTCCATCAAATGCTACACGGCTACCAAAATGTCTCGTAGTATCGCTTGCAGAGTCAGAAATGAAGATGTCTTCCCATTTGGATAGTGATCCTTGAAGAATTTTGGAGCGGGCGAGGGCAGTGACTGACCCCTGAGGTGTTGATTTGCTGTATGTGAGATAAACATGATCTCCGTGGACGGCTACATCCATCAATCCACCCTGGCCACGGGCATAAATGTCCTTGACGACTGGTTGAGGGGAAATGTTTCCAGTTTCAAGATTTAGCTTTTGAATCCCTCCGTTTCTTTCACTAACGATAAGGGTACTTTTATCAAGAAAAGCCAGTCCCCAGGGAACGTTAAATCCTTTGCCGACAAGTTGATAATTGAATGATGCAGCCGCAACCACACCTGGCAACAAGAGCGCGGCATAACTAAATAGTTTGAGAGTAGATTTCATAAATTTGGAGTGTGATTATTGATTAATAACATACAGATTAGCTCAGGTGTGGTGCTTGTCCATTTAACCGAAAAGGAAAGAGGGCATAAGTGCGTAGCAAATTGTTGAATAAATGAGCATTGGTATTGATTTAAGGCAGATTCAATTTGGCTTTAACGCTTGGTTTTATTACTATGTACAGCTATTCGTAAAGATTAAGTTGGGCGTGTTGATCTTTCCAAATTGCTGGCGATAAGTTTTGCAATTTGGAAAGACCAAAACGCCCTAAATTATGGACGCTACCGAAAGGTAGATGAGGAAAAGATGCAACATCTACAAGAGATCATTGCTAACGCAACAGCCGCGATTGAAAGCGCTGATTCGTTAGTTGCACTTGATGAAGTGCGTGTTCAGTTTCTAGGTAAAAAAGGTGAGCTTACCGCTCAGCTTCAAAGCCTGGGTAAACTACCACCAGAAGAGCGCCGCAGTGCTGGTCAAGAGATCAACAAAGCTAAAGGTGCAGTTCAGCAGGCTATCGCGGCTCGTAAAGATGCGCTACAGCGTGAAGAGCTAGAGAAAAAACTAGCTGCAGAAACTATCGATGTAACACTACCGGGTCGTCGTATTGAAAACGGTGGCCTGCACCCTGTTACTCGCACTATCGAGCGTATCGAAAGCTTCTTTGGTGAGCTAGGCTTTACCGTTGAGTCTGGTCCAGAAATTGAAGATGATTTCCACAACTTTGATGCGCTAAATATTGCAGAAGATCATCCGGCTCGTACCGACCACGATACCTTCTTCTTCAATCCAAAGCTGATGCTTCGTACGCACACTTCTGGTGTACAGATTCGTACTATGGAAGAGCGTCAGCCTCCACTGCGCTTTATTGCTCCTGGTCGTGTTTACCGTAACGACTACGATCAGACTCATACCCCAATGTTCCATCAGGTAGAAGGTATGCTGGTTGACGAAAACGTAAACTTCGCTCAGCTGAAAGGCATTCTTAATGACTTCCTATGCAACTTCTTTGAAGAAGATCTGGAAGTACGTTTCCGTCCATCTTACTTCCCATTCACTGAGCCTTCAGCGGAAGTAGATGTGAAAGGTAAGAATGGCAAATGGCTTGAAGTTCTTGGCTGTGGCATGGTTCACCCTAACGTACTTCGCAGCGTAGGCATCGACCCTGAGAAATACTCTGGCTTTGCTTTCGGTATGGGTGTTGAGCGTCTGACAATGCTTCGTTACGGCGTAAATGACCTTCGTGCGTTCTTCGAGAACGACCTTCGTTTCCTAAAACAGTTCAAGTAATTCAGGGGCAGTCGAACTATGAAATTCAGTGAATCCTGGCTACGTGAGTGGGTTAACCCATCGGTAACTACTGACGAGCTTACACATCAAATCACTATGGCTGGCCTTGAGGTTGATGACGTACTACCTGTTGCTGGTGAGTTCACCGGCGTTAAAGTAGGTAAAGTTGTTGAGTGTGGTCAGCACCCGGATGCAGACAAACTTCGCGTAACTAAAGTAGACGTTGGTGCAGAAGAACTTCTTGATATCGTTTGTGGTGCGCCAAACTGCCGTGAAGGCCTTAAAGTTGCTGTTGCAACTGTTGGTGCTGTTCTTCCTGGCGATTTCAAAATCAAAAAAGCAAAACTACGCGGTCAGCCTTCACACGGCATGCTTTGTTCTTTTACAGAGCTAGGTATCGATGTTGAATCTGATGGCATCATGGAGTTACCAGAAGCCGCTGAAATCGGTATGGATTTCCGTGCATTCCTTGATCTTGAAGACGTAACGGTAGACGTTGACCTGACTTCTAACCGAGCTGACTGCTTTAGCATTCGTGGTCTTGCTCGTGAAGTAGGCGTACTTAACCGTGCTGACGTAACTGAGCCAACGTTTGAAGCTGTTGCACCATCAATCGATGACACTATCTCTATTGATGTTAAATCATTCGACGCATGTCCTCGTTACCTTGGCCGTGTAGTTAAGAATGTAAACGTAAAAGCAGCAACACCAATCTGGATGCAGGAAAAACTGCGCCGTTGCGGTATTCGCTCAATCGACCCTGTTGTTGATATTACTAACTACGTTCTGCTTGAGCAGGGACAGCCAATGCACGCATTTGATCTGGACAAGATCGAAGGTGGCATTGTTGTTCGTCTGGCTGAGCAGGGTGAAAAACTGACCCTTCTTGATGGTAACGAAGCAGAGCTTAACAGTGATACGCTAATCATCTGTGACCACAACAAACCACTGGCTATCGGTGGCGTATTTGGTGGTGAAGGTTCTGGCGTAACAACAGAAACTAAAGATGTACTGCTTGAGTGTGCATTCTTTGCACCAGATGCAATCAAAGGCCGCGCGCGTGCTTATGGTTTGCATACCGATGCTTCAATGCGTTACGAACGTGGTGTTGACTATGCGCTTCAGCCAAGCGCAATGGAACGTGCTACTCAGCTGCTAATTGAAATCTGTGGCGGTGAAGCGGGTCCTGTAATTACTGCTGAATCTGAAGCAGAACTTCCTAAGCCAAACCACTGTGTCTCTTCGCCGTACAAAGCTGGATAACCTGCTTGGTCACCACATCCCATCTGAAGATGTAGCGGAGATCCTTGAGCGTCTTGGTATGTCTGTTGAGACAACAGAAGAGGGCTGGACAGCACAGGCTCCAACATGGCGCTTTGATATTGCTATCGAGCAGGATCTGGTTGAAGAAGTTGGCCGTATCTACGGTTACGACAATATCCCTAACCAGGCTCCGGTTGCAGCACTGTCTATGAACCTGCACAAAGAAGCGGATCAGCCTCTTAAGCGTGTTCGTGACCTGCTTGTTGACCGTGGTTACCACGAAGCAATCACTTACAGCTTTGTAGAGCCAGAGCAGCAGAAGCTGATTGTGCCTGAGATTGAACCTCTGATTTTGCCATTCCCGATCTCTGCAGATATGTCTGCAATGCGTCTTGGTCTGATTCAGGGTCTTCTTAACACTGTTGTTCACAACCAGAAACGACAGCAGCCACGCGTTCGTCTATTCGAACAAGGTCTGCGTTTTATCCCGGATGAAGCGGCAGAAAATGGTATGCGTCAGGAAACCATGCTTGCTGGTGTTATTGCGGGTACTCGCAGTGAAGAACACTGGGACATTGAAACTAACACTGTTGATTTCTTTGACTTGAAAGGCGACCTGGAAGCGATTCTAGAGCTGACTTGCAATGAAAAAGCATACAGCTTCAAAGCAGCGAAGCACCCTGCGCTTCACCCAGGCCAGTCTGCGGCGATCGTTGTAGATGGTAAAGAAGTAGGCGTTATTGGTACTGTACACCCAGAGCTAGAGCGTAAGTTTGGTCTGAATGGTCGTACTATCGTATTCGAAATCGAATGGGCTGCAATTAACGAACGTGTAATTCCTGAAGCCGTCGCTCTGTCTAAGTTCCCATCAAACCGTCGTGATATTGCGTTGGTTGTAGACGAGTCTGTAGCTTCTGGCGACGTTGTTGAAGCGTGTCTGAAGTCTGGCGGTGAGTTCCTGACAGATGCGAAGCTGTTCGACGTTTACGTAGGTAAGGGTGTAGAAGAAGGCAAGAAGAGCCTTGCTATTGCACTAAGCCTTCAATCTGTTGAGCGTACGCTTGAAGACGCGGATATCGCTGGCTCTGTAGATGCTATCGTTGCTGCGGTTTCAGAGCAGTTCGGTGCAACACTACGTGACTAATTGAGCTTAATAAGTTCAATAAAACGGACGTTTTTTGCGTCCGTTGAGTTTGTTGACAAAGTCCGTCATCCCTGTGTAGGCAGGGATATAAGGTTTTGATTTGTTTAGATTCCCGCCTTCGCGGGAATGACGATCTCAAGGTTTGTCATCAGTCTGAACGGACGCTTTTAGCGTCCGTTATTGTTTTATCTGCTTTAATCATATAAAAGCAAAAGGGCGCACATATGTGCGCCCTTGTCTTACAAGTTGAGTTGTTTAATTATTTAAACATATCTGAAGTAACAAGTACCACACCATTTGGTGATACTGTGTACTTCTCTGCGTCAGCTACCGGATCTTCACCAATTACAGTGCCGTCAGGGATGCGACAGCCTTCACCTACGATAACCTTAGTCAGTCGACAGTGACGACCTACATCTGCGTTAGGCAGAATGATAGAGTCTTTGATGGTAGAGTAACTGTGCAGTCGAACATCGGAAGAGATGAGTGAGTGCTCTACAGCCGCGCCTGAGACGATTACACCAGCCGTTAATACAGAATCAACCGCGTAGCCACGACGTCCTTCATCGTTAAACACGAACTTAACGCCAGGGCGTTGGTTTTGGTTTGTGATGATAGGCCAGTCAGGAGAATACATGTCTAACTCTGGATCTGGAGAAAGAAGATCCATTGTCGCTACATAGTATTCATCAAGGTTACCAACATCACGCCAGTAAGCTGTTTTACCTGGGTGTCCACCGTTATCAGCGAATACATAGCCACTTACTTTATGACGGCCAAGAAGACCAGGAATGATGTTGTGACCGAAGTCGTGGTTATAATCAGGATCTTCTAGTGCTTTTACAAGCTCTTCTTCAAGAAGCTCAGCATTAAAGATATAGATACCCATAGATACTAGTGCTTTAGTTGGGTCATTTGGATCAGCTGGTGGGTTAGCAGGTTTCTCTACGAAAGTCTTCACTTCACCATCTGCATCGATACCCATAACACCAAATGCTGACGCTTCTTCAATTGGTTTAGTGATACAAGCAACGGTTACCGCAGCATTTGTTTCCACATGGAAATTAAGCATACGGGAATAATCCATCTTGTAGATGTGGTCACCACCAAGGATTAGAACGTTTTTTGCACCTTGTTTTTTGATTAGGTCAAGGTTCTGGTATACAGCATCCGCTGTACCACGATACCAGTCTTCACCGGTTCTTTGCTGTGCCGGAACGATACGTACACCTTCGCCCATTGCTGGAGAGCAGACTTCTTGCCATCCATCCTGAAGGTGATCGATCAGATCCTGAGCCATATACTGAGTTAAGACACCTACCTTACGAATACCTGAGTTAATACAGTTAGAAAGAGTAAAATCAATAATTCGAAACTTACCGCCAAATGAAACAGCTGGCTTCGCGTTGTTACTTGTCAATTGTTTTAATCGTGTTCCTTTGCCTCCTGCCAAAATTAAAGCACTTGTTTCACGAACAAGTCTGTTGGTATCAGCATGCGAATAATTGTTATTTGACATAAATCTAAAGCCTTTTAAATATAAAAAAATAAAACTGTCAGTAAGCTAGTAGTTAATGGGGGCCATAGCACTGACCTACTTACAGTACTATGTTTTTTATTCAGACTTTGTTGCGCACGTCACTCTTCGGGAGAAAGACTTATTAAATTCACGTTATATTTGCTATATGACATGTACTGCGTAAACTGAGATTGAGAATGTGTAGCAAATATGTTTCAATCTATAACGTTTATGTTTATAACATTCTAAAACTTAAAGAAATATTTCCCTCCAAGTCATAAAAATTGTAAATAAATCATATCTCTCACAATTTTGGATAATTTAGTGAATTGTTCTTCTAAGTGGAAAAAATTAGTTAGATATCATACGTATAATGATATAATTGTAATTATATCGGGATACATCTCTGGTTAACTAGAGTATGAAATCGATTACTGCTAACCAAATAGTCTAATATGCTAAGAAAAAAATTGGCGAAAATCATAAGGTTGGCATAAACTTCAGTTGACTGTGCTAATACACTTGTTATTGGCAAGGTAACTAAATACTGGTGTTGCTTTTATAGCAGCAATGTTTAACAAAGCTTTGAGGGAAGTTTTTATGGCGCTCACAAAGGCCGATCTGGCTGAGAACCTGTTTGAAAAACTAGGATACAGTAAACGGGATGCCAAGGAGACGGTTGAAGTGTTCTTCGAAGAGATTCGTAAGGCATTAGAAAGTGGCGAGCAGGTAAAACTGTCAGGGTTTGGTAATTTCGATCTTAGAGACAAAAGTGAACGACCAGGTCGAAACCCTAAAACTGGTGAAGACATTCCAATTACTGCACGACGCGTTGTAACATTCCGTCCCGGGCAAAAATTAAAAGCTCGTGTAGA
This sequence comes from Vibrio hannami, assembly GCF_029589055.1. Lineage (GTDB taxonomy): Bacteria > Pseudomonadota > Gammaproteobacteria > Enterobacterales > Vibrionaceae > Vibrio > Vibrio hannami. The sequence continues at coordinate 964,417 of NZ_JARQZP010000007.1, forward strand.
GAATATCAAACTTGATTAGTGACAAATAAGACCACCTATTATAGTGGTCTTATCGTCATTTTTTGCTTGCTGTCTATTGACGCTATGCAGCCCTTATCTCAGTTGTGATATAGGGTTGCCATGCGTTTTGGTACAGTTCTAGAGATTGGCGGCGAAGAGATGCAATCCTATGGGATTCATACTCAGTCAACAACCTGTTGGTCTTAGCCGCGTCTCTTTCAATTCCTTGTATCACTTCGTAAAGGTCATGCTCTGGGCCGTTTTTTACTTCAGCGATAGATTTAAGATGAAGCTGAACTTCTGCAATAAGCTTACTTTCTGGTAGTTCGATTAATACATTGAGATCGCGGTAGCCTGAAGGCGCTGGATTTTTGAATCGGTTTTTAACTTTGACTATTTTGGTTTCACGCGCTAATGATTCGTAAGCGGTAACCAAGCCATCGATATCGTCTGCTATCAGTGTTGCTCGGGCTAAATCGGTAATCCGGTTGGCTTCACCATTTAACTCTGTGGTAACTTTTACCTGCGCTCGACTTTTTGATTTAACCCCCGCGAATTCTGTATTGGTATTAGACAGTAAGGCGGTTGTCTTGCAGATGTTTTCTAGCTCTTGTTGTGCTGATTCTGCTTTTGAATACAAAGCATCAAAATCTTTGATTGGTTGGATTGGCTTATATGAAATGTTTTCGATTCCATATAAGCCACTTAAGCTATGTTTAAACAGCTTTGGGTTGATTTGGTTGGCGTTCTCTTTAGGTTCTTCGGTTTTTTTGCTGACTTCTTGCGAAATAGCTGCGTACGCAGGCGCTTTACTCAAAATGAGTAGCGATAAGGTAAGTGTACGTAGAAATAGGCTCATCAACTCTCCTGACTATCTATGTCCCTGGTTAAACGGTGTTCTAAAAGATACCAGGCGTTTTAGATATGTATGTTGGAAAGATACGACCTTCTACAGGACTATATATTAGGGCATTTTTGCCATTCCCAATGAAACTTTGCATAAATTTACATTGAGTGAGAGGTTCGTCGCATAAAACGTGTATTGGTCAATTAACAAAAATGATACAAATTGGTTTAAGTTCTTCAAAACAATAATGAGATACGATGCGAGATAGAGAGTTTTGGCATAACAAGTGGGCTTCTAACAAGATTGGTTTTCACTTAGAGGATGTAAATCCATTGCTCACGGAGTACTGGCCTATAGTAAATGCTGCACGAGAAGATAAGGTATTTGTTCCTTTATGTGGTAAGACGGAAGACCTGGTGTGGCTAGCCTGTTACCACAATGATGTTCAGGGAGTCGAATTAAGTGATATCGCGGTGCGTTCTTTTTTCGCCGAACATTTTTATACGCCATTAGTAACTAAACTTGATGGTAGCCACGAGTTATATCAGTTTGACGAGTTGACAATCTTTGCTGGCGATTTTTTCACTGCACCATTGAAACCATGCAATGTGGTTTATGACCGAGCTGCACTTATCGCATTGCCGGACGATATGCGTGAAGAGTATGTGGAAAGAATAAAACTGTTGCTTGAAGAGGGCGGAAAGATATTGCTGGTCACCCTCGACTACGTTCAAAGTGAGATGGCGGGGCCACCGTTTAGTGTGCCAGAGAGTGAAGTTCGCAGATTGTTCAGTGAATATCAGATTAAGCGTTTAACAAGAAACGATGCTAGTGAAGACCACCCAAAAATCAGCCAGAAAGGTCTGAGCAGGTTTGCTGAAGAAGTGTGGTTAATTGAAGATTGTTAAAGGGAAATGAAAGGAGGCTGAACAACAGCCTCCTTCGTATTTATAGACCCTAGTAGATAACCTTGATCTTTGATGCGGCTTCTGTCGCTACATCTACTGCTTTTTCAGTAGTTTTCTTTCGACTAAGCACTACCCCTAAACGGCGACGCCCGTCTATGTCAGGTTTGCCAAATAGTCTTAGCTGTGTTTTGGAATAGGAAAGTACGTCTTCCAGGCCTTCATAGCGAATGTTATTAGATGCGCCTTCTCCCAAAATAACCGCCGACGCTGCCGGGCCATAATCGGTAATTTTGTTAATCGGCAAGCCAGTAAATGCACGAACGTGAAGAGCAAACTCTGAAAGCTCTTGCGAAATCATGGTCACCATGCCGGTATCATGCGGGCGAGGGGAGACTTCACTAAAGATAACTTTGTCACCTTTAACGAACAGCTCTACACCGAATAAACCGTATCCACCAAGTGCGTTGACGACCGTTTCAGATACGTATTGCGCTGCTTTTAAGGCTAGCTCTGACATGGCTTGTGGTTGCCATGACTCACGGTAGTCACCATCTTCCTGTCTGTGACCGATAGGAGCACAGAAGTGAACGCCATCGACAGCTCGTACGGTCAGCAGAGTAATTTCGTAGTCGAAATCAACAAAACCTTCTACGATAACGCGCCCGGCTCCGGCTCTTCCGCCTTCTTGTGCGTAGTTCCAGGCCGATTCAATATCTGACTCCTGTTTTACGATGCTCTGCCCTTTACCAGAAGAACTCATTACAGGCTTTATCACGCAAGGCGTACCAACCGCTTCAATTGCTTTAGAAAACTCTTCAAAGGTATCTGCAAAACGATATGGCGAGGTTTCAATGGATAATTCTTCCGCAGCCAAACGACGAATACCTTCACGGTTCATTGTTAGCTTGGTTGCATTCGCAGTCGGAACAACGTTGATGCCTTTTTGTTCCAACTCGATCAACGTATCGGTAGCGATGGCTTCAATTTCCGGAACGATGTAGTGTGGCTGTTCGGTCTCCACCACTTTTTTCAGAGCTTCACCATCTAGCATGTCAAAGACATAGCTTTTGTGGGCAACCTGCATAGCTGGTGCATCTTCGTATCGGTCACAGGCAATGACTTCCAGACCTAGTCGCTGACATTCAATTGCCACTTCTTTGCCAAGTTCACCTGAACCTAGAAGCAATACACGAGTAGCGTTCTCACGGGTAGCTGTCCCAAACATCTTGTTTCCTTCATCCAGCATTAATTTTTAGCGGATCATACTTAAATTATGCAAAGACGCAATCGTTTGCTGTTGGAAAATGAGAAATAAAAAAGCCTTAACGAATTAAGGCTTTAATAGAGCAGAATATTGTATCTTACTAGATTGAAATATAGCTAACAGGAATGTCCGGATTTATTACATCAAGTGTTGCCTGAATGTATGCCAGGTGGCTTATCTTCCCTGTTGCAACTTCAGCAACTGCGGCCTGTTTTATCTCATCAAAACGATGACCTGACATAAGAACCTGCATAAAGGCCACCTGAAGCGGAGGAAGGCTAGGGTTGAAAGCAGCGTTTTCAGCATATGCCCCTTTTACTACTGTGCCATCTGTTAGCTCAAGAGCGACGCCACTGTGATTTTGGGTGTAAGGAGAATGGCTCATATTTAGTGCGTCTACAGCTCTTGCCAGTAGTGTATCGTCTTCTGGCGACTGGTGTGCAAGGCGATTGCCATCCATCAGCCTTTCGTTAATGCCAAGATCTCTTGGACCAAATGATTCAGGCAGATATTCCTGAAGCGACTTTTCATCACGTTCTGGTAGCTGAATCATCAGTTCATCGGCCGTGGTCAGCTCATTCATAAACTGTCTGCAGTGTCCACAAGGGCTGTAATTAACCGTGACATCTTTCAGGCCTTTCTCGCCTTTCATCCATGCGTGGCTGACAGCGCACTGCTCAGCGTGAACCGTCTGACCTAACTGAGCGCCTTCAAACTCCATGTTGGCACCAAAGTACAGTTTGCCTGATAGGCCGCGTGCGATGGCACCAACGAAAAACTCTGAAATTGGTGCATATGAAAATGATGCAGCTAAAGGAAGCAAAGCAACTCTAAGTTCATCGTCGTTCAAGCCTGAAAGAGCAAGCAACTCAGAAAACTGCTCAGGAGAGATCGTTGCGTCAAAATCTTCAGATGCCACAACTTGCTTTAGGTACTGAGCAACTTTTGGCGGCATCTTGTTCAGCACTTGTTCAATTCTAGAGTTCATCAATGACTCCTTTGGTTATCGATATGTGTCATTCTAGAACAAATTTGCACATTAACCGTGATCGTTGTCACGTAAGTTAATGTAATGAATTTTCATTTTTCATTAATTGAGTGATGTCACGCTTTTTGTATAGTTTTAGTCCCTTATCCATTTAGGATGATATGCAACCATTCCACTAGTGCATAAAAGGCAGGAGCCAGGAATGAAGTAATAACGCCGCATAACACTAATGCAAGGGAGCTAAATGCGCCTTCTTTGGGATTTTTCTCGAGGCATGTTGCTGTGCCTAGTGCGTGAGAAACCGTCCCCATTGTTAATCCTCTGGCTATAGGGTGAGTAATACCAACAAGGTTATAGATTGGGTAAGCGAAGATGGCGCCAAATACCCCTACAATGAGTACCATAATCGCAGCGATAGCAGGTTCGCCACCTAAATGGCTGGATACTTCCATTGCAATTGGCGTTGTTACCGATTTTCCGAGAATACTTGCGATTAGCGGAATGTCTGTGTTCAGGAAAACAGCGATAACAGAGGCTGTAAACATAGAAAGTACGCTGCCAACACCACACGCCAGAAAGATGATTTTCCAGTTAGCGCGAATTTCTCTTGCCTGTTCGTAGAGAGGATAAGCGAGTGCAACAACGGCAGGTTGAAGCAGATACATAAAGATTTCGTTATCGTGATAGTAAGTTTGATAAGAGGTATCTGTTATCAAAAGGAGAGGAATAACAATAAACAAGCTTATCAACAGTGGATTGGCTAAAGGATGATTAAGTTTAGCGCTGACCAAACGTGCTACCCAAAAAGAAGCTAAAGTAACAAATAGCCAGATCATTTCTTACCTACCAGTATTCTCTCAAGCATCCAGGCCAAACATACCAGGACAATAGCAGTGCCTCCGACGGTACTGACAAAAATTTGCAGTGCATTTTCACTCAGTACTTCGTAGTGTTCCATCAAACCGACACTTACAGGAATAAACAGCAGGATCATATAGCGAATAAGTAGCTGTGCTGAAGGTTTCACCCACTGAGCGGGGATGATACCTGCGGTCATCAGTGAAAACAGGAGCAGCATCCCTATAATGCTGCCAGGGATGCTAAGGTCAAAGTAATGCTGGATGGCCGTTCCGGCTTGTAAAGATGCCAGGATCAAAAAAGCCGAGCTAACGTACCTAGCTACCGTTAATAATTTAATCTTGTTCATTGCGTTAGGATACTAATTTCTCAACATATTTATAGACAGACTTTAGTATTGCCATTTTCTTGTCATCTGCTTCATGTTCATGAACCAGATTTTCTAGATTAAGCATGTAATCGGGCAGATGAGACTCAAAATAGTCGCGACAGTGGTTTGCCCACTTGATTTGCTCGTCTTCGCTAAGTGTAGTCGGAAAGTTTCTGGCTCTGTATCGAAATAGCAGGGGTTCGATTCGTTTATCCGCATAGGATATATCTAACGCAGCGAGGTGCTCTGGTGCAGTTTCGCGAATAATGTCCATCGACGCTTTATCCGATGGCGAGAAGAAACCATCGTAGAGCATACTATCGACGTTGCTACTGTTTTCGAACTCGCGCTCATGCTGATAAAGGTTTATCAACTTTTCACGAATTTCCGGGTGTTGCTTGATGATTGCGAGATTATTCAGGCACTGCTCTCTATCTATTCCAATATTCTCTGCGTTTTCTGCGGTCAGTGTTTTAGCTGGAGCAAGAATAGGGCACTTGTTTATATGAACCAGCTTAACTGGTACAGGAAGTTCATCTTCTGCTAGCTCAGAGTGCCTGGTATAGAGCCTTTCTAATAGTGCATCGCTATCTAGCTCAAGCAGAGGTGATACATCTTTCGCGAGGTTGATGCAGATAACGGCATTCTGATTTTTAGGATGCCACGCCACTGGTACAATCCAGCTTGTATTGGAACACCCTACACCAAACATGCCCGAAACGTGCACCAGAGGGGTCATATTGACGATATCGATAAGCTCGTTCAATTTTCGTTTGTGACGCATCTGATAGAGGTAATCAAACAGCTTGGGTTGAGCTGCCTTCAGTTTTTTCGCTAACTCGATTGTCGCAATCACATCCGCCATAGCATCGTGTGCATTCTCGTGCTCGATACCGTTTTCTACCGACAACTGTTCGAGTTTAAAGCTTGGTGTGCCATCCTCTTTGGTCGGCCAGTTAATACCTTCCGGTCGTAGCGCATAGCACGTGCGCATCACATCAAGCAGATCCCAGCGAGAGTTGCCGTTTTGCCAGCTCCATGCATAAGGGTCAAAGAAGTTGCGATAAAGTGTGTAGCGGGTCACTTCATCGTCAAATCGAATGCTGTTGTAACCAAGGCTTGTAGTATTTGGAGCCGATAGCTCCTGATGAATCCTGCGGATAAATTCAGGCTCGGGTAAACCCTGATTTTGAGCTTTTTGAGGAATAATCCCGGTAATTAATGCGGCTTCAGGAGAAGGCAGATAGTCGGCCGGAGGCTGGCAATAGATTACCAGAGGTTCTCCGATAATGTTGAAATCCATATCAGTATGAACACCGGCAAACTGGCTTGGTCTGTCAGTCGCTGGGTTGGTGCCCCAGGTTTCATAATCGAACCAGAAAAAAGTAGGTGAGTGTTCGTTTTGCATGCATGTATTCCGATAGGTAAGCTAATGCGGCTATTAGACCACCGAGAACTGGCTAAGGCAATGAATGGGCGTTGTTTTATTATTCGCTTAAAAGGAGTTCAGAAGCTTTATCATTTCCGGGGTAGTAAACGTCATATACGAATCTGAAGGTATATGCTTCGGTTGCAATGTAGCGTACAGCATAGCACTCGCCACATCTTTAGCCTGAATTGGACGAAAGTTAGCAAGGTAGCCAATAAGCAGTGGGTTAAGCACATTCAGTAGCTTACCAATGATCACTTCGTCTGTTCTTTTTTGTTTCCGTTCTCCAGCCAGCGGGCCAGGGCGGACAAAAACAACTCGTTCGAATCCCATATCAAGAATGGTCTTTTCTGCTTTTCCTTTGCAACGAAGGTAATGGGATAAGGATTTAGGATCAGCACCGAAACTGGAAACCACAGCTATACGTTTTACACCAATTAACTTCATTTCCTGTGCAACACGGCATACTAGCTCAAAATCGACTTTCGCTAGCGCTTCTTTGCTTCCTGCTTGTTTTATTGTTGTTCCGAGGCAGATAAAACCGATATCTGGCGCGGTATCTCCTTCCTGCCAGTTGGTAATCATCAGGTCTTCATGTTGTATTTGGGTAAGTTTGTCATCGGTTTGAGATAACTGACTACGGACCAAAGCGTATACTTTGCTGACTGATGGCTTGCTAAGTAAAAGTCGCAGAAGCTCGTTTCCAACCAGACCACTGGCTCCGGCTATAATTGCAGTTGCCGCATCACCAAACTTATCCATAAGGTTACCTGTTTTAAATCGACAACTAGAGTATATACAAAAGGCTCCGAAATGGAGCCTTATAATGGAGTTTATGTGATTATGTCATTGATAAAGGGATCTTTTTCTTCGCATTTTTGCGATTTTGAGTGGATGACTTTGACTTTCTAGAGCGCTTTGAGGTTTGATTTAACAGCATACAAACACCTCCGGATAATTATTTAATTTATTTGCTTGTCCTTATTTCTCTCACTCATGTCACAGTTAAGTATAGTCAACAAACAATGATTACATAAAAAATTTAATACTGATTCAAAACCTTGCTGGGCCGTTAGCTGTGTATTAAGGCAGGATATTCTTCTGAATTAATGCATTGGTAGAATTTATTTTTGTAATAACACTGCCCGATAGTTTATTGTAATTCTATCAATATGATGAAGCTGCATTGGAATTCAAAAACGTTATCAGGGAGAGATAATATGAAGATTGGAGTTATTGGAGCTGGCTCGGTAGGTGTCGGAATATGTAACTACCTCCTGACGCTAGGTAGTGTAAGTGAATTGGTCTTAGTTGATCTCAACAAGGATAAAGCGGTTGGCGAGATACTGGATTTCAGCCATACCAATGCGCTTACGTTCAGCAAGAATACGCGGTTACAGGCAGGTGACGATTACGAGTTGCTGCGTGATGCCGATATTGTGGTTATAACTGCTGGCGCTCAAATAAAAGAAGGCCAGACCCGTCTAGACCTGGCTGAAATCAATAGTAAGATCTGTGTTGATATCGCTAAGCGAATCGAGAAAGTATCTCCGGATGCTAAATTGATTGTTGTGACCAATCCGTGTGACATAGTTACTTACTTTATGGTGGCAAATACTGGCTTTAGCGCTTCTCAGGTAATCAGTGCTGGTTGCCTGATAGATACGGCAAGATTGATGACAATAGTGGCAGCAAAAGCGGATATCGACCCTAAGAACGTATTCGGCTACGTGTTAGGGGAGCATGGAAGCAACTGCTTTACCCCAAAGAGTTTAATCAGTATTGGTGGTCAGCCTGCTGACTATTACTGTGAAACCAACGATCTTGCAAAAATTGACGCAGACGAATTGCTCGATGAGGTAAGGCAAGCCGGATTCGAGATCTTCTATAAGAAGCAGAACACGACACACGGTATTGCAGCGAGTGTATTCCGAATTATTCAGGCTATCACTATTGATGAAAAATCTGTGTTGCCAGTTGGTACCCTGATTCAAGGACAATATGGCCTAAATGATGTGGTTCTTAGCCTTCCTACAATAGTTTCAAGTAAAGGTGCCGAGAAAATACTAATCCACCCGTTTGAGAAAAATGAGATGGAGCAACTTAACGCAATAGCGGCAAAACTTCGCACGTTGATAGAAGAGGTTGCTGAGAAAAACCGGGTTAATGAAATAATTTGTCCATATGGAAATTTGGTAGAAATAAACAAGATGTTAGAAGAAAAATACTCAAGCAAAATACAGAGTCGAATTGATCAGAAAACCAAACCACCGGGTGCTTTAGGAGAGCTTGAATCGGTTGCTCACCAACTTGCGTTGATTCAGAGTCAGGGGAAAGAAGAAGCAGTTGACCAGATCGTACTTTCTAAACCGACAATGTTGGTGTTTGCTGGTGATCACGGTATCGCGGATGAAGGCGTTAGTATTGCGCCAAGTGCAGTGACCCAACAGATGGTTCTTAACTTTTTGAATGGTGGTGCAGCGGTTAACTGCTTTTGCCGCACAAACCATATCGATTTGAAAGTTATCGATGCAGGGATTCTATTACCTGTTGAATCTGATGCCCCAAATTTTGTTTCTCAAAGGCTAGGGACGCGTACAGAAAATTTTGCTGTTAACCCTGCAATGACTTCTGAGCAAGTTACCAGGGGGTGGAGCTTGGAAGAACTGTGGCTGAGAAGAGCATCTCAGATGGGTCAAACATCCTTATGTTTGGTGAAATGGGGATAGGAAATACCAGCTCTGCATCAGCAATTTTGAGCGCGCTTAGTGGCCGCAAGGCAAGCGAATGTGTTGGATTGGGAACAGGCATAACCTCTGAACAGCTTCTTAAAAAGAAAGAGTTGGTAGAAAAAGGTGTCGAACGTTGTGTTGGTGCTGACCCGCTAGAAGTGTTGTGCCAGGTAGGTGGTTTTGAAATAGTGCAGATTGTAGGGGCGTTTCTGGCTGCAACAGATGCGAAAGTGCCTGTACTGGTGGATGGATTTATTATTACAGCTGCTGCTTACGCCGCGACTAAAATCAACCCTGATTGCCGTGACTATATGATCTTTGCTCATCGCTCAAATGAGTCTGGCCATAAAATCTTATTAGATGAGTTAAATGCTAAACCATTACTGGATCTTGGAATGAGACTAGGGGAAGGAACAGGAGCTGCGCTGGCATACTCAATCATTGCTGCTTCAGTTGAGTTTTACAACAATATGGCGAGTTTCGAGAGTGCAGGCGTAACCGTATAATTCAACAATATAGATTTTTATGACCTAAAACCCGGTTTGGGCTCTTGGTGCCGCATACCATTTAAGGGTAAGATACTACTTTTGATGGGGATTACCCCAAAATCAACACAATTTCTGCGATGTTTTATTAGCGTGGTGCTATGTAAACAAAGGAGTAACGCATGGAAAAACCATTGTTTCGTCAATCGTTCTTGTCTGACACTTTAGATACGGGCGCTGAAATGGCAATAGGCCAACTTCAGTTACCGTCGGGCATTAAGATCCGGCTTCTAAAGCGTGGACTGCTGGAAGTGGTGCCAGCGAACATATCTGACCAAACAAAGTCCATCGTTGTATCTGCTGGTGTGCATGGTAATGAAACTGCGCCAATGGAATTAGTAGATAATGTTGTTTCAGATATTCTGGAAGGTAAGTGCAATATTGAAGCTCGATGCTTGTTTATGCTTGCTCATCCTGAAGCAACTAATAAACAGATACGTTTTATCGAAGACAATATGAACCGTCTTTTTGATAAGCGTGTTGAGTCTGATTCACTCGAAGGCAAAATCGCCAAAGTGTTAATGCAAGATGTTGCTGACTTCTTTGATGGTGTCTCACAAGAGCAGCGTTGGCATCTGGATCTTCACTGCGCCATCAGACGTTCAAAGCACTTTACGTTTGCCGTTTCTCCAAAAACCACCAAGCCGACTCGCAGCAAGGAACTCATTGATTTTGGTGCTAAAGCTAAGCTGGAAGCGATTCTGTTATCGAACGCTCCAACCAGTACATTTAGCTGGTACACCGCTGATGCATTTGGTGCACAATCACTAACGGTGGAGTTGGGGCAGGTATCACCGCTTGGAGAAAGCGACCTAAGCCTGATTAGTGATTTTGATATCGCGTTCCGAGGACTGTTAACCAACTCTTTAGAAGGCATTGAAGGCGTCGAACCTACACCATACCGCGTTACCCAGACTCTAAAACGCACACACGAAGATTTTGACTTCAACTTTAGTGATGATATTGAAAACTTCACCCGTTTTGAGCATGGTCAGGTATTGGGTCATGACGGAGACAAAATTCTATTCGCGAAGGTAGAGCAGGAAGCGGTAGTTTTCCCTAATAAGCAGGTAGCGATAGGTCATCGTGCGGCATTAATGGTGAGTGAAGTGGAAACTCGCTATGAAAACGACCAGCTAGTGTACGATTAAAGGTTTAATTTTGAACGACTTAGCTCACGTCCGTGGGCTGAAATCGGGCAAAAAGCACTAAACTAGTGCAGGAATAAGAAAGAGAACTGAGAAGCAAATATCAATATCAATAAAAATCAATAGGTTACAAAAATAATACTTTTGGCACACTATTGGCATTATTAAGAGTGATACATTCTCGTTCTACTTTCGTTAGTATTGGCGCCTTTTGTCATATATGACAAAGGCGCATTTTTTTATCCTAAACTTTTTACCCTATATCAACGAGCTAAGATCTGCTGGTCGGTAGTAAACCGATTTTAGAACTTTTCCTTCGCGAACGGTTTTGCCTTTAGTGACAAAATTTAGTGCACACTTAGCAATAATATAGTTCCCTTTTGAGACTGGTTTCAGTTTGATTCCCTGTTCAGCGTAGAAGCTTTCTGTTTCTTTATACTCTTGCTCGTTTCGGCATACCTTACTCATATTACTTGAGTGAATTTCATTCCAGCAGGGAATAAAGTTGATCTCCAGATTTACTGCAGCGTTGAGCAAAACGTCAATCAGGTAGCTGATTGACAGGTTATCCTCTACTTTGTCCTGGCCTAAATGTACCAATCGTCCCATTAAAACATAGACACTATCGACGATCGCGTCTGCCTGTTCTATTTTGCTATCAGCCTGAGCAAGCTCGGTGAGTTCCTCAATAATCAGGGAAGAATGAAGGGTATCAGAGTCGTCATCCATGGTTTCTGGTGAGCAAACCGGTAAGTCGAACGTAGAGCGAAATTCGCGGATATCATTGTAGATGTGGTCGTATATCTCTTGAGTCAATTGTGTCAGTTTCATTGTGTTAGCTGAGTTATTTATTAATGGTAGAGATATTAAAAGATCTTCGGTATTTCTTCTACTTAGATTGAATTAAGGCGTTAAGTGTTCTTTACTAAAAATAAGCAGGGAATCCAGATTAGCGCGACATAACAACGATTATGAAAGATAGCAACGAGGTAATTAAGGTCATTCGCCGCCTGTATCAAATAACCAATGATTACGGAAAAGGTTATGACATTCAGATGTTCCAGATATTAATGCTGGGACTGGAGGTGTTTGACCTGGATATCGCAATCATGTCAAAAATCAAAGATGACAAGTATGTGATCGAACACTCCATTGCTCCGGAAGAGGTGCCTTTAAATCCTGGAGATGAATTTACCTTTGACAGTACCTTTTGTGAAATGACATGCCAGTCGGATGTTCCTGTAGTGGTGCATGATATTACGAGTACCCCGGCTTTTACCGGACACCCTGCCTACCAACAGTTTAAGTTGGGCGCTTATATCGGGATTCCCATTTACCTTAATGATGAACTTTACGGTACGTTAAATTTTTCTGGTATAACCCCTAAGGCTCAGTCATTTCCTGAAGGGACAATAGAACTGTTAAAGCTTATGGCTTTATGGATAGAAGGTGAGTTGATCCGTAACCAGCAGAAAAAAGAGTTGATGCAATTAAACCAGGAGTTAGAACATCAGGCCAAATACGATGCGTTGACTAATCTACCGAATCGCCGGTTTTTATTTGATGTTTTGAGAACCGATATCGAAAAGATGCAGATGCTTGGCGGGCAAGGAGGCTTGTTGGTTGCTGATTTAGACCACTTTAAGATAATCAATGACACTTTAGGCCATCAAACTGGTGATGAAGTACTGCAAAAAGTTGCATCGAGTCTATTTGAGCAGCTAGATGACAGAGGTTTTATCGCTCGCTTTGGCGGTGAAGAATTCGTTATTTGGTTATCTGGCTGTGAACAGAGGTCATCAGAAAATATTGCCAATCAACTTAAACAGGCGGTTTCGTCGATCAGATTGGAGCAAAAGCAACTAAGCATATCCATTGGACTTTGCCATTTTCATATTGCCGAATGGGTGGGTGGAGAAGCATCAGACATTGCAGACAAAATCATTTCACAGGCAGATAGTGCTCTTTATCAAGCGAAAGAGTCTGGACGAAACCGCGTAGTTGCGATTCAAAAAAGCTATGGCTAGGTTACGACACTCAGGGTTAGCCAGGGGAGGTGAATTTGAGTAGAAGTGAACTTGTTGAGTATCTTAAATCATTTAACGGCAGCGAAGAAACATACCCATTTGGACCCGCTACTCTGGTTTATAAGGTTAAAGATAAGATGTTTGCCCTTATTGGACACAGAAACGGGCAAGATTTTGTGAACCTGAAAGCCAATCCTGATGACGTGTTATTTCTGATTGAGCAGTTTACTTTTGTTAGCCCGGGTTACCATATGAACAAGAAACATTGGGTTAGCGTCAATATTGAGTACCCCGATGCGGATGAGGTACTTCGCGGCTTTGTCGAAAACTCCTATCAGTTAGTTGTTTCTAATCTCACAAAAAAACAGCAGGCTGAACTTTCTGACCCCAGTTAACGTTTTTTCGTGGGAGTTCTCACTCTTAGTCTTCCGCTAAGCACATAAACTCTCATTACCACGCTCCTGCGTGGTAATGCATAAGCCATTTTAACCTCATTGAACTAGCGTCAAATAAAGCTTGCAAAACTCTAACAAAAATCAATTATGATTCGTGATTTAATCGCAACTAATCATTTATGGTCTATTTTGTATTTTCTGTTGAGGTTGTTGTGAAGTTTAAAGGTTTATCTATTGCGCTTTGTTTAGTTGCGTTGGTTGGTTGTAATAGCAAGAGTAATGATAAGCCACCGGCGCCACAACCGAATCCAGGGCCTCCGACGCCAGTTGTTGGTAAGTGTTATGCATACATAGAGGACGGAGAATATGCTTTAACCTTCGAGTTGTTCACTGAGAAAGAAATTGGCGCTAGAGAAATAAATTCGAATATATGCGACCAACTTGGTATGTACAAGCATGGCTACAAAGCAGCAGTAGTACAGCATAATAAGGAATATCTTGAGGATGGTTGGGATTTGCAAGTAATTGTTGGCAAATATTTTAGTGAAACAGAAAGAGCTAACCTGAACCAACTGTACGGAGGAAACTTTGCAACCATATTTGGTGAAGTAGGTAAAGTTGAACATTTAACAGAGATGGTTGATTCTTTAGGAGACTATTACGAAGAAGGTGTAAGTTATGATTTTGACGATTACAAACAGATGTACACAAAGACTACAACCAAAATTTTTAATGACGAAGTAATCAAAAAGCACGTTGAAGACTTAGATTTCTATACTGCCCCACGTGAAGTCGAAAACCTAATAAAAGAGACTAGAGCCAGAGAGATCTACAACGATTTATTAGGCGAGTTTTTGTAGACGTTGAACTGAAAGGACAGGGGTCATTACTCTGTTCTTACGCTTGAAGTCTAATATGCATTACCACGCGGAGCATCGTAACGAGATGTATGATCGGTTTTTATTTGGAGTTGTACATCTTCTCAAAATTCTTTGGATTCCAGCCAATCATAATTCTGTCGCCGATTTTCAGAACTGGAACAGAGCGGGCACCAATGGCGTCCAGTTCTTTTCTTCCACGCTGCATTTTTGCGTTTGTAAGGCGGTACTTGTAGCCTTTCTCATCCAGGTAGCGTTGAGCGTCTTTGCAATGTGGACATTTGTCTTTTACGTACAGGACGAGCCTCTTCATGGTACCACCTCGAATATGTGAAAAAGGGATGTTTTTATCGGAAGGGGAGTCTAATCAATTCTTCGTTGAAATGCGAGCGCAGGAAGTAGTGCCTGTTCGAAGCGATTGAGTATATACTGCCGTCTCTTGTACCAAAGATGACAATATTCCTTTTCCTATGAACAAATCACTTCGCTACATTAATGGCTATCCGGACTCAATCGTTACACAAGTTTCTCAGTTGATAGAGTCCGGGAAGCTGACCCAGTGGTTTGAGCAAAAATATCCTGAGTACCACCAGATAAAAAGTGAAAAAGCACTGTTTGATTACACGGTAGAGCTCAAAAACCGTTATATGAAAAAGACGTCTCCGCTTAGCAAAGTTGTGTACGACGGCAAGATTCATTTGATTAACAATGCCCTCGGATTACATTCGTTTGTATCAAGAAACCATGGTGGAAAACTTAAAGCAAAGAATGAGATTCGTATCGCCAGCGTATTTAAAAATGCGCCGGAACCGTTGCTCAGAATGCTGGTGGTTCATGAGCTGGCTCACCTCAGGGAAAAAGAACATAACAAGGCGTTTTATTCTCTTTGCTGCCATATGGAACCGGACTATCACCAGCTAGAGTTTGATGCGCGATTGTTTATGATTTATCTGGAGCAAAGGAAATAGATTAGGTCGCTTACTGGTCTTAGTCATTATCGACCTTGTTTTCTAGATAGGTAGGTAATATGGAGATAGAGATCTATATGCCATGCAGACCTGAGTGGATTTGCGACATCATACTCGTCGTTGTCACCATTCTTTTTTGTGCAGGCATTGTGGCGTTTGTTTGGGTGATCTGGAAAGAGCACCAGCAGATAAACAAAAAAAACCGGAAGCCTTAGGGCTCGCTAAGGACTTCCGGAAGACACATTACCGTTCTACTTTATAATTATTGTTGCACTTATAATGTTTTGTTTGACACTGGTTATGCTGTGTAACAGCAGGTTAAGAAGTAATCTCCACCACACTTCGCTGTGTAATCTTTATCATCCAGGCAGACCTTTGGCTGGCCGTTTTCGTCTAGCTTAATCAGGCTAATCCAGTGGCGCATGCCTTCAGGTGAGCCTTCGACAGAAGTTGGGAATGTTGCACAGGTTTCCAGTTGAATATCCGCGATTTCTACCTTTGTACGGCCACTTTCGTTAGAACCCTTCTTGAAGATCACTTCAACATGGCTACCATTTTTATCTCTTAGAACAATAGAGTATGGGTGCTCGGGGCGCCCTGTATAGGCTACAAACTGTCCAGGTTTATTGAGTCCACAATGCGTCCCGTCGGTGAAGTAAGCCATCAGATGGCGGCCATCACGGATGTAACACGCTACCTGTGCGTGTGATCCCTTATCCAGCGGAAACATAGTGTTTAGTAGCTCAACTGCTTTACGTTGCTTTTCTTGTACTTGCTGAGCTTTTAACGATTCGACGGCAAAAACCGCTTCAGCAATGAAAGAATGTCTGTTGTCATTGTTACCGGTATTTTTAAATGCTGGCAAATTCATGGTCCCGCCCTCTTGTCTGCTATCGTCCGTAATATGCCTGCAAGTTTTGAGTAAAGACTCCAAAAGTATGATCTGGTCTTACTTGTTGACTTGCTTGATTTGTAGATTACACAAAAAATCACTACAATTTCACAACAAAAATTTCACATTGTGAATTTTACAATAGGCAGGAAGCCATGAGACAAACACAAAGCCTTATCCGAAAGTCCCACTTTTTAGGAACGAAGATACGTAACTTACGGAAACGTAACCATTTAACAATGGAAGACCTGTCTTCGCGATGTGTACGAATTGACCCGGAAAATTCACCATCAGTTTCGTACCTCTCAATGATAGAGAGAGGGAAGCGGGTACCAAGTGCCGATATGTTGGATGTCATCGCAAAGGTTTTTCAGAAAGACGCAAGGTGGTTTCTAGATGATGAGCCAGAGTCTCAGGACATTACACCAAACAAGGGGCGCAAAGGAGGGCTGAGTGGTATTCCTTTGGAACCGAGCTTTTTGTTTTCCAATGATATGCTTCAGATAGCGATTCCCGAGCTGCTTTCTCAGACCGGTGTAACCGGGCGTCAGTTTGCTCAGTTGCTGATACGAGCGTATCAGGAGCACCATCAGAATCATTTTCCCGATCTTGAGCGTGCCGCAGAAGAGGTGGGTTTAAAGCGCATACCGCTAGCTGTCGAAGATATGCTAGATCTTGCGGCTCAGCATGGTCTACAGGTTCATTGGTTTGATGATGCGCCAAAAGAAGTGCTTGACGAACTAGGTGTTGTTAGCCGTCAACTGGTGACTTCTTACTTTGAGCCACCGGGTAAGGTGTACTTAAACACTGTATTGCAAGATTACCCAACAAGGCTGAAATACGATCTGGCAGTCTATATCGGTCACTGCGTTCTACACAATCACGAAGGATTAGCGAGCACATTAACGATAGGTAGTCATACTTGGGGAATAGATGACTCAGTAACCAACGGCTCTCCCGTTAATCCGCAGGACATTCTGACTGCGTGGCGAAGTTTTGAAGCAAGCTTTTTCGCGGGCGCTTTGCTCTGCCCTAAGGTGCCATTCAGACAATTGCTGGACAGACATGGTTATGAGATTGACGTTCACAAAGCGGTTGGTGTTTCTCCTTCTGTTGCAATGAGACGAATGACAGTTGTTTCGCCATACCCGCATTGGCACTACTTTGATGCTCATGCCCTTGGCAAGCTCAAAGCAGTTTATCGCGGTAACGGTATCCCACTGCCCTGGGGCAATATGCGTGAAGTGAACGATCCTTGCCAGCATTGGTCGGTATTCAGGATGCTTTCCGAACCTAAAGATAACTCCAGGGCGCAAATTTCTATTTTAGATGTGAACGATGAGCCGAGGCTCTATTGTTGTGAGTCGATAGGCGTGGTCGATCCTGCAGGAAATAATCGGGTTTTATGTGCTGGTTTGGACCTCAACCCCGCAATTGAAGCGCAAGGTCAGAGCGCAAAAGAAGTTGCCAGTGAAATGAAACAACTTTGCGTTAACAATGGTGGAGAAGTCATTATTCCGAGGCATATTAAGAAAGAGCTCGCTTCCGTAGCTAAGATCTTGAATATAAACTGGATTGGTCGTGGAATTGATAAACAAGCCAGACTTATTTGCTCCCGCGGCAATGTATGTCCAAGGAAGCCAAGTTGCTATGAATCAGTTCGTTAAGTTAGCCCTGACCATACTGTTGGCCTTATTCGCTTTTGTTGCTGGAATGATGTATTGCGAGCGGGAGTACAATATTGAATCTTTTTCGGACAACATTTACCTGACAAAAAGTAATCAGGATACTGGCTTTATCGAGTTCCTTGAAAGAAACGACGACAACGTTGTTTTTATCAATGGTTATCTAGATGCAAGTGTATCGACCGAAGAAAATGGCATTGTGCAGGAGCAATGCGAGATTGATATCGATGAATTAATCGCGCGAAGTGGTCATCAGAGAATATTTCCAATACCTCGATATGGAAACCTGGATGAGCTTCGTTGCTACGAAACAGGATTGGTACTGGATCTCAATGAAGAAGCTATCTATCAACCCAGTTTTGGTGGCACAGGTATTGTTATGATTCGATTCAAAGGATTTTTTGAAGTATTTTCTACCTATCATTCTGGGCCAAGTATTCACTATCATCTTAAAGCTGTTAGTGTCCCTTTTAATATAAGGTATAGTAAATAACACTTTGTTTGAAAAAGGGCTTGGAAGGTACGATGAATTACTACATATATGTGCTTAAGAATTTTGCTGTATTTGAGGGAAGGGCACGTCGTAAAGAATACTGGATGTTCTTCATTTTTAACTTGCTTTTCTCCTTTGCTTTTCAGGCAATAGACCGCACGATGGGCACGGTTTATCTTGGTCTGATTTATAGTTTAATTGTTCTTGTTCCAAGTATTTCCGTAAGTGTTCGCCGGCTACATGACACAGACAGGTCTGGTTGGTGGGTGCTTATTTCACTAATACCAATAGTGGGCTTTTTGATCTTACTGTTCTTTATGGCACTAGACGGGCAACCTGGTCACAACCGTTACGGTTCAAATCCTAAGCAGTGGTAAAACAGCACAATGATCGTTGCGGAAACTGAGCGTTTGATAATCCGTCATTTTGAGCTGTCAGATACAGACTACATCCTGAAGCAACTCAATGAGCCGTCGTTTATTTTGAATATTGCGGATAAGAATGTGCGCTCATCAACTGATGCCAAAAACTACTTAATCAACGGCCCGGTTGCCAGCTATAACAAGGTTGGATTTGGACTTAACATGGTTATTCATAAAGAGAGTGGGGCAAAGATCGGAATGTGCGGTCTGGTTACCAGAGATGAGTTAGATCACCCCGATTTAGGTTATGCATTCTTGCCTGAGTTCTGGGGACAAGGGTATGCTTTGGAAGCATCTAAAGCGATATTGGATGATGCAAAAGCCCGTGGACTCACCTCTGTACTGGGCGTTACTCTGCTTGAAAATCAACCATCCAACAGGTTACTTATCAAGTTGGGGTTCAGTTGGGTCGGTGTAATTCAATTGTATGGCAGCGATAATAATCTTTATCAACTGACCCTCTAAGAAGGATAAATCGCCAGTCCCAATTTAGGGGAATGGCGATCGATTCGTTGAAAACGCATCCTAGGATTGTCTGAATAGAATCGCTTAGAATCGCTTAGAATCGCTTAGAATCGCTTAGAATCGCTTAGAATCGCTCAGGATAATCTGAAAATATCGCGTCTACCTCGCGTAACAGAGCGAATTTTTCCGGCTCATTTACGGTAAAGCACCAGATTTGGCAGCTCATTTTTCTTAACAAAGAAATCTCGTGGGCTGTAGTTGTCTGATAGTTAATGTGACAGTTGTTAGCGCCTGTTTCTCTTATCAGTTCTATGTCTTCTGTGCTAAGTTTATCGGTAATTACCCCAAGGTTATATTCCGGGCACTTACTCGCCAGCACTTTTATTACTGACGGAGCAAAGCTGGATAGTACGACAGTCTCGTAATCGATTTGCGATATATCCAGCAACCGGGCAAGCTCTGTAACCACCGGCTCAGCGCAATCTGTATCGAGCTTAATTTCCAGGTTCAGCCTGAGGTTGTGCTTTTTAGAAATCGCTAACAGCTCTTCGAGTGTCAGTATTTTTTCACCTTTAAATTCAGGTGCAAACCAACTGCCGAAATCAAACGATTGCAGCTCTTCAAGAGAGTGGTGATCAACTCGGCCTGTGCCGTTACTGCATCTGTCGATGGTGTGATCGTGGCAGACAACTAACCGACCATCTTTTGTGGGCTGAATATCGACTTCCACCCATCTTATTCCTTCACGAATTGCGGCTTCAAGGCTGGCTTTGGTGTTTTCAGGATAGCGGCCAGCGATACCCCGGTGCCCTATAATTATTGGCTTCATCATTCTATTTCCTTAATCTGCCACAATTAGCTCAACCTGATTGGTTGTGCAAAGAGATTCAAATTCTGATGTTGATTCATCGACAAACAAGCGCTCCATTTCAGATAGCCTGCCACTGACAATAGGGGCATATCTGCCGGGTTTAGACTTATCTGCAACCAACCAGCACTCGTAACTCTGTTCGATAATGGCACGGGTCAAGTTGGCTTCTTCTGGCGTAAAGTCGAGAAGTTCTCCCTTCTCACCCAGTCCACCTACACCAAATATTCCGATTTTAATGTTGAACTGACGGTAAAAGGAAGTAGTGGATTCACCAACAGTATCTTCGTCCGATGTACGGACAGCGCCACCAGCTAAATAAGTAGAGATATTAGGGTTGCGGCTCAATGTTAATGCCGCATTGATGTTATTGGTGATAACCGTTAAACCCGGATGATCCAGTAGTGCGTTGGCGACATGTTTCGGAGTGGTTCCTATACCAAGAAAAATGCTGCTTCCTTCAGGTATTAACTCCGCTACTTTTTTGGCAATTCTCTGCTTTGCCGAAACATTTAACAGCTCTCTGTTGGTAAAGGAGAGATTGTCGTTTGCACTTGGAAGTGAGATACCACCATGAACGCGCCTGACCAGACCTTGGTCGCTAAGTTCGTTCATATCTTTACGAATGGTTTGAACAGAGACATTAAATTTGTCCGAAAGCAGAGAGCTGGACAGTACGCCATGGCTCTGCTGAAGGTAATTCAAGATCTCTTTTTGTCTGGAAGATAAACCCACAAATCATTCCTTAGTGCTGAGTTACTTTTTTAACTGGAGTTAGACGCTTGCCCTGTAAGTCAAACAGGTGCAGATTATCATGGTTTATATAAATATTAAGGGGTACATCCAGAGTAAAATCAACTTCCGGTGTTACTGCTATAAAAGGCTGACCTTCGATTTTTCCATGAACAAGCTGGTTTGGTCCGAGAGGTTCAATGACACTGATGTTCAGCTCTAGTTCTAACGAACCGGTTAATGGCTGTGTCTCTGCGTGCTCTGGTCTAATGCCCAGAACCACTTCCTGATCGAGTCCGGTGAATTCGGGAACAGGAATTGCCTGACCATTAACCAATAGTTCACCGTTTGAGAGTGTCGCAGATAGGAAGTTCATCGCAGGGCTTCCCATAAAGCTTGCTACAAAACGGCTGGCAGGCTGGTGGTAGACCTCTGAAGGTGTGCCAACCTGTTCAATTTCACCCTGGTTCAGCACCACGATACGATCGGCAAGCGTCATGGCTTCAACCTGATCGTGAGTCACGTAAACACTGGTTACCCCTAGCTCTCGTTGGAGCTTCTTAATTTCTAAACGCATATGGGCGCGAAGTGCTGCATCAAGGTTTGATAAAGGTTCATCAAACAGAAATAGCTGAGGATCCCGCACGATAGCGCGTCCCATTGCTACGCGCTGACGTTGTCCGCCGGAAAGCTTTGAGGGTTTTCTATCCAGGTATTGTTCAATCTTCAGTGTTTTAGCTACGCCCTGAATCTTCTCATCAATCTTTTCTTTCGCTACGCCCCGGTTTTTAAGGCCATAAGCAAGGTTGTTATAGACCGTCATATGAGGGTAGAGGGCATAGTTTTGGAATACCATCGCAATGTCGCGTAGCGCCGGCTTTTCCGTATCAACACGGAAACTGTTCAGGTGAATTTCTCCACTATTTATGCTTTCAAGACCGGCGATAGAGCGAAGTATCGATGACTTACCACATCCGGATGGCCCCACAAGAACAATAAATTCCCCGTTAGCAATATCGAGGTTGATGCCTTTTACTGCCTGGTGGCCATTTTCGTAAGTTTTTACTAGTTGTTTAATTTCTAACATTTTAATAATCCGATATTTCTATTTTTCGCTCTCGACCAGTCCTTTTACGAACCAGCGTTGAAATATAATGACGACCAGTACAGGTGGAAGCATGGCAAGAATGACCATGGCAAAAGCGTAGTTGTATCTTGGGTCGGGAGTTTCGTTGATGTTCGCCAGTATCTGCTTGATACCCATTACAATGGTGTTGTAGCTCTCATCCGTGGTCATCATGATAGGCCACAGGTATTGGTTCCAGCCGACAACAAACATGATGATAAAAATAGCGGCCATCATGGTTCGGGAAAGTGGTAGCAGGATATCGACGATGAATCTTAATGGGCCAGCATTATCCAGTTGTGCGGCTTCAAGCAGTTCATCCGGGATCGTTTTGAAAAACTGGCGGAAGAAGAAGGTCGCGGTTGCCGATGCGATAAGCGGGATAATAAGTCCTGAGTAGCTGTTTAGCATCCCGAGACTGGAGACAACCTCATAAGAAGGCATTATTCGCACTTCGAGCGGCAACAGCAGAGTAACAAAGATCAACCAGAACCAGGCGCTGGCATAGGGTAATCTGAAGTAAACAAGTGCATAGGCAGCACACATTGAGATGATGATTTTACCGATGGCAAATCCAAGCCCCATGATCAGGGAGTTGATGATCATGGTTTTGGCAGTTACCCCAGATGAGAATCCCTGATCGGTGTTCCATGCTCTGTCATACACTTCTACCAGCTGATCCCCTGGCAGCCACTGAAGGCCTTCAGTTAATAATGTGCTTGAGCTATGTGTAGAGCTGGCGAATATCAGCCAGATAGGCAGAAGCATGATAATCGCACCCAGAATAAGGATGATATGATCACTGATTTTGTTCGATTTCATGGTCTTATCTCCTTAGTAATGAACGCGTTTTTCAACAAAGCGGAACTGTAGGTAGGTCAGGCCTAGCACAAGAACTAGTAACACTACAGACTGCGCCGCACTACCGCCCAAATCAGCACCAACAAACCCATCGGTAAATACCTTGTATACCATTGACGTCGTTGAGCCACCTGGTCCGCCTGCGGTCATCATGTCGATCACACCGAAGGTATCGAAAAACGCATAAGTCAGGTTGATAACCAGAAGGAAGAATCCAGTAGGTGCTAACAACGGGAAGGTGATAGTCCAGAAGCGACGGTTGTCACTGATGCAGTCGAGCATTGAAGCTTCTTTTACCGCATAAGGTATGGATTGAAGTCCTGCCAAAAAGTATACGAAGTTGACTGAGATCTGTTTCCATACCGATACGATTACTAGTACTGTGATGGCATGTGTCGAGTTGGTCTGGTAGCTGAACTCAAAGCCTATTGCTTTAAACAGGTCGACAAAAACGCCGATATGCGGATTGAAGATAAAGGTGCCCATCATTCCCGCTACCGCAGGAGCAACAGCGTATACCCAGGTAAGAGTTACCTTATAAACGCTTTGACCATGGATGATATTGTTTGCTTTTACTGCCAGTAGTAACGCAATCGCCAGAGAGAAAAACGAGACTAGCAGAGAATAAAACAGAGTAAATCCGACAGACTTTAAATATTCTTCTGATCCAAAAAGCATGGTGTAGTTTTCAAACCAGACAAAGGTAGATGACATTCCCCATGGATCTTCCAGCATAAACGACAGATAGAACGCTTGTGCAGCGGGGTAGATGAAGAAGATCGCAATAATTAAAATCTGCGGAGCCAAAAACAGGTAAGGCAATGGTGTATGTCGGAATTGTTGACGACGTTCCACAAGGACTCCAATTGAAATATTGATTCAGAAATTACAAAAAGGCCTCACTCTCCATAGAATGAGGCCACTGGGTTTACTTATTTAACCGTGCGAGCAAAACGCTTCAGAAGTTGTTGTGCTTCAACATCGATTTTCTTAAGGCTTGGCTCAACTTTAGATTCGCCAGCGAAGATTTTATCTGTTTCGCGGTACATCACTTCACGAATCTGAGGGTAGAAACCAAGACGGTAACCATTTGTCCACTCACCACCGTGAAGGCTTAGCTGTTTAACGCCTACTTCAGCATCCGGGCTATCGTTGTAGTAACCAGATGCTTTTGTTAGCTCATATGCAGCGTTAGTTACAGGAACGTAACCAGTCGTTTTGTGCCAGTACATCTGTACTTCTGGGCTTGTCAGGTAGTTAAAGAACGCTGCAACGCCTTTGTCTTCCGCTTTCTCATGACCAGATAGTGCGAACAGAGCAGCACCACCGATAAAGGTCACACCCGCATCTTTGTTTACTGACTTCCAGTATGGCAGGTAAGTGGTGCCAAGATTGAAATCTACGCGGTCACGCAGACCACCAAATGAACCTGAAGAACCGATCCACATAGCCACTTCTTTACGCTCAAAAGGAGTTTGGTTTGCTGACCAGTCCTTACCGTAGTACTTGTAGTAACCTTTGTCAGACCACTCTTTCATTTTGTTGAAGTGCATCTGAAGGTTAGCGGTGTTGTACATAACCTTGGTAGCTGGCGCATCGTAACCGTTGTTTTTGTCAGCTAGCTGCTGGTTGTGACGCGATTTAAAGTTCTCGAAAAAGATCCAGGGAGTGTGTGATTGAGAAAATGCAGCATGACCTTTTTCTTTTAGTTTTTTCGCTAGAGATTCCATCTCTTCGTAGGTTTTTGGCGCATCTACACCCGCTTCTTTTAGCATGTCGCGGTTGAAGTAAAGAACTGGAGTTGAGCTGTTAAATGGCATACCTACCATTTTGCCTTTGCTGTCCGCGTAAAAGTTACGCACGCCAGCCAGGTAATCAGTAGAGTTAAAGCCGTAGCCGGATTCGATCATGATATCTTGTACAGGCTTTGCTACGCCTTTTGCATTCATGATTGTTGCTGCACCGGCATCGAATACCTGAAGAATGTTTGGTGCTTCGTTTGCACGGAACGCAGCGATACCTGCAGTCAGTGTTTCGGTGTATGAGCCTTTGTATACAGGTACTAGTTTGTAGTCATCCTGAGACGCGTTAAAATCCGTTGCGATTTTGTTCACTGTCTCGCCAAGCTGACCACCCATCGCATGCCACCAGGTAACTTCAGTTGCTGCCAAAGCTGAACCAGATACCATTGCTGACATCAGCCCTGCAATCCATAGTTTTTTCATTGTCCTTTCCTTTGTTAGTTAAGGTTTAGTTTCGTGCGAGTGTTTTGGTGTTTCGTTTGATAGGTATTTTTAAGCTAAAAGATGACAATTGTGTTTCGTTCGAGTTGATTTTTGATGAACGATTTATTTAGGATTTCTTTAACAAGACATAAGCGAGGCGAAATGAAGTTATAGGGGACTATGTTTATTTGGATTGCTGTTAAGTTATAGATTTCGCAAAAACATCATGGGATTAGCTGTTGATTACGTTACCACTATTAATATAAATGAAATTTATGATAAAGCATTTGTGGTATTACGTTGATGAATTGTTAATTTGCAAGCGATTGTAAAACCACAATCGTTATTAATTAGCTTATAATTAGCAAAAAGGAATAAGGTAAACGTTTTTATTTATATATTTGTTGGTAATTCGTACTATGTATGCTTACATTCAACCTGGTTTTTTTGCCTTATGTCAGCAAGTTCAGATCCCTTAAACAAGAACTACCCACGCGATGTTAGTTTAATTTCCACTACCGAGCCTTCTAGTCATATTACTTTTGCTAATGAAACCTTTTGCGATGTCGCTGAGTACCAGAGCGATGAGCTAGTGGGTGAAGCTCACAACCTTGTCCGTCACCCGGACATGCCAAAAGCCGCCTTTGCTCAGCTGTGGCAATATATTCAGTCCGGTAATAGCTGGATGGGGCTGGTGAAGAACAAGTGTAAGGGAGATAAGCACTACTGGGTAAACGCCTTTGTTACCCCTATCAAAAACGAAAAAGGCGAGATTATCGAATACCAATCAGTCAGGACTAAGCCTGAACCGGAGCAGATTGATAGAGCGGCAGAGCTGTATAAAAAAATAAATCAAGGTAAGACGCCTAAAATGCGTCGTTATTCTTCGATTAACACTAACCTGGCTCTTGGCATTGCTTCTTATACAAAGTTTGTGGATGCTTGTGGCGGTCGAACCTGTCTATTTGGGCATAATAGGTTCGGTGTTAAGTGCCGCATTATTAGCAAACGGGTTTAGACTTAGTAGCCGATTCAGTAAAATTAAATCTCTCGCCAACGACTCTTATTCTAATCCGTTAATGGAAGAACCTTATACTGGACACTTTGATGACTTCTCTCAGGTTGAACTGGCATTACATATGAGAAAAGCAGAGCTACGTGCAGTGTCGGCTCGAGCTTCAGAAACGACATCGAAGATATTGATCTCAGCAGAAGACAGTTATGGCGATGCGCAATCTATAGAGCAGAGCTTAAACCAGCAGTTTGCTGAAACAGAGCAGGTTGCGGCTGCAGCTGAAGAGCTATCTCACTCAATACAGGAAGTATCACAAAGTGCACAAGAGGCGTCTCAGGCAACGGAAGAGGCAACGGAAGAGTCTCAGAAGGGGCAGGAAAGCCTGTCTCTTACCATTGATGTGATCGAGAAACTGGCATCTGAGCTTGATAGCTCTAAGCAGGTTATTAACCAACTTGCGGAAAACAGTAAACAGATAGAGTTAATTCTTGATGTGATCAACGGCATCTCAGAGCAAACAAACCTACTGGCGCTAAACGCGGCTATTGAAGCTGCGAGAGCGGGCGAGGCGGGAAGAGGATTTGCGGTGGTAGCGGATGAAGTACGGACATTGGCACTTAAAACTCGCACGTCGACAGATGAAATCTACACTATGATTTCTAATTTACAGGAAACCGCTGATGATGCTGTTTCTCTAATGGGTAAAGGTCAGCAGCTGTCCGTAGATTGTCGCGACAGAGCGAATGAAACCAGTCAGGTACTAACGAATATTACTTCTAAACTTCAGTCAGTGAATGACAACAGCCATCAAATCGCGCTGGCAGTCAGTGAACAGGTAGGAGTAACAGAAGAAGTAAACCAGAACGCGGTAAGAATTAAGAACCTGGCAGATGACACATTGAGCGTGTCTAAAGGTTCTTTGGATAAATCGAGTAAACTGGTTGAAGATGTCGATGCCATGAATCGACTAATAAAGCACTTTTTGGTTTCTTAACTCTGTTTCGTATTGGCAGCGTCGAGCAGCTAAAATAAGTTAGAAAAGCAGCAGTTATCCTGCTGCTTTTTAACATCAGTTTTTAACAACCTCTGTGTATACAGCTTCTTCGCTTTGAGGCTCAAATACATTCATGATTAAGCCTTGTTCTTCAAATGTAAATATGGCTGTCGCTAAGGTATTTTCTTCGTCTGGGTCGTCAGCAGCTTGCCTGAATATCGGCAGTACATCGTGGTGCTTATCGCGCAATATCTTTAAACACACCTGACTATCAAACGCTTCTTTATATGCATAACCAAGCTCTTCCATTCGAATTTGTCGTGATGCCGAAGACTCAGTGATTATCTGAGGCACAAAATCTAAATCATGGTGAACCAGATGGTTCGCATGAACCACAACAGGACATGCCTCGATAGAGGAAACCTTCTGGAATGGCGCTTCAATACTCAGTGCTTTTTTATAAGTCAGGTCGGCAACGGTGTAATGGAAAGCGCCGCTTCGGGTGCTGGACTCAAGTGCCGAAATGAACGCTTTAAAGTCTTTGGATTCTAGCAGAGAGCGGGACATGACCATTCTTGGTAAACCCACTTGTTTATCGGTTAAACGAATGTTGTTTACGGTAAAAGCTAATCCATGTTCGTTCATAGCAAACGAATGGCCTGGGATAGAGGCCGGATATACAAAGGAAGTAAAGTCGGTGGACTCTGCCATCCTGGCTTTGAGTAAGAACACATGTTCTTTCAGTTCCGGGTCACCATCTTCGTTATGTGCAACTAAGGTCAATTCGCTTTGAGTAACACCAATCGAGGTACAACCTTCAGGTATACAGTTAACAAGATCTCCACGGCAGTTCCATAAAAGGATGTCCTCGAAAGGCTGACTGGCCCCATCCGCAATTCCCTGCAACTCAGCAAAAATGCCCGGACACTTTAATTCAACTAGTTTGGTGACCTCATTAAACCAGTCCGATGATTTCCATCGGGTTAGCTCTTCAAAACCTTTGGAAGGTTTGATATGTCGATCAAAAATATCTTTTGATAATTGGCCAATCCTTAGGCCTAGCTCGTAATGATTCCCGTCAAACTCTATTGTTTTCATACTGTCTTTTTATCTAACGTTATTCCGCTAAACAGGAATAGTACAAGTAGACGGTGATAATTGACAGTTATACTTTTTGCCTGGTTTCTTTAACAGGTGAATGAACTCTTCCGGAATAAGGGGCTTGGATAAGTAATAACCCTGGCCATATGTGCACCCATGTTTATCAAGATAAGTTTTTTGTTCTAAAGTTTCGATTCCTTCCGCAACAACGTCAATATTTAAATTACCAGAAAGCGCGATAATGGCTTTTACTAGTTCTGCATCTTTCTCTATATAAGTCGGATCGTTAACGAAGCTTCGGTCTATCTTGATTCCATCTAACTGGAAGCGCCTTAGGTAGGCCAGAGATGAATAACCGGTCCCAAAATCATCTAACCACACCTTTACACCATCGCTGCGTAGCTCGTTTAAAGTCACCATTGCTTCATTTTCATCTTTTAATAGAAGGCTTTCGGTAATTTCAACGTGAATTCGCTTTGAGTCAATAGCGTGCTTATCTAGCATGTGTCTAATGTGATTGGCGATATTGTTTCTATAGATCTGATTAGCTGACAGATTGAAAGCGATATAAAAATCATTTGGAAGAAAGCTCTCCCAGGTATTAAGTTGCTTACAAACTCGCTCTATCAACCAATTCCCTATTGGGATAATCATGCCTGTTGCTTCCGCAATCGGGATAAACTCTGCGGGTGAAATTAAACCTAGTGTTGGGTGTTTCCATCGAACCAGCGCTTCGGCACCGACGATTTGGTTCGTTCGAAGTCGGGTTTGCGGCTGGTACCAGAACTCAAACTGTTCCAAGTCGTCTAGCGATTGTCTCATTTCTCGCTCTAACAAGGCGCGACGGGCGACGATTTCACTCATTTTATCATTGAATATCTTAAAGCTATTACCACCCTCGAATTTTGCCTGGTACATGGCTATATCAGCACTCTTGATCAACTCTTCTGCACTATTTCCTGAAGTAGGATAAGTAGCAACACCAATACTCGCGCCAACCACAAATTGTTCCTGACTTATCTGGATAGGTGTACAGATATCTCGTAGCAATAATTCTATAAAACGCGCTATATCATGTTGGTGATGGGCATTGGGCAGGTAAACCAGAAACTCATCACCACCAACACGGGAGATCATATTTTTATTTACCCAATGTTTGTTTGGTCTTAAACCACCGTAGAGCTGAAGAGTGGCTTCAAGGCGACTGGCTATCTGAATCAGGAACATATCGCCTTTTTTGTGCCCATAGTTATCGTTGATAGCCTTGAAGTTATCCAGGTCGATAAATAGTACAGAAAATGGTTTTCCTGGTAACGCGGCCATCTGGTCGTTCACATACTGAGTAAAGTTTGTACGATTGGGGAGCTTAGTGAGATGATCATGAAATGCGAGGAAGGATATCTTCGCTGTTTTTCGCTCTAATTCCTGAGACATATCAGAAAACGCGATAGCCAGTTCACCAAACTCATCGGAACGTTTTACATATGATAGGTTTTGACCAGCTGAAAAATTGGTGTCCGCTATTTGCTTAGTATGTTGAATGAGCTTGGTTATCGGATTACTTATTGAGCGTGCAATAATAACGGCAAATCCAACCGAAAATAGGAAGCTCAATGCAGCGACCGTCCCCATGCTTAAAAACAGTTTTTGACGAACTTCATTTTTAAAGCCATAAAATATATTCGAGATGTTGCCTATACTTTGATTAATTTCGTCCAGAGAATACTCAATATAAACACCCCCAATAATCTTATCCGCAACCATAATAGGCTGTGCACTGCCAAAGCTTTTGTCTGAAAACTTGTCGTAGTGTTTACCTTGTTCCAGAACAGCGGAAAGAACTTCCTGATTATTGAATTTTTCGCCGAAATTGAATAGCCACTTGCTGCCATCATGGAACGTGGAACCGTTAGCATCAAAGACAATAATTTTAGAGATCTTATTGATATTGAGCAGAGGCTCGATCAGATATTGGGCCTGATCTGGGTTGTGATTATACAGGGGGTCAAAAAGAGCGAATGCAAGATAGTCAGACATCTCTTTAGCCTGCTCGACGACAGCTTGCTTATAAGCGTCAAGTGAACGCTCGGTAACTTGGCTAAATAAGTCGCTGGAATGCTTTTGGGCCAGGTAATAATAAACCGCTGTACATGATATGACGGTGGTCAGAGATAAAAACAATGAAAACAGTATGTATTTACCTTGAACTTTAAGTGGAAACATTTTTATCCGCCTTATTAGTATATGGTTTCAACCACAATTTCGTGTAGTTTTTCTATTGGCGTAAACAGTTCGCTCCTCTCATTTAAAGGTTCGAATTTCTTAGTTTCCTGGAAGGCTTCTAGTGCGCTTTTCCCATTTGCTGTTTTGTGCGCATTGAGGAGTACGGATGTTATCTCTTCCTTGATCGGTCCGGTTAGTCTAGGGCTATATAGAATGATACTCCGTGGAACAGGAATACTTCGGTGGATGACTTTTAGCTTGCGCTTGTATGAAGGTGGGACAATAGCTGGATCTTCCCAGTCGTGATTACTGAACACTCCAGCGTCTACCTGTTTCCTGTACACCCATGAGGAGATACTCTTTTCACTTGCGCGTATCAGCTGATCCTTAACAAACACATAGCCAATTTCATCATGTTTTACTGTATCTTGAACGGAACGTAATTTATTGAGTTTGAATTCGTTGTTGATCAATGTAGCGACAGGAATAAAATAACTTGAAGTTGATCCTTTGTCTTCGAACGCAATTACTTTTCCCTTCAGATCGTTAAGGTTATCTATGCCTGATTCCTGATGTGTGAAGAAGACAGAATGATATTGATCTACCCCTTTTTCCCACCTTAGTAGCTCCATTTTTGCACCATATTCTTTTTGTAGGGTAAGGGCAGAAAAAATGGTTTCGGTTACAATATCCACCTCACCTGATTGTAGCCATTCCCCCATCTGCTCCTGGCTGCCGTTGACCCTTACTTCAACTGAGTTAATACCAAATTTTTCAAGATGCTCGGAGAGATAGATAGCGAGTGGGTAGGTTTGCCTGAGATATGTTTTTGCTTTGTTGCTGACAACGCCAATGACCAGTTTGTGTTCCTTATGAGTATCATGGGCGTGAGCATTAGACGTTGAAAGCATAAGAAACATCAGACAGGCGAGTAAAATAAGACTGAATGTTCTATTTGTGGATTTTTCACAACATGAGTTTCGCATTTGCTTGAATCTCCCAAAATAGGTTACATCATATACATCCGGGATATGTCTTTATTGGGATGTATTTACCGGGTAGATTCGCAAACTTGATTACGATATGAAATAGTTTTTTTGTTTCACGAAGTAACAATCGATTAGTGTGAGTAAATTTTGGACAAAGGTCTCTTTAACTGATTGATTAATGAGACCTTGTTTGGAGGTGTAATTGGGCTTTTTTTAGGCTTATTTCAATAAACGTGCTTTGAATTTACGCCCTTTTAATTTGCCTTGCTCTATCGTCCGAAGTGCTTTTTTAGCGACACGCTTATCAACTGCGACGTATGAGCGCATTGCGAACAGGTTGATTTTTCCTACCTGACTGCCTTCTATGCCGTTTTTGCCTGTCAGTGCACCGAGGATATCACCAGCCCTCACTTTTTGCTTTTTGCCTCCTGCAACTTCAATCGTTTGCATTTTGGCTTCGAACGTCGGCTTAGAGAGTACATCATCGGATGGTAATGCTTCAGGCTCAATTGGCATATCCATCAATTCATCGATCATCGCAACACGGTACATCTCTTTATCACTGAATAAGCTGCAAGCTATTCCGTTGTTGCCCGCTCGACCGGTTCTACCAATTCGATGAATATGAACTTCAGGGTCTCTGGATAGCTGGTAATTGATCACCATGTCCAGGTTGTCCACATCAAGGCCTCGTGCGGCAACGTCGGTAGCGATAAGCACCGAGATACTTTTATTCGCAAACTGTGCCAGAGACTGGTCTCTGTCTCTTTGCTCCAGGTCTCCATGAAGGTCGATAACATCAAAGCCTTGATGATAAAGCGTTTCTGCTACGTCCTGAACTTCACGCTTGGTGTTGCAGAAGATGACGGTAGACTCTGCCTGATAGTGAAGAAGTAGTTTTTTAACCGCGATGAGTCTTTCTTCCTGGCTCTCAACCTTAAAAAACTTCTGCTTAATGCTTATTTCTGTGTGCGTAGACTCAACTTTCACTAACTCAGGAGTCGTCATGATCCGATTTGCAATCGTTTCTATTTGTTCTGGGAAAGTCGCACTGAACAGCAGGGTTTGCCTTTTCTTTGGTGCACTGTCAATGATGCTATCTAGTGCTTCCTGAAAACCCATTTCCAGCATTCGGTCTGCTTCATCCAGTACCAGTGTGTTAAGCTCAGAAAGATCAATTCGACCTTTTTCGAGGTGATCCAAAATTCGGCCAGGGGTTCCTACAAGAATATGCGCGCCATGCTCTAACGAGCCGATTTGAGGCCCCATTGGCATACCACCACACAAGGTGAGCACTTTAATATTGTGGATACTTCGAGCCAGTCGACGTATTTCTTTGGCAACCTGATCCGCTAACTCTCTTGTTGGGCACAACACCAAAGACTGAACTCGGAATCGTTTCACATTGAGGTTGGACAATAAGCTCAATCCGAACGCTGCTGTCTTCCCTGAGCCTGTTTTGCCCTGACCAATGACATCTTTTCCGTCTAACATTAACGGAAGAGATTGCATTTGGATGGGGGTCATATCGGTATAACCCAGAGATTCAAGGTTCTGCAAAAGCGCGGGAGATAGGGGAAGTTGAGTGAAAGCAGTCTGGCTCAAAGGATGTTCCTTCTTAGCGTACGTTTTATTGAGTACGTTTGTATAGAGTAAATTTTTATAGAGTACATAGATTTGTGGCCGTGCAAGATAGCGGTAAACGCTTCAAACTACAAGCACGACCAAGCTTTATCCTAGTCCGATAGATAATATTCTACGGTTGTTACGACTCTAACCTTCTTGATATGCGGATTATTTCTGTCACGAGGGCGAATGCTGAACTGTCCCTGATAGGCTTTTTTGATTTTTC
Source organism: Vibrio hannami (assembly GCF_029589055.1). GTDB lineage: Bacteria > Pseudomonadota > Gammaproteobacteria > Enterobacterales > Vibrionaceae > Vibrio > Vibrio hannami. The sequence continues at coordinate 997,717 of NZ_JARQZP010000007.1, forward strand.
CCAGGCGACTTTTTGAGTCTGTAGCAAACTTTTCAGCCACGGCTCTGGCATTTTTAGTCGCTTCCTCAATCATCTCTGGCTTCACTTCGTTGAGGCGGGTAAATAAATACTCGGCTTGTGAGTCATAACCACCGCCGGTGAATACAATGCCTTGTTTTCCGAGATCAGACAAAGTACTCATTACTTTTCTTACCGTTTCTATGTCTGAAGAATAGACGGTCACGGTTTGAAATGCGGTATAGCGATAAGCCGCATTAGGATCGCCACCATATTGCTGAGCGGATTTGTCAGTGATAGAGGGGGCTGACAAGGTTATCTCATCTGCATTAATACCGTTATCAGTTAAAAAATCACGGATGCTGGAAGATTGCTGATCGATCGTTTTGTACAGCGAAGCAAGCTCATTATCCGCAACATTAAAGCGGATGGGCCAGATAACGATATCGGCTGAGTATTCTTTTTCAGATAGACCTTTTACCGAGACCGTTCGTTCATACAGTTTGTACTCTATTGCAGCACTAGAGATAAAATATCCAAGAATACCCAGGCCCAAACAGATAAATATGCCTAGTATCGCCTGAGCGGGAAACGCTTTTTGATTCATAAGGCTTACCTTAATTAGTTGTCGTTCTTTAGATCTTCCAGTGGAAGCCAGTTAACTTTTACACCAGCCTGTAAGAACATATCCTGACTTATCTGAATTTTATCTCCCCAGCGAGATAAAAAATCCGGTTCTTGTTCCGGGCAGTGAACAGCAGCTATGCCAGTCTGGATTATCTTTGCTGCACAGTTAGGGCAGGGAAAATGAGTTACCCAGATATCACAACCGTCTAAATCTCTTTTCGCAAATAGGATGGCGTTCTCTTCAGCGTGAAGCGTTTTTAAATACTTCATTTCACGTTCATCCGTCATAGCGCTATCTGAAATCCCGTGAGGGTAGCCGTTAAAGCCAACGGACACAATACGGTTTTTCTTTGTAATAACCGCACCAACCTGAGTTGATGGGTCTTTACTCCAGGAACCGACAAGTTCAGCCATCTGGTAGAAACGTTGAGACCACTTAGAAATCATTTATTCCTCCTGGAAAGGTATAATTTTACTCAGTAATTTGAATATGTGATCTATCCTAAATTATTCTAGTTAAGTTCGACAAATTAATTTTGTGTATAAAAGCAGAATCTGTACGCCTAAACTAACTGATATAACCTTTTTGGTCGGCCTCCAGTGTTATAGTTCAGTACCAGACGTATTACGCCTTCAGACTCCAGAAATTCCAGATATCTTCTTGCGGTAACTCGGCTGACATTCATTTTTTCGCCGATATCGTAAGCGGAAAATTCTGATAGCTGTTCCGTCATTAGAATATTCTTTAAAGTTTCGAGAGTTGTCGCGTCAATTCCTTTTGGCGTTTGTCTATGGGTTTTAGCGGGTGATTTCCGAAATAGCTGATCGATTTCACCTTGATCGACCATATGTGACTCACCAAGTTGTAACCTGAAGCTATGGAAGTCTTCCAGCGCTTGTTGGACACGGGACATCCTTATAGGCTTTACCAAATAATCGCTGACACCAAGGTGGACTGCTTTTTCAATAACGGCGCTGTCCCTTTCTGCCGTTGTCATGATGAAGTCACACTGGGCATTTTGTTCTCTTAACTGACGAATTACGTCCAGTCCGCTGCCGTCGGGTAGCGTAATATCAACAAAAACCAGGTTGGGCCGATATAGCCTGAACTGAAGAAGGGCTTCTGCACAACTCTCACTAATAGCGACCACTTCAAAATTCGGATGCTGGTTGATGGTAGACTCGAGGGTGTAACTTGCCCTAACGTCGTCCTCTAATATCATAACGGTGTGTTTACTCATCATTTTCTACCGAGCTTTTGTTCAAGTAAATGCTAAAAAGAGTGGTTTGGTTTTCTGTTCTTTCCCAATCGATACTACCATCGAAATAGTCAACAAGCTGTTTTACCAGATATAGACCAATACCGCTTTGTTCTGTGTTGGTTTTTGAGGTCACACCAAACTCCAAAATATGATCGGATATGTCCTTGGCTATTCCTCCACCACTATCTTCGACTTCAATAATCAAATGGCTACTACGATCACTCAAATAGATGGAGATCTCTGGTGGTGTATTTTCACGATTTTGCCAGGCCGCGAGCAGAGCGTTGTCGAGCAAGTTTCCTATCATGGTCACCAGCTTTTCCGAAGTGTTCTTTTTATAGCTGGAAAGGCTGGTATCAGCATCAAGGTGATATTTTACCCCTATATCGGATGCGCGATTGAACTTGGCAAGCAGTAAGCTAGCGATTGCGCTATCGGAGACCGAAAGTACGATACTTCCTAAGACATGTTGGTATCTATCGGTTTCTTGTTGGATAAAGTCGATGGCATCATTGTATTTTTCGGTTTGCAGTAGTCCTGAGATAACGTTGAGCTTGTTTGAGTACTCATGGGTTTTGCTTCGGAGGATTTCTGAATAGCTCTTCAGGTAATTTACTTCGCGCTCAAGTTCATTCTGATTCAGATTCGGAAAAAATACGATGGCGTGTCCAAGGGAACCTTTAGTTGTGTTTATCGGGTATATATTTGCGCGATAGTTAAGTTTACCAATACTAAAATACCCCTGATGAAAATGAGTCTGACTAGACAGAACCAAATGACTCAAAGGCACAGAATAGTTTGAAAGGGGATGGCTCAAATAGTCGTTTTTATCTGAGGTAGAGAGTGACAGCATCTTGATCGCACTGTTGTTAATGGTAGTGATGTTCATGTCGTTGTCGATAGCGATCATAGCGTCTCGGATGCTGTCGAACACCATCTCATGTTCCCTGAATTTATTGACTATATATTCCGGCTCGTAATCAAGGAAGGTTCGTTTCATCTTGTATAGAAAAGCGATTATCGTCCCAAGGCCAAGCAGATAAACGACAATTATTAAAAGCCCGATTTCGCTAAACTCATGCAATAGCATACTGGTTGTTTTAGATGATAAATAGCCTATACAGATAGCACCTATCACTTCTCCGTTTAGACGGATAGGAGAGAAATTACGAATGGCTTCACCAAGTGAACCAGAATCCAGACTGCTATACTCTTTGCCTTCCCTTAAAGCGGGGAAGATATCGTCACCGACAAAGTGTTTACCAAGTCTGTCTGGCTTAGGGTGGGTCAGGCGTAGTGCGTTTTTATCCACCACTACAATATAAGACGCGTCAGTACTCTTTCGAATATCTTCTATATATTCCTGAAGCTCAAATTGCTGATTATTGTTCTTGGCATTCACCGCGTTTATGACCACGGGATTGTGAGCAAGTACTCGGGCTAACTCAAGCCCCCTAGCTTCAAAGCCTTGTTGGTGAGAGGCCTGAAGCATCAACAAAATTGCTGTTGTGACAATAACTCCGATTGTAGAGGATGTTGCGATGGTTGATATTGCCAGGTAGCTCTTAAGCTTCATTTACTGCCTTACTCATCAAAAATTCATTAGTTTGCTTTATAAGGCGATATTATATCTTGAGTAAGGTAATAAATAATTGTTTCGAGTCAGTAATTTACATATTTATCAAACGTATCAGTAATGGCGTTTACAAAAGTTTCAAAAGTGGTAGTTACTTACAATGGATGCTCACTCTAAATCCGATTTTTTAAGAGTTGTTAGACTATCGTCAGTCAAATAACTATTAAGGATTTAACATGTTGTATCTTGAGTTTCTATTCCTCTTGCTCATGTTGTACATGGGCTCACGCTATGGTGGTATAGGTCTCGGTGTTGTTTCTGGCATCGGGTTGGTGGTAGAAGTATTCATCTTCAGAATGCCTCCAACTTCACCACCAGTAACCGTGATGTTGATAATTCTGGCGGTGGTTACCTGTGCTTCTATTTTGGAAGCGGCGGGTGGTCTGAAGTATATGCTTCAAGTCGCTGAGAGAATTCTGCGTAAGAATCCGAAAAATGTCACTCTTATTGCCCCTTTTGTTACCTACACAATGACATTTATGTTGGGTACGGGTCACGCAGTCTATTCAATTATGCCTATTATTGGTGATGTTGCATTGAAGAACGGTATTCGTCCTGAGCGCCCTATGGCGGCGGCATCTGTTGCTTCTCAGATTGCAATTACAGCATCACCAATATCTGCTGCGGTTGTTTACTATTTGGCGCAACTGTCGAATATTCAGACTGATCTAACACTGCTTTCTATTTTGATGATAACAGTACCTTCAACGCTTGCGGGTACCTTCCTGATGGCACTTTACAGTGTACGTCGTGGTAAAGAGCTTGAAGATGATCCTGAGTATCAGCGTCGCCTGAAAGATCCTGTGTGGAGTGAAAAGATTCTGAAGACAACAGCGACGACACTGGATGAAGTACTACCAGCAGCTGCACGTAATTCTGTATTTATCTTTATCGCGGCTCTGCTTTCGATTGTCGCGGTTGCGATGATGCCAGAACTAAGAACGATTGTTGAAGGTGAAAAGCCAATCAAGATGTCGGTTATCATCCAGATGATGATGTTGGCGTTTGGTGGTGTGATACTTTTGGCGACTAAAACCGACCCACGTAAAGTACCGGAAGGCGTTGTATTTAAGTCTGGTATGGTAGCGGCGATTGCTATCTTTGGTATCGCGTGGATGTCTGATACCTACTTTAAATATGCGCTTCCAGAGTTTAAAGAAGGCATCATCGGTATGGTAACTGACTACCCTTGGTCATTCGCATTTGCTCTGTTTATTGTGTCGGTAGTGGTTAACTCTCAGGCAGCAACAGCGCGTATGATGTTACCGGTTGGTTTGGGCCTTGGGTTAGATCCTGCACTGCTTATCGGTATCATGCCTGCGGTATATGGTTACTTCTTTATTCCGAACTACCCATCTGATATTGCGACTGTTAACTTTGATTCGTCGGGTACGACTAAGATTGGTAAGTGGTACTTTAACCACTCCTTTATGTCAGTGGGTATTATAGGTGTGGTGTCTGCCTGTATTGTTGGTTATCTGCTTGGACAAGCTTTCATAGGGTAGGTAACTGATTTAATACTACTACTAATAATTAAGGTCGCTAAATGCGACCTTAATTACCTTATGCTTCGATAGTATGAGTGAGACATCTCCTGGCGTGCTTACCAACGCGCTCAATAACTTTGTTAACCGCTTCATTTTGGGTTAATCCTTTAAAGCCGCTAAAGCTCCCAACACCTGATGCAAGGTTTCCCTGTACCTTGTATGCGCCTCCATTCTGGGGATTTGTGACGACGACAGCACCGTCACCTTCAAACTCTATACGAGTAAATTTTCTAGCCATAACTTGCCTCTTTTGAGATCTAATTTGTTTTATCTGTTTTAAAAACGACATCTTAATATCAATGTGTTTCATATAAAGGATAGCAGCTATTTTTCAATTATCTACTACTTAAGGGTTAGAAATTGCATGAATGTATAGTTTTTTATTTTCAGTGATAGGGTGGGTGAATGCATTGCAATAAAACCCCTGCTGAACTGATTGTTTTGCAGGGGTTTTATTCGGCTAATAATTATTCACTGATAAATTTATGCGCTATCTGGCTCTGTCTCTCCTGCGGTTTAAACTGGCCGAACCTTGGTAAAAACTTATCCCAATCAATAATATGGCTATTGATCTCCGGGCCATCAATACAGGCGTGTTTTCGAACCAGCTTTCCATCCAGCATAACGGGCACCATACAAGCACCACACATGCCTGTTGCATCTACCATGATGGAGTTAAGGCTGGCGACACACTCCACTTTGTAGCCCAGAGTCTGATCACTAACAGCGCGCATCATCAAAGGTGGGCCGATAGTAATCACTTCTGAGATAGGTTCTCCGTGTCCGGACTGATGTTGTTTCAGCCTTTCTTCCAAAGGTGTGGTGACAAAGCCTTCTATACCGAAGCTTCCGTCGTTACTGGTATAGATAACTTCCAGTAACTCAGGGTAGGTTTCGCGCAGGTTCTCAACTTTATCTCCGGGCTCGGTCCAGAACTTCTGAGCTTCACCCTGAAACCCGAGATTAGAGTGACTTTATTGCCGATTTCCAGATGCGCTCGCATGATTGGGTGCACAGCAGGCAGGCCAACACCACCAGCAGTAAAGTAGACTCTGTGATTGTCCTCATGCTTCACGACCTTGCTCGGTTGCCCCAGAGGGCCAGCGATGGCTTCAAAGCAATCACCTTCCTGCATCTGATTCATTAGTTTAGAGCTGCTACCTAAACCTTGAACAACCAGTTCAATGGTTCCGGCATCGGCATCCCAATCGGCAAGGGTTAGGGGAATAAGTTCTCCTTTTTCATCGAGTAACACACGGACAAATTGTCCGGCTTTTGCTGAACGCGCGATAAGCGGTGACTGGATAGTAAACTCGACAATCTCATCGGTAAGCTGTCTGCGCTTAACGATTTTGGCAGGTAGCTGACCTAAATCGGTGTAATGACTGGCTTTGTTGACCAGATTCATCACTTCGCGATTGTTGAACTCAATACCTTTCATTATCTCTTTGGCCGCAGCCTGGCCATCACCAGCAGCTTTGATAGCTGTAGAGCCACCACGGGTTGCGTCACCGCCACTAAATACGCCAGATATTGAGGTCTCTTGTGAGCCTTTGTTTAGAAGCAATGTTCCCCATTTTGAGGTGTTCAGGTCAGGGTTTGCATCCTTAACAATTGGGTTTGAGCTGTTGCCCAGCGCCATAATCGCAAAGTCAACCTTCATCTCTTCAGTTTCACCGGTTGATTGCGGACGTCTGCGACCAGAAGCATCTGGCTCTCCCAGTGCCATAACATCCAGTACGGCACTTTTCAGGAAGTGTTTCTTGTCGCCATTGAACACCGTTGGTGCGCGAAGCTCTTTAAGCTGAATACCTTCTTCCAGTGCATGATGAAGCTCTTCAACCCTGGCTGGCATTTCCTGCTGGGTACGACGATAAACGATAGTGACGTTAGCGCCCAGTCGACGAGCGGTACGGGCTGCGTCCATTGCCGTGTTACCACCGCCGATAATCATGACTTGTTTATCTTTCATATCGGGCATTGGTGTTTCGTAGTCCGGTTCGTTGGCGTGCATCAGATTAACGCGCGTCAGGAACTCATTCGCTGACATAATGTTCAGCAGATGCTCTCCGGGTACATTCATAAAGCGGGGCAGGCCTGCACCTGTACCAACGAATATACGAACAAATCCAGCGCGTTTCAGATCTTCCAGTGTTGCTGTTTTACCAACAATATAGTTGGCGACAAAGCGGCCTCCCAATGCTTTGATTTTTTCAACGACATCATCAACAAGTTGATTAGGTAGTCTGAATTCAGGAATACCGTAGCGAAGTACGCCACCAAGGACATGGAATGCCTCAAATACAGTGACAGGGTAACCCTCTTTTGCTAGCAAGTAGGCGTTAATCAGGCCAGAAGGGCCTGAACCGACAATCGCTACTGGCGGCCTGCTTGCTGCCACCCAAGGGTTGCATGCAACGGCTTCTGGTGGCGCTCCATTGGACAGCTCACGTTCACGTTGCGGTAGGAACCATTCCAACTGACCGATTTCTATCGGTCTATTGTTATGGGTACATACCCCCTGGCATTGCAGTTCCTGAGGGCATACTCGTCCGGTTACATTTGGTAGTGGGTTGGCATCGCGTATCAACTCAAACGCAGCTTTGAAGCGCCCTTCACCCATCAGGTTAAGCACTTGTGGTATATGAATTTTAACCGGGCAGCCGCCGTCATTTTCTTCAGCGGGCTCACCATTCCGATCACATTTTGGAACACCGACTTCACAAGGTCTGTCTTCACACTGTTTGTCTCTGATGACTTCAAGCCAGACGAACAGTTCGACTTCGCGTAGCGTATACCCCAATCCCATATAACCAAGGTAGCCCTGACTAACAAGATCGAAGTCTTTTCGCCTCTCTTCTGCAGGTCTGACATACGGCGGGATGTTATTTGATCCCGGCCAGCCAGCGGAAAGACCCTTGAACATTGGATAACGCTCTGACAGGTGAGTATCTAACGCTTCGACAAAAGCACGTTTTTGTTTTAGTGGCACTCGCCAGAGGTAACGTTGCAGAGTGACACTCAGGTCATCACCGACAAGCAGGAGTTCCCATAGCTTATTGGTGAACTCAGCACTGAGGTTGCCACGTTTTAAGGTATCTCTTATAAGCTTCTGGCTCTCCTCGATAACCATCTGCTGAAAACGGCGTGGATTCTGCTCCATCCGTTTTAGCATCAGTTCTCTTTGAGGCTGATTTAGAACAGTGGTCATACTACACCTCCGCCGATGCTGGTGCGTTGAAGTGGATAATCTCAGCATCACATTCATCTGCAATCCGGTGCGCGCGGTTAATCAGTTCTTCAGTGATTTCGACTGAATCAAGAGCACCTGGAATGACATGGCTGACTACTTTAGGCACGCCATCTTCAATGATGGTGGTTTTCTCGAACAGTTCGCCTAACTGCTGATAACAGGTTTTACAGTCGGTGCAGAGGTTCTCTTCCTCTTCATCTATAGAAACCAGAGGAAGTGTTTCTCCTAATACTGATGCAGACGCTACAGGAGCGGTATCAATTTGAGTTACCGGAATGGAATCGCCCATTGCACCAGTCGCCATTGCCAGCTCAGCTAAACCATTTGCAATCGACTCGATAGTCTGGTCATTGCTGTTTAGAGCTTGCTGGTAATTCTGCTTCCATTCGTCCACTTGCTGCTGATAAGTATCCTCTAGACCACTCATATGTTGTCCGCTTAAGTACTGCAACATATGCCAGTTACGAAGTCGTTCTTCGGTCAGTGACACAATTGAGTCTGAAACTTGCAGCTGAGTCAGGTGTTGGTGTTGATTGACCGACCAGATAAATGGTGTTTTATCTAATCGTTCGTCAGCGCTCATCGCGACATAGTCCGCTAGCTCTACAGCGCTCCCATCATCTACCAGAACATTAAAGTGTTTCTTAAACCGACCTTCATACAGAGCGAAGTCTGCAGGAGTGAATGGCACCTCTTTTAGCTGCATCATTCCATCGCTGTCCTGATAGCTGATGATATGTGTCGCCCAATCCTGATTCTGTTCCGGGTTACCCTCAATAGAGAACCTTTCTGCTAAGGTAGCGCCTTTGCGAGGGTCATGGACAAATACAGGGTTCATACGGCTTTCAACTGCGTAACGGGCATGTCGGGTACTTGCGTCATCAGCGATACCGTGTTCACCCATACATGGCGTGTACACATCAAACAGAGCGAGGGCATCCTGATAATTCAGGTATTCCATCAGGCTAGACATGAAGTGCCCCTGTAGCGCAGTAGATGTCTGAACCACCATGACTTCTGGGTGGAAGGTAGCGATAATGCCCAGCTCTTTACGTGCTTCTTGTTTACCACTGTGCGCTTTACCAAACCGGCTTAGATCGGAATCCTGAGCGGTAAAGCTAGCCGTTGATGCCTGTCCACCCGTGTTTGAATAGCTACCAGTGTTCAGAACCAACACTTTGATTGGTGTGGATGTGGTCAATAAGCGGGAAAGTGCGCCAAAGCCGATATCGTAAGTGGCACCATCACCACCGATACTAAACACGGTTGGCAGAAGAGCCAGTTCCTGATCAGAAAGGTGAGACCATTCCAGATACCGCATCTGGTTATCATGGACATCAGCGTCGTACATATCTTCCAGTTCGAGTTTCGCCGTACGAAGTGCTTTGAACTGATCTAACTGGTTCGCCACTTCGCCTTCAAATAGACCTTTAGATAGTGCAGGCGTATCCTGGAACAGGCTGTTAATCCACGGGTCGTTATATGGGTTTGCCGGGAAGGTTGATGCATAAACACTACTACAACCGGTCGCATTGGCTATCAGCGCATCCGATGGACCATTTCCAGTTGGGCCGTTTTCAAAGTGATACAGACGTTTCTCTAACGTTTGCATGGTGTTGGCAATACGTTCGATTCTTGCTTGATCGCCTCCCTGTGAAACAAGAGCTTGTTGCTTGTCTTCCAACTTATCCAGCATGCTTTCAAGGCTATCGATATGTGCCTGATATCTCTGTTGTTGAAGTGCTCGGTTGATAGAAGTGACTAAACGTAACGCTGTCACTTCTCCACAGCCACGGCATGCACCATGTCCAGAGCTCATCGCATAGTAGTTACTGCGATCAAGAAGAAGGCGTTTAGACTCGGCGGAATCTGCGACGCCTTTTTCAAGGAAGCGAGCTGGTGTATTTGGCATTTCTCCGAGTGTAGTGAACAGCTCTTTCATCTCTTTGTTCAGATCGCTGGTCTGGCGTACCTTCTTAAGGGCATTTGGACCACAGACATCCACACACTCCATACATCCACTACATTTACTTGGATCGACAGCTACAGAGAACAGACCTCCACTACCCGGAACGGCTTTTTCCATTGAGTCGAAGAATGGTTTTGTTCTGCTGACAGGTAGGGATTCCAACGCCACACTAAGCTCGGCGATTTGTTGTCTCACCGCTGGGTCGTCGAAGCTCATGTTGTCAGTCACTCTGACGAACGCCTGAGACAACGTAAGTGCCTCATTTTTTGGTGCCGTGCGGTAGTACTGGCGAACAGCATCCATAATTGGCGGCATCTTAACTTTCAGTTGCTCACGCTGAGCGGGTGGGATGTTGAGTTTGTCGATAGCGACATAAACAATATCGTGTACCTCATGCACCATATTCGGAATAGCGCCATCCGGACAGGCGATGGTACATTCCATACAACCGGTACATTTATCGGCTTCAAACTTCGGCACATTGAGCCTGAAGATACCTTTGTCTTTGGTGATGGCACTGGCTGGTGGCATAAACATACCTGAGCCAGGAATCACTGGAGCTTCACCAATGGAACCGTCGGCGTAACGACTACCTGCAATTTCATTAAAGTAGGACTGGTCAAACAGGCCACAACTTGCTGAAGTCTGCTTGTGTTTTGCTGATGCTGTTGAAGTATCCTGTTCAATAACAGCATCGTCGAAGTCCTGATAGCACACTTGTTTTGTTGCATGCATACCTTCACGGATAACCGCCATATTACTGGCAACGACTTTTTCACCTTTTGCTCCAAACTTCTTGGCAATTTGTTGTGAAATACGCTCAACCATCAGCGTTTCGTCTGCACCATGAGTCACCTGAGTAGCGTGGCCGCACAGTGCGCCGATAAAGGCGATACCCATCATTCGTATTTCCAGATCCGCCGATGGTGCTTGCTCTCTAGCAACCTTAAACGCATCAACAATAAAGAAATCGATATTGTTATCACGGATAAACTGCCTTGCAGTGGCGGGTATCTCTTGCCATACCTGTTCTGGTTCGTGGTGGGTTTGCAGAATAAAGGTGCCGTTTGGAGTTAGTCCAGCAAGTGGGTTGGTGTGCATAAACACCTTATGGTCAGGTGAAAGCACGATCTCTACTTGCTTAAGTTCAGCGTTAGTCAGTTTTATCGGCTCAGGTGAGAGCGTAATAAAGAAGTTTGTTGGTGCGCCGCTCTTTTCAGAACCGTATTTGGGCATTGATTTGGAGTTCATACCCAAAGCACCAGCAAGGATATCCGTCAACAATTTACCAGTAGCGATGGTGCCGTATCCCCCAACAGAGTGGAAACGAACACGTAGAGCATCGTCAGGCAGTAGATTCGGATTCTCTCCGGTTTCCAGTGCCATCAATTCGGTATCTGGGTATGCGCTACGCAGTCTTTCCTGAATGGTTTTCAGCATACCTTGCGCGTTTTCATCAAAGAACTGACTGCCCAGATAGAAGAATGGTTTGATGCTATCTGCGCACATATTGTCAAAGGCAGCGATCAGGTGTTTTGGCTGAAGGTCATGACCACCAAGACCAAATACACCAGTACTGATAAGTGGGATATTGGTTAATGCCTGGATACCTTTGTGGCGGATTGTTTTGGCATTTTCCTGGGCTTTAAACAGTGCGTGAGTGACTCTGTCGGTTAAGCGAGTTTCATCGCAGCGTTCAAGTATGGTGACAACCTGTTTACCTGCTAATTTTTCTACGAGTTGAGCCTCTGGGAACGGTTGCAACTGTTTGATTGATATTACGCCTACTTTTCGGCCTTGTTTACGTAGATGGGCAGCTACCGCTTCTGCATCATCAGTCACTGAACCTAAACCAATAATGACGTGTTCGGCATCATCGCATTTGTAGTCCATCACCGGCTGGTAATAACGTCCGCATAGATCGCCATATTCCTGCATTGCTTGCTCGATAAAGCGAGGTACATCACTCATAAAGTGGCTGCGATGATCAACGATACCTGCCCGGTAGTCTGGCTGGTTTTGTACACCACCAGTCAGGCCTGGGTTATGGGTATCAACAAGGGCAGGGACTAGCTGGCGTGAACCTTTTTCATAAGCGTTAAGCCAGCTTCTTTTCCACTTTTTGGTTAGTAATTCAGGGATAAACTGATTGATCTCTTCGATCAACTTACCTTCACTGTCGGTTTCAATCGCGTCCTGATTGTTCTCAATATAACCGATTAAATCAGCCAGCTTCTCTGGCCAGAACTGGTTTTGATACTTATCGATAAATTGGCGAAGCTGCCATACCCGGCCTTTAGCGCCGTAGAGCATGCGCTGTGCTTCTGTCGGAGCAGGAATACGGCCTGATGGGTCGCCGAGATATTGTTTCAGGAGCTCAGGTTCTGGAAGTTTTACTTCACTTTGGATATGGCTGGTTGCAAATCCGTCCATCGTATTTGCAACCGGGATTAGCGAAAGAGCACTGACTCTGTAAGCTATCGCGGCTAAGTCAGCCGCTTCCTGTGCATTACTACCAAACAGTGTGGTGTATCCGGCTGAGAGTAGAGCATATACATCATCGTGACCTGCCATTACGTTGAGTGAATGGCGCGATACGGAGCGAGCAGCGACATGAAGTACAAATCCGGCCGCTTTCTTACCTACAGTGACGTAATGCGACTCAAGGCCATAAAGAATCCCCTGACTGGATGACGCGTTTGAGATGTATTTTCCGCCCGTTAATGCGGCACCTAGTGCACCGCTTTGAGCCGAGTGTTCACCTTCTGGTTCGAAGAAGAAAGGGTGTTTTCCCCACACATTGCAGCCACCTTGTGCCCGGAAAGCTTCGTAAAGTTCTGATATTTCGGTTGAAGGGGTAATTGGGTATCCGATAACGCCGCCACAGACGTAATCCATAACATGCGCAACTGCGCCATTGCCGTGTATTACGGTTGATAGTCCCGGGTACTGTGGGGCGTTTGGTTGTTCGTTTTGTGCATTGCTTTCCTGAGTCACTGTAGACATAACACGTTGCTCCTTGATGTGTGGGTTATTTTCCCCAGCGTATTTTGGAGTTACAGCGTTGCTACCTGCGGTTTATTATTTTTCTAGCGGCAGCTCCAATTAACATGGGTACTTCTCGACATTCTTGAGTGTCGATGTCGATTAATTCCTCACCAGAATTATTTACAGCTAGTTGTTTTCGCATCTTATTATTGAGTGTTTTAGATATGTCTAATTGATGCGTATGTGAAAATATTACACCCATTGTAAATATAAGGTTGTCTGTTTGTTCACAAAAGTAAGACTTTTCGTAGCTGGTATATAAGAACAAGCTTCCCATCAAACGTGGGTTTGAAATTTCAAAGAGGATTCGCGTATTAACTAGCTGATAGAGAACATGAATAGAATATGAATAACTGGCTCAGTATTAATTCAGCGGGGGAGTGATTTAATAGTAATCATTGAATACATCAGATTAATTTAGAAGGAAGTTACAGATGAAATCTAAGGTTATTGCTATCGCTCTTGCACTTGTTTTAGTACCTACAGCTGTTTTGGCCAAAGGAAAAGATCATGAGCGTCATATTCTGAACTACAATGGTCCAGTCGAGTTATCCAGTGTCGCTTCACTGCTTGAAGATAGTGGCTATTTCACTGAAAGAGAAGTGATTATGGAGGGCTTTATAATCCGTCAGACTCGAAAGGATGAATTTATTTTCTCCGATGGAGAAGATGAAATTAAGATAGAGATGGATGATGACATTCAGCAGGCTGCGACAGTCAATGAGAAAACCAGGGTTAGAATATTTGGTGAGTATGAAGGTGGCAGCACACCAGAAGTAGAAGTTGAAAATATTCAGATCTTATAAGTCTGTCTTTTCTGTTCATAAAGTCATAAATGCCTGCACTTGCGGGCATTTTTTGTCTCTGAAGAAGTCAAAACAAAAATGAATCCAGTATTAATATGGTGCTCGAACTTGGCTGGATTGAAAATCAGACTTTTCCCGCAACGATATTAGCTTTCGGGATTATATTGGATTACTAAAATTAGACACACCGCCGGTTTCAGACCTGTTTTGGCACGGGATACCCCAGGATATGGCATTTCAACTACCAGGCACTTTGAGCAAACGAAATCATATACGTTGGTGGTCCGTGATACCTCAAGGAGCGAGCATTGATGAGAAAATGTGGTTTGGAGCGATCAGTTATGATGATGGTCTTGGTATCGCCTTACATTCAGGTTTAATAACTCTGCTGCATACGGTCGAAGCCAATGTAGATAAGCAGAGGGATTATTTGGCTCGTTCAGTAACTGATACGGATATGTGGCAGGGAGAGCTGAAGCATATTGCGAAGCCAGAGGCATTGGATGAAAACCATGATTATTACACCGATGGCAGAATGTTGATTGTCAGACCAACGCTTTCTTTAGCGGCTGAGATTTAGCCGCAATATTGCCTTTAACCCGCCCATAGATGACCTTTCAAAACTCAACTCACCTCGATAGCTGTGTGCCATTTCAGCAACAATGTTGAGGCCAAGTCCGGTTCCCGGAATTGTTTCGTCAAGGCGGACGCCGCGTTTCACGATTTCCTCTAGCATGCTATCTTCAACCCCTTTACCATCATCTTCGATAGTTAAGACAAGTACGTCGCCTTGAACATTACCGTAAACTCTTATGAGCGAGTTTGCCCATTTTAAAGCTGTTTTCTATCAGATTACCCAGCATTTCATCGAGATCCGTACTTTCGACGGCTACGTTCAGTTCGCTGTCCAGTTCGTTAACCATTACCACCTCGCGGTGGGAATAGACTTTTTCAAAGGCTGTTGAAATAGCATCGACTCTTTCTGAAGGATTTGCGCTCACCGAGAGTATGTTCATTGCCCCGGCCATGCGGGCACGACCAAGGTGATAGTCTATTTGCTGTTGTAACTGAGCCACTGTTTGGGACAGTGACTGTTGCTCTTCTTCTGGTAATTCAGAAATCTGGTTCTTTATCACAGACAGCGGCGTTTTGAGCGAATGGGATAGGTTACCGGCATGGTTTCTGGCTCGCTCTAGAAGCTCCTGATAGTGAAACAGGAGTGCATTAAGATCGGCAACGAGTGGTTTGATTTCCCCTGGGTAGTCGCTGGACAAAGCTTGTTGTTTACCCTGTTCGAGCGTCTTAAGCTCCTTTTGAAGCTTGTTTAGAGGTATCAGTGACCAATTGACTTGAACAAAAGTAAATACAAGTAACCCGGCAAATAGTACCAACTGAATGATTAGTAGCCACTCAATCACATTGTCTAATGTGTCTTCTATTGGGTCTTCATCGATACCAATAGTAATGTTTATTCGGCCTCTGTATTCGGGAATTGTCACCACCTGAGATATCGATATAAGCTTCTCACCATTTGCTCCGGTAAGTACCTTTGATTTTTTATGAACAGGAGTAATCGACTTATCCCATAGAGAACGGGATCGAAGTGTCTGATTTTTTACTGGTTACAATCCAGTAGAAGCCGCTGTAAGGTCTGTTGTATCTTGAGTCGGATACCGGTTTTTGAAGAGTAAGTTTTCCTTCATTGGATATGGTTAGGTTCGCGATGATTTCGTCTGCGACAACTTGTAGCTGGGAACGAGTGTTATCAACAAGATAAGTATTTACCAGGGTAGGGACCATGATTCCTGCGGCAAGTGTCAGGCCTCCAATCCAGAGGCTTGCCGCTAGCATCAATCGCGTACGTATACTAAGATGTTTCAAGCTTGGTAGCTTCTTTAATACGGATGACTTTTTGAGCTCAGACAACCTACTCAACATTTAACTGATACCCTAATCCCCTGACTGTTTTAATAACTTTTGAGAAATCTTTTTTCGATCCTGCCGATAAATACCTCAACGGTATTTGAATCCCTGTCAAAGTCTTGTTTATAAATGTGTTCGACCAGCTCTGTTCGAGACACCACTTTATCGCTATTGTGCATAAAGTACGCTACTACTTTATACTCAAGAGCCGGGCAACTCGACACTTTGTCCTTTCCACATGACTTTGGATGCTCTGGTGTCCAGCACTTAAATCCCCAAGTTGCACGACCGAAGATGTTTGGCCGGACTGACGTCGAAGCTGTGCCCGGACTCGTGCTATCAGTTCCACAAGCTCAAAAGGTTTTGTCAGGTAGTCATCGGCACCAGCGTTAAGACCTTCAAACTCTTTGAGTAAGTGCGTCACGTGCGCTCAGAACAATAACCGGGGTGTTGATACCTTCATCACGCAGGCTTTTAAGAACTGTCAGGCCATCAAGCTTGGGCAGGCCAAGATCCAATATAATTGCCTCCCATTCTTCAGAGGTTGCTCTATACAATGCATCAATACCATCGGCAGATATTTCTGAAACCCATCCTGCCTGATCGAGAGCGGAACTTATCTGAGAGGCCAGTTGCGGTTCATCTTCAACAACTAAAATCTTCATGTTTGTAGTTATTTCCTTATGACGTTCATCAGGTGACGACCTTTTAGCTCCGTCATTTCTAATGTCGCAGCGTTGTATTCCACCCTAATAACATTGTTGTCATGCAGTAGCTTTAACTCGTATATCCATTCGTCGTCATCTTCTTCTAGTTCAACCTTAATCACGCGGCCTTTTAAATGTTGTTCTACTTCCTTATATAATTCAGGAAATGGTTTGATGAGACCTTTTTGAACCGCTTCATAAACTTCGTCCTGTTCATCTTCAAACTCCACCCTGAGTTCCTTCACGGTGTACGTCATAGACTAACTCGTGACCATCTTTGTCTTTAGACAACGCATGAAGAGGCAGCAGTAGCAACGTAGATATGAAAACAGAAGATAGGGCTGATTTGTTCATATTCGGCCTGTAAGATATGTACGAAATTGACGATATTTTGTCAGTCTAGCGCATTCAAGATGAATGGAACATGAATAGTTTGGCAGAAAGGATATATGTGTTTTGTTCTTATTTAGGGCGGAGCGAAAGCAATAAAAAAAGCCTAAGCGAGTGCTTAGGCTTTTTTTATATGAATATATGGTGCGTCCGAGTGAACTCGAATCACCGACCCCCACCATGTCAAGGTGGTGCTCTAACCAACTGAGCTACGGACGCATTGTCTTGGAACGCAGAGAATATTAGCTACTAGGTTAGCCCCATGCAAGCAAAATTTCTCTAACTTTGAACTGGTTGGCGTGAATTTCATCGGTTTGGCGAATATTTGTTCTTTGTTAGGTGCGGGGATGTGTTCTGAATAGCGTCAAGGAGCAAAAATTAGGTGTTGTTCTAAAAGCGATGAAATGGGATGAAAGTAAATAGAATAACTTAGCAGTGCGTTTGAAAATGACCATACTCTTCTTAACCTGAATGTGGATTTTGGTAATAACGGTGATTTCAGGAGGGATTAACATGGTCAATAAAGGATATATCACCGTTGTTGCTTCTGCCGTATTAGCCGGCTTACCAGTAAGCGTTTCAGCTACTAACTACGTTCCCGACATTGTATTAGCACGCCCATATTTTGATGAAGTTGATCTTAGCCTTACTGGATGAGTGAAAAACTAGATGGCATCCGGGCTATATGGACTGGAGAAAAGCTCATTACTCGATCTGGTCGCAGAATCTATGCGCCCGACTGGTTTATAAAGGCCTTACCAAATGTGCCAGTTGAAGGTGAGCTCTGGGCTGGTCGAGGCAACTTCAACCATGTTCAGAAAACGGTATTAGATAAATCTCCGGAGGAGCATAGCTGGAAACAAATCCAATTTATGTTGTTTGATCTTTATGGCGAAGACGTGATTTATAAAGACAGGTACCAAAAGCTAAAGTCTATTAAACATGTTCAACCATTGTCGCCTGTTAAAGTCGTTGCACACCAACCTATTGAAAGCAGTGCTGATTTGCATAACTTTTTTCGAGACGTACTTGCAAAGGGTGGGGAGGGCGTCATGTTAAGGAAAATTGGGAGCAATTATGTATCGGGACGTACAGATGACTTGCTGAAGATGAAGCAGGTGAGCGATACCGAGGTGACGGTTATAGGTTACAAGGAAGGGCGAGGTAAATTCAAAGGTAAAATGGGTGCGATCCTTGTTGAACTAAAGAACGGAGATCGGAATGTATATCGGTTCTGGATTCACGGATCAGCAGAGAATGGAGCCTCCATCACTCGGAGAAACCATCACCATTGAATATGGCGGTTACACTTCTGGCGGACTACCCAAATTTGCGAGGTTTTTGAGGGTAAGAGCGCTGAAGAGTGAAGATAGGGCAGTCTTACACTCTTCAGACAGTTAGCTTAAGAAGCGCTTTTTACTTTCTCTTTTTTGTCAGAAAGGTTTATCACTTCTTCACCAGTTACGGTTTTTGGGTTTCCTAAGAATACGCCGCCTTTATGGATGATCAACTCAGAAGAAGTGACTTCTCCTTTAGGAGGTTTTCCATTGGCTAGAATTTCAATGTTTCTGGCGAACACTTCACCTTCAAAGTGGCCGTTAATGATCGCTTTTTCTGCGTAAATCTCACCTTCAATTCTCCCGGAAGGGAGCTTGTTGTTTACAAGCTTTTCAGTCTGCAGCTTTCCCGGTTAATACACTCATCAACCTGAATATTTCCGGATAGGGTTAGCTCTCCGGCGATTTTTGCTCCCTCTGCGATGATAGTTGTATTGTGGTGTTTACTTGATTTTCCACGTTCTTTATTAAATAGTCCCATTTTATGCCCTTACTTACGTTAAATACCGATTCGAAGTTTTCCATACTCCAATTAACAAATGGTTTTGGATCTAAAGCTCGTCCAACAAAACGAACCTCATAATGTAGGTGCGGTCCAGCGCTCATCCCTGTATTTCCTGAAATAGCGATGAGATCGCCTTTCTTTACAAAATCCCCATTTTGTACCTTAAATGACTTTAGGTGGGAGTAGGATGAAGTAATGCCATACGCATGCGAGACACGCAGATAGTTTCCTGAGCCCTGGTTGCTTTTACGTGTTACTTCAATGACACCATCTGCAGGTGCATAAATGGGCGTTCCGGTGTTAACTGCGAAGTCGAGACCACGATGCATGATGCGCTTTTTGGTTACCGGGTGGGTTCGCATTCCGAAAGGTGAAGAAATACGAGCTTTATTCACTGGGCTACCGCTTGGAATGATTTGCAAAATATGCTGACGAACAACGGTATTAATTGCTGCAACATCCAACCTTGAGTTTATGTCCAGTGCTTCTGGAGAAGAGCCTACAACAGTTTCAATATCTTTTAGCCTATCGCTTAGGTATTCGAGTTCTTGTTGTTTCTGTGTCACTTCATGCTGCAGATCTGTTTTCAAAACTTCAAACTCTTTTAGTTCCTGGCTCAATAGAACAGATTTTTGTTCCAGGAGATTATGTTTTTGTTTGAACAGGTTAACTTCGTCCATCAGGAAATAGATGGTACCCGTTACGCCAATGACAGCGAAACAGAGAAAAAACGCTAGAAACTTTAAACGAACGAGTGTGCTTTTAGATAGCTTAAAATGATTAGTGCCTTTTACGCCAGATATGGCTACAACAATACTATCTGAGGTCATAATCTGTCATGCAAGGAGGAAACGATGCCCTGCATTATATAAAGAATCAAAGTATCGCAACTATTGATATATGTATAAATCAGAGGAATATTTTTGTTTTTGTGAGGTGGTGCTAGGAATATCGTAATAAGCTCACAATGGTATTGTGAGCTTATGTAATGAAGTTTAATGCGAATTAAATCAGTATGTTGCGAATGTGTTGGAAAGGATTAACTTAGACGTTAAGCAACTTTTTACCGTGACGCGTATTCCAACTGGATGCCATCTTCTTGCTTTTGCATCCATCTGAGGCGAAGCGACAACATGATGGCTGCTGAAGTTAGCCCCACAATAAAACCAACCCAGAAGCCATATACACCGATTTTTGGAACTATCCAGTCGGTCATTGCAAGGATGTATCCTGTAGGAAGCCCAAGTACCCAATAGGCGACAAATGTGCAGTTAAAGATGGCTTTCATATCCTTATAACCGCGTAATGCCCCTGCGCCTATAACCTGTACCGAGTCGGTTAATTGGTAGATTGCAGCAATAAGTAATAGTTGAACCGCTATGCTAGCGACTTCTTTATCGTTGGTATAAAGAAGAGTTACTTCGTCTCTAAAAACAACTGTAAACAAAGCGGTTATCGCAGCGAGTAATAAACCCAAAGCAATACTAACCTGAGTAGAGATTTTCGCACCCTCTGTGCTTTCTTCACCAAGTTTGTGCCCAACTCTGATACTGACTGCAGCGCCAATACTCATGGGTATCATAAACACCAGTGAGGAGAAATTTATTGCGACCTGATGAGCTGCGACAATGGTTGGGCCCAGGGGAGACACAAGCAAGGCGACGACAGCAAAGAGTGTCACTTCAAAAAAAATTGAAAAAGCAACGGGCAAACCTAGTTTGATCAAACGGATTTGTTCTTTCCAAACAGGGTTGTGAAGCTTGTCAAATAAGCCAATATGCTTAAGCCTATTAGAAGTGGTGACGTAAAGCAGCATAAATAGGAACATCAGCGTGTATACAATGGCGGTGGCAACACCACAACCAACGCCACCAAGAGCTGGAGCACCTAGTTTGCCGTACACAAACATCCAGTTTAAAGGCACGTTAGCAGCTAGGCCAAGAAAGCCGATTACCATCGCGGGCTTAGTAAGAGCCATACCATCGGTAAAGCTTCTTAATGCTTGATAAAACAGGGTGGCTGGCACTGCAAATAACATAGCTTTCATGTACCCGGTTGTTTTTTCGGCCAGGCTGGGATCAACATCCATCATCCCGACGATGAACTTGGTCTGAATCAATATCAATAAAGTCGGAACTACCAGTAAAGCAGCTACGTAAAAACCTTGTTGAATTTCATATGCAATCTTGTGTTGTTTGCCAGCACCGTTTAACTGTGCGACCACCGGGACAAGTGCCATTAACAAGCCGATACCGAATAATATAGTTGGCATCCATATACTAGAGGCTACGGCTACAGCAGCCATATCAGTCGCGCTTACACCTCCGGCCATTACGGTATCGACGAAGCTCATCCCTGTTTGAGCAATGGATGCAATAAGAACGGGCGTAGCAAGCTTGATTAATTCTTTAGCTTCTCTCTGATAACGGTGCACAGTTATTCCAAATATAAGCGTGGTCAGGGGATGTAATGATAATGAAATGTGAGTAATATCACCATAAAAAGATAGGAGAATTTATGTTTACCGGAATTGTACAGGGGATGGCCGAAGTCGTCGCTATCGATAAAAAAGAGAGCTTTCAAACCCATACTATCCGATTACCCGAAGGGTTAGATGCAGGTTTAGAAATCGGCGCTTCTGTCGCTCACAATGGATGTTGCTTGACCGTAACTGGAATAAATAATGACGTTGTCACTTTTGATTTAATGCAAGCAACGCTTAAGCATACCAACCTTGGCGAGCTTGTAGAGGGGGACTGGGTCAACATAGAACGAGCGGCAAGATTTGGTGATGAAATTGGCGGGCACAGTATGTCTGGTCATATATCACTCACTGCTGAAATTGTTCAGGTGATAGATTCACCTAACAATCGCACGGTCTGGTTTGCCATGCCGGAAGAGGCGATGAAATACGTGCTGGCTAAAGGTTATATTGGCATTGATGGTTGTTCACTCACCATAGGAGAAGTCGAAGAAAGGCGCTTTAGTGTTCACCTTATACCAGAAACGCTTCAACGAACTTTATTCGGGCGAAAAGGTGAAGGTGAAAGGGTCAATATAGAATTTGATCCCCAAACACAGGCTATTGTAGATACTGTTGAACGTGTACTCGCTAACCAAAAAGCTTAGAAGTATTGTTCATCGTCAGCGTCAACGAATGAGATCGATGGCATCATTTTGTTCGTCTACCTGCATATTTAAATGAATTGCTCTGCAACACGCAGGGCAGTCATCATAGAACTCCTGACTACCATTAGATGCATCTAAGGTAATACCAATAGAGTAACCACAATGTGGACAAATAACATGTTTTTCGTAGTAACTTCTCATAGTTGCCTACCTTACGAGCGAAGCCTGAACAACCCCATACTTTAAGCATAGTATGGAGTTGTCAGTTTGGGTGTACCTTAGCTGGTAAAAATCTTATCCAGATATTGTTTTGCTTCATCAACGTAATGTCCGCCGAACATATTACAGTGGTTTAGAATATGGTAGAGATTGTAGATGTCTTTGCGTGACTGATATTCATAGCTTAGAGGGGTAATACTCTCGTACCCTTGGTAGAATTCTGGTTCGAAGCCACCAAATAATTCGGTCATCGCTATATCACATTCGAGGTCGCCCCAATAACAAGCAGGATCGTAGCAAATGGGGCCAAATGCAGTGTTAGATACATTCCCATGCCAAAGATCGCCATGTAAAAGTGATGGTTTAGGATGGTGGTTTGATAGCTTGTCATTTATTCCGGAAACTATGGAATCAATATCGCCGAACTGAATGTCTTTTTCGTTGAGCAATTGCAGTTGCCAGCCAATTCTCTGCTCTGAGAAGAAGCGGGCCCATTTCTTAGTCCAGCTATTTGGCTGAATGGTCAAGCCAATATGGTTATCCTGGTCGAAACCATACTCCTTTTGTTCTCCCCACTGGTGAAGTTTTGCAAGCTGTACACCAAACTCATAACTACGTTTTTGATCTTCAAGTGGTTTACTAGGCAAATAGTTCAGGATAATAAAAGACTTATCTTTACTTTGCCCCACGAGCACTAATTCGGGCACTGAAACGGTATTGGATAGTCTTAGCTCCTTTAACCCTTCCGCTTCTGACTCGAATATCGGAAGGTTTTCTCTTTCCTGTATTTTTAGAAAGTAGCGTTGGTCGCCGTCACTGATCATGTAGCACTCGCTTACACCACCACCCTCTAATTTTTGCTTCTCCCTTATTTGGAAAGTAAACATCAATGTATCAGAAAGTTGTTGAGAAATTGCTTGCCACATACACTCACTCCAGAATTGAATTACGCACCACTTGATTAATTTTAGGGCAATTTTTTACAAAATCAGGTGGTTAGTCGTTATTTTTATTGCTGGATTGTTGATATGCCTCATAAAGTACAAAAAAGATCGTCGAACACTCATCTTTTATCATTGAATTCATTGTTGAGGTGGCATCATTTAAGTTGATGATTTAGTATTGTTTAGTAAGCAATGCTAAATGTGAGTTATCACAATAGAATTTCTGGAGTATATAGTGGTTGTTGATACGGATGGCTATCTGGCTCTTATTGAGCACTTGACCTTTAATCTGGATGTATTTACATCTGGAAGCGGTGATACAGGTGAAGAAACTGTTGAAGACGTAGTAACGGATATGATCTCCAGCAATATCATGGCTTTGTTTGAGCAAAACCCAGAATTACACTCTAGTGTACGATTTAAGCTTCTGAAAGAAGTGGATTCTGTAGTCGAAGATTTGAGTGAAGTATTGGCTGGTGTTTGGCTTTCAAAAGCAACTAATGAACAGATCGTTTTTCTCGATGAGTATGTGGCGCTGGTTAAGAATCTATTTGATGTGGCTGTAGCGACTTACGACTAAACGCTCAATCAATTCTTCTTATTTGCCAGAATACAGATGACCAATATGGGTTATCGAGCCTGGAAATTATGACCCCTCTGGATGTAGACGCATGCATAAAGGCGTTTTCTCCAAGATATATTCCTACGTGTTTGTCTTTCCAAGTAGTTTTGAAAAATACTAAATCTCCGGCTTTGGCATTTTCATATTTTACTTCATAACCACTATTTAACTGATGTTCAGTTGTGCGTGGAAGGGTTTTATTCTGAGCTTTGTAGAAAACAGATTGAACGAATGCTGAACAGTCAACGCCTGATTTCGACGTACCACCAAATCGGTAAGGGGTTCCTTTCCAGGATTGATACTCGGTCCACAAGCCTTTTGTTTTATCGTTAGATGAGAGTGAGCTGCCAAGTTTTTCATCACTAACTGAAGGAGTACTGCTCATATTGGGTTTGCTGGTGCAACCGACAACAGACATCAGCAACGCTGAGGAAATTAAAGCAAGCTTGATTGAACGCCTGAAATTCATATAACCCAATCGTAATTAGTGATATGTAATAACTATACTAATTGAAATACGCTAATATGTCGCGGCAGAAATAAAAACAGCGGCTGAATCAGTCAGCCGCCGTTTTACATCATGCTGTTATGTGCGATTTATTTGGGGCGTTTTGTGAAAATAGTCCACTCTTTTAGGATAGATGCGTCATACCCAACAACTGAAGCGGTAACTCTGCGGTTTAGTGCATGGTCAACCTGAGACTCACCATCGCGATCCAATACGGTATCTCCATACCCGGTAATGGTGACTCTGCTAGGGTCGATACCTAGTTGTATGATGGCATCTCGCACTTCATTTGCTCTTTCTTTAGATAGGTTCAGATTATATTCTGCCGTGCCGACCTTGCTAGCGTAACCTTGAACCTCTATAGAAGTTTCAGGGTAACGTTCCAGAAACAAAACCATCTTCTTAATTTCGCCTATAAATGCAGGGCTAATTACCGAAGAGTCGTTGGTAAATAGAATTTTCAGCTTCAGATATTCTTGATCCTCAATAAGCGCCTCGCAGCCATAATTATCGACATCTGAGCCACTTGGTGTGGAATTACACTTATCTCTGGCGTTAATAACACCATCGGAATCATCATCTTGCAGGTCTGCTATCTGGTCAGGTTCAGGTGTCTGAATATAGTCATATTTATCTTCAGCACTCACTGGGCTTGAGAGTGCAAGAGCCAGAAACGAAAGAGAAATTAGTTTATTTTTCATTTTATATACTTCCTTACTCAACCTTCTCATTCCATTCCTGCGGAATGTCGACTAACAGTGCGTCCAATAATGTGCCAGTTGCGTTAAGAACGCGATATTTAGCGTACTGCTCATCATATTTTGCATCTAGATAACTTCGACGCGCCTCAAACAGTTCGTTTTCGGTGTTGAGCAAATCAAGCAGTGTACGTTGGCCAATTCGATATTGCTTCTCATAAGCGATAACAGTATCTGTCGTAGAGTCCACGTTATCGGCTAAGAATTCCATCTGTTGTAGTGTCAGGTCTAAAGCGCTCCATGAAAGGTGAAGACCTTCTTCAACATTTCGGAAACTTGAATCTCTCAAGTCTTTCGCTTTGTTAAGTTGATAGGCCATTCTGTCTTGCTCTGCAGCGTCTGAACCACCATTAAACAGGTTGTAGCGCATACGAAGCATCGCGGAGGTTTCATCGCGTCGTCCTTCTCGGCCATCTGCATCGTCATATAAACCGTGAGAAGCCTCGATTGAGAATGTTGGGTAGTTTGTACCTTTAGACTGTTCAAATTGATATTTAGCAGCCTGAACGTCTGCCGCAGCGACTTTTAGAACTGGATGGTTCGCTTTGGCGATTTCATTTGCTTGCTCTAAGGTTAGTGGCAGTGCCTCTTCATCTGCTCTTGGATATATTAATCCTTGTGGCGTTTGGCCGACGAGCTTTGTAAATTGAGTATGTGTATCGAAGATATTGTTCTGAGCGGCTAGCAGGTTGCTGTGGGCATTGGCGATACGAGCTTCAATCTGAGACAAATCGGCAGTAGAACCGATACCGGAGTCTACGCGGCGTTTAATGTCTTTATAGATTTTCTTGTGAACAGCAAGGTTACGTTCAGAAAGTTGAAGAACTTCGTGAGCCTTTACTGCTTCCAGGTAGACACTCGCTACTTCTAGCGCCAGATCCTGAGCATCTGCAATAAGCTGGTAGCGCATGGACTCAGCTTCAGCTTCTGTTCTGTCAATGTCTTTTAAAGTAGAGGAACCATCCCAAAGCAGCTGTGTTAGCGTTAATACGGCTTCCTTACGCGTAAGGTCCGTAGTATCTCCGGTTGCCGGATCTATTCGTTCATAACCAATACCTGCGTCTAAGTCCAGGCTTGGTAGGTATGCACCACTGGATACATTGTTCATCTCGACATAGCTCTTAAAGTCGTTATAAGAACTTTTTATATCGGGATTGGTGGAAATCGAGGTGGCAATTGCCTGTTCAAGTGTCTGGCTATTAGCTGTAAAGCTTAGCGACACAAGACAACCCAACACACTTAACCTAGTCCATTTCAAAATAGTTTCTCCAAATAGATCAACGGAAGCTTTATTTACGTAAATCTCATTCTAAAGTATGAGTTTGTAATAATAATGTTTAAAGTAATGTCCCTAAATGTTTCCATTCGTAACACAATGTTTTTCGGCTAGAAATAGCTTCATTGTCGAATAGGGTTATATCACGAGCAGCACTAGGGTAAACACGACAATACTAAATAATACAACCAATTATTGGAATAATTCACTCGATTATCAAAAAAAAATCTCATAAATGAGAAGAGAAAAAATAAAGTGCGACTAATACGACAAAAGTTTATCTATTCCCCCGAAAGTGTGGCTCCGGTTCCAACTCAATGTTAAAATCATACATTGCTGTGAATGTGTTTGTTTACAGAAATAACAATAATTAATTGAGCATTAAATATCGCTATCTACGTAAGGAAAGGTTATGAACATGTTGTTGGGAAGTGCCTCTGTTGTTGGTAAATACATCGTTATCGATATCAATGGCAATATTAAGGTTGTCGCTGATTTATCAGACCTTAAGCCCGGTGAAGTTTTACTTACTATTGATGATGTTTCGGTAGAGACTGGAGAAAACATCCAGGCGGGCATCGTAACCCCAACAGGTGAAATCTCTCCGATAGATGATGAAATTAACCAGATCTTTGCTCAATTAGAGGCCGGCGCGGACCCAACTTTAGTTGGTGATGAATTTGCACCCGCAGCAGGCGAAGGCGGACCACAAGGTTCAGCTTCAACAACAGCAGACAACATAGCAAGACAAGGCGATGAAACCATCGCAAGCACTTCTTTTGATACCACCGGCACCGCAGCTACTGGTATGTCTGAGACGCAGCGTTTGGCTTTGGTTGAGGTTTTGGAAACTACGATTGCAGCGGACGAGAACGACGGCCCAACCATCGAGGTGACGGCCGAGCCGGTCTTCGATGAAAACGACGCGGCAGCGGGCGATGTGGTGGCGACCTTCACGGCGAGCGACGAAGAGGACGGCACGCTGACGGTGGCGGGTGGTGATGTTGACTTCACGCCGGGCACCAATACAGAGGGCTACTACGAGTTCTCCGGCGAGAATGTGGTACTGACCCAGGCGGGTGTGGATGCGATCAACGCAGGCACCACACTGCCGGCGGTTGACCTGACGGCGACCGACAGCCTCAACGAAACCGCGAAAGACGACGCGACGCCGGCCTACAACGAGCAGAACGACGGCCCAACCATCGAGGTGACGGCCGAGCCGGTCTTCGATGAAAACGACGCGGCAGCGGGCGATGTGGTGGCGACCTTCACGGCGAGCGACGAAGAGGACGGCACGCTGACGGTGGCGGGTGGTGATGTTGACTTCACGCCGGGCACCAATACAGAGGGCTACTACGAGTTCTCCGGCGAGAATGTGGTACTGACCCAGGCGGGTGTGGATGCGATCAACGCAGGCACCACACTGCCGGCGGTTGACCTGACGGCGACCGACAGCCTCAACGAAACCGCGAAAGACGACGCGACGCCGGCCTACAACGAGCAGAACGACGGCCCAACCATCGAGGTGACGGCCGAGCCGGTCTTCGATGAAAACGACGCGGCAGCGGGCGATGTGGTGGCGACCTTCACGGCGAGCGACGAAGAGGACGGCACGCTGACGGTGGCGGGTGGTGATGTTGACTTCACGCCGGGCACCAATACAGAGGGCTACTACGAGTTCTCCGGCGAGAATGTGGTACTGACCCAGGCGGGTGTGGATGCGATCAACGCAGGCACCACACTGCCGGCGGTTGACCTGACGGCGACCGACAGCCTCAACGAAACCGCGAAAGACGACGCGACGCCGGCCTACAACGAGCAGAACGACGGCCCAACCATCGAGGTGACGGCCGAGCCGGTCTTCGATGAAAACGACGCGGCAGCGGGCGATGTGGTGGCGACCTTCACGGCGAGCGACGAAGAGGACGGCACGCTGACGGTGGCGGGTGGTGATGTTGACTTCACGCCGGGCACCAATACAGAGGGCTACTACGAGTTCTCCGGCGAGAATGTGGTACTGACCCAGGCGGGTGTGGATGCGATCAACGCAGGCACCACACTGCCGGCGGTTGACCTGACGGCGACCGACAGCCTCAACGAAACCGCGAAAGACGACGCGACGCCGGCCTACAACGAGCAGAACGACGGCCCAACCATCGAGGTGACGGCCGAGCCGGTCTTCGATGAAAACGACGCGGCAGCGGGCGATGTGGTGGCGACCTTCACGGCGAGCGACGAAGAGGACGGCACGCTGACGGTGGCGGGTGGTGATGTTGACTTCACGCCGGGCACCAATACAGAGGGCTACTACGAGTTCTCCGGCGAGAATGTGGTACTGACCCAGGCGGGTGTGGATGCGATCAACGCAGGCACCACACTGCCGGCGGTTGACCTGACGGCGACCGACAGCCTCAACGAAACCGCGAAAGACGACGCGACGCCGGCCTACAACGAGCAGAACGACGGCCCAACCATCGAGGTGACGGCCGAGCCGGTCTTCGATGAAAACGACGCGGCAGCGGGCGATGTGGTGGCGACCTTCACGGCGAGCGACGAAGAGGACGGCACGCTGACGGTGGCGGGTGGTGATGTTGACTTCACGCCGGGCACCAATACAGAGGGCTACTACGAGTTCTCCGGCGAGAATGTGGTACTGACCCAGGCGGGTGTGGATGCGATCAACGCAGGCACCACACTGCCGGCGGTTGACCTGACGGCGACCGACAGCCTCAACGAAACCGCGAAAGACGACGCGACGCCGGCCTACAACGAGCAGAACGACGGCCCAACCATCGAGGTGACGGCCGAGCCGGTCTTCGATGAAAACGACGCGGCAGCGGGCGATGTGGTGGCGACCTTCACGGCGAGCGACGAAGAGGACGGCACGCTGACGGTGGCGGGTGGTGATGTTGACTTCACGCCGGGCACCAATACAGAGGGCTACTACGAGTTCTCCGGCGAGAATGTGGTACTGACCCAGGCGGGTGTGGATGCGATCAACGCAGGCACCACACTGCCGGCAGTTGACCTGACGGCGACCGACAGCCTCAACGAAACCGCGAAAGACGACGCGACGCCGGCCTACAACGAGCAGAACGACGGCCCAACCATCGAGGTGACGGCCGAGCCGGTCTTCGATGAAAACGACGCGGCAGCGGGCGATGTGGTGGCGACCTTCACGGCGAGCGACGAAGAGGACGGCACGCTGACGGTGGCGGGTGGTGATGTTGACTTCACGCCGGGCACCAATACAGAGGGCTACTACGAGTTCTCCGGCGAGAATGTGGTACTGACCCAGGCGGGTGTGGATGCGATCAACGCAGGCACCACACTGCCGGCGGTTGACCTGACGGCGACCGACAGCCTCAACGAAACCGCGAAAGACGACGCGACGCCGGCCTACAACGAGCAGAACGACGGCCCAACCATCGAGGTGACGGCCGAGCCGGTCTTCGATGAAAACGACGCGGCAGCGGGCGATGTGGTGGCGACCTTCACGGCGAGCGACGAAGAGGACGGCACGCTGACGGTGGCGGGTGGTGATGTTGACTTCACGCCGGGCACCAATACAGAGGGCTACTACGAGTTCTCCGGCGAGAATGTGGTACTGACCCAGGCGGGTGTGGATGCGATCAACGCAGGCACCACACTGCCGGCGGTTGACCTGACGGCGACCGACAGCCTCAACGAAACCGCGAAAGACGACGCGACGCCGGCCTACAACGAGCAGAACGACGGCCCAACCATCGAGGTGACGGCCGAGCCGGTCTTCGATGAAAACGACGCGGCAGCGGGCGATGTGGTGGCGACCTTCACGGCGAGCGACGAAGAGGACGGCACGCTGACGGTGGCGGGTGGTGATGTTGACTTCACGCCGGGCACCAATACAGAGGGCTACTACGAGTTCTCCGGCGAGAATGTGGTACTGACCCAGGCGGGTGTGGATGCGATCAACGCAGGCACCACACTGCCGGCGGTTGACCTGACGGCGACCGACAGCCTCAACGAAACCGCGAAAGACGACGCGACGCCGGCCTACAACGAGCAGAACGACGGCCCAACCATCGAGGTGACGGCCGAGCCGGTCTTCGATGAAAACGACGCGGCAGCGGGCGATGTGGTGGCGACCTTCACGGCGAGCGACGAAGAGGACGGCACGCTGACGGTGGCGGGTGGTGATGTTGACTTCACGCCGGGCACCAATACAGAGGGCTACTACGAGTTCTCCGGCGAGAATGTGGTACTGACCCAGGCGGGTGTGGATGCGATCAACGCAGGCACCACACTGCCGGCGGTTGACCTGACGGCGACCGACAGCCTCAACGAAACCGCGAAAGACGACGCGACGCCGGCCTACAACGAGCAGAACGACGGCCCAACCATCGAGGTGACGGCCGAGCCGGTCTTCGATGAAAACGACGCGGCAGCGGGCGATGTGGTGGCGACCTTCACGGCGAGCGACGAAGAGGACGGCACGCTGACGGTGGCGGGTGGTGATGTTGACTTCACGCCGGGCACCAATACAGAGGGCTACTACGAGTTCTCCGGCGAGAATGTGGTACTGACCCAGGCGGGTGTGGATGCGATCAACGCAGGCACCACACTGCCGGCGGTTGACCTGACGGCGACCGACAGCCTCAACGAAACCGCGAAAGACGACGCGACGCCGGCCTACAACGAGCAGAACGACGGCCCAACCATCGAGGTGACGGCCGAGCCGGTCTTCGATGAAAACGACGCGGCAGCGGGCGATGTGGTGGCGACCTTCACGGCGAGCGACGAAGAGGACGGCACGCTGACGGTGGCGGGTGGTGATGTTGACTTCACGCCGGGCACCAATACAGAGGGCTACTACGAGTTCTCCGGCGAGAATGTGGTACTGACCCAGGCGGGTGTGGATGCGATCAACGCAGGCACCACACTGCCGGCGGTTGACCTGACGGCGACCGACAGCCTCAACGAAACCGCGAAAGACGACGCGACGCCGGCCTACAACGAGCAGAACGACGGCCCAACCATCGAGGTGACGGCCGAGCCGGTCTTCGATGAAAACGACGCGGCAGCGGGCGATGTGGTGGCGACCTTCACGGCGAGCGACGAAGAGGACGGCACGCTGACGGTGGCGGGTGGTGATGTTGACTTCACGCCGGGCACCAATACAGAGGGCTACTACGAGTTCTCCGGCGAGAATGTGGTACTGACCCAGGCGGGTGTGGATGCGATCAACGCAGGCACCACACTGCCGGCGGTTGACCTGACGGCGACCGACAGCCTCAACGAAACCGCGAAAGACGACGCGACGCCGGCCTACAACGAGCAGAACGACGGCCCAACCATCGAGGTGACGGCCGAGCCGGTCTTCGATGAAAACGACGCGGCAGCGGGCGATGTGGTGGCGACCTTCACGGCGAGCGACGAAGAGGACGGCACGCTGACGGTGGCGGGTGGTGATGTTGACTTCACGCCGGGCACCAATACAGAGGGCTACTACGAGTTCTCCGGCGAGAATGTGGTACTGACCCAGGCGGGTGTGGATGCGATCAACGCAGGCACCACACTGCCGGCGGTTGACCTGACGGCGACCGACAGCCTCAACGAAACCGCGAAAGACGACGCGACGCCGGCCTACAACGAGCAGAACGACGGCCCAACCATCGAGGTGACGGCCGAGCCGGTCTTCGATGAAAACGACGCGGCAGCGGGCGATGTGGTGGCGACCTTCACGGCGAGCGACGAAGAGGACGGCACGCTGACGGTGGCGGGTGGTGATGTTGACTTCACGCCGGGCACCAATACAGAGGGCTACTACGAGTTCTCCGGCGAGAATGTGGTACTGACCCAGGCGGGTGTGGATGCGATCAACGCAGGCACCACACTGCCGGCGGTTGACCTGACGGCGACCGACAGCCTCAACGAAACCGCGAAAGACGACGCGACGCCGGCCTACAACGAGCAGAACGACGGCCCAACCATCGAGGTGACGGCCGAGCCGGTCTTCGATGAAAACGACGCGGCAGCGGGCGATGTGGTGGCGACCTTCACGGCGAGCGACGAAGAGGACGGCACGCTGACGGTGGCGGGTGGTGATGTTGACTTCACGCCGGGCACCAATACAGAGGGCTACTACGAGTTCTCCGGCGAGAATGTGGTACTGACCCAGGCGGGTGTGGATGCGATCAACGCAGGCACCACACTGCCGGCGGTTGACCTGACGGCGACCGACAGCCTCAACGAAACCGCGAAAGACGACGCGACGCCGGCCTACAACGAGCAGAACGACGGCCCAACCATCGAGGTGACGGCCGAGCCGGTCTTCGATGAAAACGACGCGGCAGCGGGCGATGTGGTGGCGACCTTCACGGCGAGCGACGAAGAGGACGGCACGCTGACGGTGGCGGGTGGTGATGTTGACTTCACGCCGGGCACCAATACAGAGGGCTACTACGAGTTCTCCGGCGAGAATGTGGTACTGACCCAGGCGGGTGTGGATGCGATCAACGCAGGCACCACACTGCCGGCGGTTGACCTGACGGCGACCGACAGCCTCAACGAAACCGCGAAAGACGACGCGACGCCGGCCTACAACGAGCAGAACGACGGCCCAACCATCGAGGTGACGGCCGAGCCGGTCTTCGATGAAAACGACGCGGCAGCGGGCGATGTGGTGGCGACCTTCACGGCGAGCGACGAAGAGGACGGCACGCTGACGGTGGCGGGTGGTGATGTTGACTTCACGCCGGGCACCAATACAGAGGGCTACTACGAGTTCTCCGGCGAGAATGTGGTACTGACCCAGGCGGGTGTGGATGCGATCAACGCAGGCACCACACTGCCGGCGGTTGACCTGACGGCGACCGACAGCCTCAACGAAACCGCGAAAGACGACGCGACGCCGGCCTACAACGAGCAGAACGACGGCCCAACCATCGAGGTGACGGCCGAGCCGGTCTTCGATGAAAACGACGCGGCAGCGGGCGATGTGGTGGCGACCTTCACGGCGAGCGACGAAGAGGACGGCACGCTGACGGTGGCGGGTGGTGATGTTGACTTCACGCCGGGCACCAATACAGAGGGCTACTACGAGTTCTCCGGCGAGAATGTGGTACTGACCCAGGCGGGTGTGGATGCGATCAACGCAGGCACCACACTGCCGGCGGTTGACCTGACGGCGACCGACAGCCTCAACGAAACCGCGAAAGACGACGCGACGCCGGCCTACAACGAGCAGAACGACGGCCCAACCATCGAGGTGACGGCCGAGCCGGTCTTCGATGAAAACGACGCGGCAGCGGGCGATGTGGTGGCGACCTTCACGGCGAGCGACGAAGAGGACGGCACGCTGACGGTGGCGGGTGGTGATGTTGACTTCACGCCGGGCACCAATACAGAGGGCTACTACGAGTTCTCCGGCGAGAATGTGGTACTGACCCAGGCGGGTGTGGATGCGATCAACGCAGGCACCACACTGCCGGCGGTTGACCTGACGGCGACCGACAGCCTCAACGAAACCGCGAAAGACGACGCGACGCCGGCCTACAACGAGCAGAACGACGGCCCAACCATCGAGGTGACGGCCGAGCCGGTCTTCGATGAAAACGACGCGGCAGCGGGCGATGTGGTGGCGACCTTCACGGCGAGCGACGAAGAGGACGGCACGCTGACGGTGGCGGGTGGTGATGTTGACTTCACGCCGGGCACCAATACAGAGGGCTACTACGAGTTCTCCGGCGAGAATGTGGTACTGACCCAGGCGGGTGTGGATGCGATCAACGCAGGCACCACACTGCCGGCGGTTGACCTGACGGCGACCGACAGCCTCAACGAAACCGCGAAAGACGACGCGACGCCGGCCTACAACGAGCAGAACGACGGCCCAACCATCGAGGTGACGGCCGAGCCGGTCTTCGATGAAAACGACGCGGCAGCGGGCGATGTGGTGGCGACCTTCACGGCGAGCGACGAAGAGGACGGCACGCTGACGGTGGCGGGTGGTGATGTTGACTTCACGCCGGGCACCAATACAGAGGGCTACTACGAGTTCTCCGGCGAGAATGTGGTACTGACCCAGGCGGGTGTGGATGCGATCAACGCAGGCACCACACTGCCGGCGGTTGACCTGACGGCGACCGACAGCCTCAACGAAACCGCGAAAGACGACGCGACGCCGGCCTACAACGAGCAGAACGACGGCCCAACCATCGAGGTGACGGCCGAGCCGGTCTTCGATGAAAACGACGCGGCAGCGGGCGATGTGGTGGCGACCTTCACGGCGAGCGACGAAGAGGACGGCACGCTGACGGTGGCGGGTGGTGATGTTGACTTCACGCCGGGCACCAATACAGAGGGCTACTACGAGTTCTCCGGCGAGAATGTGGTACTGACCCAGGCGGGTGTGGATGCGATCAACGCAGGCACCACACTGCCGGCGGTTGACCTGACGGCGACCGACAGCCTCAACGAAACCGCGAAAGACGACGCGACGCCGGCCTACAACGAGCAGAACGACGGCCCAACCATCGAGGTGACGGCCGAGCCGGTCTTCGATGAAAACGACGCGGCAGCGGGCGATGTGGTGGCGACCTTCACGGCGAGCGACGAAGAGGACGGCACGCTGACGGTGGCGGGTGGTGATGTTGACTTCACGCCGGGCACCAATACAGAGGGCTACTACGAGTTCTCCGGCGAGAATGTGGTACTGACCCAGGCGGGTGTGGATGCGATCAACGCAGGCACCACACTGCCGGCGGTTGACCTGACGGCGACCGACAGCCTCAACGAAACCGCGAAAGACGACGCGACGCCGGCCTACAACGAGCAGAACGACGGCCCAACCATCGAGGTGACGGCCGAGCCGGTCTTCGATGAAAACGACGCGGCAGCGGGCGATGTGGTGGCGACCTTCACGGCGAGCGACGAAGAGGACGGCACGCTGACGGTGGCGGGTGGTGATGTTGACTTCACGCCGGGCACCAATACAGAGGGCTACTACGAGTTCTCCGGCGAGAATGTGGTACTGACCCAGGCGGGTGTGGATGCGATCAACGCAGGCACCACACTGCCGGCGGTTGACCTGACGGCGACCGACAGCCTCAACGAAACCGCGAAAGACGACGCGACGCCGGCCTACAACGAGCAGAACGACGGCCCAACCATCGAGGTGACGGCCGAGCCGGTCTTCGATGAAAACGACGCGGCAGCGGGCGATGTGGTGGCGACCTTCACGGCGAGCGACGAAGAGGACGGCACGCTGACGGTGGCGGGTGGTGATGTTGACTTCACGCCGGGCACCAATACAGAGGGCTACTACGAGTTCTCCGGCGAGAATGTGGTACTGACCCAGGCGGGTGTGGATGCGATCAACGCAGGCACCACACTGCCGGCGGTTGACCTGACGGCGACCGACAGCCTCAACGAAACCGCGAAAGACGACGCGACGCCGGCCTACAACGAGCAGAACGACGGCCCAACCATCGAGGTGACGGCCGAGCCGGTCTTCGATGAAAACGACGCGGCAGCGGGCGATGTGGTGGCGACCTTCACGGCGAGCGACGAAGAGGACGGCACGCTGACGGTGGCGGGTGGTGATGTTGACTTCACGCCGGGCACCAATACAGAGGGCTACTACGAGTTCTCCGGCGAGAATGTGGTACTGACCCAGGCGGGTGTGGATGCGATCAACGCAGGCACCACACTGCCGGCGGTTGACCTGACGGCGACCGACAGCCTCAACGAAACCGCGAAAGACGACGCGACGCCGGCCTACAACGAGCAGAACGACGGCCCAACCATCGAGGTGACGGCCGAGCCGGTCTTCGATGAAAACGACGCGGCAGCGGGCGATGTGGTGGCGACCTTCACGGCGAGCGACGAAGAGGACGGCACGCTGACGGTGGCGGGTGGTGATGTTGACTTCACGCCGGGCACCAATACAGAGGGCTACTACGAGTTCTCCGGCGAGAATGTGGTACTGACCCAGGCGGGTGTGGATGCGATCAACGCAGGCACCACACTGCCGGCGGTTGACCTGACGGCGACCGACAGCCTCAACGAAACCGCGAAAGACGACGCGACGCCGGCCTACAACGAGCAGAACGACGGCCCAACCATCGAGGTGACGGCGAACAACTTCACCGAAGACGCTGCCAACGTGGTGGAAGGCGCAGTAGCCGCAACTTACATGACCAGCGATGAAGAAAATGACGATGTCACCGTAACTTGGACTGCAGCGACTGGCAGCCCAGAAGATGGTAATGGCAACGCCCTGTACGAGCTAAACGGTGATGGTACAGTGACGCTAACTGCGGAAGGTGCGGCGTATGTGAATGCGGGTAATGACCTTCCAGTAGTTGATCTAACAGTCACGCAGGATGATGATACGAGCCTGACAGATAGTGACAGTGCAGACCCAGATGTAACTCCAGTGAACGATGCGCCGCAAGCAGCAGATGACACATATTCCACAGGCCTAACTGGTCACTACTATGGGTATAACGATCAAAACACCAAAGCGCTAAATATTGACAGTGTTGATGATGCGCTAGCCGTAATTCGTACGAAAGAACCAGACGTAACATTCCAATCTACAGATATCGATTACGCTCTTGACTCCGGCGATGGTAGTGTAGCTTCTAATAGCCAGCTTAAGGATTTCTTGGGGCATGATGCAGATTCAGCTGTCGGAACTGTGCCTGATGATAGTACTGATGGCGTATTCCATCTAACCGGAGCGATTTATCTTGACGAAGGTAGCTACGCTCTAAAAGTTAATGCAGATGACGGATATATGGTGAAGATCGACGGGCAAATTGTTGCAATAGTTGATAAAAACCAGAGCCCACATGAGTTAACACATGATGTATTCTCGATATCTGAGTCAGGCTACCATACGGTTGAAATTATATATTGGGATCAGGAAGGTAATGCGGTTCTTGATATCGATATAGGTCAGTATGATGAAGACGGTAATTTAGTAGGCGAATTTTCACCTCTATTAGATGCTCCAACATTGGGTGATGAACTTGTTGCGGTTGAAGGTGAAACGTTAACTATTTCACCAAGTACATTGCTGTCGAACGACTCAGATC
The DNA here is from genome assembly GCF_029589055.1 of Vibrio hannami. Taxonomy (GTDB): domain Bacteria; phylum Pseudomonadota; class Gammaproteobacteria; order Enterobacterales; family Vibrionaceae; genus Vibrio; species Vibrio hannami. The sequence goes on from NZ_JARQZP010000007.1 coordinate 1,035,267, forward strand.
CTGAAAATGATCCACTTGAGATCGTGTCAGTGGCAAACCCAACTGGCGGTACAGTAGAGCTTCTTGACGGTAATGTTGTATTCACGCCGACAGAGGGTTTCAGTGGTGAGGCAACATTCACTTATACCGTAAGCGATCAGAATGGCAATACAGATGATGCAACTGTTACTGTATACATCGCTCCAATTTCTAACGGATTGTCAGTTAGTGCCGAACTAGTTACGAGTACGACAACACCTACTGATAGCCTAATAGAGTTCGTTAACAGTTCTTTGGAGAACTATTCCGGTTCTAACTCACCAACTAGTGGTGACGACATTCTTCAAGGAAGCTACCTGGATGGGGGTAGTGGTAACGATATACTTGTTGGTGGAGCTTCGGTAAATGATTATCTAATTGGAGGCAACGACAATGATATTCTTATCGGTGGTTCGGGAAGCGGATCCCATGAGTTGCAGGGTGGTTCTGGAGACGACTCCATTGTCGGTTTGAATAAAAACTCATCAATCTCGTATCGTGGAGGCGAGGGTAATGACTCAGCCTATATTCCTGGCTCTGCAGCTGATTTTAACTTCGATTATGATAGTTCTTCAGCTGGTTATCAGGTTCGCTTAACACCAAGTGACGGAACTACTGGAACTCATGATTTTTATGATATCGAATATTTCTATTTCGATGACGGTAAATACGAATTCGATGATGATGGTAACCTTGTAAAAACTGCAGAGATATATGACTTAAATATCGATGTCGATCTTGTCGATAACGATGGAAGTGAAGTTATTACTGAAGTTGTTGTTGGGAATGTTCCTGATGGCGTGAGTTTGTCCATTGGTGTCGATAATGGCGATGGAACCTGGACGATACCAGCTGATGCTCTCGATTCAGATGGTAAGGTTACTGTAAAGGTAGAATCTCCTGTTGGTGTTACTCCAGGTTTCGTTGTAACAGTTGGAGCGCAGGAAGTTGACTCTAACGGAGAAGCGCTAGACCTACCTCGCTATGCTAAGGCTGAGACGGGTAGTATTTTCACCCCAGGAACTAACCCTAATGGTGACAACCATGATATCCAGGGGGGAGATGGTGATGATGTCTTGCTTGGTGACACTGGTGGCTTTGTTACTAATGTAGTTCCGGGAGTAAATTACAATATTGCTCTTGTTGTTGATGCTTCGGGTAGTATGATCTCATATGTATATGATAGTGATGGAAACCACCTGCTCAATTCTGATGGGTCTTACATGACTCGGATGGATATGATGCAACAAGCACTGACAAACCTGGTTAATTCATACGCGGGGCATGACGGAACCGTTAATATCAGTTTGATTGGCTTCGATGATAATATAGATGTCAGCTTTGAAGCTCTTGATATAAAAGAAAGTTCATCGGCTTTAGCTGACTTGCTGGATCGAATCGAGAATAACTTACCAGTAGGTGGTGGTACCGATTATAGTGTCGGTTTCTCCGAAGCTAACGATTGGTTTGCCAGCTCAACAATCAGCTCAAATGATTACGAGAACATAACTCTGTTCCTAACAGATGGAAAGCCAAATGACGGCACTGTTGCCGGTGCTTTAACTGAATACAATGAGTTGGTCACAATTCATAACTCTAAAGTTGTCGCTGTTGGTATGGGCAGCGATATTGATGACTCAATTCTTAAGTTCTTTGACAACACATCTACTACAGGGCTAGAAGTAGTGCCGGGTGCTGAGGATAGAGTTAAGGCTCTCGATGTATCCGAATCAAATTATTCTACCGGGGGTAATGGTAGGGTTAGTGTGTCTAACGACAAAATTGAACTGGAGGACAGGGATAGTCAGGCCAATGCTGATGACGCTGCGATATGGGTAAGTAATTGGATTTCTGTTTCTAAAGACTCAAGTTCTATTGAGTTTGATATTTCGCTCAAGCATAGTAATTTCACATGGACTTTATTGAAGTACGATTCATCAACTACCAGTGCTGTCGTTATTTCCTCAGCTGAGTTGAGCTCCCACAATGGAAGTAGCACTGTTTCAATAGATGATCTGGATAGTGGTGATTATTACTTGGTTTTGGAGCATGATGCTTCTAAGAAAAACAGTGACACTTCCGCTCTGGTCAGTGATATCTATGTAGTATCAGATGTCGTAGCGCAAGCCGGAGAAGCTCAGATAGTTGGTACTCCTGATGAGCTTGAATCTGTTCTACAATCCGGATATGTTACTAAAAACATAGCTGATATGGGCTCGGATACGGTTTCTGGTGGTGAAGGCTCAGATATATTATTTGGCGATAGTATAAACACTGACAATCTACCGTGGGGTGAAAGTGGCAACCCAGCTAAACCGGCAGATCTAGAAGACGGAGCTGGTTTAGATGCGCTTGAAACGTTCTTAGAGCTGAAGCATGGTGTTGCCCCTAGCGAACTACAAGTATACGAATACATTAAAGAGAACCATGAGTTATTTAATGTTGATGGTGATACTCGAGGTGGAGACGATACCTTATATGGTGGTGAAGGTGATGACATCCTATATGGACAGGGTGGTTCCGATACGCTTGTTGGTGGCCTAGGCAACGATATCCTTGTTGGTGGAGCTGATGCCGATATCTTCAAGTGGGTAGATGGCGATTCTAGATGGTAGCACCGATACCATTAAAGACTTCGACGTAAGTGAAGATGTAACGGGGTATAAGGGTGACAAGATTGATCTAAGCGACCTGTTCGGTGACGCTACAGATACTGATATAAGTACTATTCTTAGCGGTATCGAGCAATCTGCCAGGAATACTGATGATGGTGTAGCTATCGAGGTTAGAAATAGTGCTAACGAACACGTTACGATTGAATTGGATGGATTATCTACTACGGATATTACCGCTCATTTGACTGACATGTTCATTATCAAAGACTAACAGCTAGGCAAATTAAAAAACCGGGATTGAAAAATCCCGGTTTTTTTGTGTCTTGTTAGAGTTGGTTGGCTAAGCTCAGCTCTTTTCGTTGCTCTGTACCTTAAAACACCCGACAAGCAAATCCTTTCAGATAAAACCCTTCTGGATATGCGCTATCCACAGGGTGATCTGCTGCTTGCTCAAAACGTTCTACAAACTTCACCTGACGTCCTGAATCTACTGCTGCATCGGCAATCACTTTCTGGAATAGGTCTGCGCTCATTAGACCTGAGCAGGAGTAGGTGAGTAGAGTCCCGCCTGGCTTCAGGATTTGCATGGCTAGCATATTGATGTCTTTATAGCCGTTAGCGCCTGAGGTTAGGTTGTTTTTGCTGGATACAAACTTTGGTGGATCCATGATCACAACATCGAACTTTGTGCCCTGATCACGATATTCACGTAGTAGCTTAAATACGTCTGCATTCAGGAATACCGCACGTTTTTTAGATATATCAAATTCGTTTAGCTCCGCATTGTGCTTTGCCGTATCCAATGCAGGTTGTGATACATCAGCGTTGATTACGCGTTTTGCTCCGCCTTTAAGTGCGTATAAACCAAATCCGCCAGTGTAAGAGAAACAGTTAAGTACTTCTTTGTCTTTCAAATACTTTGTTGATTGTTCACGACTGTCGCGCTGATCGAGGTAGAAACCCGTTTTATGGCCATTCTTAATATCAACCGAGATCTTTACACCGTTTTCTTCAATGACAACTGATTCAGGTGGCTCTTCACCATAAAGAACGCCTACTGTTTCTTTTAAGCCTTCTTTTTTGCGTACCGCTACATCAGAACGCTCATAGATATTGCTATCAGGGAATACTTCATTCAGAGCTTCTACCAGTATCTGCTTCTGATATTCAGCACCAGCGCTTAGTAGCTGACAGACCAGATAGTTCTGATAACGGTCGATCGTGATGCCTGGTAAGCCATCCGACTCTGCTGCGATTAAACGGTAACCTGTGAGGCCATCACGTTCGATGCAGTCTTCACGTAATAGTTGTGCTTGCTGAATGCGTTCAACGAAGAAGGCTTTGTCTATGTTCTTTTTATCAAACGACCATACGCGGGCGCGAATTTGGGAAGTAGGAGAGTAGGCTGCTTTTGCAAGCCATTGCCCGTTTTGTGCAAAAACATCTACGGTTTCACCACTTTCTGGGCTGCCTTCTACTTTTTCAATACCACGGGAGAAAATCCACGGGTGTTTTCTGCGAAGTGATTTGTCGCGACCTTTTGCAAGATAAATAGAAGCAGTCATAAGATGTACCAGAATATGTTAAATGGGGCGGTATTGTCCTTGATGAAGAAAGCAAAATCAATTCTTATGTCACAGTAAGTTATAGGTGTTGCGCTAAGATTGTAAAAGATAGAGTAAAGGAGCTTACAGATGGATAAAATCAGTTATAAGTTCACGGTGGAAGGTACGGTTCAGGGCGTTGGGTTTCGTTACCATACATGTCATGAAGGGCTGAAGAGAGGGCTGACCGGGTATGCAATGAATCTTGATAACGGTGATGTCGAGGTTGTCGCTTGCGGGAGTGAGTCTCAGCTAGAAGATTTTATTGAGTGGTTAAAGATTGGACCCAGAATGTCCAGAGTTACCAAACTCACCTGGGATGAAGTTCCTTTTAAAGCGTATAAAGGATTTCAAATAACATACTGATTTGTAGAGTCAGGAAAACGTGGCCTTTTAGAGCAGGCAGAAAATAGATCCCGAATGTTGCTGAGTCTCATCCGGGACGATGGGCTAATCGCTACAGGCATTTTGCCGGTTTTGGCAGTCCAGCTAGCTTGGTCGCTTGTTTCGCAGGACCTTTCTTGAATAGCTTAAACAGGTATTTACTGTTGCCTTTCTCTGGGCCGTGTTCTTTCTCTACGGCTTTTACTAACATGCGAACTGCCGGGGAAGTATTAAACTCTTCATAGAACTTACGCACAAAGAAGATGATTTCCAGATGGTCATCGGTAAGTTCAATGCCCTCATCTTCTGCCAGGATTGCTATCATACCTTCTTGCCATTCTTCGTGGTTTAGTAGGTATCCTTCTTTATCTGTTTCTATTGTTTTTCCGTTGAATTCAAACATAAACGTGTCTTGCTTGTTATTTTCGAAAAAGGATACTCCTTTTGTCAGAAACAAAAAAGCCCGGATTTGAATCCGGGCCCTTAGAATTTTTGACAACGTATGGATTAATCGTCGTTCATAACACCTAGAATGCTTAGCAGGCTGATGAACATGTTATAGATAGATACATACAGAGTCACAGTTGCAGAGATGTAGTTAGTTTCACCACCGCGAACAATCGCTTGAGTCGTCAGCAGGATTGCACCCGTTGAGAACAGGATGAACATACCGCTCATCGCCAGTGAAAGTGCAGGCATCTGTAGGAACAGGTTAGCAATGAAGCCAACAAGGATCACTACGAAGCCAGCCATCATCATACCGTTCAGGAATGAAAGATTGCGTTTTGTAGTAAGTGCGTATGCTGAAGCAGACATAAACGCTAGAGCCGTACCGCCAAGCGCGGTCATTACAACATCACCCATACCCGCACCAAGGTACATACTTAAGATTGGACCTAATGTGTAACCAAGGAAACCAGTGAATAGGAAGGTAAATACGATACCCATGCTGTTGTTACGGTTCTTTTCAGTCAGGAAAAGCAAGCCATAGAAACCAACCAACATAATGATAAGGCCAGGATGTGGTAGGTTAAGAGCCATAGATACGCCGGCTACCACAGCAGACCAGATTAGTGTCATTGAAAGCAAAAAGTATGTATTACGTAATACTTTGTTTGTTTGCAGCACGCTCTGCTCAGTAGAACTGCGTGATACCATTGGACTGTTCATATTCTTCCTCAAAAGGTAACTGACTTATTTATTACTTAGTTTATATATTTGGCTAGAAGTTTCAAATTTCAAGCCATGTTAGAAATTAATAATAGCGAAAAGTTTGTTTAATCAAAAAGATAACTTTTTCGAAAGGTGTAACAAAATGTTATACCGAATAATTTCTAAAAATAAAGGCGGACAAGCCGCCTTTATAGAACCTATTGTTATGCAAAACCCTTAGTGACTCAAGATCTGGCTCAGGAAGTTTTGAGTTCGATCAGACTGAGGGTTCTCAAAGAAGTCGACTGGGTTGTTTTCCTCAATGATTTCGCCCGCATCCATAAAGATAACTCTGTCTGCCACTTCCTTTGCAAAACCCATCTCGTGAGTCACACAAAGCATCGTCATACCTTCGTTGGCTAGCTCTACCATAACATCCAGTACTTCGCGAACCATCTCTGGGTCAAGAGCGGAAGTTGGCTCATCGAACAACATAATACTTGGGTTCATACAGAGTGAACGAGCGATCGCTACACGCTGTTGCTGACCACCAGAAAGCTGACCAGGGTATTTATGCGCCTGCTGAGGGATCTTAACGCGCTCAAGGTATTTCATTGCGATCTCTTCAGCTTCTTCCTTAGGCATTTTCTTTACCCAAATCGGAGCCAGAGTACAGTTTTCCAGAACGGTCAGGTGAGGAAACAGGTTAAAGTGCTGGAAACACATGCCAACTTCTTTACGTACTGCCTCGATATCTTTCAGGTCTTCTGTAAGTTCATTACCTTCAACATAGATGTGTCCGCGCTGATGTTCCTCAAGTCGGTTAATACAACGAATCATCGTTGATTTACCAGAACCAGAAGGGCCACAGATAACGATTTTCTCACCCTTTTTTACTTTAAGGTTTATGTCTTTAAGAACGTGGAACTCACCGTACCACTTGTTCATATCTTTGATTTTGATTACGTGTTCATTCTGTTGCGTCATAATACGTCCTTGAACCTCTAATTAACGTTTGTGGCCGGTGTGCAGTTTATTCTCTAGGTAAATCGAGTATCTCGACATACCAAAACAGAACACCCAGAACACTAACGCGACAAATACATAACTTTCGATAGCAAAGCCTAACCATTCAGGGTCGGTGTTTGCTGCCTGACCAATACCCAGTACATCAAACATACCGATGATCAGTACCAGACTGGTATCTTTAAACAAACCTATAAAGGTGTTTACGATAGAAGGAATTGTGATCTTTAATGCCTGAGGCAGAATAATCAGACGGGTTTTTTGCCAGTAGGAAAGCCCTAAAGCGTCTGCTGCTTCATACTGTCCTTTTGAAATCGCCTGAAGGCCACCACGGATAACCTCTGCCATATAGGCTGCACTGAACATAACCACACCGATAAGTGCACGAAGTAACTTATCGGTTTCTGAACCTTCAGAAAGGAACAGAGGTAGCATAACTGAGGCCATAAACAGTACGGTAATCAGTGGTACGCCACGCCATACTTCGATATAGACAGTACACATACTTCGGATGATTGGCATTTCAGAACGACGTCCTAATGCCAAAGCAATACCTATTGGCAACGATACGACAATACCAACCAGTGCAATGATCAGTGTAACCAGTAGGCCACCCCATTTATGGGTTTCAACCACTTCCAGTCCAAACACACCACCGTATAAAAGCGCTGCAATAATGAACGGGTAGATGTTTACAAAGAACAACCAGATCCAGGTACGCTTTGGTGTCTTCTCATACATCAAGGCGGCAATAAAAATAGCAAGCGTTGCGTAGAACAGGCGAGGGCGCCACAGTTCAGCTTCTGGATAGAAGCCGTACATAAACTGCTCCCAACGTACGCTGATAAATACCCAGCAAGCACCATCACGGCTACATGCATCGCGTGTGGTTCCAACCCAATCTGCTTTCAGTAGTGCCCAGTCGGCGATAGCCCAGATTAGGGAAAGTGCGAAATAGCCTAAAACAAAGGTTAAAACAGTATTTACAGGACTGTTAAACAAATTTTTGCGAAGCCAGCCAACGACACCTACGGTATTTGCCGGTGGTGGGAGATCTTCTTTAAACTGATGTACTGCCATATTATCTCTCCACCAATGCAACTTTACGGTTATAGATGTTCATCAACAGCGACGTAAGCAAGCTTAATCCGAGGTATACACCCATGGTCATTGCGATAATTTCAATCGCCTGGCCAGTCTGGTTGAGGGTTGTACCTGCGAACACCGATACCAAATCCGGGTAGCCAATTGCCATCGCAAGAGAGGAGTTCTTGGTCAGGTTAAGGTACTGGCTTGTAAGTGGCGGAATGATAATCCTCAGTGCCTGAGGGATAATAATAAGTTTCAGCGTACGGGTCTTAGGTAAACCAAGTGACATTGCAGCTTCAGTCTGACCGTGACTTACCGCGTTTATACCTGAACGAACAATTTCGGCGATAAAGGCAGCTGTATAAATACTAAGTGCCAGTAACAAGGCACCAAGTTCAGGAATGATGTTGACACCACCACGGAAGTTAAATCCTTTAAGTACTGGATACTCACCAGAAATCGGTGCACCAGCCAGTAGGTAAACGACTAATGGTACGGCAACGATAAGCCCTAAACCAATTTTCAGCATTGGTGTCTGCTGACCAGTTAGCTGCTGTTTGTTTTTAGCCCAGATGCCGATGATAACGGTAAGAATGATTCCAAATAAAAACGTTCCAATAACTATGTTACTGCCGTCTTCAAACACCGGAGAGGGAAAGTATAAACCACGAACATTCAGGAATATCGCTTCACCTATGCTGATACTTTGGCGAGGGGAAGGTAGAGCCTGTAGTACAGCGAAGTACCAGAAAAAGATCTGTAGAAGCAAAGGAACATTTCGGAACGTCTCGATATAGACTGCTGCCAAGCGGCTTACCAGCCAGTTTGACGATAGTCTTGCAACACCGATAGTAAAACCCAGAATGGTAGCTAAGAAGATACCAAGTACAGAGACGAGTGCTGTGTTTAAAAGTCCGACGACAAAGGTTCTGCCATACGAGAAGGTTTCATCATATTCAACAAGAGTCAAGCCAATCCCAAAGCCAGCTTCTTGTGATAGAAAGTCAAACCCAGTGGCAATACCACGTGCGTCAAGGTTAGTTAATGCATTGTTGACTATTGAATAGAAAAAGTAGACCAGAGCTAAAATTGCTACTGCCTGAAAGGCGATTGCCCTAAAAGTGGGATTATATAAAAGGTTTGCGCTTTTCGGCTTGGGTTTACCCGAAGCGAGGGCGCTTGTATTGTCAGGTTTCATACCGCTATAACCTCAAAATCCAAAAAAGGGCGGCAAAACCGCCCTGTACATATAGTAGTTGTAATACTTAAATTAGCGGATTGGTGGAGCGTACATGAAGCCACCCGCATTCCACAGCGCGTTCACGCCACGTGAAATTTGTAGAGGCGAACCTTCACCTACTGTTGCTTCAAATACTTCACCGTAGTTACCAACTTGTTTAACTACCTGGTAACCCCAGTCATCACGTATACCAAGACCTTTACCTTTAGGTCCGTCAACACCAAGGATACGTTTGATATTTGGATCAGTAGACTTCAGCATCTCATCAGCATTCGCCTGAGTAATGCCGTACTCTTCTGCGTTGATCATCGCGTTTAGCGTCCACTTAGCGATGTTGAACCACTGATCATCACCCTGACGAACAACAGGACCTAGAGGTTCCTTTGAAATGATTTCAGGAAGAACGACAGCGGATGTAGGATCTTTCAGGTTCAGACGTAGTGCGTACAGACCAGACTGGTCAGTTGTTAGCACGTCACAACGACCTGAGTCGAAGCCCGCTGAAGTCTGAGCAGCTGTATCAAATACCACTGGCTTGTATGACATACCGTTGTTACGGAAGTAGTCTGCAAGGTTAAGCTCTGTTGTTGTACCTGACTGAACACATACTGATGCGCCATCTAATTCTTTTGCGCTTGTCAGACCTAGATCTTTGTTGACCATAAAGCCCTGGCCATCGTAGTAAGTAACGCCAACGAAGTTCAGACCAAGCGCTGTATCACGGTGTAGAGTCCAGGTTGTGTTACGAGAAAGGATGTCGATCTCACCAGACTGAAGCGCAGTAAATCTTTCTTTAGCTGTTAGTGGTACGTACTTAACTTTAGACTTGTCGCCTAGCACGGCAGCAGCGAGAGCCTGACAGTATACAACGTCGATGCCTTCCCACTCACCTTTAGAGTTAGGGTTAGAGAAGCCTGGTAGACCAGTACTAACACCACAAGTTAGCACACCGTCTTTCATTACTTTGTCTAGAGTGCCGTCTGCAGCAGATGCAGTGTTTGACATAAGTGCAGTAGAAGCCGCTACGACAGAAGCAAGAACTGTTAGTTTATTTGCCATTTGTATCCTTCCTGTATGATCCATGTTGAACCAGGTGACACCTGATACAATATTCTTTATTTTGTTGTGTTTTTGTTGAGAGTTTTTAATGCTAAAGTTATTCGTACTCTCAGTCATATCCATTTGTAAGGCTTTAGAAACTCGAAAAATATTTGTTCATAAACAAGTAAATTAAAAAAGAATCAAAAACCGAACACATGTAAGAATGAACAATTGTTGCTCGTTTGTAAATAGTGCAACCTTGCACTAATATGGTGAATTCGAGTTTATTGTATGTAAAATACAAAATATGCAATACATAATACCGAAATAATGAGTAAAGTAAGATATATAAACTGGACTGATTATTAAATTTGACAGTAAATAGTTATTTTTGTGTATTTAATGTTACACGTATGCACGATTGTGGTGCGGCGTGCCAAAAAGTTCGATCTATTAAAGAAGGATTAAGATGCAATACTTTCCGCTATTTATGGACCTAAATAACAAACCTGTACTTGTTGTCGGAGGAGGAGAGGTCGCTTCCCGTAAGGTGGAATCGTTAGTAAGAGCGGGAGCCAATGTTACGATAGTTTCGCCTGTCATCTCTGAGACTTTGAAACAGTTGGTGAAGGATGAAAAATGTGATTGGCAAAAGCGCAAATACCAATCAGAAGTAGTGACGAAATTTGTTCAGGTATGGGCAACAACGAATAATTCAGATCTGAATCATAAGGTTTATCAGGATGCCAAGCAGAAAAACATCCTGGTGAATGTCGTAGACGATAAACCCTATTGCGATTTTATTACTCCGTCGATGATAAATCGGGGCAAGATACAGGTCGCTATTTCCAGTGGTGGAGCATCGCCGGTTTTAGTCAGAAAGATTAGGGAACAATTAGAAGTTTCTCTTCCACAAAATATCGCTATGCTTGCGGATTTTGCCCAGTTAAAAAGAGACGAGATTAAGAAAAATTATGCAACTGTCGAAGAACGGCGTTTATTTTGGGAAAGGTTTTTTTTTCGCCCTGAGATTGAACAGGTAACAACAGTAACAGCACTCGACGAGTTATATAACAACGGCCTAGCTGATAGCGAAAAGGTGACGTTGTCACTATGTTTTATTGAATATTCAAACGACGTTGAGATGTTGTCCATCAAGGCATTGAGAGAAATGCAGAAAACGGAACTGGTTCTTTTTACCTCTGGCTGTCCGTTTGAATTTGTTGACCTATGTCGTAGAGATGCAGAGCGAGTCCAATACGCCGATTCGGTAGATTTGAACACAAAAATGAACCAAAGGTTGGCGGAGTGTTACAATTCTATATGCATTTTTATTCAAAAAGATAAATGGCGAAATGAACCAGGAATGGAAGAGCTAGTTTCCAAGGGACAACTACTGAAAATTGTCGAGTGATTACCGTAAAAAACAAAAGGGAGCTTCATCAATGAGCTCCCTTATAAGTACACTCTTATAACTACATTCAGGCGAGCTATTAATCCCGGAAGTTATTAAACTGGAAAGGCTGCCCTAGCTCGGCTTCTTTAATCAGAGCAATCGCTTGTTGCAGATCATCACGCTTTTTACCAGTAACTCGAACTTTATCGCCTTGAATTGAAGACTGGACTTTAATTTTTGCATCCTTGATCTTCTTAACGATGTTTTTGGCCATTGGTGTTTCGATGCCCTGCATAAACTGGATTTCCTGATGCCAGTTTTTTCCTGACTGGCTAGGTGTTTTTACATCCATAGAGTTTGGATCGACACCGCGCTTAGTCAGGTTACTGCGAAGCATATCGCGCATCTGTTTTAGTTGAAAATCACCCTCTGCAGAGAGTTTTACGGTTTCATCTTTTATCTCAAAACTGGCTTCTACACCACGAAAATCGAAACGGGTTGCGATTTCACGGTTAGCGTTGTCCACTGCATTTTTCAGTTCAACAGTATCGATTTCAGAAACAATATCGAATGAAGGCATAGTTTATTCTCCCTACTTGCGGCTATCTTTAATAGCACTTGATAACATTTCAAGCATTTCTTCAGTGTGTTCCCAGCTCAGGCAAGGATCGGTAATAGACTGACCATACTTAAGGTTATGGATATCTGTCATTGGCTGATTGCCTTCTTCAATAAAGCTTTCTGCCATAATGCCCGCTACATATGTACTGCCAGCTTTGATTTGGTCACAGATATTTTGTGCAACTTCTAGCTGCTTACGGTGCTGCTTCTGGCAGTTAGCATGGCTAAAATCCACAATTAAGCGTTCTGGTAGATCAAACTCAGCGAGTTGCGCACACGCTTCTTCAACGTACTTAGCTTCAAAGTTTGGTCCTTTGTCACCACCTCTCAGGATAACATGACCAAACGGGTTGCCACTGGTACGGTATACTGTCATTCGGCCATTTTTATCAGGAGAGTAGAAGTAGTGAGACGCTTTAGAAGCGCGAATAGCGTCAATAGCGATCTTGATATTACCATTGGTGCCGTTTTTGAAGCCTACCGGGCATGAAAGTGCAGACGCCATCTCTCTGTGGATCTGAGATTCTGTTGTACGAGCGCCAATAGCACCCCAGGTGATAAGATCGGCGATGTACTGGCCAGTGATCATATCTAGGAACTCTGTCGCTGTCGCAAGCCCAAGCTTGTTGATATCAAGCAGTAGCTTACGCGCTTTGCCAAGGCCTGCTTCAAGTGCGTATGTACCATCGAGGTTAGGATCGGTAATCAGACCTTTCCAGCCAACCACAGTACGTGGTTTTTCAAAGTAAGTACGCATCACGATGAACAGTTCATCGCTGTACTTTGATTGAACGTCAGCCAATCTTTTCGCGTAATCTAGCGCGGCATCAGTGTCATGCACTGAACATGGACCAACGATAACTAATAGTCTGCTATCTTCGCCTTTTAGTATTTTTTCGATTTGGCGGCGTGAGGACTCGATTCTCTCAGCAACATCATCAGTAATAGGGTACTGCGCGACCAACTCAGCGGGTGTTGGCATTGGCCCTAATGGCTGAGTTCTTAATTCATCTGTTTTTAATGGCATTTGTTCGCCTGCTGTTCTAATTTCGACGCGGTAAAGATAACGGAAATGGCGTAAGGAATAAACTTGTTTAACAGTTAATTACACTAACTGGCTTTAACAATGAGATGTGAGCGTGACAGTGTAGCGTAATTTAAATCAAACACCATTAAATGAAACTCTAAATTAACAATTATTTGACATTTAAAAGCTTGTTCGGTTAACTGGTCTAATCAGTATATTACGGAAGATATGACGTGTTATGTTTAGCCCACTGACCAAAGCCAACCTCGGTTTAAATGTTTTCGCATTTTTTAATGTTCCACTCGTTTGGCTATGCCGGCCAAAAATCATGGTATTAGAAAGCCAAAAGCTGGAGATTAATATTCCTCTAAAGCGCAGAACCAAAAATCATCTGAAGAGTATGTATTTTGGTGCGTTGGCCATTGGTGCCGATCTTGCCGGTGGTTATTTTGCACTGTACAAAGCCGATCAGAGGAAAATGAAAATTTCGATGGCTTTTAAAGGTGTAGAGGGACGCTTTCTCAAAAGGCCAGAAGCCGACGTGCTGTTCACCTGCGATCAGGGGGATTTAATTGATCAAGTTTTAACCCGAAGTGCAGAGAGTGGAGAGCGCGTAAACGAACCTATCCGGATTGTAGCAACCTGTCCATCCATTAATGGCGATGAAGTGATGGCGGAGTTTGACCTAATACTCTCGGTAAAAGTGCTAAAAAGTTAGAGAACGCCTTTATTTCAACAAGCAGAAAAAGGAATCTTTGGGTATAATCACCGCCTGAATTTTCCTTGGAATAGATGTTGATGATTAAAGTTGGTCAAATTAATAATCTGGAAGTAACAAAGATAGAGAGCTTTGGCGTTTTTCTGGATGCGGATGATTATGGTAGCGTTTTGCTGCCAGGCAAATATGCGCCTGAAAATGTTGAGGTGGGTAAGTCTATTGAAGTATTTCTGTATTTTGATTCAGACAGCCAACTAACAGCGACAACTGAAAAACCCATTGCACAGGTTGGCCAATGGGGATTGATGCGAGTGGAAGGTGTCAATGCTACTGGAGCCTTCGTTAACTGGGGCATCGAAAAAAAGACCTTTTGGTGCCATTTAGCGAGCAGCGCACCCGATTCCGAGCGGGTCAGGAAATCCTGGTTTATGTATACACAGACCGTGCTTCCGGGCGCATCGTAGGTACTACAAAGTTCAATAAACTACTGGATAAAACACCGGCTAACTATACAAACAATCAGCAGGTAGATCTTATCATCGCAGAAAGAAGTGACCTGGGGTATAAAGCCATTGTGAATGGTGAACACTGGGGAATGATATTCTCATCAGACGTATTCGGTAAGCTGTTTATTGGCAAACGTCTTAAAGGCTACATTAAGAATATTCGAGGAGATGGCAAAATTGACCTGTCGCTGCAGAAAGTCGGTACAGCAAAAATGGATGATCTGAGCCAGAAAATTCTCGATGTACTTGAGAAGAAGGGTGGCTTCCTGCCATTAAACGACAAATCCACACCTGACGCGATTTTTGCGGTTTTCCGTACCAGTAAAGGCACATTCAAGAAGACGATTGGTGGTTTATATAAGAGCGGTAAGATTACTATTGAGAAGGATGGTATTCGCCTAAACTAACTTGGGCTGAATTAACTAGAGCAAGCCCTCTAAACAAAAAGAGCCCAGCTTCTCAATGCTGGGCTTAGGGGAAAGGCTCCATCTACAGAGCCTGCGCTAATCAATAAATAAAGTGTAGTACAGGCTTTTTGTATTACAAACTTTAGTAAGTTGTTTTCCCACTAACGTAGCTCTTATATTGAGTGATTACTCAGTTAAAATAGATTGCCGTCTCGGACCAGCTCTCTTGGAAGACCGTTCTTGATTCGGTTTCCAACCCACTTTCCAAGGCCGATAACAACGCCAGAATGAGTGATAATAACTTCGCCTTTTCCGGTCACGTCTTCAGGTCTGACGTCTCTTCCCATAAACCATTCGCGAGCCTGATCTATTGAAAATTCGAAAGAATTTTTTTCATCGCCGGTAGCAAGTGCCATGATAGCTTCATGCTGCCATCGGTAACCTTTCTTATGAGCCTCTGCTAGTTTGATGCCCATTCGATCGAATCGGATCTCTCCAATCATGCTTTCCAGAGATTCAGGGAATAGCCAGACTTCTTTATCTCTGAGCCAGATAGCTGTTGAATCTGGGAGCGATATCTCAAGAATGGAATTTAACTGAGACGCGACATCAGTTACGACTTTACGAGACGCTTTCTCGAATGGGAATTTACCCAAGCGTTTCTTTACAACCGGTGCTTCAGCAGAAGCCAGTTTACGTAATCTGGCAACGAAAAATCCTTCGCTATCGAATATCTGAGGGTAGATATGCAAAAAGCCTTCTTTAGTGATCGCGGCTTGTGCATTGGTGAAAAGGTTATCTAAACGTTCAAACTCAACTTTATCACCAAACTTATCTTTAAGGTGGTGACACACTTGCTGGTTTTCTTCCAGGTTGAGTGTACAGGTTGAATAAACCAGAACACCACCTGGCTTTAGTGCATGAAAAGCGCTTTCAATCAGATCCTTTTGCGTTTCCGAGATTTCATTGATTGATTCCTTGCTCCAGTTGTTCATTGCATCCGGGTCTTTACGGATCGTACCTTCCCCGGAACATGGTGCATCAAGCAATATCGCATCAAACTGTTCTGGTAGCCAACCACCGAATACGCGGCCATCGAAGTTGGTTAGAGCGACGTTTCTTACACCACAACGCTGGATATTTGAATACAGCCCCTTAATGCGGCTGGCAGAGAATTCGTTGGCAACTAATGCACCGTTATTGTTCATTGCAGCAGCGATTTGCGTGGTTTTTGAACCTGGAGCCGCTGCAACATCTAACACGGTATCGAACTCGCCTTGTTGTTCAAACAATAGTGCGGTAACAGGCATCATTGAGCTTGCTTCCTGAATATAGAACAGGCCAGACATATGCTCGATAGTGTTCCCTAGTGGGGTTTTATCGTCTTCTTTTCTTTCTATCCAGAAACCTGTACCACACCAGGGTACTGGTGTCAGTTCCCAGCCGTATGCGGATGCGCGAGTCTTAAAATCTTCGACTGATATTTTCAGAGTATTTACGCGGATACTGCGACGAAGAGGACGCTTACAAGCGTCAGTAAACTCATCCATGCTAAGGTGAGAGGGCATGATTTCCTGGATTTGAGTAAGAAATCCTTCTGGCAGCTTAATGTTCTGGTGCACGACTAATTACCTGGGGTGACTGATCAGAGGCTGCACATTCTATACGAAATCAAGAAAAATGCAGCCCATTCTAGAAAAATGCAGCCATTAAAATCACTTATGGCTTAGGTATGGCGGTGCGCCAGTTTTTCCAGTCAGATTCTGCTTCAGGGTAGAGGTAAAAAGAGCGGTTTTCTTTAGCGATAGGTGCTAATGAAGTAGACTCTGGAGTCGCAAACGCGATACCTCCTCGAAGAAGACTATCTACTGTACCGGATTTTACCTGAGCCCCAGAAAGTCCGACAGATACATCCAATCCAGAGGTATTCCAGAATACGGTGTTATTTCTGACAAGGTAGGCATATTGCTTCTTAATCTCGATAGTTGAAACAACGCGGTCGGCGAAGGTTCCTAACTCAACTTTTACTACTTTACCGACTTCAAAGTCCCTGAACAGTACTGGCGTTCCGATATCGATAGAATCTCTGGTTTCACTTTGCAAGGTGAACTGTACACCACGAGGCTGGTATGGAAGAGAATGCAACTCAAAGTTATAGCTTGGTTTGCCCTTGTGTGGCTTCACCGAAATGTAATTAGCGACGATAGAGTCGAGGTTTTTAATTCCGCTTAGTCCAACCTCAGGAGAGACCAACCAGAAATAGCTGTTGCTTGTGGCGATGGTTTCAATGTATTCAGGTTGAACACGAGCCTTTATCTTTATCTGGCTAGAATCAAAATCAGGAATGACCTGAGACACCTCGCCTATATTGACGCCCTGAAACTTAATAGGAGTGCCTTTTGACACCGGGGCATTTTCTTCGGTCAATAGCGTTATTTCTTTTCCGTACTTGCTCGCCTGATTTAAGTCATCATAAAGCTTCCAACGGTTGTTGGTCTTGTTTTCAACACCTGGAATGGAGTCAAACTCAATGCCACCTTTGATTAAGCTTTGAATGGGGGATGCTTTGATTTTCACTCCACTCAGGCTAGCATCCACTTCTACTCCCGAACGGTTCCAGAATACAGTGTCACTTTTTACCAGATGCTTATATCGATTCTCTATCTTTACAAGAATATTTACGCCCTTGCTGGTGAGGGCATAATCCGCAACTTTACCCACCGGAATATTCTTATATAAAAGAGGGGTCCCCTTGCTGATAGAAGGAAGGGCTTCTGCGAACAGGCGCAGGTTGCTCGTGCCAGATTGATTGTATCGGGCTAGTTGCGCTTGGGATTTATTGGCGTGAAGCGGATACTCGATATTGCTTTCATCTGCGATAACTTTACCTTCACTAATAAAGCTTACAGATTCGGTAATTAGCCGCTTAATTGGGGGAAGGTCGATATTTATTTCGCCTTCATTAGTGTTTGCTGAAACCACGCCAGTGACGAAAAAGCGGTTGTTAGATTTCACCAGATGCCTGTATTTAGCGTCGACAAGAAGAGTGAAGAGGACTTTATCATCCTCTAGTTCGACAGCAGTAATTTTCCCCACGGTAAGTCCACGATACAACACCAGCGCGCCCTCTGTTATCGCGTAGGAATCTTCAGATATCAGTTTAATGGTAACGGAGTCTGGTTGTTGTATCAGTAATTCATCTTTGTGAATAACAGTGAAAGAGCGTGATTTTTCTCCTTCACCAGGTATCAGAGTCAGGAAGTTGCCTTTGACGATATTCGCTAGATTTTCAACACCGGAAAGTGCGAGTTTTGCTTCTTCCAGTACAAATTTAGAACCGGTTGTTAATGTGTCTGCGAACGCAGGTTGGATAGCCGCTGATGCGATAACATGTTCGCGCTCTTCACTAAACGAAAGCTGATTGATCTCCCCAATACGAAGACCTCTATACATAATTGGTGCACCATTAGAGCCAATTCCACTGTCGTCAGGAAGAATGATCTGTATAGGAATACCTCTGCCCGCTGTTTTTAGGTCTGGGTAAAGCTTGAACTCTCGGTTCTGATCTACAGGTTCTCCTTCATCCGGGGAATCTACAGCTATAGCGCCGACAAGCAGAGCACTCAGGCTTTCAAACTGCACATCAATGCCATCAAATCCAATATTTGCACCAATACCACTCACGTTCCAGAAACGGCTTTTGTTGGTAATGATATGAGAGAACTCGTTCTTAATATAGGCTTTGATCAACACATTTTCGGCTTTATCATCCAGTTTGTAGCTGTAGACTTCGCCAATGGGTATTTTTCGGTAAATAATCTGAGAGCCAATAGAGATAGAACCCAGGTTCTTTGACCTGAGTGTTATGTTTAACCCTTGAGCCGCCTGTAAGTCAGCAGGGCGATTATCTAATGCAGTGTAAACGGTTTTTAGCTCTTCTCTGCCAGTTTCTATGCCTGGCTGGATAGATATGTAGTTACCGGAAACGAGGGCATCCAGGCCTGAAATACCGGAGATGCTTGCTGTTGGCTTTACCAGCCAGAAGCGGGTGTTGTCGCCCAGCAGTTTAGTGGCCTCCGGGTAAATATCCGCATCTACATAGATACTCTCAAGGTCAGGAGAAAGCGTGATGTTTCGAACCATACCAACTTCCAGACCCTGATACTGGATGGTGGTTCTGCCTGCTATAAGCCCCTGTGCATCGGAAAAATAAATCTGAATTCTTTGTCCCGCATCATTGATGGCTTTAACCACTAGCCAGCTTGCCAACGCAATAGTGACTAAGGGCAATATCCAGAGAGGAGATATGCCCAAATCCCTTTTTACTTTTGGCGAATGCGATCTCTGCGTTTTTTCCATATTGTTCATATAAGAACTCTTCTAATTCTATTGTTCCGACTCAACTGACTTTCGGTTTTTATTTTTAATTGGTTCATCCCAAATTAGTCTGGGATCGAATGCTTCTGTTGCCAGCATGGTAAAAACAACAACCATGCCAAATGCGACAGCGCCATAACCTGGGCTGAAGTTAAGAATTCTTCCACGATCAACCAAGGTCATCATTATAGAAATGACAAACAAATCCATAACCGACCATTTACCAATCCATTTGATTACAAAGTAGATAAACATTCTTTGTCTCCGGTATATAGTCTGTTTTAGGTGAATTGTGATCAGAATAAAACCTAAACCGATAATCTTGGCTGCGGGCACTAAAATACTGGCAACAAATATGATGAGGGCGATGCCGTGCATTTCCATATTTATCAAGGTAGCCACACCCGATAAAATAGTATCTTCCAGCCTCTGACCATTACTAAACAGTATCGAAATTGAATAAAGGTTCGCAGGGAAGATAGACACCGTAGCAGCGATTAAACATGCCCAGGCCTTTTGCATCGATTTGGGTTTTCTATGGTGCAGCGAATTACTGCATCTGACACATTTTTCTCCTTCGGGTTGTGATAGGCGGCAATTGTGACAATGGACTTCTTTTTACTGAAATGGTATTCGTCCTCTTTTTGCCATGCTTCCCAATATCGTCTGACCCTGAATCTGGCAATAAGCATAAGAGAAAAAATCTGCAAGAGAACCAACCCAGCCAGACCGGTGCCAACATATATTTCAGAATAATCCTGTAATTTAAAGCAGGAGATACCGATGCTCACCAGGAAGACGTCCAGCATCATCCAGTGTTTTAGTTTTTTTATTGTGATAAGTGACCATCGAAAAGCCTTAAACCAGCGCCGGTTCATAGCGATGTGGGCGACCACAGTTGAAAAACACACTAATAAAGGTGCGATAGTGCTGCAGAAGAAAACGAGTAGGCCTAGTAACACGAATCCTTCTTGCATCAGGGTAAAAGTGCCAGAAGGAAGTGTAGCCGGAATCATCACGCCAAATAGTCGTATACTGATAAACGGAAAAAAGTGAGAGGGTATAAATAGAAACAGGCAAGTGATGGCAAGAGCCAGGTTGCCGGATAATGGTTGAATTCCACCTCTATAGAGCTTTGTACCACACCGTGGGCAAAACGCGCTTTTACCATCAGGTAATCGATGTATCTCAACTGGGAGCTCGCACCCCTGACATAACCGTACTTTACTTACTCTGGTTGTATGTAAGGGGTTATTTTCAGCAGGGGGCAATTTTGTTGTGTTCATGCTTGTCATTTATAGAACATATTCAATCACTTGAAAAGTGACAAAAACTATTAAGATAAAAGATTTTTTACTTGTACATTCCGCCATATACACATAGATTCTATAATTCAGCTTTCAAAGAACAAGAAATTAACGAACAAAATGACTTTAAAAGAGTATCAAAGACTTACCAAGCAAGCGGTAGCATTAATTGAAGATGAACCGGATCTGATCGCAAATCTGGCAAATATTAGCTCTCTTTTATATATGGAGCTGGATAACCTTAATTGGGCCGGATTTTACCTGATGAAAGGTGAAGAGCTGGTGCTTGGTCCATTTCAGGGTAAACCTGCGTGCGTTCGCATTCCGGTAGGGAAAGGCGTATGTGGCACAGCTATCTCTACCGGTGAGATACAGCGTGTGTACGATGTTCATCAATTTGAAGGGCATATCGCATGTGATGCAGAAAGTAATTCTGAAATTGTTCTGCCTTTCAAGATAGGCTCTGATTGGGCTGGAGTACTGGATATCGATAGCCCTGTAGTCGGACGCTTTAGTGAAGAAGATGAAGAAGGTCTTTCATATTTGGTTCAAGAAATCGAAAAGCTGCTCAATTCGCACGCTAACAACGCATAAAATATGATTTGAGTGTGGTTTTTAATTAGCATCTCTCTATAATAGCCCAGATATTTGTCAGTACGAGTCGCGGAAAAGGCCGCGCAAACCAGGAATCCACATGGAAAACACTGAAAAGTTAAAAAACAGCAAAGAAGTTATTGCATATATTGCTGAATGTTTCCCTAAATGCTTTACTTTAGAAGGTGAAGCTAAGCCGTTAAAAATCGGTATTTTTCAAGATCTAGCTGAACGTCTGGCCGAAGATGAAAAGGTAAGTAAGACTCAGCTAAGAGCAGCTTTAAGACAATACACTTCATCCTGGCGTTACCTGCACGGTGTAAAACCAGGTGCTGTTAGGGTTGACCTTGATGGTAATGAGTGTGGTGTTCTTGAGGAAGAACACGTAGAACACGCGAAAAAGGCGCTTGCAGAGAGCAAAGCTCGTGTGCAGGCTCGTCGTAAAGAACAGGCTGAAAAAGCACGTGAAGAAGGCAAAGCGAAACCTAAGGCGAAGAAGCCTCAGCAGCCGCGTCGTGCTAAGCCAGCTAAACAACAAAAGGCAAATAATAAGCCAGCAGCAACTGAAACGCGCGCACTAAGCTCAGAAGAAGTGATCGTTGGTAAAGCGGTTAACGTAAACATGGGCAAGGGCAACATGGCTGCGACAGTTGTTGAAATCAATAAGGATGATGTGCGTGTTCAACTAGGCAACGGTTTACAAATGGTTGTTAAAGTGGAGCATCTGCGCGCATAAAGGAGAATATCCTACGCATGAAATGCCGTTTTAAAATCACTTTAGTTGCTGCTGGCTTAATGCTAGCAGCTTCTGTTAATGCTTTAGAAGCAAATATCTCTAAAGACGATCTCCCAACTCTGGCTCCTGAAGTTCAGCATCAAACTGCGAGTAAAAGAGTTACTTCCCGATTCACCCGTTCGCATTACAAACACTTCAGTTTAAATGATGAGTTTTCTCAAGCAATTTTCCAGCGTTATCTGGAGATGCTTGACTTCAACAGAAATATCTTTACTCAAGCAGATATTGACTCGTTTAATGACTGGGCTGTTCAGATTGATGACCAACTTAAATCTGGTAATACACAAATCGCTTTTGATGTGTATAACCTGTCTGTTCAAAGACGATTTGAGCGTTATGCTTATGCCTTAAAGCTACTGGATGAAGAAATTAAGTTTGATACTGACGAGTCAATTGAGTTAGACCGATCTGAAGCAGATTGGGCAAAAGATGTTGATGAGTTAAACGAACTCTGGCGTAAACGTGTTAAGTATGATGCGCTGAGCCTGAAACTTGCTGATAAAGATTGGGATGAGATCAAAGAGACACTTGCGAAGCGTTATAATAACGCAATAAAGCGCTTAACTCAGTCTCATAGTGAAGACGCATTTCAGTTATATATGAACGCGTTTGCCCGAGAGGTTGACCCGCATACCAGCTATTTGTCACCGCGTAACGCCGAACAGTTCCAGTCAGAAATGAACTTGTCGCTGGAAGGTATCGGTGCTGTGTTGCAAATCACCGATGATTACACAGTGATTCGATCTCTAGTAGCCGGTGGCCCTGCGTCGAACAGTAAATCTCTTTCTGAAGGAGACCGAATTATCGGTGTCGCTCAGGATGGGGAAAAGATGGTTGATATTATCGGTTGGCGACTGGATGATGTCGTGCAACTGATTAAAGGCCCTAAGGGAACAAAGGTAACCTTAGAAATTCTTCCGGAAGGAAAGAATGCTAAAAGTCACAACGTAACAATTACACGGGATAAGATTCGACTCGAAGACCGTGCAGTTAAGTCGGAAGTAATTGAAAAGTCGGGTAAAAAAATTGGTGTGCTTGAAGTGCCTAGTTTTTATGTTGGTCTGTCAAAGGATACCGACAAACTGATCACTGAATTAAAAGAGCAAAATGTTGATGGCATTATCGTTGATCTAAGGAACAACGGTGGTGGTGCACTAACAGAAGCGACGGCTTTATCGGGTTTGTTTATTGAAAGCGGCCCGGTTGTTCAGGTTCGTGACAGTTATGGTCGTGTAAACGTGAATGCTGATACCGATGGTCAAATTAGTTACACCGGCCCAATGGCTGTACTGCAGAATAGATACAGTGCATCCGCTTCTGAAATTTTTGCTGCAGCGATGCAGGATTATGGCAGAGCGATAATATTGGGTGAAAACTCTTTTGGTAAAGGTACGGTTCAGCAACACCGCTCTTTGAATCACATCTACGATTTGTTTGATAAAGAGCTAGGTTACGTCCAGTACACTATCCAGAAGTTCTACCGAATTGATGGTGGCAGTACGCAAAACAAAGGTGTTGTTCCTGATATTGCCTATCCTACAGCAGTTGAACCATCTGAAACTGGAGAGAGTGTAGAGGATAATGCACTGCCTTGGGATAGCATCGATAGAGCAAACTATAACGAGCTTGGAGATCGCAAGGCTCAGATTGCGAAGTTAACTCTGAACCATGAAAAACGAGTTCAAGAAGACTTAGAGTTTGGCTTTATCAAAGAAGATATCGCAAGATATCGGGCTGAAAAAGACGATACAACACTGTCATTAAACGAAAAAGTTCGTCAAAAAGAGAGTGATGAGAAAGATCTTCGACGCCTTACTCGAATCAATGTTCGTCAGAAAATCAGTGGTGAACCAGAGTTTGAATCTCTTGACGATGTTCCAACAGACTACGAGGCACCGGATGCTTATCTTGATGAATCTGTTGCTATCATGGTTGATATGATAAAAGCAAACTAGTGGAATATTCCAGGTTTATGATGAAAGCGAGCAGAAATGCTCGCTTTTTGTTTTTGAGAAACTTCTATGATTTGGGTCAATAAATTTAGCTTTATCTAAAAAACGTTCCTACGCTTAAAGAAAAGCGTGAGGAATGTCTTATGAAATGGCTGATAACATTACTAGCTTGTTTCGCTTTCCAGATTGGAGCTTCTGAGCCCAGAGCTAAAAGTGATCTGACTTCTTTTGATTATCCATTTTTGTTGGGTAACTGGTACCTAGTGAATCCAAATCCTGATATCGAAAAGCAGGACTTCCTTACTATTCGGCTGTCTATAGTCTCCAATTACACCTTTTTTATTGAGATTCAAAAAACCGATTTCAGTATCGAACAGTGGGAAGGCCAATATACCGCCAGCAATTCTACACTAGTGTTAGGCATGAACAGCGATACGCCACAGTATTACAACTACCTGGTTAATCATAACCAGCTTATCTTAAACGGCGTTGCGTTTATCAAAGGGTTACCAAAAGATCTGGTGGGTAGCTGGGCCAGCGAAGCCATAACTGGAGATGATATTCTTGCTAGTGAAGTCTCTCGGATGGCATTAACGCTGCAGCCCGATTTCGTATTTATGTTTATGGTTGAATCCGACGATGGCTCACACGCCGTCCGGGAAGGTGTCTATTACTACGAGAACGATCATCTGGTGTTAATGTATGAAGATGGTGAACAAGATTCTCGCTACACCGTTGACAACAATACCCTCACACTTAAGAGCGAAGGTTTTGATATGTATGCGGTTCTAAACAGGGTGGAACCTTAACTGAGTTATCAAGCTGATATTTAGAACAAAATCTCAGCGATCAATCCAGGTCATCTTTATATTTTGGTTGATTGTGATATGTTGGATTTAAATAAGGTGTCGTATTAGGCACCTTTCTTTATTCTATAATCAAGTGACATGATTTGAATTCAATCTGGAACGACCCGGAGCGATGTTAAAAGGATTAGACAATGTCCCAAAACCCACAAGCAAAATATCGTAAAGACTACCAATCACCAAGCCATACCATCACGCAAATCGACCTTACCTTTGATCTTCACGACAAAAACACAGTCGTAACCGCGATTTCGAAGGTTAAGCAGCTAAAAGAGAGTACGACTCTGGATCTCGATGGTGAACAACTTAAATTACTGTCAGTAAAAGTAGACGGCAAAGAATGGGATAAGTTTGAGGAAGCGGAAGGGAAGCTTTCAATCTCTGAGTTACCAGAAGAGTTCGAGTTACAGATCGAAACAGAGATCAACCCTGAAGATAACACCGCACTTGAAGGTTTATACAAGTCAGGCGGTGCATATTGCACACAGTGTGAAGCGGAAGGTTTTAGAAGAATTACCTACTACCTTGATCGACCAGACGTCCTTGCAGTATTCAGTTCAACGGTGATTGCAGACAAATCGGAGTATCCGTTCTTGTTAAGCAACGGTAACCGTGTTGATGAAGGTGACCTGGACAATGGCCGCCATTTTGTTAAGTGGCAGGATCCTCACCCTAAACCGGCATACCTGTTTGCATTGGTTGCCGGCGATTTTGATGTGCTGAAAGACAAGTACGTAACAAAGTCGGGCAGGGAAGTTGCGTTAGAAATCTTTGTCGATAAAGGAAATCTGAATCGTGCCAATCACGCCATGGTTTCACTTATCAACTCTATGAAGTGGGACGAAGAGCGCTTTGGTTTGGAATATGACCTTGATATTTATATGATTGTTGCCGTTGATTTCTTTAATATGGGCGCGATGGAGAACAAGGGTCTTAACGTATTTAACTCAAAGTTTGTTCTAGCCAACGAAGAGACGGCAACCGATACCGACTATCTTGGAATCGAAGCCGTAATCGGTCATGAATATTTCCATAACTGGACCGGTAACCGCGTTACTTGTCGCGACTGGTTCCAGCTGAGTTTAAAAGAGGGCCTGACGGTATTTCGTGATCAGGAGTTTTCCTCTGATCTGGGTTCCCGAGCTGTAAATCGTATCAACAATGTACGCATTATCCGTGGTCCTCAATTTGCAGAAGATGCCAGCCCGATGTCTCATCCTATCCGTCCGGATAAAGTGATCGAGATGAATAACTTTTACACCTTAACCGTGTATGAAAAAGGCAGTGAAGTTATTCGCATGATGCACACGCTTCTTGGAGAAGAGAACTTCCAGAAGGGCATGAAGCTTTACTTTGAGCGCCACGATGGTACTGCTGCTACGTGTGATGATTTTGTCGCGGCGATGCAAGATGCTTCAGGCATCGACCTTACTCTGTTTAAGCGTTGGTATAGTCAATCGGGAACACCAACGTTAAAAGTAGTGGGTGAGTATAATGAGTCTGACAAAACCTTTGCACTAAAAGTTGAGCAAGCGACACCGCCAACTCAGGAGCAAGTAGAAAAACTGCCTCTACATATCCCTCTGGATATCGAGTTATATGCCGCTGACGGAACCATCATTGAGTTACAATGTAACGGTGAAAAAGTAGGGAATGTTCTCGACATTAAGGAAGAGAACAAGACTTATATATTTGTAAATGTAAGTGAAAAACCGGTTGTTTCTTTACTTAGAGAATTTTCTGCTCCGGTAAAACTTGAATATGACTACAGTGATCAAGAGTTGATGTTCCTGATGGTTCATGCTCAAAATGATTTTGCACGTTGGGATGCGAGCCAGATATTGCTGGCGAAATACATCAAGCTAAATGTATCTAATCTTCAGTCGGGTAAACCTTTTGAATTTTCTGATGACGTGCAGGATGCATTCAGAGGTGTACTATTAAATGACAAGCTTGAGCCTGCATTTGTTGCAGAAGTATTGTCGTTGCCGGGAGCGAATGAAGTGGCGGGTTGGTTTAAGCCTGTCGATGTAGATGCGATTGATAGTGTGCTGCACAATATCAAACAAGCTATTGCGCAAAGCCTGGCGGATGAATTAGCAGCATCGTACGCGGTACTTGCACAGAAAGATTATTCGATTAACCATGATGCCATTGGCAAAAGGGCACTTCGTAACCGATGCCTGAGTTATTTGGCGTGTCTGGAACATGGCAACGAGCTTGTACACGCTCAATATAAAACTGCCAACAATATGACCGATACCATGGCAGCGATGAGTTCAGCAAATCAGGCCAAACTTGC
The DNA here is from genome assembly GCF_029589055.1 of Vibrio hannami. Lineage (GTDB taxonomy): Bacteria > Pseudomonadota > Gammaproteobacteria > Enterobacterales > Vibrionaceae > Vibrio > Vibrio hannami. The sequence goes on from NZ_JARQZP010000007.1 coordinate 1,062,305, forward strand.
TTGTCGTGGTGAGTTAATGGAAGACTTCAGTGCCAAATGGGAAAAAGACGGGCTGGTAATGGATAAGTGGTTTGCACTACAGGGTACAAGTCCGGTGGACAATGCCCTTGATTTAGTGCGTGAAACGATGGCGCATCCTACGTTTAGCTTAAAGAATCCAAATAGAACGCGAAGCCTTATCGGTTCTTTCCTTAACAACAACCCGGTAAACTTCCATGCTAAAGATGGTTCCGGATACCTGTTTGCAGGTGAAATCCTAAAAGAGCTTAATGATAGCAATCCACAGGTGGCATCAAGGTTAATTGATCCTCTACTGAAATTTAAAAACTACGATGAGCAGCGTCAGGTTCTTATGAAAGCTGAGCTTGAGAAGCTTGCTTCGATGGAGAATCTGGCTAAAGATCTTTACGAAAAAGTGACTAAGGCATTAGAATCGTAACTTGTTGTTTGGCCGGCTGTTTAGCCGGCCAACGTTTTCTTCAACTATTTTACGCCGACATGAATCAATATACTTTTAGACTTAACATCTCGTATCAGACGTTTTTACAACATTATTCTGGTGCGGCGAGTAACGTAATGGTGTACTCGGATCAAGGTTTAAAGATACAGCTACCGGCATCTCGTTTTCGTCCATTTTTGACACAAATCGGTGTGAAAGGGCGGTTCAGGCTCATAACTGACCAAAATAATAAGTTTGTAAAGTTAGAAGCGCTATAGTGTTCTGTTATTGCAGCGGTTTAATTCTTTGCTCCCATCACAAAATCATATTTTTCTCCTTTAATTTCCTCTAAATAATTAACGATTTATCAATAAAGCTTTTACAATAAAGTAAAGCAACCCCCTACAATATATAAAAATATTCCAATAACGGAGCGTAAGCATGACAGTACGTGAAACCGTAGTTCCGGTCCTGCTAGAGAAGGTATACCAATTAATAGAAAGCAAGCTTGAACCAGCTCAACAACCATTGGTCATTAAACTTGCTAAACATCTTTTTAACCATATCTCACAAGATGATTTATTACACAGGAATGACTCTGATCTTTATGGGGCGATAGTGAGTCTGTGGCACCACATTTCTGAAACCAAGAGCGATGGTGTTTCTGTTGAGGTATTTAATCCGACAGTTAGCCGTCATGGTTGGCAATCGACCCACACGGTTGTAGAAATTGTTATTCCTGACTCTCCATTTCTTGTTGACTCAATAAAGATGGCATTAACCCGACTGGAGTTAACATGCCATTTTATGTTGCATGGTCCAACTCAAATTGAGATCAATGGTAATGGTATTGAAGGGATCAATAGTGGTAAAGGTGGTTACCGATCCTTATTTCATATAGAAGTAGATCGCTTAGGAAGCGCCGATGCGAGATCCGCTCTCAAGAAAGAGATCGTAAGCGTCCTCGAAGATACTCAACGAGTTGTATCTGACTGGAAAATTATGTCTGATAAGCTCTCCGATGTGATCAAAGAGGTTGAACAACAGGTAGATACAATCCCGGTTGAGAGTAAACGCCTTGAAGAAACATTGCAGTTCCTGAGGTGGCTCGGTGATCATAACTTTACTTTTATGGGATACAAATCCTTCGATGTAACCAAAGTTGATGAAGAGCTACAGTTACAGCCTACTAAAGAAAAAGGGCTTGGCCTGTTTTCAGTAGAACGTAGGGTCCGAACTGTAAAGTTTGCGGATTTTGCCGAATCCGCGCGGTTAGAAGCCACCAAACCTTATCTGCTGATACTGACAAAAGGTCAGAATGCATCTCGGATTCACCGACCGGCCTATACCGACTATATAGGAATCAAACGTTTTGATTCTGACGGTAATGTTATCGGTGAGCATCGGTTTACTGGTTTATATACCTCGGCCGTATACAACCAAAGTGTTTTTAATATTCCTCTGATAGGACAGAAGGTTGAACGCATCCTCGAATCCAGTGGTTACCGTTTAGGTTCATACTCCTACAAAGCGCTGAATAATATACTGGAAAACTATCCACGAGATGAGTTACTTCAGGCAACAGAAGAAGAGTTGCTGGAAGTAGGCACTGGTGTCGTGCAGATGCAGGATCGTGATCTTGTTCGGTTGTTCGTACGTAAAGACCCGTTCGGTCGTTTCTTTAGTTGTATGGTTTACGTAACCAAAGAGCGCTACAACACTCAACTTAGAAAAGATACACAAAAGATACTAAAGCAACATTTTAATTCCGATCAGGATGTTGAATTTACGACGTATTTTTCTGAAAGCCCTTTAGCAAGAACTCACTACATTGTTCGTGTAGACAACAACAACGTCAATTATGACGCAAGAACCATAGAGCAGAATTTAATGGAAGCTTCTTCAACCTGGGATGACCGTCTTGCTAGCGCGATTATAGCGAATTTTGGTGAAAGCAGAGGGTTATCATTAGCTAAAGAATATATGCGCGCGTTTCCTGGTGCTTATAAAGGTGATGTAATGCCGGGCTCCGCCGTGGCAGATATAGAAAGGTTAGAGTCGCTAAGTGATGACAATAAATTGGGTATGCTGTTCTATCGTCCACAAGAGGAAGCGGCTGATTCGAAAGTTGTTCATTTAAAACTTTATCACCGCGATGAGCCGATACACCTTTCTGATGTAATGCCAATGCTGGAAAACCTTGGGTTGCGGGTAGTGGGTGAGTCACCGTATGAAGTGAGAAAATCTAACGGTGTTGTTTACTGGATTCTTGATTTCTCGATGCTGCATAGGAGCAATAGTGCTGTTGATCTTCGTGAAGCAAGAGATAGATTTCAACGGGCCTTTGCTTCTATCTGGTCTGGCGGACTAGAAAGCGATGGATTTAACAGGCTAGTTCTGGGAGCGGGCTTAAGCGGACGAGAAATCACGATTTTAAGAGCCTATGCGCGTTATATGCGCCAGGTCGGATTCCCATTTAGTCAGAGCTACATTGAAGAAACCTTAAGTGATCATCCGCACCTGGCTAAAGCGCTGGTGGATCTGTTCACGCGTCGTTTTGATCCTAAATATAAAGGTGGTCAGAAAGGGCAAAGTGATATTATTAGTTCAATAATGGAAAAACTGGATCATGTAGAAAGCCTGGATGATGACAGGATCATCCGGCGCTACATGGAAATGATCAGTGCTACGCTACGAACAAACTACTTCCAGCTAGATAATAATAAGCAACCTAAACCCTGGTTAGCTTTGAAGCTTAAACCATCGGACATTCCTGAAATACCGGCACCAGTACCTGCATTCGAAATCTTTGTATATGCGCCGGATATCGAAGGTGTACATCTGCGAGGAGGCAAGGTTGCGAGAGGCGGGCTTCGCTGGTCTGACAGGCAAGAAGATTTCCGTACTGAGATTCTTGGATTAGTAAAAGCACAACAGGTAAAAAATACCGTAATTGTTCCTGTTGGTGCAAAAGGTGGCTTTATATGCAAAAGGCAGCCATCTTTATCGGGCCGGGATGAAATATTCGCCGAAGGAAAACGCTGTTATAAACGCTTTATCAGAGCACTGCTTGATGTATCGGACAACATTGTTGAAGGAAATCTTGTTCATCCAGTTAACGTAGTGCGCCATGATGACGATGACCCGTATCTGGTGGTGGCTGCCGATAAAGGTACGGCAACTTTTTCTGATCTCAGCCAACTCGGTATCTGAAGAGTACAACTTTTGGTTGGGAGATGCTTTTGCTTCTGGTGGTTCAAATGGCTACGACCATAAAGCTATGGGAATTACGGCCAAAGGTGGCTGGGAATCTGTTAAGCGTCATTTCCGTGAAATGGGCATTAATTGCCAGGAAACGGACTTTACTTGTGTTGGTATTGGCGACATGGCAGGGGATGTGTTTGGTAATGGTATGTTGCTGTCAAAACATATCCGGCTTCAGGCAGCATTTAACCATATGCACATCTTTATCGACCCGAATCCGGACTCAGCAAAAAGCTGGAAAGAGAGAAAGCGCCTGTTTGAACAACCTGGATCAAGTTGGGAAGATTATAATTCAAAGCTGATCTCAAAAGGCGGTGGTGTTTTCTCCAGAAGATCTAAGTCGATCAAGTTGACGCCTGAAATTCAGAAAATGCTGGCAACAAGAAGATCTAGCGTTGCACCAAATGATCTCGTCAAGATGTTATTGCAGATGGAAGTGGATCTTCTATGGAATGGCGGGATCGGGACATATGTGAAGTCGGAGTCTGAATCGAATACCGAGGTTGGTGACAGAGCCAATGATGTACTAAGGATTAATGGTAAAGATCTAAAAGCAAAAATTGTCGGCGAGGGCGGTAACCTTGGTATGACCCAGCTTGGTCGCATAGAGTATGCACTTGCTGGTGGCAGGGTTAATACCGACTTTATAGACAATGTTGGCGGCGTAGATTGCTCTGACAATGAGGTTAACATCAAGATTTTGCTTAACACCCTAGTCGCTAATGGCGATCTAACGGTGAAACAACGCAATGAGATTCTCGATAAGATGGAAGATGAAGTCGGCGAGATCGTACTCGACGATGCGTATTGTCAGGCTGAATCGATATCCGTTAGTGAACAGCAGGGAGTTTCACTGGTTAAAGAGCAAATTCGCTTTGTTCATACACTGGAAAAGAGTGGTTATCTGGACCGGGCATTAGAATATATTCCCGATGATGAAACGCTTTTAGAAAGAGAAAAGCAGGGGTTAGCCTTTACCCGACCAGAAATATCAGTGTTGGTTGCTTACGGCAAGATGTTATTAAAAGAGCAACTTGTTGACGATGAAATCGCAAATGATGAGTATCACAAGCAGCTGTTGGTCAATTATTTTCCATCAGAGTTACGACGTAACTATTCTGATTCATTTAAAAATCATCCGCTTAAGTCAGAAATTATAGCAACGGCGCTCGCTAATCAAATGGTTAATGAAATGGGCTGCAACTTTGTTACCAGACTCGAGGAAGAGACTGGAGCAACGGTTATATCTATCGCCAATTCATATGCAGCAGCCAGGGAAGTGTATAGCTTTGACTCATTGTTCAAAGGAATTCGTGAACTGGATAATATTGCGACCTCAGGTGCTCAATATGATCTGTTGTTTACGGTCAGAAGAACAATGAGGCGCTTAACTCGCTGGATGATCAGGAATTGCCCTGCTCAAACATCGGTTAACGATCTTATTGAGCGCTACAACGATGATGTACAGGTTGTTAAGGATCACCTTGATGCTTCTTTGGTTAAGTCCGAAGTAGAGGAGCACAACGAGTTAGCTCAAAATTGGATCGAGCAGGGGGTGTCGATAGATCTTGCTAACCATGTGTCGCGTCTATCAAGCTTGAACTCTGCTCTTGATATATCATCAATAGCAAAAGAAAGCGGAAAATCAGTAGAAAGTGCAGCAAAACTCTATTTTACGTTAGGTGATCGACTTTCATTGCATTGGTTCCTGAAGCAGATAAACGCTCAGGCAACAGAAAACCACTGGCAAGCCCTGGCAAGAGCGGCTTTCCGGGAAGATCTCGATTGGCAGCAGCGTCAACTTGCAGCACAAGTATTGACCTGTAGCTGTTCAATAGATGAATTTGATCCCGTTAAAGCGCTGGAAGACTGGATGGATGTTAATACCGTCTCACTTCAAAGGTGGGAGAGTATTCTCAAAGAGTTCAAGGTGGGTTCGATCCATGAATTTGCTAAATTTTCTGTCGCACTTCGGGAGCTAATGTTACTTAACCTGAACTGCTCTTCCGGAAAAATCTAACAGGGTAGGTAGTCGGCGAAACAGATATGAAAGGGACGCTAATGTAGAGTGTCCCTTTTAGTTTGTATCTACATGTTTAGGTGACAATGTAACACATTAAATCATTCGCTTTATTAACTTGGTATCCATATCCATTAAGAAAACATATAAAACAATAAATTAAGTAATTATTTGAGCATTTGAATTGAATTATTCCTGAAATCGGTAATAATACACCCCCGTTTACACGGGGCTTTTCTTTCGGAGGCATAAATGCTCTACCGTCTTGCCAGAACTGGCTTATTTCAACTCGATGCTGAAAAGGCACATGATTTAGCAATCGATAACTTCAAACGTTTTCAGGGTACACCTGTAGATCTTTTTTATAGACAAAATCTGCCTGTCAGAGAAGTTGAGTGCATGGGGCTCACTTTCAAAAACCCAGTGGGTTTAGCTGCTGGTCTTGATAAGAATGCTGAATGTATTGACGCGTTTGGTGCAATGGGTTTTGGTTTTGTTGAGGTAGGTACAGTAACACCTAGACCTCAGCCAGGTAACGACAAACCTCGTTTATTCCGAATCACCGAGGCGGAAGCTTTAATTAACCGCATGGGATTCAATAATAAAGGGGTGGATGTACTGGTAGAGAACGTTAAGCGTTCTAACTACGACGGCATCATCGGTATCAATATCGGCAAAAACAAAGATACTCCTATCGAAAATGGTAGTGAAGATTACCTAATCTGTATGGAGAAAACTTATGAGCATGCAGGGTACATTGCTGTCAATATTTCTTCTCCAAACACACCTGGGTTAAGAACACTTCAGTATGGTGAAGCGCTTGATTCTCTGCTTTCTGATCTTAAGGTAAAACAGGCTGAGTTAGAGAAGAAGTTTGGTAAATACGTACCACTGGCTCTAAAGATAGCTCCAGACCTTAGCGATGAAGAGATTGTGCAGATCTGTGATTCGTTGGTTCGATATAAGATCGATGGTGTTATTGCGACTAACACAACTCTTGATAGAAGCATCGTTAAAGGAATGAAATACGCAGAAGAAACCGGTGGCCTAAGTGGCAGACCGTTGCAAAGTCGAAGTACTGAAGTTATCAGACTTGTTCATGATGAACTAGGAGACAAACTACCAATTATCGGTGTTGGTGGCATTGACTCATACGTTTCTGCGAAAGAGAAAATGATGGCAGGAGCTAAGCTTGTTCAGGTTTACTCTGGATTCATCTATCACGGTCCTGGTTTGGTTAGAGATATTGTTAAAAATTTGTGATTTAAATAATAAGCGTCACATATATTAGTGATTTGTAGAGGAAAAGAAGAGATTCTTTTCCTCTTTTTTTTGGATTTCCGCTTGTAAAATTATTTTAAACGTTGGCTAAGGTAATTAAGCGTTTTACCTAACTTATTGATCAAAATAAATAATTAAGAGACGGACGATGCTTAAACCCAGAGATACATGGAATTGGTACTTTGATGAGTGTGAAAGCACTCTGATGCTGGATCTTGGAAATGACATGCTGTTTCGTGTCAACCTTCCTCAAAAGTTATTAGTGGATTGCGCGTATTCAGCGACGGATTTTACTGTCGACGATGCGTCAGCGTTTCAGACATTCAAGGAGCAAGCCTCTAAGTTAGACCTGTGTGAGCCGCGTCAGGCTGAACTGGTGCTCAATTGCGTAGCAGCAAAACGATTCCATAAGCCTGTTCAGCCAAAAAGTTGGTTCTTTGATTCCCAGGGAAGTGGGCATCAGCCGCAGGAAGGGGACCTTGTACACCTTCAGAATAGATTAAGCAGTGGTTATTTTATGGTGGTTGAGGTGTGTGAGAACGCAAGCCTCTGTGCCTATGTAGAGCTATCAGAGTTCTCTCTGGATGGTATTAAGTCTCTGAGATTCGGAGAGACGATAAAAGTAATGCACGACCGGATGGAGTGCGTTAATCATCTCTTTCAAGAGCTACCGGTAGCAATGGTAAGTTAAGGTTTAGCTAACCAGGATTAGTTAAGCTGTGAAATTTCCTCCCTCCATTTGATGTAATTCGTTCCTTTGATGTATGTTTATCGACCAGTTTGGTCGATTTTTTTGCCTGGAATATACCCACCCAGTAAAAAATAGAGCTTTCATACCAAAAAGGGCTGTGATTTCTGTTCGGTATTTGAACATTTTTAGCTTTTATTTTCATCTCGCTCATCCTCTTTCTAGCTCAATAATTACTCATTTATTCCCTGTTTAAGCAATAATGGTAAGAAAATTACAGTGAAAATGCACATTGGTATAGTCCAATATGAACGCGAATAAGTATTCACTATCGAGCTGGGTGTAATATATGTGCTTTAAATACTGGCTAAGTAAATGCTTACTTATTTTATTTGCATAAATAAGTATTTCGACCCTGTAGAAGGGTAAATTAGATGATTCTTTGAACGGTTAGTCGTGGTATGAGAGGAAATTGCACTTAAATATCTTAAACAGCCGGTTTCTCAGGTATAATCAAGCCCATTTTTTTAGCATCTGTAGATGAATATGAATCAATACTTAGCAATAACTTCTAATGGACTTGAGAACCTCTTAGTCGAAGAGCTCAAATCACTAGGCATTAACGAACCTAAACCTGTACAAGCGGGTGTTAAATTTAAAGCCAGCAATAGAGATGCTTATCGAGTATGTCTATGGAGCCGTATCGCTTCCAGGTTCGTTAAAGTATTGTCAGAGTTCAATTGTCAGGACGACATGGATCTGTATTTATCGACTATGGCCGTTAACTGGCCGTCTCATTTTGATGCATCTAATAAGTTTGTAGTGGACTTTAACGGTACGAACCGTGAGATTCGCAACAGTCAGTATGGTGCGTTGAAAGTAAAAGATGCCATTGTAGATAGTTTCAACAAGAAGGATTTACCGAGACCATCTATCAGCAAAGAGCAACCTGATATTCGAGTTCATGTACGTTTGCACAGAGAAAAGGCCATATTGGGAATTGATATGGTAGGTGCGGGCTTACACCAACGTGGTTACAGAACCGAGTCAGGGAAAGCACCTTTGAGAGAAACGCTGGCGGCAGCTATTGTGATGCGCTCTGGTTGGCAGAATGATAAACCGTTGCTTGATCCAATGTGTGGTTCGGGAACGCTACTTATTGAGGCTGCACTTATAGCAGCAAATATGGCACCAGGTGTGAATCGCAAGAAGTGGTGTTTTGAGTCTCTAAATGACTTTGAACCTGAAGTATGGGCAGAGCTTAAATCAGAAGCTAATGTTCAAGCGAGAAGGGGTGTCAAAAAGGTTGACGCTAAGTTTTTTGGTTTCGACAACAATAAGAAAGTGCTTTCTGTTGCCCGTGAAAACGCACGTAGGGCCGGTGTTTCTGAACTGATTGAATTCAACCTTGGCGATGCAGCGAAAGCTCGCAAACCAGATAATCTGGAACAAGGCACGATAGTCTGTAACCCACCATACGGTGAACGCTTGGGTACAGAGCCGGGCTTGATTGCTTTATACACCTCCTTTGGTGGTCAGCTAAAAAATGAGTTTGGTGGCTGGAATGCGTCAATCTTTTCGAGCTCTGACGACTTATTAAGTTGTTTGCGCATGCGAGCAGATAAGCAATACAAGTTGCACAATGGTGCATTACAGTGTCACCAAAAAAATTACTCGATTGCCGTTCGTTCTGCTGAGGAAAATGAGCAGGGACAAAAGAATGATGCTGTTATCGCGCCTGACTTCTCTAATCGACTGAAGAAAAACATCGGCAAGATTGCTAAGTGGGCGAAAAAAGAAGATTTGGAGTGCTACCGAATTTATGATGCCGATTTACCTGAATACAATGTGGCAATAGATGTATACGGTGACAATATCGTTATACAGGAGTATGCGGCACCGAAAAACATCCCTGAAGAGAAAGCAAAGCGTCGTTTAACCGATGTGATTCGAGCGACCACTCAGGTAACAGATACTCCTGCAAACAATGTTGTTCTTAAAACCCGAGAGAAAAAGAAGGGTAAGGCACAATACGAAAAGCTTAACGATGGTAGCAATACGCTTAAAGTCAAAGAATATGGCGTAGAACTGTTAGTTAACTTACATGACTACCTTGATACAGGTCTTTTCCTAGATCATAAGATCACAAGGCGCAAACTTGGCGAAATGGCACAAGGGAAAGATTTTCTCAATCTGTTTGCCTATACCGGTTCGGCAACCGTGCACGCTGCTTGCGGAGGTGCAAAATCTACTACCACAGTAGATATGTCAAAAACTTATCTGGAGTGGGCAAAAGAGAACCTAAAGCTTAACGGTCAGGTTGGACGCCAACACCAGTTTATTCAGGCTGATTGTCTTCAGTGGCTAGAGAAAGAGCAGGGAACATATGACCTGATTTTCATCGATCCACCGACGTTTTCTAACTCTAAGCGCATGGAACAGTCATTTGATGTTCAAAGAGACCATATCCAACTGATGAAGAATTTAAAAAGATTGCTTCGTGCTGGTGGTACTATTGTGTTTTCTAATAATAAAAGACACTTTAAGATGGATCTGGATGCGTTAAAAGAGTTGGGCTTAACGGCTCAGAATATATCGTCTCAGACCTTGCCGCTCGACTTTTCGCGCAATAAACAGATTCACAACTGCTGGTTAATCAGTCATGCCGGATAAATCACTTATTTTATACAGTACTGATGGCTGCCATCTGTGTGAAGAAGCTCTGAAGATGTTGAACTCGTTGAAACTGGACGTTCAGGTTATGGATATAGCGTTTGATGATGACCTGTTTTTTCGTTACGGGGTCACTATTCCCGTCGTGAGTTGCGGAGAATCTGAGCTTGGGTGGCCTTTCGAAATAGAAGAATTACAAAATTGGTTAAAGAAAAATGGCATTACTTACCATAAATAACGGTCAACTTGCATTTGGTGACCATCCTTTATTAGATCATTCGGATTTTGCTCTACAAGAAAATGAGCGAGTGTGCTTGGTGGGCCGAAATGGCGCAGGTAAATCTACGCTGTTAAAAGTTCTGTCTGGCGATATTGTCATGGATGATGGCAAATTCCAGATCACTCAGGATGTGGTTGTTTCACGTCTGGAGCAAGATCCTCCACGTAATCAGGAAGGTACCGTATTTGATTATGTTTCAGAAGGGCTGCAAGAAGTTGGGAAGCAACTAAAGATTTATAACGACCAGCTCGACCTTATTGCCACTGATCCTAGTGAAGCAAATATCAATAAGTTAGCCAAGATTCAGGAGCAACTAGAGCACAGCGGTGCCTGGCGCTTTGAAGATAGAATAAAGAACGTTTTGGCTGCCCTTAAACTGGATGGCCATACTCAGCTGACGGATTTATCTGGAGGCTGGCAGAGAAAAGCGGCTTTAGCGAAAGCTCTGGTTTGCGACCCGGATGTGCTTTTATTAGATGAGCCAACTAACCACCTGGATGTTACTACGATTGAGTGGTTGGAAACGTTTCTGAAAGATTTTCGTGGCTCAATAGTGTTTATCTCGCACGACCGTGCGTTTATTCAGTCTATGGCAACCAGAATCGTGGATCTTGACCGAGGTCAGCTGTCTTCTTTCCCTGGGAACTACCAACAGTACCTTGTTGATAAAGAGGAAGCTCTGCGTGTTGAAGAAATGCAGAACGCGGAGTTTGATAAGAAACTGGCTCAGGAAGAGGTTTGGATTCGTCAGGGCATTAAAGCCCGACGGACGCGTAATGAAGGACGAGTTAGGGCACTTAAAAAACTACGAACCGAGCGTAAAGAACGGGTAGAAGTGCAGGGTAAAGCCAACATTAACCTTGATAACGCAATGCGAAGCGGAAAAATGGTTTTTGAAGCCCAAAATGTTAACTATTCTATCGACGACAAAAATCTGGTAGAAAATTTTAGCTTCAACATCATGCGTGGCGACAAGATTGCGCTTATCGGCCCCAATGGCTGCGGGAAAAGTACCGTATTGAAACTTCTACTAGACCAACTTCAGCCGGATTCTGGCAAGCTACGCTGCGGTACTAAGCTTGAGATTGCTTACTTTGACCAGTACCGAGAAAAGTTGGATCCTGAAAAAACGGTGATGGATAACCTTGCTGATGGCAAGCAAGAAGTGATGGTTGGTGGAAGACAGCGCCATGTACTAGGGTATCTGCAAGACTTCCTATTTCCACCTAAAAGAGCCAGAACGCCGGTAAAAGCACTGTCAGGGGGAGAAAAAACCGTCTTCTATTAGCAAGGATCTTCCTACGACCAAGTAATTTATTGGTTCTTGATGAACCAACCAATGATTTAGATATCGAAACTTTGGAACTTTTAGAGGATTTGCTTGCCAACTATGAAGGTACTCTTTTATTAGTAAGCCATGATAGGCAGTTTGTTGATAATACCGTTACAACAAGCTGGATATTTGAAGGCAATGGTAAGATAGAAGAGTTTGTCGGTGGTTATCATGATGCTCAGCAACAGCGTGAGCAGGTGAAGCTTTCTCGTCTGGATGAAATGCCAGCAAAAAAAGAGAAAGTGGTTGAGGAAAGTCCCAAAAACAGCCAACCTCGCAATAAACCGAACAAATTATCGTATAAGCTACAGCGCGAACTTGAGGCTTTACCAAACAAGCTAGAGACGCTGGAAAGTGAGATAGAATCACTGCAAGAGACAGTGAATACGCCGGATTTCTTTGCTAAACCGGTAGATGAAACGCAACCAATATTAGATAAGTTATCTAGCTTAGAACAGGAGCTGGAAATCGCTTTTGAGCGCTGGGAAGAGCTTGAATCGATGCAACAGGAATTTTAGAGTGAAAAGTAGTAAAACGTTTAAATTGTCTGCCGTAGCAACGGTTGTACTTGCTGCCACGAATGCTAATGCAGCCCTTTATCAAGTTGTGGAAGTTAGTCCTTCATCGACGAGTACTGAATATCATGCTTCTGCTATTGAAGCTTCATCTGGTTCGACGAACTGCTTTAGTTCTAGCTGTGGGACTGGTTCTGCGTACGATTTGGCGGGAGATACATTAAAAGCCTCTGAAGGTATTTCATTTAAGAAAGAAGTACCATTTGGTATCGACAACCATTTTTACTATCAGGATCTAGGCGATCTTGAGTCATACTGTTATAACCAGTTGAAATATTCAACGTGTGAAGGCTGGGCTAATCGAAATTGGTATGGCGATACAAATTCGGGCATTGGTGGTTTACGTAACGAACGAGAGGCATTTTATTTAAACTCTTATAAGTCGAATCACAGTGCTTTTTTAAACGGTTCTACTTTTAGTTTTACACCAGATGCAGGCTCAAGCGCGCCAAGCAGTATTTCTACTCCTGTTAGCGGTACGATCGACCAGGTGGTTAATACAATTGATTCTGATGGTAACCTTATTGGTAACACTAGTAGTGGTTATTACAATACCGGAAACTATGTTCAATTATATCGTCATCGTGGTTTCTTCAACAATGGTACTGATACCTTGGTTCTTGAGCCGGAGCCTGACACTAGCTTGACCTGGGCAAGCGATACAGCTGAGCAGAAACTAGTTAACCAAATGGGTCGTACTATGGCGTTCGACTCATTTACCTACGATTCAAAAACTTACGTAGTTGGTAGTTCATCTGTTGCTACATTTAATTATGGCGATGGTGATAAGAACTATGGGGGCAGAAGCGTAAGTACCTGTACTAGTGAGGCAGATCCTGCATTATCAGCTAACTGTCAAAACTTCGCATTTGCCACTCGAGCTTTCGCCTGGGAACTTGGTACCAGCCCACTAGCAGTTGCTAGCAAGTTTTCTGTAGCTAGCTGGAACGAACCGACTGTAGATAATTATAGTGAAGCTACCGCTCAGGCGAGTGTACGAGCTGCGGTTATAGCTGATCGAAGCGGTAGTAGCTACGATACTTTACCTGTATTGGCAGGCTTTAATACCGATCGTGATGGTAACAATATGCTGATGCAGGCGGCTGTTTTCCGTCCAACGGATACTAATACTGCAACGTTTGCTGTTGGTCAGAATGCCTGGACATCAACACGTATCTCTAATGCAACTGTATCTATCAATGGTGACTACACATATAGCAATTCTACAGCTAAAGCAATCAACAAAAACTTGATAGTAGTAGGTGAAGCAAAACTACGTGGTGATACTCCAGAAAATGGAGCGGCAGCTAACAAGATGTTTGTAGCGGATGCAAATGTAGACACCCCAACTGCTTCGTATTTCAATGATATGTCGGAGAGTATTTTCTTCTCTGGTGCCGGTGGTGAAGTCAACGCTATCAACAGCTATAACGAAATCGTTGGTGAAGTGGATGCGGAAACCCACCGTGAAGTAAACGGTAAGATTCGTAAACGTCGTGGCTATATCTACCCATATGATGCAACGGGTTCAGAAAGTAGCCGTCGTTCTGTATTTAGTAACCGTGCATGGTGGCTTGATGACCTGACGAACGGTGGCACGTACAACACCAATAACAATAAATATCGTGTTGTAAGTGCGACTGGAATTAACGACGCAGGTGTTATTTCAGCGACAGCGCTTAAATGTGCATCAGGTTACGACAGCACAGCTCACTTCTCTTACTGTGGTGGTGGCACCGAAACAGAAACTGTTGTTGCAGTAAAACTGGTACCGATTGCTGGTGCTACGTCTGCCGATATTTCAGCACGAGCATCTGATGATGGTTCTAGCGTAAGTCGAAGTGGTGGCGGTATTGGCTTAATGTCTATCGCGTTACTTGGTTTATTAGGTTTTAGACGAAGAAAATAACTTTTCATCATATTAGGGAACAGGCTCACATATTGTGAGCCTGTTTTTTTTTAAGCTTGAGATCAATTTTCAGATCGCTCATTCTTAATCGTGGAGTAACAAAAACTCCATATGGAAGTCATATCGATACGAGCTAACTTAACAGGGCTATATCGGTATCGTAGTAGTACGTTAGGAAACACATATGTATGAGGAACTGCACTATGAAGAGACAGAAGCGTGATCGCCTGGAACGAGCTCAATCTCAGGGGTACAAAGCTGGTTTAAATGGAAGATCTATGGATGATTGTCCATATCAGCAATCTGATTCGAGGTCGTTTTGGTTAGGTGGATGGCGCGAAGCCAGAGATGATAAAGCCACTGGTCTCTATAAATAACCCCATACTACAATCTACTAATGAGGAATGACCCCGTAAAGGGGTCAAATATTTATACATTAGCGCACTATAACTAAATATATGCTTAACAAAAAAGCAGCCTCGATAGGCCGCTTCGTAAAATCATTAGTCTTTAGAACGAAGACGTGTCCTGGAAAAGGCCTACTTTTAAGTCTTTTGCTGAGTAGATCTCTTTGCCGTCAACTAGTACGCGACCATCCGCTAAACCCATTACGAGCTTACGGTTAACGACACGCTTCATATCTATTTGGTAGGTCACTTTCTTCGCTGTTGGAAGAATTTGACCGGTAAACTTCACTTCGCCTACACCAAGAGCACGGCCTTTACCTTCACCACCAATCCAGCCAAGGAAGAAACCAACAAGTTGCCACATTGCGTCAAGGCCAAGACAACCAGGCATTACAGGGTCACCTGGAAAGTGGCAATCAAAGAACCATAGATCTGGAGTAATATCTAATTCGGCTTCAATATATCCTTTACCGAATGCACCTTCAGTTTTGCTCATTAGATTAATACGATCCATCATAAGCATGTTAGGCGCTGGAAGCTGTGGATAGCCAGGACCAAATAGTTCACCACGGCTAGATGCGAGAAGGTCTTCACGATTATAAGAACTGCGTCTGTTTTGCATTATTTTATTACTCCAATTGTAAGTAGGTGCATCTTAGTGAACAGGTGTAAGCTAGACAACTCCGATCAGTTAAATGAAAGCCAGCTTCTAACTCTTTGAATCCAGCCTTCATTCACCTCACCATTAGCAAAGTGATCGATTCTTTCTGAAATTCGGTTCAGAATCGTATCTTCACTATCGCCACGTAGTGCCTTTCCAGTGATCAGTTCGACCGCTTCATCAACGGTTTCTACAGACCATATATGGAACACATTATCCTTAATGCTTTCTATAACTTCTTTATTTAATGATAAATTCTTTAAGTTTGATTTCGGTATGATGACACCCTGGTTACCAGTAAAGCCCTGATGTTCACACACATGATAAAAACCTTCGATTTTTTCGTTTAATCCACCCACAGCCTGAACGCGACCAAACTGGTCGACAGCGCCAGTAACAGCAATTTGCTGATTAATTGGGCATTCGGAAAGAGCACTGACCAGTGAGCAAAGTTCCGCTAACGATGCGCTATCTCCATCAACCTCGCTGTACGATTGCTCAAATACAATGGAGGCAGAATAGGGTAGAGGTTCATCCAGGTTCAGGGCACTACTCACAAACGCCTGCATTATCATCATGCCTTTAGCATGTAAGTTTCCGCCAAGCTCAGCCTTTCTCTCTACATCTGAGATATCACCGTCACCAAAGTGGATAACACAAGAGATTCGAGCAGGTTCGCCATAAGAGACCGGATGCCCGGGAACATCAATAACGGTCAGGCCATTTACCTGACCAACTTGCTCACCTTCGGTTTCAATGATTACCTGTCCATCAAAGATATCATCCAGGGCACGAAGGGGAAGGTACGATTCGCGGTAGTATTTGTTGTCTAAAGCGGCTTCGATATGATCGCTGTTAATAGTCTGGTTTTCTGACTCTAATGCGGCTTCCGAAAGAATAGAGTTATGCCACTGCAACGATAACGGCATGTAATTTTGTTCTTCCGTTTCGCGTGCTCCTGCAGTCATTAACCGGTGAAGGCCATCTTCGGACAACGTCGGTAGATTAAAACTGGAACACAGCCACTTTACGTAACCTAAGTAGCGCTCGATATCGTTGGTATCGATTTTTAGATCCAACTCGATTTCACTAAATATACAAAAACCCGACTGAATATCTGAATCAAAATAATCCAGTTCACTCATTTGCTCACGATCACCGATAACAATCAGTTTTACGTCAACCTGATGAGCAGGTTGCTCCAGTGCGATATGTTTTGGATCTACGTTAACAGGCGATACGGCTTCACCGAGTAGCGCTGATTTAAGAACCATCCAGGAAGATGGGTTGGCCATAATCAAATTCGCTGAAACAACCAAATATCCACCATTAGCCTTGTTAAGCAAACCAGGAGTTGTAGACACCACTTCGCCATCACGCACTTTATATTGGCCAAGAATGGATTCGATCTCTAGCGTTTCAGCTTTAACTACAGGGATTTCAGGTGGAATAATGTGCCCGCTGTGCAATGCATCAATAACAGCGTTTCTATATATTGCGTTATCGGGAGAGTTAACCAGAAGTACTTTTGTCCAGTTGTGTAGTGCTTCAAAGCGAACAAGTGCAGAACGTAATCTTGGTTGTAAATCGATAAAGGATAGGGGATCTAACTCTTCAAAACGATCGATAGAGTTTTTGTATTCTGCAAACTGAGGAACGACAGAGCGCCAGTCTTCTTGGTTCATAATTAGCTAGGGTTCAGATAAAGAGTGCGATTATATATAAAAAGCATAGCTCTACATAATAAATTTGAGACATATCGCTGATATTTGTGCTGTCCTTTATGTTAGTTTTGGGTTACGCTGTCACCAGGCGAGCTAATGGACTATCTGTGATGAAATATCAACAACTTGAAAACCTTGAATGTGGCTGGAAATGGCAATATCTCATGAAGAAGTGGCGAGATGGAGAAACCATTACCAGATATATCGATACCAGCGAAGACTCTCAAGCCGTAGAGCATTTAAAACAAATCGAACATGAACCGACTCAGGTGCTTGAGTGGATTGAGAACCACATGTCCGAAGAGTTGGATAAGAAGCTCAAACAAGCCATTCGCGCAAAGCGGAAGCGTCACTTTAATGCCGAACAAGTGCATACCAAGAAAAAATCTATCGACCTGGACTACCGAGTCTGGGAAAAGCTTTCTATCAGAGCGAATGAGCTGGATTGTACGTTATCCGATGCTATTGAGTATCTGCTTTCAGAAGCTTCTAAGAGTGAAAAAGCTAATCAGACTGTAAGCAGTTTAAAGGAAGATTTGAGCAAGCTGCTATCAAGTTAGTCAGGGAGAAATATTATGATGTACGTAATTTTAATCGGCGCAGTTGTCGTTATTTGGTTGGTTGCTGTCGATAGGCCTGTATTAAAAATGACGTTTAAAGACGGAGCATTGGTTGGCCATAAGGGAAATTTACCTCATGCTTTTGGCCACAACTGCAAAGAAATTGGCCACAGAACACCATTTGACGGTGTGGTGAAAGTCTACATGACACGTTCCGGCGCGAAGCTTAAGTTCTCGAAAGAAATACCAAACAAAATACAGCAGCGCATAAGAAACGTATTCCCACATCAGGGTTTTAAGAGTTTCGGAAAGAAAAAGGCTTAGAGTTAAATAACAAAACCAATAAAGGCAGCGAAAGCTGCCTTTATTGTTAGGACATGTTCTTAAGGTTACTCAAACCAGACATTACAACTTTGCCGCTACATGCTTACTGCGTATTAGGTATATTATGTTAAATATGGTTCTATTGATTTCATTATCAACGAGAGCCTTCTATCCCCTTCAAATCTTTCATTATTTTAGTAGTCGTTTTCTACTACCTCTTGATTTTGGCGTTTTCGCACCATTTGTGGTGTGTATCGCTCAAAATCATCAATCTCAAAAAAATTGTATTTTTTTGAACTAAATTCGTGATTCTTAGAGGTAGATCACAATGAAAAAACTACTACAACGCATCAAAATGCGGGACGAACTCTACCAGTGTGGCTATTTGAATGAACATTTAAGCGAAATACTGCTCTATGAGTTCGATTCTATGGAAGCTGCAGCCGATTACCTGGGTGTGTCTGTTCCAACGTTATATCGATACAAAGCGATCAATAAATGGCCTGTAGCGCAAGCCAGGCTGCTTATGATCCGGCATCGTGGTTATCTTCCTACCAGTTCGCCCTGGTCTGGGTTTCGTGTGGTTGGTGATAAGCTCATAACGCCGTCAGGCCGCGAGTTTACAGCGCGTGAGCTCAATATTCCGAAGATGATTTCAAGTAATGACAGTTACGCGCTAATAATGCGCAATAAGAAGCGTCTGTATAAGTTTAGGCGTGGATAGCTAAGTAAAAGCCCCAGAACGGGGCTTTATAGTGGTGTTTCTTCTTGTGGTTGCCAACCGGCATTGTTTTTCTTGTAATCGTTCATCTGGTCTTCGTTCAGCATCCCTTCCCCACAAATTAAATATTCGGTTTTATCCTGGTTAGCCGGTGCATGTGGGTAGCGTTCCTGGTAGCTCTCAAGGTAGTTCTGGGCGCTCACGAATTTATAATAGAGGTTTTTCATAGCTGCACCTCTTGCCAGCTTCCAGATTGAGAGTTTTCGATGTTTCCAGCTGTGCTCCGTTTAGCGCTGATGTGAGTGAACTCAATTCGATCTCCATTGGTTGGTGTCGGCGTGTCGATGTAGAAGTTTATATCTGTACTTTCCGCATCAAACACTACTTTTTCTAGGTAGACAGGTTTATCGACAACTGTTTCACCAATTAGGCGTTGGCTTGTGTCTGTGACTTGCCCAACCGAGTAGAACCCTTTGATTCCATCAGTTTTACTTGTGATAGTCACCTTACCTAAGTGAGTCTCGGCTAAAGTTAGACCCGGAACTTTCACTGACGGATACGCCTGGCAAACCGATTCGTCCACAACCTCTACCGCAATCCCGTTTTCAATGTGCACCACTTGCATCCCTGCCGGAACCTGAGCATTTAAATTATTTAGGTCAATGAGCTCCGGAAGCTCAGGCTCTAAGGAATTGTAAGCAATTACGCCTTCCCCTTCATCGATAATGTACTCATACTCATCATTTAAGTTAATGTCGTATAAGTAACCTGCTAGTCCCGCTGGCGCACTACTGTCAATCACATGGTCTTCACTCCATGACGCATTCGCGGTCTGTTGATCGAGTTGACCATCAATTAATAGCGTGGCGCTTCCATTGTATACTTCAAGGCGTATAACATGCTCTTTATCATCCGTTACCGATATCGAACCGGTGACGGTTGATGCTTCATCCGGAGAGTAAAAGCGAAATGTCCCCCCTAGATTAAAGCGACATATTCGTTTGCCTGTAGCGGAGTTAATCAACACGCTACGATAATCGATAGATGTGCCTTTGTACTTAAACTCAATGAAATACCCATTAGCGCCTGATAACGTAATGGGTTTGAATTTGATATGCGTATTCCCATCAAAATACAGCACCCATCTAAACAGCTTCTGAAAAAACAGGATCATGCTTTCAAAGGTTCGACGAACGACTGGCATATTACTCTGCTCCGCTGGCCGTTAGTTCTGCATTACCAGAAACAGCTTTACCCCATAGGAGAACAGTGTCGCTATAACCAAAATAAGGCGTTTCTTGTCCTGGTCTGAATATACTCATGAAAGGAGCATCAACGGCGGGTTTGGCAGCTGCCTTTATCAATAAAATGGCACCACCTTTAATGTGACGTAGTGAGCCTTGCGACTCACCTTGTGAAATCTGTGAATAATCCGCGTCAGTTAACGCGTAATTTGTGGTGTCCTGGTTCTTGGCCATTACTCATTTCCTCTTTAGTTTCCAGGATAATTAAACGCTCAAGCACTGCCTGATTCACTTTCGCCTGGTATGAAATACTCTTCCACATGAAAAGCGCCAGGATAATGGTATCCAGGGAAATGCCTCGTGATATCAATGAGTCAATTAACACTTCCATTTGCGCCTCCAAATCGTTTACTTAACCAGTGTTCAAAGGCCACTCTTAGCATTCGTCTAAATCCAAACGTATCTATGTAAATCATGCCTAGTGCGTACCAGTAATACTCAGGAACGCTCGCCTCCAGAGCATCAAAGCCTTGTTGAATGTATGGCGCCCAATCGGGCACAAACGCTAACAGCACTGGAATGGTTGTCAGCAATAGAAGGTAATCATCCTTCCATCCCCTATCCTTCATGCTGATTTCGTCCAGCCTGGCCGCATTGTTATCACCGGATTCAATGCGCTTTATTTGCGCTGTCGCTTTGGCCTCTTCCACACGGTCTTTACGTTCAGCTTTACGGCTTTTTTCAGCCTGTCTAGCGCTAACCAGGTTGAGAATTCCGGTGCCAATAGCGGTTAGAAAAGTGATCATGCGTACACGCCTTGTTTGAGCTCTACATGTGGCCCATCCTGAAGAGTAGCCCAATCGCCACCCCAGGTTATTTGAATGTCGAGCTCTTTCGCTGCTCGCTTAAAGGCATCCGATACGGCTTTGTAATACGCCATATCCCAGGTAACTTGTCCGTTTTCGTCATAGACTACAAAATCAATGGCGTGTCCGGTTTGGTGACGGCTAATGATGTTTGTCCCATCACAATTGGATTTACCACTGACAAATAACTGATATTGCTGCGCTGCAGTGCGCATGCCAGAGGTGATCCCAAAATCATAAGGGGAATATTTCAGTGCCAGGCGAACCACTTGTTTGAGTTCGTCCTTTACACCAACCATGCGTGATTCGCTTCTTGGGGATAATACCCAACTCATAATACTCTCCAATGCACTTGTTACACTGTCGCTATTTAAAGCATTGTTAACGACTTTATTTCGGCTCATGAGATAGAGAATAAGCACCGATACCAGGGCAATTTGATAAGGCCTCATGATTGCCTCCGTTAACTGAACTCACCCACGCGTAAAGTGTCATTGTTATGACCAGTAACCGTGAGCTCGTTAATCGCTTCTATCTCTTTGGCTTCGCCTGGCTGCAGTTTGTAGAACCCTGCAATGACAATGGCTTCGACGTTGCTTTCACCAGCCTGCAGCATGATTGATTTACGACTGCTGTTTTCAGGGATGCTCTGCGCGCTACCATCAATGGTGATGGTTGGTAGCGCTGCCAGGCTTTTACCTTCTTCTTTAACGACAAACACCGAGCCCAGGTTCTGATAAACAGGCTGAGCGCCGTCGAATACCGCGGAAACATCTAAAGGCGTACCGTCGGCGTTCTTAATAACAACGCGCATGTTGTCACCACTTGGGACAAATTGTCCGTAGCCGGTGATGATGTCGATATCGCCATCAATGCCGCTGGTATTGATAACGGAGTATTCCGAGAACGCGAGTCCTTTAGGTAGCAATACCTGATCTCGTTCGCCCAGTTCGTACTCAATGAGCCCCTTTCGGGTTTCAACACGGATGGTGATTTGTCCTGGAGCAGTAGCCACATAGATAAAATCACCACTGCCAGGTATGTTAGTTCGTCGCTGATTGGCTTTAAAAAATGACTTCATTTTCGGCCTCTCGATATCACTGCGATCATGATTATCATCACGGCCATACCTGCCATCATGTACAACGTAGTCTTCTGATTCGCCGCTATCAGGTCAGTTGCGCCCTGTGTTTGCGTTGACTTGACCAAATCACTCATTTGACTGATAGAGCTACTGGTTGCTTGATTCGCTCTTGAATACGCATCATCAATGGCACTGAATGCACCTTCGGCTAAGGTTTCAGCAAAGTCGAAACTTTCACGAGTATTGAGTTCGGCATAATCGAACACTCGGTCTGTGGCATGTTCAGCAAAGTCAAACGATGCTTCAATCGCCCCGCCATCGAGCTGGTTATACTCGTAGCTGGTCGTTGTGTTGTACGTGGTACTTTGATTGGAATTCGATTTACTGCCCATTTGGGTTCAACCCCTCTAACTCAAATCGGTAAACGGTTTCTACAGCGCTAGCGCCATGACGTTGTACCAGTCTTGCCACTGCTCGCTCTGTGTCTGCACAGTGATAGCGAACAGCCTTAAAATCTTTCTCTTTGATTCGTCTTAATATGGCGGGGATGTGTTTATTGAGATTCTTGCCATAGGAGATCATCCAGACCATTTCCCAGCCCTGACCATCCGCCATGATTTCGGGACGAATCATGATAATGAAGCTCATCGTCTATCTCGTATAGCTCTGCTCCACTACGGAGCGAAGCTCGCAGCGCTGGAATGTTATCAAACGCCATGCTGAGTTTACGTTCCAGTGCTGCAGACCAGAAAATGCGCTCTATTTTTTCCATACCATTGCCACTGCAATAACAATGAAGACAATGACAGCGCCATAAATGGCCTTATCTTCGGTTGGGGTGCCTGAGTTGATGGTCATGCCCTGGATATTTGGTCCAGCTGCACCAAAATCACCATTTGTTGCTGTGGCACTGGAGCTTGGCATCACTGCCCCGCCGCCAGTATTTAAACCACCACCAAGCATTCCAGCTGCTGCACCAATCATGCTTTTCTCCAGAACCAAACGCCCACACACAAGAGAATGAACAGTACGGCGTAAGCTTTATTCTCACTTGCCACTATGACCTGATTTTGCGTGTTCTTCATATTGACCGCGCCATCAGAAGCAGAGTTGTCATTCCCTGTATAGCCACCATTGGCAGCAATAGGATAATTACTCATTATTTTTTACCTTTGCGGATAAAAAAGTACCAAGCCAGAACCACCACACCGACCACCAATAAGACACTACTGGTCTGCATATTGCTCTGGCTCCCCACGTTCACAAGTGGCGTATCTTGCTGATTGGCTTCCAGTACATCTGTCACGGTTTCTTTTGTGACATACCAGCCACCGGCTGCACCAATCAGACTCGCCACTGGAGCCAAAAACCAAATCATGATTTACTCCGCGTTGCGAACATCAACACCAGAACCAGGGCGATAAAGACCAGGGCACCACCGGCATACAGCTTGGTTTTGTCCTGTTCTTTAATCGTCTGCGAGGATTGAACCGCTTCAACCTGACTCTGAGCCGGATTTGCAGTATTGGTCACTTTGGTAGGCTCGACGTTTTCCGCTTTCACCTTCTCCACTTCGAAATAACCGTCAATGACGTTCATTCCTGCCTGACCAAACCACCCCCGATTTTGTCCCAGGAGGAAACAGCTGTTTCAACTTCGTTGGTTGATACGTCTTCCATACCTCGCCGCCCTTATTCCCCAGTTGGAATTTCTTTGTTTTGAGTGACGTACTCGAAGTACACCGGTATTTCTTCTGCAGCTGCAGTTCTTAGCTTAATCTGCAATGACTCCAGACAGACCGGTACGAAAGCGCCTTCGGTGGCAAAGCCGTGGTTAACAAAGTCAATCACCACCCAACCATCAGGCATTTGTTTCCCTGACTGACGGCGGAGGTTCGACTTGATGTCGTCGATATAGCCCCAGGTCACTTTCTTACGGTCACGAAGGATCTCAAATGACTGCAGATTGGACGTTTTAAGCCACATACGCCAGATACGATGGTTAGCACCTTTTAGCGGGAAGTTGTGAGTTTGTTCACCGGCTACGGTCTGGCTGATTTCACCATGCCAGATACGAGGCACGAAATAGCGATCCGGTTGAGCCGGTAATACACGCTTATTCGCGTACATTTCCAATGTTTCTGGATAAAATTCACCCTTGCCAGCGGTTAATACCACCATGCGGATTTTTTCACCTGGTAGAACAACCAGCTCACCACGACGGATACCATCAGTGGTACGGTGTTCTTCTTTGGCAAAATCAATGAAGATGCGGGTTTGTCCCGATATTTCCTCAGCTGCTACAACGGCTTCTTCGCTCCATTTGCCATCATAGGCATCTGACGCGACCAGGAACTCAGGGTAAAAACCTGAGAACTCACTGCCATCGGTGTATTCAAACCAAATACGTTGAATACATTCACGAGGAACGTTAGTGACAATCTCCAGACCGGCAATGGTCTGAGCTTCGTCAAATTCAGGATACATTTTTTTAAAATAGCCTACGGATTTGAATGGATCACACTGCTCTAAACGAGGAGCGTAAGCACCTTTCACTTCACGTAGAACACCCAGAGCGACGGCGGTTAATCGGCGCATTTGCGCTGCAGTTTGAGTTGCCATGATTACACCGATACCCCTACTTTCGCCGCGTTATCTTTGACGAAAGAATTGTTGTTTAATGCCCAAATCGTAAGAACGACAACCACGAATGCAATTCCTGCTGTAGTCATCTGTGCTTTAGTGATCAGGCTGCTTTTTTTGCTGCCATAGTTGCTTGCTCAACTTGCTGTTGATTGCTTAAACACCATCAATAAACCACCACTAAAAAGGGCTGAAAAGCACTATTTCAACGGTTAACCTATTAGGTAAAACTTGCGTTAGAAGTGTGATTGAACCAACACAAATCTGGTTAAAATGGCCGTTTTGAATCGGTTGCCAATCGGTTTAAACCCAATGGAATGCGGTTAGTTAATCGGTTGGCAATCGGTTTAGATACTGGTTGAGCGTTAACCGAGGTGTTAACGCTCAAACCAAGCAGGACGCGGTTTCAACTGAAAATAGGCTCCAGCTTACCGCGCACCACATTATTGATTCCCTGGCGCTTGATGTAGTACTCCAAATCAACCAGACCCGCTATGTCATCCGTGGCGATATCAATGCGCTTAGACCAGTATTCGGCATCCGCGAAATCGTCTTGCTTACCAACCCACTTGATCTGCGAACCTCTCAATATGGTTTTGGGTACTTCCTGCCCCCGCTGAAAGATAGAATGACAAACCAGGCCAAACTTACGTCCGCCCTGGTAGTTTTCTGCCAGCTGGCCTTCGGCCTTCGAAATGGTGGTGACAAAGCGGATTAACTCTTCATTGATGATGTGCAAAGGCCGCTTACCATCGGCGAACTGCCAGGCTAACTTCTGAAAAAACTCAAAATCTCTCAGAGTGCGCCTTCCAACATAGGAAATAACAAAAGGTTTTGGCTGCGCCCTGAGTTTCGCCATTTTGCTGATAAACTCTTTTGCACCGGCTGCCTGGTATACTTTGCGCTTACCTAGGCGTGTAAACGTTGAGTACGTGTCGAATATCATCACATCTTCGTTTAGCGGAATAAGCCCGAGTTTGTCGGCCTGGTGCATCGCTGTGGTTTTACCGCCGCCAGTACCGGCACAATAGAGAACGTGACGAGCATTAATTGAATCATCAGGATTGATTGCCATTGTCGGCCTCCGGTTTTTCCAGTGCATCGACTTCTCTGAGCTTTTTACACTGCTGAGCCCCACCAATGCAGACAATCAGCGTTAAAAGGATCACCACCATTTCTTCTTTAAAGCGACCCAACGAACCAGGTACTTTCTTGCCATACTTCGACGCGAGCTTGGCATAAGAGCCTTCCAGCATGGCTTTCTTGCCTTCGCTTATTTCGTATTTTTCATGTCCAAAGAACTGAAAGGCGATCTCTATGCCTTCGACAATGAGCTCACCTGCCAGGTCTTCTTCGTCTTCATCAAAAATAGATGGCACTGCAGAACCAGGAGAACCACCGGAATTTGTGTCTGAATCACTGCCCTCTGCCTTTACGCCGTCCAGTTCATCCGCTTCGCTCAACAAGTCTTCATCAACCTGAATGAATTTGGGGATGTCTATCCCCTTCATATCCAGCGTTCCACTCATAGTAAAACCCCTTTAGGCTGTTCGGTTTCAGGCTTTGCTGGCTGCGGTTTGGCGGGTGTTTGGGGGTGTTGGAAGTGTTAACACTTTCAACCGGCTTTTTCAGTTTGCGGTAAAGGGCATAACCGCCACCGCAAATAAGCAGCAACCCAAAGATAACAACCAACACAATACCACTTGCAGACTGGTTTGAGCCGTCTTTCTTATCGGTTTGGGAAGCCGTTTCAACCGCTTCGCCGGTATCGTTATCTATGAGTAGATTTTCCTCTGTTATCTCCTCTTTAACCGCGTCATTACTGGTTTCATCGGTTGAAGCTGTTTCGACTTCGGTTATTAGTGCTCCGCTGTTCTCCAGCTCAGTCTTTAATGCCTGGCTTTCTTGCTCAGCATCGTACTTCTCTGCAAACTCTTCTAACGTGCTGGTCATGTAGGTTTTGCAGTAATCATGTACGCCTATGCCTTGCTCGTTGCTGTGCTCAGGGCAAACGTAGTAAAACGTGTTTTTACGTGGACCACCTCTTGGTAGATAAACTGGAGATGGTTTTCCGCAATGCTGACAAGGCGCATAGCCCTGGATAGGTTTGTGGCTATTTTGCATCAGACTGACCCTCAATAATCTGATCCATCACATTGCGAATAGTGCGGTTTAATCGCTGATACCTGGACACCTTATCCATGATGTCTGCAGGAAGCCCGAGCGTTTCGGGATTAACGTTACCGGCCATAGTGAGCTTAGTCAGTTTCTTTAACAGCTGTTTCATGCTCACGTTGTGAAAAAGCGCCTGCAGTTTATCAAGCTCAGATTCCAGTTCGTTTGCCTCTTTGATGAGTGGCTTTAGTTCGGATAATTCCATGATAAGTCCCCTGTCTCACGACGTTGGTGTATTGGTTTAGGGCGTTACATCCCCAAAAACAGTTGTATTGCGCTTGGTTCTACGCTCGTACTCTTCTTTGGTTTCATCCTCCAGGCGGTAATGCCGTTGCTCAAACCGGAAATCATTTTGGTCATGCAATTCACTCGCATCTGCACCACAAAAAGGACAAAAACCGTTAAACGGCTCAGACCAGGCATTGCGAGATATCCAAAAATTCCGGTAACACTCTTCATCGTGACAACGGCAAACACGTTGCACGTTAATAATTCCCATATTCCCTCCTGTCTCACGCCGTAGGTAAGCCTTGCCCCTGATTCACATCGTTAGCAAGATTAGGTTTACTCGTTGATACGTTGAGCCGGTATCAACTCCACTTGGCCGAGTTCGTCGATGCAATAGCAGCTGCAGTGCTTCGTTCCTAGCTGCTCATCAACTCTTTGAGCAGTTTCGTGGCCGCGTTCCTGCATCAATGCGACTGCAGAATACGCAAATGCGAAAGCAGCTGACCAAACGGCCAGCCCCAGTAAGATTCCTAAGCGCATGATGGTAACTCCATTTCAGGGAATAGATTGGTAGGCTCTGCGATAACAACGCAATTACCCCATTTAACTGCAGCATTCATAAACTCTTTGAACTCCGTTTCGGAGCAGGCTTTAAACGCTATTTTGGCGGGTGTATTGGCACCGGTGCGATCGATAAGAAGGTTTAACGCCTGTAAGGTATGTACAGCAATAAAATCACCATCAATTTTGTCCTGGTAATCAAAGGCAAGGATTCGGGTTTCTGGTGGGAGTAACTGATTAAAAATGTTTTTCTGAAAAAATGGCAGTGACCCCAGAACAACAGATAACTTTCTTTCTCTGAGTAAGGAGCCAAAGCCTTGAGGAGGGTTATCAAACACTTCTCTGAGTGCATTTCTTGATATTTCCATATTGTCACCTAGCTACTGGTGCCGGAATATGGACAGGTCGGAGGTTAATATATACCCAACGTAAAGTGATTACTCTATGAATTAGAAGTGAGAATGGGTTTGTATCAAAGATGAGTCACACAAAAGCCCTGGTACAGAGCTTTTGTGTGAGACCTATCAATATTTATTCCTAAAGGCGTTACCCAGCTTGATGTATCGGCTCATAACCTCTAAGTTTTCGGAACGATCATGCGCATCTGGAGATAGAACTTCAATTAGCAGATATGAGTCAGAAAATAGGCCTTCGGCATAGATAAGCCAATCATCCGACGTACGATGAAACTGGTTATTAACCTTGTTGAAATGGCCGATGTGCATATGTTGAATTCCCGCATATAGCGCATCTCTAGGTCTAGTTAAAGACGCATCTTTACCAAAAGAGTCCGGAACAACACCTTCGGATTTGTAGAGTTTAAATTGTTCGACAAGTTTTTTGTTTTCGGGCGTAGTCCAGTCTACATGGTTAGAGAGGAAAAACTTCGGGCTCATGCTTCGGTCCAACCCCCGATATCTTCTTTTATTTCTTGATTCTCTTTTTGAAGTGCTGCGATATCAATTGGAACGACATCTGCAGATGGTTGCTCGCGAAACTGCCTCTCAAGGTTTGCGAGCATCTCACCACGCTCTACGACTTTTGCGATAGAACGGCGGAAATCCTCTGGTAAACCAGCTTCATCTTCAAGAATCATTGGGCGCATTACGTTAAGAAGCTCTTTGAACTGCGCGAAACCTTCGATATCGTCATCAGTCAGAACAGAGCGTTCTTCAGTAAGTACCTGGTCAATCTTCTGATCCAATATTTGCTCCGCACCTTTTAATAATGTTAAAAGACCGTTGAACATTTGGTTAAAACCATCAGATACAAGTTGTACAGATTCATCTTTCTTTGCCCCTCTGGACAGAAAGTTGGCTGCACCAAACAGACTTACCAGTGGACTGGTAAAATCCGTTAATTTGTTTCCACTTACTGCTTGCATACTCTACTCTAACTTTTTATGACCCTTTCCTGAATTATAACCTAAATAGGTTATGTAGTTAATCCAATTAGATTAACGATTCACCATAGCTAAAAATTCGCCCCTTCTTTCTGCTAGACCATCGCGAAGCGATAAACGACCCCGAACTTACCACACAGAGAATGTATAGAGCTCTGCACCTGGACTTACAGTCCAAAGGAGCCAGCTCGCTCGCGAGCAAGAAGCGACGCTTCATTCTTATTTCTTTTAAAAGCTATTTATATGTATAGATTCTCTGTTTTTATTACCTGTAAGGTTATGCAGCTAATACCCCGTTAGATTCACTATATATCTCGTTCAATGCAGTAAACACTCATACTCTGTATTCAGTACATTAAATCCAAATAACCATAGGGAGCTCATGAGCCACATTAATTCATCATTTACGGCAATATTTGGTTATAGATATGGTAAATGCTTCAGCAAAATGAAACATATTATTAACATTCTTAAGTGGGGATATTAGCGAGCCTCTGCAGGAAGCAGATAAGGTAGTTTAGTTGGCGGTGAATCCGCACGATACGAGCCGTGCATTAACGAGTTTTTCCATTATGAGCACGTTCTCAGGCCTTAATAGCTCCGGTTCGTGTTTCTTGATACGCTGATAAATGAGCTGTACAGCCCTTGAGCGGTCTGTAGCCTTTTGAATGACCTTATTGAAGCAACTAGTTGAAATCTCTCTCAAACGCCTTGCTATGGTGCTTTCCCATACGGTATTTCTGATAATCAGCTGGCGTTCTTTAAGTGTCCAGCCTGTTTGAGCTTCTGCTTCCTTGTCTGCATTGTACATAGCCTCGACCATCTTATTACCTGCAGTTGTCCCTGCCAGATACGCAAACTCTGTAGTTACTTCATAGACCTGATTAAGAGGGATTCCCCCTTATCACCTACGACAGCTGCACTACCTGAACTTGGATCTTCTTGATTGGGGAATATAGGCTTAATAACACGCATCTTGCACATTAGCTCTAAGATACGTGAGACAGTAGGCTGAGAAATGCCCAGGCGTTCTGCTATTTGTTGCTGAGTTCCTTGCTTAGCGAAGGTTCCGTTTACCTTTTCAACGTTAGCCACAATCCACATAGCTACAGCATCAAAGTTCTTGCGACGGCTCCCACGCAAAAATGTAGATATTTCGTGGTTACGCTCCAAACGGCTAATGATTTCGATGTTAGACCGTGCGCCATGTTTCATGAACACTCTAAATACATCCGACAGGCCAGCAGGAAGTGAAGGAACGCCGCCGTTCTTCCACTTCTGTTCACAGTGGTGGTTATATTTGACGAGTTCTTGCTGATATGGCGTTAGGTCTTTCACTCAGGCAACCTCAATCTCTAACCTTGATGTTGAGACAGTCACCATCAGCATTCGATAAGTATTCCAGCGTAAACGTCTGGTCGTTATTAGCTGATATGTCCATATCACCAGGTAGCATTCGCAGTCTATTTTTGACAGTAGAAACCTTCCAACGGGTTTTCATCTTAAACATGCAAGGGTCTATCCAGATGCGTACAACAAACGGCTCTTTAATGTTGTCACCCTCTTCGGTATCCGAATGGTAAACATCAAAATCAAAATCAATACCGTTAAATACAATAAACGTATCGTCGTCATAGTCCCAAAGCTGGTCTAAAAATTCTGAGATTCTCATGATTAACCCCCTAACCTTACCATTCTGCATCTATCTTCTATT
Organism: Vibrio hannami; assembly: GCF_029589055.1. Classification (GTDB taxonomy): domain Bacteria; phylum Pseudomonadota; class Gammaproteobacteria; order Enterobacterales; family Vibrionaceae; genus Vibrio; species Vibrio hannami. The sequence goes on from NZ_JARQZP010000007.1 coordinate 1,093,080, forward strand.
TCAGCGATTGCTTGGCTTAGCTTTCCTATCTCCATTCCATTAATGTCCTGGACTTCATCGCAGATCTCTTTTGCATCTAAGGTATTTTTCACATAGAGAATGGTTAGACCTTCACCAATGATTCCATCATCTACGGTACTGACAAAGATTTTACCTCTACTTTCTGAGGTGTAACTTGCTGCGTAAATGGCAACCATGAATGACTCACTCATGCTAAACCTCCACATTTTCTGCGTATTTCATGCGTAAGATGGATGTTGTTCAGATAATGAGCAGATCTATGAACTATATTGATGGTGTGAATGTTTGAAGAGATATCACGTTTTTGAGGGTTGCTGTTCATGAGTAGATTCCTTGTGTTATGACCCTGTGCCTCCCTATGTAAAATAGGGCGCCCTTTTAGCCGGCACTGAGATAAAAAGACCTGTCCAATATTCCAGCGTCGCGTCCGACCAAAAGAGCAAACACCCGATCAGAATAGAGGATCAAAAAGCCTATTCAAGAGGCATCTTAAGTAGTGAAACATTCAAGAGGCTGTTTTATGCTTGTTTTAGGAGGTAGTTATGATTACTACAATTGAACTTTTAGAAGCGTTCAAAGAAGAGATGGACGTGCCTAGTGACTATGCAGCTGCAAAATTATTGAATGTTAGTCCTCAAGCTGTCTCTTACTGGCGAAATGGCAAAGCTATGAGCGAAGAAACCGCCATAATGATGGCAAGAATTTTAAAACTGGATGAAGATCTAGTGATTCTCTCTAACCTTGCAGAAAGACAGCATAGTGAGAAAGCCAAAGAAGCCCTCATGAAGATAATTGCGTCCTAGTCTTCTCAATTTAAGAATCTGAAAACATTAAATAAGCCCCTGTTTTTAGGGGCTTTTTAGTAAGAAAGGTTATTCATGATAAGGTATATTATGTTAAATGTGTATAAGAGATTACTATCAATCTGGCAATACCAACCTTTTGCTCTTCCCCTCGCGTGTTGTACAAAAAAGCCAGCGAGTTTTCGCTGGCTAATGCTTCCATTTTGGTTGCCTGTTAAATCGTAAATCGTCCGACGATGTTCACTAGCCTCTGGTTGATTTTTCTGATGTCCTCTACGTCATCAAGTGCTTCTTTGCCGTTGGCTTCAACTTTGGTAACAATATTGCCTATTGCAGCCATGTTGCTGCTTACTTCATTGGTTACACTGCTTTGCTGTTCTGCTGCGGTCGCAATCTGGCTACTTAGACTATTTATCTTGTCCACAAAGTTGTTCATGGTAACTAGGCTTTCAGCTACTTCGCTGGCGTTAATTGCCGTATCTTCGCAGCGTGATTTTGTGGTATTCATTGAATCTACAACGTTGTTTGATTTGCTTATCAAGCTAGCAAGAACACTTTCTACTTCAGAAGTACTTTCTTTGGTTCTGCTGGCAAGACTTCTCACTTCATCGGCAACTACCGCAAAGCCACGACCTTGTTCTCCTGCTCTGGCTGCTTCGATTGCTGCATTTAGTGCGAGTAGATTCGTTTGCTCTGCAATGCCGCCAATGACGTTTAAAATGCTATTGATATTCTCTGTCTCTGAATTCATTAACTGTACATTTTCAGACGAAGTTGAAACTTCGGATATTAAAGACTCAACGATAGATTGAGCACTTTCAACATTTTGCTGAGATTGAATGCTGGTATCATTCGCCTGCTGTGTAATTTGCGCTGTGTAGTTAATGTCAGATGCCATTGATTCTGCAGCAGAATTTAACTCGTCAATCGCTGCAACTACTTGCTCAGTCTCGCATACATGCTTTTGCAAATAATCGGCGTTTTCTGCTGATCTTTGACTTAATTGGGTCACGTTTTCTTGCATTTGCTTCGATGCTTGTTGGATATCTTTCATCATGGCCTGGAAGTTGATGATGAACTGATTTACCCCTTTAGAAATCTGGGTTAGATCATCGTTGCCCTTCACATCCAACCTTTGAGTTAGGTCTATCTGCCCTTCAGAAAGTCCTTTTATGGTTTCGCGCAATACAGGTATTGGTCGGTATACATAGTTAAGAACCAGAGAATAGATAGCGATGGAGATAACTAAAGCAAATAAAGTCGATATGATTGCGAAGTTTCTGGCATCAATCAGCGATGCAAAAGCTATAGACTTGTCCAACTCAATAGCCAGATACCAGGAAATATTACCTATAGTAATTTTTTGTGCGAAAAGAGCCTTCTCTCCACTTATAAGCGTATATTCCGTTTGTAGTGATTTGTTGCTTACGATCTGGTTGGCTAACTCTTGAAAAGTCCTTTGATCAGACAAAGTGGTTGTTGTTTCTATCTCTGGGTGGTTAGATGCAAGAACAGACGTGTTTTGATCCAGAATAAAAGCGTTTGCCCCCTCTATATCAATAGAGTCAACAATAGTATTTAACCTGTCTAACGTAATATCGGCAATCAACGCACCATTTGGTATTTTCTCGGCGACACTAACCATAGTGGTGTTGGTTGTCGTATCAACATAAATTTCCGTATAAATTACACCATCTGCGTTGCGAGCGTCTTTAAACCAGAAACTTTCTGCTGGTTTATAACTTTCCGGAGCTACGCCTTGATCCCAGCCTTCAACAAGCAAGTCATTGGTATACGCGCGGTTGTCGGAATATCCAACCGTCAAGATATCAATCCCGCTGGCTTTACTATAAGAAGTTAACCTCGCAACATCGCCACCTGGGAAGTAGGGATTATTCCTGTAATCATCAGCCATACCACGTACAGAATTGCCAATCCCAGACATAAATGCCTGAACTTTACTACTTTCAGAGGTAGCTCGTTTAGAGGTGGAGTCTGAAATGGTTTCTTTTAACATGGCCTGTTCATTGATATATGAAACGTAGTTTGTTAGCCCTACAGAAAGTGTTATTAAAAGTGAGGTAGATAAGAGTAAAGTTTTTTTAAAGCCAAACTGCATAAGATTACCGCCAGATGTTTTATCTAAATAAGCAAGGAGCACCATTCTGCTTATCGGTTCCTTGCTAGAACATTGCGCGGATAATTACATAGTTCATTTGTATATAAAGTTACTAGAGTCCCAATTTATCAACTGGTTAAATAATAATTATAGAAACTTGATCAGAACAAAATATCGAAGGGCTTAATTCATCAGTGTGACTTATTGAGAATCTTTTTAAGTTCATCCATACGAATAGGTTTGGTGAGAAAGCCATTCATGCCCGCAGACAAACATTTCTCTTTGTCTGTTTCCAGAGCATGTGCCGTCAACGCAATTATATGAGTTTGGATAGCATGTTCTCGGATGATCTCTGTTGCCTTCAGGCCATCCATTACCGGCATGGAAAGATCCATAAAAATAAGGTCAAATTCCTCTGGTCTGGTGCTAATAATATTAGTTGCTTCCAGGCCGTTGCAGGCAAGCTCAACGTTATGTCCGAGCTTTTCTAACAAAATCTGTATTACCTTCTGGTTGGTTTTATTGTCTTCCACCAAAAGGATTTTCTTCAATTCTGTTTTTTGACTGATATATTCTTTCTCTGTCTCTGATGTTTTTTGTTTTACCGGTGTTATAGGTAAAACTACTTTAAATTCGCTACCACGATTCACCTTACTAGTGACGGTTATACTTCCCCCCATTAACTCAACCAGGTGCCTAGTAATCGTCAGCCCTAATCCTGTTCCTCCGTATTCTCGAGTTATTGAGCTATCTGCCTGTTCAAATGCATTAAATAGCAGCCCTATTTTGCTATCCGCAATACCGATACCGGTGTCGGAGACTTTAATTTCTATCTTGTTTACGCCAAGGATTGAAACATTAATATTGATACACCCGCTACATGTAAATTTGACGGCGTTACCGACCAGGTTAAACAATATTTGCGTGAGCCTAACGGGGTCTATCAATATAAATTCGGGTATGTTTTTATCAATATCAATGTTGATTGCGATACCCTTTGAGTCCGCATGAACTCTATGATGGTTAATACTATTAGCAACAATGCTCGGTAGATTTGCTTCTTGAAAATTCAGAGAGAAATGGCCTGACTCTATTTTGGATAAGTCCAGAATATCACTAATTAGAACATTCAGTAGCTCAGCAGATGACTCCATCTGCTCTAGAATTCTGGATTGATTTGGCTGAAATTCTGCATTCTGTAATACATCGAGATAACCAAGAATCGTATTTAATGGTGTTCTGATCTCATGGCTCATGACAGCAAGGAACTCGGATTTAGCGTTACTCGCTTTTAGTGCTTCTGCTTTTGCGCTTTCAAGCTCAATAATTCGGGCTTTCTTGTCGGTTATATCTTTGGCAGATCCTCGGTATCCCTTATAGGTACCTTGCTCGTTAAAGTAAGGTCTACCACTAACACTAATAAAGCGCTGTCCGTTCAACTCTACTTCGATTTCTTCAAAAGGTTTGATTTGACTAATGGCCTGTTCGATTCTTGACAGCCCTTCTGGGTGGCATATTTTTTCTAGCCCAGTCAGAAGGTTATCGTTAATTTTAACGATAGAAGAACGAGATGATGTTTGATAATGGACGTTTAAAAAGGCGTCGGTTTCCCATAACCAGTCTCCAACAGATTGAGCGAAGTCTATAAAGCGTTGCCTGTTGTTTGCCAACTCCTTCGTTCGAACCTGAACTAACTGTTGCAACCTCTCCTTTTGATCTATGTCGTGTAAAGCTCTTTCTACAAGAGGCATTAAGCGGGTTAACGTATCTTTAGATTCAGTATTAAGCCGACCTTTCGTATTGCTGATCAAAACAATGACGGATTGACTTACTTCAGAAACAACACCACAAATTAATGCTGACTGAATGGTGTTCTTTACTATCGGGTTGAGTCGTTTGAAAAACTCAACCTGGCCTGGGTCGAATAACACTATGCATTCACCTTTTATGGCTCTTGCAAATTTGGGGTCTTCATTCCATGTGGTGTTTTCAAATAAAGAGTTGGTACATAGAAAAGTATTGTAACTACTATCTTGTTCACTCTTAGCCAGAACAAGAGCGTTATCAAAATGAATGTATTTCTTAAGAACAGTCAAAAGCGCATCAAATATCTGGTGTCTGTTCTTTGCGTCAGCTAAAGCCGTAATGGCCGAGAGTACTGCGTCACTTTCTTCTGCCAGTTTTCTTTCTCGAGAACGGGCTTTCTCTAGTTCGAGTAACGTTTCCTGTAACTCTTCATTTAAAAAATCATTCATGTTCGGATTCTTTTGAGTAAAAAATAACAGAAGAAAGCATTAGATTGCCGTGAGCGTTTTCCCCATTAATGAAGCCCCCTTGCTCGCCATAGGTAAAGGGACAAATAAACGGTCGCCTTCCATAAACCTGATGCAATGACTGGTGCACCTTGTCGATTTTACTGATGATTATGCCCATTGAGCCCGCGCAAAATATATTAACTCCGCCAAAAAGATCAATGTCTGTAGGATGTGCATTTATTGCCGATTGAGTGACTAGCGCAGCTCTTTTAATGAGTTGATCTTCACCACCTGTCATTAAGTGCACACGATCACCCGTCTCAATATTGGTAAATAAAGGTACCCCTTCAGGAGTCACACTAAGCGGATGAGATAATTTATAATACGGAGAATCGAAAACTTGCCCTGCAATCCTCCCCAGTGGATATAGCGCGGTGACCTTTAGATATTCTTCATCGTTCACTAGTTTACTTAGATGTTGTCTGACCCAATCACCATAAACTTGGTTCGCCGGTTTGCCGTCAATTTCGACTAATGTTCTTCCTATGGTCCTGGTTGCTATTCCATTAAACTCTGTCGGATAATGACCGCTGCTAAATGCTGTCAAAGAAGGACTGGAAGGATAAAATACGGAGATGGATACGCCTGAATGACTATATTGATTGTTACTGATAATACTCCATCTCTTCGCAATCTTATTGTCTGCGGCTGAACCTCCAATAAGTTTTATACTTCCCCCTAACCTTTCTTCAATGGCTTCGACAATGATTTCTTCGTGTCCAAATGTCGAATGAAGAATGACTAAACCAGGGAGTTCCCCGTCCCTATCGGCTTTTTTTATTGCATCATTTAGCGCTTGCGTTGTTAAAGTTTTTATATCGTGTCTGGTACAGTGATCTGCTGGGAATTGCCTGAGTGCACATCCGTAGGACGTTAAAACGGAGTCATCAAAAAAAGCTAACACTGCTATTACTGGACCAGCATGAAACCCTTCATCTGTCATTACCCCTTTGAATGAACTGCAGCCATGTATTTCACTGTCGTGAAACTTGTCAGATAGTTCTTTAGAAAGAGTTGAAGCGGAATATTCTTCCGTGTAATAGCAAATAATAAAACTTGGATTAGCCTTCCCTAGTTTGCTCGCTAATTCAGCTACAGCAGCCGACTCGTTAGTCTGGTTGGAAAAACAGGATTTAAGCCGCATAAATTTTAACCAAAACATCCCTTTGTCGGTTTGTAAACTCGATACACATCATAATCTTATAGTATCGATTCAATACAAAAATTAAAGCCTAAACTATTTATTTAGCGTTATATATGCGCTCTGACCAGAAACGGTCTCGAGAATTGAGAGCTCTATAACGTCCGATTGTGGCGTTATCGTTAATATCTCATTAGTTTGAACGATCAAAGCTTTACCTTTTGTTAATTCAACCTTCAGTTGAAGGTCCACTTTCAGATCAGAAGTGTACGCCTTTTCGTCTGCATTCCAGTCAATCGGAATATGAATATTGCTCAACACAACTTCGCAACTGTTTTTCGGGGTACAACTAACAACTTGCTGATTGTGTTCAAAAGTTCGCCAAAAAAAGCCGATATCAGCACTCCCATCATGATTAAAATATGCACTAATCGTTGTTTGGTTAGTTTTTCTGATGCCATTTTTATATCCGTGATGTAACAAGCTTCAAAGTTTTAGAAATAAATGTTCTAACAATCAAAAAATTAGAGGTTAACTCGTTGTCATTAAAATGTTAAATCCATTATCATTGTGAGGAAAATGTTATTTATCCAGGGAATATTATAGGAAATTTTAACTTCTAAGCGCATATTCCTATTCCCTCGAGCTAGCATTCATTACGACATGAAGTCGTTATAAAAGTAAAGTAGTCAATCATAAACTGGAAGCATGATAATGAGCCAAGTAAATCAGCTTGAGCACAATTATAACTATACTGTTGTACGTCAATTCACCCTGGTAACCATACTATGGGGAATTGTTGGTATGGCGGTTGGCGTTTTTATTGCCGCTCAACTCGTCTGGCCACAGCTAAATTTCGATACGCCGTGGCTTACCTATAGTCGTCTACGTCCGCTTCATACGAACGCGGTAATTTTTGCATTTGGTACCAGTGCCCTGTTTGCAACATCCTATTATGTTGTGCAGCGTACTTGTCAAACGCGTTTGTTTGGTGGCGTTCTTGTCCCGTTCACATTCTGGGGTTGGCAGGCAATTATCTTATCTGCTGCCATCACACTACCTTTGGGATACTCAACAGCCAAAGAATATGCTGAACTAGAATGGCCAATTGATATCGCGATTGCGGTTGTCTGGGTCGCTTATGCGGTAGTGTTCTTTGGAACGCTAATTAAACGTAAAACCTCTCACATCTACGTTGCGAACTGGTTCTTCGGTGCCTTCATCATCACAGTAGCCGTTCTTCATATTGTTAACAGCATGGCAATTCCTGTATCAGGTATGAAGTCATACTCTGTGTATTCAGGTGCTGTCGATGCAATGGTTCAGTGGTGGTATGGACACAACGCCGTAGGCTTCCTACTTACAGCGGGTTTCCTGGGTATGATGTACTACTTCGTGCCTAAGCAAGCAGAACGTCCGGTATACTCTTACCGCCTGTCTATCGTACACTTCTGGGCGCTAGTTTCTCTATATATCTGGGCTGGCCCTCACCACCTACACTACACCGCTCTACCTGACTGGACACAGTCTCTTGGTATGGTGATGTCACTGGTACTGTTTGCTCCATCATGGGGTGGTATGATCAACGGTATCATGACGCTATCTGGTGCCTGGCATAAACTTCGTTACGACCCTATTCTACGTTTCCTAATCGTTTCACTTTCTTTCTACGGTATGTCTACGTTTGAAGGCCCGATGATGTCGATTAAGACAGTTAACGCACTTTCACACTACACAGACTGGACTATCGGCCACGTACACTCAGGTGCGCTTGGTTGGGTTGCTATGGTATCTATCGGTTCGGTTTACCACCTGATTCCAAAACTATTTGGTCAGGAAAGAATGTTCTCAGTAAGTCTAATCAACGTGCATTTCTGGCTAGCGACAATCGGTACGGTTCTATATATCGTAGCGATGTGGATCTCAGGTGTAATGCAAGGGTTAATGTGGCGTGCAGTTAACGCAGACGGAACACTTACATACAGCTTCGTGGAATCTGTACAAGCGTCTTACCCGTTCTACACAGTTCGTTTTATCGGTGGATTTATCTTCCTGGCCGGTATGTTCCTGATGGCTTATAACGCTTATAAGACCATTACTGCACCTAAAGATAGCCTGAAAGCTATCGAACAACCGGCTTAAGGAGGTTATAGAATGAGTTCTAATTCAAATAATCGCCATGAAATTGTCGAGAAAAATGTTGGTCTACTAGCGATATTGATCGTAGTAGCGATCAGTTTTGGTGCTTTAGTAGAAATTGTTCCTTTGATGTTTCAGAAGCAGACAAACGAACCAGTTGAAAACCTAAGACCATACACCGCGTTGGAAATGGAAGGCCGTGATGTATACATTCGTGAAGGATGTAACACTTGTCACAGTCAGATGATTCGTCCGTTCCGTGCTGAAACAGAACGCTATGGTCACTACTCTGTCGCTGGTGAATCGGTATGGGAGCATCCATTCTTATGGGGTTCTAAACGTACTGGTCCAGACCTGGCTCGTGTAGGTGGTCGTTATTCTGACGAATGGCATCGTGTACACCTTATCGACCCTCGTGCTCTTGTGCCAGAGTCAAATATGCCTGGTTTCCCATGGCTTGAAGAGAATGTGCTTGATGGTGAAATTACACCTAAGAAACTTCAGCTATTCCGCGACCACTTTGGTGTTCCATATACTGACGAACAAATAGCAAATGCTAAGAAAGATGTTGAAGGCAAAACAGAGATGGATGCTCTGATTGCTTATCTTCAGTCTCTTGGTCATGCGATGAAGTAAGGAGAATAGGTATGGATATTGGTACTTTCCACGGTCTCTGGACACTTACTTTATTTATCAGCTTCCTTGGTGTGGTTTGGTGGGCTTATGGCAAGAGCCGTAAGTCCCGCTTTGAAGAAGATGCAAATTTGGTCTTCGCCGATGAGCAGCCTAAACCAACTAAATCTGAACAAGGAGTGACCAAATAATGACAACTTTCTGGAGTTTATGGATCATTGTATTAACGCTCGTCACTCTGGTTGGCTGTGCAGTCATTCTGGTTTGGTGTCTACGCGATAACATGGGCGTTCCTGACGGCGAAGATATGGGGCACGAATACGATGGAATTCGTGAACTTAATAGCCCACTACCTAAGTGGTGGAGCTACCTTTTCATAGGAACATTTATTTTTGCCGCGATTTATCTGGCACTCTATCCGGGAATGGGCAACTTTAAAGGATTCCTTGGCTGGACGAGTTCGGATCAAACAGTAAGCACATTAGCGCAATCTAAGACCTCAATTGCTGACTCCCAGAGTAATAAGCAATTGGATCAGTACGCTCGCGAATTAGGTGAAGCTGAAGAGTACTTTGGCGAAGCATTTAAACGCTTAGCATATAAAGAAGATGGCAGTGGTTACAAGTCAATTCCTGAAATGGCACAAAACGAAGATGCAATTAAGGTCGGTCAACGACTCTTCCTGCAAAACTGTTCTCAGTGTCATGGTTCGGATGCTCGCGGTCAGAAAGGGTTCCCTAACCTGGTTGACGATGCATGGCTTTACGGTGGTGAGCCTGAAGCCATACTAACTACCATCAGGGATGGTCGTATTGGTCAGATGCCACCTTGGCAAGCCGCACTCGGTGATGAAGGCATTCAAGAGGTTGTGACTTATACCCTTAGCCTTTCAGGCCGTAAGGTGAACGCTCGTGAAGCAGCAGCCGGTAAGAAGCGCTTTGTTGTTTGTGCAGCATGTCATGGTACAGACGGTAAAGGTAACCCTGCGGTTGGAGCGCCTGACCTAACCGATAAATACTGGCTATTTGGTGATTCTCGTGCCGAGATTACCGCGACAGTTGCAAATGGTCGTTCAGGTGTGATGCCTGCATGGAAAGACATTCTTGGCGAAGACAAAGTTCAGCTAGTTGCTGCATATGTCTGGAACCTTAGAAACACCGAAGAATAAACGGTTAAAAGCCCCTTAATAAGGGGCTTTTCTTGAACTACTCCTAAACTTTTGAAAATTTTATATTTTAAAGCCCGTTATTTAGCATTGATCAATGCTAAATTCATAACTCTTTTTGTCGTAGAGATTTTTTATGGTTAAGCCCTGGTATAAACAATTCTGGCCCTGGTTTCTTATAGCACTGCCTCTATGTGTTGTTATCGCCAGTTTAACAACATTCGCAATTTTTTCTAAAAACTCGGTTAACCTCGTCGCAGAGGATTACTACAAGAAAGGCAAGGCAATTAGTGTCGATCTTTCCAGAGTAAATGCCGCGAACGGTCTGAAAATCAAAGCCTCCGTTCATACCGAAGAAAACCAAATCGTTATCGATTTTGATAAAGGTGAACTTAATCACCACCCTGCTCTCAACGTTATTTTTACCCATCGCACGTTACCAAATCAGGACTTTCAGGTTCTGTTAAGTTCCGATGCTAATGGCGTATATCGCCACACTCTAGATAAAGCGCTAACCGGCCCATGGTTTGTTGAGTTAGAACCACATACCAGGGAGTGGTTGGTACAGGGCAAGGTTACATTTCCGTCGTCGTCTCCTACCGCACTTTCGAATTAATACGCAGGGATAATCTATGTCAAAGAGCTGTTATCACTGCGGTGAACCAGTTCCGGATAACACGGACTTTCAAGTCGAGATTCTCGGTGAAACTCGAGATATGTGTTGCCCGGGTTGTCATGCTGTGGCAGAAACCATCGTAAACGGTGGCCTTGTCAGTTATTACCAGTATCGAACTGAATTAGCTGAAAAAGCCGATCTTGTTCCAGAGCAACTTCAGGCGCTTATTAATTACGACAACGAAGATGTTCAGTCAGAGTTTGTCAGGAAGTCCGAAAACCACTCCGAAGTGACATTGTCACTCGAGGGTGTGACCTGTGCTGCATGCGCCTGGTTAATTGAAAAACAGATGAACGACAAAACAGGTGTAGACTCCATCAGGGTTAACACTACGACAAACCGTGCCATTCTTCGCTGGGATAATTCCCAAGCTAAGCTAAGCGAGTTACTTTCTTCTATTCACACTCTTGGCTATAAAGCCGCGCCGTTCGAAGCCGATGCCTATGAAGCTTCCTATCAGCAATCGATGAAGCAGTATCTTTATCGGTTAGGAGTGGCGGGTATTGCCACCATGCAAGTAATGATGCTGGCAGTCGCACTTTACTTTGAAATCTTCGGAGATCTCGATGCTGAATTTAAGCAGTACCTGCGAGTTGTAAGTTTAATCTTTGCAACACCTGTACTGCTGTATTCTGCTCTTCCCTTTTACCTGAATGCCTGGAGAAGTATTCGGGGCAAAACACTGGGTATGGATGTTCCTGTATCCATTGCTCTGATATTCGCCTATATAGCGAGCGTGGTTGCTACTGTCGGTGAAAAAGGTGAGGTGTTCTTCGAGTCCATCTCAATGTTCACTTTCTTCTTGTTGCTTGGTCGTTTTCTTGAGATGCGGGCTAGGCGTAAAGCCGCCGCTGCAAGCGCGAACCTTCTCAAGCTTATACCCACAATGGCGACTAAATTGGATGGCTCCCAGGTGCCGGTTAAAACGCTTAAACAAGGCGATAAGGTTCGAGTATTACCCGGGGAACATATCCCCGCTGATGGCAACATTCTTCGTGGCAGAATTCATGTTGATGAATCTATGTTAACCGGTGAGTCGGTTCCCGTAGTAAAACAAGTTGGAGATATTGTTTATGCTGGCACCTTGAACACCGATGAATCGTTCGAACTGGAAGTTACTCAAAGTAAAGCAGAGTCGATGTTATCAAACATCGTCCGACTGCAAGATGAAGCTCAACTCTCTAAACCAAGGGTTGCGGAAATTGCAGATGTGGTTGCCCGTTACTTTGTAGCAGTAATATTGATTGTAGCTGCTGGTACCTGGTTGTACTGGAATCAGAATAAACCTGACGACGCATTTTGGATTATGCTAGCCGTGTTAGTAGCAACGTGCCCTTGTGCTCTCTCATTAGCAACACCTACAGCGATCACCTGCTCTACTTCGCGATTAGGTGATTTGGGCATCCTTTTGAGAAAGGGTCATGTATTTGAGACCCTATGCAAGATTAATCACCTGGTGATAGACAAAACCGGAACGCTGACCGAAGGCAAGATAGAGATAGACTCCATTGCAGTTTTCAATGATTTTGATGAAAACTTGGCGTATGCCCTTGCCTCTTCGATGGAAAGACACGCAAACCATCCTATCGCAAAGGCATTTGAGGTCTTCAAAAATGACAGCATTCAGGTAGAGAATGCGAAAAACATTATCGGGTCAGGTGTTAGCGCATACTGGAATGGTCAGGAATGCCGCATCGGCAACGCTCGCTTTGTTTTGGGTGACGATAACACCACTGAAACTGCGGCCGTTTTTCTCTCGGTGAATGGAGTTCATGTTGCGACATTCAAGTACAAAGATCCTGTGCGCATAGAAAGTCGTGAATTTATTTCGCAATTCTCTGAAGCTGGCATAAAAACAACGCTGCTTACCGGTGACACATCAATAAATGCACAAAAAGTAGCGAGTGAGATTGGTATCGATTCTGTGATTACCGACGCAACTCCTGAAGGAAAGTTGAACTACTTAAATAGCCTGGATAGTGACGATATCACTCTAATGGTTGGGGACGGTATTAATGATGCGCCTACCCTCGCCGGCGCGCACCTTTCTGTCGCAATGGGTGGTGGTACTGATATTGCCAAAGCCTCAGCGGATATGGTTTTACTTGGCGATAAATTAGATAAACTTCTGGAAGCGCGCAAACTCGCGCTTAAAACTCGCAGTATAATCAGACAAAACTTACTTTGGTCGCTTGGTTACAATGTGTTGATTCTGCCTCTCGCTGTTTCTGGACTGGTTGCACCATACATCGCTGTTGTTGGTATGTCGGCGAGTTCTATTATTGTCGTTTCAAATTCACTTAGGTTGCTAAAACAAAATGGCTAGTCTCTATATTCTTATTCCAATCGCAATTGTTTTTGTTTGCCTTGCGGTAGCTGTATTTATTTGGGCAGTAAAGACGGAACAGTTTGAAGATCTTGAAAGACAAGGTTCCAACATTCTTTTTGACGAAGACGAGAAAATAAAGAAAGACCATGATAAGTAGTGATTGGTTAGGCGCCTTAATGATTGGTGTGCTTGGTTCGGCACACTGTATGGGAATGTGCGGCGGTATCGCATCAGCGATTGGACTCACCTCTGTTTCCAAGAGCGGCAAATTACTCACGCCTCTGTTCTATAATTTCGGCAGGCTTATAAGCTATACCCTAACCGGAGCCGTGATTGGTGGCGCGGTGGCAAGTGCTTCTCAAATAGCGACAGATTTTGCGGTACTTAACTGGTTAAGGTTGTTATCTGCTGTCGTCATGATTGTATTGGCGTTATACATTGGTAACTGGTGGCAAGGCTTACTTACGGTTGAGAAGCTCGGGCAACATATCTGGAAGTACATTTCTCCAGTGACAACTAAGCTTTTGCCACTAAAATCGCCGGTGTATGCCGTCCCTTTAGGCTTTTTATGGGGATGGTTGCCATGCGGGCTTGTCTATTCGACCTTAACCTGGGCTGCGGTTTCAGGTAGCGCTATGAACGGCGGCTTTATCATGCTTGCATTCGGTATAGGAACATTGCCGGCTATGCTGGCGGTCGGAGTTGGTGCTGGATATATCAAAAACATCAGAAATTCTGCGACGTTTCGCAAAGTTGGGGCTTTAATTCTGCTCTGTTACGGCACGTATATCGCTTATGAAACAGTAAGACTTTTATAACACTTTTGATATCTTTCTGTAATACCGTAAGTTTTTTAGCTGTCCTTTATGATACTGCGATGCTAAAATATTGATGTATATCAAATAGTGACTTGGAAGTTATGATTTCGGAAAAACCAGCTACAAAAGAATTCAATCCGGTGGTTGTGCAATACATTGTCAAGACTGCAGTATTTCTCAGTTATGTATCCCATTTACACTGAACGAGTCTGAGTTAGACCAACTTGATCAGATTATTGAACGTAAAAAGCCTATTCAAAAAGGGCAAGAGCTGTTTAAAGCCGGTGACGAGCTAAAGTCACTATACGCTATACGTTCAGGGACCATCAAAAGTTACACCATCACGGAGCAAGGCGATGAGCAAATTACCGCATTCCATCTTGCAGGCGATTTGGTTGGCTTTGATGCTATAAACGGCAATGCTCACCCATCTTTTGCACAAGCTCTTGAAACATCGATGGTTTGTGAAATTCCTTATGAAATCCTCGACGATTTATCGGGCAAAATGCCAAAGCTACGTCAGCAAATAATGCGTCTGATGAGTAGTGAAATAAAAGGCGATCAGGATATGATTCTGCTTCTTTCTAAAAAGAATGCTGAAGAAAGGCTTGCTGCGTTCCTTTATAACTTATCTACTCGATTCTCTCAGCGTGGCTTCAGCCCTAGAGAGTTCAGATTGACTATGACCCGAGGCGATATCGGTAACTACCTCGGCTTGACGGTAGAAACCATCAGTCGTTTACTGGGCCGTTTCCAGAAATCGGAAATTCTGAGTGTGAAAGGTAAATACATCACTATCCTTGATCACGATGAGCTAAAAGTTCTTGCCGGAATTACCCCAGAAGAGTAATTAATCTCGACACATCAAATACCTACAGAAGTGGCTCGATTAAGAGCCACTTCAAGTTTCTGCCTCTTACGCCTCGGTTTTGCTAATCATTTCACTCTAAATAAGCTACATTTAAATGGAAGGATCGATTTAACTCTTTGGTTATTCTCCATTAATAAGGAGCTTTTATGAGTATTTACAGTAAGATCTTAGTCGTAGCGGATGTTAATAATGAGGCTCAGTCTGCGTTAGCCCGAGCCATGCAGCTCGCTCGTAAGAGCACCTCAAAAAGCCATATCACCTTCTTCCTTTCTATATATGATTTCTCTTACGAAATGACATCGATGCTTTCCAGTGACGAAAGAGATGCCATGCGTCGTGGCGTTATTCAGCAGCGAGAAAACTGGATGCGAGAAGTCGCACAACCTTATATCGACGATACAGTTGAATTTGATGTGAAAGTGGTTTGGCATAATCGTCCCTATGAAGCTATCGTATCTCAGGTGTTTGAAGGCAAGCATGAAGTTTTGATCAAAGGAACAAGGAAACACGATGTTCTGGAGTCAGTAATATTCACACCAACAGACTGGCATTTACTAAGAAAGTGCCCATGTCCTGTACTACTAGTTAAAAACCATGAGTGGCCAGAGAACGGCAATATTATCGCATCTGTTCATGTCGGCTCTGAAAATCCAACCCATATCGACCTAAATGACTGTATGGTCGAGCAACTTAAGAATCTATGCCGACGTTTAGATGCAACACCTTATCTGTTAAATACCTATCCGGTTACACCTGCCAATATCACCATCGAACTGCCTGAGTTCGATCCTGCTACCTATACCGATGCGGTACGTGGGCACCACCTCAAGTCAATGAAAGCACTAAGACAAAAACATGGCATTGAGGAAGAAAACACTCGTGTTGAACAAGGCTTGCCTGAGGACATCGTTCCTGCGGTAGCCGATGAACTTGATGCTGGGTTAGTTATCCTTGGTACCACCGGTCGAACCGGACTATCTGCAGTGTTTATTGGTAATACCGCCGAGCATGTGATAGATAAAATCAATTGCGATGTACTCGCTCTGAAACCTGCAGGTTATATAAGCCCACTCGACCCAGATCACATTGAATAATATAACTTTTATATATGAGGAATCCCCGCTTTCTTCAGGCGGGGATTTTTTATCGCTGGTATCTCAGAAAATTATCCGTATTATACCCTCTCCCGATTGTACAAGGTTATTACAGCAACACTATGACTGAACAGAAACAAGAGCGAACTAAAGCTCAGCAATACAACTTTAACAAGCTGCAAAAACGTATTCGTCGTAATACCGGCCAGGCCATTGCTGACTTCAATATGATTGAAGAAGGTGACAGGGTAATGGTTTGCCTTTCTGGTGGTAAGGATAGCTTTACCATGCTGGATGTTTTGATGAGTCTGCAGAAAAGCGCACCGGTTTCTTTTAAGTTAATCGCTGTTAACCTAGACCAAAAACAACCAGGGTTCCCGGAACATATTCTGCCCGAGTATCTGGAAAGCCTGGGCATTGAATATAAAATCGTAGAAGAAGATACCTACTCTATCGTTCAGGACAAAATTCCTGAAGGAAAAACCACATGTTCACTGTGCTCTCGTCTTAGACGTGGCATTTTATACCGCACAGCTAAAGAACTAGGTGCAACGAAAATTGCACTGGGTCACCACCGTGACGATATTCTTGAGACATTGTTCCTGAATATGTTCCATGGCGGGAAAATGAAAGGAATGCCACCGAAGTTGGTATCAGATAACGGTGAGCACGTTGTTATCAGGCCGCTGGCGTACTGTCGTGAAAAAGATATCATTAAGTACGCTGATATGCGCGAGTACCCGATTATTCCATGTAATCTATGTGGCTCTCAGCCAAATCTTCAGCGTCAGCATATTAAGCAGATGCTAAATGGCTGGGATAAGCAGTTCCCTGGGCGTATCGAAACTATGTTCAGAGCAATGCAAAACGTAGTGCCAAGTCACCTGGCAGACTATGAACTGTTCGACTTCAAATCTATCGACCGCGACTCAGGTGTCATTAACGGTGGTGATATTGGGTTTGATAAAGAAGAGTTTCCAGTTCAAACTCCAGACTCCGACGATGTCGTAGAGTTCGATCCAAATTTACAACTGGATGTTACCAATATCTGATTTGTACAGAATCTAAAAACGGGCCAAATGGCCCGTTTGCTTTATTTCGCGGAAGGTAACCAGGGCAAAACCCTTTTGGTTTTATATGGCAATTCCAGATATCCATCCGGGGCAATATCTGCCAGCAAAACTCGCGCTCTGCCCTTGTCTATCTGAACCGTTTTCCCGTTCGACAGCAAAATATCACCTTCTTGTTCGGTAAATTCGAGAGTCAAACCCTCGACTTTAGGAGTAAAGAAACTGGCAAACATCCCCCCCAGAGTTTCTAGCATTTCCTGCATTTGTGGCAGCATGGGCGCCAATTGGCTGTAACTCACCTTTCCCTCGAGTTGAGTCTTTCCCATCACTACAACTGAGTAATCACAGCGCCTGTTTTGCGGGGTCTGGATAAACACGAGTGGATTGGCCGATTTCAGGTTGCCGTCGATAGGCACAATAACTTCCTGAATATCGGATACCTGTAACTCTTCGTAGTGTTCTTCCTTTTCCATCCAGGCTTTGTGAATCTTACATTGTGTCTTGTATTCGGCATCATTAAAGAAAATAGCCACTTTTACATCGGTGAACTGCTCTTCGTTGTTGTGCTTTAGCTGCGAAAACAGCTTAGAGTACGTAAACATATACTCCTGGGCATGTGTGACCGGTGCAGCCAGAGCTAAGCAGGCTGCAAGGGTACAGATTTTTCTTATCATTATTGTGTCGTCCAATATTTTTTGTTAACTCGAATCATCGCCTGGATCTCATCTACGTAGTCGTGGCCTCGCTCAGAATAGCGATGTAATCCCTGAGTCAATGCTATAGCCGCATTGCTATCAAGTAAGCTCTTACCTTCTGTCGCTAAATTTTGTCTTATTTCGCGCAACTCCTGATACGCGCGATTGCGATTCACATTCATAAAATACGCATGGATTGAATCTTCAGCGGAAGCAAATTTTGCAACTTCGTGAGTCGCATCTTCATTTCGTTGTAAAGGAATCAGACCACAACCTTTGGTATAGCACCATTGTCCAAAAAAGTTGTTCCCTTCTACAGCAAATCTGGATGTTCCCCATGCGGACTCATTGGCCGCCTGAGTAAGCACTAAAGATTCTGGAAGAACATTTACTTTGAGTAGTGCTTTATCGAGCCAATCTTCGGTGATTCCGGTATCAGGCAGATCTAGTTTGTATTTGCTGGCAATGTTAGCGACAAGCTGAACTTGTTTTTCAGTTAGAGATTTAAACGACGACAGCTTTTTAATCGCAAGCAATTGCCCTCTTTCACTCTCTATTCGTTTATTTTCTCGTTCAACGCCACCCCTCAGGTAATCAAAAAACGCAATTTTCTTCTTATTGACGTCTGAGTGTGATTTGAAGTCAGGTCGATCATCCTCCTCAACGGACTCGATTATTTCAGTTACTTCAGATTTAAAGAATGGGTAAAAGGTAGCGATAGCTAAGAACATCGCTACACACAACTTAACTACATTACGCATTGAAGATTTGAGAATCCTTTGAGTCGCCTTGATCGTTGTGGTCATCAGAGCTTGATGGATCGTCATTGTCATCATCATCTCTTTCGCTATCCGCGTTCTCTGTCGAAACGATTTTCAATGTAATACCAAACATATTTCGATAAATGATGCCTTTTACATGGAAGAACATTGGAAGAACGAAAATCAGCATGAAGCCGTAAAAGATAGCAGCAGCAACAAATGCAAACATCATAAACAGGTACAAAGTCGCGATTGGAAACAGCTTCTTGTTTACCGCTCTGAGTGAGAGGAACAAAGAACGCATTGGAGAAACTCTTTCTCACAGATCAATAAAACCGCATTGCTGAATGCAATAGAAAAATACATAGATAACAAGGGTAACAGCATTCCTGCTATCCCCTGTAGCAATAAGCCAATAAGGGTTGCGATAATCACCGGGATCGTAAACTGTAAACCTTTAAATATTTGCTTACTGTTGGTTTTCAGCCCAGCAGCATGACTCATGGCCATCAAACTCACACCGGCAAAAATCGGCGCACTCACAACTTCATAACTAAAATTGGCAACAAACACCGCCTGAAAAACGTTTGGGTCAAGCGTTTCCGGATTTTGAATCATCTCAATGATCTGCCATGGATCGCCAATTTGCATTTGTAATGCGATATAGAAAATGGCGGCCTGCACCAGTAACAGAAATACGATTGCAGGAGAGAAAGAGAGAAAATGGCGCATGGTAAATTTCCATGCTTCCTGAAGTACAGGAAACACTTTTAAGTCATAATCTCCTGTCAACGCTTTCTCTACCGAACCACCAAGGTTAAATGTTTTTTCTACACTCTTGTTCATATAAATTTCCGAGGCAATATACTCGTGTCACCTCTTAGTTGAAGATGTTTCACAGTATACTGAATTGTTAAGCTTTCTTGAAAGCCTTATCTAATTGAGAAAATGTTAAATTATATCAAATAGTCACTCGTTCACCGACAAGCGGCTATCTATTCGGCTAAAATTACGTTTATTTACCCAATAATTGCGGGAAATTGTTATAAAAATGCTTTATTACAAAATAAACGCATACTATGATTCACGCTTTCTTATCTGGGTAAATTTTTTGCCATTTGCAATACTGCAATTTTTAGGAGTGGAACTGAATTGGAAAGAATAAAACATTCTGGACATCCAGTTGTAGAACTGAAAAGCGTCGCTAAGAGTTTTGATGGTAAACAAGTCATCAGTACGCTTAGTTTAACTGTAAATCACGGTGAGTTTCTTACCATTTTGGGTCCGTCGGGTTGTGGTAAAACAACGGTATTAAGAATGATAGCCGGGTTTGAGTCCCCCGACAGGGGAAGTATTATCCTCGATAACGATGATGTTACCGAGGTTCCATCTGAAACTCGACCGGTAAATACTGTGTTTCAGAGCTACGCCCTTTTCCCACATATGACGGTTTATGAGAACGTTGCATTTGGACTAAAAATGCAGAAAGTCCCTGCATCAGAAATAAAGCCAAGAGTGACCGAAGCTCTCAAAATGGTTCGCCTGGAAGAGATGGCTTTACGAAAACCTCACCAGCTATCTGGTGGTCAACAGCAGCGTATTGCTATCGCCCGAGCAGTGGTAAACAAGCCAAAGGTTCTATTGCTGGACGAATCACTGTCAGCACTTGATTACAAACTGCGAAAGCAGATGCAAATTGAGTTGAAGCAGTTGCAACGTCAACTAGGTATTACCTTTGTTTTCGTCACCCACGATCAGGAAGAAGCACTCTCGATGTCTGACCGAATCATCGTGATGCGAGATGGTGTGATCGAGCAGGATGGTACGCCAAAAGAGATATATGAAGAACCGAGAAACCTTTTTGTTGCCCGCTTCATCGGAGAGATTAATGTCTTCGAAGCAACAACCATTAAACGGATAGATGAAAAACGAATCTCGGCCGAAATCGAAGGCGCTGAAGCAGTCATCTATTATGACAAAGAGATAGTCAAAGGTGAGAAACTTCAAGTTCTTTTTGCGGCCAGAAGATCTACGCCTTGAAGAAATTAAAGAGAGTCAAAATTCAGGCATTGTCGGACATGTAACGGATAGAACCTATAAAGGAATGACTCTTGATTCGCTAGTAGAATTGGCTTCTGGTGACAAAGTCATGGTGAGTGAATTCTTTAATGAAGACGATCCAGATGTAGACCATTCGTTAGGTCAAAAAGTTGCTGTAACCTGGGTAGAGAACTGGGAAGTGGTACTAAAAGATGACAACAAATAGAGTTAGCCTAGAAAAGGTTATTGTATTTCTGATCGTCAGTTGGCTGATGCTTTTTGTCTTTTTGCCAAACCTGATGATTATAGGTACAAGCTTTTTTACACGTCACGAATCAAACCTGATTGAGTTCACGTTTACCTTATCGAACTACATTCGACTCGCGGATCCACTGTACCTTAAGGTTTTGATGCACTCCTTTTATATGGCAACAATAGCAACACTGCTATGCCTTATAATCGGATACCCATTTGCTTACATAATCGCCCGGATGCCGGTTAACTGGCGTCCCATTATGCTATTTTTGGTAATAGTACCGTTCTGGACCAACTCGCTGATCCGAACTTATGGTTTAAAAATTGTGATTGGCACGCAAGGTATTTTCAATAAATCCCTTTTGTATCTGGATATCATCGATAAACCACTACGTATTATGTACACCGAGACAGCCGTCATGATAGGTCTAGTGTATATACTATTACCGTTTATGATCCTGCCGCTCTACTCTGCTATCGAGAAGCTCGATAACACCTACCTTGAAGCGGCTAAGGATTTAGGGGCGAATAAGTTTCAAACGTTTATAAGAGTTATTTTACCACTCACCATGCCCGGTATTATTGGTGGTTGTTTGCTGGTTCTGCTCCCTGCTCTCGGAATGTTCTATGTTTCTGATTTGTTAGGTGGCGCCAAGAACTTGCTTGTTGGTAACGTCATTAAGAGCCAGGTACTCAATGCCAGGGACTGGCCGTTTGGTGCTGCAACCAGTATCTCACTAACCGTGGTTATGGCTGTTTTGCTGTATGCCTACTATAAAGCAGGAAGAATGCTCAACCGTAAAGTGGAGCTGGAGTCATGAAAAAACTATTTAATTTCAGCTTTATGGGGTTGGTCTACCTTTTTCTCTATCTACCGATTATCGTCCTGATAGTTAACTCGTTTAATTCCAATAAATTTGGCATGAAATGGGGTGGATGGACAACGAAATGGTACAGTGCGCTATTCAATAACGATAGTCTTATGCAAGCTGCGTGGCATTCTATTAACATCGCTGTGTTTTCCGCTACTGCAGCTACATTACTCGGTTCGCTCACAGCCGTTGCACTGTTTCGATACCGCTTTAAAGGTAAAGGGGTTGTTAACGTTTTGCTTTTTGTAGTGATGATGTCTCCCGACATTGTGATGGCAATATCCCTACTCGCTCTGTTTTTGATACTTGGGGCACAACTGGGCTTTTTAACTCTGCTAATCGCACACATAACGTTTTGCCTGCCGTTTGTTGTGGTAACAGTTTACAGTCGGCTTAATGGGTTTGATGTCAAGATGTTAGAGGCCGCCAAAGATCTGGGGGCTGGAGAATGGGTCATACTTAAGCAGATAATCTTTCCCTTAGCTAAGCCGGCAATAGCCGCTGGTTGGTTGCTTAGCTTTACGCTCTCTTTAGATGACGTAATCATTAGTTCATTCGTCACTGGGCCGACCTATGAGATTCTTCCATTGAAGATTTATTCCATGGTTAAAGTCGGTATATCTCCTGAAGTAAATGCGTTGGCGGCAGTTATGCTAGTGGTTTCACTTGTTCTGGTACTACTTTCACAACTGCTAGCAAGAGAAAAATTAAATAGTTTATATCTATAAACATATCTAACTGATATTGAAAACTTTATTATCTAGTTTAGAATTCGTGAGAAAGGCCAATACTTAACGGTTTTAGTACTTGGTCTATTAGTTAACCCAAATGTCATTGTCAAAAGATGGAAATGTCATGAAAAACTGGTCAAAAACATTTAAAAGCGCTTTATGTGCTGCTATTTCAAGCGTAGTAATTGCTTCACCAGCTTTAGCTGAAGATAAAGAGCTTTATTTTTACAACTGGTCTGAATATATCCCTAACTCGGTTCTTGAAGACTTTACTAAGGAAACTGGCATCAAGGTTATCTACTCGACTTATGAGTCAAATGAGACCATGTATGCCAAACTAAAGACTCAGGGTAAAGGTTACGATTTGGTCGTTCCTTCTACGTATTTTGTATCGAAAATGCGTAAAGAAAACATGCTGCAAAAAATCGATAAAAAGAAGTTAGAACATTTTAAAGATCTGGATCCAAACTACCTGAACAAATCTTTTGATCCGGGAAATGACTACTCTATTCCGTATATCTGGGGTGCAACAGGCATTGGTGTAAACGCCGACATGTTAGACACTTCTAACATTAAAAACTGGAGCGATCTTTGGGACCAAAAGTGGGAAGGTCAACTAATGATGATGGATGACTCACGAGAGTTTTTCCATATTGCTCTAGTTAAGCTTGGCTATTCCACCAACACAACTAACCCAGAAGAAATCAAAGCTGCGTATGAAGAGTTAAAGTCTATTATGCCTAATGTTCTGGTGTTCAACTCTGATTTCCCTGCAAATCCGTATTTAGCGGGCGAAACTTCTCTGGGTATGCTTTGGAACGGCTCTGCTTATATGGCACGTCAGGAAGGCGCAAACATCGAAATCGTTTGGCCAGAAAAAGGCACTATTTTCTGGATGGATAGTTTATCGATCCCGGCTGGTGCAAAAAACGTAGACGCAGCATATAAGATGATTGACTTCTTATTACGCCCAGAAAACGCTGCAAAAATAGCGGTAGAAATTGGTTACCCTACTCCTGTTAAGACGGCGTATTCGCTACTACCAAAAGAATTTGCTGAAGATCCAAATGTATTCCCTCCTCAGGAAGTAATGGATTCTGGTTTCTGGCAAGACGAAGTTGGTGAAGCAAGCGCACTTTACGAAGAGTACTTTCAGAAGCTGAAAGTAAATCAGTAATTGATTTACCTATCAGCCTAAATAGTAGAAAAGCGGCTTTTTTAGCCGCTTGAGCTTATTGACAAAATCCGTCATCCCTGCGAAGGCAGGGAACTAATATATTGATTTATTTAGATTCCCGCCTTCGTGGGCGCACGGCTAGTGGAATGACGATATTTGGGTTTGTCATCATAGCCGCTTTTCTTTTTTGGGGATTCTATTTAAAGTTAAGCGCGTTTAGCTTCTGTATGAGAAAGCAGTTCTTCTACCAACCTTGGCACTTCAATACTCGCTTTTCCGTAGCGCTTCTCTTCAAACTCAGACTCTACTGCACTAGGTTCGAGATTGATTTCTATGGTGTGAGCCCCGTGCATACGTGCATCATGAACAAACCCAGCCGCTGGATAAACTACGCCAGAAGTGCCTATAGAAATAAACAGATCCGCTTTTTCAAGAGCATGGTAAATATCCCCCATTCTTAGCGGCATTTCCCCAAACCAGACGATATGTGGGCGCATTTGCGAGGGTATCTGGCAACAGTGACATAGCTCACCGGTAAGAATGTCCTCTTTGTGCTCAACAACTTGGCCGCTTTCCGAACAGCGAGCTTTTAACAATTCTCCATGCATATGAATAATGTTGTTAGTACCGCCCTTTTCGTGAAGGTTATCGATATTTTGAGTAATGACAGTGACGGAGCCATCAAGTTCGGCTTCAAGTCGGCCTAACGCTAAATGTGCCGGATTCGGAGTGATCTGATCGCTTTGAAGTTTGCGTCTTCTCTGGTTATAAAAATCTTGCACCAAATCTGGGTTAGCATGAAAACCTTCTGGCGTTGCAACATCTTCAATCTTGTGGTTCTCCCACAGTCCATCCTGAGCTCTGAATGTCTTTATCCCCGACTCCGCAGAAATCCCTGCGCCAGTAAGAATCACAATATTTCGATATGGGAATGTCATCATACTAAATCCTTTTCGCCAGTACTTACGTTACTACTTCCGTTAATTAAAGTTTAACATTTAGGAAATATCACTAATAGCGATAAGGTTTTAGACAATAGTCGTAAAAAAACGGCGATAACGCCGTTTTTGTTCATTATTCTATACTTTGTGCTTACTCTTCATTTACAGAGCTAATCTTATGAATAGCCAGGTCCGCACCATTGAACTCATCTTCTTCAGACAATCGAAGACCTGTGACTGCATTCAGAATGCCGTAAACAATTGCAGCGCCAGCAACGGCGACAATAATACCTGCTAACGTACCAAGGATCTGAACCATTAAACTCACGCCGCCAAGTCCACCCAGTGCAGACTGACCAAAGATACCTGCAGCAATACCACCCCATGCGCCACAAACACCGTGAAGTGGCCAAACACCCAACACATCGTCAATCTTGGTTTTGTTCTGCATAAAGGTAAATAGCCAAACAAACAAGACACCAGCAACACCACCCGTTATAAGCGCACCAAGCGGGTGCATAAGGTCAGAACCGGCACACACCGCAACCAAACCAGCTAACGGACCATTGTGAATAAAGCCTGGGTCATTTTTGCCTGCGACTAATGCAGCAAGGATACCGCCAACCATTGCCATCAATGAGTTCATCGCAACCAAACCACTGATGCCATTAAGAGTCTGAGCAGACATTACGTTGAAACCAAACCAGCCAACACAAAGGATCCAGGCACCAAGCGCAAGGAAAGGTATGTTTGATGGTGCAAAGTTAGTGTGTTTGCCCGCACGAATACGGCCTTTACGCATTCCAAGGAAGATGACCGCTACCAGTGCAATCCAACCACCTACGCCGTGTACAACAACAGAACCGGCGAAATCGTGGAAACCAACACCAAAGGAAGACTCAAACCAATCCTGAAGGCCGAAGTTACCATTCCAGATGATGCCTTCAAAGAATGGGTAAACCAGACCAACGGTAAAGAAAGTTGCTAATAGAATTGGGTAGAAGCGCGCCCGCTCCGCAATACCACCAGAAACTATCGCCGGAATTGCTGCGGCAAAAGTCAGAAGGAAAAAGAACTTAACCAGTTCGTATCCGTTTCCAGCCGATAATGTCTCGGCACTGGAGAAAAACGTTGCATCATACGCGACCCAATACCCGATAAAGAAATACGCTATTGCTGAAACCCCAAAGTCAGCCAGTATTTTAACTAGAGCATTAACCTGGTTTTTCTTGCGAACCGTACCTACTTCCAAAAATGCAAATCCCGCGTGCATCAAAAATATCATGATGGCACCAAGCAAAAGAAACAGTGTGTCAGAGCTTTGCGTTAACGTCTGCACCGCACCATGAACCTGTTCAATTTCATTACTCATTCTAATTACTACTCCATGTACTCGCACAATTTTTGTGCGCATTTATTATTTCTAACCAAAATGGTTAATTTCGTTAGGATAAGCAGCACTAAGCAATTACCGAACCAATAATTCAGAAAATATAGAGCACACTAAAGTTCGCATGTAACTCACTGATAGTTATGAATATTGCATATAAGGAGGAATGAGATGAACTTGAAAATATCGAAGGCTAGTAGTATGCGGGGCACCATAATAGATCGTCGATGATCCATAATGGTGCATTAAGGGTGCTCGATAATGGAGCGGGGTGTTATTTCGTTTATTCTTCGTCCCACATTTTGAACTTTCTTTCAAGGGTTTTGCGGGCAACACCCAATTGTTTGGCAGCGGCCGATTTATTTCCATCGTGTAGGTCTACAACCTGTAGGATGTGCGCCTTCTCTACTTCCTTGAGTGTCCACTCGAGTGGATAACCTTGAGTTGGTTTCTGGCTAAACTCGGGAAACGTACTTGTATCATCACTATTTTTAGCAACATAGGCATAGTACTGTTCTTTGCTTTTCGATACATCAAAGCCCAAATCACGCCAATACTGCGCGGGAGGTTTTCCTATTAAAATGCACCTCTCTATTATGTTTCTTAATTCCCTGACGTTACCTGGCCAGTGATAGTGATACATTGCTTCGATATCTTCTTCTTCCCAGAGTAAAGACGCGTTATTTGCCTGCTCTTTCAGTAGTTGCTCTGTAAAGTATTCCACAAGTGGAGCGAGATCGGCTTTTCTCTCTCTAAGCGGCAGCAAGTCAATAAAAAGGACACTCAGGCGGTAGTAAAGATCGCCTCTGAAACGAAGGTTACTGACCTCTGAGGTTAGATCTTTGTTTGTTGCAGCAATAATTCGGATATCCAGCGGGCTACAACGGCTTTCTTCACCAGATCGCGAACAGCCTTCATCAATGATTCTTAGTAGTGCCCCCTGAATACTCATAGGCAGCTCGCTTACCTGATCAAGAAACAGAGTCCCCCCCTGTGCTAGCTGAAAAACGTTATTCTGCTTCCCAAAAAACTCCTGGTTAAGCTGTTTTTCTGAAGTACTGCAGTTTACCGGTATAAAAGGCCCTGAACGATTGCTTTGATGATGCAACCCTCTAGCCACAAGCTCTTTACCCGTCCCCGATTCACCTGCAATTAATACTGTAGCTCTAGATGGAGCAAGCTGTTTGATGGTTTGAAGTAATCGCTTTGTTGTATCAGAATCGCCGACTATCTGGTCGACATGATAACGTTTAAGATCTCTTTGGTGAGCAATAGTAGTGCGCTTGCTTATAATTCTATCCGCACAGTATTTTACGGATTGCGCAATCTGCTCGTGAGTAAATGGCTTAAGAAGTAAGTCACAAGAGCCTATTGCTAAATCAGATCTAACTGTCTCGATAGAATTCTGGTCTGCTAAGAAGATTAGGCATCCGGACCGTTTATCATTACTTAGCTTGAACTTTTCCCAACTCTCTCGTTCATTCCCGATAGACTTAGCATCCAGCAAAATAATGTCGTAGTGCTCAAAGTCACCTGTAACAATATCGTATAAGCTTGTTATTGCTGTAACCTGAAACGAAATCGTTGTGAATAATTTACTAAGATCCTGGCCAATCGTGACATCACTATCAACTATCAGTACAGATAGCCCTTGATAACGTGGTTCCACTGTTATTTTGCTAGAGAAAG
Organism: Vibrio hannami; assembly: GCF_029589055.1. Lineage (GTDB taxonomy): Bacteria > Pseudomonadota > Gammaproteobacteria > Enterobacterales > Vibrionaceae > Vibrio > Vibrio hannami. Next base: position 1,120,825 of record NZ_JARQZP010000007.1, read on the forward strand.
GACTAAAATTCGACGCGTTACACATAATAGGTTGTAATTTTTATTCTCAATGCGCATTTTGTTGCACAAATATCACTATGAACTCGATACCATATCAAAATCTTTTATGACTCTCTAGAACTTTATTATGTGTGGTGTTGTATATTTTAGCTGTTTAAATCAGCGCATTTAGGTAACCTATTGGAATCACTATTGTTGTATGGATGAAAGATTGAAAAACAAAAATCAACTGAGCTGGACAATACTCGCAGGTGGTGAGGCCAAAAGAATGGGTGGGTCTGACAAAGGCCTTGTTTCATTTAACGATAAGCCACTCATAGAGTATGTGTACAACGCTTTAAAGCATCAGGTTCATTCTATAACCATCAGTGCAAATAGGAATATCGATGATTATCAAAAATACTCACCAGTCATTCGCGACGAACGTAAAGGATTCCAGGGGCCTTTAGCGGGAATAGAAGTTGCTTTAAAACACTCCGAAACGATCTGGACTGGTTTCGCACCCTGTGATTCTCCCAATCTACCAAACGATCTGGTTGCTAGGCTGACACATGAACTCTCCCCTGACGTCGATATATACGTCGCGATCGTCGGGAGCAAGGTACAACCTGTGTTTAGTGTTTGGAATAAAAGAACTTTAGCTAAACTTACTCAATATCTGGAGAATGGAGACCGAAAAATTATGTTGTTTTTCGATAACTGTAACACGGTTTATATTGATTTCAGCGATATTCCACACGCATTCGCTAACTTAAACTCTCCAGAAGATGTCACTAAGCTCGGAAACAAATATGAATAATCGCCCTAACCTACCTCTTCTTGGTTTTGCTGCTTTCAGTGGCACAGGAAAAACGACTTTATTGGAAGCATTACTCCCACTGATTCGCAATCACGGCATTCGTGTCGCTGTCCTAAAGCATGCTCATCACGACTTCGACGTTGATCAACCAGGCAAAGACAGCTATCGCCTTCGCAAAGCGGGGGCAGATCAGATGTTACTTGCTTCTGGCAATCGGCATGTGTTGATGACAGAAACACCAGAGGAAGAAGCTAGCTTTGAGTATCTTCTGAATATGTTCGATCATTCCAAACTTGACCTTATTCTGGTTGAGGGGTGCAAAAATTTGTCGTTCCCAAAATCGAACTTCATCGAGAAGAAGTCGGTAAACCCTGGCTATACACCGATGACATAGATATCATCGCCATCGCTGCAGATTGTAAACCTGTAGAAAAGACGCAATTACCAACACTAGATATCAACGACATAGAAGCGATTTGTGGATTCGTTGTTAATTTTGTAAAAAGCTATACCCCAGAAACAGAGTAATATTGATATGGCACGCACCATTATTTATGTATATAAAAAACAAGAAAAAACACTGACATTTTCCTATGAAAAGTATCGCACTATTCACGAAGCGGTCGCCGAAGCTGAAGGTATAGACTTAACTGAATATTTGAAAATGGAACAACAAGTTGAAGCTGTTTCGGATACAAAAGCGGTAAGGGATTATAGAGACTCTTACTTTAAGAAGCTGGGATTCGGGAAAATAACTTTAGCCCAAAAAGAAAACCGAGGCGTCGGTAAGAAGTAGTAGAGAAAACGGATAAGAAGAAAAACGGGCAACCTAGCGTTGCCCGTTTTTTATTTATTCATGTTCAGGTTATTTGATATTCAGGAACGCTGCGCCCCGAACACCGCCTGAGTCGCCATGTTTTGCCTTGATGATTTTAGGGCACTTAGCAACAGAAAGCAGGTACTTTGGAATGCGTTTTGGCATCTCTTCATAAATCAGGTCGTAATTAGACAGACCACCGCCCAACGCAACCACGTGCGGGTCGAAAGCAGTGAACAGGTTAGCAAAGCAGATAGCCAGCAATTCCATAAAGCGTTCTACATGTTCAACCGCTTTTTCTTCGCCTTCAGCCTGAGCCTTGATGATATCTATCGCTTTTTTCTTTTCGCCATAGTAGTGAGTATATAGCTGTTCGAAACCACGGCCAGACAGATAGTTATCCAGACAGCCTTTCTTGTCACAACCACATTCAAAAATTGGTGCGTTCTCGCCGAGATGGAACCATGCATCCAGAGGAAGGCGCATATGACCAACCTCTCCTGCTACGTTGTTACGGCCGGAAAATACTTTGCCATCAAAAACAAAACCACCGCCAAAACCAGTGCCAAGAATAAGACCTGCTACAGACGGTTCGCCCTGAAGATCCTCATCCCACGCTTCTGAAAGTGCAAAACAGTTTGCATCGTTTTCCACTTTAACTTCACGTCCGATACGTGCTTCAAGATCCTTACGCAGAGGCTTTCCCTTTGCAGCAGGAACGTTTACTGTCAGCACCGTGCCATCATCCGCGTCTTCCATACCTGGAAGGCCGATACCAATCTTGCCAGCTACACCAAGCTCGGCATCATATTTTTCTACCAGACCAGCTAGTGTTTCAACAAGTACCTGATAGTCATCAACTGGTGTCGGTACGCGCTCTGTTGCTACGCGTTCAAGTTTCTCATTAAAAGCACCAAATTCAATCTTGGTGCCACCGACATCAAAGCCATAGTACATAGTTATTCTCTCCTAGAAAAAAGCGTTCCAAATGCGGAACACAAATAAAACTTTGTGCATTATCCATATCTCGACGCCTGTCGTCCGTGACGAAAGGCAAATAAATTCTTCTGTAACAACTTGTTGAGCGAGTAATAACCACTCTTACTGTTATTTTGCTGATTCTATATACGCTTGCAAAGCCGGTCTTGTTAGATCCTGACGTATACGGGTCTTACTAAGCATATAGCTTTCGCGAAAGGTCTCAAACCAGGATGAAAGCACCCTGGCTGCTTTTTGCTCACCCAATTGTTCCATAACCAGGCTGGCCACTTCCGCTGTCGATAGATGGTTGTCGTTGTGAGAATTACGCATCACATATTCCGACACTTTCTCGGGTCTTATCGACAAAATAGGTAACTTATCTAAGTAAGGAGATTTTCGGAACATTCTCCGAGCTTCACGCCAGCTCCCATCCAAAAAAATAAGTAGCGGCGTTTTTCCTTGTACTCTAAACGAATCAGCCCCTCAATTACCCGGCTTCGATTTTCCACATACTCTTCAGGAAAAACGATTATCGGCTGGAACTCGGAGTTGCTAAGTAGTTCAAGCAACTCCGCTTCTGGTTCGGTTCTGGACCATTGATAGCAAAAGGTCTGTTTAACAGTGTCAGCAATCAGTCTGCCTGTATTACTCGGTTTCAGTACCTCATTGTCTGACATCAGCAGTAATACCGCTAACTCGGTGTCTATATCAGGCTGGTATTCACATATACAAAACTGCTTTGCGATACAACAATGAACGCACCGCTCAACCTTTGCGCCCCTTGCCTTAAATGGCTTGGTAGCGATATTTCTACGGTGTTCGATTAATTTGTGAACGGCGTGAATTCTCATATTTAGCTTCAGGATTGATAACAAAAATCAGATGCGCATTTTACTGACAGTTTTTATCGGGTCAATCGAGAATTGTGTGCGTTTCTCTACCTCCAGGTGGTATGATTGCGCCACCTTTCCTAATGAGAATAAAACAATGACTAAACTTACCAGTGATATTCAGGCTAACCTGGAACTATTTGTTAAAGAGACAAAAGAAAACAATCTAGTCTGGGGCCTAAGAAACGAAGAGGAAGGATGGCTGGCTTGTGACTCTGCTGAATTCGAAAACAGCGAAGTTATGCCTTTCTGGTCTTCAAAAGAAGATGCTTTGGTTCACAATGTAGAAGAGTGGTCTGAGTTTGAGGTTCTTGAAATTCCTCTGGATATCTTCGTTGAAGATTGGTTAATCACTCTGGCAGAAGACGGCGTTCTGGTTGGCACAAACTGGAATAGCGAACTGGAAGGAAAAGAAGTAGAGCCTTCTGAACTCGCTAAAATGTATCTGTAACTGGTATATAGTCCAGTATATGTGGGTGAGTTTGTGGCTCACCCATTATTATTTATACCTTTATGCACCTATTCTTTATGCACCTATTCTTTATGCACCTATTCTTTATGCGTCCTGCTGTTTTTCCACCAGCGACGACATAACACTCTCTTTATTGTTTAGGTACTCTTCCAGCCCGGCCTTACGCAATAGACATGAAGGGCAATCGCCACAACCATCGCCAATTAAACCGTTGTAACAGGTTAATGTCTGGTTGCGAACAAGATCGAGCGCCTGGTATTGATCCGCCAAAGCCCACGTTTCGGCTTTGTTAAGCCACATTAACGGAGTTATGATCTCTAATTCTCTGTCCATTCCCTGTACCAGTGCACTGTTCATGGCTTTTATGAAATCATTACGGCAATCTGGGTAACCAGAGAAATCCGTCTCACACACGCCGGTAATAACGGCTGATGCCCCAACCTGATAGGCGTATATACCCGCTAAAGTAAGGAACAGAATATTTCTACCCGGTACAAAAGAGTTCGGTAACCCGTTTTCTTGTAACTCGTGAGAAACGGCGATATCGTCACGGGTAAGCGAGCTGATTGCCAGTTCATTTAGCAAGCCAACATCCATCACTTTATGGTGCTTTATCCCAAGATCATTTGTTAGCTTTTGCGCAACTTCTATCTCTGCTTTATGTCTCTGACCATAATCAAATGTTATCGCGTGGACTTCATCATACTCTTTCATTGCCTGAACCAGACAAGTGGTAGAGTCTTGTCCCCCACTGAACACAACAACCGCTTTTTTCACCTGGACACCTGTATAACTGAAATAACTTTGCGCCGACCTTAATAGATGCTAAATGCAACGTCAACTAACTTTAACTACCATTTGCTACCCTTTTTGCTTATGCTTGGCGCAATTTTTTGATTGTTCATTTTATAGGTAAGTTATGTATAAGCTTGTTGCGCTGGATATGGACGGCACACTGTTAAATTCCGACAAAGTCGTCACCGAAAGAAACAAAAAGCAATTATGAATGCAAAAGATGCAGGCGTAAAAGTATTACTGGCTTCTGGCCGGCCACTTGAAGGGATGACGCGCTACCTGGAGGAACTAGGTCTTACTTCAGATAATGACTACGTAATTTGCTACAACGGCTCTCTTGTTAAGCGAGTATCGGATGGAAAGACAGTTCGTACTCAAATTCTGTCAGGTAAAGATGCTAAGAAGCTGGCACTAATCGCCATTGAAATGGGGTCTCACATTCATGCGTTTAGTCCGGAAAGAGGCTTAATCACGCCAAAAAATAACCCTTATACGGAACACGAAGCGATTATTAACGGCCTAGATATTGTCGAGTTTGATTTTGCTGACCTGAGTGACGATGAGCAAATCATTAAAGCGATGATCGTCGATGATGGAGATGCCCTTACAGAGGCTATCAGCAAGCTGCCTTCAGAGCTTTACGATGAATACACTATTGTTCGTAGTGCCGATATTTTCCTTGAGTTTCTCAATAAGGACAGTAACAAGGGTGTTGGTGTTGCCTCTGTTGCTCAGCTATTAAATATCAACCCTGAAGAAGTAATATGTATGGGGGATGCGGAAAACGATCATCATATGATCAATTATGCAGGTCTTGGTGTCGCCATGGGTAATGCAACTGAAGATACAAAATCGATTGCCGACCATATTACCCTATCAAACGATGAATCAGGTGTCGCCGCAGTACTAGAACAATATGTTCTGGAACTAGAAGCAACGGCTTAATTCAAGTCTATCGAGAGCTGCTACTTTTGAGGTGGCAGCACTCTAGCCCTCTTATAGAACTTATAGATAGGTCACCTTATTTCTTCCGTTGTCTTTAGACATATAAAGCGCTTTATCTGCTCTTCCGATTAAGCTTTCAGCGCTATCGTCTGGTAGATAGGTTGTTACGCCAAAACTCGCCGTAATATCACGTATACCCTCCATCAAGTGTGATGACAGCAGTTTGCGCAGGTTTTCAGCTAATTTAATAGCACCAGCTTTATCTGTGTGAGGACAAACAATCATAAACTCTTCACCGCCCCAACGTCCTATAAAGTCCACTTCGCGGATATGCGTAGAAAATAAAGCTGATGATTCTTTTAGCACAACATCACCCGTCTGGTGCCCATAGGTATCGTTAACCAGCTTAAATTTGTCGATATCAATCATTATGATACTTAATTGTTGGTCATCGTAACGATCCATAAACTGCAACTCACGTTCAAGGATAGACTCAATTTTTGCTCGATTGTTAAGACTAGTTAATGAATCAGTATCAGATAGGAACCGCAGCTCTTCATTTTTGTTCTGTAGTTCTTTCTGGGCCTGCTTAAGCTGCTCTAACGCTTCTTCGGTATGAAGTTTTTCTCGCTTAACTCGCGAGTTCCATCGGGCACTGACCAACAAGAGTAAAGTCGCAGCGGTCAGTACCACTGCCAATAATGTATAGTCCCTGGTTTCGATTGTTTGAAGGGTAAACCACTTCTCTCTTATCACCATATGATCGGATGGTGATATGGAGCGGTAACCTTTGGATAGAATCGAAGTGAGTTCAGGCATATGATTTGGTGCCACGAAGCTGAAGTGGACATTGCCATATTCTGTTGGTGCTGCGACCTTTATATTCGGCATCTCGCCACTCGCCATCAGGTAGTTGGCAATTGCAAGATTACCAACATAAGCGTCTGCCCTTCCTTCGTTTACCATTTTAATGGCTTCCAACGAGTTTACAGCGTTAATCACCTTGATATCAGGATAATCGCTAGCTATCCATATATTCGTTAGATACCCCTTCTCCAAAACAACTGTTTTGGATTTTAGTTCAGATAACGAGTTTACGAATAAAGCATTTTTGTTGGTAATGATTACCATCGGGTAGGAAAGATAAACATCACCAAATACCATCTGCCTGCTTCGTTCTTCAGACTTAACCATTATCGCTATCGAATCAAACGCCCGGTCATCTTTATCTAATTCAGCAATAGCCTTGAGAGGGTTCATGTCGGTAACGACATATTCTGCTTTGAATCCGAGTTTATTAGCCACGTTTGTTAGATAGTCAACGGCCAGCCCCTTTGCCACACCATTGTCAGAAAACTCAAATGGCGCTCCATTGGGCCTTATTTGAAAACGAATAACGGGATGATTGGTAAGAAACTCCATTTCACTCAGAGTTAGATCGTTTGGATCACGGTTAAAAACAGACTCAGATAGCCACTGTTCAAAGATATGCTGATGCATGCTATTTGGAATAGCACTTACCAGTTTATCCATGATCCGTTTAAGAATTGGCTCGTCCTTCCGTGTACCAACAGCCTGCTTCCAGTCATCAAGAAAAGTTCCATTCAACTTCATTTTGTTGAAATAGTGATTTTGTATCTTATAGCCAAGTACCGCCTGTGTTCCCGCAACACCATAAGTTTGGCCCGAAGCAACAAGCCTTAATCCCTCATCAAGATTAACAACCTCTTTTAAAACCAGGTTAGGATAGTTATCCCTTAGATATGCTGTAGATGCATAACCACTCACAACCGCAACGGTTTTGCCATCAAGGGCTTTCAAATTATCAATTGATGGGGCGCCAGACAAAGTCGCCAACCCAAGTGAAGTAGGCAGATAACCCCGAGTAAAATCAAGATACGCCTGCCTGTCTGGTTTATTTACCAGTGCATCAACCAGATCGCACTCTCTACTCTTCGCTTTTTCAAGGGTAGCTTTCCAGGAATTTGAAGGCACATATTCAAAGGGAATCTCCAACGTGCGAGAAAAAAGGGAAACGTAGTCGCTGGTAATGCCTATCAGCTGATCATTAACATTTTTAGAAAACGGCATCCAATCAGGATCACTGCAATGAGTGATCACCGATTTCAGCTCTAGATATTGTTGTTCTTCGGCCGTCAGTTGTACATCGAGGGTAATTTTATCCAGATGTGTAGCCTGGCTGGTAGGCGAGAAAAAAAACTGGGCGACAATAACAACGCTCAGTTTTAACCGATTAATGTAATGTTCTTTAGTCTTACTGTACCTTTTTTGCACTCTCGCCTCGGTTAAACCTGACACTACCACTTATTGATGAGGTAAATATTATAGCAAAAATGCGTTTACTCAACTCCGTTCTGTTCACTAATTGAGAGGTTTCCTCAAGTAAAGGATATGGCTTTTGAACTTCATTTTCTTATAAAAATGAACAGCAGCCTGATTAAAATCCCATACTTCTACAAACACTTGCTTCACACCGTAGTCTTCAAACATATTTTCCATACGACTAAATAAGCGCTGTGCAACGCCTCTATTACGATATTCAGGAGAAACATACAGTTCATCAATACTTCCCATTTGCACCGATTTGCTAATCACCGAAACAAGTTCGCAAAAATGACCGGTTATAAAACCAACGATTTTGTTATCTATTTCCGCGACAAATATCAGACACTCAGGTTCATCGAGATAGCTAGAGATGTTTTTTTCAAGCTGAACTTCTTCAGGAGTTTTGAAATGCTCTGGTTCCATTTCATGATGATATTGATGTAACAGATACATCTGATGATTAAGTTCTTCAAGATCGGTTATTCTGGCTGGACGAATAGTCGGTTTGTTCACGATAAAGCCCATAATTACAGGATGTTAGTTAGAGTATACACAGAAAAAGAACAGGCGCTAATTATAACATTAGCGCCTGTTTCATTTTAGCAAGCAAGGCTAGGGGTTACTATTGATGAAGTACTTTTTCTATTTCATTCAAACTTGATGGATCATCAATGGTTGAAGGAACGGTATATTGCTCGCCGTCAGCAATCTGCCTGATGGTTTTACGCAAAATTTTACCTGAACGCGTTTTCGGTAATCTGTCGACAACAAGTGCATGCTTAAAACAGGCAACTGCGCCTATCTCTGCTCTAACCTTGCCGACAAGCTCACCTTCCAGTTCTAGGTCGTCAACCTTCACACCGTCTTTCAGAACAACAAACCCGAGCGGTAGCTGACCTTTAAGCTCATCGTGAACACCAACAACTGCACACTCCGCGACTGCCGGGTGTCCACCAACAATTTCTTCCATTTCGCCTGTTGATAGTCGGTGCCCTGCGACGTTAATAACATCGTCGATGCGGCCCATAATAAACAGATAGCCATCGTCATCCAGATAACCACCGTCACCAGAGACATAGTAGCCTTCGAATTGACTCAGGTAACCACTCTCAAATCTGTCATGGTTACGCCATACTGTTGGCAAACAGCTAGGTGGCAGTGGTAGCTTAATGGATACAAAGCCCTGTTGATTCGCTTGCGCTGGTTCGCCCAGTTCATCGAGAATTTCAACCTGAAATCCGGGAATAGGCTTGGTTGCAGAACCCGCCTTAACAGGCATCATTTCAAGCCCGGTGGGATTACCGGATATCGCCCAACCTGTCTCGGTTTGCCACCAGTGATCAATGACGGGTTTTGATGTCTGTTGCTCTACCCACTCCAGCGTTGGCGGATCAAGTCGCTCTCCTGCCATAAAGATGGTTTCTACAGATGAAATATCGTACTTAAGTAAATATTCACCGTTTGGATCTTCTTTTTTTACTGCCCTAAATGCTGTTGGTGCTGAAAACAACGCATTTACTTTGTACTCGTCACACACGCGCCAGAAAGCACCCGGATCAGGGGTACGTACTGGTTTGCCTTCATACAGAATAGTTGTACAGCCGTGAATTAGTGGCGCATAAACAATATAGGAGTGGCCTACGACCCAGCCTACATCCGATGCTGCCCAGAACACACCATCCTGCTCGATGTTATATACTGTTTTCATGCTGTATTTCATTGCAACTGCATGACCACCGTTGTCACGAACAACTCCTTTAGGCTTGCCTGTAGTACCCGATGTGTAAAGGATATAGAGAGGGTCAGTCGCATTAACCGGAACACAGTCATGAGGCGAAGCGGTTTCTATCGCTTGTTTCCAGTCAATATCTCGCTCGTGATTGAGTTCTACTTCACCTTCTTTGCGTTGAAACAGAATAACTTTTTCAGGTTTCCAACGGCTGTCCATGATCGCTTTATCGACCAATGGCTTGTAAGGGATTACCTTGTTGATTTCGATGCCACAGGATGCCGTCATTATCACCTTCGGCTCTGCATCTTCTATTCGCACAGCAAGTTCGTTCGGCGCAAAACCGCCAAATACCACCGAATGAATCGCACCGAGCCTTGCACAAGCTAACATCGCAATGGCGGCTTCAGGGATCATCGGCATATAGATAACAACCCGGTCACCTTTCTCAACGCCCTGTTCAGCTAACATGCCAGCGACTTTCGCAGTCTGATCACGCAGCTGAAGGTAAGTATATTTGCGCTTAGTTAATGTTACCGGTGAGTCATAGATCATCGCGATACTGTCGCCACGCCCCTGTTCTACATGATAATCCAACGCCATATAGCAGGTATTCATTTCACCATCGACAAACCAGCGATCTATTCCCTGTTCATCTTTTTGCAGAATGGTCTCCGGGAATGTATACCAGGAAAGTTGCTCTGCTTGTTGTTTCCAAAACTGCTCTGGTTGCTCTATTGAAAATTGATACTCTTTTTCGTAGGCAGACATATTGCTTCCTCCAGTATGTCCTAGGATCTATTGAACTTAGATAGTTTCTCTTGGGACACGCGCCCAACCTTCCATAATTACCCGGGCGCTGCGACTCACGATCGCTTTCTCGACAACCCAGCCACTTTTAGTTTCTGCCGCTTTAGCGCCGACTTTTAGCGTCCCTGAAGGATGACCAAAAGTAACAGACTCTTTTTCTCCGCCACCAGCAGCAAGGTTTACCAATGTTCCGGGGACACAAGCCGCAGAAGCAATCGCTACAGCAGCTGTGCCCATCATTGCGTGGTGCAACTTGCCCATGGACATCGCTCTTACCAGCACGTCGATATCGTCACTGTTAACTTGTTTTCCACTTGATGATTCATAACCCGTTGCCTTCCCGACAAACGCCACCTTAGGCGTATGCTGGCGAGTTTCCGCTTCACTGACATCTGAGATTAAGCCCATTCTAAGTGCACCATAAGCACGGATGGTTTCAAACATCTCAAGCGCCTTAGAATCGTTATTGATATCATCCTGAAGCTCTGTACCAACATAGCCAACTGAAGCAGCATCGATAAATATGGTCGGGATACCCGCATTAATCATGGTTGCCTGCATTGAACCAACACCCGGTACATCAAGATCATCTATCAAATTTCCGGTAGGAAACATTGAGCTATCGCTATCTGCCGGATCAAGAAAATCGACCTGAATTTCCTCAGCTGGGAAAGTAACCCCATCAAGCTCAAAGTCACCGGTTTCCTGTACGCATCCGTTTTTAATCGGTACATGGATATGAATCGATTTATTGATATTGGCCTGCCAAACTTTTACTACTACAGTGCCATTCTCCGGGATTCGTTCTGGCGGAATTAACCCGCTTTGAACAGAAAAAGGGCCAACCGCTGCAGATAGGTTTCCGCAGTTACCACTCCAGTCCATAAAAGGCTTATCGATGGATACCTGACCAAACAGGTAATCCACATCATGATCCGGTTGCGTGCTTTTTGAAACAATGACCGTTTTACTAGTGCTGGACGTAGCACCACCCATGCCATCAATCTGTTTCGCGTAAGGATCTGGGCTGCCGATAATACGCAAAAACAGCTTATCTCTTGCTTCACCTGGCTTCTGGGCCTGTGCAGGTAAGTCTTCGAGATTAAAGAAGACACCTTTACTTGTGCCGCCGCGCATATAGGTAGCTGGAACCCGGATTTGAGAGTGAATCTTGGTTTGATATGTACTCATATTCACTCCCTTAACCCGCTAAAAAATCCTGAGCGAAGCGCTGCAGTACACCGCCCGCTTTATAAACAGAGACTTCATCTGCAGTATCAAGACGGCATGTCACCGCAACATCCAGTTTTTCACCGTTCGCTCTGGTGATAACAAGTGCCAGGTCTATACCTGGCTCAATGTCACCGACTACATCGTAGGTTTCAGTACCATCAAGTTCCAACGTCTTACGGTTAACACCATCTTTAAACTGAAGTGGAAGCACACCCATACCCACAAGGTTTGTTCTGTGTATTCGCTCGAAACCTTCCGCTGCAATCGCCTCAACGCCTGCTAAACGAACCCCTTTGGCTGCCCAGTCACGAGAAGACCCCTGTCCATAATCCGCACCAGCAACAATAATCAAAGGTTGCTTGCGGTTCATATAGGTCTCGATGGCCTCCCACATACGAGTTACTTTGCCTTCCGGTTCTATACGAGCCAGTGAACCCTGAACCACTTCACCATCTTCTTTGACCATTTCATTAAATAGTTTTGGATTGGCGAAAGTCGCTCGCTGCGCAGTTAAGTGGTCACCACGGTGTGTCGCATAAGAGTTGAAGTCCTCTTCCGGTAAACCCATTTTCGCCAAATACTCACCGGCAGCACTGCTTGCCAGAATCGCATTCGAAGGTGACAAATGATCGGTAGTGATATTGTCCGGAAGAATGGCAAGTGACCTCATAGAAGAAAGGGTTCTCTCTCCTGCCAGTGCACCTTCCCAATACGGAGGTCTACGTATATAAGTGCTTTGTGGACGCCAGTCATACAGTGGGTCGCTTTTTCCTACATCATCATCCAGCTTAAACATCTGAATATAGACCTGATTGAACTGCTCTGGCTTCACATGTTGATTTACCACTGCATCAATTTCTTCATCAGAAGGCCATAAGTCATTCAGATAGACAGGATTACCGTTTTGATCCTTACCGATAGCGTCTCGTTCGATATCAAAACGAATAGTTCCCGCTAAAGCATAAGCAACCACTAACGGCGGAGATGCCAGAAATGCTTGCTTCGCGTAAGGATGAATGCGGCCATCAAAGTTTCGGTTGCCAGATAGTACCGCGGTTGAATAAAGATCCCTTTCGATGATCTCGTTCTGAATTTTTGGATCCAAAGCACCGCTCATACCGTTACAGGTTGTACAGGCATAAGCCACAATGCCGAAACCCAATGCTTCAAGCTCAGGCAGTAAACCTGCTTCTTCTAGATAAAGTTTGGCAACTTTAGAACCTGGTGCGAACGACGTTTTTACCCACGGTTTACGAACTAGGCCAAGCTCATTAGCTTTTTTCGCTAACAGCCCTGCTGCTACGACATTTCGTGGGTTACTGGTGTTGGTACAGGATGTAATGGCAGCGATAATAACTGCTCCATCTGGGAGTAAGCCTTCTTGTTCCTGCCATTCTCCCGCGATACCTTTTTCAGAAAGTTGAGCGGTTGGTAGTCTTCTATGCGGATTTGAAGGACCAGCCATATTACGTTCAACACTGGAAAGGTCGAACTCCAAAACACGTTCATATTGAGCGGTTTCGAGGTCGTCTGCCCATAATCCCGTGTGTTTGGCGTATTGCTCTACCAGTTCAACTTGTTTTTCATCTCGGCCGGTTAATTTAAGGTAATTAATGGTCTGTTCATCTATATAGAACATTCCCGCAGAAGCACCGTATTCCGGAGTCATATTAGAGATGGTCGCTCTGTCTCCGATAGTCAGATCTTTTGAACCTTCACCAAAGAACTCAAGATAGCTAGAAACAACACGCTCGTTACGCAGAAATTCGGTAATCGCCAAAACGATATCGGTGGCAGTAATTCCCGGCTGTCTCTTGCCGATAAGCTTTACGCCAACAATATCCGGCAGGCGCATCATTGAAGGCCTGCCAAGCATCACGGTTTCTGCTTCAAGGCCACCTACACCAATCGCGATAACACCCAAAGCATCTACATGAGGAGTATGACTATCTGTACCGACACAGGTGTCGGGGTAAGCCACGCCATCTTTAAGCTGAATAACCGGCGACATCTTTTCCAGGTTAATCTGGTGCATAATGCCGTTACCAGCAGGAATTACGCTGACATTTTCAAATGCCGTTTTACACCACTCGATAAAATGGAATCTGTCTTCATTACGGCGGTCTTCTATTGCTCGGTTCTTCTCAAACGCACCTGGTTCAAAGCCACCATGTTCGACGGCAAGTGAGTGATCCACGATCAGTTGGGTTTCAACAACCGGATTTACTTTTGAAGGATCACCACCCTGCTCTGCAATGGCATCTCTAAGGCCAGCTAAATCAACTAATGCGGTTTGACCCAGGATATCGTGACAAACAACACGCGCAGGATACCAGGGGAAGTCCAAATCACGCTTACGTTCGATTAACTGTTTCAGGCTATCAGTTAACGTTTCCGGCTCGCATCGGCGAACCAGTTGCTCAGCAAGCACTCGTGAGGTATAAGGCAACTTTTCATAAGCGCCGTGAGAAATAGTATTTACCGCCTCTCTGGTGTCGTAAAAGTCAACGTCACTACTGGGCAGTTTTTTTCTAAACTGGGTATTCATAGCTTCCATCCATGATTTTCGACCAGCAGCCTTTTGACTGCCAGCCAATTAATGCTTAAGAGCGCTGTTCGATAGGCAACCAATCCTGATGATCTGGGCCATCATAATCTGCACTTGGGCGAATGATTCGATTATTGGCGCGCTGCTCATAAACGTGCGCTGCCCAGCCTGTTAGACGGCTCATCACAAAGATAGGTGTAAACAGCTTGGTTGGAATATCCATAAAGTGATAAGCAGATGCATGGAAGAAATCTGCGTTGCAGAACAGGTCTTTTTCTCGTTTCATCACGGATTCAACACGTTCAGATACTGCATAGAGGTGCGTGTCACCCGTTGCTTCGGAAAGCTCTTTTGACCAGCGCTTAATAAGTGCGTTACGTGGATCTGATTCTCGATATACAGCATGACCAAAGCCCATGATTTTCTCTTTGGCTTCCAGCATCGCCATGGTTTTCTCTTCGGCTTCTTCAGGTGATGTCCAGTTCTCAATCATCGCCATCGCTGCTTCATTTGCACCACCGTGCAGTGGACCTCGAAGTGTGCCAATAGCCGCAGTGATACAAGAATGGATATCAGACAAAGTAGAAGCACAAACACGCGCCGCAAACGTAGAGGCGTTAAATTCATGCTCTGCGTACAGAATCAGTGAACAATGCATTACCTGTTTGTGTAGTTCTGTTGGTGCTTTGTCGGTAAGCAGTTTCAGGAAGTAACCACCGATGGTGTCTTCAGACTGATCTTCGGTATCGATTCTTACGCCATCATGACTATAGCGATACCAGTAACAGATAATCGCTGGGAACGTCGCCAGCATTCTTTCTGTCGCCGCCTGCTGCTCAGAGAACGCCATTTCCTGCTCTAAGTTTCCTAATACAGAACAACCCGTTCTCATTACGTCCATTGGATGCGCCTCTTTAGGAATCAGTTCCAATGCCGATTTTAGTTCTGTTGGTAATCCACGGAGCCCGACAAGACGAGTCTTATAATCATCCAGCTCTTTTTGATTTGGTAGGTGACCCTGTAATAACAAGAACGCCACTTCTTCGAATTGAGCATTGTTAGCCAGGTCAGTGATGTCATAGCCACGATATGTAAGCCCCGTACCAGTTTGACCTACGGTACACAGCGATGTTGTCCCGGCACTTTGTCCACGTAATCCTGCTCCACCTAGTTTCTTGTCAGGCATGACGAACTCCTTTTCCAGTATTTGCAGCTCTCTTACTGCGTTGTTTTACGTATTGGTTTAATTTATTAATGTTTATTATTTTTGTGAGAAAAGCTGATCCAGCTTATCTTCGTAGTCGTGATAATTAAGGTGCGCATAGAGCTCTTTACGAGTCTGCATATGCGGTACCATTGCTTCCTGATTTCCGGTGTCGAGTAAGTGCTGATAGACCATTTCTGCAGCTTTGTTCATCGCCCGGAAAGCACTTAACGGGTAAAGCACCATATCAACGCCGTGAGCTGCTAACTCTTCACCACCGTATAAGGGTGTTTGACCAAACTCAGTAATGTTTGCCAAAATCGGAACATGTTTACCCGTTGCAGACTGAAGTGCAGATGAGAACTTTTGGTATTGTTCTAGCTCTGTCATCGCTTCAGGGAAAATCATGTCAGCACCTGCTTCAATACAAGCAATTGCACGTTCTATAGCAGAATCTATTCCTTCAACCGCTAATGCATCGGTACGCGCCATAATCACAAAATCGCTATCATTTCTTGCGTCTACTGCTGCTTTTACACGATCAACCATCTCTTCTTGGCTTACGATCGCTTTGTTTGGCCTGTGTCCACAGCGTTTTTGTGCTACCTGATCTTCCATATGAACTGCAGCAGCACCGGCTTTCTCCATCGCTTTAATTGTTCGGGCAATATTAAACGCACCACCAAAACCGGTATCGATATCCACCATTAATGGCAGATCACAAGCGTTGGTAATTCGGTCAACATCTACAAGAACATCGTTCAAAGTGGTGATTCCAAGATCAGGCAGACCATATGAAGCGTTTGCAATACCGCCGCCGGATAGATAGATAGCCTGATGCCCGACGTTCTTTGCCATCATGGCGCAATACGGGTTTACGGTGCCGACAATTTGTAGAGGATCGTTTTCTTGCACAGCAGCTCTGAATTTTTCCCCGGACTCATGACGCATTCTCCTTTGCAGTTTTCATCTGTTGTTCAATTAGGATTTGGCTACCTGATATGTGTCTTCTCATCAGTAACTCAGCCAACTCTTCATCCCGGTTTTTAATCGCATTCAGAATCATGCGATGTTCATCCAGAGCGTGAGATGGCCTAGAGTGCGTAGATGGAGACTGGTAGCGATACATTCTCAGTAAGTGATAGAGCTCGTCGCACAACAGCGAAACAAGTTTGGTGTTACGACTCGCTTTTATGATTTGGTAATGGAAGTCAAAGTTACCCTGTTGGTGGATGTAGGATTTGCCTTCAACTTCATCGATGTGTTTGGAGTGGGTTTCAAGAAGGGCTTCTAGCTGACTAACTTCTTCTTTTGAAATAAAACGCGCGGCTAGGCGTGCTGCCATCCCTTCAAGTGATTCACGAACGGCGTACAGTTCGCAAAGATGCTCTTGTGATAACGAAATAACGCGTGCACCCACATGAGGAATACGTTCAATCAATCCTAAACCTTCAAGGCGCATCATGGCTTCACGTAATGGTCCGCGGCTCACCCCAAGTTTTTTAGCCAGTTCAGGTTCAGAGATTTTAGCTCCGGAAGGCAAATCCCCTTCTACGATTGCTTCTACAAGATACTCAGTCAGGTTATGAGACTTAGTCCCTTCTTTGTCTGACGTCTTGAAGTCTACTTTGTCGACAATATTGCTCACCTGACTCATTCCTCTTTACATAAATGTTAACAATGTAACCGTTATGTACGTAAATTAGCCTAGTGAAGATACTAATGACAAGTAAATTGTCGACAATTACTACCAATGTCTAATACGGTTCAGCAACGTTAACGGCATGGAACCACTTGTTTGCTGGGAATAAATACGTTACAAATCAGCAACAAATAGTTATAAAGAAAAATTGTCGACAAAATATCGATAACTATGTCTGTGTAATCTGTTTACAATTTTTAAAAAGCGTAATCAGATCTAATAAATGGAGTAATAAATTGATAGCACAATAAATTAGAGTATATACTCTAGCTAAATTTTCATTTATTCAGCGAATAGAGATGATAGAGAATAAATTCAGATCCAGCATACTCGCTATTTTGCTTTCAGGAATGTTTACTAACGCCAATGCCCAACCCATCAGCTTTAGTGACGCATGGCAGGTACTGCAGCAAAAAAACAATTCCATTGCAGCACAAAAAGCCAACGTTGATCGCTATAAACAAAAAGAGAAAGCCAGCGATAGCCTTAACTATCCAACGGTTACTCTTGGGGCTACATACACCCGTCTAGACAAAGATGTTACTCTCTCTGGAAGTGACCTTGTAGAAAGCCTTGATGCAAATAGTGCTGCAAGTATTTCGCACCTGTTGACCAGTTTATCAGGTATGGGATTTTCAATTTCAGGTGACCCAACCTCTACTATCGCTGAACGTGATATTTTTAATTCATCTGTCCGTGCGGTGTGGCCAATTTATACTGGTGGGAGAATCTCTTCTGCTCAGCAAATTGCTTCGGGCCAAACAGATGAAGCCAGAGCAAATCTGGCGATGGAAACCATGCAAAGATACCGTGATCTGGCCCGTTACTATTTTAGCGTTGTGTTGGCAGAATCCGTTGTAGAGACAAGGAAAAAGGTAGAAAAAGGGCTTAGTAAACATCTTGAGTTCGCAGAGAAATTGCAGCAACAAGGACAAATTGCTAAGGTCGAACGCCTTCAGGCGGAAGCATCGCTCGATCATGCTGTTGTTCAAAGAAAGTCTGCAGAGAAAGATCTGGAAATTGCTCAATCAGCGCTGACTGAAATTCTTAATCAGCAGAGCATGGTTTCCCCGGACACTAATTTATTTGTTAACGCTACCCTTCCTCCGCTTGATCTATTTATCGATCAAACCCTTGCTACCTATCCTGGCCTCGACCTGTTAGCTGCTAAAGAAAAACAGGCCAATAACTTAATCAAAGTAGAAAAAGGGGCTTACTACCCAGAAGTTTATCTTTACGGTAACTACACCCTTTATGAAGGTGAAGAGCTCGCCAATAAAATGACCCCAGACTGGTTAGTTGGTGTAGGAGTGAATATTCCTCTGATAGATAACTCAGGCCGTGGTGAAAATGTTCAAGCTGCAAAATCTACCCTGTTACAAGTGAACCACCTCAAAGCTCAGGCAAACCAGGATCTCACTGTGTTGGTAAAGAAAACCTACTTCCAGGCTGAGCAAGCGCAACAAGAAGTCACAGGACTTGAGTCGAGCCTGACACTAGCCCAAGAGAACCTGAAACTTCGAAGCAAAGCATTTAGCCAGGGGTTATCAACATCACTTGATGTTGTTGACGCTGAACTGTACATGGCACAAATAGAGACACAGCAACTTGTCGCTAAATTTAACTACCTGATCGCGCTTAACGGCTTGTTAGCCATGTCTGGTCAAATGGACACATTCCAAAACTACTCAATTGACGCAAACCTAAACAGCAACAATAAGGAGAAACTATGAGCGCTGTAAAATCTTCCGTACTTGCTGTTGCAGGTATCGCTGTCGCTGGTTGGATTGGATATAGCTTTTACGAAGCCTATCAGCCACAGCCTATTCGCTTACAAGGGCAAATCGAGGCACAACAATACAGTATCTCTTCAAAAGTAGCTGGTCGAATCGATGAGGTTCTGGTTCACAAAGGTGATCAGGTTAAACAGGGCGATTTAGTTTTCACGATATACAGCCCGGAAATAAATGCACGCCTTGAACAGGCGATAGCTGGTAAAGAAGCTGCGAGTGCACTGGCACAGGAAGCAGAAAATGGAGCGCGAGATCAACAGATTCGCGCAGCGAAAGATCAGTGGGAAAAAGCAAAAGCCGCAACAAAGCTAGCTGAAAAAACCTTCCAACGCGTAGATGCGCTATATAAAGATGGCGTAGTCGCTGAACAACGTAGAGATGAGGCACAGACTCAGTGGCAAGCAGCGAAATATACAGAAAGTGCTACTTATCAAATGTTTGAAATGGCGCAAGAAGGCGCACGAAGTGAAACCATTAAGGCAGCAAGTGACAGAGCCAAAGTTGCTGCGGGTCGAGTTGCCGAAGTAGAAGCCTATGCTGAAGATACACAGATAAAAAGCTGGTTTAACGGAGAGGTGTCACAGGTTCTGCTTAACGGCGGAGAACTCGCTCCTCAAGGCTTCCCTGTCGTTACCGTTGTTGATCTGAACGATGCCTGGGCTGTCTTCAATATTCGTGAAGATCTGCTAAAGCACTTTCCTAAAGGCGAAGAATTCGAAGCGTTTGTCCCCGCTTTAGATAAGAATATCAAATTTAAAGTCAGTCATATTTCAGTGATGGGTAATTTCGCAACATGGCGTTCAACAGATGCTACTCAAGGATTTGATCTGCGCACGTTTGAAGTAGAAGCGCGACCTGTGGATGCATCTGAAGGGTTACGAATTGGCATGAGCGTAGCGGTTGAGCTGTAATCATGAATAGCCGCTCGCTCTCTCAATTGCATGTATTAAAAAATGACTGGTGGCTACTCGCCTGTATCACCGTTGTACCAGTATTGGTTGCCGCTATGATCTGGGCGATTTTCTCTACCAATATTGCCAGGGATCTGCCTTTTGGTGTAGTAACGAACGACAATACGCAACTAAGCCGTATGTTAATTCGGGAGCTCGATGCCACATCGACGTTAAAAGTTACTGACTATTTCTCTAGCCCAGATGAAGCCAAAGTTGCGATGCGCAACAACGCAATCTATGGGTTTGTTGTGATCCCGAATGAGTTCAGCAAAGATGTGTACAAAGGCCAACAACCTCAGGTTTCTGTCTTCTATAACAGCCAGTATATTCTTGTCGGCCGCTTAATTAGTGGTGCTACTTCAACAGTGATTGGTACTTTTAATGCTCAAGTTGGTACCATTAGAGCACTTTCTGAGGGTAATAGTACAACTTCCAGCGCGTTAGGACGTTCAGTCACCATTCAGAATCAGATTACCCCGTTGTTCAATAAAAACACCAACTACAATCAGTTTCTTGTCGGTGCGGCCGTACCTACTATCTGGCAGATACTGATAGTGGTAAGTACCATTCTCGCCCTCGCAGCAAATCACAGAATTTATGGCCTTAATACCATGCTTAAGTCAGGTGTGCTACGTTCGGTCACGAATATTTGCTCGTTCTACCTACCCTTTTTCCTTATACAGGGTGTGTTGTACGTGACAATTTTCTATTACGGGCTCAACTGGCCAAATAACGGCAGTATCGTTGCAATACTTTTTGCTCAACTGGTAACGGTTGTCGCTTGTATGGTGATGGGGAGCTTTTTCTTTTTCCTTACCTTAGATGCAGCAAGAGCAATGAGTTTTGCAGGCGCTTTCACCGCACCGAGCTTCGCGTTTTTAGGCGTCACATTCCCTGTATCGGATATGGGAAGCGCGGCGCAAATTTGGCGTAGTCTGCTTCCTGCCAGTCACTATATTGAGGCTCAAATCGCACAAAGTAGTTACGGCGTCACCAGCTGGCAAACTATCGAAGGATTAGTCCCTATGATGTGGTATCTGGTTCCGTTTCTGCTTGTTTCTCTGCTTGGCAAAAAGCATTTGAGCAAAGCGCAAATGGCTATGGAGGGGAAATAATGAACCTGTTTGCTATTTTTCGGGACGAGCTAAAAGCCATTTTCACCAATCCGGTCATATTGCTGACCATCTTTGGTGGAGTATTATTTTACTCCATTCTTTACCCTCTACCATATTCTCATCAAACACCTCGTGAACAGAGAGTTACCGTCGTTAACCTGGATAACAGCTCGGTAAGCAGGCAGTTGGAGCGGATGGTCAATGCAACGCCACAAATTGAAATTGTGCAACGTAGTTACTCCGTTGAAGAAGCAAAACAGCAATTTCTTGCCGGTGAAGTGAGCGGTATTTTTGTCATCCCGCGCCACTTTTACAAAGACCTATTGTTAGGAAAGGCCCCTGTTGTCTCCTACGCTGGCGATGCGTCTTACTTTCTGGTTTATGGCACTATCGTAGAAGGCTTATCAAGAGCTACAGGAACATTAGCAGCGCAAGCAAGAGTTAGCCGGTTACTTATGGATGGTGAATCTGTTTCTGTAGCGGCTTCTCACCATTCCGCTATCTCGGGTAACCTGAAACCAACCTTTAACCCAACGGTGGGTTATGTTAGTTACGTTGTACCGGCAGTATTCGTTCTGATATTACAACAGACGCTCATTATGGGCGTCGGGATTTTGGGTGGCTCTCAAAAGTACGGAACCGGATATTGGAGTAAGGCATCGCCACTTTCGGTTATTCTTGTAAGAACGGTAATATTCACTGTTATCTATTACTTTTTAGCCATGTATTACATGGGATTCAGCTTCGATTTTTACCATATTGCTCGACTGTCAGAACCGGGAACCATTCTGTTTTTGCTGGCTCCATTTACCATAGCCTCGGTATTTATTGGGGTGTTCCTTGGAGCGATTTTGCCAAGGCGTGAACTGGTAACCGTTGTGGTATTAATCAGTTCTATGCCATTAGTATTTAGTGCTGGTTTTATCTGGCCTATAGAGAGTCTGCCGAAGGTTATGGTGTGGTTATCTGAGTGCTTCCCTTCAACACTAGCGATTCAGTCTTTTCTGGTCGTAAACCAAATGGGGGCGTCGATTTCTGAAGTGCTACCAAAAGTGGTTCACATGTGGGGATTAGTCTCCATTTGGGGGCTAATTGCGCTAATTACGTACAAAAAATCCTTAAAACAAATCGAGCCGGAATAACCAGCTTTTATTGATAAGACTCGTCATCCCTGCGGAGGCAGGGATCTCAGGTTTTAGTTTATTTAGATCCCAACAGAGTCTGCGATTTTCTGAATCTCCAGTAAATCCAGTTTATGCACTTCAATCATTTGATCGATTTGAGATAGATTCGAGTTAGCTTCATCCTGCTGATCACAAGATTTCTTGGTTGCATCCCATGACTTACCCTCAAGATAGCTATCGCACTCTTTTTTGTAGCGTTCTAATTTAGGAAGGATCTCTTCTCGTTCGCGCTGTAACTTATCAAGCTCTTGCTTAACAGTTAGTTCACGTTGGAATAGCTCTCTGGAACGCTCTAAAACAATGGACTGCATCTCCCCTTGCTTATTGAGGTCAGATACCTGTTTTTCGGACGCCTGTAACTTCCCTTTCAAATCGGCTATTTGAGATTCAAGATCCAGATTTACCTTTTCCAGCTCGGTCACCATTCCCTGAGATTCTTCTAGATGCTGGCTATATTGTTTTCGTTCCTGTTCTAGTTTAGCCGTTAGCCTAGACTCGACCTCGGTATCTATTTGTGCAGCTTTCTTTTCTACCTGAACAACGACCTGTGATTTCGCTTCCTCCAGCTCCTTGACTTGATTTTCAAGGTTCTGATAAGCAGATTCCCACTTGCCCTTAGTCACAACCGAACCGACTAAACCACCAAGCGCTATACCTAGTACAGCCGCCAAAGCAATATATAAAATCGTATGCTTATCACGCTCTTCAATGACTACAACATCATCTTCATCGTTCAATGCATCATTTTCTTTGTTCACTCAACTCTCCGAAATCACTTCTTAACGCATAAGTTCGCTAAAAACGACAATTACCGTATAAACTGCAAGGCCAATAATCGCAGATATCACTACACCACGTTGTACTTTTTCGTTGGTTCTGTATTTAAACAGAAGAACGGCTAACGCTAGTAGCGTCGCTATTGCTAACAATCGAGTCATAGATCCTCCTAACTATTTATATTTATAGCATTTAAAAGAGTCTTTTACGTCAATTGGCGGCTAAATTGTTCGCAAATGATGAATTATTAGGCACTCATCAAAAACTGTGATGACAAACAAATTTTTTTGTGTAAAATCCCCCGGCACAGAATAACTGCATATCACTAATTTGCAGTTGTTTGTTTCGATGAAGGCTACAGGAGAAGGTGTTTTGAACTCTATTCTTGTTAAGAATAGGTAACAAAATATCGCCGAAGAAGTAAATCTTTCAGGTGCGAAGCAATTCGCGGGGACTGTAGTTGGAGAAGCCTCTGGAGAGAGTCGTTAAATCGACCGCCGAAGGAGCAAGTCTGGTTAATTTTAACCGGGTGAAACTCTCAGGTAAAAAGGACAGAGGAGTGGAAAGATCTGACTATACATTTCGTATATTTGGCGCACGTAGCGCTTTCTGGTTAATACATTTATTAACCGTCCTTTCCCGCTTCTCCTTAAATATTTTGTTTTATTAAGGGGAATACATGAACGATATCCAATCTTTACTTCAAACCATAGACAGCTTTGTTTGGGGACCACCACTACTAATCCTATTGGTCGGCACCGGTGTTTATTTCACTTTTAGCTTAGGCTTACTCCAGTTTCGACACCTTCCCACTGCGTTGAAGTTTGTTTTTTCAAAATCTAATAACGACAAATCAAAAGGCGATGTTTCAAGCTTTGCTGCACTGTGTACTGCTCTATCTGCAACAATCGGTACAGGCAACATTGTTGGTGTTGCCACTGCAATCAAACTGGGTGGCCCTGGCGCGTTGTTCTGGATGTGGCTTGCTGCACTATTTGGTATGGCAACTAAGTACGCTGAATGTCTACTAGCAGTTAAATACCGCAAGACCGATGACAAAGGCCAGATGGTCGGCGGACCAATGTACTACCTACAATACGGCGTTGGTTCAAAAGCGTTAGCGATTTTCTTCGCGATTTCTGCACTAGGTGTGGCTTGCTTTGGTATTGGTACTTTCCCACAGGTTAATGCGATTCTTGATGCATCCGAGATCTCTTTTGGTGTTTCTCGTAATACATCAGCGGTTGTGCTTACGCTTTTGGTTGCGGCAGTGACAATTGGTGGTATCAAGTCTATTGCTAACGTAGCGGGTAAAGTGGTACCTGCAATGGCTGTATTTTATGTAGCTGCATGCGCCAGCGTACTGATTTCAAATGCGGATCAGCTTTTAAATGCAATTGAACTAGTTATTGTTTCAGCATTTACATCAACGGCTGCGACAGGTGGGTTCCTTGGTGCAAGCATCATGCTAGCGATTCAATCGGGTATAGCGCGTGGTGTGTTCTCTAACGAATCTGGCCTTGGTTCTGCTCCAATGGCGGCAGCGGCTGCAAAAACGGATTCTTGTGTACGTCAGGGTCTTATTTCAATGACTGGTACATTCTTCGACACCATCATCATCTGTACTATGACCGGTTTGGCTTTGATCATGACAGGTGCCTGGCAGAGTGACTTCGCTGGTGCGGCTATGACAACACACGCATTTGCCGTTGGCCTAAACTCTGAAACTGTTGGTCCAATGATGGTAACTATTGGCTTAATGTTCTTCGCATTTACGACAATTCTGGGCTGGAACTATTATGGTGAGCGTTGTGTAGTATTCCTGCTCGGTACAAAAGCGGTACTGCCATATAAAGTGATCTTCCTGGCTTTGGTTGCCTCGGGTGCATTTCTTCATCTGGATATGATATGGATAATTGCAGATATTGTGAATGGGCTTATGGCGATTCCAAACCTGATTGGTTTAATTGCTCTGCGCCATATTGTTATTGAAGAGACGAAACTGTTTTTCGGGCAGACCAATTCTGAACACACAGAATATGCAAATCAGGGTTAACACCATCGTTAGCTACTAAATAAAATCGTTAGCTACTAAATAAAAAAGGTGCCTTAATTTCAGGCACCTTTTTAGCATTCATAACCAGACATTATCGCAATTTTCCGCAATTCATCCGCTTTAATATGTGTATATTTTCGGGCCAGCGATATCATAAATTGTCTTTCAACTGGATCGTTCCACCCTTTAATAACTTGCTGGTTAAGCTCCTCAACTTGTTTAGCACTTGGTTCAGCTTCATCCAGCTGATTGTAAAAGTGAAGATAACAAGCCTCTTTAGCAATATTTCTGAGCTTTACCTGACGAATTTTCCAGTAAAGACTAGTACTTAAAATGACAAAGCCGAGCGCATAGACAAGTATCATCATCCCCATTCGCTCCTTTCAGATTTACCTAAATCATACTGCTACATGAAACTGAATTGTCAGTTAAAAGCCAATCATTTGTCAGCGTAATCACTGAACTAACATTTATATAATTAGTATAATTCAACTTCGTCGACTATCAACTTAAGCCCAAGCAATATCAGAACACTACCTGTAATACCTTCCATACGGGAGAGAAATTTCGGGCTAGATAACAAGCGTTTTGCAGAATGTAGAGCGCCAGACAGGGAACACTGCCAGATCATTGCGATAACAAAATGGATTGCCGCAAGTAGCATTGATTGAATAAAGGGAGAATACTCAGGATTAATAAACTGAGGCAAGAAAGCGAGATAAAACACCCCTGTTTTTGGGTTAAGCACATTCGACAAAAATCCCTCTCTGAAAGAACGTTTTGCTCTGAATGACTGAGTATTTCGTGTGCCAACTTCTAATTTTTCACCCTTAGTAAATAGTGATTTAACGCCCCCAATACCAAGCCAAATAAGATACGCAGCACCTACCAACTTTAACGCCTGGAATAGTTCAGCAGACTGCAACAATATTGCAGAAACACCAATAGCAGAAAGCAATGCATGTACAAATAAACCACAACAAATGCCTAAACTCGTGACGAAGCCATCCTTTACCCCTGCCCTACTCGTGTTTTTGATGACTAATGCGGTATCTAATCCAGGGGTTAGTGTTAATACAGTGATGGCGATAAGAAAGGCTTCAAAATTTTGAATAATCATAAATATAACAACTCCTTTGAGTTGGTTATATCAATATCCCTCAGTAACCACAAGTTACATTTTCGTATGGCGTTTCTTTCTCTTTTCAATACCTACTTCAGATTGATACACTGCATTTCTAATTACAATGTCACGGATTACAATTATGAGCTCATATAACAAACTAACAGAGCATTTCAAAAAGATTTCTCATTTCAATCACCTGTCAGCTATCTGCGGATGGGATGCAGCATCTATGATGCCGGCAGGCGGTAACCAGGCTCGCTCTGAGGCAATGGCGGAGTTATCTGTCCATATTCATAAGTTAATGACCGAGTCTCAGCTTGGCGAACTTTTCGATGAAGCCCGCGATGAATCGCTTTCTTCCCAAGAATCTGCGTCATTACGCGAGATGCAAAGGCAGTGGCAGCAGGCAAATGTTCTTCCAGAATCTCTGGTTCAGGCAAAATCCCTTGCCGGTTCTAAGTGTGAACATGCATGGCGTTCACAGCGAGGCGAAAACGACTGGACAGGCTTTGAAAAAACTGGGCCGAAGTGGTAAAGCTATCTCAGGAAGAAGCACAAATTCGCGCTCAATCTCTGGGTACAACACCTTATGACGCTATGCTTGATCTGTACGAGCCAGGAACAACAACCGAATCACTCAACAAAACCTTCGCAGACGTTAAGCAGTGGCTACCAGGTTTAATCGAAGACGTTATAGAAAAACAGAAAGCAGAGAGCTATATCACGCCAACAGGCAAGTTCCCGGTATCTGAACAGAAAGCGCTTGGTTTAGAAGTAATGAATCTTCTCCAGTTCGATTTCAATCATGGTCGTCTGGATGAAAGTGTGCATCCTTTCTGTGGTGGTGTACCCACTGATGTTCGCCTAACCACACGTTACAACGAAGATGAGTTTGGTCAATCACTGATGGGAATTGTCCATGAGACAGGCCACGCGTGTTATGAACAAGGTTTACCCAAAGAACTGGCGGGGCTGCCGTCTGGCGAGGCTCGTTCAATGGGTATTCACGAATCCCAGTCACTGTTCTTTGAGATGCAAGTTGGCCGTAGCGATGAGTTCATTAAGCATTTGGCAAACCAAGCTAACTCGCATTTTAATGTAGAAGATCCTAGAGTACTGTCTCTGGAAAACTTCCATAAGCTATATACTCGAGTGGAAAAAGGCTTTATCCGCGTAGACGCTGATGAGCTAACCTACCCTGCACATGTAATTCTACGCTATGAAATTGAGCGCGATTTGATCAATGGCGTAATCAAGCACACTGATGTTCCTGAATTATGGGATCAGAAGATGCAGGCGTACCTTGGTTTGACCACAAAAGACAACTACACCAATGGCTGCATGCAGGACATACATTGGACGGACGGCGCATTTGGATATTTCCCTTCCTACACCTTAGGAGCAATGTATGCTGCTCAGTTTATGGCTGCAATGAAGACAACCGTAGATGTTGACGGTGCGATTCGAAATGGTGACCTTTCACCGATCTTTACCTGGCTAAGAGATAATATCTGGAGTAAAGGTAGCCTATTAACGACAGACGAATTAGTTAAACAAGCGACTGGAGACGTATTGAATCCATCGTTCTTTAAAGATCATTTGGAAAACCGTTACTTAAAATAGTAGCGAATTTTCAGTCCAGTACATTCACCTGAGAAGGTGATGTACTGGACATACCGCATTCTAGTAGCTCGAGCTCGGAAGTCCTACCAACAACCGCATATCGTCGATCAGCTACCTAACAATGTAACCAAACTTATCATTCTAAGACTTCTTGCTGTTTAACTTTACGGTATTTCGACATGATCTCACTTTGTGGGTGATATGCTTCAATCAAACGCTCTAGTTCGCCTTTATTTCTTAAGTTTTTATAAGAAGCGATCAAAGTATCTACTACTTCTTGCGACGTTTTCTTGCTCGCTACCACCCATAAATTCTTTGAAAGTTCGTCAATTTTCATGACTGGCTCAAACTCTTCGGGATTCTCACCATATTGTTCCATACGGTAATAAAAGCTTTCTGCCACAAGTGGTGCGTAATCGATTCGATTTGCTTTCAATAACTTAATGGTTCTTCTACCGTAAGTAACTGGCAGAATATCTTTGGCGCCGTGTTCAATCAGGTATTCATGAAACGAACCTCCGGCCTGGGTGCCAAACCTATAATCGATAATATCTTCAATGTTATGTGGTTGAATTTTCGGGCCGTTTTTGTACTTATATAGAGTAATATCGTAAGGGGAAACTTCTCCTATCCAGTGATATTTTTCTTCCCTGGAAGGTGTTCGAGAGATAGAAAAAAACAGCACGTTTGCCTGTGTTTCAGAAACACTAATAGCTCTTTTCCATGGGACAAAATGAATTTCGTTAATAGACATGGCCATTGATTTAGATGCATCAGCAACGAGTTCTTTCAAAAACTCAACCACATAGCCATATGCTTTATCCTCTACTTGAACCTGCAACGGAGGAAACTCATCTGTATACAGTTCTAACTGAACTTCATTAGTCATACCTGTTGCAGGGGGTACAACAGATAACAATGCAAACCAACTGAGGCTTCGTCGAATAATCTTAATCATTAGTTTTCGCTTTTCCATGCGATACAACAGCAGCTAGCCATAATATATTTACGGTCTTCTATGCGAAATATTATATGCTGAAAATAGAAGTAGTTTAGCGTACTTAAATCAAGTAATTCTAAATGAGTGAGAAAGGTCGTCTTTCTGAAGCAAATTTTTAAGAAGGTCGTCACTTGCCTGTGACGTTAAATAAGAAAGCCAGCTAACTATATGGGTTCACTTCAACTTAGCTGGCTTTCCAATTACTTATAAGAAGTGAATCGTTGCAGAGATAGAAAACTGTTTGATGTCTTCTCTGTCTTTTAGCTGATACACGTTGTAACCAGCACCTACAGCTAGAGGACCGAACAAGAAATACTCTGCTCCCACGCCGTACATGATGTCTGTACCATCATCTTTTACTGCCGAGTTTTCAAAATCCCACTTATGCACACCGCCGCGCGCATAAATATGTAGCGGGCCTAAGTCTATGCTCGGACGAACTGCTAAAAATGTTGAAGTTACATCAGTATCCCCAACCAATGGCGTATCAAATGAGCCATGATCAGTGTAACCCGCTTCTATACCAATAATCGGGAGTATACCTGTACCCACATGTAGGCTTGTCGCGGTAGAAGATTCATCACCCATGTCTGACTGACCAAACATAACACCACCGTATACTAGTGAGTCTGCTGAAGCTGTGGTTGCTACACCTGTCAGCGCCAGTGCTAAGAGTGTCTTTTTCATAACATACCTTCTGTTGTTAAAAAGAGGCAACGCATTACCGCTTTACCTCAAATAGTGTCATTTGTCTGACATTATGCAATATTCTTGCCTAGAGTGCATCCATTGCATTTTTAATCCGTTTATCCGAGACCGGATAAGGCGTGCCAAGCTGCTGAGCAAAGTAGCTGACCCGTAGTTCCTCTATCATCCAGCGAACTTCTTTCACAGGCTCCGGCACTGCAACGCCTTTTGGAATCTTATTGAGAAGCTCTTTGTAATCCTTTGTGATCGCTTCAATTTTTAACATATGTAAGCGATCTTTATTTGGGTCAATCGGTAGTTTTTCCATCCTACGTTCAATCGCTCGCATGTACCTGAGGATATCCGGCAACTTCTTCCATCCACACTCGGTAGCAAAGCCTTTGAAAATGAGTCCTTTCACTTGAGCCTGAATATCAGACAACGCAAACGCCATGGTAAAATCTACTTTACCCTTTAGCTTCTTATTAATGTTGAAGGCAGTAGTAAGAATGGTTTCGACTTGCTGGGCTATCTCTACAACCGTATCACCAAGTTCACCTCTTACGTGCTCTTTAAGGCTTTCAAATTCTTCCGATTGCCAGACGATTCCGCCCTTTTCTTCAATCAGCTTATCAACACCACAAGCAATACAGTCATCAATCAGATCTAACACCTTGCCATAAGGGTTGAAGTACAGGCCCAACTTAGATTTGTTTGGCAGGTTCGAATGCAAGTATTTGATTGGCGATGGTACATTAAGAAGTACCAGACGGCGCTGCCCTGCTTTCATTGCCACTTCTTGTTCCTGCTCGGTTTCAAAAAGCTTAATTTCGACGCTATCTTTACTGTCTACAATGGCCGGGAAGGCTTTAACGTCAAAACCTCCTCTCTTCTGTTTATAGACTTTAGGCAGCTCACCGAAGCTCCAGGTATGCAGATCTTTTTGCTCGATATCATCATCAGCAACCTGAGAGAGGGTCTTTTGGACTTTGTCCTTCAGGCTCTCTTTTAACTCGTAAAGATCTTTGTGTTCTTTTAGCTTTCTGTTTCGATGATCTACCGCTCGGAAGGTTACTTTTAGGTGTTCAGGCACCTGTTCTAGCTTCCAGTCTTCACGCAATACCTCTACACCCGTCATTCGGCGTAGTTCTTTCTCAAGAGCATCCAGCAAAGGCGCTTCCATAGCGTTTACACGCGCCATAAATGCGTCGGCATAGTTTGGTGCCGGGACAAAATTTCGGCGGATAGGCTTAGGTAGCGACTTAATCAATGAAACGATAAGCTCCTGACGTAAACCTGGGATCTGCCAGTCAAATCCTGCAGGTTCAATCTGGTTAAGGATCGGCAGAGGAATATGAACAGTTACACCATCGTTGTCATCACCAGGTTCAAACTGATAGCTAAGCTTCAGCTTAAAGCCTTCCTGATGCCAGAAGTTAGGGTAATCAAGCTCTGTTACGTGGCTCGCATCCCCTTTAAACAGCATCTCTTTTTCAAAGTTAAGTAGCTCTTTATTGGATTTCGATGCTTGCTTCCACCAGCTATCAAAATGCCTGCCTGAAACAACTTCGGTTCCGACTCTTTGATCATAAAAATCAAACAGATCGTCATCATCAACAAGGATGTCACGACGACGGGATTTATGCTCCAGCTCTTCAACTTCACGCAATAGCTTCTGATTTTGCTTAAAGAATGGGTGTTTGGTCTCCCACTCCCCCTCAACCATTGCACTGCGGATAAATATCTCACGGCTTATTACAGAATCAATCTGTCCATAATTGGTCAACCGCTTCGGAACAACCGGAATGCCATAGATAGTCACTTTTTCGTACGCCATTACAGCCGCACGCTTTTTAGACCAATGCGGTTCACTGTAGCTACGTTTAATAAGGTGCGCAGCAAGTGGCTCAATCCATTCTGGTTGAATCTTGGCAACAATGCGCCCCCAAAGCTTTGAGGTTTCAACCAATTCCGCAGCAATCACCCACTTTGGCTGCTTTTTGAAAAGACCAGAGGCAGGGAAAATATGGAAACGCGCATTTCGGGCCCCCTGATATTCGTTCTTTTCCTGATCTTTCATACCGATATGAGAAAGAAGACCGACTAATAGCGAACTATGAACGCCCTGATAGCTACCCGGTTCATCATTTAGCTTAGTATCCAACTCACGCATCACCTGATGAATCTGGAAATAGACATCCTGCCACTCACGGATTCGCAAGTAGTTCAGGTAATCCTGTTTACACTGCTTGCGGAACTGGTTGCCTGATAGCGCTTTTTGTTGTTTCTGGATGTAGTTCCAAAGATTCACAAATGTCAGGAAGTCAGATTCTTCATGGAAAAAGCGACGATGTTTATCATCAGATGACTGCTGTTTGTCCGAAGGTCTTTCTCTTGGATCCTGAATAGATAGCGCGGAGGCGATAATCATCACCTCTTTCAAGCAGCCATTTTTTGGAGCTTCAATAACCATTCTTGCCAATCGAGGATCGATTGGCAAACGTGAAAGCTTACGACCAATAGCAGTCAGGCGCTTCTTAGGATCTTTGGCTTTATCGTTAATCGCACCAAGCTCTTCAAGAAGACGAACACCGTCCTGAATATTTCGTTTATCAGGTGCTTCTACAAAGGGAATGCCTGAATATCCCCAAGGCCTAACGCCGTCATTTGTAGAATAACGGAAGCCAGATTGGTTCTTAGAATTTCTGGATCGGTGAACTCAGGGCGCGACAAAAAGTCGTCTTCAGAGTAAAGACGAATACAGATACCCTCTTCCACACGACCACAACGACCTTTACGCTGATTTGCGCTCGCCTGAGAAACAGGTTCAATTGGGAGACGTTGTACTTTTGTTCGGTAGCTGTATCGGCTAATCCTAGCAGTACCAGGATCAATGACATACTTTATCCCAGGAACAGTCAGCGATGTCTCCGCAACGTTTGTCGCTAATACAATTCTTCTGCCTGCGTGTGGCTGAAATATCTTGTTCTGTTCACCCGTAGACAACCTTGCGTATAGCGGAACGATCTCGGTATCGCGCAGATTTCGTTTACCAAGCGCATCGGCGGTATCTCTAATCTCTCGCTCACCATTCATAAAGATAAGGATATCACCCAAACCTTCATCACATAGTTCATCAACAGCCTCAAAGATGCCTTCCAGCATATCTCTGTCGTCAGCATCATCGCTGCTCAGCGGGCGATAACGAGTTTCAACCGGATAAGTTCGACCAGAAACCTCTATGATTGGAGCGTTATTAAAATGCTTTGAAAAACGTTCTGGATCGATGGTTGCCGATGTGATGATAACTTTCAAGTCAGGACGACGCGGCAACAGCTCTTTAAGGTAACCAAGGATAAAATCAATGTTTAATGAGCGCTCGTGGGCTTCATCGATAATGATGGTATCGTATTGATTCAGGTATCTGTCGTGCTGTATTTCTGCCAGCAGAATACCGTCCGTCATCAGTTTAATCTGAGTGTTATCAGAAATTTGATCGTTAAATCGAACTTTATAGCCAACAAACTCACCCAGTTTCGTCTGCATTTCTTCCGCAATACGGTTTGCGACAGAACGAGCCGCCAGTCTTCTTGGCTGAGTGTGGCCAATTAAGCCAAACTTACCACGCCCTAGCTCGGTACAAATTTTTGGAAGCTGTGTCGTTTTACCTGAGCCAGTTTCACCTGCAACAATAATAACCTGGTTCTCTTCAATTGCTTTAGCGATATCATCTCGTTTCTGACTAACGGGCAGAATTTCCGGGTACTCGATCTCAGGGGTGTGCTGAGCGCGTTCCTGTACCACCATCATGGACTTAGCTATATCCAGCGCTATTTCATCAAAAACTGCATTTCTGGATTCAGTATTCTTTATTTTGCTCGCGCCATTAATACGCTTCTGGAATCGGAAGCGATCACGAATCATGCACTCACTCAGTGCCTTGCGTAACTTCGACGGTGTATTGACCGACTGTTGTTCTTTTTGTTCGCCTTGCTGTGACCTGGTCAAAGCCTTACCTATGTTCTCTCTTAAAATTGCGGCGATTGTATCATAGGAACTAAAAATGCCTAGATTTCAGAGCTACATCGATAATAAACACTTAATTTTTCTACCTATCTACCGATAAAATAGAGAGAAAATTGTTAATAGTAAGAACAAAGTGAAAACATCCGAACTAAAAGCCTTTCTCGAGATGCTGCCAGAAGACAAAGATCCTGAAATAGTGACAGGTGAAGAATGGCTGCCTGAGCGGCTTATCGACATATCTTATGAAGATGAGCTAATCCATCTTAGCTTCGATAATGCGCCTGATGAAGATTCCGGCGATGAAGAAGCAAGAGGGTTTGTAGAACATGAAATTGATATGCTGCGCGACAAGATTGAAGCATTAATGGAAGCATCTCATTCTCCAAAAACCAAAGCAGAAATATTTCTACGCCTATTTATCATGAGCCATGAGAAAAGCAGCTCAGAAGTTGTCGAAATATTGGAAGATCCTGAAAGTTGGACTGGTTAAGCTCCTCTTCAGAGAAGTCTGCTATAAGACGCCCTGAATAATCGCGCTGGTACCACTGATAAAACAGAGAACCAGCGCAAAGATACGTATCCATTCTTTTGAAATTTTGTTGACACAGAGGCGTGCAACTCTGTAACCCAACCACACGGCAGGAAGCAAAGGTAAACTCAAATATAGGTGGTGCATGGTGAAGTGCCCCATCGCAACCAGCACGATGATAGATAAGACGGAGCTAAACAGGAAGAAAGCAGATAAGTTACCGCGTAATGAATTTGCTTCCTGATGTTGAAGTAGCAGTGCCATTGGTGGCCCACCAATGCCCGAACTGGTCCCCATTAGCCCTGACATTAAGCCCGCAACAGCCATTCTTCGTGGAGTTGGTTCAAGCCTGAATGGTAGCAATGAGATAAGCAGAGCGATAAGCACCAAAGCACCCAGCCAAAGAGATAAAAACTGAGCGGAGACAATACTCAGCAATAACCCACCAGCAATAGAACCTGGAACTCGCCAAAGAATAGCAGTTTTTAATCCACCTACCGAGATATCCTGGCGATATTTAAACGAGTTCATTACGGAAACAAAAAATCCAGCAACACATATAGGTGCTGGAACATAGTCAGGAGAAATCTGATATAACAAAGGCGCAGCTACAATAGCTAAACCAAAACCGATAGCACTTTGAACAAAGCTTCCGAGAAAGAAGATTCCCATTGCCAGCAAAGTTACCGCTTCGAATTCGTACATCGACCTCTTTTCTCCTTTTTTGTTATCTGATCAAACCCGAAAACAGAGTTTGCAAACGTAAATTTTTGTAATGATTAACTTGTAAATTGTGTCATTAGCTACAATGTATTGATACACCAGATGTAACCGGGTAGTCACATGATTCAATCTATAGCTAATCTTTTTAAACAGGTTCTAGACGGAAACGACCTGTCAAACCACGAGCTGAATAACCCCAATCTTGCAATCGCTGCACTTCTTTGCGAAGTGTCGAAAGCAGATTATGAAGTAGATAATTCAGAAAAGGTTGCTAAACGGAAACTGATACAGCATCTTACAGGTTTAAGTGAAATTGAAGCAACAGCGTTACTCGCTGATGCTGAAAAAAGGTTAAGCAATCCGCTTCTTTGTACGATTTTACCTCTCAGCTCAGAGAGCTTGAGCACGAGAAGCGATTCGAACTGGTAACCGCTATGTGGGAAGTCGCAAACGCTGATGGCGTAATCGATCCTTTAGAAGACGCGGTAATACGAAAAGTCGCTGAATTGCTTTATGTCGACCACAGCGAGTTTATCCGCGCAAAACTGCAGGTTATCGACAAGTAACCTGCTGTGATTTTAAGTAGAGTTAGCTTCATTCGTAGTAACGATCCGAAGCAGACTCTATCTAGTCACTTACAACTATTAACTCAACCCCGTGTAATTCCATTTGATTAGCGATGTTCTTAGGTGGAGTCTGATTGGTAACAATGAAATCAATATCCGACCAGGAACAAGATTGAAACATCAATTGGGTATTGAACTTATTGTCCTCAGTGATGCAAATCACCCGCTTCGCTCGTTTGGCCATTGCTAACTTAAGATTCGCATCGGTCTCAGTATCGGTAGTAATTCCAGCCTCCGACAAAGCACTAACACCAATAAAAGCGATATTGGCCTGATATTTCTGAATCTGCTCAACCGTGGTATCACCTAAGATGGTGTGAGAAAAATCATCAAACATTCCACCTAACACACACTTTCTGATGTGTGTTTTATCTACAAGTTCAGTAAGACATTCAAGAGAGTTAGTAATCACGCTTGACGGCTTATCAAGAAAGCGAGCCACTGAAGCGCAAGTCGTACCAGCATCGATAAATACAATATCGTGATCGTTAATCAATGAAGCTCCATATGACGCAAGATTTTGCTTTACCGGGCTGGATTCAGACCTCTGAGTAAATGGCAGGCTTACTTTTTTCTCATCCAATATTGCCCCACCCCGAATACGAAGAATTCCTGGACGAGCCGAAAGCTTAACAAGATCTCTTCGGGCCGAATCGTATGAGATATCGTACTTCTGACAAATCTCTTCTATCGTAACCTTGCCGTGGTCCTTTACATGAGCCTCTAGCTCTATTAAGCGTTCTTCTTGAGTCATTGATGTATTCCGTTGAGTCTGAAGACCCAGTGTAACCTGAATAATCTCGTTAAACACGCGACTTCATGCAAAATCACTTAAATTCTGCACTAAATTAAATCCATAAACCTAATATCACTTAAGAGCACCCAAAACAACACTTATATTCGCTTGATTGAACGTTTATTTTAATGCATATTCACTTACACATGTTTAAGTGAATTCACGCAAAAATAAGGATTTAGTATGAAGATAGGTATAGTCGGCGCTGGTAATATAGTGGAATGGTGCCTTGATGCTCTCTCAAACATCGAGGAAATACATTGTGAGGCAATGTGTGTTAGAGAAAGCAGCGTAGAGAAAGGCAAAAAGCTGTGTGACGAGTATGGCATTGAAAAGCTATATACCGACTACCAACAGATGCTCATGGATACAGCGTTAGATTTTATCTATTTGGGTATTCCAAACAAACTTCATTACCAATACGCATTAAACGCTCTTGAAGCAGGTAAACATGTCGTCTGTGAGAAACCATTTACTTCTGATGACACAGAGTTATCTAAGCTTGTTAATGTTGCTAAAAGCAACAACTGTTTTTTGTTTGAGGCCATTACTAATATCCACTCCCCTAATGTGCAGATCATGAAAGAGTGTTTAAGCAAGATCGGGCCAGTGAGGTTTGTTCAAAGCAACTATTCGCAACTTTCAAGTCGTTATGCCCAGTACCTTGAAGGTAATGTCCACCCAGCATTTGATCCCGCTCTAGCCGGCGGCGCTCTATATGATATCAATATCTACAATATTCACTTAAGTTGTTACCTGTTTGGTACGCCTGAAAATATTCAATACACCTGTAACAAAGGTTTTAATGGTATCGATACGTCGGGCGTAGTTGTAATGCAATACCCGGAATTCATATCCGTCTGTACAGGAGCTAAAGATTCAGCCAGTCCTGGTCAGGTCGTTATTCAGGGGAGAAAGGCTGCCTGACATTAGCTAGCGCTCCTAACGTAGCAGACAGTGTTGAGCTGGACATTAATGGTAAAAAACAGGTATTCAACGCGAACCACCACGATAACCATATGGAGTACGAGTTCCGTAACTTCCAGAAAATGTATTCTGAAGGCCAACTCGAAGCGTGTTATGAGCTTTTAGAACACTCTATGGATGTAATGCAAATACTGACAAAAGCTAGGGCACAGGCTGGTATCTCATTCGCATAACCACAAAAAGATAGTTTTAGTTAAAGCGATGAAGAGACTAAACGATAGGTGCTCTTAGCGATTCCAGGCCCGATATTTGGCAATATAGAATAAAACTGCGACATTAAAAGCTTAATAACATCGCAAATCTCATATACAAAAACACAGCTAATTTACTAGTTTAAATACATTGACTTAAATATAAAAAGTTATTAGCGTGATGGTTATCCTATTTTTTATCGCACCCGTTATTAGCACCTTAAAATGAATATTTATCATTATCGTTTGCTTCAAAGCTTTGTTGCAGGTCTACCTGAGCTGGTGTTTGTTGTATCAGAATCAGGGCGCTATATTGAAATATCGGGTTTGTCCGAACATGACTCAACTCAATTTGTCGGATGTACCATCGAAGAAATTTTTCCAAAAGAAACGTGTGGAATGTTTTATCAGGCTTTAGAGAGTGCTTTTAAAACAAGGAATGAAGTAACATCGATTGAGTACACATTATCCCCTGCTCCTGAGCTACAGATTTCTCTGCCAAATAACGAGCCAAGGATATTCCAGCTCAAAATTAATCCTATCGACTATCTATATGACAACGAAAGAACGGCAGCTTGCATATGTCGGGATATTACTGAACAACGTGATTGTGAAAAAAGTTGGAAGAGCTGTCTGTTCGTGATCACCTAACCGGCTTATACAACCGAAGCAAGCTTTTTGATTCACTAAAAGCTACTCTTAATCAGTTTCAACGTTACGGATACTCTTGTTGTGTTTTATTGCTTGACCTAAACAAGTTCAAACAAATTAATGATCAATATGGTCATATCGCTGGTGACAAGGCTTTAAGTCATTTCGCTTCTATTTGTCAGTCTGAATCACGCTGTGTAGACACTTTGTGCCGCTATGGCGGCGATGAGTTTTGTATTATCATGCCTAATGTCAATGTAGATGAAGCCAAAGTCTACGAACAAAGGCTCAAAAAGCGGCTATCAGAAAGCCCGTTTATTTATGAAGGACAGATGATACCATTATCAATCAGTGTCGGAATAAGCACCCTGTTACCTGAAGATATTAATGTTGAAGCTGTACTTAACCGGGCTGACGAAAATATGTACCGACAGAAATACGCCTCCCAAAACAATATTACTATTCACAATAGTATAAATTAGCAGTTACTTTTTATTTTACTTTAGACGGTCTGCCTCCGTTAAGTCATATCCTTTTACATATCACTATTTCACTCAATAACAAACGTCATTAATACAAAGATAAAATTTATTATCTACAAAAGACTATCGATAATTTTTATCACTTAGTATTAAACAATAACCGAGTTTATTTGGGCAGAGTGATACATTTTCTTCAACCGAAAATTTTTATAGTTGGAGAAGAAATGAACTCAGATAAAGAAGATATTTTGCGATTTGGTACCGAAGCTG
Source organism: Vibrio hannami (assembly GCF_029589055.1). GTDB lineage: Bacteria > Pseudomonadota > Gammaproteobacteria > Enterobacterales > Vibrionaceae > Vibrio > Vibrio hannami. The sequence continues at coordinate 1,159,691 of NZ_JARQZP010000007.1, forward strand.
TTTGGGCGGGAGAAAAAGAGCAAAGAGTTCACAGAGCAACTCAAGTACCTGTTGTCGTTAGCGTATCCTATGCATATGAAGATATGGATGAATGGTACGATGTCGCTACAGGGAAAAAGCCAGGGCACATATATGGCCGCAATACCAACCCAACAGTAACAGCCTTCGAGGATAAAGTCCGTACCCTTGAAAAAGCGGAAGCTGCAACCAGTTTTTCTAGTGGTATGGCAGCAATCAGTAATACCCTTTACACCTTCCTAAGACCCGGAGACAGAGTCGTATCTATAAAGGATACCTATGGTGGTACAAACAAGATCTTCACAGAGTTTCTACCAAACATAAATGTTGATGTTACGCTTGCCGATACAGGGGATCACGCAGCACTAGAGTTCGAAATCCAAAAAGGATGTCAGCTGGTTTATATTGAAACGCCTACCAACCCTACTTTGAAAATCACCGATATCGAACGTATCGCAAAAGCTGCAAAAAAGGTGGGTGCTCTTGTCGTCGCCGATAACACCTTTGCCAGCCCGGTTAATCAGGCTCCGCTAAGCCTTGGGGTTGATCTTGTGCTTCATAGCGCGACTAAGTTTCTTGGCGGGCATGCAGACGCTTTAGGTGGCGTTGTATGTGGCAGCAAGGAGTTGGTGGAGCAAATCTATCACTACAGAGAAATAAATGGTGCTTCACTCGCGCCATGGGACGCCTATCTACTTTTGCGAGGCATGAAGACACTGAAACTTCGTGTCCGACAGCAGGCGGAAAATGCTATGCAGATAGCTCATTTTCTCGAAAAACAAGAGCTGGTCGAAGCGGTGTACTATCCAGGGCTGAAAACTCATCTTCATCACGACATTGCACAAAAGCAGATGAAAGGGTTCGGTGGAATGCTTAGCTTTGCGTTAAAAGGCGGGATGGAATCTGTCTCGATTCTATTACCAGCACTAAAGTACGCTAATTGTGCCGCTAATCTGGGTTCAGTTGAAACCACTTATGGTCCAGCCAGAACAACAAGCCATGTAGAAGTGACACCAGAAGAACGCAAAGCACTCGGTATCCCGGAAGGGTTAGTCAGAGTTTCAGCGGGTATAGAAGATATCGAAGATTTGCTGGCTGACCTGGGACAGGCATTCGATCATCTGACGATGGAAATCAGCAAGAAATAGTTATTATCTGTCAAACGCTGGTGGTATGGGGCCAGCCATCTTGGAGTGCCTCATAACAACCAGTGTTTTGACACTTTTTACGCTGCCATCTTTATGAAGAACACGTTGAGTAAACTCATCGAACGCTTCCATATCCGTAGCGACTACCTGTAAAACCACATCGAAATCACCGGTAACATACCAGGAATCCAGTACCTCTGGAGCCTGATTAACTCTGTCGATGAATTGGTTAACGATCGAACCGTGATCACGCTCTAATTGCACCATCAGCATCATGCTTAAAGGCCAACCCATTGTTTTGGGTTTGATAACCGCAACTTCTTTTTCTATATGCCCGCTAGTGCGTAACTGCCGAACGCGTCGATAACAAGCAGGTTCAGACAGGCCTACTTTTTCAGCCAGGCTGACCATTGATACCTTGGCATCGATTTGTAGCTGTTCCAGTATTTTCAGATCAATCGCATCCATTTTCCCGACCTACGTTTTCCCGACCTATGTTTAGAGCATTTCCAGAGCAAGTTTCGCCAAATTGTACGCATCAACATAGCCTGAATGCTGGCGGCCTTCCCACGCTATGCCCTTCTGCTCTTGAGCCGCACGATGGCCAATACGCTTATCTTTGAGACGATTCTGAACTCGGTATAAAGTCGCAAGATTAATAAACTCATTAAAAGGCATATCGATACCTTTACTCTGACACTCATTAGCCAGAATAAGGTCATCACGTCCCCAAGATGCGTATATCTTGTTAGGCCCACCGAAGTTTTTAATCATAGACTTAATCACTTCCTCTAACGGCCTGCCCTGCTTCTCGATTTTCCGTGGGGTAATACCAGTTAATTCAGAGCAGAAAAGAGAGACCTGATCTTTTTCGGGCTTTACATAATATTGAGCACGCTTAACTATCTCGCCTTTCGCCAGATCAATTTCAGCCAACCCTACTTCGATAATTTCGCCAGTGGTGCCTTTACCATCCACGTTCCAGCAACACATCTCTAAATCGAAGCAAACAACCCGGTTATAGTTCATGCCAACCCTTATATAGAAAATCAGAACCGCGAATTCTAGCGGACAAAAATGACAATGCAAATTTTCTCATTAAAACGTCCCATAAAATTTAAAGAATGAAAAACACGTTCTCAACTGTTGAACTTTAGGTACAATAAGCCTCAAATTACTTGAAAATCTTACCAATAATCCCAATTCTTAAAGCCATACATGTCATCAGATTCAAAAGCTAGCCGAGGCTTGCTTAAAATTTTACCAAAGAGAACAATTTATGAACTTTGATTTGAACCTTATTCCTACAACGCTAGATATGTATCACGCTGCTCTTGGTGGTGCTGCAGTTCTTTTTCTGCTTATTTCTCTTGTTAAGAAAACAAAAGTGGTAGAAAAAGAAGTAGAAGTTCCGGTAGAGAAAATCGTTGAAGTTGAAAAGCCAGTAGAAAAAATCGTCGAAGTTGAAGTCGAAAAAGTGGTTGAAGTAGAGAAAGTCATTGAGAAGGTGGTTGAAGTTGAAACTAAACTAAAAACTGCATCTACGGACTCTGCAATGCAGCTATTGGCAATCATGCAACAAGAGTCTCGTCTGATTGATTTCCTTAAAGAGGATCTTACCGGCTTTTCTGATGAAGAAGTCGGCGCGGCTGCTCGCGTAATCCATAGTGGCGGCCAAAAAATCCTGACTGATTATGTAACGCTTACTAATATCCGAACAGAAGACGAAGAATCCCGTATCCAGATTGAAGAAGGTTTCGACCCACAATCTGTACGCCTTACAGGCAATGTGACCGGTCAAGCACCGTTCAATGGCACACTAATTCACAAAGGCTGGAGAGCAGAAGAGATTAAGCTTCCGAAAGTATCGGAGAGCTTCGATCCTTCAATTATTGCTCCAGCAGAGGTAGAGCTTTAATGGAACACAACGCAAAATACAGTGTCGGTATCGATTTAGGCACAACACACTGCGTATTGTCTTACACAGAATTACATCAGGAAGAAGCGGAAGTGAACACTTTCGCGGTACCTCAGCTAACCGCTCCCGGACAGGTTGAAGAGCGCTCGCAACTGGGGTCTTTCTTATATCAGCCGCACGAACATGAAATGGGCGCTGGTTCACGCACACTACCGTGGACTGAAAATCCAAATGCGCTGGTTGGCGCTATCGCACGTAACCTTGGTGGTAAAACACCTCTGCGTTTAGTCTCAAGCGCTAAATCCTGGCTATGCCACGGCGGCGTAAATCGCCACGAAGCGTTCCTGCCATTTGGTAGCCCGGATGAAATCGAAAAAACATCACCTTTGAGAGCAACAGAGCTGTATCTGGAGCACCTTAAAGATGCCTGGAACCATAAAAAACCAGAAAACCGATTAGAAGAGCAGGAAATAACGATTACGGTTCCTGCATCGTTCGACCCGGCAGCTCGCGATTTAACCGCTGAAGCGGCTCGAAATGTGGGTCTGCATAACCTGACTCTTCTTGAAGAACCACAGGCGGCATTGTATAGCTGGATTAACAATAGCCATGAAGAGTGGCGTAGTCAGGTAGAAGTTGGCGACGTTGTTTTAGTTGTTGATATCGGTGGTGGTACTACCGACCTTTCACTGGTAGCAGTGACAGAAGAAGAAGGTAACTTAAACCTGAATCGTGTTGCCGTTGGTGAACATATTCTTCTTGGTGGCGACAACATGGATCTTGCTCTTGCTTACCGCCTGAAGATGAAAATGGCTCAAGAAGGCAAAGATCTGCAACCATGGCAGATTCAGGCGATTACTCAGGCCTGTCGCGATGCGAAAGAAACGCTGCTGGATGATCCGGATGTTCACTCCGTTCCTATTGTTGTACCAAGCCGTGGTTCAAAACTGTTAGGAGCAACACTGAAAACAGAACTCACTAAGCAAGAAGTTGAACAGACACTGGTTAACGGCTTCTTCCCACAGGTTCAGATTCAGGAGCACCCGGTACAGAATACTCGTAGCGCCCTAACCCAAATGGGTCTGCCTTATGCTCAGGATGCAGGTATTACTCGCCATATCGCAGGCTTCCTGTGCAAACAGTCTAACTCTACTCAGGATGTATTTGCCGGAATGTTTGGCGAACAGGCACAGCCAGAGTTTATTAAACCTACAGCAATCTTGTTTAATGGTGGTGTACTTAAATCATCACTGCTGGAAGAGCGCCTGACTTCCGTTATCAATAACTGGCTTACTCAGGCTGGCGGTCAAGAAGCGAAAAAACTAAGTGGCTTCGACCTTGATCTGGCGGTAGCAAACGGCGCGTCTTACTACGGCTCGGTTCGTCAGGGCAACGGCGTTCGTATCCGTGGCGGTATCGCAAGCAGCTACTACGTAGGTATTGAAAGTTCAATGCCGGCAATACCTGGAATGGCACCTCCAATGGAAGCTATTTGTGTTGCACCATTTGGCATGGAAGAAGGCTCTTCAGAACAGGTACAGGATCGTGAATTCGGCCTTGTAATTGGTCAGCCTGTACAGTTCCAGTTCTACGGTTCAACAGTTCGCCGCGACGATTTGGCTGGTACTCACCTTGACTACTGGAAACCGGAAGAGTTAGAAGAACTACCGGAAATTCAGGTAACTCTAGATGCGACTGATGGTCGCAAAGTGGGCGAAATTGTCCCGGTAACACTGGCTTCCAAAGTCACCGAGCTTGGTACTTTATATCTAGAAGCTGTCGCTTCTGATAACGGTCAGAAATGGCACGTTGAGTTCGACGTACGGGAAACCGCATGATCGCCTCACGCTACCTTGTCGGCATAGACTTAGGCACGACGAATATCGTCGTTGCCTACTGTGAGTTAGAGGAAGAGCTAAAGACAGCGCCAGTTAATATCTTCGAAATCGATCAGTTAATTGGTCCGGGAGAAGTGGTCAGAAAACCGCTTCTACCTTCCTTTCGTTTTCACCCGGCGCAAAATCAGCTTGGTGACAATGACATCACTCTGCCATGGGAAAACACCACGGTAAAAGGTGATATCAAGAATGCCGTAATCGGTGAATGGGCACGGGAGCTTGGAGCCAAGATCGAAGGGCGTCAGGTCTCCAGTGCTAAAAGCTGGTTATCTCATCAGGCCGTCGATCGTGAATCCGATATCCTTCCATGGGTATCCGGAAACGATGTCGATAAGGTATCACCTGTTATAGCGACAGCCAGTTACCTTAACCATGTTCGCCAATCCTGGAACCATCACAACCCAATCAATGTTCTCGAGAATCAGGACATTGTTATTACTGTACCCGCTTCATTCGATGAGAGTGCACGAAAGCTTACGCTTGAAGCTGCTAAACTCGCTGGCTTACATGACGTATCACTATTAGAAGAACCTCAGGCAGTTTGCTACGACTGGTATGCTCGTCATTCAGATTCAGCCAAACAGGAACTTCAGGATGTATCATCCATACTAGTGTGCGATGTTGGTGGTGGTACAACCGACCTTAGCTTAATCGAAGCTAAGTTGATTAATGATGAGCTATCGCTGAACCGGGTCGGTGTTGGCGAACACCTAATGTTGGGTGGTGACAATCTGGATTTGGCATTAGCACATCTGGCAGAACAAAGATTCTCTAGCTCTAAAAAGCTTAATGCTTCTGCCCTTTCAAAACTGATTCAGCAGACACGCAAAGCAAAAGAGCAGCTACTTTCAAACTCTGACATTGGTGATGTAAAAATCACTATGCTTGGCAGTGGTTCTCGCCTGATTGGTGGATCTAAGAGCATTCCACTATCAAAAGAAGAAGTTCACGGTATCGCCCTTGATGGTTTTTTCCCACTTACTGAACTGAATCAACTACCAGATAAGAAACGAAGCGCAGTGGTAGAGTTTGGTCTGCCTTATGTTTCGGACCCTGCAGTATCTAAGCATATTGCTGAGTTCCTTTCGTTCCACCAATCTGATGGCACAGAAGAAAATACAAAGGCAAGTAGTGTTCCTAAAGGGCTACTGTTAAATGGTGGTGTTTTCAATAGTGACCTTGTAACGTCAAGAATCAAGCAACTTTTGGAAAACTGGCGAGGCGATGAAGTAACACTACTTAACAACCCCCATCCAGATCTGTCTGTTGCCTTCGGTGCTGTTGCTTACGGTAAAGCACGCCGGGGAGCACAGTTAAAAATTGGTGGTGGTGCTGCACGCTCATACTTCCTGCAACTACCAGAAAAGAAAGGTCTTGGTCAGGCCGTTTGTTTGTTAGCAAAGGGAACCGAAGAAGGTCAGGAAATACGGTTAACTGGCCGAAAGTTCGCACTGACACTTGATGAACCGGTTCGCTTTAACCTGTTGACTTCAACTCATGACAGATTGAGTGACAATCAAAAGCCACAAAATGGCTTACTCACCCGCGTTGATCCCGACGTATTCTCCCCTCTTCCGCCGTACATCACTACACTGGAGAGCTTAACGGAACAAAGTAACGATCTGCACGCAAACCAGAAACAACGTGTGAACGTTCAACTGGCATGTAAACTGACTGAAGTCGGTACCCTGCAACTCGATTGCGTGAGTGTTGATGACGATTCACAGCGATGGAATGTCGAGTTCGAGATTCGTAAGAAAGGCGAAACGTTTGAAGAAGAGCAAACTATCTCGCCTCAGTTAGAACAGTCATTGTCACTGATTGCTTCTGCATACAGTGGTAATAAAAAGTCGGCTGATTCAAAAACCATTAAGACACTGGTTAAAGAGCTAGAACGAAAACTGGGTAAACGAGAAGAGTGGGATTTCCAGACTTCACGCCATATCTTTGATGCGTTTGCGACGGGTAGAAAACGCCGTCGACGCTCGGAGCAACATGAGAAGAACTGGTTGAGATTAGCTGGATATACCCTACGTCCTGGTTTTGGTGACCCTACCGATAACTGGCGTATGGAGCAAGTTTGGAACCTTTACCAGCATAATATCCAGTATCAGAATCACCAGGGCTGGAGCGACTGGTGGGTGTTCTGGCGAAGAGTCTCAGGTGGATTGTCACAAGAGCAGCAAGAAACCATTCTGGCTGATATAGCTAAGTACCTGCATCCGGGGTCTTTACGCAACGCTAAGGTTGCCAAAGAATCTCAGGAGAAAGGTTACGAGGCTATGGTGAGGCTCGCTGCTTCTCTGGAGAATCTGGATGTTGAAGACAAAGTCCTGCTTTCAACCTGGTTCCTGAATAAAGCCACATCGCAAACTCAACACGCTCAGGCTCACTGGTGGGCATTAGGACGTCTTGCTTCTCGTTCTTTGATGTACGGCAGCCAACACTCTGTTATTCCTAGAGAACAGATTGAGCATTGGCTACCGCAATTACTTGAACAAAACTGGAACAAGGAGCCAATAGTTGGTTTTGCTGCTGTAATGATGTGCCGCAAAACAGGTGACAGACTGTTTGATGTTTCAGACGAGTTACGTGACAACGTCATTGAAAAGCTTAACTCCAGCAAAGCACCTGCTTCATGGGTTGAATTGGTACGGGAAGTTAAAGCTCTGGATGTTTCCGACACTAAGCGTGCCTATGGTGACGCGCTTCCAAGTGGCCTACACCTTATTAAAGAATAGTCCCTTAAAGAATCCGCCTTGTTAGAAGGCGGATTTATTTCTAGTCTCTTTTACCTAGCTGAACTTTCCCTTTCGAGTTAAACCAAAGTGCTTCTTTTCGTCTTCGGCCTATCAAAATCGGGCCATCATCGTAAAACAGGAAATTTTTCCAGCAACGCTTAAAAACAGACCACTTGGTTTCAATCACGTTGTACTTCTCATAACAGAAATACACCGTAACGTCATCCTGCCAGTCAATATGGTCCAGAATGGCTTGTGGTAATGCTTCTTCATCTGCCTCCCACTCCACGGACCAATCCTCTTCAGATATCCAGGCATCTTTCTTCGAAGGCCAGTCTTCTCGAGAAAAACGATCGGCATCGGGGCTCATTGCACTAATGTTCTGCTGCCAAAACTGAGCAGAGCGAGCCTGTGTCATAGGTTTAATCGATTCGAGATCGGTTTCAGATACAGGCATCGAAGCGTGGGTAAAGATCCACTTACGGTTGTACTCGTTTATATTTATATAACTCATCAGTTCTTCCTATGGCTTTAGCCAACCTTTTTCTACGGCACTGTCTATCACTTCACTGGCAACCGACCATAACGCTTCTGATCCATCGACAATTCGACCATTAATATTGATAACCTGCTGCTTTGCAATACCATGTTCTACCCAGCTTTGCCCATCATTGTTGTAGTTCATCAGGATAGGGATCAGCCTGTCTAACGCCTTGGCAAACTTCGCTTCGGCACTCTCAGCTTGCTCAAATTCAAACCAGATATTTTTAAGTTCTTTCCCCTGATCGTCCGGTAGCATCCCGAACAATCGATCTGCGGCTGCCAGCTCTTTCTCTTCCTGTTCTTTTGACGCTACCGAGTCATAAACAAAGGTATCGCCCGCATCGATTTCAACGATGTCGTGCAGTAATAACATCTTAACGACCTTTGTAATGTCGACGGGCTCGTTTGCATGCTCTTCCAGCAAAAGCGCCATTAATGCTACGTGCCAGCTATGCTCTGCACTATTTTCTAACCGTTTTTCTGCACTTTTAACTCGGGTTCTACGAAGTACCGACTTAAGTCGATCCAGTTCCATCAGCAACTCGAGTTGCTTCTTTAATCTTGTATCCATTTATTTTTTCTCTAGCCACTTTGAGTTGATGAGTGATGTTAGCTTATGGTCTTCCCATTTACCTTTAATCAGCAAATAATCCTTAGCAAATCCCTCTTCCTCAAAACCTACAGACGCCAGCACTGCTGCACTTTTTTGATTGGAAGGCATATAACTGGCTGAAATTCTATGCATGTTCTGAGTTTTGAACATCCAGTTACATGCCCGTTTTAATGCTTTTCTCATGATCCCCTTTCCCTGAGCATGTTGATCGAGGGAGTAACCGACAAAACAGCCGTGTAATGGGAAACGGGTGATATTGCTAAACGAGATAGTGCCAAGCATATTGCCACTCTCTTTATCGAGAATCAGGCAGTAAAAACCTATGCCCAGTAAATGCAGCTCACATAGTTTGATGAGCTTCTTTGCCCAGCCATATTGGGTATAAAAGTCCTCTTCCCTATGTGGCTCCCAGGGAGCAAGATATTCTCGGTTTTTTATAAAATACTCGCTGATCCGCTTCGCATCATCTTTTTCTGCCAGCCTGACAACAACGCCGTCAAACTCTTCGTGCATTCGATTAACTTTGATATCACGCCACATCACTGTTTCCTGATATCGTAATCGCGTAATTTATTCGCTATTGAAGTGTGAGAAACACCTAATCGCTTCGCTAGTTTGCGGCTAGAAGGGAATGATTGGTACAAGCGGTCGAGAATCTTCGCTTCATACTCTTTCATTATTTCATCCAGCGAGCCTTCTAGGTTTACACCGACTGCATTAGCAATAGACGACTCCACTTTTGGAAGCTGGAAATGATCTATGGTTAACTCATCGTCACTCATTCGGGTCAAAGCTCTGAGTACCATATTGTCGAACTCGCGGATGTTGCCCGGCCAAGGGTAACTTGTTAAACCTTCAAGAAGCTCCTCAGTGAACTCTGGCTTATCAACACCAAGCTGCTGGCAGTATTTGGTTGCGAACAATTCAAGTAAAGCATTTACATCGTTTGGTCGCTCACGCAGGGACGGAATAGAAAGCGTTAGAACGTTCAGGCGATAATAGAGGTCCTCACGGAACTCATGGGCTTCTGTTAACTGGGCAAGATTTTGCTTGGTTGCCGCGATGACTCGTACGTTGACATGAACCTCATGCTCTTCACCCACCCGGCGGAAAGTACCGTCTTGTAAAAAGCGCAGAAGCTTTATTTGCAGGTGCGGACTCATTTCACCAATTTCATCTAAGAAAACGGTTCCTCCGTCGGCCTGCTCAAATATACCTTTGTGCTCTTCGTCTTGATTAAATGCACCAGCAGCATGGCCAAATAACTCTGTTTCAGCCACATCATCTGGCATAGAAGCACAACTAAGAACAAGGAAAGGTTTGTCTGAACGTTCTGAACGGTTGTGACAGGCTCTTGCCAGCATCTCTTTACCCGTACCGGTTTCACCTTCTATCAACAGAGGTTGATCCATCATCGCTAACTTCTTCGCCTGGGCGATAAGCGCTTTATGACGGTTGGATATTCCAACAAAATGCTCAAAACCTAATGTATTGTGCTCAGGTAGAAACTCTATTTCACCTTTTATCGATGCACTGGCTCGTAAAGTCACTAGCGCGCTAGCCAGTACAGACTCACTTGAAGCTTCACCTTTGATGTAAACCGGCATGATATCCATAACGTAATCAAGCCCATCAATAATAACCGTATCTCTGTGGCGCTCTTTATCGCCTTCCAGCCATTTTGAAAAGTTAAATGAAGAGATCAAAGATGAAATTTGCTCACCGCTTAACTCGCCCTTTTGCTTAGAAAACAGTGCTTCGGCTGCATGGTTGCCTGTATCAACTTGCCCTTTCAGGCTGATGGATAATACAGGTTCCGGAAGGTTATTAAGAATGGATATAAGTTCAGTATTATGTCGCTCACTTGGCATAAACTGAATTTTACGAACGTCAGTCACTCCAGAGATTTTCCGGATTTGGGACATTAATTCACTAAAGGTTTCAAAATCAATTTCCGGGCAGTTGAGATAGATAATACCGATAACATCTATCTCAATGCCGCGCAGGTCGATATTTCGGGATGCGAGAATATCAAGCAACTCTCTGGTAAGACCTAACCTGTCTTCACATAAAACTTCAAGACGCACAAATGGTTCCTTTAAAGTGTCAGGAAAATTTTACACCAGTTTGTCTGAAGCGTTTATATCCGTCAAGACATCCTTGAATACATCAGGATCTAAATGGTTAAATTTTGTCTTTCAACTTATAAATCAGCTCTCTTCTTATTTCACCAAGGCGTACTTTGTCTTCTTGTTTCCATGGGATTGGACGCAATAGCGACATTGCTTTGATACCAAGACGAGCGGTAAGAATACCAACGCCGAAGCCCTGGGCAACTCTGGTTGACACCTTTCCGGCTAAATCCATAGAGAGTAAGTCCATACTGGTATCTACAGCTAATTCACTGGCACCTGCAGCGGCCATATTAACTAAGACCAATTTAAACAGCTTTATACGAGACCAGTAACCAAGCTCAACACCGTAGATTTCTCCCAGTTGGTCGATCAACTTAAAGTTGCGCCACGCCACCAGCAATATGTCGGCTATCGCTAACGGGCTAACTGCCACCAAAACTGCTGCTTCTGAAGAGAGACGAGCGACCAGTTTCTTAGCTTCAGTATCCTGCTGTTTAATAACCATCGCATCGTACATTTCCAGCAATTCAGCGTCGTTGTGGGATTGATTGATACTGTTACGCCAACGATCGAAATGTGGGTTTTCAGATGGTATCCCTGCCTCAGTAGCAAGCGACTCACAAAATGCTCTGCCCTTGCCTACACTGTCACTTTTCAGTAACGCTTCACTCTGCTCCTGCACAGAAAAATGATTTCGCAACTTTCTGAGCTTCCATAGCTCTTTACCAATCGCCCCAACTCCAAGCCCTGCGACAGTAGTAGCCAAAGCAGACCAACCCACTGTCAGCCAGTCTGCGGTTTGAACGGCTGTTACAACGGTATCCACCGCCTGCCACCCTAATAATCCGGCAAATGACGTTACCAGGCCGGTCATTAGCCAGCCACTTCTCTTCTTAGGCCTTATCACCTTTTCCAGATTATTCTCTGCTTCAAGTTCAGCCTCATCGCTGGACGCTGCTTCTGCTGGTACAAATTTTTTCTCTTGTTCAAACTGAAGTTGCGCTGTCAGTTCCTCGTCAGATTTGTTGATCTCGGGAGAGTCTTCAAAAATTTGTTTGGACTTAAATTCACTCATTTTAATTTGTCTCCAATTAAGTACTGCAGAGCTTTATCCAGTCTTAAATGCTTACAAGGCTGCCCTTCATCACTAGGCATTGGCCTAAAGCTTGAAAATTCAAAACCTGAGTTTTTCCAGTAATCCGCGCCGGGCAGCTTTCTTGGCACCTCTCCCGGATAGAGCGTCATTGGCTCACCAGATAGTGTCGTGCCACGTATAGCGGGCGAATTACTCGCCCCTTGTGAAACGAATCCCGGAACCGTTGCCTGTATTGATGCCATGCTGATGCATTCCATCTCGATATCTTCAAAAGCGGCATGCTGCCAGGAAGGGTGAACCATTTGTTGAAGTAAGGAAACCAGATTGCCATGCTGATCTGGCGTTACGTGATCAGCTTTAGTTGCAGCAAACAGAACCTTGTCAATTTTGGGCGCAAAAAGTCGCTTTAACATCGAGCTTCGTCCATAACGAAAACTCTTCATTATCTGTTCCAGTGCGTCTTTCATATCATTAAAAGATTCGTATCCAGCGTTTAATGGTTGCAGGCAGTCAACTAAAACAATTTGTCTGTCAAAGGTAGAAAAATGATTCTTATAGAAAGCTCGAACCACCCGCTTTTGATACTCTTCGTAGCGCGATTTCAGCATCTGATATGAGCTGCCTTTCGAACTTTTCGCTAAGTCCGCAACATTACAGTGTTCAGGCAATGGGAAAAACTGTAAGACTGGCGCTCCAGCCAGCTCACCCGGTAATACAAATCTTCCCGGTTGTACCCAATGAAACCCAGCTTCTTTGCACTTATAAAGATATTCAGTAAATGTTTCTGATACCGACTGAATTTGCTTCTCATCCGCCTCTGCAAACAGATCAATATTCTCTGCTGCAGACATCCAGCAATTCGCTAGTGTTCGCCGATCTTCTGTCATACCAGCGTACTGTGTCGCCGACCACTCTTCATAACTTAGCTCAAGAAGCGGCAGGTCAAGCAACCACTCTCCCGGATAATCGATAATATCCAGATAGAGCGTTGAGGTTTTAGCTAATAAACTCTTAGCACCTTTTTGCGGTCTGTAGCGGATAGCTAATCGAATTTCACTGACATCTCTTGTTGGTTCGGGCCAGTAAGGCGGTTCGGCATGCAACGAGTCCATCGCTTCATCATAGGCAAATCTAGGGACCAGCATATTGGTTTGCGGAACACGTTTTGCGCCAATCAAACGTTTATCCTGAGATACTCTCAGAAGAGGAAGGTTATCGTGAGTAGATGAATATACAAGCTGGTTAACTAAAGACGTAATAAACGCCGTTTTTCCCGCCCGTGATAACCCTGTTACAGCAAGCCTTAAATGACTATCCATTCCACGGCTAATTAGGTCATTCACTTCACGACGTATATTTTTCATTACCTACCCTGTTACTTGCCTTTCTTCTGTCTCTCACCGCGTACTCACGCTCAACCCAAAATACTCTAAGCAGCAAGTATGCCAATCAAGAGTTATCGAGCCTACTACATATAAGAGATCATCATTTTACCTGTAAAAACGGCCAGTAATAAACTGGCCGCTGCGTAAATCTAAGTAAATGTAAATCTAATCATCTTCAATCAGTTTGTAGATAACAAACAAGGCCAACTCAAGAAGTAATGTGGTGGAGATGGTCAGAATCACCCATGTTTGGCTATATATACCAATACCATGCAGGATCGTATCACGAACCAAGAAAAAACCGACGACGATAGCGATCAGAAGCTGTAAGACCTGAACAAAGCGAGGCATTTATACTCCTATTTTTTGTTGATGGGCATGTTTAGAGACTATTGCCCTAGAGTTAAGTATCTAAATTATAACACTAGTTTGTAAAAGAAAGCGCGGTAATCCATTAGATATAAACCGCGCTTTGTCATTTTTAAGAAAGTTATTCCGCTTCAGCGATCTTCACTTTCCATGTATCTGGGCCAATCTGATGCGCATTTGCGCCTGATGAATCTACTGCAACCGTCACTGGCATATCTTCTACTTCGAACTCGTAAATCGCTTCCATACCCAGCTCTTCAAATGCCACGACACGAGCTTTCTTGATTGCTTTTGCAACAAGGTATGCCGCGCCGCCAACAGCCATTAGGTACACCGCTTTATGTTTCTTAATAGATTCAATCGCTGCAGGACCACGCTCAGCTTTACCTATCATCCCGGTAAGCCCGGTTTCAGAAAGCATCATGTCTGTGAACTTATCCATACGAGTTGACGTGGTAGGGCCTGCAGGACCTACCACTTCATCACCTACTGCGTCTACTGGACCTACGTAGTAGATAAACTTGCCTGTGAAATCAACACCTTCTGGAAGGCCTTCACCACTTTCAAGCATGGTTTGAATGCGTTTGTGTGCCGCATCACGACCAGTCAGGATCTTACCTGAAAGGAGTACGGTCTCGCCGGTTTTCCAGCTTTGAACATCTTCTTTGGTTACTTCATCAAGGTTAACACGACGGGTATTTTCATCTGCTTCCCATGTGATATCTGGCCAGTCTTCCAGTTTAGGTGGCTGCAAATCAGCTGGACCAGTGCCATCCAGTGTGAAGTGAACATGGCGGGTCGCGGCACAGTTCGGGATCATACATACCGGCTTAGATGCGGCGTGCGTTGGAGCAGATTTGATCTTCACATCAACGACGGTAGTCATACCACCTAAACCCTGCGCGCCAATGCCTAACTTATTCACGCGGTTAAAGATATCCAGTCTTAGCTCTTCTTCCGCATTCTGAGGGCCGCGCTCGATAAGCTCCTGAATATCAATGTGCTCCATCAAGGACTCTTTAGCCAGCACTGCCGCTTTTTCAGCCGTACCACCGATGCCAATACCTAGCATACCCGGTGGACACCAACCTGCGCCCATTAAAGGAACCGTTTTCTCGACCCACTCAGCGATATCGTCTGATGGGTTTAACATCACCATCTTGGTTTTGTTTTCAGAGCCGCCACCTTTCGCTGCGATTTGCACCTCGACTTTATCGCCAGGCACCATATCGATGTGAACAACCGCTGGCGTGTTGTCTTTGGTGTTTGCTCGTTTACCTGCAGGATCTGACAATACCGACGCTCGAAGCGGGTTATCAGGATTGGTATAAGCTTGTCTTACACCTTCATCAACCATCTGCTGAACGGTAAGGTCGCTATCCCACTGGACATTCATACCAATTTTTACAAAGCAGGTAACGATACCTGTATCCTGACAGATTGGTCGATGACCTTCTGCTGACATACGTGAGTTAATAAGAATCTGAGCGATTGCATCCTTAGCAGCCTGACTTTGCTCTTTCTCATAAGCCTTTTCTAAAGCCTTAACAAAATCTAGAGGATGGTAGTAAGAAATGTACTGAAGGGCATCAGCGACACTGCTGATGAGGTCCTGTTTCTGGATAACGGTCATTGCTTCCCTCTTATTTATAGTTGTGTTGTTCTTTAGTATTCCTATTGGAACTGAACAAGTTAGATGTTTAAAGCTGAATTTATGATACTCTTGCTCTGCACCTTGCGCTATGCGGTGTTTAAATCCTTTGTCACAATTTATGCAAATGAATAACAATACAAATCACAAGTTAGAAACCAAAAACCTGAATTACTCTCCCGAGATCGCTCAACAATTATTTGCTCCTATTTCTCATCTGCCATGGGCAATGCTGCTCCGCTCAGCGTCAGAGGAGCACCCTGATAGCCGATACGACATCCTGGTTGCCAATCCGATAGCAACCATAGAAACCACTGGTGATATCAGTGAAATAGTGACACCTGAAGGCACCTCGGAGTCAAATGCCGATCCCTTTTCTTTGATAGATAATTGCATTAAAAACTACCTGCCGGAAACACCATCAGTTGAAAACTTACCTTTCGTTGGTGGTGCACTTGGTTACTTTGCCTACGATTTAGGTCGACGTGTTGAGAAGTTGCCTAATATCGCGCGTCGTGACATTGATATCCCTGACATGGTTGTTGGTATCTATGACTGGGCGATAATAGTCGACCATAAACTGTGCCTGGTCACGGCAGTTGGAGAAGATGTTGAGTCAAATTACCAGTGGTTAACTCAACAAAGGTCGATATTTGAAGCGCAAAACGAAAGTCATCCCCCTTTTAAACTGGAGTCTGACTGGCACTCAAATATGCTCGAACATGAGTATCAGAAGAAAATTGAATCCGTTCACGAGTACCTTCTGTCTGGTGATTGTTATCAAATTAACCTAACTCAGCGCTTCAAAGCTAAATACACTGGCAATGAATGGGATACGTATCTGAAGTTAGAGCATACAAACAAAGCCCCATTTTCTGCTTTTATCCGTACGAACAACTGCGCAATACTCAGTTTATCACCTGAGCGCTTTCTACAGTTAAGTGATTGTCAAATTGAAACAAAACCAATCAAAGGGACGCGCCCAAGACACACTGACCCGAATAAAGATCAACTGATTTCTGTTGAACTTCAAAACGCCGAAAAGGATCAGGCTGAGAACTTAATGATTGTTGACCTGCTTCGAAACGATATCGGACGCGTAGCGAAAGCAGGCAGTGTTAGTGTTCCTCATCTGTTTGAAATCGAGAGTTTTCCTGCAGTCCACCACCTTGTTAGCACAATAGAAGCTACACTTGATGATAACTATAACGCTTGTGATCTTCTTCGGGCATGTTTCCCCGGAGGATCCATTACCGGAGCTCCAAAGGTCAGAGCGATGGAAATTATTGAAGAGCTGGAACCACACAGACGCAGTGTGTACTGCGGCAGCATAGGTTATATCAGCCGCTGCGGAACGATGGATACCAGTATCACCATCCGTACTCTCATCGCCAATAACGAATGCCTGTACGCCTGGGCGGGTGGCGGTATCGTTGCTGATAGCCGTTGGGAATCTGAGTATCAGGAAACCTACGATAAGCTCAGTAAAATTCTGCCCGTACTGAAAAACTGATACAAACGAATATAGGAAGCGTAGATGAATAAAAGCCAGTTTCTCTCTAACTTTTCACTTAATCAGCCTGTGGAATACCACAGCGAAGGGCTAGAACGGGTTGCTGGCTTCGACCGGAAAAAACTAAGAAAAGCAGCGGTAATTATCGGGTGCGTTGAGCGTGAAAATGGGCTTAACGTCATCTTAACTAAGCGCGCATTGCACCTCAGGCATCACCCTGGTCAAATTAGTTTCCCTGGTGGGAAACAAGAGGACAATGATCCTGGCGCTGCTGATACCGCCATTAGGGAAGCTCATGAAGAGATAGGTTTGCTCCCCTCAATGATTGATATCATAGGCACACTACCACCACTCATCACAGTCAGTCGATTTGATGTGACCCCTGTTGTGGCGTTTGTCTCCCCAGACTATCAGCCAGTGATTGACCAAAATGAAGTAGAAAGTGTCTTTGAAGTTCCGGCTTCACACCTGTTTGATATTCAGCAGCTATACAGCCAGAAGTTCAAGATCAAAGGATTGAATCACCGGGTTTTCGCTATTCCTTATAAACACCATTTTATCTGGGGTGTTACCGCCCAAATCATCCAGGCGCTGCAACTTCAGCTATTCAACTCAAATCAAGGGTAGCCGTCGCTAATTTGTTGATTTAGACTATATTTAGATCAGGTAGTGAAGGTTCATATGATTACGATTAAGAAAGCCAAATTAAAAGACTACTCTATATTGATGGATATGAGAGTCTCTGATGAACAAAAGCAATTCGTAACGGGCTTTTCAGAGCTATATCAGGCTCGAAAACCAGAGCACGAGTTTTTTGTTATCAACCAGGGTTCAGAACTAGTTGGCTTTTTTATGCTCGATAAAGCCTACTCTCATGAATATACCTTTACTGAGCAAAAAGAACTTGGTTTGCGCAATATACTGATTGACCAAAAATTTCAGGGTAAAGGTTACGCCGTAGAAGCGCTAAAGAAGCTATTCAACTATCTTTACGGTGCTTATCCCGACTATAACTCCATCTGTCTTACGGTAAACAAAAAGAACCGCAACGCCTATAGCGCTTATGTCAAAGCTGGCTTTATAGACACTGACAAACTGTACTACGGTGGTGACGCTGGTCCTCAACACATACTCAGAAAACGCATCAGCTAAATAAAACCCCCTTAATTTGTGGATTATTTTAGTTTTCCTCTTGAAGCTATCTGTTTCACAGGTAATATTGCGCTTTAAATAAAAAATTCGTACCCAACCGACAAAACATCACACAAAGAGCGGTGTTAATACGCTTGGGGATTTCATTCTAACGGAGAATATTAATAACATGACTTACGCGCCTGTAACTGACGTACTGAGCGGTAAATTGGCTGTAGACAGTGAAATCACTGTTCGTGGCTGGATTCGTTCGCGTCGTGATTCCAAAGCTGGAATCTCTTTCCTTGCCATCTATGACGGCTCTTGTTTCGACCCGATTCAGGCCGTGGTCCCTAATGAACTGAATAATTACGAAGAAGAAGTACTTAAGCTGACTACAGGTTGCTCTGTTGAAGTAACAGGTAAGATCGTAGAGTCTCCGGCTAAAGGTCAGGACTTCGAACTAGCAGCAACCGCCGTTAAAGTGGTTGGCTGGGTTGAAGATGCTGATACTTACCCAATGGCAAAAACACGTCACTCTATTGAGTACCTTCGTGAAGTTGCGCACCTTCGTCCACGCACTAACGTAATTGGTGCAGTTGCACGTGTTCGTAACTGTCTTTCTCAGGCTATCCACCGCTTCTATCATGAGCAGGGATACTTCTGGGTATCGGCTCCGCTGATCACTGCATCAGATGCAGAAGGTGCAGGTGAAATGTTCCGCGTATCAACACTGGACATGGAAAACCTACCACGCACTGATAAAGGCGATGTGGATTACAACGAAGACTTCTTCGGTAAAGAAACATTCCTTACTGTATCTGGTCAGCTTAACGCTGAAGCATACGCGTGTGCAATGAGCAAAGTATACACTTTCGGCCCAACTTTCCGTGCTGAAAACTCAAACACTAGTCGCCATCTAGCAGAATTCTGGATGGTTGAGCCTGAAGTTGCGTTCGCAGATCTCGATGATGTTGCTAAGCTTTCTGAAGATATGCTTAAGTATGTGTTTAAAGCGGTTCTTGAAGAGCGTCGTGACGATCTTGAGTTCTTTGCTCAGCGCATCAACAAAGAAGCGATCACTCGTCTTGAGAAGTTTGTAGATTCAGATTTTGCTCAGGTTGACTACACTGATGCAATCCAGATTCTTCTGGATTCTGGTCGTGAGTTCGAGTTCCCTGTTGAATGGGGTATCGACATGTCTTCTGAGCACGAACGTTACCTGGCTGAAGAACACTTCAAAGCACCAGTAATCGTTAAGAACTACCCTAAAGACATCAAGGCGTTCTACATGCGTCTGAACGATGACAACAAAACCGTTGCTGCAATGGATGTACTGGCACCAGGTATTGGTGAAATTATCGGTGGTTCACAGCGTGAAGAGCGTCTGGATGTACTTGACGATCGTATGCGTGAAATCGGTATCGACCCAGAGCACATGAGCTGGTATCGCGACCTACGTAAGTACGGCACAGTACCTCACGCTGGTTTTGGTCTTGGCTTTGAGCGTCTTGTTTCTTACGTGACAGGTATGGCTAACGTTCGTGACGTTATCCCGTTCCCTCGTACACCACGTAGCGCGAACTTCTAAGCAAGTATCCAAATTACACCATTTTGAAGAGCCGCTAACTGAAGCGGCTCTTTTTTTACACAAAGCCAGACATTTACATTTAGCTCAACCTAGCGAAAAAAGTAATTAAATATAGCTCACATGAAATTTTCCGGTAATATTTCCTTTCATATCTATCAATAATATTGCAGCAGGATGCTCATCCGCTCTAGGCAAGCAAACATGATAAAAATGAAATACAATGCGTCACAAACCTTTCTGTTTTATCTGATCGCCGCGGTTTTATATGGCACGTATGGTGGTAGGGTTTGTCCTTTTCTGGAAACGCTTACTTATGGCGACATAATGATACAGACAGGAAGCGTCTTCACCTTACTATTTTTGATAAGACATTACGCTTCAATCAAAGGCAAGTTCTTCGGTTTCTCCAGCCTTGCAAAATTAGATAGCGCTTTGTTTTTCGCGATGAGCATTCCTTTTGCCCTCTACTACTCACTGGTTTATGAGTTTCCAGCAGATAGCAATGCTAAGGTTTTGTTTGGAATGACCATCTTTGGTTTTCTGACAGGGTTTGTTCTGGAGTTAAAATCTAAAATAGTCGCCCTTGATGAGATAGAAAACAACTCACTCACCTCTCAGGTTGTTCAGGGTACGCGCCAGTCAATGGTAAAACAGGCCATCACCTTGGTGCTGGTGTTGCTTATTTCTCTCACTGTCACCCTAACGATGATCGCTGTAAAAGACGTTTATTGGTTAATGCATAATCCTATGTACGTGACCGATGGTTCGGGTCAAATCAGTATCATCAAAGAGTTTATCTATATCTCCGCTGTGTTAATTGGTTACTCCATACTAATCATGACGTTATGGAGTACCTTAATGAAGCGAATCCTTGCCGGTCATGAAACCGCTCTAGAGCAAGTGACCTCTGGCCAGATTTCAGAGCGACTGCCTGTCTATTCCAACGACGAGCTTGGTGCAGTTGCAAGCATGACCAATGACATGCTGGATTCCTTAGAGGAGAGCCAGGGCGAACTTGAAATAACTCGTGATGCCGCGATTGTAGGTTTGTCAGCATTAGCAGAGTCTCGTGATAACGAAACTGGCGCGCATATTCTTAGAACTCAGGAGTATGTAAAAGCACTTGCAGAAAACCTCTCTACCAACGAAAAACATCAGGATCTGCTTACGGAAAACTATATTGATCTGTTGTACAAATCGGCCCCCCTGCATGATGTTGGTAAAGTAGGTATTCCCGACAGCGTTCTCCTTAAGCCTGGAAAACTAACCGACGAAGAGTTCGATACTATGAAACAGCATCCAAACATCGGTGCTGAAGCGCTATCTGTAGCGGAAAAACAACTGGGAAGTAGCTCGTTTTTAAGATTAGCCAGAGAGATAGCTTTAACCCACCATGAAAAGTGGGACGGTTCAGGCTATCCAAACAAACTTTCAGGTGATGACATCCCATTATCCGGTCGTTTAATGGCTTTAGCTGATGTTTACGATGCGTTAATCTCGAAAAGGGTATATAAACCTGCATTTAGCCACGAAAAGGCAAAAGAGATCATCTTAGAAGGTTCAGGCACCCATTTTGACCCGGCAGTTGTTCAGGCGTTTCTATCTGTCGAATCAAGCTTTATAGCGATAGCTGATAAGCATAAGGATAAAACAGAGCCTTTATTATAAGACCCATCAACAGCGTGAATTTAAAGTTCTTAATTATTTTTACCCATTTCCACGGTGACTTAAGTTAGTAAATAACTGACTTAAGTCATGATTGCCTTCCAAAACAAAATAATTTCAACTTTTGTCTTTTTTAACGGTTGTCACAAACTGCTCATGCAGGTATAAATACCAAAGTTACCGTTACTAACACATGGATGAATGTATTATGTTTGAAAAAGTCGCTGCTGCTCCGGCAGATCCTATCATGGGCCTTACTGAGGCATTTAAAAAAGACCCTCGCGCTGAAAAAATCAACCTTGGCGCTGGCATCTATAAAGATGAGCAAGGAACTACTCCTGTTCTGGCTACTGTTAAAAAAGCAGAAGCAGCACTTTTAGAAACAGAAAAAACCAAATCTTACCTGACCATCGAAGGTACAGCAGAATACGGTCTTGCTGTACAGAAACTACTGTTTGGCGAAGATGCAGAAATCGTAGCATCAAAGCGTGCTAAAACTGCACAAGCTCCTGGCGGTACTGGTGCACTTCGTGTAGCAGGCGAATTTATTAAACGCCAGCTGGGCGCTCCAAGACTTTGGATGAGTAACCCTACCTGGGCTAACCACAATGGTGTTTTCACTGCTGCTGGTCTAGAGACGCTACAGTACACCTACTACAACGCAGAGACTAAAGAAAAAGATTTCGATGCAATGGTTGCTGACCTGCAAAATGCGCAGCCAGGTGACGTAATTCTTCTTCATGGATGCTGCCACAACCCAACAGGTATCGACCCTACTCCAGAAGAGTGGGAAATCCTGGCTAAGCTGTGTGCTGAGAAATCACTGCTTCCTCTGTTCGATTTCGCCTACCAGGGTTTTGCAACAGGTGTTGAAGAAGACGCAAAAGGCCTACGCATCTTTGCTGAATACAACAAAGAGATGTTGATCGCTAGCTCGTTCTCTAAAAACTTTGGCCTGTACAACGAGCGTGTAGGTGCGTTCACTCTGGTCGCAGAAGACCAGGATACAGCTATAACTGCATTCTCTCAGGTAAAAGCAATCATCCGATCTATCTACTCTAACCCACCAGCACACGGTAGTGCGGTTGTTACGCACATTCTGAACAACCCAGAACTGCGTGCAGAGTGGGAAGCAGAAGTAGCTGAGATGCGTGTTCGTATCAAAGAGATGCGCGAATTGTTCGTATCAACACTGAAAGCAGAGGGTGTTGAAGCTGACTTTAGCTTTATCGAGCGCCAGAATGGCATGTTCTCATTCTCTGGCCTGACAAAAGATCAGGTAGAGAAACTTAAGAGCGAGTTTGGTATCTATATCGTTGGTTCTGGCCGTATCAGTGTTGCAGGTATGACCAAAGCGAACATGGGCCCTCTATGTAAAGGTATTGCAGCGGTTCTGTAAGCGTTCGAGAAACCTAAGACTGTCAAGCCAGCTCCTGTGAGCTGGCTTTTTACATTTAGCTTCCTAACAAAAAATTCAGTTACTTAGGTAAATCTCTACAGATCATGTACCATTACCCCTACGCTTTAACATACGGTAAGAACTATGGACGCGGAACTCACCGAGATTCAAACTTTCATAACGCAATTTGCACCTTTTACAGATCTTCCTGAAGAAACCTTGGAAGAGATCACTCGAAACATAGAAATATCCTACTATCGGGCAGACACGCCAATCATCCATTTTGGCGATCACATCCACGACCTTTATATGGTCAGAAGTGGCGTTGTAGAAATTTATCGACGAAGTGGTGAGTTATATAACCGGCTTGATGAAGGTGACATATTCGGGCAAATGGGTTTGATGACCAATAACAAAGTCCGCTTCCCTGCAAAAGCAACCGAAGACACCCTACTCTACTGTATTCCAGAAACCATCTTTCATGATTTATACGACAACTTCGATAATTTTGCGGATTTTGTAGAGGTAGAAAACACCGCTCGACTAAGACAAGCGGTATCCATGAATAACGATGCCAATGACCTCACTACGTCTAAAGTAACCACCCTGATCACCAGGCCGCCATGCCATATCCCAAAAAACGAGTCTATCCAAAACGCCGCAAAAATGATGGCTGAAGAGGCAGTATCCTCTCTTCTTATTTACGATCCAGAGATCGAGCCAGAAGACGACGACAGTCAGTTAGTGGGCATTGTTACCGACCGCGATCTCTGCACTCGAGTCCTTGCAGAAGGTCTGGATCCACAAGAACATGTTTCCGAAGTGATGACTGTTGAAGTTATTCCTTTAGATCACAACGCCTACGTATACGAGGCAATGCTAACCATGTTGCGCTATAACGTACATCACCTACCAATCATGAAAAACAAGGTCCCTATCGGGGTACTTGAATCTGCTGATATCGTACGATATGAATCGCAAAACTCGTTATTGCTTGTGAATACGATATTCCTGCAGACCTCTATCGAAGAGTTAAAAGCCGTGTCAGAACAAGTTCAGAATAGCTTTGTTCGGCTTATCAACGAAGATGCTAACTCGCATATGGTCGGTAGTGCTATGTCGGTAATTGGAAGAAGTTTTAAACAACGAATTATTGAGTTGGCAGAGGAAGAGCTTGGAGCGCCACCTGTCCCATATTGTTTCCTGGCGCTTGGCTCTATGGCTCGTGACGAACAGCTATTGGTTACCGATCAAGATAACGCCATTATTCTTGACGACAGCTTTGATAAAGAGAAACACGATCAATACTTTGCAAAATTGTCTAAGTTTGTCTGCGATGGATTAAATGAATGCGGGTACAACTATTGTACAGGCGACATTATGGCGACAAACCCGATCTGGCGTATGACACGTAGAGAGTGGGAAGCCTGTTTCTCTGACTGGATTGATGACCCTAATCCAAAAGCTTTGCTGAATAGCTCGATCTTTTTCGACCTGGACGGTGTTTATGGCCGTTTAAAATGGGCCGAGCAACTTAATAGTTTTATCGTTCGCCGTGCCCGAAAAAATAACCGCTTCCTTGCGTGCCTGGCACGTAATGCACTAAATAGAACGCCACCGCTTGGATTCTTTAAGAGCTTTGTAATGGAGAAGGATGGTCAGCATAAGAACTCCATCAACCTGAAAAGGCGCGGAACCGCACCACTAGCAGATCTAATTCGAGTGCACGCGTTAGCTGTTGGCTCACGCTCCCAAAATTCATTCGAACGTCTGGATGATATTGAAGAAGCTGGCATTCTTCCAAAAGGTCGCGCTCAGGATTTGCGAGACGCGATGGAATTTATCTCCATGGTACGAATCCGTCATCAGGGAATAGATGTAGAAAACGGTATAGAGCCAGACAACAATATAGAACCGGACAATATCTCTGATTTTGAAAGACGCAACCTAAAAGATGCCTTTCAGATACTAAGTAACGCGCAGAACTTTCTGAAATTCCGTTATCAGGCAAGCAATAAGTTTAGTTAATCATGATAAAGCTATTCAACAAAAAATCGGCTATCAGCTGGCCGAACTATTTCAGCAAAGCGTTAGAGCAAGCCAGTGACGATCGCCTAATCCGTTTTTATCAGCAAGGTGTAATATCACCTGAAACACCACTTTCCGAAGTGGAGTTTGTTGCTTTGGATTTCGAAACTACAGGCCTTGATCCGCAAAAAGAAGATATCGTGAGTATTGGACTTGTCCCCTTTACTCTTAGCAGAATCTTTCTTCGACAAAAGAAACACTGGATCGTTAATCCAAACCGACCTCTGGAAGAAAACTCTGTCGTGATACACGGTATTACACACAGCGATATTGTAGACGCACCTGACCTTACGCGAGTACTGGAAGAAGTGCTTGAAGCACTAGCAGGAAAGATAGTTGTTGTTCATTACAAGAAAATTGAACGATATTTTCTGGATAAGGCTCTTAAAGACCGTATCGGCGAAGGCATTTTATTTCCTTTGGTCGATACACTAGAGATTGAAACCGCCATTCAGCACAAACAGGTAAAAGGCATCATCAATCAATTAAAAGGCAAAAAGCCCGAATCTGTTCGTCTTGGTAGTAGCAGAAAACGTTATGGTTTGCCAGCCTACCCTCCTCACCACGCGTTAACCGATGCAATCGCTACCGCAGAACTGCTTCAGGCACAAGTTGCACACCACTACTCGCCAGATATACCAATCAAAGAACTGTGGGGTTAGGTGAACTCTTTTATCGATTAAGCTGATAGAAAAATTTCATGATCTAATTTCATTACTTTCCGTATAAATGTATTACTATTTTAGAGCAGTCGTTCAAAATTGGATATTTAAGGAAGAATTATGAAAAAGAAGCTCATGGGATTAGCACTAGCAACGATGTTCACTAGTGCTACCTCTATTGCCGGCGAAAACATCACTTATCAAGTCAACGGAGAAGCTTACGAGGGGTACTGGTCAAAAGCAAAGGATAATGCTCCGTTAGTCCTCCTTGTTCATGATTGGGATGGGTTAACTGAATACGAAGAAAAGCGCGCCAAGATGCTCAATGACTTGGGTTATAACGTGTTTGCAGTAGACCTTTTTGGTAAAGGTATAAGACCAACCAAGAATGAAGATAAGCGTCAGCATACTGGCGAGCTGTATAAAGATCGACAGAAGCTTCAGGCGTTAATGAATGGTGGATTAGCACAAGCAGGGAAACTTGGTGGTGATTTAGATAACACCGTAGTGATGGGATACTGTTTTGGCGGAGCGGCAGTACTTGAGTCTGCTCGTGCAGGTATGGATGCTCAAGGCTTTGTATCATTTCATGGTGGTCTTAAGACTCCTGAAGGGCAAAGTCATGCAAATACCAAAGCACCAGTACTTATTCTTCATGGCACAGCAGATACCGCGATATCGATGGCTGACTTCGCACAACTTGCTGTAGAGTTGGAAGAAAACAAAGTGCCTCATGAAATGATCACATACAGCGGTGCTCCACACGCATTTACCGTGTTTGGTTCACCAAGATATAGAGAAGATGCGGATAAAAAATCCTGGGCTGCGTTTACCGAGTTTCTAGAGGTTAAAACGCAAATGTGACCGAGTGAAAGTAAAAAGCAGCTTAAAGAACTAAGCTGCTTTTTTGACTTATCTGTGCGAAACGTTGTCGTTATCGATATTCGCTTCTTGGTTCAGTACTAAGCCCCATCGTCAAGCTTATACACATGAGTATAAGCACCACAGTAAACGGCAATGCGGTTGCTATAACACCTGCCTGAAGTGCCTGCAGGGCTTCGGCACCACCGATATATAGAAGAACCGCTGCGATAGCACCTTCGATTACCGCCCAGAACACACGTTGCGGGACCGGATTATCCACTTTACCACCAGCGGTAATGCTGTCGATGACAAGTGAACCAGAATCGGAAGACGTAACGAAGAACACCATAATAAGTACCATCGACAAAATAGAAATCACGGTACTCATCGGAAGCGAATCATACAGATGGAACAGCGCCAGGCTTACATCACTCAAACCATGTGCTCCTAACTCACCAATCTTGTTGAACACCTGATCGATTGCGACACCACCAAATGTACCCATCCATACTAGCGTTACCAATGTAGGAACAATGATTACCGCGATAATAAACTCCCGGATAGTACGCCCTTTAGAAACGCGTGCGATAAACATTCCCACAAATGGTGACCATGAAATCCACCATGCCCAGTAGAATACCGTCCATCCATGCATCCAAAGCTCATCTTCACGACCGTATGGATTGCTAAGCGGAATAAAGTTTTCGATATAGCCCATCGCGGTAAGCATCATATACTGAGGGCTGGTATCGATAGTTACAAAGATAACAAACAAGAGTAGTGCAGCAGCAACGATGATGTTGATGTTACTGATAAGCTTAACGCCACCCTCAAGCCCCCGATACACGGAGAATGTAGCTAAAGCGGTTACAAAAACGATGATGATCATTTGTGTCATCAGGCCGCCATCGGTACCGAACACATAATTAATGCCCGATGTGATTTGCTGTGCACCTAACCCGAGTGAAGGCGCTAAGCCAAAAATTGTAGCCAGCACAGCCAGAATATCGATCACATGTCCAAACCACCCCCATGCCCTATCACCAAGAATTGGATAGAAAATTGAACGGATAGAAAGCGGTAGGCCCTTGTTATAAGCAAAAAACGCTAATGATAGCGCGACAACGGCATACATTGCCCATGCATTAAAACCCCAGTGGTATAGCGTTGCGCCCAATGCTACTTTGATCGCTTCTTCTGAATAAGCTTCTACTCCCAGTGGTGTTTCATACCATCCGGTAAAGTATGCCATTGGTTCCGCAACCCCCAAAACAGAAGGCCGATACCCATACCGGCAGCAAATAGCATCGCCATCCAGGAAAGGTTAGAGAAATCAGGCTTTGCCTCTGCCCCACCAATGCGGATTTTGCCGAAAGGTGACACAACTAGCGCAATACAGAAGAATAAGAAGAGGTTGCCAGACCACATAAACAGATCATCAAACTGATTGATGATGCTCCATTTAATACTGTCTAACGCTGATTTGGCCGTGTTTGCGTCCATAACGACTAACACCGCAATAAGAAGAACCATGATACCGGCACTTAAGCCAAATACTGGGTTGTGGACATCGAAGCCCCACTTTTGCACATTATCTTGTCCAACCGTGTAGTCGGTACTATCGATACTGTACTTATCGATCCCTTTAGTCAAAATACACACCTTGTGTTGGTTCCAGCGATACAAAAAAGAGAACTTTCGTTCTCTTTGCTGGATTTAAATTTACAGAACAGTGACCATGTTAACACTTTTAAGCCGTATTATCACTCCATCATGCCCTGTTCAATCGCGTACCTTGCTAATTCCGCAGTGGAATGAAGGTCAAGTTTGTGTTTTATATTCTGTCGATGGGTTTCTACAGTCCGATAGCTGATATCCAGAATATTAGCGATTTTTTTACTGCTGCTACCCTGTGCAACTAACTTCAATATCGCTTCTTCCCGACGACTTAGTGGGTTACGTTTCTGGGCTACAGGAACGACTTGTTCAGTGAACAAGGTTTGCGTAGTCGTTTCACAGAAGTAGGTAGAGCCATGGTTAACTGTTTTGATTGCTTGAACCATCTTCTCGGCGGTAATTTCTTTCAGCATGTAACCAACCGCTCCAGCCTGCATCACCTGCATAATGTACTCGCGATTGTCATGCATGGTTAACATCAACACCTTTACATCAGGTAACTCTTCTTTAAGCAATTTTGTTGCGTCGATACCATTCATAATGGGCATACTGATATCCATCAAAACGACATCAGGTTGGTGTTGCTTGATAACATCGATGGCTTCAATCCATTCGATGCAGTCGCTACGACCTCAATCTCCGGTTCGAGCTGCAAGCGAGCAATAAACCCTTCCAATACCACTTGATGGTCATCAACAATGACAACGCTTATCGGTTTTTCCATAACATCTGTCCATCCAGGTTTAGCAGTACCGCTATTTCGGTACCATAATGTTGTTCACTAGTCAGCTCAAAGTCACCGCCAATAAACTCAACTCGTTCACGCATATTTCTCAGGCCAATGCCCTTTTTATTCGCTATATCGGTGTCGTTAAAGCCGACGCCATCATCCTGAATCATAAGCTGGAGCATGTTGCCCATCTCGCTTTAGTACCACTGTGACTTTGCTGGCATTAGCGTGTTTCTCTATATTAGTCAGAGATTCTTGCGTAACTCTGTACAGAGTCGTTGCTGCTTCTGATTTCAGTTTTCCAGGTTCAGTATCTAAAATGGCATCGATCTCAAAATTGGCATGTAGCCTGAAATCATTGATCAACGTCGTTAATGCCGCTTCAAGGCCAATATCATCCAACGCACTCGGTCTTAGGTTATGAGAAATATGCCGGACTTCATTTATCGCAGTGATCATGGATTGCTCCGATTTCTCAATATGTTCGTAAAGTTCGTCTGAGCAATTTCTGTCTTTTAACTTCCTTGCCAACAGTTCAAGGTGACACTTACTCGATACCAATAGCTGGTTAATTCCATCGTGCAGTTCACGTGCAAGGTGTTTCTTCTCGTCCTCCTGAAACATCACGGTTTTATGCGCCAGCTCTTTTAAGTTGTTATCCGCAATGCGGTGCTCATGGAGATTAACAGCCAAGGTCAAAACAATAATGACAGCAACGGTAACGGCGAGAATGGTCACAACGGAAAAGAAGGTTGTCTCTATATTGACGTTAACCAGACTTTGAATTTGTGATACTTCTTCCCGGATATCCTCGATGTAGATACCGGTTCCGATCATCCAGTCCCATTTATCCAGCCATTCGACATAGCTCAGTTTTAATACTGTTTCGTCGGTTGATGGCTTCTGCCAAAGATATTCATGAAAGCCCCCTCCTTTTTGCGCCTTATATAACAAAGCCTCTATCAGGAAATCTCCTTCTTCATCCTGAAGATCGATAAGGTTCTGTCCAGCCAAATCTGGCAGTATTGGGTGAACAAGGTTAGTGCCCGTTTGGTCATAAACAAAAAAATAACCATCTTCTCCGTACCTCAGCTCGTGGAGAATACGTTTTACCTGCTTTTGTGCCTCTGCATCGTTTTCACCTGCGTTCTGATAAACCGGTTTAATAGCACTCATAGCGATCCTGACACTATCTTGCAAAGCGGCTTCTCTGGATTTAATCAGGTTTTCGCGGAACACTTTTATTTCATTAGAACCAAGCTGTTGCGCCTGATAAATAGATATCCAGCCGATACTGGCGCTAACCATAATCAGTGGAATAAGAGTAAGAAGAATAAGCTTTAATTTAAGAGGCATAAGCTACCAACACAAAAAAGGGCGCCTTAACGACGCCCTAATATTAACAAGTTGATATCTTTATTGAAATCAAACTGTAACCATTCAAGACTTCGATCACATTCCGAAAAATCCCGGGAAGACCAAAAGTGTTGCCAGAACCGCTACCTGGATAGCAATAAACGGCATCACACCTCTATATATATCCCCTGTCGTGACACCTTTCGGTGCTACCCCTTTCAGGTAGAACAAACTAAATCCAAATGGCGGAGTCAGGAAGGAGGTCTGAAGGTTCATCGCTATCAGAATCGCAAACCAAACCATGTCGATTCCCATTAGTTCAGCAACCGGCGCGATAATCGGCACGATGATAAAACAGATTTCAACGAAGTCGATGAAGAACCCTAGAATCAATATCACCAACATCACAACGATCAGGAAGCCCCATTTTTCTCCAGGGATCTCTAACATCCACTCTTCAACAAGCAGATCACCACCAGTATAGGTAAACGCCATCGAGAATGCGGTTGCACCTAGCAAAATGGCAAATACCATTGCGGTCACTTTTACCGTCTCTTTCGCTGCGTCATAAACCATATGGAAACTGAAAGAGCGATATAGGAATGAAAGTACAATTGCACCAGCACCACCTAGCGCCGCTGATTCCGTTGGCGTTGCTACACCCGCAAAAATAGAACCAAGTACCACGATGATCAGTGCAAGCGGAGGAATTACAGCTTTAAGCGCTGTAATCACTTCCTCACTTCTGGAGATGGATTCATCACGTTCGATGGGTTGAGCCGCTTCCGGGTTAAGTTTGGCGTATATAAGAATATACAGGACATACGCGCCCACAAGAACGACACCAGGCCACACCGCCGCCTGGAAAAGATCCCCGACCGGTACACCAAGTACATCACCAAGAAGAATCAGAACAATAGAAGGTGGAATGATTTGCCCTAACGTACCTGAAGCACAGATTGTTCCGCAGGCTAATCCTTTGTTGTAGTTATACTTGAGCATCACAGGAAGCGAGATAAGACCCATCGCAACCACTGACGCGCCAACCACACCGGTAGACGCAGCTAACAAGGCACCAACTAATACGGTTGAAATCGCAATACCACCACGAACCGTACCAAATAAGCGCCCCATCGACTCAAGCAACTGCTCTGCCAATTTGGTTTTCTGAAGTACAAGCCCCATGAAAACAAACAGTGGTACAGCCATCAGTACGGTATTTTCCATGATGGATTGAATTCGGTACGGCATAAAGGCGAACATTTCCGGACCTTCCGCCCAGACGCCAAACAGCAATGCTATGCCACCAAAAGTAAATGCCACCGGAAAGCCAAGTAACAAGGCGAACAGGGCTACAAAAAACATTACAATTCCGATCATAGCTCGTTCCCCGGATGATTATCGATACCGTGCATAGAGTGTCTTGGGTTAACGATGTTGTTTATTGAATGAAGCAACATACCCAATCCACTAATTGCCATAAAAGTAAACGAGACTGGAATCATCGCTTTGATGATCCATCGATAAGGTAAGCCGCCTGGGTCACCAGAGGTTTCACCAAGCTCGAAGCTCTCTTTTGCGAAATCAATACCAAACCAGGCTACCAGTAAACAAAATGGGAACAGGAAAAAGAGAGTGCCTAGAATATCAATGACGGAACGCGCTTTAACTGAAAGGCGCTCGTAAAAAATATCAACACGGACATGCCCTGCAGAGCGAATCGCATAAGGAACGCCTAACAAAAATACCGCTGAAAAAAGGTGCCATTCCATTTCCTGAAAGGCGATAGATACATCATTAAAGGCGTAACGCATAACAACATCGTAAACAACGTTGGCAAGTAGCAGAATAAACAACATACTGGATAACCACCCAAGTACATCGCCAAATTTATTCAGCCCTCGTTCTAAGTAGATAAGGCTTCTCATTCCGAACTCCATGGAACTAAAAGTAAGATAATTATTTGAAAAGTTTCGATAACGATATCGAATAAGAACTCTAAATTTAATTGGCTGGACTATATAAGTCCAGCCTTATTATTTGTAATTTAGTGAATAGTTATTCCGCCACCTGACTGTTCAGATAAGCACGGTGTGAAATGTCCGTCCAGGAGCGTACCTGCTTAAGATAATTCGATTGAGATTCCTGAATTTCTTTGGTCAAAGGATCCTTTGCAGCGTGCTCTGCCAACAGTTTTGCATTGGCATCTTTCATCGCCTTCATTACTGCTGGTGGGAAGTCTTTCACCTCAACATTTGGATATTCAGTTTTGATAGATACCCAGTTCTTACCACTTTCATGCGTTGCTTGAGTGTACATATCATAAGCAGCTGTTCTCATCGCTATGCGTAGAATTTCTTGCAAGTCTTCTGGTAGGCGATTCCAGGTGCGCTTGTTTACCAGGAATTGAAGCTCTGATCCCGGCTCATGCCAGCCAGTGTAGTAATATGGTGCAATCTTGTGGAAGCCCATGCGCAAATCAAGAGAAGGGCCAACCCACTCTAACGCGTCAATCGTACCACGCTCCAGTGCAGTATATAGCTCTCCCGGTGCAATATTGGTAGGTTTTGCGCCAAGCTCAGCCAATACTTCACCAGCGAATCCTGGTATACGCATCTTCAGGCCCTTCAGATCATCAACTGTATTGATCTCTTTTTGAAACCAACCACCCATCTGGATATCCGTGTTACCACCAGGGAAAGAAAGCAAGTTATGAGGAGAATACACCTTCTCCATCAATTCCATTCCTCCACCGTGATAGAACCAGGCATACTGCTCTGACGGTGTCATGCCAAAAGGCATAGAGGTGAAATAAAGCGTGTTAGGCACCTTACCCTTCCAGTAATAAGAACCTGAATGGCCCATATCGTACTGACCAGATTTCACCATATCAAATACACCTAACGGCGCTTTGTGTTTATTCGCTGAGTCAATACGGATCTGAAGGCGTCCGTTAGACATTTTTTCAGCCATTGCTGCCATGTTCTTTGTAGCATCACCAAAAACTGGAAAGTTTGGTCCCCAGGTTTCGGCTAACTTCAGGCGATATACTTTATCTGCCGCCGAAACTGATGTAGCGACTAACGCTGAACACGCTAATGCCGCTACCGCCGTTCCGGATAGTACTCGTTTCACTGTTTTCGAAATTAGGCTCATTATTTTACGTCCTTTGTTATAGGGTTCCTTACGAGGCGTTATAACAATGGACGATTTGAGTCGAGAAAAGTATCGGCATGAACACTGAGTACTAATTCTAATCTCACATTACGCACGACTTTAGTATTAAGTATTAATACGTAGGTTATTTACAATGTTTATACTTAACACATTGTTTTAAAACCATTTATGAATTTAACCATACAATTTACATCTGATTTCTACGTAGTTACTTGCACTACAAATTCACCACCAACTTATTAACACACTGTGATTCAAGCAGACATAATTGAATCCTCTACACCAGTTCTAAACCAATCGCTACATACCACCTGATATTCTTCTCATCAATTTGATACAGGCTGTATTAGTAAGCCTGTAAATATTTCATGTACGAAACAAATCCTTGCAGAGATGAGAAACAATATGGACAAGAAACAAATACTTTCTAGCGCAATTGCGTTGCCAATTCTGATGTCCCAAATAGGTATTACTCTGGCAGCAGCACCGTGGATGAATGCCGAGAATATCACCCAGGCCTTTATGGACATTGAAGATGCTAACGGCGACGGCAAGGTCACCCGAGACGAGTTTAAAGGTCCGGATCAAGACTTCAACATGTTCGACAAAAACGGCGACGGTGTGATTGTTCTGGCAGAAGCGCCAACCAAAGAGAGCATGCGTGGTCCGGGAATGGGGCCTAAACCTAGCATAGACCCAAGCATAAAGACGATGGATAAAGTGACCATCAATGGCGTTGAATTTAAGTTCGACACCAAATACGCCTTCTTTGGCTGGAATGAGTTACCAAAAGATTTAAAACTTGAGAAACAGGAAGTTAAAACCTTTACGTTTCCAGATGGTAACACTCACTATTATCAGGTGGTATATATGCCAGATGGTAACCTGAACTGGTTCCAGGCAGCATATCTGGCCGACAACGCTGGTGGCTACCTGGCTTCCATCACCTCTGAAGAAGAGAACAGCTTCATTTTTGAGATGGTGAACAACATGAAGTACTTCTGGAAATTCCCGGCCTACGTCGAGGGGAAAAGCCAACGTAACCACTATGAAATCACCATCGGGCCATTCCTGGGTGGTTACCAACCAGAAGGTTCAGAAGAGCCAGCAGGTGGTTGGAGTTGGCTAAGTGGCGAGAAGTGGGTCTACAGCAACTGGGCAGTTAACCTTGATGATGGTGTAGTCGATAAAGATCCACGTCCGAATGACCAGCCAAACGACTCGGGAAGCGGTCAACGTATTATGGGCTTTGGCGAAATGAACTTGCCCGTCCCAACCTGGGGCGACTATATGGATGCAGTTGGCACCTACGGTTATGACCGTCTTCCGGGTCGCACCTACGCATTCATAATGGAATTCGAGTCGATGCCAAAATAAGCGAATATCGAATTAGGAAATAGAGAATGGGTTGTTATATTGCTACCCATTCTCTATGACGGAGTTGCAGTTATGGTACTCAAGGTTATATTCAGCATCAGTCTCTCCAACCTTCTCAAAACCTAGTCGGTAGTATAAATTCTGCGCTGGATTTGTTTTTAATACCCCTAGAGCAACGCTCGCTCCGTTCTCCTTCGCTTTCGCTATTAGCTCGAGTAACAAACGACTTCCTATCTTTCTGCCTTGGAAATCTGAATGGATTTGAATCTGTACTACATACCACTGGTTTAGCTCTTCGAGATATTTAAACTTAAACAAGCCGGCAGAAACACCTCCTACCTCAACAATATGGGCGTAGTTAAAATCGAGCATTACCCGCTCATGAATTGCGTTAGGATCTGTAGGCCAACCTGCGTCTTTTAAGTAACTGATCATTGTCGTCAGCCTAAGACTCTGGAAGAAATTCAACATCAGACTGCGTTGCTTTTCTCAGAGAAATATCCATATCTTGCTCCTTTAATCCTTTATGCGTATATCTTCGAATACAGCAGTAAACCACAACAACCTAAAGATAAGAAGTTGAGTTTTGCTTCATGTATACAATTCATCAGCTGAATGAGTAAATTACACTACCTTCATATCTATTTCGGGATTACACTGCTCTGTATAGGAAATCAGGATATTCCTTATGAAAAGAGAGGTTAGAAGTTCTTAGATGAATCGCGCGTTATTAAAAGCCCACCTAGCGGTACTAACTGCCGTTGTTATCTGGGCGACTTCCTTTATTGCTTTAAAAGTAGCCATTGGTGAAGTTGCTCCAATGGTCGTGGTTTTTGCGAATGGGCGTTGGTTCATTGGCTTTTCTCGCGATGTGGCCATGGATTCGTCACGGTATAAACTATCAGACGGGTGACTGGAAGCTCCTGATAGGTATGACATTGTTCGAGCCCTGTTTGTATTTTGTTTTCGAAGCTCAGGCGATACGTTTCACCAGTGCTGGTCAGGCCGGAATGATTACGTCAATGCTACCTTTAATGGTGGCGGTTGCCGCTTATTTCCTTTTACAGGAACGTAATACACTACGTCAATGGGCGGGACTGTTTATTGCCGTGATAGGCGTGGTATGGATGACACTTAGTGGCACAGAAAGCGAGCAGGCACCTAATCCGGTGTTGGGTAATTTGCTGGAGTTTGGAGCTATGGTGATGGCCGTAGGTTACACACTACTAATCAAACATCTGATCCAACGTTATTCGGCTTTTGTCTTAACCGCGCTCCAAAGCTTTGTCGGTACGTTTTTCTTTTGCCGCTGGCACTGGCTTCAGGTTGGCCAGCCGAGATTTCCATCAACGCTATTGGCAGTATTATTTATTTAGGCTTAGTCGTCTCTTTGGGAGGATATGGGCTGTACAACTATTCTCTTTCCAATATTAAAGCGTCTACTTCTGCGGGTTATATTAATTTGATCCCCGCATTTACTTTAGTTTTCTCTATGCTATTGCTTGGTGAGCGGTTAGTTTCAACACAGTGGATAGCTATTGGGATTATCTTTTTTGGTGTTCTTTTAAGTCAGGATCGAACACCAAAACGTCCGAAAGAGAAAGAAGTAGCCACAGCCTAACTAGCCAATAAATAAAAAGCGTACATACCAACTTAAATGATATGTACGCTTTATGATTTTTCTCTACGCGGTTTTAATTACAGCGCTTTGTAGATAACCTTGTTGCCAGCTAGTTGCTGTTTTTCTACAAGATTTTCTTCTAATAATTTCTTAAGTGCGCCAGTTGCCCAGGATGCTGCTTTTGCATCTTCCTGACCGGCTTCAAGACCGATACCTTTAGGGTTGATACCTTCTGGGTTGTTAACCACGATATCCAATACTTGCTGCTGTTTTGGCGTTAGTGCGATATCGACAGTTTTTACCGCTTTTACAGCTGCTTCAGGAGTTTTCACAGCAACTTCTTCTACTTTGTTTGTCTCTTTTGCTGTTACTACAGGTGCTGCAAGCTTGTTACCTACAACCGCTTTAATACGTTTTTGCAGTTTCATCTGCACTTTACGTTTATGAGCCAGTCTCATCAAAATGTTCCTTTGTTCACTGCAAAAGGCAGTGGTAAAAAATCGAAAGGCGGTTTTATACCAAAAAAATAGGGTTATTAGTAGTGATTGAACAGTTAATAACCGTCAAATCACAAAAATTGCGGCCAGTTGAGCAATATATACGCAAACAAAAACCCATCACACCTGGATGGGCCATATCATCAAGAGATCGTTCGGTAGTCAAGGTTGCTCATTAGTAAAGAGGCATTTCATCGGCTACAAACGGATTGCTTACACGCTCACGGCCAAATGTAGAGGTAGGGCCATGTCCTGGGATAAACTCGACGTCATTACCTAGTGGCCATAGTTTTTGCTTGATTGAAGCGATAAGAGTATTGAAGTCACCTTTAGGAAAGTCTGTTCGGCCAATGCCGCCATTAAATAGTACATCACCTACAAATGCAGTTTTCGCTTCTTCGCTATAGAAAACGACATGTCCCGGAGTATGTCCTGGAGTGTGAATCACTTTTAAAGTCTGATGACCAAATGTGATTTCGTCGCCTTCATCTAGCCAACGGAAGGGTTCGAATGCACGAGTCAGAGGAAAGCCAAACATTTGACTCTGCCCTTCAAGGCCTTGTAGCCAGAAATTGTCGTCTTTATGCGGCCCCAAAATCTTAACACTTAACTCATCAGCCAGAGGCTCTGTTCCACCCACGTGATCGAGGTGACCGTGCGTAAGTAGCAGGCTTTCCACTTCGACTCCCAGCTCTTTAATAAGCATTGCAAGCTGTTTGACATCACCGCCTGGATCAATAACGACCCCCTTCATGGTTTCATCGCACCAGACAATAGAACAGTTCTGAGAAAAAGAGGTCACCGGGACGATTTGGTATTTAAGACTCATTTCAATAACTCGATAATTTTAATTTGAGCAAAACTATGACATTGCTCGGAGAACAATACAAGTTACGACGCAAAACTGGTTACCAGCTTCTTACTCTACCAGTATCAATATGAACAAAGTGCTTGTAGCGTCCAACACCACCCGCACTTAAGCTCAACGCCGCCTTCTGGATGTGTTTTAAATCCACACCTTCAAAATAGAAGTCCAGTGCTTTGCCCTGAGTATGAGTGCTTTTGCTTGCTACCTGTGTCGATTTTTCGCGTAGCATGGTGTTTGTTGCAGGCGAACGATACCCGGACACCAACTGAATTTCCTTATTAATACCCAACTTGTTCTGGATTGCATCAAGCTTTACCAGCAAGCGTCGGTCAATAGGCATCACTTCATTCTTGCGAAAATCCCTGAATATATGGTCTATGTCATTCAGAGCCTCCTCCACAAACTGTTTACCGTCAAAATAAACTGTGGTTAACTTTTCGCCAGTATGTAAGTTACTTAAAGAGATCTCTTTGGGTTCTGAGCTCTTATAGGGAGATGCGACGGATACGAGTGGTGATAAAGAAGCCAAAGCAACACTTCCTGTTGTTAGCTTTAAGAAGTGTCTTCTGCTTAGCATTAAGGAGCAACCTCGAAAACTTGTATGATAAATGATTTGAGAAAAAATCTACCGTACAAGTTCTAGTCAGTCAATAGTTCTATCATTTAGTTTTGGCCAGCGCCTTAACACCCGAATCGTAGTTATAAATATCCTTACGATAGTTGATATACCCCGACTGATACCATGCTGTTTGATACACAATTTTAACCGGAATAGGTTTTTTCATAGGAATCAATCTCTTCTCGTCAGATTGGACGTATTCAGCCGGATTTGAATCTATTCCCTGCGTTTTAAGCAGTACATCGGCAAACATATCCGCGTGTTGAACCCGGATACAACCGGAGCTAAATGCCCTACTCTCTCTATCAAAAAGATATTTGGTAGGTGTATCATGCAGATAAATCGCCTTCTTGTTAGGTGTATTAAACTTGTAGCGCCCTAATGCATTCCGAGAACCAGAGTCCTGTCGAAGTTGGTACGGGAAATACTTGTGAACAGAAACTTCATCCCAGTTAATGGAGCCCGGGTCTACCTCTTCGCCGAAATACCCATTTTTTAATACTTTGAAATGATTTTTTCCAGGTAACTAACGTCACGCTTCACTTTTGGCAAGATATCTTTGTATACCAGTTTCTTTGGTACATTCCAGGTTGGATTAATGATCATAGAATCAAGCCGAACATCAAGCAGAGGTGTTTTTCTGGATCTCTTACCGACAATCACTTTCGAACGGAAAACTGGCTTGCCATCATGCCAGTATGACATTCGGAAATTAGGGACATTCACTACAATCAATGAATCCCTCTCATTAGGCATCATTCTTGTTCGTTCAGAATTCAGGGCCAGAATTCTGATCCTTTCCTCCACGGGAAGGTTCAACCAATACAATGTATCAGCACCAATCACGCCGTCCGATTTCAAGCCATGCTGTTTCTGAAAAGTTTTAACCACCAGAGAAAGCTGAGCATCAAAAAGGTTGTTGCCGACATCAATGCTCTGCACCGGCAAACCCACTGCTGATAGTTTAGCAATTAAAGCCACTTTATCTTTCTCGGAAAGTTTATCGCCTTTTTTCTTAATCCCATGCTGAATATAGTTACCCTGAGATGAGTTCTGTTGGTAATTTTTTAACTGGCTTATAGCACGCAGATAAAACTCAAAGTTCGCAGGGGCATGCATGGATATGTAGTTTTTAACGCGCTGCTGCTAACGACATTACTAAGAAACGTCAGATCATTTTTCACAAAGCCCGTTAATGGCAGCTCTACCATCCCGTTGAAATACCAGTTATTACCCTGCTCTTGCGCAGATTTAGAATACGAAACATAACTTATCAGAGTATCGGTCGCGAGTAGGTCGTAGTCGAACATCATATGGCTCTCGCGATACTCTTTTAGTTTTTTATAGCGGAAAGAGAAATAAGGGCTGATCTCGGAATAATGCAAAAGCGAAAGTTGCTCTTCAAAACGCTGAGCAGCCTCAGGGTTATACCAGATAAGCTGGTAACCCTGAGCTTGATAAATGCTGGTTAGCTTTTGCTTATTCTGTAACGACACATCAAGAGGGCTATCGGGCGCAACCCAGCCCATCTCATAGAACTTTTCAAAAGCCAGAACATTAAATGAAATTATTATTGTTAGTAAAAACAGGCAACCTTTTTTCACACGCATACCCCGCCAACTGCATATACTCAAGTATGGCAAAGAATGGATTTCATAGTAATGACGGATAAGGAAATATTTTTAAATTGCCGACCAATGATTATCCCACTGAATGCCAGTGTTCATATTTTGTTCAATTTGTTCTGCATCACGAGCAATGACTTTTCCAGAACCAGAGCTAACGACAAATTGATCGTTAAGATCTACCACACCGGAAGCGTCAGGCAGAAAGTCCAACTCAATAAGCTCATTCCTGGACACCGACCAAATACCATAACAGTTCCCTCTTGGTGACGTGGCCAGAAGCGAATCCCCGATAACGGCAACACTTGCAATATAGTGATTAAAGCGAGCCCACTCTTCAGGCTCTGCGTTGAGCAGCTTGATCTGTTCACCTCTTCTATGAATACCGATGAGCGCTGGGTAGTCGTCAGGCTCTCCCTGTGCTGCTGCCCACACACCACAAACTCATTCCCTACAGATGAAAGGTGCCTGATACTCAACTTATGGTCTGCTAGTTTAACCTGCTCTATCACTTCTCCATCTTCACTGATGTAGCTTAAGCTTGGCTCCATAGTATCCAGATTTACCGGAACCCGGCCTTTCGTCCTGACACCGCCAACTCCAACAGCAAGCGTGTTGTCTGGCAGCACAATCAGTTCATGTGGTCCAGCACCAAATCCTGAAAACTCACTCACTCTTTTAAAGCCAGCATCGACATCATAAACCCCAATCAGGCCATTGCTGTTTGAGTCACCCTCTGTTGTATAAAGCAGAGTTCCATCATTTGAAAAAGCGCCGTGCCCATAAAAGTGACGCCCACCCTCAGACACCTTGATGGGTAGTGATTCTCCAGAATGGAAGTTAAATGGCTGAAAATAACTACCTGGCCTTCTGGCAAATGCTACCGCAATGCCCTTTGCCTTGTTTATGGCGATACCATGTCCACGCTCTGGCAGTGGTATCATTCGAATAGGAAAGCCCTTTTTCGTAGCGACTACAGCGGAACAACGGTTGTTACTCTTAATACTGCACCCTATCAAAGCAGGTTCTTGATCACCTGTTGATGCGAATACATTTGCTGGTAGCCCAAAAGTGGCAGATGTTCCCAATAATGCAGCTTTTAATAACTTTCGTCTGGTTAAATCAGTCACCATCGGTTGCATTGAACCCCACTACAACACCGAGAGCTATTGCAGCCTCTTCATGAATAAGGTAGTTCAGGTAGTCCAGCTTATTGTATTGCGCCAGTACTTCTCTATAATCCTCTTTGGTTTTAAGCATACTGAATAAGCTAGCTTGCTCAGGCCATGTGGCTTGCATGGTGGCAAATTGATTCTGAATACGATCGGCAATACTTGGATGCCCCTTCGCTCTTAATAT
The DNA here is from genome assembly GCF_029589055.1 of Vibrio hannami. Taxonomy (GTDB): domain Bacteria; phylum Pseudomonadota; class Gammaproteobacteria; order Enterobacterales; family Vibrionaceae; genus Vibrio; species Vibrio hannami. Next base: position 1,201,025 of record NZ_JARQZP010000007.1, read on the forward strand.
CGAATCAAGCCCATGACCTTTTGCGTAATATGCGGCTTCAAGTGAATCGATGTTGAACTTTAGATTTGCCATGGAAATCTGTGAACGCCATGATTCAGAAAAATATGGCTTTGGCTTGCCTAGCTTGGCCATTGGCCTACTTAGCTTTTTCATGCTGTAATCAAGCTGGTTTGAAAGCAGTGCCAGATATTCCGAGTGCCATTGCTGTTCAGTGAGCTCCATCCAGGGATTTTCTTGCCACGCATTCTCGATAACTGATGCGTTGTGGCTTAAATTTTGGGTAATAGAAACACCTAGCTCGCATGCTTTCTCTATGTTGGAGACAATTGGAGAACCACTATCATACAACAGCCACTCAACTGCTCCGATACCCTGAACTGTCACGCTTTCTTTGGCTATAAGTTCTTTTGAGATATCTTCACTTCTGCTCACTAGCTGAGACATTTTTCTGCCTGTTGTGTTTTTCTTGTCGGGCCAGAACTGAATACTCCAGCTTTTCTCAAGGGCGGCGTCAGGGCCTCTTTCCTGACCCTGTAAATACATCCACGAGTGTGTCGCACTCTGCCAGCTCTGCTTGAGATCTTCCAGACTTAGATCGTTTTTGCAGAACGATTGAAAGTCGTACTCCAGTCTCACTGTTGCATTAGCAAACTTCTCTGCCGAGCTCTTTTGCACCTTAAATACGCCTTGCGACAGATGACTACCGCTGGTGTCTGCCGCAAAACTGCTAGACATAAAACTAACCGTTGCCATGCATAGGAACCCGACAAAATAACCTTGTACCTTAAAACTATTGCTCATTTTGCCTCCTACAATGAATTCAAAAAATGCAATCAGCGCATCCCGTTCGTTTTTGCTCATCGCCAACACTTTCTGTTTAGAAAGCTCCGACTCACCACCATGCCACAGGACAGCTTCCATCAGATTTCTGGCACGTCCATCATGTAGGAAATATGTATGACCGTTGACTTCTTCTGTGTAGCCAATTCCCCACAACGGCGGTGTACGCCATTCGTTACCGCTAGCTAGGTATTCTGGACGGTTATCCGCTAACCCTTCCCCCATATCATGCAGAAGCATATCGGTATAAGGATGAATCAGCTGTTCTGATAGAGCTGGCAAGCCCTCTCTTTTGGCGGTTTTAATGTTAGTGCGGTGGCAGGACTCACAGCCCGCTTGCTGGAACATTTTCTGACCCAACTTAACCTCTGGAGCATTGACATTTCGCCTGATTGGAACGGCCAGATGCTGAGAATAGAATTCAACGAATTTAAGAATCTTTTCACTAACCTCTATATCGCCGCCATTAGGCAATTCAGAGCAGACTGTTTGATTTACAGTGCAGTTCTCGTTGCTAAATAGTGCGCTAGTGATACCAACGTCGCCATTAAATGCCGCTGCGTTTTGTTGCATCAAATTCGGCTGTCCTGCTTTCCAGCCGAACCGGCCTAAAGAGTAATCACCCTTTTGTGCGTCCCAAACCCGGTTCGCTTTTCCCGTTACGCCGTCACTAGACTTCACCTGTTCTTCTGCAATAGCAAGAATTGTCGACTCCGGAATAGATTCTAGTAGACCAAGTCCAATCATAGGAGGAGCTACTCGTGCAGACATCATGGTCTCCGGGTGCATCTCACCATAACCAAGGTTGTCGATTTTCAGAGTAGGTTTTCTTAACGTTACCTTCTCATCATCATTAAAGCGTACTACGACATCCTGATAGCTAATCTTGATCTGTCCTTCCGGAGTCGCTTCTGGCAAAGCAAAGTCTTGCAGTTGGCCACCATAGACAGGCTCAGGAATCGCACCATCTTTTCTTTGTTGTTCTTTTTGTTCAGGTGTTACTGCAGGAATACTTAATCGAACCAGCATTGAAACTGCGTTTTGGTCACCTGCTTCTGGCGGATGTCCCCGGCCATCTTTTATATGACAGTTTTGACAACCATTGGTATTGAACAGCGGACCGAGACCATCTCTTGCATCTGTAGAAGCCGGAGCCTCAACCCAGGGGTTACGGAAAAAACTATTTCCGACACTAAAATCCAATCTTTTGCTTAAAGGCAGGTTGTTAGCTGGTAGAGAAAAGGCATTAGCCCCCTCTTTTTTCACGCTGGTCTTACCGCCAGATGCAACATCATATGCGTTTGATGCAAATGAGGTAGTAATACCCAAAATCAACGCAAATAACAGACTACTTTTCTTCATATTGCTTCCATTAGTTAAACCCTCTGACTCTGCAGAGGGCTACTTTTTATAGTTCTTATTTTAGAATTCGTGATCAGCGGTATCAGGATTCAGGCTATCAATACCAACTATGGATGCTGCTTTTTCAATAGAAGCTGTTTGCTGAACCAGAGCCATAATCGCATCGTTAACAAGAGCGTTACCAGACTGATTACCTGAAGCTATTAACTGGTCAAAATGCACGCCAGCGTTTGCAGAAGTAACGATAGTACCTAACTGAGCACGAGCCAGATCGAAATCTTTCTGAATCGCTTTAGCCGCTGCTGCGTCTTTCTGGCTAACTAAGTTATGGATGCTCGGGCCAGACAATAGTGTTCCGTCGGCTCTCAAGTAAAGACCGGTATAAACGTTGTAAATGCCCTGCTCGTTATAGTAGTGAGAGTTGTGAGTATTGTCAGAAAAGCAATCATGCTCATCTTCCGTTGAGTTCGCTTCCAGAGCAACTTTCATGCGCTCTCCCGCTAGTTCACCCAAAGAAAGTGACCCCATACCAAACATCATTTTACGAAGGTTGTTTTCTGCTGTGTCCGCCAAAAACTCTGCGCGATAGTTATCTTTAATGCCTGGTGCCCACTGGTTCGCCATCCATGCAAGATCTTGAATAAGTAGTTGAGACACGGCTTTTAGATACTCACGACGGCGTTCACAATAACCATTTGTGCATTCAGAGCCAGTAAGGAAATCAGTATATGGACGATTACCAGCACCAGCATTAGTGCCATTCAGATCTTGCCCCCATAACAGGAACTCAATTGCATGATAACCTGACGCAACGTTAGCTTCTGAGCCACCTACCTCATTGAGGTTAGCAATCAGCTCAGGAGTAATTGTCTGTGCATCAATTTTCTCATTGCCTACAAGAATAGACTCATTGGCGATGATATTGGCTTTGGCACCTTCATTACCCAGTTCGTACTGATAATCACCGGATACATAGTCAATCAGACCTTCATCAAGTGGCCATGCGTTTAGCTGACCTTCCCAGTCGTCTACAACTGCATTTCCAAAACGGAAGACTTCTGATTGCTGATACGGTACACGCGAGTCAAACCATGCTTTCTTAGCCTGCTGGAGTGTCTTTTCTGAAGGGGATTGAAGAAATTGGTCGATCGACGTATCCAGCGCCTTAGCAGTACCCAGAGCATCACTAAATACTGCATGAGCAATATCCGTATAATGTTCGACCACCTGCTGCTGCGTTACTTTTGTCGCAGCGAATGCTGCACCACTGTTCAGAGCAATGGCCATGGTTACTGGCGCAATCGCTTTGCGATAAATTGTCATTGGCTTGTCCTTGTTGAGCAAATATATATTTATTGTATATGCGAATCATTATCATATCGCTTTGCAAATAATATCTATTTGCATTTGGTTTTCAAGCCATAAACAAAAAAACCTCACACAGGTGAGGTTTTTTTAATCAATCTTTTACAAATTTACTTGATATCGAGCTTATGCTTTCCGTGAGAAACCTTAGCTTTTAGGTAGCTTTCATTGCCATGTTTAACATGAGCAGAAGTATTAACTACCTCTTCGATTTCAATGCCAAGATCAGTTAGGTCTTTTATCTTTTTCGGGTTGTTAGTAATAAGCCTGATCTTATCTAGTCCCAACGCTTTTAGCATAAGTGACGCGTCGGTAAAATCACGCAAATCATCGCCAAAACCAAGGTGGTTGTTAGCTTCATAGGTGTTCATACCTTCACTCTGCAAGCGATAAGCGTCTATCTTGTTATACAAACCGATACCGCGACCTTCCTGACGAAGATAAAGAATAATACCGCCCTGCTCCCCCATCTTGTTGATGGTTTCTTCTAGTTGTTCACCACAGTCACAGCGAGAAGAATGAAACACATCGCCGGTTAAACACTCTGAATGCATACGAACAAGAGGGATCTGATCAGACTTATCAGCAGCTTTAAAAATTAACGCAACATGTTCTTTGTCGCTTTGAAGATCGGTAAATGAAAGGATTTCAGCATCAATATTACTTTTTAATCCAACTTTCAAATCTACTCTGGCACGGACTTCCGCCATAACTTTTGCTCACTTTCTAATGTTGTACAGCAAACATTGGGCTGCACTTACTTGATCTATTTTAGAGAATATATTTTAGAGAATACACCGTAGATTGGGACTCAGCGATAAGAATTCAATAGCTTAATCAATAAACGGTTTTGTTATAGTATAACAAAACCGCATAGGTTCAACCTTAAAATAAAAGTGGATATTATTGATTTGGCTTTCTTTTCACTGCTTTAGCTGCCAATGCAACACCACCAATAAGGATTAATATAGGCAAAAACCACAGTATATGTCTTAGGAGAGACCACAGGATCATACAGAACAAAATCACCAAAACGGCGAGTCATATACTCAACAACCTCTTGTTCAGAACTCCCCTCTTTCATCATCTCAAATACTTTCAGGCGCAAGTCTTTCGCAATAGGTGAATTAGATTCGATCAGATTTTGGTTCTGGCACTGAGGACAGCGTAATTGCCTCGCCAAATCGATGGAGCGTTTACGTTGTTCTTCACTGTCAAACTCAAAAAGATCGGCCTTAATCGATATTTCTTTATTGCTGTCGTAAAAAATGGTGTTGTCCTGTGTGTTGCTCTCTGCGTGAGAAAGCATAGACAGCAATAAAGCAAGACATGAGATCACTACCCTTAGGAAACTACCCATTACATCTCCTCTTCGATATAAGGTTCAAACTTCTGCTGCCAAATATTTTGATCGATAACACCGCTGAAGCGAGTCAGTATCTTTCCTTCAGGGCTGATTAGAAAAGTTTCAGGAGCACCAATGACACCTAAGTCCAGGGCTAACGTACCTCGATGATCAAATAAGATATGCTTATAGGGGTTACCGAGTTCGTCGATCATTTTTAGCGCGGCTTTTCTGTCATCACGATAGTTCAGCCCAATGATATCAACACCTCGGTTCTTAAGAGCCATCAAATATCCGTGTTCTGATTTACAAGCAGCACACCACTCTGCCCAGACATTTATCAGACTATATTTGTTTGATGGAATAGATGAATTATTTAATAACTGGGTTTCATCGTGTAGTGACTGAAGAGAAAACTCAGGTACAGGTTCTCCAACCATGGTCTGGTTGGTACTTTCAGTTCCTCCTTCAAGCGCATAGAGAAATGCACCGAACACCGCGACTATAATTGCTACAAAACCGATTACTTTCGCTTTTGAACCAGATTTGTTTTTTACTTCTGACATATATACTTCTGCCTTTATTGACTAGGCGACTTCTTCACTATCTTTTTTTCTAACAAACAACGCTAATACGCCACCAAGCGTCATCAAAATACCGCCAAACCAGATCCACATGACATAAGACTTGTATTGAATACGAACAGCATAGCTGCCATCAATCAACTTTTCACCAAGCGTAATGTAGAGATCACCATGCCAGTAGTTGCGAATGCCGGGCTCTGTCATGTTCATCACCCGAACCTGATAGTGCCTTCTTTCAGGAATCGTTTTTTGCTTTTCGTTAATTAAGAAATGCGCTTTTTCCGAGGTATAGTTGGGTCCTACAAATAATTCTAGCTGTTCAAAGTTCAACTCAAAACGACCGAAAGAAACTTCACTTCCTTCATTCATTTTGGCGCTGGTTTCTATCGAGTGATACGCATTCATCCCCGCACCAGTTGCTGCAATTGTTACGCCTAGGTGAGCAAGCATCATTGGAGCCGCTTTCATCCACGCACTAGAAGGTAACTTCAAGAGCTGAAGGAGAAGGGTGAGGACAACTAAGATAGAAAGCGTCCATGTTAGCCACGGCATAAAGTGAATGCTGTCATACTGAACGCGATAAACTGCGAAGCCAAGTGCCGCTGAAACCAACAGAATAATAGTCAGACCACGGATACGGCCAGAAACATTAGGTTCTTCTTTCCAATTAAACCATGGTGCAACCGCCATCAACGCGAGAGCAACAAAAGTAAGTGGCGCAAACAGCGTATTAAAATAAGGCGCTCCCACAGAGATATTACCCAACCCCAAAAGTTGGAAAATCATCGGATAAAAAGTACCGAGGATAACCGTCAGCATCGCCACAGTAAAAATGATATTCCCGATCAGGAACATAAACTCCTTACTGGCTAGAGATTCGATACCGGCGGATTTTACAGAGTTAGATTTATAAAGCAGAGAACCAAATCCTCCAACAACCAAACCTAACAGGAGAAGCAATAGGATGATTCCACGCGTAGGGTCTATCGCAAACGCGTGTACCGAAGTAAGAATACCGGAGCGAACCACAAAGGTTCCTAATAAACTCAGAGAAAACGTGGCAAATGATAGTGTTAACGTCCAACGCACCAGCGTTTTACGGTGAATACCAGCTAAAAGGCTATGTAATAATGCTGTTCCGGTTAACCAGGGAAGTAAAGAGGCATTCTCAACTGGATCCCAGAACCACCAGCCTCCCCAGCCTAATTCGTTGTATGCCCACCATGCACCAAGCACGATACCTGCTGTCAGGAAAGCCCAGGCAAACAACGCAAACTTACGAGCATAGATTAACCACTCAACCTTATCTTCCGAATCCCAAAGCGCCGCCATCGCTAATGCAAAGCTAGACGCGAACCCAATATATCCGACATAAAGCAGCGGAGGATGGAAAATTAAACCAACATCCTGAAGCATCGGGTTTAAATCTCTACCTTCTTCAGGAATAACACTGTTGATTTCGAATGGGTTCGATGCGTATAAGGTAAAGAATGCAAAAGCACTCACAAATAATAGTGCGGTCAGAAGCGCATAATTCATAAATCGGGCTGGCAGTTTATTTTTCATAAACGCAATAGCAGAAGCCCAACAGGCCAGCATCATAACCCAAAAAAGCAGTGAACCTTCATGCCCTCCCCACACGGCTGCCGCTTTGAAAAAATCAGGCAAATGTGAGTTTGAGTGAGAAGAGACATAGCTCAGCGTAAAATCATCATAGATAAATGCTGCCGCAAGTATCCCGATGGAAATAAGTGAAAAAAGCGCACAGAAATGAGCGACACTTAATTGCACGGATATTGTTTCAGAGCGATTTCGTGAAATATCGTATACAGAAGTAATAATGGCAATAAGAGAAGAGACTGCAACAAGCAGTAGAGAAAAGTGACCGAATTCAGCTAGCATAATACCCGTTAAATTAGGGCCTTATTCTACATAGCGAATAAGGCCCGGTTAAATGTTTAAACTACAGTCAACTGACCAGCGTATAGGATAAACGTACGGAACATTAGTACGCCGATCAAGCCTAAACTGGTAACCAGCATGATAAATCCGGTCTTGTGTCTAACTTCTGATGGTGTGAAGGCATTTAATGCTAATGGAAGCAGCATACCCACACCAATAACACCAATCCAGAACCAGCTTGCCCAGAATCCCCCACCAAGTGCGTTAATAGCCGCAGCTTGAGCCTGGCCACCACCGAAGATCATACCGGTAAAGAAAGCGATCATGACAAACAGTTCAAACAGAACAACAGGTCTTTCGAAGCTGTGAACCCACTTCGCCGTCGCACTTTCTGAAGGTTGTTTAAAGCCAACAATACCAAACAGCATACATGCAGCAGCACCGGATGAAAGGCTAGAGAACAAGAACAGAATAGGCAGAATCGGGTTATTCAGCATCGGGAAGCTCTTCAGTGCTGATAACAGGAAGCCTGTGTAAGCAGCAAGAGCAAAGGCCTGAATCGCCAGCAACCATTCAATGCTGTTTTCATACTTCTGCAGCAGCTTAATGATGTTATCAACGAAGTTGAACTTGCCTTTCGCTATCATGTTCAGGAAATCCATAATGGTCTTTCTGAAAATGATAGCAATCCACATAAACAGGAAGATCATATAAGTCTGGAACAAAACAACACCCATAGACATTACGGAAGTAACGTTAAAGTGAATCATTATTTTCCAGAACATTAATGGCTTCGTTAGGTGGAACACCAGAATGGTAAGACCGCCGATGATACCGAAAGGTGCCAGCCAGGCTGTTGCTTTCAAAATACCATCTCTGGCAGGGTCACCCTCTATTACCTTACGTTTAAGGTAGATAGAGATCATTACACAGCCGGCAGACATACCTGCTAAGAACAGGTAAACCGCGATAGTCCAATCCCACACTAAAGGGACGTCAAATGCACTCATCATGATTAAATCTCCCCTTTCTCATGCGGAACTTTATAAAGCTTAGGTGCGGTACCTAAGTGCGCTTTGTCTCTGTAAACGACTTTATCTTTCAATACGGCGTTTATCTTCGAGTTTGGATCGTTCAAATCACCAAACGTCAGAGCTTTAGTTGGACAAGCTTCCACACAGCCAGGTAGTTTGCCAGCAGCAAGGTTAGTATCACGACAGAAGTTACACTTATCAGCAGAACCCTCTTCGGGATGGAAGAATCGAACCTGGTAAGGACAAGCGACGATACAGTAACCACAACCAACACACTTATCTTTATGTACGTCGACAATGCCGGTTTTTTCATCTTTATATGCAGCACCAGTAGGACACACCATCACACACGGAGCATTATCACAGTGCTGACATGAGATACGGTTGAACTTGTAATCTACATTCGGGTATTCCCCCTGAGGCTCACTACGGGTGATCTCTAAACGAGTCACACCTTCAGGAACACTGTTTACTTCGCGACAGGCATCCATACAAGCTGTACATCCGATACACTTGTTCTCGTCATAGACCATGCCATAACGTTTCACCTTCTCTTCAGGCTCATTCGCTTTTACTTTGGAGCTAAGCGCGCAGGTTGTTGCTACACCTGTAGTAAAAATTACCGCACCAGCGCCAGTCAGAAAATTACGTCTTGAACAACTCATTTCGCTTCCTCCTGCTTCTCAAGTAGCTGGTTGAAGTCTGAGTGACAGTCAACACACATCTTAATTAGCGTCTTACGGTCTTCGAACTGAAGCACGTTCAAGCCAGGATCTTTTGGTTTTCTCTTCTTAGTCAGTCGAGCTTGTTTGCCATTCTTTAGGTGAACATCATGACAGTTAGAACAGGTGAGATTCAAAGCGTGTACATCATGAGTCCAGCTTGCTTCCTGAAGTTTTGTAGGCTCATGGCAGTCCAGACACTCTTTGTTCGCCTTAAGCACTTCATCGTGGCTTAATAGCTTTTTCTTAGTTCCAGGCTGAGATTGAGCTGAAGCGTATTTGGTAACAACATCGGCTTTACGACGGTGTTTAGGGCCAATCTTATTGTGGCAATCTACACATCCTACAGTTTTACCTAAAATATTTGCGGCATCCTGTCCGTGTGTTTCATGTTGGGTTTTATCTGCGCCTTTATGACACTGAAGACATTTTTTATCTGCGCGCGCAGTTTTAAGCTTAACTGTCTTTTTAGCTGGTTCCGACTGACTAGCAGTAGCATCACCTGCAGCGACAGCTTGTGTAACTGAGAAACCATAGAGACATAATATAAGAAGTGACTTCAGCATTATGGCTATGGTCAATTTATTATTGGCCATTTTTCTTTCCTACATATCAGAATAATATTTGCACTTAAAAATCAGCTAAATACAAATAAACGTTGGAGTTAAAATTAATTAACTCCAAACGATAATGATTCTTATTTTAGAAAGCCACAACGCTAATGAGGCTATTATATATATCCAGCCGAATAAGCTAATGAATTATTAGCAAAATAGTGACCTATTTCACCTAATTAAAAAATGTTACGAATTATTAACTTCCTTACGCTTCAATAGCCTATAACACTGTAACTGCAAGACTTTTTGCTAACCCTTAAGGGGTATTTAAAATATTTCGTGTTCCAGATCACCTGTCTAAATTGATCTAAAACAATTTAGCAAATTTAGTGCAATGAAAGGTTAATTTTATTAGCTACTATATATGGGTATCTCTAAAAACTCTTATATTTAGAACTAGTCCACAACGCTAGTACAAATAAACGGAGTATGTGGGAATAAACAATACAAACATGGAGAAAACACCATGAAAAAACACTGGATGACGAAATCTCTAGCGATTTTGGCAGCTGGCATGATGTTTGGCGCAGCTACTAGCGTTGTTGCAGCGGATAAGATCGGCGACCCTCGAAACGACCAGTACGAGGCAAGCCATGCAGATCAATATGCAGGTTGGAAAGCGACTTCTGAAAGTTCTGAAATCGAAGATGCACTAGCACACGATCCTAATATGGTAATCATGTGGGCTGGTTACGGCTTCGCTAAAGACTATAACAAAGCTCGTGGTCACTTCTACGCAGTTGATGATGTACGTAATACTCTTCGTACTGGTGGACCAGTCGATGAGAAAACAGGCCCAATGCCTATGGCATGTTGGAGCTGTAAGAGCCCTGACGTAGCACGTGTTATCGACGAGCGCGGTGAAGACGGTTACTTCGAGGGTAAATGGGCGCGTCTAGGTCACGAAATCAATAATGCTATTGGTTGTGCTGACTGTCACGACACTCGTAGCGAAGAGTTCAAAAATGGTGAGCCTGCTCTAATGCTGACTCGTCCATACGTTGAGCGTGCATTCACTACTATCGGTATGCCATTCGATGAAATGGATGACGCTGATAAAGCGGGTGCGGTTTGTGCTCAGTGTCACGTAGAGTACTACTTCACAGGTCCTAACAAGACTGTTAAGTTCCCTTGGGACATGGGTACAAACGTAGACGAGATGGAAAAATACTACGATGCTCTTAACTTCAAAGACTGGACTCACAAAGTGTCTAAAGCTCCTATGCTTAAAGCACAGCACCCAGGCTGGGAAACATGGCGTCTAGGTATCCACGGTAAGAACGGCGTAGTTTGTGCTGACTGTCACATGCCTAAAGTTGAGAAAGATAACGGCGACATTTACACAGACCACAAAGTTGGTAACCCTCTTGATTCTTTCGACGTAACTTGTGCACAGTGTCACTCTCAAGAGAAAGAGTTCCTACAAGGCGTTGTTTCTACTCGTAAAGCTCAGGTTACTAACATGAAGCTTACTGCTGAGAAACACATTGTAGCTGCTCACTTCGAAGCTGGCGCTGCATGGGAAGCTGGTGCAACTGAAGCTGAAATGAAAGACATCCTAATGGATATCCGTCATGCTCAGTGGCGTTGGGACTATGCAATTGCATCTCACGGTGTACATATGCACGCTCCTGAAGTTGCTCTAGAAATTCTAGGTACTGCAGTAGACAAAGCTACTGACGCTCGTACTAAGCTCGTTCGTCTTCTAGCTAAGAAAGGTATTACTGAGCCAGTTCAAATTCCAGACATCTCTACTAAAGAGAAAGCGCAAGCTGCTCTAGGTATGGATATGGATAAGATGAATGCAGACAAGAAGAAATTCTTGGAAACATTAGTACCAGAGTGGAAGAAGAAAGCTGAAGCACGCGAAGCGGGCTACAACTACTAAGCTTCTAAGTCACTAAGCTACTATCAATTAATAATAAGCTTACTTACTCCGTAAAACCAAAAGCCAGCGACCCTCCCCCGCTGGCTTTTTTCTTGCCCTTAGCTGCTTTTATAACGTTTTTTCTTTTTTACCTTAAAGTCTTTTATCGGTTGATCTGAATCACATTTTCTATTCTAGCGAAGAATAACATTCAGACACTGTTAACTTGCCGAGGGTAATCCTTTGTATTCTTTCGATCATAGCCAGCCAGATAACCCTCTTTTGGAAAACCTAATCTTTGTCGCTGATGTTGTACTTGCCTGTCTTCTGGTTTTTCTTACTCTCTATCTGGATATCCGTTATTTCAGCAACCCTTTTAGTGAAACGTCATTAACTGAATTTAGCGCCCAGCTTCTTCTGCTATCAATTAGTATTCGATTTCTCAGGCACTCAAGAAACAATAGGGATAGGCAAAATGCTGAGCGCATCAATCACATCTATGTACTGGCTGGTATCTTCTTCACTGTCCTGCTCATCCGGGAACTCGATCAATGGTTTGATATAGTCACGCATGGCTTCTGGGTATACCCTGCTCTTAGCGCCGCTCTATATGGACTATGTTACCTCGTAAAGCATAGAACCGTGGCTTACCATCAATTACAAACCCTTCTAAGCCATAGATTTATGCCAATATTGCTGTTAGGTGTTGTGTTTCTATTGGTGCTTAGCCGTATTATGGGAATGGGAATGTTCTGGAAGGAAGTAATGGGAGACGACTATATGAGAATAGTTAAAAATGTCGTCGAAGAAGGTTCAGAACTATTGGCCTATTACATCATTGCCATTGGGACAATAAAGATCACTAAAAGCGAGTATGCCTGACGGATATACCCAATCAAACTTTGCCCTCGTTCCACACACTCCGTGTTGGAATGCATATCTGGCTCAAAGTAACCGATGGAGTTACTTATTTCTCCAGGCTGATCTGAACCTGTATTTGAATTAGTATGGGTGAAACAAATAGCTTCAATATGAATTCCCACGGGGGACCGTGGGAACTAGCAAAAACTTCAGACTCTGGTGCCCTCGTTCCAATGCTCCGCGTTGGAATGCATATCTGTCTCAAAGTGTCCGGTGGAGCAACTTCTTTCTCCGGGCTAATCTGTACTTGTATTTGATTTAGTTTGGGGGAAACAAATGGCTTCAATATGAATTCCCACGGGGGACCGTGGGAACTAGCAAAAACTTCAGACTCTGGTGCCCTCGTTCCACACGCTCCGTGTTGGAATGCATATCTGTCTCAAAGTATCCGGTGGAGCTACATCTTTCTCCGGGCTAATCTGAACCTGTATTTGATTTAGTATGGGTGAAACAAATGGCTTCGATATGAATTCCCAAGGCGGACCGTGGGAACTAGGAATACCCTACTGTTGTAACATCTCTTTTGCGCGGTTAATCGAGTTAATTACCGTTGTTCTGTCCAAACCTTGTCTTTCTGAATCCAATATTTTCTGCCAGGTTTCAATCGCATCTTCATAACGGAAACTAATAAAGTGATCATTGCCAATCAACATCAGCGCTGGATAGTTAAATTCATCCATTGATAGCGCTTCATCAAGCAACAATTGAATATTTTTGTTTATTCGCTGCGAGTTAGCATAATAATCCGCTGTCGCTTTCGCTGAAAATACGGAAGCTGTCGGGTTCTCTTCTAAACGAATTACATAACTAAAACACTGGGAAGCCTCTTCAAAACGATTAGAAGATAGATAACCATGCCCAAGCTCGTACCACAACTTCGAATTATTTCTATCTTCTCGCAGCTTATTTTCTATCTGTTCAATCAACTCAGCCACAGTTTTAGGCTCGGCCGCCACCTTTTGTTCCACATTATTTAAGGCGACTTCCAACTCTGCTGATTGATCTAGAGTGGTATACCAGATAGCACATGATACAACGACTACACAAACACCCAGTATTATGGGTTTACCGGGCTTACGACTTTTACTGAAATAGAGGTATAGCGCAGCAAGCAAAACAACAGCGGACAAAGAAAGAATTATAATAACCATATTTAAAGTAACTTCATGAAAATACTGAGCTAACCATAACATTATAAGCAATAAAAAACCGGGCAAAATGCCCGGTTTGAGATACTTGTAAGTTATCAGAAAGAGGTATTATTCTTCTTCTGAACTCTCACCTGAATCAGTATCCGAATCAGCCTCTGGCGCTGAGTCAGTAGTAGCTTCTTCGCTCTCTACTCCCTCTTCCAGCTCTTCCTCTTCTACTTCTTCAATGCGCTGCAAGCCAACAACGTTTTCGTCATCTGCTGTACGGATCAGCGTAACACCTTGAGTATTACGGCCAACCTGGCTTACTTCAGAAACGCGTGTACGTACCAGAGTACCTGCATCGGTGATCATCATAAATTCATCACCATCTTCAGTCTGGATTGCACCAACCACTTCACCGTTACGGTCAGAAACCTTGATCGAAACAACGCCCTGAGTGGCACGGCCTTTAGTTGGGTATTCAGCCAGTTCGGTACGCTTACCGTAACCGTTTTGAGTTACTGTAAGGATGTCTCCTTCGTTAGAAGGAACAATCAGAGACACTACCTGGTCGTTATCCGCCAGTTTCATACCGCGAACACCCGCCGCTGTACGGCCCATTGCACGTACTAGCTCTTCTTTAAAGCGAACTACTTTACCCTGCTTCGAGAACAGCATAATGTCGCTTTCACCATCAGTGATATCAACACCGATTAGTGAGTCGTCGTCGCGCAGGTTAACTGCGATTAGACCGTTAGAACGTACGTTAGCGAACTGATCCAGAGAAGTCTTCTTAACCGTACCGTCACCCGTTGCCATAAAGATGTACTTATCTGCAGAGTATTCAGATACTGGCAGAATCGCTGTAATACGCTCGTTCTCTTCCAGAGGAAGAATGTTAACGATTGGCTTACCACGAGCAGTACGAGTTGCCTGAGGTAATTGATATACCTTCAGACGATATGTCTTACCACGAGTCGAGAAACATAGGATATTATCGTGCGTGTTCGCAACTAGCAGACGTTCGATGTAGTCTTCATCTTTCATCTTAGTTGCACTCTTACCTTTACCACCACGACGTTGCGCTTCGTACTCGCTTAGCAGCTGGTACTTAACGTAACCTTCGTGTGACAGGGTAACAACAACATCTTCCTGAGCAATCAGCTCTTCCATGTCGATATCGTGAACCGCAGCTGTGATTTCTGAGCGACGCTCATCACCAAAGCCTTCACGTACTGCTTCAAGCTCTTCACGGATAACTTCCATCAAGCGCTCAGTGCTTTCAAGGATATGCATCAGCTCTGCGATTTCTTCAAGCAGTGCTTTGTACTCGTCAAGAATCTTCTCGTGTTCCAGACCAGTTAGCTTCTGTAGACGAAGGTCAAGAATCGCTTGCGCCTGCTGCTCGGTCAGGAAGTACTGGCCATCGCGGATACCGTACTGCGCTTCAAGCCACTCTGGACGAGCCGCATCAGTACCAGCACGTTCCAGCATTGCTGCAACATTACCAAGATCCCAACCACGAGAAGTCAGGCCTTCTTTCGCAACTGCAGGTGTTGGAGCACGACGAATCAGTTCAATGATTTCATCAATGTTCGCCAGAGCAAGTGCCAGACCTTCTAGGATATGTGCACGATCACGCGCTTTACGTAGTTCGAAGATAGTACGACGAGTCACAACCTCACGGCGGTGGTCAACGAAGCACTTCAGCATCTCTTTCAGGTTAAACAGTTTTGGCTGACCGTTATCCAGCGCAACCATGTTGATACCGAAAGTTGTCTGTAGCTGAGTTTGTGCGTACAGGTTGTTCAAAACAACTTCACCCACAGCATCACGCTTACACTCAATAACAATGCGCATACCGTCTTTATCAGACTCATCACGCAGTGCACTGATGCCTTCAACTTTCTTATCTTTAACTAGTTCAGCAATCTTTTCGATCAAGCGAGCTTTGTTCACCTGATAAGGGATCTCAGTAACAATAATGGTTTCTTTGCCATTCTTGTCTGCTTCAACCTCTGCTTTAGAGCGCATGTAAATCTTACCGCGACCCGTTTTATAAGCATCGATAATACCCTTACGACCACTGATTAGTGCAGCCGTTGGGAAGTCTGGACCCGGGATGTATTGCATTAGCTCATCAATAGTGATCTCTTCATTATTGATGTATGCCAGACAGCCATCAATCACCTCAGTAAGGTTATGAGGTGGAATGTTGGTTGCCATACCTACTGCGATACCGGAAGAACCGTTAACCAGCAGGTTAGGAATCTTAGTAGGAAGAACCGCTGGGATTTGCTCAGTACCATCATAGTTTGGTACGTAATCCACGGTTTCTTTATCTAGGTCAGCCAGAAGTTCATGGGCGATTTTCGCCATGCGAACTTCGGTATAACGCATCGCTGCCGCCGAGTCACCATCGATAGAACCGAAGTTACCCTGGCCATCAACAAGCATGTAGCGTAGTGAGAACGGCTGAGCCATACGAACAATAGTGTCGTATACAGCACTATCACCGTGTGGGTGATATTTACCGATTACATCGCCCACAACACGGGCAGATTTTTTATATGGTTTATTCCAATCATTACCTAGTACATTCATCGCGAATAAAACGCGGCGGTGTACTGGTTTTAGGCCATCACGCACATCAGGAAGTGCACGACCCACGATTACTGACATCGCGTAGTCGAGATATGAGCCACGAAGCTCATCTTCAATGTTTACCGGCGTGATCTCTTTAGCTAGATCGCTCATAGAGCCATTATCCCTCTATAGTTTGATCGTAATTTCAGGACTTACATCCCTATACGTACAAGGCCGAAAAATATAACACAAAAATCAGAGATTCGGCATTACTTTCCCTCACCTTTTATCAGCTTGTGAGCTCTGTGGCGCGCAAATAGCTTATAAAACATACAATCTCCATTATCTTGTTGAAAAACGTCTAATTATTAAACACTCGTTTCTCAGCTTGTAGATTCGTTGCTATTACTACTGTTGCTAAGCTTTGGCAGAGATGGTTCTACTCTTTCGCCAGTTATCGAGTGCATCGTCATTATCTATGTGTTTATAATCACTAAATCATAAGGAAGATAAAGAACCAAAAGCGATGCACACGACCAATCAGACACTTAATGTTGACCCGGCTGAAATACAGAAATTCGAAGAGATGGCTTCTCGTTGGTGGGATTTGGATGGCGAGTTCAAGCCTCTTCATCAAATCAACCCACCTCGACTTCAATATGTAAAAGATTGTGTAAACGGCCTGTTTGGTAAAAAAGTTCTCGATGTTGGTTGTGGCGGCGGAATTCTCTCTGAAAGCATGGCCCGAGAAGGCGCTGATGTTACTGGTCTGGACATGGGTAAAGAGCCGTTAGAAGTTGCGCGCCTTCACTCGTTAGAAACGGGGATTAAAGTCAACTATATCCAGATGACGATTGAGCAACACGCAACAGAGCACCCCGAAGCATACGACGTTGTCACCTGCATGGAGATGTTAGAACACGTTCCTGACCCTCTTTCTGTTATCAAGTCCTGTGCAAAACTGGTGAAACCAAGCGGGCATGTATTGTTTTCAACTCTGAACCGAAATATTCCTTCGTATCTATTCGCGATTTTGGGAGCAGAATACATCACTGGCATCGTACCTAAAGGTACGCATGACCACAGCAAGTTTATCAAGCCCTCCGAGCTGTTAAAGCTTATCGATCAAACAGAGCTCACAGACAGAGGAATTACGGGAATCAACTATAACCCACTTAAAGACTCCTTCTTTCTTGGTAAGCGTGTTGACGTAAACTACATTGTTCATGCTGTAAAATGACCTGCAACAAAATGAGAGCTTGAACTAAAACTCGATGAAATTCATCCCTTCCAAATGGGATGGCTTTCATCTCTTTCGTAACAGATCAAAATTCTTAAAAATCAAGAAAAATTATTTTTAATTTCTTTGAATCCCACTAATCAAAAGATCTTAGAAAAAGATCAATAAATGCCACCTAATTCGATACGTAAGCATCCACTAACTTCCTCTTTTTTATCCATTGGTTATTCACACACCACTTGAACATCCGTCGGTTGAAAAGCAATTCAAAACCCACTATCTTGTAACCCGCTCAACATTAAAACCCAATATGTAGTATTAAAAAAACAATTGGGAACACAATGGTATTTCAAAAAGCAACATTTGTTTCGCAAATAAGTTTCATAAATGTGGCTTTAGTCAGTCTTTTAAGGGAAACCAATAAGAATGTACGGACAACTCACCGTTACCAAGCGTGATGGACGCAACGAACCTATTGATCTTGAAAAGATCCACCGTGTTATCACATGGGCAGCCGAAGGGCTGGACAACGTTTCTGTTTCTCAGGTAGAGATTAAATCTCATATCCAGTTTTATGAAGGAATGAAAACGTCGGATATCCACGAAACCATCATCAAGTCAGCAGCGGATCTGATTTCTGAAGAAAACCCGGATTACCAGTATCTGGCTGCTCGCCTTTCTATTTTCCACCTGCGCAAAAAAGCATACGGCCAGTATGAGCCACCAGCGCTTTTCGACCATGTGTCGAAAATGGTCGAAACCGGAAAGTACGACAAGCATCTTCTGGAAGACTACAGCAAAGAAGAGTTGGATATGATGGATGAGTTTATCAACCATGATCGTGACCTGGACTTTTCTTACGCTGCGGTTAAGCAGCTGGAAGGTAAGTACTTCGTTCAGAACCGTGTAACGAAAGAGATCTACGAGAGCGCTCAGTTCCTTTATATGATGGTGGCAGCGTGTTTGTTTGCTAAGTACCCATCAGAAACACGCCTTGATTACATTCGCCGATTCTATGATGCGGTTTCTACGTTTAAGATTTCACTACCGACACCAATTATGTCTGGTGTTCGTACCCCAACCCGTCAGTTCAGTTCTTGTGTACTGATTGAGTGTGACGACAGCCTGGACTCAATCAACGCAACGGCAAGCTCTATTGTTCGTTACGTTTCCCAACGTGCAGGCATTGGCATCAACGCAGGTCGCATTCGAGCTCTTGGTTCAGAGATCCGTGGCGGTGAAGCATTCCATACCGGATGTATTCCTTTCTACAAATACTTCCAGACAGCCGTTAAATGTTGTTCTCAGGGCGGCGTTCGTGGCGGCGCTGCAACGGTGTTCTACCCAATGTGGCACGGCGAAGTTCAGAACTTAATGATTCTTAAGAACAACCGTGGTGTTGAAGAGAACCGTGTTCGCCATATGGATTACGGCGTTCAGATCAACAAAACCATGTACGCTCGTTTGATCAGTGGCGGAAACATTAGCCTGTTCTCACCTTCAGATGTACCGGGGCTATATGACGCGTTCTTTGAAGACCAGGAAAAATTCGAAAGGTTATACACTCAGTACGAAGCGGACGCTTCTATCAAACGCGAAACAGTAAAAGCTGTTGAATTGTTCTCGCTACTGATGCAAGAGCGCGCTTCAACCGGTCGTATCTATGTACAGAACGTTGACCACTGTAATACTCACAGTCCAT
The DNA here is from genome assembly GCF_029589055.1 of Vibrio hannami. GTDB lineage: Bacteria > Pseudomonadota > Gammaproteobacteria > Enterobacterales > Vibrionaceae > Vibrio > Vibrio hannami. Next base: position 1,220,245 of record NZ_JARQZP010000007.1, read on the forward strand.
TTGATCCTAGCGTAGCGCCAATTCGCCAGTCGAACCTTTGTCTGGAAATTGCTCTACCTACATCGCCGCTAAGTAACGTAGAAGACGACCAGGGCGAGATTGCGTTGTGTACTCTGTCAGCATTTAACTTAGGTGCTATCAAGTCACTAGATGACTTTGAAGAGCTTTCTGAGCTGGTTGTACGTGCCCTTGATGCGCTGCTTGATTATCAGGACTACCCTCTTCCAGCGGCGAAGAAATCTTCGATGAACCGCCGTACACTTGGTGTTGGCGTGATCAACTACGCTTATTACCTTGCTAAAAACGGCGTGAAATACTCAGATGGCAGTGCAAATGGCCTCACTCATAACACATTTGAAGCGATGCAATACTACTTGCTAAAAGCCTCTATGGAACTGGCGAAAGAGCAAGGCGCTTGTCCTTCATTTAATGAAACTCGTTATGCCGAAGGTATTCTGCCAATCGACACATATAAGAAAGATGTCGATCTTATTTGTGATGAACCGCTTCATTACGACTGGGATGCACTTCGTAAAGAGATTCAGACTCACGGCCTGAGAAACTCAACACTAACTGCACTAATGCCTTCTGAGACATCTTCTCAGATATCGAATGCGACGAACGGAATTGAGCCACCGCGTGGTTATGTATCGGTGAAAGCATCGAAAGACGGTATTCTGAAGCAGGTTGTGCCTGACTTTACCAACCTTAAAGACAACTACGAGTTACTTTGGAATATTGAGGGTAACGATGGTTATCTGCATCTAGTGGGTATTATGCAAAAATTTGTCGACCAGGCGATTTCTGCCAATACAAACTACGACCCTGCGGTATACGAAACGGGCAAAGTTCCAATGAAAGTGCTGCTTAAAGATCTACTAACCGCTTATAAGTTTGGTGTGAAGACACTTTACTATCACAACACCCGTGACGGTGCGAGCGACGAACAAACCGTTGAATCAAAAGACGACGATTGCGGCGGCGGCGCTTGTAAGATCTAGGTAACGGGTTACAGGTTACAGGTTACAGGATAATCTCGTTCCCACGGTCACCGTGGGAATGCATACCAGACTAAAAGCGTAACGCTACGTCAGGGACAAGAGAGAATTAAGGTATAAAAAATGGCATACAGTACTTTCACACAGACAAAAAACGACCAGCTAAAAGAACCAATGTTTTTTGGTCAGCCAGTTAACGTTGCGCGTTACGATCAGCAGAAATTTGAAATTTTTGAAAAGCTTATTGAGAAGCAGCTAAGTTTCTTCTGGCGTCCGGAAGAAGTCGATGTATCAAGCGATCGAATTGACTACAACAACTTGCCGGATCATGAAAAACACATCTTCATTAGTAACCTAAAATACCAGACACTTCTGGATTCCATTCAGGGACGAAGTCCGAACGTTGCTCTGCTGCCGCTTGTTTCTCTGCCAGAGGTGGAAACCTGGATTGAAACCTGGTCATTCTCAGAGACCATCCATTCACGCTCTTACACGCACATCATTCGTAATATTGTGAATGAGCCAGGTGTTGTGTTTGATGATATCGTTGAGAACGAACATATCCTAAAGCGAGCTAAAGATATCGCTCACTACTATGACGACCTCATTCAGTTAACCAATGATTACCATCGCCTGGGGGAAGGTACACACAATATTGCTGGTGAAACCGTTGATATTAAGCTATCTGACCTTAAGAAGAAGCTCTACCTTTGTCTGATGTCAGTGAACGCGCTGGAAGCGATTCGTTTCTACGTAAGTTTTGCTTGTTCGTTTGCTTTTGCAGAGCGTGAACTAATGGAAGGTAACGCAAAGATCATCAAACTAATCGCTCGTGACGAAGCACTACACCTTACCGGTACTCAGCACATGCTGAACCTGCTTCGAAACGGTCAAGATGACTTCAGCTTTATGCAAATCGCTGAAGAGTGTAAGCAGGAATGTTTTGATCTGTTTAAAGAAGCAGCAGAGCAGGAAAAAGAATGGGCTGAATACCTGTTTAAAGACGGCTCAATGATTGGCCTGAACAAAGATATTTTGTGCCAATACGTTGAGTACATTACCAATATCCGTATGCAGGCCGTTGGTCTTGATGCTGCTTATCCTGAAGCGACTTCTAACCCAATCCCGTGGATTAACGCATGGCTATCTTCAGATAACGTTCAGGTGGCACCGCAAGAGGCAGAGATAAGTTCATATCTTGTAGGTCAAATCGATAACGAAATCGATGCCGATGAATTTGACGGGTTTGAGTTGTAATACGGGTTACGGGTTACGGGTTACGGGTTACGGGTTACGGGTTACGGGTTACGGGTTACGGGTTAAAAGCTATTTTGAAAAAAATCCAAATCAACAATATTTCTACGATACTGGCGTCTTCTGATAAGACGCTTCTGGAGGCGATGGAATCGGCTGGTTTACAACCAGAGTTCCATTGTCGTGACGGTCACTGTGGTGCATGCCGCTGTGAACTCGTGTCGGGAGAAATTGAAGAAATGGGTTTTAAAATGGCTTACACCCAGCCAGAAGAAATATTGCCCTGCATTAGCAGGGCGAAATCCAATGTTGTATTGGCAAGAGTGAATTATCAAGTAAAGGCTAAATCGGCATAACTTTCCGGGCTAAGTTATTTATGCCTGGTTTATCAAGGCCCCTAGGTTCTCAAGGCTTAGGTAGTTAAAGCGTAGCTGTTAAGACATGCGAACTCGTTCACCATTTGAGTCAGCTCCAGCTTTTGGCGCTTTCCCAGCACAATCTCCGCATTTTCAGGAGTTACTTTCTTAGCTCCAATCTGCTTTCCGTCATCGTCGACTAAAGTCAGCTCATACCCTTCATTTTGAGAAGAAGTAGTATCAAATGGTAGGCTTACCCATAGCGAAATAACGTCGGTTCTTTTGTTGCTGCTTGTCTCGCCAAGAAGAATGCGATCGCCGGATACTTTGTACCACACTTCGATTTTTGAATAACACTGCATAACGACACCTCCATGGTCTACCTGCTTATCCAACAGGCTCTAATCCAGTTTATTCCTTTTATTTATAAACGCTAGAGCCAGATCGTGTGATTTATCGCAATAACAAAAAAACTCATTAATTAACATAACATTAACCAATAGATCGTTATGTTATATGTGATTGCAAAACAACCGAAAATATCGTTATAAAACCAGTGGTGGAAGAGTTTATAGCCTATGGCAAACCTCCCCTTCAGCCCTCTAAAGATGGAGGTATTACGCTTATAACCATGTGTAATTTAGAGTGCACTAGTAGGAATAAACAACTCTTTTTCGCGTTCAATAAAAGTGTAATTTCCAAAAACTGGTTTGCTTTCTAGCTTACGACGAAGCATATCCAACGCAATTGTCGCAATCACCTTTCTTACATCTTGTCGTTCGTATTTTCGCTTCAGTTTAACAACCTGCCCCCACTCCCCTTCTGAAGTAGACATGGCTATCGCTACATGGTCCTCATCGAATTTTCCTGTCGAAAGCCCGATATGGCTTGCTGTTTTCTCTTTGATCGAAGCTGCCAATGCTAAAGCAGACGCTAGAGCTTCCTGCTCAACGTTATTGAGAGCTGTATTGGAGTTCAGTATCCAGGATTGTTTAACGCTATTAGATAACTGCTCATTCTCCGTCATCCAGCTAGTCAGATAACCAGCGGTGGCTATTTCGGAAATAGAAACCAGTTGCCCGCTATCCATAAGTGAAGCGGCAATGTTATCCAGTAAGGGCTCATCAACACTTACAACGTTTTCCCCTAAATGCCCGTAAACAAGTTTTAAAATCTGAAGACGTTTTTCATCGTCCATCGGGCCAAATAGCTTTACTTCGATAAATGGCAATGAAGAACGATAACCAAACTCGAAACCTTCGGGCAGAGCAATTTTGTCCAGCAAGTCAGATATCCCGGACTCAGAAAGGCCGAAGGTATACATTCGGCTTACTTCCAGAGGCATAACCGTTTGAAGCTGCTGTTTGATATCAGGTAATAACTGAGTATCCACCATATACTTGAACTCCCGAGGTACACCCGGAGTGAAGTAAAAGGTCGCGTTATTAATCTGTGTTTTAAAGCCGCATGCCGTTCCTATCGGGTTGTCGACAATAGAAGAAGACGAAGGCAGCACCGCTTGCTTGATATTACTTTCTGGCATTACCCTGCCAGATTTCTGGAACATAGCTTCCAGTCTTTCTAACCATGGCTTGAACAAAACCAACTCATCCTCGGCCGCCTCGGCCGCTGCTTCAGCGGTGAGATCATCGGATGTTGGCCCTAGCCCTCCATTGACGATCACGATATCAAAATTAAGGCTCAAATTAATAAATTCATTAACCAGAGCCGATTTTGCATCGCCAACCGTAGAGCGCTTTGAAAGCGCGAACCCTTCTTCAAAAAATCGCCTGGACAGCCAACTTGCATTTGTGTCGGTGATATCTCCGTGAAGAACCTCTTCACCCGTACTCAACATTGCTATTTTATTCATTTACTTACCTTATCAATCCCAAGGTTGCATACCGTTAAACTACTGACTCCACGAACAATTGTCGAGTATTCATTGTTCTAAAAAACACCGGTCTAAAAAATAAGGTAAAGAAAATCCTTATCCCGAAAATTTTGCGTACCAGATAGCATTCTTCACCATCAAATAACCACGTGATCTGTAAAAATTGACAACTGTCATACTTTTCAATTATTTAGCTTCTACACTAAGAATAGGTGTTATTTCTGATTACTGAGTGCTTACCCAATTAGGGAGGGTTATTATGAACAGTACTTTTATTGTTAACTTTGTAGGCAAGGCATCACCTTCAACAATCAAGCAGTTGGCAGCAACCACACATGAAAATGATGGCAAATGGTTAATCAGTAAAGTCAACTTCATAGAAAACCAGGTCGCAGCGGTAATTAAAATCGAGCTCCCGGAAGAAAACGAAGAGGCGGTAAAACAGGCGTTTAGAAGCATTCCTGAATTGCTCGTTCAGTTTGTTGATTCAGACAGTGTTGCTCATGACAAGGAAGAGATATTCCAAATTCGCCTCGATTCGAATGACCGAGCCGGTATAGTCAACGAAATCACTCATGTGCTAGATGGCCAGGATATACATATTCTTGATATGGATTGCCATAGAGTATTTATCGCTGGCGGTGGTGGCATCAGTAACAGCCTGTTTACAGCCGATATGGCGATAAGGTTACCAGCAGACGTTGCTATTGAAGATGTCACAAAAGAGCTTGAATCATTAAGTGAAGATACAAGGGTCGTTCTTAGCAGTTAAAAAAGTAAGAGTACTCAGTAGCAATCGAAGGGGTCGCACGCCGTGTGGCCCTTTTCTTCTGTTTATCCCTGTTCCAATGCTCTGAAGTGACACATTCCTCGTTCCAATGCTCCGCGTTGGAATGCACACCTCCCCGAAAAACACCCGATATAGCCGCTTCCTTTCCCAGATACCATCGATGGCTTGATTACTTCCAATGATACGAGCAACTCCGTATGAATTCCCACGGGGGACCGTTAGGAACTAGGCCTAAGTCCTGTACGGTCGGAATGGAAAAACTTGAACCAGAGCAGAACTCCTCGTTACCTCGCTCCGCGTGGTAATGCATACCTGAACTAGATATGCGACGCATAGTCCATATTCTCTCCCCACTTCACTTCTTGTTTAGCTCATAATCCAAAACAAGTGAATCAAGCGCAAAGGAAAAACATGGGAAGAAGTCGATATAAAATTACCCAACAAAATGCTCCTCACTTTGTGACCCTGACAGTTCTACACTGGATTCCTGTTTTTACTCGCCCTCAAACCGTAGACATACTACTAGAATCACTCGCCTTTCTAATGAAAGATGGCTTGAAGGTATATGCTTACGTAATCCTAGAAAATCATATGCATTTAATTGTTCAGAGTGAACAACTTAGTAGAGATATAGCTAGATTTAAATCCTATACCGCCAGACAGCTAATTGTGTACTTAACAGAGCACAATGTAAGAACAATTCTTGATCAACTGATGTTTTACAAGAAAGCACATAAACATGATCGTGCCTATCAGTTTTGGCAGGAAGGTGCCCATCCTGAGTTAATTTCGGGAGAAGATATGATGCGTCAGAAAACTGAGTATATTCATCAAAATCCTGTGAAAAGAGGTTATGTTGATAAAGCTAGTCACTGGCGATATTCAAGTGCTCGTGATTATGAAGGAATGCCAGGTCTCATAGAGGTTCACAAAGTATGGTAGTTGTTTCCGCTGATACAAGTAACTCCGATATGAATTCCCACGGGGACCGTGAGGAACTAGTACAAAGTTCACCACTCACAACACATTCGTCTTAAACCAGCCCCAGATACCTAATGAGAAGTTAGGGAACAGATCGATGCCCATAGCCGATTTGATGAGATAAAGAACCAGCAAACCCGAAAGCACGGCAAATACGGTCATTCCCGTCATAAACAGAGCACCTAGTAACATTGCCATCCTTTTTTCTTGAGCGCTTAGCTCACGGCGGTTTCGGCCTATCAGAAACACATAGTAATAACGCCACTTAAGCATTGGGAAGGTTAGAACGCCTCGACTGTCGACACTATGATTTCCCCAGTTACGGGCTCCGACTGCGTTGCGAAGGTGCATCAACTGCTCATCATTAAAACTTTCTTGCACGGACTCTGGCATGCGCTCCAGCAAGCGCATAACAGTGGGATCTCTTCTTAGATCCGATGGAATAGTTTGCACCTGAATGGTTTCATCGGTCACGTTTACCTCTATTCAAATCCTTGAATATTATTAATTATTTAAATTCTCAAAAATAATACAGAAATATGAAAGTACGTTATATATATCAATTTGTCATAAAGCGTAGCTATGCTAATTTATCAGGCTAAACCATAATTTAATATAAATAATTCAGTTGTTAGGGATTTAAAATGAAGATTGCTGTAGCAGGGACTGGATATGTGGGTTTATCTAATGCGGTTTTACTCGCTCAAAATCACACAGTATTCGCACTTGATATTTCAGAAGATAAAGTAAACAAGCTAAATGATCGTATATCGCCAATAGCTGATAAAGAGATAGAAGAATACCTTTCCACCAAATCTCTAGATTTAACCGCAACACTAGATAAACAAAAAGCCTATGATGGCGCAGACTTCGTTATTGTTGCTACCCCTACTGACTACGACCCTGATACTAACTACTTTAATACTGCATCTGTAGAAGCGGTAATTAAAGACGTTATTAGTATAAACAAAGATGCACTAATTATAATTAAGTCAACAGTGCCTGTTGGTTATACCGAAAGCATTCGAAACGAATTAGAAAGTGAAAATATAATCTTCTCGCCTGAGTTTTTGAGAGAGGGTAAAGCACTGTACGACAACTTATACCCTTCCAGAATCATCGTCGGTGAGCAGACAGAACGGGCAAAACGTTTTGCCAGCTTATTGCAGGAAGGAGCGTTAAAAGAAGATATCGAAGTTCTATTTACTAACTCCACAGAAGCTGAAGCGGTAAAACTGTTCTCGAATACCTATTTAGCTATGCGTGTTGCTTATTTTAATGAGCTTGATTCTTATGCTGAATCACTAGGACTTGATGCCCGACAAATAATTGAAGGCGTTGGCCTAGATCCGAGGATCGGTAATCACTATAACAACCCATCATTTGGCTACGGTGGTTACTGCCTACCTAAAGACACCAAGCAGTTATTAGCGAACTATGCTCAAGTACCAAACAATATCATCCGAGCGATTGTAGACGCTAACCATACAAGGAAGGACTTTATCGCTGACAGCATCATCGCTAAAAAGCCAAAGGTCGTTGGTATTTATCGTTTGATTATGAAAGCCGGCTCGGATAATTTCCGCGCTTCTTCCATTCAGGGAATAATGAAGCGCATTAAAGCCAAAGGGATTAAAGTCGTTGTTTATGAGCCGGTGCTAGAAGAAGACCGATTCTTTAACTCACGTGTAATTAAAGATCTAGATGCCTTCAAGAAAGAATCTGATGTGATTGTATCTAACCGTATGGTTGAAGAAATTCAAGATGTAGCGGATAAAGTCTACACCCGTGACCTATTTGGCTCTGACTAATCACAGACCTCCATATCGTCATGCTATGAAATTATTGTCATCCCTGCGAAGGCAGGGATCTAAACTTTTCAACCCAGACTTCTGAAGCCCTATCTATCAATGTAAATATTGAACGAAACGCATGCGCCCCCTGCATATACGGATCTGCAATATTTTCCACACCAACAACACTTCCATATAAGTAACACTTACTTTCTAAACCAGGAAATATTTCCCTCAGTTCATCCAGATGATGCTTTTCCATAGCAAGAATAATATCGTGATCGTCGATAAGTCTTTGCGTAACCTGATTGGCCTTATGCTCGCTCATGTCGATACCAAAAAATTCCGCTGCTACCTTTAGCCCTACTCTATCAGCCGGCCTTCCTTGTAATTTGCTTAACCTTGTAGCAATACCAGCAGAGCTTACCTTCAACTCGGGACAAAGCGATCGAAGCTTGTATTCACCATAAGGCGAACGGCATATATTTCCTGTACAGAGAACCAAAACACTTTTCAACGGCCAACAATCCTAATATCAACCAATTTTTCTAGCCCATGCAAGAGCAGCATTATCGATATTAGTATAGGCTTGTCTGAACGCATGTTGCCCTTTTTGGTAAGGATCTTCAATTACACTCATTCCTACCCAATGACCAAATAGAAAACCTTTATGACGCGCTGTTGGAAAGTCTTCACATAGAAGATCCAGTTGATTTCTCTCCATAGCAAGTATCAAATCATATTCATCAATAAGGCTCTGAGTTACCTGCTTTGCTCTATGCTGACTGATATCAATGTCAAACTCATTAGCTACTGCTATCGCTTCCGCGTCAGCTGGTGCATTATCCAGTTTACTTTTAGTGGTCGCTACTCCCGCTGATGTAATCATCTTGCCAGGCAGCAGTTGCTTAAGCTTTTTTTCAGCATAAGGAGAACGGCATATATTGCCTGTACATATCACTAGAATACTATTAAACATTTGCGTTTCAGTATGAACCTTACTGTTGTTCGATCATCCACTTAAGAAGTGACTTTCGTTCCTCATCGGATGCATTTAAATACCAGGATTGAATATCTTTAACAAACTCAGCCGAATTCGAACCAACGGCAACAGAAGATACAGAGGCACTAGACTCAACAACTGCAGGTGTTGGCTTAACTACATCTTTCTTAACTTCCACTACTTTTTGAACGTCTCCAACTGGATCAGAAATCTCTATTCCTGCTTGTTGGTTATAATTAGCAACCGCCTTTTCTATGTCCTGATATGGCATAAAACCTGGATTACCCGGTAGTTCAACCGTCTCTAACATTATAGAACCATTGTCCGTTTCTAGTACCCAACCCGCCTTATCATTTTTAAAGGCAGCTTCAGCAGCAGAATAATTAAGGAATCGTTTGTGCGTAATACGATAATCGCTTGACTGGTTAATTACTGAAACAGATACAACATAAGGTTTCGACTCAAACTGTTTTTTAAGTGAACCCTTTTTAAGTACCTGAGCATAGCGAATAACAAGTTGGTTCTCACCAGCATTTAGAGTGTAGTGCTCCTTTTCCTTGACCTGTACACCGTTTATCGCCAGCACATCAACCGTTCTTGGTACGCTAAGCTCAGCTGAAGTAACGGAGAAAGACAAAAGCAACATAAGCGATGCTAAACAATTATTAAAATAGCGGTTAGTATTCAAAATCTATTGCTCCTTATAAATACACCAAACCCACCTTCCCATATTTTATGAGAAGGTGGGTAAATTAAAGCGTCAAAACCTATGTTATGGTTAGATAAAAAGGTCCAAATTAGAAAGAAGCACTCATACCAACAACATAACCAGTATCTGTATTGTCTTCGTCGGTGAAGCCGAGCTCTGCGTAAGCTTGCACTTGATCGGACAAATCGAAGGCAACGTTCACATAAAGGTCATTAATTCTGTCTGAGTTATCGCTGTTATCTATATTCGCCCAGCCCGCTGCGTAGGTAAAACGATCTCCTCTCGAATATGATGCTGTTAATCCAAACATATCGATATCAGTATCCGGCTCGCCAGTGTTCTCAGCTTTTGACGTTGCGTATGTCGCTGCGAAGTTTATATCTCCTAATACATAACGGCCTTCTAATACATAAGCTCGTTCATCTTCTCCATTTATCTCTGCATTAACTAGATAAAGAGTGAGCTCAACCTCATCTAAACGAGCACCAATATTTCCGTCTAACTCATAATCACCAGGCGTAAAGTTGTCCTCATTTTTATGATCAGAAAATGCGATACCTGCATAAAACACTTCGCCACCGTCGTATTTATACTTAATAACCTGATCACCACTGCTATCAAGGTTATCGACGTATGACGTAAAGCCGAACTCAAAGTCATCCCCAATGCCCGCATCATCGAGGATAGTTGGTTGTACACCAAACGTAACCGTATGTACATTCGTGAAATTCAGAGACAGATAAACATCACCACGAGTCACATCGTCCGTCTCATTATTTGCGTCGAAATCTACGACACCACCAACAGAAAAATCTTCCGTCATTTCGTAGTTCAGGTTAAATCCAAAATTACCTTCAGCAACCTGAAGCTCTGGATCTAATGCTTTGTCTTGAGATTTAAAGTAGTTGATTTCTACGTCACCCGAAACATCAACTGTTACACCATCTAGTGCATATACTTCTGCTGCGTTTGCTGAACTCGCAAACATAGTTACCACTGCTAATGATAATAAAGACTTCTTCATTATTCCTTCTCCAATTTTGACGCTGGAATTGTCCGTTAAACTTACTTAAGTCAATTCTAAAGTTCTACTTTATAATTAGATAATTACTTGAATTTATACTTATATATTTTTGATGTATCTATCATCTAGTATTGCTGTGAAATTTCAACAAAGAATAATTACTCAAACCACACTATCTCAGTTATGAGACATTATTCTTAGCTATTGGTTTTAAACTAATCGAACATCCCGAAAGAACTAGCACTAAAATAAAAGTGACGGCATTCGCTGGTGGTTGAAGATTAAAGTCAACACTGATATGTATGAGCATACCAATAATTGCCATAAAACAGCCCAACGCGGCACCTTTTAAAGTTTTGCTATTTCTTTTACGCATTGCTTTAAAACTAAACCACAACGCCAGTAATACAGGAACACCTAATATTAATGTTGCTGGTATACCCGCTTCAACAGCAAATTGAATATATTCATTGTGAGCAAAATCGTAGTATCCGATATTGTACTGGGTGTAACTTGGAAACGTTGAATAAAAGCTACCTAACCCAGTGCCCGAAACCGGATAATCTTTAATTATGTCCATACTCCAAAATACTACCTGGTCACGCGTTTCAGAGGTCATAGAGGTATGTTCTAAACGTTCTTTAACTTTTCCTAAACCGAAAACGGTGCCCACAATAAAGGTATCAATCATCAGTAGCGATATAATAAGAACCGTAAGAGCTCTGGGGCGGTTTTTATAAAATAATAAAGCAACCAAACCACCAATAATCGTTACTGAAAAGAAGGCCGTATTCCCCATCCTTGAACGAGTCATAACAAGCGCAATAACCATTACTACCAGACACAATCGAACCAGCATCTTTGGAGATAAAATGGCCTCTGTCCAGCGCTTAAAACGTACATGCCAGGAACCTGACTCACTTTGGTGAAGCTGAGATACAATTAGGCCTGTACCCAATGAAAGAGTCATAACTAAATAGTTCGCCAGATGATTATGATACACAAATGTACCAGTAGCGCGTGCTCCTTGTTGAATACCAAATATCCAACTTTCAGTTGTACCGGTTAAGATAGTTAACGCGCCATAAAATGCCTGGAATGTCCCACTAATCACCACAAACAATAAGACTTTTTTTACCCTGTCTACGCTATTTATCAAGAGTACAGCATTAAATGCAAAGAGCGTATAAGCGATACCTTTTAGCAAGCCTGAAAACGAAGCATATCGATCCAGTGATAATGTCATGTTATCCAAGCCTAAAGATTCGTAGACGTTGTAGGCTACAGGAGACACTAGCTCAACAATACTGTGTGGCAATGGCACTATTTGTATAACTACCCAAAGCTGGAATAAGCAAAGTGGAATAAGTAACCAGGCAAACCTTCTAATTCGATGCCATGGAAAACTGTTTTTATAAGTCAGAATTAACGATAGTGTTTGAAGTGATACCCATACTTCAAAAATAGACCATGCCCAGGCACGATGACTTGCAAGAGGCAAAGGTAACCAAACAATAAGAGTGAGCAGGCTGAAAAAGCAAATACGTTCTATTCGAGTCATCAAAATCCTTAGAAACGACTACGGCTCCGTAAAGCAGCAACACATATAAAGAAAAGCCGGAATGAAAGAATGAGAAACAGAAAAAAAGTCCAAATATCAATTTGGACTTTTTACAATAGTTATACTCAATACGAATTAGCTAGGTGATACTCCATCATCACGCACCGGGGTGGCTGGCGTGGCTGGGGTCGCAGGGGTCGCTGCAACTGCGTCAGTGGTTTCGGTCGCAGGTATCGCTGGAGTTGCTGGTGTCGCTGGTGTCGCTGGTGTTGCAGCAATACCAGCAGCAGTCGCTTCACCAACTATCGTTGGGTCGACTCCCGCCTCAATCGCAGCTTCTACTGCAGCAATTGTTGGATCTTCTGCTACTGCAGCTGCAACTTCCGTTGCTACCGCTACAGCTGCTGTTACTTCAGCTGCCGCTTCTGGCGCTGCCTCTACCGCTGCCGCTGTTACTGCTGCCGCCGCTTCTGGCGCTGCCTCTACCGCTGCCGCTGTTACTGCTGCCGCCGCTTCTGGCGCTGCCTCAACTGCCGCCGCTGTTACCGCTGCTGCTGCTTCTGGCGCTGCCTCAACTGCCGCCGCTGTTACTTCAGCTGCTGCTTCTGGCGCTGCCTCAACTGCCGCCGCTGTTACCGCTGCTGCTGCTTCTGGCGCTGCCTCTACCGCTGCCGCTGTTACTTCAGCTGCTGCTTCTGGCGCTGCCTCAACTGCCGCCGCTGTTACCGCTGCTGCTGCTTCTGGCGCTGCCTCAACTGCCGCCGCTGTTACCGCTGCTGCTGCTTCTGGCGCTGCCTCAACTGCCGCCGCTGTTACCGCTGCTGCTGCTTCCGGTGCAGATGCAATTACTGAAGCCGCAACTTCTGCTGCTAACGCTGGGTATTGAGAAATTAGGTTAGCAACCATAGCTTCCGCGCTAATTCCTTCCACTTGTGCAGCCAAAATTGCTTCATTGATCTCCAACTGCTCACTTTCAGTGATCGCATACGCTGGCGCTGAAAGTATCGCTAAGGCAGTAGCAATGCTTAGAGATAATTTTTTTACGTTCATGTATATTCCTTTTCCTAAAGTCATAGATCACTGTATTAGTGGATACTTATTCTCTACTTTCAAAACTTAGCCAGAGGCTTTTTACATATTTGTTCTGAATTCTAATATTTGATTTATGTTCAAAACAAGCAATTAATTTTTAAATATTCCCATTTTCTCTGATATAAGACTGAGTATTTTGTAAATAAAGACACCAGATAAAACACTTAGAATATTTATTGATAAATCAATCAACGAAAAATGTCTGCTTGGTAAAAAATATTGAAGCAATTCATCGACGGCAACTAATAACAACAGCGCTATTGTCGGCCAGCCAAATGAGCCAAAGATAAACTTCCTTTCCTCTGGTAAAGTGCTCCAAACCGCAACAAAACTCAGAGTTAAAGCAACAATTAGATGCAAATATTGGTGTCCACCAACATAAACCTCCGCAAACCCGATTTGCGGCAAAAATAATCCAGAGCTTTTTGCTAATGAAGCTCCACCGCCAATTGCTAACATAAGCAAAAACAGCGGGAAGCGAGTGCGTGTATAAACCAAAGTAATCCTCAATTCTCAAACTTGTTTTTAATTGCTACACACACGAGATTTTTTATTACTAAATGCTAGCAAGTTACATACTCTTTGTTTGTATGGTGCGTTTCTGAATATCTCGTCGCGCTGCCGAATAGATAGTCCATATTTTTGCGGGGTTAAGATATATCGGCTAGCTTTAACCTTATCCTGTGTGGATATTTGCTCCCAAAAACCAAAATAGAAATCAATTCCTGCTCTGGCAGTGGCTTTTTCATACGGCCCAAAACGCTCGGCCAGATATAAGGGAGCAAACACATCTTCTTTAGGGCTAACCAAAGCGTTTTTAGCATAAACTTGCTGGGCATAGATATCCGGGTAAATTGGTCTGGAAACTATTGCCTTAGAATTCAAGACTACTGCTTCGCTCAAAAACTCTTCGTAAGAATCGCTATTCTCTTCTGAATAACTGTTTAACCACCTTGTGTACGCAGCAAGAGAGAGTGCTTCCGGCGAGTAGCTATTCCAGTGCAGCATCTTCTCCACTAAGAAATTGATATTAGCTAACGATTTAGTTTGTTCAACTTTTTGCTCTTCAGATAGTTCAACTAACCCGGTGTATTGTTGATCGTACTGCTTTACTGAGTTATCCAATCCGATCTGGTAGAGCGAGCCCATGCCCACATGAACAGCCGCAAATATTACCCCAAGGCTAACTATACAAATCGCTAATAACGAAATAGTAGATAGAGAACGCTTCATTATTATCACTGTGTTCCTAATAGTAACTGAGTGAGTTCTTTTACCTTGGCATCAACTAACTTCTTATCACCCTCTGCCTCTATATTTAAACGTACAACAGGTTCGGTATTAGAAGAACGTAAATTAAAACGCCAGGCCATATCATAGGTTTCAAACGCCATACCAAGACCATCGATATTCTCTATCTGAGTGGCGTCGTTTTGATAGTGCTCTTTAACCCTGTTAATCGCCTCAGCTGGCTGTTCAATCTTAAAGTTTATTTCACCGGATGTTGGATAGGCAGAAATCATCGCATTAACCAGCTCTGATAGTTTTGCTCTTTTAACCGATACTAACTCGGCAGCAAGCAACCAGGGAATCATGCCTGAATCACAATAAGCAAAATCTCTGAAATAGTGATGGGCACTCATTTCTCCGCCATAAACGGCATCCTCATCTCGCATCTTTTGCTTGATACGCGCATGACCGGATCGGCTCATTACTGGTATGCCACCGTTCCTTGAAATAATTCTTTCTGTATTCCAGTATGCACGAGGATCGTAAATAATCTTCTGATCAGACTTTTGTTGAAGAAATGCTTCAGCCAGCAAACCAACAACATAATAACCTTCGATAAACTGCCCTTTCCCATCGAAGAAGAAACAACGATCGAAGTCACCATCCCAGGCAATGCCCATATCCGCACCGTACTTAATTACCGCTTCGGAGGTCACCGCTCTATTTTCGGGCAATATCGGGTTAGGGATACCATTTGGAAAGTTACCGTCTGGCTGGTGATGAACTTTAATAAACTCTATAGGAATGTTTAACTCTGCAAATTTCTTTTCTAGCGCATCGACAACCGGACCTGCTGCACCATTACCGGAGTTAACCACTAATTTTAGAGGTTTTATCCTGTTCGGTTTTATGTAACTAAGCAAGTGATCGATATAAGCGTTTTTGTTGTCGTGTTTTATTAACCGCCCTTTTTTTCACAAGAACTAAACACGCCCTTCTCTGCGAGTTGCTTAATATCATCAAGTCCGGTTTTACTTCCTATCGGCTGAGCGCCCTTGCCTACAGGCTTCATGCCGTTATAGTCAATCGGGTTATGGCTAGCGGTCACTTCAATACCACCATCAACATCCAGGCAGAATGCCGCATAGTAGATCTCTTCTGTGCCTGTCATTCCAAGGTCAATAACATCTACCCCGGAATCCATTAAACCCGAAGCCAGAGCCGACTTTAACGACTCTGATGACAAACGAACATCGCCCCCAACAGCGATTTTACGTGGCTTAAAATGCTCGGCATAAGCGCGCCCAATACGATAGGCGACATCTTCATTCAATTGTTCGCCCAATTTCCCACGTATATCGTAAGCTTTGAAACAAGTTATTTTTTTCATTTATGATGTCTCATCGTCATCCCGAATGTTAACTAACCGTCGTAAGTTCGGAAAACACCTAACCGTCGTCATCCCAGAAATTGCCTAAGCAATTGTCCGGGATCTGTTTTTCAACAGTTCCTAACTTTTACCATCTCTCGTTCCCCCGCTCCGCGTGGGAATGCATACCGAAGCTAAGCATAACCACAGAGCTAACTATCTCCACCCAACAGCTTAGTTTCTGAGTCAACATACCCATCGCGCTCAATACGCACAATATCATCCTCAGAAAGGTAACTACCCGAGCGAACCTCAATTAATTCAAGCGTTAATTTGCCAGGGTTTTCAATAGCGTGGGGAACGCCAAGAGGAATATATGTCGACTCATTTTCCGTTAGCATAAATTCTTCATCGCCACGTATTACCTTGGCGGTACCGGCTACTACTATCCAATGCTCGGCACGGTGATAATGTAATTGGAGTGCAGTTTTTCCACCTGGCTTGATCTTAACCTGTTTTACATGAAACCTGTCGCCACTGGCGATAGCGTCATGCGATCCCCATGGCCGGAAGATTTCCCTATGTTCAAGATGTTCGGTTCTATCTGCTTTCTTAAGCTCATTAACGATGTTTTTCACATTCTGAACTTTGCTTTTGTCAGCCTACCAGAATGGCATCTTTGGTTTCAACAACCACTAGGTTGTCGACACCAACAGTGGTAACAAGCTTGTTCTGAGAATAGATATAGCTGTCTTTGGTATCATCAGTTAGAACATCGCCACGGGTAGTATTGCCGTTTTGGTCTTTATCGTTTACTTCCCAAATCGCTTTCCAGGAACCTACATCACTCCAGTTTGCATCCATCGGAACAACAACGGCTTTGTCTGTCTGCTCCATAACCGCATAGTCGATAGATTCATCTGGACACTTAGCGAATATGTCTTCTTTTAACCTGATAAAGTCGAGATCTGGATACTTCTCGACGAAGGCATCTTTACAAGCAGCAAGAATATCCGGGCGGAACTTTTCAAGCTCGGCGAGAAACACCGACGCCTTAAACATAAACATGCCGCTGTTCCAGTAATAGTCGCCACTATCCAGATAAGATTGGGCAGTTTGTTGATCTGGTTTTTCTACAAACGCGTCCACAGAAAAACTTTGTTCTGAAACTGAACCTCCGCGTTTAATATACCCATAACCTGTTTCAGCAAAGTTTGGCACAATGCCAAAAGTAACCAAATTACCTTTTGCTGCTAACTCTTGCGCTTTAGTTACAGACTCAGTAAAGGCTGCAACATCTTTTATGACATGATCAGCCGCCAATACCAAAAGTAATGGGTCTTCACCATCCTGAATCGCGTTTAACGCTGCTATCGCTACTGCCGGTGCGGTATTTCTGCCGACTGGCTCTAGAATAATGCCGCTATGCTGAATTTTTGAGGCTCTGAATTGTTCTGCGACGATAAAGCGATGACTATCGTTACAGATAATCAACGGTGGATTGTGCTCCACATTCTTTAACCTGAAAACCGTTTCCTGCAGCATAGTATTTTCACTTGCCAGCGATAGAAACTGTTTTGGGTGATGCGTTCGGGACAAAGGCCAAAGCCTGCTACCTGAGCCCCCTGCCATAATTACAGGTAAGATCATTATTAATCCTCGAAATAAAATCTTATATTGGCTTAGTATATATTATCGTATTTATTGAAAATACCACTTGGTATGGAGGTGCACCGAGTTATCCTGCAGAAGTGCTGCTTTATTCACCCATCTGTAGCTATTGTGCTGATCTCCAAGTGGTAGTTTTAGCTCGTCTGTTTTGACTTCTAGCACATAAGCAATCGCAACGTAGTGAGTACCAAACTCCTCACCAAATACGTAATCGTCGTAAAGATGAGTATAAGGCCCAAGTAAGCAAGCTTGTTCCATACTATATTCTTTACCCAGCTCTTCTTTGGTTAGCCTTTTAAAAGCATCTTCCAGCTTTTCATTTTTTTGAATTCGACCACCAGGCACAAACCAATACCCCTGAGCCGGACGGTTTAACCTCAAGCCCAGCAAAGCTTCTTCGTTCTCGTTAACAACAACCAGATCGATAGACACCAAGGGAGTGGATTTAATAACCGTAGAGAAGGTTTCTTTTTCCAAAAACATCGCATAACCTCGTTCCCACGGTCCCCGTGGGAATGCATACTCGAACCAAAGAACATACAACAGTTCCTCTAAGCACAGTATTCATTACCACACAGAGCATGGTAACGAGCGTAGTTGCAGTCTGACTCCAGATTCCTCCAACACCTCGTTCCCTCGGTCCCCCGTGGGAATGCATACCAAACCTAAAAAGCTCCACCGAAACCATCAAGTACTGTATTCATTACCACACAGACCATGGTAACGAGCGTAGTTGCAGTCTGACTCCAGATTCTTCCAACATCTCGTTCCCACGGTCCCCGTGGGAATGCATACTCGAACCAAGAACATACAGCAGTTACTCTAAGTACTGTATTCATTACCAAGCAGAGCATGGTAACGAGCACAGTTGCAGTCTGACTCCAGATTCCTCCAACACCTCGTTCCCACGGTCCCCGTGGGAATGCATACTCGAACCAAGAACATACAGCAGTTCCTCTAAGCACAGTATTCATTACCACACAGAACATAGTAACGAGCGCAGTTGCAGTCTGACTCCAGATTCCTCCAACACCTCGTTCCCACGGTCCCCGTGGGAATGCATACTCGAACCAAGAACATACAGCAGTTCCTCTAAGCACAGTATTCATTACCACACAGAACATAGTAACGAGCGCAATTGCAGTCTGACTCCAGATTCCTCCAACATCTCGTTCCCACGGTCACCGTGGGAATGCATATCAATGGTTAAGAGAACGTATATTATTTCCGGTAGTTATCCTGATTCGCCAGGAACCACTCGTAAGTCAGCGCCAGACCATCTTCCAACGTAATACTCGCCTTCCAGCCTAGACTCTCAAGTCTTGAAACGTCCATTAGCTTACGTGGTGTTCCATCTGGCTTAGAGGTATCGAAAACGATCTCACCTTCAAAACCCACAACCTTAGCAACAGTTTCAACCAGCTCTCGAATAGTGCAATCAATACCAGTACCAACATTAATATGGCTAAGCATCTGTTCGGTATTTGCCTGATACGTTTCCGTATCAAGGTTCATTACATGAACACTGGCCGCTGCCATATCATCAACATACAAAAACTCACGCATAGGCTTACCAGTACCCCATGCAACCACTTCAGCATCACCCGCCAATTTTGCTTCATGAAAACGACGAATCAGTGCAGGAATTACATGGGAGTTCTGCGGATGAAAATTGTCATTCTCACCGTACAGGTTGGTCGGCATTACTGAACGATAGTTACGTCCATACTGCCTGTTATAAGATTCACACATCTTAATGCCAGCAATCTTAGCAATCGCGTATGGCTCGTTTGTTTCTTCCAGTGTACCTGTTAGCAGAGCGTCTTCTCGCATTGGTTGCTCTGCTAACTTAGGGTAGATACAAGAAGAACCCAAAAACAGCAGGTCCTGAACACCCGCTTTGTGCGCACTATGAATCACATTGTTCTGAATCATCAGGTTTTGGTAAATAAACTCTGCTGGGTAAGTGTTGTTAGCGACAATACCGCCCACCTTAGCTGCAGCCAGATAAACCTGTTCAATTTGCTCTTGTTCAAAAAACGCCTTTACCGCCGCCTGATTGGTTAGATCCAATTCCGAAAAATCACGCGTTACAATTTCAACATCATCAAATTTTTGCAGCTGACGACAAATCGCAGAGCCAACCATACCTTTATGACCAGCAACAAATACTCTTTTCTTTTCCATTCTTAAAACCCGTTCTGCACAGTTCAACAGGCTCAGCTACAAACCGCTATAACCTGTAACCTGTAACCTGTAACCTGTAACCCAGCCTACCCTTCTACAGATACACTTACATCGTAACCATGCTCTTTAAGTAACGCGTGCTGACGAGCCTTCTTAAGATCTTGCTCTATCATTTCTGCACACATTTCCTCAACAGTAATCTCGGGAACCCAACCTAATTTCTCTTTTGCTTTCGCTGGATCGCCCAATAGCGTTTCTACCTCTGCTGGTCGGTAGTATTTAGGATCTACACGAACAATTACATCACCTACGCTCAATGCTGGAGCTTTATCACCTTCAATCGCTGTAATGGTAGCGATCTCATTTTCAGCTTCTCCAGAGAACTCCAGAGTAATTCCCAGCTCTTGAGCCGAGATACGCACAAACTCACGTACAGAAATTTGTTTGCCCGTCGCGATAACAAAGTCTTCTGCATGATCCTGTTGAAGCATCATCCACTGCATACGCACGTAATCTTTAGCGTGTCCCCAGTCACGTAGAGAATCCATATTACCCAGGTACAGACACTTCTCTAGTCCAAGAGAGATATTAGATAAACCACGTGTAATCTTACGAGTTACAAAGGTTTCACCACGGCGTGGTGACTCGTGGTTAAATAGAATACCGTTACAAGCATACATGCCGTATGCTTCGCGGTAGTTTACTGTAATCCAGTAAGCGTACATTTTTGCTACAGCGTAAGGAGAACGCGGATGGAAAGGTGTGGTTTCTGTTTGCGGAATTTCCTGAACCAGGCCATAAAGCTCAGAAGTTGATGCCTGATAAAAACGCACTTTCTTTTCCATACCGAGGAAGCGAATAGCTTCTAGCAAGCGAAGTGTACCCATAGCATCCACGTCAGCAGTATATTCCGGTGCTTCAAATGAAACAGCAACATGAGATTGTGCACCCAGGTTATAGACTTCATCTGGCTGAACTTCACGAATAATACGTGTTAGGTTAGATGTATCCGTTAAATCACCATAATGTAGGAAGAAGCTTGGGTTCTCTTCATGTGGATCCTGGTATATATGATCGACACGTTCAGTATTAAATAGCGAAGCACGACGTTTAATACCGTGAACTTCATAGCCTTTTTCTAATAGAAATTCTGCTAGGTACGAACCGTCCTGGCCCGTAACACCCGTGATTAGAGCAACCTTTTTTGACATTTTTATATCCTAAGAATAAATAGAGGCCCGACGCGATAATTCGGGAAATTAAATTTGTTTAGATTAGTTAAGAAATAAATTTGCAGTTTGAAACAAACAAATAAGAAATTAGCTTTCGTTAGAGTTGACTGGATTAGGTTTATTGAATAACCTTGCTTTAAAAAGTTGTATAGAAAAATGATAAATAAAGCGAGGATTCTGTTTTAAGTAGCGCTTCCACAACCTTTTTGGTTCACTAGCTAGCCTAAACGCCCATTCTAGTCCCGCTTTTTGCATCCACCTCGGTGCGTGCTTTTTACTACCTGAAATGAAATCAAATGCGGCGCCAACGCCTAACATCACACAACTTAATGAATCTTTATGTTGCGCCATCCATCTTTCTTGTTTGGGGCATCCAATCCCAACAAACAGAACATCCACTTCTGCATTATTAATATCATCTATTATGTTTTTGTCTTCTTCTTCAGACAGAGCTCTAAATGGTGGTGAAAAAGAATAAGTAATAGATATACTTGGATAGGATTTCTTTAGAACTTCGATGACTTTATCAAGTACTTCGTCTGATGACCCTCCATATAGACCAATTTTAAGATCACTAGTATTACTTAATTCACACAAGGAATTAGTTATATCCTGACCCCGGACTTGTTGTGCTTCTTTATGACCTAATAGTTTTTGAGCCCAATAAATAGGACGACCATCTGGAATCACTAGATCGGCGCCATTTACAACTTCTCGAAACTCTCTAGAATCAAAAGTTTCCATACACATATGGACGTTTGAAACACATATATATTGGCCTACAGTGCGTAATCGCACATACTCTGAGATTTTTTTAATTACTTGGGCAGTATCGACAACATCGACAGTCATTTTGATTATCTTAGTCATATAGGTCCCTCAGTCTTTATATTCTTCAAACTTCTTCATACAGCTCAATGATAGCTTTATTTACTACCTTTTTTGAAAAATGCTTATTTTTTAGCATGGATGCGTTTTGAGCCAACTTAGTTCTAAGTTCTTTACTTCCGATAATTATTTCCAAGTTTTGCGTGAGCATTGTCAAGTCGCCCGGTTTAAAGATGAGTGCATTTAATCCATGTTCAAATAAGTCTGGAACGCCACCTACATCGGAAGTAATAATCGGCAACTCGTAAGCTAGAGCGTCTAATATTGCCATTGGGAATCCTTCAGCATAGCTGGGCAGACAAAACACTGACGCTGAAGAAAAGTTGGCTGTCTTTTCTTCATTTTTCACCCAACCGAGAAACTCTACATTATGCTCAACTCCATTTTCTCTGGCTATTTGCTTGCCTAACTCTATATTTCCATTTCCGGCAAACTTGAGCTTCCAATTTTCACTATTTTTTAAGTTAGAAAAAGCTTTTATAAGATCAACAAAACCCTTTCTTTGATTAAGTGTACCAGCGAAAAGAATTGAGTTTTCTTTAAAATTTAGTATTGGTGTATTCACTGGCATGCAAGGATTATATATCACGTTAACATCAATATTACCACCAAGAGAATTTTGCACGATCTTTTTCCAATAAGGGGATAGTACAACCACTTTAGAAGACAATTTAAAAACAATGTAATAAAGAGGCTTAAAACGGGATTTAATCGTCGTTTCTGGGCTAAAAGAGTGAAAATGAATTATTATCTTTTTTCTGGCAAAAAAGGCTGGAAAAATATAGAAGCATTTTCTAACCAAAGAAGAAGGCTCACTTAAGTGTACGTGAAAGATATCATACCTCAAAAATATGGTATAAAACTTAAATAGTGACTTAACAAAAATCAATAGTTTGTTTTTTATGGTGCTATCAATGTGTGTTTCCAACCAATAGCATCCATACTTATTCCAAAATTCACATTGCTCGTGCGACTTTACTACTGATGTTATTCCACCTCTTGTTGACCTTGAGGTAGATATGACTAATACCTTTTTAACCATTCAAAACCCTAACTTTATTTTCATTAACAACAGTCAACCCGGAATCGATAGTTTTCAATATAGTAGTTCCAGCCCCAATAATAACATTACTACCAATTGTTATATCGCCAACTAATACTGAGTGCGCACCAATATCAACGTTATCACCAATTATAGGAGCCTTACCATTATTGTATTTTATACCAATGGTCGTAGATTGACGCATCGTCACATTTTTCCCAATTATTACGCTTGGATGAACAACTACACCAACACCATGGTATAGCACAAACCCTTCACCGATCGAAACACGTAGTGGTATATCTATTCCCAGTATCCACTGGACAGTTAATTTATATAAAAAACTCAAAGGAAAAAATAACACCTTTGTGAATATGCTCACTTGAGATAATCTGCATATCCTAAACAAAATAATAAATATTAAACCTTTAGTATTACCTTTGTTACGAACGATGTCTCTTACTAAATGATTCTTCATCTATGTTGTCACTCTCATACTTAATAAAATAAAAAATACTAGCAAACAGTATGTTTAAAACAAATAAATTACCGCCTTGAACCAGGTTAAAAATCACATAAATAACTAGTACCGAAAGTGCAAAAGAATAATGCTTACTTGATTTATGCGCCTGCAAAAATGAAAATAAACTTATAAAAAACAACACAAATAAAGTAAAACCAACAATACCGTGGTGGTTAAGTGCATCGACGAAAGCGTTGTGAGAAAATATTCTGAGCCCTATCAGTTCTTCCATTCTTATCATTGAACTCTCCTTGCCCACTCCCCAAAAAATTGTTAACAAATCTGAATTAATTATCTCCAAGATATTGTAATATGAGAAAAGTAACCTTCCAGAACCTATGCGTTCGTACCAATACTGCTCTACATATATATTATTGTCATAGATCCTCGACATAAATATTTCATTGGATGCTAATAAGGTCGACACTATTAATAAGCTTACTGTCAAAATAAGTATATACTTTATGTTGAACCTATAAAAACTGAAAGTAAAAACCAATACTCCGACAAGTAACATCAGCCATCCCGTTCGAACATAAGTCATATAAACGAAAACACTCGAAATAACGAACAATAATAAATAAGGGTATGTTTTATTTGACTCAGAGTACCTATATAAAAAATATACTGAAGATATAGATGTTAATATTCCGGTGTTATGTGATTTCTGAAAAACTCCTACTAATCCGCTAGTCTCCATACCTAACAATGCGAGTGAATAACCATCAGAGATAGGCTCTAAAATATTAAGTACAAATGGTACACTTGAAAAAACAATAAATAAACATAACGTATCCATGACAAAAATAGGTTGAACTGCTCCTCTTTTTTAGAAACTTTTGATATAGAATGCAAAGCGGTAAACCATAAAGGTAACGAAATCACCAAAAAGAAATCAGAGAAAGTGGACATTGGAAAATCAAATAAGTCACTAGATAAGAGTTGCTTAAACGAAAACATATATAACACAAATATAAATAGTGGAAATTTATAAAGCCTTAATATAGACACCAGCATTAACAATAAAATTAAGCTAGGTTTCCATATCTGAGAGACTTTAATTCCACCTAAATTATATGAATCTAAGTAATGTAATATGAACAACAATACAATAATAAAACTTGTTGTGACATGTTTCTTTTTTAATTGGAGCATACGATAGTGTGATATGACTTCTTTGCAAAATATTTAATTACTGTTTTGACCCTGTTGTTCATGATCAATTCAAAAACTTCATTAGTTTTAACATCAACTTGAGGATATTCATACAGTTTTTCTAATAGTGCTAGTTTAGTTTTTCGATCACTATTGGAGTGATATTTAGATATTAGCCTTGCATAGGCTAATCTGATTTTTTTTGATTTTGAACTGCTTATTCTTCCAGAATTGTGTTTTGCATCAACAATGTAAGTTTTTTCATGAATATTATATAGGGGCCCAAAATTTTTTGAAATCCTTATCCACATATCCCAATCTTGCCAAGCAGGCAGCTCTTCATCAAACAACCCAGAATCAACAAAATACTTCTTTTTAGTGAATATCTGATTGCCTATTTTGTTTTCTGAGACAAGTTCATGATGAAAAGCTTTATCAGCTCTAGTCGTATTTTTGTACTTACCCTCGCCGACCAGGTATTTTTCGTCATCAAATAGCCCAGACATAGCATTATTATCTAGTCCACTTTTTTCAATAAGTTTCCAGTGTTTAACAAATTTTTCAATCCTATCAAATTCAAAATAGTCGTCGTCATCTAGACCAGTAACATATTTTCCTGATGACATTTTGATAGCTTTATTTCTAGCTGCACATGCTCCTTTAGATTCTTTACCAAGTATAATTTTTATTCTTTCATTTTTGATTTGTGATAGGTATAGGTGAGTGTCATCTGTTGAACCATCATCAGACACAATAATTTCGATATTTTTATATGACTGAGAAAGTACTGATTCAACAGCTCTTTGCAGTAGATCAACACGGTTTTTTGTTGTTATATATACGGAAACCAAGTCATTCATAAATAGAATTCCTATTAAACTATAATAAATAAAAAACACCTGATAAAGCTAAATATAATTTCTATAATATATTAACGATAAGGGCATGTTTATATGTATTTTCAAGAATATTGCTTTATTAAAAAAGTAGTTAAATAGTGTAAGATTAAGAAACTCACAAATTAATATGCTATAAGCTGCACCGACCAAACCATATGTAGACACTGAGTAATAGCTAACACCTAAACTAATAATGGAAGAAAGTACGACTTTTTTCATCAAATATTGAGCACCTCCTTTCATTGAAGTCAATACTCTGTTATTAATGAACGTTAAAGTTGAACACAGTGCTGATAATGACAATAACCAAATAGAACTAGATGCAACACTATATACATCACCGTATGCTAAACTAACCAAAGTTTCTGAAGCGAGGCCAAGAAGAACGATAATTGGGATGGATAGTAAAATCATACACAAATTAACAAAACCATAGCCTATCACCTGATTCTCTTCCTTGTCTTGCATAACTCTAGATATCAAAGTGATCCCCACAGATTGAGGAAGAAACAACCAAAAGTAAGAAAGTGTAAAAGCAACAGTATAAATACCCAAGGACTCAAATCCCATTACAATACCTAATACAAATTCGTTTACTTTGACATATATGAACGTACAAACAACACTAACTAATAACGGCAAACCTCTGATAAAAAAGCTTTTAGCGTAAACCGTTCCCTTATTTACTTCGACAAGGCCGAATTTATTTTTCTTATAAAAAAAACAAATTAAGCCTTCTATAAAGTACGGAATAACAAAATACCAAAAATTGGCTGTTATTAACACTAACAACAACCTCAAAGCTAATGATGTCGCTTTTGAAAGCATTGAACCTATTGCATTATATCTTGAATTTAATGAACCATTAAAATAATACTGATAAGTATCTAAACCTAAGAACATGTGAGAAATAACTACTAAAACAATAAATAATACATCTTCTAGATCATATTCAAGTGCATAAAGAGCAATGGCTGTCATTGTCGTAAATAGAAGAAAGGCACAAACCCTAAAACTTAAAGAGTACTGTATATAGATCCTTGCTCTTGTTGGTTTTTTTGCAGCTAAGTTGTAAATTATATGGCTTGAACCCCACTGGCTAAAGGCGACTGCCATACCAGAAACCGCAACGCCAAATGATAGCTTGCCTAGAGTATCTGGTCCAAGATATCTTGCCACTATAATGGAAACAATAAATCCACCAAGAATAAGAAACATTTTATCAATTAACAACCAAATAATATTGATTATATGCTTATTACTAAACAGCCTTTTATTTATCATTATATATTACAGCTCTTCTATACTGATAATCATAATTATCTGGCCTAGAACCTTTTTTAAATATTAGTTCTTTAAGTTTATACTTTAGACTTCTATTTTTTATACCAGGGTGCGGCATATTTTTATTTTCAACTATTCTTAACTCTATCGCTCGTTCGTTCTTAATACCGGTTAGAATGTACCTTCCTTCATTAGCACTTATTTTGAAATCACGTATTTCAATGGGAAGAGACTTCTCTCGATAACCTTTAAAGTTTTCATATTCAAAAAGGTATAAAATAATAGGTCTAAGAGACCACAACGAACTACCTGAACAGCTATATTCGTTAAAAAGTCTTTCATCGTCATTCAGCAGTCCTTGGCTCAGAATGGATTTGGAGTTCTTTTCGTATCTCCAATAGTGTTTCCAGATAACATTCATCGCTCGTATAGCCACGCCTTTAGGTACTATATCTTCTTTATAAATCGCACCAATCAATAACGGTACAGAGATCGCATATTTATAGCACGCGCTTCTTCCATAAAAAGGAATCCCATTGGGTGATACAAAATGTTTATATTGACTTAAAAACGTTTCAAAACTTTCATCAATGAATATAGAATATCTATTTTGATTGATTTTTAACAACCAGTAAATCGCATAATAAAATCCCCATGCATTATAGTAGTCAAAATTCCCATTGATTCCATCTCGAAACCAACCTTCACTATTCCTAAAAGACAACAATTTATCATAAATATCTTGTCTAAATTCTACTTCGGCCCCTAATTCTAAAAGAACCTCCATGATAATGAGTTTAAAGAACAACCAATTATTCTCTACGGTTTCTTTATATAGTGCTTTTTTTAACCAAGATATAATATTTTCTTTGACATCATTATTTAAACTTGACCATACCGTGTCCTTAAGTATCCAAATAGACAATGCAACATCACACATTTCAACTATTAGTTGGTCAAAATCTTGTGGGTCACCCCAATAACAAGCGCTAGCTCTGTCAGTTGCGGAACTCACGACAGCTGTATACATATCTATCAATTGTTCTTTAGAATGTCTCAAACATAACTCTTCATGTCGCTTTATACAAACAGACAATAGCGGCAGTATTCTTGCTACAGACTCTATTGAGTCAATTTTCCTGTTTTTATTACTGATAAAACCAGGATATGATGCATGGCTCCCTTTTAAAAACGAATATCTCTCGTATACATCTAAAATGTAGCTAATTACTGTATTACAAATTCCAATCGAATCTAGCCCTTCCAACTCCTCCGGCTTAGCTAGTTCATTTGCAAACTTATTACAGCTATCTAAGCTGTAATACTTATACCTGTTGATTTGTTCTTTAATTTTTCTATACACAGTCATTTTTATCAAACAGAATTTAGATATAGTAATTTTATTAACGAACAATTAAATAACTCACACTAACGCGAATAACTAAATCATAAGTTAAATGTTTTTGAATCATTTCCAACACGACATCAACCCATATCAACACCGTAATTATATTCGCCATACCCATATTCTTTCTGAGCAGCCTTGCTATTCACCTGATTAACCACCACACCATCAATAGTAATATTGTGACTAATTAGTTTAGACATGGTCTTTTTAATTGCATCTTGTTTGGTTGAGTTTGCTTTAACAACAACTAATGCCTCATTAGTTAGCTGGCTGATAATGAGTGAATCACTAACAGGTAGCGTTGGAGGAGTATCTATTACGATCTTGTCGAACTGCTGCTCAAGGGTATTGAGTAGTTCAGCAAATTTAGGGGAACTTAATAGTTCCTGTGGGTTAGGTGTTAGCATACCTGCTGGTAATACGGTTAAACCCGATTGCTCATCTTTAAACAGGCAGTCTTGTAGTTCAGTGCCCATTAATAGATGGTTGGTTAAACCCTGCTGATATTTTTTAAGACCAAAGCGCTCCGCAACTGAAGGCTTGCGTAAGTCACCATCAATAAGAAGTACGTTTTCAACCTTAGCAAAAGACATTGCTAGGTTGATAGCAACTGTTGTTTTTCCTTCCGCTGGCAACGAAGAGGTAACAGAAATTCGTTTATGTTGCTTGTTCATAAAAGCAAGCATTAATGAGGTGCGAATAGAACGAATAGATTCGCTAAAGCTTACTTCGTTTTCATCAAAGAATACTGTGTTATCCAGTGGCTTTTTCTTAAAGCGTTTGGCTTTAATTTGAGGGATTCCTCCAAGAGGAATCAATCCAAAACGTTCTTCAAAGTTTTTCACTGATTCAATAGTATTTTTCATTGCATCCAGGATAAACACCATCACTACTGCAAAGCCAAGACTTGCAACAAAGGCTAATGCTACAATCAGCTTTTTCTTTGGTGCACTAGGTTCCTGAGGAATCAGTGCTTCATCGGTGAACCTTGCATTTGCCGATTCAAAATCACTGGTTGCGGTAGTTTCTTTTTGGCGATTCAGGAAAACATTCAGTACGTTTCTGTTGGTTGCTACTTCACGTTTCAGCGCTTCGTACTTACTCTTTTTAACCGTAATTTCCTGAAATTCCCCTTTACGGTTATTTATTTCCTGAGTAATGAGTGATTCTTGCTTACGAACTGCCTGCAATTCTTTACCAATACCATTGATTAGTTTTTTGGTAATTGAACGAGCTTGTTCCTGAACTGATTTCAGTTTTGCATTGGCCGCTTTCATTTTGTCGTGTTTAGGGCCGTAACGTTTACTTAACTCGTTTACTTCGTTTACTGCATCAATTTCTGCTTCACGAATTGCAATTACTTGTGGGTGCGACGAAATACTCGGAATGGCGGATAAGGAGGCAACATCTGTTACGTTAATCGAACGAAGCGCAGTATATGCAGATTCTGTTTCGATGCGTCTATCACGCACTTCTGCAAGGCGTTCTGTTAAGTTTGCCAATTCTTGGCTCGCTAATGATTGAATACCGCTGTCGTCAATCAATTTTTCTCTTACTAAGAAGTCAGATAATGCCTTCTCTGATGCAGCTAGTTGATCTTGTAGTTCAACCAGGCGAGTAGTAATCCAGCTAGAAGCGTATTCGGTAGTAGAGATTCGTGCTTCCAGGTTTATATCGATATATGCATAGCCGATTGCGTTGGCGACTTTGGCAGCTAGCTCTGGGTTTTCCGAAGTAAAACTGATTTTCACTAGTTGGGTTTTGCGAACTGGCGAGATAACAAGGTTATCTTTAAACGCTTTTAATACTGATTGTCGAATTGATTCTTCTGACGGCGCTTTGTTCAGGTCGGTATTTAGCAGAGACGCAACTAGAGGTATTGCTTTTATTTCATCTACAATTGATTTTTCGGTACTAAGTGAACCATTAAACTCTTCAAGTTCTGCGATCTTAAGATCTTGAATAACCTTCTCGGCTATCTGGTTAGACTTAAGTATTTCAAACTGTGTTAGATAGTATTCGGCCTGGCTGGAATCGATTCCTACAACTTCTTCAATTGATACTACTTTTTTCTCTTGCGCTTCGATAAGTAGTGTTGCAGTTGCAGTGTATTTAGGAGTGATAGACAGTACTACCAATACGGCGATACCTGTAACCAACACGGCAAATAGGAAAATGGATAACCAGCTTTTTTTAAGAACTCTGAAATAGTGGCTTAGGTCTATGATCTCTTCTGAGTTTGTTTTGTTTTCTTCTAACAACTGTTGCATATATGGCCTGGGTTAAGGTTCGTATGCATTCCCACGCGGAGCGTGGGAACGAGAAAGTGATTGTTTGAGTTTAGGTTGTACACATTCCCACGCGGAGCGTGGGAACGAGAAAAATGTCCTTGGGAACGAGACAACTTTTCCACGTGCTTTAACTAGATTCCGTACTATACTCGTTCCTCGTTATACGGAATGACGTAGTAAGTTAGAGCTGCATGCGTTCCCACGCAGAGCGTGGGAACGAGACAACTTTTCCACGTGCTTTAACTAGATTCCGTACTACGCTCGTTCCTCGCTATACGGAATGACGTAGTAAGTTAGTGCTGTACGCATTCCCACGCGGAGCGTGGGAACGAGAAAAAATGTCCGTGGGAACGAGAAAATGGCCGTGGGAACGAGGCATTACCGTTTTACCAGAAAGAACTTACTACGTAGATGGTGTCGCCGGGTCTTACTTTTTCGGTTAACTCAACTTCACCTTTGTTTTTTAAGAAGTCCTGAATCTGTTTTTGACTCATGCCTTCTAGTTCGTTTTCTTGCGTTAGGTAAATACCTTTTGTTTTGCGGTATTTCGCTAAAAATCCGCCTGCCAATGCGATGGATTTTTCAACTGTTAGTTCAGGCTCGTATTCGTAAGCACCTGGTTTGTTTACTACACCATTTACGTAGATGTTTCGGTATTTCACTATGCTAACGGTTACTTTTGGGTCGATAAGGTAATCACCTCTTAAACCGTCCGCGATAGCAACCTGAACCTGTTTTAATGTTTTACCCTTAGTGCTAATGCTGCCAAGGTATGGATAATCGAAGTTTTGTCGGTTATCGATAACCATGTTTTCAAAGGTAAGGTCTTCTTCCCCATAAACCGAGATGCTAATAGTATCCCCTGCTGAAAGGGTATAATCGGAGGCATAACTAGCCACTGATATAAAGGTTAAGCAAACTAAAAATAGTTTTGTGATCGTCTTTAACATCTTGTGTTTAATCCTGGTGTTGTTCTTGCGAATCTTGTTTTTGGGCGCAACTTACCACTCCCCATGCACAGGAGATAAAGGGGTATTGTTCTGGTTAAGTGAAACTAATAAGCTGTTTTACCGACAAAGCCTTTGAATACGGTCAGGAACACAATTTTTATATCCAACCAAATTGACCAGTTCTGGATATAGGTTAAATCGTACTCTACTCGTTTTTCCATCTTGTCCAGGGTGTCGGTTTCGCCACGGTAGCCGTTGATCTGTGCCCAGCCAGTAATACCTGGTTTAACATGGTGTCTGAGCATATATTTGTCTATAAGGCCACGGTACTCTTCGTTATGTGCTACGGCGTGCGGGCGTGGTCCAACAATGGACATCTGCCCTGTCAGCACATTAAAAAATTGAGGGAGTTCATCAAGGGATGTGCGTCGGATAAAGGCTCCGAACGGGGTAATGCGGGGATCATCCTTGGTTGCTTGTTTTACAACAGGTCCATTGTCTGTTGAACGCATGGAACGAAACTTCCACACTTTAATTGGTCTTCCGTCTAAACCATATCTGTCTTGCTTAAAGATTACCGGCCCTTTAGATGAGAGCTTAACGCCTAATGCAACGGCTGCTAACACAGGACTGATTAATACAATGATGATTGAGGCTAATACTACATCTTCAACGCGTTTTATCATTGAAGTAAAACCACGAAATGGAGTGTCGTGGACGCTTAAGGTGACAACGTTTCCAACGTTTTTCCAGCGAGAATGCATTAAATCAAAAGTAAAAAAGTCTGGAACAACATGGACATGAGCATTTGAGTCAGCAAACGCATTTAGAATTTGCTTAATACGCTTAGCGGCTTCCATTGGTAGCGCAATATACACATTCTTAACGCTACGGTTTTTCGCCATTCTTAATGCGTCATCAATGTTGCCACGCATCGCTGCAGGCAATTTACTGGTGCCGACACTTTCGCTTAATCGATCCGGCGTTCTATCATCATAAAAACCAAGCAGGTTTTCATCAATATGCTTGTTTGTCTTTAGCTCGTTTGCCAACAATATTCCGGCACGTGTAGCGCCAATGATGATGGACTTATCTTTATAGGAATCTCGAGGACGAAAATATCGCGGAAGCTTAAATACACAGCAGCGCCAGAACAATAACGAAAGAGGAGTAGCTACAAACCAAAAACCAAGAACCACGCGTGAGTATGCTTCACCGATCTTGAAGAAGAAGCCCATTCCTAGTGAAACGGCTACACAGATAAACCAGGTAGCGAGAATGGTTAGAATGATTTGCTTGAAAGAGGAGTATTTATGATTTTGGTAGACACCAAGAACTTCAGAAACTAATGAATAAGCGACAACTACCACGCTTAAAATTAATTGGTATAAGGGAGAGAATGCGCCTACGTATATTGACGAGGCAGCAATTAGAAGAGCACAAATTGTGAATATATCGACAACGCGATATATAAGCACCGACTCTTCCCCATGGTGCTTAATTCGATTTCCATATCCCACAGCAATTTACCTAGCTCATAATTTTGATTTAAGCATGCTACCGCCCTTAGGTTCAAAGCTCCTACCATGCTTAAATCTAGACAACCAAATGTCATTCCAATGGGTAATTAGCCAATGGAATGCTCTATTACGTTCGTTAGTGTTCTTTCTGTTCGATACTTAATAATTAAGGGGAGAAGCATCAACACTACAATTTATTTCTTTTGTTACTCGTAGCCACTCATTCAACAGGTGGCTCGGCATTTATAATGAACATAAATTATTACAACTTGAATATATACTCAAGCCAAAATTATGTGCCTAGATTATGATACATAGGAGACATTGATTTCAATCAAGGCGTGATATGCTGCCCAAAACACTGTCTCAAATTCTTATTTTTAAGACATAATAACATCAGCATCACTATAAGTAATTGATTAGTATAAGCACTCCAATTTGGCTTTTAACTGATAGATTTATTTATCTGAATACATTTCCCATCAAGTTCCATCAAACTTAGCTTCGAACTAGAATTTATTATTGATGTTTTAATTAGTTAATTATCATTTTTGAGACAATTTGTTTCCAAATACAAATGTATTTTATAAATCCCTAATGTAGTAAGATATATTTATCAGTTTCAAAGCTCTCAACTTCAAGTAGTTATATTCTCATTACTATCATTAAGGTTTTTAATGAGATTATTGCCAATTAATTCTGGCTTTAATTTTTGTTTGAATACAGGCTTGGAAGGGAAGTTTAGATGATGTGAGAAGTAAGAGAAAATAGATCCCTGCCTTCGCAGGGATGACGAATTCAAAACTTATGGATGACTAATTCAAAACGTATGGTTATTGAACTTTCCATTGTGAAAGCGAACGTTTGAAATCTTCGTAGCCAAATTCGTTTAATAACTGAATATCGCCGTTTGATCTTTCGCAATAAATGGAAGGCATTTTTAAACCATTAAACCAGTTAAGCTTAACCATGGTGTAACCAGCACTATCCAGTATATGTAACTTTTGCCCTATCTCTAGTGGCTTATCGAATCGAGATACACAGAATTGATCACCCGCCAGGCATGAACACGAACCAATTACGTATTGGTGGCTCCCCTGCTCTGATGCTTCTAATATCGATGCTGGTTCATCGTAGATTAACGTATCAAGGCGGTGCGCCTCTGTTGCAGAGTCTACAATTGCCGTCTTCATTTCGTTTTCTACGATGTCTACCACAGTCACAACCAAATCGGTTGTTTTGGTGATAATGGCTTCACCAGGCTCAAGATAGAGCTGTACACTATGTTTCTCGGCAAATGCTTTTAACGCTGCGCCTAGCTTGTCGATATCGTACCCAGGCCAGGTAAAGAACACACCACCACCCAGGCTTACCCAGTCAAGCTTGTTCAGATACTTGCCGAACTGGTTAGAAATAGAATCAAGTAGTGAAATAAAGGCATTCACATCTTTGTTTTCACAGTTCATATGGAACATAGCGCCATTGATGTTATCGAATACCTCTGGATTAACATGATCTGCTTGTACACCTAGCCTTGAGTACTTACGCGCCGGGTTTGCTAAATCCTGCCCTGCGTAGCTCACCCCCGGATTTAAGCGAAGGCCAATCGAGGCTTTGCCTTCTACAAGGTGGCGGTAAGCAGCTAACTGTGACTGTGAGTTGAAGATCATTTTGTCGCAGATATCGGCAACTTCGCGTACGTCGTCTTCACTATACCCAACGCTGTATGCGTGAGTTTCACCACCAAAGGTTTCGTAGCCAAGCTTTACTTCGTAGGGGCCACTGCTTGTTGTACCGTCGAGATATGGTTTTATGATGTCGAATACACCCCATGTTGAGAAGCATTTCAGGGCAAGTACGAGTTTCACACCTGAGATTTCTTTTAGGTGTTTTGCTTTTTCCAGGTTCTGAATCAGCTTTTCTTCATTGATCATGAAGTATGGGGTTTTTAGGTTTTGGGTGGTTATTTTGTTGTTCATGTTTGGCTCTGGTATGCATTCCCACGCAGAGCGTGGGAACGAGTATGTGCAGGTAACAGGTAACAGGTAACAGGTAACAGGACTATTTTAGGATTTTGATATCCGGCTGGCCTACTTCCAGTTCCTGAACGTGCCAGTCCAGGCCGATCTCTGGCATGGTTTCCAGGAATGGATCTGGGTCTAGCTGTTCCATATTGAATACACCCGCTTCTGCCCATTTTCCACTGGAAGTACTGAAGTGCAGCGGTAATAGCGGGTACACCAGTTGTGTATGAGATAGCCTGATGCTCTACATCATCATATGCGATTTCGTGGTCAGCGTTGTTGTAGATAAATACGCTGCGCTCTTTGCCATCTTTTTTACCCTGTACCCAGGTACCGATGCAGGTTTTACCCGTGTAACCCGGAGCCAGTGAAGTTGGGTCTGGAAGCATCGCTTTCAATACATGCAAAGGCTGAACAACAGTACCATCATGTAACGTTAGCGGATCTGGGCTTAGAAGGCCGATATCGCGCATGCAGTTAAAGTAGTTCAGATATTTGTCACCAAAGCCCATCCAGAATTCGATACGCTTAGCCGGGATAAACTCCTGCATAGAACGCACTTCATCGTGTGCCATTGAGTAAACCTTGTGCTTACCAACTAGCGGGAAATCAAACTCGAACATACGAGAGTGACAAGGTACTTGTTTCCAGTCGCCCTCTTCCCAGTAGAAAGAGTCGCCCTGAATCTCAAGCATGTTGGTTTCCGGATCGAAGTTGGTTGCGAACTTCTTGCCGTGGTCGCCTGCGTTTACATCCATCACGTCGATAGTATCGATTTCATCGAAAAGGTGCTTAACCGCGTATGCAGCAAACACACTTACCACGCCCGGATCAAATCCAGCACCCAAAATACCTGTGATGCCCGCTTCTTTAAACTTGTCGCGGAACTCCCACTGCCAGTCATACGCTTGTGGCACTTGCTGGCCTTCAGAACACAGGTCTACCGCTACAGAAGTATCCAGGTAAGACACCTTCGCCTGAAGACACGCTTCCATAATGGTGATATTCACCCACGGAGGACCTGCGTTAATAACAAGATCTGGTTTTACTTCTTTAATAAGAGCAACCAGAGCTTCAACGTCGTCTGCGTTTACCGCACGAGCTTCCAGTTTCTTTGAAGGATCTTTCAGGTTGTTTTTGTTTTTGATTGACTCGATGATCTTCTCACACTTGCTGATTGTACGAGATGCCAGAGTAATATCGCCTAATACATCGTTATTTTGCGCCGCTTTATGAGCAACAACCCATCCAACGCCACCTGCTCCGATTTGTAAGATAGACATAGTATTTATTCCTTATAGAGAAGTTGCCAGCTCATTTGCCAGCGAATCAATGTTTGTTAGTAGTTTCTCAAAGTCTGATAGCGTCAGACATGGATTCAAAATCGTAAATTTCAGTGCAGATTTGCCATCAACCGTAGTTTCACCCAGAACAGCAACTCCTCGCGTTAATGCCTCGATACGTACTTTCTGGTTAAGCGCATCAAGTTGTTCGCCGTTTGCACTGGTTGCTCTGAATAGCACTGTAGAAAGAGACGGTTTCGCCAGAAGCTCGAAGCCGGCATGTTCGTCAACCATAGCAGCGACTTGCTGAGTTTGCTCAAGCAGGTGATCGTACATTTCCCCCAATACCTGAGGGCCAACGTTCTGCATGGTCATAAAGACTTTAAGCGCATCAAAACGCTTGGTTGTTGCAATAGATTTATCAACCAGATTTGGTAGTTCGTCATGCTCACGGTTCAGGTAATCAGCATGATGAAGCAAGTACTTAAAGTTGGCTTTATCTTTAATAAGCACCGCACCACAACTGATGGTTTGATAGAACAGTTTGTGGAAATCAACACTAACTGAGCTAGCACGTTCAATACCCTTTAGGCGTGATTTCGCGCTACTCAGAATAAGAGCGCCGCCATAAGCGCCATCAACATGTAGCCAAAACTCGTTTTGCTCAGCTACATCTGCCAGTGCATTGATATCATCGATAGCACCGTGATCGGTTGTGCCGGCTGTTGCGACTAAAGCGAAAGGAATAAGCCCATCTTCTTTTGCTTGCTCTACTGCTTGCTTCAAGGCATCAACTTTAATTGTGCCATTTTCGTGTGTATCCACGCATAGAACGGCACGCTCACCCAAGCCCATAATTGAAGCGGTTTTCTGAACGGTAAAATGCGATTTTGTCGAACAGATAATTCTTAGTTTTGACCAGTACTCTGGCAGGCCATCTTTTTGAATCGAGTGACCGGAAATCTTGTCAGCAATCCAGTCGCGAGCAAGCAATAAGCCCATCTGATTCGATTGAGTTCCGCCACTGGTGAAGATGCCATCAGCTTTTTCGCCTAGTTCGTAAACCGTGCATAACCAATCAACCACTTTTTGCTCAACGTACGTAGCAGCCGATGCCTGATCCCAGGAATCCATAGACTGGTTAAGTACCGCAATAATCGCTTCAGCAACAATAGCTGGCATTAACGGAGGCGTATGCAGGTGCGCGATGCAATCGGGATGCTGGGTAATAATTGAGTTTTTCGCCACCAGGTTAGTCGCAGTATCAATTACCGACTTAAGATCCTGATTTCCCATACCTAAATCGATAGCGTTGACGGCACTTTCTAGCTGCTTTGGGTCCATACCTGAATAAGGCTTATCAAAGTCTTCAAATAGTGCTTTCAGGTTGGTATTGGTATGCGCCATCACCTCGGCATATTCATCCGCACCATTTACACCGGTATGGATAAAGTGCTGATTCCAACTTGAGTTCTCTTTTTTCACCAGTTTATCTACCGACATCAGTTTTTACCGCCAGAAACAACGATGGCTTCTTCAAGAGTGCGCAAAGCGAAGTCAATTTGTTCTAAAGAGATAGTCAGCGGTGGCAGAAAACGAATAACCGCGCCTTCGCGCCCACCCTTTTCAACCATCAGGCCTCGTTCAAGGGCTGCTCGCTGGATGTTTAGTGTCAGTTCCGAATCGGCTTCCGGCTCACCAAATCGGTTCACTTCACCGGTTGGCTTTTTGATTTCGACACCCAACATCAGGCCTTTACCGCGAACTTCAGCGATACAATCTACACGTTCCTGGATTTTTTCCAGTCCCATACGTAGGTAGTTACCAGCAATGTTAGCATGCTCAACAAGGTTGTCGCGTTCAATAATTTCCAACGCTTTTGCACCGGAAACCATCGCAAGCTGATTGCCACGGAAAGTGCCTGTGTGCTCTCCCGCTTTCCAGGTATCAACACCTTTATTGAAAACAAGCAGAGACATTGGCATACCGCCGCCAATAGCTTTTGAAAGACATAGGATGTCTGGAGAAATGCCTGATTCTTCAAACGCAAAGTTGAAGCCAGTTTTACCAACGCCACATTGGATTTCATCGAAAATAAGTAAGATGCCATGCTCATTACAGATACGGCGAAGCTCTCTTAGCCAGAATGCAGGAGCAGGAATCACACCGCCCTCACCCTGTACTGGTTCAACAATAATTGCGGCTGGTTTCATGATGCCTGCTTCATCGTCGTGAAGCATACGCTCGATATAACGGATACTCTGCTTAGCACCCTCTTCGCCACCCATTCCAAATGGGCAACGCAGGCTATATGGGAACGGCATAAAGTGCACATCAGACATCAGTCCGGTGCGGCGTGCTTTGGTGTTCAGGTTACCCATCATCCCCATAGTTCCGTTTGTCATACCGTGGTAAGCACCACGGAACGCAAACATGGTGTTGCGACCGGTGGTTTGCTTGGCAAGCTTAATAGCCGCTTCTACCGCATCGGCACCTGAAGGGCCACAGAACTGAATGGCTGCATCTTTTGCAAAGTCTTCAGGCAAAAACGCCTTCACCTGTTTGATATATCGATCTTTTACTTCGGTAGTAATGTCCAGTGTCTGGTACGGCAAACCAGAATCAAGCTGATCTTTTAGTGCCTGATTAATTTCCGGATGGTTGTAACCAAGAGCCAATGTGCCAGCACCTGCTAGGCAATCCAGGAAAAGCTGACCGCGAGTATCCTCTACTAAAGCGCCATAGGCGCGCTTAATAGCAAGAGGAAGACGGCGTGGATAAGAACGAACTTCGGATTCGTGCTCTTGCTGATCAATTAGCAGCTGATCCAACGATAAGTCGTAAACACCTTCAACTACTGGTGTTTCCGCATTAAATGGGTTGATATTTTTATCAATTTCCAGCTCTAAAACTGTGCTCATAATATTGACCTTAATAGAGAATATGTCGTAGCTGCGCCGATTAATATGAACGGAAAACAGCAAATGACCCGAGCTCGTTGTTGCAATAAACGAGGTACAGGCAGACGATTAGCCTAGGCTAATAATTTGATTTTTCAGCAGATCAAGGTTCAGTAATAATACTGCAACTAGGAAGAACGAAGCTGATTTTGAAATTTGATTGAATTGAAAACAATGTTGGGTTTCCTATAAAAGTATCCCGTCTACTAAGCATGGGTTTTGCTTAGTACCTACCCTACGAAAAGTCACCAGCCTTAAGGACTTTCCGCGTATCCCCCAGAGCTCTGTCCGAGATTGCGCGCGAGTTTATACAAAATGAGAGATTGATGCAATAGTTGTGAGTGGGTTGTCTGGAATATCTTCTTAGAAACTGTCATCCCGGA
Source organism: Vibrio hannami (assembly GCF_029589055.1). Lineage (GTDB taxonomy): Bacteria > Pseudomonadota > Gammaproteobacteria > Enterobacterales > Vibrionaceae > Vibrio > Vibrio hannami. The sequence goes on from NZ_JARQZP010000007.1 coordinate 1,259,999, forward strand.
AATTGCCTAAGCAATTGTCCGGGATCTTACTTGCTTTCCTTGAAAGTGTTTTTATTTGATTCCTGCCTTCGCAGGCCCGTGGCTAGCGGAGTGAAGGGGTAAGCTGGAATAATGGGAAATAATTAAGGTTTGTATGTATTCCCACGCAGAGCATGGGAACAAGGAAGCGTTCGTGGGTTGGACTCTATTTCTGATAGAAGTCTTTATACCAGCGGACTAGATCTGCGACGCCTTCTTGTACTGATACTTTGGCTTTGTAGCCTGTTGCTTCAAACAGATCACTGGTATCCGCATAGGTTTGGTAAACATCGCCTGGCTGCATTTCGCGGAAGTTCTTTTTCGCCACGATACCTAGCTCAGCCTCGATAGTTTCAACGAACTTCATCAGGTTTATAGGGGAACCATGGCCGATATTGTACACCGAATAAGGCGCTGAGCTTCTTGAAGGGTTGCCCTCTTCGACTGTCCATGAGTTATCGCGCACCGGAACCACATCGGCGATTCGAACAACGCCTTCAACGATGTCGTCTACATGGGTAAAGTCACGCCACATATCGCCTCGGTTATTAATATCGATGGTTTCACCATTGATAATTTTTCGGGTGAAGATAAATGGTGCCATATCTGGTCTTCCCCAGGCACCATAAACGGTAAAAAAACGAACGCCTGTTGTGGGAATATCGTAAAGGTGGGAATAACTATGCGACATCAACTCATTGGCTTTTTTGGTCGCAGCGTATAACGAGACTGGGTGGTCAACGGAGTCTGAAGTTGAGAAAGGTACCTTGGTATTTAATCCATAGATGGAACTGGATGAGGCGTAAACCAGGTGCTTAACCTTGTATTGCCGACAACCCTCTAGAATATTGAGGTGGCCGACTAGATTGGAATCAGCGTAAGCGTGTGGATTTTCCAATGAATAACGCACACCAGCTTGCGCTGCTAAATGAATCACTCTATCGAACTGATTATCAGCAAAAAGCTTGTCTATTGCGCTTCGATCAACAATGTCCAGTTTAATAAAGTCAAACAAAGAAGATTCTATTCGCTTTAGGCGGGCGTGCTTTAACGCAACATCGTAATAGTCATTAATATTGTCGATGCCTATTACATCATGACCCCGGGCAGTTAGCTTTTCTACTATTGCGCTACCTATAAAGCCAGCGGCACCTGTCACTAAATACTTCATGTTGCGTCCCTTCTATAAGCTTAATCCATGCGTGACTACTTCCTCTTCTCCTAAACCTCTCCCTCCTGTTCTTTAATCAATTGCCTCATCCACACCTTTTTGGCTAAACGATTAATATGGTTTTCACTTTTTGAGGTAGAAACCGAAGGTTCATCCGGGTTAGAAAGCTCTTTGCGTTTCTCTCTTATTAACCGGTCCAGATGTTTGATGGTCAGTGTTTTTTTCTGTACCACATCTTCCAGAATAAAGGACACATCGGACAGCACCTTTTGCATGGTTTCCAGATCAACACTGTTACCATTCATGCCTGCTGCTGCTTTTTCCGCGGCTATCTGTTTCTTTTTATAAAGAGGCATAGCTTGTTCACCGGAAACTGGTTTGGCCGGTTGCATTCCGCCGGAAAGCTCATTACCCAGTTCCTGTATAACCTGCTCAACTTCGTCAGTCGAAATATGATTGTGTTCTTCCATAAACGCGAACAGGAAGAGCCGGTCCATAAAGATGTTTATCTTGCGTGGTACGCCGCCTGTGTAGTTGGCAATGGTCTTAAATGCTTTGGATTCGAACCTTGGATTGTCGGTCCAACCAACCTGTTTTAGGCGGTGAAGAATATACTCTCGGGTTTCATCTTTATTCAGTGGCCTTAAGTGACAAGACGCGATGATTCTCTGACGAAACTGCTCCATCTCTGGAAGCTCTATAATGGGTTTAAGCTCCTCTTGACCAAGCAGGAAGCTCTGGATCAGTGGCTTATCATCAATCTGAAAATTGGAAAGCATCCGCAACTCTTCAATGGTTTCTGAAGGTAAGTTTTGTGCTTCATCGATAATCAACAGTGCCCGTTTTCCTTGCGCACTTAAGTTGCGTAGAAATGTCTCAAATCGTTTGAGAATATCGGCTTTAGTAAGGCCCTCAACTTGTAAACCAAACTCAGCAGCAACCAGGTTAACCAACTCTTCCGGTGACAGGCAGGTTGTCGCTATCTGAGCAGCAACGATTGAGTTACTCAGAGTTGATAGTAAGCTACGTGCAATAGTCGTTTTCCCAGTACCAACCGGCCCGGTAATTACAATAAACCCTTCTCCTAACTCTAACCCATAACGCAGATAAGAAATTGCCTTACCATGATGCGGACTCTCAAAAAAGAATCTCGGATCAGGGCTTAACCTGAAGGGTTTTCCACTCAAACCAAAGTAGGATTCATACATGTTAAAACTCTTTCCTTATATTGAAGTTGATTCTTTCTTCCTCAAATTCAGAGAGTCTTTCGGTTGATGAACGGTTTTGATGCACAAAGCTCAACCCAGACGTTAGTTCCTTCATCAGTTCAAACTCAAACGTCCAATCCCAGTTGCGATAATGGTCTTCCTGTGTGGTGCTTCCCCCTGTTCAAATTCATAGAAATCATATCCAAAGCTTAGGCTCGTTTTTACTTTGCGAGTTATGTTGTACTCAAATTCCAGCGTACTACCGTAGGAGTCGGAATCTTTGTTTGACGCGCTGTTGTTAAGGGATTCTATAGATCTTGTTCTTATTTCAACAGAAGCCGAAGAACGGCGTAAATCCAGACTGGTCTGCCACGAAAGCGTTTTATAAAGTAAGAACTCTTCAATCTCATTGCCTTCTATAAAAAACGGACGGCCAAAACTTTCAACTTCTTCTTCATAACTGATCTCATTGGTTAATCTACGATTGCGGTGGCTAAGTGCCAACTCATAAGCGTCACCATAAAACCGTTTTCTGTAGTCGATAGAAAAAGTAGTTCTCTGAGTCGGATTCAGATAAACAGCCCCTCTCAGAAAGTCATCGTTATCTTCCAAATCGAACTCATAACTCACTTCTGCATAAGAACGCTGGTGCCAATAGTAACGGACACCAGGCCCTACGTTTGAAGAGTTCGCACTGTCACTTGCACCTTGTCCGTTGTAATCTTCATAATCAAAATTGAGGAACGGGCTCCAGCCATCTACCTGCTGCATCCCTATTTTTTGCCTGTAGATATGCTTTTCGGTTCTGTTTCCTCCCGAACTACTTTCATTGGTAGCGTAATCGTAGTTTGTTGACCAGAATAGCTGAGTTATCTTGTCTCCCTCATTTAGTGAGAGCGAAACACCAAACCCATTGCTATCCCCTTCATCATCCTCGTTTCGGGTTGCCGTTGCGTTAACTCGTGTATTTAAATCAACGTAACTTCGTGGGTTAGATTGATAAGAAAGGCCGCCCACAAAATTTCTTGTTTCTATAGTGTTTCCTGAAATCAGATCATCACTTGCGTTATTTTCAATGTTACTAGCGATATTCGCTATTGAGGCTCCAACATCCCCTCGTAGCTGCACTTCAGAAACAAGCACCTTGTCTGCATTAAAGCTTAGGTCGTTATAAGATTTATTGCGTTCAGAGTCATGCGAGTAAAACAGCTTTTTAGCTGAGTAATCCAAAGAAAGGTTGCCGTCGTTTCCTTGTGAATCAATAATCAGCCCCGCGCCCAAAGTGGTAATATCACTACTCTGTTCCAAAACAGTCAACTGATCGATGTTGCTTGTATAAGTGTATTCAGCATCAACAAAAGGCATAAACTCTACATCTGCTGCTGAAATATCGAAGCAGATAAGGGCCATACTACCTAATATTAATCCTTTATTTCCCTTTACCAGTCGAACCATAGCCGTATCCGTAGCCATATCCATACCCATATCCGTAGCCATGCCCGGTGTTGTGCACAGCTTTATTGATGACAAACCCGACTGCCATATCGCTATTAAGCAGTGAGACCGCTTGTTTCACATCCGACACTTTTGTTTTATTCTGCTCTACCACGACAACGGCCTGTCCTATCAGGTTCGATAGAGTTACTGTCTCGACTACGCCTAGTAACGGAGGGCAATCAAGCACTATCATCCTGTCTGGATATCTTGTCGCTAGTTCCTTTGTCAGAGCCAACATTCTGTCACTGGATAGCAATTCGTAGCTTAGATGATGCGAGGTGCCCGCTGGCATGATTCTTAGATCAGGAATCGACGTTGGATAAATAATGTCAGCCAGGCTGTCTACATCACCAAGCAGATAGTCAATCAGTCCTGGCCTGTGCTCTAAATCCAGAGTGTGGCCCACACTTGGATTGAGTACATCAGCATCAACCAACAATACGGTTTTGTCTTTTTCAGACGCTATGCTCAATGCCAGATTAATGGCTATATACGTTTTTCCTTCATTGGCATTTGAACTGGAAACCATCACCATATTACTGTTCTGTATGTACTCTGAACCGGCACCATACGCGTTTTTTATCAGCTTGTGTTTTATAGCTCTGAACTCATCTTTCACTCTACGCTCACGCTGGTCGCCACCAGCCGAGATCATCCCCAGCTCTTTGAGACGTGAATTGCTTATCTCTAAAACCGGAGGACTATGAAATTCTTTAACCTCTGCCTGCCGTTCCTGCGGAGACGTTTGGGCATTGTTATGTAAATCAGGAGCACTACCCTGAACCGAATCTTCTTGTTTGTCGGGAGTTACATTTAGTTTTCCCATTGCTTTAACAATCGAACTCACAGTCTGCTTACTCCCTGCTTAATAAACTCAACACCCTGAGACATGTACCCTTGAGCTGCTGGCATGGTGTTTAGTGCAATAAAGGCAGCAAACATGGCGAACAACATCAAATTCCCGAGTACAAAATATCTGGTTTTACGCTTCTCCCATCTAGCCAGGCCGGACCGTTCTGTTGCAGAAACAACACCAAATATCGGCAGATCCATCGATTGATATAGCTGCCTGGTGGAAGAGACAACTGGCGACAGCTGACTAAGAAGCAACGAAAGTGTTATACCACCACCAAAGCCTACAATTAGTACCGCCGTAAGCAGTAATGGGCGGATGGGGCCAGAAGGCTTTAACGGTACGCGTGGAGCATCAATAATCCGAAACTTGATATCGTCAGATGAATCACCAACACTCTGCGAAATCAGCGCACTTTCTCTTCTGGAAAGAAGCTGATTATACTTCTGACGAGTAATTTCATAGTTACGAGTTAATGCCGTAAGTTTCGCTTCTACATCCGGAACCTTATCTATCTTCTCCTGAAGCTCTGCTATTTTGCTTTCATACCTCGAAACTCGAACTCTGAGTGATGCGACTTCATTTTCTAGCTGGCTGGTTTTGATTTTAAGATCTTGATACACAAAGTTGTTTGCCAGAACTTCACTTACAGAATATGAGGCGATAGTACTCGATCGTAGATCCTGCAAGTCTTTTAACTGACGACGAGTTTCCACTACATCCGGATGCTTATTGGTGAACCGGAATAACAGGTCATCCAAGCGTTGCTGTAGCGAAGAAATCCGTTCGTCATGTTCGGTTCGTACCTTAGTGACCTGCTCGGTTGCTCTTGACTCTTCTCTTGCTAACTGAGAACGTGAAGATGCTGCCTTGGTTTCAGTCTCACTTAGGGCCAGTTGAGCATCTTCCAGCGAACGACGGTTTTGCTGCAGCTGAGCGTAATATCCACTATCACTTCCCGGCATTACGCCACGGTAATCACGTTTAAATTCCGCTAACTTCTCTTCAGCGTCAGTCAACCTGGCTTCATACTCTTCGATCTGGCTAGTAATAATCTGGCTCGCCTGATCGGTCTCTAGCCTTTGCTCACTAAGCGTATTTTCAACAAACACGTTTAATGCCGCCTGAACCACGTTTTTTGCATACACCGGATCCGGCCCTTTATAACTAATGGTGTATAAGTTTTCTCTGCCAGTGGAGCGAATCACAATATTCGATTCAAGATCAGAAATTATTTGCTCATACTCCTGGCTACTCTGAGCCCTGATATCTGCGTCAATATCTCTCGCAATGATCTCGAGGTTTGGTCTGCTCAAGAGAGTTTTTACCATAAGTTGCAGCTCCCGGGTCGGGTCTGTCTGTATGGCTAATCCTCTGAGCAGTGGCTGCAATATTGAACGTGTATCGGCGTAAACTCTTGCTTCAGAGGTATATTGATTTGGCATCATGGTTACCAGTGCCCAACCAATCGGGCACAGTAACCAGCTCACCACAAGAATATACCGACGTTTTAGCCAAACACCTCTTAGATACTGGAGTATCTCGTCAAAGAGTTCCTGCATACATGGCTCCTGGTTAGTACCATGCTTCTGGAATAATAATGATGTCGCCAGGCAGAATATCGACGTTGGCCTCTATTTCACCATCGGTAATAAGTTGATCGATTTTAATACCAAATTGTTTCTGCTGACCATTAACCACACGAATCAGTCTCGCATCATCACCGTTTGCGTATTCTGTTAACCCGCCAACAGCGATCATGACATCAAGAAGTGTCATATCTTCGGTGTAGCTGATTGCCTGTGGTTCCGAAGCTTCACCAATCACTCTAACCTGCTCTCTGAACGGCCCGGTAAAACCAGTAACAATAACGGAAACGATAGGCTCTCTCAGATACTCGGATAGTTTACTTTCGATTTCACGCGCTAACTCAGTAGGTGTTCGTCCAGACGCTTCTATATCTTCTACCAAAGATGTGGTTATCATCCCGTCGGGTCTTACCGTATATTGCCCTGACACTTCTGGGTTACCCCATACAAATATATTTAGCGAATCATTAGGACCAATTAGATAGCTGTAATTATCTACATTATCCGTGAACGAGGAATGTACTGATGCTTTGGGTAGATTAGGTAACGAGTTAGAGCAAGCGGTCACAAGAGCAAGGCTAGTCACGATTAGTACTCTTTGAAACCAGTATCCAAGCTTGGCGGATCTTTCCATAGTAATCACCTATTTTTACTGTCTAGTTCTTCCGTGGATATTGATACAAAATAGACAAAGAAATCAGTATGTAGCAACTTCTGGACACTGTTTTTCGATGTCACCTCAATATAGTGTAGTAGTGAAAAATCTTAACTAACGCTTTAGTTTCACTTTTTCTCATTTTGTCGACATTTGTCATTCCGGCATAGGAACAATGAGATCGTAGTTTTATCTAAAACCTTATTATACATGCTGTTATTCATTATATAGGTTAGGACAATTCTTATAATTTAGAAAAAAAATAAATATAAACTTTTGACGTACTAATTTTTATATCCGTTGCTATATTATGATAAAGGCCAGTGGTTACTTAACCTATAAAGTTTTTACTCAACATTATCAAATGTAGATATGAAACTTGCCTTTTGTAAATGTTAAATTCAAATATTTGTAGTATTACTCTAAATTAAGTAATTACTCCAAAATTGAATCACAACAAATATAACAATTACTAAATCAAGGCTTTATAAACGGGTTGAACATTGCATTGCTATTGAAGATGAAAGGTTATCACTCTGATTTGGCTGCAATATTTATACATATCTCAATCAGGCAAAGAGATTAGAAAGATGGCAAAGTCACATTTTCAAGGATTGAAACCAAGTAGTGTAATTATTACAACTAATGACTTTATAACCATTATTGCAACTTTTTTCATATTAATAGTGAGTTTTGATTCAGCATCTGCATCCAATTTATTTAATCCTTTTGACCAGGGCTTAATAATTCACCTATTGATATTTATATTCTTTATGCAAACTTGCATACTTGCTGTGGGTTTATATAACGAAAAGTTACGAGCAACCTTTAAAGGAATAATAATCAGACTCGCTGTAAGCGTTTTCATCGCCTTTTTACTTGCAAAGGTATTCTACAAAGTATTTTCTGTCAGTGAGTTACCCCTTTACTTTACCGAGCTTTACTTTGGCACTGCACTGCTAATGTTTGTTGTTACACGTTATGCAGCAAGCAAAACATCTTATAAGCAGATCGGTCTAAAACGAATAATGATACTGGGAGCAGGTAAACGCGCTAGTTTAATCGTTAAAGGTATGAGACGAAAAGCAGACCGAGTAGGGATGCAGATTGTTGGCTTTATTCCAATGGAAGGTGATGCTATTCAAGAAGTCGATAGTGAACAAAAAATCGCACTTAAAGGTGAGTCACTTGAATCATTTGCAGTAAAAAATGATATCTCTGAAATCATCATTGCACCTGACGAGAGGCGAAATGTTTTACCTAACGAGAGCCTGTTTTGTTGTAAGAGAATGGGGGTTGAAATTACCGATATTATCGACTTTGTCGAGCGTGAAACTGGTCAGGTTGCAGTAAACCACATCTATCCTTCATGGATTATCTATGGCAATAACCCGGCTACAAACACTGCATTTCAAACGCTTGAGTGGCTCATTAATACCTTTATCGCATTAATCATTTTCGCCCTCACCTGGCCTTTGATGGTTGCCACCGTTATTTGCATTAAACTTGAAGATGGCTGGAATGCACCTGTTTTATATTCTCAGGCCCGCACAGGTTTACACGGCAAGGTCTTTAAGATCTATAAATTCAGAAGTATGTCTGTAGATGCCGAAAAAGATGGCGCCAAATGGGCTCAGGTGGCAGATCCTAGAGTAACCCGAGTCGGAGCTTTCATCCGAAAATACCGGGTAGATGAGTTACCACAGCTTTTCAATGTCGTAAAAGGTGATATGGGATTTGTTGGACCTCGTCCCGAGCGTCCTCAGTTTACAGAACGCTTTAACCACTCAATTCCCTATTATAACCATAGGCTTAATGTAAAGCCTGGCCTTACTGGCTGGGCTCAACTTAAGTATCCATACGGTAGTAATGAAAGAGATGCGGAGGAAAAACTGAAATTTGACCTCTACTATATTAAGAACAAAGGATTTTTGTTCGACCTGCTTATTTTACTTCGGACGGCTGAAATCATTCTGTTTGGGAAAGGTAGATAGTTAAATAAATATAAAGGTTGTCAGTATGGAACAGCCCGTTAAAAGCGCTATGACAGTCGACGTAGAAGATTACTTCCACGTCTCTGCTTTCGAGAGCAAAGTAACATTTGCTGATTGGGGAAAAACCTATCCGATACGTGTTGAACGTAATACACAGAAAATTCTGGAGCTTTTTGCTAATCATGATGCAAAAGCGACCTTTTTTGTATTGGGTTGGGTCGCTGAGCAGTGTCCGGAACTGATAAAGCAGATCACCAGTCAGGGACATGAACTGGCTTGTCACGGCTTTGCGCATCAAAGAGCGAATCATCAATCTCGTGAAGTGTTTAGAGAGGATGTTTATCGGGCGAAGTCCTACCTTGAGGAGATTACCGGTGTTGAGGTCAAAGGTTACCGCGCGCCGAGCTTCTCTATAGGGCCATCTAACGAGTGGGCGTATGAAGTGTTACGCGATCTGGGCTTTCTCTACAGCAGCAGTACCTATCCGGTGAAACACGACCTCTACGGCACGCCCGACTGGCCTAAGTTTATCTATCAGAGAAAAGAAGGCGTTATAGAGATACCCATTCCTACCAACAAAACCATGGGAATGAACTTACCGATAGGTGGTGGCGGATTTTTCAGACTTTACCCTTATAGCCTAAGTAAAACACTCATCACTAATTTTCTGGCACAAACTGGTCAGCCTTACTGTTTCTATTTTCACCCATGGGAGATAGACCCCGGTCAACCAAGGATGGCTGGCGTGCCTCTGAAATCAAGCTTTAGGCACTATTTAAATTTGAGCTTAATGGAGAAACGATTAAGCCAACTATTAAGCGATTTTGAGTGGGACACCATGTTCAATGTCTATCAATTAAACGGATTTGAAAATGACAGAACAACTGCAAATCAGAACAATAACTGACGATGATTATCAGAGCTGGGATAGCTATGTAGACAAACAAGATCTGGGATCTTTTTTTCATCTAACCGGGTGGATAGACGTTATTAAGTCGATCTCTAACCATAAATCTCATTACTTAATGGCGAGTAATCAAGGAGAGATTGTAGGCATTCTTCCATTGATAGAGCAAAAAAGCTGGATTTTTGGCCACTCTCTGATTTCTACGCCCTTTTGTGTTTACGGGGGAGCACTGGCCAACAGTGACGAGATAAGAGAAAAGCTGGAACTCGAAGCTTATGAGTTGGGCTGCAGGCTAAATGTCGATTATGTTGAGCTCAGAGATCGTTTACCTTATCCGGATAAAGGCCCCTGGCAGCACCATTGTCTCCATTCCACCTTTTGCAGCGAGTTAGCAGAAGACACTGAATCGATACTCACCAGCGTCAAGCGAAAACAGCGAGCGGTCATAAGGCACTCTCTGAACAACGAACTCAACTGGAGCAATCTGGATAACCCTGAGCTGTGTTATGACATCTACGCTGAAAGCGTACGCAACCTCGGCACACCTGTTTTCAGTAGAAAACTATTCACTTCGCTTAAACAAGTTTTCTCAGATCGCTGCGAAACGCTTGTTATTAAAGATAAAAACGGTAAGCCCATCTCGAGTGTCTTAAGCTTTTATTATAAGGATTCTGTACTACCCTATTATGGTGGTGGGGTATTTGAAGCACGGGCGCTGAAGAGTAATGATTACATGTACTATCAGCTTATGTGTACCGCTAAAGAAAAAGGATTTACCAACTTCGATTTTGGCCGCAGTAAGATAAATTCCGGCTCTTATAAATACAAAAAAAACTGGGGAATGACGGAAGAAAAGCTAAATTACCGAATTGCTTTGGTGAAGAGCAGTGAGATGCCAAATCTGTCCCCGAATAACCCTAAATACAAACTCTTTATCAGCTTATGGCAAAAACTCCCACTCAGCGTCAGTCGGATGATTGGGCCACATATTTCCAAATATCTCGGTTAGGTTTGAATGAAAGAGAAACTGCTTTATTTATGTCACCGCATACCCTATCCCCCAAACAAGGGAGATAAAATAGCGGCGTATCATATCCTTACTTTTTTAAGTAAACATTATGATGTGTATCTGGGGTGTTTTATTGACGACCCGGAAGACAGGCAATATCGCGATCATGTCAAATCCCTATGCAAAACAGCATTTTTTGTAGATATCAACCCCAGGCTAGCCAAACTAAAAGGGATATCTGCTCTTCTCACCAATCAGCCCATCACGCTTCCCTACTACGCGAATGAGTCATTATCAGACTGGGTAGAAAACACAATTAATGAAAACAGGATTGAGAAAGCATTTCTGTTTTCCGGTTGTATGGCGCAGTTTGTTATCGAGCGTGCGCAGCAACTGCATACGGTGATGCATTTTGTTGATGTCGATTCTGATAAATGGAAACAGTATGCCGCAAAAAAAACCGGCATCATGAAGCGTATTTATCATCGGGAGCACATCACTTTAGAGAGATACGAAAAACAGATTGCGAATACATTTGAGATCAGTTGCTTTGTCACCGAAACGGAAACGCAGATGTTCAGGGAACTAATAGAAGAACCAGTACGCCATCGTATCCAGACACTGAGCAACGGTATTGATACCGATTTTTTCTCTCCGGTAAAGACTCATGACTTTGGCGAAGAATATGCCATTCAGAAGCAAAACTATATTGTTTTCACTGGAGCAATGGATTACTGGGCTAATGTTGATGCAGTTAAGTGGTTTGTATCAGAAGTATGGCCGGCAGTTAGAAAAGAGATACCTGATGGTCTGTTTTATATCGTCGGCTCTTCACCGGATAAATCGGTATACAATCTGCAAAATCAACCCGGCGTGGTTGTAACAGGAAGGGTTGAAGATGTCAGGCCCTATCTCAAGCATGCCAAAGCAAGCGTCGCTCCAATGCAGATAGCAAGGGGGATTCAGAACAAGATACTTGAAGCCATGTCGATGGCGAAGCCAGTAGCGGCGTCAAGCCTAGGCATTGAGGGTATAGAAGGAATAGAAACCGTCAGCAATGAAAACCTGCTCGTTTCAGACTCACCGTCAGAAACGGCTAACTGGGTAATTCAGCACCTGGCTTCACCCCATAAACTCGCAGAAGAATCGCGTTTATGGATGCAGAAAAACTATAGCTGGGAAGCCAAGTTGGCCCCTGTTCTTAACTACCTAGAGGCTTCCGGTGAGTAGACGCTATTGGGTTGCATGGCTGGCTTCTCTCTCCGGCTGGCTACTGGTGTTCCATCAATCTATCGCCAGTATGGTGACGGTATGGAGTCAATCAAAAACCTACGAGCATAGCTTTTTAATTGTTCCCATCGCAATCTGGACTGCGTGGCAATTGAGAAAAACATTTACAGCACATTTAATAAAGCCCACCTGGCAACCTGTGGTTCTGCTCATGGGTCCGTGCCTTTTATGGATTGTCGGTCATATTGCTGGCGTCGCCCTATTCGAGCATGTCGCCGCTATCGTTAGCCTTCAGTTATTGCTATGGGCCTTTCTGGGTCATCAACTTGCTAAAACTTTCCACTTCCCTATTCTATACCTGATTTTCTGCATTCCTTTTGGCGATGAGCTTATCCCTTATCTCCAATCTTTCACCGCAGACATATCGGTATTTGCGGTTCGGCTTAGCGGCATTCCTGTTTATCGTGATGGTATGTACCTGACCATTCCAAATGGTCAGTTTGAAGTAGCGGAAGCGTGTTCCGGCATCCGCTTTCTGATATCCAGCATCGCACTTGGTGCGCTATTCTCGCATATGTTTTTCGAGAAAATCTGGAAGCAAGTGGCCTTTATCCTCTTCTCTGCAATCTTCCCTATCATCGCCAATGGTGTAAGGGCGTACGGTATCATCCTGGTCGGTCACCTAAGCGATATGACCATTGCCACCGGAGCCGATCACCTGGTGTACGGCTGGGCGTTTTTTGCCGTTGTTATCCTGATTATTTTTTATGTTGCGTCTAAGTTTTCAGACAGAGTTTATGAGTCGCAACCAGTTATCACTCAGGGAAAATCTCTCCCATATTCGAAATCAACAACATATACCAGCATTGGTACCTTGGGTACTTTCTTACTGACTTACCTCTGGGTTAGCTCAATCACTCAGTCAGAAGTAGAAGTCGATGCTCCGGCACTGTTCGATAGGCAATTTGCCGACGTGGATCGCTCAAATTGGGGAATATCCTTCCCGGAATCTTCGAAACAAATTCACACACGACTATCTGAACCGGAAGTAGAACTCTACGCAGCCCGGTTTGGTTTAAACCAGAAAAACGCAGAGCTTATTAGCTACAGTAACAAATTGTTCGACAACAACTTATGGACTCTGAAGAACCGATTCAGAGCAAATTTAACGGCCGAAAATCGGGAACCAATTAATGCTGCTGGATTAGAAGTGGTTAACCCTACTGGCGATGTGAAACAGATTCTCTACTGGTATTGCATTAACGACTATTGTTCAACGAACAGGTTAAAACTTAAGTTGCAGAAAGCCTATCAGCTAATGACAGACAGAGGCGGGTACGCCCAGGTGAGCGCTCTTTCCAGTGAAAAGCTCTCAAGAAGCGAGTTAGAAAAACTGGCTCAGGAATGGATATCAGCGAGCAGATAATAGATAAGCAGGGGAAGCGGTATGTGCGGTATTTCCGGAATATTTAATATACGTTTAGCACCACCCATAGACAAAGTCGCTCTACAGACGATCAACCGGGTTTTATGGCATCGAGGCCCGGATGATGAGGGGTACTACGTGGATAGCCATGTAGGACTTGGGCATCGCCGCCTGTCTATTATTGATCTTTCCGGTGGCCACCAGCCTGTATTTAATGAAGACAACAGTGTCTGCGTGGTCTTTAACGGAGAGATTTACAACTTTGAGTCTCTGGTATCAGAACTCTCTGAGTTAGGTCATCGCTTCTCTACCCTCTCTGATACCGAGGTTATCGTGCATGCATGGGAACAATGGGGACCAGAATGTCTTTCACGCTTTCGAGGCATGTTCGCCTTTGCGCTTTGGGATAGCAACACACAGCAACTATTTATAACCCGTGACCGACTGGGTAAGAAGCCTCTCTATTACACCGAAACGGCAAATGGCCAGTTGATCTTCGCCTCTGAACTCAAAGCCCTCCTTGTTCATGATGATGTAGATAAAACCCTGCGTACAGAACTGGCAGAAGAGTATTTGATGTTTGGATATGTACCAGATCCCTACACGGCATATAAACAGATATACAAGTTAAATCCCGGACATTATATGTTGCTCTCTCCCGGTGGTAGTGTTGCTCAAACAGAGTATTGGGATTTGGAGATACCAGGTTCATCCCTAAGCTGGCAAGAGGCTCAGGAAAGCCTGATCGAAGAATTACGAGAAGCGGTAAAGATTCGCATGCTTGCTGATGTACCTTTAGGCGCTTTCCTTTCTGGTGGCGTGGATTCAAGTGCAATCGTCGCATTAATGTCTGGCCTTCAGAGTGAGCCAGTAAACACCTGCGCAATTGGCTTTGATGAAAAAGCGTTTGATGAAACTGAGTACGCCAATCAGGTGGCCCGGCGATACAACACCAATCATGTTGCTAAAGTCGCATCATCAGAAGACTTTGATTTAATAGACAAGCTAACTGATGTTTACGACGAACCCTTCGCAGACAGTTCCTCCCTGCCTACCTATCAGGTGTGCAAACTTGCAAGGCAAAGTGTAAAGGTTGCGTTATCCGGAGACGGTGGTGATGAGATTTTTGCGGGGTATCGTCGCTATCAACTACAACTCGCGGAGCACCAAATTCGCTCAAAACTGCCTTATGCAATAAGAAAACCAGCCTTTGGGGCACTTGCCCATGTTTACCCCAAAGCAGACTGGGCTCCCCGCTTTCTTCGAGCCAAAACCACCTTTCAGTCTCTGGCAATGAACGCTGTGGATGCATATGGGAATAGTATGTCTCGCTTTCGCGCAGACCAACGTGAAGCGCTATTTAAGCCAGAGTATGTGAAGCAATTAAACGGATATACCGGGCTGGAAATCGTCAAGCAACACGCAGCAAAAGCCCAGACGGATAACCCTCTGAAGTTTATCCAGTACCTTGATATTAAAACCTGGTTAGCAGGCGATATCCTGACAAAAGTGGATCGAGCCAGCATGGCCCACTCACTGGAAGTCAGAGCCCCCCTGCTCGACCATAAGTTTATTGAGTGGGCGTTTGCCATAAATAATAGTGACAACATAAACGGCAATCAGGGGAAATACGCGTTTAAGAAAGCGCTTGAACCGTATGTTGATAACAACATCCTTTACAGACCGAAAATGGGGTTCAGAGTACCCAAAGCGAAATGGTTCCGTGGCCCCTTGCAAAACAACCTGAGAGAAAAAGTGCTTTCGACGCCTATGCTTGATAGTGGTTATTTTAAACCTGAGATGCTGAATAGACTGGTCGACGAACATATTAACGGTGTCAGCGATAACAGCGACGAGCTCTGGAGTTTAATGATGTTTGCTCAGTTTCTTAGGAGGCAGTAAGTCGATATGAAGCTACTGACCATCACAACTTTATACCCGAATGCGAATAACCCTAAACATGGGATATTTGTCGAAACACGGATGCGCCACCTGATAAAGAATTATCCGAATATCGAACTGAAGGTTATCGCCCCTGTCCCTTACTTCCCTTCATCGAATAAGATTTTTGGTAGTTATGCGGAGTTTGCCAAAGCACCGTTGTTTGAAGTTCGCCATGGTATCGAGGTATACCACCCTAGATATTTGGTCATTCCAAAAGTAGGGACAACGATCACACCTCATACGCTGGAATATGCCATTAACAGGCAGGTAAAGCAGATAATCACCGACGGTTACGATTTTGATCTCATCGATGGTCACTATTTTTATCCGGACGGTGTCGCAATTGCTCGAACGGCTAAAAAATTCAATAAGCCCTTTATCATGACCGCTCGCGGTACGGACATCAACTTACTGCCTCAATATCAACAGCCCAGAAAGATGATTCAGTCTGTACTCAGAGATAGCGAACACAATATCGCTGTTTGTGAAGCGCTAAGGCAAGAGATGCTTTCTCTGGGTGCAGAACCGGAAAAAACCACCACACTGCGTAATGGTGTTGATCTTACCCTGTTCCCGTACAGTGACGAAAAACAAAAAGCGATATACCGCCAACAGTTGAATCTTCCGGCTGTCAGCCCGGTTATTTTGTCTGTGGGTCACCTGGTTGAGCGAAAAGGTCATAACCTGATTATTCAGGCACTGAAACGACTGCCTGACGTTTCGTTATTGATTGCTGGTGATGGCCCAGATAAGGCACGACTGCAAAGTCTCGCTGAAAAAACAGGAGTCCAATCCAGAGTGTTGTTTCTAGGAAGTTTAGACCAACCAACACTCGCGAAATACTATGGCGCGTGCGATGCACTGGTGCTCGCTTCTGACCGGGAAGGCTGGGCGAATGTCCTGCTTGAATCTATGGCCTGTGGCACACCCGTTGTTGCAACAAGAATTTGGGGAACACCTGAGGTAGTGAAAAATGAACATGCCGGTTTGTTGGTCGAACGGAATGTGTTGGACATTGCGAACGGCATTAAATCACTGCTAAGCAGCGATGTCTGTCGTAGTAAAACACGCCTTTATGCTGAAGGCTTTTCCTGGGATGAGACAATTAATAAAAAATATCAACTAATTAGTATTATTCTTAATAAAGACGATAAAAAAATAGAGAGCGGCGAAGGCTTCCTGATATGAAAATACTCTACCACCATCGCATCGCATCAAAAGACGGACAATATGTACATGTCGAAGAGATAATTAATGCTTTGAGATCGCTTGGTCACGAAGTGATTGTTGTCGCTCCGCAGGTTTCAGAAAAAGCGAAGTTCGGCAGTGATGGTGGCTGGGTATCGAAGCTACGCGCAAATCTGCCAGGAGCAGTATCCGAATTATTAGAGTTTATCTATTCCTTCAATGTTTTCTTCAAACTCTGCTCTGCCATTATCAAACACCGCCCTGACGGAATATACGAGCGCTGTAACCTGTATCTTCCCTCTGGTATCTGGGCTAAAAAGCTTTTTGGTTTAAAACTGATTTTGGAAGTGAACTCCCCCATATATGAAGAACGAAAAAAGTATGGCGGTATCGCTTTGGATAAACTGGCCAAGTGGTCTGAATACTATGTATGGCGTAATGCCGACCACGTATTGCCTGTCACTCGCGTGTTATCCAAATATCTACTGGCTCAGGGAGTCGCGGAAGAAAACATCACGGTAGTGCACAACGGAATAGACAGAAAACGATTTTTCCCGGGCGGGAGCTCTCGTCGCGAAGAGAGATTCAAAAACAAGCTGACGATAGGCTTTGTCGGGTTCTGCCGCGAATGGCATAAACTTGACGAGGTAATGACCCTTATAGCGAAAGAGAACAACCGCGACTTAATGTTACTTGTCGTAGGAGATGGCCCGGTTTCCGAACCATTAAAAAACCAGGCTCAGGCACTCGACCTTGAGGACAATTTCCACATCAGTGGATTGGTGTCCAGAGATAAGATGCCTCACTGGCTAGATCAAATAGATATCGCTATCCAGCCCGCCGGAACTCCATGGTGCTCTCCTTTAAAACTGATTGAATATTTAGGAACAGGAAAAGCAATTGTTGCCCCAGACAGTAACAATATTCGTGAGCTGTTAACTGACGGCAAAAACGCTCTCCTATTCAATGAGCAACACCCCAAAGAAATGGTAAGCAATATACAAAGAATAATTAATGACAAGGAGCTAAGACAAACTCTAGAGAACAATGCCGCTGAAACGATAGATGAACTAGGGTTAACCTGGCTACAAAATGCCAGGTTAATCGGAAACCTATTTAGTGCTAATAATCCATCAGAAGAACTTTCTCATGAAGAAAGATAATCGCAGGCACATCTGCCATCTGGTTTATAGTTTCCATGCCGGAGGTCTGGAACGCATAATCGCCAACTGTATCAACCACCTTGATGCGACACAGTTCAGGCACACCATCGTTGCACTCACTGATGTTGGTGATTTCATTTCGGAAATAAACAGCGATGTAGAGCATTATTCACTGAATAAGAAACGCGGTAATGACTGGAGCCTTTTCTTCAAGTTGTTTCAGCTGCTCCAGCGTATCAAACCAGATGTGTTCCATAGTTATAATCTCGCAACCATTGAATTCCAATGGATTGCCCTGCTCTCTCGAGTGCCAGTTAGAGTGCATGCCGAACACGGAAGAGACAGCTATGACCCCGATGGAAAAGTCAGGAAATACCAACTTATCCGGAAATTCTGTAGCCTGGCTATTCAAAAAATCGTTACAGTTTCAGTAGATCTAAAGAAGTGGCTGCTAACGGATGTACATATACCAGAGCGAAAGCTGAAGTTAGTCCTAAATGGTATCGACACACACTATTTTTCCCCAGGCTCAGATATGCCCGAAACGGGTAATTATCCCTTAGTTACTGAGAAAAATGCCTTAATTAGATTTGGCCACGTTGCGAGGTTACACGCGATTAAAAACCAGCGCCTGCTTTTACAGGCTTTTCTAAAAGCGAGTGAAACCTCCGAAGATTTTTGCCAAAACTGTACCTTAACTATTGTTGGTGACGGCCCGGATCGGGAACAGTTGGAACAGTTTGTCCTCGAGAATCCAACTCTGGCTAAAAAAGTGATGTTTACCGGTGCTAAAAGCAACATTCGCGACTATTATCACTCGTTCGATGTATTCGTAATGACATCGATCGCTGAAGGTATTCCGATGACTCTTCTGGAATCCATGTCCATGGGCCTTCCTCATGTTGTTACCTGTGTAGGTGGAATCAAAGAAGTATGTCGGGATGGTATTACTGGTTTCGCTGTTGAGTCTGAAGATCTAAACACGTTTGCAGAAAAGTTAATACAGATCTACGAGGATTCGGAGCTAAGACAAGCGATGGCCGAGAATGCCAGATCAAGAGTGGTATCCCACTTCAGTCAGGATGGGATGATGACGGCATATGAAGAGCTATATACAGGGAGGGCATTGCTATGATTGAAGGTTTACTTTTTCTGGGATGTATCATACTGCTTATTTATCTCGCTACTGAATCTCTTAAAATTGACAACGAAGAGAGGGATAAATAATGCGCGATATCGTCTTTCTGTTGGCTTTTGCCGCTCTCTTTATCCTAGCTATCAAAAGACCTTACATCAGTTTGTCTTTGTGGTTGTGGTCAGGGCTGTTCGTTCCTGTCTATTGGTTACACGGTATAGCCCAGAGTATCAGTTACAATACCGTCTTTGCAGCGTGCACCATAATTGGCTACCTCATCTATCGAAATAAATCTCGAGTACCTCCGAACGCATTACTGGTTCTTCCCTTGTTATTTCTGGCACACACTACCTTGACGAGTATCGTAACAATTGGCATAGAACCGTACGTTTGGTTAAGCTGGGAAAACTTTTTAAAGGTGATGCTGCTGTTTCTGTTTGCCAGCCTAATTTTACGCCAGAAACATCAATTTGAACTGTTTATCTGGGTCATCGTGTTGTCTGTTGGCTTTATCGGATTTGTAGAAGGGTTAAAGTTTCTCGCTTCCGGTGGTGGGCACAGCATCAAAGGCCCCAGAGGGCATATCCTTTCCGATAATAACCACTTTGCCCTGGCTCTTTGCATGACACTACCTTTGATCATTTATCTCATTACAGTCACTCCTAAGAAGTTTCTGAAAATAGGCCTGATAGGCGTGCTTATCTTATGTACTCTGGCTGTTCTTGGTACTCATTCAAGGGGTGGTTTTATCGGGCTTGCCGTTGTTGGTAGCTACTTTTGGCTAAAGAGCCACAAGAAACTCCTGAGCCTCCTACTGGTTGTTATTATCGGCACCCTCGCCATTCAGTTCCTTCCTGAAAGCTGGTACGAGAGAATGGATAGCGTTGAATCGGTAGAAAAAGTGCTGGAAGACGACTCCTTTAACACCAGACTAAACGCCTGGAAAATTCATACTTTGATGGCAATAGAGCGCCCCTTGGTTGGCGGAGGATTTGGAACCCCCCAATATGGATATGTGTGGCGTTCGCTCGCAGTCGACATTCATATTTTTGACTTTATCCCCACCCCACCTCCAAGTGAAAGAGGTTGGGCGGCACACAGTATCTACTTCCAGGTTTTGGGGGATCACGGGTTCCCTGGGCTGTTGCTGTTTCTGTTAATCCTTCTGATAACGTTTCGAAGGCTCTCGCATATAGAAAAATACTATAACGAACGAGACCAAAAACAAGGCTGGCAATATACGCTCGCGCGGATGATAAAGGTATCCATTTTTGTGTATTGCATCGGAGGCGCAGCACTCTCTTTGGCCTATATTGAACTGCTATATGCTTTGGTTGCTATAACCTACGGCCTTTACGTGTCTATCGAAACTAGCCAGGAACAAGAGACACGTGCGCGGAGGGGAAACAGATTAAAGGGGGATCGAGATGTCATGGCTCACCGTTAATTTTGCGATAGTTGGTGCTCAGAAATGCGGCACAACTACGTTGGCCAAGCATTTATCTGCGTTAGATAGTGTCTCTTTTTGTCGTGAGAAAGAACCTCACTTTTTTAGCAAATCTGCAAACTGGAGGCAAGATTTTACCGAGTATCAGGCACTATATAGTCAAGGGGAGAATAAGCTATACGGAGAAGCCTCTACCTCTTATAGTTTCTGCGATGAGTATCCGGACGCAATAAAAAACCTTTATGAACACAACCCGCAAATGAAGCTTATTTACCTTATCCGCGATCCTGTGTCCCGAGTTGAGTCTCATTATAATCACCGCTTAAGAAATGGAAGAGTGTCGAGCAACTTCATTGAATCGGTCGGTACTCACCCATGCTTTATAGAGAGATCGCTATACAGTAAACAGCTAGCACACATCTACTATACTTTTCCTCGGGAGCAGGTACTTGTGGTGCTTTTTGATGACTTGATTTCGGATCCTTACAACACACTTGAAAGAGTATGTGAGTTCCTCGAATTAGCTGCCCCCAAAGAACTGGATACCACACCCCAAAATGTTTCTGATGCCAAACTTAAACTCAAGTCACCTATCTTGAAAAGAGCAATAAGTGCCCTAGAGTTCTTGCCATTTTCCTACAAACTATCACGCTTTTTGCCCATCAAGAAAAAAGCAACAGCGGCGGAAAAGCAGTTACTTTGGCAGGCGTTTGAGTCCGACCTTGAAAAGTTAAATCAATGGTTCTCTTTGCCTATTGAGCAGTGGCAAAAAAATATGAATCCGACCCAACTAAACGGCTGCAATGAAAGCTCCCTAAAGAGTCATGATGGCCAATATCTGAATCAGAACAGTGCTGAAACGCGGAGGCGCAATGATTAAGAAAATCAAATATGAGTTCAACAAAAAATTTTATAACCTGGCTTTAAGAGCCGTTAAAAAGCTGCCGCCTATAGAGATAAAGGAGGAGTTGGACTTTACGCTTCTTAGTGTCTGTTCTCATAGCGACCTGATTCAGTACCTATTCGCTCTAAGAAGTTTTTGTGAAAACACACCACCCAAACGAATCTTTATTCTCAGCGATGGTTCACTCACCGCAGAAGATCGAAAATTATTAATGAGACTCAATGACCGAATCACAATATCAGAGGCCAATGATGTTGTAATAGACGGTACACCCTCTTATATCTCCTGGCGGAGGCTGACAAAGATTGTTGAGCTTGTGAATGATTCTTATGTTGTTCAGCTTGACTCTGATGTGGTCGTCAGACGCTTGATTCCTGAGCTTAATCAATGCATTAAAAACCAGACCTCCTTTATACACGGAACACTCTCTGGTAAAAAAATCACGGATAAAGTAAGCGCGCAACAGTACGGAGAGGCGATAAAACGACAGGGATTTACCAATCTTCAAACCTATTGTGAAGCGGCTCTGAATAAAACGGACGATAAAGTGATCAGCAAGTACGTGCGGGGCAGTGGTGGATTGTACGGCATTCCCAAAAAAGCCATCAATCAACAGTCGATTAAATCCATTTCAGAGCAATACCACATTGCTGTAGGAGAAAAGTGGTTTGGCTGGGGATCGGAACAGGTCGCTGTAAACACGCTGATTGCCAATCAGGACAACGCAAATGTCCTCAATACTGATGATTGTGGAATCCCAAAATTTGAAAACATGGCCTATACAAATAGCCTGTCTATCGTACATTTCATTGGCACAATACGATTTGTCAATATGGTGTATTACTCTTACTGTAAAGAGCTACTTAATAAGTGGCAACAATTAGCGCACTAACTGCCAGGAGTCTTTGTCATAGTCTAATAGCTCAAAATCCAGTTTATAGAAATCGTATATCATATCGGCGATTTTTTTTGTCAGAACCACATCCGACGGGCGCTTTTTCGACACATTGACTCGCTCAAGGCTTTGTTTTTTTCCAATCACACTACAAATGAACTTGAAGTCATCATCTAAATTTTCAAACCTACCGACAAAATCCACTTTACATTTCAAGTCCACATCATAGATATAACAACTTTGTGTCTTAAACAAAGGGTGGAACTCACCGTAACCACGCGCACAAAAATACTCAACAAAATCATCAAAACTCATGTGCTTGTCTGATATTAGCTGTTTTATATAAGCATCTGTTTTTTGACCTTTTTCCTGAGTTAAGTACCTATAAGTCGATATCATTCTACTGTAGGGATTTCTAACAAAACAAAACTTGAATGACTGAGAAAACAGTTTCGGTTCTGGGGCTCGGTACACCCTAAAGTCATAATGTTGCCGGAAATGTATGGATAGCGCGTTCAAGACGCTTGTACCAGCAGTCTTAGGTATATGAATAAAAAGAAATTTATTTTTCTTCATATAGTTAGTATGAGGAAACGGATCCAGGAATCGCCTACACTTGTTATATAGTTCCCAATACAACAGCTTTAGTTTACTACTCATACGCAATTAACCCCGTTTTAAAAGTCTTTCAGCAAACATTTCTGTTTTAAACATTTTTGATACTTCAACTGGCGAACTGTTGCTTTTTAGCGCTATACACCGATTGATCATTTCAGGTAAGTCATCAGTTTCATCATAATGATAGCCACTTTTTCCCTCTATCACCGCTTCGCTACCGCCACCGGCCTTCGGGGAAATTGAAGGTAAGCCAAAAGCTGCGGCTTCAATATAAACCAAACCGAAAGCTTCAATCTCTGAGAGCAACCAAAAACAATCTGACGACTTGTAAAAATACCCTAGTGATTTTCTTGGTATCTTACCGACAATAGTAATATTATCTGAAAGTTGTAGCTCTGAAATGCGACTTTCCAGCAAAGGTAAATCAGCACCATCACCCACAATAATCCAGTGATACATATTGTTAAGTTGAACCAACTTATTAAATTCACTTAACATTTTAAAATACCCTTTGCTTTTAATTATCCTTCCTACACTCAGAAGTATGATTTTATTTTTTAGCCTCTTAAACACATGTGTATGATCCTCTCCTCCTTTTAGCTCTGATGAATCAATACCTACGTAATCGGCACTAAGTCTGGGAATAACGTTCTCTTTTATGTCTAGAGGCAAATAGTTTAAGAATTCATTATAGTTGTACTCACTTACCGCTACTATTTTACCTACCTTGCTTATTGCCCTTGTATAATTCGACTTATAATTGAAAACAAAGTGTTTTTTACTTTTGTTTGAATAGAAAAACTTCGAATCTTTACCATGTATAATCATTACGCATTTACTAAGGGTATCATCATCAAAAAAACGCCCCGCTAAGTATGCTGAAACCTGATCATTTAGAATAATAAAGTCATATTTATGAAGGTTAATTACTATTTTCAGATAGTAATAATAGTAAAGTACCCAAACAAAGGTATATCTGGGGACCTGGATATGCCTGATTCCCTCTTCTTGTTTTGAACGATCACCCGTTAACAGAGTCACCTCTTTGTTATTTAAAGAAAAATCCCGAACCAATTTATGTGCAACAGTACCCGTCCCCCCTCCATTTGGTGGATACTCATCACTAAATATCAGTATCGAATCATTCATTTCTGACTCCCCTGGATTGTGTTACCTTCTTAAATTAGCCCGTAATAGCGGTCTTATGAATGTATCCAAAACAAATTTTGACTCCACATGACTCGTCGCACATCTCATTGTAGATATCAATAATAATACGCCATAAATCACTGCCCCAATAACAATATTAAATAGTAACGATACAAAGTTATTAGAAACAATTATATTCAAACCTACTAGATCGATAAACAAAATCATACATGATGAACATATTGCTGGTATTATCATTAACAGATGAAGATTTAAAATTGACAGAGGAATAAATCTGCGCAGAGTGAGCATCATAAGAATTAACACCATATAAGGGAACATCGCGCGTATTAATACGAAATCTAACAAATCCAGATCCAAAGAGAATAGGCAGATTAATACAAAGACCAATGAAGTTATTGATTCAAAATAGAATTGTAGCCTTACCCTTCCTGTCAATGTAAATACCTCTGTATATATGCTTACCAGAATGCCTAGATAAGTCATTGGCAAAAACATAACGAATAGGCTCGCAGACTCTAGCCATTTATCTCCAAAAACAACACTAATTATATCTTGAGCCAAGTACGTTCCCCCAAACACAATTGGGATATATATACAGTTAATTGAATATATGTATTTGTTTAACTTTGATATCAACTCTTCTGGCTTAGGTATATATTCTGACAAACTGGGATATAGCACTCGTTTTATCGGTTCGATGAAAATAGAAGATGGCAACCTGGCAGTATCTAATGAAAAGTTATACAAACCTAAATCCTGAGTGGAGAAATTTTTGCCAATCATGATCTTATCTGCTGCCGTTTTTACATATGATACGATTCCCTTTGCAAGTATCCATTTAGTAAAGGACCACTGATCGTTAAAATTGTTTACTTCAAATCTTAATCTATGCCTCACAATAAACTGTGTTCCGATAGCATAGATACCACTGTGTATCACCTCGCCAATTATCACCCCAAAGTAATTCTGGTATTTTATTGTTATAAAAATCGAACTCGAGGTAGAGATGAGTTTAGCGAGAATCTCCAATAGGGTGAGTTTCGAGTAATTTAGTGATTTAACGTGCAGGTTTATCGCAGGAGATATCAGGCTTTGAAACACCAAAGACAACGACATTACTTTGAGAGCAAATGAAATCTCTGCAACCTCAAGCAAAACTGCTGCGGTATCAGAAGAGACAAAAATCAAACCTGCCATAAGATTTCTGGTAAAGAAATTTATTGTCCAGGCATTGTTTATATCGCTATCTGTTATTTTGCTTTTTCTGATGAGGTATTTTCCGCTACCTAACCCAGAGATTGCATTAAATAGCCCTTGAACGATAAAACATGCTGCAATGACACCAAAGTCATACTTATCAAGGTTCCTGGCAAGAACAATAACAGAAAGGATGGACAATAAGCGTATTGCCCACGAACCAACAGTGATCCATAAGGATGCTTTAATGACTTTAATGGCTTTGTCAGTCACTAGCCTTCACCGATATCCTTATCTCTTATTACGAAAATAGATGCAGCCACTATATACATGAAATACATAAAATACTTAATAGTAAAATTCCATCCCAGTGCAGCCTTCGCCATCTTTGAAGCAAATTTATAGTCTCTATTTTTCATGGCTAAATCTGCCAAATCTTTATATGTGTAACTAACCTGCTTTCCTGCAAAATTTCGCAGACTCTTATTGTTGTTTTCTATAATCAGTTTATTAAAAATTAAAATGCGTGATAGCTTCTTGTGATATTCGGACATCTTCGTCGTTATGTTAACGTCTTTGGACTTATCCGGGATGTTATGTCGGCTCACAACCGTGTCCAGGTATATGATGTTTTTCGTTTTTGCAGCTAACCTATGAAACAGTTCAAAATCTTCTTCATAAGAAAGGGAAGAAGCAAAACCTCCAGATTGATTCAGGAACGCTAGAGAGTAGATTGTAGAATTTAAATGGGGGAACCCTCCATTACGATAAAAATAGTTCACATCTACACTATAAGCCTTATCGCTTACCTGTCTGGCACTAGGTATGAGTAAATCTCGTTTGAACCATGAATCTCTTACCTGTTCGCCATCAGAAGACACGGCACTTTGATCCCCAAACAAGATATCCACTTTTTGTTTTTTTAGTATTTCCGTTGCTCTTGATAGGTAATTAATGTCCGTCCACTCATCATCGTCATCACAAAATGCTACGTACTTACCTTTAGCAACCGAGATTCCCACATTTCTAGCTGTTGACGGGCCTAGTCCAACTTCTAGAGAATTGTTCAAATCTAAGTATGTGATTTGACTTTTTATCTCTGAAAACAGTTGTTGATACTCTGATATCAATTCTGCAGAAGAGCCATTGTTTACAACAATCACTTCTTTCGAAGTGCTGCTCTGTAAAAGAACTGACTTAACTGCCCGAAGAGCCAGTTCAGGCCTGTTACAAGTTGCAATTACTACACTAAATAAAGCTGAGTCAGACATATAAACCTTTGCTTAGATTATGCTCGAAAGAATCTGTTAACTAACCACCCACAATGATGTTCAATTTTCTCTACTATAAAATCCTTCGGTAGTTGGTCGTATATACTTTCCGGTACTCGCATCTTATTGGTGTGTACTGCCGCTATACACTCGTCTTTGATCCCAATGAAGTGACCAAGTTCATTGGTCATATCCGATAATTCATTTGTCTTTATAACCAACATCCTTGATTCGGGGATAGCATCAAATATGATTTGGTACTGTTCAGAGTATTGCTTCAGATAGGCTGAAAGGGAGTAAAGCCCTTTTTCTTCTAAGCAAAACTCTTCTTCAGAATATCCTTGATGATGGCGAGACCAAATAAAGTCACGATAATCAGCCCATTCATCAGGTTTACGATTAAGATGAAAATTGAGTCTTGAAGCTAACCAGGAATGCGGTTCTCTTACCGTAACTATGAATTTAGCTTTGGGAAACGCATCCATCAGAAATGGAGCCAGATAGCCTAACGGATGAGAAGATTCCAGTTCGAGGTTTAACTTTCGGTCACGAGATATAAGCATTTCCCGGCATTTTTCTTTATTAATGCCCCCTGACAAATAATCCATAACCATCTGTGTCGTTTGCTCAACGTTTGGTTCGTGAGCTGTTCTTAAGGCACCATTGTACATTTGCGCTATTGAAGTAGTTCCGGTCTTAGCAGCACCTATGCAATAGATATGTGCCTTTCTGGTTCTTAATCGTCCAACATATTCTTTAAAATGCATTGATGGACTCCTCTACAAAAAGTGTTTCTTTAATTTCGTTCAGCTTATCCAACATGCGTTCCTGTCGCTCTTTCAGTACTGATTCCTTGCTCATCAAAAACTGACGACTATTGCTTAGTTTTAACAGCTTACGCTTTAACTGAACGACCTTGATATTCTCTATCACCTTTTCTTTAAGGGTTGATTTTTCCTGCGGCCAAAGAGTCGGGACAGGAGTTAACTCGGCTTCAATGTTTAAAGAGCTAAACCAATCCTTCCATTTAAATGGAAAAATTTCAGGAGAAGTGCTTATCGGTAGCCAGGGGATTCGATACGAATCTGCCAGGATAGCGCCATGCATCGCAGAAGTAATTAGCTTGTCACTGTTCACGATTTGTTGGAGTACCAAATCTTCCTCATCAGAAGGAGAAATGTAATTCCATCCCATACTTTCAATGAGTTGCCTATATTTTGTCGAATCTATACCTGTATGAGGCATAAAAGAAATCGTCAAGGAAGTCTGTTTTTTCTTAGGCCTTAGACGGCTAATTAATATCCCTGGATCAGAGATTATTTTTTTATCGCTGAGTTTAAACTTATCAGCGGTAAGTTTGCCTCTTACGAAATGGAACGCCCACCGACTGGTATCAATTGCACCTCCCCTACCATAGCCTGCCCCGCTACCTAATATATGAAGCCTCTTTGCCTCAGGCAGGTTGTCATTTAGCACCGTCCCTATACCAACCAGTAGTTCGTCACTTCTAACTTTATTTACCTTGTCTCCCAGCAGTTCACTCCAATACCAAACATTAAGCTCATCACCAATGTTTTTCTTCGTGCAAGGATGGACATGTATCCTCATTCTGCTTCCTCATTCATGGACGGGTTTAAGCTGCCCGGTAGAAACGCTTCGCCTCCTGCGTCATTGATAAACCAATGCACGAAATCCACAGTGCGGTTTGCAAGCGCGTCGGCTTCATTTTTTGTCTCGGCATATGGCGTTTTTCCGGCCTTGATGCTAGGAGAGTGAAAAGAAAGAATAAACTCGTTTTGTCCGATTTTAATTTGAGACTCCATTACTTGTTTCATCTGGGCCAGGTTAAAACCTTCGGGAGAAAGTCGGTATTTCCTGATACGAACTAGCTTTGCCAAAAGCCTGGTTATCAGATTTGAGTTAATCTTATTGAAACTATTAGGGTGGCGATTTAAGTAATTCTGAATAAACGGTACCGAAGACAACACGGAACAAGTATGAGGAAGGTACGTAAGTGCTCCTGACTGATATACCCGATTAGAGCATGCGCTAAAGTCAGGGCCTTCCTGGTGGCTGAAGTCACAGTAGGCGCTAATGCTTATGTCTATTGTATAGCGCAAATTTTCAAGTATTTGCGGCGTGTTTTTACCTATTCCATATCTTCCCGCAAGATAAGTTTGGGGCTGACTCCCTGTTTCAATCGCTATAGCGTCCGTCAACAATTTCAACTTACGGAGCTCCATTTCCTCACTGAGATTGCATGGATAAGAGTATGCGTTTTTTACTTCGTCGTTGTCATCTTCAAAAGGTGGGTTAACCCAGGGGTGCAAATGAGTGGCAAACTCTATCTTGTTGCCTGCCAGATGTTTGTATTTTTTTATTACCCGCTTTCCGCCTTGGCTGGTCGTAAATGGGTAATCCATCGCTAGAGTGACCTTTCCATCATGGGATAGAATTTTATCAATAACACCTATCAGTTCATCACAATGGGTAACATTGGTGTTTGAACGATAAAAACCAGAATCCCAGTCGAATTCTTCTTCCGCATGAATCACAACCGCCAGTTTAGGTGTACTCATCCCCTGACCTCTCTAAATATTCCCAGAAGACTAGTCACCGAACTCTCAATTTTTCGGTAACAGTCAGTTACTTTATTTAGGTCTCCTCCATAGGGATCTTCTATATCCGATGCAACTATCAGACTTTCGTCAACCAAATCAGCAGCACTAAAAGCATGGTTCACCCGGTAATAGGCCGAAAGCTTGTCTCTGTTTTTTGAATCAAAGTAGATGACAATATCCTGATCCTTTATATCCAATTGTGTTAGCCACTTAGAGCTGTGGGTTGAAAGGTCATAGTTGAGAATTTTTGCCGCTTGTTGTGCTTTGTCCGGACTTTGTCTCGCTTCATCCAGATGAAACCCAAAGGAATCGAACGACAGCTCCTGATATTGATCTGCAACGGCGTCAACACACGCCTGCGCAAATGGACTACGCATGATGTTTCCATAACATACAAAAATAATTCGTCTGTTGGGGTTTGCTTTAAATAACTTTTTCAAGCTTCGCCTGGTGACATACCGCCGGACTTTAAGAAATAACCTGTTTTTCCTGAGAATGGATGCAAACAGAGAAGCCATCAATATAGAAATTTCCGCAAAGAATGGTTTGGGATCGTTTCGTTCAAAGCTATCTATAGACTCTATCGGTAGAAGTGCTCTGCCAATTTGTAGCAATCGAACCACAAGCCGGCCCGTTGCTGATAATGTATTGTTATCTCTTTTGTTTGCTTCAAATTCGCGTTTTATTTCATATATATCTGCGATAAGCACACGAGCGTATGCCTTATCACGATAAGTCAGCACCGGATGAATAGTGACACCTCGTAGCAGATAATCTGCATAGAATCTGGGGAAATCGACACCAGCAAACACAGCCAAAGGCAGTGAACCCCAGAACCTCGCATTTACTTCAACCAGAATCCATTCATTTGTTTTCAGGTTACGGCGGTACTCAAACATGGCGACTCCCGTAAGTCGCGTCTTCATACATACTGCTTCTGTGGCTTTAAACAGTGCGCTATCCAAAGGAATACTCATTCGATATGAACTTCCCCCACCTTGTTTAGGTTCAGCAACGCGAACATGAGCAAAAGCAGCGACAACCTGCCCTTCGATAGCCAGTACAGAGACCCCTTCCCCCTTCCCAATAAAAAATTCTTCTATCAGATATTCCTGGGGGTTATCTATGTACTTCCTGTACTCGTTAAACTCGTCTTCAGAGTGAACTATCTTCACCTTTTGCCGTTGATTTAGCTTGCTTTCCTCAAAGGACTGTAAAGGCTTAACCACAAACATTTCACCATACTCACCCTTTAGCTGGTTGTAGTTAGCGGTGTAAAGATCCACCAGACTACCTCTGGCGACAGGTACATCACACTCTATTGCGACTTGTTTTGTTTTCCACTTATCAAACAGGGCATCCAAGGCTTCCGGATTGGCTATAGCTAGTTTCGTGTGCTGTGGCATTCTGTCTTTAGCAGACCAGAGAGGATAAAGCGCTCGTTCATCACAAGGAATAACCAGGTCAAACTGATAACGTTCAATCAGGGCAATCACGTTATCCAGCCATTCAGCCTGACTGTATGCCTGATAGTTATAGTACTGAACTGATTTGATGTAGCGACTTTTCAGTGCGGGGCTCGTTTTATCATAACAAACCACATGGACATGATAATTGGCCTTTCCCAGCGATCGTATAACCGACAAGAAGCTGCGCGTATCCTCCCCTAAAACAAGCACCGATGGTATGTCAGACACATTAAATCCCTTCATGAGCACTCACTTTGCGTTACCACTGACTTTTCGCAAAAACATTTTTCTTTGTATTTTTGTCGATACATAAATCATAAGGCTGTATATATTTTCATAATCGGGGGATACCCTCTTACACGCAATTGTTGCAACGATTATCAGAGGAACAAAAACGAACACCCCCAGCAGGATAAGCAGCATCAAACTGACATAAACCGGCACATCCAACATGCCTTCTGCCTGCTTTATACACCAATACATGATCACACCAGGTATGAGTGGTACAAAACACGTTAAACACAACCTTATAAATCCCAGTCCCAGAACACGTTTGTAGATGACCATCAGCAAAGAGATAAACACCAGTACCAGCAATACCCTGAACTCCGTATAAACCAACAGCTCAGACACCTGATTTTGATGAAGAAAATAGAAGCCTCCGATAATCAATGTGATCATCACACCATCCAGAGCCACCATATATTTCACCTTCGACAAGTTCACTAGCACCGTCTGCAGCGCAATATTCAAAGGCATCGACAGCATAAGTAAACTAAGTAAGCCAAGAATCGGGATTGCGGCCTGCCACTTCTCTCCCAACACAACTATAACTATCTGCTCTTGCAGAGCATAAATACCAATAGCTGAAGGGATCACCAGCAGATAAGTAACGGTTAGGTATTGAGCAACCTTATTTCTTAACTCATCTTTATCATCAGAGATTTTTGAGATACCCGAATAAAACGAACTGGTTGCGGGCGCTATCAGCTCTGTAAACGGTAGCCACGCAAACTCCTGACTTACCCTGTAAGTACCTACGGCCTCACTTGGAAGATATCGCCCTAGCAATAGAGCATCGATTCGTGAACGTATGTAGCCAGTCGTAGTTGATATGACCATCCATTGAGAAAATCCCCACTGTTCACGCCACTGAGTTACAGTCCACTGAGGCCGAAAGCTATGTATTCGATACGAACCCGCAACGGTCAAGATTTCACTAGTCAAAAGACCCACAATCAACGCCCAGTAGTTTTGCAACCAAAATGCCAGAGTGATAGTGACCGGGAATACTGCAATTTTTACCCACACCGTCAAACGAGTTAAGGGTTTGTAGTTCAGTTCACGTTCATAAAGCGCAAGGCCAATATTCTTAAACGAGCCGATGATGGGAATTAAACTACTTACCAGAAGAACATTTCTTAATACTGGTTCGTTAGTGAAATCCGCGACCACACCGGACATCAAGGCAAGAATAAGAGCACAGATCAGTTTTAAAAAAATATTCAGAGACCAGGCACTGTTGAGCAGTTCTGTTGTGCACTCTTTTGCTTTAATGACATATTTATCCGTTCCCACTTCGGAAAGCATCATAAAAAGTGCAAGAACTATCGTAGCAAGGGCTGCAATACCAAAATCTACGGGCTGCAAAATTCTAACCAGAATCAGCGTACTAACGACACCTATGGTTCGATTTATCCATTTAGCAACTAAATTCCAAAAATAACCTATCGCTATTTTCTGATTTAATTTCTCAGCCACCAGATTAAACTCCCTTCAACCTGACTCTACATTTTTAAAGCATAGGTAAACTTTTGTATTAGCGCGAACTTAGCCTCTGCTTGTCATTTACCCACTTATCCTTCAACTTCCTTATTTGCTTTTCTACTGACAAGAGCGGTCTAGGGTGTTCAAACTGATAAACAGCCAAATTCCCCTGCTCGTTAGAGAATGTTGCTTTATATCGTGCTGTTCCCCCCATAAAATCATAGATATCAACACCTTCTTCTAAGGCTTTTTCTATTAATAAATAATGGGTCACTAAGCCTGGTTTATATTGAGAACTATGGTGTTTGTAGTTCATCGCGCATAGATAAAAATAGATGGTGTTGCGATATCGATAGTTGTAAACAATGCCAATAGTTTCATCGCCTGCCTGTATATGGTTAAGCTCAACGGTGCCGCTGCCTAACCCTTTTGCAATCAGTTTTTTGTGAAACGCGATGAACTTCGGATTGGCAAAACCACTCCCGGACTTGCCGTTTCCCCACCGGGCCAGGTGCAATGGTTCTGCCAGCGCAAGTAACTCATCTGCTCCCTGTTGAGTGATTACTTTCTTAACCGATAGTTCACCTATCTCTTTATACTTTCGGATGCTGCGTTTGATTTGGTAACGGGCGTTTTTAGATAACGAGTTGAGAAGCGATGTTCCTGAGGTTCTTAACCTATTCAGATCCAAAAAATAGTTTGTTGTCTCCCAGATTGTACGCTCCGAGAGACCTGGATATTTAAGAGAACCAAACTCATCAACTTTACTCGCCCCGATAATTAATGCATCTGCACTCCCCATTCGGTTTACCGTACTGGAAACCATCGATGCCCTTACATTGGCACTGTTTTCACTGGCAATAAGAAAATCGTTATACTCAATCCAGATCTGGTCTTCATCTGGCACCCCTGTTCGGTGTAAATAATGTTTTGCCCTTGATCTACTGCTGAACATCGGGCTTGCCTGAGTAACAACAATTCCCAGCCCTACAGTTACACCGCTTTGCCTCGCTTCGATCACTGTAAATTCAGAAACAAAACACTCAAGCCAGGTGCCTATCCACCACCAGCTTAGAAAAAAATTTGAATCTGAGCGTTCCTCCAGCTCCTGCCAGGCTTTTTCAAGCCATGCCCTGTTTGGATTGTCAAACCACTCACACTGAATATTATTCCGCGCCCTTGTCGTCAAAGCTTTTCCCTATTCAACGCAACTAAACTTTTTCATCACTTAACTTTGCATCACTCCCCCAAAAGCATAGCAATGGAATAGACATTTATCTTTCAGTTAAAACAAAAGGTTTTCCAAAAATGAGAAACTTATAATTTACATATGAGCTATATTTTTTAAGAGCATGAATCATTAACAACGAATTCTGGATCCAACGGCAGAGCGGGTAAGATTATGTTTTTCGAATTAAACAAACTAGTAAAAAAGTTAAGTGTCATTGGCCTGGCCTCTTCGACATTAATTGTTACTGGCACAATTCACGCCGAAGACTTTGTCGGTAGCGCTGAGAAGTATCTGGCTTCTAACGAAGTTAATGCTGCAATAATTGAACTAAAGAACGCCATTAAGTATTCGCCTCAAGAAGCGAAGCCCCGTCTGATACTAGGGGAAATATACTTAAAACAAGGCAACTTTGTCAGCGCAGAAAAAGAGCTTTCCCGGGCACTTCAGTTAGGTACGCCAAAAGAGCAAGTGGTCCCTCTTTTGGCCAGAGCATTAATAGTTGGTGGGAAGAATGAGCAAGCGCTCGATCTAATTAATGAGACCTTTCCATCCTCAGACTCTTCGAATACCGAAACTCAGGCTTTTAAGGTTATCGCTGAATTAAATCTAGGCATGGTTGAAGACGCCAAACGTTCTTTTCAGCCTGTAAGCAATGCTCAGAGTAAAGAGTTATATGCAAGGCTTGCTGAAGCACGAATTGCAGCAGCCGACAGCAATCCTGATCTCTCTCTGTCGATTATAAATTCGATACTTGATTCATCCACAGACAATAGTGATGTCTGGTTGCTTAAGGGGCATATCGAGAGCTCCCTTGGTGACTATGAGGCCTCTGTAGACAGCTACAAAAAGGCGTATGATTTATCGCCTGCTGCTCATCAGTTCACTCTATTTATTGCTCGAAATCTTGTGCTCGCACAACGGTTTGAAGAAGCGACCAGCTACGTCGACAAATTACTGAGTCTGTATCCGAACCTGGTACTAACTAACGAGTTAAAGGCAACCATTTTATACTCGGATAAAAACTATGCCGACGCCAGAGAATATGCGGAAAGAGCAATACATAATGGCTCTGATCAACTGCCAACCATTTTAATTTCTGCCATCTCGGCATATCAACTGGGACTGTATGAACAGGCATATGGGCGATTTAAACAAATAGATTCAAGACTTCCTGACAATCATTTTTCTAAAAAACTGTATGTGGCTGTTCAGCTAAAGCTTGGCTATATAGATAACGCGATAGAGTCTATGGGAAACCTGAGTTTAGAAACTCAGGAAGATAGTCTTTTCTTGTCGAGAGCAAGTATGCAGCTAGCGAAGCTTGGTCGCGATGAGGACGCACTTGAGTTAGCCCAAAAAGCATTTTCTGATAAAAACTACTCTGGTAGCCAGCTGATGCTGGGACTTATTCAACTAGAAGGAAAAGATAAGTCTGGCGTGAAAAACATCGAAAGTGCGCTTAAGAGTGATTCTGAGAATAGCAAGGCCGAAATAGGGCTAGCTTACTACTACATAAAATCCGGTCAGCTAGATGAGGCTAATAATATCGCCCAGGCCCGGCTAGAAGAAAATCCGGATGACGTAGACGCTATCGCATTATCTGGTGTTATTCTTCAACTCAAAGGTAACATCGAGGAGGCAGAGCAACTTTTCAAAAAAGTCATAGACACGGACCCGGGCAACTTCCAGGCAACGATATCCATGGCTCAGATAGCCAACAGCAAAGGCGATTGGGAGCAAACATACTCTTTAGCCTATTCAGCGAAAAAGCTTTCTCCAGAAAACAAAATCTCAGCTCAGATGCTGTTCATCAGTGGCCGCCAACTAGATAAACTAAACGAAGTGGGTGAACTTATAGATCAGCAAATTGAGTCAAATCCAAAATCAGCCATACTGGTAGAACATAAAGCTCAATTGCATGTCCTTAACCAGCAATGGGATCAAGCCACCAATCTGCTAGAAACATACCCGGATACTCAAAAATCCCCTAACATGTGGAAACTATTGGGCAGTATCTATGTGAAACAGGATAACTGGCTGGCAGCTGAAAATGCGTATGAGAGCCTGGTTAAAGCTGCTCCAACTGATCCCGATGCGTATATCAAAGCCATAATAGTCAGTGAATATACTAGAAAGCCTCGTATAGGAATCCGCCACGCAGATCGTGCTGCGGAGATCTTCCCAAATGACATCCGTTTTCGATTAATGAAGGCTGGCTTGCTAGTTAAAACCGGTAATATCAACACCAGTCAAAAAATCATAGACGGGCTTGATGACGCTCTCAAGAACACCCCATACACTCTTAAAATACAAGGGCTCATTTACGCCACACAAAAAGATTATCAAAGCGCAGTGACGGTTCATGAGAAACTGTATGAAATTAAACCCGGACTTAAATCAGCCAATGAACTTGCGTCACTGTACATTTTAGCTGGAGATGAACAACAGGCCGTTCAATTTCTGGAAGAGGTCATAGAGACTTATCCTAAACAGGCACACGCATTGAAAATAAAGCTCGCTGACATACAGCTACAGTCAAATCCAGAACGGGCAATACAGCAATATAAGAACATCGTGGCAAAAGAGCCAAAGAACGTCATTGCACTCAATAACATCGCTGCACTGTATCTGGAAGCCGACAACATAGATGAAGCCTGTCACTATGCTGAGAGTGCATACGAATTAGCGAAGGAACTACCACCAGTTGTTGATACCTACGGATACTGTTTGTTGAAGCAGGGAAAAACAGAAACTGCAATACAAAAACTGAAGTTCGCCTACAACAATGCACAAGATAATGCTGAAATTGCCCTTCACTTCGCAGAAAGCCTGATCCAAAACGGGCAGTCGGCGGAAGCCAGAACAGTACTGTCCAAAGTTATCACTGATGACCCGAGGCTGCTTATTTCTAAAAACGAACTAGAGTCAAAGCTAAGTATCTGACGATATGCCTAAAAAACTGTTCCGGCTCATAGTTATAATTGCTTTTTTTCTGGTATGAGTAGCTATGCTGCTCTGCCAGAGACGATCGCTCAGGTGAAACCTTCTATTGTTGGTATCGGAACTTATAGTCGGATAGCCAAACCCAACTCCCGATTTTTAGGTACCGGTTTTTTTGTAAAAAGCAGCGAGTATGTTGCAACAAACGCTCATGTGGTGCCGGATACACTCGATGACAAAACCAGGGAAAAGCTTGTGGTATTTGTCGGCACCGGACGCAAACCCAAAACCCACATTGCTGAAGTTGTTGTAATAGATCATCGTTACGATCTGGCGATATTAAAGATATCCGGTGCAAATTCACCCGCAATGAAACTATCAAGACAAACTGTTCGAGAAGGGGAAGAATATGCATTTACTGGCTTCCCCATTGGGAGTGTTCTAGGACTCTACCCTGTCACTCATCAGGGTATTGTTTCGAGTATAACGCCAATTGTCATACCGGCCAGAACATCCAAAGAACTAACCATTCATCAGCTGAAAAGTCTTAGAGAACCATACAAGGTCTATCAACTTGATGCGACAGCCTATCCCGGTAACAGTGGTAGCCCTGTATACCATAAAGAAACAGGGGAAGTCGTCGCCGTAATAAACAAAGTGTTAGTAAAATCTACTAAAGAGTCTGCACTGACCGACCCTACAGCCATAACCTACGCGATACCAATTAAATACCTTTATCAGATGCTCAAACAGCTATAATCGTGAGTCAACCACTTACTCAGCCGTCAATAAGGAAACTAGCTAACTCTCTTCGGCGCGAGAATGCTTTTGGTTTTTCTGCATAACCCATCCGAAAAAATATGACTACATGACTATGACCGAACTCAATATTCATCAGTTGTTCCAGCTGATTCATGTAATATTCCAGAAACTCACGCTCATGTTCAGAAAAACCATCACCCTTGTACTCAACCATTCGATAAATCAGTAATGGCAACGCGCCAAACGGTTGAAAGTGTACGCCTTTCTGTGCATTTATCGTTAGCCATAGCCTTTGCAATGCCCTACCTTGCGTTATCACATCCGTTTCTCGTGGCATTACCAATGCACCGATTTTATTGGCGTTCTTCAGAGGAACAGTGGCGCCTCGATAAGCCATAAAATATTGCATACCAAACAGGTTCAGGAATTTAGCGAATGACCACGATTTGAGCAGAGGAAGCGTTGCGGTGAATAGGCTTTCCAGCCCTAGCGTATCAGAAGCCAGACCATCGCACTGCTTTTCTATCTCATTGCCATAACGTAGCTTGGCGTAAAAATCATCGTGCAAGGATTTGTTCGTGTATCTGATCCTATCTGTATTTGAAAGGATTGTTATTATCTCCTTACGGCGCTCCCCTTCAAACCACTGAACCTCTGCTCCATCAAAATCATTTAAGGCAGTATTAAACTTATCCAAAAGAAAAGAAGGGATGTCCCAATCTCTGTAGAAGAAACCACGATTTGTGCACCGCTGTGGTATTGCTTCAGCCAGATTGTCAGGACCATTTTCACCCGATAGAGGAACCAGTTTAATCGACACAACTTTGTAATCAGGCGCTGCAACATCACTCTCAGGAAACAGATACAAATCGAATCCCTTAGTTAAGGCTTTTAGCCGGATGTTCTCAATAACCCCACCACACCCAAGTAGACTCGCATACTGGTTTGGGTCGAAAAACATGCCGAGATAACGGCTATCAAGAAACAACTCGATACTATCGTCGACAATACTGAATTTCCATGGTTGACTGTTGTCCGGAGAAGAAGCCCTAATACCAGCAGAGATAAGCTCCAGACAAAGCTCTCTAGTAATCATGTTTATGCCTTTTGAAAACGTCGTATTATTGTGGTGCGGAAGCTAAAAGGTGCCTCTGATCGGCAAACTTCTTAGCCGCCAGGTAACGCTTCAACCGTTGCAGTGGCCCCCTATTTCCCCATCTGAGCTTACCGGTTTTGTAAACACCGCAGAAAGTATCAAATTGCGCGTACCTTGGGGCGGCCATAGGAGCTCGTTTATTCAGAAGCAGAATTAACACTTCAGACGTTAACAGCCCGGTTGCAATGTTACATGCGCACGACAATGAAGGCCCGGCGTGATCTGATGAATCCACTTTACTGGTATCCATGTATTTCAAATGCGTAGCCCAGGGAGCAATACCAACAACAAATGCGATAAGTTGATCAAACAGATCCATATCATCGTTGATATCAAAGTACTCTTCAAAAGTCATACCTCCGGGGACAAACACGTTCAGCGTTCCCGAGAAGCCCAATGGAGCAGAAAATACAACGGGTTTGTTATGTTTTCTAGCGGTTCTGTATAACAGTAATCGTGCATCCATCGAGAATAAATCGATGGCATCAACAATAACATCAGCACTGGATATAAACTCATCAACATTATCTGGCTGGATTCCGTTAGGGAAAATCGTGATATCCACACCAGGATGAATATCCTTTGCCATATCAGCCATCACTTCAACTTTGGGCTTATCAACGGTAGAAGACGTTGCACCAATCTGTCGGTTGATGTTCTTAATACTGAACTCATCGAAGTCAGCTACATGGAATGAACCAATGCCCATTCTCACCAGGTCAATTAACTCACGTCCACCTAATCCACCGCATCCCGCAACCGCTACTTTCGAGTTTCTTAACTGCTCTTGTTCGGCTTCTGAAACTAAACCCAGATTTCTGGTAACCGCTTTTTTGTAGTACTCATTTTTGTCCATTAGCAACGAATCCTTACGTTAAATAACACCAAATATTCATACAACTCGCTTAAATTGGGAAACTTAATCCTTCATTTCGATATTCACTCCGTAGGATATCGAGATCATGAGTTTCCAGCGTATCTATAAAATTGGTTCTCTCTTTTACAAAGTAGCTGATGTCATCTTCAGATAGAGGTCTACCTTCACCTTTTTTCCTGCTAAAGTTTTCACTAAAGAAGAAGCGGTGTAGATCAGCATCAAACTCACGGCCGCCATAAAACTCACGGGATTTCCTATTTGCCTCTTCAATATCGAGACGATGCCCCTGTACCTTTAGTTTATAAGCTGCAGAATAGGGAACCAGTTCGCCCATCGGTTCAAACAAACACACCTTTCGGTAGAACTTCACGTGTCTTTCTGTCACCGAGCAGCATAGGTCAGTCACCCCCTTTAAGCCTGCAAACTGGAACAACAACTTAAACATATGCAAAAAGACTTTGTAGCGGGTGTATTTAGGATTGACCGCAAATGCCACAACTTCCGCAACCCGGCGGCCTTGCTCACGTAATTTCTTTATTTCGTCTCCGCAAAACTCTTCCATCGGAAGTCCCATAGGACCATCAACAATAAGCGTCACGGTTCCTACACACTTACCTCCCCTTTGAACTTAGCCGGGTTTCCTTCCTCTAGCTCTTCATGGTAGTGGGCAACAAATACTCGCGTATTAGGTAGAAGATGATACTTGGTAAATCGTATTCCAATATCGTCTGCTCTTTGCAATCCGGTTTCAACATAGTTGCTCCAAACAAGGCCATAGGCATCTTCCAGGTCCTTTTTATCGGACGCTATTTTATAGGTCACCGATCTGACTTTGGCACTCTGTTCTTTGTCCTTCGATAAGCGAACTTCGTTTCGTCGCTCAACAGGCACTGTCCTGCCATTCATTACGCCTTGAGGTGTCTTCTGCTTGCTCACAATACCCTCCTTGTATGTCAGGGCAAACGCTAAATAAGCTCGTTTGGTCTTAACTATATTATTAGTATATGCCAATTAACTAAATATGTAGCTTTATTCACCAACTCAGTTTATTTATATATACATACTAAAGTTAATTCTAATTTTTGGGATATCTGACTCTATTAAACCTACTACTTTCTTCTATAAAAACGTAAGGTGTCTATTTATTTTACAGTTAATCAGAGTCATGAGCTATTGAGACTAACATCAGTAAACCACTGTTTACACTGAACTTAGTCAGATTGGAAATCAAATAAGATAATAATTCAGCCTTGTTGACTTAAATTAATACAATTTAATTGACAGCTTTTTTTACACTTACAACATGTATAACGTTCTTATCGCTTATAAACCAAACTAACTCTCTGTTTTATCATAACTAATCATATTGGCACCACTATTGCAATATTCAGGCAGGGGATATTGGAATCCCGTTCTTAAAAAGGATTGGAATATGAACAACAAACTTTTAAAAGCGTTAGTGATAAGCGGCGCCCTAGTGTTGAGTTCAAATGTTTCTGCGGCACACCTGAATCTCGAAGACGTTGACGTTTGGGGTCTTGATGTTACAGGTAGTGGTGATGTAAATAATGTCACCGCATTCAACTATCTTGATTATGATGGTGCTAGTTTCGCGGACTCTACATTTGACAAAGGTGCAGATGCCACTTTGATAGACGCTGGCGATACCTTCGTAGACTACGGTTACCTGTTCTCTACAGGCGGTAACTATAACGGGCAAAGTGCTGATTTCGGTGACTATATGGTGACCTCAGTCTTTGATAACTGGACTGGTACCTATACAAATGCGACGCCTTTCCCATTAGCACCACTTTCTTACGACTTTGAAACTGGTGATTTGACCTGGAAAGTTTGGCAAACAGACGCCAACGGTATTATTCTTGGTTCCGATATTGATATTCTGACCATGTCTATAGTACATGGTTTTGGTACATTCGTACCTGCTATAGGTGAATACGTTATTGATCTAACCTTCGAAATTAGTGATATCTTGCAAGATAATTATATCTACTACGATATTAACGGTGACGGCATACTAGAGGCATGGGAAGACCTATTCGATGTAGCACTGACTACAGAGCTTGGACAGAGTATTTACTATACTACTACTCTCTCTTTTGTTGAGTTAGCAACGGACCCTGAAGCTACTGTAGGTACAATCATCGAACAATACTTCCTACACACAGGTGAGTTACTGGACTTTGACGGTGCATTCGGTGTTGCTGCAACAAACGATGGTAACCTTGACGCGGCTAAGATTCCAGAGCCTGGAATGCTAAGCTTGATGGGACTTGGTCTATTAGGACTAGCGGGATTACAACGCCGCAGAAGACAAAGTTAATACCTGAACAGATAATAATTTGGTTCACATATAAGCCCTTGCTTACGCAAGGGCTTTGTTTTTTTAAGCATTTAAATCGGTATTGGCTAATATTAATAAATAAAGACTAACCTTTAAGGCAGTGGTTTGAATTTAATACTTAGTGCTTCAGGCTATATTGTTACCTCTATTGGGTATGCATTTCTTTTGTTGCTGCTGCTCACCACCAGAAAAAATAGCCAACAGAAAACTTTGTTGCTTATCGCTAGCCTACTAGCTTTTATCTGGTCAGTGACTTGTGCCATCCATGCTACCTATAATTCATCTATGCTACCGAGTCTGGCAAGTGAGTCCCTCCGGAACTTATCCTGGTTTCTGCTGATAAGCGTCACCCTAGCCAATTTCAACCATTTTAGTGAAATACTCAAACTCAGTACTCTAACGAAAGTACTTTCCAGTCTGTTTGTTATAAGCTTTGTATTAGAAGCAAGTTATTTCGTATTTGATACAATTAAATTTAGTCATCTATTCGCTACACATCTCGCTCAGACTGTTGTCGTTCTATGGGTAATTGAACAACTTTTCAGAAGAACCGAACTCGTCAACCGATGGACGATTAAACCGATATGCCTTGGGCTTGGAATCGCATTTGCATATGATTTTGCCCTTTATGCCGATATTGTACTTACCAACACTGTAGATTCTCCATTCTGGAATGCCCGTGGCTGGGTCAACATCATTCCTGTTCCGCTTATTTTACTTACTGCCCGAAGAGTTAAACCCTGGGCATCCCGCGTTTATATCTCTCGAGATGTCGTCTATCACAGCACTCTGCTCACCGCTGCTGGATGTTACCTTGTCACAATGGCCGTGGCGGGATACTACATCAAATATGTAGGTGGTAGCTGGGGCAGTATGATTCAAAACGTCTTTTTTGCCTTAAGCGGATTGTTGTTAGCTGTACTTTTTCTCTCTGAGTCCTTAAGAAGGAAACTAAAGGTTTTCATTACCAAACATTTTTACGCCAACAAGTACGAATATAGAGAAGAGTGGGTACGATTTGCGAATGTACTGGAGGAAGCCGAAAAATCCC
Source organism: Vibrio hannami (assembly GCF_029589055.1). Taxonomy (GTDB): domain Bacteria; phylum Pseudomonadota; class Gammaproteobacteria; order Enterobacterales; family Vibrionaceae; genus Vibrio; species Vibrio hannami. Next base: position 1,302,727 of record NZ_JARQZP010000007.1, read on the forward strand.
CTTATCAAACCGCACTCAATGCCATGATACGTCCTTTTGCCTGTGAACACGGTGTTATCGTGAGTGTAGAAGGAGGAAAACTTAAGAAGCTTGCGGATTACAACCACGACACCACGTTAGTTAATGATGTTGAACTGTTATCTGACCTTGTTGTGACCTCAATAAAACATAAGTGGATAATCGACCTTGAAGAACTCAAGAAGAGTAAGCCTGATGTCCCCTTTGAGTTCAACGCTGAAACTGTTTCTAACGCATGCTTAATTAATCACATTGTGCCTATCCCCGGACAGGACGGAACGCATTGTGCGTGTCTGTTATCCACACCTAATTCTACTCATGCAATGAACTGGGAAGACAGAGACTTAATGTGGGCTATCAGTAAACAACTTTCTGTCTATTTGCATTTGCATAGAAGTAATAAGACATTAAGTGAAAATCAGCAGTTTGACACCTTTAACCGGATGTCTGCCTTTCTCGCACACGACCTGAAAAACATCCTGGCTCAGCTCCAGTTGCTCTCTAAAAACGCGAAGAAGCACGGAGATAACCCCGAATTTATCGAAGATGCTTTTATTACCATAGATTCAGCCGTTAGCAGATTAGACAAAGTAGTTACTCAACTGAGGAAAAAAAGCGTAGAAGACAAGCCTAAAGACTCTGTTTCTATTAACTCGTCTCTGAAAAGCGCCTGTACCTCACTTTCAAACAAAAAACCGTCCCCTACACTAACAAATCTCAGCGATATCGATTTCACATTAAAGACCGATAAAGAGCGATTTGACAACGTCTTATCTCATCTTATACAGAATGCTCAGGAAGCTACTGATAACAATGGGAGAGTTGAAGTATCCACTGAACACGACAACTCACACTTCATGATAAACGTTCATGATGACGGAGTAGGAATGAGTGAGAATTTTATAGAGAACAGACTATTTAAACCTTTTGATACTACTAAAGGAAACTCGGGTATGGGAATAGGTGCTTACGATGCCAAAAAGCTGGTCAATCAATTAGGTGGGCATATAGAGGTTTATTCTACACCCGGCCAGGGAACCCTGTTTAAGATTATTTTTCCAATGGTTTCTTAAAAATGAACTTTAGTTGTAGGTACTCGTTAGTGGCATATAGGTATTATACTCAAGTAAAGGCACCTTGTTGTCACCATATAAATATAGGGCTGAATAATGGAAACAGTTCTTGTTGTAGAAGATGATTTAGGGATACAAAAACAGCTTAAGTGGGCTTTCTCAGAATACAATATTGTGTTCGCAGAAGATCGAGCTTCAGCTATAGCTGCCTTACGACGTTATGAACCTAAAGTAATTACTCTGGATTTAGGCCTGCCACCAGACCCTGATAACATAAGCGAAGGCTTAGCTACCTTAGAGGAAATCATAAAGTTATCCCCAAGCTCCAAAGTCATCGTCATTACAGGGAACGACGAGAAAGAAAATGCTCTTCAGGCAGTAAAAATGGGCGCACATGATTTTTATAGCAAGCCAATAGACGACGATATATTGAACGTCATTGTTAGCCGCGCCTTTTTTATAGCGAACATAGAGCAGGAAAATGAGCAATTAAAAAGCCTGACACTCAATAATAATGGTTTTATTGGCAGCTCTTACCAGATACAGCAAGTATGTAAAATGGTGGAACGCGTTGCTCCAACCGAAATAACAACTTTGCTCTTGGGTGAAAGTGGCACTGGTAAAGAAGTACTAGCCCGCGCGGTTCATAATCAAAGCCAGCGCACAGACGAACCATTTGTCGCCATTAACTGCGCATCTATCCCAGAAACTTTGTTAGAAAGCGAACTGTTTGGTTACGAAAAGGGCGCATTTACCGGAGCCCAAAAAACAACAATAGGGAAGATAGAATTTGCTCAGGGTGGCACGCTGTTTCTTGATGAAATCGGTGATATGCCCTATCCCCTTCAGGCAAAAATTCTTCGTTTTCTTCAGGAGAAAGTTATCACTCGGGTTGGCGGCAGAGAAGATATCCCTGTAGATGTACGAATTATCTGTGCTACTCACCAGAACCTGCAACAGATGGTATCGGAGAAGACCTTCCGTGAAGACCTGTATTACCGTATCAGTGAAATTACCCTAAATATCCCCCCACTCAGAGAGCGTGGCGAAGATATCGTGTTGCTGGCGAGAGCTTTTCTTGACCAGAACAATAAACAAAACAGCCGTCAGATAACAGGGTTCACTGATGATGCAATTCAGGCTCTAATGCAACACAGCTGGCCCGGAAACGTCCGTGAACTGCAGAACAAAATTAAATCAGCTTCAATACTATCCGACTCTAAACAAATTAATGCTACTGATTTGGCTTTATCGCCAGATTATTCAGAGCACACCATTGAACTCAATTTGAAAAAAGTAAGAGAAACAGCAGAAAAACAGGCTGTAAACAGAGCTTTATCTATCAATAACGGGAATATGTCTCACACTGCGACTATGCTTGGAATTACACGCCCTACACTTTATTCCCTGATGGACAAGTACTCGTTACAAAAATAACTCTATATGAGGAGCACATTGAAGGTTTATGTTCATAGCTCAGGCATACAATTATCGATTTAATAATGAATTCAACATTGAAGAGTGTGTATATAGTCATGGTGATAAAGCCGTGGTCTATAGCCCAATCAATGCGGAAGTTCTCCTTTGCAAAAAAGAGTTTGTTGATTTTGTTAAAGCGCTACAGGAGACCGATTGCTTTGATCAAACCCTCGATAATTATATCGAGCAAAACCCTGATTTCGGTTCCGAGGTTGTTACCAAACTACTGGACATGAAAATAATTCTTCGCGACGAAATAAATAATGACAATGGCTGATAAAGAATACATTTTAAAAGCGGGCCCTTTTCACTTTTCGGTGAAATCAAACGTATCGTCTATTCAGAGGTATGTTGAGCACCATTATGGAAAAAATCTTGTCATATCCGATACAAATCTATTCATTGACTATTATGTATCCGTTGAGCATGGGCCATTTTACAGGCGCTTGTTTAAGCCACAAGTTAAATTCAGATTCTCTGGAATGGTACCGTTTAAGCCCCTCCCCCTCGATCAGGCTCATGCAATGTTGGAATGGGGAATGAACTGGGTTATCTCAACCAACGCTAATCAGTATCTGATCATACATGCAGCCTCATTAGAAAAAGACGGCAAGGGCATCATCATTACGGCTGCATCTGGATCGGGCAAAAGTACACTCTGTGCTTACCTAGTTTCGAGAGGCTGGAGACTACTTTCGGATGAACTTGCGCTGATTTCACCAGAAAAACTAACGATGTATGGCCTTGGGAGGCCTATCAATCTTAAGAATCAGTCCATAGATCTAATGAGTCGTTATTTTAAACCGGCTGATTTTAGTGAGGTGGCAAAAGATACGCATAAAGGGACCATCAGTTTACTCCGGGCACCGGAAGAAAGTGTTGAGAACTCACACATACCGGTAGAACCCGCTCATATTGTATTTGTAAATTATAACGCCAGTGAAGAGTGCTATGTTGAGCCGGTAGATAAATGTTCGGCTTTGGCAGAGATCGTAAAAAACAGTTTTAACTTTAACTTATTGAGTAAATCGGGGTTTGCTTGCGCCAGAAAGTTAGTCGAAAAAACAAGCGCTGTGTACATTGAGTACAACAACTTTAGTGCATGTGAAAATGCCCTAAATAATCTAATAGAAGAACAATATTGTGATGATGCTATCTGACATACTCTCTGAACCAAAACTAATAACGACGATTTCAGCGCCTGCGCTATCTAAAATCATAGCGGAAGCCAGATATCATAATATGCTTGCTCAATTAAAACACCTCTGCATTCGAGAAGCTATTTGGGATCAATTGCCATTAAAAGCGAGAGAACATTTAGAAGCGGCCGAGCTTAAATACGTTAACCAACGCCAGTGTTTAGAAAACGAATCACAAGAGTTTTATCTTCATCTTAATTCGCTAAATATCAGCTGGGTATACTTAAAAGGGGCAGCGTATCACTTGTCAAATATCGACGATTTTCGCGGTCGGCTTATGGGCGATATTGATATATTAGTTTCTGAAGGTGATTTGCCAAAGTTGAATCAAAGCTATCCACTAAAGGCTGGATACAGGCTCATGTAAATAACCATGATGAAAAATTTTATCGTGAATGGTCTCAGGAGATACCTCCACTCAGGCACATAGAACGTAGAACAGAGCTGGATTTACACTTTAATATCCTTCCCAAAACCTTAAGGCAGTCCCCTTCACCTGAAGTTCTTATGCAGCACACGGTAAATATTTCAAACCAGGGAACTGGCCCCAAAGTGTTTAGCCCTCCCGCAATGGTGATACACAGCGCCATACATCTGTTTTATGAGAGTGAGTATTCGAAAGGATTACGAGACCTTTTTGACCTCTATATATTATTTAGCTCAAACGCTTCAGATGAGGGATTTTGGCGACAACTTATAGAGATACAAGATCAAATGGGCAATGCTGATTCGGTATATTTGGCGATTCGCTATTGTCACCTTGTGTTTAACTTCCTGCCTCCTGCTTTTGTAATCGAATACTACAACAAAAGCCGACCTGATAAGTTGACTCAACAAGTACTAGACTTTGCCTATATCAGGGTATTTTCATTTTCGTATCCGGAGAATCGTAAATTTGGTCACGATATTGCTGAGCTCTTTCTTTACTGGAGAGGCCATTTTAAACGAATGCCTATATATCTTTTGATCCCTCACCTCACCAATAAAGTGCTGACTCGCTTTAATAGCAATAAGAAGGAAGAGGAGTTGATAATTTAAGGGATTGGATAGCAACCTACCTCGTTCCCACGCTCTGCGTGGTAATGCATACCGTGGTTAAAAACATAGGCAAAACATATTAAAAAAAAACAAATAGTTACACCAATTACGGTTTGTATTCTGGCTGATAACTTTAAATCTGATATACATTCCCACGGGGACCATGGGAACGAGACCCCGTTATCATTATGCAGTTCTAGAGGCCATGATTAATACGCCACATAGCAATCCAACTAATATTACTTATTGTCGAAGCAACGCCGATAATCCTGTGAAGCACCAACAAAGTGATTTGTTAGTTTCTTACCACAGAAGTCATAAGGCGCATCTACAGGTGTTCCATTCTTACCTTGAGTAAGTGCGTTAAATGCCTTCGATAACGCAAACGATTTTAAATCATCTGTCAGGCTTAATGTTCTGGATAATTGCACATTACCGCTATTTTTTTTGATTGTAGCATTATCCCGCTTCCTAATCTTTCCTGAGTAGAGGTTATTAATTACCAATGCATCGGACTCGAGAAAGCGCACATCGATACCAGATGTGTTAATTAAAGAGTTATTTTGAATTAAACTGTCTTTTCCTTTATTTACGTAGATTCCAACATCACTGCAGTTAAAAATAATGTTGTTGCTAACCAACACGTTACTCGCTTCAAAGTTGGCGTTATCTCTTCTGTCTTTCATCCCTCCCCCGCCGATGGATAAACCAACAGTTGATCTTCCACGTGCCATCGCTGTATCTGTACTACACACGACAAGGTTATTACTAAACTCCCCACCTAAAGATCCTCCCTTAATGAAAGCAGCATAGCTCACTTTATTCCCACGTGTTTTTATAAAGTCCTGAATTATATTCCGGGATACTAACCAATTGTTACCGTGATCTATATTAATAGGTGTCACCGGGTGGTTAGTATTTCGTGGTGCAGAAGAATAAAAATGGTTGAATTGAATAACACCATTGTCTGGAAAGGCCTTTTTAATTCGATTCACTTTTATTGCAGCGTTAAAATCTAAAAACTCATTATGTAGAATCTGGGTAAACGAAGCATTTCCGACTACATGAATTGCATGCTCACACTGACCATGTTTCTTACATATTCCCTGAAACCTCAAGCCTGAAATGATCCAGTGTGGTTGATTCAGATATATACCTTCTAGCGAAGCTAGCTGTAGTGTTACTTTCCCTGGGTTCCTTGCTGTCAGATGGATTGGAGAGTGCTTATCAGTCCTTTGGTTGCTTATTTTAATCTTCTTGGCTTTTAGCTTATAGTTACCGTCTTCAATAACAATTGTCTGACCTGGTTGCGCGTTTTTTAAAGCTTTAATTAGAGACTTCGAGCTATCAACGAATACGGTATTCTTTGAGTTCAACAAAGACCGGGCACTAGTGTGGTCTGGTCCAACCAGTGTCCAGTTTTCAGGTTCGAATAAGATTTTCGCTTCTTCACTCTCTTCTTTTTCCGAATGATAAACCGTTCTGAATGAGTCATGATTAGCATTAGACAGCTCTGCATCAGAAAGTAAGGCAAGTGTGGACTTCAATGTACTTAGGAAGGAGCTATTGTCTAGCGACAGGCCCGCGTCAGCTCTATCTTTATACCATGTGTTTCCGGATTTCCACTTGTCGATATCATAGTATTTTCCAACTATTACATTGCTGTGCACCTCTGACACTAACTCTACTTTCGCATCCCACTTTTTTGGAGGAGCGACTAAAATATACTCGTTCCCTCTCTCTCTTTCCCCAATAACAAGGTTATTTTGAATATTCAGATGATGCTTTCGGTTGGTGTTCATTCGCTCTAAACCAAAGCCAATCAATTGGCGGTTTACCGTAGAATTGGTCTGTATCAATACTGAGTTTGAAAGATTGAGAATACCCCCAGAAGAAATATCTATCAGTCGACTATCTTTACCATCTTCGGTAGAAATAAACGTATTGTTGATGGTAGTTACTATCGATCTTGATTTGATAGCATGCCCCTGACTAACCATGGATAAAAATGTAGAGTTCTCGACTGTCAGCTCCGCTCCATTTGTATAAATACCATGCGCTCGTCCACGGTTTCCGAGCCTTTCGAACCGACTATACTTTATTGTAAGAGAGCCATTGTTTTTTGCTTCCAGAATGCCTTGTTGGCTATCATGAAAATAGCTGTAAAGTACGGTAAGATTCCTTCCCTGGTGCCTGATACAAGCGCCGTTCCCCGAAGACACTTTTATTCTACTGCACTCAATGTTCTCAATTACCGTATTTTCTCCCGAAGTGACAATTGCTGCTTTCCCCTCTATCGCGGCATCAACAAAATGAGTGCCTTCACTCCCGGATAAAGTAACGTTATTTTTTCTTATATGAATACCGTTAGAGTAGATACCCGGTCCGAGATAAATAGTACTGCCGTCGCTTATCAGTTTTTCTGCCTGTTTCATATCTTCGACGGTAACACCATCTACAATAATTTCTCCTTCGCTTAGAGGGATGGCGAATGCAGAAAAATGAACAAGCACAAGGAGAACGATGTTAATGCGCAGCATAGTGAAGTCCTTTAAAACATTAAAAATAGTACTTCAGAACCAGTTCCACAAAATCATCTTTGCGAATCGAGTATAAAGGATCGGTTGGTGTTTCATTAAAAAATCCCCAGGCGTCTAACTCTACACTCATATGGTTGGTTAACCGTGTAGAGCCCTCTAGCCGGTATATCTGAACGTCCGAGTTATCCAGATCTTGCGTAAGCCCAAACAATAACTCACTGCTGTCTTCATCATTAAAAACAAACCTAAAGCCCGTAAAAAAGTCGTTTTGACCAATAGCTAAAGAGTTAGTACCGCGCGAGTCATAAAGATACTCGCCAATGAACCCGAGATCCCACACCGAACCAAACATCCCGACCCAGGTATATTCAAATCCGGTTACCGTAGCACTGTAGTTCTGGTAACTATCTTTATAAATAGCCTCTAACTTCCATAACCAGTCACCTACTATTCCCTGTAGATCCAGACCCATATGGTGCATTTGAGCGTAATACGGGATCAACTCATAACCTTCAACAAGAAATACAGGTTCCCTATCTGTTCCATACAAATAACTAAGGCCTAAGTCCCAATCCCCAAACATCTGAGAATAACGCAATGCAAAATCCTGATGCTTCTCTTCGTCACTCGACTCATATCTGGCTTTATCCGTATTGACCACATAGGACGTTCTCAGGCGGCCATCAGCACCAGGAAATGTACGTTCCCTAAAATATGGCAGATAGAAAAACTCCGTGATTCCCCAGTCTTTTATAATCGAAAGGTTTAGCATTGGTTGTCCAAGCTTATCTTCTCCGTCAAGGGCTTCGATGGCATCAGTCTGGTTGATCGCATCAACCAGGTGGGTCGACTCGGTAACTCCCCAAAAAACCTTGCCGATACCAAAGCGAAACTCATAATCACTCCAGGCGCTCAAATAAAGAAGTTCTCTGATATCACCATGAGTTCTTTCACTATCCAGATCGTCATAACGGATAAAAGGCGTGAATGTAATAGAAGCATCGTGCTCATCGCCACTTAAATCCCAGTAAAATTCAGGCCGAAGCACAATAGAAGGCTGTGACTGCTTTTGTCCCAACTCTCCCTCACTAAAAAAATATCGGTAGTCAGCACTTGTATAGCCACCGAAATCAAAGTTGCTGATTTCTGCGTTGGTGGTAAAACTCCATGACAAAAGCAAGATGAATAACGATGTTATTATTTTCAGCCTCGAGGTGAATATTCTGAATATAAAACCAAACATAACTTCACGCTCACTTGATCCGTTTTAATATGTTTTTATTGAAATCGTTTTCTTCTAACCCAGTTTGAAACTTGATGTTCATGGTTTTTAAAGTTGTACTCTTACCCGTTTGATGGTTAATCATCTCCAAAGTATGAGCTCGCCAATATTTATCCAGATACAACTCGTAATTCTGGAATGTCAGTGTTTTCAGCAACGCATTTTTTCTATCGTAGAATTCAACTTTGTGTGGCCGATACTCGTCTTTATCCAGCCATACAACTTGTCTTTTGTAGCCAGACTTTTTGTCGTGTGGTTTCTGTTCAACAACAAAAAGTGACACTCCATCGATAGCTTCATCCCTGACGTAATTGAAGTCGTACTTCTCCAGTTCAAACGACGTCAGATCTTCGTACGCGAACTCACTCCCCATAAACGGTCCGGACTTATTTCTGGAGGAGATGCGTTTGACTCTTTTTAATGCCGGGAGATACAACCATTGGTCGTCAGCGCCTTGCGTATGAGAATGGCTTAAAAATGCGGTTCCTTTCACATCCCTTGGTTCGTCAAAAACCGTCAGCCCTTTGTCTCCGTCATTTGCAACCTCTAATGATTTCATCCGCATTAAACGGTTGGCCGTATCGCCACTGGCATTTTTCAGAATCATCTCCATCGAGGCAGTGCTGTCTTGCCAGCCTATATCTCGAGCTTTCCTCTCTTTAGCGATCTCTAACCCTTTCACCGCATCGGCGAGTACAAAGGAAGGAGACAAGATAAAAACACTCAAAAGCAGGTAAAAGCCTGGAGCTTTACGCGTGAATGGTGATGCAACACTTAGGGAGAAGAAGTTCATTAGTGACTCCTCTTTTTGTCGAATATCATGAGTAGGCATGGAAGTAAAAAGAAATCCACAACCAGAGCCAGAAATATAACAATGCTACTGAGTTTCCCCATATCAGAGTTCAATCTGAATGATGACAATGCGAGCACAAGAAAGCCGGCGACCAATACCACTGTTGTAATCCAAAGCGCGCGTCCGACCGTATGAAATGCATAGCGTATCGCCTCTTCCGGTGTTTTCCCATCCGACCGAGCGTATTTGTATTTAGTAAGGAAATGGACTGCGTCATCAACCACGATACCCAGCGTTAGCGAAGCTACAACGGAGAGTCCCAGGTTGACCTCCCCGGAAATTAATGCCCAAATACCAAAGCCTAAAAGAGCCGGAACCATGTTCGGGACAATACTGAGTAACCCTAACTTGTAAGAACGTAACGCCAGAAAAAGCAATCCCGAGATCAGCAATAAACTAATTGGTAGTGAAACCAGCATACTTCTCATGTTGGTTTCCCCAATATGGGCAAACATAAGAGACGGACTGGAGGTTTTTACTTCGTAAGAGCGCCCGGGTGGAGAATCTGTCCTGATCCATTCGTGGATTCGGTTTTCAAGATTGATAAGTTCAGAGCTTCCCATGTTATCGGTTTTTAGCTGAATCTTTAGTGACGACTTATCGATGTTTATCTGGTTATTCAGATCTAAACCAAATGGTAGCGACATCTCATACATCAGCAAGTATTGCGCAGCAAGCTCTCTCTCTCCGGGTAGCCTGTAATAACTGTCGTCATCCGCATGCATATTTTTGTTCAGGCGTTTAAACACATCCGACATTGATGCAACATGATCAACTTCTGGTTGTTGACGAAGCCATTCGGTAAAGCTTTCTATTGTTGAAAGAAATTCAGGCGCGACTATTCCGTGAGGCTCATTCGTATCTATCGATATACTGATTGTTCCCATACCGCTGATACGTTCCTGCATAAAATCTACGGCCTGCCTGAACTCACTCTGTTTACCAAAGTATTTCACCGAATCATCGTTAATTTTGTTCTGAGGTATTACTGCAACCGCTACGGCAATAATGACGACAAATGTAGGTAAAATGATTCGCCTGTAGCCAATAACAAAATCCGCCAGATAATCCACAATTTTGCTCTCATCCTGATTCCCGCTTCTGAACGTCACAGGAAGGAGCATAAGCATTGCCGGTAATAACGTCAGTGAGAGAATACATGCGATCATAACGCCCATGCCGGCCAGAGAACCAAAGTCTCTGAGTACCGGAGAGTCAGACATATTCATCATCAAAAAGCCAATAGCCGTGGTAACCGATGTAATAATGACGGGTAAGGCATTTATGCGTAAGCTTTCAAAAACAGCCTCGGCTTTAGTGTCACCTACCTCCATTTGATGCCTCATCGTCGCAATAATATGCACACAATCTGCAACGGCCAGCGTCAGAACTAACGTTGGGATATTCACCGTAGCGATATTCATATACATGCCCGCCCAGCCTGATAAGCCAAGCGTTGAGGTAACAGATGTGATAATCACCACTAAAGTAGCCATGACACTGACAAAGGAGCGTAATAAGAAAGTAAGAATGATCAGCACCACAACCAACATAAGTGGCACCAGAGTGAGGATGTCATGTTGCGCGGATGTCATGAATGCGTGGTTCATCGCTACGACTGCCGTTTTGTAAAAGCTTGTCCCCGGGTAGTCAGCTTCATACTTAGCAATAAGTGCAGATACGTAATCGTGAACCTCTACGACTTCTGAAGTTTTATCTATCTCTGGTAACTGAACCGTAATATTTATCACGGCCACATCACCTTTCTCAGACACAATAGAATGCTTAGTAACAGGTTCACTTAACGCAATTCGTTTTACTTTTTCTATATTCTGATTCTGGAATTCGAAATACTCAGGAACCAGGTCTTCGACCAATAAATCATCTTCAATCGCTTCGGTATGCTGATAGTTTGAAAGTGAGTCGACTCGGCTGGAGTAAGGTGTCAGCCAGGCTTCTTCGGTGAAGCGCTGAATAAGAGTCAGTGTTTCTGGTGTAAAGACGTCACGGTTGTCAGGTGCAATAACCACCGCCAAACTGTCTGTTTTTGAAAACCTGGCCTGGATCTCTTCAAAAGCAAGTAGTTGCGGATTCGCTTTATCAAAAAAGATATTGTAATCACCTCTGAAATAGAGGTTTTTCACGCCAATACTCGATAAGGTGACAAGTAAGATACAGCCCACGAGTGTGAGCACAGGAAAATGAACAGAGGAAACTAACCACCGTTTTACGGCAGATGACGGAGCATTGTTATGATTATCCACTCTTCCCCCATTTTATCCGTAAAATGTTGGGTTATTTAAATAAACTATAACAAGTATAGAAGCTGGTTCCTTTTGAGCCAGTTAATATCTTACAAAGCCTCTGTCATCTTTTTCCGTTTGTGATGCCAGTTACCTACAAATACAGTCTGATTGCGGCCCTCATCCTTTGCTCTATATAGAGCTTCGTCCACTAACATAACCGCTTCCATTGGATCTTCATCTACTTTCGGGTAACAGGTATAGACGCCCAGACTGACCGTTAATGGCGGATGTATTTTGCAGCTTTCATATTCAATATTTAGGCTACTAACAACGTTATGAACACGCTCTGCTACTGTTTTTGCCCCTTCTGAATCCGTATCACGAAGAATAAAAGCAAACTCTTCACCTCCGTATCGATAAACTCGATCAAGAGGTCTCTTTAGCGGTTTGCCAAGAGCTTCTGCGACCGTTACCAGAACTTCGTCACCAAACACATGTCCGTAAGTATCGTTGAGCTTTTTGAATTTATCGATGTCACACATGATAAGAGAAAAGGGCTTAGCATTTCGTGCATGACTTTTCCATTCGGAAACGAGGTGTTCGTTAAACATCCTTCTATTTCCTATCTGAGTAAGCGGGTCAATCATGCTTAGCCTTTGGAAGCTATCTCTGGCGTCGTTAAGCTCCTTTTTAGCCAGCTCAACATCGGTTATATCTCGAGCAAGGATAAACAGGCCAGGCTTGTTAGTTTGAGGATCAACAAAACGGAATTTACGTGCATCAATCCAGTGTTTTTCCCCATTGTCATCAACAAATTCGTCAACAACAAGGAATGCTTCTCCGGTGTCGAGCACTTTTCGATCTGAAGGGCTGAATTTTTCTACAATTTCCTTCGAAGCGACATCTTTCAGCTGCTTACCCAAAAGGTCTTCTGGGCTGGCAATTCCCAGCGGTTCGACAAAAGCCTGATTACAAGCCTTATAAACCAAATTATGGTCCATCATTCCTATTGCATCTGGAATGGCCTGGATGATGGTGTGAATAAGATTTCCAGAGTCCCCGTGTGAGCTTTCAGAAAAGAGCGCTTCATCAAATTGTATAAGCCAGCTCCCCTTTCCCCGAAAGCGGAACGGTGTGCATTTTAAACCTGTTCCATTGATTGATTGTGGTGCAGTAAAATAGGATGCAAATTGCTCTTTTAAGACAGCAACTAACTTCGCACTTTTTTCTTCATCGATCAGTAGCTCTTGAGCTGAATCACTGGCATAAAGAATTTTAAGTTGTCTATCAACAATTAAAGCAATACCAAGACTATTTATCGTCTTTTTTACGCCCCGATCAAACACCTTCAACAGCCCAACGATCATGACAGCTACTGCGAGGGGCCAAACCAACCACACATCCATATAAATAAATTAACCGATAATTATTTGAGTTATAAGTTTCGTTATATCTTCTGACGACTCAATATTCAACTAATCCATTTTAGAAATTTGGAACTTAGCACTTTCTGTACGCCTGAAAATTAAATGCAACCGATTGCACTTTATTTATCGTAAATCACGCTATTCCATGGATAACAACTCACAGTTCGTTATTGTCTCGTAGGTTACGTTATTTAACAGGCCACCTTTAAATGAAGCTTCCTGAAAAACCATTGTAGGCGTTTCTCCCAAATACATTCGAATATTAAAGAAGCTTTTTAAGTTGTCGTCAGTTACATCACCTTTAGTCATAGCCTCACTATCTGAGATTGCCAGAGCCTTGTTTTGAAACTCAAATACTTCTGTATCTGTTTCCTGGGAGTCAAAAAAGGTTTTTCCCATCACCAAAGTTGACGCTTTACCTATGTTCACTTCTATACGCTCGTATAGATGAGTACGGTTGCTGTCTCCATAACAAACCATATTAATATTAGCGTTCGCACTAGCAGAAAATAGTACCGCAACAAGGATTAATTTCATTTTCATATTAAGCGCCCGACTAGCTTTAACCAGTAAAGACTGTCTTTACGGCTAATAGATAAGTTTCCGGATCGGTACCAGGAAACGCAGGCTTAAACCCTTTGCTCTTCTCATAGTATGATCGATTCGTTCTTACGAAACGAAGATTCCCCGGTGCACGTTTACTGTAGCTCTTTATAACTCTAGTTGCAGTTGTATCGGTAACTCCAAATTCTTCTATCAACAGAGAAGCCCGAAAAGTTCCCGTCATTCTTACCACGCTTTCAATAAACTTGTGGTAAACGTCATTATTCATTCTGTAATTTCCTGATAGTTACTAAAGTGCTCATATGGTCTTCATGTTCTATACGTAAACTAACGCATCTATTTACGATTGAAGCGCCGATCTCATATAGCACCAGGCTAGTTTCGTAAGACGTAAATACTCATCTTTGTCTTCGTGAATATCTAAAGGCTGCGTAAACGATTTTTCCGGGAAAAAGCCAGATAGCATTTCTGCCACCTCATATTCATTCGGCATTCGCTCTTCTTTACGAATAAATATCGCCACACGCGAAGCCACTTCGTAATCCGGAATCTCTGCTTCTTGTAAAATGGTTACTTTCATAAGATTGGTTCTCCAAAAACATCACCCAAATCAAATGTGATGACAATCACATTTGAGAGGCACATATTATGGACACAAATAATCAATGTCAAAATCTAAATAAATCATTATTGATTTACATCAAACGTAATTACTCATATTTATAATTCACTATCAATCAATAGTGACGTAAAAAGAAAGAATGAGCCCATATATGAAACGACAGATAAGAAATAAGAGCAGCAGATAACAAAATTGTTAACCGTTGGAGGACTAATCGAAGGTAGACTTTCAGACACGAAAAAGCCCTAGCATTTCTGCTAGGGCTTTTCCTGAATTTGGAGCGACACACGAGGTTCCCGATTTCAGGTAACAGGCGTGACCTCGACCTTGGCAAGGTTACGCTCTACCATCTGAGCTAGTGTCTGTATTGATAGGTACATAGCAAAAGACCCCAGCAATTCTGCTGGGGTCTTTCAAATTTGGAGCGACACACGAGGTTCCCGATTTCAGGTAACAGGCGTGACCTCAACCTTAGCAAGCTTGCGCTCTACCATCTGAGCTAGTGTCTGTATTGATAGGTACATAGCAAAAGACCCCAGCAATTCTGCTGGGGTCTTTCAAAATTTGGAGCGACACACGAGGTTCGAACTCGTGACCTCAACCTTGGCAAGGTTGCGCTCTACCAACTGAGCTAGTGTCGCAAGATGGTGCCCCGGGCCGGACTTGAACCGGCACAGCGCGAACGCCGAGGGATTTTAAATCCCTTGTGTCTACCAATTCCACCACCAGGGCACGCTTTTCAGCGATGGAGACACCATCCTCGTTCCTTTCGGGCTTTGCCTTGGGAACGGGGTGTACTTTAACGGATTGAGAAATTTCGTCAACAAGAAAATGTAGTGTTTTGAACTGTATGGCTAAAAAATCATCCACAGAGCACATTAATCACACATATTGCTATAGGAATGACCGATGTTATTAATCCCTTCATTTAAATAAAAAAACCTGCCACAAGCGCAGCAGGTTTTTTCGGTCACATAATAATGATTACTGAAGCTCAATACCGTTATCTTTTACGACGTCCGCAAAAGAATCATTCAGGTATTTAACATTAGTAAAGCCGTTCTTAGTCAACAATGCATAAGCCATCGCTGCTCTTGCACCAGCCGCACAGTGAAGAATCACTGGGCTATCTTTTGGCACTTTATCCAGATGTTGATCCAGCTCGCCAAGAGGAAGGTTAATAGATTTCGCGATATGTCCTTTCGCTGCTTCGTCAGGGTTTCGAACATCAATGATTGTCGCGCTACCCTCTTTGGCCGCTTTAACAAATGCAACCTCTTCTACAGCGCCTTTAACCAGCTTCTTCTCGTATACAAGCTTAGTTGCGATCTTATCTTTGCCTGTCGGAAGTTTAGCAGCAGCCCAACCTTCCATACCACCATTCAGGATGGTTACATTTTTAAACTTCCAGAAGTTAAGAATTTCGTACGCTTCTATCGCTTCATCCGCATCTGAAGTATCCGCTACGATAATAATCGGCGCTTTTTTATCACGAAGCTCAAATATGGTTCGTTTCGCTACCGGCTTCTTCTCTTCATTCCATTTATCGTGCATGTCCACCAACTCGGAAGCAGGCATATGAACAGCGCCTTTTACAAAGCTCGCAGGCTCATCACGAACATCAAGAATCACATGGTGAATATTAAGATTTTTCGCTACCCAATCAGCATTCACATGTGCTGGATAAATTTCGCCTTTCCATGCTGGCATACCTTCAACATACGCTTTTACATTGGTATAACCATTTGCCTTTGCGATTTTCAGTGCTGCAGGACTCAGAGGGCAAGTGACACCACCACAATAGAAGACCACTAATTGATCTTTATCCTTTGGTAACCAATTAAGGTTTTCTTTAAGCTTGTCTGAAGGTGTCGCTTTAGATGTAGGAATATGTCCAGCGTTATATTTTCCAACTGGGCGCGCGTCACCAATAAAGACAGGAGCCCCTTCATCCAACAAGTCAGCAAGCGTATCGGTATCAATAACCTGATCAGCCGGTAATTTAACCAGAACTCGCTTTATCTTACTTGCATAACCATTTTCGTCTATTTCAGCCTTAAACTTAGTGTTAACGGTCAAATCTTTGAACGATCCAGCGTCAACCAGAACCGTGTTTTCATCATATTTAATTACGTTAACTTCTTTGGTTTTCGGGTTCAGATACTGAATCGTTTTTGTCATATGGATTGCAGACTGAATCTTACCAACCACCTCATCGGCAGCTACTGAGAAAGGTAGCGTGACCAGTAATGAAGCGACTATTGCTGTTTTCTTAAACATAATTGACTCCCTATTTTATTGATTTCCTGACTAGTCACATGCTGCTAACTCACCGCTATCTGCTGCATACTTCATCGCAAAATCGGCGATATCAGGTGCAATTTCCTGGAATTTATCACTCTTCAGAAACTCTGCAGATTCAGGGTGCTTTTTACTGAATTTTTTAATAAAGCGCTTAGCATCTTTTTTAAAGTAGCGTTTCCACTCTACCTTCAGATGTTGAGCTGCAAACTCCTGGCCGTTATAGCCAAACATTGGTTTCAAATACTCAAGATAGTACTCCTGCCCTTTCGAAGCATCAGCCTGAGCTCCGAGGGAAAATAGTGCAACCATAAGTCCTAATATCAGTTTTCTCATAACATTAACCTCTTGTTTTAAATCTAATAAATTCTACTTATCTACTTCTTCTTTACCTGTTAGCATTGCTTTCATATGGCTGCTTAATTTTTCTCCCAACGTGATCAGGTACAGATGCGTAATTAGAAATGCAATAACGATATAGGCGCATAGTGTATGAATAGCGGCAACGAGCCCAATATGGTTGATGTACCCCGTTTCTCTCAGCTCCGGATAGAAAAAGAAAATTAACCCGGTAACTATCTGTAAGGGAACCACTACAAACACAACACCAAGGTAAGCCAGTTTCTGTAAAGGGTTAAACTTATTCTCAGGTGTCATATGGTGCGGGTGTTTTTCGCCCACAAATACGCCATATGAGTAATATCTCAATACACCATCAAGGCCCTTCGTCGTTGGCACATATTGCTTCCAATCACCGGTTGTTAATATCCAGGTAAAAATAAGCACCACCAAAGCAAACCAGATAAAACCAGCAACGTGGTGATAGTGAGAACTGTGGCCGAAATTGAACACCTTAATCAGTCCATGCAGTTCTAACCCAGTAACAATAAGTGTGAGAACCAGTAACGCTTGTGCCCAGTGCCAGAAACGTTCAAAGCGTTTAAAAATAAGTACTGTTTTATTCATTGATTTATCCCCGCACCCCTATTTCTGTTCAGCCTTGCGGCGACGAATGGTGATTGTTCTGATAAAGGCATGAACGATAACTGCGGCCAAAGCACCGAATATCATTAAACCTCCAAGAATTTCAACGATGGTATAACGGTCACGTCCCACCAGATAGAAATCATTCAAACCTTCTAAACGACTTTGCTGGCTGTGGCACTGACCACACTTCACCGCTTCTTTAGCAGGAGCAACCATATGTTTAATCGGCCAATAACCATTAGTTTCGATAAACCCATACTGACCACTGTAATCGACGTGGTTCAGCTCGGCTCCTGCCTGTAGAGCTTTAGCCCAGTCTAGCTCTGTCCATAAAGCGCCGGTTCCCTTACGACCATACAGTTTGATAGGTAGCATGTGATTTTGCTCGGTATCATATGGCTGTTTACCCCGGTGAATTTTGAACGGCCAGATCTTTGCCTCCGGATCCTTGTAATCACCGGTTGGCGGGTTAACGTCTATAGGAGCCGTATTCGGATCAAACGTGTCAAGATACGTCATTTGCTTCAGTTCGCCTTTGTACCAGCGGTATTCCGGTACAACATTTTTGCCCCAGGTAAACGTACCTTTTTTGCTGGTGTAGGCTATGTTCTCTACCCCATCAAACATCTCGTTGATCACATAAGGTTTACCGTCTTTCTTCTGCCCGGCGGTTGACCAGTCCCAGGAAAGCTTCGTCAGATATGGACCACGGGCCATTTCAGGAATATGGCAGGAAGCACAGGCTACTTTTGCGGTGTGGTTATCGATGTCACGATCATTATGTGGCGTAGCGCTATGGCACGACTCACAGGACACATTGTTACCCTCACGTTCAGGGCGCCCCATGTTTAGGTCATGGTCGATAAAGGCTTTTCGATCGTTATAACGACCCGAGATTTTGTGCTCGTTGGCGGTATGACAATCCTGACATGAGAAGTCCAGCTTTTCCGGGCTCATGTGAACATCAAGTTCAAAATCCGGGTTAACCAGAGACATATCTGTGTCGCCGTGTTTTACCCCATTACCACCACCACCGTTGGCGTGGCATGCCAGGCAGTTATCTCTTTCAGGAACGCCAACATGTTGGGCTACATAAGCAAGATCTACCGCCTTCTGTACTACTTCACCGTTAACGATCTTGTCTTCATAAAAAGGATGACCAGAAGAGGCTGAAGATTTTTTGTAAGTTCCGGTAGTGTCATGACATACCAGACAGTCAACGTTCTCTTCTTCTTCAAGATCGAAGTCTTCATTGCGCCAGCCATATCCTACGTGACATTGAGTACAACTCTCATTACCTTTCGCAGAGACACAATAGTTGTTAAAGCCATTTTGTGCTTTACCAACCATCACGCCATCAACCTCTTTAGCCCACGTCCAATGGAAAGTAGAATGAATTTGCTTTGCAGCTTCTGTGTGACATTCAAGACATGCAGCGGTTACATCCGGAGCATAATCGAATTCGTCATCCAGTACGTCAAATGTTGAATGATCTGCAGTGCTCGCAATCGATGAGGGCTGACGCTCATGTGTCTCCACTTCCTGTCCGCCGGCATAGGCCTGCCAACATGTGAGGGTGACAATCAACCCGACAACCAGTGTGATTATTTTTTTCATTGTTCTATCGCCCTAATACTAAAAACTTTGCCGTTTTAACGTTATCCGCACGCCATATTAGCAATACCTAACACAACAATTACTTATTTAACACTTACTAATATACAAGATAAATCCATATAAATCTCATGGTTAAGGATAGAACAGATAAAACCTTCAGGCTGGATCACAGTAAATATTTGGCTTTTGTCAAGACATTTATTGATCTAAAACAATATTGAAATATATTTGCATATATAACAGCACATTAACTGACAAAAATAACCATAAAGTATTAGCTAAAACTCCCTTGATTTGATCACATTTTTCATGAAACAAGGCGGGGTTTCTTTCAAGATTTGGAGCTAAGGCAGAGGAGTGTTTCTGCTATTTGAGCTTTTGTACATGACTCACTTATGCACAAAAAAGGGAACCCTGTTTAAGAGTTCCCTTACCTGAGTACAACGAATTATCATTTATCCCATCAGGGCATCTGTTGCATTTAATCCGTATATAACCAACAGACCAATCAAGCCAGTCATCACCAGGTAATAGAATGTAGGAATAACTGTTTTACGAAGTGTTGCCCCTTCCCTACCTAGTAGTCCTACCGTTGCTGATGCCGCCACCACATTGTGAATAGCAACCATGTTACCTGCGGCCGCTCCCACTGCTTGCAGGGCAATAACGACTGTTGTTGAAACGCTCAATGTTTGTGCGACTTCAAACTGGAACTGGCTGAACATCATATTAGAAACGGTATTCGAACCGGCGATAAATGCGCCTAACGCTCCTATAGTCGCGCTCAGCATCGGGAATGCCTGGCCAACAATTCCTGATACAAAATTTGCTGTTGTTACAGGCATACTCGCCAAATCAGCGGCATTGACGCCAGAGTTGATGAAGATTCGTACCATAGGGATGGTAAACACCAACACAAACCCAGCCCCGATTAGTGTCTTACTTGACTCGCCGAACGCCTCAGAAAGTGGTTTTGCACTCTTTGAGTGGAATAGTGCAGCAAGAATCGCAACAAACACCAGAATCCCACCCGGAAGATATAACGGTTGAATTGCAGTACTTACACCTGTTTCCCCCAGGATATTGCTAAAGCTCAGACTTACGCTCTTTAACATGCCTTTGAACTCCGGGCTCACTCGGCTTGCGACCAGTACTACTGCCAAAGCAACATATGGTGCCCAGGCAACAGCCATGCTCATAGGCTTATCTTGTTTCTCTTTGATATCGATCTTAAGCGAACCCAGCCACTCTGCTGGCCACTTATCCTCGCTTTCAAAGTCCCACTTCGACTTGGGTACTAAAAATCCACGCTTTGCAGCACTAACGACTACAGCCAGGCCCACTAGCCCACCAATCAGTGAAGGAAACTCAGCGCCAAGGAAAACACCTGTTAATGCATACGGCACGGTAAACGCGACACCGGCAAAAAGTGCGAACGGAAGGATATCCAAACCTTCAGTCCAGCTTTTATTTTTGCCAAAGAAGCGAGTAAGCATCATCGCCATCAACACTGGCATCAGAGTACCGACACAAGCATGTATTAATGCAACGCTTGATGTTATTTGCTGTAAATAGATATCCCAACTCGCGCCACCAGCATTCAGAGTTTCGCTAATATTGTGTACATCTAGTCCTTTGTTTACACCGACAATAATAGGCGTACCTACAGCACCAAATGATACTGGCGTTGACTGAATCATCATCCCCATTAGAACAGCGGCCAAAGCAGGGAAGCCAATGGCAACTAAAAGTGGTGCCGCGATTGCTGCAGGAGTACCGAATCCAGAAGCTCCTTCAATAAAGGAACCAAAACACCAGGCAATAATGATTGCCTGAACACGGCGGTCAGACGAGATGTCAGTAAACCCGTTTCTTATTGTCGTGATTGCACCAGTGTGTTTGAGAGTGTTGAGCAAAAAAATTGCCCCAAATACGATCCAGAGAACAGATACGGTGATACCTAATCCCTGAAAAACTGAGGCTAAGACTCGCGTAACAGACATATCCCAGAAAACAAGTGCGATAATAACGGTGATACCAAACGCAACAGGCATCGCTTTTTTCGCTGGCCAGTTCAGGCCAACCAGTAGTATTGCAGCCACCACTATCGGTGAAAATGCAATTAAGGCTAAGAGTGATTCATTCATATAGGGTTCCTTTAAGTTCTAACTTGCATTTTTGTTGTATTGTTTTTGTTAATGCGAAGTAACAATAACCCAATTCATTGTGAGGATTTAGAGAGATAATGAAAAAGATTTGTTCCTAAAATGAACTAATCTTTGTTCATTTGAACAACCTTAAGTATTAATCAAAAATATAAATCAATCATACAAATCATAGATACAGCAAATTAATTAGCCAAGTATCAATTAGTTAAGATTTATCTAGAAGTGCAGAGACTTAACTATCGCTAGTCTACTACCCAATAAACCAGAGTTAAGAAAGATTCGTATAAATAGAAAATAGAACGTAAAAAATGTGAAATGAACAACATCAATGTTAATAACAGTCATAACAGAGAACTGAAGTTCTATTAAGGAAACAAAAAAAGCACCGCCATTTCTGGTCAGTGCTCAGTATCAATTACTGGGGGCTTTAGCGTATTAACAGTAATTTTGCCTTAACACCCTTTTGAAATCGTTAACTGACAAAATCGGCATATCATGGATACGCAATTTGCCTTCATCCAGTTCAATTTCAGTGTTCTCCACCAATCCTTCAAAATCATTAATGGGTATACCATTATTCTCTGCACTTAAAGATATACTCATGCATTCGCCTTCCGGTGCAAATTCAAAGTCTGCTGAACGTACGCTAAGACCGATTAGGTTCGGCTCGTTAACTTCAAGCGTGATATGGTTAACTGACGGGGTAATAGCGGCTCCGGGGAAAGCCTTGTTAAAAATAGCTTCAATCTTTTTTTCGACATTATTCATTATGTTCTCCATGTCCTTCGCATACTACATAAGGGGGACAGTTTCATCGTAATGAAAATGTAAAGATTGAACGTGATCCAGTTTACATATTTAAATTTCAAGCAATAAAAGAAACCATTAGCTCAACATATTCACCTGACGAATATCTAAATAACATGAAATACCGAACTTAGTATTGCATTTATCAAGCAGCTTCAATCATACTTGGCCTATTCAAATCGAACATAAATTAAACTTTCAGGAGTTCAATATGGCAGAGAAGGCTCTTCCCTCTAGCGAAACACTGGTCCAAGCTTTTGGTGGCCAGAACAATATATCAAAAATCGACGCGTGCCTGACTCGCTTACGGATTACTGTGAATGACTTCGAAGCTGTTAAGCAGGACGCGTTAAAGGAGCTTGGCGCTATTGGTATCGTAAATGCAGATGGTGTCGTTCAGGCTATCTTTGGCAAGGACTCAGATACCCTACGCGAAGGCATGCAAGAGTGGGTTCAGTCTCACCCAGAAGCTGGTATTGCTGGCGAGTTAGTTTTTGCATTTGGTGGTAAAGAAAATATAGAGAAGGTAGACGCCTGCCTGACACGCCTGCGAATTTCAGTAACAGATACAGAAAAAGTCGCGCAGGACAAATTAAAAGAACTTGGCGCTCTTGGCGTGGTTGTTATAAACCAGAATGTTCAAGCTATTTTTGGTAAGCAGTCGGACAATCTAAAACAGGAAATGAGCCGCATCATCAGCGCATAATTGGGTCTGCTAATACAACTCGAGCTGTAAACACTAAGCGACCTTAACATGCCTTTCTCCGTCTTAAGGTCGCTATCTCCTATTAAATCCCATAATCCCAACCTTCATCGACAGGACAATTCCACTCTTTAGGAACAGACCAACCGTTAATCCACAAAGGTACTTCATGAGCTGCCATAGGTTTTGCAATTCCATATCCCTGCGCATAACGGTAACCCATTTTCTTCAACTCTATTCCATGCTCTACTGTTTCTAACCCTTCGGCAATGGGTTTGATATTGAATGCCTGAGATAACGCCAGTATACCTTCCAGTATCGAACGATCTTCCTCATCTTCAAGCATATCAATGACAAAACTACGATCGACTTTCAGCATGTTGATAGGTAGTTGCTTCAGATAAGTCAGAGATGAAAATCCAGTGCCAAAGTCATCCAACGCAAACGAAATTCCCAGCTCCTGACATTCAAGGATAACGGTCGCGACTGCACCTAGATTCTCCAGAGCTTGAGTTTCCAGGATCTCTAACTCTAGTAACGATGGAGAGACGTCGGGATATTCAGCAAGCTCTTGCTTCAGTACCTGGGCTAGGTTCTGCTGATTGAAATAGATATGGCTAATATTGATACTTACCGGAATACTCAGCCCACTACGCAACCAGTTTTTTATCTGTCGAAGAGCTTCACCGATTACCCAGTCATCGATATCGATCATCAGGCTATGTTTTTCTATATCGGGCAAAAAGGCGGCCGGTGGCAACAGCCCTTTCTCTGGATGCTCCCAACGGATCAGTGCTTCAACGCCCACAACGTGACCTGTTTCTAAATCGACTTTGGGTTGATAGAACAACCTGAACTCATTTCTATCAATGGCCTTCCCGACCTCTTTAATTAACAGTTCTTGTTTTTGAACCACCTGTTCGAGATCAGAATTAAAGAAATGGTACCGATTCCGCCCTGAGTTCTTAGCGGTATACATCGCCTGGTCTGCCTGTCTAAGTAGGTGATCCGCTTCGATTTCATCTTCCTGAGGAAAGCGGGTAATTCCAATGCTGCCCGATACAGACACAACCACACCATCTACACTCATGGGCTCAGAAATCACACTTAATATTCTCTGCGTTATTTCTAGATCATCTTCAGGTTTGCCTGAGTTAATCAGTAGAATGATGAACTCATCTCCCCCAAGCCTGGCTGCAGTATCATTCTCCCGAATCACCTGTTGAAGCCGTGAAGTCACAACTTTAAGCAACCGATCTCCAAAAATATGGCCGTAAGTATCATTTATTTGTTTAAAGCCATCCAGATCCATATAAAGCACAGAGATTATGCTGTTTTGTCTAATTGCATGTTTCATCGCCTGCGATAGACGGTCTGAAAACAGAACCCTGTTTGGTAGTCCGGTTAGCTGATCATAATGTGCGATCTTCTTCAGTTGCTTTTCGTGTTCTTTTTGTTCAGTAATATCGACCGAGACGCTACATAAAGCGTACGTGTTACCTTTGTCATCTACGAGTGGAATTTTTGTACTCTGTAAAATTTGCCTTCCGTTCTCTAGCCAAAGGTTCTCTTCACCCTTGTACAGTATCTGACTTTCAATAACCGCATTATCCGTTCGCTCACGCTGCTCTGATACATCTTCATCAAACAACTCTTTGTCCGATTTTGATGTAATGCTATTGATTGACGAAGGAAACAATGAATACATCAGCTTATTAGCAAACAAATAGCGCCCTTTCGCATCTTTCATGTATACAAAAGCATCTATGTTGTCGAGAATTTTTCTCAAGCGACTTTCACTGGCAGAGAGTGTTTTTGCAAAACGCGCTTTCGCGCGGTTTTGGTGAACCAGAATGATAATAATCAACATCATCAGAGACATGATAACTATGATACCTAGAAGCTCTTTCCAATACTTCTGAAACATTGTTTCTTTACTGTATCGGATCTCTGCCCCTTCAGGCAGTTGAGAAACCTCAATACCAAACCTATCGAGAACACGTTTATCGGCTACAACCACGTTGGGGCTCTTATCCAAAATGGGAATATCGATGGCCTTTACCCCCGAGAAAAGTTGCTTTGCTTTTATTGCTGCTTGCTTCGCCTGCTCTCTATGACTGATAACTACACCGCCGAGTACGCCATCTCCCATGCCATGTTCAAAAGGGTGGAAAATCGGAGCAAGGCTGTTATTCACGATGATTTCAAGTGAGCTCTCAAAGGAATAACTCTCACTGTATTTATCACGATAGGCAGACAGCAGTATAATAGCGCTCTCTTTAGGTACTCCCTTTATCGCTGTAATAAAATCCGGCCAACTTATGTCGGCAAGGTTAATTACTTTGAAGGGTACTCCGGGAAACTGTTCTTTGAGTTTTAGAGTGGACTCCAGATCGGATCGGCCTGACGATGTACCATCCGAGACAATATAAATCGAACGTATATCCTGCTTTATTTGAAGGGCGAGTTCGATCGTTTCTCTTATAGATACAGCTTCAACAACCCCCGTTGCTAACGTATTACTCCCCATTAAACGAGCGAGCTTAATGTTGTTTAAACCAAGGAAAACAAATGGGGTATCCGGAAGCAGCGTTTCGCCATTATCCAACATAAAGTGCAGCGCATTATCATCCGCTGTGATCACGACATCATATGGTTCACGGTTGAGCAATTTATACGAGATATTAGCTTGAAAAAGCTGGCGACTGGTTTCATCGTGTAACCGTTTTGAATCCATGAACTCGACTTCAATCTCAGGCGGGTTATCACCAAACTCAGCAAGTAAACCATCCATCACTTTGGACGATGTTGGAAATGTAGGGTGATAAGAGATGAGTAGGAGAACTCTTTTTGCAGAGAAATCCATTTGGCTATTTGCATAAGCTACACAAGAAAAGAAAAAACTTGGGAAGATTAAAAAAAGTGTTATCAGCTTACGCACCGTATTCCTCTAAATGCCGTTGTCTACTAAAAAAGAGTAGCCACGATTGACGATTTATCAAATTTAGCACTTAAAAAATAACAACTTATTCCTATCGTTATATCGATAATGTAAGGCGCCCCGGATTACTCTTCTCTATTTCTTTTAAAGCGACCCCGTCTAACTGCACATTCGCGAACCAGAAAGGTTTATGCTTTTCAACAAACGCATTACTTCTTTGCATCAGATCGTAGATGGAGTATGCCCTTGCCTGACCAAGGGCAACAGCATGGACGCTGCGCTCAAGGATTGGAACATCGTCTAAGTCCTCCATTAATGCCATCCTCAAATGGGCTACCCGCTGATCCCACTCTATATGCTCAACAATATTTCTGGTGAGTTTTTTTTCGAGTTTGTATATCGCACGGGGTAAAACAGACATCGTTGGTTTCACTTCGGAGCAGGCAAAGTACTCATCCATCTCTTCTTTCTCTCGATAGTTTTGCATCACTTCAACCAGAGAATCTTCGAAGATCTGGTTGAAGTAATTGACCACTGAAAATATCGCAATGCTTCTTATCACACCAAGAAATATTCCTTCATCAGGCTCCTTGTAACCAGCTGCATGCAACCGCATTCGAGTGACATTCGCCGTCACCACCATATGCTGCCAAAGTTTGGGGGCAATCAGCTTAGTATTATTATCCGCCCACCTGAGTAACGGCCTGGCCATTAATACAGGAAACAACTTACGACAGTTATCTATTCCAATCATTCCTATCGCGACTTTCGGGTCATTAGTGTACTTTGGCGACTTCCCTAGTGCTTCACAGAATTTCGCGGTACCAACAAGCTCAAGAACCGCTCCCCTCAAAGAATGACTTAATGTTGTTAAGCTGCCTAACTTTGAAAAATTTAACGATGCAGAGTAAGCGAAAGAAGCAAAATGACCAAAATCAGGAAATCCCCATAGAAGCTTAGGAACCTCCATGTCGGATAATCTGTCTACAAGCATTTTTTCTGTAGTAATGGCTACGCGTGTGACTACTTTATCAAGCACCTGCTGTCTCTCTTCCACCTGAGCTTGACGTTCCATCACCCGCTGTTTCTCGCATTGCAGCAAAATCCTTTGATTTTCGGTTACTCTTTCATGCTCTTCAAAAATCACAGAATCACAATACTTGCCTTGCAGACTCAGAACACTATCGACATCATCCTGATCAACCAGATACTTCATACTCACTAACCAGGTCGCAAATCTTTCGTTAGTCTTAGATGTGATTTTTCTGGCAACCTCTTCTGCCTGAGCGTTGTATCTTTTACTACTGAACAAAGCTGCTTTTGTGCGAACTGAACTCAACTTTACTTCTCTCGCTTATATCATTGACTACTAAATTTAATCATAGCCTATATATCTGACTTCCCGGGAAGAACTTGCTGAAAATATTTATGCAAAGTTGACAAATAATTTGTTAATTCAATATGTTATTTTTGTGGTTTATAACTCGGGTTTTTCGTTTGACGCAGAACATTCACCATTTTTTTAGGCCATCGTACCGAAAAATACTTGAACAGCGTCACGAAATCGATTACAAATTACCCGTTAGGTTTGGTATAACTAGGGATACAAAATGATTAAAAAGCGCTTTTTCAAAACCAAAGATGAAGTAGAAGTTACTTTTGAATGGCCTCAAGGAGACGAAAGCAGTGTAGCTATCGCTGGCGATTTCAATGAGTGGAACGCACAGCCAATGAAGCTAAACAAAAAGAACAAAGCTTTCTCTTTTAAAACAAGACTTCCAAAAGAAGGCAGCTTCCAGTTCCGCTATCTTATCGACGGTGAAACCTGGGAGAATGATCATGCCGCAGACGCTTATGTTGCGAATGAACATGGAAGTGACAATAGCTTAGTTAGTACTGTTACTGAATAAGCGACGCGCTAGTAAACTATTTCAGAAGCGAGCCAAACAGCTCGCTTTTTTTAGTGCCAACATTAATTACCCACAAAGCAAAAGACCCCAGCATTTCTGCTAGGGTCTTTTTGAATCTGGAGCGACACACGAGGTTCGAACTCGTGACCTCAACCTTGGCAAGGTTGCGCTCTACCAACTGAGCTAGTGTCGCAAATGGAGGCGCGTCCCGGAGTCGAACCGAGGTCCACGGATTTGCAATCCGCTGCATAGCCACTCTGCCAACGCGCCTTCATACTTCCTGAAGAACTGTGTTCCTCTTGAGTACGGGAAGGCATTTTACGGATTCACCGGAATGAGTCAACACAATTTTTCGTTTTTTGTATCGTTTGACTACTAATCACTCAAAAGCGATGAATTTGTTCAATTTTCTAGCGATTTAAGTACATAAAATCACAAGTTAACTTCAATGAACGATTTCTCTCTCCCTTGCGGGCTATCTGCAAAAAACAAAAAAGCGGACATTTTGCCCGCTTTCGTTTAATCACTTAGGATAATTCAATTATTGGTGTTCATCATCAAGAAGATCATCCTTGGCTGCAGCCAGGTACTGGAACATAGACCAGTATGTCAGGAAGGTAGCAATATATAGGGCAGCGTAACCAACCCAGATCATCCAATCGTCGTAACGCCAGATCAGCACCAGAAGTGCAAACATCTGCGACATTGTTTTCACCTTGCCTATCCATGAAACGGCAACACTGGAGCGTTTGCCAATCTCAGCCATCCACTCACGCAATGCAGATATGATGATTTCACGAGCGATCATGGTCAGAGCAGGAATAGTAATCCAGATAGAGGCGTAATGCTCGGTGATCAGAATCAAAGCTGTCGCCACCATGACTTTGTCTGCAACCGGGTCCAGGAACGCTCCAAAGCGAGAGGTCTGGCCAAGTTTTCTGGCTAACATGCCATCAAAGTAATCGGTCACGCCTGCAATAAAAAAGACTAGAGCAGAAGCAAAAGGAGCCCAGCTATATGGTAAATAAAAAGTCACCACGAAGACAGGAATCAGTATAAGTCTCAGAAGAGTTAGAATATTTGGTATGGTAAAACGCATATTTATAGCTCGGGGCTTCGTTATTTTCAGTGCAGTTCAATGGTGCGCCAATTTCACTATTGTTTCAATGCCTGATGTATCTTTTCTGCCAGTGAAACGCTAATTCCTGGTATTTTGCTTATATCTTCGACACTCGCTCGCTTTAGCTCCTGTAGCCCACCCATATACTTCAGAAGGGCTTGCCTACGCTTAGGACCGATACCCTCAATGCCTTCCAGCGGACTAGTGCGTCTCGCCTTTCCTCTTTTGGCTCGGTGACCAGCAATAGCGTGATCGTGGCTTTCATCGCGGATATGTTGAATGAGGTGCAATGCAGGCGCATCACTTGGAAGGTTGAACTCCTCTCCATCTGTTGTTATCAAGGTTTCCAATCCCGGCTTTCGGGTGACACCTTTGGCAATACCGATAAGCCGAGGACGCTTAGGCCAATCGTCCCAGTGCTGAGAGATAATTTCGTAAGCCCGGTTTAGTTGTCCCTTACCACCATCGATAAAGATAATGTCAGGAATTTTATCTACATCAAGCTGCTTGCTGTAACGACGTTCCAATACCTGCCCCATAGCAGCATAATCATCACCCCCGGTAATACCGGTAATGTTATAGCGGCGGTACTCTTGCTTAACAGGTCCTTCCTGATTAAACACCACACAAGAGGCAATGGTATTTTCACCCATAGTATGACTGATATCAAAACACTCCATGCGCCGGATCGATTCCATACCCAGCTCTTCCTGCAGTGCATTGAATCGCTGGTTTATCGTCATCTTGTGATTAATTTTGGTGGTTATCGCGGTTAAGGCATTGGTATTTGCCAGTTTAAGATACCGGCCACGAGAGCCCACAGGGTTGGTATGAAATTGAACTTTCCTACCAGCCAGTTGCGTCAGAGCCTCCTGGAGAGGAGCTGTATCTTCAAAAAGCCCGCCGTTTAGAATTAATCTGCTAGGAATTGTCCTGGCTTCGTTGTGCCCCAGATAATATTGGCTTAGGAAGCTATAGAAGACCTCTTGCTGCTCGGTATTATTCGGGATTTTAGGGAAATGGCTTCGGCTACCGAGTATTTTGCCATGGCGAATCATCAGGATATGGATACAGGCGATGCCATTTTCCTGCGAAAAACCCAACACATCCATATCATCCATACTGTCTTCAGACACAAACTGCTGCTCCTGAACACGACGGATTGCCTGAATCTGATCTCTGAACTTTGCCGCATCTTCAAAGCGCAGTTCACGACTTGC
This sequence comes from Vibrio hannami, assembly GCF_029589055.1. Taxonomy (GTDB): domain Bacteria; phylum Pseudomonadota; class Gammaproteobacteria; order Enterobacterales; family Vibrionaceae; genus Vibrio; species Vibrio hannami. Next base: position 1,332,842 of record NZ_JARQZP010000007.1, read on the forward strand.
CGTTTCCATACGTTCTACAAGCTGGCTCACTACCTGACTGTCTTTACCTTGCAAAAACAGCCGTACCAAATCAACCAGCTCTTTATATTCTTCATCACTAATCACCGAGGAGACACATGGTGCAGCGCAGCGTCCAATCTGATACATCAAACAGGGACGCGTGCGATTACTGTAAACCGTATCTTCACACTGACGTACCGGAAAGATTTTCTGGATTAAATGTAAGGTTTCCCGGACTGCCCCCGAGTCAGGATAGGGACCAAAGTATTCACCCTTACGCTTTTTTGCCCCTCGGTGCATAGAGAGCCTTGGGTGGCGGTGCCCACTAACAAAAATGTAGGGGTAAGATTTATCATCCCGAAGCAGTACATTATATTTCGGCAGATATTGCTTTATATAATTGTGTTCAAGGATCAGCGCTTCAGTTTCGGTATGAGTGACAGTAACATCGATTTTATTGATATGAGAAACCAGAGCTCTGGTTTTCTCACTATCGACGTTTTTTCGAAAATAGCTGGATAACCTTTTCTTAAGGTCTTTTGCTTTACCGACATAAATAATATCAGCTTCGGCGTTATACATTCTGTACACGCCGGGCTGATTAGTAACCGTCTTTAAGAAGGCAGATGAATCGAAAGCAGTTGGCACAGTTTACAGTGACTCTGTATCAATCATCCCATGGCGGATCGCCAGGTGGGTTAACTCAACATCACCATTGATATCAAGTTTACTGAACAATCTGTAACGGTAGCTGTTTACCGTTTTCGGACTTAAGTTCAATTGTTCGGAAATATCAGTAACGCGCTGACCTTTAGTAATCATTAACATGATCTGAAGTTCACGTTCAGACAGATCCTTAAACGGGTTTTCAGATGAAGATGAGAATTGGCTCAACGCCATCTGTTGCGCTATCTCTGGCGAGATATAACGCTGTCCACTATTTACAACCCGAATAGCATTAACCATTTCATCCGGCCCCGCTCCTTTTGTCAGGTACCCGGATGCCCCCGCTTGCATCACCTTAGTAGGAAACGGGTTCTCTGTATGGATAGTCAACACAATAATTTTTACATCTGGATTAAACCGTAAAATTTTCTTGGTTGCTTCTAAACCGCCAATACCTGGCATGTTCATATCCATAAGAATGACATCGACATGGTTATTGCGACACCATTTTATAGCTTCTTCACCGCTGTCAGCTTCCCCTGCTACGTTCATTCCACGGACGTCTTCAATAATACGTCGTATCCCTGTGCGAACCAGCTCGTGATCATCTACAAGGAAAACATTAATCAAACTTGTATCTCCACACAACTAACATTGGTCCTGTTCCACCCGGTTTCGGGCAAACACAACATTCCAATACTAACCCATTTTTCTATAAAAAACTGTAGAACAATATGCTCAAACACTCAAACTTAAGCAAAAGTCCTAATATTGTTCAGATAGATAGCTGATATATCATATATTTATCATTACAGTATAAAAACTATCATTCAAGAACAACCAGCTTACATTTTCACTATAATTACTTATTCTTAAGGAACGCCATACACTAACCGTTCATCTACGGATTTACCAATTTTAATTGTCAATATCTCCCGTCTGGATCAAAATATTAGGTAGGTCCGATGGAAAACAGAGTAAAGCGTTGAATCAAGGTAAAGGTTTCCTATTAACAAGGCAAGCAAGAGATACGTCAACGGGTAGTCAGTTAGAGCTGTGGTTGAGTACCCCAAAAGGCCCAACTCAACTGCTTATACCGTCAGAAAAGTCCGTCATATTTGTACGTCAAGAAGATCTCGTTTTGATACAGGAGGTTATCCAGTCAAACTCTGTAAACGTAGATATTTCTCCACTACCATTAAAAACCTTTAGACAACAGCCTGTCGCTGCATGTTACAGCCACAGTATCGTGCAAATGAACACATTTGTCGGGCTTCTCAAACAACATGATATCAGCTGCTTTGAGTCTGATATTCGCCTTGTTGACCGATATCTCATGGAAAGGTTTGTTTATGGCAGCGTTGAGTTTGCAGGTAACGCTCAACTGCACGCCTCTTACACAAAATACAACAATGTTAAATGCCGCAAAGGTGACTACCACCCCACCCTAAGTTATGTGTCACTCGATTTAGAATGCTCCGAAAAGGGAATTCTATATTCTGTTGGCCTTGCGAGTTCGCTCGATAGCAGAGTCATCATGATTGGGGAACCGGAGCCATCAGACACCAATGTTCAGTGGGTCGCATCAGAAAAGGCCCTTTTGGAAGCTCTTATTGATTGGTTTAAAACTTACGATCCCGACCTGATACTTGGCTGGAATGTCATCGACTTTGACTTTCGTCTACTCTGGAAGCGTTCTGAATGGCACAAATTAAAGCTCAATATTGGTCGCGGAAATCAAAACGCATATTTCCGACAATCCAATCAATCTCAGCAAGGATTTATATCGATTCCTGGACGTGTCGTGCTGGACGGTATCGATACATTAAAAACGGCTACCTATAACTTTCGTTCCTGGTCACTAGAGTCCGTTTCTCAGGAATTGCTGGGTGAAGGTAAAGATATTCATAACGTCCATGACCGAATGGACGAAATAAATCGGATGTACAAAGAAGATAAGCCTTCTCTTGCGAAATACAACCTGCAGGATTGTGTTCTGGTAAATAAGATTTTCGAAAAAACACACCTGATTGAATTTGCTATTGAACGCAGCAAGTTAACCGGCGTTGAGCTTGATCGCCTTGGCGGGTCTGTTGCTGCCTTTACTAACCTTTATCTGCCGCAATTGCATCGCGCTGGCTACATCGCTCCAAACCTGGAGCCAGAAAACTGGTTAGCCAGCCCTGGTGGCTACGTGATGGACTCCATTCCTGGCCTGTATGACTCTGTTTTGGTATTGGATTTCAAAAGCCTGTACCCATCTATTATCCGCTCCTTCTTGATCGATCCTATGGGGCTTATCGAAGGACTGCAAATTGAAGCCGGACCAAACCAGGTTCAATCCGTTAAGGGCTTCAGAGGCGCTCAATTCCACCGGGAGAAGCATTTTCTTCCCAAAATGATTGCAGACTTATGGTCTGCCCGTGATATTGCTAAGAAGAACAACGAAAAGGCGTTTTCACAGGCGATAAAAATCATAATGAACTCGTTTTATGGTGTGTTAGGTTCATCCGGTTGTCGTTTCTTCGACCATCGCCTGGCCTCGTCCATCACCATGCGCGGACACGAGATCATGAAACAAACGAAAACCCTTATCGAAGAAAAAGGTTATCAGGTTATCTATGGTGATACCGACTCTACATTTGTTTCATTAAACAAAGCGATGCCTCAATCAGAAGCGGACAAAATAGGACATGATCTGGTTAACTACATCAACGAATGGTGGAAGAATCACCTCATGTCCGAATATGGCCTGGAATCTATTCTTGAACTGGAATACGAAACCCATTACAAAAAATTCCTTATGCCCACAATTAGAGGATCGGAGACGGGTTCGAAAAAACGTTATGCGGGACTAATTGGCGAAGGTAAGAAAGAGAAAATCGTTTTTAAAGGCCTGGAAAGCGCTCGTACCGACTGGACTCCCCTATCACAAGAGTTTCAGCAAAACCTGTATGAAATGGTGTTCCATGAAACCGACCCGGTTGATTACGTAAGATCGTATGTGGAAAGCACACTTAATGGTGAGCATGACGACAAGCTGATTTACCAGAAAAGGCTTCGAAGAAAGTTAAGCGAGTATCAGAAAAACATTCCACCGCAAGTTCGTGCGGCAAGGCTCGCCGATGAAATCAATCAAAAGCTCGGTAGACCACTTCAATATCAAAATCGCGGCAAAGTTGAATACATGATTACGGTAAATGGCCCGGAGCCTGCAGAGTATAGACAAAGCCCTATCGACTATCAGCACTATATCGACAAACAATTGAAACCCGTTGCCGATGCGATTTTGCCGTTTATAGGGCTGGACTTTGAAAGCCTGAATGCTCCCCAGCTTGGGCTGTTTTAGCTTGATTCGCATTAGCCGATTTTAAATTCGGTCTTCTTGTACGCTTTCACTACCCAGTCACCATAGCTATCAAGCAGGCCAATTACCGAACGCTTGGGAATCACTCTTCCAGAAAGTAGTATTCCCAATCGCCCTACTTCCTTTTCTTTATCCGGGTGATACAAAAGAAACTGTTTTCCGCAATCTACAGGGTCTTCAATCCATCGCTTATCTTTATGCATAATTAACGAGTAACTCGCCCTTAGCAACTTTTTCGCGATTGCAACCTGCGCCCTGCTTTGCTCCTGAGGTGTCTGAGCCTGAACAATCTTCTTTCGATAGATGCTTAACCACTCATCAACATCCATGTTCCAGTATTTGGCGATCTCCCAGCTTGGCTCAAACTCACCAAAGCGGGTAGAGAGATCGTCCCCGTAGATGCAAACACAGCAGTGCTTAAGCATAAAGCCCCAGGTAAAAATGCTCTCTAAGGTTAACACCTCTTTCACCGGGGCGACCTGTATCGACAAGCCGTAAATAAATGGATAGTTTCGTTTAAAGCGCCATTTCACCGTATTGAGCAGCGTGTTGAACTTAGCATCTGGCTCACCGTGAGACAAAACGACCACATCCATGTTTGAACGTCCCTTCACCGCATTTTTGCGAGCAACACTTCCAAACAGATATATACTATGAAGATTACTCCCCATTCCACCTTTAAAGCCGTGGATTAACTCTTTGATAGCAGGAATATATGCAGCCTGAAATGGCTCATTTGCATCGATAATCGGAAGTGAAGATGAGACGTTCAAAAATTTTAACCTTGGGTGTTTCTTTTATTCTTGAGTATGATATTTACATTGATAGAGAATTCAATCTATAGGTTGTAATTCTGTCACTTTATCCCAATCTTATGGGCAAGTTATTTGAAAGTCTGAAGGACAAAGCTAATGCCAAAGGCAAGTGATATTAAAAAGGGCTTCGCAGTAAGCCATAACGGTAAAATTCTGTTGGTTAAAGATTTCGACATCACCACCCCTGGTGGCCGTGGCGGCGCGAAGATCTATAAGTTCCGCTTTAAAGATTTGGCAACTGGTGCAAAAGTAGAAGAAGCATTCAAGAGCGATGAGCTTCTGGACACAGTTGAGATGACTAAACGCAATGTAACCTTCTCGTACATTGATGGCGACGAATACATCTTTATGGACAGTGAAGATTACAGCCAGTACAACTTCAACGAAGAAGATATCAAAGACGAACTTCTGTTTATCAATGAAGACACTCAGGGTGTTCAGGTTGTTCTGGTAAACGACGAACCTGCAGGTATCGAACTTCCAGCATCGGTTGAAATGGTTATCGAAGAGACTGACCCTTCAATCAAAGGCGCATCTGCATCAGCACGTACTAAGCCTGCGCGTTTTGCTACTGGCCTGACAGTTCAGGTTCCAGAGTACATAGCGACTGGCGAGAAAGTGAAAATCAACACTACCGAAGTTAAATACATGGGTCGTGCTGAATAAGGTTTCGCAATGACTGAGAACAATATGACTGAAAATGAAGAACTGATATCTTACGACGATGTTATCGATACTGCCTACGACATCTTTCTGGAAATGGCTCCGGATAACCTGGAACCGGCTGATGTAATTATCTTCACCGCACAATTTGAAGATCGTGGAGCAGCGGAACTGGTGGAAACCGGAGACGACTGGCAAGCTGAAGTAGGGTTCGAGGTAGATAAAGAGATCTACGCAGAGGTTCGAATCGGCCTTGTGAACGAGGATTCTGACGAGTTGGATGAAGTATTCGCGAGAATGCTAGTTAGCCGTGACCCAGACCATAAGTTCTGTCATATGTTCTGGAAACGGGACTAAAAGGTTAAAGGTGACGGGTGGACTTCGTCCTACAGGTTACAGAGCATATCACTGTAACCTGTAACCTGAGTTGATCGCCTATTTTTGACGCGTACTATTGTTCCGATTGCGACGAGAATTCGAACGCCCTTTCGGCGCATTCACTCTTTCTTCGTGGCGCTTAACCGCACGGCGAATCTTCTGGCTACGAGAACGCTCACGTTTACGAGAGGTATTATCTTTCTCGATCATAGTCGTTCTTTCTGGTGGCAGTTCCACAAGCTCGCGCAGGTAGTTAACCTCTTTAAGCTCAAGCTCCATCCAACCACCACGAGGTAGTGTCTTCTCAAGGAAGATGTCGCCATAACGAACACGTTTAAGGCGGCTAACTGTTGTGTCCTGTGATTCCCACAAACGACGAACTTCACGGTTACGACCTTCGTTGATTACAACGTAGAAGGTGTGGTTCATACCTTCACCACCCGCGTATACCACATCTTCAAAGCGAGCCATACCATCTTCCAGCTCAACACCCTTAACCAAGTTGCGAACCTTCTTCTCATCCACTTCACCAAATACACGCACAAGGTACTCACGTTCTACCTGACGGCTTGGGTGCATCAGTCGGTTTGCCAGTTCACCATCAGTTGTGAACAGAAGCAAACCAGATGTGTTCGCATCCAGACGACCAACAGAAATCCAGCGCGAACCACGAATTTTAGGAAGGCGATCAAATACAGTACGACGACCTTCAGGATCGTGACGAGTACACAGTTCACCTTCTGGCTTGTAATACGCTAGAACACGACAAACAACCTCGTCATCCGCTTTGATAGACACCTTGTGTCCGTCAATACGCACAATCGCATTTTCGTCTTCCAGACGTTCGCCTAGTCGGGCAACCTGACCATTAACGCTTCACGACCCGCTTTGATCAGGCGCTTCAAGTTCACGACGTGAACCATGTCCTGCACGTGCTAATATTTTCTGTAATTTTTCGCTCATTAATATACCTATTATGTCGTCTTCTCAGACGTCAGTTTCGTGGAAAAGCAGATAGCCGCAAAATTTTGCGGCTGGCGATTATACATTAAATTGTAGGTTGTTAGATAGAAAAATATCCCAAAATCACACCTTAAACCGAGAGACTAAGCCATCAAGATGTACTGCTGATGATTTAAGTGAATCACTGGAAGATTCGATGCTGGCACAAGCCTCTGCACTTAGCTCTGTACTATCACTGATATTGACAACGTGGATGTTGATTTCATTGATTACTACAGACTGCTCTTCCGTCGCAGTTGCTACCTGAGTGTTAAGGTCGGAAATATGTTGCACATCTGCCACGATTTCTTCTAGCGCACTGTTTGTACGCTGTGCAGCTTCTACACCAAGAACTGCCTGTTCACGGCTCTTGTGTACTGAATCTACAGCCACTTTTGCACCATCCTGTAATTCGGTAATCATTTCGTGGATTTCGTCTGTCGATTCACTGGTTCTCTGAGCTAAGCTTCTTACTTCATCGGCTACTACTGCAAATCCGCGACCTTGCTCACCCGCTCGAGCGGCTTCTATAGCGGCGTTTAGTGCAAGCAAGTTAGTTTGCTCCGAAATACCCCGAATTACATCCAACACGCCACTTATAGCATCACTTTTCTCTGCCAGAGTTTCGATGTTACTTGAAACAGTCTCCATCTCTTCTGCCATTTTATTGATAGTATCCGTGGAATCATTCACAACATGCTGTGCATCCAACGCTTTGGTTGAAGCCTCGTTGGTTGTCTGAGCAGCTACGCCCGCGTTGTTTGCGATTTCAGCAATCGTGCTACCCATCTCGTTGATGGCAACAGAAACCTGATGCGCTTCATCACGCTGTTTATCTGAAGCGACTTTTGAAGCCTCGGCGTCTTTGTACACATCTGTTGAGGCATTTCGCACTTCTTTGGATGTATCGGTAACATCAATAACCACGGTTTGAATATTCGAGACAAAAGAGTTAAACCCCTTAGCCAGTGAAGATATTTCTTCCGCTCCTTCCTCCGAGACCCGGCTCGTGAGGTCACCTTCTCCTTCACCTAGTTCGGTAAAAGTTATCGCCATTTTTTTAATCGGTTTGGTTAAGTTGTCAGCTAAGAAATAACTAATAACAAGGAAGGCAACAGATACGACTGCAAAGATGATCAACATAGTAACCTGAGCATCTTCAATACCTGCATACAGCTCCTGCTTTGGTATCTCAGCGACGACGTACCAACCCAGGCTTTCTATATAGCTGGTTGCAACCACAAGTTCATCAGTAGTCGCAAATGCAAAGTCTTTTATAGAGATGAGCTGGTTCGTATCCACTCCAGCATAGATACCTGAAAGAGTACCAGAGTCATTTAAGCTATCTTGTTTATGAACCTTAACTAAACCTTTCCCGTCGACTAAATATACGAAACCACTTTGCTCGATGCGAAAACTATTAAGGTAATCCACCATCTCTTTAAAAGACTTAGATACACCAGAAACCCCGCGCCCGTTAAGCTGTTGGTAGTTGACGAATATATCCACCTTGTCAGAAGTGGTGCTTCGGTAGACGCTTGCCGATTCGCTATTACCGCTAGATTTGAACTTAAAGAACCAGCCATCCCTGTCTGGCGTAAGCACTCTCAAAAAGCCATCCTGATTCCAGTACTTCTGAGACTCTTTATCCGCAAAAGAAGCATTACTAAAGCCGTTATCCCTGGCGATCTTGCCCAAATAGTCAACAACTAATTTTTCTGTACTAGCATCAGTTCCGTTCTCAAGCCAGTTAAGAAATAAAGTGTTTCCAGCCAATGCTCTAGTGACTACCTTCATTTGCTGAATTTCACTGTTTACTGAATTACGAACTCTCTGAACCAGGTTGGGTAGTTCACTGTGTTCCAGTCGATCCAATAAGTGGCTTTTAGCGTTACGCTGTCCAACGTAGGTAATGATACTCGACGATACCAGGACCGCTAAAAGCATTGCGATCATTATTCGATTTTTTATAGAAAGAGAACTTAATGAATTCATGTTTTTTTCCTTTATCTTTGCTTACGCTGAAATGACACGCAAATTCGATAATTGTTGAGCTAAATTATTTATAGTTATCAAACTAATAGTATATCGGCAGGCATGCTGCAAAATTAATACAGAAAAAAGAATTTATAAAGGCAGGAGTAAGAAGTAGATCAGGAGACGTTAAGTTGCTGAAAAAGAAAAGCCGCCTCAAACGGCGGCTAAGAACTCATTCAAATGGAGAAGGGTCTCCGGCACCTAAACGTGCGACAACTGGTTCATCATCACTAAAGTCGATGACCGTTGTAGGCTGCTCACCCAGGTATCCGCCATTCATTATCAGATCAACAGCATGCTCTAGTTTATCTCTGATATCTTCAGGATCAGCTTCAGCCACATCACTTCCCGGAAGAATCAGTGTCGTAGACATCAAAGGCTCACCAAGTGCTTCAAGCAAGTCCAGTGCGATTTTATTGTCAGGAACACGAATACCTATGGTCTTTTTCTTGGCATTCATTAAGCGACGTGGCACTTCCTTTGTCCCTTTAAAGATAAAAGTATAAGGGCCAGGAGTATTGTTTTTAAGTAAGCGAAATGCTGCGTTATCAACCTTCGCATAGAGTGACAGCTCAGAAAGATCACGACAGAGCAAAGTAAAGTTATGCTTATCATCCAGCCTTCTAATACGACAAATACGGTCAAGGGCCTGCTTGTTTTCCAGCTGACATCCTAATGCATAACCGGAATCGGTTGGATACACAACAACACCACCGTTTCTGATGATTGCCACCGCCTGATTAATCAACCGCGCTTGCGGGTTCTCAGGGTGTAAGTAAAAAAATTGGCTCATTGGGACTCCTCAGTATCAACATCGCCGGTATTGTTTTGAGTATTTAAAGCAGAGGGTAAGTCCCACTTTTCCCATACCGGCTCTACGCCCGAAGGTAACCAAAGGTTTCTTCCCAGCTCCATCCAGGGAGAGGGATAATGAAAATCTGAGCCTTGGGACGCTAATAGTTTGTATTGTATAGCATAATCGGCAAGATTGCGCCTTTCTTGTTGACCTTGTTGTGGTTGAGCCACCTCCATTGCATCACCGCCAGCTTCCACAAACGCGGCTAATAAGCGCTTCAGCCACTTAGCTGTGAACTGATAACTTCCCGGATGGGCAAGCACAGCAACACCTCCAGCTGCATGGATAGCATCCACAGCTTCTTTAATTGTGCACCAGTTAGGTGGCACGTACCCAGGGTTGTTTCTAGTCAGAAACTTTTTAAACACCTGCTGTTTATTCTTAGCATAACCATTTGCAATCAGCCAATCCGCAAAGTGAGCACGTGTCACTGGTGCATCTCCAGCCAATGCTTTTACTTCGTCGAACACTCCCTCTCTTGTCGATTTCTCCAGACGTTCTGCGATGGTTTGCGAGCGCACATGTCGCCTGTTTTTCTGTTCTTCGATAAGCGACTGTAAAGCTGGTTCCGTTGTATCTATATTTAAACCGACTATATGGATGTCTTTATTCTGCCAAACCGTTGAAAACTCGATGCCATCAATCAGTTTAATATCGAGCTGATTGTCGTTTATATATTGGTGAGCGACAGGTAATCCATCAACAGTATCGTGATCAGTAATAGCCATCACCTTGATATCAAAATCACAGGCTCTATTGATTAATTCTTCCGGCGTAAACCGGCCATCGGAAGCTGTGGTATGACTATGTAAATCTATTTTCATTTATTGCTTGACTTTATCGCTCTGTACTAGTTAACTAGTACTCGTTTCAGTAATAAGAATTTGACGAACCATGTTACAAGACTTTCACAAAAATACGAACCATTCTCAGCGCATTCATTCTGTGTCTTCTGTGAACACAGTGATGGGTTGGTGGCGTATCTGGTGGAGTCCGGAGGTGGGTTGACGTCTGAAATTCAAATAGAATTTAGCCAAAGCCCGCAATTAAGCGGGCTTTTTCGTGTTGCTGTACCAATAAAAAAAACATTGAATCAAACGATTAAAATTGCAGCGATTTTACATTATTCCTAATTGGGTGCCGGGTCAGATTGTGCGACTATTGAGGCAGCAAAATTATAAAGAGATACAGGAGGTCTAGTGAACAAGGCCATTGAAATCAAACAAACAGGTCAGTTGGAAGTACTTCGTAAAGACGTCTCCTACACGCAAGACCCAACTCGCCTATTTCAGGTGCTGTGTGCCAACAAAACCAACAGCCTTCTTCTGGAATCTGCTGATATTGATTCTAAAGAAGACTTAAAGAGCATGCTGCTTATTGACGCAGCAATTCGAATCGTATGCCGGGGACATGACGTCGAACTGGAGGCATTGACTGAAAACGGTGAAAACGCGCTTTCGCGAATCGCCAGTCACGTTTCAGGGCAGGTGAACACTTCTAGTGATCAGACAAAGCTACTGACTCTGCACTTCACACAACCAGACACCAACCTAGATGAAGATAGCCGACTAAGAGAAGCCTCTTCATTTGATGCTCTGCGCCTTATCCAGCACAGCTTCGATATTGAAGATAAAGATAAGTTTGCGCTGTTTATAGGGGGCTTGTTTGCCTACGACCTGGTAGCAAACTTCGAACCGTTAGGCGACGCGACTGCTACCAATCAATGCCCGGACTACGTTTTCTATCTGGCTGAAACCCTGATGATCATCGACCATCAGACACAAAGCTGCACTGTACAGGCATCGGTATTCGATGGAACGGACAAAACCAAAGAGGCACTGAATACTCGCCTTGCTGAGATAGATAGGTTAAGTCACCAACCAGCACCTCTGAAAGAAACGGTAAAACTGGCCGACTGTGAGCCTGTCCCAAGTGTCTCAGATGAAGATTTCTGCCAGGTAGTTCGTGATTTAAAAGAGTACGTGGTTAAAGGTGATATTTTCCAGGTGGTGCCTTCTCGCCGCTTTACCCTGCCATGCCCTTCTCCGCTTTCTGCATATCAGGAGTTAAAACAGAGCAACCCAAGCCCTTACATGTTCTATATGCACGATGAGCTATTTACGCTGTTTGGCGCTTCTCCGGAAAGTGCCCTGAAATACGAAAAAGAGACCAATCAAATCGAGATCTACCCGATTGCTGGCACTCGTCGCCGAGGAAAAAATCCTGATGGCAGCATTAATCTTGATCTGGATGGTCGCATGGAGCTTGAGCTGCGTAGCGATATGAAAGAGAACGCTGAGCATATGATGCTGGTGGATCTGGCGCGTAATGATGTGGCTCGCATCTCTGAGGCAGGAACCCGACATATTGCCGATCTGCTTAAAGTAGACCGTTATAGCCATGTAATGCACCTAGTATCGCGCGTCGTTGGTCAGCTTAGAGGTGATTTAGATGCACTTCACGCCTATCAGGCTTGTATGAATATGGGAACGCTGACAGGCGCTCCGAAGATCCGTGCAATGCAACTTATCCGTGATGTGGAGCAAGCACGACGTGGCAGCTATGGTGGTGCGGTAGGTTATTACACTGGTGAAGGCGATCTTGATACCTGTATTGTTATCCGTTCCGCTTATATCGAAGATGGCGTTGCTCAGGTTCAGGCTGGTGCTGGTGTCGTATACGACTCTGATCCACAATCAGAAGCAGACGAAACCCGCGGTAAAGCACAAGCGGTTATTTCTGCAATCATCAAAGCACACAAGGAGTAAATGAGATGGCTGATATCGTATTTGTTGATAATTTTGACTCATTTACTTATAACCTTGTAGACCAGTTCCGCTCTCTCGGACATGAAGTCACTATTTATCGAAACCATATCTCTGCCGATGTTATTGCTGAGGCGGTTAATAAGCTGGAAAAACCCGTTGTTGTTCTTTCTCCTGGTCCAGGAGCTCCAGCTGAAGCAGGCTGTATGCCTAAACTGATCCAGCTTCTTAAGGGTAAAGTTCCTATGATAGGTATCTGCCTTGGGCATCAGGCAATTGTAGAAGCATACGGTGGTACAGTAGCCGGTGCCGGAGAGATCATTCATGGAAAAGTCTCCATGATGGAACATCAGGAACATACTGTTTATCAGGGTCTGCCCTCTCCGCTGGCTATTGCAAGGTATCACTCTCTGGTTGCTACTGAAGTGCCAGAAAGTTTGCAGATTACTGCCGAAGTTAAAGGGCTGGTAATGTCAGTGGTTAATGACCATGATAAGGTGGTTGGATACCAATTCCATCCCGAATCAATTATGACAACTTATGGCGCCACTCTGCTGGAAAATAGCATCGAGTGGGCTCTGAGCTAAAGACGCAAAAAGTTAAAAGGAACAAACAAAATGCAAGAAATCGTCAACAAGCTTTATGACCAACAGTCTTTAACCAGAGATGAAAGTCAGCGAATCTTTGACAAGATAATCAAAGGTGAAATGGACCCGGCAATGCTGGCAGCAGTATTAACCGCACTAAAAATCAAAGGCGAAACACCGGACGAAATCGCTGGGGCCGCAAGCGCTCTGCTGGCAAACGCTAATCCATTCCCTCGCCCAGATTACGACTTTGCCGATATTGTTGGTACCGGTGGTGATGAAGCTAATACCATCAATATCTCAACCACGGCAGCATTTGTAGCAGCAGCATGCGGTGTAAAAGTCGCTAAGCACGGTAACAAGAGTGTTTCCAGCAAATCGGGCTCATCAGATTTGCTTGACTCTTTTGGTATCAATCTTTCAATGACACCAGCAGAAACACGTAGCGCAGTCGACGAGTTAGGTGTTGGCTTCCTGTTTGCTCAACAGTATCACTGGGGTGTTCGCCATGCGATGCCTGTTCGAGTGGGAATGAAGACTCGTACTATTTTCAATATCCTAGGCCCACTGATTAACCCTGCCCGCCCAAATATTGAGTTAATGGGTGTATATGATGCTTCATTGGTTCGCCCGATCGCAGAAACCATGTCAAAAATGGGTCTAAAGCGAGCTGCCGTAGTACACGGTAGTGGCCTGGATGAGGTGGCAATTCATGGTGAAACTCAGGTTGCTGAAATCATCGATGGCAAGATTACAGAGTATACGCTGACGCCAGAAGATTTTGGCGTGAACATGCATCCGCTGGAAGCTATCAAAGGTGGTAACCCGGATGAGAACAAGGCAATCATTACCGATATTCTTACTGGCAAAGGTACCGAGGCTCAGGTTTCAGCCATTGCAGTAAACGTGGCACTACTTCTTCGTTTGTTTGGCAATGAAGATCTGAAAGCGAACACACAAAAAGCGATTGAGGTGATTAACTCGGGCAAGGCTTACGAGTTGGTTCAAAAGCTTGCGGACAGAGGCTAATTCTAATGTCTGAACATATCACATCAGAAAACAGAGAGATGGCTCAGGTACTTGCAAAGATCGTTGCCGATAAGCGCATCTGGGTTGAAGAGCGTAAAGCAGAGCAACCACTGGATACCTTCAAAGATCAGTTAGTGCCATCAGACCGAAGCTTTTATGACGCCCTGTCCGGCGATAAAACCGCTTTTATACTTGAATGTAAAAAAGCATCGCCTTCAAAAGGACTGATTCGCGATGATTTCGATCTTGAGTACATTGCTTCGGTATATAACAACCATGCAAGTGCTATTTCAGTACTGACAGACGAAAAGTACTTTCAGGGCAGTTTTGAGTTCCTGCCAACAGTAAGAAGCATCGCTAAGCAGCCGATTCTTTGTAAAGACTTTATGGTAGATACCTATCAGGTTTACCTTGCTCGTCACTACAATGCAGATGCTATTTTGCTGATGCTATCGGTTCTAAACGATGCTGAGTATCAGGAACTGGCAGATACGGCTCACTCGTTAGGGCTTGGAATTCTGACAGAGGTGAGTAATGAAGAAGAGCTGGAAAGAGCGATTAAGCTGAAGGCAAAAGTGGTTGGTATCAACAACCGTAACCTGCGCGATCTCTCTATCGACCTGAACCGCACAAGAGAGTTAGCACCTAAACTTCCAGAAGGTACAACGGTTATCTCAGAGTCAGGTATTTACACCAACCAACAGGTTCGTGATCTGGCCAAGTGTGCCAACGGTTTTCTGATTGGCAGCTCGTTAATGGCGGAAGACAACCTTGAACTGGCGGTTCGAAGTGTGTTGCTTGGCGATAATAAAGTTTGCGGCCTGACTCATGCGGATGATGCAGCAACGGTTTACAAAGCTGGTGCTGTCTATGGCGGATTAATCTTCGCAGAGAAATCTAAGCGAAAAGTCGACCTAGAAGGTGCCAGACTGGTGATGAGCGGTGCCCCATTAAAATACGTTGGCGTGTTTCAAAACCAGAGTGAAGAGTCTGTGCTGGAAGCAGCAACCAAACTTGGCTTATCTGCCATTCAGTTACACGGTAACGAAAATCAGGGTTATGTTGATGCTATTCGGGCGAAACTGCCTGAAAGCTGCGATATCTGGAAAGCTTACGGCGTGACAGATTCAATGCCTGAATTACTGGAAAACAGTGTAAATCGACACCTGCTTGATAGCAAAGTAGGCTCTCAATCCGGCGGCACAGGCCAAACCTTTGACTGGTCACTGGTCAACACAACCAAATCAATCATGCTGGCTGGCGGGCTTAACCCTGACAACATTCAGCAGGCAACCGAACTAGGTTGCATGGGTCTAGACCTGAATTCAGGAGTTGAATCCGCTCCGGGAAAAAAAGACCCAACGTTAGTTCAAAAAGCATTTAAAGAAATTAGAAATTTTTAATCAGGAAGAGTTATGGCTAAGTTAGACGCCTACTTTGGCGAATATGGTGGTCAGTTTGTACCACAGATACTGGTTCCTGCCCTTGAGCAGTTAGAACAAGAATTTATTAAAGCTCAGGAAGATCCTGAGTTTCACTCTGAGTTTATGTCTCTTCTTCAGGAGTATGCCGGTCGTCCGACCGCACTGACTCTGTGCCGCAACCTGACTAAAGGCACACAGACTAAACTTTACCTCAAGCGTGAAGATCTGCTTCACGGCGGCGCACACAAAACCAACCAGGTGTTGGGACAGGCGCTGTTAGCAAAACGCATGGGCAAAGAAGAGATCATTGCCGAAACTGGAGCAGGACAGCACGGCGTTGCAACAGCTCTTGCGTGTGCCCTGCTTGGCCTTAAGTGTCGCGTATACATGGGCGCTAAAGACGTTGAGCGTCAAAGCCCTAACGTATTCCGTATGAAACTGATGGGCGCAGAGGTTATCCCTGTGCATTCAGGTTCTTCTACTCTGAAAGATGCTTGTAACGAAGCGCTTCGTGACTGGTCTGCTTCTTACGAAACTGCACACTACCTGCTTGGTACTGCGGCCGGCCCTCACCCATTCCCGACTATTGTTCGTGAATTCCAACGTATGATTGGTGAAGAGACCAAGCACCAGATTCTGGCGCGAGAAGGTCGTCTGCCGGATGCGGTTATCGCCTGTGTTGGTGGCGGTTCTAACGCAATTGGTATGTTTGCTGACTTTATTGAAGAAGAGAGCGTAAAACTGATCGGTGTGGAGCCAGCAGGTAAAGGTATCGATACCGACCAGCATGGCGCGCCATTGAAACACGGCAAAACCGGTATTTTCTTCGGCATGAAAGCACCGCTTATGCAGGATGAACACGGTCAGGTTGAAGAGTCTTACTCTGTTTCTGCAGGTCTGGACTTCCCATCCGTTGGTCCTCAGCACGCACACCTAAACGCAATTGGCCGTGCAGAATATGACTCAGTAACGGATGACGAAGCACTGGAAGCTTTCCAGATGCTGGCTAAAAACGAAGGTATTATCCCTGCACTGGAATCCTCTCACGCATTAGCTCATGCAGTTAAAATGGCAAAAGAGAACCCGGAGAAAGAACAACTTCTGGTTGTGAACCTTTCGGGGCGTGGTGACAAAGATATCTTCACCGTACATAAACTGCTTGATGAAAAAGGAGCGCTGTAATGGATCGCTATCAATCTCTGTTTCAGCGCCTGGCAGAAAAAAATCAAGGCGCATTCGTACCATTTGTAACCGTTGGTGATCCAAACCCAGATCAGTCGCTTCGCATTATGGAGACACTAGTAGAATCCGGCGCCGATGCACTGGAGCTAGGTATTCCGTTCTCCGATCCGCTGGCAGATGGCCCAACAATTCAGGGGGCAAACATCCGTGCTCTGGAGTCTGGTACCACTCCGGCTATCTGTTTTGAGCAAATCGCAAAGATTCGCACAAAGTATCCTGAGCTGCCTATCGGACTACTTATGTACGCAAACCTGGTCTATTCACGTGGCGTAGATAATTTCTACCACAACTGCGCAGAGGCTGGAATCGACTCGGTGCTAATTGCTGATGTTCCGACCAACGAATCTGGTGAGTTTAAGCGCGCTGCGGATAAATATGGTGTTAAAGCTATCTTTATCGCACCACCGACAGCCTCAGATGAAACATTAAAAGAAGTCGCTCATCTTGGTGGTGGCTACACTTACCTGCTTTCACGTGCAGGGGTAACGGGTGCAGAAACTAAAGCCAATATGCCTGTGACGAGCTTACTAGAAAGGCTAAATCAGTTTGATGCGCCACCAGCACTATTAGGTTTTGGTATCTCTCAACCTGAACAGGTAAAAGAAGCAATAGAAGCTGGAGCTGCGGGCGCCATTTCCGGTTCTGCAGTAGTAAAGATTATCGAATCGAATCTAGACGACTCCGAAGCAATGCTTTCAGCACTGGCTGAATTCGTCGCCCCAATGAAAGCAGCGACACAAAAATAGGTAAAAATATACTCAATATGGCCGCATTTTGCGGCCATTTTTGTGTTCGTAGCTATCTTTACAGTTTTGCATTAACGGTAAATTCGTTAGACTGTCGACAATTAAAAAAACAGATACCATATCAACATGAAACAACTTATTGATTTTATTCCTCTGATTATCTTTTTTGCTCTATTTAAGATGTACGACATTTATGTCGCAACCGGAGCACTTATCGTCGCTACAGCCGTCCAGATCGGACTAACCTACTTTCTGTACAAGAAAGTTGAAAAAATGCAGGTTATCACCTTTGTCATGGTGGCTGTGTTTGGGGGAATGACCATTTTTTTCCACGACGACGACTTCATTAAGTGGAAAGTGACCATCGTTTATGGCCTGTTTGCTACCGCGCTTGTTGTTAGCCAACTGATGGGTAAGCCAGTAATCAAAGGGATGTTAGGTAAAGAAATTACTCTGCCAGATAATGCCTGGAGCAAAATTAACTGGGCATGGACACTGTTTTTTGTTGTCTGCGCACTACTCAATATTTATGTCGCTTTTTATCTACCTCTGGAGGTTTGGGTAAACTTCAAGGTAT
This sequence comes from Vibrio hannami, assembly GCF_029589055.1. Classification (GTDB taxonomy): domain Bacteria; phylum Pseudomonadota; class Gammaproteobacteria; order Enterobacterales; family Vibrionaceae; genus Vibrio; species Vibrio hannami. The sequence continues at coordinate 1,350,996 of NZ_JARQZP010000007.1, forward strand.
TTGGGCTTCTTGCCGCCACTTTCGCCTTCACGCTAATGACTGGTGTTTATATCTATAAACATCTGCCAAAAGAAGACTCAGAAAAGTAAACCTCAATTTAATCATTTATAGTTGTAAGACAATGGAAGCAGTAAAACCAATAAACCCTAAAGGGCAACAAATTTTACGTACTTTGGCTATGCCAGCTGATACCAATGCCGCAGGTCAAATTTTCGGTGGTTGGATCATGTCTCAGCTTGACCTAGCAGGGGGAATTCTGGCAAAAGAGGTATCTGGTGGACGGATCGTTACCGTTTCAGTCTCTGATATCACTTTTAAAAAGCCTGTATCCGTGGGTGATGTTGTATGTTGCTATGGCGAATGCACACGTATCGGCAGAACATCGATGACTATCGAACTGGAAGTATGGGTTAAGCCAGTTAATGAAAAAGGCGTTGGTGACAGATACAAAGTTTGTGAAGGTACTTTCAACTATGTTGCTATAGATGCAGAAGGTCAGCCTCGCCCAATTAATCAGAAAAAATAAAGGAAGGAATAACTTATGTGGTACGTAATTTTTCTCAGGATGTTGAAAACTCGCTGGAAAAACGAATGGGTGTACGCGAAAAGCATTTAGAGAGGCTGAAAGCGCTTCAGGACGAAGGCCGCCTTCTAACAGCTGGTCCTATGCCAGCGATCGATTCAGAAAATCCAGGCGAAGCGGGATTCACAGGCTCTACTGTTATTGCTGACTTTAACTCGCTGGAAGAAGCAAAAACATGGGCTGATGCTGACCCTTACATCGCCGCTGGCGTGTATGAAAAGGTTATCGTTAAACCATTTAAGAAAGTGTTTTAAGATGCCAGCAAGAATAATAAAGGGCATGGTGTTGTTGATGCTCGGTTCAAGTCTTCTGGCTTGCTCTTCTTCTGGTGAAAAAGAAGCACAGTTGGAAGCTATTGCCTCTCACAGAGCTCAGATATTATCTGCAGGATTGCCTATTGAACACGGTCCCCTAACCGTAATGCAGGCTAAAGCAAGTGGTAAAGTGATCAATATCCTTATGATCTTTAATACTGCTAATGGCCAATTACCGCAGAACTTATTGAAAAAAGCACCCAATACTATTGCTCTAACAATGAAATCAAGACCAACCTGGAGCAAGGAATCTCTTATGAGATAACCATTAAGAACTCCCGGGGCCAAACACTGGTAGAACATCCCGTATCAAAAGCTTCTTGCGAATAATTAAACGCAGCCTTCAAAAAGAGCACAGGAATGTGCTCTTTTTACTTTTTATATTTTACTTTTTAGTGAAATAATTTACTTATAACTCAGGTCTATAATACTTACATTACCTCTCACGATCGTATTGAGGGGCAAAATACATATAAAAAATAAGTAAATCGTAAGGACACTCATGAAAAAACTTATCCTATCTCTTCTATTACTAGCACCGTGGTATAGCTCAACGGCCTCGCAAGAGTGGAAAGAGATCGAAGAGAAGGCGAAGAATCAGACCGTTTATTTTCATGCCTGGGGTGGCAGTCAGGAGATAAACGCTTATCTGAACTGGACAGGAAAGCAACTAAAAAACCGTTATGGCGTTAATTTTAAGCATGTAAAAGTAACCGATATTGCTAACACAACGACATTATTGCTAGCAGAAAAAACCGCTGGTAAAGACAGTGATGGCAGTGTGGATATGGTCTGGATCAACGGTGAAAACTTCAAATCAATGAAAACCAACCAGCTACTACTCGGCCCGTTCGTTGAAAAGCTACCTAATTGGGAGCTCGTTGATAAGTCACTTCCTGTAGATAACGATTTTTCAGAGCCAACAGACGGTTTAGAAGCGCCGTGGGGTGTTGGTCAGCTAGTCTTTATTCACGATTCAGAACAGCTAAATAATCCACCAGCCTCTTTTGTGGAGATGCTAAGTTACGCAAAAGCTTTTCCTAACAGACTTAGCTACCCAAAACCACCTCAGTTCCACGGTACCAGTTTCCTTAAAGCTTTGCTTATTGAGCTGACGAACAACGACCCTTCCCTGGCGAAACCAGTGGATAATGCGTCTTTTGATTTGATTACTCAACCACTTTGGCAGTATCTGGATGAGTTTCATAAGTACGCATGGCGAGAAGGTAAACAATTTCCTGCCAGCTCCTCAGAAACTATGCAGCTGCTCGATGACCGTCAGCTGGATCTGGCCATCACCTTCAACCCTAATTCAGTATACTCTGCTCATGCGAGCGGGAAGTTAGCCCCTTCAACAAAAGCCTACGCTTTAGATGCTGGTGCACTATCCAATATTCATTTCTTAGCGATACCATGGAATGCAAAAGCCAAAGAAGGCGCAATGGTCGCCATCAACTTTTTGCTTAGCCCTGAAGCACAGTCTCGCAAAGGAGACCTGAATATATGGGGTGATCCATCTGTACTTTCGAATCAATATCTTGAAGGGACAGCGAAAAACACCACACTATTTAAATCTCAGGCAGAGCCTCACCCAAGCTGGCAAGGCGCGCTTGAGAAAGCATGGCTTCAGCGATACGGAAACTAAGGCGCTCTGGGTAACAGGAATATACTAATATGATGAGATTGTTGTACGTAATATTAGTAATGATATGCATCATTCCGACAGTCCCAGGACTTGTCGGGGTGATAGCATCGGCATTTAGCTATGTTCCTCCTTTGAATATGCACAGTTTTAGTCTTGATGGTTTTAATCAGGCCTGGAGCTGGAGTGGCGTATGGACGTCAATTGGCCTGACGTTTAGCACTTCTCTCATCAGTTTGATGATGACTGTCATCGCAACATTTTCCATCCTGAGCAGCACCTGGGGACAGAAATTCTGGAAACGACTAGAAGCCTCACTATCACCAATGCTGGCTATCCCACATGTAGCGTTCACAATAGGTTTAGCTTTTCTGCTGTCACCGACAGGCATGATCGCCCGAATTCTTGAACCAGTGCTATCTAACGATATATTTAGCTGGCTGGTACGTGACCCTATCGGATTGGGGCTTATACTTGCGCTCACATTAAAAGAGATCCCATTTCTGCTTCTAATGAGCATTCCGATTTTAAAACAGCTCAATGTAGAACAGAGTCGCAAAGTTGCTTATAGCATGGGCTATGATTCAAAAGCGTTCTGGTGGAAGTGTATATTGCCGCAATGGCTGGAAAAAATACGTTTTCCTCTAATAGCTATCATCGCGTTCAGTGCTTCAGTTGTTGATGTAAGTCTTATCATTGGCCCGACAAACCCACCTACATTTGCTGTGCTGGTTTTTCAGTGGTTTAACGAACCGGATCTATCTCTGGTTCCAAGAGCGGCTGCCGGTGCATTTATACTGTTCGTGGTTTGTACAGCGCTGATATTTATTATTCGCGGCCTGGAATGGTTGCTATTAAAGTACTTCAGAACCTGGCAGTTTAGTGGACGCTTTGCTCCGGCTTTACCCGGAAAGTCAACAGCCGCACTTTTAGGTACTTTGTTTATTGCGACTTTCCTTGTCATGAGCGTCTGGTCAGTGGCTCAAAGATGGCGCTTTCCAGACCTGATGCCTTCGAGCTCTACACTTAGATTTTGGATGACTGAATGGCCAAATATTACCCCCGTTATCGCAGATAGCTTAAATCTGGCACTGATTTCCGGAACCATAGCGTTGTTACTCGCGATCATCGCTCAGGAGTATCGAATTGAGCACAGAAGAGCATTACCCACGTATGTGATCGCCATCCCCATGCTGGTACCCCAGCTATCATTGTTATTTGGTATGCAGGTTTCTACGTTGTACCTAAACTCTGAGTTCTACTATATCTGGGTAGTCTGGTCACACGTGTTTTTTGCTTTTCCATACGTTTATTTATCGTTAGATGGGCCATGGCGAAGCTTCAATCAATCCTATATTTATACCGCCAATAGTCTTGGTAAATCACCGAGACAGGCCTGGTTCAAAGTAAAGCTGCCTCAGCTCTATTCAGCTGTATTGTTTGCATGGGCAATAGGTGCAAGTGTCAGCCTTGCTCAGTACTTGCCAACCCTGATGCTAGGAAATGGCAGGATATCGACACTGACAACAGAAGCCGTTGCTCTTGCCAGTGGTTACGACCGTCGGATAACCGCCATTTATGCTATCTGGCAAACCCTGGTACCATTTTTTGTGTTCGCCGCAATAATGCTAATAAACCGCCAACACAGCATAAGAATAAAAACAAAAGGAATCACCATTAGTCATGAGTCTGTTTCTGAACAACCTCACCATATCAAAAATTAGTGGGGAGCCACTTTTCGAACCTTTATCTCTACAGATAGATAATAGTGAAGTGGTCACTCTTATGGGCCCTAGTGGGTGTGGTAAATCGACGCTACTTAGTGCGATTGCCGGGCATCTTTCCAACGAGTTCGGTTATACAGGCGACATTCTGCTCGGAGAGAAAAGGATTAATGACATACCTGCATATAAACGCAAAGTAGGAATCCTGTTTCAGGATGACTTGTTATTTCCTCATTTAAGAGTCTGGGAAAATCTGGCGTTTGCCCTCCCCGACTCCGTCAAAGCGGAAGATAGAAAGCAACAATCACTGCAGTCACTGGGTAAAGTGGACCTAATGCATATCGCAAACTCTTTCCCAGACCAGATATCCGGAGGTCAAAGGGCTCGTATCAGTTTATTGAGAATGTTAATGGCAAAACCAGAAGTCGCGTTATTGGATGAACCTTTCAGCAAACTGGATAAAGAACTACGGCAAAACTTTCGTCAATGGGTATTCGAACAACTAAAAACAGCCAATATCCCAACCCTGATGGTAACCCACGATATTGAAGACGCCCCTAAAGATAGCTGTACCCTGACCTGGCCCTGGAAGTAAAGAGCATAACCATGTTAGACAGATTTAGTATAAAAGTAATTCGTAAGCCTTTAACCGTTATCGCTCATGGCCTTCACAAAACTGGCGTCAGCGCTAACCAGGTAACGCTATTTGGTTTTTTCCTTGGTTGTATCGCTTTCCCGCTTATTGCATTCGAACAATACGACATCGCACTTGTGTTTGTTCTGCTCAATCGTATTTTTGATGGTTTGGATGGAGCAATAGCCAGGATCGACGGTTTAACCGATTCCGGTGGATTCTTGGATATCAGTCTGGATTTCTTATTCTACTCGTTGGTTCCATTCGGTTTTGTTCTGGCGAGCCCAGAAAGCAATGCCGTTGCGGGTGCTTTCCTTATATTTTCTTTTATAGGAACCGGCTCCAGCTTTTTAGCTTTTGCCGTAATGGCTGGTAAAAGCCAGATCGAAAACCCGGTCTACAAAAATAAATCTCTTTACTATATGAGTGGATTAACCGAAGGCACTGAAACCATCGGGTGTTTTATTCTGTTTTGTCTATTTCCTGAGTATTTTAGTCACATCGCTTACTTCTTCGGCACACTGTGCTGGATTACGACTCTAAATCGTATTTGGGCAGGTTTCCACACTATCCGGGACTATGAGCTCCGAAGCGCTAAAGTGTCAGAATAGGTAATTATTGAGAGAAGCTTAAAGGATACCTCTAAAGCAGAAATGATCTCATTCTGCTTTAGAGATAGAGTAAATGAAGCTTGTATTACTTACGCAATTGATTTGCCGTGTTCTCAGCCAATTTTACAATCACCTCTACGGCTTTGTTCATTCCCTGAACGGTAATGAACTCATGAATACCATGGAAGTTATAACCGCCGGTAAAAATGTTCGGACATGGCAGCCCCATAAACGATAGCCTTGCACCATCTGTCCCGCCACGAATCGGTTTAATGTCTGCAATAACATCACAATCAAGCATCGATTGCTTAGCCAGTTCGATAATGTGTGGGTGTGGCGTCACCATCTCTTTCATATTTGAGTAGCTATCGCTGATCTCAATCTCCACACTGCCTTTCTTGAGCTGATGGTTTAACTCAGCAACTTTGTTTTCCATAAAGGATTTACGATTGGCTAATCCATCACTCTCAAAATCACGGATAATATAGTGAAGCTCAGTTGCCGCAATACCTGACTTGATTGAGGTCAGATGATAAAAGCCTTCATAACCTTCGGTGCACTCCGGAGTTTCCTCCGCTGGCATAGATAGCTGAAACTGAGCCGCGATGTTCATCGAGTTAACTAGCTTATTCTTGGCTGTACCAGGATGAACGCTAACACCTCGACAGGTTACTTTTGCGCTACTGGCATTAAAGTTTTCATACTCAAGCTCACCTACTGGCCCACCATCGATGGTGTAAGCCCACTCTGCACCAAATTTCTCTACATCAAAAAGGTCGGCACCACGACCAATCTCTTCATCTGGAGTAAAGCCAATACAGATATCACCATGCGGAATTTCTGGATTTTCTATTAGATATTCAATAGCAGTCAGGATTTCCGCTATACCCGCTTTGTTATCCGCACCTAGCAATGTTGTTCCATCAGTGGTGATAAGATCGTGTCCGATAAGCTTTTTCATATCCGGATATTGTGATGTTGAAAGCACCTCACCACTAGTACCAAGGGCGATATCTTGCCCTTGATAGTTTTCAATCAATTGAGGTTTTACGTTCTTTCCTGATTCATCTGGAGCAGTGTCCATATGGGCAACAAAGCCAATTGCAGGAACTTGCTCGTTGATATTCGACGGTAGTTTTGCTGTGAGATAACCATTCTGATCCAAATTCACATCCGACAACCCCAGTGCTTTCATTTCAGCTTCTAACTCCTGAGCCAGAACAAGCTGCCCCTGAGAGCTCGGGCATGCACTGTTTTCGGCATCAGACTGGGTATCAAACGTTACGTATTTTAAGAATCTGTTGACTACATTGTTCATTATTTTGTTTTCTCTTAGTTATTTTTATTGGTTTTCACTACTAACGACTAAAGACCAGAGCCTTTAAGCTGGCTTCTTTGTCTACATCCTCAAACTCTGGCGGATTATCAAGGCGGTGAGAAAAAGTAAACTCAGGAGCTTCCTCTTTCATCGACTCTATCAGGAATGTTGATGATACGGACGGAGAGTTCACGCAAGCCAGAACCAAACCGCTTTCAGATAGCAGCTCCGGCAATCGCCTTAAGATCTTCTTATAATCTTTGGTTAGTGCAAAGCTACCTTTTTGAAACGACGGTGGATCAATGACGATAATGTCGTATGGCCCTGGCTTTTTGATCTTACCCCAGGATTTAAAAATATCATGACCGAGGAAACTCACTTTGGAGAGGTCATGTTGATTTAAACGATGATTATCACGCCCTTTGCTCAATGACGATCGCGCCATATCGACGTTCACAACCTGCTCTGCCCCACCTTCGATCGCGGCTACAGAAAAACCACAGGTATAGGCAAATAGATTAAGTACTTTTTTACCAGAGGCGTTTTGCTGAACCCAGTTCCTGCCAAAGCGCATATCCAGAAAAAGACCCGAATTTTGGTTCTTACCCAAATCCAGTTGATACTTAAGCCCTGATTCAATAACCACTGGCATGTTGTCTAATTCACCATAGATTAGCTCGGCCGGAGCACCATTCTGATATCGGTACTGTAGTAAAATTGACCGACCTTTACGGCTGTTCCAAACGTCACTTTCACTCATCACCAGAAGACCGGCTTTCAAAGCTGAAAGAAAAGCATCGTCAACTTCTTTAAAAAGACTTACAACTAACTGTCCCTGCAACCAATCACAAGTTAGTTGTTCCAACCCTTGCCATCGTTGTCCCCTGCCGTGAAATAGCCGGCGGACTTCATCCGGAACCAAATTTAACTCTGATTCAATATGTGAAAAAAAGGTGGGAAGTTCGGTATGTATCATATTCGTTGTTCAGTTATTTATTGTTAGATAGAGGGCCAGTCGAGTGTCCACGGGCTTTGCCAGTTCGACATTGCGGACTTTACATTTTCATTGGACCACTTTTCACCGAATACAGAGTAGTCAGCCGGATTACAGACTATTGAAAACGGTTCTTCGAGGTAACAGAACCTCAACGCGTAAGCGTGTAAATAACCTCTATCAGCTTTATCCGATGGATTGTAAATTGGATCACCACATATAGGTGAGCCTATTGATTTCAAAGCGACACGAATCTGGTGTGTTTTACCAGTTCGTGGCTTACACAAGAAAAGGCGTTCACCTGGTGAACCAGCTTGAGAAAAAAACTGAGTGGTAGCAGGGTTGTTTTTTGTGTTAGCCAGTTTCCATGCAGAGCGTCTGGATTTCTCCATATCTCCTGAAATCAAGCCCTGTTTCTTTTTCGGTTTTTTGCTTCCGATTGCCAGATAAAATTTTTCTATCTTGCGCTCTGCAAAAAGTTGAGAAAGGGAACTGGCTGCCTGATGAGAGCGTGCGAGTATTAGCAACCCTGATGTCATTTTATCCAATCGATGAACCAGATAAAGTTTTTCATCATTCGTTGCCTTCGCAACCTCTTCAATTAGCATGGTTTCACCATCATCCTTATGCACACTGATGTTTGGGTGCTTATTGATAATGATAAAATCGGGATGTGAGTAAATAATGTCGAACATACTTGGCTCCTGTTCAGGCGCCAAGTATATACGTTCTTTTGGAAGATAACAGGTTAACTTATTCTAAAGCGGCTTAATAAACTCTCGAGTTCTGTCACCTTCTGTTCAAGAGACTGTACACTTTGAGAACTTCGGGAGATTAATTGCAGAGACTGATCGGATATATCGTTAATCACGGTGATATCTGATGCAATTTCTTTTGTCACCGCGGTTTGCTCTTCGGTAGCAGTAGCAATAGTGTGGATCATATCTTTAACATGATTAGCACTCGATACGATTTGCTCTAGAGCTCCGTTAGCACTATCGCTATGGGATACCCCAAGCGCGACTAGCTGGCTACTTTCATCGGTCGCCTGTACCGCTTCGTGGGTACCTGTCTGAATAGCAGAAATGATAACCGCCACTTCCTTAGTTGCATTAGTGGTTCTTTCAGCAAGCGCCCTTACTTCATCCGCAACCACCGCAAAACCACGGCCATATTCACCAGCACGAGCAGCCTCAATTGCCGCATTCAATGCCAATAGGTTTGTTTGCTCAGCTATATCTTCGATTACCTTGATAACACTGCCGATCTCTTCACCATGTTTACCAAGCTCACCCATTTGCTGAGACATAGACTGCATATGAGAGGAAACCTGTTCGATGCTGGAAACCATCTCGTTCATGACATGTTGACCATTCTGCGCCGCTTCTCCGGATTCAACCGACATGTCCGATGCAGAATTACTCTGTTGTGCCACCTCTGCAATCGTCAGTGTCAGCTCTTCCGATGCAGTAGCGATAAGGTTAGCTTTATTTGCCTGTTCATTAGCGCCAGCGACGACTTCGCTGCTTACTTCTGATAGATCAGAAGAAACCAGTTTCACTTCCTGACCTACCTGGGAAATAGATTCGATAAGATCTCTCAAGGAGTGCTGCATACGATTAACCGCTTGCGCTAACTCACTGAGTTCATCACCGCTATTGTCTTTTAGTTCCTGAGAGGTCAAATCCCCTTCAGAAATTTTCACAAACATATCTCTAAGAGTAGCAACACGGCCTGTAATTGAGTTTGACAACAAGTAACCAATCACGACTGCAATTAAGGTCGCGATCACCGTAACAGCGATCATCACCCGCTCCATTGTAGTAAACGAGTCCGCTAGTGTTTGTAGCGCTATAGTAGCGTCAGAGTTCTCTTCCGCCGAAAGTTTGTCTAATAGGTCTTCTAGGGGAACCAAGGTTTCTGTCATGAGTTTATCAAGGTACGCAAAGAGTTTTTTCTGGTTCTCAACGTTTTCGATACCTTTGAAACCGGGAATAATGGTCGATTCCACACCAGACACAAAATCATTCATATATTGGCGAATAAGCCTCATGTTCGCCCTGTCTGTCTCTTTTGTGCTTTCTAATGGTTCAAGCTGGCTCAAGGCATCAAAAAATTCTGCTTTATTATCGCTAAAATCAGAAGAGGCGTTTGGCTTTCCTGATAGGACTTCAAGCGTATTTTTGTATACATCCCCAGCCTCATCGATAAGTATCAAATATAGTTTTACACCCGGGACATCGTCATTTCGTACTTCATTTTCTATCTTATGTGCTGTATTCAGCTGACTCCAAATCACTACTCCGGTGATGATCATTAACGCAATAATAGCGCCAAATGAAAATGTTAGCTTCTGTCTAACAGTCAGTTTCATCGCTATTCTCCCTTCCCTAATTAATTATAACCATAGTACTTCAACGGCTATATGCTCGAGCATAGATTCTGCTTTACTAATACATTCGTTATACAAAGTGACACTACGTTCTTAAGCATGGTACACATGAAAAGAAAAAACCATTGTCGCACAACGTTCGATGACTGTTTTTTGAATTACTAATATCTGTCTCGCAATTACTGGTATTACCTGACCATTTAGTCACACGAACGTTTGGGATAGCCAAGGGAAAAACAGACACAAATAAAAACGGGAGCCAACTGTGTGGCTCCCGCTTGGAGTGAGTAGAATTACTCTATCAACTATAGTTTTTTCGATAGCAATCCAGCAAAGGCGATTATAGCGATACCCATCAACATAATTTCACCTTTGCCACTGTCGAACCCGGCTTTGATACCTGAGAACGCTACAATAGCAACCGCGAATGGAATCACGTATTTAACAAGACCGTACCATAGACCAAATAGTGGGAAAGATATTTCACCATCATTGGTAAGTTCTTTCTTTAGGTCTTCACGATTCAGACGCCAGCCCGCAAAAATACAGATAAGCATACCGCCAACTGCCAGGAAGATTTTATCTGTTAGCAGATCAAAGATATCAAATGCACCAGTATCAAACAGCGTTGGCCCAACACCACCTAGTGAAAGTGAAGAGAAGATACATAGAGTAGCCATGACAATACTTGCCAGAATTACCGCTGCTGGTCGTCTCATACCTTTCTCATCAATTAGGTAAGACACAACAACTTCTAACAGGGAAACCGAAGATGTTAGCGCAGCAACACTTAAGCCGATAAAGAACAGTAGTGCAAGCAGCAGACCGATCATGCCGCCCATTTCCGCAAACAGTTGCGGAACAACAACGAACACAAGTCCAGGGCCAGCAGATGGCGCCATACCAAATGCAAACATTGCCGGGAACATTGCAACACCAGCCAGAATTGCCACGCCGGTATCCATTGCAGTAACCATAGCGGTTGTCTGAACCAGATTTTCTTTCTTCTTCAGGTAACTACCGTATGTAATCATACAGCCCATACCAAGACTTAGTGAGAAGAATGCCTGACCAAGAGCGGAAAGAACAACACTACTGTCTACCTTAGAAAAATCAGGTTTAAACAGGAACTCCAAACCTGCAGACGCACCAGGTAGAGTCAATCCTTTGATTGCAACTGTAATTAGGATAGCGAAAAGAAGTGGCATCAGGATCTTACCAGCCTTCTCTATACCACCAGAGATACCTTTAGCAACAACCAGAATGTTCAATACCATATAGATACCCATCCAGATCAGAGGCTGGATAGGATTAGAGATGAAAGCACCAAAGCTATCACCAATGCTTTCAGGGGTACTCAGCAACCCTGTTGCTACTTTTTGAACATAAGCCAGCGCCCAGCCACCAACAACTGGGTAGAAGCCCATGATCAGCAAGCCACTCAGTACACCCATCACACCAACGAACGACCAGCGACGATCGGTTGATTTGAATGAGCCAACTGCCGAAAGACCTGTTTTTCGACCAATTGCAAACTCTGTCAGCATTACACTGAATCCAATAAAGACAACAAACAGAAGGTAAATTAATACGAAAGCACCGCCTCCGCCTTCACCTGCTGTGTATGGAAACTTCCATATATTGCCCAGACCTACCGCAGAACCAGCAGCAGCTAAAACGAAACCTAGTTTCGAGCCCCATGTATCACGGGTTTTTGTGGTTGTAGTATTAGTATCCACGACCTCTCCAGAAAAATGTTGTGTTAATGCAAAGGACGTCAAAAATTGTGTGTGTAAGATTTTTTATACAGTACTTAAATTATATCTTACAGTCGCTAAAAAACGCGTGACATCCGAAAGCTGGCAAGTAAACCAGTTTGTCAGTAAAATTGGAAGCCCCAAAAGTCTAAATTCCCCCCAAATCTTGTATTATCCTGCTTTAATTCTTTTTTTTGATCAATGTAGCGTTTTCGAACTGCATACGTAGACTTTACAAACAGATTCGTCTTTTGACTATTTACTCAACAATTCCGAATTTTAATACCATCTCCAACGCAATAATGGACACCAAACACTTCTGATTATTCATTCCATATTTTTGATATTGACTAGAAATAACAACGGACAATTTTCTCAAATCATATTATTATCAAAGTATCGCAAGGCCTTGAATTCAGGGAATAATGGAAAAGTTTTATCAAGTACTAACAATCGTCAGTTTGATCGGCTACTGGGTGCTGGTAGCGGGCGTCACAATTCGTGTAGTACTAAAAAGAAGAGCGGTGAGTGTTTCACTCGCCTGGTTGATGATCATCTATATCATCCCTATCTTTGGTGTGATCTGTTATTTCCTTTTTGGTGAGCTGAACCTTGGCCGAAAAAGAGCAGAGCGAGCCAAAACCATGTATGCCCCCTACGATGAGTGGTTCTCCCGGTTAAAGGATTGCAATGCTCATTTACCTCAACTAATGACTCCTCAGATAAAAAAATCGATGACCTTTGCACTAACCGAATGGGGATCCCTGCCCTCTGTGGCAACGAACTCTCATTGAAAGATTCCCCTCAACATATACTGAGGGATCTGGTCTATGATATTGAAAATGCAAAATCTCACATACGCATGGTGTTCTATATCTGGCACACAGGTGGCCTGGCAGATGCTGTTGGTTCAGCCCTTGTCAGAGCAGCAAAACGCGGAGTAAAAGTACAGTTATTGCTTGACTCTGCAGGTAGTCACCGCTTCTTCAGAAGCCACTGGGTAGAGATGTTCGAATCATCTGGTGTCGTTGTTAAGCAGGCTCTTGGTGTAAGTCCCTGGCGTGTATTTCTACGCAGACTAGACTTGCGACAACATAGAAAAATCGTGGTTATTGATGATGAGATAGCCTATACAGGTTCGATGAACCTCGTTGACCCTTCGTTTTTTAAACAGGATGCGGGTGTTGGGCAATGGATAGACGTAATGATTCGAATCAGCGGCCCTACCGTTAATATCCTTTCCGCGATCCACGCATGGGATTGGGAAGTTGAGACCGGAGAACGAATCCTACCCACTCAGCCTGAATGTATGATAGCGCCCGCTGAGTCACCACTGCCTATTCAAGTTGTACCTTCAGGCCCAGGAATGCCTGAACACCTTATTCAACAGGTTCTGACATTGGCCATTAACCAGGCTACACACTCTCTAAAAATTACTACACCTTACTTTGTTCCGAGTGATGAACTGTTAGAAGAACTTAAAATGACCGCACAACGCGGTGTCCAGGTAGACATTATTATCCCAAAGAAAAATGACTCTTTAATGGTGCAGTGGGCATCACGAGCGTTTTACGACGAGTTGCTGGAAGCTGGTATACGTATATTCGAGTTTGAAGGTGGCCTGCTCCATACAAAATCCGTTGTAGTGGATGAGAAGTACTGCCTGATTGGCACAGTAAACCTGGATATGCGGAGTTTATGGCTCAACTTTGAGCTTACACTTGCCGTCGATAGCCAGGAATTCACTAAAAACGTACATAAATTGCAGTTGGATTATATTGCTTCCTCCACTCAAATTACTCGCGAACAGTGGAGCGGAAGAAAGATGTATTACCGCTTCTTTGAAAGAGCGTTTTATCTATTTAGCCCTCTTCTATAACTCCCTTATACTTTATTCACGTTATATATAATGCCGTTACGCTCTTGCGTAACATCTCCCTTCGTGTTTTTATCTCGGTATATTCAACGGTAATTCAGGGATAAAAATGACCGATAAAAAAGAAACCAAGTTTGTCACCGCCGGTCGGGATAAAAAATGGACCAATGGTGTGGTAAATCCACCAGTACAAAGAGCTTCTACAGTTGTATTTGAAACCGTTGCTGAAAAGAACGAAGCTGCAAAAAACAGAACCAATAAAGCCCTATTCTATGGTAGAAGAGGAACAAACACCCACTTCGCATTTCAAGAGGCAATGAACGAAATTGAAGGCGGTGTTGGCTGTGCACTCTATCCGTGTGGTACTGCCGCTATTTCCAACGCCATTCTGTCCTTTGTGAAAACAGGAGATCACATCCTGATGGTGGATACCTGTTACGAACCAACCAGAGACTTCTGTGAAGTCATACTAAAGAAGATGGGTGTCGAGACCACATACTACGATCCACTTATTGGTGAAGGGATTCGCGATCTGATCAAGCCAAACACCACGGTACTTTTCCTAGAATCTCCCGGCTCTATCACCATGGAAGTTCAGGATGTTCCCACGCTGGCAAAGATTGCGCACGAGTCTGATATCGTTGTAATGCTAGACAACACCTGGGCGGCAGGTGTGAATTTCTCCCCATTTGAGCACGGCGTTGATATCTCAATCCAGGCTGCCACCAAGTATATTGTTGGACATTCTGATGTGATGCTTGGAACCGCCGTCACGCTTGAAAGGTATTGGGATCAGTTACGCGAACAGAGTTACCTTATGGGCCAGTGCGTTTCTCCGGATGACGCTTATCTTGGACTACGAGGAATCCGAACGTTGGACGTAAGACTTCGCCAACATGAAGAAAATAGCCTGAAAGTAGCGAACTGGTTAGCGCAAAGACCGGAAGTGGATCACGTAAGGCACCCCGCACTAGAAACATGCCCTGGTCATGAGTTCTACAAAAGAGACTTTACGGGTGGAAATGGCCTATTCTCATTTGTATTGAAAACCAGCGACTCAAAAGCGACAACTGAGCTTCTTGATGGTATGAAACACTTTAGTATGGGTTATTCCTGGGGTGGTTTTGAAAGCCTGATTCTGGCTAACGAGCCCAGCTCTTTTAACAGCCTGCGCACAATAGCCAACCCTAATTTTACAGGTACGCTGATCCGAGTACATATCGGACTAGAAAATGTGGATGATCTGATTGCAGATTTGGAACAAGGTTTTGCAAGATACAATGCGGCTTTAAGCAATTAATGCAGCTAGCTTCCTACCTTTGCTGGCGTGCGGCTAGTGGAAGGTCGTTGGCCTCCAATAGAAAAAGCTGGCAGTAATATGCTGCCAGCTTTTATTTATCTACTCGAGCAGTTAAAGCTTACTAAACTCTCGGTTTACCTTATAAGCATCAGATGTAACGTAGGCTTCTAGCTTTCTGACTTTACTATCTACCTGAGATAGCTCTGTTTCGATATTCTCGAGTAATTTAGACGCTGGTTGTCCAGCCTGCCATGCCTTACTTTTTAGCTTATGATCTCTTTGTGACTTCACCGTCTCTTGATATTCATAAGGTTGCTTCTCTAGCATCAGCGTAAAAGCAACATAAGCCAACACCACCAGAAAACTACCTCCAAGAAGCGCAGCCGAGACAACTAATATACGAATAAGCCAGATTTCAGCTCCCAAATAATTAGCAATACCAGCGCATACACCCATTAGTTTGCCGTTTACCGGGTCCCGATATAGCTGCCTGTTATTCATAGTGTTGCCTCCAGTTAGGCGTCTCCGAATCCAAAATACGTTCCAGAGAGTTCACTCGTTTTTGCAAAGATTCAGCTTTAACGGTTAGCGCTTCCAACTTCTCATAATCTTCCTGTGATAGTCCGCTAGCTGACGTTCTCTTGCTTCGGTAGTGAAGAAACAACCACAATGGTGCCACGAATATAAGAAATACAACCAATGGACCCGTAATAAGGGCTGTTGTCATAATTCACTCCTATTATTTATCTTTGTTCATCTGTTCTTTAAGCTTCGCAAGTTCCTGCTCAATTTCGTCCTGAGCCTGCAATTCTGCAAATTCTTGGTCAAGTGACTTACCCTGGCCTGATAGAGCGTAACTGTCTGCTTCTGCTTCTAACTCATCGATTCGTCTCTCATACTGTTCGAACTTAGACATTGCTTCGTCCGTTCTGCTTGTATGAAGTGTTTTTTGCACATCACGGCGACTACCCGCCGCCTCTCTTCTGATCACCAACGCCTGTTGTTTGGCACGGGTTTCATTGATTTTAGCTTCTAACTTAGTAATTTCACCGGTCAGTTTATCGATAGTCTCTTCCACCAGCGTCTGCTCAGTATGCAGACCTTTTACAATATCCTGAAGCTTTTGTTTTTCAATCAAAGCAGCACGAGCCAAGTCTTCACGCTCTTTAGTTAACGCTAAGGTCGCTTTTTGCTGCCATTCAAGAATTTGTACTTCCATCGCATCAACTCTGCGAGCCAGCTCTTTTTTATCCGCCATTGCCTTTGCTGAGTTGGTTCTAACCTCAACCAATGTATCTTCCATCTCCTGAAGGATCAGACGAATCATTTTTTCCGGATCTTCAGCCTTATCTAGTAGCGCACTAATATTTGAATTTACGATGTCAGCGAAACGAGAGAAAATGCCCATAATTTGGCTCCTTAGTTGATCACTTAACTTTATACATAGCGCTCGGGTTGATGGAGCGACTTTTACATTTCATCTACACCTTTATTCCAAGTTATGTGCCAACTTTTAATTATTTACTTTTCATGAAGTTACAAAAGCCGTGTACTTTTAGCCAAACATGCTACGATAAATATAACCAACAGTTGGTAAATTTAACCACATCAAAGGTCGCTCATGAAAGAACAACCGTTAATTGGAGAATCAGCCCCTTTCTTAGCTGTTTTGGACAAGGTATCTAAACTCGCGCCTATTGAAAGACCTGTCTTGATTTTAGGGGAGCGAGGAACGGGCAAAGAGCTTATCGCGCAAAGGCTTCACTACCTATCAAAACGCTGGGACCAGCCCCTTGTCTCTCTGAACTGCTCCGCATTGAGCGAAGGATTAATTGATTCTGAGTTGTTTGGCCATGAATCGGGCTCTTTTACCGGCTCTAAGGGTAAACATCAGGGACGATTCGAAAGAGCCGAGAACGGTACACTATTTCTCGACGAGCTGGCTACTGCGCCTCTTTCAGTACAGGAAAAGCTATTAAGAGTCATTGAATATGGTGAGTATGAACGCGTCGGTGGCAACCGCACTTTACAGTCTAATGTAAGGCTAATATGTGCAACTAATGCAGACATCCAAAAGCAAGTTTCGCAAGAGAAGTTTCGCCCGGATCTGTTAGATAGGTTAGCCTTTGACGTTATACATATCCCACCGTTAAGGGCGCGCAAAGAAGATATACCGTTACTTGCCGAACATTACGCCATAAAAATGTGCCGCGAGTTAAAACTGCCTCTGTTTACAGGTTTTAATGACAATGCATACTCTCAATTAATGGACTATCAATGGCCCGGAAACGTCAGGGAGCTGAAAAATGTGATTGAAAGAGCTGTTTATCAGAATGGCAACTCAGAGCTTCCAATCCAGGAACTGGTTTTAAATCCTTTTGTGTCTCAGTGGCAACCGTCGACAGACGCTCACACCCAAAATACTCTGGAGCACGATTCAGCAGAGTTATCAGTCAACGAATTTGACTTCCCTCTCAATTACAAACAATGGCAAGAGAATCTAGACATAGAGCTACTTAACGCCGTACTGGAAAAAGCAAAGCACAACCAAAAAGTTGCCGCAGAGTTACTGGGATTAAGCTACCACCAGCTAAGGGGAATGTTGAGAAAATACAACCTCGTTGGTCCATCGGCTGAAAACAGTAACGAGTAAGACAAGCTATTATTATACATGGTTACTAATTATCGCTGAAAATGCATCTTGCAACGACTTGAGTATATATGTTTGGTCTATAAAGATAAAAATGGTAAATTATGCGGATCAAAAAAATATCGCGTTTAAGCGATAAAGCTAATCAAGACAACTCTTTCTATGAAAGCAATTGCTAAAGTTATCTGCTATATCTGTAGCTTCAGCGCCCTAGTTGGGTGCAACAGAGAATTTGACAACGATGAAGTCCGTCAAGATGGCTTTGTTTTTTGTGGCCAAACGGCACCAACGTCGTTCAATCCTCAGCTAGTAGATAGCGGCATTACATCCGAAGTATTGAGCCAGCAAATTTTCGATTCATTATTAAGGCTCAATCCTAAGACTCACAAACCAGAAGCAAACCTTGCTGAAAGCTGGGAAAGTAACGAAGATGCGACCGAGTTTACATTTAAGCTAAGAGATGGCGTTCAATTCCAGTCTACAGATTGGTTTACCCCTAGCCGTGCAATGAATGCAGATGATGTCGTCTTTAGTTTTAGCCGAGTCATCGATAAAGCTAACGTTTTTCATGATGTTAGTCCTACTGGCTACCCGTGGTTTAGCAGTATCGGATTTGCTGATTTAATAAAATCAGTGACAGCACTAGATGATCACACCGTTAAGTTTACTCTCAATCGTTCCGACAACACTTTCTTGCCAAACATTGCGACATCCTTTGCTGTTATTCATTCTTTGGAGTATGCCCGTCAACTGGAACAGCAGCACCAATTAAGTAAGATAGATGTGGAACCTGTTGGTACAGGCCCATTTTATCTTTCTGAATATAAGGTCGGAGACTTAGTAAGGCTAAAACGCCACGATAATCATTGGCGTGGAACACCAAAAATGAAGCAGATTGTGTTTGATATTTCTGCAAGAGGAACTGGCCCACTAGCTAAGCTGTTAAGACAAGAGTGCGATGTTCTAACCGCTCCTCTTTCTAGTCAAATTCCAATCATACGAGACCATGATGATCTCGTCCTTGAAGCAAAAGAAGCGATGAATGTTGCGTTTGTGGCAATTAATACTGAGCACCCCGCTCTAAATGATGCTCGCGTGCGAAAAGCACTTAGTCTTTCTATCAATCGTAAAAACATATTAGATTCTGTTTACTACGGTACAGGGTCACAAGCTTATACGCTGCTCCCGCCATCTTCCTGGGCTTACACAAAAGATACTCGTGTCAGATATGACCGCAACTATGCGCTCGCGTTGTTAAATGAAGCGGGTTACCAAACTGGTTTAGAATTATCCATGTGGGTACCACTGGAGCCTCAACCCTATAATCCTAGTCCACGAAAAACCGCTGAGTTGATCCAGGCCGCTTTCGCTGATATTGGAGTAAAACTGGAGCTTTTGACAAGCGACCGCTTCGACAGAACCGAACTAACAAAGATCACTAATATTGACCTGATACTCACAGGTTGGATTGCAAGTACCGGCGATCCTGACAATTTCCTCAGACCGTTGCTTTCTTGTAATGCGGAACGGGCAGGGTTAAATGTTTCAATGTGGTGCAACCCTGATTTTGACTTTCTTCTGGATCTGGCAAGAGAAACTAATCATTCACGACACAGACTCAACCTTTATCGTGAAGCGCAGGCAATTATGACTGAAGCTGTGCCTGTTATTCCTCTGGCACACGGTGTTCAGTTTCAGGCTCATCATAAATCACTGACTGGCTTTGACATTAGCCCATTCAGTTCTCAGGCATTTTATAAGGTAGAGAGGCAATAACGACAATGTTCCGATATACGATTCGACGCCTGAACCTTTTTGTTATTACTCTGATCATTCTTACAATGGTCGGTTTTAGTATTTTGCGCCTCGACCCGAGTTCTCCGTTTGCCTCTATAAGCTTTTTTAACGGTTGGACACAGTATGTAGAGCAAATTGTTCAGCTTAACTTCGGAATGACCAAACATGGAACGCCAATTATAGAAGAGTTAGTTGCTGTCTTTCCTGCTACTTTAGAGCTCTGCTTTTTTGCTTTTACCTTTGCTCTTCTGATAGGTATCCCTTTAGGTACCCTTGCGGGTATGCGACAGGGGAAAATGGTCGACAATATTATCTCTTTTGTTTCAATGTCTGGCTATTCTGCGCCTATATTTTGGGTTGCGCTGCTAATGATAATGTTTTTCTCATTGAATCTTGAGATCTTGCCGGTATCAGGACGCTACAACCTGCTCTATGAGATAGACCACGTTACCGGATTTGCCATTATTGATGCCATGCTTTCCAATAAGCCGCATAAAGCACTAGCTCTGGAGAGTGTCCTAGAACACCTAATTCTTCCCTGCCTTGTATTAGCACTTGGGCCGACAACTCAGGTTATTCGCTTAATGCGCGCCTCGGTGACTGAAGTTATGGCAGCGAACTATATTCGTGTTGCCAGAATCAAAGGTCTGTCTAAGTACGAAATCATCATGGAGCATGTGCTAAGAAACGCGCTTCCTCCTATCGTCCCTAAATTTGGGGTTCAGCTGTCTAGTATGTTTACCTTCGCCATCATTACTGAATCGATTTTTAACTGGCCCGGTATTGGTCGCTGGTTGATAGATGCACTCGCCAATCAGGATTATGCGTCTATTCAGGCTGGTGTCATTGTTGTCGCATCTGTTGTTCTAACTGCCAATATTCTGTCTGACCTTGTCGGAACAATGGCCAACCCGTTAGTAAGGAAAGAGTGGTATGCTAACAGATAGTATTTATCAGGAAGAGCATGTACCTACTCAGTTCGAGCGCTTCTGGCGTAGTTATCGCAATAATAGCCTTGCGATGTTCGGGTTATGGTGCTTGCTTGGAATCATTCTCGTCACATTGGTATCCCCCTGGATAACTCCGCACGATCCCCAGTTGCAAACGGGTAACTTATTAGTGCCGCCATCCTGGAATTCAGAGGGTACTGTTGAATACTTTCTTGGCACCGATGATCTGGGCAGGGATATTCTATCCAGAATAATCGAGGGCTCCCGGTTAACCTTTGGTGCCGCTGTGATTATCACTTTCGTCGCAGCCCTGGCAGGGTGCGCGATTGGTATTTTGGCAGGAATGACTAAAGGCCTTTTATCCAGTACTCTGAATCACCTTTTTGATACCGTAATGTCAATCCCGTCCTTGCTTCTGGCAATTATCTTTGTCGCCTTTCTTGGATTTGGTGAGTTCAATATTTTGCTCGCGATTTGCCTCGCGTTAATACCAAGGTTTATCCGAACACTCTACACTGCCGTTCATGCAGAAGTAGATAAAGATTATATCATGGCAGCCAGACTCGATGGTGCTAACAACTTCTATCTTTTGTGGAACTCAATATTCCCAAATATTCTGCCTGTTATCGCAGCGGAACTGACTATGGCACTGACTATTGCAATTTTGGACATCACAGCACTTGGATTCCTCGGCCTTGGAGCACAAGCACCAAGCACCGAGTGGGGAGCCATACTCGGGGATTCTGTTGAATTAATTTACCTGGCACCGTGGACTGTTACCTTGCCTGGTTTAGTTATTATGTTTACTGTTGTCACCGTAAACCTTGTCGGTGATGGTGTACGCCAGGCCCTGAATGCGGGAGTAGAATATGCCGTTATTAGATTTCCGTCACCTGACTATTGAGATAGAAACTCCCCACGGACTGGTAAAAGCGGTAGACCGAATGAGCCTGACTATTCAGGAAGGTGATATTCGTGGTTTAGTAGGTGAATCAGGCTCTGGAAAAAGCCTGGTAGCTAAAGCCATTGTTGGTATCTGTAAGGATAATTGGCGTATAACCGCAGACCGAATGCGTCTCGGTGATGTGGATCTTCTTCAGCTCAGCCCTAAAGAGCGCCGACAAGTGATCGCTAAAGATATTGCGATGATCTTTCAGGAGCCGCAAACCTGTCTTGACCCATCCGAGGCCGTAGGAAGCCAGCTTGCCGAATCCATCCCATCCAAGTCTTTCGAAGGACGTTGGTGGGAGCGTTTAAAATGGCGTCGTAAACAGGCCATTGCCCTGCTTCATAAAGTCGGTATCAAAGACCACAAAAGAATCATGAAATCCTACCCTTACGAACTCACTGATGGTGAGTGTCAAAAGGTGATGATTGCGATGGCGATTGCAGCCAAGCCAAAAATTCTTATCGCAGATGAACCGACTAACGATCTGGATCCGATTACCCAGTCTCAGATACTCAGGTTGTTGAGCAGGATGAATCAGGTGAACAACACCACGATTCTTCTGATCGGTCACGACTTAACGACCATTACCCAGTGGGCAAAACGTATTACCGTAATGTATTGTGGACAATCGGTTGAATCCGCCTCTACGGAGCAAATCCTGAATTCACCAAAACATCCTTACACCATCGCACTGCTAAAAGCGATGCCGGACTTTGGTGACTGGATACCTCACAAACAGAAGTTGCAGTCGTTGCCCGGCTCCATACCCCCTCTTCAGCACTTGCCTATAGGCTGCCGACTTGGGCCTCGTTGCCCATATGCACAACGCCAATGTGTAGAATATCCTTATAGTAAGAAGATCAAAGGACATAAATTTGCTTGTCATTTCCCTCTGAATACGGAGAAGCATCAATGAGTGCATTATTAGAAGTTGAAGATCTCTCCAAGGTTTTTATCAACCGTTCTTTTTTCAGAAAGGAAATTAAAGAAGCCGTCAAACCGGTAAGCTTTTCACTGGAAGCTGGACAAACTATCGGTTTTATCGGACAAAACGGCTCCGGTAAATCCACCATCGCTAAAATGTTGGCTGGTGTTGTTGAACCGACCAGTGGTGAGATTCGAGTGAATGGTGAAAGGCTGGAGCACAAAGATTATTCCACCCGTTGTAAACTCATCCGCATGATATTCCGCGATCCAAACACTTCGCTCAATCCACGAATTCAGATTGGTCGAATCCTGGAGGGGCCACTTAAGCGAAATACTAATATGCCTCCTGAAGCGAGAATGGCTCGTGTGAAAGAAACGCTTACCAGAGTAGGTTTACTTCCGGAACACGCGTACTTCTACCCGCAAATGTTGGCAGCAGGACAAAAACAGCGTGTCTGTCTTGCTAGAGCACTGGTGCTACAACCATCTATTATTGTGGCGGACGAAGCGCTCAACGGTCTGGATATGGCCATGCGCTCTCAGATTATTAACCTATTTCTGGAGCTTCAGGAAGAGATGGGAGTATCCTTTGTTTATGTTTCGCAGCATCTAGGCATTATCAAACATATTACGGACAAGGTAATGGTGATGCATGAAGGAGAAGTGGTTGAGTACGGTGAAACTGACCAGGTTCTGACCTGCCCGAAACACAATATCACTCAACGTCTTGTGGAAAGTCATTTCCACACAGCGCCAAATCATAGGAAGTGTTAACAAAGCTGGCGAGAGCCAGCTTTCTATTTTTCTTAGCGTGTTTTGTTCGCTTGCTTTTTTTAGCTCAAAATCAAACTCATCCGGGAACAGAATCACCCCTTCTTCGTTTGCATTAGGGAAAACGGCTACTGACAGTTCATCGTCTTCTAGTCCAACTGTCCAGCGGCTGTGCCATTTGTTGAGAGAGATAGATTCCGGTTCGCACTCTTCCCAATCTCCTGTTGCCCACTCTTTGGCAAACTCTTCGTTGGGCCAGACTGGCACACAATCGTCGTCTTCTGTGTTGAGCATTACACAGCCATGCTCGTCCTTCAGAATCCAGACTTCACGATTTGCTACTATCTCTTTAATGCAGTATCTAAAGCGTTGCTCCAGATCCATTTTATTGATTTCATCAATGCGGGATTGTTGAAGTTTATCAGCCATGTTACTAGCCTCTGATTATCTTATTCGCAACTTTGGCAGTGGAGTAAGCAAAGTAAACCCGATTCCACAAACCGCTCAAGACTTCCATGTACGCTTAAACAAGGGCGTCCATGCCCTTGTATGTTTGTTCCATCGCATTCACTTTGCCAACAAATGAACTGGAACCAATAATTTATATTACCCTGGTAGCTTGAAAATGAGTTGTGGTGTTCCGGAGTAAAACCTGTTTTTCATGGACGAAAAACCGGAGCCTACAGGGATGTACTTGCGGCGTTTTTACGCAGGAATTCCATAACTCATTTAGTACGACAAACTATCAAAAAACAAAAGGCGAAGGTAAACACCCTCGCCTTTCTATTCGTATTATGGAAAGCGAATTACGCCAACTCGCCCTGAAGCCAAGGCCAACCTTGCTTCTTACGGCTTAGCGTATTTTCCATCATTAGCATGCCATCTTTTTCATGCTTAACCAGCTTCGCTGCCCACTCACCCTTGTATAGAAGGCGAGTTGTTGCTGAAGTGATATCAGTAAGCATTACTGCAGCAAATGCTAAACCTTCTTCATCACAACGACGCTGAAGATCCGCTTCAAGCGCATCAATCATGCCATCAACCTGCTCCAGTGTCGCAAGCTCAACCTGACCAACAACAACGTTACGCTCGTTGAATGGGTATGCTTTAAGATCTTTTTCTACAAGCTCGGCAGCAGATAGACCTTCGATATCAGTCTTAGCAATCAGAAGGTTCTTAATAAACGCATCCAGATCGGCAACTTCAGCAAACTTAGCCAGCTCTTCTACTGCGTCTTTATCTTTCTGAGTACAAGTTGGAGAAGCAAAACCTACCGTGTCAGAAAGAATTGCAGACATCATAAGAGTTGCAAGTGGCTTAGTAATTTCCACTTCTTCCATCTTCAGTAGATTGAAAAGAATAGTACAAGTACAGCCAACAGGCCAGATCCACGCTTCCAGCGGGTTTACAGTCATCACATCACCAAGACGGTGGTGGTCAACAATACCCAGAATTTCCGCTTCTTTAACATCATCCGGTGCCTGAGCAACGTCTGAATAGTCTACCAGCCAGATTTTCTCTCCAGCAACGCCTGTGCACATTTCTGGTGCTTCAACACCAGCTTGCTCAAGAATGTACTGAGTTTCGCGGTTAAGCTCGCCCTGACGAACTGCTTTTGCTTCCAGACCACGTGCTTTAAGCAGCTCAGTTGCTACTAGTGCACTACAAATACTATCGCTATCCGGGTTTTTATGGCCGACTACTTGAATCATGTTTCTTCCTATCTCAAGTGTTATTTTTGGGGATACTCACAATTGCTGAATACTTTACATGAAAAATCAGATTTGTCATGACCTTCAGGTGAGAAAGCACAAAAAAAGCCGGTCACTTCTGACCGGCTTGAACCTTTGTGCTAAATACGATTATTACGCTTCAACAATCATTGGACCGCCAAATGCTGTCACTGGTGGAACTTCGCCAGTGAACTTCTCAAAATCTACAAGACATGTGTTTGCAGATGTTGCCTGAGAAAGCTCAGATGCAGGGATGTCCTGAGTCAGTGTGTTTGGATCGCCGTAAGTATCGATAGCGCCCTCTTTTTCGCTCAGAGGACCGTACCATGCACCTTCTTCGATACGAATTACACCCGGCGCGTAACCTGCATCCAGAACCGCACCTGCCAGTAGCTGACCACGGTCATTGAATACACGAACCAGGTCGCCATCTTTAATGCCCTTCGCTTTCGCGTCAGCAGGGTTCATGTAAACAGGCTCACGACCTTGTACTGCGTATGTTGCACGGAACTCTTCCGAATCACACATCTGAGAGTGCAGACGCTTGTCAGGGTGGCAAGACTGCATCCAGAATGGGTGTTTCTTAGAACCCGGACCGCCGTGTGAACGCTCAGATTTTTCGAACCACATTGGGTGTTCCTGACAGTGCTCGTAACCGTACTTACCAATCTTACGGCTAGAGATTTCAAGGAAGCCTGAAGGCGTACCCAGTGCATCAGTTTCTGGATCTTCACGGAATGCTGCGTGGCGAACCCAAGGTTGGCCTTTACCTGCATCGAAGTAACCTTGTTCCCAGAACTCGTCAAACGATGGCATGTCAAACTTGCCCGCATTCTTCTTCGCACATTCTGCGTAAAGGTGCTTAACCCAGCCCATCTCGTCCATACCACGAGGTACTCTTTATCACGACCGAAGCGCTTAGTCAGGTCAGTCATGATGTCAAAGTCACTGCGTGATTCAAATAGTGGGTCAACCAGCTTGTGCATCGCGATCATGCCGCGCTTCGAGTAAGAACCGTAACCGTCGATATCGTTACGCTCCCACTGAGTACATGCAGGAAGAACGATGTCTGAGAAGCGGCAGCTTGCAGTCCATGTGAAATCGATAGTTACAACAGTCTGAAGGTTCTTAAATGCAGTCTTCATTCTGTTGCGATCCTGGTGGTGGTGCCATGGGTTACAACCAGAGATAACCATCATCTTGTAACCAGGTAGGTTAACCTTGTTACCGTTGTAGTTGATCTCTTTGCCTGGTTCTAGCAGACAGTCTACCCAGCGCGCTACCGGAATAACCTTGCTGTGACCGTTAAAGTCGCTGTTGTCCCACTTAGGCTTAGTACCCTGATCAGGGTTACGAGGGAATGAACCCGGGCTAGCAAAACCAGTTGAAGGAACACCAACAGAGCTGTAGTGGTGAGCGTAAGAAACACCACCGCCTGGCAGACCAACCTGACCAATCATTGCAGCAAGTACCGCACCCATCCAGTATGGTTGTTCACCGTGCTCCTGACGTTGGATACACCAGCCGAATAGAAGCTGAGTACGACCGTTAACCAGCATACGAGCAAATTCACGGATCTTGTCAGCGCTGATACCACAGATTTCCGCAGCCCACTCTGGAGTTTTCACTACTTTATCTTTGGTTTCACCGTTAACGTAAGCGATGAACTCTTCAAAGCCCAGACAGTATGTGTCTACGAAATCTGAATCGTATAGCTCTTCGGTGTAAAGCGTGTGTGCAACCGCAAGCATCATCGCCACGTCAGTTTGTGGGTTGATGTACATGTGATCGTTGTTCAGGAAGCGCTGAGTCTTGTTCTTAACAGGGTCAACAGAAATTACGTTGATTTCACCTTTAGCAACTTTTTCTTTTAGCTGATCAAGGTATTCGTATGATTCGTGAGTTTCCGTAGCCCAACCAACCTGAAGGTTTTTAACCGGGTCGTTTGCCCAAAGAACGATGTTCTTACTGTTACCAAGGATCTCAGACCAAGAGGTACCCTGAGCATATACTTCTGTTGAACCCAGAACGTAAGGCAAAATGTGCTGACCAGCACCTGTAGAGTAGTCGCCCACTTTCTTGATGAAGTTACCGTGCATCGCAACAGCGCGCTGCATGTGGTTACCAGCAGAGTGAACCTGGCCAGTTTGACGCCAGCCAGTCTGACCTGCGTGCAATGCCCAAGGACCGTACTCTTTTTGAACTCGCTCTAGTTCCTGATAGAAAAGATCTAAAGCTTCGTCCCAGCTTACACGTACAAAACGGTTGTTACCGCGCGTGTCTGCTGCGTATTTGTGCTTTTTCTTCCAGTCCAGACGAACCATTGGGTAACGAACACGAGATGGGCTGTATAGAATACCCTTGATACCATTGATCATTTCTGTCGGGTATTTATCCAACTCAAGTGGTTTAATCTCGTTTACTTTTCCATCTACCACGTGAGCGCGGAATGCGCCCCAGTGAGAGCCAGATGTTTTCCAGGTACCTTTACCGTCTGCGGCTTTAGCAGATGCAGAGATAAGCATACTCGGACCAATTACAGATACAGCACTGGTAGCGGCTGCGCCTTTTAAAAAGCGTCTGCGTGTAATTGTCATTGTGATACTCCTTTAAGCTTAATGGCTATTTTCAGCAAAATCTGAAGAGTGTTTCTGTAGGTACTTCAATACCAGCGCTTCTGTATCAGTATCGAAGTTAACAAATGCCAGCATTCCGTCGAACATGCCAGGCCATGTGTTGGTGTCAAAGTGAGCGACTTCAGGCTCTGTATGACAAGTAGAACAGTTGTTTTTATATGCCTGCTCAGATTTCTCCCAAATCGGAGTCACATCATTTAGCAAGCCTTCTTTTTTAATCCAAAGTGTTGCAGTGACTTTTTGCCATGGTAGACCAGTCAGCTCATCAACCTGCTTTTTGCCTTTCTTGATGATTTGCTTGTTCTTAGCTGCCTTTTTAGTCAGTGCAGCAACACCGATGTTCATGCCAAAATCTTCCTGGATTACGCGGGCGAATCCGCGAGCTTTACGCCAACCGTCAATTTCAACCTGAACAGCATCGCCTTCACTTGTGATAATCTTCATCTCAGATGCTGGTTTTACTTCACCGGCTTCTACTGTCATTGCTGCGTCTTCAAACAACTTCAGGTGACGAATCGAAACCACAGTTTTACCGTCAGAAAATTCAGTATCTTTAGTCAGTGCAGCCAGCTCTTCCATCATATTGCCCGCGCCGCTGTAGCCTTCAGGAAGCTTGTGAGCAATACCTTTGTGGCAATCCACACAGCTCTGATCTTTTTCAGCAGCCAGTTTCATTTGAGTTTGAGCATTGGCAGACATCTTAGAGAAGTCCATAGAATCGTAATCGTGACAGTTTTTACACTCTAACGAGCCGTTAGCAGAGAAACGATCCCACTCGTGCTGAGCAAGCTCACCACGCTTAGCTTCAAATGCACCCTCTTCGCCATAGTTGCCGAAAACCATAGCGAATACTTCTTTTGATGCCTGCATTTTGCGCGCGATTTTGTCTGTCCAGTTATGTGGTACGTGACAGTCAGGACAGGTCGCACGAACACCAGATCCATTTGACCAGTGAACCGTTTCCTGCAGCTCTTTGTATACGTTGTCTTCCATTACGTGACAGCTGATGCAGAACTCTTCGGTATTCGTTGCTTCAAGAGCAGTGTTAAAACCGCCCCAGAAAATAATGCCTGCCAGGAACCCCCTAGCGTCAGCACACCAAGACTGATATGCGCGGCTGGGCGATTCATCGTTTTCCAGATATTTACAATTGTGGATTTCATAATTCGGGTATCTCTAAACTGAATTTAAAAAGGAGCAATTAACCGTGAATGCCAGGAGGTCCCATAAACAGAACCTGCATCATCCAAATAAGAAATCCATATCCACCGACAAGTGCCACACTTAACACTGGAAATAGAACAACCGTAATTAACAGAAAAGATTTCCATTCCAGGCTGCGGGTAACCTCTATACTTCCATCGTCGCTATTAACATTTTTCATACAAACTTACTCAAGTAGTGAATGTCCGACCCCAAAATAGGTCTTATTACTAATCAATATTTTTATTAACTACGGAAATTGTAGACCACACTATTTGTAGGGTTCAACGCAAAGAAGCCTTGCTATATCTACTATTTGGGAGTTTTTTGATATCAAACGGAGATGTGATTTATTAAGAATTCATATGAAAAAATGTGTCATTTTATTAATGTTTTGTAATGTTGCCACACGGTTAAATGTGCAGACCAATGATTACAAATTAGATACATTTCGTGAGCAAAAAAAGACAAATTTCAGACGAAGTATTTTCTCTAAAACTTAAAAAACGGACAGTGCTAAGCCTGTGGTTGTTATATATATGTAACGTTGAACTTGTGGTATAAAATAAAACCAAAAATTCTAGCGGAGAGTAAAACGTGCAATCGGCATTGGACATTTCATGGCTTAACTTAGGCGTGTTCTCACTGACGCTTCTCATCCCCTATGGAATCAATAAGTACTACCAGTTAAATCTGACGCGCGAATTTTCCATCAGTCTGTTAAGAATGGCGATACAGTTAGTATTGGTTGGTCTCTATTTAGAGTTTGTTTTTCAACAAAACAGCTTGCTATTAAATATCGCCTGGCTATCGATAATGACCATTGTGGGCGCCAGTGCGATCGTGAGCAGAGCCAAGCTGCCACGTAAATTTATTCTTCCTCCCGTGACAGTTGGTCTATTGGTTGGCCTTTTACCAATACTTATACTGTTATTCACAGTGATCATTAAGCCAGAGCCCGTTTATAGCGCTCAGTATTTAATCCCGCTATCCGGGATGTTACTTGGAAATAGCCTTAGCGGTAATATTGTCGCTCTTCAGAATTTGTTTACTGCATTCGAGCAACGAAAAGGGGAATATGAAGCGGCGTTATCGTTAGGTGCAAGTCCTTCTTATGCAGCTGCACCTTTTGTGAGAGAGGCGATGCAAAAGGCATTAGCCCCGATATTAGCATCAATGGCAACAACCGGAATTGTGACACTTCCTGGAATGATGACAGGTCAGATCCTTAAGGGGGCAAGCCCTATGCTCGCTATCAAATACCAAATCATCATTCTGATAGCAATCTTCGTGATGATGAGTATTTCCTTAACATTATCGCTTCAACTGTCACTAAAAAGAGCGATAACAAAGGAAGGAAGAATTCTAGCCAAATTTTTGGAAAAATAGCTTGAATCTTTCGAGTCGCCGAGCAATAAAGGGCTCTCACTGTTTATCCACAGATATTGTGGATAAACAATAATTTTCTGAGATTAATCTCGCAGATAGATTAGCCAGTAACCCATACCGACAAAAATGCCTCCCCCGATAATGTTGCCTATCGTCACCGGAATCAGGTTATTTAATACGAAGTTGCTCAAGGTTAAGTCAGCAAAGTCCAGAGGGTTTGCGCCAGTCATTTGCCAGAACTCTGGTGATGCGAAAGTCTTGATACCAATAGCCATCGGAACCTGAAACATGTTTGCAATACAGTGCTCAAAACCAGCAGACACAAACATAGCCACCGGCAAAATCATAACCATGATTTTATCATTCAGGCTTCTACCACTGAATGTCATCCATACACCGATACAAACCAGAACATTACACATAATGCCAAGCGCGACAGCCTGAAAAAAACCATGGTGCAACTTATGCTGCGCAATCTTCATGGTGTTTATGCCAACTTCACCATGATCAAACATATATTGCTTAGCAACCAGCATAATCCCAACAAGCGTTAACGCTCCAATCAGGTTACCCAGATAAACGATCATCCAGTTTACTACCAGATTTTTTGAGGTAATTTTCTTGCTTGCATGGGCGACAAGTGTCAACACTGAGCTTGTAAACAGCTCTCCCCCGGTAATAATGACCAGAATGAGACCAAGGCTGAACCCCAGACCACCGACAAGTCTGATCAGTCCCCATGGCAAATCCTCACTACCTGTGGTTACAGTAGTATAAAAAACAAAGGCAATACCGATATGAATCCCCGCTGTAATAGCCAGCAGAAAAGACTTCATTGGATCTTTGGTTGCTTTACCAACACCAACTTCAGCGGCACGCTCTGCCATTTGAGGAGGAAGAAGAGAGTCAAAATGATTCATAATTGCGTCCCAGTTCACAGTTTCAACATATTAAGGTGCGCGCATAATCTACCCTCATAAGCATTTTTCAAGCAAATTTTGTGTGAAAAATGAATTCTTATTCAATGTGAAACATTGTGAGGTTATATACTCAGTATATGACTGAAAAATCACCAAATTGAGTCGATGTAACACTTCTTGGCTCTAACGCTTGTTCTTATAGAATCGTCGCTCTATGGTGAGGGTATGGAAATACAGAGGTAAACCTATGAAATATACTTCAGAATCAATCGCAGAGCTTAACCTACTGCTTCAGTTCGACATCAGTAGCGCTGCTACAGGAATTAAGGTGCATCAAGACGCTTCAGAAGATATGCAGGCTGCTGTTAAACGTCTGTACGATAAAGGGCTGTGTACCCTACCCGATGGTGGCTATCTTACCGACGAAGGTATAGAGGTAGCTGAGCACGCTGATAAGATACTACGCGTCCTATCCGCTTAAAATAATTCAATATGACCAAAATTGCCGTTATTGGCGCTGGTTGGCTTGGCGAACCACTGGCAAGAGCACTGAACGCTAAAAATCACAGTTGTGTTGTAACCAGACGAACTCAGGAAGGCCTTAATTCTATAGAAGGCCTTTCTGGTTTTGTTGCCAACCTTTCAGATACCGACGCTGAAAACAATCTGACTGCTCATTTGACCAAACATAATATCCACACAGTGATTGATCCTTTCCTCCAGGCTTTCGCAAAGGAAATGGAGCGGAGTATGCGCAATGGTGGCAAAGGCTTGTCAAAGCATCACTTGCGGCAAGCGTAAAAAAAATCGTCATGATTAGCTCCACAACCGTTTACCCTTCCGGTAAAGGTGTAATGACAGAGGAACTATCAAACTTTATAAATGCAAAGAAAGACCCTCAGTTTTCTGACAAAGCCAGATTAATGCTCCAGGCAGAACAAAGTGTTATTGATTCAGGGCTTTCTTTTGCGATTGTCAGGTTGTCTGGGCTATTCGGTCCAAATCGAAACCCAGCTCGTTTTATTTCCAAATTAAAGGCAATAAGCCGCTCTGCTCCGGCTAATATGCTTCATCTGGATGATGCTATAGCTGCCACTGTGTTTGCAGTTGAAGCCATCGAAAACGAAACAGTCAATGCAACAACACCAGAAACCGTTTCTAAAGCAGATTTCTATACGAGAGCTGCAGAGCTTGCAGGGCTATCTTCTGAATTACCAGAAATAATGGATGTTAGCGACAAGCGGATATCTTCAGAAAAACTCACGAAACTGGGTTACCAATTCAAATATCAGCACGTATATGATGCGTTAGAGGCGCAGTAACAACTGAGCTTACCGGACGAAAATCTCTCCTCAGAGATGAGGAGAGATTTATCTAGGTTACTTGGGGATAGATTAAACAAGTGATTCTATTCCATATTGAGCGCCATACTGCTCAACCACAAAGTCGATATCTTTATCTCCACGACCAGACAGGTTGATCAGTACAGAACCCTTAACGCCTTGTTTAGCCAGTTTGAATGCATAAGCAACGGCATGAGAAGATTCGATAGCAGGAATAATCCCCTCCAGACGTGAAAGCTCAAAGAATGCATCAATCGCCTCTTTGTCATCTACCGTTCCGTAGCTGACTCTGCCAATATCTTTCAGATAACTGTGTTGAGGCCCTACCGATGGGTAATCAAGGCCACTAGCCACAGAATAGACTTCCTGAGGTTCACCTTCGCTGTCCTTCAACATATAGGACTTAAAGCCGTGCATAACACCTGGTTCGCCCAGTGTCAGTGTCGCAGCGTGTTCACCCTCTTCTTCTAGTGTCCGCCCTGCAGGCTCACAGCCGTGAATTGCGACATTTTCATCGTCAAGGAACGCAGTAAACAGACCAAGTGCGTTTGAACCACCACCCACACAAGCAACAAGGTTGTCTGGCAGTTTTCCTGTCATCTCCTTAAACTGGATTTTAGCTTCATTACCCACTATAGACTGGAAATCCCTTACCATCATAGGGAAAGGATGTGGACCCACAACTGAGCCAATAGCATAAAGTTGAGTGATAGGATCTTTCAAATAGGCTTCAAACGCCGCATCCACTGCTTCTTTCAGAGTCTTTCGTCCATGAGTAGCCGGAATAACATTTGCTCCAAGGATACGCATTCTAACTACGTTCGGATGCTCTTTTGCGATGTCCACTTCACCCATATAGATATCGCACTCAAGGCCGACGAGGGCTGCAGCTGTAGCAAGTGCGACACCATGTTGCCCTGCGCCAGTTTCAGCGATCAGCTTCTTCTTGCCCATTTTCTTAGCTAAAAGCGCCTCGCCCAGGCAATGGTTTATCTTGTGAGCTCCGGTATGGTTCAGATCTTCACGCTTAAGGTAAATATCAACACCATACTTCTCAGAAAGGTTTTGTGCATGAAAAATAGGGCTAGGTCTGCCAACAAAGTGTTTATATAGACGTGCGAGCTCTTGCTGAAACTCGGAGTCCTGACGACAAACCTGATACTCTTTGTTGATCTCCTGCATAATGGCTTCAAGTTGTGGTGGAATAAAACTTCCACCATATTCGCCAAAATAGCCGTCTTCGTTAGGTAAAGTGTGCTCAAAACTGTTTTTCATCTTGTTATCCATTAGCAACTGAATTTAAAACAGACTACAACGGGATATAAGATTGGGACAGTAGCTATGCTGGGAAAATAATCAAACCGTGAACCTGATCTAGTTCACTAGTACGCTAGGTCGATTAACTGGTTACCGTGTTTTTGCCTTCTTCCTTTGAAGTGTACAGCGCTTTGTCTGCACGGATAAAAACATCTTGCGTATCATCTGACTCAGTCACTTCCGCAATGCCAAAACTGACCGTGCATCTGTCTACCACTGGGAACTCATGCGACAAGATCAGTTCCTGTAATTTTATCGCCTGCTGAGTTGCTGAGTTTTTATCGGTATTCGGACATAGAATAACGAACTCTTCGCCTCCCCACCGGGCTATCATATCGCTTTCACGTATGTTGGTTTTCAGCAGATCTACTAGTGATATCAGAACTTCATCACCAACAGAGTGACCGTGAATATCGTTCACCAATTTGAAGTCATCGATATCGATTAAAATAAGAGAAAAAACCTGTTTATAACGTTTGTAGCGAGTAAGTTCACACTCAAAGCAGGTCTCAAACTTCTGTCGGTTAGAGATTTTTGTCAAGGCATCGATTTCTGACAGGGTACGTAATTCTTGAGTTTTCGCGTCGACCTGCTTACGGAGCATTAAGATATAGAAAACGGTAAAACTAAAAAGCAGAAAGGCGACTGAGAACAAGAATCCGGGTAAAATCCAGCGCGGAAGTGCTTTATCTGACTGTATCCACTTGCTTAAGATGCGGTTGAACTCTTCCTCGGGCATTTCCGTCAGTGCTTTATTCGCTAGTTTCAGCAATTCTCTATTACCCTCTGGCACACCCGCCCGAAGCCGTTCCATATATAGTGTTTCAACAGCTCTGAACTCCGTGGGGTAACCGTGTTTATGCAGGAAGTACATCCCTGTAGGATAATCCATCGCAAATACTTTTATTTCTCTTTGTATTGCGGCTTCAATTATCTCTTTCGAATTGGGATAGCTTTTTATTAGCACTTCGGGATAATTTGCTTCAATAAATCCTTCGGCAAAACCACCTTTGGTCACTCCAACTTGATGCTCACCCATTTCATAAAGTTTTTCGACGTCTAAGTCAGAAGCAACAAACAACCTCGTTGCGATAGGAATGTCGATCGGTACTGAAAAGTCCATGTATTCATCTCGCTCAGAAGACCGAAAAAGCCCGGCATGCAAATCTGCGTCTCCTGAACGTATTTTATCAAGCGTGTCTGCCCAGTCAGTGTTTACAAACTGAATATCGATCTCTTGCTGTCTTGCGACTTCCATCCATAAGTCATAGAGAATCCCTTTTGATTCCCCGTTGTCTCCGACAAAAGAAAACGGCGGCCATGATTTAGAATTTACCACAACGATTTTCTCATTCTCTTCTGAAGATTGAGCTAATGGTGTTGTTCCAGTTAGTAGTAAAACTGTTAGTAGAAATAAACGTATAACGAGCATCACAACTGCTAAATAATAAAACACTTACTTTGAGTATAAGATTAATAAGCCTATAAAGAGGAATAATTGGCAAAAAAATACCGCTGATTGTCAGCGGCATTTGATTCGATAGAAGTGTTTTCTTATTAAGCAGTCGCTAAGTCTCGCTTGCCACCTTTTGACGCGTTAACCAAAAGGATACCAACAACCAGAACGATTGAACCACATAGCAAGAACAACATACGGCCACTCATTTCATTCGGTATCAGAGCCATTGCCAGGATACCAAAACCAGCAGTACTAATTAACTTACCTAGCATTGAACGCTGCTTTGTATCCAGGTTCTGCTGCTCTTCGCTGTCAGAAACCACAGGTGTGTTCCAGTTCTTAAACAGCTCTTCAACTTCGGCTTCACGTTCTGGTGTTAAGCCTTTGTAGAACAGTGTTGTTAGTACGAAGTAGCCACCAGTAAATACAACGTGTGCGGCTAGGCTCAAACCAACTTTAAGGTCTGCCCACTCACGTGCAGTAAACGCCTGGTCTGAACCAAGACCCAGAATGCTCTCTACAGTATGAGCCTGAAGAGCAATACCAAATATGTAAGATACAAGACCACCTACCAGCAATGTTGACCAACCTGCCCAGTCTGGGGTCTTACGAATCCACATACCAAGTAGCACAGGAATAAGCATTGGGAAACCGATTAATGCACCAACATTCAGTACAATGTCGAATAGGCTCAGGTGGCGCAATGAGTTAATAAACAGGCCGATGGCGATGATAATAAAGCCCATCATAATGGTCGTAATCTTACTGACGACAACCAGTTCCTTCTCCGATGCGTTTGGACGCATGATTGGAGAATAGAAATTACACACGAAGATACCTGCGTTACGGTTCAAGCCTGAGTCCATGGAGGACATGGTCGCGGCGAACATCGCAGACATCAACAAACCAACCATACCAGCAGGCATTACATTCTGAACGAATGCCAAATACGCAGCGTCACCGCCTACAGAACCATAGTTTTCCGCGAAATCAGGCATAAATGCAGCAACATACCATGACGGAAGGAACCAGATTAGTGGACCAATAACCATTAGGATACAAGCCAGACCTGCAGCTTTACGCGCATTTTCGCTGTCTTTAGCACATAGGTAACGGTACGCGTTGATGCTGTTGTTCATCACACCAAACTGCTTAACGAAGATAAACACAATCCACAGAACAAAGATGCTGACGTAGTTCAGGTTATTACCCATGAAGAAGTCACCATTGAAGTTGGTCACAATGTTCGTCAGACCACCACCATGGAAATACGCTGCAACCGCACAAGTGATCGTTACGGCCATGATCACCAGCATCTGCATAAAGTCAGAAGCGACAACCGCCCAGGAG
Organism: Vibrio hannami; assembly: GCF_029589055.1. GTDB lineage: Bacteria > Pseudomonadota > Gammaproteobacteria > Enterobacterales > Vibrionaceae > Vibrio > Vibrio hannami. The sequence goes on from NZ_JARQZP010000007.1 coordinate 1,387,535, forward strand.
CCACCGGTTACTGCCATAAGCATCAGAACCAGGCCAGTTACTACAATCGTCGCTTCCATAGGAATGTTAAATACTGCCGCAACAAAAATAGCCAGGCCATTTAGCCAGATACCTGCGGAAATCAAGCTATCAGGCATACCACCCCAGGTAAAAAACTGCTCAGACGTTTTACCAAAACGTTGTCTGATAGCCTCAATTGCAGTAACAACACGTAGCTGTCGAAACTTTGGAGCAAAATAGAGGTAGTTCATAAAATAGCCAAACGCGTTGGCCAGGAATAAAATTACAACGACAAAGCCATCATTGAATGCGCGTCCTGCGGCACCTGTGAACGTCCATGCTGAAAATTGTGTCATGAAAGCAGTTGCACCTACCATCCACCACAACATTTTGCCTCCTCCTCTAAAGTAGTCACTAGTGGATGTTGTGAACTTACGGAACATCCAGCCAATAGCAACCAAAAAGAAGAAGTAGGCGAGAACTACAAGAGTATCGATAGTCATTTTTTCAGCCTTTTTAAAATTAGCAATTTACCTTCGACTATAATAACCCAAACAAAAGTATTTTTGTAATACAAATAACGCATATGTGACCGCCTAATCTTAGTTGAAAAAACTGACAATCACCTGACAATAAAGGCACAACATCTTAATAATTCGACCATGCCTTACTTGGCTCTCAAAGTATTTAAACTGAATTCCAAATCATATGTAATACAAAAGGGCGCATGGAGCGCCCTTTGATTTAAGTTTAGCTTTGAATGTTAATGTTAATTCGTCGCCACTTCTGAGTCTTGCTGTAATGCCAACCCATCCGAATTTAGATCTGGTTCAACTCCCTCTGGCTTGTTGCCAAATCCTCTTAAACCAACCACATGCACATGCTCATGATCTTTGAAGACTTTACGTACCAGTTTATACGTCGTCCCTTTTTCAGGGCTGATATTCTCAGGTGCAGCGATCAGTAACTGCATATCCAGCCTGTCACATAGTTCGAACAGAGTTGATATTGACTTAGCATCCAGTCGTGCCGCCTCATCAAGGAATAATAAGCGACATGGGACAATATCTTTGCTTCTGAGTCTACGAGACTCTTCTTCCCAGCTTTGTACTACCATAAGAAGAATAGACTGACCAGTACCAATCGCCTCACCCGTTGAAAGCGCACCAGATTCTGCCTGTAGCCAGCCATCTGAACCACGATTAACTTCAATACTCAGTTCAAGATAATTTCGGTAATCAAGAAGCTCCTCACCAAGGACTTGTGGAGAGCGCTGACCAACATCAATATGCGGGTTCACGCGCTGGAACAGTTTTGCCATCGCCTCAGAGAAGGTGAATCTCGCGTTCTCGAACAGATCTTTGTGTTGTTCCTGTTGCTGAGACAGACCATTCAAAAGCACTTCGTGGCTCTCACGCACATTAACGTTTAATCGAACCCCTTTCACCTGACCAAAGTGAATATTGGATAAGCCCTGATTCAGCATTCGAATTCGGTTTTGCTCGCGCAGGATCGTTTTCTTAATAATGCTGGCAACAGAGTCGGAACTAATAGCCAGTCGATTCTCACGCTGGGTCAGCTCTTCTGTAAGACGAGCAAGCTCTACTTCCATCTCTTCAATTGCTTCAACAGGGTCATCGGTTCGAATTATATCCTGACGAATACGTTCGCGAAGATGCTGGTAAACAGAGATATAGAACAACACCTTGCGTTCAGGGTGAGCATTATCTTCAGAGGCACGTAGTGCATCACGAAGCAACTCATTGTCTGCTACGGCAAGACGAAGCGCACCCAAAGATTTATCTGACATTGAGCGAAGCTCATCTGCACTCAGGTAAGCCAGCTCACGCTTATGCAATCGGCGCTCAACATCATTGTCCTTCGCCAAGCGGAGCACTTCGCACCACCCAGCTTTGGCAAGAACAACGAAGGTTCGCAACTCGCGGTACCCTTTCTCTGCTTTTTTAGCCTTCTTAACCAGAGCTTTCATCTCCAGCTCTGTCGAAGTAATTGTCTTCTCGTACTCAGTCTTGCGGGAACGAGAAACCTGAAGACGTTCGTAAAGCTCATCCTTGCGGTTTACTGCGCGCTCCTGCGCTCCTTCGTCTGCATGTACACCGAACTCCTGAAGCTCCATACGGAACTCCTGAACCGTTTCAGACTTGGCTTGATGCGAACTCTTAAGGGAAGCAAGCACCTGATTATACTGACTAAGCTGTTCACGTTGCTGCTTTAGAGCGTCTCTGGAACGAGTTCGCACCTGTTCTGCATTAACGAGCTTAGATTTTAGCTGCTCACTTAGCTCGCTACTCTTATTCAGGAGATCGACTGAATCAGAGTATGCAAAGTAGTTTCTGCGCTCATAGACGTCTTCCAACGCGAACAATCTCGACTTCAGATCTTTCAGAGCAACGTCTGCAAATTGATATTCATCTTTAAGTTCATCAAATTGCTTAGGATCCGCTTCAAGGGCAGTCACCAGACCCTCAAGTTCTTTTGTTGCTTTACCGTGTCGCGATACAAAGGCTTTGCCTTCCGATAACTGTTCCAATTTTATTGTCAGCTCGTCAAAGCGCTCTGTTTGAGTATCATCCTCGATGAGTCTGATTTGCGAAGCCAGTTTATCCAGTAGAGTGATCGCCTGACGGCTGACTGAAATCTGTGACTTTTGCTGCTGCTCTTTGTCGTTCAGTTCTCTTAACTGACCAAGTAGCCTGGTGCGAGTGTCACGCAGACGCGCAAGTTCGTTTTCCGGACTAGGCTCAAACGCGACCTGGATATGATTAGCAACAAAATCGTTAAAGTTCTTGAAGATACGTTGTAGCTTCTGGGAATCAAACGCTGCTTTTGCATGCTTCTCAACAACCTCTTCACGCTCTTCTCTTAGCAATTCCAGACGCTGTTCTCGAGCTGCTCTGCCAAATAGCGGGATTTCAGGGAAACGGGAGTAACGGATTTGTCGCTCATTGAACTGAACACAAACCGCACCTTCCAACTCTTCTGCATCAAACGAGCTGTCGTCAAATGCGTCTACATCACCTTCAATAATGTAGAGATCTTCCGGACAATCATCCAGGCTAACTAATTTCTCTTTAATGCCTGTCAGGTCGGAAACCACTATCGCGTGGCGTGCCGGACCATACATTGCACTAAAATACGGTGCATCATCAATGGTGATGTCGTCGTAAATCTCCGATAAAAGCACTCCACCAATGGTGTCTGCCAGCCCTTTAAGGCGCGGATCGTTTGCACCACCCGGTGATGCTAATCGCTCTATCTCGCTGTCCAGAACCGTTCTGCGTTCAGCCAGCTTATCTTTGTCAATCGACTGCTGCTTTTCCTGCTCCAGAACCAATTGCATTTGAGTCATAACCGACTGGCTATTCGCAAGCTCTGCACCACTCTGCTCTCTTAAGTACTCAAGAGCGTCGTTAGCAACAATCCAACCCGGAGCAATCGCCTCAAGATGGGTGATCTCGCTTTGGAGTTGTTGTTCCTGTTGCTTGCACTCTAAACGAAGATCACGACCCGATTCCTGATCAGCTTCAATCAGCTCGATATTAGCCAGGTGTCGCTCACGCTCCTCTTCAAGAGTTAGCTCATCAACGATATTCACGTTATTCTGTTTCTGGAACTGTTGCGCCAACTCTTTAGCCTGACGTTGACGATGGATATCTCGTTCCAGATCCCGATGCTGTGCTCGCCATTGAGCTTCGTTCGCTAGCAGGTTATCCGCTTGACGAACTTTCTCGATAACTTCTCGTGCATGCTGTACAGCTTCGGTACGCTCGCAGTCACCAACAATACTTTTTACTAGTGCCAGACCTTTTTCAAATTGCTCACTGGCAGCAGAGGAGATATCCAGCTTGTGCTTAAGTGCCAGCAGCTGCTCAGTTTTATTGCGCTCTTCTGTTTTAAGTGAATTCAATGTCGCATGAATAGTATCAAGGCTTAGCGAATCATCACTGGTTAGCTGACGAGCTTTTTCAAGCGCCTGGACTGCCTGTTGATATTGCAATGCCCTAGTCTGCTGAACATCTAGAGCTTGCTGATAATCAGCAAGTTGTGATTTAAGGCTGTCTACTTCCTCTTCGCTGACCAGGGCACGCTCTTCAGCTTCAGCAACGCGTTCGCGCGCTTCTTCAACCACCATCACCTGCTCTTCAAGCCTTTCACTCAGCTCTTCCAGATCTTCCTGATAGCGTTCAATCTTCTCCTGCTGACGTAGCGCATTTTGCACTAGTTGCAGGTGGTCAGAAGCTGCCTGATAGTCTTGTTCAAGGTTAGATTCCTGATCTACCAACTGCTCAAGCTCTTCGCGAATTCGATTAACCAAAGCGTTGCTTTCGATTAAAGATGAGCGAGAGTTAAGCAGTTCATTACGAACAGACAGCGCCTTATCAAGCTTGTTTCTGCGATCATTGGCATGACGCATATAGTCTGCCGCAACATAATTGGTTGATTCGGTGATCAGATGTTTGAAAAGGTCACGATCGGCCTGTGTCGTTTTTATCGCTTCCAGAGTCATACGGTTTTCGCGCAGTGCTGACTCCATATCCTGGAATGCTTTTTTCACCCCACCATTCTGAGGAAGCAGGTAATCACGAAGCGAACGAGTGATCGCACTGGAGATACCACCATAAAGTGAAGCTTCAATCAGGCGATAGAATTTTGAGCGGTCACCACTGTTACGAAGTTTCTTCGGCAGCACGCCAAACTCAAACATCTGCGAATGGTAATCCACCACCGAGTTAAAGGCCTTATACTGCACGCCCTCAATTTCACTGACCGTTTCTTTAACTTCACCAAGCGAACGTACCCGAGCTTTGCCATCGTCCATCGCTTCTATAAGGATATCTGTAGGCTTTAGGTGGCTTGGTAGGCCCTGAATAACAAATGGCTTTATATCTACCTTTTTGTCCCGACCCGCTACCTGTTGTAGCTTAACGCCAAACAACAATCTCTGCTTACGTGAGTTCACCACATCGAGTGCTGCGTAGCAGACACCCGGCTGCAACTTACCATACAGGCCTTTATCGCGAGAGGCCTGGGAGCTGCCAGCTTCAGTGGTGTTGCGGAAATGCAGTAAGCTCTGATCGGGAATAAGCGCGGTGATAAATGCCGCCATTGTGGTTGACTTACCTGCGCCATTACCACCCGAAAGTGTTGTCACCAAACCATCGATATCGAACGTACGTGCAAAGAAACCGTTCCAGTTAATCATGGTCAGTGATTGATATTTACCTCTTTCAATCATGCTTGGTCTTCCCCGGTTTCTTCGCTGAACAATTCACTCTGTGCCGGAAATATCTCTTCCTGCTTCTGTTTAATAACCGCTTCACCATCTCTGATCAGGCGAAGCTGAGCTTCACGCATGTCGTCGCCCACGCGTACATCTGCGCCAAAGCGGAACACGGCTTCACTGATTTTGAATTTGCCTTCTTCACCAATGGAAATAACCATACCGATACGCTTAAGGCGGCGCAGTGAAGTTCTAACTTTCTCGAACAACTTCTCTTTATCCAGATCAGAACCAGTCGCACGGTTAGTAACCAGGCGCATCAGCTTTTTCTCATCAGCCAGCGACAATAGTTCTTCGTACAACTCCTGATTGGTAAATATACCTTCGTGAGCAATACGCTCCGGACTCAGGTAAAGGAAACAAAGCACCTTACCCACCAGCATATCCAGTTCAGACAGTACGCTTCTGCCAATCAACGCTGTGGAGCGAGGTCTTAGATAAAAGAAGCCTTCGGGCGCTTTTACCAGCTCCGTGTTATAACGCTGATAAAACAGCGCCAGTTCGGTTTCAAAATCGCTTAAGAACGCGTGGTTATCCAAATCCTCACTTGAGATATGACGTCCTGCACGCAGCATACTATCCAGTGCAGGGAAAAGAGGATTTGCGATTGCTTTTGCCAACTCTGCTGGCAAGAATTCATCAATATTTGTCAATGACATTTGCTTGTACCTTTGCACCAAAATCGTTGATTGCCTGCCAGTCAGGCTGTATTGCCTGATAATCCGACTCTGAATAACCAAGGCGTACCGCCTGGTCAATAACAATTCTGGTTAAATCGAAATGATGCGCTTCAGGGTGCTGAGCAAGATAATCCTTCAGAATCAACCCTAAATCGATTGGTGCGCCGTTAGTTTTATGTACGGTCAACATTGCAGCTATACGCTCGGTCAACTCATCGTTAACCTGCTGGAACTCTTCGTATTCCACTTCAGCTGGTGCATGACCGGTTACTTCATCATCACGAAGCACCAAAGCTTCATCACGCATGTCCGTTAAACGTTCTGCATCGGCATAGGTGAGGCACCATGGTTCGTCGAAGTAATCTTTTACCGATTGCCTTAATCTTTGACTGAAAGCGCGGTTTTTGTCCATATCAATCGCAGTACGGATAAATTTATGAACGTGTCGGTCATAACCAATCCAGAGATCAATGGATTGCTGTCCCCAGCTAATCAGCCTGTCCAGTTTCGTCTGCAGGCTAAACAGTATTTCTCCGATAAAATCGAGCTCATCGATACCATAAATGGTCTCCTGAATGTCGATTATCTGAGCCTGAATTTCGTCTCCGGCAGCCTGCAGCGTATCTTGTAGCTCTCGCAAAGTATCTGATGTTGCAGTTAGTAGGCTTTCACAGTTATTAATTGCGTCACGCCAGTCTTTGTTAAGCAGGTCGGCAATTTGCTGTTTCACTTCCTGTTGCTGCTCATCCATGACTCTCTGATTGAGATCAATCTGGTCAAAAATTTCAGCGACAGAGAACTTAAGCACCGCGTATACATTTTTACGCCAATGACTCTGGTCTCCGCTCTCTCTGGCCGCCTGTGTCGCTTTAGACATTTCCCCAGCTACCATCGAAAGCTGAATCGATAGCTTTAGCTTGGAAAACTCTCTATGGCGAACGTAATAATCTGAGATGCCTACCGCGAGTGGAGACATTCGGTAGATGCTTGCACCTTCATTCAGCTCACTGGTAAAGCGGCTGAGCAGGCGCTGATTAACCAGTTCGTTAATAGCATTGTTCGCCCGAAAAGCACTTGCTTCTCCGGTAGTGTTAAACTGTCGGGTGATGATCTTGAACGCATCGTGCAGTTCTCCCTCACCCAATTCCTCATCAAATCTCTCGTTACTAAGTACGGCAATCGCGATAAGAAACGCGAGCCTTTCACTAGAGAGATTGAGCGAGAATTCATGCTGTTGAACCCAATCAACCATTTCATCAATGGTTTTATCGGCGACAGCCTGAGTCATATCACTCATTTTTATTCCTGTTATATCTTTTTGCCGTGACTACACGGTCTTTCGAGCCCATACATGTATGTAACGCCCGAGGGACAAGTACGGTTCCTGTCGGCAGAGCCTTTTTCCAGCTCCAACACATCTTCAGGTTCGTAGTCACCCATGTATTGCATATTGCCAATATAGTCATGAAATGAACGAATGCCCGACTTTCCACAAATTTCAAAACCCGCCTCTTCAATCCAGCGATAAACCTCTTCTGGCTTTAAGCCCTTTTGAGGCTGAAGCTTAAACCTTTTTCGGTGCGGCATTCCATCCAGAACATGGGGTATATTCCCGCAAATCACATTTTTAAGAACCAGTCCGTGATGGTTATAAAACATAACCGAGGCAATACCGCCTGTTTTAACCTGATTCAAAACGACATCTAAAGCTGACTTTGGATCAGCCAACCACTCCATGACAGCATGGAACAACACCATGTCAGTTTTACCATTTAGGTGTTTTTCTATGGCCTGCACCGGAGAATGGATAAAATCGAATGAAGAGGTGAGACCGTGCTTTTCGATGTCTTCTCTGGCTAATTGCAACATCTCAGAGGAAATATCACATAAAGATACGTGATGACCACTCTCAGCAATTCTCTGAGACATTTGCGCCAAACCACCTCCGGCATCCAAGATATGAAGTTTGTTTTCATCAGCGTTAAGAGACTTAAGTGCCTCTGTCAGGTCTTCCCACACAATGGTCTGACGTATAGCTCCTTTGTCTGAGCCATAGATATTTTTTGCGAATTTGTGTGCGATGTCGTCGAAATTACGATCTTCAGTCACGGCTTTCTAGGTTATCATGTTCTATCGTGCCGCATATTCTGTCATAGGAATATCAGGAATAAAGCGTTATGCTGTATTTTTACAGTTAAGTGATGATTTTTCGGACTATTTAATAATGTTTGAGCTGAAAAAAGTACTATCGTCTCTGGCAATGCCCTTACCCGCGCTATTAATTATCGGATTTATAGGCCTTGCACTAATCATGTTCTCCACCCGTCATCGGTTTGGAGTCTTGTTTGTATTTATCTCGTTAACCGGTATTTTCCTCGTCTCTTTCCAACCCGTTTCAACCAAGCTATTAATGCCCATGGAAAGGGAGCATATCGGTTTTCTGCCACAGGAGAAAGCTGTCGACTATGTGATGGTGCTGGGTAGTGGTCATGTAGTGGATCATGAAATTCCACCGACATCTGAACTGAGCAGAACCGCACTTATGCGTTTAATTGAAGGGATTCGTATCCAGCGTATGTACCCCGGAGCTAAGCTTATTTTATCCGGTTATGCAGCTGGTGCAGAAATGAGCCACGCTAAAATGTTAGCAAGAGTCGCGTTAGCTCTCGGCGTTACCAAAACGGATATCGTATTACTGGAAACCGCCAAGGATACCTGGGAAGAAGCCCGACAAGCGGCTGCGTTTGTAAAACAAAATAGCCTGGTTCTTGTTACCTCGGCCAGCCATATGACCCGAGCGTTAGCCGAGTTCCATGCAGCAGGCATGAACCCAATTCCGGCTCCAACCAACTATCTGGCGCAAACAGAGATCCATCAGGCCTGGACAAAATACACGCCAAGTGCAAGGTACCTTGAACAAAGTGAAAGGTATTGGCATGAGAAACTGGGAATAATCTGGGCTGACTTGAGGGATAACTTAATATCTACCGAAGATCTGGAAACTCAGGTTTTTGGAGATAAAAACTAAACACTAAATAATTAAGGTCGGCACTAGCCGACCTTAATTAATTTGGACACTTTTCTTACTCAGGAAACCAATTAATCCCCGGCAAACATATAACCTTCACCATGAACGGTGACAAATATCTGAGGATTTTTGGGGTCATACTCCATTTTTGCCCGCATACGTCGAATCAGTACATCAATTGTTCTGTCGTTTGGCGCATCAACACGATGACTTATCATATTAATTATTCGTTCTCGGCTTAGAACAATATTTGGATAAGAAGATAGAGCCACCAGCAGTTCATACTCAGCTTTGGTTAATTTAACCGGAACACCATCGCGACTTAAAGCCCTTCTCTGAATATCAAATGTCCAGTCACCAAAATAGATTATGTTACCTTTCTCTTCTTCTGCCTGGTTATTTGCTGAGTTATTCCTAACGAGAGAAATACGCCATAGTAAGTTTTTCACTCGGACAAGAAGCTCCCGAAGCTCAAACGGCTTAGTCACGTAGTCGTCAGCCCCCATTTCCAGGCCAACAATCTTATCTATGCTGTCGGTTCTGCCTGTTACCAGGATAATACCGATATCTGACTGACCACGAAGTTCCCGTGTTAGCATCAAGCCATCTTCCCCCGGTAGATTAATATCCAACATCACCAGATCGATGTTCTCTTCAGATAAGATCTCTTTCATCTGTTCGCCACTTTCTGCTTCGCTCACCATATAACCTTCACTTTGAAAGTAACCGACTAGCTTACTTCTGGTAACGACATCATCTTCAACAACTAATACGTGACTGTTCATGTTCACCACTTCTTATTTATCGGCAACAGCGATCAATAATCTTATCAATATTTCGGCCGTATTTTATTCATAACTCTTCACAATTCTAGCTAAATATAGGTAATTTGCCTAAAACATCCGTGTTTATTGACACAACGCAAATCTCTGACATTGCATTAATTTTTAAAAATATTCTGTCATATTTTTTCATTTCAATAGTTAGTTTTATTAATATTTATTGTTTACACTTATAACAAACAAATTGCCTTAGGAATCCAACAATGGAAGAAACAAAAGCATTCAATGAAAAGCGTGCAGAAATATACTGGTGGCTTTCGAGTCTATTCGCTAAAGAATTAACAGAACAGGAGCTAGAAGCTTATCAAACCCCGGATATCCGATCGTTTCTTACTGGCTTGAGCGAAAATGCAGAGCTGAAAGGCTCAGTAGACAAGGTTGTTGATGCTCTGAATAGACTGCAGACCCGTGAAGACGCTCAGTTAGAGCTGGCAGCCGATTTCTGTGAACTATTCCTGACGTCAGATAAAAATGCCGCACTGCCTTATGCTTCTATGTACATTGGTGAATCTGGTTTACTTAACGATAAACCCGCTCAGGAAATGGCTGCGCTGATGGAGGAAAAAGGCATCGCGATAAAAGAAGGCCTTAATGAGCCGGCTGACCATATCGCTTTGGAACTCGATTTTCTTGGCAATATGATTATTCGCTCCAACGAGCTAGAGAAGCTAGAACATATCAACGATGCACTATTAGACCAGAAAGCCTTTATCGAAAAGTACCTATTGAGTTGGTTCCCACAGTTTAAAGAAAAATGCGTTCAACACGATGAGTTTGGCTTTTACGCAGGTGTTGCATCTCTGCTAGTCGATTTCTGCCAATTAGACTGTGCCTATTTAGGCGGCGAATAACATATTCACTTACCTGCCAAGCAATAAATGTGACAACGCCCCTATCAATTGCGTTGTCACCGCTTGCATTTGCGTCTAAAATCAGTCCGCAATCGATAAAATATAACTATTTCTGCAAACCGCTTTTATAAGCGGTTTTTTGTGTTTTTACGCAAACAGAGAAACTGCTGATAAACTTGTAGACAGATACAGGCGTTTAGATGCAGTACAGATAGGACAAAAAATATATGGCCACTATTAAAGATGTCGCACGTTTAGCGGGTGTGTCTACTACTACCGTTTCTCACGTTATTAACAAAACTCGTTTCGTTGCAGAAGCTACTCAGGAAAAAGTGATGGAAGCGGTAAAGGAGCTGAACTACGCACCTAGTGCGGTAGCACGAAGCCTGAAATGCAATACAACTAAGACAGTAGGCATGTTGGTGACACAATCAACCAACCCATTCCTTGCCGAAGTCATAGATGGTTTTGAAAGCTACTGTTACAGACAGGGTTACACGCTAATTTTATGTAATACAGGCGGCATTTATGAGAAACAGCGCGACTACGTGCGATTTCTTGCTGAAAAACGCGTGGACGGCATTTTTGTTCTTTGTTCAGATCTCACTTCCGAGCTACAGGAAATGCTTGAAGGCCACGCTGATATACCAAAAGTGATAATGGATTGGGGCGACAGCAGCGTAAACCAGTCAGATAAAATCATAGATAACTCCGAAGAAGGCGGATATCTGGCAACCAAGTATCTGTTGGAGCATGGCCATAAAAATATTTTCTGCCTGTCTGGTCACCTTGATAAAACCCTGTGTATCGAACGTATTGAAGGTCATAAAAGGGCGTTGAAAGAATTCGATATCGAGTTCAATCCTAACAACATTATCGAAGGTAACTTTGAGTGTGATATGGCGGTAGAAGCCGCAGATAAAATCCTGGCCCTAGACGAAAAACCAACTGCGGTATTCTGCTTTAATGACATCATGGCATTAGGCCTAATGAGCCGACTTCAGGAAAAAGGGATGCGTATCCCAGAGGATATTTCTGTAATTGGTTACGACAATATCGATCTTGCGGGATATTTCTCTCCACCTCTGACAACAGTGCACCAGCCTAAGCGACGTGTTGGAAAAAATGCCTTCGAGATTTTACTCGCACGCATTAAAAACAAAGAACATGACCGTCGCGTTTTTGAGATGCACCCTGAAATCATCTCCCGAAAGAGCGTAAAAAAGCTAAACTAGTCCCAAAGACTATAATTATTGCTTCTTCACTCCTGTTTTTCAGGGGAGATGCGCTCAATCACTTGTATATCATACGGTATATGGTTTGTGACAACGATCACGCTAGTTGATTTAATACGTGATCTTTGTCCAAACATTGCCTATATTTATGACGTCATGACCAGGGCAAACCATTCGAAAGGATGGGACGCAAAGCCACCGGCCTTAACCGACAGGAAAGGTAGCGGGGTTGCCGAAAACAAATTAGCAACGTAAGGCCTATACTTTACGATTTTCTGACAACAGATCACACAGATTTGCTAATTTCTCGGTATCAAATTGGTTGAAGCAATTTTTTAACCCGAGACAAACGCAATGGATAAACCAATACTTAAAGACTCACTGAAGCTATTCGAAACATTTGGCCAGGTCAAATCGCGTTCGATGTTCGGTGGTTTCGGAATCTTCGTTGACGAAGCGATGTTTGCTCTCGTCGTAAACGATGCTCTTCATATTCGTTCTAGCGACTCAACAATCGAAGAGTTTAAATCTGCAGGTTATGAACCATATGTTTATAAAAAACGTGGTTTTCCTGTTGTAACCAAATACTACGCTTTACCTGAAAATATTTGGGAAAACACAGATAACATCCTTAAGCTTGCTGAAAATGCACTCAACCTTGCCAAACAAGAGAAGGCCTCTCAGGCAGAGGAAAAACCGACCCGCCTGAAAGACTTGCCGAATCTAAGACTAGGCACAGAGCGAATGCTAAAGAAAGCAGGTATCGCCTCTGTAGCAGAGTTAAAACAAGCAGGTTCTGTGGGTGCCTATAAGGCGATAAAACAGACTAACTCAGGCGTTAGCCTGGAGCTACTCTGGGCTCTGGAAGGCGCTTTAAACGGAACACATTGGTCTGTTATCTCTAAAGAGCGAAGGGATGAACTGATCAAGCGACTGGACTAATCTACTCGATCTAATAACCGTATTATTATCCCAAAGCCGCTGATTTTATTCAGCGGCTTTTTGCTATCTGAACACTTCTATTAAAAAACCTGTGTTTATTGAAATTAAATTCGTTATTCCCCTGTCATATATAATCGAGACCTCAAAATGCATCTTGAGTATACTTAAGCTACATCACTAACAGGTTTTAACTATGAATAAAAAGCTGATTATCGGAATTCTGCTTGTTGCGACAATCGTATTACTTGCAACTCAATTCGGACAGTATCTGACTCTTGAGAACGCCAAAGCTCAACAAGCAGCGTTAACCAGCACGATTAACGACAACAAGCTAGTATCTGCGCTCATCTACTTCTTTGCTTACGTGCTGGTTACGGCATTCTCTATACCCGGTGCAGCGGTTGTTACCTTGCTTGGTGCTGCCCTTTTTGGCTTTTCACTGAGCCTGTTGTTAGTATCATTCGCCAGCACCATTGGTGCAACTTTGGCCTTCCTGAGTAGCCGTTACCTGCTAAGGGACTGGGTGCAAAGTAAGTTTGGCTCTAAGCTGAACGCTATTAACCAGGGCGTACAAAAAGACGGAGCATTTTATCTTTTCTCGCTTAGACTGATTCCTGTATTCCCGTTTTTCCTGATTAATCTGTTAATGGGACTAACGCCAATTTCAACGGTAAGATTTTATCTGGTCAGCCAGTTAGGTATGCTGCCAGGAACCATGGTATATCTGAATGCCGGTACACAGTTGGCCACGATAGACAGCTTGTCCGGAATTGTGTCTCCTAATGTATTACTGTCATTTGCTTTACTCGGTTTATTCCCTATTGTTGCAAAGTGGATTATGGGAAAAGTCAAACCCGTAAAAGAACCTCAAAATAGTTAACACACCATGAAAATATACAGTGCTAAGAACCCTACCGAAGCTCATATCGTATGTGAGCTTCTCAACAGCGAAGATATCTTCTCTGAGGTTCGCGGAGACGGCATTTTCGGACTAAAGGGCGAGTTACCCCTAACTGATGACACAGACCCTTACGTATGGCTCTGTGACACATCGAAAATGGATGAAGCTCTGAGCCTTATTGAATCTTTTAGGCAACAATCATCAGATTCACTATCAAACTGGGATTGTGTTAAGTGTGGGAAGAAAACGAAGGACAATTCGGAGCTTGCTGGCAATGTGGTCAGGAAGCCCCGGAAACCGTGTCTGATTAACGCCTTCTAGCCCTAAACTAGACTTACGTTTTTGATGAATTCAATCGATTTCTGATTGAATTCATCAGGCCGTTCTACATTGCAAACGTGTCCGCAGTCAGGGATCTCGAAAAGGTAACTCTGGTGGTGAGCTTTAATCATCTCTTTAACCGGCTGAATAAACATATAATCTTTCTCGCCCATCAAATACAGAGTCGGGATAGGCAACTCCCTGTCTTTGAAGTATCTCATTAAAGGATTTACTTCCGCAGCAAGAATAAACCAGCGCTTGAACTCTTTCTGACAAAGCTTCCGGGCTTCCCTTACAAAAAGGTGCCGCGACTCTTTCTGATTTCTCTGAGGCATGACAATGTATGCAAAAAGGCGATATAGCCACATATAAGGAACAACATGCTTACTGAAGTTCCCGAGCTGAACCAGAACCTGTGAGCGTGTATTAAGGCGTGTTACCGCGCCTCCCAGCACCATTGAACTCACTCTGCTCGTAGCCAGCTCAGCGATATTTCTAACAATAATGGTTCCCAGAGACATGCCGACAAAGTGAGCCGAACTGATCTTCAGGTGGTCAAGCACCTTAAGCACATCCAGTGTCACCTCTTTAAAGGTATATCGACTGGAAATAATATCCTTAATGAATTCTGAAGAACGCCCATGACCACGCAGGTCAACCAAAAGCAGATTAAAGTGTTGCCTATAAGCCTTGATTTGCTTAAACCAGATGGAAGAACTTCCTCCGGCACCATGCACAAAAACTACCCACTCATTACTGGTAGGGTGCAGATAGGTTTTGTGAAAAAGCAAAGATTCCGACATTTTTCCCGTTGTTCAATGATTACGTTTTTTAAAATGAGTATGAGCTTATCACAAATATAGTAAAACTTTACTCATTGATCTCACCAAGTAGTCCCAAATACAAACGGGCAGCTTAATTGCTGCCCGTTTTCTCATAGTTGGGTTAACTATTTAGCTTTTGGCTTCTTGCGCTTATCGGTAATTTCCCATTTACCGTCAACGTATAAACCAGTCCAGCCAGATGGTTTACCATCAATTTCTGTACGAACGTAGTTTTCCTTCGCCTTACGGCTAAAGCGCACAACAGTCGGACGTCCATCAGGATCTTCTGTCGGTGCTTCCGTCAGGTAGTAGAACTTCGGAGAAATACGGTCTTTAAACCTTACCAGTTCAGAAACAAGCGGCGCTCTGGTTTCACGAGATTTAGGGAAAGTACTCGCAGCCAGGAACAAGCCTGATGCACCATCACGCAGAACAAAGTAAGCATCCGAGTTATCACACGGCAACTCTGGCAGATGAACAGGATCTTCCTTCGGCGGAGCCACTTCACCGTTTTTCAGAATCTTACGGGTGTTCTTACAGGTCTCGCTGGTGCAGTCCATATACTTACCAAATCGACCATTCTTAAGCACCATATCTGAGCCACACTTGTCACACTCGACAACCGGGCCGTCGTAGCCTTTAACCTTGAACTCACCGTGTTCGACAACATAGCCTTCACAGTTAGGGTTGTTACCACACACGTGAAGCTTGCGCTTATCATCGATCAGGTACGCATCCATTGCTGTTTCACAGATAGGGCAGCGTTTCTTCGCACGAAGTGCAGCAGTTTCAACGTCTTCTTCCAGAACGTTGATGATGCCTTCTTCATCACCCAGGTTGATCGTTGTCTTACAACGCTCTTTAGGTGGCAGCGCATAACCAGAACAGCCCAGGAACACCCCTGTCGATGCTGTACGGATACCCATTGGGCGGCCACAAGTCGGACACTCAATATCGGTCTCAACGATATGGTTCGGCTTCATGCCGCCTTCATCTTCGCCGAGTTCCGCTTTATCAAGGTCACCAGTAAAGTCCGTGAAGAAATCATCCAATACCGCCTTCCAACCCGCATCACCTTCGGCGATTTGGTCTAGCTTCTGCTCCATACGAGCGGTGAAGTCGTAGTCCATCAGGTCGTTAAAGCTGTCGTCCAGACGGTCGGTAACAATTTCGCCCATCTTTTCCGCGTAGAAACGGCGCTGGTCAACTTTTACATAACCGCGATCCTGAATGGTAGAAATGATAGATGCGTAAGTCGATGGGCGACCAATACCACGCTTCTCTAACTCTTTAACCAATGCTGCTTCAGTAAAGCGTGCAGGTGGCTTAGTAAAGTGTTGTTTAGGGTCAAGCGCTTGTAGATCAAGTTTATCGCCAACCTGAACCGCAGGAAGGATTTGATCTTCGTTCTTGCCTACCGGACGCTGAACTCTTGTCCAACCATCAAACTTAAGGATACGACCCTTAGCTTTTAGGGTGTATTCCGCTGCTTTTACGCTCACCGTTGTTGAGTCGTATTTTGCTGGCGTCATCTGACACGCAACAAACTGGTTCCAGATTAGCGCATAAAGCCTGTGAGCGTCGCTATCCATGCCCTGAAGGTCATCAGCCAGCACATCGACACTAGAAGGACGAATCGCTTCGTGAGCCTCTTGTGCGCCCGCTTTGCTGCCGTACAGGTTAGGCTTAGCTGGCAGATACTTGTCGCCAAACTCAGAAGTGATGTAACCACGTACAGCGTCTACCGCTTCTGCACTCAAGTTGGTGGAGTCGGTACGCATATAGGTGATGTAACCCGCTTCATACAAACGCTGGGCCAGCATCATTGTCTTTTTAACACCAAAGCCAAGGCGAGTACTCGCCGCTTGCTGCAGTGTAGACGTGATATATGGAGCAGAAGGCTTGCTGCTTGTTGGGCGGTCTTCGCGCTTACAAACTTCATACTGTGCGTTTTCCAGCACAGACATCGCTGCTTTAGTTTCAGTTTCATTAACTGGTTTAAAAGCACTGCCGTCTTTTTGTGCCACCATCAGGCGGAAGTCAGTTTTATCCTGAGTTTTGGTATCCGCATGGATATCCCAGAACTCTTCCGGAATAAACGCATTGATCTCACGCTCACGCTCTACCAGTAGCTTAACCGCTACCGACTGAACACGACCCGCAGACAGCCCACGCGCCACTTTTTTCCATAGCAGAGGCGAAACCATAAAGCCTACAACACGGTCAAGAAAACGACGCGCTTGCTGGGCGATTAACCCCATCCATATTCAGCTCACCTGGTTTCTGGAAAGCTTGCTGGATAGCGTTTTTGGTGATTTCGTTAAACACAACACGCTTATATCGCTCTTCATCGCCACCGATGATCTCACGAAGGTGCCAAGCGATAGCCTCCCCTTCGCGGTCCAAATCGGTCGCGAGATAAACGTTGTCAGCGTCTTTTGCCAGTTTCTGGAGTTCTGCAACGACTTTTTCTTTACCAGGAAGGATCTGATAATTCGCTTCCCATCCGTCAAACGGGTCGATACCCATTTTTTTGATTAGTGCAGTTTTCTCTTTTTCTTTCTTGATACGAGCCTTTTCTTCCGGACTCATACCTTTAGTCGAAATCGCGGCAGCCTTCTGACCACTACTTTGACCCGCAGTTGGAAGATCACGTACGTGACCCACACTAGATTTAACTACGTAGTCTTTACCAAGGTACTTGTTTATGGTTTTTGCCTTGGCTGGCGACTCCACTATAACGAGTGATTTACCCATTTGACTTAAGTGTCCTCAATCTTACGATGGGTGTATTGCACTCCACCCTTGATACATTGCTTCTTTTTTTAATATTGAGCGAGATTTATGTTAGGTCAACCTGTTTTTTTATATTTATGCTTTGATTGGTTGACTTCTCACCGCTATTTTGTGCGTTAAATATTGGCGGGACATATTATTCACGCGAAGTTATAAATTCATAATCATACGATAGTTATTTCTGGTGCGGGTCACAAAACAAGGGCTCTGAGACATCACATAAAAAGTTGAAAATTCGCTTTCAGAGAATAAACTGTGCTGCATTAACATAGTGAAGGTACTACACATGAGCGAAAAGAAATCCATCTCAGAGTTTGAACTTCTTCTGATTGCAAACCAAATTATTCAGGAACACGACGACTATTTAGAAGGAATGAGAGCGGAAACGGTAGAAGAAAAAGACGATGTTCTTGTATTCAAAGGAAACTACTTCCTGGATGATAACGGCCTGCCTACACCAAAAACCACCGCTGTGTTTAATATGTTTAAGTATCTGGCTCATCACCTTTCAAAAGAGTTTACTTTAGAAAGTTAAGCATACCTCGTTACCACGCTCTGCGTGGTAACGCATATCTAACTGAAAGAAAAAGAAAATCTCATATAATGATACTAATAGTGTCCGTTAGATCTTGGTATGTATTCCCACGGAGACCATGGGAACAAGAAGCGAGTGCGAGCTATATCCCCACGAAGGACCGTGGGGACAAAAATTACGGAGCAACTACTTACTCAAACTTTTCAACTTATCAAAGTAATCCGGAAAGGTTTTAGACGTACACTTAGGATCGTTGATTGTCACTGGTGTATCGCTTAATGCAACTAACGAGAAACACATCGCCATACGGTGATCATCGTATGTATCAATCGCTGCGTGCTTCAGCTCTTTAGCCGGAGTTACAATGATGTAATCTTCACCCTCTTCAACTTCAGCACCCACTTTACGCAATTCTGTTGCCATCGCAGCTAGGCGGTCAGTCTCTTTTACTCGCCAGTTATACACGTTGCGAATCGCAGTTGTGCCTTCGGCAAACAATGCTGCAGTTGCAATTGTCATTGCGGCATCCGGGATATGATTGAAGTCCATATCAATGGCTTTTAGTTCGCCACGGCGAGAGATCACGTAGTCATCACCCCACTCTATTTCTGCACCCATTTTTTCCAGTGCATCAGCAAACTGAATATCACCCTGGATACTGTTTTTACCAATACCGGTAACCTTGATCTCACCACCTTTGATAGCAGCTGCGGCAAGGAAATAAGACGCAGAAGAAGCGTCTCCCTCAACAAGGAAATCACCCGGAGCAATATAGCTCTGGCCTGTTGGGATAACAAACTCAGCGTAGTCGTTATTAATTACCTCTACACCAAACTGCTTCATGATGTGTAGCGTAATATCGATATATGGCTTAGATACCAGCTCACCTTCTATTTTGATTGTCACTTCACCTTCAGCCAATGGCGCTGACATCAAAAATGCAGTCAGGAATTGGCTGGAAATAGAGCCATCAATCGACACAGTCCCAGATTTAAGACCAGTGCCTTTAATCTTAAGAGGCGGGTAGTTTTCGTTCTCCAGATACTCGATTTCAGCGCCTGCTTCTTTAAGCGCATCAACAAGGTGACCAATCGGGCGCTCCTTCATTCGAGGTTCGCCAGTAAGAACAAACTCACCCTTGCCAAGACAAAGCGCGGCCGCCAATGGTCTCATTGCCGTTCCCGCATTACCCAGGAACAATTCTAGAGCTTCAGAAGCAACGAATGGCTTACCCAGCCCGGTTACTTCACATACGGTTTTGTCTTCCGATAGTTGATACGTAACACCCAGTTTTGTCAGAGCATTAAGCATATGACGAATATCGTCACTATCAAGAAGGTTGGTCAGGCGAGTCGTCCCTTTCGCCAAAGCAGCAAGTAAAAGGGCGCGGTTAGATACGCTTTTAGAGCCCGGAAGATTGATTTCACCGTTAACCTGGTGAATCGGTTGCAACGTTAAGCTTTCCATTTAAAACTTATGATCCTTGAGGTGCCCGCTAGGTAGGTTTGGTTACGCGAGCCTTTTAATTCTTCGTACACGCAGACTAACCAAAAATAGTAGCTAAGGCTAGTGCTAATCATAATTCCCTTAATTATCACCGCTGCTTTTGGTATATACTCTAGTGATCACAAGTGCTACAGCTTTTCTATGACTATCTATTTACCCGAACTCGACTCGTATTCCTTAGCTTTTCCACCTGCGAATGACGCCTTATCTGACCCCAACGGTCTATTGGCAATGGGGGGAGATCTCAGGCCCGAAAGGTTAGTTGCAGCTTATAATCAGGGGATTTTCCCCTGGTATAGCCCTCATGAACCCATTTTATGGTGGAGCCCTTCCCCTCGCGCCGTCCTTTTGCCTAGAGAGTTCAGACCGTCACGAAGCCTGAAGCGCTATTTTCGAAAATTTGGTTATCGGGTGAGTATTAACAAAGCAACTAAAGAAGTGATTCGCCTTTGTGCAGACTTAAGGCCGGAAGAAGAAACCTGGATAGGCGCTGATATGCTTGCTGCATATCAGGTATTAAGTGAACTGGGAAAATGTCACTCCGTTGAAGTGTGGGACGCTGACGAGCTTATAGGCGGCATGTACGGTATTGCTGTTGGCGGGATATTCTGCGGTGAGTCCATGTTTAGCAAAAAGAGTAACGCTTCAAAGATTGCGCTATGGAAGTTCTGTGAGCATTTCACTGCATGTGGAGGCGAGCTTCTGGATTGTCAGGTACTTAATCCACATACCGAATCGTTAGGAGCATTTGAAATCTCAAGGCAGGATTATCTTGTACACTTAGAAAAGCTAAAGAATAAAAGTATAAGCCCCGATTGTTTTAATACCCAATGGCTAACGGATACCGAAGAGAAATAACATGATTCCTGAAACTCAGCAGATAAGAATTGGGCTGTCGACCACTAATCCGTGTAACTACCTTGAAGGGGAAGAAGAGAGGGTTGCAGTCGCGTTAGATCAGACTATCCATTGCAACCAGGGATACGAACTACTACTGGCTAATGGTTTCAGACGCAGTGGCGGAACAATTTATACACCGCATTGCCCTTCATGTAACAAATGTCAAGCAATCCGTTTATCGATTTCTGATATTGAACTATCTAAAAGTCAAAAAAGGCTGATTAACAAAGCCTCCCATCTAAGGTGGGAGCTGAAAAACGAAATGGACGAAAACTGGTTTGAGCTTTATAGCCTCTATATTACTGAGAGGCATAGTAATGGCTCCATGTATCCCCGAAAAGAGCCGAGTTTTTCCAGTTTGCCAGTTGTGAATGGCTAAATACCCAGTTTTTGCACGTTTATGATGAGGATAAACTCATACTAATTGCTGTCACTGATTTGATGGATAATTGTGCCAGCGCGTTTTACACATTTTTCGATCCAAATCACCCTCTTTCCCTTGGTACACTTGGTGTTTTATACCAAATAGCACTCTGCGAGCAGACGGGAAAACAGTGGCTTTATCTGGGTTACCAAATCGACGAATGTGCAGCTATGAACTACAAAGTACGTTTTCATCGTCATCAAAGGCTAGTAAATCACCGTTGGCAAGGGTAGAATACGCCCCAACTTTTATTTTATTCCCGTTAAAGGCCTTTGAGCCGTTAACTATTGCCAAGTTTCTAAAGAGGATTAAATGGCTAAAGAAGACGTAATTGAAATGCAAGGCACTGTCCTTGATACTCTGCCAAACACAATGTTCCGCGTTGAGCTGGAAAACGGCCACGTAGTTACAGCACACATCTCTGGCAAGATGCGTAAAAACTACATCCGTATCCTTACTGGTGACAAAGTAACTGTAGAGATGACTCCATACGACCTTTCAAAAGGCCGCATCGTCTTCCGTGCTCGTTAATCTTTAATAGATTTTCTGGACACAAAAAAACGGAGCTAAAAGCTCCGTTTTTTATTGCTTTCTAAAGTTCTAGCTTCCAACTGTATTAATGAACCGCCTCTTCTTCCTCGTTCAGGTAGTGGAACTCAAGTTCATCTTTGCCAAGATCGACCTTCACGGTACCACCATTCACTAGTGAACCAAACAACAGTTCATTCGCAAGTGGCTTTTTCAGGCTCTCCTGAATCACACGTCCCATTGGGCGCGCTCCCATTGACCTGTCATAGCCTTTCTTAGCCAACCAGTGGCGTGCATCTTCTGACACTTCCAAAGATACTCCACGAGCATCCAACTGAGCCTGTAGCTCGACAATAAACTTGTCAACGACCTGATGGATTACCTGCTCATCCAGACTATTGAACCAGATGATATTATCCAGGCGGTTTCGGAATTCCGGTGTAAACACCTTCTTGATTTCAGACATCGCATCATGGCTGTGATCTTGCTGAATCAGACCAATCGATTTCTTAACGGTTTCAGCAACACCTGCGTTGGTCGTCATTACCAGAATTACGTTTCTGAAATCTGCTTTACGACCATTGTTATCTGTAAGCGTACCATTATCCATCACCTGAAGAAGCAGGTTAAAGATATCCGGATGCGCCTTCTCAATCTCATCCAACAGAACAACTGCATGCGGATGTTTGATAACTGCATCGGTTAACAGGCCACCCTGATCGTAGCCAACGTAACCCGGAGGCGCACCAATCAGGCGGCTTACTGAGTGACGTTCGCCATATTCAGACATATCAAAACGAAGCAGCTCGATACCCATCAGCTTCGCAAGCTGAACCGTCACTTCTGTTTTACCAACCCCTGTTGGGCCAGCAAACAGGAAGGAACCTACAGGTTTATTCTCTTCACCAAGGCCGGCACGGGTGAGCTTGATCGCTTCTGACAGCGCATCAATGGCATCATCCTGTCCAAACACCAGCATCTTCATCTTGTCATCTAGTGACTTGAGCACATCTTTATCAGAAGATGAGACAGACTTTTCAGGAATTCGAGCCATCTTAGCAACCATCGCCTCGATATCACCAACACCAACCGTCTTCTTACGCTTACTCGCCGGAGCTAATCGGCTTCTCGCACCCGCTTCATCGATAACATCGATCGCCTTATCAGGAAGGTGTCTTTCATTGATGTACTTAGCAGAAAGCTCTACCGCCGCACGAAGCGCTTTATTGGTATAGCGCACTTCATGGTGAGCTTCATACTTCAGCTTAAGGCCCATCAAG
Organism: Vibrio hannami; assembly: GCF_029589055.1. Classification (GTDB taxonomy): domain Bacteria; phylum Pseudomonadota; class Gammaproteobacteria; order Enterobacterales; family Vibrionaceae; genus Vibrio; species Vibrio hannami. The sequence continues at coordinate 1,410,430 of NZ_JARQZP010000007.1, forward strand.
ATCTTGGTTGTATCATCCAGAGATGGCTCTACAACATCAATCTTCTGGAAGCGACGAGAAAGCGCCCTCTCCTTCTCAAAGATATTGCTGTACTCCTGATAGGTAGTAGAACCGATACAGCGTAGTTTACCGCTACTCAACAGAGGTTTAATCAGGTTCGCAGCATCAACCTGACCACCTGATGCCGCGCCCGCTCCGATGATAGTGTGAATCTCATCGATAAACAGGATGGCGTCGTCTTCTTTCTCAAGCTGCTTCAGAATCGCTTTAAAGCGCTTCTCAAAGTCACCCCGGTACTTAGTTCCCGCAAGGAGCGAACCAATATCAAGCGAATAGATAACGCTATTCTTAATCACTTCTGGAACCTGGCCTTCGACAATTCGCCATGCAAGGCCTTCCGCAATCGCGGTTTTACCTACACCAGCTTCACCAACTAAAGAGGGTTATTCTTTCTGCGACGACACAACACCTGAATAGTACGTTCCAGCTCCTTATCACGACCAATCAATGGGTCGATATGCCCTTGCTTCGCTACCTGATTCAGGTTGCTGGCAAAGCTTTCAAGGCGCTCTTCTGCAGGAACATCTTCAGGTGTACTGTCATTGTTGCCAAACACATCTGATGAAGAATCTTCTTCATCACTGTTGGAAGCTTTGGTTATACCGTGGGAGATATAGTTAACAATATCCAGACGACTAATATCGTGCTTTTTAAGGAGATAAGCTGCGTGAGACTCCTGCTCACTAAAAATAGCAACCAGCACATTGGCGCCAGATACTTCATTCCGTCCGGAAGACTGAACGTGAAATACTGCCCGTTGTAATACTCTCTGGAAGCTGAGTGTTGGCTGGGTTTCCCTTGTCTCATCATTTTCAGGGATTAGCGGTGTGGTCTGATCAATGAATGTATCGAGTTCCGCTTTCAAAACTTCCACATCTGCATTGCATGCCTTCAGGGTTTCTCTAGCCGCCTGATTATCAAGAAGCGCTAGTAAGAGGTGCTCGACCGTCATAAACTCGTGTCGTTTATCACGGGCTCTGGCAAATGCGCCATTCAAGCTCGTCTCTAATTCTTTGTTAAGCATAAATACCTCCCCAATGAACGGCTTCGAATGTGATGTTCAGGTTTATGCTTGCTCCATCGTACACAACAACGGGTGTTCGTTTTCCCTTGAATACGTGGTGACCTGCATCACTTTTGTTTCAGCGATTTCCGCGGAATAAGTTCCACAAATCGCTTTTCCTTCATAGTGAACTTTCAACATAATCTGAGTTGCTTTCTCTGAGATCCATAGAGAAAAAACGTTCCAGAATATCAATTACAAAATCCATTGGTGTATAGTCATCATTGTTAAGTACGACGTTATCACATCGATGGCGGTTTGACCTTTGTTCTTTCCAGCTCTAACAGATCAGAGTCTGGTGTTATCCACTCGTATGGTTTACTCATTTCTACTTCAACTAATTGAAAAGTTATCTGTTGTACTCTTCTCAAGTACTTACGAATCCAATTTCTCTGCAAGTTAAAAATAACTTTTCTTTAACTTACAGACTAATGCACTAATTGTATCCCTGCAAATCAAAGATTACCATCCTTAGCTTTTTACATCTAAACGCTTAAAAGCTAACCATAACGTTAACTTTACTGTCATGTTTCATAAGTTTGCACAATGGATCACAAAGTTAGTATTTTGTTAATCTCAAAACTGAATTCTTTAGAAATATGTTGAATTTTCGATTTCCGATCTATTGACTGCTCAAATCTATTGGTTAAATTGTGTGCTGTAGTGATTAAGATTTTGGCAGCGCCTGAATTTATATTCACTAACAGTTGGTCGGTTAGCTAAATCGACGATGACAACATCAGTTTAAAATGCAGAAGGATGTAACGCATGGCTACAGGTACAGTTAAGTGGTTCAACAACGCTAAAGGTTTTGGCTTTATCTGCCCAGAGGGTGAAGACGGCGATATTTTTGCTCACTATTCAACCATTCAAATGGATGGTTATAGAACACTAAAAGCAGGCCAACAGGTAACATACGAAGTTGAACAAGGTCCGAAAGGTTATCACGCAAGCTCTGTGATGCCAGTTGAAGGACAACCAGCCAAATAACGCTGCCAACCAATAATTACAATTTAACGCAGATAAGAAAGAACCCGCCAATTTGCGGGTTCTTTGTTTATTTAGTCTTGGCTTACACTAAGTCAGCAAATTACACTAAATCGATTATGGCGTTCAACGTGGCACTTGGACGCATTAGTGCGGATGTTAAAGCATCATCAGGCGCATAGTAGCCACCTAACTCGCCTTTCACTCCCTGAGCGTCATTTAGCTCCTTAACGACAACCTCTTCGTTGCTGGCCATTTTCTCTGCGATTGGAGCAAACTGTTGAGCCAAAACAGCGTCTTCAGTTTGTGCTGCAAGCGCTTCAGCCCACATGTAGCCAGATAGAAGTGACTGCCACGGTTATCAAGTTCATTCACTTTACGTGATGGAGACTTGTTTTCGTCCAGGGAACTTACCAGTTGCACTATCTAACGCATCAGCAAGAACTTTTGCTTTAGCATTGCCAGATACGTTACTTAGGTGCTCAAGAGAAGCCGCTAGTGCTAGGAACTCACCTAGAGATCCCAACGCAAGTGGTTCTCTTTCTCGACCTGCTGTACGTGCTTAGGAGCAGAACCACCAGCACCGGTTTCAAACAGGCCACCACCGTTCATTAGCGGAACGATAGAAAGCATCTTCGCAGAAGTACCAAGCTCAAGGATTGGGAACAGATCTGATCAGGTAATCACGCAGTACGTTACCAGTTACAGAAATTGTATCCTGACCATCTTTCATGCGCACAAGAGAGAACTGCGTTGCCTCTACCGGAGCAAGAACCTTAATCTCTAGTCCTTCAGTATCGAACTGTGGAAGGTAAGCATTCACCGTTTTGATAAGCTCCGCATCATGCGCGCGGTTTTCGTCAAGCCAGAATACCGCAGGAGCACCTGTTGCACGAGCACGAGTCACAGCAAGCTTAACCCAATCAAGGATTGGAGCATCTTTTACCTGACACATACGGAAGATATCACCTTCTTCCACATCCTGTTCAATCAAAATGGAACCAGACGCATCTACCACACGGACTTTACCCGCTTCAGGCAAAATAAAGGTCTTATCGTGAGAGCCATACTCTTCGGCTTTCTGAGCCATTAGGCCAACGTTAGGAACAGTACCCATAGTTGTTGGGTCAAAGGCTCCATTTTCTTTACAGAACTCAATGACAGCCTGATAAACGCCCGCGTAACAGCGATCTGGAATCATCGCTTTGGTATCTTTTTGCTTACCGTCCGGCCCCCACATCTGGCCAGATGCACTGGATCATTGCAGGCATTGACGCATCAACGATAATGTCTGAAGGCACATGAAGGTTTGTAATCCCGCGATCTGAATCAACCATTGCTAGTGGAGGCTGAGTTTCGTAAACCGCCTGAAGCGCTGCTTCAATTTCAGCTTTTTGATCCGCAGGTAAAGAAGCGATCTTGGTGTATACATCACCAATACCGTTGTTTACATCAACACCAAGCTCTTCGAACAATTCGCCGTATTTTGCAAATACGTCTTTGTAGTAAACCTTAACAGCATGACCAAAGATAACCGGATCTGACACCTTCATCATGGTCGCTTTCATATGCAGAGAAAGCAGAACGTCCTGCTCTTTCGCTTCAGCAATCTGCGCCTCAAAGAAATCTACTAATGCGGCTTTGTTCATCACAGAGGCATCAATGATCTCTTTATCCTGAAGGGCAAAACTGTCTTTCAGCACATCAACGCTACCATCTTGCTTAGCAAACTCGATGGTTACTTCTGTTGCACCATCAATAGTGACTGATTTTTCACTTCCGAAGAAGTCGTTGCCGTCCATGTGAGAAACATGAGATTTTGAATCAGCAGACCAGGCGCCCATTGAGTGCGGGTTCTTTTTCGCATAATTCTTAACAGATGCTGGTGCACGGCGATCTGAGTTACCTTCACGCAGTACCGGGTTTACCGCACTGCCCTTGATCTTGTCATAAACAGCCTGAACTTCACGCTCTTTCGCATCTGCTGGCTCTTCAGGATAGTCAGGAAGTGCAAAGCCTTTCTCCTGAAGTTCTTTAATTGCGGCTTTTAACTGCGGGATAGATGCAGAAATGTTTGGAAGCTTAATGATGTTTGCTTCTGGTGTCTTTGCAAGCTCGCCTAACTCAGTCAGAGCATCACCAATTCTTTGTTCTTCTGACAGATACTCAGGGAAGTTAGCAATAATTCGTCCTGCAAGTGAAATATCACGGGTATCAACATCAATACCAGATGAGGAAGTAAAGGCGCGAATAATCGGTAATAGTGAGTGCGTTGCCAACGCCGGGGCTTCATCGGTAATGGTATAAATAATAGTTGGATTTTTATTAGGCATGAAATTTCCCTATTTAACTAACAGGCTTAATATGGATGCGTGTTGCCTGTATTGATTTAACACTTGCGAATTAACCTTACATCCTTATGAAATCGGCAAGCGCCTTAGTACCATGCAGCCTCCTCTTTGCTGCACACGTACTTTCCTGCACATATAATTAAACAATCGAGCCTTGTTAGTCTATTATTCTGTGCATATTTCCTGTTTTCCGGCTCAAGTGACCAAAAAGTACACAATTTAATTTAGAGACTCAGAATCCAGGCGCCCAAATCATAGCGTAAAACACTAATCAATAAAACATTATTAAACACTTTGTTTACATAATTGCAGGATAGTTAACATGATATCTCGTTCAGGAGAAACGTCTCGCAAGCGTTCGCAACCTTCCAAAGCTCGTCGTTTAAAACAGAAAACACATTCTAACAGCGGCTATAGAGGGAAAAAGTCAGCTCCTGGTAAAAAGCCGATTTCACCTTCGGAGAGAAAGGTGATTATATTCAATAAGCCGTACGATACCCTAAGCCAGTTCACCGATGATTCTGGCAGAAAAACACTGGCCGATTTTATTCCTGAAAAAGGGGTTTATGCCGCCGGGCGTCTTGACCGTGACAGCGAAGGGCTGATGATCCTGACAAACGATGGCATTCTACAGGCAAAATTGACCCAACCTAAATCAAAATCCCAAAAAACTTATTGGGTCCAGGTTGAAGGCGCACCGACGGAAGACGATCTCGACAAACTACGCAAAGGTGTCGAGCTAAAAGACGGAATGACCCTTCCTGCAAAAGTAGAGCTCATGCCAGAGCCAGATGTCTGGGAGAGAAACCCACCTGTTAGGTTCAGAGCAGCAATCCCAACCACATGGCTTTCTATTACAATCATTGAAGGTCGAAACCGTCAAGTGAGAAGAATGACAGCCAATATTGGTTTTCCGACATTGCGCCTGATCCGTCATGCAATAGGCGGTCAGGCTATTGGGTCGTTAAAACCAGGCGAATGGAAAGAGATAAAAATGTAGTTTGAAGATTATGGGTTACGGGTTACGGGTTACGGGGTCATACTGTAACCTGTAACCTGTAACCTGTAACCTGTAACCGAGAACCTACACCTTAAACTGATTAACAAGATCTTGCTGCTCTGCTGACAGCGTCGCTATCTCTCGTCCAACGTTTTCAGAAGATTCGGCCTGCTGTAAAATCTGCCCACTTAGATCTCGAATATTCACCACGCTTTGGTTTACCTCTGCAGCCACCGCTTTTTGTTCTTCCGCTGCACGAGCAATCTGACTGTTCATATCGTTGATTTCAGCAATAGACTCAAATACGTCATGAAGTTGATGGACAGCGTTTTTGACCTGCTCAGAAGTATCAATTGCTAACTGATTGCCGTTATCGATAGCTTCTACAACATCTCGAGTGCCAGACTGAACCTTACCGATCACCTCCCGGATCTCTGATACAGAGTCCTGTGTTCGGCTCGCCAGGTTACGTACCTCGTCAGCCACTACAGCGAAACCTCTACCCTGATCGCCTGCCCTCGCCGCTTCAATAGCCGCATTTAGAGCCAATAGATTGGTCTGCTCAGAGATACCTTCAATAACCTCCAGAATCTCTGTAATAGACGTATTGTTTTCAGCAAGCTCGTTAACGACTGGCACTGCCTCGCTCATTCGCTCTACCAGCTTGTCCATTTCAGCTGCCGATTGCTCTATCACTGTCTGACCGCGCGTTGCGGCATCAGATGCCTTGTTTGCTGCGCCAACCGCAAGTTCTGTATTCTGATAAACCAGACCGGACGTTTGTGTCATCTCTTCAGATGCTGTCGCAACCAAATCGACTTCTTTAAACTGAGCCTCACTGCTGCTTCTTGTTACAGCCGCCGCTTCTTCAGCTTGACTGGTGGTATTTGCAACAGAGTGTGTTGTCTCTACGATTTGCTTTATCGTACCCTGCAGTTTATCGAGAAACAGGTTGAAGCCTTTTGCTAACTGACCTACCTCGTCGTCAGATTTAACCTCCAGCCGTTGGGTTAAATCACCTTCACCAGAAGCGATATCATTCAATCGGACAACCACTTGCTTAATTGGCTTAACCAAGTTGATAGCAGCTAACCATATGATAACCAGTCCTATTAAAACAAAAGCTAATCCTGCAGTAACTTCAGTAGTGACGCCTTTGCTGATTTGAGCTGTGATCACGCCATCCAAAGTTGTCGCGTCTTTTAGCACCTCATCCCGTGGCATCTCTAATAGTACGCCCCAAGACTGATTCGCTATTGACACCGGGGTATAAACCATCAGCCATTGGTTATCCTTGCTCCAGACTGTTTTGGCACTCTTACTCCCTATAAGTGAACTAACTTCACCCGAAGAAACGTTTGGACTCTGATACCCGACACCAACTTCGATAGAGCTATCATCAGATGCGATAAGCATTCCCGTTTCAGTTAATATAGACACATTGCCCGTTCCATTGAACAAGGTGTTGTCCGTATCGGCGACAATCGTATCCAGTCTGTCTAACTTGATATCAATCCCAAGAAAACCAATTACCTCATCTTCTTTATGAACAGGGAAAGTAATGGAAGTCGTTAGCTTGCTGATTTCGCCAAAGTCACTAAATTTTGGGGTAGAAATACAAACGCTTCCTGTTTCTAGAGGACAAACGAAACGCTCCCGATTACTAGGTTCTTCCATTGTTGCCTCATAGATAACATTCGGCAGAACATCGGTTCCATCCAGAGATGTCGCCCAATAGGTTGCAAAACGTCCCACCTCGTTTGAGCCGACATAATCTGCATTGTGGTAATTGGCGTCTTCACCATCAAGAGCATCTCTTTTATACACCAGATAAGCGCCCTGAATAGTATCGAACTTCTCGACCATACCCCGGATTGACTCATCCAACGAAGTTCTCAAATCTTCACTAGGCGTAAAATTATCCTCTGCCATAGATTGTAAGAGCTTCGCTGTCTCGACCATTACTTCTGCACGATGGTAAGCCTCTTCGAGATACTGAATAGATTCGGTTGCATTTAATGCCGCCTGGCTCTGTAGCAATTGCTGAGACTTACCAATAACAGAGTCAGAACTGTAGTCTTTGATAGTACTTTGATTACTTAATGCACTATAGATCGAAAATCCAATAAGTAATCCAGAAGTCAGAATCAGGCATAAACCAGAGAGCAAGGTAATTTTCCAATGAACTGATAGAGAACGCATTTCAATTCCTTTTTGGCGCGATGTATTAATAATAATTTTAGGACTTAATTGAGCTGTTGCATTATAAAAGCCTTATCGGCAAATCGCTCAAATAGTGTAAAGGTTTACACTCAAACATTAATGGCTATCACATTTTTAACATAAACATCGCATATCCATTACACCAGCACGTTAAACCAAATCGCTATTGAGCTAATTTTGAAATGAGATCAACCACCCTTTCTCTTGTCACAACTCCGCCAAACGAATAGCATGCTCTCAGACTCAACGATAAAGGGATAATTAATGAAAGTCGTTTCCTTCAATATAAATGGCCTACGTGCAAGACTTCACCAGCTTCAGGCGCTGATAGACAAGCATCAACCGGATGTTATTGGTCTTCAGGAGATTAAGGTTCATGATGACGCCTTCCCGGTAGAAGATGTTGAGGCGATGGGCTATAAGGTCTATTTCCATGGGCAAAAAGCGCATTACGGCGTAGCAATGCTATGCAAAAAAGAGCCAGTGTCTATTCAAAAAGGCTTTCCTACTGATAATGAGGAACACCAAAAGCGTATGATCATGGCAACGTTTGAGGATGATTCAGGCGAGAAAGTCACCGTGCTTAACGGTTATTTCCCTCAGGGTGATAACATTTCTCACGAGACTAAATACCCTTACAAGCGCCAATTCTATAAGGACCTGATGACCTACCTGAATGAACATCATAATAATGATGAGCAGCTCATTGTTATGGGGGACATTAACATCAGCCCTATCGATGCAGATATCGGCATCGGTGAGCCAAACAGAAAACGCTGGTTAAAAACGGGTAAGTGCTCTTTCCAGCCAGAAGAAAGAGAATGGCTAAAAACCTTAACAGACTGGGGATTCGAGGATACATTCCGCAAGCTTCAGCCAGAAGTTACCGACAGGTACTCGTGGTTTGACTACCGCTCGCGTGGTTTTGATGATAACCGCGGACTTAGAATCGACGTTATTTTGGCAACGCCTAAACTGGCCGCCAAGTGTGTAGAGTCTGACATTGATTATGAACTGAGGGGAATTGAAAAGCCTTCAGACCATGCTCCGATTTGGTCAACATTTGAGTAATTATTGGTTAAAGGTGACAGGACGAACTTCGTTCTACAGGTTACGGGCCTGTAACCTGTAACCTGTAACCTGTAACCTGTAACCTGTAACCTGTAACCTGTAACCTGTAACCTGTAACCTGTAACCTAGTATTAACTCAATGGCTTAAGATAAGCCAAAAACTTCTTCTCTGCCTGCTTAAAGCACCAAAGAATTATAAAGGTCAGTCCCATATAGAACATTCCCGCTGTCAGGAAAGATTCAAACGGTGCGTAGTAGCGGGAGTTAACCAGACGAGCGGCACCGGTTAAATCCAGAATTGTTACAATACCAGCTACTGCCGAGCCATGAAGCATAAATACCGCTTCGTTGCTGTAAGCAGGTAACGCCCTTCTCAACGCGCTCGGTAAAATGATTCTTCGGTATGTCTTCCAGGTACTCATACCGTAAGCTTTCGCGGCTTCCACTTCACCTTTTGGTAGTCCGTTTATTGCACCACGAATGATCTCAGCAGTATAAGCCGAGGTATTCAGAACAAACGATACTAATGCACAAAACCATGCATGCTCCCAAAGTGTGTCTTTAACGGCGATAAACTGATCCATACCGTAATAAATAAGGTACAGCTGAACAAGGAGTGGTGTACCCCTGAAAAAGTAGATGTATGCCCATGATGGCAGCATAATGAAATAGTTTGAGCTGTTTCGTGCAATCGCCAACGGTATCGCAATCGTCAACCCGATAATCAATGATAGAGCGACAAGCCAGGTGGTTGTCCATAACCCTTCAAGGTATATAGGAAAGCTCTCAATTACTAAAGAAAAGTCCATATTTACCTCGTATGAATACTGAATTTGCGCTCAACCAGTTTTAACATTCCAGTTGATACTGCCGTAAAGAACAAGAAGATAATGGATACTGCCATGTAGAAGGTAAACGGCATCTTAGTTGAGCCAGCCGCAAGTGAGCCAACACGAACCATATCTTCAAGCCCGATAATAGAAACCAGAGCAGTCGTTTTAAGTAGAACCAGCCAGTTATTACCAAAACCGGGTAAGGCGTGACGAATCATCTGAGGAAGGAGAATGCGACGAAACGCCAAAGGTCCACTCATACCATATGCCTTCGCAGCTTCCATCTCACCGGCATCAACCGCCATAATGGCACCTCGGAATGTTTCCGCCATATAAGCACCGAATATAAACCCAATAGTTAAAATACCTGCGATAAACGGGCTTACATCGATATAGTCTGGTAAATATGACGTCCACTCATGATCGGGATTTGAAGAGGTCATCCACTCATTTAGCCATTCGTTTATCGAATAAAGGCTATTATTAAGCAGGATTTGTCCACCATAGAAAATCAGCATCATCAGAACCAGATCGGGAATCCCTCTGATAATAGTGGTATATAGTGTCGCGATTGCACGTGCCCAACGATACGGAGCCAGCTTTGCTAAAGCACCAGCCATACCAAGAACAACAGCCAATAAAAGGGACAATAGTGCTACTTCAATAGTCAGCACAGCACCCTTTAATATCGAAGCTTCGTATCCCTGTAAATCAAACATTCTATATCCGATATATACTTTATTTTATAAGTATCAATGCGATAGCTAGCTCTGCCTTTAAACTGGCTGTCGAATCAATACTAAAATATCTAAAAAGAGAACGGTCATCCCGGAAATTGCCTAAGCAATTATCCGGGATCTAAATTAGATTCCTGCGTTCGCAGGAATGACGACTAATGTTAATTAATCGCCGTATACATCGTAGTTGAAGTATTTAGCCTGAATCTTCTGGTATGTACCGTCTGCACGTAGTGCTTTGATAGCCGCATCCAGTTTTGCTGTCAGATCTTTATCCTGCTTGCGAACCGCGATACCCATACCTTCACCGAACCACTTAGGATCAGTCAGAGATGGACCTACGAACTCATACGCATCACCACCAGCCTGGTTAATTACACCCTCTTCAAGTGCAGAAGCATCACCCAATACCGCAGCGATACGGCCATTACCAAGGTCAAGATAAGCTTCATCAAAAGAGCCGTAACGAACAATCTCAACGTTCTTGAAGTTGTCTGTCAGGTACTTATCGTGAGTTGTTGCACGCTGAACACCGATCTTCACACCATCAAGCTTGTCAAAATCCAGACCTGCGCCTTTCTTTGCAATGAACTTGTTAGGGATCTGTGCGTACTTACCAGTAAAATCGACTTTCTTCTTACGCTCTTCAGTGATAGACATAGCTGCAATGATCGCATCGTATTTACGAGCTAAAAGAGAAGGAATAATGCCGTCCCAATCCTGAGGTACGATCTTACACTTCACCTGCATTTCTTCACAAAGCGCGTTAGCCATGTCTACATCGAAACCACTTAGTGAGCCATCAGCCTCAGTCTTACTGAAAGGAGGATATGCACCTTCAATACCAAAGCGTACCACTTTCCATTCCTTAGCCTGAGCTACGCCTGACAATGCCGTCGCAGCGATAGTTGCTGCCAGTAACCACTTTTTCATTTCCATACTCCTGTGATTGAGTGTTGTGTTTGTTTTTGTAGTATTTGTACCGGTGAAAGCTCACCCATACTTTTAGTAAATAGAAGAAATAAATTGCTGCAATCGTTCTGATTCAGGGTTTGTAAACAGCTTTTCTGGGTGTCCTTGCTCTTCTACTAGCCCCTGGTGAAGGAACATTACATGGTTAGAAACATCACGGGCGAACGCCATTTCATGTGTCACCACCAGCATGGTTCGGCCTTCTTGTGCCAGATCCTGCATTACACCCAAAACTTCACCAACCAGCTCAGGGTCTAATGCTGAAGTCGGTTCGTCGAAAAGCATAACTTCTGGGTCTACAGCAAGCGCCCTTGCGATAGCTGCACGCTGTTGCTGCCCCCAGACAAATGCCCAGGGTAGTAGTCTTTTCTTTCGTACAAACCTACCTTCTGTAGTAGTTGTTTAGCGTTTTCTATTGCCCGAGCTTTTGGTACGCCAAGAACATGTACTGGTGCTTCAATTACATTTTCAAGTACTGTCATATGAGACCAGAGGTTAAAACCTTGAAATACCATCGCTAACCTGGAGCGAATGCGTTGCACTTGCTTTTCGTTGACAGGGACAGACTCGCCAGAGCGATTCTGCTTCATCTGAATAAGTTCACCATTAACCCAGATTTCTCCGGCGGTCGGAGTTTCTAACAAGTTGATACAGCGTAGGAAGGTACTCTTACCAGAACCAGAAGAACCGATAATAGAAATCACATCACCTTTATGTGCTTCCAGTGATATGCCTTTCAGTACTTCATTCTGTCCGAATGTTTTATGAAGATCTTTAATGTCTAGCGCCGCGACATCATTCATGCGCTACTACTCCCTGTATTCGCTTTTGGGTGTTCACCAAAGGTAAGAAGCCTACTATTTTTGGCTTCCGAGGTACTCCGACCTCTGTACATATTCGATACAACCTAGCATCACCCAAAGGAACATGCAACAAATTATTAACCACAATGCATACAATATATAACCAATACTTCTGAATTTGTATGCACCAACAGACTATATAACTATTAAAAGATGAATAAAATAGCACGCACGCGAATATTTCCAATCTTCCTCAGTAACAAATTCACTAATAAATCCCAAGCTAACAGCCGTAAGCAAAATCAACCACTGAATTTATACTGCATAGCGACATCATTCACCCAATAAATCACACCAAGCAAAATAATACACCCAACTAACAAATAAGTTAGTTGGGCAAAAAACAGCATCTTGTCACTTACTCATAGGTGACAACTTGTGATCTTGGGCTTTAAAAACAGTATTTTGGATAAAAAACACCCTGAAGTGTGATTTTTCTGATAAAGATCATATTAAGAATAGTGAAAGTAACCAATTCTATTGGGGTAAATTTACTGAAAGATGGTTACAAAAAAGGCGAGAGTTGTATGCACAATCTCTCTATTTTTTGTAGTTTTCTTTCACAAAGATTTATAAAGTGATCGAGATCAATCACCCAATTTAGGTAGATTGTTAGACTCTTGCGCCATGGTTTATATCGCGAATAAAGCACCTTTTAGGTCATATAAATTACATTTAAACACATAATATATGTGTTACATTTGTGACCAGCAATTTACCGGGAACGGTTTCGCGTTTAGATAATACACATTTTAAAAATTTCTAACTTTATATATGAGGAATCTATGTCAGACGTAGTCAATAACGACCGCTCAGATATCGAGACCAAGAGCTACTCGGAGCTACACCGTCCTGCTTCTGAGTTCTCTAGCCGCTCTGATTACCTAGACCACGAATTACAGATCATGAAGCCACGCCGCTATGGTTTAAACCTGCCTGGCCGTGACTTCCGTTTTGAGCTTGAAGATTTTGTTCCTGCTATCGCAGGTACTATCGGCATCATCGCGATGTATTCTGCGGTAATGATGGCTTGGGCAGCTGGCCTGACAGAAAAATGGGACCACGTTAACCTAGACGTAGCATGGGCTATCGAAGTCGCTCGTGTTGAAATGCTTATCCCTGCACTTCTTTTCTGTGTTCTGGCATCTGGCTTTATTAACCCAAGAGCAAACCTTGCGGGTAACCATGGCCCAATGATTCCGATGATTTTCGTAATCGCTATGGCAGGTGCTCACCCTCTTGCGCTGGCAATCCTGATCGGTGTATTCGGCCTAATTCTGAGTGCTGTAAAAGGTGGCTCACGACTTGTGAACCTCACCAGTGAAGGTGTTGCGGGTGGCCTGTTGGTGTTCCTTGGTTTCACCGGTTCAATGAGCCAGATCAATTCGCTAATTAACTGGGCAAATGGCCTAAGTAGTGAAGCTGAAGGTGTCGCTGCTGGTGACATGGGCTATGTGGCGTTAATCGTTCTTGGCATCACCATTGTTACTTACGCAATTTTGGCTAAGCTTGGTAAACGTTGGCTGGCAATTCCTCTGTGTGCTGTTACCGGCTTTGTTGTCGCTATGGCTACTGGCGCAGGCTTTGACTTAGTATTTACTACTGAACCTGGTTTACCAAACCTGAACCCAGTTTACTGGTGGGGCTCTACTGAGACAGGCTGGCAGCTTGGTCTACCAAATGTTCAGCACTTTATCGCATCACTACCATTTGCGATTCTGGCTGTAGCAATGTGGTCACCAGATTTCCTTGGTCACCGTATCTTCCAGGAACTGAACTATCCTAAGCGTACTGAAAAAGTATTGATGGACGTTGATGACACAATGACAATGTGTTCTATCCGTCAGATGGTTGGTACTGCTGTTGGTGGTGGTAACATCACATCTAGCTGGGGTACGTACATGATCCCGGCAGCGATCGCTAAACGACCAATCCCTGCTGGTTCCATCCTACTAGGTACGCTGGTTATACTAATCGCTATCGTTGGTTACCCAATGGATGCAGCTGTATGGCCTCCTGTAATGCGTGTTGCTCTACTGGTTGGCGTATCTCTACCTCTACTAGAAGCTGGTATGCAGATGATTAAAGACGCAAAAGACTCTCAGTCTGCGGGTATCTGTGTATTTGCTGCTATGGTAACCAACCCTGTTCTAGCATGGGCATTAACTATGCTGTTGGACAACAACGGCTTAATTGGTGATAAAGAGCGTCCACAAAAGCTGAGCACACTAGACCGTATCATTATTCCTAGTGTCGTGCTGATTATCTGTCTTGCTGCTATGCTTGCTGTAGGTATGCTTGAAGGCCAGTACGGAATTCCTGCTCTGCTATAATAATCACAAAAATGGGCGGTACTTCGAGTACTGCCCATTTTTTTATGTATTTTTTTAAAAATTGCAGTATTATTTGAATCAAGCCTTGAAGGACTCAACAAAAGACACAATATGTATGTATAAGACGCGCTTTTCTTCTATATAGATATTGTTTTTTATTTAAAGAGTGTACTGCGTATCCTCCCCAGGGTACTAGCTGCAACGCAGCGAAAAACAGTGCGTATTTTTTTCTACTAAAAAGGTAGGTATATCATGGCAGAGCAATTTGCTAAAGCTTGGGAAGGTTTTGCTGAAGGTGAATGGCAAAACGAAGTTAACGTTCGTGACTTTATTCAAAAGAACTATGCACCGTATGAAGGTGATGAATCTTTCCTAGTTTCTGAAGGTACCGAAGCAACTAACAAGCTTTGGGCAAAGGTAATGGAAGGTATCAAGCAGGAAAACAGCACTCACGCTCCTGTTGATTTCGATACTGATGTTATCTCTACCATCACTGCACACGATGCTGGCTATATCAACAAAGATCTAGAAACCATCGTTGGTCTACAGACTGAAGCTCCTCTTAAGCGTGCTATCATCCCTAACGGTGGTATCCGCATGGTTGAAGGTTCTTGTAAAGTTTACGGCCGTGAGCTAGACCCTCAGATTAAGAAAATCTACACTGAGTACCGTAAAACTCACAACCAGGGCGTATTCGACATTTACACTCCAGACATCATGAAGTGTCGTAAGTCTGGCGTTCTAACCGGTCTTCCAGATGCATACGGTCGTGGTCGTATCATCGGTGACTACCGTCGTGTTGCTCTATACGGTATCGACTTCCTAATGAAGGACAAGTTCGCTCAGTTCTCTTCTCTTCAAGAGAAGTTCGAAAATGGCGAAGACCTACAGCTGACTATGCAGCTTCGCGAAGAAATCGCTGAGCAGCACCGCGCTCTAGGCCAGATCAAAGAGATGGCTGCTAAGTACGGTTGTGATATCGGCCGCCCAGCTGAAACTGCACAAGAAGCTATCCAGTGGACATACTTCGGTTACCTAGCGGCTGTTAAGTCTCAAAACGGTGCTGCAATGTCTCTTGGCCGTACTTCTACTTTCCTTGATATCTTCATCGAGCGTGATATCGCTGCTGGCAAGATCACTGAAGAACAAGCACAGGAAATGATCGACCACTTCGTAATGAAACTACGTATGGTTCGTTTCCTACGTACTCCTGAGTACGATGAGCTATTCTCTGGCGACCCAATCTGGGCAACAGAATCTATGGGTGGTATGGGTCTTGACGGACGTACACTTGTAACTCGTACAAACTTCCGTTTCCTAAACAGCCTATACACTATGGGTCCTTCTCCAGAGCCAAACATCACTGTTCTTTGGTCTGAAGGTCTTCCAGATGGCTTCAAGCGTTTCTGTGCTAAAGTATCTATCGATACTTCATCTATCCAGTACGAAAACGACGACCTAATGCGCCCAGACATGGAGTCTGACGACTATGCAATCGCATGTTGTGTATCTCCAATGGTTGTTGGTAAGCAAATGCAGTTCTTCGGTGCTCGTGCAAACCTGGCTAAGACTATGCTTTACACCATCAACGGTGGTATCGATGAGAAGCTTAAGATCCAGGTTGGTCCAGAAATGGACAAGATAACTGACGAAGTACTGAACTACGAAGACCTAATGGATCGTATGGATCACTTCATGGATTGGCTAGCTAAGCAGTACGTAACTGCACTAAACAGCATCCACTTCATGCACGACAAGTACAGCTACGAAGCGTCTCTAATGGCTCTACATGACCGTGACGTTATGCGTACTATGGCTTGTGGTATCGCCGGTCTTTCTGTTGCAGCTGACTCACTATCTGCAATTAAATACGCAACTGTTAAACCAGTTCGTGACGAAGATGGCATCGCAATCGACTTCGAAGTAGAAGGCGACTATCCTAAGTTTGGTAACAACGACCCACGCGTTGATGACATCGCTTGTGAACTTGTTACTATCTTCATGAACAAGATTCGTGCGCTTAAGACTTACCGTGACGCTATCCCTACTCAGTCTATCCTGACTATCACTTCAAACGTGGTATACGGTAAGAAGACTGGTACAACTCCAGATGGCCGTAAAGCTGGTGCTCCATTTGCTCCAGGTGCGAACCCAATGCACGGTCGTGACGAGAAAGGTGCTGTAGCATCTCTAACTTCAGTAGGTAAACTACCGTTTGCTGATGCGAAAGATGGTATCTCTTACACCTTCTCTATCGTTCCTAACGCACTAGGTAAAGATGACGCTTCTCAGAAAGCTAACCTAGCTGGTCTGATGGATGGTTACTTCCACCACGAAGCTGGTATCGAAGGCGGTCAGCACCTGAACGTTAACGTTCTTAACCGTGAAACTCTAGAAGACGCAGTTAAGCACCCAGAGAAGTACCCTCAGCTAACTATCCGTGTATCTGGTTACGCAGTGCGCTTCAACTCTCTAACAGCAGAGCAGCAAGCAGACGTAATCGCACGTACTTTCACTGAATCTCTATAATTCAGCTGAATAGTTAAGCCAAGCCCCGCTTATGAATAGCGGGGCTTTTTGTTATCTATAGCAAATAAATCGCATCTCTGATTGTCCCCCTCAATCCGCTGTACTATATATGAGTTTTGCTGCTGTTGGGTTGTTGCTATGTTTTCAAAGTCGCCAAAGTTCCCCCTCCTTGGTTTTCTATCAATATTTCTCTCCTTCAACGCCGGTGCGTTTAGTACGTCCGTAGCGCTAATCGTAGACAATGATGGAATATTTGGCACAGACGAAGATTACACTAGCGGCGTTGTTTTAGATTTAAGCTCCGATCTATCTTCAGAGTGGTTAGGAGCACAACGTTGGAGAATGCAGTTGGGTCAAAAGATTTGGACACCATCTAATCTGGATGCAACTACCCCCCAACCTAACGAACGCCCGTATGCAGGCCTTTTGTATGCGCAAGGCAGCATCATCAACCGAACAGCAATCCGTTTACACGAATTCGGTCTGATGTTGGGCACAACAGGGCCTGATTCATATGCTGATCAGGGACAGAAATTTATTCATGGAATAACCGATTCAACCGACCCCAGAGGATGGGATTACCAGATAGACAACCAGATAGTTGGCAGTGCTCTTTACAAAGGACACTATCTCGTCTCCGTACCGTCTCAGAAACAGGAAGTTTCAACCCTTTTTAGGGCTGAAGCCGGTAACTTCAGAAGTGAGGTGGCCACAGGCCTGATCTGGCGCTGGGGATCTAACCTTTCTGATAGTTTTGGCACAATAACGCCAAGCAATGAAGGGAGCTTTTCTGCTGCTGCAATGGCCAAAGGTTCAACTAGTGGAACCTTCTTTTTCTCAGGTATAGAAGGCCGCTATAGATTCAACGATATCACTATTGAAGGGGATACAATGCGAGAAACGTATCCCATTAATATTCAAAACCTTCAAGCAACCATAGTCTTTGGTGGCGTGGCCTACTGGAATAATATGGGTATTAACATCACCGTTGCTTCAAAGACTAAAGATTACAAAGAGGCAGCATCTGATATCGCCAGCAACGCATCATTCTCTGCATTTATGCGCTTCTGATTCTATTATCTGAGCTGCCCCTAGCTCTAATTTAAACAGTGAATCGCCTGCAATCCTCAGTTAATGAAGATGAGCTAACATCTACAATCTGGCTACTTTCACGCAAACGCTCACTGTTATTTTCCAGCTCCGCCATCGCTTGTGAAATCTGAGCCATATTTTCCGTCATAGACTGGCTAGCCTTCACCAATTCGTTAATCGAACTAGCAATGACATTTGTCTGTTTATTGGCTTCACTTGCTTTAGTAGTGATCTCATTGAGGGCTGTAATTGCATCTTCTCCTCTCTGTTTACCTTGCTCCACTGACTCTTTAGAGCTTGAGATATACTGGATCACTTCTCCACTTTCATGCTTCATAGTTTCGATAGTACCGGAGATCTCATCTACGGCTTCAACCGTCCTGACAGCCAGGCTACGAACCTCATCGGCAACTACAGCAAAGCCCCTTCCCTGCTCGCCTGCTCTTGCAGCCTCGATAGCGGCATTCAGGGCTAATAGGTTAGTTTGTTCTGCAATTCCTGTGATTATTTCCATTACCGAATCCACTTTTTGCGAAGCTTCTTCAAGCTGTTGAATATGTCCGGCTGCACTATTTAGTATGCTACTTACCTCTTCAAGCGATCCAATTGCCAGAGTAATAGTCTTTCCACCCTCTTCTGCTGACAACATAGAAGAGTGACTCACCTCTGCAACCAAATCAAGGCTTCCTGAAACCTGTTCCGCAGTAACGTTAACTTCTTCCGTCGTAGCAGCAATTATCTGAGTTTGGTTAGTGATTTCAGACTGGCTGCTGGCCATAGAATCAAGGCCGTTATTAAGAGCCTGAGCATTGTCTGAAAGCGCATCACTGCGAGACTGAACTTCCTTTATAAGATCACTAAGATTTTCACTGGTATGGTTTATCGCCATAGCCAGATGATTAAACTCATCCTTACTATTTTTTCCAACCGTTAACCTGGACGAGAGATTGCCTGAGGACATCCTATCCAGCACCTCGGAAGTCTGTCCAAGTGAACGCCGCATTGACAGGCCAATATAACCAAAAATAGTAATCGTTAGCGCTGCGAGTGCAAGACAAGCCGCCAATACAGACCACTTTGCGCTATCTAGTGCATCTTGTGCCATTTGCTGATTGTTAGCAACGATCCCACTTAACTGTTCTGCAATATCACTGATGTTTTTAAGTACTGCTTCCTGGCTAGAAACTAATGCCGACTCTACGTCGTCAATCTTTGCCAGAATGGCTTCCATACGTTCGACGGTATCGGAGAAACTCGCTATTTCTTCTTCATAAAGCTCAAGCATGGCATAGCTGTTAGATATATTCACAAAGGATAGTTTAGCTCTGTTAAATAGTTTGAGGTTTTGTTCGTTAGGGCTCAAACGGTAATTTTGTTCTGCTTTTACCATCGCCTGGAAATCTGAGTTAAGGCTCACCATCCCCGTTTCCTTGATTTTTTCCTCAATGACACTCGCCAGTAATTTTAATTTGCCCTGCATACCATCATCGGCATTAAATCCTAGCTCACCCCGCATGCTTAACCAGGGTAAAAGTGCATTCTGGTAACTCTGTACCGACTGCTCCAATTCGCTTGCACCATTTTTAAGCATTAATGTGCGCAAAAATAGTGCATCCTCTTCAGCACCTTTGCTGATGGCTTCCACCCGATTTTCCACTTTATTAACATCGCTACTCGTTACCGCAGACAAGGATGCCGCTAACTTCAACAGCTCCACTTCTGTCGCTGTAATTTGCTCTGCACCAATAGTAACCTGATTATTTTTCTTATAAAGTTCGTTAACGCTGTTCAGGCTAACGGTGGTATATCCGGCTAAACATATAAAACCGATACACAACACGCCGAGAAACAGTATCATTTTCTGTTTTTGCGACATTGCGACTACATCCATGTTTTATCCTTATCCGCCTGCGCGGTATTTTCGTATTTTTTGCGCTCGTATTCGCTTATTTGTTTTTACACTTATTGATACATTTATATAACATATCTCATTGATGACAAGCTCAATATATAAAATTGAAGTGCTCAATTAATAAAAAAGCAAGTAACATGCCTTAATGCGCTCTATTTAAAGAGCTCGGTTTGTAATAAAATAACGGGCAGATAAATAATTATGAGAAGAGCATATATGTCTGCAACTGGACGAATCCATTCATTTGAGTCCTGCGGAACCGTTGATGGTCCCGGAATCCGATTTATTGTCTTTCTTCAAGGCTGCTTGATGCGTTGCATGTACTGCCATAACCGCGACACGTGGGATACTCACGGTGGTAAAGAAGTGACTGTCGAAGAAATCATTAACGAAGCTAAATCTTACAAGCACTTTATGAACGCTTCAGGCGGTGGTGTTACTTGTTCTGGTGGTGAAGCCATGCTTCAACCCGAGTTTGTTCGAGACTTTTTCCGTGCAGCACAAGCAGAGGGTATGCACACATGCCTAGACACAAATGGGTACATTCGAAAACACACTGATGTTATCGACGAAGTACTTGAAGCATCTGATCTGGTTATGCTGGATCTCAAGCATATGAAAGACGAAATTCATCATGACTTTATAGGCGTATCCAACAAACGAACTCTGGATTTTGCTCGGTACCTCCATAAAATTGGCCAAACAACCTGGATTCGTTACGTTGTTGTACCTGGCTATACTGACGATGAAGAATCAGCACATATGCTGGGTGAGTTCATCAAAGATATGGACAATATCGAAAAAGTCGAACTGCTTCCCTATCACAAACTTGGTGCACACAAATGGGAAGCGCTGGGGCATGATTACCCATTAGAAGGTGTGGAACCACCAACTAAAGAG
This sequence comes from Vibrio hannami, assembly GCF_029589055.1. GTDB lineage: Bacteria > Pseudomonadota > Gammaproteobacteria > Enterobacterales > Vibrionaceae > Vibrio > Vibrio hannami. The sequence goes on from NZ_JARQZP010000007.1 coordinate 1,431,356, forward strand.
ACAATGGAAAAAATCGTTGGCGTTCTTAAACAATACAACAACAACGTAAAATACTAATACACTCAAGTATATTCTCAGTGCCGGTTAACCCCGGCACTTTTTTTCATTAAGTGAGTATTGAGAAAGGAACTCTCAATGGAACTGACGCCTTATATTCTTCCTTATATAGCCGTTTTTATCGCTATCGGGTTGTGTATAAAAGACTTTCGTCACGCGTTTCTGCCTAAACTTCTTACTGATAAACCTTTTCAAAATTTTTGCTTTTTCACCACCATAGGTCTTTTTTTCTTATGGAGTGCGCAAGCAGGCGTCAAAGAAGGGCTTCTGATTCACTTTCTTGGGCTAACTATCTTTACCCTAATTTTCGGCATGCGCACCGCGTTCTTGCTTACTATTCCTATTGCGTTTGCTCTTGCTATTACTACCCAAATTCCATTTGATACCCTGGCTGAATATCTGTTTTTATCCTGCCTTATCCCTATATCAGTGAGTTATGGCATCTATTACCTAAGCTTCCACTACCTACCAAAAAATATCTTCATATTTATTTTTGTCGCTGGCTTTCTTAACGGCGCGTTGACCGGAAGTGTTCACCTGCTAACGAATACAGGTTATCAGCTATGGCAAGGAAATTACGACTGGCAAACCATCAGCGATAACTACTTTATCTTTCTGCCTTTGCTTGCGTTTCCAGAAGGTTTATTAAACGGAATGGCCGCTGCAATCATGGCTGTGTTTAAACCAGAATGGTTACGTACATTTTCGGATAAAGATTACATATACACTCAATATAGGAAGTAGTTATTTATTGAAGTAACCTCAGCCTTTATCAAAAATTTATTAAGTACTCTCAACTTTTGTTGATAACTTGTTGCTGCCCGGCTAAATACTGGTAATCTAAGGCTAACCATTACTAAATAAATACTATTGAGGTCCCATAATGGAAATGACTAACGCTCAACGACTTATTCTGTCTAACCAGTACTACCTGATGTCTCAGCTCAACCCAGACAACGCAACTAAGTACCGACGCCTGCAGACCATCGTTGAACGCGGCTATAGCCTACAGATGCGTGAGCTGGACAAGCAGTTTGGTGAGTTAACAGAAGAAGAGTGTCGCGAAATCATCAACATTATGGAGATGTATCATGCGATGCAGGAATCTAATCGCATGCTATCCGAAGAAGAGCGCGGCAAAGTCGACCAGCGCCGTCTGCAATTCCTGGGCTTTGATATTGCGAGTGAATCTCAACTTGTGCACTATGTACGTTTTCTGGTTGACTCTGAAGGGCTATACCCTCAGTTTGACAAAGCAGACCACCACTTTAACGCTCAGATGCCGATGCTCGATAAATACCGTCGAATGCTAACAACCTGGAAAAACTGCCCGAGACAGTATCACTTGTCTGCTACCGAGTTTACTCAAATCTTCAATGCTTAAAACGCAGCAGTCATTAATATGAACTTTTTCTAAGAGCCGTTAATCGGCTCTTTATCTTGTTTCTGAAAACGCCTTTTTCGCCCAATAAAATCACTTTTCCTGTGGTTTTAAAACCTGTTCTACCAATAACCCCATGAATGCATTCAGTAAATAAATAATTATTTTTTAAGCAAATATCCGAAATTGAGACTAGGCTTATTAATTGAAGGACAAGCAATTAACGCTGCAGTCTGTTTGAAGGATTTAGAGGGTTTGGCGATGAGTATTTTTGACCACTATCAGGCTCGCTACGAAGCAGCCAAAGACGAAGAACTTACATTACAAGAATTTCTTACACTATGTCAGGAAGATAAAAGCGCGTATGCGAATGCAGCGGAAAGGCTACTGCTTGCCATTGGTGAACCAGAAATGATAGATACGGCACAAGATCCTCGCTTGAGCCGTATTTTTTCCAACCGTGTTATTTCCCGCTATAAAACGTTTGAAGACTTTTATGGTATGGAAGACTCTATTGAACAGATAGTTTCCTACCTGAAGCACGCAGCTCAGGGGCTAGAAGAACGTAAGCAGATTCTTTATCTATTGGGCCCAGTAGGCGGCGGTAAATCATCACTGGCAGAGAAACTGAAATCCTTAATGGAAAAAATGCCTATCTATGTACTCTCAGCCAATGGCGAACGTAGCCCAGTAAATGACCATCCATTCTGTCTGTTCGACGTTGGCGAAGACGCCGAAGTACTGAAAAAAGAGTACGGCATTGAAAGGCGCTACCTTCGTTCAATTATGTCTCCATGGGCAGCGAAGCGATTACATGAGTTCGGTGGTGACATAACCAAATTTAAAGTAGTCAAAGTACGTCCATCTATTCTTGATCAGGTCGCGGTAGCGAAGACCGAACCTGGTGATGAAAACAACCAGGATATCTCATCATTGGTAGGTAAGGTTGATATTCGTCAGCTAGAGCATTTCTCACAAGACGACCCTGACGCCTACAGCTATTCTGGCGCACTATGTAAAGCTAACCAGGGTTTGATGGAATTTGTGGAGATGTTTAAGGCACCGATTAAGGTGTTGCACCCACTACTAACTGCAACCCAGGAAGGTAACTACAACGGTACCGAGGGATTGTCCGCACTTCCGTTTGACGGCATGATCCTCGCGCACTCCAACGAATCTGAATGGCAGACTTTCCGCAACAACAAAAACAATGAAGCCTTCCTAGACCGCGTTTATATTGTGAAGGTACCATACTGTCTGCGCGTTTCCGAAGAAGTAAAAATCTACAAAAAGCTTCTTGAACACAGTGAACTCTCCAAAGCGCCTTGTTCACCAAGCACTCTAGATATGCTGGCACAGTTTAGTATTCTTTCTCGAATCAAAGATCCAGAGAACTCCTCTGTCTTCTCGAAAATGCGAGTCTACGATGGCGAAACTCTGAAGGACACGGATCCGAAGGCGAAAAGCTATCAAGAGTATCGCGACTTTGCTGGTGTTGATGAAGGCATGGCAGGTCTCTCTACCCGCTTCGCGTTTAAGATCCTATCTCGCGTATTTAACTTCGACCAGAGTGAAGTGGCGGCTAACCCAGTTCACCTGTTCTACGTCATAGAGCAACAAGTTGAACGTGAACAGTTCCCAGCAGAAATGGCAGAGCGTTACCTTGAGTTCCTGAAAGGTTATCTGGTACCTAAGTATATAGAGTTTATCGGTAAAGAGATTCAGACCGCTTATCTGGAATCATACTCAGAATACGGACAGAATATCTTTGACCGCTATGTTACCTATGCAGACTTCTGGATTCAGGATCAGGAGTACCGTGACCCTGAAACCGGTCAGCTGTTTGACCGCGCTGCGCTTAACAATGAACTTGAGAAGATAGAGAAACCAGCAGGCATCAGTAATCCGAAAGATTTCCGAAACGAAATCGTTAACTTCGTACTGCGTGCCAAAGCGAGTAATAACGGTAGCAATCCTGTCTGGACCAGTTACGAAAAACTTCGCACTGTCATCGAGAAGAAAATGTTCTCGAATACCGAAGAACTGCTTCCGGTTATCTCGTTTAACGCGAAAACATCGACAGACGACCAGAAGAAACACGATGACTTTGTCGCTCGTATGATGGAAAAAGGCTACACCAAGAAACAAGTCAGATTGCTGTCTGAGTGGTATTTACGAGTACGTAAATCCTCTTAACACATGAAACTTTATTGTGTGAGCGAAGTACTTGCTGCTGTATTAAAAACGCATGCAGCAGTAAGTGTTTACGCGGAGGCGTTTACAAGGAGTAACTCATGGCACAATTTATTGACCGCCGACTTAACGGCAAAAACAAAAGTACTGTAAACAGACAGCGCTTTTTGCGACGCCATAAAGAAGCAATCAAAGAATCCGTTGCTGACGCAGTTAACAGACGTTCAATCACTGATACCGAAACCGGTGAAGATATCGCGATACCGCATAAAGATATCAAAGAGCCAACGTTTCATCAGGGTCAGGGTGGGCGCCGCGAACGAGTTCACCCGGGAAATGACCAGTTTATTACCGGTGACAAAATGGAACGCCCGAAAGGTGGCGGAGGCGGTGGTGGCGCTGGAGAAGGCGATGCCAGCCCCGATGGCGAAGGTCAGGATGAATTTGTATTCCAGATATCCAAAGATGAGTACCTGGATATCCTATTCGAAGATCTTGAGCTACCTAATCTGGAAAAAAATCAGATCAACAAAATCACCGAATGGAAAACCACTCGCGCCGGTTACCAAACCGCGGGTAATCCTTCAAATATCGCAATCGTCCGCTCGCTGCAGCAATCCCTTGCTCGAAGAACGGCGATGACAGCGGGGAAACGTCGTGCGCTCAACGAGCTGGAAGAAGAGCTGGAACGTATTAAGAACAACGAACCAGCACAACCGCTGGAAGAGAAGAAAATCAAACAGGAGATTCAGGAGCTTCGCGACAAGATATCTAAGGTACCGTTTTTAGATAGTTTCGACCTACGATTCAAAAACTATGAAAAGCGCCCTGTTCCATCCAGTCAGGCCGTTATGTTTTGCTTGATGGATGTTTCTGGCTCTATGGATCAGGCAACTAAAGACATTGCAAAACGGTTTTACGTATTGCTCTATATGTTCCTGACCCGGACCTATGAGAACGTCGAGGTGGTATTTATTCGTCACCATACTCAGGCAAAAGAAGTGGACGAGCACGAGTTTTTCTATTCACAGGAAACTGGCGGAACCATTGTGTCCAGTGCACTGAAATTAATGAAAAAAATCGTAGAAGACCGTTATCCACTTGGTCAATGGAACATCTACGCTGCTCAAGCCTCTGATGGAGACAACTGGGCCGATGACTCACCTAAATGTAGAGAGATACTCGAAGAGAACCTGCTTCCTAGTTGTCAGTATTACTCATACATCGAAATCACCCGCAGAACCCATCAAACACTTTGGCACGAGTATGAAAAGGTACAAGAAGTGTTTGGTAACTTCGCAATGAAGAATATCCGTAGTGTGGACGACATTTTCCCTGTCTTCAGGGAGTTGTTCCAGAAAGAGACGGCTTAAGGGAATGGGAGAACCTATGGCGACAAAACAAAAAAATAGATAACGCCTTGCCTGACGGACCAGACTGGACTTTCAGCCTGCTGGAAGACTATCACCAGGAAATAAAGCGCGTTGCTGAACACTATCGACTGGACACTTATCCAAATCAGATAGAAGTTATTACGTCAGAGCAGATGATGGATGCGTATTCCAGTATTGGTATGCCGATAAACTACCATCACTGGTCGTTTGGCAAGAAGTTTATCCAGACGGAACAGAACTATAAACACGGACAGATGGGACTGGCCTACGAGATAGTCATCAACTCTGACCCGTGTATCGCTTATCTAATGGAAGAGAACAGTGTCACCATGCAGGCCCTGGTAATCGCCCACGCCTCGTACGGACACAACTCTTTCTTTAAGGGAAACTACCTGTTTCAGACCTGGACAGATGCGAGCTCAATAATCGACTACCTACTGTTTGCCAGAAACTACATATCCGATTGTGAGGAGAAACACGGTATCGAAGAAGTCGAAAAGATTCTCGACTCGTGTCATGCTCTGATGAATTTTGGCGTCGACAGATATAAGCGACCAGAGAAAATCTCAATCGCGGAAGAAAAGGTTCGTCAGGAAGAGCGAGAGACATACCTGCAATCACAGGTCAATGAACTCTGGCGTACCGTGCCAAAGTCCAAAGAAAAAACAGAAGAAGAGAAGATGCGCTTCCCACAGGAGCCGCAGGAAAATCTTCTCTACTTTATAGAAAAACACGCACCTTTGCTTGAACCGTGGCAGCGTGAAATTGTCCGTATCGTGCGTAAGGTAAGCCAATATTTCTACCCGCAAAAACAGACGCAGGTAATGAACGAGGGCTGGGCAACCTTCTGGCACTACACCATCCTTAATCACCTGTATGATGAGGGAGTCGTGACAGATAAGTTCATACTGGAATTTTTGCATAGCCATACCAATGTGGTCGCGCAGCCTGCGTATAACAGCCCCTACTACAGTGGTATCAATCCATATGCGCTGGGTTTTGCTATGTTTCAGGATATCCGCCGAATCTGCGAAGAACCAACCGACGAAGATAAGGAGTGGTTCCCGGATTTAGCAGGTAGTAATTGGCTTGATGCCGTTCATTTTGCAATGAACAACTTTAAGGATGAGAGTTTCATCGCTCAGTATCTCTCTCCAAAAATAATACGCGACTTTAAACTGTTCTCTGTATTGGATGATGACAGAAAGAACTTTATTGAAGTCAGTGCTATCCACGATGATCTCGGGTATCGTCAAATAAGAGAAAAGCTGGCGTCTCAATACAACCTGAGCAACCTTGAACCAAACATACAGGTTTGGAATGTCGACGTTCGTGGCGACCGTTCTATGATTCTACAGTATGTCCCACACGACAGAATCCCATTAGCCGACGGCTACGATGAGGTACTTAAACACCTGTATCGCTTGTGGGGCTTTGACGTGATTCTTGAAGAGATTTCAGATACCGGGAGGAGGAACATTCTTGGTACTTGTCCTAAACAGGGGGTTACTACACCGGAAACCTAAGAAAGACGGTGGATATTGAATGACTTGTTGCTAAAAAATCATCCCGGACAAGCTAAAGTGAAGTCCGGGATCTTTTTTAGCCAGATTCCGTACTACGCTCGTTCCTCGCTATACGGATTGACAATGAACTAGTTTTTACAATTTAAGCTATCGACGTTCATCCATTTCCATTACCCGAGCCTCTGGTTCAAGTAATACTGGAATGCCCTCTTTTATCGGAAAGGCTAACCTGTCCAGCTTACAGATCAGTTCCTGTTTTTCGCGGTCAAAGATAAGTTTACCTTTACATACTGGGCAAGCGACGATTTCAAGCAGACGATGATCCATATTCTTTCCTAACTCGTTCTATTTTATTCATTATTTTCTGCTCATCTTCTGGTTTGAAGCAAGCAGCCACTGGTAAGTACCACCAGTTCTCTTTGGCAAATTTGTCGCATTTTACTGCGTCTTTTTCCGTCATAATGACGTTATCTCCGAGCTTTTGCAAAGCATCAAGCTCGGATTGCTCAAAATCTTTATGATCAGCAAAGCCTTGCGTTTTCACAAGGTCTGCACCCAATTCCTGTAGAGTTTTAAAAAATCTCGGAGGGTGACCTATACCCGCAAAAGCGACTAATTTATCCAGTTCTGTCACCAGGCGTTTTTCGCCCGTTATCATGTTCACTGCCATATCGGGAGCTAACTGCATAGGTAACTCGGCGTCGTGAGCAAAACCGCCATTTGTAACCACAAAATCGACATCGCTTAGCCGCTCTAACCCTTCACGCAAAGGGCCCAATGGGATGAATTTTTGGTTTCCAAAACGTCGCTGACCATCTACAACCACAAATTCGATATCTCTCTGCAACGCATAGTGTTGAAGGCCATCATCGGTGATAACGATATCTACATCGTGTTCAAGCAGTAGTTTGACCGCGTTTTTTCGAACCGGGTCAACGACAACAGGGACTCCTGTTCGTTTAGCAATAAGTTTAGGCTCATCACCACACTCTTTTACTGATGTATCAGCGCCCACATAAAGTGGATAGTGCTTAGCTTTACCACCATAGCCACGGGAAACAACACCTGGCTTGTACCCTGCCCGTAGGAGTTGTTCAACTAACCAGATAACCACTGGTGTTTTCCCATTCCCACCTGCAGTGATATTACCAACCACAACCACAGGAACCGGAGCCCGATAACTCTCTTTATTGCCATTTTGATAGTTGTTTTTTCTGGAACGACTTATCACCTTGAATAGCTGACTCAAAGGCCACAAAAGTGGCCACAGCAATTTTCCAGCGATATGGTTTTCAAACCAGATTTTTTCAATCATCGGATTTACTCACCAAACTGGACTTTAGCCAGTTGAGCATAAGCACCCTCTTTCTGGAGCAGTTCAGAATGAGTACCGCGCTCTATCACTTCACCTTCATCCACAACCAGAATTTCATCAGCGTTTTCAATTGTCGACAGGCGGTGGGCGATAACCAAAACGGTCTTGTTCTTCTGAAGTTCGTCCAAAGCAGACTGTATAGCCCTTTCAGATTCAGTATCCAGAGCAGAGGTCGCTTCATCCAGAATAAGTACAGGCGCATCACGAAGTAGCGCTCGTGCAATAGCGATTCGCTGGCGCTGGCCTCCGGAAAGATTGGCTCCGTTCTCACCAATCACGGTATCCAGACCATCTTCCATTTTTTCAATAAAGTCCATCGCATAGGCCAATTTCGCCGCTCGCTCTATCTGCTCGCGAGAAAAATTTTCGGTTGCTGCATAGGCAATATTGTTAGCAATAGTGTCATTGAATAGATGGACATTTTGCGACACCAGAGCAAACTGCTGTCTAAGATTGTCCAGCTTATAGTCTCGGATATCGTGGCCATCGAGCTTAATTGAGCCACTATCCACTTCATAAAAGCGAGTAAACAGGTTCGCTATAGTACTTTTACCTGATCCTGAGCGCCCGACAAGAGCAACTGTTTTACCAATCGGTATATCGAAGCTGACCTTGCTCAATGCAGGTTTCTCTTGTCCCTGATAGGTGAAGGTGACCTCTTCAACGTTTATATTACCTTTGGCTTTTTCAAGCTTATAAGTACCTTTGTCTTCTTCCGTTTCAAGATCCATTAACGAAAACAGAGTCTGGCTTGCAGCCATACCACGCTGGAACTGCGAAGTCACATTGGTAAGCGCTTTTAGAGGACGCATTAAGCCAAACATTGCAGAAAATACAACGGTGAACGTACCCGGAGTAAGCTGTTCTTTAATTGAGTCAATGCTCGCTAGGTACAACACAACAACTATCGCGACAGAGGCAATGATCTGAATAATCGGGTTTGCTGCTGCCTGCGCAGAAACAAGTTTCATGGTCTGTTGGCGCATTTGATTACTTACGTTGTCGAATCGCTGACCTTCAACATCCTGGCCACCATAGCTTAGTACGACTTTATGTCCTTTAAGCATCTGCTCGGCAGAGGAAGAAACCTTACCCATCGCTGTCTGCATATTCTGCGATATCTTTCTAAAGCGCTTAGAAACCACACTGATACCGAAAGCAACAACAGGAGCAACCGCAAACAGCACTAAAGAGAGCTGCCAGCTATTCCAGAACATCAGCACAACCAGACCGATAATACTTGCGCCTTCACGAACAATACTTACCAAAGCCTGACTGGTTGCAGCGGCTACTTGTTCTGAGTCGTACGTAATTCGGGACAACAACGCTCCGGTCGACTCCCGGTCAAAAAACGCCACCGGCATGTGCATAAAGTGTCTGAAAATGCTTTGTCTCATTCTCATTACTACCTGACCGGAAACCCAGCTCAAACAGTATGTAGAGATAAAACCACTGATTCCTCTTATCAGCATCATTCCAAAGATGATAAGTGGCAACGTTCGCAGAAAATCCGATTCGGCACTGCCAAACCCTTCATCAAGCAAAGGTTTTAACAGAGAAATCATATAAGTATCAGACACAGCGTTTATGATTAAAGCGATAACCGCTACAACAAGTCCGGACTTAAATAATCGAATAATTTCCCAAAGTCGTTTGAATGTCTGCCAGGTAGTGGCATCTTCGTGGTTTGTAGACATAGATTAGTTTTATTGATGAAAATAATCTGACTATTCTACTCCCTTACGTAGCATCTGCCTATACCAAGTAACGGATTGGTTTTCCCTCATTTTTTCGATGTTCCAGCCAGTAGAATCGAAATAGATTGAAATCTGACCAGATTCCCCAGTATCCAGCCACTCTATCCCATGATCCTGGTAACGTTGATATACCTTTTTGTGCGGCATTCCCCACTGGTTTCCCTTTGCCAGTGAGGCAATAGCGACCGAAGGAGAAACAGAATCCAGAAAGTACTTCGAAGACGACGTATTGCTTCCATGGTGAGGTACCAGCATAAGGTCGGCCTCCAATCCCTCTTCCTTGACCAGCAAGTATTCACTAATGAGTTCAACATCTCCTGTAAGCAGAATCGAACTGGTTGAATCCGAAACTTTAATCACACATGAATGCGGATTGTATGCCCGCTTTACTATCTTTGGCGGCCACAATGCCTCAAATCTAAGTTGTTGCCATTGCCAGGTCATACCTTTCATACAAGGGCGATACCCTTCCAGTAGCTGGCTGGAGATTCTAAATTGAGGCTGAAACTCTTGCTCGATAAAACTTTTACCACCAGCATGGTCTGAATCGAGATGGCTGAGAATCAAGGTATCCAAGTATTCAACTCCTCGACCATTAAGAATAGGAGCAATAATGGACTCAGCAATACTTCCTCCCTCCCAGCGGTTACCAGTGTCATAAAGTAAATGCTGGTCATTCTTCTCAATTAACACTGCTAAACCCTGCCCGACATCCAACACATCTATCCGCCAGCCCTCCCGTTTTTCCGGAGAATTCAAGTAAAACATATAGGCGACACACAATGTCAGGTAGTTGCGAACCGTGAGAACCGGGGATAAAAGCCAGATAAAAATCACACCAAACAGTGGCCAGATCAAGTCGATTGGTAAGTGCTGCCAGCCGCTTTCTGCTGCGGCGATACTCCAGACTACAGGCTGAAGCAATAAATCGCACAGTTGCCAGACAAACTCAGAAAGTCCATGAGAAAAGATGCTGCAGAGTAATGCCAGGAAAACGGTCGGAACCACAAAAAAACTGAAATAAGGCACCGCCCACAGATTAAAAAATGGAGAGTAGACGCTAGCTCCGCCAAAAGACGCGATAGAGATCGGTACCATTAAAACAATCAAAGCGAACTGAACAATAAGTGCCAGCCTGAACTTACTCAAAGACATCGTTAGATGGTGAGTACTGAGAACGACAAGAATAGAGACTGCAAAAAACGAAAGCCAAAAGCTTGAAGACATACTGGCAAACGGATCAAGCAACAGCAACAAAGATAGCGTTAGCAAAAGTTTGAACCATGGGCTGTAGTTCAACCTCAGCATATTGAAAACCGACAACAACAAGCACATGGTAAAAGCTCTCTGGGTTGTAATACTAAACCCCGCCAACCAGGCGTAACATAACGCCAACGCAAGGCCCAAAATAACAGGGAGATGAAGAGCATTTACAGGGCTAAATGAGCCTATTGTTCGAAATGCTCTTCCGAGGTTCCAACCAATAAAGTAGGCAATACCGATATGTAGACCAGAGATCGCTATAAGGTGGGTTAAACCGCTGCTACGTAGCTGTTGCCACATCTCCGGAGTAACATCATTTCGGTCTCCAAAACTAAGCGCTTTGATCAACGCGTAGTTATCCAGCTTGTCCGACAAGTCCGAAAGACGTTTATGGAGCATATTCCTATACGAATGGGATGCAGCCTCACGGAAACATTCTTTAACAATCGCGATTCCCGCCCAGCCCTGGCTTGCATAATATCTTTCTTTATCAAATCCAGCCTCATTAAGGCGACCATAGACTGGCTTTATTCTCGTGCTAAATACCCAACGCTCGCCGTATTCCACAAGACAGGTAGCCGGTAACAATATTCTTACTTTGGGCCGTTGCCAGAAGGCTAGTTTTTGTCCGTTTATAGAATCGACCAAAAAAGTAGCCCCTAATCCATGACTTATTTGTTTAAAATGGCTGTCAACTCGACCATTTATGGTAATATTCTCCCCGGCTTGGAACAGAGTGCTGACTTTCAAGTTGTAATGGTTAACGTGTATTGTTAGGGAGAAAATTGCGATAACTATTCCAACGGTCCACCGAAATAAACTGGTGCGATAAATTAGCGTTTGAACAAGTAATAGAAATAGTATCGACAGGAAGTTAGGAAATGTAATCCAGAACTGTCCGGAAATGCTAATTAGCGAAAAAACGAACAGATTCCAGCAGTAATTTAAGAGAGTCATTTTCATTTATGCCAAAAAAACTTATCCAACGTTTTATGCCCGACCATGAGATGATAAAGCGGCAGAAAGCATTAAAAATTTTTGGTAATGTGCTTTACAACCCAAACCTGTGGTGTTTGAACCGACGCTCCGCATCTGGTGCATTTGCGCTGGGACTGTTTATGGCATTTGTTCCTCTTCCTAGTCAGATGATAATGTCCGCCGGTCTCGCTATTGTATTCAGTGTAAACTTACCGCTTGCTGTAGCCCTTGTGTGGGTAAGTAACCCAGTCACAATGCCAATCATGTTTTACTTCTGCTATAAGGTTGGCACCTGGATCATGCACACCCCCGCTCATCAATTCCATTTTGAACTTTCTTGGCAATTTTTAGCTGAACAGATGAGTACTATCGGACCTCCATTCTTACTTGGCTGCCTGCTTTGCGGAACACTATGTAGCCTTATTGGCTATTTCGGCATTCGAGGACTCTGGCGATACTCTGTTGTCCGAAGCTGGCAGAAACGTCAAATACGTTAAAGAAATCGCGCGGCTATTTCCTCATCTGAGAGTTCCAAATGAGGCTGAGGAAAAAAAGAATAAGTAAAAATCTAAGACTTAGAAAAATGGAGACCCTAACGAGTTTAGGGGCTCCACTTTTTTGTTTGTGGTGTAGCTAGGTAGCTACTTGGAGCTTAAAACGGTCGCTGGATTCATCTGACTCGCTTTCTGTGCTGGGAACCAGGTTGCCAGCAAGCTAAGCGCAATTGCAGTCCCTGACACCAAAACTACGTCCATGCTGCTTACCTGTGAAGGTAGAAAGTCGACAAAATAGATATCTCCGGAAAGGAACTGGTGCCCGATTAGCGCTTCAACACCTTTGATAATCGATGTAAGATTCAACGCTACCAAAACACCAAATACACTACCAACAATACTTCCCAGCACGCCCGACAGGACACCAATCCAGACGAAAATCCTGCGAATAAGGCCGTCTGTCGCCCCCATGGTTCTGAGTATTGCAATTTCAGAAGCTCGATCTTTCACCGCCATCATTAACGTAGAAACGATATTGAAACAAGCGACCCCAATAACCAAAACCATAACCAGATACATAATGGTTCTTACCATCTGAATATCACGATATAGGAAGCCATATTTCTGCTTCCAGCTTTTCAGATAGACGTATACCGGGATCTTGTTTCCCAGACTTCTGACTATTGTCGGCGCATTGAGTACATCGTTAGTTTTAATGGAAACCCCAGATATCGCATCACCAAGCCTCGCGTATTTCTGAGCATCTCCAAGCGGTATAAGCGCCAGGTTGTGATCAAGCTGTCCACCGAGCTCCAACAGACCAGTTACACGAACTCTAACTCGCCTCGGGGCCTGTACCTTATCAACAGTCCCACTGGAAACGGGGATCATCAGAGATAAACTATCACCTAACTTAACACCCAGATTATCAGCGATCCCTTTACCTAATATCACCTGCTGATTGTCAGCCTTAAAATCTCCCCAGTTCATACCAGTAACAAACTCAGGCAATGTGGATACATCCAGTTCGTAGGTTGGATCAATACCTCGAACTTCCAGGGCTTTGAGCTTTTGCCCTCTTTCTGCCAGTGCAGTAAAACGAACGTAAGGAGCTGAAGCTTCTACTCGCTCATCCTGGTTGACCGCTTCTATTACGTTTTGCCAATCATGCATTCGGCCATCAACGGCTTCAAATTCTCCGTGAGGGACCACAGAAAGAACTCGATTTTTAAGCTCTTTCTCAAAACCGTTCATCGCAGATAACCCGATAATAATGACGGCAACCCCAACTGCGATTCCGATGGTTGAAGAGACAGAGATAAAAGAAACCATCTTATTTCTCTGTTTTGCCTTGCTGAATCGCCCACCAATGAAAAATGAAAGTGAAGAGAACACCGTTACTCCTCCGTTGTTTGCTGGTTACTTACCAGCAAGCCATCTTTCATATGCAGCTGTCTGTCCATCTTTCCTGCAAGCTCCCCGTCATGAGTCACCACCAAAAACGCTGTTCCATATTGCTGGTTTAACTCTCGCATCAGGTCATAAATGGCAAGTGCTGTATTGTGGTCCAGGTTTCCGGTAGGTTCATCGGCCAACACCAACGCTGGTTGATTGACTAACGCTCTAGCTATCGCTACACGCTGTCTCTCGCCGCCCGATAATTCCGAAGGTCTGTGCTCCATACGGTGGCTTAACCCAACCTTCTCTAATAAATCTGATGCTTTCTTCTTAGCACTGTTAATTCCTTCACCGCCAATCAGCAGTGGCATTGCCACATTTTCAACCGCTGTAAAGTCAGAAAGCAAATGATGGAACTGGTAAACAAAACCGATATGCTTGTTGCGAATTTTTGCCTGCTTATTGGAAGAGAGGCGCGACAGGTTTTGATCCAAAAATTCGACTTCACCTTCAGATGCATCGTCCAAAGCACCTAAAATATGAAGCAATGTACTTTTACCAGAACCTGAACTACCGATAATCGAAGCGAGCTCCCCTTTCTTGAGTTCAAAACTGACTCCTTTCAGAACCTCTGTCTCCATTGAACCTTCACGGTATGTTTTACGGACAGAACAGCATTTTATGAGGTTGCTCATAGATAAACCCGGTTATTTTAATTCAATGTGTTACACGAATGACGATTTTTATATCACAAAGAATGAGTTAAACATCAATCGGGGTATATTAGACGTTATGCAGTGGTGATTCAAAGCATACTTGTCAGCAACAGGTTAGATAAAGCGCCAGACTAAAAGCAAATGGGTTAATTTTGCTTATCAGGCGTCCAGCTCTGAAGCATACGTTCATTCTCCATTAGAATAGGATCACAGCTGTTTTCAGGAGGTTCAATACTGGCTAGGAGGTCATCTGGTATTTCTTCTCTTAGCTTAACTACCACTTGATAGCTTTCAGTTTTTGTATCATCTACCAGGATAAGCTGCTTCAAGGATCTTAAATCTTGTTCAGTAAAGCCTGAATCAAAAAAACACTTGATAGCATGTTTTTCTTCTTTCAAGAGAGTAACCTGTCTTGAAGTTTTGGTCTGCCCCCATCGGTATAAGCTCTAATTATGGCTTTTGAAAATTGGGTATAGACAGCACGCATATGCGGAGAATGAGGAAACTTTTGTGCGATATATATTTCCAGATCGTCTCTGAAGCCATTTCTGTTTACATCATAAGGGATTGGTTTTTCGGGTAACAGGCCAAGAAACGGGTATGTTTGAACTAACTCCTGAGTAAGTTCTAATTTGATTTCTTCAGGCTCAGGCAGTTCATCAATCACCACAGGCTCTTCAACTTCTTCTAGTTCAAAAGAAGTAATTTCCGTTGCTTGCTGAGGCTCTACATCTATATCAATCCCAAATATAGCGATCAAAATAAGAATAAGGAGCGTCAATCCAATAATAATAAACTTTAGAATCTGCAAATCATTATTACCGTATGCACCAATTACACTTCTCTAAGTATAACAGCCTATTTTGTAAGCGTATGTGATGAAAACAATTTATATTTAAGAATCAACATTAGTCCGCTACAGCCTGATGGATTAACTCACCATAACTGATAGCACGATTTCTACCGTTGGATTTGGCAACATAAAGTGCTTCATCCGCTGCCAAAATAAGAGTTCTAGAATCCTTCAGGCCACACTCCATTGATGAAATGCCAAAGCTTGCGGTGATCTCCATATCAGAATAACGGAAAAGGTCGATGGCTTCCCGAATACGCTCTATCAATACTTTGGCGTCTTTTTCATTTACAAAAGGCAGGACAATACAAAACTCTTCACCACCGTAACGACAAACGAAATCTGTCCGCCGAATGTGGGAACGAATAATAGAAGCGACACCTTTTAAAACTTCATCGCCAGCTAAGTGACCGTGCACATCATTGATCTTTTTAAAATGGTCTAAATCAACCATTACACAGCAAATATTGTGTTTATATCTAAGAGCCTGATGAATATGTTCATCGAACTTGGCATAGAAGGCTCTTCGATTTAAGCAATCTGTAAGTGGATCCACGCCTACCAGAGCTTCAAACTTCCTATTTGAATCCAGTAACTCACTTTTAATTAAATTAAGTTCGTTCTCTTTTCGAGAGCACTGTATAACTTTCTCTTCCAGCTTCTGGTTATTCAATCTAAGCGTTTTATTTTCAGACAATAAACAGGCAATGCATACACAGAGGTTAATAAACACTACAAAAATGCAGTAGACGAATAGTGGACTTATGCTATTGTTCAACAACTCAATAACTGATGCGGTAGGTACAAAAGCGACTAGTAATCCTAGCAACAGAATAGACCCACACGACGTTATTGTTAATCTCTTCATGTTCTATCCATGGCCCATGAAAACCAACTGCCTATTACTTTGAAACGAGTACGTTGAAACGAGCTTATTACCTTTTTATTCGTATCTTAATGCTTCTGCCGGGCTAACTGAGGCAGCTCTGTATGATGGAAACAGCGTGGCGAGTAGACTCAGAAGTATCGCTAACACAATAACCGTAATTATTTGCACTGGCTCTATTAAAACAGGCAATCGACCTCCGGTACCGAAAAGTGCAACCCCCATTGATTCCAGTATGCTGTTGAGATTACTAGCAATAACAACACCAATGACGCCACCAACTATCGACCCTATTATGCCACTACTTGCACCTTGAACCATAAAAATTGTTAATATTTGTCGGCTGGTCATGCCCTGAGTTTTTAAAATTGCCACTTCGGACTGCTTTTCCATCACCACCATAATCAATGCAGAGATGATATTAAACGCGGCGACTCCTACAATAAGTCCAAGCATTAACCCCATCATGTTTTTTTCCATGCGGACCGCCTGGAACAACTCTCCGCGTTGATCGCGCCAGTCACTCCAGAACCAATCATCTGGTAATGAGTTCTGTGAGAGCTCAGAAACAACAAAAGGGTCATCAAAAAACAGTCTCCAACCGGAGATTTGATCGGATTTAAGCTTTAACAATCTTCCTGCATCTCTGATGTTCACAACCATAAGCTGTCCATCAACATCAGAACCCGTATTAAAAATCCCGGCTACAGTAAAGTTTCTTTGGCTGGGAATTCTCCCTAACGGTGTGAACTGGCTGGCACTGGTTACCATTAGGCGGACTTTATCGCCAGGAGCGACCTTTAAGTTTCTGGCCAGAGTATGGCCAAGAAAGACGTTATATTCACCAGCCTCAAGTTCAGACAATCTTCCAGACATCAAGTAGCGTCCAATGGGCTCATCGGCTACAGGTTCCACTCCTATCAAAATACCCGCAGTAAGCTGACTAGAACTTTGGATGATGGCTTCACTTCGGGTTAAAGGTGCCACTGACTGAACATGACCAATATTCTGGATAAATGACGGAGGTGTTCCCGATAATTCTGTTTTTTCATTTTGTTGATGGATAACAGCCTGAGGCAAAACTCCCAGTATCCGGCCTTTTAACTGCGCTTCAAAACCATTCATCACAGATAAAACGGTAACAAGTGACAGTACACCAATGGTGATGCCAGCAGTAGACATATAAGAAACAAACCGGCTAAATCTGTCACCGGAGCGACCTCTCAAATAACGAAGCCCGATAAACGCCGAAACGGGATGAAACATAACTAAAAAACCGAGAATTTATGATTAGAGGTAATGTAGCGGTTAACGCCACGGGTTTACAGGCTTATTTATCAGAATTATCGAAAACCTGACCAACAAAACGTAGTACAGACCTCATGAAAGTACATCTCCCTTGATTACTGCGCTAACTTAACGATAATCAAAAGGTTAAGATAATAAAAAGGCAAGAGATATGGAGCAGCAAGAATTTTTCACGGTACACCACAAACTTACAGTAAATGTAGAACTTCTGGAAAGTGGCTTTACGTTACCTACAGAGTCCACATTCGTGTCTGAAATACCTGCACCTTTTATCGTTGCCAGTGAGTTCAGCCAACTTGACACCTTAACTGATAGCGCAATGGCAGAACTTAAGAACAGTGATTTTAAAAACCTGATGCACCTTATCGATCATCAGAACAGCAAACTGAACTTACTGCTGACTTTTATGCTGGCTCAGCAAGACGACGAAAAAATGCGGAAGTACACCACAAGCTTTGGCGCCAGTCAGTTTTCATTTATCAATGCGGATGAAGTAGAAGTTGGTCAGTTAGTCAGGGCAAAACTATTTCTGGATCACCCCGCTGCTGCGATATACTGTTACGCAAAAGTCGCAAAGTGCAAAGAAGTAGACGCTGGTTATGAAATAACTGTCATCTACGAGATGCTTAGAGATGTCGATCAGGACCTTCTCATCAAAGCAGCACTGTATCAGCAACAAAAACTATTACGTCAGCGTTCTATAGAGCGCGAATCAAAATAAAAAGTCATGTCTAAAATCTCATCTATTTTTTCTCTTGTCTCCCCATCTAAAGCGGGAGACAAAAAGCACATCGGTAATCTGCAGGGGGCTTCCCTCTCGATCGCAGTTGCAGAGCTATCAGAACAGCACCGCGGGCACACTTTATTGGTGGTACCGGACCCTCAGATGGCCCTCAAACTACAAAGTGAGCTGGAGCAGTTTACTAATGCAGAAATCAGCTTGTTTCCCGACTGGGAAACGCTGCCCTATGATAACTTTTCTCCACATCAGGATATTATTTCTGACCGTATCGCCAGACTTTATCAACTACCGACCCAAAATAGCGGAATAACCGTTATTCCTGTGGGTACTTTGCTGCAAAGGCAGTCTCCACGTGAATACCTTATGCAGCACGCTCTGATGGTGAAAGCCGGCGATCTGTTCTCTTTAGAAAAACTACGCATTCAGTTAGAAAAGTCCGGTTACCGACATGTCGACCAGGTATTTGGGCCCGGCGAATATGCGAGCAGAGGTTCCATTATCGACCTCTACCCAATGGGCAGTGATGCGCCATTCAGAATCGACTTCTTTGATGATGAAATAGATACAATCAGAACCTTTGATCCTGAAAGCCAACGTACCATTGAAGAGATCAAAGAGATTCGCCTGCTACCTGCACATGAATTCCCAACCAGTAACGAAGCGATAGAAGAGTTCCGTTCACGCTGGCGTCAACAGTTCGAAGTAAGACGTGAGCCGGAATCTGTGTATATGCAAGTCACCAAAGGCACCTGGCCGGCGGGTATTGAATACTGGCAACCGCTTTTCTTTGAACAAACAGAGACCCTGTTTGACTACATCTCTGACGGTTCGCTGGTTGTCACCGTTGGTGATATAGAGTCTTCTGTTGATGCATTTCTGGCCGACGTTGATTATCGCTACGATCAGCGAAAAATAGATCCACTACGCCCGCTGTTAGAGCCACACATTCTCTGGCAGAAAAAAGACGAGTTATTCTCCAACCTGAAAACTTACCCGCAGGTCAATTTAACGGTTGAAGCTATTACCGAAAAAGCCGGAAGGATTAATCCTGCATTAGAATCGCTACCAAAGTTGCACGCGAAACAGCAATCTAAAGAGCCTTTAGCAGAGCTAAGGCGCTTTACTGAAAGTTATCAGGGCAAGGTGGTTTTCTCTGTTGAATCTGAAGGCCGCCGAGAAGCATTACTTGAACTTCTTCAGGGAATTAAACTGAAGCCAACAGCGATGAACTCCCTTAGCGAAGCGATTCAGGGCAATGCAAAACACTCATTGATACTTGGTTCTGCTGAGCACGGCTTTACCCATAACGATCCTGACTTTGCACTGATTTGTGAAAGTGACCTGTTGGGTGATCGCGTTATTCAGCGCAGAAAGAAAGATAAACGTGCAGTAAACAGCGACACGGTAATCCGCCACCTTGCTGAGCTTAAGCCTGGCCAACCAGTGGTTCACCTTGACCATGGTATTGGACGCTATATCGGCCTGCAGACCCTAGAGGCTGGAGGCCTGACAACCGAGTACGTGACACTTGAGTATCAGGACGGAGCAAAACTCTATGTTCCGGTTTCATCGCTTAACTTAATTAGCCGATACTCGGGTGGTGCTGAAGAATCAGCACCAATCCATAAACTAGGTGGAGAAGCATGGGCGAAAGCACGCAGGCGTGCCGCAGAAAAAGTTCGCGATGTCGCGGCAGAACTGCTGGACGTTTACGCGAAACGAGAACTTAAGCCTGGCTATAAGTTTGAGTTAGACAGAGGCCAGTACGCTACCTTTAAATCAAGCTTCCCATTCGAGGAGACCGATGATCAGGCTATGGCAATCAATGCCGTGCTGTCTGATATGTGTCAGCCAAAAGCCATGGATCGCCTGGTATGTGGTGACGTTGGTTTTGGGAAAACCGAAGTAGCAATGCGAGCTTCGTTTGTCTCTACTGATAACGGAAAACAAGTCGCTGTTTTGGTTCCAACCACCCTACTCGCTCAGCAACACTTTGAAAACTTCAGAGACCGATTCGCTAATCAGCCTATCCGAGTTGAAGTGTTGTCTCGCTTTAAGACTGCGAAAGAACAGAAACAAATTTTGGCCGATGTCGCTGAAGGTAAGGTCGATATTATTATCGGTACTCATAAACTGATTCAAAGCGATATCAAGTTTAAAGATCTTGGGCTGTTAATCGTCGACGAGGAGCACCGATTTGGCGTTCGTCAAAAAGAGAAAGTAAAAGCGATGCGCGCGGATGTGGATATCCTAACGCTAACCGCAACACCGATCCCCCGAACACTAAATATGGCGATGAGTGGTATGCGTGATCTTTCCATTATCGCAACCCCACCAGCAAGACGCCTTGCGATAAAAACCTTTGTGCGTCAACGTGAAGACAGCGTTGTCCGCGAAGCTATACTGCGTGAAATCATGCGTGGTGGGCAAGTCTACTTCCTACATAACCAGGTGGAAACAATTGATAAAGTCGCAGAAGACCTCGCGAAACTGATCCCGGAAGCCCGCATTACTACCGCACATGGGCAGATGCGTGAGCGTGAACTGGAAAGAGTCATGAACGACTTTTACCATCAGCGCTTTAACCTTCTTGTATGTACTACCATCATCGAAACAGGTATCGATGTACCTACTGCTAACACCATTATTATGGATAGAGCGGATAATCTTGGGTTGGCTCAGCTACACCAACTTAGAGGGCGTGTTGGACGCTCGCATCACCAGGCTTATGCTTACCTGTTAACACCACATCCCAAAGCCATGACAAAAGATGCTGTAAAGCGACTGGATGCCATAGCTTCGCTGGAAGATCTAGGTGCTGGATTCACACTGGCAACTCATGACCTTGAAATTCGTGGGGCGGGTGAACTGCTTGGCGATGAACAGAGCGGTCAGATACAGTCCGTTGGCTTTACCCTCTACATGGAGATGCTAGAGCAAGCGGTTCAAGCGCTAAAGGATGGAAAAGAGCCATCGCTGGATGAACTTCTTCGGGAGCAAACCGAGGTGGAGATGCGAATTCCTGCGCTTCTTCCTGATGACTATATCCCGGATATCAACACCAGGCTTTCAACCTACAAACGTATCGCTAGTGTCAATGATGAAAATGAGTTAGCCGAAATGAAGGTTGAGCTCATCGACCGGTTCGGTCCGCTTCCGGATGCAACTAAAAACCTGCTTTCTGTTGGTGAAATAAAGCTAGCGGCTGCCAAGATAAAGGTCAAAAAGATAGAGGCGCATGATAAAGGTGGTTACATAGAGTTTTATCCAAATGCTGACATCAATCCAGCCTATCTGGTTAAACTACTGCAATCCGCTCCTCGCAAGTACGGTATGGATGGACCAACCAAACTGAAGTTTATGGTTTCTCTGACCGATAGAAGGGAACGGATTCGATTTATCTCTGATATGCTTGAACAATTTGAGAAAAATAGAATAGCGACACCAGCATAGGATGTTAGACTATGCCAATAAGGACGGTATGTACCCGTAATTGGAGTAAAAATGAAAAAAATAATAGCACTTCTTCTCTCGATAGTATCTCTGAGCGTATATGCGTCAGAAAGAGAGTTTGATGTTGAAGTTATTATCTTTAAAAGATCAGTTGAACCTGAGTCTGTAAACGAATCCTGGCCTGATGAGTTACCTGCGATTGATTTAAGCAGAGCAAGTGTTCTGAGTAACGCCCAGTACCGAGAGCTTAAAGGGGTACAGCTACTACCTTACGAAGATTACCAACTTCTTAAGGAAAAAGAGGCGCTAGATAAGCACGCTGGTTTCGAAGTATTACTTCATACTGCATGGAGACAAGGCGATCAGCCAAAGGCATCTGCTCCGGTTTTTCATATTCTGGCAGGAAAGGATTATTCTGACTCTTTTAATCCTGATGGTTCAAGTAAGCACGACGATATCAAAGTCACTATCGATAGTGTAGAGAACGAAACCACTATCGATAACCCGCTTTATCAGCTTGATGGTAAGTTCCAGGTTTATGTTCAGCATTACCTGTTTCTGGAAACTGAGTTAGATCTTAAATCTCCATGGAGAAGAGAAGTTATCGTTCAGGACGAGGTAAGCGAGCCTGACGCATCAGTTGTACTTGATGAAGCTAATGCCAAAAGTACCACTGATAACGCATTGCCAGCTGTTGAGCCTGTTAACGACACGGTTCAGTTTGGTCACATGGAAGCGGTTGAACCAACTATCCGGGTTGAAGAGTTCCTGAAAAACTACCGTATGACCCAAAAGCGCAGAATGCGAAGCGGTGAGATACACTATCTGGATCATCCGCTTATGGGTATCGTTATTCAGGTGCGTCGCGCCCCAACCAATGAAAGCTAATTGATGGAGCTCCCTTTACGGGAGCTCTTTTGTATATATGAAGTCTGATTTTACCATTATCACTCAAAAACTAGTGCTGCGACTTCCTACCACAGACGAAGCGCAGGCGCTTTCAGACCTAATATCACTATCTCCTTCTTTATACCAATGGCTGGACTGGGTATATCCCGACTTCTCGCTACAAGATGCGGAGAAATTTATCCTCGCCAACCGGTTAAACTGGATGAAAGAAACCGCTTTGGGTTTCGGCGTATACCGTCGAACTGATAATAAACTCATTGGTATGGTCGCTATCACTGAGTTTCAGCGTATCGCGAATATGGCATGTATCGGCTATTGGATAGGCGACGATTTTCAGCAACAAGGCTACGGCAAAGAAGCGCTTGATGCCTTAATTGAATTCTGCTTTGCAAAGCTCGGCTTAACGAGGCTGGAAATCATATGTGACCCGAACAATATACCAAGCCACATCATCGCCAGAAAATGCGGTGCCGTTGAGGAATGTCTGGCTAAAAACCGCTTTGTGTTTAATGGCAAGCCTCGTGATGGTCTGGTTTTTCTATTACTCCGTAAGAAAAGAAGTCCATGACATAGCAGATGAGCCGGGAATACATCCCGGCTTAATTTTACCACTTAGTGTAGCTTCAAGTTTGGTCTCAATACGCGGTTAATGCGTCCTACCAGCATCATCAATGCGGTTTTAAATACCCCGTGCAGCGCCATCTGGTGCATTCTATACAGTGAAATATATACCGCTCTTGCGATACGTCCTTCCACCATCATTGAACCCTTGGTCAGGTTGCCCATCAGGCTACCTACTGTCGAGAAGTTACTTAGCGATACCAGCGAACCATGGTCTTTGTAGATATATGGTTTCATCGGCTTGCTGTTTAGCTTCGCCATGATGTTACTAAATGCCTGATCAGCCATCTGATGCGCAGCCTGAGCACGTGGCGGAACAAAGGAGCCATCAGGCTGCGTGCACTGAGCCAAATCACCGATAACAAAGATATCTTCATCTCTAGTTGTCTGCAGCGTATCCTTAACAACAAGCTGATTGATGCGGTTGGTTTCAAGGCCCGCAATATCTTTTATAAAGTCAGGAGCTTTGATACCTGCAGCCCACACCATAATCTGAGCCGGGATCTTTTCACCATCTTTTGTAGTTAAGCCATCTTCTTCTGCTTTTGTTACCATTGTTGCGGTGCGAACATTTACCCCTAGCTTGGTAAGCTCACTATGTGCTGAGGATGAAATACGTGGAGGAAGTGCCGGCAATATACGCTCACCCGCTTCAATCAGGTTCACGTTTAGCTTGCTTGAATCCAGGTCGTCAAAACCATAGTTACGCAACTCTTTTATTGCATTGTGAAGTTCAGCGCTAAGTTCAACGCCCGTTGCACCAGCGCCAACAATAGCGATATCAACTGTGCCGTTGTAGTTCTTCCAGTGCAGCTTCAGAAACTCGTTGTTCATCTCTTCACGGAAACGACGAGCCTGTTCCGGGCTATCAAGGAAGATGCAGTTTTCGCGAACACCAGTAGTATTGAAGTCGTTCGACGTTGAGCCAATTGCCATTACCAAAATGTCATAAGGAAACTGCCTGGTTGGCATTACCTGCTCGCCTTTATCATCGTATACGGCACTCAGAGTAATGTGCTTTCCTTCACGATCGATGTCCTCTAGAGAACCTAAGCGAAACTTAAAACCGTGGTTTCTAGCATGAGCACGGTAGCTTAGCGCATCAACACCTTCATCCAGTGACCCTGTTGCCACCTCGTGTAAAAGAGGTTTCCAAAGGTGGCTGGCTTTGCGATCCACTAATGTGATTTCAGCTTTTCCTTTGCGACCTAACTTGTGTCCAAGCTTAGTCGCCAGCTCCAATCCACCTGCACCACCGCCTACAACGATAATTCGAGTCATAACTGTACTCCTTTAAAGACTTAAATTTTTCCGACTGAAGCTACACGTAGCTGCAATCGCTAGAATTCTGTTTATTTCAGTCACTGACTAACTTGCTTTGGGGGTGCTTTAACTGCACCTTCTTTATTCTTGTTCGGCGTTCTGCTCACTCAACTTTTTTTGATTTATGTCAAAAAAGTTTATATCCGCATTATAGCTAGGTATTTTTTTAGGGCAAGAAATAATTGCGCCAGATCAATTTACGAAGGAGATTTACCGTAAATTTACACAAAAAAACCAGCCACTTGATTGGGCTGGTTTAAACAAATCGGTTTGGATGTTATTCAGAAAGGGCTTCTGGTTCCTGCTCTTTAAATGCTTTCATTTTCTGAAGATGCTGGGAAATCTTTTTGAACTTATGCTCCTGGGTCTCATCCCAGACTATTTCATAATAGTCCTGCAGTTCTGAAGCTGTCTGTTGGTTATCCAGAACATCATCACTTTTAGAAAGAATCGCCAGGCAACGTCCTTTGTTTTTAGTTCTGAATTGAGACACACACTTGGTCGCAATATCTTCATACTCTTCCGGTCGGTCAATTTTGCCTTCCATATTGCTTTCTGGGTGCAGGTTAGGATTGAATATCACCTGCTTAATTCCACACAGAAAACCAACACGTTCAGACCAGTAACCACCAAGCCCTACACCACAAATAATCGGATTTGGATCATCAGATTGCTCGACGACTTTATTTACTTCCTTCAGAAGATGCTGCATGTCATGCTTCGGATGAAGCGTGCTGTAGTTGATAAACCTGACATCCTCGTCAATAAACTGAAGCTGCAAAACCTTTTCATGGTTACCGGGGCTAGATGAGTCAAAGCCGTGTAAATATATAATCATGGTACCTCCCCACTCCTTGTAGGCACTGTTTTAATGCGCTAGCCAATAATTTAAATCTATCACGAATCGTAACTTTTGAAACATTATTATTACCATTCCTACAAATATTTCTGGAACTAACGCTTCTGATATAACTCTGAATCTAGCATTTTGAAATCAACTGAGTATACGTATTGTACCCATTAAAATTGAGATTTTAGTTTTAATGCCTCTTCCAGATAGTGCTCTTCCTTCCAATGTTGATAGCCAAGCAAATACCAAAGCATCGCCATCATTCGGTTTCTGGGAATCCATTGGTTTACTCCCTGAAACCAGGTATCAACGTTATCTATCTTTCTTAGCTTACAGTAGTCCGATACGACTCGCGGCATATCCATGTCAGCAACATCTATTGTCATGGCCAGATCCATCCTGGGATCCGCGACACCGGAATATTCCCAGTCTATTACCCGAATTCCTGACTCCGTCCTTATGATGTTGTAACCACCTAAATCAAGGTGGCATAAAGAAGGATCGACCTGCTCGATATTGGGCAGTTCTCGATATGATTGATAGAGCTCCTGATATTCCGGAGAGTAATCAAGATGATTGAGTTGATGCCAATAACCGTCGACTTTCGCAGTATAAGAAAACAGAGGTATCGGCTTATTGTGGATATTAATGGAATGCACTCGAGCCAAGGTCCCGACTAACTCGGCATGGCTTAAC
Organism: Vibrio hannami; assembly: GCF_029589055.1. GTDB lineage: Bacteria > Pseudomonadota > Gammaproteobacteria > Enterobacterales > Vibrionaceae > Vibrio > Vibrio hannami. The sequence continues at coordinate 1,457,529 of NZ_JARQZP010000007.1, forward strand.
GGAACATTTTCCGCAACTTCTCCGTCAATCCATTCAACAAGAAGCCCTTGTTCATTCAGATAAGCGGGTGATGGTGCCAGTTGACCGTCATGGCTTACAGAGAGAGCCTCTAGCAGTCGATGCTCGCGCATACGGGAAATACCAAAAGTATTGGTGACAGCAGATACCGGGCGCCAAACGTAAGCTTTTTTGTCATAACTCACTTTCCAACAGCGGTTCGTCAGTCCTCCGGTGAGAAGTTCCGCTATGACAGGCTTAACAGAAAAGAAAGACTCCAGCGACAATAACGACTGGTCCAGCAAACAAGCTTCATTCCAGGTCATTTTGGCCACTGAAGTCTCCTACATATACGAAGTGTATTTTATAGTCCTAGCAGACTCTTTGATTCTTGCTTACGGATCTCGGTTTCATCTGCCCACTCGATCAAGCCAGTTTCCAGATCCATTAAACGCATGGTCATCTTGTAGTATACGTCTTTATCGTTGCCAGCTTGTTTAACGATGCTCGCAAGATTTCCATACAACATGTACTCAGCACCTACCATTTTACCAAACTGAATCGCACTGCTTTGGTCGACAAGTTCATCATTGTTCTGGAAGTTAAGTTGCTTTCTAACTGACTCAACTCTGTCCATATCAACAAAACGGAATTTTCCTGAGTTCAGCATCTTAGTACTTACAGAGTCCGTAATGGATTCAGTATCAATATGCTCCGCCGTTTTATTTTTGATGGTTTCAACAAAAACAATCGGGCGTGAGTCACGCGTAATGTAAGCAACAGAACCAGACATAAGCATGCTGTCTACCATTTCTGCCGCTATCTTCTGCAAATCACTAGAACCAAAATCGATGGTCGTCGTTTCGACAGCTTGAGCGTCACCATAGCTAACTTTGTTAGAACAGCCGCCTAAAATAACCGCTAAACCAAGTAGCGCAATAACACCTTTTTTCATTTGTTTTCCTCTTTAGTCCGCCTGACGAATTTGAACGCGGAACTGTTTACCATTCGGGTTAATAGAGACTTCTGAAATTGTAATCGTCTCGTAGCCATGCACGATAGTCTGCTTCCACGCAGCTTGTTTTGAGTTTACTTCAACACCATCGTTGTCATACCAGTAAAAGCGATACTGCAGGTGCTGATCGCCTGTATACTGGCTAGACATTGTTACGGCTCCACGTGTGTGGCCATCAACATCAACGGTTGCAATATTCTCAATACTCAAACGTCCACCCAGTACATTATCTCCAAAGAGTACGTTCTGAGTATCACCATCCACTCGCAATCCAGCCGTGTTTTTGCCAGCACACCCTGCAATAGCTAATACGGCTGCAAATGCCAATATCAATTTTTTCATCACAACGCTCCTAATTGCTTATGCCACATAACGGCATTGTTACCCTGTCTTGACATCCAGATCAAAGCAGTACGGCCTGCTTCTACTGATAACTTATACTCTTCACCATTCAACTGTAGTGACTGCTCTCCAGCCGGAACAAGCCGTGAACTGCTATACACTTCCGCTGGTAGAGTCTGCCAGCTTCTGGTATCCGGTTGTTCGGTTAGGATATTCCATACATTAAACAAAGCATTACCAATATCGGCTGCATTGCCTTCACCACTCGATGCTTCGCGGCGAATCTGCTCTTTGGCAACAACTCGTAGTGCCTGTCTCATAACTATAGTCGGCATACGTTCCGTAAGATCTTGTTGAGCCATTAAATTCACGTCTACCAGCAACGAATCATTCAGTTTTTTACCATCAACTATCAGACGAGGATAGTGTTCCGAGACCTGCTTTGGGTAGTAAGGCAAAGACAAGGTGTACCAGGCTGTATTTCCCTTCGTCCATACGGGTAAAGACTGTTTCCAACCCTGGCGAGCAAATACAGCTCCCTGCTCGTCCAGAACAATAATACGGGCCTGACCGTCGTCCAACTGCTCAGGTTCACCATATTGACTGGTTAACTGCTTCAGGTCCTCCCACATGCCAATTTTGCGGGCAACTCTCAATGTCCCCTGAATAACTTCATGGTTATCAGGTAATACGGCCAATGCTCTTTTATAGTCCACATACGCGCTATTTAGTTCATTTGCTGTCTCATATAGAAGAGCTGAAAGGTACAATAGATACCCATTCTGAACTGCCTGAAGTTTTTTACCTGCATCCGGATACTGGGATAGTATCGAGCCTAAACTGGCCTCCATACCATTTTTCTGCATATCTTGCGCAGCGGATTCAAGATCTTTTTCCCGGGTTTGCTTCGCTCTTTCCTGTACCTGATTTGCTTTACGAACTTCTACTAACGCCCCTTCAAGCGAGTTTTTGTGGAGATAGTTCAAGCCTAAGTACAAATGTAGAAATCCAAGCTCATAGTCCGCAGGAACGTAGCTTGTCAGGTTATCATTCACGGCAAGTGAACCTATGTCTGTCGCTGTCTCAGAGATAGAGACAACTGCCTGATCCTGTTGCTGACGTACCGCAGTTTCACTTAACTCGAAAAAGGACTGGCTGGGTTCAAACTGCTCATTAAGAAAATTTACCCGCCCTTTTTCCATGTTATCCAGGATGTCACCGGCAACCGTATCTGGTAGCAAATCTTCCGCCTTCTGGTACTGCCCGGATTTAACAGCGGAATAGACAGCGCCATTTTGCACCGAATAGTGACTGAACAGGTTTCCGGCTGATAATGTTGCACAGGCACTAACCGTACCTGCACACAATGTTACCAAAGTGAGTCGAAAAAATTTCTTCACTAAAAACCTCAAAAACAGACTCCCAATCCCGGTTGATATGGGGAGCCTAAATACTTAACCTAACAATAGTGGACCAAGTGGCCGGCCACCCAAAAGATGCATATGGATGTGATAAACTTCCTGCCCGCCATGTGAATTACAATTCACAATCAGGCGATAACCGTCTTCATCAATACCTTCTTCTTTCGCCAGTTTCTTAGCTACTGTAAACAATCTACCCATAGCCAATTCATCTTCTGCTTCGACATCATTCGTCGTCGGAATCAGTTTGTTCGGGATGATAAGGATGTGACTGGGAGCTCTAGGGTTAATATCACGAAACGCCGTTACCAGGTCGTCCTGATAAAGAACATCTGCCGGGATTTCCTTTCGTATAATTTTACTGAATATTGTTTCCTCAGACATATATAACTCCAATAAGTTCTATCCTTAGTTAATAAGTACTTAAGTATGCTCTAAGCTAACCGAGATCACAATAACAACGCTATACGCAGTCCAACTTTAAAATTCAGTTCAATATTAAGTTCAGAATTGAGATTGTAATCATATCCTTACATAGGATTTACCTATAGGATGCATAAACTATATTTTTATTAGTATTAGAAAGCCTATTTGCTTTCTGTTTTTTATCTTTTTATCGCACCACGTAGGAGAGAATAATGAAAGGCTCTGTCATCAGGCGAATGTACGCCGGTTTTTCATTAATCGTCATCATGTTCATCATTACTATAGGTCTAATGATGAATGGTATGAACGATATACACACCAAATTTGGAAACGTTACTCAGAGCTCACTGCCCTTTGTATCCCTTTCAAACAAAACGAGTTTACAATTACTTTCATCAGACAAATTATTTAAAGACTTTTTGACCTCTGATGATCTTACAAAATTGGAACAAATTAGAGCTCAATTTTCTGACTCCCAAAATAACTTTAGTGACATTTTTTCAGAGTTAGAAAAGGCCAGCAAAGTTTATCCAGAAGCTCAACAACACATTGAACAGCTTAAGATAATCGAGAATGGTTATTTCTCTGAAACACAAGTTGCGATGAACAACTATATCGATATGTTTAACGCAGAAAGTAAAGTAGCCGCTTCTACCCGTGATTTCCAAAGGTTAAATGTCGAGTTGACCGTTGGCATGAAAGAGATGGTTGCAAGCATGTCGAGCATTTCTGTAAAGTTGATGGCTAAAAGCTATTTCTCTAAGCTTGAAGAAGCCTCCGCAGTTACCGTCGATGCGTTAGCCAGTTCTGATACTGAGTTGGTAAAGAAGGCAGTCGCTGTCAATAAAAAAGCCGTTTCGCACCTGAACTATGCCTTTAATGGATTAGCCGCCCAGTCTCCGGAAATTAAAGAAGAGTTTCAGGATAGCGTGGAAGCCTTCACCAAAGATATTGGCAAAGCTGGTGGTGTTCTCGATCAGCACTATGCATATATCGTTGCTCAGAGAAAGCTCTACGAAAACATTTCCAGTCTATCTCAGCAAGTTGATAGCGCCATGGCGATCATGGATCACTTTAATCAACTCGCCGCAAAAGAACTTAATACTTCTTTGAAAGAAGCCGGTGCTATTTATGATAACGGCGTGATGAAAGCGGTTGTCATCGGAATCGCTGTGGTATTGCTGGCTGGCGGTATTGGGTATCACGTTGCACACAGCGTACGCGAACCTCTTACCCGAATTCTAAGCACGCTGGAGAGCCTCGCAAACGGTGATATTAGCCAGAGAATCGAGATTCGAAACAATAATGAGTTTTCTCGTGTTAGCGGGCATATCAATACCCTGGCAGACAATCTACATAACATATTGACTCAGTTAAATGCCGGTTCTGATAACCTGACAACAGCAACGAATCAAAACCAGAGTACTTCTCTGGATGCGAGGGAACAATTAGGCCACCAGCGAGAAAAAACCGCCAGTGTCGCGACAGCGATGACGGAAATGGAGCACTCTGTTGTTGAAGTTGCGCAGAGCGCACAAAGCACAACTGAAAAAGTAAACATGGTTGAAGTAGCGGCAGATACAGGTCGCAGTGTGATGAACTCTAACATCACGACAATCAATCAACTTGAAACACGCCTGAATGAATCAGTAAGTGCGGTATCAGAACTTCAGCAGATGAGTGGTCAGATCGGAAGTATTCTGGATGTTATTCAAAATATTGCCGAACAAACTAACCTACTAGCACTCAATGCTGCTATCGAAGCCGCTCGCGCAGGTGAACAAGGTCGTGGTTTTGCGGTGGTTGCTGACGAAGTACGGGTACTGGCGAAGCGTACTTCTGAATCAACCGCGGAAATTGAAGATATGATCAGTAATCTTCAAGCTAGCTCTTCAAGTGCGAGCAAAGTAATAGAAAGCTGTATGCAGGATATGGAGAAATCTGTAGCTCAGGCATCCGATGCCAACAGCTCCATGGAAGAAATTCAGGCACTGATTCTGGAAATCAGCCAGATGAGCACTCACATATCGCAAGCTGCAGCGGAACAAAGTGAAACAACGTCTGATATCGCCCGAAGCCTGGAAGACATCAACCATATTGCTGAGAAGAGTCACGAAGCGATGTCTGAAATCGCTGAGGTGAATAACAACCTTACGCAACTTGCGAATGAGCAGGCTGGTTTGGTACATCAGTTTAAACTTTAATATCAGCAATTGTTAATTAATGGTCAGAAAAGGGAGGATTATTATAATTCTCCCTTGTTTTTTATGGGATTAATACCATATCTTAGTTATAGGCCAGCTAAGCAACTTCTCCGTCATTACTTTTGCTGGCCATTACTTAAAAAATAAGAGGACATGATATGGCCGTTCATGTAGGCATCATTGATCAAGATCCGATAAGGCTTGTTACACCCCTTTTAGATCATCGTGCTATTTGCAAGCACATTGTCTTTATTGGCGACGAATCTCAGTATGATATGTTTAAACGACTCGAGTCCGTTTTAAGTCAAAGAGATATTAAGGCTGAGTTTTTCCAAATCCCCTCTATCGTTGATACTACATTGATTAGAGAAGCCATTCAGAAATTGGAAACTGACTTACTTTCCCGAGGCGTAGAATTTAAACTTAATGCTAGCTGTGGGTTGAGACACCGACTTCTCACCGTTTACGAGATGTTCCGGAAAAATCGCTGGGAGATTTTTGTTGTTGAGCCAAACAGCGACAAAATGTGCTGGCTTTACCCTGAAGAGATCCCTGATACACAACTTGCAGATAAAATTACCATCTCAGACTACCTGACTATCTTTGGCGCAAGAGCCGAATTTAACGAACAGGAAGTATCAGAACACCTTGACCAGAAGCTATATGAACTTGGTCAAAAGTGGGCAGGAAACGCCCTCGAGTTAGGCCCAGGCCTTGCTACTCTTAACTATCTTGCAACTACCTGCCGCAAAGAACAAAAACTGGACGTTGAACTTACCGAAAAACAGCAAGGCTATCGCGAGCTGAATATGTTGCTCGAAGATCTGGTTGCTACAGAGCTGGCTGACTACAGCAACGGTACACTGATCTTCAAGAGTGAAGATGCACGACGCTTTTCTAACGGTGAATGGTTGGAAACGTTGGTACACAGCACAGTGAAACAAATCCAGGATGAACTACCGACTATTCAGGACAGATCGCTGAATGTTCAGGTGTATCGTCAGCTTGGCGAGCGTGAAGTAAGAAACGAACTTGATGTCGCTTCGGTTGTAAACAATAAGCTGCACATCATCGAGTGTAAAACAAAAGGTATGCGCGACGATGGTGACGACACGCTATACAAACTTGAATCTCTGAGAGACCTTCTTGGTGGCCTTCAGGCTCGCGCAATGTTGGTTAGTTTCCGTCCACTGCGTCACAACGATATCACTCGTGCAGAAGATTTGGGATTGGCACTGATTGGCCCGGATGAGCTTAAAGAGCTTAAGTCACACCTTAGAGAGTGGTTTGACGGAGCAGGTGGTCACGAAGAGCTTTGACCGCATATTCACCTAAAGAAATGTAGGGGCCGAAAAGGCTCCTTTTTTTGGCTCTAAAATCGGCATTATTGCTTTCTTGAAGATTAGTTCGATACTTTTCAGGATAAACAAACATTATTTCCTAAAAAACTACTCCACTCCTTTCCAGCCAAGCCTATCCCGATAGCTTCATAACACTCTTTGATACTCACATTAATCCAAATTTACTATTTTTTATATCTAAGCAGCTGATTGTTATAGATATAAACACCAATCGCATCAACGTGATTAATACTCCACGAATCATCTAACTCGATTGTTCATTTAACAGTTAACTCAGAAAATCCCTATGAAAATTCATTGGTTCAAACCAAACAAAATAAAAACTAAACTATTCTTTTATAGGGTTAATTATGAGAAAAGCATTTAAATATTCCATCGGTGCGGTATTGGTTTCTGCGGCATTATACGCAAATGCTGGTATCGCCGTTGTAGACACAGACCAAGGCAAGTTTTCTATTGGTGGCGATGTCGAGTTTGACTTTAACTACCGAGACAAAGATTCAAAAGTTGGCGGTGAAGGTTTTGACCAGTCAGGCCGTGTCCTAATGGAGTTTGCAGGTGAACGCTATACTGAGTCCGACCACTATTTTAAACTTAAGGCTCAGTCGGTATTTGATACAAGTGGCGCAATGGGTGTTGACGATGCCTGGTTTGCCTTTGGTAAGAAAGGTGGATGGGACATCAAAATGGGTCGTTTCGAAGGCACCGATATGTTTCCTGTTGGGCAAGATACCTTCCTTGAATACTCTGGGGACACTTCAAACGACCTTTATCAAGACGACGCTTTCTATACCTACCAGCTAAAAGAAGCTCGTGGTCGCGGTGCTGAAGGTCAGGCGATGTATAGTCAGCAGTTTGGCAACCTATATGTTGAGGTTGGCACAATGTTTGGTGATCGTACAGCTCTCTTCGACGGTGCAAAATATCACGGGCAAGACGTTACCTATAATGAAGACTCATTCCTGCTGCGTCCTGTTGTTTCTTATCAGGCAGGTAACTTTAATATCTCTGCTTCGATGGAAACCAACCTGATTAGTGATGCTATCACCACTGATTCTGGCGTGGATGTATCTGATCGAACTGGTTACGGTGTTACCGCAAACTATAGCCTTGATGACCTGTCCATCAACCTAAACTACGCACACCTTGATGCTGTTGATGAAACTAACTCTACATTAGGGGTAAACGTTCTTTATAAAGGCTTTGGTATCGGTTATATCCAGGGTGAAAACGAATATGAGATCAATGAAATATCTACAGGTACTCTAGAAGGTGATGCCTCTATCTCCTCATGGTATGCGTCTTATCATTTTGCAAATGTGCTTGATGTTGAAGATTTCTCTATGTACGTAGGTGCTTACCTGTCTAGCATCGATGATGATGACCTGACTACAGGCGAGTTCGCGGAACACGACGATAAAGGTTACCGCTTACGATTTAAGTACTTCTTCTAATATTTAAAATAAAACAGAAATGGCTAGGGACGAGATATCGCTACTTTACGTTTAATCGGCGATATCTCGTATTTCCCAAATCATTAACCCATTTCGGCAATTAATAACATCAAGATCTAACATCATCCTGACAATAAACATCTTACGTCAATTGCATGTCATTTGTGTATGCATTCAATTCCTATAATAACCACCACTGATATAATTTGTGATTGTTATTACCTACTAAACAATATGAAGCTTATCGATGGCCCTGATATTTAACCTAAATAAGACCATACTGATTGATGATCGCTACGCGTTTCAGCCGAAACGACACGAACTTATTGACTGCTTAAAAGGCAATAAAACTGTTCTGAGTGAGTCAAGTTCTAGGCTACTCTACTTCTTAGCCACTCACTCGGGGCAGAAACTAAGAAAACAAAGAATCATTAAATACGTCTGGAATGATATTGGCCGGGTTGTACAAACCTCTAGCCTTGTCCAGGCTATACATGAATTGCGTAAGGCTTTCGGCGAGAGGGGGCTAGAGCAACAGTGTATTATTACCGTTCCAAATTATGGCTACACATTTACTTCTAAAGTAGAAATAGAGGATGAACACGACGATACTTTGCCTGCTAAGGATAAAAGTGAAAATTCAATTTCTATTGACCCATTGCAACAAAAAAGTGGCTTAAGCAGATTTCTCAACAAATCCGTGGCGGTATGGTTAAAAATAAGATCGGAAAAACGATTAGCTCTGGCTTCATTTTTTCTTCTGTTAAGCATCCTTACGAGTGCTGCTCACTTAACCTCCAATCATGATATGGGAGTAATAAGTAGCGGCCATGAGTTGTATATATTAGATCATGTCGGTGATACTCAAATATTCTCTACCCGTAACGCACTACCTGAATCTTTATTATCCAGTTCTAAAAAGTGTGTAAACAGTTACCTTGCAGAGCAACCCGCTGTGCTTGAGGCTCCCAGAATGGTGTTAATCACAGAAAACATTACTGGCCAGGCATCTTTGCACCTAGTTTTTGATTCACCATACCAGCATTTAAATAAATCTATTCGGGCCAACGATAAACAGGAATTCTATGAAGATTGCTAAACTGATTAACACTCCCAATATACTTCTGTTATTAAGCAGCATAATTCTAGGCTCGGTATTTTATTGGGTATCCAACTCTTCTAAGCTGGATCATAAACTCGCCAAAACAGAATGGTACTCAAAGGTAAGTGTTACTATTGATTACCTACCAGAGAAAGGGGGCGAAACCGAAAAGTTGGATGTGTTGGTAAATAATAAATATGAGTTTTTAGACAATCACATTTTTATTCGGTCGTCAGTTATTGATGTGCCAGAAAAAGAGACATCCGTGAACTTAGTCGCGATAGGCCACTGGAAAACTGAAAACGAGTATTTGCTGTTTGATAAGATTCATTATCACGATGAGGATAAGCTCGACAAAAAAGTTGACCAAGTCGAGAAGTTTATCTTCCATACTTCGCAAGGATGGCATATTCGCGATCTCACGAACGATAGTTTATTAGTGGAAACCGTTAGCAACCGCGGAATGGTCCTTTCTAAGTGTCTTGATGAATGCATTGACCTAAGCAATGCCTTGGACTCTTCCAAATACCTTGCGCACCAGTAGATCAATGAAAAAAGGTTGGCAATTGCCAACCTTCCTCAATTTCAGCGCATTACTTGAGCAGGTTAAAGCATCTTACGAGCAGCTTCAATTACTACCTTAATAGAGCGAGCTTCTGTCTCTTTTAGAGTTGAGTGATCAGGGATCTCTTTCTGAGTACGGTTAATGATAACACCGGCTACACAGCCGGCTTTTAGGCCAGAGCTAGCACACATTGTCAGCAGCGTTGCAGATTCCATTTCAAAGTTCAGAACGCCCATGTCCTGCCACTCTTGCATAGAGCCCTGGAAGCGCTTAACCACACGACCCGAGAAAGTATCGTAGCGTTCCTGACCCGGGTAGAACGTATCACTCGATGCAGTAACACCCATATGGACCGTTGCGCCTGTTTCTTCAACGGCTGCTTTCATCGCTGTAGCAACTTCAAAGTCAGCAACTGCAGGGAACTCCATAGGAGCAAAGTGGAGGCTAGCGCCGTCCAGACGAACAGAGCCAGTAGAAACAATCATGTCACCCACATTTACATCTGGCTGAATTGCACCTGTAGTACCTACACGTAGGAAAGTACGAACACCACACTGAGCAAGTTCTTCAACCGCAATAGAAGTAGAAGGACCACCAATACCAGTAGAACAGATAACCACTGGAGTGCCATCTAGCTCAGCGAGATAAACGTTGTATTCACGATGGCGCGCTAGCTGTACTGGATTCTCCATCTCGTTAGCAATTTTAGGCACGCGATCAGGGTCACCAGGAATAATTGCAACTGTCGCACCTTTAAGGTCGGCTTCAGTAATACCCAGATGGAAAACAGCTTGAGACATAGTTGGCTCCTTTGAGTGGCGTTTCGACGCCGGTAATTATTAGGGGATACCAGAAAACTGTAGCTCATGATTTGAATTATTAAAGTGATATACATCACACATAACAATGAATGAAATTTCACTATTACACGATTAAACGGTTTGCATCACACTTTTAATAGTTGTCAGGCCACAAAACAAACAGAAAACGATAAATGTCTTCGGTAGTGAGCCTCCCCCTGGACAAGTGTAGACCCTGGAGATAACTCCAGGATCATATGATAAATCTGCGCTTAATAAACTAAACTAACGTAGTCTGGTCAAGACAACATTTTGATCTAATTCATTCTGATAATCGGTGTAATCCAGCCCCTTATCAAAAATAAACTCAGTCACCAACCTTCTAACTGTGTTAATCAGCTCTTCTGCAGACCACGGCTTCTCAAAATAGCTCTCGATACGCGCAAGGTTGATTGCCGTAATAGTGTCGTGATGCGTCGCCTGTCCTGTTAACAGGATTTTTTTGTTTCAGTAAAACGGGTGTCCTGAGAAATCTCAGTAAGTAGTTCGACACCAGTTTTGCCAGGCATCACATGGTCGGAAATCACCAGGGCGATAAACTCACCCTCAGCATCGAAGTCATCCATTAACTCAAGGGCTTCATCGGCTGACTCACAATCCTCAATATTGATCCAGCTACTAAGAGGCTCCAGATCCTGCAATACCGCACTTAGTACCTCTCTCTGATCATCTACACAGATTAGATTCAACTTCTCCATATTATTCCTCGACTGGTAATTTAATTCTGAATATGGTTTTTTCAGCGTTGCTCTTCACAGCAATCGTGCCGCCATATCCACTGATTATTCGTTTCACAATAGATAACCCCAAACCAAGCCCAAACGACAAACCGCCTTTTTTGGTGGTAAAGTTTGGCTGAAATATTTTTCGGCGTGTCGCTTCGTCTATTTCTGGTCCGTTATTGGTTATCGTAATTAATATTCGGTTGTTTGCATGGCGAGTGGAAATCTCGATGGAAGGGTCAACCGTCCTTTCCATCGCATCACACGCGTTTTTCATTATGTTCGCCCAAACCTGGACAAGTTCCGTTGAAGAGCCTTTAAACTTAGGCAATGACGCCGCAGGGCTAATATGAACAGAAACCCTACGCAGATCGCTCTGTAAAAGCGATATCGCTTTATTTATCGATTCATTAACATCAAGCCACTCATCCGTGTCTATATCGGTTCGTCCCAACTGCTTCACTGATTTAACGATTCCAACAGAGTGTTTTGCTGCAAGGCGCATATCTCGTAGATCGCGCCCTACCCCCAGAACTTAACTGCATCTCCCGGGTTTTCCAGCCAGTGTTTTGAGATAGCCCCTGTAGGAACGGCTCTCGCCATCCCCTTAGCGGTATCTCTTGATAGCTTATATTTGGACTCCAGTTCTTTGGCTCGTTTACGAACTTCTGATGAACTGGTTGCTTGACCATGCACAAGCCCCTGACTAAGAAAGTCCATTGCCTCTGGGTGCAACTCTTGCAGCAAGTGTGAAACCACATGCTCCAGTCGCTCGGTTTTGCTGTTTACCACGCCGATGGCGTTATTGAGTTCATGAGCAATACCCGCCGCCAGTTGACCAAGTGTGGTCATCTGCTCTGCCGTGTAGAGTTTCTGCAGTGCTTCTTCTTTCGCTTTCGCTTCTCTCACAGTTCGCATTTGGCGGTTTCTAAGCTCATGAATCAACACTGGCGAAAACTGCTCATTGATATCGCCATAACAATCCGGAGCAACAGCTTTGGTATCCCTATCTATCCATGTGAGTACCGATTTCTCTTTGGCAATCACCGATGATGATGAGACCCCTTCAGAAGAGAAAAGCTGTAAACACCAATAAAAGCCCCTTCCGTCGCCGTAAAGATCTTGGTTAAGTGAGCACCATCGTCAGTAACAAACCCTTCCAGGGTGCCACTTTGAACATAATAAAGGCGATCATTAGGCTCCCCTGATTAAACACTGGGGAATTCGCTTCTACTTCAATCGATCTTTCCTGATTGGAAAAGTAGTAACGAATTAAACGACTTAGCTTAAAAGCTTCCATACTTATTCGATAACCTTGTTTAGCCTATGAAGCCCACAACATTAAGCAACCAAACTAGTACAAAGCTTCCCAGCACACCAACCACACCTAGAATCACACCAACGCGTGCCATCTGGCTGCTCTCAACATTACCTGTAGCATGAGCCAGAGCATTTGGCGGCGTACTGATAGGCAAAGACATACCCAGTGAAGCAGCAAATGTTACAACAAGGATTAGTGTCATCTCGCCGCCGAGAGGTGCCAGCGATGTCATTGACGCACCAAGTGCAGCCATAATCGGCATTAACAAGTTTGCCGTTGCTGTATGAGACATAAAGTTGGCCATTAACAAACACAGGAATGCAGCACCGAACAACACAACATAAGGAGAGAAAGCGTCGAAAGGAATGCTATGCACAACCAGTTTCGCCAGTCCTGTTTTATCTAGTGCTAAACCAAGTGCGATACCACCAGATACTAACCACAAAACGTCCCATGAGATTTTCTTAAGGTCTTCTTTGTTGATAATGCCAGTGATAGAGAAGATAGCGACAGGGATAAGAGCAACCGTGTACGAGTTCATGCCGTGAGCAGAACCCATTAGCCATAGAAGGATGGTCAAACCAAACGTAATGTAAACCGTGATAGCTTTTGGTGTCTTCAGGAACTTACCTTTAATGTTTAGCTCGATCGTTTGTTGCTCTGCTTTATATAGGAAGTTAATCAGATACCACGCCAGTGCCATCATAATCACAACAAAAGGAACACCAAATGCCATCCACTCACCAAAGGTGATCAGGCTATCGCCCACAAGATACTTCAGAGCAATCGCGTTTGGTGGTGTACCAATTGGAGTACCGATACCACCAATGTTAGCGGCAACCGGAATGCATAGCGCAAACGCGACACGTCCCGGATCTCTAGGGCCAAACACAGCAATAACCGGAGTCAGGATAGAAAGCATCATCGCTGTGGTCGCAGTGTTAGACATAAACATGGAAAAGATACCGGTGATCAGCATCAGTCCTAGCATCACAAACTTTGGATCTGAGCCAAACGGCTTCAACAATACCCTTGCCAGGTTTACGTCCAAACGGTATTTGGTCGCGGCCATCGCTAAAAAGAAACCACCGAGGAAAAGCATAATAATCGGGCTGGCAAAGGTTGCCATAATATCTTTGTAGCTTAATAAAGTACCAAAAGTCGGCTCTTCTGCACCAAGGCGGAAAAAGATCAGCCCCTTATTCGAGAGCAGTAGCAGCTCCAGAACAATAATCACAACCGACGTGGCATAGATTGGTATTGGTTCAAACACCCAACATAAAGCGGCAAGAAGGAAAATCGCGATAACGCGCTGTTGAACGACTGTAATACCCTCAAAAGGAAATGCCGATAACGGCATTAGTAAAATGATTAGAGGGATTATCAGCGGAATAATATATTTGCTGTATTGACGCATGACTAAATTTACTTCCATTTTGGAGTCTAAAGTTAAAATGGATTTAGATTATCGTTGAATCCAGATCCATCGTTTCTGCGTCTATTATGTTGCTATTTTTAGATTAAAACTCCGGCTATAGATCAAGTTTCAGGCAACCGATGAAAAAAATTACGATTTATATGGTTTTTATTACCAAAATTGCCTTTATTGATAAATTACCTTGTTGTGGGCCTTTCTTCACCATCTAACTCTTTGACAGGTATATCTTTTACACATACGCAATCTGACGAACAAAATGGTGTCATATTGACGCTGGCTGTCGCCGGATCTTCTTCATCAAGCTCGATTTTGATATCTGCCATCAAATCTGAAATATGTTTACGTAATACAATAAAACCTAGTATACCAAATAAAACACTTCCTAAAGCCTGCCCATATATTACGCCAAGCGCGCCAAACCACTGCGCACCAAAGTAGACAAAAGGCAGAGTCCCCAAGGTTGCTTTACCCAGATTCAGGGACGTCGAATAAAATGGTTTACCGAGATTATTGAAACAAGCATTAGCAACAAAAAGTGCGCCATTAAATACAAAAGTCAAAGCTACGTAAGTGCAGAATGCAGAGAGAATAACCGCAGCATCCCCTGTGAGGTTAAATCCTGCGATAATATGGTCTTGCAATAAAAACAAAATCACAGAGACAGAAATACAGTAGAGGGTAACGAAGAGCAGCGCGTTGTTCAGGGTCTGTTTCACCCTATCCAGTCGCTCTGCACCATAATTCTGACCTATGATAGGCCCAACCGCTCCAGACAGAGCAAAAATCGCAGCGAATGTCACTGGCATCAATCGCCCTATTACAGCAAATCCAGCGACATAATCTTCGCCAAATTCAGCTATCGCGGTTGTGACAATTGCATTACCTATCGGCGTTGCGGTATTGGTTATTATTGCTGGAATAGCGATGGCTATAATAGCTCTAATATCACTGCGCACTGCTGCGAGACGCGGAAAACTTACGAGGTTATGCACTTTAATCAGTGGGTAGATAGAGAAGAAAAGCACAGTAAACCTTGCGAAAACCGATGCCAAAGCAGCGCCTTCAACATTCCAGCCAAAGCCGAAAATAAAGATAGGATCGAGAAGAGCGTTAACAATACCACCAGATAACGTAGCCCACATGGAACGCTTAGCATCACCGGCTGCGCGTAACCCGGCCCCTGCCGTCATCGCCAATGCAATCACCGGGCTACTAGGTAGTAGAATTCTCAGGTACGCTTCTGCCCTTTCGGCCGCAAATCCTTCGGCACCAATAGCATTAAGCAGTTCAGGGATGTGGAGGAACATAAGGAAGGTCACGATCAAACTGATAACGACCCCGACACTCATGGTACTTGCTGCTATCTGTCGGGCATAATCTTTATCTCTCGCGCCAAGGGCTCGCGACACCAGTGCGCCCATTGCAATCGATGTGCCGATAGAAACAGAGGTCGAAAAGAATATCAGGGTTCCGGCAAAACCAACAGCCGCAGCAAGTTCTACCTGACCGAGCAAACTGATAAAAAACATATCCAACAGATCGACCAGGAAAATAGCCATCAGCCCCACCGATGCCGATCCCGTCATTACCAGGATATGCCTCATAGTGGAACCTTCAACGAACTTTGCGTTGTTATCTGCCATTACCTCCCCCGTTAATCGTTAAAAAAGGCGCTCTTCGCGCCTTTTTTTACATTCCTACAGCTTAAACCGGATGCTGGAAACAGTCATCCAGGCTCTGTCCTATCGCTCTAAGAACATCTCGTCTTGTAATGATACCGACTAATTTTTTATCATCAACAACTGGATAAACCTTTGGTTTGCCTACCTTCATCAATTCAGCCAACTCTATGATGCCCATTTCCGGTGAAACCGTTAAAACATCCTGATGCATACAATCACTCACAATATGCGTATCCTGGCAGTAGTAGCTTACCTTCACTAGCTTATCGAGTAGATCTTGTTCGGATAAGAAGCCGATTACCTCACCATTTTCATTCACTACCGGCCCACCCAGGTGCTGCGAAGTCATTACTTTATCTAGCGCAGCAGTAAGAGACATTTCAGGTGTAAACCTTACAGCTCGCTGTTCCATGAAGTCTTTAACTTTAATTGAGTCCATATTATCAATCTCCAAAATACCGCGTAATCGCACAGTTACTTTAATTGTAGACACTTTCCAATATCTGGCTAACTATAATTTTGGTCTAAATTCTTGATTTAGCTAAATGGAAATAAGCAATTTCATCAATAGATACAATCAATGATTGTGAAGCACTCAATTCACAGGGTGATTTTTAAACGGTATACTGAACGCTAAATGCCGCATTAAAGATGAGTCATAAGGAAGTTTAACGTTGCGTTTTCTCACTGTCCTGTTCACTTGCTCTATCATTTTTACGTGTAATGTATTCGCGTCTATGGGAAATCAGCGATTACATTACGATACAAAAGTAACCGACCTTTACTCTATGGCTAGCACCTCCGCAAGGCGCAACCATGGCAAATATTCTGTCGTTATCGCCATGTCTGGAGGTGGGACTCGCGCAGCTGCGCTCTCTTATGGAGTACTCAAAGCTCTAAAGGAAGTGCCAGTCAAAAAGAACGAGGAAGAAATTTCACTACTAGAAGAAGTCGACTTTATTAGCGCGGTTTCTGGTGGCAGTTTTACTGCGGCGTACTACGGACTTTTTGGCGATAAAATATTCACTGATTTCGAAAAGGACTTTCTCTACGCCGAGGTAGGTAAAGACCTTTTCTGGCGAACACTAAACCCGAGGTCTTGGCTCAGCTCTGGCCCTGAAAGTAATAGAGCAATAAGTTACTACCAGAAAAAACTGTTTAAAGGCGCTACTTTTGCAGATTTTGACCAGGAAAACAGCCCGCTGGTTATCATTAATGCCACAGACTTAGGTGGAGAAGTTCGCTTTTCGTTTACGCAGGAGTACTTCAACTTACTTTGTTCTAATATCTCCAGCTACCCCGTAGCAAACGCAGTAGCGGCTTCTTCTGCAGTACCCATTGTTTTCGACCCGGTTGTTTTAAAAAATCATACTGGCTGTGGAAGACAGGATCTTCTTGATCTCAACGACGAAAAATATACAAACGACTTAACCAAGGCGACAGCTAAAGCGCTGAACAACTACTCAAACAAAGAAGAAATACAGTATGTTCACCTGGTTGATGGTGGTATCACAGATAATCTGGGATTACTCGCCATGTATGATTTTTTCAGCTTAAGTAAAAAGGACTACTTTGACGCCATTCAAACTGAAGTTAACTCTAGTGTACTAGCCATATCAGTCAATGCGTCGACCACACCAACATCTACATTACACTCTTCTCCCGAACCACCTGGCATCGTAGAGATGATAACGATGATGACCGATGTTCAAATTCACCGTCTCAACGATGTTTCTAAATCTTACTACAAACAGTCACTCTATCGTTTCGGTCAAGCGCATGGTGTTAAGGTGCACTTTGTTGACATAAATCTTTCGGATATTGCCGATCCTGAGATTCATGAATATATGAATAATATCCCCACTGATATGCAGCTGGACGCCCCGGTTGTGGATAGCCTGATCGAGGAAGGGATAAAACAGCTAAATAACAGTGATGCGTTTAAGGATTTTTTAAACTCAATGGATTGACTAGCAATAAATTTGTGACAGCTAACCAAGTTTTTGACTTGTTCACTACATAGGTCTATCATTTCAGTTTAGCATGCAAACAAATGTTTAGAGAGAAAACATATGTTTATTACTGAGCGTGAACAAGAAATTCTAAATTTTCTTAAACAAGACCCGTTGATTCCTCAGCAAGAACTTGCGGATAAGCTAGAGCTTAGCCGTAGTGCGGTTGCTGTGCATATCATGAACCTGACTCGTAAAGGCTTCATCAAAGGGAAAGGCTATATTCTTTCACCTGAGCAGTACGCGTTGGTGATAGGTGGCGCAAACATGGATTTGTGCGGTAAAGCCGATAAACCACTGATAGACGGAGACTCTAACCCGGGCAAACTAACAAGTAGTGCCGGTGGCGTTGGAAGGAATATCGCTGAAAACCAAAGCCGCCTAGGAAGCACCGTTCAGTTTATTGGCGCCATTGGTGATGACCAGTGGGGAGTCCAACTAAAACAAGCATGTGTGAATGCTGGTGTAGGCGTTGATCACTGCCTGACCGTTTCAGGCGCGACAACGAGTAGCTACCTTTCCATCCATGATAGCAATGGAGAAATGAAGCTGGCACTCAATGATATGGAGTTAATCAACTCACTCACCCCAGAGAAGCTTGAAAGAAAAGAAGGCGTGATCTCCAGAGCATCCATGCTGGTGCTAGATGCGAACCTTAGTGAAGAAGCTCTGGACTACTTGTTTAGTGTCTATGGCGATAAACCCATATTTGTTGACCCGGTATCTACCATCAAAGCTCAAAAGCTGTTGCCATACCTGGACAGAATTCACACGCTAAAACCTAATTTAGCTGAAGCCGAGTTACTTACCGGACATAAAATAGAGTCCGAAGAAGATCTTCCTGACGTTGCCAGACAAATACACGAGAAAGGTGTAAAAAACGTTCTTATCAGTCTGGGAAGTAAAGGGGCTTATTCAAGTGACGGCGTCACTCAAGAATTCATACCACCAGGCGAGACTCAGGTAAACAACGTTACCGGAGCTGGTGACGCTTTAATGGCAGGACTCGCCCACGGATTTATGCGGCAGTGGAACTGGGAGAATTCCGTTAACTTCTCTCTTGCTGCAGCAAAACTTGCGCTAGTCGCAGACAAAACTATTAACTTATCTATGTCAGAACAGGCAGTACTCAACTACATCGAGCAAAAAACTGTCTAGAGGAAACTTTCATGCTAGAAAACTATCTTGATATTCAGCCAGAAGTAGCTGAAGCACTAAAAAACAACCAGCCAGTTGTGGCATTAGAGTCTACTATCATTTCTCACGGTATGCCTTACCCTCGAAATGTAGAAACCGCCCTTCTTGTAGAGAACACTATTCGCGAACAGGGCGCTGTTCCTGCGACTATCGCGATCATCGAAGGTCGCTTAAAGGTTGGTCTGAGCGAAGAGCAAATTACTCATCTGGGTAAAGCGGGTCAGGCTGTGACTAAAGTTAGCCGTCGTGATATTCCATTTATTGTTGCTGGCAAAAAAGATGGTGCTACTACAGTAGCCGCGACAATGATCCTTGCGGCTATGGCAGGCATTAAAGTATTTGCAACTGGTGGCATTGGTGGTGTTCACCGCGGTGCTCAGGAAACATTTGATATTTCGGCAGACCTTCAGGAACTGGCAAACACAGATGTTGCTGTAGTATGTGCTGGCGCTAAATCTATTCTTGATCTGGCGTTAACTCGCGAATACCTTGAGACTCAAGGCGTACCAGTGATTGGCTACCAGACTGATACCCTGCCTGCGTTCTACACTCGTGAAAGTGAGCACTCTATTGACTACCGCCTGGACACAGCAGAAGAGATTGCTCTTGCACTTAAAGCCAAATGGGAGATGGATTTAAAAGGTGGCGCAGTCATCGCTAACCCGATCCCTGAAGAGTACGCAATGGCACCAGAGGCAATTGCACTTGCCATTGAAACGGCGCTGCGTGAACTGGATGAAAAAGGTATTGCAGGTAAAGAATCAACGCCATTCCTGCTAGCTCGCGTTTGTGAACTAACTGGTGGTGACAGCCTGGACTCAAACATTCAGTTGGTACTGAATAACGCTCGTTTAGCGTCTCAGATTGCCGTTAACTACTGCAAGTAAGAGCTAAAAAGGCGCCCAAAGCTGCCCTCGCGGCAGCTTTTTTGATCGCACTCTCTCAGCAATGAAAATTCAGGGTAAATATGATCATGATGCTCTGGCAAAACTCTCTTTAGGAGAGTAACTGAAATGACGCTTGAACTCCCGACTAAACTGCGATGGGCTGTTGTAACCGACCTTACGTGCAGCATCGGATGCGCGAAAACCCTCTAACATAATTAGATCTCTGGCTTTAGATAGCCTCACCTTTTTCAAGTATTGGAGAGGGGACTCTGTGGTCACCGACTTGAAGGCACGGTGAAACGCCGGAACACTCATATGAATTTCTTCAGCAAGGCTTTCAACAGTAATTGCTTGAGAAAACTTTGAATGAACAATATCAAGCGCTTTGGCAACTTTAGCATAGTTACCATCTGTGTTTGCTCTGTCGTAAAGGATGTGTCCCATAGGACCTCTTAAAACCCTATACACAATCTCTCTTACAATCCCCTCACCCAGGAACTCTGCTTCGGCATCATTTTTTAATACCTTTACCAACCTTAGAAAGGTCTCTTCCAGCGGATCACACAAACTCATGCATTGCAGCCCCAATTGCTCATTGGCTTTGCTTCCTTCTGAAATTGTCTCATGCTTCTTAATATGATTGATGGTTTCATGAAGCATCTTTTGTGTGACATCAATGGTAATACCGAGGATGGGTTTTCCATCTTCCATTTCTGAGTCACATTCGATAGGTAGCGGCACGCCCAGCACCACATAATCTCCTGGACCATAACTCATCTTATGATCGCCAAGATATATGTTTTTATAGCCCTGGCCCATTAAAATAATGCCTGACTGGTATATCAAAGGTATTCTTTCTGCAGCGTAAGAAGAACGATAAAACTTAACGCCAGGCACCTTTGTTTTAACTATACCCTCAAGCTCATGTAGTTGCTTTTCATCAACATAAGCATTCATGTACTTAGCTATTTGCATCTGGTCACTTTCTCCTTCATTTAAATCAAAATTAACAAATTTGATATTTTTAGGCAAGAAAACGAAAGAAATGTGGCTACCTTTACACTTTATAACCCACTATTATGCAATAGTACGTTCGAACATTAATTTAGATGCACGACTAAAACAACGGAGAAATGTGATGCAATTTATCTATGGCAACTCAACAACCATCCTATTCGGACAGGGACAGATTGCAGCTATTAAAGAACAAATTCCAACCGACAGTAAAGTTCTTGTTATTTATGGTGGCGGCTCAATCAAAAAGAATGGCGTATATGACCAGGTAGCCGAAGCACTAGCCGATCATCAGTGGCAAGAATTTTCAGGCGTTGAGCCAAACCCGACTGCAGAAACGATGGACAAAGCGGTGGCGATCATCAAAAACGAAAGCATCGACTTCGTACTGGCTGTTGGTGGCGGCTCTGTTATCGATGGTTCTAAATATGCTGTTGCCGCTGCTAAGTATGAAGGTGATGGCTGGGATATTCTGACGGGTAAGCACACCGTAACCGAAGCGGTACCATTAGCAGCAGTATTAACACTGCCGGCAACAGGTTCAGAGTCTAACGCTGGTGCGGTTATTACTAAAGCGGCAACAAAAGACAAATTGGCATTCTTGTCTCCAGCGGTACAGCCTCGTTTTGCAGTAATGGATCCGGACACGATGAAATCTCTTCCGGTGAACCAGCTTCAAAACGGTATTGTTGATGCGTGGGTTCATATCTGTGAGCAATACGTGACTACTCAGGCACCAGATATCATGGTACAGGACGGTTATGCTGAAACGCTTCTTAAGAACCTGATTAAACTTGGTAATACGTTCGAAGAGCGTGATGACAGCTGGCGTGCAAACCTGATGTGGACAGCAAACCAGGCGTTAAATGGTCTGATTGGTTCTGGCGTGAAGCACGACTGGGCAACACATATGATTGGTCACGAGCTAACAGCACTTTATGGCGTTGACCATGGTCGCTCTCTTGCCATCATTCAACCATCTCTGTATCGAAATCAGATTGATACAAAAAGAGCGAAACTTGAGCAGATGGGTCAAAATGTATTTGGTCTTGAAGCGAGTGCAGACCTTGCTGAAAAAACCATCGAAGCGATCGAAGCCTTCTACCACAGCGTTGGTGTTGCAACACAACTAACCGAACATGGCAGCGAAAAAGAGCAAGCGGTTGATGATGTTGTTGGTCGGCTAAAAGCTCACGGCATGGTTGCACTTGGAGAGCATCAGGCAATTACACTAGAAGAAAGTCGTAAGATCCTAGAGTCTGCGATTGCTTAACCCAAGGTAACGTCGACAAATATGTATGCGCCCAAAACAGGGCGCTATTTCGTTACGCGCCAGCATATCAGTGAACCTACCGTTACCATAATGACGCCCTGCCAAAAGGTGCCTGACACAGTGATACCCAAAATAATGATCGAGAAAAACGTAGATAATATTGGAGTGAAGTAAGAAAGCGTTGCCAGAAAAAGCATGTTGCCGCCAATAATCGCAACATTCCAAAGCGCATAACCACTCCCCATAAAGATGCTTGTTAGTGCTACATCAAATGCCACACTCCAGTTTAGATCAGGTAACTTAGTGTCAGTAACAAAAAACTGAATCCATAGAGATAAAGCGGTAAAAATAAAAAACAGAGTAATACCGTTTTGTCCATTTGACATCCGCCTTGTTAAATTGCAGTAGACAGCCCATATGATCGCACCAGCGAAGGCAAGTAGATAGGCTAGCGGATTGGAGCTGACGTTCGCGATAAGTCGTGACAACGAAAGACCTTCATCGCCTATGATGCTCCAGGTAACACCGAAGAACGCAAGCAGAATTGCGGGATATACCCAAAGACTGACCTTTTTGCTTCCCGCAAAGACGGCTAATAGGACCGTTAGAGAAGGCCATAGATAATTGACTATTGCGATTTCAACCGTTTGAAGCCTGTCTGATGCGAAACCAAGAGCCAAAGAAAAGCACACTTCATAGGCAGCGAAAAGGGCTCCGCATACTACGATATACGATTTTGAAAATTGCCTTAGTTTAGGAATACCCAAAGACAGCATTAAAAACAATGACGAGCAGGTGTAAACCAAAGCCGCTCCACCTATAGGTCCGAGCTGTTCAGTGACATTTCTGAACATGCCAACCAGACAGGCCCAAAGGAGGATCGCGGTAATACCGTATAGATTATATTTGTATGATGCCAACATCTTTATTTAAGACACAGTCCGGTAAGTGGATTGGTAAGATACATGGTTGAATCGAAAGTCGCTAGAATGTTTTTGCTAATCTTTCAATCTACAGCCCCAATGCATGCCCCCAACCTATTCATGCTACTAATTTGAACTCAATCCATTTGAAAACTTCATCCTAGTGCAAAAAGCACTCGTCCAATCCAGAACACGCATTATTTCAATAGATTTTTCATGCCTCTAATGAAATTTCGATATCAAAAGTGTAGAATCCGTAACAATTTCAAACCGAGCAAATACTAAGAACACTAACGTTTTAATTGTGAGTTCGATTGACTTTTAATAAGACTAGCGAGGAACTATGACTAAAGGAGTAGATAAATACAGTATAGATAGTACTGACTACACCGTAGGGCAGGACAACGTCCAAAAATGGGGTTTGATGTTCACAATCCAGTATTCGGAACAAGTGCTGGCTTAATTGTTCTGTTTCTAATTGGAACATTACTGGTTGATTCTGAATCGGCAAAATCGGTACTAGATGGCCTCAAATGGCAGATTATTGGAGCCTTCGACTGGTTGTTTATCTGGGCCGGTAATATTTTTGTTATTTTCTGCCTTGCTCTTATCGTTTCACCATTCGGCAAAATTAGAATTGGTGGCAAAGATGCGACCGCAGACCACTCTTTTCATGTCCTGGCTAGCAATGCTATTTGCTGCCGGTATGGGTGTTGGTCTTATGTTTTGGAGCGTTGCTGAGCCCGTTGCTTATTTTACCGGCTGGTACGAAACACCATTAAATGTAGAGCCTAATACACCAGAAGCCGCGAAGCTTGCACTTGGAGCAACCATGTTCCATTGGGGTCTGCACCCATGGGCGATTCTACGGCATAGTTGCGCTTTCATTGGCCTTCTTTGCCTATAACAAGGGCCTTCCTCTTTCTATCCGCTCTATTTTTTATCCTCTGCTTGGTGATCGCGCTTGGGGCTTGGCTGGTCATATTGTTGATATCTTGGCAGTATTAGCAACACTGTTTGGCCTTGCTACCTCTCTTGGTTTGGGTGCTCAGCAAGCTGCAAGCGGTATTCACCACGTATTCGGCATCGACTCAGGTCTTACTCTTCAGCTTATTGTGATAGCGGTTGTCACCTTGCTGGCAGTTATATCGGTAATTCGTGGCATTGAAGGGGGCGTAAAGATACTTAGTAACATCAATATGATCATCGCTTTCTTGCTGGTAATTTTTGTTGCGCTTGTCGGCTATGCCGTCGCTTTCGGCTCTATACCAACCACGTTAATGGCTTACATTGAAAATATCATCCCACTAAGTAACCCTATTGGCCGTGAAGATGAGGCGTGGTTCCAGGGCTGGACTGTATTCTACTGGGCCTGCGGATCTCTTGGTCACCATTTGTGGGTATGTTTATCGCGCGTGTTTCTCGCGGCCGTACGGTAAGAGAGTTTATCGTTGCCGTCCTACTGGTTCCAACTTCAATTACACTGATCTGGATGTCGGTATTTGGTGGTCTGGCGCTTGATCAGGTTATCAATCAGGTTGGTGAACTTGGTACTCATGGGCTAACTGATGTTCCACTAGCGATGTTCCAGATGTTTGATGTCATGCCATTTGGCACTGCTCTGTCTATTATTGCAGTCTTGTTGGTATTGGTGTTTTTTATCACCTCATCAGACTCTGGTTCACTGGTTATTGATAGCATTACAGCAGGTGGTAAGGTCGATGCACCTGTTCCACAACGCGTCTTTTGGGCAGTTGTTGAAGGTGCAATCGCGGCAGCATTGTTGTGGATTGGTGGAACAGAAGCGATTCAAGCCTTACAGGCTGGCGCTATCTCTACCGCATTACCGTTTACTATTGTTCTGCTTCTAATGTGTGTTAGCCTGATAATGGGTATGCGCACCGAGGAGCGTTAAGACACAAAAATCGTCTGACAGGGTGCCAAATGGCACCCTATTTTTTACCGATAATTAGTGTCTTAATGCCCAAGATCAGGTGATTGGCCAATAATTAATCATTGATTTACCAGATTATAGAGATATTATTTCATTGATTGAGAATATGATACTCAGGGGTAAACTAATGGTTAAGCATTCAAGAATGAACAAAGACCAGTTCCTACTGGATAGCCCTAATGACCTGATATCATTAGACAAATGGCAACAAACCGTCAATCTTCTTGCCGAGCTATTTAGTGCCCCTGCTGGCTTTCTGGTTCAATATACGCCAGAAGGATTTCAAACCACCATATGCAGCCAACAAGAAACCAACCCCTACCCCTCCGGTATTATTATTAAACCGGACGTCAATATATTTTGCAGAAAGATTGTTGAATCGCGGCAAGAGCTCTACGTAAATAATGCCAAAGTTGATCCAAGCTGGGACACTAACCCTGAAGTACATAATGATGGCTTTAACTCTTATCTTGGTGTCCCGGTTTTCTGGCCCAGCGGTGATCCGTTCGGGACATTTTGTGTCATGGATTATGAAGTTACCGACTACAGCGAAACCTACATTAAGCTGATCCACCAGCTTAAAGATATTTTGGAATCTGATCTGGCTCTGCTTGATCTTTATAGTGAAGTACAGGTACTCGCTGTTACCGATCCATTGACCGGCATAAGCAACCGTCGTGGCTTTGAAACATTAGCAGAACAAAGGCTTCGTTTAGCTAAGCGAATGAGTCAATCTCTTGGGCTTTTTTATATCGATGTCGACAAGTTTAAGACAATCAATGATCAATATGGACATCACGAAGGTGACAAAGTACTAATAAGTGTTGCGCAATCATTAAAAGGGCATGTCCGTGACTCCGATGTCGTAGGGAGAATGGGCGGTGATGAGTTTGTTGTTCTCATGTTACTTAATGACTCAGGTGACTTATCTACAATGGAAGCTGAACTTACGAAAGCAGTGAACGGACATCATCCTGAGAATCAACCCGAGTTTAGCGTAACTATTGGCGGAACAACGTACGATGGGGAACTGCATATAGAACAGTTGATAGATAAAGCTGATAAGGAAATGCTCAAACGCAAAAGTCGCTAATCTTATGTGATGCAGTTCTCTTTTATTCTGAAATATTCTTGATAGCAAACAGACATTAAGTGATATTCATATTTGTGAAACAGACATAATATAAAAAATACAATAACAAGAGACTTTATTATGAAGAAGACTAGAAGAATGCAGCTACAACGCTGCCGACATCAATACTGGAAAGAACAATCAAAGAAGTGATTTCCAGAAAATAGCAACGGGGCCAATTGAATTGGCCCTTTTTGTTTTTGGGGAATTCCTATCCAGGCCATATCTCCTTCCCATTTATGTGTTTCAAACTAAGTTCTATCTCCATCTTATGCTATGTTTTTAAGTAGATTAGGTATTCAGTTGAGGTGGGTGAAGAATAATAATGAAAAGTTGTCGCCTAAGTTTAATGTCTCTGTCACTGGTTGTTGCTTTCTTGGCTCCAGTAGGATACTGCGATGAAGTTCGTTTTATCACAGAACCGACTACAAGCATGGATACAGAAGGCCGCTCTTTCAGCAACGAATCCGAACTAACCCGTGAGTTAATACAGCGACTGAATCAAACCAATGACATCGAAGTCTATCCCTGGCGACGAGCCTATTCGATAATGCAGAGTGAGCCCAACGTCGCTCTCTTTCCGACTACCAGAACTGAAGCGAGAGAAAATGATGCCAAATGGGTTGGCCCCCTTCTCAAAGTCAGATGGGTTATGTATGCCCATAAAGATTCGGATATAGAGTTAAATAACCTCGAAGACGCAAAGAAAGTACCACAAATATGTGGCTATCTTGGAGATGCAAAACTGGCTTTTCTTGAAAAGAATGGGTTCGAAAATATCGAGACTCAATATCGAAGCTTTGACTGCATTAAGTTGTTAGCCAGAAAGCGCGTTGATTTGTGGATTAGTAGCGCCAACGCACTTTTATGGGATATACAAGCGGACCGTGACTATTTGTCGGATATTAAAATTGTATACACAATCGATACTAAATATCTCTATTATGCCGTTTCAAAAGAGACTTCAGATGAGACTGTGAACCTATTGCAAGGAAACCCTCAATACAATGAAAAAAGAAGGCGCTTTTTACAAATACTACAGCAAAGACTTTTCTGATGAGACAATAAAGGAGTTCAGCAAGGTTGAACAGCCTGATTTTCCCTGGATAACAGCTGACAACAAGTAACGCCTTAAACAAAGCCTGACACTTAGTGTCAGGCTTTAATTGTAATACATTATGACTGTCTGCTATTACAAGCCGGATGTCATATGCAAACTATAAAAAAGTCCGCGACCTATTAGCTCTGAAGCGAGAACTAGAACTAATGCCACAGCCAGGTTAATTGGATTAACTGATGACTTATTGATAAGAGGTAGAATCCAAATCAACAAACCAAACATCAGCAAAGCAACCTGAACAGCCAGGTATATTCCCATACCGGTCACCAACTCAGAAGCCTTAACGACAGAGGACTGAATATCACCAATCAGGTTAGCTTTGCCAACCGTAGCTAACAAACTAATGGCGATAGTGATAACTGCAATCATTGCAATATTGCGGTCTACAGTAAAACGGCTATCTTTTGCAAATACAATAACGAACTGAGACAGCAACAAGCCAGCGACTACCATTGTCATCACAAAGCTCACAGGCGTGTAGATGTTATTCCAGGTAGGTACGGTATCGATCATGTATACCTTAATCATGGAATACATAAAGATAACGCCAAGTACCATTGCTGCAACCATCAAGCCCTTTTGTGCGCCTGCACCACCCTTTTTCAGTACAGAAAGGAGCCACTGGATACCCCCGACGGCAAAGAATGCGGCACCGAAGAATACTTCATTGGACAACCAGGCAGATCCAAGCTTATTAAAAGCATTGAATGCACGCAAAGGCGAACCTAAGTGAGTTGTAGAAAAAATAAAACCAACACCCATAATTAACCACAAGATGAACATCGGAACTTTGTAGCTGTTTATTTTGTCTTCGTCGTAACCCATTACTAGCGCTCGCGCGCTAATCAAAAGGTACGCACCAACTGCGGTTTGAGCTAGTACAGTAAAGAAGATCAAAGACCACTCATGAAAAATCATCTTACACCTCCTTCGGGTTTGCTAGGAACCCGCTGGTGTCACCAGTAGGTTTCGCATTTTTGTTTAGTTTAATGACGATGTTCGGCAAGGTTAATAGAGATGATGGAAGTGGAGCCACATCCGCATTTACGCCATACTTCTCTCTCAACTCATTTATCTCACCAAACTCCAATGCTCGAAGTGGGCAAGACTCCACACATATAGGTTGTTTACCTTCAGCGACTCGCTCATAGCAACCGTCACATTTGGTCATATGGCCTTTCTGCTTATTGAACTGCGGCGCGCCATATGGACAAGCATTGCTACAGTGCTGACATCCGATACACACCTCTTCATCAACCACTACCAGGCCATCTTCTTCACGCTTATGCATTGCACCAGATGGGCACACAGCAACACACGCTGGATTGGAACAGTGATTACATGCGATAGACAGATAGTAAGAAAACACATCTTTTTGTATCCATGTATCACCATCCTGAACAAATCCACCACCGGCATATTCGTATACACGGCGATAGTTTTGTTTTACGTCTAAATCTTTATAGTCTTTACAAGCAAGCTGGCAAGTTTTACAACCTGTGCATTTACTTGAATCTATGTAAAAGCCGTATTGTTTCATTTCAACCTACCTTATGCTTTCTTCAGCGCTTTAATTTGAACAAGATTCGTATGCTGAGGGTTACCCTTAGCAAGCGGGCTTGGGCGCTGCGTAGTTAATACGTTGATAGAACCGGCATGATCGACCTTTTTGCCATCGGGCGCATACCATGCACCTTCACCAAGCGCGACAACGTGTGGGAGGATACGTGGTGTCACTTTTGCGGCAATATGAACTTCACCACGGTCATTAAAGATGCTCACCAGGTCACCGTTTTTAATACCTCGCGCTTCAGCATCAATTGGGTTTATCCAAACTTCTTGTCTTGCTGCTGCTTTGATTTCAGCGACATTTCCATACGTGGAATGACAGCGAGATTTATAATGGAAACCCGTTAGCTGCAATGGATACTTGCTGGTAAGCGGATCGGTATGACCTTCAAATGACTCTGCATAGATAGGCAGAGGATGGATTACCTCATCTTCTTTAAGTTTCCATGTCTTCGCGATATTTGCGAGTTGCTCGGAATAGATTTCGATCTTACCACTCGGCGTTTTTAGCGGGTTCGCTTCAGGATCTTTGCGGAATGCTTCATACGCGATGTAGTGACGATCATATTTACGTTTGTAGATTCCCATCTCTTTCATCTCTTCGAAAGTTGGAAGGGTTGGGTCTTTTTTACGAGTTTCTGCGTAAAGATGTTCTATCCACTGATCTTGCGTGCGACCTTCGGTGAATTCCTGTTCTACTCCCATACGTTTCGCTAGCTCAGTACACATTTCATAAATGCTCTTCGCTTCAAACTGAGGCTCAATAGCTTTCTGAGCGTAGATGAAATACGGCATATTGGATGCCTTACCATCCATACACCAGTCATCCTGTTCAGACGTTGTCAGATCTGGAAGTATGATGTCTGCGTACTTCGCCGAAGATGTCATGTGGTTATCGATAACCACAATCATTTCACAGGCTTTGTCATCCTGAAGAATATCGTGGGTGCGGTTGATATCTGCATGCTGGTTAATCAGGCAGTTACCAGCGTAGTTCCAGATCATCTTGATAGGATTTTTGAGGCGCTCTGCACCTCGGACACCATCAGTTAGATCGGTCATCTCCTGATGACGGTAAATAGCGTCTGTCCACAAGAACATGGAAATGGATGTTTTAATTGGGTTAGGCACTTGAGGGAAGCGAACAAATGGGATGTTGATATCGCTTTCACGTGCACCAGTTGAGCCCCCAGCAACTCCAACAGAACCAGTAAGTAAAGAGAGCATTGCAATAGCACGGCAAGCTAATTCACCATTCGCGGTGCGTTGTAGCCCCCAACCCTGATGGGTGGCACAAGGTTTATTAGTACCCATTTCTCTGCCAAGTTTCACAATAGTATCTACTGGAATCCCAGTTATTTTCGACGCCCACTCAGGTGTTTTAACCACACCATCTTCCCCCTTGCCCAGGATGTAAGACTTGTAGTCGCTGTTCTTAGGAGCTGAAGCTGGCAGCGTTTTTTCATCATAACCTACGCAGTACTTGTCCAGAAACTCCTGATCTACCAGGTCTTCTGTAATCATTACATAGGCAAGGCCAGCAACTAACGCCGCATCTGTAGACGGGCGAATTGGTATCCACTGATCTTCACGGCCACCAGCAGTGTCAGTGTAACGTGGATCGATGATGATAGTTTTTGCGTTAGAGCGATTCTTGCTTTCCACATAGTGGTGGATAAGGCCGCCGCCAGACATCCTTGTTTCTGCCGGGTTATTACCGAACTGAATGTTCAGCTTGGTATTTTCAAGGTCGGAAAATGAGTTATTAAATGCCCAGCCACCATAAGTGTAGTTCAGGCCTTTTGCTATCTGTGCTGTTGAATAGTCGCCATAATGGTTTAAGTAACCACCGCACAAGTTCATCAATCGAGCGATAAGTGTTGCTTTGGGTGGCCACGATTTGGTTACAGTACCACCAAGTGTTCCGGTTCCGTAGTTCAGATAAATGGAATCATTGCCGTAATCCTTGATTAGGCGCTTCATGGTATTTGCGACTTCGTCGTATGCCTCTTCCCAGCTGATTCGCTGGAACTTACCTTCGCCACGTTTACCAACGCGTTTCATTGGATACTTCAGGCGGTCAGGATTGTAAACGCGACGGCGCATAGAGCGACCACGTAAACACGCTCGTATCTGATGGTTTCCGTATTCATCGCTGCCAACATTGTCAGTTTCGACGTACTTTATTTCACCATCTTGCACATGCATACGTAGTGGACATCGCGAGCCACAGTTTACAGTACATGCACTCCAGACAACCTTTTCCTCAGTATTGCCGGAGGGAGCAGCTGAAGCTGGTTTAGATGTGAATGGCAAGGTTATCCCGCTTGCTAACGCTGCAGCACTACCTACCGCCGATGACGCTTTAATAAAGCCTCGACGCGTAAGATTCATTACTCCAGATTCTACTTTTTTATTATTCATATAATGATGCCTGTTATATTATTAACATATAATACTTAATAGGTACCCCGCCTAATTAACACTAACAAGATTAAGATCTTTTGATGGTGGTCAACTATTATTATTTACAATCATATTCGTCGTAAAAAACTTGAAGGCGACCCAAAGAAAATCTATTAAATATGAATACAATGACTCAGAATTAAATACATGGAAATAATAATGATTATCGATACAGCTAAATTATTAGGCACTCTTTTTTATCAAAAATGTTCAAAACAGGAGCAAATTGAAATAGTGTCAGCATTAGTTGATGAACATGTTCTAACCCAAGCCACTCTAGACGCGTTGTTCGAACAAGATGAAGAACAGCTTAACCATGATTTTTCAGAACTTTTTGAAGGAGTTGGTGATATGCCAGTGCCACCATGGGGCTCAGTGTATCTTGATAAAGAAAGAGTACTATTTGGTGAATCTACCATTGCCTATCGCCGTTTCTTAGAGCAAAACGAAGTCGCTCTAGATACCGGCCTGCGTGAACCAGAAGATCATTTCGGTCTGATGCTTTTAGCGTTTGCCTTTCTTCTTGAAAAAAATAATCAAGAGGCTGGTGTAATGTTGATGGAAAAACATTTTTTACCGTGGGGATTTGTATATTTGGAACTATTAAATAATAAATCAAATAATTTGTATTATAAAAACCTGACAAATAATGTTAATGAATGGCTTCAGAAATTAGTTAATGATATAAACCTCACTATAGACAAAAGAAAATTATATATTAACAACGCTAAACC
Organism: Vibrio hannami; assembly: GCF_029589055.1. GTDB lineage: Bacteria > Pseudomonadota > Gammaproteobacteria > Enterobacterales > Vibrionaceae > Vibrio > Vibrio hannami. The sequence goes on from NZ_JARQZP010000007.1 coordinate 1,489,720, forward strand.
CAATCAGAAAAATTAACAATGTCTGAATTGATAAATAAAAACCGAAGAGGCTTTCTTTCAAGATTGTCAAAACCGATTCAAAACATTTCTGATGAATCGGAGGCGACACTTCGTGATGCCCCTCGTCCGCCTCATGCAGTGGACGAGGCTCTGTTCTGCCGTTTATGCGATGGTTGCGAAAAGTGCAGAGATGCTTGCCCAAATAGTGTCATTGAAATAGAAAGCGAACTTGCTCGCCTTAACCTTGATTACAATGAGTGCAGTTTGTGTGAAGAGTGCGTAAAGGCTTGTCCAACTGGCGCATTGCACACATCGATAGATGTGAACATCAGTCTTCGCCCCATATTTTCGAAAGGGTGTGATAACTACTTGCAGCTTGAGTGCAATCAGTGTGAGTCTGGCTGCCCATTCTCTGCCATTACGGTTGAAGACGGTGAACTGCCAGTACTCAATAGTGAGTTGTGCGTAGGCTGCGGACAATGTCGCAGCAGCTGTTATGTCGGTGCGATATCAATGCAATTTATTGCTTGAGCCAGCTCATTGTGCCGGGGCGCTTACCCCAACTTGCTGACTTCATACTTTAAGAGAGGCTCACACTAAAACAAAATGCGTTTAGGGTTACTCCCCAACAACATTGATTAAATAATCACGCTTGATTTTATTGTCGCCAGTGTGCTCATTATGGATATCGATTTCTGATTGCAGTTCGAATGAAGCCGGACCTTTTATCGGTTCTTCGAAATGTCTGCCATTTACTTCATACATACCTATACGAAGTTCCGCTTTTTCAAGCTCGGCAACTACTGTATCTACGTTACTGCGTATAGCCGAGAGATCTGCGGCTTTAATACCAAGCTCACGAATAAGATCTGTATTAGAAAATACCTCTAGTGCCGCTTCAATTTTATCCGATTTTGTCATGTTCATACCCTACTCCTTCCCCTGAAAAGTGTTTAAGTCACGACCCAGATTAGAATCTATAAACCCTTTATAAATTGTAGTTCTATTTGCCAGATATCATGAAAAAATCGCAAAACAACGCTAACCTTAAACACTGCCTTTCAGTAAAGTGTAATAACAATGACAAGTACCCCAATACTCTATTCTCTGCACAACTGTCCTTATGCAATACGTGCACGCATTGCCCTAATTAGGGCAAACCAACAAGTACGCATTCGGTCAATAAAGCTGGACAACAAGCCCATCGAAATGCTCTACGCATCTCCTAAAGGTAGCGTGCCAGTGCTCATTGTAGAAACACCGGGTTCCGATAAACCGATGGTTATTGAAGAAAGTTTAGAAATAATGGTTTGGGCTCTGTCTCAAAGCGACCCTCACGGTCTCTTATGCGTCAATGATCAAAACGCACTACCTGAAATTATCCATCTGATTGCTGACTTTGAGCATCACTTTATTCCTGCTCTCAATGCCTATAGCTGCGCTAAACGGTATCATGAAGATAATCTGGTTGAGTGTCGTCAGGCATGCGAAATTCAGCTGAAACACCTTGAAGAGCGCCTTGGAAAACACGCTTTCTTATTTTCCGAACAAGAAAGCTTACTGGATATAGCTCTGATGCCTTTTTTGCGTAAGTTTGCCCGTATCGAAAAACAATGGTTTCGCCAAAGTCCTTACCCTAAATTACGTGCATGGCTAAACCGCTACCTGCAAAGCTACCTATTTTCAAAGGTAATGGAAAACCACGAACTATGGCGGGAGAACCAGGCCGACCTTTTCTTTGGCCCCTTCACGAAAAAATGACAAAACAATGTTAAGCATCATACTCAAGTGACTTCACATCACTTGTGCCGTTTTCAGAATTGAGTAGAATCAGCGCAAAAATATATTCTGGATAAGCAATGCCTAAATTTGAACTTCATCGCCGCGACTATATTCCCCTTCTAAGCGGCGATCTATCAAACGATGAACTGAAAGAAAACCTTTCTCCAAAACACCACAAAGTTCAGAACAGGCTGATTCGCAGTCCCCGACTTTCGGATAAAAATATTCAAAGTCGCTGGGAGGCATTGAACCGTCCAGACATCAAAGCAGAACTGCTGGATGAGCATACTTTTCAACAAACGGATGCTTACCATAAAAATATCGAGCACTTTATTGGTACAGTTAAGCTTCCTGTTGGGCTGGCAGGGCCATTAAGGGTAAACGGTCTGTTTGCGAACGATGATTATCTTATACCTCTAGCGACAACGGAAGCTGCTCTGGTGGCATCTTACAACAGAGGCTCTCAGTTGCTGACAGCGGCTGGTGGTGTCAGCGCTATGCTGCTAAATGAAGGCGTCACCCGTACGCCTGGATTTGCTTTTTACGATCTAACGCAAGCTGGACAGTTTGTTGCATGGGCTGTCACACAATATGACCAGTTTAAGCAGATAGCAGAATCAACGACCTCACACGGAAAGCTGACCGATATCAACATGAACATCGAAGGCAACCATGTCTATCTTGTCTTCGATTATCTGACAGGTGATGCTTCAGGACAAAACATGGTGACCATCGCTACCAACGCGGTGTTTGAATTCATTATGGCCAATAGCCCGGTTAAGCCTGAGTATGCATTTCTTGATGGCAACCTGTCTGGTGATAAAAAGGCTAATACCCAGACTTTGCGTAGTGTTCGTGGCAAGAAAGTCACCGCAGAAGCACATATTCCAGCAGAACTGATAGCTCAGTATTTGCATACTACCCCAGAAAAAATGCAGCAGTTTGGCCAGATGACTACTGTTGGTGGGACGCTAAGCGGCACCATTGGGATTAATGCCCACTATGCTAATGCGCTGGCAGCCTTCTACATCGCGTGTGGTCAGGATGCGGCATGTGTTGCAGAATCGGCAGTTGGTGTAACACGAATGGAAGTCGATCGTGATGGAGGCTTGTACGCTAGCGTTACCTTACCAAACCTGATGTTAGGCACCGTTGGCGGTGGAACAGGTCTTCCGAGCCAAAAGGCATGCCTGGATATTATGGGCTTGCACGGAAATGGTAAATCTCAAGCGCTATCAGAAGTGTGTGCAGCGCTATGTCTTGCGGGAGAGCTCTCTATCGTCGGTGCATTTTGTGCGGGCCACTTTGCCCGGGCGCATCATAAGCTGGCTCGCTAAATTCGCCCTTTCATTTAATCTAGATCAACCTCAGAGCCTGTAATTACTACATTAGTTCACTGATAATTCTATTATTACAAACTATGCTCGTATTACAGGCTATGTAAAAAGCAAACTCAGTAAAAGCTCAGGACGCAAAGCCACGGATCCTCGCCCTCCTTGATAAGCTTCTCACTCATGGACTCCAGGATCGCCGGGCTGCCTAATTGTCTGGGAAAGTGCTATCTGCACTTATGTCCGACGAACAGGGAGAACCGGAAATGAAAAAGTTAATATCAATACTTATCTTATTTGTTGGGCTGTTCATGAGTGCCGCCGTCGCGGCGAGCAACGGCAGTAATCAGGGCCAACCATTTATTGAGCAACAAGAGGCATTTGAAACTGCTATTGCAGCAGAAGAAGCTGCCCGAATCGCTGCAGATCAAGCTGAAGCTGCCACACGCGCAGCAGCAGATGCAACACTTTCAGCTGAACTTGCGGCTGAGAAAGCGGCAAGAATTGCCAACGATTTGGCTATCGAAGCGCAGATAGCTGCTAATGCCGCTCTTATTATGGATGTCGAAAACAGAGTATCGGTGTTGGAAGGCCTTTCACTCGATAGAAGTATTACCTGGACTGAAACATCCTCTCCGGATCTGATCAATATGGGAAGTGACATTGCTTCGCTAAACTATCAGCCCGGTGACTGGGTAGCAATCGTCTCTCGCCATGGCCAACATGGATGGGAAATCGGTAACTGTATAAGTCACCCTGGCATAGAGTTATGGTTAGATACTATTGTGAATGGCCTTTACGTCAATACCAGTATCCCGGGAACTGGTAGCTTCTTGTTGACCAACGGCTCGTGGATAAACTCACCAACTATTCATCTATATGTAAATATGCAGTCATCCATTCCAACCGTCAGTTTACGCGGTACCAACTGGAATCATCAGCTACACGATAGAGTACTTTACCCCTATTACCGTGGCAGAGAGGTTTACTTGTACAGCGCAGGTGTAATTGGTGGTTTCGCCATAGGAAACACATTCACTATCAATGTAGCATCGACAAGGCTTGAGGCTTGCGGTTTCTAGACCGCCTATTAAGCGCTCCTTTGTAGGGGCGCTTTCATGTAAACAGGGCTGGTTGAAAAAACAAAACAGAAAAAATAGAATACGAGAACTAGCGAACTACGAAAGCTAGCGAACATAGCCCGTTTCGTCAGATTAGATTAGCGTCGAGAAGAGAATAAAAATGTACGCTACTTACTTTGATTGCCAAAGTCATCGCCCTCCGGTTTAAAACGTTTGGACTCTTCTTCCATCTTCTGTTTTTCATGCATCGCTTCTATTAATTGCCTGTCTAACTCAGCAAAAAAACGATCCTCTTCAGCTTTACCACGCAATCGCATTTTTTCCACGAAATCCATAATGACTCCTCCGCGCTACTTCTTTGCTATAAGTATAGTTAAGTTGATCGGTAGCACGGTGTGGCCGGGATTATATTTTGACTACTTTTTCATCAACACATATAACCAATACGCATAACTTCTTCTTAATTAAGCTGGTTTTCTGAACAGCATACCGTCAATATTTATACAAGATTAATCGTAAAAAAGTGTTTCAATGGCAACTCTAAATCAACTCAGCATAAAAGCCACTACGCTTGTTATTCTGGCAATGACCGCATTCGCAGCAAACTCAGTGTTATGCCGTCTGGCTCTAAAAGACACAGGTATGGATGCAGGTTTGTTTACCCTAGTGAGGTTGGTATCCGGAGCAGTTATGCTTGCCTTATTGATTGTATTTCACAACAAAGAGCAGATAAATCTTAAGCAATTATTAGTTTTGGTACCCAAATCGGGCTTAAGTTCGTTGATGCTTTTCTGCTATGCCGCCAGCTTTTCCTATGCCTATATAGATATGGAAACAGGAACAGGCGCATTAGTCCTGTTTGCGTCCGTCCAGCTTGCAATGATCGGGTATCACCTAAGCACAGGAAACCGGTTTAACTGGATAGAAGCATTTGGCCTGATGCTAGCGCTTATCGGGTTTATTTACCTGCTCTTTCCATCAGCCTCAAGTCCGGCTCTTATCCCTGCTCTTCTTATGATTTTTTCCGGCATATCATGGGCGATATTCACTCTTCTGGGAAAACAAAATGCTCTTGAACTCTCTGCTACTTCGAACATGGCGGTCAGCTTTATCGGAGCTACAGCGCTCGCAGTTTTGCTCTTACCCTGGTTCGTAAATACGTCAGATATAGCATTAAAGGGAATCTATCTTGCTATCGGCTCTGGGGCTGTGGCATCTGCATTAGGATATGCTATCTGGTATTCGGTTCTGCCTATTATCTCCGTGCTGCAAGCTTCTATTGTTCAGTTATCTGTGCCAGCTATTGCTGCTATCGGTGGCGTTATAATCGTTGGGGAATCAATGACAATTCAGCTATTCGTAGCTTCTATCGTTATTTTGGGCGGAATCTTATTGGTATTTATTGGGCGAAAGCCATAATTTCCCTTTCATTCCATTACGTTATCTGAGATTCTGAGCGGCTCGCATACTCAAATACAATAAAAAAGGAGCCATAGCAATGTTCAGTTGGGAAGTTGATGAAGAGTTAGAGCTCTGTCTGGTTGAGAAGTCTTTCGCATCTATTTATGTCGAACTGGCAAAACAGAATTATGACAACCTTTCGGAGTGGTTACAGTGGCCTAGAGCATGCAGTAAAGAAGAAGATTTCAAAGCTTTTATTAAACAGTCACTCCATGATTACGCCGATGGCAAAAGCCTGGTTTGCGCTATGCGATATAAAGGAACAATTGTCGGTAATATCAGCTTTAATACCATAGACCAGAACAGAGAAATGGTTGAAATCGGCTACTGGCTAGCACAACCGTATCAGGGTAACGGTATTGTCACTCGTTGTTGTAAGCACCTTATACAGTATGCCTTTGATAAGCTTGATATCAGCAAAGTTCAAATTTGTGCTGCGGATGGAAATTCTGCCAGCAGAGCAGTATGTGAACGACTGGGAATGACTCTCGAAGGCATAATCACTTACCACGAAAGAGTTGGCGACCGGATTTTGGATCACGCAGTATATGGATTGTATAAAGATGGAAATCGAAATAAGAAGAGCTGAGGCCTCAGATGCCAAAGCAGTAAAAGAGATCTACGAAAACGAGCAAGCATATAGCGAAACCCTGCAGCTACCTAACCCTTCAATAGAAACATGGGAAAAGAGGCTAAGAAACACCCCTGAAAATGTGTATTCATATGTTGCGCTAGTTGACGGTAATATTGTAGGCAATATTGGTTTTGAAGTATGCTCAAACCCAAGAAGAAGACACGTTGGCTCCTTTGGCATGGGTGTCAAAGACAGTAATGCAGGAAAAGGCGTTGGCAGTGCACTGCTAAAAACTATCATCGACTTGTCAGATAACTGGTTGAATTTAAGACGTCTTGAATTAACGGTATACACCGACAACGAGAGAGCAATTCGCCTTTATAAAAAGTTTGGCTTTGAAGTTGAAGGACAATCTAAGGATTATGCATTCCGAAATGGGGAGTATGTTGCTGTCTACCATATGGCTCGGTTAAAGGAATAGCAACCAGGAATCACTCGCGATGAAAACAAACTATGACTTAAAGCTTAAGCCTGTCATTCGCTATCTTGAGCAGAACTACAACTCATCACTCAACCTGGAGAAAGTGGCAAGCCTTGCGGCGCTTTCACCGTATCATTTTCATCGTGTTTTTAAAGCGGTTACAGGCGAAACCCTCAACGAGTATCTACGTCGACTGAGATTGCAACAGGCAGCGCAGGATCTTTTCTATCGAAAGCCTCCTGTTATTGATGTTGCCTTAGAGTATGGCTTCTCGAGCTCGCAAAATTTTGCCAAGGCCTTTAAAAAGTATTTCGACCTTTCACCTACCGATATCAGAGAGTGCGAGAGCATCGAGCATTTTTCCGAGGTAATACGAAATAGCAAGATAGGAAACAAACTCCGCAAAAAGGGAAACGCCGGCTCTGACTCTGGCTTCTATACTTCTCCTACATCAACACTAAGGAGAATCACAATGGAAAAGACAGTTTTCGAGAAATGCACTCTGGCGTATGTTCGTGTAACAGGGCCGTACGGAGAAAACTATGAACCAGCAGTAGAAAAGCTCTATCAGTGGGCTGCGGCAGAAGGTGTCGCTGATTCTACGTACATTTTCGTTTATCACGACAATCCTGAAGTGACACCCGCGGATAAATGCCGTACAGATATTTGCCTTATGCTAAATAGAGAAGTGAAGGCTTCAGGCGATATTGAGCTCAAGGAGTTTGAAGGCGGTGAATATGGCACCATGCGTAAAACCATCACAGACAAATCTCAATATGGTCCGGCATGGAACGAGCATATTTCTCAAATAGTTGAACTTGGCTTAGAAATGGACGACCGTCCGTGTTTTGAGCTATACCACAGCTACGATCAAGAAAACGATATTGCTGATGTTAGCTTCTGCAGTGCATTAAAGTAATGCCATCGCAAATATGCATTAATAAAGCCTGATGGCCATCAGGCTTTAAAACTTGCCAATCGATACCTGTTCGAGTCTTCATTTCCTGGTTGAGAAGGCCATGCTCCGTTCATTGTAGTCACCCTAACTTCTGGCCTGACAAACAATCCAAACTCTACTGCAAAGAAAGATAAAGCAATAATAAATGCCATCCAAAACATGTAGATAAAAGAAATTCCTAACTGCGTCATCACTCACCTTCCGTTCAACATATCTCGCAATTTGATATCAATCATTATTGTTAAAGAAAGGTGATATTAGAAATAGATTAATCCTATTTTATCAATAAGCAAAACCTATTTAAAAAGACAAAGGCGACACCATTTCTGGTATCGCCTTATATTGAGATTGTACGAACCCGGTAGCTAATCACACTAGCACAGTCCCCTCACCGTTTTAGCAAGATCGTACCGATGAAACACGTACAGCAAGCTTTATCCAAATGCCCAACTCAATATTGTTATGTTATAACATAATATATTTAAAATAACTACACGGAATATTTGCTTAATGTGATAACAACAGGCCGTTTTAATCGTAGCGAGGAGAGCACCACCTAATCATAAAATGGTGAGAGATCAATTCCTAATGCTTTAGGAGCAAGCGCTTTTTCGACACAGAGTTCAGTTTTAATCAATTTGAGAGACTTAACTTCAGTAAATTTTTTGTGCTTATTTGAATAGAAACACTTCACCTTTGGCTTTGCTGGCGCTTTCTGTTCTTTTGCTTCAACTATGCCAACGCTACCATCTGTTAACTCTACCAATGAACCAACCGGATAAATGCCTAAGCAGTTTATAAACTTGTATACCAGCTCCTGATCCAGCTTTGCCGGAGTCATACTCAGAAGTATTTTGAAGGCATCCGACGGACTCATACCATGCTTATAACAACGCTCTGCAGTTAACGCATCATAGATATCAACGATTGCACTCATTCGACCATATAATGAAATTTCACTGTCGGCTAACCCCTTCGGATATCCAGTCCCATCTAACTTCTCGTGGTGCAACAGGCACACATCCATGCTTGTCTTACTTAAACTAGGGATATCTTCCATGAGTTCTGACACAAATACCTGATGAAGCTTCATATGTTCAAACTCATCATCAGTCAGCTTTCCAGGTTTGTTCAGTACGTTATCTTTTACCTTCGTTTTGCCCAGATCGTGAATCATCCCACCTATCGCTAAGTGCTTGAGCTCTTGTTTACCAAGTTTCAGAAACTTTCCAAAGGTAATGAGCAGGCAGGCAACATTAACTGAGTGCTCGAGCAGATAAGCATCTTTACTTCGAAGTGCGGAAACAAACATGATTGCACCATCACTCTCAAGCACGGTATCAATAATGTCATCTGCCCATCTCTCGACAGCATCAATATTTACCGACTTCCCTTCAAAAGTGTCCTGTATCAACTTGTTAGCGAGTGTTCGCGCTTCAGTGACCAGTGTCTTCGCTTTACGGTTACTTACCGATGGCGCAACTTTTTGAGTTTTAGGTTTCTTTGAAGCTTCAAGCGGCTTTTCTTCGGTATCTTTAGCTTTTGGATCTTCTGCAATAATAAACTTGCACTCTTTGGCAGAAAGCTTTACATCCACATAGACGAACTTAACCCCACTCTCTACGAGCTGAGCGATCGATTTTTCATTAGACACCACACCCGCGACTTCTAAGCTAACTTTCGTACTGCGTTCGATAGCCGTAACAAACATGCCTAGCTGAAGATTTTCTATAGCAATTCGAACAGAATCTTCTGGTTTATATAGCTTTTTCATTACTCAACTGAAACCAAATATAACTCATTATTTTTATTTATAAATTCAGTATAGCTCCAGCAAGGCAACGGTGTCAGAGTAATATTTAAATTCTGATAACCCGTACATTATTTTGTTACCGTCACTTTAACTTGACAGCAAAGGATTCAAACGGACGTAACTCTATTTCTCTTTCCAGTCTTTCTATCGCTTGATAGTTAGAAATTAGGCACTTGGTGTCTAGGTTTTGCAAATGCTCTGGTAGCACCATGCGCTGGACCTGTGAACTGAAGTTGCTCACAATGACCATATGCTCCGCATCATCTTTGCGCTCGTAAGCGAAAACATCAGGATGCTCTTCCGCCAGAGGAATAAACTCGCCGTATACAATCACCGAATGGACTTTGCGTAGCGCTATAAGGGACTGATAGTGATAAAAAATAGAGCTTTTATCTGCCAGAGCTTGTTCCACATTTATGTGTTCATAATTTAGGTTTACGTCTATCCAGGGCTGTCCTTCTGTAAATCCACCATGAACACCACTATTCCACTGCATAGGTGTACGAGCATTATCACGCCCATTCTCATGAATCGCGTTCATCATATGTTCATGACTCACACCCGACTCCGTCTTTTCTTTGTAGAAGTTTAGGGTTTCAATGTCTTTGTATTTGTCCAGTGAGTCGAATGACACATTGGTCATTCCAATCTCTTCGCCCTGATAGATATAAGGTGTTCCCTTCATAAAGTGTAGGGTCGTCGCCAGCATCTTGGCGGATTCCACCCTGTATTGATTTTCGCACCCATACTTGGACACCGCTCGAGGCAAATCATGGTTGTTCCAGAACAGGGAATTCCAACCCTCATTTTCCAGCTCGACCTGCCACTTAGTAAGCACTCGCTTTAGGTCTATCAGATTCAGCGGTTGTGGTTGCCACTTCTCTCCATCTTTCCAGGTTAAGGTAATATGCTCAAACTGGAACACCATAGAAAACTCATTACGCTCTGGATTACTGTACAGCCTGGCAATCTCCGGAGTGGCTCCCCAGGTTTCGCCTACTGTAAGCAGATCTTTGTCGCCAAAAGTCGCTTTGTTCATCTGCTGAATTAACGGATGCAACCGTTCGCCATTCCCGGTGATGCCTTTGTCTATCTCTTTCCCGATAAGGTCGATAACATCCAAACGGAAACCACCAATGCCCTGATCAATCCACCAGTTCATCATATCGAAAACCGTCTTGTGAACTTCCGGATTCTCCCAGTTCAGATCCGGTTGCCTTTTTGAAAATAGGTGGAAGTAGTACTGCTGATTGGTTTCATCCCACCGCCAGGCACTACCACCAAAAATCGAAGGTATATCATTTGGTGCGGAACCATCTTCATTCGCATTGCGCCAGATGTAGAAGTCACGGTACTTGCTGTCCGGGTTCTCTCTGGATTCAACAAACCAGGGGTGCTCATCGGAAGTATGGTTTACCACCAAATCCATTACAATGCGGATACCACGCTTTTTGCCCTGCTCTATTAATTCTTTCATATCATCCATCGATCCAAACTCAGGAGCTATCGCCTGGTAATCTGATATGTCGTACCCATTATCGTCCATAGGAGACTGATACACCGGTGACAGCCAGATAACGTCGATTCCCAGCTCATTCAGGTAATCTAGTTTGCTAATGATTCCTTTCAGATCACCGATACCATCATTGTTCGAATCACAAAAACTTCGTGGATAGATTTGATATACCACACTGTTATGCCACCAACGCTTTTCCATTTTTCTCACCTAATTCACATATCTTTCTTAGTGCCAACTATAACCAAGTGTCGATACGATAAATAATTGATTCTTTGAAATCGGCTATAGAAAAAATCAATATCACCCATTATCCTGCACCTACCTAAAAATTAGGGCAGCATAAAATGGACAAGCAATATCGTTACTTCTATGAAGTCGCTAAACAAGGCAGTATCAAAACCGCATCCGAGAAGTTGTTTATCAGCCAGCCGTCGCTCACAACTGCGATAAAAAAGCTAGAAGAGCAACTGGGTACAAAACTGTTTATTCGCAAGTCTAAAGGGGTTGAACTCACCGAATATGGCTGGGTTTATTTCCGTTATGTTCAAGAAGTGAAAGAGAAACATGCCCAGATTGTTCACCAACTTCAGGATATGAAGTTAAGAAGTGGTGGCAAAGTTAAGCTGGGTATCGGAGAAGCCTGGTGGGAATGTTTTTGCTCCGATGCTGTAGAGCAATTTATTAAGACCTATCCGAATAGCTCCCTGCATATCGAGTTCGGAAACGGGCTATCCATGCTTCATCATTTGGTAAATGATGATATCGACCTATTTGTTGGCCATGAGATTATCGGGATAAAAAAACAATACCGCGTAAAATTCACGCCATTATTTCAGGAACAAGAAGCTTGGTATGCTCGTCCAGAACACCCTCTTCTTGGTTCCGACGATATCCTGGATAAATCAAAGGATTACCCACTTATAAAAGTGACACCTGACCACGCCAGACACGGTGATATCCTCACCGAGGAAAGCGCTCAGCTGTTCACAACAGATGCTCAAAACACCCGAGTAATTTATGAACTGGACTCGCTATCGGCGAGTAAGAAGATGCTAAAAACAAGCAATGCGATTATGCCTTATACCTCTGAGATGGCCCATATTTTTAAGCAAGAAGGGTTAGAGTTACTGTTCCTGAATACGAAACAAGTGGGTCAGGTAGGGATTTACACTAAGGTGACTGGCTTGACAGAGCCAACAGAAGAACTCATTAACCTGATTCACAAAAAAGCCGGAGTATGACTCCGGCGAAAGTCCAAGGTCATAAGACATGAAAAATCAGTTAACGATTTGCTTAGCTGCGGTATCAAGCGCCTCTTTTGCTGTTTGTTTTCCAAGAATTGCGTTCTCAATAGCAGCGCCTTCCGCGAACCAATACGCTGTCATTCCTGGAATATTTGGCATAATTTCACCATTTTGAGCGTTAGTCATGGTTGCTTTAATTCGCTCATCACTTTCCAGCACTTTCTGGAACGATTTTAGTGCTACAGCCCCTAATGGCTTATCGTCGTTCATAATTTTTAACGCGTCATCAACCAACAAATAGTTTTCTAAGAACTCGACCGCCAAATCCTCGTTCGGACTACTTGAGTTGATACCTGCCGACAGTACACCAACAAACGGATTGCCTTTACCACCGTTTAGTGTTGGCAACTCTGCAACGCCGTAATTCACGCCTAGTTTATCAAGGTTGCCCCATGCCCAAGGGCCATTAATGGTCATTGCAACTTCTCCGCGGCTAAAAGCAGCTTCAGATACAGAATAATCCATATCCGGGTTTACCACCCCTTTATTAACCATATCAACAAGGAACTGTAACCCTGAAACGCCGGCTTCATTATTTACTCCAGTTTTAGTTGCATCGTAACCACCTTCAACAGGCGCGAAAGCATAAGCGCCACCTGAAGAAATCATTGGCCATGTAAAGTAAGCATTCTTAACATCCCACATAATGGACTGCTTGCCCTGGGCTTGCATTTTTTCATGGATAGATGCCAGCTCCTCCCATGTTTTCGGAGGATTTGGTAACAGATCCTTGTTATAGATCAGAGATGGAGTTTCTACAGAGATTGGATAGCCTACCAGTTTGCCGTTTACCGTCACTGCATCCCAGCTAAAATCAACTAACTTTTCTTTAAAGTCTTTGGAAGGTTTTACTTCTTTCAGAAGACCCGCTTCTGCATATCCACCAAAACGATCATGTGCCCAAAAAATGATATCGGGTCCCATTCCCTGAGCCGCTGCCTTTTCAAATCGTTCTTCAGGGGACTCCGGATGCTGAACGATGACTTTAATACCTGTGTCCGCTTCAAACTGCTTACCGATTTCAGCCAGGCCTTCATAACTCTTATCACCATTAATCCAGATCATTAACTCGCCTTCAGTCATTGCGGCAACGGGTGTCACTGTAAGCGCGGCGAGGGCACACACAGATATAGATTTCACTAACTTTTTCATTTTTACAATCCATGGATATTAATCATGAATTCAATCTACCCATTGCATGACGGATAAAAAAATAGAAAATCAAAACTCTTGTATAGAGAAAAACTATAACACTTGATAGAAATGTGCCAGATTTCAAAATTAGGGCTTATTTAATAAACTGAGCTATAGCGTAAAGATCAAAGAAGTGTGACTTACATGCAATCAAGCTCTCTCAATTACCAAATCAGTAATGTTAATTGACTTGCTGTGTACTGCGTTAACTGCTATCTGCTGAGCCACATCAGATGGTTTCATGAAAGAGGACACGTCTCTGCCATCGTTTTGCCAAAAGGCTGTATCCATCCCCCAGGGTAAACACCAAGCACTGATATATTTGAACCCTTGTAAGTTGTTTTCAAGGCTTCAGTAAAACCTCTTGCCCCCCACTTAGCAGCGCAATACATCGCTTCACTCTTCTTTCCTACCTGAGCCGCAGTTGACATAACATTAATGATTCGAATCTCTTCATTTCCAAACTTTTTAATGAACCCAGAGGTCATCAGCATAAGGCCGATAAGATTTGATTCAAGTAACCTATCAATATCAGCCCGATTAATCTCTTCTATACTTCCAAATACTCCTACCCCAGCAACATTGAACAAATAAGTTACTGGATAATCTAAATTTTTGAAAAAGTTGTCGATAGCGGACTCATCTGCCACATTAAATGCAGCGTATGATACAGAATCACTGCCAAGGCTAGTTTTCGCTTGAATTAGTTTCTCATCATCTCTTCCTGTAAGGATTACTTCCAGGTCTAAAGCCAAAAGCTCCTGCGCAATGGCATACCCTAGTCCGGAATTACCGCCGGTAACTATTGCTCGTTTTTTCATATCAACCCTTCTATATTTACTCGAAGATTCTGTAGTAACGCTCAACATTGACCGTTACCTTGCCCCAACGCGATGAACTTACACGCTTTTGATGAGCTTCAAAAGCGGCTTTATCTACGAACTCTTCATACACATCGAACCGAAGCGGATTATCAGGGCTTTCAGTAACGTTAAATATAAGACAGCCGGGCTCTTCTTTGGTGAGTCTTTTATGTGTTACTAGCTCGGCTTTTACAGCATCTAGTTCGTTTTCGGGCACAATAATATGCCCTTTGAGAATAACTTTGGTCATTACTGCCCTTATATATTGTTTGCTACTTTTTCTAGCTAGCAGCCCATTTCTAGCTGCCAATACCCTACTGAAAGCTGGCGACCAAACTTGAAACCAATGTTTTTGAACTCGCCGGCTTTTCTAAATCCGATCGACTCGTGCAAGTGGACACTGGCTGGATTTGGCTGAGTTATCACGCCCATAACATTCTTAATTCCCTTAGCTTCCAGAAGACTCATTAGCTCCTGGTATAACTTGCGCCCGTATCCCTTACCTCCCGTATTGGAAGCCATATAAATCGTAGACTCAGCAGTAAACCGATAAGCCGAACGGGTGTGCCAGGGTTTTGCGTATGCATAGCCAATAACATCACCTTCTACTTCCAGCACTATCCAGGGGAAGCCGGAAGCAAGAGTTTCTTGCACTCGTTGAGATAAGTCATTCGTAACTAGTGGCTGCTCCTCAAAAGTCGCCGTCGACTCTTGAATAAAATGATTATATATCTCGGTAATCGCGCCTAAGTCGCTATCTCTAACCGTCCTGATTTTCATTCGTCCTCCTTGACGCTTAACAACTTATTCAAGCACTTATTCAACAACTAAATTGGTTCAAAGCTGACATTGCCGCCTGAGCTTTACTGGTTTGAACAAAGATATGGTCGTGATAGTAAGCTGCAATTACATTTGCGCTGATGCCCTTTTCAGCCAACTTACTTGAAACAGCAGCTGTAAGACCAACCGCTTCCAAACTCGAATGAACCGTTAGTGTAATTTGGCTATATGCCCCTTCAAAAGGTAAGCCATGCTTTTCTGCAACTGACCTTTCGATAACCAGTGTTAGCCCTTCAGGCTCAATAAATGTAGCAACTGGATTTAACTCGGTATACTCCGTAAGCGATCCAGAAACAGTACAAAATACAAACTCAGATTCGACTAACTTTGGGCTCATTGAGCGAAGTAGCTCATCTAAATCGGTAATCCCTGACATCTTGATACTTCCTTATATTTCAAACACTCTTAACTACTTCGCATGGAGGTTAAACGGCGTGCGCTAGCCACTTACAAGGCTCCAGGCTCATATCCGTAAACGTAGCGGTAAATGATGACTTCAAAGGGCTGCATGCGTACACACCAAAGCTCACCTTATTTGTAGCTGGTAAAGGCGGATTGGATCTACCCATCTCCATGGTCGTCTCACCAAGCTTGTGCAGGTGGAAGATTCGCATCTGTTTGAAGTTAACACCATCGAACGAAGACTCAATTAAAAAGTCAGGTCCGCGGCGGCTTAAGCGATACCAAATTTCTTTCGGTAATGGGATATCTGACGTTGCCCAATCGGAGTAACCAGAGTTCGTCACAACACTACCTAACCTTGAGAACGCCTCGTTTTCATACTCTATGGATGCTTTAAACCAGTTTTCATTGTCAAGATAGATAATCACCCCACACTGATCAAACTGGGCTTGATAGTCAAAACTCACTTTCGTACTAAAGGTAAAGTTTTCATCAGATTCAACCTGCAAAGCCGGCGCATTATCATTGCGGAATCCATAGTAAGAACGCTGCCAAAAATCAGTTTCTGGCTCGGTTGTTATCGATACTGAATCTTTGGTTACTTCACTAACTTTCGGCTCAAAGATCCACTTGCCAACTGTAAAATCTATCATTGTTTTATTCCTGTTGTTATTCGTTTTTATATACGTAGCATCAATTTAAAGCCGATAAAAGCTACAAATACCCCTAAGCAGGACTCTAGGCTCAAGGCTGAAAAAGAATCGGGCAAGCTTAAGGCATACAGTTTTGAGTAAAATCACAGCTGTACTCCAAACTCCTAGTGTTAAAATCGGTAAAACAACTGACCTTACTTGGTTACAGCTATGAAGATGGAACCCTAACCCTAGAGCTTATCACCCTAGGCTCTCACGAGAACTTCTATCGAGATGTGAAAAGGTTCTACTGATTTTACTCAAGACAAAATTGTCTATGGTTATCTATCCCCCACCAAAACATCAGTAATATACTGTTCATGACTCCGAAGGTATTTGATGTCGGCCAGATAAGCTAAATGATGCCCATCTTTGATATTTTCGATGAAAGCCCGGTTACCATTACTGGCTTCATTGTGCATGTGATCTACCAAAGCTTGAATTCTGTCAGTCATTGCTTTTACTAAATCCGAACGGTCTATTTCTGGCAATCCATAAGCATCACAAAACTGCTTAGCTCGCTTTGACTGAGATTCTATGTCTCCCAGCGCATCAACATTATCGGTTTTGAATGGAGCCCAGCAGTACACCGCATAAGCGATATCCCAAACTCTCGGCGCTGGGTGGGCAGTATCAAAATCAATAATACCCACAACTTCGGGGCCAATAAGAGAAACATTGTAAGGAGCATAGTCGCCGTGACAGATAACTTCGGCAGGCTCTCGACTGGGAAGCATCCACTCCAGAGGTTCGTTCGAATATTTTGATAGAAACGAGCTAGATGCATCATGGTATAAGCGAATTAGTTTAGCCGCAGATGTCAGCGCTTCATTTGTAGCGATATCACCCTTCAGCGGATAATTAAACACATCCCCTTCGACATAAGACAATATTTCGTTACCTTCCTCGTCGAAACCATAAGGCTTAGGCGCTGCATCAAAGCCATTTTCGGCAATATGCGACAACAAGCGGTGAATCGTTTCAGACCATTTGCCGCTTGGCCGATAAATCTTGTTTTCGGAACGAAATATCTGACCTTCTCGCCCACCTTGAAGTTCTTCCATCGATATCCTTATTTAAGCTGTTCGTAGCTTAACCGCCGTACCAAAAACCAATATTTCTGATGCGCCATCGGTAACAGAGCTGGTTGTAAATCGTATTCCCACTATCGCATCTGCATTTAACTTTTGAGCGTCTTGTATTAATCGTTCTACCGCTATATTTCTGGCTTCCATCAACATTTCGGTATAGCCTTTAAGTTCGCCTCCGACAATGCCTTTCAAACCTGCCATGATATCTCGGCCAACGTGTTTAGACTGAACGACATTCCCGTTAACAATACCCAATACAGCCTCGATTTCTTTTCCTGGAACCGTTTCAGTTGTTGTATAAATCATACTTCCCCCTTAGAGCATAATGAGCAATATCCTACTGACTACAATAGCAAAAATACCAGCAATGTGACCCGGTTTTTAGAGTTACTTATGAACATTTTCTTGCGGTAGAACAGCTGAAGAAAGTGACAAGATGGAAAGGCGGTGTCGTGTGGAATTGTGGAATAAAAACATCGCGAAAAATTAATTATTGACGCCATAGTCGTTTGTTATGCCTTGCTCCACTCTGTTCGAAGGACTGCCAAAACCACTGTATCCCACCACTGCTCTTTGAAAAAACGGTGCTCTCTAAATTGCGCTTCTTGGCGCATACCTAGAGACTTACAGAGCTTAATTGCAGGTAAGTTTTTACTGATTGTCTCCGCATATATACGATGAACTTCCAACTCCGAAAAACCAAAATCTGCCAGAGCTAAGGCTGCTTCATAACTTAACTTGCTCCCTTGAGAGACTCTGGAAAATGCACATCCCATTGAAGCCTGCTGATTATCCTCTAGGCGTAAACAGACAGTCCCAATGAACTCACCTGACATCTTACATTCAACGGCTAGTTGGTATGATTTTCTTGGTTTCTCAGAAGCCTGAGCGATAAACAAGCTTGTTAACTCTCGGTATTTATTAGGGTCACAGTCGCTTTCATCATAGAAACGCTGATATTTAGCATCCTGAGACATAGCAACAAAAGCATCTTCATCGTTCGGAGTCATATCCCAAATAATCAGACGTTTAGTCTCGATTTTAAACATCGAAAGTTCCTTTTCCTTTGTGAGGTATAACGAATGACATGGATTCCCCCTCCCGAGGATCAGCCACACTTATGTGGTCATTATTAAAACCGGAGGCACCATGTCTGATTATTCTTTTTTCTGCGGTATCGACTTAGCTAAAAACCACTTCAGTCTTCATGCTGTCGACCAGAATGGTAAAGTTCTAATCCGCAAATCCGTTAACCGCTCTAACTTGCTGACTACAATAGCAAATATGCCACCTATGCGTATAGGACTTGAAGCGTGTGGTGGTACACATTATTGGGCGAGGACACTTCGAAAACTCGGACATGAACCACGCATCATGGCTGCCAAGTATGTCGCGCCTTATCGAACTAAGGGCAAGAACGACCTCAATGATGCCGTTGCTATCTGCGAAGCGGTTCAGCGCCTCTCTACTCGATTTGTTCCGGTTAAATCGCCCGAGCAACAAGCCATATTGTCTGTTCACCGAATGCGGGAGCATTGGGTTCGTGAACGAACCGCTATCATGAATCGTATTAGAGCACTGCTTTCTGAGTTCGGCTTAGTTATACCTGTCGGTCGTTCATCCTTAATGAAACAAGTACCGCTAATGCTTGAAGATGCTGAAAATGAACTTCCTCAACTGGCAAGAGCTGTACTTCATGATGCCTATCAGCATCTCGATATACTCAATCAGCAACCGCAATATTGGCATCAATAGGCAATGGCTCCCAGTTCGATAAAAGTCGGGACTTCTCAGCATGGTTAGGTTTAGTACCCAAGCAATACTCCACAGGCGGAAAACCACGACTTGGCAGAATAACCAAACATGGCGACAAGTACCTTCGAACACTTTTAGTTCATGGAGCGAGAACAGTTATCTCCAATCTGGGAGATAAACAAGACAGGTTGAGCCAATGGTGTAGAGGCATATTAGAGCGAAGGGGGATGAATCGAGCCATTGTTGCACTGGCTGCTAAAAACTCTCGTATCATCTGGTCACTACTACACAATCAAACAGAATATAAAAATTACGCTGCCTAAAATCTTTTCGTCTTAAGCAGCGTAACAAGAGTCACACCCACCGGGTCATAGCGGACGCAATGGATGGAGATAGGTTAAGACCACTAGCGGAGAGCCTGTTAATGCGGCGGACACATTTTGATGTCATCTAACGAATAAGGCACCGCAGTCGCGCAAAGTCATCAGGGCCACGACGTATGCAAATCGTCGATAAGTAGGCCGAATGTAGAGCGGCAGTCCAAAACCCATCACTTGAAGTTTAGCGGACGTTTGACAACCGGGGGAATCCATGTCGCCCAATTAAGGTGTGAAGCACGCAACCAAGGCGCTCAACTGGAACGCCGTAAACGCGAAACCTGACCCAAACCAAAATTGCCGAGCGTGCTGAATCACTCTTAAATTGTTTGTTATGCATTAAAACCCATAGTACTTGCCGATAGCTGTGGCCAATAGACTACCAGCAGCACCAACCTTAACATCCCATAATGTCGATGCTGCTTTAGAAACCATTGTGCCCATCCAGCCCGATACGGCTGAACCAAAGTTACCAGATTCTACTTCCGCACTACCTTTGTCGGTTTCTATTGCAACTTGAAGTGACTCTATATCCTCATCACTAACTTTATTTTGTTTGAGGACTTCGATTAAGGAAGCCATATCATTTTTGCTTACAGTATTACGAATAGTTTGAGTATTTGAATCACCAACTACGATAGTGGCATTATCACCAAAAACTGCATTGTTAAATAAATCTGACACACCAACCTCTTTCGCTCTTGTTTTCATATCACTCAACTCCATTTCATTTGGAAATTTTTCAGACAACTCCAAAACGAAATCCAAAAGTCGAGTCGTAACCTCTGTCAATATTTGCGTCATCGCACCAGCAGAATGAACAGCCCAAGCGGTTTCTACACCATAGCTATCATCAAAACCCTCAGACAGGAGTGGATAGAACTCAGGTGCGATACTTACCTGTAAATTTTCCTGAGTTGAATACTGCTCGACAACAGCAATGCTGTCCATCAAGTACTTAGTGTCTAGCCTTTCACGTATTTCATCATCTAAGTGCATTAAAGGCAGAGTTTGATTCTGGTATCTGTATACAGAATTACTCAAATTGCCTTTAACTGTAAGATGCAGCTTCCTATAGGAGGGGACAGACTCACGATTTCCATATCCTCTGAGCTCACTATCAACCCAATCTAGAAGCTCTTTCTCGCCTAACTGATGAAGTAGTACTTTTGTTTTTAACAATGCTACTTTTAAGTTACTTTCTCCAGAGCTTAACAGCTGGATAATTTCTTCGATTAACTTCATTTACTTACCAAACTCAAATTTAATGCATAACGAATGATATGGACTCCCTCTACCCGAGCCGCAGCGTGCCATAGTTAACTATGGATACGCTTAGAATCTGGAGGTTACTATGTCCACCATTCAAACTATTGGCGTTGATCTTGCCAAGAATGTATTCAGTATTCATGGCGTAGATGCATATGGCAAGTGCGTCTTACGCAAAACTGTTAAAAGAAACAAACTCTTAGACACATTAGCCAATATTCCACCGTGTATTATTGGGATGGAAGCCTGCTCAGGTGCTCATCACTGGTCACGAGAACTTAAAAAGCTGGGTCATACGCCTAAAATTATGGCGTCTAAGTTTGTCATTCCATACCGACAAAACGAGAAGAACGACCCGAATGATGCAGAAGCCATTTGTGAAGCTGTCTCTAAGCCAAAAACTCGATTTGTCTCGGTTAAAAGCGAAGAGCAGCAAGCCGTACTTTGCCTACATCGAATACGGCATAGTCTAGTAAAAAGTCGAACCGCGACCATTAATCAACTTCGTGGCTTACTGTCCGAGTTTGGCATCATCATTCCTCAAGGTCGCTATCCACTTCAGAAAATGGTGCCCGATATTCTCGAAGATGCCGAAAATGGCATTCCTTTTCTTGCTCGGGAACTACTGAGTGATTTAGTAAACAACATCCGCCACCTTAACGAAGAAATCCTTCGCTATGATAGAAAAGTCTATCACCTGAGTAAGGAAATGAAGCAAGCAGCCAAGCTCATGGCCGTCCCTGGGGTTGGGGAGCACAGCGCAACAGCTATAGTCGCAACCGTCAGTGATGGCAAACAGTTTGGTACCAGTCGCCAATTCGCGGCGTGGATAGGATTAGTACCAAGGCAATATTCGACAGGTGGTAATGTACATCTTGGTCGTATCAGTAAAAGAGGCGAAAAGCACATTCGTACTCTGCTTATTCATGGTGCGAGAGCTGTCATTGCCCGCTGTAAAGAGAAAACCGATAGAAACAGTTTATGGATACAACAGCTCGTTGAAAGACGAGGATACAAACGAGCGGCTGTCGCCCTAGCAGCCAAAAACGCTCGAATAATTTGGGCACTATTAACAACAGACAACGAGTATAACGCTAACTATATAAGCGGTTAGCCCTTACCGAGTCAAAGCAATAGCCATTGATGACAATATGGTCAGACCGAGATGCTAAAGCCTGTTTAGCAAGAAAGTGGAAAACACTGTCTAACGGATGAGGCCAGCATCAAGCGAATATCATCAGGGTGACGGGTAAAATCCGATGAAACACCGAATGTAGAGCTGCTGTCCGATCCACTGTTGTCAGCGGTAGCTATTGTTGACAAAAGAGGGAGTCCATGTAGCCCTTGCTAAGTGGCTGACAACGCATAGCCTCCGCGCTTGAACAAACCACCGTAAACACTGTACCAAACTAGCATCAAAATTGCCGAGCGTTGACAGTCCATCTTGAGCAGTTTGTTAGCAATTCACTTTAACAGACCAACCGCCTTTAGGTACTTTCCTAGCTCACTATTGATTCTTGTGACTTCAGATTCGTCTAGGGAAATATGAACTTTCGGGTGTAATTGAAACTGATTTATGCTCGCTTGCAACCAAAGAGATGCAGAATACAGATCACCAAAACAAGTTATTACATTGTCTTCGGTAATTTTTGGCAAGATTGAATTAAAGTTCTCTACATGTCCATAAACAATCCCTAAAGCGAACCTTTCTTCTGACGAAAAATCCGCATATACAGAAACATAATGCTCATCAAAAATTACTGACTTAATTGGCTGAGGAACAATGACTCCATATTTGTTTGACCCAAGACTATCTCTAAACTCACAGCACTGTTCAATTGCTATATCTGAATACTTCTTAATATCGCAGAGTTCAGCCAAAATTGCTTTCTTGATCCTAGCAACTTTCCTGCGAGATTTTACTAACTCCGTACCTTGAGACAACAACCAACCTAGACACACCGACACCAAAGCAACAATTACACTTTCCAATACCACCTCCTACATGGGATTGCTAACGCTTAGCTAATGGGCAAAAAACACCCAATAACCTCAATAAAAACAACGATAACACCAAAACCAACCAGAACCAAAAATGCCAAACGTTTTTTGTCCCGTTAAGCGCCTTGTTAATAAAGGACTTACCTCGCTACTGGTGTTCACTACTGCACAACACCCGAAACGGCGGAGAAGCTAAATACATGCAGGCTACTGACCACCTGAAATAACCAGAAACCGAATTGAAGCTCGCGCAAAAAACAAATTTGCCGAGGAACCGCCACCCACAAAAGTATCGGCAACGCTAATTGCCACTTGGTGATGTGGAAAGACCGAAAATGGTTGGTGGCATATTAGCCCTTTCGATGACTTAAAATGGCGAAAGCACCAAAGAACCAACCTGAACCAAAGCGATTGCTTGGCTACCTAAAAGCCCAAACACTCACCACAAACACAGAACCACCTAGCCACAAACTTTATGTTTTTCAGTAGCCTATTAACGCCCAATTAAAGTGTGAAGCACGCAACCACAACACTTGTTATGACCACCGTAATCACTGAACTAGACCCAAACCAAAAATGCCAAGCGTGCTGAATCACTCTTAAATTGTTTGTTAGGCTAATCTTCAATCTTTCCGCGTTCTACACTTTCATCAACGAAATAAGAAGGTAAATATGTCATAAATGAATTGTGTTCATGCATAGCTTGTGAAAAGTAGGTTAAGAATGTTTTGAAATGATAGTTTGACTCTTCATATGATGGATCAAAACGATTTTTTAAGCCGAATCCACAGAGAGTAGGATATGACCAACTTTGAGGTATTGTTTTAAATTCATCTGCTATGTTCTTTCTCATATGGTAATAAATAATGCCATCTTCAATACTTAGTATCAGATTGTGCCTATGATTTAAATTCACATCAGAGTCATACAAGTCAGAAATTTCATTAGATATATTTTCGAGATTGAAATTTAGTTTATTGCAAATCAAAACTGAGAAAATCTGATCTTTGAAATTTAATTCAGGATTAAAATCCGCATTGGAACCAAAAGTTGTCATTCCATCGCACTCTTCCCTTAGTTTCTTGATGTTAGAAAGTTTATTTATAGCTTTCTTGAAATCAGTTTTAGAAAGTGTACTTTTTACTTCCACGACACCTAAAACAGGATCAACCGGAAAAAATCGATGTTCATTGGACGCTTTGATATTTAACATCTTACTTTTATCATAAATCACCAAATCACATTGAGTACTTGTCGAACCATTTGGTGTAATAATAAATCCACTTCCGAACCCATAGTTTTCAGGAATAAATAAACTTAATAAACCAGCACAAATCTGCTCTTTGAATACACCATACTCCCCAGGGTGAATTAACGAGTCATTTTCAGGATCGTAAAAACATTCATTCGCTAGTTCTTTCATTGAATGTACAAAGTCACTGATTTTTTTATCCATTAATTTTTCAAAAATATGATGAGCCAATATCACTCCTCCCGTTGATTATAGTTAATAGCCTAACGCCCAATTAAGGTGTGAAGCACGCTACCACGAAACTTAATTTGACCATAGTAAACACAAAACTCAATCCAAACCAAAAATGCCAAGCGTGCTGAATCACTCTTAAATTGTTTGTTAGCCAACTGATTCCAAAGAAATTTTCTCTATTTCCTTTTCAAAGTTTGGTTGAATATGGAAGCGCCATAACGGTAGTTCGTCACTTTTATAATCATCAGGAAATCCAATATTAAACTGAGCGGGATCTACGTTCGCATCAATTGCAACAATCTTGTCGTCTCTGATTGTCCGCTCTCGGTAAGCAGCACTTATCATAGAGCTTAAATAGCCAATCATATCAAACCCATAATTATCAGAAGGATGCTCAGGCTCAAATGTAAAAATGATAGATTCAACTTTATTATCACTCACTACTGGGGTAACTGAAGACTCAATCCAGTCACCATATCGAGTGAGATAAAACGCAATACTCTTGTCTAACTCTTCTTTAAGCTCAACACCTGCACACTTGAGCCTTACTTCTTTTATCAAAATTACTGTTTGACCATCATCTCCTATTGGATCTGTGTTATCAGTATCATTGACAATGACAAACTCTAGTTTTGGCTTGGCACCGATTAATACATCTCCAAATGTACCCATTTCATTTTTAGCAATTGAATTAATGAAAGTAGTTACATAACGCTTTGATTGCTTAATCAAAGAGCTAGGGTCAAGCAGAACCCATTGATTATATTTTGAAAAGTATATAGCCAACTTTAGAGGTACTTTGTTCATTTCAGCATATGCTTGCAGCTCCGCAAGATAATCATTGCGGAATGGATATTCGTAATTAACATTTTCAGAATGACAGTTCTTTACTTCAACAAGGTATTGCTCACCGGTCGCAGTTGTAACTCTGTAATCAGGAAGCTTAATTTTCTCATTTGTCGAGAAACTAGTACCAGAGTCTTCTTGTTTGATAAACGATACTTTACCTAGAGCACCTACAACAATAGGAAAAGAAGACTCGACTCTTTTCCCGAACAGCACCCTTTCATTGCTTTGAGCTGAAGTCAAAGAATCCGAAACTCTTTGAACGAAATCGTCCCTATCTTCTGGGTTCTGCAAATTGTAGTTATATTCCAAGCCAATGGAACTAAAAAGATCAATTGGTTCAAATTTCTCTGGGTTTCTTTTTATTCTTTTCATATATATCAAACTCAAATAAGTGGGCTAACGCTTAAGTATTTATCCAGTGTCGTAGCACACTGGATAAATACCTGTTGAACTGAACCTCTACTATCTATGGAATTTGCTTTTCTGGATTAACTTTTTGCAGTGCCTGTTAGCTGCCACAGATAACGGTTACAGAGTATATTTTGGGTCACTTTTCTCCTCTAAACCGTAATGACTATACTCGTTATACCATTAATATTAAAGCGAACCATGCCCCTCTGTCACGATAACAACGCGCATATAAACACCCAATTTATCAATAGCCTAGCCCGTTCGATAGTGTAGTACGTTCATCGACGGTCTGACTATGATGCTCGTCATCATCATGCTTTTCCGCTTACAGACTGGACAGCAAGGTAACTCTCTTTCAGGTTCCGAAGCTTCTACTGTTCTATCATGTAAACTCTGTCTGATCGTCGCTATCGCTTTTACCCTCACAGCATTCGCCAGGAACCCATAATAACGAATGCGCATCATCCCTTTAGGTAGCACATGCAGAAGCAACCGCCTCAACATTTCCCCTGCGGTACAAGACATCTTTTTCATTTCTCCACTGCGATAATCCTTATAATGCATACCAACACGACCATCACTTTGATAGCTCAACTGGTTAGGGTTTAACCCTATTCGATTGCAATATCGGGAGAGATAACCCACTACCGACTCCGCTCTTTTCAGCACGGGTTTGCTATAAACAACCCATGCTTTCTTCCTGACATCTGACAATAAGTTTAAATGGGTCGTCAGCGCTGAATGCATCCGTTGCAACATCTCCTTCTTAAAACGAACTGAGAGAGCCTTAACGGGGAACAGATAATGATCTTTCTTTGTAGGTTGCCACCGCTCCTCCTTAGTCAAGACTCCGCTTGGTAACAAGCAATGTATGTGCGTATGCTGGCTAAGATTCCTTCCCCATGTATGCAGAACCATCAAGGCACCAAGTTGCCCTGCAAGGTGATGACGTTTATTCGCAAAAGCAGTTAACGTTGCCCAAGCCGAGTGAAACAGACATTGGTAAACCACTTTCGGATAAACCTTTACCAGAGCATTAAACTCATGAGGCAAGGTAAAAACCAAATGATGATAGGCCACAGGTAAAATATCCTTACTTCGTTTTAGCAACCATCGTTGTCTCATCTGCTCCTGACAGTTTGGACAGTGTCTGTCCCGGCATGAACAGTACCATGTGGTTTCATAACCACAGTAGTTGCACCGCCAATCGTAGCTTCCCATCCTTTCCGTTCGACAATCTCGAAGATGATGAAGAACTTGCCATTGCCTTGGGGTAATGGAAGTTTTGTCTAGCTCATCCAGACCTTGGCTTAATATCGTTTGATAGGGAGATAACATGTTCATTCGACCTCCCAAAGTCTGCCGACTAAGTCAAACTCATTTCCATCTGACTGCTCGTGGTAGTGACCTATCCAGTGCGTGTACCTTAACGTCGTTTTTATGCTTGAATGCCCAAGGTAACGTTGAAGAATATTCAATGGCATTCCTGCCTCTAATTGATGGGTGGCATACGCATGTCGTAACGCATGAATTCCTCCTCGTTTATCAACCCTTGCTGAGGCTTTAGCTGATTTAAAGCACTTTTGCAGAGCACTGATGTCCATCGGTCTTTCTGGCTCCCGACTAGGAAACAGCGCCACTGTAGGATGGTAGTGACGCCAATAGTTACGAAGGTGATTCAACTGACTGTCACTGAGGGGAACGAACCGATCTTTATTTCCTTTGCCCTGGTGAATGTGCAAACGCTTTGCCTCTCCATCGATATCTCTAACACCAAGGTTAACGACTTCACTCACTCGCAATCCACAGCCATAGCATACTTCTAATGCACTCTGATACTTCAGGCTTCGGCAGTGACTGATGATGTCTCTGACTTCTTTACGGTTGAGTAGCTCAGGTATTGTGCAGGCTCGCTTCATTGGTGGAACCAGTCTTTCTTGAAACTCTCGTTTCAGCACCTTTTGGTAGAAAAACATGACGGCATTGAGTGCCTGAGAACAAGTGCTGCCACTTAGTTTCCTGTCCTTAGACAAGGAGCGTAAGTACGAGCTTATCTGTTCATCACTCAAAAGGTCTGGTGACATGGCGTAAGTTTTGGAGAGTTCAACTACCCAATGCAGGTAGCATTTCTGTGTTTTAGGAGAGAAACGGCGAACCGCCATTTCATCGAGAAACTGTTGTCTTAAAGGGGTCATGGTGTATTCCTCATTCAATGGATACACCATAAGTGTGGACAGTATTCGGGGTTACGTATCGTTCTCCGCGAAGCGGTTTAGTTCAACGCTTTCTAAACGGTTTCTTTCCGTCTATCTCATCAATCTATCACACAAATAGAGGAAAGAGTTTGCTATATAACCAATTAATTATTAAGAGTTAAGATAGTGAAGCCAAGAGAACAAATACGGAAACAGTCCGTCTATCACACTAATATTTACTAACAGCCTTCTACTGTATGAATTTACAAGCAAAGCAGGCAAGCTATGCCTGCTTTACCGTCATAAAGCTGCTAAATAGCCAAACTCAAATACATAGCCGCTAATGGTTCAATATTGATAAGTAGCCTGGCTCCCTGATTATCAACAATTAGCGTGTAGGCTTTGTCATTCAGGAGATCCACAACTCGGTGTTCGCCTTCATTCAGGAGCCATTTTTCTATCAGTTCTTGAGGTATCATTAAGTTAAGTTCTGTCTCCTTGTTTGCACTAAAGTTCGCGACAAACATAAGCTTTTGATCGGCGTTAGAACGTGCAAATGCAAAAAGACTATCTTGCATATCACCGAAGTTATCGAAGTTTGCTCCGTATAGGTCGTGGTACTCACCACTCAATGCAGGGCTTTCTAACGTTAGGTTAAGTAACTTCTGGTAAAAATCTCTCAACTCTTTTTCAGAATCTGATAACTGTCCGCCATCAAACTTGCCACCATTCATCCAACGTTGGTGATGTGGCACTCCAACATAGTCAAAGATCGATGTTCGCGAAGGCTTGCCAAAACCACCGGCCCCAGCTCCCGGCTCACCGACTTCCTGCCCGAAGTAGATCATGGTTGGAGAGGAGGACAAACAAGCAGACACCAACATCGCTGGTTTTCCTTTTTCTGCGCTGCCAGCGAATTCCGGTGACGCGACTCTTTGCTCATCATGGTTATCAAGGAAGTGGAGCATATGATGTTCAATATCACGCATCTCGTGCTGAATCCTGCCGATCTCTCGGGTTGAACCATGCCCTTGCATCACTTCTTTAAGGCTGTCGTAAAGATCCACCTTATCGTACAGATAGTCCATTTTGCCAAGCTGAATATAATCCCGATACAAATGCGGCTGATAAACTTCCGCCATCAAAAAGGCATCTGGATTCTTCTGCTTAATCGACGAGTTCATGTAGCTCCAGAACTCAACCGGCACCATCTCGGCCATGTCGTAGCGGAAACCGTCGACACCTTTATCAATCCAATATAAGGCAATATCCCGAAACTTAACCCAGGAATCAGGAACCGTTTTATCTAGCCAGAAATCATAATGTTCGCTAAAAGGTTTGAATCTATATTCCTCGGATAGGCTATCGAAATCCTTAGTCCCATCCGGTCTTACACCGTAATTAACCTTAACTGTTTCATACCAGTCATCGTGATTTGGTTTTGCCAGTCGGGAGCCGTTGCCCGTCCATTTCGCCGGAAACTCAGTGTATGGTTCAGATAATGATGGATGAGCCTCCCCTCCAAGAGGTGGTTCATTAGTTAGAGCATCTGGTAGCTCAAATTCCTGCCGCGGAATGTAGTAGAAATTGTTGTCTTTATGATATTCAAACCCGGTATCGTCCTCCACACCGAAGTCACTGATACCTTCAGGATTATTCAACCCTTTATAGACACGCGCGACATGGTTAGGAACGATATCAATGATCACCTTCATTCCAGCGTTATGTGTTCTTTCGATTAATTCGTCGAACTCCTGATTTCGCTTCGCCGGGTTATCCGCAAGGTCAGGATTAACCGAATAATAGTCTTTGACTGCATAAGGTGAACCAGCCCGCCCCTTCACTACAGCAGGATGGTCATTCTCTATTCCAAACTCTTGATAATCATTAATCACTGCGTGATGTGGTACCCCCGTATACCAAATATGCGTGATGCCCAAATTGCGAATTTCTGCTAATGCTTTTACGGTGAAGTCACTAAATTTACCAACACCATTTTGCTCAATGGTTCCCCAAGGTACATTGCTTTGATTTGAGTTTCCGAACAAGCGAGTAAATACCTGATAAACGTTCTTCTTTTTCATTATGATCTAGCCTTACATACCAACGTGCTCTTAGGTTAATTTAAGTAATTTTCAGGAAACTCATCCCTACAACGTCAATTTAAGGGCGTAGATACTGAATATGTGATCTTGATATAACAATTATCGAACCAAGCTCTCGGCATATTATTTCTGCTTATCTAGAATTAAATGTATAGACAATAACAATAAGGATAAAATCTAATGACTTATAAACATATACTTGTTGCAGTCGATCTAAGTGATGAAAGTAGCATATTGGTTGATAAAGCAGCCGGGCTTGCTTCTGCTGTAGGTGCAAAACTCTCTCTTATCCACGTCGATGTTGTACAAGACGACGACTTTACTCGCCAGATCGTTAATTCATTAGTAGCAGAAAACGATGACAATCCGTTGATGAAGAAATTACACGCCCAGCTAACCGCACTTAAAAACAATGTATCGTGCGACGTTGAAAATACATTGATAAGTTGTGGTGGACTATCTGAAGAACTAGAGCGTGTTGTTGAGGCTTACGATATTGATCTTATCGTATCCGGACACCATCAGGACTTTTGGCATACCGTAAATTCTTCTGCCAAAAGAATGCTCAAGTCTATTCCTGTCGATATGTTAGTTATCCCACTAAGTTGACTCTTCCCACTTAACTAAAAATAGAAAAGTAAATGCCCCGGAATCAAGCCGGGGCACTTACTTTAAACAACTTATTGGTTATACATGATGATCGTGTTTGATGGTTTCTCTGTAACCGTGCCATGTCGCAAAACCTAACAGAGGGATCGTAACCAGCATTCCGATTCCATATGTAGCAAATCCGAGTAACACACCTCCACAGATAAGTGCCGCCCAAACAATCATCGCTGGAATATTGGATTTCACCGCGTTGAAGCTAGTAAATACGGCGCTCATCATATCTACCTGACGTTCGAGCATTAATGGCATTGAAAATGCGGAAATACTAAAGACGACACAAGCCAGAATAAATCCGACCACAGAACCAATTACAAGGAATGGAACGAAGTCAGCAAGCGGTGCTCCCTGAACGGATGGGTATACAGCATGTAAAAGTGCTGCAATTCGCATCCAGAAGATCATCGCTACGGCGAGCAGAACGGCAAATGCCCACTGAGAAGATGAGTTTCGGCCTATCGCTTTCATAGAGTGGAATAGACTTGCATCATGCCCTTGCTCACGCTCCCAACTTGCATCGTACAAGCCGAGCGCCAGGAATGGGCCAATCAACATAAACACTACAAGAGCGGGCAATACAACCAGATGGGTACCCTGCCATTGTATAAGCAGGACAATAGCTACTGCCGCTGCCATAAAGCAGAGTCCGTAAAACGCGCTTATCAAAGGCATTCGGATCAGGTCATGAAGTGCCAGTGACAACCAATGGAAAGGAGCAGAGACACTGAGTTGGTTACATGGGATTGTCTTTGCATATTCTGCATGCGTAGACGACTCTTTTTTCTTACTGTGTAAGTCTGATGGATGTACCGTACGAGGCATATATCCTCCTTGATCGATTCTCGTTAAGTGAAGCGCCAGTATTGAACAAAGAACATTGAACAAAGCGCGTCACAGTCGATTCGATGCTCGGCCTACGACATTTTCTTGTTGTTATCTTATATAGCAGTGCATCAACATTAGTCGTTAGTACGAAACTGACTATACTTGGGATCACGATCACCAGTTCGCATTAACATTTATTTAACTATTGTTCAAATAAACACCAAGATCAAATACAACATTACTTTTATTAATCCCCAGCCATAATATTCAATAAGTTATATTTTTCAACATTAACATTTTTATCAGTTTCTTGAACAATTCCCATTTCGCACCTAGCCTTAATTAACATAAAAATAACAATCAGCTAACTACGTGAGATTACTTCTTTTCGGCAATCCCGTTAAGGAGTGAACTTAAAAAAGATGGATTTGAGTGTCAGGGAGAGACCGAGTGCACCAGAAACCGACCATCCGGCTGTTGTTCGCTTATGCCGTATTCGCGATAACAACGTCAACAGTACATGCAGAATCAGAGCTAAACCTTACCAAAGGCGTGACTGATATCAGTGAAAAAGTTTATGAGCTTCACATGCTCATCTTTTATATCTGCTGCGCCATCGCTGCTGTTGTATTCGGCATTATGTTCTATTCCATTTTCAAACACAGAAAATCCAAAGGCGCGGTTGCTGCTGATTTCCACTGAAAATACCAAAGTGGAAGTTATCTGGACCATCATCCCTGTTCTTATTCTTATAGGTATGGCTATACCGGCGACAAAAACACTTCTTGCTATGGAAGACACCTCTCAATCGGACATTACTGTCAAAGTTACCGGCTCTCAATGGAAGTGGCATTACAGCTACTTTAACGAAGATATAGAGTTCCTGAGCTTGCTAAGCACTAAGCCAGAGCAAATTGAAGGCGATGCCGAAAAAGGTGAGCACTATTTGCTTGAGGTGGATAACCCCCTTGTATTGCCGATCAATAAAAAAATCCGTTTCCTGCTCACTTCTGACGATGTAATTCATTCATGGTGGGTGCCGGACTTCGCCGTTAAAAAAGACACCATTCCCGGATTTATTAATGAGGCCTGGACCCGGATAGACAAGCCTGGAATTTACCGGGGACAGTGTGCGGAACTTTGCGGCAGAGCGCATGGGTTTATGCCTATCGTTGTACACGCAATGACCCAAAGCGACTACGATCGGTGGCTCATTGATAAGAAGCAAGAGCTAGCCGAAATACGCGCTCAGGCACAGGCGGCATTAACGAGCACTATGTCGATGGAAGAGTTAATGACTCTTGGTGAGACTATCTACACAGAACGTTGCGCTGTATGCCATCAGGTAAATGGTGAAGGATTACCGAGCGTATTTCCTGCGATTAACAGAAGTGCCATTGCGACGGGAGATGTATCGCTCCACATCGACACTATCGTAAATGGCAGACCGGGTACTGCAATGCAAGCCTTTGTCGATCAGATCAGCGAAAAAGAAATTGCTGCGGTCATTACCTATCAGCGTAATGCGTGGGACAACAAAACCGGAGACCTGGTACAAGCCTCTGATATTAACGAGTTCAAAAATGCCGGTGCTAATAGTCTGGAGAGTAATAATCCGGAGGATGCTCAATGAAACCTTCCATTGACCACAAAGAGAAAATGGCTGCTGCCGAGTCTGAATCGGTTACCGCAGGAACCATCGCGAACGATCACGAACATCACACGCCTAAGGGTTGGGCTCGTTGGGTATATTCAACAAACCACAAGGACATAGGCACTCTCTACCTGTTATTCAGTCTGGCGATGTTCTTTACAGGCGGTGCGATGGCAATGGTCATCCGGGCAGAGTTGTTCCAACCAGGGCTTCAGCTCGTTGACCCAAACTTCTTCAACCAGATGACAACAGTACATGGCTTAATCATGGTCTTTGGGGCAGTGATGCCCGCCTTTACCGGGCTGGCTAACTGGATGATTCCTATGATGATTGGTGCGCCTGATATGGCACTGCCGAGGATGAATAACCTGAGCTTCTGGATTCTTCCGTTCGCCTTTTTAATTCTACTCGCTTCGCTGTTTACTGAAGGTGGCGGCCCCAATTTCGGCTGGACCTTCTATGCACCGCTTTCCACCACTTATGCCCCTGACAGTACTGCCCTTTTTGTGTTCTCGGTTCATATCATGGGTATCAGCTCCATCATGGGAGCAATAAACGTTATCGTGACCATTGTTAATATGCGTGCGCCGGGTATGACCTGGATGAAGATGCCAATGTTTGTCTGGACCTGGCTAATTACCGCATTTTTGTTGATTGCTGTGATGCCAGTGCTGGCAGGAGCGGTAACCATGGTGCTTACCGATAAATACTTTGGTACCAGCTTCTTTGACGCTGCCGGAGGGGGCGACCCAGTAATGTTCCAGCATATATTCTGGTTCTTTGGTCACCCGGAAGTGTACATCATGATCCTACCTTCATTCGGAATTATGTCAGCAATCATCCCAGCGTTTTCTGGTAAAAAACTTTTCGGCTATCACTCTATGGTTTATGCCACAGCGAGTATCGCCCTACTCTCTTTCTTTGTATGGGCGCACCATATGTTCACTACTGGCATGCCGGTGTTTGCTGAACTCTTTTTCATGTACTGCACCATGCTGATATCAGTTCCGACTGGCGTTAAGGTGTTTAACTGGGTAGCAACAATGTGGAGGGGTTCTCTGACCTTCGAAACACCGATGCTATTCTCCATCGCCTTTATCGTTTTGTTCACAATCGGCGGATTTTCTGGTCTGATGCTGGCAATTGCCCCAGCCGACTTCCAGTACCACGACACCTACTTTGTGGTTGCCCATTTCCACTATGTTCTGGTGTCCGGCGCAGTGTTCTCAATAATGGCGGCGGCTTATTACTGGCTGCCGAAGTGGACGGGGCATATGTATGACGAACGCCTAAGCTTGTGGCATTTCTGGACGTCGGTTATCTCGGTCAACATTTTGTTCTTCCCTATGCACTTCCTGGGGCTGGCAGGTATGCCAAGGCGCATCCCCGATTATGCCATTCAATTTGCAGATGTTAACCAGATAGTCTCTATTGGTGGATTCGCATTTGGAGTATCACAACTGCTGTTCCTTTGGGTTGTTATTAAGTGTATTCGTGGTGGCAAAAAAGCCAGCGCTAAACCGTGGGAAAGAGCAGAAGGTTTGGAGTGGTCGGTGCCAAGCCCGGCTCCGCATCATACCTTCGAAAAGCCGCCCAAGATTGATTAACGAGTGACAATCAAGGCCACGTTATGGATACCAAAAAGGCAAACCACAAGCTAACCCTAAAGCTCATTGCAACGACCATTGCGATGTTTGGCTTTGGTTTTGCGTTAGTGCCACTTTACGACGTGATGTGTGATGTTTTAGGTATCAACGGGAAAACCAGCGAAGTCGCAGCGGTTCAGCCTCACGGTATGCCGGTTGATATGTCTCGCTCTATTACGGTCGAACTAATGGCTCATATTCCACCAGGTATGCCCTGGAAGCTAAAACCAAAAGAGAAGATTTTATCCGTCCACCCCGGTGAAGTGATTCAGACCGCATACCTGATTGAGAATCTTTCGGATCACGCTGTTGTCGGACAGGCAGTTCCTTCTGTTTCCCCGGGTCAGGCAGCAACCTACTTCAATAAGATGGAGTGTTTCTGCTTCAATCGACAACCATTAGCAGCCGGGGAAAGTACTGAACTGGCGCTGATCTTTTATATCGAACCCGATATTCCCGATTCAGTAAATACCCTGACGCTTTCATACACGCTATTCGACATAAGTGACAAGGTCACCGACACCGAACAACTGGCATTTAATCAAGTGCTAAACGAAAGGAGAATCAAATGAGTATTCATACTTCTGATTCTAAACACCCAACCTATTACGTACCCGCACAAAGTAGCTGGCCTATAGTTGGCGCTATCGCTTTATTCCTTATTGCTGTCGGAGCCGGCTTAACCGTGCAAGGAACAGCATCTGACGGTGCCACGGGTATTGTCGGGAAGTGGATTCTAACTATCGGCTTTTTTGTCTTGCTCTATATGTTCGCTGGTTGGTTTCGCAGCGTAATTGCCGAATCCCTTTCTGGTTTGTATTCAAGGCAGATAAACCGTTCCTTCAAACAAGGAATGAGCTGGTTTATCTTCTCTGAAGTGATGTTTTTTGGCGCGTTTTTTGGCGCACTGTTTTATGCACGTATATTTGCTGTTCCCTGGCTCGGTGGTGCAGATAACAATGCGATGACCCATGAAGTTTTATGGCCTGCCTTCGAAGCTATCTGGCCATTAACCTTAACGCCTTCCGGTATCACAACTGAAGCAATGCCTTGGCAAGGTTTGCCACTGATGAACACCATTATTCTTCTTACCTCATCGGTTACTTTGCACTTCGCTCATGTGAGTCTGGAGAAAGATCGCCGTACCGCATTGGTTTTCTGGCTTGAGATAACTATCGTTCTGGCTGGCCTGTTCCTGTTCTATCAGGCGGAAGAATACATTCATGCTTATCAGGAAATGAACCTGACTTTGCAGTCAGGCATTTACGGTAATACCTTCTTTATGTTGACCGGGTTTCATGGAATGCACGTCTTGCTTGGCACCATCATTCTAACGGTTCTTTTGGGGCGAATTGCTTACGATCACTTTACCTCGACCAATCACTTCGCCTTTCAGGCTGGTAGCTGGTACTGGCATTTTGTCGATGTCGTCTGGCTGTGCCTGTTTGTCTTTGTTTATGTTCTCTGACAGAGGAAGACGTTATGCCTCGATATTTGCTTGTATACATTGACGGGAATCCACCAGCTTCACATGAAGAGAGCAAAAAGCAGATGAAGAGATACAAAGAGTGGCTTGCTTCGCTTGGTGATTCTGTTGTTAGCCCAGCCAATCCAGTGACTAATACTCACATAGTAAGCCCAGATGGTTCAGTAAGAGAAGGTGGTAAAACCGGAATGTCCGGCTACACCATCATCGAAGCCGAATCTATCGAACATGCTCTTGTTCATGCATCTTTATGTCCGTTTCTGGAAATGTGCGGCTCTATGGAAGTGTCGGAATTGGTGGAGATGAACATACAGTAATAATTAATAAGGTCTCGGGTTAGGGGCAATCCAACCGGAGGTTAGAGCAATGATAAGCAGGATAACGACCAGGGCCGAAAGCATCAGCCTCCTGCCAAGATAGTGGCTCATAGGGGGTTGATTGTCGGATTCCGACTCCCTGACCATTTGGATAAGCGCTTTTACCAAATTGAATATGATGAAAAGTAACAGCAATACAAGAACGACTTTTAGCACCAGAGACATATCTGCTTCTCCTGTCACGACCTCAGTTGCGGGACGTGCATCTTTTGTTGTTTTGACTCTGTTAACTTTGGTTGTATTTACAGCGTTGGTCAAACTGGGTTTATGGCAAGTAAGCAGAGGTGAGGAAAAAACCGCGATTGAAAAGCAGCTGGCACATAGAGCTGATGCACCGTTTGTACCGTTAGAATCTATAGCAGGTAACTACAACAATATTACTGGACTCCGAGTTACGACTACTGTGTACAGTAAACCTGACGATTACAGAATCTATCTTGATAATCAGGTACACGATGGCAAGGCCGGGTATCTGGTGTATCAGGTAGTGCAGACTGCGTTTTCTTCCGATTATCTCTTAGCAGAGATCGGCTTTATTGCCGGTAATGTGGACAGGCGGGTTCTACCAGAAGTCTCACTTAGTATCCCCAATGGTGAAATTCAGGGGCGGCTTTATTCACGTATGGCCAACCCTTTGAGTTTTGACCTGATGCTGGAAAACCTTTCGCACTTTCGCATCCAGAATCTGAACCTCAAGCAGCTAGAGAAAGAGTTAGGTTTACCATTATTACCTTATGTTCTTCAACCAATCTCAATAGGTACCTGGCCACTTCCACAACCATGGAAACCATTACCTATGGCATCAGCCAAGCATTATGGATATGCCTTCCAGTGGTTCTCGATGGCTGCGGTTTGGTTACTTCTGATGGTCATTCTGTTTATCAGGACTACACGCAAAAAGACAGGGAGCAACGCATGAACGCTTCGATTACCGATACACAATCCAACGGTCGCGAGCAGAGAACTCGCAACAGAGGACGCTTTA
Source organism: Vibrio hannami (assembly GCF_029589055.1). Taxonomy (GTDB): domain Bacteria; phylum Pseudomonadota; class Gammaproteobacteria; order Enterobacterales; family Vibrionaceae; genus Vibrio; species Vibrio hannami. The sequence continues at coordinate 1,527,194 of NZ_JARQZP010000007.1, forward strand.
TACTAATGGCATTGATAATGCTGTTTGCGCTTCCAGCGATCATTGCCAAAGTCATCCTTGTACAGGACTGGTATCAGTCTGGTGTAACCAACAAAGGAGAACTGATTGAACCAAGGCTGACCTATTCTGATTTAGAGATTTCCATCCCCAGCCAGGTTGAACACAACTGGCATCTCGGTTTTGTTTTACCAGAACACTGTGACACGTTTTGCCAACGACAGCTCCACATCCTTAAACAGAGTCATGTCGCACTCGGTAAATATCAGCCACGCGTTTCTCCTGTTGTCTTAGTTACCAATAGCAGCGATAAGGCTGTTGATACCTCAGGGCTGACAACCATCGAGGTCAATACAGAACTTTTAAACAAAGTGAGTACCTCTGAGTACCTTATTACCGATCCGCTTGGTCAGCTTGTTATGAAGTATCCGGCTATCAACAGCGAAAACGAGTTGCAGGCGCAGAGCAAAGATTTGCTTTCAGACTTGCGTAAGCTTCTCAAACTTTCACGTGTGGGGTAAGGGCTAAAAGTTCAGGAGTTAAATATGGGTGTAAAGGAAATGCGTTTAGTCTGGCTGGTGAGGTTCGCGGTTGTATTTACCCTGGGTGTTATCGTACTTGGTGCCTACACCCGGCTAACCGATGCTGGTTTAGGCTGCCCAGACTGGCCTGGCTGTTATGGACAACTAACGGTTCCAAACAGCACCGGAGAAATACAAAAGGCTACGGAACTTTTCCCTTCCACCCCGGTTGATCAGTCCAAAGCCTGGGCAGAGATGGTTCATAGGTATTTTGCTGGTTCTTTAGGTCTGCTGATATTTGCGATTACTTACCTGGCGTTAAAAGCAAAAACCGCAGGAATCTTGCTGCCAGTGTCTTTGAGCACACTTGTCATTGCACAAGCACTGCTTGGTATGTGGACGGTGACCCTAAAGCTAATGCCAATTATCGTACTGGCTCATCTATTTGGGGGTTTCACGCTCCTCTGCCTTCTGGTGTTACTCCATGCAAGGTTCACTACAACGGTGCCGACAACAACAATAACAACAACCGAAATCTCCCTTCGTTTTCTGGCACCTTTTGCTCTGCTTGTTGTAATAATCCAGATCTTTCTTGGAGGATGGACATCCTCAAATTATGCCGCGTTGATGTGCACTACCCTGCCAATTTGTCAGGGCGACTGGATCAGTTTTCTCGATTTCCGGAACGCTTTTACGCTTTACCAACCGGGCTACGAAAACTATGAGTTTGGCGTTCTGGAATACCCGGCAAGGATGACCATTCACGTTACCCACCGCTTCGGTGCCATCGTGACATTTTTCACCGTAGGGATATTGTGCTGGAAACTGGCCAAAAAAGATGGATTCCAGCGCATCTCCGCTCTACTGCTGGGGTTGCTTCTTATCCAACTCAGCCTGGGTGTCAGCAATATTGTATTTAACCTGCCGCTTAGCGTTGCGGTACTGCATAACCTTGGTGGTGCGTTGCTACTGGCATGCACTGTACAGATCAATTATCTGATTTTTGCCACATCAAACTCCAAGCAACGAACGGAAACACTAAATAAATATCTAGTCAGAAATACCGGAGGCTCCAATGAGTAAAATCCTATCGACACAAAACGCCGAACTGCTCGAAGTCTCCCGCTGGCGGCTCTATTTAACACTAACCAAACCTAAAGTGGTCGCATTGATGTTGCTAACTGCAGTAGTAGGAATGTGTTTAGCCGTACCAGCGGCGCTACCACTTCAGGAAACCATTTTGGGACTAATTGGTATTGGCCTAATGGCTGGCTCCGCAGCGGCATACAACCACCTAATTGACCGCAGAATCGATGCCATGATGGTTCGAACGCACAAACGACCACTGCCCTCTGGTGACTTAAATTCAGTCGATGTTTTTCTGTTTGCTTCCGCAATAGGTGCCTTGGGTTTCGCCATTCTTTTTGCTGGGGTTAATGAGCTTACTGCATGGCTTACATTTGTGAGTTTGCTGGGCTACGCAGTAGTTTATACCATGTACTTAAAACGCGCGACGCCTCAGAATATTGTGATTGCAGGCATCGCAGGCGCAATGCCACCGCTATTAGGCTGGACGGCCGTTACCGGGGAGCTTCATCCGAATGCGTGGCTGTTAGTGATGTTGATATTTACCTGGACACCGCCTCACTTCTGGGCGCTCGCTATTCACCGCAAAGATGACTATGCAAAAGCTGACATCCCGATGCTCCCCGTGACTCATGGTGTTGAATACACCAAAACCAGTATCCTGCTATACACAATTTTGCTATTTCTGGTTTGCCTATTCCCTGTATTAGTTGGTATGAGCGGAATGATCTACCTCGCTTCAACCATCGTTCTTAGCGGAGGATTTATCTACCACGCCTGGAAACTCAAGTATCGTAGTGATGAAAAAACAGCTATCCAGACGTTTAAGTTTTCCATCTATCACCTGATGCTGCTGTTTGTGGCGTTGTTGACGGATCACTATGTGTATTGATTCCGTTAGGCTACTACTGTTGCCCATTACTTTAATCAGGCGTACCCGTTAACTGGAATGCAGCCCAGTAGTAAGGCTTGTCATAAAATGTTTTTGTCGATCACAGAAGGCGCAATACCATCGAATATCGTCATAGCCTGACCGACACTTGCTCCTATGTAGGTTGGGTCTGAAACATAAAATTTGTGCCCGTCTACATCGACATAATCAGCCTCGGGGTTTGGGTGGTTCTCATTTAGTTCGACAGCTACCGCGAGGTGGCCGGGATACTTGAGGCCTACAGTTTTTAATCCAACGACTTGCTCTACAAGAAATGCAAATAAAAAGGAGCGGTCTTCGCAATCAACAGCATCAAGCATCAAGGTATGCATCGGAGTCGCATAGTATTCTTCTCCCCACTGTTCATCATCGCGCAGGTATTCAAAACCATGCTGAACAAGGCTGAGAAGCTTATTCACTTTACTAAGCTCTGAAAGCCCTTCAAGCTCTCGCTCTAAGTCTGCTACCAAGGATTCGTAATGACGACCACTCGGCTGAGCCCGAAAGTACCAGACAAAATCGAGAGAAGGATGAGAGCGATAATAGGAAGCCAATTGCGAATATGATTGGTAAGTTACTGCTAGACCACTATAGGCGTCGTATAACGTCTTCGCTTGCGATGAGAACTCATATACAGCAGGCTGATTCTGAAATGAAAAGTCAAAACTCTTCGGGTTATCTAACGTCGTAGTGTGCGTGTACAGTGAGCCTTCAGGGCTACCGCCTTTCAAAATATAGAAGTCTCGTCCATCCATGTTTAATGCAGCTTTACCATATATTTTTTGCATACTTGGCATCAAAACAAACAGGTTGGTTTGGTTGTACGCGATTCTACAATCAAAGCCCAGTTCCATCAGCAATGCCCAGAGCAGAAGTTTTTGTCCGTTTTCATCACCATGAGATTGACTTTCCGAGTATAGATCAAGCAACGATATAAGCCCCCAATCAGAAAGTGCTTTCGTCTCTGAAGCCTCGCTAATATGACTCACTACTTTCATGATATCGGGATATAAGCTTTCCCATGCGTTTGATATATCTATAGCCTCAGCACTTAATGGAAGATAACTAAGGCTGATTTTTGGTAGCTGGTAGACCTTGCCTAAATAAGCGATATCCTCGTAGTCAGGAGCAACTGGCGGTGAAGACGGATTTTGTTGTGGCTGCGACGGCTCAGGCGTGTCAATTGACGGTGGGGAAATACTTGGTTCCTGATTATCTTCTTTTTTCTCATCTGGAGTATCCTTAGCTATAGGTGGCTCGTCTAACTTTGGCTGCTCATATAGCTGTTCTGGTTGAGATAGCAGAAAACTTTCCCATTCAGATTCAAGTGCCTTTTTAAACGCTGACTGCTCTGCACTAAGGTAAGAGTTAAAGTCGCTGCTTTGATTTTTCTTCCACGTTTCAAACTCTTCATTAGCGAAACATGCTTTACTCAAACACAACAGAGCCATTGTTAGCGTCGCAGAAACCAAACCTTTATTTTTCATAACAGTACTCCTACAGCAAACCGTGCAATGGAAGTAACACTCTGGTACGACTGGCAAAGATGCTTGTCAGTCGTACCAGAACCCAGCCTTAGTTGTTGTTCAGGTTTCTTAGATCAGCGATTTTTTTTGCCATCTCTTCATGAGATTTTTCAGCCTGGAATTTCTGCCATGCAGCTTCATCGTTAGCCATACTTGTTCGAATCGCATTTTGAGCGGTTGCAACAAGGTTATTTTCATCTATTGCGACCCAGACATAAACTTCACCTTCTGGGCCAATAATACGTCGAACAATACGAGATCCCATCAAAGACTCATCAGTGATAGATTCTGAGGTACTAGAGGCAGCAGCATCAATAGTCTCACTCTTTGCTACACCAGTAGTACCGAGATAATTCTTAACCATATTGCTAACCTGAGTCCGGACGTTTTGCGCAAGTTCTACTCGAGCGGCGAGCGCTGCCTGCTGCATCATATAATTCATACCAGCATCAGATTTAGGGGAGGAGCCTCGACCAGTTACGGCAAAGTTGTCGATAGCACCTGTGCAAAAGAACTCGGGAGCTTCTGTTTTTCCGTCGTCAAAGGTACACCAGCTTTTTTCTACAGGTTGGTTAGTTGAAACCTGACCCTGAGGTTCATTAGATGTACTGCTACAAGCCCCTAATGCACCAGCACAAACTAGGGCGATAATAGACTTACTTACTTTCATTTTGACCACCTTTTTAACTCTATTGTTAAATTTGATTATTTGTTTTCTGTCGTAAACATCAAAACTGATTCCGTACTGCTGGACTCACTTTTTTTAACTTTCTTGAGTCCACGAGTCATCCTTACTCCTTGCTCTATCTTGTAGGAGATCACGTAGTAGCCACTGTTAGATACATACTTGTATGATGGTAGAGCTCCTACCAAATCGTTCGTAGATGCTAGCAACTGAATACTTTCTAAGCCGAAAGGCTTTTCAACGACGAACTCACCCAAAGATACCCACTTATTGACATCATCAGCATTCGTATACCCTATAAATCGCCTGTCACCATGGGCTTCATTTAGTTCAATTAGGTAGGACTGTTCACTCTCCGTGTTTTTTGTATGCCCCACCAGGTAGAAATAGCCTGGCTTATTCATTTTCATTAGGAGTTCTACTTCTTCACCATTGTGAAAAACCAGATTACGCATCCCCTTGTTGGTTGCGAGGCTCGTCTTAAATTCACTTGAAACCGCATAGCCATGATGCAGTAGCTGATCAAAGTCAGGTGCAAGAGGAGTGGTTCTGTAGTCTTTATAGCTTTGCGGCAGCATACTAACTACAATCGCCTCGACAGTATTCCCCTCCTGGTCCGAAAGATTGTAGCTGACTCTAATTCCGCTTTTGCTTTGCTGATACCTTCCATTGAGAAAATAGTTAGCCAGGTTTCTTTTGTGAACCGAGTTTATTTTTGTCTTTAACTGCTCGGTAAGAGCAGATGAAAACGGAGTCACTTCTCGTGAGTTAGATAGCGTGATGGGGGTTACATAGATTTTCTCGTACTTTAACCTTCTGCCTATTAGCTTTGCAGCAACTTCAAGGCTGGATACCGAGCCTTCCAGGTCATCGATCGTAGCGTTGATTTGCTCGATACTAACTGAAGGTGTGGTTAAATTTGTTTCCCGACCCGACAAAAATCGCTCAACAAGACTGAGCTTTCCATATTGATTTAGCTCCGCAAGGATTGAATATAAGGTATCAAGTTGAGCATTCTGATCTAAAGATGGTAACGAAGCGTACTTACTATTTATGAGTTTAGCGTGATTCGCGATCTGAGTTTGATACAGAGGCAATGCCGTTCTCTCATATAGCAACGCAGAACAAAAATGTTCACCTCTATCCTGATTACAGCGATACTTTACCCCGATGATGGGAATATTGGTGGTTAGATTTGCCTGAAAACTAAAGTCATCCGTTCCTTTGCTATCCTGATAAACAGAAGACTTACTTTCTACGTCAACGTAGATGCTGTTAGCAAGCGCAGACACCGCTGCAACTTTGGCACTATCAACAGTCTTCCCATAGCCCTCTCCCTCTAAAACTCGGGCGTTAAGGCCAGCGGCTACTAAACACAAAACAAGTGGAATAGAGGATAATAAAGCTCGATTCATACCATTCCTATTAGTCAGATGCTCCCGTCAACTGGAATGCAGCCCAGCGTGACGGATGTGGGTACTTTTTACGCGTTTTGATTTGAGCTAACTGTAACGCTTTAACTTTTTCATTCTCTTTAAGGTAACCATAAAAAGAAGTCATAAAGTAAGCGGTTGGTTTATCTTCAACAGGCCAGAGGCTGGAAAGAATAGAGTCTGCGCCTGCATATAGGAACCCGCGATTTAGCCCAACGACATCATCACCACTAACAATATCGCCCAGCCCGGTTTCACAAGCTGATAGTGTCACCAGATCTGCATTTAAGCTCATGCCATAGATTTCAGCCACGGTGAGATGCCCGTCGTTATAGCTATCCGGAGCCAACAATAAGCTGGACTCTAATGGTGTTTCTGCATTGAAAATGCCGTGACTTGCCAGGTGGAATATTCCGTAATTGGCAGCATCGTTTTTGATTGTGGTTTCAGTCGCCTCACTTCTCAACTTAACATCAGCACTTGACCACAACCCTGCTATAGCCTGAGCTTCAATTTCAGCTCCAGGCAAATCAGTTTCAGGGTTATTTAGATCCGGGTTACCCAGAATCAAAATCTTATCCGAAATGTTTTGGTTGTGACCCACATACTTCATTACAGATGCGCTTGGCATAAATCGGATTCTGGCTTTGTCGACAACAAAGCGTCTCCCATCGTGTAGGGCGGCAAACGGAAGGTAATGCAAAGGACCGTGGGGAACAATGATCAGATCTTTATTGTGAATTCTTTTTCCAAAAGGCCTGAGAAGTTGTCGGTACAACGCTTTGGAAGGTTTAATCCACTCTTTACCTGGTTTATTTAGAGCTGTGCGAAAATCCCTGATATTCTGGTCTAGATTGCGACTATCGAGTGGATATACGTTTAACTGCGCTCCATCCAGAACAAATGCATACAACTTATCTTCGGATAAATAATATTCAACAAGTACTTCTCCGTCTTTGAGGAGGTTCCCTACCTCGTCACTGGACAACGTATCAACACTAATCAGCGAGGCAAGTTCAGGATACTTTTTCTTCAATTGTTTCTTTGGTACTAATCCTCTCGTATCGTTCGTTGGAGCCGACTCTGCCCCCATCTGAATACGAGACTCAAATTGATTGAGTTGAGCTAAATACTGTTCGGCTTCATCGCTTTCTCCAAAGCTTATGTCCTCGCGTGATGCCATCAAATCAACAAGCGCTCTGGCTTTAGCTCGCTCGACATAAGCAAAGGCTTCAGCAAAGTCACCCTGTTCAATCAGATAGTTAACCATATACTCATATGGCTGTTGCTTCCCTCTTGAGAACCCCATCTTACCCATTTCACTATTGAAATCGGTGCGTTGAGACTCAATCACTTCGATCGATTTTCTCAGTGTCGTGATAGCCTGCTCTTGATCACCTAAGTTTAAATACGTTCTGGCATAATCAAACCAGTACATCCAGTGCAGGTTGAAGTCTTTAGATATTGATGTGTATCCTTCTAGCCTCTTAAAGTTAACTAGCGCCTCTTCATATCTACCCCCCTCAAGGTCGGCCCTACCCTGAAAATACAAACTTGTATCAAACGCTAGATCCAGCTCTTCTTCGAGCTCCTCCATTTTCTTTTCTTCATAAGCATCCAGGGCCACAGATAGTCCTAAGGTTAGTACAGCATCGACACCATCTGTCACTTTATCCCAACCGGATTCAACCTCGGGATCCGGTGGCAGCTTTTTGGCTAGATCTGCTGCTTTGTCATAGTCTTCCAGAGAGAAATAGACTTGGGCGAGTATTTTTCTGGTCTTTTGACGGAGTTCCACGACTTGATCATCAAGCCAAGGCATTGAGTTATCTACAAATTGTAACGACTCTTGCTCTGTCCTGGCGTCTCCAAGTTGACGTGCTATAACAGCCTTAAATCCGTGTAACTCGATTTCAGCGGTACGAATCATCTCGCCATACATAGAGTGATCACGAAGATTTTTTTCTTCGAGAATTTCTAAGCCCCTATCGATAGCCTGGTTAGCATCTGAGTAACGACCAAGTCCATTCAGAGATAGAGCTAAACCTTCATGTGTATTGACTACCATAAAGTGAGTTGCAGCATCAGTACTATCTTTGAAGCGCCGTACAAATACCTCAGCACAATCTATATAAGTGTTAATTTTACCGCTGGTAGCGTACATTCCACACAACATTGAAAGCTCAAGCGCATCAAGTTTCTCAAACGCAGCCCTCCCTCCCATTTTTTCAATCATTTCGGACTGAGTTCCGTTTTTCATTGCAAATGCTCCCTGGATGACCGTCAAACTAGTACACCCTGTAAGAAGCAAAATAGATAAGATTGAAATGATCTTTAGATAGCGCATAGAGCCTCTCACATAACATCCAATGAGAATAAATAATTGAAGCAGCCATATAATGCTTTAGTGTCCTCTTATCGAGGAAAATCTCATCCCCCGAACGGGGGATAAACAGAAAATAACTAGACCGAGATCAACAAAGCTGATTTATTTCCACTGCGAATTCACCGCAGCATATTCCACTAATATTTTGCTTTCATCTGACACCAGAGGCAGATTTTGTATTAAAGTTCGGGGGAAATTGGAGTTAACCTAATGAAATTAAAACTATTTACCGCCACTGTCCTACTTACTCTCTCCTCAAGATGTGTATTCGCAGATAACTCAAACGGTCAAGATAAAAAAGACGATACATTAAAAGCTGGAGCTAAAGTTGGCCTGTTTTATTCGGAAACCAGCAACACATCCATGTCTTTTAACTCAGCATTCTGGTTAACTTACAAACCAAATAAATTAACCCAGGATTTTAAATTTAGCAGCTACTATACCAACGAAGAAGGCGACGAAGGTACGAACAAGTATTCGCTGTATTACAAAGCGAGCTATGATTTGGGTGATGAATGGTCTGGATATATCGAAAACGAATACATCTATAATCAATATGAAACCTACCGTCAAACGTACACTTTAAATACTGGTCTGGCTTACAAGCTATTCGATGAAAAGAAAACTAAACTTGAATTAGGTGTAGGCCCTGGTTTCCGCTATACCAAACGTCAAGCAGATGACCCAGATTATCCATACGACGAAGTCAGTGAGATGATTGGCTCCGCTTATATAAAAGGCTCCAAAGAACTGAGCAAGAGCTTCTCAATTGGTGGTGGCAGCAAAGTGGAATATGGTGATTCAAACACTAAATATACTACCGATGCGTGTATTAAGAATAAACTGATGGAGGATCTTTCTCTGGTCTTAGACGCAAAATACATCTACAACACCAATGTCGCATCCGATAAAGATCACGATGAAATCTATACCACTATGAGTTTAAGTTACGATTTCTAGCAGTTGTATGGTTTTGCGTTAAACTAGCACTGCCCTTTTCGCCTTAGTTAGATCAAACAAGGGATAAGTTTTCACCTATCCCTTGGGCTGGTGACCAATCTTCTTCGCAAGCTTTTGCATAGCCTCTGCAAACGTTGTTGTCCCACTTTTAGCCCGAACCTGTATTACCTTATATCCCATCCTTTCCAGTGCCTGACGCTCTGCCAAAACCGGCTCGTCGTCTTCTCGGCTACCTTGTACAGGCTGATGAATGTAACACCCCTCCAGCTCGCCATCTTCGACCAGTTGGTGGTGTTTCAATGCATTGATATCAACATTCATAGTAAGTATTTATAATTTTGTCGTTTTGCCATACCGCATTGTAACCACAAAAAGCGACGGAAAATACAGTAACCCGAGGATACCTAGTAATTACCGCCAGCCATAGACTGGTGGTATCTGGCCTGTGATTAAGACTTATCTTTAACTGTATTGCTTGAACCAATGAGAGCTACACTTCACCGATTTTTGCGTCATCTAAAAATCGATTAAATTCTGGATTACTTAATATCTGGTGATAGCCTTCCGAAATTAGTGCATCAACTTGTTCATTTTCAAGATTTAGATCTGTAGGTATATTGTTTAAATAATATCTCTTCTCTATATCTTTAATATTGGTTAAGTTGATATCAACAAAGTAACTGCTTACCGGAGTATTATCTGACATAGCATATTCAGAACGCTGGTTGAGCGTACTCAGCATAAGATTTTTTGTTATATCGTTATAACGGTGAATCTGAATATCGCTCATGTAATTAAGGGTATCGACTATTCCCGGCTCTTTGGTTGACTTCCCTAACGAAGTATCCGAATTCACAGAAGCATCTATGGAAATAAATACAACAAAAGGCATTACTTCCGCGTTAATTTGTTCAAAAAAACTGGCTCTACCACCTCTTATTGCCATCATATCGTAAAGTGACAATAGTCCGAGGTTATCTGTTATCCCTCCATCTACAAGATGAATATATTTATTTCGAGACTTATCAGAGTACCCTTCTAATCCTTTTAAAGTCGATTTTGTAACCGAGTTTAATTTTTTTGGTCGGTGAACGTCAAAATACTCTGGTCACCGCATCCTGAATAGTTTTCTAGCACAACTGGATTAAACACGATTGGAACAGCCGAAGATGCCGCGATAGCTTGGGATATCGGATAACTGGACAAATCAGAACAAAGCAGATCGAAGTACTCTTGAATAAATGAAAAACGAACACCTCCACCCAGGTCTGAAGCATTTATAACTATTAATGGTCGCTCATCCTGATTGATATCAGCGAACGTCGCTCCCTTAAATAACTTATTCTCATAATAGGAGACCGCTTCTTGTGTTATACCGGAGGTTGAAAGCCAAAGGCGCGGGTTCATTAAACGCCATATTAATGAACTACTGACATTGTCATAAAGAAATTCGTCTTCGAAGTCAGTAAACAGTTTATCACCATACAAACCATAGTAAGCAGCTGTAAAGCTTCCCCCGGATACAGAACTAATTTTATCAACTTCTTCAAGAACAGTGACATACTCGCCATTTTTGTCTACCAGCTGTTCATTAAGAGCCTTCATTACACCATATGAAAAAGCGGCCGCTCGGGTTCCTCCACCAGATATTGATACGACAATCATAAACTCACCAGAATTATATCTATTTACGGAGTTAGCATATGAATATCGGCTAGAAGGATATTGAGTAGCTTCTAACGGTTTATTTACAGGGGTACCATAAGTGGCACACCCTGAGATAAATATAATTAATATGAAAGCAATGATTAGTCGCAAGTGAGCACCTATATCAAAAAAGATATCGTTTCTTGCTACAAGTATATATCTATTGAGTAAAAGTTTTAGGCGCAATATCACTCCCACCAAGCGACTGATAAAGCTTTGCTTGAATCACAAACTGGTTGTATCTGTTTTCCAAAAACGAAGATTCAATACTGCGCCTAGATTCCATCGCTATAATCCAGTCAATCATGTCGCTAGCTCCGTATTGATATCTGCTGGAATATATGGCCTCTATCTCCTTGGCATTAGTGTATTGCTCTTTATATATCCCGCCTTTGTAACGATAGTGCTGTTTTGCGCTAAGCAGGTTCGCCGTCTCCTCCATTGCTGAATACACGGTATCTCTGTAGTTTATTACCGCCATTTGATAATCGAGCTCAGAGATATTTTTGTTTAATTCCATCTCGTTCCATTCCAAAAAGGGTAAAACAAGCCCACTTCCCAATTTAGCTATAGGATTTTCCAGTAATTCCAGTAAATCAGATGAAGAAGTACTCAGTGAACTGGTTAAGGTTAAAGTGGGCATATAACCTGCGTTTACTGAATCTGTTGTTGCAAGTGATGATTTCAGTGCGTACAGGGCAGCCTTGATATCTGGCCTGCGAAGTAATAGCTCTGAAGGTACTCCTGGTGCAATATCCGGCACTGGTAATGTGGAAAGTTGTTCGATATTAAAGCCAGATTCTTGTAACGGCTGATTTAACAGCATCGAAATCGAAAGTTTTGTCTCGGATAGCTCTTGCTGTAACTGGCTGAGCTGTACCCGCTGACCATATAGACTCTGTGTTGATTCGAGCACCTCTAATCGAGTTGCGGAGCCTGTATCAAACTTACGCCTGGTCAGTGTTGCGACTCTTTCAGTACCTTCGATGTTCTGTTCGGTTAGCGCGATCATTTGATTGAGATAACCTAATTTCCAATAAAGTGTTGCAGCGGTCACTGCAAGGCTCTGAGCTGTGCTTTCTCTGTCTTCGTAACTAGCCTTCGCATTCCAATCGTCCGCATCAGCTGCTGCATCAACACGCCCCCATAAATCCAGCTCATAGCTCAAGGATAAACTGGAACTAAAACTGGTATCGGAAGAGTTATCATCTATATCATGTTCGAACGATGAAGTGTGTGAAAAGCCAAGTTCGGGTATTTTGTTGTTTTCACTCAACCCGGCTTCCAGTCTTGCTTTTTTAAGAGTCAGCGTGGCTTTAGCCGGGTCACTATTTGACTGCAATACCTGCTCAATCAAGTCATCTAATTGTGGATCGTCAAACAACTCCCACCATTTATCCAGCTGCTCTACTGCCGTAGCTGACGTCTGTTGTGATTGAAGACGATCTTGAGACCAGTTTTCCGGGATTGCTAGTTCTGGCTGCTCAAAGTCACTACGCATAGTACTGCACCCAAAAAGCGATACTGAACAAAGCACCAAAGCTAAGGGGTTTTTTAATCTTGTTTTCATAATATGTTCCTTACCCTAGTCTCTGGAAAGCGCATCAACAGGGTTTAACTTTGCGGCATTTCGTGCAGGAAGATAACCAAACAGCACACCAATTAATGTAGAACAGGCAAAAGCTGCAACGATAGAAGAAGCGGAGTAGATCATCTGAAACTCAGAGTTTGTGTAGGTAAAGACCATACCGACAAAGTAAGCAAGTGCGATACCCATGGCTCCACCACAAAAACAGACCAAAACCGCCTCAATTAAAAACTGACGCATAATATCCGTCTGCCTAGCACCAACCGCCATCCGAATACCGATCTCCCTGGTTCGCTCTGTCACCGAAACCAGCATGATGTTCATCACGCCAATGCCGCCTACGACCAGTGAAATAAAAGCGATAGCAGAGATAAGCAATGTCATTGTCTCGGATGTTTTCTCTATGCTTTTACGCACGGTATCTGTGTTAATGGTAAAAAAATCGACGATACCGTGACGCATTGTTAGAAGACTGATAATCCCTTGTTCGGCGGCATCACTGGAGACATTATCCTCAATTCTTACCGTAATATCGCTCACGTAGTTTTGCCTAAAAATACGCCCGGACACTGTTGTGTAAGGTAGCCAGATATTCAGTTCTTCACTGTTATCAGACACACTTTCAATCGGGTCAGTGACCCCGATGACTCTAACTGGCAGGCGGCCAAGGAAAATAACACTGCCTAATGCTTCACCGTCAGAAAAAAGCTCTTCTTTGGTGTTTGCATCGATAATAGCAACCTGCTCAAGCGAATCGACACTCTCCTCACCAAAGTACTGACCTTCGGCTAAGGTGTAACCCCGAACCCGGAAGTACTCTGTACCAACCCCCTGAACAGAGCCCGATACGGTTTCACTGGCATAACGGATAGCAACATTCGCCCGGACAGTTGGCGTCACACTATCAACAAAAGGGAGCGTCTTAAGCGCGTTGGCATCTTCAGCAGTAAGCGTTCGAACCCGACCTGAACGGCGATCTCCGCGTCCGGTTCCGGGTTTTATCTCGATGGTGTTGGTCCCCATAGAAGCGATATTATCCAGAATTGCTTGCTGCGATCCTGTACCAAGGGCGACTACAGATACTACAGAAGCAATACCAATGATGATGCCAAGCATGGTCAGAAATGTACGCAGGCGGTGATTAGACATCGCCACCAATGCCATCTTCAAAGCTTCAAAATAACGGTTCCAATTAATTCCACGACGAGTGTTTGATTCCTCTGTCGAAACTTCTAGAATCAGCATCCGAATGACTAGCCGCTTTCGCACAGTTCTTCTTGTCACCAATGATTTCACCATCTTTCACCTCGATGATACGGTCAGCAAAGCTCGCGACATGTGGGTCGTGTGTCACTAAAATAATCGTGTGCCCATCGTGATGAAGCTCCTGAATCAGCTTCATCATTTCTTCGCCACTGCTACTATCTAACGCACCTGTAGGTTCATCAGCAAGAATGACATCACCACCATTAACCAGTGCTCGCGCGACACTGACACGCTGTTGTTGCCCACCACTGAGCTGGCTTGGTTTATGGTCTAACCGGTCTTCCAGCCCAAGACGAGTTAGCAGCTTTATTGCTTTTTCCTGCCTAGAACTTTTGTCTTCATTGGCATATAGGGCCGGAACCTCTACATTTCCGACAGCGGTTAAATCACCCAACAAATGGTAACGCTGGAAAATAAACCCGAAGTGCTCACGCCTCAGTGCGGCTAGCTCATCCTCACTCATAGAGGAAGTATCTTGACCGTTGATGAAATAACGACCACTACTTGGCTTATCCAGGCAGCCGAGGATATTCATAAGGGTTGATTTACCAGAACCGGACGCGCCGATAATTGCCACCAGCTCTCCACGTTGTATTTCAAGATCGATATCTTTTAGAACCGTTAACTCCTGCTCTCCAGCGGCAAAAGATCGGGTGACGCTCTCGACTCTCAATAGTGTCTCACTCATGCCATCACCTCATACCTTTTCCCAGACCAGGTCCACCCCCGCCCGGCCCACCTTGTCTTGGTAAACCACTCGAACCGCTTAAGGAAAACCCTGAGCCTGACACTTCTTTGTTCATTGATTGACTAAGGACAATCTCGTCACCATCGTTTAACCCAGACAGTACCTGAGCGTATATTTTGTTGTTGATCCCAACCTCAACATCACGGTACTCAACCTGTTCACCACTTTTCACCGGAACCTGATAAGCGGTGGCTGGGCCGGGTTTCTGAGTGAGTATCTGCGAAGGCACAAGCAGTGTGTTTTCTGCGCTTTCAAGAACAATAGATACCTGAGCGGTCATTCCTATGCGCAGTAACTTATCCGGGTTTTCTACATCAAACAGTGCATTAAAATAGATAGCTTCATCGTCACCGATTTTCAGATCACTGTCGTCACCAGTAAGCAATGTCGGCCCAGGTTCAATGGCACGCAAGGTTCCACGAAATTTCTTTCCAGTAGACCCCAAAATGGTGAAATAGACTTCTTGTCCGGCTCTTATGTTGATGATATCTGCTTCCGAAACCTGTGCTTTTACGGTCATCACATCCAACTGAGCGAGTTCAATAATGCTTGGTGTGCCTTGGTTGTTGTTAACCGTCTGCCCCTCTTCAACCGAGACATAAATCACGGTGCCATCAATCGGTGAATTAATGGTGGTATAACTAAGATCTAGCTTGGCATCGTCTACGCTAATAAGCGACTTCTCCTTTTCCGCGCTCAGCTGTTCCAGCTCGGCACGATAGACCGCCAGTGTTGACTCAGCGGTATCATATTCCGACTGAGAAGTGGCACCATCTGCCAGCATTTGTTTCTTTCGTTTAAATTCAGACAGAGCTCCTTTAATTTGAGCCTGCTTCGCACGGTATTGGGCATTGATACTCTTGAGGGAAGCCTCTGCTTCCTTCAGGGTGTTTTGTTGCGCCAAACTGTCGATTTGTGCAATGGAATCACCCTGCTCAATTTCATCGCCTAGCTGTACATCCAATTTTTCTATCAACCCAGAAATCTGGGCACCAACACTAACCAGCTTTGACGGATATAACACCCCGTTTGTCAACACAACACTTTCAATATTGCCACGCCTAACAAAGTCGGTGACCAGTTGGGGTTGAGCCTGCTTAGCAAACGTAGAGTTATAACCAAAACCTGCAGCGACACCGCCAAGAATAAGACAGGCTATTAATGTATTTTTAATGCTTTTTATCATTTAAGACTCTCTGTTTTCTTTCGAAGCTGACTGTTAGTGAGTCAGAAGCTAATACCACACCTTGCATTTTTTCCCTTAGAGTGGCTTCAGAAACGTTGTCCGTTTGTGCCAAAACTAATGGCTCAGAAAGCGCATAGAGATGAAAGGTATAGTCTTTTGGGCCTGGGCCTCTGGAACATGGTGGAGCATATTCATTTTGATGGTTAACACCATTGCTGCCAGCTACTCCCACAGATTTCCCGGCTGGTGTACCCGAAACATCCACAGGAATGTTGTACATAGTCCAGTACCAATGAAGGCCATCCGGCTCATTTGGTTTTGGTGGCGGAGGTGGTGGTGTGTTTACTGCATTGCTGGAAGGCTCTGGCTTGTGTTCCTTTCTGTCCTTCGGTTTTGGTTTGGGACCTGGCTTATGATCCATAATGACAACCAATGACCGTGCACCGTCAGGTAAACCGCTCCAACTTAAAGGTGGTGAGATACTCTCACCTTCGCAGGTAAACTGAACCGGATATTCACCGCCATCTGTAAATGCTGTGCTGGTCAGCGTAAGGGACTCGTTGGCCTGAGTTACCATTGGAGTCAATAACATCAAACTTACAACGGGAACCATGATATTGGCGTTCATAAGCTCAATCTCCTTATCGATAAATAATAACTATCTGGTGAGTTACTTTCAGTCTATCGATTAGGAGCTGGCTATGTATGACAATGCTGTCATTTAACGATTGGAAGAAATAACCGCATAGTTACGATATCTGCCTGGCTAGGTTCCAGAATGAGGTCACCGCCATGAGCCCGGGCAATTTCACGAGCCAGACCTAACCCCAAACCGCTACCGGATATACCTTGGGTGTGCTCCAATTCGCCACGATAGAATCGTTCGAAAAGTTGCTCTCTGACCTGTTCTGACATTGGTTGACAAAAGTTGCTTATCACCACCTCTATGGCGGAATCACTTCGGTTGGCGCTAATGGTGACGCCTTTCTCTTGAAGGCTATAACGCATTGCATTAGTCAGAAGGTTATTAAACAATTGCCTCAACAAAACGGTATCTGCCTTAAGAATTAATCCCTGTTCAATCGAGCATTCCAGTACCAACTCTTCCGAGAATAACTCCATATCGGCAGTAAGTTCTTCTAGCAACTCAGTCAAGTTTATTGCTTCGAGGTGAAGCGCCATAGAACCGGCATCAGCCTGTGACAGGAGCAGCAGTTTGCGAGTGATTGCAGACAAATGACCGACTTCATCCAAAATGGCATTGAGGTCAACTTGAGATGAGTCTTCAGTAATAACCGCCTGTTCAAGTTTCCCTCTCAGAACAGTAAGCGGTGTTTTCAGTTCATGAGCGGCATCTGCGGTAAAACGCGAGGTTTGCTGAAAGCTCTCTTCAAGTCGATCCAGCATTGTGTTGTATGCGTCGATTAACACCTTGAACTCTTTGTCTTCTTTATACTCAGGCAGACGGTGGCTCAGATCTTTTTGTGTCACTTTACTCATCGACTTTTGCAGTCGATCTATCGGCCTGATGGTATTGGTCGCAATAAACCATGCACCCAGAATACTGAGTAGCAAGGAGAAGGGAATGACAAAGATAAGCGCAGTTTGTAGAGTTTCTCTCAATTCGCTGGTTGTTGCTTCTACATCGACAGCAACAAGGCTTTCTGCTTCAGGGGCTGAAAAATAACTGGCCCGCCACTCACTACTATCATGTTCGAAGGAGATAAACTCACAGCGACGACTGGGTTGATTATCATCTTTTGATGCTAATGCAGCTGTATCGTTATCACTTCGTTCAAATTTATTTATCAGTCGCTGAGGTTCAGAGCCATCCGATTTCATCAGGATGTCACTGTCACTAGATTGAACCAGCAGCATCAGCTGGCTGGGAGAACTGATACGAAGCTTATCTACCAGGTCATTAATCGGACGGTTGCCTACGAGTTCAAACTTATCCAGACCTTGTCGCGGCACCATTCGTTTTGCTTCCATACAGAGGCGAAAATCAAGGTGCTCATGCTCTACCTTCATAATGCGAGACCAGCCTAAAGTGATCACTATAGAGAGCACCACACAGACAGTAAAAATTGATATGGAAAAAATACGGGTGAGAAAAGACATAGGATTACCTTACCGGGGACTCAATCGATAACCCGTGCCACGGACAGACTCAATTGCACCAACCATTTTTCCGGCGCTCTCCAAAGAAGCCATCTTACGGCGAATTCGTTTGATGCAAACATCGACAACATTAGTACAAGGATCAAAATCATATCCCCACACGTGCTCTAAAAGCTGCCCTCGGGTAAAAACCTGATTCGGAGAACGCATCAGATACTCTAGCAGAGTAAATTCCCGGCTAGTGAGCTCTATAGATTGTTCATTACAATTGAGACTTCGACTAATACAATCCAGTTGCAGTGAACCTACCTTAACCACATGTTGCTGAGTACCTTCACGCCGCCTTAGCAACGCATGGATTCGGGCAATTAACTCTTCGACATAGAATGGCTTTGCCAGGTAATCATCGGCTCCCAATTCGAGCCCCTGCACTCGATCACCCAGTTCATTACGAGCGGTAAGCAAGATAACCGGAGTATCAATACCTGATTGGCGAAGAGAGCGAAGGATATCCAACCCGTCACGCCCCGGGAGCATGATATCGAGGACAATTGCATCATGGTTGTTTTGGCATGCAACCTCATAGCCCTGATTGCCATCAGCACAGTGAGTAACACTCATATTTTTTGCACGCAAACCTTCGCACACAAAATCTGCGATTTTCTGTTCATCTTCAACAAGTAAAATGTTCATAGAGCTCAATCCTCTGACCAATACTGAAAGTATGTCATTGGAAGCTCAAGACTCGCAACAAGTATGACAAATTTGTCATTTTTGAGTATTTAACAAATAGAAGCTCTAGTGTGTCACTAGACAGAATGGGGAAAATTCTAACGTAAGATATAAGCCGAACAAAAAAAGGGAGCTTTCGCTCCCTTGAAACACCTGAGAAAATCTCAGCTAGCCATTAAGCATTTTTAGGTGGTGTAAACGCCATTAGTTTTGGCGCTTCACCAGTGTATTTCTCAATACGAACCAGAGAAGAGTTTGCTGCACAACCATTGGACAAGCGTGATGCCGGGATATCGCGAGTCAGAACGTTTGGTCCACCGTTACGACAAAGTCCTTTTTCATCCATATCTGGCCATGCGCCTTCGTGCACACATACTGTTCCTGGTTTAATACCATCAGTAACCTGAGCACCAACCAGAATCTGACCACGGTCGTTGTAAGCACGGACCAAATCGCCATGTTTAATACCACGAGCCTTCGCATCTTCGGTATTAATAGTTATCGGTTCACGGTTTGCAATAGCATACTCATCACGCAGTTTTGCGTAGTTAAACTGGCTATGCAGACGGTGTGCCGAGTGTGAAGTAATCAGTGTTAGCTCATCTTTCTTCGCGTTACCTGCCCACTCTCCCGGTACCATCCAGGTTGGGTGTGGAGGACAATCTTCTAGACCAAAGCCTTCGATAGTTTTCGAGTAGATCTCAATCTTACCTGAAGGCGTACCCAGCGGATTCATTACCGGATCTTTACGGAACTTCTCGTGGCGAACAAACTTAGCGTTCTTCTTGTTCGGCTTCATCTCGATCAGTTCATTCTTCTCCCAGAACTGCTGGAACTTAGGCATACGTACACGGGCACGTTTTGCGCCTTTCGCCGCTTCGTCGTAAAAGTACTTCAGCCAATCCATCTCTTCTTTATCTTCAGTAAAGATAGCGCGACCCTTGCCTGGCATCAGAAGTTCAGACATACGAGCGAATACTTCAAAGTCATTCAATGCTTCGAACTGAGGTTCTACCACTTTCGGCATTGGTACAATATGCTGCTTCGAGTAATCACCAGTCATGGTGAGGTCGTTACGCTCGAACGAAGTGGTAATAGGAAGAACCACATCCGCGTGTTTCGCTGCCGCTGTCCAGTAGATTTCCGATACTACGGAAAGCTCTAGTGTCTGCCATGCTTTAATCAGGCGGTTGGTATCCTGATGATGGGTAAAGTTACCACCACCAGTCCACCATACTAGCTTCAGATTAGGGAACGTCATTTCATGACCATTGTGCATGTACTTCATGCCCGGATTTTCAATGGCTTCAATAATACGAGCAGCTGGAACAGCGTTTACGGCTTCTTTTGACTCTGAACGAGCACCCGATTTAGCAGACTTACCAACCGTCGCTCCCATTGCAGGAAGCACACCACCATCTCGAGTTGGATTACCGCCATTTGAGTAATGATAAGAAAGACCGAAACCACCACCCGGCAGACCAATCTGACCAAGCATTGCCGCAAGCGTTGCCAACATCCAGTGGCGCTGCTCACCGTTTTGCTGACGCTGCATCGACCAACCAGACATCAACATAGTGCGGTTGGCACTAAAGATATCCGCCAGCACTTCCATCTGTTTCGCAGGTACACCACAGATCGATTCCGCCCACGCTGGAGTTTTTGGAGTGCCATCAGTTTTACCTAACAAATATTCTTCGAACTTGTCATAACCAACAGTGTACTTATCCAGGAACGCTTTATCGTGTTTGTTGCGTTCAACAAGTGAGTACGCAATGCCCATCATCATCGCAGTATCTGTATATGGGTGAGGTGCAATCCACTGTGCTGCATCACCGAAGAAATCGATGGTTTCAGAGCGCATTGGATCGATACAGATTAATGTTTTGCCCGACTTCTTAAGCTGATGGAAGAACTCAATGCCTGAGTTTTCTGTAGACGTCCACGCGATACGAAGGGTGTTCATCGGGTTCATGCCCCAAAGAACAACAACGTCTGAATTTTCCATAACAACAGGATGCGTAGTCTGCTGCTCGTATACTTCAATCGAACCCATTACGTGAGGCATGATGATCTGAGAAGCACCTGTCGAGTAGTCGCCCAGGTGACTTGTGTAACCACCAGCCAGGCTCATATAGCGACGAAGTAATTCGCGTCCTTTATGAAGGACACCAGAAGAACGCCAACCATAAGAACCGGCAAATACAGATTCGTCACCGTACTTACCTCGAATACGCATATGCTGATCGTGGATAAGCTTAAGCGCTTCATCCCAAGAAACACGTACATACTCATCCTTGCCACGCGGTTTAGCTGGATTTTCAGGATTCTCCAGATAGCTTTTACGTACCATTGGGTACTTGATACGCGCTTTAGTATGAACCTGATCCGGACCAGTGAGCTGCAGGCTATTTGGTACCGTCTTTGGAAGTGCACCTTCTGTCGAAATCAGCTTTCCATCTTTAACAACCGCATACAACGGTCCCATGCGAGAGGCAGTAAGCACACCCTTTCCTTTTGTCTTCGCGTTTACGCTCATAGGAACGAGCGAGGAAATCGCCAATGCACCTGCTGTGGCACCTGTACCTTTCAGAAAACTACGGCGAGTAATATTGTCCATAGTATTGTTCCTTTTGTTTTAATAATCAAAATTAGTGAGCAGCTCCAGCGATATCTTTCGCATGGTTCTGGAAGTATTTCGTTAGGATTTCTAAATCAAGTTCAGAGATATCAGTACGGTCTCCCATACCTTTTGCTACCGGCCCCCAGGCGTTAACCGTAAAATGGGAAGCCGAAATCTTTGCATGACAAGCAGAGCAATAAACATTGTCCAGCTCTTCTGCATAAGCCCATAGGGGATCCGAAGACGGTAATACCGGAGCGTCTATCGTTGCAGTAAGTTCAGCGCTACGCCATTTGTTTCCGTATTCATCTTCTTTGAACTCACCAACTTTCAGTGCACTCTGACCCGCCTCAGTCAGCGATGCGATAATTGAACGCTGCCCTTCTCCCATGTAGAGAACCTGCTCGGCACCTTGCATCTGATAACCATTGAGAAGAACCTGACGTTCGTTACCATTTGCACTTATCACATCAAGCGCTACCGCTGGATTAATACGACCAAGTTCACCCATTTCAGCACTGCTTACCGTGTAAACATGCTTCGCTGATTCTGATGTGTTTTCAGCTTCTGCCTTCAGGTTGTCGTATGCTTCTGAATCCATCTCTGCAACTGGCGGGAAGTGAGCAACACCTTTATGGCAATCAATACAGGTTAGGCCATTCTCTTTTCCGTACTCATGCATTTTTACTGCGTTATCTGATTGCTCGTAGGTATCCATTGCACCAAAATCATGACAAGAGCGACATGTAGCAGAGTCGTTCGATTTCATCTGATCCCACACTGTTTGAGCCATTGCCATACGGTGCTCTTCGAACTTATCTTCTGTATCGATCTTGCCCGTCACAAACTCGTGATAAATATCTTTCGAAGCACGAACTTTAGTCCAGACATAATCAATTGGATCTTTAGGGATATGGCAATCGGAACACTCAGCCCTAATACCTTTCGCATTCGAGAAATGTTTAGAGCCCTGATATTCCTCATAGGGTATCTGCATAGAGTGACAGGAAAGGCAGAACTCGGTATCTGAGGTCGTGTGCATTATTACTTGTGTGCCGCCGAGCGTAACCCAGCCAATTGCCAGACCAATCAACAGAATTACTAATGTTTTTTTCATGTTTGCTTCACCATGGTTAGTTTTTTCGTTCCCTATTACGTACAGCGTATCCATATGACGAACGGATTGTACGTCATAGCGGACAAAATGATCAATATCACGGATCACATCTTTTTATTGATAAGGTGAATTTTTACCCTGTTGAGGTATTGTTTTTGTCGAATAATTAAAGCTCGAGTAGAAAACAACGCCACTTCATTTGGAAGCTTTGAAGTAAATACAAACGTTCACTATATTGAACGCTGTACGAATTATGCCGGGTAAATATTATGGAAGATTTTTCAGCATTGGGCGAAAAACTCAAAAATATACGAAATAAAATGGGTCTTAGCCTGAGTGAAGTTTCTTCACGCACAGGGGTAAGTAAAACCATGCTCAGCCAGATTGAGCGTTCCGAGTCGATGCCGACTATCGCAACGATATGGAAAATTGCTAATGGTTTGAAAATCAAGCTGGAAACCCTGCTGGATAACTCAAACAAAACTTACGATGTAAAACACATCGACGACATGATCCCACTAACGGATGATAACAATCAATTTATCATCCACAGTGTCTTTCCATTCTCCCCAACTAGCGGATACGAAGTGTTCTATGGCACTTTTAAACCAGGATGCAACTACTCCGACCCAAACAGTCATAAAACGAGCACCACCGAGCAGTTATTTGTTACCGATGGTGAACTAGAGATGGTAGTGAGTGGTAAAAGCTACGTTTTAACGTCAGGCAGTTCGTTAACGTTTGACTCTAAAGATACTCACACCTACATCAACTCTAAAGATGTTGATGCACATGTGATGATCATAGTGAATTATGAATAAAGCCAATTAAGAAAAAAGCCAGAGGCAAATCACCTCTGGCTTTAACGTTTTTTGTGTCTAACTATGGCTTAGTAGTTAGTCATGTGTACTGGTGCGTGCTCGTTGTCAGTCTGGAAGTATACGTCAACTTTCTTGCCATCTACTTTGTAGTAAGTGTTTGTTACTGTACCCATCATCTCACCACGACCTTTCCAAAGTGGTTTGCTTTGAAGAAGCTCACGTACTTCTGACTCTGGAGTATCCACTGTTGCGTTCGCCATGAACTTGCTAACTGCGTCTTGGCGAGCAAGAGAATGTGCTGCGAATGCTTCGTCAACAAAGCTTGCTGGCTCACTGTAGATAGAGTGGTTAGCGTGTGCTTTATACTCACCTTCAGAGTAATTAACTTTACCGCCGTAAGTGTTCTCGATGTTCATCGCAGGCTGGTTAGCAGAAGCTACAGTGTATGTGAAGAACGCCGTGTACTCTGGGTACTTAT
This sequence comes from Vibrio hannami, assembly GCF_029589055.1. Taxonomy (GTDB): domain Bacteria; phylum Pseudomonadota; class Gammaproteobacteria; order Enterobacterales; family Vibrionaceae; genus Vibrio; species Vibrio hannami. The sequence goes on from NZ_JARQZP010000007.1 coordinate 1,551,106, forward strand.
CGAATACAGACTTGATACCAGCGTAATCTTCGGTGTTGTATACATCCCAGCTTAGGTAGAAAGAAGGAGTCGCAGTATCACTTAGGATCTCGCCACCGTCTTTTTCACGCAGAGTACCCTGGTCAGCCATAGTATTCATAGTCATAACCTGAGCGCCTTTTGTCACACCACCGTAAGGGATTAGTCCAGCCCAAGTCTGGATCAAGCGAGTTTTACCATCTGTGTCTGTGTGCTTAAGCATTAACAGACCAGTGTAATTCACGCCCATGTAGTCGAAGTTAGATGCAGCCCATGCTTTGTCGCCAACAGCCGCAACAGACATAGAAGTACACTTAGCTGGAGCACTTGGATCATGTGCTGGCTTTTCAGCCTGCAGGAAACCCATGCCACCGTTGCGCTGAGATTCAAGGATAGCTTCGTCAGACATCGCTACCGCCAGAAGCAAGTTAGGATTTGTGTTTAGTTGGTCAGCAAGACCACGGATGTAAAGCTGATTCTGGGCTTGCTTTTTCAAGTTTCGTGAACACTTTCTGCTCATCGAAAGACTTGGATAGAGACTCTGCGCTCAGCCCAGGAAGCATTTGACCTAGAGTGTCGCTGAAGCGCTCGATAGCATTTTCAACCTGATCGCCAGCCACTTCACCTACGTGCTTACCAAGCTCATAAGTAGAACCTGTAAATTGAACCTCACCGATTTGATCAGTGTGTTGGATAAGTTCTGCATTAGCATTTAGAGCAATTACTGACAGTAGTGAAGCTAGTAGAGTTTTTTTCATAATTTTATCTCAAATAAAGTTTCGTTAATCATCAAAACAATGTGTTCTCAATGACGACCAATATACTCAAACTCGAAACCAAATCAAAACAATTTATCGATTATGATCATTAGAAATGATATTAAATCATTTATGGAACACAACTACAAAGCCAAATACATAGATAAGCTAGCACTTATATTTATGAAGAATATCTAGTGGAATATGACAGTAGTCATTGGGATGAAGTGTTAAGCGGTCCTGATGCTCATCATCGCTCTTAACGTAGTTACGCAAAGGCAGCACTTCCACAGCAATTTTGTCCGCGTCACTCCTTCTGGATATATACGCTTTCGCGGTCTCCAGGTGCTTTTTCTGAGCGCTATAAACACCGGTTCTGTACTTCTCTCCGACATCTTCTCCCTGCTTATTTACGCTATAGGGGTCGATGATCTCAAAGAAGTAATCCATCAGGCGATCCAGAGAAACTTGCTCTGGATCAAACTGCGTGCGTACACATTCTGCATAGCCGTCATACTCACCTTTGGTTGTATTTGATGAGCCATTCGCTCTACCTGCTTCAGTAGAGATAACGCCTGGTAAATGGCGCATAAACTCCTGAACGCCCCAAAGACATCCACCAGCAAAGTAAACTTCTTCCATCTCTTTATCCCAGTACAAGTTAACCAGCTCTGGATAGCAGGCTTGCTGGACGAGCTCGGCCGATAGCAGCAGTCAGAACGCCAGCAATCACAGCTTTAATAATATCGCCAGGTATAAACACCGTTACAAGAGCCGCTGATTCAAGCAGTGTTTTCTCAAGCACGATTGCCATACCAGCAATACCAAACATGTACATAACAATAATACAGCCAATAACTGAAGCGACTGTAGCGACAACAGCAAGAGAACCACTACGCCACTTTTCAACGATTAACCCGGTAATAAATGCCGATACAGGCCATCCAATCAGGAAGCCACCGCCAGCAGAAAAAAACAGGCCTAAGCCACCTCGTCCACCAGACAATAACGGTAGTCCGATAGCAACCAGCAGCAAGAAAAGCAACACTGCCAAACCACCACGCCTACCGCCCAATATCGTTCCACATAGCATCACACCCATGCTCTGAGCAGTGATTGGAACCCCAAATGCCAGTGTTATTTTCGGAATCAACCCAAGCGCAGCAATCAAAGCAGCAAACAAAGCGGCATAAGCAACATTTTTTTCCATCTATTTATTCTCCATAGTATTAATGCCACCGCGAGCACGAAGCGCTTCAGCAACATGGTCTGCATCATCCAGAGCAAGAACCGTAAAAGGTAATATAATTCGCCAGCCTGAACGACGATTTGAGCGTGCGCGCCAGGCCCATGAAAGGTTTTGCCCCTTAGAAATCAAAACAGGAGTCATTCTGATAACCAGAGCAATGGAAAGCTCTAAAGCTCGTGTATTGAGCCCGAGTCGTTGAAAAGGGGTAGCCAGAAAACGAACAACATCAATCATGTCAGACAATCGAGTCGTCATCGTTACCAGATTCGCTAAAGCAACGGTGGATAACAGACGCAAAATAATGACAGCTCCTTGCTCTAATTCTAAAGTCCACAGGTGCCAGACAGCGACAATTGCAATAAATGGCCAAAGAACACTCAGGTGGCGCAAGCCAGTTCTAAAAAATACCTTCCCTGGTAGAGCGTAGAGCGAAATAACTACAGCTAAGAACACGCCGTGAAAAGCCGGATTCTCAACAAAAAATAGCCCAAGAGTTGTCAGGCATAGAGCGCAGAGTTTATATCCTGCCTTCCAATGATGAGCCCTTGTCTCAATGGGAGAGGTTAGAGATATCATCACTGTCTCCAATTTTATGCATTTCTTCTAAATACATTGGTAATACTTCATCGGGATCTCCCAATGCAGCCACCTCTCCGGCTTCAATCCACAATAGTTGCTCGTAAGCGTTTAAATCTGCAGGGTCATGGCTGATATGAATCAGACTACCTGGAAACTTATCCAGATACCGCTGCAGCTGCTTTTTGGTTGGGATATCAAGCCCGGCAAAAGGTTCGTCGAGGATAATCAGGTTGGGCTTCATTGCTACAACAGCCATAAGGCATACTAAATGCTTTTGCCCCTGAGACAAAGTAGACGTGTGAACATTCTTCCAGTGCTCTTTGCCAAAGGTAGTCAGAATGTCCAGTGCATTTTTTTCTGCTTCGGCTTTTTTTGTCCTGACTGGCGAAGTCCAAACACGACTTCTTCAAGTACGGTAGGAAAGATTATTTGGTGGTCAGGATTCTGGAACAACAGGCCAATTTCCTGTAATGCCGCTTTTCGATCTTTGTATGGGTTAATACCCGCAACTTCAAGCAAGCCAGATTTCACTTCGATCAACCCAGACAGCGCTCTTGATAACGTCGATTTCCCCGAGCCGTTTCGTCCAATAACACCAAGACGCTTAACCCCTGTTTCGAAAGACATTCCATTCAGAATTTTCTTCCCTTCTATTTCTAGGGTGACCTGATGCAACTTGATGGAACTGCCATCAGAATCTGTATGTATTTCACCGCTGCTAATACTGTTCATATAATATTTTTCGAAACTACTAAAGGCTTATAGCGCCGCATAGTATCAACTTGATATTGGTCGGTAAACCAATTAGAAAAGAAGAATATGGAGGGGATAAAGGGTCACAGCAAAAACAGCGACCCAGTAAGAAAACGCTATGCGCTCACGTTAAATCGTCTGGTTAGCTCTGTCAGCCTAGTGGTAACGTCATTAAGTGACGATGCAGTTTCCACCGTCTGTTCTGATTCGCTTGTTACAGCCATAGAAGAATCGTTAATCGCGGTAATGTTGTTATTCAGTTCTCGCGTAACAATATTCTGCTCTTCTGCCGCACTGGCTATCTGAGCATTCATATTGTAGGTATTCTGAATTGATTCGTTCACCTGCCCTATTGACTGGCCAACCTGATCCGACATCTCTACAGTACGACTTATTATGTTCGCACTACCCTCAATCGCATTGGTGAGGTCATCACTGCGTTCCTGAATAGTTTTGATCATTGTGTTGATCTCTTCAGAAGAAACCTGAGTCTTTTGCGCCAGATTTCGAACTTCGTCTGCAACAACCGCAAAGCCACGACCATGTTCCCCTGCCCTTGCTGCTTCAATTGCTGCGTTCAAAGCCAACAAGTTAGTCTGCTCAGAGATACCGACAATTACGTCCAGGATAGTACTGATCTTCGCGCTATCACCTTTCAGTGCTTCTATTTTACCCTTTATGCTTTCATTTTCAGCTTCTACCGAACGAATCGATTCGATCGTTTTCTCCACCAAAGAGTAGGACTGTTGAGAAACTTCTGTTACTCCCTGAGTAACAGACTGAGTCTCGGCGGCACTTTCTGCAATTTCGTTAACACTCGCTTGCATCTGCTCCATCGAAGCGACGAGTGCTGATAGTTCATGCTGCTGACTTTGCATGCTCGAAGAATTTTGCTGAGACGCACCAACCACCAGGCCAGATGCGCTTTCTAATTCTTCAGCAGAGTGGTTAAGCAAATGCACAGTCTCGCTCAGAGACTTTTGCATGTCAGAGAATGATCGGGCAAGCGTACCAATTTCATCATTTTTGTACTTGCTTAAATCTATCTCATTGTTCAGGTTGCCAGATGAAATGCTCTGAGCCACTTTTGTCATTTGCGCTAATGGCAGGCCAAAGGCTCGTCTAAGGAAGATAGTTGCAAACAGTAGAGTAATGACAATCACAATCACCGCCGCAATAACAGATGTAAACGCTGCACTTGTTGCTGCTTCTCTAATATAAGCTTCCGGAACTCGAACGCCCACATAGAGTTCTGCGTCTTCAGCAAAAGTGATATAGGTATAAAATCCGTCAACTAAAACAATTTGGTTTAGGCGAGACTTAAGCTCAGATTCTGAACTACCCGTTAACTCAAAGAGGTTTTGACCCACATCTTCTTTGGTACTACTGCCGATAATGAATCCATCTTTTCGGAAAGCCGATGTATGGTATGCAGAGTCATGAATAGTACCGATTACTAACTCAGAAAGGTCATTCATTTCTTTGTTTACGTTCAACATGCCAATGATCTGACCATTACGTTCGATAGGATGCGCCCATGCAATAACCATGTTGCCATTTATAGATTTATACGGTGTCGTGATACAGAAGCTTCGTGTATTCATAACACACTGATACCACTCCCTTTTTGTGATATCCAGTTTGTCCAGTGGAATCAACTCACCGGTTATATTCGCTATTCCTATACCAACCAGACCAGCGTAAGACACTATCGAGTTGGTACTGGAGTTCAAAGATTTAAAAAACTCTCCCTGTTCAGCATAAGACTTACTTTCATCGTAAACTTTTACTGAAAAGTTTAGAGATGTTTTTATCGAGTTTGCATAAGCATTAACAGAAGACGTTATCTCCCTGTTGCTGTCCACAAGTTTAGAAAGACTACTTTCTTCAGAGATTTGATTAATTTTTGTAAAGCTCAAACTTGCTACGACACCACCGACTAATACGGCGCTTATTGTCAACAGTAAGAATAGCTTTACCCGTATGGATAAAGAACGCTGCTCTGTCATATTTATTACCTACCAACCAATTATTTATCGATGTTGAGCTTTTCTGGATTTTTTATTACACAAATCAATATTGACAATCTGATTTGTGTTATTTATTTGGCAAATACAACATGGGCAGTATATTTATGCAACAAATTATTTATCTTTCTTGTTGAGAGTTTGATTTCTTACAAGTTGGCACAAGCAAGGTTTCAGATTCGTAAAGTTCTGTATGCTATTTGTTATTCAGCAACAACAACTACTTAACAGCAAATTAATAAAGATAAGCAAACATCACCAGGCGGTAGAACGCTTTAAATTTTATGTTGAAATGTGAGCATTTATGGAACGAAATGAGCAAAATGGTTCATATTTAAATGTTCAATGTTGTCAAATGACAACATTGATATATTGATACATTGATTATTTAGGAGTGAGTATCAAGCTACCCAAGCTTTCCAAAACTTGAAGGCTTTTTCAAACGCTTTGTCTCTGTTGTTTGTTTCTGTATACAACACAGCCGCGGTTGTCGATACAACAGTATTCGCCATCAAAACCTTATCTTCCGGTTTAGTCTTCATTGGCGTATTTTTTGGTAGCGGGATATCAGACAGCATCATCTCTGCCCAGTAGTGAGAAGTGACGCCTTCACTATCACTTCGCCATACAGTCTGACTGACTTTTGGATTGTACTCAGATTCTCCTGACGCACCTTTAAAAGAAATCACGGCATGACTGGTTTTTCCGACACTCTGCTCCACTTCTGCATGTAACTGTTGAAAGCCAGGGTGAAAGCTACCACGTAAACCATACTTAGCATCTCCGGGATTAAGCGCTCGAACAACAGTATTAATCGGTGTTCTTAAACCATACCTATTCTTCCAACCGAGCATAGTAACCGCCTGAGGCGCAAAGTTTGATAAAGGTAAGTAAGCAATATTCCCCGAATCTAACAGTGCTTTGGCTTCGGTTGCATCTTTAGCAATGGGAATAGAGAGCTCTTCCAGATAGTTTTCTGCATGATCCCGGCCACTTTGCTTATCATAATAACCATGCAAAAGAACCTTATAGCCATTATCGGCCAGTAGCCGCGCTGAAATCAGGTGCCATGGCTGGCCTGCACTCTGGCGTTTACCCGCATAACAAGGCCAATCTATATCGGCTCCAATCTGTGGCACTCGGTTCTGAAAAGCTTTTACAAATCCAGCGATCTCATCGTGGGTTTCGTTTTGTACACGAATAAGCATCATCAGCATAGCCATCTGATCGTCGCCTATAGCCCCATCCAGGTATTCATCCATAACCTGATATGCCTGGTCGAATGTTAGTGGCTTTCTGCCTCTTTCTCCTCTACCTACGGTACGAATACAATCCAGAATAGTACTTGTTTTGTTGTTTGGCTCAGTCATACGCTTCCTGCTAATTTATTGACTTTGTTTGAATGTAACATATACCAAATTAAAAAACGCCTCTTAACCACATCAAGGTTAGAGGCGTTTTATATAACTGATATTGTTTGAGAATATAGAGCAGTCTATTTTTTCACTCGGAATTTACGATGGCATGCTTTACATGTGCCAGTAGCTTCATCAAATGCTGCCATAGCAGCGCCTTTGTCCTGATTCTGAGCTGCTGCGTAAAACTGCTCAAAGCTTGTATTTAGTTTATCCAGGCCCATCATAAACTTATCGTTACTTTTCCAAACCGCAGATTTTGCGTTACTGCCTTCCTGACTACCTTCCGGAAAAAAGTTTTTTAACGAACCTGAGGCGTTTGAAAGATTCTTTCCATATGTTGCAAGTAAAGCCCAGTCTATCGCTCCACTTTCAAACATCTCACCAGCCATTTCAACGTTGTCTTTAACTATTTGAAATCCATCTTGTCTCGCTTCGATCTCCTTCGTAAAATCGGCAGCGAAGCTGGTCATTGAAAAGGGAATTAACAGGCTTACTAGTAGTTTTTTCACAATGTCTTCCTCCATGATGCCATTAACTGACTGATTGTTATTTGCTCACATCATAAATATAGTTACACAAAGTTTATGGTAATGTAAATTATGTAGTCACAATTAAGATATTGTTTACAAAAATTTACGTAACGTCAGCTATTGGAAATCGCTATGAAAGTATGGGACCTGCCTACTCGTTTATACCACTGGGTACAATTGGTACTTTTTATCGGACTGATCGTGTCAGGGATTACCGAAGAAGGGCCTCATGTTATAGCAGGGCTACTGTTATTCTCCCTATTATTATGGCGTATCACCTGGGGATTTGTTGGCAGTGAGACCAGCCGATTCTCTCAGTTCTTAAAGTCACCACGCGTTGTTATTCAGTATCTGAAAGGAAACTACCCAGAGGCTCCGGGGCATAATCCAGCTGGCGCTCTTATGGTTCTGGCCTTGGTTGCTCTTTTGCTAGCACAATGCTTTACTGGATTAGCTTTGGCCGGCATGCTTGACCCATTACCGAACTCGGAACTCTGGCTAACTGAAGAGTTATTCGATGTCTTCGTTTTGGTGCATGAGAATCTGTTTAAAGTACTAATCGCATTCTCGGTACTGCATGTTCTCGCCATCCTTGTCTACAAACTGAAGTCAAAACCATTGGTAAAAGCGATGTTCACTGGCATCCAGGAAGGCAGTACATTTCCGCCAGTCACCTTTGCATCGAATCTACTTGCTCTGGTAATTCTTGTTGTAACGCTGATTATTAGCTACCTGTTCTACTATTATCATCTGTGACAGACGTTACCTGTCTCAGTTAAGCAATGTATTAATTTAGCATTTACTAAAATATCAAGCTGGCTTATTATTTAGAAATAACTAATATATATTTTGTTAGAGAGGAATTATGAGTTTTTTGGGTCCTGAGGGTGAAACTGAACAGCCAAAACTGGTTTACTTACCTATTTCGTTTTTTGCAATTGTAATGGGTTTGAGTGGGTTAACATTGGCCTGGAAAGCAGGTGCTCAAGACTTTGCTCCGGATGCCTATCAGTGGTTTGGTTCTATCGCGACATTAGCTATGATTGCGATCACCGCAGTGTATGCTTTTAAAATTATCCGGCATCCGCAAGCAGTCATCAAAGAAACACAACACCCGGTAAAACTGAACTTCTTCCCCGCATTCTCTATCAGTTTTCTTTTGCTTTCTGCGGTTTGGCAATCCAGCCTGGCTTTAAGCCACACGTTATGGCTGATAGGCGTGACGCTTCAACTCTGTATGACGGTGTATGTAATCAGCAGTTGGATACATCATACTCACTATAATCTGGCTCACGCCAACCCTAGCTGGTTTATTCCTGTAGTTGGTAACATCATTGTTCCGTTAGGTGGCAGCCACCTTGGTTACATCGAAGTGAGCTGGTTCTTCTTTAGTATCGGGATTGTTTTCTGGATCGTGCTGCTGACTATCGTGATGTATCGGCTGTTTTTCCATGAGCCCTTACCTGAAAGAATGACACCTATGCTGTTTATTCTTTTGGCACCACCGTCTGTTGGATTTATTTCCTATACAAACCTTATTGGCGAAGTGGATGTATTTGCCAGGGTGCTTTATTACTCGGCTTTATTTATGAGTATGGTGCTGTTTTCTAACATTATCCGATTTATTAAAGTGCCCTTTTTTATCTCGTCCTGGGCCTATTCGTTCCCGGTAGCAGCACTCACCGCTGCAACGGCGAAAATGAAAGGCTTCTTTCCTAATTTGTTTTATCAATCACTATCTATTATCTTACTTGCTTTGGTGACGCTGCTGCTGATTTGGCTGGTATACCGAACCATTGTAGGCATCATGAACGATCAGATCTTTAAGCCAGAATAAAAAACGGCTACTGAGACTTCAGTAGCCGAAAGCAGTGTTTGTAGACTTAAGTTGCCGCTATTTTTCTAATACCAGATCTTTCATACTTAGTTCAGCTTCAACATCTCTCCACCAGGCGTAGCTTGCCTGTGGCTCTTTTATCGAAACCAACTCACCAAACTTAGGTGTCACAAGGTGAACATTTCGCTCCAAAGCAATTTCGGAAATAACCTCAAACGGGTCGTACCATTCGTGCATAGATAAGTCGAAAGTACCATTGTGAATAGGCAACATAGCTTTACCCTTTAGATCGATATGTGCCTGAACACTTTGTTCCGGAAGCATATGGATGTCAGCCCATAGTTCATTGTATGCACCGGACTCCACCATAGTGAGATCGAATGGCCCAAATCTTTCACCGATCTCCTTAAATCCTTCAAAGTAACCGCCATCACCACTAAAGAATAAGTTGGTGTTCTCATTTTGAATTACCCAACTAGCCCACAGTGTTTCATCACGATTAAACAGCCCTCTGCCAGAAAAATGCTGAGCAGGTGTGGCAACCAGTTTTAAGTCATCGATCTGCTTTTCCTGCCACCAGTCGAGCTGGGTTACTTTGTCGCTATCGACTCCCCACTCAATCAGATAGTCACCCACTTTCAAAGGAGTCACGAAGTGCTCTACTTTATTTGCCAGCTTTTTAATGGCCGCTTTATCAAGGTGATCGTAGTGGTCATGGCTAATAACAACGACTTTAATGTCCGGTAGTTCATCAATCGAAATTGGTGGCTGATGAAAGCGTTTCGGCCCTGCCCATTGCACCGGGGACGCCCTGTCACTGAACACAGGGTCAGTCATAACATACTCGCCGCCAAGTCTCATCAAAATAGTCGAATGCCCGAGCCTGTAGATCGCATCTTCAGAATGGCTCTCCAGAACTTCTTTGGATAGTTTATAGACTGGGATCTCACCATTCGGCTGCGCTGCTTCACGCTTAACGACAAAATATTGCTTTGCGATGTCCCACATATTTCCCATTGAAGGCTCATAGCGGATCTCGGTATTTACAAATTTTCCTTTTGCTTGTTCTGCACCTTTATCCGTAGCACATGAAGTAACAATGGCAGCTGACATAATAAATGCTCCTAACAGGATTAACTTTTTCATTCGTTTACTCTTACTCAAAGTACACTAAATAGTTTACATTTAAAATTTGAAAAGTAAACCCCTCAGTGTAAAATGAAAATAACGACAAGTTATAGCGGTATTGAAATGTCTAAGAAGACCAGAAGTGAACTTAAGCGAGAAGCGATAATAAGCGCAGCAAAACAAGCATTTACTGAATATGGCGTTCAGGGAACCAGCATGGATAAGCTATCTGAGATGGCACAGGTTTCGAAAAGAACGGTCTACAACCACTTCGAAACAAAAGAAGTTCTGGTAATGCACATATTGAGTGAGCTATGGCAAAAGGCGACAATCGATATCGACATAATCTATAACTCAGATATCCCCCTCCAGGCTCAGTTGAGTGATATCCTGTTGGCTGAAGCTAATATTATCTCTTCTCGTGAAAACATAGAGTTGTCCCGAGTTGCTTTTGGGCATTTTTTCTACAACCCTGAAGCGCTAAAAAAAGAAATGGTCAAGTACTCCGCGAGGGAAACAGCTTTGTATAAGTGGCTAGAGGCCGCAGTAAGTGACGGAAGGCTAAAGGAGATGGACTTCGAATTTGCAAATAGCCAATTACACAACCTTCTTAAAGGGAGCTGTTTCTGGCCTCTTCTTTTGGGAACGCAATGTAGTGTTGGCGAGAGCGATCTGACAAAGCTTGCGAACGAAAGCGCAGCAATGTTTCTAAGTCACTATTCTTTAGACTAACCAGCTGGTTTATCGGAAACGCTAAACATATAGTTGCCCCATAAATCTAAAGCAACGTCCTGCTCGAGTTCTCCTACCAGTCTGGATGGGAACTCTGTTGTGTAGATATGGTTGTCCTTTATTTTAAATAACTGATGACCATCCACACTTTTTATAACCTTACCATCAAAGGTACCAACGGTACTGCCATCAATATTTGTTATGTTCATTGAGTTTCGAGTAGTTTAATTGAAGTATATACATATGATATATCATTGAGTGATTTTGTATATGCAATAATAAAAATTTAATCTACTCGTAGCATTTTGTGTTTTTGTTCGCCTGTGATTACTCGAGTTGTTTAACGCCGCCTAAGGTGAACCACATTATTTTTCGGCTTAGAAAAGGTCGATTCAAGAGAATCAGCGTCCATAGGTCTGGTCAGGACATAGCCTTGACCAGAGCGACAGCCAAATGCCTGCATCTGTTTCTTCTGTTCTTCCGTTTCAACTCCTTCCGCGACAACCTCAATACCTAGATCCGCCGCCATCTTAATTATGTTCTGCAGAACAATAGCCAGAGTTGGGTTTTTTGCCTGTTCGTGAATATAGCTTCTATCTATTTTCAGCGTATTAAACTGGTAGTCCTTCAGACTGTTAATAGAAACCGTATCCGTTCCATAATCATCCAGAGATAGTCGAACACCTAAGCTTTTCAAACGACTAAACACATGCCGAATATACTTGTCATCCTCGAGAATCTGTTCCTTCACCTCAATTTCCAACCGGCTAGGATCAATGTCGGATTCACTGATTAACTTACATAAGTCAGAGATAAAAGACTTCTGCTTAAAACTCGATTTAGAAAGGTTTATCGATACGAAACCAACTTCGAAACTGATTGCTTTCCACTTAACCAGTTGTTGAATGACTTTGTTGGTTACGGCTAAATCGATCTTATCGATCACACCACCCGTTTCTGCAAATGGAAGAAACTCGTCTGGCTGAATAACACCTCTCTCTGGGTGCTTCCATCTTACTAGTGCCTCTACACCCACAAGCTCTGATGTATCGAATGACCATCTTGGTTGGTAATGTACAACAAAGTCATCATTCAAAATTGCGCTTCTCAGCTCGTTCTCAATTCCCGAATGTCGAATCGAGCGAAGATTTAGCTCGCCTGAATAGAACTGAAAATTATTCTTGCCCAATGACTTAGCGTAATACATGGCATTATCTGAACACTTGATCAGCTCATCTGCTGACTTTGAATCCTCTGGATATATTGCCACACCAATACTGGCAGAAATCAATGCGGTATTTTCTTCTATTCGGTAGGCATTTGAAATCGTACGGACTAATTGCCCTGCGACTTTACTGGAAGCCTGCATCGCAACGTCAGCGTCCTGCAAACCATCGAGAATAACAATAAACTCATCTCCACTAATACGCGCCGCTGTGTCTGCGCTACGAATCGTGCTCTGAATTCTTTTTGATACCATCTGCAACAACAGATCACCTGCATGATGACCAAAGGTATCATTGACCTCTTTGAAATGGTCCAGATCGATAAAAATAACAGCAAAAGCGTTGGATGATCGTTTTGCTCGCTGAATAGTTCGCTCTAAGCGATCGATAAGCAACACTCTATTTGGTAATCCAGTCAATGCATCAAAATGCGCCTGTTTGTGCAGGTCTTCATTCTTTTGCTCTATCGCTTCTTTAGCCGATTTTAATGATCGGAATAACCTCAGGTAGGCTGTCTGTTTTATATAAAGAACATACAACAACAATATACTTCCCGCGATCGCAATTCCTATAATCAGGTAGCTAATGGATTGATATTTAATTGTATTTTTGTAGTAATCATTTTTTACTACATTTGATAATTCATTTATTTCTTTAATTAAGTCCAAAAATATTTTATCCGATTGCTCGTCAAGAATAATATCAGTTGAAGGCATATCGGCATTCTGATACCTAACTTTTTCTATTTTACTGAAATCTGCACTCTTGGCTTTTATTGACAATACCCGATCACGCAGCATTTGATTGTAGACTGGAAAGTATGTCCCTTGAGTATTTGTTCCACCATCTAGCAAGGCATCAATGTACCAATCAGCGTTGTCAAGGTGCCCCCACACCGCTTTAATATCTACATTATTATCACCAGATAAGATCTCTTCAAACCAAAGGTGAGCGGTCGTAGTGTGAATTTTGATTTTCTCGGTTGCTTCAAGGATTGGCGTTCGTTTAATAAGGAGGCTATTGCCGAGGGAATAAAGCCCCACCATTGCAAAAAGCAATGTTGATGCAAAAGCTATGGCTAATACCAACTGAACCTTTAAAGAAGTGAATTTCATTCCATTGAAACTGCCAGATTTCCTACGAGCCAGTAATTAAGTCTAGCCTATATTTAATGCTTCATTAGATATTCAAATATTGAATTACGGCCTCAGACTTATAATTTAGCCGCTATTGATAATTGATTTCCTTTCAATATCAGACTGTTAATATAAATATCACTAAAAGTACGATAAATATCCACTTTAGACTTATTACCTTTTTATACCGAACAATATAAATTAAAATAATGTGTAATCAATTGTAAAAATACATCACGTGCTACTTTTTCGTAATTTTCTAAAATAATATTCGTAATATACGAATTTACATCAAAAAATAGCTGCTATTTATTCAATAAAATGCCCTCATACACATTATTGAGGGTAAAACGTATGGACAACATAGTAAATGCTATTGCTGTATCACTGTTCGCATGCAAGTATGCAGTGGTTGTAATATTAGCTGGATTATCTATTTCTACTGGTGCCATTGCGGCAGATTTGTTGATGATGACAGGTCTTGAAACGAGTGATTAACGCTTTCTGATCGAACTTCTTCACCTCGTTTCAATTTCACCACTAGTCAAAAGCCAGCGATATGCTGGCTTTGTTGTCGTTACTAGTTTTCAGGAAACTCTCCTTTAACCTTGTTTTCTTTGCCTTCTGCTTGCCAGTGCTCTTCCGGATCAAACGCTTTATCACAGATATCCACTGAAAAACCCATGTCCACGACTTCTTTCAAAGTCAGGTTGTCTGCAAGTTGAGCCGTTTCACCACGCTTATTACGCAATTCCATAGTCTGCTCCCATCCATCGTTTGCTCATCTTAAATATAGTTTCACCCAACCTTTTGCGCATAAGTAACACTGCTTAATAAATGAGACGCCGATTTATTTAGGATTGTTAATAAATTCTAACTTACTGTATGCATGAACAGTAATTTATTGACAGAACATAACATCAGATCCATACTGTATACATAGCCAGTATTAATTGGTAAGCAGAAAGGAGGTACATATGTTATCGCTGACTGAAAGACTTGAGCAGATAAACAAGTTACGTAAGCAGGCCCTGTCTGACCCAGAATTTATACAATCGGCCAGAGCTCACGAACAAGCGATCCAGGGTCATCAACCCCATTACAGCAAATCTGCTCGTAAAAAACAGAAGCAAAAGACGTTTGCAGACGTTTATCGAGAATCTAATTTCTCTGTTAACCCAGCCGACTCCCATCATTAACTGACCAAATTTTAAGCAGTTTTCAATTGGATATAGATAAATTCATGGAGTGAAATGTGATCTTTCCTCCATGAATTTACCCTAGCATTAATATTTCACTTATATTTCACTTTTATTTCAATAAATGTATTGCTTTCAAATTACATTGTATATACCATGTATATGTTTCCACTAGACATTGAGATTACATGGGGAGAGTCATATGGCAACACGCAAAGAAGTAAAATCTGCACTTTACAACTGGAGCAGAAAAGACGTAAAAGAATTTAGCGAAGCGCCACTAGCGTTCAGAATCGTTGGTTTAGCTATCGTTTCCCTTCTTGCAGCGATTTCAGTTATCTAAGCCAAGGAACTAGATAGCAGATAGGAAATGGGCGCGTTAAGCGCCCTTTCTATTTTTAGCACCAATAAAACACTCAAAATCATCAACTATTGTTATAAATATGTAAATATTTACCTATTGTTATCAAACCCTTATTGTCAAACTCCTCTTAACATACCTCTATCCACCATTGCAGTTCTTAAAATAAATGGCACTATTGACTAATTAGCGCTCAAAATGCGTAATCAGCTCTATAGGATTGTTATGTACATATTTGGTTATGGCAGCTTAATGAATGAAGCCTCTCGCACTCTGACAGGACATACTGGTCGATCCGTTCCTGCCGTTGTTCACGGTATGATAAGGAGCTGGAGCAAAATCGATGACACTTATAAGGCTTCGCCTGTAGCGGTGGTTCGTGGTGATGGCGAAGTTAACGGAGTGCTGCTTGAAGTGGATGATATGGCGCTTAAAGAGTTTGATATTCGTGAGGCGGGTTACCATAGAGTTGAGTTGCGTTCAGAGCAAATTGAATGTCTAGATAGGTATGAACCACAAGGGCCGGTATGGATTTATATCGTTGAAGAGGCCAATGCTCCTTGCACTAACTCTCCAATTGTAATGAGCTATGTTGATACGGTTCTGGCTGGATGTTTAGAGATTTCAGATACCTTTGCACGCCACTTTGTGGAACATACCCAAGGCTGGCATCATCCGCTAAAGAATGACAGGGATAATCCGGTTTATTCGAGAGTGGCGGGCGTTGAATCCCACCACCAGGAACGCATAGATGAGTTGATAGCCTGCTGGATTACAGACTAACCTTATCAACGGCTTCTTGCTCGGTAATCTGTTGAGCGTTATATACAACGTAACTACCACTAGTCGCTTTCGAAATAGCAACTTCGCCGTTAAAACCAACGCTTTTTAGCTGCTGACACAGTTGAACTGGTGCAATATCAAAAATCACGTCCAGAAAAGGAAGCATGTTTCCATTAACAAGATGATTCCTATTAAATACATCGATAGCCTCTGCGTAGTGGTCTGAATCGGTATATTCAATTACTTCTAGTGCTTGCTCTAACAACATCTAATACTCCACGATATTCATGTTAAGCGCTTCTTACGGTGGCGGTAAAGATAGCACAGAATAAGCAAATCCAATAAAAAAACAGGCCGGAACCAATGCCCGACCTGTTACATTTTATGATTTGAGAAACTGCTTTGTTGAGAACTATTACTTAGCTTATTTTTTCCAGCTTGATCAACACTGCGGTTTCAGGATCCAGAACCGGAACCGCTATCCCAGCCTTAGCTAACCAGTCACCAGAGCATATCACTGGTTGTTCCGTCCATAATGGCTGCCTGTTAACAATATCGTTAAAGTTTTCCGGACTATCCAACAGTGTAATCTTGTAATGAGCACCAGCTAATAACCCAGGTATCCGCAATGTACTACTTAGAGAGTTAGTTGGCATCGCAAGCTGAGCAATCATAATGACAGCCTCTTGCTGATCAGTACCAATCACACCGTAGGCCAGATGAGCTTCATCATCGGTTTCAAACCTTACACCTTTTCCACTATGTAATAATGGGCGCAGTTGTTTATGCAGTTCAATGTACTTAACGAAGCCCCCTTTCTCATGTTCAGACTCTTTTACCGGGTCAAGCTCGATACCCATATGTCCGAACAGCGCCGTCAGGCCACGGAAATTGATGTCGTGAGTACGGCGTGTACTGTGACAGTGTCTAGCACCGATATGACAGCCCATGACTTCTGGCGGGAAAAAGTAACTCATACCACGCTGGATTTGTTGACGCTCTAACGCATCGTTGTTGTCCGATGCCCAGAATCTCATGGTACGCTTCAACACTTCGTAATCGATTCGACCGCCACCAGCAGCGCAAGACTCGATTTCTACTTGCGGGTGCTTAGCCATTAGCTTATCCACCAACTCGTAGTACCTTTCGATTTGGCGGTGCCCGGATGCAAAACCGTTGTGACCCGGCTGCACTATCTCACGGTTCATATCCCATTTGATGTAAGCAATATTGTAGGCACTAAGGAAATGATCCAGACGCTCAAACAAATAATCAAAAGCTTCATCTATTTGAAGGTTAATCGCGTACTGGTTGCGACCAGTTGGCTGCTCATAACCATCCACGGCTAACAGCCATTCCGGATGAGCGCGATACAGGTCAGAGTCTTTGTTGATCATCTCTGGTTCAAACCAAAGACCAAACTCCATTCCAGAATCATTTACATGCTCAACGATCTTGTCCAGACCTTCTGGGTATTTGCCTTCATCAAGATACCAATCCCCTAAAGCTGCTTTATCAC
This sequence comes from Vibrio hannami, assembly GCF_029589055.1. Classification (GTDB taxonomy): domain Bacteria; phylum Pseudomonadota; class Gammaproteobacteria; order Enterobacterales; family Vibrionaceae; genus Vibrio; species Vibrio hannami. The sequence continues at coordinate 1,568,359 of NZ_JARQZP010000007.1, forward strand.
CATTTCGGTTTCGGAACCAACCATCGTCGATAATAAAGCGCTCTACACCCATTTCGGCCGACTGAGTTGCCATATCCATAATGTAGGCAGGATCGTGCTCGAAGTAGATGCCCTCCCAGGTATTCAGGTGAACCGGTCTTGGCTTATCAGCCATTCTGTCACCCAGGATGCTGTCTCTCACATGTTGATGGAAGTGATGACTCATCTGGTTCAGACCGTTTTCACTGTATGTCGCATACAGCCAAGGCGTTGAGATGCTCTCACCTTGCTCCAGAACAATTTCGCCTGGAAGGTATAGTGCTTCTGCCTGCATAAACCTACGACCATCCGCTTTTACATCTACACGCATGCGATGGTTTCCACTCCACGCCAGATGGAAGCCCCAGCTCTCACCATGCAGTTCATCGAAGCCTTTTGTGCCAGCAATGAATGCTGGATAGTGCTCATGTGAAGTACGGCCACGACGGTTTTCCTGCTGATAACCGCCCTGAGTTAACAGTGTACGCGTCTGCTGAAACTCATTCACCCAGCGACCATAATAAGTCAGGAGTTCTTTTGCCCGCTCTGGCAGGGGAAGTGTACTTGCCAGACGATTCACAGAGTAAGGGCCGGACATTTCATTTTTCAGGGTATGACGAACCTTAACGACATCATTTTTATCCAGACTAAGCTCACTTATCAGCTTCAGACCCGCTTGTGCGTCCGTCGCTTCAATCGTCAGAAGGTCACCTTCCTGCTCTACTGACTGATTAACAAAAACCGGAGCCCAGTGCTGACCATTTCTGTGCCCTTCCAGTGCCGGGCTGCTAAACAGACCCCGACCCAGCTCAGGGCTTAGCGTCATAGGGATATCAGTATCCAGACGGCCATAAGGAATCGCTCTGGAAAGGGTTTGTTCTTCGTTCTCTGAGTGACTTTCAAAAGCCTCTCCCCAGTAAAGAATTTCAGTACAGTCCGCGATTTTCAACACAACTTCAGTATCAGTCCCTTTCAGGGTAAGTACTTTTTGTTCCATATTGTTTTCACTTATTTTTTAGCTCCGCGTGATCTACTCAAATAACACGGAGCAAATTGGGTAAGAGTTTATTTGTCAGTAATCGAAACACTATAAGCGTACTCATAACGTGAGGCTTCAAGAAGAAACTCGCTATGCACACTCGGACTCCATGAGTCATCACCACCTATCCCCATAGAGAAACCATCAAGGCGAACATACAGGCAATTGTCCGCTCGCAGCTCATTGGTGTGTTTTGCTTCAGTAAGATTAGACTGACTATAGCGACTTACAGAGAAGTTAAAGTTACCTTCTACCAGAACACGACCAATCTGAACGCGCTTCACATCACAGCGCAGGCCATTATCTGTCGGGAAGATGTAGTTAGTGTGCATCTCCTCATATGGCAACGAATACTCATTCACATGAGCGGATGTTTTGCGATCTGGGTAGTTCTCGTGAGGACCTCTTCCGTACCATTGAACTTCTGAAGCAGGAACCGGAAGCGCAAACTCTGTACCTACTCGCGGTAATGAAGGCAGACCTTCAGCGACATCAACAGAAACATTAATGCTCACTTTACCGTCACCTGTAATCTGGTAACAACGGTTAGAGATTAGTACCACCTCTCCGTTCGCAATATGGTGGTGTTGAGCCTTAATAACGACGCTATGACTCGTCTCTTCTACTTCAACAGACTGGCACTCTCGCATTAGCACATCAAGGCCTGCTCTGCCCCACTTACTAATCCAAGAGTTTGGATCAACAAAATCTGCTTCACTGGTACCGATGTCGTTGTCCAACGGTGCTCGATAAAAATTATCGCGCATTGGTCTTAGCAGAACGGCTTCACCCTGATTCGTCCACTCAGATACCGAACCACTAGCTTTATCAAAGGTAAGCTTGCTATCAGCCATTGAAACATGGATGTATTGCTCGCTTTCTTCTACCACTGGTTTTTCTTCGGGCTGCTTTTCCGTCACATCATTAAGAGACAGTGAACCAGCAAGAGATAACTGTTCTTCTGTAGTTACATGGCCTTTTGCTGCCCATGCAACGTCGCGGTTCAATACAATTTCGATATTCAGGTAAGCCTCTTTGCCGTTGCTCACTTCTGGCATATTGTCTGCCAGCTTAAGCAACGATGTCGTTTGAGGGGCAATATCGAGTTCAAGTTCACCATCAAGCAACACTTCACCCTCTTCACACACCTGCCACTTCAGAGTTTCATAATCGCTGGTTGTGAATAGATGTTCACTGGTTACCTTAATCGCCAGCGCTTCTTCTGTTGCCAGCTCGAACTGATAGAACTGCTGCGCTTTTTTCACCTCAAACAGTGATGGGTGCGGTGTGCGGTCCGGGAATAACAAGCCATTAATACAGAACTGGCGGTCGTTAATTTCATCACCGAAATCGCCACCGTAACCCCAATAATGGTTACCTTCTTCATCAGTTTTGCTTAAGCCCTGATCAACCCAATCCCAAATAAAGCCACCTTGTAGCCTTGGATATTGACGAAATGTATCCCAGTACTTATTGAAACTGCCAGAGCTGTTGCCCATTGCATGGGAATATTCACACAGAATAAGAGGACGGTTTTCTCCCGGGCGAGTGATCCAGCCTTTAATTGCCCATTTAGGCACAGCTTCAAATGGCTGATCCTGATCGACACGAGCATACATAGGACAAATAATATCTGTCGCTGCGGTATCGGAACCGCCACCTTCATATTGTACCGGACGGCTAGGGTCGCGCTGTTTCGTCCATTGGTACATAGCGTGATGATTAAAGCCGATACCTGACTCGTTACCCAGTGACCAGATAATGATCGAGGCGTGGTTCTTATCGCGCTCAACCATTCCAATCATGCGCTGCATGTATGCATCCATCCATTGTGAATCGTTCGACAAACGGCTCATCGGGAACTGGCCATGAGTCTCGATATTCGCTTCATCAACTACATAGAGGCCATATTCATCACACAGTTCGTAAAATGCCGGATGGTTTGGATAGTGAGCTGTTCGAACAGCGTTGAAGTTGTTTTGTTTAAGCAACAATACGTCTTCACGCATGCTTTCAATGCTTACTGCATGCCCGTCTTCCGGGTGATGCTCGTGACGGTTAACACCACGAATCAGTACAGCCTGACCGTTTACTTTAAGCAGGCCATCGGTAATTTCTACACTGCGGAAACCGATTCTGTATGACTCGCAATCGACAAGGTTGTCATCTTCATCCAGAAGAGAAACCACACAGTGATACAGGTTAGGCGATTCAGCACTCCACTTTTGTGGCTCTTTTACGTCGATTTCATGGAAACAGATGTCTTCCCATGTGCCTTTTTCATCAATAACTTTTTCACCGCATTGGCTAAGGTAGCCCGACTTATCGCCAACCACCTTCTTCTCTGAATCAAATAGCTTTACAACCACTTTATGCGAAGTGGTTTTTGTACTCAGGCGAGTACGAAGTTTTAATGTTGCATCCCGGTAGGTTTTGTCCAGATCAGTTTCGATAGTGATGTCTTCAAGGCATACATCCGGCTTACTAATTAGAGTCACATCGCGGAAAATGCCACTCAGCCACCACATATCCTGATCTTCAAGATAGGAGCCGTCAGACCAGCGCATCACCATTACCATTAACTGGTTTTCACCACTTTGAAGATATGGCGACAGGTCAAACTCTGCGGGAAGGCGGCTGTCCTGAGAATACCCTACCCAATGGCCGTTACACCATAGGTGCATCGCAGAGTTAACACCGTCAAACACGATTCTTGTACTGCGTGCTTCCCAGCCACGACCTAACTTAAATGTCGTGCGGTAACAGCCGGTTGGATTTTCAGAAGGAACAAACGGTGGCTTATCATCAAACGGGTATTTGATGTTGGTATAAATCGCCTTGTCATACCCTTGCATTTGCCAGTTTGCCGGAACCTTAATGCTCTCCCAGCTACCATCGTCAAACGCGCTTTCGATAGCCTCTGCTGGCACATCTTCCGGTTTATTAAACAGTGAAAACTTCCATTCACCATTCAATGACATCTTGTGTTTTGAGCCCTTATCCGTCAGTGCTTCTTTCTCATTTGCATATGCATTTAGTGGCGAGTGAGGAGTCAGCTTGTTTGCGCTAATTACCTGATGGTTTTCCCAGTCTCTCGCACGAATAATATCTTCGAATGTTCTCATCTTTACTACCAAAAACAGCTCTACTAAACAAAATGACTCCATAACCGACAGGCAATTATGGAGTCAGAACAACATCAATTTTTATTAAGCCTTAACAGCTTCCAGTGATTCTTCTTGTGCAACGTCTTCTTTCTTGAAGCCTTCGTGTAGGCGGTAGAAGCGTTTATAGATAATGCCACTGATGGTCATCATTACCGCTGGGATTACCAGCATCATCACCTGAAGGCCAAAGATAGTGCTTTCTGACTGTTCAACGTTTGGTACATAACCGATAGCCGACAGACCAACACCTGTGATGAAACCACCAGCCGCACCTGCAAATTTAACCAGCATTGTCTGAATAGAGAAGATAACACTCTCACTACGACGACCTGTTTTGTGCTCACCGTAGTCAACTACGTCTGCAAGCATTACTGTCTGAAGCGCATTCGCAATACCCACACCAAACTTGATTGCTGCACCAGAAAGACCGATTAGTAGTGCGTTACCCGGAGCCGCCATACCCATGAATACAAGGATCAGGCAAGAAACAATTGGGAAGCCACAAGCGATCATCCATAGGTGCTTACGAGGCAGGCGACCTGCGATGTGAGGGAACAGGAATACACCAGCAACTTCAGCCGCACCCGCAACCATCATGTATACAGGGAACAGTTCAGCGTTACCCAATGCGTAAGTGAAGTAGTAAATTGCGAAACCACCCACCAGCATGTTAGCAATCTGGAAAGAAAGAACGGTACCAATCAGAGCTTTTAGCTGGTCGTTCTGACCGATGATTGCAAGCACATCTTTAATATTGAATTTTTCAGTTGTTGGAGCCGGAGCCGCTTTTTCTTTTACGTTACGAGCGATAAGGAATGCACTCATTACGAACAGAACAGCAATTAGCATAGCAACGTTGAAGAAACCCTGACCTTGATCGCCATTGCCTAGCTCACCTACGATATGCAGGCCGTAAGTACCAGTAACAAACCATGCAAGGCTTGCGAATAGACGAGGCCATACAACCAGTTTCTCACGCTCCTGACGAGAGTCAGACAGTGCAGGAATCATTGACCAGTATGGAATATCCATAATGGTGTAAGTTAAACCCCACAGAATATATGCCGCAGCCGCGTAAACATAAAGCGCCGTGCCCTCAAACATATGGGTACTGAAAAGTGCCACAAGAACAACCGCGTTCAGGATAGTACCGATAACAATCCACGGGCGGAATTTACCAAATTTAGAGCGGGTGTTATCTACAATCATGCCCATCATCGGGTCAGTAATTGCGTCGATAATACGAGCAGCAAGGAAGATGGTACCAACGAATGCTGCTGGTAAACCGGCAACATCCGTGAAATAGAACATAAGGAAAATATAAATAGGCGCACAGGCAAAATCTTTACCTAATGCCCCAAGGCCATATGAAAGTTTGGTTTTAAGGGTGATTGCCGAATCGGACATAAATGTTTCTACCTTATAATTAGAGTAATACTTACTAAGTGGTCAGCATACTCGTACAACTCAGCTTAACATTCCGTGAATCAGATCTCATTTGGAAACGTTTACACCAGCAACACCGAAACATAACAACAGGGATGTGATCCTAGTCACCTAAATTACCCCTTTCCTAACCCATTAATTGGCAAAAATGCTAGTTAATGCGAACACTCTCACACTTGTACGCAAAAAGATACTTTGTTACACCCCTACAAGTAATGTTTGCGCACACATGCCAGTGTAAACGGTTACACACGCCTATAACTGCTACTTATATATGGTGGTAGAGCATTATTTATAAAGGGAATGGCATGGATGAGGTAATTTTGGAAACGTTATCATATGTAATCGACGGGCGAATGATGAAGCCCGGCCAAATCTTAGCCGAAGCTCTTACCTAGGGACATCAGGTTGTCAGATTGCTGTTCGATTTTATTGGCTTTTTTTGCAATATTCTCGAGGTGAGAAAGATTGTTACCGGAAGTCTGCCCGATAGTGTCAATAGTTTTACAGATATCCATAGCAACGGATCTGAGTTTGCCAAACGGAAAGAAGCTGGTATCCTCCCTTCCCTTGTCGCCCAGAGTAGATTCCAATGAACAGAAAAAAGAAAATCAACCAGATCTTAAAAAACAAACAGAAGAAGCGAAATGCTAAGTTACACAAAAGCAACAAGCCGAAATACATTTCGAAAGCAGAGCGTGAAAAAATGGAATTAGAAGCAGCACAACAAGAAACGGAAGGTCAGAGTGAAGACGTTAACACAGTCGATAACGCACAGTGAATTATCACTCAGATGATTAGTTAAGATCGATTAATATACCAACACATGATTAATTCTAAATAATTAGTATCAATATATCGGTTATATTTGACATTTTATGCTGTTTTAAAGATATTTTATTCCAGTTAACTTTTTTAACCGGAATACTTTATGTTATACGCAGACTCTCAGCCAATAAATTCGGCTACAGAGAAACAATCCTGGCAAATGCCTGATACCCTAATTTTAATCTTTATTATTGGTATCCTTGCCGCCGCAGTTACCTACTTTGTCCCGGCCGGACACTTCGATAGTCAACAAGTCACTTATATGGTTGATGGCGCTGAGAAAACACGTACGGTTATCGATCCCAACTCTTTTTCGTATGCAACGGATGAAAACGGCAAATTAGTCTATAACAGCGTTGGGCTTTTCGCCTCTGGTGGCGGTATTGGTTTGATGAACTTCCCTTTCGAAGGCCTGGTATCCGGCTCCAAATGGGGCAGCGCTATCGGCGTTATCATGTTTATGTTGGTTATCGGTGGCGCATTTGGTGTGGTAATGCGCACAGGAACCATCGATAACGGCATCTTACGTTTGATTGATAAAACCAAAGGTAACGAATCTTTATTTATTCCTGCTCTGTTTTTCTTGTTCTCTTTGGGTGGTGCCGTATTTGGTATGGGCGAAGAAGCGGTTGCCTTTGCTATCATTATCGCTCCATTGATGGTACGTCTTGGTTATGATGGCATCACAACCGTGATGGTCACTTATGTTGCTACTCAAATAGGTTTTGCTACTTCCTGGATGAACCCGTTCTCAGTCGCTATCGCACAGGGCATTGCTGGTATACCTGTACTGTCTGGTATGACTGTTCGTATGGCTTTGTGGCTTGGATTTACCCTGATAGGTATCGCATTTACCATGCTTTATGCTGCACGTGTCAAAGCAAATCCAAAACTTTCCTACAGCTACAAAACCGATGATCACTTTCGTCAAAAAGAGCTGGATAATCACGACTCTCGCTGGAACCTTGGCGACACACTCGTAATTCTTACCGTTCTAGCCACAACCATCTGGGTGGTTTGGGGTGTTGTTGCACACGCATGGTATATTCCGGAAATCGCTTCTCAATTCTTTACTATGGGTTTTGTTGTTGCCATTCTGGGTGCGATATTCCGCTTAAATGGCATGACACTAAATGATGCAGCTGACGCATTCAAAGAAGGTGCAAGTGTCATGCTGGCTCCTGCTCTGCTTGTAGGCTGCGCCAAAGGCGTAATGCTGATACTTGGTGGCGGCACCACAGATGAAGCCAGCGTTCTGAACACCATTCTTAACAGTGCTGGTGGATTTATCAGCGGTGTGCCAGATGTTGTGGCAGCCTGGTTGATGTATGCGTTCCAGTCAATCTTTAACTTCTTTGTGACTTCTGGCTCAGGTCAGGCAGCTTTGACAATGCCTCTGTTGTCACCACTCGCCGATATTGCAGGTGTAACCCGTCAGGTTGCAGTTTTAGCATTCCAGCTGGGCGATGGTTTTACCAACGTAATCGTACCTACTTCGGCATCCTTGATGGCAACGCTTGGAGTGTGTCGCATAGATTGGGGAGACTGGGCGAAGTTCTGTTGGCGATTTATCCTATTGCTGGTTACTCTATCGAGCATTGTTGTTATTGCGGCTCATATGATGGGATTCGCCTAGCTAACTTAATAATTTGAAAAAAGGTGGGATAGATTCTCACCTTTTCTTATTTACCAGACAGATGTACTTACAACTCATACAACGCTTTGGAGTGAACAGTTTATGGCAACACAAGTTCTTGATGATGTAATTCAGGGTTATAACACTATCCAATCTCTTGACGTGGATGATTTAGCTCCAGGGGAACACAAACTATGGTTTCGCATTGCAACCAACGCTATTTCGCAGTGGGACCATTTGCCTGTGATGGTTTTCAAGGGCACAAAGCCAGGTAAAAAAATACTGGTTACCGCTGGCGTTCACGGAGACGAGTACAACGGCATTCTGACAGCTCAAAAAGTGGCTCGCGATCTGGTTGGGAAAGAGCTTGCAGGAACCGTAACCATTGTTCCGGGGATCAACCCTACCGGAATGCTTCATCACAGCCGTGACTTCTTCCCGGCCGATCCGGATACTTCGCCATCCAACCTGAATCGCTACTTTCCGGGCAAAGCGTCGGGGAACGAAACAGACCGATACCTGCACTCACTTTGGGGTAACCTTCTCAAGCCTAATGCAGACTTTGTCATTGATTTGCACACTCAAACCAGTGGCACAACATACCCACTCTATGTATTCGCTGATTACCGAATAGAACAGTGTTTGCAAATGGCACGCCTGATGAATCCAGACGTTATCTTAAATGATCCTGGTGATAGTGGCGTTCTGGAAACCGTATTTAACAAAAATGCCATTCCATGTATTACCGTCGAGATAGGTATGGGACGTTACACTCAGCAAGATCTTATTGACAGAGCGGTCGCTGGTATCTTCAATATTCTAAAACACCACAACGTTATCGATGAAAGCCCTGAGGCTCAGGTAAGTTGCTTAGAAGGAAATAAAACCATCAGTATTCGTGCGGAAGTTGGTGGTTTCGTATTACCTCAGGTGAATCTTTTGGATGTGGTAAACGAAGGTGACTTACTGGCTATTCAACATGATGGATTTGGCGATGAAATTCACCGTTACCTTGCTCCGGAATCAGGTACCGTCTTAAGCCACAATATTGAGTCGGTTCGCGCTCCGGGGTCATTGGTTGTTCGTTTAATCAAATAAACGCCTAGACATATAGAGCTTCTTACACAGGTAAGAAGCTTTTTATTCAGCACGCTTTCACATTTCTCTCTATTGATAAAACCCTAAAAAAATCTCTCTTTAACCTGCCTGTAACTCCTGCCAAATCTACAATTAAAGTAGATGTACCAAGCAACGTTGATTACCGGAAGTACTCGATAATCCTTTAGAAAATAGTGATATCCACTTTAAGGAAGAGATTATGGATAACTACCAATATATATACTGGTTTAATCAGCTGACTATCGACGATGTCCCTCTGGTCGGCGGCAAAAATGCCTCTCTGGGTGAGCTTTCTGCACTGCTGGAATCCAGCCCAATTCAACTACCAAATGGATTTGCCTTAACCGCTGATGCATACCGGGAATACCTTCGCTACAACCAGCTGGAAGATAAAATCTACCCACTGTTAGATAATCTGGATAAAACTGACCTTGATGCCCTTCAAAGTGTTGCGGCACGTGTACGTCAGTTAATTCTTAACGGTGACTTTACTCCAGAGATGAAAAAACAAATCGCCGATGCTTACGCTGTCCTTGAAAAGGAATATGGCGAAAATACAGATGTAGCCGTGCGCAGCAGTGCTACAGCGGAAGATCTGCCTAACGCTTCGTTTGCCGGACAGCAGGAAACCTATCTGAATGTTACTGGCATCGATGAACTGCTTTCTTACAGTAAAAAAGTGTTGGCTTCTCTGTTTACCGATCGTGCTATTAGCTACCGCATCGATCAGGGGTTTGAACACCGTCAGGTCGCCCTTTCTGTCGGCGTGCAGAAGATGGTTCGCTCAGACTTAGGCGCTGCGGGGGTGATGTTCACTCTGGATACCGAATCTGGCTTCCGGGATCTGGTATTGATCAATTCCGCATATGGCCTTGGCGAAAATATTGTTCAGGGTGCCGTGTCACCGGATGAGTTCTTTGTGTTTAAACCACTACTGCGGGAACAGTTCCGTCCTATCGTTAAACGCCATCTGGGTGAAAAAACGATAAAAATGGTGTATCAGAACGAAGATATCAAACACACCACCACCATGAACATTCCTGTTGATGAGCAGGATCGCGGACAGTTCTCTATCTCTGATGACGATGTACTGGCGCTTGCCGGAACAGGTATGCTTATTGAGCAACACTACTCAGAAAAAGCTGGCCGGGATATGCCAATGGATATTGAATGGGCCAAAGACGGTCAGACAGGCCAGTTGTTTATTCTTCAGGCTCGCCCGGAAACGGTTCACTCACAACAATCCAAAAACGTTATCGCAAACTTTAAACTTGATAACAAAGACGGCATTAAACCTATTGTTAAAGGTAAAAGTGTCGGTAAGAAAATCGCATCTGGTAAAGCCACTATTATTGCCAACAAATCAGAAATGGATAAGTTGCAACCGGGTGACGTACTGGTATCCGATATTACCGATCCCGACTGGGAGCCTATCATGAAAAAAGCGTCTGCCATCGTTACCAACCGAGGCGGACGAGTTTGCCATGCTGCAATAATCGCCCGAGAACTTGGCATTCCTGCGGTGGTGGGTACCGCTGATGCGACTGAAAAAATCAAATCTGGTGACGAAATTACCGTCTGTTGCGCCGAAGGTGATGCAGGATTCGTCTATTCGGGATTGCTACCATTTGAGGTTACAGAACATCAGATTGATTTCAGTAAGCGGCCTGAAACTAAGATGATGCTGAATGTGGCCGATCCGCATATGGCATTTGAATTTGCCCAACTACCAAATGACGGTATTGGCCTTGCTCGGCTTGAGTTTATAATCAACAACATGATAGGCACTCACCCACAAGCCTTGATAGAATTTGATGCTCAGGAAGGCGAGCTGAAGCAGAAGTTATCTGAGAAAATATCCGGATATCCTTCTCCTACTCAGTACTATGTGGATCGACTGGCTGAGGGTATCGGCGCAATCTGTGCTGCCTTCTATCCAAAACAGGTCATTATCCGTTTCAGTGACTTCAAATCTAACGAATACCGTTCATTACTGGGCGGTGCTGCCTACGAACCGGATGAAGAAAACCCAATGATAGGCTTCCGTGGTACCGGACGTTACTTCGATTCCAGCTTCGCCGACTGCTTTGCTCTTGAGTGCGCAGCTGTTAAGTATGTTCGCGAAGTTCAGGGATTGACAAACCTAGCTGTGATGCTGCCATTTGTACGAACTCCGGAAGACCTGTTATCAGTTCAGGAGTTAATGGCCAAACACGGCGTTATCAGGGGGGAAAACGGACTCAAGCTGTATACCATGTGCGAAATTCCATCCAATGTTATTCTGGCAGAACGCTTCCTTGAACACTGCGATGGTTTCTCTATCGGTTCAAACGACCTGACTCAACTGACACTTGGGGTAGACCGGGATTCCGGTTTACTAACCCAATACGATGAACGCCATGAAGCGGTAACCCGTATGCTGAAAATGGCGATTGAAGCATGTCAGAAGGCGGATAAGTATGTCGGTATCTGTGGACAGGCACCGTCTGACTTCCCGGATATTACTCGCTGGCTGGTTGAGCAGGGCATCAGCTCTATCTCACTTAACCCGGATAGTGTTATCGCGATGACAGAACTAGTGATGGATTTGGAGGCTGATCGTTAATCAGCAACGTTAGATCCCGGGTAATTGCCTGAAAAATAGCGCTTAGGCAATTTCCGGGATAGCTGTTTTTCACCCGCCCTCTACTTCCTGTTTACCTTTAATTTTAAGAAATGAGTCGAACAGGAAATGCAGGGATCGTAATTGCGAATCACCTGCTCACAAAATGTCGTGAGTTCCTGGTCACTATGATTTAATCCGAACTGCTCGACAGAGGACTTAAGATCTTTTTCTATCCGGGCCTGATTCTGGCTGGTTGGTGGAATAATGGTACACGACTGGATTCGCCCTTCTTCATCCAGATGATAACCATGATAGATAAGTCCGCGTGGCGCTTCAGTTGCGTAGCAGCAACTACCTGCTCTGGGCGTCACTTCAACATACGGTTGCTCCGGCAGTTCTAACCCACTCAATATCCGCTCTATTTCATAACAGGCATAGTGAATTTCCAAAGCGCGGATAAGAATGCTGTCAAACATGTTCAGGCATTCGCCCTCTATACCAGCCTGCTTTGCCAGATTCAGCGTCACACTGTCCAGATGGCGATAGTTATTATTAAAGCGAGCCAGTGGCCCCACCAAATACTCCTGACCATTTAACGTGGAGTAGAGCGCCGTGGAGTGAGGTTCCTGATGTTCGCTAAAGTAGTCCTGATACTCTTCTGCCTCTATATTCATATCCGATGCCGAGGCTATCCAGCCACTGTTTATCGGGTACTCATGGTTGGATTTCAGGCTCACATAGTTAAAGCTATCTGTATAATCAGGGCGGTTAAGCGCAGAACAATAGCAGACCAGTTGTTCTGCCAGCAGGCGTGTTTCCGTTGCCTTTTGACTTAACTCAGTCAACTGCTTTTGGTCAGGTAAAGCTTCAAAACCGCCGACTCTCAGGCCAATCGGATGAACGCTTCGGCCGCCAAGCAAGGACATTATCTGATTGCCGAATCCCTGAATTCTAACGCCGCGGGTAAATACTTCGGGATGTGCTTTGCCCATCCCCAGTCCATTTCCGAATCCAAGGAAATCAGGCAGGGCGAGAAAGTGGATATGCAAAGAGTGACTCTGAATCCATTCGGCAAGGTTCATTACACGACGTAGCTGAGTGATAGGTTGCGGGATATCTGCGTCGAACAGTTTTTCAAATGCCAGAATAGAGGTCAGTTCGTACGCCATCGGGCAGATACCGCATATTCTGGCGCTCAAAGCAGGTGCATCCAGATAACTCTTACCCACCAGCAGCTGTTCAAAAAATCGTGGTGGCTCAACAATTCTGAGCAACAGGGTTTCTATCTGGTCACCTTTCGCGTTCAACTCAAGCGATGCTTCTCCCTCTAGCCGAGTGATAAACGGCACCTTAATCTTAAGAGTTCTGCTCATGCTGACCTCCCTCTTGTCCCTGATTCAGCCAGTACTCAATCTCCTGATTAAACTCGCTGCCATTGCTATGAAACTGAGCAAATCGGTCAACGATCTCTTTTTCAAGCAGGCCGATTCCCTGTAGCCGATTAGCAAGGCCACGACAGTTTGGCTGCTCTGACGGGCCGTAGCAGCTATAGCAGGCTTTACCGTAGGAAGGACAAATCGCGCCACACCCCGTTCTGGTTACAGCGCCGAGACATGGAGACTGTTTTGTTATCAAAACACAGACGTTACCGCGACGTTTACATTCCAGGCATAGCTTCTCTTTTTCAGGAGCTATATTCCCGCCCCGGTTATACCGGAAAAAGGTAAGTATTTGCGACAGAAAGCCTAAAACCTGCTCCCCAGAAACCGGACATCCCCAGATTTCATAATCCACCTTAACGAACTTAGCAACTGGCTCGGAGCGCCCAAGCGCCTCGATAAACTGTGGTGAAGCATAAACCTGCTGCTTTACCGCAGATACTTCGCCATAAACCTGGGTCAGATTTCGCAAAGCCTGAACACCACCGGAGGTCGCACAAGCCCCGATCGTAACCAGAATCTGGCTGTTATCCCTGACTAACTTCAGACGTTCAATGTCTTCTTTAGTCGTAATACTGCCCTCGACAAATGCAATATCGGTGGTGCAATCCGGGCAGTAGATACCACCTTCAACAAAATGAGTAATTTCAATGTAATCCAGCAGTGTCAGCAACGCCTCACCCAAATTGACAAACCCCAGCTGGCAGCCGGAACACGAGGTAAATTTATGAATGGAAATCGTTAGCTTTGACATCAGAAACCTTCCTTACCAAACCAGGGTTTGATCTGAGGAAAGTGGAATACAGGACCATCTTTACAGACATAAAAAGGGCCAATCTGACAATGACCGCAGAACCCCTGACCACACTGAAAATTACGCTCCATACTGAGATAGAGTGATTCATCGCTCACGCCAATTTCGGCCAGATCTCGTATTGCAGCCTTCATCATAATTTCCGGACCACACATCATTACTACGCAATGCTGACGGTCAAACACGGCTTCTTTGATAAATTCGGTAACCACGCCAAAGCGCCAATGTCGTTTCTTCTTGTCTCTTTGCTCTTCACTGGCAGCTAGTAATACCTGACAGTTATCTCTGTCACGCCAAGTTTGGTATTGATCCTGCCAAAGCAGATCCTGATGATGTTTCACTCCCTGCAAAATCACAATATCCTTGTAGTTTTGCCTGTGCTCCACCGCATAACTGATCGCAGCGACCGCTGGCGCGCATCCCAGACCCGCAGTGATAAAAATCAAATCCTTACCGATAGCTGAGTCCAGAGGCCACCCTTTGCCAAAGGGCCCCCTGACACCAATTTGCTGTCCCAGTTTAATACTGGTCAGAATTTGAGTGACCCGACCTACCGAACGCACCGTATGCAGCAAACAGTTGTCCTTCCAGCCCATTATTGAGATAGCCACTTCACCTACTCCGGGCACCGAAAGCATATTGAACTGACCAAACTGAAACGGAAAATGTGTAACGCCTTCAAGGCGCAGAGACAGTGTGACTATATCTGCGACTTCTTCGGTCTTAGCAATCAGCGTCGCAGGAACAGGAACCATATCACTCATAATGTTGCTCCTTACCACCACCAGCTTTCTCATGCTCGCTATCAGGAAGTTGTTTTAGCAGATCCTGTACCTCTTCTACTAAATCAATAGCAGCTGGACACCAGGTGATACAACGGCCACATCCAACACAGCCTGAGCGTCCATACTGACTTTGCCAGTTCGCCAGTTTATGAGTCACCCACTGCCGGTAACGAGATGAAATGGTTGGCCGGAAGTTCTTGCCAAAGATATGTGAATGCTCAACGCTGAAACAAGAATCCCACAAACGGACCTGCTCCGAGATCACACCACCTTCAGCGTCCGGAAAAAGATGGCGCTTTGATTCCTGCTTACTACAGAAACAAGTCGGACATACCAGAGTACAGTTACCACAGGAGAGACACCGCTCAGCGATAGATTCCCAGTGCCTGTCTGCCAGCAGCTCCGTGAGTTGCTGCAATTTCCGTTCATCCGGCATCTGTTTGTTCTGATTTTTTGCAGCTGCATTGACCTGTACTTTAGCCATTGCACATCGCTCTGCTGATGCAGGCTCTAGCGAGAGCGCATCGAGTACCGCCAGCCCTTTATCACTGCCCTGCTCTAACAAAAAGCCGTCATCCAGTTCATCCAGAACAAGGTCATAATAAAATTTTGCTTCCGGCCCCGTTCCTGTAGAAACACAAAAACATTGCTCGCCGCTAGCACTACAATTGACCGCTACTAGTAATAACTTCTCTCGCTGCGCTTTATAAAACTCATCCTGGTATGGACCAAACAGAAAGTGTTTATCCTGCAATGCCAGCGCCGCAAGGTCACATGCTCTAACGCCAATAACCGCGATTTTTTCAGCACCTAACGGTGCTTGATGAAATGACAATCCAGAATCTTCAGCACGACAGGACCACAACGTCTGCTCAGGTTTAAAAAGCAATGGCTTCAATCCCTGTAGGCCGGTATTCCAGCTAAAAAAGTGCCCCGAAGAATCTGAATCAAGTGAATATTTGCCGGGAGCCTGTCTCTCTCTAACCCCGCATGCCAATTCGCCCGGGGACGTAACTGAATCAAACAAGATTGCGCCATTGCGGATAACTGGCGCAATAATTTTGTAGCCCAGAGAGCCCAACGCCTCGAACAGCAAACTAAAGTTCTGCCGCGCCAGCCAAAGCTTGCTCGGTCTTCTCCTGTTATCCGTATCAGAGTTCATAAAAAGATACTCCGGTTAAATATAAACAGAGGTTCTATTTATCAGTATAAGACATGCAACAACGAGCAATCCCCGGTACTCAAAAATCGATTTATCTTATTAAAAACAAGACTGTGATTTACGCCGGGTCGAAGAAAACAACTTCTATTATTACAAAAGGGAGCAAGCTGTTTTTGTGGGAAAGGAAGTTATGGATATGGCGTCCGATTCGTTAAACAAACATATGGAATCATCTGCTTCTGATGCAGAGCAATACACCGGATTAACCCAGGTAGAAGCGGAAAAAAGGTTAAAAGAATACGGTCCTAACCGGCTGCCGGAACCACCTATGGCTGGCCCCATACAGATTCTATTACGCCAGTTCCTGAGCCCTTTTATCTATATCCTGCTTATCGCTGCAGTGGTTTCATTTTTCCTGCGTGAATATTCAGGCGCAATCTTTATTCTGGCGGTTCTTTTCTTAAATGCCGTGATTGGCACCATTCAGGAATACTCGGCTCAACGCTCAGCCGCCGCACTAAGAAATATGGTAAAAGGTGAAACCCATGTTGTGCGCGACGGACTTGGAATGACCATAGATGTAGAAGAAGTGGTTCCCGGTGATCTGGTTTTGCTCTCGTCTGGCGATAAAGTCCCTGCCGATGTCCGGCTGCTCAGCAGCCACAATCTTGCTCTCGATGAATCCCTGCTTACAGGCGAGTCTCTGGCAGTCAGCAAAAATGCACTTGCAGAGGTTGCAGAAGATGCACCGCTTCCTGAACGATTGAATCAATGTTTCGCCAGCAGTATCGTAACGCACGGCCGTGCTCAGGCAATGGTAACCGCTACAGCCACCGACACAGAGATCGGGAAGATTGCCAGCCACGTCACTCGTGAACGAACCTCCGAACCGCCACTGATGATTCGCATCAAAAACTTCACCTATCAGGTGGCTGGCGGAATATTTGTCGCTATTCTGGCTTTGACTGTCATGATGTTGCTGAAAGGTGGTTACAACGCCGAGGCCATTGTACTGATGACCATTGGCCTGGCCGTGTCGGTTATTCCTGAAGGATTGCCGGTGGCGCTGACCGTTGCACTGGCTAATGGTATGAGACGTATGGCAAAAAACAACGTCATTATCCGTAAGCTGGTTGCTGTAGAAGCTCTCGGCTCCTGCACATTCATCTGCTCCGATAAAACCGGTACGCTAACGGTGAATGAGCTTACTATCCGCAAGGCAGTATTGCCAGATGGAAAAAACTTTAGTATTTCCGGTGAAGGGGTTGCACCGGGAGGTGAAATTCGTGGTCATAATGAGATGACTCAGCTACAAGAGCTATGTATAGCCGGTGTTCTGGCTAACGAAAGCCATCTTGATTATGCCGGAGGCGAATGGGTATCCGATGGTGATATCGTCGATATTGCTTTTCTGGTTCTTGCTAAGAAAGTCGGGCTCTCTATTTCCGAACTGCGCAAACAGCAGTTCCAGCTAGAATTGATCCCCTATGAGCCGGAAAAAGCCTATTGCGGAAGCGTAAATTCAGACGGTGATACTCATTGGCTCTACGCAAAAGGAAGCCCAGAAAAAATGCTGTCCATGTGTCATCAGATGGCAACACCCGACGGCCCGGTAGAGATTGACAAAGCCCTTATCGAAAACCAGTTTGAGCAACTGGCAAGTCAGGGCTATCGGCTGATCGCTCTGGCAAAAAGGGAAGTCGTCGTAGAAGGTCACCACCAGCTTGAAGAGATGTGTTTTCTGGGTATGGTTGCGATGATCGATCCGGTACGTAGCGAAGCGCATTCAGCGATCTCTTCATGTCGCACCGCCGGTATCGAAGTCGCCATGATTACCGGAGACCATCCATCAACCGCTAAATCTATCGCTATAGAACTGGAACTGTGTGACGAAGATGCCAAAGTAGTCACCGGACCGATGCTGCATAAGGCATATAAAACCGGAGCTTCGCAAGCCGACGCCTTGATACGCAACGCCAGGGTGTTTGCCCGTATTGAACCTCAGCAAAAAGAACAGATTGTGGATAGCTTTATGCGCCAGAATCACTTTGTTGCGGTTACCGGAGATGGGATCAACGACGCACCAGCAATGCGCCGGGCCAATACTGGTATTGCGATGGGAAAACGAGGAACCGATGTTGCCAAAGAGACCGCTGACCTGATTATCACCGACGATAACTTTGCTTCAATTGTTGCAGGCATCGAGCAAGGTCGCGTGGTCTACAACAATATCCGCAAGGTGATAGCTCTGCTCATCGCAACTGGCTTTTCCGCTATCTTGCTTTTCTTCCTGACGGTGCTCGCTGGCTTGCCAATGCCGATGATAGCGGTACAACTTTTATGGCTAAACCTTATTGCCAACGGACTGCAAGACGTAGCACTAGCCTTTGAACCTAAAGAGGGCGATGAACTCACCTGTAAGCCACGCGATCCCGCCGAACCTGTATTCGACAGAAAGCTGGTTGAGCATGTACTGCTATCCGGAATGGTGATGGGAGGTCTGGCGTTTGTGAACTACTATTTAGCGCTAGAGTCTGGCGAATCGGTAGAAAGTGCCAGAAACCTGACCTTGTTATTGATGGTGCTTTTTGGCAACATCCGCGCATTAAATGCCCGCTCTGAAACCCGTTCACTGTTTTCACAACCAATCAATGCTAATCCATTCCTGATGCTCGCCGTACCCGGTGCGCTGCTGATTCACATAGCATCCCTGCACGTGCCCGGATTAAGCACTGTATTAGAAATTCAGCCAGTGTCATGGGCACAGGCGATGGAACTACTGCTTATTGCGTCAAGCTTATTGGTGGTAGAAGAGGTTTATAAGTGGTGGCGTAGGCGACACTGAGAAACATATTAGGGACGATAAACGCTATGCTTCATCGCCCCCAAAGCTTAGTATCAGATTCGCGGCTAAATAGCGTAGAATCCATACAAGTTCTGCCCGATTGCGCCTAGTTTTTGCTGTATCTGTCGCGGCCTATTCCCATCACATCTAACTCCCACTTAGACGGTAGGTTGTATTTCGCACACTCATTACAGCTCAACCGCATCTTAAGCTCATCTTGAACGAAATACAGTTTGGTATCCTCACCTAGGGGATCCCAATAAAGCACTTCTAAATTATCTTTATTTTGAGTAAATGGCTTGGTGATACTGCCCTCCGGCGTGCTTATCGTTACTTCACTATTTTTAAAGGAGAGAAAGTACGTGAACTTCTGATTACTATAGTCACCCTCAAAAGGGACAAGTTCCTCACCGCAACCCATTATTCCCATTACTATGACAGCACAAAATAAAGGTGTAATTTTTCTAAAAACGTAACTTCTGGACAGTGAGTGTTTCAAGTTAATACCTACAGTATTCGATATTTATATACACGAGAGTGTATATACTATTACTTTCAAATCAATAGTGATATTGCTTCCAAAAATCAACCACTTGAACAATTAGCAAATTGATTGATTCAAATCAAGCTAGGCAAGTACCAATCACCGGAACTAACTCGTAGCTTCTTCCCCACACGAGAGAGCATATAATCAGAACTAGTTGTAGAGCGCACACGGTGCAAAAGTGCACACACGCCCCAAAATAGTGCATCGGCTAAATATCACACAATGCAGATTTAGCAGAATATTCTACTGAAAACATAGAATTTAAATATAGGTGAAATTAATTACCTTTCAAGCATAAAACCAAAGAATATACATTCAAACGCTCGTAATGGCGTCATATTTGCAATGTTTTAAACATCAAAACTGAAATAACAAACTATCAATCAAGGCGTAACAATATGGCAGCAATTATTGATTTTTTAAATAGTATAATCTGGAGCCCCGCTCTGATTTACTTGTGCTTAGGTGCCGGACTTTACTTTTCTATTCGAACCCGTTTTATGCAAGTCCGTGGCTTTAAAGAAATGCTAAACCTGATGTTCAAAGGTGAGAAGTCACCTTCGGGTATCTCCTCATTCCAGGCACTTGCAATGTCGCTTTCTGGCCGAGTGGGTACAGGTAACATCGCTGGTGTTGCAACAGCCATTGCTTTTGGCGGTCCGGGTGCCGTTTTCTGGATGTGGATGGTCGCATTCCTGGGTGCATCAACAGCGTATATCGAGTCTACTCTCGGCCAGATCTATAAAGAAAAAGATGAGAGCGGACAATATCGTGGTGGTCCCGCTTACTACATAGAAAAAGCGATGGGACAAAAGTGGTATGCCTGGATCTTTGCTTTAGCGACAGCCGTTGCTACAGGCCTGTTTCTTCCTGGTGTACAGGCAAACAGTATCGCTTCTGGGATGGAAAACGCCTGGGGAGTTGCTCCTGAAATCACAGCAGCAATCATTGTCGTTGGGCTTGGCTTTATCATCTTTGGTGGCGTAAGACGAATCGCTGCATTTGCTGAAATCGTTGTTCCTTTTATGGCGCTGGCATACATTCTGATTGCCGTCTTTATCGTTGCTATGAACGCTTCGATGATTCCAGATATGATCGCCCTAATCATCAAGAGCGCTTTCGGTTTCGATGCTGGCTTTGGCGCGATGATCGGTATGGCAATCCAGTGGGGCGTTAAGCGTGGTGTATACTCAAACGAAGCTGGTCAAGGTACAGGTCCACACCCTGCGGCCGCCGCTGAGGTATCGCATCCGGCTAAGCAGGGTTATGTGCAGGCTTTCTCTGTTTATATCGACACCCTATTTGTTTGTACTGCAACCGCATTTATGTTGTTAGCGACTAACAGCTACAACGTGCATGGCACCGATGGAACAATGTTAGTAGAAGGATTAGCTGGAATAAGCGCTGGCCCTGGTTTTACTCAGGCAGCCGTTGAATCTGCCCTGCCTGGTTTTGGAGCGAGCTTTGTTGCACTGGCACTGTTGTTCTTCTCATTCACAACGATGCTGGCTTACTACTATATGGCAGATTCCAATATCGCCTATATCAACCGCACAACTCACCGTCCGTGGTTAACCATGGTCATGAAAGTGCTGTTCCTTGTGTCAGTGGCATACGGTACAGTCCATAGCGCAGGTGTTGCATGGGGCTTAGGGGATGTTGGTGTAGGCCTTATGGCTTGGCTAAACATTGTTGCAATACTTATCCTGCAAAAACCTGCTCTGGCTTGCCTTAAGGATTATGAAGCCCAGAAAAAAGCGGGACTAAACCCAATATTTGATCCAGAGAAGCTTGGTATAAAGAACGCTGATCTTTGGAAAGAAATTAAAAAGCGCAATGAAGAAGCAGCCAAAGGTGGTACGAAAGCCGAAGGTAAATCTGATCTCGCTTCTGAAGTAAGCTAACAACCGACGGTAATACGCTCACAGTGTATTAAATACATGGCCACTACTAATAATTAAAAGTAGTGGCCATTTTTTTCGATTTGATGTCAGTTTTTGACTAGGAAAATAGCAAATTGCTTTGTGCGAGATCTCTCACAAAAGTGTAAGTTAATCTAGTTTCTTTGCATAAGAATTCATTACAGAAACGCAATAA
Organism: Vibrio hannami; assembly: GCF_029589055.1. Taxonomy (GTDB): domain Bacteria; phylum Pseudomonadota; class Gammaproteobacteria; order Enterobacterales; family Vibrionaceae; genus Vibrio; species Vibrio hannami. The sequence goes on from NZ_JARQZP010000007.1 coordinate 1,589,906, forward strand.
TATGAATAAATATCAATAACTTAAGATACTCTCTTAATATTTACACCAGAGTAATCCTTCTCACCTACCTTGCCGAAATCGCCTGTGTGAGTAATATTTATAGTGTCAGCAGGACGCAGACACAGGAAAAGGAAAACACCACGGAAAGGTTATCTTCAGGAAGAAGAATCGGTTATTCAGGATGAATGATCGGCAAGGAAAGCAAACTGGACACCTCAGGAAGAGGCAGGGACTGAACATCAGGATGATGTAAAGGACACCACTCAGGAAGTAAGTGATGTGAGCTAACGAGGATTGTTAGCTGATCAGGATAAGATCAAGGACACCGCTAGGAAGGCGACGAAAGGATTAAGCTGAAGGAAATCAGCGCACTATCATGGATTAGATGCATGGAGCACTTTTAGTAGCCGGATTGCTGCGAGTAAGACTATAGCCCCGATACGCGAGTATCGGGGCTTTTCTTTTATTAACCACTCTTTTGCTAACCACCCCAAAGTTCGCTCCTACTTAAATCGTTATACTTTTTACTGAACGTACAATCATAACGGTTAAGGCGGAATTGAAATTGAACTATCTAGTTTTAGATTTTGGCGGCAGCTCAGTGAAGTGTGCCGTTATGACTGAAAACGCGGATATCCTTGAGCAATTTAGCGTTGAGAGCCAGGCGAGTTCATATACAGAGTGGATTGAACGGTTCTCTCCGGTATTTGATGCATACAACACAAAATACAATGTTTCAGGAATCGCCATCAGTACATGTGGCGCAGTCGACGTTGATTCAGGGATCATACATGGCTCAAGCTCACTCCCCTATATCCATGATATTGATGTTAGATCTCTTTTTCAGAACAGATTTAACCTGCCTATAGAGCTTGAAAATGATGCATGTTGTGCCGCGTTGGCCGAATCCTGGCTCGGAGCAGGCCGAGAATCTAAACATTTTTGTACTCTTGTCATCGGCTCTGGAATTGGTGGAGCTATCGTAACAAACAAGCAAGTTGAAAAAGGCCATAACCTTCATGGTGGAGAATTTGGTTTTATGCTTGCCGAATATCAGGATGGTAAACCGATTATATTCGGAGAAGTCGCCTCTACCAGAGCTTTGGTTCAGAAGGTTTCACATGCCCTATCTATACCCTCAGACCAGCTAAATGGTATTGCTGTTTTTGATATGTATTCTGACGACCACACTACTGTATCTCCCATCGTGGAAGAGTGGTTCCGGTACCTGGCTGATTGTATCTACAATATTCAATACTCCGTCGACCCCGAGCTTATCCTGATTGGCGGCGCAGTAAGCAAACAACCATGTTTTATATCAAAGTTAAACGAAAAGTTAGATGCATTGATGTTAGCTCTTCCTATTTCGAGAGTACGACCAGTGATAAACATTGCTAAATATGGCAACGATGCAAACCTAATTGGCGCACTGAAACACTTTTTAAACAGACAGGGAAAGTAAAATGACAACCTATACGTTTCCGGAGAACTTCCTATGGGGCGCCGCCGCGTCAGGAACCCAGACTGAAGGCGCAACAAACAAAGCCAACGAGTCTATTTGGGACTTATGGCACCGCCTTTCACCAGATCGGTTTTATAACGGTATTGGTTCTCAGCTAGTAAACGATACTTACAGCCGATACAAAGAAGACGTGCAGTTAATGAAGCAGCTTGGCTTTAACTCTTTTCGCACCTCTTTTCAGTGGTCACGTCTTATAAAGGATTTTGAAACCGCTGAGGTTTGCCCGGATGCCGTTGAGTTTTACAACAACTATCTTGATGAGATGATCGCCAATGGTATCGAGCCAATGATCAACCTTTATCACTTCGATATGCCAGCAGAACTTCAAGAGAAGTACGGTGGGTTCGAATCAAAGAAAGTCGTTGATCTATATGTGAAGTACGCTGTCAAAGCATTTGAACTATTTGGTCACAAAGTTAAATACTGGATCACCTTTAATGAACCCATTGTTCCGGTTGAAGGTGGCTATCTGTACGATTTCCACTACCCATGCAAAAAGGACGGTAAGCTCGCCGTTCAAGTTGGCTACAACATCATTCTGGCACACGCAAAGGCGGTACACGCATTCCATAAACTGGCACTGAAAGACTCGAAAATCGGTATCGTTCTGAATCTGACTCCATCTTACACTCGTAGTGACAGCGAAGAAGACAATAAAGCGGCCTGGTACGCCGATTTGCTGTTTAACCGTAGCTTTCTGGATCCTATGGTGAAAAACCAAATCCCACAGGAACTTTGTGAAGTATTGAACGAACAGCGAATAATCCCTGAAACAACTGCCGAAGAAATAGAAGTTATTACTTCAGCTAAAGTTCAGTTTCTCGGCGTGAACTACTATGTTCCTCGCAGGGTTAAAGCGCGCGAAGCCAAATATGAGTTGGATTATTTCACTCCAGAAGTATATTTCGAGAACTATATAAACCCCGACGGGCGCTTTAACCCTTACCGGGATAACAACGAAATTCTGCCCAAAGCGATATACGACATCGCGATAAATGTAAAAGAGAATTACGGGAATATACCCTGGTTTTTAGCTGAAATCGGTATCGCGATGGATATCGTTTCTGAAGGTGAGCCAGATGGAAACGGGGTTATTGATGACAGTTTTCGTACTGACCTGATGAAAGAACACCTTGTACAACTACACAAAGCGATTGAAGAAGGTGCAAACTGTTTTGGAGTTCATCAGTGGACGTTTATCGACAATTGGTCGTGGATTAACTCATTTAAGCGCCGTTATGGCTTCTTCCGCCTAGATCTTGAAACCGGAAACCGAATACCGAAAAAGCATGGTCTCTGGTTTAAAGATTTGGCAAAGACTGGGACATTCCACGAATAAACTGAATTAGAATAAATAAACCACTGGCACGTTTTAGTTCAGCGTAGTTTTAACTATGTGTTTTCTTAGTTTTTTGCGCAGTTTATTCAGCGATTGTTCGAAATGCAGGCTATTTGTATTGGGGACAGTCGCTTTAAATGCTTTCCATTTTGAGTCCTGCCAGCGCTCAACGAGCCCTGTAGCCTCTTCCGCGTCCCAATGCAACATATAGCGAATTTGCCCATTAGAATACATTGAGTAGGTAGATCCACACTTGTCGGTGACAGTGTCTTCTATCAACTCATAAAAGCAATATTCATCTAACACTTCGATCAGGCCAGACTTAAACTCTTGATATGTAGTCATAGCGATTCCTCGCATACAGCATAAGCTGCATAACCTACCGTAAAAGAGCGTGATTTACAAATATCTTAGTTGGAACTAGGTATTCATAAACCACGAAAGCCTTGCTAGCCAAGCTCTTCACCAGCTTCATCTTCTTCAACAATATCGCTCTCTAAGCTCGCCTCCTTCAGCCACTGTTGCAATGAAGCACTCGCTAAGACCTTTTGTTGATATGCTCGCGCACCCTCAGATAACTCAATCCCATAGGTTAAAAAACGCAATGCGACAGGTGCGTACATCGCATCGGCTATTGACCACTCACCAAATAACCAACCATCTGGGTAGAGTTCTGCTTGCTCCGACCAAATAGTGTCGATACGCTTGATGTCTTTCAATGCGCCTTCACTCAGCTCTACCTTTCTGCGAGCTCTGATGTTCATTGGTAGCTCATTTCTTAAGTCAAAAAAGCCGGAGTGCATTTCCGCTGAAATCGCACGGGCTTTAGCCCTTTCAGCTACATCCGCTGGCCATGCATTACCTTGTAGGAGTTGTTCATTCACATATTCCAAAATCGCAAGCGAATCCCACACTGTGACGCCATTATCCGCAAGGGTTGGCACTTTAGCAGTTGGCGTTATGCCGTGTAGTGTTTGGTAAAATTCCTTGGTAAATAGCTTCAGTTTGGTTACTTCTACATCCAGGTTATATTGAGAGAAGATCAGCCACGCACGAAGTGACCAGCTTGAATAATTTTGGTTGCCAATAAACAGTTGCATTGCAGCCTCCATGCTGTTTGTGTTGTAATTACCTATGGTTGGAAAATACAATATCTGATTATTTTCCGCCAGACTAACGGATAGTTTTGATGGAATACTTCAACAAAAACGATGGATAGAACTTTGATATGGAAGATGCACCATAATCTGTTATTAATATCCCGCAATCAGCGGCTAGCAATAATCGTCACAACCAGCTAGATTTTCTCCATCCCAACACCTTTCAATATCAGCATAACCATACCGTTCTTTAGGGTGGCCGTCCTTTAGAATTCCCGATAATTCAGACTCATGCATTAGTTTGTGCTCACCATTTTCGAGAGTAACAACAAAGTTGTCTGATGTATTATCCAGCAGCATTACAGCTCGTTTTGTTAGCTGAGTTGTCAATTCATTTTCTCCAACATTTAACCTTAACCACCCAAAATGTACTTGAAATAAACAAACGAATAGAACCCTACCCATGCAAAGGGGATTCCCAAAGATTGAGGGTTGTAAAGGAGCGAATAGCCAGTTTTTCCTTCCCAGAAAAATAGAACAGGCTTAATTAAATATGGAGCTTATGACACGCTACGTTATACGGAAGCACAGCATCGTTTAAATTTTTTACCGCTACCACAAGGACAAGGTTCATTTCTTCCTACCGAGTTTGTTCTGGCTTGTATTTTTCTCTGATGGATTAAGTACATAATATCTGAGGGTGCTTGGCCTCTGTTGATGAGCTCCCGCATGATCTGCATATATTCTGAGCTATGTTTGAAAAACGCCTCATACCCTTCGCAAAAATAGTTATGCTGAGGTTCACCACTAGCCGACTTGATAAATCTATGTTTAGGGCAACCGCCATTACAAGCAAACCTAAAATCACATTTTTTACATTGAGATGTCAGCTTATCATGCTTGTCCTGCCCAAACTTAATCGCCTGGCGGCTATTATTCATCTCAGTGATTGATGTGTCATGAATATTGCCAAGTAAGTATTCAGGATAAACATAATGGTCGCAGTTGTACAAATCACCATTAGACTCCAGGGCAAAGGCATGACCACACGTAGGTGCTAAAACACAAAATCCAGCCCCTTGCCCACACCATGTAGATAGTGTGCTATCAAACATGTTGACAAAGACTCGCCCAACATCTCTTTTCACCCAGATATCAAACACACGATTGAGAAAGTCTCCATACTGTTTTGAGGGTACAGACCACTCTGTGACGTAGGAGTCTACATTCAAATTTGGATGTATTAACGTCAAGCCATCTGAGGTCGTTTCATTTCCTTTCTGCTCAACTAAAGGGATAAACTGAATATACTCAACTCCATTTGAGACCAGGTAATCATAAACAATTTCAGGGTGTTTGGCATTTTCAGCGTTAATAACCGTTAAGGTGTTAAAGTCTACTTTGTGCCTTTTTAGTAAATTTAATGCCGCATGAACTCGATCGTGAGTCGGCTTGCCTGAGCGATTAACTCGATATTTATCATGAAGGCTTTGTGGGCCATCAACAGAAAGTCCTACAAGAAACTGATGTTTTTTAAAGAACTCACACCACGCATCATTAAGTAGAATACCATTGGTTTGAAATGCGTTTTTAATTGTCTTTCCTACAGCATACTTTACTTGTAACTCAATTACTCTCTCAAAGAAATCTAACCCTAATAAAGTTGGCTCTCCACCTTGCCAAGAAAATGTCACCTCATTGATATGCTGAGCCTCTATATGTTGCTTTATATAAGCCTCTAATGTTTCATCAGACATTTTCCAGCCGTCTTTTCTTTCTGGGTAAAGATGTTCTTTTTCTAAATAAAAACAGTACTCACAATCGAGATTACAAACACTGCTCGATGGTTTTGCCATCACTCGACAACTGTTAATAACTGGCAACTGTTCTGACATGGTTATTCCTGTTGATTGGTATATCATTACATCTAATGGTGCGACAATGATTGGAAAAGTGTCGAATTATAGTAACGAAATCGGGTTGGAACTGCTCGTCCCCCTTAAAAACCTGAGACGAGCTTTAGTATAAAGAGAAGTTAGTACACAGCGGCACCAGAATAGGTGAGATTCAGACTAACCAAATCCCCCTCCATTCGCGACTTGGCACCATATTCAAGCATATAGTTAATTGCTAGATTCCAGTTTTGTGATAGCCAGTACCCAGCCTGAAAACCGATCCCATGCACTCTGGAACGATTGCCTATCTTGATTCCCCATTTATCATTAAGAGCTTGAATGCCTTCAGGTAGTTTATCGCTCTCGGTTTGCCATTGACTGTAACCTTTAATACCAATTTCAAATTTTGCCGATAAATACTGGCTATAGCCGTACTCTAAGCTAAAATGGTCGCCATGCGTAACACCGTTAGCGTTATTTTTAGTATGCCATTCATAAGTCCCTGATAGCATTAGTGCGCCAGCTTGGTCCATAAAATAGTAATAGCCAGCCAATTGTGCTTGTGTTGTCCAAAAATCCATAGCAACATCACTGTCGCCGTGAGGAAGATAAACCCCTAAACCTGCACTAATATCATATTCATCCGCTTGCCACCCAAGCCATAATGGCTGTATGAACGTATTCCCATTTCCTGACGATGTATTACTGTTAATATCTTGATGAGTATAGACTGGAGCGATATAGGCAGAATATCTGGCCCCTAATACCTCTTTGTCTGTTGTCCATAAGAAGACTGGATTTGTTGCAAAAACGGTAGTATCTACAGATAAGTCTGTATCGCCAGCATGCAATCCATCAGCCTCGTCAGCTTGGTAGAAAATGTTATACAGTTCGAACACAAAACCAGGATCTCTAGGAACAGCCATGTCTCGGATATTGGCAGCACCGGGTAAATACATTCCACCTCCAATATAACCATCTGCAAAAGCAGATGAGCTACTAAGTACATAAATTGAGAGAGCTAGCTTTATATATCTGTTCATTTTACCTGCCCTAATAGTGGTTAAAATGCAAACACTCCCTAAGTGGGAGTGTTTAATTTACTGTCTGAAATCATTTGAAGAACCTGGGGGGATATTGGGTTCTGTTTTCAACGATTCTTTATAACCACCTATGACATTTTCAACCGCAAAAGCAATCCATGTGTTATAAGGTTCTGCCGCTTGTATCTGTTCTTTCTGATCTCGAATTAAATTAACAACTTTCGGTACAGTCGAAAAGCGCTGAACTGGGGCATATTTATCCTCTGCCCAAGCAAAGTGCACTTTCCAATTACCATATTTGATTGCTCGTAAGTCATCACCAACATAAATAACAAACCCTTTACGACCAGACTCCGTCTGTTTACCAGTAAAGAAATTCGTCATATCGATGCCATCTATAATACGATCTTTGGGTATATCACCCTTAACCATTCCCATGATTGTAGGCATAACATCAACAATATGAACAATTTCATTTGATTTAACGTCTTGTGGAATTTTTCCTGGCCAACGAATGATGAAAGGCGCTCTCAACCCCCTCCATTGCCGTAAAATAAGTTCCGGCCCATGGGCCTGGACTACCATTATATTGACCAGCTCCATTATGAGGTGATTCAGGTCCATTATCTGATGCAAAAATGACGATAGTATTATCGGCTACTTTTAAGTCATCCAATTTCTGCATCATCTGACCCAAATGATGATCTATTTCCATCAATTTGTCTGTATAATCCCCATGGCCAGACTTTCCTTCAAATTCAGGGGAGGGAAGACTGGGGAAATGAGTTGAGGTTAAAGGAACGTAAGCAAAAAATGGTTTATTTTCTTTTACACTTTTTTCCATAAATGCTAATGTTTTTTCAGTCAGCCGATTATCAATGAGTTTACGCTCATTAATATCAAACGGGATATCTCTTTCAGGTGTTTTATCTCGAGTTCCTTTCATTACCCACGTTATATTATCAGGGTCAACAGCAACAACTTCTTCCCACTCTTTTTGGTGATCTTGTTGAATCCTATTTTTTTTAGATATTTCAGTGTCAGAAAGGAAAATATCATCGGTACTATTAGGAACACCATAATAATCGTCAAAACCTTGCTGAGTAGGCCAACGCCCTTCTGTTCGGCCAAGGTGCCATTTCCCATAGATCGCGGTGCTATACCCTTTATCAGAGAGGAGCTCAGCCATTGTTACTTCCCATGGCAACAAACCGTATTCTTTGACTCCAATAGGGACTGATTGTGTGCCACTCCTAACGGCTAAACGCCCCGTCATCAAAGCGGAACGACTTGGCGTGCACTGTGCTTCAGTATTAAAGTTTTGTAGCGTCATGCCTTGTTTAGCTAGAGCATTTACATTTGGGGAGGGTGCTCCACGTAAAGCTCCTCCGTTGTACGGTCCCCAATCTCCCCACCCCGTATTGTCGGTTAAGACTAACAGTACATTGGGTTGTACGTTATTGCTCTCAGCCATAGCATTAGTTGATATTGCAGACGCTCCTACTGCAAGTACAGCTGAAATGGTATAAGCCAGATATTTCATTAAACTATTCCTCTGTTATTTAGATAATTTAAACTTCGAATCAAATTTTCTAAGCATTTTAGTTTGCAACATTACATAATGGGAATCACATTAACAACATATTCTTACCATACATAATTCTAAAAAATAACTTGTTATTCAATCATTTACAAAACCCAAGGGTAGCCAAATGGTTTCGTAAAAGTGACTATGTGGCATAATTCCAACGGCAAACGGAACATCCCCAAATTGCCTAATATCCAGGCAATACACCGAGTTTTAGGCATGCCTAGTCCTGTAAGCTTATTGAGTACTTTAATCTTGGCGTAGCTCTCCCCAATTTGAGCATTGTGGTTTCTCAGAAATGAACACACCATACCAAATTCAGTACGAAGCATTTTCTAAAGCAGGAGGTCTTTACGATGAAAGACATGCAAAGCTATATGCTCAGTTTGCCGATGATCTAATAGCAGACGGCAGTTACTCAACTGTGTATAAGGGGGTTGCTCATGCTTGCTATGCGCCTATAACGATTGATAAGGCACCACATCTAAAATGCTATGTTCTAGCCCCGCTTTACCTGAGTATCAAAGAAAAGGTTACGCAACACGATTAATGGTACAGGCTAAAAAGGAGTTAGATGCCGATGTGATATTTGTAATGGGTGAACCATTCCACTATGGAAATCGTTACAACACACCACATAACGTACTACTAGTGAAAACATTAGTTCCTTTAGAGTGTTGGTTTGCTCGTGAGCTAACGTCTGGGGCTCTTGATGGTATAGGCGAATCAACAGGCCTTATGCTTCTCCTTTAATGTGGGGACATCCTAACGAGCAAGTATCTTAAATCGCGACCATCTCATAGGCTCTTACTTTGAGGTGTGTCAGTAAGGTAGGTCATCTGCTTCAATACCAACATAGTCTGGCTCTAAGTATGTCAGAAACTGAACCGCACTAATTGTACTGTGCCCTAGCATCACTGCTTTGCAAACTCTATGCATACCATCCATCACTCGCCCTTCGTGACATAAAATAATGGGATACGACAAGTCTGCATTTTGGATTAGCGATGCATGCTCTAAAACATTTTTGCACGTTGGGCGTGCTCCACCTAAATCGTACCAAAACTCTTCGTCGAGTTCTTTGATATCGGATAGCTGTATTTCTACAACCATGTTTGCATTCCGTCCGTGTTTCCATCATTCACTATGAAACTCTGAAGGTATCCCTGTTACGTGAATCGACACAGAGGCGCGGGGTAGAACTACGACAAGTTTCCGCAAACTTAGTACCACTAATTAGTACCAAACAATCAATCTTCAGGATATTGACAGGATTTAGATAGCAAAAAGCCGCTTCTATCAGGAGATAAAAGCGGCTTTTCTAAGGTGTTGTTGCAACCAAAAGACATCTACCAACCTAATTAAAAATCAACAAGTTAGCAGTTCATTAAAACTATATTGTGTCCCAAATTGAAACCATAAAGTGTCACAATCTTAATCCGGGGTTAAATTAGGCGTGGTACTGAAAGAAAATTACACCAAACTGTAGTTCTATAGCTGCTGTTAGCTAGTTAGACAGAATCGCTTGGTGATCACAAATTTAGCTCAAACGTATGTAAATCGTTTCTGTCGAGTAGACGACACTTGTTACCAAGTGCCGCCCCTCTAAGAACCGTACGTGCAACTTTCACTGCATACGGCTCAAGCCTCCACTAAGGCATCGTTTGATACCCAACAACTCATAAAGCAGTAGGAACAGGTTCGATCCAAGAGTTACGAGCTCGCCTTTTTGACTTTCGCTTAGCCAAGTATTCTTGGTACTCGGGGTCAAAAGGGGTCGCTGCACTCCTGATTTTCACATGTCGTTCGATAGGCACTTTAGCTATTTGGAACAGATTGAAATGACAGTCCATGTTCATGATTTTCTGCCAACCGTGAAATTGCCACTGGCCTTTACGATTGAGAAAGTACTTATGAACAACCCAGTCTTTGGGCTTGGTTGGATGACGTCTAACTGCCCAGTGCCATAGCGCTTGGAATAGTCTGTGGCCGATGTACCCGAATACTTGTTTGGCAACGCAATGACGATAGTAATTCGCCCATCCCCTAAGTTTTGGATTTATCAATCTGATAAGATCGTTAACAGGAATGGTTGCGTGCTTCTTGATAAGTTCACGTAGATTTCTCAAGAATAACAGCGTGTTGGATTTGCTCGGTTTGATGAGCAATTTCCCTTTGTACTTCCTGTGGTTGAAACCCAGAAAGTCAAAGCCATCATCAATATGAGTAATCTTCGTTTTCTCTTCGGATAGGGTTAACCCTCTTTCTGCCAGAAAGTCAGCAATCAACGGTTTGATGTCGTTCACTAGCACTTCCTTTGAGGCGCAGGTGACGACAAAATCGTCGGCATATCCAATAAAGTTGGCTCTTGTACCCTTTTTAAGAGCGGTAGACTTAATACGCCGTTCGAGACCAGAGAGCGTCATTAACATCAAGGTTGGGGATATAATCCCACCTTGAGGCGTGCCTTCATCAGTATCGTAAAACAGCCCTTTCTCTACAAAGCCAGACTTTAACCATTGCTCCAACATACGCTTATCAATAGCGACATTGTCCATAAGCCATTGATGCCCGATTTTGTCAAAGCAGGCTTTGATGTCACCTTCAAGAACCCATTGTGCTGACTGTTTTTGGCTCAAGCAGATAAAACACTGCCCGATTGCGTCAGCGGAGCTGCGTCTTGGTCGAAAGCCGTAGCTGTTAGGGTCGGCAAGACTTTCTGACACTGGCTCTAATGCTAATAGGTGAAGTGCTTGTTGCGCTCGGTCTATCATACATGGGATACCCAGTGGTCGAAGTTTGCCATTCTTTTTGGGGATATAGATACGCTTGAGTGGTCTGGCTTGATAAGCCTTTCGACTCAATTGATTCACTGCTTTCATGCGGCGTGCATCCGTATTCCAGATGACACCATCTATTCCAGGCGTTTTACTGCCTTTATTTTGAGATACTCGCCTAACCGCTAGGAGTTTAGCAGAGCGAGAATGAGTCAAGAGCCACTGTAAAGACTTCACCTTACGATATTTCTTTTCTCTAGTTGCTTTTGCGATACGCATTTGAAGCTTTAATACGTGCGCTTCAATGGGTTTCCAGTCGATAGACTGCCATTGGGCACCGTCAGAAGATGCACTAATCTCTTGCGAGACCACCATTTGCTTTTCCTCTTAAATAAAGTTCTTCAAATTCTCTCGCAAAGGGAGACCAGTCGGAAGTGGGCTCACTTTCGTGATCAGGGACAACCCTGTATCAACATCATTACAATGCAGCCTTTGCTTTCTCCGACCTCCTATACCTGCACCACTATCGGCCACAGCGGCTTTCCCCAAAGGGAGTGATACAGGCTTACCCTGTTCCATATGTCACGTAAAATGTCAGCTTAGATGCCCACTATAGTGCGGAGAGTACTGCGATCACGAAAGAGTACTGTCCAACTTCTTTCCGACTCTCATTGCCGTTTTGGCCACAGCGTATTAACCACTTCCGCTGCTTCATCATATAACGCGCCTTACGTGGATTCACTTACGTTCATCATACTGACACCCTAGCACTTACCCGATTTGTGGTTATCAGGAAGAACCTCCTCTCACGATTCAGTTCCCACTCGGTCTAGCGCAACCAAGTATCGTTACATTGTCGGATTCGCTGCTTTATTCAGAATCCTAGGGTCATCTGGTGATACAGATGGTTCACTCTTATCGTGGTGAACAACGCTTCATACGACTTCAGGTCGCACGGACAGTTCTGAGTTACGCGCTTTGGCCTAAATCTATCCATCAGATAACTTCTGGTATCCCAAACGCAATCAGGTATCGCTGATCGCAGTGCCTGAGATGGAATGGATAGAACGGAGAAAAACTTCCTAAACTTCCGAGAAACGTAAAATGATTAGATGTGTACTAGCCAGCCATATCTTTAGTTATTAGTTGGCAGTGCCTGTTGCTAGAGTTAGGTACAAAGCCGCAAATCAGCCAGAGCGAATAGCTCTGGCTGATTTAGATAAGCTTGTGTAACTTGGCTGAAATTACTCAGAATAGGCAGGATAGTCGATAAAACCTTTTTCATCACCACCATACAAGGTTAACCGAGCATCAGCATCAAACTCAGTAAGTGGCCAGTTGTTCTTGAAACGTTCAACCAGATCAGGATTGGTAACATATGGGGTACCAAAGGCTGCGAGGTCACAGTAACCTTTTTTAATTAGATCCTGAGCATCGTCAGCCGTCAGTTTACCTGCAATCATAATTGGATTCGGGTAGACCTTACGCACTTGCGCACGGAAGGACTCAGGAACCTCTACGTAACGGGAAATTCGCTCTGAAAAATGCACATAACCAAGATTCATTACTGCCATTTTCTCAAGGGCCTTAAGCGTCACATCCACAATTTCCGGATCTTCTTCAGTAAAACCTTCAATCACATGAGGTGATACACGAACAGCAACTTTGTCACTACCGATTTCGTCTGATATCGCCTGGAGGGTTTCCAGCATAAAGCGCATACGATTTTCCTGACTGCCACCGTATTGATCTTGGCGGTGATTGCTTTCCTGACGCATAAAGGTATCGAGCAAATAACCGTGTGCAGCATGAACCTCTACACCATCAAAACCAGCATCCACAGCATTTTTTGCAGCCTGTACAAAGTCAGCAATTGTACTTTGGATATCCTCCAGCGTCATCTCGCGTGGTGCTTCGGTTTCGATCATACCAAAGCCGCCTTCAGGAAGAGGACCAAACACCTGATCCGGAACCTTGATAGCAGAAGCAGACACTGGTTGTGCACCAGAAATAGAAGAATGGCTTCTGCGGCCAACATGCCATAACTGGATAAAGATCTTACTTCCCTTGTCATGTACCGCTTTGGTTACTTTTTTCCAGCCCTCAATATGCTCTTTAGTATAAATGCCTGGAGTCATAGAATAACCACGACCGACAGCTGAAATAGGTGCACCTTCAGTAACTATCAGCCCTGCCGTAGCTCTCTGTTGATAATAAGTAGCCATTATGTCGTTTGGCACATCACCTGGCTGAGATGTACGTGAACGAGTCATTGGCGCCATTGCAATACGATTATCAACAGCGAAATTACCGGATTTGAAAGAATCAAATAACATCTTTATGTCTCCCGTTATTTTGAATAGGTTGGCTGTTCGTTGTATGTTGGATAGTCAGTCAGGCCTTTTTCGGCACCACCAAATAGCGTGCTTGGATCGTGATCTGCTAGCGGGTAGCCATTCTGGATACGTTCTGGTAAATCCGGATTAGATACAAATGGACGGCCAAAACCGATCATATCCGCCAGCCCATCACTAATGGCTTGTTCAGCTTTTTCACCGTTGTAACGACCTGCATAGATAAGGACACCCTCGTAAGTATCGCGAAGAGCCTGTTTAAATGAAATAGGTGTGTCCGGTGCATCATCCCAGTCAACTTCAGCAATGTGCAGGTAAACGATATTGTGTTTATTCAATAATGCAGCTGCTGCGGTATATGTTTCGATAGGATTGGCATCCACTGTACCATTAAGAGTTGTTAGCGGAGCCAAGCGAACACCGACTCGATCAGCGCCAATTGCATCCACCATGGCTGCTACCACTTCATCAAGGAAACGCAGTCTGTTTTTCAGAATACCGCCATATTCATCCGTACGATTGTTCGCTTCAGAATCAATAAACTGATTAATCAGATAACCGTTAGCCGCATGAAGCTCAATACCGTCGAAACCTGCTTCAACAGCATTAAGTGCCGCCTGGCGATAATCCGCTACAACCTGCTTAATGTCTTCGGTAGTCATTGCTCGAGGCTCAACCACATCAACAAAACCTGGCTCATCGGTGCCATTATCAAGAAAAACCTTAACATTTTCGGCTTTGATAGCAGATGAAGAGACTGGTTGCTGACCGCCAATATTTTCCGGATGAGTCACTCGACCCACGTGCCATAACTGGGCAAAAATAGCGCCACCTTCTGCGTGAACTGCATCTGTTACTTTTTTCCAGCCTGCTATCTGCTCAGCAGTATAGATACCCGGAGTCCATGCATAGCCTTTAGCGGTTGCTGAAATCTGCGTGCCTTCGGATACGATTAAACCAGCCGTTGCGCGTTGAGCATAATAAGTTGCCATCAGATCATTGGCTACATCACCAGGCTGACTCGCACGAGAGCGAGTCATTGGTGGCATAACAATACGGTTTTGAAGGGTAATTTTTCCAAGCTTCATAGGCTGGAACAGAGGTGTGGTCATAATAAATGCCTTTTAATGTAAGTTAACTACATAATATCAAGATGTTTAACAGGCATTTAGAGCAAAAATTACAATTCAATTTTGTTGTAACTACAAAAATAGATCGGAACGCTCAGTAGTAGATTTGAAATACGAATATATCAGTATATCGTTCAAATGTTCTGCATCATCATTTCCCCAATCAAAGTAAATATCCTTCATGTCCAAGCTTACGTTAATGAACATAAGTATTACTCCACAAATCAATGAAATAATAGAGCATGAAATGATTAGTCCTGGCAAATTCATTTTGTTTCCTAATCTCGAAGAGTAGTTAAAGTACAGTTCTTACTTTTATACTGTTCAGGTTTCCATCAATATCATTGGTGATAGTATTTTTAATGGCACTAATCATTTCATTTTTGTTTTCTGGAATTCTGCCAATAAGTGGCACTGTATTTGTCGGATGTGTTCCGAAGAAACCGACATCATCAAGATTGATATTTTCGATTAACTCCATCTCTTCTTCCAGTTTTTCCAGTTCAGTGGCTTCAGTAAATAACCCCTGTTCACGCTCTTGCCATAGTTCAGTGCCTTCAAACACACCCAAAGTACTGAATGCGATTATTACTGGCTGAGTCTTGTTAATAAATTCTGCTGTTACTCTGGCATTCTTTATACCTTTACCTGCCCCAGCAACACCAATCATAAGAAGGGTAATATGATTCATCCCAATACGATTTAACCGTTGAAGTTGAGAATAAGCTTCTTCTCTGGTATGGCCTTTATTTATTTTATCCAGTACCTCATCCCAACCACTTTCAATGCCTATATATAGGTCATTAATTCCGGCATCCCTTAGCAACTTTAGGTCTTCATCTGACTTAGACTTGATATTATCGATAGAGGCATACATCGTTATTGTTTTACATTCCGGTGCATGTTTTCTTATCAAGGATGCAATATCGAGTAGCTTATTAGCTCTTAAAACAAACGCATCACCATTGACCAGAAACATTCTGGGGATATAGCCATACATCCGTTTAAGCTCAATAATATCTTGTTCAATCTGCCCATTATTTTCTGCTGAAAACTGAACCTCTTTATACATATTGCAATATGTACACTTATTGTGAGCACATCCGACAGTCACTTGTAAAAGCGGAGTTTGGCCTTCAAGTGGCGGGCGATATACGGGACCGGTATACTTCATATTATTGTTCCATAGGTTATAGTGCCATTTATTCTCTAAATGCAGTTTTTTAAATTTGGCTTACCAGGGGAGTTGTTTGCCTTCGTAAGTCAGAAAAGAGCCTGAATTATCCAGCCTATAATCATTAATCAACCGAATCATTCCTTTGATACTTACTTCAGGTGTGATTTTGGCATCATTCCCCCCATACTGGTTTTTACCCAGCCAGGGTGAATAGCCAAGGCTTTAATTTTTAGTTCCGAAAGATCAGATGCTAACGTTTTAATTGTTTGATTTAGCGCGGCCTTTGATGTTCTATAACCAAGTCTCCCTCCTGAATGGTTGTCATCGATACTGGACAGGATTGAGGTAAGCCCTGCAATAGTCTTGTATGTACCAATTAGCAGGTTTGATAATAAAGCCTGAGTAATTAGAACTGGTGAGACGGTGTTTACCATAAATACATCTTGTAAGTTTTTCTGTGTCAAACTCCCCAGCTCTTCACACGTAGCACCATCAACGCCAGCGTTGTGAATCAATACATCTATCGGTTTACCGCTAAACTTGCTGGTGAGTGAGTGGATTTGCTTTTCGTCACTGACATCTAGCTGATGTAGAGTGATATTAGGATAATGTTCACTAAGCTTAACCAGTTCTTTAGCTGATTTATGATTACGGAAACATGCAATTATATTCCAGGACATATGTGCATATTGCTTCACGAATTCAAATCCAATGCCGCGATTAGCTCCGGTAATAAATAAAGTTGGCACTTTGAACTCCATGGGTTCTAACAGGAAAGAAAGGTAGCCCAATTATAGGGCTACCCAAGTAATAAAATTGAAGTTGTTGCGTCCTACCAACTCATGGCAGGTGCGGCAACAGGAGTGCGACTATCCAACCTTGCACTCAAACGAGTAAGCAGAAGAGCAACAAAAACAACTACAGCACCAATCCATGGCGTGTGCATTAGACCAGCCTGTTCGACTACCAGACCACCACCCCATGAGCCCAAAGCAATACCAACGTTGAATGCAGCAATGTTCAGCCCAGAAGCAACATCAACAGCGTCAGGAGCGTATTTTTCTGCTAGTTTCACAACGTAAACCTGCAAACCAGGTACGTTACCGAAAGCGAAGGCCCCCCAAATAAGGATGGTTGCTACAGCAGTAAACTTGTTTACTGCCGCTACATTGAAAATCAATAGAATTGCAGTCAAAGCAAGGAAGATAAAAGTCAGTGCTTTTGTTGGTCCCATCTTGTCAGCCATCTTGCCACCCCAGATATTACCTACAGCAACAGATACACCGTAAACAAGCATGATTAGGCCAATCGCACTTGACTCAAAGCCTGTTACATTTTCAAGGATTGGAGCCAGATAAGTAAACGCCGTAAATGTACCGCCGTAACCTAAAGCTGTGATTGCATAAACGAGCAGAAGGCGTGGTTTAGTCAATACTTTAAGCTGGGAAGAAAGTTTGGTCGCAGGTGGCTGCTTCAGGTTGCCAGGTACCAGAAAAGCACTACCAATAAGAGCAATCAGGCCCAGTAAAGCAACGATAAGAAAAGTGGCCTGCCAGCCAAATGACTGACCAATCCAAGTACCTAAAGGAACACCGGTTACCAGAGCAACAGTCAGGCCAGTAAACATAATTGCGATGGCACTTGCTGCTTTATCTTTAGAGACCAGGCCGGTGGCAATAGTGGAGCCAATAGAAAAGAACACACCATGAGCCAGTCCCGTTAATATGCGGGCAGTAACCAGTGTACTGTACCCAGGTGCCTGCCAGGCAAGCAAGTTACCCAGAACAAAAAGGGCCATAACGGCAAGAAGTACGGTTTTTCGTTTCCAGTTTCCTGTTAGTGCCGTTAATACCGGCGCACCAACTGCAACACCTAATGCATAAAGACTCACTAAAAGCCCCGCAGAAGGCAGAGATACATTAAGGTCTGTTGCCATTGTTGGGATCAAACCAACAATAACAAATTCAGTCGTACCGATTGCAAAGGCGCTGAGCGTCAGTGCAAATAGTGCTATAGGCATATAATCCTCTCAAAAATACTGATATGTTTTTAGTTCGAGGGCTATTATTCACAAAAAAATAAAAGGCAAAAACAGCCATTTTTACAAATGACTTTTGTAAAAATAATTAATTTCATCCAAGGGATTTTTGCAAAATTTACAATATTCTTTTGTAAAATTTACGGTACTTAACTTATCTGTCCAAATGTTACTATTGTTGAAATATTAAACAGAATGTTTTTGTAAGGAAGTTGAGATGCAGACTCGATCTCGATGAGCTGGAAATCCTTGTTGCGGTAGTTGATCACGGGAGCTTTTCTGCTGCTGCGGCAGCGATGAATATCCAGGTCGCAAAGGTATCACGAGTCATCAACAAAATTGAACAAAAGCTTGGTGTGACCTTGCTAAATAGGACTACAAGGCGACTTCAACTGACAGATGAAGGCCATTACTTTGTAGGCTCTATTAGAAAATTCCTATTAGAAATCGAGCAAACCGAAGAGTCTCTACTTACCCGTGGAGATACCCCAAAAGGTAAGTTAAGAATTGATGCGGCAAGCCCCTTTATTATCCATCAAATTATACCTCTGGTAGACAAGTTCAAACGAGAGTACCCGCAGATTACATTGGAGCTTACCTCTCATGAAGAGTTCGTTGATTTACTTGAAAACAAGACTGATATTGCTATTAGAATTGGTAAGATGCCTGATTCCACTTTGAGTGCGAGAAGTTTAGGGAAAAGCCCGCTTCATATTGTAGCGTCTCCGGACTATCTGGCAAAAAATGGGATACCTAAATCAGTTAAAGACCTAAGTACGCATACAATCATCGGATTTAGTGGGCCAAAGGTTTTGAATCAATGGGGGCTAAAAGAGTGCAATTATGTAGATCCTTCTATATCTGCGAGCAACGGAGAAGCTGTTCGTAAATTGGCTCTAACAAGTATTGGGATTGCGTGTTTATCAAATTTCATGGTTCACAAAGATATTGAGCAAGGATCTTTGGTGCCACTTTTAGTCAATGAGCGGACTCCTGTGCCTGATCGAGAGCAAATTAGCGCGGTTTTTTATAAATCCTCCTCAGTTGCATGTAGAGTGTCCGTTTTCATAGATTTTCTCAGAAAAAATATCAGCTTATAGCCGTATATTTTGTTGTGAAAAATTATTAGTCAAGATGGGTAATGGGCTGCCTTCATGACATAATTGATGCGTGTTTTGGCGCAGTGCTTTTTTGGCTTCTTTAAGACCCATGATATATCCCTCTTCCAGCTTATCGATATTCATCGTTAAGCGGCTTACAGCAAACTCTTCAGGTGGAGAAATCACTGTGACATGAACATCTTCGGGTGGATTAATAAGAAACTCGATAGCCTCATTATAAGAATGATAGCGGTTAAGCACTGTATCCGCTAACTCCTTATTCTGTCGGAATAAAGAACGTACAACCCAGGGGGCTTTAGAAGGCTTCATACAATACCCCCAATGTCTGGACAATATAACCGTGATGTCTCTAGCCCCCATCTCATAAGCTTTTTTCACCGGAATCGAATCAGCTAAGCCACCATCAGCGACGAGTTGTTGATTTATCTTATGACAATCTTTGAACAACACTGGTAGAGAACTGGTAGCAATAAGTAAGTCTTTAATATTTGTTGGTGTTGCCTTTACGTACATAGGCATACCCGTGAATACGGAAGTTGCAACAGCATAAAACTCGGTCTCATTGTTAAACAGAGCTTCTTTATTTAAAGGAGTATGTGTTTCACTAATATTCCACAACCAATTCAGGTTCATAGCACTTTGATTTTTTAACAATTTTGAGAATTTTAAAAAGTCAGGCCGTCTACAAAAATTGGTTATGACCTCATATGCCCGGCCTCTTTGACCCGCCAACCAAGAAGCAAGGTTTAATGCTCCAGCTGAAACGCCAATAGCCATATCAAATTTGGTATGATCAGAATCCATAAAATAGTCCAGTACACCGGCAGCAAAGATCCCCCTCATAGCACCACCTTCCACAACTAAAGCTGAAGTTCGATCAGTATTGATTTTCTTTGTATTCATATCGTTTTCTTTTAAAAAATTCTTCTTAAGAAGAAACAAGTTTTAGCCATTAATTCCTATGTGAGATTACTGAAAATGACCAATTTCACGCTTCTCTTATATCCCCTAAAAAAAGAGGTGACACAAGGTCACCTGTAGAAAGTTAGTGACAAGGAAGACAAGTCACTATATGCCTTTTCCCGACATAAGTATTAACAAACAAGCCTGTAGATTTTTTGCGCTAGCAATCAGAATCACTTCTTTGGGCTTTTTTGTAAATCATTAACATTGTGTGTTCAAAGAATACGTAGCGTATTATCTTTATTTTGTTCAAATGAAAAAGAGCAATATCTGAAAAAGTTTTTTGTAAAAACGGCAAATATAATGCGCCTTTGTATTATTTAAAAAAGTGTTTTGTCAATTAAGTGGTTTATCAATTTCTAATTATCTTTACGATATATATAATCAATGCTTTCCACTATGAGTTCAGCTTGTGACAGGATAGTGTTAAGCAATATTTATAATGCATATCAGAGAACTACGCATGACATTGAAACTTAATTTCAGAAAGTCGTTAATAATATTTTCAATGACTTTAGTTGGAATAGCTGTTGCTATTAGTAATTATATTTCCTATTCCAATACTGAGCAATTGCTTATGAAAAGAGTTCAAAATCAAATGCAGACCGCATTAGTCACCGAAGCTGAAATGTTCCAACAAAGAATCGATGATATAAGTCATAGTGTCACGGAGTTTGCCAAACTAGTAGAAAGCCAGAAAAGCCGTAATGAAATGGCAAGTTCAGTGGCTGTAATGGCTAACTTGATTAATGCAGATTCAGTAGTTGTAGGGTTTGATGATAATGTGGCTTTTGGATCCCACTGGAAAAATCAGCTAGCACCAACTAGCTATCAGGTTACAAACCGTTCTTGGTACAGAAGCGCTAAGTTGACTGAGCAAGTGACTGTATCTGACCCTTTTATTTCAATGGCAAATGGCGAGATGGTATTTAGCATTGCCAAACGTTTTTCGGATGGAGTAGTTGTGGCGACTGTCAAAATGGAGCTACTTAAAGAAATGGTCGATCGTGCTGCTGCTTCTGCCAAAAATGGTATTGTCGTTCAGGCAGACGGCACGGCAATATATTCAAATGTAAGTGCAGTGAAACCTGGTGATAAGACACAGCAATTCGCACCAAAGCTTTATCAATCCATTTTGGCAGCCCATGATATCGACTCTTTTGAGCAGATATATGATGGACAAAATGAAATTGTGCTAACAAAGAAGTTAATTGTTCGCAACAATACTTGGTATCTGGCTATAGCAGTATTAGAACGCGATGCTTATGCTCTCCTTGGTTCAGTAAGGCGTGACGCGATTGTATCTATTATTGTGTCAACGATAGTCGCAGTTGGTACTATGTTGTTGCTCTTACATTTTTTATACCGACCAGTGATCCAGTTGAGGAACAAGTTAGCTGAACTGGCGTCTGGTAGGGGTGATTTGACTCAGCGGTTATCCGTAGTCAATGAACATGATGATTTGGGTATCATTACTATTCATATAAATCAGTGGATCGAGAACAACCAACACATGATGCAGGAGATACGGTCTGTTTCTGAAGCTTTAGGCGTCGTAATAAACGAAGTTAGTGAAACTGCGCTATCTAATCAGGAGGCTCTATCCTTACATGTAAAGCAGACCGAGTTAGTCGTTAGTGCAATAGAGGAACTGAGTGTTACATCGAAAAATGTATCTCTGAATGCTTATAATGCAGCAGAGTTGGCTCATTCTGCTAATAAAACAGGTCGTGAATCCAGAGAGATCGTGCTTGGTGCTCAGAATTATGTATTGTCACTCGTAAAGGACGTTCAACAATCAGCAGAAAGTGTTTCTGCAATGAATGACAAAACAGAAAACATTGGTTCGATTACGGAAGTTATTGGTGGGATTGCGGGTCAGACTAACTTATTAGCTTTGAATGCAGCAATCGAAGCAGCCAGAGCCGGTGAACAGGGACGGGGCTTTGCTGTTGTTGCCGATGAAGTACGTCATTTAGCAAGCCGGACACAGTCCAGCACTGTTGAAATAGATGAAGCGGTAAAAAACCTTCTGGCAAGTAGCGATAGCATAGTATCAAATATGGAGTTGACCCGTCAGGCCGGAGAGTCAGCTGTCAGCGAAACAGAAGTAGTTACACTTAGCCTGACTTCCCTCACTGACCATATTAATGAAATGAACTCCCTATCTTCAGAGATAGCTACGGCAGCTAGTGAACAAACAAGAGTTACGGGAGAGGTTGCTAAAAATATCTTTAAGATCAGTGAAATGGCTAATGTAGTGAGAGATAACGTCGAGCATTCCGCTAAAAATGTAGACACTATCGCCAGTATGTATAGCCAACTTTCATCAATGGTAGCAGAGTTTCAAATCGATTAGATTAGCAGAAATACTATCAGAGGGGAGATTCCCCCCTCTGTAATGAATGAGCCAAAGCTAAACTACAATGAAAAATGTCGGTAAGTTAAACGGGTGTTAACTCCCTCCAGCTTAGTTCTTCCAGCTTTCCGTCAGTTTCCTTCTGAAAGACTTTAAGGTGATCAGTATTCAGGTGATATTGAAAAGCATCCTCGTTTTCATACAATTCAATCATCATATAAAGGTTCGGAAGTTCATTATCCTGATGCAAGCTATATCCCAGTACGCCAGGCTCTTTATCAAGTACTTCCTGAGCCAGTTTTTTTAGTGAATTTTCCACTGATGCTGAATGCTCACTACTAGCATGGATTCTTGCCACTACGGTCTTATTCGTCATCTTATTCGTTCCTTAATAACCTTGTTATTTAGTAAACATTGCTTTCATGCTCTGATACAAACCTTCGGTATCGTAGCCGTTTTTACTGTACAGATATGGTGTGGTTGCAATAGGTACAAACTCATCCGGACAGCCCAGACGTTTGAACTGGCAAGCAATACCTGTCTCTGCTATGGCAGAACCAACCATAGCCGTCAGTCCACCGCTCAGATTGTGATCCTGTGCGGTTACTACCCGACCAGTAAGTGCTGCTTTACGAACAGCTTCAGTATCCAGAGGTTTGATAGTGTGCATATCAACAACTCGCACGCGAATTCCTTCTTCTTCCAGACGATTAGCTGCATCCAAAGCCATCTGAACACAGACACCACTGACGATAAACGCCCCGTCTTCACCCTCTTTAGGAACAAGCGCTTTGCCAATTTCGTATTCATAGTCATCCTGATAAATAGGTTCGGCTGATTCCCTGCCAATACGGATGTAAACCGGTGACTTTAATTTGTAGGCCGCATCAAGCATTTTCTTTACCATCCATGGGTCACCAGGCTCAAGTACAGTCATTCCGTTCATGCTGCTCATGATGGCACAGTCTTCAAGAGCACAGTGGGTGGCTCCCATGTCCCCCGCAGAATAACCAGCACCTGTCCCCATTAAAATAGCAGGCAGCTTTCCATAGCAGATATCCGTTCGAACCTGCTCACAAGCACGCATGGAAAGAAATGGAGCCATACCGGTTATCAACGGATGCTGTCCCTCATGAGCGAGTCCTGCCGCGAAACTTGCCAGGTTTTGTTCTGCGATACCGACATTAAAGGAGCGTTCAGGGTATTTCTCTATAAAACCAGTGCTGCGGGTTGAACCACCTAAGTCAGCATTTACGACGACAAAGTCTTCGTATTTATCACCCATCTCGACGATATGTTTACCAGCAACGTCCCTTGCGCTTTCTGCAAAAACTCAAGCACATCCATAGTTTTTGCCTGATCTGCCATTACGCTTCTCCTCTTTTTCTTTATAGTTCTGCTCAATATCTTTCATTGCCTGTTGATAATCAGCATCACTTAGCTGACCTGCATGCCATTTTTTGCTGTTTGCCATGTAACTAATGCCGTTACCTTTTACTGTGTTGCACAGAACCAGAGTAGGTGCATCACTCTGAGGTGAAGGTAGGTGATCAACGACATCGACCAGGGCTTTAATATCGTGGCCGTCAACTTCAATAACGTTCCAGCCAAATGCCTTCCACTTATCCGTCATAGGATCCATTCCCATTACATCTTTAGTGAAACCATCAAACTGAAGTTTGTTGTAATCAAGGAAGGCAACTACATTACCAAGTTTATAGTGTGCAGCAGTCATAATGCCTTCCCACATAGAGCCTTCGTTCAGCTCACCGTCACCAATAACAACGTAAACCCGGCTATCACTGGCTTTGTCTCGCAGTGCTTTGGCCCGGCCTACCGCAACAGGTAATCCATGTCCGAGTGAACCGGTGGAAACATCAACGTAAGGGTTAATCAGGTTGCACGAGTGCATACCAAAGCGACCGTTATCTGATGCGTACTCTTTATAAATGTCTTCTGCATCGTAACAACCACGAATTGCCTGAGAGAAACTGGTAACTGCTGCCGCATGCCCTTTGCTGAGTACAAAGCGATCTCGTTGTTCCCATTGCGGGTTATTGGCGTCGTATTTGATCGCGTATTGCCATAATACAGTCATAACTTCCACGACGGAGAAATCACCACCAATGTGCATTAATGTCTGGTTGCACAGAGTCAGAAGATGCTTACGTAACTCGTAGGCTTTATCTTCTAGCTCAAGAAGCTGCTTTTCATCCATATTTCATAACCTCTAAATTAGTTCTATTTTTGCGTTCATATTAAGCTAATGAACTTGATTCGATAAAAATAATGAACTAACTCCGGCTAATTAATAAAGCTTCCTATTCTATATTTAATTTGCTTATCACGAATAATTTATTTAGCCTTTGAAATTCGGTAATGTCGAATTATAGCATTGACATGTTATTTATTAGATGGTGTGGATTTTTGTTAAAATAACAAAACTATTTTGTATTTATAGTTATGGCTAACAACTTTAGTTTAGTGTTAGTTTATTCATGTTTATGGAGAAAACTGGGGCTCAGATTGAACTAAAGGGGTGATATGAAACATATCCAATCGATAGAGCGAGCAATGCTGGTATTGGAAGAACTATCAGCTGCTAACGCCCCTTTGAGCTTATCCTATCTTGCTCAAAAGCTATCGTTGAAAAAGAGTACATTACACGGCATATTGAACACGTTGTCGAGTTTGGGATATGTCGATAGCCAACATCACCTCTACACCGTAGGAACCGGGGTTTTCGGTTTCCATCCCTATATTGATACTTGCTATGAGAAAATTAAAAACAAGTTTTTCTACCACTTGGATGCGGTTTCCAAAATGACACCTGATTTGGTTCTTTTATCACTCCCATGTGGATTAAATGAGTACATTTGTATTGAAGGGTTAGGTAAAAACAATAGTTTAAATAGAAAAGATTTTGTAGGAATAAAAGAAAAAACAACCAAAACCCCAACCGGAAAAGTAATTCAGGCATTTTGTCATAAAAATAATACGGATAATATCAGTCAGTTAAATTCTGAGTTCTATAGAGAAATAAATAAAATTCATAACGAAGGCTTTGCAACAAATATCTTTGAGAAAGACGCAGACATATACCATATCTCAGCACCTCTGTACGACAAAGGTGAGGCCATTGCTGCGATTTCTTTGGTTGGAACCAGAGAGCAGCTAAAAAAAAGACCTCTCTTACATCACCTTGGGATATTACAAGGGACATCTTTACTCCACGTTCGGCACTCATAACCTCTTCAATCTGCTCGATAATGATAATCCAGATAAATGAAGCCTTGAGGCTTTTTACCTTCAAATTCCGTTTCCTAAATAACATCTTCATTGAGTATGCCCAGTTGAGGGACGGTTCTTGGAGCATGTCAGGATACTACTACTTCCTGTTCCCCTATTAGATCAAAGGTCTAGCTTGAAAGCTAGACCTTTGTATATGTTTTCAGCAGTCTGAATGCCATGAACTAATCATGGCAGTGTTTCTATTTTGTGATGAAACCATTAGCCTTTAGCCAATCACGGGTCACATCACCTCGCGCTTGCCCTTCACGACAAACTTTATAGTCCAGTTCAGCTATGATGTCGTTTGAGAAACGAAGTGAATCCAATTTTCGAACCTGCTCATCCGTAAACAGATCCTTTTTGTCTTCTCTAAGAAGCAATACCGCTCTGTCTACGATACCCAACAGGCCTTTAGGCTCTTTAATCTCGCGAATATCATATCGATAATGTAAAAATTGTGGCTTCCACAAAGGAACAATCACCCATTCTTCATTTGCTACCGCATTTTCGAAGGCGTTGAAGCAGTCATCTTCCGTACCGGTAAAAAACTCATACCCGGCATCACTTAAGCCGTATTCTTCCATCATTTTAATAGAGAAGCGGGTAATACCAGCTCCCGAGTTAATTCCCTGAATTTTCGAAATCATCTTGTCAGCGACTTCTGGTTTTACCAGGTCTGCGACTTCAGACACTTCATCTTCAGGAACATAGCCTGGTACACCCCAGTGGGCATAAGGTTCATAGTGTAGGCCAAGTTCAATGAGTGATACCTTTTCCTCAACATCTGCTTTATAAATGCCGTGACTTGATGGAAGCCAGGCGGAAGAGAGCATATCAACCTCTCCCGATTTTAGCTTTTTAAAGTTTTCCTGGTGAGGAGAGAAGACTTGTTCAACCTCAAAGCCCATATCAGTTAATACATTTGCAACCAGTGACGCTGTAGTGTGATGAAATGAGAGATCAGTTACACCAATAGTGATTTTTTTTGCCATTTATTGTTCCTCATATTTAGCAACTTGCTAACGTTGGAACGATGCTACTGCTAATAAGTAGAGCAAAAAACAGTTTCAAAATTGAATTATTTTCAAAGCTGATTTGACAATCACTACCGGATACAAAACATTGTGTCTGACTGCTTTCTCTCTATCCATGCTGCGCGACTTTCTTTTGTCGAGAACTCTTCTAGCTTAAACTGAGACCAGCGAGGATAACCTATCCTAATTAATGTATAAAACGCCCGTGACTGCCAGTCTAGTGCTTGTTTGCTTGGGGTTCGAACCTCATTGCTCATCTTTATGTCTAATAAGCAGGTAATGATATCACCGCTTTCCGCCATTACTTCGCCGTTATCCTTAACGAGGATAGGAACCTTCTTTTTCCCTATAAGAGTGGTAGGTGTTTCAACATCATCATATCCAACAACGACTTCTTCTAAATTAACTCCCAGCTTGCGGGCAATATACAGGACACGCGAGCAAAAAGGACAGTGCTCATAGATATATAATTTCATACGGTACTCCATATATCTTGAACTAAGTAGGTCAGGTTATTTGAAACACTTTCTTTTCTCAATTGAAAAAAGGAGCGTAATAAAGGCACGGCTGAACGTGATTTTTATAGGTAGGAACAATTATCAAATTTGGTTGGATAATATTTCAAATAAGAAGCTGTTTTTCTGTTGCCCCTAGCACTCTACGATTGCGTCAACTCAAAAGTTAACCCAAAAAGGACGCGATACAATGAAACCTCTTAAGACTCTGCTTGCATTAAGCACTGCAATGATTTTAAACACAGCAACTGCCGCAACAGGCAATTTAGAAGTGGTAGCAAAACTAGATGGAACCCGCCCAGGAAATCCGACTGTAACGCCAGAAGGTCGCATCATTCTTTCTATGCAACCACTGGATGCACCTGAGTTTCGTGTTGTAGAGCTGATGGCAAATGGTGACCTAAAGCCCTTCCCTACCGTTGATTGGGCAGACGGACCGGAGAAAGGTAAAGTTGGTCTTGCATCGGTTATCGGTGTGGATACCACAGCAGATGGTGTCGTATATATCCTTGATATGGGTAGCCAAACCACTCCAGCGCAAATTGTTGCGTGGGACAGCGTAAACAACAAACTGGTTAAAGCTATCGAAATCGATAAAAGTGTGACGGTAGCAAACTCCTTCCTTCAAGATTTCGCATTAGATACCAAACGCAATATGATGTATATCGCTGATACAACACTAGGTAACCTGGTTGGTGAATCAAAATCTGCATTTGTTGTTGTCGATTTAGAAACAGGTAAAGCGCGTCGTGTACTGGAGTCTCAGGCTGAACTAATGTCGCCTGAACATAAAGTCGTGATCAACGGTTCAGTTATGGGAACAAAACGTAAGGACGGTAGCAAAGAGGCGCTGTATCTTGGCCTTAACCCGATTACTATCGATGAGCAAAACGAGTGGGTTTACTTCGGCACAGTAAACGGTGACAAGGTATACCGTATCCCGGCTGCGGTACTGGCAGATGAAAAAGCTTCTGTTAAAAAGCAAGCTGACAGTATTGAGTACTTCAGCAATAAGAAACCAAGTGATGGCATGATGATTGGTCCTAAAGGCAATATTTATGTGGGTGACCTTGAGAAAAACGCTATTGCTGTTTCAAACCAAGATGGCTACCGCATCCTGGCTCAGGATAAGAAACTTCTTGATTGGGCTGACGGTTTTTCAATTGATAAGAAGAATGGCTATCTGTATATGACTCAGAACCAGCTACATCTTCACCCTGCCTTAAATGAGGGCGAGGAAGGTAGCAGCAAGCCATATCATATCCTTCGCATTAAACTATCTAAGTAATCAGAAACGAATAACACTAATAGCCAGCACATTCCTGCTGGCTTTTTTACACCAAAACTATTATCAAATAATGTTTGAAAATGATTCCATCGTTAGACTCTTTATAACGAATGATGGCAGAGCTACCATCAACTCCGTTGTCACGTTAAACAATTTTATTACAGAGGAATGAACAATGGCTAAACTGACTATCGTTGCAAATATCGTTGCAAAAGAAGACAACATTGAACTGGTAAAAACTGAGCTACTTAAGCTTATCGATATCACTCGTGCAGAAGAAGGTTGCATCAACTACGACCTTCACCAAGACAACGAGAACCCAAAGCATTTTGTATTCTATGAAAACTGGGAATCTCGTGAGTTGTGGCAAATCCATATGGGTAACCAGCACCTAAAAGACTATATTGAAGCTACAGATGGTAAGGTTGAACTGTTCACTGTACAAGAAATGAACCATATCGCTTAAATAAGTTAAAGTTATATACAGTCGTTACAACTGATTGAGAACCAAGGGCCGACTATTTGATAGTCGGCCCTCTTGGGTTTGTTATTTTTAATAAGAGAGAGTAGATATGCAGCTTGAAGATTTGCAGGTTGTACTTACAGTCGCAGAATTTCGCAGTATCACCGCTGCTGCGACAGCCCTTGATATGCACACGGCAACGGCCAGTGCAGCAGTAAAACGTGTTGAAGCAACACTAGGAGCTGAGCTCTTTGTTCGTACAACCCGGCGACTGAGATTATCTAGTGCAGGAGAGCGCTATCTACCTGAGTGCGAAAAAGCAATGCAGATGCTTGAACGGGCAAAGCAGAATATGCGGGACGACCAGGACGATATTGATGGTGAAATTCGCATCGCCCTTTCCTCTGATTTAGGTCGGAACCTGGTGGCGCCCTGGCTTGATGAGTTTATGGCTACAAATCCGAAGGTAACTCTCAGAAGTCATATCAGCGACAGCAACATCGATTTCTACCGTGATTCCGTTGATATGGCCCTTCGCTATGGTTCTCCAAGCGATTCAAGTATGTATGGTTTCAAAATCTGCGATGTGCCCCGGCTACTATGTGCAACGCCTGATTATTTGAAGGAGTATGGGACTCCCGATCAGCCAAATGATCTCTTGTCGCACAATGCGCTGCTTTACCAATTGCAAGATACGTTACAGGACACATGGAAGTTCTCTGATGAAAAACAGGATTACAAAATAAAGCTGAAAGGAAACCGGGCTTCTAATGATGGTGACCTGGTCAGACGCTGGTGCGCTTCTGGGAGCGGACTGGCTATCAAGTCTTGTTTGGATATGGCACCAGATCTGCTTTCCGGCACAGTGATAAATGTGATGCCGGAGTATAAGCCGACTTCAACCGAACTTTGGTTGATTTGCCCCAGCAGACAATCAATCACGCCCAGCGTGAGGCAACTGCGTGATTTGTTCAGAGAGAAGACCGAGAGTATTCTGAATCAGTTGTCTTCTAAAGGAATTCTGGATTAACCCAACTGGAAGCCAGAGAGAATGTGCGGTACTGAGGAGTACCGCTTAGCCCGAGCTGAGGTTAAATCGCTTCTAAGCCTGAGTAGAGCATCTTACAACCTGTAATAAACAAAACGGCATAACTGATTTTATATATCATTTCTTGTGAGATGATTTTTACCAGCCAGACACCTGTTCTAACCCCCAAAAAAGCAATCGGTATCAGAGTGAATGAAGTTAATAGGTTTTGTGCATCCAACTGTCCCATGTAACTATATGGAACTAACTTGATAAAGTTGAGCAAGGCAAAGAAAACAACACTGGTACCGATTAATTGCTCTTTAGGCAATTGCTTAGGTAGCAGGTACATACTGGCGGGAGGTCCACCCGCATGAACCAGCGTACTAGAAAACCCAGAAAGCACACTCAGAGCGTAACCTCTTATTGCCGAACTCGCTTGAGTCTGGCCAAGTAAAAACTTTTGCCCCAGAAAAGTCAATGCCAGCCCACCAATGATCAATTCAACGATATACGAGGGCAAACTCCCCATAAAGTACGAAGCGATAATAACGCCCAAAATAGCAAATGGTAGCATGGACTTTAGCTCACCATAGTTGCAGTTTTGTCGATGGTAGATAAGCGCCATAAGATCCATGATACATAGCAGGGGAAGCAGTATGGCAGCGGCTTGCACTGGCGAAACACTCATCGCCATAAGTGGAACAGAAAGCATACCCAAAATACCACCAACGCCACCTTTACCCATGCCATAAAAGAACACTGCCGGAATAGCAGTAATATAAAACCAAATATCTGTAATCATTTTTTACTCACATAAAAAGAGCTGGGGGAACAAAAAGGTAGCTCTGAACTGCCTGAAATGGGGCATCCTCGCGAAGCCCCGATGGATGCCTAGTGAATGGTAATGTGATCTCAGAGAGTGATAAACACTATATGAATTGAATCGCTTTCAAATATGGTTTGATAATAAGAACACAAGTGTGAAGTCGCGGGAATTTATCTAATATCTTTTAACTTTTTTTCAATAGAATCCATCAGATTCCCCGTGATGGAAATATCAAATGCTGCCTCTATCTCACGGATACAGGTAGGGCTGGTTACGTTAATTTCGGTGAGTTTGTCACCAATCACATCCAGCCCGACAAAGATAAGCCCCTTTTTCTTAAGTGTGGGGGCAACTGCGTTTGCAATCTTAAGATCGGTCTCACTTAATGGCCTTGGTTCGCCTGTACCTCCCGCAGCAAGGTTGCCCCGGGTTTCACCTTCGGCAGGAATTCGAGCCAGACAGTAAGGCATAGGCTCGCCATCAACCACCAGAATTCGCTTATCGCCGTTGCTGATATCCGAAACAAAAGTCTGTGCCATGGCGTAGTATTCGCCGTTGTTAGTCAGCGCTTCAATGATAACAGAAACATTTGGATCGCCCTGTTTTACGCGGAAGATAGACGCACCACCCATGCCATCAAGCGGCTTAAGGATAATATCGCCATGCTCATCCTGAAATTCGCGGATTCTTTTTGCTTTGCGGGTAACTATGGTTGTCGGAGTCAGTTCCGGGAACCAGGCTGTAAACAGCTTTTCGTTACAGTCACGCAGGCTCTGAGGTTTATTAACGATTAGTGTGCCTTTCTCTTCGGCGCGCTCAAGAATGTAAGTTGCGTAGATATATTCCGTATCGAACGGAGGATCTTTACGCATTAATACGGCATCCAGCTCAGAAAGCTCAATAGTCTGTTCTGACTTGAATTCATACCAGCCGTTTGGATCTTCCTTTAGCTCTACGATCTTTGTCTCAGCCATGGCAACGCCTTGTTCCAGACTAAGATCCTGCATTTCCATATAATGGATTTCATAACCGCGCTTTTGCGCTTCAAGCAGCATGGCGAAACTTGAATCTTTTTTGATGTTAATGGATGAAATTGGGTCCATTACAATGCCGAGTTTAATCATTATTTACTCCCGATTAACTAAGATCACTAGAGCGAACTTGTAGTACTACACCTTAAAAATTTGCAACGAGAAAAGTATCAAAATCTAACCGATCTGATTTTTCCGACTCTTCTTGCTCATACCATGAACGGGTGACTTCATTTTCCATATCTTTCGCGCTATAGAAGCGGTAGCGATGGCTTAAATGTGTATTTACGTGTTTAGTCCCCATTTCATAACCAAATGCTTTGATTCCCCCTGCCTTTTCGATATCTGCCTGTAACTGACCCGCTATTGTCAATTCAGGATGGTTAATTACCTCGGTTAGCCTGTGACAAACAGATTGATAATCTGTTTGTCCGTTTGCTTTATCCATAGCCTCGGCGAGATGGGTTATTTCCCCGATTATCAAAGTTGCCCACTCCTGTAGCGTCTTAGTTTTCCCATAAGTTCCACACTGAAGCTTTAATCCCGGTTTCCTGCCTTGATGAGTCACTTTTTTCCAGTTACTTAGGCAGTTTTCTCTTTCGCGCTCTGTCATTAAATCTGAGTCTTTTAATACCGCCCAAATCAAAAATAAGTCCAAAAACCGAACCTGTTCCTCACTAATACCTACAGAGCTATATGGGTTAATATCCAGTGCGCGAACTTCAATATACTCAACCCCCCGTTGACTTAAGGCCTCATAGACTTTTTCATCTTTGTTTGGAACCCGCTTAGGTCTAATCGGTGCATAAAACTCATTTTCCAGTTGCAGAATATTGCTGTTGAGCTGTTGGTATTCTCCGCCAACCTTTACACCTATCTGCTCAAATGCTGACGAAGATGTGCGCGTTGCATTTTGCAAACCAGACAAATAGTCATCCAGGCTGCTCAGACTGATGTTAAGCTGCTCTTGAGTGTTATTTGAATAACCTATATCGCTTAAACGTAAGGAAGTGGAATAAGGTAGATATAGTGTATCTTCAACTTTAAGAAACGCTTTGTCCGTCTCCTGTTCGTTTACGTATGAAGAGCACACTGCCGGAGACGCACCAAAAAAATAAGGGATCAGCCACCCAAAGCGATAGTAATTTCTGATCAGGCCCAGATAGGCATCAGACTTAGCTTCTTGCCGTTGCTCTTTGCATTGCTTGCCAAAAAGCTCATCCCAGAAGGACTCAGGCAATGAGAAATTGTAATGGACACCAGAAATGATCTGCATCTTACTACCATACCTGCTCTTAAGCCCTTTTCTATAAAGAGTCTTAAGCCTTCCGGCATTGCATGCACCATACTGCCCAAGGACGATGTCACTTTCACTCACATTGTAAGGCATCGACATTGGCCACATATATTCAGAGCCTAAATTGGCTTGGGTAAAATGATGAATATCTTCCAACTGTGCGAATAACGTATTGATATCTCTCGACACTGGTGTGACTATTTCAAGTTGAGACTCAGAAAAATCGGTAGTGATCCATTTATTTGCGTAGGCAGAGCCCAGCGCTTCCGGATGCCGTGTTTTCGCAAGCCTGCTTTGTTTACTGTAACGCAGCGCCTCTCTTTCAATGCCACGCTTGAGGTTATTAAATACACTGGGATTTTGGCATACCTGAGCCAATCTCAAAGAAAAACTAGTCATAAAGAAAATACATATAGGTATAACCCAAGTGCCATGTACTTGGGTTGATTTTGTAAAGTTAGCAGTCGCATTATTGTTAATTACTCAACAAACCGAGCCTGGTAGAGCTGGCTAAGTGTTCAGATGCTTAGCATGAAATTCCAGATGGTCATCTATAAACGTTGAGATAAAAAAATAGCTATGGTCATAACCGGGCTGCATTCTCAGATTAAGTACAGAACCGTTGGTTTCTGCAGCTTTGAGCAGTTGCTCTGGTTTGAGTTGTTCCACCATAAATTCGTCTGCGTCCCCCTGGTCCACCAGGATTGGTAAGTCAGACTTTTTCAGCATCAATAGCTCGGATGCGTCGTAAGTTTTCCAGGTTGAAAAGTCATTGCCCAGATATTCTGTGAATGCTTTCTTTCCCCATGGACACTGCATCGGATTGGTAATAGGGCTAAAGGCTGAAATAGATTGATATCTTTCAGT
This sequence comes from Vibrio hannami, assembly GCF_029589055.1. GTDB lineage: Bacteria > Pseudomonadota > Gammaproteobacteria > Enterobacterales > Vibrionaceae > Vibrio > Vibrio hannami. The sequence continues at coordinate 1,623,954 of NZ_JARQZP010000007.1, forward strand.
GTTATTGAGTCCAACTACAAGAGCACCATGTCCACCCATACTATGGCCCGAGATAGACTTGATACCCGATACAGGGAAATTCTCTTCAATAAGTTTTGGAAGTTCTTTCAGAACGTAGGAGTACATATGGTAATGCTCTGACCAGGGCTTTTGAGTCGAGTTGACATAAAACCCAGCTCCCTTCCCGAGGTCATATCCTTCAGCATCAGCAACATGATCACCACGAGGACTGGTATCAGGTGCAACAATGGCAATACCCAGCTCTGCTGCTTTTTTAAAGGCTCCGGCCTTTTGCATAAAGTTTTCATCGGTGCATGTCAGGCCTGACAGCCAGTACAAGACTGGTACAGGATTTGTCTTTGAAGCGCCTGAAGGTAAAAATATCGCGAAGCGCATATTGCAGTCTAAAGAGCGGGAGTCGTGGGTATACTGCTTGTGCCAGCCTCCGGCAACCTTATGCTGGCTTACATTTACAAGTGTCATAGTATCTGGCTCTTAAAAATTGGTAGTGACAATCGCTGTGTTAGCGAGTGCGACGCAGCGATTGTCTGTCGTTTTATTGATATTACTTATCCATGTGGATAACAGTACGAATGCTCTTACCTTCATGCATCAGGTCAAAAGCGTCGTTGATATCTTCCAGTCCCATGGTGTGAGTAATAAACTCTTGCAGACCAAACTCACCCGCCATGTAACGCTCTACGATTTCAGGCAGCTCAGAGCGTCCTTTAACACCACCGAATGCACTGCCACGCCATACACGACCAGTTACCAGTTGGAATGGACGGGTGGAGATTTCCTGGCCAGCACCGGCAACACCGATGATGACAGATTCGCCCCAGCCTTTATGGCAGCACTCAAGCGCCTGACGCATAACATTCACGTTACCGATACATTCAAATGAATAATCCACACCACCATCTGTCATCTCAACGATCACTTCCTGAATTGGCTTATCGAATTTTTGAGGGTTGATAACATCTGTAGCGCCTAACTGCTCTGCCAGCTCAAACTTACTTTCGTTAATATCAATACCAATGATTCGGCTTGCACCAGCCATACGAGCGCCGATGATTGCCGACAGGCCAATACCACCCAAACCAAAGATAGCTACTGTATCACCTTCTTGTACTTTTGCAGTATTAAGAACCGCGCCCATACCCGTTGTCACACCACAACCTAGCAGGCAAACCTCTTCAAGCGGCGCATCTTTGTTTACTTTTGCCAGAGAAATTTCCGGCAGAACAGTGTATTCAGAGAAAGTAGAACAGCCCATGTAGTGATAGATAGGCTCGCCGTCTTTATAAAAACGAGTTGTACCATCCGGCATCAGACCTTTACCCTGAGTTTCTCGTACCGCCTGACAAAGGTTGGTTTTGCCAGACTTACAGAACTTACACTCACCACATTCAGCGGTATAAAGTGGAATAACATGATCGCCAACTTCAACGCTTGTCACGCCTTCGCCGACCATTTCGACGATACCGCCACCTTCATGTCCAAGAATCGAAGGGAAAATACCTTCCGGATCATCACCGGAAAGGGTGAAAGCATCGGTGTGACACACGCCAGTTGCAAGGATGCGAACCAACACCTCACCTTTCTTAGGTAGCTGAACATCCACCTCTTCCATTTTTAATGGCTCACCCGCCGCCCATGCAACGGCTGCTTTTGATTTGATAAATTCCTGACCAGGTTTGATATCTAATGACATGCTTAATTCCTTCGAATTCAAAACGAGATAAAGTTCTAATGATGAAAAGCACTTAGAACTCGTGAACTTTTAATTTAGGCGTATTTTAAATCTTTCCTGATGATTGATAATCCAGTGAAATTAAAAATGTCTTTTACGTATATGTAATAATAGCTAGACTAACGGCGAGTACCTTAATGAGAGTAAGAAATGGCAAACTGGGAAGGTGTCACAGAATTTGTCGCTGTGGCAGATACACAATCGTTTACTAAAGCCGCGAAAAAGCTGAAGACCTCTGTTGCTCAGATAAGCAGACGAGTTGCAATGCTGGAAGAAAGGCTGGCGGTAAAGTTGTTGCTAAGAACAACCAGAAAAGTATCCGTCACCGAGGCGGGGCAAATCTACTATCTTCACTGCCGTAGTTTGGTCGAGGGGCTTGAAACAGCAGAACTGGCTGTAACTCAGATGCAATCGACGCCGAAAGGACTGCTAAAAGTCACAGCCCCTGTCGCTTATGGTGAGTCCCATATCGCTCCTTTACTTAATGACTTTCTGGAGCTCTATCCTCAGGTGGACCTTGATCTTAACTTAACCAATCAGACCATTGATCTTATCGAGTCCGGAATGGATATAGCCATTCGCCTGGGCCGTCTTAAAGACTCTAGCCTAATCGCGAAGAGGTTAGCGTCGAGGCAATTGTTTGTCTGCGCCACACAGGATTATCTCGAGAAATATGGTATCCCCTATACCCTGTCTGAACTAGAAAACCATAATTGTTTAGTCGGCTCTTCGCAGCACTGGCGCTTTAGAGAAAATAAAACCGAAAAATCCGTTAAAGTGACAGGACGTATCCACTGTAACTCAGGATTTGCACTGTTAAATGCGGCCACTCGTGGTTTGGGGTTGGTTCAACTACCGGAATATTATGTTCAGGAAGCTTTAGATTCCGGGAAGTTAATTGAAGTATTAAGTGATTACCGGGATGAAAAAGAGGGTATCTGGGCACTGTATCCGCACAACAGAAATCTATCACCCAAAGCTCGGTTGTTAGTTGACTTTCTGGCAGAAAAACTGAGCTAATTCCAAAAAATGACGCCTAAAAAGGTGAGCCAGAACTGCATGTTTTCAAACAAACGGCAAATTCTGCATATGAAATTTTTAGTAACATAGGTTGTGAGTTACAGTTTCTGTCCAGAATGTATGGTACGCCCCGTTTTGCAAGTAAAAATTCAAAATAACGGAGTTGGTTTGCGCTAATGATGGAATGGTCTCCCCCTCCCACTAACGGCGTCGCAATGCGCCAAAATAGAAATAATTCTATTTGAATGGACATAAGGGGAAGACCATGACTAAGCATAAGACAATAGGCCTTGATTTAGCAAAAAACAGTTTCTATTTTGTTGTTTTGAATGAATTCGGAAAACGAATTACGCGAAAGAAGCTTAGTCGAAAGCAGGTTCTGCCTTACTTTGCAAACCTGGAGCAGTCGGTCATAGCCATGGAAGCATGTTCCTCTGCACACTATTGGGGGCGGGAAATTAGAAAACTAGGCCACAAAGTACAACTTCTGCCACCTCAGCATGTGAAAGGGTATCTACGTGGCCAGAAAAATGATTACAACGATGCTCAAGCTATAGCGGAAGCTTCCCAGCATGGCGCTATACGTACCGTCGAAATTAAAACGATTGAACAGCAAGATCGGCAAAGTATTTTGCATATGCGGCGCCTCTTAAACGTAGAACGTACCAGACTGATTAACCATATGCGGGGCCTATTAAGCGAGTACGGTATTGTTCTGGCACAGCGAGCAGCTACAGTCAGAAGCGAAGTGCCTCGAATATTGGAAGACGCTGAGAATGAGTTAACTGATGTGTTCCGCCAGTTTCTTAACCGCCAGTATTTACGATTACTCGACATCGAGAAGGAGCTGAGTGAATATCAGGATTATATAGAAGCCACTGTTAAATCTAATGATACTTGTCAGCGTTTGATAACGATGCCTGGTGTCGGTTCTATCGTGAGCATTTCCTTAACCTCCTGGATGGGAGATGGGCATCAGTTTAAGCGCGGCAGAGATGCATCCGCAGCTTTAGGACTAATCCCTCGTCAAAACAGCACTGGAGGAAAAAATGTCTTACTGGGTATTAGTAAACGGGGTGACTCCCACCTCCGTTCTTTAGTTGTTAACGGGGCGAGAGCTGTGGTTGCACACGCCAAGAATAAGACCGATAAACTCAGTATCTGGATTAACCGCTTAGTTGAGCAAAGGGGCTTTAACCGAGCTGTTATCGCATTCGCTAATAAAATGATACGGATGGCATGGGTAATTGTGACTAAAAAACAGGAGTATAAACCTATTGAAAAGCTAGTTTGTTGCTAACCATTTAATTAATTAGAAATTTTCAATATCACCGAATTTGTGTGATTAGCATTTAAGATGAAACACAGGTCAAACCGACGTACCCAAAACCTGACGAATACATCGGATATTAAGTCCGAGCCAATGATTAGTAGGATGGTACGTGCGAATGATTCATCAAGGTCCGAAGTTATCACTTCAATATGAAAGACCGAATATATGACCGCTAACCTGTCCCTATCATCGAAATGCTACTTGCGCAAACGGGGAGACCATATATGTATTCGGAGTCTAATTGAGACTTTTTGCTTTAGCCCCAGCTCCACGATGAGATCCGCGCCAGATTGTCCTCAAAAATGTGAAAGCACTCTAGTTGCTGTTCTGGACAACAGGTTTTCAATCTGGTGGTCTAACCGTTTTGTCATCTTTCATTTTCATATGCAAACTTGATTTATGTTCTGATCTCGAAAGTTTTATGAGTTGCCATGACTGACCAAGCGATTCTGGCTAGCTTATTCGCCAAAGCAACCAAAGCTACATTGAAAGGCTTCCGACGCTTCAAGTCTAGTAACCATGTACCAAAATATTTCTCCGCAGTTGCATCTCGCCACAGCACTGATCTAGCTGCGTGAACAAACAGTTCGCGAAGCTCTTTGTTACCCCGCTTCGATATACCAAGAAGCCTCGATTTTCCACCTGTTGAGTATTGGAATGGAACCAATCCTATCCAAGCAGCAAAGTTACGACCGTTAGAAAAATCTTTTGGATTGGATACTGCTGACAGACAACAGGCAGCAGTCATTGGCCCGATACCAGGAATAGATTGCAGCAAAGTAAACAGCTCATTGTCATCATTAAGCGTTTCAATCTTCTTATCTTGTTCTTTAATCTTCTCATTGAGGAGATTGTAATGATCTAATTGTTCTCGTAACTCAAAAACAAGTAGTGGAGGAACTGATTGCCCAGTGTCAGCAAGCCACTGAAAAAGCCGTTTCATATTTGCATGACCACGAGGGAAACTAAAGCCAAACTCGACAAGAATTGAAGAAATTCGGTTCATCACAGCCGTCCTTTCCCTAATGTAGCCAGTTCGAATTCGACGAATCACACTTCCTAATTGCGCTTGCTCAGATTTAGGCGTTACAAACCTCATTTTAGGTCTTGTCGCAGCTTCGGCTATAGCGTCAGCGTCAATGAAGTCATTCTTGTGGCTTTTAACATACGGCTTAACGTATTGAGGTGGAATGAGCTTAACCTCATGGCCAAATTCCTGGCAGCGTCTAGCTAGCCAGTTTGCACCACAACAAGCTTCCATTGCTATGGTTACAGGTTCATGTACAGAGATAAATTGAATTAGTTTTGCCCTAGAAAATTTATGTCGATATAGCTCTTGACCAGAATGGTCGTGACCTACCAAGTGAAAGGTAGATTTACCAAGATCGATACCGATTGTTTTGATAGCTGACATGATGGCACCTCCCGAAGTTCAGCGACTATGCTGAGTGTAGTTTAGGTGTGGGGCGTACCATCTAATTAACGTGCGCGCCCCGATTTTGACCTGGCATTAGGAAATGTAGGGCAAATTCTGACAGGATTTATCGGTTCAAAACCTCGCTGAAACGTAATGGGGCAATTCCGTGTCAGTGAATCTGCCCATTTAGTTATTTGCGGATTGCTCTGAGTAAAGCAAAGCCATGCCTTAATCGTCGGTTATCCAGCGCATCAGTAAGGTAGGTCATCTGCTGCAATACCAACATAGTCTGGCTCTAAGTATGTCTGGAACTGAACCGCACTAATTGAACTGTGCCCTAACATCACTGCTTTGCAAACCCTATGCATACCATCCATCACTCGCCCTTCATGACACAAAATAATGGGATACGACAAGTCTGCATTTTGGATTAGCGATGCATGCTCTAAAACATTTTTGCACGTTGGGCGTGCACCACCCAAGTCGTACCAAAACTCTTCCTCGAGTTCTTTGATATCGGATAGCTGTATTTCTACGGTAGGTAACTCACGAGAAAGCTCAATTAGCCGAAATATGTCCCAAGCAAGTAAGCCCTTTGCCGAGTCTCTAAAGTGATATTGTTGTCTCATATGCCTCCGTGCTCCGTAACGCTTATAGAAGAAGGAACCCATATTTGCATTCCACCTATGTTGCCATCATTCACTATGAAACTCCGAAGGTACCACCTGATATGTGAATCGACAAAGAGGCGCGGGGTAGAACTACGACAAATTTCCGAATTCTTAGTACCACTAATTAGTACTAAACAATAAATATTTAGGATATTGATAGGATTTAGATAGCAAAAAGCCGCTTCTATCAGGCGATAAAAGCGGCTTTTCTCATGGGTGGAAGCCCCAGCCACATCCCGGCACACAAGTCGTCCACCCTGGCTGCTTCCTTCCGGACCTGACCAATTAAACGGAGTATTGTTGCGGGAGGACCAGAGCCTCCATAGATTCTTTTTCAATGGCCTACGACCAAAGAGTGCGGGGATTATCTGTCATCCCCTTCGCCAATGCAAGCTATTCAGCTCTCGATTTTCTATATTGAAGTTCAAACGCTTAATATTTGTCCTTATTCCAGAGTTTCCATACTCAAAAAGTAATCAGTAGCCCATGCTGCGCCTAGCATGAAGATCCAGGCCACCAGCACCTGATCCGGTATTTCAACTTCAGGATTAAGAATTAACGCCGCGAAGCCAACGGTAGGAAGCGCCCAATATATAAGCTTGCTCCAGTCCAGTTCTCCGATTTTCTTAAGAGACTCAGACACCGAAATAATTCCGGTAACGGATAGAGCTACCATTGCCGCAAACTGCAACCCGGCTATCCACATCGGTATAATAAACAGTAACGCGCCCCAACTGTGTGCGGGCGAAGACCTCCAGTTCATTGCAACATACCAGATTAATGTAACCGAAAGCAGTTGGACGACTGTAGCCCCTGCACTACCAGTAACTTTGCCATCTACTTGCGCCAGGATTATCCCCGTATACATTGCCATCACGCATATACCGAGCAGTATTTTGACAACTTTAGTGCTCTTAGAGTCAAACGCCACCATCAAAATAGGGAAAAGGATCCAGGTACTAATGGAGAGCGCCAGTTCCTGAAGCGGGAGTGCCAAACCATAAGCACTCATAGCCACAATAAGAAGAATTCCATATACGCCACTCTGCGGATACAACCATAACGCAGGAATAAGAAGTGCGATAAGCGGAAGGTCACCCTGAACAGAACTCAGGGAATAGATGCCTACAACTGTTAAAAGTACAGTCGTTAAAAATCGGATAACAGACATTACCATTAAATACCTCCACTGTACTTAATTGTCAGAAATACCTATTTTTATAATAAGCAACTTTTTGGAACAAAGATTGGATTTATCTCACTAGTTGTTAAAAAAGAGTGAATTTTAAATTAACTCTGCTCACAACCCGCCATTGCTTTCGTTACCATTGCCTATGTATTATTCATGCAACTACGAACAACTTTATGGTGTTATGGAAAACTTTCTGCCTCAGATTTACGCTGTTATCTACCAGATTCCTCATGGCAAAGTCACAACCTATGGTGAGATAGCAAGGCTAGCCGGATACCCAGGTTATGCCAGGCACGTAGGAAAAGCTCTGGGAAACCTTCCCGAAGGTTCTAAACTACCCTGGCATAGAGTCATTAACAGTAAGGGGGAGATATCTCTAAAAGGCGATGATTTCCTTCGCCAAAAATCTCTACTGGAATCTGAAGGCATAGGCGTTAACGCTAATGGAAAGATAAGCTTGAGATTGTATCGCTGGAACGGATAAACCTCAAACTAAATGGAGTTTGGTTAGCGAACACCGATTAGCATCAGAGACACTTCGGTTGTCTGTTTTTTATCTGTTATCACAAGATTCTCTGTATCTGTCGTAAACCGTAACTTACCGTCTATTTTTATCGATGCTCGTATGTTGTAGTGATGACCTTTCTCAATTTCATTTGCATCGTAGCTAAGCTCAAAATCAAAGGGAACCTGTTCCCCTTCAGTTGTGAAGGTTTGCTTTGCCAGCACTTTAGCCGGAGCATCCATCAACGAAACATCTTCTAAAGTAATTATCACCACGGCGGTGTCCGGGAGTGCAATACGCTCCCGATAAGCAATCATCCCTTTTACTGCTTTCATCATCGGTTCTTTGTGTTCGACCACCGGTTCTACTGGTGTTACAGGCTGTTCCTGTTTTGTCGATTCACAGCCAACCAAAGCCATCGCAAGCAGTACCGAAGCAAACCAAATAAGTGTTTTTTTCATCCCTATTCCCTTTGTACTATCATTTGAATTTGTTCAATGAACACAATCAATAAGAAACAGTATATTGCAATTAAGTCACATTAAGAGTATTTATTTGCTTCCAAATTAACGGAGGTCTGATGAGCCGAGCACTTAACGAGTTACTAGATCTGCTAAAACTAGAACAACTAGAAAAAGGACTATTCAGAGGGCAAAGTGAACACCTAGGATTGCCTCAGGTATATGGCGGCCAGGTATTGGGACAAGCCCTTTCCGCTGCTCGTTATACGGTCGACAATGAAAGAACGGTACACTCTTTCCATAGCTACTTCCTGTATCCGGGTGACCCAGAAAAACCGATTGTCTATGATGTTGAGAATCTTCGCGACGGGCGTAGTTTAAGCACTCGAAGAGTAAAAGCGATTCAGAACGGCAGACCTATCTTCTACCTTACTGCGTCTTATCACGGCTCAACTCCAGGATTTGAGCACCAAAATGCCATGCCAGAAATCCCAGGTCCTGAAAACTACGCCTCAGAGTCTGAGCTTGCAGGCCAGATAGCCGATTTCCTGCCAGACAAAATTAAAGAGATTTTCTGTGGTGAAAAGCCTATTGAAGTGCGTCCGGTTAATGTCGTAAATCCGCTCAAGCCCGTTAAAGCTGAACCAAAACAGTACCTTTGGATAAAAGCGAACGGACAAGTGCCTGATAATCAGCTTATCCACCAATATCTTATGGCCTACGCCTCTGACTGGGGTTTTCTGGTGACCGCGCTTCACCCGCATAAAGTGACACTGATGACACCAAAATTCCAGGTGGCGACCATCGACCACTCAATGTGGTTCCACCGTCCTTTTAAGATGGACGAATGGTTACTCTATGTTATAGAAAGCCCTACTGCCAGTAACGGACGTGGTTTGGTTCGTGGTGAAATTTTCGACAAAGAAGGCCATCTTGTTGCTTCTGCAATACAAGAAGGTGTTATGAGATTCACTGATTAGAAAATTTTTCTCCAAGAGCAATAAATCAGAGCAAAAATAGCGAAAAAATCCTCTCAGATTCGACATATATTTACATCATAAGATGAAATGCAAGAATTTGAGAGGTTTCGATGAATAAGCAATTGTGGAAAGGGTTTGTTGAGGTAGTAAAGAGAGAGGTTGTGCCTGCACTAGGGTGTACTGAACCTGTATCTGTTGCTTTGGCTGCTTCAATTGCCGTCGAAAAGCTTGGCGGCTTGTCCAAAGAGGACTTATCCGACGTTACTATCTCTGCGTCTATTTCTCCTAACCTGATGAAAAATGGCATGGGTGTCGGCGTTCCTGGCACAGGTATGGTTGGTATGCCAATCGCAGCCTCTGTTGGCGCTATTGCAGGTGATGCCCATGCTGGATTAGAAGTTCTGAAAAACATCACCGATGCCGATGTTGTCGAAGCGAAGTCTATTATTGACAGCGGCCGTGTTTCTGTTGATGTCGCTGAAGTAAGCAACATACTTTATGCAAAAGTGACAGTGAAAAAAGGCACTTCGTTCGTCACCGTTACCATTGCAGATAGCCATACTAAAGTTGTCTCTATCGAAGAGAACGGCATAACCACCTTCTCCGAAACCTGTCACTACGTTGCCCCAGTTCACGATAATCCTTTTGAAAATGCTGATGCCCAGGACGTGTACGATTTTGCATTGAATGCTCCTATTGAGGATATCAGCTTTATCGAACAAGCAGGCGATTTGAACGATGCACTTTCTGTAGAAGGCTTAGAAAAAGAGTATGGCTTAAAAATTGGTAGCACCTTCCAAAAAAACGTTGAACAGGGCTTGCTATCAGGCGGATTGTTAACGGAAGTGATCACCCGTACATCTTCTGCTTCTGATGCAAGAATGGATGGCGCAATGAAACCGGCAATGAGTAACTCAGGTTCTGGCAACCAGGGCATTGCAGCGACTATGCCAGTCGTTGTTACCGCAGATTTTCTGAAGGTAACGAAAGAGCAAAAAATTCGTGCATTAATGCTCTCTAACCTGATGGCCATCTATATCAAAAGTCATCAAAATAAGCTTTCTGCTTTATGTGCAGCTACCACTGCTGCAATGGGTTCAGCGGCGGGTATGACATGGTTGCTTGGCGGAGACTTCAAACAGGTAAGCAACGCTATCTGTAGCATGATCGGCGATATTTCCGGCATTATTTGTGACGGTGCGAAAACAGCATGTGCAATGAAAGTATCGTCTTCTGCGGGCGCTGCGGTAAAAGCGAGCTTAATGGCTAGAAATGGCGTGTATGTGACGGGCAGTGAAGGCATCGTAAGTGACGATGTAGACACTTCTATTCGCAACCTATGTGCACTGGCTAACGGCTCAATGGCACAAACCGATGTCCAGATCCTGGATATTATGGTTAACAAACACTGCAACTAACTAATTGCTACATACTAACCACAAATTAATCACTCTAATGGAAGAGCCGTTGTATATTTCAGCGGCTCCATCGCAAACGTCGAAGTCACATCTGAGATGCCATCCACGCTATTGACCAACTTCTTATAAAACTCATCAAAACGTTTCATGTCAGCGACCTGAACTTTCATCATATAGTCGTATTCGCCCGCCATCCGATAAAACTCCATGACTTCGGTAAACTGAGTAACGGTTTCGACAAATTGGCTATACCACTCGTGGGAGTGATTACTTGTTTTGATCATCACAAACGCGGTAAAAGAGAGATCAAGTAACTCTGAATTTAGCAGTGCAACCCGCTTGCGAATAACACCGCTCTCTTCGAGGCGTTTTAACCGCTTCCAGCAAGGTGTTGTGGTTAGGTTTACAGCATCCGCTAACTCATTCAATGAGATTGTACCGTCCTTTTGCAGCATGGAAAGCAGTTGTCTATCCGTTTTATCTAGCTTCATTGCTACCTCTTTGGCCCTTTTGCACACTAGAAACAATTACCACATACTAACTATTTAGTAGAAAAATTTCATTCTTAAAAAGGGCAGGAATAAAAATACCCCACTTCTATAAAAGTGGGGTAAGTAATGTGTCGCCTATACAACTGTAATTATCGAACTAGATATTAACCATGACTAGCGCGCCCTTTATTGTCGTGCGACAAGTGCTTGTCCAGTTCAGCTTCGACATGGCCCGGGGCTTGAGTTGAACCAGATATCAGACGATACATAGCCGGAATAACAAACAGAGTAACTAACGTAGCGAATGCCATTCCAAAGAAAATTACCGTACCAACCGCTACCCGACTTTCATAACCAGCTCCAGATGAAGTGATCAGTGGGATAGAACCAGCAAGGGTAGTAAATGCTGTCATCAGTATTGGTCTTAATCTTCGTGCAGAAGCATCAATGATCGCCTTCTCAAATTCAACTCCCCGGTCACGTAACTGGTTAGCAAACTCTACGATAAGAATACCGTTTTTGGTCACCATACCAATTAGCATGATCATGCCTATCTGGCTGTAGATATTCATCCCTTGCTGCATGATAAATAAGCCAAGGAAGCCACCAAACACGCCCATAGGTACAGTAAACATCACAACCAGCGGGTTAATAAAGCTTTCGAACTGAGCAGCAAGAACTAAGTAAGCCACCAGCAATGCCAAAGCAAATACTACCAACACACTAGACTGGTTCTCTTTGTAGTCTTTAGACTCACCGGAATAGCTTACCGATATGTCTCCCGGTAAGTGTTCAATGGCTTTTTGATCGAGATAGTCCAGAGCTTCTCCTAGCGTATACCCATCAACAACGTTCGCGGTTACCGTAATCGATTTTTGCTTATTGTAGTGAGATAGCCTGTTTGCTGATGCCACTTCCTCGATTTGCGTTAGCGCATCCATTGTAACCAGCTCACCATTCGCAGCCCTCAAGTAGATCTGGCTTAAGTCTGTGGCGTTGTTAAAGCTATTTTCATCACCTCGGAGATAAACGTCATACTCTTCTCCTCGCTCAACGTATGTCGTCTCGCTCTTACCGCCTAACATGATTTCCAAAGTGTCGGAAACATCACTGATAGGAATCCCTAGCTCAGCCGCACGTTGCTTATCCACTGTTACCAGCAACTCTGGGGTTTTCTCGGAGTAATCGATCTCTGCACCTTCCATCATTGGGCTTTCTTCGGCATCCAGTTTTAATACCTCAGCCCAACTTCTCAACTCTTCATAGTTAGAACCACCTAAAACAAACTGGACTGGTTCACTTGAGCCCCGTCTAAAACCGGGTGTAAATGGAAAAACACGAGCGTCTGGTATACCAGTTAGCGCTTTTCTAACCACTCCTAACGCTTCCTGAGCTGTTACCGTCCTATCGTTCCAGTCTTCCAGGATCATAATAACGAATCCGGTCTGATCACCCGCATTACCACCAAAAGCCGGACTCTGAATGCTAAAAGACTTTAGTATTCCTTGGCCCAGCAATGGAATCAGCTTCTGTTCCACCAGGTCCATATTGCCCGCCATACGGTTGTAACTTGTCGCATCGGCACCACGTACAAACGCAAACACTACACCACGGTCTTCGGAAGGAGCCAATTGTGAAGGAACCATATTCATCACCTGATAACTGCCACCAATACAGCCAAGTATGATTAGTGGCGCGATGATACGAACTCGCATCGCTTTAGATAGCAGGAATCGATAGCCTCTTTCCAAAGCTCCAAACATTTTGTCTACAAAACGATTGAATACATTTGGCTTTACATTGGCTTTAAGAATCTTACTCCCCAGAACAGGGGTCAGAGTCAACGCCACCAAAGATGAGAAGATAACTGACATCGCCAACAGCACTGAGAACTCTGTAAACAGCAGCCCTACCATGCCTTCCATAAAGGAGATTGGCAGAAATACCATTACAAGAACAAGAGTTGTTGCAATTACTGCAAAGCCCACTTCTCGGGTACCTTTGTAGGCCGCTAACAACGGAGGTTCACCCTGCTCAATGTGGTGGTAGATATTCTCCACTACAACGATGGCATCATCTACGACCAGACCAATGGCAAGAATTAGTGCCATTAAGGTAATCAGGTTGATAGAAAAGCCAAAGAAGTAGGCAGAGATAAACGCAGATATCAAAGATACCGGTACGGTGACAGCCGGGATCAACGTTGCCCTAGCCTGACCAATAAAGATATAGAGAACGAGAACAACTAAACCGCCAGTAATAAACAGCGTGTTGTAAACCTCGCTAATTGAACGCTCGATAAATACCGTTGAATCGTAATCGATCGCTAATCGGGTGCCTTCGGGCAAAAACTTCTGTATCTCTTCTACTTCATGGCGAACAGCTTTCGCAACGTCCAACGGGTTGGCATCTGACTGAGGAACAACGCCCATACTTACGTTAACGACACCGTCACTTTTAAAGGTAGAGCTTTCGTTTTCTGCCCCCAAATAAACATCCGCAACATCCTTCAGATATATCGGAGAACCGTCGCTGGCACGTCTTACTACTAAATAATCGAAATCTTCAGGTTGGTTGTAGCTGCGAGCTGTTCGTACCGACATCACGATGGCGTCATTTCGAACTTCCCCTCCCGGGCTTTCCAGGTTTTCAGCACGCAATGCAGTAGTAATATCTGAAGAGGTCACACCCCGCCCAGCCATGAGCTCGGGTTTAAGCTTCACATACATCACTTTGTTCAAGCCGCCAGTTACCGTAATGGAACTAACACCAGTAAGTAGGCTGAAGCGATCCATTAATACGCGGTCGATATAGTCAGTAAGCTGGGTTCGGTCCATCTCTGATGAACTCAAGTTAACGTATAAAGACGCTTCTCCCGAGCCGTTGTCCTTATAGACAATTGGATCGTCAGCTTCGTCTGGTAAGGAACGTTGGGCTCGGGCAACTGCGTCTCGCACATCACTGACCCCGGTGTTCAAATCGTAACCAAGCTCAAAAGTAACTTTTATCCTCGACATGCTATTTCTGGTCGTCGAAGAAATTTCATCGATGCCACTGATCCCTGAAAGCCTTTCTTCGATAGCAGAAGTTATCTGGCTTTCTATAATCGTTGCTGAAGCACCTTCGTACCGCGTAGATACGGTAACAACAGGGCTTTCGATATCCGGCATCTCCCTTACCGCTAACCGATCAAAAGAGACAATACCGAACACAACCAGCAGCATACTCAGTACAAGCGCAGCAACCGGTCTTTTAACAGAAGTATCCGATAACCACATTACGAATTGTCCTTATTATTTTGACCTGTTTTGTCACCCTGAGATTTCGCTTTATTGGCGCTCAGTTCCCGAACTGTTGCACCGTCACGCATATTTACAAGACCTTGTACAACGATACGTTCACCAATATCCAGCCCCTTCTCTATGACCACCTCATTGCCTACTCTGGCACCTAAAATTACTTCAGATCTTTTCGCCTTGTTGTTCTCATCAACAATATAGACGTAACGCTTTGTACCGGAATACTGTAACGCTTGTACTGGTATGATAGGTGCTTTGATTGGTGGGAACTCTAACAACGCAGACATTAGCATGCCTGGCTTGAGCTTTGAGCCAGAGTTATTAAAGTTAATACGGACTCGAAGGCTTAGTGTTTCGCTATTAATACGGGTATCGATACCTACCACTTCACCTGTAAACAACTCACCACCCCAAGCATTAGAAGCTGCTTGTACTTGCATCCCTTCTTGTATCATTGGTAGGTAACGCTCTGGGACATTCAAATCGAGGCGCATCACAGATAGGTTATCTAAAGTGAGTAGCTCTGCACCTGGGCTGACCATTTTACCGCGGCTAAAATCAACAAAGCCCACTGTTCCCGCAAATGGAGCGGCTATATTCATATCCTGGAGATTCGCTTTTTCAGCTTCTAGCCTGGCGTTGGCAATATCAACACTTGCTTGTTGAGCGTCGATTTCTGTCTGAGTAATCGCCCCTCTTTTAGCAAGACGCTTAAATTCTGCAAGCTTACGTTTTTCATCCCGTAAATAGGCATCCGCTTCTGCAAGTGCTGCTCGAACTTTATCGTCGTTAAGTTGAACCAGAAGTTGACCACGAGTGACATTTTGGTTTGCAGAAACCTTAATCGAAGAGATTATTCCGGAGACTTCCGGAGAAATAACCACTGACTCTTTCGCTTCAAGCTTGCCTATAAGCGTGAGTGACTGAGAGATTTCATGGATATCTACTTTTTCCGTTACAACGAGCGTTGAGCGAGCTCCTGATGGCTTTCCCGGTCCGTTAGCCATGACGCTAGTGGGAAAAGAGGTAACCATGGCGGCTGACAAACATAAAGCCAATAAAGTTTGTTTTTTCATATTCTTATACTCTTTTTGTTCCTAACACCATTCTATCAACAATTATTCTTTTGTACGTAAAGGAATGTAAATGTGATCAAATACAGGACTTTTCTTACTAAAACGAAAAAGTCGATTGGTAAAAGTGACGCTTTAACTGGCATGTCGACGAGTAAATGTTCACTTTTCAGCATCTTTGCCCAAATTTAAAGCAGTCGAGCCAAAATTGTAATAAAACACTTTACAGCTCAGTCGAGTTTGCTATTATGCGCTCCACACTTGATGAGCAGGTTGGGAAAGCGCTTATTAAGCATGTTTTTAAAACATGAAAAACACCCTGGAGGGGTTCCCGAGTGGCCAAAGGGAGCAGACTGTAAATCTGCCGGCTCCGCCTTCGATGGTTCGAATCCGTCCCCCTCCACCATTTTCTACCTATTCAATAGGTAACACTTGATAGCTTGTGTTGGGAAAACAGTTATTAAGTATGCTTTTTATAGCATGAAAATACACCCTGGAGGGGTTCCCGAGTGGCCAAAGGGAGCAGACTGTAAATCTGCCGGCTCCGCCTTCGATGGTTCGAATCCGTCCCCCTCCACCATTTTCTACCTATCTAATAGGTAACACTTGATAGCTTGTGTTGGGAAAACAGTTGTTAAGTATGCTTTTTATAGCATGAAAAAATACCCTGGAGGGGTTCCCGAGTGGCCAAAGGGAGCAGACTGTAAATCTGCCGGCTCCGCCTTCGATGGTTCGAATCCGTCCCCCTCCACCATATTTAAAGCCAGCTCATCGAGCTGGCTTTTTTGTTTTCATTAGATTTAATCATCTATAAAACGCGCCAACCTTTCATCCTACCGATAGATATCTTACATTTCATATTTGGAACACCATACGCTTCAAAAACATCCTCATAAAATCAGATAGTTACAAGAGCATTAGAAAAACTAATGCTTTATATAATAATTAATATCAAATACTATAAATTATTAATCACCACCAAATGGTACTATTTCATAACTATTATTCTGTCTATAAATTTAACAACGAGATAATATTATGTGGAATAGACTAAATGGCTCAATGATGTTCTGTCAGGCCATGTTCGGATTATCCTTCTACGGGGTAATGGTGATACTAACGCGATTCTTCCTTGAAGAGCTGGGGTACAACGAAGCCGATACCATGATGGTAGTTGGTGCATTTTCTTCCATCGGCCCACTGTTTGCTATCGCCGGTGGTTTTATTGCTGATAAATTCCTTGGAGCGTACCGCTCACTAACAATAGCATACCTTGGCTTTGCTTCAGGTTATGCGCTCCTTTTCTTAGGCGCTTCTACTAAAAACGTTCCAATGGCACTTTGTGGTATTGCTCTGGCTAGTTATTCCCGAGGGTTGATGTCCCCTTCCTACCCTAGTCTTTTCAAACGCACATTCTCATCGCAAGAAGATTTTGAAAATGGCTATCCGGTAAACTACTCTGTGAACAATGTCGGCGCTCTGATCGGTCAGTATGCCTTCCCACTTCTTGTTCTTGTGCTTGGTTTCAACGGCAGCTTTGCTTTATCAGGAATCCTTGCAGGTTTGGCGCTTTTCACACTAGTGACTTTCCGCAAGCCACTCGTTAATGCAGCGGCAGAGCTCGACCAGGCACCCGTTAGCAACAAAAACTGGATATTGTTTGCAATAACATCTGCTGCCATGATCGGCCTGGTATTCTTTATGTTCTCGAACATGGAGATCGGTAAAAACATCGTTTACGCCATCGGCGCTGCAGCGATTCTTTACTTCATCTCACTGATGTTTAAGGTACAGAGATCTGATGCACTCAAGATGGGTACCATCCTTATCGTGGTTGCATTAACCACCGCGTTCTTTGTTTATTACGGTCAGATGATGACTTCTATGACAATGGTAACCATTAATACCATGCGCGGTGATTTGTTTGGCATCATCCCTATCGCGCCAGAGGCATCCATGGCGATGAACCCTCTTTGGTGTATGGTAGCAGGACCAATCATTGCTTACTCGTTCTCATCTCTAGAGAAACGTGGCATCAGCCTTTCTACAGCAACTAAGATTGCAATTGCATTCATCCTTACGGCAATTGCCTTTGGTATCTTAACTGTTGCAGTACTGGCTGTAGGTGAAGATGTGGTTATTCGTCCTGAAGTATTCCTGGCTATTCATTTCTTCCAGGCGTTTGCTGAAGTTATTGTGGGAAGCATGGTTGTTGCGTTTATTCTATCGGTAACACCGAAGCATATTGAAAACTTCTCCGTGAGCTTGTTCTCTGTAGCTATCGCGCTTAGTGGCATCGTAGGCGCTGTTTTTTCAACGTCTATTGCACTTGAAAAAGGTCAGGAGATCACTCAGGAAATCGTACAGACTGTTTATGGTGATTACTTTAAGCTGCTGACTATCCTTGCTGTTGTAATGGTCGCTATAGCACTGCTTGCATCTGTGGTTATTCGTAAAATGCTTGAGAAAGCAGATGATGATTCGGAGCAGCCGGAGCTATCTGAAGCGCATTAATCACTTGATATCAAAATAAAAGGTCATCAATCCCGAGGATGATGACCTTTTCTATTTTAAGCTTCTGAGGTTTCTAATTCGTGCTCTTCAAGATTAGCTTTGTTCAGCAGCCTTCGGATAATGGCAGAACACACCAAAGCAACAACAACCATAACCAATGCTGCTAACGTTAGCTTGCTAAAATAACCGCCATACACTTCTTGTACAAACCGCTGAGTAACCACCTGCTCTTCATCCATCGCTATCGATGTTGAGAAAACCGCACCTATAATGCCGCTTAGCGCTATCGCTACGGAATATAAACTTACTGAAAAACTCTCGATTCGCTTAGGTGCTACAGAAAGAATAAAGGCAACAACCATCGTGCCTACTATTACTTCAGCAAATGACTGGAAGAAATGGACAGCCAGGAAAACTTCCGGTTGAAGTACTACGTCTTCGCCAATGGTAAGAACTGATGCGGTTAACACACCAAATGCAATCGCTGTTAACACGAATGCCATCGCAACTTTAGTTGCTGTTGTGAAGTTCACACCTCGCTTTTCTAAGCTTGAAAAAACGTAGGCAATAACAGGGCCAGCCACCATGCACCAAAGAGGATTCATAGCCATAGCCGCTTCTGGTGCAATCGGAATAAATCCAAATAGATCACCACGCATAGTGTTCATAGTAACCATGTTCATTGAGGTCATGATCTGGCCGTAATAAACAAGAAATACCGTTGTTAACGCTATCATGATTAGGATAGTACCCAACTTTATCTTCTCAGCTTTCGATGCTTTAAATATCAAGGATACGAAGTAAAGAATCGCCGTCAGGCTAATGGCATAAACAATGTTTTTACCAATATCCATATTCGAGAACATAAAGAATACTAGTGCGATCATTGCCGTAGAGGTTAGCAAAAATAGCACCCAATTCTTAACACCTACTGGCGACTGATCTTTATCACCTGAAACTTTTACTAGTGAACCTCTGAACACCACCAGAATTAGCAGGCCAAGAGAAGCCATTACCGCCGACATCATAAAGCTACCTTTGTAACCAAGAACAAAGATAAACATCGGGTACGTATACTGTCCTATAACAGCTCCAAGATTCTTGATCGAATAGTTAACAGGAAAACCATTTTCGAAATCTGCCTGGGATGCAAATGTGTTTCTATAAAGGCTTGGGAATGAAGGCGCCATCAAACCAGCTGAGTAGCTTGCTAATGCTATCCCTGAAAGGCTTAAAGGGACATTCAGTACGGACGACCCAAAGACGAGTAGTATGTACCCCAAAGTAAAGCCTACATAACTGATAGTAAGAGAGCGATAAGCACCAAGGAACTTATCTGCAATAAAGCCACCAGCAATCGCAAACAGAGGGCCAATAGCAGAAAAAGCCCCCACGACCATCATTGTATCTGCTTCACTGTAATTTAGCTCTTCCAAAAAAAAGCGAGTCAGAACCACCATTACGCCGTAAAACGACAGGCCGTACATCGACTGACAGAACATCAAAGACGTATTAAGTCTATTCCACATATTAAACCTTTAATAAACTCAGTTAGTGAGAATTTCAGGGCGCGCATACTAGCACCGGGAAGGGTTTAAAAAAAATGAATAATTGGCACGTATTTGAGTACTTACATAGCTCTCATGAATGCGTCACTTAACAATACGATATGCGGAGATTATGTTTATCGAGTTATTTCTGGGAAAGCGGATGATTTTCAGGGACAAAAAAAGCGCGACACTTTAGAAGCTGCCGCGCTCTAGCCCGTCACAGGCTGAATTTATACTTCGACGTGCAAACAGGAAACTGCGTGAACGTCTGTACCCTTAATCTGGGGTTTCTGTTGTGCACAAAGATCGGTTGCCTTAGGACAACGCGTTCTGAATACACAGCCAGATGGAGGGCTGATTGGTGAAGGCAAAGTCGCCTTCCAGCATTTGAATCTCTTTAGTACGTTCAATCTTAGGATCAGGAATCGGTACTGCTGACATCAGAGCCGTTGTATACGGGTGCTTAGGATTGGCAAACAGCGCTTCTGCTTCACCTAACTCAACCGCATTACCAAGATACATAACCAGTACGCGATCAGAGATATGTTTCACAACAGAAAGGTCGTGCGCAATAAACACAAGGCTCAGACCAAGTTCATCCTGAAGCTCTTTTAGCAGGTTAACCACCTGTGCCTGAATCGATACATCTAATGCTGATACTGGTTCGTCACAGATGATCATCTTAGGTTTAAGGATAAGCGCACGTGCGATACCGATACGCTGACACTGACCACCAGAGAACTCATGCGGGTAACGGTTGATAACGTTCGGTAGCAAGCCTACCTTCGCCATCATTTCCTTAACGCGGTTGCCTTCACTTCCGTTTTAGAAAGTTCAGGGTAGAACGTCTGAAGTGGTTCTGCGATGATATCACCGACTGTCATACGAGGGTTCAGAGACGCCAGAGGATCCTGAAATATCATCTGAATCTCTTTACGAGTTTCACGACGCTTCACCTCGTTCATCTTGGTCAGATCCTGACCAGGCCAAACTACCTCACCGTCTGTCGCTTCTACCAGGCCGATAATAGCGCGAGCAAACGTAGACTTACCACAACCAGACTCACCTACTACACCCAGAGTTTCACCTTCGTAAAGGTGTACATTCACGCCATCAACCGCTTTCAGGTTAGAAGGCTTAGACCAAGGCCAGGCAGACTTGGATGCGATGCTGAAATGTACTTTAAGATTTTTTACATCAAGCAGCAGATTTTTGTTGTTTGATTTTGCTTCTAAACTCATTTGTTCCAAGCCTCCCAGTCAGAAAAACATGCACGCTGACGACCATCGCCAAATGGCGTCAGGATCGGAGCGTCTTTCTTACAGCGATCCGTTACACGGTGGCAACGCTCCTGGTAAGGACAGCCCGGTGGAAGGTGTAATAAGTTTGGTGGGTTACCCGGAATAGTTGGAAGAATTTCACCTTCAGTATCAAGACGAGGAATCGCCTTCAGAAGGCCTTCCGCATACGGGTGGCTTGGGTTATAGAAGATTTCGTCAACCGTGCCGTATTCCATTGTACGACCAGCGTACATAACCAGTACTTTGTCACAAGAACCAGCAACTACACCCAGATCGTGGGTAATCATAATGATCGCAGTGTTGAACTCACTCTTAAGCTCGTTCAGCAGGTCCATGATCTGTGCCTGAACCGTTACGTCCAAAGCAGTCGTTGGTTCATCAGCAATCAGTAGTTTTGGACGACACAGAAGCGCCATTGCAATCATTACACGCTGACGCATACCGCCAGAGAACTCGTGCGGGTACATAGTGATACGCTTACGCGCTTCAGGGATCTTAACAGCCTCAAGCATGCGTACAGACTCTTCGAACGCTTCCGCTTTGCCCATGCCTTTGTGAAGCATCAGTACTTCCATTAGCTGGTCGCTAACTTTCATGTACGGGTTAAGTGAAGTCATCGGATCCTGGAAGATCATCGCAATCTGCTCTGAACGAACCTTGTTCAGTTCTTTTTCAGGCAGATTAAGAATCTCTCTGCCTTCGAACTTAGCACTACCTTTGATAATACCGTTCTTCGCCAAAAGGCCCATGATTGCAAATACGGTCTGGGATTTACCCGAACCTGACTCACCTACGATACCAAGGGTTTCACCTTGATTCAGTGAGAAATTTAAATCGTTAACTGCGGTTACGATACCATCTTGAGTGGTAAATTCTACGCGCAGATCTTTGACATCTAATAAGCTCATTATTCTTTCCAGTTCTTATCTATCTTTTGGATCCAACGCGTCACGAAGACCGTCACCTACATAGTTAAAGCAAAATAGCGTTACAACCATAAACGCAGCTGGGAACATAAGCTGCCAGATTGCCACTTCCATTGTTTGCGAACCTTCCTGAAGCAGTGCGCCCCAGCTGGTCATCGGCTCTTGCACACCAAGACCAAGGAAAGAAAGGAATGACTCGGTAAGAATCATACTTGGGATAAGCAGTGTTGAATAAACCGCAACGATACCCAGTACGTTTGGAACGATGTGACGAGTGATGATATTCCACTTGCTCACACCACAAACGTGTGCCGCTTCGATAAACTCTTTACTACGCAAACTCAGTGTCTGACCACGTACAATACGCGCCATATCCAGCCATGCGATAGCACCGATTGCCACAAACATCAGTACGATATTACGACCGAAGAAAGTAACCAGTACGATTACCAGGAACATAAATGGCACAGCGTACAGGATTTCCAGAACACGCATCATAATGCGGTCAACACGACCACCGATAAAGCCAGATGTTGCACCGTATAGCGTACCGATAAGTACCGCTACAAATGCACCAAGTACACCAACCATTAGTGAGATACGCCCACCAACAAGAGTACGTACATAGAGGTCACGACCCAGGCTGTCAGTACCAAACCAATGCTCAGCGGAAGGCGCTGCATGCAAGGCGTACCAGTCCGTATCATCGTATGCAAACTCTGCCATCATCGGCAGGAAGATAACACCAAGTGTCATCAAAAATAAAATAGCCAGGCTCACCATCGCCGCTTTGTTACGCATAAAGCGGATACGAGCATCTTGCCATAGGCTACGGCCTTCGATTTCTAAGTTTTCAGCAAACTTCTCGACCGCTTCAAGATTGTCTTTTTTCGTTAACATGTCATCCGCTCCCAATTAATAACGAATTTTCGGGTCGATTGTCGCCAGCAGAATATCAACAATAGTGTTGAATAAAATGAATAGGAAACCAATCAAAATGGTTACACCCATTACTAGCGAGTAGTCGCGGTTAAATGCAGCGTTAACGAATAGTTTACCGATGCCCGGCAAACCAAAAATAGTTTCGATAACAACAGAACCAGTGATGATACCTACGAAGGCTGGTCCCATATAAGAAACAACCGGAAGCATCGCTGGCTTAAGTGCGTGTTTAACGATGATGTAGTGGTAGCTCAACCCTTTCGCACGAGCAGTACGAATAAAGTTACTGTTAAGCGTTTCAATCATGCTACCACGGGTAATACGTGCAAATGTTGCGATGTATAGGAACGACATCGCCAATACAGGCAGCGCCATATAGTAAAGAGAACCATCATGCCAGCCACCAGCAGGCAGCCACCCGAGATTCAGCGCAAAAATATAGATAAGTACAGGCGCAAATACGAAGGATGGCATTACTACCCCCACCATGGCGGTGGCCATCACTATATAGTCGAACCATGTATTTTGCCGGAGTGCGGCAATGGTTCCGACAAATACCCCCATTATCACCGTAAAGATAAACGCAACCGCACCTACTTTGGCAGATACTGGAAGAGCACCGGAAATCAGCTCATTTACGGTAAAATCTTTATACTTAAATGAAGGACCAAAGTCGCCTTGAATAATGTTAGTCAGGTAAGTCAGGTACTGCTCATGTACCGGCTTATCAAGGCCATACTTTGCATTAATGTTCGCCATTACTTCCGGAGGAAGTGGGCGTTCTGTAGAAAAAGGGTTACCCGGTGCAAAACGCATCAGGAAGAAAGATACCGTAATCAATACCAACATCGTTGGAATCGCTTCTAATATCCTTTTTGCAATGAATTTAAACATAAACTCACTCTTGTTCAGTCTGTGACGTATGCCGCCTGGTTAAATAAACTATTTGTATACAAACACTTAATTCAATCAGTCAGGCAATAAATTAATAGTAAACAAAAAGACGCTGCATGTGTTTCCACATGCAGTGTCTGAAAATTATAGTTTTATTGTAGTTAAGAATTACTCAGCTTTGATGTATAGGTCTTTTGAGAAAATCTTATCTTCTGCGTTGTTAACCGGGAAACCACCTACGCGAGGGTTAACAAGACGTGCTTTAACGTACTGATAGATAGGAGCTATTGGCATATCCGCCGCTAGCTTCTGCTCTGCATCAATGTAAAGCTGAGCACGTTCTGCGTCGTTAGTTGACAGTAGCGCTTTATCCATAATCGCGTCGTACTCATCGTTGAAGTACTTAGGATCGTTAGAGCTGTTATTGCTCTGCATTAGAGACAGGAATGAAGACGCTTCGTTGTAGTCACCACACCAACCAGCACGAGTTACGTCAAAGTTACCCTGACGACGTGTATCCAGGTAAGTTTTCCACTCCTGGTTCTCTAGCTGGACATCTACACCCAGAGTCTTCTTCCACATAGACTGGATTGCAGCAGCAATCTTCTTGTGGTTTTCAGACGTGTTGTAAAGAAGAGTGAACTTCAGTGGGTTGCCTTTATCGAAACCAGCTTCAGCCAGTAGGCGTGCTGCTTCTTCGTTACGCTCTTTCTGAGACAGCTGACCGTAAGCAGGTAGCTCTGGGTTGAAGTTTGCAGTGATTTCCGGAGTTAGGAAGTATGCTGGCTTCTGGCCTTGACCTAGCAGTGCTTTAGTGATGATGTCACGGTCGATAGCGTAAGAAAGTGCTTTACGTACACGTACGTCATCAAACGGTGCTTTCGCGTTGTTGAAGCCGTAGTAGTATGAACACAGGTTACCCTGGATAGAGACTGACTCTTTGTGATCTTTCTGCAGACGACGGAAGTGTTCGTTAGGAAGTTCGTTTGTGAAGTCGATTTCACCAGATAGGAAGCGGTTCATCTCAGCTACCTGGTTTTCGATTGGAAGGTAAGTAACCTTAGTTAGAACAGTTTTAGCGTTGTCCCAGTACTGCTTATTAGGAACCATTTCGATACGCTCGTTCACAACCCACTTGTCCATAACGAATGCACCGTTACCAACGAAGTTACCAGGTTTAGTCCACTGATCACCGAACTTCTCTACAGTCGCTTTATGTACAGGCTTAACTGTAGTGTGACCCATCATCATTACGAAGTAAGGAAGAGGAGTAGTCAGTTTAACTTCTAGAGTTTGAGCATCTAATGCTTTAACACCCAGAGTTTCTTTGTCTGCTTTACCAGCAATGATCTCAGCAGCGTTGACCATCTGAGTCATTTCCAGGTACCACGAGTATGGAGAAGCAGTGTTTGGATCTACAGCACGCTGGAAACTGTATACGAAATCTTCAGCAGTTACTGGATCACCGTTAGACCACTTAGCGTCTTCGCGTAGGTGGAATACGAATGTTTTGTTGTCTGCAGTTTCCCAAGACTTAGCAACACCGGGAATAGTGTTACCATCAGCATCCTGGTTTACAAGACCTTCTAGTAGGTCACGGATTACGTGTGACTCTGGCACACCTTCCGTTTTATGCGGGTCGATAGACGCTACTTCTGTACCGTTACCACGAACCAATTCCTGAGCTTTTGCTAGCTTTGTTCCAGCAGGAACATCTGCAGCAAGAGTAGAAAAAGAAGTTGCTGCAACAGTTAAGCTCGCACCTAATAAAAGGGCTTGTGTAATTTTGTTTTTGTACATGCAATTAACTCCAAGTAATTTTTGTTTGCATCCATGACGCTTCAACGAGCCCCGAACGGCAGGGAATTTATAAGTTTTTAGATTAATCTTTTTCCAAAAACACATAAGCTCATCGAAGATTGCGTGACAAGCTATCAACAATCGAAGGAATTTGCCATAAAATTGTAGTAAATAAACATTTAAATTTTAGAGCTGGTCAATATTTTGGTTACATTCTCTACGATCTGTTTTATTCACGATTAAGTTCTAATCATTCCATAATTTGCAGAATATAAAGAGATCTAAATCACATTTTTTGACAACCGAATGCAATCAACTCTCATAGAATCATTAACTTATTGATGTAAGTGTTAATGAAATAAATTCTCAACTACTCAAATATTGTACTTTTAAATTACCGTCAATGGGCAAATCACACGAATATAATAAATTTTATAGGGCACAAGATGTAAACATAACCTTACATAAGTAAACTTTATGTAATGATGCTTGTATTTCAAATTGCCTCAAACTTACTACATATCATACGGTTAAAAATACTGTTAGCTAAACATCAAAGTACTGATAGTCATTATTCGAACTTGTTAACATTATATTGAACCCAGTAATTAATTATGCGCTTATTAATAAATGAGGGCTATTTCGATGAGGTTTTATTTAAGCCGTTATTCATATTTTCATACTCAAAGTTACGTTGATTAATATTTATTCAATTAACTTGCGTTATATTAATTAATAAAAAAGCCCGCATAAATATGCAGGCTCAATAAATAATAATACCAGTTTAGCGTGTGACGTTTATTAGCTGTCCGACTTATCCCAGCGAGACGCGGCTAAATGATCTGAGTCTCTTGATTCCACCCAACGGGTATTTTCTGTCGTTCGCTCTTTTTTCCAGAAAGGTGCTTTGGTTTTTAAGTAATCCATCACAAACTCACAAGCTTCGAACGAAGCACCGCGATGCGCACTGGTTACACCCACAAACACAATCTGATCGCCGATGTCCAGATCCCCTACTCGGTGTATTACTCTGAGCTTCAATAATGGCCAACGCTTCATCGCTTCTTCACAGATTTCAGATAGAGCCTTTTCTGTCATTCCTGGGTAGTGTTCTAACCTTAGTCCTAAAACACTGTCTCCGAGGTTCATATCGCGAACTTTGCCAGAAAACATCGCGACCGCACCAGCTTCTGAGCCTTCAGCAAGCAATCCATATTCTTCACCAACAGAAAAATCGTCTTCAGTAACCGTAATACTTATCGACATATCAGCCCCCGGTAACCGGTGGGAAGAATGCAACTTCATCCCCATCATTGACTGGTGTATCTAAGGGAGAAATAGTTTGGTTAATAGCAACAAGAAGTTTTCCAGGTTCCAGAGCAAGCGACCATTTGTCACCTTTTTGGGCCAACTCAGCTCTTAACTCTTCAGCGGTAGCATAAGTTGATTCTACCTCAACGCCATCTTGCCCAACGAGCTCTCGGGTTTGAGCGAAAAAAAGAACTTTAATCATGATTCCACCTTAAAATGTCCTGATTTCCCGCCTTTCTTTTCAAGCAGGCGTACATTTTCAATCACCATATCTTTCTGCACGGCTTTACACATGTCGTAGATAGTAAGAGCAGCAACTGACGCAGCAGTTAACGCTTCCATCTCAACACCGGTCTTACCTGCTAATTTACATACAGACTCGATACGAACTTTGTTTTCCTCTTCTATTGCTTCAAGTTGAACTTCAACCTTAGAAAGAAGTAACGGGTGACAAAGCGGAATAAGATCCCAGGTTTTCTTAGCAGCCTGGATACCGGCAATTCTTGCTGTTGCGAACACGTCACCTTTGTGATGGCTACCGGAAACAATGAGTTGAAGCGTCTCTGGTGCCATTTTTACGAAAGCTTCTGCTCTCGCCTCACGTACAGTTTCTGTTTTAGCTGAAACGTCGACCATATTCGCTTCGCCAGAGGCATTAATATGAGTAAATTCTGACATCGAGATTAACCTTTTAGATGTGGCATAAAGTTACAAGGGCGGTGCGATGCATCCAACTGCTGCTTAATGATTTTTGTCCATGCTGTTTTGCAAGCGCCCGGAGAGCCAGGTACAGCAAAAATCACCGTTTTATTTGCCATTCCAGCAAAAGCGCGAGACTGAATAGCCGATGTACCGATCTCTTCAAAAGAGAGCATACGGAACAGCTCACCAAAACCTTCAACTTCTTTATCGAAAAGAGGGAGAATCGCTTCAGGAGTGTTATCCCTAGAAGTAAATCCCGTACCGCCAGTCATTAACACAGCCTGAATGCTGTCGTCTGCGATCCACTGCGAAAGTGCGGCTCTCAGTTGATATACATCATCAATGACAATTTTTTTGTCTATCAGGTTGTGGCCTGCTTCTTTCAGCTGTTCTACAAAGTAGTGACCAGAAGTATCGTTTTCTTCTGTGCGGGTATCAGATACGGTTAATACTGCAACATTTGCAGGCTTAAATTCGCTTACAGCGTGTCCCATAAGTTCACCTATGTTCTTAACTTTTTTGGTATACGTTATCCAGCGGTAGTTAGCCGCCGATGGATGCCAGATGTGGTGTCATGCCCGAGTTGCCATCATGCAAGAAGTGGCTTACGGACTTGTTCTGTAATTCGTGTTGGATGCGTGCAATAAGCTCTTCGTGTTGCTCGTCTTCTTGTAGCAACTCGCGCAACTCTATGCCCTGCTCCCCGAACAGGCACATATGGAGCTTACCCAATGCAGAGATACGCAGTCGGTTACAGCTTTCACAGAAGCTTTTTTCGTACGGCATAATCAGTCCGATTTCACCCTTATAATCAGGATGAACAAAGACTTTTGCAGGCCCATCGTTGGCTTCTCTTACTTTTTGTACCCAACCTTCCGCAATAAGTTTGTTTTGGATGCTAACACCAGACTGGTGATGCTTGCGGAACAAAGAATCCATTTCCCCGGTTTGCATCAGTTCGATAAATCGAAGCTGAATCGGGCGATCCTTAATCCAGTTCATAAATGCGGGTAGTTCTTGTGCATTGAGATCCTTCATCAGGACCACATTTGCCTTGATTTGCTGATACCCGACTTCAAAGGCTCTATCAACCCCTGCCATTACCTCACTGAACTTGTTTTCACCAGTGATCTGGTAAAACATTCTTGGGTCAAGGCTATCCAGGCTAATATTGATATTGCTCAGTCCAGCCTCATGCCACTCATGGACGTGCTTCTCCATGCGATAGCCGTTGGTGGTCATCGCGACCTTTTTAATACCTTCAGTCGAGGCAATGGTATGAACTATTTCGGTGAAATCTTTGCGTAAAGTAGGCTCACCACCAGTAATACGAACTTTGGACGTACCACAGTCCGCAAACGCTTTAACAACACGTTTGATCTCTGGTAATGATAAAAATGATGAGTTCTTACGACCAGACGGTTTATAGCCATCTGGTAAGCAATAAGTACATTTAAAGTTACATACATCTGTAACTGAAAGACGCAAATAATAAAATTTGCGATTAAAACTATCTTCGAATTGTCTCGCCACGGAACACCTTTCCAAACACGGGAGGCTGACTCATTTCTAAATCAACCCTGGTGGCAACATGCCACGGCTCTTAACACATATTCTTCAACTTAGCGCTAAAAGCTCGGAGTTATGGCAGCTATAAGATTTACGTAATCAATACAGCAGCTGGTTACAAAGGTAATAGATTTACTTGCTATCTGCCAGAGTTTTGTGGCAAAAACGTTGTGTTTCCCACATTTCAATTTTATTTTTTATTAATTGTGAATGGGGAATCCCTACAGATTAAAAACAAATATAGAACTATTAAATTAAATGACAATTTATAAACAGAAAAAGATCGTTGCCATCGGTGGCGGACACGGCTTGGGACGTGTGCTTGCTGCACTTAGTGAGTTTGGCGAAAACGCAACAGGTATTGTCGCAACGACGGACAATGGTGGTTCCACCGGCCGCATACGCAGTTGTCAGGGGATCGCCTGGGGCGATACTCGCAACTGCATCAACCAGCTAATTACTCAACCTTCGACTGGTTCAATGATGTTTGAATACCGATTTAAAGGTTCAGGAGAGCTCGCGGGACACAACCTTGGTAACCTAATGCTAACTGCATTAGACAACCTTTCAGTTAGGCCCTTAGAAGCAATCCAACTGATAAGAAACCTTTTAAGCGTAGATGTTAATATTGTGCCTATGTCAGAGCATCCGTCTGATCTGAAAGCTTTGTCTGTAGACGGGACATGGGTGCATGGAGAAACCAGTGTTGACGAAATGGAACAGGATCTTCAACGTCTAGGCCTGGATCCAGAAGTACCAGCAACAAAAGAAGCATTAACCGCAATTGAGGACGCTGACTGCATCATACTTGGCCCAGGAAGCTTTCTAACTAGCATCATGCCACCACTTCTATTGCCAGAGGTTTGCGGCGCAATAAACCAAAACACCAATGCAAAAATTGTGATGATTGAAAATCTATCACCGGAATACGGACCAGCCGGCAGAATGAGTTTCAAAGAAAAGCTGGAATGGTGCGAAAGAGCATGCCGGGGCAGAAAAGTCGATACCGTGTTGACGGCGTTTGAACACCCCGAACTCAACAGCGACTGGAACGTAGCAGTTAGAGAGCTCGCGTCGCCAAACAGAAACTGGCGACACGACAGAAATAAGTTATACGATGCTATTCTTGAGCAGCTAGTAAGCTGAACCATCATCCGTTAGTGAATGATATACGCGAATTGTTTCTCGGATAGATTCCAGAATCGATTCGCGGTACTCAGCAGTATTAATTTTCTCCCCAGCTTTGGCTCTGTCATCAAGGTCTTTTGCTAACTCACAAAGGTTATCAGCACCAAAACTAGCGGCACTACTTTTTAGCGCATGACTAATTTCCTGCAAAGGTGATTGCAGATCCTTCAACTCACCGGATAGAACACTCTGATATCCATCCAGTTCACTCAAAAATATTTCAAGCAAAACGGGCAGATTATCTTTTCCTATCTCATGGCATAAATCGTTAACTTTATGAGAATTCAAATAACAAGTCACTTCTTTCCCTTCATCATCCTGAGAGTTTTGTCCAGCTTTGAATTTTTCTATAAATCGTCGATGGGCTGACTTCTAGTGCGTTTGCCGCTTTGGGGATATTTCCGTCAAATGCGTCAATAGCCTGTTCTATCGTATTTTTTTCTACCAACCACAACGGGGAAACATCCGAAGGCGACAACTCAGTAAGCACTTCATCTGATTTCCCATTTGCTGAACTTATTGTGTTAAGCGATGCAATTTTTGTGCTAGGTTGGTTCAACGGCGGTGGCAACATGTTAAGTGTGATCTCCTTTCCATGATTGAGTACCACCGCATTTCTCAGAACATTTTGCAACTGACGAACATTACCTGGCCATTCATAGTTAACAAACCTTTTGACAACCTCTTCAGAAAAACGAGCAAAGTCTTTTCCTTCTTCCAACGACATAAAGCCGAGAAGCGAATAGGCGATCTCAACAACATCTTCTCCCCGCTCTCTAAGAGGCGGCAGGTGTAATGGAATGACATAGAGCCTGTAGTATAAGTCTTCACGGAATCGCCCCTCCTGAACCTCCGTCCAGGGATCTCTGTTTGTTGCACAAACAAACCGAACATCGACACTCTTCATATGAGAGGAGCCCACTTTCTGGAAAGTACCTGTCTGAATAAACCTAAGAAGTTTGGTCTGCAACTCCAGGTCCATCTCGCACAGTTCATCCAGAAACAAAGTGCCACCATTTGCCAGTTCTGCAGCGCCTTCACGCTCAGTTGCCGCACCGGTGAATGCCCCTTTTACATGCCCGAACAACTCACTCTCGATGAGGTCTTTTGGGATGGCAGCACAGTTAATAGCAATAAATGGCTTATCGCGCCTCTTGCTAGCTGCGTGGATAGCTTCAGCACATACTTCCTTACCAGTACCACTCTCTCCTGTAATGAATATACTCGCCTTACTTGCAGCCGCTGAGTCAATGGTTTTATACACCGACTGCATTGTCTGACTACTTCCGATAAATCCCTGATAATTATTGTTGCCTTTGACTTTACTATCACCATCGGTTTTCAGCTTCGCGGCTTTTCGCATCGCATTGTTGACCGTAACCCTCAGGCGGTCTGCTTCGCATGGTTTTATTAGGAAATCCTGAGCACCATGCTGCATCGCTTCTACTGCAGTATCTATCGAACCGTGCGCGGTCATAAAAATAACTGGTACGTCTGGGTTGCCTTGCTTAACCTGATTCAATACATCCATCCCTGTCATATCAGGGAGACGTAAGTCCAGTAATATAAGGTCCGGGATTTTGCTGTTTACACTTTCTATAGCATCTTTACCTGTACCAACAATTTCGATATCGATACCCAAAGGCATTAAGAAAGAACGATAAAGCGCAGCAACTGAAGCGGTATCTTCCACCATTAAAAGGCGTTTAGTGCGTTTGTTATTTGCAGAAGTATTCATCGATAGCCAACATATAATTTTATTGCATTTTACGAAATGATTGCAGCTTGCATTGCATTTTGCAACTTTATGGAGTGAAAATCTAGAAAATCGAGTACACAGACCTATTTTTAGTGTGAATAAGTTGGCATGCATCATGCAGTTATATAAATGACCCTAACGGGTCACCTAGCCAACTGACGTTGTTAGTGAATAAAGATTATTCACAGAATATAGCCAATCGAACGAATTTTCGGTTGGCTTTTTTTCACTTAAGTTGTTAATAGTTAACCTTTAACTATTCTGGATAAACTGATTTTTTAAGTTTTCTATCCTGTCACGCTTTTCAGCCGCGAGCTCAAACTCAAGGTTTTGAGCGTGCTGGTACATCTCACTTTCAAGCTTCATTATCTCTTTTTCTAACTGCTGTGGAGAAAGCACATCGTAACTGTTAGATGATTCAGCCACTTTGGACAGAGGAACAGCTTTACTGGTACGTTGCTTACGGGATTTGGCAATATCACCAATTTCCATGATGTCTTTGATATTCCGCTTAAGCGCCTGAGGTTCAATGCCAAGTTTTTCATTATGGGCTTTCTGTTTTTCTCGCCTACGGTTTGTTTCATCCATCGCCCGCTTCATCGAACCGGTAATAGAATCAGCATAAAGTATAGCTTTTCCCTGTAGATTTCGCGCAGCCCGGCCGATAGTCTGAATTAATGAACGCTCCGAACGTAAGAAACCTTCTTTATCTGCATCAAGGATAGCTACCAGTGACACCTCTGGCATATCCAGTCCTTCTCGGAGTAAGTTAATACCCACTAACACATCGAACTCACCCAGCCTCAAATCTCGAATAATCTCAACTCGCTCCACTGTATCGATATCAGAATGCAGATAACGGACTTTTACATCGTGCTCATGAAGATACTCAGTAAGGTCTTCCGCCATACGCTTAGTCAGCGTGGTTACCAATACTCGTTCGTCTTTCGCTGCCCGAATACGAATCTCAGACAATAGGTCGTCAACCTGAGTAGCTACTGGGCGCACTTCCAATTCAGGATCAAGTAACCCTGTCGGCCTAACGACTTGATCGACCACTTCACCATCTGATTTCTCTAGCTCATAGTTACCTGGTGTAGCCGATACAAAGATAGTTTGTGGCGCAAGCGCTTCAAACTCTTCAAACTTCAAAGGTCGGTTATCCAGAGCAGAAGGCAGTCTGAATCCAAACTCAACCAGCGTCTCTTTTCTTGACCTATCCCCTTTGTACATAGCTCCTATTTGAGGCACCGTTACGTGTGACTCATCAATGATCAGCAAGCCATCATGCGGAAGGTAATCAAACAGTGTCGGTGGCGGCTCACCCTCAGCACGTCCACTTAAATAACGAGAGTAGTTCTCTATCCCGGAACAAAAGCCCAACTCGTTCATCATCTCGATATCAAACTGGGTACGTTGAGAAATACGCTGCTCTTCCAGCAGCTTATTGTTGTCCTTTAAGTACGTTTGTCTGTCCCTAAGTTCGTCTTTGATATTCTCAACCGCCTCCAGAATTCGTTCGCGTGGCGTTACATAGTGTGTTTTAGGGTAAACCGTGTAGCGGGGAAGATCGCGCTGAGACACCGCGCCTGTTAGTGGGTCAAACAAACTTATACATTCCACTTCATCATCGAACATTTCTATACGAACCGCATCCTGATCGGATTCAGCCGGGAAGATATCAATAACCTCACCCCGAACACGAAACTGGCCACGCTCAAAGGTGATATCGTTTCTGCTGTACTGCAACTCTGCTAAACGACGAAGAATGTCTCGTTGATTGATGAAATCACCCCGCGTTACATGAAGCATCATTTTCAGGTAAGAGTCCGGGTCGCCCAAGCCATAGATTGCAGAAACAGAGGCTACAATGATCGCATCTTTGCGTTCAATAAGCGCTTTAGTAGCAGAAAGACGCATCTGCTCAATATGCGCATTTACAGAAGCATCCTTTTCGATGAATGTGTCAGTAGTAGGTACATAAGCTTCTGGCTGGTAGTAATCATAGTAAGAGACAAAATACTCAACAGCGTTATTCGGGAAAAAGGCTTTCATCTCTCCATATAACTGAGCTGCCAACGTTTTATTCGGCGCTAGCAATATAGCCGGGCGTTTGGCCTTAGCGATAACATTGGCAAGGGAGAATGTTTTACCAGAGCCAGTTACCCCAAGTAAGGTCTGGTGAGCTAACCCAGAGTCTAAACCATCAAGAAGTTGGTCAATCGCAGCAGGCTGGTCGCCGGATGGCTGATAATCAGAAACTAATTCGTACTCTTTACTCATAATTTAATCGCAGTCTTCCGTTGTTGAGCGTAACACCATATTACTGGGTATCTATACAGATAATTACAAGAGTATATACCTAAATAAATCAAATGTTGGATTTAGTTTTTTACTTCTGTTAGAGTTTTTGTCCTTCAGTTGAAATTCATCAGTTCTTTCTAATTAATTCATCCACTAGTTTTCCCCAGTTTGGTGCAAATAGGCTTAGTTTTGATGACAATGATAAGTTAACCACACACCTAAAACACTCATTCAACCAAAGATTAATCTTTACTTTACAAATACTTACAATTGATTATTTTAGTACTATAACTCTAAATTGTTACAATCAAAACTTTATCAATAAAGCATTAACACACTTATCCACAAAATTCGTGGATAAGTACCACAAGCCTTTTTCTGCTGTGGCCTCCAAAAATATCAATCCTTTTTTCGTACTTTTTTTGGAATTTCTTGCTTCAAGATCGTTGACAGGCATAACTCAGATCGCTAAGATGCGCACCTACTCTATTCCCCCTTAGTTCAGTTGGTAGAACGGCGGACTGTTAATCCGTATGTCGCAGGTTCGAGTCCCGCAGGGGAGCCAAATTCCAGAAAAAGCCGCAGCATTTGTTGCGGCTTTTTCGTATCGATAGGCTACCGAATTCTCATCTTTGGTGGTTCCGGTTCTCATTTCTGATGGTTTTTAATTTAGATTCATTTAAATTGAGTAAACACTCTTTAAACAATATTAATTCTCATCTACCTGTTATCCACGATCATAAAACACTATCCTAAAGGGTAAATTTCCCGCAAATAATTAAAAACCCTGCTAAACCTCGGTTGTTATTAGCGATTCAAAACCCGATAATAGAGGGATCAAAATTCCCGAACATACATCATCATGACCGAATATTTGTTGTTGTTAGTTGGCACTGTGCTGGTTAACAACTTTGTACTCGTTAAATTTCTTGGTTTGTGCCCATTTATGGGGGTTTCTAAAAAACTAGAAACCGCTATAGGCATGAGCCTGGCTACCACTTTTGTTCTTACACTGGCATCTGTTTGTGCTTACCTGGTAGAAACATACATCTTGCAGCCTTTGGGAATAGGCTACTTGAGGACCATGAGTTTTATTCTCGTAATCGCTGTCGTGGTGCAGTTTACAGAGATGGTGGTTCATAAAACCAGCCCGACACTTTACCGCCTGCTTGGTATTTTTATCCCGTTGATTACAACTAACTGTGCCGTGCTTGGTGTAGCTCTACTTAATATCAATGAGAATCATAACTTTGTTGAATCTATTATCTATGGATTTGGCGCAGCAGTTGGTTTTTCACTAGTACTGATTCTTTTCGCATCGCTTCGTGAACGTATCGCTGCTGCCGATGTGCCTACGCCTTTTAGAGGTGCATCTATTGCCATGATTACCGCCGGATTAATGTCATTAGCATTTATGGGCTTTACAGGGTTGGTGAAACTGTAATGAGTACAATTCTAATCGCTATCCTTGCTATCGTCGCATTAGCAGCCTTTTTTGGTGGACTATTAGGTTTTGCTTCTATTCGATTCAAAGTAGAAGCAGACCCTATAGTAGACAAAATCGATGAAATTTTACCCCAAACCCAGTGCGGTCAATGTGGTTACCCTGGTTGCCGTCCTTATGCAGAAGCCATCGCCAACGGTGACAGCATCACCAAGTGTACTCCGGGGGTCAGGCCGCCATTGAAAAGATTGCTGATCTTATGGGTGTTGAGCCCGACTTATCTGATCAAGCTGAAGAGCCTGTCAAAAAAGTCGCTTTTATCCACGAAGATATGTGCATCGGCTGCACTAAATGCATTCAGGCTTGTCCGGTTGATGCCATCGTAGGTGGAACCAAGGCACTGCATACCGTTATTAAAAATGAGTGTACCGGATGTGATCTATGCGTCGCGCCTTGTCCAACAGATTGTATTGAAATGATTGAGGTGGAAACCACCATCGATAACTGGAAGTGGAAACTGGACATGATCCCTGTCGTGAACGTAACCGATAGCCAAAATAGTAAAGACGGAGAATAGGAAGAAATATGTCGACACTTATTCAACAAATTCGTCACGGCTCACTTTGGGATTTTCATGGCGGTGTTCATCCACCAGAAAACAAACGCCAATCCACCGTTAATAGTATTGCTCGTGCAGATGTACCTACAGAGCTAATCTTACCGGTAAAGCAACATATCGGACGCCCTGGTGATTTAACCGTCAAGGTCGGTGACAAAGTTCAAAAAGGCCAGGAACTAACTCGTTTCACAGCTAGTTTTATGTTGCCTTTACACGCACCGACATCTGGTACTATTACAGCGATTGAACCTCGGGTTACAGCCCACCCTTCTGGTTTAAAAGAAGTAAGCATCGTTCTGCAATCGGATGGTGAAGATCGTTGGGACGACTCCATTGCAAACGCAGACGAGCGAACGCTTAGCGATCTATCCAGCGACGAAGTCATTGAGATCATCCGCCATGCTGGGATAGCAGGAATGGGAGGCGCGGGCTTCCCTACAGCAAGGAAGATACAATCTGGACTTGCAAAAACAGAAAATCCTTATCGTTAATGCCGCGGAGTGTGAACCTTATATCACAGCCGACGATATGCTGATGCGAGAGCATGCACAAGAGCTGATTCAGGGTATTCAAGTCGTTGAAAGTATCCTGACACCAAAGCTGGTCGTTATTGGTATTGAGGAGAATAAACCTGAAGCATTAAAGGCACTTAAGGAAGCGTCTATCAATCAAAACAATCTGGTTATTCGCGCTATACCAACCAAATACCCTTCTGGTGGCGAAAAACAACTAATCAAGATTTTGACCAACCGAGAAGTGCCAAAAGGTGGAATCCCTGCTGATGTTGGCGTACTCGTACAAAACGTTGGTTCTCTCTATGCGATAAAAAGAGCAGTTATAAACCATGAACCACTGATCGAGCGTGTTGTGACACTAACCGGTAATGCGTTCAGGCAACCACGTAATGTCTGGGCTCGAATCGGCACACCCGTTAAAGCACTACTGAAACAGTTCGATTACCATGCGGAAAAGAGACATCCTCGCTTAATTCTCGGTGGTCCAATGATGGGCTTTACTCTGCCGACGGATGAGGTCCCGATTACTAAGATTTCCAACTGTATCTTAGCTCCGACCCGTAAAGAGATCCCGGCACAGCGAAATGAAATGGCATGCATCCGCTGCGGACAGTGTGCGGAAGTTTGCCCGGCCTCTCTACTTCCTCAACAAATGTTGTGGTACTCAAAAGATAAAGATTACGACAAGTGTGAAGAGCTGAATATCTCTGACTGTATCGAGTGTGGCGCATGTGCCTACGTGTGCCCTAGTGAAATTCCTCTGGTTCAGTATTACCGACAAGCAAAAGCTGAAATTCGCTCAGCAAAAGAAGAAGCAGAAGCAGCAGAAAGAGCAAAACAACGATTCGAAGAGAAGAAAGCTCGTCTGGAGCGCGACAAAGCAGAAAGAGAAAACAAGTTTAAGAAAGCTGCAGACGACCGACGTAAAAACATGCAGAAGTCAGGCGATGGCGATGCTGTCGCTGCCGCTATCGCCCGCGTAAAAGCACAACAAGCGTCTCTTGAACCTGAAAAAGATTCACCTAAGCCAGCAGTAGCAGCTGCTATTGCAAGAGCTAAGGCGAAACAAGCTGCCGCTAAATCAGGGGGATCATCGGAACCAGACAACTCTGAAATGGCCAGGTTGCGAGAAGAGAGGAAACGTCAGGCCAGAGAACGTAAAGCTGAAAAAGCGTTATCGGAAGCTGACTCCAGCGCAAGTGAAAGCAGTGAAACCGCCAATAAGAAAGATGCGGTTGCAGCTGCTATTGCTAGGGCTAAAGCCAAAAAACAGGCTCAAAACAACGAACAAGTTGGAACTGAAAAAGTAGATACTGAAGAAACTACAGAAACTCCTGCAGACAAGAAAAAAGCCGCCGTTGCCGCCGCTATCGCGAGTGGCTAAAGCCAAAAAACAGGCTAAAAGTAACGAACAAGTAGAAGCTGAAAAAGCAGACACTGAAGAACCTTCTGAAACTCCTGTAGACAAGAAGAAAGCCGCCATTGCCGCTGCTATCGCGAGGGCTAAAGCGAGAAAACAGGCTCAATCTAATGAGCAAGTTGAAGCTGAAAAAGTAGATACTGAAGAACCTACTGAATCTCCTGTAGACAAGAAGAAAGCCGCCGTTGCTGCGGCTATCGCACGAGCTAAGGCAAAAAAACAAGCTAAACAACAAGAGCAGGCAGAACAACCGGAAACTGTTGTAACAGAAGTAACTGAAAGTACAGAGTCCCCTGTAGACAAGAAAAAAGCAGCTGTAGCTGCTGCTATTGCAAGAGCGAAAGCTAAAAAACTAGCAGCAGAACAAAACAAGCAAGCGAACGAGGAGAATAACTAGTGGCATTTTTTATCGCCAGTTCTCCACATGCTCATAATAGAAAAAGCACTGTGGATCTGATGAAGTGGGTAATTCTGGCAGCGATACCAGGCATTGCAGCACAGACTTACTACTTTGGCTGGGGTACTTTAATACAGATCCTACTGGCAGTTGTTGTAGCAGCTCTAATGGAGGGTTGCGTTATGCTACTTCGCAAGCGTAATCCCATGACCGCGCTGAATGATGTCAGTGTATTTGTTACCGCACTTCTCTTAGCTGTTGCTATTCCACCCCTTTCCCCATGGTGGATTATGGTTATCGGCTTGTTTTTCGCTATCGTGATAGCAAAACATCTGTATGGTGGATTGGGGCAAAATCCATTTAACCCGGCCATGATCGCGTATGTTGTGCTACTTATCTCTTTTCCGGTACAGATGACTAGTTGGATGTCACCAGAGTCTATAAGCCCGGGTGATAGCGGCCTCTATGATGCATGGAAGCTGATTTTTACAGGTTTTGATGATGATGGATTCTCGCTGCAACAAGTTCGAACCAGTATCGACGGTATTACCATGGCCACTCCGCTTGATGCATTTAAAACAGGGGTTAGCCAGGGAATATCACCAAGTGAAGTTTCATCCGGAGCACAATTTGGCTTTATCGGTGGACTGGGCTGGAACGTAGTAAACCTGGCTTATCTTTTGGGTGGTCTACTGCTGATCAAAAACAAAATTATCCAGTGGTACATACCTGCTGGCGTGCTTGGCGGATTGCTAATCATCAGCACTGTATTTTATATCGTGCTACCAGATGTATCTGCGTCACCGTTGTTCCATCTGTTTTCCGGAGCAACAATGCTAGGTGCGTTTTTTATAGCAACCGATCCGGTGACTGCAGCAACGACAGTAAGGGGGCGAATCATTTTTGGTGCTCTGATTGGTGTATTAGTCTATATCATCAGAAGTTGGGGTGGATTCCCGGATGGCGTCGCATTTTCAGTGCTTATCGCAAACATGGCGGTTCCTTTGATCGACCATTACACAAAACCAAGAACTTATGGGCACTGAGGGTAGTTTATGTTAACCGCAATGAAAAATAACGGTGCTACGTTAGCAATGTTTGCATGTGCCTGTACTGGTCTGGTCGCTGTGACGAATTATCTCACCGCAGACAAGATAGCAGAGCAAGAGCGGAATCAGCTAAAGGCGCAACTTAACGAGGTAATCCCAACATCTCTGCATGATAATGAGTTGTATAAAGCGTGTACTTTGGTGAAGTCTGAATTACTCGGGTCAAATGAGCCTATGCCTGCCTATATTGCAACGCTTAATAGCGAGCCTAGTGGCATAGCTATTGAGGCGATTGCGCCTGATGGCTATAACGGCTCGATAAAGCTTCTTGTTGGCATGGATGTAAACGGTATTATTACGGGTTCGCGAGTATTAACACATAACGAAACTCCAGGGCTTGGGGATAAGATCGACACCCGAATCACTGACTGGATATTTGGTTTCAACGGTAAAACAGTTACTGATGACAACCAACAAGACTGGCAGGTGAAAAAAGACGGTGGTTCCTTCGATCAGTTCACGGGTGCTACCATTACCCCCAGGGCTGTTGTAAAAGCAGTAAAACAAACCGTCAACTATTATAAAGCCAACCAAACCGGGATCTTTAGTCAACCACTGGACTGTGGAGAGAGCAATGACTAGTGAACAAAAAGAACTAATTATTAATGGGTTGTGGAAAAACAACCCCGCTCTGGTTCAGCTACTAGGGCTGTGTCCTTTGCTGGCGGTATCTTCTACAGTAACAAATGCGATGGGACTTGGCATAGCATCAACCCTTGTGCTGGTGTTTTCAAACCTGACAGTGTCTCTTGTCCGGGATTACGTACCAAAGGAAATTCGCCTTCCGGTTTTCGTAATGATCATTGCCGCACTAGTAACGTGCGTTCAATTACTGATGAACGCCTACGCATATGGCTTGTACTTATCGCTTGGTATCTTCGTTCCCCTTATCGTGACCAACTGTATTATTTTAGGCCGTGCAGAAGCTTATGCGGCAAGTAATGAACCTCTACCTGCTGTTCTTGATGGCCTTTGGATGGGGTTAGGTATGACTTCTGTGCTGGTTACTCTTGGAGCGATGCGTGAGATTTTAGGTAACGGCACACTGTTTGATGGCGCAGATTTACTGTTGGGTGAATGGGCTTCAGTATTAAGAGTTGAAGTATTCGAAGTCACTAATAACTTTTTATTGGCACTACTACCGCCAGGAGCATTTATCGGTGTCGGTTTCTTGATTGCTTTAAAAAACATCATCGATTCCAAAATGGCGTCGCGTAAGCCAAAAGAAGAAAAGCCAGCTATTGAGCGAGCCCGAGTTACAAATTAAATAAAATATACTCAGTATAAATGCAGGACGCAGTCTTTAATGAACAATACAAAAAGAGTTGAGATACTCCAGCGGCTCAGGGAAAACAACCCGAACCCAGAGACTGAACTAAACTGGGATACACCATTCGAGTTGTTGATCGCAGTTTTGTTGTCAGCCCAGGCAACAGACATTAGCGTTAACAAAGCGACAGACAAACTTTATCCAGTTGCAAACACACCAAAGAGCATACTGGAACTTGGTGTCGACGGGGTAAAGGAGTACATCAAGACGATTGGCCTATTTAACTCTAAAGCTGAAAATGTAATAAAAACCTGCCAAATACTTATTGATAAGCATGGTGGAGAAGTTCCTGAAAACAGGGAAGCGCTTGAAGCATTACCGGGTGTTGGCAGAAAAACAGCGAATGTTGTTCTAAACACGGCATTTGGTTGGCCAACCATAGCAGATACCCACATCTACCGGGTATCAAATAGAACTAAGTTTGCCATGGGTAAAACGGTCGACGATGTAGAACAAAAACTACTGAAAGTTGTTCCTAAAGAGTTCAAGTTAGATGTGCATCACTGGCTTATTCTTCACGGGCGCTATACCTGTGTAGCAAGAAAGCCGCGTTGTGGTAGCTGCATTATTGAAGATTTATGTGAATTTAAAGATAAAGTCTATCCAGAGAGTTAAAGGGAGAATCAAATATGTCTAAGGGTCGTGTATTACATACCATGCTGCGCGTGGGAAATTTGGAAAAATCTATCGAGTTTTATACCAAAGTAATGGGTATGAACTTGCTAAGAACCAATGAAAACAAACAGTACGAATACACTCTTGCGTTTGTTGGTTTTGGTGATGAATCTGATGGTGCGGTTATCGAACTGACCTATAACTGGGGTACATCTGAATACGACCTGGGTAATGCATTTGGCCATGTCGCGCTTGGGTTTGATGATATCTATGCAACTTGTGATGCAATCAAAGCAGCAGGTGGTATTGTGACTCGTGAGCCGGGACCGGTAAAAGGTGGCACAACTGAGATTGCCTTCGTTAAAGACCCAGATGGTTACATGATTGAGCTGATCCAGAATAAGTCTGCATCTGCAGGTCTTGAAGGCTAAGCGAGTATTTCGAGGTAAAAAAGCTGCAGCTGTAGCCTGAGTTTATTGACAAAGTTCGTCATCCCTGCGAAGGCAGGGATCTAAGATTTTGATTTGTCTAGATTCCCGCCAAGGCGCATGGCTAGTGCGGGAATCACGCGTTTATTCAAGCCTACAGTTTGTAGCCTTTTTATTTATATTACTTCTCTGATTCTACAATCTGCTTCAATGACCACGGGTGAAGCTTTATGCAAATACCGTCCTTCTTAAATGCAACGGTAGGATTAGGTAAACGCTCCCCTTCCCCTTTTGGACTCGACAATTTTGTCTTAATTCCTGCTCGAGTATAGGTATCCCAACGCTCAGCCATTTTCGGAAATGTCTGCTTCAACTCTTCGAGAAAATCTGACGCACTTTCGGCACCCGAAGGTACTACAAGCTCAACATGCTCCCACCCCTCCTGAGGATAAGATTTCCCCGGAGCGGGATACGGAAGTTCCAGACACTCAATTGTCTGCCCCAGGAACAGGGGTTTATCCGCAAGTTCAATAACAATAATTGGTCGGCCGTTGATTACAGCATTCGATATTTCATCGCCGAAATTCAGCCACTCCTTATGGGCTAGCTCTGCGACGCTCTGATCATTGATTCTTAAGGCGATATGGTCAGGGACAAGCCCTTCGATATCAATTCCAACATCACGAGCAAGCCCTTCTATCCTCATGCTAAAACTCATTAAATCCGATAGCATTTGTTTTGGGTTCAAACGTTTTTCAGAAAGTAAATCACACATTATTTTTGTCCACCGAAAGCATTTGAAGCAGATAGTACCAATAACGCCGAAAAAAGTGGAAAAATTACTTTATATCATCTGTTAGTAGCTTTCGTAACTTGATATTATTAGCCCCATTTTTATGAACAAAATTACAGTAGGCGTGCATAAGGCCTTATTTAAGAGCCACTTTATTGCATAGCTATACATTTCCAGAAATTGAAGGAAAAACGAGTGAATATCCAAGCGCTTATTAATGACAAAGTATCTCAGGCTCTCGAAGCCGCAGGCGCACCAGCAGGAAGCCCTGCTGCTGTTCGTCAATCTGCAAAGCCACAGTTTGGTGACTACCAGGCTAATGGTGTTATGGGAGTAGCGAAAAAGCTAGGTACTAATCCCCGAGAATTTGCACAAAAAGTACTGGATGTTCTGGATTTAGAAGGGATCGCAAGCAAAACCGAAATTGCAGGCCCAGGCTTTATCAACATTTTCCTGAGTGAAGAGTTTCTGGCAAAAGCAGCTGAAGCTTCACTTGCCGACGAGCGCCTTGGTGTGGCTAAAGAAGAAACTAAAACCATCGTTGCTGACTATTCAGCACCAAACGTAGCGAAAGAAATGCATGTTGGTCACCTTCGCTCAACCATCATTGGTGATGCAGTCGTTCGCACACTTGAGTTCTTGGGTCACAAAGTTGTCCGCGCAAACCATATCGGTGACTGGGGTACTCAGTTCGGGATGTTAATCGCTAACCTTGAGCGTGTTCAGCAAGAGTCTGGTGAAGTATCAATGGAGCTTTCTGATCTGGAAGCTTTCTACCGCGAGTCTAAAA
Source organism: Vibrio hannami (assembly GCF_029589055.1). Lineage (GTDB taxonomy): Bacteria > Pseudomonadota > Gammaproteobacteria > Enterobacterales > Vibrionaceae > Vibrio > Vibrio hannami. The sequence goes on from NZ_JARQZP010000007.1 coordinate 1,667,787, forward strand.
AGCTATATGACGAAGACGAAGTTTTCGCAGAGCGTGCTCGTAACTACGTAGTGAAACTACAAGGCGGAGATGAATACTGCGCTGAAATGTGGAAGAAACTGGTTGATATCACAATGATTCAAAACCAGCGTAACTACGACCGTCTGAATGTATCTCTAACTCGTGACGACGTGATGGGCGAAAGCATGTATAACGACATGCTGCCAGGTATCGTAGCGGATCTGAAAGAGAAAGGTCTGGCACAGGAAGACGATGGCGCTCAGGTTGTATTCCTAGATGAGTACAAAAACAAAGACGGTGAGCCAATGGGCGTTATCATCCAGAAGCGTGATGGTGGCTTCCTGTACACAACTACAGATATAGCTTGTGCAAAGTACCGTTATGAAACAATAGGCGCAGACCGAGTACTTTACTTTATCGATTCGCGTCAGCACCAACACCTAATGCAAGCGTGGACAATCGTACGCAAAGCTGGCTATGTACCTGAAGAAGTAACTCTGGAACACCACGCATTTGGAATGATGCTTGGCAAAGATGGTCGTCCGTTTAAAACTCGTGCTGGCGGTACTGTTCGTCTTGCAGATCTACTTGATGAGGCTGAAGACCGTGCACAGAAACTGATTGAAAGCAAAAACCCGGAACTAGATTCAGAAGAGAAAAAGAACATCGCAAATACTGTTGCGATGGCTGCTGTAAAATACGCAGACCTATCTAAACACCGTACAACCGACTACATCTTCGATTGGGATAACATGCTGGCGTTTGAAGGTAACACTGCGCCATATATGCAATATGCTTATACTCGTGTTGCGTCTGTATTCGCAAAAGCGGGCATCTCAATGGATGAGCTTACAGGTGATATACAGATTACCGATGAGAAAGAAAAAGCACTTATCGCTAAGTTGTTGCAATTTGAAGAAGCAGTACAAGCGGTTGCACGCGAAGGCCAACCTCATATCATGTGTGGCTACCTGTTTGAACTTGCAGGCCAGTTCTCAAGCTTCTACGAAGCATGCCCTATTCTGGTTGCTGAAGAAGAATCAGTGAAGCAAAGCCGCCTGAAACTAGCGGCGCTAACGGCGAAAACCATCAAGCAAGGTCTGTCTCTACTAGGCATTGATACTCTTGAGCGCATGTAATTGCAGCTAAAGTTTAAAAAAGCATCCTTCGTGGATGCTTTTTTTCATCACTACTAAAGTGAATCATGTCTACTTCCGTATCCATAACCTTTCCCTCAGTCAAAATCGTCAAAAACACAAACATTAAATGCGTCAAACCATTTAGCTATGTGCATCTATTGCACAATGCGCGACGTGTCGTGTTTGTCATGCAGGGTTGGCGCATATCTTATAGAGAAGCCAAACCGATACGCATATAGTAAACGGCATACGAAAGAACATCCTTTCATACCGAATTCCAGAAGTGGCATGGCCTTAAGCTATGTCACTCCGGCAGCAAGCGAAGGTGTCATTGACACCCGTGGTATGGTCCCCCGGCTATACCACGTTTTTTTTGCTACATCCCCATTAACCAAACGTGTCTGTTTTCTCACCTTTTTAGTTGTCAAAGGAAAAGCGGACGCCTGCGGCCACCTTCAGCTGAATGGTTTATTACTTTTTCAAGATTTTGTTATCAGAGAAGCAGAACACCAACTCAGGCACTATGTTCTAAGGGATCTAACTCTGATTTAGAATCGCTTGTTAAAGCGTATTTTGAAGGAGAAATGCCAAAGCGGTTTTTAAATTTTTGGCTGAAATAGGAAGGATCGTTAAATCCAGAGTTAAGCGCCACATCACTCACTTTCTCACCTCGCTTTAATAGCGGGCATGAGCTTTTAAGACGCACCTCTGTAAGATACTCAGTGAAAGTTTGGTTAGTTAAATTCTTGAACTTTCGCTGGAGAGTTCTTTCGGATAAAAACAGACATTTTGATGCGCTAGATGTGCCAAACTCTGGATCCTGATAACGAGTACCGACAAGATCAAGTACCTTATTTAACCAGGCATCAATATCATCAGCAGAACTTTCTTTTTCGTCATCCACAGGATAGCGTGAATGATGAGGCGAACCTACGTAGTTAGATAAGCGTTCTGTTTGCTGTAACAGTTGCAAGTCCTTAGCTTTTAACTGTTCCTCAAGCTCTTTATACAGTTTAAGTGTTCTACTCACATAAAAAGCAGACAAAGAAAAGCAAAGGACAACCAGGGTAGCGGAAACAAGCAACACTGCGTTTTTACTGGGATGAGTCATGGCAAAAAACACATAGATCAAACCAATAAGAATTGCCAACGATATGATCAACCAGTTCCTACGCAACTTGCAACCCCGGACTAAAAAAGAAGAGCCTGCATTAGGGCAGGTAGCCCTAATGTAATCATCCGAGCAAAGAGTATGACAATAAACAACAAGTTCAAAGAGTGAAAAAGTAACGTAAAGTAAATTTATATCAATCATATAGTTGAGCGCGAATACATCGGCTCAACTCCATATAATAGAAGAATAAAATGCTTCTTTCTTCTTAAGCTTACTTATTATTCAGCAGATAAACATTCATAAAAACTATCTGACAGCTGATTCAGAAAAGTAAAGTAGCTGGATTTTTTAACCACAATATCCGTTGCCAGTGGATCGAGTTGGCCCACATTTACATCACTACCTCGCGTCACAGACGCAATCACTGTAGGCTTAAACTGTGGCTCAGAGAACACACACTGAACATCACCACTACGAAGCGTTGTTTTAATTTTTATCAATGTCTTAGCACCCGGTTTCCTCTCCGGAGATACCGTAAACTTCCCTAAATGGTTCAGGGAGAAATATTCTTCAAAGTAACCGTAAGCATCATGGAAAACGTAATAGCCTTTGTTTTTAACAGGCTCAAGTTTATTTGAAATATCTTCCAACACTTGATCAAGATTGGTTACAAATTTCTTGTAATTTTTCTCATATGTTCCCTGATTCTTAGTATCAAGTTCAGACAATTTATCGGTGACGATTCTGGCTATCTGTTTTGCCTGATCTGGCCCTAGCCAAACGTGAGGATCGTGTGTTCCGTGGTTATGTCCATCATCCACATGGTCGCTACCAAACTCTCTCAAAACTAATCTTTTATCTGAGCTAAGCGGTAATGCACTTTGATTATTCTGTAGTACTTTCTCCAAAAATGGTTCTAGCTCGGGTCCGAACCAGATAACCAGATCTGAACCTTTGATTTTTTTGATGTCTGAAGGCTTCAGCGCATAATCATGGGGAGAAGCATTAGTAGAAACTAATAGATCCAAATTTGTAGTATCTTGTGTAATCTCTTTCACAATAAGCTGAATAGGCTTAACACTCACGGTTACATTGATTGGATTTGCATGAGCAAAAGCAGGGACAAGCATAAGTGCCAACATCAGTTTAGTTAATCTTTTCAACGTAAAACTCCAGGTAGTATCAAAAGCGCATGAATGTTATATTATAACGCTTGTGTTTGTAAATGAGATTTATTCATGACTGCGTTAGTCAGAATGACTGATATCAATGTTACCTTTGGTGACCGTAAGGTACTGGATGCGATAAGCCTTGAGCTCCATCAGGGCGAAATTACCACGCTTATAGGGCCCAATGGTGCGGGTAAATCCACCTTAATAAAAGTTCTGCTGGGGCTTAACAAAAGCTATTCCGGTAGTGTCGAGAAAACTCATAGCCTTTCAATTGGTTATGTCCCTCAGAAGCTGACTTTAAATGAGTCACTACCCTTAAATGTCGATAGATTCCTGAAGCTTGCAGGAAAGTTTAGTGAACAGGAGCGTGTTGATTCTCTGAAACTTGTTGGCGCTGAACATCTTTTAAAATCCAACATGCACTCGCTGTCAGGTGGAGAAAGTCAAAGAGTTCTCATTGCAAGAGCCTTATTAAGACGCCCTTCTCTTCTGGTTCTAGACGAGCCTGCTCAGGGAGTCGATGTTCAGGGACAGATAGACCTATACAACTTGATTGATTCTATAAGACACAGATTTAATTGCGCAATCTTGATGGTTTCGCATGATTTACATCTTGTCATGGCAAAAACAGACAAAGTAGTTTGTATCCATCATCATATCTGCTGTTCTGGTACACCTGAACATGTTACTTCACACCCATCCTACACATCATTGTTCGGTGCAATAGCTAATCGCTCCCTTGCTTTCTATCGTCACGGGCACGAACACCATCACGATTTGTCGGGAAACCCTGTTGATGGTGACCTAGAGTCTTGCTCCCACCATGATCACGGACATCACCATCATGATTGAGTTTTTACTTCCTGCTATTTTTGCTGGCTTGGGCATTGCGATTATATCTGGTCCGCTTGGTTCTTTTGTGGTGTGGCGAAAAATGGCCTATTTTGGTGACACGCTTGCACACGCATCACTGCTTGGCATCTCTCTGGGCTTTCTACTCGACGTGAACTTATATGTTGCTCTCGTAGTGTGTTGCCTGGCAATAGCGGTGATTCTCGTAGCATTACAAAAGAAATCTGTTGTCGGAACAGATACCCTACTTGGGATTTTAGCGCATAGCTCGCTTTCACTAGGTATGGTGGCAATTAGCTTACTGGACAACGTGCGCATCGATTTGATGAGTTATCTCTTTGGGGATTTGCTGGCTGTTACTCCAGAAGATCTCTATTTTATTTACGTGGGTGTCCTTGTTGTTTCGACAATTCTGTATCTGCTATGGATACCACTGCTATCCTCAAGCGTTAACGAAGAACTAGCCGCAGTAGAAGGTATCAATGTCGATCTGATTAGACTGATACTTATGCTATTGGTCGGAGTCGTTATCGCGGTAGGAATGAAGTTTGTTGGCGCATTAATCATTACATCGTTGTTAATAATTCCTCCTGCCACCGCGAGGCGTTTTGCAAACACACCAGAACAAATGGTCGCGATAGCCTCAGCAATAGGTGCGATGTCTGTGTTATGTGGTATCGCTCTCTCTTGGGAGTTCGACACTCCAGCCGGGCCATCCGTTGTAATCAGTGCCGCTGGATTTTTATCCTGAGTCAGATTAAGCCGCAAAAAATCTAATAACTCGGAAAAATAAGCTAAAGAAACAGGCCGGTGCGACGATACATAGTTATCTCCACCGGATTTTTTAGTGATGCAAGTTCAGGAAAGTACAGCCAACTTACAGGTTAACGAGCTCAAGTTTGGCAGCCATATAAACCAGGCTGTTGAATTTGGGAACAGAGCAGATTTTGCTTTGCTTTTGGCTATGTTATCTGGTGATGCACGAGAAATCGAGCCACTTCAATCCTTAGATACAACCTCAGAATCAGAAAATGATATACGAATTCGATTAGGCGTTAACCCTACAGCTCCTCTAAACTCAGATAGTGAAACCTATTTAAGTGGTGCAGCTGTATCCCGCCATTTCATTCCGCGGGAATCTCTAGTGCCAAGCTGCAAAACGGGCTACGTCCAGATGCATTAGCCTACATAGCAGAATACACAGAAGGGCTTGGTGAAGATGTTTATCGTAACCTGTCTCTCCGAGAGCAAAAACTGGCAGCAAAAGAGACTGTCTCCTTAATGGATTCTAACGATTTGTACAATAAACTGGTTGTCGCAAACAGAACCTACCAGATCCAGGCACAAGTTTGACTCGCTTAACCCTACCAGCATCCATAATTTGTGCGAATATGTTTCTTATTCCACCAACCAAATGTGAAGCAGCCCTAACTCTACCACTTTAGTCGACCCTACAATTGCTCTTTCATGATGTTATTCACAACTTAAATAGCAGATCAGTACCTATATTGAACATAAAGAAAAATATTATGTTCTATTTGACCGTTAATTCAGGCTCTTTTTAGCTCGGTTAGTCGTCTTCAGACTTGGTACTGTATATGGATATTAAAAACTCTGTCGTTCTTATTACATCAGCAGGTTCACCGTTAGGAGGTGTACTTGCTGGTCATTTCGCCCAGTTGGGCGCACATATTGTTTTGTCCGATACAGACGCAAGTAAGCTCGAAGAGGTCACTACCCGCTGTAAAATGATGTCAGATAATATTCACGATTTTCTGCTGCCTGACCATTCCGAACACAGTGTGAAGGAATTGCTTACTTTCATATCTGATAGCTTCGCAAACGGGATCGACATCCTTATCAACTATTGGCCAAGTAATCCATTTCCTGCACTCACTAGCGATGTGAGTGGGCAAGATTTCTCAAAAAAATACGCAACGTTTGCTTCTTCGCTGTTTAACTATGGACAAGCCTGTTCCGCTCAGATGAGAGATCGTGCAAAAAATGGGGTTATAGTGAATATCCTATCATTGTCCGATAGTAAAGAACTGCTGGGGATTGATAACGCATCATCGATCGTGTCAGGAATGACAAAGAGTTGGGCTAAGGAGCTAAACCAGTTCAATATTCGTGTCGGCGGTGTTGTACCATCTTTCTCTCATTCAGCGAATGACGAATCGTTCCATTGGTCAATTCTCAATGACGAGTTAATCCGCAATACCGAGTACATCGTTTCCAACGATTACTTCAACGGCCGAATCGTCTCTGCAGAAGTTTAACCTTTTTACTTCCCTAAAATGTCAAAAAGCCCTATCGCGATGATAGGGCTTTTAATTTATGAGATGTTCGTGCTAGCGAAAAAATCTCATAACTTCATTCTTACTCTATTGAGTTCGAATTACTTCTTCTCTGCTGACTTCTGGTCAGCTTTTTTCTTGATTACTGTAGTACCTTCGAAAGTTTCACCTTCAACGTACGGCTTACCGAAGTAAGAAGCAATCAGAACTTCCTTAAGCTCAGAGATTAGAGGGTAACGAGGGTTCGCACCAGTACACTGGTCATCGAACGCTTCTACAGATAGCTCGTCAACCTGTGCTAGGAAGTCAGCTTCTGCTACACCCGCTTCCTGGATAGACTTAGGAATGTCCAGGTTAGTCTTAAGCTCGTCCAACCAACCTAGAAGACGTTCAATCTTCTGAGCAGTACGGTCACCAGCCTGAGATAGGCCTAGGTGGTCAGCAACTTCAGCGTAACGACGACGTGCTTGTGGGCGGTCGTACTGAGAGAACGCAGTTTGCTTAGTTGGGTTATCGTTCGCGTTGTAACGTACAACGTTAGAGATAAGTAGTGCGTTAGCAAGACCGTGAGGTAAGTGGAACGCGTTACCAATCTTGTGAGCCATTGAGTGACACACACCCAGGAATGCGTTCGCAAATGCTACACCAGCGATAGTTGCTGCGTTGTGTACTTTTTCACGAGCGATTGGGTCGTTAGCACCGTTTGCATAGCTTGAAGGTAGGTATTCTTTAAGCATCTTAAGAGCTTGTAGAGCCTGACCGTCAGAGTATTCGTTAGCAAGAACTGAAACGTAAGCTTCTAGTGCGTGAGTTACTGCATCGTAACCACCGAACGCTGTTAGAGACTTAGGCATGTTCATTACTAGGTTAGCATCAACGATAGCCATCTGAGGAGTTAGCTCGTAGTCAGCTAGTGGGTACTTAGCACCAGTTTCGTCGTCTGTAACAACAGCGAATGGCGTAACTTCTGAACCAGTACCTGAAGTAGTTGTGATACATACAAGCTCAGCTTTCTGACCCATTTTAGGGAACTTGAAGATACGCTTACGGATATCCATGAATCGCATCGCTAGTTCTTCGAACGCTGTTTCTGGGTGCTCGTACATTACCCACATGATCTTAGCAGCATCCATAGGTGAACCACCACCTAGAGCAAGGATTACATCTGGCTGGTAGCTCTGCATCATTTCAGCACCTTTACGTACAACAGATAGAGTTGGATCTGCTTCTACGTCGAAGAATACCTGAACTTCCATGCCTTGTGCTTTAAGCAGGCTAACTACATCGTCAGCGTAACCGTTGTTGAATAGGAAACGGTCAGTTACAAGGAATGCGCGTTTCTTACCTTCTAGGTCGCCAAGAGCGATTGGAAGGCTACCACGACGGAAGTAGATAGACTTAGGTAGTTTGTGCCACAACATGTTTTCAGCTCGCTTAGCTACAGTTTTCTTGTTGATTAGGTGCTTAGGACCAACGTTCTCAGAGATAGAGTTACCACCCCAAGAACCACAACCTAGAGTCAGAGATGGTGCAACGTTGAAGTTGTACAGGTCACCGATACCACCGTGAGTAGTAGGGATGTTGATTAGGATACGAGCAGTCTTCATCTTGTCACCGAAGTACTTGATGCGGTCTGCGTTAGTGTCCTGGTTAGTGTAAAGACCAGATGTGTGACCGATACCACCGATTTCAACCATAGTTACTGCCTGAGCAACTGCATCTTCGAAATCGTCAGCTTTAAACATACCTAGAAGTGGAGATAGTTTCTCGTGAGCGAATGCGTCATCGTAAGCAACTTTACCCAGACCTTCACCAACTAGTACTTTAGTATCAGCTGGAACTTTAACGCCTGCCATTTCAGCGATTGCTGGAGCTGGCTGGCCAACGATCTTAGCGTTAAGTGCGCCTTCAATAAGAATGATGTCGCGAACTTTTTTCGCTTCAGCTTTAGAAAGAACGTGAGCTTTGTGAGAAGCGAAACGCTCTTTAACTTCTTCGTATACGTCTTTGTGTACGATTACAGCCTGCTCAGAAGCACAAACTACACCGTTATCGAAAGTCTTAGACATAAGAACAGATGCTACAGCGCGCTTAACGTCAGCTGTTTCATCGATAACTACAGGAACGTTACCTGCACCTACACCGATTGCTGGCTTACCAGAAGAGTATGCAGCTTTAACCATGCCTGGGCCACCAGTTGCAAGGATAAGAGCGATGTCATCGTGCTTCATTAGGCCATTTGAAAGCTCAACTGAAGGTTGGTCGATCCAACCGATGATGTCTTTTGGAGCACCAGCTGCTACTGCTGCATCAAGAACTAGTTTAGCTGCGTCGTTAGTAGAGTTCTTAGCACGTGGGTGTGGTGAGAAGATGATACCGTTACGAGTCTTTAAGAGATAAGAGACTTAAAGATCGCAGTAGAAGTAGGGTTAGTTGTTGGTACGATACCACAGATGATACCTACAGGTTCTGCGATAGTGATTGTGCCTAGGTTTTCGTCTTCTTCAAGTACGCCACAAGTTTGCTCATCTTTGTACTTGTTGTAGATGAATTCTGATGCGAAGTGGTTTTTGATTACCTTATCTTCAACAATACCCATGCCAGACTCTTCAACCGCTTGCATTGCAAGAGGAATACGAGCTTGGTTAGCTGCAAGAGATGCTGCACGGAAAATTTTGTCTACTTGCTCCTGAGAGTATGTAGCAAATTCTGCTTGAGCCGCTTTAACGCGAGCTACTAGAGCATCAAGTTCAGCCATATTAGTTACAGGCATAATGAATCTCCATAAATATTAAAAAATTAAAAATTAAAAACTATTTAGTAAGGTCACTGAGTTCATAACCTTTTGATAAAAAATGAAAGAACCCTACAAACTTAGTAAATTGTTTTCAGGACTGAGTATAATATTTCACGCAATGAAAAAAATTGACGCAGATCAGTTATGAAAATTTATTTAATCCCTTTGGGTTAGTTACGCACCAGGTACATAGCCAACCAGCTGTATTTAAAGCGTTTTTACTGACATCAAAACTACAAACAAAAAGCACTTATTGAGATTATTATTAATTCAATTTACAACAGATCGTGTAAAAAACTTTCATGTTTATACAAATTTAATACAAATAACACCACTTTCTCGTGCCACAAGCAGTATAGTCATTGTGACTAAGATCACCAGATCTCAAAATGTGTTTTTTGAAAAAGCGTGTTGCAGATAACACTTTTGGGTAATAGCGCACTCTTTTTACCCAAAAGTTAGGTCATCGAATACCATTCCGATGTGTTGATTTGCCGTTATAATGCCTCGTAACACCTTCAATCAGGACTTGATAAAATGGCAAGCGGGCCTTTAAAACACCAGTTATATGTCATCATTTTTGGCACCCATACAAAAGCAGGCAAGGCTTTCGATATTTTACTTATCATCGCCATATTGGCTTCTTTGGTCGTTCTGTTACTAGACTCAATATCCTCCATCAGTAATCGCTGGTCGTCCACATTTCTCTACATCGAATATACCTTCACCGGGCTATTTACTATTGAGTACCTGGTTAGGCTGTGGTGTTCCCCACAGCCCAAAGCTTATGCGCGTAGTTTTTACGGAATTGTCGATTTTTTATCAATTTTGCCAACCTATTTAACTCTGTTCTTCCCGTCTGCAACCTATATGGGGGTGATACGTTTACTACGCGTATTGAGGATTTTCAGAATTCTAAAGCTGGTTCGCTATCTTCAGGATTCAAACATTTTGTTGCGCTCTATGCTGCTGGCACGCCGTAAGATATTTATCTTCTTTAGCACAGTGGCCATTTTGGTAACGATTTTTGGCTCAATTGTGTATGTGGTGGAAGGACCGGAGAATGGATTTACCAGTATTCCCCAGAGTATTTATTGGGCAATTGTAACCATAACTACTGTTGGCTACGGCGATGTGGTTCCTCAAACCGCTTTGGGAAAAGGAATCGCTGCATTGACGATGTTATTAGGTTATTCAATTCTTGCTGTTCCAACAGGGATAATCACTGCAGAGCTAAACCAGGAGATGAACTCACATAAAAGTCTGGTGAAATGTCCAAACTGCATGAAAGCGGGTCATGAGTCAGATGCTATGCATTGCAAACACTGTGGTAGTGAGTTAGCAGAGCCAGATAAAAGAGTGGTGCCGGTGGAGGATTGAACGGGGTTACGGGTTACGGGTTACGGGTTACGGGTTACGGAAGTCTAAAAAAAGCGCAAGAATTAAATCCTCACGCTTTTTACCTACTGCCAGTAGGACGAAGTCCGTCCTGTAGCCTTATTTACTTCTCATTAAGAATAATACGCAGTGTACGACGTAGTGGTTCCGCAGCACCCCATAGTAGCTGGTCGCCAACAGTAAATGCATTCAAGAAGTCGTTACCCATAGCCATCTTACGCAGGCGGCCGACAGGAACAGAAAGAGTGCCTGTTACTTTAGTCGGACTTAGTTCCTGAGATGTGATGTCGCGATCATTTGGAATCACTTTAACCCACTCGTTGTGAGAAGCGATAATATCTTCGATCTCATCCATTGGCACATCTTGCTTAAGCTTGATAGTCAGCGCCTGAGAGTGGCAGCGCATTGCACCAATACGAACACAAGTACCATCGATTGGTACAGGATTATCAGAAAGACCAAGAATCTTGTTAGTCTCAACAGTGCCTTTCCATTCTTCTTTGCTCTGTCCGTTTTCGCGTTTAACATCGATCCACGGAATCAAAGAGCCAGCAAGAGGGACTCCAAATTGATCTGTCGGGAAATCGCCAGAACGCATTGTTTCTGCCACTTTCCTATCGATATCAAGAATAGAGCTTGCTGGATCAGCCAACTCATCAGCAACAGAGTCTCGGATCACACCCATCTGAGAGATTAGCTCGCGCATGTTCTTAGCACCGGCACCAGAAGCCGCCTGATAAGTCATCGCACTCATCCACTCGATTAGGCCTTTTTCATACAGACCACCAAGCCCCATAAGCATCAGACTTACCGTGCAGTTACCGCCAACAAAAGTGTTAGTGCCCGAGTGAATGCCTTGCTGAATCTGAGCAAGGTTTACCGGATCAAGAGTGATAATGGCGTCATCTTTCATACGTAAAGTTGAAGCGGCATCAATCCAATAGCCCTTCCAACCAGCCTGACGTAGTGCTGGGAAAACTTTCTCTGTGTAGCCACCACCCTGGCATGTGATAACAGCATCAAGTTGCTTTAGGCTTTCGATATCAAAAGCGTCCTGCAACATGCCAGCATCTTTTCCAAGGTTGGGAGCAGGTATACCCACTTGAGAAGTACTATAAAAAACTGGTTCGATATGATCGAAATCTTTTTCTTCAACCATACGCTGCATCAGTACAGAACCAACCATACCACGCCAACCAACTAATCCTACTCTCATCATACTTCTTCGCTCCATGTAAATTTATAAGTAATGTATCCCCATCTTTAATAAATTACCGATAAGAAAACAAGCTTTTTTCAGCTAAAAAATAATTTTTTTAGCTGAAACGCCTGTTTTCAGTAGTTTACTGTTCAGTCACTATCTAACGATAAGCTGATTGTTGGGAATGTCGCTACGATGTAAGAACAGATTGCATATATTAATGCTGCTATCCCAAGCATCTCCAAGGTTTCTTCGATGGTATAGCACACAGCGTACAACAAGGTGCTTTCGCCAGATGAGGACGCAATCGCTCCGCCTATCATCTCGAAGCCTAGCGCACCTGTAAGAAAAGTAGCCGCGGCTATACCAAACAACTTTTTACTTTCACAAGGTAAGCTCATGTAAAATCTCAAGTAAATTACCCCAAACACCAGTACTAAAGCGCTATATGGGATAACCCACGCAAAATAAAATATTCCTGAAGTACCCAAGGATTGCCTTACGGAAGGTACAAACATCTCATGAAATGCTGTGGTTTCATCAATGGCCATGTAGATAAAAATCGACGCCAGCCCGAACCAGGCAATAAACTTTTCTCCTCTTTTACAGTGCATGTACCCAATAAAATAGAGCCCTAGAGCGGCAACTAACATAGCGCACGAAGAGTAAAAACTAGGGATGCTCATTTCGGTATCAACATCAACCAAACGAACAAAACTCTTGACATGAGGGAAACTAAAAAAGTGTTTTGCGATAACACCGAAAATGTTTGCCACCACGAGTAACCCTATGATAAGCAGGAAAAATTTTAAAATTTGCTTAGGTTTTAGAACTAGGTCCACAAAGACACCTCAATAGATCGTCCAGTTAAGATATTCAGAGGATACTGAGAGAAAGAGAGTGAATGTTAGATGACTGTTCGTGTTTGGTGTTTTTTGAATGAGAAACGAAAAGAAGGTGAAATATTCACCTTCTTTAATCTAAGTCGTAAATGTTTAAACCGGAATCAACTATTGCGGGTTAACTGATCTTTCAAGTTTGGTGGCGTACCTTTAATAGTCAGCGTATCTGTTTCCGGGTCATAAAATATACGCTCACCCAACAACATACTGTCAAAGTTGATGCTTAAGCCACCACCTGAACCGACATATTTAGCCAGCTTTCTTACCGTTGTACGATCCGCAGGGAAGCTATCTTCAAGTTCATAGCCTCTCTCCTGGGTGTAATCAAAGAAGCTTGTTCCGTCATCAGCAGCTGGCAATTCTCCTGATAGCTCTTTTACTTCAACTTCTTCATTGGCTTTAATTTGATCGCTGCAGTACTCGAATACTTGCTTCTTGTAGCTGTTCGTCTCTTCTTTATTTAACTGTGAATCAGAACAGAAGTCTTCAACAGCTTGCATCAGCACCTGGTTCTGAGCTTTCGTGTCCAGCCCTACTTCGGCCTGAAGGAAATCGAGGAAGAAATCTGCGACTTTTCGCCCTACTCGACCTTTTATATAAGACAAATAACGGTTGGAGTCAGAATCCGTTTCATAAGTAGAAAGGTCAATTCTTGCCGCGATGTCCATTTTGCTGATGTCTAGATAGTCTGTTGCACTAATATCTAGCTCTTCGTTCACCTTCAAACTCTGCATGGATGGAAGCAAAGCGATAAACAAATAATCTGTTGCAAGTGACTGATATTCAGCAAGTACAAGGATGCCTTCTTCAGCAAATGGGTATTTTTTAAGCTCGTCTTTTAATCTTTGGGCACTTTTTTGGGAGAAATCATAAAAAGTGTGATCGTTCTGGCGAAGTTCTTGCAACCACAACTTAAATTCGCTGTCAGAATTGAAAGTACCAAAGCCTTTACCGGCTTTTGCGCTGAATACTCTGTGTAGCTCCGCTACCAGGTTTTCAGAAAAGGTATCAAGTTCGAGGGCATCATTTCGGTATTTAACGACTAGCTCATCCTGATCGTTTTTTACTAACTGATGAAGGATAACGTTAGAAAGTTTAAGGCTCATAGCTATAAAATCACTGCTTGGGTTTCAGTTGTGAGGTAGAGTAGGTTATCATAAGCCGCTTTCACTATCATTAATTAGAGTCACTATGCCGATTACTTCAAAATATAGCGATGACCAAATCGAACTTATCCTTACTGAGATTGCAGCCGTTTTAGACAAACATGGCGCAAATTCAGAGCTTTCACTTATGATCGCGGGTAATATTGCAACTAATGTACTTAATAGCAAAGTACCAGCTGGACAGCGCAAAACAATTGCCGAAAAATTTGCACAGGCTTTACTCTCTTCAGTAGAAGATGAGTAGACTCCATAAAGAATAAATCAAGAACGTAGAATAAATGGTAGATAGCGGAAACTCGTACGGCGACAAAGTATCAAGGTTAGTAAGTTGGGGGCACTGGTTCACCTTCTTCAATATTATTGCCACAATGCTAATTGGTACTCGATATATCACTCAGTCACCGTGGCCAGATACTTTGTTAGGTCAAAGCTATCTCGCATTGTCCTGGATTGGCCACTTTGGCTTTCTGGTGTTTGCTCTGTATCTGTTGATACTGTTTCCGCTCACCTTTATTGTACTTTCTCGCAAGCTTTATCGTTTTATTGCGGTTATCTTCGCGACCATCGGGCTTACCGTTTTGCTGCTGGACACAGAAGCCTACCAGCAAATACACCTGCACCTGAACCCCGTGGTTTGGGAACTTTTACTTGAAGGCGAAGCGAGCTCTTCGGTCACTATCGAGTTACAGCAACTTTTTGTTGTCGTTCCTATTATATTCCTTCTGCAACTCGCGCTCTCCGAATGGGTTTGGCGTAAGCAGCGTAAGCTATCCCATAAACATGTAGGACGCCCTATTACAGCGTTGTTTTTTGTCTGTTTTATTACTAGTCACCTCGTCTACATTTGGGCTGATGCTTATTTCTACGGTCCGATAACCAGCCAGAAAGCGAACTTCCCTCTCTCTTACCCTATGACGGCAAAAACCTTCATGGAGAAGCACGGCCTTCTTGATAGAGAGGAGTACCTGAAGCGAATGGAAGAGAGCGAAGGACAAGTTGATCTCGTCAGTTACCCAACCGAACCTTTAGTATTTAGCAGTCGCCCTCAAAAGCTAAATGTACTGATGGTGATGGTGAACAACCTTCGCTCAGATACCATGACTCCAGAAGTTATGCCAGAAACTTATAACTTCGCGAACAATAACCAGAAATTCAACAACCATTACAGCGCCAGCAACGACAGCTACGGTGTATTTGGATTGTTCTATGGCATACCAAATAGTTATGCGGGTAGCATCAAGTCTCAAGGCTCATCACCGTTAATTCTGGAAGCGATGCAAGACAAAGGGTACGACTTTGGCTTGTTTAGCGGCAGTGGGTTTGAAGATGACCTTTATTATGAGGCTATCTTTAAATCCCGAGAGGTCACTGCTGAGAAAGAAGATCGCCTTAATTCTTCAGATGCAAAAGCAATTACAGACTGGACTAACTGGATTGAGGGCAATCCGGGTAAACCGTGGTTTAGTTATATTGAACTTACTACCGTTGAGAAGTACGAAGACTACGAAATTGAAGACCTGGCGGGTACACCTAAGCAACGATTGAGCCGTGCATACCAGAAAGCCGCGACAATAGCCGACGAATATATCGGTGATATCTTATTTACCCTAATGGGAAATGACCTGATGGAAGATACCATAGTCATTATCACCTCAAATCATGGTACTGAGTTTAATGAAACTAATACCAATAGCTGGGGTTCAAACACTAACTATAGTGATTATCAACTTAAAGTACCGTTTGTAATGCACTGGCCGGGCAAAATGGCAACCATGTATTCACACAAGTCTAGTCACTTTGATGTATCGACTACACTGTTACAGGACTTGATGGGTGTAACATCAAAGCCAAGAGAATTTAGCAGCGGCCGAAGCTTATTTAACAACTCTTCTCGCATGTGGATTCTGGCTGGTGACAACCGTGAAATTGCGTTGGTGACAGACAAGAGCACCACTGTGGTCGATCAGTTCGGTAATTACAAAGTGTATGACAAGCATTATAAACGTCAGCGCGAAGCTAAACCTAAGCTATCAATCCTGATGCAAGGATTATCTGAACTGAAAAGATTCTATACCAGAGAACAAAATTAGCGGGATGTAGCGCAGTTTGGTAGCGCACCGTGCTGGGGGCGCGGTGGTCGCAGGTTCAAATCCTGTCATCCCGACCATACAAAAAAGCCGCTTATCATATTGATATAGCGGCTTTTATCATTCTTATATACGCTTACGTTACGTGATGTTACATAGCAGCTTTAATCGCTCTCGCTAATCGTTTTGCTGCCTTCTCCGGATCAGCATCAGCATCCATAAAGAACTCATTCACAACATCTAAAATTGCAGCTCTGACAAAGCTGGTTGTCGACATATCTGCTGACATGCTTGGTAGCATGTCCGGACTTCCCTCAGCTTGCTTGAAAGCCTTCATCGACGACTTAGCGCATTGATCAAACTTTTCTATCGATACATCGTTACGCGCTGGAAGAGATCCTTTGCTGAAATTGAAATCTTGTTGGAACTGCTTAGACATTACCGCGCTTGCTACTTCTCTTTGACCAATTCCACGCGATGGATCGTGAGACTTAAAAAACACAAAACTATCTATGTTGTAGGCAAACTTGCCAGCAGTACCTGGGGCAGCAGTACATACATAATCTTCACCGGGAAATTTGCCTGCAACAGTAAATTCACCTTTTGCCCAGTCTCCCATGATCTGCATGGCTGCTTCGCCATTAATTACCATATTGGTCGCCACGTTCCAGTCACGACCTAGGATCTTATCATCGGTATAACTACGCATCTTCTTAAATGCTTCGAAGACTTTTACCATTTTATCACCCTGCAAAACATCCATATAGTGTTTCACAAAGGCTTTGTAGTAGTCTTCAGAACCAAGCACTGCAATAGCAACTGCCTCGAACAGTGTCGCATCCTGCCATGGCTGACTACCGTGTGCCAGAGGGATATATCCGGCTTGTTTTATCACTTCTGCTGCTTCGAAAAACTCATCTAGCGTCTTTGGTACAGCAAGGTTCAGCTCATTAAAGATACCTTTATTCGCCCATAGCAGGTTTACACGGTGGATGTTTGCAGGTGCTGCGACGTACTGCCCTTTGTACTTCATGATATCAGCGACAAACTTCGGCAATAGTGAGTCCCAATTCTCTTTCTTTGCAACATCATCGACATTGCTCAGAAAGTTAAGCTGACTCCACTCCTGAATATCGTAACCTTTGATCTGAGCAGATGTAGGAGGGTTCCCTGATACAGCTCTGGCTTTTAGCACCATCATGGCACTTTCACCACCACCACCAGCGACAGAAAAATCTTTCCAGTCGTACCCTCTTTTTTCGACAGCATTTTTCAATATTTCAGCGGATCGAGCTTCACCTCCAGAAGTCCACCAGTGAAGGACCTCTACTTCGTTTTCACTGGTATATGGGGGAAAGTCATCGCTCGCCAAACAGTAACCACTTACCAACGCTGCTATCAACGATAGCGCGGCTGTTGGAGCTCTTTTTATACTGAATAGCTTCATTGTTCTTTGTTTCATTTAATTGTATCTCTTGGCAATCGCACGTTGGCCTGTAACCCACCAGCCTGATGATTACAAATGCTCAACTTTCCTCCGTGTGCGTGGATAATACTTCTTGCGATCCCCATCCCTAGTCCATGACCAGTATTGTCATCCGATAATCGGAAATATGGCTTGAACACATCTTCGAGCCTGTTTTCTGGGATACCTGGCCCCTCATCTATAATAGTGAGTTCCAGACATTCTTTTGTATCTTGAGCGACAACCGTAACCCTGTTACCGTATTTCACACCGTTATCTATCAGGTTTGATAAACAACGCTTAAGCGCAAGGGGTTTACACAGTAATGGTTCGATGTCAGTCCCATCAAAAACGACTTTAGTTTGATGAGTGTTGTGCACCTCAGCAATGTTATGGAGCATGTCCATAACATCAACCAAGACAAGGTTCTCGTGGATATCGGTGTCTTTCACAATCTGAAGAGCGCCCTTCACCATCAGTTCGAGCTCATCGAGATCTTTATTAAACTTCAGCTCTCTTTGCTCATCCTCAATTAACTCAGAACGAATACGCAAACGGGTGATTGGCGTTTTTAAGTCGTGAGAAATGGCGCTAAACAAACGCTCTCTATCATCAATATGCCGCTTCAACGCTTTCTGCATATGGTTAAACGCCTGAGTCGCCGTAACCAACTCATAAGCGCCCTCTTCTTTGAGCGCCGGCTGATCGATATCGCGGCTAAGCGAGTTAGCGGCCTGCGCTAGTCGTTTAAGCGGTTTTACTTGCTTACGAATCATGAAATAGGTAAGCAACATCAAGACTCCCGTGATAAAGAAGATGAAAAACATCTGCTGATTCGAAATCACTTCGTCTTCCAGCGTGGTATATGGCGCTGGCAATAATGCCGCAATGTACAGCCATTCATTCTCTGCGAGTTGAATCTGTACCACAAGAATAGGCGGATTAAGTGGCTCTAGCGTTAGCGTGTAGTGAGCCCATGATTTAGGAAGATCTCTGAGTAGTGTGTCGTTAGTTAATACGCGAAGTGTCTCTGGCCTTGAAAACTCTACTTTCAGCTGTTCCGCCGAAGGGGTCTTTTCCAATTTTTGCTCTAACACCCTTCGAACAACGTTTTTTGCAACCGTACGCATTTCGGTATCTTTAGCCGGATCAATTTGAATCTCTTCTTCATTGAAGGAAACAAAAAAACGCGTACCACCGATGTTACGCAACTGATTTAAAACAACATGCCGGTATTGCAAAGGCAACGACTGGAAAAAGTTTGCCGTTGACACAAAGTTACTCGCCATACTGGTCGCTGTAGAGTCTAAACCCTGAAGATCCCGGTACTTAGAGTTGTTGTACCATATGTTAGTCGCCACTAACTGAGCCAGGAGAACAGGGAGTAGGCTGAGCCAAAGTGTTCGTGATACCAGCGAACGCGGAACAAGAGGGGACAGCCATTTACGTAAGGCTACAAGTAACGGCGTTGATTCCTGACCCTCTTTATTAATCATCGTAATACTTCACTTCCGCAGATAAGATATAACCATCACCACGCATCGTCTTTATCAGCTTTGGATGTTTGCCACTGTCACCTAAACGCTGGCGTAAACGTGACAACTGAACATCCAAACCTCTTTCAGTCGGTAAGGCGTTTCGACCTTTCGTTGCCTGGGTAATTGTATCCCTGTCGAGAACCTGATTCGGGCTTTCAAGGAATAACAACAACAGAGAATAGTCTTTACCCGATAATTCTACTTCTTCGCCAGTTTCAGTATTAGATAAAAGGTGAGTAATAGTATTTAACTTCCACTGAGCGAACTCGATGATTTTGGGTTTTGGCTTATCTTCTTCAACTTCCGGACTTCTTGTTCTACGTAGCATTGCCTTAATGCGAGCAACCAGCTGTCTAGGGCTGAAAGGTTTTGCTATATAATCATCCGCACCAATTTCAAGACCCACAATTTGGTCGGTCTCGTCAGAAACCGCCGTTAGCATAATAATGGGTACATTAGATGATTTTCGTATGTACTGACAAAGCGTGAAACCATCATCTCCGGGCAACATAATGTCCAGAAGAATGAGATCGGGTTCTCTGACTAAAAGGTGCCGCTTCATCTCCTCACCTTCGGAAGCAAGTACAACTGCGTAACCTGCTTTGGTTAGATATTCATCAAGCAGTTCACGAATCTCCCGGTCGTCATCAACCACGAGAATTTGCTTTCTTACAGACATAAATTGATCCTATTCCACTTTGATATTGTTGTTATTTTTTATGCATAGTTAAATGTAGTAGTACATATGTATACTCAAGTAACCTCAAGATGAAACATAGTGCATTTATACACGTTATGTAACACCTATAGGGGGTGTTTGTAACTCAAGTCTACCATGATTTTACCGACCCATTACGTAGCATTGCACTCTGTTACGTTATGTTACATTGGGCGTGACCCTGCCCTCGTTAACTGAAATCTCAACAAATTAATATATAACCGTTCGATAAAACTACTTACTCCAGAAGATGCTTCTGCTGATGTAGGTTTTGTCATTAGATTTTAAATCATCTCTTTTAGAGCTGGTTTCTTATTTTCTACTAGTTACTAGTAAAAAATTACATTTATAAAATCAATCGGGGTTGAAAATGAACGTTTTTAGTACAATGCAAAAAATGGGACGCAGCTTGATGCTCCCTGTAGCATGTATGCCTGCAGCAGGTATCTTGCTAGGTATCGGTGGTAACTCAGAAGTTGCTAAGTTCCTTCCAGAGATCGTTGCACAGATCATGACCGAGGCTGGTCTTGGTGTGTTTGCAAACATGGCTCTACTATTCGCAATCGGTGTAGCGCTTGGTTTCTCTAAAAACGACGGTGTAGCAGCACTAGCAGCAGCACTTGGTTACCTAACAATGACACGCGTACTTGGTGTTGTGGCTCCTGGCACAGACACTGGTGTATTCGGTGGTGTTATCATGGGTCTTGTTGCAGCGGAACTCTTTAACCGTTACCACACTATCAAGCTACCAACATACCTTGGCTTCTTCGGCGGTAAGCGTTTCGTACCTATCGTAACGTCTTTGGCAGCGTGTGTGGTTGCAGCTATCCTTGCTATCGTATGGCAACCAATCGGTGCTGGTATCGCAGCGTTCTCTCACTGGGCAGCGTACCAGTCTCCAGAGCTAGCGTTCGGTATCTACGGTATCGTTGAACGTTCTCTAATTCCATTCGGTCTACACCACATCTGGAACGCACCATTCTTCTACGAAGTTGGTTCATTCACAACAGCTGCTGGTGAAGTTGTAACTGGTGAAATCCCACGTTACCTTGCTGGTGACCCAACTGCTGGTAACCTAGCTGGTGGCTACATGTTCAAGATGTTCGGTCTACCTGCGGCGTGTCTTGCAATGTATGTAACTGCTAAGAGCGACAAGCAAAAACTAGTAGCTTCTATCCTAGGTTCTGCAGCACTGACTTCGTTCCTAACAGGTATCACTGAGCCAATCGAATTCGCATTCCTATTCGTTGCTCCACTACTATACGTAGTTCACGCTCTACTAGCTGGTTCTGCATTCGTAGTAATGATTATGCTAGGTATTAAGCACGGTACTACATTCAGCCACGGTCTATTCGACTTCACGCTACTGTTCGGTAACTCAACTAACGGTTGGATGCTACCAGTAATCGGTCTTGTATACGCAGCTATCTACTTCTTCGTTTTCGTAGCGCTAATCAAAGCGTTCGACCTTAAAACTCCAGGTCGTGAAGACGAGTCTGAGTCTAAAGTTGAAGTTAAAACTGACAGCAGCGAACTAGCAGAAGAAATCACTGCAGCGTTCGGCGGCAAAGCTAACATCAAAGACCTAGACGCATGTATCACTCGTCTACGTGTAACAGTTAACGATGGCGCTAAAGTAGATACTGATAAACTGAAAGCACTAGGTGCGGCAGGTGTATTTGCTAAGGGTGACAACTTCCAGGCCGTATTTGGTACTCACTCTGAAATCATCAAAGGTCAGATGGAAGCATTAGCTTAATTCCACAACCTTTAGAAATATCAAGCCGGGCTTTTTAGCCCGGCTTTTTTGTTGCCTCCAATAAAGACTATTGTTCTAGCTTGTTAGCCCTATATGCTCTGTTCCCTATTCAATTAAAAAAATTTTCCTGCTTTTCTGCACATAAATTCATCAAACAGTACTAACAGGGCTTTACAATGTTTTCATAGCCTTATATTATGCCCCGCACACGGAGAGATGGCTGAGTGGTTGAAAGCACCGGTCTTGAAAACCGGCATACGTTAATAGCGTATCTAGGGTTCAAATCCCTATCTCTCCGCCACATTTAAGCCCTTGAGAAATCAAGGGCTTTTTCGTATCTAAAGTACGGCAGATCACCCACACCGATGAGGTGAGACAATTGTACTTAGTCAATGTTATGTAAGCTTGCACATCCCATTGTTTCGACTGGGCAAGCAGTACACTCACCATCGAGCCAGTAGAAACTGATTTGTGGTTAGCTTTCAAGCTGCTTATACATAAACTAACTGTCTGTTTCTCGTAAAGAGCTTCCATTCATATTTGGTAAAACTTATTAACATGCCATTCCGTTTAGGGCACAGTAAAATACTCAAATTAACCACGGTATAGTCTGATATTTTAGGTTGTTATCATGTTATATAGAAAAAAACTGTTTATTTTTGACATGGATGGCGTATTGCTTGATTCGGAGCCTCATTGGCGTGCGGCCCAAATCGACTTATTGAGTAGGTTTGAAGTTACCATTACAGAACAAGATTGCATTCGTTATACGATGGGAAAGCGGATAGACGATATCTCTTCATTTTGGATAAATCGTTTTGACCTGGATGTTTCACATAAAAGTTTCTCGGATTTGCTATTAAATGAAACTGCTTCATTGATAAGCTCAGTAGCTGAAGCACGAGAAGGCCTTTATCAACTTATCGAATTTCTAAATCACAATAATATGAGAGTTGCACTAGCGACATCTTCAAGTCCACCAATTATTACCGCAGTATTAGATAAACTTAACTTGAGCAACACCTTCGAGCTAGCATTGAGTGCTGATAGTGTGGAAAACGGCAAGCCCTTTCCTGACGTTTATCTAGAGGTTTGCCGTAGATTAGGAGTCCAACCAGAAGACACAATGGCTCTGGAGGATAGCCTAACGGGAGTGACTGCTGCCGTTAATGCAAAAATCACGACCATAGCGATTCCCGAAAAATTAACGCCAGAGTTTGCTATCGCAGACTATCATGTCACTAATTTGAATGAAGTACCTGAGATAGTCTCTCAATATATAGACGTTACTAAGGCAGTTTAAAATCACTATCTATTTATAGCCCCGGCAAAACTTAATGTCGGGGTGTTTTGTCTCTATTTATCCGGGTAAGGAGTTAAATCTTAAAGTAACTCATCTCTTGTTGCAGTTGAGCAGACAGCCCTTTAAGGTCTTGTGTTGATTTAGCTATTGCCTCTGCTCCCTGACCTGTTTGAATAGACTGAGAACGAATTTCTTCAGAAAGGTTACCCACTTCTTTAGATGCAATGCTCTGCTCTTCAGCTGCGCTGGCAATTTGATTCGTTAAATCTGTAATATCTGCCACCATTTTTTCAATATCCGTCAGGGCGTTATTCACTTCATGAGTAACAGCGACAATTTGTCCAGCCTGGCTCTGGCCTTGGTTCATCGACTCAACGGATCTCTGTGCTTGCTGTTGTACTTTCGAAATCATTCCCTCAATCTCGACTGTCGATTCCTGAGTACTCTTAGCCAATGCACGCACCTCATCTGCCACAACAGCAAAACCACGGCCTTGCTCTCCTGCTCGGGCCGCTTCTATGGCAGCGTTGAGAGCCAAAAGGTTGGTTTGATCCGCAATTCCCTTAATAACATTCAAAATGTTGGTAATATCTTCAGCACTTGAGGCAAGATCCTCAATCTGGGTAGACGTTGAGTTCAAGCTATCCGCTAACTGAGATACGCCTCCGGCGGCTGTCTCAGCTTTCTCTGAGCCAAGCTTAACCAGTTGATCTGCCTGATTTGCCGAACTGGCAGCATTAGCAGCACTGTCAGCTACCGATGAAGCTGTTACCTGCATTTCATCAATGGCAACCGTTACCTGATCAACAGAATGAATCTGGTTTTGAACATTACTGTTGGTCTGTTCTGCTATGGTCGCTAAAGATTCGGCGGCTGTAGATTGTGATTGCGTAGCACTCACTACCTGAGAAATAGTAGAGCGTAATTGGGTAGTCATCATTACTATTGATGCAAAAATACTGTTTGGATACTTTTTGACTTCAACCTGATTGGAAAGGTCACCCTGAGCAACTCGTTTGGTAATTGACGCTATTTCTGATGGCTCTCCGCCTACCATGTGAAGTACCTCTCGTACGATCCAGTAGCTCATATATACCGCTAATATTAATGATACTGTGGCAACCAACATACTATGCGTTGAAGCCGATTTCGCAGATTCATGGGCGTGTTCGATCTCTTGATTAACATTACTGTTTTCAGCATCCACTAACTGGTCGATTACCTGAGCGATAGCTAGCATATTCCTTTCACCCGCCCCCTGCTCGATAAACACCGTCAAGTCACTCAAAGTTAATTTCACTTGATTCATCGCATGCCTGGCATCTATTTCCGGCTCGGCAGACTCTTTATGCCACTTCTCAGCTACCAACTCAGCTTGCTCCAATTTTTTAAGTAGTTCACTGCCATCGTAATATGCACCCGCCAGATGCTCTTTTAACGCAGAAACCTGTTGAGCAAATGCTTTTTGACCTTCCGTATATGGTTCTAGTGCTTTTTCATCTCCAGACAACAAAAAGCCCCGCTGGCCAGTTTCCTGGTTTATCACTGCAATCAAAACTGTGTTGAGTAATTCATAACCATCACGATCATATCGTTCATCAAACTCTGTGAACATTTCGTCCAAAATTGTGCGGAATTCCGATATTGTCTTAGGTCCGATATCGCGTCCAGACAGTTTAAAATAAAGCTCAGTTGCGGCCTCTCCCTGAGCAATTTCTTTCCGCATTTCTATTTGTGGTTCAGCAGCTTCACGTAGCCATATCTTTTGAAGTTCTTCTATCTTTTCGACACGTTCTAACTGTAGTGGGTCATTTCTATATGCGGTTTTAAGTTCAGTAATCTGTTGCTCAAAGTCACTCAAACTTTGGGTGTAGCGGCTTAGGAAACCTTCTTTACCGGATATCAAAAAACCCCGCATACCCGATTCCATCTCGAGCATTTCAGTGCGAATAGCGTTTACTCGCGTCACCATCGACATCTCATCGGTCAGTGAAGTATTAACTTTCAAAAGGTTCTGAACCGATGAGTTGGAAAGGAAAGAAAGCAATAATATTGCAAGAATAGGAATGGCAAAACCAACAAGAAGTTTGGTGCTCAGACGAAGTTTGTTAAATAGCATGCTACCACCAAGTAGATAATTTCCTTTTATCCACAAATATTAACATAAGCTCAGATAGTACTTTAATTAAAATTATATTCTTGGCGAATTTTCCAATTCATTTTTTCTCTATCAGATAAGTACCAGCCTTCCAGTCGAAATTACTTTTGATTACTCGTGCGGGATTACCAGCAACCATGGCATTGTCGACATTCACATACTTGGTAACAACACTACCCAGCCCAACAATGCAGTTGTCCCCTACACCAGAACCAGTAGCGAACTTAACGGAGCTGCCAACATAACACCGCTCCCCAATATTGATATCTTTATCGAGCTTGCCTGCTCCGTGTGTCCAGAACTGAGAGTATCTGCCTGCAATCCAGGTGTTGTCTCCAATAGTGATATTACCAGCTATATCAAAGAAGTGATGGGATGTAATTAAAACTGAACTTCCGATGGTAAGCTTTCTTTCATAGCCATCATCCGCAAACTCTGGATCTTTAGTCCACCGCCCGCAAGTAAAGGTATTGAAGTTATCTATTGCAGTGTCGTGACCAATGGTTAATAACATAGGGCCCGAAAACTTGTTGAACATACCGATTTTGCAACCATTCAGCTCAGCACTTTCTACACAAATGAGCGTTAGCCAGGAGATATGTGCATCAGAGATCCTGTAGTTGAGTAGCAGTTTATATAGGAAAACTCTTAACCTGTTGGTAGGCAAAAGGCTAATGCCAATCGCCGTCATGAGCCTGATTTTATGTTTCAAAATACTTTATCCATCAAAAGTAATCACCGATCAAAGAGGAGCCTTTTACATCATTCATATAAGCTATGAATTAACACTAAAATACACCTATAGCTGGTTTTGATTATACTTATTCGCACCTTACGTACCGTTAGAAGTTTGTAATTTTATTTTTCCTAACCTACTGTAAGAACTAGCTTAAATCGAAGGAGTCGCTATACTAAATCGAGTAGATTCAACACTATAGAGATTCAATATGCCTACTGTATTTATCACCGGAGCTAATCGTGGCATCGGTCTTGCCTTGGTTAAAGAATATTTATCGTTAGATTACGTAGTACACGCTACGTTTCGTTCAACAGACTCTTCATCCGAGCTACTTAGCCTCTCAGAGCATGAGTCCAATTTGACATGCTATCAGTTGGAGGTAACCGACTACGAAGCACTTAGCAACTTAGTTGCGACACTGCCGGCAATAGACTTGTTGATTAACAATGCAGGCTACTATGGACCCAAAGGGTATGGTTTTGGTAATACCGATATAGACGAATGGCGTAAGGTATTTGAGATCAACACCATCGCTCCACTAAAATTAGTGGAAGCGTTCTATCCCTTGCTGATGAAAGGCGACCAAAAACGCATCGCATGTATCTCTTCTAAAGTAGGTAGTATGGCTGAAAACACCTCTGGTGGTGGCTACATTTACCGCTCTTCAAAAGCGGCATTAAACTCGGTGGTAAAAAGCTTAAGCAATGATCTTTCACCAGAAGGATTTACGGCTGTTGCCCTGCATCCTGGTTGGGTACAAACTGAAATGGGTGGGCCACGAGCACTTATCAGCACTCAAGCTAGTGCAAATGGGTTAGCCAATGTTATCGAAAACCTGACTGGCTCAGATACAGGCCGTTTCCTGAATTATGATGGAACCGAGTTACCCTGGTAAATAATTATGACTTACTCTTTTTTGTGAACTTTTTTCTTTTCTGGTAGGGCTTACGCTGCACCGGCGGTAACGAACGTAAAGAGTCAGGAACAGGCGACACTTTAACCTGTTCAATAAGCCCTTGAACGCTGGTTGTAAGAGTGTCGATAAAGGGTTGGTAACTCTGTTTTTTCTCTACCATTAACTGGAGCTGGTGCTCCCAGTGTGCTGTCATATCAGGATAAGTCGACTCTGCTGGAAGAGCATGGATTAGTCCTCGTCCAGCCTCCGTGCTCAGCACGGTTTTACCCTGTCGATTCAATAGCTTTCGTTTGAAAAGCGTATCAAGAATGCCGGCTCTGGTTGCTTCAGTGCCTAAACCATCGGTTTCTCGTAAAATTTTCTTTAGCTCTTTATCGTTAACAAATCGGGCTATTCCCGTCATTGCCTGCAACAAAGTGGCTTCAGTGAAGTGCTTTGGTGGTTCCGTTTTTCTGTCCTTGATTTCCCCTTCGCGGCAGGTAAGCACAGTACCTTTTTTCAGCGGCGGCACAGCATCTATCCCTTCATCATTTTGCTGTTTATTGCCTGTGACCACTTTCCAGCCTGGATTCGTTAACTGCCGCCCTTTAGCGATAAATGTTCCACCAGCAATATCGAACACCAATCTGGCTTCTGCATATACCGCCGGAGGATAAAACTGAATGATGTATTGCCGGGCAATAAGCTGATAGATTTTCATCTCATTACCCGATAACGCATTTACCGACGCTTTCTTAGGCGTTGGAATAATGGCGTGGTGCGCATCCACTTTTTTATCATTCCACGCTTTAGACTTAATATTGGTATCAGCGCCAGAAACCACTTGTTGCATCTCTTTGGCATTGTTCTCGATCGCACCTAAAACAGATGCCGCCTGAGCATAATGTTCTTTCGGGAGATAACGGCTATCCGAACGAGGATACGTAATCAGCTTGTGCTTTTCATAAAGCGCCTGGCAGACATTCAGTACATCCTGAGCACTCATACCATAACGCTTGGCCGCGTCTATTTGCAGCGCAGATAGCGAATAAGGTAACGGAGCGTATTGCTTGGTTTCTTTCTGTTCTGAATCTGTCACCGTTGCAGGCTGGCCTTTAATCCGCCCTGCAACATTCTCAACTAGTTTTCTGTTTAACACCCTACCTTCTTCATCCTGCCATGGCTTACATGCCTCGCTGGGTTTCCAACGTGCCCTGATATCAAAAGAGTCAGCGCCATCCTGATAAGGAATAAGTGCATGCAGGGTGAAGTAGTCTTTAGGGACAAAGTTCTCTATCTCTTCGTCCCTTCTAACAACAAGGCCAAGTACTGGCGTTTGAACCCGACCTACAGAAAGTACTCCTCCATAACCTGCTTTTTGTCCAAGCAGTGTGTATGCCCGAGACATATTCATACCATACAGCCAATCAGCTCGTGATCTCGCAAGCGCAGAAACGGATAGAGAAACGAACTCGCGATTACTGCGCATTTTACTGAGCGCTCTCTTTACTGCGGGCAAGTTAAGGTCGCTGATAAGCAACCGCTCGATACTGGCCTTTTTTGTCTTGCTTACTTTAAGATAGTCGATCACCTCATCGACCAGAAGTTGGCCTTCACGATCCGGGTCGCCAGCATGGATTATCTGGTTTGTCTCTTTAAGCAACTTGCGTATAACGGTTAATTGCTTGCTTGAGCTTTTTCTTGGCCTTAACTGCCACTGCTCTGGAACAATGGGCAGATCGGCCATGTTCCATTTTTTATAACGCTCATCGTAAGCGTCTGGCTCGACCTGCTCCAGCAAGTGGCCAATACACCAGGTCACGACATCACCGTTACCACAACGAATAAATCCCTGATCCTTTTTTTGAGGATTAGGCAGAGCAGACGCTATTGCGCGACCTAGGCTCGGTTTTTCTGCGATAAACAGTCGTGACATAAAGAATTTAACAAGGCAAACAATAGAAAGGCCACATTATCGAATGCGGCCATAGAAATGCAAGTAAAAACTGGTTATTTATACAGTTGTATTTAAATGTACAAGATTTTCAACGCTAGAGATATTCAACAAATCGGGTCAGATCACGCTCAGGCACTTTCATTGGAGTACAACCTGGTGTTCCGAGATAGAGAAAGCCAACGATTTCATCTTGCTCCCCCAGACCAAATGCCTTATGAACTTCAGGGTGAAACATCCATGAACCAGAACGCCAGAATCCCTGATAACCCTGAGCTACCGCAGCCATTTGCATTGCCTGAGCCGCACAACCAGCAGATAAGTGCTGCTCGAGAGGCGGGATTTTGTCGTGCGGTTTTACTTTAGCGATAACAGTGATAACCATTGGCGCTCTAAATGGTGCTTTACGCAATTTCTCGACGACAGCTTCATCGCTGTTTTCAGATTCAGCGGCACGAACGAGGATATCAGACAATTTTTCCAGTCCATCTCCTTCAGAAATAACAAATCTCCACGGGGTTAACCCCCCATGGTCTGGGGCTCTTAAGCCTGCTTTAAGAATATTTTCCAGAGCCTGACCTTGAGGTGCAGGCTCTGATAACTTAGCAATTGAACGACGATTTAATAATAGATCCAGCGCATCCATTCGGAATCCTCTAAGATATGATGACAACAGTTATATGAGAATAATTATCAATATAGCTTATTTAGATCTTAATTCCCAACTCTAGTCCTTGTCTTATCGCTCTCACTGCGTCCAGTTCGCCTGCTTTGTCTGCACCACCAATGACATGCAGCTTATCTCCAAAGGATTTCCATTCGCTTTCAAAAGGACGCACTGACTCCTGACCTGCACATATCACCACTTTATCTGCATCCAGAAGCTGCTGCTTGCCTTTGAATTTTATGTGCAAACCATCATCATCGATACTTTCATAACTCACTCCACCCATCAGGTTTACACCGCGCTTTTCAAGTGTGCGTTTGTGAATCCAACCGGTAGTTTTACCCGGCCCCTTACCTACCCGACTTTTGCGTCGCTGTAGCACCCACACGGTTTTATCGCTGATCATATCTGGATATGGATATAAACCACCGGGATGTGCCATCTCAGGGTCGATTCCCCACTCATGCAGCCAGTCGACAAGTTGATGACCGTTTGGCTCGGTTATCATGGTCGCAATATCAATACCGATCCCACCAGCTCCAACTACAGCAACTTTTTCGCCAACATACGTCTTATCTTTAATCAGAGTTTGGTAGTCGATGACTTTTTTCGGGTTATCAATCCCCTTAATATCAACTTTTCTAGGCGCAACACCCGATGCCATGATGACTTCATCATAATCTTTCAATACATCAAGACTGGCTTCGGTATTGAGTTTGAGGTTTACTCCGGTTTCATCAAGTCGGTTGGCAAAATATCGAATGGTTTCCCTGAACTCTTCTTTGCCGGGGATCTGCATTGCAAGCCTGAACTGGCCACCTATTCGATCTTGTTTTTCAAACAGGTCAACCTGATGGCCACGCTCCGCTGCTGTCGTAGCAGCAGAAAGGCCTGCCGGACCAGCCCCAACAACAGCTACTTTTTTCTTAATTTGAGCTGGTTGCACTTCTAATTCTGTTTCGTAACACGCTCTTGGGTTTACAAGGCAACTCGCTCGTTTACCCTGAAAAATGTTGTCCAGACAAGCCTGATTACACCCGATACATGTGTTTATTAGATTTGCGTTATCGTTAGATGCCTTTTCTACAAAATACGGATCAGCAAGGAAAGGCCTTGCCATAGAGACCATATCCGCTTTTCCTGATTCCAAAATGGACTCGGCTTCTTCAGGAGTATTGATTCGGTTACAAGTAACGATTGGTACGTTGACATGCGGCTTCACTTTCTCGGTTACCCAGGTAAATGCAGCTCTTGGAACCTGAGTAGCGATAGTAGGGACACGCGCTTCGTGCCAACCGATACCAGTATTAATAATAGTTACGCCTGCATCTTCCAGCGCCTTAGCCAGCATCACCACTTCTTCAAATGTGCTGCCTTCTTCAACCAAATCCAGCATCGAAAGTCGGAATATGATTATGAACTCTTCGCCGACCGCTTTTCTGATGGCTTTTACCACCTCTAGCGGGAAGCGAATGCGTTTCTTATAGGTACCGCCCCACTCGTCATAACGCATATTGGTTCGTTTACAGATAAACTGATTCAGCAGATAGCCTTCAGAACCCATCACCTCGACGCCATCGTAACCAGCAAGCTGCGCTAGAGAGGCACTATTAGCAAACGCGTCGATGGTTTTCCTAATCTGACGCTCACTCATTTCACTCGGAGCAAATTTTGAAATAGGCGCTTTGATCCCTGAAGCACTCTGGGAGAACGGATGCATCGCATAACGCCCGGCGT
Source organism: Vibrio hannami (assembly GCF_029589055.1). Taxonomy (GTDB): domain Bacteria; phylum Pseudomonadota; class Gammaproteobacteria; order Enterobacterales; family Vibrionaceae; genus Vibrio; species Vibrio hannami. The sequence continues at coordinate 1,698,845 of NZ_JARQZP010000007.1, forward strand.
GAAGTATCTGCAGCGCGATTTTGCCACCGTGTTTATGGACAGCTTCGGTTATAACTTTATGCTCTTTGGCATGTTTTGGTTTACTAAATTCTGCGCTTAACGGATGCAGACGCCCACGTAGATTTGGTGAAAACCCACCAGTGACTATCAAACCCACGCCGCCTTTGGCACGTTCTTCATAAAACGCCGCTAGACGCCCCATTCCTTCTTTATGTTCTTCCAGTCCCGTGTGCATGGAACCCATCAGTACTCTGTTTCTTAACTGGGTAAAACCTAAATCCAGGGGCTTCATTAAATTTGGATACATAGCAGACTTCACTTTCATCGTTATACTTATGGTCAGACCAGAATAGGCACTTAGAGATCAAAAATCAAACAACTGTTTACATTTGTGCAACATTGATCAATTTTGTCTGTGTTTGCGTATCAAAATGCATGAGCATCGAATAAGAAATTTGTTGGATGATTCAGAATGTCGTAGGATTGTCCCATCTGATTACCGCTTTATTAACAGGCACTAATCACTGTCTGCAGGAAATAGAATGAAAACTGTATTTCGAATCATTGGTAAGTTTTTTAAATTTATATGGATGTTAATAAATTTCATCCGCCTCGCGGTTTATAACCTGATCTTTCTTGGGATACTCGCTGCTATCTATATCGGTTATACCCATACTCAAATAGAAAAGCCTGCTGCTCCTCAACCAGTCAAAGAGGCTTCTGCACTGGTGCTCAACCTCTCAGGTCCAATTGTAGAGCAGAGAACCTACGTTAATCCGATGGATTCATTTACAGGCTCACTGTTTGGACGAGAGCTTCCACGAGAAAATGTACTTTTCGATATCGTTGATACTATTCGCCATGCAGCAGAGGATGAGCAAGTTTCCGGGCTTATTTTGGCAACCGGAGAGATGTCAGAAACCAACCTGACAAAGCTTAGATACATTGCAAAAGCTATCAAAGAATTTAAAGCAACAGGAAAGCCGGTTTTTGCTGTGGGCGAGCTTTATAACCAAAGTCAGTACTACCTAGCCAGTTACGCAGATAAGATCTACATGGCACCTGACGGCGCAATAATGTTACGAGGTTATAGCTCGTACCCGCTTTACTATAAGTCTCTGCTAGAAAAGCTTGATGTAAATACTCATGTGTTCCGCGTTGGGACATATAAATCAGCCATCGAACCCTTCATTCGCGATGATATGTCACAGGAAGCGAAAGAGTCGGCTAGTACATGGCTAAGTCAGCTTTGGGGTGCTTACATTAGCGATGTTGCTGAAAACCGAAACATCGAGGCCAATGCAATTAACCCGTCAATGGATGATTTCCTGGCAAAACTGAGAGAAGTGAATGGCGATCTGGCGCTACTTTCGAAAAACCTTGGACTTGTAGACGAGTTAGTCACTAGGCAGCAGTTCAGAAAGGCAATGGGTGAAACATTCGGTGTGAAGGATAAAGATAGCTACAGAGCTGTAAGTTATTACGAATACTTAACCCGTGTGCGAGGCGACTTCAACGGCAGTTCAGACGACATTGCTGTTATCGTAGCAAGCGGAACGATTCTTGATGGAAGCCAGCCACGCGGCACCGTTGGCGGCGATACTACTTCCGCTCTTCTTCGTAAAGCACGTAAAGATGACAAGGTTAAGGCTGTAGTGCTTCGAGTAGACAGCCCTGGCGGTAGTGCATTTGCGTCGGAGGTAATTCGAAACGAAGTTCAGGCGCTACGAGATGCAGGTAAACCTGTCGTGGTATCGATGTCTAGCCTTGCAGCATCTGGCGGTTACTGGATTTCAATGAGCGCTGATAAGATCGTAGCCCAACCGACTACGCTTACTGGTTCGATAGGGATATTCAGTGTTATCACTACCTTTGAGAAAGGGCTTAACAAGCACGGTATCTACAGTGATGGTGTTGGTACTACGCCTTTCTCTGGTATGGGCATTACCAGAGGGATATCTGACAAAGCTGGCGAAGCAATCCAGCTAGGCATTGAAAATGGCTACAACCGCTTTATCGGATTGGTTAGTGAGAACAGAGATATCAGCGTAGAAAATGTAGATAAGGTCGCACAGGGCCGCGTATGGACTGGTCAGGATGCGATGAAAGCCGGATTAGTTGATCAGATGGGCGATTTTGATGATGCTATCGAAATCGCAGCAAACCTTGCAGGACTGGAAGACTACAATATCTACTGGGTAGAAGAATCACTAACACCAACAGAAGAGTTTATTCAGCAGTTAATGGATAGAGTCGAAGCATCGGTTGGTATTGATGTTTCTTCGATGATTCCTAAAGCTTTCCAGCCAATAACGGAAAAAGTAATACAAGATGCGGAGTTGCTTAGCAGCTTTAACGATCCAAAAGGTTATTACGCGTTTTGCTTAAATTGTGCGGTTGATTGATCGTTTCCTATGAAACGACAAAGGGCGCATCTGCGCCCTTTTTGTTTATCTCTCTTTTAGAAGCTACAAATAGTAACTTTCTACAATCTGAATAAATTTCTCAACTTCATCTTGTGGTAGTGCGTTTACACCAGCTGCTGCCTCGCGGCCACCACCTGTGGGGAAGCTACCACATATCTCCCCTGCACCTTTTTTATTATTTAAAGGTGCTCGCAATGAAACGGTATAGGTTTCATCTTTGTTCAGAGTAAAAACAGCATGCGCGGAATCCGGTGTCTGGTTCGCCAGATAGTTACCAAATACGCCACTTATACGGCGTGAAGCCGCACTATTTGGAAGCTCGAAAACTTTTAACTTGTCGCTTTCGTGCATCGGTTTCACTGATAGCGCCAAATCCATATCTTCCCGATACGCTTCTTGCAATTGGTAGTAAGGAGATGCTTTGTCTGCAATCGCATCAAATGGAGACGGGTATTTTAGGAGCGCTTTGTAAAGATCAGCTGGATGAAAGTGAAGGTCTTCCACTTTTTCGCCATAACCATTGTAGTTAATCAGCGTTCCCAACTCTTTAAGCAGTGCCTTTTGCTCTGCGTCGTATCCGGCTTTATCTGCTAACTGATCCGCTTTCGCAATCAGGTTATCACCATATGCAGCGGTGATGGCCCAATCGTGATACCTTCCCTCAAGCAAGCTATCTATAATCAATGCGGTACAGCAGTTTGCATCCAGATCGATATGCGCTTCAAGGTTCGAACTCGTTGGAATATCACCAGATTGGTGGTGGTCTGCATAAAACACTTTCGCGCCAGAAATCAGTGCCTCTTCTAGAGCTTTGCTGTTCTTAAGCATGGAGACATCAAGAACCGTTAACTTATCTCCGCTTTTAGGAGAAACTTTTGCCAGCAGATTGATATCACGCTTAACACCGGTAACTAATTCTGCTTCGACCGGCTTATCTAAACGCAATTGAAGTAATGCAACGATGCCATCCGCATCACCGTTAAAAAGATCGTAATTCAAAGCTTATTCCTTTGCTTTTCTGGTTAAGCGGCTTTCACGTAGCCATTCGCAAGTAAGTAACTAATGACTTCTCTAGCGCACTCTTCAACAGATTTGTCGGCTGTTTTTATATGAACTTCGGGCTTTTCTGGTAACTCATAAGCCGAGTCAATTCCCGTGAAGTTTTTAATCTCACCTGCTCGCGCTTTTTTGTATAGCCCCTTAGGGTCGCGCTGTTCACAAATCTCCAGCGGAGTATCGACAAAGACTTCTATAAACTGGCCGTCAGACAATGTATCTCGAACCATAGTGCGGTCATTAGTGAACGGGGAAATAAAGGCCGTCGAGACCAATAACCCTGCATCAACAAACAGCTTTGATACTTCTCCAATTCGGCGAATATTCTCAATTCGGTCTTCATCTGAAAAGCCCAAATCGCCATTTAGACCATGACGAACATTGTCGCCATCAAGCACGTAGGTTTTACAACCCAGGTCGTAAAGCATTTTATCGACAGCATTTGCCACCGTCGATTTCCCGGAGCCACTTAACCCGGTAAACCATAATACTGCTGGTTTATGCCCATTAAGCTTAGCTCGCTCGTTATGAGAGACACTCGCCAGATGCCAAACAACATCCGATGATTTTTCTTGTCCTGTTTCAATTTCTTTATATGGTGACATACCCATTAAACTCCATATACCCAGACGATGGCACTCACCGCTGTAATTCCATACACAAGGCTAACCGGAAGACCGATTTTCACAAAATCAGAAATCTTATAACAACCTGCGTTAAATACCATTAGATTGGTTTGATATCCGTAAGGACTGATAAAGCTAGCACTGGCACCGAACGCAACCGCCATAATAAATGCCATAGGGTTGGCATCGAGGCTTAATGCGAGGCTATAAGCGATAGGAAAGCTCAGAGCTGCCGCGGCATTATTGGTCACTAATTCCGTTAGGAGCCAGGTCATCACATACACTACGATTAGCGCGCCTATTGGGGTCATTTCCGTTAGGTAAGATTCCTGAAAAACGTGTAACCCATCCAGCACACCACTATTTGTAAGCGCCTTAGAAAGTAGCAATGCTGATGCAATAATTAGCCATAGGTCGCTTGGGAAACGTCTGATGATTTCTCGCGAAGTCAGAGTACCCGAAAGAATCAAAGCACCAAGCAACAAAAACATACCTTTAAACAGTGACAACGCACCAATAGCCGCAAGAACTAAGGTACCAACAAAGCCAACCGCTACTAAGGTTTCTTTTGCGCCACTTAGCTTCGATTCAGGTTCAACACCCGATAGCAAAATAAAGTTTTTATAGATATTGTGGCGAGACTTAAAGTCGTTACCCGCCGCTAACACCAGATAATCACCTGCCAAAAGTTCAACTTCACCGAGCTTGCCCGAAACGCGTTCGCCATCTCGCCTGATGGCAACCACACCCGCATCAAAAAGAGCCCGGAAGCCAACGGTTTTTAACGTTTTACCTACCAGCACACTTTCTGGTCTGATAACCACCTCAGAAAGGTTATCCATAGGTAGTCCATTTTGGTCTGCAAAAATACTCAGCCCTTCAAATTGGTTAAGTTGCATCACCTTGGTGATATCCCCGGTAAATACCAGCCTGTCACCTTCCTGAATCACTTCTGTCGGTGACACTGGCGATATCGGAGAAGAAGCACGAATAATCTCAACTAAAAACAGAGATTCCAGATGTCGTAATCCATTCTTTTCGATACTTTTTCCAATCAAAGAAGAGCCAGGTAACACCTTGGCATCAATAAAGTATTCTCTGTAGCTTTCCTGCTCAGTATTTCTTTCAGGAAGAAAACGACTCACTAACCACAGTACAAAACCACTGGCCAACACAACGCATGCACCAACGGCTGTGAAGTCAAAAAAGTGGAGAGGCTCCAGGCTCGTTTCAATCACCAAACTATTCACGATAAGGTTGGTTGAAGTACCAACAAGCGTTAGCGTACCACCAAGAATGGCAGCATAAGAAAGAGGTAGTAAAAGTTTGCTTGATGCGTGATAGGGATTGCTTCGGATAGGTGCCAACATGGTTGAAACCACTGCCGTATTATTCAAAAACGCCGACGTAATGGCTGTCATACCAAACAATCGTAGCCAGGTTCCAGAGTATTTCTCACGAATAATCGTGGTGGCGACTGAGCGTAAAAGGCGGGTTTTTTCTAAAGCCAATGAACATGTCATCAGCAAAATCAAAGTAAGCAAGCCCTCGTTAGAAGCGCTTGAAATAACATCCCCCGTTGACACAACACCAGATGCAAATAACAGCACCATAGCGCAACCAAAAACGGCGGCGGGGCGATGCTGAAATTTAATCAATCCGGCTATCGTGGCAAGAAAGACGGTAATAACAAAAATAGATTCGAAAGACATAAGTGAAGAGTAGTCAGCAGTAAGCAGTCAGCCACCCGTAAAGATGGCTGACAATGGAGCATTAGCCTAGCTTTTTAGCGCCCCAGTGTGGGAAGTGCTTACAGACAAGCGCATTTAGCTCTAACTCGAACTCGCTATATTCAGCAGGAGCTTTAGCACTTACCAAGCCACCTTCAGCTGCGCCACGAATCATACCGGCTCCAACAGTCACGTTGGTAAGCCTGTCTATAATGATAAACGCACCTGTGTGACGGTTCTTCTCGTAAGCATCAAACTGAACTTCCTCCGTGAAGTGGAACTGGCAGCGGCCAATTTCATTTAGGTCAAGCTGCTGAGTCGCCTCTTTTTCCATGGTGTTGACGTTAACTTTATAGTCAATCGCCTGAGCTTCACCATATACAGACTTCGAACCGACTTTAATTTGATACTGCCTGTCCAAATGCATAGGCTCTTCTGTCATCCAAACCACATCCGCAATCACGTTTGCGCTCGATTCTGGCTTGTCGTGTGGGCGAACAATCATATCGCCACGGCTGATATCGATTTCATCTTCCAACGTAATGGTAACCGCCATATCAGTAGAGGCCGTTTCCAAGTCACCATCAAAGGTCACTATCGATTCAACTTTGCTTTCTTTTCCAGAAGGCAGGGCCATAACGGTATCACCAACACGGATATCACCAGCGGCAATAGTGCCAGCAAAGCCTCGGAAATCCAGATTTGGACGATTCACATACTGCACCGGGAATCGGAAAGACTGGAAGTCGTCTCTACGAATGTTTACTGAGTTCAGTAGTTTCATCAGCGGAGAGCCTGGGTACCAGGTCATATTCTCGCTTTCGTTTACAACGTTATCGCCCTTAAGTGCTGAAATTGGAACAAAGCGGATATCATCAAAAGCAAGCTCTTTAGAAAACTCACGATAATCGTCTTTGATCTTCTTATACACTTCCTGATCGTAATCGACGATATCCATTTTGTTTACAGCAACAATGATATGTTTAATACCCAGTAGCGAGCAGATATAGCTGTGGCGACGAGTCTGAACCTGAACACCATATCGGGCATCAATCAGGATAATCGCCAAGTCACAAGTTGAGGCACCAGTCGCCATGTTACGAGTGTACTGCTCATGCCCCGGAGTATCCGCGATGATAAACTTGCGCTGCTCGGTCGAGAAATAACGGTAAGCGACATCGATAGTGATGCCTTGCTCACGCTCGGACTGCAGGCCATCAACCAATAGAGCTAAATCGAATTCTTCATCCGTCGTATTAAAACGCTTGGAATCTTTCTCGATAGCAGACATCTGATCTTCAAAAATCATCTTGCTATCATAAAGCAGACGGCCAATTAATGTCGATTTACCATCATCTACACTGCCACATGTAAGAAAACGCAGCAGATCTTTGTTCTCGTGAACCTTTAGGTATTCCTCGATATCTGAGGCAATCAAATTTGAACTGTGAGACATTAGAAGTACCCCTCCATCTTCTTCTTCTCCATAGAACCCGCTGAGTCGTGGTCGATCACACGACCTTGACGCTCTGAAGTGGTACATAGCAACATTTCCTGAATTACTTCAGGCAGAGTTTGCGCTTCAGACTCTACCGCACCCGTAAGCGGATAACAGCCAAGAGTTCTAAATCGAACCATCTTCATTTCAGGCACTTCGCCTTCTTCTAAAGGCATGCGCTCATCATCAACCATGATTAGCGTACCATCGCGCTCAACGACTGGGCGCTTTTCAGAAAGGTACAGTGGCACAATCTCGATATTTTCCAGATAGATATACTGCCAGATATCCAGTTCCGTCCAGTTAGATAGTGGGAATACGCGAATGCTTTCTCCCTTCTCTACTTTCGAGTTATAGATGTTCCACAGCTCAGGACGCTGGTTTTTAGGATCCCAGCGGTGGTTTTTATCACGGAAAGAATACACACGTTCTTTTGCACGAGACTTCTCTTCATCACGACGTGCACCACCAAATGCAGCATCAAAACCGTACTTGTCTAGCGCCTGCTTCAAACCCTCGGTTTTCATAATATCGGTATGCTTAGCACTGCCATGAACAAACGGGTTGATGTTCATTTCAAGGCCACGTGGGTTCTTGTGAACAATCAAATCGAAATCGTACTCTTTTGCAAGGCGATCACGGAACGCGATCATCTCTTTAAACTTCCAATTGGTATCCACATGCATCAGCGGAAACGGAATTTTTCCAGGATAGAAGGCTTTGCGTGCCAAATGAAGTAGCACGGATGAATCTTTACCAACCGAGTAAAGCATTACAGGGTTATCAAACTCTGCTGCCACTTCACGCATAATCTGGATAGACTCAGCTTCCAGTGCTTTGAGGTGAGTTAATCTTTTTTTGTCCATAGTTTTTATTTGCCTTTAGTAATCGACGGATTACCTATGATTTTCATCATGAATTAAGAATACGGTTACAAGGCTAACATCGAGCCCAATAAACTCCAATGCGAATCGTTTATAACTTATAGCAATTCTTTAGTAATAGCGTTTATCTCATCAACTTCTTCTGATGGAGTTCTCTCTTCTTTTTCCAGCTTCTTAGTGTCGTGACTATCTTCCAGATATGTCTCATTGCAACAAAATATACAAAGAACAGCGCAACGAACAGGTACAGCATTACATACTCATGGACCGCTGTAAGTTCTCCATAAATGCCAAACGCAGCACAGAGGATACTGAAAGAGACAATTGTGATTAGAGTTTTGGAGGACGAGAACCCTAGCCTTTGAAAAATATGATGCAGGTGCAATTTGTCTGCCTTTAAAGGCGATTGTCTCTTACCAATTCGCCGTAGCATAACCATGACCATATCCATAACGGGTACCGCCGTTATCCATAGGGCAGTGACAGGCCTTAGTGACACCTCTTTGGTCATAGGAGCCGCAAATTGGGTGCTTTCGACAAGGAGCCAAATGATCGTAAAACCAATAAAATAACTGCCGGAGTCACCCATAAACACCTTTAAAGTGCGATGAGGGACAATGTCCAGATTACACAAAATGTATGGCAACATCGCGACAACGAATAAAATACAGAAGGCGCCTAAGTTCGTTTGACCGGCGTGAAAAAAGAAATAACCCAGACTGCCAAATGTTACTGCAGAAAGACCACCTAATAGCCCATCCAACCCATCGGACATATTGAAAGCTGTTATCGCTGCGATAACAGCAAGGATCGTGAACAACTCTTTACCGTTGGGAATAAATATATCCCCAAAACCAAAAAGGTCACCTAAATGAACAAGGTTTGCTTTGTGACTAAATGTTAGCCACACCGATAGTAGGGTTAATATCAGAAGGCGAAACTTAGCACCTAGTTCAATCTTATCGTCTAGTGCACCAACGGTGACCAAAACTGCTGAACAGAAGAGGTAGTTTCCAGAACGAGGCAAAAACTCAGGATGGGTAGCAAGAACTGCAAGTATAGTAAAGAATAGAGATATACCACCAACTAGCGGAATATCTCCAGTATGAACCTTTCTGGCCGTTGGCCTATCAACATATCCGTGTTTTACCGCTGCTTTTCTTAAACCTAACACAAACATTGTCGACAAAATGAAAGTTAAAGCCGTAATAGTCAACATGTATATTTTTTATTCTCTATAGGTACACCTAGCCAAATACACCATACAATTATTTGCACATGGCAGTCTATAAGATATTTCAATTAATAATAGTAGATAATAAGCCTAAAGCTTACTGTAAATATCGAGAGCTTCTTCCAGATCAGGATAAAAGGTTAGTTCACCCTGATGAAGAATAATTGCACTATTGCAGAACTCTTTTATCTCCTTTATATCGTGACTCACCATAATGACACTGGCATTACGGCTCTTATCCAATAAAGCTTGCTTTGCTTTTTTCCGGAACTTTTGATCTCCTACAGATGTAGCTTCATCAATAAGATAGACATCAAAATCAATAGCAACACAGGTACCAAACGCCAGACGAGATCGCATACCGCTGGAATAGCTTTTAACTGGCAAGTCATACTTAATACCAAGTTCAGCGAAATCTTTTACCTTCTCTTCGTACTCATCGAGATCCGCCACACCATTTACTCGACCGATAAAACGTGTATTTTCACGCCCCGTCATCTGCGGATGAATACCTGTAGCCAAAGCCACTGGCCAAGAGATCGATTTACTGGTAATAACACGTCCCTTATTGGGGTACTCACTGCCTGCAATAATACGAAACAGTGTCGACTTACCTGCTCCGTTTGAGCCAAGTAACGCGATGCTATGCCCTTCGGGAAAGCAAAAGTTAACATCCTGGAAAACGTATTGGTTACCAAGTTCGGATGGGTAGTATTTGGTTAGGTTTTGTAACTCTATCATTACGGCTAGCTTATACTTCTGCTAGTTCAGCACGATATTGAAGAACTTTTTTCCTAATCAAAGGGCCGTTAGGTCTTGCTTCAAGGGCCAGCTCCATTAAGCGCAAAGCAAGTGTCTTATCGGAAGCTTCCATTCTCAAAGCTTCATCACGTAAAAAGTCGATATCTAAGTCGTCTTTAATATCTTCTGGTACAACTTTGTAAATATCCAACCTTGGCGGGCGTTTGATATGTAAAAACGAGTAGCATTTGTCTATCAAAGCTTCTATTTTAGCCTGTTCTAAAGCATATAGTGCACTCACTAAAACTTCTCTATCCTGAACTGAAGTAGATATTTCCAACTCACCATTCTCTAAAGCACGAATCAACTCTGCTTTTCGTTGCATACGAACAACTGATTCAAAACTGGTATTTACTTTAATTACCGATTGTTTCCCCTTTTGTTCAGGAAACAGCTCTACGGTCCAGCTCTTATCAATATCCTTCAGATATAACGAAATAGAGCCAGATTCGATCTGTTTAAGCTCATCCTTAAATAAAAACTGGATGGACTTACTTAACGCCTTGATTTGAAATCGCTTTGGTATGATCGTCAAAGCCGCTAGCAGTAGTTTATTGTTCATACATAAATCTTAATATTCGAGTATTTAATTCAAAGTCTCATGGACTCATCTTTTATGGCATCAAGCCTACCTAATCCAGTCCAACTGTCAAACACTGAACCGATATCTAATGCTATTCCGCCCCGCAATTTAATTTCATGGCAATATAGCTTCCCAAGATAACCCGCTGCCACTAAAAAAACCGCACCTTTATAAGGAACCGAAATCTGATCAATAACAGTTTTATATTCTGTAGGGAAATGTAGCTTCTTAGACTTCATAAATGTCTGGTGGCCTGGAATTTTTATATGTTTACATTGCTTAATCTGGAACGTCTTCATGAGTATTGAAGAGTTATCAGTATGAGAAATTACACCTAAGAAGTCTAAGTTATTCAAAACATCAAAAAATAGACCTTGTTTCTGGAAGGCTCTAAATATAAACACATCGAAAATTTGTTTATTTGGATGTTCAATAGCTGACTTATTAGCAAACTCAATTGCAACTGAATTCGCCAATCTAGCATTAAGGTTACTGGTGCTTAAAGGCTTACTATGGTGTAAATGACTTGGTGCTCCGATTACGTCGGCAGATGAAATCGCAATGTTCATGTGTTCGGACAAAATGGCAATGGATTCCTTAACCCAGCTCCTGCCAAACTTTCTTCTAAGCGCAGGTTTAACTTGCTTCCCAAACTGATACAACAAAACTTCACTCTTCATCGTATCTTCATGCAGATATTCCGGATACGCTAATATTCTACCCTCTCCATCTCCCAGCCTAACTATAGAAAATGGCTCCGCATGGTCTATTTTTTGCACAATTAGCTCTTTTAATTCATTAGCATGCTCATGAGGACGACTGGGAAAAAGCTTTACAGAAAGGAGGCGACCTCTTTGGATCATCTGATATTGTGTAAGGCTGAGCCTTTCTTGTTTCTTTGTTTTTTTCTTAACGGATTACTAATATTAAACACCGCTACCTCTTATACAACAAGGTTTCTTAAATCGCTAAAAGTATGTAATTGGTTGTTAATGGACTCGGGCTCCTGATTATACTGCTGCATCCACTTTTGCAAATCTTCTATCGCTAAACGTCGATACTCTTCAGAATCCAGCTTAAAGTCTACATACCCTAAACTGCGTACGTAGCCCTCAACACCCACAGTGTCAACAAATGACAAACCTGTATGCTCTAACGCATCTGTACCATTAAACTTATGCACAAAGCCCAAAGGAGCGATATGATTTACCGAGATACTGCGCGGAATCAATCTATTTGCAGCGAACGTTCCTTTATGCCTCATCAATACATGGACATTTTTTACGTTTTTGCCTAACAATTGGAGGCCATGAATAGCCGACCCTTCTGTAAAAAAAGATCTTCATGTGCTAGATAGGCGTTTATTTGCTCTTTTAACGATAGAGTTTCAGGTTTTATTACCGAAATCCCAGCTTTAATAAAGCACTCTTCTAAGTATTTTTCAGCTGCAAAACGGGCATCTGGCAGGCCAGCTTTGGAAACAAACACACCACCTTCACTTACCCTACTGACAGGCGAAGACTGTTCTGCATGAGTAGTTAACAGCTCAATATAGTCACTTTTTGTTGGAGAAGGCTCTCCTAGGTGTTCCTGTTGCGGGCAGACATATAGTTGCTCAACGTACAGAGGAGAACGAACCAATAATACTTGTTCATACGGAATGTTGAACCAATCCAATATATCTAAAAAAAATGTAGGAAGATCATCAACTACTTTCCAATGGCTTGATTCCGAAATAGCAAAGCAGTACTTACCGTTAAGCCTCATCTTTTTAGCAAAGTATTTATAAACTAGAATCCTGCTAGAAAACTCACTTACCTGATGGCCGAAATGTTGGTATATAGCGCCACACCAAAATACGGGTTCTTTTATTGTTGGATTCCCTTGTAGAGGCACTACGGGCAAATTATCAACTGGCTTGCCACATCGGTAATGTCTATACGGCGACGTGTTCCAGTCAGGGAACACCGGGCCTCCCTGATGTATTTTCCCTTTTCCTGAAAGCAAATATTGATAGGGAGCAACCACTACATTTTGCAGTTTCTTTACTTCTAGACGGCTATTGTTTCCGTTTTGCGAAATACTCTTGTGAACATTGATTTTTAGAAATCTGCTCAACCAGGACATAAGATACCTGTTTACTTTAAGCCACCAAACAAACTCATCACTCTTTCTCTGTCTTGTTCACCTAACTCTTCAAGCAAGACCTGATTTAAGCGATTTATCGTTGGCTTATCTAATCCACTCTGTTGAGATGTAGCCCCTACTTTTAGCTGTATAGTCGCCTTCATCTTTTCGGTTAGTTTTGTATTAGTGAAATTAGCTAGCTCTTGCATAACTTGTTGGGAAGTTGCTTCTGCTACAAATTCTTCATGTGATATGACTAGCGCATCCAATTTTTCAACTTTTTCTGAATCAAGAAAATCCCTCATATTTTTGGCCCAAAAGCGCATTGGTTGAAAAGGCCCCTGGAAGTTTTTGTGGAAATCCGTACCTAAAAGCGATTCGTAAACGTCATAAGGGTTGCGGTAGTGGAATATAATTTTACTATCTGGAAATAGCTGCTTCATCATTGAGGCATGCTGATAAGCATTTTGTCTCACCTCTTTGAATCCCCAACGAGATTTACCAAACTTGGTTAGTTCCAACCCATAAGTTGTGTTAAAAAAAGCCCGATACCCTTCTAACAAAGTTTCAACCTTAGGATTTAACACCGGGCTCCAGGCTTTTTGGAAGCCTTGCTTCTCAACAACCTCTTGTTGCCACGCTACTGATTTAAAGTGCCCTACCGACTTGTCAAATGCGTTACCAAAAGGTAGAAGAAAATTGGGTTCACCCCAGATAAGTAGATCATCTGAGGTATTAAAGAAGCGTTGAACCAATGTACTACCTGTACGCCAACACGCGGAAAAAATAAAAACCTGACTCACAGATACTCTCTAATTGATTATTAAAATACGCTTTTTAGGCGTTCAGCCTGACTAGACGTCAGGAATGATTGTTCGAAAAGTTGTGACTGCTTTGTTTGGTGTTGAACCCAGCTCTTTTCTTCAGACAATAAGTTAATGAGTTCGCACGCAAACGTATCTGGTTTATCAAAACCTATTAAACCAAAACGTTCTGCATCAATGCCTTCTACACCTACTGCCGTCGAAACTGTTGGAGTACCGAAATAAAAAGACTCAATAAGCTTACCCTTTACACCAGCACCATGGCGAAGAGGAACAATATTAACCTTCACAGTTCGATACAGCTGTTCTAATGCCTGGTCGGACACATATCCATGAATGACCACATTCTCAGACTCAAATTTTTTAATCGAATCAGGCATTTTACTGCCTATGATATGGAACTTTATATCAGGAATTACTTCAAGCACTTGTGGAAAAACTTCGTTCAAGAACCATAGCACTCCGTCACTGTTAGGTGAATGGTTGAACCCTCCCACGAACATAAAGTCTGAACGTTCGTTAAAGTTAGGAATACAGTCCTTAATCATTGGCTTATCGTAAAGAAATAACGGAATCTGCTCTATAGCACAACTAAGCCCTTGCTCCTCAAGGTAGTGTTTTTCATCCATAGAGAAGGTTAAACCAACATCAACACTATCAAAAAGAGCTAGTTCTTTTTCGTACCACTCTTTTGCTTTCTCTCTGGTTTCATCACAATCGTCTACTTCCGCTGCACGTTCAAAGCGCCAATGGTGCAGATCATGGCACTGATACAGTACCTTTGCTGAACTGTTTTCTTTTATGAAGTCGAGATAATTAGGGGCGATGTGTGGACGGTGCAAATATACAACATCAATACACGAGTGATTAGCCAAAAACCACCCTTGCCAGTTATTCGCATACTCATTGCCATAAAGCACCTCTACCCCCATTTGCTCGAGAATGTCGGTATAGGGTTGATGCGGATAAAAATTGTCGCCAATAAACTTTATGTGATATCCCTGATTTAAAAAAAACTGAATATACATAAAAGTAGAACGGGAGCCTGCATCCTGATCAAACCAAGGGACATAATGGTCAATAATCAAGATTGTTCGACTATCTGTACTTCTATCCCGCGCCTGAAAAATATTCTGACCATGCGGCATATGAGCATGACTAAGCTTATGCTGCCACTTGCTACGAAACTTTTTCTGGTTCACCTTTTGATATGCTTTTAGACCAGATGTGGTCGACGTTCCATGACTTTTACCTTCGAAATGCGTAACTACGGATTTAGGCTGATAGATAACTTTATAGCCTTTATCTGCCAATGCAAAAGCAAAATCCGTATCTTCGTAATACGCTGGAACATATCTTGTATCAAATCCCTCCAGCTCTTCCCAGCAAGAACGGCGAACTAAAATACTGGCACCGGAAACATAATCAACCGATTTCAGATAATTGTATTCAGGCTTACCGGGATTATCGCCATTGCCATAGTTCCAGGCAGATGCATCTCGCCAAACAATACCTCCGGCCTCTTGAAGCGTACCGTCTTCATAAACCAGCTTTGAACCTACGAGTCCAACTGAGGTATCTTTTTCAGCCACATCAACCAAAGCTTCCAGCCAACCTTCATGCACATAGGTATCATTGTTTAAAAAAACAATATAATCGCCCCTGGCTTGCTTTGCTGCATTATTGCAGTTAAGTAAAAAACCCTGATTACTCTCTGCTCTTATGATATTCACATTTTCGAGCAACTTAGCCGCGTTTCTTGTTTCATCATCAGAACAGTCATCTGCAAGGATAATTTCGTAACTTACCCCTTTAACGCTATTAACAACAGACTCAACGCAGCGAGCAGTATATTCCCACTGATTGTAAACCGGGATAATAATAGAGACCTGTACCCTGTCATGCTTGGGAGCGACTATCGGGAGGTCAACAGGCTGCTCCAAATCCACAATATAATGGCTGTTATCAAATACCGAGGATGAGAACAGGTATCCGTCGATCTTTCCTTTTGCAGAAAGATAAGTAGTTACTTGTTTTAAAACATGGCTTGGTGGTTCGTTCTTAAGTAATCGATATAAAGTTTTTAGACGTCCAAACGAAACAATTCGTAAGAAAAATCGAACTTTCTGAAATAAAGCAGATGACATAAGGAAAAAATAAAACCTTACTCGATATTATCGACGAGAAAACATACGGCTGAGCCCTTTCTTTTGAGGCTCCGTAAACTCAATAGTATTGATTGCTATACCTAGTTTGCGCTCATCTGAAGAAGAACCCAACTCTTTTGGTGAGTATGTAGCAGGTAACTGTATCGCTAGCAAAGTTTCATCGGCCTTGTTTTTAGCGACAGGGATGTCTGCAATCAAGCAATCCAGAGTGCCATCAAACATAATACGGCTCGGTACCGTTTCACCATCAACAAGTACTTTGATATCCGACTTTAAATCTTCTTTCACAACGCTAACAAGGCGAATTCGAGCCTGCATCTTCTGAGCGCGAGAAACCTTAGCTCTAAAACGAGTAGTAGGCTCCTGCATAGTCCAGCAGTAACTAAGCCCCGTATCCGTAAGCTCAGATTCCCCCATATTAGTGTTGGTTGCAAAGGACTGAGTATTAAGAATTAATTTCTTTGGAAGAGATGGTAGTTGAGCAACCGCTGGTTTTGCCTGAATTGTCTTCGTCATTGAATCAGCAATTTCCCTTTTTAGTGGAATCTCTGATGCCAATACGGTTTCTACCACCTGCATACGTGCATTGAGTTTGGCTAAATGCTCAGCAACTCGGTCAACCAATGCTTCTGTTGCCGTTTCTTCACTTCCCCTTCTGGCGATATGCTGGGTTATGTCTTGTTTGATTTTTGCCGTTTCATTAGAAACCATCGCCTGAAAGTGACGAATATCAGATAAAATACGTTCGCTATCTTTGTTCGCGCGACTCATGGTAATTCCTTGTATTTAATTCTTAATATTTAATTTTTCTCAATGTACCATTTGCTGTGCTTATGTACATCGTCTCGTAACAGCATTTGCTCTTTATCTAACCAACAGTATTGGTTGTGCTGTGCATCTGGCAATTGCTCTATATTGATATCAGCAAACACCTTATAGCCAATAACTACGTAATGCGTTGATACATCCTTTCCAAATACATAATCAGAATAGAAGTGCTCAAACGGACCAAGGCATTCTGCCTCTTCACGAGTTACGTTAATAGAAAGCTCCTCCTGACACAGCCTTTCAAATGCATTATCAAGGGTTTCATTTTTACGTATTCGACCACCAGGGACAAACCAATAGCCCTGAGCTGGTCGATTGTTCCTTAACCCAAGTAATATCTGTCCTTTTGAATTTTCAACAACCAGATCGATAGAAACAAGTGGTGTTGAGTCTATTACAGTAGTAAAGGTAGTTTTATCTAGAAACATATGTGCTTATGGTAAATAGGAAGGGATAAAGGCTCCACCTTTACAATGGAGCCATTTAGATTTTAACTACGGAAGTTATCCTGATTATTGATAAACCACTGATAGGCATCTTTCAGGCCTTCTTCCAAGCTGTAGCTGTATCTCCAGCCAAGAGAAGCCAGCCTTTCAACATTCATCAGCTTACGAGGTGTTCCATCTGGTTTTGTTGTATCCCAGACTATTTCCCCTTTAAAGCCCGTTACCTTAGCAACGGTTTCAACCAATTCACGAATGGTACAATCCACCCCAGTACCTACGTTAATATGACTTAACATCGGCTCGGTATTGGATTCATATGTCGCCTTATCTAACTCCATCACATGAATAGATGCCGATGCCATATCATCAACATGAAGGAACTCTCGCATTGGCTTACCACTCCCCCATGCGACAACTTCAGAGTCTCCACGCTGGGCTGCTTCATGGAATCGACGCAATAGAGCTGGTATCACGTGAGAGTTTTCCGGATGAAAATTATCATGTGGGCCGTACAGGTTGGTAGGCATCACACTGCGGTAATCAACACCATACTGACGGTTATACGATTCGCAAAGCTTAATACCAGCAATTTTAGCTATAGCGTATGGCTCGTTCGTTTCTTCTAACGTGTCCGTTAGCAATGCTGCCTCCTGCATTGGCTGCGGTGCCATTTTTGGATAAATACAGGATGACCCTAAGAAGAGCAGTTTTTTCACGCCACTTTGGTAAGCAGAATGGATAATATTGCACTCAATCATCAGGTTTTCATAAATAAACTCGGCTGGATATGTGTTATTGGCATGAATACCGCCAACCTTAGCCGCAGCTAAATAAACCTGATCGATACCCTCACCTGTAAAAAACTCAGAGACAGCCTGTTGATTGGTTAAATCTAACTCATTGCGAGCGCGCGTAACAATTTCAATATCGCTACGTTTTTCTAACTGACGCACAATTGCTGATCCAACCATTCCGCGGTGACCAGCAATAAATACTTTTTTCATAAATGTCACTTAACTTTTTAGATTTGATTAATTAAGCCATTTTAATGTTTGGCGTGTTCTCTTTCGCAACTGCCACCGTGTATCCGTGCTCTTTTAGAAGCGCGTGTTGTTTAGCTTTATCCAAATCGCTAGCAACCATTTCTGAACACATTTCTTCTACTGTGTTTTCTGGCACCCAACCAAGTTTTTCTTTTGCTTTTGTAGGGTCACCAAGAAGCGTTTCCACCTCTGCTGGACGGAAGTAGCGAGGGTCCACTTTAACAATGACATCGCCTATCTTAACACCCGGTGCGTTAGTACCCTCTACAGCCACTACGGTACCTATTTCACCTACGCCTTCACCACTGAATTCGAGCGTTATGCCCGCCTCTTTAGCAGAAAGTCGAACAAACTCGCGTACGGAGATCTGCTTACCGGTAGCAATAACAAAATCCTCTGCTTGCTCTTGCTGAAGCATCATCCATTGCATACGAACATAGTCTTTCGCATGGCCCCAGTCTCGAAGTGCGTCCATATTACCTAGGTACAGGCAAGCCTCGAGTCCTTGTGCGATGTTAGCAATTGCTCGCGTTATTTTACGGGTCACAAAGGTCTCACCACGACGCGGTGACTCGTGATTAAATAGAATACCGTTACACGCATACATTCCATACGCTTCTCGGTAGTTTACTGTAATCCAGTATGCGTACATTTTCGCTACAGCATAAGGAGAGCGAGGGTGGAATGGTGTTGTTTCTTTTTGAGGAATTTCCTGCACTAAACCATACAACTCGGAAGTAGATGCCTGGTAGAAACGTGTCTTCTTCTCTAATCCCAAAAAGCGAATCGCTTCCAGCAAACGCAGTGTACCAATCGCGTCTACATCCGCTGTATACTCAGGTGACTCAAAGGAAACCGCAACATGAGACTGTGCGCCTAAGTTGTAAACTTCATCTGGCTGTACTTCTTTAAGAATACGAGTCAAATTTGATGTATCCGTAAGATCACCATAATGAAGAACAAAGTTTGGATTATCTACATGTGGATCCTGATAAATATGATCTACACGTTCTGTATTAAAAGAAGAAGAACGACGCTTAATTCCGTGTACTTCGTAACCTTTTTCTAACAAGAATTCTGCTAGATAGGAACCATCCTGGCCTGTTACACCTGTTATTAAAGCTTTTTTCATTAGCTACTTACGCTCCAAACATTATAGCAATTACATGGTTAAGTTCTTGGATTAATGCGACAACATTATAGTTTTAGTCAAAATAATCGCATTGAATTTTCTTAAAATAACACCTGCTAGCCAAACCCAACACAGGCCCCCATTTATACGACGTTTCGAACTTGACATAATCTGTTCGTTTTTAATCGCGAAGCATCCAGTCAAACCGACTCGACTCCAATACTTTCTTAACATCTATGAAATTAGTGATTAGGGAGCTTATTTCCTGAGGGTTAGTTTTTTTATATTTAACCTCAGGCTTGTATTCAGGCAGATTCATAAAACTAGATAACTTATCCACTCCAATCATTACATCACTCTTTAAATCGAACTCATAAGATAAGCACATACCTTGCATTTCTAGTATAGATTCTTTGTACTTACGATTTACTTTTTCCGAATGAGATAAAGTGGAATGCAAATCTGATTTAAACCCTAGGTCAGCATCTGGAAGTGCGTTTATATCTAATGTCAATTTTTTCGATATTTCGTTGTCATTGTTAGAAGATTTGTGCCAAACATTGGTTTCATTCGCCATCAGGCATGATAATATTCTTCTTAACGAATTTTTTCTCTCGAGAAAAATAAATTTACAATCAAATTCTACCCTTAATCTTTCTAAGCATTCATCAAGTGTAAACTTAAATAACCCCAACTCAAAATGGTAACTTTTTATCTCACAACCATACTCTATATCCTCAGAAGGACGAGCATATTTTTTACAAGCCTTAATGTAATCTATAAATTCATCTAAGCTAAAACTTCCACCTCCTTGCTTAGATTTATATTGGGAACCGTCAAATCCAGAGCCAATATGCACATTTCTTGAAAATATTTCACCATGCCAGAAAACGTCTTCTGATTGTCCAATACAGTTAGTCAATACCGTACTACCTGAGCGACCGAAGTGAAACATAAAATACATCATAATTAAAAACCTTATAAATTTTTGTAAAAATCAGATTCTTTAAAACTATTATAAAAACTTGAATAGGATAGCTCGTTAGAGAAATCTCTTCCTGCCAAATAGTTGTATGTCTGCTCTATAATACCGTCTTGGGAAAGCAACTCATCAACCTCACTCAAATCATTTATATAGAGTGGGTAATCTACACCCAAGTATTCAACTACACTAGGCAAAGGATTTATCAAAATTGGAGTTTTCCTAGCAATACACTCCAACACTAGATTATTAGCAGCGGTAGCATACAACCAACAAATCACTATCGATTGACTTAGCAACACATCATACTCATCGTTAGGAATCATGGTGTAAACTTCAACATTTTCATCCTGATGATCTCCAAACACTTCTATTTCATTACTTAAATAAGCATCTGAAAACCTTTTCTTTAGCATTACCCTTCTATATCCCTTTGGCTGTATTTTGTGAATAGCCTGGAGATTACGCAGCCAATCACCAGCCTGAACAATAGTCGGATTTAGCCTGAACTGGCTTAGATCAAACTCTTTCACTCGATCAAACTCTGTAGGGTGCTTAACGGCAACTGTCGGTAAATTCGGATATTTAAAGTTAATGTCTCTCGCTAAATCTTCACTTAAAGTAACTAACCCTCGACATTTAGATAACGATGCTTTCCACAGTTCAGATTCAAAAATAGTTTCAGGGGACACATTAGTATGGAACCACTCTGGTGCATCAAATGGAACGTGAAGAATACCAATCCAATCTCGCTCAAGTGGTTTGGGAGACTCTGAAGCTGCCTCCCCAGGGTAATCACCCCAAACGAAATATCGTTCTAAGAATGGAAGAAAAATTATAGCTTCCTTATCTGTGTGTAAAGGTAAAAGGGCATCAATCAAATTGTTGAAGCTATTTCTGTGGTCACCATATGATAGATCGACTCCATGTATATTTAATTTTTTATGTACACCTGATACCCACTCACCAACTTCGCGTTTTGGGTCGACAATATTTGTTAAAAGTTTATGATTTTCGTTATCACAACCAGCAACAAAGTAAGGCATAAATTCAAATTCTATTTTTTTATGAAGCTCTTCTAACTTGGTTCCCCGCCGGTTATGAGACTCAAGGTTTACGTAATAATACCCAAGTCCTTCACCAGACATATAGCCAAGCTCACCATTTAAAGTAACTTTCAACCAAAAAGCCCAATCAGCATAGGTGCCATACTTTAACTCATCAAAATATCCGTATTTTTCGTGAAGCTCGCGCTTCCAAACAGGCATACAGTGGGGCATATTATGTGGAGTTAGTGTGGGTTTATTATCTTTTAGCTCTACGCTACCCAAGCTTTGATAACTGATATCTCCTACTTGATCGCTATACCACGGAGCTCCTTCGCTTTGATTTATTACATCACCAGAAAATTCATAAAATGGATACAAACCTGAAGCAGCAAAGCTATAATTCTCGTTTTGTTCTAAGCGGCTTACCAAACTAGTTACATGACGACAATCGCGCAAATCATCTACATTTGCATTTGAAATGTATGTGGTATTAGTTAGCTTAATTCCCAAATTCCAGCACTCGTAAAGTCCAGGATCTTTACGCAACCAAGCTATTCTAACATTACTCATTTTATGCGCTTCTAAAAAACATCCAATTCATTACCATTTAACTCAGACGTTATATAGTAATGTTCAGTGTATAAATAGTTCTCTAAGCTTTCACAATTATCAACGAACGTACGAATAAACTCTTCACACTTAAACACAGACGTAACTAAAGAGCACTTATACTCTTTAGTATATTGATCTTCAGGTAAAATATGAATTGAGTCCTGATAACGTTCTAACATAAACCAATGTAAATCTAAACCAAGAAATTTCTTATCTAGAAAACAAATATTATCTGAATTCACATACCGCAAATCTACTAGCACACAATCAAAATAGTCTAGTATATTTTTTGTCAGAGCAAGCGTAGAACTAATCAAAATAGAAGAATCTAGTTCCCCCAAATTGCCATTAATGCTACTTCTTAATATTTTCTCATAACTTTCAACACCTATAATATATATATTATGGTTTTTACTAAGTACCTCTCTAAATTTTTCAATATGCTTTAATTCTACAATTCCTTCTACTAAAATAAACACACTCTTATTATAGCTTTTAGCAATAATGTCAAAGCATTTAAGTATATTAGTAGTATCGCCTTCTGGCAGAAAGATTACAATGCTGTTTTTTAAAGTCCAATTATATGGTCTTGGTATATAACCATAACGTATTCCACTCTCTAAAATCCATGGAATACCATAATGAGTCATACTAAAGTTGGCCCTACTAGCCTGATGTTTTAAACCAGCCTGCAATGTATTTTCTTTAGAGTTTTGGAGACAATAATAACTATTATCTTTAGCAACAGATTCATGATGTAGCACAATTACATCTAGACAAGGATTAATAACATTGTAACCAGCATCAATCAAATCATAGTTAAGCATCATATCACAGTTCATTTGACCCATATAATAAAATGCTTCATTATCTAAATGTATAGGTTTCTTAAAAACCCAAGCATCAACCGATAAGCTATTTGGCAAACCATCGTCCGTATATAGACAAATTTCCTTTTTATCTAACGAAGCTTCATATCGACTCAAAGCTAAAACAGTATTACTTCCTACATTAATATTACTCAATGCTGCCTTAGCGCGTTCGATATCTTCGGAACAACTAAAACTAACATCACCATTCATAACAGAAACAGTCAAACCTATATTACGAGAAAAAAGGCTGTTGGCATAACCTAGAATATCATTAAATGTTGGTCTGCTATCAAACTTAACTAAGGTCACTTTATGGCTATCTAGTTCATTTAACTCATCAAGTAATTCACTTTCATCTGATTCAGATAAAACATGAATCTTCTCCACCAAAGGATTGTCTACATGCCCTATCAAAGCCTTTCTTATCGGTTCAATATCAACACCATCGAAGTAAGCAAATGAAGTAACTATATTCATTAATTAACCAGCCTTATCAATACTTTCCAAACAATCATTTATTAATTCTTTATCTTTCCAGCCACTATAATTCAGTTTTTTCAAAAGATGCTGTGAGCGGATTCCATCGCCTTGCTCTTTTAGTGACATAGCGTAAATAAAAACCAACATGAAATTGGAGGGGTCTTTTCTATACTCAGATTCCAACCATTTGAATGAATCGTTTGAAAAAACTGATACTTTTTGTTTGCTTTTTATTTTTCCTACAATATGAACAAAGAGCTTAATAGAAGGGCTAGATGGTTCTAGCACTATCTTTTGAACCAGACCATGGATATGATACTGCACCTCTTCAACATTTACCCCATCTATCCTGTTTAAATTTACTAATTCATCGAAATGTTTGTATTTCATACCCATCCATTAATTAACTTTACGCACTTATAAATCGATGATTTATATACCAATCATCCCATTCTCGTTCTATTACTTCGTATCCATTACCAACTAGTAATTCTCTTATTTTAATTCGATGAGGCTCATAATTATGTTCAATTGTAAATAACTTCACTTCCCACTTATGAAATGGAAATTCTTTCAAGATTTGATATTCCGAACCTTCTGTGTCAATGCTGATATAGTCGATATTTTTTGGCGCATGGTTTTCTGTCAAAAAATCGTGTAGTGATTGAGTCGTCAGTTCGATTGTTTCATTGTTTTCTTTATATGCTTCAACCTTATCTTTATGTGTTCCTTTTGAGGCATATTCCTCAATCCCTCCATATTCTCCCCCAATACAAAGCATACTCTTTCGTTACTCTTGCCGGATATACATGCTGAACTTACTTTACACGATCGGTTATTCTTCAGCTTTTCATAAAATTTGGGGTTTGGCTCTGCACACAGCCCTTGCCAATTAAATTCTTTTTCAAGTAAGTAGCTATTGCTAAGTAAAACGCCATCTGTTGCACCAAACTCTACAAAGAACCCTCCTTCTTTGTAACCAAGTTGCTCTAACACCCACAAATCCTGTCCCAATTGGGAAGGAGATCGTTCTTTTAGCCTAGAAGTGTCAATTATACTTTTTGTTTTGAGATATAACTCTTCATTATCAACGAGATAGTTATATAATTGTTTTTTCTGATGAGCCAAAGAAATCTCGTGGTTAATTAGCTCAACCTCAGTAGCCAAAATTTTCAGTTTAGCTTCAATATTCTTTTGTTTTATAGCAGGGTTGCTGATATTTTTGAATTCCGTCTCTAACAAGGAGGAAGCCTGAGGTAACAAACCAATCGAAGCCATCTCGCTTACAGCCCTCACATGATACTCAAGCCCTGATAGACTTTTCTCACTGATCATCTCTATCGATTTTTTAAAGTGTTCTAGACTTGCTTCATCCTCACCAGAAATTGCATACAATTTAGCTATCGAATTGTGCAAACTGGAGATTAGTAACCGATTTAACAGATTTCTGTCACAACCATATTGTATTGCAAGCTCTATGGTATCTTTGCAGTTCTTAGTATCGCCAATCTGTTGATAGGCGTACGCTACTAGCGCGGCTATCTGTGCTATATCGGGGTTTAA
Organism: Vibrio hannami; assembly: GCF_029589055.1. Classification (GTDB taxonomy): domain Bacteria; phylum Pseudomonadota; class Gammaproteobacteria; order Enterobacterales; family Vibrionaceae; genus Vibrio; species Vibrio hannami. The sequence continues at coordinate 1,723,809 of NZ_JARQZP010000007.1, forward strand.
TGCATGGTCAGATACATCTATTTTAATTAATGAGTTCCAGTTGGCTTTATACCAATTTACTTTAACATCGGATAACGTCAACTGTTTATTTTCAGGTTCTATCATTAGAGCCCTCTATCTTTTAAAACCACATCTTTGATCAATTCTAACTGCGCCTCAAAAATAGTGATTTCATTCTGTAACTCTACTTTCCTAAATTCCATTTCCTTGGATTTAGTCTTTTTATCTTCCAGTGCATTTTTCAATTTTTCGTTTTCTTTCTGCAATGACTCAGCCCATTTCTTGTTTTCCTGATGCCAATGAATTTCTGCATCTCGCTGCTTTGTTCGCTCTTCAAGTTGTTTTTTAAGGTCGTTGATGTTAGCGTTTTTTTCTTTTTGAATACTATCCAATTGCAACTTCAGTGATTCTGCTAACTTCTTTTGCGCTTGATGACTTTGTTGCTCTTCATCAGTTCGTTTTATTTGCTGTGCTAATTGGCTCTCTAGAAGGGCAAGCTTATCATTGTGTTCTATTTCCTCATGCTCCAAATGAGCCTGTATGTCAGAAATAGTTGAACAAAGTTCGGTATTTTTCTGACTTAACTTTGCATTCGTTGCTTTTAAGTCAGTATGAATTATCTCAAAGTTCTGACTATTTTCTTCCAGCTCGTTTTGTAGAAGAGAGCACTCTTCAATAGCTTTATTCTTGTCTGATAACAATTGGTCGCATTCAGCTTTTAACTTCTGAAACTGTACAATTGAGTGCTCATTTATTTCTTGAAGATCTTTATTAGCCGTTTGCAAGCTAGTAACTTCTACTCTGAGTTGTTCAAGATTAGTTTGTAAGTGCTGACTGCGATCTTGTGCTGTGAGTTTCTCTTTCAATACCTGCTCATTCGTTTGCTGAAGCACAAAAAACTGCTGAACTGCGTTTTCATTGATCTGCCTAAGATCCAGATTTTCGTTTTGCAAGTCGGCTATTTGCTTTCTAAATTCACCAAGTGCAACTAGCTTGGAATCTTTCTTGTATACAAGGTACTTATCACTTTCATACGAAGAAAAACATGATTCCTCTAAACGTTCTGATATCTTAGCTTGAACTTCAGAGTTAATATGATTTCCGTTGCCAATAATAATGATATCAAAGCTCTTTATCAGTCTTTTATTGCAACTCTTAACAAGCTCAGTTTCATAGCCATTGAGTTCCATAATAAGGATATTGAGCCTGGAGACATCAAACTCATAACTACCAATAAAATCATTGACTGAGGTTGTTTGATGCTCAGTAAAAACTTCTACTTTCGCATTAGGATATAACGCGGTTAGGTTAGCTTGTTCAACTAAGCCAGAAAACTTCGCAGGTGTTACTTTATAAAATGTATTCGATTTGCCGTCTTTACTTATTATGTCATTAACAACGTCAACTGACTGGTTGTTCGAGAACTTACGCTTTAATTTTTTTGATATCTCTGTGAGCGCTTCTACAACAACTAACTTCTCTGGATTTAGCTCCAGTATTTGTTCAGCTTCACGTGCTTGACCAACTCCCAGCCACAATACCTTTCCTACCTGAGATTTTGAAGAGCACTTTGTAAGCGATGTAAGAAGGTCATCTAAACTCTTAACTTGTTTTAGCTTCTCATTATCCATATTAATTTGCCTGTTAAACTGTCGCTCAATTAACCTATCTGTTCATTTAACCAATGCGAAAAAGGTTGAAAGAGTTGTCGGTAATATGTTGTTGGTAACTGCTTTTTCTTACTTAAAAAAGAGAGTGCACCTTCAAGATGTTCTGGTGATATTTGAACATTTTCTAAACCCAACCGATCAGCTTCTCTGTTTAGCCACGAATCCGTTAAACAAATCAGGGCTGTGCCGTATTTCGCCGCTAGCCAAACCATTCCAGAGCTTTTATGTTGATATACCACCGGATCATAGTTCATCACCATTGAAGAACTCGAACTAATTAAAGTTTCCAGTTCTGATTGTGAGATAAAGCCTTTAACCAACGTCAAACTTTTATATGCTTGTGCAATGCGGAATAACCTGGACTCCGTATTCTTTAACTCTGGATCAATGCTAGTGTTGGTATAGTGAATGACGTACTCAATGCTTTCATCGACACCACCACCTAAAATTGTATCAAGGATCTCCGGAAGCTGATTAAAGCCTTTATTAGCTTTTGCATCACCACAATAGAGCAAACATTTATTGGTTTTCGAGGCTGGGCTGTAGGTTATTTCCCCTGAGATCAAGCAAGGGTGAACTGGTAAACATTCATTTATATCAAGTAGCTTGGATACCTGAGAAGCCGTTTCATAATCTCCTGCGTACATTTTTATCGTTGGGTGCTGAAATAGATAACGGCAAGCTGAACTATAAAGCGGAGTTGTTACTTCATCACCCAACTTGATAAGAGGGTTGAACATAAGCAATACCAGCATGTTCGGTAATTCATTCTTACTAATTGAATGCTGCTTCACAGCCAATGATAAAGCCCAAAGGTGGAACCAATCCATTGTGTGAAACAGAATAGTAGTTGAGCTGTTATTTTGGTCTGCTGTTAACATCCGGTGGTATTCAGAAGCTAATAGCCTTATCTCGACCTGTCGCTCAGCTAGCTTTGCAGGCTGAAAATAATAACCATAAAACTCGGTACTAAAAAAAGGCGTAACACTGTAGCCACTTTTTGAAACATAGTCCTGAACTTCCTGGCTTGCTCTATTGCTACACCAGATATCAACCTCAAGATTTTTATTGCCCGGCTCTTTCAACACATCAAGCACCGCTGCATGATGCCCGCTTAGACTTTCTAGTCCAGGATCCGCGACGATAAGCTTTTTGCTTGTTTGAGGGCTCATCATTAGCTTGATAAGGGAGAACTTAATGCACGCAACAATTCAACTGTGGTTGGCGGAACATCAGTGCTGTATTGCAAATGTTCGAGCTGCTCATTTTTACTTTCTGCTTCTTTCGCTTTCAAATAGTAATGTTCGAGCTCTTCCTGTAACTGATGGACCTGCAGAAGCAAAAGCTCATTTTCTGATTCAATATCCAACTGGGCTGACTCAAGCTCTGATCTCTTGGCTTGCCATTGCTCTTTTTCCTCGTTATCAACGTTGGTTTTTAGATTCGACTGGAGCACTGACAGTTCAGATTTTAGCGCTGCAGCTTCTTTATTACTTTGTGATAAAGCCATATATGTTTGTTCTAGTTCTTCTTGCAACTGTTGAACCTGTAATTGCAACAACTCTTCTGAGCTTTCCTGCTCTAAAACAGTAGCGTCCAGTTTTTGTTTAGCTACAACGACTTGCTCTAGTTCTTCTTGTAGCTGTTGAATCTGTAACAGAGCTAATTCATTCTCCGAACTAACTTGAGTAAAATCAGCTTCTACTCTTTTATTTGTGCCATGCAACTCCGAGATTTGGCTATAAAACTGTTTTTTACGAGCAATTGTTTTTTCAGCCAACGTTATTGTCCGCGAATGGTGCTCTTCAATTGACTGCCCTACGTTGGACAAGGCTGATAACTCTTCGTAATTATCAAATATAAAGTGCCCTTCTCCCAAAAGTGCAGAAGCAATTAGCTGATACGCGGGTATCGGAGCTTCATAACTAATTTCGCTCTCGGAGATCTTGCAGGAAAAGAAATTTTCCAACTGCTGAATTGTATTGCCATCTAGCTCTTGCAAGAGTTCTTCAGCAATAACAAAACACTTTTCTCTATTCTCTAAAACAAGTTCAATCAGTTGCTGGCTTTGGTCTGTCCATTTTTGAACAGAAGTCTGAAATGTTTTTTCAAGAGAATCAGATTCGCTCGCGCTTGCCAGCTCTTTCGCGATAGTATTTTCGGGTAAACTAGCTAGCACTAATATTTTATTTGCACTGCTTGCCGCTTTAGTTAAACTTGCCGGATCTGCATCATTGGCAAAATCCATTATTGTTAGTTGTTCAGTAGTAAATAGATTATTGATGCTCTTTTTCCAGCTGTTCTGGCTAAAGCCAACGACTAAGATTGGATCCATTATTTATTTCTCGCTTAGAGATATTCCCATTAGAAAGAGACGTTACAGCCTTGTGACAGAGCTAAGAGTACCTGCCACATATTTTTCCGTTAGTTGTTGTGAACTCGCTTCAGCATAACAACGTAGCTCAGGTGCATTCCCAGATGGCCTCAAGTGAATGATGTCTCCATTTTGCATGGTCATTCTAAGCCCATCAAGGTCGTTTACATCCACGACGCTTAGGCTAGATACGCCTAAACTGTCCACTAAATCTTGTGGATTGCGCTTACCGAACTCGATGATTTTTTTACTTCGTTCGGTTTCAAACTCTTTAATTCTATCGCTCGCAGTATAACGTTCCGGTAGTTGTTCAACTATGCCCGCAATGCTGTCGGTATTGGCGAAAAGTAATATAGCGGGTAATACTGCGTCACGAGTCGGCAGAGCTTTAATTGTTTTACCTTCGAAATCGATATCACTTCCTGTTAAATACCCACCATTAGCCTCGAAGCCAGCTACTTTTTTGTAGTCCTTATTCAACGCCGAGAACTCTGCGATTACATATGGAGAGCCTATTTTAGTACGGCTTACATGCTTAAATTTCTCTGATAATTCAATTGCTGTGTTACAACTAACTGGCACGGCAAGTGCTTCCACTCTAAGGATATCCGAGCAAAGTAAACCTAAAATATCCCCCTCAACCATTCGCCATTCTCATCTGCCACCAATGGTCTGTCGCCATCTCCATCGGTTGAAAAAATAGCATCCAGGTTGTACTCACGAGACCAATTACGCGCTTTTTCTTTGTCCGCTTCACCAACGGCTTCCGTATCGATAGGAACAAACAAATCTGTGCGTTCTAAAGAGATAACTTCCGCTCCTAACGCAGAGAAGATATTTGCATACAAATCACGACCTGCACTTGAGTGCTCATAAATCCCTATTCGCTTACCAGATAATGCATTATTGTTTACAATCTCTGTATTTCTCTGAATATATGCCTGAGCTGCATCTTCCCGCGCTTCAAGTTTAGGCAGTTCAGTCACAGGTTCGAATGCGATATCAGCAGTCAGTATAGAACGCTCGTCTTGTTTTGTTATCTCGCCATCAGGTCGATAGAACTTAAGCCCATTACGGTCAAAAGGTATATGGCTTCCCGTTACCATGATCGAGGGGATGTTTTTCTGCATCGCGTAGTATGCCAGGGCCGGTGTTGGTATCACCCCGTAGTATTGAACCCTTACTCCTGCCTGCTCCGCCGCTTTAGCGCAAGCCATTGCCATACTATAACTGCTAGGGCGGTTATCTATCGCCAACGCAATAGACTCAAATTTAAAGCCACTTTTCATCAGAGCAATAAAGGCATGAGAAAAAGCCGCACATACCTCTGGCGTAAAATCAACAACCAAGCCACGAGCACCACTTGTTCCGAATGCGATGTTACTCGCTTTGATCACATCGGCAGTATTGTTTGTTATTACTGACATTAAAATTTGTCCTTCTCGAAACCGTAAAGATCTTCTAAACGAACAATATCGTCCAATCCAATGTAAGAACCAGTCTGAACTTCAATCATAACCAACGGAATACTGCCTGGGTTTTCGATCATATGCGCAGAGCCAACTGGAATATAAGTAGATTGATTTTCCGTGATAATTTTTTCCTGGTTATCACATTCCACTTTTGCGGTACCAGAAACAACTACCCAGTGTTCCGCGCGGTGATAATGCTTTTGGAGTGACAGGCGGCAGCCCGGCTTAATGGTTACCTGTTTGGATTTATATCTCTCACCTTGCTGAAGTAAGTCGATATGCCCCCAGGGGCGATAGATTGTTCGATGTTCGATAGACTCACTACGCTTTTCAGCCTGTAACTCTTCAACTACTTTTTTTATATCCTGGACACGAGATTGATCTGCTACAACCACTGCATCACTGGTTTCTACGATAACTAAATTATCAACGCCAATCGCAGCGACCATTTTGTCTCTTGCATCGATAAGGCTGTTATTTACATCAATAGTTTTTACATCACCACGAACACTGCATCCATATTCGTCTTTTTCTGAAACTTCCCATATTGATGACCAGGATCCTACATCACTCCAACCAGCATCAAGCGGTACCATTGCTGCACGATGAGTGTGCTCCATAATAGCGTAATCAATTGAATCATCAGGGCTAGATAAGAAAGCATCGTTATCCAGGCGAGTGAAGTCCGATTCTCTAATAGAGCCATCAATCGCTTTTTGGCATGAACTCACTATCTCGGGGCAATTTTCTTTCAGTTCAGACAAATAGGCACTTGCTTTAAACAAAAACATACCGCTGTTCCAGTAATATTGACCCGATTCTAAATACTGGCACGCCGTTTCTAAGTTAGGCTTCTCCACAAACTGCTCAACGTTAAAGCATTCAGTATTGGGGCACTGCTCTCCAGACTTTATATAACCGTAACCAGTTTCTGGTTTATCTGGCACTATGCCGAATGTAACTAGTTTGCCTTGCTCGGCACACTCTAAAGCCTTGAGCACTGAAGATTGGAATGCTTCTATGTCACGTATAACATGATCGGCAGCTAATACGAGAAGATAAGGGTCTTTTCCGTGAGAAATAGCGTTAATGGCTGCTAACGCAATAGCGGGAGCGGTATTACGCCCTTGAGGCTCAAGTATAATTTCACCACCTAGCTTATTTATTTCATCAAGTTGCTCGGCAACAATAAACCTGTGACCTTCGTTACAAATAATAGTGGGTTGCAGACAGTCTAATCCCTCTAATCGAAGAACCGTGTCCTGCAACATGGTGTTATTACTTACTAAGGGAAGGAATTGTTTTGGGTGTTTCTTGCGAGATAATGGCCATAGTCGGGAACCACTACCACCTGACATAATTACAGGAAGTATCATAATAGATGTCCGATTTATAATTTATATATCCGTTATTGGATGAGAGTTAAGGTTATCTCACCCTTATTTTTTATATGAACGTAAAAGTGTACACAGCAAAGCTATTTGCCCCTTCCAGGTATGTTGTTTTATCTGCCCCCGGAAAAATAATTCTAAGCGCTTAATGTAGCTGTACTGATTACACCTTGTAAAAGAGATTTGGTTTAACTCTTCGGTATTAAAGTATTGCCTTAATAACTCAGCCTGATCTACCGTTAACCAGAAGTTCCGCTCAAACTTGTTCAAAAAGTAGAAGAAGTTTTTAGCTAAATACCAGACTTTATAATCACGAACCCCTATCTCATTTTTACCATGTTGACGGTAGTCAATAAGTGATTCGTTAACAAAAACAACGTTTCCGGTTATTTTTGCCACAAGCACCAGCCACCAGTCATGCATAAAGCACTTTTCATTTATCGGCGTCGCTTTATTTAGTAGAGCCCTGTTAAACAGCATCGTACAGCCTGATGCCACATTCTCTTGTATAAGTTGCGAGGTGTTTTCATGCCAATTGGTAGGAAAATTTCTCATTTTGAGATAGCTAGGCTCTATGGTATTCAGGTGCTTATCGACAACCCTTTTATCAGTGAACACTAAAGCTGGAATATCTTGGTGTACGCTGGTTATGGCAAGATAAGACTTATATATTTTGTCTCGGTGCCAAACATCATCTTGATCTGACAACATAACGAATTCTGAAGTCGTAAAAGTCAGCCCGTAAGCGAAATTGTTTTTTGGCCCACTATTAGGGTTTGGATTAACAAACCACTTAATCCTCTCATCATAGCTCATCAATCGAGCAATAATCTCTGGTGTATTATCGCTCGAGCCGTCATCCACAACAATCAAACTAGATATCAGCTGTGCATAGTTTCGATTATTTTGTATAGATTGAACTTGCTGCTCAATAAACTCCGCACCGTTGTATGTCGCTAGTACGATATCAATACTTGGCAGAGTCATATCTATTTTTAAGAAGTTTGATATTTATGAAGTTTCTAACCCGGACATATCTCCATAAAACATTGGATACAATAGCTTTGGTCAGGTGCTTGTGTTTTTGCTTCACCGCCAAGATGGTGAATCATTTTAATATAGGTAATATGCTCACAAGGAATATTCAGCAATTTTGCCTTGTAACATAAATCTACATCCTCACAATACAGGGGAAACAGTTCTTCAAATCCATTGAGCCGAGAAAATGTTCTTTTTGTTGTGATGATCGCGGAAGCAAAAAACCAATCCTTAGATCTTTGCCTTTGAGCCGTGGATCGACCAGCTTTAGCTTTAATTAAACGAACAAATTGATTAGCCAAATGGGGCCACTCGTTATAGTGCTGTTGCCCCGTCCCATCTGCGTTTAGAAGTCGAGGATAAATAAGCCTCCCTTCAAGCTTATCCTCTTGTTCCTGAAACCAATCGTGAATTGACGAGTCGACAAAACGTGTATCTGGGTTAATTATAAATATGTGCTCGTTAGAAGCCTTTCTAATCGCAAAGTTGTTGCCAACCCCAAAAGATCTTGGTTTTTTATGCTTATAGAGCCTTATCGACGATCTTCTTATATCGAGCTGTTTAGAGTGCTGTTGTATTAACAACTCAAACTTATCACTATTTAAGTTATCAACGATGATTAGCTCGAAAGGCGAAGACCAATGCTGCATCATAGATTCAACTAGCTCGGACACATAGTCAAAATGACCATGAGAAATCGTTACAAATGAAATTGCTCTGCTTTTTTTCATTTTAATGTCGAGCGTGCTCAAAATAGATTTATCATGCGGAAGCTCTTCGCGTAAGCTCATCACTTTAATTCTCGAATAGTAGATATGACGATCTTACCGATTGCAAAAATCATCGCTGCAATAACAGCAAACAAGGTGATGTTATAGAGAGCGTCAGGATATTTGCTGTCTTCAGGTTTCGTTGCCGATTCAACTACCACTAAGTATTTTAATTGCCTATAAGCTTCAATGCGCGACTTTTCTAACGATATCTGTGATGCGGTATAAGCTTGTAATGCGAGCTCCATCTTGACTTTCAGGTCGGTAAATTTCGCTAGAATCTCGCTAACTGGTATATTTTTTTCATTGTCATCGGATAATTTGGCTCTTTCTTTATTAAGCTGAGCCTTTAAAGCTTCTAGTTCGTTTCTAGCAGAAACTACCTGAGGGGCGTCAAGACTCATCATGCTCAATAAGCCCTTCAGCTCCGCTTCTTTTGCGGATATTTGCCCTTCTAGTGCATAAGTAATTTGCTGAATCGCCAAACCTTCCGCAGTAGGATCAAGAAGGTTATATCGCTGTTGAAAACTCAACAAGTTGGTTTGTGCGAGCTCCAACTGTTGTTCAGTATTTTTATGCTCTCCTTTGATAAACTCTAGTTGCGCTTCTGCAAGTTGGTGACCAATTGAGTTAATAAACCATTCTGCTCTTTCTACAATCGTTTCTGTCAGCTTATGCGAATACTCTGCATTAAACGCCTGACTATATATGTGCACAATACTGGAGTTGGAATCGACATATACCTCGATATGTTTCTGGTAGTAATCCAGAAAATCTTCCCAGGAATCGTCGGGTTTCATGCTGCTAAATACATCAATATTAGAATCACTGTAATGAGCTTTTAGATCGAGTGTTTCATCTAAGTACTTCAGCATATCGTTAGAAAGTATATAAGCCTTTACTAACTCGGTATCAGATACCCCAACACTTGGCACACCAAGGCCAGTTAACACAGCCATGGAAGCATCCATAGTTGCCATACTGTCAGGTTGTTGCACGATAACCTGAGCCTGACTTTCATACCGCTCAGTTGCCCAGAGGATTTGGTAAAAAGAGAATAAAAAGGTAGGTAGTACAACCATCAGAAAGAAAGGGGATATAATTGCTTTAAACAAGCTTCGTTTTTTTCAGACGGCTTACTAGTGTTTTTTGATTCGGCTTCACGCGATACCAATAAGGCTTCTGGCTTACTGTCACTTCTTTCAATAACAGGGGCAGAATTTGTAACGCTATTTTTTGAAAGGTTTTTTACCCTAACGAGAATTCGTTGAGATAATTGCGGATCTTTATGTTCCAGTTGCTCCGCCTTGGCCTTTAAAAACTCTATACTATCGAAGTCCTCGGCCCGAACCTGTTGCTTAAATTGATTAAACCGTTGTTCAACTAAATTATTTTCCATTCTATATATCTTAACTCGCGACTACTTATTAATTTCAACGGCTAATCGCTTGTTTCCAGCTTATCTGATAACAAGCCAGTGCGAAAAAAGTCAGAACTAATGTACACAAATCTAAAAAGTAAAAGCTAACACCAGCATCGCCATATTGTGGGTATGCTGAAAATCGTATTAACTCAACTGCGTGTAGCAGGGGTTCCAGGTAAGGTAAGGCCACCACTCCATTGGTATGTCTTGCAAACTAAAGAAGATACCTGAGATAAAGAAAATAGGCCTCATCAAAATCTCTTTGACCTTGTTAACTTCCGGGATAAAACACGTCGCTAGTGAAAAAAGGACACCAATACTTGTGGCAATAAGCCAAATCCTAATTAAAACAAGAATAACTTCCAAAGGGTCACTTATCTGTCCCTTAAACTTGAGTAAATATGAGATCGCGATAATGAATAAAATTACAAATAGCTTAACTAATAACTCAAAGCCAGAAATTGCGATTACCGAACTAATTGGTTGTACCTGACGAAAAGCATATAGTGGTTTATTTTTTTGTATCGCTCTAGAAACAGAGCCTATGGTGCCTAAAAAAACTGCACCATCATCATGCCAAAAACCATGAAAAAGAATGTTGGTATGCCATGAGTTTCCCCACCATCCATCCTTCCTCTGATAAACGAGAGCATAAATATAAATGAGACCGGAGATATTACACTCCAGGCGACCCCAAACTTATCATCTGATTTGCTTTTGACTTCCCGTAAGAAAATAGCAAATATTACATCTCCCCAAACCTGAAGGGTTGAACGTTTTTTAACTACAGCCACAGTTAGTCTAGTACCACGTTTGCCGCAACAGCGATCTGGTAGATAATTTGGGTAATATCTTTAACTGCCTGCATGGTCTTAGAATCAACTTTCGGTAACACCATTATCTGGTCACCTTTACGGATATCTTTACCATCAGTAAATTCAACTAACCCATTAGCTCGTACTATAGCGATACGCGTGTCGTTTGCTCTATCACTAAAGCCACCTGCCCAGGCGATATAGTCATCAATGGTAGCATTAGGGTTGTAAACCACAGCTTGAGGCATTAACACTTCACCACTAATCTGGATTAGATCCGTTTTTGGCGGTATTACAATCTGGTCGCCCTGTTCCAGCAGAATGTTTGCGGTATTACCGTTTTCAGAAACGATTACTTTACCAAGGGGCTCTATCTGCCTTGCTCGCTCTGTAAATTGCAAAATAAGCTGCGCTTCCTGAACCCGGATTGCAGCTTCACCGTCTGAAGAAGCCGGCGCTGTAAGTACTGTTCGCTCTAATCTGTTAAGGGAGTCTTCGATCAACTCCTTTTGCCTTTGAGCAACACTCTCGCGGAGAATATATATTGAATCGAAATCAGCTAAGTGTTTGTCTATTGGAATGTAGTGTAAAAGGTCATGCAGATGCGCCGTATTCTTAACAGCAAAATAAGAAGGGCCTAAATAACTACCGGATACCTGAATATCGATGATTTGTGCATGTAAGTCATCATTAAAAATAACCTTATCGCCATCCTGGAGATCAAAGTCTTTGAACTTGTAATAGGTAATGTATACCGAGAATGGGCCATCTTCTCTGTTGCCGATAACGCCAACATGGCTCACCTTTGCAAGTGGTCTTGAGTAATCGGTTAGCTGACTTCCTTTTGAGACAGTTTCCAGCAGTTCAAATCGGAATGGATTCCTTACACCACCAGAAACAACAACCGCTGATTTTTGCGGTTTAACAAGAATCACATCTCTATCTTTAAAACTGATTCTAGGCAGCTTGCCGGATCGAATAAAATCGTACAGGTCGATGGTTTTAAACACTTCTCCATCACGGATGATGTCAATCTCCCGGTAGCTTCCTCGCTCAGAATCAATGCCCCCTGCCCGCTTTAAATAATAAAGAACACTATCCGACGCCATACCAGCGTATTGGCCTGGCCTGATAACAGGGCCTGATAGGTAAACACTCACTGGGGTTGCTGTCAGTAAGTTAACGTAAACATTTACGTTATTGGTGTAGATTTTTTTAATTTCACCCGTCACTAACGAGTTCACCTGGCTAGCAGGAACATCACTTACTTTAATCGGCCCAATATTAGGAATAAATATATTGCCCTGGTTATCAACGGTGGTGATATCCGAGTAATTCACCGCGCCCCATAACCAAATGTTTATCTTATCACCGGGCGCAATCAGGTAGTTGTCGTTTAAACCATCTGTCCGTTCAGTTTCATAGCCACCAGCAAATAGATTTGCACCGTAAGGTGGTGGTAATTCCTCGCCAGACGTCGGGAGCAGTTGCCTGACATCGACTTCACCTGGTAACAAAGTGTTATTGCGGTTTTCTTGAGTGTAACTTCCCGTTTCAAGGGATTGATTCGGTATCATTCCCATATTTGCAGCTTGCTGTATTTGAGCAGGAGTAGCATTAGCCGGGATCTGCTGCTCATTTAAAGATAGTGCAGCATTCGAAGTCTGAATAAACAACAACGAAGCTGTGATAACTGTTGCAACCGAGAAAATAGAGGTGAACGAGCTGTTCTTAATTTTGTTCGACATAATGATTACAACTCAACTTCTTGTGGGTCTTGAAGGATATTTCTGGTTAGGTACCACGCTTTTATCGATTTGCCTCTGTTGTCTTTGTGGATCTGAGCACAGGTGATTCGTGTTCTGGTCGTGAGTTCATGTGAAATATAAAGAGGCCGGCACTCTAATCCCATAGCTGATGTATATTTAGAGCCTATTTTTATTTGGTATTGCTCGTGGGAAAGAGTTTGGGAGGAGTCATCATCAAGAAGGGGCCAGTAATTTTGAGGCAACAAATCTGCACCATCAAAATTATTTTGTTCCGTGACTAAAGGCAGGCTGGCCTCAACAATACGTGGAGCGCTTGAACAAGCAGTTACTGACGTTAAAAGAATAGAAACAAAAAGCAGTTTAAGTCCGTTTATTGACACAATTATAACCGTATAAACTTACTGTACTAAGTAAGATAAAAAAGCCGAGACAGATGATATGAGCTAATTAAGCAATTTCATCCATCGTAACACGCTACCGCCCTTAAGTTTTCACATCCCTTACAAGCGATAAATTATAAATTAATAGCCACCAATTCATTGCATGCTTTGGTGTCAATCAGTTTAGTTGCACTGATGTGACACAAGCCTAGCTATAGCTAAGAATTACTTCATTTGTGCTCATGCTGTTGATGTGTAAGTTGTTACAATATAAATAAAACCCAACCATGAATTTACTGTAACGATCTAATTTTTATATATAAATTCAGATCACAACTTGCACCAGCAATAGCGGGGATTAATTTAACACGCTACTGGTCGGTCAGCAAGGGCGTGATAAGTCGAATGGTTACATATGAATCTAGCTAACTAAATAATTAATAATAAAAATTACTTTATCTTTTAATAAATCGTTTGTTATATTTTATGAGCTAGTATTTATACTGGTATAAACATCGATGTTTAATAAGGAAATAACTATGAAAAAGAGTTTAACCGCTCTAGTTCTAGCTTTGTTTGCAGGCTCAGCAATGGCAGCAGTCGAAGAAACAACGGCAGGTTCAGCAGGCTCAGGTGGTACAGCAGGTAGCACAACTGCAACTAGCACAGCGGCAGGTGGTAGCACTGGTGGTGCTGCTGCAGGTGGCGGTGCTGCTGCAGGTGGCGGTGCTGCTGCAGGTGGTACCGCAGCGGCTGCAGGTGTGGCTACTGGTGTAGCAGCCTCTACGGTTGTTGCTGGTGTTGTTGTAGCTGGTGCTGTTGTAGCTGTTGCAGCTGATAGTAACGACGGTACTACTGGTACTACTGGTACTACAAACTAAGTTAGTAACTATCAATAAAAACCATCGACATCCGTCGGTGGTTTTTTTTAACAGCCGAGACAAAATCTCTAGCAGTGAAGCAAGATCACAAAATGAATTTAATTCAAATTATCAGGAACATCACTACAGCAGCATTGTGTTTATCAGCGATAGCCTGTACTCAAAAATATCAAGACGTAAACGCCACTATAAAAGAAGCCGTATTCGGTTTTGAAGATGCCAATAAATCGAAAGAGGAAATACTATCCATACCTTACGCTAGCAGTAATGTAGTTATTGGTGATGGCGCAGAAATTTTTGTGGTGCTTGCGTTAGCAGAACCTTCGCCGTTAAATCAAACTCAACTAAAGTGGGTTACACAAGATTACGGGATGCTAGTAACGGAAAATGGTCGTCTGGTTAAAACTCTAAAACTACCCGGCGATAATCTGGCTGAAATAACCCCAAAAGATAATAATGCCGACCCATTAGCCATGCCGGGAGCAAAACCAGGACAGTACAATTGGGAAGCAAACTATGCCTGGCAGCCAAATTTTCGCTATGGATTCTCAGCAAACGTTAGTTGGCAGTTTGTATCAGAACAGGACATTTCATCCACCGCCTGGAATAAAGAAACTAATTACTATCAGGAGCACGTCCTGCTTCCCGAACTAGATCGCAAATTTACAAACCATTTTTGGCTGGACAAAGAAACGCATCAAGTCGTTCACTCAATTCAACACATCGGCCCTGGAATGGAAAAAATCACCATAACCGTTCTCAAACCTTTTAATGGATGATATGCAAATGAGATTCAAGTTTAAGTCCATATTGGTATTAATCTCACTACTGCCATTCATGGGAAATGCAACTTCACTAGAGGTAAATCTACCTAATTCGTCTTTAAAACTGAGCTATGAACAACCTGTTCGACTAAGCCAGGTTCTAACAGACTCAAATTTGGTTGTGTTAAAGCAAGGAAAGGTAACTCCCTATTGGTTAGGCGCTCAACTATTTGAACCATCACAAAACGAAGAGATCAAGCGACTAAAGACAATCGTTCTCGAGAAATTAGAGTATTTGGCAAAATACTATCCTGAATCCACTTTTAAAGCTGATTTACTCACCTCTTTGCTTAAAAAAGCAAACTTTGGCTACCGTCACTTTATTTCGCTAGATAACGACCTGGTTAGATTGGAGCCAGAGCTTGACCCAATTCTGTCAGGAAAATATAGGTTAGTTATTCCGAACCGAGAAAACGATGTACTTCTTGTTGGAACAATACAGCCGTTGGCAAGTGAGCCTTTAAATCCTGAACTTAAACCTGCAGACTATTTCATCGATCACTCGCTACCAAAAAACAGCGATACCGAGCAGCTATTCGTTATTCAGCCAGATGGAAGCATAACAAGTTATGCGCAGGAGTATTGGCGTCCAGGTAGTATTTACCTTGCACCAGGAAGTATTTTATATACTGGATTCAAATCGCTTCCGAGTGAGCATGCTAATTTAAACCAACAAGTTGCAAAGTTATTAAGCTATATGGAATACCCTGAAAAAGGAAGTTTTCAATAATGAGTATAAAGACTTCCACTATCGCAAAATCAGTTAAGTTACTTTCTATCGGGGTTGCAATCAGCCCTTCATTGGCTATAGCTCAATCTTTTGAGTCACCGACACTAAAAACCTCGCAAACTGACTTCGGTGGTGTAGGCCTCATGCAGGTACCCTCTGGACGGGTTGCGCCTGAAGGTGAGTTTAGTTTTGGGGCTACATTCAATGATAACTATCACCACGCAACGGTCTCTCTCCAATTAATGCCCTGGTTCGAAACAACCATCAGATATACTCAGGCTCCTGATCTGCTCTATAGTCAGGATTCTGATTTCAGTGGCGACACAAAATATACGGATAAGGGCATCGACTTTAAGGTTAGGCTTTGGGAAGAGAGCTACTGGTTACCAGAAACTTCTGTCGGTGTTCGTGACTTCGGCGGTACAGGCTTATTCGATGGCGAGTTTGTCGCTGCTACAAAACGCTTTGGTAACATCGACTTTACGCTAGGCATGGGCTGGGGATACTTAGGCCAAAGAGGAACAGTTACAAACCCATTTTGTAAGGTACGAGACGAGTTTTGTGTTCGGGATAACAGCTTTAAAGGAAATGGAGGATCCGTTGATTACGCCAGATGGTTTAAAGGACCTGCAGCTATCTTTGGCGGAATAGAGTATCAGACTCCTTATCAACCCTTGGTTCTTAAGGTTGAATACGAAGGAAACGACTATTCGGAAGATTTTCCTGTTCAGCAAGCCGATGTTGATATGACCCAACATACCCCCTGGAACTTCGGTATTGTGTACAGACCTTCGGATTGGGCAGACATTAGAGTGAGCTATCAAAGAGGCGACACGCTAACTCTGGGAGTAACTGCCAAAACCAACTTTAATACAATGAGTTCGGTTTGGCGCGATACACCTAAGCCTGACTATAAACCTAAGTCAAACTCCTCTCCGAATTGGGAGAAAGTAGCACAGCAGCTTGAATCGAATGCAGGTTATAAGCAAAACAAGGTTATTGTCTCTGAAAATGAGATCACTGTTGTTGGTGAGCAAACCAAATATAGGGATCTCGATTTAGCCCATGAACGTGGAGCGCTGATACTATCCCAAAACAGAGCTGATACTGTTGACACCTACACCTTTGTCGAAAGTAACTACGATTTAAAGCTTAAAGAAACCAAATATGATGCTGACGCTTTTGACGAGGTAGCAAACAATGGCTATATCGGCGCTTCACTGGATGACGCCAGAATTAGCGCCCCCGATGCCTCAAGTTCGGATAACGGAAAGCAAGTCGGAAATACATACGATAGATTTGATTACGGCTTCTCTCCAAGCCTATCCCAGAGTTTTGGTGGCCCAGAGAGCTTCTATCTTTATGCAATAGGTGTAAACACAAGTGCGAGTTATCGCTTAACGAATAACCTAGAGTTATCGGGCGCTCTTTATTTTAATCTCGCGGATAACTACGATAAGTTTAACTATATCGAAGACTCACCTCACATCAACAACTTTTCAACACCACGAGTAAGAACACTATTCAGGCACTACGTTCACGACAACCCTGTGCGTATGAGTAATCTGCAATTAACCTGGTTCGAGCAGCTAAGCGATAGCATCTACATACAAGGCTATGGCGGTTATCTTGAAAGTATGTTCGCCGGTGTCGGTGGTGAAATCCTTTATCGTCCTGAAGGCTCAAACTGGGCGGTAAGTGCCGATGCAAACCTGATATCTCAACGCGACCCAGACAACTGGTTCTCCATCTATAACGAAGACTATTTTGAGTATGATGGTGGATGTCCGAATGGCGTTCCGACACCAAGTTGCGCCGCTTATGTCTTGAGCAGAGGCGAAACCGGCTTTGTTAGTGTTTACTACATGCCTCAATTTGAACTTCTTAGAAACACTCGTTTCAAAGTTAGCCTGGGTAAATTCCTTGGCCAAGACGTAGGTGGCAGGTTCGACTTTTCTAAACAGTTTGATTCGGGTGTGATTACTGGCGCATATGCGAGTATAACTAATCTGTCTGCTGACGAGTTTGGTGAAGGCAGCTTCACCAAAGGATTTTATATATCATTACCATTGGACATGTTGACGATAAAACCTAGCCGCTCCAGAGCGGAGTTTAACTGGCAACCAATAACCCGTGATGGTGGCCAGATTCTAAACAGAAAGTACGAGTTATTTGACGTAACCGATAGCCGCTCCCCTTGGTTTACAAGACCCGTAACGATCAATTAGTCATAACCTTAAGCGGTAAGCACGTACCAACGTCGCTTACCGCTTTAATTTATATATAATCTCGCCAGTTATCCCCCTCACGTTGTTAAAGCGCCAATGACAAACACTAAAAAACACATCTATATCGCCTACACCGGCGGTACTATCGGAATGCAAAAGTCAGAAAATGGGTATGTGCCTGTTGCAGGCTTTATGGAAAGCCAGCTTGCTAACATGCCAGAGTTTCATAGGCCAGAGATGCCGGACTACACGATTCATGAATATGACCCATTGATCGACTCTTCTGATATGAGCCCGAAAGACTGGCAGCAAATCGCCGACGATATAAAAGCGAATTATGACAAGTACGATGGTTTTGTGATCCTACACGGCACAGATACCATGGCCTACACTGCAGCCGCACTATCATTTATGTTTGAAAATCTGGGTAAGCCGGTAATTGTGACGGGCTCGCAAATCCCTCTTGCGGAACTGCGCTCCGACGGACAAGCAAACCTGTTAAATGCCCTGCATATTGCAGCTAACTATCCGATAAACGAAGTGACACTGTTCTTCAACAACCAGTTGATGCGCGGAAATCGCAGTACCAAATCCCATGCAGACGGCTTTAACGCATTTACCTCACCAAACCTTCCTCCTTTGCTTGAGGCGGGTATTAACATTCAGGTAAACAGTAATGTTGAAGTGGACAAAAAGCCAGATGGCGAGTTCAAGGTTCATGAGATAACACCACAACCTATCGGTGTGATCACCATGTATCCTGGAATTTCTCATGAGGTAATACGAAACACACTTCGGCAGCCAGTCAACGCAATGATCCTGCTTACTTTCGGTGTCGGTAACGCGCCTCAGAATCCAGAATTACTCGCACACCTAAAAGAAGCTTCAAAAAGGGGCGTTATCGTTGTAAACCTGACTCAATGCCTTGCGGGTAAGGTTAATATGGGAGGTTATGCAACCGGGTGTGCTCTTGCCGAATCAGGGGTAATCAGTGGATACGATATGACTCACGAGGCTGCACTTGCCAAGTTGCACTATCTGTTGAGTAAAGACCTTTCTTACACCGAGATTAAAACAGAAATGCAAAAAGTCCTGCGCGGAGAAATGAGTTTATAGAATGCTTCGTAGCTTGTTTGCTCCATAAATCTAGCTCCCACGCAGTCCATAAGACTAGTTCCCACGCTCCTGCGTGGGAATTCATATCTAAACCTTATTCCTAGCAATCTCCGCCTGCTCCGGAGAGAAATCCCTTTTCAATTCAGCTTTCGACTTAAATTTAATTTCTCCACCCTTTTCAACACTCATATGCTCTGCATTGTCGTTATGTTTGGACTGATACAGCATTACTGCCTGCATGCAATAGTCTCGCTGCTCCTGTGTCAGCTCTGTTCCTTCGGGCCAGCGCCCGGTTTCCACTGCATACTGCAGTCTTTCATACGCTTCAGGAGTAATTGACGCAATAAGTTGTTCTACTTCCACTCTTTCACCTAAATATCGTTCTAATTCTTTTCATGAACGTAACCAGCAATTACACTTTATTCAAGATATGGCTAAGAAAATAGAGCCTCCGATCACAAGTGGCAATAATGATAGATATAAAGCTTACAACTTTGATTGCGTCAACCCTACTATTATCAGGGTGTTTCGAACCAAGACTGAATACAGAACAACTCTGCGAAAAATATCCTGAACTCAACTGTGCCAAACTCAATATGAACGACGGCCAATGCCGCGTTGCCAGAACCGATTTAATTTGGCATCGCAAAAAGGTACTTGATGATCCCATCGTCCAAAACAAGGTAAAAGAGTTTCATCTGGTTTCTGAGTACCAAAAATGTCTGGACCTGGTGGCTCAAATTGAACCAACCAAAGTTGCGGATAAAAAAGAGCGCCGTTTTAACGCGCTAATGCATACTTATGACGACCAGAAACGGCTACTTAAAGAGATTGGCAGCTACGACTCACCAACCGCCCTCTATTTTATGTGGACCCAGGGAGATTCCCGCGCAATACGTCGTTTCTTAAAATATGAGAATACAAAACAGCTTGATACTCCGGAACTTCAGTATGCACTAGCGACTTATTATATTGTCCGGGACAAAGAGAAAACCGTTAATATATTGCACAAAGCGCTAAGCTTTGGGCCGACAGATGAAACTCTAATCAACAATGTTGTAGAGTCGCTTGCAAGTGTAAATCAGAGTCTAGAGAGAAACGAACACGCTTACATCTGGGTGATGGTTGCGAAAGAGCTTGATTTACCCGTTGCTCCCGACAGGAACCTGAACGTACTGTACAATTTTGATAAGCAGAAACGCGAACGCCTGCAGGATATTTCAGAATCCGTTCTGGAGTCTATAGAAAAGAAAAAATTCAGAAGCTCTATGATTCCATCATTACAATCTTTACAATCTTTACAATCTTTACAATAACGAACCCCATATGTAATCAAAATACAAAGAAGGCCAATTATTGGCCTTCTTTTTCAGTTTTGTTAAAAATTAACGACACCGAGTTGACGCAGAAGCGTTCGCCTGTGGTCTTCGGCCCATCAGGGAAAACGTGACCTAGATGGCTATCACATACGTTGCATCGTATTTCCGTACGGATCATGCCGTGACTACGGTCCTCTATATATCGGATGGAATTCTTCGAAATCGGAGCATCAAAGCTTGGCCACCCACAACCAGAATCATACTTGTTACTATGATGAAATAACGGCGCTTGACAACAGGTACATAGATATTCACCAGACTCCTTGTTATGCAATAACTTTCCTGTAAATGGCGCTTCCGTACCACTCTGCCGGCATACTCTGTACTCTTCTTCACTAAGCTGCTCTCGCCACTTCTGATCGGACTTTACTACTTTCTCATTACTAATGGTCATATAAAATTAACGTACTATTCTCAATTATTATTCAGATATTATGGCACAAAGGCTTGCATATATAAGGGTTTGTAGCACATACTTTGAGCCGGATTGGATTCTCGGTTTTTGTTCCTTAACAAGAGCCAAAAACAGGTAGCTGGATTACATATCCCCCAACAAAGAACAAAAAACAATCGTTTATTACGAGTAGTAAAAAAAATGTACTGAATTTTTTTGACTTTAAACAAGTAAAGACCGATTATTTGTTGCAGTCAATTGCTGGGTTTTGTAATTTTACTACCAGTTTATCTTTCATCAGAAAATTAAGTTGTGGAGCAACTATAATGACTATCAAAGTAGGTATTAACGGTTTTGGCCGTATCGGCCGTTTCGTATTTCGTGCATCTGTAGAGCGTGCTGACATCGAAGTTGTAGGTATCAACGACCTTATCGACGTAGAATACATGGCGTACATGCTTAAGTACGACTCAACTCACGGCCGTTTCAACGGTACTGTTGAAGTTAAAGACGGTAACCTAATCGTTAACGGCAACACTGTACGTGTAACTGCAGAGCGCAACCCAACTGACCTTAAGTGGGACGAAATCGGTGTTGACGTTGTTGCTGAAGCAACTGGTATCTTCCTAACTGACGAAACTGCACGTCAGCACATCACTGCTGGTGCTAAGAAAGTTGTTCTTACTGGTCCTTCTAAAGACGCAACTCCAATGTTCGTTAACGGTGTAAACTTCGACACTTACGCTGGTCAAGATATCGTATCTAACGCTTCTTGTACTACTAACTGTCTTGCACCTATCGCTAAAGTACTTAACGACAAGTTCGGTATCGAGTCTGGTCTTATGACTACAGTTCACGCTACTACTGCTACTCAGAAGACTGTTGACGGTCCTTCTGCTAAAGACTGGCGTGGTGGTCGTGGTGCTTCTCAGAACATCATCCCATCTTCAACTGGTGCTGCTAAAGCTGTAGGCGTTGTACTTCCAGAAGTTAAAGGCCTTCTAACTGGTATGGCTTTCCGCGTTCCAACTGCAAACGTTTCTGTTGTTGACCTAACAGTTAACCTAAAAGAAGCTGCTTCTTACGAAGCTATCTGTGCAGCAATGAAAGAAGCTTCTGAAGGCGAAATGGCTGGCGTTCTAGGTTACACTGAAGACGCAGTAGTTTCTCAAGACTTCATCGGCGAAACTTGCACATCTGTATTCGATGCAGCTGCTGGTATCGCACTAACTGACAAATTCGTTAAAGTTGTATCTTGGTACGACAACGAAATCGGTTACTCAAACAAAGTTCTAGACCTAATCGCTCACATCTCTAAGTAAGCATTAGTTTAGACTTTCTTTGAAAGGCTATAGAAAAGGCGACCATTGTGTCGCCTTTTTGTTTATCTTAAGGTTCAAATATGGAAAATTTCAACTCTGTTGTTAACGCATTAGCTGATTGCGTCACTATCGTAGAACGCGAAGGCGCAAAAATCGTTCGCATCGCTCACGACAAAGCTTACGCCGAAGTTGCCCTTCATGGCGCTCACGTTCTTTCATTTAAGCCAACAGATCAGGAAGATGTGATCTGGCTAAGTGAAAAAGCTGACTTTAGCCCGGAAAAAGCAATTCGAGGTGGCATTCCTGTCTGCTGGCCATGGTTTGGCCGTGTGGCTGCACCAGCTCATGGTTTTGCACGTACCAGTGAATGGTATGTTGTAGAACACAGAGAAAATGAAGAAGGCGTTATTGTGTGCCTTGGTCTTGATGAAAGCGATGAAACACGCGCTGTATGGCCAAACTCATTTGAAGCTCGCCTATATGTTGAAGTTTCTGAAAAGCTGAAGGTCACTCTTGAAGTCACTAATACCGACGACAAAGAGTGGAAGTTCTCTGGCGCACTACACACCTACTTCAACGTAGCAGACATTCGCGAAACAGTGACTACGGGTATGGGCGCAGAGTATGTCGATAGCCTACAAGACGGTAAAATCTGCCAGGGCGGTGCGGAGCTTCAGCTGACCGATACTGTCGACCGTGTTTATACTCAACCAGAAGAACTTATTTCTATCCGTGACCCGAAAAACGAGCGTACTATTGAAGTTCGTAATAGCGGAGATAACTCCGCGGTTATCTGGAATCCGTGGGCTGAAGGTGCTCAGGGCATGGGTGATATGGCTGACAATGGCTATGAAACCATGCTGTGTGTCGAGTCAACGCTGCACGCTAACAGCATTGAAGAAGGCAAGGTACTTCAGCCGGAAGAATCTTATCAACTTATCACCGAGATTTCGGTAAAATAGCTCTAGCCCGATCTCGTTCCGGCGCTCCTGCGTCGGAATGCATTAGCTTTTGCTGATGCCGCTTGCTTTGGTATGCATTACCACGCAAGAGCGTGGGAACGAGAGAATAGTCCTCGATAGAAAAAAGAATCACATCACCGGAATACAGAATACAGATATGTACTATCAATGTCCCCTTTGCCACTCTCCTTTAATCAGTAAAAATTCGAACTTTCAGTGTGAAAACAACCACCAGTTCGATATGGCAAAAGAGGGCTACGTCAACCTGATGCCTGCGAACCAGAAACGTTCAAAGAATCCGGGTGATAATAAGGAAATGATGCAGGCCAGACGTAATTTCCTAAACAGTCATCACTACGAAACACTGGCAAACCGGGTCGCAGAGATTTGTAACCAATATACAGCCAAGAGCCTGCTTGATATTGGCTGCGGCGAAGGCTACTACACAAATAAAGTTCAACTGCATATAAGCGAAAGTAAACCTCAGGCAGAGGTCTATGGACTCGACATTTCTAAGGTTGCCATAAGATATGCTTCTAAGCGCTATGCAAACTGCCATTTTTCAGTGGCATCCAGCCACCGATTACCTTTTGCAGATCAATCACTTGATACTATCTTACGCATCTATGCGCCATGCAAAGCTGAAGAGATGTCTCGCTGCTTAAAAGATAGTGGCACCGTAATCACCGTTACCCCTGCCGCTCGCCATCTCTACCAGCTAAGAGAGCGTATCTATGATGATGTTCGCCTGCATGATGAATCACCTGAAGATCTGGATGGTTTTACTCTAATTCATGAAGAAAAACTCAACTATCAGATGTCATTATCAGGACCACTCGCGTTCGACTTGCTACAAATGACCCCTTTTGCCTGGAAAGCGTCAGATGAGTTTCGTGAAGAACTAAAGACAGTCGAGCTTTTCCAATGCGAATCCGACTTTATGATTCGGGTATATCAAAAAAGTAACTAAGTTCCCAGTTGAGCACGCATCGGTTTATGCTCTAGTATAAAAGAGTCGCTAACCACCGTAGAGAGTAAGCCATGCGGGCAATTTCAATATTAGGACTCACCTTATTAGCGGGTTGTACTGGCTTCAATAGCCCCTCTGGTATCAACAAGGCACAACCGGAAACCTATTATGATTACCATCTTTATAACGGCAATGGTCAACCTTTGTCTGAATCCCGGACAATAGAAGAGCTAAGCCAGTTTGATGTCGTCCTTGTTGGTGAGTGGCACACCCACCCTGCTATTCATTCATTCCAGACTCGTTTATTACAACAACTTCATGAAGAATCTCCAGACTGGGCGCTTTCAATGGAACAGTTTAGCCGCGATAAGCAGAGTACATTAGATGACTATCTGGCGGGGAATATCGGTGAACAAACACTAATCTCCAAAGCCAATGGATGGCCGAATTATGAGAGCGACTATCGACCACTGATAGAGTACGCCAAAGCACAACAGCTTGATGTTATTGCAGCAAACGCACCTAAACCTATCGTCCGATGTATCGGTCAAAAAGGCTTACCCTGGCTTGATACGCTCCCGGCGAACAAGCGGGAACAGGTAGCTATCAATATAGATACATCAGATACTCCCTATAAAGAGAAGTTTATGGCTTCACTTCATCACGGAAAACCTGAAGACAATATCAATAACTATGCGGCTCAGGTTACCTGGGATGAAACGATGGCAGAGAGCATCACCCTCTACCTGAATAAAGAATCAGGGTCTAAGGTTCTACATATTGCAGGTAAATTTCATACTGAAGAGGGGTTAGGAATTGCCGCCTCGATAAAAAGAATTCGTCCAGAAACCTCTATTGCCGTTATTACTCCGGTTGAAACTGTTTCTCATGACTCACCTGATTACCAGTTACACGTATTAACACCACCGGTCAGATACGTAAAAAAAGATAATAAAATCAAAGCCATTCATAAAATCATGGAAAGAAAAAAGGATAACACCTGTAATCTATGACCCCACAATTCCAGCACTGGTCTGTTTTTTGCTTGTAAGCTAGCAAGTGTTATTGCGTAGAAAAGTGGGTAAAGCGACTAAAGTTTTGCCATCTCTATCCGATAAATAGATATCAAAAGAGATAACGGTATCTCTTTTGATGTAAGTAGTAAGCAAAAATCATTGGGGCCGAATATGACGCCAGTAGGAATGAATAGCGCTACTAAGCCTATTTCAGCGCAACCGAATAGTACTCAAGCGCCTTCTCAACCGGTAAAAAACCCGGAAGAAGGTACAGAGAAGGCTGCGCAACAAGAAAAAAGCGGACTTGTCCTGACAGAAGAAGGAAAGGCGCTTCTTGCCGCGCTTTCTGAGATCGATAAAGAAGCGAAGTCTGAGGAATCGAGTGTAAAATCTTTTACTTATGGTGCCCTGGGTATGGAACACCCGGACAAAATCGAAGAGAAAGATGATAGCAGCTATACCGCAGGCAGTTACCTTAAAGGTGCAGCGACAATCGGAGCTTTGTTACTGGCTATCGTTTAATACCTGCCAGTAAGTGTTAACTATTTTAGGGAAGCAGGCAAACTGCTTCCCTCAAGTCGTTGTGCTTATTCTTCTGCACCGATAACTCTGTAAATCACCGCACCAATAACTGCACCTACAATCGGTGCAACCCAGAATAGCCACAACTGAGACATCGTCCAATCGCATACGCCATGGTTAGAACCGTCAAACCAAATGCCAGCGAGACACCCAATAGGCCGATACCAACATCAGGAAAAGCTGCGGCCAATACTGCGCTACCACAACCACCTAACACCAACCAAAAAGTGCCTACCAGTTCCGCCATATATTTTTTCATAATCCATTAACCCAAGGTTACATAAGAAACATGGCGCACATGGTACAAAGAGGCACTAACAAATGAGTGTAAAAAGATGTTTTTTTAGAAAAGAGGGTTAGATTTCAGGCAACTATCAACAAAAACAGAAGTATTCAAATTACGTGAAAAATACTTCAGACCGATCAATCTGAAATGGTGATAATTTCAAGTTCAGTTAGAATAGATAAGGCTTGCTTATTGCTTTCTCCACAAACCCATTCAGCAGCCTGAAAGTTGTGGCAGACGTCTGGCCTTTTCGGATTACCGAATAGTTTACAAAGGTTATTTTCATCAAGTTGTTTGCAGCGCTCACCTGCCTTTTTCCCGTTAGGATGCAGCGGAAAGCTAGACGTAATACTTGGGGCAATACAACATGCACCACAACCCAGACGACAATCCATAAACAACCTCAACTAACCTATAAAACAACTCGAAAGCCCCCTAAAAACGAGGGGCGGCAATCTTAGCAGAATTGGGCTTGAACTTTAACCAGTAGAAGAGTATAAATCTCAGCCCATCTTCACCATAGTTAGGCAGTAATAATGAACCAAGCATTCTGGCAAGAAAAACCTTTAGAAGAGATGACTGAAACCGAGTGGGAATCTCTGTGTGACGGTTGTGGTAAATGCTGCCTGCACAAATTAATGGACGAAGATACCGACGAGGTATATTACACCAATGTCGCGTGTAGCTGGCTAAACAGCAAAACCTGTAGCTGTAAAGACTACCCTAACCGTTTTGAGTCAGGCGAAGAGTGTCTGAAGCTCAGCCGAGATAAGATCCCCGAGTTCCACTGGCTACCAGACACCTGCGCATATCGTCTGCTTGCTGAAGGCCAGCAACTCCCAGAATGGCATCCACTAATCACAGGCTCTAAATCCGCGATGCATGCTGCAGGCGAAAGCGTGCGTAATAAAGTGGTTTATGAGATTGATGTCGTAAATTGGGAGGACCACATCCTAAATCATCCCGATCGCGAGTATCTGGAAATCAGTCGTGACGAGGGTTAGTGATAGTATTGAGCGGCTGCATTATTGAACCAATTTTTTGATTTTATTGACAAACCTTAGATCCCTGCCTCCGCAGGGATGACGGACTTGGCCAACAAACTCAGCCTCCTTTTTAGGAAACTTTTTATATCGACAACTGATAAGCGCATATATTGACAGCGCTCGCCAGGTTCAATGAATCAATCTTGCCGCTACCTGTGATAGTAAAAGGCTGCGCATTACAATCTGCTAAGGATTGCTTAGGCACACCTCGAGCTTCGTTTCCAAATAGGTAGCAATCATAGTCAGAAAACTGAGGCGAGTTCACCTTATCACCCTGCATATCAAGATAGGCAAAACGCTTAAAGCGTTGATTTAACTCAGATAGCTCAACGCCTTGCTCAATAGGCATATGAAAAATAGCTCCCATACTTGAGCGCACTACTTTTGGATTGTAAGGGTCGACACTGTTGTCACTTAATAACAAACGAAAGTGACCAAACCACGCCAGGCTACGCAAAATAGTGCCTAGGTTGCCGGGGTCTTGCACTTCATGTAAGTAGATACAGCGCTCACCTTCTTGCAAAGGTGCTCTCTCTGTCTGAGTAGGTAAAGGGACACAGGCGATGATACCTTGTGGTGTTTTGGTATCACTCAGCCCAGCCATCTGTTTTTTACTAATAGTGGTGATCGTGTAAGGGTGATTGAGCTGCTGTGCCCAATCTTGATACTCTTCCGTCACATATAAGAGAGTGTTTTTTAGATAAGGCTGAGACAGTGCTGCTTTATCCAGTTCGAGGATCAGGTGCTCCCCTTCAACTAAATAGTGACCAAATTTCTCACGGTATTTTTTTTGATGCAGTTTCTTTGCATTATCCAGTTTCATAAATGGCCCTGTTTCATATGTTGTGCCTTACCAAATCGTCGCGGCGATTGTACTCTTTTGTTTGGTAAAATGTCACTACTGAAAGTCAGGGGATATTTGCAAAACAACCGGACATGATTACAATAGCGCTCCCTATACTTTACCAACATGGCGAACAATCTATGGCACGCTCAAAAACCAGCAAAAAATGGCTCGATGAACACGTAAACGATCCTTATGTAAAAAAAGCGCAAGTTGATGGTTATCGATCTAGAGCAAGCTACAAACTGATTGAGATTAATGAGAAAGATCAACTTATCAAGCCGGGAGACATCGCTATGGACCTTGGTTCGGCGCCAGGTGGTTGGTCGCAGATTGTCGCTCCAATCGTTGGGGATAATGGTAAAGTGATCGCCTCTGATATTTTGCATATGGACGGCATGGTGGGTGTCACCTTTATTCAGGGTGATTTTACTGATGAAGCTGTCTATGAACGTATCTTGCAAACCATTGATGGCCAGGGGGTTGATGTGGTGATCTCGGATATGGCACCCAACATGAGCGGAGTAAAAACCACCGACCAATACAGCTCTATGTATCTTGTTGAGCTGGCTCTCGATATGGCGCGTAATGTGCTAAAACCGGGCGGTAACTTCTGTGCCAAGGTATTCCAGGGGGTTGGGTACGACGAGTATGTTAAAGATGTACGAACGTCCTTTAACAAGGTCATTATTCGCAAACCTGCCGCTTCGCGCCCACGCTCTCGAGAGGTATATGTCGTAGGTAAAGGATTTAAAGGCTAGCCCAAGTTATTTAACTCCCCTCCCCTTTGTAGTTTAAAGAATGGTAGCTTAATAAAAATGCAAAGGGATAGATGAGTTTATTGAAAAAGTTCGTCATCCCTGCGGAGGCAGGGATCTAAGATTTTGATTTGTTTAGGTTCGCGTGGCTAGCGGAATGACGGTATTAAGGTTTGTCATCAGCCTGAGATTGCATCTATTACCTTTCCAACAACGGACGTTTGTTTTCCACGCCATTCCACTCATCTGCATCTTCAGGTGGTGGTATAACCTCTGTAATATTTGGCCAGATCTTACACAGCTCTGCGTTAAGCTCGATAAACTCAATCTGGTCGGCAGGAACTTCTGTATCCTGATAAATAGCCGCAGCTGCACATTCTGGTGCACATAATGAGCAATCGATGCAAATATCTGGATCGATTGCTAAAAAGTTAGGGCCTTCAAAAAAGGCATCGACTGGGCAAACCGCCACACAGTCTGAGTACTTGCATTTGATGCAGTTTTCGGTCACTACAAAAGTCATTTAAAACGCTATATTTTCATTCATCGAGTGTGGCGTAATTCTAGAGAATAACCTTCAAAACACAAGTTTCTTTGTGAATGAATTCGTGTAAAATTCCGCCCATAATTTCGTATTTCGATCTTATCCTGCCCTGACGGAAAGGCCGTCCGGCAAATACAAAGAGTAATTTAACTATGCTACGTTTAACAGACATCAAACTGCCCCTCGATCACGATGAGCTTGCGCTCGAAAAAGCCATTTTGGAAAAGCTTAAAATTAAAAAAGCGCAACTGTTGTCTTTTACAATGTTTAGACGTGGCTATGATGCCCGCAACAACAAAAATATTCAGCTCATCTATACGCTCGATATTGAAGCAGAGAACCAGGCGCAGTTGCTTGAAAAGTTTGCTAACGATCACCGCGTAAAAGAAACGCCAGACATGAGCTATAAGTTTGTTGCGCAGGCACCAGAAGATTTAGAAGAACGACCAGTTGTGATCGGCTTTGGTCCAAGCGGACTGTTCTCAGCGCTTATTTTGGCTCAGATGGGCTTTAAACCGATTGTGCTTGAGCGTGGTAAAGCTGTACGTGAGCGTACAAAAGATACTTTTGGCTTCTGGCGTAAACAGCCGTTAAATCCTGAGTCAAATGTGCAGTTTGGTGAAGGTGGCGCAGGAACCTTCTCAGACGGCAAGCTATATACTCAGATCAAAGATCCTAACCATTATGGTCGTAAAGTGATCAACGAGTTTGTTGAAGCAGGTGCGCCAGAAGAAATCCAATATGTCAGTAAGCCTCATATTGGCACCTTCAAGCTGGTCGGTATGATTGAAAAGATGCGCGCAAAAATCATCGAACTTGGTGGTGAAATACGTTTCAGTGCCCGTGTGGATAAACTCGATCTTGTCGATAACCAGGTGAAAGGGGTACATCTAGCAAATGGTGAGTACCTGAAAAGCCAACATGTGATCCTGGCGGTTGGCCATAGTGCACGTGATACTTTCGAAACACTTTATGACCAGGGTATCTATATGGAAGCAAAGCCGTTTTCAGTTGGCTTCCGTATTGAGCATGAGCAGAGCGCTATCGACCGTTGTCGCTTTGGTGACAATGCCGGGCACCCTTTACTAGGCGCGGCTGACTACAAATTGGTTCATCACTGTAAAAATGGCCGCAGTGTTTATAGCTTCTGTATGTGCCCAGGAGGAACCGTGGTAGCGGCTACTTCAGAAGAGGGACGTGTGGTGACCAACGGCATGAGCCAATACTCTCGACACGAACGTAATGCCAACAGCGCCATTGTGGTCGGGATATCTCCAGAGGAGGACTACCCAGGCCATCCATTAGCAGGGATTGAATTTCAACGTAAGTTAGAATCGTTGGCATTTAAAGAAGGTGGTGAAAACTACCATGCGCCAGCTCAGCTTATTGGTGACTTTCTGGCAGGGAAGTCAAGTAAAGAACTTGGCGAAGTTCAACCATCTTATACACCAGGTATAACACTTGCCGATCTGAGTAATGTGGTACCAGATTATGTCACTGAAGCAATCCGTGAAGCGATTCCTGCTTTCGAGAAGAAAATCAAAGGGTTCTCTAAACCAGATGGTATGTTGACGGGCGTTGAAACTCGTACTTCTTCTCCTATCTGTATCAAGCGAGGTAAAGATTGTCAGAGTATCAGTACCCCAGGTTTGTATCCAGCTGGTGAGGGTGCTGGCTATGCAGGTGGTATTCTGTCGGCGGGTATTGATGGCATCAAAGTAGCTGAAGCCGTCGCTCGTGCGATGACTGAGAAATAGCTAGTAACTGACACAATCATTAACTAACACAAAAAAGCGCCTGCGTGGCGCTTTTTTTATTTACAGTTTTTGTCGCCCTAGCAGGGAGTGCGACAAGGTCGTTCCATCAACCAGTTCGAGTTCGCCACCAACGGGAACCCCGTGAGCAATTCGACTGGCAGAAACGTTATGAGCATGGCAAAGCTCAGCAATGTAATGTGCTGTTGCTTCACCCTCAACGGTTGGGTTGGTTGCCAGAATCACTTCTTTAATATCGCCTCGCTCTAGCCGGAAGTCCAGCTTGTCTAGCCCGATATCACTAGGGCCAATTCCATCAAGCGGAGATAAGTGCCCCATCAGCACGAAATAACGGCCAGAGTACTGCCCCGTAGCTTCTACCGCAGCGATATCCGCTGGGCTTTCTACCACACAAAGCATGCCGTTTTCCTGGCGCTTAGGGTTGTTACAGATATGGCAGACTTCTTCTTCAGTGAACGTTCTGCACTCTTCACAATGACCGATCTCCGTCATTGCCTTTGTCAGAGCATCCGCTAGCTGCAGACCACCTTTTCGGTCTCGCTGCAACAAATGAAAGGCCATACGCTGAGCCGACTTGGGGCCAACCCCAGGCAGACAACGTAAAGCCTCCATCAATTGTTCCAGCATATGGCTGGTACGCATAAATTTTTAGTCTTGCTTAGAAAGGCATCTTCATACCTGGTGGTAGTTGCATACCGCCAGTTACAGAAGCCATTTTCTCTTTCTGAGTTTCTTCAACACGACGAGCAGCATCGTTGAACGCTGCTGCGATCAGATCTTCCAGCATCTCTTTGTCATCTTCCATCAGGCTTTCATCGATATCAACACGACGTACACTGTGGCTACCTGTGATAGTAACTTTAACCAGACCAGCGCCTGATTCACCAGTTATCTCCATATTTGCGATTTCTTCCTGAAGCTTTTGCATACGCTCTTGCATCTGCTGGGCCTGCTTCATCAGGTTGCCCATTCCGCCTTTGCCACCAAACATGTGTAATCTCTCTGTTTGTTTCAATAAATGGTTAATACTGCGCAGGTCAGTACATGATTAGTAAATGACCTAACTCTTGCGATGTTCGTTATAGGGTCGCTATCCCTGAAATATGTGGACTGAAAAGCACTTCTTCAACCCCGGTATTCTATTCAATTGCTAAATTGGGCGCACGCTATCGCTGTCCAGCTCGGCCGCGAAACGTTTTACAATAAATTCCACGTTAGGATCTTGAGCCAGGCTCTGGTGCGCTGACTGAAGTTTGCCCTGATAAAGCTCCTCGCGGATCTCCAGCGGTGTCTTCCCTTGAGTACCAACCTCAATAGTAAGTGTACACTCTTCACCTAAAGCCTGGTTAAGTGCTTCCAACAACTCACTCTGAGCCTTATCTGTGTTCAGGTGGGCTTGTTGGGCTCTTAAAGATAGAGCTATTGTATTGCCCTGCTTACTAAACGCCGAGTTTAGCGCTAACTGCTCAACAAGCTTTGCCGTATTTAAGCGTTGAATCAGTGCAGACCACTTGTCCGCTTCTACCGACTCTTTTACCAGCTTCTCCACCATTTCCGGTGTCTTAGTATGCTCAAGCGCTTGCTTTATCTCTGTCGGTGTCAGTTCTTGTTTTTGCTCAGTAACTGTCGGTTGTGTTGGCTTCCATTGATAAGGCTCATTATCAGCCTTTGGTTGAACCTCTGTTATCGGATTTTGCGGCATAGCCCCAGACGTACCATGCTTTTGAGCTACCCGCTCAAGAACTGACGACGGAGATGCCGCTTTAGACTTTTTTCAGGTCGACCTGTGCTTGTACCTGCCTGACCTGAAGACGCCCTGCGCGAACGCAACTGATGTCGCAATCCACCTACTGAGGAAGGCCTGGTGGCTTCTGATGGAACTTGTTGCTGATTGACTTGCTGCTGACTGGCCTGTTGTTGATGAACTGGCGACGACTGACCTTGTGCTGGCTGCGATACCAGAGCACTCTGCGCGGGCACATCCTGATACTGTTCCGGAACTGGCTGATAGTCTTCTTCATCATAAGTAGGAAGATCGTCATAACTTGGACCAGAAACCTCAACGACAGGTGCCTTTGGATGCTGAGTAGGAGCCTGAACAGGTTGAATTATCTCTGCCGCCGGTTTTACATCCACCGGAGCCTTATTTGGCTGAGCAGGCGCAGCTTCGACCGCTGGCTTATGTAGTGTTTCAGGCTGCTCAGGAGTTGGTTTTACCGGTATAGCTTGTTCTGTATCTGGCTCTTGCTGCGCAGATGTATTTATAAATTTGGTTGCACCGGAGGTCACCGCAGGTCGGAAAGCCATCATTCGAAGCACAACCATTTCCAGGCCAATTCTTTCCGTCGGAGCCAGAGCCAGCTCTTCGCGCCCTTTAGTCGCAATTTGATAACACAACTGGACATCTTGTGGGCTTAAGTGGCCACTCAGTAACTCTATCTTTTCCGCATCAGGTCGTGACTTATCCAATGAGCCCGGTAGTGCCTGATACATAGCAACCCGGTGCAGTTGAGTAGCAAGCTCTTTAAGCAACCCTTCCCAATCAACACCGTTGTTAGAAAACTCATTTAGTGCAGACATCGCTGTCTGAACCTGTTTAGTGCTTATAGCTTCCAGAAGATGAATGGCTTGATCCGTATCTAAACTACCCAACATGGTGGATACGGTAGCTACCGAGACATCACCATTACCCAAAGCTATCGCTTGGTCGGTTAAACTTAGTGCATCGCGCATACTTCCATCGGCGGCATGAGACAGCATGCCAAGTGCGCGCGGCTCAGCGGAAACGTTTTCTTTTTTAAGAATAAAATCGAGCTGTTCGTGGATATCATCAGCACTGATTGGCTTCAGATGGAACTGCAAACAACGGGAAAGAATCGTTACCGGAAGCTTTTGTGGATCGGTTGTTGCCAGGAGGAATTTTACGTACTCCGGTGGCTCTTCAAGCGTTTTAAGGAGTGCGTTAAAGCTATGACGAGAGAGCATATGCACCTCGTCAATAAGATAAACTTTAAACCTGCCACGGGCAGGCTTGTATTGAACGTTATCCAGCAGTTCGCGGGTATCTTCAACTTTTGTTCGGGAAGCGGCATCAATCTCTAGCAGGTCAACAAATCTGCCTTCATCGATTTCACGACACGTGGAGCACTGTCCGCAAGGTGTCGATGTAATACCTGTTTCACAGTTGAGCCCTTTTGCCAGCAATCTTCCGATGGTGGTTTTACCAACTCCTCGGGTGCCACTAAACAGATAGGCATGGTGTAACTTGTTTTGATTAAGGGCGTTCTCTAAAGCAGTTAGGACATGTGCCTGCCCTACTACTTGATCAAACTGGGAAGGACGCCACTTACGCGCTAATGCTAGATAACTCATTAATTTCCTTTAGTGACCTTCAAATTCACAGATACTGTAAACTTCCAGGCCCAAACCTTCCAGACGTTTGTCACCGCCAATCTCAGGCAGATTGATAACAAACGCGGCGTGCTCTACTACACCACCCAAACCACGGATAAGCTTAGTCGTTGCTTCAATAGTACCGCCGGTTGCCAGCAGGTCATCTACTACAAGTACTTTGTCGCCAGGCTGGATAGCATCTACATGAATCTCAAGAGTGTCCATGCCGTACTCAAGTTCGTAAGACTCTGCAACCGTTTCACGTGGTAGCTTTCCTGGTTTACGAACAGGAACAAAACCTAAACCAAGCTCAAGTGCAAGAGGAGCACCAAACAAGAAACCACGAGCCTCTGTACCAACAACCTTGGTAAAGCCCATGTCTTTGTATTTTTCAACCAGCAGCTGAATGGTTGCCTGGTAAGCTTTTGAGTCTTCCATCAGGCTTGTCACATCACGGAACAAAATGCCTGGTTTCGGGTAGTCTTGAATTGATTTGATGCTTGATTTAATTAAAGAAATTGTTTGTGTAGTCATGATTCTTAGATTCAGTTGTTGGCTTGTGTCCCTGAGTTTTGATTGTTTTTATTCTGGCATTACAAGCGTGGATTCTTAGCGTCAAAGCCTCAGAAAGTAGAACTTTCATCCTGCGCATAAAAGTAAACGCCCACTCTATACTCAATAGAGTGGGCACAACCCTGCTATGTTAGTGTCTTTCGTTTTAATGAGCAACCAGCTTAACAAAAGCAAACGTTCAAATTATTAATAAAATGGTAAAACTTTGCTTGAAGACAAATTTTTACCAACTCATGTTGGCCGAATATCCAACGAAAAATGACTGACGCCCAGATTGGCAAGATTAAGTTTGCCACCGCTGGTGATATTCAGCTCTTCTATTGTCGCAACGTTTGCCAAACCTTCACCCAGACGTTTGCCTGCCTTTACGTGCACATTCTGCTTACCTTCACTCCAAATCGCATCCAGACCCGCAGGTAAAATCCTTACCGTGCTATCTGTCATATCAACAATACCTACTAAAGCATTCACGGATGAAACGCTGTCCAGACACTCAATTCCCTTTTCAACGTTTTCAACGAACTCTTTGAGCTTGTCTACCCTCATGGTTTGTCGGCGCAGACTATCATTGAATAGAGCCCTAACAAGTAGTGACGTAGCAACTCCATTTCCATGGTCGGATGCAGAATCAATAATATAAAAGGCAAACTGCCCATCCATTAACCAGGCATAATCAAACACTAAAGGTAGTGATTCTGAAGATTGCAATAGATTGTAGCTGCACACCCAGTTCCCCTGACGGGCGTCTCGATCTGGCAATAGTGCAGTTAACAGATCCCTTGCCGCACTCGGATTATTTTTGAGGTACTCCAAATGCCAGTGAAGCTCTTTGTCAGCAGGGATTTCTCCTTTATCTCCAAGGCGGAACCACTGGCTGGAAAAGTCTTTAGGCGCTAAAGAGGTATCCGTTTCTTCTTCCAGAACATTTGAAATAGCAGAAATAAGATGTTGAGGAGAAGTAATTGGCTTGGTCAGGAAATCTTTGATACCAAAACGCAGCGCCTTTGCGACATCGCTCATGTCTTCCGTTGCTGACACCACTATCATTGGCGTGTCGGGATATTCCCAACTCACCTCTTCAGCAAACTCGATACCATTAAGAATCGGCATAGCGATATCACAAACAATAAGGTCAGGAACCCGAACGTTTAATTCCTTAAGAGCATCTAGCCCATGTTCGGCTTCGGTTACTTCATAGTTACTTTTTTCAAGCAGCACCTTTATGAAGCGACGGAAAACCGGATCATCATCGACCAGTAAAATGTTAGGCTTATCAATACAAACATCCTTGGATGCAACTGAAGAGCCTGCGTAGCTACTCATAATTGAAACCTCATTAAACCAGAATTAGCAAGACTGCGTTTATGTACCTTTCCCAACTCCCCCTATAAAAAGTAGCCTTGAAACACGAAATATACAACATATGGATTTCTGCTTTCTAACCTGTCAATACGTAAACCTGTGAAACCGAGCCACATTTTGATATTGAGCAAACTACTCATTAAGAGTTAGCGGTAAATTGTCTGGACTTAAAAAGATGGTGTAAGAACTTTAATGAAATTTGACGATTTAAACCTTTTCCGACTCGTTGTCGAAAATGGAAGCTACACAGCGACATCAAGAAAAACGTTAATTCCAGTGGCAACCATTACCAGGCGAATTCAGGCTCTTGAAGACTCTCTGGATCTCAGGCTCCTGAACCGACATGCAAGAAAACTGACTCTTACTGAAGCCGGTGAGCGTTTTTATCAGGAATGCTCCCCTCTTCTAAAAAGGCTAACGTCAACGTCAGAAGAAATTGCAGATGACTGTAAGGGTGCCGCAGGAAAGGTCAAGGTCTGTTCTCCATCTAACCTTACCAAGCGCTTAATCCTGCCAATGCTAACCAGGTTTATGGCGGAGTACCCTGAGATCAATATTGAACTGTATATGA
This sequence comes from Vibrio hannami, assembly GCF_029589055.1. GTDB lineage: Bacteria > Pseudomonadota > Gammaproteobacteria > Enterobacterales > Vibrionaceae > Vibrio > Vibrio hannami. Next base: position 1,760,467 of record NZ_JARQZP010000007.1, read on the forward strand.
GCAATCAGGCAGAAGAGATTGACCCGACCGAATGGGATGTGATGTTCCGCGTGGGCCCCCAGCGTGACTCAAGCCTTATTGCCCGTAAGATTAATGAAGTGAAAGACATTCTCGTTGCTAGCCCAGAATACCTGAGCCAGTCAACAGCCCCTCTTAACCACGCAGAAGACCTCTCACGCCATGCGCTTTTGAAAGGTGACCCACTGCTAAAGTGGCACCTGACAAACTCTAATGGTGAAACCGTCATCAATACCGACAAAGGCCGCTTTGAAGCGAATCAGCTCAACGTTGTAAGGCGTTCTGCGGCAAGCGGGTTAGGTGTAACATTAATGCCCGATATTATGCTCCAGGAATACTTTGATCATGGGACTCTGGTCCGTGTCCTTGAAGACTGGAGCGCCAACCCTCGTGATATTTATATGGTGTACAACCACAAAGACCATCAACCAGAAAAGGTTCGCTTGCTGATTGACTTTGTCACCCATTATCACGAACAAAAATAGCCGTCCCAGGTTTTCGCCTATTAGATACGTAAAAGGCTTGGTTGAACATCAACCAAGCCTTTTTTAACTTCTTCGAAAGCTGCGATGGCCTGATGACCTTACGCACCCTCGTTGTATAACTCCAGGCTAGCCAGATCCGCCTGGATATCCTTTTGAAGTTTCGCATCATCGTTACGAAGCTTATCGAGGAAATCGAGGTATGTTTGATCAATATCGCCTGTTACATATTCCCCATTGAATACAGACGTTTCAAACTGAGTAATATCTTTGTTCCCTTCACCGACAGCAGCTACAAGATCTTCCAGGCTTTGGAAGATAAGTGCATCAGCGCCAATAAGCTTGGCAATCTCGTCAGCATCACGACCATGAGCAATCAGCTCGTTGGCTGTTGGCATGTCTATACCGTATACATTAGGGAAGCGAATCTCAGGCGCTGCCGATACCATGTATACCTTCTTAGCACCTGCATCACGAGCCATTTCAATGATCTGCTCTGATGTCGTACCACGTACGATTGAATCATCAACCAGAAGAACATTTTTGCCTTTAAACTCAGAGCGAATCGCATTTAGCTTGCGTCGAACTGACTTCTTACGCAATTGCTGCCCTGGCATGATAAAGGTACGGCCAACATAGCGGTTTTTCACAAAACCCTGACGGTATGGCAAATCAAGTTTCTGTGCAATTTGCAGGGCGATGTCGTTCGAAGTTTCCGGAATAGGGATAACCACATCAATATCAAGGTTAGCCCATTCGTTTTGAATCTTATCACCAAGCTTTTTGCCCATCTCAACACGAGCACTGTAAACAGAGATCTTGTCGATAAATGAGTCTGGACGTGCGAAGTATACGTATTCAAAGATACATGGATTAAGCTGAGGATTATCAGCACACTGCTGTGTAAACAGTTCGCCTTCGAACGTTGCGTAAACCGCTTCACCCGGCGCGACATCACGGACAAAATCAAAGCCAACCGCGTCCAGAGCAACGGATTCAGAAGCAACCATGTACTCGAACTTACCGTTAATCTGACGTTTACCCAGACATAACGGACGGATGCCGTGAGGGTCACGAAAAGCGATCATGCCGTGACCGATAATCATTGCAGCCACTGCATATGCACCACGTACGGTTCTGTGTACGTTTGTAACCGCTCTGAACACGTCTTCAGAAGTCACATTGCCTTTTACCGTGTCAATCTCGTGAGCCAGCACGTTTAGCAGAACTTCAGAGTCTGACGTGGTGTTCACATGGCGACGATCTTTCTCAAATAGCTTCTCTCTGATCTCAGCAGCATTAGTTAAGTTGCCGTTGTGCGCCAGAGTAATACCGAACGGAGAGTTTACATAAAACGGCTGCGCTTCCGAGGCACTTGAACTGCCAGCGGTTGGGTATCTAACGTGACCGATACCTACTGTACCTTGCAGGCGCTGCATGTGTTTTGCTTCAAATACATCTTTTACAAGACCATTCGCCTTTCTAAGACGAAAACGATTGCTATCTATGGTAACAATACCCGCGGCATCTTGGCCACGGTGCTGTAAAACAGTCAACGCATCATAAATTGACTGGTTCACCGGCGATGTGCCCACGATTCCAACAATACCACACATGTCTAAATCCTCGATTCTAAGAACGCTTACACTATCCGTTAGATAGTGTTAGTTAAAAAGCTTGATGTTTCCTTTAAGTGTTCGAAAAACGGTTCAATTATTCTGCTGAACTCAGGAATCAAAACGGACTCCCGCCACCAGTCTGCACCCGGAATAGTGGTAAACACGTCAACAAAGAAGAGCGCCGCTGCAACAATCAGAACACCTCTGAGTGCGCCAAAGACAATTCCCAGTATCCGGTCAGTGCCGGACAGTCCGGTTTTCTGGACCAGCTGCGAAATAACATAGTTCAATAATGCACCTACAATTAATGTAGATATGATAAGAACCAGTACTGCCGCACCTTTACGGAATAAATCATCTTCAATTTTTGTGAAATATACTGCTAACTTCTCGTAATACTGATTTGAGATAAATATAGCACTTGCCCAGATAACCAGAGACAAAGCTTCTTTCACAAAACCGCGAATCAAACTGATAAGAGCAGAGAGCCCTATCACCCCTAATATGACGAAATCTATCCAATTCATTTTTTAGTACATCTTAAAGTTGGCGCGCATTTTAACAGAAAATCGCGCGACGCAAACGTTTTCTTAAGGATTTAGTGGTTTAAATTTTTGCAATTGACCTTTCGAGCCAGTAATTTTTTGCAGCTCTTTTATCTGTCTCTCAAGTTTTACCTTAGATACATCAGGCCCAACAATAACTCGCGTAAAACCATTCTCATTTTTTGTGAATGCTCTAAAACCACGCTTCTGTAAGATCCTCTACCAGAGTTTCCGCGTTTTTTGCATTTTTTAACGCCATAAGCTGGATAATCCAGGCGCTATCCTGGTATTCATTCTTACCAGGCACTGGTTTCTCAGTGACTACAACAGTGTCTGATTCAGACTGTTCTTCTCCGATAGTCACCTCAGCTAACACCGGGGCTTCTGGTAGCTCCGTTTCCACTTCAATTGGCTCAAGCACTTCAAAGGTTTCACTACCGTTATCAATTTCAGGTTTTATGGGAATAGCAGCGAACTCTTCTTGTAGTGAAGCTTTTGACCATCTAATACGTCAGGCAGCACGATAACACCTATCGCTACCAAAATGATGGTCCCAACTAATCGACTTTGGAATTTACTTGCCACCGGAACTCCTTTGTAACTGAAGGTAAACCAAAATTTCCGCCACAGTGTAGAAAGAGCCAGCAACAATAATAATGTCGTCTTTTGCTGCTGTTATAAGCGCTTCTTTGTAAGCGAATGTTGGCGAACCAAATACTTGTGCGTCTGACGGTGTGTACTGTTTTAACTCATCTGCCGTGGCTGCCCTTGGCCCCTCGAGTGAACCCAGATACCAGAAACTGACCACCTCTTTTAAAACTGATATTGTCGCTTCAATATCTTTATCTTTTAGCATCCCCAATACACAATGGATCCTTTATTAGGGTATTGCTTTTGAAGTTGCTCTGCCAGATACCCAGCGGAGTGAGGGTTGTGGGCCACATCAAGAATCGTTACCGGAGAGCCAGAGACCTTTTGCATTCTTCCTGCCAGTTTGGCGTTCTTTAAGCCGTTAACCACATTAACATCGGTAATTTCCAGTCCAGAAACACCCAGCGCTGTTAATGCTGTTGCTGCGATTAGGTAATGGCAAAGACGGCTTAGGAAGGTTCTTCATATCAAAGGCACCACAGTACCAATCCCAGGATTCAATATGCTCTTGATACTGGAACTGATAACCTACCTGATACAGCTTAGCTCCGATATCATCAGCATGAGCCGCTACGGACGCAGGAGCCTCAGGTTGACCACATATCGCAGGTTTGTCTGAGCGGAATATTCCCGCTTTTTCGTAACCGATGACTTCTATGTCATCACCAAGCCAGTCCACATGGTCAACAGCCAAACTGGTAATGATGGAAACGTCGTGATGAACGATATTGGTTGCGTCCAGGCGCCCACCAAGACCGACTTCAAGTAAGACAACATCAACGGATTCTTCCTGAAATAGCTTTAACGCAGCCAGTGTACCGAACTCGAAAAAGCTAAGGCTAGTTTCACCACGCTGCTCTTCAACAAACGCAAAAGCTTGTGAGTGGCGTTGATCAGGCAGAACCTGACCGTCGATACGAACCCTTTCATTGTAACGAATCAAGTGGGGCGAACTGTAGACACCAACTTTGTATCCGGCATCTAGCAGGATAGCTTCCATAATGCTGCAGGTAGAACCTTTGCCATTGGTACCAGCAACGGTAATGATAGTTTGAGCGGGCTTTCTTAGATTGGCTTTATCAGCAACTACCTCTACACGATCTAAGCCGAGGTCAATTGCACTAGTGTGGATATTTTCTAAATAATCAAGCCACATCGGTAGTGACGATGTGGCTTGTGGAATATTGTGTTTACTCATTAACTCAAAACTGTATTGAATTGGTTGTTAATGAATACTTTACTCTTTTTCCTGGTCGGGTGCGACTGGTACTTTATAACCATCCCCTGATTCTGCTTCAGACTCAGCAGATTTTTCTTCCGCTGGTGGTGCAGAGTCAACCGATACAACAAGTGGAGATGGCTGATTTGTCATCTTCGCAACAAGGCTAGCAACACGCTGGCGCATCTCCCTGCGATCAACAATCATGTCGATAGCACCATGTTCAAGCAGGAACTCACTGCGCTGGAAGCCTTCTGGCAGGTCTTCACGTACTGTCTGTTCAATAACACGACGACCAGCAAAGCCAATCAGTGCATTAGGTTCACCGATATTGATATCACCTAGCATCGCCAGACTTGCTGAAACGCCACCCATTGTTGGGTCTGTCATTACAGAAACAAAAGGTAGTCCTTTTTCAGAAAGGCGCTCTAGTGCTGCACTGGTTTTTGCCATCTGCATCAGAGACATTAATGCTTCCTGCATACGTGCACCGCCACTTGCAGAGAAACAAACCAGACCACAGTTGTTTTCCATTGCTGCTTCAACTGCTTTTACAAAGCGAGCACCAACAACAGAACCCATAGAACCACCCATAAAGGAGAACTCAAACGCACACGCCACAATTGGCATACCCATCAGTTCACCCTGCATCACAACAAGAGCGTCTTTTTCACCGCTGTTCTTCTGCGCTGTCGCAATACGTTCTTTGTAACGCTTTGAGTCTTTAAACTTCAGTTTATCTTGTGGTTCCAGGTCATTCGCTAGTTCCACACGATTGTTTTCATCAAGGAAAGCTTCCAGACGACGGCGAGCTTTCATTCGCATATGGTGTCCACACTTAGGACATACTTCCAGATTACGCTCTAGTTCAGCGTGATATAGCACCTGCTCGCAAGAAGTACACTTCGTCCAAACCCCTTCAGGGATCGACGCTTTGCGAGAACTTACAATACTGCTTTTTGTTAAAATTTTTTCAAGCCAGCTCATGGAAGACCTTTTTCTATTCTTCCTCCGCAATCCGCGTAGGAAATGTTATTCAGTTTTAGCCGATGGATTAAACCACAAATTATACGAACTGTGGATCAAAAACTGGTTGTACCTATATTTCATCCAGCTAGAACTTATACTAAAGTCCGTAAAAATTTATGTATATTGTTCAAGGTTTTGAGATCTTTAACGACTATAAGTTCAAATTATCATTTCAAAAATAGTGGGCCAATCGGCATTCTCGGTAAAGCAAACTCTTCGGGGTAATCAACATCAACCAGATATAAACCTTCCGCTTTGGCGGTAGCTCCTGCAAGCGAGCGGTCTTTTTGCGCAAGTAACCACTCAATCCACTCTGGTTTCTGATCGCCCTGCCCTACGACTATCAGGCTACCCACTATATTTCTCACCATATGATGCACGAAAGCATTTGCCTTAATATCGACAACAATATAGTTCCCATGTCTTGTGACATTAAGGTGCATTGCATTTCGCCACGGACTACGGGACTGACAATAAGCCGCACGAAATGAAGTAAAGTCATTTTCGCCAAGCAGATACTGCCCCGCTTCATGCATTTTTTCTGCATCCAGCGGATTATGGTAGTGGCTGATACCAGAGTGAAGAATACCCGGCCTTAAAGAGTGATTATAAATAATGTATCGGTACCGACGAGCTGTGGCAGAAAATCGGGCATGAAACTCCTCTGGCACCTCTTTTGCCCAGCGAACAGCGATATCCCTAGGCATATTGGCATTCACACCCATTGTCCAGGCTACAGGCTTTCTAATCACGTCAGTATCAAAGTGAACTACCTGTCCGGTACCATGCACGCCAGCGTCCGTTCGACCGGCACACTGAACTTCTACACGCTTATTAGCAACGATGGATAACGCTTTCTCCAGCTCACCCTGAACACTATTGGCATGGCTCTGCCTTTGCCAACCCGAATATTTGGTACCATCGTATTCAATGCCTAGCGCTATCCGCATATCTGTTTTCCTGAAAAATAAATGCCGCTGAATGTGAAGGTCGCAGAGTATATAAGAAAAAAGAGCGACTAAAAAGCCGCTCTTTGTTAAGTGTATATCCAAATATAGTGGTTAGCCTTGAGTCAATTTGTCTATCGGATCTTTTGCCTCTTTTCGAGTCTCATCCTCGCCATAGACAATCGCCTCTTCAAGCAACTTGATTGCACCTTCCACATCATTCATCTCGATATAGATTTTAGCCAGATCAAGCTTACCAGCTCCTTCAGAGTCAGTATCAACATCAAACTGCTCGATCTCCCCTATTACATCCGGGAACTCGTTCAGCCCTACATCGAGGTTTAACTCCTCCTCATCCGGGTCAACCTCATCACCTTCAGAAACTTGTGCCATTAGTTCTTCAACGCTCATAAACTGAGTATCTGAATCCGGCGTGCTACCGAGATCATCTTGCTCTCCCCAGTTTTCGTCACTGGCGCTTGCCTGCTCAGCTTCGTTTTCCCAAACATCTGACTGATCCTCTGGAATGTCATCACTCGCCGAGAGATTATCATCCGGCAGGTTGAAGCCATCCCAATCTTCTCCCATTTCCAGCATAGTGCCAATATCCATACCGGCGCTGTCTATGGTTTCTGAGTCGAGTGTCTGTTCAGCCATTGGGGCTGACAGTTGCTCATCACCGTCTTCCAGAAGTTCGGCTAAATTAGCCGACTCGTCCAGTACAACGGTTTTTTCAGGATGAACATCATCTAGGTCAGGTGTTTCAACTTCTGGCTCATCAAAATCGAATGCATCCAGCGCTGCTTGCTCGTTAAACTCACCAAGCTCTTCGTCACTGATTTCCAGCAACTCATCTAGCTGCGGCTCGAATTCTGATTCAACAACTGGCTCTTCAGGCTGAATATCATCCAGGTCAGGCGTTCCAACTTCTAGTTCATCGAAATCAAACGCATCTAGTGCGGCTTGCTCGTCAAACTCTCCAAGCTCTTCGTCGCTGATTTCCAGCAACTCATCTAGCTGAGGCTCGAATTCTGATTCAACAACTGGGTCTTCAGGCTGAACATCATCTAGGTCAGGTGTTTCAACTTCTGGCTCATCAAAATCAAACGCCTCCAGAGCGGCCTGCTCGTCAAACTCACCAAGCTCTTCGTCGCTGATTTCCAGCAGCTCATCTTCCTGAGGCGCTAATTCTTCCTCAGCTACGTCTTCGATAACTGGTTCTTCAGACTGAACACCATCTAAATCTGGGGTTTCAACTTCTGGCTCATCAAAATCGAATGCATCTAGCGCTGCTTGCTCGTCAAACTCACCAAGTTCTTCATCGCTGATTTCCAGCAGCTCATCTTCCTGAGGCGCTAATTCTTCCTCAGTTGCGTCTTCGACAACTGGCTCTTCAGACTGAACATTTTCTAAGTCAGGCGTTTCAAGTTCTGGCTTATCAAAATCGAATGCATCTAGCGCTGCTTGCTCGTCAAACTCACCAAGCTCCTCGTCGCTAATGCCATCCAGTACATCCTCTACTGGTTCGTGCGCTTCTTCACTGTTTTCATTAATTTCAGGAGCAGCTTCATCGAACTCTGCGGGTTGTTCCGCAGCCATTGATTCTTCTGGCTCATCTATCAACCAATCATCATCTTGCGGAACACCAAATTCATTAGCTGGCTCTGGCTCTGGCTCTGGCTCTGGCTCTGGCTCTGGCTCTGGCTCTGGCTCTGGCTCTGGCTCTGGCTCTGGCTCTGGCTCTGGCTCTGGCTCTGGCTCTGGCTCTGGCTCTGGCTCTGGCTCTGGCTCTGGCTCTGGCTCTGGCTCTGGCTCTGGCTCTGGCTCTGGCTCTGGCTCTGGCTCTGGCTCTGGCTCTGGCTCTGGCTCTGGCTCTGGCTCTGGCTCTGGCTCTGGCTCTGGCTCTGGCTCTGGCTCTGGCTCTGGCTCTTCAGAGAGTTGTTCCATCTCCTCAAGCTCGTCAAGGTATTCTGCACCCTCAATTTGCGGATTGAACTCGAACTCATCTTCAACTGACTCTACTGTCTGATCATTTGAGTATGCTTGTTCCTGCCAGTCTTCTATAACTTCTTCATGCTCTCCCGGTGAGGCTATCGGCTCAAGAGACTCATCGGATAGAGGTGTTGCTACTGAATCATCAGACTGCTCAAACTGGCTGGTGCCGTCCAATAACACATCCGGTATATCTTCGTCACTTTTGCTAAGTTCACTTAGTTCAGAAGGCTCTAGCAGCTCATCTTGTCCCTCTGGGGTTTCTTCCTCAACAACATCCTGCCCTTCAGGTTCATCCAGAGTAATCGGCTCATCCAGAGGGTCTGCTGAATCACTTTCATCCAAACTTGCTTCTAGCTCAGGGTCGGTAAGCTCTTCATCATTGAGAAGATCATCCAATAAGTCCGTACTATCTTCGTCTAAACGAATCTCATCCGATTCTACGTCTTTAAAATCGTCGTCAGTGATGAAATCATCCAGAAGATCGGTACTGCTTTCATCCAGACTAAAGTCTTCTAAATCAGGCTCTGTTAACTCTTCGTCTGTAATCAGTTCATCAAGTAACTCAGTACTATCAGTATCTAGGTTAAACGACTCATCTTCGCTACTTACATCATCAAGCAATTCATCGAGTAATTCAGTGCTATCTTCTTTAATTTCTGGTTCCAGATCGTCATCTAGCCTGATTTCATCGTCGATAAACTCATCAAGAAGAGCGGTACTATCTTCTGCTAACTCTGACAGTTCTTCATCAAGAAGGCTTATCTCATCAGGGAAATCAGTACTGCTATCATCCGGACTCGCGATATCAGAAGTGCCGAACTCAGACAACAGATCATCAATGTCGTCTGTTGTTTCATCTTTTAGCTCTTCTGTTGACTCTTCTTTGGGCTCGAACTCGGCGAGGAGGTCATCGATATCTGTGTCATCTGTAAGAACTGGCTCTGCTGTAAGCTCATCTGCATCAGAAAGCTCGAAGTCTGCCTCATCCATCTCTTCACTCAGAAGAGAGTCAAAGTCCAGGTTGGACTCTGTTTCGTCGCTGTCAGATTCGCTCGTTTCTGAAACATTGCTAAATAAGTCATCAAGCATAGACTGATCAAGTGCGTCACCATCCAGCGCTTCATCCGGATCTTCTGTAGCAAGAAGTTCATTCAGATCGTCCTGAGATATTTCATCCTCATCAGACAAATCAAAATCACCAAGCCCTGACGTATCTGAGGCCGTGGCTGGCGGCTCTTCATCCAGCGCACGTTCCATCTCTTCAAGGCTCAGAGCTTTATCATCACCATTTACCGCGATACCATTGGCACTTTCATCCAGATCTGCGAGCTCAGTATCAACATTGTCCAGATCACCGTTGTCATCAATGCTGGCGAATGGGTCTTCATCACCACCTTCATCCAAATTGAAATCGAGATCGCTGTCATCCAGGTTGGCGAATATGTCATCGGAAGACGCTTCTTCTTGTGTTTCGTCCTCAAGGTCAAAGATATTGTCATCCGAATCTTCGCCAAACAGGTCATCTTCAATGGTAAGGTCATCATCGATGTTCTCATCCAGATTAATCTCGTCATCGTCATCATCCATCAGATTGATGACATTAGACTCTTCTGGCTCTTTGCTAGCCACGTCGTCAGAAGACTTACGTTTTGTAACCAGAAGAACAATAATCAGAACAAGAAGTAATCCAGGGATAAGGGCAAGCACCCCAACCAACATCTTGTTTGCTAGAAGTTTATCAAGCGCACTTGGTTCCAGCGCTTTCATTTCCGCCTGTTTCAGTCGTTCTTCTTGTAGAAGCTTCTCTACCTCTTCGCGAATACGACTCTCGTCACCAAGTTCATCTTTAAGTACGCCAACTTCACCCTGAAGCTCAGATAGCATCAATCTTAGCTTGTGGTTTTTCTCCTCAAGCGCGACTAATTCACCCTCTGAATTGCTCAGTTTATCTTTAAGATTTTTTACTACACCATTGTCTACTGACGGCTTAACGTCATTCTGTTCCTCTACAGCTGGTGCAACAGTTTCTGGAACCTCTGCCTGTTTTTCTTCTACAACTGATTGCTGCTGAACAACAGGTTGTTGGATATCTTGTTCCGCTGCCGGAGTGACAGTAGTAACGGGTGGTGTTGTTTGCACCTGTTGTAGCTTAAGTCGATGTTGTTCTAGTACGCGCCTTGCTTCTTCGGTACTTTCAGCCTGAACCTGTGTCAGAGAAGGAATGCGAAGACGACTGCCCGGAATTAGCTCATGAATGTTTTGATCATCAAATGCCTGAGGGTTGATTTGATAAATAGCTAATAATGTTTGTTGAATCGTGACAGAGTTGTCAGGCCTTAAACGAGTTGCGATTGACCATAAAGTTTCATCTGCACTAGTTGGTCCGTAAAGGCGATTTTCAGTATTAGTTGATGAACGCTGGGGAACAGGTTGAGCAAACTGAGGAGAAGACTGAATATTACCATCTGGCCCAACTAAGCGGATTGTTTCCGCACCGACCAATGAGACATGGGACGTCAGTAAGATAGCTAAAGGCGTGATAAGACGCTTTAGAATATGGTGCATATAAGACTCGGCTATGTGCTTTCTAAAAAATTATAGAGATCTGCTAAATATATCGGATCAATACGATAAAACTATAGGGGATGGCAGAAAAAATGTGCCTTGTAAGGCAAATTATTTGTTTTTTTGTACCATATTTCACAGGATTGAATAAAAAAGAAGCCCCGATTGTTGGAGCTCCTTATGTAGATTGGTTTAAAGCTTAGAAGTAATCTCTTATCAAAACTTCGGCAATCTGTACGGCATTTGTTGCAGCACCTTTGCGCACGTTATCGGCAACCACCCAAAGGTTAATGCCACTATGGTGGCTGATATCGTTTCGGATTCGGCCAACCATTACCGTATCTTTACCACCAGCATCGCGTACTTGTGTCGGGAACTCTTCACCGTAGAAAACTTCCACCCCTTCTGTCTGTTCCAGAAGCTGCGCAACCTGATCGGCATCAATCGGAGAGCTAGTTTCAATATGAACAGACTCTGCATGACCATAGAACACTGGCACACGCACACATGTCGGGTTAACGGTAATTGCTGAATCGTTGAAGATTTTCTGAGTTTCCCAAACCATCTTCATCTCTTCTTTGGTGTAGCCGTTATCCATAAACTGATCGATCTGTGGAATACAGTTGAAAGCGATTTGCTGACTGAACTTCTCAGGTTCCGCCGGACGACCATTCAGCAGTTTAGCTGTTTGACCCGCCAGTTCATCAACGCCTGATTTACCTGCGCCTGATACAGACTGGTAAGTAGAAACGTTAATACGTTCGATACCAACAGCATCGTAGATAGGTTTAAGCGCGACCAGCATCTGAATAGTTGAACAGTTAGGGTTGGCGATAATATTGCGGTTGCGAAATTCAGCTACTGCTTCTGGGTTTACTTCCGGCACTACCAATGGGATATCGTACTCGTAGCGGAACTGTGATGTATTGTCGATAACCACCACACCTTCGTCAGCAGCAATCGGAGCCCACTTCTCGGATAGCTCACCACCAGCAGAGAACAGTGCGATATGACACTGAGACCAGTCAAAGTTCTCTACATTCTGAACTTTGACAGTCTTGCCATTGAATCGATAGGTTTTCCCTTCACTTCGCTCGCTGGCTAGCAGGAAAATTTCGCCTACAGGAAACTTTCGCTCCTGAAGTACTTCAATCATGGTTTCGCCAACAGCGCCTGTAGCGCCAAAAACTGCGATATTGAATTCCTGACTCATATTTTATTTAACCTCAATTTGAAAACCTAACTTAGCCAATGGTGACAAGTTACAGCTCTTACCACCCTTTAGCTTGATAGCACTGTATTCTCTTCGATCCCAGTAGTTTTTACGCATCTCATCGAATGCGCCTTCCGGACCTATTTTTCTGCGGAAGATGGCATCGTCCTGGCGCACATCGTAAATCAGCTGAATAAGATTGTGCAGCGTGGATTCATTCCACTCTCTTTCCAGCGTGACTTCCGGAATTGGTGCAACAGGAAGAAGCTCGGATGCACTGGCTCGCTGTTCACGATTTAAAAACTCACAGAAGAAGTTGAAGATCATGGTTGTTCCACGAGCCTTCCCTTCCAGGCCATAACCGGCAATGTGAGGGGTCGCGAAGTCTAACAGAGGCAGAAGCTCCATATCAACTATAGGTTCATACTCAAATACATCCAGCGATGCGCTAAAGCCATCCTGCTTTGCTAATCTTTCTTTTAACGCCTGGTTATCTACAATCGGCCCTCTGGCCGCGTTAATCAGGATTTGGTCTGCTCGAAGGCTCTCTAACCTCTGCTTATCAAGCAGGTGATGAGTCGGATAGTCGCCCTGTTTGGTAATAGGAGTATGCAGAGTAATAACATCCGCCTTTTCCAGCAGGTACTCTAGCTCTACAAAGTTTCGCTTATCGCCTTCAGCTTGTTTAGGAGGATCATTAAGCAAAACATTAATGCCAATACCGGACAGACACTCAGACAGATAAGTACCCACCTGTCCGGCTCCAACAATCCCAACGGTTTTGTCAAAAATGGAAAAGCCTTGTTGCTGCGCTAAAACCATCAATACGCTGATAACATACTCCGCGACACCAACCTTGTTACAACCGGGAGCAGCAGTAAAAAAGATCTCACGCTCTTTCAGAAGTGCCTGGTCAACATGATCCATACCAGCCGTCGCAGTACCGACAAATTTCAGCTTGTTTGCTTTGGTCAGCAATGCTTCATTCACTTTAGTCACAGAGCGAATCATTAAAGCGTCGATATCTGACAGATCGTCTGCCGTTATCTGCCGTCCTGGTTTTGTGGTGACTTCTCCTAGCTGAGAAAACAGGTCTACCGCGTAGGGCATGGCCTCATCGATAAAAATTTTCATGTGGATACTTATTGTTGGATTTGGAAGAGATGAATGGAATTGTGCAGCAAAGCGCCGTAATTCGCCATATAAAAATGCCCGGTTGAATACTCAACCGGGCAAGATCCAGAACAAAAGGTCATATTCCGCTCTCAAAGGAATATGGTTGCGTCTGTTTGATCAGTTCCCTGATCGATTCTGGAAACCCAAAAGGTCACTTCCCTGAGAATTAACCTTCGTATTTTTTGATAACCAGTGTTGCGTTTGTACCACCGAAACCAAAGCTGTTTGACATGATAGTTGTCAGCTTCTGATCACGACGCTCTGTAACAATATCCAAACCTTCCGCTGCTTCATCCAGAGTTTCGATATTGATACTTGGAGCGATGAAGTCGTGCTCCATCATAAGTGTAGAGTAGATAGCTTCATGCACACCTGCCGCACCCAGAGCGTGACCTGTCATCGCCTTTGTTGCGGAAATCGCAGGGCTGTTGCCACCAAACACTTCCTGAATAGCTTTAAGCTCTGCACCATCACCAACTGGTGTTGAAGTACCGTGAGTATTCACGTAATCAACGCCGTCTACATCCTGCATCGCCATCTTCATACAACGTACTGCGCCTTCACCTGAAGGAGCTGTCATATCGTAGCCGTCAGAAGTTGCACCATAACCAACAACTTCACCATAAATCTTAGCACCACGTGCTAGTGCGTGTTCTAGCTCTTCGATAACAACGATACCGCCACCACCAGAGATAACAAAACCGTCACGGTTTGCATCGTAAGTACGAGAAGCCTTATCAGGAGTTTCGTTGTACTTAGTGGATAGAGCGCCCATCGCGTCAAACATCATGGTCTGAGTCCAGTCAAGCTCTTCACCACCACCAGCGAATATCACGTCTTGTTTACCAAGCTGGATAAGCTCAAGCGCGTGACCGATACAGTGTGCAGATGTTGCACAAGCAGAGCTCATTGTGTAGTTCACGCCACGGATTTTAAATGGCGTTGCAAGACACGCAGAAACCGTTGAAGACATGGTACGAGGCACCATGTAAGGGCCTACTCTGCGAACGCCACGCTCACGGATAGTGTCAACTGCCAGCGTTTGGTTAAGTGCAGACGCACCACCAGAACCAGCAACAAGGCCTGTGCGCTCATTTGATACTTGATCTTCAGTCAGACCAGAATCAGCAATTGCCTGTTCCATTGAAAGGTATGCAAATGCCGCAGCATCACCCATAAAGCGCATTTTTTTACGATCGATATGCTCAGATGGGTTAATTTTCAGATCACCCCAAACTTGAGAACGAAGCCCCATTTCTTTGAACTGCTCAGACGAATTAATGCCTGATTTACCTGCTTTTAGAGACTCTAATACTTCTTCAACGTTATTACCGATACTAGAAATAATACCCATACCAGTGATGACTGCGCGTTTCATTTCACATTCCTATAAATACATAAACCGTTAGATAATAACGAAGTTGTCAGGTAAAAGTGGTCAGCTTTCCTTGAAAGCCGTACAATTCCAGCCAATTTCGTTAAACTATCCCCTGATTAACTATACCCGTACACAAATCCTATGACTTCTATCACCAATGCTGATCTGGGCTGGAATGAATCCGGCACCCCTGTTTCTGAACATTTTGACGACGTCTACTTCTCAAACGTCAATGGCCTGGAAGAGACCCGGTACGTATTCCTTAAGCAGAATCATCTGCCAGAAAGATGGCAAACGTATGACCAGCGTCGCTTTGTTATTGGCGAAACAGGTTTTGGTACGGGCTTAAACTTCTTAGCAGTATGGCAGTGGTTTGAAAAATTTCGACTAAATAACCCGAATTCCGAGTTAAAAGAGCTACATTTCATCAGTTTTGAGAAATTCCCCTTAAAACAAGAAGATTTAATCAAAGCTCACGAAGCATGGCCGGAACTTGCTGAATATGCAGCTCAACTTCAGAAACACTATCCAATAGCGGTACCCGAATGCCACAGGATTGTACTGGCAGACGGTGCGATTACGCTCGACCTGTGGTTTGGTGATATAAAAGACTGCATGCCTAAGGTTCCGACTAATGATGGCGGAATCATAGACGCGTGGTTCCTCGATGGTTTTGCGCCAAGTAAAAACCCTGAAATGTGGAATCAGGAGCTATTCAACAATATGGCGAAACTGGCGAAGCAAGATTGTACCTGTGCTACCTTTACCGCAGCGGGCTTTGTTCGCAGAGGCTTGATTGAAGCAGGCTTCGAGATGAAGAAAGTAAAAGGTTTTGGCACTAAGCGGGATATGATCGTCGGACACATTCCAGCTAAAACGCCATTTACCAACAATGCACCATGGTATGCAAGACCAAACAACGGCGATATTCAGGATGTCGCAATTATCGGCGGAGGTATTGCAAGCGCTACCCTTGCAGCAACATTAGCCAAACGCGGTGTTAAGGTGACGCTTTATTGCGAAGACTCAGAAGCCGCAATGAATGCATCGGGAAACCGACAGGGTGCGGTGTACCCTCTTCTAAATGGTTCACACTCAGGATTATCCAGAGTTTTTGCCCCTGCGTTTATATTCGCCAGACAGTTCATTGAACAAGCGGCGGAACGAATCGAGTTTGATCACGACTGGTGCGGCGTAACCCAACTGGCATGGAATGAAAAATCTGGCGACAAGCTCGATAAAATGTTGGATGGCGGCTTTGTAGAGCAACTGATTAAAAAGCTTTCTGTTGATGAAACTACCGAAACTGTGGGTCTGGAAACAGGAACCGAGTCTGTGAGTTACCCTCTGGGAGGGTGGCTGTGTCCGAAACAGCTTACACAAGGGTTAATCAGAGAGCTGTCTGAATCTGATCAACTTGATGTTCAGTTTGAGAGCCCAGTTGAGAGCCTTGAACAGGCAGCAGACAATAGCTGGTCGCTCTCAATTAGCGGTGAAGCAAAAACTCACCAGGCAGTAGTTATTGCTAATGGTCACAAGTTCAGCCAGTTTGAACAGGCAAAACGTATTGCAGCTTCAAGCGTTAAAGGCCAGGTTAGCCATATCCCAACAACAGAAACGCTATCAAAACTGAAAACCGTTCTCTGCTATGACGGCTATCTGACACCGCAAAATCCGGTCAATGGACACCACTGTGTTGGCGCAAGTTACGATCGCGAGAATATTGATCAAGACTTTGATCAGGATGCACAAATCGATAACGGTCAGAAAGTTACCAGGTGTTTGCCTGAACTGAGCTGGCCTAAAGAAATAGACACCAGCGGAAATCACTCCAGACAAGGGATACGTTGTGTAACCCGCGATCACTTACCATTTGTCGGAAACATTTGCCGCTATGAGGATACGCTGGCTCAATATGCAAACCTTCGTAACGAACAGGAAAACGCTAAAACAATCCCGGTATATGACAACTTATTTGGATTTATCGGCTTGGGTTCTCGCGGGCTGAGTTCTGCACCTTTACTTGCTGAATTGTTAGCTTCACAGATATGTAATGACCCACTACCTCTTCCGGTAGATGTGCTTGAGGAACTTCATACAGGTAGAATGTGGGTGCGCAGGCTGTTGAAAGGAAAGCCCGTTGCATAGTGACTTTTCGAACGAGCCCCAGAAATCTGGGGCTCGGAACTTTAATACAACATTAAGCTTCTAACTGAAGCTTTTCCCACAAGTCGTTCACCACTATTCTGTCTGCCGGAGATAACTCAGAGCGAGCATCATCTAAGCTCTGAATTATTTTCTGCTTTAGAACATCGATATCATCAGTGCCTTCTGATTCACAATCTGCCGCAGCCAGAGAGATATGTCCTCTGAGATAGCCACCAGCAAAGAGTTCATCATCAGATGCCGACTCTACAGATGAGTCAATTATCTCAAGCAGTTTTTCTTCGTATTCTAAAATCATTTTAACTCTCTATTTGACTTCAAACTGAGTAATGTTCAATTCGGGTTGGTTGTAATAAGCTCTCAATGCATCGGATAACGCTTTGACCCGTGACGGCAAACCTTTTTCCAAAATGCCTGTAATTTCAGAGTGCACTTTGGTCATAAAAGCTAACCTATCAGGTTCAAAATCGCCATGAAGGTTGTCACAGCTTACGTTGAACGGAAACCCGGCACTCACTGATAGTATCCATTCGTAGGCTTGAGGTCTTATTTCGACCTTCTCAAACTCTGACTGAACCTGCTCAGTTCGACCATCTGGTTCATACCAGTACCCGAAATCTTCTAATAGCCTTCTTTTTGGACCTGCGACACACCAATGAGCGATTTCATGCAGAGCTGAGGCATAAAAGCCACGCGCAAAAATGATCCGATGGTAGTTCACCTTATCATCAGCAGGAAGGTAGATGGGCTCATCGCCACCCAGTTCAAGCCGGGTATTAAACTCTTCATAAAATGTCTGGTTGAATATGGTTATAAGGTCTTGATATTGATGTGGCATTTAAGCGTCGATCTTAATAATGATTGAGCAAGAAGGGAAAACGCTCTCTTCCGATAAGAAGAGAGCACTAAACTTAGATTTTTGGTGTTTCTGTCGTTACACCCTGGTTTTGGCCACGATGTCTTAGAAGGTGGTCCATCAGAACAATGGCCAACATCGCTTCTGCAATTGGCACTGCACGGATACCAACACAAGGGTCATGACGACCTTTAGTAATCAGTTGGGTTGGCTCACCTTTTTTGGTGATCGTGTCACCTGGTACAGTAATACTGGACGTAGGCTTAAGCGCAATATTCGCAATAATATCCTGACCAGAAGAAATACCGCCCAGAATACCGCCAGCATGGTTGCTGGTGAAGCCTTCCGGCGTTAGCGGATCTCTGTGCTGGCTGCCTTTTTGTTTAACGACATCAAAACCATCACCAATCTCAACACCTTTAACAGCATTAATCCCCATCAGAGCGTGAGCAATATCAGCATCCAAGCGATCAAATACTGGCTCACCAAGACCAACAGGAACATTAGTTGCAACAACCTGCAATTTAGCTCCGATTGAGTCGCCTTCTTTTTTCAGTTCTCTGATTAGCTCGTCAAATGCTTCTACTTTATCTACATCCGGGCAGAAGAATGGGTTGTTTTCGATTTCGTCCCAGTCAACTTTATCAATAGCGACATCACCCATTTGTGATAGATAAGCTCTTACTTCAATACCAAATTCTTGTTTCAGGTACTTTTTAGCAATAGCACCTGCTGCCACACGCATCGCAGTTTCACGTGCAGAAGAGCGACCACCACCACGATAATCACGAACACCGTACTTTTGGTGGTAGGTGTAGTCAGCGTGACCTGGGCGAAACTTATCTTTGATCTCAGAGTAATCTTTTGAGCGCTGGTCTGTGTTTTCGATCAACAAACCAATTGAAGTACCGGTTGTCTGGCCTTCAAAAACACCAGAAAGAATCTTGACCTCATCTGGTTCTCTACGTGCGGTGGTATAGCGGGAAGTACCCGGTCTGCGACGATCCAGATCTTTCTGTAGATCAGACTCTTCAATTTGCAATCCAGGAGGGCAACCATCGACGATACATCCCAGTGCAATACCGTGACTTTCACCGAAAGTAGTTACCTTAAAAAGTTGTCCAATGCTATTTCCTGCCATTACATCCTCATTGTAAAGCTCGGTTTACATATCGAGCTTAAATTTTCTGTTTTTCGTGCCAGACATAGTCGCTTTATCAACAAACGATGTAAAGCCCTATTAACATAAAAAATCACCAGCGCGAGGCTGGTGATTTTGTAGTCTTAGGTTGGAGTCTGAATTTAATTTTTGTAAAGGCTAAACTCGTCGGCATGTTCCAGCATCTGTTCGCGAGTTAGCATAAACACCCCATGACCACCATTTTCAAACTCAATCCAGGTGAAAGGAATCTGAGGGTATTGATCCATCATATGAACCATTGAGTTACCCACTTCGCAGATAAGAATGCCGTTTTCATTCAGATAGTCCGGAGCGTTAGCCAGGATACGACGAACCAGTTTCAGACCATCCGTGCCAGCAGCAAGACCAAGCTCAGGTTCATGAGTAAACTCTTCTGGCAGGCTGTTCATGTCTTCTTCATCTACATAAGGTGGGTTAGACACGATAATATCGTACTTATCACCGTCAGGCAGGTCGCGGAACAGATCAGAACGCACAGGGAAAACTTGTTGTTCCATGCCGTGATCCTGAATATTTTGTTCTGCCACTTCTAACGCGTCGGTGGAGATATCTATCGCATCCACTTCAGCATCAGGGAAGGCGTGAGCACATGCGATAGCGATACAACCACTACCGGTACAAAGATCCATAATGCGCTGAGGTTCTTGGATTAACCATGGCTGGAACTGCGCCTCGATAAGCTCACCGATTGGAGAACGTGGCACAAGTACACGCTCGTCTACATAAAACTCTAATCCGCAGAACCAGGCTTTATTGGTCAGGTACGCAGTAGGCGTTCTTTCATTAATTCGCTTTACAACTCGATTTACGATTCGCTGGCGCTCGCTGGTCGTCAATCTTGAGTTAAGGACATGTGGAGGCACATCAATAGGAAGATAAAGTGTTGGCAATATCAGTTGAACGGCTTCATCCCACGCGTTATCAGTTCCGTGACCATAAAAAAGTCCGGCTGCGTTAAAGCGGCTCACCGTCCAGCGAACCATATCCTGAAGGGTATAGAGCTCTGATACCACTTCTTCCACAAAAATTTTGTCCAAAATTGCCTCCAAAAAAGCGCTACAATACTGCAAATAAGATTTAAACCTATTTTAAGATGTAAAATGAGTAACAAAGACGAAAGCTTCGAAGATGACTTTTCCCTGTTTAAAGATGCAGTAAAGGGCGTAAAAAAGTTGCAACAGGATACCATAATCCAGAAGCCAAAAAGAAATTCAAAAACAAAAGAAATTCAACGATCTTTCAGAGAAGCGAAAGACAACGAATTTTTCTTCTCTGATGAGTTTGTTCCTCACCTTAATGAAGAAGGACCAACGCGTTACGCACGTGACGATGTATCCAAGTTTGAAGTAAAAAGATTGAGACGCGGGGTGTATGTGCCAGATGTCTATCTGGATATGCACGGAATGACGCAACAAGAAGCAAAGATGGAACTAGGAGCCATGATTGCGCACTGCGTAAAAGAGAATGTTCACTGTGCCTGCGTAATGCATGGCATTGGAAAACACATACTGAAACAGAAGGTGCCTTTGTGGCTAGCTCAACACCCGGACGTGATGGCTTATCACCAGGCACCATTGGAGTTTGGCGGAGATGGTGCCCTGCTAGTACTGCTTTCTATCCCGGAAAAGTAAACGGCCTGCCTTTTGGCAGACCGGAACACGATGGGGAAGAGTTATGGGTGAACATGCCAAAGAAACTCACCCTTGCGACTTTCCGGGTCATACTCAATACAAACCAGACCTGAAGTCGGAAACATCGGTGGCGTCATACCGGTAACAAACTCTGAAGTCAGATAACCCACTAACGGCAAGTGAGAGACGATAATAACGCTCTCCAGCCCCTTAGTTTCGATAAGAGCAGAGATATACTGATATGCATTGTCAGACTGACCGTATGGCGTGATTTCCTCATAGGTTTCTACTTCTTTAGCAGAAAAACTCTCAATGATGCTGTCCCAGGTCTGATTCGCTCTGACATAAGGGCTAACCAAAGCGTAATCAAACTGGTTGATACCTTGTGAAACCACTGCTCTAGCAACAGCACGCGAGTTGACTCTGCCTCTTTCCGTTAATTCTCTCTCTGCATCGCTTGCCGCAAAATGTTCTGCCTCGCCGTGGCGCATTATGAGAACTTTCATATTATTTCACCCTTAATTTCATCAGCTTGATGAGAAAACACTATACTAATACAATCGTTATACGTTTTGCGTACAATTGATAGCTGGCGCTGATATACAAACTCAATACTTAAATAATTCTATCAACAATGCCATAAAGTCAGGCATTACTGTTATTATTTGAAAAACAACAACTATTACCTGATTTTGTACACATCAGGTTGCTTAGTTCCAACCCTAGACTATCACCTAACGCTGGAGAGCACTGTGCACTTAAGCCCAAATGACACCAATCAGTATCGATATCTAACATTGAGCAATGGGTTACGTACACTATTAATACAAGATAGTGCAGCAACCAAGTCTGCGGCTGCGTTAGCTGTTCGCGTAGGCCACTTTGATGACCCATCCGACCGCCAGGGTCTTGCTCACTACTTAGAGCACATGCTTTTTCTTGGCACAGAAAAATACCCGAAGACTGGCGAATTTCAAGCATTTATTTCACAGCATGGTGGTACCAACAACGCCTGGACCGGAACAGAAAACACCTGCTTTTTCTTCGATATTACTCCAAAAGCATTTGAACAAGCTTTAGACCGATTTAGCCAGTTTTTCGTAGCTCCGTTATTCAATTCAGAAGCATTAGACAAAGAAAGGCAAGCCGTCGATTCCGAGTATCGCCTAAAGCTAAATGATGATATGAGACGCCTGTATCAGGTTCACAAAGAAGTCGTTAATCAGGCTCACCCTTTTGCAAAATTTTCTGTTGGCAATCTGGAGACACTAGGTGACCGGGATGAAAGCTCTATCCGAGATGAGATCATTGATTTTTATCAGTCAGAATATTCTGCGGATATTATGACACTGGCTATCGCCTCTTCTGAACCGCTCGATATTCAGGAGCAGTGGGTAAATCAGATGTTTGCTCCAATAACCAATATCAACCGAAATGATAAGGCGATTGATATACCAATAGTTACCGATAAAGAATCCGGTATTTATGTCCAGATAGAGCCCGTTAAAGAGACACGAAAACTTGTCGTCTCTTTTAATCTGCCTTGCATGGACCAGCACTACGATACAAAGCCACTGTCGTATATCGCCCATCTAATAGGCTATGAAGGCCAGGGGAGCCTCATGCTCTACCTTAAGGATACGGGCTGGATTACGTCACTTGGAGCTGGTGGTGGTGTGAGTGGCAGTAATTTTCGTGAGTTCACAGTTAATCTGACATTGACACCATCAGGTGTAGAGAATGTCGACAACGTGGTTAAAGCCGTATTCCAATATATTCAGCTGATAAAGCAACAGGGGCTGGATGAATGGCGCTACAAGGAAAAACAGGCCGTTCTCGAGTCAGCATTTCGATTTCAGGAAAGCACTAAACCTTTAGATCTCGTTAGCCATCTGGTCATCAACCTCCAACATTATCCGGAGGAAGATATCATCTTTGGCGATTACAAAATGGCCGGTTATGAGCAGCCATTGCTGGAATCACTGTTGGAGCAGCTGACAGCGAAAAATAGCCGAATAACCTTGATCGCTAAAAATCAACATTATGATCGAGAGGCTAAATGGTATTTCACGCCTTATTCTGTCGCTAAGTTAACCAGTGAACAGATCGAAAGCTGGAGCCAAATGGAACTCAATGAGGCTTTACAACTGCCTGAGATTAATCCGTTTATCTGTTATGACCTGGATCCAAAACCCATACAGGATGAAGCTCAGCACCCGGAAATGATTCAGGAACTGCCTGGATTCAGGCTTTGGTACCTTCAGGAGAAAGAGTTCCGGGTTCCTAAAGGCGTTGTGTATATTGCCATCGACAGCCCGCACGCGGTATCTACTCCTCGCAAGATAGTCAAAATGCGTTTATGCGTTGAGATGTTCCTTGATTCTTTGGCCAAGCGCACCTATCAGGCTGAAATCGCAGGAATGGGTTACAACATTTACGCGCATCAGGGCGGCATTACTCTCACCATCTCCGGTTTTAGTCAGAAACAACCAGAGCTACTAAAAATGATATTAACGCGATTTGGTGAACGAGATTTCAGCCAGGAACGCTTTGACAATATCAAACAGCAAATGTTGAGAAACTGGAATAACGCCTCGCAGGATAGGCCTATCTCCCAGCTGTTTAATGCGATGACGGGGATTTTGCAGCCAAACAACCCTCCCTACCCTGCATTGATTGAAGCCATTGAATCAATTGAAATGGATGAGTTGGCGAGCTTTGTCGAAGCATTGTTAGCTGAATTGCATGTAGAGATGTTTGTTTATGGTGACTGGCAAAAAGAAGATGCGCTCAAAGTCGCAGAGATCACAAAAGATGCACTAAGGGTTCATAATCAGCAATATGAAGAATCCCTGAGACCTCTGGTAACTCTGGGTGATGCGGGTACATTTCAGCGTGAGGTTTTCTGTGATCAGGATGATTCAGCAATAGTCGTTTATCATCAATCACCGGATACGGAACCCAGAAGTGTCGCCCTTTATACATTGGCAAATCACTTAATGTCCGCAACCTTCTTCCACGAAATCCGGACTAAACAGCAACTTGGCTATATGGTTGGCACAGGTAACATGCCTTTGAACCGCCATCCCGGGCTAGTTGCATATGTGCAATCTCCAAAAGCAGCGCCAAAAGAATTACTTAAGGCTATCGATGAGTTTCTGAATGCCTTTTATATGGTGCTTCTTGAACTCAACGAGTATCAGTGGCACAGCAGTAAAAAAGGACTTTGGCACCAGATAGCGGCTCCTGATAGTAATTTGCGTAGCCGTGCACAACGTTATTGGGTTGCCATAGGGAACAAAGACTACGAGTTTAATCATAGAGAGAAAGTGCTACAGGAACTTAAAACTCTCACACGTGCAGATATGATTCGTTTTGTCGTTGATATCCTTAAACCTCGAACAGCCACTCGATTGATCATGCACACTAAAGGGAGTGCCCACGAAGCATCAGAACCACTAGAGTTGGGTCACGAGATTGGTTCGATTGAAGAGTTTCAGCTAAGACCGAAGGATACCGATCTGGGCTAACGCACTCAACTCGTCAGTCCCAAGTGAGCCTAAACGAGTATCCGGATCCAAAAAGAGCCTTCCGAATGGAAGGCTCTTTAGTTTTGCTTTCAGTATTAATTTATAGCTTTAGGAGTGGCTACGCAGTTTTTTTCATTTCGCCTGCGATGATTTCAGCCAGTGGACCCAGGATAACCTGAAGGTTATTCTCACCTAGTTTAACAACACCCATTGCACCCAGAGCTTTCAGCTTAGACTCGTCGATTACTTCAATGTTTTTCACTGTCAGACGTAGACGAGTGATACATGCATCGATGTTTTCCAGGTTTTCGTGACCGCCTAGTACTTCAAGGTACTGTTTAGCTAACTCGCTAGAATCGCCCGCTTCAGCTGCTTCAACAGTGTCTTCGTCTTCACGGCCTGGAGTCTTAAGACCAAACTTAACGATTACAGTGCGGAACAGTGCGTAGTAGATACCAAAGAACACAACACCTTGTACCAGTAGCATCCACCACTTGTTAGCTAGTGGGTTCTGTGCAGATAGAACCATATCCACAAGACCAGCAGAGAAACCGAAGCCTGCAGTCCAGTTCATGATGTCAGCGATGAACAGAGATAGACCTGTTAGCGCTGCGTGTAGAACGTATAGCATTGGAGCAAGGAACATGAACGAGAATTCTAGTGGTTCTGTTACACCTGTGAAGAATGATGCAAAACCAGCTGCAATCATGATTGATGCTACGCGAGCTTTGTGTTCAGGCTTCGCAGTGTGATAGATAGCAAGAGCCGCACCAGGAAGACCAAACATCATGATTGGGAAGAAACCAGCCATGTAGCGACCTGTTTCACCAACAACACCTACACCTGCTTCAATTGCGTTTGGCGTCCACCAGTTACCAAGGTCGTTGATACCAGCCATGTCAAACCAGAACACAGAGTTAAGTGCGTGGTGCAGACCTACAGGGATTAGAAGACGGTTGAAGAAGCCATACAGACCAGAACCTACTTCACCAAGACCAACGATTGACTCACCGAAGCCGATAAGACCGCTAAAGATAACAGGCCATGCGAACATCAGTACAAAAGAGATAGCGATTGCGGCAAAAGAAGTTAGGATAGGAACAAGACGCTTACCACTAAAGAATGCAAGAGCTTTATGCAGTTCAACCTGGTAGTAACGGTTATATAGCTCAGCAGCAACAATACCAGACAGAATACCAACAAACTGGTTACCAATTCGACCAAATGCTAACTTAGACTCTTCATCGATAGTTACAAGGCCAATAGACTCTACAGAAGCCGGGCTACATAGTGTTGTAATAACCATATAACCTACGAAACCAGCTAGTGCCGCTGCACCGTCTTTATCTTTAGACATACCGTAAGCAACACCAATTGCGAACAGTACAGACATGTTATCGATAATTGCTGCGCCTGCCTTTATAAGGAATGCTGCAAGAGCATTGTTGCCACCCCAACCCGTTGGGTCAAGCCAGTAACCAATACCCATTAATATTGCTGCCGCTGGTAGCGTTGCTACCGGCACCATGAGTGCCTTACCTACCTTTTGGAAATAACCAAGAATATTCACCGTATGTTCCCCCTATAGGACATTGTTTATATCTGGAAAACTTATTTTTGCTCTCCAATTTAGTTATTATCAGTTTAGGCAGATAAATTCTCTCCGCAAATTAAAAGCAACTTAAATGTGACTTTTATCACCTCAAAGGTGAGAATTTGCGTATTTTTGCTAGCTGGATCATAAAACTTATTTTATAATTCGAAATAACAAAATTTAGCGCTTAATATTTAATCGTTCACTTACTTAATTCGAGGTGTTATCGTGAGACTTATTCCATTAAATTCCGCACAAGATGTGGGCCTTTGGTCGGCACGACATATTGTTAATAGAATCAATGCATTTAACCCAACAGAAGACCGCCCTTTTGTATTAGGCTTGCCTACAGGCGGGACGCCTCTTAACACATACAAGAGACTTATTGAACTTTATAATGAGGGTGAAGTAAGCTTCAAACACGTTGTTACTTTTAACATGGATGAGTATATCGGCATCCCGGCAGACCACCCTGAGTCATACCGTTCATTCATGTACAATAATTTCTTCAATCATGTTGATATTCAGGAAAAAAACATTAACCTCCTGAATGGTAATGCAGAAAGCCACGAAGAAGAGTGTCGTCGTTACGAAGAAAAAATTAAGTCATATGGCAAAATCAACCTATTTATGGGTGGTGTTGGTAACGATGGTCATATCGCATTTAACGAACCAGCATCTTCGCTTTCTTCAAGAACTCGCATCAAAACGCTGACAGAAGATACCCGTATCGCTAACTCTCGCTTCTTTGACAACGATATTTCTCAGGTGCCTAAATACGCACTGACTATTGGCGTTGGTACTCTTTTAGATGCCGAAGAAGTTATGATTCTGGTTATGGGCCACAATAAAGCACTTGCTCTTGAAGCTGCTGTCGAAGGTTCAGTAAATCACCTATGGACAGTATCTGCCCTTCAGCTGCATACAAAAGCAGTAATTGTTGCTGACGAACCTGCGACACAAGAACTAAAAGTGAAAACGGTTAAATACTTCACCGAGCTTGAAGCAGAAAATATTAAAGACTTGAAATAAGTGAGGACAAAAGCATGTATGCGCTAACCAATTGTCGAATCTTCACGGGTAGCGATGTACTGGACAATCATGCCGTTATTGTTGACGGCATGAACATCAAGTCAGTATGCCCTGCAGATGAAGTACCATCAGACATCGAAATCAAAGATCTGAATGGTGCATACCTAAGTCCCGGTTTTATAGATCTGCAACTTAACGGTTGTGGTGGCGTTATGTTTAATGACGAAATCACTGCCGATACGCTTCAGACAATGCACCAGGCGAACCTGAAGTCGGGCTGTACAAGCTATCTACCCACCCTGATCACTTCATCTGATGAAGATATGCGCAAAGCAGTTGAAGCAGAACGTGAATACCAAAGTCGTAATCCAAATCAATCTCTAGGCCTGCATCTAGAAGGTCCGTATCTGAATGTAATGAAAAAGGGTATCCACAACCCTGACTATATTCGCCGTTCGGATAAAGAAATGGTCGACTTCATGTGTGAAAATAGTGACCTGATTACTAAGGTTACTTTGGCTCCGGAACAAAATGACCCTGAGCATATCGCACGTCTTAATGAAGCAGGTATTGTCGTTTCTATCGGCCACACAAACGCAACTTATGCCCAGGCTCGCAAGGGTATCGAAGCGGGTATTACCTTCGCTACGCACCTTTTCAATGCAATGACGCCTATGGTTGGTCGTGAACCAGGTGTTGTTGGAGCAGTGCTGGACTCTCCTGATGTTTATGCCGGTATTATCGCAGATGGCTACCATGTGGATTACGCCAATATTCGATTGGCCCATAAAATTAAAGGTGAAAAGCTGGTATTAGTGACGGACGCCACAGCTCCGGCCGGGGCCAGTATGGAATACTTTATTTTTGTTGGGAAGAAAGTATATTACCGAGATGGAAAGTGCGTTGATGAAAACGGCACTCTAGGTGGCTCAGCAGTTACGATGATAGAATCTATTCAAAACTGTGTAGAGCACGTTGGTATCGCACTGGACGAAGCTATCAGAATGGCAACGCTCTACCCCGCTAAAGCGATTGGCGTAGACAACAAACTTGGCCGTATTAAGAATGGCCTGGTTGCTAACCTGACTATATTTGATAACAGCTTTAACGTTCAGGCGACAGTAGTAAACGGTAAATACGAGCAAACTTAAATATGACAAGCGGACAGATAGGAAACGTAGACTTAGTCAAACAGCTTAACAGCGCAGCGGTGTACCGCTTGATAGATCAAGAAGGCCCTATCTCCCGCATACAGGTCGCTGACGTCAGCCAACTGGCGCCAGCGAGTGTTACCAAAATTACTCGTCAGCTCCTTGCCCACGGGTTAATCAAAGAAGTCGCCCAACAAGCCTCTACAGGCGGTCGACGAGCAATTTCTTTAACGACTGAAGTCGAACCCTTTCACTCAATCGCAGTTCGTATCGGTCGCGATTATCTTCACTACAGCCTGGTTGACCTTGGCGGGACTGTTCTTGCTGATGGTAGTGCCGAATTTCACTACGAACATCAAGGCGAACTTTTAGAGGGCTTAATCTCTCATCTAAAAGTATTCCTAGAAGAAAACCGGGAAATTCTTATGAATTTCATCGCTATAGGTATCGTCCTTCCGGGGTTGGTAAATCCAGAAACCGGCATCGTTGAATACATGCCGAACACTGATATCGATAGCCTTGAGCTAGCTGATAAAGTGAGAGAACAGTTCAAGGTAGAATGTTTCGTCGGAAACGACATTCGTGGTCGAGCCCTTGCTGAACATTATTTTGGGGCAAGCCGAGATTGTCAGGATTCTATTCTGGTCAGCGTTCACAGAGGAACCGGTTCGGGAATTATCGTCAATGGCCAGGTGTTCTTAGGATTTAACCGGAACGTCGGTGAGATTGGCCATATTCAAATCGATCCTTTGGGTGAACAGTGCCAGTGCGGAAACTTCGGCTGCCTTGAAACCGTTGCCTCCAACCCTGCTGTTATCTCAAGGATTAAGAAACTTATCGCCAGAGGCTACAACTCATCACTCGCCGGACTTGAAGTAATAACTATGCGGGATGTTTGCGAGCACGCGTTGAAAGGAGACGAGCTTGCAAAAGAGAGCCTGGTAAGAGTCGGAAATATGCTAGGAAAGGCCATAGCAATCACTGTGAACCTATTTAACCCGCAAAAAATAGTTATCGCAGGCGATATCACTCTAGCCAGAGATATTATTTTTCCCGCAATACAGAAAAATGTGGAGACTCAATCTTTAAAAGATTTTCATAAAGATTTGCCTATCGTCGCATCCGAACTGGAAAGCCAACCTACCATGGGAGCATTTGCTATGATAAAAAGAGCAATGCTAAATGGCGCTTTATTACAAAAACTGCTAGAAGACGAGTAATACACCATACTTAGCTTACTGGCTGAACACAAAAATTGATATAATTTTTAAAGGGTTGTACTTGGACAGTAACAACCCTTTTTAATATCATTCTCCACACAAATTAGTGCGATCTTATGAATTAAAACAACTTCGGAGATAAAGGAATGCCCTTAGAAGTTACCCTGATATCTGCTGCATTTATTTCAGGATTTATAGCCCTGAAACTAAATCTTCCCCTCTGGTTGGCTTTCTGTTAGCCGGGTTTTCCCTGAATTTTCTTGGATATCAAAGCAACGATAGCATTGTTCTTTTAGCGGATTTAGGGGTCACTCTGCTGCTTTTCACTATCGGTCTTAAGCTGGACATAAAAACCCTGTTGTCAAAAGAGATCTGGGCTGGAGCAACAATACACAACCTTCTTTCAACCGCATTTTTCACCATCTCTTTTATTGTTCTGAAAGCTTTGGGGTTCAGTTTCTGGGCGATATGAGTGTCGACCAGATAATATTGCTGGGCTTTGCACTCTCTTTTTCTAGTACCGTTTTTGCAGTTAAGTCTCTTCAGGAAAAGGGGGAGATGAACTCAACTTATGGCACGCTAGCTATAGGCATCCTGGTTATGCAAGATATCTTCGCTGTGCTGTTCCTTACCGTATCAACGGGCAAGCTTCCTGAGTGGTACGCGATTTGTTTATTCGCTCTACCCTTAATCAGGCCATTTTTATTCAAACTGCTCAGTAAAGCAGGACACGGCGAAATGCTGGTGTTATTTGGCGTCTTCTCTGCATTAGTATTGGGAGCTGGATTGTTCAACCTGACCGGTATGAAGCCGGATTTAGGTGCACTAATATTAGGTATGCTTCTGGCCGGACATAAAAAAGCCTCTGAACTTTCAAAGTCCCTGTTTAACCTTAAAGAGCTTTTTCTGGTTTGTTTTTTCCTAAACATAGGCCTGGCAGAGCAACCAACCTGGGCCGGCCTGGCGATGGCTGTTCTCTTTATGTTGTTGTTGCCAGTGAAAGGGTTCCTCTATTTCGCGGTACTAAACGCATTTAAATTCCGTGTACGTACTTCACTTCTTGCCGCGTTCTCACTATTTAATTACAGCGAATTTGGACTGATTGTCGGCGGCCTTGCATACAAATTGGGCTGGTTAGATGGCAGTATCCTGGTTTCTATCGCCTTAGCAGTATCAATATCATTTATCCTTGCAGCACCATTAAACAACTTCAGTAACAAGATTTACCAACGCTCGTCTCGTTGGTTGAAAGAGCACTCTGCGGAAGCACTGAACCAACGGGATCAACTTATCAACCCGGGCAACGCTCAGGTACTGATTCTGGGGATGGGCAGGATTGGAGCGGGAGCGTACGACGAAATAACCGAGCGCTTCGGACCAATATGCTTAGGCATAGAGGTTCACAAAGATGCCGCCGCCCTTCACATTCATGAACAACGAAATGTGATTTGCGAAGATGCTACTGACCCAGATTTTTGGGAAAGAATCCTTGATACCGCAAATGTAAAACTTGTATTGCTCGCAATGCCCCACCACCAGGGAAATCAACTTGCATTGAATATGCTTAAAAATATCGGCTATCAGGGGCAGACAGCAGCTATTGCTGAGTACCAGGATCAGGTTGAAAGCTTATATGACGAAGGTATCAACGCCGCATTTAATATCTACCGAGAAGCAGGTAGTGGTTTCGCCCGACATGTATTTGAACGGCTAGAACCAGACTTGATTCCAGCGGTTAGAGAGACTCATTCAGCAAACAAATCGGAACAAAAAACAGAACAGCACATAGATATTATTCATAAAATGGCATTTTTATTAAATATTTTCTAATTAACAAGCGTTATTGTCATCTTTTTCTTTATCAAAGGTTGCTTTTTTTGTTGAGATGGCAAATTGAAAGCATATAAAGAAAAAACATTCAGACAGAATAATATTGGGATTTGTATCGTATGTGTTCAATTTTCGGCATCTTAGACATCAAGAGTGACGCTTCAGCTTTGCGTCCAACCGCACTGGAAATGTCAAAAAAACTTCGTCACCGTGGACCAGACTGGTCAGGTGTTTACGCTTCTGACAAAGCAATTCTTGCCCACGAGCGCCTGGCTATCGTTGGCCTGAATAGTGGTGCTCAGCCTATTTACAGCCCTGACAAGAAGCTTATTCTGGCTGTAAACGGCGAGATATATAACCACAAAGAGATCCGTGAAAGATACGCAGACAAATACGATTTTCAGACAGACTCTGACTGTGAAGTAATCCTGGCACTTTACCGTGATTACGGCGCTGACCTGCTGGAAGAACTAAACGGTATCTTTGCATTCATTCTTTACGATGAAGAAAAAGATCAATACCTGGTTGGCCGTGACCATATCGGTATTATTCCTATGTACCAGGGTTACGACGAACACGGCAACTACTATGTAGCTTCAGAGATGAAAGCACTAACGCCTGTTTGTAAAACTATCAGCGAGTTCCCTCCGGGTAGCTACTACGGCAGCGCAGACTCTGAACCACAGCGTTACTACGTACGTGACTGGATGGAGTACAACGAGGTTAAAGGCAACACAACAAGCAAAGAAGAGCTAACAAAAGCGCTTGAAGATGCTGTTAAACGCCAGCTAATGACTGACGTACCATACGGCGTACTTCTTTCTGGTGGCCTTGATTCCTCAATCACTTCAGCGGTAGCGAAGAAATTTGCTGCAATGCGCGTAGAAGATGACGACAAGTCAGCGGCATGGTGGCCTCAGCTTCACTCTTTCGCTGTTGGTCTTGAAGGCGCTCCGGATCTTAAAGCTTCACGCGAAGTTGCTGACAAATTAGGTACGGTTCACCACGAGATGACCTACACCATTCAGGAAGGTCTGGATGCGATTCGTGATGTTATCTATCACATTGAAACATACGAT
Organism: Vibrio hannami; assembly: GCF_029589055.1. GTDB lineage: Bacteria > Pseudomonadota > Gammaproteobacteria > Enterobacterales > Vibrionaceae > Vibrio > Vibrio hannami. The sequence goes on from NZ_JARQZP010000007.1 coordinate 1,792,594, forward strand.
GTGACGACTATCCGTGCTTCAACACCTATGTATCTGATGGCTCGTAAGATTAAAGCGATGGGTATCAAGATGGTTCTTTCTGGTGAAGGCGCCGATGAAATCTTTGGTGGCTACCTGTATTTCCATAAGGCGCCAAACGATAAAGAGATGCACGAAGAACTGGTTCGTAAACTTCTGGCCCTTAACATGTTTGACTGTGCTCGCGCGAACAAATCACTTGCAGCTAGGGTGTAGAAGGTCGAGTACCTTTCCTTGACAAAGAATTTATCGACGTAGCGATGCGCGTAAACCCTAAAGATAAGATGTGTGGAACAAACGGTAAGATGGAAAAACACATCCTGCGTGAATGTTTTGAGCACTACCTACCAGAATCTATTGCATGGCGTCAGAAAGAGCAGTTCTCTGATGGTGTAGGTTATGGCTGGATTGACGCTCTGCGTGACACAGCGGAAGCAAAAGTGACCGATCAGCAGATGGAAACGGCGTCTTACCGCTTCCCATACAACACGCCTCAAACCAAAGAAGCGTATATGTACCGTGAGATCTTTGAAGAGCTATTCCCGCTACCATCAGCGGCGGAATGTGTTCCTGGTGGTCCATCAATCGCTTGTTCTTCTGCAAAAGCAATTGAGTGGGATGAAGCATTCAAGAACATGGCTGACCCATCAGGCCGAGCGGTTAAAACCGTGCACAACGACTCTTACGAAACGCTGTAAGTTTATAAATACGAAAAGGGCTACCACCGGGTAGCCCTTTTGCTATGGATTGTATATATACCTTAGCACTAGTGCACCTAAGCAACTATCATAATCACTTAAGCTCTATATCTTTATTCTCAACAGCTACCGGCACTGTCTGGCTAATTAAGTTCACCAACAAAATTGAGCGTTTTTCACCATCAGGCTCATGGTAGATCGCCTCAATACCCGCAAACTGACCAGATTTGATCTTAACTGATTGCCCTTGCTCCGGCAGAGTATCGCAGCGCATTGCCTCACTACTCTCTTCTAAGTTTTGAAGTTCTTCCACCAGCGACTCTGCAACCTCTTTAGGGTATTTTCCCTTACGAATAAAATCAGCAACACCACGAGTAGAGCGCACAGTAGTGAAACTTGGCCCCTGTTCATAGTCAAAGTAAACAAACATATATGAAGGGAAAAGAGGCTCTTTAACCACCTGACGTTTTCCCCGGATGACTTTCTCGATCTCAACGACAGGGTAATAGCACTCTACCCCTTGATTTTCTAGGTGTACGGTTGCTCTCGCCTGATCACCTCTTTTGCAATAAAGCAAATACCAACGTTTCATATTTTCTTCAACTTCCATGGTTCTTGTTATATTCAAGTGACCTCAAGATGCAGCTCTGAATCTTGAGGTCACTTGAGTATATATATGTTAGCACTTTATAAAGTGAACGACATTTCAATCGTATAAAACCAGTTATATACGATTAGTAAACCAGCAATTAGGTTAAACAGAAACCAATTCGGCCATCATTTGAATATGAACGTCATCGTCATTAAGGCAAGGAATATATCGGTAGTCTCCTCCACCAGCGGATTGGAATATTTCCCTGCACTCTTCTGAGATCTCTTCAAGTGTCTCTAAACAATCCGCAGAAAACGCGGGGGTAATAATATCCAGAGAACCTATGCCCTGGTCCGGCAATGACTCAAGAGTGGCATCAGTGTATGGCTTAACCCACTCTTCTTTACCAAAGCGAGACTGAAAACTCATGCCAATCTGAGCATCCGTTAAGCCTAACTCCTGCGCTAAAAGTTCAGTTGTTCGCTTACATTCCTTTGGATAGTCGTCACCATTATCGGCATATCGCTGAGGGATACCGTGATAAGAACAGAGCAGATAATCAGCCTGTCCGTTTTCATTCCAGTGCTTGCGAACAGATTCCGCCAGCGCTTTGATATACAGTTCATGGTCGAAATAGCCTTTAACCAGTGTATGCTCCAGCCTTTTTTCTAACTTAGCGAAAGCACCTTCCAGCGCATCTTCAACCGCTCCGGTAGTTGTGCCGGAATACTGAGGGTACAGAGGAAGCACGACTACTTGCTCAACGTCCCTGTCTAATAATTTTTGCACACCACTTAGCATGCTTGGGTTGCCGTAAGTCATTCCTAACTCAACAGGTAAACCAGATTCTTTCTCCAGTTTTTGTGCCTGTCTCTTTGAATAAACCATCAAAGGCGAGCCCTCATCCATCCAAATGCTTTGATAAAGCCTGGCTACTTTGGGAGAGCGTTTGGGCAGGATAATTCCATGTAATACCGGACACCAGATCCAGCGAGAGGTATCCACTACCCTCTTATCATGTAAAAACTGGGACAAAAATCGTTTCACCGCCTGAGGCGTTGGCTCATCTGGCGTCCCCAGATTCACCAATAGAACACCCTTGTTATTCTTCTGTTCCATCTTTTTTCTTGGCTTCCATTATCAGCAGGTACAAAAAAAGCGACCTTATTAGGTCGCTTTTACTATAGCAAACTTAGCCGTTAATTATGCTAGTGCTTTCTCAATATCTGCACTAACTTCAGCAACTTGCTTAGTACCATCAAATTTAAGGTACTTAGTGTTACCTGCTTCAGCTTCTTTACCGTAGTAGCTGATAAGCGGAGCAGTCTGCTCATGGTAAACACCAAGGCGCGCACGTACGGTTTCTTCTTTGTCGTCATCACGAACAACAAGGTCTTCACCAGTTACGTCATCTTTACCTTCAACCTTAGGCGGGTTGTAAACAACGTGGTAAGTACGACCAGAAGCAAGGTGAGCACGACGACCAGCCATACGCTCAACGATTACATCGTCAGCTACGTCGAATTCGATAACGTAATCTACGTCAACACCCATTTCTTTTAGGCCATCAGCCTGAGGGATAGTGCGAGGGAAACCATCAAGTAGGAAACCTTTTTCGCAATCGTCTTGAGCAATACGTTCTTTGATTAGACCAAGGATGATTTCATCAGAAACTAGCTGACCAGCGTCGATAACAGCTTTAGCTTGTTTACCAAGCTCTGTACCTGCTTTGATAGCAGCACGAAGCATATCACCAGTAGAGATTTGTGGAATACCGTATTTATCCATGATGAAGTTTGCTTGTGTGCCTTTACCTGCACCTGGAGCACCTAGAAGAATGATGCGCATGTTATATCCTCTTTATTTTATATTTATACCGAAGCTCACAATCAAAGCAGCAAGCTACCAAGCCAACGGTAAGTTTCGGTATAAGATTGACATTGCCAACACAGCTATAGCGTTAACGCATTGCTGTTATTGGTAAATTTAAATACATTCACATTCAGGCCCGCGATTCTAACACAGAATGCGGGCCTGTTGCTTAGCATTTATATCATCTGTACAAGTTTTAAGCTCTTAAACCTTAGTCAAAAGCTTGTTCACCGCACTCAGGAACTGGCTTGGGTCTTCCATTGAACCACGCTCAGCAAGCATTGCCTGACCAAGCAGCAGTTCCACCCAACGGCCAAACTCTTCTTCGTCAGCTTCATCAGCCATACGCTTAACAAGTTCGTGTTCCGGATTGATTTCGAAGATGTACTTAACCTCTGGAGCTTCCTGACCAGCCGCTTCAAGTAGCTTAGCCATTTGCGTACCCATTTCGTAGTCGTCTGTTACAACGACTGCTGGTGTTGTTGCCAGCTTAAAGGTTGTACGAACTTCTTTCACACGTTCGCCAAGATATTCTTTAGTACGCTCGACTACAGATTTGAACTCTTCTTCCGTCTCTTTTTGTTTCTCTTTCTCTGCTTCGTCTTCGAACTTGCTTAGATCAAGACCCGCTTTAGTAATAGACTGAAGTTGCTTACCATCAAACTCTGTCAGGTAGCTCATCATCCACTCGTCGATACGATCAATCATCAGGATAACTTCGATACCTTTAGCCTTGAACTGCTCCAGGTGCGGACTGTTCTTAGCCGCAGCGTAACTGTCTGCTGTCAGGTAGTAGATCTTATCCTGCTCTTCTTTCATACGTTCAACGTAAGAAGCCAGCGAGATGGTCTGTTCTGCTGAATCTTTCTCTGTCGATGCAAAGCGTAGTAGCCCTGCAATCTTCTCTTTGTTTGAGAAATCTTCTGCCAAGCCCTCTTTTATTACCTGACCAAACTCTTTCCAGAATGACAGGAATTTCTCATCGTCATTTTTTGCCATACGCTCAAGCATAGTAAGTACTCGCTTAGTACATGCATTACGTAGTGACTGAGTGACCTTGTTATCCTGAAGAATTTCACGAGAAACGTTCAGAGGGAGGTCATTTGAGTCTATCAGGCCCTTCACAAAACGAAGATAAGTCGGCATAAACTGCTCAGCGTCATCCATGATGAAAACACGCTGAACATACAACTTAAGGCCGCTCTTATGATCGCGGTTCATCATATCCCAAGGCGCTTTAGAAGGAATATAAAGCAGGCTTGTGTAGTCGTTTTTACCTTCTACGCGGTTGTGGCTCCAAAGAAGAGGATCGGTGAAGTCATGTGATACGTGCTTATAGAACTCTTTATATTCATCTTCAGAGATATCAGACTTATTGCGAGTCCAAAGTGCCTGAGCTTTGTTGATCTGCTCCCACTTACCTTCGCCTTTATCATTACCTTCTTCGTCTTTCTCTACTGTCCAGATAGAAACTGGGATACCGATATGATCAGAATATTTGCTGATAACATCACGGATACGCCATTCAGACAGGAACTCTTCGCCTTCTTCACGCATATGAAGGATGATATCAGTACCACGTGACTCTTTAGTGATATCTTCGATGGTGTATTCACCTTCACCGCCTGAGTGCCACTGAACACCCTTATTGACGTCAAGACCAGCTGCGCGGGTTCTTACTGTAACTGCATCAGCAACAATAAATGCAGAATAAAAGCCAACACCAAACTGACCGATCAGCTGAGAATCTTTACTTTGATCTTCTGACAACTTTGAGAAAAATTCAGCTGTGCCAGATTTAGCAATTTTACCCAGATGCTCAATCACATCTTCGCGGCTCATACCGATACCATTGTCTGATACCGTTAGTGTTTTCGCTTCAGCATCAAACGTCAGCTTAACCCCTAAATCTGCATCACCCTGGTATAAATCCGGCTGAGATAGAGCCTGAAAACGTAGCTTGTCAGATGCATCTGATGCGTTTGAGATTAGCTCACGCAGGAATATTTCTTTGTTTGAATACAACGAATGGATCATGAGATGAAGCAGTTGCTTCACTTCCGTTTGAAAGCCAAGAGTTTCTTTATTTTGAGTTGCTGTCTCAGTCATTTTAGCTCCATAAACTATGCTTTTTATGACGGTTAAATTTTCTAAATGAATATAATTTTCATCAATACATGCGGCGACTTGTTGTATACTGCACGCATGGATAGTAAAATAACCTTGTTCTGTGTAAATTCCGTGTAAATATAACTAAAAATGAATTCATTTATGGTAAAAATTCATTATCCTTCCGGCTGATAACCTCAAAGAAGGTAAAAACGACTGAAACAGCCGCTTTTTCTGTTTACCAGGTTACACACTGTTATAGGTATATAGGGTTAAAAAAGAAGATTTCAATGAATCAGATAGGCACTAAATACATTCTTGCACAAAGATTTGTTTTTGATCCAAACAACAACTCTTTGACAGATCAAACAAAAAACAATGAAATCACACGCTTAGGAAGCAATGAGAGTCGTATCTTATTGATGTTAGCCGAAAGACCAAATCAGGTGATAAGCCGCGATCAACTGCACGAATTTGTTTGGCGAGAGCAAGGCTTTCAGGTCGACGACTCCAGCCTGACCCAGGCTATCTCTACTTTGAGAAAGATGCTTGGCGATTCAACTAAATCTCCGGCATTCGTGAAAACCGTTCCGAAAAGAGGTTACCAGTTTATTGCTAGTGTTTCAGTTGCAGAAACAGCTAAACCTGAAGCGTATAGTGAAGAAGTAACTGAAGATGAACCTTCAGACAAAAGCGTCTCTGCTCATTCGCTGTCCGAAAACAACTCAGCTGGCCTTGCGTCCTCGCAAGGTGCTTCGTTAGAAAGCAAAACAGCAACCTTTAACGCCAAGGAGCCGCTAACGCTGCTAGCAAAAATAGCTTTAGTCCTGGCAATCATTATTCCGTTAACGGTTTACTTAACTTTAGAGCCTGCCAAAGCACGTTTTAGATTAATAGATACTATTGAAGACGTTCCGCTGATGACAACGGAAGGACACCCACCGCTTGATAGCTGGCACGACCAGATAAAACAGTGTGTTACCGTTTACTTGAAGAATCATGAAAACGAGCGTAGACCTCAAAAAATGATCGTTACCGCAGGTCCGCGAAATAACTTGATGCTAAATGTTGTGCATTCAGAGGAGTTCGCGAGCGAAAGTGTCACAATACAATTAGTCGCGAGCCAACAAGATCTTGCGCAGTTGTGCGATTAATCGGGAGAGAGAAATGAAACAGAAATTAGCATTCGGTATTCTGGCTCTGTCCGTTGCGTTTAGCGCGTGGTTGTACTGGGGCTCCGACGTAAAAGTAGAGCAGGTTCTCTCGTCGAGAGAGTGGCAATCAACAATGCAAACTTACCTGTCTGAAGATGTGCAGCACGAAACCCAAGATAGAATGGGACCGCTGGCTAAAGTCAGTGTTAACAGTAACAGCAAATACTTACCTAACGGCACATACATACGTGTCTCTTATGTTGAGCTTTTTAACGATGATTGGACTGAAACCAAAGCACTTACGATCTCAGAAACCGGCACCTGGGAGTTATCTGATGACTATCTGCTGGTCAACCCAACTGAATTTAAAGATATCTCTCCACCAAACGATGGTGTGTTTACAGATGCTCACGTAAAAGCAGTGAAAGAGTTGTTTATCATTGACGCAGAGCAGAGCCGACGAATTGACGTAGTAAATGGGCGCACGATACTCCTGACTAGCCTGAATCACGGCTCCAGAATACTTTTTTCCAACTAAGAAAAGTTTCGATAAAAAAATGCCTCTGTTCAGCTTAAACAGAGGCATTTTTGTATAAGCAACTTGCTAACTCTAAATCATGACTGATTTTAGTGTTTCACCGGTAAAAGCAACGACTTTCAATTGGTTATCTTCCAGAAGACCATAACTTCTGACAAATCCACCTTTAGGGAAAGTCACCGACCCCGGATTAAAAATAAACTGCTCGCCATCTTTCTCTGCTACGGGAAGGTGGGTATGTCCATGTGCGATAATATCGCCACTCCGGAGCATCGGACGATTGTCGCTATTGTATAAATGCCCGTGTGTCAGGAATATACGTTGACCGCTTTCCAGAATAATCCAACTGGCATCCATCATCATTGGAAAATCGAGCAGCATTTGATCTACTTCGCTATCGCAATTACCTCTGACAGCAATAATTTGATCTTTATACTCGTTGAGAAGCTCGGCAACCTGAGCTGGTTGATAACCATCCGGCACCGGATTACGGGGGCCGTGATTAAGAATATCGCCAAGCAGAATCAGATGATCTGCCCCAGACTCTCTATATTTAGTGATGGTTTCAAGAGTGGTTGGTAGACAGCCATGCAAGTCAGACGCAATAAAAAGCTTCATGCGCAATTCCTATATTAATTAAAAGCCTGACTCGCATTTTAACCTAAAGATTGTCAGCCCGAAATCAGCTTTCTAGCGCCATACCGTTCACTACAATATTGTTGTAGCTCACCATACCGATAACTTTTCCGCCTTCTATCACTGGTGCCCGGCTTACACCAAAACGCTCAAACAGGCGTGCGCAATATTTGACGTTCATATCAGGTGATACCGACAGCGCAGGTTTGGTCATGATCTCGTAGATATTTGTTCGTTCCGGTGATCGATTTTTTGCCAGCACTTTTTTCGCAATATCGTTCATCAACACAATACCAAACTCATCGTCGTTATTACGCTTATCAACAATGAGTGCTTTCACCACATGCTGACGAGCAAGACGAATACCTTCCTGCACTGTAGTTAATCCATCGACCATTACATATGTGTTTGCCATTACATCCCGAACCCGAATGACCTCGTGTTTCATAGCTCGTCCTCTACCACTTTAGTTAATGTCTCGACCTGATGCGCAACACCTACGGCATCTTCAATATCTATCTGAATAGCGATACCCTGCCCGGACGCAGAGTCAAACTCTCCAACTTCATTAATCTTCTCAAGGATATGGCGCGAAAGGTGCTCTTCCACTACAAACAAAAGCACATCTTTCTGAACGTCAAGAGTTAGCCCAAAGAAGGTTCTCTTCTGCTTAAGGCCTTCGCCTCTGGCGTTGTTAATCACCGTCGCACCTGTTGCGCCAGCTTCTCTGGCAGCATCCATAACGGCATCGGTTTTTGCGTCTTCAACAAAGGCCAGAATTAATTTAAAGCGCATCATTACTCTCCTTTGAGGCTGATTTATCATTAAGCCATTGAGTTATCTGGGCGTAAGCCATTACAGAGATAATCGGGAAAAGACTGGCAAACGCGATAAGTCCAAACCCGTCGATGACAGGGTTTCTTCCCGGTACAGTAGATGCCAGTCCTAGCCCCAGAGCTGTAACCAGCGGTACTGTCACTGTAGACGTTGTTACCCCACCGGAATCATAAGCCAATGGAACAATCAGTTTCGGTGCAAAATAGGTCTGAATCACAACGACAACATAACCGACGATGATGTAGTAATGAATCGGATCACCGACAACAATTCGATAGCTACCTAGTGATATGCCAACTGCAACCCCTAGTGCCACCGCGATACGTAATCCGTTAACGCTTATAGCGCCGCCTGATACCTGATTCGCTTTTATTGCTACGGCAATAAGAGATGGCTCAGCAATAGTGGTGCTAAAACCAATGGCAAAGGCAAATATGTACACCCAATAATAATCAATCCAGTTAAGAGATTCTGTGAGACTGTCTTTAAACTGATACAGGAACTCCGGGGCGGTTAACTGAGCGGCCATTGTCTCGCCTAAAGGGAAAAGCGCCAATTCCAATCCGAGAAGAAACAATGAAAGGCCTAAAATCACGTAGAAGAAGCCAAGTAAGACTCTTGGAAGGTTCGCTACCGGCTTTTTCAGCACAGCAATCTGAAAACCAAAAATAATGGTCGCGATAGGCACGACATCCCGAACTGTTGCCAGAAAGGTATCAAGAAGCTGAGTAAAACCGATCATGCCAGCACCATCCCGTAAACCATTACAAACATCATAGGTAACAGAGATGCAAACGCGATAAGTCCGAATCCATCTATCATGGGGTTACGCCCCTTGATTGCTGACGCAAGCCCTACTCCCAGAGCAGTTACTAACGGTACAGTAATCGTAGACGTGGTCACCCCACCAGAATCATAAGCAATACCGATTATCGTTTGTGGCGCAAACCAGGTAAGAATCACGACCCCTATGTATCCGGATATGATCATTACATGTATTGGCCATCCCTTAAGGATTCGGATAACCCCCAGGACAATGGCAATTCCTACCGACAGAGCCACTGTAATTCGTAAACCATTAGCATAATCGTCCATTTCCGCTTCTGTATGAGGTATCAGCCCTCCCTCTGCAGCCACTTCAGCGGCTTCTGCGGCAACCGCTGTCAATGCGGGTTCTGCGATGGTAGTACCAAATCCGAGACAAAACGCAAATAGGATTAACCAGAAAACACTCCCTTTACGGGCAAAGGACTGTGCCATCGACTCACCAATTGGAAACAACCCCATCTCCAGACCGAAGATAAAAAACGTCAAGCCAAGGACAACCAAAAGAAGACCAAAGAGGATGGAAAGAATGTTAGGAAGTGGTTCCTGAAGCACAACAAGCTGAAAAAAACCAATGACACATACGATAGGCAAGAGGTCTCTTAAACTACCAAGCATAGCTTTAAATAAAGCGACTAATGCCCCCATTCACTTCCTCCCAAAGTCATAGCGCTTCCTTACGCCAGAAAGAAATCTTTATATTCACAATACTTATGGTGGCAAATATCACCGGATAAATGTGTGATTCATCCTACGCGAAGCAGTTTTTTAGTCACATTTATTTACAATAATGAGACATTTACCCCTAATTGATTAACACAAGATCGTTCTACACACTCAAACTACACGTATTTATTCCACTCACGACAACAAAAACACGTATATACTTATACCGTTATAGTTGTGGAGGTAATATGCAAATATTGATAACGGGAGGAACAGGTTTTATTGGCTCTGAGCTGATCAAGCACCTGATAACGCACAAAATTGTTCTATTAACACGTTCTCCCGCTAAGGCCAAACAATCTCTTCAATTTGCAGACAATGGTAATATCCAATACCTGTCCACCCTCGATGAGCTTCATGACCTTAATCACTTTGATGCAGTAATCAATCTGGCAGGAGAGCCAATAGCAGGAAAAAGGTGGACACAAGGCCAAAAGAAAAAATATGTGATAGCAGATGGAAAACCACGGAAAAGCTTGTTGACCTGTTCCACGCAAGTACCAAACCTCCCGCTACATTCATCAGTGGCTCTGCTGTAGGTATATATGGCGATCAACAAGAGCACCCTTTTGATGAGAGTCTCCATACCTATCACGAAGGTTTCACCCACCAAACTTGCTCTATCTGGGAATCTATAGCAAAAAAAGCGGAACATGATGACACCAGAGTCTGCTTACTCAGAACCGGAATTGTATTGGGAAAAAATGGCGCGTTAAAAATGATGCTTCCCGCTTTTAAGGTGGGTTTTGGCAGCATTCTGGGCAACGGGAAACAGTATATGCCCTGGATCCACATTCAGGATATGGTTAAAGGTATTATCTATCTGTTGGAAACCCCTCACGCCAAGGGCGAGTTTAATTTTTGTGCGCCTCACCCGGTCAGCAATTACGAATTTAGTAAAACGCTCGGCAAAGTCTTAAAAAAACCCGTATTCCTATACACACCAAAGTGGTGCTTCAACCTTGCAATGGGTGAAGCAAGCTGTTTATTATTCGATAGCATCAGGGCTAAACCAAAACACTTGACAGAATTAGGCTTCAACTTCACCTACTCAAGATTAGAGCCTGCCCTAAAAAATATAATGGACCACAACTAGAATGGATAAATTCGTTTTGATTACCGGTTGTTCTACCGGTATTGGGCACACTTGTGCTCACGCCCTCAACAAACGTGGATACAAAGTTATCGCCTCCTGTCGAAAGGAAGAAGATGTAACAAGATTACAGGCAGAAGGCCTAACATGTATTCAGCTCGATTTATCAAGTAACGAGAGTATTTCGCAAGGTGTCAGAGAAGCAGTACGTATCTCTGAAGGCAACTTATATGGCCTTTTTAACAATGGTGCCTATGGTCAAACCGGAGCATTAGAAGATTTACCTATTCAGGCTTTAAGAGAACAGTTCGAAACTAACTTTTTTGGCTGGCATCAATTAGTTGCAGAGATTCTTCCGTATATGAGAAAAAAGGCGAAGGCAGAATCGTTCAGAACAGCTCCGTACTCGGCTTCGCAGCGATGAAATATCGAGGGGCTTATAACGCATCCAAATTTGCAATAGAGGGCTATACTGACACGCTCAGGTTAGAACTGAGAGGCTCAGGCATTCATATTAGCCTTATTGAGCCGGGGCCAATAGAAAGCCAGTTTCGTGCAAACGCGTTGGAAAAATTTCATCAGTGGATAAATGTCGATTCAAGCGTTCATAAAGCGGCTTATAAACAACAGCTAGAAAGATTAAGCAAAGAAAAATCCAACAACCGGTTTGTTCTTCCTTCAGAATCTATCATCAAGCCACTTGTTCATGCTCTTGAATCGGACAAACCAAAGCTTAGATACAGAATCACCACACCAACAAAAGTGTTTGCAATATTGAAGAGGATCCTTCCAGAACGAGTGCTGGATAGAGTGCTAGACAAGGCTGCGTAACCCCTGAGAATTAATGTCATAAATGTGGGCGCTTTGTAATCAAAATATCATATATATCGATTATTATGCGTCCAATAGCTAACTCCCCCGTGGCTAAAACTCCAAATCACTCTTGAAATAAAGCGTAACTCGGAAAGTAGAATGACATTAAACCAACTGAACTGGATTGGTGTATGTGTTGCGCTCATATGGATTATGGCGCTGTAGCACCAACAAAATGATGCTCCCATCACGGAGCATTTTTTGTTTCTACTTGATTATTATTCCTTTAGACCTTATTTAGTACAGGAAAGAACTTAATAAGGAAAACCAAATGCAGCCCGAATTCATCGTTGAGTTAAACGAGCAAAACTTTCGACCTGTCCTTGAAAGCTCAATGGAAAAACCCGTTCTGATCCATTTTTGGGCACCAGCAGTACCTGAAAGCTCAGACGTTATTCCTCAGTTACAAACACTGGCTCAACAGTACGCAGGTGCATTTACCCTCGCCCTACTAAACTGTGAGCAAGAACAAATGATCGCTGGTCAGTTTGGTGTACAGGCACTACCAACCATCGCACTGTTTTCTAATGGTCAACCTGTAGACGGCCTTGGTGGTCCACAAACTATTGAAGCTATTTCGGAGATGCTTACTAAGCACTTACCAAGTCAGGACGAACTTACTTTCAGCGCGGCTCATACTAAAATGAAAGAAGGTTTTCATGCTGAAGCTTTGGCTCTGCTTGAGGGTATTTCTGAAGAGTTTTCAAACAAAGCGGAAGTTAAGCTTATAAAGGCAGATTGTTTACTCGAGACACAGCTGTTCGAAGCTGCAAAAGCATTGCTAGAAAATATCCCATTAGAGTATCAGGATAACTATTACAAAGGCTTAATCGCAAAATTAGAACTTCATGAACAAGCGAAAGACAGCCCTGAAATTCAGGCTCTAGAGGCTAAACTAAACGCTGAACCTGATAACGCCAATGTCGCTTGTGAGCTTGCATTGCAGTACAACCAGACAGGAAGAAGCGAAGAGGCGCTAGAGCTACTTTGGGGTTATCTGATGAAAGATCTGAATGCTCTGGATGGTGAAGTTAAGAAATCATTTATGGATATACTGACAGCGCTTGGTCAGGGCAATCCGGTAGCAGGTAAGTATCGCCGTCAGCTTTACTCACTATTGTACTGATTAAAATTTATGTAAATCGACAAATGTTATGCAGCTCCAATTAAAGTAAATTGGTGCTGCTTTTTTTTGCCTGTTCGCAGGAACTGTTCCACAATAGTTCTGTCCTAAGTATATTAAATATCAATAATTTGAAGGAACGTCTTATGGCTATAGATACACTCATTACGATAGGGATTTTTATTTTTGTCGCTGTCGCCTTTATTGCTGCGGGTGTAAAAACCGTCCCGCAAGGAAATAACTGGACCGTAGAACGTTTTGGTCGCTATACCCAGACCCTAAAACCAGGTTTAAACCTTATTATTCCTTTTATCGATCGTATCGGATCAAAAATCAATATGATGGAAAGGGTGCTTGATATTCCGGCTCAGGAAGTGATCTCAAAGGATAATGCCAACGTTGTGATTGACGCGGTATGTTTTGTACAGGTGGTCGATGCATCGAAAGCAGCTTATGAAGTGAATGATCTGGAACACGCCATTCGCAACCTGACACTTACCAATATTCGTACCGTACTTGGATCGATGGAACTGGATGAGATGCTAAGTCAGCGTGACATGATAAACACTAAACTTCTCTCCATTGTTGATGAAGCAACAAACCCTTGGGGTGTAAAGGTTACCCGTATCGAGATTAAAGATGTACAGCCACCTTCTGACCTAACCGCTGCAATGAATGCGCAGATGAAAGCGGAACGTAATAAGCGAGCGGAAGTACTAGAAGCAGAAGGCGTTCGACAGGCTGAAATCCTGAGAGCAGAGGGTCAAAAACAATCAGAAATTCTAAAAGCAGAAGGTGATAAACAGGCTGCTATTTTACAGGCAGAAGCTCGTGAACGTCAGGCTCAAGCAGAAGCTAAAGCAACTGAAATGGTCTCTAACGCAATAGCCAAAGGTGATATGCAGGCAGTTAACTACTTTATTGCACAAGGCTATACTGATGCGCTGAAATCTATTGGTCAGGCTGAAAACGGCAAAATCATTATGCTTCCACTGGATGCCGCTGGTTTGATGGGTTCTGTCGCCGGCATTGCCGAAATGTTTAAAGATCAACACACCAACAATAAATAGGATGCCGCTTTGATAGAGTTACTACAGCAGGTTAATCATTGGCACTGGCTAGCGTTTGGCCTGTTGCTATTATCTGGTGAATTATTGGGCACTGCAGGATACTTCCTCTGGCTTGGTATATCTTCAATAGTGGTTGGGCTTATTCTGGCGGTTTTGCCTTTAGGATGGCAGATACAGTGGGTTAGCTTTGCTTGTTTTTCACTGTTTACCACCTGGTTGTGGTGGCGTTATCAGCATAAAAAAGACCAGGATTCTGAAAAGGATAGTTTTCTCAACCAAAGAGAGAAGCAGATGATTGGCAAAACCACACGTGTTGAAGCCGACGTACTTCAGGGAAGCTGTCGGGTTCGTATAGGTGACACTACCTGGTCAGCCAAATGTCATCAGGACATCAAAGCCGGGACTCTGGTTAAAGTTGTCGATGTGGATGGTATCGTATTAACCATTGAACCTGTCGAGTAATAATTAGAAGGGGAAGCCGGGTCAGCTCCCCTTTTTCAAGTCATCGATAATTGGACATTCAGACTCAGAGTTTCCAGGGCACTCTGATATCCACTTCTCTAACTGCGCTTTAATTTCGTTTAACTCAGTCAATTTCTGTTCCACTTCAACAAGCTTATCCGCTGCTTTCTGTTTAACCGCAGCACTTGTTCTTTGGTTGTCCTGAGCCAGCTCTACTAATGCTTTACATTCATCAAGAGAAAAACCCGCCCTTTTGGCTCGAGCAACAATTATAAGTTCGTCAATATGTTGCTGGCTATATTGGCGGTATCCATTATCAGCACGCATTGGCGCACTGATAATGCCTTTGTCTTCATATAAGCGAATCGACTTTGAGGACAGGTTGGTAAGTTTTGCGATTTCGCTGATGTTCATCTTTTTTGTTGGAGTCACATATATTCGACAATACGCTTATTGTACTACCAACCAGGATAAAATAGTCTTTCTTTCATCAACTGATGCCTTGCCGAACCAGTACTCCATCATTTCTTCAGGTTTATTAGTTGCAGAAAACGGTAGTGAAATCGACGCCCGGTTCTCAAACGCCCAGCTAGTGAAACGTGACTGGCTTTCGGAGCTAGCTTCATGATACCAATATTCAACCATATCTATTGGTTTCGACTTGCTCTCTTTTTCAGCAACTGTCGTGACTACAGGTTGACCTGCACCATGATCAAAAAGTTCAGTTACTGCATTGATGTAACCACCAGGTATATGGAAGTTATACCTAGCTGTATTGTTGGCGTTATTCAGCTCGAAATTAAGCCCATCCTCGCCAACTTCAGTTAGTACGCTGTTATCTACGGGAAATTTTAAAAACTGGGTCGTAGTACAATTATCGGAACACGTTTCTGCGGTTGGAGCATATTCTTCAACAGAGACAACTCCCTCTTTATATTTTACTGTGCTGTAGTTTGTGTATGATTTAAACGTAGTTACATCCAGTTTTACGTATGAACTCGGTATATTGGTATGCGTCTGCGAGTAGTTCCCCACCAACGTGAGTTTTGAGTCAACCAAATTGGCTCCGAAAAGAGTCTCTACTACTGGGGATAAAGGCTTGGCTACTATCTGTTTATAATTGTGCTTCGTGTTAACCGCCGCAATAGCATCATCAAAGTTACTGTCGGAATCTAAAGTAGTACAACCGACAAACAAAACAGTAGAAAGAACAGTCAGAACTTTTTGCATATGCCCTAAAACTCCTTTTGGTTAAATAAGAAAGACGCTGGTACTATGCCAGCGTCAAATAAAAGGCAAAGTGTATTAACTAGATTAGAAGCCGTATTCTAGACCAACACGTGCAAACATTTTGTCCTTGTCTTTGCCATCAGTACCGTCGTTGTAAGCATTGTGTGAACCTACACGAAGGTATGGAACAAAGCCATTTTTCACATACATTAGCTGACCCGAAATTACAGATTCGTCATCATTTAGCTTCACGCCATTTACTTCTGACTCTTCGTTAAATGCGTAACCTAGCTTGAAGCCCCATGGACCATTCCAGTACTGGCCGATAATAGAGTATTGAGACTGTTTTGCTTCCTGACCACTGTAATCCGCTGCTCCGTGGCCATCCGCACCTTTACCATCATGCTTGGACTCACCTTCGTTGTACTTATAAGCACCCGCGATACCAAAACCACCTGGTAGAGGAATTTCAAAACCAGCAATATAAGCTGTAGAGTCGATTTCTGAACCACCATACTTAGAATTCGACTCATATCCGCCATGAAGTGTTACAGTCTCAGCTACCGTGTAGTGCATAGAAGCACCAACATGATGTGAGCCATCGGTACCTGTATCACCACGGCCAACAGAAAGACTATAAGTAAACCCGCCAAATGCTGGTGAATCATAACGAGCGATATCACTTTTACGGTCGTAATGAGCCTTAACATCACCACCCCAGTCAAATACACGTCCTAAGCCAGGGTTAGAATATGGCCAGTCAACGATTTCATACAAAGGTGTCAACATACGACCAAAACGCACTTTACCCCAGTCACCACTTAAACCAAGAAAAGTATCACGTGCGCCCAGCTTACCATTGGCTCCATCATCACCAACATAGCCAGACTCAATCTGCATAAATACGTTCACGTTATCGAACATATCTTTATTAGCACGAAATCCAATACGAGACTCGTTCTCGTAATCATAGCCCGTGCCATCTTCCTGATAAAACGCAGAAATAGCTGCAACACCATACGCTGAAACATTGAAATCTGAAATGATGCCAACCTGACCAGTTTCATTTGCGAATGAACCTGAAGACACCATTGCCACTGCTGCACCCACAAGGGTGCGTCGAAACATTTTTTCCATGGAATAACTCCTAAAAATTTATAAAGCTGTTTTTTAGTTTTTTCTCTTTAGTTGGCCGCCGTAGAGAAAAACTATTTTTATACCCAGAGATAAGTCTTAAAAATCAAGCTTTACCACCTTCCGGTATGTAAAATAGACTAAATTTACGTAACAAAATATCCAACAAAAACTTATTTTTCTTTTAAAAAAATATGATGGCCTGCAAAGTTTTTACAGAACATTGATCCGAATCACATACACACATTAAATGCATTCGATTATTTTTATTTTTGATGCGAATGTAATTTTTAGTGCATGTTTTATAAGTATTTTTAATGAGTAATCCGTTTAACTGGAAGTGAAAAACGCCTTCCGATAATTAATCAGACATGTCTCGCATATTAACGAAAAGAAATTTGAATCGAATAGACAATAAAAAAGCACTCATAAAAGAGTGCTTTTTTAGCAAATATGGATGGATTTATTTAACGGAGTTAATTAAGTCAACGAGTGCTTGTTCATCTCTTACTTCAACTCCCAGCTCCTGAGCTTTAGTAAGTTTTGAACCAGCAGCTTCACCAGCAAATAAGATATCTGTCTTTTTAGAAACACTGCCTGTAACCTTAGCTCCTAATGCTTGCAGTTCAGCCTTTGCCTCACTTCGGTTTAGCTGTGATAAGGAGCCCGTTAAAACAACGACTTTCCCTGCTAAAGGTTGAGGTGTTTCTTCAGACAACTCTTCAATTTCAGGCCAGTGAATGCCTTGTTCTATCAAATCACGAATAACAGATTGATTTTTATCCTGGTGAAAAAAGCTCACGACATGGCTTGCAACAATCTCACCTACATCTTGCACCTTAATAAGCTGATCGTGAGTTGCTGATTCAATGCAGTCGAGAGACTTAAAGTGCATAGCCAGGTTAGCAGCCGTTGCCTCACCAACTTCGCGAATTCCCAGAGAGTATAAAAATCGCGGCAATGTCGTTTGTTTAGATTTATTTAAAGCATCTACAACATTCTGTGCGGATTTAGGCCCCATGCGATCAAGAGCAGTAAGAACCCCAGGAGAGAGCTTAAACAGGTCGGCTGGTGTTTCGACCATTTCTTTGTCAACCAGTTGTTCTATAACCTTTACTCCAAGGCCGTCGACATCAAGCGCCTTTCTGGAAACGAAGTGTTTTAATGCCTCTTTTCGTTGAGCCTGGCACACTAAACCACCAGTACAGCGAGTAACTGCTTCGCCTTCGATACGCTCAACTTCAGACTCACAAACCGGGCATCGGGTTGGAAACTCGATCTCTCTTGCATCTTCTGTTCTGCGCTCTAGCACAACTCCAGTAATTTGCGGAATAACGTCACCAGCTCGCCTAATCACTACCGTATCGCCGATTTTCACGCCTAATCGCTCTATTTCATCAGCATTATGTAAAGTAGCGTTGCTTACTGTAACCCCCCGACAAACACAGGTTCTAATTTAGCGACTGGCGTAATCGCGCCTGTTCTTCCTACCTGAAATTCAACGTCATTAAGGGTTGTAATTTCTTCCTGAGCCGGGAACTTATAGGCGATTGCCCAGCGCGGTGCTCTGGCAACAAACCCTAAAGATTCCTGAATTTCAACATCGTCAACCTTGATGACCACTCCATCAATCTCATAAGCTAACCCATCACGACGAGTTAGTATGTCCTGATAGTAGCTCTTCACATCGATTAAAGAATCAACCAACTTGGTCTCAGGGCACATAGGTAATCCCCAGCTTTTCAGCTTCAGGAATCGATTATAGTGGCTGCCCGGTAATTCAACACCTTCGACAACACCAACACTATATGCATAAAAGCTGAGCGGTCGTGATGCTGTAATCTTAGAATCCAGCTGCCTTAAGCTTCCCGCTGCTGCGTTTCGAGGGTTTGCAAATACTTTTTGTCCATTCGCGCGAGCCTTATCATTCAGCTTTTCGAATCCCGCTTTAGGCATAAATACTTCGCCACGCACTTCTATTCTTTCTGGCCAGTCATCACCCTGCAATTTGAGTGGAATAGCATTGATCGTGCGTACATTTTCGGTGATATTTTCGCCTGTAGTACCATCACCTCGGGTAGCCGCCTGTACAAGTGTACCGTTTTCATACAACAAGCTTACAGCTAAACCATCAAGTTTAGGTTCGCAGCAATATTGCGAAATTTCGCTACCGATAAGGCGATCTTGAGCTCTTTTCTGGAACGCTTCCAGCTCTTCATCACTAAAAGCATTGTCTAGAGACAACATCGGAATTTCATGAGATACCTGAGAAAAACCATCTAATGGCGCTCCACCCACTCGCTGACTTGGAGAATCCATCGTCACTAACTCAGGATGCTCACCTTCCAGCTCTAAAAGTTCCCGCATCAAACGGTCATATTCCGCATCCGGGATCTCAGGGTTATCTTCAACATAGTACTTCACTCCGTGATAATGAATAGATTCTCGGAGTTGACTGATTTTCTCTTTAGCGGTTATGGACATATCAATACACTTATATCTTGAAATAGGTTGCCATCGGGGTGGCTCTTATTGATGGTTATACTAATTAGTAGAAACTTCAAGGGCTCCCGTCTTTAGGAGCCCTTGTATTAACACTTTTTAATGTTGATCGATGTTACTTTGTTCGATCGTTAAAGGCTCTGATCTGCGCGCGGTAGTCAGATAGTCTGTCTGGTGTCATCAGATGGCGTTGATCGTCCAGAACATTGCCACCCATGTCATCTGCAATCTGCTGCGCTGTTTTCAGCATTAATTTAAAGTTTTGATCGGCTTCGCCAAAGCAAGGTAACGTCATAAAGAAGGAGATACCCATGGTAGTAAAGGTTTCAGGATCATCATGTTTTAATGTTCCTGGATGCATCATGTTAGCAACACTAAACAGTACTTTCCCAGAGCCAGAAAGGTCATTATGACGATGGAATATATCCATCTCACCGTATTTCAGACCGTTCTGCTCCATACTGTCAAACAGCCTGGTTCCAACAAACGGAATATCATCCGAGGTATGAACATTCAGAACGATAACTTCCATTTCAGGTTCAGCAGGTTCTTCTGGTTCTGATACCGCAGGTGTTTCACCTTCAACATCAATCCCCGGCGCTTCCTGCACATCTACTTCAGAGATAACAATTGGATCATCCAAAATGCTATCTGAAGAGATATTAACCGTAGGCAACTCTTCTTCAAGAGGTTGTTCTTCAAAGCGCTGGTGTGAATCGAGAGGGTCTTCCAGCGGGTCGTCAGCGAAAGTTCTTTTGGCGCCAAAACCTGGCTCACCTTTTGGTTTACGGATGATTTCATAATCATCAAGCGGCATTTCCTGATGACTATCCATTGGCAAGTCATCATCTAACTCTACAGCTTTTGAGCCAAACTTTGTTTTGCCTTCCTTTTTATTTGACCACAGGCCGTGAATCAAAAGCGCCAGGATGGCCAGGCCGCCTACAACAATGAGTACTAATCGCAATTCCTGCATTATTCACTTCTCATATCGATCCAGCATTATCAGACGCTGAACATCATTTTTATTAGCTAATCAACGTACTTTACCAAAACTCTATGAAGTTTTTGAACAAATTAATGCAAGATGTTCAAGAAACCTTGTGATTCGCTGCACGCTTTTTTCTTTTTCAATACAAGTACAATAGCCGGATACTCAGATTACCTCGGTCAACAAAGAAATTTTAGGGCGGTTTAATGAAACAAAGTGGAGTTGGTTATTTTTTCCAGGGATTTAGCATCGCAATGACACCCGGCATCCGCCGCTTTGTCATATTTCCTTTACTGGCAAACATTTTATTGCTCGGTGGGGCGATGTTCTACCTGTTTTCCAATCTGAATGATTGGATTACCGGCTGGATGGGTTATGTTCCGGACTGGCTATCATGGCTCTCTTACTTACTTTGGCCAATCCTTACGATTACGATTCTTGGTACCTTCTCTTATTTTTTTAGTACCATCGCGAACTTTATAGCCGCGCCTTTTAATGGCTTATTGGCAGAAAAGGTAGAAGAAAAGCTTTGTGGCAAACCAGACACAAGCTCAGGCGTACTGGATCTGTTAAAAGATACACCCAGAATCCTTGCACGAGAGTGGCAGAAGTTAATGTATTTTGCACCAAAGGCCATTGGTCTTTTTGTCCTGCTCTTGATACCTGCTTTAGGTCAGACTGTAGGCCCAGTGCTATGGTTTGTGTTCTCATCCTGGGTGTTAGCGATTCAGTATTGTGATTATCCGTTTGATAATCACAAAGTGCCATTTCGATTGATGCGAGATGATTTAAAACAGAATCAATCAAAAGCTTATGGATTTGGAGCAATGGTCGCTATTTTCACTGCAGTACCAATCCTTAACCTAATAGTCATGCCTGTAGCTGTTTGTGGCGCAACAGCAATGTGGGTAAATGAGTTTAAGTTAAACCACAAATAATCAATTTACCCTGTCAGATATAAGATCTGGTTGTTGATTTCACTGACGATAACCAGATCTCCATAACTTATAACCTTTTGATCCTTTCCTGATTTTTCGTTCCCGCTTATTCTGTATCCATAGCACGAGAGAAGTAAAACCTCGCCACCGAAAACGAAAGGAATTTCAGACATGAGCAAGATCTACGAAGACAATTCACTAACTATTGGTAACACTCCACTTGTACGCCTGAATAAAGTCAGTAACGGTAATGTTCTGGCTAAAATTGAAGCACGCAACCCAAGCTTCTCGGTAAAAGACCGTATTGGCGCGAACATGATTTGGGAAGCAGAAAAGTCTGGCAAACTTAAGCCTGGCGTTGAAATTGTTGAACCAACAAGTGGTAACACGGGTATTGCTCTTGCGTTTGTTGCAGCGGCTCGTGGCTACAAACTCACTCTGACCATGCCTGAATCAATGAGTCTTGAGCGTCGTAAGCTTCTAAAAGCACTGGGCGCAAACCTTGAGCTGACAGAAGCAGCGAAAGGCATGAAAGGCGCAATTGCGAAAGCAGAAGAGATCGTTGCAAGCGACCCTACTAAATATATCCTGCTTCAGCAGTTTGAAAACCCGGCTAACCCAGCTATTCACGAGCAAACTACCGGCCCTGAAGTATGGGAAGCGACAGATGGTGAAGTGGATGTATTTATCGCTGGTGTTGGTACAGGCGGTACTATCACAGGTACAGCGCGCTACATTAAAAACACTAAAGGCAAAGCAATCACCGCTGTTGCTGTAGAACCAGCCGAATCTCCGGTAATTAGTCAGGTGCTTGCGGGTGATGATGTTCAGCCAGCTCCACACAAAATTCAGGGTATCGGTGCCGGTTTCATTCCTGGTAACCTGGATTTAGAACTACTGGATCGCGTTGAAACAGTAACTTCTGATGAAGCAATTGAAATGGCTCGCCGCCTAATGGAAGAAGAAGGTATTCTGGCAGGCATTTCTTCAGGTGCAGCGGTTGTTGCTGCAAATCGTATCGCAGCATTACCAGAGTTTGAAGGTAAAACAATTGTTACAGTTCTACCTAGCTCAGGTGAACGATACCTAAGTACAGCACTATTCTCAGGTCTATTTACTGAAAAAGAAACAGAGCAATAATTTCGTAACAAATATGTGTTGAAATCAAATTTTGAATTAAAAAGCCCCTTTATGGGGCTTTTTTTATTGACGCTACTCCCACCTTTGGTAATATCAGCCTTGTTTTATTTCTAGCATCAAAATAAAACAACTACATAATATTCCGTTATAAGCACATGATGCTTATAACCAGGTTAAGACTGACATAGTGCTAAAATTCCATGATCTGAGACCCAAATAGTGGCAGGATCAATACAAACAGCAAACGTTGTCGGTTAATACTTTAAAAAATACAATCAAATCAATATTGGGGTATATCACATGTATCAGAAGCAAGTAGAAATCACTGCAGAGAACGGCCTACACACTCGTCCAGCAGCTCAGTTCGTAAAAGAAGCTAAGTCTTTTGACGCGGACATCAACGTTACTTCTAATGGTAAGAGCGCAAGTGCGAAGAGCCTATTCAAGCTTCAGACTCTTGGCCTGGTAAAAGGTACTGTTGTAACTATTTCAGCAGAAGGTCCTCAGGCTCAGCAGGCTGTTGATCACCTAGTAGCTCTAATGGACAAGCTAGACTAATATCGCCAAATCCTTAACAAAGCCATTTTGTTGTTCGACAAAATGGCTTTGTTTGGATTGAGCATATAGAAATATGTACGAGCTGAATGGTTTATCACCTAAGGCAAAAAGTACAACCACTCTTCCATCAAATATATCAGTTTAAGGTACGGCGATGATTTCAGGCATTCTAGCATCCCCAGGTGTTGCTTTCGGTAAGGCACTGCTACTTCAAGAAGACGAAATTATACTTAACACAGGCACTGTTGCAGACGATCAGGTTGAAGCTGAAGTACAGCGCTTCTTTGACGCTCGTAACAAGTCATCACAGCAACTAGAAGTTGTAAAACAAAAAGCTCTTGAGTCTCTAGGTGAAGAGAAAGAAGCTATCTTCGAAGGCCACATCATGCTTTTAGAAGATGAAGAGCTTGAAGAAGAGATTCTTTCTCTGATTAAAAATGACAAGCTATACGCTGACAACGCAATTCACACAGTGATTGAAGAGCAAGCTTCTGCTCTTGAATCTCTTGACGACGAATACCTAAAAGAGCGTGCTACGGATATCCGTGATATCGGCAAGCGCTTTGTTAAAAATGCTCTGGGTATCACCATCGTTTCTCTGGCAGATATTGATGAAGAAGTAATTCTGGTTGCTTACGACCTGACTCCATCTGAAACTGCTCAGATCAACCTAGACTACGTTCTTGGTTTTGCATGTGACATCGGTGGTCGTACTTCTCACACATCAATCATGGCTCGCTCTCTAGAGCTTCCTGCGATTGTTGGTACTAACGACATCACTAAGCAAGTTAAAAACGGCGATACACTAGTTCTTGACGCAATCAACAACAAACTGATTGTAAACCCTTCTGAAGCAGAACTAGCTGAAGCTAAGAGCATTCGTGATGAGTTCCTTGCAGAAAAAGAAGAACTGGCTAAGCTGAAAGATCTTCCTGCAGTAACACTTGATGATCACCACGTAGAAGTGTGCGGCAACATCGGTACAGTTAAAGACTGTGACGGCATCAACCGTAACGGTGGTGAGGGTGTTGGCCTTTACCGTACTGAATTCCTATTCATGGACCGTACTGCACTACCTACTGAAGAAGAACAGTACCAGGCATACAAAGAAGTTGCTGAAGCAATGAATGGCCAGTCTGTAATTATCCGTACTATGGATATCGGTGGTGACAAAGATCTACCATATATGGACCTTCCTCAGGAAATGAACCCATTCCTGGGCTGGCGTGCTGTTCGTATCAGCCTTGACCGCCGTGAAATCCTTCGTGATCAGCTACGTGGTATCCTACGTGCATCTGCTCACGGTAAGCTTCGCATCATGTTCCCAATGATTATCTCTGTAGAAGAGATTCGCGAACTGAAGAAAGCAATTGAAGAATATAAAGCAGAACTTCGCGCAGAAGGCCTGGCATTCGACGAAGAAATCGAAATCGGTGTTATGGTTGAAACTCCGGCTGCTGCTGCTATTGCACACCACCTTGCAAAAGAAGTTTCTTTCTTTAGTATTGGTACAAACGACTTAACCCAGTATACTCTAGCGGTTGACCGTGGTAACGAGCTAATTTCTCACTTGTACAATCCACTATCACCTGCTGTACTTACAGTTATCAAGCAAGTGATTGACGCTTCTCATAAAGAAGGTAAGTGGACAGGCATGTGTGGTGAGCTGGCTGGTGACGAGCGCGCTACTCTACTTCTTCTAGGTATGGGGCTAGATGAGTTTAGTATGAGCGGTATTTCAATTCCTCGCATTAAGAAAGTTATCCGTAATGCGAACTACGCAGAAGTTAAGGCAATGGCAGATGAAGCTCTGCAAATGGCAACTGCTGCAGAAATTGAAGCGCACGTTGAAAAATTTATCGCAGAAAAAACAAACTGCTAATATAATTCATTAGAATAAAGTTAAACGTTTAGGAGCACGACATGGGTCTGTTTGACAAACTGAAGAAGCTAGTATCTGACGACAGCGCTGATGCAGGAGCAATTGAAATCATCGCACCACTATCTGGTGAGATTGTTAATATTGAAGATGTGCCAGATGTTGTTTTCGCAGAAAAGATTGTTGGTGATGGTATCGCAATCAAACCTGCGGGTGACAAGATGGTAGCTCCAGTTAACGGTACTATTGGTAAGATTTTCGAAACTAACCACGCATTCTCTATCGAGTCTGACGATGGTATTGAACTATTTGTTCACTTCGGTATCGATACAGTAGAACTAAAAGGTGAAGGTTTTACTCGCATCGCTGAAGAAGGTCAGTCCGTTAAAGCTGGTGACACTATCATCGAATTCGATCTAGCATTCTTAGAAGAGAAAGCGAAATCAACTCTTACTCCAGTTGTTATTTCTAACATGGACGAAATCAAAGAGCTGAACAAACTTGCTGGTTCTGTAACTGTTGGTGAAACTCCAGTTCTTCGTGTTACTAAGTAAGATTACTCTTTGTAATCAGTAAGATTGAAAATGCCCGCTTTTGCGGGCATTTTTGTATTTAGGTTGTAGGTAACAGGACGGACTTCGTCTTACAGGTAACAGGCCTCACCTGTCACCTGTCACCTGTCACCCAGACTAATAAAACCCCTCCCCCACTCCTGCTCGGGTCAATAAACCATCGCATGGAGCGAAACGATCACCGTACTTCTCAGCAAATTCGTTCATTTTATTTACCAGATTCTCGATCCCGTACTGATCCATAAATCGGAATGGTCCACCCAGGAATGGAGGGAAGCCAATACCAAAAATAGCGCCGATATCACCATCACGAGCAGAGCGGATAATACCTTCATCCAGGCAACGTACGGCTTCATTTAGCATTGGGAGAATGCAGCGTAACGCTATGTCCTCTTCTGATAGTTTCTTCTCAGGAGTTAGGTTAAGAAGCTTGTAGACAGACTTATCCACTTCTTTCTTTTTACCTTTATAGGTATAGAAACCTTTTCCACTCTTACGCCCTTTTCGATCGTCGTTTAACAGAATGTCAAAAACGTCCGGCCCCTGGAATCTTTCTCCAAGCTCATTAACCAAAATAGGAATTATCTTGGCGCCGATATCCACACCTACCTCATCAAGAAGGGTGATTGGCCCAACAGGGAAGCCGAAGTTAAGTAGCGAATCGTCCAACACTTCGATTGGTTCTCCACTTAACAAGATCTCCGCCGATTCGTTCATGTAAGGAGCGAGAATGCGATTTACGTAGAAACCAGCGGTGTCTTTTACCACAATTGGCGTCTTACCTTGCTTGCGAGCAAACTCAACAACTGTCGCGATAGTCTCATCAGACGTCGTTTCATGTGGAATCACTTCCACTAACGGCATCTTCTCTGCCGGGCTAAAATAGTGCAGACCTACTACATTTTCCGGACGCTCTGCTTTTTCTGCAATTTTATGGATAGGAAGAGAGGATGTATTGGTTGCGAAAATGGTCTCTTTCTTGGCGTTATATTCTATATCTGCAACCATCTTCTGCTTAAGATTGAGATCTTCAAACACCGCCTCTATTACAACGTCTGTATTATTGAAACTCGTAAAGTCCGTTCCACCTGACAGAGAGAGCATCTTCGCCTGTACCTGTGCTTTCGATAGAATTCGGCGTTTTCTCTGTTTTTCAAACAGCTTGTAATTGTACTTCATTGCATTTAGGACACCGTCATTGGAAATGTCCTTAATCCGCACGGGTACTTTGGCCTTTGCGATACTTACATGGCTTATACCCGCTCCCATCAGTCCACCGCCCAACACGGCGGCTTTAGAGACAGTTTTAGGCATAGCATCTGAACCATGATCTTTTTTCATCTCTGTCGTAGCAAAGAAGATAGAGCGCAGAGCTTTTGACTCAGACGTCATAACCAACTTACCAAACTCCTGAGCTTCGTATGCCAGACCTTTTTTCATACCATTTTTCAGACCATATTCGATCACATCTAAAATGGCATCCGCAGCAGGATAGTTTCCCCGAGTTTTCTGCTTTGCCTTCTTTGATGCCTGATCAAAAATAACCTTTCGACCCAGGCCATTACGGGAAATCATGCGCTCTTTATTGGTGGTCTTAACCTTCCGCTTGTTCTTTAACGCATATTTTTTAGCTACATCCAGCAATATGCTTTCGGGTACTGATTCTTCAACCAGACCTAGCTTCTTAGCCTTCTTAGCTCTTAGCTGTTTACCCGTAAGAATAACACCTAGGGACGGAAGCAAACCGATCAGCCTAGGCAGGCGCTGAGTACCACCAGAACCGGGGAGCAAACCTAACTGAACTTCCGGTAGACCTAAGCGGGTTTTATCATCATCCGAACAGATTCGGTAATCGCAGGAGAGCGCCATTTCCAGACCACCGCCTAAACAAACGCCATGAATAGCAGATACTACTGGGAACTTAAGCGCAGAAACTCGACCAAAAACCTGTTGGCCTCTTGCAGCCAACTCTTCTGCTTCTTTAGCGCTCTCACAAGCATCAAGCATCTTTACATCAGCACCAGCGATAAAGCTATCCGGCTTTCCAGAGCAGATAACTAACCCTTTGATGTCGGTCATACCCGCTTCTAGCTCAGAAAGAATTAGCTCCATCTCCTCAATAAGGTCACCGCGAAGCACATTCATTTTTTCGTCAGCAACATCAAGTGACAGCCAGCCAACCTTATCTTCATCAATACTAAAGCTTAGTGATTTCATCTCGCTCATTACTCAACCTCCAATACCATTGCCGCGCCTAATCCACCAGCAGCACACGCAGTATTAAGAGCTAAGCCGCCTCCTCTTCTTTTAGTTCGCGAAGTGTCTGAACCATCATCCTCGCACCCGTTGCGGCAAATGGATGACCATAAGCAATTGAGCTTCCAAGAACATTAAACTTGTCCATATCAATTTCGCCTATCGCTTTAGAGCGTCCTAGCTGCTCCTGAGCAAATTTATCACTGGCAAACATTTTAACGTTCGCCAGAGTTTGTGCGGCAAACGCCTCATGCATCTCAATCAGATCCAGGTCACTTAGTTCAATTCCGGCCCTGTCGAGAGCCATAGGAGTGGCGTATGAAGGCCCCATCAATAGGTCGTACTCAACCTGGATAGCAGAAAATGCATAGGAACGAATGTATCCCAGAACATCTAATCCCAGCTCTTTTGCGCGCCCTTCACGCATCAACATAACAGCTGCGGCACCATCTGTAAGTGGCGTACTGTTTGCAGCTGTCACCGTTCCAAACTTCCTGTCAAATGCAGGTCGCAGCTTAGCGTAGCTTTCCAGCTGAGAGTCGTGACGTATATTGTTATCTTCACCGATCCACTTGGTGTAAGGTTCAGGGAAAGCAGTCATTACCTCATCGCGAACCAGCCCTTCTTTCCAGGCTTTTGACGCGTTGCTATGAGAACGGTGAGCTAACTCATCCTGCTCCTGACGAGTGATACCATAAGATTTAGCCATCTGTTCGGCTGTTTGCCCCATGGTTAAGCCCGTCGAATACTCAGCTACAGCGGGAGGCACTGGAGCCAGATCTCTTAGTGATAACTTGCGAGCGATCTTGAGTTTTTGACCCAACGTTTTAGCCTTGCTTAGCGCTAGCAAGCTAGAAGCAAGTTTTCTAGAAACAGTAATTGGCAGCACTGACGTAGAATCTGCTCCACCAGCGATACCTATATCAATATTACCAGCCATAATGCTCTCGGTGACATTCACGGCAGACTGGAAGCTGGTAGCACAAGCTCGGGTAACACTGTAAGCATCCGTGTTAATGTTCATCCCCGTACCCAAAACAATTTCACGGGCAATATTCGGTGCAGCAGGCATCTGAATTACCTGACCATACACAACCTGTTCAATTAAAGCGGGATCAACTTCAGTACGGGCAAGCAGCTCACTCACCACCATTTTACCAAGATCCACAGCGGGAACTTGTCCAAACTCTGTACTCTGCCTGGCAAACGGCGTTCTTAAACCAGCAACGACCGCAATTCGTTCACCAGAACGAGTTTTGACTTCTTGTCTGCGCATTTCTTCTCCTTTACCTAAAGAGGTCTGACCTGAACGCATTGTAACGAAATTGTTAATTTATTCAAACATCCGTTTAAATAAACGTGAGATTAATTTCATTGACGATCGTAACCAAATGAAAAATATAAACTTAAAATTAGAGAAAAAGAAAAAGGCGAGATGTGAAATGTTAACCACTGCGTTTAAATCGGATACGATACAGCATGTGAATAAATGGCTAAAATGTTATAAAGTAAGAAAATAAAGCAAAAAAAACCACACGAATCTGTGTGGTTGGAATTTCTATAAAACAATTAACTTACGCCAATTGAAATAATCAGTTTCCTGATTAGGAGAAAGTAAAGTCAGCCTTCAAAAGGAAGTGTCATCTTGCTCAACATACTAGCCCGAAAGCTAGCTAGATGACATGACTAACTATAACGCTATAGAGATGTGAGATTTTGAAGTAGATCAATTTTAGGTCGATTTACCACAAGTGATCTTGCATTAAACCGGGGACGACTGAAGGGCAAATGGAGGCTCAGGTGTCGATTATTAATCTTTTCGGAAAGAAAAGTAAGACTAGTCCGGTCAACTCTGATATGGACAAGCAAAGAAAATACGAAGCTCTTGTACGGGCTTATCACAGAGATCTTTATCGATATGCATACTGGTTATGTAAAGATAAAATGGTCGCAGAAGATTTGGTTCAGGAAACATGCCTGCGTGCATGGAAATCTCTTGATAGTCTTCAGGATGATAAAGCCGCAAAATCCTGGCTGATCACCATTCTCAGAAGGGAAAATGCAAGACGTTTCGAAAGGAAACAGTTGGAGCTGGTAGATATCGATGACCATAGTGCAGAAACTAAGGTCAGCGACGATGCCCATCACCAGCAAGAATGGTTACAAGCGCAGATAATGAAACTCGATATTGAATATCGGGAACCATTATTTCTGCAAGTAATCGGTGGCTTTAGCGGAGAAGAGATAGGCGATATCCTGGATCTGAACAAGAACACCGTTATGACAAGACTATTTCGAGCTAGAAACCAGCTCAAAGAAATGATGGACAGCAACGAAAACGTAAGGGGGCTTCAAAATGGATGATTTAGAATTTCGTCGTCGCATATTATCGGAGCCAAAGTTCAGAGATAAAGAACTACTGAGTGCGATAGAAAACAGTGAAGCAAACGCACGTTTTGCTGACGATGTCTTTAAACTCGATGCAAAACTAGAAGATGCTTTTAAAGTAGATGTGCCGGATGATTTAGCAGATCGAATACTATTCAATCAGACATCTGAGCCAGTGAAATCATCGTTCACCAAACGCGCACTGGCAATAGCTGCGACAGTAGCATTTACTGCAGGTGTACTTATTGGGCAGGTGAACTGGTCTCCATTATTGGTTAGCCCGGCATACGCCAGCCTGGCAGACACAGCTATAGAGCATGTGGAACATGAGTCGCCATTTACTGATAGGCTGGACGAACAAGTAACATCGAAACAAGTAAACATGAAGCTTGCTCCGTTTTCTTATCAGTTTACAGAAGAGTTTCCATATCACGTTTACTACCTTAACCATTGCGGTTTTGGCGCCTCTAATGCTCTACATATGGTGTTTGAGGGAGAAAAAGGCAGGATTACTCTGTTTGTAACCAATATCGGCTCTGAGAAGGAAATCGACTTCAATAAGGATGGAATGTCCGGTGTTGTGATCCCGGTAAAAGACTCCAGCATGATTCTGGTTGGTAGCGAAGGAGAGGATATACAAAAAATTGCCTCAACACTGACACCTATCATCCAACCAATGCATTGAAAGCCGCATTTATATTGATAGTTGCACGAACTTCACGTGTTTTAGCATCAAAAACCCTCAATTTGAGGGTTTTTTAATCATCTCTTTAAAACAACCGTTTAGAGCTTACGCTCTAAAAAGTGCGATTTATCACACTTTTCCTGCTACATAGCCACCACTTTTAGCATTTTGTTAACAAATTAGACAATGGTCGGATTTCTTCTGCATATACTACAGTCTAGTATCAGCCACCAAATCGAGTGAAAACTCAAAAAACGCCCGCTAAAAGAGGCGAAAACAAAAGGAAATAACCTAATGAGTAATACGCGTCTGTTTAAAAAAACAATTATCGCTACTGTTATCGCTCTTAGCTCTCAGCAAGCGCTAGCAGCCGGATTCCAGCTTAACTCTCAATCAGCGACTGGCCTAGGCCGCGCATTTGCTGGTGATGCAGTTATTGCTGATAACGCATCTTCTATGGCCCGTAACCCAGCAACAATGGCACTTTTTGATGAAACATCTTTGTCGCTTGGTGTTGTTTCTATTACTTCCATGATTGAAGTTAAAGATGCCCAATACAAGCCATTTGGCTCAGATGCTATGGCTACATCTTCTAACTATGACGATGCAGGTGCAACCTCTTACGCGCCAAACATCCACCTAGTAGTGCCAGTCAACGATAAGTTTGCCTGGGGTGTTAACGCTTATTCAAATTTTGGTACGAAAACTGAGTTTGGTAGCAGCTTTGTAGGTTCTGAATACGGTGGTGAGACAGAAATCCTGAGCATGAACCTAGGCCTTGCTGGTTCATACCGCATAGATGATAAATGGAGCCTTGGTGCTGGTATTGATTTCATTTATGGGCAAGGAACACTAAAACGCTCTCTAAGCAACAACCTGCCTACAGTAGGTGGTTCTAGTATCGTAAACGTTGACGGTGCTGATGGTTGGGGTGTTGGATTCAATGTTGGTACTGTTTACGAAGCAAATGAGAACAATCGTTATGGCTTTGCTTATAGATACAGTCCAGATGTAGATGCTAAAGATGGTAATCAAGAAATTACCCTTCCTTTACCAGATATGGCAGAGTTCTCTGGTTACCACCGAATCGAAGACTCAAAGTGGGCAGTACACTATAGTGCTCAGTTCATTCGCTGGAGTGAGTTTGATGTTGTAACCCTTAACGGTAGTACTCTAAAAGAGTACAACTGGAAAAATGCATACCACTTGTCTCTTGGTACAACATACTACTTGAATCAGGACTGGACTTTGCGAGCTGGTTATATGTTTGACGAATCAGCCCAAGACGAAACTACTTCGTTCTCAGTGCCTGATTCAGACAGACATTGGTTCTCTGCCGGCTTCTCATACCATATCAATGAGAAGTCGGATATTGACTTTGGTTTCACCTACCTAGTAGGTAAAGATGTAAATGTAAGTGAGTCTACACCAAATCCATATTACGGTAGCGGACATCCAACTTTAGGCTCTATACCTAACCTATCAACAATGGAAGGTACCACACACGCTGACGCTATCCTGATTGGTCTACAGTACAGCCGTTCTTTCTAAGAATAGCTAAAACATAGACTGTCATAAAGGGCTGATTTTATCAGCCCTTTTAATTTTCAGCGTACACCAAACCACACATTTAAACTTACGACTGTAAGCCGTAACTCCCTTTCTACCGCACATTTGTTAGCTGAAATTAATTTTTTAGAGCATATGCTCTAGGCATATGTTTTACCACTAGTCTTTTTTACAGCACATTGTTTCATTTTTTACAAAATTGTTTCATAGTATTTTTAAAGTAAATACTCCAACCTTAGAATCTTCCCCGTACTAAACCCCTATTAATTAAGCTTCTTGGCAAGGTTTCTTAAAAAATGGGATAAATCTGCTTAAAGAAGCAAAAACGGAATTTCAGCGAATACAATAATGAAAATTAACAAGTCTATTCTGGCTACTTCTATCGCTTGTAGCTTACTCACAGTTTCTACTCACTCTAACGCGGCTGGTTTTCAGTTAGCGGAATACTCCGCTACCGGCCTAGGACGTGCCTACGCTGGCGAAGCCGCTATGGCGGATAACGCTGGCGCTCAATGGCGTAACCCTGCGATGCTAACGTATCTTGAGGGTACACAGGTATCTGTTGGTGCGGTTTACGTAGACCCAAATGTAGATATCGAGGGTACAGAGACGATTCCCGGAGTTGGCAGCATTGCTACCTCTTCAAGTGACTATGCTGAAGATGGGCTGATCCCGAACGCATATATTTCCCACAGGTATAACGATAAGTTCGCTATTGGCCTGGCAATTGGTACTAACTATGCGATGGAGACCAACCTGGGCGTAAATTTTGAGAGCAGCCATCATGGTGACCAGGCTCAAATCACCACTAGCGAAGTGAACCTAAACACGGCTTATCAGGTCACATCAGCAATTAGTGCAGGTTTTGGTGTTCGCTACGTTATGGCAGAAGGCAAAATAGGCTCTTCTTTCCCTAATTACGCAGCAGCTGTCAACCCTAATTACACAGGTACTATGGCTTTTGTTGAAGGAGATACTACTGATTGGGGATGGCAAGCGGGCGTCGCCTGGCAGATCAATGACGATAACCGTGTTGGCTTTGCCTATAAGTCTGCTGTCGATCTTAAGCTTGAAGGTAATGCAACTGTATACGTTAACCAGCTGAACACTACTGTAAGTTCTGGCGGATACCTCCCTCTAACCTTACCAGCTACAGCCGAACTTGCTAGTTATCATCAACTAAGTGATCGTTTAGCCGTACATGGTAGCATTAACTGGACAGACTGGAGTTCATTCAAGAAGCTACAAGCAGAGGTTGATGCGATTGGTTCGGTTCTAATTAAAGAAGAGAACTGGGACGATAACTACCGCTTTGCTATAGGTACAACATACCAACTGAATAAAAAGTTAAGGCTACGTTCAGGCATCGCTTACGATATGGAAGCAGTAACAGATGAAACACGAAGCATCACAATACCGGACACTAACCGTACATGGTTGAGCGTGGGAGCTGGTTATGACTGGTCTGAAAAATTAACTTTAGACACTGGTGTGACTTACATTATTGGTAAGAAAGCGAGCGTAACAGAAGAGTCTACATTAGGTACATTCGAAGGCACAACTTCAAGCCACGTTTGGATCTTCGGCGCACAGGCAAGCTATAAGTTCTAAGTAGCGAGTAGTTAGATTCCGGACATTTGCTTTAGCTCATCACGGAATGTTCCATACTAAAAAAGGCTGAGAAATCAGCCTTTTTTGTTTATTCAAATTCATCCAGATACTCATCTAACAGCGCTTCATCTTCTTCATCATAATCCTCTGACTCTATCTGAGCCTTAAAGTCCTGATGCTGAATATACGCGTCTCTCGTGAAGATATATGGATCTGGCGAAGCTTCTAGCAGTGGCTCCTGAGAAACCAACGCAGCGCGGGTTTCCATTCCTTCAAGAGCCCACTTACCGACGGCCCCCCAGAAATTCAGAAGAGAAAGTGGGACATATAGAGTGTCTACCTGATCTGCGACATCTCTTACTGTCGCCGGACCATAACCTGGCACCATCACGTAAGGACCATTGCCTACGCCATAATGCCCGGCCACATCACTAAATTCTCGTTCAGCTTCTTTGGTAATGCCTGCTGCCCCTGCAACATCAAACAGGCCTAGTATGCCGAATGTAGAGTTTATCCAGAAACGATTAAAGTGGGTTACTGCAAGTTCTCCGTTACCCATCAGGGCATCGTTTATCATGCTGGCCGGCTCATCAAGGTTAGATAAAAAGTTGGAAATACCGGAACGGATGAAGGTAGGAGTGTAATTTACGTAAGTTAACGATACGGGTTTAACCAGGTACGGATCCAGATAGTCATAGTTAAACGCCCACATAGCCCGGTTAAAGCCTTCAAACGGGTCGTAGACATCCTCCTGGACTTCCTCGTTTGTCAGTTGCTCTGGTTCGTCATAAGGCGCAGATGAACACCCCACCAAAAAGCCAGCCAAAAGTAACGAAAGAATATATTTGCCAAATGCGCTGTTCATTATATTTTTTATATATCCCAAAAACAGATAAGGCTGGATTTTACCAGCCTTATTTATATCCATAGACGCATTAATACTGCTTATCTATCGTAATTTCAACCTGTTCACCTAATTTCGTTACTACGCTCTCGCCGAACCAATCGCCACCTTTACTAGCAACATTGCCATCCGTATCAATGCGCGCACGTACGATAATAGATTCAAGAGATGAAATTGACTGCCCTTCCATCATCACATTTCCATCATCTAACACAACCGTGCGAGGGAATGAACCCACAGGGTAACGGGCAGCAGCTACAGGGATCGGTGAACCTGCTCCATCATGTACGGAAACAATCAGTACACCCTGGCTTCCTGGTTGAATACCCTCACCCAGTTTAATCATCACCGGGACACTTGTTGTCGAAACTGACTTACCAAGCTGATTTTCTGCATTCTGAATGCTGCGCTCCAGCATGGAATAACGGCTATCTTCAGGCCCAATCATTTTCTGCATCATGCGCCAATAGCGAATAGCAGCTTCGAACTGGTTGTTCTGATAAGAATCAAACGCGAGCAGTGAGTAGATACGAAGATCAACATAGCTATCCTGGAGTAACCCAATCAACATAGAACGAGCCATAGCACGCTCTTGTTCATCCTGAGACATCATTTTAGATTGGGCATACCCAAGACGAATGTCCGGGTTTTCCGGGTCAAGCTTGTAGGCTTTACCAAAAGCACCTTCAGCTGTACCGCCATCTTGATTCGCCAATGCGATTCGTCCTAACAGAAGCCAGCCATTCGCATCTTCAGGCGACTTATGCAATTGCGTACGTAGACCTAGGGTAAGCGCATCCATCTCTTCATCTGTTAGAGGTCGCTCATCACTAGGTGACATTAATTTCTGCGTTAGTTTTGGAAGCTCTGACAGCGTATCCTGCCAATCAGTCACCTTATCGAGGTTACCAAAGGATGAGTACATTCCATAACTAATCGCCGCAAGAAGCAGAATGGAAGGAACAAACACATGTAGAGGTTTGTAGTCTGTTTCAGCCTGACGTACTTCAGCTTGATCCTGTGGTATATCGTCTAGCAAAGATTGCTTTAAGTCAGCTACCAACTCTTGAGAGTCTGTAGCAATACCTTCTGAAGCTTCTTCTTCGAGCTCAGTAAGTCTGTCTTTGAACAATGCCTTGTTCAGTTCATCGCGTCGCTCAGCATCGTCAAACCTTTTGGTTTTAAATAGAGGTAAACCAATTAGTATTGCGCTGGCAACAATCAATACTGCAGTTGAAAACCAAAAAACTGTCATTACTTCTTATCTCCATTCTGGTCTTCTTCAAGCAGTGCTTTTAAACGCGCTTCTTTGTCTTCATTCCACTCGTCGTTTGTTGCAGCCTGAGCCTTTTTCTTTTTACCACGCATAACAATGATGCCAAAACCAAGTAAAACCACAACTAATGGACTCAGCCAAAGTACTGAAGTTGCAACAGTAAATGGCGGTTTGTAAGTCACAAAGTTACCGTAGCGATCGATCATGTAGTCAACAATTTCATCAGAGCTTTTACCATCCTTCGTCATCTCATACACTTTTTTGCGAAGATCCTGAGCCAGTTCGGCGTTAGAGTCCGCGATAGTGTTGTTTTGACATTTAGGGCAGCGAAGCGTGTTACTCAGATCTTTAAACTGCTGCTCTTGCTCTTCGGTATCAAACTCGTAAACATCAATTGCAGCAATTGCCACTGAAGAAAGAAAAAAGCAACTCAATACTACTAAAAAGAACTTTTTCATTTAGCCGCTCCTTTCACCATTTTCTGATACATTGGCTCTAGTGTTTCAGCCCAGTTTCTTGGGTTTACATCACCTACATGGCGGTAGCGAATAACACCGTCTGCGTCGATAAGATAAGTTTCTGGCGCTCCGTAAACTCCAAGATCCAACCCTAGCATGCCGTCACCATCAAACAAGCTAATCAGGTATGGGTTACCTAAATCATTTAGCCAGCCCACCGCTTTGTTACGCTCATCTTTGTAGTTGAGTCCGATGATCTTAACACCCCGGGTAGCCAACTCATTTAGATATTGGTGCTCTGCGTAACAAGTTGGACACCACGTAGCCCAAACATTAAGTAATAGCGGTTCACCTTTGAAGATCGACTGATCATAAAACTTGCCCGGCTCAGCCAGATCTTCAAGCTTAAATACAGGTACCGTTTTACCAACCAGAACCGATTCCAGCTTCGTCGGGTCATCACCCTCTGCGTTTTTGAACAGCTGAGTAAGCAGAGGTATGGTCATGGCCAAAAACAGAGCTAATGGAATAAATAGAATTTTTTTATTCATCTCTTAAGCCTCCACTTCTTTCGCTTTTTTGCGGAAGCGATATCGCTTGTCACTGATAGCAATTGCTCCACCCAGAGCCATTAGTAAACTACCCGCCCAGATCCAACGAACAAACGGCTTATAATAGAGCCTTACCGCCCAGGCGTTGTCTTCACCAAGTCGTTCACCCATTGCGATATATAGATCACGGGTAATACCAGGGTCAAGAGCCGCTTCGGTCATCATTGAACCTGCGTGACGGTAGAAGCGCTTTTCAGCATGAAGCGTGGTGACCGCTTTACCATTCTTAGTGATTTCAAAATCAGCAATATAACCGTCGTAGTTAGGGCCATCTTTATCCCGTAAGCCAGCAAAGTAGAAATCATATTCCTGCAACTGGAAGTGTTCTCCCGGAGCAAGACGTACGTCTTTCTCGATACTATAGTTCTGTACCATCGCTATACCAATTACTGATACAGCAAGACCAATATGGCCAAGCATCATCGCCCAATGGCTGCGCTGAAGCTTCTTGATACCAACACTGAAACTGTGCCTGTGTGTAGCTCGTTGGTACACTTCATAACCGTGCAGAACGATGATCCAGATAGCCATTATCCAGCCAAGGAAGGCAAGACCTTTAAATCCGTCTCCCAGTAGAACTACCATCAAGCCGCCAAGCACCACTGACACTACGCCAGAAATTACCATTGGCTTCACAAGTGGACCAATCTTATCCCGCTTCCAGCGAATAAGAGGACCAATACCCAGCAAGAACGAAAACGGGATCATTAGCCAGGTAAACAAGGTATTAAAGAACGGTGCACCGATCGAAACCGAACCAAGTCCAATTTGTTTGTGAACAAGCGGCAATAGCGTACCAATAAGTACTACAACAAGTGCTGCAACCAACAATACATTGTTTGCTAACAGCGCATTCTCACGAGAAAACAGTTCGAAGTTGCTGCGCACTCGTACTGAAGAACCTTTCAGAGCAAACAGTAGCAGCGAACCACCAATAACAAACACAAGGAAGCCCAGAATGAACATACCTCGAGCTGGATCCGACGCAAACGCGTGAACCGAAACCAGAATACCGGAACGAACCAGGAATGTGCCAAGCAAGCTTAGTGAGAATGCCGAAATTGCCAGTAACACAGTCCAGGCCTTAAAAGTACCCCGCTTTTCAGTCACTGCCAGTGAGTGCATTAGCGCTGTGCCCGCCAGCCATGGCATAAAGGATGCGTTTTCTACCGGATCCCAGAACCACCAGCCGCCCCAGCCTAATTCGTAATAAGCCCACCATGATCCAAGTGCGATACCCAGAGTCAGGAACAGCCATGCTGCAATTGTCCACGGACGCGACCAGCGTGCCCATGCGGTATCCAATCGGCCCGACATAAGTGAAGCGATAGCAAATGCAAAGGCAACCGAGAACCCTACATAGCCCATATACAACATTGGAGGGTGGATAATAAGACCCGGATCCTGAAGTAGTGGGTTCAGATCGCGGCCATCGATTGGGAAGAATGGCAGTGTTCTTTCAAACGGGTTAGATGTGATGATAATAAACAGCAGGAAACCTACCGTTATCATACCCATAACAGCCAGCACTCGCGCTACAGATTCCTGTGGCATACCACGGCTAAATGTTGCTACCGCAACAGTCCAGCCAGCCTGGATCAAAGCCCAAAGTAGCAACGAACCTTCGTGTGCTCCCCATACAGCCGTTAAGCGGTAATACCAGGGAAGCTCAGTGTTCGAGTTACTCGCAACATAGCTCACAGTAAAGTCGTTGGTATAAAAAGCCCACAACAGGACTGCAAATGAAAACAGGAGCATCAAGAACATGCCCCAGGATAACGGCCGAGCCGTACTCATCAGCATAGAAGAACGCTGGTTCGCACCTACAAGAGGAAGG
This sequence comes from Vibrio hannami, assembly GCF_029589055.1. Classification (GTDB taxonomy): domain Bacteria; phylum Pseudomonadota; class Gammaproteobacteria; order Enterobacterales; family Vibrionaceae; genus Vibrio; species Vibrio hannami. The sequence goes on from NZ_JARQZP010000007.1 coordinate 1,831,759, forward strand.
AAGCTAAGCAACACCGACATGCCTAAAGCAATAATCAGCGCAAAGTGACCAATCTCAGCAATCATTGACCAGTTCCTTTTGTCTGCTCTTCGGAATACTCAAGTGGTGTATGAATCTTATCCATCGCTTCAGCCACTTCCGGTGGCATATAATCTTCGTCATGTTTAGCAAGAACTTCGAACGCTTCAATCGTTTTCTCATCTGTCATAACGCCCTGAGCAACAATACCCTGACCTTCACGGAACAAATCAGGAAGAATACCTTCATAGACAATCGTCACTGCCGGACCAACATCCGCTAGATCAAAGCTTACTTTCAGAGATGAAGGATCACGCTTTACCGTTCCCTCCACAACCATGCCGCCAATCCTCAAGCGCTGGCCTACTTCTGGTTTACTACCATCAGGCTTGCCATAAACCATCTCAGTTGGGGTATAGAAAAGATCCATGTTCTGATTTAGCGCGTAGATGATAAGTCCAACTGTTGCACTTACGCCAAAAAACAGGGCAAGAAGAAGCCCCAGCCTCTTTTTACGTCTTGGGTTCATAGGGTGTTCTCCAGATTTTTAGCCGCGTCGATTCTAGCTTGACGCGCCTGTTTAGCTTTAATCTCTTTCGTTATTTTCTTGCTTGTAGAAACGCTGTTCCACAACAGAATGAAAAGAGCAAGAAAAGTGATGCCAAAGGCGCTCCAGACATAAGCGCCATAGCCGCCCATCGCCAACAGATCAGAAAAGTTTTCAAAATGCATAGTCTTATCTCCCACTCACTATCTGTTTGCTATCAACTGTTGTACCCAAGGTCTGTGGCTCTCTTTTGATAGAATTTCATTTCGGAATCTGACCAGGGTGACACTCGCAAAAAAGAATGCGAAACCAAAAATGTTTAATAGCAGCGGCCACAACATATCACCGGATATAGATGGCTTTTCAAATTTCGTAATAGTGGCCCCTTGGTGCAGGGTATTCCACCACTCTACAGAGAAATGGATAATTGGAAGGTTCACAACACCAACTATCGCAAGGATGCCAGCAGCTTTTGCAGCCGTTTTTTGGTCATCAAACGCATGGTAGAGCGCAATAACACCAAGATATAGGAAAAGAAGAATCAGCTCTGAAGTTAATCGCGCATCCCATACCCACCAGGCACCCCACATAGGCTTGCCCCAGATGGCACCTGTTAACAAAGCGATAAATGTGAAAACTGCACCTATCGGAGCCATTGCTGCTGCAGCCATATTAGATAGCCTCAGTTGCCAAACAAGCCCGATAAACGCCGCGATCGCCATGGACATGTAAGCGCCCATAGACCAGATTGCTGATGGGACATGGATATAGATAATTCTAAAACTATCTCCTTGCTGATAATCTGAAGGGGCAAATGCAAGCCCCCAGATGGTTCCTGTTCCCAGACAGACCAGTGTCAGAATAGAAAACCAGGGTAGAAGTTTCCCACATAAGCGGTATGTGGTCTCAGGTTTAGAATATGGATGGAGCCATTTCCACATTGTCAATCTCACTCTTGCTTCATTAACACAATACCAGCCTGATAATAGTTATGATGCTGATATAAATTTATTTATGCTAAGGCTAAAGGTTAATCCTAATACTTTAGTCGTAGCAATACCCCCAAGGTATTGTTTGGGAGTACTAATTCACACTAACGCGAAGCGCCGCACTAATCGCAAATGGCGTCAGAGTCATCGAGCCAACCAGCATCGCAGCCATAATCGCCAGTTGCCCGTTATATGCCATACCAAGGCTAGCCGCATCTATCGCTGACGTTGCAAATATCAGTACAGGAATAAATAACGGCAGGATCAGCAAACTAAGCAGTACTCCGCCTTTTTGCAACCCTACTGTCAGCGCTACACCAATAGCACCAATAAAGCTTAGTGTTGGAGTACCCACTAACAGCGTCAGCACGACGGTTTTCCAGGTAGTAAAATCGAGAGAAAGCAATACTGCGAGTAGCGGACTGATCAGTATAAGTGGCAGACCTGTTAGCAGCCAGTGTGCAATTACTTTTGAAATAACCACAATTGGCAGCGGCACGGGAAACAGCATCATCTGTTCGAGGGCACCATCGGCAAAATCATCTCGGAACAAGCGTTCCATTGATAACAGCACTGATAATAGAGCTGCCACCCAGATAATACCAGCAGCAATACGAGCTAATAGGTTAGGTTCCGGGCCGATACTTAGCGGAAAAAGAGTAATAACAATAATAAAAAACCATAATGGGTTAAGTATGTCGGCCTGACGACGAAATGCTATCAGTAACTCGCGACGGATAATTGACACCATAGAACTAAGCATACTATTCACCCAATTTTATTTTTCTGAGTTTCGGTGAGTCTTCAAACATATCCTGATGGGTCGTCAGAAGCACAATGCCGCCTTTCTCTGCATGTTCTAAGAAAAGGTTCTCCAGAACCTTAACACCCTGCTTATCGATAGCAGTAAGTGGTTCATCAAGAATCCATAAAGGCTGCTCGCTAATCCACAGTCGTGCCAGTGCTACCCTTCTCTGCTGACCGGCGGATAACTGGGCGACAGGCACATCTTCCCGACCTGCAAGGCCAACCTGAGCAAGTGCCTGCCATAAAACTTCTTTGTCAGAGTGTTTTTGATGGATAGACTGATAGAAAGAGAGGTTTTCAAATCCTGTCAGCTCCCGTTTTACACCTGTCTGGTGTCCGAGAAACAGCAGATCCTGATGAAAGGCGTCTCTATCAGCCTGAGTCGAAAGCTGTTTCCAAAACACCTCTCCGCCATCCTTATCACCCAGCCCGGCTATAATTCGGAGCATGGTGGTTTTTCCGGTACCATTTCGTCCTTCTATCTGGACAATTTCTCCGGAATTAACTGTAAAGGAAAGGTCTTCGAAAAGGACCCTTTCATCCCTGATCGCCGTAAGATTTGATACTTCTAACATGTATGTAAAATTTTATTAAGCAAGACGGCTATCTTAACATAGTGCGAAAGAGCCCAAACAGTGCGTAAGCAGCGGGAAACTTAAATATTTTTTCTTTGATGTCATGCGCTATCACAAAATTACAAAAAAGTATGAGCACATAATACTTTAGGGGTAGTTACAAAAAAAGAGCATAAACGCTCTTTTTGTTAACCGCATGATAACATGGAGTTATCTTTTTACCGGCTCTCGGCGGTGATTTGATTGCGAACCTGCAGCTCTTTTCATCTTACCCGCCGTCTGACGACTTAGCGGAGGGACACTTTCTTTACCCGCAATTTTGTTTTGCAGTGACATCATCAGTTCAGCTTCTGCTTTTGGTAACTCGCACTCTTCTATCAGCTCATCTAAGCCAGCGCCTAGCTGCACCATTTTGCTTGCTCTGGAGTAAAGCCTGCTGTCCGAATCGACATGTTCTAGTTCAGTGACTCTTTCAGACAGATGTTTAATAACATCTTGCTGCTCAGTGACTTTTTGACCAAGTCCTACCACAACTGAACGTACTTCAAGGAGCTGATTGTTGACCTTTTGGAGCTCTTTCTCCATATGCCTGTTAGCTTGTCGTAACCTGTCAGCCTGTTGTTGGGCATGATTGCGCCCTTTAAACCAAATAAAAAGCACAAACACTACAAATACGACACCACCAATGATAAGCGGTACCGTATTTGCGTTAACTAGCTCAACCATTACAGGTGCGCCATTTCAGCCCATTCTTCGTCAGTAAGTAGCTTATTCAGGTCAACAAGAATTAACAACTTACCGTCGCGGTTGCTAACGCCCTGGATAAACTTAGCACTCTCGTCGGTACCGACGCTTGGCGTGGTATCAATTTCAGAAGCACGCAGGTAAACAACTTCGGCTACGCTATCAACAAGAATACCGATAACCTGGCGCTCAGACTCAATCACAATAATACGAGTATTGTCTGTCACTTCGCCTTCCATCAAACCAAAACGCGAGCGGGTGTCAATAACAGTAACTACGTTGCCACGTAAGTTGATAATACCCAGTACGTAATCCGGAGCTCCTGGGACTGGAGCGATTTCTGAATAACGCAGAACCTCGCGCACTTGCATTACGTTAATGCCGTAGGTCTCCTCTTCCAGCTGGAAAGTTACCCACTGAAGTACTTCGTCATTAGCCTGATCTTTTTTAGCTTCTACTTCATTAACTTGAGACATGGTTTTCCCTCTTTGTGTCCTGCGGACAAATTTATCAACTGTCTAGAGATTTTACGTCCAGACCAGCATTTAACATTTTTATAAGTGCTTCAACATGAATTAAAGCACACATTTTCTCTCTTACCATACCCGCAAGCCATGGTCTTTTTCCTGCCTGCGTACGCCAGTTAACCTTGTCGGCGTTTAAGGTTTCGGTACCTTTTAGTTCCGTACTTGCTAACCCCCAATTACTGAGGCCTAACATAACTACGTATTGGTAACCCTCTTTGTGGCTATCATCGGATAATCTCTCGGCCATAACCCACTTAGCGGTATCGACAACATCCAACTGATCTTCTTTGTTGGTCTGCAATCCCAGGTACCACCCTGGTCTGCCAATAAGATGACTCATATCTCCGATTCGGTGAATACCACCAAGCTCGTCCAATGGCACCGCAAAAGTAACGCCAGTTACCTCAAAGTAAAGTACCTGAAAATCTTCGCTGCGTTCTGTACTCTGCCAGTCGTATGTATCCATTCCACCGGTCTGAGTTTCGAGTTCTACTTCCTGCTCTTCGACAACTTCTTCGACTATCTCTGTTTGCGGTACCTCAGATATTTCAACCTCGGGAGTCGCTTCTTTAATCACCTCTTCAGCAAGCTGTTCAACAACGGGAATATCCCATTCCTGAATCTCTTCAACCTCGGTTACCGATTTAGCAATATCGTCAGTATTCTTCTCCATGATGCCTGAAACATCAGCTGCAAAGTCGGTGCTTTCGAGCTTATCAAGCAAACGTTGTACATCTTCGAGGGCCGGTACCTCAAATTCGTTATACTCTAGTTCAGTATAGGACGAATGAAAGTCAGGTTGTAATTTTGCTTCCGGAACAAATGTTTGTTCTTTTTCATAAGCACCCGAAGTTTCAAGAGCGACTTCAGGCTCCTGCACTTCAACAACTTCTTCATGAGGAGGTTCGAGTACAGCCACTTGCTCAGAAGGCAACTGTTCAGAAGAGGATTGCTCAGGAGAAGATTGTGCAAGTGCAAAATCCTCAACCAGCTCTTCCTCAAGCAGTGCAGTGAAGTACTCATCCAGCGCCTGTTCACCGGAAAGGACGTGATCTTTTTTATCCATCAACCGCCAGCCTCTCGAGGTAAATTAGCAACTGTTTATACGCAAAGACCCCTCTGCTACCCTCTGCGAAATGAGAAGCCGGAAGGTTTTTTAAACTCGCATCACGAAATTTGGTATCAATTGGTACCGCTGAAGCCCAGACCTGGTCTGGATAGTCCTTCTTCAACTGGGTCAAGGTCTGTAGTGACGCCCTGGTACGCTTGTCATACATGGTAGGCACAATCGTGGTTTTAAATTCCCGATTACGCGATTTCTGCATAATGGCTAAGGTACGAACCATTCTTTCCAGGCCTTTCATCGCCAGGAACTCAGTCTGCACCGGGATCAAAATACGGTCACTTGCAGCCAGAGCATTCACCATCATAACACCAAGAATAGGCGGGCAATCGATCAACACATAATCGTAGTCATTGTGTACCGATAGCAGAGCTCTTTTCAGAATAAGCCCCATGCCACTGCGATTCCCCATAACACGGTCGAGTGTCGCCAGAGACATGTGTGCCGGTACGAGATCAATGTTCTCTATTTCAGTTTTTAAGATGAGTGGTTGAACACTTTCTCGATTCAGCTCTGGCAGTTGGAAAAGATCAAATAAACTGTTTGCCACAGCATCAGAATCAAACCCGAGATAGGTCGTCAATGAGCCATGCGGGTCGGTATCGACTAAAAGCACTCTATGGCCTTTTTTCGCCAACAGTCCTGCTAAAGTAACAGTTGTTGTTGTTTTACCGACGCCCCCTTTCTGGTTTGCAACGCTCCAGACTATCATCAAAAACTCCTACGCCAGACCAACTTCAACAAGCATTCGCTCGGAAATGCGCTCCAGCGGAAGATCTTCAGTAGAGATCCCAGCTTTTGCCACAGCCTGAGGCATACCATAAACCACGCAGCTCTCTTCATCTTGAGCCCAGATTGTCGCACCCGCTGATTTCAACATACGGGCACCTTCTCGGCCATCAGCTCCCATTCCGGTTAATACCATTGAAAGAACCTTGTCACCATAAATCTTGGCTGCTGAACCAAAAGTTACATCAACACATGGTTTATAGTTCATTCGGTCACCACCATCGAGAACCTTGAGTCTCGCGCTTCCAGGTCGGCCATCTACCATCATCTGCATACCACCAGGAGCCAGATAAGCAACACCTGGTTTAAGAACATCGCCATCTTCTGCTTCTTTTACCTGGATCTTACATAAAGAGTTAAGTCTGCTAGCAAAAGCTGCCGTAAACGTCGCCGGCATATGCTGAATCAGCACGATAGGATGAGGGTAGTTCGTTGGTAACTTAGTCAGTATCTTTTGTAACGCGACAGGCCCCCCGGTCGAAGTGCCTATCGCTGTTAACTGATATTTCTTACCACTAGCACGAAACTTTGCATTGTTAACAACAGGCTCTGGTTTTGCCGCTCTGGTCGCAGAACCTGGTGTTGTTCGCAACGAGCTCGTTGTCGTTGTTCGTCTTGCCGTAGTAGCAGTCGAAGTGACAGGCGCTCTGCGCATAAATGCACGTTTACGAGCTATCTCTGCCACTCTCTGCTGCAGCAACTGAGTCGCTTCATCTCTGTTTCTTGCAATATCTTCAAACTTCTTAGGTAAGAAGTCCAAAGCTCCTGCGTCCAGCGCATCAAGTGTCGCTCTGGCTCCATCATGAGTAAGAGAAGAAAACATCAATATTGGCGTAGGCTGAGTTTTCATTATTTTCCGAACAGCAGTAATGCCATCCATAACTGGCATTTCGATGTCCATCGTAATGACATCAGGCTTAATCTCTTTAGCCTTCTGCACCGCCTCTTTACCGTTAGTTGCGACATCCACGACTTCAAGACGAGCGTCAGAGTTAATAATCTCACTTACTCTGCGTCTGAAAAAACTTGAGTCATCAACAACCAGTACTCTTACTGCCATAAATCCCTTCTTCAATTACATACGAGAACGTGTCGCGTACTCTTTTAATAGGTTTGGTACATCCAGAATAAGTGCAATATGACCATCACTTGTGATAGTTGCACCAGCCATTCCCGGAGTTCCCTGTAATAATTCATCCAGCGGCTTGATCACCACCTCTTCTTGACCGATAAGCGAGTCAACAACGAAACCAACACGTTGGCTGCCAATCTGAACAATAACTACGTGACCATGCCCTTTACGCTGATCAACCATGCCTGCTTTAGGCACTAACCAGTTTTGTAGATAGAACAGAGGAATTGATTTTTCACGGACAATGATTGTTAACTGGCCATCAACCACGTTTGTTTTGCTTAAATCAAGGTTGAAGATTTCGTTCACACTAGCTAGTGGTAGTGCAAATGGCTGCTCACAAACACCAACCATTAGCGTAGGCAGAATCGCAAGTGTCAGAGGAACTTTAATAGTAATCTTCGTGCCCTTACCCATTTCAGAGTCGACATCAACCGAACCATTAAGTGTATTGATCGCTGTTTTCACAACGTCCATACCAACACCACGACCAGAAATATCCGAAATATTCTCTTTACTTGAGAAGCCAGGAGCAAAGATTAGGTTAAAACACTCTTTGTCTGTCAGGCGTGTAGCCGCTTCAGTATCCATAAGACCACGTTTTACCGCGATGCCACGCAACTTGTCAGGATCCATACCACCACCATCATCAACGATGGCCAGCTCGATGTGGTCACCTTCCTGAGAAGCAGACAGAATCACTTTACCAGTACGTGATTTGCCTGCTTTTTCACGAATATCCGGCATCTCAATACCGTGGTCTACCGAGTTACGAACCAGGTGGATCAGCGGATCGGCTAGTGCTTCTACCAGGTTCTTATCCAGGTCGGTCTCTTCACCGCGCATCTCAAGAACAATATCTTTTTTCAGCGTCCTGGCCAGGTCGCGGACAACTCGAGGGAACCGGCCAAACACCTTCTTGATTGGCTGCATTCGGGTTTTCATTACCGCGCCCTGAAGATCTGCGGTAACAATGTCCAGGTTAGCTACAGCCTTAGACATTTCCTCATCGTTGCGGTTCAGGCCAAGGCTAACCAGACGGTTTCTCACCAACACTAGCTCACCAACCATATTCATGATGGTATCCAGCGTCGAGGTATCTACACGTACAGTTGCTTCTGCCTGTGGCTTAGGCTGTTGGGCTTGTTGTTTAGTTGCTGCAGGTTTTTCTGCCGCTGGTTTAGCCTGTGCTGATGCAGCTGGTTTTTTAGCTGCTGGAGCTGAAGGTTTAGGCTCTACAGGTTTTGGTGCTGCTGGAGCAGCAGGGGCAGCGTTTGCAGAAACAGGTTTGGTTGCCGCGTCTAACTCTTCGACGCTTGGCCCTTTGCCTGTACCATGCAACTGATCGAGGAGTTTCTCAAACTCATCATCCGTCATTAAGTCTTCATCAGAACCCGGATTATTTACAGGCGCTTTGGCTACCGGAGGAGGTGTAGGTGCGGAGGCTGCCTGGCCACCAGGTGCGCCACCTTTACCATGCAACTGATCTAGCAGTTTCTCAAATTCGTCGTCGGTAATATCACCGCTATCGGTGACCGCTGGTGCAGCAGGCTGAGGGGTATCTGCTTTTGGCGTAGCTGGCTCTGAAGGAGTGGTAGCACCCGGTGCAGCGCCTTTACCATGTAACTGATCCAGCAGTTTCTCGAATTCATCCTGTGTAATGTCATCTATCGAACCAGCATCAATAGCATCACTTGAAGGCGCCGCAGCAGGAACTGGAGCTTCGACCTCTGGTTCAATTACTGGCTCTGGCTCAGGTTCCGCAACGGCAGCTTTCTCGTCTGCACTTTCTGGCTTACTCAGGCGGTGCAACTCTTCTAGTAGAGCTGGGTCTGCTGGCGTTAGTGGCTCTCTTTCCTGAACCGCCGCAAACATTACATTTACAGCATCTAAAGCCTGAAGAATTGTATCCATAAGATCAGCGGTAACACTGCGTTGGCCATTACGAAGAATATCGAAAACGTTTTCAGCACCGTGACAGGCGTCGACTAACTCTGTTAATGAAAGGAAACCGGCTCCACCTTTTACAGTATGGAAACCACGGAAAATTGCGTTTAACAGATCGGCATCTTCTGGGTTATTCTCGAGTTCAATAAGCTGCTCTGATAACAGCTCTAAGATCTCACCAGCTTCAACCAGAAAGTCCTGAAGGATATCTTCATCTAATTCGTAGCTCATACTTTACCTCTAGAATCCTAGACTAGACAACAAATCATCGACGTCGTCCTGTGAGGAAACAGCATCTTCTCTTTCGTGCGGGTTCAGGATAGGTCCTTCTGCCTTTGTGGACTCATCTTGTGCTGTTTCTGTATTATTCTCTATTTGTTCAACACCGAATGTCGTCAATATCTCGACTAAGCGATCTTCCACTTCCCGAACAAGGGTAATAACCCTGGTAATAATCTGTCCGGTCAAATCCTGGAAGTCCTGGGCCATCAAAATTTCGGTGAGTTGCCCCCGAAGCTCTGAACTATCGCCTTCTACCTGAGACAAAAGATCATCAACCTTATGGCAAAGCTCTTTAAATTCAGACAGGTTAATTTTACCTGCCATCAGCTGATTCCACGTTGGACGAATCAAAAGAAGGCTTTCATGGAGTTTGTCGGCAATAGGAAGCATCGCATCCACCGAATCCATGGTTTTGTTTGCGGCTTGTTCTGTTTTGGCTATCACATATTCAAGCCTATCTCTGGCATCCGGTATTTCTTCATTGGCAATTTGACTCATTCGAGGGTCAAATTTGAATTCTGCCAGCGAATTATGCAGCTCACGAGTTAGCTCACCAACCTCTTTTAGCATTGGATTTGCTTGCTCTTTTTGTAGTGATAAAACAAGTTGATCAGCTTCTTCCTGCTGGTCATTTTCCAGCAGTTCTACCAATTGTTTTGCTTGCTCTAAAGAAATCATCTAAATAAGCCCTTTCAACGCTTATTGATTACTCGCTATGGCGTTATAAGCGTTCGAAAATCTTATCAAGCTTTTCTTTTAGCGTTGCTGCAGTAAATGGCTTAACGATGTACCCGTTAACACCAGCCTGAGCTGCTTCAATAATCTGCTCTCGCTTAGCTTCCGCAGTAATCATTAAAACCGGCAGGTGTTTTAGCTCTTCATCTGCTCGAATGTTCTTAAGCAAATCAATTCCCTGCATCCCTGGCATGTTCCAGTCGGTCACCACAAAGTCGAACTCCCCTTTCTTCAACATTGGCAGCGCCGTCAAACCATCGTCCGCTTCCTGGGTGTTATTGAACCCCAAGTCACGTAGTAAGTTCTTTACAATTCTGCGCATTGTTGAGAAATCATCAACAATGAGGATCTTCATGTTTTTATTCAAAATTGCCTCCACTGAGTTTCAAGTCAGTGTTATTAATCGTTTTGGGTCCACGCACTAAGTTTAATACGTAGTCGTTGCATTGATTGGCTAAGTATTTGGCTAACGCGAGATTCGCTAACACCCAAAACTTCACCTATTTCTTTTAAATTTAGCTCTTCATCGTAATAAAGTGAAAGAACTAATGCTTCTCTTTCAGGCAGACTTTTGATCGAGTCGACTAAAGCTTGTCGAAAGTTCTCATCCGCTACTCCCTGAAATGGCGTATTCTCATTAAGATCGTCTCCATGAGTGATGACGTCTTCCGATACCCCTAAATCTTCAATACCAACCAGACGAGAGCAGTTTATATCAGATAGTGCCGAGTGATACTGTTCAAGTGTTAAATTTAGATGTGCGGCAACTTCCGCGTCTGTCGGATCTCTTTTTAGTGCTGCCTCCAGCTCATTAATTGCCTGACTTATCGTTCTGTTGTTTTTGTGAACGGAACGAGGAACCCAATCGCCTTTGCGCACTTCATCTAACATTGCGCCACGAATACGGATACCTGCATAAGTTTCAAAGCTGGCTCCTTTTGAGCCATCATAATTCTGCTGTGCTTCTATCAGGCCAATCATTCCAGCCTGAATAAGGTCGTCAACCAGGACACTAGGAGGCAACCGCCCCAATAAGTGGTGGGCGATTCTTTTAACCAAATCTGAATACTGTTCCAGAAACGACCTCTGACTTGTGAGGTTCGCTTTTTGGTCATATGTTAGCGCCTTATTCACCAAAAGGCTCTCCTACCGATTCTCTTTTCATCAGTAATCTTTCCACAAAAAACTCGAGATGACCACTTGGGCTCTTCGGTATCGGCCAGGTTAACACTTTATTTGCAAGAGAACTCAAAGCAAGTGCCGCTGGCGAACGAGGAAATGCATCTACCACAATCTTTTGTTTTTTAACTGCCTGACGAACTTTATCATCCAATGGAATACATGCTACGAGTTCGAGGCTCACATTCAAGAAGCGCTCTGTGACCAAGGTCAACTTTGCGAATAATTCTCTGCCTTCACGGTAGCTTCTGACCATATTTGCAACAATTTTGAAGCGTTGAACCTGATGTTCCCTGCTTAATAACTTGATTAGCGCATATGCATCAGTGATCGACGTCGGCTCATCACACACCACGACTAACACGTCCTGGGCAGCCCTTGAAAAGCTAACCACCATGTCAGAAATACCCGCCGCTGTATCGATAAGAAGGACATCCATCTCCTCTTCAAGAGAACCGAAAGCACGAATCAGTCCTGCATGTTGTGCATGGGATAACTCTGTCATACTTTGCGTGCCGGATGTCGCTGGAATAATTCTTATTCCATACGGCCCCTCTACAATAGCGTCTTTTAATTCACACTCGCCTGCCAAAACATGCCCAAGGTTTCTTTTACTCTTGATACCTAGCATCACATCGACATTGGCTAATCCTAAATCGGCATCCAGTACCATTACCTTTTTCCCCTGACGGGCAATGGCAATCGCTAGACCTAGCGTAACGTTTGACTTACCAACACCGCCCTTACCACCAGTTACCGCAATAACTTTAGTAAGTGTAGGCTGTGTTAAGCGACGGAGGCCGCTTGCTTGATCATTTATCATATTATTTGTCATAAATTTGTCCGCCGCTAGAATCCTTCAGAATCGCTGTTCCAATAATGAGGTTCGCTTTCTGTTGATTTTTCAAGCAATTCGTTTGCTTTTGCGACCATATATCTTGGCTGAGCGATAACGATATCTTCCGGTACTCGCTGTCCGTTTGCGATATAAGAAACAGGCAATGAATTTTCGATAACAACGCTGATGAACTCACCCAGGCTTAATGACTCATCGATTTTTGTAAGTACACACCCCGACAATGGGATGCGTTTAAAATGTTCAATGGTTTCCTGTAGCACCTTTCTTTGTGCTGTAGCAGGAAGCACCAAATAGCTGCTAATGGCTTCCCCGCTATTTTGCATCAGTGTATCTAGCTGTTCGGAAAGCCTTACATCTCTCTGACCCATACCGGCAGTATCAACAAGAACCAGTCGCCGATTTCTAAGCTGATATATTACTTCGGCCAACTCGACGGTATCTTTAGCAACTCTTACCGGGCAGCCCATAATCCGACCGTAAATTGCCAGTTGTTCATGTGCACCAATTCGATAGGTATCCGTAGTTACCAATGCGACATTATCGGAGCCGTACTCCATTGCAGCCCTTGCCGCTAATTTGGCAATTGTGGTGGTCTTACCCACACCAGTCGGCCCAAGAAGCGCAACCACACCGCCTTTTTTCAGGATATCGGTCTTTGTGACAACAATCTGATCAGAGATAAGCCCAAGCAACGCTTTCCAGGCCTGGGCTGGTTTGGTGTCTTCGGGTATGTAACAGGCGAGCTGATCAGACAGTTCCGAAGAAAGCCCCATTCTTTCAAGGCGTTTTATCAGCATGGCTCGTAGTGGCTCACGGCGTTCAACTTCTTGCCACATAAGGCCTGACACCTGATGCTCCAACAAGCGACGAATTGAATTCATCTCTTCGCGCATAGATTCGAGCTCTTGTGTTGATTCTGACTCAGCGATAGGACCACCACGTTTTTTATCATAGCGAGTAGGATCCAGCTTTGGAGCTTGCCTTGGCATATCACGATCTTCAGCAATCAATCGGGCCAAACCGGATTCTTCAGTGAGTGAAGATGAGATAGGGCCTCTTTCGCCACGCTGGCTCTCGGTACGCGCCCCTCGCCCCTCAGACTGTCGTTTTAGCAGTGATGCTAGTGAATCTGCCTCTGTTGCTGCTGACGAGCTCTGTGGCGTATCTTCCTGGCTATATTGTTTTAGCATGTTTGCAAAACGCTTAGTCATTGAGCCTTGAGCATTATTGTCCGCGGTATTCGATTTTAAACTAACTCTGTCTTCCTGAAGTTCTCTCGAAGCGTATCGGCTATTTACCTGAGTCTGAGCAAAATCATTTGAATAACGTGAGTTCTGAGAAGGTGCAGGAGCGGTATCACCATCAACAGCAGCGACAATCTCAACACCACCAGTCACCTTTTTGTTGGACATAATGACCGCTTCCGCTCCAAGTTCTTCTTTCACCTGAAGCAGTGCTGTTCTCATGTCCTTTGCAAAAAATCGTTTTATCTTCAAGATATGTGTCCAAATTTAATCAGCACGGTTTAATTACCAACAGCCTGTACAATGCGAATCTGTTTTTCATCAGGTATTTCCTGATAAGAAAGAACCCTTAGATTCGGAATAGTGTTCTTAACAAATTTAGCTAAAGTGGTTCGAAGCACACCGGACGTTAGCAGCACCGCAGGTTCACCTTTCAGCTCTTGCTCCTGAGTCGCCTGACTTAGTGAAGCCTGGAGTCTTTCAGCCAAACCAGGTTCAATCCCTGTTGATTCACCACCAGATGCCTGCATGGTTTGATGCAAGATTTGTTCCAGCTCAGGAATCAAGGTTATCACCGGCAACTCAGGTTCTATACCATTGATTTCCTGAACAATTAGTCGCTTAAGCGCTATCCGAACTGCCGCTGTTAAGATGTCAGGTTCTTGACTCTTACTTGAGTACTCTGAAAGCGTCTGAACGATTGTCCGAACATCTCTAATCGGAATCGCTTCGTTCAACAGGTTCTGAAGCACTTTAACAACAACACCAAGTGTAAGCTGATCCGGTACAAAGCCTTCGACAAGTTTAGGTGCCGAACGGCCGAGCATCTCAAGAAGATTTTGAACCTCTTCATGACCAATTAACTGAGATGCATTGTTAGTCAGTAACTGACTCAGGTGTGTTGCTAAAACAGTTGCAGAATCAACTACAGTATAGCCCAGAGCTTGTGCATGCTCACGATGCTCTTCTCTGATCCAAACGGCCTCCAGACCAAACGCAGGATCGACTGTGGGTTCACCCTCTACCATCCCATATACCTGCCCCGGGTTAATGGCTAACTCCTGATCTGGCCTTATCTCTGCTTCACCAACCGCTACACCCATCAAAGTAATTCGATAGCTGTTGGGAGTAAGTTCTAAATTGTCACGAATATGCACCGCTGGGATAAGGAAACCAAAGTCCTGTGAAAGCTTTTTACGCACGCCTTTCACTCGTTCAAGTAACTCTCCTCCCTGATCTCTGTCTACCATCGGAATAAGACGATAGCCAACCTCAAGCCCAATCACGTCAACAGGCTGAACATCATCCCATGATAGCTCTTTCTGTGCAGGCGCTTCCCCTTCCTTAGCTTCTGGTAGTTTTGGCTTCTCAGCTTCTTTTTTCTGTTTTTTGTAAATCAGATAGGCTGCACCGCCTGCTAATGAGCTCAACAATAGGAACGCGAAATGCGGCATACCCGGAACAATACCCATCACACCCAAAATCGCAGAGGTAATCATCAGCGCTTTAGGGTTATCGAACATCTGGAACACCATCTGTTGCCCCATATCTTCATCGGTATTCTGACGGGTTACCATGATGGCAGCGGAGATAGAAAGTAATAGCGAAGGGATCTGAGCAACTAAACCATCACCGATGGTCAGTAGCGTATAGATTTCTATGGCTTCTCGAAAACCAAGATCAAACTGAATCATACCGACGGATAGTCCGCCGACAATGTTGATAAATAGGATAAGGATGCCCGCGATAGCATCCCCTTTTACAAACTTAGAGGCACCATCCATTGAACCGTAAAAGTCGGCTTCTTTGGTTACTTCGAAGCGTCGTGTTCGAGCCTGCTCCTGATCTATCAAACCTGCGTTGAGGTCGGCATCAATCGCCATCTGTTTACCTGGCAAGGCATCCAACGTAAAGCGAGCACTTACCTCGGAGATACGTCCCGCACCTTTGGTCACGACCATAAAGTTGATGATCATCAGGATTAAGAAGACCACAAGACCAACGGCATAGTTACCACCGATAACTACGCTACCGAACGCCTCAATCACGTTACCGGCGGCGTTGCCTCCTTCATGACCATATAGCAGGACGACTCGGGTTGATGCAACGTTAAGCGCTAGTCGTAATAGGGTAGCTATCAAAAGAACGGTTGGGAATGCTGCGAAGTCCAGAGGGCGACGGGTATAAACCGTTACCAACAGAACAACCATCGCCAATGCGATATTGAAGGTAAATGAGATATCGAGCAGCAACGGAGGGATAGGCAGAACTATCATACCCAGCGTTGCAAGGACTAATACAGGTGCACCAATGGCCGGAAGGGCCCTGGTTGGTATATTTGGCAACCTGTCGGAAAACGGTAAATTTAACTTCATATATCAGCTGAGTGAGTATTCAAACCTATTGAATTTTCAATAAGTTAATTTATAGATAAAAGCGCTTTAGTGGTATATGCAATATCTAGTCCAGCAAGTTAAGTCAAAAAGTTGACTTGCTCCGTTGTTAAAGGCGTATCGGGAGTGCTTGCTTCCATGAACCGCTTTGTTTAACTGTAGCACTCATATCCAGCTTCTTCGATCCGGCATGTTCATTACATCAAGCACTCCCGATACACCTTAAGCAGGTACTACGGAGTTTAGAAGTGTGTACTGGGTGTACCCTATGGAACGAACATGCCAACATGATAGACCGAACTTAACAGCGCTCAAGTAACAGTAGCGGTTCGTGGAATAGGGTATTCCCAGTATGCACTTGACCAGTAAGAGTGGAAGCGAGTATCCCGGTGAGTCACGATTTCCTATCGGCTGGTTGGCAAATTAATAGCGCAGATCCGGTGGTATTGGCATATTCTCTTCTGCAAGAGTTGGTCTTTGCCCGCCGCGTTTTCGGAACTGTTTTAGCTGGAATACATATGCCAGCACCTGAGCAACAGCAACAAACAACCCATCTGGAATTTGCTGCTCTAGCTCGGTAGAGTGGTAAAGCGCACGAGCCAAAGGAGGCGCAGGGATAACATAGATATCATGCTCTCGGGCAACTTCACGGATTTTAAGAGCCATATGGTCTGTACCTTTAGCAACCACTATTGGCGCTCTGTCCTTCTTAGTATCATAGCGAAGTGCTACTGAGAAATGCTCCGGGTTAGTAACAACAACGTCTGCTGTAGGCACATCCGCCATCATGCGACGTTGTGCAGCCTCCCTCTGAAGCATCCGAATACGACCTTTAACTTCAGGCTTACCTTCCGTCTCTTTGTATTCGTCTTTCACTTCCTGCTTAGTCATCTTCAGCTGATCTGCGTGTTGCCAGATCTGGAACGGAATATCAATTGCAACGACGACCAGTAAAGAACAACTAATCAGCAAAATAAAGCTAAGGAGTATATCTAAGGCATGGAATATATTTTGTGGGAACACATCCATGCTCAACTGGAATAAATCGATTTTAGAACGCTCGATCAGGTAGAAAGCCATACCCGCTACCAACGACACTTTAAGTATCGACTTAACAAGCTCCACCCAGCTTTGAAGGCCAACCATACGCTTAAGACCACTCAGTGGATTCATTTTAGAGAGCTTAGGCATAGCCGCTTCTGCTGAAAAGCTAATGCCACCAACCCCCGCAGCTCCTACCACGGCAGCAACAAACAGGGTAACTAGAATCAAAGTAAGAGGTAAAAACAGCTGAACCAATGCACCAGATACGATATCTAACAACTTACCTGTATTAAAGATTTCCTCACGGCTTAAAGAAAAAAGACGCGACATCAGTTGGAACAGCCCTTTAGCAAGCTGTTCACCAAACATCATTAAGGATACCGCCCCAACAACAAGCACAGACACGGAAGCTAACTCTTTAGAGCGTGCTACCTGCCCTTTTTCTCTCGCCTGTTGTAACCGCCTGGGCGTGGCGTCTTCGGTCCGTTCCTGACCGTCTGATTCTGCCAATTCAGCCTCCTGAAAAAAGCTAAGTATGCATTCCCACGCAGAGCGTTGGGAACGAGAGATGAAAATAGGATTAACAATTCAACCGGATAAGGCGACAAACCTGCTGTTCACCTTCAATCCAGTAAAGCTCATAATGGCTGTATAGTCCAAGCAGGATATACCAACATAGAAGCAAACCAACAATAAGAGCAAAAGCAAAACCCAGTGAGAAAATATTCAGCTGTGGCGCAGCTCGGGTCATTACACCAAAGGATAAGTTAATCGTAAGTAACGCGATAATCCCGGACAAAGACATACTCAATGCAGTTTTAAACATAATGCTCAGCCAAAGCGCCATCTCTCTGAAATCTGTTGTAGTCAGCGATCCTGAGCCAATTGGTAGACTCTTAAAACTAAACACCACAAGCTGGATCAGCTTAAGGTGACCATCTGTTGCCAGGAAAAACATGGTTGCAACAAACATAAACAACTGACCTAGCAAAGGCGTGTTCTGGCCGTTCGCCGGGTCAACCATCGAAGCAAAACCCAGGCTCGACTGCATACCCAGAATCTGACCTAACATAACAAATGTCTGGATCATAAACTGGGTAACCATCCCCATAGCAACGCCTATTAATAGCTGTTCGAAGGTTGTCAGAAAGCCCTCAAAAGAAAGCAGTTGCAGCTCCTGTGGCACAGCGGGAATTGCCGGCATCACAGCAAAAGTGACCGCCAAAGAAAGGTAGAGTCTAATCCGTGTGGAAACAAATCGTGCACCAGTTACCGTCATCACCATAAACATGGCGGATATGCGAGTAAATGGCCAAAAGTAGTTGGCTATCCAATCCAGAATAATGGTCGTTGGATACTCCATAGCGATTCCTAGTAAAGAATCGATGGCAGCCTGTCTACCATCTCAAAGAAGAAACCCATTAAAGCCTGAGTCATCCAGTGACCGAAAAAAGAGAGCGCTAACAGCGTTACAATCAAACGAGGAAGGAAGCTAAGCGTCTGTTCGTTGATAGAGGTCGCAGCCTGGAATATAGCCACAATCAAACCAACCAACAGGCTTGGAATGATAATGGCACATACCATGATAAGCACCATCCAAAGTGCTTCCCGGAAGATTTCTACAAATACCTCTGGTGTCATACTATTCTCCCCCTAGCTACAACGCGAAACTGCCCGCGAGGGTCGAAAGAATCAGGTTCCAGCCATCCACCAGAACAAACAGCATCAGCTTAAATGGCAGTGACACAATCATAGGAGAAAGCATCATCATACCCATTGCCATCAGTATCGATGCCACTACCAGGTCAATTATCAGGAACGGCAGGAACAGCATAAAGCCAATTTGGAACGCGGTTTTCAGCTCTGACGTGATAAAAGCAGGGATAAGCACCGCCATGGATACATCTTCCGGATTCTGAACATCGGAGCCCGAAATATTAACAAAGGTCTCCAGATCTTTTACCCGAGTCTGCTTGAGCATAAAGCTCTTCATCGGCCCTTGAGCCTGATCGAATGCCTGTCTTGCGGTTATTTGCTCGTTCAGATAAGGCTGAACAGCATCTGTGTTCACCTTATCAATCACCGGGGACATAATAAAAAATGTCAGAAAGATAGCGATACCAATGATCACCTGGTTTGAAGGTGTCTGCTGCAAACCCATTGCCTGCCGAAGAATCGACATAACGACAACTATTCGGGTAAACGAGGTCATCAGGATAACCATAGCAGGCAAGAAACCCAGCATGGTCATCAATGCCAGAATCTGAAGATTTATCGAGTAATCTTCGCTACCGTCAGGATTCGCCGTCATGGTAAACGCGGGAATACCGCCGCCACCGGAACTGCTCCCCAGTGCCAGCGTCTGGCGGTTTCCATCCTGACTTTCCAAAGCCTGAACGGTGACGGTTTCAGCACCTGTAGCGGTTGCTGGTATCTGAGTCTCCAGCTCTTCCTGAGCAAAAGCAAGGGAAGCGCTGGCAAAAAACACAAACGCTGCCAGTAAGGCAGCGATAGTTTTATTTATTCTCATTTTTCTTCAGTAGTTGTGATAATTGATTCGCGAATGGCGCAGTTTCCGGCTGCTCTGCGTCAAGGTTCTTGTCTAACCGGGAAATCAGATTGATTGAATGTGGAGTTATACCAACCAGATATTGTTCCTCTCCAGCCTGAACCACCGCGATTCTTTCCTTGGTTCCAACAGGGAGCTGACGAAGTATCTTCAGGTCTTTCTGACCACCGATTGACGGGTGTTGCATCCTTTTTAGCACCCAGGCCAAAACACAAATCAATGCAATAACAAAGATCAACGAACCTAAAGTCGTCGCCAAATCCATTTCTGTCGCACCAGCAGCGAATGCTGGTGTCGATATAAAGAGTAAAGGTAATTTCGCTCTTAACTTCATACGTTTTAGCTTCATACGATTAACGAAGCTTTTTAATACGCTCTGTCTGGCTGATTACATCCGTCAGACGAATACCGAACTTGTCGTTTACCACAACTACTTCACCGTGAGCGATAAGCGTACCATTGACCATTACGTCCAGCGATTCACCCGCCACACGATCCAGCTCAACTACAGAGCCCTGGTTTAGTTGCAACAAGTTACGAATGCTTATCTGAGAACGCCCGACTTCCATAGATATGGTAACCGGAATATCCATAATGGTATCAAGCTTACGACGCTCATCATCGGTGATCGGCGCTGATGTATCCGATAGTTCTTCAAGGGGAGCCGCTTCAACATCATCACCCGAACCCTGTGCGGCTGGGTCTTCACTTAAGGCTGCGGCCCATTCGTCAGCTAATTTTTGGTCTTCATTCGGATCCATTTGTCACTACCTTTCTTCTGGTTTCTCACTGAAGAAACCTTTGATTAAAACTTAATTACTCGTCATCGTCGTCTAAAGAACTTTCATTGCTGATTTCAGCCATGATGTCTTTGCCAAGGAAGGCAATATCAGACTTAACCACTTCTGGCCGCTTAATTTTTTCAGAAATCTGAACCGCTAACTTATCGTCAGAACGTCCCATTTTCACGCGATAAGTCGGGAGTTCTTCTACAAACATAGTTGCGTGTTCAGGCATTTCGATCGGAATAACATCTCCGGTTTGTAGTTCCATCAAATCACGCAACGAAATGTCTCGTTCAAGCAGGTTAACCCTGAAGTTTACCGGCACATCCATGATCTCATCACGAAGTGCTGTGCTCCAGCGAACATCCGTTTCCATCTTGTCAGACTGAACACCCGCATCCAGAAGCTCTCGAATAGGTTCAACCATTGAGTACGGCATTACCACGTGGAAGTCACCGCCACCACCATCAACCTCAATATGGAACGAGCTTACTACGATAACCTCTGTCGGACTCACAATGTTGGCCATACTCGGGTTCACTTCAGAATCCAGGTATTCAAACTCAACACCCATTACCGGAGACCAGGCCTCTTTGTAGTCCGCAAAAACAATTTTCAGCAGCAGCTGAATAATACGACGCTCAGTCGGGGTAAATTCGCGACCTTCAATTTTTGCGTGGAATCGTCCATCACCGCCGAAGAAGTTTTCTACCAGAATGAAGACCAGGCGAGCCTCCATGGTAATAAGCGCTGTACCTTTGAGTGGCCTGAATCGCACCATGTTAAGACTGGTCGGAACGTACAGCGTATTTTGGTACTCACCAAATTTCATCATCTGCACGCCGTTAATAGAGACTTCTGCCGTTTTACGCAGCATATTAAACAAACTGACTCGCATATGACGCGCGAATCGTTCATTAATAAGCTCCAGCGTCGGCATCCGACCACGGACAATCCTATCCTGGGAAGAAAAGTCAAAGGTTACGGCCGATTCCGACTCCTCTTCGAGCAGATCTTCTTCTTCATCAACGTCATCAACGCCGTGTAAAAGCGCGTCAATTTCGTCCTGGGTTAATAGATCAGTCACTTGATTCCTATTGAATTACAAAATCTGTAAATAACACTTTTTCAACTACTGGCTTGCCTACCACTTCGGTCATTGTCGCGCGAATATCATCTGTCGCCTGATCACGCAGCTGAGTGCGTCCGGTAGGGGTTCGTAGCTGTTCAACCGTAGCGGTGCTAAATGTGTTTAATAGAGTACTTTCGATCAAAGGAGAATGGTGTCTCGCCATATCCTCATTATCTATACCTCGAACCATCAACTGAACTTTAACCTGTACCAGTCGATCTCTCTGCTTTCCGGGAGCACTGAACAGAAAAGGTTGAGGTACGTTCACATAGGATGCTGGTTCAGGTAGTGCAACCTGTGATTCAGTCACCATCGCGTCTGATTGCTCAGCATCATCTGAGCCCATTAAAAAGAATGCAGCCCCACCGCCACCTGCAAGTAATACCACTACTGCAATAATGATAATCAGGAGCTTCTTTTTTCCTTTGGGCGCTTCACCGCCTTCCGTGTTTTCTTCTTCAGCCATAGCCTTCTCTAACTGATTAATATTCCGTTACTTCAGTGCTGTTTTATACACTGAAAAAAGTGAGTCGAACATAAAAATATTAAGCGTAATAGCTTATTCCATCATCTTTTGAAGCAATATTCGCATTAAGATTGATGGACTCATCAAGGTTTAGGTCATCATCGGCTGAAGATCCACCAGAAAACCCTGAACCTTTGCCATCATTTCCAGTTGTATACTCTTGGCCTTGTCGACCCGAACTTTGTTGGTGAACCGATGAATCTGCCAGCTGAATACCTTGCTGAGATAACATTTCTCTCAGTCTCGGCATCGCATGTTCTACCATATCTCTGGCCTGGGAGTTAGCCACGGTAAACTGAACCGAAGCCATATCGCCGTTCATCGACATACGAATCTGCATTCTACCCAACTCCGGCGGGTCTAAACGAATATCTACATTCTTCAGGTTCTTCGACATCATCATCTGAACCCGTTCAGCCAATTGCTCCCCACTGGCTTCTCTTGCTAACTGCAATGGGGACTGCGCTGCTGCCTGCTGTACTTCACTTCTTATCTGAGCTTGTTGTAACCCTTGCTGACCTGCCAACCCAGAAAGTTGTTGACTCAACTCTTTGTCTTTATCTTTGCCTTTTGTAGCCATCACACTAGCTGTGCCAGCCGCCGTCACTGAAGCCATCATCGCCGCATTGCTCACTGTCTTATTCGGCGAACTAACGACTTGCGCCTGTTGAGCCGAAAGTTGAGCTACATCCAATGGTATCGCGTTTACATTTTGACTAAACGACTGTGCGGCTTGCTGAGCAGCAGCTTTGTCCATATTCTGATTCACCAGCTGAGCTTGTTGCTGCATTGCCTGATTCTGCTGAGCCTGATGCTGTTGGTTTAGAGCATAAGCGGAAGAGCTAAGTGCTGCTGATTTTACCGCTTCAGGTGCTGATTTTGCGGTCTCAGGTGACATTGTTGCACCACTACTAGCCTGGGCAAGTATTTGCAACTCTTCTTCTGTCAGCTCGCTCGGCTCTTTGCTTAATATTTGCTGAACAACAGCAGCATCTGAAGGTATTTCTACCGCACTCGTACTATTGACACCTGCTTGAGCGGCTGTCGAAGCACCAAGTGCTGCACCTACGCCTACTGCACTAGCCGTTTTACCTGTTTCCCAGATTAGTGCTTCTTTGTTAGCTGCCGCTTCTTTATCACCTTCCGCAGCTATCTGCTTTTCCGTCAATGGCTTAATCTGAGTGCTAGCTGCCATGACAGTCCCATCCACTTTAGGGTTTTCTTTAACTTCTTCCACAGATTCAGAAATCTTATGATTTAACTGCGCTGCTTTTAGTTCCGCTTCAGGTGTTTCACCTTTTACAACCTTAGCTTTTTGACCTTCTACCGCTTGCAGATTCTCTGACACTTTTTTCAGAGACTCAGCGTCGGTTTTACTAAGTTTCTCGCTACCCTGGTTTTCTACTCGAACATACTTAGAAGCCAGTTCTTCGGCCTCTGAAGGCTGTTTTAAAGAATGTGAAGAATCAGTTTCTGACAGCGCAGCCTTTGCAGCAGCTGACTCATTTAACACTTTCGAGCCTCTATCATGGTCTGTTTCGTTCTTATCTTTAGGTAATGACTCAGAACTAACCTGTTGTGGCAACTCTTTGCCGGATTCATTACCTTTTAAAGCCTGGTTAGACTCATCTAAGCGATCAAGTAAAGCACTACCTTCACTCATCGAGTCTGCAACTTTCTTCTCACTGGCAGTTTTTAATTCTGTTTCGGATTCTTTATTGCTTAGGACTTCCTTGCTACTAGCGTCTTCCCCTTCAACATTTTCAGCCTCAATCTCAGTACTATCACCCTCGCTCGAGGCAACACCACTTTCGATATCCAGCATCTTGGCTGAACTCTCGACATCGCCTTCTGCTTCGGTGATCTCCTTGCTCTCACCACTCACTTTGTCAGCACTGCTTTTTTCAGTGGCGTCAGATTCTGAGCTAAAATTGAGCCCAAGACACTCAGAAATCCGCCCGATTCAGACGCTTCGCCTGATGACTGGCTGTTACCTGCCCCGGTTTGCAAAAGCGCAGATGACTTTCCAACCTCAGATACAGAAAGGGTATTTTGGCTCATATACTTACACTCACATCAGGTTTAGCGTTACATATCTGAACAAATCGTTGATATGCCTGTTACGACTAAACTTGCAATAATCGCGCCATACAAGTACCTATTTGGCCAATTCAGAAAGTCGTAACTTAGGAGTGCCGATTGCGACCGAATTGCAAGGTAGAGAACTCATCCATTTGCTTCTGCTCTTGCTTATCTAGAAACATCTGTTTTTCAGTTTTCTTTTTATCGATTAACCATTCGTATGATCGGCGTTGCTTCCGCATTTCCAGCCAGTACTCCTGACAATTATCTACCTGGGTTTTGAAATGACCTTCCGCTTCTTTTTGTTTTTTTAGTGTCTCATCAAGCTGCGTTAAAAAGCGGTTCAGATGACCATACTCACTCGCACTCAGGCCATTCTTGCCTCTGTCTACGAGTTGTTGACAGTAATCCAGGCGATACTTTTCGATTTGAGCAACCTGAACGTAGTAATCATCCAGCTCCGATCTTGCCTTATTGAGTGCTAATACAGCCTGATCTTCTTTCTCTTTAGCCTGCTCAAGCAGGAAGTTCATCGCATTTTCCATTACTGACTACCACTAGGCTGCAATATACTTCTAAGCATATTGACGCACATATCATAAGGCACAGACTCTTTCATGCTCTGTTGCAGATATTGATCCAGTGTAGGTTTAATCGTGAAGGCACTATCTATTGCTGGATCTGTTCCTGGTTTATAAGCTCCAATTGAAACCAGATCCTGATTCTTACGGCAAATTGAAAGTACCTGACGAACAGCTTTGGACATCAGCATATGTTCTTCAGTGGTAATCTGAGGCATAACCCGGCTAACTGACTTCTCCACGTCTATCGCTGGATAATGACCAGCATCAGCCATCTCACGCGACAGTACTACGTGACCATCCAGAATAGCTCGTGAAGCATCAGCAATTGGATCCTGAAGGTCATCACCTTCGGTCAGTACGGTAAAGAATGCAGTAATGGAGCCCTGCTCCGGGCTACCGTTGCCGGCACGCTCTACAAGCGCAGGAAGTTTCGCAAACACTGATGGTGGGTATCCTTTCGTAGCAGGAGGCTCTCCAACCGAAAGGGCAATTTCACGCTGAGCCTGAGCAAATCGGGTCAATGAGTCCATCAATAGCAACACATCCAGACCCTGATCTCTGAAGTACTCGGCAATAGTAAGCGCAGTTTGGCAACCCTTAAGGCGCATTAGTGGTGAAGCATCCGCAGGAGCCGCTACGACAACCGAACGTCGCCTTCCATCCTCTCCCAGAATCTCTTCTATAAACTCTTTAACTTCTCGCCCACGCTCACCAATCAAACCAACGACAACAACCTGAGCCGTCGTACCCCTGGTCATCATTCCAAGTGTTACCGATTTACCAACACCCGAACCGGCAAACAAACCGATTCGTTGACCTTTACCCACCGTCAGCAATCCGTTGATGGCTTTAAGCCCAACGTCCAGAGGTTCTGATATTGGCTTGCGAAGTAGTGGATTCATTGGTTCAGAACTAAAAGAAGCCGTTTGATCGGTATAAATCTCGCCTAGCCCATCAATCGGGTTGCCAACACCATCAATAACACGCCCTAGAAGCTCCATTCCTACCGGAAGGCCACCTTCACCTGTCAGTGGCGTCACTTTTGCTCCAGGCAGTACCCCGGTAATTTGCTCACTTGGCATCAAAAATAGATTGTCACCGGAAAACCCAACTACTTCCGCTTCCATCGAACCGGATAGCGTTTCTACGCTGCATAGACTACCTATCGGCGCTTTACACCCAGTAGCTTCAAGCGTCAGGCCAACAACCCGAACAAGCTTACCGGAAGCAATCGCCCTGGTTCGAAGGCCTGTAGTTTTGTATTGGGTAAGACGATCGGCCAGAGCAAGCATTATTCGTTACCCGGCTGATGGCGGTTCACACCGCAAAATGACTGAAGAACGGACTTAACGCGCTCTTCCATTTTGTAATTTACGCTGGACTCACCTGCTTCAATCTGCACATCACCACGACTCAGTGATGGTTCACTTAGCAGGTTCCAGTTTCTAAACGTTAACTCTTCCTCACCATAAGCTGACTGAACAATTTCAACATCTTCAGGGTTAAGTTTCAGTGTAATTTCATGACCCGCAATAGGAAGAGACTCCACAGACTCCTTAACTGTATCAAGAATAATCTGAGGGTTGGTCTGCACTTCTACATGTACGACTTCCCGAGTCAGTGCGATAACCATATCCACCAGCTGTCGTTCGACCTGAGCGTTCATTAACTCTAGAGGTTGGGAAAACTGATTAGCAAGATCGATGAAATGCTCAACTTGTTGTTTGATATGATCCTGACCAGCAGCAATACCTTCAGCTTTACCACTCTCTAAGCCTTCAGCATGTCCAGCTTCTATCCCCTTATCTTTTCCTTTCTCAAAACCCTGAGTAAAGCCAGCTTCCTGCCCTTGCTGATAACCTTCCTGGTAAGCGTCCTTTTGAATCGCTTCCAGATCAGCAGCACTAAGCTCAACTGGCTCTTCTTCTACTGGCTCTTCAAAGAGGGGATCAACCCGGGTCGTAATTTAATGCCGTTTCACGCGCTTCTTTGTGGGAATCGGATGTGTAATCGGGCATACCCCATTTTTCTGGCTGAATGTCTGATTCGTCCTCACCGGGACGTAAAAAACCGCGCTTACGTTCAAGAGCCATAGGGGGTACCTTTCTAATTATTTGTCTATTTGATGCTTACAAGCTGATATTTACAGGCCAATGTTTACAAGAATTCGTCCGCACCGCCAGCCAGCATAATTTCACCGCTGTCTGCCAGCTTACGAGCAACCGCAAGAATCTCTTTCTGAGCGGCTTCTACATCGGCTACACGTACCGGAGGCATCGCTTCGATGTCATCGCGCATCATCTCAGCAGCACGCTTGGACATGTTCTTGAATATCTTCTCACGCAGACCTTCATCCGCACCTTTGAGTGCTCTTTGCAGAACATCCTGAGGAACATCACGCAGCAGCTTCTGAATACCCATATCGTCCACTTCGATAAGGTTGTCGAATACAAACATAAGATCCTGAATCTGAGTCGCCATATCTTCGTCCTGATCGCGAATCTGATCCATCAATACGCCTTCGATACTGTTGTCCATGAAGTTCATGATTTCAGCAGCAGCCTTCAGACCACCAATCTTAGCAGCCTGCGCACCAGCCTGACCGGCAAACTGTTTCTCCATGATCTCATTCAACTCAGCAAGAGCAGATGGCTGAATCTCTTCAAGGTTAGCAATACGCATCATAAGGTCGAGGCGAACGCGCTCAGGGAACTGAGAAAGAATTTCCGCTGACTGATCAGCCTCTAGATACGAAAGAACGATCGTCTGAATCTGCGGGTGCTCATTGATAATAATGCTGGCAACCTGACGAGGGTCCATCCACTTAAGTGAATCGAGACCTTTCGAACCGGTACCAAGCAAAATCTGATCAACAAGGTTGTTGGCTTTATCTTCACCAAGAGCAGTGACCAGAGCTTTACGCATAAAGTCTTCACTGCCCATACCGATATTGGTGTACTTCTGGATATCTTCCAGAAACGCTCTGTGAACGGCGCCGACTTTGTCATTGTTAAGATCTGCAGCCCGAGCCATTGCACTACCTACACGCTGAACCTGCTTAGGCTCCAGATGGCGAATAATACCTGCGGCATCTTCTTCACTCAGGCTAAGCAGCAAAATGGCGGCACGCTCATCACCAGGGATCTCTGAAATATCCACTTCGGTTCCGGTGGTCGCT
Organism: Vibrio hannami; assembly: GCF_029589055.1. Lineage (GTDB taxonomy): Bacteria > Pseudomonadota > Gammaproteobacteria > Enterobacterales > Vibrionaceae > Vibrio > Vibrio hannami. Next base: position 1,859,549 of record NZ_JARQZP010000007.1, read on the forward strand.
ACGGGGCCACCTTCTTCACGTTTTACAATCTCATCAGGCATCGGCTATCCAGTTTTTCACTACCTGAGCCGCTAGCTCAGGTTCATTTGCAACAAGCGCTCGTACAGCTTTAAGTACATCTTCATCTTTGTGTAGGTTCGGTAACTCAATACCAGAACCAAACTCGAACGCTTCTCCGCTTTCAATATCACTACCAATCAGGCTGGTATCATCTGCGGCAATAGGAAGTCCATCAGGGCCAAGCTCACGACCTTGCTCATCCACTTCGGCAGTCGGATTAAGCAGTTTCTTCATCGCAGGACGAACCAGCACCAACACCACAATAATCACTACCAGCGCACTCGCGAACCAGCGAACCCAATCGTTAAAGTTCGGGTGGTCCCAGATAGGTTGTTCAACAACCGTTTCCATCTGTGGCTCAGCAAATTTCACGCTAAGTACATTAAGCAAATCACCACGCTGTTCGTTAAATCCGACCGTACCGATAAGCACTTGTCGAATAGCATTCAACTCAGACTCAGAAAGTGGTTCATAAGTTACTTCACCTGTGTCTGGATTAGTTACTGCACGGTTTTTAACCGCAACGGATACTGTCTGACGATTTACAACACCAGTCTGGCGACGTTCATGGCTAATTGTAGTATCAAGTTCATAGTTGCGTGTTGCCTCTTTATGAACAGAGCCCTGACCTAGAACGGAACCGTCTTTCATCTGCGCTACATCCTGAGGGATAGAAGCATCGGCAGGAGGTTGATTACTCAAAGCACCCGGAACACCTGCAACCACATTCCCGTTGTTGTAGTCTTCAAGCGTATATTCGCTTCGGGTAGAAGCCGTATTTGGGTCAAATCTTTTACGAGTCTGTTCTATAGAGCTGAAATCCAGCTCTATATCAACCTGAGCGGTGTAGTTACCGATACCTAGAATTGGAATAAGAACAGAGTCAATTTTTTCACGTAAGCCTTGTTCTTGCTTACGTTCTAAATCTTGCTCTTTGCGACGGGCGGTAGCAATTGGATCCTGCGAACCTGAACTCAACAGACGCCCATGTTGATCGGTAACCGTTACACGGGTAGGCTTCATACCAGGAACGGCGCTGGCGACCATATCAACGATAGAATCAACTTCTTCCTGATTTAAAATGGTTCCGGTTCTAAGAGTGATAAATACTGTTGCTGATGCTTCCTGATTCTGACGGACAAACACACTCTGCTTAGGCAAAGCCAGAAGAACCGAGGCTTTGCGTACCTGACGCATCTGTTCGATAGCTTTGCCAAGTTGCCTTTCTCGGCTTAGTTTTAGTCTTTCTGTTTCAAGGCGTTGAGATACACCAAAACCCATATCGTTAAGCAGGATGTCGTCGCCAGCCGGATCCGGCTGGTTCAGACCTGCGCGGGCAAGGCTCAGTTTAAGGCTGTCATAATCAGCAGCAGTCACCTGGACTGTGTTACCTTCCAGCTTGTATTCGGTTTTTTGCTGATCAAGATAATCAAGGATGGTAATAAGTTCATCTGTCTCGTAAGTACCCAAAGGACGCATTTCAGGTTCTTTAACCCAAAAAAACATCATTACGATGAGTGCAACACAGATAGAAATAGATAGGACAAGTACTACTTGACGAAGAAGATCGAGATCCCCCATCGCCATGTCAAACTTAGAGGAGCTCTTTTCGTCCAGGTCTGGATTTTGTGATACAGAATCCAGTTCAGGGTCTGTCAGCGCAGTGCTACCAGTATCTGCCACCGCTAAATCTGTTGATTGTTTCTCTTCAGCCACTTCAAATCACCCAAATCACACTGGCATGTTCATCAGTTCTTTATAAGCTTCAACAAGCTTATTTCGAACCTGAATGGTCGCGTCAAACGCTACGCTTGATTTGTTTTTAGCGATCATCACGTCTGACAGAGAGACATTTTCATCTCCGCGATCGAAGCGTGTCTGTAGATCTCCCGATGCTTTCTGCAAAGAGTTGACATTGTTGATAGCAGTATTAAGCAGGTCACCAAAATCAGCACCAACTTTCTGACCTGTTGCTGGCATGGAAGTATTCATCGCTTCCATTTTCATCGCCTGCATTTCACCATGAATCCCACTAATACTCATCTAAACCTCAGTTGCCAATTTATTGACTCTGTTTTTTGACCTTATATTGACGCTGCAATTAGTATGCCACCAAACAGACAGGCAATTTCTTTATGGGATCTCGATGCCAGCATCACGCATTTTGGCTAATTTATAGCGCAGCGTACGAGGGCTAATACCTAATTTTTCAGCAATTTCCTTCCTACGACCATTACACTCGATAACTGTCTCGAGGATAATAGCGTACTCTTGCTCTCTGAGTTCCCCACCCAGTCCTTCACCACCAGCTGCTGCTTTCACTGTAGCTGTCGAATTACCGCCGTCAATTTCAGGCTCTGCCACAGGTTTAATCGTTGGCGCTGCTTCACCCGATTCCACAGCATTTTGAAGACTGTTTGCATCATTCCAGTCAATGCCCTCTAACAGAATGTGGTCAGAATCGATATTGCCTTGTTCACTTAAAATAAGCGCTCGCTGAACAACGTTGTCTAGCTCACGAACATTTCCCGGCCAACCATAAGCCAGTAGCTTTTGGATAGAACGAGTAGAAAACTCGGGAACTGGAAGGCCAAGTTTCTGGCAATGACGCTCAGCAAGGTGTTTGGCTAACGGTTCAATATCACCAATACGTTCTTTGAGAGGAGGCCAGGCTATTGGGAACACATTCAGACGGTAATACAAATCCTCACGGAAGTTACCTTCGTTTACATACTGCTTGAGATCTCGGTTACTGGTTGCCAGAACTCGAACATCCAACTGGATGCTTTTACGACTACCCAATCTTTCTACTTCTCTTTCCTGCAGTACACGGAGTAATTTGGCCTGAAGGTTAAGATCCATTTCACTGATCTCATCAAGAAGTATCGTACCTCCCTGCGCTTGTTCAAACTTACCCGGACAAGCCTGAATTGCTCCGGTAAATGCACCTTTTTCATAACCGAAAAGCGTTGCTTCGAGCATGTTGTCTGGAATAGCAGCACAGTTAATGGCTACAAATGGACCATCCTTACGGTTAGACGCGTTGTGAATATAACGAGACATCACCTCTTTACCGGAACCACTAGGCCCCAGCACCATCACATTCGCATCTGTTTTCGCAACTTTATCGGCCAATGCCAGCAACTTAAGGCTTTTTTCATCCGCGACCACCGCATCCCCATCATCATCGGATTTAACAGGAGCATAACGGCTGACCATATTTAACAGTACTTCCGGTGCAAATGGCTTCGCCATATAGTCAATGGCACCTTCTTTCATGGCTGCAACAGCATCTTCGATATTAGCGTAGGCTGTCATCAATAGAACAGGAAGGTTCGGCCAGTGTTGCTTGATATTACGCAACAGTGCCAGTCCACCCATTCCGGCCATTTGCACATCAGATACCACAATATCGACTTCTTGCGCTTTTAGCTTAACCAATGCGTCTTCAGCACAATCCGCCTCTATCCAATCGTATCCAGCAAGCGCAAGGGTATCCACCAACGCTTCACGTAGACCTTCATCATCTTCAACAATGAGTACTTTACTTTGTGCCATTACTCTTCTCCGGATACGTTATCAACCAGAGGCAGGCATACTGTAAAGCATGCGCCATCTCCGGGCTCTGAAATCAATTCTAGTCTGCCCTTATGGGCTCTGCACACCATTTGTACTACTGCGAGTCCAAGACCCGTCCCCTGGGAACGTGTAGTAAAAAATGGCTCCATTATCTTGCTCTGAAGCTCTGCCGGTACTCCTGGGCCGCTATCCTGTACAGATACTTTTAGCTCCCCGCCCACAGGTCTGAAAAACACATCGAGTTGAGACGCTTTACCGGCTATCTGAATGGCATTGATCACTAGGTTACTGATTGCCGACGCTACCGCATTGACGTTCCCCAGCAACTGTGAGTTTTCACCTTCAACTTCAAGGAAGTAGTCGATCTGATTGTTTTGAATAGTCGTCTCAACCATAGGCTGCAGCTCAGACACAAGGTCCTGAACAGTAAAAGGTTTTACGACCTTATTATCTCCGCCTTTTGCAAACAGAAGCATATCGTTAACCTGCTTTTCCAGGTCGTGCAGTCTATCCATCAGCTTAGTCTGAAATCGTTCTCTTGTTGGAGCAGGTAAATTGGGAGCCCCCAGATTTGATGCATATAGCATTGCACTAGATAGCGGAGTTCTGACCTGGTGTGCCAAAGAAGCGACCATTCTGCCTAGGGATGACAAGCGCTGGAGGTCACCGACTCTGGATTGAAGCAAACGAGTTTCGGTTAAGTCCGTGACTAAAATCAACTGACCGGAAGAGGATGCAGAGATCGCCAGCCGAACCTTTCGGCCATTTCGAAGAGAAATCTCATGGCCATCATCATCCTGAGGGGAAAACGCACTCTGAATAACAGAGAACCACTTTTCCCCAACCAACGGGACTTCAAGCAAGCGCTGAGCTTCTGGATTTGCTTCCTGAATCTCACCCTGTGTATCAAGCAAGATAACGCCAGCGGGCATAACATCAAGCACCTGCTTGTAGCGGCCAACCTGCTCTTCTAGGGTATCGGGGTATATCGAATTTTCCATGCGATGTGTCGAGATTCCAGCAAAATAAAACAATGACTTGAAATGCAAGATGCACGCCAAGTCATTTTTACTTTAAAATCAAGACATTATACACATCAGAACGTCAAATTGTTGACAAGTAACGCTAAATGCCCAAGGGAAGGAGAATTAGCGCTGTAGGTTATATTTCTTCATTTTTTCTACCAGCGTGGTTCTCCGCATACCGAGCATATCGGCAGCACGAGCAACGACACCGTCCTGAGCGTCCAGAGCTTGACTGATCATATTCACTTCCATATCTGCCAATAGCTCTTTTAGATTTACGCCCTCTGGTGGGAGAGCACTTGTCGTACCCATTGAAGCTTCTGCCTCTTCTTCAAAAGCAAAGCTCTCAGAGAAAATACCGCTTAATGCTTCACGCTCTTGCTCTTCGATACTGGTAGTAGTCGTATCATATTCCGGTTGGAACTCCGGAATATCGGAATAGCGATATTTGGTTGGCAACTGACTCACATCAACCAGACTATTCGGGTAAAGAATAGTCATTCGTTCAACCAGGTTTGCCAGTTCACGAACGTTACCCGGCCAATGGTGTTCTTTCAAAGAGTCTACAGCTCGAGGAGTAAAACTGATCAGCTGACTGCCTTCTGCTTCCATTCGGGTCATTAACTCTTGTAATAACAGCGGGATATCTTCCTGACGCTCTTTTAACGCTGGCATTTCAATAGGGAATACATTCAGACGGTAAAAAAGGTCTTCACGGAAGCTCTGTTCTTCAATCATTGATTCAAGATTACGGTGGGTCGCAGCTACAATACGAACATCAACCTTAATGGTACTATTACCGCCAACTCGTTCAAACGTTCTTTCCTGGAGTACTCGAAGTAGTTTTACCTGCATCGGCATTGGCATATCGCCAATTTCATCCAGGAAGATAGTGCCTCCTTCAGCCAGCTCGAACCGGCCTTTACGAGCCGTAATCGCTCCGGTAAACGCACCTTTTTCATGACCAAATAGCTCGCTTTCCAGAAGCTCTGCCGGAATAGCACCACAGTTAATGGGTACAAACGGGCCGTTACTCCGTGCAGAATGGTAGTGGACGTTGCGGGCAACCACTTCTTTACCCGTACCAGATTCACCCAGAATCAACACGTTAGCTTCTGTACCTGCTACCTGTTCAATAAGATGTCTTACTTCCTGAATACCGGGACTCTGACCCACAAGACTGCGGAACAGGGTGTTCTTTCTGGCCGCGCTTGCGGTTAGTCCTTGCTTCCCCTGAAAAATAGCACAATGTCGCAGAGCACTACTTAGTTGTGGATAGTTCAGCGGTTGCCCTAAGCTACCAATATAGTGAGGGTATTCATCTAAATGAACCGTACTGTCACTTAGTACAACAAGCGGAATGTGGATAGCCAGGCTAAGCACTTCCGTAATTTGAGACGCTGCTTTTTCGTCAGCGACACTGCCGACAATACAACCAGTCCATTCTTTTGAAAAATCAATCTGACTGATTTGAGTTGAGTTTATAACCTCTGCTTGTTCACCAATAAATTCGAGAATCGTACCCAATTGAAGCATCTGATCCTGATTGTCTTCGATGACGAGTAACTTTGCCAAAACCTGCATAAAAATAAAATCGTGCCTTTTTCTTAAAATTCTACTAGTACGGCGTTATCTAAAAATCCCTGAGCTTATAGATAAACAATAGACAACTTCTCTCAATCTGCACACGTATCCAATCACATTAACGAAAATGCATTATAAATCTGATGACATACAGATAAACACAAAGGCGGACAGAAACGCGAACACCCACTACTTGAGCGGGTAATTCTAGGTGATGTATTTTATTTAAAACAGAAGAGAAGGCAACTTAATCATTGCCAGATGTGAACCAATTTAAAAAAGAATTCACACAGTTACCTCTTTTATTGACTAATCACAAACTTAATATTTGTGACCTATTGTCCAAGCTGAGCGGAGGTCAGGTTATGATATTCCGTTGGAATTTGATCCCAGGCGGATTTAATTTCGCGAATAATATCTACAACATCATCGATAGCCTGCGGATTATTCTCTGCATTGGCCTGAGTAATTTGTGCTATCACAAACTCATATAGCTGATCCAGGTTCTGTGCAACATCACCGCCATCGTCCATAGAAAGGCAACTACGAAGGCTAATTACAATATCAAGCGCCTTACCCAGGCGTTCGCCTTTTACGGCAATATTGCCCTGTTGCATCGCTGCTTTACCTTGCACCAAGCGTTCGATTGCACCTGCCATTAGCATCTGTATCACTTTATGTGGCGAAGCAGCACTTAGCTGACTGTCTACAGATACCTTTTTGTATGCCTGTAATGAACCTCGCATGGTATTCCTCTTCTTATAAAAACTGCTGATAGCGTTGAATCGACTTGCTACCATGTCTGAATTTTCTGAGCTGCGCACCAATTTCGTTGGTTTTACTCTGCATCAACTCTACAACTTGTTTAGTTCTAACCAGCGCTTTACGCCAATCTGGCGAATTTTTCAAACTGGGGTCAGATTTTTGTTCATTTAAAATATTTTGCAAAATCTGTTCCCTTATATCGACAAGCTCAATAATTTCTTCAGCATTAAGCTCCGATTCTTGCAAAAGCGACACTAATTTGTGATCCAACTCTTGTAATTGACCTAAATCGCTCACTTTTTATTACCCCATCGCACTCATCATGCCTGACAACTGACTCTGCATCTTGGCGGTTGCATCTTGCATGGCTGCAAATTTATTGTGCGTTCTTTGTTCAAGGCTCTCCATCCGACGGTCTAGTGACACCTGTTCATCCTGAAGGCGATAGTTCTGGTCACGCAACGTATTTTCCCGGGTTCGGATTGTGCCGGTAGGCCCGGTTAAGGTTTGAATCGCATCTTCCACCTTTTTCGCGAAGCCTTCTTTGCCACCGAAAAACTCTCCTAGACGAGTAAAGTTATTTTCCAGCTGTTTATCAAGCATCTCATAGTTAATCTCTAACGTACCTTGTCTGGTCGTTGTGATGCCAAACTCAGTCAAGGTTTTTAGATCTTCTGGAGCTGTATTCACCGCCGATGAAAAAACGTTTTTAAGTCGAGACTCAGCACTACGGACAATGCTATCGCCGGCCAATGGCCCTGAATACCCCGTTGTTGGATCGCTGGTCGACAGCTCTTTACTTACAGCATAAAACTGGTTGTAAGCATTTACAAACTGTTCAATTTCATCGCGTACGGTCTGTCTATCATACTCAACGTCAATCTCAGTCGCTTTTTTATTGGGGTCAGTGACACCTTTAACGGTAATATCAATGCCTTGAATGGCATCTTCAATAACATTATTTTCACTACTGAGCTGAGCTATACCGTCAAGCATAACAATAGAATCTTTTGCTTCCTGCGTTTCTGTCATCCCGCGATACGCATTCATTGAGTCTTCTGCACTACGCAGTGCTGCCTGAGTATCATCGATCCGGATTTGATAAGCTCGCTCTTCCGGTGACATTTGCTCCAGACGCATCTGATGAGCCTGCTCTTCGGTTATTTCTCCATTTTCAAGCGCAGCGTCTATCACATCCGAACGCTCCTGGAGCAGTTGCTGTCTAGCTTCTTCTGCTTCTTGTGGTGTTTGATAGGAATCTGTGAGCGTGCCAGAGGCTGTATTTGACCAACCAGGAACCGCTGTCATTTTTTCTAAGGCGAACTCATCCAGCTCTGGTTCTGGCGGGCGATACGAGTCCAACAAAGTACCTGATGCAGACTCGTTCCAGCCAGGAATGGTATCTTCAGGAAGAATAGAGTCTGCGGCTCCCTCTAACGCTGCCTCTGCTCCGGCCATACCAGCTGCCCCTGCTTGACCAGCCGTTGCCGCAGCGGTCAATGCTTCAGCAGCACCAGTCAATGCATCCGCTGCCGCACCAAGGCGACTAGCATCATCGCTTATGACTTCTTCAGCGGCTTGCTCTTCTAGTGCTGGATCGGCAACTTCTTGCCCGGGTCGCGGCGCTGCTAATGCGTCTGCTGCAGCCCTTCTAGCCTCTTCAAGTGATTTGACCCGCTCTTCTAGTGTTTTGTATTCAAGTTGTCGAAGCGGGTTATTTACGTCTGATTCGACGCTAATTTTGATTTGATTTTCCACTCCCGACTTATCAGAAGCAACAATTAATCTTTGGCCCTCAACATCATTGATTACTGATGCCCGGACACCGGTGTTTCCGCTTGCCCCATTGATGCCGCGAACGACATCCATGAGTCTCGCGTTTTCGTTTACTTCAACCGTAAACTTCTTTTTGCCAAGCTGAATCTGCAGCTTGCCAGGCCCAAAACGTAAGTCATCTGCTAATGGTTCAGAGGCGACTTTGTGGCTCTGTGCAAGCTGCAACACATCGATAGCATATCTACCAGCGATAGCGTCCGTCGTAGCTGTGGCTGATACTGCTTCCTCATCGGTTGATTCCACTTTTCGGACTGCGAAAGCTTCCTCCCGACGGAAATTAGCCATCAGGTTTTTCATGGTATCCAGTGACTCTCTGAGCCGCCCATAAGCACTGATACTAGTATCAATCTGGGTACGGTCACCATCGATACGCTGCTGTTTAGGAACACGCTCCGCATCAACAATTTTTCTGACCATGGAATTGATATCCATGCCAGTTCCGCTACCCAATGGGTTTAAACTCATTCAACTCACCTTCATGACAGTTACACCTTCTCCTCGACAAATAATCCCGAGTTTCTGGCTGCTAAACGCCTAAGTATAATTAGCATCTCTTCATCAGGGATTTGTCTGATTACGTCACCTGTACTGGCTTCGTAAATCGTGACAACTTCTCTCCCTGCTTCTTCATCGACACGGAAGGATAGACCTTTATTGATAGAATTAACGAAATCATTCATTGTTTCCATCATTTTTTCCAGTTCCTGCTTGTTCTGCTCGTTTCTCTCTTTAACAAGTTTCTCAAGAGGATTAGGTTTGTCTACGACTTCCTTGCGCTGAACCTTCTCAGGTTCTTGCACTTGTGTCGTGCTTGTTTGGTTCGATACCGCATTCTTAGCGTTACTACTATCTGAAGCAAGTTGCGTGCCACCAGAAGGACCATAAGGCTGGATGTTCGATGTGTAGGATGATATGTCCATACCGATCTCCCTTCCACCTTCTGGGTTAGCGATTAAATCACTCTCGATAGTAAGCGCAGGTTATTTACCCGAACCTACTTAACCCAACAAGCTTAGAGCTGCCGATGGAGTCTGTTTTGCCTGAGCCAGAACAGATGTACTCGCATTCTGAAGAATTTGAGACTTGGTCATCTGTGTTGTCTCTTTAGCAAAGTCAGTATCCTTAATACGGCTTCTGGACGCATTAACGTTTTCGTTGATGTTATCCAGGTTACTGATAGCGTGACTGAAACGGTTCTGGAACGCACCCAGGTTAGCTCGTTCACTATCTACCGCCTTCAGTGCACCATCGATAATAGACACTGCCTGCTGGGAACCGGCAACAGTTGTAACGTTAATATCGTTAACTGATTTGCTTTCACCAGCGGATAAGTTTAGCTCACTCGCCAGTCCGCCACTGAACGACAACTCACCACCCTGAACAGCCTGGTTTGTTGCGAAGATTTGCAGTTTATTATCTTCACCAACAGAGGCTTTAATATCGTTGTGCTGACCATTGATATAGGTCGCCAGCTCTTCGATATCGTTACCCTCTTTAGCATTCAGAGAAATTTCTTGTGCATTCCCCCTACTATCAGTATAGGACACTGTAAGGTCTGTAGCACCTTCAGCCACTGTCCAGTCTGCGTCTTTACCTTCCTGGGCAACATAAAGCTGTCCGCCCATTCCAGCTGTATCTGTACGCATATTACCAATAGAGAGACTTACAGCTTCACCAGAGTCAGCTCCGATCTGGAATGATTGTGCGCCGAACGTACCATTAAGTAGCTTGTTACCACCAAATGAGGTCGTTTCAGCAATACGGTTTAATTCGTCATTAAGAGCGGTAACCTCTTCCTGAATCGCAACACGTTCTGAACGGGAGTTCGAGCCGTTAGCAGATTGCAAGGACAGGTCACGCATACGTTGAAGGATGTTGGTTGACTCATTCATCGCACCTTCTGCTGTCTGTGCGATAGAGATACCATCATTTGCGTTACGTACGGCCATATCAAGGCCGCGACTTTGAGATGTCAATCGGTTGGAGATTTGTAAACCCGCAGCATCATCTTTCGCGCTGTTGATTTTATAGCCTGAAGACAGGCGCTCCATCGATTTATTCAGACCTTCATTCGCCCCTACGAGGTGACGTTGAGCGGTCATAGCAGACACATTCGTGTTTACATTTATTGCCATAATTGATCTCCTTTGGCATTAGAGTTTGATGGCCGCCACGTCTCTCACCTCGCTTAGGCACATCATTTTCATTTCTCTCATTCCCCTTAACGGCGAACAAAATAGATCCTTTAGAGAAAAATTAATTATTTTTTGGCTTTTTTTATGAAGGGATATTTATGTGACAATGTTCACATAAGACTTTACTTAAGGTTCCTCAGATTGCTCAATATTTAAGAGCGTGGTGGCGTATCTGATGTTTACCTGGTGTGCTCTATGTAGTGAACATGCCTGAAATGGATAACATATTGCCTACGTGAGGGTCACTTAAGCGGTTCACGGAATAGAGCACTCCTGGTAAATATCTTCTTCGTATACGACCCATAAACTAAAAAAACCCGGCGGCTGCCGGGTTCTCAATTAGTTCAACTTAACTCAATATTAGCCCAGTAGGCTTAGTGCCGAGTTCGGTGCCTGCTTCGCCTGAGCAAGGACTGAAGTTGATGCCTGCTGCAGAATCTGAGACTTAGTCATCGCTGTGGTTTCTTTCGCAAAGTCTGTATCTTTGATTCGGCTCTTAGACGCATTCACGTTTTCGTTGATGTTGTCTAGGTTATTAATCGCATGGTCGAAACGGTTCTGGAATGCACCCAGCTCTGCTCGGTGTGAATCCACATATTTCAGTGCCGAGTCAATGATACCTACTGCTTCTTGTGAACCACCTACGGTTGTCACATCCAGCGTATCAACAGTGACTGCCTTGCCTTCACCCATACCTAGTTCACCAGCAAGGCTACCACCGAATGATACTTCACCCTGTACCTTGTTGTTACCAGCGAATACCTGAAGGCGACCTTCTTCGTCTACCGATGCAGCCACAGAATCCTGCTGACCATTGATGTACGTTGCCAGCTCTTCGATGTCATCACCCTGCTTAGCGTTGATGGTTACATTCTGCTCTGCTCCTGCATCATCAGTAAAGGAGATTGTCAGTGTAGAGTCTTGTGCTACACCCCAGTTCTGGTCTTTACCTTCTGCTGCTGCGTAAGAAGTACCACCCATCATACGGTTGTCTGAACGCATATCTTTCAGAGATAGCATTACCGCTTCACCGTTATCCGCACCAATCTGGAAAGACTTTGTACCGTGTGTACCGTTCAGAAGCTTATTACCACCGAAAGATGTGGTTTCTGCAATACGGTTCAGTTCGTCATTCAATGCTGTTACTTCTTCCTGAATCGCTACACGGTCTGCTTTTGAGTTCGCACCGTTCGCTGATTGTAGGGACAAGTCACGCATACGCTGAAGGATGTTGGTGGTCTCGTTCATTGCACCTTCTGCTGTCTGTGCAATCGAGATACCGTCGTTCGCGTTTCGTACCGCTACGTCAAGGCCACGGCTCTGAACGTTCAAACGGTTAGAGATTTGAAGACCCGCTGCGTCGTCTTTCGCGCTGTTAATCTTGAAGCCAGAAGACAGGCGTTCCATTGAACCATTCAGGTCATTCGCTGCATTGTTCAGGTGACGCTGAGCTGTCATTGCTGCTACGTTAGTATTTACATTCACTGCCATGGTGATTTCTCCAATTGATTTTCCGGTATAGCGGTTTCCGACGTCTCGGAAAACCAAGTAGTTCTCTCAAAGTTACTTTTATTAACGGCGTAGAAAATAAATCCTTTAGAAAAAATCGGGAAAAAACTGGATAAAACTCAAAAAACAGACGCGAACGTGATGTATTTTTCAAAATCAGAATAAAGGCTAAAAAAAACACTAAAGTATGTAAATCCGTGGTCGATACCTTGGGGTTAACAACCTGCCTTCTGAGTTGGTGTGATCTCGCAAAAGGTTCTTTCAAACGTGCCTTTCTGAGAATATTTAGAGGTTCCATTAAGAGTAACAGTAATTACAGCGGCATCTTTGCAACGAATCTTAAGGCTTACATTGTCGATATAGCCAAAGTCTTTTAATTGGGGGAAATTTTTCTCTACACATAATAGAGACTCAACATCAAGAAACTCCATAAAATGCCTGCCAACGACTTCATCTTTAACGTAACCAGTTAACGTTAGCCAGGCAGGGCTCACATCTAAAATTGTGCCACTGAAGTCAAGGGACTGAACCATCTTTTCATCATGTCCTAAGTCCATGCAATGTGTTCTGGTATCGATATATGTTTCTCTGCCAACGTCCATAGCGACATCCTTGTTATATTACTCAATGCTTAATTATAGTGAACGATGTGCTAGTAAAAAGAGAGGTAGGGATAGTTTTTGAAACGCAGAAAAAGAAAATGCCCCTATCCTTTGAGAGAACTAGGGGCTGGTTGCTAGCCAGATGCCTATGTGGAGATCAGAGAGAAATGTCACATAACCGGCTGAGCGTGCATCTTAAACCCTTCCACTATCTGCAGTGTGAGAGTGAGAGAGCATCAAGTTTTCAAGTCTAAAATGCGATTGCCAGAACAGCGTTATTCAGAAAAGGTTCACGTCTGGACCCATTAATGCAGAGTAACGCTATTTCCAGAATGTCGATTACTGAAGTAATGACATTGCTGAGTTTGGCAATTGTTTTGCTTGAGCAAGTATGGAAGTACCTGCCTGTTGCAAAATCTGGTTTTTCGTAAGTTCGGTTGTCTCTTTCGCAAAGTCTGTATCTTTGATACGGCTCTTCGAAGCTTCAACGTTCTCCTGGATGTTCGCCAGGTTGTTGATACTGTGGCTTAGACGGTTCTGCTTCGCACCAAGATCAGCTCGCTGGCTATCTACATACTTAAGTGCCGCATCCAGAATACCCACCGCATTCTGAGAACCTGTTACCGTTCTTACATCAATATCTTGTGCAGTTGTCACTACACCTTCCGCGCCAGCAAGGCCAATTTCACTCGCCAGAGGACCACCGATATCCAGTCCACCCTGAAGGTTAGGTTCCGCCACAAAAATCTGTAGGTTGCCAGTTTCACCAACCGATGCTTTTAGTTTATCTGTCTGACCGTTGATATAAGTCGCCAGCTCTTCGATATCATCACCAACTTTAGCGTCGATATTGATGATCGTGTCTTCTTCGCCATCAAGGCCGCCAATCGTCAAGGTCATGGTGTTAGCGCCTGCCGGTACACCCCAGTCTTTACTGATTACCTGGCCTTCAGGCAGTTCAGCAAAGAACGTTGTGCCACCCATACGGAAATCATCCGCACGAACACTGGTTAGCCCCATAAGCATCGCTTCACCAGAGTTAGAACCAATCTGGAATGCCGCTTCACCAAATGTACCATTAAGTAGTCGACGTCCACCAAATGATGTGGTTTCCGCGATACGGTTTAACTCGTCTTGCAACGCACTAACTTCTTCCTGCAGAGCCTGACGTTCAGACGCTGAGTTGGAGCCGTTAGCCGACTGCAATGACAGATCTCGCATACGTTGAAGAATCGATGTTGATTCGTTCATCGCACCTTCTGCTGTCTGTGCAATAGAAATACCGTCGTTCGCATTTCGCATTGCCACATCCAGGCCGCGTGACTGTGCAATCAATCGGTTAGAGATCTGCATACCTGCAGCATCATCTTTTGCACTGTTAATTTTGTGACCCGAGGACAAACGTTCCATCGAGGTATTCAGATTATCTGTCGCTTTGTTCAGGTAACGCTGAGACGTCATTGCCGCGACGTTAGTACTTACTGTTACAGCCATCTTTTTGCTCTCCTGTTGAGTTCGCAAGCTTTTTGCGAAGCGGCCAGCTTAGGTCTCATTTGGATAAGCACTGACCGTGATAGTTACTTGCAGAATCTGATGAACCCATCAAATTCAAATATATAAGTTGTCTACATATATTACATACAACATGTGTGCCAACTTTTTCTTACTCAACGATATTCTGTATAAAATAAATTTTAACTCTTAATAACAACAAGTTAAGCGCATTATTTTCAGCAATGTTTTAACCCGTCCCACTTATAACCTCGAAAAAGTAACTCTTTACCCCCTGGCAAAGATTGCCGCTTTTTCGATTCTTGCCTGCTTCTATTTCCTCTCCGACATAAATTGGCCGCTCATATGGCATCCAGCTCATAAGGCATTAGCTAATTTATAGGTAGTTAAACAGAGTCAGGTCTTTCACTTTGCCGAAAGCCTTCTGTGAAGCTTCCAGTGCTAAGGAATTCTCATTAAATTCAATCACTGCTTGCGAGTAATCCAAATCTTCAAACGCACTTTTTGACTTAGCCAATGTCAGCTTAAAGTCTTCGTGCAGATCTTCCTGAATATCCAGAGTATCCAAACGTGCACCTACATCGGTACGAGCTTTGCCAAGGTGAATGAAAGCCGCATCAAACTCTTCAACCAGACGGTGCAGTTGTCCGGTTGCTGAAGCGTCAGAAACCGATGCCTTTTCTAAATTGATTACATCCCTGAAGCTGTCGAAGATACTGATCGTTTTGTTTGGCTCTAAAGTGATGCTGTCACCGGCAGTGATTTGCCCTTTAATCTCAATATTCAAGCCTTCGTACTTAATGCCAACCTTAGGATCGAACTCCTGGGCAGCTACCACACTTCCGTCTCTTTCCAGCTGATAACCAAAAGTTCCGCCAGTACCCATATCAACAAAGGTGATTTTGTATTCCGATTCGTCAAAGTAATCTGTATTAGTTGCACGTTCCAGCAGGAGTTCTGAAGCACTCTGTAACTCATAATTTGGTGAATAGTCACCAAATGGATTGTCGATCTCCATATACACTTCGTTGCCGGGATCATTTATAGGCATCTCCAGCTGATTGGAGATTTTCATCTTCCTATGATATTCATCACCCGCATACGTCACGTTTCCGGAGTTATCACGGAAAAACGGCTGACTTTTAGGCTTTGTTCCCGCAAAGATGTAGTTACCGGATTCATCCTGACTATTGGTCAGGTTAAGCAGATTGTTGAAGAGCTCCTGAAGTTCACGAACCTTAGCTTCGCGATCCTGTCCTGAATGCGAACCGTTAATCATCTCCATAACTGTGCGTTTGGCTTCATCTGCATAAGCTTCTGAGTTAGCCACCAGCACTTCATGGTGTTCTAAACGGTTTCGAACCAGAACGATAGCATCCATATACTGGCGTAGCTGTTCTGACTGTTGGCCTATCGACTGCACATAGTGTGTCGCTAGTGGGTCATCACTGGACTTCAGTAGTTTTTTACCCGACGCAAGCTGCGCCTGATTGTGAATAACTTTGGCTTCTTGTCTTCTCAGATCGTTCTGAACTGACTGATAGTTGTGGAAGCTTGAAATACGATTAATCATTTAAGCCTCCTTATCTTAAAGCCAGAATAGTGTCGAAGGTGTCATTCGCCACCTGCATAATTCGGGACGATGCCATATATGACTGCTGGAACTTCATCATATTTGCTGCTTCTTCATCCATATTTACACCAGAAACCGATGCAATACGCTCTTCCGCTGCTTCCTTCTCTAAGCGAGCAACTTCCGTCAACCTCTCAGCGGTAGACATTTTCAAGCCCATATCGGTATTCAGGTTATGGTAAAGCTCAAGAACAGTAGTATTGCCATCATTCAGTTTTTTCTCGGTCTGAAGATCCTGCATTTTTCTTAAGTTGCCGTTGTCACCTTCGGCATGAGTCAGGTTTGCAGCAAAACGGTCATCGGCTGCCGCACCGCCAGTCAGACTGAAAGTCGTACCCTGAACTGTTACCGGGCCAGACGGTGGATAATCCTGAGGTTGAAGCAGCACATTGCCTTTCATATCCAGAACAGCAAATTTATCACCCTGAGGAGAAACCAGTACCTGGAACTCTTTTAACTCACCCGCTGTAAGCACGCGAAAATCAGCATCCCCTTTAGCCGAGGTAACAGAGCTTTCGTAACTCTGAGCAGTGAGGTTTGCCGCATTCGTCATGGTGACTTCAATTTGCTCAGCTCCTAAACGAACCGGGCGAATAATAACCTTGTCGCCAGCTTCCGGTGGCGTTCTAAGCTCAACACGCATCCCGTCGATATATAGAGCGGAATCCTGAGGTGTTACCTGGACAATTTCACCACTTGGTTTAATAAAGGTGTAATCACCACCATTATATCTAAGGTGATAATCGCCACCCTGAAGCTGACTAGTATCCTCGATAAAGGCTGCAATATCGGCCTCTGAACCGTTACTAGTGATAACACGGGATTTAGCAACTCGTTCGGAGTTCACGTCAGTAAACAGGTTCTTACCAACATTACCGTACAGATCCAGTCCATGTGCCTGGAGTTCATTTATTTCAAATGAGAATGCGGTAGACAGTCTTCCTAGTTCATCCTGAACATACGGCACATATTCGTCGCGAAGTTTCAGTAGCGAGCCCATTTTTCCGTCTAGTCCATCGTGCTTGATAGTTTTAAGCCCTTTACCTTCTATCATCGCAAGCTGACGCTGCTGTGCATCTGGTTCACCATCAACCATAAGCAAAGTACTTGCCTCAGTACCTGAAACAAGGGTGTGTCCATTACCAATATGGATGTTAAAACCTTCCGCATTCTTACGTGGAGTTACCGTTACCTTAGTATATTCAGCTAACTCTTTTACCAACTTTTCGTGGGTATCCATCAGGTCATTGTGAGGGCCAGGAGTACGCATCATCAGGCGATGCAAATCGCGAATCTCAATGGCAATTTCGTTCATTCGCTCAACAGCAAGATCCAACTTTTTGTTGGTGTTATCCGCTTCCTGACGAACCGTTTCATAAAAAGTGTTGAGGTTCTGGCTGATTAGCCCTGCTTTTTCAAGAACAACCTTTCGCGCTCCCATATCATTCGGTGAGTCTGCTAATGTTTTTACTGAATCAAACCACTCATTCAGATTCTCTGGAATCTTTTTAGAAGCAAGAGATGAAAGCATACTGGTCAATGTATCTAGGCCAGCTTCGGTATCAGTGGTCGCAGAAAGGTTAGTCGTGGCAACGTTTAGCTCTTTAACGGCAAATTGATCCCAGGAGCGGCGAACATTTTCCACGTGAACGCCCATGCCATAGGTTTCACCGCCATATTGGCGAGGCATGTTGGTGCCCTGGATTACCGACTGACGGCTATAGCCTTCGGTATTCGCATTCGATATGTTATGACCTGTAGTGTTGAGCTGTCTCTGAGCGGTTAATACGCTCTGAGTACCAACATTCAACAAATCCGACGCCATAATGCCCCCAGGGAAACCATAAAACTTAATAAAAACGTGTATCTGGAGTTAGAATTGCAATTAGTATGCCAGGGTGGAAGTTTCTAGTTCCTCACGCTCTGCGTGGGAATTCATACCTGACCTCAAGAAGTCGTAAGTGGTAAGAAATATTATTGAAGTGTTTGAATTAAAGTGAAAAATTCAAATAAAAGTATACATTACCACGCAGGAGCGTGGTAATGAGAATAAGTAAAAATTACATCCTATCAATACGTTCTTTAACGCTAAGAACCTTCTCTGCATACCTAGGATCGGTTGCATAACCTGCTTTATGAATACCATGAATAAAGGATTCTGAATTGCCTTGTTGGGCAAGTGTTTCGCTATATCTTGGATTCTGGTTCAGGAAGCGAACAAAATCGTTAAAACTCTCTTCGTAGCTGTTATAGGAACGGAACGAGGCGTTCTCTTTAACAGGAACATTGTCATGGAATTCCAGAGTCTGAGTGGCTACCTTATCACCTTTCCAGCTTCTGTCCGCTTTAATGTTGAATAGGTTATTACTGCTACCCATCGAGTTTCTAGTGATCTTCTGACCCCAACCGGTTTCAAGCGCTGCCTGAGCAATAAGTAGAGAAGGTTCAATACCAAGTGCTTTTGCTGCTCGTTCAGCGTAAGGCGTCATAGACTTAACAAACTGTTCTGGAGATTCAAATCTTGATGGTTCTTGTACCTTGTTTGAGGTCATAACATTGATTGCATCGTCAGCTGCTTGCCTTGCTTTAGATGAATCTACCGGTAATCGCAGAGAGGTATCCAGCGCCGCATTGCGCATTACTATTTCGGTGTCGTCCATCTCTGTGCCAGCACTTAGCTGCGCGACAATCATATCCGCAAGCCCAAGAGAGCCTGATGCACTTAGTTCACTCGCCATCTGCTCATCCAGCATCTGACGATAAAAATCCTGGTTTCCACTCTTCATCAGGTCTGATTCGAAGGTAGAATTCGCATCACGCATCGACTTAAACAGCATATTGGTAAAAATAGACTCGAACTGTTTTGCAGCAGCTTTAAGGGCCTCTTTCTGATCCGTATCATCACCGCCAACCGCATCTTTACGTAGGTTGTCTAAGCTAGCGATATCATGAATAAAACCGATGTCATTTCCGTTGTTAATCACTTTACGCTCCTTAGATGACGATCAGTTGGCCTTCGATAGCACCAGCTTGTTTAAGCGCCTGAAGGATTGCCATTAAATCAGAAGGTGCAGCACCAACTTCATTAACCGCACGCACTAAATCATCCAGCGTAAGGCCTGGCTCAAATTTAAACATTTTGCCCTGTTCTTCTGTTACCGCAATATCTGAATCAGGTACAACAACCGTTTCACCACCAGCGAAGGCGTTTGGCTGGCTAACATTCAGGTTTTCCTTGATAGCCACCGTCATTCCACCGTGGGTAACCGCAGCAGGTTTTAGCCTTACATGCTGACCAACAACAATGGTTCCTGTCCGGGAGTTAACGATGATTTTGGCAGAGCCTTCGGCTGGATTAAACTCAACGTTCTCTATGGCTGACAGAAAGGCAACGCGCTGACTGACATCACGCGGCGCACGAACCTTTACCGATGTAGCGTCGACTGCTGAAGCCATCTGAGGACCAAGGAAGTTGTTGACCGCATCAGCCATACGCTGAGCAGTTGTGAAATCGGATTCAAGAAGGTTAAAAGTGATGAAGTCACCACGGCCAAATGGGTTAGGAACTTCGCGCTCAACCATACCACCGCCAGAAATCAAACCAACCGTTGGATTATTACCAACGATTTTAGACCCATCGGCACCTTCAGCACTAAATCCACTCACCACAAGGTTACCCTGAGCTACGGCGTAGACTTCTCCGTCCATACCTTTGAGGAAGGTCTGCAATAACGTGCCACCTCGTAGACTTTTCGCAGAGCCAATCGAGGAAACCGTTACATCCACTTTCTGGCCTTGCTTAGAAAAAGCTGGCATCTCCGCTGTAACAATAACTGCAGCTACGTTTTTGGTCTTTGGCTTGGTTCCAGCTGGTAACTGAATACCAAAATTTTGCAGCATGGCGTTAAAGCTTTGGTCGGTAAATGGTGTTGATTCACCTGTACCCGGCAAACCAGTAACCAAACCGTAACCAACTAACTGGTTACTTCTTACCCCTGCAACTTCTGCAACATCTTTGATTCTCGCCGCATGTGCACTGGTAATCATTGTTAGGGTGCTTAGCACCAACACCATCAACTTTTTCATTGTTAAAACCTTCTCACCTGTCAAAGCTATATCGTCTGCCAAAAAGCTGACAACTCATGCTCTCTTACAGAGATACATTAAAGAATCGTGCCAAGAATCCAGGCTCTTGCATATCTTGCTGTGTTCCAGTGCCAGAATACTTAATGCGAGCATTGGAAATACGAGTAGAAGCAATCGTGTTCTCAAATGAAATGTCATCCGGACGAATCGTGCCGCTCAGGCGGATATATTCGTCCCCGGTATTAAGTGTCAGCCACTTTTCGCCTCGAATCACCAGGTTGCCGTTTGCCAGAACTTCGATAACCTCAACGGTTATTGAGCCGGAAATACTGTTGCTCTGGTTTGCCGATGACGCACCGTTAAAGGCATTATCGTTATTGAGTTCGTAAGAGAAGTTGTAGTCGCCGATAGCCAGTTCCTGGCCACCAACGGAAAGAGGGTCCATAGAGGCAGCATTACTCTTCGATAGATCAGCATCTGCGCTCTTAGACGCAGCGGTACTTTCATCCAGAAGCACGGTTACTATGTCACCAATACCATGCGGCTTAGAATCATCATATAGATCGCTCGCAAAGTTAGCGTTAAAGAGTGAACCTGTTGCCGCCGCATAGTGTGCTGGCTTTGCACTAGGGTGAATTGGGGCCCATGCTGGATCACCAGCAATTGGATCCGTTCGACCGCGAAGCGTATCGATAATTCCAGTATCTTCCACTTCAGAACGATCCCCTTCTACAGCATCCACAACCGTTGTGGCTTGCTCAACATCAGTTCCTACGTCTTCTGTTTCGCCAATTCCTATAATAGAACAACCTGACAACATGGAAATCATCACTACGCTAAGTATACGTTTCATAACTCTCACTCTCTCACTCTATACCGCTAGTTCAGTTATAGCTGCTGGTTAACGAAGGACTGCATCTTGTCTACTGCCGAGATAACTTTCGAATTCATTTCGTAGACACGCTGAGCTTCGATCATATTTACCAGTTCTTCAGTTACGTTTACGTTAGAAGTTTCTAACATCGACTGACGAACCTGACCTAAACCTTCGAGCCCAGGAACCCCCTCTACCGCTTCACCACTCGCGCCAGTTGGTAAGTAAAGGTTTTGACCGATTGGTTCCAAACCACCAGGGTTTATAAAATCAACAGTGGTGATAGCACCCACCACCTGGTTATCTTGCTGTCCACGAACACGCACTGACACTTCACCATCAGTACCTATGGTTACAGAGATGGCATCTTCCGGGATCGTGATTTCAGGCTCCAGCGCGTAGCCGGAACCAGAGGTAACTATCACGCCTTCATCATTCAGTGTGAATTGTCCGTTACGTGAGTAACCGATATTGCCGTCTGGCATCATGATCTGGAAGAAACCATCACCTTCAATCATCATGTCCAGGCTGTTGCTAGTCGTTTGTGCGTTCCCGTTAGTATGTATCTTTTGAGTCGCAACAACTTTAGAGCCAGCACCAAGCATCAAGCCACTTGGTAGTTCTGTGTTTTGAGAAGACTGGCCGCCTGCCTGATTAATATTCTGATAGAAAAGATCCTCAAACACTGCACGGCTCTTTTTGTAACCAACAGTGGAGGCGTTCGCCAGGTTATTTGAAATGGTAGAGATATTCGTCTGCTGAGCATCTAAACCTGTTTTACTTACCCATAATGCCGGATGCATAACTTATCCCCTCTTAGCTCATTCGCAGCAGCGAATCAGAGGATTTATCCATCTCTTCTGCACTGCTCATCAGTTTGACTTGCATTTCAAACTGGCGCTGTAAATCAATCAAGTTTGTCATCTCACCAACGGCATTCACGTTACTGCCTTCAATAGCGCCGGTAAGAAGTCTTACGCCAGCATCGGCTTCAAAATTCACATTAGGATCTTTTGAACGGAACAGGCCGTTGGTGTCTTTAAATAGTGTTCGGCTATCCGGACGAGAAAGCTTAATACGACCAACCTCTTCGATAGCATCTGCCGGTGCACCCTGTGGTACAACGGAAATAGTGCCATCGCGGCCAATCTCGACTTTCGCAACAGGAACAGGAAGTGTGATAGGCGCGCCGTCATCATCCAGAACAAGGTGACCACTGCCATTTGAAAGCAGACCGGTTTCGTCGATATGCAGATTGCCATTTCGGGTTAAACCTTCTGCACCAGTTTTATCCATTACCGAAATCCAGCCATCTCCTTCTACAGTGACATCTAGATCACGCCCGGTAGTGATAACACTTCCTTGAGCAAAACTATGTCCCGGACGCTCTGTCATGCTGAATACGCGAGACGGCAAACCTTCACCATACGCCTGCATTGAACGGGCCTGCGCTAAGTCGGCACGAAAACCGGTAGTACTTACGTTTGCCAGGTTGTTCGCTCTTAGCTGCATCGCCTGCATATTTTGCTTAGCGCCACTCATGGCAAGAAACAGTGCACGATCCATAAATTTGCTCCAAAATTAACTTCTGGAACAGATAAAGCAATCAATGTGCCAAGTTTTATTTCAATTAAATATCAATAGGATACATTTAAATCAAATTTCTTTGCCGTAGTGGCAACTAGGAAAAGTGAAAGGATTTGCCGATCAAAGCGGCAACAGGATCAAACCGTGGAATATCACGGTCGATCCTTCAGATAATCGAAAGCTTGAAATGTCTATATAGCAATATCTGTTAACTAAGACTATCGAATTTGCAAAATAGTCTGCTGAGTCTGGTTATGAACTTCTAGTGAACGGGAGTTCGCCTGGAAGTTACGCTGAGCAGAAATCAGATCCACCAACTCCTGAGTCATATCGATGTTCGACTGCTCAAGAGTACCATTGGTAATAGAGCCGAATGACCCTTTGTTAGATTCACCCCAGATCTTATCGCCAGAGAACTGAGTCGAATCCCACTGAGTGCCACCTTTCTTGTCCAGCCCTTGCTCGTTCGCAACACGAACCAGAGCAACGCGACCAAGAGAGACGTTCTCACCATTGGAATAAGTGGCTAGAACTGTACCGTTTTCGTCAAAGTCCAGTTTAGTCAGGAAGCCGGTTGTTGCACCATCTTCATCGAACTTAACCAGTTCAAACGGAGCGGCAAATTGGGTTGCGCCATCCAGTTTAAGGCTAATAGCCTGGGTTGGATCGGCACCGTTCAGGTCAATCGGGTTCTCACCGGCACCAAGCTGTTCAGTAACGATTGGATTGCCACTGTTTAGACTTGCCAATGTACCATCGTTATTGAAGCGCATTGTATGACCAATATGCCCGGTAGCATTGGTGGCATCACCACCGGTGATATTTACAGGCTTTTCACCCGCTTCATCGGTAATGGTGTAATACGTTTGCCAGGTGTTTGGCTGCGTCATGTCTTTCAAGTAATACGTTGTCATCTTGTAAGACTGACCCATTGAGTCGTAAACCGTTGAAGATGTTGAACGGTTGTAGGTTTCCTGATCGGTAAAATCAAACAGAGCAGGATCCTTCAGGTCACCGTTTGCCGGCAGGTTCACGCCAACTTCTACGTTTGCCGTCTGTTTTGGTTTACCAAACTCAGGTGGCACATTCAAAGGACTAGGCTCATAAGAAAGCACTTCACCTGTATCCGGGTTCATCTGATAACCAAGCAGGAACTCATCGTTAGACGTTACCATATAGTTATCTTTATTCAGATGGAAAGCACCGTTACGGGTAAGCTCATTCTGCTGAGGAACCATGCGGTCTTTAGACACCGCGAAGAAACCAGTACCACCAATTCGCAAATCCATCGGGTTGTTGGTATAAATACTGGAACCTTCGTGGAACTGCTGTGCTACCTTATTTGCCTGAACACCGCCGCCTGGAGTGGTTTTGGCGTTAGTAAATATTGAGCTTGAGTAAACATCACCGAACTCCGCACGAGACTCTTTAAAGCCGTACGTATTGGCGTTGGCAATGTTGTTACTGGTTGTATTCAGGTCTAGCTGCGCGGCAGACAGACCACTTAAAGCTACATATGACATTTCAAATCTCCTAATCTAGCCAGCGTTAATTACGCTTTGCCAACTTCTAGTACTTCAGCAAGTCGAACTGGGGAATCAAATCCAGCCAGATTGAGCAGTACATTACCATCACCTTTGCCAAGAAGGACGCTATTCACATTCGCATAAGTCGAAGTTTCAAACTCAGTGCTTTGTCCGTCTAACAGGCCGCTGGCTTTAACGTTATATTTACCAGCCGGCAATGGATTACCGTTTTCGTCTTTACCGTCCCATTCAACACGATTGTCACCGGAAGGCTTCGCACCCATATCGAGTGTACGAACCAATTGACCAAGCTCGTTTTCAACCCGAACAAATAAATTATCAACAGATTGAGGTAGCTTAACCATGGCTGCCATGCCAGCGTTATCGCCTTTAATGCCTGCAGCACCAGGGACCAACACATCACGTCCTACAAGTGACGAAGCTTGTAGAGCCTGATTAGAGGTCATAGATGAATTTAAGCTTTCAAACTGTCCATTCATCTTGTTGATGCCATCAACGGTCGCAAATGAAGCCATTTGCGCAATCATCTGGTCATTACTGACCGGCTTAAATGGGTCCTGCTGAGCAAGCTGCTTAGTGAGCAGGGAAAGAAAATCTTCTTGTTTGAGATCTTGTTTACCTGTGGTCTCCGTCGGCTGAGTCTGCTCTTTCTGGAGTTCTTTAAGCTGGTCAAGGTAGGATAATCCGCTCTGACCAACATTGTTGATTGCCATTACGCTATCTCCTTATCCTTATCGACCCATCTGCAGCGTACGCAGCAGCATTTGTTTACTTGCATCCGCTACCTGCACATTCGTTTGATACGAGCGGGAAGCAGAAATCATGTTAGCCATCTCTTCCATTACGTTAACGTTAGGCTTGTAGATATAGCCTTCTTCGTTAGCAAGTGGGTGATCAGGGTTATACTCCGCCTGCAGAGGCTTGTCGCTCTCTACAATGCCCATCACTTTAACCGGCACGTTATGATCTCGGTTGTATTTCGCTTTACTTAACTCAGCCCCGAAAACAGCATGACGCGCTTTGTAGGTCTCTTTAGCCGAGCCACTCACACTGTCAGCGTTTGCCAGGTTACTAGAGGTGGTATTTAGACGAACAGATTCAGCGCTCATAGCAGAACCAGTCACATTGAATACATTAAACAGGCTCATCTAATTATTCCCCTTTGATTGACTTAGTTAAGTTCTTGAATTTACTTCCAAGAAAATCCAGTGATGCCTGATGGCGAATCTGGTTTTGCATAAACAGGTTACGCTCTAAATCCACATCCACCGTATTGCCATCACCAGTATCCGGTTGTGTTGGGATACGGTACATCTTTTCCCCTGTCACAGAAGAAGAGGCAGCGATATGCCGATCATTGGTTCGGTTCAGACCAAAGTTTGCCCCTGACGTTGCCGCCTGAAGTGCTCTTTGGAAATCCATACCCTTCGATTTAAAGCCAGGAGTATTCGCTTGCGCAATATTGGTAGAGATAACCTCTGCATTGCGTTCACGCAGCCCCACCGTGTGTTGGTGGATTCCTAATGCGTTGTCAAAAGATATGGCCATATGATGCCTCGATAACTTCAAAAGTGACTTACTACAGAAATAAAAGCAATCATCGTGCCAAACTAAAGTATCACTAAAATTTTCTTCTATATCTGTACAACAATCGTTGCAAGCACAACATGTGCAACTTTCACGCCATAGTCGGGACATGATGGTGTGATTTGAAATGTCTTTTTGATATTAGCTTAGGAGGGAGGGAAAAGACAGGTTACGGGTTACGGGTTACGGGTTACGGGTTACGGGTTACGGGTTACGGGTTACGGGTTACGGGTTACGGGTTACGGGTTACGGGTTACGGGTTACGGGTTACGGGTTACGGGTTACGGGTTACGGGTTACGCAAAATTTTGAAAATAAAAAAGCGCAAATATCAACAACTATCTGCGCCTTCTGCCTGTAATCTGTAGGACGAAGTCCGTCCTGTTACCTACATCTACTTTAACTTATAAATAATCCCTGGATTACAGCGAACCATCTCGAACTTGTCAGTCAGACCGGTAAGTGATTCAGAAGCACCCAACAAAAGATAACCACCAGGATTTAACGTACCAGCAATAGAGTTCAATACCTGAGATTTCATTTCAGGAGAAAAATAGATAAGTACGTTACGGCAAAATACGATATCGAACTTGCCAAGCAGAGCGTAACTCTCCATCAAGTTTTGCGGACGGAAATTAACTAACCGCTTAACGTTGTCCTTCACCTTCATTTTACCATCGCCAGCATCTTCAAAGAACACACGACGACGTTCAGGTGATAAACCTCGCCCTAGCGCCAGGTTGTCATAAACACCTGCACGACACATATCCAGCATGCTGGATGAAATATCAGTGGCTGTGATAGATACACTCGGAAGCAGCCCCGGCCTTTTGGTCTGGGTTTCCAAAATCGTCATCGCCATGGAGTAAGGCTCTTGACCTGAAGAGCTTGCTGCAGACCATATTTTTATTGGTCGTTTCTTTTCAGCCATCTCTGGCAACAACTTATCCGCTAACACGGCAAAGGGATAGCTATCCCTAAACCAGAGCGTTTCATTGGTCGTCATTGCATCAACGGCAGCAACACGCAGCTCGCGGTTGCGACCAGTCACAACATCTCTTAGCAAATCTGAAAGCGATCCAAGCTTGTATTTATTCACAAGCGGGCTTAAACGGCTTCTAACAAGATATTGCTTGCTATCACCAAGTACAATGCCACATTGTGATTCTAAAAAGCGACTAAACTCTTTATATTCTTGGTCGTTTATCGTAATCGCTGTCATTCGGTTCTCTTTATTATTTACTAACTGCTGCTTTCACGGCGGCACCCAGTTCATCCGGATTAAATTTCGCAATGAACTCGTTCGCTCCAACACGTTCTACCATCGCCTGATTAAACACACCACTCAACGAAGTGTGTAATATCACGTGCAGATCCTTAAGATCCGGATTACGACGAATTTCTGCGGTAAGAGTATAGCCATCCATCTCTGGCATTTCGATATCTGAAATAACCAAGGAGATATGATCAAATATGTTTCCATCTGCAGCAAGCTCAACGAGTTTTTCGTAAGCTTCTTTACCATCTTTAACCAGAATGCCCTCAAAACCAATAGATTCCATTGCTCGTTGGACCTGCTTACGTGCAACCGTGGAGTCATCGGCAATCAGCACCCGGCGAAGAATTGGTTTTTCCTGCTCAACTTCAACTTGAGCAATTTCTTCTGCAATATCAGAGCTCATTTGCTCATCAACAGGGGCAATTTCAGATAGAATCTTCTCGACATCTAGAATCTCAACCAACTCGTTATCAATGTTAGTTACCGCGGTAAGGTAGTTAGATTTACCTGCACCCTCTGGTGGCGGGAGAATAGACTCCCAATGCATATTGATGATACGTTCGACTGAAGTCACAAGGAAACCTTGAATTGTCCGGTTAAACTCAGATATCACCACAAAGCAGTTTTCTGGATCCTGTGTTGCCCTGCCGCCAATAGCCAGGCTCAGGTCAATTACCGAGATAGTTTGCCCACGAATATGTGCCACACCGATAACATGTGGGTTAAGATTTGGCATTGAAGTTAACTTGGGACACTGAAGTACTTCCTTCACCTTAAAAACGTTGATGCCATATCGTTGGCGTCCCATAAGACGGAAAGTTAATAACTCTAATCGGTTTTGACCAACCAACTGCGTACGTTGGTTAACTGAGTCCATAATACCGGTCATAACTTCAACTCCATTTCTAACTTCGGTACAAAAATTGATAACCTAATAAGGTTATTATAAAAATAAGAAAACAATGTGAATACCGTAAAGCAGGTTATAGCAAATATGTATATTATCTCTAAGTATAAAGCTTTGTATAAAAAGTTTGATAAATCTATAGGATTTTTCATATTTTTATTTTCGATATCTTGCCATGCCGCAACTCAAGAACAGCTATCGACCATTCAAAAAGCCGCGGAAGCTCACGTAAAAAGTATAATAGAAGTCCCGCATAACGGTGAACTTGTTGCTGAGGCTGCAAATTTAGACTCTCGACTTAAAGTCACTCATTGCCCTTCCGCGCTTGAAGTTTCTTCTTCCAAAAAGAGTAACCGCACAAGCAATGTCACCGTTCTCGTTCAGTGCGAGGAAGATAACTGGAAAGTGTATGTTCCTGTGCGTACCACTGTTTCCCTTCCCCTTGTAACGGCCACTCGCTCATTAACTAAAGGGGAAATCTTAAATAAACAAGATCTTACACTTTCTATGATCACACTCAACGCGTACAGACGGCAAGGCTTTACCGCACCTGAACAGGTGGCTGGAGCAAAATTAAAGCGAAATATCAGAGTGGGCGATGTATTGGAACGCAATGATATTTGTGTTGTGTGCCGAAGCGAAAAGGTCATGATTAAAGCCGTAAAAAACGGATTAGTAATCACGACCAAAGGAACCGCGCTAAGTGATGGCTCGTACGGAGACCAAATTCGAGTAAAAAATGACAAATCGAAGCGCATTATTGATGGTGTAGTCACAGGTATTGCTGAAATAACGGTGTATTTTTGATTCATTTTCCCGCAAACTACCGTTATCCGAGAATTTATTATTTTTGTGAAAAAGTACTAAAGTAATAACGGTACTAGTCGATATTCTGAGTACAAGATTCACACATTAAGCGAATAAGGCTTTTATTATGGCAAGCATTGATAACGTACGCTCAAGCCAGGCAATGACGACCAACCGTAGCCAGGCAAGAGCAGAGTCCGCAGCAAAACAGGATTCAGGAAAAGCTGAATCAAAGGTTAGCTCGGATTCAGTATCACTGAGCCAGCAAGGAAAAGCTATGGGTCAACTTCAACAGCAAATGGCTGCACAACCGAGTTTCGACAGTGCAAAAGTCGCAGCGATTAAAGAAGCAATCGCGAATGGCTCTTATACCGTCGATCCAGAAAAGCTAGCAGACAACATGATTAAGTTTGAAGACGAATTAGGTGGGCTGTCTTAAGCAGTCTGATTCGATATACCATGGCGAAACTTGTTGACCTCCTAGACTATCAACTTCAAAGCGCACGTTCTTTGTACGAACTGCTTGAGGTAGAGAAAGTTGCGATCACTAAAAGAGTTTCTACGGATATCGAACAGGCAGCGAAAGATAAGCTGACTTTAATCACGCAACTGCAGCAAACCGATCAACGAATTGCAACACACCCTGATGCCAACACTCTGAACGAAGATGATAAGTTAAAGGATTTAGTCGAACAGATCCGTTCTCTTATGCAGGAATGTAAACTCGCAAATGAAGTTAACGGCGAAGCACTGCAACGAGCACAACTCAGCTACAACAAACTAAATAATCTGATGCAGCAAACTCACGGAAAGTTTGGCATGACATACACAGCTGGTGGCCAGACTTCCAGTGTTTCAACTCTGGGTACCAACATTAAAGCGTAAACTGAATGATTCGTTTTAGGAAAGCAAAAGCGGCAAATCAATTGCCGCTTTTTTAGTGTCTGGAGATATGGTTATAGTTTTGTTCTGCGAGTAGTTTAGAACAGAGTTTGCTGTCTCTTAGATGGCACCTGCTGTACTTCACCATAATCACGAAGTCTGTCCATCTTAGTGATATCAAGCTCCAGCTCCGTCACATAGCTATCGCCCACAGGATAACTGCGTACTACTTCTGCGCCACGAATAACGCCATCAACTGAGCCAGACGTTAGCTCTGTACCCAGGCGTTGATCCTGCATATTGGCACGACCGCTTACTCGCATACCATATATCTGCTCGGCAAGCTCCCGGTATGCATCTATCTTTGAGGCACGCATAGCTCGAACACGCTTTTCCTCATCATTGTTGCCTTTCTGCTCGCTAACACTCGCGTATCCAACTGCACGCAATACATTGTCATCCTGCATAGGCTGTAGAGGTTGGCAACCAGCAGCAATCAATACAAACGCTAAAATCAGTAACTTTTTCATCATTAACTCCTGCGGCCTTAGTTGCGTAAGATAATCGTCTTGTTCGATTTATTAGGATCGGAACGAATAATCAAGCCATCCTGAGTGCGAATCGTGTTCATCGTGTCCAGATCCAGGCCAACTCGATCCGCAGGGAGGAAACCTTGTGCCGTTGCCACAACAATACGGCTTTGAAGCCCAACGACGCGAGCATTTACGATTATACCGCCCTCCTGACGTAGCATCGTCCCTGTAAGAACAAACTGAATTTGTTGTTCTTGCATTAGGTCATTCCAGTCACGGCTAATAGCAAAATCACCCTGTTGTGTCACCCGAATAGAGCCAGTTGTCTTAAAGTCGACCACCTTAAACCCACGCTGCTGTAATTGATGGATAAAGGCTTCAGATACGGTATTACCCAACCAGTTCGTCGAGTCCATATGCTGCAAATCTACAAATGAGGCTACTGCTATCGGTGTTCTTGCCGATATACTGGTGTTGGTGACGACTAAATCTTCCGTCATGCTTTCTACAAAGAAATCCAATGTATGGCGCGGATTTTCATAGAGCATGAACCGGCTTCCCGTATACGGTTCTTTACCGTTATATATTGGGGAATAAGCGCAAGATGCCAGTAGCATCGTTGTTGCGACTATAAACCATTTTTTCATTATCTCGATCTCCAGATATTCTCAGGTGTTAGTGTTCCCTTTGGTTATCTCTCTTTAACTCTTTTGGAACAATCCTTGCTTTCCTATAATTGCACTAACAGAAAAACAACACCGAAATCAGTTACAGAAAAACAAAGCAAAAACTATACCCAAAATGGTAATACGCAGATGAAGAAAATTATCACCCACTACTTACTGTACATTTTATTGTTTATATTCAGCAAGTTAAGTTATGCCGAATGGTATGAGGTGAATGGAAATGCAACATTTATATCATCTGAAGAGACCGCAAGAGTCCATGCGCTTGAAGATGCTATTTACCGAGCAATGAAGTATTCCGGCGCTGATATAGGAACACTTAGTAACCTTCGTCCCTTCCTTGAGCAGAACAGAAACGAATATCAGTTTACCAACCACGAAGTACGCTATATCAGGGTGTTAAGCCAGGAAGCTAAAGATGGTCGAATGTCCCTGAGGGTTCAATTAGACATATATCCATCGGCAACAGGTTGCCATGTAGATCAGTACAAAAAGACATTTCTGGTTGGAAACGTCGATATTGCGTCACCACAGCAAGCTGTAATGGGGCAAGTTTACAAACTAGGTGACGATTTCAGCCATGTAGTGAACCGCCAGCTCGATCAGGAGTCCATCAGCTTTGTTTCCGTAGGCACCACCGATTACGAGATCAATAAAAACCAGCCTGAAATGCTTAAGATGATAGCTCAGGATGCTAATGCACAATACATCATAGGTGGTGTAATCACTGACTTAACCGCGACTATCGAGCAAAAGCTCCTTGGAGATGACTTGGTAAACCGCCAGTTTGCCCTGGAAATGCAAATATACGACGGTAAAACCGGGCACGAGGTGTATAACCGCGCCTACCGTGAAGTAGCAAACTGGCCATTTCCAAGAACCAGTAAAGTTGATACACGAAGTGCCCGTTTCTGGGCTTCAACGTACGGTGAGATGCTGTTAAGAGTGACCCGAAACATCATGCTTGATATGGAAACGGAGCTGTCCTGTAAGATAACGTTGCCAGAAGTAATTGCGGTGAACGGGGATACGATCACCATAGACCTTGGACGAATCCATGATGTAAATATCGGCGATGTCCTTCAGCTATGGCACACCGCTTCTTTTGTTGATCAACACGGTCTGCCTCGAAATAAAGTATCGCAAAGTGAAATCACTTATACCGTAACCCGGACATACGATCAGGAATCTGAACTTGTTATCAATCAGCCAAATCTGGCAGGAAGTGTTCAGATTGGAGACGTATTACATAAAGAGTTGAATTAACAAAAATAAGAAAGGGCGACACATGTCGCCCTTTCTTATTAGCATAGATCTTATTGTGGTTTACGTTTTAAAGTTACCAGCAAGATGCTGCAACTTTTCGGCTAGCCCTGCTTGCTCTTGCGCAGCTGTGGCTATCTGTTCTCCACTTTGCGCTGTTGCGTGAACACTATCACTAATCCCTTGGGCACTTATTGAAATCTCGTTACTTGCGACGACTTGCTGTTCGGCAGCGGTAGTGATCTGTATTGCCATATCAGAGATACTATTAATCGCATCGACAACGGCACTCAATGTTTGCTGAACTTCCTGAGACTTATCTACGCTCACCGCGACCTGAGATTTAGCATCATTCACCTGCTCAAACGCATTATCACTGTCTGATTGAAGCTTCTTCACCATATTTTCGATTTCTAGTGTCGAGCTCTGGGTTCGTTGTGCAAGAGACCTAACTTCATCGGCAACAACGGCAAATCCTCTCCCCGCCTCACCCGCACGAGCTGCTTCTATTGCCGCATTTAGCGCGAGCAGGTTAGTTTGCTCTGCAATTCCCTGGATAACGTCAACCACACTAGAAATAGCACCACTACTTACGTGCAACTCATTGATAGTATTTGTCACTGAATCTATTGTATCGGATACATTTCCAATCGAGTTAGTAGAGTCATCTACCGATTTGCTGCTTTCAGAGATTAACTGATTCGCAGCATTCGCCTGTTCAGAGGTAACCCTTATATTCTGAGCCACTTCCTGTATGGATACGCTCATCTCTTCCATTGCAGAGACAACCTGCAACACCTGTCCCTGTTCTTTCTTTAACGTCTCAGCATTCTGTTTTACCGTCAACGTAGACTCTTCAGACGCTGCTGCAAGCTGTTCGCTTGAGGTAGCGATCAAATGAACCGCACTGGTGAATTCATCCAGCATCTTATTCAGGTTTTTCGCTATGTTGCCTAGTTCATCTTCATCAATTGCCCTGCTTCTGGATGTCAGATCTTTGGTTGATGCGAGCTCCAGAGTACTATTGAGACAATTTACTTGTTTGTTGATGCCTCTAGCCATTCGGAAACTTAAGATTGTTGAACAACTAACAAGGACAAGAGAAACAGCAAGGTAGATCCAGAATAACTTCTTTTGCTCGGCAACAATATTTTCAGACAGAATGAGTATCTCTTCGGTAAGTAGCTCCTCCTGAGTCTTAAGTAAGTTAATTCTTCGGGTTGAAGCGGCGAACCACTCTTCTGCACTTTGGTTTAGATCACCGGAAAACGCTTTTTCTCGATAATTTGCTACTTCTTTAAATGGGGTCTCGGCAGTTAGCTTCTTATATGACTGAGCATGTGCGTCTGTTGCATAGACAAGGAAGGTTCCCAGGTAACTGTTTTGTTCGCTCACTAAGGTTACAAACTTCTTAAACATTCCCGGACCAAACTCACCACGTCCAAATGAATTGGTCAGTACCGCGCGTTCAATACCTGCGCGCTCTTTACCTTGCAAAAACTCATAATAAGCAGCTAAAGCCCGACTAATATCGGCGATACTGGAAACCCCTACAGCTTTGCCCGGAACCGATAACAGGTGTCCATTTAACGTGGTGTAATAACTTAATGCTTTACCGATTGGTGTTGAAAGCGAAGTAATGCCGCTTCTCATCGATTTGATGTCTGATAGCATTCGGTTGGCCGTTTCAACCACCGACCACAGCTGAGGATACTTTTGCAAATCTGATTTATTTTGAGAGATATAGCTTTCTAAATCTGCCAGCCTTTTATCTGTTTCTTTCCTCTGACTAGGCAACTTATCACCAAATTTTTTGCCTTTTGAGCCAATATAACCAGCTGACATACCTCTTTCTTTTTGCAGCTCGTGAACCAGTCTACTGTTATATGCAGACAATTCTACAAACTGATAAATAACACTTGCCGAGTTTTGTTTTTCCTTAACTCCTAAAACCTGAGCTCCAGAAAAATAAATTACCGCAATCAAAATTGGAGCAACTACTGCTATTAGTTTCTGTCTGACACTGAGCCGCATAATTTAATCCATCTTCAATAAACAACCACCTACCCCATTATAGGTAGGAGTATCTGGACAACTATTACCCAAAATGGTTATAGATTAATCTGGGTTCACAAATAAACAAAACACCACCAAAACACTAACATATTCAACACATATCGCTTTCAACTTGAGCCAAATAATAAAGCCTTAATTTAAGCAATCAGGGGGAAACTGGTTAACTCCTAACCATTTGATATAGATGGCATTCACAGCACACTCAAATTAGGTTAGAATCTTTTCCGACGTCCCCATAGTTCAACTGGATAGAACAGTCGCCTCCTAAGCTAGCTTTATTATATATTGATATTAATAAACATATTCTTATAATAAAAACCAATATGAACCATTACTGACTAAATATATTAAAATCAAACAGTTAGACTTATAAATCCTAGTAAATATTGTTCATTACTCCTAATAAAAACCACTTTTAGAAAAAGTCCATAAAGCACTATATATTGCACTATACACTCTAATGCGACTACAATTCTCATCTATAGAGAAAACGGGGTGATCGAGTGAAAGCAATAAAGGCATCAGAGTTTGACTTAGGGGACTATCTACCGAGCCACAAAGTTATCTACAAAGATGCAGACAGAACAACAGCAATCATGCTGCAACAGAAAGCGGAGCGGAAATTTAACTTTAAAGATAGTGATATCAAGAAACTTCCTTTACTCACAGAAGGCTCTATCGATCTGAGGGATACGGGGGTTGATTCGGAGTTGGCTGAAGGTGCAACTTTGATACTGAGAATAACCAAGACTAAGAAGGCGTTTTATCCCATTCTCACTAAGTATTATAAAGGTCATAAAAAAGGCATCATGGGGAGTAAGATTGGTGACTGGGTACAAAAGCCTAACAGTAGCCATTTTCCTACTGGTTCTACCAATACAAGAAAAGCTCGTGAAGCTCTGTATGCACTTGTTGAAGAACAAAAGCTTTTAAGCAGGGAAAGTCATACCTTTAGGAAGATGACTATTCGTAGCTATATAGAAGGTGGTTACTACACGGCTGACCGTGAGCGAAAGCCGATGAAAAATAGCCACTTCAATCCACCAACAGATGACACCATTCGTGCACTTTTAAATCAGTTCCCCGATCATCTGGATAGAAAGATTGGCGATGTTGAGGAGCTGTGGGTTTATGACTTAAAAGCAGCCTGGCAGGCCAGAGGGGTATCTACAGGCACGATGCGAGGCTACTACGCCATGTTCAATAGCCTCTTTAACATTTGTCACTCTATGGGGTATCTGACTAAGAATCCTATCGACAATCATTACTACCTCTTCCCAAGAAATCCAGAGCCAACACCACAGGAGCTGGAGAAAAAGGTTTTCAACTGGAACATTCATGATGTCGTTGAATTTATCTTTTCTGATGAATTTGATGTGCGTTATAGGGAGCAAAAACCACGCTCTGCTAATCCAATGGGAAAAATTATTGTCGCCTCGTGTGTATTAGCTGGTATCCGACCTATAGAAGCTCGACGGAATCTGGCTAGCAACTATGATGTAAGTAAAGAGACCATTGTCATTCCTGCTGGCGTACAGAACAAGACTAAAACTGGCCGCCTAGTCCAAGTACCGCACGATATATTCTGGAACGAAGTGAAAAAATATAAGAAGACGCTCTCAGATCAAAGCGGATTTATGTTCCCATCGAATGCATCAAAAGATGGTTACGTATCTCAATCCGTATACCGATATCACTGGACAACGCTTCGCCAGAAATTTGGTTTAGATGATGATGCCTTCCTATATCACAACCGACATACTTTAGCCTCGCGACTGAAAACAGTATCAGGAGGAAGCCAGCTATCGGCTACAACGCTGGGTGATAACGAGTCAACTGCTAATCGTTTTTATGCGGCTAACAGCAGTGAACACGCCAAAGGCATGATGCAGGCCGTTTATGATTCTTCAACGAAAGCTGTTGAACCGACGGAAACGAACCTCCGTATTAGCTCCGCTGTTTCAGAAGATGCAAAAGCAACGGTTAATGTTGAACTAAGTACCTTACCAAAAGCAGTAAGACCCTTGTTTAATCAGTTCTTGAACGGCAAGGTGCTACCTGACAACGGAGGGCTATTTGCGGAACAGTGGCAGAAATTCGTTTCTGTTGTGAGACACATGCGTGAGAGCAAAGATCTTGGTGCCGATGTCGATATCTGGCTGATGATGCAATAGCCAGCAAAGCTAATCTAAGCTTTCTGTTAGTGTCTTGGTACATGCTGCTGTTTTAGACTTACACTTACAATTTAACTTGGAAGTAGAGTCAACTACTGCACTTAGATCTACAGGGATTTTGGCTAACTCAACCGTAAATCCTTTGTTTTGGATTTCCCGAGCGTGATGCCGAAGATTTACTTTTGAAAAAAACGGTATGTGTATGTCACCTTGTCGGGACTGTATTATAGCTAGAACTATTTTGTGGACTCTATTTCCTGATGGTGAAAAGTTAAAACTAAGATAAGTGTCCTCTAGGTGTTCTTGTACTTGAGGAATAACTTCAGGGCAGTTTAGCATCATATCCAAGCCATTTGTTGCTTGTGCGAATAAGTGGCTTAATACACTGCTACCACCATAATGCTTTACGTGAATAATACGATTACACTGCGTAAGTAAGTCGCAAAACTCGTAGTTTTGTTTAATGTCTTTTTGCCTAACCCAATGTTGATCGAGTACTGCTATCTGCTCTTGGTCAGCTATACGTCTTAGATAACAGCACTCACGTTTATCTTTATAAGGTCTATCGGCAAACCCTGCCCAACGAGGCAACATATCGAAGTAAGATTCGACCTCTTTTGCAAAGGACTTTTTGACATGATACCAGCGCCCATCATTGAGAACATACTTTAGTCCCTTGTATTCGAGTTCACCATTCAAAGCGTCAAATAAACCTATTGAATCTATATGTTGTTCATCACCATTATAAAGGCATATTTCTTTTGTTTTGAGGGCATTTATAGAAATTGATGTTTTATTCTTAAATGGTGCTTCAGCGAGAAATGTTTCTAGCTTTAGCTCTGGATGCTTGCAAGGTATACCATTTCTAATTGACTTTGCAGAATAAACAAAACCTGAAAAGTCGTGATAATCTATTATTTTAGGTGGGGCAAGCCAGAAATCATCAATATCACTAGTATTAAACTTATCTACTAACATTGATTCAAGATCTTTGATTATGTCGGGGTCTGTTTCCAGCCCTATGAATTCAGCCCATGGGTATTGCTCCTTATAATTATCACTAAAATATGCAGATACTAATCTGTCCGCTATATCGCGGAACTTGTCAGGCTCTATTTCAGTGTATAGAGAGACAGAATCGTTTCCTGATACCATCTCAAGTTGTTCATCATTTCTACTAACAATCGCAGTAATTGATTTTAAAATTTCATGATCGAATTCAAAATCAAAATCCTGAATTCCAGAGTTCATTGCAACTTGGGATCGTGTATTTCTGGCAACTCTCTCAAGGGTAGATTTGTCTACGGATTTAAGTTGCTCTGGGTCTCCCAAATTCATTGAAACTCTCAACCCAAATCCACGTTCAATTGAGTTTTTTTCAATTAAGCTTCTACCATGACCAAAAGTGAACACGACATAACGATCATCTACCCTTACAAAAAAAGCCCCCTTAACTGATTTTTGCTTAAAATGAAGGTCACTCACGCTGTAGTCTGCAAAAAGTGACGCCCATTCTGCTTGACTAGTTTGGCTAGAAAGGCAAAGAACTAGGTCGTCAGTCATATCTTCATTTTTATAATGAGTAGTGAATTTTTTTTTGTTGTTCTGGATATCCTGTATTAACAAACCTTCTTTGCTCAAAAAAGCTACAACATTCCTTTTCACCACCACTCCAAGCACACAACCATATGAACGTATGAGTATATAGTTTATCCCAAAATCAAGGTCTGAAGTAGTTTTGTACAGCATATCGCCACTAGAGTTCTACTCACATCTAGTTCTAAAGAGCGATAATGCTTATGATCAATTTGTGATTAGCTAGATGTTACACATACGCAAGCTGTTGGGAGGGTCTTTTGATGAAAACTCAAACAATTAGTCTACCCAAGGTGATATTGCTATTTACGTATGTAACCTGCTGATATAAAATAAATTCCGTGTCCCCATAGCTCAGATGGATAGAGCGTCCCCCTCCTAAGGGGAAGGCCGTAGGTTCGACTCCTACTGGGGACGCCATTTTAAGCTATCCACCTGATTTAACTACAGTTTATCGTATGAAAAAAACCTCCATAGGTGGAGATTTTTGTTGTATTTATTAATTTTTTGGTTTCGGCAGCATGAATGTGTCGGATTTTAGATAGTACTTAATCTGTAGCTTCTGTTTCTCGGTGTGGTTGAAACCATTCCTTATCTCTACTGGCTGCGCACTACTTTTTACCAACCTGTTATCTTCAGACCACCATCGCTTTCGTGTTTTCTTTTGTAGACATTCATCTTCATAGTAGTAGTTCTTCTTTTTGTACATGTCGCTTATTGGCCTCGCTCCTTCGATTGGAACTGCATCAGCTTCGCTGTACACAGGGACGGTTTGCTCTCTGGCGTAGTACGTCCCCTTCTTGTATCTGTATCCGCGCTCAAAACGCAGAGGATATCGTTTTTCTTTCTCTAGCCATTGCTTAGCCGTCATGATGTTGTCGTTGCCTCTAAGCAATGCTGGATTTTGTCTAAGCGCTTCAAGTTCATGAGATAGTGCATCTGTTTTGTTAAAACAAGTCATTGGTTGTCCTTTTATAATTCTTTGACTTGTCGTAATTAACTCACGTATTTAATTATCATTCTATACTAGGAAATGGATATTTTGGTTTTTTTGTGATTTTATTTAAAATTGACCTAATAAGGTTTATTTTGTTGCCTTTTCTAAGTAGGTCGCTTTGTAAAGCGGCCTACTTTACCTGCTTGCTCTGCAAGCAGAATTGAACGATGTGTACCTCGTTCACCTGTGCAGGTGGAAGTTTTTCTCTTTTTTTAAGCTAAAATAAATGAGGATGATTTGATATGACTGAGAGAGCTTATACCTGTTAGTATAACTAATAAGTTAGTCGGTTTTTAAGGCCTTGTCAAGCATTTTATTTTGTTATCTGTATGATTTATAAAGTATAATAGATATTTGGCCACTTGTCAGATGTGATGTTTACCCGCTAAGTATCGGGGTGTTCTATCTATCGAGATAAGCATAGTAACCGACTATGCTTATCTTCAGCCATCGTGCCTCGGTTCAGATAAGCGTCGGTTGGGGACTTCATCCCCAAACCCCTGATTACTTTTTTCTATTGTATTTTCAATACAATAGAAAAAAGTTTCATGTATACTTAAAAGAATATTATTTGTAAACTATTATCAATAAATACATGATGTTATAATATTAAAAATAATAAAAATAACGTTATGAACTCATATCAACTTATACATCTTGAAATTTACAACAACAACCCATCAAAACCTGCAAAGCCGTCTATGTATTGCATCGTCAACGAAGCAATGCGAGTGGATAGATTCTGTCCCCATGTTTACCAACCTCAAACACCAGAGATACTCTTTGGCTTAGATCCCCGAAAGCTTCCTGATATTGCTATTGAGCGCTCAAAGATGGCTAAGGACAAGAAAGGCAGGAAAGTACGTAAAGATGCGCCTTTGCTATTGGCTGGCGTTATCAGCATTCCTGCTGAATCAGATATAGACTTTAAGAAGTTTTTGTCTTTGTCACTTAGGTTTTTAAAACACACCTATGGCCAAAATTTAGCGTCTGTTGTTCTGCACCTTGATGAAAGCCACCCACACTTACATTTCTATGCAATACCGAGTCTTAAAGACGGTGGTTTCTCTATGGCTGAAATTCATCCTGGCATTAAAGCCAGAAGTGAATGCGTAGGAAAGGGCTACTCGGAGAAAGCGAATGCATATAAACAAGCCATGAGAGGTTATCAAGACATGTTCTACGCTCAAGTTGGCTCAAAGCTGGGTATGACAAGACTTGGCCCTAGGGTACAGCGTTTGACGCGCAAACAATGGAAAGCACAACAGGCTCAAGCTCAGGCGCTATCTGCTAAACATTTTGATTTGATTAAACGACAGAGGAAAATTAACGCAATACAAAAGTCTGTTGAAGCCGCAAAGAACGAGATCCAACAGCGTGAAATAAAACTGACACAGATTGAAAAATCAGCGTTCTTTCAAAATAAAGAAAAAATGAAAAACGACTATCTGAGAAAATGCCTTTCTAATAGCGAGAAAGAGTTAGCACACTTTGGTGAGCATGCAGAAGGTTTAGAAATCAAAAATTCTGCTTTTCTAAAAGAGCTTAAAACCCTAAGAAAAGACAATGAAAGCTATCAACGAAAGTTTGATGCCATGTCTTACAAACTTTCGCTTAAAGATGAATATATTCTTAAACTAAAACAACAACGTAGAGATAATAATCATGAAAAAGCAAATTCTACATATACATCAAATTATTACAGCTATTAAAGAGCTGTCACCTGCACCTGAACGGGGGTTTATCCGCCTTATCTGGGCGATCATTGAGCATGCGGTAAGACAATCTCAAAAAGGAAAGGCGGAGGAAGCGAGCATCGCTAATGATATCCGCGAGTTTATTGGTTACTTAAACGATAAGTATCCGCTCGAAGCGGATGAGTTTGAAGGTTATGAAAACTACTTTAAGCCTGAAGACCACATTCGTTAATCAAAAAATTTAGCCATTCTCTGTTTGAGTGGCTAATAATTCATCATATATCCATTACTGCTTTTTGAAACAGGTAAACGAGAACGGCTATTATAGAAGTGTTGAAGCGCATTGGGGAATTGCGCACTCCTTTTAATTAACTATAAGAATTATAAGTGATGATTGATATTAACCATACAAATCTCGCCGAGATCGAGGAGTTTCTTACACCCTCCAGCAACCCCATCCGCATAAAAAATCTCGGTAACGATAACATTCGTTTCTTGCTTGATGATCTCCAGCCACGCCTAGACACCGTCTTAAATCGCCCTGATCAGAAAGGGATACAGGTTGTTCTGACAGTTCCGAAGAAGGCGAAGAAAAAAGCTAAACATTTAACTTGTGAGCGGTTTCGGCATGGATGGGAGATTGTTGATATTTTTTATACCGACCCCAGCAGTAAAGATATCAGATTCACAAACCTAGGTAGCTTTGAACACCAGATTTCTAGCAAGCTTTCGAAGAACGAAGAGCAGCAGGTGTTTGATTTTTAGTGTATTCGCCTAGATTGTCGTTGGCTATAGATGATGTGCGCCGACGGTAAGGAGTAGAGGATTGCCCTAAAGCACTTTGCCCCAAAGTGTTTTTACTGGTTTAAATCATTTATTTTCTAATGCTCAACTAATTATTTTTCTCGCGAGCCATGTACAATAAGCGAAAAAACCATGCGAGGCTTAAATGGAAATAAAGGATTTTATAGGTAAGTACCGTAACCACCCTGTACTGTTTGTTGGTACTGGTGTCAGTTTGCGTTATCTCGAAAACAGCTTTACATGGGATGGTTTGCTAGAACATATCGCATTGGAGTGTACTGGTAACATAGAGGCGTACCTTGATATCAAAGCAAAGTCTCGTGTTGATGGCAAGTGTGACTACACGCAGGTAGCGGGTAAGTTAGAGGTCATCTTTAACCAGACATTGGAGGAAGATAGAAATGGCAAGTTTGAGCATATCAATGACATTTTCTATGAGGAAATGGCAAAGGAAAACTATCTAAGTAGATTCAAGATTTACATAGCTAGTTTGCTGTCTGAGCTGAACTATCGTGAAGGGATGTTAGACGAGCTTGCGGAACTTAAAAAAATAAGGAAAAACATTGGCTCTGTAATCACTACAAACTATGACAGTCTTATAGAGGATGTGTTTAGCTTTGAACCTTTAGTCGGTAACGATATCCTTTTGAGTAATCCGTACGGCTCAGTTTACAAAATTCATGGATGTCATAGTGACGCGTCAAAGGTCATTATTACCGATAAAGACTACGACGATTTTAACGAGAAATACGAGTTAATTCGAGCGCAGTTACTTTCTATCTTTATTCATAACCCGATAATATTCCTTGGTTATGGAATCGGTGACGATAATATCAAGAGCTTGCTTAAAACTGTGTTTACGTATGTTGAACCTAACTCTGATGATGCTAAGCGGATTCGTGATAATTTCTTGCTGGTAGAGCATGACGCTGGCTCGATGTCTCATGAGATTAGCGAACATGATATTGATCTTGAGGGTTTTGCTACCACTATTCGCATTAACAAGGTTAAAACCGATGACTTTGGAGAGATTTATCGCTCACTATCGGACTTAAACCTGCCTGTATCTGCGATGGACATCAGGAAAGTGCAAAGCGTTGTAAAAGATATCTATAGTGGTGCTAATACTGATGGCTCGAGCATTGAGGTTAACATTACTGAGGATATCGACTCTTTAAACAATAACGATAAGATACTAGTTATCGGATCAAACAAATCTATTAGATATGAGCACAAGAACGCTGCTAGCTACATGACCGATTATTTTGACATTATAGAAGAGTCGAACCACCAGTTATTACAGCTTATTGATAAAATTAATATTTCAATTCAACAGTGGTTTCCTATCTATGCCTTTGACAAAATTAATAGCACACTGGCAAAAGCAGAGACTTTAAAGACTCAGCAAGTAGCTAAAATAGAGGGGCATTTAAGGACATTGCCTTGGGTGGAAGAGCTTGCTCATACATCTGTTGATGAAATCTTCGCTGATGATTGTATAACTCGAACGCGGAAAATAGACGCGATTATCTGGTCTTTGTGGAATGATCAAATTCCT
Source organism: Vibrio hannami (assembly GCF_029589055.1). GTDB lineage: Bacteria > Pseudomonadota > Gammaproteobacteria > Enterobacterales > Vibrionaceae > Vibrio > Vibrio hannami. The sequence continues at coordinate 1,902,788 of NZ_JARQZP010000007.1, forward strand.
TTTGATGAGGTAGAGGCAGTATTGCTTGGGATGCCAAACAAGAAAGGTACTGACTACCGACGATTGCTCTGCACGTACGACTACAAAAAGAACTTGTAACAGAACCCGCCTAGAGCGGGTTTTTCTATACGATAGCTTACGTTCCCGAAATCGCTTCTCTGCTAATAATATGTATTATTTCCGACTAGATCTGACAGGTTACCCAAATCGGTTTTGCCGCAAAATTAGTTAAACGCTGTACTCATTCGATGCAGGTAAACAATGCCTTAGCGTCTAGAACACTCTGTGATCAGTGCATGGTTATGCATATTGGCATTCCGATAATATAGAAATAGTCCAATAAAAGCTGGTGCCTTTACACACGAGCGAGCATAAGGTTAGGTAGCCATGTCAACTAAAGAGTTTCTCAATAATAAAGTCGGGCAGGTTTTTGATGATTTTATCACAGCAAATCAGTGGTGTTCATTAAACGGAGCAGACTTATCCATCGATTCGTATGCGGATATCACATATCAGCAAAAGTATATAATTAAGTATTTTTCCGCATATTTTTGCGAATATTATGAAATGTATGAGGATTTTTTCGCCGATTTCGAAGGTGACCGTGTAAACATTTTGTCGATCGGCTGTGGGTCGGGTATTGATTGTTATGCATTAAATAGAGTGTTGATTGATAAAGGTATTGGCGTCGATATCAACTATAAAGGCTTAGATTTTGTTGATTGGAGCTACCGACCAGCGTTTGGTTGGGCAACCTTTAAAAAGGTTGTATCAGCTCGCTAGGAGCTTCAGACTTACAAGACGTAGATCTGATAGTTTTTCCGAAGTCACTCACGGAACTAAGTTATGAGCATCGTTGCGACTTCGCTAATTTATTAGCGAAAAGTAATAGAAAACAAAATGTCTATTTTATAAACACATATGTTACAGACTACCCTGCTGAGTCTTCTCATGTGGACGGGTTAAGTCAGTTCGGTACAATTAGTAACATTCTTCAGCAAAGTTCATTTACGCCTTCAACTGATCCAAGTAGGTACTTCTACAAAACAAAGCATAATGAATGGCTTGGGTATAGCTATGATTTTTTTACTATTCCAGATAAAGTTGTTCCAAATGTGAGTAGCTTGAAATCACAGTGTACTAACAATGGCAGTCAGAGTGACTGCTCGTCTTGTTCAATAGATTTTTACCCTATATTGAAGGCAAACTACCTAGCATTTAATATGCTGAAATTTGAGCGAAAAGTATGATCATTAGCGTTAGTCGTAGAACTGATATACCAGCTTTTTATACACCATGGTTCATGAATAGAGTTCGTGAGGGTTTCTTATTGACTAGAAACCCTTTTAACGCCCATCAAGTTAGAAGGGTTTCTCTGTTACCAGAAGACGTAGAGCTTTTTGTCTTTTGGACTAGAAACCCTGCTATGTTAATGAAGCATCTTAATGAGCTAGATTCTCTAGGGTATAAATACTATTTCCAGTACACGGTTACTGCCTACCCCAAGCAACTGGAAACTAGAGTTCCCCGCCCCCACAGGGCTATTGATACTTTTGTAAAGCTAAGCGACAGGATAGGTGCCGATAAAGTTATATGGAGGTATGATCCCATACTGTTGTCCAACCTAGTTGATATAAATGAACACAAGCGAGTATTTTCTAAAATTGCATCAATGTTGGCAGGCAAAACCCATAAAGTTGTAATTAGCTTTTCTGACTTTTACAAGAAGACGGAGAGAAATTTAAACCTAATTGACGGTCTGACATACGCTGATATAACTCAGATGCCAGATGAGCTAAACGAGTTGTCTAGCTACATGGCAAGAGTTGCAAACGAACACGGGATGAAAATAGAGAGCTGTGCAGAAGAGATTGATGTAGAGTCATTTGGAATCAAACATGGTAAGTGCATTGATGATCGCTTGATAAAATCAGTGTTTAACTTAGATGTGAGCTCTATCAAGGATAGTGGTCAGCGAGAAGCCTGTGGTTGTATAAAAGTATTGATATAGGCATGTACAATACATGCCTTCATGGCTGCTCATACTGCTATGCTACTTTTAATGAGAATGTAGTTATGAAAAACAAAAATCTCCATGACCCCAAAAGCCCCTTTTTAGTTGGGGGTACAGAAGGTATCGATCCGAATCTACTATTGGCACCTATAGTACAAGGTTCATTGTTTTAGTAAGTAATGTGGTGCAAACATAAGAAACGTCTACGCACCGATACCTCTGTTGAAGCATGCAAAAACTAATCTAAGCCGTCATGATTAGATTGGACACTCTAAAAAGTTTTTTCCCGTGGTGTGTTTGTGGGACAAAATGACGCAGTATGAGACGAGTATTACTCGTTATGTTCACCGCTCGCGGTGGGGCTATCTACAAGAAATAAGCAAAATCTAATAAAAATCAAATAAATATCACACTATGATAGAACTATAGCATTAGAAGAATCAGTATAAGTATCTGATTTTTAAATTTTTTATATTTTATCTAATATTTATCTCAATTCTCCTAAGCGATCGATCCAGGTTCGAGTCCTGGTGGGGACGCCACTTCTTCTTTTACCCTTTTCAACAGCAATTTTTTCCATTTATCCCGTGAATGTCTTACTATTAGATATTAATAGTTCTGTCATTTTAAAGACGTATGGCTCGAAGTAATTTAGTAACCAATACCGGACACCGTTTTATCTCTAAAGGAAAGACGGCTTTTAAACTCCATATACACACTCCTGACGATACCATCTTGCATCGTTCAGTTGGTTTTGTGCGGCTCGGTGAAGAAGAAGCGCTTAAGAAAGCCATCAAGCTAAGAAACGAGTTAGGTACCGAGTTATGGGGGAAGCACTGGTCCAAAGTCCTCAAAGACCAATACCTGATGACGAGGTTACCGCATAACCTCGAACCTAAAATCATCTACAAAGCACGCAAGAAAAATGCTGAGCCCGATGAACGCGAACCTTATTACATTGCTAAGTGGATAGAATATACAGATGACGGCGAGCATAAGTACCGCAGCAAACTATGCTCAATTAAAAAGCACGGCAAGCTGGCAGCTTACTCAATGACCAAAAGGGCGCTTCTGGAAGCACACAAAGATAACATTCCAATCCTTTTGTTTATGGGCAGGCTAAATAGCATAGATCTGAAATAGCCAAATAGTACGCAATAAAAAACCCGCTGACTTTCAGCGGGTTTTGACTATTCAGTTTAATATCGTTTACTGAGCGTTAGCTTCACGCTCTGCAATAAACTCAAGTGCCATCTTAATTCGAGCAACAACGCGCTCTTTGCCGATCAGTTGCATTACTGCATCAACAGAAGGTGACTGACCACCACCTGTTACCGCAACGCGCAGTGGCATACCAATTTTGCCCATACCGATTTCCAGCTCTTCACATACTTCTTTGATAACGTTGTGAAGGTTTTCCGTTGTCCATTCAGACAAAGCTTCAACTTTGGAAAGTGCTAGCTCAAGTGGGCCTTTAGCTACACCGCGAAGGTGCTTCTTAGCGGCGCCAGCCTCAAACTCAGAGAAATCTTCGTAGAAGTAACGAGACTGCTGAGCAAGTTCAACAAGCGTATTACAACGCTCACCAACTAGCTTGATCACTTCTGTAATAGCCGGACCGTTATCTTTGTTGATTCCCTGCTCACCTAGGTGCCATTGCAGGTGCTCTGCTACATATTCAGGCTCAGAAGTTTTGATGTAGTGGTTGTTCAACCATAGTAGTTTATCTGTATTGAATGCGGACGCAGACTTGCTGATTGCATCCAGGCTAAACAAGTTAATCATCTCTTCCTGAGAGAAGATTTCCTGGTCGCCATGAGACCAGCCAAGACGCACAAGGTAGTTGTTCAGAGCATTTGGCAGGTAACCTTCATCACGGTACTGCATAACAGAAACCGCACCATGGCGCTTAGAAAGCTTCGCACCGTCATCACCAAGAATCATTGCACAGTGTGCAAAAGTTGGTACTGGCGCACCTAGTGCTTCATAGATATTGATCTGGCGAGGCGTGTTGTTGATGTGGTCTTCACCACGAACAACGTGTGTAATACCCATATCCCAGTCATCAACAACTACAACAAAGTTGTATGTTGGAGAACCGTCAGTACGACGAATAATCAGATCGTCAAGCTGGTCGTTACCAATTTCAATGCGACCACGGATCTGATCTTCAAATACTACGCTGCCTTCTTTTGGATTGCGGAAACGCACGACGCATGGGTCACCATCTTTTGCAGCTTCATTTGCTGCAACAATTTTCGGGTGGTTCGCATCATAGCGAGGCATTTCTTTCGCTGCTTCCTGCTCTGCACGAATCTCGTCTAAAAGCTCTTTCGATGCATAACATTTGTAAGCTTTGTCTTCTGCTAGCAGCTTATCAACCATCTCGTTGTAACGATCAAAACGCTTAGACTGGAAGTAAGGACCTTCATTCCACTCAAGCCCCATCCACTGCATACCTTCAAGAATCGCATCAACCGCTTCCTGAGAGTTACGTTCCAGGTCAGTATCTTCGATACGCAGAACGAATTCACCGCCCTGATTTTTAGCGTATAGCCAGGAGTATAGTGCTGTGCGAGCACCACCTACGTGAAGGTAGCCAGTAGGGCTTGGAGCAAAACGAGTTTTAACCGTCATTAGAATTACCTTGGGTTTATTTCGCAGACAAACTGCAATAGATAAGGATAAAAGTTGCGGTATTTTATCACCCTAGGCTAAATCTACAACTTCTTAAAAAACTATTGACCTTACCCTTGAGGTAAGGTTTATCTTTAGATTATCTGAATAGTTTGTGAGCCCGGATATGAATCAATATCAAATACCCCTGAGTGGACTAAATTGTGGCAAGTGCGTAAAAAAACTTGAAGAGAAACTCTTATCTATAGAGGAGCTTTCGATAGATAACATTTCAAAGCACGCGGTCACTGTCACAACGACACAGACCATATCTACTTTGTTTGCTGCTATCGAATCCTTGAAGTATCAGCCTGGTACTTCTATCGACCTGGATTTACAAGGGCTTGGCTGCGGGAAATGCATCAAAAAAGTCAAAACGGCATTTGAGTCAAACCAGACTATTGTGGAGTTGCAGGTTGAAAAAGATCACTTATCTGCAAAAGGGCTATTAGAGGAATCTGATGCTATCAAGATGGTTGAAGAACTCGGTTACAAAGCTGGCCATAAGGTTTCACTTTCATTATCTGGTCTAAATTGTGGTAAGTGCGTCGCTAAGGTCGAAAAAGCGTTAGCAGAACAGACAAAAGCTACCGATGCTGAAGTAACTAAAACAAGCCTTGAGTTGTTTAGTCCACTAAACGAAGCTGATGTAATAGCTCTAGTTGAGTCTCTGGGCTTTCACGTTACCTCCCTAGAACAGTATCAGCAATCAACTCAAGATCAAGAAGATGATACTCAGATAAAACAAGAAACCGAAGAGAAAGCAGTTGCAGAACCAGTACCGCTAGAAAAAACGGTACAACCTGCCCCCCTTAAGAATAGCTCTACCGTAAATCTACTGATCGAAGGAATGACATGCGCGAGCTGTGTTTCGTCAGTAGAGAAAGCTTGTTTAAGCTCAACAGGTGTCACTAGTGCTCAAGTTAATCTTGCAGAACAGAGTGCTATCGTATCGGTTTCGTCCGATAAAAATGAGGCAGTAAACGAACTGCTAACTTCCATTTCTAACGCTGGATATAAAGCAAAACTTGTGGAAGATGCTCGGGAACAACAGCAAAAACTGCATAAACAAAATCAAGCTACTCAGAAAGAACATAAAAAGAACTCGTTCGTTGCGCTAGCCATCGGTGCCCCCCTAATGCTTTGGGGCGTATTTGGAGGCAACATGATGATTCAGTCAACCAGCGACCAAATTGGCTGGGGAATCATCGGGGTGATTTGCTTTGTTATGCTTTCTACTGCTGGACGCTCATTCTATAGCAGTGCATGGCAATCTATTCTGCATGGTCGTGCGACGATGGACACGCTAGTTGCTTTAGGCACCGGAGCTGCCTGGCTGTTTTCTACAGTCATAGTCTTAGTGCCCGACTGGTTCCCACCTGCTTCTCGCCATGTCTATTACGAAGCCAGCGCAATGATCATCGGCTTAATTTCACTAGGCCACTACATAGAAGCGAAAGCAAAAGCTCGAACCAATGAATCTCTTCAGGCTTTGATTGGTCTGCAGCCAAAAACAGCGACTCTGGTTAACAATGGCGTTGAGTCAACAATCGCTATTGAAGAAGTGCAGCCTGGAATGAAATTGAGGATAAAACCCGGTGAGAAGGTTCCGGTAGATGGCGTAGTAGCTAATGGTGAATCCTATGTCGATGAAAGTATGTTAACAGGGGAACCTGTTCCAAAATTGAAGGCTCAGGGGGTAAGGTATCGGCAGGAACCATAAACAATGACGGCAGCTTACTTATCGACGCTACTGGTGTGGGCAGTGATACTATGCTGTCACGAATTATCCAGCTGGTAAGACAGGCTCAGAGCAGTAAACCCGCCATCGCGAAGCTTGCCGATTCAATCTCTGCGGTATTTGTTCCCGTGGTAGTGGGTATAGCGATACTCGCATCATTGGTTTGGTGGCAATGGGGCCCAGAGCCGAAAGCCAGCTATATGTTGATAGTTGCAACAACCGTTTTAATTATCGCCTGCCCTTGTGCCTTGGGACTTGCAACCCTCTTTCTATCACTGTAGGAGTGGGCAAAGCAGCAGAACTAGGGATACTGATTCGGGATGCTGATGTCCTGCAGACAGCGAGCAAAATTGATACCGTTGTTTTCGATAAAACTGGAACCTTGACTAAAGGAGAACCAGAGGTTCTGGATATTAGCTTATCGTCAGGCTTTCTTGAGGCGGATTTGCTTCGATATGCTTATGCATTAGAAAGCCATTCCGAGCACCCTCTGGCTAAAGCCATTTGCACATATGCTGAATTGAATTCTATCCCATTGGTTCCGGTAGAAATGTTTAACTCTCAACGAGGAAAAGGCGTATCAGGACAAGTTTCAAATAAGAAGGTTGAAGTCGCCTCTGTCAATCATGTCGTTAGCAAAGGCCTAAAGGTTGAGCCCTTGTTACTGAAAGCCTCGGAATCAAATGCATGGACGCCTGTCGTCGTTGTAATTGACGATATCGTTGCCGGAGTTATCTCCATTGCCGATGCAATAAAAGATGATTCGAAAACTGCAATTTCAAAACTACAAAAACAAGGCGTTGAGGTTGTGCTTCTGACTGGTGATAACCATCGAGTCGCCGACGAAATCGCTTCAAAGCTGAATATCAATACAGTCATCGCGGAAGTTCTACCAGATCAGAAGGCAATGCATATCTCTGAACTTCAGTCTCAGGGCAAAAAAGTCGCCATGGTTGGTGACGGCATTAACGATGCACCAGCACTGGCACAAGCCGATATAGGGATTGCGATGGGAAGTGGGTCTGATGTGGCTATCGAAAGTGCCCAATTAACCTTACTGAACTCATCTCCGGTAACTGTCGACAGCGCAATACAGCTTTCTAAAGCCACCGTGAAAAATATGAAGCAAAACCTTTTTGGCGCTTTTATTTATAACACTATAGGTATCCCGGTTGCCGCAGGTGTTCTCTATCCACTGTTTGGTTTTCTACTTAACCCGGTAATTGGCGGTGCTGCCATGGCATTATCGTCAATTACGGTCGTCAGTAACGCAAATAGGCTGCGTCTGTTTAATCTCAAATAACGATTTATATAAAGAGATGCCCGGTGGGCCCGGGCATAACAATCAATCAGGATAGTTTTTTCTTAGAAACCGTAAGAAGCACCAAACACAAATGCGTTGTTTTTGTTGTCAGCCTGGTTACGGTATTCAAAGTAAGGCTGCACACCCTGGCGAGTCCAGGTTGCACGTAACTCGTGATCCATCAGTTCCGCTTTTGTCATGTAAACGTTGTTGTAACTTAGTGCCAGTTCATTGTTAACTGTGTAGGCAATACGGTTATCCATTCTGTAATCGGTATCCGCGTCTGTGTCCGTTGCATCAATATGAGCACGAGTACGATTGCTGATAGAAATACCATTGTCGAAATTGTAGCCAATCTTGATCAGCGGACGGTACTGAACTGACTCCCCTTCTTGAATTAGATGCTGGTAACCTGCCGCAACCCAAAAGTGCTCGGTGATAGCAAATGATTGCTCACCGCCAACTGTAATGTAAGGGTTAGCAGATGAACCATTAGGGTTATCTGTAGTGCGAGGCGTTGTTAGTTCACCAAGCTGAATGCCATCAAACTCAGTGTAGACTGTAAAACCGCCTAGTGAGTTATCGAAGGTATGACCGGTTTCAAGAGTAGAAGTGGCTTCTGAACCATGAAGATCATCAGAGTGAAACTGAACATTACCTGTAACGTAAGAGCTACCCGCGAATGCTGCTGGAGAAAGAGCAAATGCCAGTGCGCTAAGAACCAAAACTTTTTTCATTATAACCACCAATTAACTAGTTGTATTTTATCTATTAGTATTAATCTGATTCGCAACACTTAGTTTGTTGCAATCACTAAATCGACCAGGGCTTACCTGATGGCCAAATACTGCATTAGTTATTTCGCAACTAAAAACAAACCTTACAAAAGAGTGATCGGGTTCAAATGTAAATTTATCTAAAGAAATATTTTCAGACTCAAAGCCTGGTAATTCGCTGTCTTCATGATAAATATAAAATCAATTTTTACGTCAAAATGCTCTAGAGAAGATATTTTTTGATTAATATCCGCTCAAAAAGAGCGTTTAAAGCCTAATTTGAGTAATTAACCGCTATTTCTAAGAGAAATAATTCGAGAGATATCACACTTATTTTTCTTCATGAATTAAACTGTCGTTATATAAACTGTTGTTAGCAAGTCTGTTTTAACGGGACTCTTCCACTCATAAGGACATATATGGTTAACAAGTTCAGCATTTCTATAGCAATACTACTGCTCTCCCTGGCGGGATTAGCAAACGCAGAACCACTCTATTGGAAAGCAACTAAAGGCGATAAAGAGCTGATGATTCTGGGTTCAATCCATTTAGGAAAGGAAGAGATGTTACCACTCCCTAAGGCGGTGAATAACTTTCTTGATTCTAGCGACGCCTTGATACTTGAAGCCGATCTTGATTCCGCTTCGGCAGGAGTTCCCGATGTCAACGAGTTAAGTAATGATTATCTAAATCGGAAACAAAAAGCTAAGATCAGAAAGATTGGCGCTGAAGTTGGTATAGATGGTGATGTTTTACTTAGTCAGCCTACATGGAAAACAGCGCTAGTTTTGCAGTTAGCTTATTTTTATTCTCTTGGCTACAAACACGAATGGGGCATCGACAACTATATCGCAAATCAAGCTCGCCTGAATGACATACCAGTAAAAGGACTGGAAACGGTAGAGTATCAGCTATCACTATTCTCAAATTCTAAGCAGATCGGTCGTGACCTGCTAAACGAGATTGTAGATGAATGGGAGAAAAACAAAAGAATCAGCGAATGCTTGATGAACGATTGGATGTCCGGGGATAAAAACAAACTGGAATCATTGGTCCTGGAAACATCTGGCAGTGACGAAATTGCTTCAAAGTTTATCTACGAGCGAAACAGAGAATGGGCAGATAAGCTTGATAGCCCGGCATTCTTAAAAGAAGATGGTCGATATCTTGTTGTAGTTGGCACCCTGCATCTGGTTGGTCAGGATAGCCTTATATCTTTACTGAAATCCAAAGGATTCAGAATCAAACAGCTATCAAAGTCGGTAGCATCGACCTGTCCGGCTAAATAAAAAAGAAGTTCATATAAAAACTGCCGGTAGAAACCGGCAGTTTTTATATTGTGCATCCTAATGTAGAAGCAATTTCACTTTGACGCTCTATTACCCACTGGCTGTCAAAAGGCCCCCAGTCAGATAACTGGTAATACCCGTCATTGTGGCGCCGACCATCCTGAACAAAAATCAGCTCAATCCCAATACCCGGTAGAGCTTTTAATACATCCTGGATAGTTCTGCGCGGCCAACCCGTTTTCTCAATCAACTTTGGCACGTTCGGTCTTTCCATACTTTCGACCAATAGTGCTAAGTACAAACGTCTGGCGAATACAGGACTTAACTGCATGAATCCTCCCTAAATAGTCCTAAGCATATTGATCTATCATTATTTTTTCCGGACTAGTTCAATATGTTCAACCTCATTATTTCCTATCTGGGCAGAACATTTTTGCGCTTGATCAATAGAAGACCAATCCATGTTAGTTTTGTCTGAAGTTACGGTTCCTGTTAGGATTTGAGAACTTGCTCAAGAAAAGGAACTAAAATGACCATAACCATGTACGGGATTCCCAACTGTGACACCATAAAAAAAGCAAAAAAGTGGCTGCAGGAAGCCGATATAAATTTCGAATTTCACGACTATCGTAAACAGGGTGTAGACCCGGAAATGGTTAAGTCTTTTTGTGATCAGCTTGGATGGGAGCAGGTTCTTAATAAGCGAGGAACAACCTATAGGCAACTCACCCAGGAGCAAAAAGATAGCCTGAATGAAGAGAACGCTATCGCACTGCTTGTTGAGTCACCAGCAATGATTAAGCGCCCTATACTTTCTATAGACAATACTCTTTATATAGGTTTTAAAGCAGAGCAATACGCATCTGTTTTTGGTAAGTAATTTAACGAAAGAATCTAACTAACAATTTAGACAAGGAATACAAGGATGAGTGACAGCCCGGTACTGGCATTAGCAAAAGATTTAATAAGTCGTCAATCAATCACCCCAGAAGACGCAGGTTGCCAGGATGTAATGATAGAGAGGCTGATAGCGCTCGGATTTGAAATCGAGGTGATGGTGTTTGAAGACACCACCAATTTTTGGGCAAGAAGAGGCACCGAGTCTCCCCTATTTGCTTTTGCAGGACATACGGACGTAGTTCCTGCCGGTTCTCTCGACCAGTGGCATACCCCTCCATTTGAACCAACAGTTATAGATGGACACCTTCATGGGCGTGGTGCCGCTGATATGAAAGGCTCACTGGCCTGTATGATCGTTGCGGTTGAACGCTTTATCGCCGAAAATCCGGATCATAAAGGCTCTATTGGCTTTCTAATCACTTCTGATGAAGAAGGCCCATTTATCAACGGTACTGTCAGGGTGGTAGAAACGCTGATGGAACGCAATGAGAATATTGATATGTGTATTGTCGGAGAACCGTCAAGTACACATGAAACCGGCGATGTCATTAAGAACGGACGCCGTGGCTCGATTACTGGTGATATCAAAGTAAAAGGTATACAAGGGCATGTCGCCTACCCTCACCTAGCTAACAACCCGGTGCATCAAGCGCTACCAGCTCTTGCGGAACTTGCATCCACAAAGTGGGATGACGGCAATGACTACTTCCCACCAACCAGTTTCCAGATCCCAAACCTGCATGCAGGAACAGGCGCTTCGAACGTAATTCCTGGTGAGTTTAACGTCCAGTTTAATATGCGTTTCAGCACTGAGCTGAATAATGATGAGATCGTGAAAAGAGTACACTCTACACTAGACTCTTACGGCCTGGATTACGAACTGCAGTGGACCTTCAATGGCGACCCGTTCCTGACCGACCATGGTGATTTACTGGATGCGGTAGTCGAAGCTGTTGAAGAAATAAACCACAAAAAGCCCGAGCTACTAACAACGGGTGGAACCTCTGATGGCCGCTTTATCGCTCGCATGAAGGGACAGGTTATCGAGCTTGGTCCTGTGAATGCGACAATCCACAAGGTTAATGAGTGTGTTAACGTGGCAGATCTTGAGAAGCTGACGGATATGTACGAAAAAACTCTTCAGAAACTACTGGCAAACGACTAACTGGGTCTTGTATTAATGACACCACAGGAATTAACCGGGCAGGCATCGACACATCTGGTAGAAGTGGAAACACTTCACCAGAGCCTTCTTGTGCATAAAGAGGTAGCCGATAATCTTAAAGCCTTAGTAGAGTCTGCTGACAAAGCTGGTTTTCAGTTGTTGGTTGCCAGTGGCTTTCGGGACTACTCCAGGCAACAATTGATCTGGAACCGGAAGTACTCCGGTGATTTACCCATTCTGGATAAAAATAGCCGACCATTACTTACCGATATTTTATCTGACGAGGAAAAGGCGCTATCAATACTCAGATGGTCGGCTTTGCCAGGGGCTAGCCGACACCATTGGGGAACTGATTTTGATGTCTACGCTGGTAATGAGCTTCCGCAAGATACCAAGCTGATGTTGGAGCCATGGGAGTATCAAAGCGGTCACCAGTCTCGTTTCTACCTGTGGCTGAAGAACAATTTGGAAAGTCATGGCTTTTTCTTCCCTTATGCCAAAGATATGGGCGGGGTTTCACCGGAACCCTGGCATATTAGCCATAGTGAAGTGTCCGGTCGCTGCATGATAGACTTATCTCCCAGACAACTAGAACTTGCTTTGATGAAAGCGCCAATTCTCGGGCTTGAAGCCGTACGTTCTAACCTGGATACTATCTTTGTGAACTACATCGTCAACATTTGTCAGGAGTAAATATGGAGTTCTTATTAAATCCATGGGTCATCACAATTATCGTCCTCGCAGTAATTATAGGGAACATTGCTGCCCTGAAGTACACTGCAAAGATGAAATTCGGGCCAATGAATGCTGACAATGGAAGAAAAGAAAAAAGCGACCTAGACAGATTAAATGAACTTGATCGGGCAGCTCATCCAGATAAGCATCAGAGTGAAGAGAAAAAAAGGATGCGTAATGCATCCTTTTTTTGACAATTAAGACAAGCTATTGATTTTGCTGCTCTATCACCGCAGCAATTACAGGAGCGATGGTCTGAAGTACTTCTTCGGTAACAGGTTTACCAGAAGAGTCTGAAATCGAAATAGAAGTTCGGTTACCCAGATCACCTAATGAGAAGCTGTAAGTGTTCTTCTCATCTAAGCTAATTGGTTTATGGCCGATCGACTCCCAAAACTTATCATCTGGGGCATAATATTTCGCTTTAATAAGCCCCTGAGAACGGTTGCGTTCTTCAAGCTGGAAGCCAATTGCTGGCAAGACATCAACCGCATTTTCCCAGAACACATTGTATTGCGCTCGTGCGATGATAACTGGCAAACCACTCCTGTCTGTACCCATAGATATAGGGATACTTTTAACCAACTCTTGAGCTTTCGCCAGAGCCTCTTCCCTCAGTACCTGATCGTATTTAGACGTCACAAGGTTGGTCATAAACACGTTATAGCGCTCCAGGTTAGTCGCACTCACCTCTTGCAATTTACCGTCTTCACGCCACTCAATCAGAGATATCTTAAACCCATAACGATTATTGGCTTTAAATCGATCGATAGCGTAACGAGCTTCAATTAAATATTCTTCATCTTCAGAGTTCCAAGATACCCACTCAGTCTCAATGTGATTATCGCTGCTTTCTCTTATCCCGATTCCGCGCTCCTGAGTCATATCCTGAGCAGTTTGCCAAATCTTATCGACTTCGCCTTCACGTATCAGCCACATGGTTACTTCACCATCAACAAGCTCCGTTCTGGCTCCGGGAATCAGCTCCAGTATTTGTTGTGGCGGCCTGATATCCACCTCTCGCCCAATCGCTCCCTTAAAATCACCGTTAGGGATTTCATAGTTCGGGTAATACTGTGGCTCTGCACCTTCGGGCATCACCCAGGTATCTAAAGGATTGGCGTCCAGATAATCAAAATCATCTTTAGCCTGGCGTCTCTCTTGAGGACTGCCTGAACATGCACTTAATACGAGAACAGCCAGTGAGCTAACCACTAGCTGATGAGAAAACTTCATCGGTACTCCTAACAAAAAATCGAGGCCATTTATATGCTAGCCTCGACATTATATCTATGAAAGCTGACGCTATAACGAAACGCTAATCTCAGTTATAAAAGCCCTGCATCTTTAAGTGCCTTTTCAACCACTGGTTTTGCACCATCTGACAGTTCTGTCAAAGGCAAACGCAAGTGTCCGTCCTCAATTAGGTCAAGCTTATGTACAGCCCACTTAACCGGGATAGGGCTAGATTCGACAAAGAGGTTCTTATGCAGAGTCTGCAAACGCGCATCAATCTGCGCAGCTTCTTCGAACTCACCACTCAGCGCCAGCTTCATCATTTTAGCCATGTCAGCTACTGCTACATTGTTGGTCACAGAAATAACACCCTGACCACCAAGACGAACAAACTCAAGTCCAGTTGCATCGTCACCACTTAGTAAGACGAAATCTTCGCCACAAAGTTCACGATGAATTGCAACTCTTTCAAGATCGCCTGTTGCATCTTTCAGCGCAACGATTTTATCTAGCTTCGCTAGTCGTGCAACCGTTTCTGGAAGCATGTCTACTGCAGTTCTTCCCGGAACATTATACAAAACCACAGGCACTTCACTTGCTTCAGCAACTGCTTTGTAATGCTGGTACAAGCCTTCCTGAGTTGGCTTGTTGTAATAAGGTGTTACACTCAGAATACCATCAATACCCGAGTCGTTAAGAAGCTTACTAAATGTTACTGCTTCATGGGTCGCATTCGCGCCTGTACCTGCGATTACAGGAACACGGCCTGCTGCAAATTCAACAACCTTATTTACTACTTTGACATGCTCTTCTACTGTCAGGGTCGCGGACTCCCCTGTTGTGCCTACAGCTACAATACCGTCAGTACCGGCTTCTACATGGAAATCCACCAGCTTTTTAAGGCTATCAAAATCTACTTCGCCATCACTGCCAAATGGGGTTACCAATGCAACTATACTTCCTGAAAACATGTCTATCTCCGTATTTTTTCGCTTCACTGCATAGTAATGCATGAAACTCCGTAAACACAAGGGAATATAAGGCTTAGTGCACGACAAAATAATGATAAATTGATCTTTGCTCAACTACGTCTGATATCAAACCAGAAAATAGGGAGTAACCATCCGCTCTCAAGCCATATGGAATCAACAGAATAGGTTACTTGAGCACAAATAACTGTGCTAGTATGCAAGGAATGCTCATCAGTAAGAATGATTATGTCTCAACATCTTGTGATAACTGCGGTAGGAACCGATCGCCCTGGAATAGTGAACAAGGTTGTTCATTTGGTTAGCCATCATGGCTGTAACATAATAGACAGCCGAATAGCGCTATTTGGCAACGAGTTTACGCTGATAATGCTTTTAAGCGGAAGCAACAACAGTATCACCCGCGTAGAAACATCTCTGCCACTTTTAGGCCAGGAACATGATCTTATTACGATTATGAAACGTACCTCTCCCCATGATGAGGTAGATAGCCCATATACGGTGGAAGTCTTTGTCGAATCGGAAGACAAGCCCGGTTTAACTGAGCAATTTACTCAGTTCTTTGCAGACAGATACATAGGCTTAGAGTCATTAAGCGCTAAGACTATAGAAAAAGAAAAGCTACATCTAGAATGCGACCAGTTCCAGATATCAATGACCGCTAAAGTCGATGCAGATTGCAACCTTATGCAACTTCAGGAAGAGTTTAATCAGCTCTGCGACAAACTTGGGGTAACTGGTTCACTCAATTTTATCAGCACCAGTGCATAGTCAGAACATAAAACTGGCATTCAAAAGGAAATAAAAACAACATGAACACATTAACAGAAGGTACACCAGCACCAGAAGTCGCTCTTCTGGATCAAGATGGTAATACCGTTTCACTATCCGATTACCTAGGTAAAAAAGTTCTTTTCTATTTTTATCCAAAAGCGATGACACCAGGGTGTACTGTTCAGGCTCAGGGCCTAAGAGACATAAAAGCGGAGCTGGATGAACACAACGTTGTGGTTTTTGGTGTCAGCATCGACCCAGTAAAACGTCTTGGAAAATTCATTGAGCGTGACGAACTGAACTTCACACTATTATCTGATGAAGATCACTCTGTCGCCGAAAAGTTTGGCGTATGGGGCGAAAAAAAATTCATGGGTAAAGTCTATGACGGTCTACACCGCATTAGCTTCCTGATAAATGAAGAAGGTGTCATTGAGAAAGTGTTTAATAAGTTTAAGACTAAAACGCACCACGAAGTGGTTCTGGACTATCTAAACAATAAATAATGTCTCAACAGCACATGCTGCAATAAATCAAAAAAGTCCCCAGGAGCTCAACTCATGGGGACTTTTTTATTTAGCTGGTAGCTATATTCCGAAAGTAGCTATGCATCTAAAGTAACTAGGAGCTCGGAGCTATGCCTTCAATATCCTGATTCTTAATCGCATTCCAGACAGCTTTAACCAGAGTCGCCAGCGGTATCGCGAAGAACACTCCCCAAAATCCCCACAGCCCACCAAATACCAATACAGACACAATGATCATAACCGGGTGTAAGTTTACTGCCTCAGAGAATAACACTGGCACTAGGACGTTCCCATCAAGAGCCTGAATAACCCCATAAGCAGCAATTAGCCAGTAAAACTGTGGTGTTACACCCCACTGGAATAAGCCCACTATAGCCACTGGTACAGTGACTGCAGCAGCACCGATATATGGAATTAGTACCGACAGACCTACAGCCACCCCAAGAAGAACGGAATACCGCAGATCCAGCAATGCAAAAGTAATATAACTAACACCACCGACAATCAGGATTTCCAGCACCTTACCGCGGATATAGTTAGAAATTTGCTGGTTCATCTCCTTCCACACTCGCGTTGCCAGTTTTCTGTTCTGAGGAAGGAAACTGCTAAGCATTCCAAGCATCTCTTCCTTGTCTTTAAGCAGGAAGAACACCAGTAATGGCACAAGTATTAGATAAACTACTACAGTTGCCAGGCTAACCAGAGAGGCCAAAGAGCCCTTTACTACTGTCTCGCCGAGTGCCAGCACCTGGTTGCGAGCATTCGTGGCGACAGACTCCACCAGATCGATATTCACTAGTTCCGGATATTTCTCTGGTAAAACAACGATAAATTCCTGCAGTCGGCTATACATGTTAGGAATATCATTAACCAGATTACCTACCTGTTGCCAAATGGTCGGGACCAACCCGAAGAAAGCGACAAGCATGACTCCGATAAACACAATGAGAACAACAATAACTCCTATACTTCTAGGTACGTTAAGCTTCTCCAGTTTCGTTACCGGCCACTCAAGAAGATAGGCAAGCACAATAGCTACCAGTAAAGGAGCCAGAAGGTGTCCGAAGAAATAAATCGTTATAAACCCAAACAACAGGATCATAACCAGACTGACAGCATGCGGGTCTGAAAAACGTCGCTTATACCAGCGATTCAGCATCTCTAACATCGAGCTTAATTCTCTTTCTTGATAATTGTTAAAGTTGAGTGATTTAGCTTTTCATCAACTTGCACAAAAAAATTATGGTTGTCAAAGTATCGAATCATATCTTTTATAGAGCTTCTATCGACAGCATGAATAATGAACTCGCTCTTACCAACACTTTTGCTATAACGTTTTGCTTTTAACAATGCCATCGGACAGCGTTCTTCACGTAAATCAAGAATATATGGTTCCATTCTTCTGCCCGTTGCTTATTATAGAGGTGTTATTTTATAGGTTTTTTACACTTGTGGGGGAAAATTCCCGCAGGGAAGCGAAAAAAATATTATAGATATATAGAACAATGGCTAATAATCAAAGTCATAACTGTATAACCATCGAATGTATCGCCCGGAGTTATCGGCCCCTATGTATAAAAAAGCTCGCGCAACCCTTGCATTATGTATAGCTATGTCTGTGGCTGCCCCTTCACTTTCGCATGCGAATACTCTGAACCTTCCGGATATAGGCACTGCAGCTGCTGGCACTCTGACAATAGATCAAGAGCAGATTTATGGTGATGCTTACATGCGCATGATCCGCGCGGGTCAGCCCGTTATTAACGATCCCGTGATCAACCAGTACATTAGCAATCTGGGTCACAAACTTGTGGTCAATGCATCTGATGTAAAGACACCGTTTAACTTCTTTATGATCCGCGACAGAAACATTAACGCCTATGCATTCTTTGGCGGATATGTCGCTCTGCATTCTGGATTGTTTCTCCACGCAAAAACCGAAAGTGAACTAGCATCGGTTATGGCGCACGAAATCGCTCACGTAACACAACGCCATCTCGCCCGCAGTATGGAAGAACAGGCTCGCCGTTCTCCGGCGACAATGGCAGCATTAGCCGGCTCTTTGCTGTTGGCAATTGCCGCCCCCCAAGCAGGTATTGCAGCCATAACCGCTACAACCGCAGGGCAAATGCAAAGCAGTATCAACTATACTCGCAGCAATGAAAAAGAGGCTGACCGCTTTGGACTAAGTACCATGGCCAAAGCCGGTTTTGATGTTAGAGCAATGCCGACCTTCTTTGGACGCCTCGCGGATGAGTACCGCTACGCAAGCACACCACCGCCAATGCTATTAACTCACCCATTACCTGAAGATCGTATTACCGATTCAAGAGCAAGGGCACAAAATTATCCACCGATAAGACTCGGTCCATCTATCGAATATCATCTTGCAAAAGCTCGCATAATTGCAAGATACGCTGGTATTAAGTCGGAATCGGCTCATGATTGGTTTGACAGAAGGTTAAAAAAGAACAACCCGGTTTTAGAACCAACTTATAAATATGGTAAAGCACTTATTTATATGGATGACAAGCAATTAGATAAAGCTGAACCTCTATTAACCGAACTGCTGAAACAAGACGCTCTTAATGAGTTTTATCTTGATGCACTTAGCGATCTCTATATTTATAAAAAACAACCAGAGACTGCAGTAAAAATGCTGGAAAACGCATTAACTAAAAAGCCAAACAACCCGGTGCTTACGCTAAACTACGCCAATGTACTGCTGGAAAGTGATCAGGCAGAGAAAGCGATAACGGTATTGCAAAAGTACACTCACGAACGTCCAAATGACACAAATGGATGGCAATTGCTGGCTGATGCAAATGCTGACCTTGCAATTACCGACGAAGAGCTTGCAGCCAGAGGGGAAATATTTGCCCTTCGTGCCAACTGGCAGAAAGCACTACAAAATTATACTCAGGCAAGCCAAATTGCCGAGCTGGGAAGCTTAAAACAGGCCAGATACGATGCTCGCATTGATCAACTGATTGTTGAGCGAGATCGTTTCATGTCATTACAATAGGAGAAAAGTATGTCAGTCGTGATTTATCACAACCCAAGATGCTCTAAAAGCCGTCAAACCCTTGCTTTGCTGGAAGAGAACGGTGTCACACCTGAAGTTATTAAATATCTGGAAGAGGTTCCTTCCGTTGAAACACTGAAAACACTTTATAGCCAACTTGGCCTATCAGAAGTAAGAGCAATGATGCGCACAAAAGAGGCGATTTACAAAGAGCTGGAGCTGGGAAATCCAGAGCTAAGTGATGATCAACTTTTCGCGGCAATGAGCGAAAATCCTAAGCTGATTGAAAGGCCTATTGTGATTGCAAATGGCACAGCAAGACATGGTCGCCCACCCGAGCAGGTTCTGGAAATTATTTAATCGTTCAGGAGGCTGAATGTCTGACATAGAGAAGAGTCCTCTCGTACCCAGCAATACCGCTATTTTGCTTTGGCAGGCTATTTGTCGCTGCTGAGCTGGGTAATATTGTGGCAAGCTTACCTATCACCACACCCACATATTAACCCGCTAACGGCTGCGATCGGCTGGTGTATTCCGTTGCTACTACCTCTGAGAGGAATATTAGCCGGCAAACCGTATACCCACGCGTGGGCTAATTTTGTACTAATGTTGTATTTCCTGCACTCTTTGACCATTATCTATGTGGATCAGGGGGAAAGGTGGCTAGCCGTAATAGAGTTAGTACTTACTTTTGCTGCGTTTATTGGCAATATCCTTTACGCGAAATTTAAAGGGCGCGAACTGGGGCTGAAATTGCCAAAACTTTCTGAAGTAGAAAAGCAGGAAAAAAGTAAGTTTAACCAGAAGTAAAAGAAGAGCCACGCGGCTCTTCTTTTTTGATTTCATTCTATTCTAGTTAATCCACTCAAATCTCAATACTCTTTCAGGCTCTGGTGCCTCATTCGCATCTTCGGTTTCCATTGCCTCAGGAGAAGCCTCCTCGCTTGGAGCCACTGATTCATCTATGACCTCAGCTGCAATGTTCTCTTTTACCGGAACTTGTACCTGGTTCTGATTAGCTTCGATGCTCTCAGTCTCCTGAATAATAACATCTGAGTTATTAACTTCCAGCTCAGGCGCATCTTCTACATACTCTGGCTTATTAACCGGGAACGCCTGAAGCACTTCATTCTCAAAATCAAGCTCACTGGAAAGCAGGTGAACCTCAAAGCGAATAGTATCTCCTGTCACTTCTTCTACATAAACGGCTGCAACAGAGCGAAGTTGTTTTAACTTTTTCTCCATAGTGAAAAGGTGTTTGCATCACGAATGCCAGAAAATTCTACCGGAATTGCGCCAGATGATTCTCCTGAGCCGTTAATTGCATTCTTCTGAGCAAAGTAATTGGTCACCTGATCTACAACAGCTTCTAACGCTTGCGCCGATTGCCCGGATTCTGTACCGATTAATGGCTGAGCGGTTGATACTGCCAGCTTGTCAGGCTTTGAGTCATAGAGGGTCCAGCGAATATTGTCACGGCTGCCAAGGTTTTGTACTCTCAGTACTAACACCGCGTCAACTGGATAACGTGTACTTGCAACGCTCAATGGGTCAAGGAATCCTCCCCAGATATCTGTTGGAGAAATGGCTGTGACATCTTCAAAATCACCGACAGGTACTAAAATAGGTAAACCTCTCAGTGAAGAAAAATAACGAAGTTGATTCACAAACGGACTATTGGAGTTTTCCCAAAGAATATCTCGACCATAGCGCCCTTCCTCTACAACCCAAACAACAATACTCGGCCGTTCATCAGACCAGAACGGAAGTTGAGCCTGGGTAAGAAGAGATTGAATCTGTGGCGGGTTGAACACCATCTTCAAGGTTTGGTTGCCGGCCTGATCACCATAACCTATTTGAGACAAATAACTCGCTGCATTACGTTTTATCGCTTTTTGAACCACTTCATTTTTCGCAGCGTTTTTGTCTCCTGAAACTTTGATGATCACCTGCTCTAATCCTTCAGATCGAGCTTTCTGCTCTGCGTCAGCATCTTCAAGATCCAGCAACACCTCTGCACTAAATACATCGACTTTCGTTGTCGCTTGTGCAGGGAACACTAAAACAGCCAGCATTAATAAAGTAAAAATGCGCATATTGCCTCAATACAGATAGTTAAACTGATACGATGATAAGCAACTCTCGATAAGTGAGCAAGATAATACCCTGACTAGCAGACAGATTTTAAATAAGTTTAACCTTCCACTAACATAAAATGGCATTATAAAATTTTTATATTCATCACAAAAATTTTGATCTAGACACTAAAGCAAACGATTGCCAGGTGATAGAATCCCGCGAATTTTGTTTTATTGCTAACGGGAAGACGATCATGACTAACATAATTCAAGGCGCACAGATGCTGTTTGTGGCATTTGGTGCCCTGGTTCTGGTTCCACTGCTTACAGGGCTGGATCCAAACGTAGCCCTTTTCGGTGCTGGTGTGGGCACACTTTTATTCCAACTTATTACCCGCCGCTCGGTTCCTATCTTTCTTGCCTCTTCTTTCGCATTTATTGCACCTATTATGTACGGAGTACAAACCTGGGGTATCGCCGGAACTATGGGTGGCCTAATGGCAGCTGGTGCTGTGTATGTATTGCTCGGTGCTGTTATCCGCGCAAAAGGCGTTGCCATTATTCATAAACTACTTCCACCAGTAGTTGTTGGTCCGGTCATTATCGTAATTGGTCTTGGGCTTGCACCAGTTGCGGTTAATATGGCGTTGGGTAAAACTGGCGACGGCGCAGTTCAGCTTGTAGACGGTGATTTAGCACTTTGGATTTCTTGCGCTTCTCTGCTAACTACAATCGGAATCAGCGTATTTGCTAAAGGCTTCCTGAAACTGCTTCCTATTGTGGGTGGTATTCTGGTTGGCTACACCATGAGCCTGTTTATGGGTATTGTTGACTTTACTCCGGTAGCACAAGCGGCCTGGCTGGCAATGCCAAACTTCACAATGCCTGAATTTAACATCAACGCAATCCTATTTATGATTCCGGTTGCTATTGCTCCGGCAGTTGAGCACGTTGGTGATATGCTGGCTATTTCTCAGGTAACGGGTAAAGACTATCTTAAAAAGCCAGGACTTCACCGCACTATTGCTGGTGACGGGGTTGCAACTATGGCGGCGTCAATGGTCGGTGCTCCACCAAATACTACTTATAGTGAGGTAACTGGTGCTGTAATGCTAACTAAGGCATTTAACCCGGTTATCATGACCTGGGCAGCGGTAACTGCAATTGTACTGGCACTTGTTGGTAAGCTAGGCGCTATCCTGCAAACTATCCCTGTACCAGTGATGGGCGGTATCATGATCCTGCTGTTCGGTTCAATCGCTACTGTTGGTCTTAACACGCTAATTAAGAACAACGTCGACCTGCACAAGGCTCGTAACCTGGCAATCGTTGCGGTTACTCTGGTATTCGGTATCGGCGGCATGGCATTTGGTATCGGCGAGTTCAGCCTACAGGGCGTAAGTCTATGTGGTATCGTCGCTATCGTACTAAACCTGGTTCTTCCACACGATCTTGGCGAATCACAGGTAGTTGATAACGCACAAATCGACGAAGAGAACGCTTAAATTAGGTAAGTCAGGCAAGAATCGAACGTAGACACGCATGAACCCATCCCTGGGGCTCCGCTTTACCATCCATGGTAAAGAGGGTCTACTTATCGATACCTGCCTAACTAGCAACGTACAGAAAAAGAAGGGCTTGTTCAGCAGAACAAGCCCTTCTTTTTATTTGGTTTTTCTCGTTACCACGCTCCAGCGTGGTAATGCATATATCAATCAACGTTAACGCCTAATTCCAGCAATTCATACGTAACTTTAAAGTCCGGTATGCATTCCAACGCAGAGCATTGGAACGAGGGTAAGACGTAGAAATCACGCAATATGACGACGTAAATTCCAATTATTTATTTGGTGCCGAAGATCTTATCACCTGCATCCCCAAGACCAGGAACGATATAACCCTTATCATTCAGCTTCTCATCGATTGCCGCTGTGTATAGCTCAACATCCGGGTGTGCTTTTTCAAGAGCTTCGATACCTTCTGGAGCCGAAACAAGTACAAGTACTTTGATGTGCTGACAGCCTTTCTCTTTAAGAAGGTCGATGGTTGCGATCATTGAGCCACCAGTTGCTAGCATTGGGTCAACAACAAGTGCGATACGCTCATCGATGTTTGACGCTAGCTTGTTGAAGTATGGCACTGGCTCTAGCGTTTCTTCATCACGGTATACACCAACAACACTGATACGTGCACTTGGAATGTGTTCCAGAACACCATCCATCATGCCCAGACCAGCTCGAAGGATTGGCACTACTGTTACTTTTTTACCCTTGATCTGATCCACTTCTACAGGGCCGTTCCAGCCAGTGATAGTCACTTTCTCGGTTTCAAAGTCTGCTGTTGCTTCGTAAGTCAGAAGGCTACCTACTTCTGTTGCTAACTCACGAAAGCGCTTTGTGCTAATGTCTCCCTCACGCATTAAACCTACTTTGTGTTTAACTAGTGGATGCATCACTTCAACAACTTTCATCTTTCTCTCCGGCGAATTGAATTTAAACCGCATAATTATAACCCCAAGCAATATCAAGATGCGAGTTTCGCAAACGATTAATTGGTTTGAACGCCTGTAAAGTAAGCAAAACAATTTTCTTACGCAAACGTTTTCCTTTTTGGTTTATCTCGGTTAGAATTGCGCCGATTTTCAAATCCAAAATTTTATGACGAGGACTTCCCGTGAGTGGTAATAACACTTCTCTTAGCTATAAAGACGCTGGCGTAGACATTGATGCAGGTAACGCTCTGGTAGACAGAATCAAAGGTGTTGTAAAACGCACTCGCCGTCCTGAAGTAATGGGCGGTATTGGTGGCTTTGGCGCACTTTGTGAACTTCCTACGAAGTATAAAGAGCCAGTACTTGTTTCAGGTACTGATGGCGTAGGTACAAAACTTCGCCTTGCATTGGATATGAAAAAGCACGATACAATCGGTATCGACCTGGTTGCTATGTGTGTGAACGATTTGATTGTTCAGGGTGCAGAGCCACTATTTTTCCTCGACTACTATGCAACGGGCAAACTAGACGTAGATACAGCGGCAGACGTTGTTGCAGGTATCGGCGAAGGCTGTGTTCAGGCTGGATGTGCGCTAATCGGTGGTGAAACTGCTGAAATGCCTGGAATGTATGAAGGCGAAGACTACGATGTTGCTGGCTTCTGTGTTGGTGTAGTCGAAAAGGCAGACGTAATCGATGGTACTAAAGTTCAGGCAGGCGATGCGCTAATCGCCGTTGGTTCTAGTGGTCCACACTCAAACGGATACTCTCTGGTTCGCAAAATTATCGAAGTATCTGGTGCCGATCTGACTGAAGAACTAAATGGCCGTACTATTGGCGAACAGCTTCTTGAGCCAACTAAGATTTATATCAAATCTGCACTGAAGATGATTGCTGAGCACGATATTCACGCGATTTCTCATATCACTGGTGGCGGCTTCTGGGAAAATATTCCTCGCGTTCTTCCTGAAGGCACTAAAGCAGTAGTCGATGGTAAGAGCTGGGAATGGCCTGCAATCTTCAACTGGCTTCAGGAAAAAGGTAACGTTGAGACCTTCGAAATGTACCGTACCTTTAACTGTGGTGTAGGCCTTATCGTTGCTCTGCCAAAAGATCAGGCTGATGCAGCAGTAGAACTACTGAAAGCTGGAGGCGAAAATGCCTGGGTTATCGGCGAAATTGCAGATGCAAAAGACGGCGAAGAGCAGGTAGAGATCCTTTAATTAAGAGATCCAATTATCTATGAAAAAGATTGTTGTTCTTATCTCCGGGAATGGAAGCAACCTGCAGGCAATTATGGATGCCTGCGGGAACACTATAAAAAATGGACAGGTGTCGGCAGTATTTTCCAATAAAGCCGATGCTTACGGGCTTGAAAGAGCAAGAGCACAAGATATTGATGCGCACTCTCTGGAACCGAAGGATTTCGATTCCAGAGAAGATTTTGATCGTGCTCTGATGGAACAAATAGATAATTATCAACCTGATATCGTTGTTCTTGCCGGATATATGCGAATTCTGAGCAGTGAGTTTGTGAGCCACTATCTTGGTCGCATGGTTAATATCCACCCTTCTCTGTTACCTAAATACTCAGGCCTGAACACTCATCAAAGAGCAATCGATGCCGGCGATGAAGTGCATGGCACCTCGGTGCATTTTGTAACCGAGGAACTGGACGGCGGCCCTGTTATCCTTCAGGCTCAGGTGCCGGTTTATGAAGATGATGATGCTGAGGCTCTGAATGATCGTGTGCAGAGTCAGGAATATCGAATATATCCTCTGACGATTAACTGGTTCCTTCAGGATCGTCTGGTAATGGAAAACGGCAATGCCGTACTAGATGGGGCTATTTTAGGTCCGCAAGGTTACGCTACTGACTGACCAGTACCACCAAAAAGTAGATTTAAAAAAGCTGAGTTAATTCTCAGCTTTTTTGTGTTTATGTCCCGATTACAATGGCTCGGTCGGTGCCTGATTCCCAGGTTTGGGAGCAGCAAATGGAATGTCGTGTAACGCCTCAACATTGCTAGCTTGTAACTCACCAAAATGAAACAGGTTAAACTCTCCCGGCTTCATTCTCTGCCAGGTTTCGTTTCCGGTCAACGGCTGAGTAGCTACTACCGTTACTACATCATTTGGTGTCGTCTCTTCCTGAAAGTTCACTGTCATATCTTCATCCAGAAGTGTCGCTTTTCCAAATGGAGCCCGACGGGTTATCCAGTAGAGGTGATTGGTGCAAAATGTCATCACATACTCACCATCACTCAAGAGCATATTGAAGACACCGAGCTGCTTTAACTGCTCACAACACTCAGCGACAAACTTGAACATCTCCGTCATATCTTCCGGCGGCTGTGGATATCGCTCTTCTAGCTGGTTTAGCAACCAACAGAATGAAACTTCACTATCCGTATCACCCACAGGGCGAAAGCGGCCTGTTGCAAGGCTATCGTACCCGGTTAATTGTCCGTTATGAGCGAAAGTCCAGTAACGTCCCCATAGCTCCCTGGTAAAAGGGTGGGTGTTTTCGAGACTAACACCACCACGGTTAGCCTGCCTGATATGGCTAACAACCGCACAACTTTTTATCGGATAGTCAGTCACCAGCTCTGCAATTTTAGAACTGTAACTTGGATTTGGATCTTTAAAGGTTCTGAACCCTTTACCTTCATAAAAAGTGATCCCCCAGCCATCGCGATGGGGGCCGGTGTTGCCCCCTCGCTGCATCAGTCCAGAGAAGCTAAAACAGATATCGGTCGGCACATTTGCGCTCATACCGAGTAATTCACACATTTCTTGCTTTGCTCCTGAGACTTATGCAGCCATCTCTTTTTCGATTAGCTGAATAACAATATGGATGATTTTGATATGAACTTCCTGGATACGGTCAGCATAACCAAAGTGTGGTACACGGATTTCAATATCCGCACAACCAGCCATCTGGCCACCATCTTTACCAGTAAGGGCAATGGTCTTCATCCCTTTTTCTTTAGCGGCATCAATCGCTTTAAGTACGTTACCGGAGTTGCCTGAAGTTGAAATGCCCCAAAGCACATCACCTTTAGCGCCTACAGCCTCAACATAACGGGAGAATACATAGTCATAGCCGAAATCATTGCTTACACAAGACAGGTGGCTAGGATCAGAAATCGCAATACCTGGGTAACCCGGGCGGTTCTCGCGGTAGCGACCTGTTAGTTCTTCTGCGAAATGCATTGCGTCACAGTGCGACCCACCGTTACCACAAGAGAGTACTTTTCCCCCTTGCTTGAATGAATCAGCAATCATTTTTGCCGCAGCTTCGATTTGCTGGATATTGTGATCGTCACTTAGAAACTTATTTAGAACTTCAGCAGCTTCGTTAAGCTCAGCTTTAATCAAATCCTGGTACATGAATTATCTCTTCTTATATTAGTTAGGCATATAACATTGAGTTTAACTACAAACCTTAAATGGTGTCGATAATATTCTTTAAGGTTTAGGAGGAACATTTAATTGCATTTCTGGCTGAATAGCTCTGCGATAGCGCAATTTGCTTACAATAAACCAGATAACCAGCCCTAATAAGATCACCACCAGATTACCAATCAAAATCAGCAGCAAACTGTCCGTGCGAACTTCTTCACGGTCGCGCTGAATTCTTTCGATCTCAAGCTGTTTTTTCTTCTCTTCCTGTAGCTTAAGAAACTCTTCTGTGGTTTTTTCAACATCCACCTGAGCCATAACGCTAAAGCCAGACTCTGGAATATTAATCATTAACTCACGCTGAAATGCTCCTTCAGTCGCATAAACTGTTCCCTTCCATGTGTGCTTGCCTGGTGTTGGATCATTGGGAAGGAAGAACTCTGTAATCAGGCTATCTTCCGCTACGGTGCTTTGTGTAAGAATCTGGCGTTCATCTGGCGTGGTTTGCTCTATGTTCACGGCAAGAGACCCAGGCACCACCATACCTTGCTCGCCGGTAACGATCATATTATGACCTTTCTCGTCTTCGCGAGATTGAAGGAAGTTAACTGCAACCGGTGAGGGATAAACCAGGACATCCTGCTCTTCGACCCTTAGGAACACGCCGTTTTCAGTAGAAATTCTGGCGCGATATTTACCTGGTTCTACTGTCACCGGAAGATCAACTGTGAACACACCATCACCAGAGACTTCGTCTAATCCTTCTCCGTTATCTAAAAACCTGCCGAGTACAAACTTACTCGGTATCTGTTCTTCAGCTAATAGCTCCTCATCTTCGACAAAAGATCTGAACTCAACCTTCAGGGCAACCTTATTCAGGAACTCAGGGAGAAGTAAAGGCTTTCCGTTATGCAATAATCGGGCAGTAAATTTCAGGACTTCGTTCTGGTAGAGTCGTTTAGGAAATATATCAACGTCTAAAGAAACATCTGTAAGGAGTGTGATGTTATTGGCCGGAGTGACCTTACCTACCGCTTGCCAAGGTCCTGGCATAGGGTTAGTCACAGAAATGATGTCCATATCTGAATCAGAGTACCAGGACACATTATCAGGAAACTGCCAGACATAATATTTAACGCCATCCGGGCGGACGAGAATCACCGAGCGAGAGAGCTGTTCCCGGTGAATCATAAATGTAATTTGATCGATTCGAGGATCAACTCTGAAGCGGTTATCCAGTATCGAAAATGTCGATTCTTCTGTTTCAGCAATTGAAAAAGCACTTGCCAGTAAGCCAAGTACCAAACACAGAATCCTCAACATAGTTGCTCCTCTTGATTACTGCCTCCAGAGACAGTTTCCGCCTTTTTCTACAATATCCAAACGCTTATGATGCTCTTCTAGTTCATCGGCAGATGCCCTTAAAACCTTTAGAGCTTTTCTTCCTGCAACGGCGCGTTTTATCATTTCGGAACCAGCATCACCACCTGACTGCGATTGCGCGTTAAACTGCAGTGATGTTTGCCCACCTGTCATCAACAGATAAACATCAGCTAGGATCTCGGCATCGAGCAATGCTCCGTGGAGGGTTCGGTGCGAGTTATCTATGCCATACCGGTCACACAAAACATCAAGGTTGTTTCGTTTGCCAGGGAAGATTTTCTTCGCCATGGCCAATGTATCGGTGACCTTACAGTACTTATCCGTCGTACCAATCGATGGATCCAGCTTTGAAAACTCGTAATCCATAAAGCCGGTATCGAAGGGCGCGTTGTGAGCAACGAGTTCTGCCCCATCGATAAACTCAAGAAACTCTTTATGAATATCAGCATATATTGGCTTATCGGTAAGAAATTCATCGGTTATACCGTGGACTTCTATTGCGTCTGGCTGGATTTCCCTATCTGGCTTTATGTAACAGTGAAAGTGCCTGCCGGTAAGCTTACGGTTAACTATCTCTACCGCACCAATTTCAATGATCCTGTGCCCCATATAATGCGGGCCGCCTTCTCTGTTCATACCGGTTGTTTCGGTATCGAGAACCACTATTCTATCGTGCTGTAAATTGCTGCTGGTATTCATATTGGTATATGTGTAAGACTATATTGATTGTGTTTTACTAAATGATATCAAATCATGACAAAACTGGTTGAAGTTTTCACCGACGGTTCTTGCCTGGGAAATCCCGGCCCCGGCGGTTATGGCATTGTACTCAGATATAAGCAAACTGAGAAACAGATTGCTAAAGGTTTTCGCTTAACAACAAATAACCGTATGGAGATGATGGCGGCCGTCGTTGCATTGCGAACCCTAAAAGAACCGTGTCACGTCGTTCTTACCACAGATAGCCAATATGTTCGTCAGGGTATTACTCAGTGGATTCATAACTGGAAAAAGCGTGGCTGGAAAACAGCGGATAAAAAACCTGTAAAAAACGCCGACCTATGGAAAGAGTTAGATGCAGAAACTGCACGCCATCAGGTTGACTGGAAGTGGGTAAAAGGCCACGCAGGTCATAGAGAGAACGAAATCTGTGACGAAATTGCTCGCGCTGCTGCTGAATCCCCTACTGAAGAAGATACGGGCTATGAGGCTCAGGCTTAATGCATATTGATTTCTTGGGGTAGCTCTACCCCGAACTTTTGCTCACCGATTCGGTAATTCAATCCCACAGTAGATAGTTTTCGCTTTAACTTCCAGTGTGGTTTTATCGGTTTCAACGGATAAGTCCTCTTTCTGGCAACAATAAAATATAAACTGCCAAAGCAGGTGGACCACTCTCCAAGGCTATTTTCCAACCATGTCCAGAATGGGTGTTTCATAGGGAATACCGCATACTTGTCGCAATGTACGACTTCGTAGTTAAGTAAACCAAGCCAGTCCCGAATTCTGTTTGGTGTAAACATTCTTCCACTCCATGGAAGATTGTTCTTCCTCCACGGCATAAAGCTAGCCACTCCTGTAAAGCTAATGGGATTAAAACCCGTAATAACAAGATACCCATCATCCACCATTACCCGATCAACTTCCCTGAGCAAACGGTGAGGGTCATTGCAGTAATCAAGCTGGTGAGCCAGGAGAACAACATCAATACTCTTCTCCAGAAACGGCAAATAATAAGCATCGGCAACAATATTTCGTAAAGGATTCACAATATCCAGACTAACCTGGTGTTGAATGTTGCACGTACAACTGGCAATCTCACAACTTAACCCACCAAGTTTAAGCATGTGATAACCAAATAGCTTCGGACACCACTCATCTAACCGGGTTTGAATCGACTCAGATACCCAGTTGCCATTTTTTAGTTGCTGCCATGAGTGAGGCTGTTTGATTTTCCGTGACGTACGAGCTGGTTTCATTAATACCTCAACAATTTGCTGGAGAGCGAAATATGTTAACCATCAAAAGCATACCTGCATTTAACGATAATTACATCTGGCTGATTCACAATAGCACAGAAGCATGCGCGGTTGTTGACCCTGGAGATGCAGCGCCAGTGCTTAGTTATATTGAAGAGCATGGTTTAACGCTGGAGGCTATTCTACTCACTCACCATCACAATGATCATACTGGTGGTGTCGCTGCCCTGCATCGCGCTTTCCCTCAGGTAAAAATCGTTGGCCCTAAGAATGACGCGATCGCAAACCTTACTCATAGTATGTCTGAAGGGGACCAACTTTCCCTGTTTGACGTTACATTTTCTGTGTTAGACCTGCCGGGACACACCAACGGACATATCGGTTTTTTCGGCGACAACAAACTGTTTTGCGGAGATGTTCTGTTTTCCGCAGGCTGTGGCAGAATCTTTGAAGGAACAACGGAGCAGATGTTTGATTCGGTAAACAAGATTTCTGCCTTACCAGATTCAACCGAAATCTACTGCGCTCATGAATACACAGCTTCAAATATCGTATTTGCACTCGCGGCCGAGCCTGATAACAGACAACTGCAACTATACCGGGATGAAGTACAACAACTGCGTTCTCAGCAAAAATCGACCATTCCAACCTCTCTGTTGCGCGAAAAAAGCGTTAATCCGTTTCTTCGGACAACGGAGCCCACTATCATCCAATCTGTCAGTAATCGTACTAAAGACAACTCTCCAATTGAGATCTTTGCAGCATTACGACAATGGAAAAACGATTTTTGATGGCTATCGACTTGTCTGCTGTTACTGCTAGAAGTATTATCACTGGCTATTTTTTACAAAGGTGTTAGTAAATGAAACGAGTGTTTAGTTGGGCTCTTCTGCTGTTTTTAGCAGGTTGCCAGACGACCCAACAAGATAGTGTCGCAACTGATGAGATGAACCCTATTTCGTCCTCAGTTGAGGAAACTACGGCTAGTAGTAAAGAAGAGCCAACTGAAGAGACGCTCAATTCATCTGCTGTTAGTGCTGTTGATAAACAACCAGAGGCCACCCCCTGGAATCAGGAAGATATTTGGAACCGCATTGGTATGCAGCTCAACATGCCAATACCGGAACAGAAGAAAGTCGATTACTACCGCAACTGGTATATCAAACACCCCAACCACCTAAGAGCAGTATCCCAACGCGCAGAGTCGTTCTTATACCTCATCGTTGAAGAGATTGAAAACCGTCACCTTCCTCTGGAGCTAGCGCTTCTTCCTATCGTTGAAAGTTCATTCGACCCATTCGCCTATTCCCATGGCAGCGCAGCTGGCTTATGGCAGTTTGTACCGGGAACAGGACGTATGTATGGGCTGGATCAGAACTACTGGTACGACGGCCGAAGAGACGTAAAAGCAGCCACAAGCGCGGCACTTGACTACCTTGAGAGTTTAAACAAGAGATTTGAAGGAAACTGGAACCATGCTATTGCCGCCTATAACAGTGGTGGTGGAAGAGTTTCCCGCGCGATTAGGAAAAATGTAAACGCAGGTAAGCCCACCGATTTTTTCTCATTGGATCTCCCTAAAGAAACCAGTGGATATGTGCCTAAGCTGCTTGCGCTGGCTGACATTGTAAAGAATCAGGAAAAATATGGTGTAGCGATCCCACCAATTGCCAACAAGCAGGTTGTTGAACAGGTTGACCCTGGAGAGCAACTAGATATCGCAGTAGCCGCGGCTTATGCCGGAATGACAGTAGGCGACCTACAAAAACTTAATCCTGCATACAACCAATGGGCGACACCACCAGAAGGCCCTCACTATTTTCTGCTGCCACTAGAGAGAACGGATGTTTTTGCCGCAAAAGCGGAAGAAAATCGAGGTAAAGGTGTTCGCGTGGTTCGCTATAAAGTGAAGTCAGGCGACTCACTGAGTGTCATTGCTAAAAAACACAAAACCACCAGCGATACCATCCGTACCGTGAACAACCTCAACGGGAGCTTTATCCGTGCAGGACAGCACCTGATGATTCCTGTATCAAGTAAAGGCGATGATGCTTATGTATTCAGCGCACAAAATCGCCTTCAGAAGACGCAGTCTGTTGCTCGTGGAAAGTACAAAGTAACTCATACTGTATCTAAAGGTGATAGTTTGTGGACTATCGCGCGTAAACATAAGGTTTCACACCAGTCTTTGGCAAAGTGGAACGGAATGGGTCCAAGAGATACTCTTCGCATTGGTCAGAAGTTGGTAATATGGAAGAACGGCAGCGAGGGCTCTATCATTCGCACTGTTCATTACAAGGTTCGCAACGGTGATACTTTAAGTGGTATCGCTAGCAAGTTCCGGGTTAAAACCGCTGACATCGTTAAATGGAATAATCTGAACAAGAGCAGATATATTAAGCCAGGCCAGCAAATTAAGCTTTATGTTGATGTCACTAAGGTAAGTGTATGATTGTCCCCTCTCGTAATCCTTTAATTATGATGCTCGATATTTTTCGGGCACCTATGTCTTGCTTCTCTGCTTTGTACCAAAGAGGAATGTGGGGCTGGATTATTTATATCATTCTTATTTTAAGCCCTTTTGCTTTCTGGGGGTCGTATTTCGATATTGTCGATTTTGAATGGCTTAAGTCTAACATGACACAGCAACTGGCTATCGTGGCTCCGGACCAAATCGATCTACTTGATAAAGACACCCTTATGGCGAGCGAAATATTGGGTGATATCTTTAACCGTACTATTGTTATCGCTCTGCTTGCCTTTTGGTTTTTACTGGCGACGAAACCTAGCCAGTACAACTTCGGCTACTGGAAATGGCTAGGGGCAAGCTCGGTTATTCTGTTCCCTGCGGTTCTGGGAGATTTTGCAAGCTATGTAAGCCTTTTGGTTAATCATGGACAGGTGATGTCATACGCAGCGGATTTGAATAGCCTTAATGGCTTGCTCAAGCTACCAATGACAAGTGAATGGTCTGCTTTTGCCAGCTCACTACCTCTGTTACTACCCTGGTATATTGTTTTGAGCTATTCAGCAATTGGCGCATGGACCGAGTTTAACAAGACACAAGCGCTAAAAATTGCTGTTTTACCCTGGGTCAGCTTCTACCTATTCTGGGGGCTTTCCATCGCTTTGTTTTAAGAAGCACTGCCTTGTTTAAGAAACGCTGTCTTGTTTAAAAGCAAAGCCTCAAAGCGTCGAATCCGTTCTGAATTGAACCAGGATAGGATTATGGTCAGAAGCGTCCGTTACGGGCGCTTTTGCTTTAATAAGCGTTAGGTTTTTATAGTAGACATGATCCAGAGGCAATCCATTGATAAAGGTCTTTCTGTTATCGGGAGTGTAAACAACCTCCTTTAACTGAAGAGCCGCAGCAATATTTTCCAGCTCTTTCAGCCGCTCTCCACTCCAGGTGTTAAAGTCTCCAGCCAGAATCAGTGGCCCCTGATGCTTGCTCACCGCCTGTTTCAGCACTTCAAGCTGTCTGTGGAACGTCTCTGTGCCAATAGTAAAGTTAACAGCATGCACGTTAATCACAGCAAGCTCCTGGCCATTATTCAGAGGATAACGAGTATAGAGCGCGGATTTTGGCAATCTGAGAAGCGGTTCTTTCTCAATGTATGCACAGGCCTGTTGGGGCAAGCTAGCAGATAAGCTAATTACCCCTGCACTGGTATCAAAAACATCAAAAGCCCTCACCAGATTGCTATCCCAGTTCCTCGAAGCGATCCACTCCTTAAGATCATCGGTAAGGCTCGCCTCCTGCAACAACAGTAATTGTGCATTATTAGCGTATGTCGAAAGCTTCTCTAATGCCGTATCACGGTTTTGCTTGTAGATATTCCATACCAGTAGATTAATGGCACCATCTTCATCCAGAGGTTTTGTCCGAATATTACCAGAGCACTGTTTAGTTTCGCTCCAGTTAGAGTCATGCTGAACCAAAAGAGAGGCTTGCTCAGGGACTTCAAATACTATCTGGAAAGCTGAAAATACAGTAACCAGAATAATTGCGAAAAATAGGGAAGCTTGTATCAGGCGTTTTTTCATTACTTGGACTTACTGAAAAGAGAAAGCCCGGTAAATCCGGGCTTTTTTGAATATTGGTAACGCTGTTAGATTGCGTCTTCGTCTTCTTCACCAGTACGAATACGAATAACACGTTCAACATTGGTCACGAAAATCTTACCATCACCAATCTTGCCAGTCTGAGCAGTTTCGATAATAGTATCGATACATTGATCAACCACGTCCTGGTTCACAACAATTTCCAGCTTAACCTTTGGCAGGAAGTCGACCATGTATTCCGCACCGCGATAAAGCTCGGTGTGTCCTTTCTGACGACCAAAGCCTTTAACTTCTGAAACTGTCATACCAGTTATGCCAACTTCCGCAAGCGCTTCACGTACGTCATCAAGCTTAAACGGCTTGATAATGGCTTCAATTTTTTTCATCTTAATCCCTTAATCTACAACTTATCGCACTATTATTGCTGAAATCTGTTGATTAGCCAATAGTACCAGCCAACTGTTCTCACTATTAGCGAGCATATTACTTCATGCTAGAATAGTAAGCCGCAACGTTTTCAATATCCTGATCACTTAGCATTGAAGCCTGAGGTTGCATTAGCACTGCAAGGCCACCATTTCGCTCTTTGGCTTTGTATGCTTTTAGAGACGAAATAATGTACTGCTCATTCTGGCCCTTAAGATTAGGATATCCAGGAATAACAGCGATACCATCAGCTCCATGACACGCCGCACAGATCATGGCTTTAGCTTTACCGGCTTCAGCGTCTCCGGCTGCCAGTGCAGAACCGCTTAGCATACATAATCCAATCATTGCTCCAGTTGTTAGTACCTTCATTGCTATCTTCCTTTTTGCTTCATTTTGCTTTATTCAAGAGCCTTAACTCATTGATTCGTTTTATTCCATACTAATTCACAATCATTGCCGCTAAAAGCTTTATCTACAAATAATCCGACTACTGCAGCAACTCTATCATTGACCATCAAAATAGGTATACGGCGTCTTTGCCAACTTGGAACACCATATTCCTGAAATAATTTTTTCAGACTTCGACTATGTCCCCTTTCGCATGGATGTGCTGATAATCCTTCAGGATCAAATGCGACCCATAGCTTTTCATCCCCTATAGGTAACCTGACAGATCCGCCTTGTTCATGACTCTTTACTTCAAAAGTACCTAAATCATCAGGAAGAGTGACTCTTTCATTTAAAATCACATCACAGTGCCATTCAGAAATATCACTACTCCTAGGCACCATATAGATTCGATTTTTATAACGACGTAGTTCACCAGAAGCGTAATTTAACCTTGGATTTGCATCTTCTTTTGCAAGTGCGACTTCTGTCCAGACTTTCTCAAGCTGCTTCTGAGATGGCATCAGCCACCCGCTCCTGGACAGCCACATGCGAATTAACTGATTTCTTGCCAACGTACTTTGGTTAGCTAAATATTCAATCGATAGACCAAGATCTTCAGACATCATGCTTCCCAGACGTTCTGCTAGTAGCTCCTCAATCAAAAGCTCTTGTTGTGAACACAGGTCTGCACTTCTGGAAATAGCATTCTCGATATGAGGCCAGCGCTGCTTAAGAGACGGGACGATATTATTGCGCAGAAAGTTTCTATCATACTTATCGTCAGTATTGCTTTCGTCCTCAACCCATTCCAGATTACGTTCATTTGCATAGCGAACAATCTCCTCTCTGGAACATTGCAGTAATGGCCTGAGTATGCGCCCCTTTTCAAAAGAGGAGATATCAGGCATTGATGATAAGCCTTTGGGACCACTACCCCGCTTTAATGCTAATAAAAACGTTTCTGTTTGATCCGATAGGTGCTGCCCGGTAAGAAGCGTATCACCCTCAAAGATATGCTGACCAAGAGCCAGGTAACGCTTATCTCTGGCTTCCTGCTCGATACTTATCTGGCTACCTAGCTCTAGATTTACGTACTCAGTGGTTAAAGGAATATTAGACTCCTGACACCAGTTTTGGCACTTTTCTACCCAGCTATCAGCATTGGCACTCAAACCATGGTGTACATGAACAGCTAAATAATTATTGCGAGGATTATTCTGCTTATATTCAGATAAAAGCTGAAGCATAACCCTAGAGTCCACTCCCCCGCTAAGTGCAAGCACTACGGTTTTACCACGCTGGTGATAGGAGTCCAGTACTGAAGAAAAAGTGGAATAAAGCAAAATTACCTCAATAAAAAAGCGAGCCATAATGACTCGCTTTATTCTATATGAATATGTGCCTGACAGTCATCGACTGTAGGGAGATGAATTAACAGTAACCGTAATCCATCAGGCGCTGGTAACGGCGTTCCAAAAGCGTCTCATTGTCGAGTACTGATATTGCATCCAGCTGCATGGTCAGTATTTCTTTCATGTTCTGT
This sequence comes from Vibrio hannami, assembly GCF_029589055.1. Lineage (GTDB taxonomy): Bacteria > Pseudomonadota > Gammaproteobacteria > Enterobacterales > Vibrionaceae > Vibrio > Vibrio hannami. The sequence goes on from NZ_JARQZP010000007.1 coordinate 1,939,701, forward strand.
GCCATCTGAACAGGGTCGCGATGAGCGCCACCTAGCGGCTCTTCAATAATCTCATCAATCAAGCCTAGCTCTTTTAGACGAGGAGCAACAAGACCCATAGCTTCTGCAGCCTGCGGTGCTTTATCTGAATCACGCCATAGGATAGAAGCACAACCTTCAGGCGAGATAACAGAGTAAGTTGAATACTGCAGCATGTTAACAAAATCACCAACACCGATAGCTAAAGCACCACCTGAGCCGCCTTCACCAACCACATTACAGATAACAGGTACACTCAGGCCCGCCATCACTTTAAGGTTTTTAGCAATCGCTTCAGACTGGCCACGCTCTTCAGCACCAACACCAGGGTATGCACCAGCCGTATCAATAAAGGTGATGATTGGCATCTTAAAACGCTCTGCGGTTTCCATCAGGCGTAGAGCCTTACGGTAACCTTCTGGCTTAGGCATACCAAAGTTACGAATCACTTTTTCTTTGGTTTCACGACCTTTTTGATGACCGATAACCATTACTGGTCGGCCATTTAGTCTCGCCATGCCGCCAACAATAGCTTTGTCGTCAGCGTAGGCTCTGTCGCCTGCCATTTCTTCAAACTCTGTAAATACGTGCTCGATATAGTCGAGTGTATATGGACGCTGAGGATGACGAGCTAGTTGAGCAACCTGCCATGCACCAAGGTCGCTAAAAATCTTCTTCTTTAGCTCAAGACTTTTGTCTTCCAGCTGACGAATTTCTTTGTCCAGATCAACAGAAGCATCGCCACCATGGCGAGAAACATCTCTAAGCGCTTCAATCTTTGCTTCAAGTTCAGCGATAGGCTTTTCAAATTCTAAAAGTTTAAGCTCATCTATGAATCCTTAGTTATTCAGTTGTTACGCCGTTCCACTGCTTTGGGCTTCAGGCCACAACAACTGGATTTTAGTTAAATTCGAGTTCTACCTGGCCTTTGCCAAGCAGCTGTTTTAAATCATCTAGTAGTGCATCATTCGGCGTTACACGCCATTCTGCGCCAAGAGCGAGTCGAGCTCGCGCATCCGGACGCTGATAATAAACATTTACCGGTACAGTACCGGCTCTGTGGGGTTCTATTATTGAACTAAATCGTTCAAAAAATTGTTCGTCTATCTGAGATTGTTCAATCGAAATAGATAAACTTCTCGCGAATTTCTCACGAGCTTCCCCAATATCTAACACTTCGCGGGCGGACATTTTAAGCCCACCATTGAAGTCATCAAAGCTGACCTGTCCGGAAACGACCAAAATTCTGTCTTTTTCTAACAATTCTGCGTACTTATCCAGAGCATCAGAGAATAACATCACTTCCATTCTGCCCGAACGGTCATCCAGTGTCATTATTCCGATTCGGGTTCCACGCTTAGTTGTCATCACTCTAGCAGCAATAACTAAGCCAGACAGTGTTACTGACTGGTCACGCCTTGTTGGCGTTGCATCTTTTAATCGACAACTAGTGTACTTATTTAGTTCCTTCAGATAAGCATTTATCGGGTGTCCAGTCAGATAAAGCCCCAAAGTTTCGCGTTCACCCTCCAGCCAGACCTTTTCCGGCCATGCAGGAACCTGGGCGTATTTTTGCTCGACTTCATCTGGTGCTTCAGTCAGAACACCAAACATATCGCCCTGACCAAACGCTTCTGCCTGATGATGCTGGCCTGCTGCTTTTACCGCGTCATCCAATGATGCCATCATAGCCGCACGGTGCGGACCAAGTCTGTCGAGTGCACCAGCCTGAATAAGCTTTTCTATAACTCGCTTATTCACCTTTTTAAGATCGATACGAGCACAGAAATCGAACAGGTCTTTAAAGTGTCCGTCTCTATTTCGGGCTGCAATTATGGTCTCAATTGGACCTTCGCCAACGCCTTTGATCGCACCGATGCCATATACTACAGCGCCAGTCTCATCAACATTAAAACGATACAGACCTGCGTTAATATCCGGCGGCAGTACTTTCAGTCCCATGCGGATACACTCGTCAACAAGCCCTACGACTTTTTCCGGTGTTATCCATATCTGCGGTCATTACCGCTGCCATAAACTCGGCTGGATAGTGTGTTTTTAGCCACAGCGTCTGGTAAGAAACCAATGCATAGGCAGCAGAGTGCGATTTGTTGAAACCGTAGCCCGCAAACTTTTCTACCAGATCGAAGATCTTCATAGCCAGTTCGCCGTCTACACCGTTCTTAATCGCACCTTCTTCGAAAACTGCACGCTGCTTTGCCATCTCCTCTGGCTTTTTCTTACCCATCGCACGACGAAGCATATCCGCTCCACCCAGAGTGTAGCCTGCAAGGATCTGAGCAATCTGCATTACCTGCTCCTGATACAGGATAATCCCGTATGTCGGATCGAGTGTTTCTTTCAGCGATTCATGCTGCCAGGTTTCATCCGGATAAGAGATAGCTTCACGGCCATGCTTACGGTCGATAAAGTTATCTACCATGCCCGATTGAAGAGGCCCCGGACGGAAAAGGGCTACCAGTGCGATGATATCTTCGAAACAGTCCGGCTGAAGGCGCTTAATCAGCTCCTTCATACCACGGGATTCGAGCTGGAATACCGCTGTGGTTTCTGAGTTTTGCAGGATTCTAAACGATGCAGGATCATCAAGAGGAATAGATTCAATACGAACCGGATCTAGCCCCTCTTTAGCCAGCCTTGGGTTAATCAGGCCCAAAGCCCAGTCGATAATGGTTAGCGTACGAAGACCAAGGAAGTCAAACTTAACCAGACCAGCGGTTTCTACGTCGTTTTTATCGAACTGAGTTACCGGGAAGTTACCTTCCGCATCACAGTAAATAGGCGCAAAGTCAGTAATCGTAGTTGGCGAGATAACCACACCACCAGCGTGTTTACCAGCGTTTCGGGTAACTCCTTCCAGAATGCGGCACATATCGATGAGTTCTTTTACTTCCTCATCAGCTTCATAAACTTCTGGTAATTGTGGTTCAGCTTTGAACGCTTTTTCCAGCGTCATGCCCGGATCTGGTGGCACAAGCTTAGAGATCCTGTCCACAAAGCCGTATGGGTGACCAAGAACACGGCCAACATCGCGAATTACCGCTTTCGCCGCCATAGTACCGAAGGTGATGATCTGCGATACCGCATCACGCCCATACATTTCTGCTACGTGGTCGATTACCTGATCTCGCTTATCCATACAGAAATCGACATCGAAGTCGGGCATGGATACACGTTCCGGGTTAAGGAATCGTTCGAAAAGAAGATCGTATTCCAGCGGATCCAGATCGGTAATCTTTAGCGCATACGCCACAAGAGAACCGGCACCAGAGCCTCGACCTGGCCCTACGGGTACATCATTGTCTTTTGACCACTGGATAAACTCCATTACGATAAGGAAGTAACCAGGGAATCCCATGTTGTTGATTACTTCGAGCTCTATCTGTAGACGCTCATCATACTCAGGGCGACGCTTTGCTCTTTCCTCTGCATCAGGGAAAAGGAATTCTAATCGCTCTTCCAGTCCCTCTTCTGATTTCTTGATAAGGAACTCAGTCTCTTCCATTCCTTCTGTCGGGAAGGCGGGAAGGAAGTATTCGCCAAGGCGCACGGTTACATTGCATCGCTTAGCGATTTCTACGCTGTTTTCTAATGCTTCGGGAATATCAGAGAAGAGCTCACACATCTCTTCTTCGCTACGAAGGTACTGCTGTGGGCTGTAATTTTTTGGACGTCTTGGATCTTCTAGCGTGTAGCCATCATGAATAGCTACACGAATTTCGTGCGCATCGAATTGCTCTTCGGTAAGGAAAACAACTTCGTTAGTTGCTACAACGGGCAACTCTGCCTTCTCTGCCAACTCTAACGCGAAATGCAGATAGCTCTCTTCGTCGGCGCGGCCTGTTCGGGTTAGCTCTAGATAAAAACGATCAGCAAAATGTTCCTGATAAAAGGCAACACATTTATCCACTAAAGGCTGGTTACCTTTGAGTAGCGCTTTACCTATTTCACCACTTTTACCACCGGATAGGAGGATAATTCCTTCACTATGGTTAACTAACCACTGCTTATCGATAACAGGCTGATGCTGGACATGTCCACGCTGATACGCTTCTGAGATAAGAAGGGTCAGGTTGTTATAACCTTTGTTATCCGCTGCCAGAACAGTAATTTTGGTAAGCTCTTCACCAAAGTCTTCTGATTGCATGGTGAAGTCCGCACCGATAATCGGCTTAACACCCGAACCGTGCGCGGTATTGTAGAACTTCACCAGGCCGCACAGGTTGGTAAAGTCTGTCAGAGCCATTGCTGGCATTCCAAGCTCAGCAACTTTTTTACCAGAGGAGGCACTTTAGACAGGCCGTCTACCATGGAGAAGTCACTATGAACCCGGAGGTGGATAAATTTAGGATCTGACATTAATTTATAAACTCAATTGGCTTTTCATTCTTCAACACTGCGTTCTGAAAACAAGCTACCCTTTCACCTGTAACCTGTAACCTGTAACCTGTAACCTGTAACCTACTCTAAACCTAAAGCCTTTTTAACCGGCTTAAAGCTTTTACGATGTTCATCAATAACACCGTGCTTCTCGATTGCTTCGAAGTGCGCTTTGGTTGGGTAACCTTTATGCTTTGCGAATCCGAATTCAGGATGCTTTTTATCTAGCTCTTCCATCTCCTGATCGCGAATGACTTTAGCAATAATAGATGCAGCACTGATTTCAGCAACCCTCAAGTCGCCTTTTACTACTGCTTCGCCATTCATTGCAAGTTCTGGAACGCGGTTACCATCAATCAATACGTAATCAGGTTGAAGCATCAATCCTTCAACGGCTCTTTGCATCGCCAGCATAGTAGCATGCAAGATATTGAGTTCATCTATCTCAGTAGGAGAACATCGACCAACCGACCAGGCTAACGCTTTTTCCTGAATTTCAGGGAAAAGAGCCATACGCTTTTTTCTGATAGCTTTTTCGAATCAGTCAGGCCTTCAATTGGGTTGTTCGGGTCAAGAATAACTGCTGCCGTTACAACATCCCCAACCAGTGGCCCACGCCCCACTTCGTCTACACCCGCAAAATATGAGTATCCCACGGGATATTCAAATGGTGGTAGTTCCTGAAGCGCTTTTTTTGTTCTGGTTTTAGTCATTATATTTTCCGATTAACTTAAGAACCGCTTTCGCTGCTTGCTTGTCAGCATCCTTTTTTAACCAGTGGTGCATCTCGGTAAACTTATCTGTCATTTCACTCGTATCGCTATTGAGCAACCTCTCCGTTTCAGCAAACAGGTTTTCAGGGTTACACTCATCCAACAGATATTCTTTCACCAGCATCCTTTCCGACAGTATATTCGGCAAAGAAACAAATTTAGTTTTCACGAGTCGCTTCGCAATAAAGGCTGTAATTGGGTTTACATTGTACGCCACAACCATAGGACGATTAATCAGCATACATTCAAGAGCCACTGTCCCGGAAGCAAGCAGAACAGCGTCAGAGGCTTTAATTACATTGCTTGCCGTCCCATCAACAAGGACAAAGTTGAGATTAGGTGCAATGGCTTTCCATGTTTCTTCAAACTGAGCCCGGCGCTTATCATTTACCAGAGCGACGACAAAGCCAAGTTCAGGGTATTTTACATTTAGCTTTCTACAAGTTTCGATAAAGGGCTCTGCCAATAACTTTAACTCGGAGCCGCGACTACCCGGTAAAACAGCCAGCCACTTTTTATCTTGTTCCAACCCCAGGACATCACGCGCTTCAACTTTGCTGTTTTCTAAAGGAATAGCATCTGCCAGCGTATGCCCAATGAACTCACATGGAACATTGAATTTGTCACAGAAGGTCTTTTCGAAGGGAAGAAAAGCTAAAACCAGATTGGTGGCTTCCTTGATCTTGAATATTCGTTTCTGTCGCCATGCCCATACCGAGGGGCATACATAATGGACTGTTTTGATTCCGGCTTTTTTGAGATCTTTTTCGACTCGCAAGTTAAAGTCTGGTGCATCAATGCCTATAAACACATCTGGTGGGTTTTGAGTATAGTGTTTTATCAGCTCTGCTTTAACTTTCAGTAAACGCGGTAGGCGACCTAGTACCTCGACAATCCCCATTACAGCCAGCTCTTCCATATCAAACAGAGACTGGCAACCCTGAGCTATCATTTTCGGCCCGCCAATACCGACAAACTCAGTATCGGGATAAATTGCCTTTATCTCTTTGATAAGGCCTTCGCCAAGTGTATCGCCGGACAATTCACCTGCGATAATACCTATACGGATAGGTTTTCTCATTATGAGTCCTTATTGACGAAAAAAAGATCGCCACCTGATGGCAACGATCTTTTTAATCAGTAATACAGATAACGATTAGCGGATAATGCCACGTTCCGATCTTTCTAGCATTTCACTAAAGCGGCCAACTGCAGGACACTCTTTAGCCATCTCTTCAAGTACGGGTTTAACTTCCTCGAGAGTATTACCAGAACGATAGATCTCTTTGTATGCGCGGCGAAGCACTCGCAACTCAGACTTCTCGAAGCCATTACGTTGCAAACCAACCAAATTTAAACCAAATGGTTTGGCGTGGTTACCTTGAGCCAGCACATAAGGAAGAACATCCTGAACCACTGCTGAACAGCCACCGATATATGCATACGCACCAACTTCGCAGAAAGGATGGATAGCTGACAGCGCCATAACGCCAGCATAGTCACCAACCGTTACGTGTCCACCCAGGATAGCGTTATTACCAATATGGGTACCATTCCCAACAATACAGTCGTGCGCAATGTGAGCGTTCACACAAAGCAGGTTGTCGTCACCGATAACCGTTTGCGCTTTGTCCTGTGTTGTACCTCGGTGGATTTGAACACTTTCACGAATTACATTTCGATCGCCAATAATGACTTTGGTATCTTCACCACCGTATTTCTTGTCCTGATTCTCTTCACCTACAACGGCGAAAGGGAAAATACGGTTTTCTTTGCCGATTTTCGTGTTGCCTTTGATCACAACGTGAGACATCACTTCAGTGTCATCGCCAATCTCTACACCACTAGTGATATAGGTAAAAGGCCCCACCGTAACATTGGCACCAATGATAGCGCCCTCATCTACCACCGCGGCCGGGTGGATTTGAGCGGTTTCATGAATCATATTAAATTTCTCGACGTGCACATTTCAGCTCAGCAGAACACACTACTTCACCGTCTACTTTCGCTATACCATTAAACATCGCAATACCGCGACGCTCTTTAACCAATTCAACTTCAAGAACTAATTGATCACCTGGTACAACTGGTTTTCGGAATTTTGCATTGTCTACTCCAGCAAACAGGTAAAGCTCATTGTCTGCAGCAGCACCAAAACTGGCAAAGCCTAATAACCCGGTTGCCTGAGCCATTGCTTCAAGAATCATTACACCAGGGAATATTGGAAGTCTTGGGAAGTGACCAGTAAACTGAGGTTCGTTAACCGAAATATTTTTAATTGCTACAAGGTATTTACCTTCTTCATAGTCTGTTACTCGGTCAACCAGCAGAAATGGATAGCGGTGAGGAAGCAGTTCCCTGATTTTAGTGATATCCATTGTTTTCTTTTCAGTAGTCAAAGCCATATTCCTATAAAGTCTTCAATTCAATTGTTGGGGATTATAGTCGAAAAAGGTCCGCGTTTTGCAGACCTTTTATAAAAAAATGCATATGAGCAGCGTTTTATCTGCATAAACACACTTAAAACTCGAGTTTCTTCTCTACTTCTTTAAGTCGTTTATTCATATCATCAATACGGTGAACTCGAGTTGCTGTTTTACGCCACTCTTTGTTTGGCTGTAGTGGAATGCCTGAAGAATACATACCTTTTTCAGATATGCTTCTCATAACCATGCCCATACCAGTGATGGTAACACCATCGGCAATCTCTATGTGCCCATTGATAACGCAAGCACCACCAATAATGCAGTATTTACCGATAGTAGTACTACCCGCAACCACTGTACCACCAGCCATTGCGGTACCATATCCGATGTGTACGTTGTGAGCGATTTGTAATTGGTTGTCTAGAATCACATTATCTTCGATAACTGTGTCATCCAACGCACCACGGTCGATAGTAGTACAGGCACCAATCTCTACGCGGTTACCGATACGTACACTACCTACCTGAGGGATTTTCACCCACTCGCCTTTCTCATTGGCATAACCAAAACCATCAGCACCAATAACCGTATTCGATTGCACCAGGCAAGATTCACCAATTTCAACGTCATGGTAGACCGATACATTAGCCCACAACTTAGTGTTTGAGCCAATTTTGGTATTCTTACCGATAAAACATCCAGCACCTATCGATACGTTATCACCAAGTACTACTCCCGCTTCGATAGTCGCGTTTGCAGCTACAGATACATTTGCTCCCAGAATCACGTCATCGGCGATAACCGCATACTCAGAAATACCGTTCGCAGGTGAAGGAGTGGTATCCAGTCGCTGAGCAACCTTTGCATAAGCCACATACGGGTCATCAACAACCAGTACGTTTGTCTCACAAAGCTCGGCTTCGGTTTCCTTCACCATAATCGCAGAGGCCTTACACTCTGCTAAGTGTTTCTTATATTTGACGTTCGAGAGAAAGGTAATATCCCCTTCCCCTGACTTATCCATTGGAGAAACTTTTGAAATCAGCACTGAGTCATCACCCAATACCTTTCCACCTGTAATTGTCGCTAGTTCAGCGAGAGTGACTTGTATCATATAGCCTACTTAAGTCCTGCTAGTACTTTCTCTGTCAGGTTTAACTCTGGTTTTGCAAACTGCAGCGATTGTGCATCCATAACCATGTCAAAACCTTCTTTTTCAGCAACTTCTTTAGTTGCTTTCTGAATCAGTTTCATCATTTCAGCCTGAGCACGATATTCCAGAGCTTTCACCTTTTTGTTGTAATCGTTCTGCTTAACCTTGCCTTCAACTTTCAGTTGCTCTATTTCAATTCTAAGCTTCTGAACACCATCGTCACCAAGTAGTGAACCATCACGCTCAATTTTTTGCTGCTTAGTTTGAATCGATGCACCCAGCTTATCCAGCTCCGCACGATCATCTTTAAGCTCTTCCTGAAGTTTAGTAATAATGGCTTCTCTCTGCGGCATGTTTTGTACAACATAACCAGTTGAGATATAGCCAATTTTCTGAGCCGCTTCTGCCGCGTTCGCAAAGACAGAAGAGGTAAGTACTACAAGGCTAATACCAGCCGCTTTAATTACTTTTTTCAAAATAGTTTCCTTTTAGAAGGTTCTGCCGATAGTAAAGGTGAAGAATTCTTCGTCATCACCCTCATACTTCTTAATTGGTTTAGCAACAGAGAATACTAATGGTCCCATTGGAGACATCCATTGCAACGCTGCACCATATGATGAGCGATAATTTGTCGGGTCTGAGTAGTCGTAGTAATACTTGTTACCATAGGCAACATTATCGTCTGATAAGTAATCAAACTCTGTATCCCACACACTAGCCATATCATAAAAAATACTGGTTCGAATCTGGTTCTGGGTTTCTTCCGAAGCAAATGGAGTAGGAACGATAAGCTCAACACTAGCTAACGCAATAGCATTACCACCAACTGAATCATCAGTGACGATGTAATTTGGGTTATTGGATGCTGATTCGTTGTATACCGCTTTAGGGCCCGCACTGTTAGAACTAAAGCCTCGCAAGGTTGTGAAACCACCAGCGAAGAAGTTCTCATAGAACGGGAAGAGGTTATCATTGCCATCAGTCTGGCCATAGCCATTACCATAGCCTAAACGGCCTCTAAGAAGAACCGTAAACTCATGCTTTTTGGTCAGAGGGAAATACTGTCTGACATCATACTGCGTCTTAAAGTATGGTACGTCTGAACCTGGCGTAGTCATTGTGTAATAGGCTTTCTGATAGTTACCCGCTGTAGGGAAGTAACCACGGTTCAGGTTATTACGGGTCCAACTCAATGTAACGTCAAAGTCATTAACGTGCAGGTCACCATCTCCAGTAATATTGGATGCCTGACTTTCCAGGAACTTCTCTATCTGAACATAGGAATCAAGATTAGAGATTTTATTGTTGGTATAACCAATGCCAATTTCGAAGAAGTTCAACTCATCAAAAGGGAAACCCCAGGTCAACTTGGCACCATAACTTTCGTTGGTATAGTCAACAATACCGGCTTCAGAAGCTTCAAACTGGTTGTAGAAAACCTTGCCTCCCATACTCACACCATCAAGGTTCCAGTATGGATCGCGATACTCCAGGCTAATGTTCTTTTGGTAGTCGTTCATCATGGCGCTGATACCAACCCGATCACCAGAGCCAGCAAAGTTATCCTGCTGAAGACCAACCTGGAAACTAACGCCAGACTCCGTACCATATCCGATGCCAAAGTTGATACTACCTGAGTTAGCTTCTGTCACACTATACACAAGGTCTACCTGATCATCGGTACCTGGAACACGAACGGTCTGAACGTTGACCTGTTCGAAGAACCCTAAACGATTTAGACGAGTTTTACCGGTTTCAATCGATTTGGAGTTTAACCAACTACCTTCCATCTGGCGCATTTCACGACGAAGCACTTCATCTTTGGTAATGGTGTTGCCTGTGAAACGAATATCTCTTACATAGATACGATTTCCAGCTTCTACGTGAATATTAAGTACCACTTCCTGTTTTTCATCATCGAACTCAGGAACGGTAGTAACATTTGGATAGGCATAACCTGCTTCACCTAGTTCACGCTTTATATCTTCTTCAAGGCTGGTAACAAGTGCGCCGTTATAGGTATCGCCGGCCTCGAAAGGAACCATGCCTTCAAAAACTGCTTTTTTGCCTATTAACTCGCCTTTAAAGTCTACATCCTTCACGGTATATGGCTTACCTTCATCAAGATCCAGTGTGATGTACACACCTTTCTTGTCTGGAGATATCGCAACCTGAGTGGAATCCACTTTAAACTTCAGATAACCCTGGTTTAAGTAATAAGATTTTAAAGCTTCAATATCAGCAGCCAATACCTGCTTCTGATACTTATCATCAGCTAAGAAGTTCCACCAGGATACATCTACGTTCAGGTTAAAACGAGATAGCAGCTCATCGTCGTCAAAAACTTCGTTACCAATGAAGTTAATCTGCTCGATTTTTGCGGATACACCTTCAGTAAACACAAACTTCAAATCAGAGCGGTTACGTGGCAATGGAGTAACTACAGCCTGCACCGATGCATTATATTTACCGACACTGTAGTAGAAGTCTTCTAGGCCTTTTTCTATCTGACTCAGAGTGGTTCGATCCAGAGCTTCACCGACACGAATACCAGAAGCTTCGAGGTTCTGTTGAAGCTGCTCCTCTTTTATCGCCTTGTTACCGGAGAAAGAAATACTCGCAATGGTCGGCCTTTCAAGAACCTGTACGACAAGCACATCACCATCACGTAGCACTTTGATATCTTCATAGTTACCAGAAGCGTAAAGTGCATTTATGATATCCGATACCCCTTTTGAATCGAGGGTATCACCAATTCTTACCGGCATTTTTAACAAAGCAGCACCCAGTGCTACCCGTTGTAATCCTTCTACTCTGATATCCTGAACAACAAACTCTTCTGCACTTTGCACTGCCGTGCTGACCGCGATAAGAGACGTGAGCAGTATTTGCTTAATAGCCATACTTATTGTGATTATTCCTTACTACAATACCTTGTATATCTATTTGATATTACAGGCGCATAAAGTCGTTAAAAATTGCAACTGCCATCAGCGAAAATATAACTGCTCCGCCAATACGGAATCCTACTTCCTGAACCTTCTCAGGAACAGGTTTACGGATAATGGCCTCAATTGCATAAAACAGCAAATGTCCGCCATCTAATATAGGCAGCGGCATCAAATTTATGATTCCCAGGTTAACACTGATCAGAGCCAGGAAGCCCAAAAAGTAGACCAGACCATAATCAGCGGTTGCTCCAGCACCTTTGGCAATAGAGATGGGGCCACTCAGGTTCTCTATTCCAACATGGCCTACAACCAGCTTTTTCAGCATAGTAAATGTCAGTTCAATTACCTGACCTGTTTTCTCAACAGACTTACCAATCGCTTCTATGACACCGTATTTCAGTTCAAATTTATGCTCTTCTGGCCACTCTCCCACCTGCGGGGCAATACCAGCGAAGCCTATTGTTCGATTATCTGAAACTATTTTGGCTTCGGGAACCAGAATAAGTTCCATCGTTTCGCCTGAACGTTCAATTTTTACGCTAACTGGCTTGTTCGGTGAGCTCTGTATTGTTTCGACAATCTGGCTCCAATCAGTAATCTCAATGCCATCAAGCTCAAGTAACTTATCTCCGGCCTGCATACCCGCACTGTGTGCAGCTCCACCTTCTGTCACCTGACTGATAACATTAAATACTTCTGGTCGGTATGGCTGGAAACCTAAAGTCGCCATAACAGATTCAGTTTCCGGATCGAACTCCCAATTACGTGTATCCAGAATCTTCTGCTCTTCTAACCCTACTCCACCTTCCGGAGTAACGGTTAATGTAATATGCTCATCACCGATATGACCTACTAATCCCATATTGACTGATTCCCAGTCTCTGGTTCGGTGCCCCGCAACAGAAAGAATCTCCATTCCCGGTTTAATATCTGCCTGAGCAACGATTGAGTTAGGTGTTACCTGCCCAATTACAGGTTTAACCGCTGGCACTCCAATAAGAAATATCAGCCAATAAGCAAAAATGGCAAACAGAAAGTTAAATATCGGGCCAGCTGCAACGATGGATGTTCTCTGCCAAAGCGGCTTTTGATCGAAAGCGAAAGGCTTATCCTTCTCCGAAAGGTCATCAATGCGCCCATCCAGCATTTTCACGAACCCACCTAAGGGGATCATTGAAATGGTATATTCTGTTCCATCTTTGCCGATTTTGCGCCAGATCGCCCGTCCAAAGCCAATAGAAAATTTTTCGACTCTAACGCCGCATTTTCTTGCAACCCAAAAATGCCCAAACTCATGTACCGCTACAAGGATACCCAGTGCAACAACGAAGCTGACTGCATTCCATAAAAAACCTGTCATGATAAACGCGCTCTAACGATCTCTTCCGCCTGTAGTCTTGCCATTCTATCTACCTCAACCAAGCTTTCCAAGCAATGTTCATCTAGTTGACTCAATCCTGAGCTCGCTTTTTTAAGTACCAGTTCATTGACAACAGCGATATCAGTAAAGTTCAGACCTTTATTCAAAAAGGCGTCTACAGCGATTTCGTTTGCTGCGTTCAAACTGGTTGTCGCATGTTGACCAAGATAACAAGCTTCGATAGCCAGCTTCAGGCACGGGTAACGCTGAAAATCAGGCTGAATGAAAGACAACTCACCAACTTTAGTGAAATCGAGGTGACTAACACCCGCGGAGATTCGCTCTGGGTAAGACATAGTCAAAGCTATCGGCGTACACATATCCGGTTCACCCATTTGGGCAAGAACAGAACCATCTTTGTATTGCACCATTGAGTGAATAACCGACTGGGGATGAACAATAACCTGAAGCTGTTCTTTATTGCAGTTAAACAGCCATTTAGCTTCGATATATTCCAACCCCTTGTTCATCATGGTAGCTGAATCGACGGAAATCTTAGGCCCCATAGACCAGTTAGGGTGTGCTATTGCCTGCTTAGGCGTTACCGTTTGAAGCTCGTTAACATCTGTATAACGGAAAGGCCCGCCAGATCCTGTCAGCAAGATTTTATCTATACCATGAGATTCAAGCTGACAATGGCCTAGCGTAGTTTGCACCGATTCTGGTAAACATTGAAAAATAGCATTGTGTTCACTATCAACAGGAAGAAGCTCAGCACCGTACTTTTGAACCGCATCAATAAAAAGCTGACCGGACATTACCAGAGCTTCTTTGTTAGCAAGCAACACACGTTTTCCGGCTTTCACCGCAGCCATAGTAGGAAGCAACCCGGCAGCACCAACGATGGCAGCCATCACAGAGTCAACCTCGTCCAGAGAAGCAAGCTGACACATGCCTTCCACACCAGCCAGAACTTCAGTGTTCAGATTCAGGTTTCTTAGCTCAGCTCTTAACTCATTCGCAGCTTTCAAATCAAACATAGCAGCGTACTTAGGACGCCAGGTCAGGCAAAGCTGGACCATATGCTTAACGTTACTTCCTGCAGCTAAAGCAGTAATCTCAAATTGTTCAGGGTTCTCAGCTACCACCTTCAGAGTACTGGTACCTATAGATCCAGTCGCTCCGAGTATCGTCAATTTACGCATTTGATATTCTAGTGTCTGCCAATGAGTGGATAAGTAGATTACTCAAGTGAGTTCAGGAAAACTCCCTGAACTCACTAAAGTGTGAAATAAAGCAATGTAAAAACAGGAAATGCAGCTGTTAAGCTGTCGATCCTATCCAGCATGCCGCCATGTCCGGGAATAATATTGCTACTGTCTTTTATTCCTGCAACACGCTTAAACATACTCTCAACTAAATCTCCAAGAACAGATATCACAACCGTTACAGCCATGATAAGCATCATTGTTCCTGTACTGGAGAAGGAAAGCTCAAAGAAATGATTAGCACCCAGGCCAACAATAAATGCTGTGACAATGCCACCTAGCAAACCTTCAATGGTTTTGTTAGGGCTCACCTTAGGCGCCATTTTTCGTTTACCAAATGACTTACCAGCAAAGTAAGCACCGCTATCTGCTGCCCAAACTATCAGGCAGACAAAAAGCACCAACTTACCGCCGTAATATGGGTTGGCACTGATATCCTGAGCACGAAGCAGAACAATACTCCAAAAGAATGGAATAAGCGTCAACATACCAAATAACTGACGCGACAATTTAGAGTCTTCCCAGGTGACTGTAGAGCGTGGGTAGGTGATAGCCAGGCCGCTGGCAACGATCCACCATATAGTAGCAATCACCAGCATAAACAAGTGCTCTGTTGCAACAATATTCATGCTCATAATATCGGACGGAATCACTATGTAGCTGACAGCAAAAGCGATAAGAGTCGGAATCATAGCCAGGTATCGGGACTTGCTGCCAGTAAACTGCGCCCACTCCCAAAAGCCAATGACTGTTACCGCTGCTAGAACGAGAAGAAAATAAGGAAATGATAATTCAAAAATAGCTAATACCGCTAAAGGCGCAAGAATTAATGCGGTAATGATTCGTTGTTTCAAGTGATTTACCCTAGCTTGTTATCAGCGCTTTGATCTGCTCACCAGTACAGCCAAAACGTCTCTCTCGATTAATAAACCATGACACAGCCTCTGACAGGCTGTTCTCATCAAAATCTGGCCAGAACTCGGGTGTAAAGTAAAGTTCAGCATACGCAAGTTGCCAAAGCATAAAGTTGCTAATACGGCACTCACCGCTGGTACGAATCAACAGATCTACTTCCGGTAAATCTGACATTGTCAGGTTGTCACCAATAAGTCCCTCTGAGATATCATCCAGATCTATCTCATTTTGTTTCACTTTACGAGCAATCGTTCTTGTCGCTTCAGTGATATCCCACTTACCACCATAGTTAGCCGCGATGTTCACAACCATACCGGTGTTGTTTGAAGTTAGCTTCTCTGCCTCTGCAATTTTGCTTTGCAGACGTTCGTTAAATTTTGACTTATCACCAATAACCCTAAGCTGGAGATTATTTTTATGTAAGTTTTTGGCTTCTTTAGATAACGCGCTAATAAAAAGGTCCATTAGCAGGTTTACTTCTTCTGCCGGACGCTTCCAGTTCTCACTACTAAATGCAAATAGTGTAATAGCGTTGATACCTAGTTTTGCCGCAGCAGTAATGGTTTTTCTTACCGCTTTAGCTCCAGCTCGATGTCCAAATACGCGAGGCTTTCCTTTCGATTTAGCCCAACGGCCATTACCATCCATGATGACGGCAATATGTTTAGGAAAATACTCAGGTGTTACTTGTGTTTCAGACATAAAGAATTTCAGTGGTGTAGATAGGTTGGGGATGATAACACAAAAAAAACGCTGCACTGCATGTACAGCGTTTTTATGTGATTAAAGGTAGTAGAGTCTGATTAAACTTCCATCAGCTCTTTTTCTTTTACAGCTAAAGCTTCATCAACTTTCTTGATTGCTGCATCAGTGATTTTTTGAATCTCGTCTTGTGCTTTGCGATCTTCATCTTCAGAGATTTCTTTCTCTTTAAGAAGTCCTTTTAGATCACTGTTAGCATCACGGCGGATATTACGAATAGCTACACGACCATTCTCAGCTTCACCGCGTACAATCTTAACCAGATCCTTACGACGTTCTTCTGTTAGTGGCGGTAGAGGAACACGAATCACAGTACCAGCTGACATAGGGTTTAGACCAAGGTCAGACATCATGATCGCTTTTTCTACTTTTGGTGCAAGCTCTTTGTCAAACACAGTAATAGCCAGAGTGCGCGCGTCTTCTGCAACAACGTTTGCAACCTGATTAAGCGGAGTCGCTGCACCGTAGTACTCAACAGAGATACCAGATAGCAGACTTGGATGCGCACGACCTGTGCGAATTTTTGTCAGGTTGTTTTTTAGCGCTTCTACGCTTTTTTCCATGCGCTCTTGAGCGTCTTGTTTGATTTCGTCAATCACGTTTTCACCTTAATTTTTAATTTTCGGCAAGTCCGTTATTCAGCACTTTCGCAAATTAAAGTACCTTCGGCCTCACCCATTACCACGCGACGTAATGCGCCTGGCTTATTCATATTGAATACGCGGATAGGCATTTTGTGGTCTCTCGCCAATGTAAATGCCGCTAGATCCATTACTTTCAGTTCTTTTTCAAGAACAGCGCTATAAGATAGCTTATCATACAGCTCTGCATCCGGGTTTGCCACTGGATCAGCAGTAAATACACCATCTACTTTTGTAGCTTTAAGCACAACATCCGCTTCAATCTCAATTCCGCGCAAACAAGCAGCAGAATCAGTAGTAAAGAATGGGTTGCCAGTACCTGCCGAGAAGATTACCACTCGACCCTGACGAAGCTGAGAAATAGCATCGGCCCAGTTGTAATCATCACAAACACCATTTAGTGGAATAGCGGACATCACACGAGCATTCACGTACGCACGATGAAGAGCATCACGCATTGCCAGACCGTTCATAACCGTCGCTAGCATACCCATGTGATCGCCAACCACGCGGTTCATACCAGCTTCAGCAAGGCCAGCACCACGGAATAGGTTACCACCACCAATAACAAGACCTACCTGAACTCCTAGTTCTACCAGTTCTTTAACTTCCTGAGCCATACGGTCTAGAACCGCAGGGTCGATACCGAAGCCCTCTTCACCTTGAAGAGCCTCACCACTTAGTTTTAGCAGAATACGCTGATATGCAGGTTTTGGATTTGTTGTCATGGAGTGTTCCTTCCAAACGTTTTGATTAACATTGATGGATTAAAGCTATCTTGGGTTAAAGGTGACAGAACGGACTTCGTCCTACAGGTCTCAGCCTATAACAATAATCTGTAACCTGTAACCTAACTTCAATTCATCAGTATTAACCACTAACTATTAATTACTAACTAATAATTGTGTAACTTAATCAAATATTTTTCAAAAAAAACCGCAGCTTCATAAGCTACGGTCTTTTCAAAGCGAGAACTCTAAGGATTAACCCTTCTGAGCCGCTGCAACTTCTTCAGCGAAGCTCATTTCTTCTTTCTTCTCAATACCTTCACCTACTTCTAGGCGAACGAAAGTAGAAACAGAAGCGCCACGCTCTTTAAGAATTTCACCAACAGATTTCTTTGGTTCCATTACGAAAGCCTGACCAGTCAGAGAGATTTCGCCAGTGAATTTCTTCATACGGCCGATAACCATTTTCTCTGCGATTTCAGCTGGCTTGCCTTCGTTCATAGCAATCTCAACCTGAACAGCTTTCTCTTTTTCTACTACGTCAGCTGGTACGTCTTCTGGGTTAACGTACTCTGGACGAGAAGCAGCAACGTGCATTGCAACGTGCTTAAGAGTTTCTGCATCGCCTTCACCAGCAACAACAACACCGATTTTCTCACCGTGACGGTAAGTAGCTAGTGCAGCACCTTCAACGTACTGTACGCGACGGATGTTGATGTTTTCACCGATTTTAGCAACAAGAGCAACACGCTCTTCTTCGAACTTAGCTACTAGCTCTTCAACAGAAGCTTTAGAAGCTAGAGCTTCAGCAGCAACTTTCTCAGCAAATGCAGTGAAGTTACCATCTTTAGCAACGAAGTCAGTCTGACAGTTAACTTCAAGAAGTACAGCAACGCCGTCAGCTTCTTTGATGATGATTGCACCTTCAGCAGCTACGTTACCTGCTTTCTTAGCAGCTTTAGCAGCACCTGATTTGCGCATGTTTTCAATTGCTAGTTCGATGTCGCCGTTAGTTTCAACAAGCGCTTTTTTACATTCCATCATGCCTGCGCCAGTGCGGTCGCGCAGTTCTTTTACTAGAGCAGCAGTAACAGCCATTCTCTATTCCTCAGTTGGTTCTGGATAAGATAAAAATCAGGGGCCTCTATTTTGGCCCCTGATGCTAACTATAACTTAGTTTATGTTTAAACCGTGTTTCAGGAAATGGATTTCCTTCTCTTAGCTTCACATAAACTAAGTGAGACGTCAGAGTCCGCTATTGCTAATTACTCAGCAGCTTCTTCTACGAAACCGTCTTCTTCAGCAACAGCAGCTACGTCTTGGTTGCGACCTTCAGTAACAGCTTGAGCAGCAGCGTTTAGGTAAAGCTGAACAGCACGGATTGCGTCGTCGTTACCAGGGATGATGTAATCAACACCGTCTGGGTCAGAGTTAGTATCAACTACAGCGTAAACTGGGATACCTAGGTTGTTAGCTTCTTTAACCGCGATGTGCTCGTGATCAGCGTCGATTACGAATAGAGCGTCTGGTAGGCCGCCCATATCTTTGATACCACCAAGAGATTTCTCTAGCTTCTCCATTTCACGAGTACGCATTAGAGCTTCTTTCTTAGTTAGCTTCTCGAAAGTACCGTCTTGAGACTGAGCTTCAAGATCTTTCAGACGCTTGATTGACTGACGAACAGTTTTGTAGTTTGTTAGCATACCGCCTAACCAGCGGTTGTTAACGTAGTACTGACCGCTAGCGATAGCAGCTTCTTTAACAGCTTCAGATGCAGCGCGTTTTGTACCTACGAAAAGAACTTTACCTTTCTTCTCGCCAACTTTGCCTAGCTCACCTAGTGCTTCGTTGAACATTGGTACAGTTTTTTCTAGGTTGATGATATGAACCTTGTTACGTGCACCAAAGATGAATGGCTTCATTTTTGGGTTCCAGTAACGAGTCTGGTGACCGAAGTGAACACCAGCTTTAAGCATATCGCGCATTGATACAGTTGCCATTTTAAAATCCTCTATGGGGTTAGGCCTCCACGTCTCCCATGATTCCGACCTCTTATAGAAGCACCCCGGAACATGTGCCGAAACGTGTGTGATTTAAAGATATTTGTTTAGTTGAAGTAAAAACGACCTCGCCAACTTCTTAAAAGAGGAGAAAACCATTCTGACTTCGGCGCGCTTTATATCACAAATAAGTGGTCTATAGCTAGAAAAAACCTCTTTTCTGACCGAATTTTTATCTTGAAGTGACTCGCTGACACATAGGTTATGGTCTAAATGATAACGGAATTCAATTGCGCTTAGATAAGTCGCTGGTAGAATACCTTCCATTACAAAGCTCTTTACTAAGAGAAGCACCACAATACATAGAGATTACAGATGACGATTACCATTAAAAATGAACAAGAAATAGAGAAGATGCGCCTTGCTGGCAAGCTAGCGGCAGAAGTTCTCGAAATGATCGAACCTTTCGTGAAACCAGGCGTCACCACGGAAGAGCTGGATCAGATTTGCCATAAGTTCATTAATGATAACGGTGCCTACCCTGCACCTCTTGATTATCACGGTTTTCCTAAATCTATCTGTACCTCAGTAAACCATATCGTCTGTCACGGTATTCCCGCTGAGCAGGATCAGATGGGTACAACTGGCAAGCTAAAACCTGCGGTTCTAAAAGATGGTGATATTGTTAATATCGACATCACGGTGATTATTCCGAACGACTCGAATGCATCATTAGATTCCCGACCTCAGGGTTATCATGGCGACACTTCAAAGATGTTCCTAGTTGGTGATGTTTCTCCGGCAGACCGCAGACTATGTATGGTTGCTCAAGAGTCTCTATACGTTGGGATGAAAAAGGTTAAGCCTGGCGCAACCGTTGGTGATATCGGTACAGCAATCCAGAAATACATCAAGGGCATTACACCTCGATTCTCTATTGTAAAAGATTTTTGCGGCCACGGTATTGGAGCTGAGTTCCATGAAGAGCCTCAAGTTGTTCATTACAAAAACAACGACCGCCGTATTCTTAAACCTGGGATGATTTTCACCATTGAACCAATGATTAACGCTGGTAAGTTTGGATGCAGTGTAGATAGTGAAGACGATTGGACGGTTTATACTGGCGACGGTAAAAACTCAGCTCAGTGGGAACACACTATCCTGGTAACAGAAACGGGTTGCGAAGTACTAACGCTTCGCGAAGAAGAGTCTATCCCACGCATAATGGTTAACAAATAACCAAGCCTATACATCGATTTCAAAATCCCAGCCTTAGCCGCTGGGATTTTTTTTATTTTAAATTGTTAAAACTATTGGTAGATTGATTTCAACACTAGGATTAATCGGCGCTAATGCGCCTGAACGCATGGACTGCACTAAATGTCGTATACAAGCCCACTTAATTTTGAAGACTCGCAACTGACTCCTTCCGAACTCAAAAGTCAGCTGGATATTCTGGCAGAAAGCCAAAAGCAGGATTTCCTGAATCATCTACCCGTAAATGACCTCGTCTTTTCACGCTCGAAATATATGGATGAGCTCCTGCAACGTTTATGGCACTTCTTCGACTTTGCTCAGTTTGACGATCTCAGCCTGGTTGCAGTAGGTGGCTATGGCAGAGGCGAGCTTCACCCGTTATCAGATATCGATATCCTGATACTCTCCGCGGGGAATATTCCTGAAACTGTAGGGCAGAAAGTCAGTGAGTTTATCACTCTGCTTTGGGACCTTAAGCTCGAAGTGGGTCATGCAGTCAGAACCGTAGATGAATGCGCATCTATCGGAAAAGAAGATCTAACCGTTGCTACAAACTTGCAGGAAACAAGACTTTTAGCCGGTAGCGAACAAACGTTTTACAGCCTTAAAAACAAGGTGCTGTCAGAGTCATTCTGGCCGAGTGAAAACTTCTTTGAAGCAAAAGTCGCTGAACAAAAATCTCGCCACGCACGATTCAACGACACGACTTATAACCTTGAACCTGATATTAAGTCTACGCCCGGCGGTCTTAGGGATATTCATACATTAGGCTGGATTGCTCGTCGTCACTTCGGTGCTACATCTCTTTTAGAAATGAGCAAGTATGGATTTTTAACTGACGGAGAGTACCGCGAGCTGCAAGAGTGCCAGGACTTTCTGTGGCGAGTTCGCTTTGCTCTTCACCTCGAACTCAGACGTTACGACAACCGTCTGACCTTTGCCCATCAGGCTAATGTGGCGGAGTTACTCGGTTTTGTCGGAGATGGTAATATCCCCGTTGAAAAGATGATGAAAGAGTTCTACCGGACTCTGCGCAGAGTTGCAGAGCTCAATAAAATGCTCATCAAACTATTTAGTACGGCAATACTGGATCAGGGCGAAGAACTTAGCGCAGAAATTATCAGTGAAGACTTTCAACGTCGCGGACCACATATTGAAGCGCGAAAGCCAGCCCTATTTCAGGCTAGACCTGAAACAATTCTGGATATGTTCCTGCACATAGCAAATGACTCTAGCATCGAGGGCGTTGCTCCATCGACTATGAGGCAACTAAGAACAGCAAGGCGCAGATTAAATAGATTCCTGCACGATGTACCTGCAGCGCGAGAAAAGTTTCTTGAGTTATGCCGACACCCGAACGCTCTTCATAGAGCATTTAGCCTAATGCACAAGTTAGGGGTATTAGCAGCCTACTTACCGCAGTGGAGCCATATCGTTGGCCAGATGCAATTTGACCTATTCCACGTTTACACAGTGGATGAACATAGTATGAGGCTGTTAAAAAACATTCACGCCTTCAGCTTTGCGGAAAACCACAACAAGCATCCTATTTGTTGTGAGGTATACCCGAAAATTCAGAAGAAAGAGCTGCTGATCATCGCGGCAATTTTCCATGATATAGGCAAAGGACGTGGTGGCGATCATTCCGAAATTGGTGCTGTAGAG
Organism: Vibrio hannami; assembly: GCF_029589055.1. Lineage (GTDB taxonomy): Bacteria > Pseudomonadota > Gammaproteobacteria > Enterobacterales > Vibrionaceae > Vibrio > Vibrio hannami. The sequence goes on from NZ_JARQZP010000007.1 coordinate 1,962,019, forward strand.
GCTTATGACTTCTGCCTTGAGATGGGGTTGTCTAAGCCAGAAGCCAAACTTGTGTCATGGCTGGTACAAAATCACCTGCTAATGTCTGTTACTGCGCAAAGGCGAGATATTTACGACCCTGAAGTGATCACTGAGTTTGCCAAAAAGGTACGTGATGAGGAATATCTAGAGTACCTTGTATGTCTGACTGTTTCCGATATTTGCGCTACCAACCCAGAGCTTTGGAACAGCTGGAAAAGAACCTTACTTACCGAGCTCTATCACTCGACTCAGCGAGCACTAAGACGCGGTTTGGAAAACCCTGTAGATGTCAGGGACAGAATAAGACACAACCAACAGCTCGCTTCGGCCCTTCTGAGGAAACAAGGCTTCACCGCGAGAGATATTGAACTACTATGGCAGCGTTTTAAAGCAGATTATTTCTTAAGACATACGCATAAGCAGATCGCCTGGCATGGGACCCATATATTAAATATGGAAGACACCACCCAAACACTGGTGCTACTAAGCAAAAAAGCGACCAGAGGTGGCACTGAAGTATTTATATACTCAAAAGACCAGCCAGCCCTTTTTGCAATGGTTGCAGCGGAGCTAGACAGAAGACATTTCAATATCTATGACGCTCAGATTATGACTAGTAAAGATGGGTATGTTCTCGATACCTTTATGGTTCTCGATCAAAATGGACTACCTATCGAAGCAGAGAGACATGAGCTGATCATTAAAGGAATCAAGAAAGTATTATTTGACAGTAAACTGGATAAAATCAGGGTCAGAAGAACGCCTAGAAATCTTGTTCACTTCAACGTCAGAACTACGTTGGATTTCATACCGACCAAAACTAAAAAACGAACACTTATGGAGTTTGTTGCACTAGATACACCGGGGCTTTTAGCAACCGTTGGTTCTACTTTTGCAGAGTTGGGTGTCAACCTACACGCAGCTAAGATTTCCACCTTTGGAGAGAGAGCAGAAGACTTATTTATTTTGACGTCTGCGAACGGTGGCAGGCTTACCGATGACGAGCAAGACAAGCTACGAAAGCTACTAGTAGAAAATGTTGCTGAGCTAACCCCTTAGCAGTGGATAACACTTTGCATATATTTTAAATGGCGATCTGGCGCACAAACCTTAGTATTGTAGAATTTATCCGCTATGTACCTTATTAGCAGGCTGCTAATATCTAGTTGTAGAGTTTTTTAACACAATTAGATAAAGAGGTTGCTTATGTATCCCCACCTCACGGGTTTAGGTATACACGATCCTACTCAGATCGAAAGGTATACACTTCGCCAGGAAGCTCACAAGGATGTGTTAAAAATCTATTTTCGCAAGCAGAAAGGAGAGTTGTTCGCGAAAAGCGTGAAGTTTAAATACCCACGCCAGATTAAGAGTGTTTTGGTTGATGGCGGTACGCATCAATACAAAGAGATTACCGAAATTAATCGTAATCTTACTTTGATTGTTGATGAGTTAAACTTACTTACCAATCCAGAAGTGGTGTCTGAAAAAGATCTGAAGAAGAAAATTCTTAATGATCTACAGCATCTGGAAAAAGTGGTATCCAGTAAGATTAAAGAAATCGAATCTGATCTTGCTCGTCTGGACTAACCCTAGCTGATTAAATAAATCCCCTGATAAGCTATCAGGGGATTTTTGTTTATGGCTTATCCCATTCAAACTCGTCAAACAACCGATTCCAGATATCATCAAACGTCGCTTTAATCACTAACTCTTTGCCGGTAAATGGGTGAATCAGTTTCAGCTCGGATGCATGAAGCAGTAACCTGCGCGCATCATAGTGCTCACGGAAAAGCCGGTTGTGCTTCCCATCACCATGCGTTGTATCACCAATAATCGGGTGGCTCAGATGGTGCATATGACGCCTAAGCTGATGTTTACGACCAGTTTTAGGTTGCATCTCAATCAGGCTATAACGGCTGGTAGGAAAACGGCCTGTAGAGTGTGGCACTTCCACTTTTGCTAGTGGCTTATAAACGGTAACGGCCTCTTTTGCTTCTTTATCTTTATCCGCAAATTTGTCTGCAATTTTGTCCAGTTCTTCTTTCAGAGGGTAGTCCAGCGTATCTCCCTCTTCTATCCAACCACGAACAACTGCATGATAGGTCTTTTGCATTTCATGATAGGCAAACATTGGCATTACTTTGGATGCAACTTCGCTGGAAAGAGCAAAGAACAAAACACCGGATGTAGGTCGATCTAAACGATGTAGAGGAAATACATGCTGACCAATCTGATCTCGTAACGTTTGCATCACAAACTGAGTTTCATGCTTGTCGAGCCATGAACGATGCACAAGCATACCTGCAGGTTTGTTCACTGCCACAAGGTATTCATCCTGATAAACTATTTCTAGCATTACTTGCATACCTCATCGACCGCTCTTAGCAATTTAATAACCTCTGCTTTATCTGATTGACCTTTCCAGGATTCTTCAAAATAAGGCGTGATTGCAAATCCACAAGGCATTGGCTGTTCATGTTCAATAAGATCCAACATTTTGGGTATAAAGATCCACTGCAACCACTGTTCAGGGCGGAGCGTATCGACACTGAACGGCTCACTGCTGCCCAGAGCTTTTGAAGACGGTTGGACTTTATCCCACAAATCTAGCTCTCGCATTAGATACTCGAGGTCAATAAAATACTGTTTAAGACGGACGATATTAGTCATTTGTTACCATAGATTGAGGCTTTACCTTGAAATTCCGGCTAAGAGTACCATCTATATCAGTATCATTAAAACAATAGCCGACGAGCCCGAGTAATGGAAAACAGCAATACACTCAGCCAACTACTAACCAACAGTGGATGCGAATACAAAATATATGACCTTGGTCGCCGCATTCAGGCTATCGATAACTCTCTATTCTCAAGTGTCGAGCTAGGGCAACAGCCTTATCCTTACCCTTTACAAAGATACGCTCAACTAGCGGTTGCCTACTGGAATGAACAGAAACAGCCGTGGATTTGGTTCCTGAAATTCCCTCTAGATGAACGTGGACTGCTAAAACAATCTGACGTCGGTAACTTTATAAAATACGTTGTCGAAGCGATGGGAGCGCGTTTATCAAAACAGCCTGATGAAGAGACAGAGCAAAAACTGGCGAACAATCCATATACATTTAAGCCTAAAGAAGACAAACTGGCTGTTTTTCATAGTCTAATACGAACATCTTTGTCTATGCCAACTAGCCAGTACTATGAACACGCTCAGCACTACTTTACCGGAGATCTAGGTTGGGAAAACTGGCAGACAGTCGGCTTGCAGGGAATCACCGACATCTGTACCCGCCTGGATAAAGAGCAAAACGGCGTACTAATCAGAAAAGCGATTCGTCATTTACCAAATGAACCACTTTACGGGATACTTGGCGCTCTGGAACATGTCGCTCTACCAGAAAAGCTAGGTAAAAGAATTGAAGAGATGGCGTTGGCTATCATTCAAGATAAGACCCCTGATCTGTTCCTTCTTTCTGCGCTAGTAAGAGCCCTGGCTGGCGCAGATAAACAAGTTCTTAGTAATGTAGTAAAGCAGATTCTTAACAGCCCTATATTGAGCCACCAGGAAGTGCTTATCGCCATTGCCGGCCGTTCCTGGAGCGCATTGGAATCAAGCGATACTGCAGAGCTTTTCCTTGTAAGGCTCGCGCAAACGCGCAACCAAACACTATTCAACCAGTTGTTTGCTGACCTAGTAATGATCCCATCGTTAAGAATGATATTACTTCCGCTTCTGCACGGAGCACCTTCTGAGGAGTTGGCGCAAGCGTTAGTTAATTTACAACAAGCGACCAAATCAGGAGCAAACGGATAATGATTGGCGATCTGCTGGCTATTTTAGGACTCAGTTTTGGCTGCTTTCTTTTTTGGCAGCAGAGAAGACAGTCAGAACTTGCGAAACAAGCCATAACAAGGCGATGTGAAAAGCTGGAGCTTCAATTAGTCAGCGTCGCGTTGGGCGCACATAAGCTCAGAAGCGCTGATAAAAAGTGGCGCTGGCATACGGTCTATCAGTTCGAGTTCTCCGCGCTCGGTGATGACCTGTATCAGGGTAAGCTAATTATGCAGGGTTTCAGGCCTGTACACTTTCAGATTCCGCCACACCGGATGGATTCAGAACGTCACACTCTTCACTAACAAGCCGAGCGCTTAACAGGTCAAAGATATCCGATTGGTTATGGTGGAACAAACATACTAGGGCATGGATGCCCTAGTTTAAGCGAACAAGGATGTCTTGAGCGGTTTGTGGAATCATATCCAATTGGATTTAACTACTAGTACAATACAAGAAAAGCCCCGATACCTAAGTATCGGGGCTATAGTCTTACTCGCAGCATTCCGGCTACAAAAATGTGCTCCATGCATCATCCATAATAGTGCTGATTCATTCAGCTTATTCCTGCGTCGCCTTCCTAGCGGTGTCCTAGGTCATCCTAACTTGCCGACCATCCTCGTCAGCTCACATCACTTGTTCCTTGAGCGGTGTCCCTTACATCATCCTGATGTTGTCCCTAAACCTTATCCTTTAAGGTGTCCATCGCGATTCCATGCAGTTAACTTCCTGCTAACTATTGCATCCTGCAATGTCCTTGCGCTCCTTGCGATTATCATCCTGATAATCCAACCTTCTTCCTGAAGATAACCAAATCCATGGTTATTCCTAAATCCTTTGCCAACTCCCTGTCGACAAGGAACAGATTACGCCAACGACGATTCAGAACAACAGAAATAATGGAGCTTTTTTCTTATTCAAATAGTTCGATTATCAACCAGTCTTATATAAATCATAAGGTTAAAGTGGATTTATGGTTTAACAGCTTACTAATGAATAGCATTTTCTTACACTATGTGTGAGAGATCTCTTACAGAGAGAATCATGATTCTCTATTTTACTATGTTAACACTCAGTAACATTTTGTGAGGTCGTCCCAAAAATACTATCAGTGAATAATTGGCCACGAAGAATGCAATTAAGACGGCTCTTGAGAATTGGTGTAGTATTCTAAAAAAACCAGCCGAACTGCAGATTAATGGAAACTCAAAACGTATCTTCAGAAATAGAAAAAGTTCTTCAAGAGCTTGCAAATCAGAACAAGCAACCAACAGTAGCGTTGGTAAAAGCCCGACTAACGACACCAGTACCTATGCCAGCCATTATTGCAGCCATAAAAAGCTGGAAGAACAGCAGCCGGATACCAAAAATTGAGGTTGCAGCCAAAACAGATAAAACGTCAGAGCAGCGCATTGAAGAACTGGAAGTTCAGGTTCAACAATTACTGAGCAGAATAGAAGCACTAGAGGCCAAACAATGAAAATCTGGGTTGACGCCGATGCCTGCCCAAAAGTCATCAGGGAAACACTGTTTCGGGCAGCAGAACGAACGGGAATAGAGTGCACTTTCGTAGCTAATCACCGTATTCCTGTTCCTGCACGGGCAAACATTCATACACTACAGGTAGAATCTGGGTTTGATATTGCTGATAACGAAATTGTAAAGCGAACAGAATCCAGCGATTTGATTATTACCTCCGATATCCCTCTTGCAGATGAAGTCATAACAAAAGGCGCGCTAGCGCTTAGCCCTCGTGGTGAACTTTATACGCGAGAAACAATAAAGGCACGCCTTAATATTCGTGATTTTATGGATACAATGCGTGCTAGCGGTGTACAGACGGGTGGTCCAGCAGCATTATCGCAAACCGAAAGGCGAGAATTTGCCAACCATTTAGACAGAATTCTCGCCAAAGCCCGATAGATTTGAGAGGGGCTACTTCAGGTGATCCCAGGATATATTGGAAACTATCCGGCAACTATCACATTTGAAGTAAAAAATATCATGGAGTGGTTCATCAAGCAGCCACTCACCACCACATTTCGGGCACTTCCTGTCACGTTCATCCTGTAGACTCGTGCCACCAACTCGGTACTGATAATAGTATGTCGGTATCCTGGTGATATATTCAATCCTACCGCGTATGTCCCAACCTCTTCTGAACAAATCACTATCTACACTGGTGATTTCTTTCAACGCAGCATGTTCAGCCTTACATCCACCAGCCATTTGCAACTCGTCGCAAGCCTGCCACTCAGTCTGCCATTTGATCACCGACTTATGATCACCATTTAATGTTGGGCCATTTCGATAGAGCGGAATAGGCAGAAGCGTCTCTCCACTTCGCAAAGGTGAGCAGGTATGGACATAGGTGGTATAAAGTACTTGCCAGCTCGGTGACTCCTCTTCCGCAGCCTGTTCCGAATTTAAGTCTCTACCCAACAACCGAACTTTTGGCGCTAGTAAAGCGGCAGTGGAAAGCTCATCGATACAATATTTCACGTAGTCGGAGTGATTGTCCGGATGAAGACTTTCTGCTTCGGGGCACACAACGCGAACTGTGAACGTCCCCTCCCCCATCGTTATAGGAAACTCTCTTCCTAAAACCTGACCGTTATAACGCAGAGCTTCCATCAAACCGTTGATCGCCCGGTCAACAGCAGAAACGGTTGTGTTATCGAAGCAATCAAACTGAAGTTCTAATACGTACATCTCAATGTCCTACACTTCTGGTGTTAACTGCTGTAGAAACTCATCAAGACTTTCCGCTAGAACATCACGTTTCTTAGTTCCTAACCTTTCGAAAATAACATTCCCCGTAAGATTACAAACTGAGATAACATCAAGGTCAGCGTCTGTTGCTCCGATAAAAACCGTTGGTTTCAGTTTTAAACGCTTTTGTGTCACCAGGTGGCCGATAATGTTTTCTTGCAAACGAACAAAATCCTCATCACTCCATACCTGAAGAAGTGTCAGTTCGTTCCCCTGCCAGGTTGCCTGCATATCTGCACTGTACTGGCTGCCATAAAACTTTTTGATATCTTCATGAAGCGTCAACTCAATACCATTCTCCAGGTTTTCGAAGCTTGCTTCCTGCTCTCTTTTACAGGTTGCCAAAATACAACATCCTCTTCTGTACTTACGATGCAAGGCGAAGCAATACCAACCAAATCGTCACTTTTGGGTAACGTACCGAATTTATCTTCCCAGCATTGCTTGTATCGAGTGGAAAATGCATACAATTTATCATCTATCGATTGAGACATATTTGTTCCTAATGACAGCGAATGAGTGTTTAAGTAAACTTATCCACTGGTTAAAAAAGAGTTCAAATTAAGCATGAGCAAATATTCTAACGCAAAAGAGCTTGCGGGTCTGACCCTTGGTCAAAAAACAGAGTACAGAAATCAGTATGACGCAGCACTGCTGCAGCCGGTTCCAAGAAGCCTTAACCGGGAGGATCTATCTTTGACTGATGAGCTGCCATTTAAAGGTTGTGATATCTGGACCCTTTATGAACTCTCATGGCTAAACATGAACGGTTTACCTCAGGTTGCAGTCGGTGAAGTCTTTATTCCGGCAACGAGCAAAAAATTAATCGAATCAAAGTCGTTTAAACTTTATCTGAACAGTTTTAATCAGACTAAATTTGAAAGCTGGAATGAGGTACAACGTACGCTTGAAAAAGACTTAAGCCAATGCGCCGAAGAAACTGTTACTGTAAACGTCTATCCTGTATCTCGATATACAAACCAGCCTATTGTAGAGTTGGACGGTGAGTGCATCGACTATCAGGAAATCGAAATTACCGACTACGATTTCAATGCCGAACTTTTAGAAGGCTCAGCTAAAGGAGAACAAGTTACAGAAGTTCTTCATAGTAACCTGCTCAAATCAAACTGTTTGATTACCAACCAACCCGACTGGGGAAGCGTTGAAATTAGTTACACAGGAAACAAGATTGATCGAGAGGCTCTGCTGCGCTATCTGGTTTCATTCCGTGAACATAATGAATTCCATGAGCAATGTGTAGAACGAATCTTTGTTGATATTACACGTTACTGCAACCCTTCAGAACTATCAGTTCTGGCGAGATATACTCGAAGAGGCGGGTTAGATATAAATCCATATCGCTCCTCCTCAGCCGATAAACCTAAACACAATTACCGATTAGCTCGTCAATAACAAGGGATGTTATGTGGTATCGACTCCTTTCAGGAATTTTGATTCTTATCACCGCTGCTTTTAGCTTTAATACCATGGCTGAAAGTAGTTCGCCTGTATTGGAAGAAGCAAGGAAGCTTACTGACGTTACTCCTTCACAGGCACGTGCAGTTGCAAAAGACTACCTCAATAAACGAAAACTCGTTACTGCTGGGGGCTCAAAAAGCTCAGGTGCACTGACTCGTGAAGATACCAACAAAGATATCCGGACTCCCGAGTCAACTATAGAAGCTCTACTAATTATATCTCACGCTGAACTGGCTCTGGACGATCCGCTCAAAGCCCTTATTAATGTAGAAGAAGCGGAATCAATTGCTTACTCGGCAAACCTGATAAAGCCTTCTATTAAAATAAAAACACATAAAGCGCACATCCTTTGGAAACTTTATGAAGATAACGAAAAAGTTCAGCCTCTTATCAATGAAATTGAAAAAGATCTTGCAGCAGCAAAGCTCGACAAGTTAGCTCTAAACCGCCTTGAATATGATCTTGTATTGCTTAAAGCAGAAGTAGCATCCGACTCTGCTTTGATAGAATCGTCAGATATCTATTTCGAAAAAGCAGGGGATTTGCTCAGTACCATAGATAATCCGTTGCTTACCATTGAATACGACCTACTGATAGGCAAACATAACCTCAAGTACAAAAGGTACAACAAAGCACTATATAACCTACTTGATGCCTACTGGTCTGCTGTGGAAAAGGGCTCTCCGCTGTTACTTGCAAAAACAAACCTTCTGCTAGCAGAACTATATTCAGAACGGGAAATTCTGGATAAAGCATTAGACCACTTGTCTCAAGCTGCTGATTTTTATGATAGCTACGGACATTCAGTGATACTCACCAATATTCTGAAGGAAATGGCCGATATCTATTATCAGCAAAGCCGCTTCAACCTTGCTCTGGTGCAATACTTCAATGTACTTGATGGAGAATCGATTCAAAATAATCTGGAAGATATTATAGAAACACGTCTCGATTTGGCCCGAACCTACTTGCAGCTATATAACTTTCCTTTAACTGAGCAGTATATCGATAAAGCTGAATCCTTTTTATCATATACCAATTTCGACTCCCTAAAAGCACAATCTCTCTTGATACAGGCGGAGCTAAATAGCCACCTGGGAGAAGAGAGTAAGGGTGTGGTTCAAGCAAAACAAGCTCTGGAAATAGGTAAGAAATTAAGTAATAGTGGCATTCAAACACAAGCCAATGGTCTTCTTGCACAGTTACTAGAGAAACAAGGTAATTTTAAAGACGCCTATTACTATTTACATAATTACAACAGACTTACCAAATCTAAGCAGAACCTTTGGTTAGAAATAAGTGAAGATGATTTTACTCAACAAAGAGAATTTATCGAGAAATCGATTCATTATAAAAATCAGGAAGCAAAAATAATTGAGAGTTCACAAGAAAGGGCTCGTTTTCAATCGTCTGCCATTATCTTGTTTATTTTATCATCTATATTAGTGATCTTATTCATTCGCCGTGGAATGTCAGTAAAAGTATTGAAAAAACAGTTGGCTGAGCTTTATACGGATCACTATACGCATCCAAGATCAGGATTACGCAACTTGCGCTTGCTGAACGTAAAGCTACCTTCATCTCTGGAGCAGAGCAGCGCTAACTTTGAACAATGGCAAACCGGAGAACTCATTCACGAACCACTTCATGACAAGTTAAGATTTGTCATGATCGATCTTCCGTTTTTAAGGGCTGGATACTTAAAGAGTGGCTACAAAGCTGGATTAGAGCTCGAAGCTCTCTTTGGTCAATACATTAAAGAAAAAATCGTCAGTCCGGCAAGGCTTTATCACTTTTCGGATGCCATGTTTCTGTATGTAACACCGAATACTAACCCTGATCAAACAGAGAAAGAGTTGTTCGAAACCATCAATCAATGGATACAGAATTTTCAGCCTGAAGGAAGCTTAGAAAAAATAGTACGGGCAGGTATCGCGGATTATCCGTTTTTGCCAAGGGCCTACACGGCTATTAATGATAAAGAGTTAATAGATATATTACTAATGGCATTAGGGATAGCCCGAAAATTAAGCCTGGAGTCAGGTGAAAGCCATTGGGTAAACTTAAAAGCGATTGAAAATGCACCTGCTGCAAGCTTTGCTGGAGATGATATAAGAAGCGCATGTAAATCCGCCCTATCTAAAGGCTTGATTAAGATTCATTCCTCCCAAAAAATTGAGGACGGAATCATAAATTTTGATACGACTGATTAAATTATCAGCAGTTATTAATAATTTTAAATGCAGTAATTATTTTTTTTGTTATTATCGAATGGATCGGTCTTATATAGAGTTTTTTCGCTTTAATTTATGAGTGAACTGGATGTTAACGGTTCGTCTACAATTTTGAAACAGTTAGACAACCTTAAAACGAAATTAGAAGCAGCGCGTCTCACTCAAAGAGACGCGTCGCTTAAGATGTCCAGAGAAGTCAAAATCCTTAAACGGGTTATCAATAAACTCGGAGATGCCTGTCTCGGATATGACGAAAATCTCGATAATGAAGTGGTATCGCTTCAAAAATCACTTGAGCAGCAGCAGGATATCAGCAAGTTGATTCCAAAACTTGCTATACTTGAGCGCGCCTTAAGTAAAAATACACGTAAGATGGAAAAACAAAAAAGTCATTTAGACGAGCGGATAAAACATAGTGGTGAAACACTACAAAGAATCCCGGGCCTACCCGCCCAGTTAAAACGAGACCTAAGAAATTTATTAAGTTTTCCATCAACAAAAAACTCTAATCAGTTAGATCAGGCTGTTCGACTACTCGCCATTTATGAGAGTGCCATTAAAATAATCACGTCGAACTCCAGACACAATCCGCCTCAAGAGCCTTCTTTAAAAAGCGAATTACTATATAAGCTATCTGAAGAACTACAGACTCTTATCACAGAATTAGATTTTGATAGTGATTCTGGGTATTTGCTTACCGACATACGCATCAAGCTGTTAGATGGCACCAATGCTGAAACCCTTCTTGAGCTAACTTTACAAGTTTTAAAGCTTGTTATAGAAGGCACTCAATACGAGAGAAAAACCTCAGAGCAGTTTATAGGTCAGGTGTCCGGGGCTCTTACTCAGATTATTAGTTCAAATACAAAAAATATAGAACAAGGCGAATCTTATTCCGAACATCGCTCACAAATGGCAAATGAGTTGCATACACTCTCAACCGAATCTCAGGCTGTTCTGAACCAAGCCACAGAGCTAGAGTCTGCAAAAACAGCGATTAATCCTTTGTTAGAGCAGATCAATATGCTGACTGAACGACTTCAGCATAATGAACAAAGAGAGAAAATCCTACTGGAAAGAATGGTTCATAATCAAAGGCAACTTGATAGTCTACAAGAGCTAACAAAAAGTCACAAGCGCCGACTAGATGATCAGGCAGAGCGACTCAAGCAAGACCCTCTAACCAATACTTATAATCGCACTGCGTTTATTGAAAAGCTCGAAGTCGAATATCACAAGTGGATTCGCTCTCAACAACCTTTGCATATTTTGTTGTTAGATATTGATAGCTTCAAATCTTTGAATGATAGCTTCGGCTATGCTGCTGGTGACAAAGCACTGAAGATAATCGCCAGAACTATCATGAAGGAACTTCGAGATACGGATACTATCGCGCGCTTCTCTGGTGAGGAGTTTATTGTCATGCTGCCGGGTAATAGTGCGAAAGGTATCCAGGACCTTTGCCAACGCCTGCAGATTCAAATTAGCAAACTACCGTTTAAGTTCAGAGAGCAGAACATTACTATTACTGCATCGATTGCTACCACTGAACTAAGAGATTCAGACACACCTGAAATGGTTCTGGACAGGCTAAATCACGCCCTTAAAGAAGTAAAAAAGAAAGGCAATAATCAGGTTATAACCAAATAACCATACGCTTCTCCGCTCCGAATATTCAACCTCCTTCCCTTAAATACCTTAAATTAATTGGACTTAGCGTCAAATAAGTATATTGTTAAAGGTATGTCTCTAAACAGACATGTAATTAATAATAATTAGAATCCTCAGGGGGGAAACATGATTACTCATATCAGTCCCGCCGGTAGTATGGATCTGCTATCTCAATTAGAAGTACAGCGCCTAAAAAAAGAAGCTACCAGCGATCTTTACCAACTCTACCGCAACTGCACCCTTGCAGTACTAAACTCCGGAAGTCACACGGATAATTCCCAGGAATTGCTCGACAAACACCTCGACTTTGATGTTGATGTTGTTAGCCGCGAACGCGGTATTAAACTGGAGCTACACAATCCTCCTGCCGAAGCCTTTGTTGACGGTACGATCATTAAAGGGATTCAGGAACATCTGTTTTCGGTATTGCGGGATATTGTCTATGTAAATATGCATGTCGCCCAGATGCATCAGGACAATCAAAGTGATCCGGTACATATAACCAATCTAGTGTTTGCAATACTCCGTAATGCCGGGGCTTTACACCCAGGTCTGGAGCCAAACCTCGTGGTTTGTTGGGAGGGCACTCCATCAACCCGGTTGAGTATCAGTACACTCGTGAAGTAGGTCATGAGCTCGGGCTAAGAGAACTAAATATTTGTACTGGCTGTGGCCCTGGTGCAATGGAAGGCCCGATGAAAGGCGCAGCTATCGGTCACGCTAAGCAAAGATTCGAAGAGCAAAGATATATTGGCTTAACAGAGCCTTCCATTATCGCAGCAGAGCCGCCAAACCCTATCGTGAATGAACTTATCATCATGCCTGACATAGAGAAAAGGCTGGAAGCTTTCGTCCGGATGGCTCATGGCATTGTAATCTTCCCTGGCGGGCCAGGAACTGCGGAAGAGCTGCTCTATATTCTTGGCGTGATGATGCACCCGGATAATCACAATCAGCCAATGCCGATTGTATTAACCGGACCAAAAGAGAGTGAAGCCTACTTCCGCTCTATCGATGAGTTTATTGGTGCTACGCTGGGTAAACAGGCACAAAAACACTACACCATTGTTGTTGGAGATCCTGCAAAAGCTGCGCAAATCATTAAAGAAGGTATTCCAGATGTACAGGAGCACCGTAAAGAGACTGAAGATGCTTATAGCTACAACTGGTCTCTGAAAGTACCACCAGAGTTCCAGTATCCGTTTGAGCCTACCCATGAAAGTATGGCAAATCTCGACTTACATTTAGATCAGCCCGTTGAATCACTCGCATCTAACCTTAGAAAAGCATTCTCTGGCATCGTTGCGGGTAATGTTAAATCAGAAGGCATCCGTGAAATTGAGAAACACGGCCCTTTCATCATCGACGGTGACCCCGAGTTAATGGAAAAAATGGACAAGCTTCTTCAGGATTTTGTTGTTCAGCAAAGGATGAAGCTTCCCGGCTCGGAGTACATTCCATGTTATAAAATTGCAGGTAGCTGAACGCTGTAATTTTATATGACGTGTTATAGAATAAGGGCTTAGGCCCTTATTTTTTGGAACACTATGTCAATTCACTTAGTTATCATCGATGCGCTTAACCTTATTCGTCGGGTTCACTCTGCTCAGCCAGATCCATCTGACATCAACAGAACCATCGAAACCACTAAGCGAACATTAAACAGAATCATCTCTGAATCTAATCCGACGCATATTATTGCTGTCTTTGATCATCACTTACAGGATCGTGGTTGGCGGGCAGAAATACTCCCCTCTTATAAAGAAAATAGAAAGCCAATGCCAGAACCTTTATCTGAAGGGTTGGACGCTATTCAGGAAGCCTGGTGGGAACTCGGTATAGACTCTCTCTTGTCAGAAGGTGATGAAGCGGATGATCTGGTGGCGACCCTGGCTGTAAAAGTGGCTTCTCACGGGGAGCGGGTAACCATCATCTCTACGGATAAAGGTTACTGCCAGCTTTTGGCTCCAACTTTGCAAATCCGAGACTATTTTCAGCATCGTTGGCTCGATACACCATTTATCGAGTCAGAATTTGGTGTAAAACCATCACAACTTTCAGATTATTGGGGCTTAACAGGGGTAAGTTCTAGCCATGTTCCAGGAGTACCTGGTGTAGGCCCTAAAGCGGCAAAAGAGATATTAACTCAGTTTAGCAATATTGAAGATGCATTCGCCTCTGACGAGTTACCGCAAAAGTACCGTAAAAAACTAGACGAACATATTGAGCTAGCAAGAAAGTGCAAGCAAATATCCACTCTAAAAACGGATATTCAGCTTGGATTTAATTTGCAGGATATCCGTTACAAAGGGTAAAGGTAACGGGACGGACGTTGTCCTACAGGTTGCAGGTTGATATCACTGTAACCTGTAACCTGTAACCTGTAACCTGTAACCTAGATTACCTTGGCGATATATTCGATAAACACTGAACGTGTACTGTTATCTCTTCCCTGTCATGGTATAGATGCTTAGCTTGTAGCTTAAACTTAACACCATTTTCAATCAGGAAGAGTTTCAGGTTTTCGATATCTTCCAGTACCTCGTCATAACGACCTTTCATTGGTAATTTGAGGTTAAATATCGCTTCTTTTGCCCAACCACTGATAATCCATTCACCCATCAGTTGCGCTACGCGCGATGGCTTTTCAATCATGTCACATACCAGCCAGGTGACATTTTTCTTAGCGGGCTCAAACTTAAAACCATCTTCAGTATGGTGCTTAACCTGTCCTGTCTCCATAAGGCTGTCGGCCATCATTCCATTATCCACAGAATGGACAAACATAGAGCGCTTCACAAGTTGATATGTCCACCCTCCAGGACATGCACCTAGATCCACTGCCCACATGCCGGATGCTAAGCGTTCATCCCATTCATCCTTCGGAATAAACACATGAAACGCCTCTTCCAGCTTTAATGTTGAGCGGCTTGGCGCATCTGCAGGAAACTTCAATCGCGGGATTCCCATAAAGAACTGTGAGTTATTGCCTGTGTACGAATGACCAATATAACAATGACCCGGCTCAGTAAAACAGACATGCAATACAGGCTTTTTAGGGTTGTCTTTATTAAACAGTATCCCTTTACCTCTAAGCGCCTGGCGCAATGGCACGGTAAACTTACGACAAAACTTAAGCAGCTCTTTCGCTTCGTTGGTATCTGGTGTTTCAATACGAATATCACCACAACGAGGAAGTGCTTCAATTTCAGCCAACTCATCAAGAATAGGGGAAATACGATCGTCAGCCGGTAGTTCTTCAAACTCGGCGGCAACTGCAAACATCTGACGAGCAAAAATCAGCGCATTAAAGTCCAGTTCTTTAACTAATTTCTCTGCATCCCCTTCCTGATAGCACTCAAACAGTACGAATCCAGTATTCTTCTTTAGGCGAGGAAAACCATAAACCTCTAGATTGGTAGCCTTGTCCTGAATCTCGCCAGCACACTCTTTTTCAAATCCAGAGCGGCAATAAAGCATTAACTGTTTCACTAATTTACCTCGCGTCTATTTTCAGAGCGGAATAGGCCATCATGCCCCAACCAACCATAAACATCAGCCCGCCAAAAGGAGTGATAGGGCCAAACCATTTAATTCCGGTCAGTGCCAGTGCGTACAAGCTTCCACTGAAACAAAGGATGCCGATAATAAAGCAAATCGCAGAGATGAAAAGTCCTTTTTTTGCCTGGTTGCTCACTTCCGTTCTCATTAGGGCAGCGCTTACTATTAGCGCTAGTGTATGCCAGGCCTGATATTGAACACCGGTGTTGTAGACACCTAGCTGGTAATTGCTGAGAACACTCCTCAATCCATGAGCACCAAATGCTCCCAGTGCAACACAGATCAATCCTGAAAAAGCACCTATAGCAAGCAAGTAATTAGACTTCATCAAAAAGCACCTCCTGTTCACTTGCTGCCTTGGCAAGCATCCAGTCACGGAATTTTGCAACCCTGCCACTGTCGGCGTTTTTATCATGGCACACAACGTAAAAAGCGTTTCGACTAACAAGCACTTCGTCAAAAGGGGCAACCAGGCGACCTGCATCTATTTCCGGTTGAGCTAACACATTGTTTCCCAATGCCACTCCCTGTCCATGCACCGCTGCCTGAAGCACCATGGTTGAGTGACTGAATATAGGCCCATGATTCACATTTATTTCCATCAACTCCTGTTGCTTAACAAATTGCTTCCAGTCCTTTCTGGAAGTGTCATGCAATAGGGTGTGGTGCTTAAGGTCTGTCAAAGCTTCAAGAGGCTTATTTCCAAGTAAAACCTGCGGCGAACAAAGCGGAACAAGGTATTCTTGATAAAGCTTATCAGATTTCAGACCAGGCCAGTTTCCTCGGCCGTAATAAATTGCGACATCCACATCATCAGTTAAAGATCCTTCATCCATATCAACCGCTTTGATCCTTACGTCTATGTCTGGTTCCTGCTGATTAAAGTCAGCCAATCTTGGTACCAGCCACTGAATCGCGAAACTAGGTGGCAGGCTAATGGTTAACGCACCTTTCTCGCTACGCTCCAGCACTTTATCTGTCGCGTCAGCAATAGACGAGAAGATATCTTTTATATCAAGAAAGTAACTTTGACCTTCTTCAGTAAGCAATAGAGAACGATTTCGGCGTCGGAACAGCTTTATTCCCAAATATTCTTCAAGTGATTTTACCTGGTGGCTTACTGCAGCCTGGGTCACAAATAATTCTTCTGCAGCTCTTGTAAAGCTTAGATGGCGTGCTGCAGCCTCGAAAACTCTAAGGGAATTTAGGGGTGGTAAACGTCTGGACATAATGGATACTTAAGCATTAGTTTTTTTATGCGAAACATTATAAATTGTCGATTGTAGTTATGCTAGATAAATTCTATATTTCATCCCGCAACGATAGTCCGAACGGCATGATTCCTCTGAATCTATCGGCTTTTTGTTGCGATGTTGTGTTTGCAAACTCGATTTCGAGTTGGGTAGATTTCTACCACAAGTGGAGTGTTTACACCTTAAATACTCGACTTATACTTCCTGTATTATTTGACCTGTCTGTCAAAAAATTTTTATGCACTGCCAATTGGCAGTGCTTTTTTTTATCTGAAATTAGGCTACAGGTTGCACAAATAGTATTAAAAAACGCGAGACTCTCATCTCGCGTTTTTTGCTTGTTACTCATTACCTGAAGGACAAAGTCCTTCCTGTAACCTCTGAACAGTTAAGGTCTGTAAACTTTTACGTTCTCGAATCCCTGCTCTTTTAGGTATAAGGCTTGCAAACGACTCATCACGCCACGTTCGCAATAGAGTAGATATGTCTTTGATTGGTCCAGATCACCAAACTTAGTCGCTAGCTTATAGAAAGGAAGGTGTTTCACTTCCACATTTTCAATCTCTAGCGGTTTTTCATCTTCTTCGTCCGGGCTTCTGATATCCAGAACGATCGCATGCTCCTGTACCGCATCCACCAACTCCACTTCCGGAGCTTGCTGTTGAGTTTCTTTCTCGATGTCACGGATATCCATAACACGGGCGTTATACACAACCTGCTCAAGTACAGAGAAATCAAACTTAGCCTCTTCAGCTTCCAGTTTTTCTTTCACTGCTTTTACTGTTGGCTTTTTAGAGATAACACCACAGTACTCAGGCATTACCTTGGCAAAGTCTTCTGTGCCGATGTTACGCGCAAGATCGATGATATCTTCTTTATCCCAGTTAATTAGTGGACGCAGAATCAAAGTATCAGTAACACCATCAATATGGCGAAGGTTCGTCAAGGTCTGACTTGAAACCTGGCCCAGCGCTTCACCAGTAACCAAAGCCTGAATGCCAAACTTCTCAGCCAGCATTCCACCAGCACGCATAAACATACGCTTAAGCACAACACCCATCTGGCCATCGTCGACTTTCTCTAAGATCTCCGCAACCACTGGTTCGAAATCTACAGAAATGAATTTCACCTTGGCAGATGAACCATACTTGTTCCACAGGAAGTGAGCGACCTGCTTTACACCAATCTCGTGCGCAGGACCACCTAAGTTAAAGAAGCAGTAATGCGTTTTTGAACCACGCTTAATGTGCAGATAACTGGAAACACCCGAATCGAAACCACCGGAGATAAGGCTAAGCACATCTTCCTGAGTACCCAGAGGGAAACCACCAAGACCTTTGTGACGAGCGATTACCTGATTAAGCTTATCGCTGGCAATTTCAAGATTTACGGTAACATCAGGCTTATTCAGTTTAACCTTAGCGCTCTCTACCGCCTGATTCAGGCCGCCGCCAACATAACGTTCAAGCTCAATTGAAGTAAAGTCATGTTTACCACGACGCTTAACACGCACTACGAAAGTCTTGTTTTCGATCTTACTGCGGCTCAGCTCAAGCACCTGCTCATAGATATCATGCATATCTTTGAACTCAGATTGCTTAACTTCAAGGACATGATGAATCCCCGGAGTTTGAGTAAGAACAGCCAGCACCTCGTTGTAGTACTCAGCACTATTTGCTGTTACTTCAATATGATCACGACGGTTAAACACAGCAACAGATTCCGTTTGACGCTGAATAATGTTTCGGATGTTGCACTCCAGAATTCGGGTAAATCTTTTACGAACCGATTCACTTTTTACAAAAATTTCCGGATGTGGCTTAACTATAAATTTCATAGATCACTTCGCTGGTTGAATAAGGTATTGATAGAGGCTATCACGATCTACTCATGCAGCCACGTCAAAATAGGCGCGAAATTATACACGAGTTGCTCTCAATTAGGAAAGGGAATAAAGAAGCGGGCATTTCGCCCGCTATTGCTTTTATTTGACTATTGTTGTTCAACACTCACTTCATCTGAGTACTTAGGTTTACCTTGTAGAATGCCTATTTCTACCCTTCTGTTTTGCGAACGTAGCACCGCAGTAGAGTTATCGTTGAGAGGCTCGGTATCAGCCATACCTCTAACCCTGAGTCGTTTGTGATCGAAGCCTTTCACTTTCTCCATCTCATGTGCAACTGATACAGCTCGCTGTGAAGAGAGATCCCAGTTCGAGCGGTATAGCTCTGAATCCAAAATCTGATTATCTGTGTGACCAGAAACCCGAACCACACCAGGTACATCTATTACCAGTTCGGCGATCTGTCGTACTAGTGGTCTGAACTTTGGTTGCAGGAAGGCGGAACCAGCCGGGAACGCACCTTTCTCACGGATTCGGATTACGATCTCTTGCCCAAGGTTCTCCACCTCTATCGCGCCCTGAGAGATCTCACGCTCAAGTGCTTTCTTTATGCTCTCTTCTAATGAGTCCGTTTCTTCAGCAGCCTGAGACTGACTCACTTGCTCCTGAACTTCTTGAGATTCCGTCTGAGAATCCATAGACATCTTGGTAGAAGTTTGCGGTGACTGACCACCTGTCTGTTTACCAGCATCACGGCTCTTACCACCCGCTCTGTCAGATTCCCCTTCGTGAAAATCCAACGTTTGCTGAGTAATATCAATCGTCTGCTGCATAATGACATCAATAGGTGTCGGTTCAGGCCTGCCCGGTCTGAACTCTTGAGCGATAACGCTGGTTCCCTTCGGAATGTCTTTTACTTCCAGACGGTTTTGTACACCAAAGGCAAACTTCATTGAGCCCGCTATCTGTTTAAATTTAAGTACATCCATCTCTGAAAACGATAGCAGGAGTACGAAAAAGCACATCAACAGGGACATAAGGTCCGCAAATGTACCCATCCATGCCGGGAGGCCGGGTGGTGGACAATTACAATCGTCTTGATCCATCTTTCTCTCTCCCGTTACTCGTTATCAACATCAAGAACACGCTTCTTCTCGTTGAGATAGTTCTTGAGATAGCCGTCGATAACTCGAGGGTTTTGACCGTCCTGAATTGCCAGGACGCCATCCATAATAAGGCGACGATTCAGCTTTTCCTGATCTTTACGCAAAGACAACTTATCGGCAATTGGGAAAAACAGCATGTTCGCCAGTATTGCACCATATAGTGTTGTCAAAAGTGCTACCGCCATTGCAGGACCGATGGATTTCGGATCATCCATGTTAGAAAGCATGGCTACCAGACCAACCAGCGTACCAATCATTCCCATCGCAGGGGCAACATCACCAAACTGACGAAAAGCCTCACTACCTTGTATATGACGCTCATCGGTTAATGCGATGTCCTTTGCGAGAGCAGCACGAACTACCTCCGCGTCGTGGCCGTCCACCAACAGATCGATACCCTTTTGCATAAAGCTGCTGGTAATTTCCATTTCCTCAAGAGCAAGAAAACCACCTTTACGAGCGGCGTCCGCCATTTCAACGATTTTAGCAATCAGTTCTTCAGGATCGTCCGCTTTGAACATGAAAGCTTTACCGGCAATTTTGAATGCGCTGAAAAACTGGCCTAGTGTAAATTTTGCCAAAACCACACAACACGAACCACCAACCACGATTAGGATGGAGGTCACGTCTACAAACATCCCCAGACTGCCACCGAGGACCATTGCCATAATTACGAATGCAAAGGATCCGATGATACCTATTAATGTTGCTAAATCCACTAACCACCTCTTTCTGCAGTTTTCTGGCTAAACTCTGACTAGCCATTTTATCGGCAAAACCCTTCTATATTTTAGGCATTTATTCAAAAACAACTCACTTTTCTGCCAAAAGTCGAATTTCTACCCAATTTCTGCTCAGAATAAGCTTTACCTAAAGAATTGCCAAGTTAACACTGTTGAATAATAGCTATAAGCCATTCAGGCAATTATAATATCGCCTTTACTGTGTCAATTTGATGAGTACCAACAACATCAGATTTGACCACACCTGCATGCTGGGGTAAGTTTCCAGCACTTTTCGCAAAGCAGATTAAATATGGCAACGAAAAAACCTGAAAATATGTCTTTCGAGGCAACACTTGAAGAGCTGGACTCCTTGGTAGAGCAGCTGGAAAATGGCGACTTAGCACTAGATGACGCACTCAAAAAGTTTGAGCGCGGGATCTCTCTTGCCAGAGCAGGACAAACTAAGCTCTCTGAAGCTGAGCAGCGCGTTTCCATTCTGCTAAGCAACGATGACGAAGCTGAACTATCTGACTTCGAAAGTCAGTCAAACTTCGAAAACTAGAGAAGTAGGTAGTTAATGTTAACGACTCTGACGTATTTTCAGGAAAGAAATAATCAGCAACTTGATAGCTGGCTAGATAAACTTAGCTATCAGGAAGAGCCACTAGTAAAAGCGATGCGATACGGCTTATTGCTTGGTGGAAAAAGGGCAAGACCTTTTCTTGTGTACGTGACAGGTGAAATGTTGGGTTGCCCGCATGATGATCTTGACACTGCGGCATCGGCTATCGAGTGTATACACGCCTACTCGCTGATTCACGACGATTTACCAGCGATGGATAACGATGAACTTCGTAGGGGCCAACCTACCTGTCATATCGAGTTTGATGAAGCGACTGCCATTCTTACCGGTGATGCGCTTCAAACGCTGGCCTTTACCATTTTAGCAGAAGGTAACTTATCAGCCGAAGGCGAAAAGGCGCGGGTAGATATGATTAAAAGTCTTGCTAAAGCGTCAGGTGCTCAAGGCATGTGTTTAGGGCAGGCTTTGGATCTCGGAGCTGAAAATCGCCTTGTCGATATTGAAGAACTAAAAGCAATCCACAGAAATAAGACCGGAGCTCTGATAAAGTGCGCGGTTCGATTAGGTGCTTTGTCAGCAGGAGAGAAAGGTAAAGCGGTACTCCCTTTGCTTGATAGATACGCCGATGCTGTAGGTTTAGCCTTCCAGGTACAGGATGACATACTCGATATAACCAGTGATACCGAAACTCTGGGCAAACCTCAGGGTTCGGATATTGAGCTGAACAAATCTACTTACCCTGCATTGTTAGGGTTAGATGGGGCAAAGCAAAAAGCTGGAAAACTTTTTGATGAAGCTATTCAAGCTCTGGAAGCGATCCCCTACAATACGCAATTACTCGAAGAGTTCGCCCGATACGTTGTCGAGCGCAAAAGTTAAAATCACTATAAGAAAGTGCGCAGAATATGACTCTTGATATCTCAAAATATCCAACTTTATCTCTGGCGGATACGCCAGTTGAATTACGTAGTCTACCGAAAGAGACACTACCAAAGCTATGTGACGAACTGCGTACATATTTATTAAACTCTGTAAGCCAGTCTAGTGGTCACCTGGCTTCAGGTTTGGGTACGGTAGAACTAACGGTAGCACTTCACTATGTGTATAACACACCATTTGATCAGTTGATCTGGGATGTGGGTCACCAAGCGTATCCCCATAAGATTCTTACAGGTCGACGTGATCAGTTACCAACAATTCGTCAAAAAGACGGATTACATCCATTCCCATGGCGTGAAGAGAGCGAGTATGACGTACTTTCTGTTGGTCACTCCTCTACTTCTATCAGTGCCGCGCTTGGTATGGCGATCTCTGCTGAACAAGAAGGCAAAGACCGCAAGGTCGTCTCAGTTATTGGTGATGGTGCAATCACTGCTGGTATGGCATTCGAAGCACTAAACCACGCGGGAGATGTGCACTCCGATATGCTGGTCATTTTGAATGACAACGAGATGTCGATTTCAGAAAACGTAGGAGCGCTAAATAACCATCTGGCACAAATTCTTTCTGGCACGACTTATACCTCTATTCGTGAAGGTGGTAAAAAAGTGCTTTCTGGCCTTCCTCCCATTAAAGAGCTGGTTAAGAAAACAGAAGAACATCTAAAAGGAATGGTTGTACCTGGCACCTTGTTTGAGGAGCTAGGCTTTAACTACATAGGCCCAATTGATGGTCATGATGTAAATGAACTGGTTAAGACGCTTAAAAATATGCGTGGCCTTAAAGGTCCTCAGTTCCTTCATGTGATGACGAAAAAAGGTAAGGGTTATGAGCCCGCTGAACGAGACCCGATTGGCTATCATGGCGTACCTAAGTTTGATCCTAAGGATAATAGCCTTCCTAAAAGCAAAGGTGGCAAACCAACTTTCTCAAATATCTTTGGTGACTTCCTGTGCGACATGGCAGCACAAGATCCTAAGTTAATGGCAATTACTCCAGCTATGCGTGAAGGCTCGGGTATGGTGCGATTCTCGAAAGAATACCCAGAACAATACTTTGATGTCGCTATTGCAGAGCAGCACGCAGTGACGCTGGCAACAGGTATGGCAATCGGAGGAAATAATCCTATCGTTGCAATTTACTCGACCTTCCTACAGCGCGGCTATGATCAGCTAATACATGATGTCGCTATCATGGATCTCCCGGTTATGTTTGCTATCGACCGTGCAGGCCTGGTAGGTGCTGACGGGCAGACTCACCAGGGTGCATTTGACCTGAGCTTCATGCGCTGTATTCCCAATATGGTCATTATGGCTCCAAGTGATGAGAATGAATGTCGTCAGATGCTTTACACTGGTCATAAGCACAATGGACCAAGTGCCGTTCGTTACCCTCGCGGCTCTGGTAATGGTACTGAAATCCAGCAGGAAATGGCTGAACTTGAAATCGGTAAAGGTCGAATTGTTCGTAAAACAGAGACTACGCTTTCGTCCCATAAAGTCGCAATACTTAGCTTTGGTACTATGCTGGAAAGCGCGTTGGAAGCTGCAGATTCACTGGATGCGACCGTCGCAGATATGCGCTTTGTGAAGCCACTCGATGAAGCTCTGATTACTGAACTGACTCAGAACCACGATGTAATCGTTACGGTTGAAGAAAACGCCATAGCCGGCGGTGCTGGTGCTGGTGTTCTTGAGTTTATGATGAAAGAGAAGCTTATTAAGCCTGTGCTCAATCTTGGTCTGCCCGATGAGTTTGTTGCTCAGGGAACTCAGGAAGAGATGCTTGAAGAACTTGGCCTTGATGGAAAAGGCATTGAAGCTGCTATTCGAGAGTATATTGAGAAGTAATAGCTCTTTCTTATCTGACTTTAATACGAGGCTTGGTGACATATACCAAGCCTTTTTTATTTTCAAACCCACTTAAGTTTATTGGCATACCACTCCAAAAAACAAGCACTAAACGTTTGTTTTAACGCCAGTATTCATTACCACGCAGAGCGTGGGAACGAGGAATGGGGTCACTTCGCAACTTGCGAGGAATAGAACAATGATAGGAATCGCGGTCGCCACTTAGGGTATGTAGGGTGTGCTCGATGGAATGAACATGCTAACCAGATCCATTAAACACCAGCGACATAGATACTTAAAGCGGTTCATGGAAGCGAGCATTCCCTACATGCCCTGATCACCAAACGAGAAACGCAAGGCATAAAAAAACCGGCAGCCTTAGCTACCGGTTTCTATTCACTTAGTTAAAGTGCTAATTACTTAGCGTTTTCTTCTTTAACTTTAGCAATTACTTCTTCAGCAACGTTCTGTGGACATGCTGAGTAGTGGCTGAACTCCATAGAGAACTGACCACGACCAGAAGTGATAGTACGTAGGTGACCAATGTAGCCGAACATCTCAGATAGAGGTACGTCAGCTTTAATACGAACACCAGTTACACCAGCTTCCTGATCTTTGATCATGCCACGACGACGGTTAAGGTCACCGATTACATCACCAACGTGATCTTCTGGAGTGAACACGTCAACCTTCATGATAGGCTCAAGAAGTTGCGCGCCAGCTTTAGGCATAGACTGACGGAATGCACCTTTCGCTGCGATTTCGAACGCGATTGCAGATGAATCCACTGCGTGGAAGCCACCGTCGAATAGTTCGATTTCAACGTCTAGTACAGGGAATCCAGCAAGAACACCCTCGTCCATCATCATTGCAAAGCCTTTCTCAACTGCAGGCCAGAATTCTTTAGGTACGTTACCACCAACAACTGTTGAAGAGAACGTGAAGCCAGAGTTTGGCTCACCTGGTTTGATGCGGTAGTCGATCTTACCGAACTGACCAGAACCACCAGACTGCTTCTTGTGAGTGTAGCTGTCTTCGATAGCTTGAGTGATAGTTTCACGGTAAGCAACCTGTGGCTGACCTACTTCTAGCTCAACGCCGTAAGTACGCTTAAGGATGTCTACCTTGATGTCTAGGTGAAGTTCACCCATACCTTTCAGGATAGTTTCACCTGAATCTTCATCAGTCTCAACCTGGAATGATGGATCTTCTGCAACCATTTTACCGATCGCGATACCCATTTTCTCAGAACCGCCCTTGTCTTTAGGCTTAACAGCAATAGAGATTACTGGTTCTGGGAAGATCATTGGTTCTAGAGTACATTCGTTCTTAGGATCACATAGAGTGTGACCAGTCTGAACGTTCTTCATACCAACAACAGCGATGATGTCACCAGCTTGTGCTGAATCGATCTCGTTACGCTCGTCTGCGTGCATTTCAACCATACGGCCGATACGCTCTGTTTTACCAGTTGCAGAGTTAAGGATTGTGTCACCCTTCTTCATTGTACCCGAGTAAACACGGATAAATGTAAGAGCACCGAAACGGTCATCCATGATCTTAAATGCAAGAGCACGTAGAGGTTCAGATGCATCAACCTTCGCTACTTCACCAGTTGCTTCACCAGTGTCAGGGTCAGTTAGAGGCTGAGGGTCAACTTCTGTTGGAGATGGTAGGTAATCTACAACAGCGTCAAGCATTGGCTGCATGCCTTTGTTCTTAAACGCAGAACCACAGAAAGTTGGGAAGAACGCTAGGTCACGAGTACCTTTACGGATACACTCTTTGATCTGCTCTAGAGTTGGTTCTTCACCTTCCATGTATGCCATCATTAGGTCATCGTCCTGCTCAACAGCAGTCTCGATTAGCATCTCACGGTATTCTTCAGCTTTTTCAGCATACTCAGCAGGAATTTCTTCTACTGTGTAGTTTTCTGGAAGACCAGTGTCATCCCAGATAAGTGCTTTCTGGTTTAGTACGTCGATAACGCCTGTGAAGTCGTCTTCGATACCGATAGGCAGAGTCATAACTAGTGGGTTAGCACCTAGTACGTTCTTCACCTGATCTACAACACGGTAGAAATCTGCACCCATACGGTCCAGCTTGTTTACGAAGATTAGACGAGCTACTTCAGATTCGTTAGCGTAACGCCAGTTAGTTTCTGACTGAGGTTCAACACCACCAGAACCACAGAATACGCCCACACCACCATCAAGAACTTTAAGTGAACGGTAAACTTCAACTGTAAAGTCAACGTGTCCAGGAGTATCGATGATGTTTAGACGGTGGTCTTTCCAGAAACAAGTTGTTGCTGCAGACTGGATTGTAATACCACGCTCAGCTTCCTGCTCCATGAAGTCAGTAGTTGCTGCGCCGTCGTGTACTTCACCAGTACGGTGGATTTTACCAGTTAGCTTTAGGATTCGCTCGGTAGAAGTAGTTTTACCCGCGTCTACGTGAGCAAAAATACCAATGTTTCTGTATTTTGATAAGTCAGTCATTGTCTTACTCTGTTAATAAGGTATAAAAATGCGCGCAGAGTATACCACAATCCATACAGACTGATACCCCTGCGTGCATATGTACGAAAAAAAATCTATTTATACCAGCCAACCATGGCTAAGCTGCCATTATTCAGACTGATATCTGGTCAAATAGGTAAAATTAAGTGTAGTTTGGAAACACCAATACTGCATATTATGAGGGCGGATTTAAAAATTACAACTCATCAAATGCTTCAATCGCTTCAGATAGCTTTTTCACACCATGGATTTGCATCCCCTGAATGCCTCCCTTTGGCATATTAGCTGCAGGTACAATTGCTTTAGTGAAACCGTGCTTAAATGCTTCGTTAAGCCTTTCCTGACCACTTGGTACCGGACGAATCTCTCCAGCAAGGCCAACTTCACCAAAAATAACCACATCTTTTGGTAAAGCTCTATCACGAAAACTGGATAGAAGCGCCATCACTAAAGCAAGGTCTGCACTGGTTTCTGTTACCTTAACGCCACCCACCACGTTTACAAACACGTCCTGATCGGCCATTTGCAGGCCGCCATGTTTGTGCAGTACAGCTAGTAACAGAGACAAACGGTTCTGCTCAAGGCCCACCGCAACCCGACGAGGGTTAGCAAGCTGTGAGTAATCCACCAGTGCCTGAATCTCAACAAGCAGCGGCCGGGTACCTTCCCAGACAACCATTACTGAGCTGCCGGAAGTCTCTTCTTCACCACGGGAAAGGAAAATCGCAGAAGGGTTGCTCACCTCTTTGAGCCCTTGCCCTGTCATGGCAAATACCCCAAGTTCATTGACCGCACCAAATCGGTTTTTATGACTGCGAAGCGTTCTGAAGCGGCTGTCTGTTCCACCATCCAAAAGCACCGAACAGTCAATGATATGCTCAAGCACTTTCGGTCCGGCCAACGTGCCATCTTTAGTAACATGACCCACGATAAAGACCGCGACATTGTTTTGTTTTGCATAACGAGTAAGCGCTGTTGCTGACTCACGAACCTGCGCCACACTGCCCGGAGAAGACTGAACATCCGCCACATGCATAACCTGAATCGAGTCAATGACCATAATGCGTGGCTGCTCTTTTTCTGCTACCTGACAAATCTTATCCACGTTGGTTTCTGAAAGCATTTTCAGGTGTTCTTTCGGCAGGCCAAGCCTTGATGCCCGCATTGCAACCTGCTGCAGAGACTCCTCACCTGTGACATACAACGCAGGCATTTGAGAAGAAAGCAAACACATGGTTTGAAGTAACAGTGTTGATTTACCGGCACCCGGGCTACCACCAATCAATATCGCCGCTCCCGGCACCACACCACCACCAAGGACACGATCCAGTTCTTTAAAGCCACTGGTAAAACGGGGAACTTCCTGAAGATCAATTTCAGACAACACTTGAACCGTTGATTCAGTTGCTGAACCCGCATATCCCGTCAAACGCTCGTTCCGTGCCACCTGTGGTGACGCAGCTAAACGCACTTCCGTAATGGTGTTCCATGCACCGCACGCATTACACTGCCCTTGCCAACGAGGAAAATCAGCTCCACAATCATTACAAACGTACGCTCTTTTTACTTTTGCCATTATTTTTATACCAATCACTAAAAGTGCATGAATTTAATAAGAGTTCTAGCTTTTACATCAGAAGTGTCATAAAAACATATCAATAATACTATGTTAAATTCGTTCAACTTATTTAAGTTTCAGCCGTTAACCTAGGTTAGGAACCACACTCTAACAGAAATGATGCAGCAATCTGAAATACTCTCTTTAGTCGAGCGACTTATCCCCGTTTATGGCGCTCCCGATTTTGATGATGTTCTGGAGCAACTAACCGTTGACGCTCCTCCGTCGGCAAAAGTTATTGCCAAAATGGAGCTAAACCGGATTATGGCTCCTTGTATCAAAAACATTGATTTAAGGGGAAAGGTACAGGGTGAATGCCGCGAATATGAACTAGATGGTCGAAGGCATTGGCTGGATGATATTGCGCTCAATTCATACCACCGGAAAGTAAAGCGATATGGTGGCTATACCGAAGGTGTCTGGGAAGCATTAATCAACACCCGTAACAATTTCCGGGTAATGCACCAACAGTCAAAACACCGAGTTAACGAAAATCTCACTGATCCCGAAAGTCCATATAAAGTAGAACCAATACAGCTGGGATTTGCGCTTAAAAGACAAGAAAAGCGCCTTAGAATGGCATCTCAGGTTAGAATGATTTTAAGTGATGGTCAGGAGATACATGCAACCAGTGCCGATCTTTCCAACTCTGGCTTAAAACTAAAAGTACCGACAGCATTCGAGTACAACCTCGGTGAAACATTTCAGGCTGAGTTCACTGAGCTATATGAATCAACGAACCTTGAAGAGCTGAGTAAACCTCTGGCCTACAGAATCATTGGTATCGACGAGTGCTACGAGAACGATAGTATACGTTGGTTAAGGGCGATACGCCTATCTGAAAGCGATGTTCTTCGGTGCGCCATTAACACAATGCTGGACTCCCATGCCAAACGAGCAAATCATGACAATCAGGATAAGGTTATCCGTGCTCGAACACATAGCTATGAGAATGCTTTTGTAAAACACACCACCGCTCTGCCACTGTTTTTCAACGGCACAGAGCTAAAGTACGCGCTTCTGAATGACGTCAACCAGACAACCTGGGATTACTGGCACGACGAACGCAATCAACAATCTATCTCCAACCTACTTAACTCATCAAGACTGCAGGAACTGACGAAACCAGGCATAAGAAACAGTAGTAACGTGATCTACTCTTTCATCCACGACCATCAGGGTAAGTCTTTGTATTACTCGATGATGCTACCCGAGGCAGATCGTCAGGAAAGACAGCTATTCTGGCACCTTGGCGCACGGAGAAACAGTTGGAAAGTTTTTCGCCTGAGTATGTTTGAGCTAAATTCAGAGGAAGTTGCCAGCTTTATCGATGCAACGCCGGACTACGAAGAGAATAAGCTGGAACTAACGCATGTAGGCATTTTGCAGGAAATCTCAGCCAAAGATTCAAGACGCGACTACCTACTCACCGAAAAGCCCAACGTTGAAAGCAGCTTACTCAATAGGTTTCGGCACCCCAGACAGTCAAAACTGGCTCCTAAAGGCATCTATTTCGACGCAGTAACCAGACGCAAAGAGCCGCGTTTCTCCTTGCGCTCACCTGTATCAATACAGGCTAACGGGCTTCAACCATTGTCTGGACATACTGTTAACTTTTCCACTCAAGGTTTGAACATACAACTGACTTCACCTCTAGTATTGCCGGCAAGTACAGAGCTGCAGCTTAGCTTCAGCGAACTTCAGTTATATGACACAACTGTTCCACTGTCTAATGTCCCTTATACCATTATAAGAATTTCACCTGATGGCCTGAATGTTCAGTTAAAAATTGAAGACAGCAGCCGTACTGCAAAAACAGTTAGCTTCCTTAAAAAGTTAATCCAACACAATAAAGGAAAGTTAGAAGAAACACCGGAAAGATTACCCACTGTGGGGTTACTTGATGCCATGTATGACGTTGTGCTGCCTCGTATGGTTAGCGTTCCAATCTACATAGCAAAACAAAAGCAGAACATGTCTCCAGTCGCTATCGGCGTAAACTATCCTCTGTCACCAAGCCTAAAAGTTTTACAAACTTTGGGGCATGCTGGTAAGTTTTCTCTGGAGCCTATATTCAAAAAAAGAAGCAGCCGGCTTTTAAAAGAACCTCTAAGGCCTATCACAAACCCTGAACCAACATACTTCGAGCTTTACTTTGCTGTCATAAAAAACATTCACGGTGATATTGAAGCAATACATACCCGCCTGGAGAGTGAGTTCAGTTCTTTAAAAGAGCGAATCCTATTTATCAAAAAAGCCAAGCAACTTGGAGACTTTTACGCTTTCAGAATGTTTGGACTACCTGTAGCTCAGGATAAGTCTCAGATTCTTACTCAAAAGCTCAAAGAACTTTCATCTGTAGGGGCTCATCATGCAAGAACACTCGAAAAGGAAATTAGGTCACTGGTTGGATATTGTGAGTTGATTGATATATCAGAAGAGGTATTAATTAGACTGGAGCTGACTTAAATGCTCTAAAGCTTATCTCGCGTGTAAGCGTTGAACGCAATAAACAAAGAGCCGCACATGATGCAGCTCTTTCATACTCCCTGTAGAGATTACAGGCTAATTTTTCTATGCTTAGCCATTACACCGGACAATATACATATAACGCCACCAAGAGCACCAAAACGAATAGCAGTTTGAGCCTGCTGTTCTACCTTAGGTTTCGCGTGGTAAGCAATACCAAGACCCGCAGCATCCATCATTACGAGATCATTGGCACCATCACCGACTGCTATAGTATTGCTGATATCGATACCATATTGCTTAGCCAGCGCTTCCACGGTATCTGCCTTGGTCTGAGCGGTAACCACATCCCCAAGTACGTTGCCAGTAAGCTTACCGCCAACGATCTCAAGTTGATTTGACGTTGCGTAGTCCAGATTCAAATGAGCCTTAACATGGTCAGAGAAGTAAGTGAACCCACCAGATGCTATCGCTGTTTTCCAGCCATACTCCTGCAGAGTCGCAATCATCTCTTCGATTTCCGGCATAAACGGTAGCTCACGACGAACCTCTTCCAAAATAGACTCTGGCGCATCTTTTAGTGTTCCTACGCGCTGACGAAGACTCTGTTCAAAATCTAATTCACCTTGCATTGCTCGTTCAGTAACAGCTGAAACTTCTTCACCAACGCCTGCAAGCTTCGCGATTTCATCGATACATTCAATCTGAATAGCAGTGGAGTCCATATCCAGAACTATCAGGCCTGGCTGAGAAAGATCGGGCACATTTGCTAGGTTAGCAAAGTCAATTTTCAGTTCTTTCAGGATCTTTTCTAGTTCCGGCGTAAGAGACCCAGCCATCAAAGCTACGTCATACGAACCCACTCGCCAAATATCTAATACCGGATTGTAGTCCCCGGTATAGAAATCGATATCTTCAAACTGCTGCGGAGAAAGATAAGAGGAAAATACAATCCACTCAGCTTTGCTTTTATCTAGCTGTGTAGAAAAGCGAGTTTCCGGTAGTCGGTTAAGAAGTGGGATTTGTTTACTAATTTTAAGCTTTTTCACGCGTTCCATGCCTGTCGTGTTTACAATGAAACCAACGTTAACCTATTGCAATTTCAAATTGCAAGCGCCAATATGTTCCAAGCTGAAAAAAGGAAATAAACCACCCTATGAAGAGTTCCCTATTCTCATTAAAGATGTTCTTAAAAGGACTTGCTATCATCTTGCTGATTCTTATGTTTCTCTATACAGCAAAAAATAGCGTGGTAATCAGTAAGGAAATGAAAACATCCAGAGCCACCAGTTGGAAACACTTACCAAAGTACTGGTTTCTCAGGCGGCACTCTCAGCCAGCGAGCCTATTGCCAACGATGAGCAGGAACAGCTATTGAAACTCGCATATCAGCTCGCTACTGAAGAGCTGGTATTTGATGTAACCATCTATGATGCGGAAGGTGTAAAGCTCGCCTCCAGCGAAAACGCAAAATCTGCCAGAGAAGTTTTAGGGCTAGATACCCCTTTACAAACCGCGAGTATCGGCCGCATACAATTAGTTGAGCCAGTATTTCATGACAACGCCCAGATTGGCTATGTTCGCATGACATTTGAGAAAGGCAGAGTAACCGCCTTTTCCGACCACCACTACCGTAATAGCGACCGTTATATGTACACCATGATCTTTATGGGGTTCTTGAGTGGTCTGCTTCTGGCAATGATTTTCCGAAGAGCCAAAAAGCCTAAAGGCGAAAACCTGTTACTTCAGGATATGAAGTAATTATTACGTACATAAAAAAAGCGCCTGCATATAAGTATAAGTACAGGCGCTTTTTCGATTCTGTGGAAGAATTAGTCTTCGTCACCTAGTAGAACAGAGTCTAGAGCAATTTCCATCATCTCGTTGAACGTTGTTGCACGCTCATCAGAAGTAGTTTGCTCACCAGTCTTAATGTGGTCAGATACAGTACAGATAGCAAGAGCTTTCGCACCATATTCTGCAGCAACACCGTAGATACCAGCCGCTTCCATTTCAACACCAACGATGCCGTACTTATCCATTACATCGAACATTTCTGGGTCTGGCGTGTAGAAAAGCTCAGCAGAGAACAGGTTACCAACTTTAACGTCGATACCACGTGCTTTCGCTGCTTCTTCAGCCGCTTTAACCATTTTGTAGTCAGCGATTGCAGCAAAGTCGTGATCCTTAAAGCGGATACGGTTTACTTTAGAGTCTGTACACGCACCCATGCCGATTACTACGTCACGAACTTTGATGTCTTCGTTTACTGCGCCACAGCTACCTACACGGATAATTTTCTTAACACCGTAGTCTTTGATTAACTCAGTAACGTAGATTGAACAAGATGGGATACCCATACCGTGGCCCATTACAGAGATCTTACGGCCTTTATATGTACCTGTGAAACCGTACATATTACGTACATCACATACCTGAACTACGTCGTCAAGGAAGGTTTCCGCAATGTATTTCGCACGTAGCGGGTCACCCGGCATCAGAACAACGTCAGCGAAATCACCCATTTCAGCATTAATATGTGGAGTAGCCATGTGTATATTTCCTATTAAATTAACAGTTAAACTTATTTTTCTACATTCAAACTATTGCCCTGTAGCAGAGCTACAGGGCTATCGGGGTTTTTAGAAGAACTTAGTTAAGAAAGCTCTTACCATATTCCATATCAGAAGTACCGAAGTACTCAGCCAGACTCTGGCCAATATCCGCAAATGTTTCGCGGCGACCTAGTGAACCAGCAGGGATTTTCTTACCGTATACAAGCACAGGGATATGCTCACGAGTATGGTCAGTACCTTGCCATGTTGGATCACAACCGTGATCGGCAGTCATAATTAATACGTCATCTTCTTCAAGAATATCCAGAACTTCAGGCAGACGCTTATCAAAGTACTCAAGCGCAGCTGCATAGCCCGCGACATCACGACGGTGACCGTATGAGGAGTCGAAGTCTACAAAGTTAGTGAAGATGATAGTGTTATCAGTTTTCGCTTCCTTGATCTGCTCTAGTGTTGCATCAAACAGATCAGGGATACCTGTCTTCTTGATCTTCTGCGTAATACCACAGTTAGCATAGATATCCGCAATCTTACCGATTGAGATCACTTCGCCGTTTTTCTCTTCAACCAGTTTTTGCAGTACTGTCGGTGCTGGCGGCTCAACCGAAAGATCACGACGGTTACCCGTACGAGCAAACTCACCCGCTTTAGGGCCGATAAACGGACGCGCGATAACACGGCCGATGTTGTAATCTTCAAGCTCTTCGCGAACGATCTGACATAGCTCTAGCAGGTTATCCAAACCGTAGGTTTCTTCGTGACATGCAATCTGGAATACAGAGTCTGCAGATGTGTAGAAGATTGGTTTGCCAGTTGCCATGTGCTCTTCACCCAACTCGTCCAGAACAACTGTACCTGAAGAGTGGCAGTTCCCAAGGTAACCAGGAAGGTTCGCGCGTTCAACGATGCGGTCTAGTAGCTCTTGTGGGAAGCTGTTTTGCTTGTCAGAGAAGTAGCCCCAATCAAACAGAACAGGGACACCAGCAATCTCCCAGTGACCAGACGGGGTGTCTTTACCTGAAGAAAGCTCTGCTGCGTGACCGTATGCACCAATAATCTCTGCATCTTTATCAAGGCCTGCCGGGAAGTTACCCGTAGACTCTTCAGATGCCAGACCCAATCCAACCTTTGAAAGGTTCGGCAGAGTTAAAGGCCCTTTACGTTGCTCATTGTCAGCCAGACCTTGCGCACACTGATCTGCAATATGACCCAGTGTATCTGAGCCAACGTCACCGAACTTATCAGCATCAGCCGTCGCGCCGATACCAAATGAGTCTAAAACTAATATAATCGCTCTTTTCATCATAATCTCCACAGATGTATATCGGTTAAACGTCTTCCGCTCGAATCTCGCGGTATACATCTGGTGTTGCTACGTACGGTTCACTTCCAACGGTTATTGCCTTTTTAAGTGCATCTGCTGCTTCTTGCCACTGAGCTTCACTTCTTGCATGAATCACAGCCAGAGGCTTGTCAGAATCAGCGGTTTCACCCAGGCGAATAAAGTCATCAAAGCCGACCGCATAGTCAATACTATCTGTTGCGACACGGCGACCACCGCCCATACCCACAACAGCCATACCAATTGCTCTTGTATCCATTGCCGAAACAATGCCGCTTTCATCAGCGTATACAGGCTTTATAATTTCAGCCTTTTCTAGATAATTATCGTAGTTCTCGACAAAATCAGCCGGACCGCCAAGACCTTCAACCATCTTACCGAAACATTCTGCCGCTTTGCCGTTATCAAGAACGGCCATAAGCTTGCTTCTCGCTTCTTCTGTATCTTTAGCAAGGTTAGCAAGTACCAGCATTTCTGCACATGAAGCCATCGTAACTTCAAGTAACCTTGGATTACGATATTCACCAGTTAGGAAGCGAACGGCTTCACGGACTTCAACAGCATTACCCGCGGAAGAAGCAAGAACCTGATTCATATCTGTAAGGATAGCCGTTGTTTTGGTACCTGCACCATTTGCTACGGCTACGATTGACTTAGCCAGCTCCTCAGATGCTTCGTAAGTTGGCATAAACGCGCCAGAGCCTACTTTTACATCCATCACCAAAGACTCAAGGCCTGCTGCTAGTTTCTTAGAAAGAATAGAAGCTGTGATTAGTGAAATGTTATCAACGGTTGCAGTAATATCACGGGTCGCGTAAACACGCTTATCCGCCGGAGCTAAATCGCCTGTTTGGCCAATAATCGCTACACCTGCATCCTTAACCACACTACCAAACACCTCGTTAGTTGGTGTGATGTTATAGCCAGGGATCGACTCTAGCTTATCCAGAGTTCCTCCTGTGTGACCAAGTCCACGACCAGAAATCATAGGAACGTAACCACCACACGCTGCCACCATAGGGCCAAGCATCAGAGAGGTAACATCACCGACACCGCCGGTTGAGTGCTTATCAACGATTGGGCCATCAAAATTCATATGGTCCCAGTTTATAACCATGCCTGAATCACGCATCGCACAAGTCAGCGCAATACGTTCTGGCATCGTCATCTCGTTGAAAAAAACAGCCATAGCAAAAGCCGCTATCTGACCTTCAGACACGGTTTCTTTAGCTACGCCTTGAATAAAGAAGTTGATTTCATCCGCTGTAAGAATTTCGCCATCGCGTTTTTTGCGGATAATTTCCTGGGGTAAATACATTAGTTCGTTCTCCAAGCTCTATATTGAGCTCTTTTACATAGGTACAGAGGTTGGAGAAAGCCATTCAATTTTCACTACAGACTTAAAGGATCGTCATTCCTGCGAAGGCAGGAATCTCTAGTTCCGTAGATTTTAAACCAGATCCCTGCCTTCGCAGGGATGACTCAAAATAACTTTCCCCAATAACAAAAGAAACTTAGTAAGCGTTTGGATCCGCTGTTTCTTCTGTTACTTCTAATGTATTTAGTAGGTTAGTTAGCAGGCTTGAAGCACCAAAACGGTAGTGCATATTGTCAGCCCACTCTGCGCCAAGAATGTCATCAGCCATTGCAAGATACTGAGCAGCATCTTCAGCAGTACGAACGCCACCAGCAGGCTTAAAGCCCACTTTGTCAGCAACGCCCATATCACGAATTACTTTTAGCATGATTTCAGCAGACTCAGGAGTTGCGTTTACTGGCACTTTACCAGTTGAAGTCTTGATGAAATCTGCGCCAGCTTCAATTGAAAGCTCAGACGCACGCTTGATTAGAGCTTCCTCTTTTAGCTCACCAGTTTCGATGATAACTTTAAGAAGAATGTCACCACACGCTTCTTTCACTTGCTTCACAAGTTCGAAACCAGTTTTCTCATCACCAGCAATAAGCGTACGGTATGGGAACACTACGTCTACTTCATCTGCACCGTAAGCGATCGCAGCTTTGGTTTCAGCTACAGCAATGTCGATATCATCGTTGCCGTGTGGGAAGTTAGTTACCGTCGCAATACGTACTTCTGTTGTACCTTGCTCACGAAGCGTCTTCTTAGCAATAGGAATAAAGCGTGGGTAAATACAGATTGCAGCTGTGTTGCCAACCGCTGTTTTTGCGTCATGACATAGAGAGATGACTTTTGCATCAGTATCGTCGTCATTTAGCGTGGTTAGATCCATTAGTTTAAGTGCACGTAGAGCTGCAGCTTTTAAATCGCTCATTTCTATCTCCGATCAATATATTCAATTTGTTTACCGAACGCGTACATCTTCCCATCCAGTATAGAAGGTAATTCAGCACTTGCATCCGGGCTACGAAATGAACGGACTTGGTTCCCTGAAGACTCGATACCCGACATTCTGCCTGAGTATCAATTGCTATCCTTGTCACCGCACAGTACCAATTTGGTTCCTGCTCATCTTGAGCATTTGGCACAACAATCTTTGATTGCGGTGTCTTGAGTGTGTATACCAACACACCCTGCATTTTGTGTTCACATGAATGAAAACTTCATCATAAAAAATGTGAACTCATACATTATAGATACTCCCAAGCAATAAGAAAGTGCTACCTGAGAACGCAAACGGTTTGTATCTCAAAAAAGTTGATTTAACTAAAAATAAAACACCGTAGCAATCTCTTGCTACGGTGTTTTCGTTGCTTTAGGTCTTTATCTCAAATTACATTGCAAGAGAGATACAGAAACCAGCAATAGTTGCAGCCATCAGGTTAGATAGTGTACCTGCTGCTACCGCTTTGATACCCATACGAGCGATATCATGACGACGGTTAGGAGCGATACCACCAAGGCCACCAAGTAGGATTGCGATAGATGATAGGTTTGCAAATCCACATAGAGCGAATGAGATGATAGCAGTTGTCTTAACAGACATTACTTCACCAGTTGCAGGGACTACCTGAGCACCTTCACCTACGAATGGTACAAAGTTTAGGTATGCAACGAATTCGTTAACAATTGTCTTCTGACCGATGAATGAACCAGCCAGCGTCGCTTCTTCCCAAGGAACACCGATTAGGAATGCTAGAGGAGCAAAAACGTAACCAAGAATAAGTTCTAGGCTTAGGTTTTCCATACCGATCCAGCCACCGATACCACCAAGCATACCGTTGATTAGAGCAATTAGACCGATAAATGCAATTAGCATTGCACCAACGTTTAGAGCAAGACCAAGACCAGCAGATGCACCACCAGCCGCAGCGTCGATTACGTTAGTTGGTTTGTCGTCACCACCAGAGATGTCTTCGTCGTTTAGATCATCAACGAACTCTTCTGTTTCAGGCTTGATGATTTTAGCGAATAGTAGACCACCAGGTGCTGCCATGAATGATGCCGCTACCAGGTACTCAATAGGCACACCCATTGATGCGTAACCTGCTAGTACACCACCAGCTACAGAAGCAAGACCACCACACATTACCGCGAACAGCTCAGACTGAGTCATTTTAGGAACAAACGGACGAACAACCAGAGGTGCCTCAGTTTGACCTACGAAAATGTTAGCTGCTGCAGACATAGATTCCGCACGAGACGTACCCAGAGCTTTCTCTAGTGCGCCACCAAGAATCTTGATAACCCACTGCATAACGCCCACGTAGTAAAGTACAGAGATTAATGCAGAGAAAAAGATCAACGTTGGTAGTACCTGGAATGCAAAGATGAATCCAAGACCATCAACAGAAAATGTTACCAGGTTACCGAATAGGAACTTAGTACCGTCTTGACCGTAGTTAATTACGTTAGCAACACCCTGGGAGAAACCAC
Organism: Vibrio hannami; assembly: GCF_029589055.1. Taxonomy (GTDB): domain Bacteria; phylum Pseudomonadota; class Gammaproteobacteria; order Enterobacterales; family Vibrionaceae; genus Vibrio; species Vibrio hannami. The sequence goes on from NZ_JARQZP010000007.1 coordinate 2,000,330, forward strand.
CTAAAAGGTCTTTACCCCATGGTACGTAAAGTACAAATGCACCTAGTGCAAATTGGATAGCAAATGCGCCACCTACAGTTCTTAAGTTTATAGCTTTGCGATTGTCAGATAGTAGTACTGCGATACCAAGCAGAACAAACATACCGACTAGGCTCATAACCAGGCTCATGGTATATGACTTCCTTATAGTTAATTTGGCGTGTTACAAAATGGAGCTCAAAAAGCGAGGGCGATTATACTCATACCCCACATTACAAAGTAATACCGACCTCACACTTTAGCATTGCATACACATTCAATTCATTTAATTTTGCGATCAAGATCTCTATTTAAACTCTTTTCATGTACAAATTAAACAGATTTACAGGATCTTATTCACATATACGAAACAAACGTTTGCTATTGACAAAAACCATGCTAGCAACCGTTTGCTCACACTCTTTTCGCAACAAGATTAGTGATTTTAGGATTTCTTTGATGTGCTTTGGATAATTGGGAGTCCCCTGGTATCCACTCACCGGCATATCCGGTGCGTCAGTTTCTAGAACAATTGAAGAAAGTGGTATAGATGCGATGGCATTGCGTGTCTTGTTAGCCCTTTCATAAGTAATTGAACCGCCAACGCCAATATACAGGCCTAGTTTGATGAACTCCTGAGCCTGATGTGCACTACCAGTGAAACCGTGTATTACTCCGGAATTTTTGAGAGGATGTTGTTTAAGGACTTTTATCAGCTCCTGATGGGCTTTTCTGCAGTGTAAGATAAGAGGGAGTTCATAGGCATTAGCGAGTTTTATCTGGCTTATAAGAAGGGCTTTCTGTTGTAATTCTGATTCTCTCGAATGATAAAAATCTAAACCGCATTCACCTATTGCAACACATTTACTTTTCCCGAATTTTAAGCGTCGCTCCAACTCTTCTATGTCATCATCCCGATGTTTATCCAGGAAGTAAGGGTGAAGACCTAAAGCAAAGTAAATGTTCTGTTGGCATTCACTTAATTTTTCTACCCGATCCCAATTAAAAACACCACAACCCGGGACGAGTAGATGACTGACACCGGAAAGTTCTGCCTCGTCTAATACGCTATCTATATCTTGAGAAAGCTCTTCTCTATCAAGATGGCAGTGGGTATCAAATAGCATCACTCTTTTATTCACTTCTTTGTCGTTCTTGCTTAATGGTTCTTCTTTTTTAATTGGTGTACAGCAGCGACCTTGCTCTCTGGTCAGTCCCATTTCTTCGCACCATTTATCGTACTTTTTCACTGCCTCTTTTATTTTTTCCAGCATTTTGACTCCTCAATCCCTCATCGCATTTCTATGGACCAAAATTTTTAGCCATACCAGGTAACAATCTAACTTAACAAATGACAAAAATGTTAAATAACGCCCACTATTTAGTTATCAGTTACATTATTCCTCATACTGATGTGATACATACGCTTTTTTTATTCGAGCAAACGATACACTCGCGTCTTGCGAAACATAATAAGGGCAAAATCATATTTTTTGTTGGTTATCTGCCCAAATTTTAATCATTTTGACTAACCTTAACTGAGGTTAAGTGTAGGACAGAAGCTATCTGGCCGCGTCTACTTTAATGGCGCAGGTTGCTATTTAACTTGAATACAACATAGGGATTATCCAGTGAATAAAGCTACTATTAAACTTTCTGCGCTAGCAATTGCTATCTCCTCTTTTAGCGCATTTGCAGCACCTAAACCAGCTGTTGTTTATGATACAGCAGGTAAATTCGACAAGTCTTTTAACGAAGCAGTTTACAAAAACGGCGTAGAAGTATTTAAAGCTGATAAAGGCGTAGCTGTTCGTGAATTCGAACCTCAGAACGAAGCACAGCGTGAGCAGGGTCTTCGTCGTTTGGCTAGCCGTGGCTTTAGCCCAATCGTTGCTGTTGGTTTCAACATGGCTTCTGCGGTAGAAAAAGTTGCGACTGAGTTCCCAGATATTCAGTTCACTATCATCGATATGGTAGTAGACAAGCCAAACGTACAGTCAATTGTGTTCAAAGAGCACGAAGGCTCATTCCTTGTAGGTGCAGCAGCAGCTAAAGCATCTAAAACTGGTACTGTAGGTTTCGTTGGTGGTATGGACATCCCACTAATTCGTAAGTTCGCATGTGGTTACGAGCAAGGTGCTGTTTATACTAACGCTGACGCTAAAGTGCTTCAGAACATGACTGGTTCTACTCCTGCTGCGTTTGCTGATCCAGCAAAAGGTTCTGAGCTAGCTAAATCTCAGTTCTCTCAAGGTGCTGACGTTATTTATGCGGCAGCTGGTGGTACTGGTCTAGGTGTATATCAGGCTGCTAAAGATGCAGGCAAACTGGCTATCGGTGTTGACTCTAACCAAAACCACCTACAGCCAGGAACTATGCTTACTTCTATGGTTAAGCGTGTTGGTGTAGCAGCATACAACACTTGGGAAGAAGCACTTGAAGGCTCTTGGGCTCCTGGTATCAAAGTACTTGGTCTGAAAGAAGATGGCGTTGCATGGGCTGTTGACGAGAACAACGCTAGCCTCATCACTCCTGAAATGAAAGAGTACGTTGAAGGTCTGAAAGCAGATATCATCGCAGGTAAGATCGTTGTACACGACTACATGGCTGATAACACTTGTACTTACTAATTAGTAAGAGAAGTTTCTAATAATAATATCACGCCGCTGCTCTAAAACAGCGGCGTAGTTACGCTAAAAATAGCTGAATTACTAAGCTAAAGAAGTGTTTGCCAGGTTCTACCACATGTTATTTGCAAGCGCTTATTTAGTTTAGTATTTCACCTCTTAGATCAGGAAAATTACGTGACGATAGTTCAAGACTATGCCATTGAACTAAAAGGAATCGATAAACGCTTTGGAGCGGTACATGCCAACAGAGCAATCGACCTTAGAGTTCCTAAAGGCACTATTCACGGTATTATCGGCGAGAATGGCGCTGGTAAATCTACTCTAATGAGCATTATTTACGGATTCTACCACCCAGACTCCGGCTCAATGCAAGTTAACAATAAAAGCTACACCCCTTCTAACTCTCAGGAAGCCATTGCAGCGGGAATCGGTATGGTTCACCAGCACTTTATGCTTGTTGAGAACTTTACCGTACTCGAGAATATTGTTCTGGGTGCTGAAGGTGGCTGGAAGCTGCAAGAAAGCCTTAGCGCAGCAAGAAAAAAGCTACTTCAAATCGAAAAAGACTACGGTCTGGAAGTTCCGCTTGACGCTATCGTAGGTGAACTACCTGTTGGCTTACAACAGCGTGTAGAGATCCTAAAAGCGCTTTATCGCGATGCTAAGATTCTGATTCTTGATGAGCCAACTGGGGTACTTACTCCACAAGAAGCCGATCACCTTTTTAAGATTCTGGATAAACTGCGCGAACAAGGCACAACTGTCATGATTATCACGCACAAACTGCGTGAAGTGCTAGCTATTACCAACAATATCTCGGTAATGCGCCAGGGACAAATGGTCGATCATGTTGTGACAGCGAATACCAACCAGGAACAGTTAGCTGAGCTAATGGTAGGTCGTAAGGTTCGCTTAAAAGTGGAAAAAGAAGCGGCCCAACCAAAAGATGAGCTAATCAAAATTAAAGACCTTAGCTACTACGACGACGCAGGCGTGCAGAGAGTTAAAGGTATTAACTTTAATGTACGAGCAGGAGAAGTTGTTGGTATCGCGGGTGTATCCGGTAATGGTCAGTCTGAAATACTTGGTCTACTGGCAGGTATTCTGAAGCCTCACTCAGGTGAAATTGAGCTTAACGGCAACAAAATCAGCAGTGAGCTTCCAACCGATCCGCAGCATGTACGTGCTATGGGTGTTGGTCATATCCCTGAAGACCGTCATAAGCAGGGCTTGATCAATAAGTTTGAAGCTCAGGAAGCTTATATCCTTGGCTATCACCACTTACCTAAGTACAACAAAGGTTTCTTACAAGATAAGAAGGCAATCGAAGAGCATTGCCAACAGAGCATGGACAAATGGGATGTTCGTCCTAACGATGTGAATCTGAAAACTGCAAACTTCTCTGGTGGTAACCAGCAGAAACTGGTTATTGCACGTGAGATGGAAGAGAATCCAGACGTGTTATTGGTTGGTCAGCCAACGCGTGGTGTTGATATCGGTGCTATCGAATATATCCACCAGCAGGTGATTGCGGGTCGTGATGCAGGCAAAGCGGTTCTTCTGGTTTCTGTAGAGCTGGATGAAATCATGAGCCTTGCAGACCGTATTCTTGTTGTGTTCGACGGCTCTATAGTTGGTGAAGTTAGCGCAGAACAGGCTGATGAGAAGACGCTTGGTCTGATGATGGCTAATATCGTTCCAGATCACCTTAAAGACCAGCAAACTCAGGGAGACGTATCATGAGTCAGGCAAAAGTCCCTGCATGGGTGAACGTTGCGCTGTTACCAGCGGTAAACGTTGCGGTAGCCTTCTTAGTGTCTGCCCTGTTATTTATCTATATTGGTATTAACCCTATCGATGCAGCCAAGACAATGTGGATTGGTGCGTTTGGTTATGCCGAAGGCTTTGGCTATACACTTTACTACGCGACTGGTTTTATCTTTACCGGTCTTGCCGTTTCCGTAGCTTTCAATGCAAGCCTATTTAATATCGGTGGTGAAGGTCAGGCTTATATTGGTGGTCTGGGTGTTGGTCTTGTTTGTTTGACCCTTGGTGAAGTGGCTCCCTGGTATATCGTATTCCCGGTAGCCGTAGTCGCTGGTGGTCTGTTTGGTGCAGCGTGGGGCTTTATCCCTGCTTACCTACAGGCAAAACGTGGTTCACATATCGTTATCACCACCATCATGTTTAACTTCATTGCTGCCTCACTGATGGCGTACCTTCTGGTTGATGTACTTAAACCAGATGGCACTATGGCAACAGAAAGCCGCGTATTTGCAGCCAGCAGCTGGCTACCAAAGATGCACGAAGTTCTAGCTGTGTTTGGCATCCAGATGGAAGCAAGCCCGCTTAACCTAAGCTTTATATTTGCACTGCTATGTTGTGTGTTTGTATGGTTGTTTATGTGGCATTCACGCTGGGGCTATGAAATCCGTTCTATCGGTGCAAACCCATCAGCTGCTGGGTACGCTGGTATTAACTATGTAAAAGTCGTTGTACTTACCATGGCTGTATCAGGCATGCTTGCAGGCTTCTTTGGCTTAAACGTTCTTCAAGGGGAACTTCACCAGATCAAGCTGAACTTTGTTGAAGGCTTCGGTTTTACTGGTATCGCGGTAGCACTTATGGGCCGTAACCACCCGGTTGGTGTATTGCTGGCAAGTTTGCTATTTGGCTTCCTATATCAGGGTGGTGCAGAGCTAAGCTTTGAGTACGGTGTTGACCGAAACATCGTTGTTGTATTGCAGGGTTTGGTAATCCTCTTCTCTGGGGCGCTTGAACATATGTTCAGACCAACACTTGAGAAAACTTACCTTAAACTGTTTGCTAAAGCAGGGAATGGAGCGGCTTAATTATGTTTGAAACCATTATTCTTATGCTTGACGCAACTATTCGTGTTGCGACTCCTCTTATCCTTGCATCACTTGCTGGTATGTTCAGTGAGCGCTCGGGTGTTGTTAACATCGCACTGGAAGGTAAGCTTCTTGCTGCAGCATTTGCCGGAGCGGCTACCGCATACGAGACCAACTCAGCCATGCTTGGTCTAATGGCAGGTGTTTCTGTTTCTGTACTGCTATCGCTACTGCATGGTTTTGCCTCTATCACTCACCGTGGTGATCAGGTAGTAAGTGGTATGGCGATCAATATTCTGGCTGCTGGCTTGACAGTAACTCTTGGTCGTCACTGGTATCACCAGGGTGGTCAGACACCAGCACTGTCTGGTGATGGTCGTTTCGCACCAATCAACTTCCCATTCGCAGAAGAGTTAGCTGATACACCAGTCATTGGCCTGCTTTACTCTGAACTTCTAAGTGGTCACTCATTTATCGAGTATCTGGTTATCCTGGTTGTGCCACTGGCATGGTTTATCATGTTCCGTACTCGCTTTGGTCTTCGCTTGCGTGCAGTAGGTGAATCTCCATCAGCGGTAGATACCGCCGGTATTTCTGTTGTTGGCATGCGATACGCGGGTGTGCTTATCTGTGGTATTTTGGTTGGCTTAGGCGGTGTATATCTGTCAGTTGGTCAAACGGCGCAGTTTATTCCTAACATGAGTGCAGGTAAGGGCTATATGGCTCTGGCAGCGCTTATCTTCGGTAAGTGGCGTCCATTTACTGCAATGGGTGCATGTTTGCTATTTGGCTTCCTGGATGCGCTGGCAATTCGTCTTCAGGGCGTAAGCATCGGCGACTTCCCTATCCCGGTTCAGGCAATCGAAGCGATACCGTATGTACTAACAGTATTCCTTCTTGCTGGCTTTATCGGTAAGGCAGTTGGTCCAAAAGCTGTTGGTATTCCATATACCAAAGAAAGGGAATAAGTTTCCTTCGAGTAAAAAAGCAAAACGGAGCCGATTGGCTCCGTTTTTGTTTTTACTGCTCTGGCTTGCAAGAATGGTTCAGGTTGTTCCGGAGTAAAGCCTACTTTTCAGGGAAGAAAAGTCGGAGCGTACATGGATGTACTTGCAGCGTCTTTACGCAGGAATATCCTGAGCCTTTTCCTCACTCCTGTGCTTAACGTTGGAATGAGAAGGCTATTCAACCAGATCCCGGACTTAGCTTAGGCTCATCCGGGATGACGTTTAAGTCGATTAGTGCTCCCGTGTAGCGCGGAAATCAACTTCAGGGAAACGTTCTTTCGCCAGGTTCAGGTTAACCATTGTTGGCGCAACGTAAGAAAGGTTATCGCCGCCATCCAGTGCCAGGTTAGCCTGATTCTTACGCTTAAACTCTTCCAGTTTCTTCTCATCGTCACATTCAACCCAACGAGCAGTTGCAACGTTTACGCTTTCATAGATAGCTTCTACGTTGTACTCAGACTTAAGACGAGCAACAACCACATCAAACTGAAGTACACCAACCGCACCAACGATCAGATCGTTATTCTGTAGCGGACGGAATACCTGTACTGCACCCTCTTCAGAAAGCTGTACCAGACCTTTAAGAAGCTGCTTCTGCTTCAAAGGATCCTTCAGACGAATACGACGGAACAGTTCCGGCGCAAAGTTTGGAATACCAGAGAATTTAAGTGCTTCACCCTGAGTGAAGGTATCACCAATCTGGATTGTGCCGTGGTTGTGAAGGCCGATGATATCACCTGCATACGCGTTCTCAGCGCGAGAACGATCACCCGCCATAAAGGTTACTGCATCAGAGATATTGATCTGCTTACCAAGACGAACATGGTTCATCTTCATACCCTGCTTGTATGTACCAGATACAATACGCATAAATGCGATACGGTCGCGGTGTTTAGGGTCCATGTTAGCCTGAATCTTAAATACGAAGCCCGAGAACTTCTCTTCTGTCGCTTCTACTTCACGCTCATTCGCTTGACGTGGTAACGGCGTTGGAGCCCATTCTGTTAGGCCATCAAGCATATGATCGACACCGAAGTTACCAAGTGCTGTACCGAAGAATACAGGTGTCAGCTCGCCACTCATAAACAGTTCCTGATCGAACTCATGAGATGCACCAAGAACTAATTCAAGCTCTTCACGTAGTTGCTCAGCTAGTTCTTCACCAACAGCTTCATCCAACTCAGGGTTATCCAGACCTTTAATGATCTTCTCTTCCTGAATCGTGTGACCCTGACCTGTTGTATAAAGGATCGCTTCATCACGGTGGATATGGTAAACACCTTTAAACTCTTTACCACAACCAATTGGCCATGAAACTGGCGCACAAGCGATTTTCAACTCGCTCTCAACCTCATCCAGCAACTCCATTGGGTCACGGATATCACGGTCAAGTTTGTTCATAAAAGTAACGATTGGAGTATCACGCAGACGCGTAACTTCCATTAGCTTACGGGTACGATCCTCTACACCTTTCGCTGCATCAATTACCATCAGGCATGAGTCAACTGCGGTTAGAGTACGATAAGTATCTTCCGAGAAGTCTTCGTGTCCCGGAGTATCCAGCAGGTTTACCAGACACTCGTTGTATGGGAACTGCATCACGGATGTGGTTACCGAGATACCACGCTCTTTTTCCATCTCCATCCAGTCAGATTTTGCATGCTGGCTTGAACCACGGCCTTTTACCGTACCTGCAGACTGAATCGCGCGTCCGAAAAGAAGCACTTTTTCAGTAATGGTTGTTTTACCCGCATCCGGGTGGGAGATGATAGCGAAGGTTCTGCGCTTAGAAACTTCGCCTAAAAATGGCGCGTTAGACATGAATTAAATTCTTCTCGTTGCTTGCAGATTCCGCAGATCATGGCGGATTCTGATTGTGACTCTAAAATTGGCGCTTATTTTGGCCGATCTTGGTCGTTTTAACAATCAATCTAAGAAGAAAAACAGTTAATCTGATTAGAAACTTTGGCTCAAGCAAGCATCAGGAAAAAGAGAAGAACAGATAGCTCATAATAATGGCATCCTCTTTTCCATTGTCTGCTGGGTAATAATCCCTTCTTCTGTCAACTTCATTAAAGCCAATAGACTGGTACAAAGAGTGTGCCACCTGATTGCTCTCTCTCACTTCCAGCCAGGCACTCTCTGCATCGTTCTGCTCACATACATCCAGGAAATGCTCCATCAGAATTCGACCAAGCCCTTTCCCCTGCTGTGAAGGCGCTATCGCGATATTCAGTAAGGTAACTTCACCTACAATATTCTGCGCATAGAAGTAGCCAACAACTTCACCGGATTCGCTAACTAACGAATAATGACATGCACCCCGACTAGAAAGGTCATTGATCATTTTTTGAGACCAGGGATGAGAATGTGCAGAGCACTCTATTTGCCATATCTGGCTCAGGTGCTCCTGCTTCATCGGAGTTAATTTATACGTCATAAGAACAAATTTGTTGCCACAGAGCACGGCGCTCTTGATTGTTGCCATCAATATCTGAAAGCAGAGGGGAAGAAAGTGTGTTGCTGCCTTCAAGTTCGGTTGGCTCACACCCGGCAAACCAGACCCACTTCAGATCATTGTATTTTAGTTGTGCCAGTTGCTCTGGATACAAATGTCGGGCATCCGCAAGAGTTAGCTTGATACTTTTGAGCACTTTCTCAAACATATCTAGCAAGGCCCCTTCCGGCTTTACTGGGGAGATAAGTAAAAGAACGCACTCATTCTCAAGTTCGATCTTCTCTGTTGTAATGCCTTCTAGCCGCTCTGGATGGACAAGCTCCCAGCATTCAATGCCCATCTCTTTAAGATAGGCTGATTCTTTATCTGACATGGTGTTGTAACAATATTGCGTTAATTACAGTTCCTGAAACTCAGGACTGTATTGGATCTGCCCTTGCTTGTCAGCAAAAACTCCTGGATGAAGTTCTGCGGCTCTAAATACACCTTGAGGAACTTCCCATTCGCAGGAAAATCCAAATTCAGCTGCATCTCTAAAACCAAACTTGCTGTAAAAATCAGGATCGCCAAGCACCACACAGCCATCGTATCCGAACTGGAAAAGAGACTCTAAACCTTGTTCGATCAGCTCACGGGCAACCCCTTGGTTACGATATTCCTCTTTTACTGCGATAGGAGCCAGGCCTTGCCAGCCGAAGTCTTCACCATCTAACGTAACAGGGCTGAAAATAACATAGCCAACCACTTCACCTTCATCACTACAGGCGACAAGAGCAAGGGTTAGCTTCCCGTTTTCTCTCAGCTTCATAACCAGGTTTGCTTCAGCATCTGTTTCAAATGCCGATTTCAACAATACATCAACCGGAAGGATGTCGGCAGGAGCCTCAGTTCGAATAAGCATTAGATACTCCGGTTTCGATTTCTGGATTCAGACCCTTCTGAACAAAATCAGCTAACTGATTCATCATAACTTGCATAGGTTTTGGCAAGGCATCAAGGTCAACGCTGTCCATTAGGTTTTTAACTTCGAGCCCTAATTCAGTATCACCTTCAATACTTAATCTGCGCTGGAAAAACAGTGTGTCGGGATCTTCTTTGCGGCCAGCAATCAGTACAAGGTCATTCAAACAACCGGAAAAGCTAACATCTTCTTGTTCCACTTTATCGGATACAACCAGCTTTTCATCCTGATAGCTAATAAACCACTCTAAATTTAGATCTTTTACAGAGACTTTTAGCCACTTATCTTCCAGGAATTCAAAATCCCCATCTTCAAGTGCTTCATGAAAAACCTGCTTTAGCCCTTCAAGTAACACTTTAACTTGTAAGTGATTAGGTAAAAAGTGGACTGGATATCTCAAAATCTCAGCAGCATTATTAACCAGATGCGTTCGAATCTTGTTTAACACACATATTTTCCGTAAGTTGTTTCTTCAATTCCGCCATAATAGTGGATATTGCAGGAGAATTCCTGTCATGTATCAAAAAAGTGCATCAGACAGCAAAGCTATACCTACAGACACTTTCACATCTACCTTTTCGAGGTTATAGTAGCTATCAATAAGCACAGTTTTTATTATTATCAATAATAATAAATTGCTGATAATAAGTAGTCGCTAATAAGTAATTTGGTAAAAGGTTGATGCCTGCAGTAAAACAATTACAAACCTGGTTTTCAAAGTTAACGGACTCAAGTCCGTTTCTGTTCGCTGTTCTCGATAAAAACCATAACTACAGTAACGTCAACGACAGATACTGCGAAATTGCTGGGCTCTCCAAGCAAGAACTTGAAGGGATGAACGATGCACAAGTTCTCGGAGAGACATTCTCAGAACAATTAAGACCTTATTACGAGCGAGCCTTTGAGGGTGAATCAATAGAAGCCGAGATCACCCTAAACGATCATGAACACGAGAGTAGTATTCACTTCAGTGTATCCCCTGTTTCCTTTGACGGAAACATCGACTTCATTACTTTCCACGCAATAGATACCTCAGAAAAACATATACTTGTTCGTTCGCTTGAAGAAGCAGAAATCAAATTTTCCACTTTAACTGATTTAATGCCCGATGGTTTATTGCTGGTCGAAAACGACATAATCATCTCGGTAAACCCAATTGCGCTTAGATTACTAGGTTTTAAAGAGACCGACGATTTGCTTGGCGAGAGCTTTGGTCGCCTGTTTATAGATGAAAACTCTAAAAGCGTTTATAACGGGCAGTTAGTTGAATCCTTAAAAGACTCATCGATAACCTGCCTGACTGGCGCCCGATGTGGTGTTGAACGTAAGGTACAATTGAGAGCAGCTGAAGCGTCCGTTTTTGGCAGCAAATCTCAGATAGTTATCCTCGAAGATGCGGACAACCTTCCCCTGGACGGCAGCAAAGACAACCATGACTCTCATTACGATTCACTGACGAAACTGTACAATCGCTTTGGTTTTACACGCCGCCTGGAACATTTTATTGAGAACAAGATACCTCTGGTGATGCTGTATCTCGATATCGACAATTTCAAAAACATTAATGACTCATTAGGTCACCATATTGGGGATCGAGTGATCAAAGAAGTATCATCACGCCTTCAGAGGTTACTGCCTGCACAGGCTATATTAGGGCACCTTGGTGGGGATGAGTTTGGTATTATTTTGCCAGAGCCTGAACAACCAAAATCAGAAGAGTATCTTGCAGAGCGTATCATCTCCCTAATTAACCAGCCATTCGACCTGCACCATTTCAGTAAACGCTTAGCATGCTCTATTGGTAGCGTTGCTTATCCCGGAGATGGTAACGATGCACGCATATTGCTGCAAAATGCTGATACAGCGATGTATGAGGCAAAAGACAGAGGCCGAAACAGACTGGTCAAATATCATGATCAGATGAATAAAGCCGCCCGAATGCGCCTCTGGCTGGAAATTGAGCTTCAAAAAGCATTGCAGCAAGACGGACTTGAAGTCTGGTATCAACCCAAGGTGAACGCTCGTGATTTCAGCATTAATGGGGCAGAAGCGCTCATTCGCTGGAAACACCCAATTGAAGGCTACATTAGCCCAGGGGCATTTATCCCGGTAGCAGAGAAAGCTGGCTTAATCGAACACCTGGGCCGTGTTGTTATGCGAGATGTTTTCTCTACAGTCAAGCGTTGGAAGACCCAGGGAATCTTACCGGGTCGTGTTGCCATCAACCTTTCTCCAGAACAGTTTGGTAATCCTAAGCTTATCGACTACATGGAAAAGCTACTTCGAACAACCGAGCTTGACCCTTCTTGCATTACCTTCGAGCTTACTGAAAGTGCGGTGATGAGTGATAGTGACCATACACTTCAGATGTTAAACGCGATTAAAAACCTCGGTTTCTCTTTATCTATTGATGACTTTGGCACTGGGTATTCATCCCTCTCCTACCTGGCACGTTTTCCGATTGACGAACTAAAGATCGACCGCGCCTTTATCAACGATATTGATAAACTACCTAAGCAGGTTACTGTCATCGAAAACATTATTAATCTGGGTAAATCACTAGATTTGTCAGTCGTTGCAGAAGGCGTAGAAACCAGACAGCAAGCGACTTTGTTGTCTAATTTGAACTGTCACTCTATTCAAGGATTCCACTTCCACCGACCTCAACCTAGACAAGAGGTGGAAGAGTTATTCGCTCTTAATCGACGATATAAGAATTAACGTTCAGGAAGTAGTCATGGCTCTACCACTCCAGGATGAGATTAAGGTAAACCTGCCTTATATCAACTTTATCGTTGATTCTTCCCCCTACAATGCAAAATAATTTTGAATTTAACGGTTTAGCAAATGGAACTTTTATGCCCGGCAGGAAATTTGCCTGCATTAAAAACCGCTATTGATTGTGGTGCCGATGCCGTCTATATCGGCTTTAAAGATGATACGAATGCACGTCATTTCGCTGGTCTAAACTTCACCGGCAAAAAACTGGAACGCGCAGTTCAGTATGTTCGGGATAAGAACCGAAAACTTCATGTTGCCCTGAACACATTCGCACACCCAGACGGATTTGAACGCTGGACAAAAGCGGTCGATAACGCCGCGGCTATGGGTATAGATGCTCTGATAATCGCTGATATCGCTGTGCTTGATTATGCTGCAAGCAAGTACCCAGATCTGGAACTTCACCTTTCTGTACAAGCTTCTGCTACCAACGTTGCTGCTATCGAATTCTATAAGCAGAACTTCAACGTAAAACGGGTAGTACTGCCACGAGTTCTTTCTATTCATCAGGTTAAACAGCTTTCACGTAATATCCCCAACGGCGTCGATCTCGAAGTCTTCGCATTTGGCAGCCTATGTATAATGTCTGAAGGTCGTTGCTACTTATCCTCGTATATGACTGGTGAGTCTCCAAATACTGTCGGCGCTTGTTCTCCAGCAAAATACGTACGCTGGCAGGAAACCGAGAACGGGCTTGAATCCAGACTGAATGAAATTCTGATCGACAAATATGCCGAAGGCGAAAACGCTGGTTACCCTACACTATGTAAAGGACGTTTTGATGTGGATATTGAAGGTGAATCCAAACGCTATCATGCGCTAGAAGAGCCGACCAGCCTGAATACACTTTCATTACTTCCTGAATTATTCGCAGCAAACGTTGCATCAGTGAAAATTGAAGGTCGTCAGCGCAGCCCAGCTTATGTCGAACAGGTAACCAGAACCTGGAGAGCTGCTATCGACCGATACCAGTCTAATCCTGAAGCTTACAAAGTTGAAGATAACTGGAATGCCGCTCTGGCAAATGTATCAGAAGGAACCCAAACGACACTGGGTGCTTACCATAGAAAATGGCAGTAACGGAGTATTAGATGGAAAACCAAATGAAGTATGCGCTGGGTCCACTACTCTATTTCTGGCCTAAGCAGGATGTAGAGTCATTCTATAACAAAGCTGCCGCCTCAAATGCAGATATCGTCTATCTCGGTGAATCTGTATGTTCGAAGCGTCGTGAAATGAAGCCTGGTCATTGGCTTGATATCGCAAAAGAGCTATCCGCCTCTGGTAAGCAGGTCGTACTATCGACTATGGCTCTTCTGGAAGCACCTAGCGAAGTCAATGTAATGAAAAAGTACATTGATAACGGAGAATTCGCCATAGAAGCTAACGATGTTTCAGCCGTACAGCTAGCATTTGAAAAGAAAGTGCCTTTTATTGTTGGACCTGCAGTTAACACATACAACGCACAAACCTTAAAGCTGTTCTTGAAACAAGGAATGATACGCTGGTGTATGCCGGTGGAGCTTTCCCGTGACTGGCTTGCGAACACACTAAATCAATGTGAAGAGCTGGGTATCAAAGGGAAGTTCGATGTCGAAGTGTTTAGCCATGGCTATCTGCCTCTGGCTTATTCGGCACGCTGCTTTACCGCCAGAGCAGAAAATCGTCCTAAAGATGAGTGTGAAACCTGTTGTATCAACTATCCAACTGGCTTACAAGTTTGTAGTCAGGAGGGTCAGTCTGTATTTAACTTAAATGGTATTCAGACTCAATCAGGTTACTGCTACAACCTGGTGAATGATCTCAATGGAATGAAAGGGCTAGTGGACGTCGTAAGACTAAGCCCACTTGGTGTAGAGACTTTTTCTCAGCTTGAAAAATTCCGTGCAAATGAACACGGTCAAAGCCCGGAAAAAGTAGAAAGTCATCAGTGCAATGGCTACTGGCATCAATTGGCGGGTCTAGAGTTAAAAGAGTAACTCTGGATTATATGGATAGGCTAAGTTTCTCTAACTTAGCCTATCATTGAGCACGTTAGCTCGTTTGGCAAACCACCTTGTCCGAGCTGACATTCAAATACCTAATATCCTTTCTCAGCACATAGAACAAAATCAGACTCACAAGAATATTAGATATCGGGTACGCTAACCAAACACCATTTAGCCCTAAAAACATCGGTAATAGATACAGGAATGGCAATTGTGCTAGCATATTCCCTACTGTAGTAAACATCGCCTTCTGGCTCTTCCCAACAGCTTGATAGTACGCAGCAGCTACAACAATAAAACCATCCAAAAACAGAGTAAACATATGGAGACGAATTCCGAGTGTGCTCGCAGCTAACAGCTCAGGATCTTCATCATTAAACACCGATATGATTGTCTCTGGAAATAGGTTTACGATTCCGATAAAGGCCACACCAAGTACAATAGCGGTCCACATAGCGATACCCAGCAACTGGCCTACTTTTTCCGGCTTTTGGGCGCCATGGTTAAAGCTCACCAGTGGTTGCATTCCATTTGCTACACCTTCAACCGTTAAGTAATAGATGGTAACGATATAGCCGATAATCGCGTAAGCCCCAACAATCAGCACACTTCCGTATTGAGTGAACATCCAGTTGTGAACCGCCACCATCGCAGAACCATAAGCGTACATAAAGAAGCTGGAAAGCCCGATGGTCAATATCTGCGGAATCAGCTCAATTCGTATCTTGAAGTTCTTAAAAGATAGCCTCATGGTGGCGTATTTCGAAAAGAAGTACCACACCCCAATGACAGTTGTAATACCTTGCGAGATCGATGTGGCGATAGCAGCTCCAGCTAACTCCCTATTCAAAACACCAATAAATAGATAATCCAGAACAATATTCAGGCAAGCCCCTAGTACCATAAGACCGGTAGCTAACTTAGGGCTATTATCATTTCGAAGTAAAAATGGCAGTGCAATGCCACCTAACCCGACGATATTAGTTACGATCACGATATCCAGGTACTGTTTTCCTAATTCGAAAACATGTCCATCTACCCCTTGAAGCATCAAAAGATCATCTGCATAGAGGTATAAAAGCAGTGCCAATATCGGATAGATAATCAACAGCATGGCTAAGCCAGTGCTCACTGCATCTTTTGCTTTGTTTTGCTCTCCAGCACCCTGACTAATAGACGCGATGGCTCCGGCACCCACACCAACCATCATACCAATACCAAGTACCGCCCCAATAAGAGGCCACGCAACGTTTATACCCGCCAACCCGTCCGCACCAACGTATTGGCCGATAAAAACACCATCAATTATCTGATAAAGACCATTAACCAACATCGCGGCTACCGTCGGCAACGTATAATGCCAGAACTGTTTATATATCGGTTTCACTGATTCAACACCATTTTGTTAGCAAAGCTAACTATCTAGATAAACTAACAAATAATTATTTCCGCTTGATACTTAAAGAGCTCTAACTAGGTATCGTTCTTTAACATTTTGGTCAGGATTTCGACGACCCGCTCTGACTCTTCTTTGGTTACATTTCTCTCTAGCTTATCGACAACCAAAGAGTAAACCTTATCTTCCAAAGAGAGATCTTTCTTTGCCTGCTCAGTTAGCTCTACTCTCTTTACTCGAGCATCTTCAAAGTCACTAATGCGTCTAACTAACCCTTTCCTCTCTAATCTGACCACCATATTTGAGGCTGAAGGTTTGGTAACCATCATCTCAACAGCCAGATCGGTGATTCTAATTGGTTCCTTTGCCGTCTGAATAACCTTTAGGTAATCAAATTCGTTAAAGCTCAATTTCGCCAGAGGATCTTCCTTTACAAACATCCTCCACTCTTTTGAGATATACCTTTCGAACTCGAACAAAGTTTCTTTTAAAGACATTACAGCACCATTTAGTTAGCACGGCTAACTATTTTAACCTAACAAAAAATCTACGCAATAAAAAAACCGCTGCATAGTTGCAACGGTTTAGAGTAATTCCAGTTATAAGCTTAATCTGAAACAGAGCCTAAATTGCCGGAAGCTTTGCTTTCTCTTCGAGCTTGTTGAACCTCATCAAAAATCCTACCTAGTTCAAGGAAAGAATATCGGTGCTCAACATACTCATAGACATTAAATGACAATGCGAGCTTATATAAAGCGATTGCATTTGCGTAGTCGCCCTCAAACTGATAACGCTTACCTAAATAAAAATAGGTTTCAGTAAGACGCTGAGCTAAGACAGCATTATCTCTGGTATCAGCAAGCACCGCTTTAAATACCTGTTTTTCACTAATATCGTTGAGCATAATCGCGACCAATACCCAACCCCATTCTTCGTTGTGAGTTCTGTATCGTGACGCTAATTTATCGCGGGCAATAACAGGGTCTATCTCGCGTTCAATAATGTAAAGCCATAAAGCCCGAAAAGGGTCGCTAGGATCGTCCTTATAGTGTGCGGTCATCTCTTCAAACGCCAGATCGATACGATCGCCATAATACAAAGCAATGGCTCTGTTGCGCTCTGCATATTGGTTTTCAGGATCAAGCTCTAATGTCGAATCGAAAGATTCATACGCCGCATCAAATTCACCTACCTGAGTAAAGTAAACACCAAGCAAATTAAAGATATCTGGTTGCGCAGGATTCAGACTGAGAGACTGATTAAAATCCAGACGAGCCAGATCTCTTAAACCGAGGCTGTCATAGAAGCTGCCTCGCTCGTAAAACATCTTAGCTCTGACATCATCTTCCAGGTTTGGTCTTTGCAATAGCTGGCTAAGACGGGCTATTTGTACTTCCTGTTGTATGCTTGGCTGCAGAGGAACAGCCATTGGCGGATAAACCCATCCACTTTTTTGTTGTCCATTATTTCCCGTGGATGTACAACCCGTAAGCACCAGCAATACACCTAATCCAACTACTCGAAACCAATTCACAAATATCAATCTCCAAAAAAAGGGGAGCACAATGCTCCCCTTTATAACACGCTTTGCTGTTAGTAAGCTACTTACTCTGCATCAGCCGCAGGTTGTTCGCTTTCAGCTGGCTTTTCAACCGCTTCTTTCATACTTAGACGTACACGTCCCTGACGGTCGATCTCAAGTACTTTAACCTTAACTTCCTGCCCCATTTCAAGGTAGTCAGATACTTTCTCAACACGCTGCTCAGCGATCTGAGAAATGTGTACAAGACCATCTTTACCAGGAAGAACAGTAACAAATGCACCGAAGTCAGCCAGGCGAGCAACCTTACCTGTATAGATCTTACCAACTTCAACTTCAGCAGTGATCGCTTCGATACGGCTGATTGCATCTTGCGCCTGAGAGTTGTCAGTTGCAGCAATCTTGATAGTACCATCGTCGTCGATTTCGATAGTAGTACCAGTTTCTTCGGTTAGCTGACGGATAACCGCACCACCTTTACCGATAACGTCTTTGATCTTCTCAGCGTTGATCTTCATTGTGTGGATACGTGGAGCGAACTCAGAGATATCTTCACGAGCGCCAGAGATAGCTTCGTCCATTACAGAAAGGATGTGCTTACGCGCACCTTGTGCCTGGTTAAGAGCGATCTGCATGATCTCTTTAGTGATACCTTCAATCTTGATATCCATCTGCAGTGCTGTGATACCTGTGTTAGTACCCGCTACTTTAAAGTCCATGTCACCTAGGTGGTCTTCGTCACCAAGGATGTCTGAAAGAACAACAAAGTCATCGCCTTCTTTTACAAGACCCATTGCGATACCCGCAACAGATGACTTGATTGGCACACCTGCATCCATAAGAGCAAGAGAAGTACCACATACAGAAGCCATCGAAGATGAACCGTTAGATTCTGTGATTTCAGAAACAACACGTACAGTGTATGGGAACTCATCTACAGAAGGCATTACAGCAGCAATACCACGCTTCGCTAGTTTACCGTGACCGATTTCACGACGCTTAGGAGAGCCAACAAAACCAGTTTCACCTACACAGTATGGAGGGAAGTTGTAGTGTAGAAGGAAGTGATCTTTCTTCTCACCAGTCAGCTCATCGATGATCTGTGCATCACGCTGGGTACCCAGAGTAGCAACAACCATTGCCTGAGTTTCACCACGAGTGAATAGAGCGCTGCCGTGAGTACGTGGAAGAACGCCAGTACGTACGTCTAGCGCACGAACCATGTCTTTTTCGCGACCGTCGATACGTGGGTTACCAGCAATGATGCTACGACGTACAACAGTCTTCTCCAGATCGTGGAAGATAGTGTGAATTTCTTTTGTGTTCGCTTCAGGATCTTCAGCTAGCAGTACTTCGTTTACTTCTTCTGCAATCTCGTGGATGCGGTCGTAACGAGCCATCTTTTCAGTGATCTGGTAAGCTTCAACAAGCTTAGCTTCTGCTAGTTCAGCAATCTTAGTGTTAAGAGCTGTATTTTCTTCAGGAGCAACCCAATCCCATGCTGGAGTAGCAACTTCAGCTGCAAATTCGTTAATTGCTGTAATTACTGTCTGCTGCTGATCGTGACCGTAAACTACTGCAGAAAGCATCTCTTCTTCAGTTAGGTTGTCCGCTTCAGATTCAACCATAAGTACTGCAGATTCAGTACCCGCAACAACAAGATCAAGCTTCGATGTTTCTAGCTCAGTGTTGCTTGGGTTAAGTACAAGCTGACCATCAATGTGACCAACACGTGCCGCACCGATAGGACCGTTGAATGGAATACCAGAGATAGCAAGAGCAGCAGAAGTACCGATCATAGTAACGATATCTGGCTGAACGTCTGGGTTTACAGAAACTACTGTAGCAATTACCTGTACTTCGTTTTTAAATGCATCCGGGAAAAGCGGACGAATTGGACGGTCAATCAGACGAGCTGTCAGTGTTTCACCTTCAGAAGGACGACCTTCACGCTTGAAGAAACCACCAGGGATTTTACCTGCAGCGTAAGTACGCTCCTGGTAGTTAACTGTTAGTGGGAAGAAATCCTGACCTTCAACCGCTTCTTTTTTACCAACAACAGAAACGAATACTGAAGTATCGTCCATTGTTGCCATGACTGCAGCAGTTGCCTGACGTGCAATTACGCCAGTTTCTAGAGTTACGGTATGGTTACCGTATTTAAATGTTTTAACGACTGGATTCGCGAACATTAGTATTTTCCTTTAAATAGTGAATACACCTTTCCGGCATTACTAATCGCGACTAATGGAAAACATCTTACAAAGATTTTTCATTAGCCGCGACCTTATGGTCGACTGCGGTGACTGTAATACTCAAAAAAGTGTTTGTTACAAACTACGCTATGCGCAGATGGGCAGTAGTATAGATGAAAACCGAGATAAGTGCAGGTGGTTATAGGTAAATTCTGGGACAGAAAAAGAAAAAGGGGCTCAAAAGCCCCTTTTTCATACAAACTGATCTTAGCGACGTAGGCCTAGACGTTTGATTAGGTCGTGGTAACGAGCTAGATCTTTACCTTTAAGGTAGTCTAGAAGCTTACGACGACGAGAAACCATGCGTAGAAGACCGCGACGGCTGTGGTGGTCTTGCTTGTGGTTTGCAAAGTGACCTTGTAGGTGGTTGATAGAAGCAGTAAGTAGAGCTACCTGTACTTCTGGTGAACCTGTGTCGCCTTCGCCACGTGCGTAGTCAGCAACGATTGCTGCTTTAGTTTCTGCATTCAGAGACATAATTCTCTCCTAATAAGAGTAAGTTAAACACTGTGCCAGCCAATCTCTGATTCAGCCGACACGAGGAGCGCGAATTATACGGGAGGAAATATAATTACGCAAACAAAATGTACTATTTCAATCAAGGTTAAAGGTTACGGGACGGGCTACGCCCTACTGGTAACAGGAAGATCAATGTAACCTGTAACCTGTAACCTGTAACCTGTAACCTGTAACCTTATATCCTAGTCCCTAAAAACAACCAGCCTTTTCGGCGCTATCTTGCCATCGTCGTCGATTTCGCCGACACCGATAAATAGTTTCTCTTCACCAGAAGTCATACGCACCTGACCTTCAGCTGGTGCTCCAAACACCTGTACTGGCTGGCCATGTTGTACCATATCTGTAAGCTCTGGAATCAGGTTTACTTCCGGTAGATCCTGCACCGCAGTATCCATAGGAAGAAGAATCGGGTCCAATAGCTCTTTTGGCTGGATATCCTGCTCTCTTGCCTGCTCAAGAAGTTCTTCAAGCTGCTCAATAGTGACCATCTTTTCGTAGGGGTAGTGAGATACACCAGTACGACGGAGGTAAGTCACATGAGCGCCACAGCTTAACATTTCCCCAAGGTCATCAACGATGGTGCGAATGTAAGTGCCTTTTGAGCAGTGCACTTCCATCTCTACTTCATCGCCTTCAAATCTCAGCAGTTCAATATCGTAAACCGTGATTTTTCTCGATTCACGCGGGACCTCAATACCTTCACGAGCATACTCGTACAGAGGCTTACCCTGATACTTCAGAGCAGAAAACATGGAAGGAATCTGGTCAGTGGTGCCACGGGACTTGGCAATGCAACGCTCTAACTGACCGCGATCGACTTTTACCGGACGAGTTTCAACCACTTCACCATCAGAGTCTGAGGTATTGGTACGCTCACCCAGCTTCGCGATAACCCGGTAGCGCTTATCTGAATCCAGAAGGAACTGAGAAAACTTCGTCGCTTCACCCAAACAAATAGGAAGCATACCAGTCGCCAGTGGGTCAAGAGCCCCTGTGTGCCCTGCTTTTTCTGCGAAATAGATACGCTTTACTTTTTGAAGCGCATCATTAGAAGAAATTCCTGTCGGCTTGTCTAAAAGGACAACACCGTTTACCGGACGACCTTTACGACGACGAGCCATTACTCTTCTTCCTCACGACCAGATTCTTCAGCACGACGCTTATCGCTGTTTACAACCTCAGAAACAAGGTTAGACATGCGCATACCTTCAACCAGCGTATTGTCATAAACAAAACGTACTTCTGGAGTCAGGCGAAGACGGATACGCTTACCAAGCATCATACGGATATGAGCTTCGTGCTCTTTAAGAGCAGCAAGGCTATCTTCTGGAGTCTGTTCACCCACGCAAAGGAAAGTAACGAATACTTTTGCGTAAGCCAGGTCACGTGAAACCTCTACATCAGAGATGGTCACCATCCCCATGCGTGAATCACGGATTTCTCTTTGCAGAATAACTGCTAACTCTTTTTGTAATTGCTGCGACACGCGCTGCGTGCAGCTAAATTCTTTTGACATAATTTTTCTCTCGCTAATACCGTAAGAAGCACTACCTGTATGGGAATGATTCCGCAAACCGCTCAAGACATCCATGTACGCTTAAAATTGCACATCCATGTGCAATTATGTTTGCTCCATCACACCCACACAGGCAATTACAAACTTTCTCGGCATAAGAAAATATGGGGGGATGGTAAAAAACCAGCCCCCCATGGTGTATTCAACAACCTATTCAGTCGTCATCCCTGCGAAGGCAAGGATCTTATACCAACGATCACTGTATATTAAATTCCCACTCAAACGCATAGCTAATGCGGGAATGACAGTGTGACCGATGATTAGTCAAGCGTACGCTTAACTTCTACAGTTTCGAATACCTCGATCTGGTCACCAACTCGAACATCATTGTAGTTCTTAACGCCGATACCACACTCGTAGCCATTCTTAACTTCCTGAACGTCATCTTTAAAGCGACGTAGCGACTCTAGTTCACCTTCGTAGATAACTACGTTATCACGTAGAACACGAATCGGCGCATTACGCTTAATCAGACCTTCAGTAACCATACAACCTGCAATTGCACCTAGTTTAGGCGACTTAAATACATCACGTACTTCTGCAAGACCGATGATTTCCTGCTTGAATTCAGGAGCAAGCATACCACCCATCGCCTGCTTAACTTCATCGATAAGCTGGTAGATGATCGAGTAGTAACGTAGATCCAGGTTCTCAGCTTCGATAGTACGACGTGCAGATGCATCAGCACGTACGTTAAAGCCAAGGATGATAGCGTTAGAAGCCGCTGCTAGTACTGCATCAGTCTCAGTAATACCACCAACACCAGAGCCAACTACGCTTACTTTAACTTCGTCAGTAGACAGTTTCAGTAGCGAGTCAGTGATTGCTTCTACGGAACCCTGCACGTCGGCTTTCAGTACTACGTTCAGCTCAGCAACTTCACCAGCTGCCATATTAGAGAACATGTTCTCTAGTTTAGCCTTCTGCTGACGAGCTAGTTTAACTTCACGGAATTTACCCTGACGGTAGTTCGCTACTTCACGCGCTTTACGCTCATCACGTACAACTGTTGCTTCATCACCAGAAGCTGGAACACCAGAAAGGCCGATGATTTCCACAGGGATAGAAGGGCCAGCAGTGAAGATCTCTTTACCGATTTCATCACGCATTGCACGAACACGGCCATATTCCTGACCACAAAGAAGGATATCACCTTTGTTCAGAGTACCAGACTGAACCAGTACAGTTGCAACAGGGCCGCGACCTTTATCAAGACGAGATTCAACAACAACACCTGATGCCATGCCATCTGCAACAGCAGTCAACTCAAGAACCTCTGCCTGTAGAAGAATCGCTTCTAACAGACCTTCGATGTTTGTACCCTGTTTTGCAGAGATGTGAACAAACATGTTCTCACCGCCCCACTCTTCAGGAATAACGTCGTACTGAGCTAGCTCGTTCTTAACGTTGTCTGGGTTAGCTTCTTCTTTATCGATCTTGTTTACCGCAACAATCAGAGGTACACCCGCCGCTTTAGCGTGCTGAATCGCTTCGATTGTCTGTGGCATCACACCATCATCTGCAGCAACAACAAGTACAACGATATCCGTAGCCTGAGCACCACGAGCACGCATTGCTGTAAATGCTGCGTGTCCAGGAGTATCCAGGAACGTAATCATGCCGTTGTCAGTTTCTACATGGTATGCACCGATGTGCTGAGTAATACCACCCGCTTCGCCTGAAGCAACGTGCGCTTTACGGATATAGTCAAGTGTCGATGTTTTACCATGGTCAACGTGACCCATGATAGTTACAACCGGAGCACGTGGCACAGCTTCAGCTGTATCATCACGATCAGACAGAACAGCTTCTTCCAGTTCATTCTCCTTACGAAGAACAACCTTGTGGCCCATCTCTTCCGCTACTAGCTGTGCTGTTTCCTGGTCAATAACTTGGTTGATAGTCGCCATAGCGCCCATCTTCATCATCACTTTGATAACTTCTGTCGCTTTAACCGACATCTTGTTAGCAAGTTCAGAAACAACAATAGTTTCACCGATAACAACGTCTTGCTTAGCTACTGTAGCAGTCTTATCAAAGCCATGTTGCATTGAAGTTGGCTTAGCTAGCTTACCTTTGCGGCCTTTACCACGCTGGTTGCGACCACCACGGTTGTTTGCGTTCGCTGTGTTGTCATCATTGCCACCTGCTTTCTTCTTGCGCTTGCGGCGTCCACCGTCTGCACGGCGGTCTGCTTCATCTTCAGCTTCACGGGCATAAGTAGAAGTCGTCACATGATAGTCAGATTTATCTTCCTGTGCTTTCTTCTGCTCTTCTTCTTTCCAACGCGCCTCGTTTTCTTCGGCTAGCTTGCGAGCTTCTTCAGCCAATCTTGCGGCTTCTTGCTCTGCTTTACGCTTAGCTTCTTCTTCCTGGCGACGTTTCAATTCTTCTGCTTCTTTCTGCGCTGCTTCTTGCATAGCTTTTTCTGCTGGATTCTCTTCGCGTTTCGCAGCTTCTTCCACTTCACGTTTAGCCTTATCAGCTTCGCGTTTTGCTTTTTCTTCAGCTTCACGCTTCGCTTTCTCTTCGGCTTCACGCTTCGCAGCTTCTTCTGCTTCGCGTTTTGCTTGCTCTTCAGCCAGACGCTTTGCTTCTGCTTCGCGCTTAGCTGCCTCTTCTGCTTCGCGCATCGCAGCTTCTTCAGCCTCGCGCTTAGCTTCTTCATCTACTGCGCTACGTTTAACGTATGTACGTTTTTTGCGCACTTCAACTTGCACATTCTTACTCTTACCGCCGCTCGCTGCAACACTTAATGTGCTGCGAGTCTTACGTTGAAGAGTTAAACGAGTTGGCTGAGCCTCACCTGAGGTATCACCATGCTCTTTTTTAAGATGTGTTAGTAGCTGCTGCTTCTCATCTTCAGAAACAACATCGTTGCCCGACTTTTTAATACCGGCATCAGCAAGTTGTTCGATCAAGCGTTCAACCGGTGTACCGATCTCTTCACTCAGGTTTTTTACTGTAAGTTGCGTCATTCCGCTACCTCCTACTTGCTGAAATTATTCTTCATCGCCAAACCAGCAGATATTACGAGCCGCCATGATTAATTCACCTGCGCGCTCTTCTGTCAGACCCTCAACGCCTTCTAGAATCATCAATACCCTGGTCAGCCAAGTCTTCTAGTGTTGCAACACCTTTAGCTGCTAGTTTGAACGCCATTTCGCGCTCAAGACCTTCAAGACCAAGCAGATCTTCTGCTGGCTCGATGCCTTCAAATGATTCTTCCTGAGCTAGAGCAAGTGTTGTCAGTGCTTCTTTAGCACGACCACGTAGCTCTTCAACGATCTCTTCATTCAGACCATCGATTTCAAGAAGCTCATTAACTGGAACGTAGGCTACTTCTTCAAGCGTTGAGAAACCTTCTTCAACAAGTAGCTCTGCAAAGTCCTGTTCGATATCCAGGTACTTCATAAAATTCTCGATAGAAGCAACAGATTCTTCCTGATGTTTCTTCTCAAGATCTTCAACAGTCATTACGTTCAGTTCCCAACCAGTTAGTTGAGAAGCCAGACGTACGTTCTGACCAGCACGGCCGATAGCCTGTGCTAGGTTGTCCGCTTCTACTGCGATATCCATTGAGTTTGCATCTTCGTCAACGATGATAGATGCAACATCAGCTGGTGCCATCGCATTGATAACGAACTGAGCCGGGTTATCGTCCCAAAGAACGATATCGATACGCTCGCCGCCAAGCTCACCAGATACAGCCTGTACACGTGCGCCACGCATACCAACACAAGCACCAACAGGGTCGATACGCTTGTCGTTAGTTTTCACTGCGATTTTTGCGCGAGAACCAGGATCGCGAGCTGCGCCACGAAGTTCGATAAGCTCTTCTGCAATTTCTGGCACTTCGATGCGGAATAGTTCAGTCAGCATCTCTGGCTTAGAACGAGTGATAAATAGCTGGAAACCACGTGCTTCTGGAGCAACTTTGTAAAGAAGACCACGTACACGGTCACCTGGACGGAAGTTTTCACGAGGAAGCTGGTCATCGCGTAGGATAACTGCTTCTGCGTTGTTACCAAGATCAAGCACGATAGTGTCGCGGTTTACTTTCTTAACAACACCAGTTACCAGCTCACCTTCGTTATCGATGAACTGCTCAACAATCTGTGCGCGTTCAGCTTCACGTACTTTCTGTACGATTACCTGCTTCGCTGTTTGCGTAGTGATACGGTCGAAAGTTACTGAATCGATTTCATCTTCGATGTAACCGCCAACTTCGATAGTCTCATCTTCGTATTGCGCAGCTTCAAGAGAGATCTCCTTAGTTGGATTCTCTACTTCTTCAACTGCCATCCAACGACGGAATGTGTCGAATTCACCCGTTTTACGATCGATTTCAACACGAACTTCAATCTCAACTTCGTATTTCTTTTTTGTAGCAGTCGCAAGTGCAATTTCAAGCGCTTCAAAGATTCGCTCACGAGGAACAGCTTTCTCGTTAGAAACAGCTTCAACAACCGCTAAAATTTCTCTGTTCATTTTTCCAGCCTCTTAAGCTCTTCTCTCTAGGAGAACTAAAATTTAGGGATCAGGTTAGCTTTAGAAATATTGCTTAGTGCAAACTCTTCTTCTTGTCCGTCTACAGTAACGGTAATGGTTTCACCTTCAACGGAATGGATAACACCTTTCCACTTACGACGGTTGCCCATAGCCATTTTCAGAACAATGCTGACCTCGTGACCAATAAACTGTTGATAATGTTCTGCTTTAAACAGTGGTCTCTCCAGACCTGGTGAAGAAACTTCCAGGTTGTAAGCCACTGTAATTGGATCTTCAACATCCATTACGGCACTCACCTGGTGGCTCACTTCGGCACAATCATCCACATTGATGCCATTTTCGCTATCGATAAAGATACGCAGTGTTGAGTGTTCACCCGCACGGATAAACTCCAAACCAACCAACTCGTACCCAGCAGCTTCTACTGCAGGTTCAAGTAATTCAGTTAGTTGCCTTTCTAAACCAGTCATTCAAACCACTCCAGAAACAAAAAAAGGGCTCAGAGCCCAATCTAACATTCCAAGCAATAATCTATTTTTCTGAAAACCAGAAAAAAAGATAATAAAAAACCCCGATAAGTCGGGGTTTTTTAAATGCTGGACCCTGATACATCAAACAACAGCCTATTAATAAGAATCATTAATAAACAAGTCATTCGACTTCATAGTTAATACAATTCTAGCAAAATATATTAACTATGAACTTGTAAATCAGCATCAAAATATTGGTTGCGGGGGCCGGATTTGAACCGACGACCTTCGGGTTATGAGCCCGACGAGCTACCAAGCTGCTCCACCCCGCGTCCGACTGCCGAGCATTATACGCTCAACGGCTTGATTTACAAGTTATGGTGCCGAGAGAGGGACTTGAACCCTCACACCTTACGGCACTAGCACCTCATGCTAGCGTGTCTACCAATTTCACCATCTCGGCTAAAACGTTTTACTGAGGAATCTCGTCACCGCTTTTTTCAGCAGGTAATTCACTCGGTACTTCAACAGCAGCTTCTACAGCCTGACCTTGTGTAGGGTCAACCCATTGTGATTCAGTCTTATGCGTTGCCATATTACCGAACACTAGAGCTACTATGAAAAATATTGTTGCACAAATTGCAGTCATTCGGGTTAGGAAGTTACCTGAGCCGCTTGCACCAAAAACTGTGTTTGAGGCACCAGCACCGAAAGAGGCTCCCATATCTGCGCCTTTACCTTGTTGAATCAACACCAGGCCAATTAAACCAGCAGCTGCCAACAGGTAAATCACAAGTAGAACCGTAGTCATATTTCCACCTATGTTTCAAATTGTCGAGCCAGCGCAGTCTTTGACGGATTCAGAGACAAAGCTAGCGACCTCCCTTATCGAAGGCCGAGCAATACTATAGGAACGGCTCTTTTCTGACAAGGGGTAATTCATCAAAACTTCACAGATTTGATTTAAATGGTTATTTTATCGGCTACCAATAAAGCTATTGATAGCCGATTAGCCTAATTAGCAGCTTTCTTTTACTGCTGCTGCTATCTCGAGTGCTGAGTTTTTCACTAGCTCAGAGTCTTCACCTTCGACCATCACGCGGATTAGAGGCTCTGTACCTGACTTTCTCAAAAGAACGCGGCCTTTTGTACCAAGCTTCTCTTCCGCAGCTTCAACGGCACTCTTAACTTCTTCAGCTTCAAGGGGATTTGAATCGCCAGAGAAACGTACATTTTCAAGAACTTGAGGGTAAAGCGTCATACCTTCAGCAAGTTCCTTAAGCGTCATTTCACTACTGATAACAGAAGCCAGAACCTGAAGTGCTGCAACAATTGCATCACCTGTTGTCACTTTATCCAATAAGATTACATGCCCGGAGTTTTCAGCGCCAATAGACCAGCCTTTCTCAAGAAGCTGTTCCATTACATAACGGTCACCCACAGCAGCACGAACAAATGGTATACCTAGCTGTTTAAGGCCATTTTCCATACCCAGGTTGGTCATTAAAGTACCAACAACACCACCTTTTAGTTCACCACGACGAAGTGCATCGCGAGCGATAATGTACGCAATCTGATCACCATCTACCTTGTTACCTTCATGATCAACCATGATGATACGGTCACCATCACCATCAAAAGCCAGACCAAGATCGGCACCTTCTTCTACTACACGTTTCTGCAGAGCACGAACATCCGTAGCACCAACCTCATCGTTGATGTTAATGCCATTAGGTTCAACACCCATAGCTACCACTTCCGCACCCAACTCTTTGAATACAGAAGGAGCAATATGGTAGGTCGCACCATTTGCACAATCGACAACGATCTTAAGACCAGTAAGGTGAAGCTCTTTAGGGAAAGTGCCTTTACAGAATTCGATATAGCGACCAGCCGCATCATCCAGACGCATCGCCTTACCAAGCTCAGAAGACTCAACACACTGAAGCTCTTTATCCAGTTCGGCTTCAATCGCTAGCTCTATTTCATCAGGGAGCTTTGTTCCTTCAGATGAGAAGAACTTGATACCATTATCGTAATAAGGGTTGTGTGATGCAGAAATAACGATGCCAGCTTCGGCACGGAAAGTCTGAGTAAGATATGCAATCGCCGGTGTAGGCATTGGCCCTGTCAGAGTCGCTTTTAAGCCAGCAGCAGCAAGACCTGCTTCTAGCGCCGACTCAAGCATATAGCCAGAAATTCGTGGGTCCTTGCCAATGATTACCTGTTTGGTACCGCTCTTTGCAAGTACTCGACCAGCAGCCCAGCCCAACTTCAGAACAAATTCAGGAGTGATAGGGTATTGCCCCACTTTTCCTCGTACACCATCGGTACCAAAATATCGTCTTTCTGACATAACAGATCCTAACTAATTTTTATTTATCTTATTTACAACTTTAACCACATCCATTGTCTCTTCAAAGTCGTGAACGCGAATAATATGAGCGCCTTTTATCGCAGCTATCGCTGCACACGCAAGGCTGCCAGCTACGCTTTGTTCTGGCGTTTTATCTAATACTTTAAAGATCATCGACTTGCGGGACATTCCCGCCAGGATTGGCAAATTAAACTCGTGGAACTCATCCAAACGCTCCAGGAGTTCATAATTATGCTCCACGGTTTTCCCAAAACCAAATCCAGGATCAAGAATTAACTTAGATTTGTCGATTCCAACCTCAGCACAAGCATTTATTCTTTCTTCCAGGAACTCTTCTACTTCCTGCATTAAATCCTTATATTCCGGCGCATTTTGCATAGTTCTTGGCTGGCCTTTCATATGCATTAGACAAACAGGCACATCTAGCTCAGCAGCTACAACTAAACAGCCTGGCTCCGTTAGTGCCCTGATATCATTAATAATATCAGCACCAGCATTTACAGCCTGACGCATTACCTCAGCTTTGCTGGTATCAATAGAAATCCAGATATCTTTGTGTTTTTCGCGGATAGCTGTAATCACAGGAACCGTTCGCTCCAGTTCTTCTTCGAGCAAAACTTCGCTTGCGCCCGGGCGAGTAGACTCGCCGCCAATATCAATAATAGTGACACCAGCTGCAATCATTTTTTCAGCTTGCTCTAATGCTTTTTCTATAGAGTTGAACTGACCGCCATCGGAAAAGGAGTCCGGGGTAACATTAAGTATGCCCATCACCTGAGGAGTAGAAAGGGAAAGGGTCTTGTTTCTGGAAGTTAATATCATGGGTAGAACATTCGAACTAAAAGAAAAAACCCCGAGCAGTTCCCGGGGCTTATAATTACTTATTAAAGATTACTCTTCGCCATCTTTAGGCTTAGCATCAGTGCTGGTCTCTGAAGTAGCCGCTGGCTCTTCTTTCTTCACTTCTGCTTTTGGTTCAGGATTTAGCGCTTCTTTGGCTTCCGCTTTTGCTTTAGCAACTTTAGCTTCGGCATCAGCACTCCAACCCTGTGGCTCACGAATATCTTCTTTACGATCCATCAGGTCATCAATCTGACCAGCATCAATGGTCTCGTATTTCATCAACGCATCTTTCATCGAGTGCATGATATCCATGTTATCTTCAAGGATCTTCTTCGCACGCTCATAGTTGCGGTCGATAATTTTGCGAACTTCGTCATCAATCAGCTTAGCGGTATCGTCAGACATATGTTTCGTCTGAGTCACGCTACGGCCAAGGAATACCTCGCCTTCTTCTTCTGCATAAAGAAGAGGACCAAGTTTTTCAGAGAAGCCCCACTGAGTCACCATCTTACGAGCAATATCCGTAGCACGCTCGATATCGTTCGAAGCGCCTGTAGATACTTTTTCTGCACCGTAAATCAACTCTTCAGCTAGTCGACCACCGTAAAGGCTAGAGATCATAGACTCAAGATGCTGACGAGACATACTTACACGATCTTGCTCAGGCAAGTACATAGTCACACCAAGTGCTCGCCCACGAGGGATGATAGACACCTTGTATACAGGATCATGCTCAGGAACGATGCGACCTACGATAGCGTGACCAGCTTCATGGTAAGCAGTAGACTCTTTAGTCTCATCCGTCATTACCATAGAACGACGTTCTGCACCCATCATGATCTTGTCTTTCGCAAGCTCAAATTCGACCATAGAAACGTTGCGCTTGTTACCACGAGCTGCAAACAGAGCCGCTTCGTTAACAAGGTTTGCCAGGTCTGCACCAGAGAAGCCTGGAGTACCACGAGCAATCAATGATGGTTCAACATCACCAGCAAGAGGCACTTTGCGCATGTGCACTTTAAGAATCTGCTCACGACCACGAACATCTGGAAGACCAACGACTACCTGACGGTCAAATCGACCAGGACGAAGTAGTGCCGGGTCAAGTACGTCAGGACGGTTAGTCGCAGCGATAACGATAATACCTTCGTTACCTTCGAAACCATCCATCTCTACCAGCATCTGGTTAAGCGTTTGTTCACGTTCATCGTGACCACCACCTACACCAGCACCACGCTGACGACCTACCGCATCGATCTCATCGATAAAGATGATACAAGGTGCGGCTTTCTTAGCTTGTTCGAACATGTCACGCACACGAGATGCACCCACACCAACGAACATTTCTACGAAGTCTGAACCAGAGATTGTGAAAAACGGTACTTTTGCTTCACCAGCGATAGCTTTCGCAAGAAGCGTTTTACCAGTACCCGGAGGACCAACCATCAGAACACCAGTCGGAATTTTACCGCCAAGTTTCTGGAAACGGCTAGGGTCTCTTAGGTAGTCAACGAGTTCTTTAACATCTTCTTTCGCTTCGTCACAGCCAGCAACATCAGCAAATGTTGTCTTGATCTGCTCTTCGCTCATCATACGAGCTTTACTCTTACCAAATGACATGGCGCCTTTACCGCCGCCGCCCTGCATTTGGCGCATAAAGAAAATCCAAACACCAATCAACAGAATCATTGGGAACCATGAAATAAAGATGGTGCCCAACAAACTCTGTTCTTCAGGAGGTGTGCCCTGAACTTTCACGTTTTGATTAATTAAATCGTCAAGCAGCTTCTCATCATAAATCGGCATGTAAGTTACATAGCGCGAGTTATCACGACGATAGAATACAATTTCGCGATCGTTAAATTGCGCTTCACGTATCTGGCCTTGGCCAACGTCTTATACAAATGTGGTGTAATCCACTGCTCTTCCATTGGTTTCACCAGGGCCAAAGCTCTGGAATACCGACATTAGGACTACAGCGATAACCAGCCACAGAATTAAGTTTTTTGCCATGTCACTCAAGGTGTAAGCCTCTCGATAACTAATTGTAATTTAAAGGTAGGGTACTACAGTTTCTGATACCAATCTATACGGCTTCACTAATGAATTTGATAGATAGTAACTATTATTGTAGCAACAGTGTTTAATTTAAACGTTTAATTTTTAATGCGACTTTAGTTATAAGAGTAGTTAACCCTTGTAACCTATTGCAACTATATATACTTTTCGCGAGCGAGCCCGGGAAGAATCTGGCTTGCGAATCTTCATTACTTTGAACAAATCGCGAACCTCTTTGATGTACTAATCAAAGCCCTCACCCTGGAAAGCTTTGACCACAAAGCTACTATTGGGAGTAAGAACCTATCGACACATATCAAGTGCAAGTCCAACTTAGTACATTGCCTTTGGTTGATCAACCGCCTTATTCCCAGCCATATTAGGTCGAATACGCTCTAATAAACTTATATAGACGACTAATAAATTATAGTCTTCGGTACTAGATGGCGTTAAAATGTCGTTTTTCAACCCCAATGTCTGCTTATCTTTAAAATTATAAAGATACACAGATAGAGTAAAATTAACTAATTGGCCGCGCAATGAATTTAAGCACCAAACAAAAGCAGCACCTTAAAGGCCTGGCACACAATCTGAAACCTGTTGTGCTACTAGGCGCAAATGGACTTACAGAAGCAGTGCTAGCGGAAATCGAACTTGCTCTTGATCACCACGAACTAATCAAAATCAAAGTTGCTTCTGAAGACAGAGAAACTAAAAACCTGATTATTGACGCTATTGTTCGTGAATCTGGCGCAGAAAAAGTACAAACTATCGGTAAAGTACTGGTTCTGTACCGTCAGACTGAAGAGCGTAAAATCGAGTTGCCACGCAAATAACACTCGATTTAAATCTCAGTTCACCTGCGTATATGTCAGGTAATAAGAAGGCCGCAATAAATGCGGCCTTCTTTAGTTCTTGCAATAACAACTCTAACTGTAATTTCGTAATTAGATGTACGCTACCTTGTCGATTTCGTAATCTTTATCTCCACCAGGAGTAGAAATCACAACTTCATCGCCTTCCATTTTACCGATAAGGCCACGAGCAATAGGTGAGCTAACCGAGATACGTCCCGCTTTAATATCTGCTTCATTATCACCTACAATTTGGTAAGTAGATTCAGCATCATTATCCAGGTCAATAAGCGTTACTGTTGTACCAAAAATTACTTTGCCCGTATTTTCCATCTTAGTTACATCAATTACCTGTGCAACAGACAGTTTATACTCAATATCTCTGATCTGAGCTTCACAAATTCCCTGCTCTTCACGTGCAGCGTGGTATTCGGCGTTTTCTTTCAGGTCACCTAATTCACGAGCTTCAGCAATTGCCTCAGAAATAAGTGGACGACGCTTAAGTAGTACTTCAAGTTCTTCACGCAGCTTTCGTTCGCCGCGGACAGTCATTGGAATCTTTTCCATTTTATATAAACCTCTAATTCCAAAGCCAGCTTTGGACAAAAAACGCCCACTCAACAGGTGCTGAGTAGGACGTAATAAACGTATCGAATTAAGGGTAGTGTAAACAAAGTTGCTGCGAGAATCACTAGCAAATAAGACTGCTCTCTTCACATTTCCCGCGCAAACGAGGTAAATAGTTATAAAAACAAAGACCCAGATCACACTTTAAAAGCTAAAAAACACGAAAACATCTAAATCAACAATTCTAGCCCCACTTTTAAGAGAAATTTACAAAATAAATTTATACCAATAAATACAGCACGTTAATAACTAAAGACAACAACACGGCGCACTATAAAATTTTATTTTAGATCATTTTACTCCCTGTCCCACAACATTCAGCAGTACAACTTCTTCAGCGAACGAATATTTCATCACACATAAAATCAACTTGCTGAATTAAATAATCCCTGCCGAGAGATTTTGATTAGTAGCATACAACAGCGTGATAGTTCGTTCGCGATATTACTAAACACTCATAGGATTAACTAGAAAATAGGATATTACGATGAACAAGAAAATCATCGCGTTAGCAGTGGCGTTTGCTGCAACAGGTGCAAGTGCAGCAACAATTTACGAAAACGATTCAACAAAAGTCGGCTTTAAAGGTGAAATTGATGCATACCTGAGCCAATATGAGCTTAAGGGAACAAGCAATGATGCTAAAACTGACCCTGACATCGATCTATGGGCAAAGGTGCAAATCGATGCAAATCATCAGCTAAATGACGATGTTTTAGTATTTGGTTCTTTTGAAATAGAGAATGGCAACGGCTTCCTACCAGGTGACAATGATTCAAACAGCGTGTCAACAGATGACCTTTACATTGGTGCAATGTTTGGCGACAACTTCGGTTTCGCTGTAGGTGAAATCGGCGATTTCGGTGATTCATTGGATGCAATTATTATCGATAATACCAACGAAGGTGTTGGTTACGTAGATGATGTAGCAAGTCGTTTTGAGTCTAAAGGTCACGCACTAAGCCTAAAATATCAAACTGAAAGTCTAAAACTGATTGCGGACACTTACCTACATCAGGACGAAGATAAAGACGCAACATACGGTGTATCTGCATCTTATGATATCGCTGGTTTTAATCTTGGTGCATCTTATCAGGATCACGGTAACCGTCATGCTTACGATGAAACAAACGATGGCGACAACACTGTTATGGGTGTAAAAGTTGGCTACGGTATCGCAGGTTTCTCAATCGCAACTCACTACGTTAAAGAAGAAATTAATAGCGTAGATATTGACGTTTACGGTGTTTCTGCTGACTACCAGATCGATGCTGT
This sequence comes from Vibrio hannami, assembly GCF_029589055.1. Classification (GTDB taxonomy): domain Bacteria; phylum Pseudomonadota; class Gammaproteobacteria; order Enterobacterales; family Vibrionaceae; genus Vibrio; species Vibrio hannami. The sequence goes on from NZ_JARQZP010000007.1 coordinate 2,035,327, forward strand.
TCGTCTATACACTTCAGTTTACACTGGTGAGGTGGATACAACAGATGCAGATCTGGACGCATACACAGTTGGTGTTGATTACGCTGTATCGGATGACCTGACCGCGTTTGTTGAGTACTCATCATCTGAAGGTACTACATTTGTTGCGGAAAACACTCCTGGTTTTGTTGAAGCTTCAGAAACTGACGTTGCTGTTGCGGGTGTTTACTACACTTTCTAATCACGGAAGTTAATCTCAAAATTTCAAAACACCTGCAATGTAAGCAGGTGTTTTTTTTCGTACTAGTCAAACACCTATAAATCAGTCCAGACCTACCTCCACAGCACTTTATGTGCCATCTAAAAAAACATCTCTTTAGGCTATTTTTTATCATTTAACTAACATTTGCGAGGGACTCGAGGTTAAAAAGGTCTTAGCAACAACCTATTCGCAAACGCCCTTAACTTAAAATAACGGCGTACAGTTGAGTGTGGTGTTCGCTGTTACAAAAACCTCGGCCTAGGAGCCGGGAATATGAACAGTAAATCAGGATAGAATTATGAATAAGAAAATTATCGCTCTAGCAGTGGCTGCTGCGTCAGCTTCTTCAATCGCAACTGCAGCAGAAGTTTACAACCAGGATGGCACAAGATTGGACATCGGCGGTCGCGCTGAGTTCCGTGGTGATTTCGTTGGTAAGGATGACGGCACTGAGTTAGAAGGTTCTATGAACAACAAAAGCCGTTTCCGTTTAAATGTTGGCGGCGAAACTCAGGTTACAGATAACCTGACTGGTTTTGGCTTCTATGAAGGTGAGCAGGGTGTGAATTCATCTTCAAGTAACGACGCTAACGATTCTTTCAAGCAGCGTTATGCATTTGCTGGTCTAAAAGGTGACTTCGGTGCGCTATCTTTCGGTCGTCAGGATACTGCTGCCGTTCAGATTTCTCAAATGTCTGACGTAACAACATTTACTGGCGCACAAAAAACATTTATCGACGCTGGTGATGAGCAGATCAATAACACTATTCTTTACACAGCTGATATCGACGATCTAACACTGAAAGCAAGTTACATTGCTGGCAGTGAAAAAGATACTGATGGTTACGGTCTATCTGCTATCTACACACTACCTATGGGCCTAGGCTTCGGTCTTGGCTACTCTGAAGATGGTAAAGCGACAAACGGTACTGACGGCACTAAGGGTAAAGCTGTAATCGCTGGTCTTAACTATACAATGGATGCTCTATACCTGGGTGCAACCTATACTCAAGGTGATACTGGCGTAAATGATGGTGACGAGTTCAACGGTATGGAATTCGCGGCTGTATACAGCTTCGATAACAACTTTGCACTAAAAGGTGCTTACCAGAAGACTGAAATCGATCCAACTGCGGGTAGCAAGTACAACGCGAGTGACTTCTTCGAACTTACTGGTGAATACAACTTCAACAGCAACCTAAATGCGTATGTATCTTACATGTTCAATAACCTTGACCAAAAAGATATGAACATGATCATCACAGATGGTTACTCAAAAGATGCGGATGACACTCTACGTCTAGGTCTTAAGTACTCTTTCTAATCTGATTACTTAGACTTTATATTGATCAAGAGCCTCCGCCCGGAGGCTCTTTGCTTTTAAGAAACAATTCTACATTGTGCTCTCTCCCAGTTTTTATATACTCTGAAGAAATATCATAGAGATTCTGTTTTTATGCGCCTATTCACTCTAGCTGTTCTATTATTTTGCAGCCTCTCATCATACGCTTATTCACCTATAGAAATGCTTCCTCAAGGTAGCAGAGTTGGTATCTCTGTAGAAGACAAGCAACAGTCTCTTTTTGAACTGAATAAAGAGCAGCTATTTCCACCAGCCAGCACTCTAAAGGTGGTGACCGCACTTGCTGCAAAGCTGGAACTTGGGGATGACTTCAAGTTTGAAACCAGGCTGGAACAGAACGGCGACGATATCATTATAAATTTCTCTGGTGATCCGACATTAACATCTAAGGATCTGGCGAATCTCTTAGCCCAGTTGAAGCTGAATAGCATCAGTGCAATAAAGGGGGATATCCTTCTCAATAAGGCGGCCTTTACCGGGTATGAGAGAGGGGTTGGATGGCCCTGGGATATTTTAGGCGTCTGTTATAGTGCCCCATCCAGCGCAATTACCCTGGATGAAAATTGCGTTCAAGCCTCGATTTATACTAATCAGGATGGAACAACCCGAGTTTACGTTCCTGAACATCAACCTATCAGCGTTATGACTAGAGCCATTTCGGTAGATAAAGAGGTTCAAGAATCCCAACAATGCTCATTAGAGTTAAACACCTTTGATAACAATCACTACGAGCTTTCTGGCTGTCTAAGCCATCGCAGCAAGCCATTACCCTTAAAGTTTGCTGTTCAGGAAACTGAGAGCTATACAGCGCAAACTATCCGACATCTCCTAAACACTAACAACATAGCCTTTGACGGCAATATATATTCGACGCTTGAACAGCGAGGGGAGCTTTTGGCTACCCATAGCTCAAAACCTCTGTCAGAACTACTGGATACTATGCTTAAAGAGTCTGACAACCTGATCGCAGACAATATTGTAAAAACGCTTGGAGCCAGGTTTTATATCCAACCCGGCAGCTTTGGAAACGGCACCGAAGCGGTAAAACAGATCATATTCTCACATACCGGAATTAATATGGAATCGGCTCAGCTGGCTGATGGTTCCGGATTATCTCGCAATAACCGAATGTCACCCGAGATGATGACACGGATACTTTCTTATATTTGGAAGCATGATTCAGAACTGCACCTAATTTCACTTCTTCCTAGTGCCGGAGAAAGCGGGACACTTAAATATCGAAGAAGCATGCGCAAAAACCCTGTCAAAGGACATTTGAAAGCCAAGAGTGGTTCGCTATATGGAAGTTATAATATGGCAGGATATGTATTGAATGAGAGCGGCCAGCCGAAAGCAACCTTTGTTCAGTTTGTAACAGATTACTATCCGCCGAAAAGAAGTGATGACAAACCTGCCATCACTCCTGCGATATTTCAATTTGAGAAGGCCTTTTATCAGGATCTGCTTAAGCTATCCCTAAAAAGTAATTCACTACAGTAAAGTAGATCCAGATACCTGAAATATCGACAATTGAGGCTAATACCGGGCTCACCAATACCGCAGGATCCAGCTTAAATGCTCTTGCGAGTATTGGCAGCAATCCGCCTAATGTTGTCGATATGGTTACCTGAATAAACAAGGCTACTGATATTGCCAGGGCGATAATGGATAGGTCAAAACCGCCAGTAGATGTTTCCCCAGTGAAAAACATGACCCTACCAACAATCACAACGGCGACAACCAGTGCTAAACACACTGCTACCCTGCTCTCTTTCCAGAACACACTCAACCACTGCCTTTTTCGTAGCTCACCGGTAGCCAGTGCCCTAATAACCAGAGTCGCTGCCTGAGTTCCGGTATTACCTCCAGCAGCCGCGATAACTGGCATATAAACCGCCAGAAGCACTAACTGGCTGATTGTATCTTCGTACTGCGCGATGATAAGCCCGGATACAATACCCAAAAGTGCCAGCATCACGATCCAGCCAACACGTTGTTTCACATGTTCTAAAACACTGGTTGATAGGTAACCGTCTGCCGTTTCCGCTTCAGAACGAATAAAACCCATTTGATGAGCAAAATGTCTGGCTCTTTTATGGTGTCCTCTTGATTCCATCTCCTGAATCAGGTGCTGGACATAAACCACAGTACAGTGAGAAAGAATTCCCACCGCTTCTTCAATTGGCATTACTGCCAAAAGCTCGATCTGCTTTTCTTCTTCATACTGTAGAAAAGCGTTACGCGCTGCACCAATTTCCGCAGAAGAAAATGGTGTTGTTTGTTCAATATAAATATTGCTCATTACCGTCATGGCGAATCTCCCGATTAGCTTAAGGTAACGACCATCAATACACAGATATACGCATACAACGACCAAATACAGGTAGTCCTGCTGGTATATGTGTATTTGCAATTAGTATATGGAGAAAAATTGAGAAGAGTTTTTAGAAAAGAAGTCTCCCACCGGCCTGGCAGGAGCGGAGATCGCTAATACCGAGCGCGGTTATTTTTCTCCCTTCATACTAGGGGGATGGTCGGTATTGTTCATAAAAATCTCCAAAGTTACTGCAAGTCGCAGCGGGCGGTATTCTAACGTTGAAAAAGAGAGATTGCACGCAAATTCTGTGTAAAAAAAGAGCGCTGATTTCAGCGCCCTTAAGACATTTAGCGATACAGAAAATTACTTCACTGTCACTCGTGCAAATTTACGTTTACCTACCTGGTAAACTGCCGTTCCAGCGGCTGGAACCAGCTTCGTATCTTCGATTTTTGCACCATCAATTTTTGCAGCACCCTGGCGAATCATACGCATAGCGTCTGATGTCGAGTTCACAAGACCTGCATCTTTCAGAAGGTTAGCGATCGCGATACCAGCATCGAACTCAAACTCTGGCATTTCATCTGGCATTGCTCCTTTCTGGAAGCGATTAATAAACTCTTGTTCTGCTGCGTCTGCATCTGCTTCGGTGTGGAAACGAGCGATAATTTCTTTAGCCAGCAGAATCTTGATATCACGAGGGTTCTTACCAGCTTCAACATCTGCTTTGAACTGAGCAATCTCTTCAAGCGGACGGAAAGAAAGAAGCTCGTAGTAGCTCCACATCAAGTCATCCGAGATAGACATGATTTTACCAAACATTTCGCCTGGTGCTTCGCTAATACCGATATAGTTGCCCGCAGACTTAGACATCTTCTTCTCGCCATCGAGGCCAACAAGAAGAGGCATCATTAATACTGCCTGAGGCTTTTGACCGTTGGACTTCTGAAGCTCACGTCCCATCAGAAGGTTGAACTTCTGGTCTGTACCGCCTAACTCAACATCTGTTTCCATCGCTACTGAGTCGTAACCCTGAAGAAGAGGATACATAAACTCGTGGATAGCGATTGGCTGTCCACCAGCATAGCGCTTTTTAAAATCGTCACGCTCTAGCATACGTGCCACAGTCTGGTTTGCAGCCAGACGAATCATACCTTCTGCACCAAGCGCAGATAACCACTCAGAGTTAAACTGAATCTTCGTTTTTTCAGGGTCAAGAATCTTGAATACCTGCTCTTTATACGTTTCAGCGTTTCGCAGCACGTCTTCACGGCTTAGCGGTGGGCGAGTGTTATTTTTACCTGTTGGGTCACCAACCATTGCCAGTAAAGTCACCAATCAGGAAAGTAACTTCATGTCCAAGCTCCTGAAACTGGCGAAGCTTGTTAAAAATAACTGTGTGGCCAAGGTGAATATCCGGAGCAGTTGGATCAGCACCTAATTTAATTCGTAGAGGTCGACCCTCTTTTAATTTTTCAATCAATTCTTCTTCAGGAAGAATCTCTTCTGCACCGCGCTTGATCTCGGCCAATGCTGCTTCAATACTCGCCATTCTTGTTTGCTCCCACAGATTTGGCAAAAAAATAATAGTGAGACATCTTACTTGAATAGCGATGTTTTTTGAAACCAGTTAGACTCTTGTATCCAATATTTTTATATTTTTTTCTGTAATCGCGAAATATGCTATCAACTTTTCAACGCTTACCTGCCATTCATAGAGTTTTAATTGCTCTGATTTCAGCACTTCTTGTATTCATTGTTTTTCTTCCGGATGCAGACGAGTTGATGAGAGATCAAAAAACTCTCGAAGTAGGACATCACTACCCACTGGCAATCAACGCTGAAGCACTGCATTCAGGCATAGATATAAAGCCAACCGCTTTAATTCGCTGGGAAAAACATAAAGTAAAATCGGGGGAAAGTGCTGCTGTTTTATTTAGCCGGATAGGACTGTCTGCCAGACTGCTACATAATCTCATTAATGCCGATAAAGAAATAAATAAACAACTATCCAGACTAAGACCAGGGGATGAACTGCTTTTCGGTTTTGATGAAGACAACAAGCTAGTGCAGTTGGTACGAAACCTAACCCCATATAAGACCTTTCGAATCACGAAGTCAGGTGATAGCTACAAAGCCGAATTTGACAACAAAGAGGTCAATATTCAGTACAACTATACCGAAGCGGAAATCACCTCTAACTTCTGGAATGCCGCCATTAGTGCTGGAATGACACCAAACCAGATTATGGAACTTGCAGGCATCTTTGGATGGGACATCGACTTTGCACTCGATATTCGCTCTGGAGACTCTTTTCAGGTGCTTTATGAAGAACGAATGGTTGAAGGGGAATTGATCGGACGCGGTAAAATCATCGCAGCTACCTTTACTAACCGTGGAGACGTGTTCAAAGCGGTATTCGATGATAAAACAGAAAACTACTATGACGAAAATGGCCGGGCTATGAAAAAGGCGTTCCTGCGCTCTCCTGTTGATTTCCGTCGTATTACCTCAAACTTTAACCCTCGCCGCCTGCATCCGGTCACTGGCAAGGTTAGACCTCACCGAGGAATCGACTATGCGGCTCCTGTAGGCACACCAATCTGGGCTGCAGGTGACGGCACGGTGATGAAATCGAGCTATAACCAATTTAATGGTAATTATGTGTTTATTAAACACAGCAATACCTATATCACTAAGTACCTGCATCTGAAAAAACGTTATGTGAAAACCGGACAACGAGTTAAGCAGGGTCAGTCGATTGGCTCTCTTGGCGGTACAGGTCGCGTAACCGGCCCTCACCTTCATTACGAGTTTCTGGTAAACGGAGTTCACAAGAACCCAAGAACCGTAAAACTACCTCAGTCTAAATCACTGACTGGCGCTCATAAGAAAGAGTATATGAAGGTGGCTGCACAACGCCTGAAAGAGTTGGATAAGTATGGGAAGTTGCTGTTTGCCAGATAGCTGAATACTTAAAAATAGAGGAAGCGTGAACTCCCCTTCCTCTATTGAGTACTCGAAATGAATCAGATATGAGTTCCCACGGGGAGCGTGGGAACTATAAATATAGAACTTTAGGAACGGTGAATGGCATCATTCGCTTGTTTTAGCAGGTTCTGGCTTTCCGTCATAAACTGCTGTGAGTAATCACCGAACCAGTCACTTACCTGATTGAAGCTCTCAACAAACGCCGCTTTATCATTTCCATCTAGCACTTTAAGTGCTTCACCGAAGCATTGGTGGAAACGCTTAATCATCTCGATGTTTTCTTTAGAAGAGAGGATGATATCTCCATATAGATTCGGGTCTTGCCCAAACAAACGCCCTACCATCGCCAGCTCCAACCGGTAAATAGGGGAGCTCAACTGAAGAAGCTTATCGATATTTGGATTTTCGCGGCTCAGATGTAAGCCGTAAGCAAAAGAAGTAAAGTGTCGTAGAGCCTGAATCAGTGTCATGCCATGATCGTGCTCACCTGCATCGATCTGACATAAGCTCGCTCCCCAGATACCAAACTGCTCAAGAAGCCACTGGTATTGCTCACTACCTCGTCCGTCACAGTAGACAATTACCTGCTTAGCAAGGCTTGGAACATCCGGACCAAACATAGGGTGTAAACCAACCACAGGGCCCTGATGAACCTCTAACATCTTCGCCAAAGGTTTAGACTTGATAGAAGTAAGGTCACAGAGAATACAATCTTCAGGCAGGTTACCCAGTTTTTCAATAACACCTTCCGTCAGATGAATGGGTACAGTAACAACAACCAGTCCGGCACCATCAAGGATTTCATCCGCACGATCCCAATCTTTACTGCCCAGCACCTTCACTTCATAACCAGATAAGGCAAACATCTTACCAAACAGGCCACCTAACTGACCTTTACCACCAACAATGACCACTGAGCGCAGTTCAGGATTCAGGCACTTAAAGCCGGAGTCTTTTTCGCTGGCGTAGGATTCACGCATCGTGCGGCGAAGAATATCTTCGATCAACTGAGGCGGGACACCTTTCTTTTCAGCTTCATTACGGCGAGAAGCCAACATCGCCGCTTCACGATCCGGTGCATAAATGGGTAAGCCGTGTTCGCTCTTAACCTCACCAACCTTTTCTACTAAAGCAAGACGTCGAGCTAATAGCTCGACCATCTGCTTGTCTACTTCATCAATCTGATCTCTTAACTCATTCAGTTCAACAGCCATTTCAAACCTTTATTTTTACCTTGCCACTGCAATAACAGTCTATTTCTTTGTTTAAGTGCTTTAGGGGTACCGGTGGCACTCTATGGAACAAACATGCCTGAATGATTTGGCTACATACAAACACCTATGTAGCATCAGCGGTTTGTGGAATAGAGTGCTTCCGGTAGTCCTGACAAAACCAAAACAGACTCTACCTCAGGCGATCCTGCAAAAATGGTACTAGTTCTTTATGTGCATGTCGAAGCAGAGTTTCTGTAGAATCCCAGTTAATACATGCATCTGTGATAGAAACCCCATATGCCATTTGATCAAGTGGAATATCAGAAGACTGATTACCTTCATTAAGATGACTTTCAATCATCAAGCCGATGATTGATTTGTTGCCTTCACGAATCTGATGAATCACATCTTCGGCCACCAGCGGCTGACGACGGTAATCTTTGCGAGAGTTAGCATGGCTACAGTCAACCATTAACGACGCATCCAGACCAAACTTAGCCATCTCCTGCTCACACTCATTAACCGACACTGAATCGTAGTTTGTCTGCTTACCACCACGAAGGATCACGTGGCCGTTCGAGTTACCCTGAGTCGTAAGAAGCGCTACCTGGCCATCACGGTTAATACCCATAAAACGGTGGCCGGATGATGCAGCCTGCATTGCGTTGATTGCAGTAGCTAAACTACCGTCTGTACCGTTTTTAAACCCGATAGGCATTGATAGACCACTTGCCATTTCACGGTGAGTCTGGGATTCGGTAGTGCGGGCACCAATTGCGGCCCAGCTAAAAGTATCGGCAAGGTACTGAGGACTGATTGGATCCAGAGCTTCTGTTGCTAACGGAATCTCCATTTCAGCCAGTTCAACCAGTAACTCTCGACCAACATGAAGACCGTGCTCAATATCGAATGTACCATCAAGTTGTGGGTCGTTAATCAACCCCTTCCAACCCTAGTAGTACGTGGTTTTTCAAAGTAAACTCGCATTACTATGTAAAGCTGATCACTCAACTGCTCTGAAAGTATTTTTAAACGCTTAGCGTATTCTTTCGCCGCTTCTATGTCATGGATAGAACAAGGACCACAAACCACCAGCAAACGGTGATCTTTTTTGTGAATAATATTGGCGATCGTCTCACGAGATTCCTGAATAAACTTACGCGCCTTCTCGCTCAATGGAAGCTTAGCTTTTAGTTCATTTGGCGTAATGAGCACCTGCTCATCACTAATATTGATATTACTTAATTCGCTCTTCTGCATCTCAATTTACCGTAAATATTTATTTACACACCAAATCAATATCAGCGTGTTTAATTCGAAAGTTACGGCCAAGATACCAGCACACAAAAAAGAATCAAGCGTAAATAATAAAAAACACTTCTGTAAATTTATATTTACAAAAGTGTTTTCATATTGATTTATTCAAATGCCAAAAACGGCTACTGCTCCACTACCCAGTTTTTAAACGCTTCACGCTCTTGCACCGGCATATTTGGGTACCACTCCTTTAACTGCTCAAATGTTGGAACAAATTGCTCTTCAATCACTTCTGGCGCAGTTTTTTCAACGTTACCAGCCTGAATCCCATTCTGCTTGTTGTACTCATCAACAACTCCTTCAAGATCACCGAATGGCAGGAAACCTTTTTTGCCCTCTAACTTTGCATATTCATAAACGAGTTCTTTCCCGTTTGAGATAAGCGTTATTTCCGGTTGTTGCTTAAAGTGTCTCTGAGCCGCATCGTAATTTTTTAGTTCAGGCGGGTATATCGTAATATCCTCACCTTTAGCTTCAAACATTAATAGAAAAGGGTCGGATTCAAATATCTGCTTATTGGCTCCTCGACCAAACGTTTTGAACACTTTAATAGCAATTTGATTGAAACCCGATTTGAGTTCAGCAGGATCAGAGTGGTTGATGGTTTCTACACCATCAACGATAAGTAACCTGATATTGTTCTCTGGTTTAATTTCCGCAGCAGAGACATTGGCAGTGAGTAATAGGCTACTTAAAACACAAAGCACTAATTTCATAACATTCCTTTTAATTAATAATACCCCCTCGATTATTAATATTCCGAATAAAAAGATCATCACTAGCTATGCTGATTTTAGAAAAATTTAGAAAAACGACGGTCGTATACAAGCAGAGTCAATCATAAACTGGCAAAATAAATTATCATTTAGTTAATAGAACCTTTTCCCAGGCTTAGTATCGACATGGATTTAATCCTTTCACTACTTCAACAGATGTGTGTTTACCTTGTATTGGCATACATGCTAAGTAAAACGCCTCTTTTTCTTCCCATACTGGGAATGTCCACTCATCTGGAAAACAGGATTAATTGCTATGTTATTTTTTCGCTTTTCTGTGTACTGGGTACCTATCTTGGATTACAGATTAACGACGCTATAGCAAATACGCGAGCTATTGGCGCTGTGATGGGAGGGCTGTTTGGAGGCCCGGTTGTTGGTTTTGCAGTTGGTTTTACCGGGGGAATGCACAGGTACACATTAGGCGGATTTACGGATGTTGCCTGCGCTATATCAACAACCGCAGAAGGCCTTATTGGTGGATTGCTTCATATATATTTAGTTAAGAAACACAAGCATGATCAACTGTTTAACCCGGCAGTGGTGCTAGCCATTACGTTAGTAGCAGAAATTGCACAAATGCTAATCATCCTTATCGTGGCTAAACCTTTTGAGCAAGCTTATGCTCTTGTTTCAGATATTGCCGCCCCAATGATCATCGCTAACTCTGTTGGTGCAGCCCTATTTATGAGTATTCTTCAGGATAGAAAAACTATCTTTGAAAAGTATTCAGCCACTTTTTCTAAAAGAGCGCTTACTATTGCAGAACGCTCGGTTGGTATATTAGCTTCAGGTTTCAATTCGGAAAATGCAGAGACAACCGCCCGAATCATCTACGAAGAAACCAATGTTGGTGCTGTAGCGATAACCGATAAAGAAAAAATACTCGCTTTTGTCGGTATTGGAGACGACCATCATAAACCAGGCATGATCATCTCATCTCAATGCACTTTAAAGTCTATGGATAACAATGAGATAATTTACCTTGATGGCAAAGAGAACCCTTATCAGTGCTCAATATCTCAAAACTGTAAGCTAGGCTCAGCACTAATAATTCCCTTAAAAGCAGGCGATCAGGTTATCGGTACAATTAAGCTCTACGAGCCCAAACGAAAATTATTTTCTACCATCAATATGTCTATGGCTGAAGGAATAGCTCAGCTACTTTCCAGCCAAATTCTTTATGGGAACTACCAACAACAACGGATTCACCTCAATCAGGCAGAAATCAAGCTACTCCATGCACAGGTCAACCCGCACTTTCTGTTTAATGCTCTGAATACTATCAGCGCTGTTATTCGAAAAGATCCTGATAAGGCCAGAGAGCTAATCCAGCACCTCTCACACTTTTTCAGAAGCAATTTAAAGCAAAATATAGAAACTGTTACGCTTAAAGAAGAGCTGGCACACGTGAACGCATACCTGACTATAGAAAAGGCGCGTTTCTCTGATCGTCTGGAGGTTGAAATTGACATTGAGGAAACTCTACTCGATCGAACGATACCCAGCTTCACCTTACAGCCACTGGTCGAAAACTCCATTAAGCATGGTATTTCTCAGCTACTGGAAGGAGGACTAGTCCGAATTTACAGCCAATGTAATGAACTAGGATGTGAGATCGTTGTTGAAGACAATGCTGGTAATTATGAGGAACCTGATGAGAATCATTCGGGCCTAGGTATGCAAATTGTGAGTAAACGCCTGACCAGCTATTTCGGTCATGAAGGCACACTAAAAATTGACTTCAAGAAACAGCAGTACACAAGAATGAGTTTTATCATTCCACACCAGCAAACAAGGAATAAGGCGTAAAGATGTTTACCGCTATCGTTATTGATGACGAGCTTTTAGCAAGAGAAGAGTTAATTGAGCTGATTCAGCCCTATGAGGAAATCGAAGTCATTGATCAGGCAAGTAATGCGATTGAGGGCTTGAAGAAAATTAATGCCCTGAAGCCTGATATTGTGTTTCTGGATATCCAGATGCCACAGGTTACAGGGATTGAATTGTTAGCTATGCTCGATCCGGAAAATATGCCTTATGTGGTATTTGTCACTGCTTTTGATAACTATGCCATTCAGGCATTTGAAGATAATGCTTTCGATTATCTGCTTAAACCTGTCGACCCGGGCAGATTAGAAAAAACCATCTGCAGAATAGTAAAACAGCATAATAAAGAGGCCGAAGCTCAAGACCTCTCTCCCCTGTCACCACCTAGCCTGGAACAAATTCCATGTATCGGGTTAAACCGGATTGTGATTATCCCAACTAAAGATGTTGAGTGCGCTTTCAGTGATATAAGTGGTGTACACATTCAAAGCTCCCAGCAAAACGCCACCACCCAGTTAACTTTAAAGACACTGGAAGAGAAAACCGAACTGCTGCGCTGTCATCGTCAGTATCTGGTGAATACTGCATCCATTAAAGAAATCAAACTGCTGGAAAATGGGTTAGCTGAAATCATTACACTAAGCGGGCATGAGATCCCGGTAAGCCGAAGATATCTGAAGATACTAAAAGAAAAACTGGGGATAGGGTAAGGCTGAGAGCTTATTCTCAGCCTTTCAGGCAACTAGCCTAAGATACGCTTCATTGCCTCACTGGCAGACTTCCATTCATCGGACAGTTTTAGTTCATCCATGGCAAAAGAACTCTGCTTAATCAAACGTTGAGCTGATGGAACCTCTGTTACTTCCAGGTTATCCAGCACTTCTACTGCATATGGTCGGTTATTACACATCAGAATCATATCGCATCCGGCTTCCAGAGCCTGCTTAGAACGCTCTGCTGCACCTCCCATGATGGAGGCCCCTTCCATATTCAGATCATCAGAAAAGACTATCCCTTTGAAACCCAGTTGATCGCGAAGCACTTTTTTCAGCCAGTATGCTGAACCACTCGCAGGCTTGTCGTCGTACTCCGGAAAGATCACGTGAGCAGGCATCATCGCGTCTAAATTCCCAGCCTCAATCTGAGCCTTAAACACCGCCATATCCTGCTCAAATATATTCGTTCTGCTGTCGTATGGCGTTTCCTGGTGTGAATCAGCTATTACGCCACCATGTCCCGGAAAATGCTTACCTGTTGTTGCCATTCCGACCGATTTCATCCCCGACATAAACGCAGAGCTGAGTTTTACTATGGTCTCAAAATCAGAGCCAAAAGCTCTGTTGCCAATTGCTTTGCATGCATGTCCCTGATCCAATACCGGTGCAAAGCTTAAGTCGATATCGTGTGCAATAAGCTCAGCTGCCATTAACCAGCCTGCCTGTTTTGCCACAATTTCCCCATTTTGAATTTCTGAAAATGCCTGTGCTGGAGGAATGATAGAAAACCCCTCTTTGAAGCGCTGAACTCTGCCTCCCTCTTGATCAACACCAATTAAGATAGGCCTTTTAGCACTTTTGCGAATATCATTGTTTAGTGCAATTAACTGCTGATTGTCGTGGTAGTTGCGGGCAAACAAGATAACACCACCAACAGTAGGATGTTCCAGAATCTCTCTGTCTTCCGGCGTTAGCTCAAAACCTTCTACATCTAACCAAAGTGGTCCCATCTTTTTCTCCTGACATTGAATCATCTTCACCAAAATCGAATCTAACTGACTGTTGAACCATTATTTTTGCTTTACAATATGTATCTCTGTTTTAAAAAACAATCAAATAGTCGGACAAACCAGATATGAGTATTTTGGACAAAGGTGAACTCTACATTGGTGTGATGTCAGGGACAAGTATGGATGGTGTAGATACCGCTCTCGTCCGTATCAATGACACAAAAATTGAACTTCTGTTCCACGATGTTTATCCGTTGCCTGATGAGCTAAAGCAAGAACTGCTCACCGTTTGCCTGGGACAGGACACAACGTTAAGGCAGGTAGGAAAGCTCGATCACCACCTTGGCCAGTTATTCGCAGACGCGGTTATCCAGTTGCTAAGAAAGTCAGGGCACCATAAAGATGAAATAACAGCGATAGGAAACCACGGACAAACCGTCTTCCATCAGCCTTACGGAAACGAACCATTTACGCTCCAACTTGGTGATGCCAATATCATATCAGCGAAAACGGGCATAAAGACTGTTGCTGATTTTCGCAGAAAAGATATGGCTCTGGGCGGTCAGGGAGCACCTCTGGTTCCGGCATTTCATCACACTATATTTAAACCTGAAGACTCATCTGTTGTGGTGTTAAATATTGGTGGTATCGCTAATATTTCGGTCATGAGACCTGATAAACCCACTCTTGGGTACGATACTGGTCCGGGAAATATGTTGATGGATGCCTGGATTGATAACAAACAGGGCAAGAAGTTCGATAAAAATGGAGAGCTTGCTCGTTCCGGTAAGTACATCAATAAGTTGTTAGATAAGCTTATGGATGATGATTATTTTGCACTGGAACCACCTAAGAGCACAGGCCGAGAACTATTTAACCTCCCGTGGCTAATAAACCAACTGGATAGCTTTGAGCACGGTTTTGAACCGCAGGATATTCAGGCTACGCTGGCAGAGTTCACCGCTTTAACAATTTGCAGAGAAGTAAATAAATATTGCTACGGTTCCTCACCTGAGTTACTTGTATGTGGTGGTGGTGCCAGAAATCAGTTTTTGATGGAAAGGCTAACTAAGTTGCTACCAGAGTGGCTGGTAGCAACAACTGACGAAAAAGGCGTAGATAGTGATCATATGGAAGCAATGGCGTTTGCCTGGCTTGCACAAAGGCGAATCCACAATCTACCCAGCAACCTTCCGGAAGTAACTGGCGCTTCGAGGCTGGCTTCTCTCGGAGTTATCTACCCGGCAGACTAATAGAGAACAATAAATGGCTAATGACGCACTAATATCAGCCCTTTCCAATCTAATATCGGAAGGAAGAAACCCGGACACCATGGATATTGATCTCCTTTCGTCCTATGAGATCATAAAAAAAATCAATCAACAGGACAAACAGGTGCCCGAAGCGGTTGAGAAAGTATTGCCAGAGATCGCTCAAGCGGTAGACAAGATTGTTACTGCTTTCCAAAATGGTGGAAGGCTTATCTACCTGGGGGCTGGAACCAGTGGGCGTTTAGGAATACTGGATGCATCCGAGTGTCCTCCAACATTTGGTGTGTCCGATGAAATGGTTATTGGCTTAATCGCAGGTGGACACGGCGCAATTTTCAAAGCAGTAGAGGGGGCGGAAGATTCTAAAACTCTCGCTGTAGAAGATCTAAAAAACATCAGCTTCTCTAAAGATGACGTTCTGGTTGGAATAGCAGCGAGTGGAAGAACGCCATATGTTATCGGAGGTTTGGAATACGCGAACTCAATCAACGCTACGACAGTGGCTATCTCATGCAATCCCGGCTCAGAGATCGCACATATAGCAAAGATAGCGATAAATCCTATCGTAGGCCCCGAAGCATTAACCGGTTCAACCCGACTAAAGTCAGGTACTGCCCAGAAACTGATACTCAACATGCTTACCACAGCAAGCATGATTCGACTTGGAAAAAGCTACCAGAACCTGATGGTCGACGTAAAAGCAACCAACAGAAAGCTGACCGCGCGTGCGTCAAGGATTGTTATGCAAGCCACAGATTGTGATGTGGATACGGCCAACAACATGCTTAAAACAACCGGGTATGACGTCAAACTAACGATCCTGATGATTCTGACTGGTCTGGATCTACAAGCCGCCAGAATCCAGCTTGATCAGAACAAAGGCTTTTTAAGAGCCGCAGCAGAAAATCAAAATTAGAATTCCTGTGAGAACATGGGAGATAACTCCCATGTTCTCACTTAAGACTCGAAGCTTTGTTCAACCCAGCTTAGTTCGCCTCATTCCAGCCGCGTTGCCACTCCATTCTGAATTTTTGCGCCTGCTCGGTACCTTCACATACTCCTTCATAGTAATGACCAGATAGCCCCATTTGATACGCAAAATCTGGATTACAATACTCTGCAACACCTTCTAAGTAGCCTTCATCATACTGAGCCTTATTTGCCGCCCCTAATTCAGACAATTGGCTGTAGCTCCGTTGTGGTTGCCCTTTAACCCCGTCCCTGTATCCAATCTCTCTCCAGTCTCCCTGCTCAGACAGTTCTTCCAATCCGGTGGTACACCCAGCCAGAAGAATTACGCAAAGCAGCGTCAAAATCTTTTTCATTTTTGTCCTTTAAACTCTAAATAGTGTCTTAATAAGAGTAGCTTCCTATCCCGGTTAGAACAACACATATACCGTATAACATCATGATTCTATTAGCTCATTTCACCTCAGAGGCAGTTTGTGACCTATATCTCCTTTGAGTATACACAAAACCACTCATTTGAATTATTGACCGCTTAACTCACAATATCACCGCTAACCATGCCTTCTAATGAATCTATCAATTAGCTCAATTAATATTAACCCTGAACTATATAATTAAACTTACTGGGACAACTATTATGATGTGGTTTCTATTCTGTATCGCAGCTCTGATTGCTGGATACTTTATCTACGGTGCCTTTGTTGAGAAAGTATTTGGTATCAACGAAAAACGCCAAACTCCAGCGCATGTTATGAACGACGGTGTCGACTATGTACCTATGTCTACTCCTCGTGTTTACCTTGTTCAGCTACTGAACATTGCCGGTGTAGGTCCAATTTTCGGCCCTATCATGGGTGCTCTTTACGGCCCGGCAGCTCTACTATGGATTGTTGTAGGCTGTATCTTCGCTGGTGCGGTGCACGATTACTTCTCAGGTATGCTTTCTGTACGTAACAACGGTGCTTCGATTCCTTCTATTACCGGTCGCTACTTAGGCAACGGTGCTAAGCACTTTATGAACATCTTTGCTATCGTACTTCTGCTTCTTGTTGGTGTTGTATTCGTATCTGCACCTGCAGGCATGCTGACTAACCTTGCAAACGAACAGCTTGATCTTGGCGTAACTAAAATTGTAATGGTTGTTGCAATCTTTGCTTACTACATCATCGCGACTATCGTTCCGGTTGATAAGATCATCGGTCGCTTCTACCCATTCTTCGGTGCTCTACTAGTATTCATGTCTGTTGGTCTGATGATCGCGGTAGGCGTTTCTGCTGAGCACACTGTACTAGGTGGTTTCACAGTTAGCGATATGTTCTCAAACATGAACCCTAACAACCTGCCTCTATGGCCTGCACTATTTATCACAATCGCTTGTGGTGCTATCTCTGGCTTCCACGCAACTCAGTCTCCTCTAATGGCTCGTTGTATGGAAAATGAGAAGAACGGTCGTTTCGTATTCTACGGAGCAATGATCGGTGAAGGTATCATCGCTATCATCTGGTGTACTCTTGCACTTACTTTCTTCGACGGCATCGCTGGTCTTCAGGAAGCAGTTAAAGCTGGTGGCCCTGGTAACGTAGTTTACTCATCAGCATTCGGCCTACTTGGCACATTCGGTGGTATCCTGGCATTCCTGGGTGTGGTTATCCTGCCTATCACTTCAGGTGACACTGCATTCCGTTCAAGCCGTCTGATTCTTGCTGAGTACTTCAACATCGGTCAGAAGACTCTTCCAAAACGTCTGATGATGGCTGTACCACTATTCGTAATTGGTGCAATCCTGACTCAGGTAGACTTCGGTGTAATCTGGCGTTACTTCGGCTTCGCTAACCAGTCAACAGCAACTATCATGCTATGGACTGCATCTGCTTACCTACTACGTCACAACAAACTACACTGGATTGCGACTGTACCAGCTCTATTCATGACTACTGTATGTGTATCTTTCATCATGAGCAGTGCGAAACTAGGCTTCGGTCTTCCAATCGCCACAGCAACTATCATCGGTGTTGTTGCAGCAGCAGCTATCTGTGCTTACGTTATCAAAACATCTAAAGGTAAAGGTGAAACTGACCTGATGGATGAAGAGAAGCCAGAAGCGAAACCAGAAACAGTTTAATCAGTTTTAGTCACCTCCCTGACTACTGATACTAAAAGGGCTCTGCAAATGCAGAGCCCTTTTTTGTGCCATCGTTCTCATCCTTTACGCTCGTTCCAACGCTCCTGCGTTGGAATGCATACATTACCTAGATCTAAACACGATGGTTGAGTGAGGCATAGAATCCGAATCAACTGTCAAGTGGATTGTGAGAATCGTTTAGCTAGATATGTATTCCCACGTGGACCGTGGGAACGAGGAACACAAGTAGTCTATATGTACTTGTAGGGATTGGGTTGATGCTTATCAGGTGTCTGCAGCATGGATGCTGCATCCAAGCCTACATGGATGTATTCACGGCGACCTGAGAAGTATTAACTTAATCCCTAAAACGACTAATCCACATTCTTCACTTGAAGCTCTCGCGGAACCTCAAAGAACATGTTTTCTTCTCGCCCAGTTAGCTCTTCAACATCTGAAGCGCCAAGCTCTTTCACTCGAGCAATGATTTGATTTACCAACTCTTCGGGAGCTGATGCACCTGCTGTTACGCCGATTTTAGTTTTTCCATCAAACCACTCAGGGGAAATATCTTCAGGGCAATCTGTCAAATAACCAGGTGTACCCAGCTTTTCCGCCAACTCTTTAAGACGAGTAGAGTTCGAAGAGTTTTTAGAGCCAACTACGATAACCACATCCACGTCATCAGCCAACTCTCTGACCGCATCCTGTCGGTTCTGAGTCGCATAGCAGATATCATCCTTTCTTGGTCCCTGAATCTCAGGGAAAACTTCACGTAGCTTATCGATAACGTCTGCAGTTTCATCAACAGATAGGGTCGTCTGACTTACATAGTGCAGATTAGAAGGATCTTTAACCGTTAGCTTCTCAACATCCTCTGGTTTTTCTACCAGATACATACCACCTTCAGCGCTATCATACTGTCCCATGGTGCCTTCAACCTCAGGGTGACCAGCATGCCCAATCAATACCACTTCCATATGCTTACGGCTTGCTCTCGCTACTTCCATATGCACCTTGGTTACAAGAGGGCACGTTGCATCAAATACCGTCAGAGAGCGGGATTTTGCTTCTTTACGAACAGCCTGAGAAACTCCATGTGCGGAGAAGATAACGATATTGTCATCCGGCACTTCATTCAGCTCTTCAACAAATATTGCGCCGCGCTGCTTTAATCCTTCAACAACAAATCGATTGTGAACCACTTCATGACGAACATATATTGGTGGCTCATACATCTCCAGAGCTCGCTCTACAATGCTTATGGCTCTGTCTACACCAGCGCAAAAACCTCTCGGATTGGCCAGTAATATCTTTTTATTTTCACTCATCTTATTGCTCTATGTAGCCCAATGCTTCTGCTGAAGTGTTATTCAACAGACAATATTTCCACGTCAAAGGTGACATCCTGACCTGCCAGCGGATGATTAAAATCAACAGTTACCGAGTCACCCTGAATTTCTTTGATAATGCCGGGAATTTCCATACCGTCAGGACCTCTGAAAGCCATAATGGTACCAACCTCAACGGCGGTATCACCGACAAACTTTGCTCTATCCATATGATGAATATTATCAGGGTTAGGAAGCCCAAACGCATCCTCAGCTTTTAGTTCAACACTACTTTTATCCCCAGCGACTAACCCTAACAGATGGCTTTCGAAGTTATCACTTAAACTGCCATCACCAATGATCAACTTAGCAGGCTTACCCATTGCATGAGTACTATCTGCGATAGAGCCATCTTTTAACTTAATCGAAAAATGCAGGGTTACTGCTGAATCATTTTTTATTGTTGTCACGTTATCTTCCTTGGGCGTTATTGTAATAATCAGTCAGTAGCTCTTTATAGACAAAAGCGCCATCGGAATCAACCGACAGCGCTTAAGGATATTAGGTAAAGTTGCTATTAGTCTGCTTTGCTATCTTTGCGGAAACTATCGAGAATAATCATTGCTGCACCTATGCAAATAGTACTATCGGCAAGGTTGAATGCTGGCCAGTGATAAGTTCCCCAGAAGAAGTCCAGGTAATCGACAACATATCCATGAACGATGCGGTCAAACACATTACCGATTGCACCACCAATGATAAAGGCGTAAGCAACGTTGTTCCATTTGTCTTTCGCAGGTAGTTTGCTCATCCAGAATGTCAGCATGCCACAAACGATAAAAGCGATCGCGGTAAAGAACCAACGTTGCCATCCGGCCTGATCACTCAGGAAGCTAAATGCAGCCCCATGGTTATGGACATATAAAAGGTTGAAGAAAGGCAAGATCTCAATACGATTCGCCCAGCCATAACCCATATTGCCCATAACAATGAACTTAATGCCGATATCCAGAACAAAGATCAGAGCCGCCAGCCACAGCCAGCGAACTCCAGACTCTTTTAGAGATAGTGAGTTGCTCATATAAAATTAAGCGAACTTACGTACTTCACCTTCGCCGTCAACGTTCGATACGCAACGACCACAGATTTTCTCATGGCCTTCAATCGTACCTACATCAGCAACGTGGTGCCAGCAACGGTCACATTTCTCAGCTTCAGAAGCCTTAACTTCAACAAATAGTCCTTCAAGCTCAGTTGCCTGTGCAGCATCTGATTTCTCGCTAACAGGTTTAACTTCCGCTTTAGAAGTCAGAAGCACGAAACGAAGCTCATCTTCCAGCTTGTTCAGTTTAACCGCCAGAGCATCATCAACATATAGCGTTACTTCTGCCTGAAGTGCTCCACCAATCACTTTTTCGTTACGTGCCGCTTCAAGAAGCTTATTCACCTGACCACGGACTTCCTGAACATCGTTCCAGAAATCATTGTTTAGCTCTTCACCTTCAGCAAGACCAAACAGGCCATCGAACCACTCTTGAGTGAAGACAAACTTCTCACGTTCGCCTGGCATCTGGTTCCAGATTTCGTCAGCTGTGAACGACATGATTGGTGCCATCCAGCGAACCAGAGCTTCAACGATGTAGTAAAGAGCCGTCTGACAGCTGCGTTGAGCATGTCCACCAAGTTTAGCGGTGTACTGACGGTCTTTGATAACGTCAAGGTAGAAAGAGCCCATCTCGATAGAACAGAACTGCATCAGACGCTGTGTAACCGCGTGAGTATTGTACTCTTCGTATGCTTTAATGATCTCTTCCTGAGCGGCAAGTGCACGACCAACAGCCCAGCGATCCAGAGCAACCATTTCTTCTGCTGGAACAATATCAGTTTCAGGGTTAAAACCACTTAGGTTGGCAAGGAAGAAACGCGCTGTGTTACGGATACGACGGTACGCATCGGCACTACGCTTCAGGATCTCATCAGATACCGCAACTTCACCAGTGTAGTCCGTAGAAGAAACCCATAGACGAAGAATATCTGCACCCAGCTTGTTAGTTACATCTTTAGGTGCAACTACGTTACCGATAGACTTAGACATCTTACGACCGTGTCCATCAACAACAAATCCGTGAGTAAGCACTTGCTTGTATGGTGCTTCACCCTTCATTGCGATAGAAGAGATCAGTGAAGACTGGAACCAACCACGGTGCTGGTCAGAACCTTCAAGGTACATATCAGCACATGCACCGTTAAACTCTTCACGGTTATCAACAACTGCGTAGTGAGTTACACCAGAGTCAAACCATACGTCTAACGTATCCAGAACTTTTTCGTAGTTCTGTGCATCAGCTTCACCCATTAGCTCAGCAGGATCGACATCCCACCATGCCTGAATACCTTTTTCTTCCACCAGCTTAGCCACTTTTTCGATAAGCGCAGGAGAATCAGGATGCAGTTCAGATGTTTCTTTATGTACAAACAGAGCGATTGGCACACCCCACGTACGTTGACGAGAGATACACCACTCAGGGCGACCTTCAATCATACCTTCAATTCGGCTCTGACCCCAATCAGGCATCCACTCAACACCCTTGATAGCTTCAAGTGCTTTGTTACGCAGACCGGCCTGATCCATTGAGACAAACCACTGAGGTGTCGCACGGAAAATAATAGGAGTCTTGTGACGCCAGCAGTGCGGGTAGCTGTGCTCGTAAGCGTGGTGATGAAGTAGAGCGCCACGCTCTTTAAGTACTTCAAGAACAGAGTCATTCGCTTTAAATACGTGCTGACCAGCAAACAGCTCTGTATCCGGAAGGAATACACCGTTTGAACCAACTGGGTTAGCTACTTCAAGGTCATATTGCTGACCTACCGCGAAGTCTTCCTGGCCATGGCCTGGTGCTGTATGAACCACACCAGTACCAGAATCAGTAGTAACGTGGTCACCAAGTATAGCTGGTACGTCGAAATCGTAAAACGGGTGGTTAAAGCGAACCAGCTCCAGATCGGAACCTTTACAGAAACCAAGGTTGTGATAGTGCTCGATACCAGCACGATCCATCACATCTTTTTCAAGCTCAGAGGCAACAATCAGACGCTGTTTACTATCGCCTTCAACCTGAATCATTACATATTCAAGATCAGCACGAACAGCTACTGCGCGGTTTGCAGGTAGAGTCCACGGTGTTGTTGTCCAGATAACAATTGAGATATCGCCTTCACCCTGATGTCCATCTGCAAAAGAGAACTTCTCTAGTACCGCAGCTTCATCAGCAGCACCAAATTTCACATCGATAGATGGTGACACTTTATCTTTATATTCAACTTCAGCTTCAGCCAGTGCTGAACCACAGTCTGTACACCAGTGAACAGGTTTGAAACCTTTAAGAAGGTGGCCTTCATCTGCAATTTTGCCCAGCGCACGGATGATGTTTGCTTCTGTAGCGAAGTCCATTGTGCGGTATGGCTTGTCCCACTCACCCAGAATACCAAGACGCTTAAAGCTCTCTTTCTGGCCTTCTACCTGACCTGCAGCATACTGGCGACATTTTTCGCGGAATTCAGCAGCAGTAACCTTCTGGCCTGGTTTGCCAACTTTTTTTCTACCATCAACTCGATAGGAAGACCGTGACAGTCCCAGCCAGGTATATAAGGGGCGTCATAACCTGAAAGTGTTTTGGATTTAATAATAATGTCTTTAAGAATCTTGTTTAGTGCGTGACCAATGTGAATATCACCGTTGGCGTATGGAGGGCCATCGTGCAATACGAAAGATTTTTTGCCTTTCTTAGCTTTACGGATTTCACCGTAAAGATCTTCTTTGTACCAACGCTTAAGCATCTCTGGTTCTCTGTTTGCCAGATTACCGCGCATTGGAAACCCTGTTTCAGGTAAGTTCAGGGTATCTTTATAGTCAGTCATCGATTCTTGATTCCATTATATTGGGCGAAGTTAGACATTACGTTAGTCGATGTAATAGTCGGCTAACTCTCTAGCTGCTGCAGCCACACCCTCGCTGCCTCAGCATCCAATTCAATTTGTGCTTTAAGTGCTTCTATAGATTCAAAGCGCTTCTCGTCTCTGATTTTTTTGAGCAGAGCGACTTCAATCTGTTTGCCGTATAAATCGGCATTAAAATCAAACAAGTGGACTTCAAGCTGCTGTCGCACACCATTTACGGTAGGTCTTTGACCAATATTGGCAACGCCTCCTACAGGCTTATCGCCAAGGCCATGAACCTGAACGACATAAACACCACACACGGGAGAAACACAACGTTTAAGCGGCACATTAGCAGTAGGGAAACCGAGTTGTCTACCCAGTTTTCTACCATGGGCCACACGCCCGTTAATGCTATAAGCTCTCCCAAGCATCATTTCTGCATCACCAAGATTATTCTCAGCCAAAGCCTGACGAATAGCAGTACTACTAACACGTTGTTCCCGCACACAGAAGCTGTTGGTATTCACCACTTCAAAGCCATGCTTTTTTCCAGCTTCTTTAAGCATCTCAAAGTTTCCGGCTCGCTTTCTGCCAAAACAGAAATCATCACCTACAACCAGAAATTTAACTCCGAGCTTTTCCACCAGAAGCTTTTCAATAAAGTCTTCAGGAGGCATATCCGCAAACTCATGATTAAAATTAACGCATAGTAAACGATCAATTTTTAACTTACTAAGCTGAACATGCTTATCGCGCAACCTTGTCAGTCGTGCTGGTGCCTTTTGCTGAACAAACAACTCCATTGGCTGAGGCTCAAAAGTCATTACTACGGAGGGTAAATTGAGCGTTTTTGCCTTTTCAGAAACCTGAGCAAGCACTTTAAGGTGTCCAAGGTGAACACCGTCAAAATTACCAATCGTTAATACACAGCCTTTATGCTGAGCTTTAATGTTATGAATGCCTCGAATCAGTTCCATTCGGATCTGCTACCAACTTAGTTATAGTTTTATGTTCAAGTATATGGCTTGTCTGAAACCGACGGATTATATACTAATAGATAGCTTGTGCCTACCTACTACGTCGCCGCTTTCAAGTGACGAAATCTGACTCCAAGTAAAAGCGCGGTAACGGCATACGTCAATCCACCCAAACCTATCATCAACGCCAACATCATAATACGTTCCGTTGTTCCCCAAGCAAGCCATTGACTCATATCATCTAGCTGGGAAAGAATGACTGCCACCATTGCGCCACCTGATATCACTAGCTTGACTACGAAATATAGTGTCTCTTTAGATATCTTATATACACCGGCAGTATGCAGCCCTCGATATAAAAGCGTCATATTAACCAGAGCAGATAAAGCTGTGGCCATAGCCAGACCAACATACCCGTAAAAATAAGCAAATATAGCGTTAAACACCATATTAGACACCATCGCTATAATGCCAAATTTCACAGGTGTTTTTGTATCTTGTCGCGAGTAATACCCAGGTGCTAATACTTTAATTAACATAAAATTAAGCAAGCCAGACGCATAGGCCGTTAGCGACAAAGATGCTTGCTGAACATCATGAGGTGAAAATTCACCACGCATAAACAGAACCATCAGCATTGGCTTCGCAAGCACCATCAAACCCAGCATTGCAGGCAATCCAAGCAGGAGCACCATGCGTACACCCCAATCCATAGTCTGGGCAAATGCTTCGCTATGGTCGTCCACATGTTTACGTGACAATGTAGGAAGAATAACGGTCGCGATTGCGATTCCAAAAAGTCCTAACGGGAATTCAAGTAATCGGTCTGAATAATAAAGCCAGCTAATTGAGCCCGTCTGAAGAAAACTTGCGATGAAGGTATCAAATAGTAGATTGATCTGGCTTACCGACACACCAAACAACGCGGGGATCATCAAAGTACGGATCTTCACAACACCTGGATCGCGCCAGCCCCATTGAGGTTTTACCAAAACACCTTCTTTTATAAGAAAAGGAATCTGGAATAGAAACTGAACCATCCCTCCTAAAAAAACACCAATGGCTAACCCGATCTCCGGTTGTGCTAAGTTTGGAGCTATAAACAACGCAGAAGCAATAATCATCACATTAAGAAAAACTGGCGTAAACGAAGATACGGCAAATTTTCCTAATGTATTTAAGACCGAACCGGATAACGCAACAAAGGTAATAAACCAGAGGTACGGAAAGGTGATTTTGAGCATCATACTCGCCAACTCAAATTTATGAGCTGATGGGCCACCATTAAGCCAATCAATGAACCACCCCGCCCCAAAGAGCGCAGTGACTACACCCGAACCTAGTACGCCAAAGAGCGTTACTATGGTCACTAAAACTCCCAGCGTTCCTGAAACTTTCGCGATCAACTGCCGCGTTTTTTCCTTATCACCACTCGCCTGATACTCTGTAAGAACTGGCACAAAAGCCTGGGAAAACGCCCCCTCAGCAAATAGTCGCCTTAAAAAGTTAGGTATTTTGTTCGCAAAAAAGAAAACATCTGCACTCGCTCCTGCCCCCATTAAATTGGCGACAACAACATCCCGAACCAGGCCAAGCACACGAGAAACCAGCGTCATGGTACTTACAACCAAGCCTGACTTAAGAAGTCTTTTACTCACGTAAACCTCGAATTATCACTACCAAAAAAACTGGCCGCATTAGGGTCCAGAATTAATAGCATTGGTATAAAAATACTGTTAGAATCCCCGCCATCTTAACCGCGTTAACCAAACTAATCCAAAATTTGTGTGGATTAGACCGGTTTTTGCACAAATCATTTGACATTCAGGCGATAAAGAGGCATATTCCTCCGCCTTAAATTGTCACCGAACTAAAGTTTTTGGGAGTTAGACCCTTGGCAAACAGTAAATCTGCTAAGAAGCGCGCTATCCAGGCTGAGAAACGTCGCCAGCACAACGCTAGCCGTCGTTCTATGATGCGCACTTACATGAAGAAAACAGTCGCTGCTATTGAAGCTGGCGATAAAGAAGCTGCAACTGCTGCATTCGCTGCAGTTACACCAATCCTAGACCGTATGGCAACTAAAGGCCTTATTCACAAGAATAAAGCTGCACGTCATAAGTCTCGCTTCGCTGCTGCTATCAAAGCTCTATAATTCGAGTTTGATGCAAGCAAGAAAAAACCGGCAACTGCCGGTTTTTTTATATCTACAATTTAGTAATTCTTTGATTCAGACTTAAGCAGCACAGTAAAGCTTGTGAAGTAAGTGAATCATCTCTTTTACTTCTGTGCTATTGAGTGAGTAATAAACGGTTTGAGCTTCTTTGCGCGTAGCAACTAAACCATCCCTTCTAAGCCAAGCTAGGTGCTGTGATAACGCAGACTGACTCAAGCTTAGCTTCTGACATAACTCACCTACAGAAAGCTCGGTATCATGCAGGATACACAAAATCTGTAATCGTCTTTCGTTAGCCATAGCTTTTAATAAAGCAACGGCTTTTGGCGAATTCTTTTCCATATCCTGTAAGTTCATTAATTTTTCTCCACTTCAGTACATCACAGAGATGCGGTTAAGACGCTTTTTCAACTCTTCCCGCAGTGACTCTATCAGGATTAACAAAATTAAAGATCTAGAGATATTAATACAATACACAAATAGATTAAAGTAATTAGTCAAATAGTTGGCTAAAATCAGCTTCACATACACTTTTTACTGCCGGATGCTGAATCATTCTCTCCGCGAATATGACGTAATACTCTTCTTTTAATTCGGATACACCATCTATTTGCTTTAATGGCATTCCATCACTCAATTCGTCCATATATAAAGTTGGTGCGAGAAAAATTACATCCTGGTTATATCGGGCAAAAGCTTTCATCAATGCAACATCATCAAATTCTCCCAAAATATTGGGTTGAATCCCCTGCTGTTCAAACCATTGGGTGACTTTACGTCCCATAGACGTTCTGCTGCCCGGTATAAGAAGTTTCTTGCCCTCTAAAACTTCAAGCGAAGACTTCATGTTTATCTCGCTGTAGGTATAAAAGCTCAGGCTACACTCACCTAACTTCTTACTGTATAACCCCGGGCTTTTACCCGAATCAACCGGGCAATCGGAAAGAATCATATCTAATTTATGTTGAGAGAGCTGATCAAGTAGCATTTCGTGAGTCGACTCGAAACACCGTAGGTGAATACTTTTGTCATCAGGAACTGTGGTCATCAACACTTTACTCACTAAGCGTTTTGACAAAGCATCGGCAACTCCCACATCAAACAACACATTCGAGCGTTGGCTGTAATTGACGATATCTAACATCTCATAGCTAAGACCAAACATTCGATCAGCATACTTATATATAAGCTGTCCCAATTCAGTTGGCTCTACGCTTCTGCCATTTCGCTTGGTTAACTTGCCATCAACCCTTTCCTCAAGAGCTTTAATCTGTGCTGTTACTGTTTGCGGCGTTAAGAACAACGCATCAGCGGCTTTAGTAATGGAGCCTTGTTTGCAAACCATCCAGAAATAATAAAGGTGATTGTAATTTAGATGAGACATACCTTGTACCGAGATTACTGTTTTCAGTCATCTTATCCCATCATATTAACAAAGCTCAATAGTTCGATAATTACGAAACATTAACCATAAAACCATTAAAACAACCCGTATATACAAGCTATATATGACATATTTATGATCAAATTTTTGCTATATTTTTTATGAAACACCACTTTTCAACAAACTTACAGACAAGATTAACTTCTTATATATCATAACGTTAACCAATGAGGGCTTGCAGGAAAACGATTGCATGTGGTACAAACCGCACACCTAAAGCTTTTATAAAACTGTAATATTAGTGAAATATTCCTTCACTAGTATCGCGAGCAGATTAATCAACCGACCAAATTTTTGTAGAAAGGTCCCGGAGAATTACGATGAATCAAGCGACAACAGCGGCAAACTCAAAAAACGGTAACCGCTGGCTGCGTTGGGTAAACCTGGCTTTCATGCTATACCTACTTTTACTTTCTGTTTCAATGGTAGGTAGCGGCTTTAAGCTAGCTACAGGTGAACAAGCAAAAACGCTATTTGAATTTGCCTCTCACCCTGTTGCAGGCCTTATGATTGGCCTGGTTGCAACGGCACTTATTCAGTCATCTAGTACGGTAACATCCATTATTGTTGGCCTGGTTGCAGGTGGCTTGCCTGTTGCGACTGCTATTCCCATGATCATGGGTGCCAACATTGGTACCACAGTAACTAACACCCTTGTTAGTTTGGGTCATGTTCGCAACAAAGATGAGTTTAAGCGCGCATTCGCGAGTGCAACTATCCATGATTTCTTTAACCTGCTAGCTGTAGCCATTTTCCTACCATTGGAAATGATCTTTGGCTTCCTCGAAAAGACTTCTCATTGGTTGGTATCTCCTATGCTAGCGACTGGTGATATGAGTATTAAAGGATTCAACTTTATTAAGCCGATCACTAAACCCGTTATCAGTGCTATTAAGGGTCCTTTGGCTGACTTTGGCCACGTTGCTGGCGGTGTTACCCTAATTGTTCTGGGTATCGCGACTATCTTTGTTGCTATCACCGTAATGGGCAAGCTAATGAAGAGCCTGATGGTTGGTCGTGCGAAAGAGATTCTGAAGAACGCAATTGGTCGTGGTCCTATCCACGGTATTTTCTCAGGCTCTATTGTAACTATCCTGGTTCAGTCTTCTTCGACTACAACCAGCCTGATGGTTCCGCTTGTTGGTACTGGCGTTCTAAAGGTTCGTGAAGTATATCCATTCACTTTGGGCGCAAATATCGGTACCTGTATCACTGCTCTGCTTGCGGCAACGGCGGTATCTGGTGAGTACGCAGTATTTGCACTTCAGATTGCATTGGTACACCTGGTCTTCAATATTACTGCGACAGTGTTTATCTACGGTATTCCGTTCCTTAGAGAACTTCCTGTTAAAGGTGCAGACTTTATCTCTGATGCAGCAATTAAGAATAAATCTGTTGTAGCGGCCTATCTGATGACTATCTTTATTATCATGCCTGGCGCTATTCTGTTCTTTACAACCTAATCGTTGAGAAAGATGAAATAAAAAAATCCCCGTAACCATCTGGTACGGGGATTTTTGTTTTTATTGTTAAAAGATTCAGCCTATAAAAAGAATCTTAAACAGAGAAAGGATACTTTATCGCTTCATGCGATTCATAACCAATCACTTCAAAATCATCCAAAGTTACCCAGGTTTCCAAATCTTCAAGAGATTTAATATCAGGGTTAATCTTAAACTGAGGCGGAGTCAGAGGCTCTCGCTTAAGCTGAACATCACGCATCAATTCCAGCTGGTCTTCATAAATATGTGCATTCACCAGCTTATGGTATGCCTTGCCCGGCTTTTTGCCTGTTATCTGAGCCATCAACGCCAGGAACACATATACCTGAACCATATTGAAATTAAGCCCCAGCGGGACGTCACAAGAGCGTTGAGTGCTATTTAGATACAAAGTATCACCAAGCAGAGAAAAGTGGTGACTGTACATACAAGGACGCAGACAGCCCATATGAAACTCACCTGGGTTGTAGAAGTTTAAGATCTCGCCTCTATCATCAATACCTTTCGACAAATCATCTACGATTTTTCTAAGCTGATCGATATGGCCACCATCGGGCTTGGCCCAGGCCCGCCCCTGAACGCCGTATACCCGTCCCATATCATCTTCACCTTTACGGTACGGATTGTTCAGCCAGGCTTCATTCAGGTTTGCGTTAGCATCCCACGTTTTGGTACCCAGTTTTCTAAAGTCTTCTGCATTGTCATAGCCACGGATATAACCAAGAAGCTCAGCCACAGCAGCTTTCCAAAAGCTTTTACGTGTTGTTACCAGCGGGAACTGGTTGTTCCCAACATCATAAGTTAAATCTTCGTTGATAACCGTCAGACAGCGCTTGCCGGTCCGCTCATTTTCAATCCAGACACCTTCATCAACGATACGCTGGCATAAATCTAAATACTGTTTCACATCTAACCTTTAATTTCTTTGATTATTTGAATTTTTTGCAATCTGTTTACTCTCATTTTTGAATGACCAGACCACAATGGCAATGCCAATGAAGATCATTGGTGAAGAGAGAATCTGTCCCATTGAAATAAAGTCACCAAACAGCCCCAGATGAGCATCGGGTTCTCTGAAATATTCAACAAAGAACCGGAATGAACCATATCCAATCAGGAACAAACCGGAAACCGCGCCAGAAGGTCTTGGTTTACGGATAAAGAAATTAAGTATCAGGAAGAGAACCACTCCTTCCAAAGCAAACTCATACAGCTGAGAAGGATGACGAGGTAAGTAACCACCACTTGGGAATAATACCGCCCAGGGTACATCGGTTACCCGCCCCCAGAGTTCATCGTTCATAAAGTTACCGATGCGTCCCATACCTAAACCAAAAGGAACTAATGGAGCAATAAAATCTGCCACATTGAAGAAACTTCTGCCATTACGATAGCCGTACCAGGCCATTGCTGCTATCACACCGAGCAAGCCACCATGGAATGACATTCCGCCAGTCCAGACCTTGAATAGGTATAGGGGATCATCAATGAAGAGATCAAAGTGGTAAAACAATACGTAGCCTACACGGCCACCAATAACGACCCCCAAAAAGCCAGCAAAAAGAAGATCAGATACCTGTTCTCGAGTCCAGCCACTGCCTTTTTTGTCTGCTCTTCGATTCGCAAGCCACAGTGCAAACATAAAGCCGAACAGGTACATTAAACCGTACCACCGAATAGATACTGGCCCCAGAGAAATCAATACAGGGTCAATTTGTGGAAATTCTATAAATGTTTGAGACATATAATACTCTTAGTCAGGCATTTCCTAGGAAAATAGCATTTTACCAGCTACAAAAAGCAAGAATATTGCAAAGATCTTTTTCAGCTGTTTAGTCGGTAGCTTCGTTGTCATGTGAGCACCAACCCGTGTTGTAAGAACAGAAGTTACTGATATTGCGAGTAGCGCAGGAAGATAAACATAACCTAGCGAATACTTAGGCAAGGCCTCAGCACCACTTCCGTGAAAGATATAGCCAATCATACCTGACATAGCGATAACGCTACCACATAAAGAAGCGGTTCCGATGGCTTTACGCATCTCGATACCAAAGCGACTCAAATAAGGGACAATTAGTGAGCCCCCACCGATACCTGCCAACGTTGAAATAGTGCCAATAAGACATCCTGAAAAAAGATTGGTTGCATTACCAGGGACATTTCTTACTCGCTCAAAGCGCACGGAAAGTATCATCTGAAGAGCGAGCAAAGCAACAATAACCCCAAATACTTTGGGTAGGAATTCAGAAGGAATGAGTTCAGCAACATACGAGCCCGCAAAACCACCCAAAATTACACCAGGTAATAACCAACGAACAATAGAGAGGCTGACATTTCCCAACCGGATATGATTTATTGCAGATGAGCCAGAAGTCAAAATAATCGTTGAAAGCGAAGTGGCCAGTGCCATTTGCATCACAATGCCATTGCTGACATCAGCCAAAGGAAGGATATACATTAATGCTGGTACTACAATCAAACCACCACCAATGCCAAGCAGGCCCGCCATACAGCCGACAATACCACCAAGCCCCAGCAAAAGAGCAATGAGTTCAATGTTCAATTTCTTATTTTACCTTTTACCAGCGCGAGTAAATCCGGCAAGCTCTTTGTCTTCCAGATATTGGAGCACAATATTATAGGTGCTTTGGCTGTATGATTGCATCAATGCATTATCAGCAAGTTGCTTTAGCTCGGAAGAATCCGACTTTCGCAAAAGGTATTTAATTCTTGCGACGTTAGAGGTGTTCATACTTAGCGATCGATAACCCATACCTACCAGCAACAGCGCTCCCACCGGGTCACCTGCGAGCTCCCCGCATACACTAACGGTTAGATTGTACTGAGTACAGGTATCTAAAATCTGCTTAAGAGCCATCAAAACCGCCGGGTGGATTGACTCGTATACATCTGACACTCTGGCGTTATTACGATCGACAGCTAACAGATATTGCGTAAGGTCGTTGCTACCTACAGAAACGAAGTCAACTTTGCTAGCAATATGAGGTAGCAAATAAATCATGGAAGGAACTTCTACCATAATCCCTATCGACGGACGGGAAACATCAGGCTTAATCTCTTTCACTTCCTGCCAGGCCTGCTCAATAAAGCGTAGTGCCTCATCGAGCTCCTGAGTACTGGATATCATTGGTAAAAGGATCTGAAGGTTATCGATACTTACACTGGCCTTAAGCATAGCCCTTAACTGAATCAGAAAAATATCTGGGTGATCCAG
Organism: Vibrio hannami; assembly: GCF_029589055.1. Lineage (GTDB taxonomy): Bacteria > Pseudomonadota > Gammaproteobacteria > Enterobacterales > Vibrionaceae > Vibrio > Vibrio hannami. Next base: position 2,068,068 of record NZ_JARQZP010000007.1, read on the forward strand.
AGTAAAACGAATGCCACGCCAACCCAGGAATGGGTTATCTTCCTCTATAGGCAGATAAGGAAGAGCTTTGTCTCCGCCAATATCAAGGGTACGCATCACCACTTTTTTATCGCTATACGTCTGCAGTACGCTTCTATATTGCTTTGTCTGCTCTTCTTCTGAAGGAAAGCGATGTTGCAACAGAAATGAAATTTCGGTTCGGTATAAACCAACACCATTTACACCACTATTTATCGCGATATTGGTATCTGCACTTAATCCGGCATTGAGTAAAACTTCAACTTCACACCCATCTTTGGTTTTTGAAGCCTCTGACACCTCTCCTTCTACCAACTCAGAAAGTTCATCTTCCTCATCAATAAGAGACTGGTATTCAGCAAGAAGTTGAGCGTTTGGCTCAATTAGAATGTCACCACTGTAGCCATCCACAACACCGGTTCTGTTATGGATTGATGAAGGATCTAGTGTTGCCCCCATTACAGCTGGAACACCGAGCGCACGAGACAATATCGCGGCATGAGAGTTGGCTGCACCTTCTAAAGAAATAACCGCCAATAGCTTTTCTTTCGGAATACCAGCCAGCAGAGAAGCTGTAAGCTCTCTCACAACCAAAATAACAGGCTGATCTATTTCTAGCTGGCCGGTTTCAGAATTATGCAAAAAGTAGAGTAACCGTTGACCTAACTCCCGTATATCCTGCGCTCTCTCGCGCATGTAAACGTCGCTCATCTGCGCGAATCGGCTAGAGTATGTCTCAACGACTTGTCTTAGCGCCCAGTCAGCTCTATCGCCCCGGTTGATCTGAGCCTTCAGATCTGAGCGCAGCATTGGATCATTCAACAAGTGAGTAAAGAGATCAAAAATAGCCAGAGCATCTTTATTGATCTCGCTATCCAGCTTCTTACGCATTCGCCTGAAATCAGCGATAGCACTTTCGATAGCCAGCATCAACCACTCTTGTTCTTGCTCAATATCCAGCGTAGAAGCAGGGTAAACATCACTTAATTCGGGTTGAGTGTTATCCCACCAAAACTTACCAACCGCTACTCCGGGAGAGGCAGCAATCCCGGTATAAGACTCAGACTTTTTCTCTGTCAGCAACCAGTGCCCTTGCGATTGTGCGTGGGCAATAATGACAGCAACCTGAGCAGCAAGTGTCACCAGAAAAGACTCTTCCATTTCACTAAATAAACGGCGGGACTTTTGCTGAATGACAAGTACACCAAGTACCTGCTTGCGGTAAATAATAGGTGTGCCTAAAAATGAGTGATAAATATGTTCACCCAGTTCAGGGAAGAATTTGTAGTTAGGGTGTGAAGATACATCAGTAAGGTTTAGCGGTTCAGCCGACTTACGGACCAAACCAACTAATCCTTCTTCATAGCTTATATGGATTGTATTTCCCTTGAACTTAAGCCCTTGTGTTGCCATAAGTTCAAGTCGTTGTTTCTCATCGTTTGCAAGGTAGACAGTGCAACACTCCGTTTGCATTGCCTGGCAGGTTTCTTTTACCAATAACTCCAGAGCCTGATGAACATCATCAAACTTAGACACGTTTTCAACTATATCCCGTAGTTGAGTAAGCATTACCTGAATCTATCCCCTACGATTTTTACGCTTGCCTTTCACTTTTCGCTCTCTAAAGGGCATTGCTAAGGATGCAAACTCCTTCATCGCACGTCGATAAACATCTCGCTTAAAAGAAACTACCTGTCTCACTGGGTACCAATAGCTAACCCAGCGCCAACCATCAAATTCAGGGGTATTACCGCGCTGCATATTAATTCTGGACTCATCACAATCCAGACGCAGTAAAAACCATTTCTGTTTTTGTCCGATACAGACGGGTTTAGAATCCCAACGAACAAGTCGCTTTGGTAGACGATATCTTAACCAATGACGACTGGTCGCTATGATCTTCACGTCTTGCTTCGTAAGACCAACCTCTTCATACAACTCCCGAAACATTGCCTGTTCAGGAGTTTCTCCATCGTCAATTCCACCTTGTGGAAATTGCCATGAGTGTTGCCCGTATCGTTTAGCCCAGAATACCTGACCATGGTTGTTACATATTACGATTCCCACATTTAAGCGGTAACCATCGCCATCGATCACTGGCCGACCTCTAAAAATTTTTGTTGGCATGATTTTTCCACATATCCTTGTATGGAGCAAATATACAGGATGACTTTGCGTAAGTTTTATTATCCAGCCCCCATTTTTTGTCGCTTTCACAGAGCCATTTAAGTTATCAACACGGCAATGAGACCTGGCCCACATTTATTCACCTTTTCTGTGAATAAGTTTGTGTAGAATGTGTCACTTCTATCCTAAAGTGAACAATTATTATCCTTACTATAATTAAGAGCGCCAAGCAGTAATTTAAATTAATCCTTATATATCAATATATTAAAATCACCCTTCTTCTAAGTAAAAAGTATCGAATCGGCAAGGATCTTTATTTCACATAAAGTGTTCAAAGATCCATCACATCGCTCTTTATCCACATTAAACAGTACCACTTTCATTATTTCAGTTATTTTGCAACTGTTTCGTCCTGTTAAAACAACTGTTTATTGATCCAGTTTTTGATGTTTCGAGTTTGTTGATACGAAAGCTGTGGATAACTTTAAGTTTGATCATTTCTTGCACAATAAGATCCTGGTATCACTATCTGCTATAATCCTGCGCCTAATCTCTTTATTGATGTTCAAACATGAAACCAACACCAAAATCAGAGCAAGAACTCCTAGAGCGAGCCAGGTGTTTAGCAGGCCTCACCTTTCAGGAGCTCGCTGATGAAGCAGGAATTCAGGTTCCTCAAAACCTGAAACGCGATAAGGGCTGGGTTGGACAACTTCTTGAATGGCATTTAGGAGCGACGGCCGGAAGCAAACCTGAGCAAGATTTCTCCGAATTGGGAATCGAGCTTAAGAGCATTCCTATTAGCTATACAGGAAAACCACTGGAAACCACCTTTGTATGTGTTGCCCCATTAACAGGCGTACATGGCCTAACATGGGAGGCTAGTCATGTCAGACAAAAGCTCTCCCGAATCCTATGGATTCCTGTTGAGGGAGAACGAGAAATTCCGGTAGCAGAAAGAAAAGTCGGATCACCTTTACTCTGGTCTCCTAACGAAGAAGAAGAAAGGCAACTTCAGCAAGACTGGGAAGAGTTAATGGAAATGATAGTACTTGGACAGGTCGAACAAATTAATGCCAGACATGGTGAAGTTTTGCAGCTCCGGCCTAAAGCGGCAAACAGCCGAGTACTAACCGATGCTTATGGCGCTTCAGGCAAGCCTATCAAAACACTGCCAAGAGGCTTTTACCTTCGCACGCAGTTTACCGGCCAAATTTTAGAAAAATATTTCGTGTGAAAGGTCTGCCTCACCGAGTGAGAAAGATCCTAGGGTCTGCAGACCCTAGTATAAGTCTGTCGACTAATGTGGCTTAATCGATAATTCTATATCATGGTAAGGTATTGTGCCTTGTGGCGCTCCAAACTCATCATCTGTGTTGTGTAAGCGCAGATATACTGACTCTACTCCCATTCTAACAAGCTCCTCTTTAACCAAATCCAACGACTGAAAGTGCATTGGCTCACCATCTTTATGGATCGGTTCAAGCTTGTGTTTATACTCAACGGCAAGCAGATATTCAGATACATCTTCACAGCTGATCACGTAAATTTTAGGTGGTGCATAGCTATCTCTATGGTGCCCATGCAGCCAGTGATCGAGTTGATTCATTTTCATAGGTAGTACCTCCTATACTTTAAGCTTAGCTCAGCCAACGTGAAATTCTATTAACCTTTTCTTCACATCTACTGCTCTAATCCTTTATATTGAGATCAAATAACAAGCATAAGGATGTGAGATGGAATACAGAAAACTCCCAAATTCCACTCTGGAAATCAGTAAAATCTGCCTGGGAACAATGACCTTTGGCGAACAGAACACTCAAGCCGAAGCCTTTGAACAAATTGATTTTTCTCTTGAAAGAGGTATCAATTTCATCGATACAGCAGAGATGTATCCTGTACCTCCAAATGGAAAAACTCAGGGGCTGACAGAGACCTATATTGGCAACTGGATCGAAAAATCAGGTAAACGCGACAAGGTGATCCTTGCGACTAAAGTAGCAGGCCCCAGGAACGTTCCGCACATACGTGACAACATGAGTCTGGATAGAAGAAACATCCATCTGGCCGTTGATGACAGCCTTAAAAGACTCAAAACAGACTACATAGACCTTTATCAGATTCACTGGCCTCAGCGTAAAACCAACTGCTTTGGACAGTTAAACTATCCATACCCTGATGAGCAGGAAGAGGTAACTCTGATTGAATCACTAGAAGCAATGGCCGAGCTGGTTAGGGCTGGCAAGATAAGGTATATCGGTCTGTCCAATGAAACGCCATGGGGTGTAATGAAATTTCTTCATTTAGCAGATAAACACGACCTGCCTAAAGTCGTTTCGATTCAAAACCCGTATAACCTTTTAAATCGTAGCTTTGAAGTTGGGCTATCAGAAATTGCCCACTATGAAGGAGTTGAGCTTCTTGCCTACTCACCCCTTGCTTTTGGTTGCTTAAGCGGCAAGTATCTTGATGGCGCAAAACCTGCTGGAGCCCGTTGTACTATCTGGGAACGCTTTTCGCGCTACTTCACCGGACCTGGTGTGGAAGCAACCCGAGCTTATGTCGGTATAGCTAAACGCCACGGGATTGACCCTGCGCAGATGGCACTGGCTTTTGTAAATCAACGGCCATTTGTTGCTTCGAATATCATTGGAGCGACTAATCTGGAACAGCTTAAAGCTAATATAGAAAGCCTTGATGTGGTATTGAGTGACGAGCTACTCAGTGAGTTACAAGAAGTTGGAGCAAAATACTCCAACCCTTGTCCTTAACAAAGAATGGTGGGGGAAAGAAATCAACTATCCCCCTTTCAGTTACGTCGGTATTCGAGCACTTAAAACTCTACGAATATGACGAACACGACGCTCTGCAATAACGTGATCTGGTAGAGAAGGAGTGCCAACAATTCGACCGTCAGTTTCAAGGCCAATATCTCTTAGCAAGTGAGCGTTATGCCAAGGAATATCGTGCACACTTCGTCTGACTTTCTTCTTCCATATACGCTCTTCACGATGTAAATCAGCTTTAATTAAAAATGTAGCAAGTGTCAGATAAACAGAGTGAGCCATAATATTATTCTCCAGTATTAACAAGTTAGTTATCGCTGGGGAAAAGGCTTTGAATATATTACAGAAGTTTAGGATGGTCCTTTATTCCGCTGCCTTTTCTCCGCAGCCAAATAAAGGTTACGGATTAATTAGTTACGATCGGTACGCTTGTCATCAGCCATTGCCCATAGAGGCGTGGCTGGAACTGTAAGAGACATAGGCGCACAGACAATATGTTTAACGATAAAGTTATTCATCTTACGCCTCCTACTAACTAATTAATCCAATTGAAGTTTTTGTGTGAAATTTGATTCACGGTTAAATTGTAATCGTTTGCGATTATTATTCAACCAATAAATATCAACCATTTTTAAATAAATATTTTACTCTACGTTAAACTATTACCGCTTTGACAGATGGACATATATTCTATTTATGTATGTGGTAACTATATAAAATATTATTTAAGCAAATAGTAATAAACAAAAATAGGGAGCTAAACTAAGCTCCCTATTTTGATACTCTTCGCAACTTTATATGCTTTCAGCAATTAAATTATGTTTATTGAGCAGCCGATACATAGTCGCTCTTGAAACCCCGAGTTCTTTTGCCGCTGGAGACACCTGTCCATCATGTGATTCAAGAACCAACATTAAAGCATCCCTTTCTGAATCTTCTCTGATCGACTTCAGGCTGCGTTTACCATTCACCTTTTGGGGTAAATCTAACTGACAGGCTTCAATAATCGCACCATCAGACATCAACACCGCTCGTTTAATCAGGTTCATTAGCTCTCGAACATTGCCTGGCCAATGATATTGAGTCAAAGCTTTTACTGCATCTTCAGAGAGATCCTTTGCCTGTGCGTTATACTCTTTTGAATACTCCTTAACGAAACGCCTGGCCAGAATACTGATATCACCCGCACGCTCTTTCAGGCTCGGAACATTAATACGCAAAACATTAATGTAGTGATAAAGTTCATCGCTAAAATCGTTGTCAGCCAGCGCCTTGTCAATGTCTGAGCTATAGGCAGCCAAAATCCGAACATCTAACTCTACACTTCCCTTCGGTGTTTCCAGTTTCCCTTCCTGCATAAATCGAAGAAGAGAGTTTTGTTGTGAACGAGGTAAAGTAAGAATGTCGTTGAGGTATATCGTGCCTCTGTTTGCTCTTATCAGAGCAGGCTCGGGATCATCTTCTGTCGCTCCGATACCAAAAAGCTCTACCGCCATTCTGGCTTCTGAAACTGCACCACAGTTAATAGAGATAAACGGTTCTTGAGAACGGGAAGAATTAGAATGAATGGCCTTAGCGACACTCTCTTTTCCAGTGCCATTTTCGCCAAAGATTAGAATACTGACATCGGTCGAAGCGATACGTTTCACCTGTTCGCGAAGACGTTTCATCGCAACAGACTCGCCTGCCAGTCCCATATCTTTGCGACAACCATATTCTGGCCACACTTTTTTCTAACGTTAACATTCCAAGTTGGTGGCCAATTGTACTCATAAGCTGAGTATCAGGAATTGGCGCTGTAAAAAAGTCGATACAGAAGTTAACGATGAACTGACAGATGGTTGCGGATTGCAACTGTGACTCTCTGATAAAAGCCAACCAACGAACATGTTTGTAGCTACTTACCAGATTAGCGATACCATTCAGGCTAAACTCATCCTGACTTAGGTCTACTATCCCTATACAAGGTCCGGTTTCATTTAAAAGGGCATCTGCTTTCCTTAAATCTGCGCATCTTTGGCATCTCCAGCCACCCTGCTCCAGAACAGAAAACCACGGCTCATGTTTACCGCCTACCACTACTAGTGAACCCGGAACGGAATCCATTCGGAATTGAGTTCCCATTTACATGTCCTTATTTTTGAATACTAAGGTAAACGCATACAGATGTTATGTTTTATTTGCTTCGTCACAGGAGTTCACCCATAACGATTTCTGTATTGCGCTACCAACCAACCTTTAAATTACATTTTCTTAAATTTAATAATATTTACAAACAAAATATCCATTTATGATTCAATTTTCTGTCTCAATAATGCGACTTAGCACATACAGGTTGTGCGTCAATAAATATTCAGATTTTTAAACTCACTTCTTAACTATAGTACTAAAGGATAAAAAAAACCCACTCGTCTAACTGAGTGGGTTTTGAATTATTTGGCTATTTTATGCAGGTTCTTGAAAAATAACCGTATCTGCTTTCTCGGTATATTGAGACATTTTATGGAAGTTCAGATATCGATAGGTGTCTGCAGCCGACGCATCGATCTGCTTGGCATATTCCAGATACTCTTCGTTTGTTGGAATGCGTCCCAGTATTGCACCTACTGCAGCAAGCTCTGCTGAAGCAAGATAAACGTTAGCACCGGTACCCAAACGGTTAGGGAAGTTTCGGGTTGACGTAGAAATAACCGTCGCCTCATCCGCTACACGAGCCTGGTTACCCATACATAACGAACATCCCGGAGTTTCGATACGAACACCAGCTCGGCCAAAGATACCATAATACCCTTCCTCAGTTAGCTGATCTTTATCCATCTTAGTCGGTGGAGCCACCCACATACGAGTATCAAGCTGACCGCTGTAGCTATCCAGCAGTTTACCAGCTGCGCGGAAGTGACCGATATTGGTCATACAGGAGCCAATAAATACTTCATCAACGTTTGTACCCTGAACGTCCGATAGCAAACGCGCATCATCTGGATCGTTTGGCGCACAAAGGATTGGCTCTTTGATTTCGGCAAGATCGATCTCGATAACGTGAGCATATTCAGCATCTGAATCCGCTTCCATCAGAGAAGGATTCGCCAGCCACTCTTCCATCGACTTGATACGGCGCTCCATTGTACGAGCATCACCATAACCTTCAGAGATCATCCACTTAAGCATGATGATATTCGAGTTCAGATACTGCTCAATCGACTCTTGAGATAGCTTAACGGTACAACCCGCAGCTGAACGCTCTGCTGACGCATCCGACAACTCAAACGCCTGCTCTACAGTCAGGTGCTCTACACCTTCAATTTCCAGAACTCGTCCGGAGAATTCGTTGATCTTACCTGCTTTTTCAACAGTTAGCAGACCCTGCTTGATGCCATAGTATGGGATAGCATGAACAAGATCACGCAATGTGATACCCGGTTGCATCTCACCTTTAAAGCGAACCAGAATTGACTCCGGCATATCCAGAGGCATAACACCAGTAGCAGCCGCAAACGCAACCAGACCAGAACCCGCCGGGAACGAAATTCCGAGAGGGAAACGAGTATGTGAATCACCACCAGTACCAACGGTATCAGGTAGAAGCATACGGTTTAGCCAGGAGTGGATAACACCATCACCAGGGCGAAGCGATACACCACCACGGTTCATAATAAAGTCAGGCAGCGTATGATGTGTATTTACGTCAACTGGCTTAGGGTAAGCCGATGTGTGACAGAAAGATTGCATTACCAGATCTGCTGAGAAGCCTAAACACGCCAAGTCTTTTAGTTCATCACGTGTCATTGGTCCGGTTGTATCCTGAGAACCAACTGTGGTCATCTTAGGTTCACAGTAAGTGCCAGGGCGGATACCTTCGACACCACACGCTTTACCTACCATCTTCTGAGCAAGGCTGAAACCTTTGCCCGAGTCTGCAACAGCAACAGGTCTGCGGAACACATCTGACGGTTCAAGGCCAAGTGCTTCACGCGCCTTATCTGTAAGGCCACGGCCGATGATAAGTGGGATTCGGCCACCAGCGCGAACTTCATCAATTAATACATCAGTCTTAAGTCCAAACTCAGCAAGTACTTCACCACTTTCATGGTTTGTTACTTTGCCTTCATACGGGTATACGTCGATAACATCGCCCATATTCAGCTTAGAAACGTCCACTTCAATTGGTAATGCACCCGCATCTTCCATTGTGTTGAAGAAAATAGGCGCAATCTTACCACCCAATACGTAACCGCCACCTTTTTTGTTCGGTACGTAAGGAATGTCTTCACCCATAAACCAAAGCACTGAGTTAGTTGCTGACTTACGAGAAGAACCAGTACCAACAACGTCACCTACATAGACAAGCTGGTGACCTTTATCCTGTAGTGCTTCAATCTGTTTAATCGGACCAACAGTACCAGCATCATCTGGTTCAATACCTTCACGGGCATTTTTCAGCATAGCCAGGGCATGGAGTGGAATATCAGGGCGAGACCATGCATCCGGTGCTGGAGAAAGATCATCCGTATTGGTTTCACCCGTTACTTTAAATACGGTTAAGGTAACCTTCTCTTGTAACTCAGGTTTAGACAGGAACCATTCTGCATCAGCCCATGACTGCATAACCTGTTTAGCGGCATCATTACCAGCTTTCGCTTTCTCTTCCACATCATAGAAAGCATCAAACATCAACAGTGTGTGAGACAGTGCTTTCACGGCGACGGGAGCAAGCTCTGCATCGTCAAGCAGACTAATCAGCGGCTCAATATTGTAACCACCCTGCATTGTGCCAAGCAGCTCTGCTGCTTTTTGTTTGTTAACAAGCGGAGAAGTTTCATCGCCTTTCGCCAGGGCTGTCAGGAAGCCAGCTTTTACATAAGCTGCTTCATCTACGCCTGGGGGAATACGATTCTCAAGAAGATCCAGGATAAACGCTTCTTCACCAGCTGGTGGGTTCTTTAGTAGCTCTACGAGACCAGCTACCTGCTCAGCGTCTAATGGTTTTGGTACAACTCCTTCTGAAGCACGCTCTTCGACGTGTTTACGATAGGCTTCAAGCACGACATAATCCTCTACATTGCGGTTCAACTCTTCAATGAGAATTGAACATCCTTGGAAACTTGGCATCCTGCCACTCAATACAAACCAGAGCGAGTTTTATTATTACTTTTTCTAATAACAAACAGTGGCAGAGGCCAAACTGTGGTAGGCAGAATAGCAAATTTAACTAAAAATTAAAATCTGATCGTTTTGACCAACATATCATCTTACGACTAAAGTTTAATGCCGCTATCAGACTGATATTTAATATTCTTTAGCTAATCGCTAAAAGCTCTGCCCGATTATAAGATAAACCGAATCATATCCATGTTCGGTCATACCATAAGAAAAGGCGATGGGGCCTATAGGAGAGCTGACTCCAACAAACACTGAGCCTGCTCTATATAAAGGAGCGTCCGGTATGGAGGTATCTGTATCATTCCACACCCCCCATATTCTAAAGACGCGCCAAGATAAACTGGTGCTGTAAAGAGGCCAAAATCATTTTCAAACCATTGGTATCGATACACAAGGCTGCTAAAGAACAGGTTCTGACCCGCTAAGCTATTTCTAGGAATACCAGAAAGTCTTAAAAAGCCGCCCAATTCTTTAGGCTGAATTGCCGGGTTATCTCCCGACTTGTCTTCCACTGTACCATACTCTGCACTTCCGACTAATGTATGGTTTCCAGCGCTGTATGCACCCCGGATGACTGCATCAAACTCATGCACCAGATCATCTTTAAAATCAGAAGAAGAGTTAACTAACTCATCTGTTCCGATAGAGTTTCCCGTAACGCTATCATCAGACACAAAATATTCGACACCAAATAAAACCCCTTTGGTAGGAAGACTAAAGTTATCTAACGTATCCACTTTATAACTTGCAAATACCCCACGACGCAAATAGTCCATCCTTCCTAAAACTGGCAGGGTCGTCAAAGATGCATCTCCATCTATATACCTGTAACCGAGCTTTGCTTCCTGCCATAACGTTGGCTGATAGCCTGCAGCAACTTCAAATTCGAATTCAGAGTAAGAAGTTGAAAGAGAGTTTTCGCTCATCTCAATGGACGACTCCCCCGTAAAACCACCAAGAGGAGTGTTTTTCTTATCTTTTTTATAGACAACGTGTGCGGTATTAAAGAACTTCTGACTCGAGAAAAAAGGAGAAGACCAGTTCAGAGATAGCGTACGATCAGTACCCAATTCAACATTGGCTTTTAACTCTCCGCCTACGCTGTTCATATCGGTAAAATTAGCAGAAATACCAAGACCATATTGGCTTTCGGTATCAAAGTCCTCTTCCAGGAAAAAACGGAATTTCAGGTAGTTTGGCCCCCACTCTTTCTCTTTTACATCAACATGCAAGGTTGTCTCTTCATCGGTTTTTTCGAAGTAATATGTGATGCGTTCAAACCTATCAAATGCGTAAACATCCCGGATACTTTTTTCCAGTTCTTCTGTAGAAATTGACTTTCCTACTTCCAGGTTAAGGTGCTCAAGTATGATAGAGTCTTTGTAATGAGATTGGTTGTTTAGCTCAATATTATCAACGACTAACTGATCGCCGTGTTCGATCGTCCTACGTTTAGCCTGTTTCTGATCGATATATCTTTGATAGTCTGCCGAAGATAGAGTGTAGCGAGAAAGCAGTTCGCGATTTTTCATAGCGATGTCGAATCCCCATTGATAGGCGTCAGGCATACGATCAAAGTCAGTTGTTCCCATTTTCCCGACCTCAGGCTTAAGCAACACATCCTTATCTGTTAATAATTCTGTTTGCTCCTGTGTCGTTCTGCGAACCAGATAGTTAGAAAGCTGCCCACCTACTGACATAAAGCTTTTGAAGTCATCTTCCTTCATGTAGTCGGTACTGATATCTACAGCAATGATGATATCTGCCCCCATCTCCCGGGCCAGATCTACCGGCATATTGTTGGTTACACCACCATCAACCAGCAGAGCACCGTTTAGTTCATAGGGAGGCAGAGCTCCGGGCACAGACATACTCGCCATCATAGCGTCAGTCAGCAAGCCTTTATCTATAACTACTTCTTTTAGATTTACAATATCTGTTGCTACAGCACGATAGGGAATTGGAAGGTCATCAAAAGAGCTTAAACGAGGCACATTTCCGGAGGTTTCACGCAGTATACGCATCATATTCTGCCCCTGAACCACCCCCTTTGGTGAACGCACCTCTCCCATGCTTAAACCAAGGTCTGTCGTTAACTGAAAATGATCTTCATACGCCTTTTCGCGAACACTGCGTTCACTTCGGCTAACTTGATCACGGTATCCGCTATTCCAGTCAACAGAGTAGATGAACGATTCAATCTCGTCAGCACTCATCCCTGTAGCATATAACCCACCAACGTAAGACCCCATACTGGTTCCGGTAACAATATCAACAGGGATAAACATCTCTTCAAGGGCTTTTAGCACACCAATATGTGCTGCTCCTTTCGCACCACCACCTGCGAGTACAACCGCCACTTTGGGTCTTTCCTTGCTTTCACGCACTATTTCCTGAGTGGTAGTCCCCGGTGTAATAGTCTCTTGTGTAATAGTTTTCTGATTTGCCATCGCCACATTAGAGAGCAACAACGCGAGCGCCAAAAAGCATCCATAAGAAAGATACTGCCAGATTGTCTTCACTTAACCATCACCTAGATTCAAACTTAGACTTTTACCAACCAAAAAGTCCTTTGATCCAGTTTGCAGGGTTGCTGTCACACGCTTGCTTTAGATCGCCTTTTTGATCCCATGCGGGTAATTTAAACGAACTGGAACAATCGATTTTCAGGCTACCGTCACTTTTCTGTTTAAATCCAAGAGTGATTAAATTTTTAGGCCATGGAAGTATGAGTTTTTTCGGTGGTCGCTGCTCCAGATAATCAGAATAAATACGCAAAGCACCACTAGACCCCGTCAATTTGGTTGGCTGGTTATTATCTTTACCCGCCCAGATAGTTACAACCTCCCTGCCATCAACACCAACAAACCAGCTATCACGGCTGTCGTTACTGGTTCCTGTCTTGCCAGCAAGAGCAGCCCAGCCATAGTTGCTTTGCAAAAATCTCCCCGTTCCTTCCGCAACGACTTTCTTCATGCCGTAAGTTGTTAACCAGGCGGCCTGTTCATCAACAGTCGCTCTCATCTTGGGTATCGAACGGTAGATAATCTTATTGTCGATATCCTTCACTGTTCTAAGAGCAGTAAGGGGGGCATATTTACCTGAGTTAGTGAGTGTCTGATACATCTGCGCGACCTGATATGGCGACAGTGAAAATGATCCCAGGAACATCGAAGGAACCGGGCGTATCTCTTGTTTATCAACTCCTAAAGCTTCCAGTGTTGAGACAACTTTAGGTATCCCTAACTCCATGCCTAACCTTACCGTTGGCACATTCAATGAGCGGGATAAGGCTTTATACAAGGGGACATTACCGCGAAATTTTCTGTCGAAGTTATTCGGCTCCCAGACACTTCCCTTACTTCCTTTGAGTTGAATTCTTTCGTCAGATAGTGTTGTCGCAAGCGTATACTTATCCGGTTCTGATAGTGCCGTCAGATATACAGCAGGCTTCACCAGAGAGCCTATTGGGCGACTGGCGTTGAGTGCACGGTTAAAGCCGTCATAACCCGTTCGTTTCCCCCCACCATGGCTCTGATTTCTCCGGTTCTACGATCAACCGCAACGGCAGCAGCCTCAAGCCCTTTTCCAGCAACCTTTTCCAGTTGAGGAATACGCTTTTTGATTGCTCTTTCAAGCATAATCTGGGACACAGGATCCAGAGTAGTGAAGAGCCTGAGTCCGGTTTGTGCGTGATAATCCCGGCCAACTTTCTGCTTTAATTCATTTTTCAGTTGCTGAAAATACGCCGGCTGTCGTGATGCTACCCTAGGGTTATCCTGTATATCCAAATCACGATTAACCGCTTGATCATATTGTGAAGCAGTCAGTACGTCCTGCTTCATAAGTAACCTTAAAACGAGGTCCCGTCTCTCTTTTGCTCTCTCCGGATACCTTACCGGGTTGTAATATGAAGGGCCTTTTACCATACCAACCAGCAAAGCTATCTGGTCAATTCTCAGCTCTTGCACAGGTTGCCCGAAATAGAAACGTGAGGCTAGACCAAAGCCATGAATCGCCTGTCCCTGACTATGCCCAAGGTAAACCTCGTTCAAATAGGCTTCAAGAATCCGGTCTTTATCGTATCGATAATCTAAAATAAGCGCGATATAAGCTTCACGGATCTTACGCCAGAGCGTACGATCCTGAGTCAGGAACAGGTTCTTCGCTAACTGCTGAGTTAAGGTGCTACCGCCCTGTACCGTTCTTCCTGCTTTAATATTTACCACCAGCGCTCTTAATATTGCCAGAGGGGAAACACCTTCGTGCTGATAGAAGTCTCTGTCCTCAGTAGCTAGCAAGGCATCGACCAGTATCTCCGGAAACTGTTCTCGTTTAATAAACAGACGATTTTCCTCAACATGCTTTTCCAACATACCGAGCATTTTAGGCTCAATGCGAAGAAACCCCATGTCCCCTTTGGATTCTAACGACTGAATCCTAGAAAGACCTGAATGGTTGAAATGGAGCATCACATGCCTGTCAGGCTGAGGGCCATCTTCAAACTCAAATGGGCGTCGAATAAGCTCGATTTTGGTTGAAGAAGATGAATATTCACCCGGATGGCGTGGCGCTCTTACTTTCCGATAATTGAGAACATCGAGCTCTTGTTTAAGTTCAGATATCGTAATATCACTGCCTGGTGCTAAGTTAAGTACACGAGCATAAACAACCGTTGGCAGGTCAAAAATATGACCATCAAACCGCTCTCTAACCACAGAATCCAGATATAAGCCGACAAATGCCAGAACGGCAAACACAGCTAAAGATACCTTCCATGTCAGACTCCACAGCTTGCGAAAAATACCGGAACCACCTGATTTTGCTTTTTTACGTTTAGTTGGTGTTCTTTTCGCAGAAGCTTTCTTACGCGTAGCTGTGGTTTTTCTAACACTCTTTTTTGTCCCGGAACGGGAAAGGTGCTTTTTTTCACTCATGAGTTTAATTGTCGCTTAGTTTTGGTTGTTGCAATGTGACTCGCAGGATCGTCTGGCCAGGGGTGTTTAGGATAACGCCCTTTCATCTCTTTCTGTACTTCTTTATATGCGCCAGCCCAAAAGCCTGCAAGGTCTGAGGTAAGCTGAAGAGGTCTTTGAGCTGGGGATAGTAACTCAAGTGTAAGTTTTACCCGCCCTTTCGCTAGCAGGGGTGAGCTCTGCTCACCAAACATCTCCTGCATTCGTATAGAGAGCACGGGAGGTTTCCCTTCACTATAAACGATTTTTTTCTTGCTTCCCGTCGGTGCCTGATAACTTACCGGAAGCCACTCATCGATTTTCTGATTCAAAGGCCAGCCGAGATAAGCCAGCAATGCATCATATACACTTATCGTTTTAAGAGCAGCGGCTGACTTGATATTATTCATATACGGCTCAAGCCAGTTTTCCAGATTATCTAACAGTACCTTATCGTCAACTAAAGGCCATTCTTCCTCCGGCATCCACTCTCTGGCACAAGCGATTCTTGCACGCAAATTGCGGCTCTTGTCATCCCAGTTGAGCACATCCAGACTTTTGCGACGGACATAATTAATAAGAGCTTCATTGACTCTATCTTTATCCGGTTCAGGCAGTTTTTCAGACTCAATAACCAAATACTGATTCGAATGACCAATACAAGACTGTTTTTCTGCAACCAACTTGCCTTGCTTTTCATCCCAATCAACAGACTCTTTTTGGAAAAACAGCTCTGGTGCATTCTTCTGAAGCCTGTGTACATCAAGACCTGCAGCCAGAAATAACTGACTTTCATCTCTGCCCGTTCTCATCAAGTCTGCTGCTACCAAAAACTCCTGCCCTGCTAACGGCTCTTCTTCAGAAATAAATGCACCATGCCCGTTCACCAGTAAGAAGCGACTCGATTGATTGTTTCGCCGCTTTGCGATTCGATCCGGAAAAGCAAACGCCAGGCATACAGCAGCACAAGATTCGTCAACGAGTTGCAAATCAAACTGAACACCAAGCTTTCTTCCCAGAGACTGAGCTCGCTGAATAAATGCTTTTCTTTTTGGATGCTTACCAGCCTGAAGCCTGTACAAGGAATGGGTAATATCCGGTGTGTGTTTTTCCGGCTCTTCCAGCAATGGTATCAATGCCAGCGCAGTATGAAGATACGCTCTCCCCATTTTTTCTGCCTTAATCAGCATGGCACCGAGCCTTGGTTCAATACCCAGGGATTGCAGCTTATTGCTATTCTCGTTGCACTGATTATCTTCGGTAAGCAGTTCCAGAGATTGTAATAACTCTCTTGCCTGATTCAATGAAGAGGATGGAGGGATATCTAGCCACTTAAGTTCGCTCGCATCATTTGCTCCCCATAAAGCTAGCTCCATAGCCAGAGAAGAGAGATCGGAGTGCAATATTTCCGGCTCGGGAACTTTAGGTTGTTGGTTGTACTGGCTCTCGCCAAACAAACGAACACAGATCCCCGGCTCCAGTCGCCCGGCTCGCCCTGCTCTTTGAATCGCAGAGGATTGAGCAATCCGAACCTGCTCAAGTTTGGTAATACCGGTTTTTAGATCAAACCTTGCCACTCTTTCTAAACCGGAGTCGACAACAATCCTTATTCCTTCGATGGTAAGCGAGGTCTCAGCAATATTGGTTGAAAGTACGACCTTTCTTTTACCCTCTTCGGCCGGGAGTATCGCTTTCTCCTGTTCTTTAAAGCTTAACTGCCCATAAAGAGGTGCTATTTCAGCGTCAACAGAGAGTTCTCGCAATCCTAGCTCAACCTGTTTAATAGCCCCCACACCCGGTAGAAAAACCAAAATTGAGCCCGATTCATTCTGAAGCAGATTGTTTACCCGCCGGACAACCGTTGGGGCAAGCCTGTCATTAACTGACATAGGGCTATACCTTTGCTCAACCGGATAGGCTCGTCCTTCAGACTCAATATATGCACTATCAGGCATTAACATCTGGAGTGACTCACTGTCGAGCGTTGCTGACATCACCACTATTTTCAGGTCGTCTCTGAGTGCTTCCTGGACTTCAAGGCTAAATGCTAAAGCAGTATCAGCATGGATACTTCTCTCGTGATATTCATCAAAGATAAGCAACCCAACACCCGTTAGTTCAGGATCAGACTGGATCATGTTGGTCATGATCCCTTCAGTAACAATTTCCAGCTTAGTTTCTGACGAGACCTTCACATCCCCACGAACACGATACCCAACGCTCTGCCCCACCTTTTCGCCAAGTTGTGAGGAAAGGTAGGTCGCGATATTTCGCGCAGCCAGTCTTCTTGGTTCCAGCATGATTATTTTGCCGTTAATACAACCTTGCTTAACCAGTTGCAGCGGAAAGTAGGTTGATTTACCGGCCCCGGGAGCGGCTTTGAGAATAACCTGATTAGAGTTTTGAACCTTATCAAGTAGCTCGGTAATGACCGATTCGATAGGAAGTTGTGACAATGGTGAAACCTTATGTTATACCAAGCTTAATTGTCGGCTATTGTACATAAAAACAGTAATAATATGCACTTTGAACCTAAGCTAAAGAGCGCAAAGCTGATTAAGCGCTACAAACGTTTCCTTGCAGATATTGAACTGGAAGACGGAACTGTAACTACAATTCATTGCGCAAATACCGGAGCGATGACCGGATGCGCTGATGCAGGAAATACAGTCTGGTATTCCACTTCAGATAATCCCAAGCGAAAATACCCGCATAGTTGGGAAATCAGCCAGAGCCCCGCCGGGGATATGATTTGCGTTAACACCGCCAGAGCCAACACGCTTGTGGTTGAAGCTATTGAAAATGGGACAATTTCTGAGCTATCTGGCTACGATACACTTAAAACAGAAGTGAAATATGGTCAGGAAAATAGCCGAATTGATATCTACTTATCATCTGAAGGTCGTGCACCGTGCTTTGTAGAAGTAAAAAGTGTTACTCTTCTGGAAACCGAAGGACAAGGATACTTCCCTGATGCCGTCACAACTCGCGGGCAAAAACACATCCGTGAGCTACAAGAAATGGTAAATAATGGAAACAGAGCTATACTTTTCTTCGCTGTTTTGCATTCAGGCATTGAAAAAATGTCTGTAGCACACCATATAGATGCAAATTATTCACAATTACTAAAACAAGCAAAAGAAGTTGGTGTTGAGGTGCTGTGCTATAAAGCAGAGCTCTCCGAAAGTGAAATTCGCTTAGTTTCGCCGGTAAAATTTATCGATTAATTGGCAAAAATGATGCGACGTTCACATTGAATACAGAGGTTGAAATTCTGTGTTTGCTTCCGGCTTTTCTTTCTGCTATAGATACCCGCCTTAAATTAACAGCAACATCTGTTAATATTTGGTGTAAGTAGGAGATGCGGTATGCCAGAAAAGAAAAAAGCGCTAGGCATCCTAGCCATTGCAGGTGTGGAGCCATATCAGGAAAAACCTGGTGAAGAATATATGTCACCAGAGCAGATGGCTCACTTTACTAAGATTTTAGAAGCGTGGCGCAATCAACTAAGGGACGAAGTTGAACGAACTGTACACCATATGCAGGACGAAGCAGCAAACTTCCCGGATCCAGTTGACCGCGCCTCGCAAGAAGAAGAGTTCAGTCTGGAACTTCGTAACCGTGATCGCGAACGCCGACTCATCAAGAAGATTGAGAAGACGCTAAACAAGATAGAAGAAGATGACTTCGGCTTCTGTGAATCTTGTGGGGTTGAAATCGGTATCCGTCGCTTAGAAGCCAGACCTACAGCTGATCTTTGTATCGATTGTAAAACGCTTGCGGAAATGAAAGAGAGACAGATGCAAGGTTAAGCTTGGGTTCTGTTTAATTAAAGGGAGCTTTGGCTCCCTTTTTGCTTACTACAAAACACATATGAAAACTATTGGACGCTTCGCTCCCTCACCTTCGGGTCCCCTTCACTTTGGTTCGCTTGTCGCGGCTCTTGGTAGCTACTTTAGCGCAAAGTCTCAAGGTGGTGACTGGCTGGTACGAATGGAAGACATAGACCCTCCAAGAGAAATAGAAGGCGCATCCGATTTAATTTTAAAGGCGCTGGAAACCTACCATCTATACTGGGACGGTGATGTTCTATATCAAAGTGAACGTCACGATGCCTATCAGCAACAGATAGACTCCTGGTTAGATTCAGGCTTAGCCTACTATTGTCAGTGCACTAGAAAACAAATAAAAGAGTCTGGTGGATTTTATCTGGGAACCTGTCGCGACAAAGCGTTAAACAGCCCAAACTCCTGTTCAGTGAGGGTTCGGGTCGACACCCCAATAGTAAGCTTTGAGGATTTGAAACACGGCAACATGTCGATTCCACCAGAGCTAGCAGCCGAAGATTTTATCATTAAACGCAGAGATGGGCTTTTTGCCTACAATCTTGCGGTTGTTCTCGATGATATTTATCAGGGAATCACGGAAGTCGTTAGAGGCGCGGATCTGATTGAACCCACCGGGCGTCAGATAAGTTTATACAAGATGTTAGGGCTAGACCCAGTTAAGTATTTGCATCTTCCGTTAGCAACAGACGGAAACGGTAATAAGTTGTCTAAACAGAATCATGCAACAGCCATTGATTTGAAACATCCGGTACCTACTCTTGTCAGAGCAATGAGATTTTTAGGATTTGCACTCCCGAGAGGTATCCAAAATGGAGAAATCTCCGAAATAATAGACTGGGGGGTAAAAAACTGGTCAATAAACCAGCTTCCTCAGGAGATCGAGATCACGTCACCATTCTCAAAAGCCTCTCCGTAGGCTATTATTAGCCGCAAATTAAAGCAGTAGAATTTACAGCATTACGTACGTTTGATACGGAATGTTGATTAAGCAAAAACGAGGTGGGCTATTTTTAGTCAAGTTGCTAGTTTTTACCGGAAAATCGTCAGAAATAATGAAGACAGTAGACGTACAGACTGTCCTGCTACAGAAATAAGCCTGACCATTGTCCCGCGTGAAGAACATAACATATCAAGACAACAGATCAGTGAAAATGCGCTGAAGGTACTCTATCGTCTGCATAATGCCGGATACAAAGCCTATCTGGTAGGTGGTGGTGTCCGTGATTTGCTGCTGGAGAAAAATCCAAAAGATTTTGATATAGCAACCAATGCAACTCCAGAGCAAATCAAGCAACTGTTTCGTAACTGTCGGCTAATTGGGCGCAGGTTCAGACTTGCCCATATCATGTTTGGTCGCGATATCATTGAGGTGGCAACTTTCCGTGGACATCACCAGGAACCATCTAAGAATGTATCCGCACAGTCGAAAGAAGGCATGCTACTTCGCGATAATGTTTATGGCAGCATAGACGAAGACGCAGAACGACGCGACTTTACCATCAATGCGATGTACTACAATATCGCTGACTACAGTATTCACGACTATGCTGGCGGTATTGAAGACCTTGAAGATGGTCTAATTCGCTTAATAGGCGATCCTGAAACTCGATACCGTGAAGATCCGGTTCGTATGCTTAGAGCCATTCGCTTTGCAGCGAAACTGGACATGGATATCTGTGAAAGTACGGCACTCCCTATTCCTGAGTTAGCGCACTTGCTTGAAGATATTCCAGCAGCTCGGCTATATGAAGAGTCATTGAAGTTACTCCAGTCAGGATACGGGTTGGAAACCTACTTCCTGCTAAGAGATTACAATCTATTTAAGCCACTGTTTCCAAGAATTGCTCAGGAATTTACTGAAGACGAAAGCTCAAACACAGAGAAGATGCTTGAACAAGTTCTTAAGTCAACAGACAAGCGAATTGGCGAAGGTAAGCGTATCAACCCTGCCTTTATGTTTGCAGCGCTGCTTTGGTATCCACTAAATAAAGACGCCGAAGAACTCATGGCATCGAGAAATATGAGTTATTACGATGCCATCATGGAAGCAAGTAATCAGATTCTTGACCAGCAGGTTAAAACCATTGCTATCCCTCGCAGACATACTGCGACGATCCGTGAAATCTGGCAGCTTCAATTACGACTGCCACGTAGAAGCGGTAAGCGAGCATTCCGTTTAATGGAGCTAAATAAGTTCAGAGCGGGCTTTGACTTCCTGGAGATGCGCGGAGCGATAGAGGGAGGTGAAACTGCCGAGCTGGCTAAATGGTGGCAAACTTTCCAAAACGCTGGCAGAAATATGAAGCAGGCAATGGTAGGCGATCTTGGTTCTCCGAAACCGAATTATCGACGCAGAAAAAACTATCGCAATAAGAAGAGCAACAAGAGTAATAAGTCGAATGACTAAAGTATACATCGCGATAGGCAGTAACTTATCTGATCCTGAAACTCAGGCATTGAATGCAATCTCAGCTCTGAAAACACTACCAAAGTCAGAGTTTATTGCCGCATCTTCACTGTACAGTAGCACTCCTATGGGGCCACAAAACCAGCCTGACTACATCAATGCAGTAGCAGTGATTGATACCGAATTAACGCCTATTGAACTACTCAGTTGCACTCAGGCAATTGAACTAGAACATGGGCGCGTCCGTAAAGAAGAAAGATGGGGACCAAGAACACTGGACCTGGACATTCTTCTATACGGCAATGAGGTCATCGATTCCGAGCGACTTACCATTCCTCATTACGGAATGAAAGAAAGAGAGTTTGTTCTCTATCCGCTTGCAGAAATCGAACCTAATTTGCAACTCCCTGACGGGACTGAGCTAACAAAACTACTTAAACAAGTAGACCGCAACGGGCTCAGAATATGGCAGTCATAGCCAATCCTAATAAGGAACAATGATGAAAAAAATAACGATAAACACTCTTATGACCTGGAAAAAGAAGGTCGTAAGTTTGCTTCTTCAACTGCTTATGACGCGAGCTTTGCTCAGTTATTTGAAGAACAAGAAATGCCTGTTTTACTGGTTGGCGACTCTCTGGGGATGGTACTCCAGGGGCAAAGCGATACTCTACCAGTATCTGTTGAAGACGTTGCTTATCACACTCGCTGTGTAAAAGCGGGAAGCCCAAACTCTCTGTTAATGGCTGATATGCCGTTTATGAGTTACGCAACACCAGAACAAGCTTGTGAAAGCGCAGCACAACTTATGCGTGCAGGCGCAAACATGGTGAAACTTGAGGGTGGCTCCTGGCTCATTGATACCGTAAAAATGCTGACTGAGCGTGCCGTACCTGTTTGTGCCCACCTCGGCTTAACACCTCAATCAGTTAATATTTTTGGCGGTTATCGCGTTCAGGGGAGAGATCAGGAACAAGCTGATCAAATGGTAAGAGATGCTATTGCCCTTCAGGATGCTGGCGCACAAATCGTTCTGCTAGAATGCGTACCAGCATCGCTAGCTAAACGAATTACTGAAGCTTTGGATGTACCAGTTATCGGTATCGGCGCAGGTAGTGATACTGATGGACAAATACTGGTAATGCACGACATGTTTGGTATTTCTGCTAACTATATGCCTAAATTCTCTAAGAACTTTCTGGCTGAAACAGGTAATATCCGTACAGCGGTATCGCGCTATATTGAGGATGTTCAATCAGGTTCTTTCCCTGGTGAAGAACACACTATTGCTTAAGGATCACTATGCATACGTTTGAAGATATATCAGCACTTAGAGAGCAGATAAAACAGCTAAAACGAGACGGTCGAAAGATTGCATTTGTTCCAACAATGGGCAACCTGCACGAGGGTCATCTTACTCTGGTTCGCAAGGCTCGTGAGCATGCAGATGCGGTCGTGGTAAGCATCTTTGTTAACCCAATGCAATTTGAAAGAGCAGATGATCTCAACAACTACCCTCGTACGCTTGAAGACGACTTAAGCAAGTTAAATGGCGAAGGGGTTGATTTGGTTTTCACTCCAACACCAGAAATCATGTACCCGAAAGGATTGGACAAACAGAGCTTTGTTGAAGTTCCTGGGCTATCTCACATGTTGGAAGGCGCTTCTCGCCCGGGTCATTTCCGTGGTGTTGCGACCATAGTAACCAAGCTGTTTAACATCGTTCAGCCTGACGTAGCATGCTTTGGCGAGAAAGACTTTCAACAGCTTGCTGTAATTCGCCAAATGGCCGAAGACCTGGCGATGGATATCGAGATTGTTGGTGTACCAACGGTACGCGAAATGGATGGCCTGGCAATGAGTTCTCGCAATGGTCTGCTCACTCTAGATGAGCGCCAACGAGCTCCTGTAGTAGCCAAAACCATGCGCTGGATCAGCAGCCAGATTCGTAGCGGTAAGAACGATTACGCATCCATTATCGAAGACGCGAGTGACCAGTTAAGAGCTGCAGATCTGGAAACTGACGAGATATTTATTCGTGATGCGCGAACTCTTCAACCAGTTTCAGAAGAAACTACTCAGGCTGTAATTCTGATATCAGCCTTCTTAGGCAAAAGCCAGACTGATCGATAATCAGGTTGTTGAAGTGGTTCAGTCTACAGAAACAGAGCCAGAAGCGAAAGAAGCTGCATCAGAAGAATAACCCTTACTACTGAATGCAAAAAAGCTCGGGAAGTCCCGAGCTTTTTATTTGCGCTTAAACTTAACTTCTTAGTCCTTTACCTGTTGTCACCAGATAATGTGCAACTGCGTATAACACAACAACAAACACTGATAATACGCCAAACGAAGTTACAATCCCCACATCAGAAACGCCCAGAAATCCATAACGGAAGGCGTTAACCATATATACGATAGGGTTTATTTTAGATACGCCTTGCCAGAACTCAGGCAACAGACTTAACGAATAAAACACACCGCCGAGATAGGTCATCGGCGTAAGAACAAACGTCGGAACGATAGAAATATCATCAAACGTCGTCGCAAAGATGGCATTAATTAACCCGCCTAAAGCAAATACAACGGAAGTCATAAATACCGTAGCGAAAATAATAAACCAGTGGTGAACATTTAAGTCGACAAATAGAAGAGAAACAAAAGTCACTATCGTGCCCACCAGCAATCCTCGGTAACGCCTCCCATCACATAGCCAAGTATAATGACGTAATTAGGCACTGGTGCGATTAGAAGTTCTTCTATGTTTTTCTGCATCTTAGAGCTGAAAAAGAGGAAGCAACGTTAGAGTACGAGTTAGTAATCACCGACATCATAATCAAGCCGGGAACAATGTACTCCATATAGCTAAAACCACCCATCTCACCGATTCTTGAACCAATCAAATTACCGAAGATGATGAAATATAGCGTCATAGTAATAGCTGGGGGCACCAAAGTCTGGACCCAAATCCGCATAAAACGGGTAATCTCTTTTGTCAGAAGGCTCTGAAACGCCGTCCAATATAAACTGTACATTCTGTTACTTCCCATCTTGACCACGAACAATGCTAACGAACAGCTCTTCTAATCTGTTCGCCTTATTTCTCATCGACAGCACATTCACATTCTGCTCGGTTAACTGAGAGAAAACAGCATTTAATCCCATACTTTTTTCTATCTCAATTTCCAACGAGCCGCCTTCAAACTTCTGATTGATCACCCCATTCAATTTTGGTGGCACACTGCCTGGGGCCAAATCAAGAATGAAAGTCTCGACATGTAACTTGTTGAGCAGTGCTTTCATCGTAGTATTTTCAATCAACTCACCACGGCTGATGATACCGATATTACGGCACAGCATTTCTGCTTCTTCCAGATAGTGCGTGGTCAAAATTATCGTTACGCCTTCGCGGTTGATTTCCTGTAAAAAATCCCACATAGAACGACGGAGTTCGATATCAACACCTGCCGTTGGTTCATCCAGAATAAGAAGCTTTGGTTCGTGTATTAACGCACGAGCGATCATTAAGCGGCGTTTCATACCACCAGACAGGTTTCTGGAACGCTCTTTCCGTTTTTCCCACAAATCTAGTTTAGTAAGGTACTTTTTCGCTCTCTCTTTAGCTATCTCACGTGGTACTCCGTAATAGCCAGCTTGTTGGAGAACAATCTGCTCAACCGTTTCAAACTGGTTGAAGTTAAATTCCTGAGGAACCAGGCCTAAATTCATCTTAGCCAGCTCTAACTCGTTTTCGATGTTGTGACCAAATACAGTCACCTTTCCGGAGTGTCTTGTTTACTAAAGAAGAAATCACACCAATTGTGGTTGATTTCCCTGCTCCATTAGGTCCGAGAAGGGCATAAAAATCGCCCTTCTCTACTTTCAGGCTAATGCCTTTTAAAGCCTCAAAGCCACCAGCATAGGTTTTTTTAAGGTTATCTAGTTCTAGTGCGTACATATTTTGCTCATCACTGTTTTAACAGCTACAAATAAAAATAACGCAAGCTAATAAGCTTGCGTTAAGAAGTCTTTAAATTGCGCCTGAACTAACTTTCTTTAATATCGATATTATTAAGAGCGGCGCTTAATGCTTCATAACGGGTAGAGTATCTGTCTTCGACAGGAACCAGGTCGTCAAGGTGAAGCCTTTCTAACTGGTGCTTCGTCTGTTCATGAGGACATAGAAGTAAAACCTGACACTCAACTTCTTTTGCATCCTTTATGGCGTTTTCAAGTGCGAGCCCTACAGTCACATCAATCATAGGAACATCTGTCAAATCGAGTACCATAGCCTTATATTGGCTGATGCTGGAATGTTGACGAGATATCGCTTTGGATACGCTAAAGATCATGGGGCCGGATAGGTAGAAAAACAATACCTGTCCGTTAGCTTTATCTAATAGATTTTTTTCTTCTTCGTTAAGAGGAATATCCTCATCTTCAGCATCACTTATTGCTTTTACGTTCTTTTCCTGAGCAAGGCTTAATTTCTCTATGATTATGATGTTAGAAATAAAGACACCAAGGCCTACAGCGACTATCAGATCGACAAAAACTGTCAATAACATCACGCCATACATTATCGCCATACCCTGAATGCTGACTTTGTGAGCTCGTGAGATAAAACTCCAGTCAAGAATGTTTATACCAACATAAACAGCAATGCCCGCCAGAACGGCCATAGGAATCGGCTCAGTTAGTGAACCTGCAACCATAACAACAAGTGCCAGTATTAGTGCTCTGATTACACCAGATAAAGGGGAACGAGCTCCAACCTGGATATTAACCACAGTTCCCATTGTTGCCCCTGCTCCAGGAAGTGCACCAAATAAGCCTGCTAGCATATTCGCGATACCCTGCCCCCGAAGTTCTTTATCTGAGTTGTGTTCACTACGGGTTAACGAGTCACCGATAACAGCGGTAAGTAACGTATCTATGCATCCAAGAGTGCCAAGAACTAGTGCATCAATCACCATGGTCATAAAGGTTTCAGGTGTGATAGTTGGTATCACCAATGATGGGAGACCTGCTGGTATTTCACCGATGCGTCTGACGGATTCCATATCAAAGATAAGCATCGACAGCAGAGTAACAAAAACCAAAGCAACCAGCTGAGATGGGACATATCGCGTGTATTTCTTAGGCATAAGGAAAAGAATCAGAAGGGTTGTTACACCTAAGAACAGCTCTTTAAAGCTCAAGGACATAAAAATGTCAGGGAGTTGCTTCAGAGTTCCAATTACACCACCTGCTGGAGCAGGGTGTCCCAGCAATGGAGATAGCTGGAGTATGACCAGTATAACGCCAATACCGGACATAAAGCCTGACACTACGCTATATGGCATCAGGGTGACGTATTTTCCTAGCTTCAGGGTGCCCAACAAGATTTGAAACGCGCCAGCCATCATAACAACGGTAAAAGTCATCGCCATACCCGATTCGGGATACTTGGCAGTCATTGTGGTTAAGACTGCCGTCATGATCACCGTCATCGGGCCGGTAGGTTCTGATATGAGTGTATTCGAGCCACCAAACAACGAGGCAAACAGCCCCACCATAATTGCGCCCCATAAGCCTGCTTCAGCACCCGCTCCCGATGCAACACCAAAAGCCAGTGCTAGTGGCAGTGAAATAATAGCGGTGGTAACGCCACCAAACAGATCACCCTTTAAACTAAGAGTGTTAAACCTACTCATCTAAATCTACTTCCCTACAAACGAATAGCCAAATTATCAAAACATCCTATTGTAAATCCTAAAACGGCAAACTCGACCTCAAATTTTAACTAAATTAAGCAACAAAATTGTTAATCGATATTAACAAATGAACTCAGACCAGTCGATTTAGGAACAAAATCTGTAAATAAATTGAAGTAACAAATTATGTCCTTGTGTATATTAGGGGCATCAATGAGGGATATTGAATGCCAGATATAAAAGAGTTATTTGAAAAAAACGCCACTTGGTCGGAAAAGATGACGTCGGATTCACCGGAGTATTTTTCCAAGTTGGTCGAACGCCAATCACCCGATTACCTATGGATAGGTTGTTCAGACAGTCGGGTTCCGGCAGAACTTTTAACCGGATTAGACTCCGGAGAATTATTTGTACACCGTAACGTTGCAAATCAGGTTATTCATACTGACCTGAACTGCCTCTCTGTTGTTCAGTACGCTGTCGATGTACTAAAAGTTAAGCACGTTATTATTTGTGGCCATTACGGGTGTGGGGGCGTCAATGCTTCTATTGAAAACCCACCATTAGGGCTTATCAATAACTGGATTCTTCATATAAGAGACCTATACCTTAAACATGGAAGCTGGCTTGGTGAGTTACCAAAAGAAAAGCACGGTGACAAATTGTGTGAAATAAACGCCGCAGAACAGGTTTATAACCTTGGCAACTCAACCATCATGCAAAACGCATGGGAAAGAGGACAGAAAGTTGACCTTCACGGTGTTATCTATGGTATTGGTGATGGCAAACTCATCGATCTAGGTATGAGATGTAACAGCCGAGAAAGCCTGGAAATCGCCTACCAGAGCGCGATTGCTAAGATTACTACCGGAGAAATCGGTAAGTAGCCGAAACAAAACAGGCTACACGTATCAACATGTAGCCTGTAACCTGTCAGGAATTATTCCTGAGGAATAACTTTACCGATATATGGCAGGTTACGGTACTTCTGAGCGAAATCCAGACCAACACCGACAACAAACTCGTCTGGGATTTCAAATCCCACCCACTCTACATCTACTTCAACTTCACGACGAGAAGGTTTATCCAGTAGAGTACAAATCTTGATAGAGTTAGGTTCACGGATAGACAAAATCTCAACAACTCTACTTAGGGTATTACCTGTATCAATAATATCCTCTACAAGTAGTACATCTTTACCAGCGATATCATCATCCAGATCTTTAAGGATGCGCACATCACGCGAGCTTTCCTGGCTGCTTCCATAACTTGACGCAGTCATAAAATCAACGGAAAGATCCAACTCTACCGCTCTGGCAAGGTCTGCCATAAAAACGAAAGATCCACGAAGAAGACCTGCAATAACTAGGTTATCTGAATCTTTGTAATGCTCTGTTATTGCTTTTCCGAGTTCGCGCACACGTTTGCTAATTTCTTCCTCAGAAATCATAACTTCAACTGTATGTTTCATACTGTTCTCATTCAACTTTGTATCATTGGAGCTTATACCAGCACGACAAGTTTATCCTGCTGACAAATTTCAAGTAGGCGGTATTCTATACTCGAGTGGCATTAAGATACAGCTCCAACAAAAAATAGTTGCATTAACAATCAAAGACACTATCACTCTCGGCATTATGAAACAATTTGTAACATTTGTATCAAAAATTAATCAGAATCAAATAACTGACTGATATATAAACAAGGTGTATTGATATTAAAAATATGCACCTGTACACTCATTTAGCGACAATTATATTTACAACAAACTCAATGTCGTTCTTCTAATAAAACAACTCGTTGGCAAGGATATCGTTATGGATATGATTAAAAAAAGACCAAGAACCCGTTTGTCTCCTCAAAAGCGTAAGCTGCAACTTATGGATATTGCGCTAGAGGTGTTCGCACGCAGAGGTATTGGTCGTGGTGGTCACGCCGATATTGCTGAAATCGCACAGGTTTCAGTTGCTACAGTATTTAACTACTTCCCTACCCGTGAAGATTTGGTAGATGAAGTATTGCACCATGTAGTTCGCCAGTTCTCTGGTTTCCTGAATGAAACTATCGACACCTCTATTCACTCCAGAGAAAACTTGGAGAACATTGCATCTCAGATCATTGAGCTTGTTCGTCAGGATTGTCACTGGTTAAAAGTTTGGTTCGAATGGAGCGCATCTACTCGCGAAGAAGTTTGGCCTCTTTTTGTTTCACTAAACAAAAACAGTTCATTACTACTGGAAAGTATGTTCCAGAAAGCTATTGAACAAGGTGAGATAAGTGAAGCTCAGAATCCGACTTACCTAGCAAAAATGCTGCATGGCCTATGCTACGCGGTATATGTTCAGGCAAACCGTGAGAAAGATGACGCTGAACTCAAGGATATGGTTCAAGGCTTCTTAAGCATGCTATGTATCTATAAGTAAGCGCATCTATAAAGTAAACACACTTTCTAGTAACGCTTTTATAGACACAAAAAAACCGCTGATATTTCAGCGGTTTTTAGTATCTAATGGTATATATTACTTCTTCTTAGCTTTAGCATTTGGAAGGTCTGTGATTGTTCCTTCAAATACTTCGGCTGCTAGACCAACCGACTCATGTAGAGTTGGGTGAGCATGGATAGTAAGAGCAAGATCTTCGGCATCACAACCCATCTCGATTGCAAGACCAATCTCACCAAGTAATTCACCACCGTTAGTACCAACGATTGCACCACCAACGATACGATGAGTATCCTTGTCAAAAATAAGCTTAGTTAGGCCATCGGCACAGTCAGACGCGATAGCTCGGCCTGATGCAGCCCATGGGAATGTAGCAACTTCGTAGTTGATACCTTCTTCTTTCGCTTCTTTTTCAGTTTTACCAACCCAGGCAACTTCAGGCTCAGTGTAAGCAATCGAAGGAATAACTTTAGGGTCAAAGTAGTGTTTCTTACCAGAGATAACTTCTGCAGCGACATGACCTTCATGCACACCTTTGTGAGCAAGCATTGGCTGACCCACGATATCACCGATAGCATGGATATGAGGAACGTTGGTACGCATCTGCTTGTCAACATTGATAAAGCCGCGATCATCCACTTCCAGACCCGCTTTGTCTGCATCAATAAGCTTACCATTCGGTACACGACCAATCGCTACAAGCACAGCATCGTAACGTTCAGGTTCTGCTGGTGCTTTCTTACCTTCCATTGAAACGTAGATACCATCTTCTTTCGCTTCAACTGCTGTCACTTTTGTTTCCAGCATCAGGTTAAACTTATCTTTAATGCGCTTGGTGTAAACCTTAACTACATCTTTATCTGCTGCAGGGATAACCTGATCGAACATCTCAACAACGTCAATCTGAGAACCCAGAGAGTGATACACAGTACCCATCTCAAGACCGATGATACCACCACCCATGATAAGCATTTTTCCAGGAACTTCTTTCAGCTCAAGTGCATCAGTAGAATCCCAGATACGAGGGTCTTCGTGTGGAATAAATGGCAGTTTAATAGGGCGAGAACCCGCTGCAACGATAGCGTTATCAAAACTAACCGTTGTAGTTCCGTCTTCACCTTCAACGTCGATAGTGTTAGGGCCAGTAAACTTACCATAGCCATTCACTACAGTAACTTTACGCATTTTCGCCATGCCACCCAGACCGCCAGTTAGCTGAGTGATAACTTTCTCTTTCCAAAGACGGATCTTATCTATATCCGTTTGAGGCTCACCAAATACGATACCGTGTTCAGCAAGTGCTTTTGCTTCTTCAATAACTTTAGCTACGTGAAGCAGTGCTTTAGATGGAATACAACCAACGTTCAGACATACACCACCTAGAGTGCTGTAACGTTCAATAAGTACTGTTTCCAGACCAAGGTCTGCACAGCGGAATGCAGCTGAGTATCCAGCAGGACCTGCACCAAGTACTACTACCTGGGCTTTAATTTCTTTGCTCATTGTGACCTCTTGTAGTCATTATCCCTAACAGGCTAACGGGGCTTCTTAGTAAACCGTAACAGTTTACAAAGATGTTAACGATATGAAAAATAATTCCATTTAGCCTGTGAGCTGTACAACAATTCCTTTTCAGCCAAGCCAATTGAATTGTTGAGAATATTCAGAAGAAAAAGGTGGCTGAGTAAGCCACCTTATCTATTATTTAATTACAAAACAAGACGGCGAATGTCAGATAGGCAACCGTTCAGGTATGTAATAAAGCGTGCACCTTCAGCACCATCAATCACGCGGTGATCGTAAGATAGTGACAGTGGAAGCTGTAGACGTGGAGCAAACTCTGCACCATTCCAAACAGGCTTCATCTCAGACTTAGATACACCAAGAATCGCTACTTCAGGAGCATTTACGATTGGAGTAAATGCAGTACCACCAATACCACCAAGGCTTGAAATAGTGAAACACCCACCCTGCATATCCGCTGCAGTCAGTTTACCAGCACGTGCTTTCTTAGATACCGCCATCAGCTCTTCTGAAAGTTCGTAGATGCCTTTCTTGTTTACATCCTTAAATACAGGAACAACAAGGCCGTTAGGAGTATCTACCGCAATACCAACATTCACATACTTCTTAAGAATCAGGCTTTCACCATCTTCAGAAAGTGATGAGTTAAATGCAGGGAATGCTTCCAACGCTTTCGCTACCGCTTTCATGATGAACACAAGCGGAGTGATCTTCACGCCAGAGTCTTTCTTCGCTTCAATAGCGTTTTGCTCTTTACGGAACTTCTCTAGCTCGGTGATATCTGCGTTATCCCACTGTGTAACGTGAGGAATCATCACCCAGTTACGGTGTAGGTTAGCACCAGAGATCTTCTTGATCTTAGATAGTGGTTGAGTTTCAACGTCACCAAACTTGCTGAAATCAACTTTCGGCCAAGGAAGAAGACCAAGTGCGCTTCCGTCACCTTTGCCTGAACCAGCGCCTGCTTCAAGGCGCTTAAGTGCCTCTTTAACATAGCTCTGAACGTCTTCCTTCAGGATACGGCTCTTACGACCTGTACCTTTAACCTTAGAAAGATTAACGCCAAATTCGCGAGCGATACGGCGAACAACCGGAGAAGCGTGTGCATACTCGTTGTTCTCCTGGAAGTCACCAGCCGATGCTGGTACTGCCTCTTTCGCCGCTGGGGCTGGAGCTGCTGCTTTAGGAGCTTCCGCAGCTGGTGCAGCAGGCGCTGCTGCCGCAGGTGCACCACCGACTGTTTCAAATACCATGATTAGAGAGCCAGTAGAAACCTTGTCACCTTCAGCAACTTTGATCTCTTTCAGAGTACCAGCAAACGGAGCCGGTACTTCCATTGAAGCTTTATCGCCTTCAACAGTGATCAGTGACTGTTCTTCTTCGATCTCGTCACCAACTGCTACCATGATTTCAGTAACTTCTACTTCGTCACCACCGATATCAGGAACATTAACTTCTTTTAGCTCTGGAGCACTAGCCGCTGCTGGCGTTTCTGCAACAGGAGCTTCAGCAGTTTCTGCAACCGCTGCGCCGTCAGCCGCCTCAAAGATCATGATTAAAGAACCAGTAGTAACCTTGTCACCTTCTGCTACTTTAATCTCTTTAACGACACCAGCCTGTGAAGCTGGAACTTCCATTGAAGCCTTATCGCCTTCAACCGTAATCAGTGACTGTTCTTCTTCAACCGTATCGCCAACGCTTACCAGAATCTCAGTAACTTCAACCTCATCCGCACCGATGTCAGGTACATTAATTTCGATTGCCATTATTCTTTTCCTACCTTAATTAAGCGTATAGCGGGTTAGCTTTTTCAGTGTCGATGTCGAACTTCTTGATTGCTTCAGCAACCACAGACTTATCAACATCACCACGTTTAGCCAGTTCACTTAGTGCTGCAACAACAACGTAACCAGCGTTTACTTCAAAGTGACGACGCAGGTTCTCACGGCTGTCTGAGCGACCAAAGCCATCAGTACCAAGAACCTTGTATGATTCAGCAGGGATAAATGCACGTACCTGCTCTGCATAGTTCTTCATGTAGTCAGTTGCCGCGATTGCAGGCTCAGTACCCATTACTTCTGCAATGTATGGTACTTCTGGTGCGTCCGCTTCTGGGTGAAGCATGTTGTAACGCTCTGCTTCCTGACCATTGCGAGTCACTTCGTTAAATGAAGTTACAGAGTAAACGTCAGATGCAATACCGTAATCATCGCTAAGGATTTGAGCCGCTTTACGTACTTCGTTCATGATAGTACCTGAGCTCATTAGCTGAACCTTGCCTTTAGCACCAGCGTATGTCTCTAACTTGTAGATACCTTTACGGATACCTTCTTCAGCGCCTTCCGGCATTGCTGGCATTGCGTAGTTCTCGTTCATCAATGTCAGGTAGTAGAATACGTTTTCCTGCTCACCGTACATGCGACGGATACCGTCTTGCATGATTACCGCAACTTCGTAAGCGAAAGTCGGGTCGTAAGAGATACAGTTCGGAACCGTACCAGCCATGATGTGTGAGTGACCATCTTCGTGCTGCAGACCTTCACCGTTCAGTGTCGTACGACCTGCTGTCGCACCAAGTAGGAAACCACGCGCTTGCTGGTCACCAGCCATCCACGCCATGTCGCCAACACGCTGGAAGCCGAACATAGAGTAGTAAATGTAGAACGGAATCATTGGCAGATCGTTGGTGCTGTATGATGTTGCCGCGGCAACCCATGAAGACATTGCACCTAGTTCGTTGATACCTTCCTGTAGTACCTGACCTGAAGTTGCTTCTTTATAGTAAGAAACGATATCGCGATCCTGTGGGGTATAGTTCTGACCGTGTGGGTTGTAGATACCAATCTGACGGAACAGGCCTTCCATACCAAAGGTACGAGCTTCATCGGCAATGATAGGAACAATGTTCTTACCAATGTTCTTATTCTTAAGCAGTACGTTAAGAGCACGTACAAAAGCCATTGTCGAAGAGATGTCACGCTTCTGCTCTTCAAGCAGAGGTTTGAATTCTTCAAGCTCTGGAGTAACAAACTCCTGAGTAAATTTAGGCAGACGAACCGGCGTATAACCGTGAAGCGCTTTACGGCGAGCATGCAGGTATTCGTACTCTGCGCTGCCCTCTTCCAGTTTCAGGTATGGAAGTGTCTTCATCTCTTCGTCAGAAACCAGATCCTGAAGGCCTAGACGGTCACGCATGTGCTGAACGTGAGTCATGTCCATTTTCTTCACCTGGTGAGCGATGTTCTGACCTTCAGCAGCCGCACCCATGCCGTAACCTTTAACTGTCTTAGCAAGGATTACCGTCGGACGACCTTTTGTCTCTTTGGCATTGTTCAATGCAGCGTACATCTTAGATGTATCGTGACCACCACGCTTAAGAGCGAAGATTTCGTCATCTGTCATATCTGCAACTAGTGCAGCAGTTTCAGGGTATTTACCGAAGAAGTGTTCACGTACGTAAGCACCATCTTTAGATTTGTAAGTCTGATAGTCACCATCCACTGTCTCGTTCATAAGCTGAAGTAGCTTGCCTGTGGTATCTTTCGCCAGAAGTGCATCCCAGCCAGTACCCCAGACTACTTTAACTACGTTCCAGCCTGCACCTTTGAATAGACCTTCAAGCTCTTGCATGATCTTGCCGTTACCCATAACCGGACCATCAAGGCGCTGGAGGTTACAGTTGATAACAAAGCATAGGTTATCCAGGTGTTCACGAGCAGCAAATGAGATAGCACCACGTGATTCTGGCTCATCCATCTCACCATCACCAAGGAATGCATAAACGCGCTGGTTAGAAGTATCTTTCAGTTTACGACCATCAAGATATTTCAGGAAACGAGCCTGGTAGATAGCAGAAATAGGACCAAGCCCCATAGATACCGTCGGGAACTGCCAGAACTCAGGCATCAATTTAGGGTGTGGGTATGAAGGAATACCTTTACCATCCACTTCCTGACGGAAATTATCTAATTGGTCTTCAGTTAGACGGCCTTCAACGAATGCACGGGAATAGATACCCGGAGAGATATGGCCCTGATAGTAAACCAGATCACCACCATCCTGCTCATTTGGAGCACGGAAGAAGTGGTTAAAACAAGTCTCGTAGAATGCAGCTGAAGACTGGAATGACGCCATGTGTCCGCCAAGCTCTAAGTCTTTCTTAGAAGCGCGCAATACAATCATGATTGCGTTCCAGCGGATGATTGAACGAATTCTGCGCTCAAGAGTAGTATCTCCCGGGTAAGGAGGTTCCTGATCGGCAGGAATGGTGTTGATGTAGTTAGTAGTTACGCCTGTTGGCATATCTACACCATCAAGGCGTGCTTTATCTAAAACTGTTTCTAGTAAGAACTGGGCACGCTCAACACCTTCTTCACGTACTACGGATTCAAGAGCTTCAAGCCACTCTTGAGTTTCCAGTGCATCAACGTCATTGTTCATGACTTCAGACATGGCGGTCTATCCTTTTGTTTAGTTGGATCAAATGAAACCAGTGAGCCTAAGACTCATTATTCTGCTGAATTCTTCGTAATGAGCGCTTTCTTCTGCTCTCTTCACGGGTCAAATCCAGCAGGGTTTCTTCGATATAAGCTAAATGCGCATGTGAAAGTTCACGTGCCTTCTCAGGCTGACCAGAAACAATCGCATTAACAATATTAGCTCTGTGTTTACTTACCTTCTCCACCACTTCATCGCGGCGGTGTAATAGTTTTAAATTCTGTAAAACGTTCTGCTCAAGAAGAGGTGCCAGACTACGCACAATATGGAGTAAAACTACGTTGTGAGCCGCTTCTGTGATTGCGATAAGGGTTTCCATGACCGCTTTCGCTTCGAGCTCTACGTTTTTCTCTTCTTCAGCAATACTAATCTGCTTCTGACTTTCACAGATTCGTTTGTAATCTTCTTCAGTACCACGTAGCGCAGCAAAGTAAGCTGAGATGCCTTCAAGCGCATGACGTGATTCTAGTAAATCCAGTTGAGTTTCTTTTTGGCTCGCCAGTAGGTCGAGCAATGGGTCGGAAAAACTCTGCCAAAGCGTATCGCTTACAAAGGTTCCGCCGCCCTGGCGACGAGTTAATAGCTTTTTTGCTTCCAGACGCTGAATTGCCTCACGGATCGATGGGCGGGATACATCGAACTGTTTTGCCAGTTCTCGCTCAGGCGGTAGTTGCTGCCCGGCAGAAAATGTTCCTTCCAATATCAGCCTTTCAAGCTCTTTCTCTATAACATCTGAGAGCTTTGGCTGACGAATCCTTTCGTAGGTCATATGAGCGTCTTTCTCGTCACTTTCTATTTATCGTTTAGTTATTGTAAATTGGTATTACCAATTGATTGCGACAGAACTTAACATACCCCCAACATCCATGTCTAGCAAAATTGATTTAAATCATAAAAACAATCAAAAAGAGGTATTTTTTAACAATTATTTCGCAGTTCGAAAATATTTAGACGTCTAATGCCTTACATTTCGAATTCCAAGAATCTCGAATGTAACATGCGGTTAATTTGTAATACAATAAGACTTGTATTTTCTCCAATCAAAAACAAGGCCCGGATCACTTTTTCTTATTGGAGCGATATACTGATGCCCGGTAATACGTTCAGAGCTGATGTGCGGATAGTGTATTTGTAAAGAGCGAGTTAATTTTGCCAATACCTGATATTGATTTTCCGTATAGCTATCGAGGTCAGTGCCTTCCAGTTCAATTCCAATAGAAAAATCGTTACAGTTTTCACGCCCTGCAAACATGGATTTTCCAGCATGCCAGGCTCGTTTGTTAAAAGGCACAAACTGTACAATCTCTCCACAACGTTTTATCAGGCAGTGAGCAGACACTTGCATATTGTGAATGACTTTAAAAAAGGGGTGATCATCGGGATTCAGCTTGCCCGTGAAAAATTTCTCTATTGAGTCACCACCATATTGGTTTGGCGGTAAACTGATGTTATGCAACACAAGAAGAGAGATAGCTTCTCCTTCCGGTCTCTCATTGAAAAATGGTGATAGCACTATCTTTACCCCCACCAGCCAATGTTCCTCAGTTATATCCATATAGCCTCATTAAGCAATCTAAGAGATCTCAAAATAACGTGTAAGTGCCGATATGTGCAATAAAAAACCGCATTTGAGATATTTGATGCTGATTTATTATGTAAGCAGGAGTATCATTCTCACCTCCGTCAATACAGGCTTAAAATGAGTAATGAAAAACTGTCACGATAGCCAAGCTCGTCTTGAATACCTAAAAGAAACACTTCCAAAAGAAATTACCCGTGCTGTTGCAGATACTTTGCGAGAAGATCTGGGTGGAACCCTAGACCAGAGTGTCGATATTTCCGCCAGTCTGATCCCGGAAGGCACTATCAGTGTGGCTAACCTGATCACACGTGAACACGGCATTTTTTGTGGTAAACAGTGGGCTGAAGAAGTCTTTAAACAGCTAGGTGGTGAAGTTAGCATCGAATGGCATGTTGAAGATGGTGACGGTGTTGAGCCAAATCAGGCACTCTGTACTCTAACGGGGCCAGCCAGAGCTCTGTTAACCGGTGAGCGCAACGCAATGAACTTTATCCAGACCCTTTCTGGCTGCGCTACTACGGTTTCTGAATATGTAAAACAGCTTGAAGGCACTAACTGCAAACTTCTGGACACCCGTAAAACGATCCCAGGTTTGCGCAGTGCTCTTAAATATGCAGTCGCTTGCGGCGGAGGTTTTAACCACCGTATCGGTGTTTTTGACGCTTACCTAATCAAAGAGAACCATATCATTGCTTGTGGTGGCATCACCAAAGCCATCGAAGCAGCTAAAGAACTGAATCCAGGTAAACCTGTTGAAGTAGAAACCGAAAGCCTTGAGGAGCTTACAGAAGCGATTGAAGCCGGTGCCGATATCATCATGCTGGATAACTTTAGTAAAGATATGATGCGAGAAGCGGTTAAGGTTAATAAGGGTCGCGCAGATCTAGAAAACTCCGGTAACGTGACTCTGGAAACAATACGTGAGTTTGCCGAAACAGGTGTGGATTACATCTCGGTAGGTGCCTTAACTAAGCACCTGAAAGCAATGGATCTTTCCATGAGATTCCAATAATAGATGTCTAGAATACCAATTCACTTAAGCCCCGATTCAAGGGGCTTAAGCTTTTCTATACCCCAATAAATGGCTAGTACTTCCCAATAAATCGACAACTCTTGTAACCTTACTCGCACACACAACAATATCCTTCGCACACTCTGATTCTCCTAGTTCCAAACTTCCCAGTTGGTTTTTATTCTCTGTAGTCCGAAAATGATCCTAGAAGCGGTGACAATATGAAAAATGGTTTTACTCTGATAGAGCTAATGATTGTCGTTGCAATTGTTGGTGTTCTCGTCGCTATAGCGATTCCTCAATACCAAACCCAGCTAAGAAAATCGGAAATTACCGCCTCTCTTGCTACGGCAAGTGCACTAAAGGTTAACCTTGAAACGTATTTAACGTACTCAGGCTATTTCCCCAGTATCACCACTCAGCAAGATCTAACAGAGAAACTTGGAGCATCGCCTAGCAACCTCGGTAGTATGTCAACAAAGCAAAACCCAGATCACCCACTCTCAGGGCAGATCATCATGGTTCTGTCAGGCACACAGTTTCGGCATTTTACCAATGAAAACACTTTGGCCCTCGAAAGAGACGAAATGGGGATTTGGCATTGTGTGACCAACTTACCCGAAGAAGTGGAAGATATCCTTCCAGCTGGCTGTAATAGAGGGGATATTTTCTAGTGAGCCTGCGTCTGATTCCAATCCTTGAAAACCATCAGGCTCTAACACCAGCACAAGTGCAACAGTGTATTGAACACAAGAAAGCAGCTTCTTCCGAAATAGAACTATTGATGGAGCTTGAATTTTATAGCTCTTATCAGATCGCAACAAAACTAAGTCAGATATTTGGTATTTCACTGGTTAAGCCTGACGATTATGCCTACGAAAGCATTTGCCAGAGTTTAGGATTAAGAGAGCTGATTATCTCTCATCACGCTCTTCCTCTAGCACTTGCAAATCAAACATTAACTCTGGCGATAACAGATCCAACGAATCAGCAAGGACCTGAGGACTTTCAATTTTCCACTAACTATCAGATCAAAGTTGTACTTGCAGATTTCAGCTCTATATCTGGCGCAATTAGAAAGCTTTACGGTAGCAATCAAAATGAAGAGTTAAGCCAAAGTACAGAACCGGTATCCCACCACATCCACCAGATACTTCTAGAAGCAGTACGCAAAAGTGCATCCGATATTCACTTTGAGCCTTATGAAAAGCACTACCGGATACGACTTAGGATTGATGGTATTTTAAGGGAATCTCCTTCTCCCCCCGCTCAGTTAACTAACCGAATTTCTACAAGGCTAAAAGTGCTATCCCACCTGGATATATCCGAAAAAAGGTTACCTCAGGATGGCAGAATGAAAATGAGGTTGAACGAGAATACTTCTGTCGATTTACGAGTCTCCACTTTGCCTACTTTATGGGGAGAAAAGATCGTTCTAAGGCTTTTGGACAGGCGAACCGTCAATCTGGATATAGATGAACTTGGCTTTACCGCAGCACAAGCCGATTTGTACAGAAAAGCATTATCCCAGCCACAGGGGATGATTTTAATCACTGGCCCGACAGGGAGCGGCAAAAGTATCTCCCTCTATAGCGGGCTGCAATTTATCAATAGTCCAGAAAAGAACCTCTCTGCTGCTGAAGATCCTATAGAAATCAACCTTACAGGAGTCAATCAGGTACAGATAAATACCAAGATTGGTTTTGGATTTTCTCTGGCACTTCGTGCGTTCCTACGCCAGGATCCCGATGTAGTAATGATCGGAGAAATACGTGACCTTGAAACGGCAGAAATCGCAACCAAAGCAGCGCAAACCGGCCACCTGGTTATGTCAACGTTGCACACAAACTCTGCGCCCGAATCAATATCCCGCTTGAGAAACATAGGAATTAAAGATTTCAACCTGGCATCTTCTCTTAGCCTTGTAATCGCTCAAAGGTTATGCAGAAAGCTTTGTCCTGAATGCAAAATTCAGGTTCAGCTTTGCACATCGATTACTGAAAGGTTAAACATTAATTCTTTGAAACCCGTATACACTGCGCGTTCAGGCGGATGCGACAAATGTAATTCAGGATATCTGGGGCGAACAGGTATTTATGAAGTAATGAGCATGACGGAAGAGCTAAAAGCGGCAGTTACAAATGGCCACTCGATAACAAAACTAGAATCCATTTGTCAGCAGCAGGGGATGCTAACGTTGGAGCAATCTGGTGCTAAGAAAATTCAGCAGGGAATAACCAGTTATGAAGAACTTCAACGTGTTTTATGCCTTTCATGGTAAATAGTACGACGCCCCCAAAACTAAAGCTTTTTTACTGGAAAGGAATTAACGCTGCAGGCAAGATTCTCGCATCAAAACAACTTGCTTTCACAGAAACTGAAATCAGAGAAGAGCTAGTTAAAAACCAGATTAAGCTGATAAAAATCCGGTCTCGTTTACCTTCAACATATACTCAAGTCAGGAACCGGATTACAGAATCAGACATCCACCATTTAACAAAACAGCTGGCTACAATGTTATCCGCCAGCATTCCGATAACACAGGCCTTACGCCTATTACAGAGCAATAGCGAAAAAGCGAGTATTCACTCACTTCTTTCAACCATTATTCGTAGAATAGAGTCTGGAACATCGCTATCCGAGGCAATGCGTGATGCTCACCCTCGTTTTACTGGCATTTATTCCGATTTAATTGAAGCTGGAGAAACAACAGGAAAACTGCCCGAACTACTGGATCGCATTGCTATCTATCAGCAAAAAAATGCTGATTTAAAAAAGAATCTACAAAA
Source organism: Vibrio hannami (assembly GCF_029589055.1). Classification (GTDB taxonomy): domain Bacteria; phylum Pseudomonadota; class Gammaproteobacteria; order Enterobacterales; family Vibrionaceae; genus Vibrio; species Vibrio hannami. Next base: position 2,108,907 of record NZ_JARQZP010000007.1, read on the forward strand.
GGCAATGACCTATCCCTCACTGGTATGCATTGTTGCTATTGCTGTTCTTTCTTTGATGCTTGTAGTTGTAATTCCAGAGTTTGAAGATATGTTTACCAGTGTGAATGCAGAACTCCCTAAAGCAACTCGATACCTGCTAACTACTTCTGAATGGTTTAGAGAACACTTTACGAAGATAGTTTAATTTTAGTAGCCACTGCTCTATTTATTCAGCAGTTCTATAAAAAGTCAGAAAAGTTAAAGTATGGAATAGACAAGATGGCATCTCGGCTTCCTATCATGGGAACTATTATCGCAAAGTCATCCATTGCCCGCTTCAGCAGAACACTAGCAACAGGATTTAGCTCCGGAGTTCCAATAGTCAATGCACTAAACCTTTCTGTTAAATCCGTAAACAATGTTTATTATCAGAAAGTAATGACCCAAATTCTCATCTCCGCAACCTCTGGAACCTCAATTCATCAGGCGATGAGAGATACAGGAGAGTTTCCCTCACTTGCAGTACAGTTGGTGATGTCTGGCGAGGAGACAGGCACCTTAGATACTATGTTGGTTCGTCTCGCTGATATGTATGAATCGGATATTGATGATTTGGTGGAAAACCTGGGTAAAGCTATTGAGCCAATTCTTATTGTTATACTCGGCGTTGTTTTAGGCGCTATTGTTCTTTCGCTATATCTACCAATCTTTAACTTACTGAGTGTGTTAGGGTAGAATCACTCCCAATCAGTCCAGAACGAGTAAAAAAATGGAATTGTTGTACATCTACCCCTGGCTTTTTCCCTTATTAGCGACAGTTTTGGGGTTAATTGTCGGTAGCTTTCTTAATGTTGTCATCCACCGGCTCCCAATCATGATGGAACATGAATGGAAACAGGATTGTGCCGAAACCTTTCCAGAGCTGAATATCCCTGTTGAGAAAGATACATTTAATCTAAGTACTCCTCGTTCTCGCTGCCCTAATTGCGATACGCCTATCAGAGTCATCGATAACATTCCTGTTTTGAGTTGGCTGATGCTGAGAGGTAAGTGCCATAACTGCTCTAACCCTATCAGCGCGCGATATCCGTTAATTGAACTGCTCACATCGCTGATGTGCCTCAGTGTTGCTATGGTAATGGGGTTTAATTACTTCGCTGTTGCCGCGCTTTTCTTCACCTTTGTACTAATAAGCGCAACCTTTATCGACTTCGACACCATGCTGTTGCCTGATCAACTGACATTACCTTTAATGTGGGGGGGCATCGTATTGTCTCTTTTAGGCTGGAGTCCAGTATCGTTACAAGATGCAGTTATCGGCGCAGTGGCAGGATATCTGTGCCTGTGGTCTGTATATTGGCTCTTCAAACTTCTTACCGGAAAAGAAGGCATGGGTTACGGTGACTTCAAGCTTCTGGCTGCTCTTGGTGCATGGTTAGGCTGGCAGGCACTACCAATCGTTGTTCTGCTCTCCTCTTTTGTAGGGCTGTTTTTCGGCATCATTCAGCTAAGAATGCAAAAGAAAGGCATCGATAAATCATTCCCGTTTGGGCCGTATCTGGCCGTTGCTGGCTGGATTACGCTGTTGTGGGGCAATGATATCACCCGGTGGTATTTCTCTACGTTCCTGGGATTCTAATATGCCTTTTATAGTTGGACTTACCGGAGGTATTGCCAGTGGGAAAACCACCGTTGCCAATATTTTCCAAAAACACTTCCATATTGAAGCGGTTGACGCAGACGTAGTAGCAAGAGAAGTAGTCGAGCCCGGAACTCCAGGATTGATGAGTATAGAGCAACACTTTGGGGCAGAGATTCTAGACGCCTCGGGGCAGCTAAACAGAAGCAAACTGCGAGAGATTATCTTCTCTTCTCCACAAGAGAAAGAGTGGTTAAATGCACTACTGCACCCACTAATTCGTGACGAGATGAAGCGACAACTATCCAATATCTCCACGCCATATGGTTTATTTATTGTTCCTTTGATGGTGGAAAATAAACTTCATTCGATGGCAGACAGGGTATTAGTGGTAGATGTAAGTCCAGAAATACAAATTCAGCGCACGATCAAGCGCGATAACGTATCTGAAAATCAGGTAAAATCGATTTTAGCGTCTCAGGCGGATAGAAAACAGAGACTTGCTATCGCAGATGATGTTATCCTAAATGATGATGAAACTCTGGATCTACTATCCAGAATTACTGAACTTCATACTAAATATCTTTCTCTTAGCGCACGCCAGTGAGGATTTTAAGGTCGCGGAATGACAAGCCACAAATTTGAACACCCATTAAATGAAAAGACCCGTATTTACCTCAGAGTCGAAGCCCTATTGAGGCAAATGCACTATTCCGCAAGTTTTTCAGATCACTATCAGTACAATCAGTTTTTCCGCTCAATTTTCGATCTACTCGAAATATTTGATCAAATTCAACTTAAGGCTGAATTAGCAAAAGACATAGAAAAACAGAGGCTGGCATACAAAAGCTGGCTAAATGTTGAAGGCGTGAATCAGGAGAAGCTTCTTTCTGTTCTTGAAGAGCTGGATGTCACTCATAAAAACCTGATGGGTGCCGAAAGATTTGGTCGCAGCCTGAAGGAAGACAGGTTTCTCAGTTCCATTCGTCAACGCTTTAATCTTCCGGGAGGCACATGCTGCTTCGACTTACCAGCGTTGCACTATTGGAATCACCTTCCATTAGAGCAACGAAAGCGCAATGCCGATGAATGGATGGCAACACTTCAACCTTTATCTGAGTCTTTGAACCTGTGGCTACAACTCTGCCGGGAATCTGGCTACTTCAAACCTCAGATAGCCCGAAACGGCTTTTTCCAAAGTGATGCTGAAGAGGCAAATATTTTAAGGCTAAACATTCCACTGAAAGATGGTGTTTACCCAATGATCTCCGGGCACAAAAACCGCTTTGCTATTAAGTTTATGTCTTTCTCGACTGGGCAAGCTAGCAGTCAGGATATCGAATTTGAGCTAGCTATCTGTAGCTAGCTCTATACTTAATCTCGCAGTATCACTGCTCTTCGCGTTTAAACACCAGCTCCGTTGCCGTTGATTCTGATTCATCAAAATAGTATCCGGCAACATCAAATTTTGTCAGTTCTTCGACACTGCTAACACGATTATCGATTATATAGCGAGCCATCATACCGCGCGCTTTCTTAGCGTAGAAGCTAATAACCTTGTACTGAACATTTTTGCAATCTTTAAACACCGGCGTGATAACACTAGCATCAAGGGACTTAGTTTTAACTGACTTGAAATACTCATTAGAAGCAAGGTTAATCAATACATTATCTCCCTGCTGGGCAATCGCTTCATTTAGCTTGTCAGTGATAATATTGCCCCAGAACTGATATAGGTTAGTACCACGTTCATTTGCCAGCTTTGTTCCCATTTCCAGGCGATATGGCTGCATAAGATCCAAAGGCTTCAATAAACCATAGAGACCTGACAAAATTCTCAGGTGAGATTGAGCAAAATTAAAATCTTCTTCGCTCATGGTTTCTGCTTCTAAACCAGTATATACATCACCTTTAAAAGCCAGAATAGATTGCTTAGCGTTTTCCGGAGTAAAGCTTTCTTGCCATTGCTCAAAGCGTGCTACATTTAGCCCGGCAATTTTGTCACTGACCTTCATCAGAGAAGAAATATCTTGAGGAGTTAACTTGCGGCATACCTCAATCAGTTCTTTAGAGTGATCAATAAGCTCTGGCTTAGTATGTTTTTCGATTACGGAAGGTGATTCGTAATCGAGAGTTTTCGCTGGTGATATAACAATAAGCATAACTTTCTTCCTGACTGAGTAATTCTTATCTAATTCAAATATTAATGAAAAAGCTGGCATTCGTCAGCACAGCTTTTACTATCAATTCGATAGGTAATTTCAACTACCTATATCGACGAGATCTTTTTTAACGGGCGACTTCTCTCTCCAGATTCCTTCTTCTAATTGGGTATATAATTCCGGATAGTCTTTAGGGTTAAACTTCGGCACTTTTCCCATCGATAGCTGGCGATTGTAATCTTTCGCTAGCTTAACGACTATTCCTGATAACAATACAATCGCTACCAGATTGACGATCACCATTAACCCCATAGAGACATCAGCCAGTGACCAAACCACTTCTAACGGCTTCATCGCTCCAAACATCACCATTAAGAGAACCAAAGCCCTGAAGAAGTTCATTCCCGCTTTATGGTTGTGTTCGATAAACATAAGATTGGTCTCTGCGTATGAATAATTGGCAATAATTGAAGTAAACGCAAAGAAGAATATCGCCACTGAAACAAAAATGCTTCCCCACTCACCAGCCTGAGAGCTCACAGCCCGTTGTGTTAACTCAATACCAGACACATCTCCGTTTAAAACGTACTCGCCGGATAGAAGAATAATGGCAACCGTTGCACTACAAATAACAACGGTGTCGAAGAAAACGCCCAGCATCTGAACATACCCTTGGGAAGCTGGATGTGGTGGATATGGCGTTGCTGACGCTGCTACATTAGGTGCAGATCCCATTCCGGCTTCATTGGAGAATAGGCCTCGCTTAATCCCATTTATCATCGCCTGAGAAATTGCGTAGCCAACACCACCCGCTGCAGCTTCCTGCATTCCAAATGCACTTTTAATAATTAGCGATAAAACAGAAGGGACCTGTTCAATATTGATTGCCAGGAAGAAAAGAGCGATACCAAGGTAAGCCAATGCCATAAACGGAACAATAATCTCGGCAGTTCTTGCTATCACTCTTAGGCCGCCAAAGATCACTATTGATGACAGAGCAACGATTCCAAAACCAATATAAACAGGCTCCCAGCCAAACGTCACCTTTAAAGAGCTCGCTATAGAGTTTGCCTGAACAGCGTTAAACACCAGGCCAAATGAGATGATCAGAAAGATAGAAAAAACCACACCGAGCCAGCGCATACCCAGCCCTTTTTCTATGTAATAGGCTGGTCCACCGCGATAGTTTCCTTCACGATCTTTGGTTTTATATAACTGAGCTAAAGTGCTCTCGGCAAACGCTGTCGGCATCCCAAGCATAGCGATTAGCCACATCCAGAAGATAGCACCGGGTCCGCCGACAGTAAGAGCAACGGCGACCCCTGCCATATTGCCTGTACCTACACGAGCAGCAAGACTGGTACAAAGAGCCTGAAAGGAAGATATACCCGCAGCATCGGCTTTCCGGCTACTTCTAAGCACGGAAAACATGTGACGAAAGTGTCTGAACTGAATAAACCGGAGCTTAACGGTAAAATAGATCCCAACACCGATCAGTAAATAGATGAGTACCGCTCCCCAGAGCAAGTCACTCATTAAGTAAATAACTTCTTCCACCAACTCTCCTTTTGGTAAAACAAATCTGATCTGAACGTAATACTACACGAAAACAGAAAATCAAATAGCAGAATGAACAACTAAATCAGGTTATTTTTCAATCAAATAATATGTTCAAACTGTGAATTAGTGATAATTTTCTAATAAAACCTTCATAGAAGAGAAACAAATGAGAAACACATCATAGCTAATCTTGCAGAACTTATGTTACTTAAGTACCGAAGACACTCTTCTGGTTAGGATTGATTACAATAAGTGAGGTCGCAAATGAATGGATTTGTACTAGATGACATCATGGACATAAATGAAGGTCAGAGCCGCTCTGGCAGAGCTAAACCAGTAAAGCGTAAATGGCGTGAAATAGAAGCGATAAAAGATCGTCAACGCTTACAGAAAGAACTGATGGATCTTGATTGCTGTATGGACTATAGCATCGACGACATCGACTTATAAATTTATACAAAACAGGCACCTTCTCGGTGCCTGTTTTGAATTTGTTACCTGAGTATAAGTATTAGATCGCTTCCTGATCGGTCTGTCTGACACGCTCTGCTAGCTGCTTATACCTATCTGCTATCGTGTCACCGAACACAGGATCGTCATCACTGTGTTCCCACTGACTTTCCACTGCTTGCCAATCCTTAGTGGTAAAGGTTTCGCTAATGACAGGAAGAATCTCTTTTTCTTCGAAATCCAGGTGACGCTTCTGCTCCTGAATAAATGTTTCCAGCTGCTCTGAAAATACATCCAATGGAACCACCGCATCCTGAAGAATCATCTCCACGATACCCAGGAACTCATGGGTCTTCTCAGAAAGCTCTACATGCTCAGTTTCCAGGTTCTTAATTTCTTTGCCATGAACCTTATCCTTTGCGCCATAGTTCTCAATGTAGTACTGATAAAGAATGTCTTCTTTTGGATGATGGGTTGACTCTGAATGGCTAGAGAGATAATCCACTATCTCTTTCACTAAGCTGTAGTTGATAGGCTCTTCACTACGGATATGGTTCAGCTTCTTCCTTAAAATCGCCAGCAAGCGAACCATATACCCATGCTCACGGCGAATCTGCTCTATCATCATTGCTCCCTTCTCCTTATATTATGTTTCCCTACTAAACATAAGTGTATATAAGAATCGGGAAGCTTGCTTTGATAACTGTCTAATATTTCAACAAGAATTTTACATTTGAGATACAAGCTCAGGTTGCCAGTTAATTGGCTGAGATCCTTTTTTAACCAAAATATCATTGGTTTGTGAGAAATGCTTACAACCGAAAAAACCGCGATGAGCTGATAATGGAGAAGGATGAGGAGCCATTAAAACATGGTGTCGATTACGATCTATAACCCGCCCTTTTTTCTGAGCATGAGCTCCCCATAGCAGGAATATAACCCCGTCACAGTGCTCATTGACTGCTTCGATAACCCTATCGGTAAAAGTCTCCCAACCGGTTTTTGAGTGTGAGTGCGCTTTGCCCTGCTCTACAGTCAGGACGGTATTCAGAAGCAATACCCCCTGCTCTGCCCAGCTTTGCAGGTAGCCGTGTTCTGGAATCTCAAATCCTGGAATATCCTGAGCAAGTTCTTTGTACATATTTACCAGAGAGGGAGGTGTTTTTACCCCTGGAAGCACAGAGAAACAGAGACCATGAGCCTGATTAGGGCCATGATAAGGATCCTGTCCAATAATCACGACTTTGACATCAGAGAGCTCAGTATAACGAAAGGCATTAAATACGTCTTTGGCTGGAGGATAAACCGTTTTACCGGCGTCACGTTCTGCCTGAACGAATGCCATGGTCTGTAGAAAGTATTCTTGTTCCTTTTCACGACCAATAACGTCGTGCCAGGTTAATGCTTGGCTCATTCCGATTCCCTTTAAACTGATATTGGAGCAGATTATACAGATTTTCAGGGAATCAGAAACCAAGCCTACTTTTTAGAGCTTTTTAGCTTAATGGTGCCTTTGCGGCGTTCGAAAATGGCCACGCCCCTGTACATGACGGTTTGGAACAGGTACAGAACGAGGACGGCTAATAGATGTAGTAGATAAACGCATAATGGCACCTCTTTACGACTTTGGTATAACGACCAATTAAGTAATGAAAGATCGGTGCCAACTTTTTAGGCAAATTTATAGAACTCACTCAATATACTGAAGATTAAGTATTTTTAAGCTCTAGATGGCGTAAAGCCTGAATCTCATCTTTCCAAATTTCAGGTTCAATTGTCTCTAAGATCAATGGGATAGCATTGAATCTACTATCTTGAGCAATATATTCGAAGCAATCCCAGCCTATCTCTCCTTGACCTAATGAATGATGCCTGTCTACCTTACCAGCAAGTTTTGTTTTTGAATCATTAAGATGCATTGCTCTCAAATAGTGCATACCTACAACACGATCAAACTCTGCAAATGTGGCATCACAAGCATCTTTAGTTCTAAGGTCATAACCAGCGGCAAAAGTGTGGCAGGTATCAAGGCAAACTCCGACCCTACTTTTGTCTTCTACCTGTTCAATGATTTCAGCCAGGTGTTCAAACTTCCACCCCAGATTGCTTCCCTGCCCTGCTGTATTCTCTATAACCGCAACCACTTCCGGGACAGCCTTATGCGCCAGATTTATAGATTCAGCAATCTTAGCCAGGCACTCTTGTTCAGAAATTTTTTTCAAATGACTGCCCGGGTGAAAATTCAATAGGGTTAAGCCAAGTTGGTTACAACGCTCCATTTCATCCACAAAGGCATTGCGAGACTTTTCCAATTTTTCTTCTTCTGGTGCCCCAAGATTAATCAGGTATGAATCATGAGGCAGTATCTGCTCTGGTTCAAAGCCAAACTTGATACAGTTTTCCTTAAAACCACGAATGCTTTCAGGCGTTAAAGGTTTTGCAACCCATTGTCGTTGATTCTTGGTAAACAACGCAAAAGCGTTAGCTTCAATTTCACTTGCCCGTATAGGAGCATTTTCAACACCACCAGCTGCAGATACGTGGGCTCCAAAATATTTATTACTCACTGACTTCTCTCTGTTTTTACTCTTGTATTTTTATCACTACATTACCAGAACAACTATGATTAGATACAGCCTGATTCTGATAACCTTTTTGCTTCATTATTTACACAACTTCGTAGTAATAAAACAACACTAATTTCACCTTTTAAAATTTCAATAATATCAATAAAAACCAGAACTTACTGTTTTTTAATGTTTATTGATTTAACGCAAAGAAAATACCTTAAATTTTTTGAGGTTTTTAGTTGTATTTTGACTTAAATCAATATTATTATAGCGACAACAAGCTAACGCAAGATGCTCAACAAATTAATAATTAACACATAAATTGTGATTAGGAGAACGTTATGATTCAGGGTATTCAAATAACTAAAGCAGCAAACGATGAGCTACTAAACTCTATCTGGCTACTAGACACTGAAAAGAACGAAGCGCGCTGTGTTGCTGCAGCTACTGGCTACGAAGCAGACCAGGTTGTAGCTGCATCTGAGCTAGGTGAGTTCGAAAGCCGTGAAGTTGCAATTGAAACTGCACCAAAAGTTGAAGGTGGTCAGCACCTTAACGTTAACGTACTGAAGCGCGAAACTCTGGAAGATGCTGTAGCGCACCCAGAAAACTACCCACAGCTAACTATCCGTGTATCTGGTTACGCAGTTCGCTTTAACTCTCTGACTCCAGAGCAGCAGCGCGACGTTATCGCTCGTACTTTTACTGACTCTCTATAATTTCAGTATTCAATTATTCAAAAAGCAGCATCGAAAGGTGCTGCTTTTTTGTGTCTACAGTTTACCGCACTGATAAATAGAACTTAGTTACCTGTAACCTAAACGATAAACAAATGTAAAAGTTTCACTACCTTTCTCTACAGATGTAAGCAGATGTGACCACCATCTATCGTTTCCACAACGAGAAAACTATTATTGACCCCATCAATAAAGCAGAGAAAGGATAAAGACTCATGAGCATGACCATGCTGGCTATTATATTAGCCATTATTTTCACCAGTGTGATCGTAGGGCTTCTAGCTGTTGTTCTTTCCAAAGAAATGTAATTTCCACTGCCAGACATAACAAAAAAGCGCTCCTCATGTTCCATGAGGAGCGCTTTTTAGTTAACTTTACTGACTGTCTGACAGAGCTTAGATACTTCTTAGTTTTGCTTTTAGCGCCTCAAAATCAGCATCCATCTCATCAGAAAGTAGTTCCATCGCAGCATGTTTAGCAAGCGGGCCCGGAACATCGATATCTTTGTCCAGAATCTCATCAACGACTTCTTTGAACTTCGCAGGATGTGCAGTACACAGGAACAAACCTGTTTCATCTTCCTGCAACTGCTCAGTAAGCACACGGTAAGCAATAGCTCCATGAGGCTCACACAGGTAGTCTATATCGTTAAGCTCACGCACTGAATCTGCGCTCTGCTCATCGGTCACTGCACCTTTACCTAGCGTGTCTAAACCCCAGCCTTTAATGCGACATAGCTCTTCAATACGTGGCCAGTTGTTTGGTTGACTCACATCCATTGCATTTGAAGTTGTAGCGATAGTTGGCTTTGGCTCCCACTCACCCGTTTCAAGGTAACGAGGAACCGTATCATTTACGTTTGTAGCAGCGATAAAACGCTTCACAGGCAGGCCAAGGGCTTTTGCCAGCATACCAGCAGTCAGGTTACCAAAGTTACCACTTGGCACCGATACAACCAGATTCTCACGCTCTTCTTTACTCATTTGAGACGCAGCCTCAAAGTAGTAACAAATCTGAGCCATCAGACGACTGATATTAATCGAGTTAGCTGAGTTCAAACCAATCTCTTCACGTAGAGCCTGGTCATCAAATGCCTGCTTAACAAGAGACTGACAAGCGTCAAAGTCGCTATTGATGGCAACAGTATGGATATTTTTACCCAGAGTACAGAATAGCTTTTCCTGTAGCGGGCTAATTTTGCCTTTCGGATACAGGATTACCACATCGATATTTTCCATGCCGTAGAACGCATGAGCAACTGCCGCACCAGTGTCACCAGATGTTGCCGTAAGAATAGTGATCTTTCCACCATCAGATACGGCTGCCAGTGACTGAGCCATAAAACGGCCACCGAAGTCTTTAAACGCTAGTGTCGGACCATGGAAAAGCTCCAGAGCATAAACGCCATCTTTTACCTGATTAATTGGCGCTGGAAACTGAAAAGCGTTACCAACAAGCTCTTCTACTTTTTCAGGGCTAAGTTCTTCACCGATAAGAGCAGAAAGAATTTTACCGCTTCGGGTGATAAAATCTTCAGCCAGCAGGCTGTCTACATCATCAAACTTAGGCAGTTCTGATGGAAAGAATAAACCTTGATTTCGGCCTAATCCCTGGCGAACGGCCTGGCCAAAGGATACAACTTCATCATTCTCTTTTATGTTATAAAGCTTCATAGCTCACTTCCTGTAACGATCGAACCTTGCTTGTCTAGTCGGCAAACATGGACGAATCCTTCATCATTTTGTACGTAATTTTGTTCTAGCCAGCGAGCAACTCGCTCAGCGACATCTTTTTCTTTGCAAACACTAAATAGAGTCGGACCTGAACCAGAAATTCCGGTAGCCAATGCACCTGCTGAGGTAGCGTATTTACGAGCATCAGCAAAGCCCGGCAGTAGTTTCTCACGATAAGGTTCAGCAATCACGTCTTTGATCATTTTTGCTGCTAATTCGGGCTGCCCGGAATGGCAAGCATGAATAAAGCCCGCCAGATGACGGCCATGTGCAATAACGTCCTGACGACGGTATTGAGAAGGCAGGATTTCACGCGCTTCAGCAGTAGAAACCTTAATACCCGGATAAGCCATCACCCAATACCATTCATCGAAGCAAGGCACTTCCTGGCTAATGATACCAAGCTCTTCCAGCATAAGTTGAAGACCGCCCAGATAACACGGTGCGACATTATCATAGTGAATCCCGCCAGAGATCTTGCCTTCCATCTCACCCATCAGAGCCAGAAGCTCCATTTCGTTCAGAGGCTGACCGTGGAATCGGTTAAGAGCATCTAAAGCAGCAACGATAGAACAAGCCGAAGAACCAAGACCTGATCCAATAGGCATGTTCTTTTCTAGCGTCATGGTTAAAGGCTTTAGCTCGACACCTTTCTTAGCCAGTTCTCGGGCAAACACCGTCCAACAATCATAGACGATGTTTTCTTTTGGGTTTTCCGGCAGCTTTGATACAAAGCTACCAGCAGTGTTGAGAGCAAATGGCTCTTTGCCCGGCTTAACTTCTACCCTGTCACCAAGCAGAGTTCCATCAATTGGAGAAACCGCTGCACCAAGCACATCAAACCCAACACTTACATTACCGATCGAAGCTGGTGCATAAACCACAACACTCATGTCACTTGAATCCATCATCACATCCCTAATTTCCAGCCTAGTGTACGCATCACATCAGCGAATACACCCGCTGCTGTTACCTCTGTTCCCGCGCCATAACCACGAAGAACCAGAGGAATTGGTTGATAGTAACGGCTATAGAAGGCTAAAGCATTCTCACCATCTTTAATCTTGTACATTGGATCGCTGCCGTCAACCGCGGTGATATGAACCTTACATTTACCTTCGTTGATTTCGCCAACATAACGAAGCACTTTACCTTCTTCTGCTGCTTTAGCTGACAGTTCCTTGAAGTATGCATCTGCTTCCGGAAGGCGAGCCATAAACTCATCTACGCTACCAGAATCATCAAAACCAGGTGGTAATGCCTGCTCTACTTCAACGTCTTCCAGTTCCAGCTCCAGGCCTGATTCACGAGCAAGGATCAATAGCTTACGCGCCACATCCATACCAGATAGGTCGTCTCGCGGATCCGGTTCAGTAAAGCCGTTCTCTTTGGCGATGTTAGTTGCTTCACTCAGCGTCATACCTTCATCAAGTTTACCGAAGATATAAGAAAGAGATCCTGAAAGGATACCGTTAAACTTCTCTAGCTCATCACCAGCAGCCATTAGGTTTTGCAGGTTCTCAATAACAGGAAGACCGGCGCCTACTGTTGTTTCATACATCAGCTTACGACGCGATGTTCTCGACACATTTCTCAACTGGTGATAGTACGCCATGCTCGCTGTGTTCGCCTTCTTGTTAGGGGTAACAACGTGGAAACCAGCTGCCATAAAGTCAGCATATTGGTTAGCAATATCTTCACTGGATGTGCAGTCAACAAGAACAGGGTTAATGATATGGTTGCGCTGAACAGTAGAAATAAGACCTGCAAGGCTGAAATCTTCAGAAACGTTGTTCATGCGGTCGCGCCATCCATCAAGTGGCAGGCCTTTACCATCGATAAGCACACCTTTACTGTTCGCCAGTCCACAAACTCGTAAGATAATGCCCTTATCAGCTAACTTAGCCTGTTGACGCTGAACCTGGTCGACAAGCTCGCCACCGACACCACCAACGCCAACAACAAACAGATCAAGGAAGTGTTTAGAGTTAAATAGGTTCTCGTGACACGCCTTTATCGCTTCTGAAACCTTATCTTCCGGAATAACCGCTGAAATAGCACGCTCTGACGATCCCTGCGCAATCGCAACAATGTTTACGTTAATCTCTGCCAGAGATGAGAAGAAGCGAGATGCGACACCCTTCGACGTTCTCATACCATCACCTACCAGAGTAACGATAGCAACATCATCCATAAACTCTACTGGCTCGAGAAGGCCATCCTTCAGCTCCAGTTCGAAAGTATTACGAAGCGCTTCTTCAGCAAGTGGCTTGTCCGCTGCTTCTATACAGAAACTAATTGAGTACTCCGAAGATGACTGTGTGATAAGCACGATTGAAACACCAGCAGCAGACATAGCGCCAAATACACGGCTAGCCATGCCTACCATGCCTTTCAGACCAGGACCACAAACGTTCACCATGGTCAGTTTGTTCAGGGTTGTAATACCCTTGATAGAAAGCTTATCTTCACCAGTGTCCTGACCAATTAACGTACCAGCACCCTGAGGGTTGAAGCTGTTTTTAATCAGACATGGGATATGGAACTGAGCAATAGGTGCGATGGTTTTTGGGTGAAGTACGGAAGCGCCAAAGTAAGACAGCTCCATGGCTTCCTGATAGCTAAGCGATTTTAGCAGGCGAGCATCATCAACCAGGCGAGGATCACAGTTATATACACCGTCAACATCTGTCCAGATCTCACAGCACTCGGCTCTTAAACAAGCAGCAAGCACCGCAGCAGAGTAGTCAGAACCATTACGACCAAGAGTCACTAACTCTCCGTCTTCATTGCCAGCAGTAAAGCCCGGCATGATGTTTACGTGTCCCTCAGGCAATGGATCTTTCTTAAAGTTAAGTGTCGAAGCATCCACATCGACCATCGCTTCAAGATGATCACCAGATGCATTCAGATACTTAACCGGATCAATCAAACTTGCTGGCTGCCCTTTTGCTTCCAGAACCGACTGCATCAATTTGATCGAAATACGTTCACCTTTGCTAATAATGCGAGCGTTAACGTGATTAGGACAAGTTCCCAGAAGAGCGATTCCATGTACGAACTGACGTAGTTGAGAAAGCGAGGTGTTTACCTGTGCATCAAATGCTTTACTCTCCAGATTTGGTAGCACCGCTTTAATATCTGCAAAAAGCTGATTGAAAGAACTCTCAAGTTCATTAATTTGTAAATCCGCATCACCGTTGCGAAGTGCACCTTCGATTACCGCTACCAGTTTATTGGTCGTTTTACCTGGCGCAGACAATACAACTGCTGTCTCTTCCTGCTGCGCATTGTTTGCAATAATATCTGCTGCCCTTAAAAAGCGATCTGCATCGGCTAACGATGAACCACCAAATTTTAGAACTCGCATCCCTACCTCCAGTCTAATTTAAATCGGTATAAAAAAAGGCCTGTATCTTGTCGGATACAGGCCTTTTCTTGAAATTCTTTCGCTTAGCAGCCTGCCCCAACAATGGTAGTGTCGGTAATCATAATGGTTGTGGTCATCATATGGCGTGCTGTTAGCATTTAGTTATTAACTTCTGTTGCGTGTTTATCTGTTTGCTGCATCTACGTTTACCGATTTTCTTTCCTCGAGTCAACGGAAAGTTGGCTTTTTATTCAAAAAAATGAAAAACCTGACATAAAACCAAAGTTAAGACGCTTAATCAATCCTATAAATATCAAGCATTTATCAAATCCATATTCCATTTAATAACCAAACGTTCTATATAAAGATCAAAATGAAAGGATCAAAGTAAGAAAAATGTGTTTTAATGAATAGGCTGAACATTTTTAAAACAAGTTAATAACAATTCAGTAAGTATGATAAATTAATAAAATTCAGTGAAATTAAGCAGGGGGCATATAATGAAAGCATTATCATTGTTTTGTCTCGTTTTAATTTCAGGTAGCGCACTCGCTGAATCCCTCCCTATGTTACCGGGCCAGGAAAAAAACTCACCTCATAAAGTATTTGTATCGACTCAAACACAGTACAACGACTCTTTTGACACCTGGAAGTTTGATAGTGGCTATGCCTACTCTGTTTTTGACTCCGTTGATTTGTACGTGGGTGCCCGCTTCAATAATAGTGGCAATAATGAAACCCTGAACGAGAACGGTTTTTTGAGTGGTGTCAGTTATCAGTTCAGCGAGAAGGTGGTACTTCAAAGTACACTGCACACTAAAAATGAAAAGCAAGAAAGTGGTGAACGAGGAAATGTATATTCCGCAGAAGTATCTAGCCGAGTAAAAATCTCTGAACATCTGGATTTGCATGCCACTCTCGATTACGAAGAGTGGCAGCAAGGTTTTGAAGTAGGTTTAGGGTTCCGTTTTTAGAACTCCAGAGCCTCATGTGAGATAAGAGTACCATTCCAATCTGCGTAGATATAATCACCTGGCAGAACCGTTTGTCGGTTCATAGTGATAGGAACGTTTACCTCTCCAGCACCCTTTTTCTCTGTTTTAAATGGGTTAGCCGCAAGTGCTTTAATACCCAAATCCATTTCAGACAATGCAGCTACATCTCTTACCGCACCATACACAATAACGCCTTCCCAGCCATTTTCGATCGCCATAATTGCAAGCTGATCGCCGAGCAGCGCTTTTTTACAGGAACCATTCCCGTCTACGAAAAGAACTTTACCTTTTCCACCCTGGCTTAAGACTTCTCTTACCTTAGAGTTGTCGTGAAAGCATCGTACTGTGACAATCTCACCGAAAAAAGCATACCGTTGGCCGTAGCTCTGTAGTGGCAAATCAAGCAGTGTTACCTGCTCTTCGTACTTATCACAAAGATCTGGAAGTATATCGTTCATTTTTCCTCCTTGAGTTTTTCAGCAAATCTCGTATTTGCTACAAGGTAATCATTACCAAATTACAAACACATTACTGAGTTTTAATATAATCCTTTCTACTACTTAACCCGTTGAGAAAACTGTGCTATTTCACTCTCATCGGCATTGTTATCAACGCAAGAAACCAAAAATAATCTATCGTTTCTTACATAGTAAATTGCGTTCTGGTTATATTTTTTTCCGAGCTCTACAGCCTCTACCAAAGGCATTTCTACCGCAAAGCTCTCTTCCGTCCATTCCCTATTTATATCACCAACGAGCAATTTTTCGTAATTTTGTTTCAAAATATCACATTCCAAATCATAATTTGCACGTTGGTTAACACTATTGGACATCAACTTACCAAATGGGTTCCATGCCGTAATAACAGCAAAATCAATAAGGCCTATCTCTTTGTTTATAAAGAAATATGAGTTTCTATAAGCATCCAAAAGTGGTGTATTTATGTTCATTTATCTTCACAATACCTCGGCTATATAACTATCAATAGATGACGACTAGGTCTCTTGATATAAATCAACAAAGTGAAAAAAATTAACAAACTGTTATTGTTGCTATCTCGTTAAAATATTAGAATCCATCGCTATTATGGCAATAGAGAGACACCCACGGATTCGCTTTCTCTCAACAATCAGATAAGTTTGCAGCACAGGTGGACCACCGGACGGCATCCTATTTTGTAGATAATTCTCGAAAATTTTCTGCATAACATCGCAAACAAGTTACTCATATGTTATTTTTTGCCTAGAATTCAATTAAATTTAAACATTATAGTTACAATTAGGTACCGCCGATGCAAACCCCGCAGATTCTTATCGTTGAAGATGAGCAAGTAACTCGCAATACTCTCAAAAGCATTTTTGAAGCAGAGGGTTATGCTGTTTTCGAAGCCAGTGATGGTGAAGAGATGCATGACGTATTATCAGATAACTCGATCAACCTTGTTATCATGGATATCAACCTTCCTGGCAAAAATGGACTGTTGCTTGCAAGAGAACTACGCGAGCAAGCAAACGTAGCGCTTATGTTCCTGACAGGGCGCGACAATGAAGTAGACAAGATTCTAGGCCTTGAAATTGGTGCTGATGACTACATCACAAAACCATTCAACCCTAGAGAGCTTACTATCCGTGCTCGTAACCTACTAACTCGCTCAATGAGTGCTAATGCAGCACCAGAAGAGAAACGTACTGTTGAGAAATACGAGTTCAATGGTTGGGTTCTGGATATCAACAGCCGCTCTCTAATCAGCCCTATGGGTGAAGGCTACAAGCTTCCTCGCTCTGAATTCCGCGCTCTTCTTCACTTCTGTGAGAACCCTGGCAAGATCCAGACTCGTGCAGACCTTCTTAAGAAGATGACAGGCCGTGAGCTTAAGCCACACGATCGTACTGTGGATGTAACTATCCGCCGTATCCGTAAGCACTTTGAATCTGTAGGTGATACTCCTGAAATTATCGCTACCATTCACGGTGAAGGTTACCGCTTCTGTGGTGATCTGGAAGACTAACTTCTACACTGACAGATAACAAAATCAAAAAAGCGCGAACTTTAGTTTCGCGCTTTTTGTTTTATCCTCTTCCCAAAGAATTGTGAGAAATTACGGACGAGTTTTCAGCCAATCCCTTAATACTTGAATATCGTTCTGGTACTCATTTTTTATCTCTTCAACCCAATCATTAATATTATCCCACCAGGCCGTTAAATCTGGTGACTGGGCTTTTTGAGCAACACTTTGGATATGTTTTAAACCAATTGAACCTGCCGCACCCTTGATTTTATGTGCTTCAGAAACAATGCCGTCCTGATCCTTAGCCGTCATGTTTGAATCGAGAATTTCTATGTACTCTGGCATCATGGATTCGAACATATCTATGCTGTCAAATACAGGCTCCGTTCCGACTATTTCGATATAAGATTCCAGCATTTCTAAATCGAGCAACCTTGATGCTAACTCCGAGGCAGGCTTACTCTCCGTAACCTGTGGCTTAGGTTGGCTTTCACTGGTCATTCCCTTATCGGTATATTTTTCTATCACCCGTTTTATCGCCTTAATAGATAGAGGTTTACTCAAAGCATCATCCATACCTTTTTCCAGATAGTCATTTTTATCTTTCATTAGATTCGCAGTGAGTGCCACCAGCGGTGGTAGATTGTCATAGTTGTCTCTGAGATACATAGCAATATCAAAGCCTGTCATATCCGGAAGCTGAATATCCAGCAGAACCAGGTCGTAGGTATTCTCTTCAAAGTTATCCAGGGCTTCTTCACCGTTCATAGCAACCGTAACTTTATGCCCCAGAGTTTCGAGCAGAGATTTCGCCACTGTCACATTGAGCTCAATATCCTCCACCATAAAAATATTGAGTGAAGGGCCAGAATCCATTGGCTTGTTAGCCTGCTCTTCAAGAATCTCTGTTACCGGTACACGGAAGGAAACGGTAAACACGCTACCGAACCCTTCCTCGCTTGATACGGTAATATCACCATCCATCATATTGATAAGCTGTTTAGAAACCGCCAAGCCAATACCCGTGCCCACAGCATGCAGATTATCCTTACCAGACTTCACCTGATAGTACATTGCGAAGATCTTCTCGATCTCTTTTTCCGGTATGCCTATCCCTGTATCTTCAACTTCTAGCGATATACTGGCAAAACCGTCACTCACATCGGCGCTAACACTCATAACAACGCCACCTTCTTTGGTGAACTTCACTGCATTACCAACAATGTTCCAGAGCACCTGACGTAACCTGGTAGCGTCTACCTCTATTGCTCTTGGAAGTTCAGTTAGCCTTTCCAGGTCAAAACGCAGCCCTTTTTGTTGAGCCATTAACCCTGAAATGCTCTCCATCTCGGATACAAAATCACCGAAATCGATAGCCTTAGGTAACAGTTCCAGCTTACGTCGGTCAAATTTATCCATATCGATAATGTCATTGAAAATATTGCCCAGAGTTACCGCACTAACATTGATGGTTTGCATCTGCTGCCGCTGCTCCTCATCAAGCCTGGTATCGAGCAACATTCGGGATAGGCCTACAATACCATTCAGTGGCGTTCTTAACTCATGACTGACCGTTGAAATAAAGGTGGTTTTATCGCGGCTGGCCTTTTCCAGAGCATCCTGATACTTCTTCCTTTCGGTAATATCACGGCCAAACCCAACCAATCCCAAGTGGCGTCCATCTTTGCTATAGAATGGAACCTTACGAAGTTCAAAGTAAACCTTTTTGCCATCGGGATATTCAAGCCATTGTTCGTAAGTAATCTCTTCATTACTTTTGAAAACCTGCTGGTCGGTTTCTACAACCTGACTGGCCACCTCTTTGCTGTATACATCCCACGGGGTTAACCCAACAAGTTCACGCTCTTTTTTACCAATCAGATCTTCAACCGCCTTGTTACAACCAGAAAATACGCCATCGGCATTGCGGTAGTAAATCAAGTCAGGGGACGCATCAATAAACGAGCGCAAAAGTGCAGTACGTTCCGCAAGCTCTACTTGGGTCATCTCGCGCTGATAGACCTCGGCTTCAAGGTCTTTCATCGCAACTTCACGAGCATTTTCTGCTTTGCGTCTCTCTTCGATTTCCTGATTTAACTTAATAATATTCTGTTGAAGCTGGTTATTTAGTTCCTGATCGCGGGAACGCATATCTTTAAGTTTCGCTACCAGTTTAGATAGCCTTTGACGAGACTCTTCTAGTTGATCAACAACAACGGAAAGGAAATAGACGGCCCAGGGTGTGATAATCAGGCCAAAAAATACGGAACGAATGATATCTATATTATCTACGTTACCTTGCAGTCCAAGTGTAATACCGACCTGAACGAACACGGCAAGGGCTACAATAGCGAGCGCCAGTAGAATAGAGAATCTCAGAATACCTAGCTTAACCAGCAGATCGACATAGTACTGCGCTAAGTTTTTGATTGGTTTCATTTAATGCTCCATGTCTACTGTATGGAACCATTTTATCGTCTGCTGTCGTGATTGGAAGGATAAAGATCACTCACCAAAAAAGTAGTGAAGACACACCTAAACGTTAAGCTTTATAAAAACAACTGCGGTTTCTGCCACTCTCTTTCGCCTCATACAGAGCTTTATCTGCACGGCTAATGATAGTACTAGACAGTTCCCCGACTTCAGGGATATACGAAGCGATACCAATACTCAGAGTTAGCTGCGACGCTATATCAGAATACTCGTGCGTGATATTGAGCTTTTTGACCGCCGCATGAATGCCTTCTGCAATAACCTGTGCGCCGGCCAGATCGGTTTCCGGTAAAATAAAGGCAAACTCTTCACCACCATAACGAGCTACACAGTCAGTAGATCGAGTCAGCACTTTTTGGAAAGCACTAGCAACTTCAATTAATGCCTGATCTCCCATCTGGTGGCCGTAGTTGTCATTATAGTTTTTGAAAAAATCCACATCGACTAACAATATCGCCAGTGATGTTTTTTGGCGGATATGCAGATTCCAGAAGGTTTCCAGTTTTTCATCAAACTGACGTCGGTTAGCTATTGTGGTCAGGCTATCCAGGAAGCTGAGCTTTTCCAGCTCTTCGTTCATTTCTTCCAGCTTGCGCTCTGCCAGGTATCTCTCTGTAACATCCCGAGCCATGATAAGGACACCACTTTGCGATGTGGCGGAGTCTCTATATGGTGATTTGACGACATCCAGCCACTTTTCCCCGTTGTCATCAAACATATGATCCACGTAACGTAGCGTCTTTCCTTCATTAATGACCAGTTCATCAGAGCGGGTAAAGCGACTATGAACCTCCTCCGGCAAGATTTCATCTGCTTTTACCCCTATCATTTCCCGGTAATCATCAATACCGAGAGCTGAAGCAAACGCCTGATTACACGCTTCATAGACCTTATTTTCATTGAAAATCCCTATCGCATCAGGGGAAGAGTCGAGAATAGACTGAAGAATGATATCCCGTTGAGCAAGCGCAGCTTCGGTGCCTTTTCGACGATCCATTTCATCTCGCAGATCCTGCTGCATTTTATACCAGTCAGTCACATCATGGCTGATACCTAAAGACCCGATTACCTCACCGTCTTCAGATATAAGCATGGTATGGGAGGTTTCTAACAGGCAACTTCTGCCCTCTGAATCTGTTGTCCAGTTTCTTTGGTTACTTCTGCCACGCATTGGGCCTTTTATTGTAATTGCGCCTTCATCACTGCGGCCTTTCCAAAAATTGTCAAATGACCTGTTAGTACCAATAAGTTGCCCTTCTTTATCTTTGATAAAAATAAGTTCTGACAGGGAATCCATCGCCGTTTTAGAAATTCTAAGAGAGGTTTGTTCCTGTATGGTCTCTTCAGCAGATTTCTGGTGAGGAACCGCATAAACAATCCAAACCCGGTTTCCTTTATAGGTACTTTTTCGGCCAGATAGATCTAAAGATGTTTTAGAAAGGTCAGATATAACCCAGTTATAACGGTGGTTCTTAAAGCTCATGCCACCAAACTGACTAAATAGAGCTACCATGCTTTCCGGGGAAATTGAGGATGGATAGATAAATCTCTTACCTACTTGTCTTACACCCAGCAGTTGCATTGCTGAACGGTTGGCAGCAATCAGCTTTCCTGACTGCTCACCAATAATAAGCATAGCCAGAGGAGAATCTTGAAGCAGCTGATAAAACTGATTTTGCTTTCTCGCCCGATAATAAACAGCTACCACAACACAGAAAACGACTAGAAGTACGTCGAAGCCAACAAACGAATGTATTTCTGATAACTGTAAGAGCAACTTATCCATTTTTGATAACTACACCAATGATATACGCGTCAACAATCTATTCGGTTTTCACACTTAGTCAACTATAGGTTTCGTATATGTGAAAGGACGCTGAATTAATGAACCTTGAGGACCATTTTTATCAAGATTCCTTCCTATTTCTGTCATCGCCAGCCAACGGTTCTCGCACCACAATGGCGAAAGCAAAGTTGGCCGTCTTGCCGCAGCGGATACACGGTGATAGACAACGTCAGGTGGCGTCATCCGAATGAGTTCGCTTGCAACAGAGACATACTCTTCAAGTTCAGGAGCTTCCATTCTGCCCGCTTTCCACGCCTTAGCCATCGTGCTTCCTTCTACTATATGTAGCGGATGAAGCTTGATACCATCAGTTCCTACTTCTACAACCTTGCTCATTGTATCTATGTAGTCAGAACGAGTTTCTTTAGGCAAACCAACAATAAGGTGAGTACATACTTTTATACCAAGAGCTCGTGCTTTCTTTGTAATCTCAGCATAGCACTCAAAATCATGACCACGATTGATTCGTTTAAGTGTATCGTTATTGGCGGTTTGAAGACCAAGTTCTAGCCAAATTTCATAACCCTGTTCTACATAACCAGATAACAGTTCTAAAACAGCTTCCGGAACGCAGTCAGGGCGAGTACCTACACACAAGCCAACGATATCCGCAGCCTGAAGTGCTTCTTCATACATAGATTTCAGCGTCTGCACTTCGGCATAAGTACTGGTATATGCCTGAAAATAAGCCAGGTATTTTTTAGCGCGATGCACTTCTCCCGCTCTATCGGTCAGTTGTTCCAGAATACTCTGCTTTTGTGTCTGTTCATCAGAGAATGAAGCAACGTTACAAAAGGTACATCCACCTCTACCAAGTGTCCCGTCCCGATTCGGGCAACTAAAACCACCATGTAGGGTTAATTTATGGACTTTTTCGCCATAGCGTCTCTGTAAGTCCTGTCCCAGAGTATTAACTAATTCGTGTAACTGCATGTGATGCCAATAAAGGTATGAAACTGAAATAAAATTACATAATTCCCAAGTTTGGGTGGGTCATTATAGAGGTATTACCGGTGAGTATTATATTAATAATCAATAAAGATGCATTCTTTTTAGGAAAACACCCATATTCCAAAACATATATGTGCTTGTTATTCATTACCTTCTTAAAAAAATTTGTTCAAGGTCAACTTTTATTGGAATTAAGCTACAAAAAAAAGTAGGATGTCTGAACGTTCGCGGATAATCCCTGCAGGTATAGCTTAAGGATTATCGTGTGATATGTATTGTGATAATCCTAACCTACCTATATAAACCACTAGATTGTGGATAAATAACCAAGGATATCACTAGGGAAATGTTTTCTTCACAAACTTTGATTCCTGTGAAGAACGGAAAGGATTCAGGCTTATGCACAGATAAGCTAAGTTCGAATAACTTTAAGGATTAAGGCAGAAATGCTCTAAGCATTAGGCATATTGCGCCTTAAATTTAACTGGAAGGATGTATCTATGGTAGATAGAGAGCAAAAAGCACAAGGTCTTTATACTCCTGAGCTGGAGCATGACGCTTGTGGTATCGGTTTTGTTGCTCACTTAAAAAACCGTAAATCTCACGAGGTCGTGACCCAAGCACTGGATATGCTTGCGCGCATGGAGCACCGAGGCGGTCAGGGTTGTGACCCTAGCAGCGGTGATGGCGCGGGTATTCTTTTACAAAAACCCCATGAATTCTTACTTGAAGAGACAGTAAAGCTAGGTATTAAGCTGCCGTCTTTCGAAAAGTATGGTGTTGGTGTCGTTCTGTTTCCTAAAGATGAACATAAACGTCAGCAGTGCCGTGATATCCTGGAACGCAACGCTCGCCGCCTGGATCTTGAAATCCTTGGCTACCGTGTGCTTCCGGTGGATAACTCTATGCTTGGTGCTGATCCACTGAGTACAGAACCTCAATTTGAACATGTATTTATTTCTGGTGGTCCAGGCGTAACACCAGAAGAATTAGAGCGTAAGCTATACGTTCTGCGTAACTATACCGTTCGCGTATGTTTGGAAAGTGTTTCAAATATTAAAGATGAATTCTACATCAACTCTATGTCTTATAAGACGTTGGTGTACAAAGGTCAGCTAACTACAGAGCAAGTACCTCAATACTTCCTCGACCTTGGTAACCCAACCATGGTTACCGCGCTTGCACTAGTACACTCTCGCTTCTCAACAAACACATTCCCAAGATGGCGTCTGGCTCAGCCTTTCCGTTATATCGCTCACAACGGTGAAATCAACACCGTGCGCGGAAACCTGAACTGGATGAAGGCTCGTGAAGCCATTCTTGAATCAGAGCTGTTTACTCAGACCGAAATTGACATGCTTCTTCCTATTTGTCAGGAAGGAATGTCGGATTCATCTAACTTCGATATGGCGCTAGAGCTTCTGGTTCTTTCTGGTCGTAGTCTGCCACATGCGCTAATGATGATGATTCCTGAAGCATGGCAGGAAAATAAGAACATGGATCCAACTCGTCGCGCGTTCTATCAGTACCACGCGAACGTAATGGAACCATGGGATGGCCCGGCTTCTGTATGTTTCACTGATGGTGTTCAGGTTGGTGCGACACTTGACCGTAACGGTCTGCGCCCTTCTCGCTACACAGTGACAAAAGACGATTTCCTTGTAATGGCATCAGAAACTGGTGTTGTTGAGATCGAGCCAGAGAACGTTGAGCATCACGGTCGCCTGCAACCAGGTCGTATCTTCGTTGCCGACCTTGAACAAGGCCGCATCATTTCTGACGAAGAAGTGAAAGATGGCATTGCATCCGCACAGCCGTATGAACAATGGGTCAAAGAGAACCTACTTTGCCTGAAACAGCTTCCTGAAGCTGATAACCGTCACCACCAGCCTTCTCAAGAGCGTCTGCTGCATACTCAGCAAGCATTCGGCATCTCTTCTGAAGAAGTGAACGAAATCATCGTTCCTCTTGCTCGTGATGGTAAAGAACCACTAGGTGCAATGGGTGCAGACTGGCCGCTAGCGGTACTTTCTCACCAGTCACAGCATCTTTCTAACTACTTTAAGCAGCTGTTTGCTCAGGTAACCAACCCGCCAATCGACCCGATTCGTGAGCGCATGGTTATGTCACTGAATACTTACCTTGGTAAGGATCAGAACCTGCTGACGGAATCTCCGGAACACTGTCAGAAAGTTGAGCTTTCTTCTCCTGTGCTTTCGAACTCAGAACTAGAAAAACTACGCGCTATCGATAACGAGCACCTTCAGGCGAAAACGCTGGATATCGTATTCCGTGCCAGCGAAGACGAAGGCAAGCTGGAACGTGCACTTAAGCGTGTATGTCAGTACGCGGAAGATGCCGTTGTTGACGGTTACTCAATCATCCTTCTGACTGACCGTGCAATTAACTCTAACCACGCGGCTATTCCAGCAATGCTGGCAGTCGGCGCGGTTCACCATCACCTGATCCGTAAGGGTCTGCGTGCGAAGTGTGACATCGTTATCGAAACGGCTGATGCTCGTGAGACGCACCACTTCGCAACTCTTTGTGGTTACGGTGCAAACGCAGTTAACCCATACCTTGTTCTGGAAACCATTGTTGATCTTCAGAAGAAGAAAAAACTGGATCCAGAAGCTTCTGCAGAAGAGCTATTTGATAACTACCGTAAAGGCATCAATGCTGGCCTGCTTAAGATCTTCTCTAAGATGGGTATCTCAACACTTCAGTCATACCACGGTGCACAGATCTTTGAAGCACTTGGTATCAGCAAGTCTGTCGTTGATAAGTACTTCACTGGTACTGTTTCACGTATTCAGGGTCTGACAATCGATGACATCGCAAAAGAAGTGATCGTTCGTCACCGTATTGGCTTCCCAACTCGTGAAATCCCAATCCAGCGTCTAGACGTTGGCGGTGTTTACCAGTGGAAACAACGTGGTGAGAAACACCTGTTTAATCCAGAAACAATCTCTCTGCTACAGGAATCTACCCGTAACAAGAATTACGACCAGTTCAAGAAGTACGCTAGTGCTGTTGATTCACAAGGTGATGATGCTGCGACACTACGTAGCCAGCTTGAATTCGTTAAGAACCCAGCTGGCTCAGTACCGCTGGCTGAAGTAGAGCCAATTGAAAACATCCTTAAGCGTTTCGCTACAGGTGCAATGAGCTTCGGTTCTATCTCTTATGAAGCACACTCAACACTAGCAGTTGCGATGAACCGTATCGGTGCTAAGTCGAACTCTGGTGAAGGTGGTGAAGATCCTGCTCGTTTCGAAAGAAAAGAGAATGGTGACTGGGAACGCTCTGCGATCAAGCAGGTTGCATCTGGTCGCTTTGGTGTAACTTCTTACTACCTAACTAACTCTGATGAAGTTCAGATTAAGATGGCACAGGGCGCGAAGCCTGGTGAAGGTGGTCAGCTACCGGGTGATAAGGTAGATGACTGGATCGGTGCAACTCGTCACTCCACTCCGGGAGTTGGCCTGATTTCGCCACCGCCACACCACGATATCTACTCAATCGAGGACTTGGCTCAGCTAATCTACGATCTGAAGAACGCAAACCGTGCTGGCCGCGTAAACGTGAAGCTGGTATCTGAAGCGGGTGTAGGTACTATCGCATCTGGTGTAGCAAAAGCGAAAGCTGACGTTGTACTCATCGCTGGCTTTGATGGTGGTACAGGTGCATCACCAATCTCATCTATCCGCCACACTGGTCTTCCTTGGGAGCTAGGTTTGGCTGAAACTCACCAGACTCTACTGAAGAACGGTCTGCGTAACCGTATCGTTGTTCAGTCTGATGGCCAGATGAAGACACCTCGTGACCTTGCAGTAGCAACACTTCTTGGTGCTGAAGAGTGGGGGATCGCAACAGCAGCGCTTGTTGTTGAAGGCTGTATCATGATGCGTAAGTGTCATAAGAACACCTGTCCAGTTGGTATCGCAACTCAGAACAAGACGCTTCGTGAACGCTTTGATGGCCGCGTAGAAGACGTTGTTACCTTCTTCCAGTACATGGCTGAAGGTCTGCGTGAAATCATGGCTGAACTTGGCTTCCGCACTATTGACGAAATGGTTGGTCAGTCTCAGAAGCTAAAAGTACGCGAAGATGTTAAACACTGGAAATACACTAACCTAGACCTGTCTCCGGTTCTGTTTGTTGAACCTGCTCGTGAGTCAGATGGTGTTTACAACCAGATTGAACAGAATCACCTTCTTGAGGAAGTAGTTGACCGTAAGCTTATCTCTCTTGCTACGCCAGCTCTTGAGAAAGGCGAAGCTGTTGATGCTGAGCTTCCGATCATTAACACCGACCGTAGTACTGGTACTATGCTGTCGAATGAAATTTCGAAAGTATACAAAGATCAGGGTCTGCCACAGCCAATGAACGTGAAGTTCAACGGTTCTGCAGGTCAGTCATTCGGTGCCTTCCTTGCTAAGGGCGTTAAGTTCGAAGTTGAAGGTAATGCGAACGACTACTGGGGTAAAGGTCTGTCGGGCGGTACTCTGGTACTTTACCCAGATGCTAACTCTACGATTACTGCTGAAGAAAACATCGTTGTAGGTAACGTATGTTTCTACGGTGCTACCTCTGGTGAGTCCTACATTCGCGGCCTTGCTGGTGAACGTTTCTGTGTACGTAACTCAGGTGCTAAGGTAGTTGTAGAAGGTGTTGGTGACCACGGTTGTGAATATATGACTGGTGGTATCGCTGTAATCCTTGGCTCAACTGGACGTAACTTTGCTGCTGGTATGAGTGGTGGTACAGCGTACGTATGGGACAAAGCCGGTGACTTCGAAGCAACTAAGCTGAACCCTGAACTTGTTGACCTGGATCCAATCGAACAGGAAGACAGAGAGCTACTAGAAACCATGCTAACCAAGCATATTGAGCTGACAGGAAGTACCGTTGCTAAAGCGTTCCTTGATGACTTTGACGCTAACCTTGCTCAGATGGTTAAGGTTATGCCGCGTGACTACAAAGCGGTACTAAATAAGCGCAAGGCAGAAGCTGAAGCAGCATCTCAGGAAGAGTTGGAGGCAGTATAATGGGTAAGGCTACTGGATTTTTAGAGCATGGTCGTGAACTGCCACAGAAGATCGACCCAAGTGTTCGTATTGAAAACAACAAAGAGTTCGTACTAAACGAAGAGTTTGGTGAGAAGATCAATGATCAGGCTTCTCGCTGTATGGACTGTGGTGTGCCGTTTTGTCATAACGGCTGCCCTATCGGCAACATCATCCCGGAATTTAACGATGCCGTATATCGTGACAGCTGGGAAGAAGCATGGAACATACTAAGCAGTACAAACAACTTCCCGGAATTTACTGGTCGTGTTTGTCCTGCTCCGTGTGAAAGTTCTTGTGTTCTGGGCATTAACCAGGATCCAATTACCATCTGTAACATCGAGAAGACCATCGTAGAAACAGCGTACCGTGAAGGGTACGCTAAACCTAAGAAACCGCGTATGCGCACTGGTAAAACAGTGGCGATCATCGGTTCTGGTCCTGCGGGTCTTGCTGCCGCTGAACAGCTAAACAGTGCAGGTCACTGCGTGACTGTTTACGAGCGTGATGAAAAAGTAGGCGGCCTGCTACGTTTCGGTATCCCTGACTTTAAGCTAGGCATGGATATCATTGACCGTAAGATCAATATCATGGAAGAAGCGGGTATCGTATTCGAAACCAACGCTCACATCGGTGTTGATATCAACGCTCAACAACTACGTCAGGAATACGATGTTGTGCTTCTGACTGGTGGCTCTACCGTTCCTCGTGACCTGCCAATCCCAGGCCGTGAGCTGAAAGGTGTTCATTTTGCGATGGAATTCCTAGGTCAAAACAACCGCCGTGCAAACAACATGGATCTGAAGACCGAAGAGATTCACGCAAAAGGTAAGCACGTTGTGGTTATCGGTGGTGGTGATACAGGTTCTGACTGTGTTGGTACTTCTAACCGTCACGGTGCAGCAAGTATCACTCAGGTGGAGATCATGCCAATGCCACCAGAGAAGCGCACAGCTAATATGCCTTGGCCTCAGTATCCTATGATTCTTCGCACCTCTACTTCACACGAAGAGGGTTGTGAGCGTCATTGGAGCATCCTGACCAAAGAGTTTATCGGCGACGAAAATGGTAATGTTACCGGCCTTCGCATTGCGGATATCGAGTGGGAAGAAGCGAAACCAGGTGTTCGTCCTAACTTCGCTGAAATTCAGGGAACAGAGCGTGAAATTCCATGTGATATGGCATTCCTTGCAATGGGCTTCTTGCATCCTGAACCAAACGGTGTTCTGGCTCAGCTGGATATCAAACTGGATGAGCGCGGTAACGTGGCGACCGATGGTTTCGCAACAAATCAGCAAGGCGTATTCGCAGCTGGTGATATGCGTACAGGTCAGTCGCTTGTTGTTCGCTGTATCAACGAAGGACGTGAATGTGCTCGCGCAGTCGATGAATATCTAATGGGCAACACAAACCTTGAAGCGAAAGCAGACTCTCAAATGCTGTCAAACGCATAAGGGCATTAGCTTTCAGGTAAAAACTATTATAGATAAAGTTTCCTTCCAAAACTTTATATTTGGCCAGCTTTCGAGCTGGCCTTTTTTGTATTTGAGCTTAAATGAACCAGCTAAGCTTGAACATACCCGGAAAGATGTAAACGTTTCCATTTTAGTGATATAAATAGCCTAGCGTCTATTTACTGAACAGGCTTATTATGTCGGAAACTCTTATACCTAACATCGAGCTGTTTATCTCAGGTATCGACCCATTTAGCAGGCTACCTCAGCCACTACTGGATCGTGTTACCTCATCTATAAAAGTTATCTACCTTGCTAAAGGGGAAATTATTCCCCCAGCACAGTCGGACGATGACAAGTATCTGTATATCGTCAGAACAGGTGCCGTAGAACAGAGACTTAATGATGGAGCCCTGAGAGGAAAGTTAGAGGAAGAAGATGTTTTTGGCTTCAGTCTGTTCTCTGAATCTGAAACTCGTTATCAAATAAAAGCGATCGACAACTCTCTGCTGTATCTTGTTCCGTCAGAGACTATCCATCATATCCAGAAGCAATATCCTGAGTATGCGGAGCATTTCACAGCCAAACCAGAGGATAGGATCCGATCGGCTGTCGATTCAACATGGAGCGACGTAAACAGCAGTTCATTTTTCAACACCGTAAATCAGGTTGCCAGCGAGCGGTTCACTCAGGTTGATGCAGAGAGCTCAATTAGAGATGTCGCTATAACAATGCGCAGTGAAAGAACCCGTTGCGCCATGGTCCTGGAATGTGGAAAGCTGATTGGTGTTATTACCGATGCTGATATGACCTATCGCGTAGTTGCAGAAGATATCAATACCTCATTGCCAATAACACAGATCATGAGCCCGGCTCCAATAACCATTTCACCTGACCAAACAGTGTTTGAAGCTGCCATATCCATGATGGAACAGCATATTAAGCACTTACCTGTAGTCAAAGATGGTAAGGTGGTAGCCTTATTATCTCTTCACCAGCTTTTTCAAAACCATAGAATTCAAGCGATCTATCTAATAGATAAAATAAAAAAATCCCGAAGCGAAAAAGAGCTGGCAAAACTGGCCGGGGATAGAAACAGAATATTCAAAGAACTGGCAAATGATAAAGTACCAGCGGATCTAATCAGCACCATACTCAGTACTATCATGGATAGCTTCAATCAGCGACTTATTGATATTGCCATCGATAGATTGGGCCCAGTACCCTGCGATTTTGCCTGGATTGTATCCGGCTCTCACGCTCGCAAAGAAGCCCATATCCTATCCGATCAGGATAGTGGCATTATCATGTCCAACGATGCTACAGCGTCAGATAAATTCTATTTCCGCCATCTAGCTATGATAGTAACCAAAGGAATGGCGCTTTGTGGCTATGAACTATGTTCAGGCAAATTTATGGCGGTTACACCTAAATGGTGCCAGCCCTTATCTGTATGGCAGGAGTACTATAAGAAGTGGATCAAAAGCCCTGAATATGAACGCTTACTTAATCTGAGTGTGTTTTTAGACATCAGAGTCATCTACGGCAACCGAAATTTTGGAGATGTCTTATCTGGTGACTTTAAAGAAATGACATCTGAACGCCACTTTCTCGTTAAGCTTATCAATGATGCTGCAGCCAACAGAACGCCACTTGGTGTATTTCATAACCTGGTTTTGACTAAGAATGATAACGATGAAAAGACACTGAATATCAAGCGCTACGGAATTAATATCATAGTAGACCTCGCGCGTATCTATGCACTTTCAGCTAAATCAGATGCCTGCAATACCAGAGAAAGGCTTATTGACGCCAATAAGGCTGGGCTAATGACGGACGCCACACTAAAAAATATTCTGAGTGTCTATGACTTCTTAAATAGTTTCCGTTTCTCTTATCAGGTCGATCAACTAAATAAAGGGGAAACTCCTGACAACAATATTAATCCAGATTACTTTGGTAGCTTCGAGCGCAAACATATTAAAGATGCATTTCGCTTAATTGATGACATGCAACAAGCAGCCAAAATGAGATTAAACTGATGCTTAGATTTCTGAAGCAGAGAGACCAATTAAAGGATCTGGCCTCAATACGCACGAAATACACTAAACACCCCCTACCTGATGTTGTATACGAAAATCTCGCGGCTTTGGTTCCAGATAGAAATACGCCGTTAGAGCAACTCTCATTTCTGGTTGTTGACTTTGAAACAACCGGATTCGAACCCGAGAAAAGTGACATCATCAGTATGGGCTGGGTCGAGATATCACACCATCAGATTGACTTTGCCACCTCGGAGCATATCTACGTCGACAATAGCAACAATATCAACCATCAAACTGCAGTGATCAACCATATAGTTCCGCAAATGGTGAGAGATGGAGTTTCTCTTGAGTCAGCAGTTCTTCAACTGCTTGAACGCTCCAGGAACAAGATATTAGTGGCTCATGGAAAAATCATTGAAAAACGATTTCTTGATTTCTATGCGCAAACACACCTCAACATTCCTGAACTGCCACTTGTCTGGATAGACACATTAAGGATTGAACAATGGCGCTCATTAGAAAAGGGAAAACAATGGAATAAAGATAATCGGTTGACCTCAGTGAGAACCGAATATAACTTACCGCAATACGCAGCGCACAACGCCCTTATAGACGCTATAGCAACTGCAGAACTACTACTCGCTCAGTTAGCACATACCTATAAACACAAATCAGGAAAATTTGGACACCTATTCAAAATAAGTCAGTAACCGACTGTTCTCAGAACGTGTTGGCCGAATGTAAAATATGCTACTATCCTGCGGTTATTATCTGAAACCAAAGAGTATATCTATGAAAATTGGCATTATCGGCGCGATGGAGCAAGAAGTTGCAATTCTTAAAGGTTCATTGGCGAACTGCGAAGAACTAAAAAAGGGCGGCTGCACTTTCTATCAGGGCCAGCTAAACGGTGTTGACGTTGTGCTTCTTCAGTCTGGTATTGGTAAAGTTGCTGCAGCAGTTGGTACAGCAATTCTTTTAGATCAGTTTTCGCCGGATGTAGTTATAAACACAGGCTCCGCTGGTGGCTTTGACTCATCTCTTAACCATGGTGATGTCGTTATCTCTACCGAAGTTCGCCATCACGATGCAGATGTTACTGCATTTGGTTATGAAATGGGCCAGATGGCTGGTCAGCCAGCAGCATTTAAAGCCGACGAAAAGCTTATGCAGGTAGCTGAGCAGGCGCTAGAACAAATTGGTGACAAACACGCTGTTCGCGGCCTGATCTGTACTGGCGATACTTTTGTTTGCACAGAAGACCGTCAAAACTATATCCGTACCCATTTCCCTTCAGTTATCGCAGTAGAGATGGAAGCATCAGCTATCGCTCAGACTTGTCACCAGTTCAATGTACCTTTTGTGGTAGTACGTGCAATCTCTGATGTTGCAGATAAAGAATCTCCAATGAGCTTTGATGAGTTCCTGCCTCTTGCAGCGAAGAGCTCTTCAGAGATGGTTGTGAAAATGGCTGAACTTCTGAAGTAATAAACAGGTAACCATGCAAGATCTATTTGATCAGATATACAGCAATGGCGCATTGGCAATATTCTGGGGAGCCCTGCTTTTCCACCTTATATTACCTATTCCGCTTTCATCGCACCCGGCAACATTGTGGAGAGCGTTTGCCCGAATCCTTGCGGATAAAGTCAACACAAATCATAGCTACTCACAAAGCCTGATCTCTGGCACTCTTGCATGGTTATTAATGACGGTTCCCGCCGTCATTGTCCTGATAGCACTTCAACCTTTGGTTTGGCAACCGCAGCTATTTGAACTGGCGTTGTTGCTTCTTGCTTTGGATTGGCGTAATAGCGAAAAGCTGGCAAACGGGCTGAGTGACGCTCTGACCAAAGAAGATAAAGTTGCGGGACGAAAACTGCTAGAACCTATTCTCAATAGAGAAGTGTCTACCCTCTCCCCACTTGGATTAGGTAAAGCTGGTGCAGAAACTGTCGTACTTGGGTTTAGCCGTAATGTAATCTCGGTGCTGTTCTGGTATGGGTTGACAGGAGGAATAGGTGCATTTACTTACCGGCTAATTCAGGAGCTATCACGAGCCTGGTCGCCAAGCAGACAAACCTTCCTCCCTTTTGGCCTTCCTGCTGTCAGAATGCTGGCTGCAATGGATTATCTACCACACAGATTATTTGCGCTGCTAATCGCATTAGGCAACAAAGGGGCTGGAATAGTTAAGCAGTTAAAGGTAGAAGGAAGCGGTTGGCCGACTCCGGGTCCTGGCTGGCTACTTGTTGCTGTAGGCGGAAAACTGGAGCTCTCCTTAGGTGGGCCTGCTATTTATGCAGGAAAAAAACCATCAGACCTAAGCTCGGCGGACGCATTGCACCTTCAGCGATTCATTTAGGACAAATAAAGAAACTACTAGCATGGAAAGGACTTATCTGGATTATCATTCAAAGCCTGATTATGCTTGCCATAAATCAGGGAATCTGACTTGAGATCAATACTGTTACTCTTCTTAGCCTGTATCTACTCTCCTCTTTCATCTGCCATAGAAAGGGTCATATCATTAGCTCCGTCATCAACCGAACTCGCATATGCAGCTGGCCTCGGTAAACAGATGATCGCAGTAAGCGCATTCAGTGACTACCCAGAAGAGGCAAAATCACTGGAAAAAGTAGCCGCTTACAACAGCATCAATATAGAACGAATTATCGCGTTAAACCCTGATTTAATCGTCGCCTGGCGCTCGGGGGCATCTTTAAAATCCTTGAAGCAGCTGGAAGACCTGGGATTTGAAATCTTCTATACAGATACAGAAAAGCTGACAGATATCGCCTCAAGAATCGAGGAATTAGGAAAATATAGCAATAACCCAGAAATAAGTATCACCGTTGCTAAACAATTTAGAGATAAGCTTCACCAGCTTCAAAGCCAGCACCAGAGCAAGAAACCGATACCCTACTTCTATCAGTTAAGCGGCTCACCGATATTTACCATTGCTCAGTCCAGCTGGCCTAGCGAAGTATTTGAGCTTTGTGGTGGCATCAATATATTTGA
Source organism: Vibrio hannami (assembly GCF_029589055.1). Classification (GTDB taxonomy): domain Bacteria; phylum Pseudomonadota; class Gammaproteobacteria; order Enterobacterales; family Vibrionaceae; genus Vibrio; species Vibrio hannami. The sequence continues at coordinate 2,142,988 of NZ_JARQZP010000007.1, forward strand.
GCAAGCGCCCAGCCCATACCCTCAGGTTGGTCTTGAGCAAGTACTTGCCTACGCACCGGAAATTATCTTTACATCTGCTCATGCAGTTCAGGATACCAGCCAGTGGATGATTTGGCAGGATCAGGTTCCTGCTGTTGCAAATAACCGTATATGGTCATTGAATGCAGACTGGCTTAATAGGCCTACCCCACGCTCACTATATGCCGTTGAAGAGGTTTGTAAGTTCTTCGATAAAGCTCGACAATAACTTAGTCTGAAGCCTAACAAAACTATTACTTTTCAAATTAAAAAAGTATCGTAAAATCTAGCCTCTTTTAGCAACCTGATTACTTATTGAACATGGATTCATCCTTATTATACTTTTTTGACATGTTCGGGACCGCTATCTTCGCGATTTCCGGAGTACTCCTGGCAGGGCGACTAAAAATGGATCCTTTTGGCGTGATGGTACTAGCGAGCGTAACTGCGATTGGTGGTGGCTCAATCAGAGATATGGCACTGGGAGCAACGCCTATCTTCTGGATAACAGACCCTGCATATATCTGGGTAATATTGGTAACCTGCGTACTTACAATGGCTTTAGTCAGACGGCCTAAACGACTCCCCTGGTACGTACTTCCGGTGTGTGATGCGATTGGCTTAGCTGCCTTTGTCGGAATCGGAGTAGAAAAAGCGTTACATTTCCAGGACTCTTATCTGATCGCCATCATCATGGGTGTGTTAACCGGCTGTGGCGGCGGTATTATTCGCGATATTCTGGCGAGAGAAGTCCCTATGGTGCTGCGAAGCGAGGTTTACGCAACTGCCTGTATCCTAGGTGGCATATTCCACGTTTCGGCTTTATCGTTAGGTTATGAAACCAACGTTGCATTTTTATCCGGCGCAATATCCACCCTGATCATCAGGCTGGGTGCGATCAGGTGGCATCTGTCTCTTCCTACTTTTGCTATCAACCGATAACAGCTGTTATACGCAGATACATTGAGGTTCCCTATTCAGCGGAACCTCAATTTATTTCAAAAGCTTTTCAATGCCTTCTAATGCATGGATACATGCCTGGTATCTGACAGATGCCCTGTCACCATCAAACAGGCAACACTCCTGAATAGATTTATCCTTGCAGTGCCAACCAAACCAAACAGTACCTACTGGTTTTTCTTCACTCCCACCCGTAGGGCCTGCGATACCGCTGATGGATACCGAGATGGTTCCGTTAGAGTTTTTTACTGCACCCTCAGCCATCTCTTTTACTACCTGCTGACTAACCGCTCCAAAGTTATCTAACGAGTCAGCAGTCACCCCCAGCATTTCCATTTTGGCTTCATTGCTATAAGTGATAAAAGCACGGTCGAACCATGCAGAACTCCCCGAGATATCTGTTACTGCGGCGGCTACACCACCACCAGTACAGGACTCAGCAGAAACCATAACGTCACCACTTTGAAGCAGCATAGCCCCAACCTGTTCACTTAACTGTTTTAACCTGTCCATAAATCCCCTTTTCATCTTGCCAGTTGATTCTATTCACGTATCCTAAGCCGCTAGAAATCGAAGTTAAAGCAATAAAGGTTAACATGGTAAAGGCAAAACAGTCCCATACTCCAATGATGCAGCAATATTTAAAGCTGAAAGCAGAGAACCCCGACATTCTGCTGTTCTATCGTATGGGGGACTTTTACGAGCTTTTCTATGATGACGCAAAACGAGCTTCCCAGCTCATGGACATCTCGTTAACCAAACGAGGTTCATCTGCAGGAGAACCTATTCCAATGGCGGGTGTCCCTTTCCATGCTGTCGAAGGCTATCTGGCGAAGCTAGTTCAGTTAGGCGAATCTGTCGCTATTTGTGAACAAATTGGCGATCCGGCTACAAGTAAAGGCCCTGTTGAGCGAAAAGTTGTTCGTATTGTTACTCCTGGTACGGTTACCGATGAAGCCCTGCTTTCTGAACGTGTCGATAACCTTATAGCTGCGATATATCACAACAAGGGTAAATTCGGCTACGCTACACTGGATCTTACTTCAGGTCGATTCCTTGTTTCAGAGCCAGAAACAGAAGAAGCAATGCAGGCAGAGTTGCAGCGCACTTCACCTAAAGAGCTACTGTTCCCTGAAGATTTTGAACCTGTTCACCTGATGGAAAGTCGTAACGGCAATCGTCGCAGACCAGTATGGGAGTTCGAGTTAGATACAGCAAAACAGCAACTTAACAAACAGTTCGGAACCAGAGATCTTGTAGGATTTGGTGTTGAAAAGTCTGAGTTTGGCCTTTGTGCCGCGGGTTGTCTGATTCAATACGTAAAAGATACCCAGAGAACCGCGCTTCCGCATATTCGTTCAATCGTACTGGATAGTCAGGACAGCTCTGTCATTCTGGATGCGGCAACAAGGCGTAACCTAGAGATTACCCAGAATTTATCCGGTGGCACGGAGAATACCCTGGCAGAAGTTCTGGATCACTGTGCAACCGCAATGGGTAGCCGAATGCTAAAACGCTGGCTACACCAGCCAATGCGCTGCCGTAAGGTGCTAAATCAGCGACTAAACGCTATTACTGAGTTAAAAGATCAAAGCTGTTTTATTGATTTAAAACCGGTACTAAAACAGATCGGCGATATCGAACGTATTCTGGCAAGGCTAGCCATCCGTTCTGCTCGTCCTCGAGATATGGCTCGACTTCGCCACGCGATGCAGCAACTTCCGGAGCTGGAGTCGGTAATGTCCTCAATGGGGGATGATTACCTATGTAAACTTGCTAAGTTTGCTTCCCCGATGGATGAGGTATGCGACCTACTGGAGAGAGCGATAAAAGAGAACCCGCCAGTAGTCATTCGTGACGGTGGCGTTATCGCAGAAGGCTACAATGCAGAGCTTGATGAGTGGCGCAAACTGGCAGACGGTGCAACGGAATATCTTGACCAGTTGGAAGCCGACGAGCGTGATCGCCACGGTATCGATACTCTGAAAGTGGGCTATAACAATGTTCACGGTTTTTATATTCAGGTAAGCCGAGGACAGAGCCATCTTGTGCCTCCACACTATGTTCGCAGACAAACCCTGAAAAATGCAGAGCGCTATATTATCCCAGAGCTGAAAGAGCACGAAGATAAGGTGCTAAATTCACGCTCAAAAGCGCTAGCATTAGAAAAGCAACTATGGGAAGAGTTATTTGATCTGTTGCTTCCAAACCTTGAGCAACTACAGAATCTGGCGTCAGCAGTATCACAACTGGATGTTCTGCAAAATCTGGCAGAGCGTGCCGATACTCTGGATTACAATCGCCCGGTACTGAATGAAAAAGAAGATATTGGCATCCATATTCAAAATGGTCGCCATCCTGTTGTGGAACAGGTAATGGACGAGCCATTTATCACCAACCCGACTGAGCTGCACCCAGACAGAAAAATGCTGATTATCACTGGTCCTAATATGGGGGGTAAATCCACTTATATGCGCCAGACAGCTTTGATCGTTCTTTTGGCTCATATCGGTTCTTACGTTCCGGCAGAAGCCGCAAACATTGGCTCTATAGACCGAATATTCACCCGTATCGGTGCTTCAGATGACTTAGCCTCTGGCCGTTCAACCTTTATGGTAGAGATGACCGAGACGGCGAACATCCTTCATAATGCCACTCCATACAGCCTAGTGCTAATGGATGAAATTGGAAGAGGGACCAGTACCTACGATGGCCTTTCGCTGGCATGGGCAAGTGCTGAGTGGTTGGCAAATCAGATCGGTGCTATGACGCTCTTCGCTACTCACTACTTTGAGCTGACAGAGCTTCCAAATCAGTTAAGTCACCTGGCAAATGTGCATCTCAATGCGATGGAGCACGGAGATAGTATTGCCTTTATGCACGCTGTTCAGGAAGGGGCTGCAAGTAAATCTTACGGCCTAGCAGTCGCGGGATTGGCGGGTGTACCAAAAGCGGTGATTAAAAACGCCAGAGGAAAGCTGAAGCAATTAGAGCAATTGGGTCATGATAGACCAGAAGGAAAACCTGACGTTGATATCGCAAACCAACTCAGCCTGATACCAGAACCAAGTGAAGTAGAAGAAGCACTAGCGGGAATTGACCCTGATGACCTCACACCTCGGCAAGCTCTAGAAGAGCTGTATAGACTTAAAAAGCTGTTATAGCATTTGAAAGAAAGGGATTGTAAAAATGAGTAAGGGGGACAATGTCCCCCTTCTTGTTACAACAACCAACGTGTTAGTAATTATGATTGCTCTACATCGAACAGAGATTCCATATTAAGTCCCTGCTTCATCAGTATTTCTCTTAAACGGCGTAAACCTTCTACCTGAATCTGACGCACTCGCTCGCGAGTCAGATTGATTTCACGGCCAACTTCTTCAAGTGTCGATGGTTCGTACCCAAGAAGACCAAAACGTCTTGCCAGAACCTCTTTCTGTTTAGGATTCAGCTCATCAAGCCAGTCAATCAGTGAGCTCTTAATATCGTCATCCTGAGTCGAAACTTCCGGATCGGAATGATTTACATCAGGGATAATATCAAGCAGTGCTTTTTCGCCTTCGCCACCAATTGGTGTATCAACAGAGCTTACTCGCTCGTTAAGGCGTAACATCTTGCTGACATCGCTAACAGGTTTATCCAGAGTTTGTGCGATATCTTCAGCCGTCGGTTCATGGTCCAACTTCTGGGAAAGCTCACGAGCGGTTCGCAAATAAATATTCAGCTCTTTCACGACATGGATAGGCAATCGGATAGTACGTGTCTGATTCATTAGGGCACGTTCAATTGTCTGACGAATCCACCAGGTCGCATAGGTAGAGAAACGGAAGCCTCTTTCTGGATCGAACTTTTCAACCGCACGAATAAGCCCTAGATTACCTTCTTCGATAAGATCCAGCAGCGCCAAACCACGGTTGCTATAACGACGTGAAATTTTAACAACCAGACGTAAGTTACTTTCGATCATTCTTTTGCGCGCGGCTTCGTCACCTCGTAGGGCACGGCGTGCGTAAAGAACTTCTTCTTCTGCGGTAAGTAGTGGTGAAAAACCGATTTCACCAAGATAGAGTTGTGTGGCGTCTAAGCTTTTAGAAGAGGCATCAAATTCTTCTTTGGCTTCAACTTGTTCTGAAACTGATTCATTTTCCAATGCACCTTCTACGGTTGCATTATCAATTTCAAATTCTTCGACTTTAGTGACTGTATTGCTCATACTCATAGCGCCTCCCCCTGGCGAGCTAGCAAGACATTAGACTTCAATGTCGCTGATATACCCGATTAAATAAATCTATGGCAAGTACCTCTGCGGGTTAACCGACTTGCCCTGATATCGAATTTCAAAATGCAGTTTTACACTGTTTGTTCCAGAGCTGCCCATAGTGGCTATTGTCTGACCAGCTTTTACATTTTGTCCTTCTGAGACTAGCAAACGATCGTTGTGAGCATATGCGCTTAAATAGTTATCATTATGTTTAACAATTATTAAATTACCATATCCGCGCAGTGCATTACCGGAATAAACAACAGTACCTCCGGCGGTAGAAATAACTGACTGACCTCGCTGCCCTGCTATGTCAATGCCTTTATTTCCCTGGTCTCCAGTTGAGAACTTTCTTATTACTCTCCCTTTAGTTGGCCATAACCATTTCGCTACCTTAGTATTCTGAGATTTCGACTTGGCTACAGGTTTTTTAACATTTTGTTTACCACCAACATACTCCTTTGATCCATTCTGATCAACATTATTTTTAGGGGTATTTTTAGCTGAAGATGAATTTTTTGAAGTTGGTTTATTAGTCTTCGGTGAATTAGCACTTTTTGGATTAGCTGTTTTTGAAGTAGCAGTTGAAGCCGCCGTTGCACTCGCCACCGATGCTACAGCAACGGCACCACCAGTCTTTGCCGAATCTCCGGCGCCATTTCCACCATATGCAGGCGCGTCATAGGCAGGGAGCCACAGACGAAGTTTTTGACCCGGATGTATAATGTAAGGTTTGGAGAGATTGTTGTAACGAATGATGTCGTTTACATTTTTATCTGTGACGTGGGCGATAAAATAGAGGGTATCGCCCTTTTGTACTTCATAGTAACTGCCACGATAACTGCCTCGCTCTATCGAGCGGTAGTCTTTTTTCACGCTGGACACAGGCGCAGGGGAGAGCGCCGTGCATCCAACTAAAAGAACACTGAGAAAACTACAAGCCAGGAGTGTTTTCTTCGAAGCAGTCATCCAATTACGCTAACTCACCCGCTACTAAAGGAACAAAGCGTACCTGCTCGACAATACTAGACAGGTACTCTTCACCATTTTTTACTATTTTCAATAATTGCTGCTCTTCACCACCAACAGGCACAATAAGGCGTCCACCTTCAGCAAGCTGTTCAAGAAGAGCGGATGGTACTTCCGAAGCTGCAGCCGTAACTAAGATCGCATCAAAAGGCGCATTACCCGGCCACCCAAGCCACCCATCTGCATGCTTGGTAGATACGTTATAGATATCTAACTGCTTCAGTCGTCTTTTCGCTTCCCATTGCAGCGCTTTTATTCGCTCCATAGAGAAAACCTTGTCCACCAATTGTGCGAGAACCGCCGTCTGGTAACCAGAGCCAGTCCCAATCTCCAACACCTTGCTGTCGGATTTTAGCTCCAGAAGCTCAGTCATCTTAGCCACAATATATGGCTGTGAAATTGTCTGACCATGAGCGATAGGCAATGCATTATTATCATATGCCTGATGCATCATCGCTTCTGAAACAAATCGTTCCCTCGGCACTCTGCGAATCGCGTCCAGAACACGTGAGTCCTGTATGCCACTGGAAGATAAAAAATCAATCAGGCTGTTCACCTGAACGTTATTCATGAATATTAACCTTTTAACCAATTACTCATACTGCCCAATGATTCATGAGCGGTAAGATCGACCTGCATCGGTGTGATAGAAACCATATTATGCTCAATTGCATAAAAGTCAGTACCCTCACCAGCATCCTGCTCTTTACCTGGGGGACCTAACCAATACACCTCATGACCTCTTGGATCTTTTTGCTTAATCATGTTCTCAGCATGATGACGCGCGCCTAGTCTCGTCACCTGAGTTCCTTTTAAGCTTTCATATGGAACATCAGGAATATTAACATTAATAAGACGATTAGTAGGAATCGGTGATTTTATATGCTGTTCAACGATATCACGGACGACTCTTCCTGCTGTACCAAAGTTCTGATTACCAACTAATGAAAATGCAACGGACTGCACTCCCAAAAAGTGTCCTTCCATTGCAGCAGCAACCGTACCAGAATAAAGCACATCATCGCCCAGATTTGCCCCGTGGTTGATACCAGCAAGAACAAGATCCGGATAATCGTCCTTCATCAGCTCATTTAATGCAAAATGAACACAATCTGTCGGCGTTCCCTGAACGGAATAGACATTATCATCGAGTTGCTTAACGCGAAGCGGACTTTCTAGTGTTAGCGAGTTAGATGCACCGGAACGGTTTCTGTCTGGTGCAACAATGATAACTTCAGCCAAATCAGATAACGAATCAGCCAGAGCTTTTAGCCCTTCAGCATGAACACCATCATCATTACTTAGTAATATCTTCATTAATCTGTTTCCATTTTGGCCATCATCACTCTTGGACTCGTGTCCTTTCAAGCCCGATAAGCCGAAAGCTTTAGTTTGAATAATCTCTTTCTGCTTCAATCGCGTCAGCAATTTCACGAACTATCGACGTTGCAAAACTGCCTGATGAGAGTGAGAACTGTAGTTTAATATTATTTTCGTCAATTACATAATTGAGATTATCAGGCTTCAGCACTACCTCACGTCTGTCATGACGCATACGGTTACCACGAATCAACGCCATCAGGTCGGGTTCTGCATCCACAACCTTCTGTTCTATCGTTTTTGCATTTGATTGAGTCGGTAGTTCATTGTCCCCAGCCAGAGCGGCAGTCAACACCACTTCACCATTTTGTAACGACGGCATCAAGCTAGCGATATCAGATTCAATTACCTGCTTTTCACTGCCATCCACGACAACAATATCTCCTTCAATCAGCTTATCAAACAGATTCTGTTCAATTCTGTCAGACACAATGTGGTTAAATATCCAGGAGCGTGCGGTAGAAAGCATCATACTGCGCTTGTTCTGGTTGCGGGTTCTGACATTATCTCTGCCCCAACGCCTTGCTTCGATCAGGTTATTCCCTTCACGGCCAAAGCGCTGAGCACCAAAGTAGTTAGGCACCCCTGACTCCATGATTTGTTTGATTCTCTTTTCAGCGGAATCAACATCAGACACTTCAGAAAGCACTAGCTCAAAATCATTTCCTGAAAGATCGCCGGGCCTGAGCTTCTTGTTGTGGCGAGTTGTTTCAAGAATCTGGATATTTGGGTACTGCTTTTCAAACGCTGAGAAATCGGGCGCATCCCCTTTAGGAAGGTGAATGCTCAGCCACTGCTCAGTGATAGCGTGGCGATCTTTAAGGCCAGCCCAGCTAACATCCTTGGACTTAATGCGGCATACCTTAGCAATTTCATTGGCTACAAAAGTCGTGTTCTCACCACTCTTGCGAATTCTCACCATCAGGTGTTCACCTGAACCAGTGAAGTCAAAACCAAGAACTTCTTTTACAATAAAGTGTTCTGGAGCCGCTTTAATGGCCGCTTTAATATCTGGCTTTCCGTGTAAGTAAGCCAAATCAGACAGAATATCAGTCATTAATTATTTCTTCGTTAGTAGAACAACGGCTTCACAGGCAATACCTTCTTTGCGGCCTGTGAAACCCAATTTTTCAGTTGTTGTTGCTTTGACGTTGACATTGGAAATATCCGTATCTAAATCAGTAGCAATCGCTTCGCGCATACTTTGGATATATGGCAGCATCTTTGGAGCCTGGGCTATTATGGTCACATCCAGGTTTCCTACCTGATAACCTTTTTCTTGAACCAGCCTGTACACTTCGCGCATTAGCATTCGACTATCTGCACCTTTCCATTTTTCATCTGTATCAGGAAAGTGTCTGCCGATATCACCTTCGGCAATAGCGCCAAGCAAGGCATCCGTTAACGCGTGCAGAGCCACATCTCCATCAGAGTGCGCGATTAATCCCTGTTCGTAAGGAACAGAAACACCACCGATAATTACCGGCCCTTCGCCGCCAAACTTATGTACATCAAAACCATGACCAATTCTTATCATGTTTATTTCTCTCTGCTCAGATAGAACTCTGCCAGAGCAAGATCTTCCGGCTGAGTTACTTTTAGATTGTCAGTTCGCCCGGCAACCAGCTTTGGCGCTAGGCCAATGGACTCCATTGCTGAGGCTTCATCAGTAATTACGACATTTGCATCTAGAGCCTGTTCCAGTGCATCTCTAAGCTCTTTAATTTTAAACATCTGTGGGGTTAACGCGTGCCAAAGATTGTTTCGGTCTACCGTTGAATCAATATCCTGTTCGTCATTTCCACGCTTCATGGTATCTCTGACTGGCGCAGCAAGAATTCCACCAACAGGGTGTTTCGAAACCACGTCTATCAACTGATTGATATCGTCCAGAGCAACACATGGCCTTGCCGCATCGTGCACTAGCACCCAATCATTCTGGTTGTCTACATTCTCAGACAGATAACGTAAAGCCGAAAGCACTGAATCCGCTCTTTCTTCTCCACCATCCACTCTTATTACTCTTGGATCCTGAGCAATCGGAAGCTCTGAAAAATAAGGATCCGTTGAGCTAACCGCTACCACCACCGAAGTGATTTCCGGATGAGACAACAATTTATCTATCGTATGTTCCAGAATGGTTTTTCCGTGCAGTTTCAGATATTGCTTAGGTAGGTTGGCTTTCATTCGGCTTCCTACACCAGCAGCTGGTACAACGGCGTAATATTTATTATTTGTCACAAGCTTCATCTATTTAGTTTTTACTCGATGTATCGCCAACGATTCGGTAGAAGGTTTCCCCTTCTTTAACCATACCGAGCTGATGACGCGCACGCTCTTCGATTGCATCCAACCCTTGTCTTAGATCATCGATTTCGGCAAACATCTCATCATTACGCTCCTGAAGCCCTGCGTTAACTGTCTTTTGAACTTCAATTTCACTTGATACGTCCAGGTAATCCAGGACACCATTTTTACCCCAGACAAGGGAGTAAACCAGGAAGGAAAGGAGCAAAAATAGCCCTAAGCTGAATAAGCGCACTGCAAAGTTCTCTTCATTTCATCTGGTCGACATTTATAGCATATAGCGCTGTCTGCTGTCAGCTAACGGGAGGTCAGATACAAGCGAGTAGTAGGGATAGATAAAAAATAAGCCAAAGATCGATACTTTGGCTTACAACTTTAAGTCTGATATTCACTCCCACGCAGAAGCATGGGAGCGAGATGTAATCTGACTGTTATATATTAACCCTGTGGGCGCATCGCCGGGAACAGGATAACATCACGAATAGTGTGAGTGTTAGTAAACAGCATCGCCAGACGATCGATACCGATACCCTGACCAGCTGTTGGCGGAAGACCGTGCTCCAGAGCAGTGATATAGTCTGCATCATAGTACATCGCTTCATCATCACCAGCATCTTTCGCTGCAACCTGCGCCTTAAAGCGTGCGTCCTGATCTTCTGCATCGTTAAGCTCAGAGAAGCCGTTAGCCACTTCACGACCACCGATAAAGAATTCAAAACGATCTGTAAAGAACGGGTTTTCATCGTTACGGCGAGCCAGAGGAGAAATATCCGCCGGGTAGCCAGTGATGAACGTTGGCTGAATTAGCTGAGGCTCAGCTGTTTCGCCGAAGATTTCTTCAAGAAGCTGACCACATGTCCAGAAGCTTTCTACTTCTACGTGAACAGACTTAGCGATAGCAACCATCTTCTCACGGTCCTGAAGATCTTCTTCTGTCAGAGCCTGAATTTCAGCGTGATCCGGATTGTAGTGTTTGATAGCTTCGAACATGCTCATGCGTGCATAAGTACCACCAAACTCAACAGTCTCTTCACCATAAGGCATAGCTGTTGAACCAAGTACTTCCTGAGCCACCGTGCTTAGCATCTCTTCAGTAAGATCCATCAGGTCACGGTAGTCTGCGTACGCCATGTAGAATTCCATCATAGTGAATTCAGGGTTATGACGCGGAGAAAGACCTTCATTACGGAAGTTACGGTTGATTTCGAATACGCGATCAAATCCACCAACCGTCAGACGCTTCAGGTATAGCTCTGGAGCAACACGTAGGTACATGTCGATATCCAGCGCGTTGTGGTGAGTGATAAACGGACGAGCCGTTGCACCACCAGGGATAACGTGCATCATTGGTGTTTCAACTTCCAGGAACTGCTTAGAGCTCATAAAGTTACGGATAGCAGAAACCAGCTTAGAGCGAATGATAAACGCTGTGCGAGAATCTTCGTTTACAATCAGGTCAACATAACGCTGACGGTAACGCATTTCCTGGTCAGTCAGACCGTGGAATTTCTCAGGTAGTGGACGAAGTGCTTTTGTCAGCAGTTCGTACTCTTCCATGTTTACGTAAAGATCACCTTTACCAGACTTGTGCAGTGCACCTTTAACACCGATGATGTCACCGATATCAAGGCCCTGATACTTTTCTTTAAGTTCTTTCTGTACAGGCTTAGCAGCGTAAGCCTGTATACGGCCAGAAGTTTCCTGAATAACAAGGAATGGACCACGCTTCGCCATTACACGACCAGCGATAGCAACAGTTTTGTTTAGCTCTTCCAGCTCTTCTTTGGTTTTTTCACCGAACTGCGCCTGAAGATCGCCAGCTAGGCTGTCACGGCGAAAATCATTAGGGTGACCATTTGCCTTGCAGCTCTTACGGATATGATCCAGTTTAGCGCGACGCTCAGCAATCAGCTTGTTCTCTTCCTGTTCGTTTAGTTCTGGCTGTTGAACCTGTTCAGTCATTGTTTTATACCCTTAAAGTGCGCTTATAAGCCTGATTTCAGGCTAGCTTCGATAAATTTGTCCAGGTCACCGTCAAGTACCGCTTGTGTGTTACGGTTCTCAATGCCGGTGCGTAAATCTTTGATGCGTGAATCATCCAATACGTAAGAACGGATCTGGCTACCCCAGCCGATATCAGATTTAGCATCTTCGTTTGCTTGTTTTTCAGCATTTTGCTTTTGGAGTTCAAGCTCAAACAGTTTTGCTTTCAACTGTTTCATCGCCTGATCTTTGTTCTTATGCTGAGAGCGGTCATTCTGACACTGTACAACGGTGTTAGTTGGCAAGTGAGTAATACGTACCGCAGATTCGGTGGTGTTTACGTGCTGACCACCAGCACCCGATGCACGGTATACGTCGATACGTAGATCGGCCGGGTTAATATCAATCGCAATGTTGTCATCAATCTCTGGATAGATAAATGCAGAAGCAAATGACGTATGACGACGACCGCCAGAATCGAACGGAGACTTACGAACCAGACGGTGTACACCTGTCTCAGTACGTAGCCAACCATAAGCATACTCACCTGCGATTCGAACTGTGGCAGACTTAAGACCAGCAACATCACCTTCTGAAACTTCGATCACTTCAGCTTTAAAGCCTTTCGCTTCAGCCCAACGCAAGTACATACGTAGCATCATTGAAGTCCAGTCCTGAGCTTCGGTGCCACCTGAGCCCGACTGCAAATCGATATAGCAATCAGATGAATCATGATCTCCAGAGAACATACGACGGAATTCCAACTTCTCTAGCTTAGCTTCAAGCTCAGCGAGTTCCGGTTCAATCTCATCGAAGGTTTCCTGATCTTCAGCTTCTACAGCAAGCTCTAGCAGGCCGTCAACGTCGTCGACACCCTGATCAAGTTGATCGATAGTCTCTACAACTGCTTCCAGTGAAGAACGCTCTTTACCCAGCGCCTGTGCACGCTCAGGTTCGTTCCACACATCCGGTTGTTCTAGTTCGGCATTTACTTCTTCAAGACGCTCTTTCTTAGCGTCATAGTCAAAGATACCCCCTAAGGACATTCGTACGTTCAGTCACGTCCTGCAGGCGGTTTTTAATTGGATTGATTTCAAACATTTTGAGTCTGTATTTATGAGTAGAATTTAACCGGAGAATTCTACTCAAAAATGTGACGAAGATACAGGAATTTTTCTACGGAAAAGCCTGAGCTTTCCCGCAAGTAAAGACTTAAACAGAAATAGAAAGCTACTTCGCTTCGATATGCTCAACCATCAGCTGAAGTGATTGATTGCCACGGAATTCGTTAATATCCAGTCGGTAAGCGAGGGTTACTGTTTTTACTGAAGCATCAGGCCAACGGCGTAAGTCAACATTGAAGGCGATAGCATCTAAAGTAAGATTGGTCGGATAGCCTTTAAACAGCGGCTCAACCATCAATTTCAGGTGCTTTTCCCCAACCAGTTTCTGATGCAGAACCTTAAATTCACCATCAAATACCGGCTCCGGGAAATTTTGCCCCCATGGGCCACCACTTCTGATCTGTTCAGCTGTTGCCATTGAGAACTCTTCAGGCTGAAGTTCACCGTCTGAAAGAATAACTCCTTTTAGCGCGGTTTCATCAAGCTCTTTACGCACCGCCTGATCAAACGTAGATGCAAACTGATTAAAGCTCTCTTCCTTGATGGTTAAGCCTGCAGCCATGGCGTGACCGCCAAACTTGAGGATCATCCCCGGATGCTGCTTATCGATCAGATCCAGAGTATCTCTCATATGCAGCCCCGGAATCGAACGGCATGATCCTTTGATATAGCCATCACCACCATCAGCAAATGCAATCACCGGACGATGAAACTGCTCTTTGATCCTCGATGCCAAAATACCGATAACCCCCTGATGCCAGTCACGCTGGAATAGTGCAAGCCCGTGAGGTAATTCGCTTCCTTCACCAAACTGAAGCCTTTCACAGAACGCCATCGCCTCCTGCTTCATGCCCTCTTCGATCTCTTTTCTGGTCTGGTTCAGACCATCCAGTTCATTGGCCATTCTGCGGGCAGCATGGATGTTGTTGCTCATCAGTAGTTCAACACCGAAAGACATATCATCTAAACGACCCGCTGCATTAATTCGTGGCCCCAGCGCGAAGCCAAAATCAGCAGCAACTAAGCGCCTTGCGTCTCGTTTAGCGACTTCAATCAATGCCTGAATACCGGGTCTGCCTTTGCCGGCGCGGATTCTTTGTAGTCCCTGATGAACAAGGATGCGGTTGTTCTCATCAAGGGGGACCACATCCGCAACCGTACCCAGAGCGACCAAATCCAACAGCTCTGCCAGATTTGGTTCCTGAACGCCGTTGTTTTGGAACCAGTTAAGAGCACGCATATGTGCCCGAAGCGCCATCATCAGATAAAAAGCAACACCGACACCCGCCAGAGATTTGGATGGGAAATGACACTCTTCAAGGTTCGGGTTGACCATAGCATCAGCATCGGGAAGCTCAGCCCCGGAAGGTGATGGTCGGTAACTATGACCTGAATTCCTTTAGACTTGGCATAACGAACACCTTCAATAGAAGAAACTCCGTTATCAACCGTCATGATCACGTCAGCCTGATACTCGATAGCCTGATCGACCACCTCCGGACTCAGCCCGTAGCCATCTTCAAAACGATTTGGCACCAGATAGTCAACGCTCTTACATCCCAGACTACGCAAAGCAACCACTGAAAGAGCAGAACTCGTCGCTCCATCGGCGTCAAAATCTCCTACGACGATGATTCGCTTATCGTTCTCGATAGAGTGAAGTAGTAACTCCACAGCTTTCTGTATTCCATTCAGCTTCTGATAAGAAATAAGCCCTCGAGCGGATTTGTCGAGTTGCTCGGCAGAAGTAATGCCGCGACTAATATAGATACGCTTTAGTAACGGCGGGATTGAGTCGGAAAGAAGGGATAAATCCACTTCGCTACGGCGAGTAATTTCTATCATATGATCGGCAATTTTGAACTATTAAATAAATCAGGGCTCCACAATAGCGGGAACCCTGTAACCTGTAACCTGTAACCTGTAACCCAGATTACATCTGGTTTAAGCGTTGATATAAACCAGCAGGTGGCATATAACCTGCCACTAACTTACCGTCTGGAAGGAAGATCGCAGGTGTACCAGTAATGCCTAACTGCTGACCCAGATAATACTGGTCAGAAATTTTCTGCTGGCATTGAGCGTAATCCTCAACCTCAGTTGCAAACTTGTTTTCAAGCTTCACTGAATGCATCTCTTTTGCTGGGTCTGCTGAACACCAGATCTTTGCCATCTGCTCTGCAACACTCCCATTTGGTCCCTGACGTGGGTATGCCAGATAGCGAACCGTAATGCCTAGATCATTGTAGCCCTGGATCTGGCTGTGCAGTCTTACACAATATGTGCAGGTGGTATCGGTAAAGACAGTTACAACATACTTTTCATCTTCAGCCTTATAAACAATCATATCGTCTGCAAACTTCTCAATCTTAGCAGCGTTCAACGGAGCCTGTTTCTCGGCCAACACATCTACCGGGCGACCATTTTCATCAAACGAGAAGAATGTACCGGAAATAAAATGTTCACCTTTAGGATCCGCATAAACGACACCACCGGTTGTTGAGACCTGAACGAGCCCAGCAATCGCAGTCTCTTCAATACTTTTAACTTCAACACCCACGCCTTCGAAGTGTTTCTTGATTGATTCTTCATCAACTCCGGGAATAGCTGCAGATACAACTTCGACTACTTGTTCAGTTTCAGAACCTTGGGCAATGTTTGGTTCCTCTGCTTCAGTGCAAGCAACAACTAAAAACGGAGAAACAACAAATAATAATCGGCGTAAAACGCTCATGAAATTCACCTTATAATTTTGTATTAAGCTCGGGGGTGATGCTCTTTGTGGATTTGCTTCAGCCTTTCCTTAGCTACGTGAGTATAAATTTGGGTTGTTGATAAGTCACTATGCCCTAACAACATCTGGACAACTCTGAGATCTGCTCCGTGATTCAATAGATGTGTCGCAAAAGCGTGCCTCAAAACGTGAGGAGAAAGTGAATCTGCATCAATTCCAGCAATCACTGCATAATGTTTAATTCGATGCCAGAACGTTTGTCTAGTCATCTGCTTTGCCCTGCTACTTGGAAAAACGACATCCGAGGTTTTTTCCCCCATCAATTCAGACCGACCTTTTTGAATAAAAGTTTCAACCCAATCGACGGCGTTTTCTCCCATAGGAACCAGTCGCTCTTTGTCTCCCTTGCCTATGATCCTTACAACACCCTGCCTTAGGCTCAGATTTTCCATGGTAAGGCTAACCAGTTCGGTAACGCGAAGTCCTGTAGCATAGAGCAGCTCAAGCATCGCCTTATCACGAAGCTCTATGGGATTATTCAGATCCGGAGCATCTAACAAGGCTTCAACCTGAGCCTCCGATAAATCTTTGGGTAACCTTTTTGGCAACTTAGGCGATATCAATCGCGCACTAGGATCATCTTCTCGCACCTGTTCACGGTTCATATACTGGAACAACCTTCGAATTGCAGAAAGCATTCTCGCTCTGGACGTCTGCTTATACTTCTTATCCAGCAACCAGGCTTGATAATCCTGCAGGTTCTCAGCACTTATTGAATGAAGGGTGTATTCTTTGTCTTTCATCCATTGCAACAGTTTATTCAGATCATTGCGGTATGAAGATAATGTATTCTCTGAGAGGCCGTTTTCAAGAAGCATGGAATCCAGAAATTGCTCCACCAGCACCTGACTATTTAGCATGTATTTTATTTTATGTTCTTAGATATTATCAGTATTGGAGTATGACATCCCCAATGGCAAGAGTATGTCAGAGGAGCCTAAAATACTAGCTAATCTCACTTGTTAACACCTAAATTATCGGTAAAATCCTGACTATCACCCTTTGAAATAACAAGCCCAATTCTATGAAAATCGGACTTTTCTACGGTTCTACTACCTGCTATACCGAAATGGCTGCGGAAAAAATTCGCGCTATCATCGGAGAAGAACTGGTTGATATCTATAATGTTAAAGATACGCCACTATCTAAAATGGAAGAGTATGAGTTCCTGATACTTGGTATCTCAACCTGGGACTTCGGTGAAATACAGGAAGACTGGAATGATATCTGGCCAGAGGTTGGCAAGGTTTCGCTAAATGGTAAGTTTGTTGCCTTGTTTGGTCTTGGCGATCAGGAAGGCTATGGTGAATGGTATTTAGATGCCATGGGCATGCTTCACGATGAGTTGAAACCAACTGGTGCCAGGTTTATAGGTTACTGGCCAAACGAAGGCTACGAGTTTGAGGCATCCAAAGCTCTTATTGAGAATGACTCTAAATTTGTTGGCTTAGCTCTGGATGAGGATTCCCAATATGAGTTGAGTGATGAAAGAATCGCTATCTGGTGTGAACAGATCCTAACAGAGTATTCAAGCAGCATCTAAAACAAAGCCCGACATAGAGTCGGGCTTACTGTATCGGTGCGTACCAATCTATTATGCAGCCTTCTGAGTAAGGCTCCGTGCACGACTTGGCACAAAAAACATAGCAATTAGTGTAAGTGCCGTTGGTAGCAACCACCCCATGCCATAGCTAAACAGAGGCAACACATCAAAAGCTGCCACATTAATACCTACAATTTTTGCTGCATCAATTAACGCAAACAACAGTGAAACACCTAGAACTACACGGTAAGCTAGCTGAGCATTTGGAAGGCGATTTCTAAAAATGTCAGCGTCACGAGTGCTATCGCGACAGGGTAAAGTGCAAATAATACTGGTACCGAAAAAGCAATTAGTTGAGACAGACCTACATTTGCTACTGTTGCACAAGCAACTCCATTAATGACAACCCATGTTTTGTATGGCACTGGCGTCAGAGAACTAAAGTAATCTGAACATGCGGAAACCAACCCAATCGCTGTTGTCAGACATGCTAAAAGCACAATAACCGAAAGAACAAGCTGTCCGGATGGTCCAAATAGAGCCTGGACATACTGGCTCAGAACCACACCACCATTGTCTGCATTCATTGCAACTTCTGTGCTGGTTGCACCAAGATAAAACAGTGAAATATAAACAAATGCTAGGCCAGATGCCGCAATGATCGCAGCCATAGTCAAATACTTAGTCATTGCTTTCTGTTCAGTAATTCCTTTCTTGCGCAATACGTCTACGATAAGCATACCGAACATCAAGGCACCAAACGTATCCATAGTGTTATAGCCTTCAAGAAAGCCTTTTGTCAGTGGTTGCGATTGATATTCTCCCTGAGCTGCCAGAATGTCGCCTTGCGGGTTTACAAACACAGATACAGCAAGAACAACTAACCCGACGAACAATGCTGGAGTAAGCACTTTACCAATAATGTCGATCAGTTTTCCCTGTGACCAGGCAAAGTACATTGCAACCGAGAAGAACAACACCGAAAATATAGCAAGATCAAACTGACCTGCTTCAGAAAGAAAAGGTTTAATCGCCATTTCATAAGCAACTAGACCCGTTCTCGGAGCTGCAAAAGCAGGACCTATAATAATAAAGATTAGAACAGCAATTAGCGTTGCGGCTTGCTTGGGCAGATCTTTTGTCAACTGTTGCCAGGTTCCCCCTGCAACTGCAATAGCAATAATGGTAACCAGAGGAAGACCTACCGCAGTAAACAGAAAACCAAACATTGCTGGTAGCACATTATCGCCAGCTAATTGGCCTGCTAGCGGTGGAAAAATGATATTTCCCGCGCCAAGGAAAAAGGCAAACAGCATAAAGCCGACAGCAATTACATCAAAAAATTTAAGGCTTTGTTTCATTTGTTACCCTTATATAAAATATTGTCATTTATTCAAGCATTGGAATATATGACCAATTCAGGGTAAGGGATCATGTATAAATTCTAACTAATTATCAATAGACAGTGAAAATTTGAAATATATAACTATAAAAACCACAAATAGCTCGAATATATAACCATATATGGAATTTTATCTGGAATAAAGAATTACACCATCAATATCAAGCAAACATAATTCACCAGAATAAAATCTCAATATTCCAACAATAAACCAAGAACATGCACTCGGTTTTTCATTAATTACAGAACATCATGCAAAAACAGACAGAAAGAACAAAAAATTTTAAATTCAAAAAATTCTCAATTTACGGAGGTTTATCTGGAATGCCAGTAAGCACTGATGGGGTTTTACTTGGGGCGTGGTTCCATTGCCCCCAAGAAAAAAGCCATGTGTTGGATATTGGTACCGGTACAGGTTTACTTTCCCTTATGTGCGCTCAACGGTTTCCTGCATCTATGATCACCGCTATTGAAATCGATGCCGGAGCAGTCAAAGCAGCAAACATCAATTTTGAAGCAAGCCATTGGTCAGACAGAATCGAGTTGCTACACCAAAATATTCTTGAGTTCTCCCCAGGCAAAAAATTCGACTGCATAGTGTGTAACCCACCCTATTTTTTATCTGGTGAACAATCGCAAAACCAGCAGAGAGCAACCGCCAGACACGCAGATAGCCTCGATCATCAGAAATTGCTGACTAAGTGTCTTGAACTGCTTACGGTTACCGGAAACGCAAGCTTTATACTTCCTGTCACTGAGGGAGAGCAGTTCATTGAAGTGGCGAAGAAGCAGGGCTGGTATCTCACATCTCTTTGCGCGGTTAAATCAACTGAAACCAAAGAAACCAATAGAATGCTTATCGAACTATCTCCAACCAAACGACCCTTATCAGAAACAGAGATAACAATAAGAAATTCAGAAGGGTATACAGATTCATTTGTTGAACTGACAAAGTCGTTCTATTTAAAGATGTAGTATTGGTGAAGATCCTTTATAATGCGCGGTCTGTTTGAGATAGCGAAGAGTTCGTTATCCCCCCATATTAACTAAATGCTTGCGGAGATCTTATAGTGATCAGAAATTTTGCAGAACTGGAATTGGATATTGAACTGCTGGATGCCATCAAAGATATTGGTTTTGATCGTCCTACTCAAGTCCAGGCGGAGGCAATTCCACAAGCACTAGATGGCCGGGATATTCTGGCATCTGCGCCAACCGGTACAGGTAAAACCGCAGCATTTGTACTGCCTGCTCTACAATATCTATTAGACTTTCCACGCCGTAAAGCCGGCCCTGCTCGTGTATTAATCCTTACACCAACTCGTGAACTTGCAATGCAGGTTTCTGAGCAGGCACAGGCTCTGGCGAAGAACACAAGTCTTAAAGTATTCACCATCACTGGTGGCGTACAGTATCAGGAACACGCAGATATTCTAGCAAAGACTCAGGATATCGTAGTAGCAACACCTGGTCGCCTGATGGAGTATATCGAAGCAGAACGCTTTGATTGCCGCGCAATTGAATGGCTAATTCTTGATGAAGCAGACCGCATGCTGGATATGGGCTTTGGCCCGGTTGTCGATCGCCTTTCTGCAGAATGTCGCTGGCGTAAACAGACTCTTCTTTTCTCAGCCACGCTTGAAGGACGCGGTGTTGAAGGCTTTACAGCGGATCTATTAAAAGAGCCAGCAGAGATTGATGCTCAACCTTCACGTCGAGAACGCAAAAAAATCACTCAATGGTATCACCGTGCAGACAGCATGGAGCATAAGCTAGAGCTTCTAAAGCATATCGTTACTGAACAAGCTGAACGTTCAATTATTTTCCTGAAAACTCGTGAGCGTCTGGCAGATCTGAGAGCTCAACTGGAAAGTGCTCAGATCCCATGTAGCTGGATTCAGGGTGAAATGCCACAAGACAGACGTAACAACGCTATTCGTCGCTTCCGCGATGGAGAAGTAAACGTGCTTTTAGCAACCGACGTAGCCGCTCGTGGTATCGACTTGCCGGACGTTTCTCACGTGATCAACTTCGACCTGCCTCGCACTGCTGATGTCTATCTGCACCGTATTGGCCGTACTGCTCGTGCTGGTAAAAAAGGCAGCGCACTTTCTATTGTAGAAGCTCACGATCAGCCAATGATGGACAGAATTGCCCGTTATACTAAAGAAGATATCAAAGAGCGTTTTGTTGAGGGCATGCGTCCTAAACACAAAAAACCAGTATTTAAGAAGAAGAAAAAGCAAAAGCAGCTGACAAGAAAAAAGCTGGCGCAAAAGCGAAAAAGAAAGTAGCAAAGAAGAAGTAAGGAAGCGGATATGCCTAAAGTTACAGTAGTAAAATGCCCAACCTGTCAGAGCGAAGTTGAGTGGACTGAAGAGAGCAAGTTCCGCCCTTTCTGCAGCAAGAAATGCCAGATGATAGATTTCGGCGACTGGGCTGATGAAGAGAATTCTATTCCAGGCGCTCCGGATATGTCCGACTCAGACGGCTGGTCTGAGGATACTTACTAAGGTTACAGGTTACAGGTTACAGTAGCCTTGCCCAATACTTCTACATCGCACAGACTACTTCTAGTTCCCACGGTCCCTGTGGGAATTAATACCCCACTAATCAATCACATATCACTAACCCATCTCGTAAAATAGTAGCTCTTGTATGCATTACCACGCGGGAGCGTACACAGATATACACTAGTCACGTCATCCCTGCGAAGGCAGGGATCTATTCAACTTTGAAACCAGATTCCTGCCTTCGCAGGAATGACGATTTTGCTAGTCCCGCAACTAAAACAAACTTTTCTAGTTCCCATGCTACCTGTGGAAATGAATGCTTAGAATAAACTTTGAGAATTAAGCGCAGAGATTTTTTGCAAGAGCAATGAGGAGGCGCGGAGTTTACGATAGTAAATGAGCACCGACAAAGCGGCTATTGTGAAAAATAACCAGCTTAAAATCAAAGACAAAAAAAGGGGCTCCAACCGGAACCCCTTCTTCTTTATGAGAAATGCTGGTTTAGCATTACTTCTTAGCAAGCTTCTCTTTGATACGAGCCGACTTACCAGAACGCTCACGTAGGTAGTACAACTTGGCACGACGTACTGCACCACGGCGTTTAACTTCGATGCTATCAACCATTGGAGAGTGAGTTTGGAACGTACGTTCAACACCTTCACCGTTCGAGATTTTACGAACAGTGAACGCAGAATGTAGACCACGGTTACGTACAGCGATTACAACGCCTTCAAAAGCCTGTAGACGCTCACGATCACCTTCTTTTACCTTAACCTGAACAACAACAGTGTCACCTGGTGCGAACTTTGGAAGGTCTGATTTCAGTTGCTCTTCTTCAAGAGCTTTGATGATGTTACTCATTTTTAAATTTCCTAGAATAAACTGATACTAATATAAATAGGTTACTTAACTTTATGTTCTTTAATGAACTCAGCCAGTAATTGTTCCTGTTCGTCAGTCAGAGCTAGGTTTTCCAGGAGCTCTGGTCTTCTCAGCCAAGTACGGCCTAACGACTGTTTTAGTCGCCAGCGACGAATGTCCTTGTGGTTTCCGGATTTCAGTACACCTGGTACTTCTTCTCCATCCAGCACTTCAGGACGGGTATAGTGTGGACAATCTAACAAGCCATTTGCAAAAGAGTCTTCCTCTGCTGACGCAAAATCTCCAAGTACGCCCGGTATAAACCTTGATACTGAATCAATTAACGTCATGGCTGGCAGTTCGCCACCCGTCATCACAAAATCCCCAATTGACCACTCTTCGTCAACCTCAGATTGTATGATGCGTTCATCTATCCCTTCGTAACGACCACAAATCAGAAGCATGTTCTCATTTGTTGCCAGTTCTTCCACCCCTTTCTGGTCGAGCTTGCGACCTTGAGGAGAAAGATAGATTACCTTCGTCTTTCCCGGTGAAGCTTTCTTGGCAGTATGAATAGCATCGCGCAAAGGCTGTACCATCATTAACATACCAGGACCGCCACCGTAAGGTCTGTCATCGACTGTTCGATGTTTGTCATGAGTGAAATCTCGAGGATTCCATGTCTCTACTGACAAAAGACCTTTTTTAACCGCTTGACCTGTAACTCCAAATTCAGTGATTGAACGGAACATTTCAGGAAATAGGCTTATTACGCCAACCCACATCGTTCTAACGCTCCACTGCGGAGTTAAAATCCAGGATCCCAGTCAACTTCGATCCGTTGAGCTTCGCGATCAATATTCTTGATCACCTGCTCTTCAAGGAACGGAATTAAACGTTCCTTTTGACCAAAAGCATCTTTAAGATTCGCCTTCACAACCAAAACATCGTTTGAACCGGTTTCAAGCATATCGGTAACAGTACCAAGATCGTAACCTTTGGTTGTTACCACTTGCATACCAAACAATTCGCGCCAGTAGAACTCATCTTCTGACAGCTCTGGTAATGAATCTGGGTTGATAGAGATTTCGAAGTTTGTCAGTAGGTGAGCTTCCTCACGCACATCCAGTCCTTCAAGCTTAGCTACCCAACCTTTGTTGTGGCGCTTCCAGCTCTCTACTTTATATTCAACCCACTGCCCTTTCTGGTTAATAAACCATGGGCTGTAATCAAAAATACTTTCAGCGTCGTCTGTGAAAGAAATAACTTTAAGCCAACCACGAATACCATAAGTAGCGCCAAACTTGCCGACTACCATTTTTTCGTTTTGCTCGCTCATCGTCTCTTTTCCTTCTTTCGACATAATTCGGTTACTGACCAATTAAGCCGCTTTTTGAGCGTCTTTAACTAGCTTAGCAACGCGATCAGATAGTGAAGCACCTTCGCCAACCCAGTGGTTAACGCGGTCTAGGTCTAGACGTAGACCTTCTTCCTGACCTTGAGCAGTTGGGTTGAAGAAACCAACTTTCTCGATGTAGCGACCAGTAGCAGCGAAGCGGCTATCTGCAACTACGATTTGATAAAATGGACGCTTCTTAGCGCCGTGACGTGCCAAACGAATGGTTACCATATCGTCCTCTTTGCTTTCTCAATAATAAAATAAACCCCAAAGAAGTAGCTTCCTGGGGCCTCGTGCCAATTTAAAGCCCCGGAATTTTACTCTTCTTGGGATGTTTTGCAAGCAAAATGTGATGTGGGTGGGATAAAAAATAGGCGGTGATAAATAATAAAAGTATCTCGTTCCCCACGGTCTCCGTAGGAATGCATATCGGACTTAAATCATTTCTAGTTAAGTTACGCAGGCTAGTTCTAGTTGTTGTATGCATTACCACGCAGGAGCGTGGGAACGAGCACTGCTGCTAACAAAAAAAGCACGAAGGTCAAACCATTCGTGCTTTTTAGTTGCATTTGTAACCTATAGTTCGGGGAGCCCCGAGCTACTGCTTTAGGTTTATCGTCCGAAACGTCCAAATCCGCCTGGGCCACCCATACCGCCCATACCTCCCATCATGCCTTGCATGTTGCGCATCATGCCTTTCATGCCGCCCTTCTGCATCTTCTTCATCATCTTCTGCATCTGAGTGAACTGCTTAAGCAAGCGGTTTACATCCTGGATCTGGACACCTGAACCCGCTGCGATACGCTTCTTACGTGAGCCTTTGATAATCTCAGGGCGCTGACGCTCTTTCATTGTCATTGAGCTGATGATTGCTTCCATCTGCTTAAACATCTTGTCGTCAACTTTATCTTTTACATCTGCCGGTAGGTTGTTCATGCCTGGAAGTTTATCCATCATGCCCATCATGCCACCCATGTTCTGCATCTGACCAAGTTGCTCACGGAAGTCTTCAAGGTCAAAGCCTTTCTTCTCTTTAAACTTCTTAGCCAGCTTTTCTGCTTTCTTCTTATCAACGTTACGCTCAAGGTCTTCGATAAGAGAAAGTACATCACCCATACCAAGAATACGTGAAGCAACACGATCAGGGTGGAAAGGTTCCAGCGCATCGGTCTTTTCACCGACACCAAGGAATTTGATTGGCTTACCTGTAATATGGCGAACAGACAGTGCAGCACCGCCTCGCGCGTCACCATCGACTTTGGTAAGAATCACACCAGTAAGTGGCAGCGCATCACCAAATGCTTTCGCTGTATTCGCCGCGTCCTGACCTGTCATTGCATCGACAACAAACAGGGTTTCGACTGGGTTTATCGCAGTGTGAAGATCCTGAATCTCTCCCATCATCTGCTCATCGATAGCAAGACGACCCGCTGTATCGACAATCAGTACATCAAAGAATTTTTTCTTAGCGTGATCGATGGCTGCATTAGCGATATCAATTGGCTTTTGGTCAGCTGAAGAAGGGAAGAACTCAACACCGATATCCGATGCCAGAGTTTCCAGCTGTTTGATCGCCGCAGGGCGGTAAACGTCGGCAGACACGACAAGTACTTTCTTCTTGTCACGCTCTTTAAGGAGTTTAGAAAGCTTACCAACACTGGTGGTTTTACCTGCACCCTGCAGACCTGCCATCAGAATAACTGCCGGCGGTTGTGCAGCCAGATCCAATGCTTCGTTGGATTCGCCCATCACACCTTCCAGTTCCGACTGAACGATCTTGATGAACTCCTGCCCTGGAGTCAGAGATTTAGAAACCTCGATACCTACCGCGCTTTCTTTAACTCTTTTGATAAAGTCACGTACAACAGGAAGAGCGACGTCCGCTTCAAGAAGTGCCATACGCACTTCACGTAGCGTCTCTTTAATATTGTCTTCTGTGAGGCGACCTTTACCGCTGATATTTTTCAGCGTACTGGATAGTCTATCCGTTAAATTCTCAAACATGTCTGTCTCTTTCGGTCAATTCGATTTCGCACAGCGAATAATTGCAGAGAGTATACCCCACTGGCGGATGATCAATCAAAATGTGCATTTAAATTGGCTGATTTCTTTGCTCTCTCACAAAAACCTGCATAGCCCATCTTCAGGAACCGCGTTATAATCTATTAATTAATTGAAACTATTTCGGAAAGCATGGACAGTTTAATCGCAATTGTTGCCGCTATTTTATACGCCCTTTCCATCGGTATGATCGTACCGGGGTTGGCGCACCAGACAGGAATTAGGACTAAAACTGTATTTATTAGTGCATTGCTTGCGCTGTTCTTTCATGCCTGGATACTTCATGACTTAATTCATACTGAGGGCGTAACTGGCCAGAATCTTAGCATTCTTAACGTTGCCTCAGTTATAAGCTTTATTATTTCTCTGGTAATGAGCATAGCTATGCTTAAAACGCGGCTATGGTTTTTGCTCCCGGTAGTTTACAGCTTTTCAGCTCTTAACATCCTTGCGTCGGCGTTCCTGCCGGGAACCATGGTGATGCACTTTGAAAATAACCCGGGCCTTTTGATACATATTTCACTAGCACTGTTTTCATACGCAACACTTACTATCGGTGCCTTATACGCCCTTCAGCTAGCCTGGCTTGATTACAAGCTTAAGACCAAAAAAGCGATGGCGATAAACCCTAACCTACCACCATTGATGAAAATTGAACGTCAACTGTTCCGTATCATTCTTATCGGCACAGGTCTGTTAACCCTGACTCTAGTCTCTGGCTTTATCTTCCTTGAAGATATGTTCGCACAGGGAAAAGCTCACAAAGCAATCCTTTCCATGGTTGCCTGGGTCGTCTACTCAGTTCTACTCTGGGGACACTACCAGAAAGGCTGGCGTGGTAGAAAGGTTACCTGGTATGCGATGGCGGGTGCCTGTTTATTAACTCTCGCCTATTTTGGCAGCCGCTTTGTTAGTGAGATTATTCTCTCCTAACCTCCATCTACGACTTAAATCTATTTGACAGCCTCAATTAATTAGGTCATTAATTGAGCAGGATTATTAAAAGGAAACTCCAACTTTGGATGACATATCAACGGGCATTTTGTTCGCCCTGCTAGCTTGTCTGATCGTTATATCTGGTTATTTTTCTGGTTCAGAAACAGGGATGATGTCTCTGAACCGATACAGACTTAAGCACTTGTCCGGCAAAGGGCATAAAGGTGCTAAACGAGTTGAAAAACTTCTCAATCGTCCAGACCGTCTCATTGGTCTTATTCTTATCGGCAACAACCTGGTCAATATTTTAGCTTCTGCAATCGCTACCATCCTTGGTATGCGAATCTATGGTGATGTTGGTGTTGCTATCTCAACAGGTGCGTTAACACTGGTTATCCTGGTATTTGCTGAAGTAACTCCAAAAACTCTTGCGGCTCTCTACCCAGAAAAAGTGTCATACGCCAGCAGCATCGTTTTATCACTTCTGATGAAGATCCTGTCACCTCTTGTTCTGTTGGTTAACCTAATCACTAATGGTTTTTTACGCCTACTCGGTGTTAAAGCCAACCATGGTGCTGAAGATCCATTGAGCTCAGAAGAGCTAAGAACAGTAGTAAACGAGGCAGGTGGACTTATTCCAAGACGTCACCAGGACATGCTGTTGTCAATTCTGGATCTGGAGAATGTCACCGTAAATGACATTATGGTTCCCCGAAACGAGATAACAGGAATTGACATTAACGACGACTGGAAATCGATCGTTCGCCAACTAACGCACTCCCCTCACGGTAAGATTGTACTTTACCGGGATCAGATAGACGAAGTGGTTGGTATGCTGCGCTTGCGTGAGTCTTATCGTCTGATGCTGGAAAAAAACGAGTTTACTAAAGAGACTCTGTTGCGTGCTGCTGACGAAGTTTACTTTATTCCAGAAGCAACCCCTCTCAATGTCCAGTTGCTCAAGTTCCAGAGAAATAAGGAGCGTATTGGCCTTATTGTTGATGAATACGGTGACATCATCGGTCTTGTTACTCTAGAGGATATTCTGGAAGAGATTGTTGGTGAGTTCACTACATCTATAACACCGAGCCTGTCTGATGAGATCACTCCGCAAAACGATGGCAGCTTTATGATCGAAGGTAGTGCCAATATCCGGGACATCAATAAAGGTCTAAAATGGGATCTGCCAACGGACGGGCCAAGAACACTCAATGGCCTTATTCTAGAGCATTTAGAGGATATTCCTGAAAGCCAGCTCAGCATTAATATAGAGAACCATGCGATGGAAATTATCGAGTTTACAGAAAACAAAATCAGTATGGTGAAGGTATATCCTGCAGAAAAGAAATAACCACCTACCTCTAGTTCCCACGCTCCCGCGTGGGAATTCATATCTGACTATATCTTTCCAGTAATACTAACCTTCTGTATACACTCCCACGCAGAGCATGGGAGCGAGGAGTTTCAGTCAGGATGGGAGTAAGAAATAATCAGCACCTAGTTCCCACGCTCCCGCGTGGAAGCGAG
The DNA here is from genome assembly GCF_029589055.1 of Vibrio hannami. Taxonomy (GTDB): domain Bacteria; phylum Pseudomonadota; class Gammaproteobacteria; order Enterobacterales; family Vibrionaceae; genus Vibrio; species Vibrio hannami. Next base: position 2,171,086 of record NZ_JARQZP010000007.1, read on the forward strand.
GAGTTTTAGTCCGCATGGGAGCGAGACGGGAACTGGATTAGTCTACTTTTAGCTCTTGCAGCATAGACTCTGGTAGAGCCAGTTCATCATTCTTATTAAGAGATACGCCTGCATCAAGGATACCCTGTGCAATCGCTTTAGCATCTTCCAGAGAGTGCATTTCGTAAGTACCACACTGGTATTCGTTCAGCTCAGGAATCTTATTCTGGTCTTCTACCTTAAGAACATCTTCCATTGCAGCTACCCATGCATCAGCAACTTTCTGCTCAGATGGTGTTCCAATTAGGCTCATGTAAAAACCAGTACGACAGCCCATTGGTGATATATCGATAATCTCTACATCACTGCCATTCAGGTGTGCACGCATAAAACCTGCATATAGGTGTTCCAGAGTGTGAATACCACGCTCAGAAAGAATATCTTTGTTTGGAGCACAGAAACGTAGGTCAAATACAGTAATCGTATCACCCTTCGGAGTCTGCATTGTTTTTGCTACTCGTACCGCTGGAGCATTCATGCGTGTATGGTCAACGGTAAAACTATCTAGTAATGGCATTGCCTTTCTCCACCTTTTTAATTCAGGTTATTTCAGTCAAACTTCGTTAATCGTTCAGATACGAAAAATAATCAGCCAGATAATCATCAAAGCTAACCGTATCTGACTGCTCAATCTCTCTTTGAGCAGCTAGCGAGTTTTCTGCTTCTTCAAGCATCATTGCTTCGGAGTATACATTATATTCCTGGGCTAAGTGAGCCTGTCGGTACTTATCACCTAGCTGGCTACCAAATTCACCAATGCCACCGCTTTCCTTTGTCTTATCTAAAAGCTGACCGGAAATAGTTAGCTCAGGATTATCAATCCAGGTCTGTAGTATTGAACAGGTATCCGCATATTTAGTACCACCAATCGCTTTATCCATTTCAGACGCGATCTCTTCCAGGTCTCGGAATATCTGCTTAGTGTAGTCATGCAAAGAGAGTACTTTTCCATCACAGCCATTTTTTAGTTCTCTCAGCATCAAACCTGGCTTGCGGCCCTCAAGGATCACTTTGTTCCAGTTGTCTTTCCAACAACTCAGCTCTGAACTACAAACCGTATCGGCATCTTTAATCAGACACCAGGTCAAGAATAGATCCAGGAATCGAACCTGCTCTCTTGTGATACCGATAGGGCTGAATGGATTAACATCCAGAGAGCGAACTTCAATATACTCGACGCCAGCGCGATGCAGAGCTTCAGATGGTTTCTCTCCCGGACGCGCTACACGTTTCGCCCGGATAGGCGCATATAGCTCGTTCTCTATCTGAAGTACGTTACTGTTCAGCTGACGGTACTCACCATCAACCTTAATTCCAATCTTCGCAAACTCTTCTGATGGCGTTTTAATCGCTTTATCCAGGCCATCAAGGAAGTGTTCCAGGTTGTTGTACCCTATGTTAAGTTCACTCTGAGCGCTGTTTGTATAGCCAAGATCGCTCAAGCGAAGAGATGTCGCATAAGGCAGGTATTTGGTGTGTCCTAGCTCTTCAAAAGGTAAGTTACTCTCTTGATCTTTCAGGAAAGAGCTACATAAGGCAGGGGATGCACCAAACAGATAAGGGATCAACCAGCCATAGTGATAGTAGTTTCTGATAAGGCTAAAGTACGCATCGGACTTAGTTTGTTGTCTCTCTGCTTCACTTTGTTCGCCGTATAAGCTATCCCACATAGATTCTGGGAAAGAGAAATTAAAGTGAACACCCGAAATGATCTGCATCATGCTACCGTAACGGCTTTTAAGCCCCTGACGGTAAAGTGTTTTCATCTTCCCAGTATTAGAAGAGCCATATTGCGCTAGGGTAACGTCATCTTCCTGTTCAACATAACAAGGCATAGACAGAGGCCAAAGCTTCTCGTTGCCCATCTGCTTGATAGCAAAATGATGAATATCCGACAGCTGACCTACCAGCTCATCGACATCATTAGAAACCGGTGTAATAAATTCTAATAGTGATTCTGCGAAATCGGTTGTGACCCACTTATTCGTTAGCGCAGAGCCTAAGCCTTCAGGATGTGGCGTAAGTGCCAGCCGTCCGTCATCTTTGTATCGTAGAGATTCACGCTCAACGCCACGTACAAATTTTCTGAAACTTTCTGGATTGTTAGCGACTTTTTTGAGTCGTGAAGAGAAGTTAGTCAAAACACAGGCCACTTATTTTAATTAGTTTTCGCGTAGGTTACTCTTTTGACAAAAGATTACCAGCAACAAATATAAAGAGAAATTATAGATACAAATAGAGAGGTATTTCTGCCTCTTAACTCATTGATAAAGTCCGTCATCCCTGCGAAGGCAGGGTACTACTCAGTTCATTTATCTAATTTCATTAGATTCCCGCCAAGGCGCACGGCTAGTGCGGGAATGACGATGTTTGGGCTTATCAAAAATAAGAGAAGCATTTTCGCCTCTCTTATTTATTGGTTCACTACTTCTGAATTTCAAGTTGCTCTACAGGAATATTCAGCTTTTGTAGCTGCGGGAGCAGTGATTCTGCATCGCCAACCACCACTATCTGGTAGTCATCCGGATGGAACCATTTACTCGCAATAGCATTCAGTTCTTCCTTCTGAACATTCTCCAGTAGCTCGTAACGTTGCTCGATATAGTCATCATCTAAAGAATAAACCAATATGTTCTGCAACAGCTGGGCCTTTTTAGATGGAGTTTCATACTTAAGTGCATCTTGTTGTCCAACAGCAAGGCGCATAAAGTTCATCTCCTTGTCTGTAATGCCTTTATCCGCATAGCTCTCCATCTCTTTGATAAACTCTTGTATCGATGGAACTGTAGAGTCCGCTCTCACCTGCGCATCAAATACGATAAGGCCAATTTCCCTGTTGCTCGCGTGATAACCACTGGCTCCGTAGGTATAACCTTTATCTTCTCTCAGGTTCTGGTTTATACGGCTATTAAAGTTACCAGCAAGATTAAAGTTCGCTAATCTAGAGAGGTATTGCTCACCAACGGCATCGTACGGCAAACCCGCCCTAACTAGCCGAACAACACTTTGCGGCGCCTGTGGTTTGTCTATCAGGTAGATCTTTTGCTTAGTTAACGTTGGTATTACTTGTGGTCTCAACAGAGGTGCATTCTCACCACTCCAGTCATTTAAAAACGCCAACTCATCTTCAAGCTTAGACTTAGAAATATCGCCAACCGCCAGCAGTTCTGCTCCCTGAGGCGTATAGTTAGAAGCGTAAAACGCCTTTACATCATCCAGCGTCAGAGATTCAACGGATGCTACAGTACCATCACTGGAACGACCGTATACCGTTCCCCCAAACAAGACTTGCCTTGTCGCCTGAGAAGCTAACCAGGAAGGTTTCTGATGCTCGTAGATCAATCCTTCTAATGATTGCTTTTTCAGCCTGTCAAAATCCTCTTGTTTAAATGCAGGTTTAAATAGCAACTCCTCAAGGATAGCCAGGGTTTCAGTTAGGTTTCTCTCCAGAGAGGATACGGTGATAGTCGTGGTATAGTTACCCGACCCCATGCTGATACTACTACCAAGCTTATCTAACTCTGCCTGAATCTTTTCGATACTTCTGAGCTGAGAGCCCTCCATGACCAAATCAGCAGTCATGGCAGCAAGACCTTCTTTTCCGGGAGCCACAAAACGGTTCCCAGCAGGAAGCTGAATCTGCAACAGAACAGTTGGGGTTTCAGAAGTCTTAGTACCCAGAACTTCCATACCGCTATCCATATGAAGGCGATAAAGTGTAGGCATTGTACCTTTAACCGCCTCACCAACGGCAGGCATCACCGAGCGGTCAAAATTATCGACCGCCTTCTCATACTTCAGTTCGCTATCCGCAATTTTGGTGTACTCGGGTAAAGTTCGAGGAGGTGTCACAAAGGTGGCATCCTGAACAGCAAGCTCCTTTTTACCCCTCGGAATAACACTTAAAGTAACCTTGTTTTTACCTTCTACGTATTTTTTATACACCTGCATTACTGACTCTGGTGTAACTGCTCGAATTTTCTCAAGTTCAGACTCAATGCGATCCGGCTGCCCATAAAAGGTCTCATTAGAGGCCAGTTGGGAAACCTTGCCTCTTACACTCTGCAAAGCGAATACCGCACCGGCTTCTGATCGACCGGTTATCTGCTCCAGCTTGTCGGGATTTGCTCCCTGTTTAGCAAACTTGTCCAAAACAGCCATCAATTCGTTGTAGATCGGCGTCAAATCGCCTTTTTCACCAGATTCGCCCATGCCATAGACATAAAAGCTACATGACAACTCGGAACATTGATGGAATGCACCAGCATCAATCGCTTTTTCTGTTTTCACCAGCTCCTGATAAAGAATGCTATTTTTGCCACCACCAAGGACTTCGGCCAGAGTATCTAAAGCGGTCTGGTCGTCATCACCTCGATAACCTGTTGGCCAACCGATCATCACCATCGGCTGGCGAATTCTGTCTTCCAATGTGATGAAACGGCTCTCGGGTAAAGTGACAGGCTGCTTTGGAGCCTTTTCAACTTCCGGGCCTCGTGGAATAGAACCGAAGTACTTCTTCACCCACTCTAGAGTTTGTTCGGTATCAATATCGCCACCAATAGTTAGCGTTGAGTTATTTGGCCCATACCAACGGAGGAAAAAGGCTTTAAGGTCATTTACATCAACCCGATCCAGGTCTTCTACATACCCGATCGTCTGCCAGGAATATGGGTGACCTTCAGGGTACATCGCTTCCCCGATGCGTTCCCACATCAAACCATAAGGTCTGTTATCGTAATTCTGAGCTCTTTCATTCTTAACCGTATCACGCTGAATCTCAAATTTACGCTGGGAAACCGCATCGATAAGAAACCCCATGCGATCCGATTCAAGCCAGAGCACTTTTTCCAGTTGGTTTGCTGGAACGGTTTCAAAGTAGTTAGTTCTGTCGCGGTTAGTCGTACCATTTAACGTACCACCCGCTTCGGTGATTATTTTAAAGTGTTCCTGATCTCCAACATGCTCTGATCCCTGGAACATCATATGTTCAAAGAAATGCGCAAATCCGGACTTTCCAACCTCTTCCCGGGCCGAACCTACATGATAGGTTACGTCAACATGTACTAGAGGATCAGAATGATCGGGGGCAAGTATCAAAGTAAGCCCGTTATCAAGTTCATACTTTGAGTAAGGAATATTAACTTTACCCGGAATATCCCCGACTTCTTCTACCAGAGTAATCCCTTGCGGTAAGTTTGAAATAATATCGAAATGAGCTGTCTGTGAGCAGCCATACAGGGCAGCCAGAGAAACAATTCCAAGCCAGATTTTTCTCATAAGAGTTCCTAAAAAAACCTAAAAATAGCGCAGCCAAAAGGCTGTATCTGAGAGCTTTACCAATAGCGACAAGAATCAGGCACGGTAAAAACTTCATACGTAACCAACCAGCCGCTAAACAAAGAGGGTCTCCAATCACAGGTAGCCAACTAAAGAGTAGCGCAAAGTATCCATGTTTGGTTAACCAGCGTATGGCTTTATGACCATGTTTTTCTTTCTGAGTTCGGTTAGGTAACCATAAACCTAGCCAATAGTTGGTCATACCACCTAACGTATTACCAATGGTGGAAACTAACACAACGGTTGTAACTGAATATTGTTGGAGTGTCAGCGTTGCGACAAGTGTCGCTTCTGAACTTCCAGGAAGAAGAGTCGCGCTAAGAAAGCCTGAGGAAAACAGTACCCAAAGCGCTGACTCACTAAACCAGTGGGAAAACGTGTCTATCAATGTTGCATGTCAAGTAATACCTTGCCTCGTGTTCTGCCCGTTTCTACCTGTTTATGTGCTTCCGCAACGTCTTTGTATGAGTATACCTTCTGAACTTCTGTCTTTAACAGACCAACACTTACCATATATAACATGGTTTCGAGCTGCTCAATGTCCGGTTCGACCAGCATTCCCGTTGCTTCAAAACCCAGTAGCTTTGCTTTTTCACAAATTATATCTGCGGTAATAGTTGGAACAGTCACCACTCTCGCACCATCTTTCAGGCATTTAAGCGCATCCAGAGCGGCATCTCCGCCAACCAGATCAATTAGGACATCAACATCAGTTAAACGTTCCGATACAGGTGCAAACTGATAGTTGATAGCGTGAGCACCCAGGTTGGCAAGGAAATCCAGGTTCGCTTCACTGCATGTCGTGTAAACCTCAGCCTGAGCGGCTACCGCAATCTGAACAGCCAAATGCCCTACGCCACCGGCTCCAGCCAGAATCAATACGCGATCTTCAGCTGTCACACCAACTTTGTTCATCGCCTGAGCCGCTGTTTGACCGCCAGCTGGAAGTACGGCGGCACCCTCAAGGGTAACGGCATCTGGAACCCGGCATAGCTTTTCTTCAGGTACACATAAGTACTGACTATAGCCACCACCATCAAGCGGGAAGCCGACGAGACCAGCAACGTAATTATCAACATCAAGCGATTTAACACCTTCACCGAGTTTTACAACTTTACCTGAGATGTCATAACCCGGTGTCCAGGGAAGTTTATCTTTGTTCTGCTCTGCAGCCCATCCCAAGCCTGCGCGAGTTTTATAATCAATAGGATTTACCCCTGCAAAGAATACTTTGACTAATACTTCTCCAGCTTCTGGTTCTGGTATTGGCTCACTTTGAATCGCTAATACTTCTGGACCACCAAACTTAGTGATTACAATTTTTTTATTCTCTGTCATGTAAATTTCCCTATCAATCCAAAGCTAAATCGTCATTCCGGAATGAACCTAAGCGAATATCCGGAATCTAATAACAAAGCGCAAAATCAGATTCCGTACTACGCTCGTCCCTCGCTATACGGAATGACGGTATTTCTGCAAAAACAAAAGGGATGCATTAAGCATCCCTTTGACTATAAACCATTTTCACCGGTTTGGTTAGACTCTGTACAAGAGTTAAGCTCTCAAATTAGCCAACAAGTGCCAGTAGAATACCTGCAGCTACTGCAGAACCAAGAACACCAGCAACGTTTGGCCCCATCGCGTGCATTAGCAGGAAGTTGTGTGGGTTTGCCTGAAGACCAACCTTGTTAACAACACGTGCTGCCATTGGCACTGCAGATACACCAGCCGCACCAATAAGTGGGTTGATATCCTCTTCTGAGTACTTGTTAAGTAGCTTAGCCATCAGTACGCCACAAGCTGTACCGATACTGAACGCTACGGCACCAAGAGCCAGAATACCCAAGGTTTCTACATTCAGGAACTTATCTGCCTGGAGCTTAGAACCAACACCCAGGCCAAGGAAGATAGTCACAATGTTGATCAGCTCATTCTGAGCCGTTTTCGACAAACGCTCTACCACACCTGCTTCACGCATCAGGTTACCCAAACAGAACATACCAACCAGCGGAGTTGCCGGGGGTAGGAACAGGATAGCCATTAGCAATACTGCAAGAGGGAAGATAATCTTCTCGGCCTTACCAACATGACGCAACTGAGCCATCTTGATCTTACGCTCATCTTCAGTAGTCAGAGCTTTCATAATCGGTGGCTGGATAATAGGAACAAGTGCCATGTAGCTATACGCTGCTACGGCAATTGCACCTAATAAGTCCGGCGAAAGCTGGCTAGAGAGGAATATTGCTGTCGGGCCATCTGCACCACCGATAATCGCGATAGAAGATGCATCTGCAAGCGAGAACTCCATACCTGGAATGTAGTTAAGCAAAATCGCACCAAACAGTGTCGCGAAGATACCGAACTGTGCTGCTGCGCCTAACCACAGCGTTTTAGGGTTAGCGATAAGCGCACCGAAGTCGGTCATTGCACCTACCCCCATGAAGATAAGAAGCGGGAAGATCCCGGTTTCAATACCTGCATAGTAAACGTAGTAAAGCAGACCACCTTCTTCGGTAAACCCAGCGCCCGGAATGTTTGCCAGAATGGCACCAAAACCGATCGGCAGCAGTAGTAAGGGCTCAAAGCCCTTACGAATCGCCAGAAACAGCAACAAACAACCAACAATGATCATGGCGATCTGGCCAAAATCGAAGTTCGCTATCCCTGTCTCAGACCAAAGAATCAATAAACCGTCCATGATTCTCCCTTATGCAAGACTCAGAAGTGGTGCACCCACTGCAACTGAATCGCCTTCTTTAACCTGAATGTCAGCAACTGTACCCGCACGAGTCGCACGAACTTCAGTCTCCATCTTCATCGCTTCAAGAATTATAAGAACATCACCTTCAGCTACCTGAGCACCTGGCTGAACATTTACCTTGAAGATTGTACCCGCCAGAGGCGCTGGAACAGCTTCTGCATTTGCGGCAGTTGCTGGCGCTGCAGCCGGGGCTGGTGTAGGCGCAGGAGAACCGGCTGGAGTTACGGATGTTAGTTGTCCCTGAGGACCAACTTCAACATCGTATACCTGGCCATCAACCTTCACGCTGTAAGACTCAATACCGCCTGCTGCTGGTGCAGCCGTTGGAGCTGGAGCGGCTTTAGCTTCAGGCTCGGTACCAGGTGCTGGCTCAAATGCATCTGGGTTACGACGATTCTTAAGGAACTTCAGACCTACCTGAGGGAACAGAGCATAAGTCAGTACGTCATCAACTGTGTCCTCAGCTAACGAGATACCTTCTACTTTCGCTTTCTCAAGAAGATCAGTAGTTAATGCATCTAGCTCGTCTTCAATAAGATCAGCTGGACGGCAAGTTACAGGCTCAGCACCATCAAGAACTCTAGCCTGAAGCTCTTTGTTAACTTCTGCTGGAGCAGAACCATATTCACCTTTAAGCACACCTGCTGTTTCTTTAGTAATGCTCTTATAGCGCTCACCAGTTAGAACGTTGATTACAGCCTGTGTACCTACGATCTGAGACGTTGGTGTTACCAATGGAATAAAACCAAGATCTTCACGTACGCGTGGGATCTCTTCCAGTACCTCATCAATACGATCTGCAGCACCTTGCTCTTTTAGCTGGCCTTCCATGTTGGTTAACATGCCACCAGGAACCTGAGCAATAAGAATACGTGAGTCCACACCTTTCAGCTGACCTTCCCACTTCGCGTACTTCTTACGTACTTCACGGAAGTAAGCCGCGATAGGTTCAATCTGATCAAGCTTCAGGCCAGTGTCACGCTCAGTACCTTCAAGCATTGCAACAACGGTTTCCGTTGGAGTATGGCCATAAGTCTGGCTCATTGAAGAAATAGCGGTATCCAGAATATCCAGACCCGACTCCACTGCTTTCACTGCGGTTGCAGTCGAAAGACCCGTTGTTGCGTGGCAGTGAAGTGCAAGTGGCACATCACAAGATTCTTTAATCCGGGTGATCAGCTCTTCTGCTTCATAAGGCTTAAGCAGACCTGACATATCTTTAATACATAAAGAGTGACAACCAAGATCCTCAAGACGCTTCGCTAGATCTACCCACGTATCAGCATTGTGTACCGGGCTGGTCGTGTACGAAAGCGTGCCCTGAGCGTGAGCACCAACATCGATTGCTGACTTAACCGCTTTCTGGAAGTTACGAACGTCGTTCATCGCATCAAAGATACGGAATACGTCCATACCATTAGCGTGAGCACGCTCTACGAATTTTTCTACAACATCATCACCATAATGACGATAGCCCAACAGGTTCTGCCCACGAAGAAGCATCTGCATTGGGGTATTCGGCATCGCCTTTTTCAGCTCACGTAAGCGCTCCCATGGGTCTTCGCCCAAGAAACGGATACATGAATCAAATGTAGCGCCACCCCATGTCTCTAAAGACCAGTAGCCAACTTTGTCTAGCTCGGCCGCAATCGGTAACATATCTTCGATACGCATACGAGTAGCGAATAGCGATTGGTGAGCGTCGCGTAGTACTACGTCGGTAATAGCAAGTGGTTTAGACATGCTTATAAACTCCTTTTATTCCTGCTCAAAGCTACTTACTTAGCGTTAGAGTTGCGGTACTTATGTACAGCAGCAGAAATAGCTGCAACAACTTGTGGGCTAACAGTAGATGATGATGTTGGTTGAACTTGTGAATTTTGAATTGGTGCTGGGATCGGTTGTGGTACTTCTTCTGGAAGTAACCGTGACATCAACCGAACTAGGTAAACGAGAATAGTAAGAAAAACAAAAACCACGGCCATCCCTGTGACCATCAGCGTAGCTGCTTCCCCTAATAAGCTTCCAATATCTGTCATTATGCTTCCTTTCTTGTCATCCTGACAAAATGCCAAATTCGATTTTTCCATATAGCGAACTTGACGCGGCTTAGGATTATCTCGATTGGAAAATAATTGTCAATTTGGTTTACAGGTGTATGAAAGATAACACACAAATTTAGCGCCATTTATGGACAAATAACGACTTTAAACTCTATTTGTCATTATTTTTAGTCTATTTAACTAGGCGTTAACGATAACTTAAGGGAAAAAGTACAAGATTAATGCGATATGAGTAATAAAACTGATATTTTCAATTAAAAAACAATTACATGTAAATAAAATGTTACATAAAAACATACATTAAATTAACACTAATAGCCATCTTTGTTGTTCTGCTGTTTTGTTGATAATGGCGCATGGACCAGACTGTTGCTAATCATTAACTGAACTTAGGCAAAGTACCTGAAATGAGAAAGGCCTTGCAGAAGCAAGGCCTTGAGATGATGGCGCGCTCGGAAGGATTCGAACCTTCGACCGCCTGGTTCGTAGCCAGGTACTCTATCCAGCTGAGCTACGAGCGCGCAATATAATTTTGTTTACATCTAAATGTGAAAGAATGGCGCGCTCGGAAGGATTCGAACCTTCGACCGCCTGGTTCGTAGCCAGGTACTCTATCCAGCTGAGCTACGAGCGCGCAATATAAATTGTTTACATTTAAATGTGAAAGAATGGCGCGCTCGGAAGGATTCGAACCTTCGACCGCCTGGTTCGTAGCCAGGTACTCTATCCAGCTGAGCTACGAGCGCGCAGTAATTCTTTTTGTATGAACATAATAAAAGGTAGTAGAAAATGGCGCGCTCGGAAGGATTCGAACCTTCGACCGCCTGGTTCGTAGCCAGGTACTCTATCCAGCTGAGCTACGAGCGCACTGAGATATTTTCTATAACCAAATGATTATATTCATTTTTAATAATGGCGCGCTCGGAAGGATTCGAACCTTCGACCGCCTGGTTCGTAGCCAGGTACTCTATCCAGCTGAGCTACGAGCGCGCGAGGTTGTGAAGTCTATCACACTTTAGTTTCTAAGAAACTAAAAAAATGGCCTTTTTTGACCATTTAGTCAACTTGCAACTAAGCAAGTTAAATGGCGGTGAGGGAGGGATTCGAACCCTCGATACGGCTACAAACCGTATACTCCCTTAGCAGGGGAGCGCCTTCAGCCTCTCGGCCACCTCACCTTTTTTATAGAATGGCGCGCTCGGAAGGATTCGAACCTTCGACCGCCTGGTTCGTAGCCAGGTACTCTATCCAGCTGAGCTACGAGCGCGTTGTCTATAATCTGCAAGTATTTTCAATAAAGAAAATGGCGGTGAGGGAGGGATTCGAACCCTCGATACGGCTACAAACCGTATACTCCCTTAGCAGGGGAGCGCCTTCAGCCTCTCGGCCACCTCACCATCTTGCGGACGCACATATTACGATTTACCAAAAATATGTCAATGACTTTCTGATATTAAATCGGTAAAAATTGTGTGATAGAACAGGATTCAACCAATAGTGGTTAGATTGCTACTTTTTTGTCACTTTTCATGGCGAAAAAGCAGTCAGATGAAAAGAAAAAGGCTAGTGAACACACTAGCCTTAATATCTGGATTAGTAGTTGCCCGAACCAGGGTTACCAGTACCCTTTTCTGCTTGTATACGCATATAAATTTCTTCACGGTGAACCGATACTTCTTTTGGCGCGTTTACACCAATACGTACCTGATTACCTTTTACGCCAAGAACCGTAACGGTAACTTCATCACCAATCATTAAAGTTTCGCCTACTCGGCGAGTCAAAATCAGCATTCTGTGCTCCTTGAGTGATCTCTGAACTATATCTCTTTATTCTGCTTATTATTCACAAATTCGATAGGCCCGTAAATTAGCTTAACACTAAATTACGGCTAATTTATCTTGTTTTTCAACAAGGTCTCTCGCAACTATGAAAGTCTCGTGAATAATATTAGCTGCTCTTTCTACTACTTCTAGTTTAAGTAATAACATTGAAAATTGCTGACCGGTTGTCGAAGCAAAGATCTCTATCGCATTTTCCGAAAGAATTTCAGTTGAGTGTTGAACAATTCCTTCTGCCTTACTGCCTACGCATGTAAGTGAACTCACCTGTTCACTATTACGGATTTTGTCGCCAAAAACCAGTGCTATCTTGTCGAAAGACTCTTGTTTAACAACAACACCTTGTCGATTTGTATCCTCGATCACAGTCCAGACCTGGATACCAAGCAATCGGCATTGCTTAACAAGGCCATCGAATTCTAACTTATCTACATGGATAAAAACGAGATCTTTTTGAATTGCGATACCGCAAACGCCATGTAGACACTCACTCCCTTTTACCAGAGTGCCTGAGTCTTCAGAAAACGAAGAGCGAACTCGAAGTGGAATACTCTTACCTTTCGCTTCGACAACGCACGGCAGGTGTAGAACTTTGGCGCCTTTTCGTGCCATCTCTTCCATATTTGGAAAGTCAATAATATTAAGTTTCTTAGCGTCGCCGACAATACGAGGATCACATGTATATATACCGTCTACATCTGTAAAAATCTGGCACTCATCGGCTTGCAAAGCACCGGCAATAGCGACAGCTGTCGTATCAGAGCCACCACGACCCAGAGTCGTAATATCTCCATTTTCATTTATTCCCTGAAAACCCGCTACAATTACGATCTGATCGTCTGACAGAAGTTCATTAATCGAGTCTGTTTTAATATTTCTGATAGTTGCGTCATTGTGCAGGTTGTCGGTGTAAATACCGGCCTGTCCGCCAGTTAATGAGCTCGCTTTGTACCCCATGTTATTTAGCGTCATGGACAATAAAGACATCGAAACCTGCTCACCAGCCGACAGCAAAACGTCAAGCTCACGCGCATCTGGCACCGCATCAATTTCTTTTGCCAGGCTCATTAAACGGTTTGTCTCACCCGACATAGCTGAGACAACCACCACCAGATTAATGCCAGACTCTTTAATTTGAACAACACGCTCAGCAACCATTTTGATACGTTCTATAGTACCTACAGAAGTACCACCAAACTTTAAAACATGTAGCGGCTTTTTCACCGGCTTCCACCTTCCCCGAGAATTAATCTCGTCCGTATTTGTATACTCAGTTATAAACAGAAAAACCAACTAACCGCGGTTAGTTGGCTTTGTTTTACTCTATTCTTGAACTAGAACTTCAAGACAGTCAGTTATTCGCCCAAACGCTCTTCTAACCAAGGCTGAACAGACTTAAGTGCTTCTGGTAGTGCATCCACATCGGTACCACCAGCCTGAGCCATGTCAGGACGACCGCCGCCTTTACCACCAACCTGCTGCGCTACAAGATTAACTAACTCACCAGCTTTAACCTTGCCAGTAAGATCTTTAGTTACACCTGCAATAAGGCCGACTTTGCCGTTCGCTACGTTTGCCAGAAGAATAATACCGCTGCCAACCTGGTTCTTGATATCGTCTACCATGGTACGAAGGTTCTTGTTATCTGCACCTTCAAGTGCTGCTACCAACACTTTATGACCAGCGATATCCTGAACCTTGCCCATTACGTTTGCACTTTCAACGGCAGCCAGTTTGTCTTTAAGCTGCTGGATCTCTTTTTCCAGAGATTTTGCTTTTGAAGCAGAATCTGAAAGCTTCTCTTCGTACTGCTTCTGCTGAGCTTCAATTGCATCCAGTGCAGCTTCACCAGTTACCGCTTCAATACGGCGGATGCCTGCTGCAATACCACCTTCTGAAGTGATCTTAAACAGGCCGATATCACCAGTATTACTAGCGTGGATACCACCACAAAGTTCTGTCGAAAACTCACCCATTGAAAGTACGCGCACTTCATCGTCATACTTTTCGCCAAACAATGCCATTGCGCCTTTTGCTTTCGCAGACTCAATATCCATTACATTGGTTTCAATATCGTGGTTGGTACGAACCTGAAGGTTAACCAGACGCTCTACTTCTCTTAGCTCTTCTGGTTTCACAGCTTCTAGATGAGAGAAGTCAAAACGCAGGTTTTCTGGCTTCACAAGAGAACCTTTCTGAGCCACATGCTCGCCAAGTACAGTGCGAAGTGCTGCATGCAGAAGGTGGGTAGCAGAGTGGTTCAGAGAGATAGCTGCACGACGCTCTGCATCAACGATAGCTTCAACCTTGTCACCTTTAGCGAACACACCTTCAGTTAGCTCGCCATGGTGTGCAATTGCATTACCCAGCTTTTGTGTGTCTTCAACTTTGAAAAGGCCAGTTGTTGTTTTTAGTACACCAGCATCGCCACACTGACCGCCCGATTCTGCATAGAATGGGGTCTCATTCAGTACTACGATTGCTTTATCACCAGCAGATAGCGTTTCTGCTTCCTGACCTTCCACGAACAGAGCCACAACGTCTGAGTTACTCTCAGTACCTTCGTAACCACGGAATTCTGTTGAAGCATCAACTTTAATTGCTTCGTTGTAATCAGTACCAAACTGACCAGCTTCACGAGCACGCTGTCGCTGAGCTTCCATCGCTTTTTCGAAGCCTTCTTCGTCGATAGAGAGCTCTCTTTCACGAGCTACGTCGTTGGTTAAGTCAGCCGGGAAACCGTAAGTATCGTATAGTTTAAATACGGTTTCGCCATCAAGAACCTTACCATCAAGGCTATCCAGCGCTTCTGTAAGGATTGTCATACCACGTTCAAGTGTACGACCAAAGTTTTCTTCTTCGATTCGAAGTACTTTTTCCACTAGCTCTTGTTGCTTCTTAAGCTCAGCACCAGCAGTACCCATCACATCTGCAAGTACACCAACTAGTTTGTAGAAAAATGCACCTTGTGCGCCAAGCTTGTTGCCGTGACGAACTGCACGACGAATGATACGACGAAGCACATAACCACGACCTTCGTTCGATGGCATAACACCATCAACAATCAGGAATGCACAAGAACGAATATGGTCAGCAACTACACGCAGAGACTGATTAGAAAGATCTTCGTGACCTGTTACTTCAGCAGCAGCTTTAATTAGTGTCTGGAATACATCGATTTCATAGTTTGAGTGAACGCCCTGCATAATTGCTGCAATACGCTCGATACCCATACCAGTATCAACAGATGGCTTAGGTAGCGGTTCCATAGTACCGTCGACATGACGGTTGAACTGCATAAATACGTTGTTCCAGATCTCAATAAAACGGTCACCGTCTTCTTCTGGAGTACCAGGACGGCCGCCCCAAATGTGCTCGCCGTGATCATAGAAGATCTCAGTACATGGACCACAAGGACCAGTGTCACCCATCTGCCAGAAGTTATCTGACTCGTAAGGTTTTCCGCCTTTTTTGTCGCCAATACGAACAATGCGATCGGCTGGAATATTCATCTTTTTATTCCAGATATCAAACGCTTCATCATCAGTTTCGTATACTGTTACTAGCAGCTTCTCTTTTGGTAGCTTAAGAGTTTCCGTCAGGAACTCCCAAGCGTACGCAATTGCATCTTCTTTAAAGTAGTCACCGAAGCTGAAGTTGCCTAGCATTTCGAAGAATGTGTGGTGACGAGCTGTGAAACCTACGTTTTCAAGGTCATTATGCTTACCACCGGCACGTACACAACGCTGGGCTGTAGTGGCTCGGGTATAGGCTCGTTTTTCTAAGCCAAGGAAACAATCTTTAAACTGGTTCATACCCGCATTGGTAAATAGCAATGTTGGATCATTTGCTGGTACCAATGAAGAACTATCTACAATTTGGTGTCCTTTGCTTTCAAAGAACTTTAGAAACGCACTGCGTATCTCGTCGGTGCTCATGTACATGCGACTCTTCCTGAAACTTTCGAGATGGAAATCTGGAGGGGGCAGAAACGCCCACAATAATTTAATGGCGGGTATTGTATACTCAAATCAATATAAGATGCGAGCTAATGAAAAAATTAATTCAGGTGCAACAGAGAAATAACCAGTCGCCAGACCGTATCAGTCGTCGGCCTTTAATGCATAATTGATCTGCTCGAAATCAAAACCTCTATACTGAAGGAATCGAACCTGCTTAGCATACTCCTTCTGATCTGACGCCTTCTTACCTTTAAACTTCTTTTCAGCTACGGCTTTAGCCAACTCAAACCAGTCTACTTCCTCAGACTCAATAGCCCGATAAATCAACTCTTCATCAACGCGTTTAAACGAAAGCTCTTGTTTGATTCTGTTTACGCCATGTCCTTTAGAGACATGCTGACGCACCTGGCTTTGAGCATAACGAAGATCATTGAGATAGTTGCTTTCAACACAGTACTGAACCGCCTTTTCAGCATCTCCTTCCGAATAACCTTTGCTTTTAAGTTTCTGCAGCAATTCAAATCGGCCATGGTCGCGGCGAGATAAAAGATAAATGGAGGTTTCTAGTGCAGTAAATGTAGACATATAAAAATCAGGTAAAAAAGAAGGGCGCAAGCGCCCTTCTTCTATAGTTAACTATTTAAATTACTTAGCATCCAGCGGCATTTCTGCTTCTGCATCGTCTTCTTCGATTACAGCTGGAGTCAGTAGCATTTCACGCAGCTTAGTATCGATCTCTTTCGCTGCTTCAGGGTTTTCACGAAGGAACTTACAAGCATTTGCTTTACCCTGACCGATCTTATCGCCTTTGTAGCTGTACCAGGCACCCGCTTTTTCAACAAGCTTGTGTTTAACACCAAGGTCAACCAATTCACCCTCAGCGTTGAAGCCCTGACCATACATAATTTGTGTATGAGCCTCTTTAAATGGCGCAGCAATCTTGTTCTTAACGACCTTAATCTTGGTTTCGTTACCAACCACTTCATCACCTTCTTTGATAGCGCCGGTACGACGAATATCAAGACGAACAGAAGCGTAGAACTTAAGTGCGTTACCACCAGTAGTTGTTTCAGGGTTACCGAACATCACACCGATCTTCATACGGATCTGGTTGATGAAGATACACATACAGTTTGACTGCTTAAGGTTACCAGTTAGCTTACGCATAGCCTGAGAAAGCATACGTGCCTGAAGACCCATGTGGCTGTCGCCCATCTCGCCTTCAATTTCAGCTTTAGGTGTAAGAGCTGCAACGGAGTCAACAACCAGTACGTCGACCGCACCTGAACGAGCTAGCGCATCACAAATTTCAAGCGCCTGCTCACCAGTGTCTGGCTGAGACACAAGCAGGTCATCGATATTAACACCCAGTTTTTTTGCGTAGACAGGATCAAGAGCGTGTTCTGCATCAACGAAAGCACAAGTTTTGCCTTCACGCTGAGCGGCGGCAATCAGTTCAAGAGTTAGCGTTGTTTTACCTGAACTTTCTGGACCGTAGATTTCAACAATACGTCCCATTGGAAGGCCACCAGCACCAAGAGCAATATCCAGAGACAGTGAGCCAGTAGATACTGTTTCAACATCCATAGTGCGGTTGTCACCAAGGCGCATGATAGAACCTTTACCAAATTGTTTTTCAATCTGACCAAGCGCCGCGGCAAGAGCCTTCTGTTTGTTCTCGTCCATTACTTTCTCCACACAAAGTGATTTTTTATTTCTGCGGTTCATTATACTGTTGATTCATACAGTGTCTATACCTGTGTAAACTTTTTTTGTTTTCTCGCGATCTACTCCTAACTTGAAGTAAGATTTGATAAACAACGTAGAAAAAGTAAAGCAGATATGGAAATCGTTTTTAATCAGTTAAATGCCAACACACCAACCTACCAGCTTAAAATTGATAGCTGGACTATCGAAAATAATCAGTCCTGGGGAATATTCAGTACCGACGGCGATGTAGGTTCCTTGCTTGGCGATTTACTTTGTGAATCACATCCAGCTTCCTCAGGCTCTTTTACAGCAAGCGGGGAAAAAATAGCTCAAGTATCACTGGTTGAGCAACAAAGATTGTTAGAGTCAGAGATTGCTAAAGACGATACCGACTTTCTGGACCGAATTGATACCGGAAGCACGGTATTTTCTCTCATAAGCGAAAATAGCAATGACGAACAATTATTTAATTCTCTTATCAAAGATCTGGATCTTGAGCATCTGAAAGATTCCGGGTTTCGAGTTCTTTCTACAGGCGAGACCCGCCGAGTTATGCTCGCTAGAGCAATAGCTACGTCTCCTGAACTCATCGTACTGGACGAACCCTTTACCGGACTCGATGTAGAGCATAGAAAAACTCTGGCTGAATATCTGAATAAGCTTTCCTCACACATCCAGATGATCGTTATTGTTTCCCGTGAAGAGGATATGCCTGAGTGGATAGAAAATATCGCTCTTTTCAGTTCAGGAAAACTGGAAGAGAAGATGATGAAATCTGACTGGGATAGCCACCCGATAATCACGCAGTTAAAACAGCAATCTAAGGAACAGAGTGAACAGATCATGTCGCTCATTCGAAGCCATAGACATCAGGCTAAATTTGATAACCCCGTATTCCAGCTTACAGATGGAAAGGTTGCTTATACCGAAAAAGTCATTTTTTCGGAAGTCAACTGGCGTATTAACAACGGTGAACACTGGCAGGTAAAAGGGCCGAACGGTAGTGGTAAAAGCACCCTACTTGGACTTATATTTGGCGACCATCCTCAGTGTTATAGCAACGATATTCAAATCTTTGGCAAGCAAAGAGGCAGTGGCGAAACGATCTGGGAAATAAAGCAACATATAGGCATGGTGTCGTCAGCGCTCCACTTACAATACCGGGTAAACTGTAGTGCGTTGGAAGTTATTATTTCTGGCTTTTACGACTCTATAGGCTTATATCAAAAACCCTCAAAGCAAGAAGTAGAGGTAGCCAAAGAGTGGCTGGAAATTCTACACATGAGCCAGTTTAGAAATATAGCGTTTAAACAACTTGAGTATGGCCAGCAAAGACTACTGTTAATCGCCCGCGCGATAGTAAAACAACCAACACTTCTTATTTTGGATGAACCATACCAGGGACTGGACTTCCTGGGGCGAAGGCTGGTTAAAAATACTCTCGAGTTAATTGCCAGAGAAAACTTGAGCCAACTTCTTTATGTTTCTCATTACGAAGATGATGCCCTTGAAAACATCCAAAATTATCTGGAATTTACCCCCGGCCGGCCAATCGAAGGATTCAAGGCCAACATAACAGGACAAGCGTAAAATATATGAAAGGCCCCGGGATTTACTTCCCGGACACCTTATCGACATGCCATGTTCCATGGCAGGCTGCATTAGTTACCTTCCAGTCGCCTGCCATTCTCTGATTAATAATTTGCCCAGAGAATCTGTAGCCCCAGCGTTGACTGTCTGAATACAGTACAACCTCTCCCTTCTCGGACACCCAGCCAGTCAGATTGGTATTGTTATAGACCAACTTAAGTTCTACTTCACCTTTTGATATTTTACCTGTGATTGCTGTATCCAGGCAGATAGAATCTCCGCTTACATCATGACGCTCCCCAAGCCATAATCCATCGTAATCATTTGAAATAGGAAAAGGCGGCTGTGCAGGTTTGGGTTCTGTAAGAGGGGCTTTATCTACTTTTGACAAGCTAACCACACCCACCGCAACCAGAAGAGCAAGCAGGGGGTAAATCACCTTAGGTTTTATCATTTATGTTTATCCATAGTTACAACTGCAAACGAGGTGAAGAGGATATTATTGCCTTCTGCAAAGTGCGCATTAAATTGTTATTTAGGGCAGTTTATTTCGAGTAAGTTCAAAAAAGGCGACCCGAAGGTCGCCTTTAACATTAAGCACTTAATCAATTAATGATTAAGACAGGCTTTCCTGTACTTTTGCATGTAGTTCCTGAACTGAAGTAACAGAGTTACGTGCGTCCTCAGTCTGAGACATACACGCAGCAAATGCCGCATTAAGTGTGGTTGTGTAGTTCACTTTCTCAGCAAGAGCACCACGACGAAGAACCTTAGAGTCTTCGATTGCCTGACGACCCGCAGTGGTGTTGATGATGTAGGTGTACTCATTGTTCTTGATTCGGTCAAGAATATGAGGGCGTCCTTCATGTACCTTGTTAACCAAACGAGGGTTGATACCCGCTTCACCAAGAATAACCGCAGTACCGTGAGTAGCATCCAGCTGATATCCAAGCTTAGTTAGCTTAGAAGCGAGGTCAACAACACGCTGTTTGTCATCGTTACGCACAGAAAGAAGTGCACGACCACCTTCTGGATAAACATGGCCACAGCCAAGTTCAGCTTTCGCGTAAGCTTCTGCAAATGTAGCACCTACACCCATAACTTCACCCGTTGAGCGCATTTCAGGACCAAGTAAAGGGTCAACGCCTGGGAATTTGTTGAATGGCAGAACTACCTCTTTAACAGAGTAGTAAGGAGGAACAATCTCTTTGGTAAAGCCCTGAGACTCAAGAGTCTGACCTGCCATTACACGAGCAGCAATCTTAGCAAGCGGCGCTCCCGTTGCTTTTGATACAAATGGTACTGTACGCGCAGCTCGAGGGTTAACCTCAATCAGATATACCTCGTTGTCTTTAACCGCGAACTGAGTGTTCATCAGACCGCGCACACCCAGTTCAAAAGCAAGCTTCTCAACCTGAGTACGCATTACATCCTGAATTTCCTGGCTTAGTGTATAAGCAGGAAGTGAACATGCAGAGTCACCAGAGTGAACACCAGCTTGTTCGATGTGCTCCATAATACCGCCGATAACAACGCGCTCACCATCACAGATTGCGTCGATATCAACTTCAGTCGCATCATCAAGGAAGCGGTCAAGAAGAACCGGAGATTCATTCGACACGCTTACTGCTTCGTTAAAGTAACGGCGCAGGTCAGCTTCATCGTATACAATTTCCATCGCACGACCACCAAGTACATAAGATGGACGAACAACCAGTGGGAAGCCGATTTCTTTAGATTTCTCTACTGCCTGCTCGATAGCGGTAACTGTTGCGTTTTCTGGCTGCTTAAGGCCCAGACGTTCAACTGCAGCCTGGAAACGTTCACGGTCTTCCGCACGGTCGATTGCATCAGGGCTTGTACCGATGATTGGTACACCAGCAGCTTCAAGTGCGCGAGCCAGCTTAAGTGGAGTCTGACCACCGTACTGAACGATAACGCCTTTTGGCTTTTCAACTCGAACGATAGAAAGCACGTCTTCCAGAGTTACTGGTTCGAAGTACAGACGATCTGATGTGTCGTAGTCAGTTGAGACAGTCTCAGGGTTACAGTTAACCATAATGGTTTCGTAACCATCTTCACGCAGTGCAAGAGATGCGTGTACACAGCAGTAGTCAAACTCGATACCCTGACCGATACGGTTCGGACCACCGCCAAGAACCATGATCTTGTCTTTATCAGTTGGGTTTGCTTCACACTCTTCATCATAAGAAGAGTACATGTAAGCAGTATCTGAAGAGAACTCCGCAGCACAGGTATCTACACGTTTGTAAACAGGGTGAATATCGAACTGATCACGTGCACGGCGAATTTCGCTTTCAGCTACACCAAGCAGGTCAGACAGACGAGCATCTGAGAAACCTTTACGCTTAAGCTTGCGAAGTGCAGCTTCATTCAGACCAGCGTAGCCTCCCGCTTTTACTTCTTCTTCAAGCTTAACCAGCTCTTCAATCTGAACCAGGAACCAGCGGTCAATCTGAGTCAGATTGAAAACACCATCAATTGACATGCCCGCACGGAAAGCATCAGCGATGTACCAGATACGTTCTGCGCCTGCTTCTTTCAACTCGTAACGGATCTTAGTCAGTGCATCAGGAGCATCCAGATCAACCATAGGATCGAAGCCGTTTACACCAACTTCTAAACCACGAAGTGCTTTCTGTAGTGATTCTTGCTGGTTACGACCGATAGCCATAACTTCACCAACCGACTTCATCTGAGTTGTCAGACGGTCGTTCGCACCCGCGAACTTCTCAAAGTTAAAGCGAGGAATCTTAGTTACTACGTAGTCGATTGTTGGCTCAAACGATGCTGGAGTTGCGCCACCAGTGATGTCGTTCATTAGCTCGTCAAGAGTAAAGCCTACAGCCAGTTTTGCTGCTACTTTTGCAATCGGGAAACCTGTTGCTTTAGAAGCAAGCGCAGAAGAACGAGATACACGTGGGTTCATTTCGATGATAACCATACGGCCATCTTTCGGGTTGATACCAAACTGTACGTTAGAACCACCAGTTTCTACACCAATTTCACGCAGCACTGCTAGCGATGCGTTACGCATCAGCTGATATTCTTTATCTGTCAGTGTTTGCGCCGGTGCTACTGTAATTGAGTCACCAGTGTGGATACCCATTGGGTCGAAGTTTTCGATAGCACATACGATGATACAGTTGTCGTTTTTATCACGAACCACTTCCATCTCGTACTCTTTCCAGCCAATCAGAGATTCATCGATTAGAAGCTCGTTCGTCGGAGAAAGATCCAGACCACGGCTACAGATCTCTTCGAACTCTTCCTTGTTATACGCGATACCACCACCGGTACCACCCATTGTAAAGGAAGGACGGATAATACATGGGAAGCCAACCATATCCAGAACCTTGTAAGCTTCTTCCATGCTTTTAGCTGTATCCGCGCGCGGACACTCGAGGCCAATTGACTTCATTGCCGCATCAAATCGAGAACGGTCTTCAGCTTTATCGATAGCGTCAGCCGTTGCACCAATCATCTCTACGCCAAACTCTTCCAGCACACCTTGCTTTTCAAGCTCAAGTGCACAGTTAAGAGCCGTCTGACCACCCATAGTAGGAAGAACCGCGTCTGGACGCTCTTTTTCAATAATCTTACGTACAACTTCCCACTGAATAGGCTCGATGTAAGTTGCATCTGCCATTTCCGGGTCTGTCATAATAGTTGCAGGGTTTGAGTTAACCAGGATTACTCGGTAACCCTCTTCACGAAGCGCTTTACACGCCTGTGCACCAGAGTAGTCAAACTCACACGCCTGACCGATAACAATCGGGCCAGCACCAAGGATTAGAATACTTTTAATGTCATTACGTTTTGGCATTCTCTACGGCTCCAATTAAGCTTTGTGCTGTTGAATTAGTTCAATAAAGTGGTCGAATAGTGGCGCTGCATCATGTGGACCAGGGCTCGCTTCAGGGTGTCCCTGGAAGCTGAATGCAGGCTTATCAGTACGATGGATACCTTGCAGAGAACCATCAAATAGCGATTTATGTGTCGCTCTCAGATTTTCTGGCAGTGTGTCTTCATCTGCAGCAAATCCGTGGTTTTGCGAGGTAATCATTACCACATCACGGTCAAGGTCTTTAACCGGGTGGTTAGCACCGTGGTGACCAAATTTCATTTTTACTGTTTGTGCGCCAGACGCAAGAGCAAGAATCTGGTGACCAAGACAGATACCAAAGATTGGCAAGCCTTTATCAAGGAATGTTTTGGTCGCTTCGATAGCATATGTACATGGTTCTGGGTCACCAGGGCCATTTGACAAGAATACGCCATCAGGATTCATTGCCAGAACTTCTTCCGCACTTGTTTGTGCAGGAACAACTGTCAAACGACAACCACGGTCTACTAACATACGCAGGATATTGCGCTTAGCACCGAAGTCGTAAGCCACAACATGGAATGGTAGCTCGCTATCATCTTTAGCTTCAGGTAGTCCGTTCTCCAGAGTCCACGAACCTTGTTTCCAAGGGTAAGCTTCTTGAGTTGTTACTTCTTTCGCCAAATCCATGCCTTTAAGGCCTGGGAACTCTTTTGCTTTTGCAAGAGCTAAAGCTTCATCAATATTGTTACCAGCTACGATACAACCGTTCTGAGCACCCTTTTCACGAAGAATGCGCGTTAGCTTACGCGTATCGATATCAGCGATACCAACAATATTCTGTGATTTCAGGTAATCAGAAAGTGTTTGTTCATTTCGAAAGTTTGAAGCGATTAGCGGAAGGTCGCGAATCACAAGCCCCTGAGCATGAATAGAAGAAGATTCTTCGTCTTCAGAGTTAGTGCCGGTATTGCCAATATGAGGATAGGTGAGAGTAACAATTTGTTGAGAATAGGAAGGATCAGTGAGGATTTCTTGGTACCCCGTCATCGAGGTATTAAAAACGACTTCACCAACGGCAGTTCCATCCGCGCCAATGGATACTCCGTGGAATACTGTCCCGTCTTCCAGGACTAGCAGTGCTGACTTACTCAAGACAACCTCCAGAATAAAAATGCATAAATTGTGTATTAATTTGCAATTCTACCTTCCTTTTAGACATAAAAAAACAGTCTATTGGAATTTAGATAAACGGCGGCATTCTACGTAGAAGTGTGACTAGTGTCAACAAACAATAGTTATAAAATACTTCATTTTAACTATTACACTTATTTTTCAGCTTTAAAGTGCCAAAAACCATATAAAAGATCGTTAGAAGCATCCATTTTTTATACAAATGGCTCCAATATCTACATTTTCACAGCAATTAATTGAGAGAAAAAATTTACCACCAAAAGCAAACGATAACCAAACAAATAAACCGTTACTTTAGAGCACTTAAACCACAAAAATCATTAAAGGCAATTAAAATCATAAATTAAAGCTATGATTTATCGATTAAAGCGGCTAGTAAAGTTATAGGATATAGGTGAGAAAGAGCAAATGCGTCAAGTATTCTTGACGCATAAATATGTAATTGAGGGAATTTATTTTTGAGTGCTGATTTTATAGTTCATCAAGGCCGAGAACTTCAGTCATTGTATAGAAGCCTGCCTCTTTTTCGTTTAGCCAGATTGCCGCTCTTACCGCACCATTAGCAAATGTCATACGGTCAGTCGCTTTATGGGTGATCTCAACGCGCTCACCAATATCCGCAAACATAGCCGTGTGTTCACCTACAATGTCACCTGCTCGTATTGTTGCAAAACCGATCTCGTCTTTAGTACGCTCTCCGGTAATACCCTCACGAGCATATACCGCAACATCACTAAGCTCATTCCCCATAGCAGATGCAATAGCTTCACCCATACCAATTGCCGTACCGGAAGGTGCATCAACCTTGTGACGGTGATGCGCTTCTACGATCTCAATATCGGTATAATCACCCATCACTTTTGCTGCTTTTTCTAGCAGCTTAAATACTAGGTTTACACCTACGCTGTAGTTTGGAGCAAGCACGAGAGGAATAACTTTTGCAGCTTCATCAATTTGCTGCTTTTCATCTTCAGAGAAGCCCGTTGTACCGATAACGATCTTTTTCTGATACTTCTTACACAACTCAATATTCGCTAGTGTGCTTACCGGTGCAGTAAAGTCGATGATAACGTCAAATTCTTCGATACTTTTTTCAAGGTTATCTACTAACGAGATATTGAAACTTCCTTCACCACATAGCTCACCGATGTCGACTCCAACAAGTGAAGACTCCGGACGTTCAGAACCAGCGCCAACTGAGGAGTTAGGGTTATGGTGGGTAGCTTTGACCAGATTACGGCCCATGCGGCCAGCAGCTCCTGCGATCGCAATTCTTACCATTGCGTTATTCTCCATTCTTTTAGGGGATTTCAATTCCATCCCTCTAAAGTAATAAAAAAGGTGAGACGCGTAAACATCTCACCTATCTTTTATTTATATTCTTCTATAACTCTGTTCAATATCGGCACATTAGCTTCGGGAAACTCAAAATTTGCTAACCTGGATATCTCTACCCACTCACCCTTTTGCCCTTCTTTTCCATAAGGTTCGTTTAGGAAGTCTGTAACAACAAAGAAATCAAACATCAGCGACTTGTCCGAGTAATCGTGAGTCAAAGCTTCAAAATGGTGTAGTTTCGTAACTTCTATGCCAATCTCTTCAAACAACTCGCGAACTGTCGCTTGCTCTGCGGTTTCGCCTTGCTCTACTTTACCGCCAGGAAACTCCCACAGACCACCTTTATGTGCTTTATCCGGTCTCTTAGTAATAAAGACTTTATCCTGGACGGAATTCAAAATGATAGCCGCTGCAATATGAACTCTTTTCATTCTCTCTTTTCCATAAAAAAGCCTACTAACTTTTAGCAAGTCAATAGGCTTAGAACTAAGTTTCTAGCAGTTGGTATTAGCTAAGTTTACCGTGACACTGTTTGAACTTCTTACCAGAGCCGCAAGGACAAGGATCGTTACGACCAACTTTAGCGCCCTCGCGAACAACCGGGCGCTGCGCTGCGTTCTCACCTTGCTCCTGCCCACCATCGTCTAGTTGGTTTTCAGCTGCCTGGTGCTGGAACTGCTGGCGACGAGCAGCTTCTTCAGCCTGCGCACGACGCTGAGCTTCCATACGCTCAACTTCTTCTTGTTGCTGTACGCGAACCTTACTCAGGATCTGAACAACTTCGAATTTCAGTGTCTCAAGCAGGTTCTCAAACAGCTCGAATGATTCACGCTTATATTCCTGCTTAGGGTTCTTCTGAGCATAACCACGTAGATGAATACCCTGACGAAGGTGATCCATGGCAGCAAGGTGCTCTTTCCATAGGTTGTCCAGAGTTTGCAGCATAACCGACTTCTCAAAGTTGCGCAGAACCTGCTCACCCACAGTCTCTTCTTTGCCTTTGTATACTTCAACTGCGGTTTCAAGAATCTTCTCGCGAAGCGCTTCTTCGTATAGCTTATCGTCTTCATCCAGCCACGCCTGAACAGGTGCATCCAAATCGAAGTCGTTCTTCAAACGCTCTTCCAGACCAGCAACATCCCACATTTCTTCCAGAGATTGTGGTGGGATATATTCATCAACAACCGATGCAAACACATCTTCACGGTTGTGTGTGATCATTTCACTGATGTCATCAACACTCATCAGCTCATCACGTAGCTCGTATACTACCTTACGCTGGTCATTCGCAACATCATCGAACTCTAGAAGCTGTTTACGGATATCGAAGTTACGGCCTTCAACTTTACGCTGTGCTTTTTCGATAGAACGAGAAAGCATGCGGCTTTCAATTGCTTCACCTTCATCCATACCACTCTGAATAAGACCAGCCATACGATCTGAAGTGAAGATACGCAGTAGGGAGTCTTCCATCGATAGGTAGAAACGAGATGAGCCAGCATCACCCTGACGACCAGAACGACCACGCAGCTGGTTATCAATACGACGAGATTCATGACGCTCAGTACCAATAATATGAAGACCACCAGACTCAAGTACTGCATCGTGGCGAACCTTCCAATCAGCTTTGATCTTAGCTACTTGATCGTCTGTTGGATTCTCAATTTTAGCGAGTTCAGCCTGCCAGCTACCACCCAGAACGATATCGGTACCACGACCAGCCATGTTGGTCGCAATAGTTACCGCTGAAGACGCACCAGCATTTGCTACGATATCAGCTTCCTGCTCGTGGAATTTCGCGTTCAGTACATTGTGCTTGATCTTAGCTTTCTTAAGCGCATTAGACAGAAGTTCTGATTTTTCGATAGAAACCGTACCAACAAGAATCGGCTGACCTTTGGCTACTCGATCTTTGATATCTTCAATGATCGCATTAAATTTCTCAGCTTCAGTACGGTAAACCACATCCGCCATATCATCACGGATCATTGGTTTATTTGTTGGGATAACAACCGTTTCCAAGCCATAGATTGACTGGAACTCGAATGCTTCAGTATCTGCTGTACCTGTCATACCAGACAGCTTTTCATACAGACGGAAGTAGTTCTGGAAGGTAATGGATGCCAGAGTCTGGTTTTCGTTCTGGATCTTAACGCCTTCTTTAGCTTCTACTGCCTGATGAAGACCTTCAGACCAACGACGACCTGGCATTGTACGGCCAGTGTGTTCATCAACGATGATAACTTCGTCATCTTTAACGATGTAATCTACGTCTTTTTCAAATAGTACATGAGCTCGAAGTGCAGCGTTTACGTGGTGCAGCAAGCTAATATTAGCAGGAGAGTAAAGCGTATCTCCCTCTTCCATCAAACCATTTTTAGTAAGCAGCTCTTCTACAAACTCCTGACCATTTTCAGTCAGGTGAACCTGTTTAGACTTTTCGTCTACGGTATAGTGACCATCACCACGATACTCTTCAGAGTCTTCTTGATCCTGCTTTTCAAGGCTAGGGATCAGTGTATTGATTCGAGTGTAAAGATCAGAACTGTCTTCAGCCGGGCCAGAAATGATAAGAGGAGTACGAGCTTCATCGATAAGGATCGAGTCAACTTCATCGACTACAGCAAAGAAACGTTCACGCTGTACACGGTCTTCATTGCGGAAAGCCATGTTGTCACGAAGGTAGTCAAAGCCAAATTCGTTGTTTGTACCGTATAGTACGTCACAGCGGTACGCTGCTTGTTTCTCAGGCGGTGCCATATTCGGCACGTTTACGCCTACGGTCATACCTAGGAATTCGAATAGTGGACGGTTTGTTTCTGCATCTCGCTTAGCCAGATAGTCGTTCACTGTTACGATGTGAACGCCTTTGCTTGGAAGTGCATTCAGGTAAGCAGGAAGTGTCGCTGTAAGGGTTTTACCTTCACCCGTACGCATCTCTGCGATCTGGCCAGTGTTAAGAACCATACCACCAATAAGCTGAACGTCGAAGTGACGCATGCCAAATACACGCTTAGAGGCTTCTCTTACTGTAGCAAAAGCTTCTGGTAGCATTTGATCAAGAGTTTCACCTTTCTCAAGACGCTCACGGAACTCAGCCGTTTTGGCTTTTAGTTCTTCATCTGAAAGCGCTTCAAAATCTGGCTCGTAGTTGTTGATCTGTTTTACTATTTTCTTAATCGTCGCAGAGTTCGGTCATTGCGACTGCCAATTACCTTTGTCAGTAGCTTAGTTATCATTTGTTGTGAATCTCTTGTTATCTGGCCTTCACAGCCTAAAAGTTGCTTTCAGTCTCTATCACTAAGAATACTGAGAATAATTCTATGATTCTGATATTGTGGTGAAGCGTAGAGTTTTCAAGCTTTGGTAAAAATAATGCGACATATATTAAGGGATTATTCCATCCCCTACCATCAAGATTCTAATTAGTTTGAGCAGCCTTAAATATTTTTAATGATCCGGCTAATTTACGAACAGTCGCAGAGCTGAAAGCTGCACATAATTTGTGCAAGTGGTTAGATATGTGCTTGCCGGATCAATCTGATCCGGCAATTTTGATCCTTTATGCGGCAAATGGGAAATAATGATCCGTAGCATCATTGAATAATTCAGAGTGCACTAGCTGAATAGCAAACATAAAAAAACCAGACGTTAAGTCTGGTTTTTTAAGAATTTTTCTGATTTTACGCAAGAACCATATTTGGCTCTGCAAAAGCTACCGGAGAACCGACTTCTTCTTCGAATGTCGCCCACTCCCAAGCTTCCTGGTCTGCCATTACCGCTCTTAAAAGCTTATTGTTCAAACCGTGGCCCGTTTTATATGCGCGAAGTTCACCAACAATGCTGTGTCCGCCCATATATAGATCACCAATAGCGTCCAGAACTTTATGCGTAACGAACTCGTTATCAAAACGAAGACCTTCTTCGTTCAGGATACGGTATTCATCCAGAACAATTGCACAATCGAAGCTACCGCCAAGACACAGGTTCTGTGACTGAAGGTATTCGATATCCTTCATAAAACCGAAGGTACGCGCACGAGAAATGTTTTTAACAAATGCTTTTGAAGAGAAATCAAACAGCATATGCTGCTCATCAGATTCAATTGCAGGGTGGTTAAAATCAATCTCAAAGTCCATGCGGAAACCATTATAAGGTACAAGTTCGGCCCATTTATCGCCGTCTTCTACTCTTACTGGCTTCTTAATACGAATGAATCGCTTAGGAGTATTAAGTACTTCAATACCCGCAGACTGGATAAGGTATACAAACGGACTTGCACTACCATCCATAATTGGAATTTCAGGAGCATCTACTTCGATAATTACGTTATCGATACCCATACCAGCTAATGCTGCATTTAGGTGCTCTACCGTCGAAATTCTAACGCCTTCGTCGTTCACCAGTGCTGTACAAAGCATTGTATCGCGAACTGAATCAGGATCTGCCGGAAAATCGACAGCTGGCTCTAGAATCAGTACGTCGGTAAACAACACCTGTATTCGCCGCTGCTGGACGCAAGGTAAGCGTAACTTTACGCCCGGAGTGTAAACCAACCCCAGTCGTTTTTACGATTTCTTTCAGAGTACGTTGTCTGATCATCTACCTTGCCTCAAGTTAAGTGCTATGAATCACGGCCAGCAATGAAACCGGCCGCAGATAGTATCACAAATTAGACGCGAGTCAAATTTGTCGGATTTTTAGTCAGCCTGGCGACGTAAAAATGCCGGAATATCTAAATAGCCACTTTCCTTCTCTGTCTTAGCCGCTGCATTCTGTCCGTTGTTAACGGCAGAAGTGGCATTTGACGGAGCTGCTGGTTGCGGTTTTACCTCTGGTTTTTGATGCAAAGGTTGTGCCGCTTTCTCTTCAACTTTTGCAGCTACTGGTTGTGGTACAGCTGGCTGAGCAACCTGTGGAGCCGGTTTTGGCTTCGCAGCCGAACCAGCAACCAGAGTTATCTCAGGCTTCTTGTCATTACCAATACCTGTTGCAACAACCGTTACACGGAACTCATCAGACATATCAGGGTCCAGAGAAGTACCAATAACGACTGTCGCATTGTCAGATGCAAACGCCTTGACTGTATTACCTACTGTTTCAAATTCATCCAGACGCATATCCAGACCAGCGGTAATGTTAACCAGCACGCCGCGCGCACCTGCCAAATCAATATCTTCAAGCAGTGGAGAAGAAATTGCAGCTTCTGCTGCTTCTTCCGCACGTTCTTCGCCTTTAGCGACACCACTACCCATCATCGCGTGGCCCATTTCGGACATTACCGTTCTAACGTCCGCGAAGTCCACGTTGATCATACCTGGGCGGGTAATCAACTCTGCAATGCCCTGCACTGCATTTTTCAGTACATCGTTCGCGTAGCCAAATGCTTCAAGCAAAGTAACGCTGCGACCATATACCTTCAATAGTTTCTCATTTGGAATGGTGATCAAAGAATCAACATGCTTTGAAAGCTCTTCGATACCCTGTTCAGCAAATGCCAAACGCTTTTTACCTTCAAATCCAAATGGCTTCGTTACTACGGCAACAGTAAGTATATTTAGTTCCTTAGCAACTTCAGCAATTACCGGTGCTGCACCTGTACCTGTACCGCCACCCATACCGGCAGCTATAAATACCATATCGGCACCAGAAATAGCTTCTTTAATCTTTTCTTTATCTTCGAGAGCTGAGTCACGTCCTACCTGAGGATTTGCGCCAGCACCCAGACCCTTAGTGATATCGACACCAATCTGGATGACTGAATTTACGCTCGCTTTACGCAGCGCCTGTGCATCAGTATTTACGCTAATGAAATCAACGCCTTCGATTGACTCACGAACCATGTGTTCTACGGCGTTACCGCCGCCGCCACCAACCCCAACGACCTTAATTACCGCATCGTCAGACATTTCCATCATCGGTTCAAACATGTGTTATCTCCGTTTATCCTGCTCTCAGGTTAAAACTCTTTTTGTATCCAATTACGCATTCTACTAAATAATCCAGAGAATGAGGAACTCTTTGGTTCACTATATTCACTGTCGTCAATTGATTGACTATCTTTTGCGTAATGAAGTAATCCAACTGCCGTAGCATGGTACGGCTCTTTAACATAATCGGTAAGCCCACTAACTTCCAGCGGTTTACCTATGCGTACTCTGTTTGCGCCGAATACTCTTTCGGCACACTCAACCATACCTTCAATTTGTGAAGCTCCACCGGTTAAAACAATACCAGCCGCCAAATGGTGTTTGATGTTGTCTTCTCTCAGCTTTGCCTGAACTGAATTAACTGATTGATTAATGAAGCCCATCAACTCTGCGTAACGAGCTTCAATCACGCCAGAAAGTTCCTGACGCTTTAATGTTCTTGAGGGTCTCCCACCCACGCTAGGCACATTAACTGTATCATCTTTACTGACCAGTTCACTTAAAGCACAGCCATAGCGTACCTTAATATCCTCAGCATCACCAACCGGAGTGCCAAAAGCAAAGGCAATATCACTGGTTACTGCATTTCCCGCATAGGAGAATACTTCAGTATGACGCAATGCGCCACCAGTCCAGATGGAAACATCCATCGTACCGGCACCGATATCAACGACGCAGACACCGAGTTCTCTTTCGTCTTCAGTAATGACAGCATTACTTGCAGCAAGGCCAGAGAACACTAACTGTTCAACCTTGAGGCCACACCGTTCAACAGCTTTGATAATATTCCTTGCCATATCATTGTGGCAGGAAATCAGGTGAACACTCACTTCCATACGAACACCAGACAAACCAAGCGGATTTTTAATCCCTTCCTGATAATCAATGGTAAATTCTTGCGGAATCACGTGCAAAATACGTTGTTCTTCACCAATTTTTATCGATTTAGCCGTGTGAATCACTCGGTCCATATCGTCCTGAGAAACCTCTTCTTCAGAGATTGCCCCCATCCCTTTCTCAATTCTGCTGGCAATATGCTTACCTGAAAGGGAGATATAAACGTTGCTAATTTTACATTCGGCCATCATCTCGGCCTGATCGACAGCTCTCTGAACCGACTTAACCACCGATTCCAGGTCGTTAACGCCGCCTTTGTCCATACCCCTGGACGGACTGCTTCCCGCTCCGAGTATATTGATCTGTCCGTCCGGCAGTATTTCACCTACCAGAGCTGATACGCTAGCTGTGCCTATATCAAGACCGACAATGATATTATCGTCAGCAGTCTTAGTCATCTGTACTCTCTTGTGCTAAATCTTCTTCCTGAAACCACCCTACTGCGGCTCCCGTATCATACCGTAAGTCAATATAGCTAACTTGTGCAGCCTTGTTTCCTAACTTTTTATAAAGAGAAGCAAAGCGATTAAGCCTCTCTTCTAAAGACTCTTTTCCTAGTTCCAACCGGATACCATTGTCCAGGATCATCTGCCATGCTCTGCGATCGTTCAGAACAACCGAGGTGACTGAAAGACCAAGTGAAGCAAATAACGGCGTTACTTCCCGCCAGGTATCCAGAACCTTATGCTCACTGGCTGCAGGGCCATAAAGCTTAACCCGGTCTTCTCTGAGCTGGCCAACATCCGCTTCAAAAACATCGCCACCTTCATTCAGTAGCGCGTTACCATTCCAGATAGCAGAGGCCTTATGCTCAACTAAATAGACTTTTATAACGTCTGGCCATTGTTTCCGAATCGAAGCCTGAGCAACCCAGGGTAATTCTGTGATGGCATCCTGTAAGGTATTTACATCCTGAGACATAAAAGTACCAAGGTGATCAACAGAAGCCAGCGCGTTTTGCACATCTTCCGGGGCAACATATTCAAGCTCCCCCTGCAGTATTAACTTAGACAGGGGCAAACGCTGTTCATCCAGCATCCAGCTTATTGTGGAATAAAGCAGGGTACCAATCGATAGCACAACAAGTAGTAAAAAAGCGCCACCAACAGCGTGCTGTTTTACTTTGTTTTTTGCCTGATTCGAGTCATCGATACCAACTGCACTATTCATTATTAATTCAATATCGCTATTATTACGCCTATATATAACTCGAAGCTTAGGGTTTGTTAACCTTTCGCGACTGGAATAAATCTAATAAAGCCTCAGGAATTATTACAAAGCACACATAAACTATCTACCCAAAATTGCTGAATATTAGAGAATGCGTGTGCTTTTTATTTATTCAGACTTCATGTTTTTGATATCTAACTTGAGAGATGCTAACAGTTTCGCGACTTTACCGACATCGCCCGCACCTTGTGTAAGTACCAGGTCATTATCCTGCATTATATTTGCCAAAACTGACGGTAATGCATCCATATTCGGGACAAAAATCGGATCAATCTTTCCACGGCTACGAATTGTTCTGCAAAGTGAACGACCATCAGCACCATTGATTGGCTTCTCACCTGCTGCATAAACATCCAGCATAATAAGTACATCCACATTTTCCAACACATTTGCGAAATCATCGTAAAGATCACGAGTTCGGCTGTAACGGTGCGGTTGGAAAATCATAACTAAACGCTTATCTTCCCAGCCAGCTCTTGCCGCTTGAATAGTAACGTCCACCTCACTTGGGTGATGCCCGTAGTCATCCACCAACATCACACTACCGTTACCCGTCTCAAACTCACCCAGATGCTCAAAGCGACGACCTGTTCCCTGAGTTCCTGCCATTGCACGCAAGATAGACTCATCATCGATATCATCTTCTGTTGCTACTGCAATTGCAGCAGAAGCGTTCAACGCGTTGTGTCTGCCTGGGATGTTAAGGGTAATATCCAGCGCCTCTTTACCTTCACGAATCACTGTGAATTTACCTTGCTGGCCTTCCTGACGGTAATTCTCGATACGCACATCTGCATCTTCTGAGAAGCCGTAAGTAATAACCTGACGGCTGATACTCGGGATAAGTTCACGAACAACCGGGTCATCTACACAAACAATAGCCTGGCCATAGAAAGGTAGGTTGTGTAGAAAATCTATAAAGGTTTGCTTGAGAGTATCAAAATCACCGCCATAGGTTTCCATATGGTCAGCTTCGATATTGGTAACAATACTTACCATAGGCTGAAGATGAAGGAAAGATGCGTCACTTTCATCTGCCTCAGCAATCAATATACGGCTCGAGCCTAAGCGGGCATTTGTACCGGCACTCTTAACCAGACCACCATTAACAAATGTTGGATCTAGCCCTGCCTCAGAATAAATTTGGGTTACCAGCGCTGTCGTAGTTGTTTTACCATGAGTACCCGCAACGGCGATACCATGTCGGAAGCGCATAAGCTCAGCCAGCATCTCTGCTCTTCTTACCACCGGTATACGTTTTTCTTTTGCAGCAACCAGCTCAGGGTTGTCTGCTTTGATGGCAGTAGAAACAACCACAACACTGGCTCTTTCAATATTTGAAGACTGGTGCCCTATATAAATTTTTGCACCTTTGCTGGTCAGTCTCTCTGTTACCGGGTTTTCAGCAATATCAGAACCTGTGATTTCATACCCTTCATTCAGTAGCACTTCCGCGATACCACTCATTCCAGCACCACCAATGCCCACAAAATGGATGACTTTCACCCGACGCATCTCAGGAACTACAGCACGGATTTGGGAAATATCTTGGGTATGTTCAATAGTCATTCAATGTTTCTCATTAGTTCGTTAGGGCAGCAATCGCCTTTGCAACGGTTTTATCAGCATCTGTTTTAGCAGCCGCTCTGGCTTTAATTGCCATCGCAGTTAATTCGTTTCGGGATAAACCTGTAATCATACCTGCCAGCTTATCAACCGACAATTCGGGCTGTTCTACCATTAAAGCGGCACCACACTCAACCAAATGATCTGCATTTAGTGCTTGTTGTCTGTCTTTGTGCATAAATGGGACGAAAATAGCACCAACTCCGGCAGCAGAGACCTCCGATACCGTCAGGGCGCCGGAACGGCACACCAGAAGATCGGCCCACTCGTAAGCAGAAGAAACATCATCGATAAACTCGGTAACTTCTGCATTATCACAACCGGCATTCTTATACAGTTCTTCAACTTCTTGCTGGTTATTTTTACCCGCCTGATGACGAACGGTATAACCAGCACCTAAGCTAGCTATCACATCAGGAAGCGTTCTGTTCAGAATTCTTGCTCCCTGACTTCCACCCATGACCAGAACCCGGATATCTCCATCTCTGTTCGCAAGGCGTTGCTCTGGAGTAGGAAGATTAACTACATCTTCTCTTACAGGATTACCAACCACCTCAGCTTTTGGAAAAGCCCCGGGAAATGCCTGAAACACTTTACTGGCAATTTTTGACAGCCATTGGTTTGTCAGGCCCGCAACTGCATTTTGCTCATGTAGAACAAGAGGGATACCTTCCATTTTTGCAGCCACACCACCAGGGCCGC
The DNA here is from genome assembly GCF_029589055.1 of Vibrio hannami. GTDB lineage: Bacteria > Pseudomonadota > Gammaproteobacteria > Enterobacterales > Vibrionaceae > Vibrio > Vibrio hannami. The sequence goes on from NZ_JARQZP010000007.1 coordinate 2,207,151, forward strand.
TTACATATCCACCCATGCCCAGAACAGCATCTGGCTGCCATTTCTTAATATGAGAACGAGCCTGAAAAATTGCATTAACGATCTGGAATGGTGCTTTTATCAGCTTAGCGATACCTTGCCCACGCAGCCCTTTAACCTTAATAAAGTCAATTTCGATGCCATGTTTAGGAACCAGTTCTGCTTCCATTCTGTCTTCTGTACCCAGCCAACGGATCTCCCAGCCTTCTGATTGCAGCTGCTTCGCCACCGCTAATCCAGGAAAGACATGTCCGCCAGTACCACCAGCCATAACTAATAGACGTTTACTCTTCTTCATTGTTAGCTTCACTTTCCTGTTGGTTATGAATGGCTACATCCGATTGTTTCAGGCGTAGCTCATGATCGATTCGAAGTAGTATTGATACCGCTGTCGTCATTACAATTAAGCTGGAACCACCATAACTGATTAGTGGCAGCGTCAGACCTTTGGTTGGAACCAAACCGGCAGATGCACCTACGTTTACAAGCGTCTGGAACGCAAACCAGATACCAATACCAAATGCCAGATAACCACCGAACTTGTCTTCAGCTTCAAGTGCTTTTTTGCCAATAAGCACTGCCTTAATAACCAGAGAAAAGATCAGCATAAGAATCAGGGTAACACCGATAAAACCAAGCTCTTCACCAATCACTGCAAATACAAAGTCGGTGTGCGCTTCTGGTAGGTATTCCAGTTTCTGGATCGAGTTTCCAAGCCCCTGACCAAACCACTCACCTCGGCCGAAAGCCATTAGAGATTGTGTTAGCTGATAACCACTGCCAAAAGGGTCTTCCCACGGGTCCATAAAAGAAGTAACCCTTCGCATCCGGTAAGGTTCCACGATAATAAGAAGCACAACACCTGCAATACCGGCCATCATCAACGCAATAAATTGCCAGAGTTTAGCGCCTGCAATAAACAGCATACCAAACATGGTAACCAGCATAACAACAACGGTACCGAGATCGGGTTGCCCTAATAGCAATACAGCAAACGCCAGGAAGACTATTAGCGGCTTGAAGAAGCCATCAAAAAACTTCTCTCGTACTTCATCTCTTTTTCGTACCAGATAGCCAGACATAAAGATAAACAGGGATAGCTTAGCCACTTCTGCAGGTTGTAAGTTAAATAACCCGAGAGGAATCCAGCGCGACGCACCATTAACGGATTTACCTCCGACAAGTACAACCACGAGTAGAAACAGCGATATTGCCATTAACACGGAACTTAGCTGCAACCAGCGTTTCATTGGGACTTGTAACACCATAGCTGAAGTACATAATGCCAACCCAATAAATATCGCATGACGGAACATAAAATGAAAAGGCTGGCCAGTCAGTCTGGTACTAATAGGAAAAGAGGCTGATGTCACCATCACCAAGCCGGTAAGCATAAGCCCAAAAGCTATCCATACTAACTGACGATCAAACAGCGCCTCAGGAGAGTTTTTTGTTCCCCAGCCGCAGATACTTTCCAGCCAATGTTTTATCGCAGCCACAAACTTACCTACACATCAAGATTACGAATACTGTTCAGCCAGTTGAGCGAAAGCATCTCCCCTGGCCATAAAGTTTTTGAACTGATCAAAGCTGGCACAGGCAGGTGAAAGCATCACCATATCGCCTTCCTGAACCTCTTTTGAAACTGAGAGTACGATCTCTTCTATTGATTCCCAGCGAGAAGCACTCGGGTGAAGATCCATAAACTCATCACCATCCTCACCGTAACAATAAAGCTTAACGTCCAACCGCTTTAACGCCGGAGCTAACTCTGAGAAATCTGCACCTTTGCCCACACCACCGACAAGTAAGTGCAACGTACCAGCACAATCAAGCCCGGACAAAGCGGCTAAGGTACTGGCAACATTTGTCGCCTTTGAATCATTAACCCAACGAACACCATTTTTCTCAATCACTAACTGGCAACGGTGTGTTAGCCCCTGATACGTTTTCAAAACTTCGAATGCCTTTGTGTAATCGACATCGGCGCATCGCAACAGAGCCAATACGGTTAACACGTTTGCTATATTGTGCTTGCCGACCAGACTCAGCTCTGATGTCGCTAACACATTCTGTCCATTATCGGACACGAACTCTATGCCATTATCCCGACTTAAACCGAACTCGCTATTATCAAAACCGAATGTAACCACTTTCCCTTCATAATTTTCAGGGTAAGTTTCCGGATCATCGCGATTCACTACCGCATATTCTGCATGAGCAAATATTCTTTGCTTAGCTTGTTTGTACAGCGACAGTTTTCCTTCATAACGATCCATATGATCTTCTGAAAGATTAAGAAAAGCCGCTGCTTTTAGTTTTAAGCTGGAAGTGGTTTCCAGCTGAAAGCTCGACAGTTCCAGAACATATAGATCACTAGGGTCATTTAATAGCTCTAATGCCGGTACGCCAATATTGCCGCCAACACCAACTTTTAATCCCGTTGCTTTCGCCATCACACCAGTAAGATCGGTTACCGTGCTTTTACCATTAGAACCAGTGATAGCAATGACTGGCGCGTCAGCAGCCCATGCAAACAGCTCGATATCACCGACAATAGGAACACCTTTATCAGCAACCTGCTTGAGCTCTGGTGTAGCCAAAGCAATCCCAGGGTTGGCTACAACAAGATCGGCATCCAGTAACCACTCCATATTCCAGCTTCCGGTATGCAGAGAAACATCAGCGGTCAGCTCATCTTTGCCCGGGGGATTGTCTCTGGTATCTATGACTCTGATTGAAAGCGATTTTGGCAATTTCTGCAGGTAATTAACGACTGAGAGCCCGGTAATACCGAGCCCCAGAACAACAACCTTATCTATATTGTTCCACTGTTCCATCTATTAACGAACCTTCAGAGTAGCAAGTCCGATCAATACAAGAACTATCGAGATAATCCAGAAACGAACAATGACACGTGGTTCAGGCCAGCCTTTCAGTTCGTAGTGGTGATGAATAGGGGCCATACGGAATACACGCTGTCCACGCAGTTTGTATGAACCAACCTGTAGAATTACCGATAATGTTTCCATTACAAAAACACCACCCATGATTACCAATACAAACTCCTGACGAACTAAAACTGCGATAGTACCTAGTGCACCACCAAGAGCCAGTGAGCCAACATCGCCCATAAATACTTGAGCAGGATAGGTATTAAACCAAAGGAAACCAAGACCGGCACCAACCATTGCGGCACAGAAAATCACTAACTCACTTGCGTGTGGAATGTAAGGAATATTTAGGTAACCTGCGAAGTTAACGTTACCCGTAGCCCACGCTATAAACGCAAAACCACCAGATACAAGAACAGTAGGAAGAATGGCAAGCCCATCCAGACCATCTGTCAGGTTAACCGCATTACTCGTCCCTACAATGACAAAGTAAGTAAGGATAATGTAGAACAAACCAAGCTGAGGCATTATGTCTTTAAAGAACGGGACAACCAGCTGAGTCGCCGCAGTATCTTTGCCATGAACATATAGTGCAAATGCCACAACGATTGCGATAGCGGACTGCCAGAAGTATTTCCAACGAGCAATAAGACCCGCCGGGTCTTTTCTAACCACTTTGCGGTAGTCATCAACAAAACCCACAGCTCCGTACCCCATAAGGACGACCATTACGGCCCAGATATACGGATTAGTTAAGTCAGACCATAGCAACACACTGACTACGATAGACGCCAGGATCATGACACCACCCATGGTAGGCGTTCCACGCTTGCTAAAGTGAGATTCAGGGCCGTCGTTTCTGACTACCTGCCCAATTTGTAAAAGTTGTAAGCGTGCGATTAGTCTTGGGCCCATCCATAGAGAAAGCCCTAATGCAGTCAAAACACTCAGAATCGAGCGAAAAGACAAGTATTCAAATAGTCGCAGAAACGAAAAATATGGCTGTAGTAATTCAGCAAGCCAGATAATCATTTATAGTTCTCCTTCAAAGCTTCCGCCACAGTGCTCATTCGCGCACTGTTTGCACCCTTAACCAAAAGAGTATGCACCTGGACGGAGTCTTTGTATAAATTTTGTTCTATATAAGTCAGAAGTTCGTCATGTGTATCAAAATGCAAGCCATTACACACATCACTTATTACTTTGGTATCTTCGCCAAAGGTAAGTACATGCTCGAACTTGAATGGTGCTGCATGTTCACCGACTTGACGGTGAAGTGCAAGACTTTCCTCACCCAATTCAGCCATATAACCTAAAATTAGCCATCGCTGTCCGGAATATGTTGAAAGTAGGTCAACGGCCGCTTTCATCGCTGGAACGCTGGCATTATAGCTATCGTCGATTAGCTTAACTTTTTCAGTTAGTTGATGAGTTTCTACCCGCCCCTTTACATTAGACAGCTCAGCAAGTCCCGAGCGAACTTCTTCCAGAGAAGCACTAAAGTTCATGGCGAGAGCAGCAGCAGCTAAAGCATTCCCGACATTATGTTGACCAACAATACCTAGCTGAACGTCAACTTCACCTTCTGGTGAGTGAAGGATAAAGCTCGCTTCACCACGATCATTTAATACGATATTGGTTGGGTAGTAATCTGCACTCTGGTCAACAGTCGAGAAAGTTACAACTTTCTTGTCACTCAGTATATCTTCCCAGAAGTGCTCTCCATTGCTATCGAGGTTAACGACAGCGACATCACTCTCTGAAAGCCCCTGATAAATTTCACCTTTAGCCTGTTTAACACCATCCATCGAGCCAAAGCCTTCCAGATGAGATTCCGCGACGTTGTTTACCAGTGCCAGCGAAGGTTTCACCAGAGCGGTTGTATAGGCAATTTCACCGATATGATTTGCGCCTAGCTCAATCACCGCATAGTCGTGATCCGGCTCTGAGCAAAGCAATGTAAGAGGACAGCCAATATCATTGTTGAAGTTACCTGCAGTAGCCAGCACCTTTCCCTTCTGATTAAGAATGGACGTAACCATCTCTTTTACTGTTGTCTTGCCGCAGCTTCCGGTGATTGCCAGAGTCTGGATATCACATTTCTTATGAACCCATGAACCCAGTGCACCGAGAGCGACTAAGGTATCTTCGACCACCAACTGCGGCAGCTCTGTTGGCAACTCGCGATTGACAAGCAAAGCGCTTGCTCCATTTTCTCTGGCTTGTTCAGCAAAATTATGCGCATCGAATTTTTCACCAATCAGAGCAACAAATAGCGCACCTTTTGAAAGGGTTCTGGTATCTGTCGATACTGCATCAATCACACAATTCTCACCAATCAGCTTAGCTCCAAGAACTGCACTTAATTCTGTAAGTGATGTTGAGATCATTCTGTTATTCCTAAAATCTTCATTGCTGACTCACGATCGGAGTAGTGGATCGTTTCACCATTTAATACCTGATAGTCTTCATGCCCTTTTCCGGCAAGAAGGATAATATCTTCGTTTCCTGCTCTCTCTGCCGCATAAAGCAAGGCTTCATAGCGGTCATGACGAATTACCGCTTTGTCAGCTTCATTCATCCCTGCCAGCATGTCTTTTACAATGAGTGCAGCATCTTCACTACGAGGGTTATCATCGGTCAGAATAACTCGGTCGGCTAACGCTTCAGCAATACCTGCCATCATCGGGCGTTTACCACTGTCTCTGTCACCACCACAACCGAAAATAGCCCATAACTGGCCATTGCAATGCACTCGCAATGCGGAGAGCGCTTTTTCTAGTGCATCAGGGGTATGTGCGTAATCCACCACTATTTTGGCTTTGTCAGAACACTGGAAAAGCTCCATTCGTCCTACAACAGGTTGTAGCTTCTCTGAGCCAAAAATAAGATCTGCAATAGGAAAACCAAGAGACAGCAATGTGGCAAAAGCCAGCATCAGGTTCGACGCATTAAAGGCCCCAATCAAAGGCGCTTTTAACTCACCTTTGCCCCAAAATCCATCAAACTGGATAGTAATACCATTTTCTGAATAGATAACTTTATTTGCCCAGAGTGCTTTCTCTTGCTTTGGTTGCCCTTTTAGGGAAACCGCGATAGCTTGAGGCAAATCAGCGAGCCACTTTTGTCCAACCGAGTCATCTGCATTGATAATTGCATTTTCACATTGGTGCGCAGTAAATAGCTGTAGCTTCGCTTTGGCGTACTCTTCCATTGTGCCGTGATAATCCAGGTGATCGCGGCTGAGATTAGTAAAGACACCTGCTGAAAAGGAAAGCGCTCTTACCCTCCCCTGGACCAGGCCGTGAGAAGATACCTCTAATGCGGTGTAGTCAGAACCTTTTTCCGATAACTGACTCAATGTTTTTTGAATTTCGATTGCGCTACCGGTGGTGTTCGCAGCTGGTTGCAAGTCATCCAGAAAACCATTTCCAGTCGTCCCCATTACTGAAGCTCGTTTTCCTGAAAGGTCTATCCATTGTGCAATAAGCTGAGTTATGGTGGTTTTGCCATTGGTACCTGTTACACCAACTAGCTCAGGCTTTTCTGGGTATAAACGGCTAGCGAGATCAGATAGGATTTTTCCTAACTCTTGGAGATAGATTACTGGTACCTGATCTAAATACTCTATCAATCCATGTTTCTTGTTTTCACATGCCTCGGCAATAACTGAACTTGCTCCATTCTCTATTGCTTTATCGATGAATTTTCTACCGTCTACAGCGTGCCCAATAACAGCAACAAACGTTGAACCTGGTTTTACTGCACGGCTATCGAGCTCGAGGTTAATAACTGTTCGCTGCACCAGCTCTTTGTCACCAATCTTGAGCCAGGGAGATACAAGGGATTCGAGGTTTAATGTCATTCTATTTTTATCTCGTTTTTATTGTGCGTCAGGCGCTACATTCAGAACTTGTAGAGTCGATTTCATTACTTCAGAGAAAACCGGACCAGCAACCGAACCACCATAATACTGATCGCCCTGTGGCTCATTTACAACTACAACCATTGCAACTTTAGGGTCACTTACAGGAGCCACACCAGCTGTTAACGTGACATACTCATCACTATACCCACCAGCGGTTGCCTTTCTGGCAGTACCCGTCTTAGCTGCGATACGATACCCCGGAACCGCTGCCCGGGTGGCAGTACCACCTTCCTGCGTAACTCCTTCGAGCATCTCCAGAACATATTTGGCGTTCTCTTTCTCTACTACCTGGCGTTCTGTGTCGTGCTTATTACCCTTCACAATATGAAGGGGACGATAAATACCATAACTACCCAATGTAGCGTAGGCGTGAGCCAATTGTACTGGGGTAACGGAAATACCGTAACCGAACGCCAGAGTTGCAATTTCAAACTGCGACCAACGATGTCGGTTCGGGAAAATACCTTCTGTTTCACCAATCAGGTTGATACCTGAAGTAGAGCCAAACCCGACAGAACTGTACATTCCCAGCAGAGCTTCCAACGGCATTTCAAGCGCTAGTTTTGCAACACCTATGTTACTGGATTTCTTCAGAATGGTTGCCAGATCGGCTTTGCCTATTTTGGATGTATCTCTGACCCGGCTGCCACCGATTTGCATAATCCCGTTACCGGTATCGATAACGGTGCTGGAATCAGCAACACCATTTTCCAGTGCAGCCAATACAACAAAAGGCTTGATCGTGGAGCCAGGCTCCATCGCGTCAGTTATTGTCCGGTTTCTCATGCGGAAACTTTGTAGCTGCTCGCGGTTATTAGGGTTGTATGACGGCGCGTTAACCATCGCCAAAATCTCACCGGTTTCGACATCAAGAATAACAATTGAACCAGATGTTGCTCTGTGATCGGCTACTGATTGTTTAATAGCCCGATACGCGATAGCCTGCAGGCGTTGGTCGATTGTCAGCTCAAGCGGCTTACCCTGCTTACGTTCATTCAGGGAGATATTTTCTACCACACGACCATAGCGGTCTTTACGGATAGTTTGCTTACCCGCCTCTCCTGTCAGCCAGGAATCATAGCTTCTTTCAACCCCTTCCAGACCTTTGTCATCAATACCTGTCACACCAATAACGTGAGCGCTAACTTCACCCGATGGGTAGTAGCGACGAGACTCATTATTTAGACCTACACCAGTAAGCTTTAACTCCTTAATGTAGTTGGCCATTGCAGGGCTAACCTGGCGTTGAAGATAGATAAACCTGCGTTTTTTGTTTTTCTCTATCTTCCTGATCAGCCCTTCTCGATTTAAATTGAGGACATCCGCCAGTGCGTACCAGCGTTCTTTTTCTTGAATTCCACCGGCTTTAAAAATGGCAACCGGATCAGCCCAGACGGCTTGCACAGGAACACTTACTGCTAGTTGTTCACCGTTACGGTCTGAGATTATTCCACGAGCAGAAGGAAGAGATTTGACCCGGACTGAGCGCATATCTCCCTGTCGGATGAGGTTATCCGGCTCGATAACCTGGATATAGGCGGCTCTACCAATCAGGGCGAAGAAGGCCAATGCAACAAAGCCTAAAACGACAAACAAACGCCACTTAATTAATAATGATTCGGGCTCTTTTTTTACAATCCGCTTATTAGCACTTCTGTTTTTGGCCGTATTTTTATCTGCGCCTTTTTTGTCTGCCCGGACTTGTTTGCGCTTTGGTGACGTTTTTTTCTTATTCCAAATCATTTCAGAGAAACCGAAACTTCCTTATCTGCATCGGGACGAATCATTTCAAGATCGTCTTCAGCTACAGCTTGCACTCGACTATGCTCCGATAATGCATTCTCTTCTAAAATCAGGTTTCGCCATTCATTGTCTAATCTATCGCGCTCTTGCAACGTCTGATTTTTCTCAGTAACTGCCTGACGGGTATGATGGGTGCTGAACACGACCCCCATCGCCAGAGCAAAAATCGCAACCAACATAAATAGCGGTAGCCTGCCTACCGTAAAAATATCTATCAGTATTATTTTGACCAGATTAGGCTGATCTTTTTGTTCAGCCTCCGCTCCTGACTTAAAGAATCGGCTTAAAAACATTAAAGCTTCTCAGCAATTCTCAATACTGAACTACGTGAGCGACTGTTTAGCTCAACCTCTTCTTTTGAAGGCATGATAGCTTTACCTACGGTTTTCAGCTTAGCGCTACCAAGTTCTTTGATCTGATCTTCTGTCAGCGGAATACCGTGAGGAACTTCTGGTCCTTTGCTCTCTTTACGCATAAAGCGTTTTACCATGCGATCTTCTAGAGAGTGAAAACTGATAACAGACAAACGTCCCTCTGGCGCAAGAATGCTTAGAGCACCTTTCAACGCAGTATCGATCTCTTCCAGCTCACTGTTTATGTAGATTCGGATAGCCTGAAAACTACGTGTCGCTGGATGTTTTTTCTTTTCTCGTGATGGTGAAACATCAGAGATAAGTTTTGCAAGCTGGCTGGTACGAGTTAGCGGCTCTTTCTCTTCATCTTCTCGATGCTCCACAATAGCTCTGGCAATTCTGCGGGCAAACTTCTCTTCGCCAAACTGACGCAGTACCCAGGTAATGTCGTCTAAGTCCGCTTCAAGCAACCATTGAGAAGCAGGAATACCCGAAGTTGGATCCATACGCATATCAAGTGGGCCATCTTTCATAAAGCTGAAACCACGCTCCGCGTCATCTAACTGAGGAGAAGATACGCCAAGATCAAGCAGTACACCGTCAACTTTGCCAGAGATCCCATACTCTTCTGCATATTCTGCCATTCCAGAAAATGGCCCATGAATAATGGTGAATCGTGGATCATCGATTTTATTTGCTTCTGCTATCGCAGTTGGGTCTCTGTCGATACTGTATAGGCGGCCGTTTTCGCCAAGCCGGGAAAGGATGTTACGGCTGTGTCCACCACGACCAAAAGTTCCATCGATATAAATGCCGTCTGGTTTAATTGCCAGACCATCAATGGATTCATTAAGTAAAACAGAAATATGTTGGAATGATTCAGTCATGTTTGGATCTCATTGTCCTAAAGGGCATATGCAACAAGCGCAACAACGCGGCATTATGTTAAGTAAAGCAGGGTAATAGTGTACTGATTTGCATTAATGTGGCTAGCTTTAATATGTTATTTGCAGTCAAATTTCTGCAAATGACCGTATAAGTAAGGCTCTAAAATTGGTAAGTAAGCATCTAATAGTTGTATCGACTATTCTTTATACACTCATCGTATGTTTCACTTGCTGATAAAGGAAAAAGCGATTTTCAAATTCCGTATTAGATACTGGCTTACTAAAGAAATATCCCTGTCCAATATCGCACCGCTTTTCTGCTAGAAAATCGGCTTGCAACTCAGTTTCAACACCCTCCGCAACGACTGATATATTCAAGCTTTGAGCCATATCTATCACTGCAGAAGTAAGGGCTCTGTCAAAGTTATCAATTTCAATGTCTGATATGAAACTGCGATCTACCTTTACTCCATCAAATTCAAAAGTTCTCAGATAAGATAGAGATGAATAACCCGTACCAAAGTCATCTAACCACAGTTGAATACCTAAACCTCTAATATCATCCAATATACATTTAGCATAGGATTCATCCTTCAATAGGATGCTTTCTGTCACCTCAACATGCAGCCTATCAGGGGAGATTGAGTATCGATCCAGCGCCTCGTTTAAACACTCTACGACATTACTTCGATAGACCTGCCTTGCGGAAAGGTTTATAGCCAGATGAAAGCTCTCCGAATAAAACTCCTGCCAAACCTTTAACTGCTTACAAACAGTGTTTATAACCCATTCTCCAATAGGCAGGATTAATCCGCACTCTTCTGCTATCTGGATAAACCTGTCCGGGGAAACTAGCCCTTTCTTTGGATGGTGCCATCGAATAAGAGCCTCCGCACCAACAAGTTCTGAAGAGTCAAACGCAAACTGTGGCTGATACAGTAGTTCAAATTGACTCATATCGCTATCAATCGCTTTGCGTAAATCTTGCTCTACTTCCATACGCAGCCTGACTTGCTGGTTCAATTCCTGATCAAAGTTCGCGAAAGTATTTTTTCCCATGTTTTTAGCCTGATACATAGCGATATCGGCATTTTTAATTAGCTCTTCTGCGGTACTGCCATCATTCGGATAGTTAGCTATACCAATACTACCTGCAATAATGATCTCTTCTTGTCCAAGAGTAATAGGAGCTTGAATAGCCTGAATTAGACGCTGTGCTACCTTCGCAGCACTGATGCTAGCATCAACCTCAGGAAGGCAGATCAAAAACTCATCACCACCAATTCTGGCTACAAACTCTGAAGATGGCTCTTTGTGACCTACGAAGAAATCACTCCCCCTCAAGTTATCCGTTATCCTATCTGCAACTTCGCACAAAAGCAGATCCCCTGTTTCGTGCCCGTAGTTGTCATTTACAAATTTGAACTCATCCAGATCAAGAAAAAAACTGAAAAAACTTCATTGGCTTTCTTTCTGGTAATAATCTGAGTTAACCGTTTAATAAACATATTACGGTTAGGAAGCTTGGTTAGAGAGTCGTGATACGCAAGAAAAGATATTTCCTGTGTTTGTCTCTTAATACTGCGCCCCATCTCATTGAATGCCTGCGCGAGCTCTCCGATTTCATCATCCCGTTCAACCTTGTTTTCACTTTCATAGTCACCTTTTACAATTTTTTTTGTATGAATAACCAAATCATGAATAGGAGCTACTAAAGAGCGGGATAGAATTACAGCGATAAGTATTCCGACAATGCCTGATACACAGGCGGTAACGATGAGGGCGATCTGCAACTTCTTTTGGCCGGCGTCGCTTGCCTCAATTATATTAGAAGTGATCGTTTCTATATCTTTCTGAATTGGATCTAAGGAGAGGGTCAGAATGATCCCACCGAGAACTTCGTCCGAGATCAATATAGGTTGCGCCATAGTTAACTCATAACTATCGATATTTGAGTAAGCTTGCTTCTGTCCCAAAACACTATCTAACAATACATCGTTACTTATCTTTTCTCCGTATGAAGGTATTGCATCATCACCATCATGAAAAATCGTGCCGTTTTTATCGAAAACAATAACGGAATTAACTTCATTATTGAGTATGGCTGGTTTAAGGAGGTTATATGTCGCATCCATATCAAACTGATAAACAGGATTGATAAGTGAGCGAGAGAGGTAGTCCAGAATACTCTTCCCTCTTTTTCGGACCTGAATAAGCAGACTGGTTTCTGTGTCGTTGGCACTTTGCGCTAGCACATTCTCGGAAGTTGCGTGAAAGCTATATAGTAGAACACCGGCAATGATTGTAATGATCAGAGTAAGCAGCCCAATGCTGCCCACTATAAAACGCCACTGAATACCGAACTTTATATTTCTGTCCGTCATATATACCCCTAATGACACGTCCTTGCGCCACTCCAGTTAAAGCTGCTCTGATAGTATCGAAGTAAGTTCGCTTACCAACCTGAAACTTTCTTCAGAACCAGATAGCTCATCAAACCTGGTCGTTTTTTGGTAAGCTTTAAGGACCTCTTTCCCTTCATCGACTTCATGCGCGGAGATTAATATCTCTACAAGCCTATGCTTTATCGCAGGATCAATATCTTTTCTTATCAGTTCAACACTTCGCGGAAATGGGATACTTTCATAGATGACCCGGCTATCTCCCCGAAAGTTAGTTGGCATATCCTCATCGTTATCCCAGTCGAGATTACTTAACGCCCCTGCAGCAACTATGCCTTTGTGAACCCATGCAGAAATATTTATCTCTTTTTTAGCAAACACATAACCAATAGAGTCAGCAGGTGGTTTATCGCGAGGGTTATCAAGTTGTATTAGCTTATAGCCGTTCTGAATAAGAATAGAAGCGGGTACGTAAAACGCGGTTGTAGAGCCTTGATCCTGAAACGCAATTGTTTTACCAATTAGATTTTCAAATGATGCAATATCGTTATCTTTTCTTGTAAAGATGATGGAAGAATACTCTGGAACGCCTTTCTTCCATCTACGCAGCACAACCTCAGCTCCTGCCCTTTGACGAAACTCAACAGCAGAAAAAATAGTTTCGGTGATAAAGTCGATCTTACCTTGTTTGATATAACGAACCATCTGCTCATTATCTTTGGCAAACAACACTTCTCCTTTGGATATACCAAGATCTTGGAGATTATGAGCTAGATAGTCGGCGACCGGTTTAAGATGCTTAAAATGTTTTCGAGGGTTAGCACTCACTCGACCAACAACAATAGTGTCGCGAGAATGCTTTATTTCTTCTCGTTGAGGGCTATTCACCGCATTCCCCTCGTTTGCAAAGACAAACGAAGACAGCAGCATAATAGATATGCCTATGCCTGACGCTAAACGGAACATCATAAATTCCTCCAGCCATTACTGATAACGTTGTTATTTTTTTGTAAATTTTGTTATGTGTTAATGGTAGCAGAACTTTGTTAGAGAGCGCCCGATTTCAAGGCATATATCGCGAAGTACAGATTAAAAACGTAAATATGAGACAAAAATGGTGTTTGGTTGAAAAAAAGAATTAATCACGTAAGGAAAAGATGAGGAATAGAAGGAGATGCACTTCAATCCTGAGCTGAAAAGGGCTTTCAGCTCAGGATCAAAACCAGCAATTAGGGGAGTCGACCTGTAAGCCGGGTTCTGTTCCGCTTGCGCGGCGGTAGCCATTCGTCTAGGCCAGCAATCGCTCACTGGCTCCAGCAACCTACCCGCCTCCTTACGCGAGCAACGCAATGTGGAGGCCTATTTGGTCTTGCTCCGGGTGGAGTTTACCTTGCAACGAACTATTGCTAGTCGCCCGGTGCGCTCTTACCGCACCCTTTCACCCTTACCTGAGCCCTTACGGGCCATCGGCGGTCTTCTCTCTGCTGCACTTGTCGTGGGCTTGCGCCCCCCAGGCGTTACCTGGCACCCTGCTCTATGGAGCCCGGACTTTCCTCCCCTCCGTCAGTCTCCCCCAACACGTGGAAGAAGGACATCAACGAAGCAGCGACTACCCGGTCGACTCCGGCCGCGGATTGTACTTTAAGCCAACACTTATAGCAACCAATAACCAAAACTTCCCCGAGAACCTGTAACCTGTAACCTGTAACCCGTAACCTACCCCAAATTCTCTAATCCCCATTTATATAGGGCGTTTTTCTTAAATCCATGCATTTCAGCCACAATTGCCGCCGCTTTTTTCAAAGGTAACTCTTTGGTTAGTAACTCAAGTAACCTTATCGCCTCTGGTGAAAATTCTTCTTCGGAACTTTCCCGATAACCATGAATCAGCAGTACCATCTCGCCTTTTTTGCGATTGTCATCTTCTTCAATCCATGGAATCAGCTCTCCAAGCGGCATTCCCTGAATGGTTTCATAAGTTTTGGTTAGCTCACGGGCAAGAACAACTTCTCGCTCAGGACCAAGAACAACCAGCATATCTTGCAGTGAATCCATAATTCGGTGAGGGGATTCGTAAAAAATACAGGTACGCTCAGCCTTTTCAATCTCTCTTAGCTTGTCTTGTCGACCCTTGCTTTTCGGAGGAAGAAAACCTTCAAAGCTAAACCTATCCGAAGGTAAACCAGAGGCACTTAGCGCAGTAATCACCGCACAGGCACCAGGAAGAGGAACAACTTTAACGCCTGCCTGACGACATTTTGTAACAAGATGATACCCTGGATCACTGATAAGTGGTGTACCAGCATCAGAAACCAGAGCAATGGATTGTCCTTCTTTTAAACGTTCTACCAGAACCTGAGCCTTTTGCTGCTCATTGTGATCATGAAGCGCAAATGTTCTGGTCTGAATATTGAAGTGTGATAGCAACTTACCTGTATGTCTTGTATCCTCTGCAGCTATTACGTCTACAGACGACAGGACATCCAGGGCTCTCTGGGTAATATCTCCTAGATTTCCTATAGGAGTCGGTACAATATAGAGAGTTGGGATCTCAGACGGGTAAGTTTTGTTATCTGTCATTTGTTTACCATCACTTCAGCGATTAATATAGAGACAATTTTACACATAGTTGAATAAGAACTCATGGCTAGAAAGAACCACAAGCAAATTAGTGTACCACGCATCGTTACTCCAATTGCACTAGCAATTACATTAGCTGCGTGTTCTTCTAAACCGCCTGCGCCGCAATCGGTGGATATTACATCCGCTCCGGCACAGAGCGTTGAAGCATATTTAATCAAGGCGGATAGCAGTCAGGGCAGCATTCAAAATGACTGGCTGATCATGGCTCTGAAAGCGGCTATCGAGTCTGGTGATACTCAACAAGCATCTCTGATCATTAATCGACTTGAGAAGCAAAACCTATCTATAACTCAGTTGTCTGAGTGGAAACTATTGCGTGCACAAAACGATATGGCACTAGAAAGGTACGAAGTTGTTCTTCAAGAGTTGTACTTTGAACCCTGGTGGGAGTTGGATAATACCCAATGGGTTGAATATCACAACATAAGGGGAGAAGCTTTTGACGCTACCGGTGACTATTTCAACTCAAGTGTCGAACTAAACGAATTGTACTCTATTTCACCTGAACAAGAACAGGAACTGATTGCATCGAAGATCTGGGAAAACCTGTCTCAGTACTCAGAACTTGACCTTAATAATTTTCAGGCGAAAACCGATGACTGGAACCTTAGGGGTTGGATTTCACTGTCTCTTTACATGAACGTTATGAGAAGTAATGTCTCGGAGCTAAAATCTACTCTTGAGTCATGGTTTACTGAGAACCCTCAACACCCTGCCGCTACATATACACCAGATGCTATAAAGGAAATCCTGAATCTGGAAATCATTGAGCCTAAGAAAACGGCACTACTCCTTCCAATCACCGGAAGATATGAAAAACAGGGCAAACTCGTACGAGATGGCTTCTTGTTTGCTTTGCTTCAGGACTCGATGCGCGACAAAGATGCGACTTTAACGGTTATTGATACCAATAAATTAAGTGCCGAAGAGATCAATGCAAAGCTAACAAGTGAAAATATAGATTTTGTCGTTGGTCCACTGGTTAAGTCAGAGATAGAAGACGTTCAGGCGGTACTGGATACACGAGCTGAGCCGATTCCTATGCTAGCTCTAAACTTCCCTGAAGACTTAGCTGACAATCCTGGGTATTGTTATCTGACCCTTTCTCCGGAACAAGAAGTCAGCCAGGCAGCTAAGCACCTTTCAGGGCAAGGATTCAAGTACCCGCTAATCCTGGCACCAAAAGGCGCTTTAGGTAAGCGTGTTACCGACGCATTCCAGAAAGAGTGGGCAGTAGACAACAAGACAGAAGTTGAGGTTGCATACTTTGGTTCTAAAGCTCAATTGCAACAAACCATTGATACTGTGTTCGGTCTTAAGTCTAGCCAGGCACGAATAGTTCAAATGGATAACCTGCTAAAAACCGAGACTGAGAATCAACCTCGTAGCCGCAGGGATATCGATTCTGTTTATATCGTAGCAAGAAGCTCTGAGCTAACGCTGATCAAACCGTTTATTGAAGTAGCAATTAACCCAGAAGCGACACCGCCTAAACTATTCTCTAACTCAAGGAGTAATAGCGGTAAACGTCAGTTTGAGGACCTATCTGGTGTGGTTTATAGCGATATCCCTCTTCTTGTTGAGGACAATGAAGTGTTAAATACTCAAATGTCAGAGTTATGGCCAGAGCAGAGTAATGGACAGAAACGACTCCATGCATTGGGAATGGATGCCTATCAGCTAATTACTGAACTTCCAAAAATGCAGGTTGTCCCAGATTATCGAGTGCATGGTAAAACTGGTGTGCTATCTATGGGTGAACAGTGCATCATCCAGAGAGAGGTAGACTGGGCGGAGTATGATGCTCTTTAGCCGTCGATTGATAGGCAACAAATATGAAGCCCTGGCCAAAAAATATCTTGTAAGCCGGGGGTTAACTTTCATTACCGAAAACTACAACACCAAGTTTGGTGAGATAGATTTAATTATGAAAGACGGCAGCACTTTTGTTTTTGTCGAGGTAAAATATCGCAAAGATGAACGTTACGGTAATGCTGCTGAGTTCGTGAATACGAAGAAAATTAATCGAATAAAGCGAACCGCTAATATCTGGCTTAAGTCCAATAAACACTCTCCGTACATGACTGATTTTCGGTTCGATGTCATTGCTATTCATCGCGAAGGGAAAGATATCAACTGGATTAAGAACGCAATTACCGAAGGATAAACATGCAAGAACGCATTAAAGAGAGCTTTACAGAAAGCATTCAGATTCAAATCGCATCCGCTGAAGCCCTACCGGATGCAATCACTCACGCAGCTCAGGCAATGGTTACCAGCTTGCTAAACGGCAACAAAATAGTATGTTGCGGTAATGGCGGCTCAGCAGCGAACGCTCAGCAATTTGTATCCTGTCTCTTAAATCGTTTCGAAACTGAACGACCAAGTTTACCTGCAATGTCTCTCAACACGGACAACACGACGGTTACGGCTGTAGCCAACGACTACCACTACCAGGAAGTCTTCTCTAAGCAGGTACGCGCACTTGGCCAGCAAGGGGATATCCTTCTTGCTATCTCTACCAGCGGCAATAGCAAAAACATTGTTAAGGCGATGGAAGCAGCCGTAAGTCGAGACATGACCATCATTGCATTGACTGGGAAAGACGGCGGCGAAATGGCAGGGCTCCTTGGTGAACATGACGTTGAGATACGTATCCCGTCACAAAGAACGGCGAGAATCCATGAAGTTCATATGGTGACACTGCATTGCCTTTGCGATCTGATCGATCAGGTTTTATTCCCTTCTCACGAAGAGTAAATAAACATGAAGAAGACTTTATTCTCTGTAATATTGGCCGCGACGCTTGTTAACCTATCTGGTTGCGCTGGTGTTGTTGCAGTCGGCGCTGCCACTACCGTTTATGCGGTAACGGATCCAAGATCGAGCAAAGAACTGCTTACCGACAACGATATTTCTCTCCAGGCTCAAGCTCTTGGTAATAAGCCTCCGCTCCAGTTTAATGTCAGAGTGAATGCGACGACATACCGTGGGGATATACTGCTTATGGGACAAGCAGTTAATCAGGAGTATAAAGATCGCATCACCAATGAAGTAGCTAAGATCAAAGGGGTTAAGAACATCTATAACCAGATGAAAGTTAAACCTCTCCTAAGTATTAGCGAAGTAAGCAACGACGTTTGGATTACCACTAAAGTAAAAAGTGCTTTAGTAGGTAAAGACGAACTTAAGGGCGCCAAAGTCTCTGTTTACACCGAAGACGCTGAGGTTTTCCTTGTTGGTGTTGTAACACAACAGCAAGCCGACTTTGCCGTTGAAATTGCTCGGAATGTTTCAGGTGTTAAGAGAGTAGTCAAAGCTTTCTATTATGGCGAAAGCAAGCCTGTACAGAATACACAGGAAAAGGATTTAGATGGGCCAGCTCCAACCCAGGAGCTGTCAGATACTAAGCCTGTACATGTAAAGCAAGCAACTGAATCTAATACTTCACCTTCTGAGTCTGTAGAGTTTATTCAGCCAATTGAAGAAGAGACATTTACTGAACAAGATCTTTAATCTAAAGATACAGATACAAAAAAAAGCAGCTTTCGCTGCTTTTTTTATTTAACCACTCTTAGGCTCGGTCTGCCTTTTGGAGGTGTAGGCTTATCCTCTGGAGCTTCTGCTTCCTGTTCTAGGGCATCAGCACTATCAACAGTCGAAAAAATTTCATCTTCCTGTTCATCCGCATCCAGAATATCGAGATAAGCATCTTCTGGTTCGAACATTGTTCCCGCACCATTCTCTCTGGCGTAGATAGCCTGAACAGCATATAGAGGGACCATAACCGAATGAGGTCTGCCTCCGAAACGAGCATTGAACGTAATAGATTCGTTACCCATTTCCAGGTTACCCACAGCTCTCGGTGCAACATTCAGAATGATCTGTCCATCCTGAACAAACTCAAGAGGAACGCGAACACCGTTAAGCGTCGCGTCAACAACCAAATGCGGCGTTAGATCATTATCAACCAACCACTCATAAAACGCCCTTAACAAATAAGGGCGACGTGGTGTCATTGCATCAATATCCATGGATTAACGTACCAGACGCATCTCGCGCTCAGCTTCAGTTAGAGAAGCCAGGAATGAATCACGTTCAAATACACGGTTCATGTAAACTTTAAGCTCTTTAGAACCAGGACCTGTTAGCTCAATACCAAGTACAGGTAAACGCCATAGCAGCGGAGCAAGGTAGCAATCGATAAGGCTGAACTCTTCACTCATGAAGTACTCATACTCTGCGAAAACTGGAGCAAGAGTTAGCAGGTCATTGCGAAGCTTCTGACGAGCCTGCTCAGCTTCTTCTGCATTGCCTTCTACGATTTTACGAGCTACTGAGTACCAGTTACGCTCAATACGGTAAATCATCAGACGAGTGTTACCACGAGCAACCGGATAAACAGGCATTAGTGGTGGATGAGGAAAACGCTCATCAAGATATTCCATGATGATCTTTGAATCATATAGCGCAAGTTCACGATCAATCAGAGTCGGAACCGACTTATATGGATTTAGCTCAATCAGTTCATTTGGCAGATTGGCTTCATCAACCAATTCAACTTCAACACTTACCCCTTTTTCTGCCAGCACGATACGAACCTGATGGCTATACATATCAGATGCACTAGAAAAAAGAGTCATAACAGAACGTTTATTGGCAGCAACAGCCATTGAGCCCTCCAGAACACTTACAAACAAAAAAACAATGGAGGCTAATTGCCTCCATTGCACAAAAATTAGCGCTGTATGATAGCATAATTAATGCACATCACGCCAATACTCTTTCTTAAGTAGAACCACTACGATAGTGAAGATAACAAGGAAGCCCATGACCCACCAACCCATAGCTTGTCTTTCAAGCTTCATAGGTTCAGCAGAATACTCAAGGAAGTTAACAAGATCTCGCACTGCGTTATCATACTCGCTAGCACTCAACTCACCAGTACCATCTGACTCAACACCAACAACTTTTGTTACCTCAACACCATCAACGGTATGAGTCTCATAAACTGGTGTGGTTACACCCTGAAGCTCTTCAAGCACATGTGGCATACCAACACTTGGGAAAACAATATTGTTTACACCAAATGTCTTCGCAGGATCATGGTAGAACGTACGAAGATAAGTATATAACCAGTCTGTACCACGAACACGAGCAACTAGTGTTAGGTCTGGTGGTGGAGCACCGAACCACTTAGCCGCATCTTTTTCAGGAATCGCATTTTCCATCAAGTCGCCGATCTTCGCTTCAGGATCGAACACCATATGTTCTTTCATAAGATCCAGAGGAATACCAATGTCTTCCGCTACACGTTGGTAACGTTGATACTGAGTCGAGTGACAGCCAAAGCAGTAGTTCATAAACAACTTCGCACCATTCTGTAAAGATGCTTTATCTCGCAGATCGTTGTTTGCTGCATCTAACGGCACGCTACTTCCACCAGCAGCAAACGCCAGTGTTGGTAACATCGCAAATAATACTAAAATCCATTTTTTCATTTGAATGTCACCCTCTCTGGTAGTGGCTTAGTTGCCTCGTTTTTACTGTAGAAAAACAGCAATACAAAGAACATGAAATATCCCAGGCTAAAGATACGCGCTAATAGCGTATACAGGTCAGTCGCGGGTAGTGCTCCAAGGATACCCAGAGCAATAAAGCTGACTGTAAACTGGATGATATTAATCAAATGAAACTTACTACGGTAACGGTAAGAACGCACTTTACAGCGGTCTAACCATGGTAGCAGGAATAGCACAATAATTGCGCCGCCCATTGCAACAACACCAAGAAGCTTATCTGGTACCGCACGCAAAATCGCGTAGAACGGTGTGAAGTACCACACTGGAGCAATATGCTCAGGAGTCTTCAGCGGGTTTGCCGCTTCAAAGTTAGGTGGCTCGAGGAAGTAACCGCCCATCTCTGGGTTAAAGAACAGCACATAACAGAATAAGAACAGGAAGCCTGCAATACCGATTAAGTCCTTAACCGTTCCATACGGGTGGAAAGGAATAGAGTCGATTATGTCGTACTTCTTATCGTAGTATTCGTGGAACTTGAACTGGGTCTTGTAATCTTCACCCATAGTCCCTTTAGGTAGCTTAGTTTCGATACCATCAGGGTTATTCGAACCTACTTCATGCAGTGCCAAAATATGTAACACAACAAGTAGAAGAAGAACGATAGGAAGGGCAATAACGTGCAGAGCGAAGAAGCGGTTCAGCGTTGCTCCCGAGATTACATAGTCACCACGAATCCACAATGTTAAATCATCACCGATGACCGGTATGGCACCAAATAACGAGATAATTACCTGAGCCCCCCAGTAGGACATCTGTCCCCAAGGAAGTAGGTATCCCATAAATGCTTCTGCCATCAACACCAGGAAGATAAGCATACCGAAGATCCACAGTAGCTCACGTGGTTTCTGGTAAGAACCATAAATAAGACCACGAAACATGTGCAGATATACCACAACGAAAAATGCGGATGCTCCGGTAGAGTGCATATAACGAAGCAACCAACCGTACTCAACATCACGCATGATGTATTCAACTGAAGCAAATGCGCCATCACCTGATGGTTCATAGCTCATTGTCAGCCAAATACCAGTTACAAGTTGGTTTACCAGAACCAACATTGCTAAAGAGCCAAACAGATACCAAAAGTTAAAGTTCTTCGGCATCGGATATTCAGACAAATGCTTTTTATAAGCATTCATCATAGGCAGGCGTTTTTCAAACCAATCCATTAGTCCTTGCATTACGCTTCTCCCTCTTCATCCACACCGATAATAATCCTACTATCGCTAAGGTACATGTGTCTTGGTATCACAAGGTTATACGGGGCTGGCACTCCGGAGAATACACGGCCAGCCATATCAAACTTAGAACCATGACATGGGCAGAAGAACCCTGACTTCACTCCCTGAACCTGTTCACTGAAACTGTCTGGTAAATAGGTAGGTGAACAACCAAGGTGGGTACAAATACCAACGGCAACAAAATACTCAGGTTTTATTGAGCGGTAAGCATTTTGTGCATAGGCAGGCTGTTGCTCAACTGAAGACGCAGGGTCTGCAAGTTGGTCATCAACTTCTTTTAGGGCATTAACTGTAGATTCAGGGCGCTTAACAACCCAGACAGGCTTACCACGCCATTCGACGCGTACCATCTGACCATCATCAAGTTTCCCGATATCAACTTCAACTGGAGCACCTGCAGCTTTCGCTTTTGCGCTAGGGTTCCAGGACTTTATAAAAGGTACAGCGACTGCGACCGTTCCTAAGCCACCAACAACTGCTGTTGTAGCGGTCAGAAAACGCCTACGTCCACTGTTTAAAGGCGCATTGCTCATCCAACATATCTCCCATTTACTCCGCAATTATGGTTATGGTGTGACTACGGAGTGTTCTGGCTAACAAAAAATTAATAGTTTTACTTATTAAGCGGGAATAATAAGTAAAAATACACCTTTTGTTAACATTTATAACAAGAAATCGTTCAGAAGTTCACAAAAAAGTAAGGTTATTTAATATGGGGAAATTTCGATAAGTCAGTGTAATACGGAAGAAATGTTTTACACGAGGAATATAAAAACAAAAAGCCCGGCATATAGCCGAGCTTTGAACCACAATC
This sequence comes from Vibrio hannami, assembly GCF_029589055.1. Lineage (GTDB taxonomy): Bacteria > Pseudomonadota > Gammaproteobacteria > Enterobacterales > Vibrionaceae > Vibrio > Vibrio hannami. The sequence goes on from NZ_JARQZP010000007.1 coordinate 2,229,716, forward strand.
CGGTAAAAACCAGAGCGTAATTTCTGGGTAGAAATTAACGCTTAGAGAACTGTGGACGACGACGTGCTTTACGTAGACCAACTTTCTTACGTTCAACGCGACGAGCGTCACGAGTAACGTAGCCAGCTGCACGTAGAGCAGGACGTAGAGACTCATCGTACTCCATAAGAGCGCGAGTGATACCGTGACGGATAGCGCCAGCTTGACCAGAAATACCACCACCTTTAACAGTGATGTATAGGTCTAGCTTGTCAGTCATTTCAACTAGCTCAAGTGGCTGACGAACAACCATACGAGAAGTCTCACGACCGAAGTAAACGTCTAGTTCACGCTTGTTGATTACGATGTTACCGCTGCCTGGTTTGATGAAAACACGAGCAGCTGAGCTTTTGCGACGGCCAGTGCCGTAGTATTGATTCTCTGCCATTTCCATAATCCCCAATTAGATGTCTAGTACTGTTGGTTGCTGAGCAGCGTGGTTGTGCTCGGCGCCAGCGTAAACTTTTAGCTTACGGTACATAGCACGGCCAAGAGGACCACGTGGTAGCATACCTTTAACAGCTAGTTCGATTACCATCTCAGGCTTCTTGTCGATCAACTTGTCAAAAGTGATAGACTTTAGGCCACCTGGGAATTCAGTGTGACGGTAGTAAGTTTTAGCTGCAGCTTTGTTACCTGTTACAGTAACTTTCTCAGCGTTAACAACGATGATGTAATCACCAGTGTCTACGTGAGGAGTGTATTCAGCTTTATGCTTGCCACGTAGGCGAGATGCAATTTCACTTGCAAGACGACCAAGAGTTTTACCTTCAGCGTCTACAACGTACCAGTCACGTTTTACAGTTTCTGGTTTAGCAACGAAAGTTTTCATGCTAACAATAACCCGTTTATATTAAATTTTACACTTAAGGAGCTTTCGCTCCCACTGTCTAAGAGCCCCAGACATCACCCCTTCGAGTGGATGGCACTCTCGCCTCTAAGAGGCTGCAGTAACGGTGGGTCGCAGGATTATAGAGAAGTGTGGGGAAAAAATCATCTGTTTTTTTTAATTTATTTTAGGGTTACTGGTTACGGAGCTTCGTAGGTTCTAGCATTTGCACCAACAAACTTTCCTGTCACCTGTCACCTGTCACCTGTCACCTGTCACCCATATTATGCTAAATGTTCTTTTGCCAGATAGTCATGACTCTGCATTTCTATTAAACGAGACAAACACCGTTTAAATTCAAACTCTAACTGACCACCAGCATATAAAGAGCCCATATCGACTTCGGCTGAAATAATCAGCTTTACATTTCGCTCATAGAACTCATCCACTAAGGCAATAAATCGCCTCGCTGCATCATCAAGGGCTGGCGTCATTTGTTTAACATCAGCTAAAAGCACTGTGTGGTAAATTCGAGATATCTCGATGTAGTCGTTCTGGCTTCTCGCTGTCTGGCAAAGCTGCTCGAATGTCGCATACAGAACACCATCACAGGCCTTAACAATAGGTATATCCCGGTGGTTAATATCTATTAGAGTAACAAGGGCATGGCAATCTGTAGTAAGCTGACCATAGTAAGTATTCAGGTTTTCTGTTGCTTGTTGATCTAAAGGAGAGTGATAAATCTCTGCTTGTTCCAAGGTTCTGAGGCGATAATCAATTCCGCTATCAACATTTATTATCTGACAGTTTTCTTCTATCAAATCAATCGCAGGCAAAAAACGAGCCCGTTGCAAACCGTTTCTGTACAGCTCTTTTGGCGGAATATTAGAAGTGGCAACCAATACCATACCTCTGGCAAAAAGCGCCTGAAACAGGGTTCCCAGGATCATTGCATCGGTAATATCAGAAACGAAAAACTCATCAAAACAGATGATATCGAACTCTTTTTTAAAGTTATCCGCCACTTTTTCTAAGGGATCGGCAACTTCTCCCAGCTCTTTAAGTTCATCATGGACACGAAGCATAAAGCGATGAAAATGAACCCTATAGACCCGACTACCTTCTAGTGATTCACAAAAAGTATCCATCAGGTAGGTTTTACCGCGTCCGACGCCACCCCACATATAGATGCCTTTAGGTAAGGGGTTAGGAACCACTTTTTTCCCCAGTAATTTTTCGAACCGACTTAATGTAGGAATTGGCTGTGACTCGTAGTGCTTATATTCTGAAAATAGCTTATCTAGTTGAGTTACTGCATTTTCTTGAGCAGAATCTTTTTGAAAACCAAACTCTTCGATGTCTTTCTTATATTTTTCTAGAGGTGTCATTGATATACCTGATCAGCTTAAATTTCTTTATCAGACAGCTTTGTCATAGTACCATGACATCAGAGCATGTGTAATTCTAATGTAACCAAAGTGTTACTTAAAAATATTATAAGGAGCCGTTATGCCTTTAATTTATGGACTTATAGGCTTATTGGTAGGGGCGATTTTAGGAATCATCATTGCTCGAATAAAAACCCCCCAATATAAAAAACACAAACAAATGCAGAAGGATCTTGAAGCATCCAAGTTTGCGCTAGAGCAACAGCGTCAGGAACTTGCTGATCACTTTGCGAAATCTGCTGAAATGCTGGATATCTTAGGGAAAGACTATACTAAGCTGTACCAACACATGGCTGAAACGTCTTCTGAACTGTTACCTAATCTTCCGGTTCAGGACAACCCTTTTTCTAAGAAAGTAAGCAAAGAAGTGGAGAAGAAAGAAGAATCCGAAATGGATGTTCAACCAAAAGACTATGCAAAAGGAGCTACCGGGTTACTTGAGCCAGAGGTAAAAGAAATTCTCGACGCACCAGAAGCAGTCAAAGCATAAAGTTTAGTCACCACATACATTATTTGACTTACTTCAAATTTTTTCTGAACTTACCAAAGGTTTTCGAGTCATAATTCTCATAAATTAAAGAGGAGAATATGATGAAAAAACCTTTGCTTGTTTTGACCGCACTATCTATTAGCTTAAGTTCAATCATCACACCGCTGCCTGCAACTGCAGCCCTGCCATTAGCAGTAAATAACGAACAACTCCCTAGTCTGGCTCCAATGCTAGAACAAGTCACTCCCGCTGTAGTAAGTATTGCTGTCGAAGGTAAACAGGTTTCAAGACAAAGCCTGCCAGAATCATTTAAGTTTTTCTTCGGTCCAGATTTCCCTACGGAACAAATGCGAGAGCGTCCTTTCAGAGGTCTGGGCTCAGGCGTTATCATTGACGCAGAAAAAGGCCATATTGTTACTAACTACCATGTCATTGATGGAGCAGATAGTATCCATGTAAAACTGCATGACGGTCGTGAATACGATGCAGAATTTATCGGTGGCGACGAAATGTCTGATATTGCATTGCTAAAGCTGGAAAAAGCCAAGAACCTGACTCAGGTAAAGCTCTCCGACTCAGACAGCCTTCGTGTGGGTGATTTTGCAGTAGCTATTGGTAACCCATTCGGTTTAGGACAAACTGTTACTTCCGGTATTGTCTCAGCGCTTGGCCGAAGTGGTCTTAATATTGAGAACTTCGAAAACTTTATTCAGACTGATGCCGCAATCAACAGCGGTAACTCAGGGGGCGCGTTAGTGAACCTAAATGGTGAACTCATTGGTATCAACACCGCCATCCTTGGCCCTAATGGTGGCAATATCGGTATAGGCTTTGCCATTCCTTCTAATATGATGAAAAACCTAACCGATCAAATACTAGAATTCGGTGAAGTTAAACGTGGCCTTCTGGGTGTTCAGGGTGGTGAGGTGACTTCCGAGCTTGCTGAAGCACTAGGATATGAATCAAGTAAAGGTGCATTTGTTAGTCAGGTGGTACCAGACAGCGCCGCTGATAAAGCAGGATTAGAAGCTGGTGATATCATCGTTTCGATAAATGGCCGAGACATTCACACATTCGGAGAGCTGCGAGCTAAAGTGGCCACTCTGGGTGCTGGGAAAGAGATTGAGCTAGACGTTATTCGCGACGGTAAGAAAAAGTCTTTCGATGTTGTTCTTGGTGAGGCGAGTGAGATGAAGACTCAGGCTAAGAAGCTACACGATGGATTGACTGGCGCAGAGTTAACTAACACCACCGACAAAGATCCTGTACAGGGTGTAAAAGTATCGTCGGTTGAAGAGGGCTCAAGAGCTGCTGCGTACGAGTTAAAACAGGGAGACATCATCGTTGGCGTAAACCGTCAGAGAGTGAAAAACCTTGCAGAACTAAGAGCAATTGTTGAACAGGAACCAAGCGTATTGGCACTGAACATTCAGCGTGATGGAAGAAATCTGTATCTTGTAGTCAGATAATCGAAAGTGAATCTTAGGTAAACTAGCAATAAGGGAAGGCGAAAGTCTTCCCTTTCTTTTTGTATCTCAAACTCATCTTACCAACTCACGGCTTACCAGCTATTGAATTGCTATTCAGATCGTCTAAATGTTATCCTTGCTCATATATTAAAACGATAACAACGACAGCATAGAGGACTGAATGCTGAGCTTTTTTTACGTTCAATTGGTTTAGGGTTGGCCACTGCGATAATTGTGCTGTTAGCGGTGCCGTCGCTAAGAACCAACATAAATCTTATACCTCAAGACATTGTTAACAAGGTTGAGAGCTTTCAGGATGTTGAGGTCTCGTTTAATAGTGCTGTCCGCCGTGCAGCCCCTGCCGTTGTTAATATCTATAGCCGACAATACACAGCCGAAGACCGAACCAAGCTGAAAACGCAGGGGCTCGGGTCAGGCGTTATTGTAAGTGAAAGAGGCTATATCATTACTAATTTCCATGTAGTAGCAAAAGCAGATCAGATCATTGTCGCCCTGCAAGACGGTAGAGTCGCAGATGCCAACATGGTAGGTAAAGATCAGCGTACGGATATCGCCATACTGAAAATCGAAACCACTAACCTACCTGTTATCCCGCTTAATCCTGAATATCAGGCAAAAGTTGGTGACGTGGTGTTGGCAATTGGTAACCCATATAACCTTGGTCAGACAACCACCTTTGGTATCATTTCTGCGACTGGCCGTTCATCTATCAGCATGGGAAGACAATCCTTTATTCAAACAGACGCAGCCATCAATCAGGGTAACTCTGGTGGTGCGCTGGTAAACACGCGTGGAGAGCTGGTCGGAATTAATACTGCATCCTTCCAGCAAGCAACCGAACTGGAAACCTACGGTATCTCTTTTGCTATTCCATATGAGCTAGCAAATAAAATAATGCAAAAGATCATCGCAGATGGGCGAGTAATTAGAGGTTATGTCGGCATCGATGGTCAGGATGTAAATGCTATGACCTCACGCTTATTAGGCGGTGACTATACTGGTGCGATCATCGTATTAGGGATTGATCCTGCGGGGCCAGCTGCTAAAGCTGGCTTTGAAAAGAATGATGTTATCTTAACGATTGGAGACCAAAAAATTAATGGTCGTCAAAGCGTGATGGATATTGTTACCGATCTGCGTCCGGGAACTGTTATCGACTTCGGCGTCCTTAGAGATGGTGAAAATATCTCTTTAACAGTGACTGTTGAAGAGAGTCAGGATAACTAAACTTAGCTCTTAGCTCTTAGCTCTTAGCTCTTAGCTCTTAGCTCTTAGCTCTTAGCTACCGTTACAAAAAAACCGGTTTTCACCGGTTTTTTTAGTTTATTTGCCAGGTTTATTCGCTTTCCGTTGGCTCTGATTTCGCCTCTGGCAGCTCTACCTCAATACGGGTTACTCTCTGTAAGCCTCGAGGAAGTAATCCACCTCTTCTACCGCGTTCACCACGGAAGTTATCCAGATCGTTTGGCTTCAGCCCTAGCTTACGCTTACCTGCATACAGAGTAATCGTAGCCCCCTGAGGAATAGCAGTCAGGTGAGAGACAAGCTCTTCTCGTGCCTTCGCTTTTGCAGCCGGAATATTGATGATCTTATTACCTTTACCTTTGCTTAGCTGAGGTAAGTCCTTAATAGGGAACATCAGCATTCGGCCAAGGTTAGTAATCGCCAGAATTTCGTCTGTCTCAATATCAGAAATTGTCATTGGCGTCATAACTTCTGAGCTAGCAGGAAGATTAACCAGTGCCTTACCACTACGGTTCTTAGACAGCAGGTCCGCACCTTTACATACAAAGCCATAACCAGCGTCAGAACCCACCAGCCAAAGCTGCTCATCTTCACCCATGATCACCTGGCGAACAGATGTTCCTTCAGCGACATTCAAACGACCTGTGATCGGCTCGCCCTGACTTCGCGCTGATGGCAACGAATGAGACTCGAGTGAGTAACTCCGGCCATCAGAACCAAGGAACACGGCTTGCTGATTACTCTTACCACGAGCATGAGCCAGATAGCTGTCGCCTGCTTTATAGTTCAGGCCTTCAGGATCGACATCGTGACCTTTCGCATGACGAATCCAGCCCTTGTCTGAAAGCACAACGGTAATGGCTTCACTTGGTACCAACTCACGCTCTGTCAGTGCTTTTGCTTCGCTACGCTCAACCAGTGGCGAACGACGATCATCACCGAACTTCTCAGCATCAGCTTTGATCTCTTTCTTAAGCAGAGTATTCATACGACGCTCAGAGCCAAGGATCAACTCTAGCTTCTCGCGCTCTTTCTCCAGCTCTGCCTGCTCACCGCGGATCTTCATCTCTTCCAGCTTAGCCAGGTGACGAAGTTTGGTATCCAGAATCGCATCCGCCTGAATATCAGTAATACCAAAGCGCTCCATCAGAACCGCTTTAGGATCATCCTCAGTTCGGATAATCTCAATCACTTCATCCAGATTCAGATAAGCAACCAATAAACCTTCTAAGATGTGCAGACGAGCCATCACCTTATCAAGACGGTGCTGTAAACGACGACGAACCGTTGCACGACGGAACTCAATCCACTCAGACAGAATCTGAACCAGTCCCTTAACCTGTGGACGGTTATCCAGACCTATCATGTTCAGGTTAACCCTGAAGTTTTTCTCCAGATCCGTTGAAGCAAACAGGTGATTCATCAATTGATCGGTGTCCACTCGATTAGAACGAGGAACAATTACAATACGAGTCGGGTTTTCATGATCAGATTCATCACGAAGATCGTCTACCATCGGTAGCTTCTTCGCTCGCATCTGAGCTGCAATCTGCTCAAGTAGCTTAGCGCCAGAAACCTGATGAGGAATGGCGGTGATAACTACATCAGAACCTTCTTTGTGCCATACCGCGCGAGCTTTTATGCTTCCTCGTCCTGTTCGGTATATCTTCTCCAGCTCTTTCTTTGGAGAGATAATTTCCGCTTCTGTCGGATAGTCTGGCCCCTGAACATACTCCATAATATCCGGAAGCTCTGCTTTCGGATTATCAAGTAGGTGTATAGCTGCATCTGCCACTTCACGTACGTTATGTGGCGGGATATCAGTGGCCATACCAACCGCGATACCTGTTACACCATTAAGCAGGATATGAGGCAAGCGTGCCGGTAACATCTGTGGCTCTTTCATGGTGCCATCAAAGTTCGGCTGCCATTCAACCGTGCCCTGCCCCAGTTCACCTAATAGAACTTCAGCAAACTTAGAAAGTTTTGCTTCGGTATAACGCATCGCTGCGAACGATTTCGGATCATCCGGAGCACCCCAGTTACCCTGACCATCAACCAGCGGGTAGCGGTATGAGAAAGGCTGCGCCATCAATACCATCGCTTCGTAACAGGCTGAGTCACCGTGTGGGTGATACTTACCTAACACGTCACCAACGGTACGGGCAGATTTTTTATATTTTGCTGCTGCCGAAAGCCCAAGCTCCGACATTGCATAGATAATACGTCTCTGTACGGGTTTCAGGCCATCACCGATATAAGGCAAGGCCCGGTCCATAATTACGTACATTGAATAGTTCAGATAGGCATCTTCAGTAAACTTGCGCATTGGCAACTGTTCAACGCCATCATAAGTAATCTCAGTAGACATCCGTTAAACCTCTGCTAAATCGCCATTCGTCTGCAACCAGTTGCGGCGGTCATCCGCACGCTTTTTACCTAGCAACATATCCATCATTTCATTGGTCTGCTCATCATCATCGATGGTTAGCTGAACTAATCGACGAGTATTTGGATCCATCGTTGTTTCACGCAACTGGAGTGGGTTCATCTCACCCAGACCTTTGAATCGCTGCACGTTTATCTTAGCTCTTTTCTTGCTCAGCCTTTCCAGAATGCCCTCTTTCTCATCTTCATCAAGGGCATAGAAGACCTCTTTACCGCAGTCGATTCTAAACAGTGGCGGCATAGCGACATAAACGTGTCCAGCTTCAACCAGAGCACGGAAATGACGAGTAAACAGCGCACAGAGCAGAGTTGCGATATGCAGACCATCCGAGTCCGCATCGGCAAGGATACAAACTTTACCGTAGCGCAAATCGTCGAGGTTGTCGGAATCAGGGTCAATTCCCAATGCGACAGAAATATTATGTACTTCCTGAGAAGCCAGCACCTGATCGGCAGAAACTTCCCATGTATTCAGAATCTTACCACGCAGAGGCATGATTGCCTGAAACTCGCGGTCACGAGCCTGTTTAGCACTACCGCCCGCAGAGTCGCCCTCCACCAGGAACAGTTCTGTACGTGCTAGGTCCTGAACCGAACAATCGGTCAACTTACCCGGAAGTGCCGGACCAGAAGCGACTTTCTTACGTACAACCTTTTTCGCAGCGCGCATACGACGGTGTGCATTGGCAATACACATTTCTGCCATCTGCTCAGCAAGCTGAGGACGTTCGTTTAACCACAGGCTGAAGGCATCTTTAACAACACCGGACACAAATGCCGCACACTGACGTGACGACAAGCGTTCTTTAGTCTGACCTGCAAACTGAGGGTCCTGCATCTTAATTGAAAGCACGTAAGAGCAGCGATCAAATACATCATCACCGGTTAGCTTAACGCCACGAGGAAGTAGGTTGCGGAATTCACAGAACTCACGCATCGCATCCAATAAGCCCTGACGAAGACCATTTACGTGAGTACCACCAAGTGCTGTCGGGATAAGGTTTACGTAACTTTCTGTTATCTGCTCACCACCTTCCGGCTGCCAGATAATCGCCCAGTCCGCCGCTTCTGTCTCTGCGGAGAATTTGCCGGTAAACGGCTCTTCTGGAAGAACGGTATAACCCTTAACGCCTTCTGCCAGGTAATCTTTAAGGCCACTTTCATAGTGCCATTTGTGCTCGTTACCGTTTACTTTATCTGAGAAGGTAATTTCCAATCCCGGACAAAGTACAGCTTTAGCGCGTAGATTATTAACCAAACGAGTGACGGAGAAATTACCTGAGTCGAAATACTTTTCATCTGGCCAGAAATGAACACTGGTTCCTTTGTTACGTCGACCACAAGTACCTGTTACGGTAAGGTCTGATACTTTTTCACCATGCTCAAAAGCAATATCATACACCTGCCCATCACGACGAACGGTAACCTCAACCCTTTTCGACAGGGCGTTAACTACCGAGATACCAACCCCATGCAAACCACCTGAGAATTGGTAGTTTTTATTGGAAAACTTACCACCGGCGTGAAGTTTACAAAGAATCAGTTCGACACCGGAAACTTTCTCTTCCGGGTGAATATCGACAGGCATACCACGACCATCATCAATCACCTCAAGGGATTGATCGGCGTGCAGTATCACTTGTATTTTGGAGGCATGACCGGCAAGCGCTTCATCGACACTGTTATCGATAACTTCCTGACCAAGGTGGTTAGGGCGCGCTGTATCCGTATACATCCCAGGTCGGCGACGTACTGGCTCCAAACCATTAAGAACCTCAATGGCTCCAGCATTATATTGTTCAGTCATAATACGGAATTTACTCAAATATTTTCAGGCTACTACTCTGCCCTGAAAGTATGACGTTTTTAGTTACTTAAAGCTCACTATAGCGGGCGCTAAAGCGTAATACTTACTTTGTACAGGAGAAGCAATAAGGCTACATACTCTGGAACAAGCCCTGTCATGTCAAGCAACAGGCGAATATGTAGCTAATTTTTATGAAGCAAAGCCCTTGTCTGGCTATTTTTACAGCTTTAGAAACGAAATGATATCTGCGGGAAAGCGTTCGAAGTCGACAAAACTGTGGTCACCATCTAGCTCGACAGTCTGTTTGCAGCCTGAAAACTTATCGACAGCCTGACGGTAATCCAACACCTCATCGCCTTCTTGCTGTAGTAACCAGAAGTCGCCTTTTCTTTCAATTTTGGGAACATCCAGTTCCCTTAATTGCTCGACATGTATCGACTCAAGAAGGTACTTTTCTCCGGTGTATGGATTTTCTTGCTCCCCAAGAAAATCTTGAAGCAATTCATATGGCTTCACCGCCGGGTTAACAACCACCGCTTTAAAACCATACCGACTATTTAACCAAGTAGATAGATAGCCCCCTAATGAACTTCCCACCAAAGCTATTTGGTAATGATCTTTATATTTCTCTACCAGCTCTAAAAGCAGTGATTTAGCTTCTGAGGGAAAGCTAGGCATCTGAGGTATCACCACCTTTATATCTGGTCTGTGTTCTTCACAATAAACCTTCATTACATTTGCTTTGTGAGACTGTGGAGAGCTATTAAAGCCATGGATATAAAGGAGCAATGGAGCTTTAGACATTAATAGCCACCAGCACTAAAATCGGGGAAAAACTCAGTTCCATCAAGACGATGAACTTGTGTATCGATAGTCCCGTCACTCTTAAGCTCTAATGTACGCCATCCCGGCGCTTTAGCATCCAAAGCAAAGTCTTGAGAGTCTGGCTTGAACTGAACGCAGGTTGAAGGCGTCGCCATTACCCGAACACCGAAATGTCGCTCATCAAACTCCTGATGAACATGACCGCACAGTGTAGCCTTTACATTGTTATGCTCTTTTATGATGTTCCAGAAGCTTTCCGCATCATAAAGCGTATGCTGATCAAGCCACGCACTACCCACCAATACAGGATGGTGATGGAGCAAAACCAATGTGTACCTTTCTGGGTAAGCTGTAAGCTTTTCTTTTAACAATGAAAGCTGCTGATCATTCAAACGCCCATGCGGAACGCCCGTTACCTGGCTGTCTAGCTGAATAATCTGCCAATATTCGCCTACTAAAGCGTGCTCATCGGAACATATCTGATCCGATGGCATAACACTGCTCATATTGGGCTTAAAATCGTGGTTGCCGGGCAGCCATAGACATTTTTCTCTAGCGGATAAATTCCCTGCTCAAATCGACAGTACGATTTTGCAGTGTGATCCTGCGAGATATCACCCGTCGCCAGTATCGCATCAAACTCGTGTTTTCTGTTTATAACCTCTTGTACAACAGCGTGGAAGCTATCTAACGTATTAACGCTTAGTAAGCAGCCGTCTGTTGTCGAAAACAGATGCGTATCTGTTAGCTGTAATAGCTTTATACTGTCTCTTTTCGAGGTTGCTGATAATTTCAAAACAATTAACCTGAATAATTTATATATTTCTCAGACTTAAATCACTTGGCTCGAACCTTTAATCCTGCTGTCAGAACAAGGGAGCTCGACTTATTCCATGCTTCAGGCAAAATGTCAGCCAGTCACTAAGAAACTGATTAAGCTGAAATTTTTCATCCTTCTGCATCATTTTATTATTAGGGTAGTCATAGCGAGCTTTAACTCTTGAAATCTGATCACTCGCACATACTTCTGCTACCCTTGCATCATGGTATAGTCTGACTGTCATTTTAGGCAGCGGAAACACCGGCTGCTCATCACACTGACTCACATCGATCAGTGTCGTATATTTTGTCACTTCGCTCACTTCGAGCTGGTATGCCATGGCCGCAACCTGATAGGAACGCACATCACCAACTTCTGCCTGAGCAGGAAGCAAAGCATTCAATTTCGCATAGTTTGTTTCGTATACACGCATTAATGCTGCGAGATCAACGTGATACGATTTATCAGTTGCTATTTCTGCCATCGCGATTGTAGATCTTTATAGTTTAGCTCCAACCATTGCAACGCAATAATTGAGGCACCGTTCTCAATTTTACCGTCTAGCACCAGGTTATACGCCTCTTCACGGCTAACAACCTGCACTCGAATATCTTCATTTTCATAGTCTAGACCATGAATGCCACCAGCATTCGACGCATCTACCTGACCAACGTAAACATCAAGCTTTTCTGAGCACCCGCCCGCAGAAGGGTAATAACTTGTTACCTTGATAAGCTCACCAGCCTCAACGCCAGCCTCTTCTAGAGATTCTCTGCGAGCAACTTCTTCTGGAGACTCGTCGGTATCAATGATTCCTGCGACAATTTCAATTTGCCACGGGCTTTCCTGTTCAAGAGTACCAACCCTGACCTGTTCGATAAGAATCACCTCGTCACGAACAGCATCGTAAGGGAGCATTGCGACCGCATGTCCACGAACAAACAGTTCTCTTTCAACAGGATCGCTCCATCCGCCTTTGAATAACTTATGTCTGAAGCGATACTTCACCATTTTGAAAAACCTTGAAACAAAGTCTCTTTGGACAATATTTCGACATCTTGTGAAGTAAACTGTGATTTCATGCCGCTGTTTCCATGCTCTATTGAAAATAACCCTGAATACGCGGTTATTGTAATATTAGTTAATAATAACTACCAATGATAACACTCAACTTTTTCAATAAGATTTGAGAGTTTTGTTTAAATTCCCAGATTTATATTGCACAATCGTATAATTAAGGGTAAAAAATCATAAAGAATTGAGCAATTATTCTTAAAGTTGAGTTACACTCTTTCAACTAATTGTTAAACTTTTTCAGAATATAATTTTAGACGGGGCGGAAAAGCCAAAATGAAAAAACTTCTACCAGTACTCATCAGCGCGACGCTAGGAAGTGCTTCTTCACTGGCATTAGCAGAAGATCTTGCTGAAATTTACAATCTCGCTAAAGAAAACGATCCAACCCTTTTTGCGTTCAGCTGCTACAAGAGATGCAGCGTTTGAAGCGATTACATCTAGCCGCAGTACGCTTCTGCCGCAAATCAATCTAACTGCTGGATACGACATCAGTAGAAGTGACCTAAATAGCGCTTCAGCAGAAAACAACACGTTGTCAGCGGGTGTAAATTTCTCTCAGGAACTTTACCAACGCTCAAGCTGGATTACGCTAGACCAGGCAGAAAAATCTGCACGCCAATCTGATGCAGCCTACGCAGCAGAACAACAAAACCTAATTCTACGAGTAGCTACCGCATACTTCGAAGTACTTCGTGCACAAGATAGCCTTGAGTTTGTCAGAGCAGAAAAAGCAGCTGTAGCTCGACAGCTTGAACAAACCAAGCAACGCTTTGAAGTAGGCCTGTCTGCGATTACTGACGTACATGATGCGCAAGCACAATATGATACGGTACTTGCAAGCGAAGTAGTCAGCGAAAACAGCCTAATCAACAGCTACGAGTCACTACGCGAGATCACGGGTCAGGCACATACTAATCTGGATATTCTGGACACTGACCGCTTTAGCGCAAACCGTCTTACAGAGTCACCAGAAGCACTGCTAGAACAAGCTCAGACAAAGAACCTGACCTTGCTGACAGCGAGAATTGCTCAAGATATTGCACGCGACAATATTTCACTGGCAAGCTCAGGTCACCTTCCTTCTCTAACTTTGGATGGTGGTTATAACTATTCCGACGTTAGTCAGACACCAACAAATACCGATTACGACGAAAGTGGCGTATTCAACATTGGTCTTAACTTGGCTGTACCGCTATACACAGGTGGTAACATCACTTCTCAGGTTAAGCAGGCAGAGTTCAACTACGTTGCAGCAAGTGAAGATCTGGAAGCAAGCTACCGCGGTATCGTGACTACTGTTCGTAGCTCTTACAACAACGTAAACGCAAGTATCGGCACTATTAAGGCATACGAGCAATCTGTTGTTTCTGCAAAATCAGCTCTTGAAGCAACGGAAGCTGGTTTTGATGTCGGTACCCGTACTATTGTCGATGTACTGGATTCAACGCGTAGCCTTTACGATGCAAACCGTAACCTTTCAGATGCGCGTTACAACTACGTAATCAGTATTCTGAACCTGAAACAGGCAGTAGGTACGCTTAGCGAGCAGGATATCCTGGATATCAGTGCAGGCCTGAAGAAAAGCTAACTCAGCCATATTTATTAGCTAGATTCAAACGCCATAAAAAACATAAGGGAGAGCAACTGCTCTCCCTTGTTATTTTTGCTGTTAGCCAGAAAAGACTTATTAGCCTTTGTCGCCTTTGATGGTGTTAATAATCTCAGTAGTCGATACACCCTCTTCAAAGTTCAGTACTCGAACTTCACCGCCCGCAGCAACAACTTCTTCACCACCAGCGATTTCTTCCGGTTTGTAATCGCCACCTTTCACCAGCAGGCTAGGCAGTACTTCAGAAATCAGACGGCGTGGCGTTTCTTCTCCAAATGGTACTACCCAGTCAACGGCACCTAAACCGGCCAGTACAGCCATACGACGATCTGTTGGATTTACTGGTCGACCTGGCCCTTTCAACATCTTAACTGATTCATCGGTGTTCACAGCAACAATCAGTCTCGTCACCCAGCTCAGCAGCATGATTCAGGTAAGAGACATGACCAGCATGTAGAATGTCAAAGCAGCCGTTAGTCATCACCACTTTTTCACCTTTTGCACGGGCTTTCTTAACCGCTTCGATCAGAGCAACTTCAGAAATAATGCCGTAATCGGTATCCTGACCGCCATGTACAGCTTCTGCCAGTTCAACTTCAGATACAGTAGAAGTACCAAGTTTACCAACCACAACACCTGCACCAGCATTCGCTAAAGCACATGCTTCATCCAGCGGTTTACCTGCTGCAACAGAGGCTGCAAGTACAGAGATAACCGTATCACCAGCACCGGTAACGTCGTACACTTCTTTCGCCTGAGTAGGAAGGTGGAACGGTTCCTGACCTTTACGTAGCAACGTCATACCATTTTCACTTCGAGTTACCAGAAGTGCTTCAAAGTCATAGGTATCGATTAGCTCAAGACCTTTCTTGATCAGATCTTCTTCATTTTTAACCTTACCAGCCACCAGCTCAAATTCCGCCATATTTGGTGTAAGCAGAGTCGCGCCACGGTATCGCTCGTAATCAGCACCTTTAGGATCGATGAAAACCGGAACATTAGCTGCTCTGGCTTTCTGGATCAGTGCTTGCACATGCTCAAGGCCACCTTTCGCATAGTCAGAAAGCACCACTGATTTAACGTTCGGCAGTGTTGCTTCCATACGTGAAAGAACAAGTTCAGGATCGGTTCCTTCGAATTTATCTTCAAAATCAAGACGAATTAGCTGCTGACCACGGCTCATAATTCGCAGTTTAGTGATAGTCGGATAATCAGATAGAGTTACGAAATCACAGTTCACCTTTAGTGAACTCAGTGTATTTTCCAGAACCTTTGCTGGCTCATCATTGCCAACTAGGCCAACAATATTCGCCTGTCCACCAAGTGCTGCAATGTTCATTGCTACGTTTGCTGCGCCACCTGGTCTCTCTTCGTTTTCTTCAACCTTTACAACTGGCACTGGCGCTTCCGGAGAGATACGGCCAGTAGGGCCATACCAATACCTATCCAGCATTACATCACCAATTATCAACACACCTGCTTTAGCATATTCAGGTAGGCTCGGTTTCATAAATTTCTCCAACAAATCATTCTGCGCGCAAGTTTAGCATAGCTAATCTCACGCCTAAACATACGGTTAACTAAGTTATGCCGCTATCCTAACCATTTAACCCAATTATCCGTGACACATCGGCGCTCTTCGACAAATCGAGACTCATCAACGTCTGCATCCTGATTCAGCAGGTTTCTATGATGTATCTCATCCCTTAACGTAATGTAGGCATCCGTTAGGGCTCTAGCTTCTTCCTCGCTAATGATCTCCTGATGCATCATAGATTCGAAAATTCTCACATTATCAGACCAACGGGTAAGCTTAGGAAAATCAGCGCTGTAGCATAAGACCATATACTGTGCGATAAATTCAATATCCGTGATCCCCCCACATCCTGTTTCAACATAAAGCGACCGGACTTTTTGCCTCCCAGGTGGTCACGCATCTTAATGCGCATATCAGAGACTTCTTTTTTAAGTGTCTCTTCATTACGAGGCTGACAGAGTATACGGTGACGTATATCATCAAACGCCAGCAATAGCTGATCATCACCATAGATGACCCGGCTTCTGACCAGCGCCTGATGCTCCCATGTCCAGGCGTCATTCTTCTGATACTCTTCAAATGCATCTGTCGGGCTCACTAATAAACCTGACGCACCTGACGGTCGTAACCTTGTATCGACTTCATACAAAATTCCGGAAGCGGTTCTTACGGAGAATATGTGAATAATCCGCTGGGCGAGTCGCAAATAGAACTGACGGCCATCTATCTCTTTTTTACCATCAGTGTAAACATTCGTAGGGCAATCGTGCATAAACACGATATCCAGATCCGAGTTATAACCCAGCTCCCATCCCCCGACTTTCCCGTATCCGATTACAGAAAAACCTTTACCGTCTCTATCTTTTAGATGGGTCGGCTCTCCGTATTTTTCTGTCATTTGCTGCCATGCTTGCTGAACCACCGCGTCAACTATCGCTTCAGCAAGGTAGGTTAAGTGATCGCTCACTTTCATAATAGGAAGCGCACCAGCTATATCAGCCGCGGCAATGCGAAGAATACAGGTTTGCTTAAACTGCCTTAATCCCTCCATTTGCTGTTCCATATCGTCTTCCGGGATACGAGCCAGATAATCTCTTAGTTCGTTCTTATATGACGACAAAGGAACCGGGTTGTATAGCTGGTTAGGATCCAGCAACTCATCCAACAGAATAGGATAGCGACCTAACTGCTCTGAGATCATAGGGCTGGCAGTACATAACCTAACCAGTTGTTTTAGTGCAGCGGGGTGTTCATCCAGAAGTTCAAGATAGGTAGTTCGAGTCAGAATTTTATGCATCAGATTCAGAACACGAGGCAATCCGAACTTTGCGTCCTGATGCTGATATATCGCCTGGAACAACTTTGGCATCAAACGGTTTAGTACTTCACGCCCGCGAGGTCCCAAAGTTTTCTTACCTATATCTGCTTTAAAGGAGCGAATAATATCCGCATCAGCTTCCACATCTTCAACAGCTAGATCTTCTTTCAGAATGTGCTCTATCACTTCGGGTCTATGCACCATATCCCAAAGCTCATTGAAGTGCTTATCTATCTGAGTCGCTTCTTCTTCATCTTCACCAATAAGAGTTTCAAAGACTGCATGAACATTTTGCATATGCATTTGAGTATTGCTAAGCAGAGCACCCCATGATTCTTCACCCATCGCGCAGGCAAGTTTATCCCTGTCCTGCTCACTGTCTGGCAAGGTCTGAGTCTGTTTATCTGCCATTGCCTGAAGTAGGTTCTCTTCCCTTCTCAGGTAACGATAAGCGTCGACCAGGCTATCTACTTCCTCTGGTTCAAGCTGTTTAAGCTCCTTAATTGCAGCCAGCGTTTCCAGTAACCCCCTACCTCGCAAAGTAGGCTCTCTACCACCACGCATAAGCTGGAAAACCTGAGCGATAAACTCTACCTCCCGAATACCACCAGCTCCCAGCTTTATATTGTTTCCAAGCCCCCGACGTCTTACCTCACTGGAAATCATCGACTTCATACGTCTTAATGACTGAATCGCACTAAAGTCGATATACCTTCTGAAAACAAAAGGTCTTAGCATCTGGCGTAGCTCCTGATACTGGGGATACATTTCACGCCCCATAACCCGGGCTTTAATCATGGCGTAGCGTTCCCAATCGCGTCCCTGTTCCTGGTAATAATCTTCTAAAGCAGAAAAACTCATCACCAGCGGTCCGCTATCACCAAATGGACGGAGTCTCATATCCACCCGATAGCAGAAACCATCAAATGTTTGCAGATCCAATGCCTTGATAATGCGTTGACCTAATCGGGTAAAGAACTGTGCATTGGCAATGCTTCTTCTCGCGCCTTGAGTTTCACCATTTTCCGGATATGTGAAGATAAGATCGATATCTGAGGAGAAGTTCAGCTCACCACCGCCCAGCTTACCCATACCGATAATAAGCATTGGCTGAGGGTTGCCTTCTGAATCACAAGGGGTTCCCCACTCTTTACAGCATTGTTCGTATAGCCATTCGTAGGTCTCGAATATCATCGCTTCTGCAAGCTCAGATATATGCTCCAGGCTTTCATCCAGAGACCACGAGGCCATAAAATCTCGCCAGGCAATAACTGTCATTTCCTGACGTCGAAACTGTCTTAAAACCCTGTGCCCCTGACTCTCATCAGTGCATTCACACAACCTGGCCTTTAATGCGTCCCTGTAATGATGGCTTCGGTTCTTTTGCGCGAGAAGCACAGGTAACTCCGAGCATAAGGTCTCGTCTCTGGTGAGAGAGTCTTCGACAAATGAACTTAATGCCAGAACCCTTTGCAGATCGTCTTGTATGTTTTCGGGCCAACCCTGGATAAGTTGTTGTGCCGTTTCAGGTAATCTTGTGCAGGCTTTTGTTGCTTCATTCTGGAGGGATTCAGAGAGCGGTAACATTAATCTTCCTTGCTTGCGTCAGTTTTCCCTCTACTTTAGCAATAAAAAACGCTCACTAAAATTTTAGTGAGCGTTTTGTACGGTATATAACCTAATTCGTTGAACTAGATCTTAAATGAACGAATCTTACCGTCTAGTTCTTCCGCGTTTGATTGCATTAACTCAGATGTTTCAAGTAGCTCGCCAATAACAACTACCGAAGCCTCTACCAGTTCACGAACATTAGATAGGTTCTGATTCATCTCTTCCGCAACACTACTTTGCTGATCTGCTGCGGTTGCAATCTGGAAGTTCATATCGTTGATATTTGTAACCTGCCCTACTATTCCATCCAACTCAGAACCAGCATTAGTAACAAGCTCAACACCATCAGCAGCTTCTACGACACTCTTCTCCATTAGCTCAACAGCAGAATTTGCGCTGTCCTGTAGCTGAGTAATCATGTCCTGGATCTCTACCGTTGCTTTTTGAGTGCTTTGCGCTAGATTACGGACTTCATCTGCTACTACCGCAAAGCCTCGTCCCGCCTCACCAGCACGAGCCGCTTCAATTGCAGCATTCAGTGCTAGCAGGTTAGTTTGTTCTGAGATGCCCTGGATAGTGCCGACAACACTACTGATCGCATCAACACGCTCTTCAACCTGATTTACTGCCTCTGCAGACTGAGCTATATCTCCCGACAATTCATTCATTTTACCCACAGTATCCTGAACAAATTTCTGACCACTTCTTGCCTGCTCAGACGCTTGCTCTGTCACAGAAGAAGCGCTGCGAGCGTGCTCTGCTACTGTCTGAACCGTCGAGGTCATTTCGCTCATCGCTGAAGCTAACTGATCGATCTCTGAAAACTCTTCCTGTGTCGACTCTTTGGTTTCCGACATACTCATTGTCATTACCTCAGTAAGCGCTGATAGCTCCTCTGAAGCCGCAACCTGAGCACCAATAACGTCATGTAGCTGAACACGAGTTTTCTCTAGCTCTCTGGCGATATCACCGTATTCATCTTTGCAGTTAAGCTCGATTGATTCGGACAGATTCTTGTCTGCCATTGTCTTAATTGAGTTTTCAATAAACTGCGTTTGACGCAGCATTGTTTTTGCAGCGCCAAGAAGTATCACAATAAAAACAACAATCATCAGCAGCGTTTGCCAAATTACATTGGAGATGTAGTCATTGTAGTACCCCTGAGCAATTTCAGAACTCTGGGAAGCAACGATTATCCAGTCAGCCCCTGACACCTTCACTGCATATTCAAAGCGCTCACCATCATTAATTTCAAAAGCGACGTTATTGCCGCCACTTTTAAGTAAGGAAGAAACTGAAGAGCCCTTATCAGTTGTTGCATCTAGGTTAGATACTTTTCTAGCCGATGGATGTCCTAAGACATTGCCTGACTCAAGCTGAACGAGGTAGGTAAAATGAGACTGGCTGTTTTGCTGCGAGATAGTACCGAAGGCATATTCCGCCATTGTCAGGTTTTGCTCTCGGTCTCTTTCTTTGTCAGCAAGTACAGTAGAAAGAATACCTGACTCTGCTGCAGCGGTTTCTAGCGCGTGCTGCTTTTGTACTGATGAAACAGAAGAGTAAAAAACGCTGGCATCCCAGAGCTGTTTACCAACGATTAAAATGGTACTAAATACCATTAACAGAACCAGCTTTGGGACTAGCCGGATATCTGTTATTACCCGCTCCCATGGCCTAATTTCTAAACTTGCCATTCTAGATTCTCCACGTATTCTATATAAGTACCGAACAGACAGCCTTATATTTCTTTAATAATAATCACTTAAGTTTTTATCGGGCTCTGGGGTTGTTAAAATATTTATTTCGAGCCTCGTATGAAAAAGCATCATATCAAAAATGATATTAAACCGATGAGTTTGATGTCTCTTTTACTCTCTTTTTTATCATTATTTGTGATCTCGGGAATATTGTTCCTAGATCCAGCACCGGACATACGTGAAATTCTTATCGACCTCGATCTAATAATCTGTAGTATTTTTCTTTTACAGTGGGGGATAGATCTCGGTAGAGCTCAAGACAAAAAAATCTACTTGAAAGATCACTGGATAGATCTTGTTGCCAGCATTCCTCTATATGAACCATTGAGATATGGCCGATTAATTCAAATACTCCGTGTCGTAAGAGTAATCCGTTCTAGTAAGCAGATACTTAGACAGATCCAGAAAAACCGTAAGGAAGCGACGCTCGCTTCTATACTGCTACTCCTGGTGGTTCTGCTTACGGTTGGTTCAGCGCTAATGATTATCGTTGAAGGGAATGAGCCTGGCGCTAATATTAAATCAGGCAGTGACGCGCTTTGGTGGGCATTTGTTACCGTATCTACGGTTGGATATGGCGATCACTACCCAGTAACTAACCTTGGTAAATCATTGGCAGCGGTTATCATTGTTTGTGGTGTTGGTATATTTGGTATGATATCTGGCTTGATCACTTCGATAATCTCATCACCACCCAAAGAGCAACCACAGCAGAAAAATGAAAATAATGAGCTTTTAGAAAAAATTCTGGAACAGCAGCAAGAGTTGTTAATTAAAATCAAAGATTTGGAAAAACAGCTAAAAGATAAAGGCCGGTAGAATAACCAGCCTTGAGTATATTATTAGTTTGCATTCCAGTATGGTTGAGCTTCGATACTCATCACTCGGGTTTGCTCCATTGCGTGTAATATTGATAACTCCTGTCTTACCAACCAACGCTCCAACTGACTTTTTTCTTCGTCGTCCAGTATTTCAACGTACTTCTGCAGTGGTTTAAGTGTTAACAGATCGTCTATTCCATGGAGTAAATCCGCCCACGGCAATCTGAACGCATCACGTTGCTCAATATCATAAATAGCAGCAAAGCAGACACCTGTGTAAAGATTACGAGTCAGACGATACTTCTGATCAATATATTCCTGACGCGTTAACTCTCTTTCCGGAGGGAAAGCCTCTATAAGCTCTGCCCAAGTACGATCTAGCTGCTTCTCAGAGAAACGGCGCACAGGCCTTGCCATCTTGTCGCGCGCTTTATCATCCAGAAAAGGTTGCCAGCCACGAGCAAGAATCCAACGACTCAGATCAAGTAAAAGACCTGTATATCGAGCCGACTGTAGCAACATTAATGTCTGCTCTCGGTCTGGAAGCTCTTCTCTGTCTTCTTTTAACCCCTGAACCAGGCGCTTACGTGCGTCCAGTTTTCGAAGGGCATGCCCCTTGTCATCACAAAGATCATCAATATAATCTGCGATAGATAGCCATTCCAGTTCCTGCGCAAGCCACTTAAGTTCCTGACGCAATATAGCGCTCGCGCGCCTTGGCACAATGCCACCAAACACGGTCAGTACCTGCCTGACGAAAGTAATAGCGTAGCTGATTTCACGTAAAGCAGATAAAGATGGACGCTCAATGAAGATCTGTTCGTGATAGTGCCAGTGTGAAAGTGCGTGCTCCATCGACTTGATAAAACAGGTCTCTACCGAATCCTTCTCTCTTGTATCCACAAGCCTTAAAGATTTTACCTTATCTCCGGTATAACCTCTCGCCAACCGGTAACCGCGTGCAGCTTTGCTTAAGTTACCAAGGCGCATTCCACCGTCTTCAGAAATAGTGCGAGCAAGGGTAAACAGAGCATCGGTTTGACCTGATTTCAGTTCCAGTTCAACCTCGCAAATAGGCTCTTCTTGATCTCCGGCAACAACGACACCAAGGTCAAATGCAACTTCAACCTGACTACCATCAGCCATGCCGACCAGCCATTGCTCTCTGGTGAAGTTGGTAGAAAAAATTGGGGTTAACTCGGATTGCAGATCACTCAGTGATTTACCTTCTGGCCAAATATCATCTGGGTGAAGAGTGAGTTCAGGCTCATTGCACGTATGCTCTGCATTATACTCTGGCCTCTGGTGCAGACCAGCGACCACCCTACCAGAGGTCTTAACTGTTTGAATAAATACTTCATCAAACCGCCGAATGCGCAAGCCGATATCATGCTTACGTAACCAGTTGTCCGGCGTGTCAAAATAGGTATTTCCTAAATCCCGGCAACTGTTCTGAAGAATTTTGGTATCTGCGATTTTTTCTCTTAACTTATCTACAAAATCAGGTGAAACAAAAAACTTCAGCTCTATCTCGGTTTCCATAGCTATCCCTTAGTACTAAGATATAGAAAGGATATTGCCTAACGATATGAACAGCAAGTACGAATTCTTGACCTAGGGATGATCTAAATCAGTTTTCACCACACAAATTTATGTGTAACATTCGCATCCCGTTATAACCGTCAATCACCTTTGCTTACAAGCTCCTATTTTTTAATTCGGTTATATTTTTTTGGTAACTAATTATGCCAGTGAATACTATTATGGGATTGTTTGCTAAGTCCCCAATTAAACCGCTACAGAAGCACGCAATATGCGTAGACGAATGTTGTGGTTATCTGTACAGCTTCTTTGAAGCTTGCCATAAGGATGATTGGGCTGAAGCAAACAGAATCTGTAACCAAATTGCGGATAAAGAAAAGGAAGCGGATATCCTCAAGCGCGAGATTCGCCTTCGCCTGCCAAAAGGGCTTTTCCTGCCTGTGGAGCGAACCGACCTACTGGATCTTCTGACCCAGCAAGACAAACTCGCTAACCTGTCTAAAGCTATAGCCGAACGCGTTATTGTTCGACAGCTACGCCTACCGGCTCACCTTGATGTCGAGTTCTTAAAGCTTGTACAAAGCTGCCTGGATTCAGCCAATCAAGCATACAAAGTAGTGTGTGAGTTTGATGAACTGATTGAAACAGGGTTCAGAGGCAGAGAAGTAGAACGCGTACAAGAAATGATTTATGAGTTAGATGTCATTGAAGATAAAACACACGCGCTCCAAATGCAGCTTCGCAGAGATCTTCGAGAGGTTGAAAAGCAGCACGATCCTGTCGATGTCATGTTTATGTACAAAGTACTGGAACTGGTCGGTGAGATAGCTGATCAGGGGCTTCGCGTTGGCCACCGTCTTGAGCTTATGTTAGCTCGCTCCTAAATTTTAAGCCCTCATAGAGCCTGTGTCGCCCTCCTTGGTGGCACTTTTGCTTTGTGGTGGCAAGAATTCGTTAATTATCGGGTACTACAATGGATATCCTTGCTCAATACGGCACATTGCTTATCGCAATTGCCGCTTTTTTTGGTTTATTAATGGCGATAGGTATTGGCGCAAATGATGTGGCCAATGCGATGGGAACATCAGTTGGTTCCAAAGCGTTAACGGTTAAACAAGCCATCTTTATTGCAATGATCTTTGAATTTGCTGGCGCATATCTGGCTGGCGGAGAAGTAACAGATACCATTCGCAAAGGCGTAATTGAAACCTCCGTGTTTGCTGATCAACCTGATGTACTGGTATTCGGCATGATGTCTGCGCTTCTTGCAGCGGGTACCTGGTTGCTAATTGCCTCCTTTATGGGATGGCCTGTTTCAACCACTCACTCAATCATAGGTGCTGTAATCGGTTTTGCCGTTATTTCTGTAGGAAGTGACGCTGTTGACTGGCACTCTGTATCAGGGATTGTCGGCAGTTGGGTGATAACACCATTTATTGCCGGGATCATTGCATATGGGCTATTTATCAGTGCCCAGAGATTGATTTTTGATACCGACTCACCGCTAGAAAATGCGAAACGTTATGTACCTGTATATATGTTTCTTACCACTTTAACCATCGCTCTGGTTACCATTAAAAAAGGGCTCAAACATGTGGGATTACATATCACTGGTCTAGAAGCCTGGGGCTGGGCAACAGCGGTTTCTGTGCTTGTGATGGTTGGTGGTTATATATACATTAAGCGAAAATTTGCCACTGTGAAGCAAGACGACAACTTCACTGGCGTAGAGCGTATCTTCAGTATTTTGATGGTGATAACAGCTTGTGCAATGGCGTTCGCTCACGGCTCTAACGATGTAGCCAATGCAATTGGCCCTCTATCTGCCATCGTATCTACTGTAGAACATATGGGCGAGATTACAGCACAAAGCCGTATCGCGTGGTGGATACTTCCTATGGGCGGGATAGGCATTGTAATCGGGCTGGCGACTCTTGGTCACAAGGTGATGGCGACAGTGGGCACCGGCATTACAGAACTAACTCCAAGCCGTGGCTTCGCTGCTCAGCTAGCAACAGCATCAACGGTAGTATTAGCGTCGGGTACTGGTTTACCTATTTCAACCACTCAAACGCTGGTTGGTGCAGTTTTAGGCGTTGGTTTCGCCAGAGGTATCGCGGCGCTTAATCTTGGAGTTGTTCGCAATATCGTCGTCTCCTGGGTAGTAACCCTACCTGCAGGCGCCCTGTTAGCTATCGTGTTCTTTGAACTGTTCGAAGTTATTTTTCTTAACTCTCGGGCTTAAGATTATTCAGAACAATGTCAGATTTGACTCAAATGCACAGAAAAGGCCATTTACACGGCCTCTTTTGTTGCAGCGGTCACTGAAACTTCTTACTATTCGCATAATGAACTAAAACTAAAAAGACTAACTAGTCTTTGTTTCGTAGAAAGATTTGAAGGGACTTACCGTGAAGAAAATATTCACCTTGGTATTGTGTACGCTATTTGCAACACCAGGAGCTTTTGCAGCACAACGTTATATTGCAGACAACCTTTTCACTTACATGCATTCTGGCCCGAGCAATCAGTTCCGTATTATTGGTAGTGTCAATGCAGGCGATAAAGTAAACCTTATCAACACAGACAAATCTACGGGTTACAGTGAAGTTGTTGACAGTAAAGGCCGCAAAGGCTGGGTAGAAAGTAAGTTTGTAACTAACAGGCCAAGTATCTCTGTACGCCTTCCTGCTCTAGAGCAAGAGCTGGCAACAGTAAAAGAGAAGCTGGCAAACGCAGAGAAGAGTGCCGATAAAGAACAAGCGGGCCTACTAGAATCTCTTGATATCCGTAATAAGCAGATTGCTGAACTTGAAAAAAGTTACAGCGATATGAGCCAGCAATTAACCTCATCTCAGTCTGAAATTCGTGAACTACGTGCTCGTCTGGATACTCAGAAAGAAGACTTGCTTCTTAAGTACTTTATCTACGGTGGTGGCGTAGCTGGTATCGGTTTGCTATTTGGTCTGATTCTTCCACATATCATTCCTCGTCGTAAAAAGTCTAGAAACGGCTGGGCAGACTAAAACAACAATTAAAAAAATAGCCGCTTCACCATGTGAAGCGGCTATTTTTATACCCGTAATTTTGACCTTATCCCTTCCACTCATATAGTGCAGGGATTTCGATAGGCTGTTTATCAAACTCAATAACAACATTCCTGGGTGTAATTGAAATAAGTTGAATATCACTACCGAGCCAGTCGCCTTCGTTTAACTCTTGTCCATTGATCTTTACCCAACGACGTTTTGAATCTGTCGCATACATATGAGTCTGTAGGTTTAACGGTGGCAATTTACCCTGATATTTTGCGCTGTTTTCTGCAAGCTTATCAGGCTCTACCACAGACATATCTGAAGAATTTTCTGTATCCACGCTATTTGTGACACCATCAGATTCGTCGAGTGCACCTTTAACTAACTGAGCAAGTTCAGGAGACAACTCGCTCAAATCCAGCTCATCCAGGGAGAGTTCTTTATTGTTGGGCTGAGAAGCTGACGTCGTTTTCGGTTCTACTTTGTCCTGAACCGAAACCTTTTCTGGATTCACTCTATTGGAGTTCTCAGTGCCTATTTCAGGAGTGTTTTCCAACTGCTGGCGAATATACTTAGCTCTCAGAAGGGCTAAAGGCTTACCTTGCCCCAATTCAGGATATCCCAGTAATACGAACTCTGAATCAGAAGGAGCACTTTTGTCTAACTCCATATCCTTGTTGTATGGATACTGCTTAAGCTCAGGCGCGTTCTTGTTTGCCACTAGATCCAGTAAACGTAACGTCTGAGAGCCTGCAATTCCGTCCGCTTCGATACCCTGCCACAATTGAAAAGTACGCACCCTTTGATACATCTCTTCTCCAAAGGTGTCATTCTGCAAAGGGGGCTCGTTTAACGCATCAGCCAAAAGTTTATCCAGCACCAGAACAGATGGCCCCTTACTGTCAAATTTAAGCGCCTTATCGACTTCGCTGTACCATAGCGTTGAGTATTTGCCATTCCAGACGGAGTTTAACCAGCTGATCGGAACCTGAATTCGTTCTGAGCCATTAAGAAGCTCGGCCTTGTCCTGATAAACGGCATATAATACCGCTTCAAAATCTTGTCTGTTTCCCCGAAGAGTCAGAACCACTGGTCGCCCTAGCTTTTTGATATCTTCCAGATACCCTGTTTTTTGCTCACACAAAAAAGGCTGCATTGCATCAGAGTCACAACTTGCTTCTCTTGCTGAGGCTTCTATACCCCAAAGGCGATACAGAGTTTGAATCGCCTCCGTTTCACTTTCACTGGTCCGAATAAACTGCTCTAAGACCTGCTCCCTGGAATCAGGCAATGACGGTATTACCGGCGCTTCTTGGGTTTGATTCTGTGTGGTCTGAGCGTCGATATACGCTTTAATTTCAGGTGCATATTTGTATCCACCGACTAATAAAGCGACCGCTGTTAAAGCCGCGTATACAGGAGTTGGGCTGTTTCTTTTATTCTGCTTAGCGCTTTGATTAAAGGAAGGAGCCTGAAACGACATTACGTCTTCACATGCTTTCCCTGCGACCGAAGGAGTAACCTCTTTCTCTGCGTTGTAACATGCATATTGCAAGGCCTTATCACAGACCAGATTAATCAGCCTTGGCACACCACCTGTTTGCTTAGCAATGATTCGTATAACCTTTTTAGAGAATAGAGACCTTTCAACACCCGCCGTTTTTACCCGGAAATGGATATATTGCTCAATTTCCTGCTCGGTTAAAGGCAGAAGATGATAGCGGCCAGTAATTCTCTGAGCTAACTGTCGTAGCTGTGCCGTCTGCAAGTTTGCCTGTAATTCAGGTTGACCAATTAAAAGCACCTTGAGCAGTTTATCACTATCTGTTTCCAGATTAGTTAGCAGCCTAAGTTGCTCCAAAACGCTTGCTGAAAGGTGCTGCGCTTCATCAATCAGCAATAAAGTTTGCTTACCTTGATCATAATTACTTTGAAGGTAACCGAAAATAGCCTGGCTCAACTGCTTTAAGGATGCTTTTTCGGGGTAACTAACAGAAAACTCATCACATATAGCTTCAAGAAGGTCGGTTTCTGAGAACGTTGGATTTAGAATCAACCGAGCCTCTATATCACTCCCGATAGAGGCAAGCATTGCCTTTGAAACTGTGGTTTTCCCTGTCCCAACTTCGCCTGTCAGCATGGCAAAGCCGCCACCATCACCAAGCCCGGCCTGCAAGTGAGCTAAAGCCTCTCTGTGGCGGGTACTCAGGAACAAGTATTTTGCGTTTGGAACTATTGAAAATGGCGCTTCAATAAAACCAAAATAATCTTTATACATCTCTGTGTTCTCCTATACCTGACACCAGTAGGCGATCAGGCCTAAAGAAAACTACCACTAGCTGATAGAATGTAAAGAAAATATACTCGAGTAACCTCACCGTATTTACAATTGGAGTATGCAAATTGCAGATATATCTTGTTGGTGGCGCAGTCAGAGATCAACTACTGGAAATTGATAGCCATGATAAAGACTGGTTAGTTGTTGGTTCTTCACCCGAGGAAATGCTTCAACAAGGCTTCCAGAGTGTTGGTAAAGAGTTTCCAGTGTTTCTGCATCCTGATACCAAAGAAGAGCACGCCCTGGCCAGAACAGAGAAGAAGATCGGAGCGGGCTATACTGGATTTGAATGTTTTTTCTCTGAAGACGTCACGTTGGAAGAAGATCTTAAGCGCCGCGATCTTACTATCAATGCCATGGCGCTCGACAAAGAAGGTAATCTGCACGATCCATACAATGGTCAGAAAGATCTAGCCAGTAAGCTACTTAGGCATGTATCCGATGCTTTTGTGGAAGATCCTCTTAGAGTATTACGTGTGGCACGATTTGCAGCAAAACTCGCTCATCTGGGTTTTTCAGTTGCTGATGAAACAATAAAGTTAATGAGGCAAATCGTCGATTCAGGTGAACTTAAGCACCTTACTCCAGAGCGTGTCTGGCAGGAATGGCATAAGTCACTGCTAACTACTAACCCAGAAGTATTTCTTGCCGTTCTTCGAGAGTGTGGAGCGTTACAAGTTGTTCTTCCTGAGATTGATCGCCTGTTTGGTGTGCCTCAACCTGAAAAATGGCACCCGGAAGTCGATACTGGTATTCATACACTGATGGCAGCTCAGAAAGCCGCCCAGATTTCTGACTCTCCTGTTATCCGCTTTGCAGCCCAGGTACATGACCTTGGCAAAGGCGTCACTCCTGAAGAAGAGTGGCCAAGCCACAAAATGCATGAGTCCCGTGGATTACCAATAATCAAACAACTCTGTGAACGAGTAAGGGTGCCCAATGATTATAAAGAGCTTTCTCTTGCTGTTTGTGCTCAGCATTCAAATATTCATAGAACAAAAGAGCTGAGGCCAGCGACCTTCCTAAAGATTTTTAACAAGCTTGACGTCTGGAGAAAGCCAGAAAAACTCGCTGGAGTGTTACTTTGTTGCCAGGCAGATCATCAAGGCAGAAAGGGAAGTGAAGAAACACCGTACCCGCAAAAATCTATTTTTGAGTCCGCCTATCAGGCAGCACTTTCCATTGAAGTTCAGGAAATTATTGCAGATGGTTTTAAAGGTAAGGCAATACGTGATGAGCTGGATAAGAGAAGAGTAGATGCAATAGCCGAAGTGGTTCGCTAAAACAGATAAACCAATACAAAACAGGCTACGATTTTTCGTAGCCTGTTTTGATTTAGTTATGCGGTTAGCAGCCAACCTGCAAGGCCAAAGCCTAGTATCAGTCGATAAATAACAAAAGGCGTCATACCCATTCGTGAAATCAACTTCAAGAAGAAGTGAATACAGATATAAGCACTGATAAACGATGTAACAATGCCAGTCAGTAAGAATCCTGTATGAACCACTTCAGTGCTTGTCATCAACTTTAAGCCTAAATACGAACCAGCAAGAGTGATAATCGGGATAGACATTAAGAATGAAAAGCGTGCAGCGGCCTCTCGGGTAAATCCCAGATAAAGCGCTGCGGTAATAGTGGCTCCTGAACGAGATGTACCAGGAATCATCGCTAACGCCTGCGCTAAACCGATAAACAGAGCCTTTTTCCAACCAGCCTGATATTCGTCATCTTTTAGTGATGAGTTTTTGTCCACCCACCATAAAAGAAGCGCAAATATAATGGTTGTGGCAGCAATAACCCACGCACTACGAAGATATAGCTCGATAATATCTTTCATAAACAAGCCAAAAATACAGGCTGGAATAGTTGCAAGAAGAATCATCCAGGCGAGCTTAGTTTCTTTGTCTCGCCGACCTTTAAAAATCGACTGGAAGAACGCTTCCAGCAGTGTCACCACCTCTTTCCTGAAATAGATAACAACAGCTGCTAACGTACCAACGTGAACGGCGACGTCAAATGCCAACCCCTGATCTTCCCATCCCAAAATAGCAGAAGGCAAGATCAGGTGTGCCGAACTGGATATTGGTAAAAACTCTGTCAATCCCTGGATCAAAGCAAGCACAAAAGCTTCAAAATAACTCATAAAACACCATTAAAATAAAAATCTAAGACAGTCAGGGAATCTAAACCGTCCATTTGAGCCCAAATATCACAGACTTTATCTCCACTTTCAGGCAATACTAGCCCCGGCGCTAAATCGCATAGCGGCTGTATTACAAATGGATATTTATATATATCGTCTCTAGGAACTATTGGATTAGCTTTAGATATTTGTTTTCCGAACAGGATAATATCAAGATCAAGTGTTCGATCCTGATACTTCTGGGCATTTTCTTTTCTTCCCCACTTCAACTCTATCTTACGCAACTTCTGTGAAAATTCCGTTAAGGTTAGGGAAGTATTGAGTTCAATAACAAAGTTATAAAATGCAGAGCCGCCAAAACCAACGGCTTTGCACTCATAAATTGGTGAAACCCTGAGCGCACTATCTAACTTAGACAGCTCTTCAATCGCGGCCCGGGTATGTTTTTCACGCTCTATATTTGTTCCTACACCAATATAGGCTGTGGTCATTGCTGGCCTCGTTCGAGAATCACGCCAACCCCTTTTGCCTGTGGAACAGCACCCGGCTTGGTTAAACGAATCTTAATCCAGGGGACAGAAAATTTTTGCATGATTAGCTCTGCAACTTCCTCTGCCACTCTCTCTACCAATAGAAAACGGCCGGATTCGATATGATTCAGTACAGCTTCACTCACAGATGCATAATCCAGCGCATCTTCTACATCATCGCTTTTTCCAGCAGCTCTGTTGTCGTGAGCCATTTCTATATCAAGCACCAGCTTCTGTTTAATGGTTTGTTCCCAGTCATACACACCAATGGTTGTAATAACTTCAAGCTGTTCAATAAAAACTTTATCTAGCGACATGTAATTTCCTCGAAATCTGAGACAGGTCGGATACCAAAAGAGTTCAAAAGAACGTATGATTTTAAGTATCAGCGACAAAATGCTGCTCATGATAACAAACATTTAGTTTGTCGATCACCCCTAAAGGATTTAACAATGACGCCACTTGCACTCGTTATGATCATTTCAGCCTATTTATTAGGTTCGATCTCTAGTGCAGTTTTGATTTGTCGCTTATATAGATTGCCGGATCCAAGATCTTCCGGATCTCATAATCCGGGGGCAACCAATGTCTATCGGTTGGGTGGAAAACCAGCAGCAATAGCCGTGCTGGTTTGTGACATGTTAAAAGGGGCACTCCCGGTTTGGGTTGGTTATTTCTTGGGTATAGAGCCAATGCTACTTGGTGTAATAGGTATTGCCGCCTGTCTAGGGCATATCTATCCAATATTCTTCCATTTTAAAGGCGGGAAAGGCGTCGCTACCGCCATTGGTGCCATTGCTCCGATAGGTTGGGAGTTAACTGCGATGCTAGGAATCACCTGGCTAGCAATTGCACTTGTTACCCGAATTTCATCAGCCGCAGCCATATTTACTGCGCTTTTAGCACCTTTTTATACCTGGCTGGTAAAACCTCAATACACTCTTCCGGTAGCTATGCTTTGCTGTCTGGTTATCTTCAGACACCAGGACAATATTAAGAGATTAATCGAAGGCACCGAGCCGAAGGTAGGAAATAAGTAAGCCTGTCTCACCTCGTTCCACACGCGAAGTAGTTTATGTACAAATCTCGTTCCGCACGCTCCGCGTGGGAATGCATATCTAAGGGGGAAATGTAGCCAGCTTTAATGCCAGTATACACTCCCACGCAGGAGCATGGGAGCGAGGGATATAATAGCCTACCGCCTACTTAACAGGCTCTAACGTATCTATCGGCCAGCGAGGGTTTGCGACAACCGAAAGATCCGAAACTTCACCGTTCTTCAGGCGCTGCATACCTGCATAAGCGATCATCGCACCGTTATCGGTACAGAACTCAGTTCTTGGGTAGTAAACTTCGCCCTTCACTTTTTTAGCTAACGCTTCCAGCTCTGCTCTTAGTTGCTTATTAGCACTTACACCACCAGCAATAACGATTCGCTTCAACCCAGTTTGTTCCAAAGCACGCTTACATTTTATAGCAAGAGTGGCACATACCGCTTCCTGAAATGCGTATGCGATATCTGCTTTTGTCTGCTCATCATCTTCATTCGCAGCAATCGTATTTGCAGCAAAAGTTTTCAGACCAGAAAAACTCATATCCAATCCAGGGCGATCGGTCATAGGGCGAGGGAACTTAAATCTGCCTGGCGTACCCTTTTCTGCCAATCGAGAAAGCAACGGGCCACCAGGATAATCCAAACCAAGAAGCTTAGCGGTTTTATCAAAGGCCTCACCTGCTGCATCATCAATCGACTCACCAAGAATCTTGTACTCACCAATTCCCTTCACTTCAACAATCATTGAGTGACCACCGGAAACCAGCAGAGCAATAAACGGGAACGGAGGTGGCGTGTCTTCCAGCATAGGAGCTAAAAGGTGACCTTCCATATGGTGAACAGGCACAGCTGGTACATCCCACGCATAAGCGATACTGCGACCAATCGTTGCACCAACCATCAATGCTCCAACCAATCCCGGACCAGCTGTGTAAGCAACACCATCAATATCATCAGATGTTAAGTTCGCATCCTTCAAAGCTTCTTTAATAAGAGGAATGGTTTTCTTAACATGGTCACGCGAGGCTAGCTCAGGCACAACACCGCCGTAATCAGCATGTAGTTTTACCTGACTATAAAGCTGATGAGAAAGAAGCCCTTTATCATCATCGTAAATCGCGATACCTGTTTCATCACAGGAAGTTTCAATACCTAAAATGCGCATACTTTTCTCTGCACGCCTATCTCAATAAGTAAAATTGGCGCAATATTACCTAATTCCACAAATTTTGACCACGATAATACTTTACAAAGGGATGGTGATCGGATTAAAATTCGGCACCATTTTTGATCAAGCTGGTTAAATACCGATCGATGTCGATACGGTAAATATGGAACCAGCATTAACGAATAACCCCTGAGGTGAAAGGCATATGCCAGTAGTTAAAGTACGTGAAAACGAACCGTTCGACGTTGCACTACGTCGTTTCAAGCGCTCTTGCGAAAAAGCAGGTATCCTATCTGAAGTACGTCGTCGCGAGCACTATGAAAAACCAACAACAGTTCGCAAACGCGCTAAAGCAGCTGCTCAGAAGCGTCACGCTAAGAAGCTAGCTCGCGAAAACGCACGTCGCGTTCGCCTGTACTAATAACTAAGTCCAGAAGGAATTAGTTATGGCTCTTATTGACCAACTCAAAGAAGAGCAAAAAAATGCGATGAGAGCCAAGGACAAAGCGCGCCTTGGCACTATCCGTTTAGCCCTGTCAGCAATTAAGCAACGTGAAGTTGACGAGCAGATCACTCTGACTGACGACGACATCATTGCTGTACTGACAAAAATGGTTAAACAGCGTCGCGACTCTGTTACGCAGTTTGAATCTGCAGGTCGTCAAGACCTAGCCGATGCTGAAAAAGCAGAAATTACTGTCCTTGAGGATTTTATGCCTCAACCGCTAACCGAAGAAGAAGTAGCCGCTCTTGTTGAAGCTGCTATTGCGGATTCTGGTGCAGCTGGCATGCAAGACATGGGTAAAGTAATGGGTGTGCTTAAGCCACAGATTCAAGGCCGAGCAGATATGGGTAAAGTTAGCGGTTTAGTTCGTTCTAAACTTGCTTAATACCTGAATCAAATTATAGCAAGCCGTGCTATCCTTTCCGGAGTGCACGGCTTGTTTGTATCCGCAACACCAAAGAAACTCTGAGGCATATGGCAGGACTTATTCCACGCAATTTTATTGATGACCTACTCGCCCGAGTAGATATCGTTGATATTGTAGATGCCAGAGTTAAGCTCAAAAAAGCAGGGCAAAAATTACGGTGCCTGCTGCCCTTTCCACAATGAAAAAACTCCATCGTTCTCTGTAAGTCAGGAAAAACAGTTCTATCACTGCTTCGGTTGTGGTGCTCATGGCAACTCCATCGATTTTTTGATGAATTACGACAACCTCGAATTTGTTGAAGCCATTGAGGAATTAGCAAACGGGCTCGGTTTAGAAGTCCCAAGAGAACAACGCAGCGGTCAACTTAGCAATGCTCCCCGCACCAATACACAGGAAAAACGTAACCTTTACGACCTGTTGGAGAGTATCGCTAAGTTTTACC
Source organism: Vibrio hannami (assembly GCF_029589055.1). Lineage (GTDB taxonomy): Bacteria > Pseudomonadota > Gammaproteobacteria > Enterobacterales > Vibrionaceae > Vibrio > Vibrio hannami. The sequence goes on from NZ_JARQZP010000007.1 coordinate 2,264,071, forward strand.
GTTCTCAGTTAAAAGTACCAGCAAATAAACACGCTATCGAATATCTGAAAGAGCGTGGCTTATCGGGTGAAATCGTTCAGAAGTTCGGAATCGGCTTTGTTCCTGATGAGTGGGATTCTGTTAGAAAGAACTTCGGTCAGCAAAAAGAGACTCAGGACATGCTCGTCACCGGCGGTATGCTTATCGAAAACGATAAAGGCAATCGCTATGACCGCTTCCGGGGAAGAGTCATGTTCCCAATCAGGGACAGGCGCGGACGAGCTATCGGCTTTGGCGGTAGGGTTCTTGGTGACGGAACACCCAAATACCTAAACTCACCGGAAACTCCTGTATTCCATAAAGGTAAAGAGCTTTATGGCCTATACGAAGTACTTCAGGCACACCGAGAGCCAGAGCAAGTTCTGGTGGTTGAAGGCTATATGGATGTGGTGGCACTGGCACAGTACGACGTGGACTACGCAGTTGCATCACTAGGTACTTCCACGACAGGCGACCACCTGCAAATGCTGTTCAGACAGACTAATACCGTTGTCTGTTGCTACGACGGCGACCGAGCCGGCCGAGAAGCCGCATGGCGTGCACTGGAAAACGCGCTGGGTTATCTGAAAAGTGGCAACGTACTTAAGTTTCTGTTTTTACCAGATGGTGAAGACCCGGATACCTATATCCGTAAATACGGCAAAGAAGCGTTTGAAGAGCAAGTTGCCAACGCAACCCCACTTTCAGAGTACCTTTTTGCCAACCTTGGTGAACAGATCAAGATTAGTGGAACCGAAGCCAAAGCGGCTTTGGAAGCTCTGGCCCAACCGCTTATCGAAAAAGTACCTGATGAACATTTACAAGTTCAACTATTCAGGCTCTTAGGTCAAAAAACCGGGAACTTTCTAGATCATCAAGTTAGAAAGAAGGTATCAGTAAATACAACGCCACAACCTCATAAAGAGATTAAGCGTACACCAATGCGGGAAGTGATCGCGCTCTTAGTTCAGAATCCTGCTTTCGTAGAATTGGTACCAGACTTAACAAGTGTTCGCGAAATCTCCATTCCCGGACTAAGTTTATTAACAGATGTGGTTGATAACTGTCGATCAAATCCCCATATCAGCACAGGCCAGTTGTTAGAATATTGGCGTAATGATAAAAATGAAAGTTTGATATCGCGCCTTGCAGGCTGGAAAATCCCGCTAAAAGACGATGATATTGAAGAAGATATATTCCTCGATGCATTGGATAATATTTTTGCTCAGTGCATTTTAAAGCAGATTGAAACTTTGCAAGCGAAAGAGAGAAGTGTCGGTTTATCAATCGAAGAAAAACGGGAGCTTCAAGCATTACTTATGGAAGACTTGAAAGCGTAACCCTTTACTCGTAGTCAAAGTTTGTTCAATTTGTTATAATTGGCGGTTTGCGTTTCGCATTCTTACACCATCACTCAGACCAGAAGTTGGATATCGTCTATGGATCAAAATCCGCAGTCACAGCTGAAGTTACTTGTAATTAAAGGCAAGGAACAAGGCTATCTGACCTACGCCGAAGTAAACGACCACCTACCAGCAGAAATCGTAGATTCTGAGCAGGTAGAAGACATCATTCAGATGATCAACGACATGGGCATCAAAGTCGTTGAAACTGCACCAGATGCAGACGAGATGTCACTAAACGATGACAATGTCATCACTGACGAAGATGCAGCAGAAGCTGCTGCCGCTGCACTATCTAGTGTAGAAAATGAAATTGGCCGTACTACCGACCCTGTACGCATGTATATGCGCGAAATGGGTACTGTAGAGCTGCTAACTCGTGAAGGCGAGATCGATATTGCAAAACGTATTGAAGATGGTATCAACCAGGTTCAATGCTCTGTTGCAGAATATCCTGGCACCATCTCTTACATTCTTGAGCAATTCGACAAAGTTCAGGCAGAAGAACTTCGCCTGACTGATCTTATCTCTGGTTTCGTAGACCCTAACGATGCTGAAACTGCTGCACCAACAGCAACTCACATCGGTTCTGAACTTTCAGAAACAGAACTCGAAGACGAAGATAGTGAAGACGTTGACGATGATTCATCAGACTCAGATGAGGATGAAGAAGAAGATACAGGTATCGATCCAGAGCTTGCTCTAGAGAAGTTCACTGACCTTCGTAACAAATATCAAGATTACCAGCTTGCTGTTAATGACAGTGGCCGTGAAGGTGCAGCTGCTCTTGCTGCGTCTGGTGATCTGCTGGAAGTCTTCAAAGAATTCCGCCTGATTCCAAAGCAGTTCGACTACCTTGTAAACGAACTACGCACATCGATGGATCGCGTACGTACTCAAGAGCGCCTAATCATGCGCCACTGTGTTGAGTACGGCAAAATGCCTAAGAAGTCTTTTGTTACTCTGTTTACAGGCAACGAATCATCAGAAGCGTGGTTAGATGAAGTTCTTGCTTCAGACAAACCATACGCAGAGAAGATCAAGCGTAACGAAGAAGAGATTCGTCGTAGCATCCAGAAACTGGCTGCTATCGAAGAAGAAACCCTCTTCCAGTACAAAGCATTAAAGACATCAGCCGTCGTATGTCTATCGGTGAAGCGAAAGCACGCCGAGCGAAAAAAGAGATGGTTGAAGCGAACCTACGTCTGGTTATCTCTATCGCGAAGAAATACACCAACCGTGGCCTACAGTTCCTGGATCTGATTCAGGAAGGTAACATCGGTCTGATGAAAGCAGTAGATAAGTTCGAATACCGTCGTGGTTACAAGTTCTCGACTTACGCAACATGGTGGATCCGTCAGGCGATTACTCGTTCTATCGCTGACCAGGCACGTACTATCCGTATCCCGGTACACATGATCGAGACTATCAACAAGCTGAACCGTATCTCTCGTCAAATGCTTCAGGAAATGGGTCGTGAGCCTCTTCCAGAAGAGTTGGCAGAACGTATGCAGATGCCTGAAGATAAGATCCGTAAAGTACTTAAGATCGCTAAAGAGCCAATCTCTATGGAGACACCAATCGGTGACGACGAAGACTCGCATCTAGGTGACTTTATCGAGGATACGACTCTAGAGCTTCCTCTGGACTCAGCTACCTCGACAAGCCTGAAAGTAGCAACAAAAGATGTTCTTGCAGGCCTGACACCGCGTGAAGCGAAAGTACTGCGTATGCGCTTTGGTATCGACATGAACACTGACCACACTCTGGAAGAGGTTGGTAAGCAGTTCGACGTTACTCGTGAACGTATCCGTCAGATCGAAGCTAAAGCATTGCGTAAGCTGCGTCACCCAAGCCGCTCAGAAACTCTGCGCAGCTTCCTGGATGAGTAATTAAAACAGCAACATATAATATTTAAAAAAGGTGAGTTAAACTCACCTTTTTTTATTTTCCAATAATTAGAAAACAAATATCCTCTCATATAACCCCTCATACTATAAAATAAAATGTTATCCAAATCCCAATATCTTTTATATAGTAATGACATATTCCTTGAATTATAGATAATCAGAGCATATAACGTTTCTGTCAAATAAGTTTCAATAAGGAGGTTAGCAATGAACATAAATCAAAGCCAATCTTGTTGGTACAACTTAGACTACAAGATCGCTTGCTTCTTCCCTTCTAGATAAATCTTTGCGCGCTTTTATTGCGTAACTTCTACTAACAGTGTCTCTATCTGCTTAATATCAAGCATATTTTTAGATCCTGTTAACAAAAGTCTCAACTCAGGTTTTAAGGTTATTTATTTAGCCTAAGTTGCTGCACCCAAAATAATTTAAGTTCACTTGTAAATATTAATTAAATATTCACGAGACGGACTGCTATTAATTAAATTTAAGGAAACCATTGTGGATCATTTTAAACACTTACCAGAACCTTTTCGTATTCGCGTAATTGAACCAGTAAAACGTACAACAAGAGAATATCGCGAATCCGCTATTTTAAAAGCAGGGATGAACCCTTTCCTTCTTGATAGTGATGACATTTTTATCGATCTATTAACAGACAGTGGTACTGGCGCAATCACTCAGGAAATGCAGGCAGCAATGTTCCGTGGTGACGAAGCGTATAGCGGAAGCCGCAGCTACCATGCACTACAAAAAGCAGTGGAAGACATCTTCGGCTATCAGTACACAATTCCAACTCACCAGGGGCGTGGTGCAGAACAAATTTACATTCCTGTTCTAATCAAAAAGCGTGAAGAAGAGAAAGGCCTGGATCGCGAGAAGATGGTCGCCATCTCTAACTACTTCTTCGATACGACTCAGGGTCACACTCAACTTAACTGCTGTGTTGCTCGAAACGTTTATACCGAAGAAGCATTCGATACTTCTGTTGAAGCTGATTTCAAAGGTAACTTTGATCTTGAGAAGCTCGAAAAAGCCATTGTAGAAGCAGGCCCTGCAAACGTTCCTTATATCGTAAGCACAATCACTAACAACTCATCGGGTGGTCAGCCAGTTTCTATCGCTAACCTGAAAGCGGTTTATGAAATCGCTCAGAAGTACGATATTCCTGTCATCATGGACTCAGCTCGCTTTGCAGAGAACGCATACTTCATTCAGCAACGTGAAGAAGGCTACAAAGACTGGACTATCGAGCAAATTACAAAAGAATCTTACAAATATGCCGATGGTCTTGCGATGTCTGCGAAGAAAGACGCCATGGTTCAGATGGGCGGCCTACTCTGCTTCAAAGACGACAGCATGTTTGATGTTTATACAGAATGTAGAACACTGTGTGTTGTTCAGGAAGGCTTCCCAACTTATGGCGGCCTGGAAGGCGGTGCAATGGAACGCCTTGCTGTTGGTCTTTACGATGGTATGAGAGAGCACTGGCTTGCCTATCGTATCGCACAGGTACAATACCTGGTTGATGGTTTAGAAGAGATTGGGGTTGTTTGTCAGCAAGCAGGCGGTCACGCTGCATTCGTTGATGCGGGCAAATTACTACCACATATTCCTGCCGACCAATTCCCTGCACACGCGCTAGCTTGTGAGCTATACAAAGTTGCCGGTATTCGTGCAGTAGAAATCGGTTCACTGTTGCTTGGTCGTGATCCGGCGACAGGTAAACAGCATCCTTGCCCTGCTGAGCTTCTGCGCCTAACGATTCCTCGAGCTACTTATACTCAGACTCATATGAACTTCATCATAGAAGCCTTCAAAGAAGTAAAAGAAAAACGCAGCTAATGTAAAAGGCCTAACATTTACTTATGAGCCAAAAGTGCTTCGCCACTTTACTGCCCGATTAGAAGAGGTAGAAAGTGTTAACGTCGGCCAGACAATAGAACCAAAAGAAAAAGCATAATCAATCATAAAGCGCAGTAGTTCACTGCGCTTTTTTTAGTCCAATAACATTATTTTTAGGTCACAACAATATGAATAAAACTCCTTCTCTACTTGGAGGTTCCTGCATTATCGCAAGTGTATGTGTAGGAGCTGGAATGCTCGGGCTCCCTAGCGCAGGGGCCGGTTCCTGGATGGTTTGGTCACTTCTGGCAATCATGATTACCATGATGTTTATGACAGTTTCTGGCTGGATGTTGCTGGAATCTTTCAAAAACTATGACTTGAAAGTCTCATTCAACACCGTAACCAAAGATCTGCTGGGAGATAAGATCAACTTCGTAAACAACCTGGCAGTGTACTTCGTAGGTGGCATCCTTTTATATGCTTACATTACTTCGTCCGGTTTGATTATTCAGGACATGTTAAGCATCAATAGCAAAGTAGCCTCAGTAATTTTTGTACTTATCTTTTCAGCTTTTGTATGGCACTCAACCAGAGCGGTAGACAGGATTTCCGTCGTTCTTATTGCTTTGATGATACTAACATTCGTCTTTGGTGTATCCGGCCTTGCAGTAAAAGTAGACGTAGCAGTACTGCTTGATAAAGCGAGCAAAGAATCCAGCTATGCACCATACGCAATGGCGATGCTTCCGGTAGCATTAGCGTCTTTTGGATATCATCACTCTGTAGCTTCTATGCGAGCCTATTACGGTGAAGAGCGTAAAGCTAAATACGCGATTCTTGGTGGTACGGTTATCGCTCTGGGTCTATACACGCTCTGGCTTGTGAGCATCTTCGGTAACTTACCTCGCTCCAACTTTGGCCCTGTAATCGAACAAGGCGGTAACGTCGACGCACTTCTTACTGCATTAAGCTCAGTTATCGAGTCAGACAAAGTATCAAATGCTATTAACGCCTTCTCAATGGCTGCAATCCTGTCTTCATTTATTGGGGTCGGCCTAGGGGTATTCGATTATCTTGCTGACTTGTTCAAGTTCGAAGATTGCAAAAAAGGACGCGCTAAAACATGGGCTGTAACTTTTATACCGCCATTAGTTCTATCACTGCTGTTCCCGTTCGGTTTTGTTATCGCAATTGGTTACGCGGGCGCTGCAGCGACAGTTTGGACTTGTATAGTACCAGCAATGTTAGCCTACAAAACCCGAGCTAGAGAGAATGGTAATGAAGGCTTTATCGCTCCAGGTGGGCAGCCAATGATAGCTGCACTGCTGACTTTTGGCGTTCTCACCGCAGCATTCCACTTTATGTCTATGGCAGGCTTGCTGCCAGCTTACAACGGTTAAACTTAAGGAAAAAATAATGACAGCTATCGCTACCAATAATGCCCCTGCGGCAATCGGCCCATATGTACAGGGCGTCGATTTAGGCAGCATGATCATCACCTCAGGACAACTACCATTAAATCCAGAAACAAAAGCCATGCTTGAGGATGTAGCCGAGCAAACAACTCAATCTTTGAACAATGCGCTGGCTATACTTGAGGAAGCGGGATTAACCGCATCAAATATCGTGAAGACGACAGTCTTTGTCAAAGACCTCAATCAGTTTACGACTATAAATGCAGCTTACGATGCTTTTTTTACTAAACATAGTGCCCCTTTCCCTGCACGTTCATGTATAGAAGTGGCAAGGCTCCCAATGGATGCCAAAGTTGAGATTGAAGTTATAGCAGTTAGATAGTTTGCTAATTCCAACAATAATCAACGATGTTTGATAGGTAACATGGACGACATTGAACAAAAGGTGAGCGATTGCTCACCTTTTTTATTATTTCCGGTTTAAGTGGATAAAAACTAAGCGCAATTGCCCCCTATAGCAGCTAGACAGTTACCCCTCGTTCCCCTATAATCATCCACCTATTCGGCCCCTTAGCTCAGTGGTTAGAGCAGTCGACTCATAATCGATTGGTCCGCAGTTCAAGTCTGCGAGGGGCCACCATATTCTATAAGGCGTAGCAGGTTAGTACCTACTACGCTTTTTTTGTGCCTAGCGAAATTGGGTGATCTAATGGGTGCTCTAGGGTTTTAACTGCCATTAGAAAAAGTCATATAAAAAAAAGCGGAGCACCTAGCCCCGCTTGTTCTTGTAGTACCACCACCGTTTACGCCTGTTCTTCACCCTTTCGCCTCCTCTATGGCTCTGACCGCCTCGGTCTTGTCGTCAAAGTATCCTAAAAAACTGTGGCTATACTCCGCCCGCCATTGCTGCCGCTTAGGCATCCACTTCAAGCCGGGTAACGTTCGCGAGAAGTTCTCCAGCTTACCGATCAGCGTCCCGTGCTCTATGCCCACAATATCGCAGTAGTCGCGGCAGATAGGCGATAGCTTTAGCCAGCGCTCGGCCCGTTCCTGTTGTTCGCCTTTTCGCTTGGTGGCGTCTTCCACGGCTAGCATGATTACAGCGGCAAACAATCCAACCTCGGGCTGCTCTGATCGCCCTCTTGAATAACCGATCTCAAATTCTAACGCTTCCATAGTTCCCCCAGTAAGCAGCCGTAGAGCACACCGACCACGGCATAACTGGCGGTCAGTCCGTATAGTTCGATAATGTTTAGTGTTACCGTCATTCGCGTAACCTCCGCTCTAACTCTGACTTTGTGGCCTTAATGGTCCGGCTGATCACGTTGCGCATTGCGCTTTCAACTTCTCTCCGACTTTCGCCAGCGGCAAACTGTGCCTCGCTACGTGTGGCCATGTTCTTAACGGCGTCAGTCAATAAGGCTTTTTGCAGTGCGTCCACATGTGTTACTAACTGTTGAACATGCTGAACGTGGATAAACTCGCGACGCTTCTCGTTTAGCGCGAACTGTTGGGTCTCAGTCGTGCTGATATGTTTTGCGATCTGCGCTAGCTCTTTCAGCATATCGAGGTCGCCATTGCCAGCCGCTAGCAGCTCTCGCACTGTTAGGTCGTGGAAGTCGCGGGTGGTTAGCGTTCCTTTAAGGATTCTTGACGGGATCGCGTCGCTCTCCAATTCCACACCATGTTCGACTAATAGCTCCCGCACTGCTGGGTGGTCTAGCGACACTTGGCCGTTAGGCAATACAGCGTCAGATAGCGGCGGCTTCTCGAATTGGCGATAGAGCGAGGTGCGGGGGATGTTCGTCAGCTTGACTAGCTGGTTCTTGGTCATTCGTGTTGTCATGGTTTAGGTCTCTCCCTAAGGGGTGGGAAATCAGTTTCCCGCGTTAGACTTTCCGAGTTAGCCGGGGGCGCGAACCAAAACGGCAGGGGTGCCCCGGGGTCCGTACAGTACCTTGTGCCGTGAGCCGTGAGCGACACGCCATAGCGACGCGTCGCTCTCCGCTGCTAGTCGCACAGTCCTAGCTGCTGTCGCGCTCGGGCAAATGCTGCCGGGTTGAACGCGCCGCGCTGGTGGGTCGCTGCCCCCTGCGCTTTGCGCATACCGGCGACAAGCTCTTTAGCCTTAGCCATTTGCGGGCCGTCGGTTTGTGTCGCCCCAGCTTGCTGCTGGCGCTTTGTTTCAATCTCGGCGGCTAGCTTGTTGGCCAGCTCCATTTGTGAACCGGGCGCGGTAGTTTGCTGCTGCGCTGCTTGCTTGCGGGCTAGGCGCTCCGCTGGTGTCTCTCGTTTAGCCATGATCAGGCCTCCTCTTGTTGTGGTCTTAGATCCACGGTGTGGCTCTCGTGGGTTGGTTGTTCTGGTTGCGGCTCTACGGCTGGTTGCTCTGGCACGCGAGGGCTAATAGCCATATTGTGCGCGACTTCGGCTAGGCGGCTTGTAGCCGGGCGCAATGGGTCGGGCGTGTGGGCCGTGTAGCCTAGCGTTGCGACTAACTCGATCAGACGCTTAGCTGTCCCGCCGCTAGTGGTTTGGTTAACTGCTCGGCTCCAGCTCTCTTTAAACTGCCCAATAGATACCGGGCTGGCGGTGCGTTCTAGCGCTTCGCGGAGTTGCTGGCGCTCGTTTGAGTTGAGGGCTGCGTCATACAAGCCCGACGCTCGAACGTCGAATACTTGATCACGTTCAGCCAGTACCGCCACCAGTTGGCCGATCAGCGTTTCGGCTTGTTCTGTTAGCTCTTGGTGCTTGGCCGTCATTTCGCTAGCCGTTTCGGTGATAGCCTGCAGGGCTACTTGCCTTGCTTTCGCTTCGGATTGGCGTTGTGCTTCATCTAGTCGGGCTTGTTCGTCTTGCTCTGCTCTCTCAAGCAGGTTCAACTTCTCGCGGAGCTGGGCGGCTTCTGCGGCGGCTTCATCAATATTTGATAGGTCAGCTTTAGGTTTAAGGTTTGCAAGCGCAGCGCGAACGCTGGCGGCTAGCTGTTGGATTTTATTTAGTTTGTTCATCGGTCTTTTCCTCTAGTTCTTCGATTCGGTCGGCTAGTGCCTCGATTTCATCTTTAAGGGCTTTATGCTCCTTAATCATTTTGCTGAATGCTCTCATCAGCTTTTGCGATACTGCGTCCATGGTGCTGTTCTCCTGTCGTCATGGTTCGGATGGTATTGAGTGATGATTTGAATTCTTTGTGCATCTCACGCCATGCCCGCGGATCGGCTAAGGCGATCGCTGCGGTGAGTTTCGCGGCTGCTGCTAGCCCGGTTGGTGTAAGGCTGGTGGCCATAGCGTCGATCTCGTCGAGCAATGCCACAATGGCGGCCTGTGCCCTGTCGAAGCTGTGGTGATCGTCTATCACTCGCTGTAGGTGGTTGGCGGCTACTTCTTTCTTATTGGCCGTCATTAGATAGCCCGCTAAGTCTGAACGTTTGCCAGAATGTCGGCCCGACGCGCTGCGCCATGTGTCCGTCGCGCGGTCCAGTACCACAAAGGGGCGGTGTTGATCACAACCTAGGTCAGCCACCAGCGTTGCGCGGCCACCCTCGGTGATGCGATATCCGATCAGCTTAGTCTCTTGCTGGTGGCCGCTATCTGTCAGCCAGCCCGCTACGAGGTTGTTGTCAGTGTTTGGTACGAAGTTGCTCATTTCTGCTTTTCTCCTGTTTTGCGTAACGCCGCCAGCTCTGCGGCTAATTCGTTTAATTTCTCTGTCGCTGCGGCTAGCTGTGCTATCGCGTCAGCCGCTCGCTCTGTCGTGTCGCTCATGCGCCTAAATCCCCTGTTCTGTTCCGATCTTGGATCATTCCTTTGGAACGGTTGTAGGCCTTGGCGTGTAAGGGCTTAGCGGGTTTTTACCAACTGTTCCAACCACGTTCCTACTCCCCCGTATATACCCACACTTTTTACACATACCGCCCTATATATCTCTCTACTCTCTCTTTAATCTATTTACTTGGAATAGTTGGAACAGATAAGGGGGAGGCTAGTGCTGGCGGGGCTTCCGGCCGTTCCGAGAAGATGGAACTGATAGGAACGTCGGAACGGCCTCCACCCTGTGACTTTTCCCAATGCTCGCGGATACCGTCGATCGTTGTTAGCTGAGCGGCTAACGTTCCGGGTTTGACATAGAGGCGGCGCGGCTGCCCTCCGATCCGAACCTTACCCGCTGAACGCTCTAACGTCGGGTGGCGCTCATAACCGAGACTCGCCAGCACCTCCGCTACTTTCTGTGGGCTTAGGTTCTTGCGGTTGTCCTTCAAAAGTGAGCTAGCGGCCTTAGTGCAAATCAGACCACCAGCAAAGCCCGGCTCGTCGAGGTCGATCGCTTCTTGGATAATCTGCTCAGCTGGGCCGAGGCTGGCTCTTAGCGCTTCGCTTGTACTGCTTGTTACTGGCGCACGGTGGCACATCGTCGCGGGGTTCAGCGCGTCGGGTATGCTGTAAGTCGAAAGGTAGTTAGCAACAATCGCGTAGCCGTCAGCGTTAAGCCACGAATACAAGCTCGGGAAGTAGTCGCCGTCCATGCCGTCGCGGGCTAAGTCCTCGGCGCACTGCTGCGCGGTGTAGAAGATTGCAAAGCGGCGGTCGTTGGCGGTCTTGCGGATCGCGTCCTTGTGATTGCTGTTCAGTATGAAATTGGCTAGGTTGTCGCCCATGATTTGAGAGCGGCCCATTCCGCGCATTGCTAAGCGGTCATTTGTGATCATCGGTTTAAGCACTTCGATCACTTCTCGCTTATGGTCTGGGACGTACACGTCCTCAATGCCTATTAGCACTTTGCCAAATAGCCACTCGTTGAACTTCTCGGATATTTCGCTAGCTGGTGGGAGGTGCGTGTAGCAGTTACCGACGGCATAAGCGACGCAGCGGGTTAGCAAAGTCTTCCCGTTGCCCTCTGTGCCTTGGAATAAGACCGTCCACGGGAACTTGACGCCCTTGAACTGAACGCAAGCGGCTAAATATGCCAGCGCGATCTGGCTATCTGCTTCGCTCGGCAATAACTTGTTTAAGTGAAACAAGAACGGCCCCGCGTCTCCTGCTACTTTTCTAACTTGTGGGTCGCGGTAGGTATTCACATACTTAACGCCGTCGCGCTCGGTGATCGCCATTGGCTCGACTCGCGGGTTGAACTCGACGCGATCAGCTCGTGGTGCTCCGTGCCAGTGGTAGACCACCTCGTCGTATGCTTTCTTGTCGCCGTGCTTGGCGTTGAACTGGTCGCGCTGTAATAGTTGCCCGTTGCTGGAAAGGATCGCCTTTTCCTCTGACACAACCACAAAGCTCTCGCCTTCGTCTAGCTGCTGCGGCTTTGTGCGCTTGTAGCCGTAGAATCGCTGCTCGTCTGGGCGCTGCTGGGCTGCTGCTAGTGCGTTAAGGATCGTTTCTTCTAGGTACTCGGGGCGTTGCTCCCACTTGTCACGCTGTAGGCCCGATCCCATCATTAAGCATTTGGCGCGCTCACAATCCCCAGCCGTCCACCAGATAGCATGGTTAGCTAGTGCTAGATCGGCGCTGCTACCATCGTAGCTACTGTGGTCATTTTGAGAAGGGAAGATCGCCGCTAGCGCGTCGGTGTCAGCCTCATAGAGCTGTGCAAATGTCGCCTTATTGCTAAAAGCCTGTCGCGCTAGGTTGCCGCTAGCCTTCGCCTTGGCGATCAGCTCGTCGTCGCCAGCTATCGGCGTGTATCCTTCTGCCGGGGCGTCCGTCCATTCGACGGCCTGCGCGTGCTGCTTCGGTTGGAAGTAACCGTGGATTACCGAGTAAAGGCCGTTAGTACAATCATTTGAAGCGCTGCCGGGTATTGGCATCATGTCGCCAGTTAGCACAATGAAGCGGCTTTCTGTGTATAGCTCTATATGCTCGGCGGTGTTCTTCTTTGCGTGCTCTGGCGCTGTGCCTTGATAGGAAAACCACAAGTGCAAGCCCGTTCCGCTTTGCGATCGCTCAACGGCTGCACCTTGCATCTGTCCGACTAAGTGCTGTGATAGCGTTGACAGCGTAAAGCCGTTTATTAAGCAGCCGTCTAGGTCTAAGCAGCCTACCGGGTCGTCCTCGGTGATCACAAAGCCTACGCCGCACCCTGTTAGCTGTGCGCGTTCTATCGCTTGCACGGCGGTTAGGTGGTTGGCTCTGTCGTGCGGGTTAATGCTTTCGCCTGTAGTGGTGTCCACGGGTACCTTCCCTTTGCAGTTGATGAACTGCGGAAAGGCTGCCAGCCCTGCGAGCGGTCCGCCGCTAGCCAGCGCTGTCACCAGTCCGGGCTGGTTATTCAGTTGGTTGTTTTGTATACTGGTCATGTTGCTTGCCTTCTGGCTTGTTGGTTAGCGACTGATTGAGTCAATAAGGCCTCGCATTCGTGCGGGGCTTTTTGCTTTCTAAACGGTGTGGGTTGTTAGCCATTCGTTGACGCTGCTTTCCAGATAGCCAAGGACTCGGCCACCAACTACGACGGATTTAGGAAGTTCGCCGCGTTGGCTCATGCGCCATTCTGTGGAGGAAGATATTCCCGCCAGCTCACGAAAGGCCGGGCGGCGGATAATGCGATCAGTGTTTGTGGTTTGCTTAGCCATGATTTGCCCCTGTTTGCAATGGTTTGAAAGACAGGGAAATATTGACTTGTAGCCGAGCGGCTTTGGCGGATAGTTGAAAAGCTCCCGCTTTTCGGAAAAACGGGAGGGGTGCGGTTAGATTAGGCGAGTGATTGTTATGCCAGTTAGTCGGATCAGTTCTTCCGACTTTGCAATTCTAAGAGCGTTTTGAATATGATCGTCTATCAGATCAGAGGTTAATAGCCTGAACTGTGGAGTCAGATAACCACGGAGGCGAGCGGTTACTTCGGTAATTTCTGCACCGGGCCCGACTTCATCCACCAGCCTTAACAATCGTCCAACTGTATGTGACAAGCGCTGTTCGAGCTGATCGCGTTCCTCAGCTATTAGGGGCGCTAGTTTTTCGGGGACCTTATTTTTACCCACATTAAAATGCTCGGCTAGCTCCGTTTTCGTCGCGCCATTTCTGGCAGCTTGTACCATTTCTGGCGGGCAGTCGGTGCCCTTGGGTGTGTTAAACCCTAATCCTTTCGCCAGAACGTCGGCGGCTTGTTTGTCTCCCGAGTTCACACCAACAATAGCGGCCTCACGGAATAGCCCCGCCAATACCTCTCGAAGTCGGGGCGTTAATTCTATGTCGCCATTAGTCGTGCTCAGTGCTTCACTGGCGGCCAATAGGAAAGCTGCAGCCGCGCCCGGCTCTTTGTGAAGTCTTAGGTCGGGGTTATTGCATAGCGCTTGCATCGTCTTGTTATCCATTCGCGACGCCTCCCAGCTCTACCACATTTCCGCCAGCTTCGCCCGCTAGCCTGTTCTCCCACGCTGTCAGTGCGTGGCGCTTCTCTTGCAAGTAGTCGTAACGGTCGTAGTGCTTGCTCGACACATCGTTCAAAGCGTGGTTTTGCAATCGGTCGCGCGTCTCTTTGCTGATCCCTAGTTCGCCCATCAAGGTTTTGCAGGTGCGACGAATGTCACGGGCTACGAATCCTTTAAAGTCGGGATTGGCTTGACGGTAACGGCTGATCGCTGTCGATAGGCTGTCGGTTCTAAGGTGTTTATTAATGTTGGTGCGCTGGTGGAAGATGAACGGGCCGCCTTTCGACTTGCTTTGCAACTCTTTAAGCAAAGCCAGCGCCGTATCAGTCAGCGGTACAAGGTGGTCGCGCTTGTTCTTCGATACATCGGCGGTGATTAGCAGTGTACTTTCGGCCCAGTTAACCGACTCCCAACGACTAGCTGCGATTTCATAAGGACGCTGGCCGCCAGTATGGAAGCATAACGCCATAAGCGCGGCGGTCTGTTCTCCTATGCGGTCAACCTGTGAGAATGTGGTCAGAACGTGGCGGACTTCTTCAAGGTTAAGGTAGTTACTCCCAACGCGCTCGGCTGCTGCTTGCCGCGGTACGACTTGAGCCGGGTTAGTCGTTAGGCCAAATTTGACGCCCGTATTAGCTACAGCGGGATCGAGGTCGTGCTTTAAGCCGTAGTTAAATGCCGCCACTAGGTAGGATCTTACACGGTTTGATTGAGTCGCCGCGCCCCGGTCTATCATGGCGGCGAGAATAGCCACAATATCGGCTGGCGCTACGTCCTTTGCCTTAATCGTCGGGTTAATGTGGCTATATGCTTCTTTCTCAAGGGACGTTAAAACGGCGGCGTATGTTCGCTTTCCGTCCACTTTCATCTTATCGGTGTAACCTTTGAATAACTGCTCGATGCTACCTTGCATCGCTTCGGCTTTCTCGGCGGCTTCTTCCGCTCGCTTCTGCCTTTCGCGTTCGACCTTAGGATTGCGGCCAGCTTTAAGCAGATTGATTAACGGCTTAACTTCCTCGCGAGCTTGAGCCAATGACAAAGCCGGAAAGCGGCCTAACTGAATGTAAGCCACCTTGCCGTCGAACTTATATTTGTAAGCGAACTCCTTAGAGCCTGCTGCAGACACTCGGACCACCAGCCGCCCAACTCCACGCTCTCGGGTGCTGTCGATCAGTTCATACTTGGTAGGCTTACCGCTCGGGCTTATTCGTGGCTTTGCGCCTCTTATCTCTTTTTCGGTCAACGTTTTCATTTGGCTAGTCCCCTGTTCAAGTCTCGTTTACGCCCTCCGTTAAGTCACCCAATCGACTCAGTTAGATCACCCAATCGCGAAATGGGTGATCTAACGGGTGATCTAAGGGCGCAACTAACAGACAACTTTTGAACTACTTTAACATGGTTTGAAATAGCACAAAGCCTTTATTATCAACGGCAAAAGCCTTTCATTAGTTTTCCTAACGTTTCACGACATTTCTCAAATTTCACGACTCATAATCGATTGGTCCGCAGTTCAAGTCTGCGAGGGGCCACCAGATACTAGAAAGCCTGACGAAGAGATTCGTCAGGCTTTTTTCATTTTAGTCCTTTTGCTACGGATATACTAAAAAGCATTACGCCCTCTAAGGAAAAGAACCCATGCTATATAAAACAAACCAGATAGCACGGTGGGAGATTAACCTAAAGGCGTGACAGTAAAAACGTCTTCGTGGGTAGCACAAATCAATTGACCAACCATCGCCCTATCGCCATTAATCCAAGTGAAAATGGCCTCTTGAGGAACTAACAAAGGCATTCTGTGATGGTACTCAGCGTACTGCTTATTGGGCTTAGTTGTAAGAATGACAAGTTGGCTACCTATTGCGATGCCAGCTATATACAGCGGTTTTTGATCCTGTTTCTCAAACAAGAATTTTTCTTTCCTGGATCCAACTGTTTTCCACTCGTACCAGCCTGCACATGGCACGATTACACGGTTTTGCTCAAAGGCAGCTCTGAAAGTAGGTTTTACCGATACCGTTTCAGCCTGTGCGTTGATGATAAGCCGTTTAGCCCATTCGGGTTTAATACCCCACTGGAGATTTAATTGCCGCACTCCACCATCAACAACTCCTATGGTAGATACGATCTCACTGGGTCGTAAATCGGGATTGGGCGAGGCCATGAAAGGTACACCTAAAGCGTCACAGACAAACTGAGCAAATGGGTCATCGGTTATATTTAGGCGTCCGCACATTTCTCAACTATTAAAAGTAATTAACGATACACCTCATTATAGAAAGAGTTAGCTATATAGCTAACAAATCACCTTTAAACCTCAATGTTAGCTATTTGGCTAACATTTGGCATACTGTGGTGAATAGATAATCTATTGAAAAGAAGTTGCAAGGCAGCGTAAAGAGCAAGATTGTTCGAATAAAACTGCATCTAATGTACAGCTTAAATAGCATTTAGATCACCATGATCCAAATGCTTATTTCGCTGTACCATATACGAAAAAACCCCAGCATTTCTGCTGGGGTTCTCAGAAAGTAAAGCCTGGCGATGTCCTACTCTCACATGGGGAAGCCCCACACTACCATCGGCGCTATTGCGTTTCACTTCTGAGTTCGGCATGGAATCAGGTGGGTCCACAACGCTATGGTCGCCAAGCAAATTCTTTAATTCGGAAAGCTGTTTCTATGTTCTCTACACATTCAATTCTGTTCTTGGCTCTGAGTCCACAAA
This sequence comes from Vibrio hannami, assembly GCF_029589055.1. Taxonomy (GTDB): domain Bacteria; phylum Pseudomonadota; class Gammaproteobacteria; order Enterobacterales; family Vibrionaceae; genus Vibrio; species Vibrio hannami. The sequence goes on from NZ_JARQZP010000007.1 coordinate 2,280,756, forward strand.
ACCCTTTGGGTGTTGTATGGTTAAGCCTCACGGGCAATTAGTACAGGTTAGCTCAACGCCTCACAACGCTTACACACCCTGCCTATCAACGTCGTAGTCTACGACAACCCTTTAGGACGCTTTAAGCGCCAGGGAGAACTCATCTCAAGGCTCGCTTCCCGCTTAGATGCTTTCAGCGGTTATCGATTCCGAACTTAGCTACCGGGCAATGCCATTGGCATGACAACCCGAACACCAGAGGTTCGTCCACTCCGGTCCTCTCGTACTAGGAGCAGCCCCTTTCAATTCTCCAACGCCCACGGCAGATAGGGACCGAACTGTCTCACGACGTTCTAAACCCAGCTCGCGTACCACTTTAAATGGCGAACAGCCATACCCTTGGGACCGACTTCAGCCCCAGGATGTGATGAGCCGACATCGAGGTGCCAAACACCGCCGTCGATATGAACTCTTGGGCGGTATCAGCCTGTTATCCCCGGAGTACCTTTTATCCGTTGAGCGATGGCCCTTCCATTCAGAACCACCGGATCACTATGACCTGCTTTCGCACCTGCTCGAATTGTCATTCTCGCAGTCAAGCGGGCTTATGCCATTGCACTAACCTCACGATGTCCAACCGTGATTAGCCCACCTTCGTGCTCCTCCGTTACGCTTTGGGAGGAGACCGCCCCAGTCAAACTACCCACCAGGCACTGTCCTCACCCCAGATAATGGGGCTAAGTTAGAACATCAAACATACAAGGGTGGTATTTCAAGGATGGCTCCACACTATCTGGCGACAGTGTTTCAAAGCCTCCCACCTATCCTACACATGTAGGCTCAATGTTCAGTGCCAAGCTGTAGTAAAGGTTCACGGGGTCTTTCCGTCTAGCCGCGGGTACACTGCATCTTCACAGCGATTTCAATTTCACTGAGTCTCGGGTGGAGACAGCGTGGCCATCATTACGCCATTCGTGCAGGTCGGAACTTACCCGACAAGGAATTTCGCTACCTTAGGACCGTTATAGTTACGGCCGCCGTTTACCGGGGCTTCGATCAAGAGCTTCGACACAAGGTCTAACCCCATCAATTAACCTTCCGGCACCGGGCAGGCGTCACACCGTATACGTCATCTTACGATTTTGCACAGTGCTGTGTTTTTAATAAACAGTTGCAGCCACCTGGTATCTGCGACTCTCAATAGCTCCAAGAGTAAATCTCTTCACCGTCGAGAGCGTACCTTCTCCCGAAGTTACGGTACCATTTTGCCTAGTTCCTTCACCCGAGTTCTCTCAAGCGCCTTGGTATTCTCTACCCGACCACCTGTGTCGGTTTGGGGTACGATTCCTTACAATCTGAAGCTTAGAGGCTTTTCCTGGAAGCATGGCATCAATGACTTCACACCCGTAGGTGCTCGACATCGTGTCTCAGCCTTAAAGAGAGCCGGATTTACCTAACTCTCAAGCCTACGCACTTGAACCTGGACAACCGTCGCCAGGCCCACCTAGCCTTCTCCGTCCCCCCATCGCAATTGTAAGAAGTACGGGAATATTAACCCGTTTCCCATCGACTACGCCTTTCGGCCTCGCCTTAGGGGTCGACTTACCCTGCCCCGATTAACGTTGGACAGGAACCCTTGGTCTTCCGGCGAGGAGGTTTTTCACCCCCTTTATCGTTACTCATGTCAGCATTCGCACTTCTGATACCTCCAGCAGCCCTTACAGACCACCTTCAACGGCTTACAGAACGCTCCCCTACCCCGCTAG
>NZ_JARQZP010000008.1 GCF_029589055.1 Vibrio hannami
GTATCTAGCATCGTCAAGGATGTGCTTGAGTCGATGCAACTGGAGAACATCGATGCGGTGGAATCGGCCGACAAATATCTCTACATCTCCGAAGATGGTGGGGTCGTGAAGTTTAAAGCCGACATCATTCCTTACATGATTAAGCCGATTTTGTACTCCTTCAGCCGTTTGTATCGTGAGCTGATTGTTTGCGCGCCAGCGCGTTCGGGGAAATCAAAATCATTGGTTGAGGCCGTCATCGCTTATCGGGCGTGGCAATTGCCATCCAACATTTTAGCGGTGTTCCCCACCCAAACAGGTGCGCGGAAGTATTCGAAAACCGAACTAGACCGGATGATTAACGCCACCGAGTTCTTAAGGCGACTCAAAACCAGCCGAGCGCAAGATCTTGGTATTGAGCAAAAGAACCTCAAGAACGGCACTCAGATATATACCGACTCCGCCACGGCCGAAGCGCTGGCGGTTCGGGGTTATGGTTTGGTTATTTTCACCGACTATGACCGCTCCTCAGACGATGGTACAGGCTCAGGCGACTCGGAGGCGTCGAAGTTCTCGCGAGGCTCTGCCCGTACCAAGTCAGACCGCTCATCAGGAACGTGCATTGCGGAGGGCTCGCCCTCTCGCATGCCTTACAAGAAACAGGACAATCTTGGAGAGCACGAATTGCCCCGATGTGAGGGTGTGGCCGGACTGTACAACGAAGGGACAAGGCATTGGTATTACTGGCAATGTCCGGAGTGCGGTCAGTGGATGAAATGCCATTTTGGTTTGATGAAGTGGACAAAAGGCCAGCCCGAAAGCGCGCATTGTGAATGCCCTCATTGTGAGGCTAAGTTCACCATGAAAGACCGCTATGACCTCAATCTCAATGGCGACTACTTCCAAGAGGGCGAAATTGACAAGTCCGGAAACCGGACAGGTAAAAAGCCGAAACCGCCTCAAAAAATGAACCGGGTTTCTTTCCACTTTTCCGGGGTGAATTCTTATTGGAACGATTGGGTTGAGATGGTTGCCGCGTTCGAATCCGGACATCAGCGCTATGACAAAACCGGGGATGATGGTGAGTTACAGGTGTTCTGGAACACCGACGAGGGGATTCCCTTTATTCCACCTGAGCGCGACTCGGATTTGACTATCGACAAACTCAAAGCCAGACATCATGAATATTTGCTCCCGAAAGGAGTGGCACCGAGTGACACGCGCTGCGTGATTGCTTGTGTCGATGTGCAGGGCGGCAAGTTCGCGCGGTTTGTGGTGAATGTGTTTGCGGTCAATGACCGGATGCAGTGGCAACCGATTGATGAGTTTGAGATCACGCACAACCCTGACCGGGTAGAAGCGGGAGAGCCTCAGAAAGTCAAACCCGAAACCTACGATGAGGATTGGCGGGTGCTGATTGATAGGGTGATGAACAAAGAGTATGAGATTCAGGGGCTCGCGGATAAGACCATTATCCCGGCTTACGTGATGTGTGACTCTGGTGGCTCTGCGGATAAAGACGCGGACACGAAAGGAAACACCACGTTTAACGCCTATGAGTTCCATCGCTACCTTGTGGAAATCGGCCTTGATTATCGCTTTCGTTTGGTGAAAGGGAACCCAAGGGCGTTTAAGGGGGATAACACCGACAAATTCACCCGGCTCACTTATCCGGTTTCCGACAACCAAGAACACGATTTTGCTGCGGACGGAGATGTCCCGCTCTTGCAGCTCAACTCAAACAAGCTCAAGCGGCTGGTGTATAGCTGCTTAACCAAAGAATCCGATTCAGATTATCGTTATTTCCGTCGCCCGGTGTGGGCGGATGAGGCGTATTTCTCAGGGCTACTGGCCGAAGAAATGGACGATAAAGGCGTCTGGCATTTTGATGGCTCAGGAAACGAGCCGTTTGACCTTGCCGCCTATCTGCAAGCGTGTCTTTGGGAGCGTGGCGTGACCACCATTAACTTTGATGGTGATGAGCCCGATTGGTGTCGGCCGCTTCATCTTAATGTGAACGTCGCGGACAAGGGGTCGCACTCTCTTTATCTCGAAGAGGAGGACGACTATTACGAATACGATTCCGGAGGATACATTCCTGATGCTTTCTGACAAAGACAAGGCCGAGCTTGAAGAGGCGAAAGCGCGCCTGAAGCAGCTCAGAGACGCTGAAACTGAGATTCTCATTAAGGGGCAAGAGGTCGAGGGCGAGGAGAACACCAAGCTCAAGCGCGGCAACCTTGCCACCATTCAAAAAACCATCTTGGTGGTGAAAGACGAGATTGAAGAAATTGAAAGTCGGGACATTGATTCGCCTGACTGTGTCGTCTCTGAGGTAAGGTTCGGATGAATGTGATTGAAAAGGCCATCGGCCTGATATCGCCTAGCTGGGGCGCGTCCAGAGCGGAGAATCGTTATCTGATGAATCAGTATGACGGTTTAACGCCTAATCAGGGCGTAGCGGTAAAGCGTGACAGCAATGAAATGGACAAGCTGACCGCCAGCTCTCAAAAGCCACTGGCGGAGGCGGCTCGTTATTACGAGAAGAATGACCCGCTATTTGCCGCTTCGGTGGATGAGGTGGTCAAAAACACCATTGGCACCGGATTGAAAATTCATCCTCAACCCAAAAATGCGGACGGCACCATCAACAAGCCGTTCGCCAAGCAGCTCAAGCGCCTCATCAAAAAACATGATCGTCACTTTGAGATGGACGGCCGAACCACACGCGGTGAGGCTGAACAGCTTGCGATGCGGCACATGTTTCGAGACGGTGAGGTGTTTGCTCACATGGTCTCAATGGGTGGTCATGACTATCTCGGCTCGGTGCCGTTTGGGGTACAGCTTATCCCCTTTGAGTGCATTGACCCGACGATGACGATTGAGTCTCAGGGCATTGTCAACGGCATCAAATACGGCAAGTGGAACCGCCCGGAGTCGTACATGTTTAAGGCCAACCCGAAAGGAACGGCCAAACCTGTACCCCTTCCGGCTGAGAACATCATTCATCTGAGACTTACCAAGCAAATCCGACAGGGGCGCGGACACTCGGCCATCGCGCCAGCGCTGAGAACGATTCGAGATGTGGACGCCTATTTTGAGTCCATCAAAATCAAATTCTTGGCGGCGGCTAAGATGTCGGTGGTGCATAAGCGGGGCAGAGAAAAAGACAATAATCAGCGCAAAAAAGATCAGAACCCAAGGGATTTTAAGTTGGGTTATGGCGGCAACAAAATCACCATCGATAAAGATGATGAGCTCACCATTTTGGAGAGCAAGAACGGAGCGCCAGAGGTTAAAGCGCTCAGTGATTTGTTTGCGAAAAAAATCACCTCCGCGCTTGGCGTCTCCAACTCCTCCACCACAGCCGAATACATCAAATCGTTTACTGCTCAGCGTCAGGAGTTGCTAGATAGATGGGCGGGGTATGTGGTGCTCAGGAACAAAGTGGCCGAGGGGTTAACGCGGCCTTGCTACGAGAAGCTCGTCGGCATCTCAGTGTTAACCGGGGCGTTAAAAATCCCAAGCGAGCTTGACCGGGACACGCTTTATGATGCGGACATCACCGGGGCGGCTCAGCCTTGGATTGATCCGCTCAAAGAGGCGAACTCGCTCAAGGTGCTCAATGCGATGGGCGCGAAATCACTCACACGGATTCTGGCAGAGAGAAACGTCGATGTAGAGGCCGAGCTCAACGCCTACCACGAAGAGCAAAAAATGATGAAACAGCTTGGCTTGTCTTTTAACAAGTCAGGCGATTTGGTGGATGAAAATAAGGAGTCAAACGATGACGATGAAAGCGCCTCAACCGGGGCTGATGGCGTCAAAGACAAAGCCGACGAATAAGGGCGTTTTCAAGCTGGTTAACGCGGCCGACACGGAGCCCCTGACGATTTATCTGTATGGGTATATCGGCTGGTACAACTCAGACGGAATTGATCTCAAGGCCGCTTTAATCGGGCATGAAGAACGCGACTTGATTGTCCGTTTTCATACCGATGGCGGTGACGTAGATGAGGGGTTGATGATTCATAACCTGCTGAAAGACCACAAAGGTCATGTCACCGGGATTGTGGACGGCTCTTGTTATTCCATTGCGGTGCCAATCTTGTGTGCCTGTGACACGGTTTACGTGCGCGAAACCTCTACGCTCATGATTCATCAGGCGTGGGGTTACTTTGAGGGCAACGTGCAAGCCGCTGAGCAATGGATTGAGCGAACGCAAAAAGCGGACTTAATTTTGGCTCAGACCATCGCCAGCAAGTGCGGAAAACCTGTCGAGGATGTTCAAAGCGACATGCTCACGGATTTCTTTTTGACCGGACAAGAGGCGATTGAATACGGCCTTGCTGACGGGTTTTATTCGGAATCCGGACTCAATAACGCTTCAGTGAAATTTAAGCCGCTTTCCAACTGCCTGAAAGAGTCCGGACAAATGGACTCCAGCGCAAAAATCATTGTTGATTTGAAAAATCAGCTTAACGACGACAGTTCGCAAACCGAACCCGGCGACGAGGTGTCGGAAGTTGAACCGGGCTCTGGTGAGCCAAACACAAACGAGCCAGCCAGCTCAACCAACTTAGATAATTCAGAAGGTGAAAACATGGGTGATAAAACCACTCCAACCAAAATCGAGCTACAAAACCAATTTCGAAAAGATGAGAAAACCCGCATTGCTGGCTTGAACGCTGCGGCCAAACCTTTTCTAGATCATCCGGGCGTTCGTGAAAAGCTGAACGCGGCCAAAGATGACCCGGAAACCTCCATTGATGCGTTTAACTCAGCGCTGCTCACCATGCTTGGGACGGACACGGACGCCTCAGTCTCTACCAATGTTGATGGTGGTAAATCAAACCGCGATCATCTGGTCAACTATGTCCAGTTCCGTCTTGGCGCGGCCAAGCTGGACGCAGACAACGTTTACGGCGATGCGTCGAGCATGTTTGAAGCGCTGAAAGCGCACCACAAAAACGAAGGTTATGACCCGATTCGAAGTCAAACCAAGCTGCTTAACAGCGCGTTTGATAACGACAAAACTAACCTGGGGGACATCTTTGAAACTGCGACGCAAATGGTCATTGATAACGAAATGGCGAAACAGCGCAACTGGCATAGTGAGTTTGTTGAGCGTCGTCCAATGTCCATCGGCACGGCCAACAAGATCTTTAAAATGAAAGATGTGGCCGCGCCATCGGAGAAAACAGAGCACGGTGAAGTGAGACACGTTCGCTTGGAAGGCACCAAAGAGGTGTGCTCAATCTCGCCTTTCGCTCTGAAACTGGAAATCACCAAAGAGGTAATTCTTGCCGACAACTTTGATTTTGTTCAGCGAAATGTGGCGAAACTGGTGGCGTCGGTGGCCGCTGAGCCTCAGCGTCTATTAATGCGTGGTCTGGAGTCTAACCGCAAATTGTTTGATGGTAACCCGCTTTTCATTGATGGCCTGAACGATTACTCAACGCTTGAATTGGACGCGGCTACATTGGCGAAAATGTCCGGGGATATGGGCGACATGCTAACGGCAGAAGGTGAGCCGCTGGAGCTTGAGCCGATTGGCATTTTGTCTAGCGTTCGTGAGTCTAAGCGCCTGAATGCGATCATGAAGTCAGACAAGATTGATAACAAACCAAACGAAGGTTACGAAGCGTATCCGAAAGCGGTGGGAACCGCGCGTCTTGCGAAGAAAGATACCGCGTTCGCCTTTGGTGGTGGTAATGGCTTTACGGGCATCATTGAGGGCTATGTGGCCGATGAGGACGGCGTTCAGATTGAGCGCTTGCCAACCGACAAGCTAAGCGGCATTTCAATGCAAATTTGGACGTACACGGCGATTTATTTTGCTGACCGTCGCGGCGTTCAGCGCTGGAAAAAGAAAGTAAGCTAACTTCAACTAGGGCGCAATGAGCGCCCTTTTTTATTCATCTGATTCAGAGAGAACAATATGCACAAATTGTATGACGGTAAGTCTATGACCCTAATTGCCCCCGCTGGCGGCGTAACAAAGGGAAAGCTCATCAAGTTTGGCGCGATGGTGGTATTGCCCGGCGAAACCAAAGCCGAAGGTGAATCCTTTACGGCCATCTATGACGGTATCTATGGCGGCTTGAAATTAGCTGCGGATGCAGCGCCTCAATACGCTGGCGATAAAGCGTACCTGAAGGGCACGGATGGCGAGCTCACCTCTGTCGCCTCTGGCAATACGCTTTGTGGCTTTTTCATTAAAACGGATGGTCAAGAGGCCATCATGCTCCAAGGCATCTAATGGATTTAGAAGAGTCTTTGGATGCGGCCTTTGGTCAATCGTGGATTCTTGGCGAGAAAGAGACGGACAGTGCCATTACTGTCCGTTACTTTTTCCGGGACAAAAAACACATCCTGAGAGGCCATGATGGGGAACTTGAGAAAGGCACCATTTTGACCAACCCGAAAGGGAAGGTGTTTGAAGTGGTGGACAGTTATCAGGTGACGACAGAGCGCTTTGAGCACGTTCTACAAGTTAAGGCCGAAATGAAATCCTCTCGAACGCAATGGAGCACTGCGGATGTATGACGTTTTAATCACCGAGCAAGAGACTGAGCTTTTGTCCGGTCAGCAAATCGAAAAAGCGGTTAAGGCGACATTGAAAAAAACGCAAACTTTTTTGACGCGGGAGTCTGTTAAGGCGCTAGGGGTTCGGATGAAAATCCGCAAAGCGCCTTTAAATAAACGCATTCGAAAATCCAGTGTTAAAGGGAATCGGGCGAGCGTCTGGTTTGGTGTTCTGCCGATTCCGGTTGATTCTCTTCGAAGCTTTTATCAAAACAAGCGAGGGGTTGTCTCTGGCCGGGAAGTGTATCCGGGGGCATTCGCTCAGAGAGTGAAGAACTCACCCATGCTGGTGTGGGAACGATGGGTTGAACGTCAAAAGGCCAGCCCAAGGAAAAAACGAAACCCAAACGGCCAGCGCGTTCTTGAATCCAAGCGACGCTTTAAATCAAAAATTCAAAGGGTGCTGGAGCCGATTGATATCGAAGCTCAGGACATCATTGATGAGCTGGAAAATGACACGCTCGAATTTTTCAAAAGGACATTAACGGATGAGCTTTTTAAACAGCGTCAGTGAATATCAGGAGGCGCTCAAAACGCTTCTGGATGACCATCTTGGCGAGCAAAGTGATAAGACCGATAAAGCAGAGGTGGTTTACCCCTCAGACATTCGAAGTCATGAGCCCAAAGAGCCGCAAGTCATCCTTGATAACCTGACCATCACGAAGGTGAAACGCTCAGGTGATGGCCGTCGGGAGGCACATCTTGCGGTGGATATTCTTGTCCGGGTGCCTACCAATATCGAAGCCCCTGAACTGATGGCCTCTGACATCGCGTTTTACATTTGCGCGCTGCTGGAGCGTCAGCGCTTTGGTTTTGATGCGAAGTCGATTGAAGTGCCAACGGACATCGAGGCGGACGGCTTGCCGTGGTCAACGCATGATGCGGGATATCACATCAGCTTTTCTCAAATCATCCGAGTCGGAGGAGTCGAACAAATCACGTTTGGTTTATCCGGGTTACGAATCACAAAGGTTAACCATGATGGGACGAAACAAGATCCTCGAATTATTGAGAGACGTGAAGAGGATATTTCGAGCGCTTAGAAATATGAATCGCCTTGGCACGGTGAAAGAGGTTGTCGGAAACCGGATTGTCGTGGACTACGGAAACGGAGGAGAGTCGCCCCTCATTCGCTGGAGCTCGTTGGCGGGTGAGTTTTCATCGTGGCGCGCGCCTAGTATTGGTGAGCAAGTCATCGTGATCAACTACGCGGCCGGAGACGATGAGACCTGTTGTTTGGCGCTTGTGGGGTTTTACTCGGATACGCACCCTTCAAAGAGTGAAGATGCAAGCACGGCTCACATGCGCTGGCTGGATTTCTTTGACGCCACGGTCAGTGATGATGGTGTCCTTAAGGTGATGCTCAAGAAAGAAATTATCTTTGATGCGGGGGAAAAGATTGTCATCAAGGCCGGACAGCAAATCGTGATGAATGCAGGTCAGGCCATCAACGTCTCAACCAATGCATACACCCGAACCGCGAGCACGGCCACCACGAAAGGTGAGCAGACTCAGACCGGAAAGGTCAGCATTAAAGGCGCGCTCGATGTCAGTCAGTCCGTTAAAACGCCAGCCATCACAAGTTATGCACCGGGCGCGTTCTCGATGGACGCCAATGGCGCAACCATCAGCGCGGCCAAGATTAACTCATGCACGGTGAACGGAAAGGCCGTTGACGGGCATGACCACGACAACACGGCCGACCCATTTTAAATAACGCGCTCAGCGCAATCGAGTGAGGTTTTATGAAATTACATGAAGCATCGCACGGACAGAGGGTCAAGCTCACGGCTGAGCAACTGCCAGCGCTTGTGATTGGTCATTTGCTCAATTCGGACTGTGTGGTTTTACAGCTCGACGGAAAGAAAGCTCTCACCAATCGCCACAAAACCACTGACATCGAAGTGATTGCAAATTAAAAGCCGCTATTCCGCTGAAGCGCATTCATTTGCAATCAATCATTCGGTTTTCTTCCTGGGAAACTTCCCGTCTTTGCAATCAATCAAGAGATTTACTCATGCCAATTGGTATCTGTCCGGAAACCGGGCGCACTATCTCAGGCTTTGAGCAAGCCTGTGCTTGTGCTGTGAGGGCGCTATCTACGCCACTCGGCACTATGGAGAAAAATCGACAAGCTGGCTCGTTAGTCCCGGATACGCTGGACAAACCCGCGAACCCCAAGAATCGCATGATTCTGATCAATCGCATTTTTCGAACGTTCAAAAACCCTCACAACATGATATCGGACATTAAGCCCCTGAAAGTGAACGCTGAGATTGTTGGCGCTGGCTATCGGGTCGGGATTGATGTCGAGTACAAAGGCGAAAGGCGCACGGTAACACTATGACAACTCCTGAAATTTTACAGGCCGAACCTGTCGAATCCATCAAAAAACGCTTTATTGAGCAAGCATTCATTCCACAGGCAATCCAAGACGTCGGAGAAGTGAAAGCGAATCTCATGGCCGAGGGGCTGCAAAGTACCAATGAAACAGCATGTGTTCTCTTGAATGCGGTGGCGCTATTTCGAAATCAAGAAACTCGAAACGACAACTACAAAGGTTTGCAATTCTTTGCGGAAACCGTGACCGAGTCGGACATGGTTGACTTGATTTGTTCTCGTAACGAGATTGTGCGTCAGGTGATTCAAGAGGCAGACCCAAACGCCAATCCACCAAAGCCGGAGATTCTGGAGAGTGACAAGTCGATGCTGCTTCGTAATTCACTCGCTCCTTTTGGTCTGGCTACCACAGGGACGCGCGAGGGCTATCGCTTTCATGCGCTCACAGTGGGGGAGCGGCCTTTGATTAGCGTAACGTCTGAATCCGAAAACGTGGTTGTGGTGCGTTATGAGTTTCGCCCTACTGACGGCATTGAGCGCCCGAAATCGGCCGAGCCTCGAATGGTGGAGCCAAACTCAGGAAAAGTGGAATTAAAGATTCTTTCTCGAACCGGGAATGGTCAGGCTTCCCCGGAGCTCATTCAACTAGTGCGTGATTACCTGACCCGAACAGACATCGCGCAAGAAACCGATGAGCTGTCGGTCAGTGGAGGGGAGATTATTGAGTATGAAATCGATCTTGCTCTAACGGAAATTCCCAAGCCTAACCAACTGATAGACCGGGAAGGGCTCAACAAGCGCCTCGCAGAGTACGCAGAAGAACAGCACATTCTTGGGGGGAAATTCAGCGCAATGAGTTGATTCACATCGCCAAGAGTTACAACGCGCACGGGGTTGTTGTCCGGAAACCGGAGTCAGACATTGTGTGCGAGTGGAGGCAAGCGCCTCATTGCATAGGGATGAGTGTAGATGTCTCAGTTAAAAAATAGTGATTTTGAAACCCTTCTTCCGGATTACCGAACAAGTTACGAGCGCGCCTATGAAGAGGGGATAAAGGAAATTGTCAAGAGTGATGATTTCTTTGATTGGTTGATTGACCCTATGAAAACCAAAACGGAATTGCTCGACATCTTGGCAAAGGAGGCCGGGGTCATTGATTGGTATGACTCCGATCTTGACATCGACAAGCGACGCTCTATCCGGGATGCGCCTAGCATTCATAAAAAGAAAGGCACCATTAAGGGCATTCAAGAGGGTTTGGAGGCGCTGGGTTGCAGAGCAACGGTAACCCGAAACGAGAAGTACTCCCTTCATATACACAACCTAGTCACAGACAAGCAACTTACTCTCGATCTCCACGAGCGATTGTATGAGCGCATCAATAGCAGCAAATCATTGAGAGATGTGTTTGAGCTGGTGATAGGGCGTTTATGGCTAGGGCAGATTTACAAATCCGCTCAGGTGGTTACCGGGCGGCACATCATGATAAAGGCGGCTGAATGAGCAACATATTAACGCGAGACGTTCGTTGCTATCTGACCAATGCGGGGCGAGCGGCTGAGCTCAATGCCATTGGTAGTGATGCAGAAATTAGAATAGTCAAAATGGTCATTGACGGCCATTTGGTTCCAGACGATGGCGACCCGAAAGCTGTTGATACAGTTAAAACTCCGATAAGCGTCCCGTATGACGCAATGGTGAGCGTGGACGAAGCGACAGGGACACTTAAGCTCATTGCGGATATCCCGGCCAATCATGGCGGGTTTGTCATCAACGGGGTGGCGTGGGTGTTGGAAGATGGCACGGTGTACGCCTATTCAAGAGCTATGTCCGATGTCAAACCGAGTGCGGATTCCGGACAGGCGTCAGCGGTGCGCTATGAGTGTGAGATTGTGACGCAAAATGCCAGTGTCATTACTCATACTTATGATGCCTCTCAATTGTATGCGACGCATTTTGAGTTAGCTGAGAAGGTAAGCAAAACCGGAAATGAAATCATTAACGGCATTAAGCAGTTTGCTGGGAATCTGGTTGCTTTAGGTCGTCTTTGGTTTCATGGTGGGAACGGGCAGGAACTCGGTTTCGGTGGCACTCACGATAACCCGCACCACGTTATTGAAGCTAATGCGGGTGGTGGTAACGTTGCTATTCGAGCTGGTCACAGGGTGTCGGCTGCGCCTGACTTTGAGCTGATTGCAACTGAGGCGGGTAGACCTTGGGCTATCAATATTTCTAATGATTCGCCAAATGGAGGATTCGCGTTTCAAGTTGCAAGCGATGTAGCAGCCGTCAATGACGTTCTTACGATGGAGACTGTCTTTGCTCTGGAGCCCGATTCCGCCACGTTTAACTATCCTGTTCATGCACCAGCGCCAACACAAGCCTCGCACTTAACTCGTAGAGATTGGGTTGAGGAAAACTTTGTTGATAAAGAATCCACTCAAGATATTTCCGGGAACAAAAAATTCAAAAGCCAAAGTCTTGAATTATCAAGCCATTGGTTTAATGACTTGTATAACGGTACAAATAAGAACTACATACATTTGTATCCTAATGGAGGTCATGAAACCGCAGTATATACCGAGTTTAGATATTGGAATGGGACAACCCATAAACAGGCTATTGTGGTTGATGGTGAGGAAGACTCGGTATCGATTCAAAGCCCTCGCGCTCTGGACGCTCAATCGGATGCAAATATTGCGCTTACTCGTAGAGATTATGTGAATGATAACTTTCTGAGTAAGTTGGGAGGCACGTTAACGGGCGCTCTAAGGCTTATTGCCGATAACACCAAGTTGCTTGCACTCAGGAAAAAAATGATTCGGGTTATGTCGGATGGGCTCTGGAAGATGCGTCTGGAATTGCACGATACTTATTTAACATGGCTTCGGGTATCGATGGTCAGTTCTCAATTCAGGCAAGAGGGCAGGACGGACAATACAAGGCCACCGCGCTCACTATTAATAACTCAAGTAATCAAGTTTCGTTTCCTGCGGCACCGCCTAGCTCACCAAATCCGCCGCTAATAGAGCATCACATGCCAAACAAAGCCTATGTCGATGCTCACACTGAGATTCAACAAATCTCTGGCGCTAATGGTGTCGCCCATATATTTAATGACGGAACAGTGCTGATTACAGGGCATGGGACAGCAGCAGCGGTATCAGGTAGTCCCGTAGCGATACCTTTGCCAGTTACAATAAAATCTTTCGACCAGACGAAGGGTGATATGGCAATAGCCAGTCATGTAGGAACGGATACTAACGCAACCAACATTATTACAGACGTAACGTCTTTGGGGCGAACAGATTATATATTTTTCAAAACCGCTTATGGGTCGAATGTCGGCGTTAGTTTTATTATGAGAGCGAGGTTAGCATGATTGTTGATAATGAGTTACGACGATATTTTGAGCATCACCCTATTAATAAAGAGCTTGAAGCGGGGGTAATTCAAGGCAGCTTTTTTGAGTATCACGAAGACGGAGCGTTGCCTGACGGTTTGTTTGAAATAACGGATGAACATGATTATGCAGTGAGCCAGAGCGCACCAGAAGGAAAGCAATGGGTGTTTGATGAAGAAACACAGCAGCCTGTTTTGGTGTCGGTTGTTTATGACATAGATGAAGTTCGCCAAGCGAAACATGCAGCTATTAATTTGTGGCGTGACGCTGAATACAACAGTGAGTCAGCTACGGTCACAGTGGATGACATTCCATACGACGCAGACCCCGCCTCACTATCTCTCATTGAGGGGTACGTGACGGCAGGTTATGCCCCTGATTACTGGATTGATGCAAATAACGACGAAGTCCGACCGTTTACGCTGGATGTGCTCAAGGCTGTTCATGTGAAAATAATGAGTCATAAGAATGCTATTCACGCTCGCCAGCACACCATGAAAGCGGAAATAGCAGCACTTAACACCGTTGAAGAAATTCAGACTTATGCAATCGGGTGGCCTGAAGGTGAAGGGAGTAACAATGAATAAAAATGAAACGTACGAAGATATGAGAGTGCCGCTTAATTCAAGCGTGTTCTCCATCCGCCCATCAAAAATACTAAGAGAGAAATGGTTTATTGAAATTGATGGAATGCGTTACATGCTTGAGCCAGAGCAGGACTTAACACCTATCGAATTATACAACATTCAAGAGTGGAAAGAGCTCGCTCGGCAACATGCTTGCAATGTAAATAGTACTGTTATTGAGCAGCTTTTAGAGCTGGCGAAAGAGCTAGGCATTATTCGTCATTTTAAGCAGGAGAAACTTTAGATGAAAAGAGACTTTGCGATATTTGGCGTGTTTTTCGTTACTGGTTTTGTTTTGGTTCAGTTGCTTATTTAAGGGGTGAATATCATTGAAATTGTAACCGCATCATCCGCACCCGTCGAAACTCTACAAGACCGCTGTTCAGGCGGTTTTTTTATACCCAAAAAAGGTGATTTCATGGCAACAAAAAAGCCAACTCAAGGGAGCAAGCAATCAAAGCCCCTTACGCTCAATCAGAGACACGCGCTCAAAGAAACAAAATCCAGTCCGGAAACCGACGATTACGAGGTTGTCATTGAATGCAATCTACATGATGAATGGCAGAAGGTCGGAAAGATACTTCCATTAACTTCCGCTCAGGCGTACTTGTTTGAGCAACAGGGCAAACTTAAAAAGGTGACTAAATAATGGTTGGTAAGTTCTCAAACTTCATTAAACACGGCCTGACTTTCAATAAGACCGCGCCGCCTGAGCCAATTGCAACCGGGGCTCAACAAATCGGCTTGCTTATAGGTACAGCGCCAAACAAAGACCCTTCGGTAAAATATGATGAGCCTGTTCGTCTGCGCTCTCCTGATGACGTCGTTTTGCTTGATACTACCGAGAACCCTCAAGGCTCGCTGTTCTATCCGGCCAAGTATGTGCTTGAGCACTCCAGACGGGTGCTTTATGCCATCGTGGTTGAAGATGAAGCGGTTAAAACGGGCGAAGAGTACAAAACAGAAATGCTCAAACGAATCATTGGTGGTAAGGATGCCAGCACAGGTAAGTTAACGGGATTATCAGCCGTGAAAAACTGCCCGGACGCGCCAACGATTATCGGTTCGACCATGTATGAAAACGAGATCACGCTCATCAATACGCTTGGTACGCTGGCGGTAGATACATCCGCGCTGGCGTGTGTGGGACTACCAAACACCAACACGGCCGAGGCGATCACTTTTGTGGATAATTTTGGTGATGCTCATGAGCACGTTATCGGGGCGGACGTTTCGATTGAGCGATGGGGTGTACCTATTTGCTCAAGTGCTTGGGCGATGTCGGTGGCCTTGTCGGTTGACCCTTGGGAATCTCCTTCAAATCAGCCTGTTGTGGCGGATTCAGTGGCGCGCCCAATCGGGCACCGTTACACCGATGAGCGCTCAGAATCGAATGAGCTTAACTCATACGGCATTTGTGTGCCTGTTCGCCCTAAACGCGGTGGCTTTGTGTTCTGGGGCAACCGAACCGTTACAGGGCATTGGATTTCATCAGTGGGTCTTGAGAATTGGGTTCAGCGCAAGCTTGAGGATGCGATGGAAACCGAAGCCGACAAGATGATGGACTTTGATTTCTTTAAGCAGGAAGTTGAGCGAATCAATAACTTCTTTTCGGATGCTCGCAAAGCTGGTGCGCTGATTGATGCCAGAGTGTACTTGCATCAACAAATGAACACAGCAAGCAGCTACGACTCCGGTCAATGGGCGCTGGCAATTGATTATGGTGAGTACATGCCAAATGAACACACGGTAATCTTTTTCAATAAAGACAATTCCATTACTAAAGAATATGTCGAAACGGTTGTAGGAGAGCTTTCATAATGGCTGGCGGACGCACTATTACGCATCAGAAATTCTTGATCGGCAAACTGACGATCTCTAATGAGATTGAGAAATTTACGGCGATTAAGTACAAGAAAAAAACAGGTGAGCTGAAAGGCTCATTCATCAAGCAAAAGAAAATGCTCGGATATGAAGCGCTGGACTGGGAAATCACTGGAAAAATGCTTGATGAGTCGCTTGCCACCGAGGTCGGCAAGGATGGCGAAAAAACCATTGCCACTTACATAGAGAAGGGCTATGACGAAAATGGCGACGACTATCGCATTGAGCACATCATGACGGGTGAGTGTGAAATCGATACGGGTGATGCTTCCAACGGGGAAGAAAAACAAGCCACCATCAAAGGGGTGACGGTGGTTCGCCATAAGCACACTGACACAGGCAAGACCATCACGGAGGTGGATATCCCCAACGGAGACTACTTCGTTAATGGCCGACGAATCGCCAACGCCATCAAATAACCAATGCACGAGCCAGCCCCTTTGATTGCATTTGTGTGAATACCGGCTTTCTGCAGAAAGTTAAAGTGCAATCAATTGGGCGGTTCTTAGCCTGGTAATTTTATTGCTTTTGCAATCACTCACAAGGAGAGGTCATTGGCCTCTCTTTTTTTATTTCTCGTTATCCGGAAACCGAACAATGAATAAAGAACTAGAACGAATCAAAGCCTCACTCCAGAAATCTGAAAAAGACTATCAAAAGAAAACTATCACTTTGCTTGAGTCGCTCGATGGCGTCAGCTCTGTGACCGTTCGAGCGCCAACGCTCAATGAAGACCTTGAGCTTAGTGATGCTGACGGCCAGCGTGATGAGGTCGCAATGGTGGCATTGGTGACAGGTTTGGAGGTTCGTCAGGTTGAGGAAATCGCCTCACCAGATTGGAACAACATTGTTGAGGCGTTGAATGCGTTTCTGTCTAAGACCTCGTATGAGCTTGCAGGGAAACAGTACAAACCGAAAGAGAAAAAAATCACGTTGCTTTTTACCGAGCAAGAGAAAGAAGTGTTGTTTTGTTTGCCTACGGTGGGGATCACTCGACGCGCTAAAAAGATTCAAGACGCCACCAAGCGCCTGAAATTTTATCTTGCTCAGATCACGGAGCTGTCTCCACAAGAAATTGAAGAAATGCCCCTTCCGGATTATCGAATGCTGGACGCAGTGGTGACTGATTTTTTGAACAGAACGGCGGATTACTTTCAGTAAAAGATTATGAGCTATTGGAAACCATTCTCCCGTTAGCCGGGTATGACATGAACCGAGTGGATGAATGGACGCCAAAGCAAGCAAAAGACCGCTACAAAACGGCACTCACAAAACTTGGGGCTGATTAATGGTTAATAAGGTTAATGTGAAGTTCAGAGCTGAGACGAAATCGGCTCAGGAGGACATTCAAAAGCTCTCCAGACAGCAACAAGCTTTTAAAGGAGAGCTGGTTAAGGTTCAGGGCAGAGCAAAGGAGTTTAACGCCACTCTGAGCGATGTCAGAGCTTATGAGCAATATCAAAAGCGGGTCGGCACCATCGGCGAAAAGCTGAAGACAAACAAGTCCCGAATTGATGAGCTCAACAAGGTTCAGAAAGAGCGTGGCCGATTGCTCAAGGGAGAGGCTAAAGAGCTCGAAGCCCTTAAGGGGAAAACGGCCACCCTTGTCACTGAGGAAAAATCCCTTAAAAACTCGCTGCAAGGCGTCTCAGAAAAGCTCAGAGCGTCAGGGGTGAACACCAATCGCCTCGAAGATGCCAAGGAAGCGCTGGCGCGTCGTGGGAGCCGATTAAACAAACAGCTTGAGCGAGAAAATGCATTACTTGACCGCTCAAACAAGCTCCAGAAACGCAAGGCCGAGCTCACCTCAAGGGCGGGTGAGGTTGCCAAGGTGGGCGCGGTGGGGACGTTGGCGGCGGCTGGCCTGTCTTACAAAGCCGCCTCTGATAACCAATATTCTTTTGCTGAGGTTCAAAAGACGCTGGAAGATGGCACGACGGCCAAGGATGCGAGAGCGATTCAGCTCGCCCTTGAAAAAGTCGCCATGAACACAGCCAACATGAACATTGAAGATGCGAACCGCTTGGCCGCTGGCGGCTCTGCGGGTGGCGTGAAAAATGCGGACTTGGTCAATTACGTCAAGAACACGGGCATGATTGCGGCTGCGTGGGACATGGGCGCGGACGAAACCGCTGAGACCACGATGGCAATTCAAAACTCGATGGCGCTGGACAGTGCCGGGATGATGCAACTTGCCAATGAGATAAACCTCGCCTCGAACTCATTCGGCACCACTGCGGATAAAGTGGTGCAGTCAGTGAAACGCTCAGGCTCGATGCTGGTCAATAACGGCTTTTCTCAACAACAAGCGGTAGGCATTGCCACGGCATTGAATACGCTTGGTGCCGCGCCAGAGGAAGCAGGCACCATCATGAAAAACATGGTGTTAAATATGACCGCTGGCGATACGGTTTCCGGACAGGCTGCGGATGCGTTCGACAAGATTGAGCTCGACCCGGTTGAGATGGCTGAGCGGATGCAAAAAGACGCGGCTGGCGCGCTCAGAGAAGTGTTTCAGCGCGTTCAGGGGCTCGATGAGGCGGACAGAATCACCACGTTAAAAGGGATATTCGGCTCCGAGGGGCTCGGCAAGGTTCAAGACTTAGCCAATCGCTCGGATTGGCTTGATGAGATTTATGCCAAGGTCGGCACCTCTCAGGGTAATGAGGTATCCGAGGAATATAAGATCATTGCTCAGACTCAGCGCGCCAAGGATGAAGAGTGGACGAACTCCATCAATCAGCTTGCCAGTGCGTTCGGAGAAACCTTGATGCCTGTTGTCGATACGGTTCGCCCGGTTCTGATTGAGGGCACTCAGGCGCTCACCTCATTTCTTCGTGAGAATAAAAATCTGGCCTCTGGTGCGGTGGTGGCCGCTGGTGCAGTAGGCGCGGTGGTGGCTGGCATGAAAGCCATCAAAATAGCCAAAGGTGCGAGAGACCTCATCGGCATGGCAAGAGAGGCGAGCGAACTCAGGAAAGTGAGCTCAGCCAGAAATAGCGCGTCACGGTCATCGGTGGGATTGGTGAGTCGTCTTAGAGCGCTTGATCGCCAGATGAGCATGACTGGCCGAGGGGGTGGGTTTTCCTCTGGTGGTCGCTCTCGCAAACCCGGAAACCGAACGCGGGGCGCGGGGTCGCTTTCGTCTGGTGGAAAGGGTGGCTTTGGAAAAATGGGAATGCTTGGCAAGGCGAAAGGCTTGGTCAGGCGGGTGCCTGTATTGGGCGCGGCACTTGGTGCGGCTGATATGGCGAGCGCGGCGATGGATGGCGATATCGCCAGCGTGGTCAAAAGCGGTGCCAGCACGATTGGCGGGACATTGGGCGCGGTGCTTGGCTCAGTGGTTCCCGGAGCTGGAACGCTCATCGGCGGGGTGCTTGGCTCGATGGCCGGGGATCTGGTTGGCCGTCTGGCGACAGCGTCCTCGTTTAACTTCTTCAATGGTGATGATGAGACCGAACAGGCGCTCTCAGGTGCTCCCCTCACCGACAAGGTGAAAGAGGTGGAGCAAGCGCAAGCACTCACCGCGCGCGCCTCTCAGCTTCCTCCCATCCACATTTCTCAGACCATTGACGGCTCTGGCAAGGATGCCGATCAGGTGGCTGTGTTGTCTGCGGAAGCCATCAAGCAAATCATCCTTAATGTTCTTGATGACAGGGACAGTCAATTCAACCGTGCGCAAACCTATGCTTTGGGGGCTTAATGCATTACGCAATTAACGACATTGTGGTGTCAGTGGCCGATGAGACGGGCGTCGATACCACGACAAGAAAATCATCCGGGCGGTTTACTGAATCGCCCAATATAGCCGGAGCCAGACAAGTGAAAGGGGCTCGCCCCCTTGACTCTTGGGTGATGGTTATGAGGGCGTTTCAAGAATCAGGAATGCAACTTGCGGACAGCATGAGAGCGTTGATTGATGACACGGTCACAATCACCGATTTTAACGGAAATGACCGGGGTGAATGGGTGGTTCAGAGCGTCGATGACAAGGGCTCAGAGCTCGATAACGAGGGCGTGAGTGGTCAATCTGACATCACCGTCACTTTTAAGGAGTACAGGCAAGATGAAAATCACAGCGTTGTATGGTGAGACCGTTGGCGATTTGCTCAATCGGGTGCTTGGTGATGACAACGACGAGCTTGAGGAGGCGTTTTACCAACTCAATCAGGGTCATTCTTCTCGCTTTCTGACTCAAGGCGCGATTTACACCCTTCCGGACAATCCGGAATCCGAACCAAGCGGAACAAATGAAGGGCTCGCGAGATGGCAATGATTGTGCGCTTTGAGGGCAATGGAGCGGATTTGATTCATGCGCGGTTGCTGACATGGGAGCTCACTGACGACAAAGGACGGAGCTCGGACATTCTTTCTGTCTCGCTGGATGCTGAAAGCATGGGGAATATTCCGGAGTCCGGGCGAGAGTTTGGTTTTTATATCGATGATGAATACCGGGGCAAATTTCAAATCGCGGACATTTCCGAGGACTATTGGCCTCCAGTAATCAACATTACTCTGACATCAGGGAAATTCACGGTAAATGATCCCACTGGATTGAAAGAGGCGAGAACCCGGACGTTTAAAAACACGACGTTCGGCGCAATCGTCAATGAGGTTATGACGCCTCACGGGTACATTGTCAAAGTTGAGCCCGATTTGTCTGCAAAGGTCATCACTCATGCCAATCAGGAGCAAGAGGAGGACGACGACTTTATCTCACGGTTAGCGGAGCGATACGACGCCATATCCAAGCCCGTTGACGGGTTGTATGTCGTGGCTAAGTCCGGAAACCGAAAGGCCATGTCCGGGCAAGACATCCCCCCGGCCACTATCCCGGAAGCCTCCATTATCAAAGGGAAACTCTCTCACCCTAGCAAGCGCGTTTTCAAGGGGGTCAAAGTGAAATGGTTTGATTCTGAAACCGCCAAAAGTGGTGAGGTGGTTATCGGCTCCGCGCCTTTTAAAGCGGTCAGGAACCAATACAAGAACGAAAGTGACGCGAGAGAAAAAGCCGATTCGGAGCTATACCGGGCAACCCGAAAAGGCCAATCACTCAATCTCACTGTTCAGGGGCAAAAAGGGATCTTTGCGGAGTCAATTATCAGCATCGACAACCCGCTCAATGAGCGGTTTTCGGGCGATTGGTCTACCGATACCGTTTTGCTTTCTGGAGATAAAACGAAATATTCCATCAACATACAGGCCACAAGGCCGAGGAACTAAAAGTATGAGAAAAATCGCGTTAATCGTGGGGCATGGTGCGGCCAAACAAGGCGCATCAAATGACAATGGTGTAACTGAGTATCTCTTTAATGACGAGCTCGCGCACATGATTGCCCCGATACTCATTCAGCGTGGCTTTGAGCCGCTGATTGTCTATCGCACGGGGAGCTATCGGGAATTGCCCAAGCAGGTCAATGATACGGGCGCGGATGTGGCGGTCTCTCTTCATTGTAATGCGTTCAATAAAAAGGCGTCCGGCTCTGAGGTGCTGCACTATATGAACTCTTCAAAGAGCGAGAAGCTGGCGCGCTGCATCAATATAAACGTGCTCGACGCGCTGGAGTTACCAGACAGAGGTTTGCGCCCGGTGAATGTTAAGCAAAAAGGCAAGGCGGGAGACCGGGGAGGTTATCTCTGTTTTAAAACGGCTATGCCGTGCGTGATTGTGGAGCCGTTTTTTATCGACAATGATTCCGACCTTGCCAGAGCAACGGAGTGCAAGTTTGCACTGGCTCAGGCTATTGCAAGAGGGGTGATTGAATATGCTGGATAAGATCAAGCAATCCCTTGGCAGTAAGAAAACAAAGGCGGCTATCTTTACCGCCTTTTTTGTTGGTCTTTATCAGGCATTACCCTCTCTTGAGCCTTATTTGCCTGATTGGGCTTTAACGGTCATTGCCGTGTTTGCCAAAGTGGGCGCGGTCATCTTTGGAGCGTTTTAATGTTTGTAATGTTGAAATCTATCAAGTTCTGGCTGGTTGCGGGGTTGGTTACAATTGCCTTGGCGGGGCTGGCCTATTTGTCTTATGACTACGGAGTGACATCCACCGAGGCCGATTGGCAAGCCAAAGAGCTCAAAGCCAAAGAACGCTATGACGCGGAAGTTAAGGCAATCGAAGCGGAGCGAGACAAGCAGCGAGACCGGGCGAATGGTGCCGAACAGCGCTATGAGAGCGAAAAGGGAAAGACAAAAACCAAGTTTGTCACGGTAAAGCAAGAGGTGATCAAGTATGTACAAAAAAATCCTGATTCTAAGTGCATCGTTAATGATGCTGAGTGGCTGCGCATCCGAGCCGCCAATATTAAAGCCAATCGAAAAGCGTCCGATTCTGGAGATGCCACCCGCGAGCCTGATGACTCCACCGGGTGAGTGGTTGTTTAAAGGGAGTTATGAATCCGATGCTGAAATACTGGCAGAAGATACAGCCAATGCGGAAATCTCGGCCGAGAACCGCGATAAGTTGCTAGGGCTTCAGAGCTGGATAAAAGTCCAGCTCGCCAAAGAGACTGAGCAATAATGCAATCAAAAGTGCGCTCCTCGAGCAGCTGAAGCTGCGCAAAGTGATGGCAAATTTGCGGTCGTTACCTGGTATTTTGTGTGATTTTGCAATCAGTCCGCTATCCGGACAAGGCCGCTCATTTTAGTGGCCTTATTTCCCCTCTATTCTGTAAGCGGTAGAGCGTCCGATGTTGAGTTCTTTTGCTGCTTTGGTGACGCTGAGGCCGCTCTCTCGAAGTCGCTTAAATTCGGACACGGTTTCATCTGATAAGCCCCTTCTCCCCGGCTTGCGCCCCTCGGCCGCTGCAATGGCCTGACCTTCCTTTCTTCTTTCCTCTATCAATCCCCTTTCCATTTTAGACACTGACGCGAGAATACTCAGCAAACCCTCCTGAGTGGCTGTCAGGCCGTCACCATTAAACTCAAACCCATCTTTGTGAAAGCGAATAGTGACGCCCTTGGCGAGCATCTCATTAACAAAATTGACCAAGTCATCCACACCAGAGCGACACACGCGGTCAATAGAATGAATGTGCAGTGTATCACCTTGGCGACAGTGCTTTTTACACGCCTCAAGCTCAGGGCGGTCAATCGTCTTAGCTGAGCATTTCTCCTCAAACACGGTGTCCAGTTCAACCCCGTCAAGCTGTCGCTCCGTGTTTTGAATGAGCGTGGATACACGAATGTATCCCACGTTCTGACCTTTCAAAGCGTCCCCTCCTTCGGATAAAAATCCACATCATCAATAACAGTGAATGTATTTCTAATTGCGCTAATAGTAATCGGATACTTAATGGCGAGTTCCTGAGCCTGACTTTCAGATATGATTAACTGTTTTACCCTTGGGTAATCATTAACATCATGGTTTTTCGCCGTTAGTGCTTCAACAAGGCGCATTGCCGCATGAAAATCAAACAGGTTGTTTTGTCGATGTGTTGTCATGTCTAGTGCTCTAATCGTGTAGTTTCTGTGGCATTGGTAAATAAGCCTCTGTATGAGTGCCGTTAGCCATGTAATAGCACCCGCTATCAACGTCTAGTTCAACATAGTCTATAAGCCATTCGCATCCATCCCAACAAAGAATCTCTTCTCCTTTTATTTCTATGTCTTCAGGGGTGTCTATGTATTCCACTTCCGGGGCTGTACGACGATTCCATATCTTTATCGCTTCGGGCTTTGTGCCCTTCTCGCCGCAGTGAGTTTCTGCGCTACAGTTATCATTTTTACATCTAACCCAAAAAACATCGGTATGGCAAAAGTCCGCAGGGCTGCCGCAGAACGGACATGGTAACAATGTATTTGCTGTCATCTTATTTCTCCTTTCCAATTTTCATCATGTCCCCAAAAGCATTTTGGAAGTTGGAAACTGTCCACTTAAGCTCTCGAAGCTCTCTTTGCAGCGTTTGAATTTCTACCCGGCGATCTTCTGCAAGTTTCGATTGTTCAATTGCAATATACCCGCCTTTGATTAGTGCCTTTGATGAGGCTTTTTCATTGGTGAGCTCAGTGAGTTTATCTAGCATTTTTTCAGTTTCTTCGGTGGTTCGGATTGTTAGCGCCATTTGTTCGGTTCCTTGTTTATGCAATCAAAAAAATTTGGCCAGAAATATCGAGAGAAAAATATGATTGCAAATCCAAGTCCGGAAAAGCCGGTATTCACTTAAAAATGCAATCAGTGGAAATTATGCCGACTTGTTATATCGGACTTTAAAGTCCTGAGCATCGCCACAAGTGCGAACGGGAGTAATATCGACAACGTTGTGAGCAATGCCAGTATTAACAAGATACGTTTCCACACAGGTGAATAGGTTATTGCTGCAAGCTATGTGCTCACCCTGTGTACATTTTCCAGCAAAGCCAAACTCGCCCTTATTTTCAAAAGTAGTAATAATCAATTCTTCTCTGTTATTTGTGGGCGCTGACGTGTGACTGTGTGTGTTGCTCATGTGTAACTCCATAGTGTTTTGAAAGAGACGGTTTAGCTGTGAGAGCGTCTCTTTATCTCCAAGATGATGAGAGAATGTCGTCTCTAAATTAGAATTGCAACAAAAAGAGACGTCTTTTTTCAATTGTCCCTTTTCTATAGTTTTAGGGACATTTCTCTTGATTTTATTTTTCTAAGGTATATTGTGTAATACATATGTAATACACAATGAGATAGGGGACGGCATGAACATAATTGCAATGGCTAATCAGAAAGGCGGGGTAGGAAAAACTACATCGGGCGTAAATCTCGCGGCAGAGCTTGCCAGAAAACACCGGGTGTTATTTTTAGATCTCGACCCTCAAGGAAATGCGACAGAGTTACTTTGTAATGGTGAAAAGGTCTTTGAGTTTGATGAGACCATCGCGTCTTTGTTCGATAAGCCCAAAGTAACCTGTTTGGATGATGTGATTCGTCCTGCGATGGTTGAAGAGGATGAGATTGAAAACTTGTTTGTGGTTCCTGCGGATTTTCAGCTCTCCAGAGTAATTGAGACCTCGCTTACAAAAATTAATCGCGAGCGGATACTTGAAAAGCATCTTGCAAAGATGAAATTTGAGGCTGATTTTGTTGTGTTGGATACGCCCCCAAACTTGTCATTAACCACGCTGAACGCGATTCAGGCGTCTGAGTTGGTTGTCGTGGCCGTTGACTCTGGAAAGTTTTCTCTGAATGGTGTGCCTCCTCTTCTGGAGGCAATTGAGGAAATCAAAGATGAAAGTGACGGTTACAGGATTTTGCGTAACGAGGTGGACTCCAGAGAAAAACTCATTAATAACTTTGTTGGCAATCAGTTGAAAGCCATACCTGACGACAGAGTGTTTGAGACTATCATTCGTCGTGATTCAAACGTCGGAAAAGCAAATGCGCTTTCTCGTCCTGTCCGCTTTTATCAGCCCGGTTCAGTCGTAATCAATGACTACCGGAAAGCAGCCAAAGAAATCATTAATTACTTTATGTAATACATAGGTAATACACATATGAAGAGTTTAGAAAATGCAACGAGTGCTTTGTCATTGGGTCGCAGCTCAAAGGGCAAGAAAGACAAGAAGAAAATCACCACTGTTACACAAAAGCCAGACAGCTCTTACAAAGTGGCTCCGCTTACCGCAAGAATGTCCGCAAGAGAAAAAGCAGAAATGGCGGAATGGGTAAAGGAGCTGCAAGAAATGACCGGGCGCAATGTAACCACGGCAAAAGTTATCAGAGCATTGATCGCAATACGTGATGATATTTCGGACGAGGATATTATCTCTAAAATCAACGAAATGAATTAGGTATTACATATGTAATACATGGTGCGCTCAATGGGGTGTATTACACATGTAATACATAGGCGAGCGCGGTGTTATCAATCTCTCACAACAAACAAAAATGGAGTTGCAATATGGTATTTAACGAAGCATCAAAAAAGTTGCTTTCACAATTTAATATCAAGCTTGGCAATAGGAAAAAACAAAAACCGGAAACCGAACAGGAGAAATAATGAGAACGATGTTTACAAGATCAGAATTAGTTCAACACTTAAAAGCAAGAGCAGAGCTTGCAGATTTAGAGGCTGGAGCATTACAAAGTAAAGGTGCGAGTGCCAATGCTCAAAAATCTTTCGCCCATAGAGATGCTTACCTAAACCTATTAGCTGTCATTGATATGGATGATAGTGATGTGTTGGAACAGGCCACAAGTCGAATAAACAATCAAATTTCCGAACTAAAGCGTTAAGCGGGTAGCAAAAAAAGAGGTCAAAACGGCCTCTTTTTTATGCTCATGAGTCTGGCTTATACGATGTAAATCTCTTTCACCTTTTCTCTGAGCGGCTCCAGCATCTTGACGGCCGCTCTCATGATGTCTTCCGTTATCTCCAGCTCTGCAAAAAGCAAGATAGTAATTGCCAGTGTGTCGAGGTTCTCGCCAATACGGAAACCGAACACGTTCTCATGAGTGTGGTGCTTGCCTTTGTTTCGGCCTATGTGATTGGTGATGCGGTTTTGGCTCCAATCATAAAGCACGGACAGATAAACGCTTTCAATCAGTGAGGCAATGTGCAAATCGACCTCTGCGTCAGACATGCCACCATTGATATAAGCGTCTCGCATTTGTTCTTGAAACTCACTGACAAAAGCGATCTCTGTTTGCAGGATGGTTTTGTGTTTGTAGTCGCCAAGTAGCCCCTGTTCGGAGGAGGATAGCAAGCTCACCGCGTTATCCTTAAACCCAAACAGCGATAGATATTTCTCTATCGCCTCCATAACAGTGCATGTATCTCTCTTAATTTCGGTTGTATCGTTATTCATGTATTTTTTCTCGTAAAGTGATTGCAAATCAAAAGCCGGTATTCCGCTGAAGAAATTAGATTTGCAATCAAAAGCAATAAAAGTTCCCAGGAAGAAAAGCGTTATTTGCAATCAAGCACAGTAAAGCTCAATCGCCAGCATCGACGGCCAAGCTCGATGAGCTCGAAGGTTTGAAGCTCCACGCCAGCGAGAGTGAGCGCCTGTTTCAAGCGTTCGGCCATGTCTCTTGAGGTGGGCTCAGGGCTGACATAACGGACTTTATGGCGGGTTATCCCTTTCTTGCATTGGGCTTTAACACTCACCACGCTGGCGGTGATTTGTGCGTCTGTGACAAGTTCAATCATCAAATAGCCTTATGGGGTCAATGCCCCGGTTGTATTCTTCCTCGCTCACAAAACGACGTTGAACCCAGTGAGCCTTTCCGCCCTTCTTGGATTGATAGAGGCCGATTGCGCGCTCTTGCCAAGGAACGGGCTGGCGGCTTTTGTCGTATAGGCGAACTTTCGTCAGTGAAAACCAGTGGACGAGGTAATACTCGCCCCTGTCCTCGATGTTCATTGAAATGCCGATGTTTCGGCAAAGCCAGTCAATGAGCGGGTGTTCCTTTGGTAAAAGAAAGTCCTTTTCCTCGTCCCAAAGCCTCACGTAAACATTGCCAGAGTGAGAACACCAGAATGACTTTATCTTTCCCTGAATGCCTCTCACCCATTAACCACCGCGCGCTCATCTTGCCAAGGGGCAAAGCACTCACGCCAAACGCCGATGTCATCGAACACCTTATAAGCGATGTCGTCAGACACTTCCTCACCTGCCTTGGTTGCAATCCACCCGGCTGTGAGGATGTGGTTCTCATTGCATTCGTTCTGGAGAAAGTTCCAATGCAATTCGCTGATAGCTGACTTAATGGTTTTGTGTGAACGTTCTTCATCAAGCGTGATAACAATTGACTTGAGATAGTCTTGGCCGTTGTTGTCGCGGCACATGACGTAACAAGTCACTGACCATTTAAGCTGTATTCGTGGGAATACATCTGCGGCCACCTTGGTGATGTGTTGGCGCTCCCCATTCTTAGCGTAAACATAGATACCCTCACCAAACGAAGCCGCGAACACGGAGAGGTGAGTGCTCAGGATTTTTTTTGACTGCATGGTCTGGAGCTTGATGAGTCGGGATTGGTGCGAGCTCTTGCTAGGCTTGCGCTTTTTCTTGCTGCTCATAGCCAGTGTTCTCCCATGAATGCTGTGACAGGAATTCCGTTTTCCGGATTCTCTGAGATTGTCCAGCCGCCCTCAGTGGTGAAATCCGGGCGCGTCATATCCATGCCCTCACAATGCGCGTAACCGTGTATTACCTGAGAGCAATCAGGCAGCTCAACCGCGCTGTTCAGTTCCTCCCGGTAGCCTTGCCTTAAGAGTTCCGTAACCAGCTCGTCAGCAAACAGCGAAGTATCTACATGACCAAGCACAAGCGAGGCATAAAACTCACCATCGGCATGAGTCCAGTGCATGAAGTCGCCAGAGCTGGATTCATAGTGTTTGATGAACTGCTCGGCGGTGAGAATGTATTCCCCGACTTTGGTTTTGATGACGTAGTCGCCCACGCGAACCGGGAACATGATGGCGATGCGCTTAATTTTGAATTCCTCCTCATCGCAAAAGCAGGAAATAAACGCCCCATGATCTTCTAGGCGTGTAATTTGTCCGCCCTCAATAAAGGTGTGCTTTCTGAATTTTTTCATTTGCCAACTCCGTTTTTGTTGGTTGGTGATTCGGCTTCACCCATGTGCATTAACATCAGTTTGTGACAGCGTCTCGCGCAATAACTGACGGCCTTGACCGGGGTTAACTTGCCGAGATTGATGAGCGTGTTAGCTTCATTAATGGCCTTGGTGATAATGGCCTGTTGTTTCTGCTCGTCTGGCTGATATTTCTCTGTGCTCACAGAGGTGCCGTAGGTGTTGTAAAACTGCCCGTCATAAAGGGGTAAGTTCACGTAAATGCCAAAGCCGCTCGAAAGCGGCTTGTGTAAGATGGTTTCAAGCTCGTCGGAATCCGGGATCACTTTTTCCAGTCTCTTGAATATTTTTCTTTAATGGCTTGTCTGGCGTTAGAGAGGTAACGCTTCCCCTCGGAGGTTTCCAGTAAAGCTTTAAAGTCTTTCTGAGGCTTTTTCATAAACCCATTACCTCACGAAGTTGCGCCATTGGTCTCGCGACTTTTTGAGAGAGCTGAAAGGCGGTAAAGCCATCGTCTCGCAAGATGCGCCAAGAGGCTTGAGCGCTCTCAAGTGAGTCCTCGCCCTTGAAATAAGCTTTGATGGAGTTGAGTTGATACTGAGTGAAAAAGTCATCCACCAATTGCGGGTTTTTCTGAATGCGTTCCCCGTCCTGAATGCGTTTAAATACCGTGCTCATGTGCGCCCCCTTACAGCTCAAATTGCGCGTTAAGTTCGCGGCGTTCGTGATAGGCTTCAATCTCAGAACGGGTTGAATGTTTCGCCCTTTGTTCTGAGTTAGGTCTGCGGTATTTGGATAGGGATTCGCCGTCAAACTTGATTCGCCCGAATGACATACCTTTTTGAGCCATAAGCTCGTCAATTGCTGTGTTTCTCATATTAATGTGCTCTTTCAGTGGTGCTGGTTAGAGTGTGCGCGATGGTAATGGAGGCGGCTTTCACCACCATTTCGCTCATTTTGTTGGTGTCTGCGTCCATCCATTGCAGGAACGCGCTGTTTAAAGGGGTGTTCAGTAGCTCAGCTAGACTCATGCTAGTGAATTGGTTAGACTGTACGCTCATTTAGCAACTCCATAGTTAAATGAATCAGAGCCGCCTTTGTGAGAGAGGGCGGCTTTTTTGTTTCTGGAACATCAAAAAATCGGCTTTTTGATGTGTGGTCGAAAATCCGTCCACATCCGCACATTGAGGTTTTTTATTAATTTAAGCAAGCAAAAATGAGGCACATGTGCCTCAAATGTGACAAAAATCACTGTATAGGTGCCAGTTTGTGAGACTTGGCTCAATGTTGTCTTGTTCGGTTTCCGGAGGTGTCTTGCATATTAAAGGGGCGGAGATCATAATAAATACATGGCAATCCCTTGTGCTAGGGGGTCAAGCCTTAAGGTTTCTTTCTGGGTGCCTTAAGGTCTGTCGAGAAATAAACAGGTGGTGCTGAATTTCGGGAAGGGGCGACTCACAGAGTCGCCCCTTTCTTTTTGTAATGTGATCCGGGATTTGATCCTTTTTTGGTTTTCGCGTATGGTGTTTTTAACTGTCGCCCACCAAGCGACTCAATTAGCACTCTAACGAAGAAAATGACGACCCAGAAACCACAAGAGCAATCCGCCAAGGATGAGCAGCCTGTGTGGGACGCGCTGAAAAATGCCGAACCCGACTTTATAAAGGACTGCCAAATCATCAAAGAGACGTTTAACGTTCGAATTCCGGAAGGGTTTCGCAATTATCGTCTTGGAAAATTCCTTCGTAAATTCTCCGAATTCCTCGCTGACGGTGGCAAGTTGAACGGCTTCGATTATCGAGCTGATCATTGCGACAATGCCATTGCTTTGCTTGTGGCCGGGATACTTCATTATGATTTCAAGAGAAAACTGATCGTTGGTTCATACAAGGTTGCTGGCCGCTGGCTAAAAGCGCCTTGTGACAACGAGTATTTGTCTCAGAGGGCGGGACTCGCTGACCGAACCCGCGACAACTGCATTCATTCCCTTAAGGTGAGCGGCTATTACACCTCACAGGAGCGTCGAGAGATAGAGCTCGTTGATGGGTTTACCGTGTTTTCGGGTAAGACCTCCATCAAGCGCTTAGAGCTGGACTCCATCGCTGAGCAGATAGGCGCAACCGACGACCTCAGAGCGGCTGAGATGTTTTTTGTTGCCACCAATCGCCATGAGCGCGAAGGGTTTGAGGCTGAGTTCAGGCGCGCTCAGAAAGCTGAGCGTGAAAAGAAGAAAGCCGCCAGAAAAGCATTAGCGCGCGCTGAGAAAAAAGCCGAGAAAGCCAAGAAACTCACCAAGGCTCAAGAGGCCAGAAAGGATGAGCAAATCGAATACGCGGCCAGATTGAGATCTGAGGGCTGGAACTGGCGTCAGATAGAACAAACGGTCATGCAGAAATTCGGCTTTGTCCTGAGCATCATACGCACCCCTAGCGACACTGTCCCCATATGAATCTCTTTTCTTTCCTATCGTCTTAGCTGGCGAGAGCTTCGCGCACCCGAAATAAAAATACCCTTAAATTCAGCTAGTTACCTCTAATTTGTGGTATAATATTTAACCAAAAATGAGCGAAATCAATGGATTTAGCTTTTGCTAATATAATGCCCTGAGATTAACTGGCGCGTGAAATTGTTATATATAGCGACCCCTCCATTCACACCTTTATTCTTTTACCTTTAAAAATGCCCGTCTTCAGGTTCGCAAGCTCACCGCGACAGGAGGGCACACCCTTCATCTCCCTACTTAATAATCACCACCGCATTCGCTGAACGCTTGTTTCACCCCTTAAGCCTAGCCGATAACCAGATAGAAAAGCTCCTTACTCTAATCACTCTCCCTTTAGTCAAGCTTGGCTGTTTGCTGCTATATAAAGGCCGTTGGCCTTTATGTAGAGCGAATAGCGAGCATCGAAGCGGGTCACATCCCGCGCTGAAGGTCTCAACACGCCAAAGAAAATAGACCATGTCGCACTAAAGTTACTCCGGAATCCGGACGCTATAGGCTCAGAATACTCTTTGATTGCTGCAAACAAATGTTTCGCCTCTGGCGCGCGCGTCTGCTTTCTTTTGTCGCTGTCGCGACGGTCTAGCAGGAAGGGATTGGCGAAATTTTGCGGCTCCGGTGCGTAAATTGGCATAGTTATGCACTGCAATTTCAGTGTTAATGAGGCTTGGCATCGCTTCGCGATATAGAGGCAACCAGAATCGATAGAGGGAACAGTGACCATATTTGTCGCTGTTAGTTCGGTCAGAAACCCGGCCAGAAATAGACCCGTTTTCATGCTTGAGCCTATTGAATCCCTGATGACATAAACGCTAGTCTCGGCCTGATGAAATCACGCCAAAAGGGTTGATTGCAAAACGGAGCACTTTCCCAGGAAGCGACCGCAAACTCTGCAATCAAATTTTGTTGGCCACATCGTTCGATAACAAAAAAATGATTGCAGGGCATATTTATGACAACGTTAAACACCAAACTGAGCGAGGCGCTCATCAAGCGAACCGCCAAGAGTTCGCCAGACATTACCAAGCTAAAAGACCCCCGTTACCCTGTCATACTCAAGTTTCACAAGAGCCGAGAGCGCGGCTCATGGTATTACGTCAGTAAGAATCGATGGAAAAAAGTGGGAGAGTGGCCGAGGGTGTCACTGGAACACATCGCTGAAGGTGTGCCAGAAATTGAGCTCAATCTTGCGTGTGGTTCCCCCTTAGAAACGGCCGTCATTCGTCACTGGTCGAGCGTGGGTGAGATGCTGAATTGGTATGTAAATGACAAGATCAGGGTGAAAAAAATCACCTCAACCCGAAAAGCGACCATTAAATCTGCTGTTAAGTGCCACCTAAATCCGCTGGTTGGCCGCTTACAGGTGGAGACCTTGAATAAAGCGCTGATTGATAGCTGTCTGATGTTGCCACTACAGGAAAAAGGGCTCTCGGATTCGTTCATTAAGCTGATATTTGGCATTCTTAAGAGCGCCTATCGTGAAGCGTATGAGCTGGACTTGCTCTCTCATAATCCGGTTTCCGGATTTCAGCTCAAACATTTTGGTAAATTCACCATCAAACCGAAAGCCTCCGCCATCAAAGAGCATGATATTGCCAGTGTCATTGAGGTCATTACCTCAGCCGCGCCTCAATCTCGCCTGTTGTCCGTGCTCATGCTGCTCTATGGAACCCGAATTGGTGAGACCCGGCGCGCCACATGGGATGACATTGATTTTGCCGGACGTATGTGGCGCATTCCCGCGCACACCACAAAGACCGGAGTCGCGCTCAATCTTCCTTTGTCTGTGCTAGCCGTTCGGGAGTTGGGTCAATACAAGCGATGGCAATCCAAGCGCTACACAGGAAAGTATATTTTTCATAAGAGCCCTCGAAAACCACTGACCCCGACTCAGGCTAACGACGTCATCAAAGAGGTATCCGGTCAGGCATGGACAGCGCACGACCTCAGAAAAGCATTCAAGACCGCTGTTATCGACCTTGGGATTGATAAGTGGTTAGTGGACATACTTGTTAATCATAAGTTAACAGAGCTTGATGTGACTTACATACATTCGAAGGTTGAACCCCTGAAATTAAACGCCATCACCACCTATCATGAGTGGTTGTCATCGCGTTCAAACCGACTTTCAGCGCGAGACCATGACGAGATTTGAGCTTTTTTTAAGAGCGCGCGAACTCTTTTAACAAAAGAGCTAAGTACAAAAATAACGCATCTATACTAAAGGAGTATAAAAAAGAGAACAAAATGCCTCAAAGTGATCTATACTAAGCGTATGCCTCACCGGGGAAGGGGCATAACCAAGCCAACTGATTTTTGAGGGCTCTGGCTTTCAACCCTCCCCTAGCCCTTGTAAATAGGGCATTTCTAAGCTCCTTGCCCTCTTCGTGAGGGCTTTTTTTTGCCTAAAAAATGCGTAGGTACTGTAAACCGACCTGTTCGTTATTGGCGGTCGAAGAGCGCGCGGTTTAAATTTTTTCAATATTTCATATGGGGATGAGTAGTACCTCATTTAACTTTATGATTTAAAAAAACAATTAACTTTTAAAACTGATCATTTTTGATCAATAGATCTGATGAGTAATGATATGTGATGAGCGCTGCATTTTTGTGGTTAATATTCTAGCCAAAAATAAATTGGGCTGTTATTCTTGCCACAAATGAAGGGGTCGGGAAAAGGTTTAACAAATGACTAACATTGAGAAGTTGCTCGACAGGCTAAACAGTGAAAATCCGGGAATGAGCAAAAAATTCACCAATGCCGATATTGCGGAGGTGTTGGGGTATGGCCGTACTCAGATTTTTGATGCGGTGAAAAAGCAAAAGGAACCCGCTCGCCTCGTTCGTGCTTGTGAGATGGCAAATCACTTGATGGACTTAGGTGGAAATGATGCGCTGTTTCGCTATATGTCAAAAATGGACGTCGCCACGAGTGCGAGCCTGACTGAGTATGTGGACAAGAAAGTCAGTAAGGCGCTCGATCAGATATCGATTGACGAGGCGATTGAGAACAACGCGCAGCACTTTGGCTTTGAGAATCCGCTCACCTTGGACATGCTGAAAGAGGATATCCAGAACGGGTATATCACCGAAGCCTCTTTTACTGGTTTGACGATTCAGCTCACGCAGATGTTTGGTTATGCCAAAACATATGAATTCGCTCAGGTAAAGGCGGCACTGGTTGCAGTGGTTTCTCCTGAAATGGTCAAAAAGCCAATACATAACGCTCAGTGTATTGACTCCGATGATACTTCCTTGGAGGGATTTCGGGATGTGTTTAGGGGGATCACGCAAAACCTTAAAACTGCAACGTCTGTTGAGAAGGTGCTTTTGAGGAACCAAGTGCATGAGTTGGCGCATCGATTAATCAGTGAGGGGGTTCTCCCTGAGCATGATTATGTTTTTGAGGGAATCAATAACCACAATAGTCCGGCATTGCTGCTTAATCGTCGCAAGCTGAGACGATTCCTTGAAGAATTGAGAAAAGAAAGTCCGGAAAACGAACAAAAAAATGAGATAAAATCAGAGCTTCCGACATGGTGGCCTGAAAATATTGACCCGAATTCCATGACAGAGAAACGGCTCACTATGCTTTTGAGCATGGGAGAGGCCGGGGCGCGGGTCGTGCTGGAGAATATGAATAATGAGTAGTAAATTTCAAAAGGTTTATGATGCGGCTCGTCTGGTGCTGCTGGAGCCTGATAACGAGGAAGCGAGACAGGCGCTTGATGAGCTGGTAAATACCAAAAAATGCACCATGTGCCAAACCATAAAACGGCTCGATGCGGATTTTGATTTATTGTCTACCAGTGCGGATGGATACCGGAGCCAGTGCAAGGAATGCCGAAAGAAAGAACGCGCGAAAAAGCCAGCCAGAAAACGGAGGTCATAATGTTTGTAGTGAGTGCGGGTAAGTTCGAAGAGGGCGAACTCAATTGCAAGTACTCCAGCGAGGAGCACGAAACGCTCGACGCGGCCATTGAGGATTATGACCGTGTGAGCACGTATCCTTGGGCTTACATCGAGTACAAGGGGCGAATCCTTGAGTTGTGGTCGAAAGGGCATAGCCCTTTTAAATAGGCGTTTGGGGTGTGTAATACATGTGTATTACATGTGTATTACATGTCGTCATGGTTAGGAGAATAAACATTATGGCAAGAGTGGCAGCAAAGACCATCGTGAAATGTTTGGTCGATGGCAAAGAAACGGAGATGACCTACGCTGAGGCGTGTCAGCTTAGGGATGCAAATCTTGAGGCCGCGAAACAGGCGGGTGAGACAACGTTCGACGGTGTGATTATTTGTGACAAGTGCGGCACCACCAAGAAAACGATACAGCGTCGCTGTCATCACTGTAAGGTCAGAAAAGAAAAAGGAAATCGAGCAAACAAGAGTTCGGAAAGCGAACAAAAAAAAGAAAAAAAGAAACGAGTGAGGTGACAAACCTCAAAGAGCAAGTCAAAGCCCTGTCGGATGAGCTTGAGTCTCTAAAAGGAACGCTTAAACAGACCGATGCGGCCATGATTGAAGCCAGAGACAAAAATCGAGAGCTAGAGAATGAGCTAGAAACAGCAAGCCAAGCAAACAACGAACTAGCCAAAACGTTGCTTGCTTTGACCTGCTAAATCAACGCTGACCAGACAATACCAATCACATGCCCGATCACTCTCCCACCTAAAAGGGGTTCATAAGATTTGT
This sequence comes from Vibrio hannami, assembly GCF_029589055.1. GTDB lineage: Bacteria > Pseudomonadota > Gammaproteobacteria > Enterobacterales > Vibrionaceae > Vibrio > Vibrio hannami. The sequence goes on from NZ_JARQZP010000008.1 coordinate 34,533, forward strand.
TTTCGGGCGTCTTAAATCGCCCGTTCACCTTCCTGAAATAGAACCCGCTCTGATGTTTAACGATAACCAAATCCCCGTCTTTGGCGGTTCGACTTGGCTCAACGATAATCTTACAGCCTTTAGGGAAAGAGATGTCTCCACCTGTCATTGAGTCATCAGTGACTAAGAGTGAAAAAGCTTTTTTTGGTGCGCCCTCCTCAAACGGGGTGTAGGCAATCGGGGTTCTCTTGGCGTTCTTAAGATCGCCCCAATCATATTGAGGAACAGAGTATATCTGTTCGGTTTCCGGGTAACTATTGAGCGCCATGAACTCACCAAACGTCATTCCCATATGCTCAAGGCATTTGACAAGGCGTCCGGTTTCCATGTTGCGCTCACCGCTTTCAAATCGACCCAACGTCCTGCGGTCACAAATGTGACTGAAGTCCATTTGAGTGAATTTGCGCTGCTTTCTGACGGCTTTAAACCGTTCTCCTATATGCATCATTTTAACTAAGCTCCTGTTTTTTTTGTTTTATTATGTATCACCAACAAAACAAATTCATGTCTAGCTTAAGACGGTCATCATCGGAATGCGTCAAATTATGGTCATATCTCTCTAATACTAGGAGTAAATCGCAAAAAATGTCGCCAATATGCCTCATTTGGTGCGATAATTATTTCTCACTATGGAGAAAAACAAAATGAAACATTTCCCGGATGAATCTCAAATAATTATAGGCATAACAAAAAAATTCTTACTTTCCTCTCACATCAGTGCCTCTGATTTTGCTGTCAAAATGCTCGCGCCCAATATTGGCGAAAGGGAGCCGATAACAGACGACGGAGCGATTTATTCTCGCTGGGCGAACACTCAGGCCAGACGAGTTAATTTCATCTTAAACGGAGAGCGGCTGTTTCCGCTATCGATTAAGTGGGCTTGGGTGGCCTCGCTACCTGAAGCGTACGCCCAAGAGTGCAAAAAACAGCTCCTAGCTATTGTCGGTCATACCATTCCCTTGCCCTCGCTGGAAGGAGCGGAAAGTGTGGACGCCAGCGTTCCTCAGTTGATGATGTGCTCGGCCGAAGTTACCAAAAATCTAGAGCCTGCTTGGGATGGGGTGTACGACGAGAAAGACAGTCTGGACGCCTCCAACAAACTGATTGATTCGCTGTTAGATAGCGCCACGGTCAGCGTGGCAGAAGCGCGCAAAGTTCATAAAGGCACGGGCGCAAAAGGCGAAAAATACGACGTCATCAAATTTGAGTTGTAAACCATGAGCAGTAAATCTCCGTCGGCTGATGTGCTGGCAATCATTGACGAAACAAGAAGAGAGCGGGTTCGCTCTCTTTTGATGCTGGCCTATTCGGATGAAATGCCGATTCGCTCCAGTGACGCCACGGTGTTTGAGCGCGGCACTACGGGCAAACCTCAGAACGTGTTTGTTACGGCCACCCGTGCCAAGGGCTCATCTAAGGTGATTTGTCACGGGGATGTGTTTAAGCACAATCAACTCAAAAGAGTGGTCGCCACGCTTCCGGATAAATATCGGCTCTGGATAGAGTTTCAGTATGGCGAGCAAGTGAGTGATGAGGGGTTGAACGATGTGGTTGAGCTGGTGTTCGACGACATGGAGAACGTGCCAACGCGCAAAGACGCCAAGGCAAACTACAAAAAAATGTTTAACCGGATCTTTGTCAGTCGTCGAAATGTTCAGGAATTATTGGACAGAGACTTGATTGAGGCCATGCAAATATCAAGGCGCGTTTTTATTCGAAGATATAAGGGCGCGAGATTAGAAGTTGAGCAGGGGCTCTCAGCGCTGGATAACAAAGCGATTGATATGATTTCAGAGAAAATGGGATCTCGTCTTTAGTGTGAAAAGTGCGACAAAATGAGGCTAATTGGCCTCATTTGGGGTTTACAAAAGGTCACATGATTCGATAGGCTAAATATACGCTGACGAATTTATCCTTTTGGCAACGTTTAATAGTTCAGTCTTTTCTTTCCTTTTGTGGCCGCCTTCGGGCGGTTTTTTTATATCTGCGAGATCATTTCATGCTGAAACCCTCTTCTGAACTTCAAGAGTACCTGATTTATGTTGGTCTCATTCTGTCGGCCTTGGTCGCAAAATACATCAAAAGTTTGAAAGACGATGAACCTATCTCACCGAGGCGTTTCTTAGGAGAAACCCTGTTTGGATTTTGCTTAAGTCAGGTTATTTGGTTTGCGGGCATTGCGCGCGGTGAGTCGTACCCGGTAGTTTTAGTTGTGGGTGTGCTCGCAGCGTTGGGGCTGCTGTACGCACTCAAATTCTTTGTACAACAAATAAATATGATTAAGTGAGGAATTATGAAACACGGGGTTGTCTCTCCCGCTGTACTCAAAAAAGAGTGCAATATTATTGCTCAGGCGCTAGGTGATGGTGAACTCGGCCATTTTTTATGGGAAATCTGTTCGATAGAGTCGGATTGCGGATTAAAGGGAAACCGCTTTGGTGGTGTCTGCAATATCAGCTTTGAAATGTACAAGTTAATGCTTGGACATAACCGAATTTTTAAGATCGCGGAAACCATACAAGAGGCGTTTGGGATCAACATGCACAAAGTGCAATATCAGCAATTGCACATGAGTCCGAATCTGTCTTTGATTTTTGCTGCGGCTTGGTTTCGTTGCTATTACGAGCGAATCCCCAAAGAGCCAGCCGAGCGCGCGCTCATCTTCTCTCAATATTGGCGTCCCATCGATGTGATTGAGTATTTCTCTCAAGCGGCCATTTGCCAGAAATAAGCCTTTAATCAGTGGTCATCGCCGATGATCACTTGTTAAGGGTTTTTGATTGCACTTTGAGAGCCGGTGCGGTCGCTCGATGAGAAAATCTGCAATCAAACGCGGGGTTTTCTTCCTGGGAAAAACACCTTCTTTGCAATCATCGTTTTCGGGGGGATGACTATGGCCTCCAAAACAGAAAGGTCAAACAACGAAAAATACCTGTTTAACGTCTCCGAACTCGCCAAGGCTTTCAGCCGCTCTCCTAATACCGTGAAAAAGGCCATTGAGGTCAACCATATCAAACCGACCAAAACCGTCGGAAACCGGATTTATTATCACATTGCTGAGGTTGCGCCCTATCTGGTGCAAAACAAAGCCGGGGTGCAGGGGCGCAAGCTGTCCATTGATGAGGGAGAGAGGAAACGGGTTCAGGATATCGTGGCCGTGTATGGCTCACTCAAAGACTTTAAAGAGTACAAACAGGCGCTATTGGCTGAGACCAACGAGCAGATTAAGAGTGGCGAATACACCGAAGCGGCTGACGTCGCGCTCGTGTTTGGTCGGATGATTGGTGAGATTCAAGGTCATTACAGGCGATTACCAAACGTGTGTGAGGCCATTTGTACGGAGTGGACAAGAGCGCATTCCGAAGAGTTCGCCAAGCAGCTCATTGAGCGCTTTGACGCAATTACTCATGACATTGTGGAGCTGGCGAATGACTGTGACA
>NZ_JARQZP010000009.1 GCF_029589055.1 Vibrio hannami
AATCAATGATGGATCTTCATCAAAACGATGAAGTATATCTTTTATATAAGACCTTGAAATATAAGAATAAAAACACAAAGATATACTGTCTTATTCTTCTCTTCTATTAATAGCTCTTGATTTTGGGGGTGTTTCAGCGATCTAGTGGGTCAATGATATTGCCCAGACTTGAGTTCGGGTGAGGCTTTTCAACAAGTATTGTTTTTTGGGTGTTAGTGTCGATCTTTTCGTGTGTGCATCGCCCAATGGTGAATTACACATTAAATAGTGTTATTTCGCATGATACGGGCGTTCTTGGACGTTCTTGAGCGTTATCACCATCTCATCACAACATATGCTGTGAGATGCTCGATAAGAGTGTTGCCCACCACCACCATTTAAAAAAACATGATTGTGCCAATCATATTTATTTTAAACGTTGGCGGCGAGCTTCGGTTGTTCATTGCCAATCAACCATTGTTGTGTGATTCTGACTATACCAACACCTCCGGATGGAGTGGCGGAGCTGCTACGGGAGGTGCGTCATGGCGTGTAGGTGGTGTCGGTGACATTTCCGACAGACCCACACCGTGACAGAAGTGACCGAGGCTTTTAAAATACTGCGTAGCACCCACGCACCCGAAGGGATCGCAGAGCTACGTAGTAGTGCTTTAGTGGGCTAAAGCGCCTGTACTTCAAATCATCTACAAACCTAGTGCTGTCAGTGGTTTGCGCTTGTTTGCAGTAACAGAAATAAAATACTATAGTTATAAGAAATGTCTAACTATATATCTTTCAATTTCAAATACTTCAAACATAGTCAGAAAGGCACACTGAATCATAACTCACGTAAACACGAGAATATAGACAATATTCGGTCTGACCTTTCAGACCGCAATTTCTCTCTCGGTAATACTGATCGTCTATACCAACGTGTGTACGATCGTGTTACCGAGAGGAAAGGTAAAAGTATTCAGAAAAATGCAAATACATTTATTGACGGTGTATTGGCATTTGGTCGAGATCAAATGGATCATCTTATCGATAAGTATGGTAAGAAAAATGTCCAAAAGTACCTTGATAATCAGATCAAGAAGTACATGGAGAAATTGAGGGATGAATTTGGGTTCGAGCCTGTCAGTTATGACTTTCATATGGATGAAGGTCATTATGACAAAGATGGGGCTTGGCAACCTAACTATCATGCACATATTGTTATGTTCAATTATGACTTTAAAACGGACACAGCACCGCTTCGCAAAATGATGGGGAAGAGTGGCAAAAGAAAGACCAGTTTAATGCAAGACCTTGCAGGGCAGGCGTTTAAGGGTGGCGGTTTTGTTAGGGGTATATCGGCAGAAGAGACAAAACGTAAACACTTGGAGCGTGACGAATATATAGCCAAAAAGCAAGCTAAAATAGAGTCCGAATTAAATACTGCACGTCTATATGTTCGTGAGTTACTTAGTGAAGCCAATTGTCTATACGAAAGTCTAGACGCACAGCTAGACGAGCATAGAGCTAACAAGTTGGAATTTATAGAATCACTTGCTAAAGCCGCTGGTCGTGGGATCTCTGCTGACCGCAAATTCTTTGAAATAATGATGGATCTTGGCAAGGCAGCCAAGGATAATCAAGACTTGGCGAACAGCCTTGATACGGTCATATCCTGTATGCCTAGTGAGATATACGATAGTCTATACGAATATGCATCTGACGCCATCATTAGATGTGAAGATAATTCTATTAAAATCAGTGACTTACCAGACTTTATGAAAAATCTACAAAAATTCGAAGAAAAAGTCTCTAAGACTATTGACAGATCGCGCCCGAAGCGTTAATTTTAATATAAACGAGCGTAATGACTAACATTCACTTAGAGAACAACCAAAAGGATATACAGAGTATGACTGGAAATAAAGACAAAGATCAAACCAAGCGCAGAGTTTTGACTCATCTTGAACTTGAAAAACAAACTGGCGTGAAAAAACCACTTGGCATTAAGGTGGATGCTACCACCGACGAACGTTTGAAAATCGCTCGTTCAATGTCGAAAGAACATGGAGCATCTTTTAATGTGTCTCTACATTTAGAAAAACATTTGGTTGTACTACTGGATATGCTTGAAAAGCAACTTGGGTATAACCATGAAGATTATAAGATGGAAGGGCGCAAGGCAGTTAAAAAGTAATTCTTTCGTCTATACTCGGTATATATTAAAGGGCATATCTGGTATGCCCTTTTTTGTTGCTTATTTTTTTCTATGTAGCTCTATTTGGCGCTTCAGAACTTCTTTGTCAGCGCCCATCACTTCAAGAACAGCTTTTGCTGTGTCCACATCAAGGAACTCAAAGCGCTGTTTTGTCAAACCATCACTAGCGTTATGATCAAGTCGAATGATACCAACAGCGTGATTGAACAAATCCGTTCTGTGTTTTTTAACATCAGCCCATGAACCACGACCCATAACAGAAGGGTGAAATGAAAATTCGCCCCCTCCATTATTGATCAACATTCCAGTTTTTGTTGCTTTGGATAGGTAATTAGCTATAGTGCCTTCTGAAACTCCAAGCTCCTTGGCTATTCTGCCTTTTGCGCTCTTGGTAAGCTGAATAGAACCTTCGTATGTCATGAACTTACCAAGTTCCATTACAAAGCTCTTAACAGAGTGTGGAATTCCCTGAACACGGGCGATTGTATCGACATACACCTTGTAATAAGGTGGTTCGGATTCTTTGAAATTAGTCTCTGTAGAAGTGGCTAATACTTCCCTTGATTCACCACCTTCATTTATGTATGCGGATGTTTCTTTTCCTGCAAACGCTTTGCGCCTACCGCCCTCCAAGTCAGTAATACCAAGGGTTTTGCTAAGTGGGGTATTCGCTTCACTACCTTCCTCAGCTTCTCCATTTTCAATACTCTTGGAAGTGTCATTGGCAAGTTTTATAGTAGCTTTAATGGCTTTACTAACAGGAAACTGCAAGACTTTACTAGAGTCTACATTTTCAGCTATAGCACCGTCTAGTGCAAGGTCAAGATCAGATACTCTACTCACGGCTTTATCTCCGTATGTTCTACTGTCTATACTATCGTCTATACGATAGTCATTACTAGGGTATTTGTTATCGGTCATTTTAAAGTATAATTTTTTAGTTTTTCACCAATCTGGTGTTATAAATACAGTAGATCTTTTTTATCTGGTTTGTCAACTCTAAAACGTGAAGATTATCACGGATATACCTAAAAAGATCTAATAGTAAATACTCAGTATATACTCAAGTATATTATAGCAGTCTATACATATATAGGTACATTCATCAAATCAGTGAAGGGTGTTCACTG
>NZ_JARQZP010000010.1 GCF_029589055.1 Vibrio hannami
AAACTGCCCCCTCACCTCGATCTCGCTTGTTTTCGTATAATCTACATTGCTCATGTTTTTGGCCTTATTTATTCATTCTGTTCATGTTTGTCGTTTTTGGCGTGATCTTTGAATGGTTGCGGTTTGATGGTTTTGGCCCACCGCCTGGTCTTGCCGCCGTCATCCATGTTGAGTGCTTGGATGCCGTTGACGATGTTTTGAGGGGAGAGGGCTGCGCCCTTTTCTCTTAGTATGTTCTCTATGAGTTGTTTGTCTTTGGGGTCTGTGTCTTTGAGGGTTCTTTTTGCGCAGCAGGAAGCATCGACGGCGAGGACATCCGCGAGGCGGCGCACGGTTGCGGGGTCTTCTGGGTTCTGGCGGTATCCCCGTGTTCGCACGCTGTGTCGCGCCTCGCATGCGCCAGTTTTTGCAGCGCACGCCTTTGCGTGGTAGCGGTCCTACAAATGTGCATGTTTTGGACTTCGGCGCCCACCTGGTGGATTGATCAAGTCGCCGTTGCTCTTTGCGTGAGGTTCTCGACTGTGCCGGAATGTTTGCGCTTGGGCGGCTTCGCCGCTGCCGTTGCTACTCTCTCTACGAATTCATCCCACGTGTTGGGGTGCTTCGGTATGCCCTTATTGATGACATAGAAGCCGCGTCCGTCTGGTTTGCCTCTGATTTGGATGCCATGGCTTGGGCGTTTATCGCGCTCGATCGGTTACTCAAAGAACTGCTTGAAATCGGCCCTATTTTTGTTGTTTGTTGCGTTTATTATCTATATAGGTGTTGACTTAGTAAATTTTCACACCTATTTATGGGGTGTCGCCACTGAGGCGACCCGGACCCTGAAACCACGGAAATCACCGAGAGCGAGATGAACGCTCTAACCACCGCACGGGCTGTCTACGCGAGACATGGCGCTGCGCATGGCTGCACTTGTTGAGCAACATCCATTGCAAGGCGATGACGACGACAGCGACAAGGCCGAAGAAGCACGGCAAGCAATTCATGACGATCCCCTGTCCCTGCGTGGTGCGCTCGGGCTGGGCCAACCTTGGCTTGAAAAGCGAGATTGCCGAGTTCGAGATACTGCTGGCTGGGCCTGCTGCGCGTATCCCATTGGCAGCATTGATAGCTATGGCATGCGGGACAACGTGCAGCGGGTGCAGGGTGGGCGCCCTTGGACCTTCTTTCCTGCATCCTACCGGCGAGGACGAGGTGCTGAACCTCTATTGTGAGCAATTTTACATGGGGGAGATGTGAGCTATGAGCATCTTTAAGCAAATCACCATTCTGATTTCAACCGCCCACTGAGCGAGCGCGCCAAATCGCGCCGCTGTGTGAAGCCTACAATAAGCCCGAGCGAAGCCGGCACGGGACGTGGCTTCTACATGGACAGTGATGACACGATAGGAGACGGCGTTTTCCTTGCGCGTGATCACTGGCTCGACGTGGGCCTACCAATATGGCGCCAATCAGTTTACGGCCATTGTGCTGCGCTTGCCGCGTGGAGCGGGGCTTTCTGAGTGGAGCATGGGCGCAGGCATGTATGCGAGTGTCGGATCCACAATTTACGAAACTGAAGGTTGCGCGATGTATGCAGCCGAACAGGAAGCCGAGAGCGCTTGTGTTGCGGAGGCTGAGTATCAGGAGGAATGGCAAGAGGCGCAGCGCGCGGCCGAACAAGTTGCGGACTTGTGGCGCGAGGCACGCGAACACATTGCCAGCATCCGCTACTGTCGAGCGCCGATTGCGACCATGCGTCATGCCCGCATCGCGGCCGTGATCCAAACGCATTGGGCGACTTGCGCGAGGCACGCAGCGGGGCGCACGCCTTGACGCGCAGGCGCGGCGAGCGCGAAGGGTTTTTCATTATGACCTACACTTACGCCATGGGCTACAAGACACGCGAGGCTGCAGAACTGGCCCTTATCGCAGCGCTTGAGGAAGCCAGATCGCTGGCAAACGGAAAAGGCCCGCGTGCGGATGTATCGCTCTGACATCCACAAAGCCTATCGCTACCGCATCGAGCTGCGTCATTGACCTACCTAGCGTCCCGCCATGCGCGAGGCGTCACTGTGGTAAATCCATGACAGCAAAAGGAAAGATCATGAACCGTAATTACAGACACCAGACGTTGCATCCGAATGGGCTGACGGCGCGTACCGACATGGTGGTAGCTGTGGCAATCCACGCGATTGCTGATGGAAAACGCACTGCGGAACAGATTTGGGAGGCTCCGACCGCAAATGAGTGGGACCATGTATGTATGGCCGTTGAGGAATACATAAGGCACGGCGATTTTGATGCTGATGAGCGGTTATTGCTGGGGTGAAACAATCCCTGACCGCCAATGACATACCCACAGACACGGCGCCGATGGGCTTCTCAGAGCGTCGCACCGGGCGCGGAGGCTCTACCTGCCCGAGACGCAGCTCGCCCCTCACGCATGACGAGAGCGAGCGAGAAGCCCCGAAAACCCGCTGACCTTGGCCTGTTCGACGAAGCGGGCCGGGCGCGAATCGATATGTTTGAATGAAAGGAAGCACTATGGATATCGGACTATACTTTGTTGGTAAACTCAAAAGCTGGCAGCGCCTGACGTGCAAAGCTGGCACGGCTCACAGTTGGCACGCGTGGGCGCGTGGCTCTACCCATTTTTACGATCTGCCCGACAGCACAACCCTTGAGGAGTTTAAGATCGCGGCGGAAGTGGCTTGGGGTGAAGATTGCGACTATGCCGAGATTTGGGGGGGTGGCGGCTATGCTCGCGTAGTTTTTTTCTGAAAGGATGCCCCGCGCCTCCCCATGAGGGGCCAAAGCCGGCGCGGGGCTGGCCAAAGGAGGCCGGAGCCACACCCTAACCCGATTGAAAGGATCTCCGCAATGCTGGACGCTGAGCAACTGGACGCCATGACGCCCCACGAGCGTTGGCGCATCTACGACGGGCTGGCCCAAGGGAAGCTGGCACACCACGCGCTACAAAGTCGAGGTGGCCAAGGCGTTTGGATACACGCGCCCCACCATGGTCCTGCAGCTAATGGCAGGACAAGCCCGGAGCGCATTCCTTTTGCCGTGATTGCGTGCCTTCGCCGACTTGGGCTTGGATTGACCAACTTGAGGAGGTAGCCGAAAGTCTACGGCGCCGCGGCGACCCACGCCACCAACATCGCGGACAAAATCACCCCTCCATAATCGCCCGATCTCAGCTTAACGGCGGCAAATCAAACTCCGGTCCAGTTTTGGGCCGGTTTTTTATGTAACGGAGCGTCAATTGTAAGCGTGCGGGCAACTTTCACCCTTATCTGGATCACGCTCATGTCCCAAAAGCTCACCGCAACCCGCATCTGGCAATCAACCAGCATTGTCGCCTGATGCTTTTTTTCAGCCAGAGGCGAAAGGCGGCGCCGATGGCCATGCTGCAAAAAGGCTACCGGTCGAGAGAAGGCGAGGAGGACGGGTTCTATCTTCCCTTCCCCCAAGGGTTCAAGTTCAAATCTGGCGACACAGTTTTCTACAAGTCCGCCGTTGGGGATGATCAGGAGCATCTGGGTGGAGACAGACGTATGAGCTGGATCCGCGCACGCGTCGATCTTGGGCTGATCGGCTTTGACAGCGGCGGCACGTCCACGCCCGCGACAGGCCCCACCATCGCTTTCGGCCAACGGTTCGGCTGCGGGCGAATTGCGTGTGGGCGCGGCAGTCACTGATGCACGCAGGGCGACGGCGCACGGCTTCCGGCGGCGGCGATCAGTCGCGTAAGAGTTCCGGCACTCCGCAGTGCGGCACGGTGAGGGCCACGACAGCGGCTTACACGCACGTTGTCGGTGATGTTGGGCAGCAGGCCCTTGCGCAGTGGCGAGCGGTTGAGACTGGCGGAACGAATGCGGGCTGCAATCCGCATGGCAGACTGTGGCGCAAGGTGAGGTTCACGGCGTCGGCGGTGATCGACTACAACCGCATCAGCACATCGGCGCGACGTTCACCCTGTCCGGCGTCTCGGCTCATGGCACGCACTTTGACGGCTCGCCGATGGGTGGTCGCTTCAAGCGGGAGATTACGCAGGTCACGCCAGTGTCGGAGAGTGTCACACGAGACGGTGATTTTGCCAGAGCGCCTGGCAACTTGCGTCTCTATGGTCTACAGCACCGCCCCGGTCGCGGCGGACGCGCAAGGCACGCTGGCCCAGAATGCAGGCGGCAAACAAAAAGGTGTCGCCGTGGGAAGCAGGGCTATGATGCTCTCGTTATCGGCGCCAACGCCGCCCACAATAGCTCGCTGAATATTGACCCAAACCACACCGGGTCGCCCGTCACTGTAAGCACCGGTATCTATGTCAAAGGCATGTCGCAGCTTACAGGCGTTGTTTCAAGCGGACGCCCAGAAGCGCTTGCGCCGAATATGGGCGTGTTGACCGCGCATAGCGCGGCTCGGGTGCAAACCATTTCCGACTCGGGCTTTGCCTCGGACGGCTCACCTCATCGGCTGCGGGCCTGCGGACCTCGACTTAACCGGGTTTCCTCTCTCTCTCTCTCTCTCTCTCTCTCTCTCTCTCTCTCTCTCTCTCTCTAACGGCTCGGCTGGAGTTCACGAGGTGGGTTCCCGGCCTACGCTGAGGCGCTTGAGATGCTCCAAGGGCGCACGAATGCTGAGCAGAACACCTACAACGTCCTCACGCGCAACATCATCCCGCATTCCGGCGTGGCATATGACGCACTGGTCGCTGATGGCCCATGCGGGTGATTGGTATGGCGCTGTGCCGCGACCGCATGGCCTCGCGCTCCACTTCGACTTTTACACCACGGCACAGAAGCACGGACGCTGGCCGGATACATCGTGCAGGACGCTATCGACTACGCCGCACGTGCAGAGCAGGGCGGTGTCTGGGAGGACAACGGCGGTCATTGTAACGGACCGAAAAGAGGTGGGCAGCCCCCTCCCGCTGCACGCTCGAAGCGGCTGGCCTTGGTGACAATCGGTTCGCCTTAATGCTCTGGCTGCCGACGACAACGGAAGCCGTTTTCGGCGGCGGCCTCCGGCGTCAATCTGGGGCAGTGGCCGCCAGATCTTCACCGTGCAACAAGCTGATGTAGATCGTGCAAGGGATTTTCCTACTACGTCTGCAAACTTGGGCTGGCCTGAATGGTCGCAGCGATGCAACGTGACGACCCTGATGCCGTGACCTCTGAGGAAGAGCGTCAAAACGGCTTGGGTGTGGGCGGTAAGTGGCACTACTGCGACAGCCGGCCCGCAAATTGGGCGGGGCCATCGACAAACAGAGCTATCGCCACATCATCGCCAAAGCGTCGGCGGCGCACGTTGCGCTGGCGTTGCGCATGTCTCTCCAACGGCGTCACCACTCGTGGCAATCAAACGTGGTTCGGGATTACTACGACCGCCGTATGGCAGGCCCGGATCGCTTTAACGTGCTAACCGCAAAAAAAAAAAAAAAAAAAGGCAGGCAGGCAGGCGTTCGATGCGACCTCCTCAAACGACATTCACCCGTTTGCATTGTGGGCGTGGGAAAATCATCGGGCAAACTATGGCGCTGAGTGGAGTGATCCGAATGCCGGCGGCAGCGGAGGCAACGTCTTCACCGAAGGCGATTTCCGGCGATCCAGCGGCTCATGTTGTAAACGGCGGGCTGGCAGTGACCGCAGGTGTCCTGCGTGCCGAGCGGCGCAATCGGCGCCAACGCTCTGCACCAGAGTAGTGGTGGCTTTTTCATTGCGATACCGGATGACCAAGCGACTTACGAAATCAGCTTCAGAAAGTGCCACGTGTCGGCGTAGCCGGTGATCGGGTTAGGGATCAGGCCAATATGCTATGCAGGCCTGGATGTCGCTGACGGGCTTGTTGGTGACACCGTGCCGCAGCGCGTGGGGGTGCAGCACCATCGCAATCTCACCCGACGGGGAGCTACGGGCCTTACACATTTACGGTGCCTGCTGGCGCCACTCACTTGCGTCACGATTATCCAGTTCATTGATGCAGGTGCAGATTTTGACATTGATAATATGACGATTGCGGCACAGTGACGAGACAGCTCCACCGTGGAGCTATAGGCGGGATTGAAGACCCCGCCGAAAGGGCGCGCTATGCGGTCCTCCTAGGAATCCTCTCCGCTCTCTTGTGGGCTTGAGATGTTCCGTCCCCCGCGCCCCACAAGCGTCTCGATTGGCGTCAGGGGGCTTTTGCGTTTGGGGGTAGACCGTAAACGATATTCCTTCTCCCTCATGGCGAGCTTCAGCATATCGCGCTGGCTCATTTCCGGGATCAAGGTCTCGCGCCGGGCAGTGAAAGGGGCCTTCGGTGGAAGTGCGATGCGCGCTGGCGCTCGTTTTGTCGAGCATGACCATGGCAGTGTCCGCTCCGGCGCAGCGCAGCCCGCGCAAAGTCTCACCGCTTCTGCGTCAGTCATCCTTTCACTCCTCTCTCGGCAGTTCGGCCCACATACCAAAGGCAAGGGCTGTGGTGGGTGCGGACGGGCCGCGCATATAGCAGCCGTCGCATATTGCTCGGCGCTCGCAGATGCCCTTCGCGGCCCGTTCCATATCGTCTCCACGTGCAGAAAATCAGACACGCGGCACGCAGGGGAACAGGTTCAGCCTTGGTGGCGTCAGTCATGTGTCGGGGCTTTCGGTGGTCGCATTGGCTGCAAGTATCTCTCGATAAACATCACCAACAGCGTCCAGAGCATTTTTGCACTGGAAGCATCCGAAACAAACAGGCCTGTGAACATCAGGGCTTGTTAGGTGGTAAAGCCCACTTGCGCTTTGTTCTATCTGTATGTCCATCCTCTCATTCCTCTCTACAAAGTGCGCCTTGGCGCGGGGTGGTTCTCAAACTTCGTCGCTATCGTCATCGTCGCCAAACGCCATGAGGGCCAGCAAAGCCCAGACTCATTGATAATCGGGGTGCTTCTCCCCCTACCGATACAATCGGTAATACCGATTGTATCTTTTTCATCGTCGTCATCGCCAAACGCCATGAGGGCCAGCCCGGAGGCCATGCCGCCGACGACTGCCCACGGCGCTGCGCTCCAAGCGGGAGGCCAAAAGAACGACAGGGGCAGAAGGATAGCAACGCAGACAGCCACTCCCACAAGCGCGCCAAGGCCAATGTGTATGGCGATTTCCAGCCAATCTATCTTTTTCATGTGTCGGTTCCTTTTTGGGCTTTGATGTGTTGCGGGGTGCATTGGGAGATTTGCCGGTTTGCGCAGCGCGTTGGCGCCAAAAATCACTTCCATCCTTTAGCAATCAGATACGATTTTAGCTTTCGGATTTGAATGCCGAGCGGGCGGCAGTGCGGCTTTCGTTCAAGTTCTTCAAGGTTTGAGCGCTCCTCTGCGCAGATCACGGTTAGCCTTGACCGCATTGGCCGCAGCCTCCATACGCGTTTTGATCCGCTTTGCTTCATTGCAGTGTTCGCGCGCAGGGGCTTCCATCAAAACAGGTCTCCCGTTGTCTCGATGTCCCAAAACCGATTGGTGGCCATGTCGCACCCCACAGTGATGGTTTTGATTTCACCCATGCGTGCCTTGGCTATGATGATCTCCATTTTGCCCTTGGACAGTCGCCACTCCTCCTCGAAATCGACCCGATCCTCTGTCTTTGCGGGGGGCTGAGTCTCGCCGCAAAGAATACTCATGGCGGTAAACAAAAGCACGTTGTCGGGGGCGTTTTCGAGATCCCCTGATCCGCGCAGATCGGACAGCATGGGCCGGGCGTTTTCACGCTCCATAACTTTCCGGTCAATCTGAGCCAGTGCCAACACATGCACATCAAGCATTTTGGCCAACTGCTTGAGGTCATTAGCCACTTTTGAAAGCACCTCAAATTGCTTGCCTTGATCGTTGATCAGCTGGATGTAGTCCACCACCAGCATGGATAGAGGGTGATCAGTGCCTTCCCACTTTGCCTTGAGCTTTTTGGCTTCGGAAATGATTGCCGGCATGTCGTCCACACGTGGCGAAAATATCTCGATTGGTAGCGATTGCTGCGCCTTGGCGGTTTCAATCATCTGGCGCGTGAGGTTTTCCGACATCTTTCGCTCAAAAGCCTTGTAGGGGATCTGGCTTTCGATGCTATTGATCCGCGCGGCAAGGTCGCGCTCGGGCATTTCACGGGATACAAAGCCCACGCCATAGCCAGCCTTGGCGGCTGCGTAAGTCATGTGCAGGGCCTTGGCCGTCTTGCCCATAGATGTGCCTCCGGCGAGGATCGTATAGCGCTGCTTTCGCAAGCTCAGCACTTCGTCCAACGTGGCAAGGCCGGATGGTATGGCGGGCATGTTGCCGTCATTCACCTCCAGTTGCTCTCGCACAACGCTGGCATGGGCAGCGAGGAGCGACATGCTGCGCGGCTCGTCGGTTGGCTCCTGTTCATGCACGAACATCTCCAAGCCAGACACCACGTCATCAACGGGGCGATCGGTTTGAATGCCGATATTGCCTCGCGGCACACAGCCAGCACATCACGGCGCCGAGCCATTTCCACGATGACCTTCGCGTAGTCTCGCACGGCGAAGGCTGAGATCGAGGACCCTGCCAAGTGCAAGATACTGAGCGCCCCGGCTCTTTCAGCCCTTCGTCATGGTCCAGCACCGTCTTAAGCGTCACAGGTGATGCGATGCGATCCGCGTTTACCCGGTCTAAAATGGCGGCATACACACGGGCATGCACAGGATCGTAAAAATGCGCTTGCGTCAGGATCCCTGTGACCTTGTGGATCAGGTTATTGTCGCACATGAGAGACCCTTCGAGAAGCTGTTGCTCGGCCTCAATGTTGCTTGGGGCGATGTCTGACTGCGCGTTCATTTTTGCCGCACCTTTGCTATGTCTTGAGCCAGTGTGTCGCGGCGCAGATCAAGCCGGAGCATGATTTCCTTGAACGAAAGCCCTTGGTCCAGCAACTCGCCCACCTTTGCGCGCCGGGCAGCCGCAACCCTTTGAGCAATGGCGTTGCCGCGGCGATGAAACTGTGCCGTTTTGCCGTTGCGGATCAAACTTTCGCCCTTCCAGTCATCGCTCGTGTCCACATCGGGCGCGGGCAAGGGGCGCATCACAGGTGGGCGCCCAAGGATGTCGGCTTCTGTGGTCATTGACGCTCCCTTTCCGCTTTATCTTCCCGATTGTTGTGCGATTGACGCCGTAATCAGCAGCAATTGCGGCGCACGTTCTTGGGTCTTGCTTTATGCGCGCAATCTCCGATTGGTCGATCTTTCTAGCCTGCCACCCATTTGGCAATTTCTTAAACTTAAAGCCTAAGCGTTGCTCCGCTTTGGCACACGCCATGCGGGAAACGCCAAGTCGCTTAGCAGCCTCTCGGCGCGTCAAGTGCTGCAAAGATCTGTAGGCTTCGTCCGGGATGCGTTTTTTATATTTTGTGGTCATTGGTATTCCTCCATGCTGAGTTTCATTCGATCAGTGATCCACGCCACGCACGGCACGGCCATAGAATTGCCCAAGGCCTTGTATTGAGGTCCATCTGCGGCAGGCTTCCCGCGATACGTCACGTCGCAATGATCGTCGGGAAAGCCCTGCAACCTGTGGCACTCGGTCGGCGTGAGACGGCGCACAGCCCACGGCTGAGCAAGGTAGCTGCGCGATGATCCTCCTGATGCGGCTCGGAGACTGACAGTCTCCCCAACGCTCTCAGGAACCGCGCCTTCTTCCCGGCCTCGCAGATCAAACGCCACGTAGGTCTGCTGCTTCATCTCGTGACTTCGGCGCTCAGAGCGCCGCAAATGCCACCGTCACCGCCTTGAAGGCGCACTTCGTCGCGCGTGTTTTGGGCAAAGGCCACCGCCTGCACCTTATTGCGGGCTTCCAGCGTGTATGCGGCGTCATCGGTGCGGTATCCCGCACCCTGCGGCCCGGTGTCTGGATTGTCCGCCACGGCGCGCTCCTGAATGGCTATCGCCGCGCGCCCACCAGTGCTGGTGTGGCTTTGGCTGTGACCCATGGATCGGAGCGGTGGCGAGACACCGCTGGCGTCGTTTTGAACCTCTGTACCCTTGCAATCAAACGCGATGGGCACGAGGGGCGTGCCACGCCCGGTGCCGTCCTCACTGGCGTCAAATCCTTCGCCGCGCAGGGCGTGAGTAACAAATTGCTCCAACTCTGGGTCATAGCGCACCTTGACCGCTGGCTGTGACGAGTTTCGCAATGTCAGGCACAAACAAGCCAGCACCGCAAAGCGCGTGTTGATCCTCAAGACCTTGTTTGTCGCCAAAAGCTGCGATTCAGCGTCGGTGGCGCCGACGCTGGCCAGGGTGCGGCGCACCCGCGCCAATCTGAGCGCGCACAGGTCCATCCTTGCAGGAAGCGTCCAGTGTCGGCGCTACGTCCGTGAAACCACCGCCGTGAGGCGCCTGTTTCAAAGCCTCTGGCAGATCCTTGCCCCGCTTCTCGGCTCGGCGGAGTATTCCCGCGCACGCTTTGGCGCTCAAATCAGTACCGCTGCGGGATCGACGCAGTTTCCAAAATCAACGACAACGAACACACGGCGGCGTCGTTGGGCCACTCCAAAATATTGAGCGTCGAGACCCGCCATGCTGCCCGTGACCTTGGCCCGGAAACCATGCCTGCACTTGGCCAGCTTTCGCCTTTTGGCGGCTGTATGGCATGATCTGATCCGACAATTCCCCCTAAGAAACATCCAAAAGCGTTTCCCTTGTCGGACAAGACGTCCTGGGACGTTTTCCCAGAGGACGGCGAGCTTTTCCATCAGGTCGAGCATCGACGATTGCATGGCAGGTCTCCACAAATTTGAGGGTAAGGTTGCCGCGGGCGTCGTCGGTGCCGCCACGCAGCCCCGCGATAGAAAATGCTTGGCATGGCGTGCCGGCAACGATCAAATCCGGTAAAGGCACACCGCGCTGACGGGCCAGATCCGGCGTCACTTCGGTCATGTCACCCCAAAGCAACGGGTCGCCTTGGTTGTGATCGTGGGGGGCCTTGTAGCCAAAGCGCTGTTGCAAACGGCGCGCGGGAAGGTACTCAATTTCGGAAGCCAGCCGCCAATCTACCCACGGCGCGGCCATTTCAGGGACTTCCAATGCCCGAGCAAAACGTCCAACCGATCATTCGATCCCCCGATACTGCTTGAGCCAGTACGCCGCTTCCGCATTGGGCTTTCCGTCCACCATCATTGAGGGCGGGCACTTGCCTTGCTGCAAAAGATTGCGCGCTGATTTGCTCAGAGCGGCTTCGTCGTAGGTTATTTCGGATTGCAGGAATGGCTCCCACCCGGCAGCCGCAACCACGCAAGAGGTGCCTTGAGGTATTCCCGATCCGTCACAGACGCGATGTAGGCCTTGGTGGCCCGGTTCAGTGCTATCGGGCTGACCATCTCAGCCTTCGGGTGTTTTCCGCGGCAGGCCTTCTCGTAGAGCTTCCAGCAATCGACTTTGCCCGTCTTGCGCTTGTGGCTTGGCCAGATCTGACCCCACCACTCGTTGAAGCCGTTTTCAATTTGCTGAGATAAAGGGTCTGTCTTTGGTTGATCCGGTGTCTCAGCATTTTCTGAGAAAGGTCATCTGTCCCCTTGGGGACTATAGGGGTATTGTTTATGTCTGGTTTACTTACTGGTATAGGTTCGTCACTGATGACAAATCCATTTGTCACTGGCGACAAATGCATCTGGCAAAACACGCAATACCACTTGGTCCGATCATATGCGTTTGCGTTAAAGTTCCCGCTCTTGATTAAGCCGTGTTCTTCAAGGGTTTCGAGCGCCCTTCTGATCTGTCCTGCGCTCATGTATGGAAACAATTCGGACCACGCATTAACGCTGTTGTAGACCCATGCCCTTCCATCGTGGATGTTGCGCCCATTCGCTTGGTTTTTTTCGCACCACCAAACGATATTCTGAAAAATGACAGCGGCATTTACGCCAACCTTTTGAGCGATTTGTGGGTCAAAGCTGTGGCGGCTCATGGCTTCCCCCACTCAATCTCAGTAGACTTAAACCGCATGCACGCAGCTCGGTGATTTCCGCGCGCACATTGGCCGCCGTGCCACCCCACCCCTGCCCTTGAAGGATCTGAGCAATGTCCTCGGCGCCGTAGCCTTCGGCTAAAAGACTGACTATTTCTGCCCTCCAGCATGTCTTGATTAGTTTCCCGCATGTCAGCCCTTCTCCCGTTCGGCCAAAAAGCGCATGATCTCGATGTACGCGCCCATTGTCTTGCTAGACACGTGCTTGCCCACATGAGCGGAAAACTTGCCGCTTTTTTCTATATTAAAATCAACGCGATGCGCTTCATCTGGCCGCTTGTTCTCCGTCCACTCGAATGGCAATGCGAACCAAGCAAATGTCGCTCTCAATCACGTATGCGAGGGCAGCCGGAGACAGTCCGAGAAGATACATTTTGCGGACAGTGCGGCTCCAATGCGTGATGGGCGGATCGGGGTGTATGACGACAAGATCATTCATCGCGCCGCGCCCTGCGATAAAGCTGCTGCGCCTTGGTCATTGAAAAGCCTTCGCGCTCGGCAATCTCCAAAAGGATTGTATACCGTCCTTTCGACCAGCGCAGTTCGTCCATCAGATCCAATGGCCGCGGGATTTCTGCCTCGATCACTGGCTCAACGGGGTTGCGCTTGGGAAAGCCAAAACGATCCGCTGCACGGTAAATGGCGGGTCGGGACGTGCAGTAGATCGCAGCGATTTCTCTCACGATGACCTTGCTTGTCCAAACCTCGTAAAAAAATCGGTCATTGGGTATCATGCGGTAGTGCTTAGACACGAAAAAGCCCTCCAGATGGCGCCGCCTGAAAGTCTTTGCAGCGCTCAGCAAGCGCCCAATCCAGCGTTGCGAGGGCATCGGCGCAGTCCAGATCGTCCACTTCCCACCCGAGCAGGCGGCATCGGTCAGCAACGAGCTCCTTGATCGCCAGCTTCGCCTTGGCCGCCTTGGAGGCCGGGAAAGTCTTTGGCGCTTGGGTTTTCGCCCAGAAAGTGCTTCCGCACGGTTGCCGAGGTAAACCATTTCGCACCGCACACCACGATTGGCCGCACAGCCCCGCACACAGGCCACCAGACCGATCAAGTAGGCAGAGGCGTGCTTTCCCCCTATGAAGGCCTCACACACCACCAGATCAGGCTTGTGCGTGGCTATCAGGCCATGTGCGAGCATGAGAACCCGGAAAAGCGCCAATCTTCTGACCGCCCCTTACCAAGATCCACAGACCACGCCTTTTGGTTGGCTGCCGGATGATCCGACAGCCACGCCAGTTTGGGTCGCTATGTCCAAAGCGACGATCTTCATTCGGCAGCGACCTCGGCATCACCACTAAAGTTGACCGGCTCGACGTTGGAAGGGGCATCGTCGGCGGGATCATCATCTTCACCAGCGTCCTCGCCCTCAAAATCCATTTCCGGCTCGTTGGCAAAAACCTCGGCTTCAATCATGGGAGCCATCATTTGAATGGACCGCCACCAGTCGCGCCGCTGCTCGGGCGTCTTCGAGCTTCAAGCCGGCGCGGATCTGGGATACCGCCTTTTTGTGGAGGCCAGTGCGCTCGATGTATTCACCGATGCGCTGACGCCGCTCGCCGGCCTCAGATGCAGCCGCAGCCTCGGCATTTGACCACGCCGCATGGTTGCGCATGAACTCGTCGGGTTTCAGCCGTTGTAAACTTCCGTGTCAGACATTGTGTCGTCTCCTGTGGTTGGGGGGATGTCTGATCTCGCTCAGTTAGGCGCAGGGGATGAAATTGACGGGGCCTTATGACGCGAGCCTCCTGAGAGGACCGCCAAGCATTTCATCGTTTAGGTACTCACGCGCACCCTTGAAAGGGAGCCTCCCACTCGCGATTGCGCGACCAGCTCGGGACAAAGGTGGGGGTTGAGTGAGCTGGCCGCTCCCATGGACGGATGGACCCCGCCCAAGGAATGACAGGGGCAGATCATTTGAGATCAGCCACGAAAAGGAATGCCGCTGCGACCCCCACGGTCACGACGAACAAGACGAAAAAGGGCTGTCGATACAGGGGCGATCATTGATACAGCGCTGCTCGGCGCGTATGGGGGGCCTGAAAGGAACCGCCATGCAAAACATTCTGTCGTGGGCAGTCGCCATCGCCATGCTGACGTTCGGACCCCTTTGGTCGGACAGCCATCCCCAATTTTGAACATACTCGGTTGGCTGTTTCGGTAGAGCGAAAAGGGCGATCATTGCGCCGCCCCCTTGAATATCCTCAGCAGCGGACGCATTTGATTGCGTAAGCTTGTCGCGCTGGTAAAGCATAAAAGAGCGCAGTTTGGTCTCGGTTTCAGGCCAAATTCGCCCGCCCTTCCGAAGCCGATCTACGATCTCGGAATTGCCAACAGCGCGCTTGCCGAAGTAACTTTGGCCCATTTTGGTTTCTTCCAAAAAAGCGTCAATTTCAGCGGAGAAGTATGGGGTGATGTATCGTCATGTCCGAAGTAATATCCTCTAAAGAGGACGTGTCAAGTGTCGTCAATAAAGGACGTGCGCTGATTTGCGCATTCCTTCACAATGAAAGCATGGCAAACAATGGCTGGCGGACGCGACTTCAAGCCGCCTTTGGACAGTAGCGAAATGTCAATGAGAGCAGTGTCTCTCAAGTCCGGTACGGCAGCACCAGGATACTTGCATTCCATACTTGTCGAGGGCAAAGAGCCAACGCTCAAAAACCTTTTGAGCATCTGCGAAGCTCTGGGTGTTAGTGCCGCGTACATCATTCACGGCATTGATGTTACGCCCGCTCAGCTCGATCTACTCAAGAGGATGCAAGACGCGCCGGAGCGCATCGACGCAGTGCTTACTCTTTGGGCGATCAATCAACCGCCTAACCTTTTCCACTACCGCGCCGCTGCACTTCACTTAGCTTTGCGACGAGATCGATATACTCCGAAACTGTCATCTGACCGCTCTTCAAAGGACAATGCTTTGTCACAGCATTGTTAAAATACGGCAACCCCAAATGTCCTCTAAAGCGGATATTTTTATTTGACTATCCTTTTTTGAGGGATATAGCCTTCCTCCATACCCGCCGCTCAGTCAACACGCTTATGGAGAGAGCCGCAATGCTGACATCGTACTTACACGGCGTTCGAGAGATAGAGTGTGACGGCCCGCGTCCGCTGAACAATAACGCCATTACCCTGACGTTTTTCCGTGAGGATGGCGATTTTGAGCTGACAGTTTTTGACCTTCCCATTGAGGAAGCGGAACTGATTTGTCTCCGGTTTAGCGGCGCACCCGAACCGCTTTACAACGAAGCTGCCGTGCGTGCCGACGAGCGCGCCAAGATGATCGAAAGATTGCAGAAGCCAGTTGGCACAGGGCCTTCAAATGCCTGACCTCACCCTGCCCGCAAAGCCCCCGATCAATCCTGACTGCCCGCGCTGCCGTGGTGATGGCAGTTATCCGATGGACAACGGGCATGGCGCCGAGATCACGCAGATCTGCGAGCTGTGCGTCACGCCCGAATACATGGCGGCTGTGCGCCAATATGAGCGCGACGTGTTTGAGCGGGATCAAAATGTTCGGTGGGGGGCGCCATGACTTATGAGCGGTTCGCCATTTTTGTCATCGGCGCCTTCATCATCGCAATGTCCGTCGCCATGGCTCTGGGCCACATTGGAAATGGATACCTCGATCTGCTTGTTTTTGGCGAGGGTAATCGCTGATGGGCAAAGTCGTAGGCGTCGAGCGCCCGCATTGTGGCAATTTGGGATCGAAAAAAATCGGTGAGGCCATTTCACATAATTTGGTGAGCGGTGTTGGCTATCCAGCCCGCCCATCAACGGAAACAGGCGCCTCATTTCGTCGTCGCCGCATGGAATGCAACGAATGTCGGTGAGCGCTTCAACACAGTTGAGATCAATATGGAAACGGCAGGCTCACATTGCTGATCGCCTTGGGGCTGTGATGGCTCAAAAGATTGCGATTGAGGTCAGCAAAGCACTGGAACCTCACATGAATGGAGGTGTTGAGACATGACCCCCGAAATCCGCACCCTTGCCGATGACGAGAACATCACTGAGCCCGGCTTCTACAACATTACGCTGGACCAGCACCACTCCCAACCCTTGCGATGGCCCGAGTGTCACGTCTGGCGTTTTGCGCAAGATGCAGAGCGAGACACCCGCGGACGTTTGGGCTCTCCACCTGTTGAACCCTGACAGGTGGGAAAAGCCCGAGACCGATGCCCTGCGCCTTGGTCGCGCCATGGCCGCTTTCGTGGAGGGCGGGATTGAGCAAGTGCTGGCTGAGTACATCCTGCTCCCAGAGGACACTCCGCGCCGCCCTACAGAAGCCCAGAGAGCCAAGTACGAGGCGGGGCAAGGAACACCTGCCGGCACGCTGTCTTGTGAGTTCTGGGACAAGATAGACAGCAGCGCCAAAAGCATCCTCAAACCCGATGATCTGGAAATGATCACGAACATGGGCACGGCGCTTGTGCAGGACGAGGCCGCTGTCGCTGTCATGGGCGGTATCCCCGAAGTCACAATGGCGTGGCGCGACGAGGAAACAGGCCTTTGGCTTTTGGCTCGGCCCGACACCATTGCTTTTGACGGGACCGTGACTGACTACAAGAAAATCTCGTCGAAAGGTTGCCCATTCAACCGCCGTCTTGTTGACCGGCGCATTGATGACCACCGCTACGACATGCAGCTTGCCTTTGCGGCCGAGGTCTACGAGCGCCTGACAGGTGACTGGCCGGAAATGGCTGCGATCATCGCCCAGCACGACAAGCCCCCGTTCAGCGTGATCCTGCGTGAGATTGAGCAGGAGGACTTGCGCATTGGGCAATTCCACAACCGCCAATCCATCCGCCGCTTTGCCGAGTGCCTTGCGTCCGGTCACTGGCTCCGGCCCTCGGAGCCGACATTGCCGCTTACCAGCGTCCGAAGTGGATGCGTGAGCAATTCCTTGAAGAAATGAACACTGCCGGAGAAGCACCATGAGCAATAATCTTCCTGACCACGTGGCGGCACCAAGCCCCACCTTCATTGCAAAGGCCGATCTTGCGCAAGGCGCTGCTATCAGCGGTCTTGTCCCAAAGTCTCTTGATGACACGTTTCGTTTGGCCAAGGCGCTCGCTTCTGCGGGCGACATGGTTCCACGTCACTTTCAGGGCAAGCCCGAGGCCACAATGGCAGCGATTGCGCGGGGAATGGAGATCGGGCTTGCCCCCATGCAGGCTTTGTCAAGCATTGCCGTGATCAATGGTCGAGCTTCGCTTTGGGGCGATGCGCTTCCTGCGCTCATGCAGAAGGCGGGCCACCAGCTTGACAGCGGCATCGAGGGCGAAGGCGACAATATGGTTGCTTGGTCGACTTTGGTTCGGGGCGATACGGGCCAGACAATTCGGCGTGAGTTTTCCGTGAAAGACGCGGCAAGCGCCGGGCCTTGGAAGAAGCAGGTGCACCGTGGCAGCAATATCCGAAGCGTATGCTCCAAATGCGCGCTCGCACTCTTGCGTGCCGTGATGGTGCCGCTGACGCCCTGATGGGCCTTCAAGTGGCTGAGGAAGTGCAGGATTACCCGCGCGATGTGACGCCGGCTGAAAAGCCCATGACACCCCTACAGCGCAAGGCCTTGGCCGCACGGGGCGACCTCCCCGAAGAACCCGAGACCGGTCCTGACGAGCCTGAAATCGAGCAGGAAGCCCCCCCCGTTGATGATGCCGAGATCGTTGATGGCCACTGGACGGATGCGGTCGACACCGGCCCTGCTGCACCTATGGATGAAGGGTTTGACGAGGGTACCGTGTACCGCCAAGGCAGGGATGAAGCGGACCATGCGCCTCTATGAGGGCGACGAGGCCAAAGCGGCGGCGTGGCTGGCGGCATTTGATGGCTGGCACGACAGCAAGAAGGGCGACAGCGCATGACCCTGCTTTCACCCGATCAGGCAAAGGCTTTCCCATGCCCCATCGCGCGCACCTTTGGCGACAAGCCCCAAGAAAAGTGCCGCGGCGCAGAGTGCATCCTGTGGAGGTGGCAGCCCCTACCGGCCAGCGACCCAAACTTCATGATGGCAATTAAGGTGGAAATGGACCGACTTGGCGCAGACGCAGGTAAGCCCGGCAAAAACTACCACAAACAGGCGGTTGCCAACGTCAAGGCTGATCCTACCGCTCACGGTATCTCTCTCGATCCCACGCATGGATGGTGTGGGCTTGGAGGTAAACCATGAGCCGCCACCGCCGTAACGCATTGCCCGATGAAATGCTCCTTGAGGCCATGCACCTGACAGACAACGAAGGCCTCACTACAGCTCAGGCCGGCGAAGCTATTGGCGTGAGCAAAAACACGATTATCGGCGTGCGCAACCGGATCAATGCCGAGATTGCGCTGAATCCGTGCCTTTGCAGAAAGCCCGAAAACATCGATGGCGGAATGCCCGAAAGGTGGTGGCAGCGATGAAAGACCTGACAGAGTTTGATCTGCCCGACATCACCCAAGTGCTGCGCCCATACCGCCCGCACACTGCCCAAGCTGCGCTCCGATAGGTTTATGGCGGGAGCTGCGGGTATGCCCTGCACGGCAAGGGTCGCGTCATTCCTTGGCATGTCTTGTGACGGCCCTGAAACCTGCATCGGCGCCCACACAACCCGCCAGGGCAAGGGCATGTCCACCAAGGTCACGGATCTTGGCGTGGCCTATACCTGCTTCACTTGTCACATGATCATTGACGGGGTGGACCCAAAGTGGCGCGACCAAATCATTAAGCAATACCCAATCGCCTACTACCAGCGGTTGCTCGAAGCGATCACCGAGACCCACACCCTGCAAGCGTCCCAAGGCCTTTTGATCGTGCCTGACGCCGTGTGGATCTCCTGACCCACCACTACAGCGCCCGCGTGCGCGACATCATCAAAGGAAAGGCAGAGATATGCCAAGTATGACGGAAGTAAAATGCGCAACATGCAAGACGAGTTTTTCAGCCCGCACTGCTGACGTTAAGCGCGGTTGGGGAAGGTTCTGCTCCAAGTCATGCAAGGCGAAGAAGCAGGGCAGGCTTCTTAGCGTCTAAAGAAACACAAAAAATGTGGCGTCAGCATAACCGAGAAAACGAGCGCCGCGTTTTTTGGGACCAGATTGAGGAGCATGAGCGCATTCTTGATGAAATGGGCGAAACGGCTGACGACAAATGGGGCGACAGTGGGATTTGCAGCCAATGACCCGCCCCCTCATCCTCGCCCTCCTGGCCTCGCCTGCCTTTGCCGACGATCTGCCAAGCTACATCGAGACCAACACCGCCCGCGCACAGACGGACGCCCTCACGCTAGAGGCCCATACCACCGCTCTTGCCCACCTGACCTACACCAACCACGCGGAGCAAGTGAGCGTGCTGGGTGACTTCGACCTTGAGCATGAGGGCTTCACCATCCGCGCCGTTGTCAAAGTCAGGCACGGGAGCTTTGAGACCATCACCGTCATCACCGCCCCCGGCTTTATCGCAATTCCTCCCTACGCCGAAGTGCAGGACGGGGACGCCATCACCATCGCAATCATGCCCGCACTGTTTTGAGAGGACCACAATGACCCACACCCCACCTCACCCCCGCATTGCCGCCACACGCCCTACAGAGCGCGGAAGGAGAAACAGAATGATTTACGCACATGCTTTAGCTCACGCGTTAGCGACAATCCTTGGCCGCACATTTACGTTTTTGCTTTTGCTTGGCGTTCTCGCCCTCTCGAACGGAGTGCCGCCGGGTCTCGATCTGACCTCGTGGGCGCTGCTTTATCTCTGTTTTTATGGGCTTTGCACGATAACGGAAGACCTGATGAAGCCGTTCTGGCGGGCATTCAAAGCGACCCGCACTCAAGGTGATAACCAATGACTGACCTACACAAGCGCGCCGCCGATTTGCTGGCAAAGTGCGAGGGCATGACGGAAGGGCCGAATGCTTACCTGATTGTAAAGCAGGGCCTTTACTATCGCCCAGAGAGCAAGGGTTACACGGGCCTAAAAGCTGAGGCGGGGCGCTACACCCTAGATGAGGTCTCCGTTTGGCTTCCTAATCTGGACAGCCCAAATCAAGACGGCATTTCATTTATCTTGGCCGATGACGCGCCGGAAGCAAGCGCCGCCTGTTACCGTGAAACACTAGACGCTCACAAAGCGGCTCACCTTACCGAAGCCCTCGCCCTGATCCGCGACCTGACCGCCGACCGTGACGCCGCCATCCAAGCCGCTGTGGAGAAGGAGCGGGAGGCGTGTAAGGCCATTGTCAAGGAGCGACCGCCCGAACAGGCCTTTGCAGTCACGGGCGACCGCTGATGCGATTTACAACGCTATAGACGCACGAGGAGACAAGCCATGAGTGACTACATGATTGATGCCGCCACGAAAGAAGAATGGGCCGAACGCGCCCTTGAGGCAGAGGCCAAGCTCGCCGCCCTGTCCGCCATGCCCGCGCCAACCGTGCAGGAGGCGGCGCTAGACTTGGCCGTGGGTGCGCTCACTCGAATTGAACGCGCATACTACATGGAGGCCATCAAGCCGTCTCCAGAGCATATCCGCAAAATGGCCGCGAGGATGAACAAAATAGCCCGTGACGCGCAGAACGCCCTCCGCGCTCTATCCGAGAGGAGACCCCGAATGACTGACCTTAAAGCACTTAGTGAGGCGGGCAACGCCGGGGCTGTGGGCTTCCGACCCCGACCCCGATATGGATTGCACTCTGTTTTTCATTGATACTGTCGACAAGTTGGCGATTGCATCGGGTATGGCGGCAGCAGATGCGCACCTAACCTGCACCCTCGTCAACGCCTACCGCTCCGGCGAACTTGGCGCCCCGCTCTGAGGTAGACGCCGCGCGCCGGGAGGCGTTTGCAGAAATGGCCGCTGCTTTGCGGGCTGTTGAGGTGTCTAAACGCCTCCTAAAATGGAGCGAACCCAGATTTGACGATGATCTAACCGAAGGGGACATAACGGTTGGCGCCCTCGCAGAGAAGGAAGGGAGTGATGGTGTTAGTCAAAGTTTACCATGATGTCCACGCCGACAAGATGGTCACTCAGGCTAAAATTGCGGACGCCGTAGTGGCGGAAATGCGCAAGCAATTGGCCCGGAACAACCCGCCCGCAACGGCGCTGGAAAAAGAAAGGCAGCGTCAGGTTTTCGCAAAAGGCCGCGCCAAACGCCGCCGCACCACCAAGGACACAGACCAATGACACAGAGAGAGGCGCTAGAGGCGCTGTTGGCTCGCATTGCAGCCGCAGAGATAGAGATTGCGGCTGATGAAGAACGTCTCACCGCTAAGAAAGCCAAGGCCAGACGCCTGCACGCAGAGTATCGAGGGCGCGTTCATGCCGAGATAGAGTATATTCTGGCGATGGAAGGGGAGACGTGATGAGGCTTGCGCCATGTCCATCGTGCGGGGATCATCCGTCACTACTCAGATCCCTCCCGTGGTGTCCTGACAAGGGCAACAGAGTGCAGTGCGCTTGCGGCATGTCTTGCGAGGATCACTCACTGGAAGACGCGATCAACGTGTGGAATACACGTATCCCGCCAAAGGTGAAGTCACTGAAATTTACCAACAACGGCTACCAGTGCCTTGTGGGCCACGAGACGGCCCATGTCGGTTACGTTGGGCGCCACTATTCAACCACAAGGATGGGCGTGGGTGGAATGTTTCGTTCCATATCGACCATCACTATTGTGAACTCTAAGCCGTTCGACCGCACACGCGCCAAACGATCGGCGCAAGCCACGCTTGATGATATGGCGCTGTCCCTGCTTTCATTCCCTAAAGCCCGCGCCACCCAAAAAGGTGACACATGACCAAGCAAACCACCATCACCGTAGAGGTCCGATAACATGACCCGCCCGCTTTACATAAGCGAGGCCACAACGGCACGCATGCTCGGGCGAGATCGAGACTGGTTTGAGCGCAATCGGACCACCCTTGAGGCATCCTACGGCTTTCCGAAGATTGACCCCGCGATCGGCAAGCGTCACGCTCCGTCAATTGAGGCATGGGCTGCAGAACGAAACCAGCGCCAGATCCCTTCCGCCTGTGCCGCGGCGCCAAGCAAGGAGAACACTGATGCCTTTTAGAGACAGCCTTTGGGACGACAGCGAGCCTGAATACGCCCCATGCCGCAAGAAAATCCGCGGCACTTACTGGTGGGTTGCTCCGCCCAAATACAAAGCCGCTGGCTACCCCATCAAAACCATGTGCCTTAACATGGAGGCCGATGCCGGCATGGAGTTGGAGAGCGCCGCTCACGCCCGCGCCCTGACCCGTGAAATGGTCACGTGGTATGAGCAAGGCGTGCAAGGCCGAACACCTGCGAACATGGGGCTGGCTGATCGGGCGCTACCTCCACGACGACGACAGCGACATCCGAGACGTGCGCCCCAATACCCGAGAGAGCTACAAGATCGTGATTAAGGGGATCGAGGCGTACCATTGGCGATGCGCTCCTGTGCGAAACGGACTTCACACGCATGAAGAAATGGCAGCGCATCATGTCCGAAAAGGGCCGATCAACGCACTACATCAAGACGTGGTTCAACCACCTTTCGCTGCTTTTGTCCTATGGGATCAAACTGGAAAACCCTGAGTGCGCCCGGATCAAGGCCATACGTGGCGAAATGCGGTTCAAGTCTGCCCCTCGCCGCTCCGTGGCTGCCACCAGAGAACAGATCAAGAAGATCGTGGCCGAGGCTGACCGTCGAGGTTGGGGCAACCTGTCTCTGAGCGTCTTGTTGCGGTTCGAGCCTCATGCTGCGCGGGATTGACGTGTATGGCACGTGGGTGCCTGCAGAGGGCGTCCAAGGCGGCATTCGGCACCACGGAAAAATCTGGGTGCATGGTCTGACGTGGGACAACGTAGCTCCCGATTGCGCCTCGATCACAAAGCAGATCAGCAAGACAAGCGACAGCCTGCCCGAGCCGTACTTCTTTGACCTGACCCATCTTCCCGACATTCGCAGACGCCTCATGCAGACGCCCACTGACAGTCGCACCGGTCCGGTGATCCTGTGCTCGGTGGCCTGCCCCCGAAGAACGACCTCATGTCCAAACGGTTCAAGACTGTGGTGCGTGCTTTGGAATTGCCTGACCATCTGCAGATCCGCGACAGCCGCTCCGGAGGGATCACAGAGGCGAAGGGGATTGTTCATCCTACGGTACTGCAGCATGCCGCTCAGCACCAAAATGGCTCCACGACAGATCGCTATATTCGGGACCGGTCTGCATCTGCAAATCAGGTGATCGAGCTGCGTGCGCGGAACGCCAAGTGAACCTGTTACCAATGCGACGAGTAACGCACTCGTAACAGCCTTGGATCAAGAGTGGATCAAGAAACCTGTAAGTGATTGAAATTAAAGGTGGTGCGGGTGAAGGGACTTGAACCCCCACGCCTTGCGGCGCCAGAACCTAAATCGCCCAAATCCCCAAAACAAACAATGGCCGGGTTATCACTTCCCGCCATTGGCTTGTCAATCTCCCCATTCCCACCACGGCGGGTCGCCCACGTGCTTTGAGTCCCTTCTCGCCCACAAGCGCATCGGCAAAGCCATGCTCGGTGGACCGCATCGAGAGGTAGCCAATACCGGCCCGGCTCATGTTGCCCGAGATCGCGCCGGCAGGAAGCACGCCAGCCAAAAGGCCGACGCCTACCGGCTTGACGCCAATCTGATAGAACGCCCTAGCCGCATTGCGCGCTCGTCGGTGTTGGTTTTTTCACTGTTCCGGTCGCTGACGGCTGGCTTGATCATCTTATCCATGTTGCGCGCGAAGTAGGAAGCGTAGGTCCCTGCAAACAGACTGGTGCTGTCCGTCTCGTACCGGATCCCCGTGCCGACATTGATCAGAGGCTTCAAGCGTCCGGTAAAGCCTGTCCGGTCCAGAGCGCGCTTGGCCAGCCATTCTTCGAGCGTGCCTTCCTCCTCCTGCTTCTCCCATTCCTCAGAGTTGAAGATCGCATCGCGTAGCATGCCGTTGAGAAACTGGCCAAGGAACAGCGCAGATGCCGGCAGGAAAATTGCTGCGGTGCTATTGAAGGCCAGCTTGCCCGCCCGCTTTGCCTTGCTGTCATCATCTTTGAACCCGGCGCTCAAGGTTGCGCCAGATGATATTGCGCGTGAAAGCGTCGATGAACGACATGATCCCAAAGAGCGGCGCAAAGGACGGGTTGTTGCTCAGCATCGTGCGGTCTGTCTTGAGTGGGTCTTGGATTGTCTCGGTGCTGAAACGGTACGTGGCGCGCGACCAAAGCTCCGCCGCATCGTGCATCACGCCATCAGGTACCTCATACAGATCATCGGGCGAAGGCATTCCGCCCACGCTTTCCATCCAATCCAGAAGGCTCTCGCGTTGCTCTTTCGAGATCCCCAATTCGCTGGTCCTCGCCATCGCTGAACCCGTCCGCATCATTGAACAACCGGTCACGTAGGTTGCGCTTGCCCGCAGCGTCCCGGCGCAGGTGGCGCAGGAGGACCGCATTGGCCACGGGCAGCATGGTGGCCCGCTGGTAGTGCGTGAGGGGCGTGAGGCCGTTGGCGATGAAGAACCGCCCCAACGCGCCCTGCAACCAGTGGTTGGCCATTCATCACATCGGCGCCCAAACGGTTCTGCATCAACGTGTCAGTGGCGTAGGGCATAATCAGGCCGATTGTGCGGGCCAGCTCGTGCAGCTCTCTAGTGTTTTTGCGGCGCACAAGGCCCGTGAGGTTCTGGGCGAGGGCGCTAAAGGCGTCCCGCGTATAACCTGACCGCAAGCCTGCAGACATTGCCTCGGGCAGCGAGGACAGCGTAGCAAGCGACAGGAGAGCCATGTTGCCCAAAGTGAACGTGGTGGTCTGGAAAGACTGCCAGCCGCTTCCTGCAGGCTGAATGCGCCCCGTAGCGGCCTGCACCGCCATCTTCATCAGGTCCACGTCCTCCTTGGATGCACCCTTCATCGCATCCAGCATGTTCTTAAGCTTGGAATTGTCGGCCCCAAAAATCTTGGCGTACTCGGATCGGCGCGCTGCAGAAAACGCATAGTCGGTGATCAGCTCGATCGGATTGTCGGGCATGAACTCAGCCATGATTTCGCCCGCCTCGTTGGGCAAGACGCGCCCCTCAAGGAAATTGGCGGTGGACTCTGATGGAGCCAAAATCGTTCAGGTCGCCAGTGCGCAGGCCGCGCAGCCACTTCTCTGCAGAGTGCTTCGCATAGCCATCCCGCAAGATGTCCAGCACCTCGGGCTTCATTTGTTCGATCTCGGCCTCAAGGTCGTCAATTTTCTCCTGACGCTTTGCCTTGCCTTCATCCGTCTTGAGATCATCTATTCCGCGCTTGAGCTTTTTGAGGGCCTTGTGGGCAGCGAAAAACCCCTCCACGGCATCCCTGTCACTGCCCGAGAGCTTTGGCATTGACGTGCGCACTCGCCCTCGGCATTGGGGTCGGTGGCGCGGATCAGGCCCTTGTAGATGGACCGCATGTCCTGCATCTGCCCTTCCTCGTCGGTCGCGTTGACCACTTCGCGCTGGAACAGCAGTCGATACACTTTGGCCGCCCGATCTCGGAACTTGTCAGGGTCCGCAGACGCCAAATCCGCATCGTAGATGTGCGGCAGGTATCCAGACGCATACCCCACCTTCACACCAGCGCCATCAAGGTCGTACCAGACTTCGTTGAGGATTTGACGCAGATCGGCGGCGAGGCGCTTCATCTGGGGCGAGGCGTCCTTCACTTCCACGTTGGTCAATAGGCGGCGCAGGTCGCGCAAATCGTCTTGCTTGAACGTCCGCGTGACGCCCCGCATGCCCCGCAGCGCCCGCTTTACGGCCAGATCAATCTTGTTGATGTTGGCCCCCGCCTTCTGGCGCATGTTTTGCTCCCAGATATTGGTGGTCAACTTGCCGCGGCCGGGGCGCTTCCCAATCGCCTCTGCGATGTTGAGCGCCGCCTGCCGTGCCTCTGGGTTGGTCTGGCGGTCGGCAATGGCAAAGGCCGTGGCCGCCGTTGTTTGAAGAACCTGCCGCCCAAAGATGCGCATGCCATCAAGTGCCGCGTTTGCCTTGTCTTTTGACAGCGCCGGCATGTCCTTCATGACTTCGATGGTGCGCCCCCACTCCCGAGCCTCAGAGGCGGTCAGATTTTCAAACATGGGCGCCATCGTCGCGCAGAAGATCCCGCGTCGTCATCAGGTCGCGCGTGTCTCGGGC
Organism: Vibrio hannami; assembly: GCF_029589055.1. GTDB lineage: Bacteria > Pseudomonadota > Gammaproteobacteria > Enterobacterales > Vibrionaceae > Vibrio > Vibrio hannami. Next base: position 26,145 of record NZ_JARQZP010000010.1, read on the forward strand.
TTGCGCGCCGGCGCATCCAGTCCAAACAGCTCCACGCGAGCAATGGCCCGCTGCATTGTCACCATGGCGTGATGGAATTGCTCAAGGTCCACTTCCTTTGGGAAGGTCAGCCGTACCCGCGCATCGTCGCTATCCTTGTAGTACCACTCGCCCTTCGAGAGAAACGCTTGGGGCGCGTCCGAGATCGAGGCAACCTTTTGTTCCGACATAGGCCTCAAAGGCCCGCGCGAACATTTCCGCTGGGTTGGTGTAGTACCCGCCCGCAGAAACCATTTCATCGTAGGCCTTTGAACTCTTGAAATACTTTCGACCAGTATTCCTTCGGCGGCTGCTTGCCCTGCTTGACAGCATCCAGCGCCTTTTGTGCCTTTTTGGCCTTTGGTGTGGGTTTGCCATCCGGCCCTGCAATCGCTGCCTGTTGCTCAAGGCGCAAAATCATTTCGCCCAAAGGTGTCTGGTTCCCATACATCGCCCAGATTACGTGGGTGAACGCTTCTACAAGATCGCCCTTGGGGCTTTTGGGTGGCGCCACCTTCCCGTCCGTCATGTCAACAGAGAGCATCCCCGTGGCTTCCCCGTCCGCGACTTGCTGGGACAGGTAGTTGTCCAGAGCGCGCCCCCACTCGTGAGCAAAGCTGTTGCTCATATCAGAGATCGTGATGGTTCGATCAGTGCCGCCGTAGCTGAACATGCCCAAGGCGCCGGAGAGACGCCGCTTGGACACAAAGGCGAGGTTGATACCCTTCCCGTCGATCTCAAGCCCCATGGCCTTCTCCGGCACGCCCATGACGTGCGAGAGCATCTGCAGTTGGCGATAGGCGTTGAGCATTTGGTCCATCACCTTGCGCTCATTCAAGTCTGTGCGGGAGCCTCCGTTACCTTTCGACCAGCGATGTTTTTTCGCTGTACCGCCTTGAGGGGCAGCTCGACCGTGATGCCAAACGACTTCTGGATTGCCTTGGCCACGATCTTCATTTGCTCCTGCATGGGCTTGTTCATGGCCTCTACAGGATCCGCACCCGCAGCGCGGAAAGCATGGTCAAACACCGATGGGCGAGACGTGTAGCTGAAATCCAGAAACTCGGGTGACAGGGCGCCCTTGGGCCGCCGCCCTACTTCTGCGTCTGCGAAAGATCCCGCATCGCTTGATCGGTTATCAGCAGGCGTTTGCGGGCGCTCAGGTTTTTCGTTCTTTCCGGCGCGCTTAGACGCTTTTTCCAAAAACGCACAACATCACGCTTAGCGTTTTCGATTACAGACCACTCAAAAACTGGCTCGTCCAGAGCTTCAATTACGTCATTTTTTACTAAATCTGGGTGGGTAAACACTACCTTGAAAAACTTAGGTATTGAAAAAGCGCCCCTTCGAGCCTCGTCGCTCCGAGCCTGATCGCTCAGGACATCGCCCATTAGGCTCATTGTTTCGACTTGAATTTTCAGGTCTTTTTCGACCGTGCCGAAAGCTCTTTCCGCGTCAACTTTCCGTCGAAGCGCCTCAAAATCTACCTTCCCACTATCTGAAACATAATTAATAAGTCGGTCCTTGATCTTTTCCGCTTGATCTTCCAGCGATTTCCTTAATGCCAGCGCCGCATCTTCGCTGGTTTCTTCAATAAACCTCATTTGCGCGTCTGCCAGTCTTGCAACCACTTCATCTGGCAGGCCAAGAGCTTCAAAATGTTCAGCCTTCCATGCGACAACCTCAATGTCATACGCATCAAATTCTGGGTGAAGCCGCGTAAGCGCCTCGCGTTGCTCTGCAGTTTGCTTAAACCTTTGGCGGGAAGCTACCGGTTTTGAAGATCCCGCATCGCTTGCGCCGCCTTCGTCATCTGAGGCTCGTTGTTCTTCTTGCCCGCCTTTTCGAGAGCTTGGGCCAGGTTTTCCCGAGCTGTCGAGGAGAGAGGTTTGTTCTTGCTGGTCTGGGTCTGTGGCTTTTTGTCGGGCATTTTGCAGCACCTCTTGGCTGTCTTTGGCGGGAACGGCCTCAACGCCGGGCAACGTTTCAGTGGTCGCATCTTGCGCCATCGCGCCTTCGATTGCAAATTCAAGGAAATCCGACAGCGCCTTTTGCGAGGCGAGGCGGGCGCCAGCCGGGTTGTAGATCGCGTCCATGATGATTGCGGCCTCGGGCGACACGCCTTCATCGAACATGGCCGATTGAGCCTTGAAGCCCGCAAGGTCCATGTCCTTCGCGCGAAGATCCACAACCTTCTGCACGGCCTCAAGGATTGCCGGGATAAAGTTGCCCTCGGCGGCTCACCTCGCCGCGCTCCATAGCGTCCTGCATTTGGGCCACGCGCGGCGCGAGATCGGTCAGGACGTTGGAAATCCCTTTGATGTCGTTGTCCACGCTCTCAGCCACGCGCGAAAGCAGAGCGGGATCGCCATAGGCCTTGGAGAAAATTGCGTTGGACACACGGCGCTGACCGTCGACACTCAGGCCGCCCTCGGGCGTGAGCATCCGGTTTTGGTCTGACTGAGGCAAGCGTCCGATAAAGGCGCGCACCATGTCACGGTTGCCGGCGCTGGTGATAGGTCCACCGCGGTAAAGCGCCAGAACGTCCTTGTCGACCATCCGGGCTTCTGCGCGGGCCTCCTCGACGGCTGACATGGCCTGTGTGGCCGCCTTGTTGGATTGATAGGCAAAGGCCTCACGGTCCACGTCAGTGACCCGCCGCGCAATGACGATCGGGTTCCGCATGCTGGCTGCCTCGGGGAAGTCTGCCTCAAGGCCCGCCCGATACTCATTGGCCGTGCCGCGCTGGTAGGCACGCCGCAGAGCGATTGTGCGTCCGTTGCCGCTCTCCACCATGCCATCAGGGCCGACAACGGGAGCGCCGCGGTCGGTCTCAGGGGATTGATACAGGCGGGCATAGTTGGGCGCGTTGGCGATTTGCTCGATCTGCACTTCGCTGTTGCGGTTGCCCTCCTCGGTTCCGCGGCTGAACGGATTGGTCAAAACGCTGGTCGTCGGACGTGATCAGATCATCCGCCTCCACCACCTGATACTCCACATCCACGGGCGTGTTGTCCGTGGTGTAGACGGTGCGCCGGCGCTCGGGATTTACAGGGGCAGGCTGTTCTTCGGCAGGCTCGACAGCACCACCACCTTGAGCCACGCTTTGTGCAGGTTGCTCCCTTTCAACGGTTTCAGCTCGCACTCCCCGTTCAGGGCCAGCTTGATCTGTTGGGCTTCCGGGGAGAGATCGCCCCCCACTTGCGGAGTGCCTTCACCGCCTTCTTGGGCTTCACCAGAACTATCATCGGGGTCTCCTGCGTTGGGGTTTCAGTACGTGTCGTTTCAGCAACGATTTGGCCTGCCGTGGTTGGGGCGCCGACAGCCAAGCCGCCGATCACTTCCGCGCCCACTTCGCCGGGATCAATCTCGCCGGTAGTGGCCAGTTGCGCCCCAGCCTCGCCCGCACCCTCACCGGCGGCCTCGACCACGCCACCTGCGCCAATACCCGCCACGCGCGCTGCCTTGGGTGCAGCGGCAACGGATCGCGCAATTGCACCGCTGACGCCGCCCGTTACCGCATCTGCCGTCCCGATCACCGCCGCACGCGCCCGCGCTGTGTCCAGAATGCCTTGAAGGGCATCGGGATTTGCGGAAATCCACGCCTCTACCGCAGCGGGGTCCGTGGCGTCCACGTTCGCTTCGGTAAGGGCCGAATTGATCTCTTGGGCCACCGAGACACCGACTTCTGTGCCGCCGCCGACAAGGCCACCCAAAACCGCAGCCCCGCCCGGTCCCGCCGCCAGCGAACCAACGATAGCCGCAGCCATGGTGGGCGCGGATGCAGGAAGGGACCGCAAGGCAAACGTCCGAGCCACGCCATACGGATCAGCGCGAAAGGCGTCGTTCATGTCTGTGACTTGCTCAAACAACGTGTCGCCTTCCGGTGCGCCGAACCGTTGCGCCGATGGGTTCATGGGGATTTCTACCGCCCGCGCCTCAAGGTCGCTCACCTTGGCGGCTTGCTCGACCAGCGTGGCAATTCCATCCGCCGCCGCATCATCAAGGCCCGCTTGATAGTCACGCGATGTCGACGTGGTGGCAGAAACCATGCGATCCGCCGCGCGCTGACGCAAGAGGATGATTTCGTCACGGACCATTGCGCGCCGCATCGGGATCGGCCTCTTGCAGCACGGGAAGCTCTGCCTCAAGGGCCTCGGCCTCTCGCAGCCACGCCTCGGCCTGCGCTTCCTTGCCGCCCTGAGACGCAAAACCGCTCGTGGCTTCTTCGATGGGTTGCAACGCGCCCGCCGCACGTAGGCCGGGAATGATTGTTTGCGCCATGAGAAGGCCCGCTTGCAGGTCTCCCGCTGCGCTCGAAAGATCAGGCGGCAGCGGAGCTCTCTGGCGCAGGGGCAGGAGCAACAGGTTGGCTCTGCCCGGGAGCAAGCACCCCGAGACCATCATTGCGCGCTGTCCACGGCACGACACCCGGCATAGGCGCGGGAGCGTTGTTAAACGCTGGCACGGGTTCTTCCGGAGGGGCAAACAGGGTCGCCAGTGACGATGGAATGTCGCGCGGCGCAGGCGCGGAAAGCGCGATCGGGTCTACACCTTGAGGCATGGCCGGTGTCGCCATTGGATCTGGCGCAGGAGAGATTAGATCATCAAAAAGCCCGCCGGATGGCGAGCTTTGGGGGATAAGGTCGTCAAACGAGTACCCCATATTTTCCTCGCAAAATCAAAGTGTGGAGGGGTCGATCCCCATGTCCAGAAGGCGTTTTTTGACTGCCGCTGGATCAGCCCACGCGGGCAATCGCATCCCGAGCTTGGAGCAAAATATCGCTTTCGGTGGGCTTTGCTGCGGGCGCTTGGGGCGCGGAGGTTGTCGGAGTGGGAACGACCAATTGCTGCGCTTCCATCTTGTCGTATCCCTCTGGCGCCAAGCCAAAGAGCCGCGAAAGCATGGGCGCCGGCGGGGTTGTTCGGATCGTCAACCTCAACCGTTTCATACCCCACCTGCGGCAGAATTGCGCACCATGGCATCATCAAGGGTTGGGTAATCGCCAGAGCGGTAGGCCTCAAGCACGGCACCCCGCACCACTTCCGTATCACCTGCACCTGTCAGCTTTGCATTGCGAAGGTACCGATCAAGTCGTGAAAGCTCCGATTGGGTCAGGGCGCGGGGTGTTGGGGGGTGGCGGATGGCGTTGCGCCCCCGCCCGAAGATCCACCGCCGGAGCGGCGAGGCTGCATGGATTGTGTGATCAAGGATGCGATCGGCCCGCTCGGTGTCAGCTCGGGAGACCCAAAGCCCATGGCGCCCATTTGGATTGCCGCATTGCCAATCTTTGGGGCATTGCCGGAATACTGAGGGCCAGCCTGCAGTGCATGGATCATCATGGACGCCAAGTCACCGCTCAAACCAGTGCGCCCAATGTCCTCACGATACCCTGCGGTCTGATTGTTGAGGAGCGCTTGGGACACTTTGAGCCTCGCTATCCGCCGCCTGCGCAGGGTTGCCGACGACACCGCTGATCAGCTGCGCGAGGCTTTGCCCGAAAAGAGGATTGTTGTAGGCGGATGTTTGCATAATAGGGCCTCGCTTTGTCGCCGCACCCTATGATTTGCCGCGCAGTTACATCTACGCCAGGAAAAGCTGCGTCAGCGTGCCGCCGCCCGCGCCCCCGACGCCAGAAAGCCGCGGCGCAAAGATGTCGCCAAGCCCAAAGCGACCCACGCCGGCTTTGCCTGCAGCTTTGCCCGCCATGCCTGCACCCAAAGACCCACTCAGCATGAGAATGTCGCCAATGGGAGAGGATGAAGCTGTGACCGTAGCGGGCTGGATGCTTGTCTCCGAGCGCGAGGCGTTGATAGAGCCGCGCCGATTGCTGCCCGTGGTCTGCACTTGGCTACTCATGCGGCCAAGCGCGTCTTGCACACCGCTGAGCGTCGTCCCTTGGGCGCTCAAAAGAGCAGCAGCATCGAGTATCTTGCGGGTCCGCTTCATTTCTCCGGCAATGGTCGCGCCAATGTCAGCATCCACATCTGCATTGGCAACCTGCGCTTCGAGCTTGGGTGCGGCGTATTCTTCGACGGCCTGCGTAATCAGGTTGCCAGGATCGGTCGCTTCCGCCTTGGCTTTCTCGGCCACTTTGGTCGGGTCCGCCTCAAAGAGAGCCTGCGTCACAGCGTTGGCTTGCTCAAGCTCCATCTGGGCCTGCCGCTCCGCCTCTGCCTCACGATTGGCTTGCTGCATTTCCAAGGCGATTTGGTTCTGGCGGTTTTGCTCCCCAATCGCATCATTCTGGATTTTGTTGTTGTAGAGGCTCCCTGCGGTAGAGGCGCCAATGGCCGCAAGCTCAAGTCCGGTACACATATCAGGCCCCCACGACGCGGCCTGTGCCGCTATTCAATCGGTTTGGCTGCACGCGGCGCTGGATTGAGCCAACTTGGTAGCCGTTCTGCGCAGAGCCGATACCTTGCGCCAGTCCTGCAAAGACGTTGCCGATCGGGTTCAATTCAGGAATGTCCGCACGGAAAGTGGCTGCCGATTGGAGCGCGGCATTGCTGGCCGCCGTGGCGTCACCTGACGCGCGAAGTCCCGCCTCAAGTGATTGCCGCTGCTGGTTCATTCGGGTTGCTGTGCTGGCGAGATCGGCTGCAATGTCACCCTCAATGCCCGCGCGCTCAAGGGCAAACGCCTCCCCAAGATCAGCCTGCTTCCGCCCTGCCACGCTGGAAGTCAGCTGGCCGGCACGTGCAAGGGCAAAGGTCAAATCCTCAAGGTACTCGGTCTTTAGATTTGTCCAACTGCAAGCACATAGAAGTCACGCATCGCCGTTTCACGCTGCGCAAGAACGTCATCCATATTATCAAAGACGGCGCCGATCTGCGTCATGCCCTCGGCAATGCGCGCTTGGCGTGCTTCTTCCTCCGCGCGGTTCTCCGTTCCGCTTCGGCGCGCTGAAAGTCTTGAGCTGAGGTGTCTACGCTGGGTCCGCCGCCGCACATATCAATCGTCTCCTGTCCACGCGAACAATAGGTAGTCCTGTTTGTTACGCCCATATTTGCGCAACACACCCTCCTGAGAGGCGCCCAAGAGACGCAGCCATGCGTGCGTATCGGTATGGTGAGCGGGCGATACACACTCGGCCCTGTGGGCGCCCGCATTGCGCACAGCTTGCATCATGTCCCTGCGCGCCACATTGGTGACTTCACGCCATATGGACCGCCATTGATCCGTACCGACGCCAAACAGAGACCAGACACCGGCCTCACACGAATGGCGCCATCAAGGCAAGTACCGGAGCGCCCTCGTGATAGCCAGCCCATTTGAAGCCGTTGGACGTGATCAGATATTCGGAAAATGTCTGAACGGTGAAGGTCGAAGCGCCGAAAACGTCCTCTTTGGAGCGCTCCGACATATTGTTGCACACATACCGGATTTCAAAATCACTCGGATCGGCAAACATTACTTTTGGCGCCCTGTCTCGTAGTGGACCAGTATTTCAGAAAGCGATGCTGCAAACTGATCGCTCGTAGTCAGGCGCAAAGCAAGGTGAGTGCCAGATGCCGAAAAGTCGATCCGGTCCATTGAGCGCGTGCTGCCATGCACATCAGCAAGGCGCTCCCAATGCAGGTTGCGCTCATTCCCGTGAAAGTCCGTTGTGAAGTCAACGGCCCATGACCCGTCGCACACAAGGTCAATCCCCGTGAACTGCTTGATCGAGCCTGGGCGCTCAAAGTCCATGAAGGGAATAATGACCTCCACCTGCGCGTCGTCGTATGCGTCACCGCCGGGCCCGCCGTAGGTGTAAACTTCGTCAGCAAAATTGCGCATAATGATGCTGTCGTTCACCTCGCACCAGTCAGCCACCCACTGCCCCTTCACGTCTCCGCTGATAGGTGCCGCATTTTGCGGAAAGGGCAGGTCAAATGTGGACCATGCTTGAACGCCGGCGGATGGATACCGCGCCAAAACATGCACTTCATTTCGTAGCGCCAGCCAGAACTGGCCGGTTTGCTTGTGAATGCTTCCCGTGGCTAAGTGGTGAAACAGTGAGTTGCTGTATTCAGGCGAGGAGGCCGCAAACAGGGCTTCCGCATCGCCATCATCCGCTTGCAGTTTCGCGCGAATGTCGCGGTCAATCGGAGAGCCAATGTCGGACACACGGGCGAGGTTGGAGCTGTCTCGGGCCTGCAAAGAGCGGATCCCGCTGTTGTTGAGATAGAGCAAGTCGCCAGACCCATACCCCGTGACGGATCGTGCCGCCAAAATGGCATCGTCCACGGTGCGCAGATATTGGTTCAAAGCCGGATCTGGATCGACTTGCCAAAACTGCATGCCGCGCGCGCCCATGACGACAAGCTGCCCAAAATAGTCTGCCAAAGCCACCCCGGCCCCAATGGGCATACCTTGCGTGGTGATGTCGATCACCCATGATCCGGCGCCAGACATATCCTGCGGAGCGCCAACGGCGGATGCGTAGAGCGTCCGGTTCTTTACCACGTAGCCCTTGTTGCGAAGGACGCGCTGGAACTCGCGCCCATTGTTATCGCTTACAGACACCTCGGCGTTTGGAGTTTCCTCAGAAAACGAAAGGTAGGTGTGCTGAAAAACCCAATCAAAAGTTGAAGGATCAAGGTAGGCCTCCAAAATGTAGGCATTGTCCCCGTAGGGGTACGCTGAAACCACGTGCAAAAGGGCCGCGTTGCCGGCAATGGGCTGTGTGCTGGCCTGCACCCAAATGCTTTGAAGTGACCGGCCAGTGTTCACGTCTTTATCCACAGTCACCGCTGTTGTGGTGGTTTCTGCCGTGAAGTTTTGCGAGGGCATGTCATCGCCCTGGTGGCGAAAAACCACGCTGTTGTCCTGAAAGGGGCTGGAAAACGGCCCCGCAATCTTGCCCTTGAAGCGCGGGTCTTGCCCATAGGCTGTTAGGGCTTCCTGCATAACCCAAGCCTTGCGCTTTTCGATTTGCCCGCCCTCGTTGATGAAGGCATTTCGCAAAACGAACAAAGACCCCGATGGGGTCGTTTCGGTGGAGCGCCGAAGATCGCGCCCGCTGGCAAAGTTTGAGACAACGTAATAGGGCATTACGACCCCTTGGATGGAATATAATCTATGCCGGGCCGCAAGCGCTGCTGCGGGCGCCCAACGAGATCAATCGGTTCGCTTTTGATCATGCCTTGGCGTTTCAAGATGGTGTCTGCACGTTGCTGCGCCATCGTGAGCTTGAGCCTCAGCGTCAGCCTGGTTGTTGCGCCCAAGAATTTCGGCAGCGGCACGCAGAACGATTACATCTGCATCCAGCGTGCAAACATCGTCATCCTCCACCATACCCCCCAAAGATGCTTGCCCTGTCACTTGCAAGGTTTGCTCGACGTTTCCAATGGGCCAAACCTCGAACTGTGTGGGCCGATCGGCGCGAACCTCGTACCGCATGATTGGCTCAGCGCGATGGTTGCTGTTGTAGATTGATCGCTCTCGCGGAGAAATCTTGTGGTTCACGGGAAGCCAGTCATCCCCATACGCCACGACCACTTGGGTAATCATCGTGAAGTTGATCGTAGAGGGGAGGGCCACATACTGCGTGTCAGCAGGAATGGTCACAAGCACTTCAAGCTCGCGCGTGGGCCAATCATCTGACATTGCCATGCCGCGCTCGGTGCGATTGATGATCTGGTTCAGGCGGGCCTTGTTGAAAGCCGAATGGCCGGAACCTTGGGAGATCCCGGCCTCAATGGCCACTTCATCACGCAGGGTGGCGAGTGTGATCCCGCTGCGCATTTACTTGGCGGCTTCTTGGCGGGCTTGGCGGCGTCCTTCTCCGCTTCGGCCTTTGCTTCGGCGTCGGCCTTTGCTTCGGCGGCGCGCTCCTCCATCAGCTTGATGGTGGCATGATCAAAGGCTTCCTCGGGCAGCTCAAGGTCGGAAACACTTTTCGGAAGGCCGCGGTTGCCGGGATAGATGTCGCTCACGCGGGCGGGCTGCCATACACGGAACGCAGGCGGTCGATCTCCACGGTGCTGTTGACATCCACCTGACCGACAACGACCGCATTGGCGATGCAGCACAGATCAGCGCCGCCCTCGCTCACGTCATTGATCGCGCGAATGATGGGGATTTCCGTAGCGCGCAAGGCGCCGGGACCGGCCTTGACGACTTCGGTGGCGCCATGGCCCCCGTCTTGCAGGATTTTGACGGTGCATTGGATCAGGTCAATTTTCATGGGTTGTGTCCTTTGGGGTGGGACGGGTACCTGAAGGCCCCCATCGGTTATGCGATTTCCAGAACCGCCGACGAGTTGCGGCGACGTGCCACCATCTGCCCCGTGCAGAGCAGGGATTGGTGGAACACAAACTGGTTGTAGGGGCGCTGCGGCGTGCGACGGCGCTTCCAGTCACCCTCAAGAGGCTTGAGCATGATGTCGGAGCTGTCCCAGATGTAGGCGTACTTCGACCGGCCAAGGTCATCGAGGGTGGGATCGTACACGACCGGCACCTTCTTGAAGTACATTTCACCCATGGAGCCATCTTGCGCCTTGGTGAAGCCCGTGTCCGAGTAGTTGCCGTTTGCCCGGATCTCCATTTCCATCGCCTCGATGAAGTCAGAACCGGCCATAAAGCAGTCAGGACGCCCGCCAAAGCGACGGAGTTGACGCCAGAGCGTTTGCAGCTGTGTCAGCAGTGCGCCGCCGTTGGTCGCAGATGCCGTGATCCGGTTGCCGCCAAAGTTAGCGTCAAACGAAGCCGCACCATTGAACGCCGCCGTGAAGGCGTAGTTGCGCCAGCGCGGATAGGTCACGTTGCTTACACCCCCGCACGTCCCGAGCGTCGGAATGTCCAGAATGAACGACCGGATGCCGGCAAGCGCGGAGGTGCTCTACCGAACCGTCGCCCCAGAGCAAGTTGTTCATGGTCTTGGCGTATTGCTCCACGTAGTCAGCGTTTGCTTCTTCGAGAACATTGGCCAGCATGATCATGCCGCGGTCTTTCTTGCCCATCTGGTTGAGCGGGCGCGGTTGGTCCTGCACCAGAATGCCCTGACCTTGAGCCTCGGTTTCCGAGAGCGTCAGACCAATGTGGTGTTCACGCCAGATCCACTCGCCCCGCAGGCCGTTGCCGGGGTTGTAGAAATTCACCGTGTCGGTGTGCGAGAAACCCGTGACGCCATCATTCGTGCCACCAGCGCCGGTCTCCATCTTGAGGCCGATGCTGATTTTCTCCTTACCGCCCGGGAAAGGCTTGGCCTTGCCTCGAACTTGGAAAGGAGCGGCTTGTCCTGGATGCCGCTGTTGAAAAGGCCATCACGCAGGTAGAAATCCAGCGTGGTGGCTTGGTAGTGCGCGATTTGCGCTGCAGAGAACCCTTCTGGGACATCTGTTAGATCCTTGTATTCAGCCCGCCAGTGGGTTTGCCGTCATCGCATCAAGTGCGGACTTCGGCGCTGGCGTTGCCGGTTGGGAACGGCTTGTGCTGGAAGGTGTCGGCATGGTCGCGGGACGCGCGGGGCGAACAGAATTGGCCTTCACCAACTCATAAGCCCGGTCGATCAGCGCAACGCCCTGCTCGGGCGTCGTGACTGTCGCACCCATTTCGAGCATGGCCTTCACCTGTTGCTGCACAAGAGGCGATTTCTGGGCGAAATCAGGATCTTCGGCGCGTAGAGCGGCTTCCCGCTGCTGAACGGCTGTGGCAATGGCCTGTTGCGTGGCCTGCTGACTTTGAGCGGTCTGCTGTTGCTCGGCGTGCTTCCTTGCGGCCTCGGCCTGCGCTTGCTTCGTTTGAGCTTGCGCGCGGGCGCGGGTGAGTTCTCGTGCATCGTCCTCGGTAATATACCCATCTTCGACCCGCTTCTGCAGATCTTCGGGGAGCACGGCTGCCAAGCGCCTGTTGTGCTTGATTGAACCAAGGACCAACCATTTCCACGAATGCCTTGTAATCCCCTTTGGAGAGGGCCGCCATGGCATTGAACGCCAAGGTGACGTTCTGTGGCTCGATGTTGTTGTCCTGCACAAAGGTTTGCAGCTGCGTGAACCGTTGTTCCACTTCCTGCAGGCGCGGCATGTCGGATTGAGCCTCTTGGAGAGCGGCTTCGGCTTTGCGAGTTCCGCGTATTCAAGTGACCAATGCGTTGCTGGACGCTTTTGGGGAGTTTCTTGAACTCAGCATCGGGGATGCGGTGTTCATCTTCGGGTTCACCATCGGTCTCGGTTTCTGCCGTGGCCGATTGCTCGTCGTCTTTGCCTTCCTGATCTTGCTCGGACGCTTCTGCCTCGCCTTCCGGCTCAGCTTCCTCCTCGTCACCGCTGTCAGCCTCATCTGGCTGGGATTGATCGGTGTCAGGGAGCCTCGCTTTCGACAAGAATGTCTACAAGCGATTTTTCCGCATCCGTTGCATCTGACGAAGATGCACCATCCGTCGCGTCTGGTGAGGACGCCGTTTCCACCACCGCATCGAGTGCAGTCTCGTCGTTCTGAGCCATGTTTTCCTACCTGGTTCACTGATGCGGCAGGGATGCTCAGAAATTTAAGTTACGGGAAGCGCAGCGGAGTTTGGCCCGGCTGCCAGGGGCATATTTGGCTGCGGCGCATTTGCGGCCCCGCCCTGCCCCGGTTGAGCGCCGCCGCCGTTGGCCATGGCTTGCGCTTGGCCGTTCATGGCGACAATGGACAGAGCGCTCATATCCAGAGCGTCCTCGTAGTCAATCCGGTCATCAAGCACGCGGATCAGATACTTCATCACCCACTCGGGGCTGACGCCGGGGATCTGGAACAACAGCGGCACAATGCGCTCGGCCACCTGCATGTCGACGCCTTGGTTTTGCATGGCCCGACGATCCTGCTACGACTTCGAGCCTCAATTTCATCTGCGATTGCCTGCATGTCGGGCGTTGGCCAAAGAGCGCCGGTCTCGACAATGCGCGTGACACGCTCTGCATCCATTTCCTGCAAAAGAATTTGCCCGCCTGCCCGGGCCATTTCAGTAAGAAGGTCATCCAATTCATCCGTGGATGATCCCAAGACGGACTGCCGGCTGCCTTCCGCGATGTTGCTTTCCGTGGCCGTGGCGTTGGACGTTCCACCCAAATTGGCCTCTTGCGTGCCGACAGAGCGCAGCACGTCTTGGAACGCAGGCCCGGTGTTGTAGAGATTGGGGTCGATCGCGCTGACAGGGAACGGCTGCAACAGGTCGGAAATCTTCTGGCCTTGGGCGAGTGCCAGCAATGGAATTACCGAATGCGCCGTGCGTGCCGAAAGAGTTTTGGCGTCGACATCAGGCAGTGACTTCGACGCCACCCATCCCGGTCGCGCAGCGTGACGGTGATCGCGCAAGGCCTCACCGGCACGGTTGATCTCGGCTTGCTGTGACAGCATCAAATCTACGTCAGAGGGCGGGAATGGGTCATCCCCATCATCCATCGCGTTGGGGGCAAAGACGAACCACGGGTAGAACCGATCTGTGTAGGTCGTGGGCGTGTGCGGCCTCGACAAGGTAATCGTTGTGGCCATCGCACACCACGCAAACCGTGCCGGTTTGCTTGTCCCAAATTTCAAAGACGCAGGCGACCTCTCGCTGTGGGCGCCTTCTTCGCCGCCGATCTTGTAGGTTTCGTGCGACCCGGTGACATCAACTTTGTAGATCGCTTTGATCTGATCGGTGGTCAGCTCGTACTTTTCGGATACGCGCGAACACCCGACAAAGCCGGGAAGGTAGGTTAGATTGCGGTCGGGGATGATGTTGCGGCTGTCGGGATAGTCAAGACGCAGGCCTTCGCTCACGACGATCTGCTCTTGCTCCTCGATCACCTTGACCATTTGTAACAGCTGTTCGTACTCAGCCTCGTTTTCATGGATTTCGCCATCTTGCAGATCGGAGGCAAGACGTTCGATTTCGGCAATGCGCTGCATATGGCTCGCCACTTGAGCCTGCCCGTCAGGGGAAAGCTCATTGGCCCGCTGGAAGGTCTGCTTGAAGTAGGCAACGCCGTTGATCAAAGACGACCGAACCTGCTTCTTCATCATTTTCTTGGTGGGCTGCTCCTGCTCCTTGATCTCGTATTCGTAGAGAATGGACAGGGTTTTCCCCATGCGCTCCGTCTGCTCGGACATCGTGCGCGACTGTTGAGCATCCGCGAGAATTGCCATGGCGGCTTGCTGTTGAGTGATCTCGCCGCCACCGGCCAGCATTTGCTTCGCCACCTGCAATTGCTGAGCCGTTCCATCCCACACCGACGACATCAGGCGTTTGGATTTCTTGAACCGGAACCGCGGGTTTTTGGCGTAGAGGGCCGCCGTGCGCTGCTGCACGTGGCGCATCGTAATGTTGGCAACGTAGGGTCGATCAGGGTCCGACATCATTTTCTTGTCGAGGTTGGGCCATTGGTAGCCAGCGGGAGAATTTCCGCCAGAACTGCATCCGATCAAAGGCATACGTCCAATGCGTCTGATCTTGCTTCACGCCATCAATGAGGCTTTGCACCTGCTCGGCGCGGGAGGGGGCAAGATTGGCCTTGTCGCCACGCTGGATGTCGCTTTCGGTCATGGAGGATCCTCTTTTTGCCCAAATACCGAATGCAGGGAGTTACATCACCAGCCCCGCGCGCGACCGCCGTTGCCAGTATTGGCGGCTTCTGCAGCCCATTGCTGCTTCATGTGGCCAAACGTACCGGGTTCTGACCCGCGCGTGTTGATCACCGATCCGGCCTCAAAAACATCGTTCATCCGCATACCGATGTTGGACACGGTGTCCACAAAGTCATCGTATCGTCCGTTGGGGAACTTTAGCATTTCGGCCTTGGCGTCACCCCACCACGGAGCAAACCGTGGAAACCGGATCAAGCCTTGGGCGGCGCGGGCGCGGGCGGCGTGAGCATATTGCACTTTGTCTTGGGTCCGCATTTCCATCATGAACGGGACATAGACGCCTTCTTCGCTCATGCGGGCGTCGATGAACGGGCCAATAGAGCGGGCAATCTGCCCTTTTTCCGCATACCAGAATGTGGGTTTGTGCTTTTTGATCACTTCGATCACATGCTCGACAGCAAGGTTAGAGGCCACGCGCTCCCAGAACACATCGGGCATAATCCACGCGATACCGCGCTCGCAAATGCCATAGGGGATGATGCAGGTGCGGTCTGCGTAGTTTTTGGTGGAGACTGCGTGGTCCGAAGTGGCAAACATCGTCAAGCGCTCGGCGTAGCTCGTGTGGGTCATACTCATAAATCCCGTCGAATTGGTAGAAGGCGCCTTCCTGCGGAATGGGGTTGGACTGGTAGAGCGCGGCAAAGCCCATAGGGTCGGCGTCCCGCATTTCATCCAGGTACCTTATGCCAAACTTTGAGGGCCAAAGGGCCGCGCCGACTTCACGCCCAAGAGGGTCATCTTCCGTGGCGATGGCGGCAAGGTTGGTCACGTTGAAGTCTTTGGCCAGCTTTTCGGAAAACACAGGGTTGTTTGGATCGGTTAGGCTACCGGGAAGGTCATCGTCTTGTCCAGCGCGTTTGAGAGATCAGGATAGCGGCCTTGTCGCTGTGCCGGCGGGTCAGCAGGGTTTTGGTGAACCACTGCCACAGATCCTCACGGAGCCTCGGGGTTGCGGGCTTCTTTGTCGTCCTTGATCGGGTCATCCAGAATGATCAGGTCGGCGCCGCGCCCTGTCATGGTAGAGCGCCGCCCCAAGGGGTACAGATTGCCGCCGGATGCGTTTGTGAGGCGCCCCTCGGCGGTCTTTTTGAGGCGAAAGTCTGGGAAAATTTGCTTAAAGCGCTGAGATTGGATGATCTCGCGGATCTCGATGCCGAAATCGCCGGCAAAGTTTTCGTTGTATGTGGCCACGAAGATGTCGCGCTCGGGGGTGGCGTCCCAATACCAAGCAGCAAAGCGCCGCGTGCAAAGCTCGGACTTACCGTGCCGTGGGGGTGCGTTAAGGATTTCTTTTTGAGCCTCGCCGCTCTCAATCCCCATGGCGGTTTTAGCCATGAGGCGGTGGTGCGGCTGTGCGTCATATCGGGTGCGATGCGGATTGGACATATCCCGCTCGACCGGCATGGTCATTTCCGCAAACCGGATCAGGTCGTCGCGCGCGTCCTGCAATGCCGCCTCGTATTCGAGGAGGTGCAGCAAGCGCTCCATTTGCTGGCGGACTGTTGGGGCGGACTTCTTGGGCATGGCCTTCTTTCGAAAGGGTGGTTAGTCGCGCGGCGGGTCGCCTCGAAGGTGCCTTCCAGAACGCAGCATCAATTCATTGTACGACCACTGCGACGTGAGAGCCGCCTTTTCCGCTGCGTCACGCGTTTTTTTGCTCTCGGCTATCAGCTCACGCAGGGTCAATATGATCTCGTTTTCCTCAACGGTCTTAAATTCCTCTTCGACCTTTGATATCCGGTCCTCAATCCCGCTTGGCGTTCTACCGTTGGCCTTTCCGCGGCTATGGGCGATGATCGCGCTCAAGACCGTTGTGACGCCAACAACAAGAGCAACTTGGACCTCAATTGCTAGGTTCTGCACGCGCCTGCCCTCGTTCGTATTCTAGGCGGATAGCGCAATACATGCCCATGACCGCACCAAGTCCCTGAGCCGTCCATGCCTGCCATGCCTGCCATGCCTGCCATGAGGCATTAGAGAGAGGCACAAGGTAAAAAGCTACAGCAAGGGCCGCAAAGAGCGCTGCGAGGGCCGTGCTGCACACAAAGAGTGTCTCAGGGCTACGCTTCCAGTTGCCGTTTCGCGCCAAAGCCACAAGGCTCAGAATGCCCACACCAAGCGAAGGCCACGCCCCAAGCGTGCGCACCCATGAGCGCTGCCAGTCCATCGTAGACGCTCGATGCAAAAGCGTGCGGGAAAAACAGGAAGCCAAGGCCCCGGCGAACTGCCTCAATCGCAAGAATGAACAGAAACGGTCGCGCACCCCATCCCCAAATGTTGTAGAGGAAGTGCCTCACTGCGGCCCCCTCCACAATCTCCGCAATCGCCTCAATCTTGCCGTTGGCACACGTCGCGCTGTTTAGCGCCTCGTAGCCAGCACCGCCAGCTCGCGGACAGTCGTTGCTTGCCGATCCGATATCGCGCACGGGGTGAGCGTTTCAGCGGGAAACGTCGGCGCGACCTCAACGAACTCCGTCTCCGCGCAGGCGGTCAAGAGTAGCGATAATATCAGGGGGTAAAGGCGCATCTGGGCCTCCCGTCAGTAGAGCCTCAACGGCGGATTGGTATTCTGCGGATTGCATGGCGAAGCGCTTGGCGCGTGCCGCCTCTACGTCGCGGGCAAGGCGTGCTTGTTCTCTCTCACGCTCTAGGACGCCCACAGAGCGCTCTAGGCGGGCATTGTCGGCCCGGACACTGGCAAGCTGCCGAGATTGCACAGAGTAGGCCACCAGAGCGAGTATGGCGACTCCCCCAGCCGCAATGAGCGCCCAGCGGGTTATCACGTCTTGCCGCCGTTCTTTTTGGCCCGCACGTAGATCACCTCTACTACGCCGCCAATTGCCAAGCTTAGAGCCATTACAAGGTCAGGATCTTGCGCAAGGGCCGCGCCAATCTGCGGAGAACCGATCACGCCCGCCCCCACAACGTAGCGCAAGGCGATGCGCGCCCAAGGTCCGTAGTCAATCATGAGAACCATCCTTTCATGCGTCCCCAGAAGCCCCGTGGCGCGGGTTTCGTCTTGATCTGGGGGATTGGCTCCACATCGGGCGGGAGGGGCGTGGCGGGGGCTTTCTGTGGTCGTAGCCGGCCTCCGCCAGTGCGCGCTCAAACGCCACCGCGTAGCCGGCGTATTTACCGGCCTCAAAGTTGCCGTTCCAGACGCGCCGTGCCTTGTGGTAGTCACGGTGCGGTCCGTCTACAAAGTCAGAGAGCTTGTGGCCCGTGGCCCACCCTTCCAGCATTGGGCGCACTAGCGCCTTGGTCGAAAGCTCGCGGTGCATCATCGCTTCGGGTAATTTGATAAGGTCAACGCCAAGACGTGCGCCCCATTTCGCGTAGTTGCGCCGGCCCGTGATCTGCCCAATGCCGCGCCCGATGAACTTCCAGCCATCACCCGGCTCAGTGTTGCCGAGGTTCTTGCGCCCCCATGCTCCGCCATAGACAGTGTTCGCCAAAAGTCGTGGGTTGCCGGCCAGAACTTCGGGGGCCAAACCTTGCCGGCGCGACTTGCTGAACACCTGCTTGATCCGGGGCGCGCGATACCAGAGGCTTTCCTCAACAGGCTGCATTCTCCCGCCCGTCTCTCCGTATGCCGTGGCAAGAATGTAGGCGGTTTGGCCGAGGTCTGCGCCTTGCGCCACGCACTCCGCAATGATGCCCTCGCACCCGTCAACCTGAGCCTGCGTCAGAGACGTGCCGAACACGCCACTTTCGCGCCGGCGAAGGGCGCTGAAAAATGCCTGTAGGTTCATGTCTGACCACCCTGTTGTGATGTCCACCGCGTCCAGCGCGCCGTCATCTGCCGCTGCCATGATGTTTGCGCTCAACACCGCCTCCCGCGAAAAGCACGCTTGGATATGAGCTTCTATCGCGTTGGCCGCAGCCGTGATGGCGGCAGCATTGAGGGGCGCAAACACACCGGGCGCGAACTTCCAGCTCGCAATCGTGTAAGTCGCATCTGCCTGCGCCTTGACATACGCAGCAGTGATCTTGGCCTGTGTGACGCGATCCGTGGCAAGGGGCTGGCTATTGAACGTGATGCCGCCTTCTTCGCGCTCAAACCGATATGCAGCCAATTCCTCAAGGCGATTTGCCTTTTCTCTGCAAGGCTGAGCGTGGTGCCTCGCGTCACCACCCCATCACTCACAGTGTCGCCCGGATAGGCCAGCGCCACTTGCGTCCAGCCTGTCAGATCCAAAGGTTCAACGCGGCTCACAACCGTGACCGTGTTTCCATCAAGTTGCACCCACATCATGCGTAGACCTCCACAAGAGCGTAAACTTCCTCAACGCCAGAGATATTGATCGCCTGCGGGGGAGCGCCGTGTTCACAATGAACTCAAGGCGATACTCTTTGCCCGCCTCCACCTGCCAGACACCGCTACTCGCGCTGTTGTCACCACCACCTTGGATGAACGGGAGGGACGCACCCGTGGCGACCGCGCTATCCGTCACGCACCAGAGGCGCGATGTGATAATATCCCGCCCCCGCACTGTGGTTTTCACAAAGCCGCTTATCGCAGGCGTGAAGGCGTTAGACGCCAGAGACACTGCCGCGTTTTCGTTCACTTCAATGGTGCCGAGGTCGCAGGGTCGTCCACGTGTTCGCGGTGCGCGACTGCCCCGCCGTGCCTTGCGCCTTACTGTCGGTCAGAAGCGCCACAAGACGACCCGTTGCGGAAAGCCCCAGTTGAGCCTGCCAGCCAGACCCTTGCCGGATTACGCGCACCTCAGAAAAAGCGGGCAACGTGTAGCTCGATGCGAAGTTGATTTGCTCCGAGCCGTTCGTGGTGACGGTCAACGCCGCATTCCGCGTTTGCAGCACGCACCAGAACCCATCCGCGACCGTAGCAGCCGCAGGAAGCGCAGTCGCGGCCGCCAGCCGAGAAGAACACGCTTCGCCCAATGTCAGACGCCAGAATGTCGCGGCGCCGTTTCGGGGCGCGGGCAGAAGCGTGCCAAGGGCGGCGACGGATGTGGACGCCCCAAGAATAGACGCGCCAAAGTCAGTTGTTGGATACACAACAGCAGCGTACCAAGCTGTGCCGTCCGACTGCACTCGGGCAAATGACCCATCAGGGACAACCTGAGTGAGCGCCCCGTTGATCGTTTGGGCGCCAGAGGGATCAAGCGTCACATCCCCGCCGCGAGCATACACAAAGCACTCAAGCGCCCGAGAGACGTATCCCAAGCGTCAGAACCAGATCAGAGCTGCACGAAAAAGACTTCCCATTGTCATCGTTCGTCACAACCCGATCGCCGGACAAGGCATCCCAAAGCGACAAAACGCCAACAGCAGGAACGTCACTCAAATAACGAGCAAACAGGCTCGTCCCATCACAGTAGACCTGACAAAAAGCACCAGCAGGGATCTCCGCGCTCGCACCCCCATCAATCAACATCCCGCCAGACAGAACAACAGCACCGCCAACAGCATCGACGTAAATCGACCACCCATTCGATGCGCCAGACGGAACTGTAAGCGTCACGCCGGCCAAACACCGAAACAACTTGCCGCTATCAGTGGACGAAAGCGCTTGGGCAGAAGAAACAGAAACAACCCCAACAACCCCGTTAAATCCATCCGCACCACGACGAATAACCTCAACAGTAGGCATCACGCTCCCCCCAACAGGATCAACAACAGAAAGACGAAAACGAACCAAAACCTCGGACAAAAACATCCCCGTCAGGCCAATCAACCCAAACCTCAAGATCCCAATGCCCAACAGGAAAAACAGTCGTATCAACACACCGCACAGTCACAGTGTCGCCAACCGCAGCCGTCACATACGAACCGCCCAAACCAGACGGAACAACAACACGACACGTCGCATCCCCAAAGTCCTCGCCAATAGACCGAACCTCAAGAAAAGCGTCTCTCCACGCACCAATGGCCAAAAAACGAAATCATCCATGCCAGCCAAATGACACACAAAGACACGTTACGGGGAGAACAGAACCAGTTTTGAAAATCCAAAAATTGGGGGGAGGTCTAATACAGGAATGCGGGCGGCTCCGAGCGGGCGCCTCGTGGGGTGGGGGCGGCCTCCCCCACCCATTGCGCGCTGGCCCTGCCCCATCACGCACCACGCTCACAAACACACACTCACGCGCTGGGGTCATGCCCCACCCCTATGGTCGGGATCGAGCTTACAGATAGCCTATCTGGTGCGTCTATGGTGGTTTATGCAGGGTTATCAGGCCCTTGGCTGCATCCAGTTACCAATGGCCAAGGGTAACGGCCCAATCTGGCCTTAAATGCGATCAGGTCGCAAATAGTCTAAAAACGACATGATTTGGCCTGTTTTGGGGTCTCAGCCCCGTGTTTCGGGAGACCGAATGTCGTTTTTAGGATAGTTTTGCGCCCAGCATCTTGCGGAGCTTGGCGATCTCGTGGGTGATCTGCGAGCGGTCAAGATCGATGACCCTGCCAGCCTCTTGCCGCTCCTGCGCCTTCTGTATGTCCATCATCATCTTGATAGCGTTTGACTTGGCGGTCTGGGAGGCGTCGGGGTCGTTGATCGTGTTTTGGCAGGCCGCAAGTGCTTGAGAATATAGGG